>CAVUSW010000001.1:0-97500 GCA_963744265.1 uncultured Acidobacteriaceae bacterium
ACACTTTATTGATGGGTTCCGCTACGATGCCCATCCCATGGGGATCCTGGTGAGCACGCTGGCGGCCCTCTCCACCGTTTATCCCGAGGCCAAGGACATTCACGACCCGGAGAACCGGCAGAAGCAGATCGTCCGCCTGGTGGCAAAGATGGCGACTCTGGCGGCATATTCCTATCGCCACCGCCGGGGGCATCCTTATGTATATCCCGACAACGATCTCAGCTACACCGAAAACTTCATGAACATGCTGTGGAGGATGACGGAGCCGAAGTACGTGGCCAGTCCAGTGATTGCCAAGGCGCTCGACGTGCTCTTTATTCTCATGCCGATCACGAACAGAATTGCAGTTCTACCACGATGCGAGTGATCGGCAGTGCGCAGACCGATCCCTATCTCTCGATGGCGGGGGCGGCGGCGGCGCTTGCCGGTCCGCTGCATGGCGGAGCCAACGAAGAAGTGCTTCGCATGCTGGATGAAATCGGCTCGGTGAAAAACATCCCTGCTTACATCAAGCGGGTGAAAGAAGGCGAGCTGAAGCTGATGGGGTTCGGACACCGGGTTTACAAGAATTACGATCCGCGCGCCCGCATCATCAAACAGGTTGCTGACGAAGTGTTCGAGGTCACCGGCCGCAATGCCCGCCTCGATATCGCGCTGGAGCTGGAGCGCATCGCGTTGCAGGATGACTACTTCGTAACCCGCAAGCTCTATCCCAATGTCGATTTCTATTCCGGAATCATCTACCAGGCCATGGGCTTCCTGCCGGACATGTTCACCGTGCTGTTTGCCATTCCGCGCGCGGCCGGCTGGCTGGCACAATGGAACGAAATGGTGCAGGATCCGGAGCAGAAGATCGCACGTCCACGGCAGATCTACACGGGCGTGGAGCATCGCAAATTCCCCACCGCGCAGGAGGAGAAGTCTGAAGTAAAGGTGGGATAGCTTATACCCTGCTGATTGGTTCGGAGTCGGCGAGCCATCGACCTGGCAAGATGACCTTGCCAGGTCTAACTATATTGTTCGGCTACTTCGATGGCTCAAGTATCTGGTCGAGGCGATCCGGCGTCGCCTCAACTCTTTCCAAGTGCGGGTAGCGCATACCGCCGTAGTAATCCAGGGTACGGTTATGAACTCGTCCTCGCGCTTCAGCAGAAGCTTGATCGGCGCCTTGCGTCTTTTCCGCGGCGAGAATGGCGTCGTGCAAGATTGCGATGCTGAACTTCTGATCGTTCACAGCTTCCAGGTGCATGTCGGGAGTGATGCCTGCCTTAAACGCCAGACTGTCCCACCACACGCCTGAAAGATTGCCATCTCCATTCACCGAAAATCCCAGCGAGGTGGCGAAGCTGACGGGGCGAGAAGGATCGCCGCCGTGTTTCATCCATTCGGGTTCGTTGTCGTTGTAGACCAGCCGGTAGCCGCCTTGCGTGATCCCATTCTCCGGAACCTGCGGGGCGACCTCGTAAACTCGGGTGCGCAGGAAGCCTGCCCAATCGTAGGGCTGCACCGTGTTCAAGCGCCGTAACCAGGTCGTCGAAGGTATAGGTCTTGGTGATGTAGCTGCCGTTATCGATCCCGAAGAAGAGCTTGGCGAAATCGTCGAGCGACTTCGTTCCCCCGCTCAACTCGCGGATTTTCGTGTCGGCATCGAGCCAGATGAGGTCGGACTCCGGGTAGTAGTCGTAAGAACGCTGCCAGCTTGGCCAGGTCTCCGGCGAGGCGCCATGAGACGAGATGATGGGCTGATTGGTGGTGTCGTCCAGGGAACGCCAGGTGCGTCCCGGGCTGACTTCGAAACTCGCAGCGGTGTGCGCGAACATGTCGCGTGCTTGCTCTGGAGTACGCATTCCTGAACGCGCCGTCAGCACGTTGCCGTAGTAGTCGGTCAGGCCTTCATAAACCCACAGCAGATCGTTCTGCATCGGCACATTGAAGTTCGGCGTCCACAGATCCGCCGGCCGGCGAAACTTGCCGTTCCAGGAATGCGTGTATTCGTGCGGCAGAAGCGCGCGACCGCCAACTCCTGCCGCCCAGTCGGTAAAGTAGTTGGCCCGGGCGCCGTCTTCGCTCGACTGATGATGCTCCAGACCTTTGCCGCTGACCGTGTCGCTGACTGAAAACAGAAAATCGTAGTGACCGTAGTGATGGGAGTTGAAAAGCTTCTGCGCTTCGATCACCAGATTCTTGTGAAATTGCAATTCTTCCGGCGTGATCTCCAGGTCGGCAGGCTTATCGGCAAAGACGTCCAGGTACACCGGATTGTCTGGGCCGGAGGACAGATCGACGCGCTTGAAGTTGACTCCGGCGTACAGCGGCGAGTCGATCAGCGTGTTCAGCGTCGTGTCTTTGAAATGAACCAGGCTTCCATCCTGCGATTGCGTTTCCAGCGCGCTGGCAAATTTCCAGCCGTCGGGCAAGCGCAGCGAGGGCGAAATTGATATGCGCCGCGAAAAGTATCCCGCAGGATAGACAAGCACGCTGTTCCAGGTGAGGTCGGCGAACTTGGATGAGATGCGGCTCTGTTTTGGCGACATCGCCGCCAGGTATTGGAAGTTCACTTCCAGCGTGGTTACACCTTGCGGCACATCGATGTGAAAGGCGTGCATCTTCACCCGATCGCGCACCCAATCAATGCGCTTGCCATTCGCCGTGACTACCAAGCCGGCCATATTTTCCACGGGATTCGACGGCGAGTGCGTGCCCGGAAGCCATTCCGGGTAGAGCAGAGTGATCTTGCCGGGCTTCACCGGAATCGTTTCCTGCACGTTCAAGATGCGGTCGTTGACGTTCGTGAGATCGACCATCAGCGAAATCGTGCCGGGATACGGGATGTCAGCGGGGGCGACGATGGGCGGAGGGAGCGGCGCCGGCTGCGGGCCGGGTGAATTCTGGGCATAAACCGCAGTGGCTAGAACGAGAGAAAGAGCGACGAAAAGAGGCGCAACAGCTCGACGGCAAAAGCAAAAATGTGACACGCAGATTCTCCAAAATAGCAGACAACACTCTAATACGAGGCTGAGGGTGTCTGTCACAATTTCTTCACACTTCGAAAAAAGGTCCCGATTTCAACCGGGTGAAGCGAAGGCAATTCCAAGCGCAGCTTCAGAACATAACCGCGATGCTCGAAAATGAAACCGGCGGCGAAGGTTGGTTACCAGGCGCGACGTGGGCCACGCAGAATTCGCGCGGGCAGAAAGATGATCGCCTTCACCAGTTCCAGCACTCCTTCCACGGCAATTCCCAAAAGCCTGAACGGCAACAGCAATAGCCATACAATGGGATAGAGCACCAGGAACATCAGTGCCAGCGGCCAGCAGAAAATCAGCAGAATGCACCACAGAAGAAATGTCAGCATAACTTGGTCCCATCCAATCTTACGACGGTAAGCCAAGAAAAGTTCCGCTCGAAGCTCATGGTTCACGCGACTGTTTACGGGAACATTGTGCTCGGCATTCCGCTCGCGTTTCAGTGTCTAACCGGCGACGATTGTGCAAGTAGAAACATAGAGAGTCTCAATTTGGGAACCGTATGGCACCTTCGTAACGATGACCGGGAAGATTGTTATTGCGAGATAGGTAGGAGTTTCGGAGACTAATTATGTTGGGACAAGTGCCCAACCGCTCGATCGAGTATTCCGGATGAGCGAAAGAGATCTTTGAAAATTTGCCCGAAGGAAACGGAGGCCAATTGACCCTGAACCACGAGTGATCGGCCAGGGTCCCGAAACGGGACGGCTTTCTCGAATAATCCGTGATTTTGCGGAATGTAAGTCTAGGCGAATCAAGATTTTAGCTATAAGTTGTTTCGTTTGAAGATTTTGCGGAGGGCTCCCTGTGTTTTCAAATTTTACGGACCAGTAGGGGGAGGGGGTACCGCGGAAAAGCTCCTCACAACGCGCGCTTGCAAACGCCCACGAAGTGAAGAGCCGCCGGAAATCGGTTATCCGTGACCTCCGCCTCCGCCGGTCAATTCGCGCACAATCGAGTTCACGAATGCTTTGGCATCGCCAAACAACATCAGAGTGTTGTCGAGGTAGTAGAGCGGGTTGTCGATGCCGGCGAATCCTGGACTCATGCTGCGCTTGATCACCATCACCGTACGAGCTTTGTCGACATCGAGAATGGGCATGCCGAAGATGGGGCTGCTGGCATCGGTCCGGGCCGCCGGATTGGTGACGTCGTTGGCGCCGATCACTAGGGCAACATCAGTCTGCGGCATATCGCCATTGACATCGTCCATATCGAGCAGCTTGTCGTAAGGGATGTCGGCTTCGGCCAGCAGCACGTTCATATGTCCGGGCATGCGGCCCGCGACCGGATGAATGCCGAACTTCACATCGACTCCGCGCTTGGTGAGGGCGTCATAGAGTTCGCGGACTTTGTGTTGGGCCTGGGCGACCGCCATTCCGTAGCCAGGTACGATGACCACCTTGTTCGCAGCCGAGAGAATTGACGCCGCTTCTTCGGGAGTGGCACTGCGCACGCTGCGTGTCTCCACCGCTCCGGGAGCCGCGGCCTGCACTTGTCCGAAGGCGCCAAACAACACGTTGGTGAAGGAGCGATTCATCGCCTTCGACATGTTGACCGACAGGATGAATCCCGAGGCTCCGTCGAGCGAGCCGGCCACAATCAGCAGTTTGCTGTTGAGCACGAAGCCCATGGCCGCGGCCGAAAGTCCGGCATAGGAATTCAGCAGCGAGATCACGGTTGGCATGTCAGCGCCGCCGATAGGGACGATCATCATCACGCCAAACACCAACGCGATGCCCACCATGAAAGGATAGAGATGCATCGCCGAAGGATCGATCACCAGCTTCACCGCGATGCCGATCGCCACCAGCAGCATGCCGAGATTAACGAAGTTCTGTCCCTTATAAGTGATGGGCCGCTGGGGCAAGACCTCTTGCAATTTGCCCGCAGCCATCAAACTGCCGGTGATCGTCAGGCCGCCGAGGATGACTTCCAGCGACAGCACCGACATCATGAAAGGTTGCACATGAGGCGCCCGCAGATAGAACTCGGCCGTGCCGACAAGAGTTACGCAAAGAGCGCCGAATGCGTGGCTGAGCGCGGTTCGCTGAGGCACGGCGGTCATCTGCACGTTGCCCAGTGGAACGCCGATGATCGCTCCCAACACCAAGGCAATCGCGATCCACTTGTAGTCGACGATGCCGTGATAGAGCAGCGTGCCGGCGATGGCCAACACCATGCCCACTTCGCCCGCCCAAACACCGTGGCGCGCGGTTGCCGGAGAACTCAACCACTTCAGCGAAAGGATGAAGAGGATGACCGCAATAATGTAGGTGATCTCAATCGTCAGCGTGCCAGGGATCATGGTTTCTGCGTCCGGCTGGATTTGAACATCTTGAGCATGCGGTCGGTAATGATGAAGCCACCAACGATATTGCTGGTAGCCGCGACAATGGCGATGGTACCCAGGATGGCGGCGAGGTTTGACTTGTGCTCGCCCGCCAGGATGATGGCGCCAACCACGGCAATGGCGTCTAATGCGTTGGTCAGCGACATGAGCGGCGTGTGTAGCAAGGGTGAGACGCGGCGAATCACCTCAAAGCCGATGAATGCCGCCAGAATGAAAACGTAGAGGCTGCTAAGCAGGTCGTTCGTAACCACTAAATTCCCTCCTTCGCTTGAGAGGCTAAGGCAGGCAATGCGAAGAACTCCCGCACTCGCGGATTCACGATTTCGCCACCCTGCGTGACCAACGTGCTGCGGGTAATTTCGTCGTCAAGGTTGAGTTGCAGCTTGCCATCCTTGACCAAGTGCACCAGGAAGTTGGTCAGGTTCTTGGCATACATCTGGCTGGCATGATACGGAACAGCGCTGGCCAGATTAATAGCGCCGACAATGGTGACTCCGTGTACGACAATGATCTCTCCAGTTCGGGTCAACTCGCAGTTGCCGCCGCGTTCGGCTGCGAGGTCGACGATCACCGAGCCCAGCGCCATGCCGCCGACCATTTCCTTGGTCACCAGCACCGGCGATTTCTTGCCAGGCACAACAGCGGTGGTGATCACGACATCGCTTTCGGCGACGACCTTGCCCAGCAACTCGCGCTGCTTTTGGTAGAACGTCTCGTCCTGAGCTTTGGCGTAACCGCCGGCGTCTTGCGCATCGGTTGCCTCGATAGGGAGTTCGACGAAACGTCCGCCCAGGCTCTGCACCTGTTCCTTAACCGCAGGCCGCAGATCGTAAGCGGAAACGACTGCGCCCAGTCTTCGCGCGGTGGCAATGGCTTGCAATCCCGCGACGCCAGCGCCGATCACTAACACTCGCGAAGGCGTAATGGTGCCTGCCGCAGTGGTCAACATGGGGAAGATGCGAGGCAGTTTGTCCGACGCGACCAGCACGGCTTTGTAGCCGCAAATAGTTCCCATCGACGAGAGCGCATCCATGCTCTGCGCGCGAGTGATGCGAGGCATCAACTCGACGGAAAAAGAGGTCACGCCGGTTGCCGCAATTTCTTCCAGAGTGTGAACGTCACCGAGCGGCCGCAGAAAGCCGATGAGCGCTTGGCCGCGGCGCAACAGGGCAAGGTCGGCCTTGCCGGTCTGATCGTTGGAGCCATAAGAGAGCACTTGCACGATCACGTCGGCGGTGCTGAACACGTCGCCACGGCTAGCCAGAACCTTGGCGCCCTTGTTGACATACTCCGCATCGGGATAGCCGGCTTCGACACCAGCTCCCGCCTCGACGACGACTTCCAGACCTGCTTTCGCCAAACTCGGAACCACCGCAGGCACGAGGGCTACGCGCCGCTCCCCCGGAAAACTTTCGCGGGGAACACCGATAATCATGGGGCCTCCTGCTCAACCTATGCAGCACTCCGGGCGCTAAGAAATGACGGGATTAAGAAAGCAACCGGAAATGAGCATTCTACGCAGAGTCTGGGGAAAGTCCAGAGTTCTCATGAAGTTGAGCCTGCGTCAACAACACGCCGGTTTGCTCGAGTGGGACAGGGAGAAAACGACGATGCGAGCTGTCCGGCTCTCGCTGGTCACAGGATCGGCATCTTACGAGTTGTTAGTGGTTGTCGGCGTTGCGCGAACCGACGCGATGATCGTGTCCGGTAGCGAGGATTTGTTTGCGGGTAATCAATCAGTAACCCTGATCGCGTGCCGTGCCAATTTGGGAGATTCCCATCTAAGGCTCTGGTTGCAAAGGTGTTAAAACTTAGCAGTAGCGGAACGCCATATCTAACGATGGAGATTCGACACTGATTGTGGTCAAAATACAACATCCCGGAATGACTGCAGCCCTGTAATCTATTGTGAGCGTTACTGTTAACTGTCAACTATTGATTTACGAACGAACAATTCGGAAGCCTGCCGACTGTAGCGGAGTCGGCCTGCACAGCGGAGCCCCGGTTCATCTGCGAATCGTGCCTGCTGCTCCCGGCACAGGAATTGTTTTTCGCCGCACCGATCTTGAGGGATTTGAGGTCGAGGCTGTTAGCCGCAACGTGGCCCGCGTCAGCTATGCCACTAGCTTGATGAAAAAGGGCGTGCTCATCTCAACTACTGAGCACCTGCTGTCAGCCTTCATCGGAATGGGCGTCGACAACGCCATCGTCGAGCTCGACAACCTTGAGGTCCCCATACTCGACGGCAGCGCCATGCCATTCATCGAAATGCTGACCAGCGCCGGTCTACGCCAACAGCGCCGCAAGCGTGTTTATCTCAAGATCCTGCGGCCTTACGAATTGCAGGAGGGCGACAAGTTCATCGGCGTCTATCCCGCGGAACGTTACTCGGTCAGCTACGCCATCGACTTCCCGCATCCCCTGATCGGCAGCGAACGCTTTCAGGTTGAGCTTTCCAACGGCAGCTATGTAACCGATATCGCTTCGGCGCGCACTTTTGGTTTCATCGAACAGCAGCAGGCCATGTTGAATATGGGATTGATTCGCGGCGCCTCACGCGAGAACTGCGTGGTGCTGACGCGCGATGGAATCGACAATCCTCCGTTGCGCTACCCAGACGAATTCGTTCGCCACAAGGTACTTGACCTTATCGGCGACCTGGCGCTCTTCGGCAGGCGGATTCTCGGCTATGTGAAAGCGGATCGCGCCGGACATGCTCTGCACACCGCCATCGTCTCCCGCATTCTGCGCGATCAGAGTTACGCTGAAGAGATCACGCTGGACGAAGCTGCGGTTGCCGATTGGCCCACCGAACATTTGGCCGTAGCTGACTAACCCTCACATCGTAAAGTCCTACGTACCTCGTGCGTCATTATGCACCAGCTTCTCTCGCGCTAACATGAAGGCGTGGAGAAAATCGTCTATCTGTCGTTAGGCTCGAACGTCGGCGACCGCGAGACCAACCTCCGTACCGCCATCGAGAGGCTCGCCGAGTTGGGCACGGTCGTTGCCGTGTCATCCGTTTACGAGACCGAGCCGGTGGACTTTACTGCCCAGCCGTGGTTTCTGAACTGTGCCGTGGCGCTGCGCACGCACCTCATGCCAAAACTTTTTCTGGCGAAGGTGCTGGGCATCGAACAGCAGATGGGCCGTCGGCGGCTGCAGCCCAAGGGTCCGCGAACCATCGACATCGATATCCTGCTGTTCGGGAATTCCGTGATCAACACCCCGCAACTCGACGTGCCGCATCCCGCCATGCATCAGCGGCGGTTTGTCCTGGAGCCCTTGACGGAAATCGCGCCCGACGTGCGGCACCCAGTCTTCAAACGCACCGTCTACGAAATGCGTCGGATGCTGCCCCCCAATGGAGGGCAAGTGAAGAAATTAGTCCAGCGGTGAGCGTGTTGTGCCGATACTGTAGATGAGGAAGGACTGGCGATTGAACCGCATGCACAAACGATGGCTGGTGCTGGCGATAGGCTGGGGATTCGTCCTGCTGGGGATCGCCGGTTTCGTCGTGCCGATTCTTCCCGGTCTGCTGTTCCTTGCGATAGGTCTTCTGGTTCTCTCGGGAGAGTACATCTGGGCGCGTAACCTTCTGTCTAAACTCACAACGCGTTTCCCGAGTCTCGCTGCACATCTGAATCACGCCACTGAGAAAGCACACTCTTGGATGGGCCGCGCCCGCGCCGACTGACAAGTTAATCGCGTGCCGTTGTCATCTTGACCGAGGGCTTCAGTCCGAGCGGAGGGATCTGCGGTTGTGCTCCGGGACTCAGCTCATTGGGAGTTTCATCCCTTGTGGGAAGCGTCTGGATCTTTTTCAAAGTCAAGCACGGCCGGGTCTTTAACATCCAATTTATCTTATTGCAAAGATGAGACTTAGTAAGTCGCGACGAATTGCGCGATCGTTGTATTTTCGCTTTATGTTCGTGTTATTCTATCCCGGTCGCCGCTACCGCGGCAGGAGCCTTATATGCCCATTCGAGACATGCTACTTCCCGAATTCGACCAGGAAATGGCGAGCACTCGCAAACTGTTGGAGCGCCTCCCGGAGAATATTCCCGATTACAAGCCGCACGAGAAGTCGATGCCGTTTTGCCGGCTGGCAGGCCATGTCGCCGAGCTGCCGGGATGGACAAAAGAGACCTTCACCAAAGAAGTTCTCGAACTCGATATGGAACACTTCGTGCCCTTCGACCCGAAGACGCGTAAAGAGGTGCTCGACAAGTTTGACCAGAATTCCAAGGCTGGACGCGAGGCGTTCGCGGCCGCGACCGACGAATCGTTCGGCGTGATCTGGAGCCTGAAGAACACCAAGGGCGACACCATCTTCTCTATGCCGCGGGCTGTCTGCTATCGCAGCATGGTGATAAGTCACATGATCCATCATCGGGCCCAACTCGGTGTTTATCTGCGGCTGAACGAAATCGAGATCCCCGGAATGTACGGCCCCTCAGCCGACGAGATGAAGTTCTGGAAGGAGAAGGCCCAGAGCGCGTGAACTCGAATGTCGGACGCGTCCAAGTGATTCAATAAAAACCCCATCCAAGCAAAAGAAGGTTGGATGGGGACACTCTGAGTTCAAGGCTCTGCGCGTTTTACTGCACCAGCATGCCGCGTCTCGCCGTTGCCGTTCTCCACGGCTTCTTCCGGCGGGATGACCGAGGCCGCTGCTAACCGGTCGCCTTCTTCCAGATGCAGCAGGCGTACGCCCTGCGTCGAGCGTCCGGCCTCGCGAATGTTCTTGGTGTCGATGCGGATGATCTTGCCGAACTGGCTGATCACCATCACCTCCGACTTCTCGTTCACCAGCATGATCGATACGACCTTGCCGTTGCGCGCCGTGGTCTTGACGTTGATCACGCCCTTGCCGCCGCGCGTCTGCAGACGATACTCGTCCACGTCGGTGCGCTTGCCGTAGCCGTGCCTCGGTGACCGACAGGATCAGGTTCGACTCGGCCTCGCTCGTCCTTGACCTTCTTGCGCTCCTTCGGGGTGACCGCCATGCCGACAATATAGTCGCCGCGGTCCAGGTTCATGCCGCGCACGCCGTAGGCTGGCGTCCCATGGGCCGCACCTCGTCCTCTTCGAAGCGGATTGCCTTGCCCATCGTGGGTCGCGAGGAAGATGATCTGGTTGCCGTCGGTGCAGTTGGCCGCGACTAACTCGTCCTCTTCCTCGATGCCGATGGCATTGATGCCGATGCGAGCGAACGTTGCTGAAGTCTTTCAGCGGCGTCTTCTTGACCGTGCCGTTGCGGGTGGCGAAGAAGACGTAACGGCTTTCCTCTTCCAGGTCGCGAATCGGTGAGCCAGCGCCCGCACCGTTCTCGCCCGGTTGCAGCGACACCAGGTTGGCGATGGCTTTGCCCTTGCCTGCGGCGCTCAGCTCCGGAACCTCATAGACCTTCAGCCAGTACACGCGTCCTTTGTTGGTGAAGACCAGAATGTAATCGTGGGTGGAGGCGACGAACAGCTGCTCGACGAAATCCTCCTCGCGCGTGCTCATGCCCTTGCGGCCGGTGCCGCCACGGCGTTGCTGGCGATAGGTCGAGATCGGCGTGCGCTTCAGGTAGCCGGAGTGGCTCACCGTCACCGCAACCTGTTCGTCGGCGATCAGGTCTTCCAGGCTAATCTCGGCGGCTTCGTCCTGAATGATGGTGCGGCGCTCGTCGCCGTACTTCTTCTTGATTTCTTCCAGTTCCTTGACGATCACGCCGCGCAGTTTCTTCTCGCTGCCGAGAATGGATTCGTACTCGGTAATGCGCCCGCGAACCTCGCGCCAACTCTTTCAGGATTTCGTCGATCGATAGCCGAGTCAGGCGGTGCAGTTGCAATTCCAGGATCGCGTCGGCTTGCACAGCGTCGAACGGACGCGTAAGCGTCGTCGGCACAACGCCTTTCAGCGTAGCCGGCTTTGCCTGCGTTCCTTTTCCTTCGGAGACGCTGACCGTCTTGCCGGAGAAATACTCGACCAGGTTGGTGCGGGCTTCGGCGCGGTTCTCGCTGCCGCGAATGATGCGGATGACGTCGTCCACGCGATCTAGCGCAACCTGGTAGCCTTCGAACACGTGCTCGCGCTCGCGCGCCTTCATCAGCAGGTAGGCGGTGCGCCGCCGCACCACGTCGATGCGATGATCGACGAAGTGCTGGATGGCCTGCACCAGGCCCATTTCTTTCGGCTGGCCGTTGACCACCGCCAGAAAGATCATGCTGAAGCTTTCCTGCATCGAGGTGTGCTTGAAGAGCTGGTTGAGCACGATCTGCGGCTCGCATCCGCGCTTCAGCTCGATGACGATGCGCATGCCGTCGCGATCGCTCTCGTCGCGCACGTCGCTGATCTCGTCGATGACCTTGTTGTTCACCAGTTCGGCAATGCGCTTGATCAGGTTCGACTTGTTGACCTGGTAAGGAATCTCGGTGACGACGATCGCGTCTTTGTCTTTGGTGACGTGTTCGATGGCGGCCTTGGCGCGCATCATGAAGCGACCGCGGCCGGTGCGATAGGCCTCGGTGATGCCGCTGCGGCCGTGAATAAATCCGCCGGTGGGGAAGTCGGGACCTTGCACGAACTTCAGCATGTCGGCCAGCGTGGCGTGAGGATTGTTCACCAGCGTGATGCAGGCGTCGACGATCTCGGTCAGGTTGTGCGGCGGGATGTTGGTGGCCATGCCGACCGCGATGCCGTTCGAACCGTTGACCAGCAGGTTGGGAATTCGCGTCGGCAGAACACGACGGGCTCGACCGTGGTGTCGTCGAAGTTGGCGACGAAGTCGACCGTGTCTTTGTCGATGTCGGCCAGCAACTCTTCGGCAATTTCGGTCAGGCGCGACTCGGTATACCGGTAGGCTGCGGGCGGATCGCCGTCGACCGAGCCAAAGTTGCCCTGGCCATCGATCAGCGGATAGCGCAAGCTCCAGGGCTGCGCCAGGCGCACCATCGCGTCATAAACGGCGCTGTCGCCATGCGGATGATACTTCTTCAAACACTCGCCGACGACGCCGGCGCACTTCATGTGCTTGCGGTTGTGCAGCACGCCCATGTCGTGCATGGCATACAGAATGCGGCGATGCACCGGCTTCAGGCCGTCGCGTATATCGGGCAGCGCGCGCCCGATGATGACCGACATCGAATAGTCGAGATACGAACGCCGCATCTCGTCTTCAATGTTGACGGGCTGCACGTTGGCCGCGCCAGGGCCAATGTTGTCGAGTGGTAGTTGCTGGTTTGGATCGTCTGCCATGATTTCGCTATCAGCCGTCCGCTATCGCTTATTAGCTTTTAGCGGTTGGTTCCTTCCTAAAAACTTCGGGCGCGCTCTACTCATTTACTTCTTGCGTACAGTGCGCAACAAAGACTGCTGCAGGCTCCGATTGCAGGCGCAAATTCGGCTTCGCGGATTGGCCGTCGGACCGCGCGCAAGTCATTGCAAATTCAGGAGATTACCTTACTGAGGAGCACATATGATTATAGCATGAGCAGGCCGGATTTGAAGCCGCTCTTTGAGCCTCGAAACCTGCATCTGCAGCCTAATCTGCATGAAAAAGCAGCCGAGTTCAAACGTCGCAGCCCGTCAGCCAGAGCGATCTTTCGAAGGAATTGGCGGAGATAGAAGCAGCTTACGGCATTGCCGAGGCGATGCTGGCAGGAGCGGTGGTGTGCTGGTCCGGAGTAGTGGTTTGCGGAACAGGTGAGTTCTTCTTTTGCGCGGGCGGCGCCGGCACGTTGAATTCCAGGCCACGGTCATCGTTGGCCTTGACGGTAGCCGGGACATCGAGGTCGGCAAGCGCAATCTTCTTGTGCCCCTTGTCAAACACGTAGACCGTATCGCCCATGATGGCGTAGTTCGTTACCTCCTGCTGATGACCGTCGCGGAAGACCAACACGGTAGGCTCGCCCGGCTTGGCCTCAACCGGGGGATCCGGCGGCAGGCTAGGCGGAGCAGCATAAGCCTGCTGTTCAGGAGCATTGTACGGCCTCGACGGAGGCTGCTCGACCACGATGTGCGGATTCTGATCGGGACCGAGGGGAGGGCCGGAGTAAAGATCGGGACCATCGCCTCCGCCCACATAGTCATAGCCATAAGCGCCGGCATCGTTCAGCGGATAGTAATACGGAACGGCGTAGGCCCATCCTCCGTTCCGGTAGCCCCGGCTGCCATAGCGCCCGTTGAAATTGCCGTTGTGATACCGGTAACCGTAATTCGGAATGGATGTCACGCTGGGCAGAGGCGGCGGCAAATGACGTGGTCCGCCGATGGAGGTAACACTGGGAGCCGGAGCCAGGAAATGACCGCCAACCTGATTCGTGGAAGGCGGCGCGCCCGTGAACCTGTGCCGCTGACGGCAACGCCATGACGATCAACAAGGCGAGAACTAGACCCAAGCTTGGCAATGACTCTCTTGCTCTGACCTGCCGTTACGATTGGCTGGCGCCCCGCATGGCCCTTCAGTTTATTCCAACCCTTTAGATGCCGCAAAGTTTTTATCGGGTGCGAGAAGTTAGGTTGAGCAGCCCATAAACGTCAATCATCGCGTTGGCGATCAGCACTCCCAAGATGACGGCGTTGGCAGCCAGGGCGTAGCGGCTCTCCAGCAAGTCGGCCGAAACCCCAGCCATAAACAGCATCAGGAACGGCAATGCCAGGAACCAGAAAGGAACGGCCGAAAAGTGCATGCGTAGAGCCAAGGCGAAGAGCAGTAACACCGACGATCAGCGGCGCAGCCGTTCCGAAAAACCGGGTCCGCTTCCAGACCACAAACGTGACCAAGGTGACCGGCCATCAGGATGCAGCAGTCCCAAGTCCGTTCTGCAGAAAGAATGTCGATAGCAGCGCAGGATATTCCCGGCTGCGAAAAGACTGCGGGAAGCGACCTCCAGCCAATCGGCACTCGCGCAGCGCCATGGCGAAGACCACCGGGCGAAAGCCGTAGAGCGCCGACAGCAAGCACGCAGTCCAACAACGCAGGCGGCGGCGAAGATCGACCAGCGCGGCCCATGGCCGCACATGTCCCACCCACAAGCATGAACAGCAGCGCCGGCAGCAGCAACACCCAGAACGAAAACTGCGCGCCAACGCAGATCGCGATGGAAAGGCCCATGCAGCAGAATGCGCCGCCAGTTCCACAGCACGACTTCGCGCGGCGCGTACAGCGTGTGCGCGACGGCGATGCTGGTGAAGATCAGGCCGAAGCCTCCCCAGGCGCCCACGATGGCCGGCCCAATCTGGCTGGCCGAGCCGATCGCCATCGGCGAAAAGCAATAAAGGCCGAGCGCGACGATATCCGCCGATGTTGCCGTAGAGCCGCCGCGCGACATACCACAGCGATGCGCCCAGCAGCAAGCCCGACCATCAGGAATGGCAGCCGCATGGCAAAGCGATAGTTGTTGAGCTGCGGTGACGTGCTTCTCCGCGCCGCTGACGCTGGCAGCGACCCCGGCCAGCAGCGGCACCAGCGCGGTGTGCTCGGTGGTGTTGGCGCTGGCGTAGCCCTCGAGATGCAGCAGCCCGGATTCGATGTACACGCCCTCCATCGCCGACAGGGGCTCATGGGCCATGAACCAGACACATTGCAGAGCGAAGACCAGAAGCAAAACCAGCGCGACCAACTGCGGCGCACCAATACGGGATCGGCAGGGCGGAGATGGACATGAATGCTTTTGTTGTAACACGGCAGGTGGGGAGAAGCGAACGTTGCCACACAACAAAAGAAGGGACGCAATGGCGCGTCCCTTCACCGCAAGATATTTCATCGCATTTTAGATATCCAGGTTCTTCACATCCAGCGCGTTGTCTTCGATGAACTTGCGGCGCGCCTCGACGTCTTCGCCCATCAGCGTGGTGAAGATGGTTTCCGTCTCGGTCATGTCTTCCAGCTTCACCGACAGCAGCGTGCGGCGCTCGGGATCCATGGTGGTCTCCCACAGCTGCTGCGAGCTCATCTCGCCCAGGCCTTTGTAGCGCTGGATGGTGTAGTCCTTGCGGCCTTCGTTGAGCACGTAGTCGAACAGTTCGCGCGGCGAGCCCTTCTCCACCGTCTCGCTCGGTCTTCTTCTTTGACGCCTTGGGACTCTTCTGCTCGACTTTCTCCTGATCGGCACGCTCGGCGTCGCTCAGTTCTTCCTTGCCAGCTGCCAGCCGTCTTTCTTCACCGCTTCGATGAAGTACGGCGGCTGCATGTACTGCTCGATCTGCTTGTACTTCGACATCATCTGCCGGTACTCGGGCGTCGACGCCAGCTCCCAGTTGATGACGTGCTCGGCGCCCTGCGAGTTGACGAACGTCAGCTCCCACAGGCTGTGCTCTTCTTCGAAGCGCGGGACTCACTGACTTGATGTCGCGCTCTTTGGCGATCGCCTTCAGCGCTTTCTCCAGCGCAGCGATCTTCTTCGGCGGCTTCTTGCTGTCGCCCTCGAAGTCGACGCGCTTGACCAGGTCGGCCTTGGGCAGCAGTTCGGTGATCTTCTCGTCGCGAATGCGCTTGTTGACCTTGTCGAAGAAGCCGATGTAGTCGTTCAGCGTGGTCATGAACTTGGTCAGCGGCGCGCCTTCCAGCGCGGCTGCGCCTTCGCCGTAGCGCACCACGATGCCGTCGGCGGCGCGCTTCACCATCACCTTCACGAACTCGGCGTCGTTCTTGATGTACTGCTCGAACTTGCCCTTCTTGATGCGATACAGCGGCGGCTGCGCGATGTAAACGTTGCCGCGCTTGATCAGCTCCTGCATGTGGCGGAAGAAGAACGTCAGCAGCAGCGTGCGAATGTGCGAGCCGTCCACGTCGGCGTCGGTCATCAGGATGATCTTGCCGTAGCGCAGCTTCGAAACATCGAAATCGTCTTTGCCGATGCCGGTGCCCAGCGCCGTAATCATGGCGCGAATTTCTTCGTGGCCCAGCATCTTGTCGTAGCGCGCTTTCTCGACGTTGAGGATCTTGCCCTTCAGCGGCAGGATCGCCTGGAAGCGGCGATCGCGTCCCTGCTTGGCGGTGCCGCCTGCGCTCTCGCCCTCGACCAGGTACACTTCGCAGCGGTCCGGCTGGCGTTCGGAGCAGTCGGCCAGCTTGCCCGGCAGGCCGCCGCCGTCGAGCGCGCCCTTGCGGCGCGTAAGATCGCGAGCCTTGCGCGCCGCTTCGCGCGCGCGCGCCGCTTCGATGGCTTTGTTGATGATCTTCTTCGCGACCGGCGGATTCTGATCGAAGAATGCGCCCAGGCGCTCGTTCACGAACGCCTGCACCGTTCCGGCGATATCGGAGTTGAGCTTGCCCTTGGTCTGTCCTTCGAACTGCGGCTGCGACAGCTTCACGCTGACCACGGCGACCAGGCCTTCGCGAACGTCGTCGCCGGTCAGGTTCTCTTTCACGTCTTTGAACAGCCCAGCTGCTGGCCGGCGTAGTTGATGGTGCGCGTCAGCGAGGTGCGGAAGCCCGACAGATGCGAGCCGCCATCGACGGTGTTGATGTTGTTGGCGAAGCTGAACACCGTTTCCGAGTAGCCGTCGTTGTATTGCAGCGCGATTTCCATGGCCACGCCGTCGCGCTCGGCTTCCATGTAGATCGGCTTGTCGTGCAGCACGCTCTTGCCGCGGTTCAGGTGCTTGATGAACTCCGCGATGCCGCCGTTGTACTTGAACTCGGCCTTCTTCGGCTCGCCGGTCTTTGGATCGGTGGTGCGCTCGTCGGTCGAGCGTGATCAGCAGGCCCTTGTTGAGGAAGGCCAGCTCGCGCAGACGCTGCGCCAGCGTGTCGTAGTTGTACTCGGTGACGGTGAAGATTTCCTGTGTCGGGAACGAAGTGAACCTTGGTGCCGCGCTTCTTGGTGGTGCCCGTCTTCTTCAGCTTGGAGGTCGGCTCGCCCTTGGAATACGTCTGCTCCCACACTGACCCATCGCGCCAGATTTCGAGCTCGAGCAGATGGCTGAGCGCGTTCACGCAGGAGACACCGACGCCGTGCAGTCCGCCGGAAACTTTGTAGGTCGAGCTGTCGAACTTGCCGCCCGCATGCAGCACGGTCATCACGACCTGTGCTGCGGGCAGGCGCTCGCCATCCACATCCATCTCGTCGATAGGAATGCCGCGGCCGTTATCGACTACCGTGATGGAATTGTCGATGTGAATGGTGACGTCGATGCGATCGGCAAATCCGGCCAGCGCTTCGTCCACGGAGTTGTCGACGACTTCGTAGACGAGATGATGCAGTCCCATCTCGCCGGTCGATCCGATGTACATGGCGGGACGCTTGCGCACCGCTTCCATGCCGCCGAGCACCTTGATGGAATCGGCGTTGTAGTCGCCGTCAGACTGCCGTTGCCGTTCTTCCCCTGGTTCGCAGGAAGACTTTCGTTCTCGATTTCGAGTGGCTTAGTTTGCGAAGCCGCCGCAGCGGCGGTTTGGGAATCTTTCGCGGCCATCCTGCTCCATTCAATTGGCAACCATTATCGCGGGCTGATTGCCGTTACTTGCGGAGGTCGCAGCGCGAGCCAGGAGTGACGCTTGCGCATCCCCGTATCTATAGAAATTTCAATGACTTAAGTACGCAACGACCTGCATTTATTCTAGCACAGAGTAGCCCTCTTTTCGATACCCATCATTAGGGCTAAGTGCTTTAAAAACAATCGGTTGGCTTAGCGGTTCCCCGAACGGACAGGATAACCGCACAACTCCGCACGGGAGGCCGTGAATCCTAGTGGAATTAGTCACAATTTCGTAAACGTGCAGGCCATGGCGAAGCTCAAAGACAAGATCGAAAACGTGCTGAATGAAACCAGGATTCTGGTACTCGGAATCCAGATTCTGATCGGGTTCGACTTCCGCTCTTTCTTCGAACCGGGCTTCGAAAAGATGGCGCCCCACACCCAACAAATACAACTGGCCTCTCTGGCACTGATGCTGGTTGGCTTGGGTGTGCTGATGATTCCCGCACCTTATCACCAGATCGTACTGCATGGACGCAACACCGCGAGATTGCATCGCCTGGCGACTGTGACGGTCTCCACAGGTCTGTTGCCGTTTGCGCTAGCCATGGGTCTGAGCTTCTTTCTCGGCGCTCGTTGGGTTTTGGACAACAAGGCCTCAGGCATTCTGGCCGGGCTGCTTTTGGCAGTGACGCTGCTGTGCTGGTACGGAATGGAACTCGTGGTGCGACGTCGAAAGCTAGGCAGGCTTCACCTTTACGCCATCATCGATCCATTAAGAGAGATTGACATGAACGAGGAACAGGAAACCGATCTTTCGACGCGCGTGAAGCAGGTTCTCATCGAGTGCCGCGTCGTGCTACCCGGCGCGCAGGCGCTCTTAGGCTTTCAGTTGATCATCATGTGGATGACAGCGTTCTACAAGATTCCGCAAGTCTGGAAGCTGTTACACCTGGCTAGCCTGACTTCAGTCGCCATCTGCACCATCCTGTTGATCATGCCCGCAGCCTACCACCGGATCGTCGAACAGGGCGAAGACAGCGAGATGCTGCACCACATTACGGGCCAAGCGCTGCTGTGGGCGATGGTGTTTCTGGCGCTGGGCGTTTGTGGTGATTTCTACATCGTGTCGCGCATAACGGGAATCAGCAGGTTGTCCAGCATAATCATGGCAGTGGGGTTACTGACAATGTTTTTCGGCGCATGGTTCGGCTACACTTTTTGGCAGAAAAAGCATCTACGCGATCGTTGCCTCACCGCTTCCCATCTGAAGGAGCACACGGCAATATAGTCGGCAACTTCAACTAGCCACTGGCTGCGTGCAGAAGGCGCAACGCTTGGCTTCGACGGGAATGTCGCTCTGGCATTCGGGACATTTCTTCTTGTCGGGCAACGCCTGCTTCTCGAAGCGTTTCATCAGGTGATTCACCGGAAGCACCACGAAGTAATACACAGCAGCCGCGATCAGCAGGAACGAGATGATTGCGTTAATGAAGTCGCCGTAGAGGAACTTTGATCCATTCAACTCGAAGGAGAATCCGGAAAAGTCCGGTTTCTTGACCAAGGCCGCGATCAGTGGGGTTAGCAGGTCCTTAACGAAAGCGCTGACCACGGTGCCAAAGGCGGCGCCGATGACCACACCGACCGCCAGATCGACCACGTTGCCGCGCAGAACGAAATCGCGAAAGCCTTTGAACATAGGAGACCCTCCTCGACGCCGAAATCAAAGTGCCTGCATGACCGGACAACGTACGAGTTGCGCGGTCACGTCTGAGCAGTATCGTCGTTTGCCGGGCCAAACCGCAACTCGAATTTCATCGTTGCGCGAACCACTCCCTTACCGGTTCCTGGCTGAGATAATAAATCGCGACCACCCGCACTATGATCTGTAATCCTTCGCGTGCGATGGCGAAGCTACGCTCATCCATGACAGCGCTGGAAACAGCCGGAACTGCCATGGCGATGCCGGCGGCTGCTAATACGATAGCTACTCGCCGAGCGCCCTTCCATCTTTGCCACAGCGCCAGGCTCAGCACCGACAGAACCACGCCATAGAGGAGAAAAGCGACCGGGCCAAGTTGCTCGATTCCTCCTCCGAGTAGGAACGCTCCCGCGGAAAGCGGAATGCAGACCAGCGGCCAACAGCCTGCGTAAGCTAGCGCAAGCGCCGCCAGCAAGGCGCAAACCACGACGATCGCGATAACACCTCGTGGACGCTCCTGCGTTTGCTCATTCTGGTGCAGCGAAAGCATGATCCAAGATAGTAGCGCGCAGACAAAGAAATGTGGGCAGATTGCTCCGCCCACATCGACCAAGCCAACCCGTAGCTAATCGTTACGCCTTACCAATTAACTGCCGCAGCACGTACTGCAGGATTCCGCCGTGCTTGTAGTACAGCACTTCCTGCGGGGTATCGATGCGCACGACTGCGTCGAAACTCGGTGACGGTGCCGTCTGGCCTTGGTGGCGCGCACCTTTCACCGTCTTGCCGGGCGCGAAGTTCTCCAGCACATCCGTCAGTCCCACGATGTCGAACGTCTCTTCGCCGGTCAGGCCGTGGGTCTCGGCGCTTTCTTCGTCCAGGAACTGCAGCGGCAGGATGCCCATGCCGACCAGGTTCGAGCGATGGATGCGCTCGAAGCTCTCGGCCAGCACGGCGCGAACGCCGAGCAGCCGCGGCCCCTTGGCCGCCCAGTCGCGCGACGAGCCTGAGCCGTACTCCTTGCCGGCCAGCACCATCAGCGGCGTTCCCGCGGCGCGATATTTCTCCGACGCGTCGAAGATGGACATCTCTTCGCCATCGGGCAGGTGACGCGTGTAAGCGCCTTCGCGATGCGGCGTGAGCTTGTTGCGCAGGCGCACATTGGCGAACGTTCCGCGCATCATGACTTCGTGATTGCCGCGCCGCGATCCGTAGGAGTTGAAGTCCACCGGCTTCACGCCGTGCGCGATGAGGTACTGTCCCGCCGGACTGTTCGGCTTGATGGAGCCCGCCGGCGAAATGTGATCGGTGGTCACGCTGTTGCCGAGATAGCAGAGCACGCGCGCTCCGGCGATATCCTTCACCGGCAGCGGGCTTCGCCGGCATGTTCTCGAAGTACGGCGGATTCTTGACATAGGTCGAGCTGTCGTCCCACGCGAAGGTCTCGCCTTCGGGAACGTCCAGTCCGCGCCAGCGCTCGTCGCCCTTGAAAACGTCGCTGTAACGTCTTCTGGAACAGATCGCCGGTGATGTACTTGCCGCACGACGTCGTCCACTTCCTTCGCCGTCGGCCAAATGTCTTTCAGGAACACCGGCGTGCGCTTGCCGTTCTTGCTGTAGCCCAGCGGCTCCTTATACATGTCGAGATCGATGCGGCCGGCCAGCGCGTAAGCCACGACCAGCGGCGGCGACATCAGGTAGTTCGCGCGCACTTCGGAGTTGATGCGGCCTTCGAAGTTGCGATTGCCGCTGAGCACCGACGCGACCACCAGGTCTTTGTCGGTGAGACATTCGAGACTTCCTGCGGCAGCGGGCCGGAGTTGCCGATGCAGGTGGTGCAGCCGTAGCCCACGACGATTGAACTTCAGCTTCTCGAGATACGGCATCAGGCCGGAGCGCGTGAGGTATTCGGTCACGACCATCGATCCGGGCGCGAGCGAGGTCTTCACCCACGCCGGAACGGTCAGTCCTTTCTCGACGGCTTTCTTCGCCAGCAATCCCGCGGCGACCAGCACGGAGGGATTCGACGTGTTGGTGCAGCTGGTGATGGCGGCGATCACCACGCTGCCGTGATTCAGCGCCTTGTCCAGCTTGACGTGCTCCTCGACGACGTCCTGCTGCGAATCCATGCCCGCGGGATGTCCGCCTTCGCCCTCCCAGCGCGCTTCCTGCTTGGGAGGAACGTGCTGGCCGGGCTTCAGCAGGCTGGGCAGCGCCTGCTCGAACGACTGCGCGGCTGCGGAGAGCGCCACGCGATCCTGCGGACGCTTCGGGCCCGGCAATGCTCGGCTCGACGGTTGAGAGATCGAGTTCGAGCACGTCGGTGTATTCGGCTTCCGGCGTGTCGGCGGTGTGGAACAGGCCCTGCTCTTTGTAGTACGCCTCGACCAGGCGAATCTGTTCTTCGCTGCGTCCGCTGAGCCGCAGGTAGCGCAGCGTCTCTTCATCGACCGGGAAGATGCCGCAGGTCGCGCCGTACTCGGGCGCCATGTTGCTGATGGTGGCGCGATCGGCGAGCGGCAGGTTGTGCAGGCCGGGGCCAAAGAACTCGACGAACTTGCCGACGACGCCCTTCTTGCGCAGCATCTCGGTGACGGTCAGCACGAGGTCGGTTGCGGTCGAGCCTTCGCGCAACTGGTTCTTCAGGCGGAAGCCGACGACCTGCGGGATCAGCATCGAAACCGGCTGTCCCAGCATGGCAGCTTCGGCTTCGATTCCGCCGACGCCCCAGCCGAGCACGCCGAGGCCGTTGATCATCGTGGTGTGCGAGTCGGTGCCGACCAGCGTGTCGGGATAGGCCAGCGGCTTGCCGGTCTCGCCGTTCGCGCCGACGAAGACCACGCGCGCCAGGTACTCCAGATTGATCTGGTGAACGATGCCGGTGTCGGGCGGAACGATGGCGAAGTTCTTGAACGCCGTCTGTCCCCAGCGCAGGAAGGCGTAGCGTTCTTTGTTGCGCTGAAATTCCAGCTCGGCATTGAGCTGAAACGCCTGCGGCGTGCCGAACTCATCGACCTGCACGGAGTGATCGATCACCAGCTCCGCGGGTTGCAGCGGATTGATCAGCCTGGGATCGCCGCCCAGCGCCTTCATGGCATCGCGCATGGCGGCGAGATCGACCACCGCGGGCACGCCGGTGAAATCCTGCAGCAGCACGCGGCTGGGCATGAACGCGATTTCCTGCGACGGGACCGATCTTGCCGTTCCACGAGGTAAGCGCGCGAATGTCGTCGGCCTTCACGGCTTTGCCGTCTTCGCGGCGCAGCAGGTTTTCCAGCAGAATGCGGAGCGAGAACGGCAGATGTTCAGCCGCGCAGCCCTGCTTCTCCAGCGCGTCGAGACGGTAGATTTCAAATTCGCGCTTGCCCACGCGAAGGATGGAACGACTGCCAAAGCTGTTCATGGATGAGTCCCTTCTATACGTATATTGAGGAGTTTAGGAGAGGGCGCGGATTCCAGCAAAGCGGAACTAATTATCTTAAATCGCGAAGGATGGAATGGATAGGGGCGAATGAAGAAGGGCGCCTCAAGCCGATGTAGAGGTGTCGCCGGCTGCACTCTTCACATTTCGCGGATCCCATGCCGGCCATTTCTTAGAACTGTATTCCTGGCGAGCGAATCCGCACGGAAAGATTGGATAGATACATTAGGCCGTCGTCGGGAAATCCGATACGACGGCGATTGTCATCGGCGCGATGAGAACTATTCCCGCGCTACTTGGTTTTTTTCTTGGGCTTCTTGGCTTCGCGTTTTGGTGCGTTCTTATTTGCCATGCTGTTAGTTTACTCCGGTCTGATCTGAGCGCAACCACTCGAAATTGCCGGTCACCGACACTTTCAACCGAATGGTGGCGCAATCTCCGTTGCCGAAGCGTGCCGCCAGCCTCGCGGACGACTTATATCCGACAACTGACTACTTCGCCCTCAGCAGCAGCACCGGCACGCTGATGTTGTGCTGTACCTGGTCGCCGTCGTACCCAGAAACAGGTCGGCGAGAAAGCGGTGGCCGTGGGTGCTCATCGCCACCAGGTCGCAGCCTTTCTGCTTCACCCACTTGATGATCTCGCTGAGCGGGATCGCCATAGGCCAGTCCGACCTCGGCGGGAATGCCCGCAGCTTCAAACTCCTTCCGGACATTTTCCAGATAGGCGGTATCTCTCGGTGATCTCGGGGCTGACGGCGTCGGGGCCGTAGGTCCTGCGCCGCCCAGCCGTCGGCCACGTGCAGCAAGACCAGGCGGCTGTGCGCCAGCTTGGCCAGCTGTTTGACGTGTTCGATGATGGCGCGGTCGCGTCGGCGTGCCGTCCAGCGTCAAAGAATGGTGTCGTACATGTCGATCTGCTTTCGTCCGGGATATCAGAACCCGGTAATGACCTGCCACGCCGTTCGAGCGAATCCGGCAGGCCGTAGATGTCCATGGCGGTGATCAGGATAGCACTGGCCCATCCCGCAATCAGCAGAAACCAGCCGTTCCTCCACGTACCCCATTCGCTTGCGGGAACTGGTGAAGTGCAGCAGGGGAAACATGGCGAACGGAAGCTGCAACGCCAGCACCACCTGGCTGAGAGTCAACAGGTCGGTGACACTGCTGTCGCCGCGCAGGCCGATGATCAGCACCGCCGGCAGAATCGCCAGGTGCGCGTGATCAGCCGCCGCACCCAGGGCTGGATGCGCCAGCGCATGAAGCCTTCCATCACCACCTGCCCGGCGAGTGTGCCGGTGATGGTGCTGCTCTGGCCGCTGGCCAGCAAGCGCGACCGCAAACAGTGTGCTGGCGAGCGCCGTGCCCAGCAGCGGCGCCAGGGTCAGATAAGCCACCCGAATCCAGTCGCTATTCGGCGCTGAACGCATCACCACCTGCCGCCCGGCGACGGTGACGCTGTCCTTGCCGAAAAATACCAGTTGCCGCCAGCACCAGAATGGCGGCATTGACGAAGAACGCGATGGTCAGCGCGACCGCCGAATCGATGGTGTTGAAGCGTGATGGCGCGGCGAATCGAGGCGCTCATCCTTTTGCAGCTTGCGGCTCTGCACCAGGGCGGAGTGCAGATACAGATTGTGCGGCATCACCGTCGCGCCAATGATGCCGATGGCGACGTACAACATTCCCGGCCTGGCCGAAATGCGGCGAGAACAGCGCCCGGCCCATCTCCAGGAAGCTCGGCTGCGTCTGCGGCAGCACGAAAATCTCGATGAAGTAGCAGACCGCGATGGTCGCGATCAGCAGCACCACCACGGCCTCGATCGTGCGCATGCCAAAGCGCTGCAACGCCAGCAGCAGCAGCACGTCCAGGCCGGTGATGATGACCGCCCAAAACAGCGGAATGTGGAAGAGCAGATTGAGGGCAACGGCGCTGCCCAGCACCTCGGCCAGGTCGCAGGCGCCGATGGCCACTTCGCTCATCAGCCAGTTGGGCCAGCGCGTCCAGCGCGGATACCAGTCGCGGCAGCACTGCGCCAGGTCTTTGCCGGTCACCACGCCCAGTCGCGCCGAGATGACCTGCATGAAAATGGCCATCAGGCTGGCCAGCCCGACCACCCACAGCAGCCCGTACTTGAATTGCGCGCCGCCTTGCAGGTCGGTGCCCCAGTTGCCGGGGTCCATGTAGCCGACGCTGACCAGAATGGCCGGCCCGACGAACGCCCGCCACTGCTCCCAGAAGCCGGCCTCGGTGTGCGGCACGGCGACGGTGCTGTGCATGCCTTCGAGGGAGCGATGGTCCCGGAGACAGGCACCGCCATCGTGGCGGCGCAGTGATCTTGCCGACGGATCGCCGCCGGGTCTCGAGGTCGAATCGCTCATGTCAGCGGAATTTGTGGAACCTGGATTCGAACGCGACGCTGTTCCTCACCCAATCCATTAACAGGAATATATCATGAGGAGTTAACTGAGGTTAATATTCATGAAGACAGGTTATTGTGTCTTGGCAGAACCCAGATTTTCTCTGCCGCCGGACCGCCCAAGCTC
This sequence comes from uncultured Acidobacteriaceae bacterium, assembly GCA_963744265.1. Lineage (GTDB taxonomy): Bacteria > Acidobacteriota > Terriglobia > Terriglobales > Acidobacteriaceae > Bog-257. The sequence continues at coordinate 25,460 of CAVUSW010000001.1, forward strand.
GACACTTTTCTTCTCAATCGCAAGCGACAGCGTGCCATCGTAGTTTCTGGCTCGGACTTTCAGTCTGATCCTGGACGTATAGCCTTTATTCTCGAAGAATTCCAGCAGCTTGCGATCGCGCTCATAGACGCTCTGCACCGCGTAGCGGCCGCCGGGCTGCGGCCTCGGAAAGCAGCAACAGTCCGCGTTTGCGCTTGCGTTGGGCCGCTCGGGCGTCGGCGAGTTGCCGTGCGGGCACGGGCCTTGCGCTGCCGAGCTTTTCGGAAAGCAGGGCCTCGAAGTCGCTGGAAACAGCATGTTCCAGTCGTTCGGCTTCGTCATGCACCTTGTACCAGGCCATGCCGAAGACCTCGTGCAGCATGCGCTCGATCAGGTGATGGCGAATCGCGAGTCTGCCGCGCGATCTTGCGGCCTTCGGCGGTGAGCTGCACCCGGCCATCCTGGCGGACGGAAACCAGTCCGTCGCGCTTGAGCCGGCGCAGAGCCATGGTCACGGCCGGCGCGGACACCGACGAGCCAATGCGCCAGGCGCGCCGCAATCACCTGCTCGCCCTCGCATTCAGCTTCGAGGATGGCTTTGAGATAGTCTTCTTTGGAAACCGTAATCATGCGATTGACAAATTCTAGTTAACGCTGGTTAACGGCGAAATGCAAGAGGATTCACCACAGAGGCACATGCTGAACGCTACTAGTCTGCCTTTAGCACAGAGCTTGCTGACTTCGCAGATCGTCCTAACGTATCGTGACTTATCGTCGCTGTGGAAGGTCTTTCCGCCAACTATGTGTCTTAAGTCGACGGAAAGCTAAACCGAGTTCTCCAAGTCTCAACGGGCTGAGAGCATTTCTCCGTGCGTTTGATATCGCTGCGGCGACGCACCTGCTCTTTCTTTCGCTCTGTTCTGACATCCGCTCGATGCGCCAGTCTCTTATCTTTCGCAGTCGCGTCGCAGGCTGCAGATCTCTCCTATGAAGGTGCTTGTCCTCGGTAGCGGTGGTCGCGAACACGCGATGGTGTGGAAGCTGCGGCAGTCGCCGCGCATCAAGAAGCTGTATTGCGCGCCGGGCAACGGCGGCATCGCCGCCGACGCCGAGTGTGTCGCTGCCGATCTGAAGAGCATCGACTCGCTGGTGCAACTCGCCAACCAGCTGAATCCTGATCTGACCGTCGTTGGTCCCGAGCTGCCGCTGACCCTCGGCGTGGTCGACGAATTTCAGAGGCGCGGCTGGCCGATCTTCGGCCCGACGCGCGCCGCGGCCCAGCTGGAATCGAGCAAGAGCTTCGCCAAGGAGTTCATGCAGCGGCACCATATTCCGACCGCGAAGTATTCCGTCTGCACCACCAAGGAACGAAGTGCGCGAGGCGTTGAAGCTTTTTCACACGCCGATCGTGGTGAAGGCCGACGGACTGGCTGCCGGCAAGGGCGTCGTCATCGCGCAATCCAAAGACGAGGCGCAGCGCACCGCGGAAGAGATGCTGACCGGCAAGATGCTGGGTGAGGCCGGCTCGCGGGTGGTGCTGGAAGAGTGTCTTGAAGGGCGAGGAGCTGTCGTTCCTGGTGATGAGCGATGGCGAGCGCGTCGTTCCGCTGGTCGCGACGCAGGACCACAAGCGCGTCTTCGACAACGATCAGGGACCGAACACCGGCGGCATGGGCGCCTATTCCACCGACCAGATCGTCGACGCGCAGATGCGCGAGTGGCTGGTGACTCACATCGCGCGGCCGGTGATTGCGGGCATGCGCGCCGAGGGCGCCGAGTACAAGGGCATCCTGTATTGCGGCATCATGATGACGGCGCGCGGGCCGATGGTGCTGGAGTTCAATTGCCGCTTCGGCGATCCGGAGACGCAGCCCATCATGATGCGCATGGAGAGCGATCTGCTGGAAGCGATGGAGGCGTCGATCGCCGGGCGGGTCAGCGACGGCGACTTTCGCTGGTCAGCCGATCCCGCGGTCTGCGTGGTGATGGCGTCCGGCGGATATCCCGGCGGATTCGAGGCAGGCAAGCCGATTGCTGGCATCGAAGATGCCGACCGCATGTATGGAGTGAAGGTGTTTCACGCCGGGACCAATCGCCGCGACAACACCTACTACACCTCGGGCGGCCGCGTGCTGGGCGTCACCGCGCGCGGAAAAGATTTGCCCGACGCGGTCGAGCGCGCCTACGACGCGGTGATGAAGATCCGCTTCGACGGCATGCACTATCGCAAAGACATCGCCGCGCGCGGGCTGAAACATCTGCGGGCGGGGAAATAGCTCCGCGCTGGATCGCAGTTATTCGGGTAGAGCTGGCCTTCAGGCCAGCGTCCAAGCCGCTTATTATGGGGCGAGCTGGATTTAGCCGGCGGCACAGAAGTCTCCGTTTGCAACGTATTAAGCTTGTTGATACGTAAAACGATCAGTTTGCAAAATCCCAGGTACCTTTAGCGAAGGCACCGTTTTCATTTGGATGAACAACATTATGAACAACACTCCTCTCGTCTCCATCGTTATGGGCAGCGACTCCGACCTCGACATCATGAACGAGGCTGCGAAGGCGCTGGCCGAATTTGGTATTCCTTACGAAATCGACATCACCTCGGCGCACCGCTCGCCGGCCCGTACCAGCGAATATTCGCGCGGGCTGAAAGGCGCGCGGCGTAAAGGTTGTCATCGCCGGCGCGGGCGGAGCAGCTCATCTGGCCGGCGTCATCGCCGCCGAAACCACGCTGCCGGTCATCGCCGTGCCCATTCCTTCCACCGCGCTGCTCGGCCTCGACTCACTGCTGGCGATGGTGCAGATGCCGGCCGGAATTCCCGTGGCGACAGTCGCCATCGGCAAGCCGGGCGCTACCAATGCCGGCATTCTCGCCGCGCAGATGATCGGCTTGTACGACGAGGCCGTGGCGAAGAAGCTCGAGGCTCACAAAGAGAAGCTGGCCAAAGGCGTGGAAGCGAAGTCGACGCAAGCTGAAAGAGAGCCACAAGGCTTAAGCAGCTGTGGCGAGCACGAAACGCCATTCGCTCGACCAGCAGCACGCTTTGTCATCACGAGCGAAGCGAGGGATCTGCTTTTTCGGTCTGTCCGAGGAAAGCAGATTCCTCGCGGGTTAAAGCCTCGCTCGTAACTGACAAGACAATTTCGGCGAAAAGATGCTCGCAAGTCGCGGTTATTCCGCGGCCCAGCGACTACAGCTTCAGCGTCTTCAGATACTCGCGAAAGTCGCCGCCCAGGTCCTCGCGCTTGAGCGCGAACTCGACCGTGGCCTTCAGGAAGCCCAGCTTGTCGCCGGCATCGTGACGCTTGCCTTCGAAGGTGTAGCCGTAAATCTTCTCTTTCTTCAGCAGCTGCTTCAGGCCGTCGGTCAGTTGCAGTTCGCCGCCGCGCGCCGAGCTGGGTCGACGCCAGCATCTCGAAAATTGCGGGCGTCAGAATGTAGCGGCCGATGATGGCCAGGTTCGACGGAGCGTCTTCGAGCTTGGGCTTCTCCACCAGGTCCTGCACTTCGAACAGCCGGCCGTTCCACTTGCCCGGAACCGGCTTCGCGTCCAGCACGCCATAGGCTGAGATCGCCTTGCCCTCGACCACCTGCGTGGCCAGCACCGAGCATCCCGTCTCGTTGTAGATCTCGATCATCTGCTTCAGGCACGGCACTTCGGCATCGATGATGTCGTCGGGCAGGATGACGGCGAAGGGCTCGTCGCCGACCAGTTCGCGCGCCATCAGCACCGCGTGGCCCAGTCCCATCGCTTCCTTCTGGCGCATATAGGCGATGTGGTCATGTCGGAGATCTGCCGCACGAGCGTCCAGCAGGTCGGTCTTGCCGCGCTCCTCCAGCGTCTTCTCCAGCTCATAGCTGATGTCGAAGTGGTCTTCGATGGCGGTCTTGCCGCGGCCGGTGACGATGATGATCTGGTCGCAGCCCGACGCCAGCGCCTCTTCGACGCCGTACTGAATGATGGGCTTGTCGACCAGCGGCATCATCTCTTTCGGCATGCGCCTTGGTCGCCGGCAGAAACCGCGTGCCCAGCCCGGCGGCGGGAAACACCGCTTTACGAACTTTCTTTGCCTTGTCATGAGTGCCTCTGTGCGCAATAATTGCTCGGTAAACTGAATGCGAACCGCTGGCTCACAGCACCGGGCTGTCGTTGCCCAGCATCTTCTCGCGAATAATCTTGATTGGCGGATAGCCCTGCTTCATGAATTCGTCGTGAAACTGCTCCAGGTTGAACTTGTCGCCCATCTTCTGCTTGTAGTCCGCGCGCAGCTTCATGATTTCCAGCTTGCCCAGCGTGTACACCAGATACGTCGGATCGGAGGTGCCGCGCTTGGCCTCGCGCTCGGCTACCGCCGGAGTCTGATGTCCTTCCTTGACGAAGAAATCCGTCGCCTGCGTCCAGCGTCATGTTGCCGGTGTGCATTTGGATGCCGACAATGTAGCGCGCGTCACGCAGCAACGCGTCCTGCAGTTGGCCGATGCGCAGTTTCGGATCGCCGTTGCCATAGCCTTCGTCGAGCATCATCTGTTCGGTGTAGTGCGCCCAGCCTTCGGAGTTGGAGCCGCAGCCGATCAGCTTGCGCACCTTCGACGGCGCCTGCTTGACCCAGAGAAATTGGGTGTAGTGTCCGGGATAGGCTTCGTGAACGGCGGTGCTGATGATGGTGCCGCGATTGAAGCCCTCCATCCACTCCTTGGTCTGCTGCGCCGGCCAGTTCGGTTCGGGCAAGCGTCACGTTGAAGTAAGGCTTCCGTGGCCTTGTTCTCGTAAGGCCCGGGCGTATCCATCGAGGCCGAACTCAGGGCGCGTCCGAAGGGCGGCGTCTCTTCCACGATGGGCCGGACCGGCGACGGAAGCGTAATGATCTGCTTCTGCTGGATGAAGCCGACCAGGCCGTTGAAGGTGTCGCGGAAGCTTTGCAGCAATTGATCGGGCTGGGGATGGTCCTGCTCCAGTTGGTCGAGAATCTGCTCCGGCGTTTTGCTGGGGTCGATTTGCGCGGCGACCCGCTTCAGCTCCGCCTGGTTCTTGTGCAGATCGTCATAGCCGATCTGCAGCAGGCGGTCGAGCGGGATATCGACCATCTCTTCGTACAGCAGCTTCTTGCGATAGTTCTCGGCGCCGAGGCGGAAGTCGCCATTGGAAATGGGCAGCAGGTCGTTCTTCAGGAAATCCTGATAGCGCTGCAGCTCGGAGATGACTTTGTCGTTGGAAGCTTTGAATTCAGCCAGCAGCTTCTGGTCGGTGACGCTCTTGAAGGCCGCCGGAACATCGTTCTGGAAGAAGCTGATGATGCCCGGCATCTGCTCCAGGGCGATCTCGGTGTAGATCTTCGGAACGTTCTTGAGGTTGGTCTTGGCCGCCGCGAAGTTGGCCGGCATCTTCTGTTCGCGCGCGATCACCGACTTCAGCCGCTCGGTCCGCGGGCGCGAAGTTGCGGCTCATCAGGATGAAAATGGTGTAGGTGGGGCTGCTGGAATAGATGTCGGGATTGCGCTGCCAATTGCGGATCTCCTGCAGCTCCAGCAGGCGCGCATCGATGGCGTTCGAGACGAGCTTCAGATCGGCGCGTTGATCTTCATTCAGAGATCCGGTCGGGAAGGTGCCGAACTTCTGCTTCTGTCGCAGTCAGGAATGCGATCTCCGCGTCGCGCGACTTCTGGCGAATAGTCCTCCAGCATCGCATCGTATTGATGAAAGCCGGCGGCGGTGCCTTCGGAAGGATGAAACGAGAAAGTAGCCGTCGAAGTAGTCATCGACCAGCCTTGTCGATAGTCAGCCACGGAATCTGCGGACTGCTCGCGGCCAGCTTGAGTAGCGCTGGAGGTCTGAGCTCATGGCGAAAGTTCGACAGAACACAAGAAGCGCCGAGAGCAGCGCAGAGCTCAGATATTCATGTGATCAAGATCCTCGATTCCTGAGATCGAAATCAGGAGTACGCGGCACGCAGCTCAAGCGACCGGTTGCTGCTCGCCCGCCAATTGTTCCAGCAGCGACTTCAGTCGCACCAGCACCTGCTCCGGCTGCTTCTCTTTGAGCGAGAACTTCAGCACGCCCGCCGGAGTGAACTGCGCTGCCCGGCTTCGCTGGCGACAAAGCGCGCCAGGCGTTCGGGATCGACCGTGGCCTTTTCCGTGAAGCGAATGCTGACCGCGTCGCGCCGCCGCTCGATCTGCGCCACACCGATGCGCTGCGACAGCAGCTTCAGCGCGGCATACTCCAGCAAGTTGCGCACCGGCGGCGGAGGCGTGCCGTAGCGGTCGCCCAATTCGCCCGGCAACATCCTCGAGTTGCGACTCCGATTCGACTCCAGCCACGCGCTTGTACATGCGCAGTCGCTGGTTTTCTTCGCGAATGTAGTCGGCGGGAATGCGGATGTTCAGCCCGAGATTCAACTGCGTCTCCGGCGTTTCTTCCGGTCACCTCGCCTTTCAGCTCGCGGACCGTGCGCTCCAGCATGGTGGTGTACAGCTCGAATCCGACCGCTTCGATGTGTCCGCTCTGCTCGCCGCCCAGCAGATTGCCCGCGCCGCGCAGTTCCAGATCGAGCGCTGCAATCTTGAAGCCCGCGCCCAGGTCGCTGAACTCTTTCAGCGCGGCCAGTCGGCGTCGCGCCAGGTCGCTCAGGTCGCGATCCGGAGGAATCAGCAGATAGGCATACGCGCGCCGATCGGAACGCCCGACGCGTCCGCGCAACTGGTACAGCTCCGACAGTCCGTGGCGATCGGCGCGATTGATGATGATGGTGTTGCAGAGTGGGATATCGAGCCCGTTCTCGATGATCGTGGTGGCCAGCAGGATGTCGGCCTCATGCCGCATGAAGGCCAGCATGATGCGCTCCAGTTCGCTCTCCGGCATCTGGCCGTGGCCAACCAGAATGCGCGCCTGCGGCACCATCTCGCGAATCTTGTCGGCGATGTCGTAGATGCTTTCGACGCGGTTGTGCACGAAGTAAACCTGGCCGCCGCGCTCCAGTTCTTTCTCGATGGCCGAGCGCAGCAGCTTCTCATCCCACGCCGCCACCACGGTCTGGATCGCCATGCGGTCTTTCGGCGGCGTCTCGATGACGCTCATGTCGCGCAGGCCGAGCAGCGACATGTGCAGGGTGCGCGGAATCGGCGTCGCCGACATGGTCAGCACGTCCACTTCTTTGCGCAGCTGCTTCAGCCGCTCCTTGTGGCGCACGCCAAAGCGCTGCTCTTCGTCGACGATCACCAGGCCAAGATCGCTGAACTTCACATCCTTCGAGAGCACGCGATGCGTGCCGATCACGATGTCAACCTGCCCGGCTTCAATCTTGGCAATGGTTTCCTTCTGCTGCTTGGACGTGCGGAAGCGGCTGAGCATATCGATCTTGAGCGGGAAACGCCGCGAAGCGCTGGCGGAAGGTGTTGTAGTGCTGGAAGGCGAGCACGGTAGTGGGCGCCAGCACCGCGACCTGGCGATTGTCGCTGACCGCCTTGAACGCCGCGCGCATGGCGACTTCCGTCTTGCCGTAGCCGACATCGCCGCACAGCAGGCGGTCCATCGGCGTGGGCGACTTCCATGTCGTGCTTCACGTCGACGATGGCGTTCATCTGGTCTTCGGTCTCGTTGAACTCGAAGCTGTCTTCGAACTCGCGCTGCCATTCGCTGTCGGGCGCGAAGGCGTGGCCCTCGGCGGTCTTGCGCACGGCGTAAAGCTTCAACAGCTCCTCGGCCATGTCTTTCATGGCCTTCTTCACGCGCGCTTTGGTCTTCTGCCACTGCTGCGTGCCCAGCCGATTCAGTACCGGCTTCACGCCCTCGGACGAGCGATACTTCTGCACCAGATCCAGGCGGGTCAGCGGTACGTAAAGTCGCGCGCCCTCGGCATACTCCAGGATCATGAACTCGGCAGCTGCCGCCGTCTTCCTGCGGAATTTCTTTCAGTCCCTGGTACTGGCCGATGCCGTGCTCGACGTGCACCACGTAGTCGCCGATGGCGAGATCGCGAAAGTCGGAGAGAAATGCCGAGACCTTCGACTTCTGCTTGCTGCGGGCGGCCCAGCGAAACTTCGGCTTCATCGAACAGATCGCGCGCGCCGAACAGAACCAGGTTCGCTTCCGGCAGCGCCACGCCTTCGGGCACGTATGCTTTGACGATGGTCGTCGCCGCCATCTCTTCGGCGAAGTAGGTCGGACTCATCGACGATAAACTTCGTTGCCGGGCTTGGGAGTGCGGCTGCCGATGCGGAACGACAGGTTGTACTCGTTGAAGACGTCGGCCAGGCGCTCGACTTCGCCGGTGCTGGACACGGCGAACATCACGCGCTTGCCTTCGCGCGTCAGGCGCTCCACTTCTTCGGTCATGGCCGCGACCGAGCCATGGAAGCGCGTGGTCGGCTGCGTTTGCAGCGATCAGGTGCTCGCGCTCGTCGCTGTCCTCGATGCCAAGCTGCTCGACGGCGATCGTCGGTGCCTGCTGCAGCCGCTCGCTGCCATTGCTCCGGCGCGAGGTACAGATCGTCCGGCCGCACCAGGTTGCCGACCAGGCTGCGCTCGTGCGCCTCGGTGACCTTGGTCCACCAGGCGTCGTGCGATTTCGTTCAGAGCAGTCGGGCTCGTCGAGAACGACGGTTGCGCTTGGGCAGCAGGTCGAAGAAGGTTTCGTTCGCGCCGGCGACGGGCGCATACAACTCCCATCCCGGAAAAACCGCGACGCCGGTGGCGCGCACCGCTCGCTCGATCATCTCTTCGCTGCCGGCCAGCCGCTCGCCGCGTGAGCCGCGCATTGATGGCCGCGAGCGTCTCTTCTTCCACCGGAGTTTCGGTCAGCGGCAGCAGACACGACTTCGTCGGTGACGGCAGCCGAGCGCTGCGTCTCCGGATCGAACTTGCGGATCGACTCGACTTCGTCGCCGAAGAACTCGATGCGAACCGGGCGGTCGGGCTCCGGCGGATAAACATCGAGCAGACCGCCGCGATGCGCGAACTCGCCCGGCATCTCGACCACATCCACCTGGTTGTAGCCGACGATGCGCAGGTGCTCGATCAGGCGCTCGGGGTCGATCATCTCGCCGCGACGCACGACCTTCGCCAGGTCGGCGTAGAAGCCGGCGCTCGCGCAGCCGCATGGCGGTGGCGGCCAGCGGCGTGATAACGATTTCGGCCGCGCCGGTCGCGATCTTCCACAGCGCAGTGGCGCGGGCTTCCTGAATCTCGGGATGCGGCGAGAGGTTCTCGAAGGGCAGCACGTCGTAGGCGGGCAGGCCGATCACGGCGTCGGGCGAAAGCGCGCCCGTCAGATCGGCCAGCGAGCGCACCACGGGCAGCAATTCGTCCACCGCGCGGTTGTCGCTGACAATGACGACCAGTGGCCGCGATGATGGCGCGCTGCAGCAGTGAGTAGAACAGAGCTTTGCCGGTGGGAGTCAGTCCGGAGACACGTATCCGCCCCGCGCCGCCCTTGAGTCTGGGCTAATCGCACGCGCAAAAGCGGGTACATTTTCCACGTCCGCGAAGAATTCGCGAACGAACGGGAGGATCATCGTCTATTCCAGTTTACCAGCGCTTCGAGCCTTCACAGAGGCAGGGCGGCACGGTTGTTCCCGCACATGGCTCTTTGGCGGTTGGCTCGTAGGTTCTGGCGGTCTAGTCGCGGTCTGAGATGCGAGCAGCTAAACGCTAAGCGCTAACATCTGATTCAGAACTCCAGGTGCAACCGCATGCCGGGCACCGTAAGCGGACCGCGGGCGCGGTTCATGCCGGGATTGTTGATGTGCTGCACGTCGCCGGCAAAGAACAGTCCGCGCCAGACGTGCGCGGTGTAGAACGACTTCCTCGATATTCTCGCGGCCGTAGTCGAGCCCGCCGTCGCCCAGCAGGAATCCCAGGCCGCCGTATGCCAGATAAGCCTGGTGAGCCTTGGAGAGGCCGCTGGAGACGAACGCCGCTCCGGCGCGATCCAGGCTGCGATGCCAGTTGGTGCCCGCGAGTACACACCAGCTTCGTACGCCTTCGTTGTCCTCGGTGTAGCAGAACGATTCGTGCTGGCCTTCATCCCATCCCCAGCGGCCGAAGGCGTAGGCGTCGTTCAACGAACTCCTGCTCGAAGTTGATGCCGAATCCGTACTTGATCGTGCCTTGCTTGGAGGTGGCGCTGATGTCGGGCGTCGGGGTGACGTGGTCCAGATAGAGCTTCACCGCCTCTTCATAGTCGCCCATGTTGCCGTGGTTAACGTAGCTCAGGAGGCGGAGCGTCGTGTCCTTGTTCTTCAGCAGCTGCGGACGCAGTTCGAGTTCAATGTTCTCGGCACGCGCCCGCGCAACGTCGGCATCCAGATCGGGGCCGTTGGCCACCTTCGGCATCAGCGTTTCGGCAAAGCGTAAGGCCCAGTTGCGCTCTTCCAGTTCGAAGATCGCTCCAATGGTGTAGCCGCGGGTGTCGGCGGCGTAGTCGTAGGCGCCGTTGTTGTCGATGACCCAGTTCAGAAACTGGTAGTGGCTGTCGGTGCCGCCGATATTGTTGTCGAAGAAATCGGCCAGCGAAAACTTGCCGAAGCGAAAGTCCAGGCGCTTCACCGGAACTTCGGTGGGCAGTGAAAATGGCGTACGCTCCGATTCGATCTTCTCGTCCGAGAGAGGAATGATCTGCTGGAAAAACAGACGTGCGATATAGGGCGCCTGCCCGATGGAAGGATTGCGAACCACATCGAGGTTCACGAATCCGGCCAAGCCCAGCGCGGCGCTCAGTCCGCGCCGCCCGACTCTTCCACATCGAAATAAACCTGCGAATTGGGCGTGAATTCATAGCCGGTAAACAGCGTCAGAACCCGGGAAAGCGCGTTTTCCGGTGTATTACGTGAAACTATGCGGTCCACTGTATTGGGCGTAGAAATCTTCCATTCGCCTGAAAGATGAAGTTGGCCTGTCCGGAAATCCACCATTTCGAGGTCTGCGAATGTTCAAAGAAGGTAGCGGGAGGATCGGGCGCATCCGGTAACGAAGCGGGAGGAGCACTCTCCTGGGCCCAGCCGGTGATGGTCATAGCGGCCGCCAGCAGGAGGCATAAGCAGCGCAGGATCGAGAAGGTATGTCGGGCCATGAATGATTTGAATAGCTGCTTCGCCTTGAAATTGAAATTCAATTAGGCAGGTCCGCTTGCGCCGGATCCGTGACCGTGGTCTCAGTCCGAGGGTGGCAGCGGATTCGCGGCGGAGTGCGTACTGCGCCGGGAAGCCTGGCGGATTCCTCCTGCCTTGGGAAATGCGCCGGTTCTCGCCAAGGCTATGGTTCGAAGGAAGGGCCTGAATCTCCCGCCTCCGGGAACTGGAAGTTTCCCACGTTCGGATTACAGGAACATTAAAGTCCACGCCCTCCGAGAAAAAATCTCTTATATCATACCGGGGTAGGGTATGCAATGTTTTGGGGAAGCAGGGGTCCTTGAGACAGCTACTTCAAGTAAGCCCGCACCAATCCAATCAGGTCTTCGCCTAACTCCTCCGGCGAATCCAGCTTCTGATCGGGATTCATCATGTGCAAGCGGATGTGGTCCTCCAGGATCTCTGCCATGAGGCCGTTGACGCCGCCCCGGATCGCCGCCAGCAGCATTAGGATGTCGGCACACTCGTCATCGGCAGTCAAAGCCCGCTCCACGGCGGCGAACTGTCCGCGCAGGCGCCGGACCCGGTATAGCAGCTTCTGTTTTTCGCGCGAGGTTTCGGGAAATTTGTCGTTCATATAGGGTAGGGGGGTAGGCTATTTCATTCTCAAAAAAAAATCCACCCGCGTTACAGTTGCGGAGCAGATGGTTCGGGAATGAGCTTGTCGTTTGGGTGAGATTGATCGTAGCTAGTCCCGTTGGTCAGTAAGACCGATTGATTAAGGCGGGTTTGACAGCCTGCGAAGCCAACTCTAGAATCGAAGCAGGGCTGGACGCGGTCACGTCCGGCCCTTCGTTTGACGGAGTGCTTAGATGTTGCCGCGCTCCGGCGCAGCAGGTTCTCTGCTCGCATCCCGGCGGTCGAACAGGTTTCGCGATTGTAGTTGGCGGTGTAGCTCAGGTGGTTAGAGCGACGGTCTCATAATCCGTAGGTCGTAGGTTCGAGTCCTACCGCCGCCACCAATTAAATCAATAACTTCCGTGGGAATTTCCTCTTTACGCCCGAGTGCACCGCCTGCATCTGGATACGGTGGACTTCACAGTGAGCAGTGGTTGCCAAACACACCGCCACTCCTTCCTGCTGCGATGAATCCGATGCGCGCTTCTGGGAATTGACGCACTTTGGCGAGAGCGTTTTCTATTTCGACGAAATCCGATAGATGATCTCGAACCGATTCCCAGGCTTGCCTATAGAGGGTGAGACGGCTGATCCTGCACGCTTTCGACGGCGGCAATAACCATGGTGGCCAAGCGGGTTGGATCGACATCACGGTGTATCGGGTTTATTGGTCCCACTTCTGCTCGACACAAAGAGTCGCACCATTGCGAGGAAGCTGCTAGAACTCGGATCTTCACTCGATTGGAGCAGGTGAGGCGGCAGAAGGTGTTGCTATAGGAAGCTTGGCTGCCATTCTTACCAGTTCGGCGAGCGAATCGGCTTTCATCTTCTGCATCACCTGCCCACGATGTGCCTTTACCGTGATCTCGCTAATGCCGAGTTCTCCACCAACCTGTTTGTTCAAGAGCCCAGAGACGACCAACGCCATAACCTGCCGCTCGCGGGGAGTAAGCGAAGCGTACCGGTCCCGGAGTTTCTGCACCTCCGTGTCATGTAAGAGAGCGAGGCGACTTCTTTCAAGCGCTTGCCGGACGGCGGTCAACAAGACCTCGTCATTGAACGGTTTTGTCAGGAATTCGACAGCCCCTGCCTTCATGGCCCGGACTGACTTCGGTATATCACCATAACCGGTAATGAAGATGATTGGCAGATCTGTCCGTTCAACCGCAATCCGCTTCTGCAACTCGAGACCGTCGAGTCCAGGAAGAGAGAGGTCGAGTATGAGACAGCTCGGAACACGCGCTCGTGGTCTACCGAGGAATTCTTGTGCCGACGCGAAAGTTTCTGGCTGCCAGTCTTGGGTTTGGATCAGCAGTTCCAGAGACTCGCGCACAGAGATGTCGTCATCAACAATGAACACGATGGGCATGGCAGCCGGCATTGGTAATGCTCCCATTGCGTAACCAGTTCTGCACGCTGAATTCATTGTATTCGCCTGGAGATTGACTGGTGAAGCCATCAATTGGTTTGCATCGCCGTCTTGATGGCCGCAAGCAGAGCCGCGTCACTAAAGGGTTTCAGCAGAAACCCCGCAGCGCCCTGCTTGACCACTCGAACTCGAAGAGACTCATCTCTTTGACCAGTGATGAATATGACAGGGATCTCATGTCCGCCACGCTTTAGCTCCTGGTGAAGCTCTGGTCCACTTATGCCCGGCATGGCGATGTCGAGAATCAGACATCTGGTCTCATCGACACAATCGGAGGAGAGAAACTCCTCCGCTGAGGAAAACACTCGAGCTGCAAAGCCGAATTCCCTAAGTAGGTCGGGCAACGACTCGCGTACCGACTCATCGTCATCAACAACGGATAGAAGCGGGCGTTCACTCCCGCCCCTGCCCTTACGGGACTCCATGACGAAACAATGCGACATTCCACGAGGGACGTCCATTGTACTTTGGTATTGGTTCGGCACGGATGCCGACCGCCGTCAGCTATCAATTTTGCGGGGCGTCAGCGAAGCCCTCAGGTACACAAGGAATAGCAAACGAAAATGTAGATCCGGGCCCGTCATTCGGTGTTGCCCAGAGACGTCCCTGATGAGCTTCTATGATGGAGCGGCTGATGGAGAGTCCGATTCCCATACCCTCGGTTTTGGTTGTGTAGAACGCTTCGAAGATCTTCTCCGCGGCTTGAGGCGTTAAGCCCACTCCCGTGTCTTTGACGCTTAGCCGAACCCGATTTTCCACATCCCGATCGGTTCTGATGAGCAACTCTCGCGGACGATCGCCAATTGTGCTCATTGCGTCCACAGCGTTTCGAAGCAGGTTCAGAATGACCTGCTGAAGCTGGATGCGGTCGGCGACTAACGGCGGGAGATCATCCGCCAGTTGATACCGCAGTAGCACACCGCTTCTCTGGAGCTCACTCAATGATAATGCGGTCACCTCGCGAGCCGCTTCATTCAGGTCCATTCGTTCAGGGGAGGGTTCTTTCTTGTTATAAAGCGTGCGTAATCGCGTGATTACGTCAGAGGCCCGGTTGCCATCACGAATCGTACGGCGGACAGTTTCCAGGGCACCATCGATATTCGGGGGATCAGCGGAAAGCATCCGCAAGCAAGTGCTGGCGTTGGTAACGATTCCCGAGAGAGGTTGATTGACTTCGTGTGCCATAGCGGCGGTCAGCACTCCTAGGGTTGTGATTCTTGACACATTTGTGAGTTCCGATCTCGCTTTGGCGAGAGCCGCCTCGGACAGTTTGCGTTGCGTAATGTCTTCGGAGAGCGTCATTAGGAATCGAGGAACCCGTTCTGTACCCGGCACGATAGAAACGTTGTTCCGTACCCAGACTGACGTGCCGTCTTTGCGTCGATACTGCTTCTCGATCTGAAATTCTCGGCGTTCCCCCGCAAGCAGTTCCGTAATCAACATCGCGTTAGCGTCGCGGTCCTGCTCATGCGTAATATCAAGAAGGGTAAGCGACTGTAGTTCCTGCTCGATATATCCCAGCATCTTCTGATAGACGGGATTTGTAGCAATAAAGCGGCCATTTAAATCTGTGAGGGCTACGCCTACGGCGGAGTTCTCAAAAACAGAGCGCCACCGCTCCTCGCTGCGCAGCACTTGTGCATGAGCCGCACGTAGAGCGTCTTCATTTTTCTTGCGCTCGGTGATATCGCGAAGGTGTCCAGTAAAGGCCGAGGGCCCCTCTTGCGGAATCCGGGTGATCGTAAGTTCGACAGGAATTTCTCTCTCATCGGCGCAGAGTGCCGTCATCTCAAGTCGCCGGCCCAATACTTTCGAGTCGCCTGTGGCCAGGTAGCGGGCAAACCCCGTACGGTGTTTCTCGCGGAGCGAAGGCGGGATGATGACATCAGCAAGACGCCTGCCCAGCATGTCACTCCGACGATGACCGAAGGTTTGTTCTGCTGCTGGGTTGAATTCAGTAATGCGCCCTTCGTGGTCAATCGCTACGACGCAATCGGGTGATGAGTCTAGGATCGCTGCTTTATGCGCTTCACTGCGCTTCAGTTCCTTCTCTTCGTGACGGAGTCTTTCTTCTGCCAGCTCTCGCTCAACAATTTCTTTCCGCAACTCTTCATTGGCAGCCCCAAGTTCCGCGGTTCGCTCCGCAACCCGTCGATCGAGTTCACTGGCAATCCGCTTCTGTTCACTTAGGAGTTTTGCTTCACGCAGCCCGATTGACGTCTGATTCGCGGCTACGCTCAACAAAAGGCTCTCGGTCTGGCTGGGGAAGTCCGCTCGTCCAGACCCTACTACGATCATGCCGCTCTCACCGCGTACTCCCAGTGGTACGGGGAAGATTGAAATGTCTTCGTCGCCGAATCGATGCCGGATCGCTGGGAGCGACTTCTGGCCATCGACTTCGAACCATTTATTGAGGGCCCGGCTGATGTCTTGCGGTGGGATTCTCAGTTTGCACGAGTCAGAGACTCGGAGGATGTCCGGCAAACCAGCGTCGACAGGGTCTTTCAATCGCGCACAGATGAAGTCCAGATTAAGCATGCGGAGAAGAGCGTCGAGCTGGATTTGGACAATCTGCGACGGCTCGTTGCCACTCCAAACAGCGGGCAGAGCCAGCAGACTAACCAGATCATTAATGCAGCGCTGAAGGCGCTTCACCTCTTGATCCGGATCTTCGACTTGCGCGTTCATGTCAGGCAGCGGCGGGGGAATTGCTCCGATGAGCCCGACGTTGACGAAATTCACCCAAGAATTCGTCCGGGGGTACAAAGAAGGGATTCTGTTGAAGGAGGCCGCCGATGATAACCATGGGATGGGTCCGCATGATGTCAATCACCGCGTCGCCTCCGAATTTGCCGAGATGGTAGGTGCAGATGACTGCATCGTCGTGGCGGCGCCATACGTCATTCACACGCGACTCGAACTCAATGACATCGTCGACATGCGACCGATCCTCGACGACCCAGTCCATACGACAACAAATTCGGCTCAGCGGGAATCCTCCCTCGGCGTTGCCGCTGGCCAGCTGCTCAAACACTGCGATCATGCGATCTGGATCGAAGCGACCATCCGGAAGGTAGACGTCTGTGTTAACGCGGACCTCCAACTGTCCGCTCTGTTCCGCGGTCACCGGGTCGATCCCTGCCTCAGCCAAGCGTTGGAAATGTTTCCGAGGCTGATCCGGGTTCACTACATGGATTGCCTTGTGCCCACAATGGAAGCCGTCTTTTATGAATGGGAGCAAAATCCGATATTCTTCGTCGTCGCTGTGAAAGAAAGCGCAGACATGACGAGTCTCGTCTAGCAGCGAGCCAGCAAAAGGAATTGGAGCAGTGGCCCTCTTCATGGCGTATCTCCGAGTTGGATA
Source organism: uncultured Acidobacteriaceae bacterium (assembly GCA_963744265.1). Lineage (GTDB taxonomy): Bacteria > Acidobacteriota > Terriglobia > Terriglobales > Acidobacteriaceae > Bog-257. The sequence continues at coordinate 41,972 of CAVUSW010000001.1, forward strand.
TCAAGTGGCGGGCCCCGTTGGAGTATTAAGGATGCACTACCCTGAGCGTAATTGTCCAACCGATACTTTGGTAACAATCGCGAACCCTTTTCCGATTCAAGCTACCTAAATCAGACACATCCGGCAGAGCGAGAGCTATCTGCATCAGATCTTCAAGCCGAACGGCATAACCTGGTTCCTCCGTATCCGAATGATCGGTTCTTTCAGCCATTTTTCCGGGTATTCGCCCTCCATACGAAGGTATCGGTCGATACCTTCGTCCAATAGATTCAGCCCGGCTCCTCTGGCTTAATCACCCTATCAGTGCTGCGGCCGCGGCATACACGGTTCAGTCGATGCGTCCCGTCAACAGTGCGGATCATGTCCACTGCAGCCGAAATCGTGCGGATCGCTGCCGGGTGCCGCTGTCACTCCGGCCTGAGGCCGCATTAGAGCAAAGCCTATACACGGAGGTATCACCGTGACTGAATCCTCTGATATTCGGCTGAAGAGAATGCCTCTCAACAACGGAAGCGGCGATATCCCCGCACTCGGCTTTGGCACCCTGATTCCCGATGCGGCCGAAACAATCACCGCGACCAGAGATGCACTGGAAGCCGGATTTCGACACTTCGATTGCGCGGAGCGATACGGAAACGAAAGCGAGGTTGGCGAGGCGTTGCAGGCAGGAATGGCCGCTGGCAGGATCGCGCGTGAAGACATCTTTGTCACCACGAAATTGTGGAACTCCAATCATCGGCCCGAGCGCGTGGAACCTGCTTTCGAAGCGAGCCTGAACAGACTCCGCCTGGAGTATCTGGATCTCTATCTCATTCACACTCCGTTCGCGTTTCAACCGGGAGACGAACAGGACCCGCGAGATCAAAACGGCCATGTCATTTACGACGACGGAGTGACGTTGCTCGATACCTGGAGAGCTATGGAAAGTCTGGTTGACCACGGCAGGTGCCGGGCCATCGGATTGTCGGACATCACCTTGAACGAACTCTTGCCAATCTATGAATCCGCGAGAATCAAGCCAGCGGTTGTTCAAGTGGAGTCACATCCTTATCTGCCGGAAACGGAGCTTCTGGAATTCTGCAAGAAGAGGGGCGTTGTTTTTTTGGCTTTCGCCCCACTGGGTCACGGAATGAAACCGGGGCTGCTCGAAGATCCAGTCATTTCGGCAATCGCCGAACGAGTTGGAAAGACCCCGGCACAGGTTCTGCTGGCATGGGCGGTGCAGCGCGGAACTGCTTTGCTTACTACACCCAAGTCCGCGGCTCGCGCCAGAGAAAATTTTGACATCTCCGCCCTTCCGGAAGACGCGTTGAACGAAATCAATCGCATTCAGACTAGACAGAGGCTCAACCCGGTAGTGACGACAGGCGTCCCGGGTTTTATCGCACGAGTTAGCTAACAGCAATTGGGATCGTACTCGCTGTCTTTCAATCTAGCGGGTGAAGAAGGCATTGTGAATTTCGTAGCTTTGAAGATGTTGACCGCTGAGCACCCGAAGTTCTGCATTAAGCTGATCGCACTCTTCCTGGCTCTGTTCGCAGGAGTTCCCCTTTACGGGCAGTCTGAATCGAATGCTACGAGCCAACGCACGGTTTCCTACGGTGCCGCTGCCTTGTCTGGTCGGGATACTTCCACCGCGGATTTTCAGCAGCAGAGTCCCTACCTGGGAGGAGTCCCCACGGGCACAGCCAGTTCAACGCCGTTACAACTTTCACTCGAAGACGCCGTAGCTCGTGGTCTGCGGCAAAATCTCGGGGGCCTGCTCTCGACCGACGCAGTCTCCGGCGCGCAAGGCGAACGGTGGCAGGCACTCAGCGCACTGCTGCCAAATCTGACCACCGCTACTAGTTTCGAGGTTCGCCAGGTTGATATTAGAGCGACCATAGGCATCAGCATCCCCGTCCCCGGCGTTCCACCAGTCACCGGTCCGTTTGGAGTTTTCGACACACGTGCTTACCTTGACCAATCGGTTTTTAATTGGGAGTCGATTGAGCGCACGCGGTCTTCCGCTGCGCAAGTGAAGTCGGCGCAATATAGTTATAAGAACGCCCGCGAGCTGATTGTTCTCGTAGTTGTGTCAAATTATCTGCTGGTTATTGCTGACCAGTCCCAAGTCGAGTCCGCTTTAGCTCAGCGCGACACTGCGAAAGTGCTCTTCGACCAGACGACCGACCAGAAGAAAGCCGGGCTTGCGGCTGCGGTTGATGTATTGCGGTCCGATGTTGAGCTTCAAGCACGCGAACAGCGGTTGATCGTCGCGCGGAATAGTCTCGCTAAGCAGAAGTTGGTGCTGGCGCGGGCAATCGGACTTCCAGCGGGTCAGACGTTCGACATCACCACAGACGTCGCTTATCAGCCGCTTACAACTTCCACCCTCGATGAAGCCTTGCAGCAGGCTTATACCTCCCGTGCCGACTTTAAAAGCCTAACCGAGCAAGTCCGTTCTGCTGAGTTGCAAAAGAAGGCCGCTTCAGCCGAGCGTTACCCAGAACTATCGGCACTTGCGGATTACGGGGCCATTGGCACCAATCCCGCGTCGAGTCATGGCACAGTGAACGCAGCCGGGGTGCTCCGATTCCCCATTTTCCAGGGAGGCAGGGTTCACGGAGATAACCTTGTCGCAGATTCCCTCCTGGCAAGGGCCAAGCAACGACTGGAAGACCTCCGCGCCAGCATCGATCAGGAGGTCCGGGACGCTTTCCTTGACTTGCAAGACACCGCCCAGGAAGTGTCCGTTGAGAAGAATGCCGTTCGGCTCGCTACTGAGACTCTGCAGCAATCTCGTGATCGCTTCGCCTCGGGAGTAACCGACAACATCGAAGTGGTCCAGGCGCAGCAATCCCTCGCGGACGCCAACGACGCGTATATCGCCAGCCTCTACCGCTATAACACCGCAAAAGTCTCCTTGGCGCGAGCCATCGGTTTCGCGGAATCGAACTACGCACTGTATTTGAAAGGACAATAAGATGCCCGACCAAGAGACGGCTAAAGGTCCGGAAAGTTCATCGTCCTTAACGCCCAATACTGCAATGGAAAACCCCACCACGGCGCCGCCTCACGTCGACTATCCGAGACGGCGTTCTCACAAACGCTGGATTATCGGCGGTGCCGTAGTGGTGGTTCTTGTCGGTGGCATCTTTCTGTGGCACTACTTCTCGGGTTTCGAGAGCACCGACGATGCGCAAGTCGATGTTCACCTCTACCCGGTGAGCGCGCGGATCTCTGGCTATGTGCAAGCGGTGCACGTGGGAGACAACCAGTATGTGCAGGAAGGCGCGACACTCGTAGAGATTGACCCAAAAGATTATCAAGTCGCTGTAGCGAAAGCGCAAGCGAACCTCGAAACCGCAGAGGCCTCCGCTCGTGCCCTCAACATCGATGTTCCCATTAGCACGGTAGACACCGCCAGCCAGCTGAAGTACACCTCTTCGGATATCGAAAACGCTAAAGCCGCAATCGCCGCCGGGGAAAAACAAGTTGCCGCAGCACAGGCACGCATTCTGGAAGCCGAGGCGCAAAACGTGAAGGCGCAGGACGACGTCCAGCGTTACCACCTTCTGCTGACCAAAGACGAAGTGCCTAAGCAAACCTACGACTACGCGGTAGCCACAGCCCAAACGGACACTGCCGCGGTAACCGCTGCCAAAGCGGACGAGGCGACTGCTGAACAAAATGTCGCGGAGGCACGCAGCCGGCTCATCGAAACGATTGCGCGCAATGAATCCGCCCGGGCCGGACCGCAACGGGTAGCTTCCACGCGCGCCCACGCGCTCTCAGCCGTTGCCGACGTCGCGCAGAAGCAGGCCGAGCTCGACCAGGCGAAGCTCAACCTGGGATACACCACGATATTTGCTCCGGTTAGCGGTGAGGTCACAAAGAGTGTGGTGGTGGGATTGAATGTCGACCCCGGCGAACAAATGCTCACGGTGGTTCCGCTCGATCAGGTGTGGATCACCGCCAACTTCAAAGAGACCCAACTCAAACACATGCGCGTGGGCCAGAAAGCGGAAGTCGTCCTCGACTCCAACGGCCGCACCTACCACGGTCATGTGGACAGCATTGCGGGGGGAACGGGACCTATCTTCAGCTTGCTACCTCCGGAAAACGCCACCGGCAATTACGTGAAGATCGTCCAGCGTGTTCCCGTAAAGATCGTTCTCGAACCGGACGAAAATCATGACCATCAGCTTCGTCCCGGGATGAACGTAGAGGCCACGGTTTACTTGCGATGAGCACTGCAGCGCTGACTCTTCCGTCGGAGCAGGTCGTCTGGCGCCCCAGGGTGAATCCTTGGGCGATCGCAGCCACTGTGTCGATCGCTGCGTTTGTCGAGGTTCTGGACACGAGCGTTGCCAACGTTGCCTTGCCTTACATCGCCGGAGGCCTGGGAGCCAGCTACGACGACAGCACTTGGGTACTGACTTCGTATCTTGCCGCCAACGCGATCGTGCTGCCCATCAGCGGCTGGCTTGCTGAGATGATCGGCCGCAAGCGGTATTTCATGTTGTCGCTCAGTATTTTCACGGTGAGTTCACTGCTTTGCGGCTTAGCACCTAACCTCCCTCTATTGCTGTTTTTTCGAGCTGTGCAAGGCATCGGCGGCGGTGGACTGCAACCGATGGCACAAGCCATTCTCAACGATACGTTTCCTCCAGAGCAGCGTGGCCAGGCGTTTGCCGTCTATGGCGTTACGGCAGTTCTCGCCCCTACGGTCGGACCTATGCTCGGAGGCTGGATTACTGACAGCTATTCCTGGCGCTGGATATTTTTCATCACGCTGCCGCCGGTGCTGCTCGCGCTCTATTTGACCCACGTCCTGGTCGAAGATCCGCCGTTCCTCCGCCGCCTGAAGCGAGGGGGCATCCGGGTGGACTACATCGGCATATCCTTCTTGGCTCTGGGAGTGGGCTCGCTACAGATACTGTTGGACAAGGGTCAGGAAGACGATTGGTTCGGCTCGCACTTCATCACGACCCTGATCGTAACCGCAACGATTTGCCTTATTTCGCTGGTCATTTGGGAGTGGTACCGCAAAGATCCGATCATCGATGTCCGCATGTTCAAGAGCTTCAACTTCGCGGCAGCGAACTTGATGATGTTCATGATGGGCTTCATGCTCTTCAGCACCCTGGTCTTAATTCCGGAATTTCTGCAGACCCTGATGGGTTATACGGCTGAACTTGCAGGTCTCGTCCTGTCAGGCGGGGGAATTGTTTTGCTGGTGATGATGCCCATCGTCGGAAGGCTTACCTCCAAGATCCAAGCCAGGTGGCTGATCGCGACGGGATGGCTGTGCATGGCCATTGGACTGTTCTATTCCGCGCATCACATCGATTTGTACGTCAGCTTCCGCTTTGCCATGTGGCTGCGCGTCACTCAAATTGTAGGTATTGGATTTCTATTTGTCCCCATCACCGCGGCCGGTTACATCGGCATTCCAGAGGAGAAAGGCAACAGCGTCTCCGGCATCATCAACTTTATGCGCAACATCGGTGGCAGTATTGGAACTTCCGTCGTGACCACCATGATTGTCCGGCGGGCTCAATATCACCAGCAAATCCTTGTCGGCCACCTCATTCCCGGTTCCCCGGAATATCGTTCGGCACTCCATGGACTGAGCGGAAAAATCGCGCACTCCGGGCTTCGGGCCGCCGACGCCCACAACCAGGCAGTTGCAAGGTTCTACGAATTGGTGCATCGACAAGGCGGGGCACTGTCCTACATGGACATCTTTTGGACCTTGGGCGCTCTCTGCTCCGTGATGTTTGTTCTTGCGTTTTTCTTGAAGAAGAACGATCCAGGGGCGGGCGGCCAGGTTGCGGCGGGTTAGGTATTGTCATGATGATTCAAGCCGTGTCGATCGAACGTGAATTTGGCTGCGGCGGTTCGGAGATTGCCGCAAAGCTAGCCGAACTTCTGGGTTGGAAGCTCTGGGACCATGAACTAACTCAGGAAATCGCGCGGCTGACCCACAGTACGCCGCAAGCAGTCGAGCAGCGGGAATGGAGAAAGGATCCTGAGGTTTATCGCGTCTTTAAGTCTTTTCTCAGAGGAGCATTCGAGGGAGGCCTACCGCCAACGGATCGGTTGGAATTGCTGGATGCGCGCCGAATCGCCACCGTCTCCGAGCAGGTGGTCAATCACGCACTTTCTGGCGGCCCGTGCATAATCGTTGGCCGGGGTTCGCAATACTTTCTTCGCAATCGCAAGGATGTGTTTCGGGCGTTCCTCTACGCTTCGCGCAATTCTAAGATTCACAGACTGATCACTACGGGAATACCCCAGGAAAAGGCCATAACCGACGTCGACACAATTGATAAAGATCGCGCCGCTTTCGTCAAGAGGTACCTCAAGCTAAACTGGCCTGAGATCCACCTGTATGACGCAATGTTTAATACAGAGAGGGGCGATTCTTTTGTCGCTGAAATGCTCGCTCACTGTGTCCAACAGGTTGCTAAAGGGACGTGAAGGTTTTCAAACATCCTGAATTCGCGGTGAATCGTTTTGATCGAGGAACCATTACTTTCAAAGCAATACCCACCATCGTCCGAGAGATTGGTCTCCTTGTACCCGACGGAATACCCGTTGTTAATGTCTGTTCATGCAAGCGAAACTTCACTCACGACCTGACTTGTTGCTGCTCCTGTCTTTACTGCTGGTCATCCTGTTGAGTCCCGCGATGGACCATAGTGACTGGCGGAGACCGGTGTTCGCAGTCCTCACCTTCATTCCAGTCGTTTTATCCACGGTCATGTTGTGGCAAATAAGAGTGTGGATGTGGCCGTCTGTTCTGTTGATGTTGGGCGGTCTCGTCTTCCTGGTGGCAAGCAAGATCTTCCGCAGCCAGGCGCTCGATGGAATTCGATGGGGATTTCTGGCCGCGTTCTTTGCACTCGCTGCCGTCGGGCTTTTCTCCTATCTCAGGAATTCTCGTTTGATCACTCAGGCGCACCTGTTTACTGCCGTCAACATTTATCTGCTGCTTGGGATGCTATGGGCGGCGATTTATTGTGCGATGGATGCTTTTTATCCGGGTTCAATCCAGTTGGGAAGTCACCCAACCGATCGTCAAAGTGAGCTGCTTTATTTCAGCCTGATAACGCTCTCGACCGTTGGCTATGGCGACGCAGTGCCAGTTAGCGGGGAAACGCGAATGCTGGCGGCATTGGAGGGAGTGACCGGAGTTCTCTATATAGCGATTACAGTGGCGATATTAGTAAGCAGGTTTGGGCGCGAGCTTTCAGATTAGTATCCCTCGCCCGTCAGGCAGAAGGTCGGCCAGATGGGGACAAATACAACTGTTCCTGAGATGTCGCGCGGATTGCCGGCAGAGTTCCAGGTCCCAGAAGGAAAGTGCGTGTTCTTCACGCCCCTTGTATCGGAACGAGGAAGTTGCTGTCGAGGACATAATCGTATAGGTGTCCTCGCGGCGGAAGGAGGCGTAACTGGCGGGCGGACACCCATCCGTCCGTCTCGTCCCACTCCCAGTCAGTAGCGGAAATCCTCTGGATCGCTTCCTTAAGATCCGCCGTGGTCATCGGATATGCATAGATGCGGATGTTTTGTGCGAGCAGGCGAGACAAAGCCTCAAGAAAGCCGCCGTGCAGCTTGCTGTAGCGGTCTTCGAACGCGCGGATCACAACGGATAGACCTACAACGAAGCGCACAAGCTCCTCTGTGTAGCGGTTCACGAAATCGGTTATCGTGTAGAGTTCTTGCGTGCGGAACAGCAATACGTCCCCGCCATGCGAGCGCAGGGTGTCGATACGATGGAGCAGATCGGGGACTGCCGGAGGCGGCTCTGTCGTATTGGACGGCGCAAGTGTGAGGCAGAAGAATCCCCTCGGCGTGGTTTTCGCTTCACCCATCTCTCCCTGAAGTTGCCGAATTCCCGAAGCCAACATTCGTGTGTGGATTTCTGCGTGACTTGGATCCATATGTACGAAATATCCCGGTGCGAGTACGACAGGGTTCCTATGGAGGACTTCCGTCGGCGGAACGGGCAGTCCGCTGGACGGGAAACAGACTGCTTCGGCGACGCCTCTGCACACCAGGTCCAACAGAAGCGCGCGTTGGTCCCAGGTCTCGAAGGCAGGCCCACGCAGGTCCACATAGTCAATTTCGAGTCGCCTCTCGACATCCTGCGCCAGACTCTCAAGGAAGTGCTCAGTCGTCTGCAATTGATAAGACGCAGCATAAATCAAGTTCACGCCTAGGATGCCAATAGCTTCCTGCTGGAGAAGATTGGTAGGATCCCGCATGTTGATATGCAGCAGTATGTCGTTGGGCTGTCCACCTGGCTCCTGCTGAAAGCGCAGACCAAGCCAGCCGTGAGGTTCATTAGTTCCAGCATAGTTTCGTACGGAGACGGTATCAACGAAGGAAAAGAAGCGAGTTTGTGATCCACGAGACTTGGCCAGTTGATTGAGGAGTTGAGTCCATTCGCGATCCAGCATGGCGTCCAGTCGCGGCCTGGATACGTAGCGCGTGCCGGTACCATAAAGATCATCGCTGACCTCTTTGTCATAGGCGGAGATGGTCTTGGCAACGGTTCCGGAGGCACCTCCGACAATAAAAAACCAGCGCGCAACCTCCTGGCCGGCGCCGATTTCGGCAAAGGAGCCGAAAACAGACGGGTCGAGATTGAGGGTAAGGGCCTTGTGATGACTGTCAAGCTTTTCGATGGCTGCCATAGACCAGTCTCAATCAGACCAGAAACATGAAGGCCCGACAATTGTACGATGGTATTAATCGATACTTTGATGTCAAGCGACGCGCGGAAGCCGTCTACCGACTCCCTGTGATGTTCAATCGATCTGGCAATCGAGCCGAGGCTGCGATCGTGACAGTGCGCCAATTTCTCTCTGTAGACAAGGGCGGGCTGTCGATTAACTCGTACTCGTCAAGCCAGTCCTGCGCCGAGAGCCTGGCCTGCTCTCCACCATACAATTTCGTCACGGCAGAGACGAAGGAAGACAGCTCATGTTCGGCCAGGTGAGTCTGCTCGTCGTAGATCAAATCGGAAAACGATTCGTGCTCATTTATTTGGCACGCTCCATTACTCGCAATCTGCCCGAACTCGGCAACTCCGTGTCGGTGCCTTATCCTGGGCTCCGGTTGGCAGCGCCTCCTCTTCAGTTCGATCGACTATAGCGTGGTTCGTATCGGCCGTTGCCAATACCGCTACCCTCCTTTGAGAATTCCATGGCCGGCGTTCCGTTGATGCGATTAGCGATGTTTGATTCACCTCCCATTACGCCAAAGGTGTGGATCGCAGAAAGCTAAGCCGCTACTTCCGCAGCCACAAGTTTCAAAAGCGCCTGGGCCGTAGTGGTCGATGACGCGGGATTCTGTCCGGTAACGAGGCGTCCATCTGTGACGGAAAAAGGCTGCCAGTTGGCCAGCTTCTCGAAGACGGCACCGAGCCGCAGCAGTTCATCTTCAACGAGGAACGGCACAACCTTGGTTAGCTGCACCTCTTCTTCCTCGCCATTGGTAAACCCCGTTACGTGTTTCCCTTTCACAAGCGGAGCGCCCTGGTAGGTCACGTGACGAAGCACGCCGGGCGAATGACAGACCAAAGCGATCGGCTTGCCGGAACTGTAGAAGGACTCTAGTAAAGCGATGGAAACAGCGCTTTCTGCAAGGTCCCACATCGGACCGTGTCCGCCTGGATAGAAGACTGTGTCGTAATCTTCCGATTTAGCGTCGGCGAGCTTGACCGTCTGGGAAAGTGCCTTCTGCGCTGTCTTGTCCTGCTTGAACCGCGTCATGGCAGGCGTTCGATTTTCTGGTAAATCGCTCTTCGGATCGACTGGCGGCTGCCCGCCTTTTGGAGAAGCCAGCGTCAGATCGACCCCAGCATCCCTGAAAACGAAGTACGGAGCTGCGAATTCTTCAAGCCAGAAGCCGGTCTTGCGCCCAGTGTCGCCAAGTGTGTCGTGCGAGGTGAGCACCATCAGTATTTTCATGTCCGTCTCCTCATCCTGTGCTGTGGGTCTTCCGAGTGAATCGGGATGAAGGCATCACATCACAAGGTTCGGAGCATGAAAATTGGACGATAGTATCGGCGATACTCTGGTATGAATTTCGCTTACCGGGGGGCTTGCTCGATCTCATGATCGACCGCCTGCGTTTGTTGGCGGATATCTGCGACAGTCGCAGTCGGCCCTGCGTCCAGGCTGTCTGATACAAATCACAATTCGCTTACAAACCGCGACTCCCAGGCAACAAGACACTCCGTTTCACAAATCCGAGTCAGGGACGACACAAGAACGAAAGCGGGTCCCTCGTCGGCCCTCGAAACCCAAAACGCGAAACTTCTATAATCATTCCTTATGCCTTCTTTCCCCGAGGTTGACGAGCAGCTGGCCTACCTGCGCAAGGGCGCGGCGGAGATCATTCGCGAGAGCGACTTGCGCGAGCGCCTGGAAAAATCCCGCGCCACCGGCAAGCCCATGCGCGTGAAGGCCGGCTTCGATCCCACCGCGCCCGACCTGCATCTGGGCCACACCGTGCTCATGCGCAAGCTGAAACACTTTCAGGACATGGGCCACACCGTCATCTTCCTCATCGGCGACTTCACCGGGCTCATCGGCGATCCCACCGGCCGCTCCGCCACGCGCCCGCCGCTCTCGCGCGAGCAGATCGACCAGAATGCCGAGACTTACAAGGCGCAGGTCTTCAAGATCCTCGATCGCGACAAAACCGAAGTCCGCTTCAACAGCGAGTGGCTCGACAAGCTGGGCTACGAAGGCATCATTCGCCTGGCGGCGAAGTTCACCGTCTCGCAGATGCTGGAGCGCGAAGACTTTCACAAGCGCTTCATGGAAGAGAAGCCCATCGCCATGCACGAGCTGCTGTATCCGCTGGCGCAGGGCTACGACTCGGTCGCGCTCGAGGCCGATGTCGAGCTCGGCGGCACCGACCAGAAATTCAATCTGCTGATGGGCCGCGAGCTGCAACGCCATTACGGCCAGCCGCCGCAGATCGTGCTGACCACGCCGCTGCTGGAAGGCACCGACGGCGTGCAGAAGATGTCGAAGTCCTACGGCAACTACATCGGCATCACCGAGGCGCCGACAGGAGATGTTCGGCAAAGTGATGTCGATCTCCGACGAGCTGATGTGGCGCTATTACGAGCTGGTCACCGACGTAAGCATGGCCGACATCGAGCGCATGAAGGCCGACGTCGCCAGCGGCGCGGCGCATCCCATGAAGCTGAAGCAGGAGCTGGGCAAGCGCATCGTCGCCGACTTCCACTCGCCGCGAGGCGGCCGAGCAGGCCGCGCAAGACTGGTCGCGCATGTTCCAGAAGGATGAGACGCCGGAAGACTTGCCGCTGATCCACGTGAGCTTCGAAGAAGTTGCCGCGCCCAATGCGTCAACCAGCGACGGCAATCTTCAAGTGAAGCTCGACAAACTCCTCGCCCGCACCGGCCTCGCAACTTCGGTCACCGACGGACTGCGCAAAGTAAAACAGAACGCAGTCAAGATTGATGGCGAACTCAAGACCGAGATGGTAGTCGCCGTGAAAATTGGAACCGAGTTCACTCTGCGCGCAGGAAAGAAGATGGTGCGAATAGCGATCAGTAGCCAGTAAGCCCTTCCTGCGCCTCTCATTCAAACGTGTCTGTCATCCTGAGCGCAGGCGGCGCCTCCGCCGGAGTCGAAGGACCCCTATCGCCAGCAAGGTTCATCGAGGCGATATCTTCACTTCGTTCAGCATGACAAACATCCAGAGAGTTTCGCCTTGCCTTTTTTACCCGCACAATGCCCCTCAAACACGGTAAAATAATCGAAAGAGTAACCCAATTGGGACCCAGGCAGTTCTTCCCGGTAGGCAGGCCTGGCCAGGTATTTGATGAAACGACTCTCCGTCCTTCTATTTGTACTTTTTCTTGGCACGCCCTTATTGATTGCCCAAGCCGCGCCCGACGATACCGTCGTCGAGGAAATCATTGCCCGGGTCAATAACAGCATCATTACCCGCGCCGATGTGCGCCGCGCCCGTGAGCAACTACTTAGCGAGCTGCGCCAGACCGATGCGGCCACCGCCGACCAGGAAGCCAAAGACCACGACAAAGACGTGCTCCGCGACCTGATCGATCAGCAACTGCTGCTGCAAAAGGGGCAGGAGCTGGGCATCACCGCCGACACCGAACTGGTGAAGCGGCTCGACGAACTGCGCAAGCAAATGCACGCGGACTCCATGGAAGAAATGGAGAAGGCGGCCCAAGCGCAGGGGATCTCGTTCGAAGACTTCAAACAGAACCTGAAGAACAACATCATTACCCAGCGGGTGATCAGCCAGGAAGTTGGCGGCCACATCGCGGTATCGACCCAGGAAGTCCAGCAATATTACGACCAGCATAAGGCCGACATGGATCGTCCCGAGCAGGTGCGCCTGAGCGAGATCCTGATCTCTACCCAGACCACGCCGTCGGTGAAAACCGAGAAAGGCGAAACCGCGCTGCCGGAAACGCCCAGTCCCGAAGTGGTGGCTGCCGCCAAGACCAAGGCCGACCAGGTGTACGCCCAGCTTCAGAAGGGCGCCAAGTTTGACGATTTGGCCAAGCAGTACTCCAGCGGGCCAACCTCCGCGCTGGGTGGCGATCTGGAATACTTCAAGCGGGGCACCCTGTCGAAGGAGCTGGAGCAACAAGTATTCGACATGCCGGCCGGAAAATATACCGAGCCCATTCGCACCAATCAGGGATTCGTCATCCTGAAGGTGACGGAACACCAGACTCCAGGCGTGCCTGCCCTGAAAGACGTGGAAACCCAAATTCAGGAACAGCTTTACATGACCAAGATGCAGCCGGCTTTGCGCGATTACCTCACTAAGCTGCGCGAAGATGCCTACATCGATATCAAGCCCGGCTACCTGGACACCGGCGCCAGTCCCAACGAGACTAAGCCCATCTACACCACCGCCAGCTCCGACACCGGCAACTCGTCGAAGGTCAAGAAGAAGAAGAAGCTGGGATTGTTCTAGAAGCAGTTGTCAATAGCCAGTGGTCGGTTGTTAGTTGTTGGCGCTGGCGAAGCTCGAGACGTAATTGCTCTGCCGACGCGACTACACTCAACCGCGTTCGCGGTCGAAAAAAGATGTTATCGGGTGAAACCTCTCGCGGATCGGCCAGCGAACTCTCCTAGCCTAAACTCCAGCCCGCAGGGCGGCCCAGTCTAGCCCGGAGAGGTATGGCGGCAAATATATCCGAGGCACGTCGGGACGGCAGAGGTTCTTGGCCACTTCTGCGCAACCCTGGCCACCGACAGCTAGCCACTGACCACTGTTCTCCGATACCATAACCTTCGGCCCCGCGTTGGTGCCGTCCCATAACAAGATAAGGCCCACCGATGAAGGAATTCTACATCTCCGATTGCTCGCGCCAGGAAAACCAGACCATCACCTCGCTCTTCGTGGTTGCCGTCAAGCAGGTGAAGTCGAAAAAGAACGGCGAACTCTATCTATCGGTCATCCTGGCCGATCGCAGCGGACAGCTCCAAGCCAACATGTGGGACAACGTGCAAGACACGATTTCCGCCTTCGACCAGGACGACTTTGTCAAGGTGAAGGGCATCATCCACAAGTACAACGGGCGCTGGCAGCTTACCATCCACAAAATGCGCAAGCTGGGCGAATCGGAGATCGACTACTCCGACTACCTGCCCAAGACTTCCAAGGATATCGACCAGCTCTGGCGCACGCTGGAAGGCTACGTCGCCAGCTTCGAGAATCCGTGGCTGAAGGCGCTGCTCAACCAGTTTATGTCCGACGAGGCGATTGTCACCGCTTACAAGAACGCTCCTGCGGCCAAGACCCTGCATCACGCCTTCGTCGGCGGCCTGCTCGATCACGTAGTGTCGCTGTTTACGGTCTGCGATCTGGCGTCGCGCAATTATCCTCAGGTCAATCGCGATCTGCTGCTCTCAGGCGCTTTCCTGCACGATATCGGCAAGCTGCACGAGCTCACCTATCAGCGCTCCATCGCCTACACCACCGAGGGCCAACTGCTGGGTCACATGATCATCGAGCTGGAAATGCTGCACGAGAAAATTGCGCGCGTCCCCGGCTTTCCTCCGGAGCTGAAGATCCTGCTGGAGCACATGATCATCAGCCATCACGGGCATTACGAATTCGGCTCGCCTAAGCTGCCGATGTTTCCCGAGGCGCTCATGCTGCACTACATGGACGATCTCGACTCCAAAATGGAGAGCATGCGGGCGCAATTCGAGCGCGAGGCGGAGTTCGACAGTCCGTGGGCCAGCTACAATCCGTCGCTGGCGCGGCCGCTGCTGAATACCAGGAAGTTTCTTGCCAAGGGTCTGGCGGCATCGCGAATCGTGGAAGCGCCCAAGCCGGCTGCGACCGCAGGTCCGGCGCCGGAGGTGACTGCCGCGGAAACCACTTTCGCAGAAGAGCCCAACGGCAATGCTCCCCACGCCGACGCCTCCCACACGGCTGCCGAAGCTGCGCCTGTGCCCGCCGAGAAGCCGCCGCTGTCTCCACTGGAGGCTTTAGAACAAAAATTCGCCGCCCACAAAGTCACGTCCAAGCCCAGCTAGACCAGCGACGCCCGACGGAGATCGCAACGTGCTTGATTTCTCGCGCTTCGAATGGCTTTCCTTCGATTGCTACGGAACTATGATCGATTGGGAGTCTGGCATTGTGGGATATCTCCGCCCACTGCTACAGAGTAAGGGCTGCACGCTTGCCGAAGCCGAAATTCTCAATTTGTACTCTGAGTTCGAACCTCGGCAGCAATCCGGCGAATACCGAAGCTATCGTCAAGTGCTAGCCGGCGTGGTACACGACTTCGCCCGCGAACTGCGTTTTGATGTAACCGCGGCCGAGGCGGAGGGCTCTGGCGCATCGATTCCGACCTGGCAGCCGTTCGCCGACACTGTTCCCGGCTTTGCAGCCGCCTGCATTCCCGCTACAAATTGGCCATCGTATCCAACATTGACGACGACCTGTTCGCCGCGTCCGCGCGCCACGTGCAAGTCCCGTTCGATACCGTGGTGACGGCGGAGCAGGTGCGCAGTTACAAGCCTTCGCTCAATCACTTTGAGGAACTTCTGCGACGCATTGCGGCACCTCGCGACCGGCTGTTGCACGTCGCTGAAAGCTTGTACCACGATGTCGTACCTGCTGGCTCGCTGGGAATTGCCACCGTATGGGTAAATCGGCGAAAAGGTAAGCCAGCGGCAGCCAGCAAGCTGGTCGAAGCGCGAGCCGACCTGGAGGTACCCGACCTCAGCGTGCTGTCGGATTTGGCGGTCGGGTAGTGCGGGCCTTCAGGCCCGCGTCTAAGCTGGCCATAATAGACAGGGGCTTCAGCCCCTGAGCTTCCCTGATATGTTTTGTCAGTCACGCTGAAGCCGGACCTCGAGCCCTATATGCACATTTCCCCAACCCGTCGCTCCCCACAAAGCGCTATCGGCATCCTTCTCGGAATAGGGCTGTGCCTGGTCATCCTGCACACGCTCACCAATGGCCAGTACGGATTCCATCGCGACGAACTGGCCACCCTCAACGATGCCCGCTACCTCAGCTGGGGCTATGTGGCGTACCCGCCGGTCACGCCGTTCTTCGGCCGCATCTCGCTCGATCTCTTCGGCACATCGCTGCGCGGATTTCGCTTCTTCGCCGCGCTAGCTCAGGCGATATCCGTTGTGCTCGCCGGATTGATGGCCCGCGAGTTGGGCGGCAAACGGCTCGCGCAGGTAGTGACAGGGTTGGCAGTGACAATCTCGCCCGTGTCGCTCAGCTCAGGAGCGCTGCTGCAGTACGTGGCGTTTGACTATCTCTGCTGGGTGTTGACGGCATACCTCATCCTCCGCCTGCTGCGAACCGACAACCCGCGGCTGTGGCTGGCCATCGGCGCCGCCATCGGCCTGGGCATGATGACGAAATACACCATGATCTTTCTAGTAGCAGGCATTGTCATCGGGCTGCTGCTCACCGACGCGCGCCGCTACTTGAAATCGCGTTGGCTGTGGCTCGGAGTCGCTGTTTCGCTGCTGATCTTCCTGCCCAACCTGATCTGGCAAATCCAGCACCACTTCATCTCGCTCGACTTCCTGAAGCACATTCATGCCCGCGACATTCGCTGGGGACGCACCCAGGACTTTCTTCCCGACCAGCTCAAGATCGCCGCCAATCCCTTGACCATTCCGCTATGGCTGGCCGGCTTGTTCTTCTATTTCCGCGTGCCCGACGGCAAGCGGTTTCGCATGGCCGGCTGGATGTTCGTCGTCCCATTCATTCTGTTCGTGATCGCCAAGGGACGCGGCTATTACATGGCCCCCGCTTATCCCATGCTGCTGGCGGCGGGAGCGGTGATGGAAGAGCGCTGGGTCGCATCGCTGTCGGCGGGTTGGTCGCGACTGGTGCGCGTGGGCACCTTCGCCCTACTGGCCATCGGAGGCGTGACGATTGCCGCTGTGGTTTTGCCTCTGGCTCCGGTGAACTCCGCCTGGTGGAACGTTGCCAACAAAATCAATAGCGATTTTCGCGAAGAGATTGGCTGGCCCGAACTGGTCGCTGAAGTGGCGCGCATCCGCGATACCTTGTCGCCTGAGGATCGCAGCAAGCTGGGCATTATCGGCACGAACTACGGCGAAGCCGGCGCCATCGATCTCTACGGCCCGGCTTATGGTTTGCCCAAACCGATCAGCGGTATCAATTCCTTCTGGGCGCGCGGCTACGGCGATCCGCCTCCACAAGTGCTGATCGTGCTGGGCTTGTCGAAGAAGTTATATGAACGAGGAGTTTGGATCCTGCCAGCTGGCCGGCCACATCACCAATCCTTATGGCGTGAAGAACGAAGAGACCGAGGACCATCCCGACATCTACGTCTGCCGCCAGCTTAGCCAGTCCTGGCCTGACTTCTGGAACGATTTCCGATATTACGGGTGAGCCCCCTCGCTTTCGCCATCTGGATTCAAGCGCTCCGCAGCCCTGCCGATGAATTGGGCTAAGGAGGCACCATGGCATTTTTCACCTGGAACAATTCCTACAGCGTTGGCGTCCGGCAGTTTGACGGCGAGCACCAGAAGCTTTTCAGCATCATGAACGACCTGTACGACGGCATGAAAGCCGGCAAGGGAAAAGACGTGCTTGATGGGGTGCTGCAACAACTTATCGGCTACACCGAGCAGCACTTCTCTGCCGAAGAAGCGATCATGAGCCGCGCCGGATACACTGGCCTGCCGTCACAGATCGAGCAGCATCGGAAATTCACCACCAAGATGAAAGACTTCCAGGCCCAGTACCGGGCCGGCGGGGTCTCGCTCAGCATTCAGCTCCTGGATTACCTGCGCGACTGGCTGACCTCGCACATCGCCGGCGCCGACAAGGCTTACACCTCGTATCTGAATGCGAAAGGTGTGCATTAAGGGTCAGGAGCAGAGGAGGAAAGGAGCGGTCGATGGCATTTCTTAGCTGGAACAATAAATACAGCGTGGGGATTCAGCAGTTTGATGCCGAGCACAAACGGCTTTTCGGCATCATGAACGAAGTCTATGACGGCATGATGGCGGGCAAGGGCAAGGATGTGCTGGAGGTCGTTCTGCAGGAACTGATCGGCTACACCGAACAGCACTTCACCAGCGAAGAGCAGGCCATGATCCGGACTGCCTACCCCGACTTGCAGGCACATGTTGCCCTGCATCGCGCCTTCACCGCCAAGGTGAAAGACTTCCAAACCCAGTATCGTGCCGGAGCGGTATCGCTGAGCGTGCAGGTACTGGATTTCCTGCGCGACTGGCTCACCAACCACATTGGCGTCGTCGATAAGCGCTACACGTCACATCTCAACGCGAAAGGCGTCCACTAAAACGACAGAGGTCTACGCAGAACCAAGCTTCAAATCCGCATCGGCATCACGACATACCGGTACTTAAACCCGTCGTCGCCCGCATCGTCGGGACGCATCTGGCCGGCAGACTGGGCGTCCTTGAACTCCAGCCGCACTTCGCCGCCGTTCGATGCCTTCAGGAAGTCGAGCAGATACTCGGAGTTGAAACCGATGGTCATGGGATCAGCGGTATAAGCAGTCTCGATGGAGTCTTCCGACTCGCCCGCATCGGTGGACGACGAGGAAATCTTCAGCTCGTTCTTGTCTAGCTTCATGCGGATAGCTCGCGAGCGCTCGTCGGCAAACTGCGCCACGCGCTGGATCGAGGTGTTCAGGTCGGCTCCGTGTACAACAACCGACTTGGTGGTTTCGCGCGGCAGCACCGCTTCGTAGTTGGGGAATTGTCCGGTCAACTGGCGCGAAGTCAGCAGCCGCTCGCCGATACGGAAGAACAACGTGGAATCGTCTTTGGCGAACTCGATGGACTCGACATCGCTGTTTTGCAGCAACGAATAAATCTCGCTCATGGCTTTCTTGGGAATCAGCGTCTTGTTTTCGCCACTGACATCAAACTGTTCGCCCTGCTTCTCGATGTGCGCCAATCGGTGCCCGTCGGTCGCCACCATAGTGATCGACTCCGGCTTCAGAACCATCAGCCCACCATTCAGGGTGTATCGCGATTCCTCGCTGGAGATGGCGAAAATCGTTCTGCCGATCATGCTGCGCAGGGTCTGCGCCGGAATCTTCACCACGCCGGCGGTAGGAAACGTCGGCAGCCCGGGAAAATTAGCCCGTGCCATGCCAACCATCTTGGTGTTGGAGCGCCCGCAGCGAATGTTGACCCAATGGTTTTCCAGCAGCTTGATGGAGATGTCGCCGTCAGGCAGCAATTTGACGTAGTCGTACAGCTTGCGGGCCGGGATGGTGCAGGCGCCTTCGCGCTTGACCTTCGCCGCGCAAGAGGTGCGCAAGCTCAGGTCCAGATCGGTAGCCGTTATGGTCAGCCGGTCGTTACCCGCTTCGAACAAAAAGTTGGAAAGGATGGGGATCGTGGTCTTGCGTTCGACCACTCCCTGCGTGGCAGTGAGTTCGCGCAGCAACTCGAACTTGCTGACACTGATTTCCATTGCTGTACCCTGGATCGCTCCCGTTGCTTCGGCAGCCATAAAGTCGCACCTCGGCCGGAGTCTTTGTTCTGATCCCCGGCCCTCTTATTACTGCTTCTTCTTATATCAAATCAAAAACATATAAAACCAGTAGTAACAGTAGGCGCTCTGGAAAAGTGGAAATTTAAAGAAAAACTGCAGAGCAAGCGGTCTGAAGTCATTTGCGCCTGTCCAAAACCGCCGTTCGGGTTTGCGGACCGCTGTGGTCAACCGAGCAAGCGTCAAAGTTCCAGCCAGATCTTCCACCTGATCCACAACCCGTCCACAGGGTGCGCCGGAGAAAAGTCTTTCCGGTAGTGAAAAACCGCGCTTGGAGCGCGGTTCACAGGCCTAAGCTCTCGGTGAGCTTATTCAGTACCCTGTTCAAATCCTTGTCGGTCTTGCGTGCCGTCTCGATCTTGTCGACCGAGTGCAGCACCGTGGTATGGTGCTTGCCGCCAAATTGCCGGCCAATCTCGGGCAGCGACGCGTCGGTCAGGTGCTTGGCCAGGTACATCGCAATCTGCCGGGGAAACACGATGACCCGCGAATTGTTCTTGGCCTTGATCTCGGCCAGGCGCAGGCCAAACTGCTCCGACACTGCCTTCTGGATCGACTCGATGGTAATTTTACGCACCTGCGAGTCGATCAGGTTCTTCAGGACTTCCTGGGCCACTTGTAGGTTGACCTCGGCCCCAGTCAGGGAAGAGTAAGCGGTCAGCCGGATCAAGGCTCCTTCCAACTCGCGCACGTTGCTGCGAATATTCGAGGCGATGAACAGGGCAACGTCAGTGGGCAGTACCACCTGCTCCGACTCCGCCTTCTTCTGCAGAATCGCCACCTTAGTCTCCAGGTCGGGCGGCTGGATATCGGCAATCAAGCCCCACTCGAAGCGGCTGCGCAGTCGGTCTTCAATCTCGGCCAGCTCCTTCGGAGGCCGATCGCTGGCAATTACGATCTGGCGCATGCACTCATGCAAGGCGTTGAAGGTGTGGAAGAACTCTTCCTGGGTGCGCTCCTTGTTGACCAGGAACTGGATGTCGTCGACCAGCAGCACATCCATGTTGCGATACTTATCCCGGAAGCCGGTCATCTTGCTGTAGCGCAGCGCGTTGATCATGTCGTTAGTAAAGCGCTCGCTGGAGACATAGCAGATGGATTTTTCCGGCGAGCGTAGCTTGATCTCGTGCCCAATGGCCTGCATCAGGTGGGTCTTGCCCATTCCGACACCGCCATAGAGGAACAGCGGGTTGTACGCCTTGGAGGGCCGCTCGCCCACGGCCCGTGCCGCGGCATGGGCAAATTGATTGCCCGCCCCAATGACGAAGTCGTCAAATGTGTACTTGGGATTCAATTGCGCCGCTCCATCCCAATCGAAGCGTTGCTGGGTAACCGGACCCGGGCCGGGCTTGTCCGAGATCGGCAAAGGCTCATGTCGCGGTTCAGCCGCGCGCGGAGACCTGGAATTGCTCCGCTGCTCCTCGTCGGTTACGAACTCCACGTCCTGAAATTCCAGCCCCAGATTTTCGATAGCCTCGCTGATCAGGTCGCCGTAGCGCTCGCCGATGTGACAGAACTCGGGATTGGGTACGCGCACGAACAGAATGGCGCCCTGGGCATGATCGTAGCGGGTAGGCTTGAGCCAGGTCTCGTAGGAATTCCGGTTGACTTTTTTTTCCAGTGCGTCGAGAACCCGCACCCACGGATTGGCGGTGGCAGCAGTACCAAAGGAAGACATCAATAGTAGTCCCGAGGCGAGCGAGGCCTCTTAAGAAAGCAGTCGTTAAATAGAGGGAAACGGAGCCGAGCACAGAGCCACAAACCGCGGCACAGTTCAACTGGAAATCGTAAGTTGCAACCTAATCGGTACGGTATTCGAAGCCTAGCACCTGGATTCGTGCAGTCGGTTTTCTTCTTGGCTGCAGGCGATACTAGCACGAATAAAAATTTGCGCCATACAAATTATTGCGGTTGCGTTTCAATTTTTCGCGACTGATTGATTCGCTGAAAGTTATCGCGAAAAGTTTTTTTTGACGTGTCGCATGCGCGGTGCAACGCTGCGCAGCTTACATCTGGCAGCGGACCTAAGGGGCACCAACTGCCGAGAAAAGCAATCACATTCATGTAGTCACGAATGGAAAATCACGACACTGCGGTGGGTTGTGCTGAGCCGAGAAGTGCAGGTTGCCTCGAGGTGCGAATCCAACAATCTGAGATCCCGCCGTTGGCGAGCGCAGAGATACTACCTGTGGCGCACTCGGGTGGCGCGCAAATCTTTTATGTCCCGTAATCGTATAATTGTCGCGGTATGACGAAACGGAGGGGCCATCCCGATCGCCGAGGCATGGGAGCGGACAGCGACTGCATCGCTGAACTGTTCGTACCCTCGGAACGTTACAAGACACAACAGATGGCCATGGCTCGGATGTTACTTGCAGGAGGCTTGAATCCTGATCAAGTGGCGACCATGTTCCTGGTTCGGGCTGACCCGCCTTCCGATGAGAAGCCGTAAGATCTCTAACGGGCATTTCTTCAGCCCGCCTTCCCCTCGGGTTGCGTCGCGGGTACACCGACCGATATACTTTGAGTTTGCCCTAATTCAAATTTTAGTGTTAGTGAGGAGCGCAGTTTTCGCATGCCCAAGCGCACATTCCAACCCAACCGTCGCCGTCGCTCAAAGACGCACGGATTTCGTTCTCGCATGAAGACCAAGAGCGGCCGCGCGGTACTGTCGCGCCGTCGCGCCAAGGGACGCAAGCGCGTCTCCGTCAGCCCTGGCTTCCGCGATTAAGCTAACTGCAGTGAATTCTGCGTCATCGCAGCCTTTCCGATGGAATTGCAGAGGTCGTCGCAGGACTGGGCCACAGCTACAACAAGACTCCCAGTCCGGCGAGCGCTGAATGTCTGGTAACGTCTCCGCCGCCAGCAGCAAGTTTCCGAAGTCGAAGCATCTGCTGACGCATGCGGATTTCCAACGGGTGTATCAGGGCGGCCGCCGGCAGTTTACCGGCAACCTGACCGTCTTTTTCCTGCGGCGGGCTCCGGCGCAGGAAGCGTCTGGGCCGGGCAGCGGTCCGCGAGTGGGATTCACTGTGGGCAAAGTGCTGGGCGGGTCGGTGGAGCGTAATCGCATTCGCCGCCGGATGCGCGAAGCGGTACGGCTTTCTCCGCAAGCCTGCGAGGGACCGGTAGACGTGGTCTTCAACCCGCGAAAGAGCGTTCTGACTTTGCCTTTCGCCGAACTGAGGAACGAAGTAGCTCGTGCGTTGCGGTTGGCCGCACAGCGGGCGCGAGCAGCTGAAACGAAATGAAGCAGTTGCTGCAATTCGGGTTGCGGATGTACCAGCGATGGCTGTCGCCCATGCTGCCGCATTCCTGCCGCTTCGTGCCTACCTGTTCGCAGTACGCCATCGACGCTATCGAGCGTCACGGCGCGCTGCGCGGAAGCTGGCTGGCCATTGGGCGACTGCTGCGCTGCCATCCCTTTGCCCGCGCGGGATACGATCCGGTGCCGCCGGGGCTGTCGCGAACAAGGCACCAGTGAGGAAGTTTTTCGGGCTGCCAGAAAAAGTAGCTCGCACGCATTTTGAAGGGGCGCAGCTTTAGCTGCGCCGTAACGTCACCTTGTAGTTTGTCATCACGAGCCGACTTCAGTCGGCGAGGGATCTGCTTTTCGACCTGTTCGGGTAAAGCAATAGTCGTTCGCCGACGCCCTGGACCTCGACTGCTGAACGGAACCTAAACTTGGCTGAATATCGCAATCCACAACAAGAAGGCGGCGGCGGCGGCGACAAGCGCATGCTGATGGTGTTTGCTGTCACCTTTGCGCTGATCATCATCAGCCAGATCTACCTGTTCAAGAAGCCTCCCGCCCAGCCGGCGAAACCGGCCGAGACCACTCAGAGCCAAGGGGTGCCACAGCCGGAAACAGCGCCACCACCTGCCCAGGTTTCAAATCAGGCTGGCGCAAAGGCAGCCAAGGGCGCGGCAACCTCCAAAGCCGCCAGCAGCGAAACCGATACGGTGGTCGAGAACCCGCTCTACAAAATCACCTTCACCAATCGCGGCGCCCAGGTGAAGTCGTGGATCTTGAAGAAGTACAAGGACGAGGACGGGCATCCCCTCGACCTGGTCAACAAAAACACCGCCAAGTTCGGCCTACCGCTCAGTCTGTACACCTACGATGAGAAGCTGCGAAACCAGATCAACTCAGCGTTATATGTCGCTAGCGCCAGCGGCAACATCGCAGCTCCCGCCGATCTGACCTTCGAGTACGCCGACGGCGGTACCACCGTCCACAAGACTTTCCAGTTCGCTGACAGCTACGTCATTTCCGTCGAGACGTCGGTGACCCAGAACGACCAAACGGTACCGGCCTATCCCACGTGGCCGGCGGCATTTGGCGATGAACTGACCGCGCCGTCCTACGCCGCTGAAAAAATCGAATACCTGGCCGACGGCAAGGTGGAGCGGCTGGCGCCCAAGAAAGTCAGCAATGGCAACACCCTGCGGGGACCGTTTAACTGGGCCGGTACACAAGACCAGTTCTTCGCCGCCATCTTTCTGCCTGACAATCCGGACACGGCGGCGATGGTTACGCTGCACGACGCGATCACCGTTCCCAAAGATCCGAAGAAGCCAGATCCGAACAGCGTGAACCGCTATGAGGTGCTGGGCGCCGCCGTGGGCGACAGCAGCGGAGTTACCCGGGAACGGCTGTTCGTGGGACCCAAGGCGCTCGAGGTATTGGAGTCGGTGCGATCCAACACCGCGCCCGGCCAGATGGATGGTCCTGATCTGCGGGGCACGGTCGACTTTGGCTTCTTCAGCATCATCGCCCGGCCGCTCTTCCTGTGGTTGAAATGGACCCATGAGCACATGGCCAGCAATTGGGGCGTGTCGATTATCATCCTGACCGTCATCATCAACCTGGCGTTGTTGCCGCTGCGCATCTTCAGCATGAGGTCGGCGCTGAAAATGCAAAAGCTGCAGCCGCAGATGAAGGCCATCCAGGAGAGATATAAGAAATACCCCATGCGCGATCCCAAGCGCCAGGAGATGAACGCCGAGATCGGCGAGCTATACAAGCGCGAAGGTGTGAATCCGGCCGGCGGCTGCCTGCCGCTTCTGATTCAGATGCCGTTCCTGTGGGCGTTTTATACCATGCTGGGGAACGCCATCGAACTGCGCCAGGCGCCATTCCTGTGGCTGCACGATCTGGCGTCGCCCGACAAGCTGTTCATCATGCCGGTAGTGATCGTAATCAGCACTTACCTGATGCAGAAGATGACGCCCAGCTCGGGTATGGATCCCAAGCAGCAGCAAATGATGACCCTGATGATGCCCTTGATGATCGGCTGGTTCAGCTTTAATCTGCCTTCGGGCCTGAGCGTCTATTGGACGGTGGGCAACATCATCGGCATCGGCCAGCAGTACATTATGAATCGCACCGGACTGGGCCGCGAGATGCGCGAGGAAGCGGAAAAACGCGCCCGCAAGAAGAACAAGTAGTCACGGCGATTAAGTTCCGGTTTTGAAAGCACACGGCTTCAGCCGTGTCGAAAGCAGTGCAAATCAACGGGGCTTTAGCCCCTGAGACAAGTGCGGCAAGTTATTCAGAGCTTCCTCAGCGCTGTGTGCCACTGGAAATCGGGTTGTAATTGCCGCAGTCAGAACGAAACCCTGGCGTCGCGGATGTGACCGACGGACAGAAAATCGAGTTCGCAAGGGCGGCTGGGGTTTTAGAGTCTTTGTTGCGTGAGAACTAAAATTTTGCGTTTCGGCGGTACAGTGCGAATCGCGAAAAGCGAGCGCCCTAGGCGCGGAATAATCTAGCCCAGCATGGAGCGAAGCGGAATGCTGGGTATGCTGAACCATGATCCTGAGTCCCGTAGGGACGACAGATAATGATGGGGACTTGAGTCCCCGACATACCATGCCCATTCAAGACAAAATCGCCACCGCCAAAAAGATCAGCGAACTGCTGAACGCCATTCTCACCGCCGGCGATTTCCGCCTGCGCTACAAGATCACCGTCGACCCGCAAGTGGGCTCCGACCGCGAGTGGGAGCGCCCAGAAATCCTGGTCGAAATCTCCGGCGCCGATAGTCCCTTAGTCCTGGAGAACGGCGGCGAGCTCCTACGCGCCTTCGAACATGTCGCGCTGGAAATGCTGCGTCTGGCGCCCGACGAGCACGAGAAGATTAACTTCGATTGCCAGAATTTCCGCTCGGCACGTTTGCAGGAGCTGCGTCTGGCCGCCGACGTTGCCGCCGAACGCGTTCGCAAGACGAGCATGCCCTATGCCTTCGCGCCCATGTCGTCACGCGAGCGCCGCATCTTGCATTTGGCGATGCGCGACCTCGACGACCTCCGAACCGAAAGCGACGGCGAAGCCGCCCAGCGTCACGTCGTGGTCTATCCCAAGGACTACAAAGGCAAGCCGCCCGCGCCGCCAATTTCCCGTCGAAGATAGGGCGGGTTCACCACGGAGGCACTGAGGGCACTGCGAAAACCTTTTCTTTGTGTTCCGTTTTTCTGTTTCTCCTAGGGAAACTCTGATTAACTATTGTTTTGAAGGGGATGGCCTTGAAGTGTCTGCGTGAGAACTAACTTTGTGTTTCGACGGTGGAGTAAAAGGCGCAAAAAGAGAGCGCCGCAAGCGCGGAATAGCCTAGCCCAGCACGCAGCCGAACCGGGGTCCCCGAGTCGCGCCGCCTTTGCGCGAATTGGGGTGGGATGGCGGAGTGCTGGGTGAAGTGGTAAATAAGTCCGAGTCCCTAGGGACGGCAGAGGTTCTCACGCAGACATTAAGGCCGTTCGTTAGGTACCCAATAGTAATGCCGGCTGTTAGCCGCTGCGGGACCTCGCCTTCTTTTGAGAGAGTTCTCCGCTAGGGAATCGACGGCCGCTCGTCGCCATTCGATTTTCGCTAAGAAAAATTTAACTGCCATCGCCAGTTCCCCATCAATCTGTCATCCTGAGCGCAGGCGGCGCTTCGCCGCCGGAGTCGAAGGACCCCTATAGCCGCGACCACCTTGAAGGACGAAATGCGAATCGCAGGCATGGGGTAGCGACCAGCGTCCTATAAAACTCCGTGTTCTCCGTGCCTCCGTGGTGAACGGTTTTTCATACCCCGCTACAATCCCTAACATGCATCTTGACGACACCATCGTCGCCATCGCCACGCCTCCAGGAAGAGGCGGCATCGGCGTGGTGCGTCTGTCAGGATCTGAGGCGCGAGATATTGCGCGTCCTATGCTGCGACTGGCGCATGGTCACGATTTCGAACCTGGCCGCACCCACTTTGGCGAGCTGATCGATCCTGCCACCGGCGAACGCATCGACGAGGTCGTCGTCACCTATTTCACCAAGCCTCACTCTTACACCACCGACGACGTCGTAGAAATTTCCTGCCATGGATCACCCGTGGTGCTGCGGCATGTGGTCGAGATGGCGATCAATGCCGGCGCGCGGCTGGCCGAGCCCGGCGAGTTCACCATGCGTGCCTTCCTCAATGGACGCATCGATCTGACCCAGGCCGAAGCCGTTCGCGACCTGATCGATTCGCAAACTCTCTACCAGGCGCAAGTAGCGGCGCGGCAATTAGAAGGTGCGATCTCCAAGCGTCTCCAGCCGACCAAGCAAAAACTGGTGGAGCTGATCGCCACCATGGAAGCCGGAGTCGACTTCGCCGAAGACGATGTCTCAGTCATCCCTGACCAGCAAATCCTGGCGCGTATTGCAGACATTCGCGAGCCGCTCGAAAAACTGTTGGCCAGCTTCGCCTTCGGCAAGGTCGTCCACGAAGGTCTGACGCTGGCGATTGTCGGCGCTCCCAATGTCGGCAAGTCCAGCCTGTTCAATCGGCTGGTCGAACGGGAGCGCGCCATTGTAACGGCCACGCCAGGCACCACGCGCGACCTGGTGACCGAGACGGTTTCGATCGAGGGTATTCCGGTGCGGCTGATCGACACCGCCGGCATTCGCCTCACGACGGACGAAGCTGAGAGCATCGGCGTCCGCAAATCGCTGGAGGCGCTGGCAGAGGCGGACATCGTGCTCATGGTGCTGGACGTGGCGAATCCCACCGACATATTCATTCCACTGGGCGCTGCGCGGACGGCCCTTTGGGTTCACAACAAAATCGACCTTGCACCCCAGGCTCGCTCCCACGTCCCGGACCCCACTTCACCGCTTGCACCAACGTCGTCGGAATGGACTGCCACTTCGGCACTGACTGGAGAAGGCATTCCAGAACTGCGCAAGAAAATTCTGCAGCTGGTGATCGGCAACGGGCCCCAGCAAGAGAGCGGCTTTCTCACCAACGTTCGCCAGCAGAAGCTGGTGGACGAAGCGATTGCCGCGCTCGACAAGGCCGTCGCGGCGGTTCCCCAGAAAATACCGCACGAGATGATCCTACTCGACCTCTACAGCGCGCTGCGCCCGCTGGACGACATCACCGGCGCCACCACCGCTGACGACATCCTGAACCTGATCTTCAGCTCTTTCTGCATCGGAAAGTAAGGCTAACAAATTATTCTGGCAGCGGCCTGTGCGGCGTCAGAGCTGGTCGCAATCCGGCAGATCGGAAAACACCTGGCGAATCATCGCGCGTTCTTCCGCGGTCGGCTGTAATTTGCTCATCAGGCGGCATGCCTGGGTCCAGGTGGTAAGGTGATTCCCCTTCTGTTTCGATGCCATGGTCACCGCGGCATCATAGAGGCGTGCAGCGTCAGCATATTTCTTCTGGATGAGAAATACTTCGCCAACCGTGGCCGTCATCCAATAGTCCGAAGGACGCGGTTCTGTGCCCACGATCGTCTGCACCTGCGCGGCATAGTCGGAAGCCTTCTTCAGATCGTTCTCGGTTCCCAGCAAAACGCTCTTCGCGGCTGCATTGATTCCCGTGTAGTAATCGTCAGGCGCGCGCTCAAACGCTTCCGCATATAAGTTTCTAGACTGCTTCAGTTCTTTCGCGTCCCCGGACTTGCTGAAGCGGTCCATCCAGGTTCTGGCGTAAATCCCCAGCGTCTCGGGATCGCGTTCTCCCTGTTCGTACAACTCGCCCAGGACCTCTTGCGCATCGCCCAGATCGGAACCCTGTCCTCTGCGGGCGAGCGCCAGGGCATACAACTGCTTCGGTCGTATCGCCTTGGGAAATTGGACCATGAGCTTCTGCAACATGGCGATAGCATCGTCGTTGCGACCCAGCTTGGTAAGACCCTCCGCAGCCTTGCAACCCAGACTCGAAGACGTCTGCCAGACCAGGCCGCCCTGCTCGAACAGCTTGACCAGCCGGTCAGGATCTCCGTTGTTAACGGCCGCACCTATCTTTCTCGCGGCTTCGGTAGCGGCGTCGTCTTGCTTGACCGCAAAAGTCGCCGCATCGGCGTTCAGCGACTGCCCCACCAGGGCATGCAGCAGCCGCAAGAGGTCACCCCCGTTCGGTCCATCAGGATAGGAGCTGAAGTCAAGAAAGATTCGGTTAGCCACGAACACGGGCGGGTCGGACTTATCGAGCTTCACGGGCACGAACTGGAAGCCGGTTTTGGTCGTCGCCATCCTTTCCAAAACCTGATATTCACGGGCTACCCAATCCGAATCGCCGGTGCTCGCTGACCAGATCAGCACGCCAGCCTGACTGGCCGTCAGCGCCTCCTGGAGTCGCAGGGTCAACTCGTCACCCGCCCGCAGGACGCACTGATCGATAAAAACGCTGTAACCGTGCTGGCGCAGTATGTCGTACAGGTTCAATACCCACGCCCGGTTCAGGGACCGGTAGGACAAAAATACGTTCCATTGATCCTTGCCGCTGAGGGGACGGGGCGGCGGCGCGAATCGCGCCCATTCGTTGGGTACCACAGGAGGGGAAACCATCGCGACATTGTAGCATCGGGATACTAGACATTTGTTTGGTGTCTTCTGCTATCGGCATCCTTATCCAGAAGGTTGCGCAGCTTATATAAGTATGGATAAGGCACGACCGGCCTTCTTTTCTAGGAAGGTTGACAATCGTTGTCGCCACCATTCTTGTAGAGTAGTTTGCGATAACTGCAACTTTGATGTTCAATCCTAAGCTGTTGATCATCACCGGCGGCCCGGGCTGTGGCAAAACCACGCTGCTGCGCGAACTCGAGCGCCGTGGGTTCGGCTGCGTTCCCGAAGTCGCCAGGCAGATTATTCGGGAGCAGGTTGCAACTGGCGGAGACGCTCTGCCTTGGGAAGATACTGCTCGCTATACGCAGCTGATGCTGGCGGGATCGATAGCTTCGTATCAGGAACATTGCAGTGCCAGCCAGCCCACCTTCTTCGACCGCGGTATTCCCGACACGTTGTGCTATGCACGAATTATCAACTTGCCCGAGACCGACGAAATTGAAGCAGCCTGTGCGACCTATCGCTACCATCCGCGAGTTTTCGCCGCACCTCCGTGGAGGGAGATTTATTCCACCGACGAAGAGCGCAAGCAGACCTTCGAACATGCGGTGCATGTCTACGAGCCGATGCTACGGGTTTATGAAGAGTGCGGATACGAGCTGGTGGAACTGCCGCGTGTGAGCGTGACCGCACGAGCTGAGTTTGTGCTCGCCCGGCTGGAATTGCATGGTCTAGGCCGCCACAGCCTGGACACGGCAGAAAAGGACTAATAAAGTCAGCTAACATGAAATACCACACCGTCCAGGAAGCTAAGACCAACTTGTCAAAGCTCATTCGGAAGGCCTGCGACGGCGAAGAGGTGATCATCGCACGGGGCAAGAAGCCCGTGGTGAAGCTGGTACCGGTAGGGACAACGGCGCGGAAACGTGTCCCCGGAGGCTTTGAAGGAAAAATCTCCTGGACTTCCGACGCGTTTGATCCTCTCACCGAAGACGAGATGCGCGAACTTGGCTTCGAATGAACCTTCTCGTCGACACCCACGTTCTCTTATGATGGCTGGGCGGTTCTCGACTCGTACGGCGTGCGCCGAATCTGGTAAGGCGAGAACCGCAGAGTCAGCACTTCAGCTTCCCGTAAATCTCAGTCCTAGAATGCGTAGGGCTTCCACCAGCGCCGGATCATCGACGCCCACGCGAGACGACTTCATATCGCGAATGCGGCAGGGCTCGAACAGCGCCCAGTTCTCCAGATTCTGCCCGTAACGCGACCGGAAATAGACTCCCGGCAAGCCCATGTCATACACCACGCGCGATACCAGTTGCGTAAGGGTGCGAGGTGAGGAGCTCTGCAGCGCCGCGGTGTCAAGATCAGGAAAGCCCAGACGCAGGCATTCGGAGGCCAGCTTGCGTCGCAGAACAGCGATCCACTCCGCAGCGCAAATGTCGGCATAGTTTCCCTCGGCTGAAGCTGTTCCAATTACGCGATTCGAACACCAGTTCAGCGGCACTTCACCGATGGGCAGGAAGTCGTCCGCGCCCGCGATCTCTTTCAGTTCTTCGAGCAGCGAGAGATCGGGACGGAAGCGCGCCAGCGTTTCCACAAAGCAGGAGACCTGCTGGCTGGAAGCGTAGAGCACGCGGTACTCGCTCTCCGGATCGTCAAAGCGATTGCCGAAAGTTCCGTCCTTGGCGCGCGACCAGTCAGGAAGCTGCCACGCATCGGGATAGCGAGCCACGCGGTAAATGGATTGGGTGGGGGTCTTCGTCTCCAGCGTCAAGACTAGCCCCCGGCTATGAAGGCGCGAGCGGCGGCCAGCACTTCGGGCGCGACCACGGCGAGGTCTCCCTCGCGCAGCAGGCGGAGCGGAACCCGATCTCCCAGCTCCGGATTCACCCCCATGAGCCAGGCCTGAACCACTTCGCGCGAGTCGTGTTCCAGCAAGGTGCGAACCACCTGGAAGGTTAGGCGCAGGCGCGAGCGCGACTTCACCATAAGGCTGGCTGCCGGCGATCCAGCGCTCGACGGCGCGAACGTCCTTCACCCCAGCGACATAGGCGATCAACTTGCGGCCGATCGCGTCCGCCAGACGGGACACCAGCTCGGCAAAGTTCAGGCTCAGTGACTCACGATGGGCTTGCAATCCGGGACGCGGCAGAGCCTTGGTGACCAAAATCGCCCCTCGTACAGCACGTTTTACAGCACGTTTATGCGGAACAGGATGCAGAAATCACCTCGAAAAATCTATAAAATCACAGATAATATACATGTAATTTCCAAGACACTTCCCATGTTCGCATAGTTGACCAGGATATGTAAGCGAATAAAAGGCGAATCTAGCTGGTAAACAAGATGCGTGCTCAATGAAGGCTGAAAGCCGGGAGCCAAGAGCGAACGGCGAAAAGCGAACCAGCAGCGCTTCTTACGGCCTCGTATCCGGCACAGTAATAGCGCGGAACATATAGGGCAGCGCCTCGGCCACGATCATGGCGACGATGATCAGCGCGCCTCCGACAGCCTGCCGCGCCGTCATCGGCTCCTTCAGCCAGATCACGCTGAGCACCGCGGCAACTACCGGCTCCAGGCTGAACAGCACGGCCGATTCCGTCGGGCCCAGTCGCGTCTGCGCGGTGGCCTGTCCCCAGAAGGCGAAGACCGTTGACCCGAGCGCCAGGTAGAGTGCCGAGGCCGCGACCGGCCAGTGCGACAGCGCCGCGAAAGCGTTCTGAAAGCCGTAGGGCGAAGGCAGGAACGCCGTGACCGCGACCGACACGACGCCGCAGATCAGCACCTGCGCTCCCGCCAGCAGCCACGCTTCGGAGCGGCGGGTGAACGCGCCCATCATCACGATATGGACGCCGCACAGCATGGCGCACAGCAGGATCTCAATGTCGCCCCGATTCCAGCCGCTCCACCAGGCGCCATGCAGATGGACCAGCAGGTACATTCCGTAAGTGGCGATCACCGCGCCCAGCGCCGAGGCCAGCTTCACCCGCTGGCCGATGACCACGGCCACCAGCGGCGTAAACAGCACATACAGACCGGTGATGAAGCCGGCCTTGGCAGTCGTGGTGAAGCGCATGCCGTCGGTCTGCAACCAGAAGACGACGACCAGCACCAGGCCGAGCCAGATACCGTCGAGCACGCCGCGCCGGGTAATAGGAATTCGTTTGGCGCGAATGATGGCGAACATCACCAGCCCGGCCAGAGGAAAGCGCAGCCCCATCAGCGCGCCCACGGATAGGCCGCCGTCGAGCACGATTCGCGTGGTAGGAAAGCCGAACCCCCAGATCGTCGCCACCACGGCGATGATGAGCACCGCGGTGCCGTGGGAGATGGGCGCGGGTTGGGAGCGGGATCGGTGCATGGATGGACGTTGCTGCCTGACGGCGCACACTCATCGTATCGTGATCAGGTCGAAGTGCGGATGATCAAGTCAACAGTAGGTTGAGACCGGTCGCCTCTGCGAAGGCGCGGAAATCGCGGTCGCGGGTGATGAGCGGAATGTTTCGGTCGATGCAGCTCTGTGCAATCAGCGCGTCTCCAAAGCGGGCTTTGCGGCGCTTTGCAAGCGCTTTCGCGCGCAACACTCCGGCACGCTCCCAGTAGCCAGCTCCAATCTCAACCATTGGCATCTGGCAAAGTCTCGCGGCAGTGTCCGAAGGGAGCTTTGGGTCGCTCAGCAGCTCGGTCAGCACTACCGGAACCATTAGCACCTGGCTGTCCATCAGGGCCTGGTCGAGCAGGTGCACGTCGTCACCCGAGCCGCCGCCGAGGAACGCGATCCACGTGCTTGTGTCGGCGGCAATCATCGGTCAGCTTTCAACTGCGCCAGCGTCCGGCTGAAACGGACTTTTCCCCGCATCTGCCGCAGGGCGGCGTAGGTTTCGGATGCGGCAACCAGTTGTAGCCCGGTTCGTATGGTTTGGGTGATGCCTGCGCCGGTGGCTTTTTGAGCTTTATCCAGCAGCTCGGCGGGAAGTTCGACGGTTACCTTGCGGGCAGTTGCCATGGGATCATCGTACCATAGTCAATACCAGTATTGAGTATGGTATGCAGAGGCTCCCTCGGGGTTGAGCTGAGCT
Source organism: uncultured Acidobacteriaceae bacterium (assembly GCA_963744265.1). Taxonomy (GTDB): domain Bacteria; phylum Acidobacteriota; class Terriglobia; order Terriglobales; family Acidobacteriaceae; genus Bog-257. Next base: position 74,945 of record CAVUSW010000001.1, read on the forward strand.
GGATCCTGTGATCAATCCCTCATTCGCCCAGGTCTCGAACACCGCGAGACCCGGGGCACCTGGCGCGACAGTACGGTTAGTGTTCACGCGGCAAATCGATTATCTCCGACGGCACAACCCATGCGCCGCTTTCCAGTCTTTTGTCTTGACTTACTGACGCAGCGCTGCAATCATGGTGTTAATTGGTACTTAATTAGATGTTAATTGGAAATGGCCAACCGCACCAACAAAGCCAGCACCAAGCGCTTATCATTCTCGCTGGACGAACTGACACATCGTGTGCTCGGCGAAATGGGGACTATCGGTCTTTACGGAAAAAACGGCGGTGAGGCAGCATCCTATGTAATAAGGACTTGGCTTCGAGAAAATCGTGCCGAACTGCAGGACATGGGTATCGTACTGAGGCCCCGTGCGAGGAGCAAGTCGTGAAGAAGAGTCAGTTTCCTAAGATGGCCGAACGGATTAAGAGGTGCAAGTACTGCGGGCGCGAGATGCGCGTTGCGGCCCTTGAACACCTTGAAAACCCCTTTTGCAAGGAGTGCTTGGGGGAAAGATACAGCTTGGCCGCAGCAGCAATTGGCGAAGTGGAGTTGATAACAATGGGTGATGTCGTTAAGTTCAAGCCAATTCAGCGAACACTTCAGTAAGATGCCTGTGCGCGTCTGGATCATTGATCCCCTTGCGCCAAATATCCTGTCGACCCTTGGCGCGCCTTCCAGCTGTCGTCACTGTCCAACACTCGACATCCCACTTCTGGCCGTTTGGAGTTAGCTGCACAAGTAAATCGGCCCTGTCACGACCCTCCGCCGTCCACGTTGTACTGTTGTCAGCGTTGAGCCGCATCTCCCAATTGAGGGGAAGTTCAATCTTAGCCAACGCGTCGGCCATCGCACTTGCCGAATGGTAACGCTCGGAAGGCTCAATGCGTAAAGCTTTTCTGATGACGGTCTTTAGTCGCTTAGGTATGTGCGGTCTAAAAAGGTTTCGGTTTGGAAACCGTCCCTTGCAGATTGCTGTGCGGAGCAGACCACATATCGATTTCTGCTGTTCGTAGGACGCATCCCCATTAACAGCCCTATACAGCAGCAGACCAGCTTGGAAAAGATCTGACTCCACCGTGGCTGAACTCGTCAAGATCGTCTCAGGCGGGAGAGCCCAGCGATACATCTCCGAAATCGTCACCACTCCTTTCGAATCCACCCGTCGTGACTGGCCGAAGTCGGCAACTATAGCGGCGTCTTGTTTCGAGAACAAAACGTTCGAGGGTTTAAGATCGAGGTGCAGACAGCCTTTGACGTGAATTCTGCCGAGACCCTTCAACACACCATCGGCCATTCTCAGCGCGTCCTTTGGAGAAAGCGGGTTCTGCCGAATCCTAGCAGCTAACGAACCTGAAGGGTAAAACGGCATCGCTAGGCAGATCTGATCCTTTGTTTCACACGCGTACTGCACCCGAACGATGTTAGGGTGTTCCACTTGGAACATCATCTGCGCTTCGCTGTAGTAAAGATCGGGGGAATTGCCGAAGGAGGCTTTTGGTATCTCCTTGACAGCGATCTGTCCCGCAAGTTGCGGATCGTCGGCCAAGAAAACATGGGAATGCATGCCTTCCCCGGCACCGATTTCTCGAATTCGCTCGTAACGAAGGGTCGCGTATATATCCATCTACCCATCTCCTAGGGCTGAGACCGCCACGAGGATTGCTTCCTTTTGGTGTTCGTTGTATTCCGACCAGTCCAGTCCCCGAAGTTCGTCGGACGAGAGATACTCCTTAGCCGACTTCGTGCCGAGGTGTTTCGAAATAGTCTTCAGGGCTCCTGCCCGAACACTGAGTCCGCGCGAGTTCAATGTTTCAAGAAGCACGCCCTCTAGGCGGTGTCTTTTTCTTGCGCTTTCGTCCTTACGTTCATGGAGGAATTCAGGGTGTCGAACGCCAGCCGAATCGGGGGCGTATTGCTCAATTAAGTGGAGAGCCCTTTCCCTGTACCAAGAAAGAGCTTCCGGTTCGGAGGAGGTCCTGGGCGCTTCGAAGTGACCGGCATCGAGGAGAATCGGGCAGCTAATCCCACCTTCCACTACCGCCCAGTTCACTTGTCCGGGTTCTGCGCGGAACCCAATAGCTTTCGCGCTCTTCAAAACTCACCCTCGCTGGCTGAACGCAAGATTATCGCTCTCCCTACAATTATCGCTCGTTTACTTCAAGTCTCCAAATGACACTCCGTTGGCGGGCGGTCGTTAAATCGTGGGACTTTTGCTGACGATCAGCCCCTTCACCCGCTCCACGAACGCCTCCGCCTTCACCGACCCCTCGGCCTTTTCTTGCCCGCGGACGCGCACGTTGACCTCGCCGGCCTCCGCCTCTTTGTCGCCGACGACTAGCTGGAACGGCACTTTCTGCATAGCGTGCTCGCGGATTTTGGCGTTCATCTTTTCGTTGCGCGCGTCGACGTGTACGCGTACACCGGCAGCCTTCAGCTTGTCGCCGACTTCGTTGGCGTATGCGTGGTGCTTCTCGCCGATCGGAATCACGACCACCTGCACCGGCGACAGCCACACCGGAAACGCTCCCGCATAATGCTCGATGAGCACGCCGAAGAAGCGCTCGATCGAGCCGTAGAGCGCGCGATGCACCATCAGCGGCTGATGTCGTTTGCCGTCTTCGCCGACGTACTCCAGTCCAAAGCGCTCGGGCAGGGTGAAGTCGAACTGCACGGTCGACAACTGCCATAGGCGGCCGATGGCGTCCACCAGCTTGATGTCGATCTTCGGGCCGTAGAACGCGGCTTCGCCAGGAATGGTTTTGTACTCGATGTTGCGGCGCTTCAAGGCCTGCTCCAGCGAGCGCTGCGCCAGCTCCCACTGCTCGTCTTGGCCGGCATAGGTCTTGCGATCGTTCGGGTCCCAAGTCGAAAGCTCAACCTGAAACTGCTCGAAGCCGTAGGTGTGCAGCATGGCCAGAGCGAAGTCGATGCAGCCGACCACCTCGTCTTCGATCTGCTCCGGCGTGCAGAAGATGTGCGCGTCGTCCTGGGTAAAGCCGCGCACGCGCAGCAGGCCGTGCATCACGCCTGAACGCTCGTAGCGATAGACCGTGCCCATCTCGCCCAGGCGCACCGGCAAGTCGCGATACGACTTCAGGCTGTCGCGATAAATCAAAATGTGGAACGGACAGTTCATCGGCTTCATGCGATAGTCGGCATCGTCCAGTTCCATCGGGGTAAACATGTTCTGCGCGTAGTAGCCTTCGTGGCCGCTGGTCTTCCACAGATCGACGCGGGCCACGTGCGGCGTGTGCACCAGCGAGTAGCCGCGCTTCAGGTACTCTTCGCGCATCCAGTCTTCCATCTCCTTGCGCATGATGCCGCCCTTGGGATGCCAGAAGATCAGCCCCGGCCCGGCCAGCTCCTGGATGGAAAACAGGTCGAGCTGCTTGCCCAGCACGCGATGGTCGCGCTTCTTGGCTTCCTCCAGATTCTTGAGGTACTCGTCGAGGTCCTTCTTGCTGAAGAACGAGGTGCCGTAGATGCGCTGCAGCTGCGGATTCTTCTCGTCGCCCAGCCAGTACGCGCCGGCGATGCTGAGCACCTTGAACGCCTTGATGCGTCCGGTCGACGGGATGTGCGGACCGCGGCAGAAGTCGGTAAACTTGCCGGTTTTGTAGATGGAAATCTTTTCGTCGGGCGCGGTGAACTGCTCGATGAAGTGGCACTTCATGAAGTCGCCTTCCGACTTGAAGCGCTCCAGTCCTTCCTGGCGCGGCAAAAACTCGCGCGCGTAGGGCAGGTCTTGCTTCACCAGCTCCTGCATCTTCTTCTCGATGGCTTCCAGGTCTTCGGGCGAGAACGGCTTCTCGCGATAGAAGTCGTAGAAGAATCCGGACTCGGTGGCCGGACCGTGGCCCAGCTTGGTCTCGGGAAAGAGTTCGAGCACGGCGGCAGCCATCAGGTGCGCCGAGGAGTGACGATAGACTTCCAGCGCTTCGGGATCGCGATCGGTGAGCAGGCGCAGCTCGACATCCTGCTCCAACGGACGCGCGAGATCGATCAGTTGCGCGCCGTCCTTGGCCGGGGCGTGCGAGCTGGCCGGTGCGGAAGCCGGCTCAGCCGCCACGACGCTGCTTCGGCGATGGCTGATGCCCATTGCCACCAGCGCCGTTTCCATTCGAAGCTAGCGGCTTGATCTGAGCAGCCAGGGCGGCATCGGCCAGTCGTGGGCTGATGCCTTTGGCGATATCGAGGGCGGAGGTCCCGCGCGGCACGTCTTTGACGCTGCCGTCGGGCAATTTCACATGAATATTTTCTGCCATGATTCCGAACCTGTGTTAGCAGCTTTGCGCTGCCGGTCTTGAAAGGGCCCGGCTTTAGCCGTGCCGTTAAATGCGATGAATACGCTGGGCTTTAGCCCCTGAGAGATCTTCGTTCTAACGAACCAGATCGCATCAGCAGGAATTCTGAGTGTATCGGAGGTAAGAAGCCAAGGGCAATGACGAGCCCCATCGCAGCCTCGGCGAGTGCGAGGCCTAGCGGGGTGTTCGTGTTCGGCGGGCGCGAACTTCCAGCACCGCCGAGCCGATCAGCGCGACCGAGCCGGTGAAGATCGCCACGGGAATAGCGACGTGTTTGTAGGCGTTGGCCATATCGACCTTGCTACCACTTATCATGCCATAAAGCACCGTGCCCAGGATACCCAGAAACAGGCCCGCGCCCATGCCGGCGGCGGTGAAAAGCAGAGTGGTGAACAGCACCCGCACCGTCGAGGTGAAAGCGATGGACAGCTTGCTGCGGCGCTTGACAGGGCTGGCGATGGAGTACGACACGGTTAGTGAATATTGTAAAGCAGAATCGGCCTGGCAGGCTCGCGTTGGAACCGCAGGTACTGATCTGAATTAGATCAGTACCGAACCGCAGATCCATTTGACTACGCTTCCGCACCCGCCCGCCGCAGTAGCTGGCAAAACCTTGTGCGGACGCGTCCGCTCTCTCGAAAATCAGGCCAACTCGAACCGCAGATCCTTCGACTCCGGCGGCCAAAGACGGGCCACCCGCGCTTAACATGACAAGTATCAATTTTCACTCAGCCGGTATTTTCCATCCGGTGATTCGGCAACGAAGCGCGCCTACTGCCATCGCCGCAGGGATGCTGCTAGGGTGTGACCTCATAAACGACGCCGTAGCCCGATCCGCCGCCGCTCGTCGTACCGTACAAATCGCTTCCCGGACCGAAGACGACGCCGCCATAAGGGGCGTCCCCGTCCGGACCGTCGGGGAAGGCTTCCAAGACGGTTTCTAACCATTGCCCATTGCCTGATGGTGTGAGTTTAAATACCGTACCGCAGCCAGCCCCGCAAATCTCGAGGTTGCCGCCGAATGTGGTCGTGCCATACAGATTCCCGACCGTGTCGAAGGTCATGCCAGCCTCGGGATCAGCGCCGTCCGCACCGCCGGTAAAGGAATACAGGGTTGTCAGCGACCAACCACCGATGCTTGCCGGCGACAGTTTGAACGCCACCCCACAGCCAAATTCACAGTGGTAATTGCCACCGCCAAAGGTCGTGCCGTAAACATTACCGTGGGCATCGAGAAGTACGGTACTGGCTGGATATCCGCCATCGCTGCCTCCGGTGAAATGATGCAGCACGGTTTCGATCCACATGCCGCTGGGGGTATGAAACAATTTGTAAACCACGCCCAGGCTATATCTGCCACCCTCCTCGGTCGTGCCATACAGATTTCCGCCAGCATCCAACGTTACTCCAGCCGCGGGACCAAAGCCGTCGTCCCCACTGAAGCGGTGCAGCACCGTCTCCGTCCATGTGCCATCCTGGTTAGGGGTTAGCTCCCAGACGGCACCTGGGGTTTCCTCGCCTGCGCTCGTGCCATATAAGTTTCCGGCCCGGTCGAAGACCGGCTGCGAAGCCGGTCGGCCTTCGAACTGCCTGAACGTGTACAGAACTGTCTCGGTCCAGTTCCCTCCGGCGCCGGGGGACAGTTTGAAGACGGTGCCAAAGCCCGGGAGATTGACCGCCCCCCCACGTTGTGCCGTATAGATTTCCCGCAGCATCGATCGCGAGCCCGGCCTGAGGAGCGATCCCGTCGCCGTTGTTAGGGTTGAAATTATGGAGTACCGATTCCGTCCTGGTGCCGTTCTGTCCTGATGTCAGTTTGTAAACAGTTCCGTACCCGTAGGTGCCACCGTTCTGGGTTGTGCCGTACAGATTTCCCGCAGCATCGAAGATGACATTGCCGAACGGACCAGCACCGTCCCGGCCACTGCCGAAGTCGTGGAGCACGCGCTCCTGAGAGGACGCCGCAATTGACGACAGCGCAAATGCCAGAAGCAGGATGGTAAGCCGCCCAGCATTCATACATCTTCTCCTTTCCTTGCGAAAAAATGTGGTGGCCTGGGGGTCCTGGGCTCATCAGAGCAGTTGGTTAGAACGGCTGAACTCAATTGGGGTTGTTCGTCTGCAAGGTCATTTCCAGGGGTGGGCGGCGGGCCCATGCGTCGCAAAATCAAATGTGACGGACTGCATGCCGTCGTTCGGCAGTTCCGGCATAGCGGTGTTACGCAGAGTTAATATAGCGATACAAGTAGTTCTGCCGGGGAGCCGTTTTCATGCAGACATGTCAATCATGCGGTTCTGAGAGCGCGCAGGCAACGCGCTTCTGCGCCAATTGCGGGAAGCCGTTCGGCGAGAAGACGCCAGCCCCCTCGGACGCCGAAGCGCCGACCATGGTGGGCGCCTCACCGAACGCTCCCACGTTCCCACCTCGCCGCAGGGTTCCGTCGTCCCGGCCATCGTCGCATCGCTCGCAAGAAGAAGGCCGTTTTGTTCCGGGCATGCTGGTCGCTGGACGTTATCGCGTTATCGCGCTGCTGGGCCGCGGCGGCATGGGCGAAGTCTATCGCGCCGACGACTTGAGCTTGGGCCAGCAGGTCGCGCTCAAGTTCCTGCCTCAGGCCGCGACTGACGAGTTCACGCTGGAGCGCTTCCGCAATGAAGTTCGGATTGCACGGCGCATCTCGCATCCCAACGTCTGCCGCGTCTACGACATTGGCCAGGCTGACAATCAGATTTTTCTGTCGATGGAATACGTGGACGGCGAAGACCTGTCGTCGTTGCTGCGCCGCATCGGCCGCCTGCCCTCGGACAAAGCGGTAGAAATCGCGCGCAAGATCTGCGCCGGACTGGCGGCGGCGCACGACAAAGGTGTGCTGCATCGCGATCTGAAGCCGGCCAACATCATGCTCGACGGTCGCGGCGAAGTTCTGGTCATGGATTTTGGATTGGCTGGCTTGGCCCATGAAATTGAAGACGTACGCAGTGGCACGCCCGCCTACATGGCTCCGGAGCAGTTGGCCGGCAAAGAGGTCACGGTCCGCAGCGACATCTACTCGCTCGGACTGGTTCTGTTTGAGTTGTTCACCGGCAAAGCTGCGTTTGACGGTAAGACGCTGGAAGAGATTGTCCGGGTGCGTCGCGACAGCGCGCCCAGCCGTCCGTCTGCGTTAGTTCGCGACCTTGACCCGGTGGTGGAACGTGCCATCCTGCATTGTCTGGAGGCGGAGCCGGAGAACCGGCCATCCTCGGCCTTGATGGTTGCCGCGGCGCTGCCTGGTGGCGATCCTCTGGCCGCCGCGTTGGCTGCCGGAGAGACGCCATCGCCGCAAGTGGTCGCCGCCGCAGGCGAGACCAGTGGACTTCCCGCGCGCACCGCGCTGCTCTCGCTGGCGGCTGCGCTGATCGGCTTGATCGCCGTCTACTTGCTGGCAGCTCCCACCGGTGGCATCGCCAGAATCGATCTACCCTACTCCACCGAGGTTCTCGCCCAGAAGGCCCGCGATATTGTGCATCAGCTCGGCTATACCACACCTCCGGTCGACAGCGCCTCAGGTTTTTCCCGCGAAGACGATTTCATCGAACACCTGGACCATGCCGGCGGCTCTCACCCCAACTGGAATCTGGTGTTGAAGAACCGGCCGTCACTGCTGACCTACTGGCAGCGTCAGAGCCCCGACTATCTAATCGCCACGAACATCAAGAGCAATCTGCTAACTCCAGGGATCGTCAATCTCGAGGATCCGCCTCCCACTTTGTCAGGCATGGTCGCGGTGTCACTCGATCCGCAAGGACGGTTAACTCGTCTGGAGGCGATTCCGCCGCAGAAGGACAGCGCTCCTGCTCAGACACAGCCTTATGACTGGAGCAGTTTGTTTAGCTTGGCCGGTCTGGATATCGCGCAATTTCGTTCGGCCGAGCCGATCTGGAATTCGCTGGGCGCCTCCGACCAACGCGCTGCCTGGATCGGAGTGTGGCCCGGCACATCGATGCCCTTGCGGGTGGAAGCCGCCAGTTGGCACGGCAAGCCGGTTTTCTTCCGGCTGATCGGTGATTGGACGGAGCCCGACCGCATGCCTTCTGCCGACGATAGTTCGCGATCGAAACTTGAAGTCCTGCTGGTGATCTTCGTTCTGATACTGCTGGCTGCAGCCATCTGGTTGGCGCGCCGCAATTATCTACAGGACAAAAGCGATCCCCAGGGCGCTTTGCGATTGGGTTTGCTGATCTTTGTGCTGGAAATGTCAGTCTGGCTGTTCAGCAGCCACTTCGTGCCGAGTATCGGACTGTTCGAACTGTTCGTGCTCGCTGCCAGCGGCTCGCTATTCCTGGCTGCCGTTTTTTACGTGATCTATCTGGCTATCGAACCCTACATCCGCCGCCATTGGCCGCACGCCATCATCTCCTGGAGCCGGTTGATGGCTGGACGTCTGCGCGATCCACTGGTCGGCCGTGATCTCCTGTTCGGCGTCCTCCTGGGCTTGAGCTGGAGTATTCTCTTCTCGCTGCAGTCCCTGGCGTTAAAGCACATTGGCGCGGCCCCGGATTTCGCTTCCACTGCCTTCCTGATGGGTCCGCGGCATGTTTTGGGGGCTTGTCTCACTCAAGTGGCGGCCTCGGTACAAGGTACGATCGGCTTCTTCTTTCTCATGTTTGTGTTTCGTGTAGTTCTTCGCAAGCCGTGGCTGGCAGCGCTGGCTTTCGTCGCTTTCTGGTCGTTCGCGCAAGCTTATGGAAGCCATCATTACTTCATCGTCGTTCCCACCGTGGTGCTGATTTACGCCATTGCGGCGTTCGTGGTCCTGCGATTCGGTTTCATCGCCTTGGCGGTAGGCATCTTCACTGCCGACCTGGTGGGGAACATTCCCATAACTACTGATTTCTCTAATTGGTATGTCGGCAGCTCCATCTTTGTCCTATTTCTAGTTACCGCAATAGCTGTTTGGGGATGCTATACCGCTCTGGCGGGACAAAAGCTGCTGAAGGAAAATCTTTTCGAGTAATGGCCAAGAGCCACAGGCCATGTAATCCAAATCGATGTTTGGACTTCAGGCGAACCTTCCCTCGGTCCGGCCCTCTCTTCATGCTACTACTATCTACCTACCTTGGCAGTTGACCAAACGAGTTACATTATTGCTCGCGACCGGCGACTTTATGGCGGGCCAAACTTCACCACTACTCCATGTCCCATTGTGGCGGGAAGGTTCTCGAAGTGTGGACTGCCGACCATATTCGCCGCCACCAGAAAACAAGTCTCGCACTTAGGGTGTCAGCACGAGACTTGTGGCTTGGCGGAATGGTTGAAAGAAGCTACAAACTAGGTATGCGCGATACGCGCAGGGGGCGCAAGAGAGATCTAAATCCAGCGCCAAGCCGCGGCCTTAGGCAATCTCCAGCTGGATGCCCAAACCCACTTAGCGATCGGATATGGGTGAGCTTTGATCGGAGATATTTCTTTCTTAGCTCAGCCAGGAATAAACTAGCGCGCGCTTTTGTTTCCGCGGCTCCGGGGATAGGTGGCGGATTTTGTTGCATGATTGTTGCGCCGGCGCAACCCAAAGTGGGACAACTTAGTGACTACCTTGACTACTTACTACTATTACTAGTAGGAAGTAATATTTCCCGCCTTTGCCGTTTCAACGCAAATAGATAGGTTCGAAATGGTCTTCTTCCCATTTCGGGACCGGAGTTATTCTCTTTGGGGAAATTTGCAACATCCCATTGCAACAATAACCTATAGCTATTGGCGACCAAGAAGAAATGCCTATTGACCGATAACAGTAGGGGCACTATTATTTTCTCCAATTAGTCACTCACCCTTATGTTGGGAATGCCAATCGATAACTTAGAAAGCTGGCAGGAAGCTTTCGGGGCGGGACAGTTGAAACACGAACCTGCGTGTGCACTGATAGGAGCGGACGAGAATCATTCCCAATCGACAAACCCTTGAGGGTCGAAATCTGCAACGGCCATCACAATTGACACGACCATAATGAGGACAGACAAATGAAGAAGCAGTCGATGCTGGTCGCTAGCATGTTATTGATTCTTGTCGCCGGGGCCTTGCCTCTGATGGCACAGCACCCAGATGGCAGTCACATCTTTGCTTATCCACCAATACGGATCGCCAATGTTAACCACGACAGCAGTACGCCGCACGGCCTCTTTCCAGCGCAATTAAAGGCCGCCTACGGCTTCAACAAGGTTCCCAACCAGGGTCAGGGCCAGGTCATCGGCATCGTCGACGCTTTCGACGACCCCAACATTGAGTCGGACCTGGGAGTTTTCTCCTCCACCTTTAATCTGCCTAGCTGCACCACGCAGAACGGCTGCTTCCAGAAGATCAAGGTAGGCAATCCGACGGGCGATTCCGGCTGGGGACTGGAAATATCCTTGGACGTCGAGCAGGCTCACGGTCTTGCTCCTGGAGCCAAAGTTATGTTGGTGGAAGCCAACAGCAACAGCTTCGATGATCTACTCGCTGCGGTCGATGTTGCCGTAGCCAACGGCGCCACCCAGATTTCCATGAGCTGGAGCGGCGGTGAAGACGGAAGCGAAACGGCATTCGATTTCCACTTCCAAGTTCCAGGCGTTACCTTCATGGCCTCCACTGGTGACGACGGGCACGGAGTTGGGTATCCGGCGGCCTCGCCTTACGTGATTGCAGTCGGCGGCACCACCCTGGTTCTGTCCACCGCTACTCCGCTGTCTAATCCGTTGGCTTCGAACTATGGTATGGAAACGGGATGGAGCGGCAGCGGCGGCGGGATCAGTACGGTCGAGCCCGGCCAGTCGTACCAGAATGGTGTTTTCTCCGGTTGCGGTAGCGGTGGTCATCGCTGCGTTCCCGACATTTCCTCCGACGCCAACCCCGCCACTGGGGTCGCAGTCTATGACACCTTCGGCGAGCCTCAGTGGATCCAGGTGGGCGGAACCAGCGTGTCTTCACCTGACTGGAGTGCAGTGTTTGCGGTAATCAACTCCAAGCGTGTTGCCGCCGGTAAGAGCACCCTGCAGCAAGCCATTCCCGATCTGTATACCTTCTATAACTCCACCCACTACAACGACTTCCATGACGTCACGTCTGGAACCAACGGCAGCTGCGGAGCGCAGTGCACCGCCGTTGCAGGCTACGATCTGGTAACCGGAATCGGTTCCCCCAAAGTGGACCAACTCGTTCCGGCGTTCCTTGCCATCGAGCCGTAAACAGAACTCGTCTTGTCCAACCAGGCGCGCTCAAGGTTCTCCCTGGGCGCGCCTTGATTTTTCTCGCAGTATTCTCTTTCGCACTACAATTCACCCCTCCGTGCGCCCTATTACTACCATCTGGTAGTAGTCGGGGAAACGGGTTACGTTGTTGCTCGCGCTATCGGCGTTCGCGCAGCCGGCGCTGGGCCCAGACGCTGTGGGGGTGCTTGTTTATGCTCGACCGGGGATTGTACGGGGGCCCGAACTTCGCATCCGCGCCCTGTCCTGTTTGCGGTGGGCTCTTCTCCAAGTGTGGACTGCCGAACCATATTCGCCGCCACAAGAAAACTGTTGATAAGAAGTCTCGCGGTGACGGTGTCAGCAAACGATCGCCAGCCTGGTGGGATGGTTGGAAAGAAGGCTACAAACTGGGTATGCGTGACGCTCGCCGGGAGCGCCGGAGAGCGAATCCGGGCAGGTCTTAGTCGTAGTCTGACTCCATACTATTGCTCTTCGTATTACAACTAGCGCAAAAAATTGCACATAAGCACGATTAAGACATTAGGAGCCCTTTTTAGATATTGCGGATTGCGGCAAGCAAACCTATTGGCTGCAAAGGCAGTGCAGGCCGACGTCCACACTATCTACTGCGGGCGAGCAACGGATTTTCGATTGGTCTCAAATCTGCTGCAACTATTGCAACATCGTCCTGCCCTCTCTACATCGCCTGATGGCCTTGTTTGCGACTTTGGCTTACAGCCGCAAGTACAGGACAGCTTTGTCGGTGGGGTTTCTCTGCTAGGAATGTGTTCGGCTAAGCAAATCCAATCAACCTAAGAACTTGAGGAGAATCAAAATTAATGAAGACACGTTTTGCAGGCCTGTGTCAGCTGATGGCGCTGGCACTTTTGGCATGTTGCTGTCTGTCCGCGCTGGCTTTTGCGCATGACGACGATAGCAATGAAGGGCGCGCTTTGTCGTAATTCCGGGAAAGCCGCGCCTCCGGGCGCTAAGCAGCCGGCGGCACGTTGCAGGAATGGAACGGCTCGTTCACCTACAACGGCAACCAACTACCTTCGTGATGGTTGGCCAGGATCCGTCCACCGGTCAGGGAACCATCATCACCACGTACCTGATTCCGGTAAAGATGGTTCTCTCGAACGGCGACGTTTATGACCCATTGGCTGGCGGCCCGAACAGTCCGCTGGCCATGACGCAGCTGTCGCCGATCTTCGACCAGCACCACCACCTACACTCAGGGTGGCGTAGACGTTGGCACCACCCAGTATGTGGATGCCTTCCAGCGCGCCAACTTCTGGAGCACCGTGCAGAACAAGCCCAACTATCACGTACTGTTGGGTGGCCCCACGGCACCGCCGCAGGTGCTGCCTGAGCTGACGTTGAACGTTCCGTCCGGCATGCGGTCACAAGGATCGCCGTTCGGTCACGAGGTCGCCGAAGTCGACATCAACTACTTCGACACTCAGATCAGCGCCTACATGACCCAGAACAATCCATCAACCCCACCGACTTCCCGATCTTCGAGACGGACCAACACCTACCTGACGGAAGGTGGCTGCTGCATCGGCGGCTATCACAGCGCCAACGGGTGCGCAGACCTACGCTAACTTCACCTACATCACGTACGCTGGCGACTTCTCGCAGGACGTTTCTGCTCTGTCGCACGAAGTAGGCGAGTGGATGGACGATCCGTCTGACCAACTGGCGGCAACGGCAACAACACGCCTTGCGGCATTCTGGAAGTCGGCGATCCGCTGGAAGGCCACCGCCAACTACGGAGACTTTCCGTATCCGCTGCACAACTTCACCTACCACCTGCAGGATCTGACCTTCCTGCGGTACTTCGGTGGCCGCTGAACGGTTCCGTCAACAGCTGGTGGACTTTCCAGAACTACCCGTTCACCCGCATCTGCCAGAACGGCTCCTAGTTCTGAGTTGTTGCATCGACAGCCCGCCTCGCAAGGGGCGGGCTTTTTCATTTGCCAGAACCTTCTTTCGGAATTCGCGGCCGGATGCAATTAAGGCCAGATGGCTTCGAGTGTCCTGTCGCCTGGGCGCCTTTGCCCCTGACGGTCTTCTTCAGCATGAACACGATGGGGATGCAGGCGAAGCACACCAGCGCCAGGTAGCGGAAGTCGTCCACGTAGGACCACAGGCGCGCCTGCGCCGACAGCTCGCCGCCGATCAAGCCCGTAGGCCTTCTCATCGGCATCCACCGGGCTATAGCCCTGCGTGTACAGATACTGTTGCAACGCGTGCAGCTGGTTCTGCAGAAGATCGGACTGCTGGGCGTCAGCGAATGCACCAGCTCGTTCTGATGCAGCTGCTCGTGCCGGGCCACGATCGTATTCACGATCGAGATGCCGATGCTGCCGCCCACGTTGCGGAACAGGTTATAGAGTCCGCTGGCGTTGCCGATCTCCTCGTTCGGCAGGCCGGCGACGGTGGTGGTCGACAGCGGGACGAAGACCGATCCCGAGCCAAATCCGCTGAGGATGATCGCCCAGAGAAACGACCACTGCGAGATGGCGAGATTCACCTGGCCGAACCACAGGCCGGAGATGCCGAACATCAGAAAGCCCGCCGCGATCAGCCAGCGATTGTCGATCTTGCTGGTCAGGATGCCGATGATGGGCATAGCCATGAATCGCGCCGATGCCGCGCGGAGCTCACCGCCCATCCGGCCGCATAGGCGGTGTATCCCAGCAGCTCCTGATAGAACAGCGGCAACAAGGTGATCAGCCCATAAAGGGCGCCTCCAAAGATTGCGATCAGGATGCAGCCGATCAGGAAGTTTCGGTGTCGAAAGACGCGCAGATCCACCAGCGGCTTGTCGTGGGTGAGCTCGCGAATGAGAAATGCGACGAAAGCCGATCAGCAGAAGAGCCGTGGTCCAGCGGATCCAGGTAGCGCCGAACCAGTCGTCTTCCTGACCTTTGTCGAGAATGATTTGCAACGCGCCGAGCCATACCGCCAGCAGGCCCAGTCCGATGCCGTCGATCTTTGCCGGGCTTGGCGTTCTTGATGTACGGCGGGTCCTCGACGAAGCGGAGGATCATGAAGATGGCGAAGATGCCAATCGGGATGTTGATGTAGAACGCCCAGCGCCACGAGTAGGTGTCGGTGAGATAGCCGCCCAGAGTGGGACCTAGCACCGGCGCTACCACGACGCCCAGGGCAAAGACGGCCAGCGCCATGCCGCGTTTGTCGGGCGGAAAACTCTCCAGCAGGATCGACTGCGACAGCGGTTGCAGCGCGCCGCCGCCCGCGCCCTGAACGGCGCGCGCCAGAAGAATCATCCCCAGACTGCTGGCCGCGCCGCAGGCAAACGAGGACACGGTGAAGATGATGATGCAGGTAACCAGGAAGCGCTTGCGGCCGAACTTCAGCGAGAACCAAGTGCTGGCCGGCAGAACGACCGCATTCGCCACCAGATAACTGGTCAGCACCCAGGTAGCTTCGTCGTTGGTGGCCGACAGGCTGCCGGCGATGTAGGGCAGCGCCACCGACGCGATGGAGGTGTCCAGCACCTCCATGAACGTCGCCAGCATGACCGAGACTGCAATCAGCCACGGGCTCGGCGCAGGGCGACTGAGGGTAAAGCCCTGAGAGCCAGCCACGGTTGTGCTTGCCATCGCCCTTCCTTAGCGGAAACTCGAATCGTGGGACTTCCGTATGGCGGCAGCAACCCGCCGCGAAAGCATAAAGATGCGTGTTGACGGAGGAACGATTCCTGCGCTGCGTCGCACTCGGAAGCGGACGGACGGCCCGAAGGCCGTCCTTTCGAGAAGCCGGACTTTAGCCGAAGTCTCCCTAGCGTCCCGGTCTTCCGCGCTCGGCCTGTTCGCTGGCCAAAGCCCGCTCAGCTTGCGGTGTGGTGATTAGCCGATCCGGAACGCGAATCGCTCCATAGATCCCGGCCCCTACCACCGCACCCACTAGCGGGGCGACGATGAACAGCCATAACTGCTGGATCGCCCAGCCACCTACGAATATGGCTGGCCCAATGCTGCGGGCCGGGTTGACGGAAGTGTTGGTGATAGGAATTCCAACCAGGTGAATGAGAGTCAACACCAGGCCAATGGCCAGACCGGCAAAGCCGACGGGCGCTTTAATGTCCGTCGACCCCAACACCGTGAGTATCAGGAACATGGTCAAGATCACTTCGGCTACAAAAGCCGCAACCATCGAATATTGACCCGGAGAGTGCATTCCATAGCCGTTTGCGCCCAGGCCGGCGACCGACGGATCGTATCCGGCCGGATTTCCTTTTGCGATGAACAGGATGAGGGCCGCGGCGATAATTGCGCCCACAATTTGGAAGATCACGTACATCACGGCGTCTTTGGCCCCGATTTTCTTCGCCAGGAAAACTCCACAAGTTACGGCAGGATTGATGTGGCATCCGGAAATGGGTCCAATGGTGTACACCATCGCCAGAAGTGACAGTCCGAAGGCAAACGCCACGCCCTCAAATCCAATATGGCTGCCTGCCAGCACTGCGCTGCCCACGCCACCAAATACCAAAACGAATGTGCCTACTAATTCCGCAATGTATTTGTTCACGGCCACTCCTCCTTATCGTCAAAGGAGTATATGCCGGATTGCGGTTTTGGCGATGTTAAAAAACCACATCTCGGTTTCAGATCAGTTCCGGACAAGCCTGCCGGACTTGAGGTTTCGGCAAATGCGTTATGATGCGCAGAGACCGATCTACATGAATTGTCCTCGTAATATCTGCGCCGGATCCGGGTCATAATCGTTGGCCCTCGGAAGGGTGTGCCTGCGGCCTGAAGTCGGTGGAAGTTCGCTCTGGGATACGAAATAGGAGTTAACAGCGGCACTTGATTCATGGGAACTCTAGGCCAGGATTTTCGATACGGACTTCGGGTGTTGCGCAAGAGTCCCGGCTTTACCGCCGTGGCAGTCGTCACCCTGGCCCTCGCCATTGGCGCCGTTACCGCGATCTTCTCCGCTCTCTATCCCGTGCTCTTGCGGTCTCTGCCCTTTCGCGATCCCGACCGCCTGGTCACCCTGGGCGAGAGCCGGCACCGCATCGTGTGCTGTTCCTACAATTCTTCTTATCCCGACTATCTGGATTGGACGCGCACCGCGAAAAGCTTCCAGGCGTTAGCGGGTTCGGCCTCCGATGCTTTCACGTTGACCGGAAATGGCGATCCCAAGGCTGTCTTCAGCGCCATGGTGACTCCCAATTTCTTTTCTACTTTGGGAGTGGCGCCGGCGTTGGGCCGTGACTTCATAGCGGGTGAAGACCTGCCCGATGGACAGGGGCCAACGGTCGCGATTCTTAGCAACGATTTCTGGCGCAACGATTTCGCCGCCGATCCTAAAATCATCGGCCGGATCATTACGCTCGACAAGAAACCAGTCACGGTCGTCGGTGTGCTGCCCAAAGACTTTGAGTATCCACCGGCTGGCGTGGTGCCGATCTGGGTGCCTTTGCACACCAATCCGTATACCGCTACCACTCGCAATGCTCGCTGGCTGAATGTGATCGGGCGTCTGGCTCCCGGCGTCAGTCTGGCCCAGGCACGGGCCGAGATGACCGGCATCATCGCACAGCTGGCCGGCGAATATCCGCGTCAAGACAAGGGCATCACGGTTACGGTGGGGCCTCTGCGGGAACAGGTGGTGGGCGATGTTCGGCCTTTTCTGCTGGTGCTGTTTGGAGCAGTCAGCTTCCTGCTGCTGATTGCATGCGCCAATGTGGCTGGTCTGCTGCTGGCCCGCTCGGTCGATCGTCGCAAGGAATTTGCCATCCGGACCGCGTTGGGCGCCAGTCGTCTGCACTTACTGCTTCAGTTGCTCATTGAGAGCTTGCTGCTTTCCCTGGGCGGCGCGATCCTCGGCTTTCTGGGAGCGGCGGTGGGATTGTGGCTGTTGCTGCGCAGCATTCCCGAAGCTCAACTCGATGTGATGCCCTACCTGCGCGATATCGGCATCAGCTTTCCTGTTCTGGCTTTTGTCTGCGGAATCGCGCTGCTGACCGCCGTCCTCTTCGGCATTGGTCCGGGAATGTCGGTTCCTCAAACTCCACTGGCTCCGATGCTGAATGACGAGTCGCGCGGCGGCACCAGCGGCACACAATCCCGGGTGCGCAATGTGCTCGTGATTGGAGAGATCGCAATTTCGTTGGTGCTACTCGCCGGTGGAGGCTTGATGCTGCACAGCCTGCTTACGCTGTTACGGCAAAATCCGGGCTTTGAGCCCGCGCATCTACTGACTTTCGGAGTCAATCTTCCCGGCGCTTCCTATCCGGTTTCCAAAACATGGCCGTATGTGAGTCCAAACGGAATTCGCTTTGAACACGACTTCACCGAGCGGTTGCCAAATCTGCCAGGAGTGGTGGGCGTGACCACCACGAACTCGCTTCCGGTTGCCGGAAATACTGGTCTCAACCGATTTCTGATTGAGGGACGCGCGGCTCAGGAAGGTCAGGAGGACGCAGCCCTGGCCCGGCGGGTGGATCCGCATTATCTCGAGGTGATGAAGATACCCTTGCTCAAAGGACGCTTCCTGGCTTCCTCAGATACCGCCGACACTCCAAAGGTCCTCGTGGTCAATCAGGCGTGGGTGAAGCGCGAGTTTCCGGATGGCGAAGATCCGCTGGGAAAGCGCGTGCGATTGACCTTTGCTCCCGAGGAACCCTACCGCGAGATTGTGGGCGTCATCGGCGATGTGGCGGAAGACAGTCTGGCGGTCCCGCCGCCGCCGACCATGTACTTTCCCATCGATCAGGATTCCGGCCACACTGCGTACCTTAACTACCTGATTCGAACCACGGGCGATCCCGCGGCGATGGTGTCTTCGGCCCGCGCGATCTTGCTGGGACTCGATCCGCAGTTGGCCGTCATCCAACCGCAATCGATGGACGACTTCGTCAACGGATCACCGGCGGTTTTCCTGCGCCGCTTCCCGTTTTACCTGATCGGCAGTTTCGCGACGCTGGCATTGATCCTGGCGATGATTGGCTTGTATGGCTTGATTTCCTACTCGGTGCTACAGCGTACGCGAGAAATTGGCATTCGCATGGCCCTGGGGGCGCAACCCAACGACATCCTCAAACTCATGCTTCGGCAAGGGATCAAGGCCACGGTGATCGGGGTTGTCATCGGTCTGGTCTGCAGTCTGATGTTTGCCCGGGTGATGGCGAGCTTGCTGTATGGCGCCGGCTCGAGCAATTGGCTAGTCTTTGTCGTCGTCGCGCTGGTCTTACTGCTGATTGCCCTGACAGCGTCCTACATTCCCTCGCGCAAAGCGGCTGAGTTGGATCCCATGGTCGCCTTGCGCAATGAATGATGCATGGCGATTGGCTTCGGCGAACTGGCAATTGCTAATTGCCAAGTGCTCGCTTACTCTTTCGACATGACACTTTCAGCCCGCAATCAACTCAATGGTACGGTAGAGACAGTCACGCTGGGCGACATCATGGCGCATGTCGTGATCAACGTCGGCGGCCAGCAGGTCGAGAGCGTAATCACTCGCGCCAGCGCCGAAGCACTCAACCTTAAGAAGGGCGATTCGGTTCGCGCAGTCATCAAGTCCACCGAAGTGATGATCCAGAAGGATTGATCGCCGATCAGCGATCAGGGCGCACGGCGAACCGCGATCGTCATGACCATGCGAACATTGCGCGCCGGTCGTTTGTCCTGCGGAACCACGATTCGAACCGGACCCAGCTTTTCGTCCAGCGGCTTGCCGTCGCTGCTGATCGCGACCAGCACCTTGTTGTCCTGAAATGCAGGGTCGAGCTCGGCCAGGGCGAAAACTGCCTTATAGCCATCTCGTCCGCCAACTTCTACATAATCGCGCATCTCGTCACCACGTAATTGATCGCCGCTCGGCGTATTGGCTTTGGCCAGAACATCGGCCAACAGCACGCCTTCATACTTCCCCGTCGACTTAGTATGGGGATTGAAAATCGTCACGGACTGCTGTGGCATCTGGCGAATCTGGTCGACGGTCAAGGTGAACTTCGTACCGTCGACACCTTCGATCATGATCGTCCCTTTTTCCTGCTGAGCTACTGCGGCCGTGCACAGCAGTAAGGTCAGGACGATGGGCAGCAATTCAATTGTCCTTTTCTTTCGCATGACGAATCTCCTCGCGTCCATATTAGTGGGTCACTTCGAAATGACCGGTATGAGAACCGCCTTCATTTTGTCATCCCCGGCATTGTCAGCTTCCACAGGAGGGCCGACCACTGAGAACTGACCACTGACCACTGACCACTGACGACCGACAACTGACGACCGACAACTGACCACTGACTTTTGTCATCCCGAGCGGAGCCGAGGGATCAGCGCTCCATGCCGGAAGGAGAACCGGCTGCGTCGCCGATGCG
Source organism: uncultured Acidobacteriaceae bacterium (assembly GCA_963744265.1). Classification (GTDB taxonomy): domain Bacteria; phylum Acidobacteriota; class Terriglobia; order Terriglobales; family Acidobacteriaceae; genus Bog-257. Next base: position 94,858 of record CAVUSW010000001.1, read on the forward strand.
GTACACTGCATTCCACTTCTCTATGCCACGCGAAGATTTCGGTTTCACTCCCGCGGAATTGCGCAAGCTGCGCAGCCTGAAAGATCCCTACGGCATTCAACGCTTTCTCGATGATATGCCCTATCACTTGGGCGACACGGCCTGGTCGCCGCGACGCGTGTTGCGCGAGAATACTGCCCACTGCTTTGAAGGCGCAATCTTCGCGGCCGCCGCGTTGCGCGCCAACGGCTATCCGCCGCTGATCCTGGATTTCGAGGCCGAGAACGACACCGACCATGTGATTGCCGTTTATCGCGTGAAGGGACATTGGGGCTCGATCGCCAAATCGAATTACACCAGTTGCCGTTCTCGCGAGCCGGTGTATCGCACCTTGCGCGAGCTGGCAATGAGCTACTTCGATACCTACTTCAACCTGCGCCGCCAGCGGACGATGCGAACGTTCTCCCGCCCGGTCAACTTGAAGCGCTTCGATAATCAACAATGGATGACCACCGAGAAGACCATCTGGTTCATCGTTTATTACCTGCTGGAGATCCACCACACCAAGCTGTTGCCGAGAGGCATGGCAAAGCGGCTGCATCGCGTGGATGAGCGAACGTTTAAAGCGGAGACCTTGGGCAAGGCGTACAAAGTACCGAAAACCTCGGTCTTCGGTTAGCGCCGGTATCGGATAGCGATTGTAGCGGGTGCCCCATCCAAGCTGGTTTTGCTTGGGTGGGGATTTCTCTTAGCTCTTGAGGATCGACATGTATGGCTGCCAAGGTCCCACTTCGTGGGAGTATTGCTTGGCGGTGACGCGCGCAATCTGAGAGATGTGCGACAGATCGTGTACCGCCCAGGATGAAATCAGCTGGCCTAACGAGACCGTTCCCAACTCTGGATGGGTGCCTTTGCGCGCGAGGTCATGGTCGCTCAGGCGCAGCCCTTGGAGGATGGTCAAATTTTCGGCGCGCATGAATGCGAACTGGTCGAGCAGGGCGCCGATGGGCCGGGTCTGGTCTTCGCGAAACTGCGCGCAGCGGTCGAAGGGCTCGAAGGCTTTGGTCTCGCCGTGCTCCAGAATGATCCGTGTGCGCGGGATCCAGTCGGTCAGCTCGCCGTGAATCAGGTGTCCCACAATGTCGTAGCAGCTAAAGGTGCCAACGCCTTCGGTGGCCTTGATCCAGCCATCGGGAATGGCGGCGATCATCTGCGTGACCACCGCCGGGGTGCGCTCAAGAATTTGCGTCGCCTCGGGAAGTTTGAACTGCATAATCATCCTCCATGAGCTGCCGCCTGCCCGGGAATTACGACAACCACCGCATCTGGCTGGCCCGCTCGGATCAGGTGGGGCATATTCGCCGCGGCCGGCGGCGAACCAATGTCCTTGTCGGTTGCATAGGGCGCATAAAACATCAGGTGCGCCGGCAGATGGACCAATCGATTCACCGATTCGACGAAGATGTAACCTTGGTCAGACATCATATAGACGATGCCCGGCTTTTGCGGCGCTCGAAACTTTCCGCTGTTGTACCCCTGGTCCAGCTCCGCCTTGATCTGTTGTTCGCTCTTCCCCTGGCCCCGCTGCTGCTCGACGTAAAGCCTCGTCACCAGCGTGGTCGCGCTGCCCTCCGCGTCGAAACAAGTAGGCTCGAGGTTCAGGAGATTCTGGCGGTCTACCAAGCACGAAAAGCCGTTGTCGCCGTCCCGCACTTTTACATAGCCGCTTCGTTCAAGTACATATACGGCAGCTTTCCCAGAAAGTTCCGGCGGAGCGGCACTCTCGGCGAGCTTGATTTTTTCCTCGCGCGGCAGAGAAAAGTCATAGGCAGGTTTCAGAGTTGTGGTCTGCGACAGCAGCAGCAGGTTCGACAGCAAGTAAAGCAGGGTGGCAAACGGGACTCTGCGCATGAACGGCCTCCGAAGGTTGACGATGCCCGGTTGAAACCTTGGAATGTTGGGCAGGAGGACGGCGCAATTCACGGTGAGTTAGCGGTTGGCCGGAATGAACGGGATGAACAGGTTTGAACTTGAGCCGTTTTGCAGACGTGAGCGAAGTGGGAGTTACAGAGCCTGCCCGGAGCGCAGCCGAAGAACGAAATCCCTAGCGTTGTTCGGGAGGGATCTGGTTTAGCTGAGGGCTGACGGCCGAAGGCTGATAGGTAGAAGATTGGTCGGGACGGGCAGATTTGAACTGCCGACCCCTCGCACCCCAAGCGAGTGCTCTACCAGGCTGAGCCACGTCCCGACTGGGCGGTGAGGCCGATCCGAACGGACCGGCAGGGTTTCGAGGTCATCGATAGTCTAACACCACTGACGCAGCCAGCGGAGCGGTGACCATGGAATTTCCGCATCGGTACCCTGCTCGCGGGTCGCGAGTAAACTGCTCTTGAGGATTGCGGAGTGAACGCTGCCGAGAATGAGAATCGTTATCCCTGCGAATCGGTGGTTGAGATCGAACAGGAGCCGCGGCATCATCTGGTGATCGAGAATGAGTTTGTTCGCGGCTTCGCGGTGGAGATCGCGGCGCATGATCGCACGCTTTGTCATCATCATCCGCAGGATTATCTACTTTACGTGGCGCGCGGGGCCGAGATCGTTAGCGCTGCGCAGCGAGGAAGAGCCGAAGCGGCTGAGCTACCGTGATGGCGAATGCGAATTGGC
>CAVUSW010000001.1:102500-109599 GCA_963744265.1 uncultured Acidobacteriaceae bacterium
TAACCTGGCGGGACGGTGGAGAGATAGTATGAATCGAATAAAACCTGGTTCGCCATGAAGGAATTGTCGAAGTACATCCCGTTGCCCCTTTGAAGCGTGTTTTGATTAAGAGGTATGTCCGGTGAGGCATATGAACCTCCCACGAACATGGACGCAAAATCCAGCGCTCCCCAGGTGCCCGAGGTGTTATAATAAAACGAGGAGACGTGGCTGAACTGGCCTAAAGAAAGGAGCGGCTGGCATGGAACGTCCTGCGAAACGATCCGGCTATTGGTGGGGGTGACAGGACTGTCTCCGATGCTTTGCTCTCCCCAACTGGTGTGGTGCGGCTGTCCGCTGGGCGGGCCGTCCAATGAAACTTCAGTTACGGAAGTATAAGGCTGAAAGTCGCGCACATACATTTCTTTCCAGGCTCCTGCGTGCAGATCAGAGAATGAATCGGTATTTCCCATGAATGGGGCTGTAACGTAATTGTGGTTTATATAATTTGTATTTGAGGTGGCGAGGATGCCCTTGCTTCGAAGGTTAAATCCCACCAGCCGATAGCCCTCTCCCGTCATGGTGCTGATTGCGGGATTCGGCCACGTTCCGGCAGGCGTCCCAGACGGGGCGTTCATGGCCATTATCCGATTATTGCCGACGCCACCTTCCAAGTAATCAGGCCAGCCTTCCAGGGGATTGCCGTTTTCGTAGAAGACATTTCCTCCTACCCCCCTGTTCGAGACAGACACCGACACCGTGGCAGTGGGGTCGGAGGTGCCCGACCAAGGCAGGTCATAGGTCTGGGCGTAGTCCGCCGACATATTTGGATTCGCGCTCGCCAAATGTTGGAGATTACAGACATTGGTTGAACTCGGATCGCCCAAAGTCGTTTCCGGCACGTCCGCAGGCAGGGCAAACGCCTTAATTTCGCCGGGAGCGAACGAAGCCGCGTCGGCGGGCAAGGCCGCGACAGTCAACGGATAGCCAGACCCCTGGACGAGATAATTAGTTGTAAGGGTACTGGAGGTGGTAACGAACGGAGGGACCTGCATTCCATTAATGCTGATTACAGTAGGCCAGCCGATCGAATTCGTGTAGTAATTGTAATTGGTGTTTTGCGTGCCTGAGATTGTCACGCCGTATGGGTTGTACAAAACCAGAAACGGATAGTATCGAAGGCGCAACCTATAGAGCGCGCTTGTCGGGTCAACAAAACTACAAAGGCTGATGTCAACCCTCGCTTCTAGCACACGGGGCGCAATCGGGTCCATGCTGAAGCTTGAACCTCCGCCGTCAGAATAGCCGCTGTAAATTGTGGTAACGGAGTAAGACGTTGCGGTGAGTCCAAGAGCGGATGCCGGCACGCCTGCCGGGTCCGCGGCGGCAGGGCTGGTGCCGGTAGTTCTCCACATCGGCCTCGTTGTTTTGTAGAGATTGTAATATTGGTAAAGTGATTCCCATCGGAGACCGTCGATCGTGGTCGTACCAGCGAGAGGGGCCGCAGTCACGACAGGCACAGCCAGGTTGGAATTGGCTGAACGATAAACATTGTCTCCGTTTTGCCCGCCGCCGCCGCAGGCCAGGAGGTTCTGGTATTGGTTGGAAGGATTCACCACGGCGTCGGTTTCGAACGCGGCGCTCAGGTCTCGTTTGAGACCGCCGTTGCGCACGTCTGAGAGGAGACCCTTGCTGTAGGTGGTGACATCCGGAGAATAGGCGCTCGCGCCGGTGCCTGAAAGAGAGGAGCCGGAAAGGGAAGGCAGCAGGGAGAGCGACTGAACGGTGGTTATTTTGGTTGAGGCGGAGTCCGCCCGGGTATCACTTCCGCTGATTACGGGAAGGGTGTTCCCCATCATGTTCGCCTGGGAAGCGAGAAAATGGCTCTGATTCTGCACATAAGAGAGATTGCCGCTGGTATTGAGGGTGGGGATCCTGGATTGTCGCCTTTGCTTTGATTCCTTCGTCAGAGACCCAATAGGCATACTTTCCCGAGGTACTTGAAGCAACAGTGACGCCGCCGACCGTGGCGCCCAAGAGCGGGACAAGCGGGGCGCTGACCGCGAGGGTCCCGGTGCTGCCGGAGTAAACGCTCGCGGCATTCAGGTTTTTTGCTAGGACGATGGAGTTGGCCGAGGTGAATGCAACGGTGGGGTTAATTGTTGCGTTGTTGGTACCGCCTGAAACCAGCCAAACCATGTTTGTGCCATTGGCAAGCGCAGCAGTCCCCGCGCCGGTGCCAGTGCTCCATGGCCGCAAGGCGCCTGTACTGGTGTTGCCGTTGGCGTCAACGTCAAGGTTTTCGAGTGCTCCTGGAGCGGGATTGTGGGTCTGCCAGACGCCGATCCAAAAGGGTTGATAGATGGAGGTCCCGCTGCTGAGGATGTCGGCTCGGGCGGTTACGCGCTGGTCGGGACCGGCGGCGCGCTGGAGCTGGGCGAGGGCTGCGTTGAGGGCGAAGAGGGCGTTTTGGCGGGCCAGTTCGGTCCGGGCGGAGTTCCATGAGGCGCGCCGCTCGACGCGGGCCATGATGGTGGTGACGGTAACGAGGATGGTGACGAGGGCGAGGAGGACGAGGACGAGGATCAATACGAATGCGGAATGCGGATTGCGGATTGCAGATTGCGGACTGGAGAGGCCGATGGGAGGATTGGCAGCGCCGGAAATGCGACGGTTTTTTGAACAGGATTTCACGAGGCGGAACGTCGCAACTGAAATGTTAGCGCTTGTTTTTAAGCCGCAGATTAACGCAGCGCGGCGGAGCCGCAACCAAACGGAGTTTTAACGCAAAGACGCAGAGGCGCAAAGAGAGACGCAAGAGAAAAAAATCCCCGGGAAAAAACAACAAATTGCAGATTTGCAGTGCAGATTTAACGCAGATTTATTGAGAGGAGTTGAGGGGGAGTTTGTCAGTCCGATGGAGCTTTGCCGCGCTTTTTAGTGGCGGAGGGTTTTGGGAGCATGGAGGCGTCTTCGGTGATTCGCTTTACTTCGAATTGATCGGTTCCGGGGACTGGGAGATGAAGACGAGGGTGCGGTTGGTTTTGCCGAAGGGGAGCATGTTTGAATAGATGTGATTGGTGGCGCCTTTGGGAGTTACGGCGTCCACGGACATGCCGATTGTGCCGACCTCTCCGGCGCTAGTTCCGGACAAGGTTAGGGATTGGCCGGCGGCGACGCTGCCCTGGCTGGGGCCGCATTTTACCTGAAGCGCAGCGTTGCCAAGGTTGATGAAGCTGAAGGAGCCGGGGGGGAGGGCTGCGTCGCTGTCGTCGATGGCTGTGACGCGGTATTGGTTTGGGTCGCCGAGTTTGCTGAAGAAGATGAGGAGGGTGCGTTGTTTGAATTCGCCCAGGGGGATGGAGCCGGAGGTTTCGGGGAGGGTTTTTCCGTCTGTGCCGGTTACTTCGCGGAAGAAGGTGATGGGGTCTGGGCCGAGATAGTCGTAGAAGCCGGAATCTGCCGTTGGGGAGCAGAGTCATGGAGACGATTTTCCTGCCGTGATAGATGTTGAGATCGGTGATGGGGGCGTCCCATGCGAGGCCGCGGAAGGAGGCCTTGTGAAGGGCCTGGGGAGGCGGGGCGGCCGGGGCCTGGAGGGGCAGGAGGAGAGCGACCAGGGCGGCGACAGTTATTTTTGCGCTCAAGGTTGGGAGTTTTTTTAACCACGGGTTTCTTAAAGGGGGTGGGGGTTATCTTTTAACCGCAGCGCGCCAAAGGACGCATCCGTCCTGCGGCGGAATTAACGCAGATTTTAGGGTGAGACGCGTTAACGTCTTGCGGCGGGGGTGGGTCTGGGGATCATGGTGGCGTCTTCCGCGATGCGCTTTACGGCGAATTGACCGGTCTCCGGCGATTGATAGACGAATACCAGAGTGCGAGTGGTTTTATTGAAGGGAAGGGTGTTCGAATAGGCAGGTTGGATTCCTCCGTCCGGTTTCACCGCGTCCACCTCCATACCCGTCAGCCCGCCCCCATCGGCGGGATTTCCATGCAAGGTGAGTGAACCGTTTGCCGGGACGTTCCCCTGGCTGGCGCCGCACTTTACTTGCAGGGGGAGCTTGGAAAAATTCATAAAGTAATAAGAGCCTGGCGGGATGGCTGCGTCGCTGTCATCCACGGCGGCGACATTGTACTGCCCCGGGACGGAGGGCTTGTTGAAGAAGATGAGGAGGGTGCGCGGCTTGAACTCGCTCAACGGGATGGAACCGGCGATTTGCGCCGCCGGCTTTCCATCCGTTCCGGTTATTTCACGGAAAAACAGCAGCGGGTCGGTCCCCTGGTATTGATAAAAGCCGGATATGCCATTGGGAAGCAGGGTCATGTGAACGAGGGAAGCGCCGTTCGCAATGTTAAGGTCGGTGATAACCGAGTCCCAAGACATTCCCCGGAAAGTGGCTCTTGTATACAGTTCCCGGCGCGGCCTGAGCGTGCGCCTGACGGCACAGCATCAATCCGACGCCAATGATGAAAAGGTGTTTAAAGATCGGATTCATTTAGCCAGCGGAAGGAGATTACCTTGAAACGGCGACCAAAGACTTGGTTGGCTGTATCGACGATGGGCGGGAGTGGCGGTGCTGTCGTTGCCAGCGCTTGCCACAGGGGTTACCCGGTCGTAGGGCGGCGTCGCATCACCCAAACTCGAGTTGTGTAAGCGTTGCCGCTCGTAAGGGCCGTATCCGTTTGATCCACGTAGTCCGGAACGCGCTGGACAACAGCCTCGCACCATGCGCGGCCCTCGGTGTTCCCGGTCACCTGGTTGTCGGCTTCGCCATAGCAGCGCACGACAAAGGTATCGGAACGCACGGTCATCACGGGAGAGAAACACTGGACGAGGTCCTGCTGCATCAACCAGCCCGGCGCTCCCTCGGCCGTATTTGGCACCTCGGCCTGCAAGATGGTAGTGCCGGAAGCTAAAGTGTTGCTCCCGGTGGTGGGAGGGCTGCCGCGACTTCCCACAATATTAGCTCCCGATGCCATCCCGTAAGAATCGAGTTGAGTATTGTTGAGGTCGGTTCCTGTCAGGGCCAGGGTATTATCGATGGCGGCCTGCAAGGCGCCCTTGAGCCCGAATCCCGTGGTCGATCCGGTCGTTGTATTCACAGAGAAATAGGGAGGGTCCAAGCGGCGATTCAGGAAATCTGCCATGGAAAGGAATGGGCCTCTCTGCTTCACTTGATTGACGATGGAGGTAGCCAGGGCAAGAACCTGGGAATTCGAAAGCGCGTTGACGCATCCCCACGGAGAGGCAGTGCCGGATGTATTGATTTCGCTGGGGCTGACGGTCGCGCTATGAGAGAACGGGGGAGAGTAATCGGAAGATGGGGTTCTGCAAGGCTCCGCTGGTAAGCGTGGAAAACGTACCGGTTGGCCTTACAAGTAATTGACGGCATTGCCGGAAAGGCTGCTGAGCAGCGAGGCCCAGGCCTGAACGGACGTAGAGTTAACATTGAAAGCTCCGTTCATCAACAAATTGGCCGAACTCTTCTGGTAATTCATCAGATAATTTGCCGATCCGCTCCCCGTCGTCTGAGGTGGGACGCCGTTTTTCCAATAAAAGCTCATTCTGGCGTTCGGGAGGACTGCCGTTCCGTTCTGAATATTCGCATTCGTGCATTGGGTGGATCCCCGAAGTATAGATTGAAGGCATGACATTCGCATAGCTGCTGTCGTTCGCGGCGCCGGAAGCCGAAGGAGGCAAAGTCGAGAAGTAGTAGCTATCGAACAGCGCCTGGTTCATCAGGAAATTGTCATCGAAGTAAGCCGCTGAGCCGCCGCCTTGTGTGGGAGTGGTGGGAAACGGCGGCACTCCGTTTGCGGGGGTGTTGGAATTGTTATTTGTCAAATTCAAGGCGAAGAAGGGGTCAGCAAGGACCCGCCAACGGGCCAGAGACTGCTATTGGTGTCAATTTCGTTCTGAGGAGTGGCGTACTTGGAATTTCGCATTGCCATGTGCATGAACTGACCGAGAGAGATCATTGGTTGCCGGGGCAGATCGTGAAGCACCAGGAAACTTGGGTCTGCGGGATTTAGCCCGACATCCTGAGCTGCCCAATAAGAATCGTACGGCGGCGCGCTTCCCCCCTGTATCTCGGTAGTCGAGACGCTGTTTTGATTAAGACCAAAGTAGATATCCTGCATAGTATCATCAAAATAGACGGGCAACGGACTGAGAGCCCCATCACAGCCCGCGAAGACAGGCGCCCCAGGAGTACGTTAACGAGGATGTCGAGGAGTTTACCTGCTGCATGCCCTTGGCCCTGAGGACGAACTCGCAGAACTGATTGGCGACGCTTCGGTTGGGCACTTGAGTGACGAAATGGCTGTGACGTTCATGCTTATCGATGCGCCGGACGTGGTTCCTGGAGATTTATTGAAAAAGCGGCCAAGAGGTGTTTTCACGGTGGCCGTCCCCGGCCAGGAAGCTGGATTGCTTGCCAGCATATATTCTCGTCATTAGGCTCAGTTCCGCCAAATGTCGCCGACACCACGATCTGATCACTGGCGGGGCTCGTAAGTGTGCCCGTCCAAAGAGGTCCGTTGGTTGAACTATCCGCGTAAACATATTGGTATTGAGAATAGCCCGGCGTTCCACCAATCAATTGGTCGCCACCCTGGCCGTCAAAGACGACGAGCTTTCCGCTTGCAGCTTGCTTATCCGCCTGGGTCTTGGGCACCGACGACTTTGATCTCACCGGGTTGGAAGACATAATTCCCTGTTCCTGTCACGAACGTCAATTCGCCCCCTCCGGTGGCTGTTCCGTTTACGAGGCGCCCCCCAAGCTAATGGGTTTTTTAACGACCAACCGTCGAGCGCCGCCGCGGCCCCAACCACCTGGATTGACCACGTTTGCCCTAAAATATTTGAATAAAGGTTGACTGTGTAGGGCGTGCCTCCATGCGCCTGGAGGACCACATTATAGGGATTGTACAGGACGAAGTTGGGGCACCGCATAGACAATGAGTTTGTAAGAAGTACCCGAATCCCGGCAGCGGCGCCCGGGACGGCTTGATGGAGAAACTCACCGGCATATCCCAGAACGTGTGCAGGTAATATTCCCCATCTCGTTGCTTGACGAACCGTTTGAGCCGTTGTAATTGGACGTATAGTCGAACACTC
>CAVUSW010000002.1:0-32952 GCA_963744265.1 uncultured Acidobacteriaceae bacterium
CCTGTACGTTAGCACCGCGTACTCGCTTGCGAAGCAACTCGGCGCGGTGCGAGATGCAGTTCAACGGCAACGATCTCAGAAGTGGCGTTGCGCGCGGCCAGCGCCGCGGTCTTACCGCCGGGAGCGGCGCAACAATCGAGGATTCGCGCGCCGGTGCCCACCAATGCCGCCACCAACTGAGAAGCTTCGTCCTGGATCATGACCCGTCCCTCTTGTAGGGCGCGAGTTCGGGTGACGTCGCCTCCGACGACGATGCGGTGCTGGTGAGCATTGCTCCTGGCGCGAGTTCAATGCCCTCAGCCCGGAGCTCCGGTTCGACCTCTGCGCTGTCGAGGCGGATAGCGGTGGTGGGAATGTGTTGGTCATGGCGGCAAATCGCCTGGGCTCGTTCGATGCCGAACTCTGCTATCCAGCGCTCAACCAGCCACTCAGGATGCGCGAACTCGCGCGCCAGAAACAGGACTGAGACTTCTGCGCCGTTTTCCGCTGCAGGTTCAATTTGGGTTGCGGCGATCTTGCGTAACACCGCGTTGGTGAACGGCGCGGCCGACCGCTTCTGCGCCCGCTTCACCAGTTCCACGCTGTCGTTGATGGCGGCGTGCGCTGGAATGCGGTCGAGGTATCGCAACTGATATGAGCCAAGGCGCAGGGCGGTCAGCACTTCGGGATCAAGCTTGTCGAGCGAACGGGCTGATGCGGCTGCGATTGTCTCGTCCAGACGCGATCGCCAGCGGAGCACGCCCATGACCAGCTCCGTCGCCAGCCCACGGTCGGCCGGGGCTGAGATGCTCCCACCGCCCGGAGTGCAGCAGTTCGCTGGCGTAGGCGTTCTGTTGCTGGACGCGCAGCAAGATGTCGAAGGCAGCCGAGCGTGCGGGCGAATATGGGCATAGGGGAAGCAGCAACTAGCAACTAGCAAGGCTTAGCAAACCAACGAAAAGATTCCCAAGACTTGAGGCTCTTTACGCGGTGTGGAGGACCGCAGGTCCCTCCGCTCCGGTCGGGATGACAAAATAAATGGCGCCGGCCAACACGACCTCGAACCGCTTATGGTCCCGTTGCTAGTTGCTAGTTGCTAGTTGCTAGTTGCTAGTTGCTAGTTGCTAGTTGCTAGTTGCTAGTTGCTAGTTGCTAAGTGCTAAGTGCTAAGTGCTAAGTGCCAAATGCCAAATGCTAAGCAACGCTAACTGCCAAGATCTTCTTCACTCCTCGGACGATAGCCGTTGATGAAGTCGCGCGCGCCATGCGCTTCTTGCCTTCGATCTGCAAGTCCGGCAATTCGAGCGCTGTGCCGTTGGCAAAGCCGAGGAGCAGGCGGTCGTTTTCGATTGCGAAGTGCGCGGGAGAAACGACGGCGGCCTGTGCTGCGGGTTCGCCGCGTGAAAGTGCAGCATCTTGCCGCGAAACCGGGTGAAAGCGCCGGGCCAAGGTTGAAATCCGCGCAGGCGGTTCCAGGTGTCGATCGCGGTGCGTGAGAAATCGATCTGCCCGTCTTCGCGCTTGAGGATCGGCGCGAGCGTGGCCTTTGTATCGTCTTGCGGCTGCGTGGTGATCGTGCCTTCTTCAGGCCGGCGAGGGTGCAGATCATCAACTCGGCGCCAGCTTGCGCCAGGCGAGGAGCGAGGGTCATCGCAGTGTCTTCGGCTTGATGGGCTCCTCGATTTGCTGCAGAATGTCGCCGGTATCGAGACCGGCATCGATGCGCATAGTCGTCACGCCGGTAAGCTTTCGCCCATCGCAATCGCCCACTGAATGGGCGCAGCGCCGCGATACTTCGGCAGCAGAGAGGCATGCAGATTGATATTGCCGAGCGGCGGCAGGTCGATCATCCACTGCGGAATGATGCGGCCGTAGCCGACGACGATGATCGCCTCCGGCGCGATGTTCTCCAGCTGCGCGCGAAACTCGTGATTGTTCTTGATCTTGTCCGGCTGGATGACGGGGAGATCGAGATCGAGCGCTGCGCGCTTCACCGGCGAGGCGACGAGTTCCATGCCGCGGCCGCTGGGCCGGTCGGGCTGCGTCACCACCAGCTTCACCTGGAAGCCAGCTGCGACGAGCTTCTCCAGAGTGGGCACCGCGAACTGCGGCGTGCCGCAGAAGATCAGATCCAGCATGAGCCGCGCTACCATTCGCCTGCTTCACCAGCTTGCGGATTTTGCGTTTCATCATGTCGCGCTTGAGCGCGCTGATGTGGCTGATATACAGCTTGCCGTTGAGGTGATCGGTTTCGTGCAACAGGGCGCGCGCCAGCAGTTCTTCCCCGGCGACCTCGATGGTCTTGCCGTTCAGATTTTGCGCGCGCGCCGTGACCTTGCGCGGGCGCGTCACGTTCTCGCGGAACTCCGGCAGGCTGAGGCAGCCTTCGTTCGAGGTCAGCCGGCCTTCGGTGTGAATGATCTCGGGATTGACCAGAACGATCTTGGCCTCCGGGTCTTCCTTGAAGGTGACGTCGATGACCGCGATGCGCTTGCTGATGCCGATCTGTGGCGCCGCGAGGCCGACACCGTGCGCGGCGTACATGCTCTCGAACATGTCGTCGACCAGCTTGCGCAGCTCGTCGTCGAAGTCAGTGACGGCGGCTGCCGGCTTCTCCAGAACCGGATCGCCATATTTGACGATGGGATAGATCATTTAGAAGTTTCGCAACTGTTGGCAGTAGCCTTCGAAATTCCGCTTCAACTCCAGCAGAGAATCGCCGCCGAATTTTTCCAGCGCGCAGCGCGCGATGGTGAGCGCGACCATCGCTTCGGCCGCAACTCCCGCGGCCGGAACCACACATACATCGGAGCGCTCATACGCCGCCTTCACCGGCTCGCGCGTGGCGAAGTCAACCGAAGCCAGCGGACGCCGCAGCGTCGAAATCGGCTTCAGGTATCCGCGCACGCGAATGTCTTCGCCGTTCGAGACGCCGCCTTCGAGACCCCCAGCATGATTTGAGCGCCGCGTAAATCCCGTGAACGAGCTCGCGCTGCCCCGCTCGTATCCTATTTCATCATGCACCGCGGAGCCGAGTGAAGCGGCGGCCTGCACGGCGTCGCCGATCTCGACGGCCTTCACCGCCTGCAGCGACATGACGCGCTGCGGCAAGTTGCGCATCGAGGCGCTCATCCCAATTAGCGTAGGTGCCCAGGCCAGGTGGCACATTGTGCGCGATGACTTCGAAGATGCCGCCGACGGAATCGCCGGTGCGCAGTGCGAGGTCGACCTGCTCCTTCATGCGCGCTTCGCTTCGGGATCGGCGCAGCCAAGCAAAACTTCTTCTTTCGCGGCCAGCGCCGCGATCGCGTCCCAGGTGATCGGCTTTCCAGACGCGCGCTGCCGACGGCGATCACATGACTCAGGACTTCGATACCAAGTTCGCGCAGCAGAAGCTTGGCAATTGCGCCGGCCGCGACACGCGCTGCCGACTCGCGTGCCGACGCCCGCTCCAGCACATAGCGCGCTTCAGAGAAGTTGTACTTCACCGCGCCGGCAAGGTCGGCATGACCGGGCCGAGGAGAAGCGACGCGCTTGTGCTTTGCCTGGATCGCCTTCTTCAACCGGCAGAGCCTCGGTCCAGTTCTGCCAGTCGTTGTTGGCCAGCAGCAGCGCGATGGGCGAGCCGATGGTCTTGCCGTGACGCACGCCGCTGAGAATGTGCGCGGTGTCGCGCTCGATGCGCATGCGCCCGCCGCGGCCATAGCCTTGCTGCCGCCGCCAGAGTTCGCGATTGACGAACTCGAGATCGACGGCGACTCCGGCAGGCATACCCGAGAGCAGCGCGACCAGAGCCTCTCCGTGGGATTCACCGGCGGTTGAAAAGCGCAGCATAAAGGAAATGATGATTGTAGCTGATGGGAGCGGCAGTTGGCAGTTGGCAATAAACACTTGGCAATTAGCCAAAGCTGGAAGCTAAGAGCCAAGTGCTAACTGCCAAATGCTAAGGCCGCTTTTTAGGCTCGACCATGACCTCCTCATCCACCAGCGCTTTGTCTTCCTCGGTATCACCGGTGAGCGCGAAAGAATTGGTGATCGCGGCCCGGCCTTGCTCGACGCTGGTGATCACGTAGGAGCAGCCGATCCAGTGGGCCTCGTTGAAGTCGGTTTGCGACCAAAGCGGCGGATGGTCGGGATGCGAGTGATAGAAGCCAACGATGTCGAGGCCGCGCTCGTGGGCCTCGCGCTGGGCTCGAATCAGTTCACGCGGGTCGATGTGATAGCGATTGTGCAGCGAGTCGGTGCGAGTGTTGATGCAGCGGATCGCAGCCCGCACGGTGCGAAGGCTGCCGTCAGTTGTGCCCAGCAAGATGCCGCAGCATTCGTGGGGGTAAGTCTCTTCGCCGTGACGACGGATTTCGTCGTAGTCGGATGGTTTGAATCTCAGCATGATGTCCGACAGAAAGGGTACAAGGGCACGGCTTCAAGCCGGACGTCTTCTACGCCTTGTTGGCACGCCTAAAACAGGCGGCCGAAAAACTCGGGAAAGCAGATTCCTCGTGGGCTGAAGCCCACGAGGAATGACAAAAAAAGGGCCTATACGGCGCACCTAAAGGTGCGCCCCTTCAAACGCGTCGAACCTGACTTTTTCAACAGCCTGTTCAGCCGGGCCGAGAGAGTGCAGTCTCAAACTTGGCATCCAATTTCGCCGGTCTTAAAGCCCGGCGCTTCCACCGCCAGAAAGAACCTCTCCTAACTGGAATTTACACTTCGTCCCAGAAGCGCTCGCTCAAATACTTTTCGGCGCCGTCGGGTAGAATGCAAACCACAACTGCGCCAGGGTTTTCAGCGGCAATCTGCAGCGCGCCGACCACGGCACCTCCAGCGGAGATCCCGACCAACAGGCCTTCTTCGCGAGCCATCCGTTTGACCATGGAGTGCGCTGCCTCAGTGCTGATTTCCAGATTCGCATCGGCCAAGGTGGCATCGTAAATTTCCGGAACGATCGAGGTCGGCATATGTTTGGCGCCTTCAATGCCATGGAATGGCGAGTCGGGCTGCAGCGAGATGCATTGGATATCGGGCTTGAGCTCGCGCAACCGGCGGGTGGTTCCGACAAAGGTTCCCGAGGTGCCCAGCATGGCAATGAAATGCGTGAGCTGGCCGCGCGTCTGCCGCCAGATTTCGTTGGCAGTTCCGCAATAATGGGCGTGCCAGTTCGCGTTATTCGAATACTGATCGGCGTAGAAATATTTTTCCGGCTGAGCGGCAATCAATTCACGCGCTCTCACGATGGCGCCGTCGGAACCTTCACCCGGGTCGGTGTACACAACCTCGGCGCCATAGGCGCTGAGAATACGCTTACGCTCGATCGACACATTCGACGGCACGCAAAGGGTGACGCCAAAGCCACAAGCCGCGCCCAGCATGGCGTAGGAGATGCCGGTGTTTCCACTGGTGGAGTCAAGTAATCGTTTGCCCGGTCCAAGGTCGCCCGCGCGAAATGCCTCTTGCACGATGAAAGCCGCTGCACGGTCCTTCACCGATCCGCCGGGATTGAGCCACTCAGCCTTACCGAAAATCTCAGCCCCAGGCACATCGGAGCACACGCGCTGCAGCCGAAGCAGCGGCGTATTGCCAATTCGCTTTAGAATCGAGATTCCCATTTCCGGGAAATCCGTAGGGCGCTTCATAGTCTTTTCATCGTGCTGCGGTTGCCGTTTACCTACACAGTGTGCGAAAGTGTGAATTCCTGGCAAAAGGAAGCAACAAGAATTGCATGATCAGGGCAACCTGGGCCTCCAAGTCAGATATCGCATTCGATGCGAGGATGGCGGTTCGGATTCCGCCAAGTGAGGTTGGCTACTGGAATGGCGAAGAAGCTCAAAGCTAAGTCGTTTGAAGATGCAGTTGCGTGGTTTCGCGATCACGGATTCGATGTACTGGAAGCTCCCGGCGCCAGCCATCGGGTGTTCCTGAAGAAATACCACGTGCTCGGCGGCGATCGAACGCACAGAGGATGGCGGCGTGAAGATTTTTGCTTATCCCGGATACCTGATCAATGGCGAAATTTCCAAGCTGGTGGATCACGGCTACCAGAAAGTTCTGAAGACCACGAAAGCCGAATATCCCGCGACTGCCGAACACCTGAAAGCGCTGCATGATTTTTCGGAAGAGCTGAAAGAAGGCCTGGGCGGTGTCAGCCTGTACAACGAGGGCCTGGGCACGGTCAGCGAATCTTACATGTACGATCGCGTGCGCGACCGCGATCTGCCTGAGGCGGAGCGCCCCAAGCGTCCATGGCAGGAACCCAGGCGGCCAAGAAGCGCCCCGCCTAGCAAACGGCTCGCCCGATGTGCTACGCGGCGATTAGGTTGTAAGCGCCTCTGCACAAATAGTGTCTCTCCTCGTGCAAACCTCTCCGAGCCATTTCCTATCCAACTTACACTAGGACGTATTGACGATACGTCCGCAGGTTCTCAGGAGGAGCAAGTTTATGAAGCGGATCGGAATTATGTTCGCATGGCGATGTTGTTCTACAGCGCAGATGTGGGCGCAGGACAGCACCACAACCAACAGAACAATCAGTCAGCTGACGCAGAATAAGGCGCTGCGCAGCCAGGATGCGAACATGGCCGGCCAGGAGAAGGCCGACGCAAAGAATGCGGATACGAAAGGGGTGAGGAGCACGACAAGGTTCTGGCGCGGCTCGACGACTCCTCAAAGATTTTGAATGAACTGCTGGCGCGCCGGACAAGGGCATTCCCGACGATGTCTTCAAGAGCGCAAAGTGCGTTGCCGTGGTTCCGTCGATGGTCAAGGGCGGCTTCGTATTCGGCGCCGAGCATGGCCGCGGCGTGGCTACTTGCCGCACCGCGAAGGGCTGGAGCGCTCCCGCCTTCTTCGTCATCACCGGCGGCAGCTGGGGTGCACAGATCGGCGTGCAGGCTGTTGACTCTGTCATGCTGATCATGAACGACAAGGGCATGAACGATCTGCTGAGCTCGAAATTCAAGCTGGGCGCCAACGGTAGCGTGGCCGCCGGTCCTGTTGGCCGCGAGGCCAGCGCTTCCACCGATTGGAAGATGAAGGCGGAAGTGCTGACGTATTCGCGTACGCGTGGTTTGTTTGCCGGACTGACGCTTGACGGCGCGGTCATCAAGCAGGATGACGATTCGACCCGCGCCCTCTATGGCCGCAGGTGGGATTCCGCCCGACGCTGACCGGTAAGGTGCAGCCGCCTCCGGCGGCCGCGAACTTCCTGGCTACGGTCCGCCACAGCAAGTCGGAAGCAACGGCCGAAGGCACACTAGAAATCCAACGCAGGCAATCGGACGGTGACAGGCGGTGGGCTTCGGCTCACCGCTTTTTCGTGTTGCTAGCTTCGCTACACTGCACGCGCGGAGGTGGACATGAGCCGATGGTCTGCTGCACTGGCAGCTGGTGACCTTGCTGGCGGGAAATGTGTTCGGGCAGACGCAGACTCACCGCGTCAGACTCGGAGGCGGCGATTCGGGCGGTGCTGCACGCTCAGGTCGAAGCCTGGAACCATCACGATCTGGAAGGTTCATGGACTGGGTACTGGAACTCGCCCGAGCTGACCTTCTTTTCCGGCACAACCGAGACCACAGGCTGGCAGCCGACGCTGGAGCGCTACCGGCGCAGCTATCAGGCTGAGGGCCGCGCCATGGGCACGCTCTGTTCAGCGACCTGCACGTCGAAGTGCTGGGCGACGATGCTGCCTTCGTCCGCGGCAAGTTTCAGCTGGTCATGCCTGACGGCAAGCAGCCCATGGAGTATTCACGCTGATCTTCCGCAAGTTTCCCGAGGGCTGGCGCATCATTCACGACCACACCTGCTCGGAGTGAGTAACGGCTGCAAATCTGCCGGCATCTTCGCGGGCACAATTCAGCATGCGACAACCGTGCGGCAAAATTGTCTTACGCCGCGCGGGTGTAGAATTCACTCGTCTCGCCACCGGACATCACAGTTCCGGTGACGAGGCAGTAACAGGCGGTATCCGCAGATGCGGAACTGCACTGGAGGACATCGTGAGTATTACCACCGGCGACTTCCGCTCCAAGATCACCGCTTCCACTCTTCTCGAAAAGAAACAACGTCACGAACTCATCACCTGTCTGACCGCCTACGACTACGCCAGCGCGCGCCTGGTGGACGAAGCCGGCATCGACATGGTGCTGGTCGGCGACTCGCTCGGCCATGGTGATGCTGGGCTACGAAAACACCCTGCCGGTCACCATGCAGGAGATGCTGCATCACACGCGCGCCGTGCGCCGCGGCGTGAAGCGCGCATTTCTGGTGGCGGACATGCCGTTCGCTTCGTATCACGTCAGCCAGCGCGAATCGATGCGCAATGCGGCGCGCTTCATCAAGGAGGCGGCGCCGAGGCGGTGAAGATCGAGGGCGGCGAGAAGCGCGCCGCGCCTGGTCGAGCGCATGGTCGACGCGGAGATTCCCGTGGTCGGCCACATCGGACTGACGCCGCAGTCGGTGCATGCCATGGGCGGCTACAAGGTGCAGGGCAAGACGCTGAAGGCCGTCGAGCAACTGATGCACGATGCGCTTGCGCTGGAACGCGCCGGAGCCTGCTGCGTGGTGCTGGAAGGCATTCCGCGCGAAGTGGCGGCGATGATCACCGCACGAGCTGGAGATCCCGACCATCGGCATCGGCGCCGGACCGGAGTGCGATGGCCAGGTGCTGGTCTTCCACGATCTGCTGGGACTGACGTTCGCGCCGCCGGCGAAGTTCGTTCGCCGCTATGCCGACGTTGGGCGCGGTGATCAGCAATGCGCTGCGCGCGTTCAAGGACGATGTGAAGTCGGGCGGCTATCCTTCCGATGCCGAGTCGTATCACCTGCCGAAGGAGACGCTGGCGGCGCTGCAGGCCATTGCGGAACGCAAGCGGACTGTGCAACTGTAGAAGCATGCGGTGTCGCTGTGCGCGTTCGATGTTGGTCGCGGCTGATCTCATGGACTGGCCTCGGCTGCGGTCTGCGCAAACTGCGCCAAGCCGGCGCATCCAAGCTGCTCCCGTGGAAGCAATATTGCCAGCCCGATGGCGGCTTCTGCTTCAAGTATCCGAGTTCGTGGACGATGCTGGGCGACATCTTCGGCGGCAACGGCGTGGTGGTTGCGCCTGCGCAGAAGCAGGAGCGCGCGCTGTGGGACGAGATCACGGTGGCGATGGTTGCGCCCGCCCCGAAGGCGACGAAGAAGGCACTTGGATTGGATGGCATCATCGAGCAGGCCGCCGAGCGGCATGCGCGAGAGCGGGCCAGAATTTCGAAACCTTGCAGCGGCAGGAGCGCACCGTGGACGCACAAGCCGGCGGAGATGCTGAAAGTCGCAGTATCGCGAAAAATCCACCGGCAGCGACTGGATTGAGGAGCTGGTTTTCATCGAGGGGCCGGACAACGAGATTTATTCCGTGGCGTTGAAGTGCACTGCCGGAGAATCTGCGCGCGCTGGAGCCGGTGTTTACCGAGCGTTTGCGACAGCTGGACGCTGCCGGAGCCCGAGCCTCCGGCCGAGACCGGACGAAGCCGCGCCGGCGCCACGCTGCTCCTCCGACAAGACTCCTCGGCAGCCATCAGCCTCACTGATCCGTGAAACGACATCCCACCATCGCCGAAATGAAGGCCGCCTGCCGCCAGGTCACGCGCAGCGGCAAGACGCTGGGCTTCGTGCCGACCATGGGCGCGCTGCACGAAGGACATCTGTCGCTGGTGCGCGCGTCGAAGTCGCGATGCAATGTGACCGCGGTATCGATCTTCGTGAACCCGCTGCAATTCGGGCCGACCGAAGATCTCGCCAAGTATCCGCGGACGCTGGAGCGCGACGCGGCGTTGCTGGAAGCAGCTGGCGTCGACCTGCTCTTTCTGCCGACGGTCGAGGAGATGTATCCCGCGGGCGCGCAAGACCTACGTGATGGTTGAAGGGCTGAGCGACAAGCTGGACGGCGGTCGCGTCCCGGACATTTTCGCGGAGTCACCACCGTGGTCACCAAGCTGTTCGAGATCGTTCGCCCCGATCTGCGCCTTCTTCGGGCAGAAAGATGCCGCGCAGGTCGCGGTGCTGCGCAAGATGGTGCGCGACCTCGACATGGATGTCGAGGTGGTGGTCTGTCCCATCGTGCGCGAGAAAGATGGCTTGGCGATGAGTTCGCGCAACGTCTATCTCACGCCGGAGCAGCGGCAGCAGGCGCTGGTGTTGCATCGGTCGCTGCTGCGGGTGCAGGCGGCTGTCGATCACGGCGAGCGCGATGCGGCGAAGCTGCGCGAGATCGGCGAGACAGGTGATTGCGGAGGAGCCGGGAGCGCGGCTGGATTACTTCGCGATCGTCGATCCCGAAACGCTGGATCCCGTGGCGGACATCGCGCGCGGCGCGCTGGTCGCGGTCGCGGCATATTTCGGGACGACGCGGCTGATCGACAATTTGTGCTGATCGGGAGCGCTTGCGGTTACATAGATCGCGGCTTGACAGACGCATCGGCACGAAGCTCGTACTAAGCAGATCCCTGATCGTCTAAAGTCGGCTCGCGATACGACAAGTGGAGCGTGCCCTCATTCGCCTCTTCCATCCCGAGATCCACGCGCCGCCCAGCAACAGCACCACGGGATAACACTCCAGCGTGTAGCGCGGCTCGGGATTGGCGAGCGTTCCCAGGAAGGCCGAGCGCAGCACCACGAACAGCAGCATCATGCCGAGATAACGCGGCCGCGGACCGCGAACCACTCCCATCACCGCGGCCAAGAAACAGCAGGTTCAGCACGCCCCAGAGCGTCGCGAGCACGCAGCTTTGGTATCGTCAGCATACTCCCACCAGCGCGAGTTCAGCGGCAGCATCTCGGTGCGCGGACGCAGCCACATGTCGGCAGATGCGCAGCGTCGGCAGCCAGACGTAATAGCGCAGCGGATTTCGTCGGATGCGCTCTCTCGCCAGTTCCATGAAGCGGGCGTTCAGCTGCCGGATTGACCACCAGCATTTTGTCGTAGTCATCGAAGAGGGCCTGCGTTTGTTCCCGCTCCTGAGCGCTGTCGAAGGCGCGCGAAGGAAGCAGGCGAGATCGACCTTGTCGCCGGGAACCTGCCAGTAGACTTCTTCGGTCGAAACATAATCGCTGACCCAGGTTCGCACCCAGCTTGTCGAAGCCGTCGGGAACAAACTCGTCGGGATCGCTGGCCGACTGCGGCACCAGCGGCTGGAAGCGATGAAAGTCCCGCCAGTTGCGGATGGTCCAAGGCACCAGCGGCGCAATCGAGATCGCCAGCACCAGCGCTCCTGCCCAGAACAGGCGCAGCCGTTCCGCCGGCTGCCGCCACATGCGCCACAGCAGGTACAGTCCGAGCGCGATCAGCAGAATGCCGCCGTCGGGCCGCAGCAGGATCCCGCCGAAACCGCCACGCCGCACCATGTCCAGGCCGACCATGACCTCCGCCCGTCTTCCGACGCCAGAAACCCGGCGACGGCGGCATCGAGGGCCAGCTGCGACGAAGAAGATGCTGAGCGTTTCCGCCAGCGGAGCGACTGTGTAGTTCGCGGTGAACGGACACAGGGCTGCCAGCAGGAAGGCCAACTCGGCGGCGCGTCGGAGACGGTCCGCCGCGCCAGATCGGCGATGAAGAAGCAGGTCCGACATCGATGACGATCTGCACCAGCAGCACGGCGTTGTAATGTTCGCGGCCGAACAGCACAAAACAGGCGGCCAGGAAAGCCGGGATAGCCGGGCAGGCGAATCAGGTGGGGTGGACGCCGTCTGTGGGTCAGGCCGAAGATGCCGTGGTCGAGCCAGTTCTTGGCGATGTCGCCGTAAATCAGCGAGTCGCCGGTGACGTGGGGAAACTTGAAATAGAAGATCAGCCGCAGCGCAAACGCAGCCAGGGTGACCAGCAGGAAGTACTGTCGAGACTCCCGGACCATGAGCCAGAACGGCCGCTGGTCTCTACTCCATAGCGAGTTGCCGTCCGGTTCCCTCACCAGCCGAATATAGCAGTTGGGAAACTCTGATTAAGTCAAAGCGAAGTCCCACCGCGGCCAAAAGCCGTATGATTTTGCGGGTACTTAACGGACAGCCTTGAAGGCCGCCCCCTTCAAAACAAAACTTAATCTTAATCAGAGTTTCCCCAGTAGCGGTCGGCTATCAGCCGTCGAGGCATTGTGCTGCTGGAAACTGTAAAATGGTTACTTCGCTGTCATCCGCTTGTTTACGGGATTACAGCCAGAGTCTAGCGTGCTCAGCGAGTGCCGCGTGGCGTTGGCTGGGGTGAGAGAGCATGTTCGAAGTTACCGTTGAAGACACATTTTCCGCCGGTCATTACCTGCGCAACTATCGCGGCAAGTGCGAGAAGCCGCACGGGCACAACTACCGTGTGCGCGTCACTTTGAGCGGCGCCGAACTGGACAAGGCCGGCCTGCTGCTGGACTTCAAGGAATTGAAGGACGTGCTGCGCCCGGTGATGAACTACCTCGACCACGAGATGATCAACGAACTGGAGCCGTTTACCACGGTGAATCCCTCGGCGGAAAACCTGGCCAAGTATTTCTATGACGAGACCAACTCGCGGCTGAAGCAAAGCACCAACGGCCGGGTGCGGGTGAAGGACGTCACGATCTGGGAGACCGACACCACAACGGCGCGTTACTGCGAGTAGTAAGAAGCCGCTATTCGCTTTGCGCTCTGCGCTTTTCGCCGGAATGCAACGTCGCGAGCATTTTGATGAACTACGAAAGGCCATTGGCGGAAACAGCGGGTTCGGTTTGGAATATACCAGCTATACGGCAAAGAAGGGGTAGAACGGGGCACCCCGATCAATGTCGGATTTACGCAGTTACGCACTCTGGCGAACAGCTACGGCGAAGAGCGAATGGCTCTTCCCCATGCAGATCATCGAGATCTACAAGTCGCTGCAAGGGGAGTCGTCGTACGCAGGACTGCCGTGCGTCTTCGTGCGGCTGGCGGGATGCAATCTGCGCTGCGTTGGTGCGACAGCGAGTACACCTTCAAAGGCGGGCAGCGCATGACGCTCGAGGAGGTCGAGCGCGAAGTACATCGGCTGTCGCCCGACGGCGGACTGGTCGAGATCACCGGCGGCGAGCCGCTGTTGCAGGAGCGCGAAGCGGTTCCGCTGATGGAGCGACTGCTGAGCAGCGGATATACCGTGCTGCTGGAAACCAGCGGCGAGCGGCCGTTGGAAGCGTTCCGGCGCAGGTGGTGAAGATTGTGGATGTGAAGTGCCCCGACTCCGGCGAGGGCGACACGTTCCGCATGGAGAATCTGGATTGGCTCACGCTGCGCGACGAGGTGAAGTTCGTGATCGCCAGCCGCCTGGATTACGAATTCGCGCGCGAGTTCATCCGCGAGCACGGCTCGAGCTCGCGAGTGGCGTTCCGTGATTCTCTCGCCGGCGTTTCGCAAGGACGCCACCGGAACGCGGGACGTTTCGCATTGTCTGATGGATCCGCAGGAGCTGGCGGAATGGATGCTGGCGGACGGGCTGAATGCGCGGCTGGGATTGCAGATCCACAAGTTCATCTGGGAGCCTTCGGGCTGAAGGGCGTGGTTAGGCTGACCGGGTGTCCGTAAGTTACTCGTCATGACATGAGTCGCAAGATCGGAGATTACGGCACGCAGATGTCGCGATGACAAGTCCAAATCGTCGTTTCGCTCAGTGGTGGCATGGATTCTCCTGTGTGCGCGCGCTGGCGGTGCGCGATTCGGGCGCAGACACCGTGCGGCGCTGCACATCAGCTACGGCCAGCGCACCGAAGGCGCGCGAGCAGACGCGTTCCGGGCGATTTGCGAGCGGCTGGGCATTCGCAACGCCGGCTGATCGTGCAGACGCCGTTTTTCGCGCCATTGGCGGCTCGGCGCTGACCGATGAGCAGATCGCCGTTCCCGACGCCGGCCCGGAGATCGGCGGCGCAAATTCCTGTGACCTACGTGCCCTTCCGCAATGCGCATTTCCTGTCGGCGGCGGTCAGTTGGGCCGAGGTGCTGGGCGCGGAACGCATCTATATCGGCGCGGTGCAGCAGGATAGCTCGGGCTATCCCGATTGCCGTCCGGAGTTCTATCAGGCGTTCAACGAGGCGATTCGTACCGGGACAAAGGAAGGCCGGATCCAGATCGAGACGCCGCTGATCGCCCTGCGAAAATCTGAGATTGTGACGCTTGGCCTTGAATTGGGCGCTCCCTTCGATTTAACGTGGTCATGCTACAGCCGGGAGGACCAGGCTTGTGGCAGTTGCGACAGTTGCGTCTTGCGGTTGCGGGCCTTTGCAGCGGCGGGCGCGGTCGATCCCATTCCATACCTGTCGCAGGCTGCGGTCCAGGATTTTCATGAATATAAATTTCAAGATCAACGCTGGAGACCGTGCGTGAAAAGACGGCGACCGTCATTCGGCTCTACGCGCTGGAGGAACCATGAAGAAATACATTTATCTTGCCGGCTTGCTGTTTGCGATAAGCATGCTGTGCGGCACCATCGTGGGCGCAAATGAACGGAGATTCAAAGGCGTTGCCAAAGACCAGGATGGCAAGCCCATCGCCGGAGCCACGGTTGAGCTTAGCGATCCAACAGACCGGCAGGAAGTATGACGGCCAAGACCAGCGCCAAGGGCGAATACGTCGATCATGCGGACTTCCCATTGGAACGTACAACGCCAGTGTTGCTGCAGAAACGGAAGCACCTATCGATGAGCACAACAAATTCCCGTAACTGCCGGCGGAGGACAGCGAGGTAGATTTCGATATGCCAAGGACGTCGCGGCTACGGCTGATCCACCGAGAAGCAGAAGATCGAGGCGGTCAGAAAGAGAACGAGAAGATCAAGGGCCTGAACGCCAAGCTGGCAGCAGGCCAAGGAGCTTGGAGAGCTGCCGGGAATTACGACCAGGCCATCACCCTCCTGCAGCAAGCCACCACAGGTGGAACCGAACCAGGACCTGCTGTGGGCGTACCTGGGCGATGCGCAGCGGGGCGCCAAGAAATATACCGAGGCGGTTGACTCTTATCAGAAAGCACTGGCGATCAAGCCGACATACGGCTCTTACCACAGCCGGACTGGCCGACGCCTACGCCAAGCCGGGCCAGACCGACAAGGCCGTGCAGTACTACGCCGCAGCCGCGCAGGCCGATCCCGCCAACGCCGCTGGTACCTACTACTTCAACGAGGGCGCGGTCTTCACCAACACCGGCAAGGTGGACGACGCCATCGCCGCCTTCAATAAGGCCATCGAACTGGATCCCAACCGTGCCGATGCCTATTACTGGAAGGGCGTCGACATGATCGGCAAGGCCACCATGAAGGACAACAAGATGGTTGCGCCGCACGGAACGGCGGAGGCCTTCAACAAGTATCTGGAACTGCAACCGACCGGCAAGTATGCCGACGCAGCCAAGCAGATGCTGGCCACGATTGGCGCACCGCGTCGAAACCACGCTACGGCAAGCAGAAGTCGGTCGAAGAAGAAATCCGTAACTAAGCTAATCGCAGCCGACGAGGGCGGCCGCGTGCCGCCCTTTTTTCATGGTTGCAGTAGGCATTCACTCGCGGCAGTTTTTCTCATCCGCCAGTGACTCCAGTAGAATCCGGATGGACGTAGCCATCCATGGCCAGCGTCGCCGAACCCGAAAATTGCTCTCATTCACCGAGGCCCGCTGCGGTCGAAGCAATACGCCGCCAAACCTCGCCCGACTGATCCGGAAATGATGTCGCTTGCTGGAAGCTGCCGGGTCTGGTGCTGGCTGAGGATCTGCGGGCCGACCGCGATTTCCCGCCCTTTCCGCGTTCCACGCGCGATGGCTTTGCGGTGCGGGCGGCCGACTGTGAGGACCTTGCCGGCGCAGCTGCGCTGCATCGGAGAGATCAAGGCGGGCGCGACGCTCGAGCAGAGCGCAATCACAGTCCGCGCAGGCGAGGCCGTCGAGATCATGACCGGCGCGCCCGTTCCCGCAGGGCGCAGACGCGGTGGTGATGGTGGAGTACACCGACACGCAGCGGCGAGGTCGTACGGTGGAGCGCTCGGTCGGCGCGGGCGAGAACATTGTGGCCGCGGGATCGGAGGCCGCAAAGGCTGACGTCATGGTGGCGCGCGGCACGCGGGTCAATCACGCAATCGTGGCCGTCGCGGCTGCCATTGGACGGGCCGAGGTCGCTGTGTATCGGCGGCCGCGAGTCGCAATTCTGGCCACGGGCGATGAGCTGGTCGACATCAACTTGCCTCCGGGGCCGAACGAGATTCGCAACTCCAACAGCTATTCGCTGGCGGCGCAGGTTTACTGCGGCGGGCGGCGAGCCGATGATCCTGCCGGTAGCGCGCGACGACGCCGGCGAACTGGCGCTGCTGCTGCGCAAAGGGCTGGAGGCCGATTGCTGCTCATCACCGGCGGCGTTTCGATGGGCAAGTACGATCTGGTGGAACAGGTGCTGGCATCGTTCGAGGCGCGCATTCTTCTTCACCGGCGTCGCGCATTCAGCCGGGCAAGCCGGTGGTTTTCGGAGAGGTGACAGTTGACGCGAAAGACGACGCCATTTTTTGGCTTGCCGGGCAATCCGGTTTCGACCATGGTGACGTTTCAGCTGTTTGTGCGGCCGGTGCTGGACGCGCTGGCCGGAGCGAAGCCGCAGCCGCTGCTGTTCGCGCAAGCTGCGCTTGAAGTCGGAGTTCACCACCAAGACCGGGTTGACGCGGTTTCTGCCGGCGAAGCTCAGCGGCACGCATGAGCGGCCCGAGGTCGAGTGGTGCGCTGGCAGGGTTCGGGCGACCTGATGGCGGCCGCACGCTCGAACTGCTACATTGTGGTACCTCCTGACCGGGAGCAGTTTGCCGCGGGCGAGGCGATGACGGTGCTACTGTCGTGATGAGCGCATGGCCAAGAGCAAGAAAAGCCGAAGAAGCTGTCGCACTATGACGACGCCGGCCGGGCGTCGATGGTGGATGTGTCGGGCAAGAGCCCAGCGCTGCGCGAAGCCGAGGCCAGCGTTTCGTGGCCATGAGCCGCAAGGTTCTGCGCGCTTTGCCGCAAAATCCCAAGGGCGATCCGCTCGAAGTGGCGCGGGTCGCCGGAATCCTGGCGGCCAAGCGGACGTCCGAACTGATCCCCATGTGCCACCGATTCCGCTGAGCAAAGTCGAGGTCGAGTGCTGAAGTCAGAACGGACGGCATCGCGATTCGCACGCTGGCGCGCACCACCGCCGTCACGGGAGTCGAGATGGAAGCGCTGGTGGCGGCGTCAGTGGCGGCTCTGACGGTGTATGACATGTGCAAGGCACTGGATAAGGGCATCGAGATTCGCGAGATCGTGCTGCTGCGCAAGTCGGGCGGCAAGAGCGGCGACTACCGGCGCGCGAAAACGAAAGGGCACGGCGCCAAGTGCCCCACGATCATGAGAACCGCCGCCGTCCTCACCATCAGTGATTCCTCCGCGCGAGGCGAACGCGCCGATCTCTCCGGACCGGCGACGCCGAGTTGCTGCGCCAGAGGCTTCGACGTCACGCCATCAGGAGATTGTTCCCGACGAGCAGCCCATGATCGAAGCCGCCCTGGTGCGACTCAGCGAACAGGTGCAGTTGATTGTCACCACCGGTGGAACCGGTATCGCCGAGCGCGATGTCACGCCGGAAGCGACGCGTGCGGTGTGCTCGAAGCTCGTCGAGGCATTCCGGAGAAGATGCGCTCCGTCGGATTGGCGCAAACGCCTTTGCGATTCTGAGCCGCGGCCTATGCGGCGTGCGCGGTCAAGCGCTGATTCTCAACTTGCCCGGCAGTCCGAACGGCGCGGTGCAATCGCTGCAGGCCGTTATCGATATTCTGCCGCACGCGGTCGATCTGCTCGCAGGGAAGACGGATCACGCATAGCGAGCCCGAGATAGCCTCAACTAGACCTGTACAATAGCTATTTCGCACTTCATCGTGCTGAGGGAGAAACTTGGATCCACTGACTCACATGCTGACTGGCGCCTGCATGGGTCGCTCCGGCTTCAATCGCAAGACCGCCTGGCTACGGTGACCATGGTGCTCGCCGCTGAAGCTGCCGACATCGATGTGCTTTGGGAGTTTCGCGGCTCGATCGCGGCATTGCAGCACCATCGCGGGATCACCCACAGCTTTGTTGGCGTGCCGTTTATGGCGGCGGCAGTGTTGGGCCTGGTGTTTCTTCTGCATCGTTTCCGGTCTCGCAAGAGGCCGGTCGCTGAGATCTCTCCCGGATCTGCCGCGAAGCTGCCGGTGCGCTGGGGCTATCTCTACTTCTGCGCGGTGCTGGCCGCGCTGAGCCACTTGCTACTCGACTACACCACCGCATACGGCATTCGCCTGTTCGAGCCGTTCAATTACCGCTGGTATTCCTGGGACATCGTTTACATCGTCGATCCGGTGATCTGGCTCGTGCTGATCGCGGGCCTGGCCATTCCAGCGCTGTTCGGCCTCATCAACCAGGAAATCGGTGCGCGCAGCAAAGGTCCGCGCGGTCGCGGCGGAGCAATTGCTGCGCTCATCTGCCTTGTCGTGATCTGGGGTTATCGCGACTATCAGCATCGCCGCGCCGCTCACTGCGATGAATTCCTTTCTTTATCACGGAGCCGAGCCCGCGCGGCTGGCGGCTTATCCCTACATGATCAATCCGTTTCGCTGGCACGGTGTGGTTGAGACCACCGACTTTTTCGAAACTGTCCCAGTGAATTCGCTGGGCCCGGATGTCGACTCGCAGAACGGGCAGCTCTTTTACAAGCCTCCGGAAACCGCCGCAAGTCAGGCAGCAAAGTCTTCGTATTTAGGGCGCGTCTATCTCGATTGGGCGGTCTTTCCCTACGTCGCGGAGCGAAAACTCGAAGACAACGCCGGATATCTGGTGGAGTTCCAGGATCTGCGCTACACCTATCCTTCTCTCACTCCCTCGCGCCGGGCGCCGTTGGGCGGCTTTGTCTTGCTAAGTCCGGACCTGCGAGTGGTTCAGGAAGGGATGAACTCCAGCCGGTCGCCTTCGGAGGACAGTTCGCAACCCGCGCCCAGCCGCGAATAGCGCGATTCATCGGCATGAATTCTCGTTGTCCGCTCATGCGCGCTCTACGATGCTGTGAGCCGCTTTGTTCTTCGCTTTGAGCGCCGCTTCCGCAGCCGCCATATCCACCAGCCGATCAGCGCAGCCGCCGCGACCACGGCGATGCCCAGCCGCAAATGGTGGTGAACCATCCCTCCCACAAAGCCCAGAATCTGGGGGCCATAGCGGATCACGATCAGCGACACCAGCGAGAAGCGCAGCAGCCGGCCGAAGAAAATCGCAGCCAGAAAGTGGCCGAAGTTCATCTCCGCTACTCCGGCTGACAGAACGAACAGCTTGAACGGCGTTGGTGGCGGCAGCATGGAAGGCAGCATCACCGCCAGAAATTCGTGCCGCTCGAAGGAAGCTTTGATCTTGTTGAAGCGCTTTTCGCCGATGCGTTTGACCAGCAGAACCTCGCCGCCCTTGTAGCCGATCAGGTAGATCACGATGCTGCCCAGCGCCGAGCCGGTCGCGCCCATGGCCGCGTACAGCAGGAAGCGCCTGGGGTCGGCATAGGAGTAGCCTGCCACGATCGCGTCCAGCGGCATGCCGAGAAATGCCGCGTCCACCGCGGCAAATCCCAGCACGCCCCAGATTCCCAGCGGCTTCAGTAACGCCAGGATCAGCAGGCTCCACTTGTTGAGAAGGTGTTTCAAACCAGTTGTCAGTTGCCAGTTGTCGGTTGCCAGTTGCCAGTTGCCGGTGCTCAGTTGTCGATTGTCCGATAACGGCGCTGGTCCTTTTGATTCTACGCGAGAGCTTGCCATGGGCAAGCTGCTCGAGCGCCGGTTCGCGACTGACTCCTGACCGACTGACAACCGAGCTGACAACTGGCTACTGACAACTGCCTTCCGACTACTGGCATAATTGCTGGATGCCGTCCGGCAACAAAGACCTGCAGCAGAAGATCGAAGCTCTGCGCGACAAGATCCGCTACCACGAGCACCGCTATTACGTGCTCGACGATCCCGAGATCAGCGACGCCGAATTCGATCGCCTGATGGACCAGCTGATCGACGCTGGAGTCGAAGCACCCGGAGCTGATTACTCCCGACTCTCCTACCCAACGGGTTGGCGGGCAGGTGAGCGGCCAGTTCGCCAGCGTGCAGCATTCGACGCCGATGCTCTCGCTTGCCAAGACCACCAGCGAGGCCGAGCTGCGTGACTGGGAGCGGCGCGTCCACGATCTGACCGGCGTAACCAAGGTCGACTACGTTTGCGAGTTGAAACTCGACGGCATGTCGATGGCCTTACGTTTCGACGTCGGGAAGACTGTGCGCTGGGCATCACCCGCGGCAACGGCACGGCGGGCGAGGACGTCACCGCAAACGTGCGCACCATCCGCAGCATCCCCCTCAACATCTCGGCGCAGCAACTGAAAAAAGCGGGGCTGCCTGCACGCTTTCGAAGTGCGCGGCGAACTGCTGATGCCGACCACATCGTTCGTGCGCATGAACGAAGAGCAGGAAGAGAAGGGGCTGCCCAAGTTCGCCAATCCTCGCAATGCGACCGCGGGCACGGTGCGGCAACTGGATCCGCGGATCACGGCCCGCCGCCGCCTGGACTTCTTCGCCTACGGGCTGCTGGTCGACGGCCGCACGATTTTCGAGCGGCATTCCGAAGCCTGAAGGCCTTGCAGGCTGCGGGCTTCAAGGTGAATCCCAATCACCGGCTGGTGCACAACATCGATGAGCGTATGGGAGTTCATCACGCAGTGGGAAGGCAAGCGCGACAGCCTGCCCTACGAAACCGACGGCATCGTCGTGAAGGTCGATCGCATTGGGCTGCAACAGGAGCTGGGCTTCACCGGCAAAGCTCCGCGCTGGGCCATCGCGTACAAGTACGCCGCGCACTCGGGCGAGACGCAGATCGAAGACATTCAGGTGCAGGTGGGCCGCACCGGTAAGCTGACGCCGGTGGCATGGCTCAAGCCCGTGCCCATCGGCGGCACCACGGTCAGCCGCGCCACGCTGCATAACATGGACGAGATCGATCGCCTGGGCGTGCGTATTGGCGACTGGGTGCAGGTGGAGCGCGGCGGCGACGTCATTCCCAAAGTCGTCAAGGTTCTGGAAGACAAGCCGCGCGGTCATCGTCATTTTCACATGCCGGAGCGCTGTCCGGTCTGCGGCGGCCACGTGGTTCGCGCCGAAGGCGAGGCCGATCACCGCTGCGTGAATGCGAATTGTCCTGCCAAGCTACGCGAGAGCATTCGCCACTTTGCTTCGCGCGGCGTGATGAACATCGATGGCATGGGCGACTGCGCTGGTCAACCAGCTGGTCGAGACCGGTCTGGTGAAGAATGTCGCCGATCATCTACAACCTGACCGAAGACAAACTGCTGACGCTGGAACGCATGGGCAAGAAGTCGGCGGACAACATTCTCGAGCGAAATCGAGCAATCGAAGAAGCTGCCGCTGGAGCGCGTGATCTATGGGCTGGGGATTCGTTTCGTCGGCGAGCGCACGGCGCAATTCCTGGCCGAGGCTTTCGGCTCGATGGACGCGCTGATGAAGGCCAGCGAAGAGGAGCTGCAGCAGGTCAACGAAATCGGGCCGCGTGTCTCGGCGGCGATCCGCGAATTTTTCGACGAGCCCAAGAATGTCGCTCTGGTTGAAGCGGCTGCGCGAAAGCAGGGCTCACGTTCAAAGGCCAGAAGAAACAGCGCGGCGACGACCCTGGCCGGAAAAACGTTCGTGCTCACCGGAACGCTGGAGCGTCACACGCGCGACGAAGCCAAGAAGCTGATCGAAGATGCCGGCGGCAAGGTTGCCGGCTCGGTCAGCAAGAAGACCGACTACGTCGTCGCCGGAGCCGAAGCCGGATCGAAGCTGGACAAAGCACGCGAGTTGGGCGTCGCCATCATCGGCGAGGACGAAATGGAAGCGTTAGCGAAGGGCTAAAACGGGCGTGCGGACAAAATAAGCTCTAATCGTGGAGGAACCTGGCCGGGCACGCAGTTTCCTCCACGACAAACTCTGTAAAGCTAGGCGACTTTATCTCGAGTTGTTCCGCAGCTTCGGCAACGGGCGGTAATGTCGAGCCGGTTGCGGCGAAGCTGATTCTCAAAGGCAGACCAGCGCTCCTGCCGCGCCTGTTCGGAGACGTAGATTTCATCCGGATTGGTCAGGTGATCGCGCTGCGCCTGCACTGGATTCAGGTTGTCACGGTCAATCGCTTCCTCGCTCGCGCGGGTTGGAATTTCGGCAGGCACGAACTCACCCGGCAGCCGCTCGTCTTCCGCCTTGGCCGCGACACTCGGACGCATCCGTATTTTGCCGGGGTCGGCGCTGGCCTGAGGAAATTTTCCCACTAGCCGATCCGGCGTGTACGCCGCATCATCCTCGCCCGAGCCGGTGCCCGCGGGCATCTCGCTGGCTTCCGGACGTGATGGTATGCGTGCTGCCTTCCTTGTGCAGCACCGGACCGCTTCCCCAAGCCTCGCGATAATTGCGGTCGTAAGCGCTCCAGTCCGCATCGGTCTTCATCGCATCTTCATCGTATTTCGGCAACGACTCGATCTGCTGTTTGGTGAGGTTAATCGCAAAATCGTCGCCGTCCTCGCCATAAGCGCGAATCTGGCCTGCGGGGACCAGAAACTTCTTGGTGCTCAGCCAGCCTCCCGTATCCACCACCGCATATTGAATCGCGCCGGTGGCATGATCGAAAATCACATCGTCAATCTTGCCAAGTTTGTCATCGTTGGTGCCGTAAAGAGTCGCTCCCCGAACGTCATCGACGTCGTCGCTGAAGCGGTATTCCCGCAACATTCCGTAGTGGGCCATAAGAATTCCTCACAGTTCTGGATTTGGTCGCTCTTTAGGTTCAGATGCAGATCAGGAAAGCGCTGCCGCCTAAAGACAGTGGCTAGCGATTAGTGATTGGTGGCTAGAAATGAGTAGCCAAGAAAAGGACCTAAGGGAGACAACGTCCAACTGGTTGCCTAAAAGCGAAGAGCGAAGAGCGAAAAGCCGCCCGGCTCAAGCTGGCAACCGACAACTGGCCACTGACAACTGCTTCTTAGAACTTGGCTTTCAGCCGCTGATACGTTGTGCCCAGCAACTCCGGCAGCACGCGTGTCTCGCCGATCACGGTCATGAAATTTGCGTCGGCGACCCAGCGGGGAAGAACGTGCATGTGAATGTGGCCGGCGATTCCGGCGCCTGCCGCCTTGCCTACGTTCATGCCCAAATTCACACCGTCGGGCCGGTACAGTTCGATGAGCGCGACTTCCAGACTGGCGGGAGAGAGCCATCATCTCGTCTGCGGCGGCGGGCGAGAGCTTGTGCAGACGGTCGAGATGCTCGTAGGGGACAATCATGCTGTGTCCCGAGGTATAGGGAAACGCGTTGAGGACGATGAAGTTGAATTCTCCGCGGTGCACGATCAGGGACTTCTGGTCATCGCCCGCGCGCAGCAATTCGCAGAAAATGCAGGTAGGAGCTTCGGCCGATATGTCGGCGGTGGTGACATAGGAATAGCGCCACGGAGTCCAGAGATAGTCCATATATTCGGAGAGTACCATTCCGCTTTGCCGCGCCAAAAGCGGCTGGATTCTTGTCACAGGATGCGGTGACCGGGCCCTCTTGACTTTCAGATTAAAAGTCAGAGAAAACCCAGCGAAATCGGCGCTGATCTTACACTTACAGGTTTGACACTGCCCCCCTCGGTTGCTATAGTCGAAGTGTTCCCTGGAAGCGCAGCCCGCTCCATCGGATCCGGCCGCTGGGTTTGTCCAAACCCGCTTTTGAGCGGGACAATCATACCTGTAGACTCAAGCCAGCAGTCCGTTTTATCCCAGGCTCTCTGCGCGTTTTGAATTCGCGCGAGTGTGCGTAAACAACCAACATGTCTTTCGAAGAAACCCACAACGCCCCGACCACCCAGACCCAGGAATCCGGGGCTGCCGAGCAGCCCGAAACTCAAGCTGCTACGCAGCCAGAAGTTCAAGCCGCTGAGCAGCCTGACACCCAGCCGGCTGAGCACGCTACCGAACCAGCTTCCGACTCCAGCCCTCATTCTGTCGATGCGGCCCCCGCGGCCGCTCCCAGGTCTGAAAAAGAACCCACCATGGAAGACTTCGCCAGCGCTCTGGAAACATTTGAGCAGGAGCAGGCTCAAACCGAAGCGGCGCTGAACGAAGAGCAAATCGTCACCGGCACAGTGCTGAAAGTCACGCCCCAATACGTGGTCGTAGACATTGGCTACAAGTCCGAAGGCGTAGTCCAGGTCGCGGAATTTCAAGACCATGAAGGCAACGTGACCGTGCAGCGCGGCGATGAGATCGCGGTCATGCGCGAGCCGGGTCACACCGAAGAGGGCTACATCCATCTCTCGCACGAAAAGGCGCAACGCCTGAAAGCGTGGGACGAAATCGAGAAAGCCTTCAACGATAAGGCTTCGGTAAAAGCGCGGGTCATCGATCGCATCAAAGGAGGCCTGACCGTCGACATTCTCGGCGCTCGCGCGTTCCTTCCTGGTTCGCAGGTCGATCTACGCCCCGTCCGCAACCTCGATGGCTTGAAGGGTCACGAGATCGATGTTCGCATCATCAAGCTGAATAAGAAGCGCGGCAATATCGTAGCCTCGCGCAAACAACTGCTGGAAGAGGACCAGTCCGAGAAGCGGGCCAAGACTCTGGAGCAGCTGCACGAAGACGCCATTCTGACCGGCACGGTCAAGAACCTCACCGACTACGGCGCGTTCGTTGACCTCGGTGGTATCGATGGCTTGCTGCACATCACCGATATGTCATGGGGACGCCTCACTCATCCGCGCGATTTGGTGCAGGTGGGCGATCAGATCCAGGTGAAGGTTCTGAAGTTCGACCGCGACAAGCAGCGCGTGTCGCTGGGTTTCAAGCAGCTCACGCCCGATCCCTGGCTGGACGCCTCCGAGCGTTATCCGGTGGGCGCGCATGTAACCGGCCGGGTCATCAGCGTTACCGACTACGGCGCGTTCATCGAGTTGGAGCAGGGAATCGAAGGTCTGGTACACGTCAGCGAAATGACCTGGTCGAAGCGGATGAAGCATCCTTCCAAGCTGGTCAACGTGGGCGACCAGGTGGAAGCAGTGGTGTTGAATGTCAACCCGACTGAACGCCGCATCAGCCTTGGCCTCAAGCAACTTGAGTCGAATCCCTGGGAGAGCTTGCACGAGAAATTCCCTGTCGGGGCCATCGTGGAAGGCAAGGTTCGCAACCTCACCGACTTCGGCGCCTTCATCGAAATCGAAGACGGCATCGACGGGCTGGTTCACGTCAGTAATCTAAGCTGGACCAAGCGCGTGAAACATCCTTCGGAAGTGCTGAAGAAAGGTGACAAGGTGAAGGCCATCGTTCTCGCTATCGAACCGGACCAACGCCGCCTGTCGCTGGGAGTGAAGCAGCTTCAGCCCGACGTGTGGGATACCTTCTTCGAGCAGCATCGCGTGGGCGACGTGATTCACGGCAAAGTGTTGCGCTTGGCAAGCTTCGGAGCGTTCGTCGAGATCGCCGACGGAGTCGAGGGACTGTGTCACAATTCGGAGGCCGTTGACTCGCATGGCGCTCCCATCAAGCTGGAAGCCGGTCAGGAGCACGAGTTCAAGATCATCAAGATGAATCCGGCAGAAAAGAAAGTTGGACTCAGCATTCGGGCGGTAGGCGAAGAAGCCACACGCGCCGATGTGGAATCCTACAAGGCGCCGGCAGCAACCTCCTCATCGTCGGGCAGCGGCTCCACGATCGGCGAGTTTATGTCGTGGAAGCGCGCCAGCAACGAAAACAACTAACGCAAGTTTTCAGGAATACCGAAAAGGCCGCCAGCGATGGCGGCCTTCGATTTTTGCAGTGATGACTTGATCACTTGGGATCTGGTCACCGGCCTCGGGCCACTGTGGGCTACTTGTTCATGTCGATCTGCAAATTGATGTTCGGCTTCTCGCGATCGTCGAATTGGCTGAGCGTCTTGGTGTTGCTCTTCTTGCCATCTTTCTGCGCATACACTTCGTAGTCGACATTGAGTGACAGCTCGGGAAAACGATAGGTGCCATCACTCTGGGAGATGTAGGTCTTGATTGCCAGCGTCTTGGTATTCTTCAGATAGACCACGGCGTTGGCGATCGGCTTGTCGCTCTTGTCCAGCACGGTTCCGGTCAGGATGCGGGAAGTGAATCGCCCAGTCTTGTGTCCGTTGTCACTGGAAGGCGATGTTCCTCCCATCGGGATCGTCAATTGCGCGCTGCAAGTCAACGCAATCAGCAATACCAGCGACGTACCGAATGCCCTTGTCATGCAGGTTCCCTTCAACGGCCTATTGGGGTGAGAGTGTCTCTTTGGTCAGATGTATGCCGACGTCCCTGCGTTCATTGTCGTCGATATGGACTGTCGCTTCCGGCTTTGGCTGCCCCTTGGGAGTCTTCACCTGGGCTTGCACGATGTAGTCCTGAGTGCCGACCGGAACGCGCTGCGCAAACTCACCGTTCCTGTCCGACATCAACTCCCACTTTGCCTTCTTGTCCGATGCCCTGCGTATCTTGATCGGAATTCCGGCCACAGGATGATCATCTGGTCCCCACACAGTGCCATAAATCAGAGCATAGTCCTTCTTAACCGCCGGTGCGGATTGCGCCCGGGAATCGCCTGTTGCCGCGAAAGCGAAAATCAAAAGGAAGACAGAAAACAGAATCGCGGCCTCGCCGGCCATGGTCCGCCTTTCCGGGTGCAACTTAGTATTCACCTTCTTCCTCTTCTTCCTTCTCGTCTTCGTCTTCTTCCTCGTCCTCGTCTTCCACGCGCGTCAATTCAAGGGGCTCGATCGCCACCACTTCGAAATCGCTGCCGCACTCCGGACAAGACACGATT
Source organism: uncultured Acidobacteriaceae bacterium (assembly GCA_963744265.1). Lineage (GTDB taxonomy): Bacteria > Acidobacteriota > Terriglobia > Terriglobales > Acidobacteriaceae > Bog-257. Next base: position 26,827 of record CAVUSW010000002.1, read on the forward strand.
TCACCTTCGTCAACCTCATCTTCTTCAATATCCAGATCGCTCTCACATTCAGGACAAATAACCATGATTGCCTCCGTTGCTCTCGGTTCGGTCACGCCTCCGCAACCACGACGCGTCCGTCATTTATATTTAGATTCTCCCGGCGGCAGCGTCAAGTGATAGACGCCACCGGATTCCAGAGGTTTCGCGAAGTTCATGCCCATTTTGAAATCGCTCAAAATCGTAGCCGCACTTGGGATGATGTTGGCTTCCATTCCGGCTCCTCTCTCCGCTCAGCAAACCGGCAGCCTTCCCACCACCACTCCCGACGCCCAGATTGTGCTGGCCCTGCGCGACATCTCGCCCGCCCGAATTCAGCAGACCATTGAGAAGCTGGTCAGCTTTCGTACTCGCCACACCCTCTCGGCCGACATGCCTCCGATCAGCCCCGAGGGTATCAATGCCGCTACCGACTGGATTCAAGGCGAGTTCCAACGCTATTCCAGCCAGTGCGGCGACTGCCTGGAGGTCCGCACCGATCAGTTCATTCAGCAACCGGCGTCGCGCGTTCCGCAACCCACAAACATCACCAATGTTTACGCTATCCTGAAGGGTACCGATCCGGCAAACGCCAGGCGCATTTATCTTGTGACCGGGCACTACGATTCCCGAAATAGTGATCCTAATGATGCTAAGGGAGATGCCCCCGGCGCTAACGACGATGCCAGCGGCACGGCGGTCAGCCTGGAGTGCGCCCGAGTTCTCAGCCAGCACCGTTTTCCCGCCACCATCATCTTCTTAACGGTGGCCGGCGAAGAGCAGGGACTTTACGGCAGCGCGCATTTTTCAATTATGTCCAAGGCGGTTGGCTGGGACATCCAAGCGGCGCTCAACAATGACATCGTCGGAGGCGATCGCACTCCCGGAGATACGCGAGCAGAATCGCTCACGTAGTGCGCGTGTTCTCCGAGGGAATTGCGACCAATGCAACGGACGAAGAGGTGCGGCGGATACGCTCATTGGGCGGCGAGAGCGACAGCCCGTCGCGCCAGCTGGCGCGTTACATTGCAGAGGTGGCGCCCGAATATCTTTCGCCGGCAGATTTCCGTCCGCTGCTGGTGTTTCGTCACGACCGCTATCTGCGTGGCGGCGACCACTTCTCATTTAACGAGCAGGGATATGCGGCGGTGCGTTTCACCGAGTACCGCGAGAACTATAACCATCAGCACCAGAACGTGCGAACCGAAAATGGCATCGAATACGGTGATCTGTCTAAGTTCGTCGATTATGAATACGTGGCGAACGTGGCACGTCTCAACGCGGCCACGCTGGCTTCGCTAGCCTCGGCTCCCGCGCCGCCGGCCAATGTGCGTTTGTTGACCAAAGAGCTGCAGAACGACTCCACGTTGACTTGGACTGCGTCTGCTGGAGGCTTGGCGACCGGCTACGAAGTTCTCTGGCGCGACACCACGGCTCCGGACTGGCAGCACGCCAAGCCCGTCGGCAATGTGACGCGAGCCACTTTGCCGATGTCGAAGGACAATGTAATCTTTGCTGTACGCGCCGTGGATGCCAAGGGGCACCGCAGCCTGCCGGTCGTGCCGCTGCCGGAGCGTTGAGGTCCGGCGCTGCGTAAAATAGAAAAGAGTAAGTCATGCGACGCACTTCCAGCATGGGATTGAGTTTCCCGCCGTTCACCCGGGCAGTCAAACTGCTGCTCATCGCAAACGGCGTCGTCTTCTTGCTGTTTTATCTGTTTGGAGCCTTCGACTCGACTGCGCCCTACTCCTTCTGGGTCTACAACCACCTCGGGCTGGAAGGCTACGCTGTCGTTCACGGCGAAATCTGGCAGCTGATCACCTATTCCTTCCTGCATTACGGATTATTGCACCTGCTGTTCAACATGCTAGCGCTGTGGATGTTCGGCGCGACGCTCGAGGTCGACTGGGGCTACAACCTGTTCCTGCAGTTCTACTTCTTCTGCGTGATTGGAGCGGCGTTGGTGACGGTGGTGGTCTCTTTCACCGGCATCCTCGGGGTGTCGCCGAGAACTCTGACCGTGGGCGCTTCCGGCGGCATCTACGGATTGCTGCTGGCCTTCGGGATGTTGCATGGCGATTCGGAAGTCATGTTGTTTCCCCTGCCGTTTCTGATCAAGGCAAAATACTTTGTCATCGGCATCATCTTCCTCGCGCTCTATGGAGCGCTATCGTCGGCTCACGGCGGAGGCCAATCCATCGCCTACATGGCCCATCTCGGAGGCCTGGTCTTTGCCTACATTTGGTTGAAGTTCATGCCCCGCCGGGGTTTTGGCTACGCGGCATCGGAGCGCGCCTTCGGCATTCGCAACTCCTATTACCGCTGGAAGCGCAAGCGCGCTGCCCGCAAGTTCGAGGTCTACATGCGCAAGCACGATGATCGCGGCGACTACAAGCACGAAGACTATTTCGATGAGCTGGGCAACTTTCGCGATCCCAGCTCCCGCGAGCCGCGCAAGAAGAATGGCGACACCAGGCCGCCCTGGGTGAATTGAAGAAACTCAGCTATCGGCTGTTCAGTTCCAAGTAACCGAGCCTTCATTCAGAGTCGGAGCTCATGACAAATCGACTAGCCGGCCTGATCTGGAAGTGACTAATATTGTTGGGCTGAATGCTGACAGCTGGCGGCTGTTACAGCTAGCTCTCGAACACTTTCTCCAAACTCTCGTAAACAATCGGAATGGTGCACAGCTCGGGAAGCAGCTGCCAATAGCGATGTACCTCAGGATCGGCCTGGGCTTCGCTTCGCATCTCGGCCGACGTCCAGTAGCGAATGTGCAATAACCGGTCGGGCCGTGAGGAATCGCGATGCAGCGTATCGCGACAGTAGCCTTTGGCATGCATCATGGTGTATAGCTCGCGCAGCTTGCTCAACAGCTCCTCTTCCCTGCCGGGCAGCGCTTCCAGAACAGCCATGGAGACAATTTCTTCAGCCATTGCAGTCTTCGCCTTTCCGTCCTGATTTCCGGGCCCCCAATCTGTTTCCTTCTGGTCAACGTGCCGGAACGCGCTTCTGCTCGGAACCAAGCTCAGAGTGCGCTCCAAAAAGGAAGCGCGGATAACGTACGGCATTGAACTCGGCGCCAATCAAGATCACCATCGACACCAGATAGAGCCAGATCAGCAGCGCGATCGCCGTGGCAACCGAACCATAGATGACGTCATAGTTTCCGAAGATACGCAGATAGGCGCCAAAAACAACCGTGGAGACGAACCACAACACCGTCGCCAACGTTGATCCCGGCAACACGCGATGCCAGGGCTGGGTGCGGGGCACGCCATGATGATAGATCAGTCCAATGACGGCAATGCTGGTTAGGGTGGCAATGATCCAGCGCAGCGCGGTCCACAGGCCCAGGATATATGGCCCCAGCTCGTGCCCCACCCGGTACACGATCCAGCCTTCGATCTGATTGCCGAACACCAGCAAAAATGAGGCGAACACCAGCGGAACACCAGCCAGGACCACCAGCAGAAACGCGATCATGCGTTCTTTGACCAGGCCCCAGATCTTCGGCATCTGATACGCGTTGCGGAAGCCTTCCATCCACGAGATCATGACGCCGGAACCGGTCCATAGCGTGATGAGCACGGTGGTGACCACGAACTTGAAAGTCACCGGCTTGGTGCCCATGAAAAATTGCAGTACGGCAGGACTGGTGCCTTCGGGCAAGATGCGCCCCAACGCGTGACTGACCTCGCGAAAAAAGCCTTCCGTAGTGTGCGACGAGGCCAGGATGGACGCCACCACCAGGATTGCCGGAAACAACGTCAGAATGGCCGAAAACGCAGCCGCCTTGGCCACGGCAAATGCGTCGTGCTGAAAGGCACGCCACAGCGCCATCCGGAAATGCACAAAGAACCGCGTCATATCGAGTAAGAGGAAGTTTACACGGGCGCCCGTCCAGTATCACAGCCAATAGAGCGCCAGACGCGTGACAAGCGCAATTCTGGAGAAGTCCTTGTCCAGGGTGAAAACGCTGGCGTTGTGTTCAAGAGCGATGGCTGCGATCAAGCTGTCAATGGTGGTCAGCGAGATGCCTTTTCCGCGTGCGGTGCGGTAGATGGCAGCCGCTACCCGATAGGTTTCAAAGTCTCCGGGCTCGAGCATTTCGAATTGCCGGAGGAATTGCTCGATAGCGCGGGCGTCTCTGGTGAGGCCCTGCAAGACCTCGGTAACCACCACTCCAGTCAGCGCCACGGGTTCGCTGTCCTCGATCATCCGGCGGAGTTCGCCGCCGCCGGGTCCGGGAGAGGAGCTAAAGAAGTCGATCCAGACTGAGCTATCCACCAGAATCAAACCCGATTTCTCCGGGAAGCTTTCAGGTCGCCCTTCCAGATCCCACTACCGTAGTAACGAAGGATTCCTTTGCGGCTTTCGGAGCGGACGAGCAACTCCAGGGCCTTGTCCACAATCTGACGCTTGGTTTTGAGGCGGGTGAGCTTGCGCGCCTTGCGAATCAACTCGTCATCGATATCAATGTTGGTGCGAGCCATAGAGAAGAGCATACACCATTTCCACAAGATATTGTGTATTGGCCAAACAGGTAGGTTGCTGGGTGCCCCAGATCTCACGCCTTTCGAGATCTGGGTGAGTATGATAACGGGCCCATTCAAAGCACAGTTGTAGTCGCAAATGAGATTTCGTGCAGATTTTCGCAGACCCGTGAAGTGAACGATGACGCACTCCCGGGTCTCGAAACCCGCGAGACCCGGGCCACCTGCCAGTGAGGCACCCGGCGCGTATTTTTACCCTGTTTACTTTACGTTGTGGCCGGCCACGGACTACAGTCCGAAGAGCAACTTTCGCGCCCAAGGAGGCAATGCGATGGGGACTTCCGCAACCAAATCTTCGCCGGACAGCATTCGCATCATTCGCCAATCGGTGGAACAGTATCTGGAAACCACGCACGCTCCCGGAGTGTGTGTCTCGGTCATCGACTTCAACATTCCCGAACTCAAGGACGGCTACATTCATCCCGCGGGAGTTCAGAAGCTGCTCGATGGACCGCCAGTTACCCGGGACACGATCTTCCAGATTGGCTCGGTCACAAAACTCTTCACAAGCCTGCTGACGGCGTATGCAGTGGTTGAACAGAAGGTCCAACTCAAGGATAAGGCGATCGGGTTCCTGAGCGGCTACTCCAATGTGACCGGCAGCGACGACTTCAACAACATCGAGCTGGTGGATCTGGCGACGCACACCTCGGGCATGCCTGGGAACGTGCAGAACATCAATCACGGCTCGCAGCAGCTCTTCGCCGATGAGGCGCCTGCGGGAACGATGGTGACCTATTGGAACCAATACAGCGGCGCCACTACTCTTCCGGCGTGCTGGCTGTATTCGGATGTGGGATTTGTCACCCTGGGTTTTGCCGTGGCCGCGATGTTCAATCCGGCAACGCCCCAGACGAATAACTACGGCCAACTGCTGCAAAGCCTGGTGACCGGGCCGCTCGGCATGAATCTCACGGGCGCGCACCCGCAGGGAAACTACGCCACCGGCTATAACTACCGCAACGGCTCCAATTATCAGGCTCCGGGAATTGCCTTTGATCTGAAATCGACCGGCCACAATATGTTGCGGTTCTTGAAGGTAAGTCTGAACGATTCTGCAATCAGCGTGCCGCCGAACCTGGCGCAGGCCATCGCGCTAACGCAGACGTTGCGGGCGATTTCCCGATTTGCGGCTCATCCAGCAAACACATGCGTATGGGGCTAGGCTGGCAAATGCCGGAGGTCCCGGAGGGCGGGAGCCAGCTTCCTATCTACTACAAGAATGGCGCGACCAGCTTGGGCGGGCAGAGCTGCGTGGTTGAACTGGTGCCGGAGAACGGCTTCGGAATCGCGGTATTGACCAGTCAGTATCCGAATGACGAGAAGAAGGCAACACCTTCGACCTTGGCCGCAGCCATCCGCACTCAGCTAATCGGCGGATCCGCATGGGAGACGGAAATCGAAGAGAGTGACGCGGAAGAATAGTTGGCGTTTGCCGGGATTTTCGGTTGTACCAGCGAAACACCCCACTCAAGGCCAAAATGCCGGCCTTGAATGGGGCACCCGTTTCGTTCTGGTTTTCTACCTTACTCTGCCACCAGCTCTTCCCCTT
>CAVUSW010000003.1:0-97874 GCA_963744265.1 uncultured Acidobacteriaceae bacterium
GAGGCGGCGGGAGTTGAACCCGCGTCCGAAAATGTTGACAGCAAAGAGCCTACATACTTAGTCACGTTCATGCGCCGGTGTTAGACGGCACTCTCGCCAGCCACGCTCAGAGCGGACAAGAAACGCAGCTGGCCAACCTGATGATCTCGCCGCCAACTCACAGGTGGAGAGTTGAAAGCCAGCTCACTGTGCGACGCCCTTTCTCAGCCCATGAGCAAAGCCGAGGAGGACGGCAACTTAATTAATTAAGCTGCGTATGCCAGGTTTTGATTGGCAATTGTGTTTTTGCACACGATTACGGATGCATGCACTCCGGTATGCCTCTTTACCGCAATCACTTCCGTCGAAGCCGTGACGCCCCCGTTAGTGATGCACGATCAACTTCAACTCTACCAGTCAGGGCAGGGAAGTCAACCGCACTATTTAGATGCGCCGCAGATGCAGGTCGACTCGTCCCCCTGTTCGAACCGATGTGTGCCCGCCGACAGTTGAGAGTGGGGGACGGGGCTTGTCCCACACCAAGCCCCGCCAACGCTTTTCACAAATCGAACTGTTGAGCGGCGCTATTTATGTACACCTCCGCTTCCCCCCATCGATCCGCTTGCCGTCGATCCTCCGCCCATCGATCTTGCGTCTCCCGCGCCAGCCATACGGCCCAGGTCACCGGCTGAGGATGCGCGTGCCATGGTGCTCGAGTAGCTAGAGGCTCCTGCGCGTCCGCCTGAGTAGCTTGCTGCTCCTGTTCGGCTAGCCGAAGTCCGCCCGGAAGACGCGACGGACCCCGCGCCCGCCGTCCTGCTCGTGCCGCCACCAGTCATAATTGGCATACTGGAAACAGTCAGATTGGCGGAGCCGTGTTGTTCGACTCGTCCCGACATGTGACTCAAGCTTCCAAGTGTGCCGCGAGGAATTCCTAAGCCGGCAGAATCTTTGCGAACAACAAACCGGTCGGGCGAGGTGAGCCCGGAAGCCACCGGCGGCGTCCGATTCACAGCCACCAGAGCCGGGGTTCCGTGCGTGGGCGGCAGCGGCGGATGGGGTGCCGGGAGAATGCCGTTCGAAGGTTTCACGGGCTTTGGTGGATTCTTTAACCCTACCCACCGGCCACCCGGTCGCCATCCCCAACCCTGCGTTGGACAATATGCCCAAGTGCCGTAGTGGTAGGGCGTCCAACCCCAGGGATAAGGCGATACCCAGGAGTAACCTGCTCCGGGATACCAAGCCCACGTACCATTCATGAAGGGATCCCAGATTGCGCTGGCGAAGTAAGGCCGCCACAATTGGCCGCATCCCGCGACACTGACGAAGCTGCCGTAATAATTCATGTCGCTCAGGCCGGAGACATTGGGCAGGCTCCCATAAGCACTGCTCTTGGCATTGAGCTTGTGGTAATCGATTGCGTTCTGGTCCCAATCGTCGTACTGGCCCCTCGCAACATTCTTAGTCAAGGCGGGCGCAGTCGGGTTCGCCAAATTGAACGTCAGAGTTTTCTTCTTGCCCACGGCCATGGTGCCCGTTGGCTCCTTGACTTGGACATTCCCGTCTAACACGGCCAACCTTGCCCTAGTGTGTCCCAGGTGCAGGCGGACGTGGGTAGACGGCATTAGTTGTACTTGCTGACTGTCGAAGCTCAGGATGAATTCATCGCCCTTGGTGCGCGCCAGGCTTATATAGACTGTTCCGCTCTGGACATCCACGGTCGAGGTCTTGGCGCCAGATGGTTGGAGTTGAAGCTGCGAAAACTGAACAACGGTGTTCGGAGTAAGGCGCAGCGTGCTGTTGTCTTCGAACTCGACTTCGGCAAGGGCCGCCCCAGTTCTTAGAGTGGTTCCCTGAGTAATCGGCAGGTTCAGCAGTCCGGGTTCAAAGCCTTGTCCGGTATTGCGGTCAATTTGTACTTCACCGTTCACCTCACTCAGGCGCACAATGCGCACCTGAGAGTCGGCGACCGATGGAGAAGAAGGTAGAGAACTTGCCGCGGCGCGAGCATCGTCACTGTTCGTCGTGTTTCCGTCCGCGGTAGATTGCTGTGCTGCCAGAACTGATCCAGATAGGATCAGCGCCAACAACAGGGTTACGGTGGCCCTCAAATCGGTTTTCATGTCCGCCTCCTGATGCAAAGTCCGGAAGGGGAGGACCGGCGGTCACTTATGGAAACACGGGTAGGGGAACTACGGTGGTTAAGAAAGATTGCGCAAAAGTAAAGTCTTCTTAAGCAAACACGTCGACACCTGTGGGAGCATAATGCACGAATAGGAAGCTTATGGCGGACGGGCAGTCTGACGGCGACCCGGTCTCGGGTGGGAATCAATGGCTGACGACGGTGGCGTCGCTGGTGGTGGGCGCGGCGTTTTTTGGGTTATGGTTCTGGCTGTTGCCAGTATGGCTCGGGCTCCGGGTGGAAACCGCAGGTGCATCGCGTTGGCGGTGGTTAGGGGCGGTTCCGTCAGTGCTGGGATTCGCGGTGGCCGTGCGCTGCGTTTGGGATTTCGGATGGTCGGGGCGCGGTACTCCTGCACCGATGGCTCCGCCGCAACGATTGGTGGTGGCGGGGTTCTACCGCTATGTCAGGAATCCCATGTACGTGGGCTTCGCGGCGGGGTGGATCGGGCTTTGGATAGTCTTCGGACATGCCAACCCGGCGGCAATCATGGGCGCACTGGCGGTTGCTCTGGGAGTGCATCTGTTTGTTGTTTTCTATGAAGAGCCGACCTTGCGCAAGAAATTCGGCGCCGACTATATCGAATATTGCCGAAACGTAAGGCGCTGGCGGCCGCGATTGCGAGCCTGGAAGCAGCCTTCCTGAATAACACGACCCGAACCTGATGTCACGATGTGACCGGGGCTGCGCCAATGGCAAGCTGACGATTCGTGCATCCCGAGGCCAGCGGAATCATCCAAACCTTTTACCCGCCTGTTAGTCTCATACCAGTGGCGCGAATGGCCGAATTCATGAACCGATTGTCTGCAACTGACAGCACTACTGTTCTCGATTTGGAGCTGATGAGCCGGGCTTGCCTGCGCGGTTGTCGGGAGATCATGTCGTGATTCCTGATTGCATCTCCTTCAACGCGATTCCCCACACCACGCGGCTCTTCAGCAACTTCCTTTCATACTCTCCAGAAATTCGCAGGTTTTACCCTACCCAGCCGGACGCAGCGCACCTGGCTGCATTCGCAAAATCCGTTCCGCGCGACCCTGCACGGCAAGCTCGTGTGGCAGATGCGCTGGAGAAACAGAATCGTGCCTGGGGAGCCTCGGAGGCGACGCTACGCAATATTCAACGCCTCCGCGATGGCGCATTCGCTGTGGTTACGGGCCAGCAGGTGGGATTGTTTGGCGGCCCGTTGCTGTCGTTGTTGAAAGCGGCATCGGTGCTGGCGCTGGCGAAGCAGGTCGAAGATCTGGGTGTGGAGTGCGTGCCCGTGTTCTGGATGGCCACCGAAGATCATGACCTCGCCGAAGTAAACCAGGCGCTGCTGCTCACGCACGATTTTCAACTGACTGCATTTACTGCGGAGACAAACGGTGTTGCCGGCGCTCCGGTGGCGACAATCCGATTCGCGGAAGGAACGAACGATCTGGTGAGCAAGGCTTCGGACTTGCTCGGTGACTCGCTAGCCGCAGACTATCTGCGCGAAAGCTATGTCGAAGGCGAAACATTTTCCAATGCCTACGCTAAGCTTTGCGCTCGCATCTTTAGTGGGCCTGATCATGGCTTGATCTTCTTCGATCCCGCCGACCCCGAGCTGCACCGCATTGCCGCGCCGCTGTTTGTCGACGCCATTCGCCGGGCTGCCGAGCTGGATGATGCTCTGCTGGCCCGCAATCGCGAATTGCAAGCAGCCCAATATCACGAGCAAGTGAAAGTCACTGCGGAATCGACTCCGCTGTTTGCGTTGGTCGACGGAGTGCGCGTCCCTATCCATCGGGCCAACGGTCAATTCGCTATCGCCCGTGAACGGCTGTCGGGTGAGGAGTTGCAGAGTCGCGTCCAGGCCGCTCCGGAAAACTTCAGCGCCAATGTGTTATTGCGTCCGGTGCTGCAAGATTACTGGCTTCCTACGCTGGGCTACATCGGCGGACCGGCGGAGATTGCCTACTTCGCGCAGGTGGGTGTGGTCTACGAAAAATTGCTGGGGCGGATTACCCCTATTCTTGCGCGGTTGAGCGCAACGCTGATCGAGCCGCGTATTGAGCGCCTGCTGACGAAGTATGAGATCGAGTTGCCGGAACTGTTTCACGGCGAATGCCAGCTACGCGATTGCCTGGCTGCACGTTCGCTTCCGGCCGAGCTCAAACAAAACTTCGAACACGCCAGACACACTGTCGATGAGGTCATGCAGCGCGTCAGCAGCCCGCTGCAGAGGCTCGATCCCACGCTGGTGGAAGCCGCAGGACGGGCCGCCAGCAAGATGCAATACCAGATCAATCGGCTGGAGAAGCGCGCCGCCCAGGCTGAGCTGCGCCGTACGGAGATCCTCACTCGGCACGCCACGCAAATTGAGAACGCGCTTTATCCGAAGAAATCGCTACAGGAGCGGGAGATTGCGGGATTGTATTTCTACGCGAAGTACGGTCCTGAGTTGATTGATCGCCTGATCGAGTTGGCCGCAGCCCGTTGTCCCGAGCACAAAGTGATGGTGCTTGGCGGCTGAACGGTTTGATGAAAAACTCGAAAAGCAGGTCCCTCACCGGCTGAAGCTGGATTCGGGATGACAAAAAATAAAGGACTTACTATGGCGTAGCTAAAGCTACGCCCCTTCAAAATCACCATGGCTGAGTTTTTCAGCAAACTGTCAAGCCGGCGGGTGATTTGCAGGACCCGGCTAAGCTATGCCCAGCAAAGTCCCTTCAGCCCGAGTCTTCAGCATACTGTAAGACCGGCCCCTTCAAAATAAGCCTTAATCAGAATTTCCCTAGCCACTGAAAGTCCTCCCGCGCCGCCGCAGTCGGTGGCGCAGGAGGAATGGGATTTGCATCACGGTAACCGTCCCGCCGTTGCGGGCTAGTTCACGGTGACGTTGATGACGTTGGAAGCGATGCCATTGGCGACCACCACCAGATGGCTGGGGCCAGTCTCCATCCCGGCAGGAATGTCCATGTGGGTGTAGGTCGGCGTTCCACCGCCATTCACACCCATGGGATAGTGGTCATGGGTCTTGGCATAGAAAACGTGACCCGTGGCAATGTTGGTGATCCGCACCAATGGATAATTAGTAGCCGTTTGATATTCATCGCCGAAGGCGGCCGCCTGGGACAAGCCCGTGAACAGCCGGCCCAAGATGGTGTAAGTCTGACCGCGGGTTACTGACGCTGGGCAGAACGTGATGGTGGGATCCCAGATTTGCAAAGCGCCGCCGGTCGGATTGTAGACCGCCGTGCCGCCGATGAGCACCTGACCGGTAGGCAGCACCATCAGACTGTTGTCACCGCCTTCCAAGGTAGGGGTAAGATTCGTGCCGTCAAACTCATAAAGCCGCCCGGAGTTGCCCTGCACCAGTACCTTGCCGTTGGGCAGCAGTACAGCAAAGTTGTCGCCGGACTGATCACCATCGGGATAATTCGGACCTGGGGTCCAAGTACCGGGATCGGTGGGACTGGCCCCAGGAGTATAAATCGCGGTGTGAGCGGAAGAGGCTCCCAGATGGGTTGCGCCGGTGGCGAACACGGTCTTGTCAGGCCGCAAGATGGCGGGACCGATTTCTCCGGAGGACAATATTGCCCTCCGCCATATTGCAGGCAGCCTTCCTCAGGCGGTCCCTGTAAGTTGGCGATGGTGTTACCGTCGGAGATCCACATTTGCTGCAAGGTGATGTAGCGTTCCGAGTTCGGATTGTCGAGCACGTCCACCGTGAGCACGGTACCGTCGGGCATCAGGGTCCAGCCCTCTTCGGCATTGAAGTCGGCTTTGCCGGTCGAGTTAAACGCCGTCCACGTCATGGTGCTGGGATTCAGGTCAGCCATCTGCATGTCGAGCTTGCGCCCAATCAAAAAATGGGTGTTGGGCAGAATGAGGGCGGGCGAATCACCGATGTATCCCCATCCGGTAGGAGGAGTCAGGGGCGTCCATGTATTGGCGACAGGATCGTAAACCGCGCCCAGGTTGGTCAGGGTGAACTGACCGAAGTTATATTCGCCGCCTTCGATGAGTACGCGGCCATCAGCCAGAACGGCGGAAGCGAAAGCCTCGGGGGAGTAGCCCGATTGGAGGCTGGCAGCCTGCGTCCAGGTACCGTTAACGTAGCTGCCGGTGTTGTCGGGTGTCAGAATCCACCAGTCGGAGTCATTGAAGCCTTGCGCTAACACTCTGCCATCGGTGAGTTGGAAGGTAAGCTGTGCGCCGTCTGGCGCCTGATGGGTAAGATTGGTCAATGTCTGCGCCTGCGAAATACAGCAAGCGGCGAATAAAAGCATGGTTACAGCAAGTACAGATCTCCTCGTCAAGACAGTCCTCTTTTCTAAAGTTACGGTTCGCAGCAAACGGAAAAATTGTTGGTGACCCCATTTCGAGCGGCGACTGTATTCGTAGATCAAGAATGCAACGCTGGAAACTCTTTTTGGGGATTGACTGAAACGCGGCGCCACCCAGAAACCGAGTGACAAAATTCTGCGTCAACGGCGAGCCTGTGTCAATTGGTTTGCGACAGGAAACCGCAAAAGCCGAAACGAGATTTTGGCGAAAAACGAAACAACTACTAACGATAGTTAGCTGCCGCCTGCCCTCAATTCGCCGGATTCACCTGGATCTTCGACATCATTCCACCATCTTCATGATCCAGAATATGGCAGTGATATACGAAAGTTCCGGCGATGTTAGGATCGCGAAAATCCATACGCAAGGTCACATTTGGATACGGCCCATGTCCACTCCAGTTCGGAATCGTGATGGTGTCCTGCAGATCGGGATTCGGCACGGGAACCCCATTGATTGCCATCACCAGAAAATGAATTTGGTGTATGTGGAAAGCATGCGCTTCGCCGGCTCGATTCTCCACCGTCCAGTCCTCGACCGCGCCAATGTTGGTGACGATGGCGGGCGGATCGTCCATGTGAAAGACTTTCGGCCGCTGGCCGTTGACCGTGATGAAGTACTGCGTTGGCCCGTTACTGCCGACGGTCTGCTCGGAAAAGTACAGACTGCGAGTGGTGGTGGGGAGTTGTGCGGCCAAGCCGGCAAATCGCTGCGGCTCGCTTGGCGGTTTCACAACATGCGCCGGCGCGTGCGAAGCCTGCGGATCGCCAACTCCAACGATGCTGGCCAACACTTGCGGCGGATTCGGATTACCGACGGGACCAGTGTCATAGCCGTTAGTAAGGAACGTACCGGTTTGTCCCACAGGAAGCCCAGGCGTGATGAATTCCACACGGCCGGCGGGGGGAACCAGGAGAGTAGTTTGATACGTTGGCGATTGCAGCGGAATGCCGTCGATGGCTAACAACTGCAACTGCTGCGGGGTTGTGCCGAACTGGATCTGCAACGTCAGAAACGCCTGCGTGGTCGCATTCACTAACCGCCAGAATTCCGCCTGACCGGGTTGAACACTGATCACCGGCGAAGGCTCGGAGGGAATTGCCGGTTGGAAGTTGATGGTCAACTCATTGGGTCCGGGTATCCAGGAATCAGGATTCTCGAACTGCTGGCGAATTACCAACACGCGTTCCGGTAGACCCTGCGTGCCCTGAATGGTGCCTTCAATGATGATGGCTCCCGCCGCTCCACCCTCCACTTGCGTTGTGGTGTTGCCGTGGACGTGGGGGTGATACCAGTACATTCCCGGCGAGTCGTTGGGCGGAATCTGAATGCTGTATTGGAAGGCCGGATCGCCAGACTGGATGATGGTGTTAATCACGTCATCTTGGTGACAGACGGGAGCGATATTCAGGCCGTGGAAATGAATGTTGGTCGATCCCGCCATCATCTCTTGTCCGCTGCAATCGTCGTCGGGCCTGGCGACATGATGAGCGCCGGTGTCGCCGTGCATCTGCTGCATGGGAGTATTCCGGGCGTCTTCGTAGCGGTCATAGGGTGACTGGATATTGTTGGTCAGGTTGAGAACGAGCTGATCGCCGGGATTCAGACGCAAGGTGGGGGCTTCGATGACTTCGCCCTGATACATGTAGTCATAGCAGTAGTGCATGAAGCCGTCATTTTGCTTCTGATTTTGCAACGTAAGATTGACGGTCAATACGCCGTTCTGACTATATAAGTCCAGCGGATTGAGCACTGGACTTCCCGGTAGAGGCCGAATGGGACAAATGGTCTGGGCGGCAACATAAATTCCAGATAACAAAAAAAGCAGTACAACTCGTAACATGGCACGCATCCTGACTCCCTAAACAATTCGCCTCGAAGGCGCACTTAAAATGGTCTGGGTGGAAACACCTGAATCGACAACAGCCCGCTGCTGGAATTGTCGGGAATAGGAGAGTTGGGCGACTCCGTCAGGGTGCACGTAGTGCCGGTGGAACTCACCTCGAGAATCCCAATCGACGATCCAAACTCGGCTACGTACAGCACCCCGCCGGTTCCGGTAGGGTCGCGGGTGACCACGGACCCGATGTAAGCCCAAGGTTCGTAGTAGCCATTCAGCACTCCGGAAAAACATCCCGGCGAGACCTTGCCCGTATTCTTATTGAAGAAGGCCGCGGTGACCGAGCCTCCCTGACTGTTGCCTATGTATAGAAGGCTCTCATCCGGACTGAGGCGGGCGCTAGCCGCGTTGTTCCCGGGTCCCACGGCATTGGTCGCGGTGCCGACGGTGTACAGGACGGTCTGGGTCAGTTTGCCGGAAGAGATGTCAGATACTTCAACCGAAGTGGCGATGGCCGCGTCGCCGAAGATGGCAAAGTGTCCGTCCTGCGTGATGTCTACCGACTCGGGGAAATAGGCACTGGCAAAGCCAGTCGAGTTCTGCTCGTCGTCATTGGAAATGGGAAGGCCATTGGCGATGTTGAAGGACTGGATAGAGCCATCTCCGTACGCCACCACCAGCATGTTTCCGTGAATGGCCATCCCGGCAATAAACCCGCCGTTCAGTCCCGCTACGGGCATGTCACCGAGAAAGGACAACTGGCATCCGGGCTGGACAGCGAAGGTCACAAGCGTGTTCGAAGCCGTAAAGCCCGCATAAAGGTAGTTGCTATTTACCGCCAGGCCGATGCCGTTGGTAGTGCCCTTGTCACTCCTCAGTCCGCTGAAGGTTCCCGCGACTTGTTGAGACTGAATGTTAATGGTGGTGATGTTGTTGGTGCCGGCGTTGGAAGCATATAGGCATTGCGCTGAACTATCGGGCAGCATAACGACTCGCGGCGAGCCAAAGAAGCCGCCGCCTATTCCCCTGCCGCCGGTGGCGAGTGCGGTTTGTAAAGTCAAAGTGGGGCCCTGCTGCGTATTTCCGGGCAGCCAGAAACTCACATCGTTGGCCAAGAGGCCATCGTCATTGGTGATAACGAAGATCGGCTGCGAGGGATGATGACGCCGCTTGTCCTTAGCCGGAGAAACTACCACCAGGCAGGCCAACATCATGGCCATCAAAACTAGTCTTAACCGCGAATGCATGTTATTTGATTCCTTCGAAGGGCGTGAATAGACTGCAGGCATCCTATCCCGGATGTAATCAGCGTTCAAGCGAATTTCCTTTTAATTTGCGCGATTTATCCGGGGTTCCCGGTGGTTGCAAGTTATTCGCAACCAGTTGCAAATGCCAGGAAGATTACTAGATTCGATAGTAGTCTTGGACAATAAACCAGCTATTGTCGCCGCGATTGATTGCCGTCGAGTAACTAGAAGCTACAATGTCTTGCCCCGGCGGGCTCCGGCGTTCGCTTGAGCACCTTGAGGACAATCGCCGGCTGCGACGATTCCATCAATCCAATAGGCGGACAGGCATTTACCAGTTGCGAAATTTGATAACCGGACCGAGATCCAGCTAGTGTGCTATGTACAAACTCCGCATGGTTTGTATCAGGGCCTGGCTTTAGCCGGGCCGACGAGCACCTGTTCGTCCGGGCTTTAGCCGCTGCAAAGACACCCTCAGTGGCTAAAGCCCAAGTCATTGCAGACCGTTTCGGCACGTCTGAAGACGTGCCTGATACAAAACGCGGCTTCGTATGATTATCAGCCTGTTGGCTGAAGCCCGCACACCAAAACTCGCGCCGGGAATTGGTTCGATTACCACCGCCGGGGACTGACCCCATTCCCCTGATTTGCCAAAGCGGTGTAAGCTTCCTCATTCCGTTTGCCAACGGGGCCAACCGCCGTGCTGAGTAACATCCTTATTGTTATAGCTTGTGTCGGAGCAGCGATCGCTTTTTTGCACGTGGTGACGCGCACATCTTCGGGCTCTTCCCGCCGCGAGTCCAACGACTTCACGGGCGCAGTCGTAGCCGTGATCGGTACGACCTACGCCGTGCTGCTGGCCTTCATGCTTTCTGGCGTGTGGAATATGTTTCAGCAGGCGCAGGTCAATGCCGAGCAGGAGGCCAACGATCTGGTCAATGTTTTCCGCATCAGTGCGCGGCTTTCCGATCCGGCGCGGCAGACCATTCAGGATCTCGCTCGGCGTTACGCCCAGAATGCGATTCAGAGCGAATTTCCTTCCTTGTCGAATGATCATCTTCCGCCAGAAGGCGGCCAACTGATTACACAGATGTGGAAGGCAGCGGGAGAGATTAAGAGCCAGACCACGGAGGAGTCAGGTGCTTTAGGGGATTTGATGAACACCTTGCAGCACCTTACCGAGCACCGCCGCATCCGCATTCTGCAGAGTCACGAGATGCTGCCCGGAATTTTGTGGATGGTGCTGATCGCCGGCGGCATCATTACCGTGGCCGCCGCCTGCTTCTTCGGAGTTCCCAACTTTCGATTTCACCTATTGCAGATTGTGGTGCTCAGCTTCCTGATCTCGCTGGTGCTGGTAGCGATCGCCGATATCGACCGTCCTTATCAAGGTGACGTCAAGGTCAGCCCGGAAGGATTTGAATTTGCCTTACACACCTTCGCTGATGAGGGGCAACCTTAGCTGGTTTCAGGCGGCCAGTGGGTCGTCCTTGCTCTGATTCTGATTTTCTTTCTGCCGTTCTCCCGGGGTCTCATCCCCTGACGCGTCTGCACAACTAACTTCCGTGTCGTGATCCAGTGCGTTGTCGGTCTGCGGCTCTCCGGTGTGCTCGGGATTTTGCCCCGGTTCCGGGTAGTCGCTATCGTTGGCCTTCAGCAGCGGATCCTGATTGCGATGACCGATTTGTCCCGCCATCGAGACGTTGCCCTCTTGCTCGGGCCGGTCCTGCTCGACTGCGCCTTTGCCGGTATCCTCGTCACCAACGTTCGCGCTTTTCTCAGACATGATTTTTTCTCCTGCCCAAGCAGATGAGGTTGGCGAGCTTCCCGTTGCTCTCAAAGCGCGAACAAATTAGAAAGCCGGCGATGTTTGCCGGCTCAATTCGGTCGCGATGCAATTCTTTCAGTTTTCCAGCGCTGCCACCGCAACCAGTGAATCCTGTTTCACGATAACTTCGGTTAGCGCTTTGGTTCCGTATTCAAAGCCGCGGTCGAAGGCTTTCAGGTTCAGTTCGCGGTACGCTTGCGGTACAGAAGCGCCCACCGCGTTGCGCAGGGCATCCGGATCGAGTAGCTGGGTGATAGCTCCAAAAAATCCTACCATCACGATGTTCAGCACCATCTTCTTGCCCAGTTCTTCGGCGATGCGAGTGGCAGGGATACTGTACACACGCACTTCCGCCGGCAGCTCGCCAATTCGCACCAGGTCTTCTTCGATGATGAGAATGCCTTCGTCCTTGAGCTGTGGAGCGAACAGTCCGTAGGCCTCCTGCGACATCACCACCAGAATGTCAGGGCGGGGGACATAGGGATAGAGCACTGGCGAGTCCGAAAGAATGAGCTGCGCGCTACAGGCTCCGCCGCGAGCTTCGGGCCCGAAATTCTGCGTCATGGTGGCGTAGCCCGGCTGATAAATGCAGCCGGCTTTGCCGATGATGATGGCCGACAGGATGACGCCCTGGCCTCCAAATCCTGCGATACGGATCTCACTTACTGGCATGAACAGGCCTCCGTTTCCACGTAATCTTCTCCCAGAGAATCGAACAGTTGATCGTGCATCAGGTCGCGATAATCGCTGCGCTCGCGATCGACAAACTTGCCAACCATAATTTCGCCGCTCTTGGTCAGCGCGACTTCGCTGGTCGGCGCGCCATTGCGAACTTTGCTGACCGACTTGTAGAACTTCATGGTGTCGAGCCCGTCGCCCATTTTGTTGCGGCGCTGATAGAGCGTGGGACACGGCGATAGCACTTCGATGAAGCTGAATCCCTTCTTGGCAAACATCTCCTGCATCGAACGCGCCAGTTGCTTCACATGGAACGCGGTCCATCGCGCCACGTAAACTGCACCGGCCGCCTCTACCAGGTAAGGCAGGTTGAATGACGGATCATAGGTGCCATAGGGATTGGTCGAAGTGATGACGTCGCCCGGTGTAGTGGGTGCGGTCTGGCCGCCGGTCATGGCATAAATAAGGTTGTTGATGCAGACGACTTTTAGATCAACATTGCGGCGTGCAGCATGAATCAGATGATTGCCGCCGATGGCAAACAAGTCGCCGTCACCGGAATACACCACGACGTTCAGCTTGGGATTAGCCAGCTTCAGGCCGGTAGCGAATGGGATCGCGCGGCCGTGTGTGGTGTGGAACGAGTCCTGATTCACGTAGCCGGCAACGCGTCCGGTGCAACCGATACCGGAAACGATCGCCAGATTCCTGGTATCGATCTTGGCCTCGATCAGCGCGTGCGCGAAGGCGTTGACGCTGGTGCCGATGCCGCATCCCGGACACCAGATGTGCGGAATGCGGTCCATGCGCAGGAATTGTTCGACTGGGTTTTGGACAGTCAGTTCGGTAAGCTCGCTCATCGCGCCACCTCCATGATGGCCTGCAGAATGTCTTCGGGACGGTGTACGCTGCCTCCGGCGTGCCCCACGAACCGGACGATGGCTTTGCCGGCCGCAGCGCGTTCGACTTCGCGCACCATCTGTCCCAGGTTCAGTTCGACGACCACAATTGCCTTCACCTTGCTGGCGATTTCCGCAATCTGCTTTTCGGGGAAGGGCCAGGCCGTGATCAGCCGGAACTTGCCAACCTTGACGCCGTTCTTGCTGGCCAGTTCGATAGCGCGCTGTGCCACTCGCGAAGTGATGCCGTACGAAACCACAACCACTTCGGCGCCCTCGATCTGTTCTTCTTCGTACAGTGTGATTTTGTCGACATTCTTCTTGATCTTGTCCTGCAGTCGCCTCACCAGTTTGTCTTGCGTGGCGGGCGTCATGTCGGGATAGCCGCGTTCGTCGTGCGTCAGGCCGGTAACGTGGACGTTGTAGCCTTCGCCGGTGCGCGGCATGTCGGGAACCAGATCGTCACACGGTTTGTAGGCGAGAAATTCGCCGGGAGGAAGCGTGGTGTAGCGGCGGGGTGTGACTTCAATCTGCTCGGGCGGAGGAATCACGACTTTCTCCGTCATGTGTCCGACCACTTCGTCCATCATGACGAACACCGGGCAGCGATACTGCTCGGCGTAATTGAAGGCGGTGATGGTCAGGTCGAAACATTCTTGCGGAGAGTTCGGGCACAGCGCGATCACTTCGTAGTCGCCATGCGATCCCCAGCGCACCTGCATCATGTCGGCCTGGGCGGGCAGCGTTGGCAGTCCGGTGGAAGGTCCGCCGCGCTGCACATCGACGAAGACGCAGGGAGTTTCGGTCATGGCCGCTAGCCCAATGTGTTCCATCATCAGCGAGAATCCGGGCCCGGAGGTCACGGTGAAAGCCTTGGCTCCGCCCCACACTGCGCCTTGGAGGGCGATGGAGGCAGCGAGCTCGTCTTCCATCTGGATAAAGGTTCCACCGACGGTGGGTACGCGCGAGGCAAAGCGCTCGACAATTCGGTCGAGGGGGTGATGGGATAACCCGAGGAGAAGCGCGCGCCGGCTGCCAATGCGCCTTCGCAGCAGGCGTGATCGCCGTCGAGAAAATGCGTGCCGGTCATGACTCCAGCAGGATCAGCGTGCATCTTGGTCCTCCTTCGACTCGACGGCTGCGGTAGGCGGCGCGGCCGCGACATTTTCCTTGGGTGCCTCTGCCTGCTTGTATCCGAAGATGGCGAAGTCGGGACAATACATGCCGCATAAATCGCAGCCGCTGCACTTGTCCGGATGAACCATGTAAGGAGTGTGATATCCCTTGGCGTTAAACGCGGAGGAGAGCGCCAGCACGTGCGTGGGACAGAACTCAACGCAGAATCCGCAGGCTTTACAGCGCTCGACTACGATCTGCACCGAACCTTTGGCCATTGTTGCCCTTTCTGTTTGCGGGACCGTCCGAAGGGACTTGCCTGTACCTTGCGATTCGCCATCCCACCTGGAATTCGTTGCGGCAAGGAGGCCATCCCCATACCGAACGATGGTTCGATTCTTGACCATGGATGGCCCAAGTCGAAGTGATGGCGGTCACATTGCAGTGTGAGGGGGAACACTGGGGCAGCGGGCCGGCTTCCAGGCGTTGGCTAACGGCCGTCGCCTAGCAGTCCTGCTACTTGCTTATCACACGGCAAAGAGTCATAGGACACAGACAGGCAATTGCAGCCGGTGTAGTTTCACCAATGTCGGGTTCCCCTGGAGCGAGACCCTCGGTCTTGTTCACCCACGTTCCGCCAAGCACTGGCGATTAACAAGACCTGCAACGCTCCACATCCTTCGCTCCGGCCACCCGGCGTCATCGTTCCGTCTTCGGCTCCTAGCATCACCAGATGGTTTGAAAGGGGGAACCATGAAACGCTTAATTCTTCTTACCCTAATGGTTCTCGGAGTGATGGTCGCAATCGGGTTCGCGGCCATCACCACGACGCAGCCGCTAGCAGCTACATGCGTGCGTCAGGCGAGCCCCATCATTGTCTTGCAAACTACCCCACCAGGGCCGGTTCCGCCGGGGCCTCCACCGGGACCCAATCCGCCGCGGCCCAATCCACCCAGGCCTCCGTTGCCTAACCCGCCTCGCGTGACTGAGACCAGCGCTGCAATTCTTTTGCAGGTTACGCCACAGAGGCCGATTCCGCCGGGCCCGCTACCGGGACCCAATCCACCCAAGCCCATTCCACCGCAGCCTCCGCTGCCGAATCCGCCTCGCGTGAGTGAGGCCAGCACTGCAATTTTCGTGCAACCTATTCCACCCGGACCGGTTCCACCAAAGCAGCCGGGGCCGAATCCTCCGTTACCTCCGCTGCCCAATCCACCGCGGGGATAACCGATGCCCGTGGGCATCCGGCTTGAGTAGTAAACGTTCACACGCATAGAACAGCCGGGACGGAACGAACTCCAGCGGCGCCGCGAGGGTGCCGCTGGATTATTTTGCGAAGCGGACGCTTGGCTATCAGTATGTCTTCGAGTGGTAGTTGAATCGGTTATCCGGCGGGCAGTTCGACACGAACTGGAGCGTCAACTCTGTCTGTGCGGCGCCATGGCAACCGGTGAGCTTCCTCTCCCAATCCAGGATGTCCTGGAGCTTGTCTCACCGCACCGTGACGGCGCTCACAGCGCTGCTTCCGATTTCAGTTCAACATATTGGCAGGAGAAAAGTGTCCCCACCTCATGGGTCTAATGACGCTTTTTACGCACTATGAAAAGAGTGCTTATCCTTGGAGCTGCTGGACGAGACTTTCACAACTTCAACGTAGTTTTCCGAAACAATCCTGAATTCCAGGTCGTAGCCTTCACCGCCAATCAAATTCCCGACATCGCTGGCCGGCGTTATCCGGCGCAACTGGCAGGCAACCTCTATCCCGACGGCATTCCTATTCTCGAAGAGAACAAGATGGAAGAGATCATCCGCGAGGAGTTAGTGGATGTCGTGGTCTTTTCCTACAGCGATGTTGCGTATCCCACGCTGATGCATCTGGCATCGCGCGCAGCCGCTGCCGGAGCCGACTTCTGGCTGCTGGGCGCCGGCGCACACGCAACTGGCGGCGAAAGTGCCGGTGGTCTCGATCTGCGCCGTCCGCACCGGTTGCGGCAAGAGCCCGGTCTCGCGGCGCATCGCCGCTGAGCTGCGCAAGCAGGGCTGGAATCCGGTGGTGATTCGTCATCCCATGCCCTACGGCGACCTGGCCGCGCAACACTGTCAACGCTTCGGATCGCTGGCCGACCTGGACCGGCACAAGTGCACCATCGAGGAGCGCGAGGAGTACGAGCCGCACATCGTGGAAGGCACCCCGGTCTATGCCGGCGTGGATTACCACGAGATCCTGCGCCAGGCCGAGCAGGAAGGCGACGTCATCCTGTGGGACGGCGGCAACAACGACACTTCGTTCTATCGTCCCGACCTCGACATCGTGGTGCTCGATCCGCATCGCGCCGGACACGAGCTGGCCTATTATCCCGGTGAAGTGAATTTCCGCACCGCCGACGTGCTCATCATCAATAAGGTGGACACCGCCGATCCGGACGGAATCAAGACCGTCCGCCAGAACATCGCGCTGCACAATCCCAAAGCGCAGGTGATCGAGATGGCCTGCCGGGTGACGGTCGACGATCCTGAGGCGATCAACGGTAAGACGGTGCTGGTGGTGGAAGACGGGCCGACGCTCACGCACGGCGAAATGGCGTACGGCGCGGGAGTTGTCGCGGCGAATCGCTATCACGCGGCGGCGCTGGTCGATCCGCGGCCTTATGCGGTCGGCTCCATCCAGAAGACGTTTGAGAAGTTTCCGCACTTGTGGCGAGTGCTGCCGGCCATGGGCTACAGCGACACTGCAGCGGCACGAGCTGGAGGAGACCATCAAGCGCGTGCCTTGCGATCTGGTGCTGGTGGCGACGCCGATCGACCTGGCTCGCACCATCAAGATCGACAAGCCCAGCGTGCGCGTGCGGTATGAAGTCGAGGAACTCGGCAAGCCGGTAATTCCCGACATGCTGGAGGAGTTCACCCAAGCGCACAAGCCTGCGTTCGCAGAAGTCGGGAGGTAGCCATGCCGAGAAAGACTTCCTATCGATTCGCGACTTCACGCCGCAGCGGATCCGGCAGTTTCTTCATGTGGCCACGCAGCTGAAGGCCTACCCCAACGCCTATCACACGGCGCTGAAGGGCAAGACGCTGGCCATGATCTTCGAGAAGCCGTCGTTGCGCACGCGGGTGAGCTTCGACGTCGGCATCGAGGAGCTGGGCGGGCATCCGCTGTATCTGTCGCCGGCCGAGATCAGCCTGGGCAAGCGAGAATCGGTTTACGACGTGGCCAAGAATCTGGAGCGCATGGTGCAAGGGATCATGATTCGGACCTTCTCTCACGACATTGTCGTGGAAATGGCGCATCACGCCAGCATTCCGGTCATCAACGGCCTCACCGATTACAGTCATCCCTGCCAGGCCATGGCGGACTATCTGACCATGCTGGAGGTGAAGGGGCGGATTGCCGGACTGAAGGTGGCCTACATCGGCGACGGTAATAACGTTGCGCGGTCGCTGATGTTTGCGGGGGCGCAACTGGGGGCTGACGTGTGGGTCGCAACTCCGCGCGGGTACGAGCCGGACTCGGCGGCGATCGCCTGGACCGAGAGACGCTGCGCCGAAACGAATGGCGGCTTCAGCCTCACCCACGATCCGGAGTTGGCGGCATTCGAAGCGGACGTGGTTTATACCGACGTCTGGACCAGCATGGGCCAGGAAGCCGAGGCGGAGGCGCGCAAGCAGATCTTCGCGCCTTACCAGGTCAACCTCAAGCTGTTCGCTCGGGCCAAGCCGGATGCCATCTTCCTGCATTGTTTGCCGGCGCATCGGGGCGATGAAGTCACGGATGACGTGATCGACTCGCCGCAATCGTTTGTCTTCCAGCAAGCGGAGAACCGGCTGCATGCCCAGAAGGCAATCATGGTGGAACTGATGAAGTGGAATCGGATGCCGGAAAGCGAATCGGTTCGCGAACCGGTGCTGGAGCTGGTGAGATAGACGCTGTTCGCTGTTCGCTTTTGGTAAGAGGCTTTCGGCTGTTTGCCTGCTGATAGCTAAGGACCACTTGCGATGGCGAAGAGCAAAACAGCGAACAGCGTCCTTATCATGTCGAAAACTGCTTTAGTCGCGGTTGGCGGCAATTCCTTAATTCGTGCAGGTGAGAAGGGAACGATCGCCGAACAGTTGGCGAACGCCCGCCGAACGGCACAGGCGATGGTCGGCCTGATTCGCCTGGGATATCGCCTGGTCATTACACACGGCAATGGCCCGCAGGTTGGCGCGCAGCTGCTGCGCTCCGAACGAGCCTCCGATGTGGTGTACGGCCAAACTCTTGACGTATGTGGCGCGGCCAGTCAGGGCGAAATCGGATATCTGCTGGAGCAGTCGCTACAGAACGAACTGGCGGCAGCCGAAATGAAAATTCCCGTGGTCAGTCTGATTACGCAAACTCTGGTTTCGGCTGACGATCCCGCGATGCAGCACCCGACTAAGCCGATCGGACCTTTCTATTCGCGTAGCGATGCGGAGGAAAAAAAGCGGTCGCTGGGTTGGCACATTGTGGAAGATGCGGCCCGCGGTTATCGCCGGGTGGTACCTTCTCCCGAGCCCATCGAAGTCGTCGAATTGGACATCATTCGCTCCCTGGTCGCCTACGGCGTTCTGGTGGTGTCGACCGGAGGCGGCGGCATTCCGGTGATGCGAGTTAACGGCCAGTTGCAAGGCGTGGAAGCGGTCATCGATAAGGATCGCGCTTCCGCGTTGCTCGCCAGTCAACTCGATGTCGACCTGTTTGCTATTTCGACGGACACCGATTACGTCTATCTGAACTACAAGAAGCCCGATCAAACTCCCCTGACTCACGTAACCGCTTCGCGATTGGAACAGTACCTGGCCGCGGGCCACTTCCCGCCCGGAAATATGGGACCGAAAGTGGAGTCGGTGCTTCAGTTCCTGCATTGCGGCGGCAGGGAAGCGGTGATTACCTCCTGTGAACATTTGTGCGAAGCCGTTGCCGGCTCGGCGGGAACGCGCATCGTTTGCGATCCGGAGCCGGACAGCGAGACATCTCGCCAGGAAATTGAGGTGCCGGTTCTCGGATAAATCATGCCCATCTTGCATTCGTTCGCCAGACCACACGAAGAGAAGTCAGGCCGCTATCACATGGCGCTGAAGCACGTTGTCGAGTCGCAACAGTTCACTGTCCCGCTGCTGATGGAGTTGTTCGACCGCTCCCGGTTGATGGAGCGCATCGTCGCCCGCGGCGGCACACTCGACTACCAGAACCGCATTCTCGCCAGCCTGTTCTATCAGCCTTCCACGCGAACGCGATTTTCCTTCGAGGCGGCCATGTACCGCCTGGGTGGGAACGTGCTTTCCACCGAGCATGCCCGCACCTTCTCGTCGGAGATCGAGGCGGAGCAGGTGGAGGATTCGATACGCATTATCAGCAGCTATTGCGACCTCATCGTCATTCGCCATCATGAAGCCGGAGGAGCGGCGCGGGCGGCCAAAGTTTCTCCCATGCCCATCATCAATGCGGGCGATGGCGCAGGAGGTCAGCATCCTACCCAGGCTCTGCTCGACCTGTACACCATTTACCGGGAGCGTCCCATCGATGGCCTCAGCGTAGCGTTCATTGGCGAACTCGATCGGGGCCGGACCGCGCGCTCACTGGCTTATCTGTTGGCCAAGTTCGAGCGGATAAAGATTTTCTTCGTCAGCCCACCCGAGCTGCAGATGAAATCCGACATCTTGCAGTATCTTGACCGCCATGGCGTGCGCTACGAACTGGAGTCGAATATCGACAGCGTAGTTAGTGAAGTGGATGTCGTGTATCAGACGCGTATCCAGCCGGAACGGCTTCCCCGGGTGAAGGGAGCACGGCGCTACGCTATCAATTCATCGGTGCTTGAGCGCATGAGGCCGAACGCGATGATCCTTCATCCGCTGCCGCGAACGGTGGAGCTGGACAAGACGGTGGACGATGATCCTCGCGCCCTTTATTTCCGCCAGGCCGCCAATGGACTGTTTGTGAGAATGGCGCTGCTGACGATGTTGTTGGATAAGGAATGAGAGGCAGCATTTGGCATTTAGCACTTGGCAACTAGCGACTAGCGACTAGCGACTAGCGACTAGCGACTAGCGACTAGCGGCCGATTTGGCACACTATGAGTTGGTTGTATCGGATTTGCGGTGGAAGGGCATGGTTTTCGTCCTGGAGTGAATTGTTTTGCCGCAGTTGCCAAATGCTAATTGCTAATTGCTAATTGCTAGTTGCTAGTTGCTAGTTGCTAGTTGCTAGTTACTTTCTTCAAGGAGCTTATGCCAGTCATAGATAAGTTGCAGACAAAAGATTTCATTGAGCTGGAAGACCGTTACGGCGCACATAATTACCATCCTCTGGATGTCGTCATCGAACGCGCCGACGGAGTGTGGGTTTATGACGTGGAAGGGAATCGCTATCTCGATTGTCTGGCTTCCTATTCCGCGGTCAATCAGGGACACTGCCATCCCCGGATCTTGAAGGCCATGATCGAGCAGGCCCGCAAGGTTACGCTGACTTCGCGAGCGTTTCGCAATGATCAGCTTCCGCTGCTCTATCAGCAACTCAACGAACTGACCGGCTTCGAGATGGCGCTGCCTATGAACTCCGGCGCCGAGGCGGTCGAAACCGCCATTAAGGCGGCGCGCAAGTGGGGCTATAGCATCAAAGG
This sequence comes from uncultured Acidobacteriaceae bacterium, assembly GCA_963744265.1. Lineage (GTDB taxonomy): Bacteria > Acidobacteriota > Terriglobia > Terriglobales > Acidobacteriaceae > Bog-257. Next base: position 20,722 of record CAVUSW010000003.1, read on the forward strand.
CATTCCCGAGGGCCAAGCCGAGATCATTGTCTGCGCCAACAACTTTCACGGACGCACCGTTACCGTCATCAGCTTCTCCAGCGACGAGCAGTATCGCGAAGGCTTTGGGCCATTTACTCCGGGATTCAAGATCATCCCCTTTGGCGATGCTATGGCCTTGCGCAATGCGATCACGCCCAACACCTGCGCGTTCCTGGTCGAGCCGATCCAGGGCGAAGCCGGAATCGTTATTCCGCCGGAAGGCTTTCTGCGCGAGGCAGCGGACGTGTGCCGCCACAACCGCGTCCTTCTGATCGCCGACGAGATCCAATCCGGCCTGGGACGCACCGGCAAACTTTTCGCTTACATGCATGAGGGTATTCGGCCCGACATGGTGATCGTGGGCAAAGCGCTCTCTGGCGGCTTTTATCCCGTGTCGGCGGTGCTGGCCTCGCAGGAAATCCTCGGCGTATTTCATCCCGGCGATCATGGCAGCACCTTCGGAGGCAATCCGTTGGGCTGCGCCGTCGCTCGCGCTGCACTAAAGGTTCTGGTCGACGAGAATCTGATTCAGCGCTCCGCCGAGTTGGGCGACTACTTTCTAGTCAAGTTGCGGACAATGAGAAGTCCCCGGCTGCGCGAAGTACGAGGCAAGGGTCTTTGGATTGGCATCGAGTTGAATGTACCCGCGCGGCCTTATTGCGAGGCGCTGCAGGCGCTCGGTCTCCTCTGCAAGGAAACGCACGAACACGTGATTCGCATCGCGCCACCGTTGGTTATCACGCGAGAGGAAATCGCCTGGGCCTTCGACCGGATCAGGCAGGTCATCGAAAAGCGGCGGTGAGGCCGGACTTTGGAGAGGGTGTGAGTCACCAACATTGGTGGGGTAATGGCAGCCTGTTATCGCCAATTATCAGCCAAGGCGACTTGGATTGACTCTTTTTCTCGAACCCTTCTTGGTGCCCATTAGCAGTGGTAAAGTGACGAGATGCGTTGGGCTGCCCTGAGTTTCATCCTCGCCGCGTCAATATGCCTGGCTGCGGTGGACAAGACTCCATCTCAGTCCGGTGTCAGCGGCTTGCCTCTGAACTTCGAGCGCCATACCGGCGACCTGGATGAAATGGTTAAGCGCGGCACCATTCGAGCCCTCGTCTTGTATAGCCGCTCGGGCTTCTTCTATGTTGATGGAAAGCCAGAGGGCATTTCTTACGAGGCGCTGCAATCCTTCGAGCAGTTCGTAAATCAGAAGCTGCACAGCAGGCAACGCGTGCAGGTTACGTTTATTCCGGTCCGCCCCGATCAGCTTGAATCGTATTTAAATGAAGGCATCGGCGACCTGATCGCGTATCCGGTGGCCATGACTCCGGAACGCGCGCAGCAGGTCGCTTTCTCGGTTCCTATACAGACTGACGTGAAACAGATTCTTGTGACGGGGAAGGACTTCGGCCCGGTTTCCTCGTTGCAGGATTTGGGCGGGAAGAAAGTCTTCGTAAATCCTGTCACTACGTACTACGGGAATTTGGAAAAGGTAAACGACTTACTACGGAAGCAAGGCAAGCCGCCAATCTTGATCGAGAGCGCCGATAAGAACCTGCTGGACGAGGACCTGCTGGAGATGGTAAATGCCGGCATACTTCCCGCAACCGTCACCATCACGGAGCGCGCCAAGTTGTGGGTCAGCGTTTTTCACAACATCACTCCTCAACCAAATATCGTCATTGCGAACCAGGAGGACCTGGCATGGGCAGTCCGCAAGAACAATCCGAAGTTCAAAGAGTTGGTGGACGAATTCGTCAAGACCCACGCTGCCGGAACGTCGTTCGGCAACACGCTGATGCGGCGATACCTGCAAAGCAGCCAGTGGATCACAAACCCAACCGATGAAGAACAAATCAAGAAGTTCAATGAGTTGGCGAATTTCTTCAAGACGTATTCATCGCAGTATGGCTTTGACTACCTGATGGTCGTAGCCCAGGGCTACCAGGAGTCGATGCTGAATCAATCGGCGAGAAGTCCTGGCGGGGCAGTTGGGCATAATGCAGGTCAAGCCGTCAACCGCGTCGGCGCCACCCATCAGCATCCCCGACATTGGGACTGCCGAAAACAATATTCACGCCGGAGTGAAGCTGTTGAACTCTATTGCTGAGAACTATTTCAACGACCCGAAGATCGATCCGATGAACCGCCTGCTGCTCACTTTCGCGGCGTACAACGCGGGCCCCAATCGCATCGCCGATATTCGAAAGCAAGCGCCAGCCCAAGGACTCGATCCCAACAAGTGGTTCGGCAACGTCGAGTTGCTCGTGTCGCAAAAGGTGGGACAGACGACTGTCCAATACGTCAGCAACATTTACAAGTATTACATCGCCTACAAGCTGGTGGTCGAGCAAGGACAATCGTTGCAATAAGCCGCAGCTCGGAACTAATCCACGTTCAGGTTCGGGCATGATCCAAATGGTAGATCCGGTTTCAGCCCACTAGCGACGCGACCTAGCCGATCGGCAACAGATTTATCCTATCGAAACGGCGCGGAAACAAAACGGGTATATACTGCCCCGATGCCGGAATGCCAGGAACCGGATTCCGCTGGGTACCCTTCTGTAGGACTACACCATCGCAGTTTAAATTTTCAAAGGCAGGTAAGAAAATGTCGAACCATTTTACTGGACTCAGCCTCGGCCCTCCTCTCGGGGACCAACGACTCGACCTCTGCGATCTCTACGCCTTCCAATCGCCGGCGGACCCGGCAAGGACGGTGCTCATTCTCAATGCAAATCCGAATGCTGACGCGCTCCATCCTGACGCCATCTACCGCCTCGCCATCGACACCGACGGCGATTATCTGAATGACATTGCCTTCAGTTATGTGTTCTCGACGCCGCAAAACGGCAAGCAGACGGTAAGCGTTTTTGTCGCCAAAGGCAGCGAAGCCCGCTCGGTCGAAGCGGTCGGCACCAAGATCATCTCCGACGCTGCGGTTTCCTTCGTCGGCGACCAACCCAACATCGTCAAGTCGGGTGGATACACGTTCTTCGCCGGCGCTCGCAGTGACGCCTTCTTTTTCGACTACGACGGCATCAAGAACCTCTTCGATACCAGGGGCAAACGGAACTTCACGGAGCCTCATCTGGGCAGCAAGTCTCCCTGGACCGGCGTAGATTCGAATACCGAAGCCAACGTGTTCTCCACCGTGATGGAACTGCCCACCAGTGAGCTTGGCAGCAATCCCGTGATTCATATTTGGGGACGATGCAGCGTGCGCGAGGATGGCAAGCTGATTCACGCTGATCGCGCCGGCCACCCTTCCGTCAGCAGCTTTTTCAACACCGATGACACCAAGTTGGAATACAACGCCAGCGAGCCAGTCAACGATCGCCAGCGCTGGACCGATATGTTCGTCCACTTGATGGGGCATACCGGCAATTACACCCGGGAAGAGGCCATCGCCGCCATCGACGCCGAAGGCCTGCTGCCCGACATGCTGACCTTCGATCCTTCGAAGCCCGCAAAATACCCGAATGGCCGCGTCTTCACCGACGATGTCATTAATCACCGCTTGGCGTTCCTGACGAAGAATGAGTGTCCGCCCACGGGCCTCAAGCCCCACACTGACACTCTCACGGAGTTTCCGTACATCGGCAATCCGCATCCGAAAAAGAGCTAAGAACAAATCTGTCGCGCTGGTGCCCCGGGTCTCGCGGTGTTGTTCAGTCCCATGACATCCTTCTGTAAAGGATGTGTAGGGACACTTTGTAAACCATGTCTTGGGACTAGACAGGTGTTCGAGACCCGGGAATACCGCAACTGTGCTAGGTAACCTCTGAAGTTAAGGGAATCGGCGACTTTTTCCGCCGCCATGAGTGAAACTCGCCCGGGTCTCGAAAGGCGCGACATCCGTGGCACCCGTGAAAGGCGTGAGACTCGGGTCACCGCCGGGACACCCGCGCTATCCCAGGTTAGGCCAACAGATGGCCGAACCTGGGGCACAGAGCAAAGCCGAACCTGGGGCACAGAGCAAAGCCGAACCTGGGGCACAGAGCAAATTGGTGTGCACCTTCAGACGCGACATTAGTCTCTAGCTCTTAGATTGCGAATCGCACCGGAAGGAAAGAATCGTGCAGCCCTAGTACTTCCGCATGTGGATTTCGGTGCCGTTGCGTTCGAACTTCACCTCATCCATCAATTGGTTGATCAGGTAGATACCCCGGCCGTGGTTGGAATAGACGTTTTCGCCGTTGCAGGGATCGGGGATGGCGAAGGGATCGAATCCAGCGCCCGGGTCGCGCACCACGATGAGCATGCCTCGCTCTTCATCGCAACCTACGCAGCATTGGACTTTCTTGGTGGGATCGTTCTTGCAGCCGTGGACGATGGCGTTGGCCAGGGCTTCACGCAGGGAGGTTTCGATCTCAAATTCTTTCCCCGCGGCGCATTCAAGTCTGCGCGCCATCTCCATAATGCCTTCCACCACGGGACTGATCGCGGTGGGATCGGCGTTGAGCGTGACCTCAATGCGTATCATCAGTTTAGAGCGATCGAACTCTACCGTGGGACGGCCCAATGGCATGGCTAAATTCCCCACTTAAGACTCGCGTGGAGCTTACTCTTACAGAAAAGCGCAAAAGGGTCAAGCGGGAAAGCACAAAGTGTACGCCGCTGGTACCCGTTTCGTGGTGGAAGGCACTCGCAACCGGGGAAAGAGCACTCCCGTGTGCTGACGGTTCGCCGAGCGGCCCGGCAAAGCGGGATCTTTCCGGTTCTACGGAAGTGACTAGAATCGCCTACTATTTTCGATTTCGTGTAAGCTGCTAACAACTTATACAGGCTGTTAAAAAACTGGGAACCGGCCGACAGCTACCCGGAAATGCAGCAGGGAGTGGCGATCCTGTCGTCGGCGAAACATAAGCAGGCGGCGCAGGCCTTCATCGACTACATTAGTTCGTCAGAGGGCGCGGCCGTGCTTCAGCAATATGGCTTCCGCGTCCCATCGCATCCATGATCCTGCAAGCTCTCACTCTGACGCTGCGACTGGCCGTCACCGTTTCGGTCATCCTGCTGGCGGTGGGAATCCCAGTCGCCTACTGGCTGGCATTTTCGCGTAAGCGCTGGAAGTTTCTGGTCGAGGCGGTGGTGTCGTTGCCTATTGTGTTGCCGCCAACCGTGCTCGGCTTCTATGTGCTGGTTGCCATCGGACCGCGGAGTCCGGTGGGGCGGTGGTATCAGTCGATCGCCGGCCATGGTTTGGCATTCACGTTCAGCGGACTGGTAGTCGGATCAGTGCTCTATGGTCTGCCGTTTGCGGTGCAGCCGATGGCAACTTCGTTCGCCGCCATCGATCGGAAGCTACTGGATGCCTCCGCGCTGCTGGGTGCCTCGCGGTGGCGAACCTTTTGCCGCATCGTATTGCCGCTGGGACTGCCGGGCGTGCTCACCGGATTCGTGCTCAGTTTCGCGCACACGCTGGGTGAGTTCGGCGTGGTGCTGATGATCGGCGGCAATATTCCGGGAGCGACGCGGACGATTTCCATCCTGATCTACGACCAGGTGCAAGCGCTGGATTACGTTGCCGCAAATCGAACCGCTCTGCTGCTGCTGGCTCTTTGTTTCGCGCTGCTGGCGATTCTGTATGGCCTGCGCCGCCGGACGTCGTGGAACGTGTGGGGCTGGAGATGACGACTCCGGTCACAGGCGCGCCGGGCGAAGTGCTGAGCGTCCACATCGAGAAGCGATTTTCCGGGGAGCGCGGCTCGGCTTTTTTGCTGAAAGTGGAGTTCGTCGCCGGTAAAGGCTTCACCATCTTGTTTGGCGCCTCCGGAGCTGGCAAGACGACGCTGCTCGACTGCATCGCCGGGCTGCAAACTCCGGAACGAGGCCGGATAGCCATCCGGGACGGGGTGTTCTTCGATCTCGCCGCGGGGGTGAATGTTCCGCCGAACCGCCGGTCAGTCGGTTATCTGCTGCAGTCGCTGGCGCTGTTTCCGCACATGACAGTCGAAGAAAACGTGCAGTATGGGTTGGCTCCACTGGGTGCGGCTGAACGCGACTCCCGCTGCCGCGAGATTCTGAAATCGTTCCGCATCGCCGATCTGGCGCAACGTCGTCCCGGCGAAATTTCCGGTGGCGAACGTCAGCGCGTCGCGCTGGCACGCACGCTGGTGACCCGGCCACGGGTTCTGTTGCTCGACGAGCCGCTCACCGCGCTGGATGCTGTCACTCGATCGCAGATCGTGGATGACCTGCGGTCATGGAATCGACAGCAAGGGATTCCGATTCTCTACGTGACGCATCAGCGGGCGGAAGTGTTCGCACTGGGTGAGAGCGTCATCGTGCTGGACGCCGGACGGATCGTGGCTCGCGGCTCGCCGCACGACGTGCTGCACCGTCCTGAGTTGGAGACGGTGGCGCAGTTAGCGGGCTTCGAGAATATTTTCGACTGCTCATTCGTGGCGGCTCATCCGGAGCAGGGAACGATGACGTGTCGCGTAGCAGATTCCACGCTTGAGCTGGAAGTGCCACTGTCGCGAGTAGATACTTCGCAACCGCTGAGTGTCGGGATTCGCGCGGGCGATATTCTGCTGGCATCGGCTGCGCCGAAAGGATTGAGTGCGCGTAACGTTTTTGCCGGAGTGATCGCTTCGCTGGAGCAGCGCGATGTGACCGTGATCGCGGAGGTGAACTGCGGCGCCGAATTCGAAGTACACCTAACTCCCGCCGCGCGGGATGAGCTTCACCTGCAGTCTGGCGGAAAGATTTGGCTCGTGATTAAAACCTACTCGTGCCAGGTGATGCAGGGAAGTGGGTAGCCGTCGGCGTTACAGCCCTTGTCCCACAAGCATTCCACGCCGAAGTCGAGTTTTGGGGTTACTTGTGTAACGGCCTGTTAGCGCGGCAGCTATCTTTTCTGCCTTACAGCAGACCTCACGTAGAATTGATGCGAAATTGCCCGACCATGCAAACCTCGTCGCGTCTTCTGTCATTGCGGCGGTACCGGTCGCTAGCCTGAAAGAGAAAAGGAATGCATTCTCAGACAACCGCGGTGAAGTTGACATTGGCTGCCCTTGCCATCTCAGGCATGCTCTTGGCGACGCGGGCCTTCGCCGCCGACATAAAAGGTCAAGTGATGGGCGGAGGAGCCCCTATCGCTCAATCCACGGTCACACTTTGGGCCGCAGGTTCTGACGCACCCAAGCAGCTCGCGCAAGCCAAGACGGACAACGAAGGACGGTTTGAGATCCGCGGCGCAACGGCGCAAGCTGACGCCAGTCTCTATCTAGTTGCCACCGGCGGCGAACCCGGAGGCAAGGGTGGCGACAATCCGGCTATCGCGCTGCTGGCGGTTGTGGGCGGCAAGCCGCCGGCACGCGTGGTCATCAACGAGTTCACCACCATCGCATCGGTTGTCACCCACACACAGTTCATCGACGGCGCCGCGATCAAGGGCGCACCACTCCAGCTCCGCATTGCCGCTGGCAATGTGCCCAATTTTGTGGATCTCGAAACAGGCGACTATGGCGCGACGATTCTGGATGCTCTCAACAGCGCGCAGACCCCCACCATGGCCAACTTCGCAACGCTATCCAGCATTCTGGCAGCGTGCGTCACGCGGTTGAGGTCCGATGCGTGCAGCAGTCTCTTCTACGTGGCGACGTCTCCGACGGGTGCCTACCCGAAGGACACGCTGGCGGCCGCTGAGTCCATCGTCCGGTACCCCTCGCATCAGGCTGACAAAGTTTTTGAATTGCTGAACTACTTCTATCCGCAACCTAAATTCGAACCCGGCAAGCTCTTGCGGCCCACGCCGTTCCTCCCATATTTGACCTTCGCGCCCAGCGCCTGGATCTTTCCCCTCAAGTTCACGGGCGGCGGCTACAGCGGAGGCGGCAAGCTCATGATCGACAGCCAAGGCAATGCCTGGGTTGCTGACAACTTCACGGTCGGAGCAGAAAACCAGGATGCCTCCTGGACCGGTGGCCTCACCAAGTTCGCGCCCAACGGTAAACCGCTTTCGCCCAGCCCTTTGGGCTTCAGGGGCGGGGGCATTGCAGGCCCCGGTTTCGGCTTGACCCTCGACGCACAAGACAACGCGTGGGCCACCAGCTTCACCGGCCAGAACATCACGAAGTTCGACAACAACGGCAAACCACTTTCGCCTCCAGAGGGCTGGAACTTTAACCGCCAGATCAGCCAGATGCAGGGCATCATCGCCACGCCGAACGGAGAAATCTGGACGCTCGACTTGATCAAGGGCCAGGTCGTGAAGCTTCCCCAGGGTGACCCGAGCAAGGTCCAGTTCTTCTGTCAGAACAAGACGGGCGATCCTCTGAAGAACCCCTGCAAGCTTATAGGCCCGTTCGCCCTTGCCATTGACCAGCAGGACCGCATCTGGGTGACCAACGCCGTCACCGACCACGTTGTTCGTTTCCCCGCTTCCGATCCCGAAAAGTTTGAAACCTTCAAGGTGGGATACTCCGCCAGCGGTCTCGCCGTCGACAGCCTGGGCAACGTATGGGTCACGAATAAATTGGGCAGCTCGCCCAGAGGAGGGCTGAAGTTCGCGGAAGTCCTGGCCGCATTTAAATTCAACTTCGACAATGACCCCGACGCTGGAGCACGAGCGACCAAGGTCCTGATTCCTGCCATGACCGAGGAGAAATCGGGCTACGAAGGCGGCAGCATTACCGTGTTGCGGCCCGACGGGACGGAAGCATCTTTCTCGCCGGTATACGGCAAGGGAATCGTCGGCCCGTGGGCTGTTTCCGTGGATGGCAACGACAACATCTGGATCTCCAACTTCAGCACACCCTCGGACGGAATCGTGGAATTGTGCGGCTTCCGCACCGAGCATTGCCCGCCGGGCGTGAAGACGGGCGACGCCATTTCGCCTCCAGGTGGCTATGTCGGCGGAGGACTGCAGTTGATGGTTGACGTTGGCATCGGCCCCGCCGGAGATGTCTGGGCAACCAACAACTGGCAGGTGTATCAGGATGCCATGGGCAAGGTGGATGAAGCATTACAAACTCAAGGCGCCGGTCAGGGTGTGGTTGTATTCTATGGCATGGCGAAGCCCGTTAAGACTCCGCTGATTGGACCGGCGAAGCCGTACTAATACACACAGCAAAACCGGCTCCTCGGATAGTTGGCGTGAAATCTCGCCATCTCGCAAGTAGCCCGATGGACTCGTGATCCGTTCCACGATCCACTATCCACTATTTTTCCGTCGTTCATCCCTCACATCGCGGAGTGATGCGGCTCACTGCTTCCCGGTACATAAAGTTCATACTGGAGGTATTCGTGACTGCTCTCAGCCGGGCTTGAAAATCAGGTCCCGCCTGGGTGAATACCGCGAGCCGCGGTCCTGACAACCATGGCCCGCGGATTCCGGGCAGCACGTCGAATCGGAGGTGTGGACTATGCCGACCGTCATCGAACCGAAAGCCGAAGAATCCAAGCCGCAACTGGTTCCCCCAATTTCGAATGAGCCCGAACTTTTTGCCGCCGAAATTGCGATGGAGAAACAGACCAACTTTTTCCCCATTCTGTTTATTGCGGGACTGGTGCTGGTAGTTGGCGGCACCATCTACTATTTTGTGAAGGGCGCGCGTGACGTGTTGACCGTCCCGGCTGCGACCACGACCATCAATCAAGTCCTGAAAGCGCAAGGTCCGGCGACCATTCGCTTCAGCACCGGCAACTTGACCTCGAGCGTCAACGAGAAGCCGCAGGATCCTCACTACAAACTACTGGCCAAGGCCGGCATCGTGACTACCAAGGCGAAGGGTGCAACCGGACTTACGGTCACGCTTACTGAGGCGGGCGAGAAATTACTGAACACCATCGAAGGCGTGCAGAAGAGCAAGAACCCCGACGGCACGACTACCTACCTGGTTCCCTTGGCAACACGCCAGCTGGTTTCAGTGGACAAAATCACTAGCGACAAGCCGCATGTTGGTCAGGTTGATTACACCTGGAAGTGGATACCCAATCGCTTAGGTAGTCAGTTTGACGCTTCGGGCAGCCTGGTCAAGAGCTTCAGCACTTGGGACCGCGCGACGCTGATCAAGACTTATGGCGTCGATTTTTACAGCGCAGCGCCCTCGAAAGTCAGCCTGGTATTGATGGAAGCGGATAACGGCACCTGGAAGCCGTATACGGATTAGCTTTTGCTGTAATCGCATCACCTCCGCCGACAAGGGAGGGGCTTAGGCCTCTCCCTTTTGTTTTGCGGGGCAACGGGTCCACAATTTGCCGGGAGAACCCAAAAGAGCAGATCCCTCGCCCGGCTGAAGCCGGACTCGTGATGACAAAAATAAAGGACTTGGACGCGGCGCTGAAGCGCCGCACTACCCGAACCACGGATCAAACCGAGTACTTCAGAAGCTACTAGCCCCGCATAAACAGGGGCTGAAGCCCGCTTTTCATAATTAACTCGTTACGGCACGGCTGAAGCCGTGCCCTGATACAAATCCGAGTTTCGAAGATTCGTGCTTAATGAGTTGTATCGACGGCTTCTAATAGCGCGCAAACATCAGCCACAGCAGTCCGATAGCCAGGGTAATCAGCGTGACTGGCACACCGATTTTCATGTACTGGAGGAAGCCGATGGGAGTTTCGCTGCGCGCTTTCTCGACCACAATGATGTTGGCGACCGAGCCGGTGATAGTGAGATTGCCGGCGAGTGTGCTGCTCATGGCCAGCATCAGCCAGGCGGCGTGCGGATTCTGAAACTGCGGGATGAGACCCTTCAACAACATCACCGCGGGAACATTGCTCACGATATTCGACAGGAGAGTGACTACCGCCGCGAAGATCAAGTGGTTGCGCAGATTCAGGCGCTCCGCGACTCCCAGTAGCTGTTGCGTGATTCCGGCCTGCTCGGCACCGCCGAGGATCAGGAACAGGCCCAGAAACAACATCAGCAACGACCAATCCACATCTTCGTAAATCGCTTTCGGCGGGTGATGGCGCTGCATCAGCAACAACGCTCCGCCGGCGGCGGCAACCAGGGGCGGCGGAAATCCCAGCAGAAATCCGGCCAGCACGGCAAGGGTGACAGTCACCGGCCATGCCGGATGCATTTCCGGATCTCGAGTCGTCGTCCGTCCTTCCTGCTCAATCACTGGCGCTGGATTTCCCGCAGACGGCAAGCCCTCTGCACCATTACTCAGATGAACCCAGTGCAGCAGCGCCCAATCGACGAACAGGCCGACAAATGCCACCGGCCCAAGATGCGCCAGGAAGTCGCGATACGAAATTCCCGAGATCGACCCGATCAAAATATTCTGCGGATTGCCCGTGATGGTAGCCGTGCTGCCAATGTTGGACGCCGTCGCCAGGGCCAGCAGATAAGGAAGCGGCCGCAAACCCATGCGCTTGCACAGCCCCAGGATCAGCGGAGCCATCACCAGGCAAACGATATCGTTGACCAGGAAGGCCGACAGAATTCCGCTGACGAAGATCACCCCGGGGAGCAACTGGCGGGCGCTCAAATGCTCGATGGCCAGCCCGGTGATCCAGGCGAAAAACCCGGAGAGATGCAGGGTGGCGACGATCAACATCATCGAGAACAACAGGACCAGGGTGGCGAAGTCGATGCTGTCAATGGCCTGCCTGGCCCCCAGCACGCCGAAGACAAACATGAGCACGGCGCCGATCACCGCCATCGCGGGCCGATCGATCTTAGTGCCCGGTAGCCTGCCAATGGCGAAAACCAGGTAGCTGGCCAGAAAGATGGCCCAGGCGACGACGATATGCCAGTGCGAAAGTGTTTGCCCGATGGCTGAGTTCATTGCAGTCGCGTTCTCATTGGCCAGCCCGATTTCTGCGGGAATGGAGCCGGCGGGTCGGCCGATGGTTGGAAGCAGGAAAACGGCCGGGGTTTGCATTGACAATTTTGCGACGAACGCTCACTCTCGACGCCAGCCATTTCTGGACAGGAGACTGCCGTGACTGGTTGCGCATCGATGGTCATCCTTGTATCGGTATTTCTTTCGACCGGCATCACCGCCTCAGCCCTGCAGACCGCGCCCCCGGCCTCGTCGAAGGCCTCGTCCTCAACTGTCACGGTCGGCGACCAAGACAACGGCAAAGATATTGATCTTACAACCGGTGGCATCTTGCTGGTGAAACTGAAGAGCAATCCGTCGACCGGCTACGCCTGGACGGTGAGCGGAGATCCTTCGCCCTTGCGGCTGGAGAAGACGGCGTACGTGAAGAATACGAAGTCGACGAAAGCGGTGGGCGCGCCGGGAATGCAGGTTCTGCGATTCGAGGCCAGTTCCTCGGGGATGGCAACGCTCACCGTGGTCTATCGGCGGTCGTGGGAATACAACGTGCCGCCCGCTCAAATCTTCAGCGTGCGGGTGAATGTGCGCTAGGGCGAAGATGTCAAGGGGTGAGAGTCCGATCATTGAAGGTCTAGCAGGCCGCTGAAAGACTTGGAACCGGAGATCCCTCACCGGCTGAAGCCGGTTCGGAATGACAAAAATAGATCTTGGACGCCAGCCTAAAGGCTGGCTCTACCCGCCGCCGCGCGTTGCCGCAGTTTGGCCAGGCGTTGGCAGGCTTTCTCCAGATCAGCATCGGTCTTGGCAAAGCAGAAACGCAGGAGATTGTCGCCCCGTCCTTGCTGGAAGAAAGCCTGCCCCGGAACGCAGGCCACGCCGGTGATGCGCAACAGGTTCATCGCTTTCTCAATGCTGTTGTCGCCGGGCACATTCGAGGCATCGGCAAGCACGTAATACGAACCGGCCGGAACGCTGGGCTCCATGCCCGAGGCACGCAAGGCGTCGCAAATCATCTCGCGCTTGTGTTGATAGTCGCGCATCAAGCCGGAGTAGAACGAATCGGGCAGCTGCTCCAGTCCGGCAGCCACTCCATGTTGAAAGGCCGAAGGCGCGCACACATAGGTGAGATCGTGAAAATAGCTGATGGCCGGAATCCAGCGCGCCGAGGCATAGAGCAATCCCACACGCCATCCGGTAATGCTGAAGGTTTTCGAGAAACCCGAGATGGTAATGGTGCGCTCCGCCGCTCCCGGCAGTGTCGCCGGGCTGATGTGGCGCCGTCCGTCGTAGACGAAGTGTTCGTAGATTTCGTCGGTGAAGAGAAATAAATCGTGTTGGCAGGCGAGGTCGACGATCTGCTGGAGATCCTCGCGGGAGAAGACCTTGCCGGAAGGATTCGCCGGCGTATTGACCATGATGCCGCGCGTCTTCGGCGTGATTGCGGCGGCAGATTCGGTCAGCCACCAGTTCGTAATCGGGCGGATCGAGCGAGACCAGTACTGGCTGGCAATGTTGCCCTACCAGCGTGGCGTAGTGATATCCGTAGTAAGGCTCGAAGAGAATGACTTCGTCGCCGGGATTGAGCAGAGCGCGGCAGGCTGCATCGAATCCGCCGGTAGCGCCGGAGGTGACCAGGATCTCGGAATCGGGATCGGCGATGATGCCGTTTTGCCGCTCCAGCTTGCTGGCGATCGCGTTGCGCAAGCGAGCGATGCCGTCGAGCCGGGTGTATTGATTGAAGCCGGCTTCGATGGCAGCTTCCGCCGCGTGCCGCACGACTTCCGGAACTTCGGTGTCGCATACCCCTTGCGCCAGATTGATGCCGCCAACTTTGTCGCACTCCACCGACATGGTGCGAATGGTCGATTGCACGATGCGGCTGGCGATATCGCTCAGTCCCAACATCTCTGTAGATCCTCTCTGTACGACCGCGCTTTTGGGTTTCGGCAAGCGGCGGATCGTCTGAAGGTTTAGTGTGCCACAGAGAGCGCTGCCCGAGCCTTCAATTCTTGCGCCTCTCCCGCGATATGCGGAACCCAGGACCGGCCGGAAGCATCAGTTGCAGACCACGACTTGCGGGGCAGAAGCGGGTTTGCGCTATTGGGTGAGAAGCATCGGCGGTGTGCAAGATCGGGGAATCCCCGATAGCCGCGCTGAGGCATGCCGTAAACCCCGCGAAATTGACCATTTGGGGACGATTTGCGGGGTTTCCCTGAAATGTTTGGATATCACAAACGGCTGTGACTTTGGTCGTTGCCTGGAGCCGAAGAAGAGTTAGAATAGAAGACGGAATTGAAAATGATTTTCAACTTCATATTCGGCCGGCGTAAAAAGCAGCGCCCCACCGCAGGGCAGCGCTCTGGCCGATCTGCGGGTCGGAGAAAGCGCCATCCTCTCCGAACTGGAGTTGGCTGCTCCGGTCGCCGAACATCTGATGAACCTGGGTTTCGTTCCCGGCCTGGAAGTAAAAGTTTTGCGCAGCGGCCCGGGCGGCGATCCTCGTGTCTATCGCGTGGACGGAACCGAAGTTGCCATGCGCCGCGATCTTTCCCGCCATATTCATGTAGAGCTGATTGGGGCTCCTGCCTTTGGAGACTGATGCATGGCCGCACCGACGGTGAGCTGTCATGCGGTGGCCCGGCCCCGGGATGAATCGCTCGGCACTGCGTATCGCACCATCGCTGTCGTCGGTCCGCCCAATTCCGGCAAGACCACGCTGTTCAATCGCCTGACCAAGCTGCGCCAGAAGGTGGGAAATTTTCCCGGCGTAACCGTCGAACATCATACCGGCTATGTGCGCGATGCGAACGGCAACGAAGTCGCGCTGATCGATCTGCCTGGAGTTTACAGCCTCACTCCCAAGTCTGAAGACGAGAAGGTAGCGATCGATGTCCTGACCGGGCAGATGCCGGGAACGCCGCGTCCCGATGCCGTCATCCTGGTGCTGAACTCCACCAACCTGCACAGCCATCTGGTGCTGGCGGCGCGGGTGATCGCGCTCGGCATTCCTACGCTGGTGCTGTTGAACATGGCCGACGAGCTGCGCAAGCAAGGTGGGCACGTCGATGTGCTGTCGCTGGCTCGCGAGTTGGGAACGCCTGTAGCTTTGGTCAGCGCGACCACCGGCGAAGGCATTGTCGCGGTACAGAATTTCCTGTCGTCGGCAACCGTTGGGCCCTGAGCCGCTGGAGCTTCCGGTTGTTGGCAGCACGCGCGGTTATCGCGAGTGGGCCGTGCGCGTGGGAACCAATGCGAATTATCGCCGTCCTGCCGCTCCTATCTGGACGCAACGGCTCGACGCGCTCTTCCTGCACCGTATCTGGGGGCCAATCATCTTTGCCGTGGTGGTGATTGGCGTATTCCAGACGATCTTCGCCGTCGGCCAGCCGCTTTCCAATCTGCTGCAGAAATTCCTCGACGTAACCGGCGCGCAGCTGGGCAATCATCTGCCGGCGGGAATGTTTCAGTCGCTGCTGGTGAATGGCGTCTGGAAAGGCACGGGATCGGTGCTGGTGTTTCTGCCGCAGATTCTGCTGCTGTTCCTGGTGATCGGAATTCTGGAGGACTCGGGATATCTTTCGCGCGCGGCGGTGATTGCCGACAAGACCATGTCGCGCGTGGGACTGAATGGCAAAAGCTTTATTCCGCTGCTGTCGGCTTATGCCTGCGCGGTGCCCGCCATCATGGCGACGCGCACCATCGAGAGCAAGCGCGACCGCATGGCTACCATTTTGATCGCACCGTTTATGACGTGCTCGGCGCGCCTGCCGGTGTACACCATGGTGATCGCGGCGTTTCTGCCGAATCGTCCGGTGCTGGGTGTTTTCCTCGGAACCAGAGCTCTGGCGATGTTGGGGTTGTACGTGCTTGGCTTCCTGATGGCCATAGCGACGGCCCGCTTGCTGAAATCCACAGTTCTGAGAAGCAAAGACACGCCGTTCATTCTGGAAATGCCGCCCTACCGCTGGCCCACGCTATCGTCGCTGGGATTGCGACTGGTGGATCGCGGCAAGGCTTTTCTGTATCGCGCGGGCACGGTGATCATGCTGGTTTCGCTGCTGCTGTGGGCGGCCACCAACTTTCCCATGCACCATGGCCAACCGCCCGCGGTGCAAGACAGCGTGGTGGCAACCGTGGGACACGCCATCGAACCGGTCATTCGTCCCCTGGGCTTTGATTGGAAGATCGGCGTGGGACTGATTACTTCAATGGCCGCGCGCGAGGTAATTATTTCCACGCTGGGAACGCTGCATGGCGTCGATGCTCAGAACCATGCCGTGGATTTGCAAGCGGCGTTGCGGCAGGAACTCTCACCCGCCGGGGCGGTGGCGCTGCTGGTCTTCTTTGCTTTCGCTATGCAGTGCATGTCGACGGTCGCGGTGGTGCGTCGCGAAACCAACGGCTGGAAGTGGCCCATCCTGCAATTCTCCTACATGACCATCGTGGCCTACGTGGCTGCCTTCGCCGCCTATAACATCGTTGGACACTTCACGCACTAATCGATTTTCCCGGCTCCTACTTGAGAGTAAAATCGTGGCATCGGGGATTCCGTATGGCAACTGTACAGATCTCGTTGGACGAGTACCTGCGAAGCAGTTATCACCCAGACTGCGATTACGTTGATGGCGAGGTACAGGAGCGCAATTTGGGGGAATTCGATCATGCTGCGGTGCAGATGTTTCTGGGCAGCTGGTTTTTTCAGCATCGTGACGAGTGGCAGTTGCGCGTTCTACCCGAAATGCGAATCAGGGTTTCGGCCACTCGGGTGAGAATCGCGGACATCTGCCTGATGTCCCGCAGCCAGCCAATAGAACGGGTTCCCACCCAACCGCCATTGGCCGTTATCGAAATCCTCTCTCCGGAGGACCGCATTTCGCGTTATGGCCAGCGCCTGGCCGACTATCGCCAGATGGGGATTCCTAATGTGTGGGTGATCGATCCGGCCAATCGAATTGGTTATGACTGCAGCACAGCGGCGTGGCTGCCAGTCGAGGAGTTTCGCGTGGCGGGGACGGCAATTTCCGTACGCCTGACCGACTTATGGAGTGAATTAGAAGCGAACCGTTAAGGCAAACTTAGATCAAGTGAATGCGAAGTCCCGCAGCGGCTAAAGCCGTATGATTTTGCGATACTTATGGGACGGCTGACGCCGTGCCCCTTCAAAGCGGGACTTAACCTCAAAACGGGACTTAGTCAGAGTTTCCTCAAACAGCCAAGGTGACCTGGAACTACCGCACCAATTCCTTCACCAGTTTAGGCAGTACATCACCGGCTTTTCCCAGCACGACCTCATCGAAGAATGGACGATTGGCCGGCTCTTCCGGACCAATATAAATCGCGCGAGCGCGATTGATCCGCGCCATGCGAACGAAGCTTGCCGCCGGCTCGACCACTCCCGAGGTCCCTACGGTAAGCAACACCGTGCAGATTCGCAGTTGTTCGAAGATGCGGTCCATGGAAAATGGGACTTCGCCAAACCAGCAGATGTGAGGCCGGAGCAGTGCGCCGCACTCCGGGCAGGTGGGTATTTCGGCCCGCGAATTGTAAGCGCGGTCATCTTCAAAAGGCTTGGTGCGGCAACCCAGGCGCGAGCAGCGAGTCTGCATGAGGCGGCCGTGCATATGCACAATGCGTTCGGAGCCCGCCTGTTCGTGCAGCGAATCGACGTTCTGCGTACATAAGAAGAAGCGCTCGCCCAGATGTCGCTCCAGTTCCGCCAGAGCGAAGTGCGCCGGATTGGCAACCACGGTGGCGTGCCGCTTGCGCCGCTCCGAATAGAACTGCCACACCATTTCCGGATTCGCGCGAAACGCTTCCGGAGTGGCCACATCCTGCACGTGGTGGCCCCGCCACAATCCATCGGCGCCGCGGAAGGTGGGCAGTCCGCTCTCCGCGCTAACGCCGGCGCCGGTCAGCACGAACACGCGATCTTTTGTCGTCAGCGGTGCGGTCATGGAATCGGCTACGCGAGTGGCAGCGTCGGGAATTGCGGGAATCGTCGCGACGCGCACGGCTCTCCTCTCAAATACTCAGACACTATATACTGAATGGTTCGGTCGCCACCGTCGGTCCAGCAAGACACGTTGGCCGCATCGGTCCGGTCGGTAGGGAATCTATAACTATCAAAGTTGTTCAGCAAAGGCCTGGCTGGCCTGAGTCGAGGGCAGCCGCGGCCAGGGAGCCGCTTATCCTTGTCTACCGCAATGATGAACGTTGACAGCGAGAAGCTGGAACGGGTCATGGACGCGTTCCGCCGCTGGGGTTATCTGCAAGCCAACCTCGATCCGCTGGGGCATTTCGCCCCTTTACCTCATCCCGAGCTGGATAGTCCCGGCGATATGGCCGATGCCGCCCGGCGCATTTACAGCGGCAGCATCGGGGTGGAATTCATGCACATCCCCGATGTGGAGAGCCGGCTGTGGATCCAGGAGCGAATGGAGGCCGAGCAGCAGGAACCCGTCGACCGTACCCGCGTTTTGGACGAACTGGTGCGCGCCGACGTTTTCGAGCAGACCATTCACTCGCGCTACATCGGAACCAAGCGCTATTCGCTTGGAAGGGAACACCGCCCTGATTCCGCTGCTGGACGAGATCCTGAACTCGGCTTCGGAAAACGGGGCCGAGCAGGCGGTGATGGCCATGAGCCATCGCGGACGCCTGAACGTCATCATCAACATTGTGAGCCGGCCAGCGGCGGAAATCTTTGCGGGCTTCGAAGATGTTGATCCCCGCAGCGTGCTGGGCGGCGGCGATGTCAAATACCACATCGGCGCGACCGGAGTTTATACCGGAACCAGCGGAAAGCCGGTACGCATCCACCTGGTTTCCAATCCCAGCCATCTGGAAGCTGTGGATCCCGTGGCGCTGGGCCGGGCACGAGCCAAGCAGACGCGGCTGGGGCGTGACGGAAAAGCTAAAGTTCTGCCTGTGCTGATGCATGGCGACGCTGCTTTTGCCGGGCAGGGCATTACCGCTGAGACGCTGAACCTAGCCAACCTGCGCGGCTACACCGTCGGCGGAACGGTCCACATCATCGTTAACAATCTCATCGGCTTCACGACTAATCCCAGCGATGCCTATTCCAGTCGCTTCTCGTCGGATCTTGCTAAGCGGCTGCCGATTCCCATCTTCCACGTCAATGGAGAAGATCCGGATGCGGTGGTGCGCGCCGGCCGCATGGCGTTGGAGTATCGCTACGAGTTTGGCAGGGATGTCGTGGTCGATCTCATCGGCTTCCGGCGGCACGGTCACTCGGAAGTCGACGATCCGACCATCACCCAGCCGATTTTGTATCGCAAGATCAAAGACCATCCTGTGCTTTATCAGATCTACGCCAAGAACGTAGGCCTTGACCCGCAACCGTATGTCGAGAAGTTCCAAGCCGAGCTCGACGCCGCGGAAAAAGCCGGCAAGAGCATGGTGAAGAAGCCGCCGATGCGGCAGTTGCCCAGCTATTGGGCGCCTTATCACGGTGGTTCGTATTGGCCTGATTTCGAAGTCGACACCGGAGTGCCAGCAGCGCGGTTGCAGGAGATCACCGACGGCCTGGTGAAGTATCCCGAAGATTTTCATATCCATCCCAAGGTGCAGAAGCTGCTGGAGCAACGCCGTGAAATGGGCTATGGCAAGCGTCCTTTGGATTTCGGCATGGCCGAGGCTCTCGCCCTGGGATCGCTGGCGCTGGAAGGAGTGCCGATTCGGTTTAGCGGACAAGACACCCGGCGTGGCACCTTCAATCAGCGGCACTCCGTGCTGATCGACATCGTCGATGAGAAGGAATACGTGCCGCTCTGCCATCTTGCCCCGGGCAGGCGCGCGTTGAAATCTACAACTCCGAACTATCGGAAGCCGCAGTGATGGGTTTCGAGTACGGTTTTGCCCGCGACTATCCCGAAGCGCTGGTGGCCTGGGAAGCGCAGTTCGGCGACTTCGCCAACGGCGCGCAAATCATCATCGACCAATTTATCGTTGCCGGCGAAGACAAGTGGGATCTTCTGACCGGACTGGTGCTGCTGTTGCCGCACGGTCACGAAGGCCAGGGGCCGGAACACTCCAGCGGACGCATCGAGCGCTATTTGCAACTGTGCGCGCGCGACAATATGCAAGTCTGCCAGCCTTCGACGGCGGGACAGTATTTCCATCTGCTGCGGCGGCAAGTGTTGCGCAAATGGCGTAAGCCGCTGATCTGTTTCACGCCGAAGAGCATGTTGCGCCATCCCGAGGCGCTGTCGCCAATCACCGAACTGGAGCGGCCGCGCTTTCAGAATGTGATTCCCGACGAATCGGCGTTGCAGGCCAAGCGCGTTCTGCTTTGTAGCGGCAAGATTGGCCAGGAAATGCGCATCGAACGCAGGAAGCAGAAGATGTCGGGTCCGGCGATCGTTTCGCTGGAGCAGCTGTATCCGTTCCCGGAGACGGAGCTCGCCGAAGTCTTGGCCCGCTATCCAAAGGCCACGGAATATATCTGGGTGCAGGAAGAGCCCGCCAATATGGGCGCGCTGTCGTTCGTCATGCCGCGGCTGAAGAAAATGGTAGGCGGCAAAATGCGCAGCATCAAGCGCACTGCAAATTCGACTCCGGCAACCGGCTCGGCCAAAGCGCATGAGCTAGAGCAGAAGACGCTGATCTCGCTGGCGCTGGGCAAAGGGGAATAGGTTCTCCGCGAACAACAGATGCTATCCAGGAAGAACTGGTTTGTGTCAGGGCACGAGTTTACTCGTGCCGAAGGGAAAGCAAAAAGATCCGGGCTTCAGCCCCTGCACTGATTTCCCTCAGCGGCTAAAGCCGGAAGTTTATTGTCGCTTTATGGCCCGGCTAAAGCCGTGCCCTGACACAAAACGGCGGCGCATTAGGTTTCGTGTAGGGAACCGCGCTCTGATACCAAAGCAGTAGTGCTTAAGATTTATGTTCAGGGCATTAGGCTACAGCGCAAGCTGTATTGCTCAAAACTGGTTTGTGTCAGGGTACGAGTTTACTCGTGCCGAAGGGAAGCTCAATAGTTCGGGGCTTTAGCCCCTGTATATGGCAAAACCTTTTCGCAATGCAAGGTCCGGCGACATTCTTCGCGCTCGCACATTCTTTATCACAACGAAGACGAGCATGGGGCGAGCGTTATTACAGTCCGAACGCAATGCAACGCTGTTCATTGACGTGCTACGTTCTTACGTGGCAGCGAAGAAATTTCAAGTTCACGACTTCGTCGTGATGCCCAATCATGTGCATCTGCTGATAACCGTTGGCGAGGATATGCCAGTTGAAAAGGCGGTGCAGTTGATGAAGGGTGGATTCTCTTATCGATTGAAGAAAGAATTTGGGTATCCCGGCGAGGTTTGGCAGCGGGGATTTTCGGATGTACGAATCGAAGATCGTGAGAGCTTTTTGCGACATCGCGATTACATCGCGCAGAATCCCGTGAGGAAAGGGCTGGCCAATTCGCCAGAAGAGTTTCCGTTTTGTTTTGCATATTTGGCGAAGCAGAAAGCCGCGGGGGCTAAAGCCCGGTCCGTTGTGCATCTGAATGGCCCGGCTAAAGCCGTGCCCTGACACAAAGCCGCATGGCCAGATGCAGTGGCTGAAACTGGTTTGTGTCAGGGCACGAGTTTACTCGTGCCGAACTAGGGCTATAAGACACCGGGGCTTTAAGCCCATGCCGATGGCGAAACCGGTTCGCAATGCGAGTTCAGGCGATATTCTCGCGTCATCCCGCAAGTTTTTCGTCACCGTTTGGCTCATTATGCGGCAGCTATTCAATGATCGAATCTTGGGCTGGATCTCGGTTGCTGGTTCGGCGATTAGCCTGGCTGTTTTCCACTCGGCGTATGTAGTTGCTGGACGCTACCAGACCTTACTCAATCCTGCTCTTATCGCAGGCAAGACAGCCTGCTGGATTGCTTCGGTAGCTGCCTTGCTTGGCGCGCTAGGTATTGCTATCGATCGACGCAAGGGTTGGCCGTGGCGGCTCTGCTGCTCGGCTGGCTGTCGGGGGGTTGGATCGGCATGTTTGTGTACAACATTTGAACGGTTCATAAAGAGTACGAAAGGAAAAACGCACATATGGAAATCAAAAAAGTTGGAGTTCTAGGTTGTGGGTTGATGGGCTCGGGCATCGCGCAGGTTGCGGCGGCCGCGGGCTGCGACGTCGTGGTGCTCGAGCAGGAGCAGAAATTTCTCGACAAGGGTTTCGCCGGCATCGAGAAGTCGCTGTCCCGCCTGGTCGAGCGCGGCGTGGCCAAGGGCGGCATCACCGCCGAGCAGAAGACCGAAACGCAGTCGCGCCTGAAGGGCACGACCAACATGCAGGACCTGGCCGACTGCGACATCGTCATCGAGGCCATCATCGAGAACGTCGGCCGAGAAGCGCAAGACCTACGCCGAGCTCGACGCCATCGTCAAGAAGGACGCCATCTTCGCCACCAACACGTCTTCCATCTCCGTCACCGAGCTGATGACGGCGACCAAGCGGCCCGAGCGCTTCATCGGCCTGCACTTCTTCAATCCCGTGCCCGATGATGAAGCTGGTGGAAGTGGTGAAGACCATCGCCACCGCGCCCGATGTCTTCGAGTCGGCCGTCGAGTTCGGCAAGAAGCTGGGCAAGGTTCCGGTGCGCACCGTCGACAAGACCGGCTTCATCGTCAACCGCCTGCTGGTGCCGTACCTGCTCGACGCGATCCGCGCCTATGAAGAAGGCGTCGGCTCGATCACCGACATCGACGAAGCCATGAAGCTGGGTTGCGGCTACCCCATGGGTCCGTTCACGCTGCTCGACTTCGTCGGCCTCGACACCACCTACTACATCACGCAGGTCATGTATGACGAGTTCAAGGAGCGCCGCTTCGCCTCGCCGCCGCTGCTGAAGCGGCTGGTGCTGGCTGGCTGGTACGGCCGCAAGTCGGGCAAAGGATTTTACGACTACGCCGATCCGAAGAATCCGGTGCCAGGAAGCTTCGTGTAGGCGTTCCAGAACGGGAAAAATTCACGCGATGATATAGCACATTGATGCCATAAATTATGCGTCTGGCTGCAAAATTTGATCCCGGTTTCGGCGTGTCCGACAAATCCCCAGAGTGGCCAGTAATGCGCGTCAGGAAGCTCCAGGAGAGGCGATCTGGGCAAAGGATAGACTTCCAAGCTCATCTTGCGCGGCTTGAGGGCCGCTTCATAACTGCGACATTCTGCAAGAAATTGCACTGGATCGATTTCCGAAATGGTGACTAGGCTACCATCCACTTTAGTTTTATAGCTAATGATTCGAGAGGACTACATGACCGACTTCCAGAACATTAAGTTCGAAACGAAGAACCACATCGCCTACATCACCATCGACCGGCCCAAGGTTCTCAACGCGCTGAACATGGCCACCATGCAGGAGCTGAAGCAGGCGTTCGCCTCGATCAAGGATGATGCCGACGTTCGCGTGGTGATCCTCACCGGTGCGGGCGAGAAGGCATTCGTCGCCGGCGCCGATATTGGCGAACTGTCGCAGCACACGCCGGTTTCCGCCAAGGCGTACACCCATCAGGGGCAGGCCATCATCGACGCCATCGAGAATCTGGGCAAGCCGGTCATCGCCTGCATCAACGGATTCGCGCTCGGCGGCGGTTGCGAGATCGCGATGGCCTGCACCATGCGTCTGGCCAGCGAGAATGCCAAGCTCGGTCAGCCCGAGGTGAAGCTCGGACTCATCCCCGGCTACGGCGGCACGCAGCGGCTGCCGCGCCTGGTGGGCAAAGGTATCGCCATGCAGCTGGTGCTGACCGGCGAGATGATCTCGGCGCAGGAAGCGCATCGCATCGGCCTGGTGAATGAAGTGGTCGCCTGCGGCCGAGTTGATTCCGCGCGCCGAAGCTATCGCGGCGAAGATCATCGCCAACGCGCCGCTGGCGATTCAGTACGCGATGGAAGCAGTCAATCACGGCCTCGATATGACGCTGGCCGACGGGCTTGTTCCTCGAAGCGACGCTGTTCGGCGTCTGCTGCGCGACGGAAGACAAGAACGAAGGCACGAAGGCATTTCTGGAGAAGCGGCCGGCGGCAGTTTAAGGGAAAGTAGGACGATGCTGTCAGCTATCAGCCGTCAGCCATGAGCTTGTGCCCCAGGTTCGCGTCCTTCAGTTGGACGCCAACCTGGGTGGATGAAGTTTCAGAGGCCGTTCAACGTCGCTTGAACTCACCCTGGCAGAAACGTAGATCGCGATGAGTTCGGTGACCCAGGTTAGCCCAACTGCGGGGCGAACCTGGGGCACAGGCACAGGCACAGGCGACCGACGTATTTTCCTACTCCCAGGTGGAAGCCAACGGAGTTCGTCTGAGCTTCGACGGGGATGGGAGTCCCGCGGTAACAAGGGAAGTTGCAATGCGAAAGTTGCAGATCACCGTTGTCGTGATTGCGCTGTGTGTCATTGCTCTGGTCGCAAACGCGTTCTGGGTCGACTCCCACACTCGGGATGCCGCGCCGCGGGACGGCGGCCACCTAATCAACACGCAGGTTGTGACGGCAAATGTCAGGGTCGAAGGATCCGGTCCGGCTATCGTCCTCATCCACGGCTTTGGCGCGGCGATTGACTGGTGGGACAAGATCGCTCCCGAACTCGCCACCAACTATCGTGTCATCCGCATCGACCTGATCGGACATGGCGGCACCGCTGCGCCTCGCTCCGGCTACTCCATCGAGCGGCAGGCGATGCTGGTCTCGGCGATTCTTGACCAGCTCGGTGTCGAGCGCTTCACGGTCGTCGGTCATTCCATGGGAGGCGAAGTGGCGACGGCGCTGGCCGCGATGAATCCGCAGCGGGTCGAGCATATGATCGTCATCGATAGCCCGGCAACTTCAGCAAAGGGAAACTTCAGCGTCATGACCGACGCCTACTTCGAGCCGCCTCTGGGAGAGCTGCTTTCGCATTTCGAGAGCGATAAGGCAATTCGTCGTGGGCTGGCGCAAGGGTTTGCTCCGGGCTTCCCGGTCCCGGAGAGTTTTGTCGCCGACATCCAGCAGCTCACGTATACCGCCTTTCGCGAGGCCCACGAGGAAAGCATCGCTTATCGTTTCGCCAAAGCTCCCTATGAGCGGATCGCCGCGCTCCAGCCGCTGCCCCCGCTGCTCGTCATCTTCGGTACGCGCGACGCGATCGTGCCTCCCGAGGAGGCGCAATTCTTCCAGCATGTGCCGGGCGCGAAAGTAGTGATGATCGACGGGGCTGGCCATTCTCCGATGGTCGAGTCTCCGGCGAAAGTTCTGGAAGCGATCCAAAGTTTTCTGCGTCCCGCATTCTGAGCCGAGCGGAGGTGTTGTGCCCCAGAGCCTGCCCTGAGCTTGTCGAAGGGTTCGCGTCCTTCTGTTGGACGCTAACCTGGGGTCGGCGATCCCGAAGTAGCCACCAAACATTTTCCGATCCGAAGGTCAAAACCTACCACTCTCCTTGCTGGTGGGTTGTCCCAGGTTAGCCCAAAAGACGGGCGAACCTGGGGCACACGTCGGACGGCTCTCTTCCCGTTACAATTGAACTATGATTCGTTCCGTTGTCTTTCCGCGCGTGCTGGGGAAATCTCTGGCTGACTTGCAGCCTGCGCTCGAGTTGTTTCGCGCGTTGGGATTTGCGCCCGGCAACGAGTGGCATGAGGGCGACGGCCACGGCATCGAGATGCTGGCTCCCAGCGGAGGCATCGAGTTCATCGCCGCAGCCGATGCGCCCAGCGTGGATGCCACGGTAGAAGTTTCCGACGCCGATGCGGCCTACGAAATCGTCAAGAAGCTAAATCCAACCCTGTCGCCAAAAACGGGCGACAAGGATGGGCCACCCACCGTCAAGATCCAACGAGAG
Organism: uncultured Acidobacteriaceae bacterium; assembly: GCA_963744265.1. GTDB lineage: Bacteria > Acidobacteriota > Terriglobia > Terriglobales > Acidobacteriaceae > Bog-257. Next base: position 46,302 of record CAVUSW010000003.1, read on the forward strand.
ATTGGCGACACACCTTACGGCGCGCGTCTGTTCGAAGTCGAAGTAGGCGGCTTGCGGATTGGCTTTCTGACCTACGCGAAGAAGCCGGGCGAGAATCGTGGTGTGGAAGGCAAACTCGACGCGCGCGGCAAAAGGTTTGCCCTGGTGGTCAGCCGGTTCAATTCGTTCATCACCGAACGATTACTCGATGGCGCAGTGCAGGCACTCCGACAATGTGGGACTACGGCGGACGATATGACCATCGTTCACGTGCCGGGGGCGTTCGAGATTCCTTCCGCTGCGCGACAGCTTGCGGAGACGAAGCGGTATCACGCGATCGTCTGTATCGGGTGCCTGTTGCGCGGCGATACTTTGCACTATGAAGTGATCGCCAACGAGGTCACCCGCGGCGTCGGACAGTCGGCGCAAGAGACTGGCGTGCCGCACGCCTTCGCGGTGCTGACTTGCGAGACCTTACAGCAGGCGATCGATCGCGCTGGATTGAAGGCAGGCAATAAAGGGTTCGAAGCTGGGCTGGCGGCGGTGGAGATGGCGTGCCTGCGCGAGCAGGTTACGAAGTCGTCGCGCCCACGCCGAAAGAAGGGAGCCGCAGATCTCTCGGCTACGGCGGCCGAGGCAACCGTCTCCGTTCAGGATGACCAAACAGTGCAGGCGACGAGCGCCAAAGGCGAAGCGCGATGAGCAAAGCAGGCACGCGTCGCAAGTCGCGCGAACTGGCGCTGCAGATGCTGTTCCAACTGGACATGGGACATCAGGATCTGGAGCAGGTGCGGAAAACCTTTTGGAGCGAGCGTCAGGACCTGGATGAAAAGGTGCGCGAGTTTTCCGACGAATTGTTTCGCGTCTGTTGCGAGCGGCGGGAAGAGATCGACCAGCTAATCGAGCGCAATGCCGAGCATTGGCGCATGGATCGCATGGCGGCAGTCGATCGCAATCTGTTGCGCGCCGGGGTAGGCGAGTTTCTGGGATTTCCGCAGACGCCGCGCCCGGTGGTGATTAACGAAGCGCTGGAGATTGCGCGACGCTTCTCCACACCGGAGTCGGTGCAGTTCATCAATGGCGTGCTCGATAGTGTCGCCCGCGAGTTGGGGGAGAAGAAATAAGTCACTGCAGTCGGAAAACTAAAACCTGCCGTCGAATAACTTTCTCATAAATTGTTATGGGTGTATCAGGGCACAACTTCAGTTGTGCCGAACGACGCAGCAAGAGGTCCGGGCTTTAGGCCCGGCAAGCAACCTGGCCTCAGGGGCCGAAGGCCAAGTTATCGTTGACTTCCTTACGGCACGGCTGAAGCCATGCCCTGATACAAAACAGGTCATGAGATTGCGCAGCCAGGGCGCGGCTATGATTGTTGCTCCCGCAGGACGGGACTTGATTACGTTGCCGACATTTCCTCTGCTCTCGATCCAGCGTTGACGCAATCGAGAACAGCCGCGCGACCGATTACGGCACGACGACCACCAGATTGGGTGGCGTGATATTGCCGTTGGCATCCTTCAGACTGACCGGGATCTGGGTGAGATCGGCCATCGCGGACGTACTGATCCGGTGCACGGTGCCATCGCTGGTGCCGACGTACACATTGGCGCCATCGAGCGTAACTCCGCCATTGTAAGGCGTGGGGCTTCCGGTCAGGGCAACCGTAGCCGGCGACTGATTCGACAAATTGAAGGTCAGCAACTCTGGCAGATTGCTTACAATCCAGGCGCGCGTGCTGTCGCTGCTGATGAAAATCTGTCGCGCCGTAAAACTGCCTGCTCCCAGATCGTAGGTGGCCAGCGTACTTTGCGTGGTGATGGGGCAACCGGCATTGTAGGGAAGTGGCGTGGTGACCACGTCAATGTCGGGCGAGTCGGCGACGACCGCTCCCGTACCGTTCGGCAGTTTGGCGATCAATGTTGGCGCGTTTGCCGGCAGCGTCTGAGTTTGCGCCTGGTTGCAACTGGAGAGCACGTCGATTTCGCGCGAGCTGGCGCTAGTGATGTAGGTCAGCCCACCCGGCGCGCTGATATCCAGTGCGTTCGCCGTATAGCCCAAGGGGACCAAGCCCGAAAACGCCGTCTGCAGGCCGACTCCAAGATTTGTTCCGTTGATCCACTGGTTCGACTTGCTGTCGGGCGTGTAAGCCGACGAGGTGGTGGTGTATCCGGGCGCGCTGCCGGTGACCGCGGGCGTGGCAACGTCGAAGTAACGCACGGCGCCCGCCGGATCAGAAATCAGCAGATATTGTCCATCCGGGGAGACGGCCACGATGGTTCCGTTGACCGCATAGGTGGTCACTGCGCCCGAGCTCACGTTGACGGCAAACAAACCACTGCTGTTCGTCCCCAGATAAACACTCACGCCAGCCGGATCGGCGGCGATGGAGTTGGGATAGGCCGGCAGCGTGATGGCGGTGCCGGGGGTGTCGGTCGCGATATTAAACGGCACCAGCATTAACGAATTGGTGCTGGCGGCATACACCAAGGTTCCGGTCGTACCGGTCACCGCGGCCGTCACGATATTTTGGCTATATTGCGCGGGCACAAACCGGTTGCAATCCGGGAAGCTGCAGGAGGCGGTGATGTAGGCGGTTCCGGGCGCGACCGCCGTGATGGTTCCGGGATTACTCACCGATCCGGTGGCCGCAACCGTCGCCGCGGCGGTGGCCGACGAACCCCAGGTAAGAGTGGGCGTGATGTACCGGCCAGTCGAATCGTAAACATCGGCCGTAAGCGGCTGCGTCCCGCCGGGGTTCAGGGTGAAAGACGTCTGGCCGCTGGTCGCATTGGTCACCATAATTTGAGCGACCCGGCAAGTCTCATACGGCGCACCCACGCTGTTCACTCCCGCAACACTGGCAAATACCGTGGTCACGCCTGGAATCTCCGCGGTCAGGACGCCGTTGGTCAGCGAGGTAACCACAGTCGCCGTGCCGCTGCAGGTGGCGCTGCCATTAGTCAGCGTGGCCGTGGTCGGCGGGGTCGTTCCCCCCGATCCCGACGCCGTGATGGTCAGATGGGTTCCGCTGGCAATCGTATTCGCACTGGTCAACGCGACGGTTGCTGTGGCGCCGGTGACGCCAACGAAGTTCGACAGATTGCAGGTTTGGCCGGTAGTGCCGCTGATGGTTCCACCGGAAGAATAGGTGGGGCTGTTCGTCGTCGAATTGAAAGTCGACACGATGCCGGATGAGCTGGCGACAATGGACTGGTGTCGTTGGAGCCAAAGGCGAACGGCCCTACGGTCGAGGTGATGTTGCACGGCGCCGACGGCGAGCAACCAGGCGCGGTAGTGCTGAAGGCTTGCCCTGAAATACCTACGGCTTGGCCCATGCTGGTGCAGCCGTTCGTCAGCACCGCCTGAACTTGGTCCACTTGCTCGTGGACGTACACCGTGGCCGTGCCCGTAATGTTGTTATTGGAGGTCGCGGTGATGGTGACCTGTCCTACGCCTCCATTGGCAGTGCAGTTGATGAAGACCGAGTCCCACTGCCCGGCGCAAATCAATCCGCCGGTGGAAACCGTGGCGACGCTACTGTTACTGCTGGTAAAAGTAATATCGGCGGGGACGATCGTCCCGGCGGAGTTTTCGGCAGTTACCGATAGGGTTCCCACGGCTCCCTGGTTCAAAGAAAAAGTGGTCGGAGACAGAATCAGTTGGGTCGCCGTAGTGTCCGCGGTGCTACCGCCGCCGCACGCAACCAGACAGGAGAGAAAAAAGACCGCTGCCATGGCAGCTAGAACCGGGACCGCTGAAACCCGCTGCATGTAACCTCCCCGCCAGGGCACAGGGCCGGCGGATACTCGAACCGAAATGATTATCTGACGGAAAGCCCTAAGTTTAGAGGCTGGTTACGGTTTTCGGCAAGCGAGCCAATGAACGCAAACTCCTAAACTGGTTTGACTACGATCCGAATTGTGAAACCCAAATGGCGTGCCGGAGTTGTGCACCCAGAAACAGGCGCCTCTATCGTCCACCCCTGCCGCCGCGAACAAAATCGCACGCGTCCTTGGCTATCGTGCCCATATTCCCCTGGCCGGTCAGGCCGCCGGGTGCGCCGGGATCGTCGCTGCGCGATACCGTAAATCGTCGTTCCTCGGAACCCGCGCTAGGACTGAGTTCCAGAAACAGCCACCAGTTGCGGCGGGAGTTCAAAGGCCGCTGATGGTCGGAAACGTTCAGCGTAAGCAGCGTTAGCCCGTTGCACTCCGGTTCGGTTTCGAAAGCGTTGGCCAGTTGAGCATCCGACTCCCGGATCGCAATCCTGGGGTCGGCGCTGCACTTTGGCCCTTCCTGCCGCGCCAGCGTCTGGCAAACGTCGGTGGCCTGATTCACGCTCCATTGCTCATTCAAAATGAGCACGGCGTTTCTCCGCTCCTTACAACCGCACATAACCATGACCACTAGCAGCACCGCAGCCAACGTTCGTGTTCGCATAGTTTCCTATTGTAGACAAGAGGCTACAGGATTTTCGATTCGCTGCCCACCTGCCGGTTCGCGTCGGCATAAACCCGGCGACGGCCCTGACTTTCGCCGATAAGCCATGGCCTGCCGCTCATCATAAAAAGCTGATTCGGGGTTGCAACACCGTGCTAAACTCTCGCCCGGCCTCATTGCGTCTCTTCCATATTTCCGCGGAGGTACCATGAACCGCCTACACGCTGCAACCACTCTTTTCCTGATTGCCGTCACCATGTTCCCGCTCCACAGCTCTGCCGGCGATGAGCCGTTCTGGTCGCAATGGGGCCGGAACGCCCAGCATATTGGCATGGTAAATATTGTCGGTCGTCACGCGGGTCGTGTCCTAATTTGACGCGTGGGCGTCCTTGTTGCATAAAAAAAGAAGAGCAGAAGGAGAGTTCTGTGGACATAAAAGAGAAAATGAGCTCAATTGGCCAGCCCGTGCCGGAGTTGCCGGTCGCTGATGTCGAACGCGCCCAACAGCATTACAGAGATGCACTCGGCTTTGAGATCGGATGGCTCTACCCAGGCAAAGAGATTGGGGCCGTCTCACGCGGTAATGTGGCGATATTCTTTCGGAAGAAGAAGCCGCCGTTCGAACCTGCCGTCCACTGGGTGTTCGCTGAAGATATCGATGCCTCGTACCAGGAACTGAAATCGATAGGTGCGAACATCGTGGATCCTCTGGAAAGAAAGCCTTGGGGATTACGGCAGTTCACCGTACAAGATCTGGATGGGAACCTCTTCTATTTCCACCACGACTAACCAGGCGTCGCATTCAGATTAGGACACTGCCGTCACGCCGAAGCAGTTGACGGCACGCGACCTGCTTGCTATATTGGAAAGGTTCTGCGAGTCAACTTTGGCCTGCCTGTAGTGTTCTGGCTGTGCTGCTTTGCTCTCCATCCTGTAGAATGAATTTGCAGGATCCTCGCTGAAACGTGTCTGCGCTTCCGCTGGAGCTTTCCACCGGGTATGCAGACCGAGGCAACGAAACGGAGCGCCCTCGTTCCCGACCTCCGCAACCGCCGTCAGGCTGGTTTGCGGAACGACCACGGCGCCACCGTCGGAAGCCTAACCTGAGCGGAAACCAATATTCCCCGAGGCGGTGCGTGCGGGGAAGTATGGGCAAGATGGCCCACGGGTCATGCGGAAGTGCTGCCCAGTCCCAAATTGTGGGATCGAGATTCTTGCGCCGGGTGGTAGAGCCGACCTTTAGGTCGGTGTCCCAGCGGGCATATCAATTTTTGAGCAGGCTTTAGCCTGCGGTAGAGCATAGCCCAGCGCTTCAGCGCTGGGTAGGCAAGGTGAAGAGCCGAGCCCCGTAGGGACGGCACAGGGCAACGCGGGCTTGAGCCCGCGACACAAGGTTTGCACCAGCCTGGCTGGCTTGAAGAATTAAGGAGCTGCACAGAGTGCCTACATTTAATCAACTGGTGCGCAAGGGCCGGAAGGCGCCGAATTACAAGACGGCCAGTCCGGCGCTGCAGTCCTGCCCGCAAAAGCGCGGCGTCTGCACCCGCGTATACACCCAGACCCCGAAGAAGCCGAATTCCGCGCTGCGCAAAGTCGCCCGCGTGCGGCTCACCAACGGTATCGAGGTGACGACGTATATCCCCGGTGTCGGCCACAACCTGCAGGAGCACTCCATCGTGCTGATCCGCGGCGGCCGTGTGAAGGATTTGCCGGGCGTTCGCTATCACGTAGTGCGCGGCACGCTGGACTCCGTCGGTGTCGCCAATCGCAAGCAGAGCCGCTCCAAGTACGGAGCCAAGCGGCCGAAGGCGTAACTAACGGCCGGGAGCGTAACTAGCGGCCGAAAGCGTAACTAGCGGTTGAAAGCATAACTGAGTTGGGTAGAGCTGGCTTTCAGGTCAGCATCAAGGATGACTGAGGTTCGGGTAGAGCTGGCCTTCAGGCCAGCGTCAAAGAGTGTTACTAGTTTCCCGAGCCGGCTTTAGCCGGCGACACATAGAGTGCCCAAGGCTGGATAAGGTTTGTGTCAGGGCACGACTTCAGTCGTGCCGCCAAGGCCTAAATAATTTTGTGGGGCTTTAGCCCCGGTAGGTTGTTCGAGGTTCTATGCCGAGAAAAGGACATATCGCGAAGCGTGAGCCGCTGGCTGACCCGGTCTACCAGTCCACGCTGGTCAACAAGTTTGTAAACAGCATGATGTGGGACGGCAAGAAGTCGACCGCCCAGGGCATCTTCTACAGCGCCATGAAGAAGCTGGAAGACAAAGGTGGCGACGAGGCCATCAAGCTCTTCAAGAAGGCCGTGGAGAATGCCAAGCCGGTGCTGGAAGTGAAGACTCGCCGCGTGGGTGGCGCCAACTACCAGGTCCCGGTCGAAGTCAATGCCGACCGCCGTACTTCGCTGGCAATTCGCTGGATCCTGACCTACAGCCGCGGACGCGGCGAGAAGGGCATGATCGACAAGCTGGCCAATGAGCTGCTCGATGCCGCTAACGGCAAAGGCGCGGCCATCAAGAAGAAAGAAGACGTCCACCGCATGGCCGAGGCCAACAAGGCCTTCGCGCATTACCGCTGGTAAGAGGTGGGTGGAGCGGCGCTTTAAGGCGATGGGCGAGACAGACCCCGCCTGGCGACGGCAAGAGGCGATGCAAAGAACGGTAGAGCGACGCTTTAGCGTCGCGTTCAGCGCTAGGATTTAAACCCGAGTCCCGTAGGGACGGTAGGGTTTCCAAGATTCACCGCGACGGTAACGTTGCCATAGCAAGAAACGGAAAAGATCGTGTCCAGACAGGTTCCTTTAGATCGTTGCAGAAATATCGGCATCATGGCCCACATCGATGCCGGTAAGACCACCACCACGGAGCGCATCCTGTTCTATACAGGACGGACGCACCGCATTGGTGAGGTCCATGAAGGCACCGCGACGATGGACTGGATGGCGCAAGAGCAGGAGCGCGGCATCACCATCACCTCGGCCGCTACCACCTGCTTCTGGAAAGATGTTCGCATCAACATCATCGACACCCCCGGCCACGTCGACTTCACCGCTGAAGTCGAGCGTTCGCTGCGCGTGCTCGATGGCGCCTGCGCCGTATTCGATGCCGTGCATGGCGTTGAGCCGCAATCGGAAACCGTTTGGCGGCAGGCCGATAAGTACGGCGTCCCGCGCATTTGCTTCATCAACAAGATGGACAAGATGGGCGCCGACTTCGAGCACGCGGTCGACACCATCCGCAAGCGCCTGAATGCCCGCCCCGTCGCTATCCAGTTGCCCATCGGCCAAGAAGAAAAGTTCAAGGGCGTCATCGACCTGATGACCATGAAGGCGATCGTGTGGAATGACGAAAGCCTGGGCGCCGAATTCGAAGTTGAAGAGATTCCCGAAGAGCTGAAGAAGAAGGCGCAAGCCTACCATCAGATGCTGGTCGAGACCGTCGTCGAGAACGACGATCAAGATGAGCTGATGCACAAGTACATTGAAGGCGAAGCCATTGGCGAAGCCGAACTTAAAGCCGCCTTGCGCCGCGCGACTTTGAAGATGAAAGTCTTTCCGGTGATCTGTGGGACTGCCTTCAAGAACAAAGGTGTGCAGCCGATGCTCGACGCCGTAGTCGACTATCTGCCTTCGCCGCTCGATGTTCCTCCGGTGGTCGGAAAGAATCCCGATACTGGTGCGGAAGAAATCCGTCCTCCGAAAGATGATGCTCCATTTGCCGCGTTGGCCTTCAAGATCATGAGCGATCCGTTCGTCGGGCAGCTCACCTTCATCCGCGTGTACTCCGGCCATTTGAAGCAGGGCGACAGCGTTCATATCAGCGGGCGTTCGCGCTCCGAGCGCATTGGCCGTCTGCTGAAAATGCATGCCAACAAGCGCGAAGACATTACCGAGATTTATGCCGGCGATATCTGCGCTTGTGTCGGCTTGAAGCACATCACCACCGGCGACACCATTTGCGACGAGAACCATCCCATCATTCTGGAGTCCATCGAGTTCCCGGCGCCGGTGATCGCGGTTGCGGTCGAGCCCAAGACCAAGAGCGATCAGGAAAAGATGGGTATCGCGTTGGGCAAGCTGGCGCAGGAAGATCCTACGTTCCGGGTCAGCACTGATCCCGATAGCGGCCAGACCATCATCGAAGGCATGGGCGAACTCCACCTGGAAATTCTGGTCGATCGTATGATGCGCGAGTTCAACGTGCAGGCCAATGTGGGCAAGCCGCAGGTGGCCTATCGCGAGACCATTCGCAAAGAGTCGAAGGCGGAGGGCAAGTACATTCGCCAGACCGGCGGCAGCGGACAGTACGGTCACGTGCGGATCCGACTGGAGCCGAACGAGCCGGGCAAGGGCTACGAGTTCGTTAACGAAGTTGTGGGCGGCGTGATTCCCAAGGAATTCATCAAGCCGGTCGATCAAGGTATCAAAGAGGCCATGGAAGGCGGCGTTCTGGCTGGCTACGAAATGGTCGACGTCAAGGCGACGCTCTACGACGGCAGTTATCACGATGTCGATTCCAACGAAATGGCTTTCAAGATCGCCGGTTCGATGGCGTTCAAGGAAGCCGCGCGCAAGGCCAGTCCGGTGCTGCTGGAGCCGGTGATGTCAGTCGAGGTAGTCGTGCCGGAAGAATACATGGGCACGATCATTGGCGATCTCAGCAGCCGCCGTGGACGTATCGAGGCACTCGAGCATCGCGCCGGTTCGCAGGTGATCAAGGCCATGGTGCCGCTGGCCGAGATGTTTGGTTACGCGACCAACATGCGCTCGAACACCCAGGGCCGCGCGACCTTCAGCATGCACTTCTCGCGATACGAAGAAGCGCCGCGGGCGGTAGCCGAGGAGATCGTGGCCAAGGTGCAGGGCAAAAGTCCGGCTGGAACCAAGTGAAAACTGGCCGCCGTTTGAAGACGACTGGGCGGAGCTAACTTAGGCGAGTTTGGTTTGAAACGGGGCAGGACCTGAGTCGTGCCGATGGTAGAGCGAACCTTCAGGTTCGCGTCAGAAGGTTTGTATCAGGGCACGACTTTAGTCGTGCCGATAGAACAGCAATACAAGATGGGGCTTTAGCCCCCGCAAAGAAATACGGAGCTCCAATGGCGAAAGAGAAATTTGACCGCAGCAAGCCGCACGTAAACGTAGGCACGATCGGGCACATCGATCATGGCAAGACCACGTTGACGGCGGCCATCACCAAGGTACTGCAGAAGCACAATCCCAAGATCGTGTTCCGCAGCTTCGACTCGATCGACAACGCGCCGGAAGAGCGTGAGCGCGGCATCACCATCGCGACCGCTCACGTGGAGTATGAGACCGCCAACCGGCACTACGCTCACGTGGATTGTCCCGGCCACGCCGACTACATCAAGAACATGATTACCGGCGCGGCGCAGATGGACGGCGCGATTCTGGTAGTCGCGGCCACCGACGGCCCGATGCCGCAGACCAAAGAGCACGTGCTGCTGGCCCGCCAGGTTGGCGTGCCCTATGTGGTCGTCTTCCTGAACAAGTGCGATGCCGTCGAAGATCCCGAGCTGATCGACCTGGTCGAGATGGAAGTGCGCGAGCTGCTGACCAAGTACAACTTCCCGGGCGACGATCTGCCGGTCATTCGCGGCTCGGCGCTGGGAGCGCTGAACGGCGAAGCCCAGTGGGAAGCCAAGATTGACGAGTTGATGGAGGCGGTGGACAAGAGCGTGCCGCTGCCGGCGCGCGACATCGACAAGCCGTTCCTGATGCCGATCGAAGATATCTTCTCGATTCAGGGACGCGGCACCGTGGTCACGGGACGTATCGAGCGTGGCAAGGTGAAGGTCGGCGAGGAAGTTGAGATCGTCGGCTTCCGCGAGACCCGCAAGACGGTAGTGACCGGCGTGGAAATGTTCAAGAAGCAGTTGGACGAAGGCATGGCGGGCGACAATGCCGGCCTGCTGCTGCGCGGCACGGCCAAGGAAGACGTGGAGCGCGGCATGGTGCTGGCCAAGCCGGGATCGATTACGCCGCACACCAAGTTCAAAGGCGAAGTGTACGTGTTGTCGAAGGACGAAGGCGGGCGGCACACGCCGTTCTTCAAGGGCTATCGGCCGCAGTTCTACTTCCGCACCACGGACGTCACGGGAGTGGCGACGCTGCCGGAAGGCACGGAGATGGTGATGCCGGGCGACAACGTGAGCTTGCAGATCGAGCTGATCACGCCGGTGGCGATGGAAAAGGGCTTACGCTTTGCTATCCGCGAAGGCGGACGCACCGTGGGCGCCGGCACCATCAGCGAAATTATTGCGTAGAGGTCTCCCACCCTACGCCAAAAGCAGGCGTAGGATGGGGCACCCGCAGTTGGCAATTAGCTTCTGTCGTTTATCTCTGATTTTGGGCATTGCGATCGTAGTCGGCAGAGACGAGCGCCGTAGGCGCGAAAGAGTTTAGCCCAGCGTTTAAGCGCTGGGTAGGCAAATCCAGTAGAGCCGAGTCCCGTAGGGACGGCAGCTCTTCGGCAGAAACCAGCGGCACACGCCGCACGGCCTGACGCGGCGACGCAGGCGGGCCTTAACAAAAAGATCTTTGAGAGAAACTAACGTGATTGGCAAAGAACGAATCCGCATCCGGCTGAAAGCTTACGACTATCGCATTCTTGACCAGTCCACCGGCGAGATTGTAGACACGGCCCGGCGCACGGGCGCGCAAATTGCGGGACCGATTCCGCTGCCCACGGTGAAGAACAAGTACACCGTGTTGCGTTCCCCGCACGTGGACAAGAAGTCGCGCGAGCAGTTTGAGATTCGCACGCATAAACGCCTGCTCGATATTCTCGAGCCCACGCAGCAAACGGTCGATGCACTGATGAAGCTGGAGCTTCCGGCCGGCGTGGACGTGGAAATCAAGGCCTTCGGCAAAGAGCACAAGTAGTAGCTAGCAACTAGCAACTAGCAACTAGCAACTAGCAACTAGCAACTAGCAACTAGCAACTAGCAACTAGCAACTAGCAACTAGCAACTGCTTAGATCGAGCCGCGAAGCATGGGTTGCCCGAACCACTTGGGCCACCGGATGCCAGCGCCGTAGGGGCGAAAGAGCTTAGCCCAGCGCTTCAGCGCTGGGTAGGGAATTAAAAAGATGCCGAGTCCCGTAGGGACGGCAGATCTGGGCTAGCTAAGAGCTAAAGGCTAAGAGCTAAGAGCCCGATCAAACAAACCTTCCGTGACGAAAGTCCCCGGTTAAATCTACCGGACACCAGGAAGCGGAGTTGAGGACAAAAACATGGCAGTAGCTGGAATTCTCGGTAGAAAAGTCGGCATGACGCAGCTGTTCGATGACAAGGGTGATGTTCACCCGGTCACGGTGCTGCAAGCCGGCCCCTGCGTTGTGACCCAGCGCAAGACAGTCACCAAAGACGGCTACGACGCCGCGCAGATCGGACTGGTCGAGTTCGTGAAGCAGTCGCGTTTGACCGAGCCTATGAAGGGCCACTTCGCCAAGCACGATCTGCCGCCAATGCGTTTTCTGCGCGAAGTGCCGATCGTCATCGATCCTGAAACCCAGGACGGCACCAAGGTTGGCGACAAAGTCCTGGTCGACATGTTCGAAGGCGAAAAGTTTGTCGACGTGGCTGGCACCAGCAAGGGCCGTGGATTTGCCGGCGTGGTGAAGCGTCACAAGTTTGCCGGCGGCGCAGCCTCGCACGGATCGATGTTCCAGATCACCGGATCGATCGGCTCTTCGGCCTTCCCGTCGCGTGTGTTCAAAGGCATGCGCATGTCGGGACACATGGGGGTAGATCGCGTCACGGTTCGCAACCTGCGCGTGCTCGGCGTCGACAAGGACGAGAACCTGATCGTTGTCGAAGGCGCAGTCCCAGGACACAAAGATGCGTATGTGATTATCACCAAGGCGAAGAAGCCACCCAGAGAGCGTCGCGGATTCAGCGGTGCAGGCACGGTCGATCCGTTGAAGGCTTCCAAGCGCGCGGTGGCGAAGAAGAAGTACTAGTAACTAGCCGGTAGCCAGTTGATCAGGGCACGACTGGTGCCGACCGAGGACCGAAAAGCGGGGGAAAGCGAGTTTTGGTTTAACTGAAGGCTGACGGCTGATAGCTGACAGCCGAGGGTCGCAAGACCTCCGAATTGGAAGAACATATGGCAACGATAGATGTAGTGAATCTGGGTGGCGAAAAAGTAGGCTCACTCGAGCTGGCCGACGAAGTCTTCGGCGCGGTCAACGAGGACCTGCTCTGGGAAGCGGTGAAGCATTACCGCGCCGGGCAGCGAGCCGGCACGCACGCCACCAAGAACAAGAAGCTGGTGAGCGGCGCGGGCAAGAAGCTGTGGAAGCAGAAGGGCACCGGCCGCGCGCGCGTAGGTTCCATCCGGTCGCCACTGTGGCGGCATGGCGGCACGGTTCACGGACCGCAACCCCGCTCCTATGACTTTGCTTTCCCACGCAAGAAACTGCTGGGCGCGCTGCGTTCGGCGCTGGCCGCCAAGCTGGCTGATGGCAAGCTGGTGGTAGTCGAGAGTTTCGAGCTGCCGGAAACCAAGACGAAGGCATTCCGCCAGACGCTCAACAAGCTCAATGCCAAGAGCACGACGCTGCTGGTGGAGAGCTCGGCGACGGAGAATCACAACCTGCATCTGAGCTCGCGCAACCTGGCAGGCGTGGAACTGCTGGCGGGCAATCAGGTTCATCCTTATCACCTGCTGCGCTATGAGACCACGATCTTCGCGCGGCCGGCCTTCGAGAAGTTGCAGGATTCGCTGAAGGCGTCCGCTCCCAAGCGCAAGCATGCGGAGGTGGCGTAGTGAAGTCGGCATATCAGATCATTCGCCGCCCGGTCATCACTGAAAAAGGTTTGGGCGCAAAGGAAACCGAAGCCACGCTGGTCTTCGAAGTTGCGGTGAAGGCAAGCAAGACCGAGATCAAGCAGGCGGTGCAGAGCATTTTTAAAGTGAAAGTCGATTCGGTACGGACCGCGACCTTTGTCGGCAAAGAGCGGCGCCGCGGAAAGTTCACCGGCTATCGACCTGACTGGAAAAAGGCTTACGTTCGCCTGAAGGCGGGCCAGAAGATGCCCGAGTACGCAGAAAATATTTAGCTGGGTAGAGCCGGCCTTCAGGCCGGCGTCAAGAGAACCTGAATTTCCGGGGCTTTAGCCCCGGGGCAGAATTGCCCAGCGTAGCGAGAAGCGAGTAGGAACATGGCAATCAAAACTTACAGACCGGTAACTCCGACGCGGCGGTTTACCACCTCGACGGTCAACGATGATCTGACGACGAACCGGCCGTATAAGCCGCTGACCGAGCCTAAGCAGCGCACCGGCGGACGCCGCAATGCCGGCGACCTGACCATCTGGCATCGCGGTGGCGGACACAAGCGCAAGCTGCGCATCATCGATTTCAAGCGCGACAAGGCCGGCATTCCCGCCACGGTCGCCTCCATCGAGTACGATCCGAACCGCTCGGCGCGAATCGCGCTGCTGAATTACGCTGACGGCGAGAAGCGCTACATCGTGTATCCGGTCGGGCTGAAAGTTGGGGCAAAGATTGTCAGCGGCCCTGACGCCGACATCTTGGTAGGCAACGCTCTGCCGCTGCGTAACATTCCTCCTGGCACCACGGTGCACAACATCGAGCTGAAGCCGGGTAAGGGCGCCCAGATGGCGCGTTCGGCGGGAGCGCAGGCGCAGTTAGTAGCGAAAGAAGGCGACTACGCGCTGTTGAAGCTGCCTTCCGGCGAAACCCGCAAAGTTCTGGTCGATTGCATGGCCACGATCGGTCAGGTAGGCAACACAGATCACGAAAACATTTCCATCGGCAAAGCTGGCCGCACCCGCTGGCTGGGTATTCGTCCCACGAATCGCGGCGTGGTGATGAATCCGGTCGACCATCCGCACGGCGGCGGCGAAGGCAAGACCAGCGGCGGACGGCATCCGGTGACTCCGTGGGGACAGCCCACTCGCGGTTACAAGACTCGCAACAACAAGCGGACCGATAAGTTCATCGTGACCCGCAGACAGAAGTAGGACTGAGACGATATGGCACGTTCAACCAAAAAGGGTGCGTTCATCGATTCGCACTTGCAGGCCAAAGTCGACGGCATGAATGCGCGCAACGAGAAGAAGGTCGTGCGCACCTGGTCGCGCCGCTCGACGGTGATCCCCGAGATGGTGGGACACACCCTGGCGGTGCACAACGGAAAGAAGTTTATCCCCGTGTACGTCACGGAAAACATGGTGGGCCACAAGCTGGGCGAGTTCAGCATGACTCGTACCTTCAAAGGTCACTCCGTGCGGGCGGCCACGGAAACCGCGGCCCGGCCGGCACCGGCGAGATAAGGAAACGACATGGAATTCACCGCTAAACTGAATTACGTGCGCGTCTCGCCGCAGAAAGCGCGCCTGGTGCTGGACCTGATCAAAGGCCGCCGGGTGGAACAGGCGCTGGACACGCTGGCCTTCACCAAGAAGGGTATCGCTCCCAAACTGTACAAGTTGCTGCGTTCGGCCGTGGAGAACGCCAACTACGTCAGCGCGGAAAAGGGACTGGACGTCGATGTCGATCGCCTGTTCGTGAAGCGCGCGATCGCCAATGATGGTCCGCGCATGAAGCGTATCCGTCCCGCGCCCATGGGCCGCGCTTATCGCTATCAGCGCCGCATCTCGCATATCGAGATCGCGCTGGCGGAGAAGGCCTCGGGTAATGGACACGGCGAGCTGGTGCAGACGGTGCAGGAAGGCGCGGCAGCCAAGCCGGCTAAGAAAGCAGTAAAGCGGGCGCCGGTCAAGAAAGCAGCGGCGAAGAAGACTGCGGCAAAGAAGTCGGCGGCCAAAAAGCCCGCCAAGAAAAAGTAGGAGATTATGGGACAGAAAGTCCATCCATACGGATTCCGCCTCGGCATTACCAAGCCCTGGAGATCGCGCTGGTTCGTGGAGCGCGACTACGACAAACTGCTGCTGGAAGACGTCAAGCTGAAAGCTGAGCTGAAAGACAAGCTCAAGTCGGCAGGCGTCAGCTCGATCGAGATCGAGCGGCCGGGCAACAAGCTGCGCATCATCATCCGCACTGCGCGTCCGGGCATCATCATCGGCCGCAAGGGTACGGAGATCGACAAGCTGAAGCAGGAGATCCAGAAGCGCACCAACCGCGAGGTGTATGTCGACATCCAGGAAGTGCACAAGCCTGAACTCGATGCACAGCTGGTGTCGGAGAACATCGCGCTGCAGCTGGAAAAGCGCGTTGGCTTCCGTCGCGCCATGCGCAAAGCGGTTGATTCGGCGCTGCGCTTCGGCTGCAAGGGAATTAAAGTCCGGGTCAGCGGCCGTCTGAACGGAAACGAAATCGCGCGCTCTGAGTGGTATCTGCAGGGCCGTTTGCCGCTGCACACCCTGCGTGCCGACATCGACTACGGCTTTACCGAAGCTCGCACTACCTACGGCGTGATTGGTGTGAAGTGCTGGGTCTACAAAGGCGAGATCTATCGCGAGAAGAAACGCGAGCCGCAGGGCGTGCAGTCGGGAGCGTTTTAACGGCAGTTGTCAGTTGCCGGTTGTCAGTTGTCAGAAAAACGGCGACCGACGGTGGTAACTGAGAACTGACAACTGACAACTGGATACTGACTTATGTTGATGCCAAAGAAAGTAAAGTACCGCAAGCAGCAGCGCGGTCGCATGCGCGGCAAAGCCTGGCGTGGCGGCGAGCTGTCGTTCGGCGATTTCGGCTTGAAAGTCATGGAGCCGGGTTGGATCACCGACCGCCAGATTGAAGCCAGCCGTGTAGCCATGACGCGCTTCGTCAAGCGGGGCGGCAAGATCTGGATTCGCCTGTTCCCGGATAAGCCGGTCACCAAGAAGCCGGCTGAAACCCGTATGGGCAAAGGCAAGGGAGCGCCGGACCACTGGGTAGCTGTAGTTCGCCCGGGCAAGATCCTCTTCGAGATGGAAGGGGTATCGGTCACCGACGCCACCGAGGCCATGCGCCTGGCTTCCCACAAACTGCCGCTGCGGACCAAGTTCGTGCAGCGCGAAGGCGTGCACTAAACAGCCGTCGGCTATCAGCTGTCAGCCCTCAGCTTAATCGAGGCGGTTGGCGGGCCTGGATAAGTGACGCAAGAGATTTCGGTGCCTGAAGATGAAGGCGCCAACGACAGAGCTGAAGGCTGATAGCTGACGGCTGAGAGCTAAACGATGAACGTAGACAAAATAAGAAACCTGACCGATGTCGAACTGATGCATCAGCAGCGCGAGCTGTCTGACCAGCTCTTCAAGATGAAGTTCCAATTGAAGATGGGGCAGACGGAGAGCCTGAAGAAGATTCGCGAGCTGAAGAAAGACATCGCGCGCGTGCACACAGTCATACGCCAGAAGCAACTGGCTGGCGGTAACGGAGCGGCGGTGAAGGCCGCAGCACACAGCGCTCCGGCCCCGGCCAAGAAGACACCGGCGAAGAAGAAGGCGGCCAAGAAGAAGGCTGCGACGGAGAAAAAGTAATCCATGGCGGAAACTACAGCAACCAGCACAGCAAAGGCCGCCGGCCGGCGCAAGATCCTGATTGGCGAAGTCGTGTCGACCAAGATGGCCAAGACCATTGTGGTCGAAGTGCGGCGGCAGAAAGCGCATCCGTTCTACAAGCGCGTAGTGGCTCGCAGCAAGAAGTTCTATGCCCACGACGAGACCGGCACGGCGCATCTTGGCGATTTCGTGAAGATTGAAGAAACCCGGCCGCTCTCCAAGCTGAAGCGGTGGCAGTTGAAAGAGATTGTGCAGCGCGCCGCTCAGGTGGCGCCGGTCGAGGCGCAGCCGGTCAGCTAGGCATTTGGGCATTTAGCACTTGCCAAAGCGAAGCTTAAGGGCGTTCTTGGCCAAGTGCCAAGTGCCAGGTACTGAGTCCGGACGGCGGCTCTGCGAAGGAGAAGAAGTTATGGCAGTAATGATGAGAAGCATGCTCGACGTTGCCGACAACTCCGGCGCGCGCAAGCTGCAGATGATTCTGCCGCTGGGCGGTTCCACCGGCCTGGTCGCTGGCTTGGGTGACGTGATTACCGCCTCGGTGAAGGAAGCCTCGCCCGATGGCACGGCCAAGAAGGGCACGGTGGTCAAGGCGGTGATCGTTCGGACTCGTAAAGAGCATCGCCGGCGCGATGGAACCTATATTCGCTTCGACCAGAACGCGGCAGTGTTGATCAACGACACTCACGAGCCGGTGGGCACGCGCGTATTCGGTCCGGTAGCTCGCGAGCTGCGTGAGAAGAAGTTCTTGAAGATCGTTTCCCTGGCTCCGGAAGTACTGTAAGAGCCACTAGCGACTAGTAACTAGCAACTAGCTAAACCGTGATAACCACGGACTAATTAGTCAAAGTTACAGGTTGCAGATCATGAAGAGAGACAGCCCAAGGGCGTTACAAAGCTAGTTGCTAATTGCTAGTCGCTAGTTGCTAAGGGGTTTTGAGACATGCAGAAAAGCATAGATATCCGTCGCAACGATCAGGTACAGGTTATTACCGGTCGCGACAAAGGTAAGCAAGGCCGCGTGTTGCGCGTGATGCCGGGTGGCAGCAAAGTACTGGTGGAGCACGTCATGATGGTCAAGAAGAACGTGCGTCCCAACCCGCAGAAAAATATCAAGGGCGGCATCGCCGAGCAGGAGAGCGCTATCTCCGTCAGCAATGTCATGCTGATGTGTAAGTCCTGCAACCGGCCGGTGCGAGTGGGCCATGAACATCGTGGCGACCGCGCTGTGCGGGTGTGCAAGACCTGCAGTACTACGTTGGAGAAGTAGAAGCGGCATTGAGCACTTGGCATTTAGCACTTGGCCAAGGCGCAAGTTGCAGAAGATCTAATCTGGACAGGAAGGGTTTTGCAGTTGCTAAATGCCAACTGCTAAGTGCTCAATTGATTCCCTCACGAACCGGTAGCTTGAACAAACCGAAACCGTGAGAAAGGTAGAAACAGGAAAATGGCAGACGAGAAAAAACCGAAAGCTCCGCAGCAGGGCGGACAAGCCAAGCCCGGGCAGGGCAAGCCTAAAGAGGGTAAGAAGGCCAAAGGCGAGCAAGTAGAAGCGGCCGGCGAGCAGCCCAGCGGAAAGCCGGCGCGGCCGAAGGCAACCAATCGCTCGACCGCACGCATGCGCGAGCGCTACTACAAAGAGGTTCTGCCGGCGCTGATGAAGGAATTCAGCCTGGAGAATCCGATGGCCGCCCCCAAGCTGGAGAAGATCGTCGTCAACATGGGTGTGGGTGAAGCCACCCAGAATGCCAAGCTGATCGATCCGGCGGCGACGGAGATCGGCCAGATCACCGGCCAGAAGCCGGTCATCACCAAGGCGCGCAAGTCGATTGCGCAATTCAAGGTGCGCGAGGGCATGCCCATCGGCGTAATGGTGACCTTGCGGGGCGATCGCATGTACGAGTTCTTCGACCGCTTGGTGAATGTCGCGCTGGCGCGTGTCCGGGATTTTCGCGGGGTGCCGACCAAGTCGTTCGACGGCCGCGGCAACTACACCCTGGGTGTGCGCGATCAGCTGATCTTTCCGGAAATCGATTACGCGAAGGTCGAGAAGCTGAAGGGCATGAACATCACCATCGTGACCTCGGCCGGTACCGACGACCAGGCACGGGCTTTGTTGAAGCACATGGGAATGCCGTTTAGACAGTAGCCAGTTGTCAGTTGTCAGTTGTCAAAGGCCGGTATCCGGTAGTCAGAAGTTAGCTGCCGGTGGCCAGTCGATAGGTTTTTAGGATTCCAGCGCCGAAGGCGCGACAGAGCTTAGCCCAGCGCTTCAGCGCTGGGTAGACGAGAGAACAGAACCGAGTCCCGTAGGGACGGCAGGCAGTAGCTAGTGACTAGTTGCTAGTTGCTAAGAAAAAGGAAACGATGGCCAGAACATCACAAATCGCCAAGTCGAATAAGAAACCTAAGTTCTCGACCCGGCAGCACAACCGCTGTCACATCTGCGGACGTTCGCGCGCCTATCTGCGCAAGTTCGGCCTGTGCCGTCTGCACTTCCGCGATCTGGCTCTGCGGGGCGAGATTCCCGGAGTCGCCAAGTCGAGTTGGTAACCACCCCATCACGCGCAAAAGCGGCGCGTGCGGGGACCCCGGGAAACCGGTAAAGGCAGAAGCTAGTTACGGTCACTAGTCACTGGCAGTTAGGTAAATTCGTCGCGGCTGGTTCTTACATTGACTCCGCCTAAGTTCCAGGAATGCCGGGCGGGAATCCCAGGTCCCCGATTGTGGGACATGATGTGTAAGCTAACGGGCGACGATATGAGGAGAAGCAAAGCATGAGTTTGACCGATCCGGTCTCGGATTTCTTAACCCGAGTTCGTAACGCCATCAAGGCACGGCAGCAGAAGGTGGACGTTCCCCATTCCAAGCTGAAGGTGGAGATGGCCCGCATTCTGAAAGAAGAAGGCTACATCGCCAACTTCAAGGCAACCGATGAAGAGGGCCGCAAGATTTTGCGGGTGTACTTGAAGTACAGCCCCGACAACTCGTCGCCCATCTCGGACCTGAAGCGGGTTTCCCGTCCCGGATGCCGGGTATACGTAGGACACGCCGAAATTCCACGCATCCTGGGCGGCCTGGGCATCAACATTCTGACCACCCCCAAGGGCGTTATGACCGGCCGTCAGGCCCGCAAAGAGGGCGTCGGTGGCGAAGTGTTGTGCGAGATTTACTAGCCTGACCGGATCGTGTCGTGGACGAGAGAGGTCCTTCGACTCCGGTGCGCAAAGACAGCGCACCTCCGCTCAGGATGACAACAGCTTTTAGGTGTTTGCTAAAAGCTAAGAGCTAATTGCTAAAGGCTTAATTTATGTCTCGAATTGGAAAGAAACCGATTCCGTTGCCCAAGGGCGTGACTTACGCTATCGAAGGCAACACCGTCCGTGTGAAGGGCCCCAAGGGCGAAGTAGTCACCCACATGCCGGGCGGCGTGAAGCTGGAACAGAATGATGGCCAGTTGCTGGTGGTGCGCGAAGACGATTCCAAAGCTGCCGTCCATGGACTGGTACGGGCGCTGGTCAATAACTCGGTCGAAGGTGTCACTAAGGGTTGGACCAAGGAACTGGACATCGTCGGCATCGGATATCGCGCCGAGTTGAAGGGCAAAGGCATGGTGGTATTCACCCTGGGATATTCCCATCCCATCGAATACCCGCTGCCCACCGGCATCGAGGTGGCGATCGATCCTAAGTTGACCCACTTGACAGTCAGTGGGATTGACCGGCAACAGGTAGGCTTCGTGGCTGCCGAAATGCGCAGCCTGCGTCCCCCCGATCCGTACAAGAACAAGGGCGTCCGTTATAGCAATGAGCGCCTGAAGAAGAAAGTCGGTAAGACCGGCGCGAAATAGCAGTTGTCAGTAGCCAGTTGTCGGTTGTCAGTTTGGGCAGCTTACTTTCTGGCGAAAAGCGAATAGCGAATAGCGATTTTACGACGGGATGGCGCAGAAGCGCACCGTTGCCCGGCTCAGAAACCCGGGATGAGGAAATAGAAAAATGATTGCAAAGACTTCCAAAGATCAGACGCGGCAGAAGGTACATAGCCGGATCCGTAAAAAGGTTCAGGGCACGCAGGAACGCCCGCGGCTGAATGTTTATCGCTCGGTAAACCATATCTACGCGCAGGTAATCGACGACGCTAAGGGCGCGACCCTGGTCTCGGCTACTTCGGTGGAGAAGGGCAAAGGGATCAAAGGCGACAAGCGGCCGACGGGCGGTAACGTAGGTTCGGCCAAGGAAGTAGGCAAGCTGATTGCCGAGCGC
Organism: uncultured Acidobacteriaceae bacterium; assembly: GCA_963744265.1. Taxonomy (GTDB): domain Bacteria; phylum Acidobacteriota; class Terriglobia; order Terriglobales; family Acidobacteriaceae; genus Bog-257. The sequence goes on from CAVUSW010000003.1 coordinate 67,469, forward strand.
GCCAAGCAGAAGGGCATCAAGAAGGTGGTGTTCGATCGTGGCGGCTATCTGTATCACGGTCGCATTAAGGCTCTGGCCGATGCGGCTCGCGAAGCCGGATTAGAATTCTAAAGTTAGTTGTCAGCGGCCAGTTGTCGGTTGTCAGTGTCAGTAAGCGATTCGGGCCACAAGCTGAGATGCAAGCTAGTGCTCTGTCGAGGCCGGAAGTAGCAGGAACAAGCGCCGTAGGCGCGGCAGAGCTTAGCCCAGCGCTTTAGCGCTGGGTGAGCGGATCTAATAGGCCGAGTCCCGTAGGGACGGCAGATGGGCGATAGGGGTCTTTCGACTCCGGAGCGCAACAGGCGGCGCACCTCCGCTCAGGATGACAGGATTTTGAGAATTGATTGGGCGACGATTCCGAAGACCGGAGCGGCGCCGGGAGAAACAACGGTAATGCCAATAGTAAAGAGAAAGCTAGACGCCGGCCAGTTTCAGCTGAAGGACCAGGTGGTCTCGATCAACCGCGTCACCAAAGTAGTGAAGGGCGGCAAGAACCTGTCGTTCGCAGCGTTGGTGGTCGTAGGCGATCCGGCCTCGGCGGTCGTGGGCTACGGTTCCGGCAAAGCCAAGGAAGTTCCGCAGGCCATTCGCAAGGGCATCGAATCGGCGAAGAAGAATCTGCTGCGCGTCAACCTGACCCAGACCACGATTCCCCACCAGGTGCTGGGCCGCTATGGTTCGGGAATGGTGCTGCTGAAGCCGGCTCCGGAAGGAACGGGAGTGATCGCCGGCGGCGCGGTGCGCGCGGTGATGACCTCGGCCGGAATTCAGAACGTGCTGACCAAATCCATTGGAACTACTAATCCGCACAACGTGATCAAGGCTACGTTCAACGCGCTGGGCAAGCTCCGCGATCGTCGGGACGTTGCGGCATCGCGTGGCAAGACGGTCGAGGAGCTGTAACTATGGCGCGCAATCGAAAAAAGGTAGAAACGGCGGCAGCCAAGCCGGGCACAAAGATGCAGTTGAAGTGGGTGCGTTCGGCGATTGCGGCTCCGGTGAAGCAGAAGCTGGTGATCAAAGGGCTGGGCTTTACCCGCCTGAACCAGGTAGTGGAGCGCGAAGACACGCCGTCGATCCGCGGTATGGTGGCCAAGGTGCCGCATCTGGTCGAGATTTTGAAATAGTTGTCAGTTGCAGTAACTGGCAAGTAGCAACTAGCAATTAGAATTATGCTGTGATTTGCCGCATACTGCTTTGTGTCAGGGCACGTCTTTAGAACCTGCCGTAGCGGCGACGAAAAAACGGCTTCAGCCGCTGCTTACTTGGCTGAAATTGGAAGCGGTCGCTAAGCGACAAAGGTACTCAAATGAATTTAAGCAATTTACATGCGCCCCGCAAGGCGTCGGAGAACAAGAAGCGCGTGGGCCGTGGTATGGGCTCGGGCATGGGCAAGACCTCGACCCGGGGCCACAAGGGCCAGCGATCGCGCAGCGGCTCGCGCATCATGCGCGGCTTTGAAGGCGGCCAGATGCCTCTGCATCGCCGTCTGCCCAAGCGCGGCTTCACCAACATTTTCCGGGTCGAATACGAAGTGGTGAACCTGGGGCGGTTGGAGAGCATGGGCGAAGCCGAGATCACACCCGAATCTTTACGCAAGGCCGGCGTGGTGAGCTCGAAGAACACGCTGGTCAAGGTGCTGGGTCAGGGCGAGTTGACCAAGGCCCTCACCGTACACGCACACAAGTTTTCCAAGTCGGCCCAGGAGAAGATCGAGAAGGCCGGCGGCAAAATACAAGTTGTCAGTCAAAAAGCAGTAGCCAGTAGTCAGTAGTCGACTGTCAGCTTGTTTGGGCCTGCTGACACTGCAGGCAATGAATTTGTAATTTGGCTTCGCTGTGAGTTGTCGAGAGCGATTGGTTGTTTTTACCGACAACTGGCCACGACAACCGGCAACTGATTTTTGGAGTTTTATGCTTGAGAAGTTAGCCAACGTATTCCGCGTTCCCGATCTGCGAAAGCGCATTCTGTTTACGCTTGGGCTGCTTGCCGTGTATCGCCTGGGCGGACACATTCCCACGCCCGGGATCAACGCCGACAAGCTGGCGCAGTTCTTCGATCAGAACCGTGGCAGCTTCCTGGGTTTCGTCGATTTGTTCAGCGGCGGCCAGTTACGCCGGCTGACAGTTTTCGCCCTGGGCATCATGCCGTACATTACGGCATCCATCATTTTGCAGTTGATGACCGTGGTCTACGAACCGCTGGCCAAGTTGCAGAAGGAAGGCGAGCTGGGGCGAAAGAAAATCACCCAGTGGACGCGCTATCTGACTCTGGGATTGAGCGCCGTCCAGTCGCTGGGCATCGCTTTTACTTTGCAGAGACAGCCTGACTTCGTGGTCAACCCGGGCATGGGTTTTGTGCTGATGACCATGTTGACCCTCACCACGGGCAGCGTCTTCATCATGTGGCTGGGCGAGCAGATCACCGAGCGCGGCGTGGGCAATGGCATGTCGCTGCTGATCTTTGCCGGTATCGTGGTGGGCTTGCCGAAAGCCGTCGCGGACCTGGCCGAAAAGGCGCAATCGCAAGCTTGGGGCGCGTTCACCGTTCCCGCCATGCTGATGCTGGTCGTGCTGATGGTCGCGGTGGTGGCGTTCATTGTCTTCGTGGAACGCAGCGAACGGCGCATTCCGGTGCAATATGCCAAGCGCGTGGTGGGCCGCAAGATCATGGGTGGGCAATCGACCCACTTGCCGCTGCGGGTAAACTCCGGTGGCGTCATGCCGGTCATCTTCGCCTCCTCGATCCTCACCTTGCCGCAGACGGCGGGAGCGATGCTTAAGGGCAAGAGCGTGGTGGTTGACCGCATGCTGGATTCGCTGCGCTGGGGCGAACCGATGTACACCTTGCTGTACGCGATTGGCATTATCTTTTTCGCCTACTTCTATGTGTCGATCATCTTCAATCCCACCGAAGTAGCCGACAACATGCGGAAGTACGGCGGATTCATTCCAGGTATCCGCCCGGGCGTGCGAACGGCGAATTACATCAATGATATTTTGACCCGCATCACCCTGGTGGGCGCTCTCTACCTGATCCTGATCTCGTTCATTCCGGAATGGATGATTGCCGGTATCCGGCTGAATCACCTGCCCGGAGCTATCGGCACCTTCTTTGAACGATTGCCGGCCTGGGTGACCAACGGTTTGGGCGTGAACTTCTACTTCGGCGGCACCTCGCTGCTGATCGTGGTAGGTGTGGCGATGGATACTATTAATCAGGTGGAATCGCAGTTGGTCATGCGTCACTACGAAGGCTTTACTCCGCGCAGCGGAAGAATCCGCGGGCGCCGGTCGACGTGGTAAGGAGAAGGAGCAACTAGTAACTAGCGACTAGCAACTAGCTCTTGCGATTTACCAGGTGTTGCCATTAGGCCGGACGAAAGCTGGCGTTCGAGGTATTTACGGCTTAGGACGAGAATAAAGCTAGTTGCTAGTAATAACTAGTTGCTGTTTTTGGGGCACCGGGAGTCCCGGCCTGTCTAGCGGCGGGCAGAAAGGGCCAATTATTCGGCTCTCAGGGTAAAGAACATGGAAGCGCAGACTTCCGCAGCAGTGGGCGTAAAGGCGAACGCACGCGTGGCTGGTCCCATCATCCTGCTGGGACCGCCAGGAGCTGGCAAAGGAACGCAGGCGAAGCTGATCTCTGACACCTTCGGCATTCCGCAGATCTCTACCGGAGACATTCTGCGGGCGAATGTGGCCCGGCAGACGGAACTGGGCATGCAAGCCAAGGCGATCATGAATCGCGGTGACCTGGTCCCGGACGAATTGGTTTGCGACATGGTGGCGGACCGGTTGCAGGAAGCGGATTGCTGTCGCGGCTTTATTCTCGATGGCTTTCCCCGGACGGTGCGTCAGGCGGAATGGCTGGACGCGCATCTGGAGAAGATGCGGACGGAAAAACAGGGCGATGTTTGTGCCCAGCAGGCGTGCGCGGCCCCGGTTGTGATCCGGCTGACGGTAGATTATAATACACTACTGCAACGGATTACCGGACGTCGGTCGTGTCCCACCTGCGGGCTGATTTATAACGTCTACTTTCAGCCTCCCAAAGTCCAGGGCATCTGTGATGTTGACGGCACGCCGTTAACGGCGCGCCCGGACGATGCGGAAAACGTTTTCGTGGAACGGATGAAGGCCTACGAGCAGCTGACGCTGCCCTTGGTGGACTATTACAAGGCACGCGGGCGGCTGATCGAAGTGGACGGTGACCAGCCCGTAGAAAGTGTAATGGCGCAGGCATTTAGCGCAATCGAGAATGTCAATCGTTTGTAAGTCGCATTCGGAAATCGAAAAGATGCGCCGCAGCGGGCACATCGTTCGACAAGTACTCGAAGCGACCAGGGATGCAGTAGCTCCGGGCCGCTCAACCATGGATCTGGAGCGCGTAGCCGAACGCAAGATCCGCGACCTGGGCGCAAAACCAGCTTTCAAGGGGTATTACGACTACCCTTGTGTGCTGTGCACCTCGGTGAATAACGAGATCGTGCATGGCATCCCGTCGGAGCGCCGGGTCTTGAAGGCGGGAGATATTGTTTCGCTCGACTGCGGTGTGGTGCTCGACGGCTACTACGGTGACTCGGCCATTACGGTTGCGGTAGACGGTCTCACGCCGGAGTTGCAGAAGTTGCTCGATATCACGCGCGAGTCGCTGGCCTTGGGTATCGAGGCGGCGCGAGTGGGCAACACGATCGGCGATGTTGGATCGGCAGTGCAGCGACTGGTTGAGTCCAACGGCTTCAGTGTAGTGCGGGAGTTCGTGGGACACGGTATCGGCACCAAGCTGCACGAAGATCCCCAGGTTCCGAATTACGGGACGCCGGGGCATGGGCCGAAACTGCGCGATGGCATGGTTATCGCCATCGAGCCGATGGTGAATATGGGCCGGCCGGAAACCCGGTTGCTGGACGACAAGTGGACCGCAGTAACCGAGGACGGAAGTTACAGTGCCCATTTCGAACATTGCATTGCCGTGACGAAGAATGGGCCAGTGATTCTAACCGAGTAGTTGTCAGTTGCCAGAAAGCGACTAGCGACTAGCGACTAGCGACTAGCGACTAGCGACTAGCGACTAGCGACTAGCGACTAGCGACTAGCGACTAGCGACTAGCGACTAGCGACTAACGACTAGCGACTAGCGACTAGCGACGTCAGACAGGTCGACTTGGTTTTGGGTTGTACCGGAAAACGCATTGTTCTGCTGTAGCGCGAGAAGCTTGGCTCTACCGGAAAATGTTTTGGTTTGTATCAGGGCACGACTTTAGTCGTGCCGATGAATGCAGTTAAGGAACCGGCTTTAGCCGCTGACAACTGTTAACCGACAACGGACTGAATCTTGGAGTTGAATGAGTAAGGAAGACGCGATTGAAGTGATGGCGGTGGTAGTGGAGCCACTGCCCAACGCAATGTTCAAGGTGGAGCTGGAGAACAAGCACCAGGTTCTGGCGCATGTCTCCGGCAAGATGCGCAAGAACTTTATTCGCATTCTTCCGGGCGATCGGGTAGCGGTAGAGTTGTCACCCTACGATCTCACCCGCGGCCGCATCGTTTATCGGTATAAGTAGCCGAACTCGCTTTGAGGCGGCTGATAATTGCTGGTGTCGGCTGCTCAGTTCGACCAGCTTGGGACGAGCGCCGTAGGCGCGGAACAGCTTAGCCCAGCACGTAGCGAAGCGGAGTGCTGGGAGAGGCGAATGAATGAACGAAGTCCCGTAGGGACGGCACAAGATGAAGGGACTAAAGGCATCATGAAGGTACGGGCATCGGTAAAGAAGATTTGCGACAAGTGCAAGGTGATTCGCCGTCACGGCGTAGTCCGCGTGATCTGCGAGAACTCGAAGCACAAGCAACGGCAAGGATAGAGCAACTAGCAGCTAGCGACGAGCAACTAGCTTCTGCATAGCTCGAATAAAGCGGCGTCGGTCTTGGTTGGGAACATAACTAGGGCCGGCAAGGAATACATCAGGATTCGAGGCAACGAAGTGGCTAGTTGCTAATTGCTAGTTGCTAGTTGCTGTTTTTTGGAGCAACTCATGGCACGTATTGCAGGCGTGGATCTTCCGCGCAACAAGCACATTAAGATCGCGCTGACCTATATTTTCGGCATCGGCAACTCGCGCGCCGCCAATATTCTGGGATCGGCCAATGTGGAGCCCACCAAGAAGGTGAGCGACCTGAACGAAGAAGAGGTTAACCGCATTCGCCAGGTCATCGAGGAAGGCGGCAACGTCGAAGGCGATCTGCGCAAAGATGTCTCGATGCACATCAAGCGCCTGATCGAAATCGGATCGTATCGCGGGTACCGTCACCGCCGCAGTTTGCCGGTTCGCGGCCAGCGTACCCATACCAATGCCCGCACCCGCAAGGGTCCGCGCAAGGGCACGGTAGCCAATAAGAAGAAAGCAGCGGGGAAGACATAATCCATGGCTAAAGCAGCGGGTTCCGCCGCCGAGAAGAAGGGCAAGAGCGGAAAGAAATTCAAGAAGAAGGAACGCAAGCACATCCCCAACGGGCTGGTGCATATTCAGGCATCCTTCAACAACACTATCGTTACCATCACCGATCCTACCGGCAATACGGTGTCGTGGAAAAGTTCCGGCTCGCTGGGCTTCCGCGGATCGCGTAAGGGCACGCCGTTCGCGGCGCAACAGGCTGCCGCCAACGCCGCCAATCAGGCTCGCGACCACGGCATGCGGGTTGTCGACGTGCGCGTAAGCGGTCCGGGTTCGGGACGCGAGTCGGCAGTGCGTGCCTTGTCCGCCTCCGGCCTCGATGTCCGCTCCATCAAGGACGTCACGCCGGTTCCGCACAACGGCTGCCGTCCGCCGAAACGGCGCAGGGTCTAGAAGAAGTGGCTGGTGGTTAGTGGCTAGTGGATAGAACTAGCGCGGACCGCCGGCACGCAATCGGTCAAGGGTCGAAACGGTTGGTAAGAGCATCTAATTCACTAGCCACTGACAACTGACCACTAACCACTGGTTCTTGGTTCGGGAAGAAGGGACGCCAAGTCCTGTAAACCGATCCGCAAGCAAGTAGACAGTCGTAGATGAATAGAGCAGCGACCTCCGGAAGTTTCCGGACTAGCCACTATCCACTGTCTTACAAGGAGAAGGTAACTTGGCTCGTTACAAAGACGCAGTATGCCGCCTTTGCCGTCGCGAGGGCATGAAGTTGTTCCTCAAGGGCGCAAAGTGCTTCACCGACAAGTGTCCGATCGAGAAGCGTAATTTCGCTCCCGGCCAGCATGGTAAGGACCGCAAAGCCAAAATCGTTGGCTACGGTCTGCAGCTTCGCGAGAAACAGAAAGCGAAGCGCATGTACTTCACTCAGGAAGGCCAGTTCCGCAACTACTTCGAGAAGGCCGCTCGGGCTAAGGGCGTCACCGGCGAAATCTTGCTGCAACAGCTGGAGCGCCGTCTCGACAACGTGGTCTATCGCCTCGGCTTCGCCGTCGCGCGCCGCCAGGCTCGCCAGCTGGTGCGCCACGGACACGTGCTGGTCAACGGCAAGAAGGTCAACATTCCTTCTTTCCAGGTTCATGCCGGCGACGAAGTCGCGGTGCGCGAGAGAAGCAACAAGCTGATGATCGTGGAGGGCGCCAAGGAATTCGCCTCTCATCAACCGCCTCCGGCCTGGCTGGAAATTGATCGCGATGCCTACAAGGGCCGGGTCATTGCGTTGCCTAAGCGGGAAGATATCAACCTGCCGATCAATGAGCAGCTGATCGTCGAGCTGTATAGCAAGTAGGAAAGATTCGAACACGCGCGATGGCGCATGTGTCCGGATCATGGTTACACCCGGAACGGTGCGCGGCGAAACGTCCCGCACTTTTCCATAAACCTTCGCGCCAGATCAGCCGGAAGAGGCTTCTTTGTAAGTCTGCCCGCGCAGCACGGCCGAATGAAATAGGAGCTACAAATGCTTTGGAAAGGTTTTCAAAAACCGAAACGACTGGCCACAGATACTGAAACACTGACCGACAAATACGGTCACTTCTGGGCACAGCCGTTCGAACGTGGTTTTGGTACAACCATTGGCAATGCGCTGCGCCGCGTGTTGCTCTCTTCGATTGAAGGAGCCGCTGTTACAGCGGTCAAGATTGAAGGCGTACTGCACGAGTTCCAGTCGATTCCCGGAGTAGTGGAGGATGCCACCGACATCATCCTCAACCTGAAACAGATTCCGTTCCGCCTCAACGGCGATGCGCCCAAAGCGATTTACCTGCGCGCCGAGCAGCCCGGAGTGGTCACCTCGGGCATGATCGAAGCCGACGCCGATGTTGAGGTGCTGGACAAAGATGTATACGTCGCCACCATCAGTGAAGGTGGCAAGCTTGACATGGAAATGCGGCTGAAGAAAGGCCGCGGTTACGTCTCCGCCGATAAGAATTTCGATGAGGACTTGGGACTAGGGTTTATCCCCATCGATTCGGTACACTCGCCGGTTCGCAAATGCAATTACTCGGTGGAAGCGGCCCGTTTGGGACAGATCACGGATTACGACAAGCTGGCCATCGAGATCTGGACCAACGGCTCGGTGACTCCGGCCGACGCGCTGGGTCTGGCGGCGAAGTTGCTGAAGGACCACATGAACATCTTCATCAACTTCGAGGAGGAGCTGGAAGCGCAGGCTGCCGGCCTCTCCGACAAGCCGGAGATTCGCAACGAAAACCTGAATCGCTCGGTGGAAGAGTTGGAGCTCTCGGTGCGCAGCTATAACTGCCTGAAGAACGCCAACATTCAGACCATCGGCGAGCTGGTGCAGAAGAGCGAAGCCGAGATGCTGAAGACCAAGAACTTCGGCCGCAAGTCGCTGAACGAGATCAAAGAGATCTTGTCGTCGATGGGCTTGAGCCTGGGCATGAAGATTGACGAGCACGGCAATGCGGTTCCGGGTTCGGGAGCGTCGCAGTCGGCGGGGCTGGCCTCGACGAACTACGGCATCGATACGAATTACTAAATGCAGCTGTCAGTGGTCAGTTGCCGGTTGTCAGTTAGCCACAAGCAACTGGAGATCGCAGCGAAATACCGCGATTGAGTACCTCGGTCGGAAACACCGACGTCAAACTGGCGACTGAATACTGGCTACTGAAAAGGAAGACGGACATGCGTCATCGTAGAGCAGGATGGAAGTTGGGACGGAACACCTCGCATCGGCGCGCGTTGCTGCGCAACCTGGTGACCTCGCTGATCGTGGAAGAGCGCATCGAGACCACCCTTACCAAGGCCAAGGCCATGCGTCCTCACGTGGAAAAGATGATCACCCTGGGCAAGCGTGGCGACGTGGCCTCACGACGGTTGGCCGCCGGCTATCTGATGACGCGCGATGCGGTCGATAAACTGTTCGACACCATCTCCCCGCGTTATGGCGACCGCGAGGGCGGATACCTGCGCATCGTTCATGGCGGTTTCCGTCAAGGTGATGGCGGTGATATTGCCTTCGTGGAGCTGCTCGGCAGCGAGAAGACGCTCGACGAGAAACGCCAGAAGCGGGCTGAACTCCGTGCCAAGCGCGCCGAAGAGAATCGCAAAGCCATGGAGTCGGCCGAAGCCGAAAACAAACAGGCGTCCCAAACGGAAGCGGCCAACGAAGACAAGGAAGAGAAGTAATCGTCTTCCACGAGGCAATTCAAAACGCACCCTTTCGCGGGTGCGTTTTTTTCTTATAGCCGCGTTCAGTGTGACATTCCAAGCGACGGAGTAGAATGCGCATGGATTTCATAAATCAATCATCCTTGATATCTCGGCCTGCAAGTTCCGGTGGACCGATCCATCAATCCACAGCGCTCGCCTGGAGGAAGCCATGAACCCGAATCGTTATTTCGCACATCCCCACGCTCTGGTTGAGACCGATGAAATTGGTGAAGGTACGCGCGTGTGGGCCTTTGCCCACGTCATGAAGGGCGCGGTCATCGGCAAGAACTGCAACATCGGCGATCACGCCTTCGTGGAATCGAACGTCACGATCGGCGACGGCGTCACCATCAAGAACGGGGTTGCCGTATGGGACGGAGTGTCGCTGGCCAACAACGTTTTTGTTGGGCCCAATGCGGTTTTTACCAATGACCTCAATCCTCGCGCCGAAGTGAAGAAGACCCGCGAGCAGTTCGTCATAACGGCGGTTGAAGAGGGAGCCAGCATCGGTGCTAATGCCACGGTGGTGTGCGGTATCACCATCGGCCGCTACGCATTCATCGGCGCTGGCACCGTTATTTTTCGTGATGTGCCCGATCACGCGATGATGGTGGGCAACCCCGCCCGGCAAATCGGTTTCATGTGCGACTGCGGAGGCAAATTGCCTGGATCGCTGGTCTGCGAGTGCGGCCACAGCTTCGAAAAAGTGGGAAAAGGGTTGCGGAGGCTGCAAACCCATTTGCCTGTATAGCACTTTAAGGCCAATATGTCGCGCTACAAATATGGCACATTAAGGTTGACATGATTGGCCTACTTGGGCTAGCATCTTATCACTGCAGATGGCAAAATAGTGGGCAGTGAGGAGACAGAGATGCGGAGTATCAGAGTTTTCAGCCTGTTCTCAATCGTGCTTTTCTCCCTGGCTGTATTGCATGCTCAGAATAACGGCGCCATGGCTTATGCGCATGGCGACGTGACTTTGAACGGTCAAGCAGTCTCGTCTTCCACCACCATAGCGACCGGCGACCGGTTGGACACCGCTGATTCCTCGGTGGTGACCATCAACCGCCCGGGTTCCTCGATCGTCGTCAATCCGAACTCTTCGATCCAGTATGGTCAGTCGTCGATTGAGATCATGCGGGGCACCGCTCGCCTCAGTACTCTGGCCGGCATGTCGGCTCAAGCTGGTCAACTCACCGTAACTCCCAAAGATGGCATGGCCAAGTTCGATATCGTGAGATCGGACGATGGGACATCGGTTACCACCAGGGAAGGCGCTTTGACCTTACGCGATGGCAGCCGCACGGTGACTTTGGAGCCGGGCACTACCACCCTGTTCGCATCGTCCTATCGAGACGGAGAGGCCGGCATTCTGCCAGTCGATCGCATCAGTACTTTCAACACAGCCTTGCTCCCTGACATTCCTATTTGTGACAAAGTCAAGCTATGCTTCGGGGTCCGGGACGCTTCCGAAACCCATCCCTGTCGTTGCCATAGTCACTAAGAGATCACTTGAACCGAGGACATTTCGATCTTCGGCGATTGACAACCTTTTAATTCATTGCACTCCAAGCTTGAGTGTTCAGGTGCCGACGAATGCGGAAATCAGTTCGTGCTTTCGCGCTTTGCACTGCCCTTTCCGCCGGGTTGTGGTCGGGGCCCGCTCTTAAGGCTCAGACCCAGAATAGCAACCAGGCGAATGTCCCGGCAGCTGTTCTCGCGGCCGAGAGGGCAGTCAAGCCACCGTCCACACCGAGTTTGCCCGCAGACATGCCCGCCAAATACGATGCCAGCCAGGTCCGCATTGCCGGCGGAGACCTGCTCGAGGTCAACGTCTACGGACTGGAGGACATGTCGCAGAAGGTCCGCGTCGACAGCGACGGCAACATTTCCCTGCAACTAGTTGGACAGGTTCATGTCGGCGGCCTGACTACTTCCGAAACCGAAACCAAGCTAGCGAAACTCTCTATCGAAAAAGAGATATTGAAGGATCCCCACTTCGCTGTCTTCATTCGGGAGGATGTGCAAGGCGGAGTGTCGATTCTGGGAGAGGTGAATAAGCCAGGCATTTACCAACTGGAGGGCACTCGCCATTTGTTGGAAGTAATCTCCGCGGCCGGCGGTGTAACCAATAAAGCCGGCAACACAGTCAACGTTACCCGTCGCGACAATCCCGATCAGGTGACAAAAATTACCTTGATGCAGGACGGGCAGGATCCGCAGGCCAACGTTGCTGTGTACCCCGGCGACACCATCGTCGTAACCAAAGCTCCTTTGGTATATGTTGTCGGTGAAGTGCAACGTCCCAGCGGTCTGGTGATGGAGAATGGCGAGCGCATGACCGTGTTGCAGGCAATTGCCATGGCTCAGGGCACCACGAAAGATGCGAAGCTAAGTGCGGCCCGCATTATTCGCAAGACATCCGATGGTCAGTACCACGAAATCCCCCTTCCGCTGAACGCCATGTTGAAAGCTAAGATGCCCGACATCGCATTGCAAAAGGAAGATATCATCTTTATCCCAACCTCAAGCCGAGCCGTGATGACCTCGACCATGCAGTCAATCATGCAGATTGCTGTCGGCGCCGCAATCTACCGCTGATAAGCTGGAAACCCGGTATGCTGGTTCCCGTACGAGTCCACAATGAGGAAGTCAGAGCGAATCGCCTGATGGTTACGACACGATATCGAACCTTGGTGGATGCGCTGTTCTCGGCCCCGTCCGATCGGCCGTTTGTCACCGCCTGGATTGACGAGGATGAGCAGCAGACTGTCACCTTCGGTGAGTTCCGCCAGCGGGCGCAAGTGCAGGCCCAGCTTCTCCGGAGCAACGGCATTGTCGTGGGCGACCGCGTCATCCTGATCATGCCTCAGGGAATTCCCCTGATGGCGGCGTTTGCTGGCGCGATGCTGTTGGGAGCGGTTCCTGCAATCCTCGCGTACCCTAACTTCAAGGTTGAACCTTCGAAATACCGCTTCGGATTGGCGGGAGTAACGGCTAATCTACGGGCCAAAGCGGTTGTGATTGACGACGAGTTTCCCGACGATCTGCTTGGCCACGTCAGCTTTGGCGAAGAGACGAAGTTGCTGAGAGCCGCAAGGGAACAAGCTCCCCGCTTCCCAGATAGAACTGCCTGACGCCGGCAACTCGCCCGAGTCGCTGGCCTTCATCCAGCACTCGGCGGGAACTACCGGCTTGCAGAAGGGCGTAGCGCTGACCCACGCTTCCGTTCTGCAGCATCTTGAGCATCTCTCTTCCGTTCTCAAACTCGACGATACCCGCGACTCGGTTTACAGTTGGCTGCCGCTTTATCACGACATGGGCTTGATCGCCTGCTTCATCATGCCCATGGTGTGCCATCTGCCGGTCGTGATGCAATCTCCGCTGGACTGGGTCATGCATCCCGAGACCATGCTGCAGATCTTTACTGAACACCGATGCACGCTGGCGTGGCTCCCCAACTTTGCTTTCCAGTTCGTCCCGCGACGCACCCCCAAAGAGCGCTGGTCCAAATATGATCTGTCGTCGGCCCGCGCTCTCATTAATTGCTCGGAGCCGGTTCGCGCTTCCAGCATGGACGAGTTTTATAACGCGTTTGCGCCATGCGGATTAAAGCGGGAAGCTCTACAGGCGTCCTATGCCATGGCGGAAAATGTGTTTGCGGTTACCCAATCCGGCATTCATGGCAAAACCGGGCCGACTGTTGTCTGGGCAGACGGATCTCGCTTTCGCAGCCAACATTTCATCGCTCCTATTGCTGAAGGCACAGCGGGTGCCATCTCCTTCACTTCCTCAGGCCAGCTTCTTCCCAGCAACCAGGTCCGGATCGTTTCGGATTCAGGGGAAGTTTTGGATACGAGCTACGTGGGCGAGATCGCGATCAAGAGCGATTCGCTGTTCCAGGGCTATTACAACCGGCCCGATCTCACCGAGAAAGCGCTCCGCGACGGGTGGTACTACAGCGGCGATCTGGGCTTCTTACGCGATGGTGAATTGTATGTCGTCGGGCGCAAGAAGGACCTGCTCATCATCGGCGGCGAAAATATCTATCCCCAGGACATCGAGGAAATTGTGTGCAGTCATCCGGCAATTCACGATGGCCGCGCCATCGCGCTGGGCCTGTTCAATCCCGATCTCGGCACGGAAGATATCGTGGTTGTGGCCGAAGTGGAAAACGAAGAGCATTTATTGCGAGCTGACGAAATCGAACGCGAGCTTCGTAGCAATGTTGTGGCAAACATGGGGGTGGCAGTGCGAACCGTGTTTCTCAAGCCTCCAAAGTGGATCGTAAAAAGTACGGCAGGGAAGCCGGCGCGCTCCACCACCCGCCAGAAGCTATTGCAAGAGCATCCGGAATTGGCCAGAGAATCGTAAGGACGAAGAGTCTACGGCAGAAAAGGTTCGACGCGTTTTGAAGGGGCGCACCTTTAGGTGCGCCATATAAGCCCTTTATTTTTGTCATCTGTCGTGGGCTTCAGCCCACCAGGGATCTGCTTTTCCGAGTTTTTCAGCAAACTGTTTAGCCGCTGCGGGGCCTGGCTTTGGGACTCGATCAGAGTTTTCTTAGGAGCCTTACCGGCGGTCGCACGGCGAAATTCGCGGAAGCGAAACCTCGAAGTCCGTCACCTCAGGCTCGTTAGGATTGTCGGCGATCAACACAATCTTCATCTGTGTCGTTGATCTCGTTTTCACTTTCAACCCCGGCTCGTAATCGTCATGCCCGGTCACATTGAACAGATTGATGGCTGACCCGATTCGCCTTCCGGTTGCTGCATCCGCGGCAACCATCGCCACTCCGCCGCTGTAAGTCTGAATTGACATGCTGACAACGTAGCAGGAATTCGGCGACACTGCGATCCGAGGAGATGTAAGCAGATCGCCGTAGTTTGTGCGTGTAGTGGTGATGTGAACTCCAGATGCAGTTTGCTTGTAATGCTGAAGCAGAGTTTTGTCCCAAGTCCAGGGATTCGGCAGCAGCGTTGCGACCGGGGCCGGCGCGATCTGCTCCGCCAAAATCGCGGGATTGCCGGCGCCGGCGACATAAACAGGATCGCCGCTCACAGGAACGTTGGCGGCATCGTAGGCGATGGCGTTGCCGTAGGTGTCCTCGAAGCGCAGGTCGCGCATTCCGGTGATCTTGACTCGAGCAGAATCGCGAGTGGTCCACACGGCAAGAATGGTTCTCGAACCAACACTCGCCTCCACGCCGTAAATGCCGTCCGGTAAGCTGAGCAGCCGGGCATTCGTCGCGCCCGCGAAGTTGTAGGTCATGTTAGCGTACGATGCGATCGTATCCACCATGACTTCTCGATGAAATGGCGTGAAGAATGGCGCATGAACGAAATAAGGAACTCCCAGCGCCAGGGAGAGCAAGTTTACTCGGACCAGGTATTGCGCCTGGGTATGCTCGTTGACATCCGGCGCGGTCACTCCCGGTTGTCCTTCCGGTCCGATAATCCAGTTTGCTTCGGTGCTCCAGACAGGCTTGTCGGCTCCGTAGCTATGCTCCAGGCCGCGAAGTCCAGCAACGACTTCGAAGTAGTTGAAGACGCCGTCCCGCTGTTCCGGCGAACCGGCCTGATAGGGATGAGACGACAGGATGTCGATCATGTCTAGCAATCCGTTGTCATAAAGCCGCTTGTCGTAGGCGAGCCAGTAACTCGTTCCGGTCGAACAGCAAACCAGTTTTGCGCCAGGTTGGACCTGACGGATCGTCTTCATCTCCTCCTGTAGCAGACGAATATCAGCCGTGGGGTCCGTCTTGTCCATGACGATGCCCCCGTGATATTTCGAATCCACTTCGTTGTACACATCCCAGTAGCTGATCTTGTTTTGCAAGTGCTCTACCGCAGCTCGTACAAACTGGTTGAACTTGGCGACGGTCTCAGGTCCTGAAGGCGCCGCCCACTTTGGCGCGGTTTCGCCAAGCACACCGAGAATCTGAATATTCTGCGCGCGATAGACGTCGACGAGTTCGTCGATCCGGCGCCAGTCATATCGCCCACGTTCGAACTCGACCACCTCCCACCGCAGAAATACTCGGGCCCAGTTGGCGCCCCAGATGTCGGCGACCGCGTCCGCAAGATAGGGAATGCCCGCCGACGACAGGTGGATTCCGAAGGTACTGGAGGGCGAATCCTGCGACACGTCAACCCGTCTTGCAATAGCGATCTTCAACGTGCGCCGATACACCTGCTTCCCGTTGATGCTGGCCCGCAGCTCCAGTTGCGCAGGTCCCAGGACGACAGGTACCTGCCAACTGGCATTTCCTGCGGAACCTTGATCGCCAGGATGCAAGGCTACGGGCACGATGATTGTGATGGGATCAGTTTGCTGGCTCGACACTATCGCAATGGCAACACGGCCGTCCCGAGCCGCGCCGGCATACTCCAGTTGAAGCGGCACCAGTTCGCCGGGATGATATGTGCGAAATGCAACCTGGCGAACATTCGCTCCGGAGTTGGCATATCCCGCGCCCAGCGGCAACAGGTGCAGAGTAGTGGCATGAGCGATGGGCTGCGAAGAGAAAACCGCGTCAGCCAGATAGAATGCCCCGCCGGCTAACATCTGGTCGACGGCAATGGTCAGCGTCTTCGCTCCGTTGACAGGGATCGCAAATTGTTCCGGCGGCATGGTGACATCCAGCACCGTGTCGTAAGCAGGGTTGCCGTCTACCAGCAGGCGCACGCGGATTCGGTTGTAGTCGTTTTGGGGGTCGCTCGTGCCGGAGCCGGCAGCATCGGCCCTATAGAAAACTCCACGAAAAGAACCTTGCCCAGCTGGAATCGCATACGTAATACGGCTTTGGTTTCTCAGCAGAAGCGCGGGATGAAACTTGCCATCCGGGAATTCAACGTCCCTCGCCAGTGGCGTTGCGTCCTCGCCAGGTTGCAGGCTGAACACCTCACTGGGATGGAGAGCGCGAAGCGCGATGTCGACGTCGGTGGTACTGCCGGTTCCCGCTAAGAGAACGAACACCATAGCCACCGGCAATAGCAGTCTCGACGAACTCAGCGCGGAACGCGATCTAGGGTTTCGCGTTGGGCCCATAGGTCACCGGCAGGGAAGCTCGTTGCGGATTGTCATCGTCCTGGCGAGAAGTCGACGCTGCACGGTGGTCTTCACGCGCCAGCTTGGCACGCCGGACCATGAGTTCTCCCCAACTCTGGTCAATTGCTTCCGCCAGCATCTTATGGGCTGGCTCCATAAAGTGGGCGGGATCCGGCTGCCCCGCTATGTCTTCAATCCGGTTGTGGCGATTATCTGGATAGCGTGTCCAATACTGCTCAGGAAGAATTCGTTGATAGTTCTTCAGCTGAGCACCATATCTTCCAGCTAAGGCCGTCACATCGGACGCGATCGCAGACACATCGCTGTCGGCGTAAACGCTTTCGGCTGCCGGACGGACCGGCGCCAGATAAAGATAAGTGGCAATACCATTTTTCCTGGCATATCGCAGGATGAGTTCGAGGAACTCGAGGTTGGTGCGATAACTCTCCGGCTTGAACGGAGTGAGACGCATGGTCTTGATTCCGAAGATTCGATTGCGCTCCCTGACAAACAGCAGATCTCCAACGGCGAGCAGATCGTCCCTGCGGGCAAAGATCGGCAGCGATCGCGCGACACCATTTTGCAAACCACTCTCAAACTTTTCCATCCTGCCTCCGGGTGGAGGTAGTGTCAGCAGGCGTTTAACTTCTGCCGCAGCAAGAGGCAAGTCCGGATTGCGTTGCACCATGTCAGACAGGGTCGCTTTTACTTGTGGGTTGGTTGATGCGGCCGCTATCTCCGATCGGATCACGACCTGACTGAATTCCGAAGGGTGAATTGCGATCAACAGTTGCCCTGATTTGTCGAATGTCGCTCCCCATTGGACGGTCCGCACCAACATCTCGCCGGCAGTCATTCCGCCCAACGCGCCGGATTGTAGTCCCACTGCGTGGGAGGCGCGGCGTGATAGAAAGATTTGCAGCCATTGCGGTGTTGCCAGGTCGCCGGCCACAAAACCTGGGATCTCAAACACCTGCGAGTTTCCCAGCATCAGCAAGGAAGAGGCAAATGGAGATGAGGAAATACTGTCGGCAACTGAGGAGAGCTTGACCTTGGCCGCTGGTTCGGGTTCTTGTTCCGCGATAGAGACCAGCAAAGACGACCAGCAGGCCACAAGAAGCAATGTGACCGCCGGTACATAGAGCCAGCGCATCAATCGGCTATTTTCCAACTCGCGTTCCACTGATGGAGGCATGCAACCTGCACATTCGATTTCCGGCCAAGTCCCTGGAACAAGTTTGGCATCAGGATCCTAATCCCATCCTCTCCAGGATGCTGGGTGAATTCCGCTGTCTCATACAGCCAGGGATATTCGTTATAGCGCGCTTCTTCTGTCAGATAGAGTGGCGTTTCGTTCCGGTGGGCGCGAGCCAGATCGACGGCGTTGCTCATGAATGCTCCAAAGTTGGTCTTGCGATTCGCGTGCGATATACCTGGGGCCGATAGAACTCGGACTGGCGTCCTTCAACCAGCGCCAGCTTGTACATAATTGCGCAGGCCAACATGTACCAGAGGTTAAGGTCGCGTTCATAGGCCGAAACCAGAGTCATGCCCATGATCCAGTAGCACACAAAGATATAAAGGAAGTACCGCCACGCGGCTGCGGCCACCGGTGTTCCCGCATGGCGCAAGCGGAAGAATGCCAGGAACCACAATACATTGGCTACCAGGAAGGGCAGAGTCCCGACAATCCCGGTCTCGGCCAATATCGATCCCAGAGAATTGTGAGCTGTGTCTACCGAACCCACGTCGTGAAAACTCGCGCTGGAGACGGTCTGAATGGCCTGCATGAAATTGGCGAAGCCCGAACCGTTGACTGGATGTTGCAGGAAGAGTTCCCAGGTCTGCTGTTGCTGCGCTACTCGGGCATAGAAATTTGTAGGATCAGCTATGCGAGTATCGAAAAATGTTGGCGCAACTGCAGGCAGCCAGAAAATCGCCAGAGCAAGCAACAGGATAACGGCGGCAACCGCGACCCGGGCATTCACGCGCCGGTTGCGATAGAGCTCCAGAAACAGCACGATGGCAAATGCGATGCCCAGCGTGCGGAATTGCGGAAGCAAGATCATGACGGTAGCCGACAAGATCCCCATCCAGTGTAGCCACTTGCGCCCGCGACTGATCGGCCTTTCCATCACGCTACCCAGGAACAAGAGCAGAAACAGAGAGATCGCTCCAATCAGCGCCAGGCAAAAGTTAGTATCGAAAGGCCCGTTGACTCGGGGCAGAACTCCGGTCTGATCGGTTCCGTAGAAAGTAGCTCCCGGGATTGGCAGCAGATCCCTATCGGTTAGCAATTCGAGTATCGCGATCGCGGCACAGTAGAGAGTCATCAGCCCGATCAGCGTGTGCATCTGCCGAACATAGCGCTGCGCCGGAAAAACCCTGATGATGAACAGGGCCATCAATGCCGGAAAAATGAAAGCTTCCGTGATTAAGCGAGTGCCGGCCACGCCCAGATCGCTCCACACCGGTACCAGTGAAGTGAACGCAAACGCCAGGAACACCAACCAAGCCAACGCCGCCCGCTTCACTTCTCGCGGCACTGGAGTGGCTTCGGAACCAGGTACCAAGATAATTGCGCCGGCGAGCATAGCAATCACGAACCGGTCGAAAGTGAAGATCGGCTTCTCGGCAGGAACGGAAAGGAAGTAGTAGGCTAGCGGCGAAATCAACAACCAGGTCAGCAACACCCCATTTACCCGGGCGTGCATGGTGCTGGCAACCAGGTACATCATTCCCAGCGAGACGATTAGCGCTACAGCCGCTGCCACGATATAGAGTTTTGGCAGGAATACCAGCGCAAGGATGCCAAGAGTCAGACATCCCGCGGTCGTCACGCTCAGTGCGGGCGAGCCTGTGAGTATTCCGATCCAAGAGCTGGCCGACGTCAGACTACTCAGCGAACGCGGACCGGCGGAGGTGCGAAGTCTGAAAAACATGGAGTTTGCGTCTAGTGCCCCGTTCCCAGCAGTACGGTTGGGACGGTCTTCATGATCAGCTTCAGGTCCTGCGAAGGTGACCAATTCCGGAGATATTGCAGATCCAACTTCACCATTTCGTCGAACGACAACTGGTTTCTTCCCGCTACTTGCCACAGGCCGGTAAGTCCCGGAATTCCTTCCAGCCGTTCTTTGTGCCACTCCTTGTACATCTCGATTTCGTAGAGCAGTGCAGGCCGCGGACCTACCAGACTCATGTCGCCCTTGAGGACATTCAGCAGTTGTGGGAGTTCGTCCAGGCTGTAGCGCCGCAGCAGTTTGCCCACTGGCGTGACTCGGGGATCATTTACGATTTTGAATGTCTTCTGCTTTTCTGTCGCCGTGTAGGCCTGATTTGAAATCCATTGAGCGACATAATCACGATGGGTCGTATCGTCCCGGCTGATATACATCGTGCGAAACTTATAGAAGTTGAAAGTGCGTCCCTTATGGCCCACACGCTTCTGGATAAAGATCGCCGGTCCGGGAGACGTCAATCTCACCGCTAGCCACAGAGCAGCGAAAAAAGGCGCGGCGCATATCATGATAGTCGACGCCACGACGATGTCGATCAGGCGCTTAACTGCCAGATCGAGCGCTGAGAGTGCGCAACTTGGAACACCGATAAGCGGCAAGCCTCCTACCAGGTGAGTGCGCACGTTGGAGAAAACCAATTGGTCGAGAGTGGGCACAAAATGCCAGGGTATGCGGTACTCGTTGCACAAATTCAAGAGTTCGCTGATGGCTCCGGCTGGCCGGCCTTCGCGCGCCAGGATCACTTCGTCGGGGCTATATTGCTGCAAGAGGGACTTGAAACCTTCCAGATCGCTTTCACCCGTAGGGGGTATGTCCGACGCTGTGAGAGACAGGATGTGGATGAGTGTGTGTCCATAGCTTTGCTCCAGGAGCGAAGCTATGTGAGTTGCTACCGGTCCTTCGCCGATTAGCAGAACCTTGATGGCATTCTGTCGCCGCAGCATCCGCAGCATCAGTTGGGGAACGGTTTTACGTAAGGCGACGGTCGCCATCGCGGCTGTAAGAGCAAAAAGCACCACTGCCGCGCGCGAGAATAGCGACCACTCAAAGAATGCCATGGCCAATACGATTACCGTAAACAGCAAGGTCCCTTGTATGGCCGACCAAGTCATCCGGCGATTGCGGTCGTCCCCAACCTGGTAGTTGCCCGTGCCCTGCATGCACCAGTACCACAAGGCCATGAGCGCCACGTAGCGCAGCACGCTACCAGGGTGCAGCAAAGTTCGCGGCGACATGCTCGACAGTCCGGGAAGGTAAAAGCGAATCAGGATGGCCAGAACGATCGAAGCTGCCAAAGCGAATTGGTCGGAGATAATGTTGCACAGTCTCAGATCTTTCTCAGCGGTAGCTAACATCGTCAAGGCATCCTCCTTCATCGAAAAAGTTTCCGCATGCGAAGGCCGACTGGGCCTCTATCCGAAACCACGCTCTAAACAGCGGCTCGCAAGAATTCGATAGGCCGCGCGGCCTCGTGGCCTTCAACCTCGGCCAGATTGCCCCCACTGTTTACCGAACGCGACGCGGCTTCCAGTATGCGAACAATTTCCAGGCCGAGCCTTCCGTCCGTAGCGGGACGAGCGCCGGTTTCCACGCAATCCAGGAAGTGGTTCGTCTGATTCAGCAAGGGTTCGGTGGCGTCAAGATTAGGCGAAACAATATCGCCCGAGCGGTAAGTCAATTGGTATTCGCCGAAGCTGTTGGGCGCGTCTTGCAGCACACCGCGGTCGTAGAGCTTTACCTTGTCGACGTCCATGTCGTCGTAGAGCACCATGCTCTTGCTTCCGACCAGCACCGTCCGGCGCAGCTTGCTGGGAGCGAGCCAGCTGACTTCCAGATGGGCGATGGCGCCCGAGGCGAACTCCAGACGCAGAGACGCGATGTCCAGCATCCTGCCAATGCACGCGCGTCCCGCGGCCGAAACTCTCACCGGAGTTTCCTGCATCCAGTACAGGAACATCGAAAGATCATGGGGAGCGAGGTCCCACATCACGTCCACATCGCGGCGGTGAATGCCGAGATTGACGCGATACGAGCTCAAGAAATAGAGATGGCCCAGTTGACCGCGATCGCAGTATTCCCGGATCTTGCGCACCGGAGGGCTATAAACGAAGGTATGTCCCACCATCAAAGTCGCGCGCTTTTGCTCAGCCAGCTCGATCAGCTCTTCGCACTCTCGCGACGACGCAGCCAGGGGCTTCTCCACGAAGACTCCCTTGCCCTGCTTGAGAACAGATTTCGCTATCTCGCAGTGACTCGACACCGGCGTTGCAATCATCACCGCATCGCACTCTGCGACGAGTTCCGCCAGACTCGCGGTTATCAGTAACGACGGGTAGCGGTTTTTAACTTTTTGGGTCGAACGCGAGTTTGCATCGTGGCAGTAGATCGCTTCGCAGCGATTAGTCTCCATCAGGTTCCGAATGAGGTTCGGTCCCCAGTAACCACAACCCACAACGCCCACTTTCATGGTGGCTATCCCCTTCACCGGCGCAACGTGAAAATACTATGTTTTATGGATAGTTACGAGATCAAAGCCAACCAGCGGCAGACGAAATCCTCAACCCCGTATAGCACTATCAGTGGGAGGAAGATAGCACTATAAGGACATACATGCAACAGTAAAATGACAACTAATGTGTAATATTAATTATCCTTTTGTGTGTCACTTTAGTGACATAGTAGGCAGGTGCGGAGAGCGGTGCAAACCAGATTTAACTGTTCGCTGGTCATCTCCGGGAAGATAGGAAGCGAGATGGCATGGGAGCAGATTGCCTCTGCGACGGGAAAGTCTCCCGGTCTATAGCCGAGCGACTTGAATGCAGGCTGGAGGTGAATGGGAATAGGGTAGTGAAAGCCGGTTTCAATTCCTTTCTCCGCTAAGTGCCGGGCAACCGCGCGAGGATTTTCAACACCGACACTCATGAGATGGTAGGTGGCTTCGCACTCCGCCGGGACCTGATAGGTGCGCAGGGGTAGATCTTGGAGCTGAGCCAGGTAACCTTGGGCCAATTCCCGGCGCCGTTCATTCCAGGCATTGAGCTTGGTCAACTTATGTCTCAAGACTACGCCTTGAATCTCATCCATCCGGAAATTCCAGCCTACTTCTCCGTGCTCGTACTTATTTATGCGGGCATGGTTAGCCAGCCGCCGTACGCGTAAGGCCAATCGTGCCTGGTTGGTGGTAATAGCCCCTCCATCTCCGTAGGCGCCAAGGTTTTTGCCAGGATAGAAACTGAAGCATCCCACCTCACCCAGGCTGCCAACCGTTCGGCCCCTATACTTTCCTCCGTGGGCTTGCGCAGCATCTTCAATCAGCAGCAATCCCTTTCGATCGCAGATCTCTCGCAGCTCATTCATTTGTACGGGCTGACCATACAGGTGAACGGCGACGATGGCTTTGGTCTTGTTACTGATCTTGTCCTCGACCTGGTTTAGATCCATCAGCCAGGTCTTTTCGTCGGAATCAATAGGAACGACGGTGGCGCCGGTCATGGCGACCGCCGAGGCGCTGGCGATAAAGGTGTTGGTTGGAACGATCACCTCATCGCCCGGCCCAATGTCAACAGCCAGGAAGGTGAGATGGAGCGCTGCCGTACCGGAATCGAGAGCCACGCACTCTCGGGTACCACAATAGCGCGCAAATTCCGCTTCAAACTCCTTGACCGCAGGACCGTCGATGTAGAACGCCTCGTCAAGGCTGCGCAGGATTGCGGGAGCCAGTTCGGCCTTCAGGTTCGCGTACTGCTGTTTCAGATCGAGAAAGGGAACGCGAATTCCGGTTTTGGTGGCCACCGCAACATTACTGCTCATAGGTTCCCAGCCCCTTTTCTAAAGAAGTTCTGATTAAGTTCCGGTTTTGAAAGGGCACGGCTTCAGCCGTGCCGCAAGCATCGCAAAATCAACGGGCCTTTAGCCCCTGCGGCGAGTTCGGCTTGACTACGCTCCACTATGTTGGTGACAGAAATTCAGGATCTGCTGACACAAAAAATCGCGTGTCGTTCGTTTGTCGCTGACCTTCCTGTCGCGGCCTGCGGCTTTCCGCAGATTCAGGTCGCGTATCTGTTCCGGTTCGCGAAGAATGTGAAGTTTGCCCGCCCGCTCCAGGGTCTCGTCAGCCGCACCCGTAGCCCCGGCGAAAATGCTGTAGGCGTTTGCACCCAACAACGCGGCTTCGCGGATCATGGTCCCGCCACCGCTGAAGACCGCATCGGAGTAGCTCATCAAGCTCAAGGCATCTACGGACTTCTCCAGAATGCGGAAAGGCGGCCGGTCCATTCCATACTCGGCCTTCAACTGATCCCCTTGGGCCTTCATTCGCGGAAGCACGATGACTTGGGCGTCCGGCTCCCGGCTCAATCGCACAATCAAAGCCTTGAACAGAATTTCCGACTTGGGGTTGTGGTAATGAGCCCAGGTCGCGGGCGGCCGGAGGGTAATAATCAAGCGGCGCGGATCGAGGTTCAGCTCCTGCAGGATGTCCGGCAAAATCGAGAGATCGTAAACGTAAGCCTCCTCTTTGAAACCGGGGTAGCGAATCACCTTCTTTAGATCGATGCCTTGCAGTCGCAATCGATCAGCCGGGATCGTCTCCGGCACCATGACCTTCTCCGAGACTCTAGAGAAGAAATTCGAAGACACGAACTCGTAGTCGTAAATGGTCATCGACGGGACACGAAGCCACCATGCCGCCAGCACCAAAGCGCGCGACCCGTGGCTAATAGCCAGGTCAGGCTGCCGATGCCGGGCGAACAGGGCCAGGCTTAGTCCGCGCCGGAGGGTTGCGGTAACCCGCGTCAGGATAAATTTAGGCGTGCGGTGCGCACCGATGACGGTATAGGGAATCCCATAGGACTTGGCCAGTTCCTCGGTCTGTCCAAACGAGCGGACGGTCACCATCACGTCCACGCCGTTACGCTCCAGCGCTCGAATCAGGGGCGCGAAGAAATGAACATGAGGCGAGTTGTCAAAATCAATCCAGAGCCGCATTGCAATCACTCCGTCTTGCGTTGGAAGGTAGCGCCTAAAGATTCGCAGCCTTCGATGTGAGTGCCAGATTCCGTCCGTCTACCAGACACTGCTGCCAAACTTCCAGCGTCAGCAGAGCCCAGAGTTGCAGCGTGTAGTCTCGCTCGCCCGACGCGTTTTCCCGCAGGAACCGGGCGACCGTTTTCGGATTTAGGATTCCGCGCTGCCGGACGCGATCGGGCGAAAGCAAGTCGTTCAGCATTTCTCGCAGTTCATTGCGCAGCCACGAACGCACTGGCAATCCAAATCCGGCTTTCCGCCGATAAATAACCTCGCGTGGCAATAAGCCTTCCATCGATTTCTTGAGCAGATACTTTTGCGTGTATCCGTGTAGCTTCAACTCCGGAGGAACTCGCCGCATGAAGTCCACAACTTCGTTGTCCAGGAAGGGAACGCGGGCTTCGATGGACGCCGCCATGCTCAGCTTGTCGGAGTAGGCCAGGTTCAGGTCGGGCAGAAACGTTTGCTGATCCACATAGAGCATCTGGTTGACGAAGTCGAGATCTGACGCATCGGCGAAGTGCTCCAGAAGCCGGGCGTCGTGGCGTCCGCGGGAAAGTTCTCGCATCTGTGGGCTGAGCAATTCGTCAACTTCGTGCTCGTCAAGATACGATCGCATCGATACATACTGATCGATCTGGTTCTGATCGCTCAGCTTCAGCAGCTTCTGCACGAAGCGCGAATAGGCAAGCACCAGGCCGGGTTTCACTCCTGGCACCACAGCCGGGTGATTGGAGAGTGACTTGAGTAATTTCACAAGCAGGCCGCGACGTAGGGGAGCGGGAATTATCCTGAGCCAGCGCGTAATTCGATCCACCAAATGCACGCGATAGCCGGCAAATACCTCGTCGCCGCCTTGTCCGCTTAGCAAGACCGTGACGTTTTCTTTCGCTTCGCGACAGATGAGGTAGGTAGCAATTGCGGCGTGGTCGGCAATGGCGTCATCCAGATGCCATATGACTTGGGGAAGGAGCTCAACTACGTTGGGGTGAGCGACGATCTGATGCCAGTCCGCGTTGAAGTGGGCGGCCACCTGTTTGGAGTAACGCGCATCGTCGTCCGACTGCTCCAGCTTGCCATGCTCGTCGCTGAATACGATGCTGTAACAAGACAAGGGCCCTTGGTGGACTTGGGACGCGCAAGCCAGAATGGTGCTGGAATCGAGTCCTCCGGAGAGGAAGAATCCGACCGGCACGTCGCTGATCAGTTGCCGGCGGACCGAACTCGTCATCACCTCCCGGCAGCGCGCAACAAGGTCCGCCTCCGAGTCCCGGTAGTATTCGACAGGTTGTGAGCTGTCCCAGAATTTCTCGAGCTCCACTTTTCCATTACGCCAGAACAACACGTGTCCCGGCGGCAACTTCAAAATGCGTTTGAACATGGTGCCGGGATTGGGCACATACAATAGCGACAGAAATTCACGTAAGGCCGCGGGATCGAGTTCAGGTTCAATCTCGTCGCAGGCCAGCAGTGCCTTGATCTCCGATGCGAAGTACAGCCGGTCTCGCACCTGGGTGTAGTACAGCGGCTTGATCCCCATCCGATCGCGGGCGATCATCAGCATTCGCTGCCGCGTATCCCATATTGCGAAGGCGAACATTCCGTTCAGGCGTTCCACCATCGCCGAGCCGTACTTCTGATACAAATGCCCGAGTATTTCCGTGTCGGTGTGTGAGCGGAATTCGATGCCGTCGCTCTCGAGTTCTTGGCGAAGCTCTGGGAAGTTAAAGATCTCTCCGTTGAATACCACCCAAACCGCGCCATCGGGTGTAGCCATTGGCTGATGTCCGGCGGCGCTCAGATCCAGAATCTTCAGGCGATTGTTTCCGAAAGCCAACATTCCCGAGGTTGTAGCTCCGCCTGCGGTGTAGGTTCCCCAGTCGTCGGGTCCGCGGTGTCGCGTGACTTCGAGCATCGCGTTCAGCAGTCGCTTGTCTTCAACCCCGGCCATCCCGGCAATGCCACACATGCTGTCAGGCCCTTCCTACCGCGGATTGCAAACTGTCAATTTGTGCACTTTCTCCTATAAGCGACAAGTGCAGACGGGCCAGAGCACGAAACATCCAGGCTTGCCCCCAGCGCGTGTATTCCGCTCGATTAATCCACATGCGATGACGCTGAAAGTAATATGCACCGCTCTCTGACATCATGTTTTGCTGGGTCCAGCGGAACACGTCCAGAGCCCTGTTCATAGCCAACGGATCGCGGTCGGCAAAGGTGCAGTAGTGCAGGATGGCTTGCGAGCAAGAGTGGATATCGATGGGATAAAGCCGATTGTGAAAGTATTTGGGGGCGCCATCGGGCTGAAAGAAGGTTCGGTATAGAAGGCGTGCCCACGTCGAATGCATTCGTTAAAGGAGCGATCGCCGGTGTAGCGGCGGTACTCGTCGAGCGCGCACACGACATAGGAAGTATGGAAACCGTCGATCCAGCGTTGTTTACGTAGAGACCCGTAATACCATCCGCCATCGGCCAATTGCTCACTCCGCACAAAGTTCATCGTCCGCTGTGCGAGCGAAAGATACGCCGGGTTCGGCCTTAGGCTTGCCAGCCGCGCAAGATAAGCGCCGGCCAAGCGCGCTACTGTTATAGATCACGGTTCGATCCGCGGGTGTGTAGCTGAAACACAGATGCTCCGTCGTATCGACCGATCGATTCAGACGGTTGACCATGAATCGGCCGACCGACTCTCCCATTTCAGCGGCTTCGCGATCGCCGAAGACCTCTGCCATATCGAGTAACGCCTGTCCGCAAAAATAGGACGCGATGCAGTTGGGACTAAAGGCAGGGAGCCTCGTTCCTCTCAGCGACATGTAGTCCCAGTCGTAGCCCCAGCAGTATTCGTGTTCGTTTGGAGAGCGCAGGCGCCGCAGCGTCGCTTTCAGATACTCCGCCTCCTGCCGGTAGTCATCGCCACTCCGTGTTAAATCGCAAATCGCCGACAGCACCAGGCCGAGCGCTTTCGGATTCTTGCTTGGCGGGATGTGCAGCATTTCGCGCAAACGAAGACCAGCTACTCGCCTGCCAAACTGTAAGAGCGCAAAGCTTAACGGGGGACGGCGGAAGATAGCGGCGGACAAGTAAGGCGAATTGAGAAGGTCATAAGGCTCGTAGCCGGAATAATCCCGACTGGCCAACCACTCATGAGTCTGGTGAAGGGCTTCTTCCAGGTCACGAGTCGTGAAGTCTTGGGCCGCCTCTAGATCTGCCAATTCGTGATTCCTTTGCGCTACGTAAGGTAGAAAACAACTGTCTTGTGTCTTCGACCGAGGAATATTCGTCCCCGAGGTCATGCGGTCACCACCAACGATGAATGCAAGTCTCGGGTCGCCAGGTATTCCTTCAAAACTCGTACGATGCGTGGTGCCGCTCTGCCGTCCCATAAAGGCGGAGGAGTATGCCGTTCACCATTCCGGCCACTGATATTCCGCCAGACTTCGTTAGCGTGCCGAACCAGGTTGGCAGGGTCGGCTCCAATCAGACGGTTGGTGCCCAGCGTGACCGTCACCGGCCGCTCTGTATTGTTGCGGTAGGTCAGGCAGGGAACTCCCAGGTATGTGGTTTCTTCCTGAATACCGCCGGAATCGGTGATAACCATCGCCGCGCTATCTACTAATCCAAGGAAATCCATGTAGGAGGCGGGTGGCATTGTCCAGATACCGGCGCCTGCAATGGAAGTGATTCCGTCCCAGGCGTGCGTGCCTCCGAAGCCAGATGCTGTGATCTTTTGTTGGGTGCGAGGATGAACTGGAAATAGGATTGGGATAGTTCGCGCAAGTCCTTCCAGAGCTAGTAGGGTTTGCGTCAGCTGAATTGGATCGTCGACATTCGATGGCCGATGTAATGTGAGAACCGCGTAGCCGCGCTTGGGTAGGCCCAGCTTTCCACGAAGGGGAGAGCACCGGGCGATCTCCAACGCCCCTACCAGGGAGTCGATCATCAGGTTGCCGACGAAGAAAACCTTGTCGGAACTGACGCCCTCGTTGGCCAGGTTCTGGTTTCCACTTTCTTCCGTGGTGAACAGGAGGTCGGAAATCGTGTCGGTGAGTACGCGATTGATTTCTTCCGGCATCTCACGATCGAAACTGCGCAGACCCGCTTCCACATGTACGACCGGGATCGATTCTTTCGCTGCTACCAGCGCGCAGGCGATGGTAGAGTTCACGTCGCCAACCACCAGCACCATGTCGGGACGATCTTGCTGTACCAGGTCCCCGAAGCGTCTGATGATTTCTGCAGTCTGCGCGTGGTGCGTGCCCGAACCAACTTCCAGGTTGTAGTCTGGCTGTGGAATGTTCAATTGCTCGAAGAACACTTGCGACATGGAGTAGTCGTAGTGTTGCCCCGTGTGAACGATGACCGGCTGAAGCTCGGTACAGTACCAGCGGCTTCTCGATCACCCGGAGTTTGATACAACCGACATTTCTTCGCTTCAAGCGTCAATGTGCGTCGGATCTCCATTGCCGGTCACCGTCAAGGCACGGACTGTTCTGAAAACGTGTCGATGCGGTGTCATCGAAGTTTATGGATCGACCGAAGGCATCATTACCTTGCTGGCGCCCGAAGAAGCGATGGGGCGCCTGGCATCCGTTGGCAAGCCGTTGCTGGTCTCGACCTGCACATCATTGACGCGAATGATCGCCCTGTCGGAGTCGGAGAATCTGGCGAGATCGTCGGACGTAGCCGATTCGTCACTGCCGGCTATTGGAAGAAGCCCGAGGCGACAGCTAGCGCGATGTGGATCGACGACGCGGGCCGACCTGGTTGCGTTGGGCGACATCGGCCGTCTCGACGATGAAGGCTACCATCTCTATATTGTAGATCGCAAGAAGGTACCTCATTCTCACCGGCGGTCAAAACGTCTATCCGGCTCACATTGAAGCGGTGTTGCAGCAGCATCCAGATGTTGTTGAGTGCGCGGTCATCGGCGTGCCCAGCGACGCTTGGGGCGAGTCACCGCTGGCGTTCGTCATAGTGCGAGACTCTGCGAGAGAGCGACACCGAGGACATTCGTACGTGGCTTAATGCGCGCGTTGGCAAGCAACAAAGGGTCGTTGCTGTCGAAGTCCGTGAACATCCTGCCACGACAATCCGACTGGCAAGTTACTCAAACGCGAATTGCGCGCGAGCTACTGGCCCGGCAACGACATAATCGGCTTGCGGCCATGCGGCAGCGTCAAGTGGGGTGCAACCAGCCCTACGGCGCGTAGCCTGGAAAGGCAGGAATTTGACAACGCGAGGAACGGTCTGGAAGAGGTGAAGAGGCAAGTTGGGAGTTTGGAATTCGGAAAACACATGCACGCTCAAACTATGGAGGCATAGTCATGTTCTCTAGATCAATCAAATCTTTGTTTGTTTTCCTGATTTTTGGTAGCACTTCTATCGCTTCGTCTGCGGTTTTTGCTGCATTACGCTCGGCTCATCACCCCAAACTCAGTAACAGTCGCCGGCATTTCGTCTGGTGGCTACATGGCGGTCCAATTGCAGGTGGCCTATTCGAAGGCTATTAACGGTACGGCGGTGTTCGCAGGCGGCACTTACTACTGTGCTCAGGATAACGAGTTCTTGTGGGCCTCTGCCGTGCGACCGGAGTGGGCGTTCCGGTTTCGTCGTTGGTGAACTACACCAATAGAGAAGCGGC
>CAVUSW010000004.1:0-41246 GCA_963744265.1 uncultured Acidobacteriaceae bacterium
CAAAGCCGGTCGGGATGGTCGAGTCGACAAACGCGTTCGAGCCGAACGAATGGGGGGCGAAGTTGGTGTCGAAGACGTCGACTGTCCCGGCGTGAAAGTTCGCGGTATAGAGATAGTTTGCCCCACCCGCCGAGGCCAGTGCCATTCCCTTGTAAACCGCGGTGGTGAAGTTATTAACTTCAATCACCGCGGAAGTGGGATTGACGTTGTGATTCCATCCTTGAACCGTTCCATCCTCGGTTACAAAGAGGAAGGTTGCGGGATTACCGGCCGTCAGCTGAAAATCGCTCGTGCCGTTAAAGGCGATGCCTGAGGGTGTACCCGTTCCTGATCCGTCCCACGAGGGAATGGTAACCACCAACCCGAGAGTAGTTCCGGTCCCATCATAGAGCGTGGACAGGCCAGTACCGTTGTCGGAGACCCACCACGGACCGCTCGGGCCGGCTACCAGGCCCCAGGGATTGGTCAGATTGGGATCGGTGTTAGGGCTGATGTTGGCAAGGTCGGAATTGAGAATCGTCGCCTGATAACTCTGGGCGAAAGCCGGCAAACTGAGCAACGCCATCGCCAGAAGCGACAACGCCGTCAGCGAGCCCAGCTGCGAGGCGGTTTGTGAACCGTAAAGCTTCTTTTTGCTGTGCATGGTTTTCCTCGAATCTCGCAACATGTGGATTGCTTCTTGCATAACCATGTCCCATGGACCGACTGGTGCCTGAAGCTTTCTGCACTCTATTCAGGTGGAAGGGAAGAGTTGTTCGGATGGAGTAACAATATTGTCAACGATTCTTGACAACAAAAAAATTAGACAACCTTGGTTTTCGCCCGGTATGTCACGGTTTTGTGAACATACCGTTGACTGGCAGATTGATCTGTTATTAGCTAGTTATACAGAAGCTGCCATGGAAAAGATTTTAGTTATCGAAGATGATGCCGCCGTACAGCGCGCTTTGCGGCGAACGTTTGAAACCGCAGGTTTTGATGTGGCCGTTGCTTCCGACGGCGCGATGGCGATGGAGACCTTCCGGGCCACCATGCCGCGCATCGTTATTCTGGATCTGCGCTTGCCGGGAAAGTCTGGCCAGGATCTTTGCCGCGAGATCAAGCAAGAGTGTTCCAGCGTCCCCATTCTGGTGCTGAGTGCCGCCAGCGACGTGCTGGATAAGGTCCTGCTGCTCGAACTCGGGGCCGATGACTATGTCACCAAGCCCTTTAGTCCGCGCGAGCTTCTGGCCCGCGTACGAGCTACCTTCCGCCGCTTAAACCAAGCGTCGGACAAGGTGGAATTTTTCAGCTTTGATGATGTGGAAGTAAATTTCTCCAAAATGGAGTTACACCGCTGCGGAGAATTAATTCCACTCACGCCCCAGGAGTTCAAGATGCTGCGTTTCTTTCTCAATAATCAGGAGCGCGTCATCTCCCGCACGGAATTGCTGAATGAGGTGTGGGGTTACACCAATTATCCCACCACGCGCACTGTCGATACCCACATCCTCCGGCTGCGGCAGAAGCTGGAGAAAGATCCCGCTGACCCGACACATTTCCGCACCGTCCACGGTACAGGCTACAAGTTTGTCAGGTAAGCGAGCAAAAGGATGCCAGCGATGAGCAGATTGCGGTTGCGAACGAAATTTCTCATCGCCATGTTGCTGACCTCCGCGGGGCTGACCGCCGTCTCTCTCCTGATCGTCCAGCGCACCGTGGCCAACCATGTACGGCGCGCCCTGAGCAACGATCTCGCCAACTCGGTTGAAACCTTTCGTAACGTGCAAAGCGAGCGCGAAGCTGCACTGGCCCGCTCGGCCGAGCTGATGGCGGATCTGCCCAACCTTAAGGCGCTAATGACGTCCCACCATGCGCCCACCATCCAGGACGCGTCACGGGAAATGTTTCACCTGTCGGGCGGCGATCTGTTCGCTCTACTCGATCCCACCAACCAGTTTGTTGGATTTCATACTAAGTCCCCGGGTATTACGCGCGACCAAGCCCAGCAACTGCTCGCTCGTCAGGGTTCTCTCGATGAGCCGCTGCAATGGTGGTTTGCCGGAGGCCATCTGTATGAAGTTGTTTTGGCCCCGATCTATTTTGGCCCGAGGGCCGACAACGCGCTGCTTGGCGTCGTGGCCGTCGGTTATGAAATGAACAGTGCTGTGGCCCGCGAGGTCAGCCAGGTGGCGGCTAGCCAGGTAGCCATCGTGTGCGGGCAGACCGTGGTGGTGAGCACGCTCAACGCCGAGCAAACCAGTGAGCTGCGGTTACACCTGACCAGCGATCCTGTGGCCTCTGGTCCGACCGACTGGAAGCTGGGCAAGGAAAGCTTTGTGGTTTCCTGGCTGACTTTGGATCCGGACGAGTCGCCGCGGGTGACCATTGTAGTCATGAAGTCGTACGACCAGGCGACAGCCTTCCTCAACCGTCTTCGGCAACTTTTGCTGGCGGTTGGATTGGGAGCAGTCTTCGTCGGCAGTTTGCTGGTCTATATCATTGCCAGCACCTTTACCCGGCCGCTGGAAAGGTTGGTGGACGGCGTGAGCGCATTAGGGGGAGGAGATTTCCGTTATCCCGTGCACGTGCCGGGCGCGGGCGAGGTTGCGGAACTGACCGAAGCCTTCTCCAGGATGCGCGACAGCCTGCACCTAGCCCAGCAACGCCTGCTCGCCGCTGAGCGGCTGGCTACGATCGGCAGGATGGCGAGTTCCATCTCCCACGACTTGCGACATCCGCTTACGGCGGTGCTGGCGAACGCCGAGTTCCTGGCCGATGCCGAGCTAAGTCCACTCCAGAGGGAAGAGCTTTACCTGGAGATTCGCGTGGCCGTCAACCGGCTCACCGATCTGATCGATTCGCTGCTGGAATTATCCCGGCCCGCCGAGTCGCTAAACGTTATCGATACCCCCGTGGAGCGCACCATTAGCCGTGCTATCGAGTTGGTTCGTGCCCATCGTCAATTTCACAAGATCGTGGTCAGCATTGAATCTCCCGGCCTGCATAGTGCGCAATTCGATCCACGTAAGATGGAGCGGGTCTTCTACAATTTGTTGCTGAATGCTTGCCAGGCGGCGCAGGTGTGCGGCGGCCACGTTGGCATTACTGTGGCCGACGGTAACGGTAACCTCGAAATTCGTATAAGCGATGACGGTCCCGGAGTAGAATTTTCCATCCGCGACAAACTGTTCCAACCGTTCGTCAGTCATGGCAAAGAAAACGGTACGGGGCTGGGGCTCACCATCGCGCAGAAAATCGTGCAGGACCACAATGGCAGCCTGGAACTGGAAAGTTCGACGCCGGGCCGCACGGTATGCGGATTGTGTTGCCCCGGGTATTGCAGAAGACGGCTGTTGCCAATGGCCGGTCAGCCGATGCTTCTCAACCTTTTCCCGCTTGAACGGGTGTTCGCCGCCAACTTCCGAGGGCCCGCAAGAACAGGTAAAGAGAGGTGCGACATGAAACGCTCACGCTGTTCTCAACTCTTGCGTCCGGCGCTGATTGCGTGGCTGGTAATGACCTCTAGCCTTTGGTGCCCCGCGCAGACTCAGCCGCAGTCGACAACCTCGCCCGAGGGCAACAGTACAAACGCCGCGCTCGGCGAATTGCAATCCCAGGTCCGCGAACTCAAGGAGATGGTGCTGCAACTGCAACAACAGACCGTCGCCAGCCGGGCAGAGATCACGCATCTTCGTGAGGAACTGGAGACCCGGCGCAACGCCGCGGAGGCAAGTATTGTCGACGAGCAATCGCCAGCCTACACCTCCTCGACTACAGCGCAATTAGCGCAGCGCGTAGATCAACTCGAAGGCGATGAGCAGTTACTTTCCGGCAAAGTCGACGATCAATACCAGACCAAAGTCGAGAGCGCTTCCAAGTATCGCGTACGTTTTTCCGGCATCGTGCTCTTCAACCTGTTCGGAAATAGCGGCTACTTCGAGAATCAGGACGTACCGACCTGGGTCGCCAAGCCCGACCCCACGGATTCTTCTGGTTCGGTGGGAGGCACGCTGCGACAGACGATTCTGGGCTTCGAAGCCTTCGGCCCCGATGTGATGGGCGCGCATACCAGCGCCAACGTTAATTTCGATTTCGGGGGCGGCTTTCCGGCCACTTACAACGGCGTGAATTCCGGGCTGGTGCGGTTGCGCACCGCCGCAGTTCGCCTCGACTGGAAGAATACTTCGGTGATCGCCGGGCAAGACGAGCTGTTTCTTTCGCCGTTGTCCCCAACCTCCTTCGCATCGCTGATTGTTCCGCCACTCTCCTACGCCGGTAATCTCTGGTCGTGGACTCCGCAATTGCGGGTGGAGCACCGGTTCGCGCTCTCCTCCGATTCCACTGTGACCTTGCAGGGCGCGCTCATGGATCCCCTGACCGGAGAGCCACCCGATGGTTTTCAATACACCTGGTATAGAAGTCCCGACGCCGGCGAGGAAGCCCGGCAACCGGCATATGCGTTGCATCTGGCCTACTCCCATCCTTTCTTCGGACAAACGTTTACCGTGGGAGCCGGCGGCTACTACAGCCGTGAGAATTGGGGCTATGACCGCATCGTTAATGGCTGGGCCGGAACCATGGACATCAATCTTCCTCTCAGCCGCCGCTTCGAGCTCAGTGCCGCTTTCTATCGCGGCGCCGCTATCGGAGGAATAGGCGCCGCCCTGGGACGCAGTGTGTTGGCCGATGGAATGCTCGACGATCCCAACACTTCAGTGATTCCTCTGAATGATGTGGGCGGATGGGCGCAACTGAAGTTTCGTGCTACTCCCAAGCTGGAATTCAACGGCGCGTTCGGACAAGACAGCCCCTTCGCCGCCGACGTTCGCTTCTTCGGCGAGCTGTCGCAAACCGACGCTCCCCCATATTTCACCGCTAACCGGGGGGCGTTCGGCAATGTCATCTACCGTCCTCGCTCGGACCTGCTGTTCTCCATGGAATACCGTCGTCTGCGTACCTTCACCATTTATGACAACAGCTACGATGCCGGCCAGTTGAACATGTCCGTGGGGGTACTATTCTGAGGGCTAGAGCATGAGTATTCGGATACACGCGGCGTGGATGTTGACGATCGCCGGATGTTTGATCGCGGTAGTGGCGTGCGCTCAGGACATCACTGTCACCGGTCGCATCGCGCCCGAGGGTGCGGCGAAGACCTCCTCGGCAAGCGCCAGCGTCGTGTGGGTTGTGCCGCTGGGCGTATCGGCCGATTCTACACCGGTCGCGCCCATGCACGCCGTGTTGATCCAGAAGAACAAAGCTTTCGACCCTCACCTCCTGGTCGTCACTCGGGGCTCGACCGTGGAATTTCCCAATCACGATCCCTGGTTTCACAACGTGTTCTCGTTGTTTAACGGGAAGCGCTTCGACCTGGGACTCTACGAGGCAGGCACCAGCCGCACGGTTCATTTCGACCGCGTGGGGATCTCCTACATCTTCTGCAACATTCATCCTGAGATGAGCGCGGTGATCGTTGTCTTGCCCAGTTCGTACTTTGCCATTCCCAACAAGCAGGGGGAATTCTCTATCGCCTCGGTCCCAGCCGGCCGCTACACGCTTCATGTTTGGAACGAGAACGCCTTGCCGGCGACCTTGCAGGCGCTCTCTCGCGAAGTCCAGGTGAGCGATGCTTCCCATTCGCTGGGAACGATACGGGTACAGGTGACGATGGCCGCTTCCATGCCACACAAGAACAAATACGGTCAGGACTACGAACCGCCTTCGCCCAACAATCCGGTGTACGTCCAGCCTTGACGGGGGGGTTGGAGGTGCAAGCCACTTTCAAAGACAGGCATTGGGGGAGCACGCCTTCCAGGCGTGCGTCCCCGAGCAACCACCATGGGATGGCGCTTTAGCGACTCACGGTCCCAACTTGCAGATGAAGCCCCATCCGCCGAAGAACTCGGTGACCGCCAACACCAGTTCGTTGTCTCCCTTTCTCAGCGGTAGATATACTGCGTCGTTGTCGATGTTCAACAAGCCGAGAAAACCAGGTTCGCGAGCATGATAGGCATTATTGCCGGCATAGATGGGTTTTGAGTTCAGGTAAACCGTCACCTTATCGCTGTAGCCGAGATTCATCTTGCGGATTTCGTCGTGGTCGGCATGAATGGTAGTTCGGGCGAATACAAATTTCGATCCCGGCACGCGCTCGGGCGTTCCCGCATTGAATTGAGGCGGAATGATGTTGGGATCGCGGCGATAGCGCTGAATCACGACCATGCCCGGTGTCTCGGCCGCGACTTTTTCCCACTGCAGACTTTGTGCATCGGGATAAACCGCCGGATCGCGCTCGCCGGCATCGAACATCTGCGAAAGCTCCCAATCGGTCAGCGTGCCCGGCAGGAACGTAGGCTTCGGATCGGAGGCATAAGTTCTATGGTCCGGAGTGTAGGTGATATTGGAGAAGTAGCCACCGCCTCCCTGTCCCCACAGCCCAATGCTGCCGGTCGAATAGCCCTGCTTCAAGTCGGACACGACCAGGGAGGGTTCCGCGGCGTGGTTCAGGTATAACTTGGCGACCGTTCCCGCGACGACGATGCGCACGTGAAACCATTGGTCGTAGGGAAAGTCGCCAGAGCCGGCATATTGCGGCACGTTATAGATCTGCCAGGCATTGGCGCCCAGAAATCCGGGCGTGTATTGAATGGCCTGGTCCGTTCCCGCCGCTCCGTTGCGAAAGAAAAAAAGTTCGTAGTTGTCTTCGGACTGCACGCGAAAAGCAAGGCCAACGAAGAAACCTTGCGGATCGAATGCCATGTCGGCCTCAATGGTCCCGTTCTGAAGATCGAGGTCGCGCACATAGGCAAAACCTTTCACCAAGTCGAGGCTCGGCCTTCCCAGGTGGTCAACCATCTTGCCATTGTTCTCGACGTTCTTGTTGGGTCCGGGTTTTTCGTTCTTGTCACCGATGATCCAGCGGTCGAGCGTCAGTGGGACAGATACTGATTGCGCCGGCACATCCGCGGCGGAAGCAACCACGACTAAAAGCAACGCGAGTTTGACGCGACTCGATGTTTTCATGATGGACCGGCTTTCGGAAGGTCGTCTTTCCCGCTGCATATTCGCGGACCAGACTATTGGACTGTCAGATTTGAAAAGTATCCGTCCGTGCTCGAGTGTGCCCATAGGGCGATCTGGCCGTGGGTGTCGCCGAGTTTCAGATCGTTCACAATCAGGCACGGTTGGTCCGCACCGTTGACGTAGAGCTGCGCCTTGGTTCCGGAAACCACAATCTTGATCTTGGTCCACACGCCTGGCTCCAAATCGACGTAGGACTCATAAACTCCAGGGTTTTCTTTCCGCAGACGATACCAGGGAAAATCGGGCATCGACTCGTACTGTACGGAGTGGTTGCGCCGAAGCTGGTCATCGGCACGACCGTTGGTCGGTCGCA
Organism: uncultured Acidobacteriaceae bacterium; assembly: GCA_963744265.1. GTDB lineage: Bacteria > Acidobacteriota > Terriglobia > Terriglobales > Acidobacteriaceae > Bog-257. Next base: position 7,379 of record CAVUSW010000004.1, read on the forward strand.
GATAGAGATTCTCTCCCCGCCCGCCACGGTCCTGTACGCGAAACAGAATGCCGATGAAACCTCGCGAGTCCGCAGGCGCCCCAGCACGCGGTGAGCCGGCAACCTCCACTTCAATCGTTCCGTTGTTGAAATCCGTGCCCGCGACAATCGCGATTACGGCATCGTCAGCATCTTTGTGATCGGGCAAAGGAGAGAGATGTAACGCACGGCGCCCGTTGTAAGTTGCAATCTCTGCCTTGCCGTCGACGACGTCAATACCATCCAAAGAGTCCAGCCGAATTTTCGCGGCCGAACTCTTCTTCGTCTGAGCGAACGACATCATTGCAACAGCGACCAGACCGGAGAAGAGAAGCGTTAGCCCAATCCTTTTCATGCCTTCCTTTCGATCGAACTGACAGCAGATCATGCAGGTCTTAACCAGACGCCGCCCATCGGCAGCGGAGACATAGCTCCCAAACGGCAGGTTTGCATCGACACGTTAGACGGGCCGTTCGGCGAAAGACTTGGCGCATGGGATATCGTGCGCTCCCGCGTACACAGCCTGTCCTGAATCGAGGACGGATCGTGCCCCTGCCGCCAGCCCGAATCACCCCGAATAGTCGTCCCCGTCACAGCCCGGTTTGACCCGGCACGATACAATTCCTGCGGCTGCCCAACTACCAGGAGACCGCTCTGATGGCCCAGGTCGAAACCGAACTTGAAACGAAATCTCTGCCCGCGAATGCCTATCAGCCGCTGAAAGAGGGTGAGCTCTATGTGCCGTTGGTGCCCACTAGCGCCAGCCTGCCGGAGGTCACCGGACGCGCGCTGCTATGGGGCACACTGCTATGCATCATTTTCAGCGTAGCTTCGGCCTACTCTGCCCTGAAGGTGGGACAGGGAATGGAGGCGGCAATTCCCATCTCCATCCTCGCCATCGGACTGGCGCGCGTTTACGGTCGCCGCTCCACCGTGCTGGAAAACATGATCATCACCGGCATCGGCGGCGCCTCCGGCAGCGTGGTGGCCGGTGCCGTCTTCACTTTGCCGGCGCTCTACATTCTCCACCTTGATCCCCACCCGGTACAGACCATTTTCATCTGTCTGGCTGGCGGCTGCCTGGGTGTCCTCTTCCTCATCCCTCTGCGACGCTACTTCGTGCAAGAGCAGCATGGCAAGCTGCCCTTTCCCGAGGCCACGGCCATCACCGAGGTGCTGGTCACTGGAGAGAAGGGCGGCTCCCAGGCCAAGCTCTTGATCCAAGCCACCTGCATCGCTGCGGTTTACGATTTCTTCGTGACCACCTTCCATGTCTGGAAGGAGTATCTGAACTTCCAATTTGTGCCGCTCATGCGAACCCTGGTCGATCGTGATCGCATGGTCTTCAACTTCGACGCCATCGGCTTCATTCTCGGCCTCGGCTACATCATGGGCCTGCGCATCGCGATGATCTTTTGCGCAGGTGGTGTGCTGGTCAACTTTGTGCTGGTTCCCATGATCTGGTTCCTCGGCAGCCACATGGGCGACGTCGCCGTCTATCCGGCTAGCATTCCTATCTCGCACATGACGGCTGCGGAAATCTATCGCTACTATGTTCGCTACATCGGCGTCGGGGCCATCGCTGCCGCCGGCCTGGTCGGCATCCTTAAATCGTTGCGCGTGGTGGTGGGTTCGTTTGGCATCGCGCTGCACGCTTTCCGCCACGGTGAAGCGCAGCACACCGAACGCACCGACCGCGACATCCCGATCATGGTCATACTCCTCGGGGTAATAGTGGGAGCGATCGCCGTCGCCGTCTTCTATGGACAACTGCACGTCACTTGGGGCGTGTTGGCAATGGGCCTGGTGCTGACGCTGCTTTTCTGTTTCTTCTTCACCACGGTGGCCGCCAATGCCATTGCCGCCACTGCGAATAATCCAGCCTCTGGAATGACCCTGCTGACCGTGATCGTCTCGGCGGTGGTGCTGCTGAAGTTCGGCCTCTCCGGAACCACCGGCATGTTCTTCGTAATGGCACTTGCCGGAATGGTGTGCGTCGCGCTTTGTGTCTCGGGGCAATTCATTACCGACCTGAAGGCCGGCTACTGGATCGGCTCCACGCCCTCCGCGCAAGAGAAGGTCAAGTTCATCGGGGTGGCTGCAGCCGCGATTACCGCCGGCCTGACCATCGTCTTGCTGGCCAAAGCCTTCCAATTCGGAGAAGCTGCCCCCGGAGATATGCGCCAGGTGCTGGTTGCGCCGCAGGCCTCCGCCCTGAAGGCCATCGTCGAGGGATTTATGAGCGGCCAGCCGGTCGCTTACATCCTGTTTGGCATCGGCGCCATGGTCACCGTGGTGCTGGAGATGCTCGGCCTCTCTTCCATGGTCTTCGCTCTGGGAATTTATCTCCCGCTGCAATTGACGACGCCAATCCTGGCAGGCGGCTTCGTCTCGCATCTGGTGAACAAACGCGCCGATAAGACGGACGGCGAGCATGGCCGCAGCATACGCGAGCGCGGCGTCATTGTTGCCGGCGGACTCATGGCGGGTGGCGCGCTGGGCGGTGTGTTTGGCGCCGGGCTGCGTCTGCTGCCAAAATATCGGGAGGAATTTATCCAAACCCCGTTCTATAACAACGAACCAATATCGCAGACAATTTCCGCAATCCTGTTTGTGGGACTTTGTCTCTATATATGGTTCAGCTCAGTGAGAGGAAAGAGGACCGCATAATGGATGCCGTAGGACGATATGTTGCTGATGCAGTCTTAGGGATTGATACGCTTTGGGGCGGAGACGTAATGTGTCCGTCGGGAACCGGCCGCTTCATTGCCGACTCGTGGTATTCCGATGAGCCGCTACCGTCGGCTTACACGGTTGCTTCCGCCGCGAAGGTACGCGAAACCGGCGGTGTCGCCGGAAAGACGGTTGATCGGGCCGCAGTCGAAGCCTATTTGAAGCAAGTTGACTTGCCCGCCGCGATTGCCGGCGTGCGCAAAGAGGGTAGCGCGATTGGCGGACTGCGCGGCCACTATCTAGTTTCCTTGGCCGATTGCCTTCAGACAATGTGGGACCTCGCCATGGAAATCCTCGGCAACGGTCCGAAGGTTCCTTATGAGCGCAGTGTGGAGTCATCGACGGGACGAGCCGCCCGAGCCCTCCCAGCCGCGAAGCCAAGCACGACCGAGTTGCCGAGCTGCTGAATCGTGCCGGATACTCCACGTCCCACAATGGGGGACTGCTGGGAGCGGTGGATTCGTGGCGCCGCGAGCGCGTCACGCCCATGGGATCGGTGAAAGCGCTGGGCGCGGCCGTCATCGCCTACTTCGACAACCTGAGCGCCGCCAACGTCCTGCCCCATTTGCCCAAGGAACTGGCGGCGATTCCGCGCGCCAACATCGACTTTCTGCCCATCAAGGATGCCTGGTTTTCCGGCTCGATGAACTACCTGGGCCGCGCGCGCAATGCCGACGGCTCGCCGAAATACGAAGCCAGCTACGAGATCAACGCCTCGCTGCAAATCAGCTTCCCGGAATTTCAGCAGCTGGTGAGCCACGAAGTCGTGCCCGGCCACGTCACTACATTCGCCTATCTGCAGAATCTCTACGTTCGCGGCAAGGCTGGCTTCGAAGCGACGGTGCTGACCATGAACACCCGCGCGGCAACGCTGTTCGAAGGCCTGGCCAACAACGCGATCCTGATGGCGCACGGCGTCACCGAGATCGATCAGTTGCCGGACGAAGACATGCAGATCGGCGTGCTGCTGGCGCTGTTGCAAGACGATGCCAAGAACCAGTCGTCGTATCTGACCTGGGGCGAAGGCAAGCCGCAAGGCGAGATTGCGAAGATCTTGCGCAACGATTTCCTGGTAAGCGAAGAGCGCGCCGACAAGCTGTCCGGCGCCTGGGGACGCATCCGCTGCTGGGGAGGATGTATCTGCCCGCCTATCGCGCTGGCACGGAGAAGGTTGCGGCCTTGCGGCGCAGCTTCCCGCCGGCAGAGTGCTGCCCGGCAATCTACGGTTGTTACGGAATGGTGGACATCAATACCGTGGAGGAGGCGCTGCGGACGGCGTAGGCTAGGCGATTCTCGTCTTAGTCAAAGGAAATGATTCGGTCTCCAGCGTGTTCAGATCCAACACCTGAGAAGCACGCTGGATATCGATTCCTACTAAGCGGCCCGCTGCATCCAGGTCGACAACTACACCCTCGGCCACCTCGCGAGAATCTGCGCTGGGATTCGAATTTAAGTCAATGTAAAGCGAATCAGTGTCTGGATAGTAGTGCAGTTTCATCGCCGCTCCTCTTCCGCTTGTCTCATGCGAAAGTTGCGATCCGGAAAAGCATTGTGGATTGTCTTATCATCCTCAAGTGTTACCACCCGTAGGATCCGGCCATTTAATTCTTCCACAGCACCCCAGAACCGTGTGCGTCCATCTGGCTGGATTTCGTACGTTAAAGGATCCTTCAAAATCCGCTCGCACCATTCAATCTTTATGTATGGGCGCTTTCGCAAGACCTGTTCTTGAAAATAATGAGTCGTCTTCATTGTACGTGCTATCCGCGTCGTATCACAGATCCTGTTGCTTCGATTCTTACCCCACCGTCAGCCCCACCTCGACCGGCTCCAGATGTGCCGTGAAGTGCCGCAGGAACGGCGCTTCGTAGGTCAGCCTCATGCCCTGAATCTGTTCGCGCCGCTTCCACACCGCCAGAATCACTTCGATCACATAATCGATGTGGCTCTGGGTATAAACGCGGCGCGGAATTGCCAGCCGCACCAGGTCCATCTTCGCCGCCGCTGCCAAACATCAGCGCTGCCGATCTCGACCGAGCGGATGCCGCCTTCGAGGTACAGTTCCGTCGCCAGCGCGACGCCGGGAAATTCGTCCAGCGGAATGTGCGGCAGAAACGCGCGCGCGTCAAGATAGATGGCGTGTCCGCCCGGCGGCTGCACGATGGGCACGCCTTGCTCTGTCGAGATGATTGCCGAGATACGCAGTCGAGGCGATGCGATAGCGCAGGTAGTCCTCTTCCAGCGATTCCTGCACGCCTACGGCGATCGCTTCCAGATCGCGGCCGGCCAGCCCGCCGTAGGTGGGATAGCCCTCGGTCAGGATCAGCAGGTCTTTTTCCTGCGCGGCCAGCGACGCCGTCGTTGGTGCACAGGAAGCCGCCGATGTTGGCCATGCCGTCCTTCTTCGCCGACATGGTGCAGCCGTCGCCCAGCGCGAACATCTCCTGCGCAATCTGCTTCGGCGTCTTCGATGCGTAGCCTTCTTCGCGCAGCTTGATGAAGTAGGCGTTCTCGGCGAAGCGGCAGGCGTCGAAGTACAGCGGGATGCGATGCTTGTGGCAGACCGCGCTGACGGCGCGCGCATTCTCCATCGAGACCGGCTGGCCGCCGCCGGAGTTGTTGGTGATGGTCAGCATGACCAGCGGAATGCGCTCGCGGCCGACGCGCGCGATCAGCTGCTCCAGCGCTGCCACATCCATGTTGCCTTTGAAGGGATGCCACGCCGCGGGCTGGCGCGCTTCGGCGATCGGCAGATCCACGGCCTCGGCGCCTACGAATTCGATGTTGGCGCGCGTGGTATCGAAGTGCGTGTTGTTGGGAACGACATCGCCCTTCTTGCACACCACGCTGAACAGGATGCGCTCGGCCGCGCGGCCCTGGTGCGTGGGGATCACGTGCTGGTAGCCGAAGATGTCCTGGACGGAGTCGCGAAAGTGGTCGAAGCTGCGGCTGCCGGCGTAGCTCTCGTCGCCCAGCATGATGGCCGCCCATTGCTCGCGTCGACATGGCGCCCGTGCCCGAATCGGTCAGCAGGTCGATGAGCACGTCGTCGGCGGGCAGCAGAAACAGGTTGTAATGCGCGGCGCGCAGAAGCGCTTCCCGCTCCTCGCGCGTGGTCCAGCGGATCGGTTCGACGCTCTTGATGCGAAACGGTTCGATGATCGTCTTGGTCAGCATGGAAGATTCCTCGTGCGTAATCTTCTATGCTGGCGCTTTTCGGGCCAAAGACGCAGTGACTGGGGTCACAGCGGAGTGCGCGCAGACTGATGGGTGTCATCCCGAGCGCAGCGGACCGATTTTGGCGAGAGCCGAGGGTCTATGACGACGCAGCTGTCTCACGAGCGCAGCCGAGTCTCCGCTGAGGTGACCCTGATGCCGGCATCTTCGCGTGCGCGATTCGCCAGTTCGTTGGCTTCGCGATTATCTCGCGGGGAATGTGGGCGATGGAGAAATCGACGCGCGCGCCAGCTTGCGGCAGGTCCAGTTGAGGGAATGCAGACGCGGGCTGCGGCAGGCGTACTCGCCGGTCATCTGCTTGACCACGACTTCCGAGTCCGAGTACACGTGCAGCGCTTGGCTTTGACTGCCACGGCGTGCTGCAGGGCTTCCAGCAGGGCGACATACTCGGCGACATTGTTGTCCTGGTGTCCGATCCACTTGGCGATGCGGGTGGTTTCGCCGTCGGGACCTTCGATCACGACGCCAATGCCCGACGGGGCCGGGATTTCCGTGCGATCCGCCGTCGACATAAGCTACCAGATCGGACATTCGAACTCCCTAAGAACATCAAGATGCGTCACAATGCGCAGATTCGTCAAGAACTGAGTTGGTTCCTCAAATCCTACTCGATGCCTGCTCATTTCTGTGAAAAAGATGTGAATGAGCGTTGGATATCTGCCAATCGCGTCTTACGAACTCAATCTGAATTCTATCGCTTAGCATGCAAAAATTTCGCACACAAAAATAATTCGCATTTGCACAAACCTTGGGCGTTGACAATTTTTCATCCTCGGTTAGGATCGCTTTCGTCGACGGCAGAAAAGGGCAGGCAACAAATCGTAGCCGACCTGAAGTAAGCTGAGTGATCGGTTCAAGCGGGCGACCAGCGGCAACCGCCAGACCCGAAAAAACCGACTGCGCTGCGAGGTGTCAGCCGGGGTCAGGAACCGCGAAAGCGGTGATCGCATCAAAGGCTGTGACGGTACATGCGTCCACGCCGGTAACTCCCTCGCAGGAGTTGGCGGCTAGAGCATAACCAAAGTCACAGCCTTTCTATTTTTCCCGCCCAAGCATCGCCAATCCTTTAATTGATATAGATCAACTGCTTAAGTTACGTTCCCGCAACAGGCATTCGGGAATCCCGCGGTGCAGTTTTGGATTGCTCCCCAGCGTCTTCGATGAAAGAATGATCTGCTCCCCAGCGCTCCGTCTGGTCAAAAACCCTTAAGGATAAGAAAAACTGTTCCGGCCAGGCCTGGCGCAGAATTTCGGAAGAGGATAACTGCAGACAGTGTCGCGCATTGTTTGACTTAACCCGAAATTCGCGGTTGTTGTCATGGCGTTCCCAGCCGTTGCACAAGTGGTTGGTCCCCAGGTTACCTGTTGGGTTGGTGCTGAGCATGCGGTGCCTAGCGGCAGCGATAGCGTGCTTGTCTGAGGATGGTTCGAAATGCAATGCAGAATCCGTGCGCTCGTGGCGTTCACGGGCATGATCGTGGCCATGTCGTTCTCGAGTGCTGTAATGGTGCGAGCTCAAGCACCGGCTGGTCCGAACCGTCCAGCGCAGGTGCCTGAGGAATATATCGTCACTCCGTTCGGTTACTTCCACCCATCCTGCGTCGTCCATTTGGCAAAGGGCGAGGAAGTACTGGAAGGCGGAAAGGTTCAAAAAGCCGATGGAACGATCTACACCGTTCCGGTTTGCCAATATCCGCACTATACGGCCCGCGGAGAGATGTTCGCGGCGTCGAAGGTAAAGCCTCCAACGATTAGCCATAGCTGGATTATTTCTCAGAGCACCTCCACCACGTCGTACGGCGAGATTGTTTCGGACTGGAACGTCCCGTCCGCTCCGCAGTCTTACGACGGCCAGACGATTTATTTCTTCCCAGGGTTAGAGGAAATCGTTAATGACGTCACCATCCTTCAACCCGTTCTTGGCTGGAATGCTGATTTCAGACAAGCATGGGGAATTGCCAGTTGGAACTGTTGTCCGGTGGGCACTGCGGACGAAAGTTCGCCAGTCCGGGTGAACACTGGCGATCTCATTGCTGGCACGGTCAAGTCGACATGCGGCAGTGGCACATACTCTTGTCCCACATGGAACATTACGACACAGGACCAGTCCACTGGTGGGAGCACAACGCTGAGGAACACACCAAGTGAAGGGCAGACATTTACTTGGGCGTTCGCCGGAGTTTTGGAAGCTTACAGCCTTGTGCGATGTAGCGATTATCCGCCAAACAATTACCTCGCGTTCTCACCAACTCTGTACGACTATAATTTCAACGTTATCGAAGATCCGACTTGGGGACTGGACGACTGGGCCCACGATTTGACGCCGCAATGCGATTACGGCGCAGGGGGAGAATTCTGGTCGAACCAGGTGATTTTGGCGTTTGGCAGTTTTACCCTGGCGGTTTCCACCAGTGGTAACGGTGTAGTCATCAGCAACGACGACTATATCAACTGTCCCGGCAGATGTACGAAAGCCTATGAGGCGACTACGCAGACCTGGCTGAATGCCTACCCGGCCCAGGGCTGGGGCTTCGCTGGCTGGGGCGGCACCTGCACGGGTCAGGGTATGGGCGCTTGCAGCGTTACGATGACACAAGACCAATCGGCCACGGCTACGTTCGCTCCAATATACACTCTGACGGTATCGCCCCCCGGCCACGGAACCGTGACCAGCACGGACGGAAACATCAACTGCCCCGGTAGGTGCAGCTATTCTTATCTCTCGAATACACCCGTGACGCTGAATGCTTCACCTGCACCGGGTTGGAGCTTCAGCGGGTGGACCGGTGCCTGTAACGGCATCGGCTCGTGCAATGTGAACATGCCACAAAACCTGGCTGTCTCGGCTATCTTCGTTCAGCCTGGCAACTCGCTTCAGTTCACTCCGGTCGCGCCGTGCCGACTGCTGGACACACGGCCACAATACGGGGGTAGTGGCCCGATTCAGGGTGGCACTTCGACGAATTTGGTCATCTCACAACTTGGCGGCTGCAACATTCCTACAACCGCCGCCGCTTATTCGCTGAATGTCACCGTCGTCCCCCAGGGAATGCTGGGATACCTGACTCTCTGGCCAACCGGAGAAAGCCGGACCATCAGCTCAACCTTGAACTCGGATGGACGGGTTAAGGCCGATGCAGCCATCGTGATCGCCGGATCTCAGGGCGCGGTCAGCGTCTACGTCACCAACACAACTAATTTAGTGCTCGACATCAACGGCTACTTTGAGCCGGCTAATGGCTCAACCTTGGCCTACTATCCACTGAAACCCTGCCGTGTCGCTGACACGCGAAATGCCAACGGTCCGCTAGGTGGACCGCACCTGACGGCCGGTCAGGAGCGCGACTTTCCCATCCTGGACGCTTCTGCTTGCGACATCCCTAGCAGCGCGCAAGCCTACTCGCTGAACTTCACGGTGGTGCCGCGTTCAGACCCAGTAGAAACGTTCACCGCATGGCGCTACGGACAGCCGAAGCCCGTTTCTTCCACTTTGAATGCACCAACAGGTACGGTAGTGGCTAATGCGGGGATCGTGTCCGCCGGCACTGGCGGCGAAATTGCAACATGGGCCACCAATGATACTGACTTGGTGATTGACATCGACGGCTACTTTGCGCCGGCCGGAGCCGGCGGGTTGTCGCTGTACGCCGTCGCGCCTTGCCGCGTGATCGACACGCGCAAGGGCAACGGCGCGTTCAGTGGTGTTCTCAGTCCACCAGTCAATGTCGCAGACAGCGTCTGTGCTCCGTCCAGTACGGCGCAAGCCTACGTGTTAAATGCAACCGTGGTTCCGACGGGTAGCCTTGCCCATTTGGACTTATGGCCGGACGGAGAAGACCGGCCAGGGACCTCGACGCTGAATGATGTCGACGGGGCGATCACCTCAAACATGGCCATTGTGCCCAACATTGATGGCAAGACCGATGCCTATGCATTGGGCACAACGCAACTGATCCTGGACATCTCCGCCTACTTCGCACCGTAGCTGGGCTGATATTTTGTCAATTGATACCAGGCCGTTTGCACGGGCAAGCAGCTTGGTTGGTTTTCGTGCGACCGCCATTACGAAATCTGCTGCAGGACTGAACGGTCCTCAATCAGGATGCATGCTGAACCATCGGCGAAGGCGAAGTTTTCCTTGGCTCCGGCATCGTCCATTAGTGCCTCACGATATTTCTCATAATCCGCGAGGCTGGGGAAATTAATCAATGCATAAGCCAGATTGGTCGCGCCTGCCATCCTGGTTGGCAAGAAGTATCCTAATAGCTGGCCGCCGCACCGCTGGATCGGTTCTGGCCAGTTGCGAGCGTATCGCTCGAAGTCGTCGTGCTTGCGGGGATCAATTGTGTAACGAATGCAGATTGTGATCATAAGTTGCCGTCCCTTATAGCTGACATATTGCAACGCGAAAAGATTCGCTAGTCTTGGGTCTGTGGTCTCGAGCTTAGGTCGGAAGTGAGAAGCGTTTTGTTCTGCTCGTATGCAGCCCAGGATAGGTGAGAAGCGGGGAAGCATGTTTCAGTCCCAGCTGAATCATGATTGGCGGGAGCAAAATCGAGATTCTACCTACGCGGCAAGTTAAGCAAGCGCGACAACTGCTGCCGTCCGGACAAAGATACATGGACCGTGCGGCTGCGTTGGTCGCGAGTGACCCAGCGAAACTCTAGAAACTTCTCACAAATTGCCGCGCCCAGCGCGCCCGCCACATGGTCGCGACGTTCCGTCCAATCCAGGCAGCGCATGGCAAACCCACGTCGCAAACGCCGCAGCGCATTGACATCGATGTCCCATTGGCGAAAAAATAATTCTCCACGCGGCGTGAGCTCGTAGTCCCGGTGCCCACGCACCACGATCACGCCGTTGCGTTCAAATGACGCTGTTAGTTCCACCGCCAACTCTCCAGCGAGATGGTCATAACAGGTGCGGGCGTAACACAATGCCTGGTCCGCACGCGAACTTTTGTATTTCTCCGGCATGGAGATAGCCCCCAGGGACTCGATCACATGTGCCACTTCCGGTTTGGCAATCCGATAGTAGCGATGCCTTCCCTGCTGCGAGACCTTGAGGAAACCACCATCGACCAGCTGCGACAAATGCATACTTGCCGACTGTGGGGAAACGTTAGCGATTCGGGCTAGTTCTCCGGCCGGCGAGGACCGGCCGTCAAGCAGAGAGGTCAGCATCGCGGCCCGAGCTGGGTCGGCGACGAGGGCTGCAGTCGATGCGAGTGGATATTTCGTATTCACACCTGTAGGATAGCGCGCACGCAGCATCCATGTTTCATGAATAACTGAAAGATGATTGTCTGCAGATCATTACAGTCATTTGTGATCAGACCCGAGGACCCTAATTTGCTTCTAAAATAGGTATATGGTTTTGCGTTCTGTTTTCTTGCGATTGTTCGTGCTGCTCATTCTTGTCTCGACTTTTGTTTATGCTGACACCGCAGCCTTCGACCTGCCGGGTCCTCGCATTGAAGTTCGCGTGAGCCGCGCCGGCAAGGAACTGCCCATTGCACAGGTTCCCAATCTGCAGGAGAACGATCGCCTGTGGGTGCATCCAGCCTTTCCTGAGACGCAGAGCGCTCATTATCTGTTAATCGTTGCGTTCCTACGTGGCTCGACCAATCCTCCACCGGAAAACTGGTTCACCAAAATCGAAACCTGGAACAAACGCATCCGTGAAGAGGGAACCATGATCACCGTGCCTAAGGGCGCCGAGCAGGTTCTAATCTTCCTGGCCCCGGAGACGGGCGGCGACTTCGGCACGCTGCGCACGGCCGTTCGCGGCAAGCCGGGAGCGTTCGTGCGTGCCGCGCGAGACTTGAATGAGGCTAGCCTGGATCGTTCGCGGCTGGAAGCTTATCTCTCGACGGTCAAACAGGTAGCGGAAAACGATCCTGACAAGCTGAAAGATACCTCGGCCCTGCTGGCACGCAGCTTGAACATCAAGCTCGAAGACGACTGCTTCAAGAAGCCGGTCGATGAACAGGCGACATGCCTGGTGCAGAAATCGGACGAACTGGTGCTGGACGATGCGCACAGCCAATCGATGGCCTCGCAACTGGCCTCGGGCGCGTCAGCCGATCTGGTCGGGCAGATTAGTGCGACGCCGATGGCCGGCGGTGGATTCTACAGCGCCTACGTGGGAGCGATCGTGGACGTGGTGCGGCTGACCAGCGCCTGGCACACGGCGGAGTATCAGTACATTCCCGCGCTGGCCGTGCCGCACGAAGATCAGCTTAACCTGAAGATGAATACGCCTCCGTCATTTCGCAATCCTAAGTCGGTGCTGGTAATTGGGCTGCCTGCGGTGGAAGCGCCCAAGCTGCCTCCGTTGAAGCCGGTAGATCCCAAGGGAGTTTATTGCCTCTCGAATTCTTTGCTGGTGCTGCCGGCCGATGGTGCGCCTCTGGTGTTTTCCACCCAGTTGGCGTACGGCATGAATCTGCATGTCTGGAGCAAGTCCGGCAAGTCGACGGATCTGCCGGCCAAGGCCGATGCGGTACGCGGTGGTTTTGTTGTCGATACAGCGGCGGTCAAGAGTGACGATCTCGGCTCGGAGGCCAGTGGCACGCTGCGGGGTCAGTGGGGATTCGACACCTTCGAAGGGCCGACCTTTCCGCTGCGAACGGCGCATCCGGCGAAGTGGACGATCGCTTCCGCCGACCAAAGCGCTTTGGTTGTGGGACGCGACGATACCTTGCATCTACAGTCGGACGCGGCAGCCTGCGTCCAGGACGTCACCGTCGAAGACCACGACGGCAAAAAGCTGAAGACCAGTTGGAAGCTGGTGAATCCCGGAGAGGTACAGATCGAGATGCCATTGAAAGATGCCGCGCCCGGGCCGCTAAAGATGGAAGTGAAACAGTTTGGCTTGGCCAAGCCCGACGATGTCGTTCTGCAAACCTATTCCGAAGCGGCCAAGCTGGAGGAATTGATCATCGATGCTGGCGATCAGCAGGCGGTGTTAAAGGGTACTCGTTTGGATGAGGTGGCCAACGTTGCGATCGGCGAAGTCCATTTCACAACCGGTGGGCTGACTCGCGCAGGCGACGAAGACGAGTTGCAGCTGCAAGCTTCCGGCTCGGTAGAGGCGGCCTCGCGAGTGGGAGACAAACTAACCGCACACGTGACGCTGAAAGATGGCCGCGTGTTGGAGCTGGCGACCACAATTCGGCCACCGCGTCCCAAAGTGATTTTGATCAGCAAAATAATCCAGCCAAATTCTACGGCGGCGCCTTCGCCGATTCATCTGGATGGACAGGACGAACTGCCGCAGAATGCGACGCTCTCCTTTTCGCTGAAGACGCAGGTGCCGGCGGCATTTTCGCGTGACGAAACCATCGAGGTCGCGACCGCCGACGACTCGGTACACGTGTTGTTGAGCGTTGCCGATGGCACTCTCGCCCTGCAGGATTCGCAAACGGTGGTGGCGATGCTGGATCCGCTGAAGAACCTTGGCCCGTCGGCCTTTGGGCCGCTGCGTTTTCGGCCAATTGCAGGCAATGGTGAGAAGGGTGATTGGCAGCCATTGGTGACGCTGGTTCGGTTGCCGCAGGTGAAAGAGATTCGCTGCCCCACTAAAGCGGACGATACCTGCAGTTTAACTGGGGCTGCGCTTTATTTGCTCGATTCGGTTTCGTCCGATCCGCAGTTTCAGCAGAGCACGCCGGTCCCCGACGGATTTGCCGGCTCGGCACTAAGCGTGCCGCGCCCCGACAACGGAGAGCTTTACGTCAAGCTGCGCGACAATCCATCCGCGATTAATAAGCTGACCTTAACTCCTGTGACGGAGAGCCCGGAGCAAGCAAGACAAGCCGAGCAAGCGAAACAATAAAGTGAAATCCCTTTTGTGAGTCGATGGTTTCCTGCATAGTCTTGGCTTTGGGCGGGTTGATTTCTTCAAGGTATCGCGACAACTTCTATTGCCCACACGCCGGCACGGCCGAATTCGGCATCGTCGCCGGCAATGGTTGCAAATGCTGCGCAGTCAGCTCCGCATTTACCGCCGGCAAATCCTGCTTCATCAGGTCAGACCACTGTTGCGCCACTTTTGTCAGGTCCTGGCAATAGTCGTGATACGCGGTGCGCATCGCGTCGGTGGGCGCCGCGTCGGCCTGATTCACGGTCTCCGACAGAGTGGCGAGTTCCGAATTCATCAGCGTGAAGGTCGGCTTAGGTTTGCCGAATCCGCCGAATCCGCTCTGCTGTTCACCCTGTATCTTGAGCGCCTTCGCATTGAAGTCGTTCACCGTCTGCAGCGTCGCCTCGGCCTGATCGTTCTTCTCCAATGCCGTTTGCCGGTCTGCCGCTTCCGTCAGTAGCTTGGCTGCGTTGCTCGTGGAAGTCGTAGCTCAGAGAAATCAGGCTATCGACCTTCTGCGCGAAGTCAAGCTGTTGCTGCAGGGCCGCTTCCGTCATCTTCACGCGCGGATCCATCTCCACCGTCAGCGGCTGCTTGTAGGTCTTGCCATCGACCGTCAGCCGCACTTCGTACTTGCCCGGCACGACGAACGGACCTTGCGGCTCGGCATGCGTGCGCTCGTACAACGCGCGAAATCGGATAGGTGTGCTGCATCGCATCGGGCGCAGGTATAGCGCAGATCCCACACATAGCGATTCATGCCCGCATTCTTTGGGCAGCGGCGTCGGATGATAGAGCCAGTAGTTCGGAACCGGGCGGCGGCTCTTCGCGACGACCGGTTCCGGCTTGCTGGAAAGCTGGCGAACCAGTTGGCCCGTCTGATCGTAGATCGCGATGGTCACTTCTCCCGACGGCGCCGACTTGAAGTAGTAGTCGAGAATCGCTCCGGTCGGCGGATTGTCGCCCGCCGGCATTTCCGGCGGCAGCGGCGTGTCCTGGTTCATGTCGTTGCGCAGGCGGATTGCGGTCGCCGGCTGGAAGAGATGCACTTTCGACTTCGCGACCTTGTCGTTGATCTGCCGCAGCGGCGTCAGGTCGTCGAGAATCCAGAACGCGCGTCCATAAGTCGCGGCCACCAGATCGTCGTCATGCACCACCATGTCGCGCACGGAAACGGTCGGCATGTTCTGCTGCAGCGTGCCCCACTGATCGCCGTCATCGAACGAAACGAACGCGCCCGTTCTCGGTGCCGGCGTAGAGCAATCCCTTGCGCTTCGGATCTTCGCGCACGACTTTCACAAAGCTGAAGTCGGGAATGCCGGTGACGACTTCCTGCCAAGTCTTGCCGTAGTCGCTGGTGCGAAGATGTGCGGCTTGAAATCGTTGCCCTGATGATTGTCGACGGACACGTAAGCGGTGCCCGCGATCGAAGTGCGAGGCTTCGACCATCGTCATTTCGGAGAACTTCTGCAGTCCCGGCGGCGAGACATTCTGCCAGTTCGCGCCGTTGTCGGTGGTGACCTGCACCAGTCCGTTGTTCGTGCCCACCCAGATCACGCCGGCCTTCAGGGTCGAAGGCGAAATGGTGGTGATCGCGCGGCGGTCGGGCGGCCGCATGGTTTCTTGTTCTTCCTGCGTCTTCGGCTTCTTGCTCTCGGCTTCCTTGGTCTTGGCTTCTTCGCTCTTCTTCGGCCTCCGGCTTGTTCTGCTCCTCAGCTTGCGAGGGCGGCGCGGGCTCGCCCGGACGGATCGGTCAGGTCGGGACTGATCGCCTTCCACGTCGCGCCTTCATCGCTGGTTTGCAGCAGGAACTGCGTTCCTTCGTAAAGAACATGCGGATCCTGCGGCGAGAAGGCCAGCGGAGGATTGGTCGCGGTGCGGTAATCGCCATCGCGGCTGACATTGGGCGAGATCGATCTTCACCTGCCGGTTGGTGCGGTCAATGCGCCACAGGCCGCGCGCTTCGCCGCCCGCATAAACGATGTTGGGATCGAGCGGGCTCGGGGACGATGTAGCCGAACTCGTAGCCGCCGATCGGGTCCCAGTCGAGAAATGTGATCGCGCCGTAATCGCCGCGGCTGAGCGTGGCAACCGATCCGCTGTCCTGCTGCGTGCCGTAGACCCAGTACGGAAAACGATTGTCGGTGGAGACGTGATAGATCTGGCCGGTCGGCTGGTTGTACCACGAGGTCCAGGTCTTGCCGCCATCCATGCTGATGGTCGCACCCTGGTCGCTGCCCATGATCATGTAGTCGGAGTTGGTGGGATCGATCCACAGCGCGTGATTGTCGTCGCCGCCCGGCGCGCCTTTGTAGGACTCGAACGTCACGCCGCCGTCGGTCGAGCGATAGAGCGAAGTCTGCGCGACAAAGACAATGTCAGGATTGTGCGGATCGAGAAAGACCTTGCTGAAATATCCGTTGCCTTGAATGCGCTGATCCTGCGGTGATGCGCTTCCAGGTCGTGCCGCCATCATCGGAGCGATACAGGCCGCCTTCTTTCGTTCCGAAACAATGGCGTAAACGCGCTGGCCATCGCGGGCGACGACCACGCCGATGCGTCCGAGATGCGCGTTCGCCAGCTGCGGAATCGTGACCCGAGTCCAGGTCTCGCCGCCGTCGGTGGTTTTGTAGATTCCCGCGCCGCCGGTGCCTAGCAGTCCGGCGAACGGCGTGTCGGGATTCACGTAGTGGTACCAGAGCGCGGCAAAGCCGATCTTGCGGATTATCGGGAGCGAAGGCCACATCGATGGCGCCGGTCTTGTCGTCCTTGTAAAGAACTTTGCGCCAGGTCTTGCCGCCGTCGGTGGTCTTGAAAACGCCGCGCTCTGTGTTCGGCGCAAAGGTATGACCCAATGCGGCGACGAAGACGACATCGGCATTGCTGCGGATCGACCCAGATCGCGCCGATGTGCCGCGAGTCTTCCAGCCCGATGTGCTGCCACGTCTCGCCCGCGTCGGTGGACTTCCACATGCCGTTGCCCTGATTGACCGCGCCGCCAACATTGCTCACGTCGCCGGTGCCGATATACACGATGTTGGGATTCGAAGGCGCAACGGCGATTGCGCCGATCGAAGCTACATGCTGCTTGTCGAAGATCGGCTTCCACACCATGCCGCCGTCAGTCGTCTTCCAAGCGCCGCCGCCGGCCGTTCCCATGTAGTAGATTGCGGGCTGGCCCGGGACGCCGGTCACTCCGGTCACGCGTCCGGCGCGGAAGGGACCGATCTGCCGCCACTGCATTCCGGAATAGAGCGAAGGATCGTATTGTTGAGCGCGAGCGAATTGCGGAAGGAGCAGGCTGGCGAGCAGGAAGATTGCAATGATCGGGAATTGTGCTGTCAATCGGCTGTACTGGTTGGCCGATTCAGATGGCACTTGAGGGTGCCCGGCGAACGTCATTCCAACAACCTCCAAATGGAAAAGCTTACACCACTGCGACCAGCCTAAGTCGCGAAAACTCCGCGTTGACTTGGATAAGCGTTCGGCGAAAATCGTACTAAGGGTTGGCCGGCTGCGTGGCAGGTTGAACTCCGCAAATTCCCTCATTGATCCATTTCTGCTTTCCTTTTCGATCAACTGTGAGTATCGCGATTGGCGGCCCAACTTCACTCGGGTGGGCCTCAATCTCCAGGCCGACCAACTTGCGCGCCAGCGTGACCGTATCCATGTGGGCCCAGTTGGGAGTCGCTTTCAGATAAGTGGCGATGTGGTCGGTGACTCCCGCGAAAAAGCCCGATGCGCCGGTTCCCGTGATGTCATTGGAAACCACGGAGACGCTGCCATCGCTGGCAACCTTGAATCCTCGCGCGTAGGCCACGGGCTTCCCGTGCTCTGTTCCCACAAATACCACGAACGAGAACTCGCCACCGTTTCGGCTGAAGGTGTTGCTGTAGAACTGCGACTCATTGTCATGCAGATATTGCGCCATGGATGTTACCGGATCGGTTGCGATGTCCAGGAACCCGTTCGCTTGGTCTTTCAGTGTTCCCTGTATCTGGCAGGCTGCGTCGCCCAGATCTTGCAGATGGAAATAGGGATCGGGCTTATCGAGAAAGCCGGCCATGGCGAAGGCGCAGTCGGGTTTTACAATCAGTTTGCAATTTTGGTCCGTGGTTTTCGCGTAGTAGCGGCCAACTAGGCTGTCAGCAGCGAGGACAACTCGATGATGGCGCTTGTCGATCAATGCAACCACAGTGGTCCCCACTGCGGGAACGGAGAGCACCAGCAAAGACATCACGGTGAAGGCAGAGATCAGTGTGTGTACGAAGGAGCGTCTCATTGTCATTTGATGGTTTCCGGGATCTGGGTCGGTGAAGGACGAACGGCCAACTGGCCACACCGGCACAACCTATCGTAATGAGAATTGGCGAACTTGGAAAATCGGCTACTAATCTAATTCGATCAATAGCGAAAATCGGCAGAAGAAGGAACAGACCCACACGCCGAACTCGGGCGGCGGTTCCGGCTGAAAACCGGAACCCTCCGTAAACTGGCGCCAGGGTCTAAGAGATTACCATCCCTCAAAAGTCCTTATGGAACCGGCCGTCAAGGCCGAAGCCGCCATTCTGATCGCGTACTCCGCTTACCGACCATTTGGGACTGAGGCGGTATTGCACTTGAACCTGTGTGTTCTGAGTTGCGGTGACATCGGTAGAAAACGTGACGAACAAATTACTGGTCACACGTTGCTGGATGGTGACAACCGCCCCAGGAGGCTGGTTTCCCGTCTGCTGCAATTGCGGATCAACCGAGAGCTGCGAGATGCCCACAGCTTTTTGCACCCGGTTGGTAAGTTGGCCGCTGACCTGCGAGGCGACCACCCCTTCGGCCCCTAGAGCATTGGACTGCGAGGGAGAGGCGTTGGCCGCTTCTTCAGTTGTGCCGAAGGCCAGCAAGTGAATGATGTCTGCCGGCGGTAGAGCGGGATCGGATGTGTATTCGGTGTGCAGCTTGTCAAGCGGCCCTTGGAAGCGCATCGCGACATTGTATTGCTGTACCGTCGTGTTGACTTGCAGATTGACTACAGGCGTAGTTTCGACCGCGTTTAAGAACGCGATCGTGCCTCCCTGAATGACATAGCGATTGCCCAGAAAGATCAGATCGCCTCCCGTGAGATTGGCTCGCCCTACAATCACCGGATTGTTCGCGGTCCCGACCACGCGCAGGTTAGCGCTTCCTTCCACGCTGACTTGTTGACTGCTCGCCCGTAGTTCGGAAGCGGAGCGTATCGCAATGTTGAGCTTCAAGTTGTCCTCGAAACCTTGGGTGGGTGGCGGCGTCGAAACCCCGCTGAACTGCGCAATGAAGTTGGACAGATCAAAGTCGGGCGTGAACGACATACTAGTAATGTTTACCTGTCCTTGCAACATCGCGGAATCCAAGTTTCCCGTCATGACAAGATTGAGGCCCAGCCCTGTTCGCACCGTTGGGGGGTATAAGAGCCGCATGTCATTGCCTTTCAGGCCCACATAAAATTGGACCGTTGGGCGATAAGTCACACCTCCAGACGCGGTAACGGTTCCTCCTCCAACTTGACCGCTGAATTGCGAGATATCGATGCGGTCATGATGCAGCGTAAGTACCCCATTGCCATTCGAGAGCCCGACTGGCGCGTCCGTGGTTGCGAACCTGGCATTGATAATGCGAATCTGGCCTTCCACATCTTCGTTGGTTTTCTGTCCGGCCGCGTGGATGTCGAACTGGAGCTGTCCTCCGCTGGTGACATCGGGATCGAACATCTGTGCCAGCGTTAGGTCAACGGTTCCGCTGACGCCGAGAGTTGACGGAGCATTGCCGGTAAGAGGCATGCGTCCCTGGAAATGCACGTCGGTAGAGGTGCCTTTGATCTCGCCGGGCTGAAGCGCAAGCACGCCATTCGCGTAATCGGCTCGAATGGGAGTAACGGCGCCGATCTGCAGATTCACCGGACCTCCGTTCGCGGTGGCAGTGCTGCGGTAGTTCATCGCCAGGGTAGGAACGTTAAGATGCGCCTCCAAAAGCGCCTTGTTCTTCAGCGGACCGCGCAGGCTGGCATGAATTTCAGTTTGGCCGCTGATGTTCGCTGCCTGAGCTGGTGCATAGGCCGCCAGCAACGGCTGCAAAGGGATCACTGGCGTGTCGAGTTTCGCATCGGCATAGTAGTCACCGGTCAAGGCCACTTTGCCTTGGGCTCGCAGCGGCGTACCCGACACCGCCGAATCTAGCGTGAAGTTCGCCTCATGATTGGCCACATTCCTTGGAAGTTGACGTTGCGTGATCTGTTGTTGCTGCACGCTCAATTGCGGAATCGTCAGAGACACTTGCCCTTGTGGGTTTTGCAATGTGCCTCGGCCGCTGGCGGTAAGATTCACGGTTCCACTCAACTGCAGGTTGCGATCACGCGACGTTTTGATCCGTTCCAAGTGAACATTCGTAGCGTGCAATACGGCGTCATAGCCCTGCTGTTTTGGATAGTAGGTGACATTGCCTTGGGCTATGCCCGCAGCGCTTTGAATACGCAAATTGGCGTGAACCGCAGTTCCCGTTCCCTGAAATCGCACATCGGCCGTTTGAATCGGCTCGCCGGAAATAGTTGCGTTATGAAGATTGATGTCACCCTGGCCGACAGGGTTGAGCTGCGTGCCGTGCGCCGCGATAGTAGCGTTAAGCGTTCCGGCTACCGGTAGGCTGGCATTCGCGGCCCGTGCTAACTCCGCTACCGACAGCTGCGAAGCCTTGAGATCCACGGCGAAGACACTCGAGGGCGTATAGGACCACTGATGAAGCGTCGACTGCAGGCTGAAAGTCGCGCGGCCTTGGCCAGTCAATTCGAGCACTCCATTCTGCAAACTTATGAGCGACGGGCTCGCTTGCACGTTAGTGCGCAATAAGCGGAACGCGCTGCCGCGGAGTTTGACGTTGTTGGCATTCAATTGGCCGGCAATCTGGGGAGCGTTCAGAGAGCCGCGAACTGTTCCGTTGAAGGAAGCTGCGCCGTACAGGCCGAGCGGCTGAGGAGCAGCTTTTCCCGCAGAGGGCCGGCTGAATACATCGGCGATGGTTTCGAGTTCATGCAGGTCATTGGATTGTGCCTGCACTTGCAACGTCGATCGCTGGCTGACCGTGCCATTCATTTCGATTGACGTTTGCTCGGTTCGCACATAGCTGTGGCTTAGCGCTAGTTCCTGGCTCGCATTCTGATAGCGAGCGTGAATCACGGCATTGACCGGAATTCGACTGCCAGCTGGGTTCGGACGCGTGGGCGCCATGCTTCCGTCAGCCGTCGCATTGACTTGAGCGACGAGATCCTGCAGGTTTCCTTTCCAGTTGGCGGTGGCCTCGGCATTCCCACGGCCCGAGATCGCCACTGTTCGTAGGGACGCCGAGTTAGCAAGAGCCTTCAAGTCCGCCAGCGAAATTCCGTGCACAGCCGCGGAGGCATGGCCTTCCGATTTTCCAGATAAGTCTCGGACTGTGGCTGTTCCGGTGAGTTCGCCGCCCATAATCCGGGCGTGAATGTCCTTGAGTTCAGCATTGCCGTCCGCCAGAGTGTAGCTGACTCCGATATCGCGAACATCCGTCCGTACGGATGGTGTTCGCACCTGCAATAAGGAACTCCTGAGCGTTCCTTGCGCTGTCGTGGTATCCAGCAGCGACTTTCCTGCAAGGCTGACGTAGTCCGCCGTGCCGTCAGCCAGAATCAGCCCGGTGGGAAAAGACGAGTTCTTCAGTACGGTGCGGACCTGCGAGCCATCGAGCGAGATTGCGTAGGTCACGTGGATCTTGGGATTGCTATAGTTCTCCAGCGAAGCGTCGAGCTTCACCTGCGACGAACCGCTCTTCAGCACCACATTACTCAGCTGCGTACGAGTACGGCGAACGTCGAATTGCGCCTGAAAATCGTGCTCCAGCGGAGCGTAGGCTCCGTACTGCAGATTTCCGTTATGGTAAGACAGGCTGCCGAAATACCGGCCATGATCGGTCTTGTCGTAGCTCGATTGAAATACCAGATCGTGCAAATCGGCCGACAGCGTGTCTTTGCGATCGTTGTAGTACACCTCTCCGTGATCCAGCACGACACGCCGTATAGCGAGATCGAAAATGTTTGTATTCGAGTTGCCGCTAGTGCTCGGCGCCGGAAGATTATTTTGGCCTGATGGATCGACGATCAGGTTCACGACGGGGTGATTTACCGCGACGTCATCGAGATTCCACTGGCGATGCAAAAGCGAAATTATGCGGACGCCTAAGCCGATATGATCGACCTGCAATAACGGTCGGTTCGCACCGGGTCCGGTTCCGTCGACGACAAGTCCGTAGAGATCCAAACTGAGGGTGGCAGGGTGAATCGCGAAATTCTCGAGCTGCACACGAGTATTCAACGCGTCCGTGGCTTGCCTCTCAGCAGTCCTGAGAATGTAATTGTGGAACGACGAACTTTGCAGCAGAACGGCAAGTCCGATCCCGGCCACAAGAACGAGAAGAGTTAGAACTCCCAGAATCCAAGCTGCCAGCCGCTTCCAGCTTGCCGGCTGACGAGGTGTAACCAGCCGCGGTCTTTCCGGCGGGCGGGGAGGAATATTGAAGTCTCGAGCAGCCATAGTCAGAACGCCTGTCCCAGAGTTACGAATACCTGTGTAGCTGAGATTCCAGGAACAGGATTCAGGTTGCGGCCGATGTCGACGCGAATCGGTCCCACCGGCGTGGCATATCGCAATCCAGTCCCACCGTTATTGCTATAAAGCGAGGTGAAGTCGTGAAATCCGACAGTGGGAAACACGTTTCCGCCGTCGTAGAAAGTCACGATGCCGAGTCCCTGCTTGAGGAAGTCGAGCGGATAACGCAATTCGCTGTTGATGATCAGCAAGCTCATTGCCGCCGTCGGGCACCGTGATTTTGGAGCACGTCGCCGGATTGGAAGGGTTGCCGCAGACAGGAATCATGCGCTGCGGGCCTGCGCCGTTGAGCGGAAATCCACGCAACGTACTGCCGCCGCCGGAGAAGAATTCCTGGCTCAGCGGCACTTCACTTCCGGCGTAGCCCTGCTCCAGGCCGATACGAAGGCTGTTCGCCCAGATGATTCCTTTGCCGATGTTCTTGTAGTACGCATCTGACTGACGAACTGCGCAAAGCTGAAATTCGATCCCAGCCAAGCACGGATTGACACCGATCTGATAGTTCTGGTAGAAGCCACGATGGCGCGTCGAGCACGTTGTCGCGGGTGTCGTGCATCCAGCTGGCCGACAGCGTGGACAGGTGAACATTCAACTGGTCCGGCGGCACGAGGTCGGGGATCAGCAGATTGCTGATGCGAGTGACTTGAAAGTTGTAGCGCAGAAAAAGATTCGTGGTCTTCTTGGCATTCAGTGGTTTCTTGCAACTGATAGCCCACGTTTCCCAGGCGCGCGGTGAAGATCGGGATTCTCCGCATCGTGTTCGCCGGAAAGAATCGCGCTGCCGGTCCAACTGGTGCCATGAAAATAAGGGTCGGTATAGGTCAAGGAGGCCCGCTGATCCAGTCGCCCCGCAAAAGCGCTGAACGTGCAGCTGTCTCGGCTCGTCCGCGAATGATTACGCCGCGTGTACTCGAAAGTCCCGTCTGGTCCCCAGAAGGTTTTCTGGCTGGTCACGAAGTTCTTCGGCAATCCGACGGGCGGAATTCCGGGAACGGCAACCGTCCCGCTGGGAATGCTGCCTCCGCGATTCAGCACCTGGAAGCCGAAGCCGTACACGATGGAGTTGCGCTTGGCTTCGTGGACTTTGACCACCACATCTTCCTGGTCTGGTCGATGATGTTCTGCTTGGGATCGACTTCCGCCCAGTCGAAGATGCCATGGCTGTACAGATGGCGACTCGGAGCTGCAGCATCCGTTTTCGCTAAGCGGCTCGTCCGGATTCGAATCCTGCAGCTGCTTGTCGATCAACGACTGCTGCGTGTGCTGCTTGCCCACGGTGATGATGGTCGCCGTTGTGACCTGGGGGCCCTCGTCGATCCTGTAGACCACATCGAGATGATGAGGGAGGTTGGGCACCGGCTTGGCCGTGGCGCGAAATCCGGCGTTCAAGTAGCCAAGAGTGAGATAGCGCGCCAGGATTGCATTCCGGTCTTTGATGATCAGCTCCTGCGAATACGGTTTTCCCGGTCCCAGATTCAGGCCATGTGGCGCAAATTGCGCCTCTGACAGCGTGTTGTTACCCTCGATGCGCAGATCTTGTACCACATTCAGCGGACCTTCGGTGACCTGGAAGGTGACGTCGATGTTTCCGCTCTTGCGGTCGACCGCGGACACCACCTCGCCTCGCTGTATCCGGCGGCGCTATAGGTGTCTCGCAAATTCTTCACACTGGTTCGAACCAGCTGCTCGCTGTATGTCCCGTGCGAGAAGAAAAGCCGCCTTCGTCTACCGCTGACGTGCGATTGCAGCTCCTTCTGCGTTAAAGCGGTGATTGCCTTTGAATGCGACTTCGTCCACCTTGAAGCGCCCATCCTTGTGGATGTCGTAGACAATGGACGTGCCTGCCGGAGTCTTGCTCTACGCTTACATCGACCTTGGCGTCGAAGTAGCCCTTGGCTGAAAGTACGACAGAATGTTCTGCTGGCCTTCGCTGATCAGTTCGTCGTTGACCGTTCCCTCCTGGTACATGGGAACAAGGTTGTGCAGGGTGCGGGTCCACACGTGGGCACCCACCGCACGAACCCTTACGATGTTTCCGCTGGTGGCCTGGAAAGTGATGTCGGCACGATTGGTATTGACATCGTAGTTCGCAGAAATCAGCTTCACGCTGGCGGCAAGATAATCCTGTTTGACTAACGCTGCCTGCAGATGACGCGTGGCGCCTTGCAGTCGGTTATAGGAGTACTTCATGCCGGGTTTCAGCGAGTCCCCACGAATTCGCGCCATGACGGTGCGAAGCTCCCGCTGCAAATACTGCGTTTGTTGCGGCGTGGCGCCGGAGATGTCGATCTTGCCAAATCTTGCCCGCACTCCCAGGTCGGTATGAAACACGACAATGGCGAGGGCATGATTTGCGTCAGGCACGACCTCGGAACGAACTTCGGCAAGGAAGTATCCCTGCTCCCGGAAGAACTGCACTAAGGCGTCGACTGCCTGCTGCACATCGGTCGAAGAATAAGGCGCCTGCGATTGATAATTTGCCACTTGTAGCAGGCGCGAGTAAGGGAATTCCTTCACTGCTCCGGGAAATTCGTACATTGACACATAAACGGCTGGCTGCAAGATGAATTCGACTCGAACACCGTCTGCCTCAGGCTCGATGTCTACATGAGCGCCCTGAAAGCCGCCTCGCTCTTTAAGAGCCTTGATGCTGGTGTCGACCTCGGTCTGCGTGAGCGGACTGCCCTGCTTCACAGTTATCAAATTCCTTACGCTCTCGAACGTCACGCCGGGTTGGCCTGCCACCTCAACCGAGGAAACAGTTTGTCCGCTATACAGCGCAAGTGTCTGATCGGGCGTTTGTTGTGCGGGAGCTGACTGCAAGAGAAGCAGCGCCGTTATCGCCCGCGCGAGATAACTCAAATAGAGAGCAGCGGCGGGTTGGGCGGTCGCACTTGTCATCATCAGGCACCGGGCAGGCGTTGTGGTCTCTAGGTAGGATGCAAATTCGCGCCTTCCTGGAACCATCGGTGTGGAATACGTCCGGATACCCGATGACTAAGTCTTGGGTACAAGAGACGTGCCCGACTCAACGTCAGTTATGAAGCTCGAGTAATTTTTGTGCGCTTTTGCCCGTCTCAGCGAATGCTGGATTATCTTCCCCATTGCCGGGCGCAACCGGCAGATTCCCGTCTTTTTGCATGAGTAGGGATGCAGCCGGGTACCCTGGGACGAGCAACGCTGCTCAGCGATCGAGCTTCCGTGTCGGGGAACTACCGCCCGAGATTGCCGCGCTGGCTTTAGCAATTGGCAGTCGCCAGTTCGGTATCGGGGAATTGCTCC
The DNA here is from genome assembly GCA_963744265.1 of uncultured Acidobacteriaceae bacterium. Classification (GTDB taxonomy): domain Bacteria; phylum Acidobacteriota; class Terriglobia; order Terriglobales; family Acidobacteriaceae; genus Bog-257. The sequence continues at coordinate 33,172 of CAVUSW010000004.1, forward strand.
CATTCACGTTCAGGTAGCACACCATGTTCTTCAATCGGTCGGTATCGCTTCCCGAGGCGCTGTCCCCGCGCTGCCGGAGGTAATAGGGTGGAATCGACTGGTAGTACAAGGTGGCAACCACGCTAGCCGCATTTGCCAGTTGCGAACTGAGGGGTATGGCATATCGAACTATGCTCGATCCGCTGCCGTCGGCGTAGTTGGGATCACCATTGACCCCTTCCGGCTGCGTGAACTCTGCGGATGGACCGTTGACACTCCATCCCTGCGGAAGAAGACGATTGTTTTTTACGATTTGATCAAGAGCCAGAAAGCTGGTGGTGAGCTGCCCTTCTGGATTTAACGACAGTTCTTCATAGATCTGTACCTCATCGTCGCGCGTGATCGGGTTCGCTTGATTGTAATGAGGTTGATAGGTTTGCTGGTTCGGGGCGAAAAACTCCGTGACCAGCGGATTCCCGCTGTTATCAAGAATCACGCCATCGTTCGATGTCTGGCCCGAGACCCACAGCGTGTTGCCGGAGGCGTCAAGCACACGGAACTCCAAGAACGCTCGTCGAAACCCTACTCCGGAGGGGAAGCTGTGGCCCGCCAGATTAACTACCTGAACGTCAGCTTGCAGTGTAGTCCCGGTATTTTGCAGGGAGAGAACTTTGACGGTGGCTGAGGAGCTCGCCACCTGCAAGCTCGAGTTGATGGCAGTGTATTGGCTGGAATAGGTATCGGGGGCTGCAAAACCCGGTAGCAATGGATTCGAGGCATACAGGCCCAACTCGCTGCGGAACTCCCCAAACATTTCCAACGCGAACAAATTGATTCCCAGAAGAGTGTGCCTGGCGAAAGAGGTTCGTTTGGTCAGCTGAATCTGATCATCCGGCGCGCGGAACAGCTCGGGCGGAAACGTATTGTCTTCTATATTGGCAATGTTGAATGCGAGGGGCTGGCTCTTGTACTGCTGAGGCATGTGGCAGTCCTGACAACTCTGAGGAGTAGTGCCGTTGTCTGCAAAGTTGCTGTTCGCCCACTCTAGAAATGTCGTCTGTTCGTGCGAGACCTTTGGATTTCCCTGTCCATCGGACGGCTGGTTGCCATTCTTGTCGTACACGGGAAGAAAAATGGTGTGGCACGAACTGCACAGCAGCGAAGACTGGATCTGAGTGGCGAACTGCGGATTGACTCCGATCGCATTCTGCATGGGCAGCGTAGCCACTTGAGGATAGGGACCGTAGAGTTCCGTAGCCGGCCCCACTTTGAATTGTCCGGTGTAGGTTGACTCTGTGCCGAGTCCGTCAGCGGCGATATGGTGGCAACCCAGGCAGGAAACTCCGTCGCGCGCCAGGGCGCCATACCGCGAGTTAGGGTCGGATAGGTCGGTGTGGGTGAGTAATCCGCCATTGGTATCGATCTTGTACTGGCGTTCTCCCATGACTCCATGGCAGCGCAGGCAGGTGTCGTCGATGAAATCTGCCGCGTTCTTTTGCCCGTTCAGTTGGGGATGGATGGTCCGCTCGGTCTCCAACTGGGCCAGGAAGATCGGGTCCCGTCCGGACAGGCCCATCATCGAATACCGCCATTCGCCATTGGGGGAGACGTTGACCTTGCAGTTCGTCGGCGGCTGGCTGCCAGGGTCGCATTTCTGCAGAGCATTAGGGAATAGCATGGTGGGAAGGTCATCTCTGACTTGGCCGTCGCTGCCCACCAGGCCACTTATGGTCCCGGTTGCATCGTGACAGCCGGCACACTGGTCAGAAGTCAGGAACTGCTGTGGCCCTGCGGGACGGCCATACGGAACAACATGGTCAAAGGCTTCGGACACCATGCAGTACGATTTGCGAGGAGCCTGCTGCCGGGGAAATACCGTGGAACATTGTGGTGCGGTAAGCGGGTTCCGCGTGCTTCCAGACTGTTCCTTCATGCTTCGGTAATTTGCATGATGCATATACTGGAGCGGATTGAACTCCGACCCTGAAGAGTCATTGTCCTTCGGCCGGATGGCGAAGTCTTGCATCGTGGTTGGAGTTCCCAAGCCGGCGACGTGCAATGTGGTTGCGTAGGTGCCTTGTTCATCCGCGGCCGAGGCATGACAGTTGAGGCAGTACAGGCCATATCCGGTGTACACCGGCGTAGGCTCCGCACAACCGTTGGTTACCCGCACCGGCGGAGCCGGGTTGGCACCTATATCGGCCCAGTACCAGGTATCCCACACCGAGCTATCCTTGATCATGATGGTCCAGTCCACCAACGCTGACTCGGGACTATTCAGTGCGGGGTATTGTTCTTTGACCATCATGCTGCCGTCGATAATCCGGGCGCTGCGGTCTCCGTTAGTCAGCCAAGTCCATAGGTTAGGAGAGTAGTAAACCTGGACGTAGGGATGGGTCATCTGGCTGCTACGTACATTTTCATCGTGCTTCCAGGACTTGTAGCAACCCTGCTCGAGATATGCGGTGAGCGCGGGCACGAACCCCGGAGAGCCGGATCGCTGCAATGGTCCACAGGCGGACTTCTCCGAGGGTGAAGGAGACCCCGAGTTAGAACCACAGGCCGTTAGTAGCAGGAGAGTGAAGACGGCGGCGCCTAGCAGTGCAGTTGCGCTTCGTAAGTTCACAACTCTTCCCCGCGTATTCTTCCAACCGCAGTGCAAGTGAGCGTGATCTACGCCGCTCGCAGAGCCCTAAAATGTCTAGCCGGTTAGGCTGAAATAGTACACCACAACCGAATCGCCCATCCTCCGCCTCCCAACTCTTTGCCAGCGTGATCTGGACAACAACGAAATGTCTATGGCAGCACCACGTATGGAGGCAGCTCAAATAACGGAGTCGTCTTCGAGATCAGGTCGTAACTGAGAATCTTGTTACAGTCGTGAAGCTGGCGATCAATCCCTTTAAAGCTCAATCAGAGTTTTTACGGAATCTTTGCCGAGCCGAGAGGTACATATTCAGCAAGAAAGGGGCGATTTTGGAAGACCGCCCCGGCGATACTCGAGTCAGAGCAGCCGCGCACTGTTCGTGGAGGATGGTTTACTGCGGAGTGAATTTGAAAACCATGCCGCAACCGCTTTGGATGAATCCCAGAACACCGCCCTCGGTCGTTCCGTAAAAGTTCCCGTTGGAGTTCTGGACCAACCCAGCGTAAGGCACTCCTCCGTTCATCCCGCCTTCGAAGTTGTATTCGTTGAAGCTGCCGGGTCTTCATATTTCTACCTCGCCCTCCAGGTAAAAGACACAGGCTCCTTCCAATTCGACTCGGTCATCCATGAGGCGACAGATCATCTCTCCACCGCGCCGGGAGGCCTGAAAGGCTCGAAACTCGGCCTTTCCAAGCCGCTGCGCCCAATAGGGAGCAAGCATGCAGTGGGCAGCGCCAGTCACCGGATCCTCCGGAATGCCCTTGGCCGGAGCAAAGTAGCGGCTGACGAAATCGTAGCCGTCGTCTCCGGACGCCGTCACGATAACTCCCGGCCTATCCATGCGAGCGATAGCAGCCATGTCAGGAGCAAGGTCGCGCACCAGTTGCGCGTTCTGCAGGACGGCCAGGTAGTTGAACTGGTTGATCCGAACTTCAAAAGTGTCAATACCAAGAGCCCTCGTCAAACCAGGAGGCGTGGCAATGGCCTGGGAAGGACGCGCTGGAAAATCCATAACGTAGCCCGAGCCTGAGCGGTTCACTGTGAGTGGTCCGCTTGCCGAATGGAAAATCACTTTCTTCCGTCCAGGCTCCAGGCGTTCCATGACGACTGCGGCGCTGGCCAAAGTGGCATGGCCACACAGAGGTACCTCGACTCCGGGCGTGAACCAGCGCAGGCGGTAGTCGCTGCCTTCAGGCACAAGAAACGCGGTTTCGGACAGGTTATTTTCCGCCGCGATAGCCTGCATCGTCTCGTCCGGCAGAAAACGATGCATCGGCATCACCGCCGCTGGGTTTCCGCTGAAGCGTCGATTCGTGAACGCGTCAATCTGGTAGATCGGTGTTCGCATGAATATTCAATGCTACAAGCATGGCTGACTAAGAATCAGCCGGCTGGTCCACGCTTGGTCACTGGCCGCGAACCGGTGATGAGGATGTCCACCAGTCTTCTGGCGCTTTGCTGCCAGTCAGGACCGGACGCCACGTGGCAGACGCCGATCAGCGCCCGGAGCAGATCGAATGGCTCCAGATCTCTACGAATATCGCCGCTCTTGATGGCGCGCTTCACCAACGAATCAATCGCTCCCTGGATCTGAGCGCGGGAACCTTCAAATAACTTCGAGGGACCTCCGACGAGCGAGTTCAGTGCGGGGGCAATGATCTGCTTCGCGGCGATGTAATCCACGAACAAAAGCATCCAGGCTCGCAACGCTTCAACCGGCGGCATGCTGTCGGAGAATTTTCGCTGTGCTGCCCCTAGCTTTTCAACCTCAGTCCGATAAACCGCTTCGATCAATGCATCGCGCGTTGGAAAGTGGCGATACAGAGTTCCCGCTCCGACGCCTGCTTCTTTGGCGATGTCATCGAGGCTGGCGTTCGCGCCCGACCGAGTGAATGCCTCTTTCGCCACCTCCAAGATGCGCTCGCGGTTCCGCTGCGCGTCGGTCCGCGGTTTTCTTGCGCTAACTTTCTGGTTCTTGGCTGACATAAAAAAGTTGCAACCGGAGACTGTCTCCGGTTATCTTATTCCCTAGAGATTCGGAGACTGTCTCCGTTTTAGTCAGAACTCGGCGGCTTGTCAATATAGCCGGTTATGCGGCTTCGAAAGGTGAAGGAATATGACTCCATTCGCTCGTTATAAGCCATCCAGCAATTTCAATCCTCCTTGCCCCGACCTGATGACGATGGCGGAGCGAGAGTTGTCAGCATTCTTTAACGCCATCACCCAGTTGTTCGGATCACAACAGGCAGAGCTCTCAGCCGAAGATTGGCTGCAGGAGTTGATCAAGATCGATCGTCTGCCCGCTTCCACGCGCGAATGGCGATTGTTCACTGCGAAGGTTTCGACTCGGCTCGCCAGTCGAGTGAGCGCTTCGTCTCCGTCGTCGTCGTTATCGACCGAACCACAAATTGCTTAGGAGATAAAGAGTATGCGTGTTTTTGTTACCGGCGCGACCGGCTTTATTGGTACGGCAGTCGTTCGAGAACTGATAGACGCTGGTCATCAAGTGCTCGGTCTGGCGCGCTCCGATGCGGGCGCCAAATCACTTGTCGCGGCGGGAGCCGAGGTGCATCGTGGTTCGCTTGAAGATCTGGAAAGCCTTCGCAGCGGTGCGGCGGCTGGCGACGGAGTGATCCACACTGCTTTCATCCACGATTTCTCAAACTATGGGCCGGCTGCCGAGGCGGATAGGCGTGCCATCGAGACTCTCGGCGCTGCGCTCGCGGGTTCTGATCGCCCGTTGATCATTACTTCCGGGACCTTGCTCGCTCAACCCCAAGGCTCGCTCGCAACAGAAGAAGATGCACCCAATCCCAACTTCCCCCGCAAGTCGGAAGAGGCGGCGCTTGCGCTGGCGGCACGCGGAGTTCGCGCATCTGTGCTGCGGCTTCCCCCATCGGTCCACGGCAACGGTGATCACGGTTTTGTGCCCCACCTGATCAGCGTTGCACGAGAAAAGGGCGTTTCCGCATTTATAGGCGACGGGCTCAACCGCTGGCCCGCAGTGCATCGGCTCGATGCTGCTCATCTCTATAGGCTCGTGCTCGAGAAAGGGTCAGGGGGAGCACGATATCACGGTGTGGCCGACGAGGGCGTACCGACTCGAGAGATCGCTGAGGCGATCGGCCGGCACTTGAACGTGCCGGTCGTCAGCAAGTCTCGCGAGGAAGCAGCCGATCATTTTGGCTGGATCGCTCTCTTCTTTGGGATGGACGGCCCGGCTTCCAGCGCGCAAACGCAGGAACGGCTGGGATGGCGACCGGTTCAGCCTGGGCTCATTGCCGATCTGAACGCGAAGCACTATTTCGAACCCACTGCGGAGGCCGTCCTTTGCACGGCTAGCGCATCACCCGATCGTGAACCGTCACATTGACGTGTCAGTACAAGGAGGTAGAAAAAATGACGAACATACTTGAGGCAATTTCGTTTGGGGCAACTTCGACCACAGATGACGTTTTGTCCGGCGTGAATCTGAAGGGCAAACGGATTCTCGTAACCGGCGTTTCGGCCGGTTTGGGCGTGGAAACGGCGCGATCCCTGGCCGCCCACGGCGCTCAGGTTGTAGGTGCGGCGCGGGATTTAAGCAAGGCCAATGCTGCAACCGAACAAGTGCGAAAGGACGCCGCGGCCAATGGCGGAAGCTTCGAATTGGTTGAACTCGACCTTGCCAATCTGAAGAGTGTGCGTGCCTGCGCCGACGGGCTACTGGCAAAGGGAGAAGCGTTCGACGTGGTCATCGCCAATGCAGGAGTGATGGCCACACCGCTCGGGCACACTGCGGACGGCTTTGAGACGCAGTTTGGAACGAATCACTTGGGCCACTTTGTCCTGGTCAACCGGATTGCGTCGCTTATTCGCGATGGCGGGCGGCTCATCAACCTATCTTCTTCCGGTCATCGCTATCTCGAACGTCGACCTGGACGATCCTAACTTCGAGCGGACACCTTACGAGCCTTTCGTTGCCTATGGCCGATCGAAAACGGCGAATATCCTCTTCGCGGTCGCATTCGACAAACGTCACCGCGATCGGGGCGTGCGCGCCGCAGCTGTGCATCCCGGAGGCATACAAACCGAACTGGGACGCTACGTCGATCCCAGCCAGATACAAAAGATGATCGAACAGATAAATCAGCAACTCGCGGCGAGGGCAAGCCGCCATTCCAGTGGAAGACCATTCCGCAAGGAGCGGCGACTTCGGTGTGGGCGGCGGTGGTTGCTCCGCGCTGACGAAATCGGCGGCCAATATTGCGAGAACTGCCACGTCGGCCAGATCGTGCCGGATGACGTGACCATCAACGCCTTCAGCGAAGGCGTACGCGAATATGCGCTGGACGCGAAAAATGCAGAGGCGCTCTGGAAGAAAAGTGAAGAGTTGGTGGGAGAGTCTTTTTAGTTCTCTTCAACTGCAAATAACGAACAGTTCCTGGAAGAATGGAATGGAGAAACTGAATGATTGGACAGATTGATCTGGCCGGCAGCTTCACACTGCCCGGCACGTCGATGACGGTGAATCGCATGGGCTACGGAGCGATGCAACTCGCAGGCCGAGATGGAAACAAGTTGGTATGGGGGCCACCCCGCGATATCGATGCAGCGATCGCTCTTCTGCGAGAGGCCGTCGCCAGTGGCGTGAACCACATCGATACATCCGATTTTTATGGTCCCCATGTCACGAACCAGATCATACGAAAAGCGCTGTTCCCGTATCCCGACGATCTAGTGATCGTCACCAAAGTCAGCGTCCGGCGCGGTGAGGATGGATCTTGGATTCCGGCTTATTCACGCGAAGAACTGACTGCAGCGATTCACGACAACCTCCGCAATCTGGGACTGGATGTGCTCGATGTGGTCAACCTGCGCAGTATGTTTAGCATCCATGAACCCGCCGAAGGATCGATCGAGGCACCAATGACGGTTCTAGCCGAACTCCAGCAAAAGGGTTTGGTGCGTCATATCGGGCTGAGCAACGTCACGCCCACGCAGATCGCGGAAGCCCGGCAGATCGCTCCGATCGTCTGCGTGCAGAACCACTACAACCTCGCGCATCGGACCGACGATGCTCTCATCGCCGATCTTGCCGATGACGGCATCGCCTACGTGCCATTCTTTCCACTCGGCGGGTTCACTCCACTCCAGTCGGCTACTTTGTCTGACGTCGCCGCGCGACTCGGTGCCACGCCCATGCAGGTTGCACTTGCCTGGCTTCTCCAGCGGTCGCCCAATATCCTGGTGATCCCGGGAACATCTTCCATCGAGCATCTTCGCGAGAATCTTCAGGCTTCGAGACTTCAAATTCCCCCTGAAGTGATTGCCGATCTCGACGCAATCGGCGGAAATTCCTGAAAATGGTGGGCGAGCTATCCGCAAACGCGTGCCGCGCTCATCCAGATAAGTCCTGAGAAACGCGCAAGGATCCAGGATTGTACCTCCAGACTGGCCGGCTTCCCGT
>CAVUSW010000005.1:0-276628 GCA_963744265.1 uncultured Acidobacteriaceae bacterium
TGGCCGGCGAACGTCTCGCCCAGCATCTCCCACGAACTCGGGTACTGGAAACAAAATCCGCCGTCGGGCTGGCAATATCGCTTCTTTGGAATTGACTTACGCGCCGGCGGTGGGGCAGTACTTTGGCAGAGCGCAGCCGAGGCCAGACATAGTATGACTGCCGAGCAAAATCGAACGCCGGAACGACAGCCGCATGACATCTACAGTCGCACAGTCCGCTTCCGTTCCGCAATGTCCTCCAGGCTGGTAAGCGTTTCTTTCGGCAAATGATAGGACTCGGCATCGGAAGGATAGCTGGCCGACTGCACGTCCTCTTTAAACGCGCGCAGCGCATCGCTAATGACAGAGCCCAGATCGGCGTAGCGACGAACAAACTTCGCCGGCGGGGCAAACGTCAGTCCCAGCAGGTCGTGGAAGACCAGCACCTGGCCATCGCAGTCCGGGCCGGCTCCGATGCCAATGGTTGGGATCTCCAGCTCGTGGGTGATCATCGCCGCCACTTCGCGCGGAATGCCTTCCAGGACCATGCAGCAGGCTCCGGCGCGTTCCAGTGACAGGGCATCGTGCATCAGTTGCTCGATTGCCTTGAGCGTCTTGCCCTGCACCTTGTAGCCTCCCATGGCGTGCACCGATTGCGGGGTCAAGCCAATGTGACCGACTACGGGGATCTCGGCCTCGATCAACTCTCGACTAGGTGGGCGCGCTTTTCGCCGCCTTCGATCTTCACTGCCTCGGCGCCCGCTCTTTGATGAAGCGCGCGGCATTGCGCAAGCGATTCCCGCTGGCTGAGTGATACGAGGCAAAGGGCATGTCCGCTACCAGAAATGCCCGTTTCACTCCGCGTCTTACCGCCCGCGTGTGATGCAGCATCTCCTGCATGGTCACTGGCAAGGTGTTTTCGTAGCCCAGCATCACCATGGCCAGCGAGTCGCCAACCAGGACCATGTCAATGCCGGCTTCGTCGACCAGGCGCGCGCTGGCATAGTCGTAGGCCGTGAGGCAGGTAATGATTTCCTGATGTTGTTTCTTTTCGAGAAGAGTGGAAGCAGTGATCTTGGCGCGGAAGTCGCCGGTGGTAATACTCACGATGTCCTCCAGTACAGTTCCGCAACCGCGGATACCGCCTGTTACTGCCTCGTCACCGAAACGTGTGACGTCCGGTTGGGAGACAACTGGATTCTACACCCGGCGCAGCGGCTGGCTGAATCTGTGCCCCAATGGCGAGCCGATTCCTAGCCTTCTTACTCCGCGCACGTGTGGTCGTGGATGATGCGCCATCCCTCGGGAAACTTGCGGAAGATCAGGGTAAACACCCCGTGCGGCTGCTTGCCGTCAGGCATGACAACCTGAAACCGTCCGCGGACAAAGGCTGCATCGTTGCTCAGCACTTCGACGGTCAGATCGCTGAAGCTGAGCGTGCCCATGGAACGGCCTTCAGCCTGATATCTCGCCTTGTAACGCTCCATGGTAGGCTGCCAACCTGTAGTCTCTGTCGCTCCGAGAAGAAGGTCAGCTCGGGCGAGTTCCAATATCCAGTCATGAATCCCTGGAGATCATGGTGGTTCCAGGCTTGCACTTGCGCCTGCAGCACAGCGCGGATCGCCGCCTCCGATCTGACCGAGTCTTCTGCACCTGCCCGAACACATTTCCCGCCAGCAACACCATCAGCGGCAACAGACCATCGGCTCATGTTCACCTCACGCGCCGCAGTGTAGCAAACAACACGAAAAAGCGGTGAGCTGAAGCCCACCGCCTGTCACCGTCCGATTGCCTGGTTGGATTTCTAGTGTGCCTCGGCCGTTGCCTCCGACTTGCTGTGGCGGACCGTAGCCAGGAAGTTCGCCGCCGCTGGAGGCGGCTGCACCTGACCGGTCAGCGCGGGGCGGAATCCCACCATGCGGCCATAGAGCGCGCGGGTCGCGTCGTCATCCTGCTTGATGACCGCTCCGCTCAAGGTAAGCCCGGCAAACAAGCCTCGCGTACGAGAATAGGTGAGCACTTCAGCATGCATCTTCCAATCGGTGGAAGCGGCGGCCTCGCGGCCCACAGGCCCAGCGGCTACGCTACCATTGGCACCCAATTTGAATTTCGAGCTGAGAAGATCTTTCATCCCTTGATCGTTCATGATCAACAGAACTAAGTCAGCAGCCTGAACGCCGATTTGTAGGCCCCAGCTACCGCCCGTGATGACAAAGAAGGCGGGAGCGCTCCAGTCACCGTTCGGGGTGCGGCAAGTTGCCACGCCGCGTCCATGCTCGGCGCCAAACACAAAGCCGCCTTTGACCATCGACGGAACTACGGCTACGCACTTTGCGTTCTTGAACACATCGTCGGGAATGCCCTTGTCTGGCGCTGCCAGCAGTTCATTCAAAATCTTTGAGGAGTCGTCGAGCCTGGCCAGAACCTTGTCATGCTCCTCACCCGATTTCGTACCTTCATTCTTTGCGTCGGCCTTCTCCTGGCCGGCCATGTCCGCATCCTGCTGCGCGGCCGCCTTATTTTGCGCAGCTGACTGATTATTCGTGGTTGTGGTGCTGTCCTGCGCCCACATTGCGAATGTAGAGAACATCGCCAGGGCGAGCATAATTCCGATCCGCTTCATAAGCTCCTCCAAGAACCCGTGACGTATCGCAATACGTCTGAGTTAAGTTGGATTGCTAATGGCTCGTAGGGTTTGCACGAGGAGAGACACTATTTGTGTTCCGGGCTTACAACCTGAATCGCCGCGCAGCACATCGGGTGAGCCATTTGCTAGGCGGGGCGTCTTGGCCACGATGGGTTGCTGCCAGGGACGCTCGGGCCGTTCCGATTCGGGTACATCGCGGTCTTTCACGCGATCGTAGATGTAAGCTCGCTAACCGTACCCAGGCCTTCGTTATACAGGCTGATATGCCCAGCCCTTCCTTCAACTCTTCCGAGAAGTCATGCAGCGCCTTCAGGTGGTCGGCTGTCGCAGGGTATCGGCTTTGGTGGTCTTCAGTACCTTCTGATAGCCGTGATCGATCAGTTTGGAGATTTCGCCATTGATCAGATAACCGGGATAGGCGAAGATCTTCACCCCGCCCTCCGGCGTGCGCTCGATCGCCGCCGAGCAGTGGTATTTCCTCAGGAAGACCCGATTGTTGGTAGCCCGGAGCTTCCAGCACATCGAATCCGTGATCGCGGAACCACGCAACAGCGTCTTCAAACGTCTTGGCTTTAGCTTCTTCGCCATTCCAATAGTCAAGCCTCCCTTGGCGGAATCCGAAGCCGCCTCCTCGCATCGAATGCGATATCTGCCTTGGAGAACCAGGTTGCCCTGATCACTGCAACTTCTTGTTGCTCGCTTTACCAGGAACTCTCACTGTCGCACACTGCAAGGTAAACAGCAACTTGCCGCACGATGAAAAGACATAAAGCGCCCACGGAGATCCGGAGAAATGGAACTCGGATTCTAAAGCGAATTGGGAATACTCCGCTTCTCCGGTTGGAGCGAGCCTGCTAAGACTTGCCGCATGCCGAAATCTACGGTAAAGCCGAGTGGGTCAACCCAGGTGGCTCGGTCAAGGATCGCGCCGCGGCTAACATTGTTCACGAGGCATTCCGCGCGGGCGAACTGGGAACCGGCAAACGATTGCTGGATTCCACGAGCGGCAACACCGGTATCTCCTACGCCATGCTGGGCGCAGCTTGCGGCTTCGGGGTCACGCTTTGCATGCCATCGAATGTCTCGATCGAGCGTAAGCGCATCCTCACCGCCTATGGCGCGGAAATCATTTACACCGACCCCGGCGAAGGTTCCGACGGCGCCATCGTCCGAGCGCGTGAGATTGGTGGCCGCCAGCCGGAGAAGTATTTCTACGCTGACCAGTATTCCAACGACGCGAACTGGCAAGCGCATTATCATGGCACGGCGAACGAAATCTGGCAGCAGACCGAGGGCCGCTCACGCATTTCATTGCCATGCTGGGCACGTCGGGAACGTTCGTCGGCGCAACCCGACGGTTCGAGGAGCTGAATCCCGAGATCCAATGCGTCTCGCTGCAGCCTGATTCGCCATTTCATGGCATCGAAGGCGCGAAATACATGCCGACCTCGATCGTGCCAGAAATTTACGATCCGACATTGGCGGATGCGAATCTGGAAATCAGCACCGAGGAGTCCTCCATGGTCAAACGGATGGCTCGGGAAGAAGGGCTGCTGGTCGGGATCTCCGCTGGAGGTGCCGTGGTCGGCGCTCTGCAGATTGCCGTGAAAACCCTCGCGCAGTCATTGTTTGCATTCTCCCGACAGTGCTGAAAGGTATTTGAGCGAGCGCTTCTGGGACGAAGTGTAAATTCCAGTTAGGAGAGGTTCTTTCTGGCGGTGGAAGCGCCGGGCTTTAAGACCGGCGAAATTGGATGCCAAGTTTGAGACTGCACTCTCTCGGCCCGGCTGAACAGGCTGTTGAAAAAGTCAGGTTCGACGCGTTTGAAGGGGCGCACCTTTAGGTGCGCCGTATAGGCCCTTTTTTTGTCATTCCTCGTGGGCTTCAGCCCACGAGGAATCTGCTTTCCCGAGTTTTTCGGCCGCCTGTTTTAGGCGTGCCAACAAGGCGTAGAAGACGTCCGGCTTGAAGCCGTGCCCTTGTACCCTTTCTGTCGGACATCATGCTGAGATTCAAACCATCCGACTACGACGAAATCCGTCGTCACGGCGAAGAGACTTACCCCCACGAATGCTGCGGCATCTTGCTGGGCACAACTGACGGCAGCCTTCGCACCGTGCGGGCTGCGATCCGCTGCATCAACACTCGCACCGACTCGCCGCACAATCGCTATCACATTGATCCGCGTGAACTGGTGCGAGCCCAGCGCCAGGCCCACGAACGCGGCATCGACATCGTTGGCTTCTATCACTCGCATCCCGACCATCCGCCGCTTTGGTCGCAAACCGACTTCAACGAGGCCCACTGGATCGGCTGCTCTTATGTGATCACCAGCATCGAGCAAGGCCGGGCCGCGATCACCAATTCTTTCGCGCTCACCGGTGATACCGAGGAAGACAAAGCGCTGGTGGATGAGGAGGTGGTGGTCGAGCCGTAAAAAGCGGCACTTAGCATTTGGCAGTTAGCACTTGGCACTTAGCTTCCAGCTTTGGCTAATTGCCAAGTGTTTATTGCCAACTGCCAACTGCCGCTCCCATCAGCTACAATCAGCGTTTCCTATTATGTTGCGCTTCTCAACAGCCGGTGAGTCCCACGGAGAAGCTCTGGTAGCAATGCTCTCGGGTATGCCTGCCGGAGTCGCGGTCGATCTGGAGTTCGTCAACCGCGAACTGTGGCGGCGCCAGCAAGGCTATGGCCGCGGGGGGCGCATGCGCATCGAGCGCGACACCGCACACATTCTCAGTGGCGTCCGCCACGGCAAGACCATCGGTTCGCCCATCGCCCTGACGCTGGCCAACAAAGATTGGCAGAACTGGACCGAGGCCCTGCCCGTTGAGGAAGGCGACCCCGGAAAGCACAAGCGCGTCGCGTCGCCCGGCCGGGTCACGCCGACTTGGCCGGCGCCGTGAAATACAACTTCTCTGAAGCGCGATATGTGTTGGAGCGGGCATCGGCGCGCGAGTCGGCAGCGCGAGTCGCGGTGGGTGCGATTGCCAAGCTGTTGCTGCGCGAACTTGGTATCGAAGTATTGAGTCATGTGATCGCCGTCGGAAGCGCGCGGTTGGAAGCCCCGACCACATGGGACGCGATCACGGCGCTCGCCGCGAAGGAAGAAGTGTTGCTCGGTTGCACCGATCTGGAAGCGGAGACGCGCATGAAGGAGCAGGTGGACCTTGCCCTGCGGACGGGCGATTCCGTCGGCGGCATCTTTGAAGTGGTGGCACACAATGTTCCACCTGGCCTGGGGACCTATGCGAATTGGGATGAACGCCTCGATGCGCAACTTGCGGGCGCAGTCATGTCGCTGCAGGCGGTGAAGGGCGTGGAGATAGGGGACGCGGTCCAGGCCGCGACTTCGCTGGGTTCAACCGTGCATGATGAAATAGGATACAAATGGGAAAGTTCAAGCTCGTTCACCGGATTTACCCGGCGCTCGAATCATGCCGGTGGGCTCGAGGGCGGCGTGTCGAACGGCGAGGATATCCGGGTTCGCGGCTATCTGAAACCGATTTCGACGCTGCGGCGTCCGCTGGCTTCGGTGGACTTCGCCAGCCGCGAGCCGGTGAAGGCTGCTTATGAGCGCTCCGACGTGTGTGTGGTTCCGGCTGCCGGAGTCGCGGCCGAAGCCATGGTAGCGCTCGTCCTGGCACGTTGCGCCCTGGAAAAGTTCGGTGGCGATTCTTTGCTGGAGTTGCAGCGTAATTTTGAAGGCTACTGCCAACAGTTGCGAAATTTCTAAATGATCTATCCCATCGTTAAATTCGGCGATCCGGTTCTGGAGAAGCCGTCCGCCCCCATCACAGAATTCGACGAAGATCTGCGCAAGCTGGTCGACGACATGTTCGAGAGTATGTACGCCGCGCACGGCGTGGGCTTGGCGGCTCCGCAGATCGGCATCAGTAAGCGCATTGCCGTTATCGACGTCACCTTCAAGGAAGATCCCGAGGCCAAGATCGTGCTCGTCAATCCCGAAATTATTCACACCGAGGGGCGCCTGACCTCCAATGAAGGCTGCCTCAGCCTGCCCGAGTTCCGCGAGAAGGTGACGCGGCCGCGCAAGGTCACGGCGCGAGCGCAGAATCTGAAAGGTGAGTTCTTCGAAGTCACCGGAGAAGAACTGCTAGGGCGCGCGTTGTTGCATGAAACCGATCATCTCAACGGCAAGTTGTACATCAGCCACATCAGTGGGTTGAAGCGCGATTTGATGAAACGCAAGATTCGCAAGCTTGTGAAGCAAGGCGAATGGTAGCGCGGCCATGATGGATCTGGTGTTTTGTGGGACGCCGCTGTTCGCCGTTCCCACTTTGGAGAAGCTGGTCGCGGCTGGCTTCCGGGTGAAACTGGTTGCGACCCAGCCCGACCGTCCCAGCGGCCGAGGCATGGAAGTGTCCGCCTCGCCCGTAAAGCGGGCCGCACTCGAACTCGACCTCCCCATCACCCAGCCCGAGAAGATTAAGAACAATAACGAATTTCGCGCGCAACTGGAAAACATCGCGCCAGAGGTGATCATCGTTGTCGGTTACGGACGCATTATCCCGCAATGGATGATCGATCTGCCCAAGCTAGGCAACATAAATCTGCATGGGTCTTTGTTGCCGAAATATCGTGGCGCTGCGCCGGTTCAATGGGCCATTGCGATGGGAGAAAGCGTTACCGGCGTGACCACGATGCGCATCGACGCCGGACTCGATACTGGCGACATCCTGATGCAAGTCGAAGAGCCGATCAGGCCGGAGGACACAGCACTGACCCTCGCACCGCGACTGGCTCAGGCTGGAGCAGAGTTGATGATCTGCACTCTGGCCGGCCTGAAGAACGGGACGATGACCACGCAACCTCAAGACGGCGCCAAGGCAACGCTCGCTCCCATCTTGAAGCGGGAAGATGGGCTCATTAATTTCTCGCGCACCGCGGTCGACACTTGGAATCGCCTGCGTGGATTTCAGCCATGGCCGGGCACTTTCACCAGGTTTCGCGGCAAGATGTTGCAGTTGCACTCCGCGAAGCCTGCAGTAGAGGTCGGCGTCGTCGTTCCCGCACATTTTGTTATCGAGAATGATCGTCTTCTGCTTGGCTTTGCCCGCGGAACCGCGCTGGAAGTACAGGAGTTGCAAATGGAAGGGAAGAAGAGAATGAGCGCGCGCGATTTCGTGAACGGTTATCGGCCGAGGAGTGAAGAAGCACTTGGCGGTTAGCAGTTGGCAGTTAGCATTTGGCATTTGGCACTTAGCACTTAGCACTTAGCACTTAGCAACTAGCAACTAGCAACTAGCAACTAGCAACTAGCAACTAGCAACTAGCAACTAGCAACTAGCAACTAGCAACTAGCAACACCATAAGCGGTTCGAGGTCGTGTTGGCCGGCGCCATTTATTTTGTCATCCCGACCGGAGCGGAGGGACCTGCGGTCCTCCACACCGCGTAAAGAGCCTCAAGTCTTGGGAATCTTTTCGTTGGTTTGCTAAGCCTTGCTAGTTGCTAGTTGCTAGTTGCTGCTTCCCCTATGCCCATCTCGCCCGCACGCTCGGCTGCCTTCGACATCTTGCTGCGCGTCCAGCAACAGAACGCCTACGCCAGCGAACTGCTGCACTCCGGGCGGTGGGAGCATCTCAGCCCGGCCGACCGTGGGCTGGCGACGGAGCTGGTCATGGGCGTGCTCCGCTGGCGATCGCGTCTGGACGAGACAATCGCAGCCGCATCAGCCCGTTCGCTCGACAAGCTTGATCCCGAAGTGCTGACCGCCCTGCGCCTTGGCTCATATCAGTTGCGATACCTCGACCGCATTCCAGCGCACGCCGCCATCAACGACAGCGTGGAACTGGTGAAGCGGGCGCAGAAGCGGTCGGCCGCGCCGTTCACCAACGCGGTGTTACGCAAGATCGCCGCAACCCAAATTGAACCTGCAGCGGAAAACGGCGCAGAAGTCTCAGTCCTGTTTCTGGCGCGCGAGTTCGCGCATCCTGAGTGGCTGGTTGAGCGCTGGATAGCAGAGTTCGGCATCGAACGAGCCCAGGCGATTTGCCGCCATGACCAACACATTCCCACCACCGCTATCCGCCTCGACAGCGCAGAGGTCGAACCGGAGCTCCGGGCTGAGGGCATTGAACTCGCGCCAGGAGCAATGCTGGCCGGCGCCCGCATCGTCGTCGGAGGCGACGTCACCCGAACTCGCGCCCTACAAGAGGGACGGGTCATGATCCAGGACGAAGCTTCTCAGTTGGTGGCGGCATTGGTGGGCACCGGCGCGCGAATCCTCGATTGTTGCGCCGCTCCCGGCGGTAAGACCGCGGCGCTGGCCGCGCGCAACGCCACTTCTGAGATCGTTGCCGTTGAACTGCATTCGCACCGCGCCGAGTTGCTTCGCAAGCGAGTACGCGGTGCTAACGTACAGGTGATCCAGGCGGACGCGCTGAGCCTGCCGGACTCGGGCGGCTTCGATCGGGTATTAGCCGATGTGCCGTGCTCGGGTACTGGGACCCTGGCGCGCAATCCGGAGATCAAGTGGCGGCTCAAGCCCGAGGACCTGGACGACCTGCATCAGCGGCAAGTTGGGATCTTGCAAGCCGCGCTGCGACAGCTCACCCCGGGCGGCCGCGTAGTGTACTCCACGTGTTCTCTCGAGCGCGAGGAGAACGAAGCCGTGGTGGAGGAGGTGTTGCGCGACTCGGCTGAATTCCGCTTGCGCGATTGCCGCGAGGAGTTGGAAAGATTGCGATCGGGTGGCGAGCTAGCGTGGAGCGACGTAGACTCGCTACTCAGCGGAAAGTTCCTGCGCACGATTCCCGGCTTACAACCGTGTGACGGATTCTTCGCGGGAGTGATCGAGAGAGTGTGATCGGCGAAGGAGTGCCGCCGATCGTAGCCCGAATCGTTTCCGCTGTCTTTAACGCGGGCTCACGTCCACGGCTAAGACAAATGGCGCTGCTCCGCAACTGATCCCGCAGAGTCCGCAGGTTGAGGCCTTGTGCGAGTTCGCTGCGCTCTACCTCACCACTTGCCAGTCGGAGACAGCAGCAGCGATACCTCTCCGTCGCTGTTCAGCCACTGAAAAACTTCACCATCATCCTGGTGAGCACAGAACGGATCGGTCAGATCGACCATTTCCATCCAGGCCTCAGCGGTCAGTACACATTCGAACCTCATCGGCAATCGTTGCACGATACCCAGATCACGCGCACCCAAACGCAAGTCGAGATGACACTCTTCAACTGTTTCGACCCACCATTCCTCGTGCAGCGGAATGCTCTGCCGCGAGCCGTCGGCGATAGAGCGAAAGGCCTCGCGCAATCGCATGGCTTCCGCCAGATCAAATCCGTAGAGGCGAATCAAAGGACTGTCGTCTGAACCATCAGCCAGAAATTCCAGCTTCATGCTTCGTCATCCCAACAAATCTGCGATCTTAGGCAAGTGCATCCAAGGGCAGCAATCATCATGAACGATTGCCGCCTCAACTGACAATCGGCAACTGGCAGCTGCTCACTGCAATGTAAAAGGCCGGCGCGCGGCCGGCCCCACCTGCAGAAAAACAATGCAGCTACTTTTTGGGTGCGATCGCATCCTTGGCGGCCTTGGCCACGCGGAACTTCACCACGGTCTTGGCGGGAATCTTGATTGCTTCGCCGGTCTGTGGATTGCGTCCCATGCGTGCCTTGCGATTCGACTTCACCAGACGGCCCAGACCCGGGACCACGAATAAGCCATTCTTCTTGGTTTCTTTGATCGCCAATTCCGCCAGCGACTCGAGAAACGCAGCGGCTTGCTTGTTGTTGAGTTCATGCTTCTCGGCCATCACACGGACGAGCTGGGTCTTGGTCATGCCTGTTGCCATTCGTAAATCCTCCTTGAAGATTTGAGCAGTATAAGTGCTCAACTTGTGCGTATCGTATACCAACCTCGATCAGGTGGGAAGCATTTTTCGCCATATTTCATGCGGTTTTTCCACAGACCGCATCTCAAAAGCCACTGTCCATGCGGGTTTCGCGGACCTTCATCACACAAAGATGCCATAATGGAAGAGATTTACCCTTATCGCGTCGGCCACCGAGGTGCTCGAATTGAGCTGCTCCCTCTGCAATCTTCGAAAGGAAAAGCGCTTCTGCCCGGCGATACACGGGCGCATTTGTTCGCAATGCTGCGGCGAGCAGCGTGAGGTCACTCTCGATTGCCCGTCCGAGTGCCCCTACCTGCAGCAGGCCCGCCTACACCAGAAGCCAAGAGATTTCGCAGACATGCCGGCGGACGAAGTGTTTCCGGAAATCGAAGTGGCGGAGCAATTCCTGCATGATCGCGAGCCACTGATTGCCGGAGTGCTGGAGACGCTGGGCAAGCTTTCGCGATCCGATCGCCAGTTGCACGACCGCGAAATCATTGGCGCGCTGGCGAACCTGGCCAGGAGCTACCAGACCCTGGTCGGTTCGGGACTGCTGTATCAGGAGGCTTTGCCGAATCCTGCCCAACAGACGATTATCGAAACTATCCGTCAATTGCTGCAGGAATTTCGCGAAGTGGAACAGCGGCACCTCGGCCATACCACATTGCGGGATAGCGAAATACTCCAGACCCTGGTGTTTACGCTGCGGCTGGCGAATGTTCAGACTTCGGGACGGCCGCGCTCGCGCGGATTCATCGATTTCCTGAACACTCGATTTGCCGATGCACCTTCCCCGCCCGACGCGGCAGCCGAACCGGCGAGCCGCATCATCTTGCCCTAGCCACATCGTGGGACGGTGACATCGATCACCGGAGCCTCCCCGCCAGCTACGGTATCCTTCTTGTTTCATCTCGAGGCCGGCCTTATCGGCCTTCTTTCTTATGCACGTTGCGCATTGGCCCATTCTGTTTGCTGCCGCCGTCACCGCCGGAGCCATCAACTCCGTCGCCGGCGGCGGAAGCTTCATTTCGTTTCCGACGCTATTGTTCGTCGGTATCCCGCCTGTAAAAGCTAACGCCACCAACACTGTCGCCCTTTGGCCGGGACAGCCCGCCAGTGTCTGGGCCTATCGCCACGAATTTCGCAGCCTGCCACGGCGTGTCCTCGTGCCGCTCACGATCACCGGCATCCTCGGAGGCGTTCTCGGCGCTTGGGTTCTCCTGATCACTCCGCCTTCTACCTTCATGAAGCTGGTGCCGTGGCTGCTTTTGATTGCCACGTTAATTTTCACCATGAGCGGACGCATCACGCGTTGGGTTCGCCAGCGCGCCAAGCACGGCGAGCATGCCGAGTTTGCCACCGGCCGCGGAATTTTCTTGCAGATGTTCATTGCCTTTTATCTGGGATACTTCGGCGCTGGCGCCGGCATCCTCATCCTAGCCATGCTCGCGCTGCTGGGCATGGACCACATCCACACCATGAATGCTCTGAAGGCCTGGCTGACTACGGTGTCCAACGGTGTAGCCATGATCCTGTTCGTTGTGACGCCGCATGTGGTGTATTGGCCGCAGGCGATTCTCATGATTGTCGGCGCCATGATGGGCGGCTATTTCGGCGCTTACTTCGCGCGCAAGACCAAGCCGGAGCACGTGCGGACCATCGTAATCGTGATCGGCTTCGTCCTGACCGCGTACTTCTTTGCCCGCCAGATTTGGAGCTAGAGCCAAGAAGAATGTTTCACCACGGAGGCACGAAGAGCACGGAGGCTTCGTTACGTTTTTTCTTCAAAGTATCTCCGTGCCCTCAGTGCCTCCGTGGTGAATACGCTTCTCCCCAGTGCGGATTTTCCCAGCTAATTTGCGATAATGGATGAGACCCATTGGGGTAGCCGTGGGCCCGTAGCTCAATTGGATAGAGCATCAGCCTTCTAAGCTGAGGGTTGCTGGTTCGATCCCAGCCGGGCCTACCACTTCTTCTGTTCACGCATCCCAGAAAGTTAGCGATGCACTTTCGAATCTCGCTTTTTTTGGCAACGTGCCTGATGGGCAGCCTGCCATGTGTGGCGGCGCAAGTCTCGGTCACCGCCGCCAATCCTAACGGAACACCTTTGAAAGACGCGTTGGTGATTGTGCAGGACCTGCAGCATCAGGATCACGAATTATTCCGCGCGCTCACTGACGAACAGGGCAATATTCCGGTGCACACCTTGAGTCCCGGTTTGTACCGTGCCATCGGCACATATCCCTACAGTCACTGGCAAACCGATGTGCGGGAGTTCCTGGTTAACGATACCGCCGTCAAAGTTCAGCTACGACTACCTCAGGCGGAAAGCTTGGACACCACGACAGTCTCGATTGGCACGCTGACCGTACACGTACTGGACGCTAGCGGACATCCGGCCGCCGGCGCTCGCGTGCTGGTGCGCGACGCCGATGCCAATCCAGACTCAGAACACTGGGGCACAACCAACGCACAAGGCACGACCACGCTTGAGTTGAGCCTGACTCCCGCGGTTCTGGTGGTGGTATATCGCGATCAGCTTTATACATTCCCAACCGGCGGACTCGACACCGAACGCACGCTGCGACTGAAGTAGCTACGGCGCGGGTCGTACCGTGACCTGGGGCGCACGACAGTCGTGCAAGCCGCTGCCGCACTGACGATATTGCAGGTCCTTGGTCAGGCAGGCCTCGATCGCGACAAACTCCGAGTTGCTGCACGAGACGCGAAAGGCTCCGCGCGGAGCGTGGTTGGCTTCGGCAAACTTCTGCGCAATGTCCGCCGGACTTACATTGAGGGTCTGTCCCTTGGCGCGATATTCCGGCGGGATTTGCAACTGGTGAAACGCTTTCTCGACATTGCCAAAATAGCTTTGCGTACTCAGACCACTGCAGGTTCCGTGGGTCGCCCACTCATGCTGAATCAATCCACGATCGGGCATGATCGGCAACATCTGCTGCACCGTCGCTTGCGCGACAGGCTGCGCCGGGGCGCAATGCTGCGGATATGACCCGTCTTCGTTCTCCGGCCACAAGCCGTGCACAACGAATCCATAATGCCGTTGCGGATCGCACTCGCTGGAGGAGGCGCTGCCGCCGTGCGTGGCGCAGAACTCCGGCGCCCAGGAGAGCGTAAGCAGGTAATAGTCAAAGCTCCCCGGAGTGTCATCCGCCGAATTGGTCCGATGCTTGGCGGAAGCACTGTTCGAGCAGTAGACAGTTCGCGATCAGCAAGAATGCGGCGAATTTCCAGCAGGACATGCCGCCTATGGTATCGCACCCGGAGGCCGGCAACCCGCTTAGTGCAGGTGCACCAGATAGTCCAGCGCGAACATTGATGCCACGCCAATAAAGACCACCAGCGCCATCTTCACCCCGGGCTCGCGATTCACTTCCGGGATCAGGTCCGACGCCGCAACATAAATCGTTACTCCCGCCGCGATGGGCAAGCCATAACTGACCGCGTGTTTGCCGATCACCATGGTAAGCACACCCGCCATCGTGGACAGCGCCAGCAA
The DNA here is from genome assembly GCA_963744265.1 of uncultured Acidobacteriaceae bacterium. GTDB lineage: Bacteria > Acidobacteriota > Terriglobia > Terriglobales > Acidobacteriaceae > Bog-257. Next base: position 14,013 of record CAVUSW010000005.1, read on the forward strand.
CACGGAAGCAAACCACGACCTGCCTTTGCTCAGGCCGCTGGCCAGCATCACCGATGTAATGGTGAAGCCCTCGGGTATTTTGTGAAGAAAGATAGCGAGGAAGATGATCCAGCCCAGCCAGTGTGAAATCAGAAAGCCGGCAGTGATGGCGATGCCGTCGAAGAAGGTGTGAATCATCAGGCCGAAGAGGATCGACATACGCCGGTGCGAATGCAGATACTCGTCGGCATGGGTCTCTTCTCCGTAATGAAAGTGAGGCGTGATGGTGTGCTCGAAAAAATGAACCAGCAGATAGCCGCCCAGCAACAGCAACGCGCCTTGCCGGCCGGCGAGGGCCAGGCTCTGGGGCACCATCTCGACCAGCGCGGTAGCCAGCATGAAGCCCGCTCCCAGCGCGACGAAGTACCGCAGGTAGCTGCGTTCCCAGTGTCTCTGCACGATGACCGCGCCGCCGAAAACATTGGCGGCCGATGCGGTTAGGCCGAGCAGGATGCTGAGCAGGATCGGGTTCATTCGCAACCAGCAGAATACCAGAGCGAGCCGACGTGTCTGTGATCCGCCCACTTGCTGTTGCGTTTCGGGTTTCGCCTCGGCAGCAAGTGGTACTCTATCTTCCCGACGATTGAAACGATCCAGCAGAGACGAGGTGTGCTATGAGAGCTGCCATGCTGCACGCGTTGGGCGAAACTCCGCGGTGCGAGGAATTCTCCGAACCGGCCGCAAGCGCCGGCCAAATCGTCGTCCAGGTGCTCGGCGCTGCACTCAAGCCGGTCGACAAGCAGATGGCGAGTGGCGCGCACTATGCCAGCGCGCAAGAGTTTCCGGTAATCTGTGGGACCGACGGAGTGGGGCGTCTCGACGACGGAAGGCGCGTGTTTTTCGGCGTGCGGCCTCCATATGGCACGATGGCGGAGCGCACTGTTATCCATCCGCGCTTCGCTTTTCCTGTTCCGGACACGCTGGACGACGCCACAGCCGCGGCCATTCCCAATCCCGGCGTTTCCGCATGGCTCACGTTATCGGCGCGCGCGAAACTTAAGCCTGGCGACAATGTGCTGATCCTGGGCGCAACCGGAGTAACGGGCAAGCTGGCCGTTAGGATCGCCCGATTACTTGGTGCAGCGCGGGTTGTGGCCGCCGGCCGTAATCGCACAGTCCTCGACACACTTGGTGAGCATGGGGCAGACGCTACGATTACGCTCGACTCTGCCGGTAAAGGAGTTGACCGAAGCCTTTGCCCGCGCAGTTGGCGAAACGGGTTTTCAGGTCGTGGTCGACTATGTCTGGGGGCCGCCGGCCGAAGCATTCTTCGCAGCGATCACCCGCAGGGAATTTGCTGACGCGGCGTATGAGACCCGCTACGTGCAGGTGGGCGAGAGCGCTGGGTCCAACGTCTCGCTGGCGGCGGCGGTGCTGCGAAGCACTCCTCTCAGCATTATGGGAACGGCAGGCATACCGCCCATGGAGGTGTTGATCGATGCGATGGAGAAGGTGATGCAGCACGCCGCCAGCGGAGAACTCCGCATCGACACTGAGTGTGTGCCGCTTGCCGAGATAGAAGCCGCCTGGAAGCGAGACACTCGGGGTCGCAGGATTGTCATCGTGCCCTAGGCATCATTTCGGGGCCATGCCAGGCTGCGTTTTAGCCGCTGTGTCGGATGTGCATCACGTCACCATCCTTCACGATGTACTCTTTGCCTTCCAGTCGCAGAGTGCCGCGGTTACGTCCTTCGGCCTCCGAGCCGGCGTCCAGCAGCTGGTCCCAGTGGATGGTTTCGGCACGAATGAAATGATGTTCCAGGTCAGTGTGAATGGCTCCGGCAGCGTGGACTGCTTTCGATCCACGTTCCACCGTCCAGGCCCGGCACTCGTCTTCGCCGACGGTGAAGAATGAAATCAGCCCCAGCAACTCGTATGACTTGCGGATGAGCCGCACCAGGCCGCTCTCGGTGAGTCCGTAGCTGGAAAGAAATTCGGCGGCATCTTCGTCACTCATCTCGGCGAGTTCAGCCTCCACTTTGGCGCAGACCGCCAAGGCTGCCGTATTCGGTCGCGAAGACGACTTCGCCGATCCCGTATTTCGCAACGGCTTCTTCCTGGTCCTTGCCCAGCCTCGTGCTCTCGCCGATGTTCAGCACGTAGAGCATCGGTTTCTCGCTGAGAAACATGAAGCCTCGCAGGCGTTTCTTGTCTTCCGGCGTCATCTCCATTTCGCGCAGCGGGCGCTCGGTCTCGAGATGAATTTTGGCGCGTTTCAACAATTCAAACTCGCGCTCGGTCTCCACCGACTTCATCTTCTTCATGTCTTTTTCGACGCGTTCCAGCCGCTTCTCCACCTGTCCCAGGTCGTTGACGATCAGATCGAAGTCAATGTTCTTGATGTCACGCAGCGGATCGATCCCTCCAACGTGGGGGACGGAGTCGTCTTCGAAGGCGCGAACCACGTGCGCCAGTGCATCCACGTTGCGCAGGTTAGCGGCAAATGCTGTCTCGTTCAACGCCTCCTTGCTCAGGGCCGCGACATCGGCGTACTCCACGCTGGCATGGATCAGTTTCTTCGGATTGTAGAGTGCGGCCAGACGGTCCAGCCGGTCATCGGGAACTTTGGTGACGCCGAGATGGGCCTCGCGCGGATTGCCGCTGCGCTGCGTCACTTGTTGCTTGGTCAACATGACAAACAATGAAGTCTTGCCTACCAGGGGCAGGCCTATGATTCCGGTTTTCATGATTTGGTTTTCAGCCGTCAGCCATCAGCTCTCAGCTTGAGCTATGGCGAGGGCTGCTCCTTTGGATAATGGCGCAATCGCGCCCAGGTTGAACGAAGAATAACTTGAATCGAATATGTAAGGCGCCAGTCCAGCCCGATGCGAACCCAACAATCTTAGCTGATGGCTGATAGCTGACGGCTTCTCTATGATAATCGCCGCGCCGTGAGAAACAACAATGCCAGGCCGAGGATCAGCACTGTTCCTTCGATTCGCGTGGACCACACGTGCAGGCGATTGAACTCGATACGGCGCGCATCGTCGTGCGGGACATCGTCGATCAGTCCCATCTGCTGCTTCAGTACCTGCATTTTGGACGCGATGGCGAACATGCCGATCAGCGTCAAAATGATCATCAGGTAGACCAGTAAATTGCGCCCCGCAAATGGCTGAGCAGCGCCATTGACGACGCGTGAGTCGATCATCGAGGTAATAGCGAAGATCACGCCGCAGGAAATCGCCATCCAGTGCAGAATGCCGAGACTGCGGCTGACCACGTTGCCCGCCAATTGACGCGTGGGGAGAATACTGGGATTGAATACTGTGGGCGCCAGTACGAAGGCGAAGAAAATCAGGCCACCAATCCAGATGACCAGCGATAACAGCATAAAAAATCGAACAAACGACATGATGACCTCTAAGGGGAAGCATTCAATTGTAAATGGCAGGTCATCGGAGGCAGCGCAGTCACAGTTGGTGACCCGCGGCTGCTCAAAAAGAAAGCCCTCGATTTCATCGCCTGCCGGGGCATCTCTCCCAGTGCCGTCTCCATCCGACGTGTAATGCGAAGTTGGATCACAGGAGGTGACCAAAGATGAAGCGGAAGATGTTGATTTTGACAGGCACGATTTTGCTGTGCGGCACCTGGGCAGTCGCACAGGCCGGAGGTGGCCACGCCGGCGGCAGCGCGGGAACTGCGGGCGGCCATATGGGAACGCAGAGCACCAGTCCACAGACCACAACTCCTGGCTCCGCGATGCCGGGCTCTTCGACAAACGGCGCCATGAATACTCCCGGCGCAACTCAGCCTGGGACAATGCCAAATGCAGCGCCAAATTCTCCGGCCAGTACTCCAAGCACTGTGCCGACAACGCCAAGCGCCGCTCCGAATGTGCCAACTGGTGCGCCCAATACGCCGAGTGCGGCGCCCAATACCCCAACCGGTTCGCCCAATACTGGAACTACTCCGCCGCCAGACGCGGCAACCTCTCCTCAAGGCAGCAGTTCGACGGCAACTCCGCCGCAACTGTAAACCAGAGACGAGCTAGGGAGCCTGAAACGGCTCCCTTTTTTGCTTCTAATCCGCGGCTAACGCCTTTCGCCGAAATGTTTACGCGACTGCCGACCTCGAAGGCCTGGCCAAGATCATCGAGCAAATCGTCCACATCTTCCGCGCCCACGGAAATTCTCACCAGATCGGCAGGAATGCTCTTTAACTGCCGCAGGCTCGCCGGGATACTGGCGTGCGACATGTAGTTCGGCAAGCTGATAGTGGAGTTCACGCTTCCGAAGCTTACCGTGATGGCGAACACTTTGGTCGCTTCGACTACGGCGCGTGAAAGCTCGGGATCGCCAGTCACGAAGCTGAGAACTGCTCCGTCCCCGGAAGCTTGCGAGCGATGAATGCGAAGTTGATCCGCATCGGCAAATCCGGGAAAGTACACTCGATCCACCGCCGGATGAGCATCGAGGAATTCGGCCACCAGTATCGCGTTAGACTGCTGACGATCGAGCCGTAGCGCCAGCGTCTTCATTCCGCGCAGCAAGAGGTAACTGTCGAACGGCGCCAGTCCAGCGCCTTCGCCGTTCTGGATCAGGTACAGCTCCTGCCCCAATTCCTCATTGCTTACCACCACGGCGCCTGCCATCACATCGCTGTGACCGCAGAGAAACTTCGTTGCCGAATGCGCCACGATGTCCGCGCCCAGTTCCAGCGGGCGCTGCAGGTAGGGCGACATGGTGCTGTTATCCACGCACAACAAGGCTCCGCGACGATGTGCAATATCAGCCACGGCGCGGATATCGATGATCTGCAGCAGCGGGTTAGTGGGCGTCTCCAGGTACACCAGCTTGGTATGGTCGTTGATGGATGCGGCCACCTCGTCCAGATCCCTGAAGTCCACATAGTGCACCTGGATACCGCGTTTAGGCAGAATGCGCGAGAACAGTCGATAGCTGCCGCCGTACAAATCGTTGCAGGCCAGGATTTCATCTCCCGGCACCAGCAGCCGCGTAACCGCTGTGATGGCTGCCAGCCCGGTGCTGAAGCAGAAGCCGCGCGTGCCACCCTCCAACGCCGCGACCTGTTTCTCCACCACCGCGCGCGTCGGATTTCCGCTGCGCGAATAATCGTATTCGCCAAATTCGGTTGCATCCGACTGACGAAACGTAGCCGTCTGGTAGATGGGAGTATTAGCGGGAGTGTGGCGATCGCCCGGCGCGGGGTTAAACGTCAATAACCTGGTTGAGAATCTCACGCTGCACCTCCTGCTTTGAATACTTCCACCAGCGAATATGCGGCAACCGGCTTGGCGGATTGCCGCTCGCGAGACAAGTCGAATAAATCGGCCATCACTGCGGCCGTAGTGGGCCAGCGGCCGGCACCGCGACCCGTCCAAACATGGGGCGGCGAATCGTGCGTCTCCTGGGCGTCAATCAGCAGGCAGTTCTCTTCGTTCCTGATTTGCGCGAAAGGATGGCTGGCATCGACGAGTGTAGGTTTGACTTCGAGGTGGACCCTGCCATCGGCGAGGATCGCGGTGCCTACCAGCCGGGCTCGACTACCGTTGCGGGCAGCGGATTGCACCCATTCCAGGTCGATTGCCCCAATCCCACGCGTACTTACACAATGCGGGTCGATCTCTGGGAAGGCGCACCGCGCCAGAAGGCGCAACTTGCAAACCGTGTCGGAGCCAGAAAGATCGGCCCTGGGATCCTGCTCGGCAAAGCCCTTCGCCTGGGCCTCGGCGACCGCCTGCTCCCAGGAGCATCCAGCGCCAATGCGGTCGAGAATGTAATTGCAAGTGCCATTCAGAACGCCGGAGAGCGAGACGATGCGCCCATCATCGGCCAGTGCGCGCACGGCTTCCAGCGCGGGAACTGCGCCACCGACAGCGGCTGAGTAGCGAAGGTCGTCGAATGTTTCCAACCGCGCGTCTTCGGCGAGCAACAGTTTGTTGGCGGTGACCACCGGCTTGCCTGCGGCCAGCGCAGCCCGCACGAGGTCGCCAGCCGGATCGCTCCACCGATCAGCTCGACCACCACATCGACATCGTCGATCACGTCCCAACAATCACGGGTCAACAGATTGGCGGGCGCGTGATCCAGATGTAATTCTGGCCGGCGAACTGCGATGCCGGTGACTTCGAAGAGGTCAGGATGTTTCCATAGCTCCTGGAAAACACCCAATCCAACTGTTCCCAAACCCAGCAGCCCTACCTTGAGCGGCGCCTGCGAATCCGTCCTAGCCGACAAGATCGAACGATAACTGCCGACCGTGGTTGCGTAGTTCTTTCCCAGAGCGGCAACTTCGAAACGGATGCCCGTCTTTTTGCCGAACGCGATGGCTTTCCGCTGTACGACTTTGCCGGCGATGGCAAGAGCGTCTGCGAACCTGACCTCATCGAAGCGCTGGGCGTCGGCGCAGGTAGCGGGATCGTTGTTGTAGATGCCGTCCACATCCTTGATAAGGCGGCAGCGAGCGTTGAGCTGCTTAGCCAGGAATAGAGCGGAAAGATCGGAGCCGCCGCGCCCGAACAACGCGACTTGTCCGCTGCGATCGCGAGCGACAAAGCCGGGGATGACGGCCACTTTGCCCTGATTCAAAACATCGTGGATAGCAAAGAGTTCCGCGCTAACCGGCTCGGTGTCGTTGGAGGTCGTTTCTGCGATGAGCTGGATCTGGCTGGGATCGAGCACCTGCGCTGGAATGCCAAAGCGATCGAGTTCAAGAGTAAGAAACGCGGTGGCAATTTCCTCGCCGGTGGCAACAATACGAGCGATAGCCTCGGGATTGGCGCCGCGATACTCCTCGACGGTTTCCAGGAGCCGATCGGTTTCGCCGGCAAAGGCCGATACGACAGCGACCACGTTGTATTGCCGCCGGATCCAGCGATAAATTTCGTGAACCGCATGGGGCAGTTCGGCGCGCGACTGCAGGACAGAGCTTCCGAACTTAAGCACGATTACTTTGCGAGACATGGCTCAACCTCCTGCTTCTCTTCGATCAGCGCAATCTCAGCCAATGCGTTCTCCAGGTCGGCAATGATGTCTGCCGGATTTTCCAGACCGACCGATAGCCGCACCAGGCCATCCGTAATGCCAGTGCGCTCGCGAATGTCTCGCGGCACATCTCCGTGGGTCATGGAAACAGGATGCGTGATCAGCGTCTCGGCTGCGCCAAGGTTCTCGGCCAGGATGCAGAGCTTGACTGTGTTCATCAGCTGGATGCCGGCGTCCACTCCACCCTTCAGCTCGAATGCGATGATTCCGCCCGGCAACGCTTGCTGCTCTTGCGCCAAGGCAGCTTGGGGGAAACTTGCGAGTCCAGGAAAATGCACGCGAGCAACTTTGGGATGTTGTTCCAGCCATTCGGCAATCTTCTGCGCGCTGGAGCAATGTTGCTGCAGACGAAGCGGAAGCGTCTTCAGGCCCCGCAAGGTCAACCATGACTCCTGCGGAGACTGGATGCAGCCCAGCGTCTTGCGAATGAGGCGAAGGCGTTCCAGCAAAACCTCGTCGCGGGTGGCAATCGATCCGCCGACCGTGGAGTTGTGGCCCTCGATGTATTTGGTAGTCGACAGCAACGTGATATCAGCGCCAATATCCAGCGGCCGCTGCAAAACAGGAGTGAGGAAGGTATTGTCGACAGCCAGCTTGATCCCAGCCGCGTGCGCGATCTTGGCGATGGCAGCAATGTCGGTCAGCTTGAGGGTGGGATTCGCGGGCGTCTCGATGAATACCAGGCGCGTGTTGGTTCGGATGGCTCGCGCGACTGCTACCGGGTCCGATGTATCAACAAACGAAGCCTCAACCCGGAATTGCGAGAGTACCTGCTGAAAGAGTCTGACCGTTCCGCCATAAACAACGTCAGAGACGACTACGTGATCGCCCGACTTCAAGATTGCCAGAAACAGAGTTGCGATGGCGGCCATTCCGGTAGCGAAACACACGGCTGGAGGCGTATCTTCCAGCGCGCCCAGGGCGGCTTCCAGGGCTGATACGGTTGGGTTCGCGGCGCGGGAGTAGGTGAAACCCTTGTGAACGCCGACGGCCTCTTGATGGTAAGTGGTGGATTGATAGATCGGGGTAAGGACGGCGCCGGTAGCAGGATCAGGCGAAACCCCGCCGCGCACTGCGGTTGTCGCAAAAAGATCAGCTGAGAAACTCATGGAACTCTCCAATCGAAAATTACCCAGAAACACAAATGCCGCCCGTTTTACCTAGGCGGCCGTTCACGATTGGAGATTTATCTGGTTGGGCTGTCAGACTCCGAACGTGGACAAGGCACCGCCTAGGGTGCACATGGCCATGGTCATTCGTAGAGTAGTCGACAACATGACAAAACCATACCGGAGGGGGCTCCTGCCTGTCAAGGAATTGCTTGTAGGGACCATGCAACTAAAAGGGGACGGGGGTTCACCACAGAGACACGGAGCCACGGATGTGGATTGGCATCGGGGCGGACTCATCCGGCGCCTTGCGCGCCAGAGTGGTTCGTGGATCGGGCCAGAGCTTAGCGTCTCATCGCTCCCTGGTGTGAAGCCATAAGAATGACGCCGGACTGTTAGCATAATGACGTTTCAAGTCCGCCCAGGAGCGAACTTGAGTTCAGATATTAGAATAACGAATGCCCCTCATACATCTGACGATTTCGAAAATCATTGATCCATGCGCGTATCGCAAGCATTACCGAAGGATGCGCCTGCAGATTTTGATCGCGGCACTGGCCATTGCTCTGATGCCGCTAGCGCACGCAACGCAGCAGGATTCTCCGCAGAGCGAAGCAGCCGGAATCAAAGCGTTGCTGGCCCGCGTGGGGCCACCATCTCAGGAGGCTATCGACGAGTTCAAGAAAGCGGGGATGGAAGATGTCAGACCACATCTGCTGACTGCTCCTGAACGAGCGAATGTGGAGGCCGCGCTGGCTTCGCTTCCGACGCTTAACAGGCATGTGCTCGAGAAGAAACTGCATTACCTCGCATTCGTCGACGGCATTCCGGGTGAAGGCACCGGGCTTACTTCCCAGGTCGCGAACACGGGGCTTTATGACATCACGCTTCGCACCAGCATTTTGGACGAGCCGCTCTCGACATTTCTGACGACCAAAGAGCACAGGGTGTTTACCGATGACGGTTCCGGCATCACCGTCACGGTTAAAGGGACAGGCACCAATACTCTGACCTACGTTCTGCTGCACGAGTCCACGCACGTCGTGGACAAGAGTTGCGGCATCACGACGGAGCCTCGCAACCCGTTTACTGCCGGTATCTGGACGGGTCAAAAGGAAATGGTCCCACCGCTGGCGTCATCAGTGGTGGCGACGACCTATTTTCGCGGCGGGCGCCCGCTTGGGGTGGGGAAGGCTGCAACCGTGTACGACGCGCTGGCTCAGACTCCGTTTGTGAGCTTGTATGCAACGGCGACCGACCAGGAGGATTTTGCCGAGCTCGTTGCGTGGCACGAGATAATGAAGCAACATCATGGAAATCTGGTCATCGAAGTGAACGATGCTCGCGGAAAGACCTTGAGGCAATGGGAACCGTTGACGTTCCCTGAAGTGCAGAAGCGCTTTGCGGATGTGGACAAACTTCTTGCGTCGCAAGATCCCTGCAGCGGCTTGTCGTAGTTCAAGAACGGAACGTGGCGAAGGCCGAGCGAGAGCCGCCAAGCCGGATGAGGGGCAGGGAGAAACCCAAACGAGATCTCCCGCGCAATGCTGGCTAACGGAAGCCGAGAGGCGACAGGTTTGCCCCCGTCATTAATAACAGGGTGATCACTCGTTTTCGTCTCGCTTGCCGGTTAAATCCTAATTGATACTTTTGCGATCCGGACGGCCTCAGTCCTTTCTCTCTGCGCCTGCGGCCGCAGCATTATCGTCTTTGGCGAGGAAACCTTGCGGGCGATAGTCCGCTGGAAGAAATTCGGCAGGAATGGCAGTCCGGTTCCCATCGCGCAGTGCGGAGTAGGTGGGCGACATGATTTCTACGCCCCCGATAGCGCCAAATCAAATAAGCGTCCTCCGGAATTCGCAGATGCGGAAACAATGACTCGCGCCCGGAAATGATGCGGCCCATGTTAGGCCATAGCTGGGCCGGACTCAAGGAAGCAGATCGAGGCCTGAGTTAATGGATTTCATCGACAAACATCATTAGGCATCATAAGATCCTGCCGGCCTCGCTTCGCTGAGTTCCGCGACGCGCGGCCGACAAGACGAATCAGTAACCCATTTCAGCAGCTGCCATCCGAACAGACCGTTAGCGTGCCCAATTCGTTTTGTACCTGATCGATGGGGCTATAGGCCGCAAAGTGAGTGCCGCTCAGGTATTCAACGTCGCCGGTGTGAAAGCCGGTGAAGGTGACATTTGTACTGGCGGGATTCGGAATTACGAACACGGGCGCTCCGCTATCTCCCGGCCCGTGCGTGTAGGTCGCCTCATTCAGGCAGAGAATGTAGCGTGGCGTGTTGTAGTCGGTAAACTTCCAGTCCTCGCAAACCTTATCGATGGTGCCCGAAACATTGCCGGAAGTTATGCCAACCTGGTTGACGGTAGTACCCGGGACGAAGGCCGCGCTCTTAGCAGTGATAGTGTAAGTCGGGGGAGGATTGTTGCCTCCAGTCCAGGTGATTGTGCCGGCGTCGGGCCGGGCAATCGATCCCAGGGCGCTGGCATTGTTGTTGTTGTTCAGCTGGGCAAACAGCGTGTCGGTGCAGCGGCAGTTCCAGCCATTCGGACAAGTATTTCTGAGCTGTCCCTGGGTACAAGTGATACCCGGCTGCAGTGCTGGATTGACCGAATCGTTGCCGATGGATGTTACATCGGGGTAGGTTCTCAGCGGCTGGGAGAAGAGCGTAGTGTCGTTCGGGGTGAAGGGATTGTTGGCGCAATGGGAGGCGGTGACAAATCCATTTGCTCCATTCAGCCTGGCAACTACCCCGAGCGTACACTGCACGGCGCCCTGTTTATCTCCCTGAATTTGCAGACCGGCGTAGAGCGGTCGAATGCGATCGGTAAGCGAGCCTTCGGCCCGGGCCGATTTCACTCCGACGATGGTTACAGCATCGCGCGGAATACCCAAAGCATCCAGCTTCGACTCAACGGCAGCGGCGACAGAGGATATGTCGATACCCACTCGCAGCCGATTCCCGCTGTCGTCGATGCCGGTCATCACGACTCCCGCCATAGGCAGCACTTGCGGGCGCAGGTGAGCGTACCAGTCCATCAGCTCCAGGAAAGTATATTGACCCTCGACCACCTTGAGCTGGTGTTGCGGCGGACGGTTGGCGCCGAGAACCTCGCTGATGGCGCGGTCTACCTGAATCGCATCGCCGGGCTGGCTGGGGACCAGGTAAACGTAGATGGTGTCCTTCTTCTCATCGATGTACATTCCGCCGAAGCCAGTGACTTTCCGGCCAATCTGCGCGAATGCGTCATGGATGCTAGGCAGGGCGGCCTGTCCTCCCGATACATCCTGCGACCAGGCTGATACTGTAACCGCCGGGAAGACCAGACAAAGCAGCAACGAGAGGGTGCAGACAATAATGGGGACGACTACACGATTTGTTCCTTTGACTTTCATAGTGACCTCCTCTTGGTCATGGTGATGGCGGCTTGAATCTTGAAAGGCGGGGAGTAGCTTCACCGCATAGCTACTCCCCTGCGAAAACTCCCACCCAAGCAGGCCGGCCTGCGTGGGATCGCCATGGGTTTGGGTGACTATGGATGTTGGGTTATAACAGCGACTGCCACCGCTCCACTCATTTGCCCCCATAAGAGTAGGGGCTGCTGATTGGGAGTGTTGTTGCTGGGCACCAGGAAGCTGAAGTCGATGTACTGCGTCCCGTTGTTGTCGTGGAGCTGGTCGTGGTCGGAAACGTAAAAGATGAACGGTATCCCGAGTATGTTGCCGGCGCTGATGATGTCCATCGCATGACCACCGGCAGGCACGCCAATCCCGTTGTACCAAACGCCGTCGTACTCGACCGCGCTTCCGGAACTGAGCTCGTTAAAGATGAAGTTGGGATCGACCTTCACGCCCTGACCGGCAGAATTCAGGCCCGCCCAGGCATACGGCAGGCCACCGTTGAACCCGTCGCAAACAAAGGGTGAGAACCCCTGATGCTTCAGCGTCAGATTGAGGATATTGTTGCCGCTGAGATACTGCATCGACCCCTGGAGCTGAGACAACGCCGGCACAGCTTTGCCGTCCACGCGACTAGCGGCCTCACGTCCCACATTGTTGAGATCGCAGTTATTGTTGTTCTTGACCGACTGCATGCTCATATCCAGATTGGCGACCAGAGAGTTGGCGGGATTCCCGCGAAGTCCGAGAATGTTCTTATCCGGGATCGGAGTTCCGTAAACAGTCTTCAGCCAGGTGAAGTTGTTCGCGACTGACGCCGGAGCGCACTGGTTATCAGCGGCCTGCACGTTCTGGTGGCCGAACTGGATCCACCACCTGAACTGTCCTCCCGGAAAGGCAAACCCGATCGGCGGGGGTGCTGGAATCTCCGCCGTACCCACACCGACACCCAAGCCTTCGCCGTTGTACTGGGTCGAACCGACTGCGAAGGTTTCCAGGCTATCGCTCGAAATCTGGGTGAGAGGCTGCGAGCTGTAGCAGACGGTTGCGTTCAAACTCGATACCGTGGTTCCGACGCTCACATTCAAGTTCAGTGTGGTGGAAATGTTTGCATACCCATACGTGTCGTAAAAGCCGGGCAGGATCGGTAGATTGGGTACCACCCATCCAGCGTCGCTCACGACATTAATGAACCCGCTGCTCATCAACGGCGTTAGTTGAGGGACGTTGATGTCGATCTCGCCGGTTGACGACGGCTGAAGCCCGACATTCGCCAAAACCTGCTGGAATGAGTAGCTGACCTGCGAGAGCTCGACTCCCTGACCCGGATGAACCACGATTCCCCCTTGCGATGCACAGTCCTGCGCGACGCCGGGAAGCGCTAATGCCAAAAACGCGATGGTTATCACCGTAACCAAAGGCATCATTTTGCTTTTCCTCGCGACACCCTTTTGGTCGTATGTTGCCGGAACTATTGAGCGGCATTGCTTATTTATCCAAGCTTTTCTTTCAGAACCTGCGATTTGCGTTTTCATAGTGACCTCCTCTTGGTCATGGTTGTGGCGGCTGGGCAAGTCCTGGCCGAAAGGAGCAGCCTCACCGCAGAAGCTGCTCCGGTGGGAGCGCATCATTAAAACCGGCCAGAGATGCGCTACCCGTTCGCGTTCGAGGCGCAAAGTAGCGCGCTCGGCGATCGCACTCAATGGTTTCCGTCTGATTTGGAGATGAGTTTTGTATGATCGGCCAATGCGCTGACTGGCAGGGACTTAACGGCAGATGTGACTGAGAAAGGTCGTACGGAGGAAGGCGGTCAGGATTCGACTAAAGGCTAAAATTTCGGGTTGGCTATTAGGTTAATTGCCTGGCAAAGTGAGGGCCGCAATCGACAGGTAAATCAAGATAGAAGAATTTAGGTCTAACTCGCCACGCCCTGCAATCTGGCTTTCTGCTGGCGCAGTTTCAGCCATTCCATCCAGCGGTCCAGGCCTTCACCCGTGGTACTGGAGACGTCGATGATCTCCATGCCGGGATGGATCCGGCGGGCATTTTCGCGCGCCTCATCGGCTTTGAAAGGTACGTAAGGTAGCAGGTCGATCTTGGTTAGCAGCATCAGCTCGGACTTGAAGAAAATTGAAGGATACTTCAGCGGCTTGTCTTCGCCTTCCGTCGTGCTGAGCAGCACGATCTTCGCATCCTCACCCAAATCGTAGCTGGAGGGACATACCAGGTTGCCGACATTCTCCACGATGAGCAGGTCCAGCTGTTCCAGCGGCCAATCTTCGAGATGCCGTCCAATCATTTTGGCGTCGAGATGACAGGTGCCGCCGGTGGTGATCTGCTTCACCGGAAAGCCGAACTTGGCCAGTCGCTTGGCGTCGTTCTCCGTTTGCAGATCGCCGGTGAGCACCGCGACCCGCGTGCTTTTGTCCATGCGCTCCAGAGTTCGTTCCAGCAACGCGGTCTTCCCCGAGCCGGGAGAGCTGATGAGGTTCACACACAGCACGCCGTTCTGCTGGTAGCGCTCGCGAAGCTCATTGGCCAGGATCTGGTTCTCGTTCAGGACTTTTTTTTCGACGGCAATGCGATTCATTCATCCACTTCCATGTAGGCGATGTCGAGTTCTTCTCCGCTGATGCACACGGTGGCAAGTTCGCTGCACAGAGGACATCGCGGGTCGAAGTCGGTCATACGAAAATCATAGGCGCATTTCGGACAGCGCTGGGTGCGCGGAATGTATTCCAGATCCAGCACCAATGACTCCCACTCGGTATCTTTCACCAGAACTTCAAAGCCGAATTGAAGTGCGTCCCGATCGACGCCAGCCAGCTCTCCAATCTTAACCCCGACTTTGGTGATCCGAGCGTCGGGATGACGTTCAGCTTCTTTCTGCACCGATTCGAGGATGGAAGCGGCGATACCTAGTTCATGCATACGATGTAAGGAGTGTAGCGTGCGAGCAGGACGATGCACCAGACGCACCGTATGAACCGTTAATGCGCAAGGTTTGTGTCAGGGCACGACTTTAAGTCGTGCCGTAATTGCGCGGGCTCTTCGACTGCGGCGGCGAAGTGCCGTCTGCGCACAGGATGACAAGAAAGAGAAAATTTGCCTCGAAGTCAGTCCAAGATCTGTCCTGTTTGTCTGAAATGTCCACAATCGGACATGGCTAGGACCCACGAACCACGGTCACCATAGCTCTTTCGTGCTTTCGCCAAAACTTTGTCATTTTTCGGAAACATCTGTCGCGCAATTTCGTCTATCACTCCGTAGGTGCAGCTCGTCTTCGTTTCTTTGGACTTGAACGCAGAATCAGGTAGCTCACCATGTTGAAGCAGTGGGGCCGCGTCTGGGCCATTGGCTTTGTGCTTTGGACCGTACTGGCTTTCCTCAGTGCCGCGGGGGCGCACGTGTATACGGCGTCCATGGGCAGCCCGGAAAGCTGGGCGCAGCTGCTCGCCTGGAATATCACCATCTCTTTTGTATGGTCGCTTTTGACGCCGCCGGTGTATGCACTGGCGCGACGCTTCACCTTCGATCGCAGCAATTGGAAACTGGTGCTGCCCCTGCATCTCGCCGCCAGCGTCACCCTGGCATTTCTGGGCGCCTCGCTCATCGTTTGGGTCGAGCCCTGGGTGACTTGGACTCCCGAAGCCCACGTACCTTTCCTGGCACACACACTCTCCCGCGCATTTATGGACATCCAGCGTTACTGGTACATCCTTCTGATCACGCAGGCGATCGCCTATTACGGCAAATATCGCGAGCGCGAGCTGGAGTCGTCCCAGCTGGAGGCGCAGCTGGCATATGCACAGCTGGAAGTCTTGAAAATCCAGTTGGAGCCGCACTTCCTGTTCAACACCCTGAATTCGATTGCCGCTTTGGCCCGCAACGACGGCCCCGCAGCCGAAAACATGACGCTGCAACTGGCCGACCTACTGCGCTTTTCGCTGGACGCGGTGGGAGTCCACGAAGTGCCCCTTAGCCGTGAGTTGACTGTCTTGCAGAAATACATCGATATCCAGCAGACGCGTTTTCAAGATCGTTTGCAGGTGGAAATGGACATCGCGGCCAACACCTTGTCGGCCCTGGTGCCGAACCTGATCCTGCAGCCGCTGGTGGAGAATGCGATCCGGCACGGCATTGGTCCTCGTCTGGCGCCGGGGCACATCTGCATCAAGAGCCGCCAGGTCTTTGATGAGCTTTGGATGGAAATCTGCGACGACGGCCAGGGGCTGACTCGCTATCGGGGGCATGGTCGCGCCCGAAGGTGTTGGGTTGCGCAATACCCGCGCCCGCTTGCAACAGCTTTACAACCACGATCACACACTGACTTTAGAAGATGCGGCGGGCGGAGGCTGCATCGTCAAAATCCATATACCGTTCCGCAGTAGCTCTGAGGAGGTTATCACCCACCATGCCCATTCGAGTGTTGCTTAGTGACGATGAAGCCTTGGCGCGCGAGCGTTTGCGCGGCATGCTGGAAGGCGAATCCGATCTGGAGATCGTGGCCGAGTGCGGCGACGGCAAGTCGGCCATCTCGCTGATCAAGCGCGAGAAGCCGGACCTGGTCTTCCTCGACATCCAGATGCCCGAGATCGATGGCTTCGGAGTGGTGTCTGCCTTGCGCGAGGGACCGATGCCCATGACCATCTTTGTTACAGCTTACGACCGCTATGCCATGAAGGCGTTCGAGGTGCACGCGCTCGACTACCTGCTGAAGCCGGTGGTGAAAGAGCGCCTGACCGAGGCTTTGGACCATGCTCGCAAGCAACTGCAGCATCCCTCCGAGGCGATGTTCCAGCGGCGCGTGCTCGACATGCTGGGCGATCTTGACACCCGGCAGAACGCCCCGCAGCGCATCGTCATCAAGGCCGACGGCGAGATTGTCTGCCTGAAACCCAACGAGATCGACTGGGCCGAGTCGGCGGGAAATTATGTTTGCCTGCATGTGGGCGGCAATACCCACATCCTGCGGGAGACGATCACGTCGCTCGAGACGCGGCTAGGACATCGGCAGTTCTTGCGCGTACACCGCTCGACGCTGGTGAATGTGGACCGCATCAAGACTCTGCGGCCGTCACTGTATGGGGACTACGCAATCCTGCTCCGCGATGGCACTAAGCTGACGCTGAGCCGCGGCTTCCGCGAAAATGTGCTGAAGCGACTGGGGACGGCGTAAGGAGGCCGCTCTTCGCTCTACGCCTTTCGCTTTCTTGCGCCGGTGCCCCGGGTTCGCCCTTCTTTTGGGCTAACCTGGGATCCTTCCACTGCTAGCTTTGAAGGGGCGCAGCTTTAGCTGCGCCGGCAGAACTCCCTTAAATTTGTCATCCCGTGCGGACTTTAGTCCGCGAGGGAACTGCTTTTCTACCTTCCTGCCTGCGTTTTCTGCGGCGATTCATGGCTGCGCGTGTGCGCCTGCTGGGTCGATGGCCCCTGCCCTTCCGCCTGCTCCAGTTCCTGCGCGATGGAATCGACCAGGCTGGCCTCGTCCATCAGCACCTGTCCCACAATGACAGAGTTCTCGTCGGCGTCCGCCCACTTATGTTCTTCGATGGCCTCCCGAACCGCGGGAATCGTCTTCACTGCATATCCGGTGTAAGCCCCGGGAGCATAAATCTGATGCTTGAACCACGGCCGCTCTTTCAATCCCTGCGTGGTCGTGAGGGTCCGCTCCAGCAGCAGAAGCCGGGTATTGATCTCACTCATGACGGGCGACTGCCAAGCGATGCCGGCATCGTCATTCAGTTTCGCAACCGCTTGATGGTAGCGTTGTGCGGCACGGTTGTAGGCCTCAGCCCCATTCTCCAGCGGAGCGAAGTTCAGGTACGGCGGGTCTGCCTGTTTCGTCGGCGGAACATATTGCTTATCGGGATCGGCGGTAGCAGTGAAGACGCCTTCCTCGATCTCGCGATTGCGTTCGCGCACTTCATCCTGTTGCTGCTTAAGCTCCTTCTTCAGCTCGGTGACGTAACGCTTGACCGCGTCAGCGGAACCGGAAGGATCGAAGGGCAGCAGATCGGCGTCGGCGAAGCGCATGACGGTGCTGCCCGCCATCTGCGCCAGCGCGCGCTCGTACGCAAACGAAGGATCACCGAAGTGTGTGTACCAGAAAAAATCGTCGTAGATGGAGTGATAGACGCCGCCATCGCTTTCGCCGCCGAAGCCCATGTTCAGCGCAGCCACGCCGGCATGGTCGAGAAACGCGGTATAGTCAGAGCCATCGCCCAGCGCACCTATACGCAGGTCGTTGCGATCGCGCAGCTCGGCGCGATCTTCAGGAGTGGCCGCGCGCCCCACCCGGCGCAAATACGACCGCTTCCACACCGAGATGTGTTTCTCTGGATCCTGAATGTCGCGCTCCACCTGATTCACCGCGTGTTCCAAAGTGTGCGAGCCGGAAATGCCGAGGTAGCCCCGGGCGCTGGAATCGGAGTTCAGATACATAACCGCATGCTGGCGCAATTCGGCATCGTGTTCCTCGACCCACTCGGTCGAGCCCAGCAGGCCAGGCTCTTCGCCGTCCCACGCGCAGTAAATCAGGGTGCGCTTGGGACGCCAGCCCTGCTTCATCAACTCGCCCAGCGAGCGCGCTTCTTCCAGCACCACCACCATGCCCGAGACGGGGTCATCGGCGCCATTAACCCAGGCGTCGTGATGATTGCCACGAATGATCCACTGATCGGGAACTTCGCTGCCGGGGATTTTCGCGATGACATCGTAGATCGTCTTCAGATCCCAATTCGACTTGACCACCAGATGCACTCGCGCCGCTCCCGGGCCGACGCGGTAGGTGATAGGCAAAGCCCCGCGCCAGGAGTCAGGCGCCACCGGTCCATTGATCGCCGCCAGCAACGGCTCGGCGTCCCCGTAAGACAGCGGCAACACGGGAATCGTCGTGATCGTCTTGGCGTCCTTCAGCGCCAACCGCTTGGCATCCTTGGTTGCACCCACGCCGGGGGTCAGCGGATCGCCCGGATACTGCGTATCCATGACGCTGCCGCGTTGTACGCCGCCTTCCGGACGATACGGACCGGCGGGGAAATCCTGCCCTTCGAAGAAGCCGTCTTCACGCGGATCGGAATAGATGAGGCATCCCACTGCGCCATGTTCCGCAGCGAGCTTGGGTTTAATCCCTCGCCAGCCTCCGCCATAGCGCGTGATCACGATTGCGCCCTTTACCGAAACGCCCAGCCGTTCCAGCTGTTCGTAATCGTCACGCATGCCGTAGTTGACGTACACCAATGGAGCCGTAACGTCTCCATCGATGGAGTACGCGTTGTAGGTAGGAAGCTGTTCGGCAGTCTGTTGCGTAGTGGGATCGACTTTCAGCGCAGGCTCTTGCAGCTTAGCGACGAAATGCGTCGGCGCAATCAACTCGACATGACGTTCCTTGGGCGTGGGAAAGAGTACATCGAAGGTTTCGATGTGCGCGTCGAAGCCGTATTCCTTGAACCTGGAGAGGATCCACTCGGCGTTCGCTTTGTCGAAAGCCGAGCCGACATTATGTGGCCGCGCGCTCAAATGCTGCATCGAGTCGCGCATCACCTTGGGGTCAGGAAGGCTGCGGAACTTCATTTCCCAATCGTGCTCCGACGACGGCGTGGGCCGGCGAGTAGCCATCCATCGATTCGGAAGAATTGGCGGCGTTGCCGGTTTGCAACAGCGTGAAGACAAGTGTGGCCAGACTGATTCGCTTGGCGAACTGCATTCCCCTCACCCCGGTGGATGTGCAGCGCCCCGATGCAAACCACCTAACAGCAAGGTTGCAGATTATACGTCAAGGGTGGCCTGCTGGGGAATCATCAGCCGAGAATTGCACGATCAGCCAATCGAACGCGGTATGGCATCTTTGCAGCGAATCTCGTCGAATACTTCACGCGCTGGCTGTGTTCGTCCGTGCGCTACATCATCCAAACCTTGTCGAATCGCCTCTTCTGCATCCGCGTGAGCGGCCTCGTCTAACAGTCGCTGATACGATTCAGAGTTCTTGATCATGGAGCCGCCTTTTCTTCGTTGCCCTATTGCGACTTCTTCGCCGGCGCGCCGCGCCTGACGGGCTTCGGCTCAATCTTCGGATGATCTTCGATGTCGCTCAGGCGGAGGACAGCCGCGGCGGCGGCGTACTGTACTTCGTCTTGCTCATCCTGCAGACCCGACACGGCAGCCCCCTTCAACGCAGGGTCGCCTCGTTTAGCGATGGCGTCGAAAGCGGCGGCGCGGACCATCCACTTCTTTTGCTGTGCGGCTGCATCGGCGAGCGCCTGCCCGCTCTTGGGGTCGGGATCTTTGGCCAGGGTAAGCGCTGCCGCCGCCAGAACCGGCGAGGTGTCGTCCTTTGTCAGGACTTTGAATGCGCTCAGGCCCATGCTGGCGAAGGGCACGAATCCCAGCCCGGCCTGAAATCCCAAGCTGGCCAGTTTCTTGGGATCGTGCAGCAGCTTCTTCTGTTCCTCGGTCAGGCTGGTTCCAGTTTTTTGCTCACCGGTTAAGACCGCATAAAAGACGCCATATCCCCGATCATCTCCCAACACGATCAGCGAGTGGGCCGCCGCCAAAATCACGGAGGGATCCTCGTCGTCAAACGCTGCCACCAATTGTGGCTTGGCGCTGCGCGCGTCCATGTCTCCCAAAGCCTGCGCCGCGGCGGCACGAACCTCGGGCTTCGGATCTTTCAGGGCGATCACAGCGGCATCCTTCCCCTGCTGATCGCCAATGAGCAAGCCCAATTCCCGGACCGCTCGGGTGCGCTTATCGGTGTTCGAATTGGTGAGTCCGTTGTTCAGTACAGACCATGCCTGCTCTTTAGGATTCTGCGGAGCCGGTGTCTGCTGCGCCGAAAGCATTGCGCTGATGCACAACCATACGATCAGGGTGATGAAACGAAGTGACGACGTCATTCTTGTACCTCGGATTTCCCAGGATGAACTGCGGTAGTGAAGGCGGAGTTTAGGCCGCGGAAAAACAAACGGCGTGATCCCAAGATGCACCCGCCATAGCGACGAAACCTTGCGGCCATTAGTACGAACTGGGACCAATGTTGATCAGCCGGTTATTGAAATAGGTAGCAGTCATGAAAGGGTAGAAACCGAATTCCTTGCCGTTCCATTGAACCGTCCTCGTAGGCTGACCAAAAACTGCCAGGACCTCATCTTTCGTCTGACCAGTAGCGCTAATGTACATGACCTTGCCATCAAGATAAGCCACCACCAGAAACTTGTAGAAATCGATCTCCTTACCGTTCACCTGGACCGCCTTCGCAGGCTGGTCGTAAGTCTTTAGAACCTGGTTTTTGGTCTGTCCAATCGCAATGTCGTCAGGATATACCGGGGGCCTGTTGCCGATTCCGGTGCCTCCCACGCCATCGACCATCTTTCCGTCGATAAAGACCTGATCCATGCCACCATAAATAAGAATCGTCTGCTTGCCTTCTGCGATGATCTTCTCCGGCTCGCCCCATTGACGTTTCACGCGCTCAATTGTGTCTCCGATCGCAATCCCACCTCGCACGTCAGAAATTTTGTCAAACACAAAAAGACGATCTTCAGGGCCCTCCGGCAAGGTCACGTGAGAGCGTTTGGTGAGCGTCTTGCCATCTGGCGATAGTTCCATCACAGTGTGCTCTGATGTGCCCCCGACGGTCTTGGGCCTCGTATCGTAGACGTAGGTCGCGCCTTCCCAGTGCGCATCGCAGCGCTGCTGCCTGTCGGCATAAGGGCCCTGCGGGCCTTTACCATCCGTTCGGCAGAACAATGTGTAAATCACATCCCTACGGTCGATGTGGGGAGAGATCGCCATAACCGGCTCTTCGTAATCGATCACGTCGGTCTCGTTGTGCACGGGAGCATAGCCGGGCTGAGGGCCCTGCCCTTGGGAAAAGCGGCTGAGGCCCATATTGAGTTTCCAGGTGCCGGAAAAATCGGGGTGAGGCGGTTGGCCAGCGGTTACAGAATTAGGTTTGGTGTCTTGGGCCAAGAGCGTTACTGCACACAGCAGCAAGAAGCTGATCAATTTGTGATGCAAGGTGTTTTCCATGTGCAGCAAAATTGCGAAAGCGTCAGGATCTTATCTCCCCAAACCCTGGAACAGTTTCTGCGCCGACGGCGCGACCCGAACGTTCCGATAATCAGTGTTCCTTTATAGCAACCCGGCCGTCTTCGTGGTCAGGATGCTGAGAGCCATTTCAAGATTTGCGATGGCTTCTTCCAGGTCAGGATGCTTTTCCAGACGCAACCGCATTCCGTTCAACAGGCGATGTGCTTCGGCAATATGTTTGGCCGCGTCCGGATCCGGAACAGGGTTGGGAGTGGGAGTGGAATCTTCTGTGCTCATAGGTCACCTGAGGGAACATCATAGCAAGTCATAAGACAAGAAAGGCTGGAGACCGCATTTTGATAAAGCAAAACGACGCTTTGGCTGGCAGTAGTTTGGTAGCAGGCAGAAGCGGGTACTTCGGCAGTACGCCCGCCCGATCCGGAGAGCAACGGTTCGGGCAGGCGTTCTCGCGCAGCAAGGAGATCCGCGCGGTGGAATTAGTTCAGTACGTGAATGTTCTTCTTCTCGCACATTTCCTTCAGCACCTTCGGCCACACTGTTACGCTCACTTCGCCGAGGTGGGCTTTGCGCAGCAGCAGCATCAAGGTGCGTGACTGTCCGATGCCTCCACCCACGCTCAGCGGAATCTCGTGATTGACGATCGCTTTGTGATAGGGGAAGTTCAGGAAGTCGAGCTGATGGGTCAACTCTAGTTGCTTCTTAAGCGATTCCGGATTGACCCGGATGCCCATCGAGGTCAGCTCATGCCGGCGCTGGGTGATGGGATTCCAAACCAGGATGTCGCCGTTGAGCCCGTGACGTACGTGTCCGTCGTCGGCGCGCGTTTCGGTAACCCAGTCATCGTAGTCGGCGGCGCGCATTTCGTGCGGGTAGCCATCTTTCAGTGTCCAGCCAATGCCGATGATGAAGACTGCCGGATACTTCTGCAGGATCGCCGTCTCGCGCTGTTTGCGCGGTAGCTCGGGATACATGTCGAGAATCTCTTCGGCGTGCAGGAACTTCAGGTTTTCCGGCAAGTTGGGATAGCGGGCGTCTTTCAACTGCGGGAAGAGTTCCTGAGCGTAGCGCTCGGCGCCGACAATGACCTTCCAAATCTTGCTGACCACTCCTTTCAGGAAGCTGAGGTTGCGTTGATCGGCGGTGATAACGCGTTCCCAGTCCCACTGATCGACATAGGCACTGTGATCGTGATCGAGGAAGTAGTCTTTGCGGACGGCGCGCATGTCGGTGCAAAGCCCTTCGCCGGGTCGCATACCGAACTGCTTCAGTGCCATCCTCTTCCACTTGGTCGCGGCCTGCACCACCTGCGCGTTGATAGGGTGCTTTTCGCGATCGTTCGAGATGTGGAATTGGATTGGCGTGCGCGAGCCGTCGCGGTCAAGATAGTCGTTGACGCCCGATTCCTCATCCACGATCAGAGGCACGGTGACCATCATCAGGTTTAGTTCCGTGCAAAGGTGTTCCTCGATGTAGTTTTTCACCTCGAAGATCGCCCTCTGGGTGTCTTTGGGTGACAGCAGCGAGCTGTAGTCCGCCGGAAGCACATGCTCCAGCTCGGTGTAGTCGCCAATTCCGGGACCAGCGAGATCTGCTTTCTTGTCTGCCATGCGGTTCTCCTTACGGTGCAGTCGGTCGACGTGACGGCACACCGCGCGAGTGCGGCGTTGTGGCCTGGGAACGCACGTCGCCATGTCTAGAAGACCACCCGGCCGGGCTAGAGGGCAGTAACCGGCGTCACCAGGGTGTGTGCGATGGAGGCGGCTGAATCAAGCAAAAGACCGGGCGCGTGGGCGACAGGGCAACACGGGAGGAGGGGCACGAATCACATACGTTAGCGAACGTCTCGTAGTTATTTCCTTCAATCTGCCTTTTCGGCGGCTAGCGCGGGCTGTCTTGGCTGGGGTACCCGTGTCTTTACAGCTTTCTGGCCAAGTGAGGACTTACTTCATGTATCACCACGTCAAGAAATTGATGTATACGGTCAACATCGGCACTCCAGACCCCAAGTTCGGCAACATGTTGCTCGAACAATTTGGCGGCGCTAACGGTGAACTTGCCGCCGCCATGCAATATTCCATTCAAGGTTTCAACTGCGAAGATCCGGCCCGCAAAGATTTGTTGATGGACATTGGCACCGAAGAGCTGAGCCATCTGGAAATTGTCGGCGCCTTGATCCGGATGCACCTGAAGCCTATGAAGAACGATCGCGCCGCCGCAGAAGCCGATCCTCTAGTCGCGATTGCGGGAGGCGGCGGGGTCAGCCTCAACAACTCGGTTGGCGATGCCTGGACGGCCGACTACCTGAAGATTACCGGAGACTTGGCCGTCGATTTGCGCAGCAACATCGCGGCTGAGGCACGGGCCAAGATCGTCTACGAACGCCTGATCGCTTTCACCGACGATCGCGGCACCAAAGAGGCGCTGCAATTTCTGATGACGCGCGAGATCACGCATATGCGCGCCTTCAGCGCTGCCCTGGAGAGCATGGACAAGCCGCCGTTCTCCATCGGTACGATTGCTCCGACGCCGGGGCTGGTCGATCAATATTTCAATGGTTCCACAGGCGAAGGCGATGAAGGCGAGACCGATCACGTCGGCCCTTGGAATTCAGGCCACGGCTTGCACCTGGTTCAGTCGGAATTGACCGGCGGCGAAGGATTGGACGTCAATCCCTATGCTCCGCAGCCCGGATCGGAAGTGACTTCGCCAGTCGACTCTACCCCGGTCGGAGAAGACGTGGAAAAGCCGCAGAACAAGAAGGGGTCCAATAAAACCAAGCAGAAATTGGCCTCGTAGGGAAATCCGCTTGGGCGTACCGCCGCGGTGGTCAATCCGCGGCGGTCTTCTCCTTATGAAATGTGCGCGCTAGATTCTCGTCCGCCATCCGTCTCTTCCTCTACACTAGAGAAGTTCCGCCTATCGCGAACCGGCAAAGCCTCATCCAAGCCATGAGGAGAGAGAATCGATGGCACCCTCGGCATCTAAGGAACAGCGTTCCACCTTGCTGACTCCCTACGATTTGCATCTGTTTAACGAAGGCACACACAACCGTCTGTTCGAGAAGTTTGGCGCGCATGTGCTTGAGTTCGACGGCAAGCGCGGCACCTACTTCGCGGTATGGGCGCCTAACGCAGAGCGCATCTCCGTGGTCGGCGCTTTCAACGGCTGGAACCCCGATTCTCATCCCATGAATCCGCGGGAGAGCTCCGGTGTCTGGGAGGCGTTTGTTCCCGGTCTCGGCCAGGGGGCGATCTACAAGTACCACCTCCGATCCCGCTATAAGATGTACGAGGTCGACAAGGCCGATCCTTACGGCTATTACAGCGAAGTCCCGCCGCGCACAGCGTCGATCGTGTGGGAGCTCGATTATCAGTGGAACGACAGTGAGTGGATGCGGACGCGCCACGAACACAACAAGGCTGAAGCTCCACTCTCGATTTATGAAGTGCATCTGGGATCGTGGATGCGTGTGCCGGAAGAAGGCAATCGCTCTCTGAGCTACCGGGAACTAGCGGTCAAGCTGACCGACTATGTCAAAGACATGGGATTCACCCACGTCGAGCTGATGCCGGTAATGGAGCATCCCTTCTTCGGCTCGTGGGGCTATCAGGTCACCGGCTACTACGCTCCCAGCGCGCGCTTCGGCACGCCGCAGGATTTCATGTACCTGGTGGATTATCTGCACCAGCACAACATCGGCGTCATCCTCGACTGGGTCCCGTCGCATTTTCCCAACGATGAGCATGGGCTGGCCTACTTCGATGGCACACATTTGTACGAGCACGCCGATCCCCGCAAGGGCTTTCATCCCGACTGGAAGTCATCAATCTTCAACTATGACCGTACCGAGGTGCGCGGCTTCTTGATCAGCAATGCCATCTTCTGGCTCGACCGCTACCACGCGGACGGACTGCGCATGGATGCCATCGCCTCCATGCTTTATCTGGATTACTCGCGCAAGGCTGGCGAGTGGATTCCCAACCAGTTTGGCGGGCGCGAGAATCTGGGCGCAGTATCGTTTCTGAAGGAAGTGAACAAGGAAGCCTACGAGGCCTTTCCCGACATCCAGACGATCGCCGAGGAGTCGACCGCATGGCCCATGGTGTCTCGGCCCACGTACATCGGCGGGCTGGGCTTCGGCATGAAGTGGGACATGGGATGGATGCACGACACTCTGCTCTACTTTGCGAAGAATCCCATCCATCGCAAGTATCACCACAACAAGCTGACCTTCCGCGGGCTGTACGCCTTCACCGAAAATTTCGTCCTGCCGCTGTCGCACGACGAAGTGGTGCACGGCAAAGGCTCGCTGTACGCCAAGATGGCGGGAGACGAGTGGCAGAAGTATGCCAATATGCGCTTGCTGTTCGGCTACATGTTCACCCAGCCGGGCAAGAAGCTGCTGTTCATGGGCGACGAGATCGCGCAATGGAGCGAGTGGAACCACGACGGTAGCGTCGACTGGCGCGCGCTCGGATATGCCGGTCACCAGGGAGTGCAGAGCTGGGTGCGCGACCTCAATAAGTTCTACCGCAACGAGCCAGCGCTGTATGAGAGCGATTTCACCCCTGAAGGTTGGCGCTGGATTGATGCTGACGATTCCGACCACAGCGTCCTGACCTACCTGCGATTGGGCAAGGACAAGTCCGCACCACTGATGGTGGCGTGCAACTTTACGCCGGTACCGCGGCGAGGCTACCGCGTCGGAGTACCTCACGAAGGACTCTGGCGCGAAGTGCTCAATAGCAATGCCGCCATCTACGGGGGTACTGACGAAGGAAACTTCGGCGGCCGCCATAGCGAAACCATTCCCACCCACGGCTTCGACCATTCGCTGCTGCTCGACCTGCCGCCCCTCGCGATGTTGGTGTTTAAACAGTAGGGATTCGAGGATGCTGGATTTGTTGCCCGGTTGAGTTAAGGACCTGTCCCCGCCCATACATCGTTTTGTGTCAGGGCACGTCTTCAGACGTGCCGAACAGGATCAACAATAACTGGGCTTCAGCCCCTGAAGACATATTTTTGCTTAAGCTGGAACGCTTCCCCTCGTTGCGCCGTCCTCGGCACGGCCCGAAGTCGTGCCCTGATCAACTCTCACCAACGCGATTTATGAGATAGCTGATAGCTTCTGGCGTGTCCGGAACAGTACTGCAGCGAGGAGCGCGCTCCTCCACAATCTATCCACTATGCATTTGCTTTATAAATCACGAATTGGTGGGTTCTACCTACCTGGCGCAACCAGCTCCGCGCGGCCAGAATATCCTCATGTACCGGATTGTGATAGATGACATAAACCTGCCGAGGCGCAGCCCGCAAGGAACCGTTCAGATTCTCCAGTACTTCCAGCCATACGTGCCGGGGAAAAGGATTGAAGAGATAAAGGACCGTAGGCTCGGCCGGGAACTCGAAATGGCGCGCGTCCCCAGCATGCGCTTCAATGTTGAAGCACTTCTGTCGATAAGTTTTGTATCGCGCGATGTTCCGCACAGCGATTGCGTTCAGTTCTTTCAGCAGCTCAACCCCGATAATGTGCCGAAATGGATAGGTGGACGCCATCAGCAAAGTGCGCCCTTTGCCGGAACCAAGATCGACGAACGTGAAGCCATCCACCGCGACGGGAAGGGAATTGAGAATCTCCCCAAACACCGCTGGCTCGGACGGCTGATACTGCCCCCCGGAGAGCCACTCGCGCAGGCGCGTGCGCAGCGTTACCGTAGCCCACGTCGTATCCACACCATGTTCGAAGTCATAGTCGATGTCGCCATAGCGGGACTTGCGCCGGGCGGGCGTGAGATCGCGTAACAGATCCCCAAGTTCCCGCGCGTAGTAGCGCAAGCTGCCTGTGATACCTCGGTGGCGAAAAGAGTCGCGCAGCCAGGTGAGAGCGCCGTCTGAGTTGGAAGTCCTGTGATCTGGCACAAGAACAATGGTAAAACGACGGGCGGCGCAACGCGACAGGTTCGTCGCGGAGCGCCGCATCCGGAGTAGGAATCAGGCAAGATCGAAGGTCAGGAATTCAGCCGCGCCGTTGCCGCCGGTGCTGGCGATTTGCAGTGCGGTTTCACCGCTAATGGCGGCACCGTCACCCTTTTCCAACTTTGTGCCGTTGATTTCAAGCTCTCCGCTGATCAACTGCACCCAAGCATGACGGCCGGGCCTGAGCTCAAGTTCTAGTGACTTGCCGCTGTCGAGCAGGGACGCGTAAACGCTGGCGTCCTGGTTGATGGTCGCCGAGTTGGCGCTTCCATCATGTGAGGCGATCAGGCGCAGTTGGTTGCGTTTCTCCTCCGTGGGAATGGTGAGGTCCTCATAGCTGGGCTTCAGTCCTTCGGCTTCGGGCAAAATCCAGATCTGCAGCAAGTGCACCGGGTCCTTAGACTGATTGACCTCGCTGTGCATGACGCCCGTGCCCGCTGACATGCGCTGCACGTCGTTGCGTTTAAGGGTGGCGCCGCGTCCCATGCTGTCGCGATGGCTCAATTCACCGTCGACGATGTAAGTGAGGATCTCCATATCGCGATGGGGATGCATGCCAAAACCCCGGCCCGCGCTGACCCGGTCTTCGTTAATGACCCGTAGGTCGCGAAAGCCCATGTGCTTGCGATCGTAGTAGTCGGAAAACGAAAAGCTGTAATAGGTGTCGAGCCAACCGTAGTTAGCGTGGCCGCGTTCTTCGGAGGGCCGTAAGGTAATCATGGTAGATTCTCCCAAAATCAGTGTTCCCCTTCCATAAGATGCTTTAATGTTAAAGAAAGATTCAAGGCAACTTAGTACGGGTATGCACGCAGATTTGTATCAGGGCACGACTTTAGTCGACTTAAAAAGGTGCTTCTTGATCGGCTTTAGCCGCTGAAAGCAGGGTCTTCAGGGACTGAAACCCCAACATTCGATTGACCTATTGCGGCACGGCTGAGCCCGTGCCCTGATACAAACCTGTCCTCCGAGGATCAGGTGATGGAGAGTTCTAGTCTTGGCTAATAGGGATGGTCAGGTCACCCGATTGGCTGCTGGCCGAGTTTGCGGCAGAGGTCGCCCAACGTTTTCTGTTCATCCGGACTGAGGGTATTCATGAACTCAACGATTGCCGCCGCATGTTGCGGGAACACGCTGCGAATCAGGGTTTTGCCTGCGCCCGTCAACACCACGATTAACATTCGGCGGTCTTCGGGGCAGCGCTGCCGTTTCGCCAGTCCCTGTTTCTCCAGGTTGCCGACCACCATCGTCAAATTCCCCCCGGTAGTCAGGACTTTCTGAGCTATGTCGGTGAGCGACATCGGACCCAGGTGGTAGAGAGCCTCCAACACGGCGAACTGAGTCAGAGTCAAGCCGCTCTCGCCCAGGTGACGGGCAGCAACATTGCGGGCGGAGTTAGCGGCCCGCATCAGCTTGACGTAAGTGTTCAGAGCGAGACGTTCTTGTGATCGATGCGGTTGGTTGGCGGCCACGGAATTGCCTCTTCCTGTAATACTACAATATCAAAGCAATTGGTGTGGGGCGCAGCCATTATTCCAAGCCGGCATGGTCCGCCGCCAGTTGCCCAAGCACGCTCCAGTCGTGCTTGTCCCATCCATGGCCAATGGCGGTTAGCATGTGGTCGCGAATCAAGCTGGCTACTGGAAGCGGCGCATCGACGCTTTCCGCCGCCGCCAGGGCCAGTCGAATGTCTTTAAGTCCGAGCCGTAATGCAAAGCCCGCTGTCTGGTGCTTCTGATCGGCAATCAGGCCTCCGTAGGTTTTGTATACGGGAGCGGCGAAAAGAGTGTTGGTCAGGAAGTCGACGTATTGGTGTGGATCGATGCCGTACTTGCGGGTGAGGGCAATGGCCTCGGCCAGCGACTCGATCACCGACGCGATGAGGAAGTTGCCGCTAAGCTTCACCACATTGGCCATCTCCGGTTTTTCGCCGATCATAAACACCCGCTGTCCCAACGCTTCCAGCAAAGGCCGGCAACGCTCCACCGCGGCCTTTTCACCCGCTACCGCGACAAACAACTTGCCGGCTTCCGCGGCATCAGGACGTCCAAACACAGGAGCGGCTATATAGTGATGGCCCCGCCGGCGATGTTCCTCGTCCAGTCGGTTGGACAGGGCCACACTGATGGTGCTCATCGAAATGTGGATCGCGCCCTTAGGCAGGGCCGCTATGACGCCGTTGGCACCCAGCACTGCCGCTTCCACCGCAGCATCGTCGGCCAGCATGGTTATGACAACTTCGGCCTCCTCGGCCGCTGCATCCGGGGACTTACTGATTTTGGCGCCTTCCCCGCGCAGAGCTTCGGCTTTAGACAGAGTGCGATTCCATACGGTGACGTCATGCCCGGCGCGGACCAGATGCAGTGCCATCGGCGTTCCCATATTGCCTAAACCAAGAAATGCGATCTTCATTGCTTTCCTCGCTGCGAAGGTATCGATGGTGTAATGGATGTTTGATGTTCAAGCTTCGGTGCGCGGTGGACGCTGATAAGATAATCTAAGAGAAGCACCCGCCGATCCTGCCACTTTGTGGCCGAGTCTGGTTCGACTCCCAGCACTCACGAAGAACCTCGAATCTTTCGGACACCTACAGAACAGACAAAATATAGAAGTTCATCTCCTTTGTGACAGGACTCCTACTGCCAACGCCCCAACTTGACGTTCTGAATTGGCTCAAAGTTATTGCCGCCCACGCCTCTTCAGGTATGATGCTGCTGCCTTGTCTCGTACGCCTGCCAACTCAGTTGCCTGCAAGACGCGCAAAGAGCGCCGCCAGTTGGGCCGCTCGCTCCGCAACGAGGTGAAGCGTCTCAGCCACGCCGGTTGGGATCCGAAGCAGCGCAACTTCGACGTAGTCGATCTCCTGCAGAATGCCAATCGCCAACGCATCGCCCGGCTACTGCCTTTGAAGTACGGAGCCATGGCGGTTTCGCCGTTCGGATTCTTTCGCGGTGCAGTTCCAGTAATGGCGGCCGACCTGGCGTCACTGCCGCGCACCGGATTGTTGACGCAAATCTGCGGCGATGCGCATGTGCGGAACCTCGGCGCGTTTGAGGCTCCCGATGGACGCCTCATCTTCGACATCAACGACTTCGACGAGACCATGGTTGGTCCGTGGGAGTGGGATGTGAAACGCATGTCGGCCAGCCTGGTGCTGGCGGGGCGCGAAGCTGGCAACACCGACAAGCAATGCAAAACCGCGGTAATCGCGTTTGTCGAAAGCTACCGCCAGTGGATGCGGCGGTTTTCGGAGATGGCAGTCATCGACCTTGCCCGCTTCCAGATCTACCGGGTGGTATCACCCATACGCTCGGTTTTGCGCAAAGCCGAGCGGGCCACGCCGCAAAACAGCCTGCAGAAGCTGACCGTACTCCAGGATGGCAAACCTCGCTTTCGCGAGCTGAAGCCCAGGCAATTTCATATCCCGCGCGCCGAGTGCGATGCGGCGATTGCGTCGCTGCAAGCGTACGCGAAGACACTGTTGCCTCATCTGGCCAACTTCTTCTCGCAGTACTACGCCGAAGATGTTGTCTTCCGGGTCGTCGGCACGGGAAGCGTGGGCCTGCGCGACTACGTGGTGCTCATGTTTGCCTGTACGATTTCCGATCCGATCTTCATCCAGATCAAGGAAGAACCGAAATCCGCTTATGCTCCGTATTTGTCGGCCAGCCTCGTTCCCGCGCATCAGGGCGAGCGCGTCACCGCAGGCCAGCGTGCCATGCAAATGCAGTCCGACATCTTTCTGGGATGGACGTCCATCGCAGGCCGCGACTATGTGGTCAGGCAGTTGCGCGACCATAAGGCCGGCATCGAGGACGACGATCTGAAGCGCGATGGACTGGTGCAATACGCTCGTATGGCTGGTGAGCTGCTTTCCAAGGGACATGCCCGTTCCGGCGACTCGTGCGCCATCTCAGGGTATCTCGGTAACAGTGACCGTTGCGATCGGGCCTTGGCCAACTTTGGCATCATCTATGCCAACCAGACACTGAAAGACTGGGAAGCGCTGCGACGCGCCATCCGTTTGGGCAAGGTGAAAGCGATTCAGCCCGTGCTTCCTAAGGTGCCCCCGACCAAGGCAACGGCGCACAAATCAAAGTAAATCGAAATGTTGCCGAGATTGATCTAAATAGGCAGGTGGTATTGATGTATGAACACCTTATCCTCACTTCCTTCTCTTGGCAAACCAGCGGATAATATAAGTATGCCCCGTTGGTTATACATTGCAGCCTTGGGCGCAGCTTTGCTGGCTACTCCGCTGTGGGCGCAGAGAGGCGGCGGAGGCGGACATGGTGGCATGGGCGGGGGTGGCGGACACGCCGGATACTCCGGCGGAGGCGGTTACGCCGCGCGTTCTGGTGGGGGATACGCCTACCGTGGGGGAGGTGGATATGCCCGAGTCCCAAGTTATTCCTACGCTCCCCGCGCTGGCGCCAATTGGAGCGGAACGTATCGCGGCTGGAACAGCTCGAACTGGAACGGCTCGAACTGGAACAGCTGGCGCGGTCCTTATCGTCCGTGGGGTTGGGGCTGGCGCGGCTATCCCTGGTGGGGTTTCGGCTACGCTGGGTGGGGTGGATACCCGGGGTGGGGCTGGTCCGGCGGTCTAGGCTGGTACGACTCTTCGTACTACGCTGACAATTCGTATCCCTACAACACCTATAACGCGCAGAATTATCCGTCGTACGTCTATGTCACTCCCAACGACTCTGGCGACAACTCGCAGACCTATCAAGTGCAGCAGGACGAAATCGATCGCCTGAACAATGAAGTTGATCGCTTGCGTACCCAGGGGCCCTCGCAGGACCAGGCGTCACCGCCGCAGGGTAAGACCACTGAGATTCATGCCGAGACGGTGCTGGTCTACCGCGACGGGCACGCCGAGGAAGTGCAGAACTACGCCATCGTCGGCAAAACCATTTGGGTGTTCAACGAAGCGCGCGCCAAGAAGATTCCCCTTACTGATCTCGATCTCGCCGCCACCAAGCGAGACAACGAAGACCGCGGCATTGACTTCGTGGTGCCAAACACCTCGCACTGAGATTGATCGGCGGTCGTGGGTTGGGCATCCAATGCGCAAAGGGTATCCCACCCTAGTGGCAGACGAAACCGCCAGGATGCGCTATCCTCATAACAGGAGTTGTCATGCTTGATAACCTATTTCAACCCATGCACCTGCTGGTGATTCTCTTCATCGCCTTGCTGGTATTTGGACCAAAGAAGCTGCCCGAACTTGGTAAGGGTTTAGGCGAGGGAATCCGGAGTTTCAAAGACTCCATGAATGCCAAGGACGATACGACGGCCAAGCCTGAGGATCAAAAGAAGCCGTAATCGCCAGCCCGATTCTCCAGCCGCGATACGGTGGCGCCGTCGCCGTCCACCATGCCTGACATTCTCTTCATTCTGTTATTGGCCCTGATTATCTTTGGGCCCAAGCGCCT
This sequence comes from uncultured Acidobacteriaceae bacterium, assembly GCA_963744265.1. Classification (GTDB taxonomy): domain Bacteria; phylum Acidobacteriota; class Terriglobia; order Terriglobales; family Acidobacteriaceae; genus Bog-257. The sequence goes on from CAVUSW010000005.1 coordinate 47,047, forward strand.
GCCGGAAATTGCCAGGCAGGTAGCCAAGTACATGGCCCAATTCCGCATGATGCGCGACGATCTGAAGCGCCAGATCGAGGGTGAGTTGCTCAACATCGAACTGGAAGAGAAAGCCAAAGCCGCTACTCCGGCTCCTCCGCCACTCGAAGTGTCCAGCCCGGAGGCACAATCGGAAAGGCTCCCGAACAGTCCAGCTTCGTAGAGATATTTGAAGGGCGTACTTCAGGGGCCCGCACCCAAAGACCCAGGGCGCAGCTTGGGCCGGGCCGTATAGATCGTTTAATTTGTCGTTTACTAGCGGACTCTAGCCCGCCAGGAAGAACTTTTGCCCAGCCTGCCGGCCAGCGAAGCGTCCGATTTCGTAGACCACCCTACTCGTCGGCTTCTCGCCACCGATATCCACACGCGAGGCATCTCCAGTAGCGGGTGACCTGCGTCGGAGGCTCGGGAAACGGAATTGCCGCCGACCACAACATGATCTGGCGTGGGTTCGGGCTGGCCACCTCGCGAATCTCCAGCGATTCGCACTCCGGGCAGCAGGCTACCTCCTCCAACTCCTCGTCGTCGTCTTCCGACCCTACGTCGGCTGGTTCCGGCTCGAAATCGTCGAGCACCTCCAACGCGCGCACCACCTGGCTATCCGGAACCTGCAGCCGGATGCCGCCTAACGCCATCCCCATATGCCAGTTCATGGCATGCATGTTCTCGTCGCACACAAAGGCTGCAATGCCGGCCGAAACCAGCTTGCCCTGCGCCAGTTTGGCTTCGCCCAGGCTAAGGAACTTTGTGATGGTGACCAGTTCTTCCAGCATGGCTATTTTGAGAAGCGTAGGCTAGCTTTCCTCCCGAGTCAATTCCAACAAGCGAGCGCGCCGGCTGTGTTCGGCTATCGCTTCGACGATCTGCACCGCCAAGGCCAACGCGCGCCGGCCGTCGTCGAGCGTGACCTCTGGCGCCGAGCGCTCGCGGACAGCGCGCAGAAAACTGTTCAACTCTGTCCGCAAGGGCTCCTGCGGCTCGACCTTCGGCTTGAACGGTGTGATGCCGGGAAACGCGCTGGCCGCCACACTTGCCGGGTTGAACGGATCAAGGCTAGCGGGCTCCGGATTCAAATCGTCCACCGTCAGTACCAGTACATCCTGCCGCGAATAGTCCAGCGAAACATATTGATGAGGCTGGAAGAAGCGAAGCTTCCGAATTCGCTCGGTGCTGACCCGGCTGGCGGTGAAATTGGCCACGCAGCCAGACTCAAACTCCAGGCGGACATTGGCGATGTCGACTTTCTTCGATAAGATCGGCAAGCCGACAGCGCGAATCTCCTTAACCGGCGAATTGGCAAACGCCAGTACCACGTCAAGATCGTGGATCATCAGGTCTAGGATGACGTCGACATCGAGCGAGCGCGGGGTGAAGACGCTAAGCCGGTGGACCTCGAAGAACATGGGCCGAGTAAGCAGAGGAAGGGTCGCGCGCACCGCCGGATTGAACCGCTCCAGGTGACCCGCTTGTGCGATGCGGCCGTGCTGCCGGGCGAGCGCGATCAATTCATCGGCCTCGGTGATGCTGGTCGCCAGCGGCTTCTCGATCAGAACGTCGACCCCACCTTGCATCAGCTTGGTGGCGACTTCGCAATGGGCGACAGTTGGCACGGCGACCGACGCGGCCTGCACACCGGCCGCGATCAATTCGTTCAGCGAACGAAAAGCTTGCGTGCCGAACTCCGCAGCTACGGCTTGGGCCCGTGAGTAGTCAAGGTCGGCAACTCCTAGGAGCCGGACGTTCTGCGCTGGGTCGGCTTGCAAGTCGCGGTACACGCGGATGTGATTGCGGCCGAAGGCGCCTGCGCCGACGACTCCAACGCGCAAGGCGTCGCTGCGATTAGACATCCTGTGATTGTCACCCATGGTCGCGCTGCGAGGCAAAAAGTCGTTGCCGATGCGAGGGCCATTCGTCGCTGAGGATGGCCCAGCGATCATGATCGCGCCACGCGCCATCGATCATCAGGTAGCGAGGCGAAAAGCCTTCCTTGCGAAAGCCCAGTCGCGAAACCAGAGCGCCTGATGCCAGATTAGCAGGCTGAACATTCGCCTCCAGGCGATGGAAGCCAAGCTGGTTGAAAGCGGCATCCAGGACGAGCGCCAAGCCTTCGGTCATAAGTCCCTGCCGCTCCATCCCGGCAAAAGCGTAGAAGCCCAGGTAAGCACTTTGGAATGCCCGCATCACGGGTTCACTTACGTTGATGACTCCGGCGAGTTGCGCGTCCGACTTACGCCGCACGAAAAATCCAATAGTATTGCCGTCGCGAATGCGATCCAGATACGCCGCGTATTCCTCGTGAGTGCGGGGTGGTAATACCCACGGCCGATGCAGGCTCTCGCTGCGGTGAACAGCGACCAGAAACTCCGCCTCGCAAACGGCAGTCGGCTGAGAAGGAAAGACGCGCAGCAAGGAACGAACGTTGTTGGATTCGTCATGGTGGGCTGAGTCCGTCATGCTTAGAAGGGGTGCGACCTTATAACGCCGGGAGGCTTTCACCCTTGTCACCACAAGTCGGCCTTCAGGCCGCCGAGGAGTTTGCTTTAGCTCCCACGGCGATGAAACCAACTCCAACGTCACTCACTTCGGACGCGTCATTGAATTGAAAACGTCGCCTAACCGCCGTGATGTGGAATATGACTGACCGGCGTCTCGGCGACGATGCAAATGCCAGCTTCGTTGGCCGCCGCCAGCACCGCCTCCTTGTCCAACACCAAACATCGTCCAGCATCCAGCGCGAGACAACTGGCGCCCGCCTGTTTCATGGTCTCGATAGTATGAAGACCCACGACTGGCACGTCAAAACGCATATCCTGATTCGGCTTGGCAACCTTGACCACAGTCAGCGCACGGCTCAAGGTCGACGGCTCCTTGCCCAGCGACGGCGACTTCATGATCTCCCCGGCCCGCAGTATCGTGGCGTCGGTACCTTCCATGGCTTCGACGGCAACGCACGCTGCCTCGGCGATCACGACCGTCTGTCCGATATCGAAGCGCGCCAAGTGATGAGCCACAGCGCGTCCATAGGTGATGTTGGTTTGCTCGGAATCGTTTGGACCGCGCTGGGTGAGAACGCCTTCGCTGGCGAGCATCGGTTCCAGCAACGCGGTGGAACTGATCAGCGTGATGCCTTCGTCGCCGAGAACCTTGCCTACGGCGCCGATCAGCGAATCGGTATTCCGCGTGGTGAGCGAAAGCAACAATTTGGCCAGCCGCCAATCCGGCTTGATGCTGCTGAATATCTGCTTGTGCTTCACCTGGCCGGCCATGATGGCGCGTGTGATTCCTTCGCTCTTGAAAGTCTCGATCAGCTTGGACAATTCGCCCAAGGAAAGCCAGTACACCGCCGCCGCCCCGTGCCGCTCGATCTCAGGCGACGTTTCTTCCTTGATCGCCGCCACCACCACCTGCATGCCCTTGGAACGCGCAGCATCCAGCACCAGCAACGGAAACTTTCCGTTGCCGGCGATCAGACCTAAGCGATCTTGCGACGATGTCGACATGGTGGGACAGTAGTCAGTAGTCAGGTGCCGATCGTAAGTGATCAGTATTCACAACTCCGAAATGTTGGTGAATTGCACGGACTCCAGCGCCGTAACGGCTTCCCCGCCAACAACTGGTTGAAGCTCGACGCTACCGGACAACTGGCAACTGGCAACTGGCAACTGGCAACTGGCAACTGCTACTTAATGATTCCCCGTTGCGAACTCTCGATGAACTTCATCAGCAACTCTACATCGTCTCCCTGCGCGCCTTCGGCGCGCAGCTTCTCCACTGCCTGCGAGGTATTGAGCTTCGAGGCCAGCAAAACTTTGAACGCATGATGCAGCCTTGCAATCCGCTCCGGCGAAAATCCCCGCCGCTGCAAGCCCACTTTGTTCAGCATGTAGGCATGAGTATCGCGCTCGGCGCTGGTCATCGAGTAGGGCAGCACGTCCTGGGTAATGGTTGTGCCTCCGCCAATGTAGGAATGCGCTCCAATGCGAACGTACTGGTGTACCGGGCAGAGCGCGCCCACTACCGCCCACTCTTCCACGGTCACATGTCCGGCGAGCGTAGCGGCGTTCACCAGCATGGAGTGATCGCCAATGGAGCAATCGTGGCCGACATGGGCATAAGCCATGATGAGGGTATGGCTGCCGACGCGTGTCACCCCTCCGCCCTTCATGGTTCCGCGGGTGATGGTGACATATTCGCGAATGACGTTGTGTTCGCCAATCTCCAGGCGCGTCGGTTCGCCGGCATAGGTAATGTCCTGCGGATCCATGCCCAGCGCAGCGAAAGGATAAATCTTGTTGTCATCTGCCAAACCGGCTGGGCCCGCCTAACACAACATGAGACATCAGCTCGCAGTTTTCGCCCAACTCCACTCCGGCATGTACCACGCAGTAGGGTCCGATGCTGCACGATGCCGGAATTTTTGCGGATGGATCGACGATAGCCGTCGGATGAATGCTCATTCTCGGTCTTAGGCCAGCTCGCCTGCAGACTCGGGCTGGGGCGCTTCTGATTTTGTTTAGGCATGCGATTCAGCAAACGGCAGGTGACCACCGCCTCACAGGCCAGCTTGCCGTCGACGTAGGCTTTGCCCTGCAGGCGGCCCGCCGTGCCGCGGTAGGCGAGCACATCCACCTCGATGCGAAGCTGATCGCCGGGCGTGACCGGGCGGCGGAAGCGCGCCCGCTCGATGCCGGTGAAGACCAGCAGCTTGTCGTCGCGATCGGCAACTTCGGTAAACAGCAGCACCGCGCCGGCCTGCGCCATCGCCTCGACGATCAACACTCCCGGCATAATGGGATAGCCGGGAAAATGGCCGTTAAAAAATGGCTCGTTGATCGTAACGTTCTTAATGGCGACAATTCGCTTGGCGCGCGTGATATGAAGGATGCGGTCGATCAGCAACATCGGATAGCGATGCGGCAGAAGTTTGAGAATCCCGTCGATCTTGAGCTGTAGATTCTCGCCGTTTTCGGGCGCGGGATTAACTGGATCGCTCATGTGAGTAAATGAGTACAGGAGTATCGTGAAAAGCCCGATTATACATTCCGGCAGCGGCGTATTCCGTGCTGCGGACGAATTTAAGCCATCGGCTTTTAGCGAAGCTCTATCAAGGTGGAAGTTATGTCGAAGTCTAAACCGCGGCAGCTCGACGCCGAACTCGGCCGAATCTTGCAGTGGCTGACCGACCGCCAAAACGAAATGATTGCCAGTGTACGCGAGATGGTGGTGCGGGAATCGCCGACCCACGACAAGCCAGCTTGCGACAATTTGTGTTCGCATCTGGCCAGCGAATTTGAATGCCTGGGCGGCAAGATCCAGATCCATCCGCAACCCACAGCCGGAAATCATCTGCAGGTGAATTTCGCCGGCGCGTCCAGCCGCAAGCCAGTGCTACTGCTGGGCCATTTCGATACCGTACATGACCTGGGCACACTGCAAGAAATGCCGTGGCGCCAGCAGCCAGGGACGGCTCTACGGGCCCGGAGTTTTCGACATGAAGGCCGGCATCGTGCAGATGATGTTTGCCCTGTGGGCGCTACGCGAAAATGCTGGAGAACTGCCGCGGCCCGTCACCGTATTGCTGGTTTCGGACGAAGAGGAAGGCAGCGGGAGTTCGCGCCGAATCACCGAAAGGCTTGCCAAGCGTTGCGCCGCGGTGCTGGTGTGCGAGCCTTCCGGCCCGGGAGGCGCGTTGAAGACCGCGCGCAAGGGCGTCGGCGGATTCACACTGAGGGTGACCGGACAGGCGGCACATTCCGGACTCGACTTCGAGAAAGGCCACAGCGCAATACTCGAGCTGGCGCATCAAGTCCAGCGCTGTCTGGCCTCACCGACCTGAAGCGGGGCATCACCCTTAACGTCGGCGTCATTCGTGGTGGCACGCGGACCAACGTTGTCGCTGCCGAGGCGATGGCCGAAGTCGATCTTCGCGTAGCCCGCAAGAGCGATGGCGCGGTGATGGAGCGCAAGGTACGGCAGCTTCGCGCCGTCAATCCAAAGTGTACGCTGCATATCGAAGGCGGAATCAATCGCCCTCCGCTGGAGCGAACGAAGCAGGTCGCGGCCTTATTTGAGCTGGCCCGCGAGGTTGGGCGAGAGCTTGGCTTGAAGCTGCAGCGAGATTGCGGTTGGCGGCGGTTCGGACGGCAACTTCACCGCCGGCATCGGCATTCCGACGCTGGACGGATTGGGCGCGGTCGGCGATGGAGCGCACGCCGCTCACGAGCACGTCATTGCTTCTGAATTGCCGCGCCGGGCGGCTTTGCTGGCGGGGCTGATTGGAGCGATCGAATAACGGCGGCTAAGATAAGATTGGCGACTTTCTTGCTGCGATGACCCGCGGAATCCCCTGCAGGTCGGGCACTACCCGGACTTCGTCCCACATTGTGGGATTCAGCAAATCCACCACCGCATCGCGCATGGAGTAACCAATCTCCATGGCCAGCCAGCCGCCGGGCTTCAGAGCGCGGTGCGCTTGTTCGATCAGCGGTCCGATCACGTCCAGCCCTTGCTCGCCCGCAAAGACCGCGACCTGCGGCTCGAACTCGCGCACCGACTTCTGCACTTTGTCGGCTTCACCAAAACCGACATATGGCGGATTGCTGACCACGAAATCGAAATCGTGGAGAGTGCTTTCTGCCGGTATAGGGGTCTCTCGACTTGGACTCAAGTCCTCCTCCGGATGACAGCCTTTCGGCTGGAGTCCTCGGCAGGGATAACAGTAAGTACATTTGCCTGAGAGAACCGTACTCGCCCGTCGAGTTGCAAGTCGCGCGGCATTGGCTCGCGCAATCTCCAGCGCGTCCGCCGAAATATCGACCGCGTAGACCTCTGCGTCCTTCAGTTCGTGCGCCAGCGCCAGCGCGATGCATCCTGAACCGGTTCCCACATCAACCAGCTTCGGATGCGGCACTCCTCGCGCCAACTCCAGCACCGTCTCGACCAGGTGCTCGGTCTCAGGGCGCGGAATCAGCACCGCCGGCGAGACCACAAAATCCAGTCCCCAGAATTCCTGATGTCCGGTGATGTACTGCGATGGCATGCCGGTCGCGCGCTGAGCGAGAACGTCGTCATAGCGCGTTTCTTCTTCGGCGGTGAGTTCGCGCTCAGGATGAGCGTAGAGATAGGCGCGATTGACGCCGAGGACGAACATCAGCAGCACCTCGGCGTTCATGCGAGGCGAGCCCACGTCGGCCGCTTCCAGACGATCGACCGCCGACGCGAGCGCTTGCTTCAGTTGCATGGTTGCAGCACGATCGGGGACTGAAGCCCCTCCATGATTGAGGATGTACTGGACGCCGGCCTAACGCTGGCTCTACCCGAATTCCGCTAGTTACCCGTCAACTGCGGCGCTTCGCGAGGCCGTGAACACCATCACGCGCTAACCGCCGCTTCGCCTTTCAGCTTCTCCGACTGGAAGTGCGTGATCAGCGCATCGATCATGGGCTGGATGCGGCCGTCCATGAACTCGGGCAACTGGTGCGCGGTGAAGCCGATGCGATGATCGGTAACGCGGTTCTGCGGGAAGTTATACGTGCGAATCTTCTCGCTGCGGTCGCCGCTGCCCACCATGGCTTTGCGCTCTTTGGCCAGCGCGTCCTCCTGCTTCTGCTGCTCCATCTCGTAGAGGCGGGCGCGCAGCACGCGCATTCCCTTTTCGCGATTCTTGATCTGCGACTTCTCGTCCTGGCAACTCACCACCGTGTTGGTCGGCAAGTGCGTGATGCGCACCGCCGAATACGTCGTGTTCACCGACTGTCCGCCCGGTCCGGACGAACAGAAGGTGTCGATGCGAATGTCTTTGGCTTCGATCTTGATGTCCACATCCTCGGCTTCGGGCAGCACCGCGACCGTCACGGCCGAGGTGTGCACGCGGCCTTGCGTCTCGGTCTGCGGCACGCGCTGCACGCGATGCACGCCGCTCTCGTACTTCATCCGCGAGTACACGCGCTGGCCTTCGATGATGGCGATCACTTCCTTCAGCCCGCCCACGCTCGACTCCGAGGTCGACAGCACTTCCACCTTCCAGCGCTGGGTTTCGGCGTAGCGCGTGTACATGCGGAAGATTTCGGCCGCGAACAGCGTGGCTTCGTCGCCGCCGGTGCCGGCGCGGATTTCCAGGATGACGTTCTTCTCGTCGTTGGGATCCTTGGGCAGCAGCAGGACCTTCAGCTCTTCCTCGACCTCGGCGACGCGCTGCTCCAGCTTCTGCATCTCGTCCTTGGCATAGGCCAGCATCTCGGGATCGGTCTCGTCCTCGGCCAGCGCCTTGCTCTCCGCGATGCCGCGCGTCAGGTCTTTGTACTCGCGATACTTTTCGACCATCGGCTGCAATTCGCTGTGCGCCTTGGCGGTCTTCTGGTAGCGCTGCGAGTCGGAGACGATGTCCGGCGAGGCCAGCGCCTGGTTCAGCTCTTCGTATTTCGATTCGATTTGTTCTAAGCGTTCAAACATGGGATTTCACCTTCATTGTACGTAATCGCCAGTTTCCTTTGGGTGTCATCCCGACCGCAAGCGGCCGAATTTTGCGGCCTGAGCCGAGGGACCTACTGTTCGTCCGCCGAGTGACGATGTTAGGCGCAAGCGAAGACAGCAGGTCCTTCGACTTCGCATCCGCCGATCCGCAAAACCGCTGGATTCGGAAAAGCCATACGGACGATGCGCTCAGTGATGACACTTCTTGAGACTGGCGCATTTTCGGCAATGGCTAAAGCCGATAACTTCAAAACTGTCTACAATGGGAAATACAGTTCTTAGCGGCGGGCGCCGCTAGGCAATCACCAGCTCGCCGCCGCGCTGCTTTTCCAGCTCCATGGCTTCGTTCAGGGCAGCGATGGCGGTCTCCACCTGGTCGTCCGCCGGAGGCTGGGTGGTAATCCGTTGCAGCCACAGCCCCGGCTTGGTCAGGATCGCAAACAGCGACGAGCCATGCTTGGCGGCGAAGCGAATCAGCTCATACGAAACCCCGGCAATCACCGGCAGCAGCGCGATGCGGAAGCCGAAACGCGCCCAGAACGTCGTCGCCGGGATCAGCATGTACACCAACATCGAAATCAGCATCACCGTCATCAGGAAGCTGGTGCCGCAGCGCGGATGGAACGTCGTGTAGGCCTGCGCGTTCTTTACGGTCAGCGGATCGCTGTTCTCGAAGGCGAACACCGTCTTGTGCTCGGCGCCGTGATACTGATAGACCCGCTTGATGTCGGCCATCAGCGAGATGCCCCAGATAAACAGCAGGAACAGCCCAATGCGGATCACGCCGTCGACCACGTTGAACAGGATCTGGTTGCCGAACGCGGGATAGTGGTTCTTCAGCTTGGTGGCCGCCAGCAGCGGCACAAACTTGTACATGAAGATGAAGAAGCCGAGCGACAGAATGAGATTCACGCCGATCACCCAGCCGCTGATCTCCGTTTTCTTCTCTTCTTCGACCGGCAACTGATCGATGGCCACGTCGGCCGAGTAGCGCAGGGCGCGGAAGCCCAGCGTCATCGCCTGTCCCAGCGTCATGATGCCGCGCACCAAGGGCCAACCCATCCACTTGTGCTTTTCCGACAGCCGCTCCAGCGGCTCGGAATGCGTCGCCAGCGTGCCATCGGGCTTGCGGACGCAGATGCCCCAGGCATGCGGCGAGCGCATCATTACGCCTTCCAGCACGGCCTGGCCGCCGACCAGGGTGGTTTCTTCCCCACTCTCCAAAGCCGGCAAAAGTTGGACGGCCGCTAAAAATCGCAGATGACGAAGCAATGAACGCATGCTAATTGGATGTTCCTCGAAGGGGTTCGACGCACAATAGCGCTAGCTTAGGGTAAGCAGCCCAGCGACAGATGTCAATCCGGCGACAGGTAGAAGGGAGCACAGCTGGCTTGCGCCTAGCATCCTCCACACTGTGCTATTTTCCCGCCCGTCGGTGCCGTCTTCCCGACAGCAGTTGGACATTCGCTCCCGGATCAACAGCGGATGAGACTGAGCTGATAGCAACTCTGCGCCCTGCCTCCATGCTCCGGCATCCAACTTCGCTGCGAATCTTATGCAACGCCTGGCTGAGCTGTGCGAGCGTATCGCCGCCACCACCAGAAAGACCGAGAAGGTCGCGATGGTGGCCGAGTACTTCCGCTCGCGCGATCTGAAGGACGCCGCCGTCTCGTCGGTCTTCCTCTCAGGACGGGCGTTTCCTGCGTTCGACGAACGCACACTACAAATCGGCGGAGCGCTGTTGTGGAAGCTGGTCGCCGAGCTTACCGGTGCTCGCGATGCCGCCCTCACTGCGGCCTATCGCAAGCGCGGCGATCTGGGCGCGGCGGCATTTGATGTGCTCTTGGCGAAAGCCCCGACTTCCGCGACCGTCACCCTGCAAGATGTCCGCAGCGCCTTCGATCAGATTGCCGAGACTCGCACCGCCGCTGCCAAAGCTTCCATTCTGAAATCTTTGCTGCAGCGCGCGACCGCGCTCGAAGCCAAGTACATCCTGAAGATCATCACCGGCGAGCTGCGCATCGGGCTGAAAGAAAGTCTGGTCGAAGAGGCGATTGCCAAAGCCTACGACGAGCCGCTGGCCCGCGTGCAGCGCGCCAACATGCTGCTGGGCGATATCGGCGGCACGCTGCAACTGGCGGCCGAGCATCGGCTTGATGAGGCGCGCATGCGGCTGTTTCATCCCATCGGCTTCATGCTGGCCAGTCCGGCAGCCAACGCTGACGAGGCGTTCCAGTATTTCGAGCATGGCCTGGTCCAGATCGAGGACAAGTACGACGGCATTCGCGCCCAAGCGCATTGCGGCGGTGGAGAGGTGCGACTGTTCTCGCGCACGCTCGACGAAGTGACGCCGTCGTTTCCCGAACTGATCGCTCCGCTGAGCGAGTTTGCCGACGAGGTGATCCTCGACGGCGAAATTGTCGCCTGGCGGCATAACGAAGACGGCGGACACGCTATGCCGTTCTCCGAAATTCAGAAGCGGCTGGGCCGCAAGCAGGTCAGCCAAAAACTGATTTCCGAAGTTCCGGTAGCCTACGTCGTCTTCGACGTGATCTACGCCGGTGGCGAACTGACGCTCGACCAGCCGCTCTCGCAACGGGCGCAAATCCTCGACCGCGTTTTCGCCGGAGCCAATCGCGTTGCGCCGCGTCCGGTGGTCAACGCCCAGGGGAGTTTGCTGTTCGAGCCGGAAATCGAGGAAGAAGCGGCCGCGTCAGGCTGGGTGCTGCGCGCGCCGGCGATGCGCGCGGATTCTGCCGAGCAACTGGAGCAATATTTCGAGCAAGCCATGGCGCGCGGCAACGAAGGCCTGATGATCAAGGACCTGGAATCGCCCTACATGCCGGGACGCCGTGGCCGCTGGTGGCTCAAACTGAAGCGCGAACTGGCGACGCTCGACGTGGTCGTCACTGCGGCGGAGTTCGGTCACGGCAAGCGTATCCACGTGCTCAGCGATTACACCTTCGCGGTGCGCAAAGGCGAGGAACTGGTCAACATCGGCAAGGCGTATTCAGGACTGACGGACAAGGAAATCGCCGAACTGACCGAATGGTTTCTAGCGCATACTGTCGTCGATCATGGACATCTGCGCGAAGTCGAGCCAAAGATCGTGCTGGAAGTCGCATTCAATGCCATCATGCGCTCCGATCGCCACGATAGCGGTTATGCGTTACGCTTCCCGCGAATTATCCGCGTGCGGCAGGACAAGCTGCCCAAAGAAATCGACACCGTAGAGGAAGTCGAGCGGATCTACAAACTCCAGCACGGAAGATAGAGCCGTCAGTCAAACACCGTGACATCAAAATTTTTCTTCGCGTGAGTGCTGCCATTTACAACGTCCACCGCCAGGTTCCACGGGCCTGACATGTCCACGCCTTTTATCGACGCTTCGTAATCCCCATTACCTTTGGGCGAGAATTTCAGCGCCGTTGTGCCCATGTCCATCACCTTCATGGTCAGCGCGCCGTTCACCTGCGCATCATTCACCGGCTGTCCACGCTCATCCGCAATATGGAGCTGAAAAGTGACAGGCTTGGTCATGCCGGGATGATCGGGAGAGATTTTCAGCTCCATGCGCCAGGGGCTGGCAGAATCCGCGGATCCAGGGGATGTCGCCGCTTGCGATTGCGCCACGGGCTGTTCGCTGGCTTTCTTGCCGCAGCCCAGCGTAAGCACCAGACTCGCGGCCACGGCGCTGTAAAGCAGAATTCGGCGATGAGTCCCCAAACGATTGGCTCCTGGTTAGTGCGAATGGCCGCGGTGTTCGTGGCTGTGACCGGGACTGACGGGAATGACGCACCCGTGGGCCGTCTCGCAAACGGTTAGCTCGAACTGAATCGTGGTGTGATGAATCTGGAAGCGTTGCTCCAGTTGTTCGCGAATCGCTCGCAAAATGCTGGCACTCTCCGATGCCGGCATATCGGCGACACTTACATGGCAGGAAAGCGAATGGGTGTCGCTGCCAATGCTCCACACATGCAGGTCATGTACCGCATCGACTCCGGGTATCTCGCAAATTACGTGCCGGATGCGATCCAGCTCCATGCCACTGGGCGTACCCTCCAGCAGAATGTTCAGGCTCTCGCGGATGATGCCGATCGACGACCACAGAATCATCACGCCGATGCCTACCGAAAGCGCGGGATCGATCCAGTGCTGGCCGGTAAGCGCGATGGCCACGCCGCCCGCGATCACCGCAGCCGTGGACAACGTGTCGCCAATCTCATGCAGCAACGCGCTGCGCAGGTTGATGTCACGATGGCCGCGCATCAGTAGCAGCGCGATGGCGCCGTTCATCACCACGCCCGCGGCCGCCACCCAGATCATGATGCCGGCATTCACGCTCACCGGGGTTTGCAACCGCTTGAACGCCTCATACCAGATGTAGAACGAAATCAGGACCAGGGTCAGTCCGTTGACGAATGCGGCCAGCACTCCGGCGCGGTTGTAGCCAAACGTCTTGCGCGCGCTCGGCGGCCGGCCCTGGAGATACACCGCTCCCCACGACATGAGCAGGGCCAGAAAGTCGGTGAGATTGTGTCCCGCCTCGGAGAGCAGCGCCAAGCTATGCGCTCGCAGCCCGGCAACTACCAGCAGCACGATGTACACCAGCGTGACCCCGAGAGAAATTCGCAGCACTCGCGAGGTTTTCGCGTTGCGCAGGTCACCAGCGTGTACATGCATACTTCCAGTGTAAAAGCCGGGCCACTGTCGGTTCAACTCGCATTGTCGTAACCGCCAGGAAACCCCAAGCCTGTCTGGACGACATCTAACAAGCTCAGGAGTTCACCATGAAGTTCACGACGCTGTTGCTGGCGCTCACGCTGACTTTCGGTTCGGGGTTCGCGATGGCACAAACCCCGAGCGGAAGTTCTGGGACAATCGACTACCGCGTCCGATCCTCAAGCCGTACCGAACAGCTCCGGGAATGCTGGCGGCAACTCCATGACGTCGCCGCAGTCCAACACTACGCTGCAGTCGCGGATTGAGGACGCAATCCGCAACGAGCCGACGCTGGGTAGCAGTCACGTCGCAATCAACGTGACCGACAGCAGCATCGACTTGACTGGGACCGTTGGCTCAAGTAGCGATCGGGAGACGGCCGAGCGCATTGCCCAGTCGTTTGACGGCAACCGCAAGTTGAATGACAAGCTGGTAGTAACCGGTCACGGACATTCCGATATGGCTCCCGACCATTCCGCCATGAACAACGGCGGGACGGGCAACGCACCCAATCCGGCGATCAACCCGGGTGCGAACAATTCCAACAGCACGCCTCCACGAAATTAGGGATCGCCACAGGAGGGGATGACTAGGGCGACACGTGAGCCTTGTTTCTAGCAGAGAGCGCAGCCGGCATTCGCGTTACCAGTGTTACAATCTGGCCGCGTCTCCCGCCCAAGCGCAAATCTGGTTCTGCATCGTGCTGCTAAGGGCGAGTTGCATGTACGAAGGAGAACCTCATGAGTTCTACCACTCCGGCCCTCTCTGGAGTTCCACTGGAGCAAAAGCCGCTCTCTGAAGTCGAACGTGTTGTGGACACGTTTGTCGCGCCCAGCAAGACGTTCACAGATCTCCGCCGCAGTGCCAACTGGTTCGTGCCGTGGCTGCTGTTGGCGATTACCAGCGTGGCGATGGTGCTTGTCGTCGACAAAAAGCTGGGAATCGAAAAAGTAGTCGAGAACCAAATGGCGCTGCAGCCAAAGCAGGCCGCGAGGCTCGATCAACTGTCTCCTGAGCAGCGCGCAGCCCAGATGCAGACCATCGTGAAATTTAATCGCGTGATCGCCTATGCCTACCCGGTTGTACTAGTGATCGTTCTAGCCATCATCGCGGCGGTTCTCATGGCGACGTTGAACTTCGGATTTGGCGCGGAGCTCACGTTCAACCAGAGCCTGGCCGTTTGCATGTACTCCTCGCTGCCAGGGATTCTGAGGGCGCTGATTGCCATGCTGGCGATCGCCCTGGGCGGCGGTGAAGGTTTCACCTTCCAGAACCCGGTGGCCAGCAATCTCGGTGGGCTGGTCGATCCCAGCTCCCACTTTCTTTATTCGATTGCTACCTCGCTGGACATCATTACCATCTGGACTCTAGTGCTGACTGGCATCGGCTTCTCCTGCCTGACTAAGGTCAAGCGCGGCGCTTGCCTCGGTGTCGTCTTTGGCTGGTGGGCCGTGGTTGTGCTGGCAGGAGCAGGAATCGCGGCCGCATTTTCCTAGCGAGATAGGCGCAAAGCCCGGAGTCTGCATCTCTAAGTAGGCATTGAGTTGGGAAGCGAAAATGTCCCTGGCGCTTCGCCCTAAACGGGAACTCCCGGAAAGCGCCATTCGTGGAGGAGGCAGCGGGAACCGCAAACTGATATATACTTCGGTTGCTCTGATTTTTGAATATTTTCCGCATTGGTTGAGCGGATCGGGGAGCGCTCCTCTTTCATAGGCCCCGAAAATTAATAGCGTAGTAAAGGTGATCGAGTCGAGGCCGCTTGTCGTGTCTGGGTAACAGGAGTGAGTCGCCGGCAAGATCTTTGCTTTCATAATTCCCGGCGTACATTAATCTGACCACAGACTCCCAGGACTGGCCATGGGAGGTGTCGCGTGGATCTGGTACTTATACGCGTCTTATTTGTTCTGGTTACGTCATTAGCATGTTATGAACTGCAACCTCTCGGATTAAGCCGCTGGGCGGCTACCGGCGTCGGAGCGCTTATCGGCGCTGCCGTCGTCTTATTCGAGTTCCGCTTGCGTCAGGTCAGCTTAAAGCGGCTGATCGGCGCCGTCATTGGCAGCATTCTGGGCATCATTGGCGCCTACCTCTTTAGTCTGGTCATTCGCAACAGCATCAGCCCAGGCGCCACCCAGAGCTTCCTGCAACTCTTTGTCATGCTCCTGATGGCCTATGTCGGCTTGGTGGTCGGCGCTGGCAAGGGTGACTTGCTGAATCTGGCCGCGCTGGGCGGCATTTTTGGCGGCGAAAAACAGTCCAAGCGCAGTTACAAGATTCTCGATACCAGCGTCATTATCGACGGCCGCATTGCCGACATTGCCGAGACTGGCTTTCTTGACGGCGTGATTGTGATTCCGCAGTTCGTGCTGCGTGAGCTGCAACTGGTCGCCGATTCCGCGGACTCGATGAAGCGCAATCGCGGCCGTCGCGGTCTCGACATCCTGCAGCGCATTCAGAAGATTGCTACCTTAACTGTACAGATCGTGGAAGACGATTTTCCCGCCGTGCGCGAAGTCGACCTCAAACTCATCGAACTGGCCAAAGTGTACGAGGGCAAGATCGTCACCAACGATTTCAATCTGAATAAAGTGGCACAACTGCAAGGCGTCCAGGTGCTCAACATCAACGAGTTGGCCAATTCGCTCAAGCCCATTGTGCTGCCCGGCGAAATCATGAAGGTCTTCATCCTGAAAGAAGGCAAGGAATACAACCAAGGTGTGGCCTATCTGGACGACGGAACCATGGTGGTGGTGGACAATGCCCGCAAGATGATCGGCAAGAACGTCGATATCTCCGTCACCTCGGTCTTGCAAACCACCGCCGGCAAGATGATCTTCGGCAAGTTCGACGAGCGCGGCAACCTGACGCCGCGGCCAGTGGAACCGCGGCCCGATTTCCGGAAATCCGGGCCAACCCCGGCGGCAACCATACCGGAAGCCGTCAAGCCCGAACAAGTGTAAGGGGAGTCTGGCCCCGTTGACGTTCAGGCTGAAGAGTGGGTTGAAGGGGCACAGCTTTAGCTGAGCTGTATAAGGCCTTTGTTTTTTGTCAGGACCAGTCGGGCTTTGAGCCCGACTGGCGGATCCGGACTGCCTTGATTTGTATTCCTACCGCCCCGGCGTTTATACTCTGCTCCCCAACATGAAAGTTGTCGTCATCATTCCCGCCGCCGGACTGGGTACGCGAATGTCCTCCGCTTCCGGCGGTGCCAAGAGCACCAGCAAACAGTTCTTTATGCTGCAAGGCACGCCGATTCTGGTGCACACCTTGCGCAAGTTCGCGCAATGCGAGGCAGTAAGCGAAATTGTCGTGGCGCTGCGCAAACATGAAGCCGCAACCTTTCAGAAACAGATCGAGACGGAAAATTTCTCAAAGCCGCTGCGTATCGTGGAAGGCGGCGAGCATCGCCAAAATTCCGTCGCCAACGCTCTGACGGCGATCAACGCCGCGCCCGACGACATTGTTCTGGTGCACGATGCGGTTCGTCCCTTTGTTGATCAGGACACGATTGTCGGAGTCATCGAAGCGGTGAAAAGATACGAAGCGGCCATCGCTGGAGTGCCGGCGATTGACACTGTTAAGCAGGTTGAGCGGACCGCAGACGGCGCCGTGGTCATCGCCACGGTTCCGCGTGAGCGTATGGTGTTGGCGCAAACTCCGCAAGGCTTTCGTTTCGGCGTGCTGAAAAAGGCGTTCGACGAGGCGATGGCGGATGGCTTCATGGGGACCGACGAAGCGTCTCTGATCGAACGCAGCGGCGGAACAGTTCACGTCGTGATGGGCTCGCCGCGAAACATGAAGATCACCACCCCCGCCGACCTGGATCTGGCCGAGTTTTTTCTGGCGCAGGAAAATCGCGAGGCCAGCCTTAGGAGCTGAGGAACATGCGGCAACCAAGGTTTTTTGTTGCTTCTGGCGCATGGAGGTTCTACCGGAACAGAGGTGCGTAGGGAAAGATGGAAAACTGGCTGACAAAACGAGCTGTAACTCGTTGGGCCTTTATTGGAATGTGGTGTCTGATGATGCTGTTCATGACGACCACTCTTGAAAGCACCCACCACTCTTCACTGTTGACCGCCGCGGGATTCGTTTTCGCCGTTGCAGGCTTTGCTTTTGGTATCTACGGGATTGTTTACACGCTGTGGCGAAAAGATAACCCACCCAATTGACTTGACTTACGCTGGTAGACAGCGGCATCAGCAGGCACCATCAATTTTCCGCAGTGGGAAGTAAGGGCTTTGGCATCGGTCTCATAGAATCGTGTCCAATTTACAAACATCCGGCATTCCGCGCATCGGCTTTGGCTGGGACTCGCACGAGTTCAAGCCCGGCCTCCCGCTGAAAATCGGCGGTCTGCTCTTGCCCCATCACAGCGGCCTGGCCGGCCACTCCGATGGCGACGTTCTGCTGCACGCCCTCACCGACGCGTTGCTAGGCGCCGTCGCCGCCGGCGATATTGGCACCTACTTTCCGCCCACCGATCCCAAATGGAAGGGCGCCGACTCGGCAATGTTCGTCCGCGAAGCTTTGCGACTGGTCGACGAGGCGGGCTACACGGTCGGCAATGTGGATAGCACCCTCATCCTCGTCGCCCCGAAAATAGGCCCTCACGCTACCGCCATTCAGCAGAAGGTCGCTGACCTGCTCGGCATCGAGCCATCGCGCGTCGGCATCAAGGCTAAAACGCCCGAGGGCATGGGCACCGACCATGCCGCCATCGCTCACGTCGCTGTGCTGCTGGCCGAAATTAGCTGGCCTTAGTTACGCCAGATGCGACGGCCAGGAAACGTTGCGCTTGAAATCGGAATGCATTAGCAGCTCCCGGGCGATTTCGCAATTGGGGAGTTCAGCCAGCACCACCTGCATTCCCGATTTTCTTCCATACTTGATGGCGGGTACGCAGTCGGTATCGTTTGACACCAGAACGATGCGATCGGCGTGTCGATGCTCGCAATAGCTGGCGATATCGAGACCGATCTTCAGGTCCACGCCTTTTTGCTCAAAATCCAGATCGAAGTCGTTGTCGGTAAGCGGAGTTGATTGGTCTACCGGCGTTCGTTTCGGCTTGTAACCGCGAAACTTCAACACCCCCAGCCGTACCGCGAACAGATCTTTGCAAGCCAGTTCCTCCAGCCATTTGTCAGACCCTGTGAACGTAAAAGGCTCACCGGAAACTGGCAGCCGGACCGTTCCGGAATAAGGCGTGCAGTCGTAATAGAGCACCCGAAGGATTTCTTCGTCGCTCCCTTTACAGCCATGCGCGAATGCTTCGATAAAGGTTGGATCGTATTTCTTGCCCGCTTTGACGGCTTTCAGTCGCAGAAAACCGCCGTCGATCAGAACCACAATTCTTTTGGCCATCGATAAAAAGCCCTCGCAATTTCGAGGGCCTTTCAGAAATCTGCTCGCCTACGAGCGTGGCGGATATAGCCCGACACTAAGCCCGCCGATTGCAGCTGTCAACGCCAGCCCGGCCGAAATCCAGAACCCCCGCCCAAAATGGAACCTGTGCCGGAACAACCGCAGTTACGCCGTACCGCGTAAAATAAAGTTTTCGGCGAATCGCGCCTGGCTGCGCTCTTTCGCCACCCCGAATTGAGGCAAGGTAATCATGTCAACATCCACCCATGACGAGGAAACGGCCGCCACGCTGAACGGCGCAACTGATCGGCCGTCGAATTTTGTTCGCGACATCGTCCTCGAAGATCTGAAGACCAACAAGTACAACGGACGCGTCCACACCCGCTTTCCGCCCGAGCCCAATGGCTATCTGCATATCGGTCACGCTAAGTCCATCTGCCTGAACTTTGGATTGGCGGCCGAGTTCGGCGGCAAAACCAATTTGCGCTTCGATGACACCAATCCCGAGAAGGAAGAGCAGGAGTATGTCGACTCCATCATCGCCGACGCGCGCTGGCTCGGTGCCGATTGGGGCGACCGGATGTTCTATGCCTCCGATTACTTCGACCAGTTGCATGCCTGGGCGGTGCAGCTGATCAAGGCGGGCAAGGCCTACGTCGACGATCTGGGCGCCGAAGAGGTCAGAAAGTATCGCGGATCGTTGACCGAGCCGGGTAAAGAAAGTCCGTATCGCAATCGCTCGATCGAAGAAAATCTCGACCTGTTTGAACGCATGCGGCTGGGCGAATTTCCCGACGGCTCACGCACTCTGCGCGCCAAGATCGACATGGCTTCGCCCAACCTGAATATGCGCGACCCGGTGATGTACCGCATTCTTCACGCCGAGCACCATCGCACCGGCAATAAGTGGTGCATCTATCCCATGTACGACTTCGCACACGGTCAGTCCGATTCGCTCGAACAGATTACGCATTCTGTCTGCACCCTGGAATTCGAAGACCATCGCCCACTGTACAACTGGTTCATCCAGCAGTTGGGCATCTTCCCGTCGCAGCAAATTGAGTTCGATCGCTTGAACCTGACCTACACTCTGCTGAGCAAGCGCAAGCTGCTGCAATTGGTGCAGGAAGGACGGGTGCGCGGCTGGGACGATCCTCGCATGCCGACGATCTCCGGCATCCGCCGTCGCGGCTACACTGCGGAGGCGATTCGCAATTTCTGCGCCGCCATCGGCGTGTCGAAGACCAACGGCATCATCGACCTGGCCATGCTGGAGCACTTCGTCCGCGACGATCTGAACACTCGCGCCCCGCGCGTGATGGCCGTGCTGCGGCCGCTTCGTGTCGTAATCGACAATTATCCTGAGGGCCAAGTCGAAGAACTGGAGGCGGTAAACAATCCTGAAGATCCCGGTGCAGGGACTAGGAACGTGCCGTTCTCGCGCGTGCTCTACATCGAGCAGGACGACTTCCGCGAAAATCCGCCGAAGAAATTCTTCCGGCTATTTCCGGGACAGGAAGTGCGCTTGCGCGGTGGCTATTTCATCACCTGCACCGGCGTGGTGAAGGACGACAAAGAAGAGGTCGTCGAAGTCCACTGCACCTACGATCCTGCGACGCAGAGCGGCAACGCGCCCGATGGACGCAAAGTGAAGTCCACGATTCACTGGGTCTCGGCCGAACATGCCATCGATGCCGAGGTTCGCTTGTACGAAAACCTTTTCGCGACCGAGAACCCCGGCGACGTGCCTGAGGGTCAGGACTTCACGGTGAACCTGAATCCGAACTCATTGGAAATCTTGACTAGCGCCAAACTGGAGCCGTCATTGGCTGGCGCGAATGCGGGTGATCGCTATCAGTTCGAGCGGCTGGGATATTTCTGCGCCGATCTTGATTCGAAACCCGGTGCGCTGGTGTTCAATCGCACCGTGCCGCTACGAGATACCTGGGCCAAGATTGAGAAGCGGGAAAAGGGCAGCAAATAAAAAGTTCCATCCCGCGACCGAGGACTTCAGTCCGAGCGGATGGACCTGCTGTTGGCCTGTTTTGAAGCCGCCGCAGGCAGACAGCAGGTCCCTCGACTCGCTTCGCTCGCTCGGGATGACAATGGGTTAAGGGTTTCGCTCCCGGGGAGAAATTGCGAATGACGAAACAGATGGTGCGCTTCACGGTCGAAATGACGATTAGCGAAGGAAAGTTCGACGAATTTGAGCACATCGTGCAAACGATGATTGCGGGGAGCCTCAAGGAGCCAGGCACGCTTGGCTACGATTTTTTCTTGAGCGATGATCGCAAACGATGCACGCTTCTGGAAACCTACGCTGACGCCGATGCCGCACTGGCGCACATGACAGGCCCTGTGGTGCAGGAGCTTGTACCGAAGCTTCTTGAGACGTCGAGCTTCAAAAGGTTCGAAGTTTATGGCGATCCCGGGCCCAAAGCAGCGCCCGTTCTGAAGGCACACGGGGCCCAGATCTACGACCTGTGGCATTTACTGGGCCACTGATTTCTGCGCTCTGCACAAAAGCGGCGTGTACTGTGATCGGTCCACCAACGAATACTTATGACCGCTATTTCATCTACAGCAAACGC
The DNA here is from genome assembly GCA_963744265.1 of uncultured Acidobacteriaceae bacterium. Taxonomy (GTDB): domain Bacteria; phylum Acidobacteriota; class Terriglobia; order Terriglobales; family Acidobacteriaceae; genus Bog-257. Next base: position 68,232 of record CAVUSW010000005.1, read on the forward strand.
TCCCCGCCTCCGCTTCGCACCTTCGCCTACCGGCTACCTGCATGTCGGGGGAGCGCGCACCGCTTTATTCAACTGGCTTTTCGCACGGCATTATGGCGGCACGCTCGTCCTCCGCATCGAAGACACCGATCTCGAACGTTCCACTCCCGAGATGGTGGAAGGCATTCTGGTTGGCCTGCGCTGGCTGGGGATCAATTGGGACGATGGACCGTTCTTCCAGACCGATCGCATGGAGCTCTACCGCGCTGCCGCGGGACATCTGATTAATAGCGGCCACGCCTATTACTGCTTCTGCGGCAAAGAGCAGTTGGAGCAGCAACGCGCCCAGGGAGTCGCAGAGGGGCGCGTTCCACGCGATGTGTGCCGTACTCTGCCTGTGAGCGATATGCAAGCCCGGGTTGACGCAGGTGAAGGCGCCGCCATCCGTTTCTCCGTTCCCGAAGGTGGCAGCACGGCATTCAACGATGCCGTGTTCGGCCGGGTCGAATTCACCCACTCCGAAATAGAAGACTTCGTCTTGCTGCGTTCCGATGGCGTGCCAACTTATCACCTCAGCGTCGTGGTCGATGACATCGACATGCGTATGACGCACATCCTGCGCGGCGCTGACCATCTCTCCAACACGCCTAAACAGATCCTGCTCTACCAGGCGCTGGACCATCCACTGCCGGTGTTCGCGCACGTGCCGCTCATTCTCGGGCCGGACAAGACAAGGCTGAGCAAGCGCCATGGGGCGACCAGCGTCATCGCCTACAAGGACGAAGGCATTGTCCCCGAGGCCTTCCGCAATTTCCTGGCACTGCTGGGCTGGACTCCGCCCAATTCGTCCCAGGAAATCCTGCACGACCACGAGTTGATCGATCTCTTCGACCTGAATGGCATCCAAAAGTCCAATGCGATTTTCGATCGCGGCAAGCTTGACTGGTTTAACAGCGAGTACCTGCGCGCGACTCCTGCCGCGCAGTTATTGCCGCTGATCGAAGAGGAGTGGAAGAAGGCCGGGCTCGTCCCTTTCCAGACTAGCCGTGAGGGAATGGAGTCGACGGTCGACCTGGTGAAGCCGCGGGCGCGTAATCTCAAGGACTTTGCCACTCTGTTTCGCGGCTATTTCAGCGATGAGTTCGCAATCGATCCTGGGGCGGCGCAGAAGTTTCTGAAGGATGACTCGGTCCGCAAGATGCTGGTGGAGTTAGCCTCGCGTTATGAGCAGGCTGTCGAATTTTCCGAGGCCAGCACGGAACAGCTCCTGCGCGATTTTGCCGAAGCGAAGCTCGTCAAAGCCGGCCTGCTGATTAACGGTGCGCGGGTGGCGCTCACCGGACAAGGTGTTGCTCCCAGCCTGTTTGCCGTAATGGCGAACCTGGGACAGGAACGCACCGCGGCAAGATTGAAGCGAAGCCCCACGTTGTAGGAGTGGCGAAGAACCGCAGATCCCTCAACTCGCTGCGCTCGCTCGGGATGACTAACCAGAGAGCAACCCTGGTTAGTCGAAGCTGGCGGCACGCTCCTTCAACCTGAGGGGTCGATAAAGCCGTGCAGACCTGTAGCCTGTGCCAGTTATTTCTTAACCACCGTCACTTGAAACTGCACCGGAATGGATTTCGGCGGATAGCAGGCGCTGTGGTCGCAGGCCTGGAATCGCAGTGTGCCGGTCACCGGATACGTTCCCGCCGCCGCGTTGGACGGCGCCTTTAACACCGTGTCGATAGTGAAGTCGCCGCTATAGACGCTGAGCTTTTCATCGGGCGAAAACGGAAAGCTCACATCCTGGCCGGCCGGATATTTCACATCCGCAACCATCACTTGATCGGGCGCCTGCAGCTTCAGCACGGTGGGGATCAGCAACTCCGACTTGGGAGTATGGGAGTTGATGTGAAACTCAGAGCCGATTCTGAAATCCAGGCTTACGTCTGTGCTGGCGCCGGCCTGCACCTGGACTTTGCCGATGGGAGCCATAACTACCGAAGGCACGTTGTTGCCGGGCGATTGCGCCAGCGCTAACCCGGCAAACAGCAACCCAATCAGGACAAAAGCAGAGTTCTTCTTCATTGCGCGGCGTCCTTCACCACTGGCTTTACCTCTACGGCGGCCTGACTCAGAGGTGGGCCGGAGGTGGGTCGATAGGTCGTGTTCAGGGTTTTCTTGACCGCCTCTTCAATGTCCTTCCTGTCGAACAGTCCAGTCATCTTGTCTACGATGGTGCCGTCCCGTCCAATGTAGAACGTGGTGGGCAGGGAATCTATGTCCCCATAATCATCCGACACTTTGTCGGTTCCCAATAGGATGGGATAGTTCACGCGCATCTCGCTGGCAAATTGCGCAATGCTATCCGGTTTGGAATCGTCCATGGCAACGCCCAAAATTATCAGACCGTCCTGGCCGTACTGCTTTTGGAGATCGGCGAACCAAGGCATCTCTACTTTGCAGGGAGGGCACCAGGTGGCCCAGAAGTTCAGCAGAATAGCCTTCCCGCGAAAGTCAGACAGCCTGACTTTAGTTCCGTCTAAAGAAGGCAACTGAAAATCTGGCGCCTGTAGCCCCTGAACATTCCCCACCATTCGCAAGGGGCCGTGTTTGCGGGTGCGATCCAGATACTTGCCGCTGGCGAGCATGGCCAGGATGGCCACAAACAGCGCTACAAAGACCAATGCATTACGTTTCACAGCGAAGGCCCCTTTACAGCGAGAACCGGTTCAGGAATGACAAATAGCCTGAAAGCAATCGCAAGTTGTTTAAGAAGATCAGAACTCCCACAGCGATCAGGAGTATACCGCTGATGACTTCCACGGTGTGCAAGTGACGGCGGAAACGGCCATAGAACGACAAGAATCGATCCACTCCCAGCGAAGTCAGCAGGAAGGGAACGGCTAGCCCCAGCGAATATACCGCCAGCAACACAATTCCCTTCAATACAGTTTGTTGCGCGCCCGCCAACACCAGAATGGTAGCCAGGATCGGTCCGATGCATGGTGTCCAGCCAAAGGCAAAAGCAAAGCCGACGGCGAATGAACCGACGGCGCTGGAGCCGCCCTTGACGTCGTGCAACCGCTTGTCGGCGTAAAGGGCCTTGATCTTCCAAATGCCGGTCAGATGCAGCCCGAAGATAATGACGATGATCCCGGCAATCTTCGACAGCAGCGAATGATATTCGTTAACCACCTGCCCGATGCCGGTGGCGACCGCGCCCAGCGCGATGAAAACCACGCTGAAACCGAGCACAAAGGTGACAGAGTGCAACATCACCGTGCGTAACATACGGCGTTCCGGCGATTGCAGGTCCTCCACCGTGGCTCCCGAAATCAACGACACGTAACCCGGGACGAGCGGGAGCACGCAGGGGGACAGAAACGACAAGATCCCCGCCAGAAAGGCCGCGAGGGGTAGGGGCAGGTTATGCATAGCTTATTGTAACAACGTCACCTCGCCATGAAGACGGTTCTTTCAGGGTCGCCTCGGTAACCGGGTCGGACGCGAAATGGCAGAGGTTACACAAAAGTATTAGATTTCGCCACCTGCGGCGGGGGCATGACAATTGTCGGCTTGCGCAGGCCTGACCAGGTTTCTGAAATGACGATCGAGTCCCCCGGGTTATGCGGGTCGTACTTGACCGAGGCAGGCAGTCCCAGGCGGCACGAATAGAGATCGATAAACTGCCGCAAGTAGGTCACGTCCTGCGAGGCCTCATAGGTCACCCCAGCGACATCGTAGGTGTAGATCAGCAGCAGCATCTGCTGCCCGGACGTGTCCTCCTCCAGTTCCAGAACGTCGATGACGTTGCCGTCGATGATGCGGCCGCCTCGCGTTAGATCGGTTCGACGCTCCCACTCCAGTTGCTTGGCCGATTTCTTGTTCTTACGCGAAAGCAGGGCATAACCAATGATGGCCGCGGTGGCGCCAAAGGCGAGAATGGGATACAGCCGGTATGAGTTCATCTGAGATCGCGGACGCAAAGCTTTGACTTCAAGATAGCGGGATAAGATGCGCAAGGGAACAAGAAAATTCTAGATGCCGGCAGTTTGTTGGAACAGGGTGCGGGAAGAGATTTCTTGAGTAGCTCAGCAGACATTGTGACCGCAGATCCTTCCACTCCGCTGCGCTGTGGTCGGGATGGCAAATAGAGAAGCGGGATTCAATCCACCAGATCCACGACGGGATTTGCTAATGACCCCACGCCTTCCACAGTCACTTCGACCGTGTCACCAGCCTGCAAAGGACTAACCCCCACGGGCGTACCGGTCGCGATCAAATCGCCGGGTTCCAGGGTCATCACCTGGGAGATAAAGCGAATCAGCAGGTCGAGTGGAAACAGAAAATCGCTTGTCGTCCCATTCTGCCGAAGCTCGCTGTTCACGCGGGTTTGCACCTGAACTCCTTTCCAGGGATCGAGGTTTGCGGCTACCACAGGGCCGACTGGACAGAACGTGTCAAAGCCTTTCGCGCGTGTCCACTGCGCATCTTTATTTTGCAAATCGCGGGCAGTCACGTCGTTCACACAGGTGTAGCCCAGGATGTACGGCAGCACGTCGGCGCTTTCCCGCAAACGATAACAGCGTCGGCCGATCACCACTCCCAACTCCCCTTCGTAATCCACGCGCTGCGAAAGTGCCACCGGACGGCGAATCTCATCGCCAGGGCCGATGAGCGAGGACGGCGGCTTCAAGAAAAACAGCGGCTCGGTCGGAATCGGATGGTTCAACTCTTTGGCGTGTTCGCGATAATTGCGGCCAATGCAGACGATTTTGGAAGGCTCAACCGGAGTCAACAAACGAACCGCGCTCAACGGCAGTTCGCTGCGCTCGCCTGCGTTGAAGTCGGCAAACGATAGCGGATTCCCGGCCAATGTACGCGTAATCGTCGGCTGACCCTGGGCACTGTCGATCAGCCCGTAGCGCGTGGCATCTTGATATTGGAAGCGGCAGTAGGACATCGCACAATCCTTCGTAAAATCGAGGAATTACTTACTGGGAACCGTCTCGCTCGCCTCGGCCGATCGCGGGCTCTCATTGCCGCGCAAATCCACCGCCGAAACTGCGTAGAAATATTTCTTGCCTAGCTCGATGACTTCATCGCGATAGGAAGGGACCTGAATCAATTGCGTATTCAGCTTCTGCGGCTGTCCCCCCTCGACCCAGCGGAAGACGTTGTACCCGGCTAGGTCGCCTTCGATGTTTGGAGCCCAGCTCAGGTCGATGAACGGCTTTTGTCCCACGCCGGAGAAAACAGCCTGCAGCCCGGCAGGTTGCGCCGGCGGATAAATGTCGTGCGTGGCAACTTCAATCGGTTTGGAATCATCGCCTTCGACCGAGGCGTTCAAGCCATTCGAATGAACCTCGCTCAGCGTCGTGATGCGATATTCATACTTTTGCTCCCAGCCGAAAGTCTTGTCCAGATAGGTTCCGGTCGCTGCCGGCGCTATGTCGTCCAGTACGACGTAAGCAGGAGCGCCCACCGGCCTTCGCATGATCCGGTATCGAAACGTAACTCCCGCCGGCGGCACCGGAGGAGTCGGTCCAACCCATGAGATTCGCACTGCCTCCTCACTGACGGTAGCCGACAACTTCTCGGGAGCTGGAATGGTAGGCATAACCGGAATCGCTACCTGGTTGGAAAGCCCGGCGCTGCGCCCGTGTGAATTCACCTCTTCAACCGCGTAAGTCACGAATCCTGCCGGATTCTCCATTCCCAGCTGCGGCGGCAGCTTGTCCACATAATGGATTCGAACCGGTCCGGGTGGCGCTTCGCCCTTTTGTTTCTGCGGCGGGCGAGGTGTCGGGGGAGCCACTTCAGCCACGGTATTGCAGCTTGCCATCAGGGTGATTCCTTCCCGGCGGCAGATTCGAGTGACCGGGTCGCGCTTGAGAAGTGTGTGATCGGTGTTCTTGCGCGGCAGGGTCCAATCCAGGTTCACCTCATTGCCCCGGCGCGAGGCGATGAGATCCTCGACCGGGACCGCCAGGTTAAGCGAGGGCAACGACGGCGCGCCGGGCGTCCCGCATCCGCCTAGCACCGCGGTCATCAGAAGACTTCCTATTAAGCCACCGAGCCCGAGTCGCATGAAACTAACAGGGTACCAAATCGTGAAAACGGAACCTCGCGCGCGACCCTCGGTATTGGTGTGGGGTTCAATCCTTAGCCGTCAATCTGAGAGTTTCGGGGTTTACACTCACAGTGTCCACCAGGAGAAATTCATGAGCCGGCTGACGTTCGTGGCGATCGCACTTGTGGCATTTGTTCTCAACGTTGCCGCGCAAAATGCGTCAACTCCATCATCCAAAACTGCGCCCTCGAAGAGCGTCACGGCAGTCGATAAGCCATTCTTGCAAAGCATCTGGGACGGGTGGGCCTCGAACGATATTGAAAAGCAGGGCCAATTCTACGTCCAGGGCCCGGGCCACCTGTTCTTCGATGTGGCACCTCTCAAATACAACAGTTGGGATGAGTACAACGCTGGCGTGGCGCCCTCGCTCAAGGATTCACCGAAGGTGACGTTCACCCTTAACGATGACGTGCAAATTCACCCTGAAGGAAAAATCACCTGGGTAGACGGTACCTTGAACATGGAGGGAGCGTCGCCGCAAGGCGAAAAGCAAACTCTCACGTTACGTTGGACTGCAATTCTGGAGCAGCAGCCTGATGGCCGCTGGCTCATCCAGCACGAACACGTCTCCGTCCCCGCCGATCCAGCGCAGCCGTAAGTGAGTTGAAGTTGATTTAACGGGATGCGGAAAAATTCGGCTTACGATGATGTTGAAGGGGCGTGGCTTTCGCTTAAAGCGGAGCCTGCGCTTTTTGTTGCGAAGCCGCCTATCCGTCCAACTTCTTCGCCAGCAGTTCATTTACCAGCGTGGGATTAGCCTGCCCCTTCGACGCTTTCATCACCTGACCGACAAAGAATGCGATGACCGTCTTCTTCCCGCCACGATATTGTTCCAGCTGCTTAGGATTACCCGCCATCACCTCGTCGATAATCTTTTCGATGGCTGCGGTATCGGTGATCTGCTGTGGCTTTTCTTTTTCGTAGATGGCAGCAAAGTCCTGGCCCCGCTCGAAGGCCAGGTCATAAAGGTCTTTGAGCATCTTGCCGCTGATGGCCCCGCTCTCCACCAGGTCCGCCGATAAGGCCACGCCTTTCATGGAAACTGGCGACTGCTCGATCTCCAATCCCTTGGCCTTTAACCTGCCCATCAACTCGCCCTGTACCAGGTTGGCAACCCGTTTGGGGTTTTTCGCCGCGGTGGCAGCCTCTTCAAACTGATCGGCTAACGAACGCGTACTGGTTAGCGTAGCCGCGTCGTATTCGGTGATGCCGTACTGCATGACCAGTCGGGCGCGCCTAGCCTCAGGCAATTCAGGAAGCTTGGCGACAATCCGCTGGCTCCACTTGTCGTCCACCACCAATGGCAGCAGGTCCGGCTCAGGAAAATAGCGGTAATCGTGTGCCTGCTCCTTGGAGCGCATTCCGTAGGTCTTCCCTTCGGCGGAATTGTAGAGCCGCGTCTCCTGCTCGATCCTGCCGCCCGACTCGATCACCTGCTCGTGGCGTTCGATCTCGTACTCCAGCGCCTGGCGGATAAAGCGAAACGAGTTGACGTTCTTCACCTCCGTCTTGGTGCCTAGCTCCTTTTGCCCACGCGGCCGGATACTGACATTGGCATCGCAACGCAGCGAGCCTTCCTCCATGTTGCAATCACTCACCCCGGTGTAAAGGATGATCTCCTTCAACCGCGTCAGGTATTCCCAGGCTTCGTCGGGCGAGGCGATATCGGGCTCGCTGACAATCTCGATCAGCGGCACCCCGGAGCGGTTGAGGTCGATCGACGTCCACTCGCCGCTGTCGGGCAAGCCGTCGTGCAGGCTCTTGCCGGCATCTTCTTCCAGGTGCACGCGGGTGATGCCGATGCGCTTGGGTCGGTTCGCGGTCTTAATCTCGATGTAGCCAAATTCGGCCAGCGGCTTGTCGTACTGCGAGATCTGATAGCCCTTGGGCAAGTCAGGATAAAAGTAGTTCTTGCGCGCGAAGATCGAGGTTGCGTTGATCCGGCAATTGAGGGCAGTCGCGGCGAGCACGGCAAACTCGACCGCGCGCTTGTTCAACACCGGGAGTGCCCCAGGCAATCCAAGACATACCGGACACACGTTCGTGTTTGGCGGGTCGCCAAAGTGCGTCGAACAGCCGCAGAAGATCTTAGTCTTGGTCAGGAGCTGGACGTGGACTTCCAAGCCGATGACTGGCTCATACTTGGAACTCGCGGCTACAGGGGCTTCGGGGCTGGTCGCCATAATGCTTGATTATAGCGATCTCGAAGGACTACCACGGCGTGACCTTCAAGCTACAGACAAACGCACTGCTCCACAGCACGAATCCGGCGACGCCCACCGTTACGTAAAGCCGTCGCTCGAAGGCATTGTGCAAAGTCGGGAGCGGCAGCGGAGATCCGAGAGCTCGATGAAAGGAAGCAAAAAGCAGTCCGCCAAATCCGACCAGGGTCACAGCACCACCGAACGCCAGCCCCGCCATGATGAGCACATAACTGAGGCTAAACACAGCACACCCCATTTCTTGCCCACAGGCTAGACCTCCGGCGAAATTTCTGCAAGGAGAAGCGACGGAAATTGCTGCCTACTCCGATTGACTCGCCTGCTCGGCTGGGCTACTCTCAACCCAACAACGCGAGCTCTTTGCACGGCGCGCATGGAAGGCGCTCGCCGCATCCTCCCGCCAACGTCCGATCGGGAACCTTAGCGCTGCCACTTATGATCGAATAGGATCACGATTCTTGTTAGTTGCGACCATGTTGGCTCCCGTACAAATCCTCTGTATCTCGGTGTTCACGTTCGCTTGCGCGGTGATGTTCTATGCCCTCTTCGGCTATCCCTTGCTGCTGAACTGGTTGGCCAATCGCTCGCATAATCCGGTTCACAAGGATGACAAACTCCGCACAGTTTCCTTCGTGATCGCGGTTTACAATGGGGAAAAATTTCTCGAGCGCAAGCTGAAGGCCATTTTCGCGCAGAATTATCCTCGCGAATTGATGGATGTGCTGGTAGTCTCCGACGGCTCGACCGACCGCACCGACGAGATTGCACGCAGCTTTGCCGACCAGGGTGTTCGCTTCCTGCGTGTACCTCATGGCGGCAAGGCAGCGGCCCTGAATGCCGGCGTGCCGCTGGTTTCGGGGGAAATCGTGGCACTCAACGATGTCCGTCAGACGCTGGATCCCGACTGCCTGCGCAACATCATCGCCTGCTTCGGCGATTCCAAGGTCGGTTCGGTGAGCCCGCAAACCATCATTGTGCAAGGCGAGACGCATGAGGAGACGACCACCAGTCTTTACTGGCGTTACGAGCATTGGATTCGGCTACGCCTGACCCGCCTGGACTCGACGTTCGGGTACAGTGGCGCCTTCGCCGCCATCCGCCGCTCACTGTGGACGCCGCTGCCGCCGGGCACGCTGCTCGACGATGTTTACGAGCCACTGGTGGCGTTCTTCAAGGGCTATCGGATCCTCATGGAACCGACCGCCACCATGTATGACTACCCCACCGTGTTGCACTCGGAATTCCGGCGGAAGGTGCGGCTGCAGGCGGGGCTCTACCAGATGCTTAAGATCATGCCCGAGCTATTGAGCTCACGGAATCGCATGCGTCTGCATTTCCTGTCAGCCAAGTATGGACGCATCGTCATACCGTATTGCATGATTGCGGTTGCGCTGGCGACCATCGGCCTGCCACCGGGTTGGCGGGCCGTGGCGGCCTGGGGACAGGTGCTCTTCTACGCCCTGGCGGCGCTGGACCCGGCGATTTCCGACGGAGTTTTCCTGAAGAAAGTGACTTCGCCGATACGCACCTTTGTTGTGCTTATGGCGGCTTCGCTCGCAGCGGTGCGAGTTTACTTCGTGCAGCCTACCAGCCTCTGGAAAGAAGCGTCGTACCGGTCGGCCATTGCGGACCAGGGTGCCCACCCAGCAGATTCGCCAGATTCGAAAGTACCGACGGGGACCGAGGTCTAGGACGCTTCAAGGCCAGATTTCCCGTCGATGAATGCGGCAATCCGCTTTCCCGGTATCGCCGCCGTAGTATCCTGCTATATGGCTGGGACGGGGGACACGGTGCGGTACCGAGTTTTTTCAAGGAAGCAAATTTGCCACTTCCAAACCCATCCTCAGAGCAAACGCCGGAACGTAGGCACACTATGAGTTCTTTTGGGCAGGAGCCACAGGATGGAGTTGGACCGGAACACGGCGGTCCAATCCTGTTGATGCCTCCGCCGCCGCGCCGCCCTGGTAGGTGGCAACTTTGGGGAAACCGGATCGCTCTGGCCGTATTCGTGCTGTTATGCCTGGAAGTTGGCGATTGTCCTGACGGTTTTGCCTTGGACTCGGATGTGGACGGAAAACTCGCTGCTAGCGAGGTTTCCACAGGTGAGCGAGTTTTTGACGCACGATTTTGTCCGCGGCTTAATCAGCGGCCTGGGTTTGGTCGATATCTGGATGGGAGTCGCCGAAGCGGTTCGGTATCGGGAGTCGGTAGACTGATCAAGCAACTCCCTCAAACGGGTTGTGCTCCCATAATTCATTACTTCACTGCGAACTCATAAGGCTCCCATGACAGACAAGAACGACGAACATCTGCGTCACATCCGGGCGCCACTCGCCTACGAGAACAAGAAGTTTCTCAACGGCCCTGATGGCCGCATCCTGCGCATCCTGGCCGAATACCAGGAGCCGCTATCACGCTTCCGGCGGGAACGCATCCAGGACACCATCGTATTCTTCGGCTCGGCCCGCTTCCATAGCCGCTCGCAGGCGGAAGAAGCGATTGCATTTGCTGGATAAGCCGGGCTCGGCGACGCTGGCTCCGCCAGAAGAGCAGGCACGCATTCGTCGCGCCAAAGCCGACGTCGAGATGGCGCGCTACTACGAAGACGCGCGTCAGTTGGCGTTCCTGATCACGCAGTGGACGAAGACCATCAATCAGCCGCGTCACCGCTTTGTCATCTGCACCGGCGGCGGCCCGGGCATCATGGAAGCCGCCAATCTGGGTGCGTCCGAGGCCGGCGGCAAAACCATCGGCATGAATATCAATCTGCCCTTCGAGCAGATGCCCAACCCTTACATCACGCCGGAGTTGAACTTCGAGTTCCATTACTTCTTCATGCGCAAGCTGTGGTTCGCCTATCTGGCGAAGGCGCTGGTCGTCTTCCCCGGCGGATTCGGCACCTTCGACGAAATGTTCGAGCTGCTGACCCTGGCGCAGACCGAGAAGCTGGCCAAGCGTATTTGCATTGTGATCTATGGCAAGGATTACTGGGACCGCGTGATCAACTTCCAGGCGCTGGTGGACTCCGGCACGATTTCGCCCAACGATCTGAACTATTCCACTGGGCGAACACTCCCGAAGAAGCGTTCGAGTGCCTCCGCGCGGACCTGACCAAACATCACCTGGATCCTATGTTCACAAGGGAGAAAGAGCCGGACATCGCGAAGACCCGGCCGTAAAGTCAGGGACTAGGGACCAGATTCTAGGGGCTAGTAAAGCCCAAAATTGGGCAATGAGCTGTTTTGAAAATTAGTAATCCGGGTTTCGGAGCTCAGCAAGGCTACGACAAGCTCAATCGATTTGAGAAGTGCAGTCCATAAACTCAAACAGCGCACTACCCTAAACTGAATTTGATCTTGCAGTTGAACTACAGGATGCGATTTCCAGCTCTGACCTGCGCTAACCCCCAATCCCTGACCACTTCTCACCCCGCCTTCCTAGTCTTGGCTTCGATGACCTTGATTTCGGCGCGATCTTTCCTGACCTCCAGCTTCACGTGTCCAAACAGACCAATGTAGAAGTTCGCCACATAGACCAGCGCGAAAAGCGCTACCAGGTATCCTCGCCAGTCACTGTAAAGCAACTTATAGCGCGTAAGGAGGAGGAAAGCCACCGCGACCCAATGACTGAAGCAGTATTCGCAGGTAAAAAGGTAGAAGAATTTCCGGCAGACCAGGAAGCGAGATTCCTCGCTCTTGCGCGCGCAAAATTCTCGCGGCTCGCGAAGAACTTCTTCGTGGGTGACTGTCCAGGCAATACTGGCAATGGGCAGAGCCAGCACAAACAGCCAGAGCACTTGCTGCGAAAGCGCCATAGTCATTGGAAGCCAACGCTCTACCTATGTTTGCCCTAGCGTACTGCCTTTCTTCCCGGCCTTGCCTGGAACGAGGTTACCCCACTTTCGGCACTCGCACGCTTTTGATTAACAGCGTAAACTGTTCCCCGAATGTCACGTCGGACTTGAGGTGGCCGGCCGCAGCGATGTCGGGCGCGTCCGCCCGTCAAACGAAGACCATTTCGGCTACGACGAGCGGCTCGGAATTTTTGTGGTGTGCGACGGGATGGGTGGGCACGCTGCGGGCGAAGTTGCCAGCCAGATCGCTGTCGAAACCGTGCTCGCTTATTTTCGCGATCACGAGCCGGCGGTTGAGGACGACGCCTATCTCGATGACGCCCCGCTGGGAGCACGTCTGCTGGCCGACGCAGTCAGGAAGGCCAATGACGCCATCCTCGGCTACGCCGAGCGAGCACAAAAATACCTCTGGGATGGGCACGACCTTGGTTGCCGCCCGTTTTGCCGATGGGATGTTCAGCATTGCCAACGTCGGCGATAGCCGCATCTACCTGTTTCGTGAAGGCCAGTTGCTACAGTTGACCGAGGACCATTCTCTGGTGATGGAGCAGGTACGCCGCGGCATGATTACCCTGGAACAGGCCAAGCGCTCCTCGGCGCAGAACATCATTACTCGAGCCCTGGGTACCGATGAAAGCACTCTGCCCGATCTTGGCGAGTTTCCGGCGCAGGATGGCGATGTTTTGCTGCTGACCACCGATGGCGTGCTTCGCCACGTGGACGACGGAGAAATCCGGAGCATCCTGCTGCAGTTGCCCTCGCTGCAGGCCGCGTGTGACACGCTGATCGACGCCGCCAACGAAGGTGGTGGAGAAGACAATTCCACCTGCATGTTGATTCGCGTGCGACCCGGACAGAAAGCCGAACCGGGAAAGGTTGCGACATAATACAAGTTGTCTCGTAGATCAGTCTTGGCGGGGCGCGGCTTCCTTCGAGCTTCTCCGCAAACTGTTCCCGCCGTGCCGCCGGACCTCTTGACGTGTAAGCCTTGTCCGCAGGGCGACCAGTCCGATCTATTTTCATTAACTACGAGTTGCAACTTACGGCTCAAAGAATTGCAACCTACGGCTCAAATCTTCTGTTCTGGAAACTCCAAATCTGCGCCCAGCGGATCGGTGAAGCGGTTGGTCAAGTTGGCCAAGCCGATCAACAGATCGAGATCCACGATCTCCGATTCGGAGAAATGCGGCTTCAGGTTGGCGATGTCCGCATCGCCAACGGCGTGAGGATCGCGGGTGAGCCTCTCGGCAAACTTCAGCGCCGCCTGCTCCTTGGAACTAAAGCTACTGTAATCGCCCTCCTTCAACGCCTGCCAGTCCTGCGGCGTCAGTCCAACTCGCTTCGATGCGGCCAGATGGTGCTGCAGGCAGTAATGACAGCCATTGATCATCGAGACGCGGATGTACACCGTCTCATACAAGCGGCGGTCCAGCGCACGGCCCACGCTGGTATAAAAGGGCAGGAAAGCCTTCAGCGTCTCTGGCCGGTGGGCGATCAGTTTCTGCACACTGCCGGGATTGCCTTTTAGCGTCTTTTCGTAGACCTCGCGCACGTCGGACGAGGCTTGATCCATTTCTATGTATGAAACTCTTGCCATGTTTGTCTCCAATCGGAATTAGTATAGTGATTAGAGGTTGGGGTCTTACATAAGGACCAGCATTTTACAATTTGCTGACAAGTAAATCGCACGGCGCTTGAAGAGTTGCTGAAACTTCCAGTGCTACTACAGCTTCGCACTCCCCAATGCAAAAGCCTATTCGTATTATCGGCGCCGGACTAGCCGGCTCAGAAGCTGCCTGGCAATGCGCCCGCCGCGGCGTTGCTGTCGCAACTGTTCGAGATGCGGCCGGTGCGTTCGACCCCCGCCCATCAAACGGCGAACTTCGCCGAGCTGGTTTGCTCCAACTCGCTGAAGTCCGACAGCGAGAACACCGCACCTTGGCTGCTGAAAGAAGAAATGCGCCGTGCCGGCTCGCTGCTGATGGAGATCGCGCGCGCGACTGCCGTTCCCGCCGGCCACGCGCTGGCGGTCGATCGCGAAAAGTTTGCCGAAGCTGTAACTGCAGCGATTGAGCGCGAGCCGCTGATCGAAATCGTGCGCGAAGAAGTCACGGCGATCGACGAAAACGGCGCGATCACGATCATTGCGACCGGCCCGCTTACCTCAGACGCGCTGTCCGCGAGATTCTTCGCCTGAGCGGCAGCGAGCAACTTTACTTCTACGACTCGATCAGTCCCATCGTCGAAGCCGATTCCATCGACATGTCGCGGGTGTACATGGCAGCGCGCTATGACAAGGGTAGCGCCGATTACATCAACTGCCCGATGACGCGGGAAGAGTACGAGCGCTTCCTCGACGCCCTGATCGAAGCGCATTCGGTCGACGCCAAAGATTGGGAGAACCTGAACTACTTCGAGAGCTGTCTGCCCATTGAAGAGATTGCCCGCCGCGGCCGCGACACGCTGCGCTTCGGTCCCGATGAAACCGGTCGGGCTGCGCGATCCGCGCACCGGACAGACTGCCCTACGCTGTGGTACAGCTTCGCCAGGAAAATCTGCGTGCCGATTCGTACAATCTGGTCGGCTTCCAGAACCACCTGAAGTTCGGCGAACAGGCGCGTATCCTGCGCCTAATCCCCGGCCTGGAGAACGCGAAATTCCTGCGCTACGGCCAGATTCATCGCAACACTTACATCAACGGCCCGACGCTGCTGAGCGAGACCTTGCAGATGAAACAGCATCCCAACGTACTGTTCGCGGGACAGATCTCCGGAGTCGAAGGCTATGTGGAGTCCATCGCTACCGGCCTGCTGGCGGGGATGCAGGCGTCAGCGCTGGCGCTGGATCTCGAGCTGAGTCCGCCTCCGCGAGCGACGGCTTTCGGCGCGCTGGTGAATTATATCTGCCATGCCGATGCGAAAAACTTCCAGCCCGCAAACATTACCTTCGATTTGCTGCAGCCGCTGGATGAAGAAACACGCCGCCGCATCCGCGACAAGAAGCAGCGCCACGCGATGGTTTGCCGGCGCGCGCTGGATGAGTTGAATACCTGGCTGGAATCAGAGCGTCAACACCGAAGCAGTAGCGCCCCCGCTATTTTTTCCCCCGCGGCTCATTCCGCGCCCGGTTCTTGATCCAGATAGGCGAGCCGATAAAGCCGAAGGCGGCGCGAATCTGGTTCTCCAGAAAGCGCTGATAGGAGAAGTGCAGCTTTACTGGGCGGTCGGTGAACAGAATGAATGTCGGCGGCGAAACACCCGCCTGGGTCATGTAGAAAATCTTTACCCGCTTGGCGATGGGCACTGAGGCGCGCTCGAAATCGACGCGGGCTAGGAAGCGGTTCATCTCGCCCGTGCCGATGCGTTTGCGACGCTCACGCGATACCAGCTCCAGCGTGGAAAAAAGTTTGTCAAGATTTTTTCCCAACGTCGCCGAGACAAATACCACCGGCGCATACGACAGGAATTTAAGATGTCGCCGTACTTGCTCCTCGTAGACGCTGCGTTCGGCTGGGGGCTTGCCATCGGTGCGAGCGGTGGTTACCAAATCCCACTTGTTAATGACCACGATTACCGAGCGCCCGCTCTCGTGCGCATAACCCGCGATCGTCGCATCGCTGGCAGTGACGCCTTCAACCGCGTCGATGATCATCAGCGCAACATCGGCGCCTTCCAAATGCTTGCGCGCCATTACCACCGAAAGCTTTTCCGCCATCAACTCGGTCTTGCCCTTGCGGCGAATTCCCGCGGTATCGATGAAACGATATGTGTGCCCATCGCGCTCGAGGAGCTCGTCCACGGCGTCACGTGTGGTTCCGGCAAGCGGCGAGACGATGGCGCGCGAGGTTCCGGTGAGAGCGTTCAACAAGGTTGACTTGCCGACGTTGGGACGGCCGATGATAGCGACCTTGGTCTCGCGAGCGAGTTCGACTTCTTCTTCGTCCGCCGTGTCCAGGTCCGCACTGTCGACATCTGCACCATCTTCTGCACCATCTACGGAAGCAGCGTCGGCAACAGCGGTCGCCTGAAGTCGGCGGGCCGAGCGTTTGCTGACGGGACGTGTTACAAAGCCGGCATCTTTCGCCTCGGTTTCATGGTGCGGCATCACGCTCAATACGTGCTCCAGTAGTTCGGCGATGCCGTTTCCGTTTTCGGCGGATATGGGGAACAGTTCTTTGATTCCGAGACGGCGAAATTCCTCGGCATAGGGCTCAAGCTGTGGCGTATCAGCCTTGTTCACAGCGAGCACGAGCGGCTTACCGGTGCGCAACAGCAGGCGCGCCAGATCGATGTCGGGAGACGCCAGCTCGGTGCGACCGTCGACCACCAGAACGATTACGTCGGCCTGTTCGAGCGCGACCCGCGCCTGGCGGAAGATTTCCGATGGAATCAGCGCCTGATCGTCGGGGACAATGCCGCCGGTATCGACGACGCGAAACTTCTTGCCGGTCCATTCCACGTCGCCGTAGAGACGGTCGCGCGTGATCCCGGGCTCGTCGCCCACGATAGCGCGGCGCGATCCCACCAAGCGGTTAAACAGCGTGGATTTGCCGACATTCGGTCGGCCGACAATGGCCAGGGTGCCGATGGTGACAGGTTCACCCTGTTCAGCGGTGCGGCTGGATTCGAATTGCGGTCGACGGCTCAATCAGACTCTTTCGGCGGCAGTGGCCCAAACAGCTATTATAGGTACACGATCCCCACGCCGTGTCTTCCACACCACAATCCGCCACGCTAGCTGCGCGTTTGCCGTCGCTTTACCAGTTCTTCGGGCCGAATGGCGTGCTGGCGCGCACTCATCCCGCTTACGAATTTCGTCGTGGACAATTGCAGATGGCCGAGGCGGTCGAGCTTGCACTCCAGGAGCGGCGACACCTGATCGTTGAGGCGGGCACCGGCACCGGCAAGACTCTCGCTTATCTTCTGCCGGTCATCCGCTCGGGCAAGCGCGTCATCATCTCGACTGGGACGAAAACCTTGCAGGAGCAGCTCTTCTTCAAGGACGTGCCGTTCCTGCAGCAGCACTTGGGCGAGCTGCGCGTCTGCTACATGAAAGGACGCGGAAACTATCTGTGCCGGCAGAAACTCTACGACTTAACCAGCCAGCCGATCTTGAATGGGCTGGAAGAGATCAACCAGTTCCGCATTATCAGCGACTGGGAGAAGACCACGGAGACCGGTGACCGCGCCGAGCTGGCCGGGTTGCCGGAGAGCAGCCACCTATGGCCCAAGCTGGACGCGCGCACTGATCGTTGTATTGGCTCGCAGTGCCAGCAGTTCGACCGCTGCTTCATCACCGAGATGCGCCGCCGGGCCGCCGAAAGCGACATCATCATCGTCAACCATCATTTGTTCTGCGCCGATCTGGCGATCAAGGCCGCGGCCGACCGCTCGCCCGACGCAGGAGTTCTGCCCGATGCCGTAGTGGTGATCTTCGATGAGGCGCACGAGCTGGAAGACGTGGCCACCGACTACTTCGGCGTGACCGTCTCTAACCTGCGTGTCGATGAACTGCTCCGCGATCTGGAGAATACCCTGAGGAAGGCCGATATCCCCGTCGCCGATGTGCTGCAGGCGTCAGCCAGCGTGCGCGAGCATTCGCAATTTTTCTTCTCGCTGATTCCGCCCGGCGAGGGCCGCTTCTCCTTCGAGAATCGCGCCGAGTTCCTGGAAGAAAACGGTGACGAGTATCTCGGGTTGCAGAATGCATTGGTGCACCTGTACACCGAGCTACAAGCCATTCCCAAGAAGCCCGACGAAGTGCATGCCATGTCGCGCCGCGTGGAAGAACTGCGGGTGCAGCTGGGATTCATCCTGGAAGCGCAGGAGCGCAACACCGTGTTCTGGATTGATCGACGGCGCGGCGGGCAGCACAATGTTTTCCTGCAAGCCACACCGATTGCCGTAGCCGACATCCTGCGCGACACGCTGTTCGAGCATCTGGAATCAGCCGTACTCACCTCAGCCACGCTGGCTGTCGCTGGGGGCTTCGAATATATCCGCAATCGGCTGGGTATCCAGCACGCGCGCGAACTGGTGGTGCAATCGCATTTCGACTACGAGAGCCAGGCGCTGCTTTACGTTCCACCCGACCTGCCCGATCCCCGCGATCCGCAATTCGTGGAGCGGGCATCGCAACGCGTACGGCAGTTGCTGGAGATCACGCGCGGGCGCGCATTTTGCCTGTTCACCAGCTATTCGCTGATGAACCAGCTTTACGAGCGGCTGCTGGGTGAGTTGGAATTTCCCATGCTGCTGCAGGGCAGCGCTCCCAAGAACGCGCTGCTGGAAGAGTTTCGTTTGACTCCCCATGCCGTGTTGTTTGCCACCGCTTCGTTCTGGCAGGGAGTGGATGTGCAGGGTGAGCAGCTAAGCTGCGTCATCATCGACAAGCTGCCCTTCGCCGTGCCCAACGATCCCGTCGTTGCCGCCCGGGTGAAAGCGATCAACGAAGACGGCGGCAATGCGTTTTACGACTACCAGGTTCCCAGCGCGGTGATCTCGTTGAAGCAGGGCTTTGGCCGGCTGATCCGTTCGTTGCACGACCGGGGATTGTTGTGCCTGCTCGACAACCGCATCCTCAAGAAGCAATACGGTCGCGTCTTTCTCGACAGCTTGCCGAGGTACAGTCGGACGACGGATGTGAAGGCGGTCCAGCAGTTCTTTGGGGCCGGGCAGGAATCTACCGAGTAGAAGCCATCTAGCCATCTGACGTCTCGAACTCCACTGTCAGCCCGCACCACTCTATTTTTCAAAGCTGCCGGCCCGGTCGAGAACAAGAATCGAAAGTTGGAGCGCCACCGAGTCAATTGTGTCAAACTCGTGTTATTGGAATTAGGAATAACTCCCCAATTCCAGCCCGGAGCGAAAGGCCGAGGGGGGTCCAAAATCGGCCCGGTTGCTCTGTCTGCTGCCCGCAGTTACGATAAGTTGACCTTTGTATAATGCCGCAATCGAAACAGATATTTTTTGATCCCGACCGCAAGCGGTGGCGCCGTTTGCGGTTCCTTATCGATACCAGCGTGATCCTGGTCACGCTGCTGGTGGTGTTGTTTGTCGTTTCCGTGCTGCGCGGCTCGGCGGTTCCCGGCGTGGCCCTTCCAGAAGTGAAGCGGCCTTATCATGCGCTCAAAGATAACCAGAAACGCAAGCCTCCCCGCCGCCAGAACACTCACCGCAAGACCAAGCAGCCCGCTTCGCAGGTGGTTCTGAACTCCGACGAAGGCATTCGCGGCGCGTTCTACGTGCAATGGGACGCGGCCAGTTTCGCCTCGCTGAAGGAGTACTACCCGCAGATCGACCTGCTCTTCCCGGAGTGGATGCATGTGCTTACGGCCGATGGGCGGCTGCAGTCGGTCACCGAATTCAATGCCCTTTATGACGTAATCGATGAGAAGGGCAAGCCGCGCAGCGTCGACGACAAAGTCATGTCGTTCCTCAAAGGCGAGAAGGCCCAGACCGAAGTTTTCCCGCTGGTTAACAACTTCGATCCCGTCGACAATAAGTGGAATCCGGATCTAACCGCCAAGTTCATGGCCGATCCGGCGGCGCGGCAGCGTTTTCGAAGTGAGCTGATGACTTTTCTTGCCAGCGATCAGTACAAGGGCATTACGCTCGACATCGAGGCTTTCCCCGAAACCTCGCGTGTCGATTACGGCCAGCTGGTGCAGGAACTTTACGACGACTTGCACGCCAAAGGGCTCAAACTGTACATCGCGGTTCCCGTCAACGACAAGACCTTCGACTACGCCGGGATCTCGAAGATCTCCGACGGCCTGATCCTGATGAATTATGACCAGCATTATCCCGGAGGTGATCCGGGTGCCGTGGCAGGCCAGGAGTGGTTCGTCAAGAACCTACAGGACGCATTGAAGGTGATTCCCAAGGAAAAAATCATCTGCGCCGTCGCCAACTATGGCTATGACTGGGCGATGAAGAAAGGCCAGAAGAAAGGTACGTCGCCCGAGGCTATTCACAACGTCACTGCCCAGGAGGCGTGGCTTGAGGCCTCCGATGCCGAGACTGACATCAACTTCGACGACGATATGATGAATCCGCACTTCGCCTATTCCGACGAAAACAACATTCGTCACGATGTGTGGTTCCTGGATGGCGTGACTGCGCTGAATCAGATGCGAGCGGCGCACGCTCTGGGCATTGATACCTTCGCGCTGTGGCGACTGGGCTCGGAAGATCGCTCGCTATGGGCGGTCTGGGACAAGCCCTTCGAAGCGAATGCGCCTGGCAAACTCAACATCGTGCCGCCAGGCCAGGATGTGGATATCGAAGGTCAGGGCGAAATTTTGCGCATCCAGTCCCGACCCTCCGCCGGCGAGCGCAGCATCAGCGTCAATTCCGACAATCTAGTGAACGACGAAGTGTTCAAGACGTTGCCCTTGCCGTACGTGGTTGATATGTATGGCGGGACCCCGGAGAAGAAAGTTGCGCTTACTTTTGATGACGGTCCTGATCCTACCTGGACGCCCAAGATCCTCGATGTGTTGAAGGAAAAGAATGCCAAGGCGACATTTTTCCTGATCGGCGCCGAGGTGGAAAAGTTTCCTGGCGTTGCCAAGCGCATTTACGACGAAGGGCACGAGATCGGCAACCACACCTTCACCCATCCTGACATCAGCAACATTTCGAAGCGCTACTTTGAAGTGGAGCTAAACCTGACTGAACGGCTCTTTGAAAGCAAGTTCGGCGTCAAGCCCGTGCTCATGCGGCCGCCTTACGCCATCGACGAAGCGCCCGACACGGCCGACCAGGTTCGTCCTCTGGAGTTGGCGCAGGATTTGGGCTATATCGTCGTGGGCGAGAAAATCGATCCCAATGACTGGCGCGACAATCCTCCCCGTCCGGTGAAAGACATGGTGCAGGATGTCTTGTCGAACCTGCCTCCCTGTGCCCCCACCAATCTGCGTTGCGGCAACATCATCCTCATGCACGACGGCGGAGGCGATCGTAGCCGCACCGTGGAAACGCTCAGTTTGGTTCTGGATGGCCTGCATCAGCGCGGCTATCAGGTGGTACCGGTCTCAGAGTTGATGGGCAAGACGCGCGCCGACGTCATGCCGCCGATAACCACCAACGAGCGCTGGGCGGCCTGGGTCGATAGTCTGAACTTTTCTCTCTTCGGCCTGGTCCAGTCGTTCATCATCTTCGTCTTCTTCGTCGGCGACGTACTGATGACCGGGCGGCTGATTCTGATCGGTGCGCTGGCTATCTATGACCGTTTCCACCGGCGCAAAGCCAGATTTGATCCGAACTACCGGCCTGCGGTCGCCGTACTGGTGCCCGCCTACAACGAGGAAAAAGTAATTGAGCGTACGGTGCGGTCCGTGCTCGATTCCGATTACAAGAACCTGCGCGTAATTGTGATTGACGATGGCTCGAAGGACTCGACCCTCGAAGTCACGCGCGTGGCCTTCTCGAAGGAGATTGCAGCAGGGCGCGTTACCGTGCTTACCAAAGCAAATTCCGGCAAGGCGGATGCCCTGGACTACGGCCTCGAGCAGGTTACCGAGGAGTTGTTTGTCGGCATCGATGCCGACACCCTTATCGCGCCGGACGCGGTCTCCAAGTTGGTGCCGCACTTCAGCAATCCCAAAGTTGCGGCGATGGCCGGCAATGCCAAGGTGGGCAATCGGGTAAATCTTTGGACACGCTGGCAGGCGCTGGAGTACATCACCAGCCAGAATTTCGAGCGTCGTGCCCTGAACACGCTGAACGCGGTAAGCGTGGTTCCGGGTGCAATAGGAGCGTGGCGCACCCAAGCTGTCCGCGAAGCGGGAGGCTATCATCACGATACCGTCGCCGAAGATGCCGACCTCACGATGGCCCTGCTTCAGGCCGGCTACTGGGTGAACTACGAAGATCGGGCCCTCGCTTACACGGAAGCTCCCAGCACCGCCAATGGATTGATGCGGCAACGTTTCCGCTGGTCATTCGGCATCATGCAGGCAGTGTGGAAACATCGTCAAGCGGTCAAGCAGAAAGGAGCGTTGGGCTGGGTTGCCATTCCCAACATGGTGATCTTCCAGATCCTGCTTCCGCTGGTTTCGCCGTTCATCGATATCATGTTTGCCGTGGGAATGATTACCTACTTCGTGGACAAGTACCGTCATCCTGAGTCGGCGAACCCATCCGACTTCCACAAACTGGTAGTCTACTTTGCGCTGTTCATGGTCATCGACTTCATCGCCTCCACCATCGCCTTCACCCTGGAGCGGCAACAGCCCGGCGGCAAGCGCGACTTCCTGCTGCTAGGTCACGTCTGGCTGCAACGCTTCGCTTATCGCCAATTGTTCTCCCTGGTGTTGCTCAAGACGCTCAAGCGCGCCGTCGAGGGCGGCGGCTTCACCTGGGACAAACTAGAACGTGCCGCGAACGTTAGGCAGCCAGTCGTAATCGCCCGTGAGCGCGAGGCTCAATGAGCGAGGTACGCGCGTGAGTCCTGCTCCCAAGCCCGCGCTTGACATGAGCGTTAATGTCGCCGGCATCACGCTGAAGAATCCCGTCCTCGCTGCCAGCGGAAGTTTCGGCTACGGCGTGGAATTCGAAGACGTGGTCACTTTGAGCCGCTTGGGCGGCTTCGTGACCAAAGGCCTGTCGCGCGAGCCCATGGCGGGCAATCCTCCGCCGCGCTTGTTTGAGACTGCGGCCGGAATGTTGAACGCTATCGGTCTGCAAAACATCGGCGCCCGCGGCTTTCTGGAGGAGAAGCTGCCGCTGTTGCGCAAAATCGACAACATTGTTTTTCTGTGCAACGTCTTTGGTCACTCGCAGGACGAGTACGAAGACGTAGTGCGGATTCTGAACGAGGGAGAAGGCATCGCGGGCTACGAGCTGAATGTTTCTTGCCCCAACACCAAATGCGGTGGCATCAGTTTTGGCAGCGATGCCAAGATGTTGTTCGGCGTGGTCAGCGCCGTGAAGAAGATCGCCACGCGGCCGTTGATTGTGAAGCTTTCGCCCAATGTGACCAGCATCCCCGACGTAGCCCGGGCGGCGGAAGATGCGGGCGCGGACGCGATCTCGCTGGTGAATACTTTTGTCGCGATGGCTATTGATGCCGAAACCCGCAAGCCGCGCATTTCGAACGTCACCGCCGGCCTTTCCGGTCCCGCCATCAAACCGATTGCGCTGCGCATGGTCTGGGAAGCGGCCAAGACGGTCAAGATACCGGTCATCGGACTCGGCGGTATTAGCACGGCGGAAGATGTAATCGAGTTTCTGCTGGCCGGGGCCAGCGCGATCGAAGTTGGCACCGTGAACTTTTGGGATCCGTGTGCTTGTGAAACATTAGTCGATTCGCTTGAGAAGTGGTGCCTGGAACATCGCATCGAAAGAATCGGCGACCTCACGGGCAAGTTGGAAGTGTAGGGTAATTCTGATTGCGTGTCTGGAACTAAAGTCTGAAGCGCCAAAGGCGAGCGCCATAGGCGCAGAAGAGCTTAGCCCAGCGCTTCAGCGCTAGCTAGGTGGGGCATTAAGGATCCGAGTGCTGTTATCTCACCGGAGTGGCCGCCAGGAAGTATTTCCAAAACTTGCGGTTGGTTTTTAGACTGAAGACCAGAACGTCCTGCTTGAGTAAGCGCAGTAAAGGCACTATCCTAGTGCAGGCCGCGCGCGTGCCTAAGCCGCGTCCTTAGCCAAGGAGTGATACTGACATGCACAGATCTTCTTCCTTCCAGCCAGCCTGGATCATGGTCTCCATCAGTGTGGCATTGCTCCTCACTTGCGCCGCCGTCGCGCAGAATTATGTCGCGCCTGGCAATCCAGTGGTCGGCTCGCCGAATACAATCACCGCTAATGCGCCGGTGCCGCGGCCGTCAACTACGCCGTGCACCGTGACCTTGTTTCAGAACTTCGACTTCGACGATTTCAACCCGAGACCCTTCAACTACACGCCTCCAGCAGGCTGTCCCGGGCCTTGGGCTGCGGTTGTGTTTGAGGCGGATTGGTCGGTCGATCCCGGCGTGCAATATGATCGCACCACCAATATCTGGATTGGCGGCACCAACATTTTCTTCGGCACCACGGCCGAGCCCTCGGGAACCTTCACGCGCACCTGGCACACGGAAAGCAATCTGACCGACTACAGTCCGCTGTTTACCACCGCGCAGAGTGGCTCCGCGATTCTGTTTAACCTGGTCAACAATCAGTACACCAGCCACTACCACGGTAGCGCCTACCTTCAGTTCTATCCGCTGGCGCAGGGTCAGCAGCCGCCGGTAACCGCCGACGTGGTGTTGCCGATGTCGGCCGGCCCGACCGGAGGAACGGTGACGCTGAACTCGCCCACCGACCAACTGGCCGGGACCTTCACTCTGCCGCTCAACGTTGAACGCGCCTATCTCGACATCTTCGCCCAAGGCCAGCAGGACGACGAGTTCTGGTACACCTGCGCGCCGAACGACGTAGCCGGTGAGCTATTCAGCTGCGGTTCGACTTCGTTCCGCGAGGCTGAAGTCAGCATCGATGGCCAGCCCGCGGGCGTAGCGCCTATCTACCCGTGGATCTTTACAGGCGGCATCGATCCTTTCCTGTGGCAGCCGATTCCCGGCGTTCATACGCTGAACTTCGAACCGTATCGTGTGGACCTAACGCCGTTCGCCGGCGTATTGAGCAACGGCCAGCAACACACGGTCGCGGTCAGCGTCTACAACGCGGACATGTACTTCTCGGCCACGGCATCGCTGCTGTTGTACGAGGACCACGGCTCAACTCAGGTGACCGGCAGCGTGACCACCAACACCATCGGCACGCCCGACCCAGTGGTGACCGAGAACATCCTTACCAACGGCACCATTGCTTACGGTACATTGTCGGTAACCTCGAACCGCGGCTTTACCGTCGAGGGCATCGCCATTACTTCGCACGGGATGGTGGACACCAAGGTCGTGCAGAGCATCGACTTCACCAACTGGCAAAAGTATTATGTCCACGAGGATGGTACGGTGGATGACCAATACGTTGGGCAGACAACCTCGATCTCCTCCGCCACCACGACGCAAAACGGGAGCAACGTGACCAGCAATACCAAGCAGTTCACCTGGCCTTTGACGTTGGCCTACGCTTACAATGCCAACCCGGACGGATCGTTCCAGCAGTACAGCGAGCTTAAGCAGGGTTTCAACAAGAGCGAATTGGTGGAACTGAATGGCACGCCGACTTACTCCAGCACCTTCTCTGACGCGGTCTCGCCGACGGACACGCTCTTCGTCGACTCCTCCGGCAATGTGACCACTACAGGACAGGCGAACTCGGAGACTTACCAGTACTCCAATTCCAACGGCGCCTGCTGGAATCAGACCCTTACCGCTGCCGCCGGAGTGCTGACTTCTGTGCAAGGGGGCAATTGCGGAGGTAATTTCAAGCACAGGTAAGCTTGGCTGATTTTGGAAAACAATACTGGGCCCGCTGCGTTACGCGGCAGGCCGATTTTTTGACGGGTAGCAGGGTTCGGATTGCTGCATGAGAGGTCGGCCGATTCGGCAGGCAAGCGATATCGGTGCAACGCTGTCGTCCGATTCCGTACCTGGCTAATGGGACAGCAGGCGATCCACAGTCTGCTGCGCTTTGTCGATATCCGGAGACAACTGCTCGGCTTTGCGCGTCGCTTCCTGGGCAGCCAGCGTCTGCCCACTTTCCTGCAACGCTCGTGCCAGCAGCAGGTATCCAAAATCCGATGGCTGGACTTGCATTCCCTTCGAGTAGGCAGCGATAGCCTTTTCCGGATGGCCCGATTTCTGTTCGGTAATCCCCAGGCTAATCCAGTAGCTGGCAAATTCCGGGTTCCACTTCACCGCTTGCGCAAAACTGTCCAACGCGTCCGGATAATTCCCCAACTCGCGATAGGCATAGCCGAGATTGTTATATGCCCTCGCTTTCAGCTTCGAGTTTCGTGCAATCGTTGCAGCGGCCTGGTATCGCTCAATGGCTCCCGGCAAATTTCCCCGTGACTGTTCGTAGGTGCCGAGATTCAGGTTCACGTTGGGATCGGAAGGATTCAGAGCCGCGGCCGCGCGGAAATGAGGAATCGCGGCTTCCATGCTTCCTGCTTTCAACAATGCCGTTCCTAGATTGTTCTCCGCCAGCCAATTATTGCTGGTGACCTGCAAGGCGTGTTTCCACAGAGTGATATGGTCGTTCCAGTATCCAATCTGGCGATAGGTTACAGTCATCAAGGTCAACAGGATGACGCCGCTGATGCCGGGAAGCAATACGGCAGGAAGCTGTTTCTCCGACGACCCAGTCGGCGGTGCCCCAGCAGATCATGAGGAACAGGCCGACTAACGGCAGGTAGGCATAGCGGTCGGCCATCGCCTGGGTGCCTACTTGCACCAGACCAATCATGGGTACCAAGGTTCCCAGGAACCAGAACCACCCCACTGGAAGATAGCGGTTGCGCCTGGCATAGATGACCCCTATGCTGACGGCGAGCAACAAAAGAAATGCTCCTCCCACTTGCCAAGCTTTCAGCGAATTTCCCGGATACGGATAGAAGACCGATAGCCGCAGCGGCCAGAAGGCGTTTTCCAGGTACCGGGCATAAGAGACGATCGCGTTCTCCAGGCGTATCGAGAGAGCATACGAACTGGTCGCGCCTCCCGCCTGCTGCGCTCTCATGGTGAGGACGGCACTGGCCGCGCAAAGTCCAAGCAGTGGAACCTTTTCCCAGATCAGATACGACAATGGCTTACGCGGAATGGCTGGCTCAGCCCCCATTGGGACGGGCGGCTCATCGTCTGCGAAGGAGAACCGTTGCAAAGGCCAGTAGTCCCATAGCAGCAGCACGAAAGGCAAAGTGATCACCTGGGGTTTGGACATGAGCCCCATGGCGAACAGGACTGCCACTACCACATACCGGCTATCTCGCGGCTCATGCGCGTACCAGCGATACGCTATCAACGTCAGCAGCAGGAAGAACATGCTGAGCAGGTTCTTACGCTCGGCAATCCAGACCACGGATTCCACATTGATCGGGTGCAGAGCAAAGAGTGCAGCCACCATCCAACTGCGTCCGATGTATCCGGTCGCCTGTTGCAACACCCAAAACAGCAGCAACGCGTTCAGCAGGTGGAACAGCACGTTGACGTCGTGAGGGCCGGCGGGATCGATGCCGAATATCTGTGCATCGAGGGCATGGGACAACCAAGTGAGGGGGTGCCAATTGGCCGCATCCCGCGTCACGAATGCCCATCTCACGGTCTCCCAATTGAGTCCTGATCTGACGTGGAAGTTGTCGAAAACGTAGTCGGCATCGTCAAAATTCGCGAAGGGTTGAGCATGGACCGGGTAATACACCGCCATGGTGGCGATGACCAGAAGAAGACCAAGAAGCACGATTTGCTTATGCGGAGAGGCGGCCAGGCTCGAACGGCGGGAATGGCTCTGTCTGGCAGGAGTCAAATCAACAGAAGCCACTCGTCCTCCCTGGGTTCGACGGCGATTACAGATGCAACGGCACCATTCATTTTACAAAGGTGGTCCGCAATCTCCAAGGTTAGTGACGCAGGCTGGCAGCAGCCGCGAAACACTCGCGGGCCCGCCCCTCGTCTCCCAGTTGGCGATACGCTTTGCCCATACTATTCAAGGCTGCCACTTTGAGTTCGGGATTGCGCGTGATGCTGACTACCTTCCTGTATTGCTCGATCGCCAGTTGCAGATTGCCGTGCTGTTGCTCATACGTTCCGATGTTCATATTGCTGATGGGATCGGCCGGATAGATTTCCGCCGCTTTGAAGAAGTGCGGAATAGCTTCGTCGGCTCGTCCTTCGACCAGTAGAGCTCGACCCAGATTGTTCTCGGCCAGCCAGTTGCGATCCGTCACTTGCAAAGCGTGCGACCAGAGAGTCACATTGTCTTGCCAATAACCAACTTGCCGATAAGCGACTGCGCTCAGTGCGACCAACGCCAGCAATGCTAACGGCGGATAAGAGTGCGGCGGGAAAATGCTTTTCCTCAGTCCAGTCCGACACGCCCCAACAAACCATGATGAAGAGGCCGATAAAAGACAGGTAAGCATAGCGATCGGCCATTGCTTGCGTGCCAACCTGCATCAGTCCGATCATCGGAACCAGAGTTCCCAGGAACCATAACCACCCCATTAGCAAATATCGGCGGCGAATGCCCTCCACGGCTAATGCTGCTGATCGCCAGCAAGAGAAGCAAAGCTCCATACACCTGCCACGATTTCAACGACGTACCGGGATGAGGATAGAAGAGCGCCAGATGAGTAGGCCAAAATGCCTTGATCACGTAGCGCGCGTATGAAACCAGTGCGTTCTCGAGACGAGCGGACAGAGCGAAAGCGCTGGTCGCTCCTCCTGTGCTCTGGGCGTTCATGGTTATGAGAGCGCTGGCCAAGGAAAGCGTAAGCAGCGGAAGCTTCTCCAAGACTAGCCAGGAGAGTTTTTTCTCCGGAAAGATCGTGCCGCCGAAGATCGCGACCGGGCAAATGGTTCCTTACCGAATGACAGGCGCCCCAGCGGCCAGTAATCCCACAGCAACAAAACGAATGGGAGTGTGATCACCAGCGGCT
Source organism: uncultured Acidobacteriaceae bacterium (assembly GCA_963744265.1). Taxonomy (GTDB): domain Bacteria; phylum Acidobacteriota; class Terriglobia; order Terriglobales; family Acidobacteriaceae; genus Bog-257. The sequence continues at coordinate 96,952 of CAVUSW010000005.1, forward strand.
TGGCCATTAATCCCAGCGCGAACAGGACGGCGACGACCCCATAAGGTCCTATGCGAGGCTTGCGCGCATACCATCGATAGGCGCCCAGAGCCAGCAGAAAAAAGAACATGCTGAGCAGGTTCTTACGCTCCGAGATCCACACTACCGATTCAACATTGATGGGATGAAGGGCAAACAATGCCGCCACCATGAAACTGCGGCCGATGAAGCCCGTCGCTTGCTGCAAGACCAGGAACAGCAGCAACACATTCAGCACATGCAGAAGCAGGTTGACGTCATGCGGACCGGCCGGGCTGAGATCGAAGATCTGACAATCCAGGGCGTGAGACAGCCAGGTCAGAGGATGCCAGTTGGCGGCAGCGTAAGTGGTGAACGCCCAGCGAACGGTATCCCAGTCTAATCCGGTTTGCACGTGGATGTTATTGGTGACATAGTCGCCGTCATCGTAGTTGACGAACGGAAAACGATTGACCCGCGAATAGAGCTCAATCGTGGCCACGACGAGCAGCAGACCAAGAAGTAGCGTTTGCTTCCAGGAAGAGGCAATTGGGTTCTTTCGTGGCCGAGACGGAACAATCTCTTCAGGTTGCAGGCCAGCCGAATTCAATCGCCCTCCACCACTCTACTGACCTTGCAACTTCTTCGCCGTCTCGAAACACTCGCGGGCTTGGTCGGCGTCGCCGAGAGCACTAAACGCCAGACCCATGTTGTTCCAGGCTTTGATTTTCAACTCGGAACTCGTGGTAAGGAGGATTGCCTTCTTGTAACCCTCAATCGCCTCTGTCTGATTTCCATGCTGTTGTGCGTAGTAGGCGATGTTGAAGTTGCTGATGGGATCGACCGGGTGAATCTCCGCGGCCTCGCGGAAATGCAGGATGGCTTCCTCAAGTTGCTTGCGCTCCATGAGCGCCCCACCCAAGTCATCCTGAGCGACATAATTCGGACCGGTGATTTGTACCGTGTGTGTCCATAAAGTGACATTGTCCGCCCAGTAGCCAATCTGCCTACGAGCTGTGATGGTCAGCGCCAATAACACGACCACACTGACCGCCGGCAATGCTGCGGCAGGAAGATGACTCTCTGCAACCCAATCCGCTAGTGCCCAGCACACCATGATGAACACGCCGAGCAGCGGTAGATAGGCATAACGATCAGCCATGGCCTGCCTGCCCACCTGTACCAAACCGATCATGGGCACCAGGGTTCCAATGAACCACAGCCAGCCCACCAGCAGGTAGCGGCGACGGCGGCGCTCTACCACCCACATGGACACCACCAGCAAGATCATTAATGCTCCGTAAACTTGCCAGGCTCGCAACGAGCCTCCGGGATGGGGATACATGGGCGCTAGATGGGCCGGCCAAACAGCCTTTGCCAGGTACCTGATGTAGGAGACGATGGCGTTCGACAGCCGCACCGACAGGGGGTACATCCCAAAGGAACCTACCGCGCCCGCTGCCCGCTGCGCCTTCATGGTCATCGCAGCGCTGACGGCGGCAATGGCAAACAGCGGAAGTTTCTCCTCGACCAAGACAACAAAGCTTCTGGCCGGGAATTGCTTCACACCTTCCCTTCCGGCCGGATCGGAGGCAAACGACATTCGCTGCAACGGCCAGTAATCCCACAGCAGCAGCACGAAAGGCAGAGTGATAATCTGCGGCTTGGCCATTACCCCAAGTGCGAACATAATAGCGACCACCGCGTAGCGCACAACGCCCGGCTTGCTCACGTACCAGCGGTAAGCGCCCAGCGCGAACAGAAAAAACAACATGCTGAGCAGGTTCTTGCGCTCCGAGATCCACACTACCGATTCCACATTGATGGGATGTACCGCGAACAGCGCTGCCACCATGAAGCTTCGAGCCACACAACCTGTAGCTCGCTGCAGCACCCAGAACAGCAGCAGGGCGTTCGCGACATGGAGCAACAGATTGGTTTGGTGATGGCCGCCGGGATTCATGTCGTACAACTCGAAGTCCAGCGCGTGCGACAGCCAAGTCAGCGGATGCCAGTTACCGGCATCGTAGGTAGAGAACGCCCAGCTGACTGTGTCCCAGTTCAATCCCGATTGAACATGAAGGTTCTCGGTGACGTAAACGTTGTCGTCGTAATTGACGAAGGGATGGCTCTTGACAGGATAATAAAGGGCGACGGTTAGAATAATGAGCAAAAGACTAAGCAGGTAAAGATGCCTGCCGGGAGAAGCCAGCAGTCCGACGCGACGAGGCTGTATCTGCTTTCCAGGTTGCAAATCGACAGAGCCCACCATTTCCCCTTCGCTCGACGAGTATATCCGATTGTTTTTAATTCATGATTCGGAAGGACTCGACTCGCTACCCGAGGCTATCTCACGATTTCTTAGAAGTTTGGCCTGTCTAAGGGTGGCTGCCAGGCGAAGAAATCCTGACGCATGCGCTGAGCATAGTTCTGAAGCAATTCCTGCACCCGCGCCGGGTTCGGCGACTTCACGATCAAGCCGACGTGATGCTTCTTCTCATCCATGCGCCAGACAATTTCCGGATCGTTATAGGCTGAGGTGTCCGGATGTTCCTGCCGCGCCAGCGAAATTAGCAGGCCGGCAGAATCGTTTCTGGGAGTTGGAGGCTTGTACGGAGCTTTGCCTCCAGCAATCTCAACCTTCGCCCATTCGGCCCACAGATTGATGCCGGTGGCAACCTCGATCAGATCGACGATGTGCGCTCCGCCCACGCGCGCTGAAGTTTCCAGGAAATAGAGTTTGCCATCGTCGCGGCCGCGGATGAACTCGCTGTGCGACACGCCGCGCACCAGTCCGAAGGCTTGCACCACTTCTTTATTCAACTCGACCAGCGGAGCCGCTTCCGGCGACCCCAGCGGCAGCGTGCGGGTAGTGAAGATATCGCCCTCTTGCGAGACGTCCATCGGAGGCCGGCCGTAGCGACTGGCAATGGAGAACAGCAATTCGCTCTCGTAGAAGATCGCATCCACATGATAGATGTCGCCGGGAACGTACTGCTCCAGCAGATAGAACGACTGCTGATCGCCGAGTAAATCCAGGGCGGCCCACAGTTCTCCGGCCGCCCGGATTTTCTTGATACCCATCGACCCTGCCATTGATCGCGGCTTCAGAACCCAAGGCGGTGGCACGCGGTCCATGAATTCGCGCAGCCGGACATAGTTCAGAACGTGAATGAATTCCGGCACCAGCAGCCCTTCATCGCGTGCTTTGGTCCGCATGGCGAGTTTGTCGCGGAAGTAACGGGCAGTAGTGTCGCCCATACCCGGCACGCGCAGATGCTCGCGCAAGGTGGCGGCGGTTTCCACGTCGAAGTCGTCGAGAGCGACGAGGCGTTCGATGTTTTCGTTGCGTGCCATATAGCTGACGCCCAGCAGCGCATCTTCCATCTTCCATTGCTTCTGCACATCGGGCATGTAGAAAATTTCGTCGATGCTCTCGCGCGGCCAGTCCTCGTGTTCCAGGCTGTGCGAAGTAAGTAGCAGCGTGCGGCAGCCCTGGCGATGGCACTCGCGCATGAACTCCGCGCCCTTGAAATAGCTGGCCAGGCACAGCACGGTAAGCTGACGGCCAGGCGACATGGGGGTTCTAGCTGAGGACGACATACAGCGCCTCCGGCGGCAGCGGTCTGCGAAGCCCGGTGACGCCTCGCCGCAACACTATAGCAGGCTCCGCTCCGAGATGTGAGATGCGCCGGCCAGCATCTTTGAATGCGATGTAGGCTTGCCTGTTTCTTGGCATGAGCAAAACAAAAGCCGGAGGATTCCTCCGGCTTCGCTTACGAGCAGGGAGCACCTAATTACATTTTGAGCTTGCGTCTCATCACACCTGCAATGGCGGCAACGCCCGTCCCGAATAGCGCCAAGCTGCCCGGTTCTGGAGTTGTACCGCCACCGCCGGAGCTAAATGTGAAGTTGTCCATGACGAAGTATCCTTCGTAGCCGACGACTCCGATCTCGTTCACTTGCCCGGTATATCCTGACGCCAGGAATTCGGGTGTGGTGGGGTTGGGAGTCAATTGGGCGGATGTCCAGACTTTGGTGCCGTCGTCATAGAGGTTGAAGTAAACTGGTCCAAAATCAGAAGACCCAGAGAAGTAGGCGCCTAGGAATTCGACCGTTCCACTCAAGGTGAAGATATCGGTCTCTCCTTCGCCGAAGGCTCCATTGTTGTTGAACAAAACGACGTTCGGAGGAGACTCGTACGGATAACCGCCCTGTCCCTCCCACACTCCCATGGTGTTGGGCCATGAGAAACCACCGTAGCCCGTCGGCAGATCGACGACTCCGCCGTTTGTTTGAATGTCATCGAAGCCCAAGACGGTTTGCCCAGAGGCCGAAACCGCCAAGACCAGCGAGCAAGCCATCAATATACATATCCAAGCGACGCGTTTTTGTACCATCGGACCTCCTTGCACCCTAGGGTTGTATCTATCCAAGCAATTTGCCTTCCAGCTCTAACCTCTTAGCAATAAGCACTTACGTGGGAGCGGATGTTGCCCCAATGCAAGGAATTGCAGATAGTTCGCGCGGTTTTCTTCTCAGAAGTGATTTAGGTAGCACGTTAGTGCGAAGCCTTCCCGCGATTGGAGACTCGGATTGGCAGTCTACTGAGAGGTGTCGCAGGGGCGCATAGCGCTGCCGGATGCCTGGCTGTGTGTCTTGAATGTGGCTCTAGGGGCTTGCCGGATCAACCTGTTTGATGGCGTTCTTCATCGACGCCGATAGGCCGAAGCCGGTCAATCACGCTGAATACGATTAACGCCGCGACCGGGATGTAGAGGGCTCGCAATTCCCACTTCTGTTTGACCACGATACCAAGTGTTGCCCCTACCACATAGCAGCTCCAGGTCGAGGCCAGCATAGCGCCGTCCCGCACGTCGGGTTGCCGGGGCAGGAGCCTGACAACCTCAGACAGTGCTCCCAAGCGCCGAAACTGATCGTATCCCCAGAACAGCACGCGCGTGAACGACTCGGTCAATTTGGTTAAGGTTCCGGTTACGAAGGTCGTGTAGATGGTGAGCGCGCCGATGTGAGTGAGCGTTGCGGTCTGCACACCCATGGCGAACGCCAGCAAAGCGACCAGCGTGAAATAAGCGCTCGAATGCAGGTCGGCTAGCTGGCCCAAGTGCATGGCCGGAGTCGCGCGGGCGAATAGCAGCAGTAGCAGCGCTTCAACCGCCAGGGTGAAGGATGCGATCCGCTTGATGTTGCGTCGGCCGGCGATTTGAACTGCGATTCGTGTCAAGGTCATTCCCACAACGTAAGACACGATAGCGCAGATCGGACGCAACAGGTTCGGCCAATCCTGCCGGGCAAAATAGATGCCGACGTGTACGCTGTTGCCACTCATGTTGGCGGTGAACACCTCGAACAACGCGACGTAACCGACGGCATCGACAAATCCGCCAACGGCGGTAAGCGACAGCGCGATCGCGATCTTACCTGACGTGCCGAGTTCGGGTTCCTTGCTCACAGTCGCTTGAGCGCCATTTTGGCTGCGTTGTAGCCGCACATCCCGTGCACGCCGCCGCCCGGTGGTGTGGAGGACGAGCAGATGTAGATATCTCTCGCCGAAGTCGCATAGTACTTGCGCGTAGGACGAAACAGAAACTGCCGCAAGTCCGCCGCGCCGCCACCGATGTCTCCTCCGATGAGATTGGCGTCCATCGCCTCTAAGGATGCCGGAGAAAAAATCCGGCGTTCCAACACGCAATCGCGGAAGCCGGGAGCGAAGCGCTCGATCTGGGCTTCAATACGTGGCCGCATATCAACCTCACAACCATTCGGCACGTGGCAATAAGCCCACGCAACATGGCGGCCCTCAGGCGCGCGCGTGGGATCGAACAAACTGGGCTGGGCCAGCAGAACAAATGGCCGCTCGGCAATTCGCCCGTGCCGCATCGCATCTTCCGACGCTGCGACCTGCTCGATGGTTCCGCCCAGGTGCGCAGTGGCCGCTCGCCGGCACTCGGCCGCCCTCCAGGGAATCGCCTCCGATAAAGCGTAGTCAACTTTGAAAACGCCCGGTCCGTAGCGATATTTTTCCAGTGCATGCTTATAGCTGGTCGTCAGCCGATCGCCGGCGATCCTTAGCAATTGCCGGGGCGTGACATCGCAGAGCGCGACATCGTACTTTTCGAGGGACGCAAGACTCTCGACGCGCGTCGACACATGCACCTTGCCGCCCAAACTCGCCAGATATCCGCACAAGGCCGAGGTGATCGACTTGGCTCCGCCGCGCGGGATCGGCCATCCCACAGCGTGGGCGGTCGCCGCGAAAATGATGGCGAACGCGGAGGTTAGCGGTTCGTCCAGAGAGAGCACGGAATGTGCCGCCAATCCGGCAAAGAGCGCCCTGGTTCTAGGATTGTGAAACCAGAACCGGGCCAGCGCCGTCGCCGAAGGGAATCCCACCAATCCCAGATGGGCGAGCAGGAATGGATGCCGAGGAAAAAGGGACACAGGCCGCAGGATTTCAGGCGCCAATTCTGTCCAGTGCTCGGCAAATGATCCGAAAAGCCTTCGCCACTGCTTGCCATCTTCGCCCAGAGCGGTTTCGGCTGCTGCCATGTCGCGCTCCAGAATTACTGCCGTACCGTCATCCAAGGGGTGGGCGACTGGCGCCGAAGGCTGAATCCATTCCAGTCCATAGTCAGACAGAGGCAGTGTGGAGAAGAACGGCGAGGCCAGCGCCATAGGATGTACGGCCGAACCGAAGTCATGCAGAAAGCCGGGAAGAGTTAGAGGTAGCGTGCGGGCCGCGCCCCCAGGCTGCGGCTCGGCCTCAAAAACGTCAACCTGCAATCCTGCTTGGGCCAGAGTAATGGCCGCCGCCAGACCATTCGGACCTGCACCTATGACAACTGCTCGCCGTGGACTTGCAGGCATAGGGAACAGTTTATAGGCGTTCTCGGGATTCGTGTAAGGCCGGGCGGCGATACGAATCGGAGCATACCGTCGCTACGGGACTGAAATCAGAAATAATATGGGGCATTTTATGGACGGTCTAAAGGCCATCTCCTTCGCCCGACCAGACTTAGAGAAGCTTCCGGTCGCGCCCAATTCCGCTACACCGTCTTCCTGTTCCGCGTCAGCGTGACAAAAAAGTCACGGCTGATCGGCTCGATAGTCGCGGTAGCCTCGGGAAATTTCGCGAACAACTGCTTCAATTGATTTTCGGTGTAGAGAAACAGATCGCAACGTTTCTGGTAGCGCAGCTTGCGCTGCCAGCCCAGAATGCCACCAGCCACCGGGAAAGAAAAGAAAGCTTTGTTCCGGGTGAGCGACAGCACCTTTGCCACTACTTTTTCCGGATCGGGCATGTAGTCCATAAAACCCATCACGATGACATAGTCGAAAGGATCTTGCGGCGGGTATTCGTAAAAGTCGGCAACCTTGAAGTTGCAACGGTCGGACACGCCAACTCGGTGGGCATGTTCGGAGGCCAGCTTCAACATCCCTTCGGCAAAGTCGATTCCCTCCACGCGCGAGGCTCCGCGCTGCGCCAATGTAATCGAGTAGTGGCCCGGGCCGCAACCGATGTCGAGCACGCTCTTGCCTTGTACCGGCTCGCAGCCCTCAATTGACTTCTCATAGCGCAATCGCATGCTCTTGCGGAAGAGACGGTTGATGACGCTATCGACCACCCCATTCTGGTTGCCGTAAATAGCGTCGAAGTCGTTGGCGTATTGATGGAAGAAAGTTTGGGTACGATCAAGCGACATGGGAATTTACCAATTCAGGGTAGTTGCTAATGACATTCCGAAACGTAGTTACTGGAAAGTCGTGAAGTATTCGTCTCACCTTCGATTCCGTCGTTTCCAGGTTGACGTAGCATTTGAACTGACGAAGGCGATTCATAGGTACACGAGGGTGAGTCGGATCAATCTCGCGGGGATGGATATAAAAAACCACCGGCCGGTCTTCCGCTAGTACCTGCTGCGCCATCTTGCGTATCAGCCAGTAAGGAAAAAGCCGCAAATACCCACCGCCAAAAAAACACATTGGCTTGCCCAGCAGGGTGGCAACGGTGATAGGCAGTTCAAGAATTCCATCGCCGTTGCCGATGCGATGCGGGTCGCGGCGTCCATCGCGCATCCCGCCGTGTCCGCGGGGAGCCGGAAAGACCGAGGAATCATATTGATATCCCGCTGCCGCCAGCGCATCAAAAAACCACGGTGTCTCCGTAGTAGTGGAGAAGCCGGGGGCGCGATATCCCGTCACCGGCACACCGGCGATATCTTCCAGCAGTAGCCTGGCGCGGCGCACGTCTTCGTAGAACTCGTCCCGGCCCTGCTCATATACCAAGCGATGGCCGTAGCCATGCGAGGCGATCTCATGTCCCCGAGCCGCCGCTTCTTTTACCAGATGCGGGTACCGCTCGCCAATCCATCCCAGGACAAAACATGTCACCTGGACATTGCGTTCGCTGAAGATATCCAGCAACTTGGAGAAATTTCTTTCCACACGCGACGGCAGACTGCTCCATTCCGAAAGCACAGGCGCGCTCGGAACATCCAGAATATGGAACCAGTCTTCAACATCGACGGAGAAGATAGAGGTCTGCATCGTGGGCCCGCAGGGTTCTTTAGATATATAACGTTCCGCGTCTGGAGACAAGGGTGACAGCGCCTCGAATTAACTCAGCCTTCACAGTCCCTTTGTCTTTGCTGGATTTGACTATGGCGAAGGCCGTGGACTAGCCTCAATAGTCTTGTACTCTTCCGCCCGTAAACTATTGTTTAGAGCATATTTGGGTGACCAGCTGTCGCGACATTCGCAATCTTCGACCATGAAATTACGCCTTCCATCGCTGCTTCTCGTCGTAGTGGCCCTCGGCATTCCGGCGGTCGCTAGTAATGCTGTCCGTCCGGCCCATGGGGCCAAGGCGATGGTTGCGACAGTTCATCCTGAGGCATCCAAGGTCGGGGTCGCTATCATGCAGCAGGGCGGGAACGCCGTCGATGCGGCAGTCGCCATCGGTTTTGCGCTGGCAGTCGTTTATCCCGAGGCAGGCAACATCGGCGGCGGCGGCTTCCTGCTCTTGCGCCGGCCTGACGGCGAGGTCCATTTCCTCGACTATCGCGAGAAAGCCCCTGCCAAAGCCTCAGCCAACATGTACCTCGATAGCCAGGGCAACGTCATCCCCAACATGAGCACGATCGGCTACAGAGCCATTGGCGTCCCCGGCTCGATCGCCGGATTAGTTTACGCGCAAAAGCACTGGGGGAAATTGACACTGAAGCAGGTAATGGAACCGGCTGTTCGCCTGGCGCGCGATGGTTTTGTGCTCGACTACGAGGAAGCCCGAGCGTTCCGCGATTCCCAGCTGGCACAGTTTCCCGACTCGTATCGCATCTTCCAGCGCGGCGGCGATTACTACCAAACTGGCGACGTGTTTAAGCAGCCGGAACTCGCCAGGACGCTGGAGCGTATTGCCGACAACCCTGACGATTTCTACCACGGCGCGCTGGCCAAAGAGCTGGCAGCTTCCATCGAGAAAGGCGGCGGCCTGATTACCGCCGATGACCTGGCGCAGTACGAGGTCAAGGAGCGTCCTCCGATTCGCGGCACCTATCGCGGCTACGAGATTATCAGCGCTCCGCCGCCATCTTCGGGCGGAATCGCCCTGGTCGAGAGCCTTAACATTCTCGAGGGTTACGATCTCGCCAAGCAAGGCGACCGTTCTGCCCAGAGCATCCATCTCACGGCCGAGGCGTTTCAACGCGCCTTCTTCGACCGCGCCGAATTCCTGGGCGATCCCGATTTCGCCAAGATCCCAGTTGCGCAACTCATGGACAAACGTTATGGCAATGCCTGGCGCGAGACTATCCCTCTTCGCCGCGCCACGCTCAGTGCTGATTTGCGGCGTCCGTCGGTCTTCTCCCAGCTCGACAGCTATGCCAGCACGCACCCCCAGCCCAAATCCATTCGCGAGCCAGACCACACTACGCACTACTCGGTGGTTGATCCAGAGGGAAACGCGGTAGCGGTCACTACGACGCTGAACGACGGTTTCGGCTCGCGGGTCACTGCTGAAGGCCTGGGATTCCTGCTCAATGACGAGATGGACGACTTTTCCTCCAAGCCGGGCGTGCCCAACATGTTCGGATTGCTGCAAGGGCCGGCCAATGCCATCGGCCCAGGCAAACGGCCGCTGTCGGCCATGACGCCGACCATCGTGCTGAAGAACGGCAAACTCTTTCTGGTGCTCGGCTCGCCGGGAGGGCCGACCATTATCACCACCATCGCCAACGTACTGATGGGCGTTGTCGATTACGGACTGAACATTGAGCAGGCGGTGAACGCTCCGCGCTTTCACGATCAGTGGATGCCCGACCAGATCGAGATGGAGGCAGTCGGCTTTTCGCCCGACACCGTCGGCATCCTCGAACATATGGGCCACAAGATCAAGATGGCCCATGGATATTGGGGCGACGCCGAATGCATTGCTGTCGATGAAAAGACGGGCGAGCGGCTGGGCGCCAGCGACGGACGCAACGATGGAAAGGCGGTTGGCTTCTGATGCGACGGGCGATGTCGACTCTGGTGTATGCCAAGCGCGAGCGGCTGCATCCTGGCCTGCTCGACCAGATGGTCTCCGGCGGCGCCGAGGCCATCGAGATCTTCGCTGCCCGCGGACACTTCAATTACACCGATCGGCAGCACATCCGCGAGATCGCCAACTGGTTTCGCAGTACCGGCAGTGGCGTTTCACTCGATGCATTCGCCCATGCACGGCGATGACGAGTGGGGACGCAGCGGAACTGCGCCCATCAATATCGCGGCGGTGGAAAAGCGCGACCGCATCGCGGCCATGGACGAGATCAAGCGCGCCCTCGAAGTAGCCGAGCAGGCGCCATTTCAATTTCTGGTGCAGCACGTCGGCGTGGGCAACGAAGACGCCAACGAGCACAAACTGGAAGCGGCGATGAATTCCCTCGAACATCTGCATGCCTTCGCCAAGCCGCTGGGCGTGCAGTTGCTGGTGGAGAATATTCCCAACGATCTGTCGACGCCCGAGGGCTTGCTGGAACTGCTGCACGCCGGGCCGCTTCACCGATATTGGCGTGTGCTTCGATGTTGGCCACGCGCATTTGCTGTCAAGCGTGAAGCAAGGTTTCGAGGTGCTGAAGGACCGCATCCGCTCCACGCACGTGCACGACAACAAGAGAGATCGCGATTCGCATCTGTGGCCAGGCGAAATTGCGCCAGGCGACGGCGGCATCGACTGGAGCGAAGCGATGTCGTTGTTGCGCAGCGCGCCGCACGTGCCGCCGCTGCTGCTGGAGATCGAAGGTGTGGAGGGCGAGAAGGTGTGCGAGAAGAATGACCGAGGCATTCGGGAAGCTGGAGAACGCTAGCTGTGGCCGAGCGCATTCGATCTCCCCGCCTGACTTTTCTGTGCTCAACGTGCATACTGAATACTTAATCCCATGAACTCATCCGCCGAAATCGAAACTGAAACTCCCGTCACTACCATCCGCGAAATTGGCCAGCACGAAGGCCAGACGGTCACCATTCGCGGCTGGCTCTACAACCTGCGCGAGAGCGGCAAGCTGCTGTTTCCCATCTTCCGCGACGGCAGCGGCATCATCCAGGGCGTCGTCGCCAAGAACGCGGTCTCGCCCGAGCTGTTCGAGTCGATCAAGGGGCTGACGCAGGAGTCCAGCGTCATCGTCACCGGCAAGGTTCGCGCCGACAAGCGCGCTCCCGGCGGCTACGAGACTCGACGTCACCGATGCGCAGGTCTTGCAGCGCGTCAATCCCGACGATCCGTATCCCATCACGCCGAAGGAGCACGGCGTCGACTTCCTGATGGAGCATCGGCATCTCTGGCTGCGCTCGCCGACGCCAGGCGGCCATCCTGCGCGTGCGCGCCGAGATCATCAAGGCGGCGCGCGACTATTTCGACGATCGCGGCTTCACCCTGACCGATCCGCCGATCCTTACGCCGGCCGCCTGCGAAGGCACCACCACGCTGTTTCCCGTGGACTACTTCGAAGAGCAGGCATTCCTCACGCAGTCGGGCCAGCTCTACATCGAAGCGACCGCGATGGCGCTGGGCAAGGTGTACAGCTTCGGTCCGACGTTCCGCGCGGAGAAATCGAAGACGCGCCGCCATCTCACCGAGTTCTGGATGGTCGAGCCGGAGGTTGCCTACGCTACAGCTTGACGAGCTGATGACAGCTGGCGGAGGAGTTCATCACCTTCATCGTCAAGCGCTGCCTGGAGAAGCGGCGTCCGGAGCTGGAGACGATCGGCCGCGACATCGCCAAGCTGGAGAAGATCGACACGCCGTTTCCGCGCGTCACCTACGACGAAGCGGTGCAAGATGTTGCAGGAAGGGCACGCCAAGGGGCTGGTCGAGAACAAGTTCGAGTGGGGCGGCGACTTCGGCTCGCCGGACGAAACCTACATCTCGTCACAGTTCGATCGGCCGGTAATGATTCATCGTTATCCTGCGGCGGTGAAGGCGTTCTACATGGAGCCCGATCCCGAGCGGCCGGACCTGGCACTGTGTGTGGACGTGCTCGCGCCCGAGGGATACGGCGAGATCATCGGCGGCTCGCAGCGCATGGCGTCGTACGAGCTGTTGCTGCAGCGCATTCACCAGCACGAGCTGCCGGAAGAGGCGTTCAAGTGGTATCTCGATCTGCGCAAGTTCGGCGGCGTTCCGCATGCGGGCTTTGGCATGGGAATCGAACGCGCCGTGGCGTGGATTTGCGGTCTGGAGCACGTGCGCGAGACGATTCCGTTCCCGCGCATGCTGCACCGGCTGTATCCGTAACTTAGCGATGAAGGTTGTACCACAATGTAGGATTAGTGAACCGGAACGTATCTTATGGCGACCAGTCCAATCACCAAACCGCTGGAAAACATCGAAACCAAGCACATCCGCATCATCGGCGTGCCGCTCGATCTCGGCCAATCGCGGCGCGGCGTGGATATGGGCCCCTCGGCGATGCGCGTTGCCGGGCTTGAAGCCAAGCTCGAAGCCCTCGGCTACGACGTGGAGGACGGCGGCAACGTTCCCGTCGCCATGCTGGAGACCGAGTCTGAAGGCGATCCCCACGCGAAATACCTGAACGAGATCACTGAGACCTGCTCCGCGCAAGCCGAACTGGTGATTAAGACGCTGGAGGCAGGCAAGATTCCGCTCACCCTGGGTGGCGACCACTCTATTGCCGCCGGCACGGTTTCCGGGGTCGCCGAGTTCTATCGCCATAGGCACCAGCGCATCGGCCTGCTGTGGATCGACGCCCACAGCGACATCAACACGCCCGACACTTCGCCCAGCGGCAACGTTCATGGCATGCCGCTGGGCGCCATCATGGGATTGTTCCAGTCGCCGCTCACCGACCTGTACGGTTTCAGTCCGAAAGTGCGCGCGGAAAATTGCGTGCTGGTCGGCATTCGCGACGTGGATGAGCACGAGCGCGACAACATCCGCAAAGCCGGCGTGCACGTCTTCACCATGCGCGACATCGACGAACGCGGCATGCGCTCGGTGATGGAAGAGGCGCTACGCCTGGCCGGACGCGGCACGGTTGGCTATCACGTCTCGCTCGACCTGGACTGGATCGATCCCGAAGACGCGCCCGGCGTGGGCACGCCGGTGTGGGGCGGCGCAACCTATCGCGAAGCGCATCTGGCGATGGAGATCATCGCCGACCACGGTCGCATGTTGAGCTTCGAAATGGTGGAAGTCAATCCGGTGCTCGACGAGCGCAACCAGACTGCGGAACTGGCGGTCGAGCTGGCGCTGTCGGCTTTCGGCAAGAAGATTCTGTGATCTTACGATGAGCTCCGACAAGTCCTCTTGTCCGCGATTCATCTTGCCGCAACTGCCGGAACTGCGTACCGCTACCGTATTCGGCCAGAAGATTCGTCATTACGACGTGGGCGCAGGACCTGCTTTGGTCCTGCTTCACGGAATCGGCGGCGATGCCGATGATTGGGCCTTCTGCCTTGAGGCCCTCGGCCAGTCACATCGGGTTGTCGCTCTCGACTTGTTGGGGTTCGGCCGCTCCGATAAACCGTACATCGACTACTCCATCGCCGGGTTCGTTGAAGTGCTCCAGCGATTTCTGCTTGCTCTGGGTATAGAGCGTGCGGCTCTCATGGGAAATTCGATGGGTGGGTGGATTGCCGCCAGCTTTGCTCTCCAGTTTCCTGCGATGGTCGACAAGCTTGTGCTGGTCGATGCCGCCGGCCTCTGGGGTAATACGGTTGCCCTACCCATCGATCTGCGGCTTTCCACCCGCGAACACCTGCGCCAGATTCTCGAGTTCCTGTTCCATGATAAGAGCTTGGTCACCGACGATTTGGTCGACCTGGCCTACCGGCAACATCTCGAACGCGGCGACGGCTACACCATCCATAACCTCCTGCAGCACCTGCCCGACGGACGTGAGTGGCTCGACAAAAACATCGCCGCGCTGCAGCTCCCGACCTTGATTGTGTGGGGAGAACAGGACGCGATGATACCCGTATCGACGGCGCAAAATTTTCACAAGCTGATCACGGGTTCTCAGCTCGAAATCATTCCCGAGTGTGGACATTTGCCCGCGTTGGAAAAGCCGGCCGAACTGGTTCGACTTGTGCTGAATTTTCTTGACCGATAGCTTGCCCGCCAATTCCTCGAGGTCTACCGCTGATTACTACCCGCGAAACTCTCTAGCGTTAAGATCGAAACATGAAGAAACTTCGAGTAGGTGTGCTGTTCGGCGGACGCAGCGGTGAACACGAAGTCTCGCTGCTGTCGGCGGCCTCGGTTTTGAATGCTATCGACAAGAAGAAATATGAAGTAGTTCCCATCGGCATCACCAAGCGAGGCCGCTGGGTAACCGCCTCGCATGCCGAGCGTCTGCTGCAAGGCCAGCCGGCCGAGACGCTTGAGCCGCGGCATCTGCGTGCCGGCGATCCGGACCTGACGTCGTCGGCTGCCGTGCTGGCGCGGGGCGAAGGTGTGGTGGTTCCACCCATGCCGGGAGAGAACCATGCCTCGCTGATGCCGTTCGAGACCGACGCCCACGAACTTCGCGCCGCGGTCAATCCTGTCGATGTCGACATCATCTTTCCAGTCCTGCACGGAACCTTCGGCGAAGACGGTACGATTCAAGGCCTGCTGGAGTTGGCAGACATTGCCTACGTGGGCGCAGGCGTGCTCGGCTCGGCTGCGGGCATGGACAAGGATGTGATGAAGCGTCTCTTCCGCGACGCTGGTCTGCCCATCGTGAAGCATGTCACCATTTTGCGCAGCGATTGGCGCGATCAGCCAAAGAAAGTTCGCAAGCAGATCGAGAGTTCGCTGAAATATCCCGTCTTCGTGAAGCCCGCGAATCTGGGCTCGTCGGTCGGTATCAGCAAGGTTCACGATTCCAGCGAACTGGCCGCTGCCATGAATGAGGCCGAGCGCTTCGACCGCAAGCTGGTGATCGAGCAAGGAGTCGGCGGAGCGAAAGGAAAAGCGCGCGAGATCGAGTGCTCGGTGCTGGGCAATGAGAAGCCGATCGCGTCGGTGCCCGGCGAGATTGTGCCCGTAAAAGAGTTCTACGATTACGACGCGAAGTATCTGGTGGAAGGTTCGGAATCCATCATCCCGGCAAAGGTTGGCAAGGCTAAGCAGAAGGAAGTGCAACGGCTGGCGGTGGCTGCGTTTCAAGCTGTGGACTGCGCCGGGCTGGCGCGCGTTGATTTCCTGATGGATCCTCGCAGCCAGAAAATGTTCGTGAACGAGATTAATACCATGCCGGGCTTCACCTCGATCAGCATGTATCCCAAGATGTGGGCGGCGACCGGCCTCTCCTATCCCGAACTTATGGACCGGCTGATACAGCTGGGCATGGAGCGCCACGCCGAGAAGAAGCAGAACGAGTACAGCCGGTGAGGAATGCCGGTCAATAGCAAATCACGTTATTTGACGTACCCCGAAATCCCCGATTTTCAACTTCTTGCGAAACGCCGCTCGGGAGCGCGTCAAAATTCTTCCACTCCCGCTAACCCTTTTTCCCCACCCCCGTCTATCTCAACAAGCAGGGAGCGATGCTCAAAGGGGCATGCGGGACGTTCCACTCCGCTAGATCGCATGCCCCGGGCACCGCAAAGTGCCCTCCTTATTCTCCTCATTCGCAACGGAACTTACAGGCGCTCCTTCTCGTATCAAAAACGAGGAGGGGCACTGTGAGCAAAAACTTCCTCATTCTCCTGATATGCCTTTCGGCTTTGAGCGCCACCGCTTTTGCCGACGAATGGACCAAGACTTACCAGGTCGGTAACAATGCCAGCTTGCGGGTCGATACCAATGATGCCTCCATCGAGATCACGCATGGCGTCAGCAACACCATCTCGGCGCGGGTCATCGGCAACGGATACAACATCGGCAGCACCGGTGTCCGGGTAACCGAGCGGCAGGATGGCGACAAAGTCGACCTCCAAGTCCACATTCCGAATGATTGGGGATTCCACATCAGCATGCACCGGGGCGTGCAGGTTGAGATTCAGGTCCCACCTCAGGCTACTCTGGATCTCCACTCCGGCGACGGCCACATTTCGGTGAACGGTATCTCGGGTCAGGCGCGAATCGATACCGGCGACGGACATATTGATGTGCAGAACTTCAGCGGCAACCTGCGCGCTCATACCGGCGACGGCCACATGACCATCGATGGCGTATTTACCGACCTGGATTTGCGAAGCGGCGACGGCCATATCAACCTGACGGTTCGTCCGGGTTCCAAGATGAATGGTGGCTGGCTGATCCACACCAGCGACGGCGGAGTGGAAGCGCGTCTGCCACAGGATTTGAATGCCGAACTCTACGCTCACACCGGCGACGGCCACATCCAACTCGATTTGCCGGTGACGGTCAACGGCTCGATCGAGCGCTCCAGCATTCGCGGCAAACTGAATGGCGGCGGCCCACTGCTGGAAATTACTACGGGAGACGGCAGCATTCGGGTCAGCAAATTCTGAAGCCTGAGGACCTGTTATGAAGACCCTCGGCCCTCGTTCCAATTTCATTGCTGTCGCCTGCCTCATAGCACTGCTGGCACTGACGGCGTCGGTGCTCAGCGGGCAGGATTCGGCCAAAATCAAGCCGCTTCCTACCGTCCAACACGTGATGGACCACTACGTCAGCGCCCTGGGCGGCCATGACGCGATTTTCAAGCACAAGTCGATGACCGTTCGGGGAACGTTCGAGGTGGACAAGCAGCCAGCTTTCGAGCGAATCGCCTACTACAAAGGCGACAAGATGCTGTACCAGATCAATTTGCCGAACGGGACCCCTTATCAGGAAGGATTCAACGGCACGGTCGCCTGGCAGCTCGATCCCAGTGGCCATCCCACGCTCTCGCAGGGCAGTGAGGTGAGATCGAAAGAGCGCGACGCGGACATGTTCTACCCGGCCCGCATCATGGACTACTTCAGTTCGATGGAAGTTGTCGACGTCGTCGATTTCGAAGGGCACACTTGCTATCACTTAAAGGGAGTCAATAAGTGGGGCGTCGTCAATGAACATTTTTATGACACCACGACCGGACTTCTGGTGGGCTATCGCTTTAATTCAGCTTGGCGGGGAGGATCCGGTGACGAGACTGAAGTGTTCTCCGAGTACAAGGATTTTGGCGGATGGCTGATGCCCACTCGGGCGGCTCACAAGAGTGCGGATGGGACGCAGGTGGAAACTACCACGTCGGTAAGTTTTGACGATGTTGGCGATTCGATGTTCGCGCTGCCCGATCCGGTCAAAGCGTTGCTTGTGGAGAAGTGACAGGCCTGGACGAGATACTGCGGCCGACGACAAGGAAGCGGTCGCGAGCCGAACAGGCGGCTGCGCGGCTTTGGATGAGGTAGAACTCTTACAATCAATGCGCATTGCAATCCTCAACTCGTCGATCTCAATGAAAACTTCGCATATCAAGCACAGCCCGGTTGCTGCCGATAGGATTCAAGCGGAGAAATTGGGAGGCCGTGCGATTCCACTAATGACGGGCCTTAGGGATTGACGAGCAGGGCGCGAAATTGGGGATCTTCGCGGAGCTTGGTAAAAGCAGGTTCTTCGTTAAGCCAGGCAGAAAAAGCGGCTTGGTCTTTGGATTCTTCCTTTGCACGGTGCAGGGCCTTGAGGGTCCCCTTGCGATCATTTTGAAAAGCCAGCGCGGTGGCGAGACCTCTCAAGGCCCATACCGAGTCGGGCTCGGCATCGGTAGCTAGCTGAAAATAATCTCTTGCGAACGCGAAGTCCTTAGCAGCGAGGTTTTCGTCGCCGGCTTCCGCACTGCCTACCAAAATGCCAGCCAGGGCGCGACGATAAACGCGCAACTTGTCCGGGCTCTTCTCAGACACCGTACGCCCTCGCAGATCGATGATTTCTTGTTCGGTCTGATGGAAAATGTCTGAGCGGCTTCCGGCGTTGCCGGGCGAGGCGGTCGGTCCGCTACGCTGGCTCGGATCGACGGCTTGCTGTTGTGCAGCTGGATGAAGGCGTCCGAACCGCCGCCTGCATTGGCATGTAAGGCTGCCAATCCAGAATAGATTTGGCCGGTGAGCAGGACTTGCTCCTGGAATTCCCGCTTCTCGCGTTTTGCTCCGTCGCGTACAGCTTTTTGTTGGGCCAAGGATGTCGCGGCCTGCTGCAGCGAGGCACTGTCAGTAAGTCCATCGAATGTTGCGACGGCTTGGCGGTATGCGCGCCACGCTTCGTACGATTGTCCGGATTGCGCAAGAGCCTGAGCGCGGGACGCGGCCTCCGTTTTCTGGCCGCCGATAAAACTGTCATCGCGAGGTTCACGATTTTGTTTCATGGCTATCAGCCGGAACCACTCGAGACCTTCGTCCATCACGTCAGGCGGAGCCCATTGGTGAGGTCCGTCGAAGTGACGGAGGACGTGGGGAAAGCCGGCTTGCTCCAGTTTTTCGTCGAGACTCGAGAGTTCCGGGTAATTAAAGTCGAAACTGCCGACCGCGGCAAAGACGGCGAACACCGCATCGCTCGAGGGAGGATCTCCGGCGAATCCAGCTCCATTCAGGAGCACACCGGCGGCACATTTACATCGCTGGGCGAGCAGGGAAGCGACGCGGGCGCCGCCGGAAAAGCCGGCGAAATATATGCGGCGATCGTGGATGGCAAAACGCGCGTGCGTGTCCTCCAACATCGCTTGGGCCGCGTCGGTCTCCACTTTCCACGAGCCGTTTCGCGAGTTGTTCGAGCCGACCACGATGTAGCCGTAGCGTTCGGCGGCATCCTTCATGAGCTCCACGGGAATGCTTCCCCGCCCGTCCGGATCGAAGGCATAGACGATCGGCCACGGTTTGTCCGGAGTATAGTGTGACGGCAGATAGATGGCGTAACTCTGATCGGGCTTGGCAGCGCAGACCTGGTTGGGAATGAGCACGCCAGTTGGGAGCGGCGGTTGAGTCGATTTCGCAGATGGATTCTGCGCAACCAAGGCAGAAGTCGCCAGCGCCAACATCCAGATGCACGGCACGAGCGTTCGGTACAAGCCATGAGAGAGGGGATGATTCCGGTTGGCAAAATCCGGTATCCAGGCGATTCCGTACTTACGGTCAGTCTTGACCAGACAGGTCCTCGCTCATTTAGATATGCTCTGTTGGTGAAGCGGTTACTACCCTTCTTTCAGGTTCTCTGAACTAAGTCAGCCCATCTGAAGCTTCCTTTCTTAGTAACCCAGACAACCCAAGGAGGTTGCCATGTTAGCCCACAATGTCTCCGTTGATCTGAAATCACAACGGTCTTCTGATGAAACCCGATCCGTCAGAAGAGTTCCTCTTTCACTTCGTAAACCAAATGGCATGGGGAAACTGATTCTGGGTGGCATGCTGTTAGGCATCCTGCCGGGCGTGTGCGTTGCACAACGCGCAGCGCACCCAGCAGCGAGTGCGACACCTGCCGCCAACGCCAGCCTGGCAACTCCGCCCACGACCATGACGGCTCCCACGACGGCCACAGTAGCTCCCACCATGCCCACGGCAGCTCCCAACGTGCCGACTGCAGCGCCTAACACCCCCACTGTGGTTCCCGATGCGCCCACCATGGCTCCCAACGTGCCGACGACCGCCCCCAACGCCAATCCGGTGAATCCTAACGTAGCTCCGGTAGCGCCTAGCGCTAACCCAGTGAATCCTGATGTAGCCCCGGTGGCACCTGGCGCCAATCCAGTGGCTCCTGGCGACGCGACCCAGGCTCCTCCTGGCCTTCAACCTTAAAAGGGGCCAAGGAGCGGAAACAGTCCGTCCAGACCTGTATTTCTCGCCTCTGACAAGGCAAGCTTCAGTGGCGATGCATTCCTTGCCGCCAACGGATGGCAAGACGTCGCTCGAATTCGCATATCCACGGGGGAGCGTGCCCATTCGCAGACGGGCTTCCTCCCACCCGTCTGGTTTGACCCCCGATTCCGCAGGCTGGTAAACTAAACTTTTCCCACCTTAGTGGCATTCCAGATAAGGACCACCTGTGCGCAGTTACGCTCGACATCAGCTTAAGCAAGACTCGTTTACCACCTCGACCGCCGAGACCATCTCGTGGGCAGTTGAACATCGCTCGAAGGTCACCGCCGCCATCGTTGTGGTGGTCGTAATTCTGGCGGCTCTCATCGGCGGCTGGGCTTACATCAACTACCGCGACCAGCAGGCAAGCGCGCAACTAGCGCAGGCCATCGAGAAGTACAACGCGCCCATCCGCTCTGCAGAGATCCCGGCCAGTCCCAACGCCCCGAGTTTTGCCTCGGGGGAGGAGCGCGCCAAGGTCACCAATGCGGAGTTCACGCAGATCGCGAGCAAGTATCCCTTTACTCAGTCGGCTGCGGTGGCCCGCTACTTCGCCGGAGTGACTTTCCACGATTTGGGCGACAACACCAGCGCCGAAAACGACTTGAAGCAAGTTTCGGACAGTCGCTATAAGGAAATCGCCAGCCTGGCGAAAGTGGCATTGGCGGCCATCTATCAGGACACAAATCACAATTCCCAGGCGATTGAACTCTACAAGCAGCTGATCGATCATCCCACCGTTTCGGTCGGCAAGAGTACGGCACAGTTCATGTTGGCCTCACTGTATGAAAGCATGGCCCAGACGGGCGAAGCGCGCCATATCTATGAGCAGATGCAGAAGGAGAATCCTACCGGGGCGGCCGCACAAATCGCGGCCCAGCGCCTGCAAGCGCTTGCCAAGTAGTAACTCCTCGGCGTTATGCTTTAAGGGCCGATCCTGATATTGAATAAAACCCGGTCGCTGTTGCGGCCGGCTTTGTTTTTCTGCCGAAAATCTTCGTTACGGTTCATTGGGAGCCGATCGGTTGCGCTGGTTCCCATGGCAACGAGTAAACTATATTCGCTATGAGCTTGTTCGAAGCCCAGCCTTACGATCCCCGGCCTGCCCGCAAGAAAAGAGATCGCATCCTTGCCCTGATTGTGTTAGCGATCGTGGCCGGGTTGGTGTGGTGGCAGTTCCGCTTCTGGCCGGAAGAGCATCAGGTTGACCGCTTCTTCGATGCGCTCCAGCAACAGAATTACGAGCATGCCTACGGCATTTGGATGCACGATCCTGAGTGGAAACAGCATCCCGAAAAATATTCACGCTATTCGTACAATGATTTCGTCAAGGACTGGGGCCCGGGCGGCGAGTGGGGGATCATCAAGAGCCACCACGTTGACGGCGCGGCTGTGCCCAAGGGTTACAGCGGATCACCTTTCGCCATCGCCAGCGGCGTGGTGGTGGTGGTGACGGTCAACGACCGCGTCGCCGACAAGGCGCACGTCTGGGTGCAAAAGGACGACAAGACGCTAGGCTTCTCGCCGTATTAGCCGACGTATTTTACGTTATCTCTGCCCGACGTCAAGCTGTGATGAATTGATCGAAACGGAGGCGGCATTGCCATGAGAGAAACCTGCGCGAGAGCTGGATTTGTGTTCCTGTTTGTCCCGAGTGTGCTCGTGATGTCATGGTCTGTGTCCGCCCAGGACAATTCGGGGCCAACCGTCCATCGGTCGCAGGCTTTTGTGGTTTCACCGCCATTGCGCGAGTTGGCGAAGATCCCGGCGCCTCTTTCGCATGGTTATGGTCAAAGACTTTTCGCTCGCTATATTTCCAGAAATTCCGTCGCACCTATAACAGATTCGGTTGAACAGCGTTCTCCCGCGGCTTCTTCGAATTTTTCCATCGACTTGAACTTCGTCGGTCTGGGCAACGGCTTTCCGAATTTCACGCCTTCCAGCGCTTCGCCCGATACGAGCCTCGCAGTTGGCGACACCCAGATCGTACAATGGACAGACCCGGTTTTTGCAGTGTTCGACAAAAGTTCGGGACAAGTTCAGGCAGGTCCGATTCTGGGCAATACCCTCTGGACGACTCTGGGCGGAGCCTGTGCAAACGGCACCGCCGGAATCCAACTCATAGTCCAATGGGACAAGGCCCATCACCGCTGGTTGCTGGCGGAGAACACCGTGAATGGCCCGCCCTACTATTCTTGCGTCGCCGTTTCCACCAGTTCGGACGCGCTAGGTACGTACTATCTCTATCAGTTTCCGCAGGGCACGCCGCTTCCCGATTCGCCTAAGTGGAGCGTCTGGTCCAATGGCTACTTTCAGTCGCAGGGAGAGTACTCGAATTCGGGCTTCATCGGACCGGAATTGTGTGCCTACAACAGTGCCAAGCTGGTAGGAGGCGACGAGTCGGCGGAACAGATCTGTTTCGTGCTCTCTCCCGCCGACGGCCTGCCCTTGCCGGCCGACATCGATTCCAGCGTGGCGCCACCCGCCGACCAAGACGAATTCTTCATGAGCCTGTGGGATTCTGCTCATCTGTCTCTCTATTCCCTGCACCCCGATTATCAGAATCCGCAAAACTCGACGGTGACGGGCAACAATGGCTCGCAGCTTATTACGGTGGCCGCCTTCACTCCGGCATGCAACGGTGCCTTCGGCGGCGATTGCGTCCCGCAGAAGGCCACCTCGACTCAACTCCAGGTTCTTGGGGATCGTCTGATGTACCGTCTCGCCTATTGGGAAGACACTCCGCTAGCCAGCGTCAAGGCCACTCCGCCCCGGCCGCTTCCGTCGCAGCATTGGTACGTGCTGCACGATTCCACCGCCTCGGGAGGCAACGAAGCTCCAAGGTGGTATGAATTCACCGCTCCGATCCGCGCCATCCCTGTCACCGGCATCTCGCTCTTCCAATCGGGTACATTCGCTCCCGACTCGAACTACCGCTGGATGGGCTCCATCGCCCGCGACAAGAAGTACGACATCCTGCTGGGCTATAGCGAGTCCAGCTCAACTATTTATCCCTCCATCGCGGTCGGGTCGCGAGGTTACCGATCCCTTAGGCACGATGGAAAATGAGCTGACGATCATTAACGGAACGGGCGCGGCCCTCGGTCCGCGATGGGGAGAATACAGCAGCATGCGAATCGATCCTGACGGCTGCACTTTCTGGTATGCCAATGAGTACTACATGACCACTGGATCCGAGTGGAGCACTCAGATCGCATCCGCTACGTTTGCCGGGTGCCAATAAGAGCTAGTTCGTCCGAACCTTCGAATCCAGCGGCGTAGGCCTCAACTGGGTCCTTTCGGGCGAGCAGAAAAATCTGCGTCTGACCGTACTCTTCACAGCTAACAGGAATTCCAAAACCCGTCATCCCAAATCTCGCCGTCACGCCGTACTATACGTTGTGCACCCCATAATTTGATCCGGTGAGGTAAGCCACAACCAGCCCAAGCTTCTGCTGGTTCGGTACGTATAGGAGCCGACCCATGAACGTTCGTGCCCTTGTCGTTATTCTGAGTTTCGCTCTGCTTCTTTCGTTGCCGCTGTTGGCCCGCGAGAAGACCGACGTGCTGGTTATGAAGAATGGTGACCGCCTCACCGGCGAAATCAAAGGCCTTGATGAAGGGGTGCTCTATGTCAGCTTCGACTACATCCTGGGGACATCGTCAGTGCAATGGTCGAAAGTCGCTCATCTGGAAAGCAAGCAATTATTCATCGTGAAAACCACGGATGGCTCGGTTTACTCGGGAACCTTGAGCACTGCGGAAACCGAAGACTTGCGGCCGGTGAAGATTGAAGTGATCGAGAGCGCGCAGAAACAGACGGTGATTCCCCGAACTGAAATCGTGAAGATGGGCGAGACCTCCGACAAGTTCTGGGAGCGATTCAATGGCGACATCAACTCAGGCATTATCTATTCCAAGGGAAATAACAACACCCAATACAGCCTGGGGGCGGAAGTCGATTACCTACGCGAGCGCTGGTCTGCCAACACCAGCCTGAATTCCACTTTGTCCGCCAGCAGCGGCGCCAGTTCGGCCGCGACCCGCAATCAACTGAATCTCGAAGGCATGCGTCTACTGCGCTGGAACAATTGGTTCTATGCCGGTATCGGCAGTTTCCTGCAAAGCTCGGAGCAGGACATCCGGCTGCAGTCCAACCTCGGCGCGGGTATCGGGCGCTACCTGAAAAATACCAATCACGCCAGCATTGCTTTGATCGGCGGCGTGGCTTGGCAGAGCACCAACTATAAGCAGACCATTGATCCTATCTCCACGCAGAACGTGGCCGCTGCCTTGATTGCTGCCCAGGTGAAACTCTTCCGCTTTAACAAAACTAACCTCGATGTTACGGCTACCGCATTTCCCGCTCTCTCCGAGCCCGGCCGTATTTATTTCAACACGAACGTCACCTACTACATAAAAATCACCAGCGATCTATCGTGGAATATCTCGTTCTATGGCAACTGGGACAATCAGCCTCCTGCGAACTTCTCCGGCAGTGATTACGGCAGCAGTTCGGGATTGAGTTACACCTTCGGACTACGTTGACTGCGATGCCCCGGAATTTTCTCTCAAACCATATTCGATCCGGTCGGAAGATTACATCACACGGGCACTTGATGTCCGTCACCGCTTAGACGCGGCGTAAGGCCCATTATGACCATAGGGCGGCGTTGGAACTCCGATCCCAGGTTGTGAGCACGATTTCGGCCGGCTGCTCAGGCCGAGCAACTCCCGTCACTGTTCGTTCGTCCTACCATTGCGTTGCGGCATGCACTGAATCTTTCCACTAAAATGAGCGGACAGGGGTGACACTGGAGGAATCACAATGGCATTCGATAAGTATGTGAAGCTCCCCGGCAGCGAACGCCAGCCCATGCCGGGAGCAAAGAAAACCGGCGCTTGCGATCCCAACGAGCAAATGTTGGTGACGATAATCCTGCGCGAACGGCAATCGAAATCACAGCAGCCTTCTGTGCCTGAATTGCTGGCACGAGGCGAGCGCATTTCTCGCAACCAGTACGAGGCCCGCTATGGCGCCGATCCGCAGGACATAAAAACCGTCGAGGCTTTTGCCAAGGCTCACGGTCTGGCGGTAAGGCAGGCGAATCCGTTTGCCAGATCCGTAACCCTGGCCGGGAATGCGGGTGCGTTCGCCAAAGCCTTTCGAGTGGAACTTGCGATGTATCAATCTCCGGGTGGCATGTATCGCGGCCGCTCCGGCGGGCTACAGCTTCCTACCGAACTCAACGGGGTAGTGGTTAGCGTGCATGGCTTGGACAATCGTCCGCAAGCCACCACGCACTTTCGCATTGCGGGTCAAGCTAAACCGAAGGCTAAAGCGGCATCCACTTCCTACACGGCGGTTCAGGTCGCCGCAGCCTATAAGTTTCCCACCAGCGCCAATGGACAAGGGCAGACCATCGGAATCGTCGAACTCGGCGGGGGATTCACTCAGTCCGATCTCAAAACCTATTTTGCTTCGCTCGGCATTTCGCCTGCGCCCCCGGTAAGTGCCGTTTCCGTGGACGGCGCCAAAAATCAGCCCACCGGCGACATCAATGGTCCCGACACCGAAGTGATGCTCGACATCGAAGTGGCGGGCGCAGTCGCTCCCGCCGCCAACATCG
Source organism: uncultured Acidobacteriaceae bacterium (assembly GCA_963744265.1). Taxonomy (GTDB): domain Bacteria; phylum Acidobacteriota; class Terriglobia; order Terriglobales; family Acidobacteriaceae; genus Bog-257. The sequence continues at coordinate 122,871 of CAVUSW010000005.1, forward strand.
TGGCCTACTTTGCGCCTAACACCGACGCCGGCTTTCTGGATGCCATCAACAAGGCCGTGACCGACAAAACGAATCAGCCCTCCGTGATCTCGATCAGCTGGGGAGGTCCAGAGTCAACGTGGACAGCGCAGTCGTTGCAGAGCTACAACACCGCATTGCAGGCAGCGGCGGCGGTTGGCGTTACGGTCTGCGTAGCTTGTGGCGACAGCGGTTCGACAGACGGCGTCACTGACGGCCTCGATCATGTGGACTTTCCTGCCTCCAGCCCCTATGCCTTGGCTTGCGGCGGCACTAGTCTTACCCTCAGCAATGGGTCGATCTCTAAAGAAGTCGTGTGGAATGACCTTCCGAGCGATGGTGCGACCGGAGGCGGAGTGAGCGCCACATTTCCCTTGCCCTCCTGGCAGGCGAACGCCAATGTGCCGCCATCGGTGAATCCAGGAAACTTTGTGGGACGTGGAATGCCCGACGTGGCCGGCGATGCCGATCCGGCAACTGGCTATGAAGTCCAAGTGGATGGCTCGCAATTCACCGTGGGTGGGACCAGTGCCGTCGCACCGCTCTGGGCAGGTCTGCTCGCTCTTGTCAACCAGGCGTTGGGCAAACCAGTTGGTTATCTGAATCCTACCTTGTATCAGAGCATTTATTCGGCGGCGAATGCTTTTCGCGATATCACATCCGGGAATAACGGCGACTACACTGCCGGACCGGGATGGGATGCATGTAGCGGGTGGGGAAGCCCCGACGGAGCAGCGATCCTGCAAGCGCTGTCTTCACCGCCGCCCGATCCAAAGCCGAAGCCAAAGCCGAAACCAAAGCCGAAACCAAAGCCGAAACCAAAGCCGAAACCAAAGCCTAAGCCAAAACCTAAGCCAAAGCCGAAACCAAAACCGAAACCAAAACCGAAGCCGGGGCCAAAGCCGAAACCGAAACCGAAAGAGCTTGCGCGCAAACGCCGCTGAGTCCAATTCGAGCAAAGCAACGCGCCGAGTTCGACTACAAGCCGTTCTAAGTGACGTTACTTTTTGCGTGACGGCTTAGCTGCGGGCAAAAGTATTTGGCTGATTGGTTCGAACTCAGAATACAATTTTGCCCGGGAGCCGACATGCCTGAAGCGGGTGGAGCGAACATCGAGATTGCTCATAAGCTGAACGAGGTGGAGGAGAAGCACGGCGCGGTCCACAACTCGCGCTGGGTGCAATTGCTCGAGATCCTGGAAGCGATCGTGCTGGCTATGGTCGCCATCGCCACCGCCTGGAGTGGCTACCAGGCAGCGCGATGGGATGGCAGACAGGACGAGCTATACGAGAACTCGACGAAGCTTCGCGTGGAAGCCCAGGGTGCGCAGAACCGCGGCGGCCAGGAGCAAATCTACGATGCATCTAGCGTCGCCGAGTGGATAAAAGCATCGGCTGCCCATGACCAGAAACTGGTGCAGGTCTTCGAGCGCCGCTTCCGTCCCGAGTTTCGCCCTGCCTTCGCGGCTTGGGAAAAGACCGACCCACTCAACAATCCCAATTCACCGCCTGGTCCGCTGATGATGCCGGAATACCGTAATGCCGATCTGGAAGCTGCCGCCAAACTTGAGCCAGGAAGCTTCGGCATTGTTTGAAGAGGGCTCAAAAGCGCGAGGAACTTCCGACGACTATGTGCGCGCTACCGTTCTGCTCGCCACGGTGTTACTGCTGGTCGCGATCAGTCAGCGATTTCGCACCCACGTGGTGAGAGTGGCGTTGGCAACTTTAGCACTCGTATTGCTGTGCTTACCTTTGTGGCGCATTCTAACGCTACCACGCATTTGATGGAATTGTCTTTGCAAGGTAAGAAATGTTCGTCGGCTTCGTAGCGTAGTGTGCAACGTGGACTCACTGTTTCATTATAGTCTTCAGCATTTTCCGGTACGGCCAAACATGTACATCGAAGATACCAGTCGCCGGTGTTGAAGTTAAGTCGCCCAGGCCCAATCGGCAAGGCGAATGCCGTCTTCTGCTTAAGTCCAAAACCTGTTCAACGGGAATGAGCGAACTTGGCGGAAGCGTGTGCGAGTCGAACGCACCATTGACATCGAAGATGCCAATCGCCGGTTTTGAAGACCGGGAGAGTCACCGGACCCCCTTCGCTTCCGCATTGGGCCTCCGCCACGAACCCCTATCGTCCGAACCCACTCACGACTTGGAATGCCATCGCGAACGGCGAAGCGAGGGGAGGCGCTCGTTTCAGAGAACAATACACTGATAGGATGATTTTTTCAGCAAACCGTCCGTGCAGCACGCTCCCTGTTACATTTATGGCAGAGCCACAAAATATGACTAATCGTAAGTTCGCCTTTGTTCAACTCGATGTTTTCACCTGCAGGCCGTTAGAGGGCAACCAGCTCGCCGTCTTTACGGACGCCCGGGGCCTGAGCGATGTCGAAATGCAAAAGCTGGCGCGCGAGACCAACCTCTGCGAAACCACATTCATTCTGCCGCGCGAGGAAGCGATCGAGCGAAGCGAAGGTCACAAGGTCCGCATCTTCACCGTGAATGATGAGTTGCGCTTCGCGGGACATCCGACATTAGGCACTGCCTGGTATTTGCGCCAGCAGTCAACCGAGGAAGAAGTTGTGCTCGACTTGAAGATCGGCAAAATTCCAGTCCGCTTCGAACAACGCGACGGATTGCTCTTCGGCGAGATGCGCCAAGCCGACCCGCAATTCGGAGTCACGCATCCGCATGATTCTATCGCCGGCGTTCTCGGCATCCCGGTTTCGGACCTCGACGAAAATCTTCCTATCGAAACGGTCTCTACGGGAATGCCGTTCACCATAGTGCCGTTCCGTTCGCTGGCTGCACTGCAAAAGTTCAGCATCGGGTGGAACCAGATGGCGCCTTACCTGGCGACCATCGGCAATCCTGCATTCTTCTACTTTGTCTGCCGCGAGACCATCGATCCCAATGCGACCTTGCACGCACGCATGATCTTCTACAACGGCGAGGATCCTGCCACGGGGTCCGCGGCTGGCTGTTGCACGGCTTGGGCGGTGAAGCACGGCGTACTCGCGTCCGAGACCCAGGGCCTGATCGAGCAGGGAATCGAGACCCGGCGGCCGAGCTTTCTTTACATCCGGGCGGCGATGGCCGGAGACCATGTCACCAATGTTCGCGTCGGAGGTAACGTGGTGCAGGTGATTAACGGTGAAGTTACGATGTGAATATTCTGCGGATATCCTGTGTACGGCGAAAAGGCTCATCCAGCAAGCCTTTCCGCTGATTCTTCAGAATGCGAATCACCGTTTGCGGTGCTGTTTCGTTTTTTCCTTCTCCCAAAAATTTCTTGTGTAATTGACGCATGCAATACTTGTGCGCGGCCATCGCCGGTCGTAGTATCCGGAGAACGCTATTGCTCTGGCGGAATTAAAAAAGCCCACTTGGTGACTGCCGCGCGCGCCTGACTTCCAGGTTTGCTTCGGGCGCAGCTATGCAGCACTCCCGAGAAGGCCCAGCGGGGGTAAATGAAACCGAAACGTACGATTCTCTGCGTCGACGATGACGAACGCTCTCTCTCCATTCGAAAAGTTATGCTTGAAACGCGCGGTTATCGCGTCCTCACTTGTACCGATCCTGATTGCGCGGTTGAGATGATGAATTTGGGCGGAATCGATCTGGTGCTTGCCGATCTGGTGATGCCCAAACTTAGCGGCGCTCGACTGATTGACCGGCTAAAGGCAATTTCACCGGAAACTCCAGCATTGCTGTTTTCCGGTTCCGTCAATTGCTGCAGCGAAGAGAGCTTGGCGGACGGCTGGCTGCCCAAAGGCGAATTCGCTCCCATGGAACTGTTGGAACGGATCCGAGTGCTGCTGATCCGCAAGCGTGGACCCAAGCGCGCCTTGATGATGTCACGGCAGCTCGCATCCTGAAGACAGGTCTTTTGCGGATAAGCGACATCAAGCAACCGCAACTAGGTACTTCTGCCTAGTTCCGCAATAGTGTCGCCTTCGCCCGCGTAGGCAAAGCCAGCAAGTGCGGGGCCTTGAGGGGGAGCGTTTTAGTTTTCCCCGGCAGTGCGACATCAGGCCATACTAGGGAGGATGATGTTTATCTTTCCTTCACTGTGCTGGCATGACCAGGTTCAGGTCACAGCGGAGTAAGGACTTCATTCAAGTAATAAAGAAGCGCCCCGACAAGGGCGCTTTTTTCGTGGCAGAGGTGTCTATTACAGGATCTCTCGACTCGCTCAATGCTCAATAATCGTGGATCGTATAGCTTCGCTATGGGCGAGGAGTAATCTTCACGTCGCTGTAAGTGTTTTCGCAGGCCGACCTAAATTGGAAATGCCACCCAGTAACGAGTGGCATTCCTGAAAATACTGATCGATGGCCCGGTCAGCAACGGTTTTGGGTATTAAGATTTTGATTTACGTTTCCGCTCTGCCCACCGTTGCTTCATCATCTCAGAGATACGCTTGCGCGCGGCGGCGCTCATATGACGGCGTGGGCGCTTGGCCGTAGCGGCGGCAACGTTATGGCTTCCGACTGGTCTCCCACGGCGACGTTGCCCTGTGCCCAGGCCCTCCAGTGCGGCAATCGCTCTGTCAAGACGCTCACGTTCTCTCTTTAGATCGCCAAGTATGTTCTGGATATCCATGCTTCTCCTTTCCAAACAATTAAATGACCCCGGTTAGTGTAACAGTATGTTTAAAATGATGGCTGACAATTTTAATTACAAGGACGTAATCTGCTTTTCGGAAACATGAGGTGGTATGAGCCGGCTAGCACCTAGGTTAAGGTAATACGCGCCTAATATGGGGTGATGCGGGCAGAAAGACAGCATTTGTGGGCCTGTCGCGGACCACGAGTTGTACTAGGGTCATTATGAGTCAAGAAAGAGGAGTTCACTTTGTCTAAGAAGAGCTACCACATGGGACCACAGCAATTCCGGGAGTACGGATATGCTGTAATTGACTGGATTGCTGACTACTACAAGAATATTGAGACTCTGCCGGTACTGTCTCAAGTAAAGCCGGGAGAAATTCGACAGGCGCTTCCTCCCGAGGCTCCACATCAAGGCGAAGCCTTCACCGGGATCTTAAATGACATGAAAGCGGTAATTCTGCCTGGGATAACCCACTGGCAGTCGCCAAACTTTTTTGCCTACTTTCCGGCCAATGCATCGGGACCAGCCATTCTTGGCGATCTGCTTTCTTCGGCCCTGGGCATCCAGGGGATGCTTTGGGCCACAAGTCCAGCCTGCACGGAACTGGAGACTCTTGTCCTTGATTGGCTGATTCCCATGCTGGGTCTACCCGAGAAGTTCTTGTCGACCGGCAAGGGCGGCGGGGTGATCCAGGACACCGCTTCCAGTTCTTCGCTGTGCGCCATGCTGGCAGGTCGCGAGCGGGCGACCCGCTACCGCAGCAATCGCCGCGGATGCGACGGCCGTTTAGTGGCCTATACCTCGAACCAGGCACATTCCTCGCTAGAGAAGGCAGCGATGGTTGCCGGCATTGGCCTAGAGAACTTACGACTGATCGGAGTTGACGAAAAATTTGCCATGCGCCCAGATGCGTTGGCGAAACAGATCGCCCAGGATCGCGAGCATGGCTTAGTCCCATTCTTCGTATCGGCGACGGTAGGAACTACATCTTCCAATGCTCTCGACCCCTTGCCTGCCATAGGAACCATCTGCCGGGAAAATAATGTCTGGTTCCATGTTGACGCGGCCATGTCGGGTACGGCGGCCTTGTGTCCGGAGTTTCGCTATATTCAGGACGGGCTGGAATTCGCCGATAGTTACACCTTCAATCCGCATAAGTGGATGTTCACCAATTTCGACTGCAACTGTTTCTACGTCGCCGATCGCAAGGCACTGATCGATACCCTGAGCATCTTGCCCGAATATTTACGCAACCAGGCGACGGAATCGGGCGAGGTGTTCGACTATCGCGACTGGCATATTCCGCTAGGCCGCCGTTTTCGCTCGCTGAAGCTATGGTTCGTCATCCGGCACTATGGAGTGGACGGGCTCCAATTCCATGTGCGGCGACACGTGGAGTTAGCGCAGCAGTTTCTGGAATGGGTGAGGCGGGATGGTCGTTTTGAAGTAGCTGCTCCGGCCCCGCTGAACCTAGTATGCTTCCGTCATCGGGGTGGGGATGACAGCAATATGATGTTGATGAACCGGCTGAACAACAGCGGTGATCTGTATTTAACTCACACTCGCCTCGACGACAAGATTGCTCTGCGGTTTTGCGTTGGCCAAACCAACACCACGCAAAAGCATGTGGAGAATGCCTGGAAACGAATTCAGCAGGAAGCCGGAAAGTTGTAGAAAAGGGCTGGCAAGCTCTTCCTTAGGAGCATGCCAGAGCTCGTTTCCGGTAATCGAGTTCCGCGACCGGGCGTATTATTCTCGTGCTTAGGCGTGCTCGCTCCTGCTCAAGCCGTATCGGGAGACTTAAGGCAAAGCAAAGGGCTTGTCATTATGGCTGCCAGCAATTTCGAGTTCAAATATCGTTTCTGGATATTCGGCGCTCTGTTCTGGATTGCCTTCGGCAGCTATAGCATCGACCATCAGAACGCTGCTGCGGCGCTGGTGGATTGGATTGCCAACCTTCGCGGTGCGACGGCGAGCGACGCCGAGGTGCAAGTCGTCTTCGCGATTGGAGCGCTAATATGTCTGGCTGCGGCTTCGCTCCGTACCTGGGCCACGGCTTACCTCAATGCCGAGGTCATGGTCGATATGCAAATGCACACCTCGCGACTGGTGGCTGACGGACCTTATCGCTACGTGCGGAATCCGCTCTACCTGGGTAATATTCTGCTCGGCATCGGCTTTGGTTTGATCGCAAGCCGTATTGGGTTTGTTATCCTGGTGGCGGGGATGATCCTGTTCGACTATCGCCTGATCCTGCGGGAAGAAGCTGGGATCGTGGCGACCCAGGGGGACAGTTATCGAGTCTACTGCGCGGCCGTGCCCCGACTGCTGCCGGCGCTGCGCCCGAAGTTGCCGTCTGCCGGACGCATGCCCCACTGGGCGGACGGCTTCCTGGGCGAAGCCTTTATGTGGGTATTGGCTGCTTCAGTCGTGGCCTTGGCTATCACCTTGAAGCAGATTGTATTTTTCGTCGTGCTAGGATCCGCCTTCGTGGTCTATGCAATCTGTCTGGCCATTATCAGGATGCGACGCAAGTCGGCCTCGGCGGATGGTCAGCCGTCGAACGCGGAGCATCCGTCGAAAGATGGGGAATGAGAACATCCCGCGAGATTAGTCAGACTCGTTGCTGTATACGGGCTCTTTCCTCTCGAATGGTTCTTCGAGCCCCCCCGTGCTCCCAAAGGCCGCTTCATCGGCGATTTTCTGCAACTCCTGCTCAAACTCCCGGCTGCGCCAACGAACTACTAACAGCTCCTTGCGTTCGTGACCGTGGCCGTGGCAGAGCGGGCAAAGGACAGTGTCTTTTTCGGATTGCATAGCGCTTTAACACCTCGCAACATGATGTCGAGAATGACGACCGGAATAGAGCCGACTGACGCTTCATCCGGAAAACCTTCAACGGCGACGCGTAGACTGTCCTACCGAGTATGAATTCCAGCTAAACTCACCCTGGACAAACGTCGAACCGAGGCACACATCGATAACAACGTGGACCGCGGGAAACCCGCTTCAGTAGGCGTGTCTATTGCAGCGCAATCGAGAGCGCTGTGCAGTGAGCCTGGTCACGGCAGAGTGTGAGGCGGTGGCCTGCAATCCCAGCGCTTTGATTGTTGATGTTGAGAACACCTGCCCAGCGGGTTTATTGAATTTTCGAAAAGTCAGGACGGGTCAGGTTTCCTTCTTCGGTAGGGTATGCGATGCTGGTTGCTCACGGCGCACGTGAGCTACTTACAAGCAGGAGGGCAGGTGGTCCCGGTTGCCTTGAATCAAAAAACTGAAAGTCCGTCGCGGGCGGGCACCTGGTTTTCCAGTGCGGGAATGGCGCTCGGTCTGTTACTCGCGGTCTCGACCATCGTAGTTTACCGCCCGGTGGATCGGTACCCTTTTATCCATACTGACGATCCGGACTACGTCACCGAAAATGTGCATGTACGGTCCGGCCTGAGCTGGAATACTTTCCGCTGGGCCTTCACGACTAAGGAAGCAGCCAACTGGCATCCGCTGACTTGGCTTTCTCACTCCCTGGATTGTCAGCTGTTTGGTCTGAACTCCGCCCGCCACCATGACGTGAACATCACGCTGCATGCACTAAATGCGGCACTGCTGTTTTGGGTGCTTGCGAAAGCTACCGGCTTTCCAGGCCGCAGTTTCATGGTGGCAGCTTTGTTTGCCTTCCATCCCCTCAATGTCGAATCCGTGGCTTGGATCGCAGAACGCAAAACCCTCTTGAGCATGCTTTTCTTCCTGCTGGCGCTGGCGGCATACGGGTGGTATGCGCGCCGGCCGCGCATTGGGCCGTACGTGGTTGTCACTCTGTTCTACGCGCTAGCTTTGATGGCGAAGCCACAGGCGATTACGTTTCCCTGCGTTCTTTTACTGTGGGACTACTGGCCACTGAGACGAATGTTTGCCGAAGCTGCGGAGCCTTCCTTGAAGCCAGAGGGGACGCCGGTCATTCCACCCAGGGGTTTCGCTTGGCTAGTTTTGGAGAAACTTCCGCTCTTAGCGCTCTCAGCCGTCAGTGCCAAGCTGACCATCGCCGCACAATTCGGGTTTCACGCGGAGACTTGGTTCCCAAAATCCGTTCGAGCAGAGACCGCAATCGTTTCCTACGCCCGATATGTGAGCAAAGCGGTTTGGCCGTCCAAGCTTGCGTTTCTCTACCCCCATCCACTGTCCTTGCTCCCCTGGTCGCAGGTCGTTCCAGCAGTCCTACTCCTGGTAATTATTACTGGCTTTACTGCCTTCTACTGGCGACGCCGATATCTGACGGTCGGCTGGCTCTGGTTTCTAGGAACACTCGTGCCCATGATTGGGGTGATACAAGTGGGCGAGCAAGCCATGGCGGACCGTTATGCCTATTTGCCATTCATAGGCCTCTTTATCATGTTCTGCTGGGCAGCAGCGGACGTGGCGGCAGAGTATCGGCTTCCTGCTCTTTGGAAAGTTGGCATCGGCGTTGCGGTGTTGGTCCCGCTGATCGTCGTAACTCATCGGCAAATTGGTATCTGGAGCGACGATGAAACTCTGTGGACGCACACGCTGCAGGTGACAAACGGAAACTGGGGAGCCGAAGACGCTTTGGGTTCGGAACTGTGGAGGCAAGGACGAATGGACGAAGCCGTCCCGCACTTCGCCCGTGCGGTGGAAGTTCTGCCCTACGACTACACCGCCAACGTAGACCTCGGCACCTATGAGGCCTTGCATGGGAACAGTGCCGAGGCGGTCGAGCGATTCAAGAAAGTAGTACACCTGGACAACATTCTTCCGAGACAAAGGGCGGTCGCATTCAATAGTCTGGGTCAAGCCTACCTCCAGTTGAAGGACTATCAGAATGCCGGACAAAGCTTTGCGCTAGCCGTCAGGGTAAATCCCGGATATTACGGCGCGTGGATTGGATTAGGTGTGGCCCTACAAAAAGCCGGGAAACCTGATCTGGCGGTGAACGCATACTCTCGTGCGATGCAGATTCAGCAGGTTGATTGGGTCTACCTTTTGTTGGCGCGGGCCTTGGAGCAAAGCGGTCAAACGGAAAAAGCTCGACAGGCCACCCAGCAAGCCGCACTGCTATCACGGAATTTCGGTCAGACAACGCGAACTGCCGACCAGATACTTGGGCACTAGACGTGTTCCCGATGAGGTTCGGGAGTCGGACAGGGATCGGCATTGGTTTCGAGCGAAACTTACTCCCATGTGCTGCCGCCCTTTGGGGGCGGGGCATACCCAGCAAACCCTTCGGGCTAACGCTAGTACGAATATCCGTCCGGCTGTGACACTGCGCCAATTTCGATCTGGGTATCGACGTAGTCACATCCCGCGGCAATTGCCTGCCGATCAAGAGCAAGCATCTTAGGATTCTTTACCATGGTTTCGATCACCGCCATTGCTGTTTCGGCGGGCAGGCATTCGGTTTCTTCCAGCAGGGCGCCGAGCATGACGACGTTCGCGACCTTGGCCGAGCCCAGACGATCGGCAATCTCCGATACCGGCACGCACACCACTCGCGCTTGCTTCGCGCTGAAGCCCTCGGGCAGCTTGGCGCCGTTGTAAAGAATCAGGCCTCCAGAAGCTACGCTGGCGGCGAATTTGTGTAGCGACAATTCATTCATCGCGATCAGCACTTCGGGTTGCGAAATCAGCGGCGTACCGATGCGATCGTGCGAAAGCGTCACATGGCAGTGCGCGCTCCCGCTGCGCATCTCGGGTCCGTAGGACGGGAGCCAGCTTACTTCCATCTGCTCACGCAAGCCCATTTCGGCGAGCAATTGTCCCATCAGTAGGATGCCCTGTCCGCCAAAGCCAGCGATCTTAACGGTCAGATCGCGAGTGTGATGATGACGCCGGACCACCGGCTCGCTGGTATTGTCTTCCTCCACCCCGAGCGCTTGGGCCACGGTCAGGTGGGGAACAATCGCATCGACCGGCAACTCGGGTTTACGATCGCGGAAGACGCCTAACGGGAAAGCCTTCGTCAGAGTTTCGGCGACCCAGGTGCGTGCGACCACCGGATCCATCTTCAAAATAGTGGGACATGGCGAGAGGATCTCGACGAGCGAAAAACCGCCCTGGTCTTTCTGGATCTGCAGCGCCTTTTTCACCGCCTTCTTGGCCTTCATGATGTTCTTCATGTCGCTTAAGGCGACACGTTCGAGGTAGGTTGGCGTTTCCAGCGCGGCCAGCAGTTCGCAGACGTGCAGAGGCAGTCCCTCATTGTGGGAGCGACGTCCCCACGGCGAGGTCGTGCTCTTCTGGCCGATCAGTGTAGTTGGTGCCATCTGCCCGCCGGTCATCCCGTAAATAGAGTTGTTGACGAAGAACACGCAGATGTTTTCGCCGCGATTGGCGGCATGAATGATTTCCGCCGTGCCGATGGCTGCCAGGTCGCCGTCGCCCTGATAGGCCATGACGATCGACTCGGGATTCGAGCGCTTGAGCGCCGTCGCAGCGGCCGGAGCGCGTCCGTGCGCAACCTGTACATTGCCGACATCGAAATAGTAATAAGCGAAGACCGAGCAGCCGACAGGACTAACCAGAATGGCGCGGTCTTTCAGACCGAGTTCGGTGAGCGCTTCGGCAATCAGTTTGTGGGCGATGCCGTGTCCGCAACCCGGGCAATAGTGCGTCTGCTGCTGCATCTCGGCTTTGCGATCGTAGTTGTCATAGAACGCCGGCGATTTTTCGTGAATTACCTGATAGCCTTCCACAATTGTTCTCCTAATTGCCATATCGGTCAGAACCGGGGCCCCCGACAAGCGCCGCTTTTGCGCTTGATGGGGGTTACACGTGGGCTGCCATGCGCGCAAAAACTTGCGCGGTGATCTCTTCTGCGCTGGGAACGTTGCCTCCAACGCGTCCGTAATACTCCACCGGAACGCTGCCGTTAAGCACCAGTCGCACGTCCTCGACCATCATGCCGGTGCTCAGTTCGACTGCCAGAACGGACTTCACGTTCTTCGCCGTCTCACGCAACTCGCGCGAGGGGAATGGCCAGAGAGTGACCGGACGGAAAAGTCCGGCCTTTACTCCTTGTGCCCGCAGTTGATCGATCGACGAGCGCAACACTCGAGCAACGATGCCGAAACCGACGAGCAACACGTCCGCATCTTCGGTGAGGTAATTTTCATGGCGGCTCTCCAGCTCCTGAGCCAGTTGATATTTCGACTCCAGGTGACGAATATGCGCTTCCAGCGCGTCCGGCTCCAGCACGATGGAGCTGATCATGTTGTGTCTGGTCTCTGCCGTGCCCTTGACTGCCCAGTCCTTTGCCGGCTGCTCAATGTTGCGCAGTTTAATGTCCAGGGGCTCCATCATCTGCCCCACATAACCGTCGGTCATGATGACGACCGGGTTGCGATAACGGTCTGCCAGCTCGAAGGCTAGCACGGTGAGATCGAACATCTCCTGCACCGACGATGGGGCCAGCACCAGATTGCGATAGCAACCGTGTCCGCCGCCCTTGACGATGCAGAAATAGTCGCTTTGTTCGGGAGCGATGTTACCCAGCCCAGGTCCCCCGCGCACCACGTCGACGATGACGCCCGGCAGCTCAGCACCCGCCATGTAGGAGATACCTTCCTGCATCAGGCTTAAGCCAGGACCAGACGAGGCGCTCATCACGCGCATGCCCGCGGAAGAGGCTCCATAAACCATGTTGATGGCCGACACCTCGCTTTCAGCCTGCAAGAAAGTGCCGCCTACTTCCGGTATGAGGAGGGCGGCATATTCGGCGATCTCGCTGGCCGGGGTGATCGGGTATCCGTAAAAGGCGCGGCAACCCGCTACCACAGCGCCTTTAACGATGGCGACATTTCCTTTACAGAGCTGCCTCATGGGCTACCTCCTGTTTGGGCGGTATGGGGCTATCGGTCTTGGCGGGCGGCGTCAGCCGTTCCACTACAATGGCACCGGGCTCGGGGCAGCAATAGAAACAAGCGCCGCAGCCGGTACAGCCTTCGCTGGTATATTGCGCCGGATGCACACCGTACTTGCTGAGCTCGGGCGCCAGTTCAAGACATTCGGGAGGACACGACTCTACGCACAAGCCGCATCCCTTACATTCTTCAGGATCGATGATGACGTTACCGCGCGGTTGCGATGACATTGTTACCCTCGCACTTCGGTTCGTAAGCATTGCGTTGGAACCAGCGTTGCTGTTCGCAATATTCCTGCAGGTTGATCGCGAAACTTGGGATGAGCTACCTCGATAAGCGACTCGGCGCGCTGGCGGATGGTGCGCCCATGCAGATAGGCAGCGCCATACTCGGTGACCACATAATGCACGTCGGCGCGTCCCGTCAAAACGCCCGCGCCGTGCGCCAGCCGGGGCACAATGCGCGAGATGGTCTCACCCTTGGCCGTCGATGGCAGCGCGATGATCGGCTTGCCGTACTTGGCGCGCGCCGCTCCGCGGATGAAATCGAGCTGCCCGCCGAAACCGCTATAAAACCCGGGTCCGATAGACTCGGCGCAGACCTGGCCGGTCAAATCGATCTCAATGGCGGAATTGATGGCCACCATGCGATCGTTCATGGCAACGCGGAAGGGATCGTTGGTGTAGGCCGAGGGGTGAAATTCGAAGATGGGGTTCTCATCGATGAAGTCGAACAGCTCCCTCGTTCCCAATACGAAACCGAGAATGATTTTCCGTGGCTTCAAATTCTTGCGCCGGCCGTTGATCACGCCGGCTTCGATCAGAGGTATCACATTGTCGGAGATCATCTCGGTGTGGATCCCGAGATCTTTGCGGTCCATCAGGTTGGGCAGGATGGCATCGGGGATTGCGCCTATTCCACACTGTAAGACTGATCCATCTTCGATCAGCGATGCCACCCGCACCCCTATTTGCTGGTAAGTCTGGTTGCTAGCCTGCTTCTTCAGTTCGCACAACGGCCGCGACAGTTCCACAATGGCGTCCAGTTCGTTGACGTGAATGAAGCTGTCGCCATACGTCCGCGGCATCTGCGCATTCACCTGGGCCACCACGCGGTGGGCATACTTGGCGGCGGTCAGCGTGCATTCCACCCCAACCCCAAAGCTGCAATAACCATGCGGATCGGGCGGCGACACCTGGATAAAGGCAACGTCGATCGGCATCTCGCCGCTCTCGAAAAGAGGTTCGACTTCACTAAGAAAGATGGGGGTGTAGTCGGCGCGGCCATCGTTGACCGCTTCGCGCACATTGCCCCCGACGAACAAGGCGTTGTGCCGGAAGTGCGGCGCCATTTCAGGAGCACAATAGGGCGACGTGCCCAGGGTCATCAGGTGCAAGAGTTCCACGTCGGTGACGTAAGGAGCACGTCCTATCAGAGCTTCCACCAGTGCTTCTGGTTCGGCGCAGCCGGGATGAATGTAGACCCTCATCCCCGATTCCACGCAGGCTACTGCCTCGCGTGCGGTCACCAGCTTCTCGCGGTAATGGTCAATCCAAGTCATAAGCAAAGCGCCTCGATTAAGCAGGTACGGTTACTGATTTCACGGAGTAGCCGGCCATCGCGCGCTCATGTCCCAGCGCGGCGTAATAGATGGCCAGGTGGAAAAACTTGTCCAGCATTTCCAGCAATTCGAGCTCGCCGAAGATTTCCGCCGGACGCTCCAGTTCGGCATGCTTTTGCAAATAGTCCCAAAGATTTTCGCGAACCACGCAAATCATCCAGACTACCTGGCTGACGGAAACGCCCTGGGCGGCACGCTGGGCGCCAATCTCGAGATACCGCTGCTCGATGTCGGCTTCCGTCTTGCCCAGCAGCCAGTCGCCCAAATGGCGATAAACTTCATAGACTTTTTCGGTCAGTTCACGGTCGGGCACGTTGGCGTAGGCCGAACACTTGCTGCATTCGCGATAACGATTGTGCAGGCTACGGGCCAGCCCGTCGGAATGGTTTTCGATTAGTTTGACCAGGCGATATGCGAGCAACATGGCTCACCTCGTTACCTCGGCCCAGGCTGCATAAAGCAGGGTGCAACCCCACGGCTCTGGCCCTCACTCTCTTACGTGCAAGTGTCGCCCGAGAATGGGCTAACTAGCCGTGACTGCTATCACGTGGGAAAGTGACGGAGGTCACTGGAAGGCCGCTTTTCGCTCTTCGCCTTTCGCTCTTAGCTTTTAGCCATCAACTGTCAGCTATCAGCCTTCAGCTAATAACATGTCGGTCAACGAAACGCGGCCGTCATCCTGAGCGGAGATTCGCTGATTTTGCGAATCGGAGTCGAAGGACCCCTATCCCCGTCCACTCTACCGCCCTCAGCAAAACAAGGTTTGCTCTTGCGAATCTGCGCGTTAGCGAAAAGCGAACAGCGAAAAGCGGCCTCCATGACATTTGTCATTCCCCTTGCCTGACAATCGGCACTACTGGTCGTTTCCCGCATGACCGATCATGGCTCACGTGCCTGGAAGAACAGGGCGAACGGGAGTGAACGATGTCAACCGCCTTTGTACCACCCCAAGAAGTCCAGATGCGAGACTTGCCGGTAACCGCGGAGGGCGAAATGCAGCGCGGCGTTTCAACTCTGCAATCAGCCAGCGTTGCCCGGACTTGTAACCTGAAGAAGAGTTATGGCGAGATTGTCGCCTTACACAATCTGAACCTGGAAGTCCGTCGTGGTGAATTGTTGGCTCTTTTGGGACCGAACGGAGCCGGCAAGACCACGCTGGTGCAGGTATTGCTTGGCCTGGCGCGGCCCGATTCAGGCAGCGTGTCGGTTTTCGGCGTCAACCCTTATGGCGGACAGGTGCAGGCTCGCCTGGGAGCGATGCTGCAGGTGGGTCGCGTGCCCGAGACGCTAAAGGTACGCGAGCACATCGACCTGTTTTCTTCCTACTATCCCAACCCACTTCCGCTGGAGGAAACCTTCCAGATCGCCGGGCTCACGGAAATCAAAGACCGCCGCTTCGGCGAACTGTCGGGTGGACAGAAACAGCGCGTGCTCTTCGGCATCGCGATCTGCGGCAATCCGGATCTGCTGTTCCTCGACGAGCCCACGGTCGGCCTCGACGTGGAAGCGCGCCGCCTGATGTGGGCGCAGATTCGCACTCTCATTGCCCGCGGCAAGACGGTGCTGCTCACGACGCATTACCTGAACGAAGCCGATGCGCTGGCCGACCGCGTTCTGGTGCTCGACAAAGGAGTGGTGGTGGCGGAAGGCACGCCTGCCGAGATCAAGGCACGTGCCATGGGCAAACAGATTCGCTGCAGCAGCCGGCTGGCGATCGAAGAGATTCGCCAGATTCCAGGCGTGCTCAGCGTGAAGGCCGATCGCAATGCCTTCGAGCTGCAAGTGAATGCCGCCGAGCCGGTGGTCCGCGAGCTGTTGCAGCGCGATACCTGGCTGGCCGATCTGGAAGTCACTAACGCCGGACTGGAAGAGGCGTTCCTGGCACTGACGCAGAACCACAACACCGATTCGAAGGAGAAGAACTAACATGGCTACCACTACTTTTCCGGCTGTTCTGCCTGTGCCGCGCCGCTCACTGTCACGCACGCTCGCGCTCTACGCCAAGGAAGCCAAGTACGAGCTGATCAACAAGACTCGCATTCCGATTTACGCGATCTCGACGGTGGCTTTCCCCTTGATGTTTTATGTGCTCTTCGGGGTCGTGTTGGGACGCAGTAACCCCGCGAACCGGGTCGACACTGCAACCTACGCGCTGGCGACGATGGGCTGCTTCGGGGTGATGGCAGTTGCGCTGTTCGGCTTCGGCGTCAGCCTGGCCATGGAACGCGGACAAGGATGGCTGCAGGTGAAGCGGGCTTCGCCCATGCCGGTGAGCGCCTATTTGCTAGCCAAGCTGTTTGCCGCAGTCGTGTTCAGCACGGTAATTATGCTGCTGCTGCTTACGGTTGGGATCACCTTCGGCGGAGTGCATTTGTCGTTGGCGACGGCCGCGAAGTTGGTGGGCATTCTGGTTGCGGGGTCGATTCCATTCAGCGCGATGGGACTGGCTATTGGCTACTTCGCCAAGCCGAACTCGGCGCCGGCGGTGGTCAACCTGGTCTACTTGCCGATGTCGTTCTGCTCCGGACTGTGGATTCCGCTATTCCTGCTGCCCCACGGATTGCAAGTGTTCGCGAAAATTATGCCGGCCTATCACCTTAGCCAGCTGGCGCTGAACACGGTGGGCATGGGGATGAATCCGACTCCGGCCTGGGGACATGTCGAAGTGCTGCTGGCTTTCACGCTGGTTTGCCTGGGATTCGCCGCTTGGGGCTACCGGCGCGATGAAGGAAAGATGTATGGATGAGAGAGGCCGCTCTTCGCTTTTCGCCATTCGCTCATTTGTCTACGACTTGTGACCTCGTAATCGTGATGCAGCGGGTCGAAAGCGGAAGCACAGAGACAACAAATAAGATTGCCAACTGTGAGGCAGGCACTAAACGTCTTAAGCCAATAGCCAATAGGGAAACACGAACCTAGGAGACTCCCCTTGAAAAGCCAGACCGCACAATGGATTCTGTGGGCGGTTACGATGGTCGTCTTTCTGTGGCTAACCCTCGGCGGTCACTTTGAGTGGCTGATCATCGCCATGATCGTAGGTTCGGCGGTGTGGTATACGGTTGTGCCCCGGACCATTTCCAGATAACAATAGACCCTGCGGTAGTTGAGGACGAGTGATGTTTTGGCTTCGAGAACTCTGGTGGAAGCTGTATCCCAACGATGACAAACATCGTTGGTATCCGCTGATATGGCTTCCATTCATGGTCTGGTTCTTCGTCGATCCGATCTGGTGGAAACATGCTGGGCCGCTGCAGTGGATAGGCAATACCATCTACGGACTGGTATTTATTTGGCTGTACCTTTATTCCTTCTCCCGCCCCGAACCGCGCCGGTTTTATGCCATAGCCGCGATGATTGTGATGGCGGCGATCGCAGTTTTATCCAACGCGGGCAACGTGGGCCTACTCATTTATGCCAGCGCCGCCGGAGGTTTCAGCACGAGTCTGCGGCGCGTGTCGATGCTCATCACGCTTGAAGTCGGCATCCTCGGCTTTTACGCATATCGCCTGCACTTGCCAGTTGAGTTTTGGGTCTCGATGCTGCTGCTGATCGTCCTGGTGGGACTGGGGAACCACTATGCGGCAATCATGCATTGCGCCGATGAAAAACTGCGCCGCGCCGACGACGAGATTGAACACCTGGCCAAAGTGGCCGAGCGAGAGCGGATCGCGCGCGACTTGCACGACCTGCTGGGACACACCCTGTCGCTGATCACCTTGAAGGCAGAGTTGGCGCGCAAGCTGGTGGACCGCGATCCGCAACGCGCCAAGCAAGAGATGCAGGACGTCGAGCACACTTCGCGGGCGGCGCTGGCCGACGTGCGTGAAGCCATCAGCGGCTACCGCGGCGAAGGCCTGGCCGCCGAATTGATTCGCGCCCGCAAGACGCTGGAAACCGCGGGCATCGTAGTGGACTCCGACATTGCCGAACTTCCACTCACGCCAGCGCAGGAAACGGTGCTCGCCCTGGCTCTGCGTGAAGCTGTAACCAACGTTGTCCGCCATGCGCAGGCGCGGCAATGCAGCGTTAGCCTGCAGCGTGACAAGGATCTTTGCACCATGGAAATCTCCGATAATGGCCGCGGTGCTGACGCTCCCGAAGGCAATGGGCTGCGCGGCATGCGCGAACGTCTGGAAGCCATTGGCGGTTCGCTGCAACGCCAGACCATGCCGGGAACCCGCCTGGTTATTCATTTGCCGCTCGCATAGGCTGCCCCCGCTCTGCGAAACTGAGGGGATGCCGGGCGCTAAGCGCGACAAAATCCGCGTCGTCATTGCCGAAGACCAGGCCATGGTCTTGGGCGCGCTAGCCGCCCTGCTCGAAATGGAAGACGACATCGAGGTCA
Organism: uncultured Acidobacteriaceae bacterium; assembly: GCA_963744265.1. Taxonomy (GTDB): domain Bacteria; phylum Acidobacteriota; class Terriglobia; order Terriglobales; family Acidobacteriaceae; genus Bog-257. The sequence goes on from CAVUSW010000005.1 coordinate 141,345, forward strand.
TCGCCCGCGCCCGCAACGGCGAGGAAGCGCTACGCACGGTACAGGATCTGCGGCCTGACGTCTTCATCACCGACATTGAAATGCCAAAACGTACTGGACTGGAAGTTGCCGCCGAACTGAAGCGGCGCAACGTTCCCGTACGCATGATCATCCTGACAACGTTCGCCCGCGCCGGATACTTGCGACGCGCTTTGGATGCCGGAGCTTCCGGATACCTGCTCAAAGACATGCCCGCCGAACAATTGGCCGACGCTGTACGCCGGGTGCATCGCGGGCTGCGGGTCATCGATCCGCAACTTGCCGCCGAAGCCTGGAGCGACGAACCCGATCCTCTCACCGAGCGCGAGCGCCAGGTGTTGCGTCTGGCCGGAGAAGGCATGGCCACGATCGACATCGCCAACGATTTGAACTTGTCGGAAGGAACGGTGCGCAATTATCTGTCGGAGGCAATCAGTAAGCTCGGTGCCGCCAATCGCGTCGAAGCCGCCAGGATCGCGCGATCGAAGGGATGGTTGTAGCAAGCAGACAGCACTCAGCTATCAGCACTTAGCCAACCTAGGATTTTCGCGGTCACAACAACGAGTGTCCGATCGGCTGGAAACTGACAACAAGTTTCTGGCAACTGATCACTAACAACCGATCTCTGACAACTGTTTCAAAGCAGCTTGGCATACTCCGCTTGGGCTTGTTTGAGGATGGGAAGGTTTGGGTCAGCGTCTTTCCACAACGCCAGAAAATCCTGATATGCGGTCTTAGCTTTTGCCGAATCTCCGGCCAGCGCGTAGGCACGTCCCAACCCTAAGTGTGCCAACGCTCCAATCGGTTCGTTCAGGACGACGCCGGGCCGGCTGAGAATCGTCTGGAACTCAGCAGCCGCGGCGGTAGTTTGATGTGCCGCCAGATAGGCTTCGCCACGCAGATAGACAGGATAAAGCCAAATGAAATCGCCGCGCCCCAGTTCATAGGGTGCGGCCGGGGCAAGCTCCTCGATTGCCTTATCCGGGTTTCCATGGTGCAAAGCTAAGGCAGCGCGTATTGTGGGCACGTCGTTGAACCGTACGAGCGTATTTTCTGGATGGCGCTTGGCAAGATCGGCCGCTAATCGCGTGCTTTCGACAGAATTTCCAGTCAGGGCGAGTGCCAGTCCCGACATAGCTTCCACCTCTTTGCTGTTGGAGAGTGCGATCGCATTTAGCGCTTCTTGCTTTGCCGTGCCCGGCTCGCCAGCCAAGGCTTCGTGGACGGCATCGATGGCCTCATAACCAGCCGCAGTGTCCTTCTGGTCGGAGTGTAGAGCGGATGCGGCGGCCCGGCGAGTCAACTCCTGCGCTTTCGCTATCTGTCCCGCATAGGCGGCGGTGTCGGCTTCAAGGTAGAAGGCAAGATCCTCCGATCCCGGCTTGCCCATTTCTCTCGTGATCTCGCGCTGCATGGCAGCTGTATCGTGTTGCACGAAGTCGACCCAATAGAGATAGAAATGAATCCAGTCGGAGTCGAGATGGCGTGCCTGCGCTTCTTGTGCCGTAGCCTTGGCTTCATCCAAACGGCCGACCGACAGATAGCTATAGACAAGGTCGCTGTATAACAGCCCGCTTCCAGGATTGAGCTTCAACGCTTTCTGGTAGGCGGCGAGAGACTTGTCATAATCGCCCAGTTCGGCATACGTTCTGCCCAAGTTGATAGCTGGAACCTCATCGCTGGGATAAGTCTGCGACCACAGTTCGTAGGTTGCGCGGGCTGCGACTAGATCTCCGGTGACCAATTGATCGTAGTGGGCGTCGATGTAAAACCTCTCGCGATCGCTCACTCGCTGACGAAGAGCATTGGCCTTGCGAAGGCTGTCTGCGGCCTGCGCAGTCTGATCCAGGTTTTCGTAGCTGGTTCCCAGCCGGGCATAAGCCATGGCAAAGTTCGGATCGAGACTGATTGCCTTCTGGAAGTGTGGGATGGCTGCTTCATAGTCGCCTAGAACCATCATGGCGCGGGAGCCCAGGCTATAGGCTTGCAGAGCTTCTAAGGATGCCGTTGTTACATTTTCGGCGGCAGCATCGTATCGTTTGACCGAGGCCAGCGATTCTCCCAGATTCTGGCGAAGGTTCGCAGCTGCAATTCCCAGCGCGTTCAGTACCTGCTGCTTACCCTCCGCGGTCACCTGCTGGTCGGCTAATGTTTGTCCGTTACGGCAGTTCACAGCTTGTAGCGCGAGCACATACTGATTGCCCTGGCTTGCGATGGAGCCTTCGATGGTGGCCACGCTTCCCGTGCGCAAACAAACTTCGCGGGCCAGCTTATGGGTCAACCGAGTGTCTTTCGGTTGAGCCATTAAAGAGACCGTGTGCTCGATGCGCTGGTCCGAAAGTAAGTTAAGGAATGGCGACTGCTCCAGCTGCGACGAAAGTCCTTGCCGCAGCGCGTGGTCGAATACGGCGTCTCCGGTTGTGTTGGTGAATTCGGCGAGCACCAGAACATTGTTGGGAGCGCCTTCGGTTACCGGCGAGACTAGCGTCTTTCGGGCGTAGAGCTTGTGAATGCTATATCCGGCTAGAGCGAGAATCAGTATCGCCAGAACTGCTATCAAAGCGAGGTGCCGCTTGCGTTTGGCAATCGCTGGCGGAATCGGTTCAATCGCAGGAACTATGCTGACTTTCTCGCCATGCTCTTCTATCTTCGAACGCGAAGCGCCTTCGCCGATCGCAAGCTTGGCAGTAACTCCGTTGCTATGAAAAGTGGGTACATAGGTGCCTTTGGGCAAACCAATCTGGACAGGGTCGTGCTGCCCGACTTCCCGGTAATAGTCGGCTAGGCGAGAGCGCAGCCGGCGCGCTTCGGCCCGCACGATGGGGTCAGTGCCGGGGTCATAGCCGGGATCGCGATCGAAGACCTCCAAGCCGATCAAGTACTCCTTGACCGATTCGCTCTCGCCCGCCAGGGACTTGCGCACAACAAAACTCAGAAACCGACTGTGGCGAGGAGCTTTGCAAAAAAGAGGAGAGGCCAGAATTCTCTCGAGCTGAGTTTGCACGACTTCCGGCGCCAAAGACGGATCGCCCAACATTGAGCGTCCATCGTCTTGATTCCGTAACGTCCCTTCCTGCATGGACGGTCACTTTCGCTTCGGATTGAGGAATAGGCAGCCAGATCGGTGATGCGTGCCTGAGAGTATAGCCGGGTTCCGAGGCCGAGCCAAGCGCGAACAAGATGGATCAAAGGCTGAACTTTCATGAGAGATTGAAAGATACGCTCTGCTAAATCAATAACTTACCGATGGATGCTACCGTAGCATTGCTTCATGCTACTTGCGGCGGCGCGGTCACTGCCGCAAACTCCAGAGCAAATGGGTAGCCCCCGACCCGCTCCACCGTCTCAGCAAAATTCCAATAGGAGAAATGCAGTGCGTAGACTAGTCCCTCTCGGCACCCTCCGGTACTTCGTGGCTCTTATTTTCTGTTTCGGATTATTGCTGGCCACGGCCCCAGCTCAAACCTTCAGCGTACTCCACAACTTCACGGGTGGAATTGACGGCTCCAACCCCTTTGCCGGCTTGACCTTGGACGCAGCAGGCCATCTTTATGGAACCTCCGGAGCCGGAGGCCCAGGAAACTGCGCGTATGACGGACTGACGGGATGCGGCACAGCTTTCAGACTCAACCACGTGAGCGGCGGCTGGACCTTTAGTCCTCTTTACAGCTTCCAGGGAGGCAGCGACGGCGATTTCTCCACGCGTCCCATGACCATAGGCCCGAACGGTAGTCTCTACGGCACAACTTTGGGTGGTGGAGAAGGGACGTGTACCTTCGACGGCGCCACCGGCTGCGGCATCCTGTTCAATCTGGCTCCGAGCCCTACCTTTCCCCGGACCCCATTTCAGCCCTGGCTGGAGAAAATAATTTATCGCTTCAGCGGCGCAGGCGACGGCGGAATACCTTTCAGCTCTCCGCTTTTCGCTGCCGGCAATATGTACGGCACCTCGGCTGTCGGCGGCGCCAATAACTTTGGCACAGTATTTGAGTTTGTGCCTGCTGGAGGCGGTAATTGGACCGAGAGTGTGCTTTACAGCTTTGCAGGCGGGAGCGATGGACGGAATCCTTCCGACGGCCTGACAGCCGACAACGCAGGCAATTTCTATGGCACGACCGAGGAAGGTGGCGGGTCTGCGGCCTGCACAAACGGATGTGGCGTTGTCTTCGAGTTGTCGCGGTCGGGCTCCGGTTGGACAGAGAGAATTCTTTACCGCTTCCAGGGCACCAGCGATGGGATGTATCCCAACTCAGGCGTTGTAATGGACGCAGCGGGCAATCTATATGGCAACACCTGGGAAGGAGGTTCGGGTGGCGGCGGAACCGTGTACAAGCTCACTCCCTCGGGCGGCGGCAACTACTCGTTCTCGGTGATTTACAGTGTCCCGGTGGCTGGATTCGCGGTCGGCCGCGTGGCCCTCGACTCGGCCGGCAACGTCTATGAAGCTCTGCAAAATGGGGGTCCCTCCAACGACGGACAGGTTTTCAAACTGACACCGTCGAATGGTAGTTACATCTATACCGATCTGCATGACTTTACTGGCGGCAGCGACGGGTCCAACGCTATTGGCGGAGTGGTGTTGGATTCCAGCGGCAATCTATATGGCACCACGTTATTTGGCGGAGCCAATACTTGCAACGCGGGTGCCTATGGCTGCGGGGTTGTGTACGAGGTTATGCCGTAAGAAATTTCGTCAGCGCCGGCGGGCGACATTTCTCGGTCGCACGCAATTCGGTAGTGTCCTGATAGGAGCGTCAGGACACTACTCGCGCTTTGTCGCGTACCTGAAATCAACGGAAAAAATAAATCCCTAGCTTGTCCACTCGCAGAGCGGCGGATGTAGGTTGCGAGGTTACATTCGCCACCTCCTTCATCTTTACGAAGTTAGCAAGCCACCTTTCGTTCCGAAATTGCTTCTAAATAAGTGGTGGTTTCGGGCAAAATACTAAAGTTTAAGATTGGAGACGACCTGTGAAAAGGTGGCTGATTTTTGCATTGTGTGTGTGTTTCGCACTTCCGGCTTTCACCCAGCAGAAGGAGGAGGATCGGCTTAAATCGTCGTATCAAGTGATGAAGGCGGTCGCGGGCATGCCCGACGGCATTCCGCGTGATCTTCTCAACAAATCGGAGTGCGTGGTTGTGTTTCCCTCGGTGAAGAAGGCGGCGTTCGTGGTAGGCGCCAGCTACGGACGCGGCGTAATGACCTGCCGTTCGGGCGCGAACTTTCGTGGTCCCTGGAGCGCGCCCGCATTTTTCGCCCTAGAGGGCGGCAGCTTCGGCTTGCAGATCGGTGGACAGGCTACGGATTTTGTATTGCTAATCATGAATGAAGACGGGGCACGCTCGGTGATGTCGAGCAAAGTAAAACTCGGCGGCGATGCGTCGGTGGCGGCCGGTCCAGTTGGACGAACTACTTCGGCTGAAACCGACGTAGTGATGAAGGCCGAAATTCTCTCCTGGTCGCGCAACCGGGGAGTTTTCGCCGGCGTCTCGCTGGACGGCTCGACCTTGCGTTCCGATGACGATGCCAATAACAATCTTTATGGCAAGAATCTAAATGCCAAGCAGATTATCCTTCAGGGCGATGTCAAAACCCCTCCGGCGGGTAGGCAACTAGTTTCTTTGCTCAACCGGATGTCGCCGAAACACATGTGACGACGATCCGCGCAACCTAGTGGTTCGTTGACGACAAACCTGACGCGGCCCGCATTCAACTCGTGGGTCGCGTTTCTTTGTCTGCACGCGATCCCGCTGGTCGATTACAATCGTGCTTCACAGGGAGTGAAAGCTCAGGGCTAATTGCTGAGCGCCAATTGCGAAGGGCCAACTGGCGATTGTTGATTCCGGATGCCTGACCATCTCGAAACCCGCCGCTACGTAGTATCCGGACGCGTGCAAGGCGTCGGCTTTCGCTGGTTTGTGGAGCGTGAAGCGGCGCAGCTCGGTATCGCCGGCTGGGTGCGCAACTGCGAGAATGGCGACGTCGAAGTCATGGCAACGGGCACCCGCGAGCAGCTCAGCACGTTGCGCCGGAAACTGGAGCAAGGCCCGCGAGCCTCGCGGGTCGATCACGTGGGAGAATCACGGGCGCAACTGTTGGAGGCGTCCTCATTCCGCATTGAAGGAGTCTGGTAATTCATGCAGCCGCAACCAGCGCACAGCTGTGAAGATCTGAAGAAGCTTATCCGCGAGGTTCCCGATTTTCCCAAGCCCGGCATCCTCTTTTACGACATCACTACATTGCTCAAGGACCGTCTTGGATTCGCTCGCCTGATCGATGCGCTTACCGAGCACTACCTCAACAAAGACATCGACCTGGTGCTTGGCATTGAAGCGCGAGGATTCATCTTCGGGCCAGCGCTTGCCTATCGCCTGAACGCTGGATTTGTTCCCGTGCGCAAGCCCAAGAAGCTGCCCGCCGAAGTGTTGCAGTGGAAGTACGAACTGGAATACGGTCACGACACGCTGGAGATTCACAAAGACGCCATCAAGCCGGGCCAGCGCGTGATCGTCTGCGACGATCTGCTGGCAACGGGAGGCACCGCGAAAGCGACTGCCGACATGGTTAAGCAACTGGGCGGAAACATCTGCGGTATGGGATTCGTGGTCGAGCTCGACGGCTTGAAAGGCCGCGACAAGCTGAAGGGCTACGACGTTTTCTCGCTGCTGCACTACGAGATGTAAAGGCCGCCAACGCTACCAGATCGTCTTCAGCAACGAGCAACGCAGAATCTGGTTGTCGGCTGTGACCAGCGGCATGTTCTCCGCACGCGCCGTGGCCGCGATGATGCGGTCCGAAGGATCGCGGGGGAAGTCAGGTGGGAACTGTACTGTGAGCGCAGCGATCTCGCGTGTTATTGGGAGCACGATCACTTCTTCCGAAAATCGCGCAATGGCGCTTTCGATGGTACTGGTGATTGCAAGCTTTCCTCGCTCAATGAGGTTCGCGATTTCAATTAGCGTAATTGCCGATATTGCTAATCCGCCCGAGGCGCGAGCCCTCCGCAGCGCTAAGATTGCCTCCCGAGAGAGCTTGCGCTCTTGGATTTCAGACCATATCAGCACATGGGTGTCGAGCAGAATCACTTCAGCATGTCCCAGTCTTCCAGAGGAATGATCGGTTTTACGAGATCATCCGGATCACCCACGATTTCGACAATGCCTTTCAGCCTGCCAAAAAAGGAGTCAATATTCGGCGCGGTGAATGGAATCAGCTTCGCCGTTGGTATACCCCGCTTAGTGATGATCAGTTCGTGACCAGTTTCGTTGACCTCGTCGATCAGGCTCAGACACCTAGCCTTGAACTCCCCAGCGGCGATTCGTCCGACGCTTCCGCGCGGCGCCGTCGTCGACGATTTTTTTCTTTTCGCGAGGGTCTTAGGAGTCATATGGTCACCTCCAGATGACCATGGTCATTTTAACACGGTCACGTAGATACTTAGGATTCTTGCCTCCGTACCACTCTTCTTCCTTCTATCCCGTAGTTTCCCTCCAACACCATCCTGATCGCCTCGGAATACGCAACGTGCTCCTGCTCCAGGATGCGTGCGGCGAGTGTATGCGCGTCATCCGTATCGAGCACCAGCACCACCTTTTGCACGATAATGGCGCCGTGATCGAGGTTCTCGTCGACAAAATGTACGGTGCAGCCCGAAACCCTCACGCCATAGTCGAAGGCCTGCTTCTGGGCCTCGAGTCCGGGAAACGCCGGTAACAACGACGGATGAATGTTGAGGATGCGACCGGGAAACTGCTGCACGAACCATGGCGACAGCAGCCGCATATATCCGGCGAGGCAGACCAGATCAACTTGATGCTCGCGCAATGCGGCGACAACTTCGTCGTCATGCTCCTCGCGAATTTTCCCTTTCGACGGAATGACCAGCGCGTTCAGGCCTCGTCGCCGTGCCGACTCGATGCCGCCCGCGCCAGCCCGATTGGAGATTACGACGGCAATCTTTGCGTCGAGCTTGCCCGAGGCGACGTTGTCGGCGATGGCCTCAAAATTCGACCCGCGCCCGGAAAGAAGGATGCCAAGATTCTTCATGGTGAGAAATCATGATACGTCGCAGAGACTAACGATGTCAGCGCGGCGTCTCTTCCTCTGTCCTCCTTGGACTCGCGTTCGCAAAGGCGGCGAACCTCGCTCAGAATACGAATCTTTATGATTATGATTGGGCACGTGTTTGCGCCTTCCCGTGTCTTCCCTTTACTATCGCCCTGCGTGTCTTTGCCCTCCGACCACTCCCATCCCGACCGCGAGCGCATCGTTTCGGCGGTGCCATTGGAGGACGACTCGTCCTTCGAACTGAAGCTGCGCCCGCAGCGCCTGCGCGAATTCATTGGTCAAAAAAAGGTCAAGGACAACCTCGAAGTCGCCATCCAGGCCGCCAAATCGCGCGGCGAGGCGCTGGACCACGTGCTGCTTTATGGTCCGCCAGGGCTGGGCAAGACCACGCTGGCCAACATCATCGCGAACGAAATGGGCGCGGCGTTCCAGCAAACCTCCGGGCCGACGCTGCAGATCAAGGGCGACCTGACAGCCATTCTCACCAACCTGCGCGACAAGCAGGTGCTGTTCATCGACGAAGTGCATCGCCTGCAGCCCGCGCTGGAAGAGTTGCTCTACTCGGCGCTGGAGGACTACAAGCTCGACATCATCATCGGCCAGGGTCCGTCGGCGCGCACTCACACCATCGAGGTGCGGCCGTTCACCTTCATCGGCGCCACCACGCGCGCGGGCCTGCTTTCGGCGCCACTGCGCTCGCGCTTCGGCATCGTGTTGAGGCTGGAGTTCTATACTCACGAAGATCTGAAGATCATCCTCCAACGCTCGGCCGAAATTCTGGGCGTCGAGATCGACGAGCCGGGCGCAATCGAGATTGCCACGCGCTGCCGTGGCACACCGCGTATTGCCAATCGCCTTCTGCGCCGGGTGCGCGACTACGCTCAGGTGCGCGGTACCGGGAAGATCGACAAGCCCACAGCGCAGGCTGCGCTGACCATGCTCGAGGTCGATCCTCATGGCTTCGATGAGATCGATCGCAAGCTGCTGCTCACCATCATCGAGAAATACCAGGGCGGCCCGGTGGGTGTGAACACGTTGGCGGCGTCGCTGGCCGAGGAAGCCGACGCAATCGAAGAAATCTACGAACCATTTCTCATCCAGATCGGCTTTCTGGATCGCACCCCGCGGGGCCGAGTGGCAACGCAACTGGCTTACGACCACTTCGGAATCAAGCGGCCGAGGGCCATGACCAGCGGGCAGGACACGTTGTTCTAGTGTCAGACGCTGGTCGCTCTTCGCTTCTCGCCAGAAAGATCGCGTAGTACGCGTGCGCTTTGGAGAAAAGAGAGGTCGAATCCGTCAATGCGGCAAAACGTCGCCGAACCCTGAGCCTTAGGGAGGAATCGCAGGCCCCTCCTCTCCGCTTCGCTTGGTTCGGGACGACAACCAGGTCTAATGCCCGTAGCGAAGAGCGAAAGGCGAAGAGCGCGGTTCACAAGAGTCGTGCTGGCGCTCAGCGCGTCTAATTAATAAGCTAATCGAAGGAGAAATTTTTGCATGGCGCAACTGATGAGAACGTCCAACCCTGCCCTGAGTGGCGACACTTTCCGCACTGGCGAGGCCACCTTCGGCGAAAGCATGACGGTATCGGGCACGGTCAACAAGACTGGACTGCTGCTGCTCTGCTGCGTCGTCACCGCAGCTTGGACGTGGAACCGCTTCTTCAACGCGACTTCGCCGGAAGAGGCCATGTCGAGCATTGCGCCTTTGGTCGCGGTAGGCGGCATTGGCGGATTCATTCTGGCCATGGTCACCATCTTCAAAAAGCAATGGGCAGGGGTGACGGCGCCTATTTATGCGCTGCTGGAAGGTCTGGTGCTGGGCGGTATCTCCGCTCTGATGGAACAGCGCTTCCACGGCATCGCTATCCAGGCAGTAGCGCTCACCTTTGGTACGCTGATCGCGATGCTGGTAGCCTATCGCACTGGCCTGATCAAGGTCACCGATAAGCTGCGCCTGGGAATCGTCGCCGCGACCGGCGGAATTGCTGTCTTCTACTTTCTGCAATTCATCCTCGGTTTTTTCGGCATCCGTTTCAACTCGATCAATGGCGCGACTCCGCTCGGCATCGGCTTCAGCCTGGTAGTCGTGGTTGTCGCGGCGTTGAATTTGGTGCTCGATTTCGACCTGATCGAGAACGGCGCTCGGATGGGCGCTCCCAAGTACATGGAGTGGTACGGCGCTTTCGCGTTGATGATCACTCTGATCTGGCTCTACTTCGAGATCCTGCGCCTGCTGTCGAAGTTCCGCAGCAGGAATTGAAGGGAGCTGTCAGCCGTCAGCTAAATCGACCGGAGAGAACTCATTCCAACTCGTTAGGCGCTCCTGGATTCCAGTGAGCGCCGGTTTGCATTAGAAAAAGCTGTCTCACCGAAATTGGTCCTTTCGATGTTGACTTTGCTGACGGCTGATGGCTGACGGCTGACAGCTTCCTAGTGCCGGAAGTGCCGCACTCCCGTCATTACCATCGCCAATCCCAGCCGATTGGCCGCATCGATCACTTCCTGATCGCGTACCGAGCCGCCAGGCTGGATAATGGCCGTCGCGCCGGCCTTAGCAATCTCCTCCACGCCGTCGGGGAACGGGAAGAACGCATCCGATGCCGCGACCGAGCCTTTGATCCCCAACACCGATTTCATCGCTCCGATCTTCGCCGAATCCACTCGGCTCATCTGGCCAGCGCCCACGCCGGTACTCTGGCCATTGCGAGCATAAAGAATCGCATTCGACTTCACGTGCTTGCAGACCTTCCACGCGAAGAGCAGGTCGCTCATCTCCTGCTCCGTGGGCTTCCGCTCGCTGACGATCTTCAGGTCGGCCTCGCTCAGCGGGCGCATATCATTGTCTTGCAGCAGCACTCCGCCGGAGACATTCTTCAGCACCCACTTCTGCTCCATGGGCACCACTTCCACCAGGCGAAGATTTTTCTTCGCCGCGAAAATCTCGCGCGCGGGGGCATCGAATCCCGGAGCGGCAATCGCCTCCACGAACAGCTTCGCCATCTCCGCAGCAGTGTCGCGGTCGATCGGCCGATTCACCCCAATCACTCCACCGAACGCCGAGACTGGATCGCATTCCAGCGCGCGTTTGTAAGCTTCGACCAGCGTGCTGGCCACCGCGGTTCCGCAAGGATTGGTATGCTTGATGATGGCGCACACCGGCTCCTCGAATTCCTGCGCCAAGTCCCAAGCCGCTTGCAGGTCGACAATGTTGTTGTAGCTCAGCTCCTTACCCTGAAGCTGCTTGCCATTGGCGATGCCCTTGCCCGAGCCGTCGGAGTACAGCGCGGCATTCTGATGCGGGTTTTCACCGTAGCGCAGATCGAAGGCTTTGCGGAAGGTGAGTCGTAGCGTCTTGGGAAATCCATCCGAACGGTCGAGTTCAAACTTTCCGCCATCGCTCTCCGGAGCGCCGATCTGCTCCAGCGTCGACGCGATTGCCGAGTCGTACGCTGCGGTTGTCGCAAACGCCTTTTGCGCCAGTTGCCATTTCGTCTTCAGCGACAGTGATCCGCCACTGCTCTCCATCTCCTTGGCGATGGCTTCGTAATCGGCAGGCGAAGTGACGATCGCCACATCCTGAAAATTCTTGGCTGCCGACCGCACCATCGACGGCCCGCCAATGTCGATGTTCTCGATGATGTCCGCGAACTCCACGCCCGGCTTGGCTGCGGTCTTCTCGAAGGCGTAGAGGTTGACCACCACCATGTCGATGGGCTGGATGCCGTGAGCCTCGACGGCGGCGCGATGCTCCTGTTTGCCCCGCACGTGCAGGATGCCGCCATGCACCTTGGGGTGAAGCGTCTTGACCCGTCCATCCAGCATCTCGGGAAAACCCGTGAGCTCCGCGATGTCCTTTACTGCGATGCCGGAGTCGCGTAGCAGCTTGGCCGTGCCTCCGGTGGAGACCAGTTCCACGCCCATCGCCGCCAGCGAGCGCGCAGAATTCCACCAGCCCTGTCTTATCGGTAACGCTTAAAATTGCCCGTTCAATCTTTCCCATGATTCCATCTTACCAATTCTTCCTGTCTAATTTTCTGCCGGGTGCAGACAGATCCCCGGCCCACCCTGCGCTCGCATCTAAAACTTGTGATTATGCGGAATCGAATTTCCATCGTCATAGCCGACGATCATGCCATCTTGCGGGAGTCGCTGGCTGCCTTGTTGGAATCGCAGCCCGACTTTGATGTGGTCGGGGCTGCTGCCAACGGCGAAGAGGCGTTAGGGCTGGTGCAGAAGCACCGTCCCCAGGTTCTGGTGCTCGACCTCTTCATGCCCGAGAGTGACGGCTTCGAGTTGCTGCGCACCCTGGAGCGCGCAGGTAACCGGGTGGCCTCTGTAGTTTTGACCGGCTCGGAAAGCCAAAGCGATTATGTTCAAGTGGTTCGGCTCGGCGCGCGCGGCCTGGTTCTGAAGGGCGACGATCCCCGACAGCTGTTCGCCGCCATCCGCACGGTCGCCGAAGGCGAATTGGCTTTCTCTGACGAAATTGCCCGCGGCGTCCTTCAGTCCATGGTCTCCGATCAGCCACCCGTGCCAGCCTCAATGGGCCGGCTTTCGGAACGCGAGCGCCAGATTTCCTACCTGGTGGCCCGGGGCATGAGAAACCGGGAAATCGCCACCGATCTTGAGATCAGTGAGAACACGGTGAAGCGTCATCTGCAAAGCATCTTCTCGAAAACCGGCTCTCGCGACCGGTTGGAGCTGGCGGTGCTGGCGCTGACGGACAGCAACAAAGCCGCCTGATCGTCCCCGTATCGTTATAAGCCTGCGCCGGGACCAGGATCACCGAAAGATTAAGAGCCGTAGCAATCTCGCGTCGGTCGAATAACCTATCTGCCGCTGCCAACGTTGGCGGCCATCTTTTTCACCATCGCAATGACCAGCTTGCGGTCGCTGTCATTGAGGTTGGGCGAGTAGCGGCGAATCTGGGTCAGGAACCGTACCTCATCCTCGGCCAACGGTGGCGCTGTCTTGCTGCCATTCTCGCCGCCGCTTTCGCTAAAGAATCTGGCCAGCGGAAGGTCCATGGCCGTAGCAATTTTCGCTAGAGTATCGAGCGAAGGAATGGTGTGTCCGTTCTCCACGCGCGAGAGATAACAGCGCAGCAATCCAGTGCGTTTCTCAATGTCGCCTTGTGACATGCCTTTTTGCAAACGGAAGTTGCGGATGGTTTCGCCGATGTTCATGAGGGAGTAGCATCCTGAAAGGAAGTGGCCATGGGGGTGACTGCATAGTAACCACTGCCGCAACCGCTGGCAAGTAAATTTTCACGCAATGTGATTCGTGGCCGAAAAACCTCGTTCCAGAGCCAGATAAGCAGTTACCTTATGAGTAACTTGACCAGGTCCCGTGCCGACTGAAAATGTTGGGGCAGGCGCTTACTCGCGCCCGAGTTGCAGCTCCAGGTAGAGCAGCCCGGCTACCGCTTCCACAGGATCGGCGACCACTTCTTGAAAGCCCAGCTTCCGATAGATCGCCAGCGCGGCCCGCATGGTGGGTGGGTGCGTGTCCAGGCGCAGGAACGAATACCCCAGCTGGCGTGCCTCCAGCAGAACTTGATCGACGAGCTTGATGCCAAGCTTCTCCCCACGAAATCCCGGGCGAATATACAGCCGCTTCATTTCGCAAGTACCGTCTCGTGGGAACGGACGCAATCCTACGCATCCCACCGGCTGGCCGACCACCGTTGCCAGCAGCAGCTTGCCCCCGGGCGGAGCATATTCTCCCGGCAGCCCTGCGATTTCCGCATCGAGTGCACGCGAGCAGTACTCCACCGGCAGCTGCGCGCGGTATTCCGCAAACAAAGTGCGCGCCTGCTCTAACTGTTCTTCGGTTGTTACCTCTACGATCTCGCTCAAAGCCCAAACCTATCCAAGTCACGACCCACGTTTACCCCATCAGAATGCCGCCATTCACGTTCAGCACTTGTCCCGTGACATAGCCTGCTTCCTCTGACGCCAGAAACTTTACGGCGTGAGCGACATCGAAATCGCTCCCTGCCCGTCCCAGGGGAATATTTTTCATGAGGTTCTCTTTCAGTTCAGAGGGCAAAACGTCGGTCATGGCTGTCTCGATAAAGCCTGGGGAGACAGCGTTGACGGTGATGCTGCGCGACCCCACTTCCCGGGCCACCGACATGGTAAGCCCGATCAGTCCTGCCTTCGACGACGAATAGTTCGCCTGACCGATTTGCCCGATCTGTCCGAAGATGCTGGTGATGTTGATGATGCGCCCCCAGCGCTGTTTCAACATCGATCCAATCACCGCCTGGATGAGTAGAAATGGCCCGGTGAGGTTGGTGGCGATGACGTCGTCCCAATCGGCGCGCTTCATGCGCATGACGAGTTGGTCGCGAGTGATGCCGGCGTTGTTGACCAGGATGTCGATCTTGCCGAAGCGGGCGATGGCCGCCTTGGCCACGGCTTTGATCTCATCCTCGTTGCTGACGTCGAGCCGGAAGACCGCCGCTTCTCCGCCCTTGCCGTTGATCTCGGCAGCCAGTTGCTCCAGCTTCTCCTGGTTGCGGGCACACAAGGCCAGCTTCGCTCCCGCCTCGGCCATAATCAGCGCACACGCTCGTCCGATGCCTTGCGACGCCCCGGTGACCAGCGCGACCCGGCCTTCCACTCCCGCCATGAAAACCTCCTCGGTAAGTAAAGCAGGATTATAAACAGCAGGAACGGACCGGGCGGCGTTCGGTGTCGTCTTGGCAGGTTCTAACTACACTATGCAAAGATCGAAATCATCCTCACCACGCCCTGCTAGCAAAGGGTGAATCGAATGACTCGCTTTACAGCAACCGCTCCGGAGCCCAGAACAGAACCTTGGTCTCCCGCGCGAAGTAGGCTAGCTCGGGCTGAGGCGGAAGCTGAATGCCTGTCGGCTGCGCCATCGTGTTCTGCTGCAGATCGAACGCCGCTTCCTGCAACTCCCACGGCAGATGGTGAATTTCTCCACGATAGAGGCGCTTACGCCCAAACGCATAAAGGCAGTAACGTTCGGTGAGGAAGTGTTCGATCGATCCCGGCCGGGCGTGAAATAGCAAGCGGTGTCGCCGGACCATACGAGCACTTCAGTTCCGCGGGCTTAGGGCCATGCTGTCGTTTGGAAACGTAGTCGATCCGCGCTTCGCCCCTGCCCTTCACTTTCATGGTCGCTTGCCAATAAGGCAGTCGATAAAACAGGCGTGCGCCCCAAACCGCCGACAGATTGCCGGCGTCTAAGCTGAAGAAATATACGCCCGGCTTTCCCTGATAGGTAACATAGGTGCGCACGTTGATCTCGGCAAAGTGTGAGAACCAGGGCAGCGACGGAACCCCTGGCGGGCGCAGATGATTAATCCAGAATGGCGTAACCGAAACCCAGGCGCGTTGCTTGTAGGTGTCGAGCGTCAGTGCTTCTGGAACCAGCGCACGGACAATCTCCGGCTCCAGCGAGTAGTGCAGAAACAACAAATCGTTCCAACGCTGGGTCATGATCCATGGACCCATGGGTGCGGGCCACGGACGGTGTGCCGTGGCAAACAGAATTGAGTCCGCGCCTACCCATTGCGTCCGGCCTCCGTCCGCTTCCAGCTGTCTGTTGTTCTTAGAACCCACGTGAGTCAGTCATCAGGTTAACTCGTACACAGCTGAGGTGTTCGTGATGTCGTCAGCGCGCCGAAATTTTTCCACGATTCCCACAGGCTCAGCGGTTGCCCACTGAATTCCATACCGCATATGATTCAGCGCAATGTCATTCGGTCACAAACCAGACACTCACGCCGAGCTTCTTCCCGAGCCCGAGCCCAGCACCCAGGTCTATGCCGTCCATGGCGCCGATCCCGAGGTACAAGCCTACGGCATGGCAAAGTATTCGCGCTCAGCCCTTTCCATGCGCGAATCGCTGGCCGAGATCAACGACCAAAAAGCCGAGAAATTTCTCAACACATTTTACTTTCAGTACGGCCATCGCAGCATTGCAGATCTCGCGCATATCGCGTTTGCCATCGAGCGCCTGTCGATTCTGGCGGCGACCGTGGCCGTGGATGAGCCTCGCTGGGACGGCCAGGAACGCTCGACTCGCTATCAGGACTTCCAGAAGAGCGGCTATTACGTTCCTGATTTTGGGCAGGATGCCGCGGCTGCCGATCTGTATCGGGAAACCGTCGACCTGCTGTTCGCCGAGTATCGTCACTTCTCCGAGGAAATGTTCCGCTACCTGCTGGAGCGCACGCCCAAGCCTCCGGAGATGAAGCAGGACGCCTACGAACGCACTCTGCGCGCCCGGGCCTTCGACATTTCGCGCTACCTGCTGCCTCTGGCCGCCAACACTTCGCTGGGCCAGATTGTCAGCGCTCGCACTTTGGAGAACCAGGTCTCACGCCTGTTGTCGCACCCTCACGCCGAGGTGCGCCGGTTGGGAGAGTTGCTGAAACAGGCCGCTCAGGACCCGGCCTACAACGTGGGACATGCCAAAGCGCGCGAACTCCTGGAGCAAATCGAGCGCGAATCTCCTGCGGCCGCCGAGCCTGCCCGAGAATTCCTGCTTCGCCCAGTTCGAGTTGCGCCGACGCTGATGAAATATGCCGAGCCCAACGCGTACGAAATGGAAACTCGCCGCGACCTGACGGCGGCCGTTTCGGAACTGCTGGCCAAAGTCGCCATCGAGCCAGTGCCGATGGTCGATCTGCTCGACGCCGATCCGCTGGAAATCGAGCTCGCGGCCACGCTGCTTTATCAGTACTCGCATCATCCCTATCGCCAGATTCGAGAGGTAGTAGAAGCTTTGCCCGAAGCGCAGCGCCGCGAGATCGTTGAAATGGGTTTGCGCCATCGCGGTCGCCATGACGAAGTCTCTCGCGTCTACTCTGCCGGACAGCAGTTCCGCTTCGACATCCTGATGGACATTGGCGGATTCCGCGACATGCATCGCCATCGCCGCTGCGTGCAGATCGTGCAGGACTACACCGCCGCGCACGGCTATGACGTTCCGGCGGAAATCGATTCAGCCGGTCTGACAGTCCGCTACGACTCGGTGATGGAGCGCGCGAGAGACGCCACGGCGCAGCTTGCCGCCCGCGATGCCAGCGAAGCGGAAGAGCAGTCGCAATACGTCATCCCGTTGGCTTATCGCAAGCGCACCTTGTTCAAGATGGATCTGGCGGAGGCAATCTACATCAGCGAGCTGCGAACTGGCGCGGCCGGACACTTCTCCTATCGCAATGTCGCCTACGCGATGTACGAGACTGTTGCCCGGCGTTATCCGGCGCTGGCGAAATACTTCCGCGTAACCGACGTGCGTGAGCCGGTAGACTTACTGAAACGATAAGACTGCCACGACGAAAGATAAGAAGTGTCATCTATGACGACATCTCGTGCCAAAATTGTATGCGCTGGGTTGTTGTTGGGCTTCACCTGTGCGGCTCTGGCCCAAACTCACTCGCCAAATTCAACCGGAAATAAGGAGGCCATTGTGGCTCATGCCACCGGATCATTTGAGGTGAAAATCACCCCGCAATCCGATGATTTCCTCAAGGGCACATCGGTGGGCCGTATGTCGATTGACAAGCAACTCCACGGTGACCTCGAGGGCACTAGCAAGGGTGAGATGTTAACCGGAGGCGATATCGCCAAAGGGTCAGCCGGTTATGTCGCCATCGAACAGGTTACCGGTACTTTGAACGGCCGCAGCGGCAGTTTCATTCTGCAGCACAATGGCACCATGACACGCGGCACACCGCAGCTCACCGTCTCCGTCGTGCCCGATTCCGGAACGGGACAACTCGCCGGTCTTGACCGGCACAATGACCATCAAGATCACTGACGGAAAGCACTTTTACGATTTCACCTACACCTTCCGGAATCGCATTGACGTTGCTCAGGGCTTATTTGCGTAATCGATCAGTTAATAATTCGCAGAGCATCAAGAAACCCCTCCCCTACTGCGGCCAGCATCTCAGGCGGCTTCGGGAGGCTTCATGTAACGCCCATCACAAACCGATGTGAGACACCAAGGTTCTAGTACTTTCGTTCCGGAGTATTCGCTTTTGCTTCGCTTCTAGACAATTACCGGATGTATAATAAGCCGTCAGTTATCCATGCGCTCGGCACCGCGAAATCGCCCATTCCAATGGCGCCTGACTCACTGACCCATCGCAACTTATCTCTACCTGTCCTCCCGGAGCGACGCGGCGCCGGGACGGAGCAGTCAAGGAGCAGCATTTCATGGCGGACGAGAAAACTGAAAAAGGCCGGGCCATTGACCTGACCATGTCGCAAATCGAAAAGCAGTTCGGCAAAGGCTCCATCATGAAGTTGGGGAGCAAGGGAGCAGTCGTCCCCATCTCCGTGATTTCCACGGGAGCCATTTCCTTTGACGCCGCTTTGGGTGTCGGCGGCTTCCCCCGCGGACGCGTGGTCGAGATATTCGGACCGGAATCTTCCGGCAAGACGACCATCGCGCTCCAGGTGATTGCCGAGGCACAGAAGCAAGGCGGCATGGCGGCCTTTGTCGACGCAGAACACGCCCTCGATCCCATCTACGCCGCCAAACTGGGTGTGGATGTCGACAATCTGCTGGTCTCGCAGCCCGACTACGGCGAGCAAGCGCTGGAGATCGCTGAGGCCCTGGTGCGGTCTGGCGCCATCGATGTGCTGGTGGTGGACTCGGTCGCGGCTCTGGTGCCCAAAGCCGAACTTGATGGCGAGATGGGCGACAGCCACGTCGGTTTGCAGGCTCGTCTGATGTCGCAGGCGCTGCGCAAGCTCACCGGCATCGTCGCCAAGTCGCATACCTGCCTGGTCTTCATCAACCAGATTCGCGAAAAGATCGGTGTCATGTTCGGCAATCCCGAGACCACCACTGGCGGCCGTGCGCTGAAGTTCTACTCTTCCGTCCGCATTGATATCCGGCGCATCGGCGCGATAAAAGATGGCGACCAGGTTGTTGGCTCGCGCACCCGGGTCAAGATCGTGAAGAACAAGACCGCCGCACCCTTCCGCGAGGCCGAATTTGACATGATGTATGGCGAGGGCATTTCTCATGAAGGCGACCTGCTCGACTTGGCCGTGAACGGAAACCTGGTGGAGAAGTCGGGATCATGGTTCAGTTACAAGGGCGAGCGCATCGGCCAGGGCCGCGAAAATGCCAAGACATTCCTGAAGGAGAATAAAGACATCACCGCCAGGATAGAAACCGATGTGCGCAAGTCGCTGGGCTTGATCTCGGTGGAGGACAAGGCGCAAGCGGCAGCAGCCAATGCCGAAGCCGGGCCAACTCCCACACCCAAAGGACCGGCCGGGAGGAAGTAGACAAGGTCGAACCTAATTGATGTGCCTCGCCACTGAAGCGGAACGTGCCGCACGGTAAGGGAGGTGTTCGTCCCAGCCGGAACTCGACGTGCTGCACCGTAGTTGAGGTGTCATCCTGAACGAAGCGGAGGGGTCTGTTGGTCTGCTGCGCGTCGCGCCTGCACCGCGACACTTCCATCCGGCGCCGAAGTTCAGTCCGAGGACGAACAAGCCCCCGATCTGCGCCGATTGGCGCAGGAATTCCTGGACACGCGGCATTACAGACCTCAGTCCGGACGGGGAGATGATTGCCTCTCACCGCCCGGCCAGCATAGAATCATCCCGCGTAAATCCTTGCCTCCGAGGCCTCTTGAAAGATATCGTCGCCATCTATCCTGGCTCGTTCGATCCCGTTACGAACGGACATCTCGATCTGATCCATCGCGGCAGTAAACTCTTCGATAAACTGATCGTGGCCATCGCTCGCAACCTCGACAAGGGGGAAGCGCTTTTCGAGATGGAGGAACGCAAGGAGATGCTGGAGGCGATGACCTCGGAACTCGACAATGTTAGCGTCGACATCTTCGAGGGCCTGCTGGTGACCTACTGCATCCAGCGAAACGCGAATGCTGTACTGCGCGGTATCCGCGCGGTCAGCGACTACGAATTCGAGTTGCAGATGGCGCTTATGAATCGCAAGATGGAACCGCGGGTGGAAACCATCTTTATGATGCCGGCGGAAAAGTATTCGTACCTCAGCTCACGCATCGTGCGCGAAATCGCAAAACTGGGCGGCCCGCTGACTGGCCTGGTGCCCGAAATGGTAGAGCAGCGGGTACGCCTGAGAATCGCCCAAAGACATATCTCTCCCACAGGTAAACATCTTTTATGAAAGCCCAAGCCGTCAGCGCCGAGGGAACTCTGCTCTCATCATTTCTGACTAACCGAATTCAACGTATCGAGATCTCCGCCACCATGGCCGTATCCGCCGCGGCCGACAAGCTGCGCGCCCAGGGGGCCGATCTGGTCGACTTCGGCCCCGGAGAGCCGCACTACGCAACCCCGGAACACGTTAAAGATGCGGCGATTGCCGCTATCCAAAACAACTTCACCCGATACACCGCGGTGGGAGGCACGGCTGAACTGCGCGACGCCATCGTCAACCGGCACGCCGCCGATTTCGGATCCGACTACCAGCGCGAAGACTGCATCGCATCGGTCGGCGGCAAGCACGCTCTGTTCAATGCCATCCAGGTGCTGGTTGATCATGGCGACGAGGTGATCGTACCCGTGCCGTATTGGGTTTCGTTCAAAGACATCGTGCGCTATGCGGGTGGCGAACCGGTTTACCTGGCAACCGACGAGAAACGTGATTTCGCGCTCACGGCTGACATGGTGGAAAAGGCGATCACACCCCGCACCAAGGTCATCCTGCTGAACTCGCCAAACAATCCCTCCGGCGCGGTGATGACGCCGAAGGATATGACGTCGTTGCTCAAGCTGGCGCACGATCGCGGTATCTACGTGGTCTCCGACGAGTGCTATGTGTATTTGAACTACACTGGACAACCGTTCTCGGCGGGATGTGTTCACGAAGTCAAAGAGCGCCTGATTATCATCGGCTCTCTTTCGAAGACCTACGCCATGACCGGTTGGCGCCTGGGTTATGCGCTCGGTCCCGCGCCCATCATCAGCGCGATGCAGAAGCTGCAAAGCCAGAGCACCTCGAACCCGAATTCCATCGCGCAAAAAGCTGCGCTCGCGGCCCTGGCAGGATCGCAGGATTGTGTAAAGCAGATGAGGGCCGGATACATCGCGCTTCGCGATAAAGTCGTTGACGGCTTGCGCGCGATTCCGGGAATCACCTGCGCATCCCCGAACGGCGCTTTTTATGCCTATCCCAACGTCAGTCACTATTTCGATCGCGGCGGGATGAACTCGGCCTCCGATGTGGCGCACCGGCTGTTGCATGAGGCCCACGTTGTGGTAGTCCCAGGCGAAGGCTTCGGGACCCAGGACCATGTCCGGATTTCATACGCAACGTCGGCGGAAAATCTGGAGCGCGGCCTGCAGCGGATCCGGAACTTCTTTGCCAGTGTGTAGAGGATGTCGCAACCTTACCCATTTCTGCTGATCCCCATCTTTGACGAACGGCCTTGGGGCGTTCGCGATCTGCGTCCTATTTACACCCGCGCGGTGAAAGACCCGATCGGCGAAAGCTGGCTGACCTGGGAGGACAATCGCATCGCCAACGGGCCTTTCGCCGGCCGCACTTTAGGCGAGCTAGCCAAGGAGTTTGGCCGCGACCTGGTCGGCCAGGCTGCGCCCTACGAAGACCGCTTTCCGCTGCTGGTGAAGTTCTTGTTCCCCGGCGACAAGCTGTCGGTACAAGTTCATCCTGACGATGAGCAGGCCCGGAAGAGCGGCCAGCCCTGCGGCAAGACGGAGTGTTGGTACGTCTTCCGCGCCGAGCCCGGTGCGCGGGTAGCTCTGGGGCTGAAGCCTGGAGTGACCCTGCAACAATTCGAGCAGTCCATCCATGACCAACGCGCAGAGGATTTGTTGAACTGGGTAGAGGTTCACACTAATGATATGCTGTACGTGGCTGCCGGAACGGTGCACACCATCGGCGGCGGAATGATCCTGGTAGAGACCCAGCAGACCTCCGACATCACTTATCGCTTGTACGATTATGGTCGCCCACGGGAATTGCATATCGCCGAAGGGCTGGCTGCAACCAAGCTGCACACGAATGCCGGCAGGGTGGTTCGCCACGAGGGCATGGCCGGCAATATTCTGGTGCGGTCGCCGTTCTTCGAAGTTGAGAAGATGCGGCTACGCGATCCTCTGCATTCCGAGGTCACGCAGGATTCTCCGCATGTCTTGGTCGCAGTACAGGGCTCGGGAATCGTAGAATCACAAGGGATGGAACCAATCAGCTTTGCCACCGGCGATGCAGTCGTGGTTCCAGCCAGCGTGCGTGATTACACGGTCAGGCCGCAGTGGGAGTTGGAAATGATGCGCATGTCATTGCCCACGGGATCCACCGCGGAGCCCGAGACGGAACTGCCGCAGTCCGCCAGCGCGCCATGACTCCTGCGAACGGCTGAACTGATCTCAAGCCGATGCCGCCGAAAGCTGGAGGAACTGGCGCGGCAAGAGCCGGTCTGGGCGTAAGGGTGGTACGTTGGCTTTCAGGCTGGCCTCTACGTGTCTCCTCTATAAAGTTCATCAAGTTCATCCGATCCAGCCTGGAATTAGTTTAAAATTGCACCTCACTCATCGAAGCTGGCCCCGATTTTGTGTAAGCAGGAGGACCCTCGTGCAAGCTAAGAGCATCTTCATCCGGTTGCGTTCCCTCTCCGTGATCTTTACAGCTATGTTGTTTCTAACCAACGCCTGGGCCGCCGACCACGAAACCGTGGTGCACAGTTTCGGCAATGGCAGCGACGGCGTCTCCCCTCTTTACTCAAGTGTGGTGATAGACGGCGCCGGTAATCTCTATGGCACGACCCTGGGAGGCGGCATTCATGCCGGTGGAACAGTCTTCGAGCTGTCGCCACGAGTGGGCGGCGGCTGGACTGAGACCCTGTTACACAGCTTCGGCAGCGGCAGCGACGGCGCCCTGGCCTCTTCCAGCCTCCTCATGGACGGTGCCGGTAATCTCTACGGCACGACACAAATTGGTGGCATTCACGAAGCTGGAACCGTCTTCGAGCTGTCGCCACGGGACGGCGGCGGCTGGAGCGAGAAGGTGCTGCACAGCTTCAACAATAACGGCAGCGACGGATATCAGCCCGAAACCGGTCTGACCATGGACGGCGCCGGTAACCTTTACGGCACGACTCCTTTTGGCGGAATTCACGTCAGGGGTACCGTCTTCGAGCTTTCGCCGAAACAAGGTGGCGGCTGGACCGAGACCGTGCTGCACAGCTTCGGCAACGGCAACGACGGCGCGTCTCCCTCATACACGGCCCTGGTGCTGGACGGCGCCGGCAACCTCTATGGCACCACTATGTTCGGCGGCATTCATGGCGCTGGAACTGTCTTCGAGCTGTCGCCCAGGGAGGGCGGTGGTGGACGGAGACGGTACTGCACAGCTTCGGCCGCGGCACCGACGGATTTCTCCCCACGGCGGGCCTGCTGATCGACACTGCCGGCAACCTCTACGGCACCACGGAGGGAGGCGGTGCGTTTGGCTATGGAACTGCGTTCGAGTTCTCGCCACGCGAGGGCGGCGGCTGGACCGAAACCGTGCTGCACAGCTTTGACCTCAATGGCAGCGACGGCGCCACCCCTTCCGCTAACCTGATCATGGACACTGCCGATAACCTCTATGGCACGACGTTCGGTGGCGGAATCCACTCTTGCGGCGGCGCCGGATGCGGCACCGCGTTCGAGCTCTCACCGCGACAGGGCGGCGGCTGGACCGAAACCGTGCTGCACAGCTTCGGGAACGGTAGCGACGGCTTGTCTCCCTTTTATGACGGCCTGGTGATGGACACTGCCGGAAACTTGTATGGCACGACGTTGGAGGGCGGCATCCATGGAAAAGGAACCTTATTCGAACTATCACCCGAAGACGATGGAAGCTGGACTGAAAAATCGACAGAGCCTTAACAAGAGATCGGGCACTTCGAACGCCCGCCATCGCGCCTTCTGGAGGTTAGATTTGGCACGGTCCAGAGTATTCGCCTCTATGGCGCCGCGGGTGGCTAATCCACGGTGCTGCCGCTTTTCGCGTCCCACCCGATCTTCAGTACAATCGAAGATTCAAAATTCTCGATGTCTCTGTGCCTCTGTGGTGAAACAAAGGATTTCGATTGGCTAACACCTTTTATCCCGTCATTCTGGCCGGTGGCCGAGGTACGCGTTTCTGGCCGTTGAGCCGCAAACGCATGGCCAAGCAACTGCTTCCGCTGAACAGCGAGAAGAGCATGATCCAGGAGACCGTCGAGCGCTTGCTCCCGCTGGCCAAGGCGAAGCAATTCTGGATCATCACCAACGAAGACTTGCGCGGCGCGATTGTCCGGCAACTCAAGAAGCTTGACAAGAAGCAGATCATTGCCGAGCCAGTCGGAAGAAACACCGCTCCGGCCATCGGTCTGGCGGCGTTCCTGTTGGCCGTCACGATCCCACGGCGGTGATCGGCATGTTTCCCTCCGATCACGTGATCGCCGACGAGAAACATTTTCGCCAGGACATCCAGCGTGCTGCCGAGATCGCCTCCAAGGGCGCAAACATTGTGGTGATCGGCATCCCTCCCACCCGCGCCGAAACCGGCTACGGTTATATCGAAGCCGGCAGCAGGAACGAAGAAGGGCGTGTTGCAGGTGCGGCGCTTCACCGAGAAGCCCTCCGCCGACGTGGCTGAGCAGTTCGTTAAAGCGGGAAATTTCTTCTGGAACAGCGGGATGTTTGTCTGGGGCGCGCGCACCCTCGCCGACGCCTTGCGCGAGCACCTGCCCAAAACCGCGCCGCTGTTGGAAGAGATTGCCGCCAGCTACGGCACGCGAAAGTTTGAGAAGACATTTGCCAGGCTCTATCCCAAATGCGAGAACATCAGCATAGACTATGCCGTGCTGGAGCCGCGCTCGGCCAAGGGCGAAGGCAAGTCTGGCCTCTATTGTATTCCGGCCAGCTTCGGCTGGAACGATCTGGGCTCGTGGACTGCGCTCTACGAACATCGCAATGGGGGTAAGGAAGACGGCGCCAACGTCATCGTTGCCGACCAAAGCTTTACCCTGAACGCTACGGGAAATTTCATTCACTCCGGACGGAAATTTGTCGCTGCGGTGGGAGTGAATAATCTGGTCGTAGTCGAAACCGACGATGCCCTGCTGATCACCACTCGCGAACACTCGCAGGATGTCGGCAAGATCGTGAAGCACCTCGACGAGAAGAAATTGAAGCGGCTGGTGTGATGACGGGAGTGGCTCAGGAGGTGCGCAGGGAAACAGAACACAGGTGCGTCGTATGCACGCTTTTGGCTCCCAATTGGGATTGCGCCGCTGCCACGTGACGGCCATTCTCGTTATGCCCGGTGCTGCTGGTTAGAATGAAAGAGAACTTCTCAGTCGGGCAGCAGAGGACCACATTATGAGTACGAAACTTCCAAAATCATGGAACACGCGGCTGGATAAGCTGACCCACACTTGCGGCTGCAATCATTGCGAAGTCGCGCCCCAGAGGTTACCCAGTTCATCGAGGACCTGGAGGAGGTCTACCAGGCGAACAACATGTTACAGGTGATTCGTCTTCTGAATGAGCGTACCTTCACGCTGGACGAAGCAGCGGAAAAGCTCGCCAAGATGTCTCAGCTCGATGAAGACAGCCGCCACGAGATGCGAAGCGCTGCTGCGTTCACATCGAGGGATCACGACAAGTAAGGCAGGGAGGCATTCTGGCAACGCAAATCAAGTTCGGCACCGACGGATGGCGCGGCATCATTGCCGACGACTTCACCTTCGACAACGTTCGCCGCGTCGGCAACGCGATGGCAACTTACGTCCATAAGCACGAGGACGCGAGCAAGGGTCTGGTCGTCGGCTACGACACGCGCTTCGCCTCGCAGCGCGCGGCGGAAATCATCTCCGAAGTTCTGGCCGCTGCAGGCATCGCCGTCCGGCTGTCCGATGACTACACGCCCACGCCTGCGCTTTCCTATGCAGTGAAGAACCTGGGCACGGCGGGCGGCGTGATGATCACCTCCAGCCACAATCCGTTCAACTGGAATGGAGTGAAGTACAAGGCCGGCTACGGAGGCTCGGGCACGCCGGCGATCATGCAAGGCGATCGAGGGCGAACTGGATTCGCCCCGACTGGAGCGCAAGGGCGGCAGCGTTACGCGTCACCGACTTCAAGACGCCATACATCGCGGCCATCAAGAACTTCGTGGATCTGAAGTGCATCCAGAAAGCCGGCTTCAAGTTCGCCATCGACGTGATGTATGGCGCCGGACGCGGCGTGCTGAAAGGCATCTTCACCGAGAGCGGCATCCATCATATCGAGATTCGCGGCGAGGTCAACCCGCTGTTCCCCGGAATCAATCCTGAGCCAATCCCGCCGCACATCGCGATGCTGCAGGAAACCGTCGTGCGCGAGCACTGCCAGGCGGCATGGCTACCGACGGCGACGCCGACCGCCTTGGTGCGGTAGCGGAAGACGGCAGCTTCGTCGACTGCGCACAAATGTTATCGCGGTGATCCTGGAGTGGCTGCTCAAGCGCAAGCAGTGGCCGGGCGAAATCGTGCGCGCATTCAACACTACCCGCATGCTCGATCGCATCGCCGCGAAGTATGGGCGCAAGCTGCACGAGTGCGGCATCGGCTTCAAATACATCTGCGATCTCATGCTGGAGCGCGACATTCTGATCGGCGGAGAAGAGTCGGGCGGCATCGGCATTCGCCGTCACTTGCCGGAGCGCGACGGCCTTCTGAACTCGCTGCTGCTGGCCAACATCATGGCCGAAGAGGGCAAGCCGCTGGGGCAACTGGTGCGTGATCTGCAGCAGGAGTATGGCGAGCATCATTATGGCCGCATCGATCTTCATCTCAGCAACGAAGTGAAGGATGATGCGATGCGCCGCGCCCAGGCCAGAGCCCAAAACGATGGGCAGCTTCGACGTGTTGAAGAGTCGAAACGCTGGACGGCGTGAAGTTCTTCCTCGATGCTCCGACTAACGGAAATGGCGCCGAAGCTTGGGTGCTGGTTCGCGCTTCAGGAACGGAGCCGTTGTTGCGCGTCTATTGCGAAGCGGCGTCGCCGGAACTGGTCGCGCAAATTCTGAAGGAGACGGAAGCCTTCGTGCGGGCCGGAGATCTTCAATTGGTCGGATTCGGAGCTGATCGCGAAGCCCGCTGAGCTGAGGCCGTCGAAGTCCTTCAGAACCGTGTAAAATAAGGGGTTCGCGCGGCTGTTCGCATCTCGCTGGAGCCGCGCCGCATCTACTAAGAGTCACCCTGAAATCAGCTACTGAGAGGACGCACTTATGGCTACAACCACGACTCCTGCGCGCGAGGGAACCCGCATCGCCGCCACCATCAATAACGCCCGCATTCCGACCACATTCAAGAACGAGCCCTCGGTCGACTTCAGCAATCCCGAAAACACGCGCCGCATGCGCGCCGCCATCGAGAAGGTCCGCAACGAGCTGGGCCGCGAATACGATCTGGTGATCGGCGGCCGCCGCGTGAAGACCGACGAGAAGACCCAGTCGCTCAATCCGGCCAAGCCGTCGGAAGTAGTCGGCATGTTTTCGACCGCGGGCGCAGCTGAAGTCGAGCCTGCGATGCAGGCCGCGCTGAAGGCGTTCGAGACCTGGAAGTACACGCTCGGTCGAGGAGCGCACCAACCTGCTGTTCCGCGTCAGCCATCTGCTGCGCGAGCGCAAGTTCGAGCTGATGGCGTGGATGGTCTTCGAGGTCGGCAAGAACTGGGCCGAGGCCGATGGCGACATCGCCGAGCTGATCGACTTCTGCGACTTCTACGCGCTGGAAGCGCTGCGCCTGTCCAAGGCCGAGACGCCGGTGCAGTTGCCCGGCGAGCGCGATTGGCTGCGCTACATTCCGCTGGGCGTGGGCGCGGTGATTCCGCCGTGGAATTTCCCGGCGCCATCATGGGCGGCATGACGCTGGCCTCGATCGTCTGCGGCAACACGGTCGTCCTGAAGCCCTCGGGCGATTCGCCGACCATCGCCGCGAAGTTCTTCGAGATCCTGGAAGAAGCCGGGCTGCCGGACGGCGTGGTCAATTTCTGTCCCGGCCACGGCAGCAGCTTCGGCAACGCCATCGTCGAGCATCCCAAGACGCGCTACATCGCGTTCACCGGATCGAAGGAAGTGGGCCTGCACATCAATCAGCGCGCCGCCGTGCAGCAGCCCGGCCAGATCTGGATCAAGCGCACCATCCTGGAGATGGGCGGCAAGGACTCGATCATCGTCGATGCCGACGCCGATTTCGACGCGGCGGTCGAAGGCGTGGCCAGCGCGGCTTTCGGCTTCAGCGGCCAGAAGTGTTCGGCCTGCTCGCGCGCCATCGTCGACGAGCGCATCTATGACAAGTTCCTGCAGCGGCTGAAGGAGCGCGTGGAGAAGATCACGCGTCGGCGATCCGACGCAGAATCCGAACATGGGCCCGGTGGTCAACGAGAAGTCGATGAAGACGATCCTGGGCTACATCGAGAAGGGCGTCGCCGAAGGCGGACGCCTCATCACCGGCGGCGCGCGGGCGACCGAAGCGGGCGACGGGCTACTTCATTCAGCCGACCGTGATCGCCGATGTCGATCCGATGGCAACTATCTCGCAGCAGGAGATCTTCGGGCCGGTGCTGGCGGTGATCAAGTCGCGGAACTTCGAGCACGCGCTTGCAGATCGCCAACAACACCGAGTTCGGCCTGACCGGCGCGGTCTACACCACGTCGGACGACAAGATCGAGGTGGCCAAGCAGCAGTTCCACGTCGGCAACCTGTACATCAATCGCAAGTGCACGGGAGCCATGGTGGGCGCGCATCCCTTCGGCGGCTTCAACATGTCGGGTACCGACTCGAAGGCCGGCGGCCCGGATTACTTGCTGCTGTTCACCCAGGCCAAGTCGATTGGCGAGAAGATCACGAAGTAAAATCGTTCGAGTTTCTAAGGAAAGTCTGATTAAGCCTTGTTTTGAAGGGGACGGCCTCCAGACCGTCCGTTGCGTACCCGCAAAATCATGGGGCTTTAGCCGCTGCGGGAGCTCGACTTGATCCGAGTTTACCTCAAGGATGCGGCCGGAGACCAAGAGTCTTCGGCCGTCTTCTTTTGGCGGCCGCACAGAGCGCTGAAGAACTCAGAGTAGAAGTGATCTTGAAGGAACGTAGCTTTCGCGTACGCCACAGCAAATCCTCATTTCTTGTCGACCAGCGGTGATAAGATCGAACGCTTCGACACCGGCGGCTATCCCATGGTGTGCCGCCTTCCGACGCAGGAATTGATGAGATACGACTCCGCCCAGTTGCTACTGGTTGTCGATTTGGTCGGCACCTTTGTCTTCGCGGTCGAAGGCGCGACGGCAGCCATCGAAGGCGATCTCGACCTGCTGGGACTGATGGTGCTGGCGTTTGCTACGGCGCTGGCCGGCGGCATCATTCGCGATCTGCTGATTGGGGCGATTCCGCCGGGAGCCATTCGCGATTGGCGATATGCTGCGGTGGCATTCGTCGCCGGCGCCGTAGTATTTCTCTGGCATCGCTACGTCAGCCAGGTTCCGCAGTCCTTCATTGTGGTAGTAGACGCAGCCGGTCTGGCGCTGTTCTCCGTCGCCGGCGCAGCGAAGGCACTGGATTACGGAATCCATCCTTTCCTGGCGGTGTTGATGGGTGGCATAACCGGGGTTGGTGGTGGAACGGTTCGCGACCTGCTCCTGGCGCGGGTACCAACCGTCCTTCGCTCCGACGTTTATGCGGTCGCGGCTCTGGCGGGTGCGGCAGTTATGGTCGCAGGCATGAACTGGGGAATGCCTCCGACTTTCATGACCGTCGCGGGCGCCGTGGTGTGCTTTGTCTTGCGAGTGGTTGCCGTGTGGCGGCATTGGAACCTGCCGCGGGTGCTTCACTAGCAAGCTAGGCCTCAAGGGGAGCGGCTAAAGAGATTGCTGAAAAACTCGGTTTGATCCGTCGGCGCTTTAGCGCCGCGTCCAAGGCCTTTGTTTTTTGTCATCACGAGCCGGCTTCAGCCGGCGAGGGATCTGCTTTTCGAGTCTTTCAGCAAACTGTTCAGCCGATGAGCGACCAGCTTTTTTCTCCACTCCCGATGACGCTGCTCTCCACTACGGAGTGAACGATTAAATCGATGACGACTTCGTACAACCAGATTGCCGGACAAAGCGTGGAGCGGCTGGCTGCTCTCAGCGACGGCATCTTCGCGGTCGCCATGACCCTTCTGGTGCTGGACCTGCGCGCTCCGGCGGCGGCAGCGATCCACAGCGAGCACGATCTGTGGCGGGCGCTGGTCGCGCTCTCGCCGCGCCTGGTCATGTACATGATGAGCTTTATGACCCTGGGCATCTTCTGGGTTGGCCAGCAGACGCAGCTCAATCACCTGGCCCGCTCCGACCGCGGCCTTTCCTGGATCCACCTGGCATTCCTGTTCTTGGTCTCGATTACGCCCTTCTCGACGGCGCTGCTGGCGGAATTCATCAGGTATCGTCCCGCCCTGCTTGTCTATTGGCTGAACATTTTGCTGCTGGGCGTCACTCTGTACTTCAGTTGGACCTGCGCCCTGGGGGCAAGGCTGGTCAAGTCTGACCTGCCGCCGGAGATTCCGGTTGCCATCAAGCGGCGCATTGTGATTGGCCAGTCGTTCTACGCGTTCGGCGCCCTGCTGTGTATCTTCCTCAACACCTACTGGAGTATCGCCTTCATCGTCTCGGTGCAGCTTTATTACGTCGTAGCGCCTCGTCTTCCCGGTCGCTCCCGCTCCCGATTGCAATAGACTGGCAGAGCGGTAGACGGTCGCGCGCTATACAATGTCGTGACCGATTGGCTGCTTGCAATAGGTGTACAGTGCGGGTGGGACTCGATGAGAAAGATATGTTTGGCAGTTGGGATAGTACTGGTGGCCGGGACGCTGCTTTCGGCGCAGGCGCAGAACGCTGCTCAGTCACAGGCTTGTCAGGGGAGCACAGTTGACAATCAAGGTGCGGACTTCGCCCAGAAGTCGCGTGCGTTTCTCGCCGAATTGCGGACTGCGGTCCACGACGGCGACAAGAATCAAGTCGCCTCAATGATTTCCTATCCCCTGCTGGTGATTCACGGCAGCCACAGAACGCGCATCAAAACCAAAGCGCAGTTTATCGCCGAGTTCAACACCATCTTTGACCCTCACGTCCAGAAAGCGATTGCCCAGCAATCCGCCCATTGTCTGTTCGGCAACTACCAAGGGGCGATGATCGGCAATGGCGAAGTTTGGTTCAGCCAGCAGCCGAACGGCGCGATCAAAATTATCACCGTGAATCCAACGGCAAGCAGTCAATAGTCTTTTGCGAGGGGTTCATGCAGCCGCAAACGGATGCCGCCGATTTCCAGGCGTGGAAAGCCCGCAGGAAGGCGATGTGGATGGCGGCCCAGCCGAGCTGGTGCGGTTCGTTAAGAGCGAGTTCAGTCGCCAGCGAAATTCGTAGATACGATTTCTCGCTTACGGTGAACAGTTGCGCAACGATTCCATGAGAGCCAAAGCCGAGCCTCGGAAGTCCAGCCGAACCTTAGAAATTGCGGGAGTCGTTGTGCTCGTTGCCGTGGGCTTTGGGCTTTGGCGCTGGACCTCCGGCGCACGGACGCAGAACCCCAAGGCAACTTCCGCCGCGACCTACGTGGGCGAGCAGCGATGCGCCGAGTGTCACGCCCAGCAGGCCAAGTTGTGGCGCGACTCTCACCACGCGCAAGCCATGCTGGCGGCAAGCGATACCACCGTTCGTGGCGACTTTGCCGGTGCTCACTTTTCCCAGGACGGTGTGACGGCCAGCTTCTTCAAGAAGGATGCCAAGTTCTATGTTCGCACCGACGGGCCCGACGGCAAGCCTCAGGACTTCGACCTGCCTACACCTTCGGCGTTTTCCCCTTGCAGCAATATCTTGTGCCGTTTTCTGGCGGACGAATGCAGAGCTTCGTGGTGGCTTGGGATTCGCGACCTAAGGATCACGACGGCCAGCGCTGGTTCGATCTTTATCCCGGCCAGAAGATCGCGCCCTCCGATCCGCTGCACTGGACCGGCCGCAATCAGACATGGAACTACATGTGCGCCGATTGCCACTCCACCAATCTGCGCAAGAACTACGATCTCGCGAAAGACAGCTACGCTACCACCTGGTCGGAGATCGATGTTTCCTGCGAGACCTGCCACGGACCCGGTTCGAATCATGTCGCCTGGGCACAGTCGCATAAAGGCTCTTACAATGTGGCAGCCGGCAATGACGGCCTGGTGGTCAATCTGAAGCCTGCCTAACGGAGTCGTGGGCGGGCTCCGAGCCGGACACGCGGAACGATGCACTGGAAGGGCCAGCCGCGCTCTCACAACGAAATCGACAGCCTGCGCTCCGTGTCACTCGCGCCGCCACCCCATCTCCAGCGACTCCAGCCGGGCCAGCCTTTTCTCGATGCTTACGTGCCGAGCTTGCTGGAAGAAGGCGTTTATTATCCCGATGGCCAGATCCTGGAAGAAGACTATGAGTGGGGCTCATTCCTACAGAGCAGGATGTACCACGAAGGGGTAACCTGTTCCGATTGTCATGATCCGCACAGCGCAAAGTTGCGCGTCAGACAACCTGAATGTGGTGTGCGGCAAGTGTCATTCGCTGGCAAAGTTCGGCACCGAACAGCATCACCATCACCAGGCCGACAGCGCCGGCGCGCTCTGCGTCAACTGCCACATGCCGACCCACACCTACATGGTCGTCGATGTGCGGCGCGATCATAGCCTGCGCGTACCGCGACCTGACCTCATCGCTGGCTTACGGCACGCCGAACGCCTGCAATCAGTGCCACAAAGACAAGTCGACTCGACTGGGCGAGCCGAAGCGGTGGTGAAATGGTACGGTCCCAATCGCCGACAGGAAGCGCACTTCGTGGAGGCCATTGATGCCGGCCGGCGTGGATTGCCCAGCGCTCAGAAAGCTCTGACTGCGTTGATTACCGACTCCCAGAAGCCGGCAATCGCGCGCGCCACTGCCCTCAGCCTGCTGCCCGAGTATCTCACTCCGTCGGCTCTTCCCGCCGTGCAATCGTGCGCTCAACGAAACGATGCGCTGGTGCGTCGCGAAGCTGTGCAGCGCGCTTGATCCTTGCCGCCGCAAGACCGAGTTCGCCTGGTAGCGCCACTTGCTCACCGATCCCATTCGTTCGGTGCGCATCGAAGCAGCGCGTCTGCTGGCCGGAACCCAGCCCAATCTGCTGCAGGAAAGTCAGAAGACGGCGCTGGATCGCGCGATCTCGGAGTTGATCGCCTCGGAGATGGCTGCGGCCGATCGTCCCGAAAATCACGTGAACCTGGCCTTGCTCTACTCGCAGATGGGCCGGATGAACGAGGCCGAAAGCGAACTGCAAACCGCTCTCCGCCTCGATCCGCGTATGTTCCTGCGATGGTCAATCTCGCTGATCTCTACCGCACACAGAACCGCGACGATCAGGGCGAGCCGTGGTTGCAAAAGGCAATCGCGATAGTGCCCAATGCGGCCGAACCGGTCCACGCTCTTGGCCTGCTGAAGATCCGGCAAAAGCAGTATCCGCAGGCAATGAACTTGCTGGAAAGGCCGCCGCAGCTGCAGCCCTCAGAATGTGCGTTACAGCTATGTTTACGCGGTCGCGCTCAATTCCACCGGCCAGCCCGACCAGGCGATCGCCATCCTGCAACAGGCGCATCAGCGCCGACCGGCGGATCGTCAAGTACTGATTGGATTGATCGCCTTCGAGCGCGACAAGGGCAACTTGCCGTTGGCAATTAGAATATGCGCAACAACTGGTGCAGCTGGCTCCCGACGATCCCGACGCGAAAGCCGCGCTGGCCCAGTTGCTCGGGCAACAACATTGAGGCCAGTGTCCTACAGACGGTACAGGATACTAATTCAGCGACGAAAGCTGCGCCACGGCAGCCGCTGCCGTAAGCTTCACTACCTCCTGTTGATCGGTAAGCCCAGTCGTGATGTCCGGCAACAGAGAGCGGTCGCCCCGGCGTGCAATCGCGTCATAAGCGGCAGAGCGAATCACCCATTGCTGATCGGTGGTAGCGCGACCAGCGCTTTGCCGGAACGCGGATCGGGATCGGTCGCCAGCATTTTCAGCGCGGTGGCTTTCACCACGGTGGCGTTGGCGCCGCTATCGTGAATCATCTTGAAGGCGCCAAATCCGAGTCCCCCGAAGGGCACGAATCCGATGCCTTGCTCGAATGCCGTCTCCGCCAGATCTTTGGGATTGTGCAGCAATTGGTTCAGCGCCTTCTCCTGCGTCGAAACCAGGCCCGTCCCCGACTTCAGTTGTCCCGTGGCCACGGCATAGTAAGTGTCGTAGCCGTCTTCGTTTTTCATGCCCACCAGCGACTTCGCGGCCGCCATAATCACGCTCGGGTCCGTATCCTTCAGAGCCTGCTGCAGCGCGGGGATGGCGCTCTCGGCCTTCATCGTTCCCAGGGCGGTTGCGGCCGCCGCGCGAACATCGGAATTCGGGTCCTGCAAAGCCTGCTCCGCCATGGTTACGGCCTTGGGGTTGCTGGTGATCAACGCCAGCGCGGTGACGGCCGAAACCCGCTGCTGGCTGTTGGTATTGCTGACTCCTGCCTGCAAGATGCTCCAGGCCTGCTGCTGCGGCGCTTGGGCTGCTGCGATGCCAGGCAGCGCCAAGCAAGCTACCACTAGGGTCAAGATTTTCCTCGTCGCGTTTGTCTTATTCTCGAAAGTCTTCATGCCCCGTCCTCTCTGAGTGTGAAGTGGGAACCGCTCAAGTGCAGTGCAAATGTTTGAGACTATCGTGTTCCGGCCCCCAGCGAAACTGATAAATCTGAGAGAGGAATCTTGATGGTTGCGGGCGGCGTCTGGGGAGTAGTCCGGTTTGCGCTGCCTTCTGAACCTTTCTGAGTGCTTGCCAAAAGCGCCGCTGGTGGCGTTGGCGTCCTCCCCCTTGATATTCTTTTCCGTTCTCTCGCAGTTCTTTGGAAAAATCTTATGCGCAATCTGGCTTCGACTCTTGCGTTTTGCCTCATTATGCCCCTCTGGGCGATAGCCCAAAACGCGCATCATCCAATCACATTCGACGACGCAGCTACGCTCCGCCACGCCGATGCCATTGCGATTTCGCCGGACGGCAAAACCTTGCTTTACCGTGTGACATTCGGTGGCCCTAAAGGCCCTGACAACACCGAGTGGGGCTTGATGCCGGTCAGCGGCGGCGAACCGCTTCATCTCGCCATCCCGGAGAAATTCAATCCTGCCGGATTCACTCGCGACGGCGCCGCGCTGTATGGAACCTATGAGGTAAACAAGTTGGGGCAGCTGGCGACCTTGCCACTGGCGTCTCCGAACACGCCTGCCGCAGCCGCAGCCACGCCGGTGCCGCTCACCGCCCTTCCCAAGGGCATTCATTCTGCCTTGATCTCGCCCGATGGCTCGCACTATGCGCTTCTGGCCGATCCGCGTCTTCCCGATCCGCTGGAAGATGTTCACACCGTCATCGAAGCCGAGCCTACCAGCCTGTATGTGATCAATGCCGATGGTTCCGGAGGCGCCTGGTGGTGTCCCACATTGCGGGACGCAGCCGAAGAGGGCATCGCCTGGTCGCACGACGGCGCCTCCATCGCCGTGCTATCGCAAACGCCGAAGATCGGCTTTCACGACGTACGGTCGTTTATTGACGTTTGCAGTGCCGCGGGTCCCCACCACATTGCCACTATCAACAACGCCGCCGGCAATATCGCGTTTATAAACGGTGGCAAGGAGCTGGCATTCCTCAGCACGACCTCGCCGGTTTTGACTCCGGACCATGTCTGGACGGTCAGCGTTGCCGGCGGAAGTCCCGTGGATCGCACGCCCGCGTTGCAAGCTAGCGCCATTCATCTGTCGTCCGATGCTGACGGGAACATCTGGGTGGCGGTGGCGCGCGGTGTGCAGATTGAAGTAGATGCCTTCCAAAACAACGCTCTGGTCCCTACTTATAGCTGGCCCGATGGAACCATCGAAGAGGGACCGGTATCGCCGCAGATAGCTTCCGCGCCCAACGTAAAGGCTTTCACCGTGGGCGATCCGCAACACACGGACAATGTTGCGATCGCAAACGGAAATACCTTGAAACGGATTACCAACGAGGGCGAAGATCAGCTGGCCAAAATTTCGTTAGGAGACGGTCCGCGACGTCCATTGGACGAGCCAGGAAGGCATTGCCCTGGAAGGTATCGTTACCTTTCCCGCCGATTACCACACGGACCGGCGGTATCCCTTTATCGTGGTCCCGCATGGCGGACCTGAGTCGAATGACCTGCTGGACTTCAGCCTGCTTCCCCGATGGCTTGCGGGCATGGGTTACATAGTCCTGCAGCCGGAGTATCGCGGCTCGACCGGATACGGCACCGATTTCATGAGCGCCATCTACCAGCACTTCGGCGATCGCGCCTATCGCGATGTCGACAGCGCTACCGATTTCGCCATCGCCCAAAGCTGGGCCGATCCCGGTCGCCTGGCAATGTTCGGCTGGAGCGCAGGCGGCTTCATGACCGCCTGGTCGGTCACGCAGACGCATCGCTACCGGGCCGCAATCGAGGGCGCTGGGATTACCGATTGGCTCAGCTTTATGTGGACCAGCGACATTCAGCAGACCGACTACGACGCTCGCTGGCCCGACAAGGATCCTGATGCGTTTCTGGTGTTCTCCGCAGTCATGCACTCGGAGAACGTGATCACGCCGCTGCTGATTCTGCATGGCGCGGCCGATCAGCGGGTCCCCACCTATCAGGGGCGGGAGTTGTTTGAGGTCCTGGCCGCGCGCGGCAAGACGACTCGCATGGTGACGTATCCCGGTTCGCCCCACTTTCCTACAGTGTGGGAGCAGCGGCAGGACGTGTTCCGCGAAATTGCCGCCTGGCTGGCGCGTTATAACCCTTGAGAAAAATTTGGAACCTGCCGATCACATGTAAGGGAAGGTTAGACTCATGAAACTGCGTTCTCGATTTCTTCCAGCCTTACTGATGCTGTGGTTCGTTGCCCTCTCGGCCTGGGCGCAGAGCGATCCCTTGCCCTCGTGGAATGACGGGCCGGCCAAACAGGCGATCCTGACCTTCGTGCATGTCACTACCGACCGCTCGAATACGAACTATGTTTCGCCCCAGGACCGTTTCGCCACCTTCGACCAGGATGGCACGACCTGGGTTGAGCACCCCATGTATACGCAAGTGCTGTTTGCCTTTCAGCGGGTGATCGCTCTGGCGCCGCAGCATCCGGAATGGAAAACGACAGAGCCCTTTAAGTCGGTAATCGGCGGCGATCAGGCGGCGATGGCTAAGTTCAGCGATCACGACCTGATCGCCATCTTTGTCGCCACCCAGACCGGGATGTCGGTAGAAGCATTCCAGCCGATAGCGAAAGACTGGCTGGCCACGTCAAGAGACTCGCGCTGGCAAAGGCTCTACACGGAACTTATTTATCAGCCGATGTTAGAGGTGATGGAGTACTTGCGCGCCAACGGCTACCGGACCTACATCGTGACCGGAGGAGGACAGGACTTTGTCCGCGGGTATGCAGAGCAGGTCTACGGCATCGCTCCCGAACAGATCATTGGCTCCGCCATCGATACCCAATACACTTACAATCAGCAGGGCCAGGGAGTCCTGATGCGTCCGCCGAAGCTGTTGCTGAACAACAATTTTTCCGGCAAGCCGGAGGATATTTACCTATTCATCGGCCGGCATCCTAAAGCCGCGTTCGGCAATTCCACCGGCGATCAGCAGATGCTGGAATATACCCAGGCTGGCGGCGGAACTTCTCTGGAAATGCTGGTGCTGCACGACGACGCGCAGCGCGAGTATGCGTACGGTCCGGCCCAGGGGCTGCCGGCGACGAAAGTGGGCACCTTCACCCAGGCGCTTTATGACGAAGCCAAGTCGAGGGGCTGGACGGTGATCAGCATGAAGAACGATTGGAAACGGATTTTCGCTTTTGAGAAATAGTCAGTGGGCCGAACTAATTAAGAGGAGAGATTCCATGCGCAACGCTCGTCAACCGAATCGCCGTGCGGGACTGGCCACGTTCCTGGCGGCGGTGGCTGTATTCAGCATTCTCATCGCCGTTCCGCGCTTGCATGCGGCAGACAGCGACAACGAGGATTTCGATTCCTACAAGATTCGTATCGATGGCTTCTGGTTTTATTCCAATCCCTCAGGAAACATCCAGGGCAGCGGCGAGAATGGAACCATCGACCTGCAGAAGGATCTGGGCTTTAACACCTATTCCACTTTCAGTGGACTGGTCGATTGGAAGTTCACCCGCAAGAACCATCTCGTCTTCGCTGTCAGTCCCTTCCAGCAGCAGCGCCAGACGGTATTGAACCGTACCATCACTTATCAGGGTCAAACCTTCGATGTCGGACTATCCACCCACGCCGATTTGCAGGCCAACCTATATGCGCCGGGCTACCAGTACGACATCATCCGCCGCAAACGCGGGCACATTGGAGTCGGAGTGCAGATTGATCTCTTCGATGCCAAGGCAAGTCTGACTGCGCAGGCGCAGACCACCGGCGACGGCGTTCACCATGCGGAAGTTTCCGGCTCGGGATCGCTGGTTGCTCCTATTCCCGTCGCCGGTCCGCAATTCCGTCTCTACCTGACAAATTCTCCCAGATTGTTTGTTGAAGGCGATCTCTACGGCATGTACTTGTTTGGATACGGTAATTTCATCTCTACGGCCGACACCCTTGGCCTCACCATCAACAGGCACCTCAGCCTGAATGCTGGCTACTCGCTGGGCTCACGGCTGGTGGTGAACAACAACAACAGTGACCGGATCGGTGTCCATTTGACCCAGAAAGGCGCGCTGGTCGGGCTGGAAGCGTCGTTCTGATTTCTGGTTCTTCGAAGGGGACCCCCCGCAGAGTCTGCGTGAGAACTAACTTTCTCTAACTAACTTTCTCTTTCGACGGTGGAGTAAAAGATGCAAAAGCGAGCGCCGCAGGCGCGGAAGAGCCTAGCCCAGGACGTAGCCGAAGGCGGAGTCCTGGGTCAGGTGGAAAATTAATCCGAGTCCTGTAGGGACGACAGAGGTTCTCACGCAGACCCTGCAGGCCGTCCGAAAATGCCCGATGTGTAAGACCGGGCTTAAGCCTCGAGGCGTTCGGGTTGGCCTAATCAGATCTTTTCCAGGCTCGTCAGATTGCTGACGCCGCGCTTCATGTATCGCCGCCGTCACGGCTCTTGCTCGCTGCCCCATTGCCCAAAGTGTATAGAATGAATGCGGAGGGTCGTGCGGAGCCATGAGAAGCTGGTCAATCCCGGCAGGACGATTGTTCGGCGTCGACATCCGCATCCATCTCACCTTCCTGTTTCTGCTGGCGTTTGTCTGGTTCACGCAGTCAGTGGCCATGGGTACCAGCGGCGCCATGCGCGGCGTGGTGCTGGTAGCTATCATCTTTGGCTGCGTGGTGCTGCACGAGCTGGGACATGCGCTGGTCGCCCGCCGCAGCGGAGTAGCGGTGCGCTCCATCATTCTGCTTCCCATCGGTGGCGTAACTCTGATGGAAGATATCGGCCAGCATAATGCCGATCCCGCGCGCGACATTCGCATCGCCATTGCCGGCCCGCTGGTGAACCTGGCCATTGCCGCTGTCTCCGGCGTGTTCATCCTGTTGTTTCTGCCGCAAGCCAAGCTTTGGGCGCATCCTTTCGTCCACGCCGGCAATCTGCCTCGTGCCTTGTTCTGGGGCAACGTATTTCTTGGCGGCTTCAACCTGCTGCCCGCCTATCCCATGGATGGCGGCCGCATCTTGCGGGCATATGTTAGCCGAGCGCATGGACTACGTCCACGCCACACGGCGCGCGGTCACCATTGGCCAGGCCTTCGCCATGCTGCTTATTTTTCTCGGCGTATGGAACACCTGGCTGATGCTGATTGGCTTCTTCCTATTTGTCGGCGCTCAACTGGAAGACCGGTCGGTGGTCTTCCAATCGGTGTTGGAGAGCGTGCGCATGGAAGAGGTGATGCTGACCGGCTTTTCCACGTTATCGCCCGCTGACACTCTGGAAGACGCGCTGCACAAAGCGGTGCACACCTTGCAAGACGACTTCCCAGTGGTTCGCGGCAGCGATATGGTGGGGGTCATCAGCAAACAACGAATCGTGGAGGCGCTGCGCGGTGGGGGGCAACGGCTATGTGCAATCGGCTATGGTGCGAGCCTTCGACATTGCGCAACGCACGGACTCGCTGGCTTCGGCTTTTCGCAAGCTGGGAGCCAAGGGCCTCAACATGATTCCGGTAGTCGATCAGCAACGGCTGGTGGGGATCGTCACCATGCAAAACCTGATGCACAGCATGGCGCTGCTGGCGGAGTCGCGGCGATTGAGGAAGCAGCAGGAAAGCGATTAGGGAATGGTTTCACAGATGCCTTCAGGTTTTTCCCCGATGGAAGCGCCGATCTTTGACTCCGCGAAAGTGGCAACCGGGAAATGGCTTTAACCCTGGGGCCGCTACCGGCGCTTCGCCGCGCTGGCACGCTTGCCGGATGCCGCGCGCAGAGGGCCGGTTCCGGTGGGTGGTTTGCGTTCGCCGTCGACCAACTGCTTAAGCACGACGGCATTGTTGTGCTCTTCATCCTTCGAAGCGAATAGTAGGGTCAGGCGGCGCCGTTCTTTGCGCAATTGATAAAGTTGTTGCAGCGCTTCGTTGGCCGACTCTGACGAGAGCTCTTTGAGGTATCGCTCGCGGAACTTGCTCCATTGCTGAGGATGAGCATGGAACCACTTGCGCAACTCGTTTGACGGCGCCAGGTCTTTCAGCCAGGCATCCAGCGCGACGTCCGTCTTCTTCAACCCTCGCGGCCAAAGGCGATCGACCAGCACACGGGCTCCGTCCTGCGGCGATGGCGCGGCATAAACGCGTTTGAGGGCGATCGTCATGCGAGGTGTATTCTAACTCTGATAGAGGTCCGGTGTCGGCCTCTACAAGTCCGCTTGCAAAAACCCTGGAAGGAACGTTGAAGCCTAAGCCCGCGCGATTTGTCCCCTTAGCTGCCATCGTCGTAATCGTGATCGCCGTTCTGGGCGCCTGCGACTCTGAGCCCCGCAAGACGGATGCGGAGCTGGGCTTGAATGCGCAACAAGCCAGCGGGCGTCGAGTCTACGACACGCGTTGCGCCGACTGCCACTACGCCTATAGCACGCATAATCTGCGCGGCCCCAGCCTGAATGGCCTGTTCAAGAAGCCGTTCATGAAGAACGGCATGCCGGCAAACAATGACCGCGTGACCGACATCATCCTGCTGGGCCGGGCCAAGATGCCGGCCTTCCAGGACAAGCTGACGCAACAGCAGTTCGACGATCTGATGGCGTACTTGCACACGTTGTGAGAGAAGCCGCGATTCGCTGTTCGCTCTTCGCCTGTTGTTGTCACCTTCGCTTGCGGCTCACGGGTCGGCTGTTAGCTCTTAGCTTTTAGCTGTTAGCAAGCCAAATGTCATGAACTCTTTGTGCCAGCGTGGTTTTCTGAACGCTAAGAGCTAAGAGCTAACAGCCTGCAGCGAAGGGCGAAAAGCGAAGGGCGAAAAGCGTCGAATAGCGGCCCGCGGCTTCCCTTCGTTACAATAGATACATCGATGGCTACCGCTGCTGAACTGATCCAAATCGACATTGCGCCGCGGCGCCCGGTGTCTAAGCCGGAGTGGCTGAAGGCGCGCGCGCCTATGGGCGAGAACTATCACAACCTGAAGACCCTGGCGCGCAAACTGGACCTGCACACGGTTTGCGAGTCGGCGCACTGTCCCAACATCGGCGAGTGCTGGAACCATCGCACCGCGACTTTCATGCTGCTGGGCAATCTGTGCACGCGGCGCTGCGGCTTTTGCGCCGTGCCCAAGGGCCGTCCCCAGCCCATCGATTTCGAAGAGCCGCGCCGCGTCGCGGAGGCCGTGGAGAAGCTGGCGCTGAAGTTCGCCGTGGTCACCAGCGTCAATCGCGACGATGACAACGTTGGCGGCGCGCGCGTCTTTGCCGACACCATCCGGGAGATTCGGCAGCGCGTTCCCGACTGCCGCGTCGAAGTACTGATCCCCGATTTCCAGGGATGGGAAGAGCCGTTGCACATCGTAATGGATGCTAAGCCCGACATCCTGAACCACAACACTGAAACCGTGCCGCGCCTGTATCGCGTCGCCCGCTCGGGGGCGCGCTACGAGCGCACGCTGCGCCTGCTGGAACGCGCCAAGGAGATGAATCCGGTCAACCCCACTAAGACCGGCGTGATGGTCGGTCTGGGCGAGAGCACAGACGAGTTGCTTGAGGTATTTCGCGATCTGGCCGCGCGCAAAGTCGACATCCTCACCATCGGCCAATATCTGCGGCCGTCGAAAGATCATCTGCCGGTGGCTCGGCTGTACCCGCCGGAAGAGTTCCGCTTCCTGAAAGAAGAGTCGCTGAAGATGGGCTTTCGCCACGTGGAATCCGGCCCGCTGGTGCGCTCCAGCTATCACGCCCACGAGCAGGCGGATGCGGGCACACAGGTGATTTAGATCGGCATGGGAGCTAGTCTAGAATGCCAGGCATGACTCAAAAGGCCGCTCACTTACCGAAGAAAGCACGGGGACCCTCCATCGACGAGCGCA
Source organism: uncultured Acidobacteriaceae bacterium (assembly GCA_963744265.1). Lineage (GTDB taxonomy): Bacteria > Acidobacteriota > Terriglobia > Terriglobales > Acidobacteriaceae > Bog-257. The sequence continues at coordinate 184,015 of CAVUSW010000005.1, forward strand.
CCTCGCTGCTGGAATCTCGCATTGCAAGTCAGGACAATACCCAAGCTGTCACAGCCGATTTCATCGGGGGCATGCGCGGGAGCTTGGCTAGGCGAGGTATGCCATCGCAGCTCAGAGAGGGACCAGGATCGGAAGTTCCCCCAAGCCCGACTTAATCGTTGACTCGTCACGGGACGGCCGAAGGCAGCCCCTGTCACGAAGCGATCTATGAGGTGATAAGAGTTCTGTCTAGGCTTCGACTTACTCGGTCGTGACGAACTGCTTCATCCTCCGCAGCACCGATTCCGCCGCCTGCACTTCCAGTTCGACATAGCCGTCGCGGTATTCGCGCGAGAGGACGACCGCCTTGGCATCGAGCGCGGCCAGAGCTTTACCTTCCGACTGCGGCACGCGCAGGCGCACGCTCCGAACCGGATCTTCCTCGATCTTGCTGTCGATCAGCTCCAGCAGCTCGTCCAAGCCTGTACCTTTCGCGGCGGAAACGTGGATCACGCTGTCGGTGTCGCGCAGGCTTTCACGCTTCTTCTCCGGCAACAGATCCACTTTGTTCATCACATGCATGCGCGGCTTGTCCTGCGACTCCAGTTCCCGCAGAACCTCTTCCACCTGCGCCTGCTGCTCGGCGGCGGTAGGACTGGTAACGTCCGACACGTGCAGCAGCAGGGATGCGCGCTGCACTTCTTCCAGCGTCGCGCGAAAGGCGGAAACCAGCGTATGCGGCAGGTTTCGGATGAATCCCACAGTGTCAGACAGCAGAACTTCGCGCTTCGAAGGCAGCACGATCTGCCGCAATGTGGGATCGAGGGTGGCAAACATGCGCGCGCTCTCCAGCACGCCGGCCTTGGTCAAGCGCATTGAACAGCGTCGACTTGCCGGCATTGGTGTAGCCAACCAGCGCGACCGTCGCGATAGGCGCCGACTCCCGGCGCTGCCGCTGCTGCCCGCGAATACGGCGCACGTTCTCCAGTTGCTCCTCCACGTGGCGAATGCGGCGGTAGATCTTGCGGCGATCGGTTTCCAGCTGAGTTTCGCCGGGGCCGCGGGTGCCGATGCCGCCGCCGAGCTGCGACATTTGAGCGCCGCGTCCGGCCAGGCGCGGCAGCAGGTATTGCAGTTGCGCCAGCTCCACCTGCAGCTGGCCTTCGCGGGTTCGAGCGTGCCGGGCGAAGATATCGAGGATAAGCTGGGTGCGGTCGATCACGCGCGCATCGAGTTCGCGCTCCAGGTTGCGTTGCTGCGATGGCGTCAGTTCGTGGTCGAAGATGACGAGGTCGGCGTTGGTGGAGGCGACTGCGCCTTTAAGCTCCTCCAGCTTGCCGCTGCCAATCAGCGTGGCCGGATCGGGCTTCTGCCGCCGCTGCAGGATTTCGCCGGCAATGCCGGCGCCGGCGCTGGCAGTGAGCTCGCGCAACTCGGCCATGGATTCTTCGGCTGAGAAGTGCGTGGCGCTCGTGATCGGTGGCAGGCAGACTGGCGGCAGCGGCGACCTCCCGCGCGACCCGAGCGGCAGGTGGAACTTTGCCTGGCAGCTTTCGTCGTGAGCGTGAAGACGAGGATTCCCCGGCGCTTCGCGAGCATCAACTGCGGACGATCGCGACTTGCCCCGCTTGCCCGGCGGGCGGAAGAGGAACTCCACTCCCACCAGGAAGGCACGTTCGCGGCGTCGCGCCGGCTTGCCAGGAGCGGCTGCTCTCTCTGGAGTTCGTTCCATCCGCGCGCGGAATAAGTTAACCCTCGGTGTTGTGCTCGTGCTGCTGACCGTGCCCGGAGCCGCCGCTTCCACTCCTACTCGCGGTTCGGAATGCCGCTCCATGTGCGGAGCGCGCGCCATGACAACCGTAGAGATGGCGTGCTTGAAGATCAGCTGCTCCTGGTTATTGGTCTCCAGAACCACGGAATACTTGTCGAACGAACGAATCCTGCCCGTCAGTTTCACCCCGCTGAGCAGGTAGATCGTAATAACAGACTTGTCTTTGCGGGCTGTATTCAGGAACGAATCCTGGATGTTCTGTGCTGGTTTGCTTTCCATGGGTCCCCCTCGGCAATCTGCAAAGAAAACAGCACAGCCCCAGAGGTCGCGGCCCCTCACGATCCCGGGTCTGTAGACATGGCCGTCCACATCCGGCTTCAGAAATGTGAAAATCGACCGTCGAAACAAATTTAAGCCAATCTACGATATGACGCCGCAAGCACGATTTCAATAAAAACAAGCACACATGCGTGTGATGTAGAATTCGCCCACCCGCTGAACGCGGACCGGCGCCGGAAATAGCGCCTGCGGTACCTGGGAGACCGATAATGACCGCTTCTCTGCTGGCGCTCTATGCCGCTCCGCAAATCGATTTGCCGGGAGGCGAACCGGCTGTCCTGATCCTTCTGCGCTGGATTCACTGATGGCCGGGATTACCTGGGTCGGACTGCTCTATTTCTTCAACCTGGTCAACACCCCGTTCCTGCAGGAGTTGGACGCCAAGCAGCGGAGCATGGTAGTCCCCAAACTCATGCCGCGGGCACTGTGGTGGTTCCGCTGGAGCGCGGTGGTGACCGTGCTGGTCGGCATTGCCTATTGGAACCACATTGTGGTCACCGACGCCCGTAACGCGATCGCCATGGGACAGACCGCCTCGGTCGGGGGCATGATCGGCAGCTTCTTCGTGATCTGGACGCTGGCGTTCGTCGTCGAGATGGGCCTGCTGATGTCGCCGGCGGAGGTTCTGAGAAAGGGGCCGGTGCTGGGGATGATCGTGGCCGTGGTAATCATCGCGGCAGCTTATGTCTTCCTGAGCCTCAACCAGCAAGGCTGGGAAAGCAATCGCGCCTTGTCCATCGGCATCGGCGGCGGCCTGGGCTGGTTCATGATGCTGAACGTGTGGGGCATCGTCTGGCGGATGCAGAAGAAGATCATTCGCTGGACCGAAGAAAGCGCAGCAAAGGGCACGGCCATGCCGCCGGAGGCAGCCAAGATGGCGAGACTGTCGTTGCTGTGCTCGCGGGTGAACTTCTGGCTGTCGTTTCCCATGCTGTTCTTCATGGGCGCGGCCAGCCACTACATCATGTTTGCCGGACGATAGTGAGTTCGGTCGCCGTGAGGGCCAGGCGGCGCTGCTAAAATTGAAGTTTCACCATGCCGTTAAACTCTGTACAGCCGTCCGCCAATCCGACTTCCGCCGCACTATCCGCAGCCCGTTCCCATGCTCGACCTGAAGCGGCAGTACGAGAGCATCAAGGATGAGGTGAACGCTGCCGTCGAGGGCGTGCTGACGACGCAGCATTTCATCGGCGGCCCGGAGCTCGACGGCTTCGAGCGCGAATCGGCTGAGTACCTGGGGTGCGAGCGCCAGCGTTGGCTGCGCTTCTGGGACCGACGCGCTGTGGCTGGCGCTGCAGGCCTGCGGAGTCGAGCCGGACACCAGCGTCATCACCACTCCGTTCAGCTTCTTCGCCTCGGTCAGTTCGATCGTGCGCTGCGGCGCGACGCCGGTGCTGGCTGATGTCGATCCGGCAACCCTGAACCTCGATCCCGCCAAGGTCGAGAAGGCGCTGAAACGTGCGCGGGGACAACATTCGCGCCGTGATGCCGGTGCACCTGTATGGCCAGTGCGCCGACATGGATCGATTTGGCGAACTAGCCAAGGAACATGGTGTCGACGTGGTCGAAGATGCGGCGCAGGCGTTCGGCGCGGCCTGGAAGGGCAAGAAGGCTGGGACGCTGGGTAAAGCTGCAGGCTTCAGCTTTTATCCCACCAAGAATCTGAGCGCGTGCGGCGACGGCGGCTGCGTCACCACCAACGACGAGGAACTGGCCGACCATGTGCGCCGATTGCGCAATCATGGCAGCGAGCAACGTTATTACCACGAAGAGATTGGCTGGAACAGCCGTCTGGACGCCATGCAGGCCGCCGTACTTCGAGTGAAGCTGAAGCACATTGACGACTGGAACCAGCGACGCCGCATCGTTGCCTGCCGCTATCACGGGCTGCTGGTCGGAACGGGCTTGGTGAAAGCGGAGGCGCAGACCGTCAATCAGCAGGCGCCTATCGCGCTGCTGGCGTCGCTACCTGAGGCGCACCACATCTACCACCAGTTTGTGGTTCGTGCGTGGCGGCGAGATGAGTTGCGAAACTTCTTAACCGAGCGCGGAATTGGCAGCGAGATCTACTATCCTGTTCCGCTGCATCTGCAGCAGTGTTTTGCCTATCTCGGATACAGGGCCGGCGATCTGCCGGAATCGGAGCGCGCCGCCAAGGAAGTGCTGGCGTTGCCGATCTTCCCTGAGCTGCGGGAGGACGAGCAGCAGCGGGTGGTTGCGGCGATCGCGGAGTTTTACAGCCGATAGTGCGGGTCCGGAACGCATCTATTTATGTTTGTGATGCGCAGGCGCCGATTGCGGGTGCTGCGCGCGCCGTGCCCCGATCTCTTTCATGCGGGCAGCCAACGCGGCCTCATGCTTTGCCTTTTCCGCAGCCTCTTCTTCGGGCGAGAGCACCCGTTTGACGATGGGCCCGTTCAGCTTGTACGTGACTTCCACCATCTGGCCATCGTCGATGTTCTTCTTGCGGATGGTGAACGTCGGCAAGTCACCCTCCTTGCCGAAATCCTTATGTCCGACTTGCACTGGCAGGTAGCCTTCGAGATTGCGTTCGCGATAGGCAGTCTCATAGCGATGCTTCGCACGATTCCGTGTAAAGATACGAATCTGGTTGTAATCCCAGGCCAGGCCGTCCTTGGGTTCGTTCAGCAAAACCAGGTATTGCGGCTGCTGCTTGCCGTCTTCCTCGACGGTGTTGAGCACGAAGTATCCCATAATGCGCTGACCTTCGGCGTACTGGGCAACATCGAGCGGAATGTCGAGGTCAACCATGCGCAGCAGCACCCAGCCAACGTGTCCCGAGGAACTGCGCACCAGGTACCAATCTTCCATAATGGGCTTGGGAGGCGGTTGCTGCTTGGCCGCGTTCGGCGCGGCCGCGCTGGTTTTCGCCGCAACTGGTGGAGCGGCCGGGCCGTTGCAGGCGGCGGCTGGATGTGCCGGTTGAGCTGAACCGGGCTTCTGCGAATTGCCGGCCGCTTTCCCGTTGGATGAGGCAGGAGGCTTGGGTGCTGGCGGGGCTTTGGGCGGATTTTTCTCGGCGGTGGCCCGTTTTATGATCTCGACTTTCTCGCCGTCTTTGAGCTGATAAAGATGTTCGCCCTCGCGCGAGGGAGTGAGATGCATGTTGAGCTCGGCGCGAGTCGTTCCGTGAGCTTGCGGAGGCGTGTTGGCATCGTCCTGGGCCAGCTTCTGAAATCCATCGTAAATATCCTGGGGAACCAGGCTGCGCTCTTCGATCCAGCCTTCCTGCTTGCTGTCGGTTCGTACGCGCAGGAAGCGCCGTTGCTTCTCCAGCACTTCGACACGATCGCCGTTATGTACCGTTCCCAGCTTGTTGTACATGGTGGCTACGCGATCGCGCAGGCTGGTCTCGGCGGCGGACACGTACATGTACTCGTGATGGGACAATTCGTGGCGCTTGCAACCCGCCGCCAGCGTGAGTGCCAGCAGCGCGGCAGCCAATAGAACTCGATGGAGATGAGGACGGAAGGATTTCACCGGGACACAGAACACTATAAACCAGGGGCCGGGGACTAGGGGGTAGGTAGTACAAAAAGGAATAGGTGAACCAAGGAAGGCACGCGAAGGAGGGAACAATCCAAACGACGAGAGCCAAGTCTAGCGCGACAGTACTAGGCTTTCAGGGGAAACCGAACGCCACCACAAAGGAACCGCAGGTCCCTCCGCTCGGACCAAAGTCCCGGGTCGGGATGACAAATACGAAAATTCTCCGTGGCTCGGTGTCTCTGTGGTGAACCTGTTCTCAGAACTGCCGTATCGCATCTCCGCCCGAAACCAGGTTGGTATCAACTTCCAGCAACAGCACGCGAGTCTGGTCGACGATATACGCTACATAGGTCCGCGTTCCCTCGGAAGTGCTGATGGTAACTGTGGTGCGGCCCGGCGCTGCCGCCCCGACGCTGTAGGTGCCTTGCAGAGTGTTACCCGTAAAGACGCCGCTGGGATCGTTGAAGTCCAATGTGCCGGCCAGGTTGCCATTGCCATCGGCGGAAATCTGTCCGCTTACGCTCGTGCTGTTTGCCGGCAGAATCAATCCACTGCTGGGGATGAAGTATCCAAACTGCTTGGTGGCGTAGCTGCCAGCCCAATCTGCGTTGCTGGTCACCGACGCACTTTGTCCATAGACGTTGCCGCCGCCGATCGCGGTGGTTCGCTGATCGAGATAGTACCCTTGGCTGGGCGAAATTAGATACATGCTGAAGGGCAGGGCCACGCCGTTCACGGTGAATGACCCGTTGACCCGGCCGTTGGAGGCCAGACTGTATTGGCCGCCCAACGATGCCTGTCCTACTGTTCCCGTGTCATTGACATCGTAGTGACCCGAGGAAACGCTGCCGGCGGAAGCATTGAATTGAATGAGCGTGTACGAGACCCCCAACAGGGACCCGTGCTCAGTGTTGGCCGAGGTGTTGACCACGTAAGGGCCGTTGAAATCGGAATTGGCGAAGGACGACTGAGTTTGCAGGTCGGCGCTGCCCAGAAAGAACGTGGCAGTATCGGGACAGACGAATCGATAGCGGTTCGCCGATATCACGTAGTACACGAAATCGGCGCTGCCGGCGCTGGCGGAGAAGGAGCCGATGCCCCGTCCCAGGCCGTCAATAGCGCCGTACGACCCGCTCAGCGATTGGCTCTGCGTAGTCGTTGCATTGCAATTCGTGTCCTGTAGTCCACCCACGTTGCCATTGCTCAGACTAAAAATGCCGATGGAATTGATCGGATTCAAGACCGAAGTTCCGCAGAGAGCGCTGCCGGCGAAGCCGAAAGCGTAACTACCGGAGGGAGCGGTAACTCCGGTTACGGTCTGCTGCTCCAGGTTGCCGGTGGCATTGACCACGTTGTTGTCGACTTCGGTCAAGGCGGCGTTGTTCAGCGCACGTATGGCGAATGCATAGGTGAAACCGGTAGAGCTGACGGCCGGGACGTTCAAGACCAGCGTACCCCGTCCGTCAGATCCCACACTGTAGGTGCCGGTGATGGAAGTTGCCTGGATATAACCCGCGGAAACGTCGTTCAAATCTTCCTCGCCGCCGGTGATGTTGCCGTTGCCGTCGGCGGTGATGGCTCCGACGGCATAAAACGTGGCGAGATTCGTATCGATTCCGCTGAGACTGAAAACGTAGTTGCCCTTCAGCGATGAGTTGCTGAATTGTACTGCCGTGATGGTGACGATGGAATTGCTGCTGAAGTTGGGGTTTGCTTGCAACACGGCGGTAACGGTTACGCTAGCCGGGTTAGGGACGATGGCGGGAGCGGTGTAGAGTCCAGTGGCATCGATGGTGCCTACGGATGAGTTGCCGCCCGCGATGCCGTTCACCTGCCAGCTGACTGTCGTGCTGCTACTGTTGAGGACGGTAGCCGTGAACTGCTGGGTCGATCCTTCCACCACATTTGCCGTAGCTGGAGAGACGGTAACGGCAGGGGTATTGTTGTTATTGTTGCCGCCTCCGCCGCAAGCCGAAAAGGTGATTACCATTACGGCTGCCAAACCAGCCAGGATCGCTACTCGCATCACGGACCCCCACTTCTGAAGTGCTGTCTTGATGGTCAGTCAAACGCGCGATGGAGAATCCTCGCGCTCGAATGTTGCGCAGTCTAACATACGATGCCGAGTGCCCTAACGCGGCTGTCCGATTTTTATTGAGGCACCGAAACTCAAAACCCGTTCCTGGGATGAGAAGTTTCTGGAGACGACAAAAAATTCTTCATCCTTCGGCTTCGCTCAGGGCAAGTTCCAAGAAATAAAAACCCCACCCAAGCAAAGGAAGCTTGGATGGGGCACCCGTATCTTAGGCGATTGCCAACTGCCGCCTTCTACTCTTCTTCTTCCACTTCTTCGCCGCGCTCGGCCTTGGCGGCCGCGATGATCTTCTCCTGCTGCAGCGCGCGGCACGAAGTCGTAGTGGTGCATTTCCATCGAGAAGCTGCCGCGGCCCTGCGTCATCGAGGTCAGGTCGGTGCCGTAGGTCAGCATCTCGGCCATGGGCACTTCGGCCTTCACGATGGTCTTGCCGCCCTTGTTGTCCATGCCCTGAATGCGGCCGCGACGGCTGTTGAGGTCGCCCATGATGGAGCCGGCGAACTCGTCGGGAATGGTGATCTCGACGTTCATGACCGGTTCCAGCAGCGTGGGCTTGGCCTGCTCCATGGCCTTGCGGAAGGCGATGCGGCCGGCCGTCTTGAACGACAGTTCGTTGGAGTCGACGTCGTGATACGAGCCGTCGTAGAGGATGACCTTGAAGTCCACGACCGGGAAGCCGGCGAGAAAGCCGCGCTGCGCCGCTTCCACAATGCCTTTCTCGACCGCGGGAATGTAGTTCTTCGGAATCGCGCCGCCGAAGATTTCGTTGGCGAACTCGAAGTTGCCGCCGCGCGGCAACGGCTCCATCTTGATCTTGCAATCGCCGAACTGGCCGTGACCGCCGCTCTGCTTCTTGTGGCGGCCCTGCACGTCGGCGCGCCCGCGAATGGTCTCGCGATACGGAACCTTCGGCGCCTTCAGGATTGACTTCGGTGTGGTACCGGTTCTTCAGCTTGGAGACGACGACTTCGATGTGCTGCTGGCCGGTTCCGGCGATCAGGAATTCCTTGGTCTGCGGATCGCGGAAGAAGCGCAGCATGGCATCTTCTTCCATCAGCTTGTGGATGCCGTTGCTCAGCTTGTCTTCATCGGCGCGCGTCTTGGGCTCGATGGCGAAGGTGATGGCCGGCTCGGCAAACGTGACCTGCGGATACTGGATCGGCGACGGCTTTATCGCCCAGGGTGTCGCCGGTCAGCGTGTCCTTCAGCTTGGCGACGGCGCCGATGTCGCCGGCGTGCAGCTCGTTGACCGGAACCGCGGTCTTGCCCTGCATGACCGAAATGTGGGCGAACTTCTCCGACGCTGCTGCGGTTGAAGTTCTGCACCATGGCGTCGTTCTTCAGCACGCCGGAGTAAACCTTGAAGAACGAGATGCGTCCGGAGAAGGGATCGCTGATGGTCTTGAAGACGTAGAGCGAGAGCGGCTCGGAGTCGCTGACTTTGCGGGTGGCGGGCTCGCCATTGTTGGCCGTAGGAGCGGCGGTCACGGTGCCGCGCTCCGACGGCGGTCGGCAGGTAGTCGACGATGAAGTCGAGCACTTCGTCGGTGCCGATGTTGCCCAGGCCGGAGGCAAACAGCACCGGGAAGATCTTGTCTTCGCGAATCGCGTTGTGCAGGCCGCCGATAATGTGTTCCTCGGCGATGGTGCCCTTGTCGAAGAACTCTTCCATCAGCGAGTCGTCGCCTTCGGCCACCAGCTCGACCAGGCGCTCGTGCGCGGCCTTGGCCTGCTCGGCCATGTTGTCGGGAATGGGGCCGACCGTCGCTTTGCCGTTGCCGCCCATCTCGTAGGTGTAGGCCTGCATCTTCACCAGGTCGATGACGCCGGTGAAGCTCTTCTCCGAGCCGACAGGCAACTGCACCGGAACCACGGTGCGTCCGAAGGCCGAGGTGAGCGATTCCATCACGCGGTTGAAGTCGGCGCGCTCGCGGTCCATGCGGGTGCAGACGATGGCGCGCGGCAGCGCGAACTTGTCGCAGTACTGCCAGATGCGCTCGGTGACGACCTCGACCCCGCTGACCGCGTCGACCACGACCAGGGCGGCTTCCACCGCGGGCAGCGCCATCTCGGCTTCATGAATGAACATGCTGAAGCCGGGCGTGTCGATGAGGTTGATCTTGGTCTTGCCCCACTCGATGACGGCGGTGGCGGCGGCGATCGACATGGCCGCGCGAGATTTCTTCTTCGTCGTAGTCGGTGGTGGTGTTGCCTTCGTCCACGCGGCCCAGGCGCTGGGTGGCGCCCGGCGGTGAACAGCATGGCCGATGCGAGCGAGGTCTTGCCGGAGTGTGAATGCCCAACCAGGGCGACGTTGCGAATGTTTGCGCCTTCGTAATTCTTCACGTATGACTCCTTGGTACGAGTGGCAACACCCGCGATAGGCCGCCGACTTTCCCACCGCATCGAGCGCAAATGCGGTGCTGGTCGGCTCCCACCCTGCGAACCCACAGAGGCAAATGTTGCATCCGGCCTGCGCACAACTGCGCAGATCAGCACTCGGCTGCACGCCTGAACCGTGCTTGTACAACCCCGAGGTTGCCGATGAGGCAAAAAGGCGGGGCACCATGCCGGCCTGCGCATGGTGAAGCTGTAACAAACTTGAAATGCTAGCATACGCGCTTTGCAGGGCTCAAACCGGATCGAAAGGAGTTACCAAAGCACAGTGCCGGTACCGCTGCGCAAGACTGGTGAGGCCGGAATCCGTTACTATGTTTTGTTGTAATCCCTGCTGATCCCGCCGGCGTGTCCGGCCTAAAGGAAACCATCGGAATGAAGCGTTTGTCTGTTATGCAGTTCGTCTCGGTCGCCATTCTTCTGCTCGGCAGCACGCTGGCCTGGGGCGCTGATACCTCCATGCTGCATCCGCCCAAGGGAGCGAAGGTCGCCATAATTGTCTTTGAGGATCTGGAATGTCCCCAGTGTGCCAAGGCCGCACCCCTGGTTCATGAGGCGGCCAAGCAGTACAACATTGCGCTGGTTCAATATGACTTTCCGCTGCGTCAGCATCCCTGGTCTCTGGAGGCGGCGATCAACGCCCGCTACTTCGATACCAAGTCGCTGAAGCTGGGCGACGATTACCGCTTGTACATCTTCGCCAACCAGAACAGCATTACCAAGCAGAACCTTCGCGGCATCACCGAAAAATGGGCTGAGGATCACAAGATCACGTTGCCTTTCGTAGTCGACCCCTCAGGAGCACTGGCAGCGAAGGTAGAGGCCGACCGGTCACTGGGCGCTCGCATTCCCCTCGATCACACTCCCACGATCTACGTTGTCAGCGACACCGGACACGGCACGACGGTGGTCGAGGTCCCTGAGGTGACCCAGCTCTACCAAACAATCGACCAGGTGATGAAGACGACCGGCGCGACTCCGTCGGCGCATAAGACGGCGAGTACGCACAAGCCCTGAAGAGCGGGCGAGCTGCACTTCCGGGCTGAAGCCCCGTAGTATTTAGGGCGGCTCCGACGCCGGGCGTTTCGGTGTTGCTCGGCGCAGGCTCCGAAGGCCGACTCTATCCGGATATCGATTAGTTAGGGATTTCCTAGTTCTGCGAAACGCAGCATTTTTGAGCAAGGCTTGCTCCCGTGCGGGCAGGCCTTTTATCTTTTGCGAGCTTCTTCTATGCAAGGCCGCAACTTCCTTAGACTCGTCGGGTTGCTATGATCGGACACGCTTATGCCTGACATTCTGACCGATACCGCCGTCGTAAAGACCATGCCCCCGATCTCTTCTCACGACCGTATCCTGCTGTCGGCGAAGCACTTGTTTGCCCGCAACGGATACGAAAACACCAGCACCGTGGCCATCGCCCGCGAGGCCGGAACCAGCGAATCGCAGCTAATGAAGCATTTTGGCAGCAAGCAGGGTCTGCTGGCCGCCATCTTCGATCGCGGCTGGGCCACCATTATCGAGCGGGTGCAAGCGACGCAACATGCCGGCGCGCCCTCTGAACGGCTGTTAGGGATGCTGGAGGCGATGGTAATCGAGTTGGAGAACGACTCTGACTTGAAAGAGCTGATGATGCTCGAGTCCCGCCGAGTTCGCAAAGATAACCGCGACGTCCTGGTGAGCCAGGGATTTTGTCAGTTCGGCGGCGTGGTGGACGGACTGCTGGTCGAGATGAAGAACCACGGCCAGATCCGCCCAGATCTCAAGTTGGACGCGGTGCGCGCCGCGCTGCTTGGCTTTACCGAAGGCCTGGTGCGGGATCGGGTGGTGGCGAGGCGTTCCGAGTGCAATGCGGATTACAGCTTCGATGACATCAAGAGAGTCCTGGAAATTCTGGTTCCCGCGTTCGGTGGCGAGGCGATGCAGCCGCTGAAGGCAGTGAACCGCTAGATCGTCGCTAACCGGAGACGGTCTAGTTGGGCAGTGGGGGAACCGGCTTACCATCCATCAACGCCTGCACATTGGCAGCTACAAGGTCTGCCAGTTGCGGCTTTCCCGGGTCCATGTCCAGACAGTTGTAGAGCACGACGATGGCGCGGTCGAGCTTCGGTTCGAACATCACCAGGGACGAGTATCCTCCCGTGCCGCCGTCATGCCAGTAGACGTCAGCTTCGGGGCGAACCGACCATGCCAGCGCGATCTTTAAGCCGGCCGCCTCATCGGCCTCTGGCTGCAAAGCCAGACGCAGGGCCGCCGGCAGGGTCGATGCCGGACCGGAACTGGCTGCCGATAATTTCTCGGGATGGATGTAGGCTTCGCTGTACGTAAGCAGATCGTCTACGGTAGAGCGTAGCGCGCCGGCTCCCGCCAGTGCGTCGAAGGTCCAGGGATGCTGCTTGTTATGCGCACCGCCGTATCCTTGCATGAATCGGGCCTGCTGCGCCGCAGACAACGTGATGGTCGTGTCCTTCATTCCCAGGGGCTCAACGACTTGCTGCTGGATGAGCGTTGCGTAGGATAGGCCTGCCTTAATCGCTAGCACCTGCCCTAACAATCCAAATCCCAGATTGCTGTAGGCGAATTCGGTCTTTTCTGGATGCCCAACTCCGCGGCTCGCCAGGTAAGCGTATAGCTTCTCCGCCGTATAGTCGGCATAGGGATCAGTCTGCGTTTTCGGACGGAAATTGTCTGGCAGACGGGGCAGTCCCGAATGCTGAGTCGCCAGATCGAGCAGCGTGATCTCCGGTCCCGAGGCCGGTTTGGTCACGGTTCCGGCAGGCAACAACTCGCGTACCGGCTCGTCGAGAGTGACGAGGTGCTGCTGAACCATTTGCGCCAGCGCCAGTCCGGTGAAGGTCTTGGTCACCGACCCGATTTCGAAGATCGAGTCGGTTTTCGCCATTCCGTAGGCAAACACTTTGCGCTCGCCATGATCGAGCACGCCCACCACCACGCCCGCCTTGGACCAGGCTGCGATCAGCGGCGCGAATTCCTTGTCCAGCACTGGCTTGAGGTCGTTTAGCGATACAGGAGCTGCCGCGGGAGCAGGCGCTGCCGGCTGGGTGTGCTGCTTCACCTCGCGAGTCAGGTCGAGCGTCAGTGGAGCGCCCTGATCCCAAGTTCCGGAAAGTTTGTTGCCGTTGCTGCTCAGGGTCGCCTCGTAAAGCCCGTGAACCAACGGAACGGCCAGCGACAACTTCTGCCCCTTGAGCTTCACGTTGTTGCACGGAATTCCCATCGCTCCCTGATCGATGGAGTCCATCGTGGCCTCGATCTTGCCTGCTGGCGCCGCGTGGAAATGGAATGCCACCCGCAACGATGCGTCGCCGGCGCGCAGCACTCCGGTCCAGTCGCCATCGATAGGCGAGGGCTTTACCTGGGCTAGATCCGCCGCGTTCGCTGTCTGCTTCAGCACCAGTGGCAGCGGCTTGCCTTGTGACCAGGTGCCTGAAATGGTTTTACCATCCGCGCTAACGCTTCCAGTGTAGGTTGCATGTGCCAATGGCACATCGAAGCTGAAGTTCGATCCACTTAGCTGGGCATTGCTTCCGGGAATTCCATAGCCGCCTTGTGCCGGACTGTCGAAGGTGGCGCTCAACTTCCCATCAGCCTCCACCCTCAGATGAATTACCAGCGGCAGAGACGAGGCGCCGACAGTCAGGGTTCCCGACCAATCACCAGCGAGACTCTGCGAAGATGGTGTTTGGGCAAAGGCGAGGGCCCCGCAACCTGCCCCTACCAGGAATGTGAGCACGCCCAACCAAGCCACTGTCTTCATGGCCCTCCTGAATTTCGCTGCCAGCGAGAAGCCTATAGCTTGCGCAGCACCTCGAATACTTCGTCGTTGCTCGGAACCTGGCCTATTGGGTAAACCTTGGCAAAAGCCAGCTTGCCGTTTTTGCCAACCACAAAAAGTGCCCGCTCGGCGATGCCCGGGATAGGATCGCCCTCGCGAAGAATTCCGAACTTCTTGGCCACTTCGCCGTGGGGATAGAAGTCGCTGGCCAGAGGAAAGCCGAGGACTCCGATTTCTTTCTTCTGCCACGCTGTATGACTGGGAATCGAATCGGTGCTGATGCCTACCAGCTCGGCATCATATCCGGCAAACCTTTCCAGGTCGGTGTTCAGTCCGGGTAATTGCGAAGCACACACCGGCGTCCAATCCGCCGGATAAAAGGCCAGAACCACGTTTTTCTTTCCCCGGTAGTCGCTCAGTTTGAATTGCGTCTTAATGTTTCCCACGACTGCCGGGAGCTCAAAGTCCGGCACTTCCTCGCCAACGGTCAAAATTGCCATGTGTCCTCCACGTTCCTCTTCGGTGTAATCAGCGATTCTAGAGGTCGTCCCGCTTGGGAGCAAGTCGCACGATCTGGCTTTGTTTCAATTCGATGAAAACGAAAAGTACAGAACGATAGCTGGGTGCAAACCCGGCATTGGCGGCCGCCAAAAGTTTGGGCGGCCATGTGGCCGCCCGTTTGTCTTAGCTAGCTGCTAATTGCCAACTGCTAATTGCTTCTTTACGCCTGCGCCGGCCGCTCTCCCGGGAGCCACGTTCGGCTGGCCCGGAGCGGGTTTCAGCACCTGCTGCACGTCGTCTTTCACCGGCGGCGGAGCAGTTGGGGTTCACCGTGACCGGCAGTTCTTTGCCTTCGATGAGCAACTGGATATCGTTGGCGTCGATCACCTCGCGCTCCAGCAGCGCCATGGCAATCTTCTCCAGGATCGGCCGATTGCTTTCCAGGATGTGCCGCGCCGAGTTGTAGCCATCGTCGACGAAGCGGCGAACTTCGGCGTCGATCTTCTGCGCCGTCTCTTCGCTGAAGTCGCGATGCTGGCTGATCTCGCGGCCCAGGAAGATCTGCTCTTCCTTCTTGCCGAAGGTGATCGGCCCCAGCGACGACATGCCGAACTCGCAAACCATCTTGCGGGCCAGGTCCGACGCCTGCTCGATGTCGTTGCCGGCGCCCGTGGTCATGGTGTTGAGGAACAGCTCCTCGGCGACGCGGCCGCCCATCATGATGGCCAGTCGCGTCTCGAGATAGTCGCGGGTGTAGGTGTGCTTGTCGTCGATCGGCAACTGCATGGTCACGCCCAGCGCCATACCGCGCGGGATGATCGTCACCTTGTGCAGCGGGTCGGAGTGCTCGCGCATGGCGGCAACCAGCGCGTGGCCGGCCTCGTGATAGGCGGTGACCTTCTTCTCTTCGTCCGAGAGCAGCATCGACTTGCGCTCGGCGCCCATCAGGACTTTGTCCTTGGCCTGCTCGAAGTCCCACATCAGCACCGTCTTGCGGTTCTGACGCGCGGCGACTGAGCGCGGCCTCGTTCACCATGTTGGCCAGGTCGGCGCCGGAGAAGCCCGGTGTGCCGCGAGCCAGCACGGGAAGATCGACATCGTCGCTGATGGGAATCTTGCGAGTGTGTACGCGCAGGATCTCTTCGCGGCCGCGAACGTCGGGACGCGAAACCACCACGCGGCGATCGAAGCGGCCGGGCCGCAGCAGCGCCGGATCGAGCACGTCAGGACGGTTGGTGGCGGCGATCAGGATGACGCCTTCGTTCGACTCGAAGCCGTCCATCTCGACCAGCAACTGGTTCAGGGTCTGCTCGCGCTCGTCGTGTCCGCCGCCGAGGCCTGCGCCACGATGACGGCCGACCGCGTCGATTTCGTCGATGAAGATGATGCAGGGAGCGTTCTTCTTGCCCTGCTCGAACAGGTCGCGGACGCGGCTTGCGCCCACGCCGACGAACATCTCCACGAAGTCCGAACCCGAGATGCTGAAGAACGGCACGTTGGCTTCGCCGGCCACCGCGCGCGCCAGCAAGGTCTTGCCGGTTCCCGGAGGTCCGACCAGCAGCACGCCTTTAGGAATGCGGCCGCCCAGCTTCTGGAACTTCTGCGCCTCGCGCAGGAACTCGATAATCTCTTTCAGCTCTTCCTTGGCTTCATCCACGCCGGCGACGTCTTTGAACGTCACCTTCTTCTGCTGCATGGAGAGCAGGCGGGCCCGGCTCTTGCCGAACGACAGCGCCTTGTTGCCGCCAGTCTGCATCTGGCGGATCATGATGAACCACAGCGCGCCCAGCAAGATAAATGGCGCCAGGTTCAGCAGCCAAGTCGGCCAGCCGCCGGCCTGAGCGTCCTTCACCGTGATGTTGACGCCCTTGTCGCGCAGTTCCTTGATCATGTCGGTGTAGCCGGACATGACTGTGGTGTGGAAGCCAGCCTTGTCGTTCTTGAATTTGCCGCGGACCTCCTGGCCAATAATCGTCACTTCGCTGACGTTGCCCTGGTCCACCTGGGAGAGGAACTCCGAGAAATTGATTTCGCGATCTTTCGGCTCCCGAGTTCGCGCCCTTGACGACCTGCCACAGCAGGACGCCCGAGAGCACGATCACGAGCCAGAACACGACCGTCTTGACCGTCGAATTCACTGAATACTCCTGTTGAAAGGGGCCGACACGAATGTCGTGTCTAGGGAGTTAGATGCTGCCCTTTACCCGCCGGATTTACAAATTCCGGCCCACCCTAGATTGTAACCCGCAGCTAAACAGAACGGTACAAGAGACTTGTACAAAATGATCGGATTCTGTAAGCGCCCAGGATCGGACCAAATTGGAACTAAGGCGAAGGCCGGGATGGGCGGTACGAGTTCCAACTCACAATTGTATTGACGTTTAAGGATGCTGGAGGTGAGGGAACGGTCGGGTACAGGTCTAAGTCCCCTTGGGCGAATTTGTGTCCGTGCGGAAGGGCTCAGGCTGCTTGCAAGAAAAAATGGCAACCAATCCCCACAGGCCACGCACAGAGATCTTAACCCGCCTAAGGAACTGCCCCTATGCCAACCCAACTAACGGCAAAATATCTGGGGGCTGAATATTTACTGGCTGAATCACCTCGACGACTGGTCGTGCATCATACTCGGCGAGCGACGTATAAGCTCCCAGTCGCGCCAGATATAAGAAATCGGCTCCTGCGCAGTAAACCAGTGCCGCAATTCCCATCAGGCACAGAACCCAGCGCGGTCCGATAGCGGCCGCCAGGTTCAATGGCGAGAGGAACGCAAGGCACATGGTTGCTGCCCATACCACTCGCAACGCCAGAAACCCCAAGCCCAGCAAGAACAGCCGACCGGCATGCCGACCGGAAAAGTCGCTGGCCAGATCAAGGGCCTCCATCGGTCCAGCACCGTTTCGAACGCAAAACAGCGGCGCAACCCCGAAATACCAATTCAGGACGATGCCAAAGAAAATGGCCAATCCCACGCCAAACGATAGCGCAACAGCCGCCCGCAGGGGATGGTCGTCTTGCACCATTACCATGCCGTACAGCATGGAACCAAGAGCCACGGCGAGCGCGATCAGCGACCACATGGCGCGCAGCAATTGCAAGACGAAGACAGGAGCGAAATTCCACTCCATCGGCTGCAGGGGTTCTTCGTCGGTGCTGAACATGGCGACCAGGCGGCGAAGAGTTGCCGCGCGCCCTGCCGCCGCCGCCCAGGACCATAGCAGCATCACTCCCAGGGTGAGTACCGCCTGTTCCAGGAGAAATCGAGACAGACTCCCGCGAAAGATGTGGCGGAGCGCATTGTCCAGCAGTCCCGGTTGCCAGGTTCGGATCAGAAACTCGTCGGCGCGGGAGAGCTTGAGGCTGTCGAGAAAGAGCGCAATCGAGAGGATGCCCAAGCCCAGCGCTGAAAATCCAAAACACCACCGCCATGCCAATTCCGCCGGCAGCAGCATTGGCTCATGCAGGAGAGCTGCGAAGCCATCCCGAAATGGCGAATGCGTGCTGGAGGTGGGCGACATGGCTCAAGGATAGCAGTCGGCACAACTCATACGGCGCCGCCCACTGCCAGTGCCTGTCCTAACTCCGCCGGGGTATCCACCAGGACGTCGGGAACCACCTGCTCCAGCGTCTGCGGCGCGAAGCCGTAGGTCACGCCGACGCTCCACAGCCCGGCATTGCGCGCGGTGAGCATGTCGACCTGCGAATCGCCCGACCATCACGGTTTCGTCCGGCGCGGCGCCGGCTTCGCGCATAAGCGTGTTGGCGCCCAGCGGATCGGGCTTCTTGGTGTCGAAGCTGTTGCCGCCATACACCTGGAAGAAGTGGTTGCCCAGGCCCAGTCCGGCGAGGATGTCGCGCGAGACCCGACCGGTTTGTTGGTGAGCACCGCGAGCTTGCGCGTCGATCCGTCGGCTTCCCGATCTGCTGCAGAGCTTCCTTGATGCCGTCGTATGGGCGCGTGCTGTCGAGTTTGTGCTCGCGATAGTGGGCCAGGAAATAGTTGAGCGCCTCCTGCAGAAACTCGCCGTCGGCGGGATCGCCCAAGGCGCGCCGAATGAGCATGGGTGCGCCATCGCCAATATAGGTTCCGATGACTTCAAGGGGCAGTTCCTTGCGGCCATAGTTCAGCAGCATGGCATTGACTGAGGCGGCCAGGTCGCGTTCTGAATCGATCAGTGTCCCGTCAAGATCAAATATCACGAGCTGAATTTTCTTTAGCGGAATAGGCCGGGAAGTGCGTATCATTTCCTTCCAGTATAGCCATTCGACTTGCGGGCTGGTGCAGCCGCTGAGCGAATAGGCCCGTGAAAATGATGTTTGGCAGGGCAGGGAACGGCTGCCCAACATTTACAATAGAAATACGTTCCTGAGCCGCTCTCTGGCTCCGTATTTCACCCCTGAGGTAACGGATGGCAACCACCAAAGCACAGCCCAAAACTGCGGTCGCGCACAGCGGAAAAATATGAAGGGCTCTCGCGCGCAGCAGCTGATCGACATCTATCGCCTGATGTACCTGTCGCGCAAGCTCGACGACCGCGAGATCCTGCTCAAGCGGCAGCAGAAGATTTTCTTCCAGATCTCGGGCGCCGGACATGAGGCGCTGCTGGTGGCCGCCGGAATGGTGCTGCGGCCGGGCTACGACTGGTTCTATCCCTATTATCGCGATCGCGCGCTTTGCCTGACGGTGGGCATGACGCCGTACGAGCAGCTTGCTGGAAGCCGTGGGCGCGGCCGACGATCCCAACTCCGGCGGCCGCCAGATGCCCTCGCACTGGGGACACAAGAAGCTCAACATCGTGAGCCAGTCATCGCCTACGGGTACGCAGTTCTTGCAGGCGGTGGGTTGCGCCGAGGCCGGCCGCTATTTCGCCGCCATCCCGAAGCCGCCGAGAAAGTGCCCGGCGACTACCGCCAGTTCAAGGATGTGACTTTCCACGGCGACGAAGTCGTCTTCGTCTCCTGCGGCGACGGCACCACCAGTGAAGGCGAGTTCTGGGAGTCGCTGAACTCCGCCTCGAACCTGAAGCTGCCGGTGCTGTATGTGATTGAGGACAACGAGTACGCCATCTCGGTTCCGGTTGAAGTCGGCACCGCGGGCGGCAACATCAGCAAGCTGGTGAGCGGATTCCCGAATTTCCATTTCGCCGAATTCGACGGCACTGATCCGCTGGTCAGCTATGCCGCATTGAAGAAGGCGGTCGACTACATCCGCGCCGGCAACGGTCCCGGCGTTCGTGCACGGCCACGTGATCCGGCCGTATTCGCATTCGCTCTCGGACGACGAGAAGCTTTACCGGCCCGACTCCGAGCGGCAGGCCGAGGTGGAGCGCGATCCCATCACCCGCTTCCAGTTGTTCCTGATGCGCGAAGGCATTCTCGACGAAAAAGGCATCGACGAGCTGGAGAAAGATGTCGAAGCCGAGATCCAGGATGCCAGTGATCGCGCAGTTGCGGCAGCTCTGCCCGAGCCCGGTTCCTATAAGCAGTTTGTGTACTCGCCTGATCTTGATCCCACATCGTCAGAATTTCAGACCGAAGCGGTGCATCCCACTCCGTCAGACAAAGGCGCGACCAATCCCGAGAAGACGATGGCCGATCTCATCAATGTCTGCCTAAAGGACGAGATGAAGCGCGATCCGCGCATCGTGATGTTTGGCGAGGATGTTGCCGATTGCAGCCGCGAGGAATATCTGAAAGACAAGCAGGTGAAGGGCAAGGGCGGCGTCTTCAAGCTGACCGCTGGACTGCAGTGCGACTTTGGCTCTGACCGTGTCTTCAACTCTCCGCTGGCCGAAGCCAACATCGTAGGCCGCGCCGTCGGCATGGCAACCCGCGGTCTTAAGCCAGTCGTCGAGATTCAGTTCTTCGATTACATCTGGCCTGCCATGCAGCAGCTGCGCAATGAGTTGCCGCTGATGCGCTGGCGCTCCAACAATGCCTTCTCCTCGCCGGCCGTGGTGCGAGTCGCCATCGGCGGCTATCTTACCGGCGGATCCATCTACCACTCGCAATGCGGTGAGAGCATCTTCACCCACACTCCCGGCATGCGCGTGGTCTTCCCGTCGAACGCGCTTGACGCCAACGGCCTGCTGCGCACCGCGATTCGTTGTGACGACCCGGTGCTGTTCCTGGAACACAAGCGGCTGTATCGCGAAACCTTTGGCCGTGCGCCCTATCCCGGACCGGACTACATGGTCCCGTTCGGCAAAGCGAAGATTGTGCGTCCCGGCCATGATCTGACGGTCATCACCTATGGAGCGGCGGTGCCGCGTGCTCTGCAGGCGGCACAGCGCATCGAGCGCGAAAACGGTGTGAGCGTTGAACTGATCGACCTGCGTACGCTGAGCCCCTATGACTGGGACGCGATCGCGACCTCAGTGAGCAAGACCAGCCGCGTGCTGGTCGCGCATGAGGACATGTTGAGTTGGGGCTACGGCGCCGAGATCGCGGCCCGCATCGCCGATGAACTGTTCGATCATCTGGACGCACCCGTGAAGCGCGTCGCAGCGAAGGATACTTTCGTCGCCTACCAGCCGATTCTTGAGGATGAGATTCTGCCGCAAGCGGAAGATCTGTATCAGGGGATGCTGCAACTGTCGAACTATTAGGTCCACGAATAATCGAACTACTGAGGTCCGCTAATAGGAGATTCCTCTTATACCTCTGTCATCCCGACCGGAGCGCAAACGGGGTCCCCGCCGAGTGCCGCTTTTGCGCTTGGTGGGGGTTGGAGCGGAGTGGAGGGATCTGCGATTTGTGCCCCGTTCAAGCTGCTTTTACTCGAGCGGGGCATTTCTCACCGAAGCATGATAATTATCGTTTACCTTTACTCCCCCATAGCCAGTCAATCGCGACGGGTCCTCCACCGAAGAAGATCAGGGCAAACGCCATGGCCGCCAGCGCCAGCGGAAATTGATAATTCCCCTCTCCTACGAAGCCGTGTTTCCAATGAACTTTAAAGATGGCGACCAGCATGTCGATCACCATGCAGAGCGAGACAAAGCGGGTGAGCAAACCCAGGATGATTAGAATGCCCCCGCCGAATTCCGTTGCTGCCGCCAGATAGGCCAGCCATGCCGGCATGCCCATGCCGTGCACCATGCCGGCAAAATTGTGCATCCCTCCAAAGACTTTTGCGGAGCCATGCGCAATCATGATGGCCCCCAGTGCCAGTCGCAAAGCCAACAGCCCCAGCGGCTGCAGCCGGTCAAGAAATTTCAATTAGCTCTCCTCAGCGGGTTTTGGGAGGTTTGTGCCTGCTACGGGCACCAACCTCTGTAGATCTGCACGTTACAAAAGGGCGTTCAGTCATCTCTCACGCGACCGAAAAACTCGCGCTTGCGTGTAAGCCGGAACGGACAGGATAAATCAGGCAACCCGATTGACAAAGCCGCGAATCATGCTGAGCCAGCCGCAGCCTGTCCGGGATGGCACGCCGCATCCTCGGAACTTATAATTTCTCGCATGCTGAACAAGTTCTTCTCGCTCGCCAGCTTTCTACTTGGAATCGCGATTTGCCTTGCTGCACAGCTGAATCCGCACCCTTCCGGAGTGCCCATACCTCCGGCTCCAGCCAGTCCTGAGACCTCCAATTCGGCCTCCGTCCAGAAAGACGTGCCCTACGGTGTGCAAGGTAGCGAGAAATTGCTGCTCGATATTTATCAGCCGGGCGCGCCGGATTCCAAGCCGCGTCCGGCGGTCGTGCTGATTCACGGCGGCGGCTGGACCAGCTTCGATAAGAGCACCATGAAAGGGATGGCAGAATTCCTGGCGCGCTCGGGTTTTGTCGCTGTTTCCGTGGACTATCGTCTGTTCCACGGAAATGAAAATCGTTGGCCGGCTCAGTTGGATGATGTGCAACTCGCGGTTCGCTGGTTGCGCGCCAATGCCAACAAGTACAACATCGATCCCAACCACATCGGGGCTTTCGGACATTCGGCAGGTGCGCAACTGGCGGCGTTGCTCGGCATGGAAGACACCCGCGATAACTCCGATCCCGCGCTCGCCAAGTACTCCAGCCGGGTGCAGGCCGTGGTCGACGTGAGCGGCCCCAGCGACTTCACCACCAATCATGATCCCGAGGGCGATGCACAGCTGGCAGACTTCCTGGGTGGCGACTACGCCAAAGTCCCCGAGGTTTGGCGGAGCGCGTCGCCGGTCTTCCACGCGGCGAAATCGAATGCGCCCTTCCTCATCGTGCATGGCACACACGATGAGATGGTACCCATCGCGCAAGCCCAGGAACTCAACGACAAACTAAAGCAGGCGGGGGTTCACGTAACCTTCCTCCAGTTAGATGACGTTCACACCTTCCAGACTCCGGAAGCGCGCCGCCGGCTGGCTCTGGAAACGCGGGATTTCTTCGATCGCTACCTGGTGGTCAATCCCTAGACTTCACGGACACCGGCATTTGCCGCACGATCTCGATGCCTTTGCCAGTGGGATCGGCTCCCGCCTGATTCACCGCCATGAACAGCGCGAGGTCCTTACTCGGATTGATGACGATCACCGTGCCAAATCCAACCGTTCCGCCGTTCTTCACAATCACCGGACGCAGATTAGGATTTCCGTTGCCCATGTTGTTGACCCAGGCCATAGCCTGCTTGTTGAAGCCGTTCGGCATAGTGTAGATGGGCCTCTGTGCCAGCTGCATGGCGGCGGTCAACTCGGCCGACACCGGCTTGCCATTGACTTCTTTGTGGCCAAGGTTGGCTTCGCCGAAACTCAGCATGTCGTTCGCGGTCGAACGCAATCCACCGGCCGCGTACCAGGCATAGATTGGCCAGGGCGGAGCGTCTTGACCGTTTCGCGTATGCCCCTTGGCCATGCGTTTCATTTGCTCCGGAGAGGGACGAAGTTCCGTATCTGACATTGTCAGAGGCTGGAGAATTTCGGCGTTGAGTTGCTCTTCCCATTGCTTGCCGGTCGCGGTCATCACCAGATAGCTAAGCACGCCGATGCCGGCGTTGGAATAGAGATAGGGTGCGGGCAATTTTGTGGCTGGCTCCCAACGCGAAACCCAGGTCAGAAAATCCTTGGTGGTGTAGTGCTCGATGCTGCGCTGCTCCAGACCGCGCGGCAGGT
The DNA here is from genome assembly GCA_963744265.1 of uncultured Acidobacteriaceae bacterium. Lineage (GTDB taxonomy): Bacteria > Acidobacteriota > Terriglobia > Terriglobales > Acidobacteriaceae > Bog-257. Next base: position 207,481 of record CAVUSW010000005.1, read on the forward strand.
TGGTGGGATCGTCAGGCAGGCCGGAGGTGAAATCCGCCAGCTCCAGCGGGGTCATCTGCTGCGCTGCAGGCTTCAGCGTGTAGCCGCTCGGCATGTATTTCTGGGCCGGGGCGTCCGCAACCATCTGATTGCGGTTAAGCGCGAGCGAGAACAGCGTAGTGGTGAACGTCTTAGTGCACGAACCAATCTCGACCAGCGTGTCAGGCGTGAACGGGGCGCCGGCGTCCGTGGCCTTTCCATAAGGGAAAAAATAGCGGTGGCCGTGCAGCGAAACCCCTACAATCGCCCCGGGAACGCCGGATTGGCTGAGATACGGCTGCATGATGCGGTCAACCACCTGCCTGACCATCGCTTCCTCGTCAGCCGCGGTTGCCGGTTGTTGAGCGGTGAGGGCAGTGCACTTGGTGAAAATAACGAAGAGCAAGCCCACGAAAAGGGTGCAACGATACATACTTTTTCTCCGGGCTGGACCTAGCGCAAAGATGGTATCTGGAACGGTGGGAGACGATCAACTCTGTTTTCTATGCGAAGGCGAGCGCAGGGAAGGATCTGCTTGTCTCCTCTGCGGCCCAGCATACTGCCGGGAACCTAAAATGCGTGTCCTAAGTTTTGACCGGGGAGTGCAGCGCAAGGATTTTCTTCACCAGCGCAGACAGCTGCTTCAGTTGTTGCGAGGCAAGTTCCAGATACTGCCCATTCGCTTCCGGCTGCTGCGAGGCGAGATACAGAGCACTTGTCATGCTCTGCAGAGGGTTGTTGATCTGATGCGCCAGTTGGTTCGCCATGGACGCAGCGGCGGCTGCGTTGGCCTGTTCCAGCAGCTTCTTCTGCTGCTGGTCTTGCCGGATGGCCATCGCCGCGAAATCCGCAAGTAATTCCATCATGCGCGAATCGTCGGAGTCGAAGGCTTCTGTCTTCTCGTGTGACATGATCCAGATGGTGCCGTTCGTCTCTCCCACTTTCCAGGGAATGAGAATACCGTCGGTGACGACCGGAGCGTCCACGCCCATCAAATCGAAGAACTGCTGCGATACGCGAAACAGCTGCGGCTTTTTGCGCTCGATGGTCAAGCCACAGGCGCTGGGGAAGCTGGGAAGCATCGCATTGAGAAAGCGTTGGTACTCGCCCGCCGTGGCCACCCAGCGATAGCAAGTTTCACCCTTTTCGTTCGTGCCCTGCAGGCTGATGCCGGCGCTCTCGGCCTCGCACAGATCGACGGCTGTGTTCACCAGTTCTTGCAGCAGGGTTTCGGGGTTCTCCACGAATGCTCGGGCCAGGCGGCGCATGCCCTCCAATTGCTTGCCGGGATTGCGGAAGCGCGGAAGCCGGTTGCGGAAGCCGGAATCGCTATAAAGGTCCAGCACTTCCAGACCGGTGTTCGCCAAGTCGGCCAAATTTTGTGCCACCTATTTATTTTACTCACTTCCACGCGTCGCCATCCGGTTCAGCTGGCACCGCAGGTGACCATGCGGCAGGACTGGCCATGCAATTCCGCCCTCCTCTCGGCGTCGTATAATGAAGAGATACCTACTCGACGAAATTCGTTTCTGTGAGCAGCCGGACCGATTTCGCGAGGCTGAGAATTGAGTAAAAGCTCCCATGGAATTCCGATTAGTCAGTCCCTACAAACCGCAAGGAGATCAAGGTTCCGCGATCCAGGCGCTGACCCGCGGTGTCTACGACGGCGAGAAGCATCAGGTGCTGCTCGGCGTCACCGGCTCGGGCAAGACCTTCTCGATGGCCAAGGTCATCGAGCAGGTGAACCGCCCGGCGCTCATCCTGGCGCACAACAAGACGCTGGCGGCGCAGCTTTATCACGAGTTCAAATCGTTCTTCCCGCACAATGCGGTCGAGTACTTCGTCTCGTATTACGACTATTACCAGCCCGAGGCCTACATTCCCGGCGGGCGACGTTTACATCGAGAAGGAAGCGACGGTCAACGACGAGCTCGACAAGTTGCGGCTGGCGGCGACCAAGTCGCTGTTCGAGCGCCGCGACTGCATCATCGTCGCTTCCGTCAGCTGCATTTACGGCCTGGGCTCGCCGGAAGCCTATTACGGCATGCTGCTGTTCCTGGAAAAGGGACAGAAGATCAAGCGCGAAGAGATCGTCCGCAAGCTGGTGGAGATTCTCTACGAGCGCACCGATGGCGACTTTCGCCGCGGCACCTTTCGCGTGCGCGGCGACATCATCGAGATCTTTCCCACCTACGACGACAACGCCTACCGCATCGAGCTGTGGGGCGATGAGGTCGAGTCGCTGGCGCAGATCGATCCGCTCTTCGGCACGGTGAAGCAGAAGTACACGCGCCTGCCCATTTATCCCAAGACGCACTACGTGATGAAGCCCGAGCGCAAGAACTCCGCGGTCGCTTCCATTCTGGAAGAGCTGGCGTGGTGGGAGGCGGAACTGGAGAAGCAGGGCCGCATCGTGGAGGCGCAGCGAATGCATCAGCGCACGCGCTTCGATCTGGAGATGATCAAGGAGATGGGCTACTGCCACGGCATCGAGAATTACTCGCGCCACTTCACCGGACGTTTGCCGGGCGAGCCGCCGCCGACGCTGCTGGATTATGTGCCGCGCGACTATCTGCTGTTCATCGACGAGTCGCACCAGACGATTCCGCAGATGCACGGCATGTGGCATGGCGATCGCTCGCGCAAGCAGAACCTGATCGAGTATGGATTCCGTCTGCCCAGCGCGCTCGACAATCGTCCGCTGACGTTCGAAGAATTCGAGCACCGCGTGAACCAGGCGATTTACGTTTCGGCGACGCCCGGCCCTTATGAGCTGACGAAGTCAGCTGGCGTGGTTGTCGAGCAGATCATCCGGCCGACCGGACTGATCGATCCGGAGGTCGAGGTCCGTCCGGTGAAGGGGCAGATCGACGATCTGCTGCATGAGATTCGCGATCGCGCCGCCAAGAACGAGCGCGTGCTGGTGACGACGCTGACCAAGCGCATGGCCGAGGATCTGGCCGAGTATTACAGCGAGGTCGGCGTGCGCTGCCGCTACATGCACTCGGAGATCGAAACGCTGGAGCGCATCAAGATTCTGCGCGATCTGCGCAAGGGCGAGTTCGATGTGCTGATCGGCATCAACCTGCTGCGCGAAGGACTCGATCTGCCGGAAGTTTCGCTGGTGGCGATTCTCGATGCGGACAAGGAAGGCTTTCTGCGCTCGGCAGGATCGCTGATCCAGACCATCGGGCCGATGCGCCCGCAATTTGAATGGCCGCGCGATTCTATACGCCGACACCATGACCGATTCGATGAAGAAGGCAATCGACGAGACCTATCGCCGCCGCGCCATCCAGCGGGCTTACAACGAAGAGCACGGCATCACGCCGGAGAGCATCATGCGTCCGCTCGACATGTCGCTGGTTGCCGTGGCCGATGCCGACTACACCGACTTGACCAGCGAAGCCGAGGGGATGCCGGAGTTCCGTTCGCAGGAAGAGCTGGATACCTACATTGCGAAGCTGGAAAGCGACATGCGCGAAGCCGCCAAGCGCTTCGAGTTCGAACAGGCCGCCAAGTTGCGCGACACTATTCGCGACTTGCGCACCAAGGAATTTATGTTCGCGTAAGACGGAAGTTGTCGGCTTTTAGCGGCTAGCACTTACTAGCCTTCAGCTCTCAGTTTTCCAGGATTTTGTCATCCCAGCGAAGCCGAGGGATCTGTGGTCGCGGCTGTGGCAGCGGTCCTTCGCGCGGACCCCAGATCCCTCGGCTAGCTCGGGATGACAGTCAAATATCGTCTCCCTATTGGTGGCTGACAGCCAAGATCACCAGCCAAAAAGCCACTCCGCCGGGGATTGCGGGCCTTATGACCGATCATTGTGTAATGATCATGGCCGGTTGCTGCATAGCGCAGGAACTGGTGCAGCCGCTGACTTGCGGTGGCGCTGCAATGTTAAGCGTGACGGTATTGTTGGAAGTCTGGATGATGGTCGTGTTCGAAGTCCCTTGGTTGGCGACGTAGACCCGGCTCGCCGTGGGATCGGAGGCAATCCACACCGGATTGGCGCCTGCGGCCAAAGCCACGGTGCTGAGTACGCTGTAACTGCTGGCGCTCACTACGGTCACGTCATCTGAGCCCGCGTTGGCCGTGTAGAACTTAGTGCCGTCCACCAGGGCCGTGAGACCAATTGGACCGGTTCCGACATTCACTGTGGCCAGGGTTGGCATGGCCGGCGAGTTGGAAAGATTCACGTTGGTAACATCGAAAACGCTAACCGTGTTGTCACCGGTATTGGTCACATAGAGGCGATTGAGGACGGGGTCGATCAGCGAGAAGGTGGGCTGTACACCGAGCGGCACCGATGCTCCAACAGACGAGGCGCCGGCAGAAATAATGTCGAGCGCACCTGCTGTTCCTCCACTACCTTGAGTAGCCACAAACACCCAATTGCTGTCGGTCGACGCGGTCAGCGAAATGGGATTAGCGCCCAGCCCATTGGCCGAGGTGATGGTGGCCGAAACCCCCGTACTGCCCGGGCTAAATACCGAGATGCTGGCCGGGTTGTTGGTGTCTCCCTGGTTCAGCACGTAGATGATACCGCTGGCCGGGATCTGGACCATGGACGTCGGGTTCACGCCCACGCAGACGGTACTGGTGACACTCAGGGTTGAGACCGCAATCGTACTGATTGAGCCGGTACTCGGACAGGCTGAATTCGTGCCCGAGTTGATTACATACATAGAACTGTTCTGCGCCGAGCTTACAAATACGGGATGGGACCCGGGAAGCAAGGCGATGGTGGTAATGGCACCCGCCAGGATTGGCAGATATTCGCTGACCGTGTCGTTACCGCTGTTGGCGATGAAAAGAGCGTCGGAATTCGGCGGGAAAGCTTCCGCAATGGAGCCCACACCCATGGAATTGACGGCGACATTGGTATCGCCTGACACGTCAATCTGAGTGGTGCTGCCGGGGCCGTTGGCATTGTAGTTGACCACGTAGGCATAATGAGTGGCGGCCGGCTGCCCTCCGCCGCTGATAATGGGGTTGGCCACCGGGCGATACTGATCTCCGCAACCCAGTTCCAGCAGTAGTATGAAAGCCGTTAACGCCAAGAAACCTGTTCTACGTACAAACTTCATCCGCACTCCCGACGTGGATTGCCGAGCCTTCACAGAAGCAAGCAGGAAAATAACATTGTATAGCGTGTATGCGGCAAGGTATAGAGAGCCGGGTGGAGAAGTGCGCCCGCCCCGGTGGGAAGCATGCCCGCGCGCTTTCGAACCAGGCACGAAATATGGACGCGCCGTTTGCATTAGAATCGCCATGAGGATGGTGGGAAATTCATGGCAGCAGTCACGTATCTGGAAGCAATCCGGCAAGGGATCTGGGAAGAGATGGAACGCGACCCTGCGGTTTTCTGTATTGGCGAAGACATCGGCATTTATGGCGGAGCGTTCAAAGTTACTGACGGGCTGATCGACCGCTTCGGCCCCGAGCGTGTGGTGGACACGCCCATCTCGGAGATGGCCATCATCAACGCCAGCTTTGGCGCGGCGCTGACCGGCATGAGGCCGGTGGCAGAATTCCAGTTCATGGATTTCATCAGTTGCGCCTTCAACCAGATCAATAACATGCTGGCCAAAGCTCACTATCGCTGGGGCGCGCCGGTGCCGGTCGTGGTGCGCGGTCCATCCGGCGGCGGCGTGCATGGCGGCCCATTTCACTCGCAGAATCCCGAGACCTATTTTGCTCACACTCCGGGACTGAAGGTCGTCTGCCCGGCCAGCGCTTATGACGCCAAGGGGCTCATCAAGTCCGCCATTCGCGATAACAATCCCGTCCTGTTTTTCGAGCACAAGTTTCTCTATCGGCGTATCAAGGAAGAGCTGCCGCCCGAGGATTACACCGTGCCGATTGGCCAGGCACGCGTGGTGCGCGAAGGAGCCGATGTAAGCGTCATCACGTACGCGGCCATGGTTTATGTAGCGCTGGAGGCAGCGGAGATCCTGGCCAAAGAAGGCATTGATCTCGAAGTGGTGGATCTGCGGACCGTGCTTCCCCTCGACCGGGACGCTATCCGGCAGACGGTCGAGAAAACCAATCGCGTAATCGTGCTGCACGAAGATACTAAAACGGGTGGTATTGCCGGTGAGGTTGCGGCGATTATCAACGAGGAATGCTTCGACTCGTTGGACGCGCCCATCACACGCATTGCCTCGGCCGACAGTCCGGTGCCGTTCTCCCCACCGTTGGAACAAGTTTTCCTGCCCCAGGTGGGAGACGTAGTTCGGGAGGCTCGCAGGCTGAAGCAATACTGAACCACTCTGGCTGCGGACTGCCGATCGCTCATGTACAGCCGGGTTACGATTTGTAAATCTTGTCCAACCCGCTGACTTGTCCGTAGTAGGATGATAAATTCTTGGGCTGTGCCATCCATCAAGCCTTCAGAGGAGAGTCATGCGCGGATTCATCCTGGGAGTAATTCTCACGCTGCTGGTGGTTTTTGGAGGAGCCTACTATTACCTGACCACGGGGCATTTCGACACGCGGGCAGTGGGTAACACCGCGAGCACCATGGAACGCCGCACAGCCAATAAGTCCGTCGACGCCTGGGTTGACGGTCACGCTCCCAAGCAGGCAAATCCGTTTCAGCCGACCATGGACAACATCATGGATGGCTCCATGACCTACGACAAGAACTGCGCTTTCTGCCATGGCAATCTGAAGCAGCCGAACTCGCCCATGCGCACCAAGTTTTATCCATCGGTGCCTCAGTTGATGAACTTCACTCCCGACGATCCTGACGGCAATCTGTTCTACGTGATCAAGTACGGCGTGCGCTTTACCGCCATGCCAGGATGGGAAGGGGTCTTGACGGACGATGACATCTGGAAGACGGTGGTGTTCCTCAAGAACTCCGGGCAGATGAAGGACAACTCCAAACCATCCGCGAACCCGCCGTCCAAATAGCTCGGGTAGCCTACCTTTAGGCTGGGGGCCAAACCCGAGAATGTATTCCTTCGGGCGAATGCGGAAGTCAAGCGCAGACGGTGGAAGCGCGGCCTTTAGGTCCGCGGAAATCAAGGCTCCAATGAACGAGCTTTAGCCCGGCCCGATGTCACCCGTTGGGCTTGACTACCTTGGTATGTCCCGTGGTCTTCAGCTTGAAAACGTCATTGGAAATCTTGCGGTTGATTTCAATGTTGCTGAACTTCGTAAGTTTGTAGTCGCCCGACGGCTCGTCGTAACGCTGCTGTACGCTGACCCCGCGCGCGGGATCGATCCACAGCGTGATCGTGGAAAACATGTTGCGCACCCGCTGCGATTTGGGTGTCAGTTCCAGCTTGGCGGCATTTACGCCTTGCACTTGCTCGGTGCCGGACGTACTTGACGTCAAACGACTTTGACAAATCGCGCCCGCTGCCACCGAACCCCAGCACCAGGAAGCTTTCGAAGTCGGCCTTATTCTTGCCGGGATTGTATTGCGTTACCTGATCGATGGAGGGCTGATACACGCTGAGCAGGTTTCCGGTAAACAGGACATACCGCTTGTCGGGCCCGGTGAAGTCGGCGGCCATCTCGACGTCGTCACCTTGGCGGCGGAAATACATGGTGCCCTTCTGGAAGTCGTGATCGTCGACTACCTTCTGATACTGGTCGGAAATAAAGTCGCACTGCGCACTACGGAAGCCGGCTGCCGCCCGATCCATGGAAGCAAGGGTAGACTGCAGATCCTGGGCGTGCGACATCGCGACGCCGCATAAAAGAACCCATCCCGCGACCGCAATGATTGCTTGTTTCATGATTTTTCTTGCCAAAGGCTGAACCCGGTCCGCGCCGAACTCGGTTCGAGGTTAGCGATGTCCCCAAACTTTGTAGGCGACCAGGTTTTTCTTACCGTCGTACAGCGGCTCGTAACGATCAATGGTAATTTCACCGGCGACTGGCTCAATAATGCGCAGCAGCGATTCCCGAATTTCAGCGTCACTGCCCGTTTTCACCGCTGAGGCATCCACCTTGTACAAAAATCCGTCACCTTCCTGTTGAACGATGACTTCCGTTTGATGCGGAGGGCGTTCCTGCGGTTTGTCCCGGAAGTTGACCCAGATCGGAGTCAGGAATATGAAAGCGAGAATGATGGTTACCATTATGTCGTAAGGGACGCTGCCTCGCGGATAGGTCCACCAGATATAGCCCTTTATGGTTTGCCCAAACTTACTCATTGTTATTAAGTCTAGAGAGGCGCGCGGTGAAGTGCAAGAAAGCCACTATTCGCTATTCGCTTTCGCTGTTTTGCCGGAGCTCCTGACCGATGCTCCTTCGCGGGGCGCTAATTTCGACGCGATTACAGGTTGAGATTCCGTCGGGTTGCAACCGAAAAGAAGGGCGAACCGCGACGAGCAAATCGCCGGCTCTTACGTTCTCAACTCGACGACCGTCGCTCCGCCTCCGCCTTCGTTTTGCGGAGGCTCGCTGACCTTGGCAACATGAGGATGGCTTTGCAGGAATTGCCGCAGCGCCTTGCGCAGGATACCCATCCCGCTGCCGTGAACCACGCGAAGCCGCACCGCTCCAGCCAGAAACGCGCGGTCCACGAACTTCTCCACCGCTCGCGTAGCCTCATCCACGGTTTGGCCGATGACGTTGATTTCGGTGGCTACGCTTTCGTCTTCGTGAGCCAGGGAAACATTAATACCGCGTGAACGAGCGGCTTCGACAGGATTGCTTCCAGCCTGCATCACCACGCTGGCGAAGTCGTCGCGCGCCACCTTCATCTTCATGGGACCGACAGCGACCTCAAAGGTATCGTCGTCAAAATGGCGGAGCACCCGCCCGTCGCGGCCCAGCGACTTAAGGCGAACGGTGTCGCCCACGGACACGTGCTTCACCACGTGCTGCTGGGCATGAGGGTCGCCGGTATCGGCTCCGGTGGTGTGCGCCACTACGGTCGAGTCGAATTGTTCGCGAAATTCGCGGCGCATCTTGGCGATGCGGCGGTCCGCGTCCTTCGACAGCTTCAGCGCCTGTGCCCGGTCCTGCACCGCATTCACGGTCTCGTGGATGCGATATTCGAAATCGCGCAGCACGCTCTCCACCTTCTTTTCCAGCTCGCGAATTTTCTCGCGCTGCTCTTTTCGGCCTTCCAGATTGAGGCGGTCGCGCTCGCGGGCTACTTCCTGCTCACGCGTCCGCAGCTGGGTGCGCTCGGAGTCGAGCTGGCGCAACTCGGTGTGCAGACGGTCCAGGAAGCGCGCCACGTCTTGTGCCTGCGAGGTCATGCGCTGGCGGGCATCGCCGACGATCTCGGGATTGAGTCCGAGCTTATGCGCGATGTTGATTCCCGCCGATGCTCCGGGCACGCCGATGCGCAGCTCGAAGGTCGGCGCAAACGTGTGCTCGTCGAATCCGACGGCGGCGTTCAGCACACCGGGCGTGTTCGCCGCGTACACTTTCAGCGCCGTGTGGTGGGTGGAAATGATGCTGACGCAGGCCGCGCGTCGAAAGTACTCTGCGATGGCAACGGCCAGTGCCGCGCCCTCTTCCGGATCAGTCGCCGAACCCAACTCGTCGAGCAACACCAGCGAATGCGCTGTGGTGTGATGGGAGATGAAATCGATGTTGGTGACGTGCGCGGAAAAGGTTGACAGGTTCTGCTCGATCGACTGGTAGTCGCCAATGTCGGCAAAAACCGAGTCGAAGATCGGCAACTCGGCGCGTTCGGCGGGAATCGGGATTCCCGACTGGGCCATCAGCGCCAGCAGACCCACAGTCTTCAACCCTACAGTTTTGCCTCCCGTGTTAGGGCCGCTGATGATGAGCTGGCGGTGCTGCCGGTCGAGCTCGACGGTGAGTGGGATCACCGCGACGCCTCGTGCTTTGAGGGTGCGCTCCAGCAGCGGATGGCGGGCATTGCGCAGTACGAGCGCATCACATGGCGCTGTGTCCGATGAACCATTGACCGGTGATTCGGTGATCGTGGACACGCCCGGCTGTGATGGTTCGGGCCTGACAGTTTCTTCCTCGTTGACCATCAGCTTCACCGCAACGCAGTCGTATTCTTCGGCAAAGCGGGCTTTGGCAAACTGCAGTTCCAACTCGGCAAGCACATCCACAGCGTGCATCAACCCGTCGGCGTGCTCGCCCAATCGGGCGGTCATGTCGAGGAGTATGCGATGAATTTCGGCCTGCTCGTCCTCCAGCAAACGGACCAGGTCATTGTTCTGCTCGATGGTTTCCAGCGGCTCGATGAACACCGTTTGTCCGCTGGACGATGCTCCGTGGGCCACACCTTGTACTCGACGGCGCTGTTCTACCTTTACCGGAATAACAAAGCGCTCGCCGCGGATGGTGACCAACTCCTCCTGGACGGCGCCTCCTTCGGAAAGCCGCCGCAGATAGCCGCGCAGTGACTCTTGTATCGAGCGCTTTTGTTTTTCGATGTCGCGACGAATACGAGCTAGCTCGGGCGAGGCACGGTCGTCCAGCGTTCCGTCGGGCAAAATCTTGTTACGAAAATGGCGCAGCAGCAATGTGAAATCGGCGAGATTTTGCGAAAGCTCGCGCACTGCCTCCCACTTGTCCTGGATAGCGGCGGCGGGATGTAGAGCAATCTCGCGCCACTCAGCGGCACGATCGGCGACCAGTAACAGGTCACGGATCTCGGTAATTTCCAGCGCAGCGCCGCTGATCCGCGACTTGTTCACCAGGACAGTGGGATCGAGCAGCCCATGAAAATCAAAATGTCCGCCGGTACGAAGATATCCTCGCAGCTCTTGCGTGAGCTGCTGCTGACGCCCGATCCACTGGCGGTCACACGAAGGCGTGAGCTGCATCACCTGCTCATGTCCAAGCGGGGAAGCGGTGTAAATAGCGAGCAGATGACGAAGCTGATCAAACTCAAGAACGCGCTCGCTGGAATTTTGTATGGGGCTGGGAGAACTCATCGGATTGGCTTCTATGGTACAGGACAGAGAGACGGGATCGGCTTTCTACCCAAGGATTCTAAGCTGGACCGCGCAGGAGTTAGCCGGCGCGGCCAGCCATATTCACGCGTTATTTACCATTGGGACGCCGCCTCGACTATCGCTCCGATTGCTCGCCAGATAGACTGTTGCGGCGGCGGCTTGCGTTAATCTAAAGGTGCAAAGCGTTCCGATCCACGAGCCGCGGCTGTAACCGGCGAGTCTCCTGGTCATCCGAACTAAGCGATCCGCGCAAAGAGGGGTTCATGCTACAGCATTCCGACGCATTCGTTTTTTTTGGCGCCACCGGCGATTTGGCCTATAAGAAGATCTTTCCCGCTCTGCAGAGCATGGTGAAGCACGGCACGCTGAACGTGCCGGTCATCGGTGTGGCTAAGTCAGGCTGGACCATTGAACAGTTGCGCGATCGTGCTCGCGACAGCATAACCAAGTTTGGTGGAGGAGTGGACGAGGAAGCCTTCGCCCAACTCTGCGACCTGCTCAGCTACCTGGATGGCGATTATAAAGACGACAAAACCTATGCGGCGCTGCGCACGATGCTGGGTAATGCGCAATGTCCCACGCACTATCTGGCGATTCCTCCCAGCACATTTCCTGTGGTGGTGCAGGGACTGGCGAAATCCAGTTGCGCGAAAAATGCCCGCGTCATTCTGGAGAAACCTTTCGGCCGCGATCTGGTGTCGGCACGAAAGCTGAACGACACTCTGCATCAGGCGTTTCCCGAGGAAAACATCTTTCGCATCGATCACTATCTGGGCAAAGAGGCAGTGGAGAATCTGCTGATCTTCCGTTTCGCCAACAGCTTTCTGGAACCCATCTGGAACCGCAATTATATTCACAGCGTGCAGATCACCATGGCGGAATCCTTCGGGGTCGAAGGGCCGGGGAAAATTTTACGAAGAAGCGGGCGCCATTCGCGATGTGGTGCAGAACCACATGTTGCAGGTGGTGGCATTTCTGGCCATGGAGCCGCCCACAAGGATGTATGTGGATTCGGTCCGCGACGAGCAGGTCAAGATTTTTCGCACCATCCCGCCGCTGAGTCCGGTAAATATCGTGCGAGGACAGTTCGATGGATATCGGAATGAGCCGGGTGTGTCGCCTCATTCCGATGTCGAAACCTTCGCTGCGCTGCGTCTGGAGATCGACTCCTGGCGGTGGGCCGGCGTTCCCTTCCTGATCCGTGCGGGCAAGCGCTTGCCGGTCACAGCGACGGAAGTTTACGTGAAGTTGCGCAAGCCTCCGTTGAGCAAGATGGGCGGCGATGGGCGCAACTACTTTCGCTTCCGCCTCGGCCCCGACATCGAGTTGAGTCTAGGTGGCCGGGTGAAGCGGCCGGGACCGCTGATGGTGCCCATGCCGGTGGAGCTTTCGGCCGTCAAGTACACCGCTAATGACGAGATGGACGCCTACGAGCGCCTGCTCACCGATGCGATGAAGGGCGATCAACTGCTCTTTGTGCGGCAGGATGCGGTGGAAGCAGCCTGGGCCATCGTCGATCCGATACTCGGCGATTGTTGTCCCACAGAGTCGTACGAGCCGGGAACGTGGGGACCGCCCGATTCCCGCGAACTGGCGGCCGACATTGGCGGCTGGCACGATCCGGTTTAGCCGCGCATGGCTTCGAAGCCGCTTGCCGGAGTGACCGTTCGGGTTGAGTCTGCCGTGTCGGGTGCCACTCATTCCTGCTTTTGGAATGAGAGTGAACTGAGACATCAGGACCATCGGCAGCGGAGGTTTAGTCGGATAGACTCTTCATTCCCACACATTCGACAATTGTGAATGTGTCGGGTGCTCAGCTTCCGGTGCAGCCTATATCTTAAGCCATTCTCGGTTTTCACAAGGAGTCTGACCGATGATTCGAATCATGAGAGCAGCAGTCTCCCTCGTGGCGCTTTTCGTCAGCGTTGCGTCCGCGATGGCGGCCCAGAGCTCGCAGAGCGCCGCGCTGGGAGAGCTGAACAGTCTCACAGAAAAGGTTAAGGACGCCGACACCCGCGTTCGCGTGGCCGCCTTCCATCAGGTTTGGAGCATCGCCTTGGCCAGCGATAACTCCGAGGTGAAGATGCTCGCTCTCGATCTGCTGCGGGAACCAGTCGGCAGTTCCTCAGACCAGATCCGCTTGCCCGCGGTATATGCCATTGCGGAGATCGCCAACAGCACCCCCGACTCCAAGGTTAAGTCCAAAGCCCTGGCTGACCTCAACGCGCCTATGGTCGCAGGCCAGTTGCCCATCCGTCTGGCCACGATCGACGCAGTCAACAGCATCTTGCATCCGGCCCCTTCGCCTGAGCTGGTATTGCAGGCGGTCGAGCTTCTTGGCGAACCGGTACGCAGTGGTAACAACGGCGTGCGGATACCGGCGATTAACGCCGTAACCCATATTGCCCTCGCTTCCAACGACTCTCGCGTTTACAACGCCGTGCTCGATTTGCTGCAGGCGCCGCTCCAGTCGAACGCCATGATCGGTGGCATGGAGGTGCGGACAATGGCCGTGGCCGAGGTCGAGAAGATCGGGGTGGCGAGCACCGATGTCGCAGTGAAAACCAAGGCTATGCAGACGCTACAGGCTTGTGCCGGCAACAGCCAATGGGAGCCGGAGGCGCAGCATCGCGCGTCCGAAGGCGCAGCCCGAATTCAGAGCACGATCAAACCGGCCGCTTCAGCAAGCTCCGCAGCGACATCTGGCAAGCTGTCCGTTTCTTCTACGCCCACCGGCGCCGATATTGAACTGGACGGCAATTTTGTGGGCAACACTCCATCGGAGCTTTCCATCACCGAGGGCGATCACACCATTCAGATCAAGAAAGCAGGATTCATCGTCTGGGAGCGCCGTCTCAAGATCACTGCCGGAAGCACCGTTCACATTGATGCGGAACTGCAAAAGGCGCCCTGACACGGCTAAGTTCGAGGTCGCTTGGTGCCCACTCATTCCCGCCTTTGGAGTGAGTGGGAACTGAGACATCAGGACCACCGACAGCGGAGTTTTAGTCGGATAGACTCTCCATTCCCACCCATTCGAAAATCGCGAATGTGCGGGGCACTCAGATGGGATGTTTATAATAAGTGATTTCGTCAGTGCTGGCCGCGGTGGCGGAATTCTCTTCGCTTGCTCGCCCAGGTTGTAGTACGATCACGCCCTGCCTTTGATATCAACAAAGGAACTTCCAGTTTCGAAATCAAGAAGGAGCATCCGATGATAGGACTAAGTAAGAAGGCTGGGCTATACCTGGCATTATTGCTGGCCACATCCGTCGTCATTCCGTCGGCTTTAGGCCAGACTCTGCCGTCGTTCGGAAACGTGGTGATCGTGGTGGGCGAGAACACGGATTTCAGTACGTCCTACAACTCCACGAACATGCCCTATTTGACTTCCCTGGCCAACGAGTATGGCGTCGGAGTCAACTACTACTCGGACACGCATCCTTCGATTGGCAACTACCTGAACTTAGCCACCGGGAATATTCTCACCGACAACGACAGCGAGACCCCGCAGAGCTTTCCGGTTTCGCTGAATAACATTGCTCTCGAGGTGCAGAACGCTGGCGGAACCTGGAAGGACTACGTGGAGAACATCCCTGGCGCCTTCGTTTGCCCCGGGCTACATTCGGGGGCTTACTACGTCCGCCACGATCCACTCGAATACATGACGACCATCAACACAGAGAGAAGTAACTTTGTGTGCTATAACCAGTTCGCCAAAGATGTGATGTTCCACCGCCTGCCCAACCTCTCGTGGCTGGTGCCCAATGGCTGCGATGACGCGCACGACTGCCCCATCTCGACCTTCGATTCCTGGCTGCACCAGACGGTCGGACCTTTGCTTGCGACCCCCTACTTCAGGCCAGGCGGAACCGGTTTGCTTATCATCGTATTTGACGAGAACAACGACGACGGACACCCGGATTGCGAAACCACGACCGAAGGACAGGGTTGCGGCGGGCAGGTTGAACTGGTCGTGATCAGCCCATTCAGCAAGCGGGGATACCAGTCGCCCGGCGGCGACACCCGGAACTATAACAGCAGTTACGATGAAGGGGACATCCTGCGCCTGATGGCACAGGGACTCGGTCTGCCGACCTCCAACCTTGGCTGGGCTACCAATGGGTTGCCCATGGCTGATTTCTTCTCCAGCGACGAAAAGCACTGAGGCTTCCAAGGGTTGAGGGGGGACGAACGGGTCGGGTCGATAACCTACGTGAAATCCCCTCTCTTACAATGTCAGAGGCGTCAAGTCTTTCCGAGCACACTACAGCCGAACAACACAAGCGTCCAGCATTACTGCACGACTCGATAGCAGCCGGAAACCCCTTTACACAAGCGACCGCCATGAGCGTCGTTGCTCATCCCATTTTCTTGCCCGACACAAATGCATTGCCCGCAATCACGAATCGCAATGGCCGCTCGACCGCCTTGGTAATGCCGATGCGCGGCGTGGCAGCGATGCGCTCGGGACGGAAGCCATCGTCGGCGAACCACAAATCGGAATCGCGCGAAGTCAGATCTTTGTCGTTGTCCCGCAAGCGAGTAATTCCCAGCGCCTCCGCCATGCGACCCGGACCACTGGAGATCAGACGCAATTGTGTCGGACGAGGAGACAATGGCAACTCAATCTCCCGCGCACGAGCCATGGCTTCGATTCCGAATACCGGCTCCATGGCGCGGAACAGCACCCCTTCACCGCTGCCCTCGGGCAGGCACGAAACATTCAGGCAATAATGATTGCCGTAAATGAAGTACACGTACGCGTGACCGGGCGGTCCAAAGAGCACAGAGTTGCGAGCCGTCTTTCCGGCAAAGGCGTGCGCTGCGGGATCCTGCTTTCCAAGATAAGCTTCATCTTCGACGATGCGGCCCGCCAGCAGTTTGCGCCCTTCACGCCTTATCAGTAATTTGCCCAGCAACTCACGGCCTACTTTTACCGGATCGCGACTAAAGAACTCACGGGGAAGTATCGGCGCCTGACGCAGCATCGTGGCTGTAAGCCGGTCTGAAGCGCGAGCGTCACGACTCACAACTTCACCGCGGCCAGGCGCAGACGTTTGTAGTCGATGGTCCACGTCCCACTGTGAAGCAGCGCTGGCGCGGCAAACTTATCGGCCAGGCTAAAGAACTCCTTGCGCTGTTCCGGGGCAATCGCCTCGACCGCGAACCTGCCGAACATTTCCAGCCACAACTTCAGCCCGCGCTCTCCGCCTTCCAGAATCGTTGCTCGATCGAACAGCACAGCGAAATCGACTTCAAGTCCCTGCGATTCCAGCAGCGGCGCGTATTCGCCGATCGATGGAAATGACCAGGGCGACAGCTGTTCAGGGTTCGCGATGCCCAATACCCGCAACGCCTGATACACCGCTTCAAGCAAGTGCCGGAGATTTCCGCGACCACCCATTTCCAGTACCAATCGTCCGCCGGATTTCAGCGCTCGCGCAATCGAAGCAATCGCGCCTCGTTGGTCCCGCACCCAATGCAGCGCCGCATTTGAGATCACAACCTCGAACTCACTGGCATAGGGCAACGCAGCTGCATCGGCCACCTCGAAAAGCACGTGCGGAAAATTATTTTGCGCGGTGTGAATCATGTCAGGCGAAGAGTCAATGCCAACCACCTCGGCGCCGAACTGTGCGATCTCGGCGGTAAGCTGGCCGGTTCCGCAACCCACGTCCAGAATGCGCTCTCCCGGCTTGGCGTTCAGCAAGACCAATAGGTCACGTCCGTATTGCCACACAAACGAATGGCTCGACTGATAGAGTTCGGAATTCCAGGAACCGGCTTTGGAGTTCATGGGGCGATTGTAATCATGCCGCGCATCAGTTTTCTGTGATCCCAGCTTCCCGCGCACGAAATTTCCAGTAGTCGCCCGCGGTCTCGCTGAGGTCGCCAGACGGCTTTTCGCCACGAAAGACTCGGGACACGCCGCGAACCACGCGCCGCATCGGAAGTTCACCGCTGCTCTCGGCCAGAAACAGCTCGCCGGTTTTCGCCGTGCGGTAATACCAGCGTTTGAGCAACGCCAGATGTTCCATCCGCTCCAGGGCACTGCGCAGCTTGGGACCTTCCGCCTTTGCCATTGCCTCGGTGATGCGAGCCTCCATCGATTGCGGCCGGGTCGCCAGATGCGAAGCTTCAGCCTGCTTGCCGACGTTCAGCGTGACCGGATCGCAGATACGTCCCTCGGCAATTTTGAACAGCGTCACGGATTCGCGCTCGGCCGAGGGCTGCACCATCAATCCATTCAGCTCGTCGAGACGCCGCACGATCTCCGGCAGCTGCGCGGTCGCGGCCTTTACTTTTTCCAGCCGCGTATGCAGGGCCGCAGCGCCTTCAAAATCGAGATTGACGGATGCCTCGTCCCGCATGCGCTCGATTTCGCGTACCAGCGACTGGCCGCCGCTCTCGAAATACTGTTGTACGCGGTCAACCTCAGCCGCGTATTCCTGGTCGCTGCAGCCCTTAAAGCATGGCGCCAGGCACATCTTCATCTCGGAATAAATGCAGCCCGGGAACGCCGGATCGGGATGCAGATCGTCGACACAGCGCCGCATCTTAAAGAGATCGAGCGAGTCATTGGCGAACTTCTCGGCGGCCACGCGGGTGGGGAACGGACCGAAATACTGCGCGTTGCTTTTCGTTCCGCTGATCCGGGTAGTGATCGTGGCTCGCGGATACGGGTTGTCGAGGATCAGCTTCACCAGCGGCGCAAAACGCAGCCGCAGGCGTTTGTCGTAGGTCTTGGGAAACTCGCGGCGCAGTGTCTGGTAGAGCAGGAATCCCGCTTCGAAGTCGGAGCCGGTCGGAGTCCATTCCACCGGCGAACTCGGTCGCGCAGGTTCAGCTTGCGGCTTTGTCCCTCGACTGCGCCCAGCAAGCGCTGTAGACGGCGCCGCAAGTTCGAGCTCTTGCCCACATACGGCTCGCTGCCTTCGTCGCCACGCAGCACAAAAACTGCTGCGCTCGCCGGGGCGGCGGCGAACAACTCGGAGTCGCGATCAGGGAGGAACTCGATGCGCTGCGCAGCCACCACTGGATTCTAGTTCACCACCAAGGCCCGGCCCGCGGGCGACCTTCAGTTTGGTCCGCCCCAAGCAAGCCGGTTTTACATGCGCGGGATTGTCGAATAACCTTGATCGACTGGAACCCCCTCGCCCCACTGTCTCTAAAATATTGAAAACAAACAAGAGAGCTCGCAAAATCTTGTAATTAAAGGGGTTGTAAGTAAAATCTTTGCAATCAATTAGTTACGGCGTCGGCTGCAATTCCACATTTCCCATTTTGGAGCCAAGGCAGTCCGAGGTTGCTCAACATCCATCTCTGAGGACTAGATCCGAATCTGGCGCATCGCATAAGTTGTCAAAGAACGAGTCTTGCTGGCCATCGGCCTTAGTCGATGAACCAGTCGGGCAGTATTCGCCCAACTTATTACTTTACCTGCGCGCTGCCATCCTTCCGCACAAGAAAGCGCGTTCGAAGAAGCTAAGGTAACCATTTGTCCCGGATTGGGAAGACTCACGCAGCGATGTGCACGCCGGTGCCCCCATACATTCCCGTCGTTTGGGAATGTGTGGGAGACAAAACGTATCCGGACGGGCTTAGGTTTCACGGAAGCCCGCTAATCTCCCGCCCACTCAAAGTCACGAATGAGTAGAGCACCCAAGCTGGTTTTGCCTGGGCGGCTTTTCAATTGCCGGTCGGAATGATCCCCGCATTTTCGACCATCAGGATCACGGTCCGTTGCGGAGCGCGAGTGCGATGGACGACTCCCTTGGGAACAACCATGCCCTGCCGCGGAGAGAGTTCCACGGTACGATCTTCCAGATCGATGAGCAATTTGCCTTCGACCACATAGAAGAATTCGTCATCCTCGTCGTGCTTATGCCAGTGATATTCGCCCTCGATAATGCCTACGCGCACCACCGACTCGTTGACCTTGCAAAGTGTCTGATTAAACCACTTGTATTCGCACGCATCGGCCAGCGCCTTCTCGTCAATAATCTCCAGCGGTCGATGCAGAACGTTCAGGCGAGTCTCGTAAGGATAATCGGAGACAGAATCAGGCATAACTCCTCCACAGTGATCTTGGACTTCCTGGGGTTTACGGAGTTTGATTGCCTCAGACGGCAAAGGATTCCACTTTGCTCCCCCTGGTCACTGTTCAAGATCGTGTCCGAAACAGAGCCGGTACCCATTGCAATCCTCAATGTCAAAGTCGCGACAGCCATAGGGCTTATCGCAAATGTTCCGGGCGATGTTCACCCCTTTGCCCTTGAACTCCTCATACAGCACATCGGCATCATCAACCCAGACGTACGCGTCCCAGGCATCGGCGCTCGGGTCGACCATGCGATTGGGACGTATCACACCGGCCTTGTCAGTCTGACTGAGCATGATGGTGATGCCGTTGCGACGAACCATGCAAAAGCATGGCGGCTCGCCCCAGAAGCGCTCGTACTGGAAGCCCAGCTTGTCGCGGTAGAAGTTGGCTGTCGTCACTATATCGTCGACCAGGAAGAAGGGGGCGATGCCCCAGCGGGCTCGGGTTGCGGCTGTTGATGGTGGATTGACGGGGCCGTTATCTGACATTTCGTTGGCCTCCACAGAATGGGTATGGTCGGAGGTTAGACGGAACATATCAACCTTACTGTCTTTAATATCACCGCGCGTAAAGGAGGTCGCGGTTACGGTTGGCTGCATTGCTATAGGGAGCGACAGCCGGTCGGCTGGCACGAGTTGTACTGCCGGGCTTTTAGAGACTGTGCCGCAACCGGAAAGGAAGCTTTCTGGGAACAAACAGCTGGAATAACCAGTCAGACTAGCCGCAACGCGGCGGAATGAAGTTAGCCGGGGGCGTAAGCCCCCCGGGGAAAGAAGGAAATGGCATGAGCGCAGAGCGGCGACACCACTCGCGAAACAGTCTCTTTAATCCTGCTCTCCAAACAACACGGCGTAGCTTTTTCCGTAGGGATAGAATCGGTGTTTCTCGCCTCGCGCCCACGCTTCCTTATGATGGGCGGCCGTGATGTCCCAATCGGGGCGGCACTTCATGGCTACGGCGCGCAGGTCTTGCCGCAATTCTTCGTTGCTGGGACGTCCCAGAAACCAGTAGCCATTGTACATTTTGAACACCACGAGCCCCGGCTCAGAACAATGGTGTGAGGGATCATGGGATTGTGCCTGGATCGGTGTACTCAGCGATATCGAGATCCTTCTGAACTGCGCCCCGCATCCGACAGGAACGTCCAGTGTGCGCCGACGCCAGTGCGATATTCGTTCGTTTCCGACAAACTGTCAGTGCTGATGGTGACCAGCCGGCAATAGGAAACCTCCAGCTCGCGATGAAGCTGAACCAAGAGCTCTGCCTGACGCCGGTCTTTCGGACAAAAGCCTCCCCGGCTGAGCACCAGGACCATGGGATGCTGTCCCTGCAATTCGGAAAGTTTGCGGCGAGTCGCGGTGTGGTCACTCAATTCATAATCGGGGAACACCGAACCAGGCACGATATCTGCTCTCATGATCGATCTCCTTTCGTTATGTAAGGCTGGAAGGGGACCAGCGATTTGCAGCACGGAAACTCATCCGCTCCCTTCGGCTACGGCTCTCGTTTGCTGTTGCGCAGCGACAGCCGGCTCGGCGCCGACATGCGCTGGAATTGCGCTTGCTTCGAATGCTGGCGGAAGTCGGGGCCTTCGATCTCGACCTTCTTGCACATCTCATGCAGCCGCGAACGCATGCGCTCGCCGATGCGGTCGCCTAGGGTTTCGCGCCGGGCGGCGCGCTCTGCTGCCGATGGGCTTCGCAGGTTATCAATCTCTGCGTTCGTGTCTCCGGCCCATCGGGAAAATTGGTGGTGATGATGGTGGTCTTGTTGTCGTTGTAGCGGCTGTTGAGGACGTAGTTAACGGTGTCGAAGACCCACTCCGTGCTGCGCACCGCGCCCAGTTCGTCAATCACCAGCACTTCGGCGTCGAAAACCGGACGCAGAATTTCCATCTCAGTGGCCTGCACCGAGGGGTTGTAGGAGTTCTGAATCGACTTCAGCAGCTCGCGATAGTCGCAGAACAGGCAGTGGATGCCTTTTTCGCGGATCAGGTCCTTGATGATGCCGACTGCAAGATGCGTCTTGCCGACTCCGACCGAGCCGACGAATAGCAGGCCCGGTCTTGTCGACGGGATAATCCTCGACGAAGCGGCCGGCAGAAGCGAGCCTGCCAAATGCTCTTGGGGCGTTTGTCTTCCGGATCGTACTGGAAGTTGCTGAGCTCGCAATGCTCATAGCGCGCTGGGATGTGCGCCGCCGCCAGCAGACGTTCGCCGCGGTCTTTGACCCGGCAGTCGCAGCGCACCACTTCGCGCTCCTTGCCGTGCTCAATGGTCTGCCATCCGGTGCCGCCGCAGATGGGGCATGTCTCAGGTGTCGTGGTCACAAATTGAAATGTAATGCTGAGCCGCCGGGAGATGCAATGGAGCTAGGCACAGATTTGCACCGATTCTCCAGAACACAGCAAGAATCGGTGGGAGACTGTGGAAATCCGTGAGTAAACGTCGAGGTAGGGCGGCCTTCAGGCCCGCTGTCGCGTGATCTGTTGAGTCGGCTTCAGCCAACGAGTGCACTGAAGCGGCTCGTCACGGATCATCGCGGCGAAAACGCGTGCACCGTCTGCGGTTACTCGTCGCTCTGCACGGCGGCGAGCTGCTCCTTCCCCACTGGCGAGAATGTCATAGACATAATCATGGGCAGCCAAAGCGGCCGGCTTCATTGTGCCTGCCCGAATCCGCTTCACGATCTCCTCCCGCGAAATGCCGAAGACGGCTTCGAGGATCTGCTCGCGCTCCTCGTCGCTGGCCTGCGCCAACACAAACAGCACGCGTGCGCTGTGCTGGATATATTTCGGCGAAAGCAGTTGCCGCTTCAGCAGTTCCATAATGATCGGCGCTTTCTCGCGATCAAAGCGTCCCGGATCGCCGCGCCGATCCAGTTCCGCGAAAAACTCCGCTGTCCACGCGTTGTGATAATCCAACACCTTCTGGAATAGGTCCTGGGTGAATCGAGTTCCTGCTTTCACCTTCTCGGTGCTCGGCGCCAGCACGACGCCGTCTTCCGTCAGCGCCGAGCGCTGGAAATAACCATCCTTGGTGATGGCCGCTTGATGCCGGACCAGCGTCCACAGCCACGAAACGTCGATGCGGTACGTGGCCAGATCGTTCATGAAGCGCTGCTTGAGTTCGTAGTCGTCGATGGCGGCAGCGAAGTTGCCGTTCAGGATCTGGAAACCGTAGTTCGCAGCCATGTAGAACGCATGCTGGATGTGCTCGATGGTGATGTCGCCTTGGGCACGCCGTAGATGGCGTCCCACCGCTCCTGACACAGGAGCTTCTCCGGCGTATCCAGCGCTTGTTTGCTGATAATAGCGGGCGTGATCTTGCCCTGTGCGTTCAGCAAGCCGCGCGATTCCAGCAGCGCCCGCTCCGGCTCGGCCAGGCCACTCGCAACGGTGGGTACAGGCTTGCCGTTCGCGTCCACCGTCTCGCGCGGCGCATCCAGCATGCCTGCAATTCCGCCAAGGGACGCTGCAGCGGCCGATTTCCCGCAGCCACATACGCGGGCTCCGGACTGGCGACCCAGCTTTGGCGATACGCGTCGTAGAGCCGTCCCTTTGGCGCGTCCGGCGAGAATGTCGTCGAGCGTAACTTGCGTTCCGCCGCGCTGGGATCGTCGGGCACGAACATCAATCCCAGCAGCCGCTCGCGCAGCTTGTCCACCACGATCGCGCGCATGGCGACCGGGTTATACCGCGAGCGGCCATACGTATCGCTGGCCTGATACATCATGACTGCTGCCATCCCACCAATGGGCGCGCCCTGCGTGAGTTCGCCATGCTTCATGCCCGCCATCAGCATCATGAGCGCGTTGTAGCGCTGGTAGGCAATCATATTTGGTGAAGCCATGCCGACGGTTTGGGGATCGGGAAAGACGCCATCCGGATCGTCTTTCCACATCTCGATGAGGCTGCCGAGGTAGTCCCAGCGGCCAACATTGGTTCCCAGCAGGCGGCGCCTGAAGACCCACGCGATCGCCGGCAGATAACGGCCGCCATTACCTTCCTCGTACAGCATCTTGAGTTTGAAAGTGCCGGCGGGAACTTCGATGATGGCTTCCATTCGCGCCAGCAACTTCTCTACAACCAGCGCTTCGCGGGGCGTCTGCATCTTGGGGATGTAGAAATACACGCCCGTGCCAGCAAGCTTCAGCGCGTCGTAGTTGTTGAGGACCCAGAGGACGACCACCGCAATCACCCCAGGGACGGGCTGGTCATCAACCGTGATGTGCTCGTAAACGATGTGGATGCTGGGCGGCCGAACCAGGCGGGTCGGCCACTTGCCCGGTCCTCTCTCAATCCTGTAGGAGCGGGTCTTGCCCTTCTTGACTACATCGTAAGATTTGCTGTCCCAGCGACCTTCGAGAATCTCCTTGGCATTCTGCAGGGCCGAAAATATCGCCACTGGCTGCTTCCTGGCTGTGCCGAGCGGCTGGAAGTGCGAGGGTGAGGCGTCCTCGAAATCCGGCATGTTCATGGGCGCGGCGCTATTCAGCGCATTGAAGGCCATGTCCAGCGGATGCCAGGGACCGGTTAGCTCCAGCCCGGGGTTTTGCAGCGGATGGACGTCGGCGGGGATGGGTACTTCGTCGTTAAGACGCCAGCGCCATTCACTCTCGCGATCCAGAAAATTGTCGATCATGCCCTGAACGATGTTCCGAAATGTCCAGGAGCCTCCGCTAACCGGATCCTCGAAGGACTCGTCCCACTTTGGCCAGGCGTATTTGCTGCGCACCGGCTCGGAGCTCTCGAGCAGTACGCGGCGGGCGTTCAGGACCTCGGCAAAGGCAGGACGCAATTCCCGGGTCAGCGTCGTAATCGTTTCTTCGACGTTGACGTCTCGACCGTTCACCTTCTTGCTTCCGAACAATTCTGGGAATTGCTGGAGAATATCTTCGCGGATCATCGGGGCCCTCCGGTGTGGTTTCCATAGTAACCCTTAACTTTAGAGCCCGGCTGTCTGAGCCGTTCAAAGCACTCCTCAATGCGGTGCCGAAACGGGAAACACGCCAGCCTGCTCGACGCCTACATGGAATCGCTATCCACTATCCACTAACCACCATCCACTTATTTCTTGACATCCGGCCCGATTCACAAGTAAATACTCCCTCCAACAGGTACCCACCTGGCGAGGAGCAACCATGAACAAAGGGGATCTGGTTGAGAAGATCGCAGCCGCCCATGGGATCAGTAAGACTGCCTCTGGGGGCGCTATCGACACCATTATCGACGCGGTCACCAGTGCGCTGAAGAAAGGCGATCGCGTGACTCTGGTCGGATTTGGCACCTTTTCGGTTTCGCAGCGCAAAGCCCGCAACGGACGCAATCCGCAAACCGGAGGCGTGATCAAGATTGCGGCCCGCAAGGTCGCCAAGTTCACCCCGGGCATTGAGCTGAAAAAAGCTGTCAACCGAAAGTAAAGGGACCCACCTTCGCACCGCGTTGCGATCGGCGGCAGGACGAAAGCTCTGCCGCTATTTAGATTTTTCCAGGATGTGGGATCTTCCCGCCATCTTTCACGGTTGATAAATCCACGCGTTGGCGACTGCGCCCGCCATGGCGTCTTCACCGTAGCCGCCCGCGATCAGCACCCGTCCATCGGCCAGCAGCGTTGCCGAGGAGAAGTAGCGTCCGTTGCCGACCGTACCGCCGGCGGGTTGGAAGGTGTTCGTTGCCGGGTCGTAAATCTCCGGCCGTTCGGCTCCTCCCGCAATCAGGATGCGCCCGTTGGGCAGCCGGACCACGGCGTGGGTCAATTTGAAACGCGCCGCCGCCATGTTGCCCGCCGGCGAGAAGTGTCCGGTTGCGGGGTTGTAGATTTCCGCGCTGGCGTATGTGCCGCGCCAGTCCTGATTGTTCGAGCCCCCGACCACCAATACCCGACCGTCGGACAAAAGCACGGTGGCCATTTTATGGCGTGCGGTGTTGAGGCTACCGGTCATGCTGAAGCGGCCGGTAGCCGGATCGTAGATCTCGACGCTGCCTTCGATTCGCGCGTTGGGATAGCGGCCCGCGCTGGAGCCTCCTACTACGAGCACGCGACCATCCTGAAGCAGAACCGCGCTGTGGGTATTGCGCGCGACCTGCATGCTTCCGGTTGCGGAGAAACGGCCGGTAGCAGGATCGTAGAGCTCCGCTGAACTCAGCCGCTCGTCTTCATGTGCGCCGTCTCCGCCAATCAACAAAACCTTGCCGCTCTTCAGCAAGACTGCGGAAGCGCCACAGCGTGGCCCGATCAAGTTGCCGGTGGCGTGGAAGGTTCCAGTGGCGGGATCGTAGAGTTCGGCGGTTGCCAGATTCGTGCCCGATCCATCCGAGCCGCCCGCAATCAGGACTTTGCCGTTCGACAGCAGCGTCGCCGTGTGACAGGACCGCGCTGTCGCCATACTGGCGATGGTCATGAACGATCCGGTTCGCGGATCGTACAGTTCCGCCGACGCGTCATACCTGCCATTGGCTTCCATCCCGCCGGTGATCAGGACTTTGCCATTCGGCAGCAAGGTCGCCGTCTGCGAAAACCGGCGCACGTTGAGCTTTCCCGTGGCAGTCACTGCTCCTGTCTTCGCTGGTGGAGCAGAGAGGATGGCAAGGTCTGCTGCCGAAACAACGGACGCTGACAGGGCAAGCAGAATAAGAATGGCAAAGGCCCCAGGGTGAGTGCGTGGCATAGTTACCTCCTGCCAGGGGGTTTAACGGCAGGTTAGGGCTGCCGAAGGGCTGCACCTGAGTCCTTTTGACCCCGAGCGGAATCAAAGGTAAGCGGTCATTTTCGCCTGTCGCCGGTTTGCCGTGACCGCGCTATTCCGGTAAAATCAATACTTTGCGACCAGCGAGTCAGGAGTTCCTATGAAGGCAGCCATCCATCCGGCTTATGACGAAGTGCGCGTGCACTGTGCATGCGGCAATACTTTCATGACCCGTTCGACCCATAAGGGCGACATCAACGTAGAAATTTGTTCCGCCTGCCACCCTTTCTTCACCGGCAAACAAAAGCTGGTCGACACGGCGGGTCGCGTCGAGCGCTTCCGTCGTAAGTACGCCAAGTCTGATGCCGGCAAAGCGGAAGCGGCCAAAGCCGAAACAGCCGCGGCTGAAGCGGCGAAGAAGTAAAGCTTCGTTACCGGGAAATTCAACAGCCTCCGCTGCGGCGGGGGCTTTTCTTATCCCGAGTGCCCGCGAACCATCCTACCTGTCCGATCCCGCCAGCGCCCGGTCGATCGACAGCGCACCTGCACCTTTGATCATCACGACCAGACAAAGCGCAATTGCCAGCAGGTGATATTCATATCCCTCGCCTTTCTGATTGCCGAACCAGTTCATGAACAGTCCGTTGAAGCGGTGAACGGTGGCGATGGCGACCAGCATGTTCACCATGATGCCAAAGGCTGCGATGCGGCTGAGCAGGCCGAAGATCAATCCCAGACCGCCGAAAAATTCGGCGCAAATGGCTAGGAAAGCCAACGGAGCAGGGATGCCATTATGGGTGAAGAACCCCATGGTTCCGTGGAAGCCGTAGCCGCCAAACCAGCCCAGCATCTTCTGCGCGCCGTGCGCGAAAAATACGATGCCCAGCACCAGACGTACGATGGTCAGCGTGAAATCGTTGGGGGTAGAAAGAAGCTTACGCAAAATATCCTCCTCAAAATCGCCTGTCGCCCTCAAGCAACGGCAAAACTACGCATCGACAGGGCCCCATACTGAAAACCTTCAAAGATGGTTTCAATCTTGTCCGAACCTGAACCCGCCCCCAAAACGATGAATACTGGCGCAAAGTGTTCGAAGGTCGGTACGGCCAGCTCCGGGTGCGGCGCGAGTTCCCGATAGCGGATAAGATCGGCAATCTTCTGCTGCTCCAGTTTCACCTTGAACCAGTCGTCGAACTCTCGAACCCAAGGCTCGACGGGCTGATCGATAGGCCCACCACGAAACTTCTGCAGATTATGAACAATGCCTCCGCTGCCGAAGATCATGATGTTTTCGGAACGAAGAGCCTGCAATGTTTCGCCTATTTCGTAAAGCTGGTGTGGAGTCAAATCCAGCGGCACTGAGATCTGCACCACGGAAATACCGGCTTCGGGATACATCAACCGCAGCGGAATCCACACGCCGTGGTCCAGTCCGCGAGTGGTGGTAATTTCCGACTTCCAGCCACCTGACTTAAGAAGTCCGGCTATGCGCTGCGCCAGTTCTGGCGACCCGGGAGGCGCATACCTCAGCTCATACAGAGCAGGCGGGAAGCCACCGAAGTCGTGAATCGTCTCATAACGCTCTGTCGCGCTGATCAAAATCGAAGTCGAAGTGCCCCAGTGAGCCGAGACGGCAACGATCGCCTTGGGACGAAACCGTTGCCCAAAGCCGGCAAGCGCATCCTGGAAGAGACCGCGCTCCTGGGCAACCATCGGCGAACCATGCGAGATGAAGACGGCCGGCGCTGTCATCTTCCCGTCCGGATTAAGGTTGGGCTGCATCAGAAACCTACGCATGGGAAAGATGCTTGTTGCAACACGCAAGTTTCAAAATTCTTAATCGAGAGTCTCGTCGGACCCTTCATTACTGCTTGTCGCTGGCCTTGAACTCGGTCCAGGGATTGCCCTTCATATCCTTCAGGATGGGCCGCTGCCAGTCGAACTCGGGATGCTCCTTCAGAAACTTGTCGGCGATAAAATCTTCGCCACAAGGATGTCCCGCCCGCGCTTGCAGCGACATGTTCCGCGTCATGGTGCTGTCGGCGGCCTGCGCGGTCACCGCACCCATCGGGCTAAAAGCAGGCTCTCCCCATGCGGGCTCGCCGGTTGGAGCAGTGTCGCCGTGCCCGCACAATCCGCGGAAGTTGCGATCCTCTTTGCCCTCATAAGTGTCGAAGTGATCGGCCAGGAATTTCTCGCCCAGCTCGACATCGATCTGCCCCTTGTTCGCCGGCATCAGTTCGTCCCAGCGTTTGTGACGGGCATTGGGAGAGCTGGACATGTTGGTGGGATCGAAGTCGGTTTCAGCCTTGATAAAGGCCGGATCGCTGGGAAAGTTGGCGCCGACAAAATAGCCGTTCTTGGTGCGCCATACACGATGCATCTTCAACCCGATTTCGAAGCGCGCGACTTCGCCGGTATTGTTGTCGGCCAGCAGCCAGTCATTCGCATAGCCGCCGTTATTGCCGTCGAGCATGATCTGCACATACTCGTCGATGGACTTGGAGTACTGTAGCGCCTTGCGTGCTCTCACAAACTCCGGCTTGCCGTTGGGATCGAAGAGCGCGAAGCCGGCAATGGTGGTCTCGGTCACCATCAATCCAGCCGCATTGATGCCGAAATCGTCGTCGCTGACGATGATTCCCGGAAAGCCGTCCATCAGCATGTGATAACCGTTAGTGGGAACGATGTCGAAGATGACGGTCCAGCGAGTGCCAGTGGCGATGTCCGTCCAATTGCTATGCGCGATTACCGGCTTGTGATCTTTCGTCCAGGAGCCAGTGGCAACGAAAGCGCTGCAATTCCCCGGCGCTTTCAGGTCGGGAGCATGCGCCTGCTTCTCCTGCTTATTGAGCCAGGGAACGTAATAGTCTGGGACCTCTTCCATCGCGTTCAATGCGACGATATCCCACAAATCCAAAGGCGAGCCGTGGGCCTTCAAACCATCAGCAATGCCTTGCAGCTCCTGTTGATATTCCGGCGTCAATGTGTGGCCACAGAATGTTTTGCGCGGTAGCGCGGTAGAAACCCCAGTCGCGTTGGGTGCGGTGTGTGTCCTTCAGCTGCACGGTTTTGAAACCGTCTTCGATCTCCGGCGCCAGCAGATAGCCGTGCTGGTAGCCGATGTCGGCGGGAGACCCTTCAAGATGGACATAGATCCAGCCGCCGCGCGTGAAACGATAGGCGGCCTTTAGCCGTGCTTCGTCGGGTTTGGTAGCGTCCTGTTTGGCGAATGCCAGGCTGGCAAAGCCGATGAGCAAACTTAGGGTCAGCAGGAATCGAGCGGTGCAGCGAACAGCAGGGAGCATTGCATTCTCCACAGCCTGGGAATGGGAGCAGCTTATCGATTTGCCGCGCGAATAGCAACGCAGAAGCCCGCTACTTGGCCTCTCCATCCGGGTTTGTTGGCTTGCATCGCGCGATCCGCCGCGATTGTCTTGGTAACTACAGGGCCCGTCCAGTATGATCGTGCGCTTCAGGAGAAATACGTTGACCAGGAGAAATCAGGCAGCTCGCAATGGCTCATTCACTCTTCTGACGCTAACTTTGCTTGCCGCCGCGCTTTCCGCGCAGAATCCGGCAGCCGCGTCCGGCCCGTGGAAATTCGCCATCTCCGGCGACTCCCGTAACTGCGGCGACATCGTGATGCCCGCCATTGCGCAGGGTGTCCGCAGCGACGGCGCAGCTTTCTACTGGCACCTCGGCGACTATCGCGCCATTCTATACCTTCGACGAGGACTATCGCCACACCCATCCTCAGGCCACCATCACTCAATATTTCACGGATGCGTGGCCTGACTTCATCCAGCATCAGCTCATGCCTTTCGGCGATTTGCCCGTATTCCTGGAGATCGGCAACCACGAATTGGTTCCGCCGATGAACCGGCCGCAATACATCGCTCAGTTTGCCGACTGGCTCAACAAGCCCGTCATTCAGCTGCAGCGGCTGGCCGACAATCCGGCAGACCACGTGGTGAAGACCTACTATCACTGGATCGACCGCGGCGTGGACTTCATCAGCATGGACAATGCTTCCAGCGACATGTTCGATTCCGCGCAGGCAACCTGGTTCAAAGGCGTGCTGGCCAACGCCGCCAAAAACCTACCGTCCGCACCGTAGTCTTGGGCATGCATGCGGCCCTGCCCGACAGTTCTTCGGCCGGACATAGCATGAACGATTCCGCGCAGGAGCAGGCGAGCGGGCGGAAAGTCTACAACCAGCTGGCGGCTTTTCGGAAGAGCACGAAGAAAAACGTCTACGTGCTGGCCAGTCATTCCCACTTCGTCATGAACAATGTGTATGACACGGCATGCCACAAGGATGACGTGTTACCAGGATGGATCATGGGCAGCGCCGGAGCCGTACGTTACCGCTTGCCACCGGACTCCGGAATATCGCGCATCGCTCGCACGGATATTTACGGTTATCTCTTGGCGACAGTGGCGGCGGACGGAACCATCACGTTCGAGTTCAAGGACATCAAGGAATCCGATGTTCCGGCCAGCGTGGTCAACGAATTTTCACGCGAGCAAGTAGATTGGTGCTTCGCGCACAACACCTCTGACTACACTCCCGCCGGACCAATCTGTGACACGGGACAGAAGCCGGCTAAGCGACCAATAAGAGTTAGCCGCCTGACAGCGTGAAGTTAACTACGATGTGGGTATCGACCTCGACTGGTTCACCGTTCAAGAAATACGGCTTGTAACGCCATTGCTTCACCGCTTCCATCGCTGCCTGGATCAACATTGGATGGCCACTGATAACTTGTAAATTCTGGAATCGAACCATCTTTCCCGATCGAGAGCCTGCAAAGTCACGACTTCCTTGAATGCGCGCCTGCCGCGCTAACGGCGGATAGACCGGCTTGACCTCGCGGATCAGCAAACCCTGCGCCACTCCGGGAAGACGCGCACCTTGTGCACCGGCGCTTTCGGCAGGTTCGGGCCGCGCTGCGCAGGATCTCGCCGAGTGCAAGTTCATCGGGTACGCTGCTGAGGATGTCGCCGGCGATTCGAGCTGCATTCCCCTCGGCGGTGCTTCATCGCGCACCATCGCGATCGACTTCGGAATTTCCCGCGGAACTTGCAGAACATTGCGATCGAATTCACTTGTCGGTTTCATCAATCCGGCCGCAGTTCGCGGCGCGGCAGCAGGCTGTGGCAGAGCGGGAGCCTCTAGCATGCTTACGAGCTGCCGTTGGGGAAGTCCTTCGGTATAAATCAGCGAGATCAGTAGCACGATTCCACTCAGTAAGATCTGCACGGCAAACGAGGCCATTGCCGTCCATGGGTTGCTACTGCCAAGTCTTCCACTCGATTCAACCAGGCTGTCTTCAAACATGATGCACGCTCCCGTCTGTTGCATACACAGACACCGGAGCGAGGTAATTTTGTTCCTGGAAAGAAGAGAATTTGCGGTTGTTACTTCGGCCAGCGATCGGAGGTGTAGTTGATCGCTTCCTGAACATTCAGCTCGCGAGTGCTCACGCCGGTGCGAACATAGAGCTTGGGAGCGTCGCCTTCCTTCACGTACATCGGGCGGCTGCGCGGGAGCGACCATGACGCGGCAGACTTCCTTGTTATCCAGGGAGTGAAACACGATCTGCACGGAGTGGCAGGCGTCGGCGCCGAGCTTGGTGGCGATCGAGGTCATCAGCGCCTGCTCGAAGCCGTCGCGGTCGTGTTTCTTCAGCGTCTTGTAGTCATTGTCGAGGCCGACGATTGCGCCATCGTCGGCCACGCCGATCAGCAGCGTGCCGCCATTGCCGTTCATGTAGCCGGCAAGCGTCTTCAGGATCACGCCTTCAAGCGCGCGATTGACTTTGTTCTCGCGCAGGTCCCAGCGGAAGGACGATTTGAATTCCAGCGTTGGCGCTTTCGCCTTGCGCGATCAAGTGTTTGCAGGTCGCTCTCCAGCGCGGCGCTGAGCTGCTCGATGCGCTGCGAACGCCGCTGCATGCTGGAGTACAGTCCCGCGCCGCCAATGCTCAGGATCATGCCGACGATGGCGTAGAACGTGGTCTTCTCCGGGGTCTGGCCGCGGATCGAGCGATGCATCTGGGTAGACGGCGAATTCGGCGGCGGTCGAGTTTCCCGGGGCTGGTATTCGCTGGTAATAGACGAACTCGTTGGTGGGATAGAGGACGAAGATGCCGACCGCCGCGCCTAGCAGCAAGGCGATCGGCAAACAATCGAAGCCGCGACCGGAGCTGCCAGGAGAGCTGCACTGGAGTTGCTCATCGCGGCTAGCTTCTCCAATGCAGGGTCACGGGTCCGTCCATGGGATGGCGCATAGGCTTGCCGGTCGCTTGCGATTCCAGCCGCGCCTGCTTCAACTCGAAGTACCACTTTGCGGGACGGTCGGCGTCGTCGATCAGCATCAGGCTGGGATTGTACTTCAGCCCCTCGGCCTGCTGGATCATGGTGAGCTGGTCCTGGCCCACAAAGCGGCGGCCGAAGAACTTCGCGATGGGCGTAAGAAACGGCACATTGAGAAAGACGTTCCACGCCGCGCACACGTCAATGCGGCAATGGTTCTCGATGGTCGGCGTGACCGTCGTCAGGCTGGCGAACCACTTGTCGCCGCAGCGAATGATTTCGTAGCGGCGGTTGGGCAGCACGAAATCGATGGTGGTGGTGATCGGCTCTCCGTAAACGCCCAGCAGCTTGTACGGCGCGCTGTTGGCCGACGGCTGATGCGCGGTCATGCGAAAGCCGTTGTCGATGGGCTCGAAATGCTTTTCTTTTTCGTGAATGCTGGCGCGCGATCGCCACCACCACGACTGATGAACGAACGGCCCGTGCGCCGGATCCATCAGTCCAATGATGCCGTGATCGATGTTGCAGGGCAGATCGGCGGTCAGATACGCCGAGCGAAATCGCTGGCTGAATTTGGGAACTTCGGGAACGGCGGGAGTTGCGATGAGATCTTCGGCGCGCAATCTTCCTCTCCCACTTTGTGGGACATAGACCCACACATGCCCGTCGCGCTCTTCGCAGGGAAACGCGGTCGGCAAAGATGCGGCAGGGATCGAGCGTATCGCGCTGCGGTGAGCGAAGGGATTTCCTGGCACTGTCCGGAAACCGGCTCGAATCCCCAGCCGTGATATTTGCAGGTGACCTGCTTGCCGTCGAACCATCCATAGGACAGCGGAATGCCGCGATGCGGACACGAATCGCGCATGGCGAAGTAGCGCCCGTCGGCCGTTGCGGCCCAGTACCAGCGGGATGCCGAGCAGCATGGCTTTCGCCATGTTTCTTGCCGGAAATCTCGCGAGGCGCGGATCGCCGGATACCAGTCGTCATAGATCAACGTGGTGCTGGGACCGGACGGGCTGCACCGGCAGCGCGAGTGACTTCACCAATCATCTTCTGGAAGCCATACTATAGCCGAACGCCGACCACTTCCAGACGGTACGCAAAAACCCCGTAGTGTGGTGTCTCCGTGACTTCGGCGAAAACACTTTTGATTTTCTTCGCTGCTGTGCGAAAGTAGCGCGGTGCGCGCCGTCGCCCTGCTTGGACCTCACGCGAAGCAGCATCACGTCCGGCCCTTCGAGCTGCCGGGCGTCAATCTGTTTTCCGGAAACGAACTTGACCCGACCGACCAGCCCGACGCGGCACTCATCTTCGGCGGCGACGGCACCGTTCACCGTCACCTGGGCGGGCTGGTGCTGAAACAGATTCCCACCCTCGTCGTTCCTCTGGGCAGCGCCAACGACTTCGCGCAGTCCATCGGCATCCAGAATGTCGAGCAATCGCTGACAGCCTGGCAGCGCTTTTGTATCGTCGGCGGCAATACCCGCAACATCGACTTGGGTACGATCCAGGCGCTGGAGCAGCAGGCCGACGCCGCATCGGAACAGTCCGTTCCCTGGCAAGGCGAGTCGTTGGAGACGCTTCACTTTGTGCCCGATGGTCCGCGGCCAAACGCACAAAAAATGGGATCGCGCATCATGGAATCGCAGCTCCGCCGCCTCACTGAGGCCGAACGCGAGATCGCCCGCACCACGTTCTTCGCCTGTATCGCCGGAACCGGGCTCGACGCCGCAGTCAATCGCGTGACCTTGAAGCAGCCTCGCTGGCTGCGCGGCCATGGAGGCTATGTGGTGGCGCTGATGCAGGTCTTGGCAAACTTTCGTCCGCCGCGCATCACAGTCTCGGTTGAAGAAGGCGGTGCATGGCAAACTCGCCAGGACGAACCGGCATTCCTGATCGCCGCGGGCAACGCTCCGCAATATGGTCACGGCATGCGCCTGGCCCATCGAAGCGCGCATGGACGACGGACTTCTCGACCTTTGCTTTGTCCGAAGCCTGAGCAAGCTGCGCCTGCTCCGTCTGTTTCGCGTCGTCTATCGCGGTGGTCACATCGGCATGAAAGAAGTGGAGTATTTCCGGGCGACTCGCCTTCGAATCGTTACCGATCCGGTTACAGAAGTCTTTGCCGACGGCGAATACATCTGTACTACGCCGGTTGAATTGGGCGTTCGTCGCAACGCTTTGGGTGTGATTTTGCCTGCCTGAACCATTTACTAATGCGGTACTTGCCGAATTGCGGGGCAAGCCCCTCCTGGTCTGGGACAAACCGCGTCTGCCGCTGTAATTTTTATGGAACTTCTCACAAGTTAGTGGGTCTATACTGTTGTACAAAGCCGATGTCCACGCCCGTAGCCTCAAAACCGGCGACTGAAGCGGTTCCGAAAGTTGCGCCAGAAGACCAGGTGATCCCCGCGCTGTTTGGCGAGGGCGAAGGTCTCTATCCGCAGCGCAAGGACACGTTTGTCTATTCGTTCATCCTCCACATGGTCGCCGTGGGTCTCCTGATATGGTCGGGACACTGGGTCTTCGAACATAAAGACGAGATCAAGCAGCAGGTCATCGGCGTGGTCACCGACATCAGCCCGTATATGCCGATGCAGGTTTCGAAGAAGCGCGCGGGCGGCGGCGGCGGTGGTGGCGATCGCGACAAGCTGCAAGCTCCCAAAGGCGCTCTGCCCAAGCTTTCCAAAGATCAGATCGTGCCTCCCGCAATCGTCATTCGCAACGACAATCCCAAGCTGGTGGTGGACCCGTCCGTGGTGGTTCCTCCGACCATCAAGCTGCCGACGGTTGGCGCTCTGGGTGATCCGCTGTCGAAGGTGATTGGCCCGCCTTCGAACGGCACCGGCTCAGGTGGCGGCATTGGCAGCGGGAGCGGCGGCGGCGTGGGATCTGGGACCGGACCGGGCGTTGGTCCCGGACATGGCGGCGGCTACGGCGGCGGCGCTTATCGCGTAGGCGGCGGCGTCAGCGCACCGAAAGTTGTGTACGATCCCGATCCGGAATATTCCGAAGAGGCGCGCAAGGCTAAGTATCAGGGCACGGTTGTTCTGTGGCTGGTAGTGAGCCCCGAAGGCAAGCCGCAGCAGATCCAGGTGCAGCGCGCGCTGGGCATGGGTCTGGACGAGAAGGCGATCGAGGCCGTGCGCCAGTGGCGCTTCGAGCCCGCCAAGAAAGACGGGCATCCCGTGCCCGTCATGATCAACGTGGAAGTGAACTTCCGGCTCTATTAAGTCCGGCCATCGCCGGAGATCGTGAACGCGGCAAGGCTCTTTAGCTTGCCGCGTTTTTCTTTTGGCCTACTGGGCCGGTGCGGGCGCCGGTTGCGTGGTTTGCGGCGTTCCAAAATTCACCTTAGGAGCCTGCCGCGCGCCTTCGTCGGTCTTGAAATAGGCATCGTTGCGAGTGAAGCCCGACAGGCTGGCAACGATGTTGTTGGGAAACAGGCTGATGTAGGTGTTATAGTCCTGCACCGTCTCGTTGTAACGGCGACGTTCCACTGCGATACGATTCTCCGTACCGGCCAGCTCGTCCTGCAAGCGGAGAAAGTTTTCGTTGGACCTGAGCTGCGGGTAGTTCTCCACCACGACCAGCAATCGGCCGAGCGCTGAATCCAGTTGGCCGTTGGCAGCAATCTTGTCCTGTGGAGTCTTGGCCCCGATTAACGCGGCGCGAGCGGCAGCGATATCGCCAAACACTTTCACTTCCTGGGCGGCGTAGCCCTTCACCGTTTCCACCAGGTTGGGAATCAGATCGGCGCGACGCTGCAGCACCACGTCGACTTGCGCCCAGGCAGCGTTCACCGTTTCTCGCTTGCGCACCATCTCATTGCGATGGCCGACAAAGGTGCCGCCGACCCACACGATCAGCAGCACGATCACAACAATAACGATTAGTCCTGTTTTCATCGCTGTCTCGCTTTCCGTATGACTATTCAACCAATGCCGCTGGCCGAAGCCGGCTCAAACCAGGGTGCGCTCTACCGCGGTGCTGAAGCGCCGCACTACCCGGGCTGAATAAGGTGATACTTGTGCCGCGCCACCTGCGCAACTTCACTGCCCGTGTTGGCAACACTACCTTTACTCTGCGCCCGCTTCTAACCTGTGTGGGACATCTTCTGCAAATGCCGCTTCGGCGCTCGCGCATCCAGCTCATGGGCAACGCGAGCGATCGCGTTCATGCAGGCGTGGTAAGCCGCGACGGCATCCAGGGGATGCTGCGGATCTGTCCTCAACATCAGGATGCCTTGCAGCGGAGTGGCATCGAAGCCGAAAACTTCACTGGCGCGTTCCAATAGCTGTGCTTTCGGATGCGGAGCGTCGTCTCCCAGGACGAGGAGCGCGTGACGGAACAGTGTCAGCACGCTGCTGCTCGATTTCGCCAGTACTCCCTGCAGTTCACCCGGGTCATCGGGGCGCAACAGCAGGTGCTGCCGCAACCGCAAGAGCATGGTTCGCAGCTCGTGCTCCACCTCCACGCGGTGCAGATTCATCGGGACTTCGACCCTGCTGACGATATCCTCGCCAAACAATGTCCGGTGTGTGCGCTGGATATCGACCAATTCGATGGCGAATACATCGGCCGACTCGCGCAGTTCGTCGACAGTCATGATCAGCGGTGGTGAGAGCCTTTCTTCCTGGGTCCACCATCGAACCACCGGCATGATCGCAGAGAGAGAGTTACCTCCAAGATCCTTGAACACCGCCAGCAAGTTGACGTCGGAATACTGCTCATGGAAGTCTTCTCGCGCCGCGGAGCCATAGAGAACCACCGAAACCAGATTGTCGCCGCAAGCCTCCTTCAGCCGATTGACGAGTTCTTGAAGCTTGCCTTCAGGCTTCTTCATCGCGACCTCCTCTTCACCCTGCTCACCAACTGCCTCCCGCTCCGCCGCCGCCGCTTAAGCCGCCCCCGAAGCCGCCAAATCCTCCGAAACCACCACCGCCACCACCGCCGGAGAACCCGCCAGAGCTACCTCCGAATCCTCCTCCGCCACCCCAGCCGCCCATCGGCGGCAGGAAGATCATGCCGGGGCCAAAGCCGCCACTCCGTAGGCCCGATCGTGGTCCGCCGCCGCCTCTGCGTACACTCTGCGCTACCGTTCGAATGAACCAGAGAACGCCGATAATGGCCAGCAGCTTGAGCCACCAAGGCCAAGGGCTTTTCGCGGCTTGCTGGCGCGCAGGCACGCCATTCAACGTCACGCCCTTATCGGCGGCGATCAGCTGGGCCAGGCTCGATACACCCAACAGTGCGGCGGCGCTATAGTCGCCGTTACGCAGGCTGGGCACCATGGCGCGGCCAATATCGCCGGCGCGCGCATCGTTGATCACCGGCTCCAACCCGTAACCCACCTCGATTCGGTACTGACGCTCCGTCGGAGCGAGCAGCAACAGCACCCCGCGATTTCCTTTCTTCGATCCCACGCCCAGGTGCTTGTAGAGATCGACCGCATAGTCCTCCTTGGCTTCGCCCTCAAGCGAGCGCACGGTCACGACGGCAATCTGTGCGCCGGTCTTCTGCTCGACCTCAGCGCACAGGGTCTCGATCTTGGCTTTGGTGGCGGGATCGATGACATGAGCTAAATCGGTCACGTATCCCTGCGGCTGAATGTCGGGAATCTTTTCCGCGCACGCGCAGCAACAAGAAACCAGTAGTAGTACGAAGACGGCGAGTTTGATTTGTGGACGCACGATTTGGGTGCTGACCGAGCGGCAATGCCAGTTCATGGTCGCACGAATTCTATATCAATGGAAATTTCGCAGCAGTGAGAATAGGTTCTTGCCGCCGGGGAAGAGCAGCGACTTTCAGTCAGCCGGGCGGACAGTTTTACTGCGGCCCGGCTTTCATCAGGGTCATTGATGCCCGGTTGTAAAGCGCATTAGTCCGTTTAGCGCTGGAAGGGCTTACTCAGTGGCGCTACCCGGCTTTTCGCCTTCTCCGCCCATTCCGAGCCCTTATCAATCCAATCGCCCGCCTGATCGCTGAAATCTTCCACGGCCTCACGCGCGTCTTCATATTTGCGGCGCAGACTGCGGCGCATCTGCTTGCCGGTCTTGGGCGCCAGCAACAGCGCGGTCAGCGCACCCAGCGCGAGCCCTACAAAAAGCAACGTCAGCCCTACGCCGACATTTCCCTCCGAAGATCGATATTCTCCCTGGCCTCCGAAATCATTCGTTTCGTCATTCATAAGGTCCGTCCTTCCTATCTACAAAATAGTACCGCGATATCGGTCTCAAGGACATCCGGCGTGAACTGTTAGGTCGCCCTAACTCCTCGCCTACGAGATGCAATCGGCTCTTAATCGTTTTCCTTTGGATGCTGCTCCCGAACAGTTAGAGGACATCGGCATCGCGACCGTTGCATCTTGAGTTCACGCTCCAGGATTTCCCAAATCTCTGCCTCCGCGTGTAAAATCAGGTGTTTAGCCTTCGAGTCGCGCGCTCTACGTGAAACATTCGCCGCAGTTTGCTTGTGGAAATGTTCTCCCCAGCGGCGCGCTCCCGCGAATCACGGCTCAGCCGGGTTGCGGGTGGAGTGGTTCTCCCAAGAAATGCAGCTAATCAAGGAGTTTTAGACGAATGGCGATTCCAGCCACACAATTACGTCCGGGCATGGTCATTAAGCACAACAATGATCTTCATTCGGTGTTCAGCGTCGAACACCGTACCCCCGGCAATCTGCGAGCCTTCATCCAGGCCAAACTGCGCAATCTACGCACGGGCGCTATGTTTGAGCACCGCTTCCGCTCCGGCGATGCCATCGAGAAGGTCAACGTCGATGAAGTTCAGATGGAGTTTCTTTACGCCGACGGCGACGACTACTACTTCATGAACACTGAGAACTACGAGCAGCTTCACCTGGGTCGGGACATCCTCGGCGATGCGGTTGACTATCTGATCGCGAACCTGGCCATCAAAGTTGAGTTCTTCGATGGCAAGGCCGTTGGCATTGAGCTGCCACAGACAGTCGAGCTCACCGTAGTTGAAACTGAGCCGGGGTTGAAGTCTGCTACCGCCAGCAGCGTTACCAAGCCGGCCAAGACGGAGACCGGGCTGGTAGTGCAGGTCCCACCCTTCATCAACGAAGGTGAAAAGATTCGCGTGGACACATCGGAAGGCGCGTATCTCTCGCGGGCCTAAGGGCGGCGCTCTCTTCTGTATGGCAGGCCGAAATCCGCATGCCCGCTCTCAGGCGGAGCGCCTTCTCACGGCAGCTTAGCGTATTCGCTGTGTACCTGTCTGAGGAGTGGAACTTCCGGGTCAGCATCTTTCCAGAGAGCCAGGAATTCCTGGTACGACTTACGTGCAGCGGCATTATTACCACTCATCGCCTGGGCTCGCGCCAACTGCAAATGCGCCAGAGCGGCGATTGGGGTATTCAGGATGACGCCGCGATAGCTGAGCATCTTCTGAAATTCCGCTGCCGCCTGCTCACCTTGCCCTTGTTGCAGATAAGCCAGCCCGCGCAAATAGACCGGATAAAAAAAGGCGATGGGCGGCGACGGCGAGCCGGTCTCATAAGGCGCGGCCGACCGCAAAGCCTCAATGGCAGCCTTAGGATTCTTTTCGTCGAGCGCGACTGCCGCTCGTATCGTTGGAACCCAATAGTCGTTGACCAAAGTATCGGCGGGATACTCTTTGGCCAGTTCGTCGGCCAGCCCTGTGGCTCGTTTGCGATCGCCGCTTCTGGCCAGGACAAGAGCCGCCAGGATACTTACGTTCTTTCCCGGGCTGGCAGCCAACGCGGCCGAGGCCTGTTGACGCGCATTCTGTGCATCGCCCAGTTCGGCTTCGTGTAAAGCTCCCGCCAACTGCCACAAAGCCGCCACCTCCTTCGCGCCCGAGCGCAAAGCTGACGTCTGCGCCAACTGCGAGAGTTCGCGCGCCTTGGCCAATCGTCCAAAATAAGCTTCCGTGTCGGACTGCAGGGCGAGCAATTGGTCTTCAACCCCTGGTTTGCCGGCTGCCGCGGCCAATTGTTGCCCCATCCCAGCCGTATCTCCTCGCAGAAAGGCCATTTCGTACAAGTCGGCGAGCAGTGCCGGGTCGGCGAGCTTACGGGCTCGCGCCTGTCCTAATACCGCCTGCGCGTCATCCAGGCGATTTAAGTCGATATAAGTCACGATCAGGTTGTGGTAATTGGTGACATTAGCGGGATCCAGTTGCAACGCGTTTTGCGCTTCTAGTAAGGCTTGGTCGTACTTACCTGTTGCGTTGTACCAGGAATTCAAGTTCATGTACGACGACGGTTCCCGGGGATAGTCCTGCTGCAACAGTTGATAGGCGTTGATAGTCTGGTCGGCATCGCCGGTGACCAGATCATGATAATGAGAAGTGATGTACAGCTTTTCCCGCGCGCTGGTGTGGTCGCGAAGCTGGTAGGCTTGGGTTGCATTTTCCGCGGCGAGGGTAGGCTGATTGAGATTGAAATACTCAACTGCCAGGCGCGCATAGGCCATCGCGAAGGTCGGGTCGAGATCAATCGCGCTCTTGAAATAAGGCACGGCGGCAGCATATCCCTGCGTGCTTCCCACTTTTATCCCCAAACTATAGGCCTTGAGGGCATCCAGAGACGGGGTGGTTGCCTTCTCGGGAGGCGTGTCGTACTTCTGCACTGATGCCAACGACTCGCCAAGCTTAGCCCGCATTCGTCTGGCCGCCTTGCCCAATGCACTTAGCACTTGCTCGCGGCTGCTGGCGTCGGCCTGCTCGCTGCCTAATGAATCTCCCGTGTTGCAGTCGATAGCATTCAGACCAATCTTGTAGCGTCCGCCGACGCCCGAGATGGAGCCCAGCAATACCGCCTTGCTCCCCGCACGTTGACAGACTTGTCGCGCAATGTCCTCGCTCAGGTGCGCATCAACCGGCAGGCCCATGAAGCGGAGTTGTTCCTCTACCGTCTGGTCGGGAAGCACATTAAGGAAGGGCGACTGCTCCAGATCGACGCTCAGGGCCTGCTTGAGAGCGCTGTCGAACACGGGCTCCTCCGTAGTGTTGTCGAAGTCCGCTAGCACGATCGTGTCACGTTCGGAGAGCGCGACGGTCCGCTGCGATCGCCAGTAGAGAAAGCCGACGATGGCGCCAATCAGCTACGATGGCGGCCAGCAACAATTGCAACCCAGAGACCTCGACGGCTGGATTTTTTGCTGGGCCTTGTTTCCACCTCCGGCGGTTTTGGTAACGCCGGCGAAAGCGTCGCGACCTCGGCCGGTGACACTCTCTTCAAATTCAGGGCGAGCGGCGTTTCGATTGGGGGTTTCGGCGGATTGGTCGGCGGCGGTTGCCCAGCCGGCTTAATCGCCGGCATCGCGATACCGCTCTGAATCCCGGAGTGGGATTCAACCACCCGAGGAGGCGGAGCGGGTATGGTTTTTGAGGTAACCGGCGCCAGAAATCGATATCCCCGGCGAGGAATCGTTTCGACGTAGAGTGGGTTATCGGCACTATCGCTCAGAGCGTTTCTGATCTGCTTGATGCAGTGATTCATCCCCTGTTCAAAATCAACGTAGGTTTCACCTCCCCAGATTTGCTGTTGGATGTTCTCGCGAGTCACGATCTGGCCTGAATGGCTGGCCAGTAGGGCTAAAAGTTTGAACGGCTGAGGCGAGAGCCGGATCAGCGTCCCCGTTTTGCGCAGCTCTTCGGTCGTGAGATTTAACTCAAAGACCCCGAAACGCAGAAGCTCATGCGTGGTGCTCACAGTCCCCTACCACCTCGCTGGTTTCGCCGGATTATACATCGGCGGCTGCCGCAGTTTCTGCCATAGTCGATCATATGTTGGCTTAAAAGCTATCGTTTCAGCAGTTTAGACGATCATCTCAAACTCATCTCCAAATCAGATGACAACCATTGAACCCCAAGGGGAACCGGTCCATTGTCATCTCGAGAGCGGGAAGAACCCACATAGGTCACTCACCTGTTCTCGCAGGGGAGCTCCCGAAGGCGGGGTTGTTATCCCGCCTCCGGGTTGCGAACGCGGACCGAAAATCGCCGAGAGGGACTCGAGGAGGTCCCATGACAACGCACATCACCCCCGGCCGTGGGACAAACTTGGGGCCGTTCTTCACGTTGCTGGTTTTGATGACAGCGCGCAGGGACAATGTCGCACGCGACCAGCTCGCGACTGTGGAAACTGCTCCCCTTGAAGTGTCTGGAGAGCGGCCCAAGTTCATGGGACAGAACCCGGGTACGCATCGCGTCGTGTTGGGTCCATTCCTCACTCTAATTCTGACCTTGCACTGCCCAAGTGGAGGGTCCGGCGGTTCGCGGCCGCGAGCCTCCGTCACCTGGGGTTCCTTACCCTTTGTGAGGATTCACTCTTCTGGATGAACGCCATCGATATAGGGAGCGCGGTTCCAATCTCCTGGCCGAGAACGCGCATCCCGGCGAGGGGCAGCTTGGCGCTCTAGCTGCCCCACGCTCTCAACCTGAGCGCCACATCCCGACCAAGAGGAGGTCGTCATGAAGTCCAGAATTCTGTATTGCGCTAGCTGCTTCGTCGTGGTTCTGTTGACCCTGTTGCCGACTGGTCTGGCCCAGGCTCAGAATCTGTGTACATTTGATCCCACCGTGGCCCAGGGGCCGGCGCCGCCACCGCCAGCCCAGGCCAATCCGCCGTACTTCGTGTGGAAAGCCGGAGGGCGCGGCGACCAATCCACTGTAGCCAATCAACACTCCGGTCTGGTGACATGGACCGATACCATTGACGATGAGACCTTTGCTGGAGAGTTCGACGACGCGATCGACGACGGGGGAGCGGCGTACGCACAGATCCCCCTGGTGTTCGTCTTTGGGGAGTGCTTTGGCGGCGGAATGATCGACGATCTCAATGACCTGCCAATCAACAATCCCATTAGCATCGTCTCTGCCTCGTTTTTTAATCAGGTCGCGCTTTACCCACTCGCCGGAGGAAATGGCAACGATTTCGTCTGGGCTTACGTACATGCGCTGGCCAACCTGATCAATCCCACTGCACAAACCATAGCAGCGCAAGCCGCCACCGACGATCCCTTCGGCTGGAGTCCCAGGCCCACCCCTGCGCGCAATGGAGAAACTCGCGGCTCGGAGACGCCCGAGTATTACTCGTGGAACAACGGGGACAATACAGCAATCGTGCGCCCCGCAAATGAGACGAATGCCGTCATCTTGTGGGCCGGCCGGCCGAAGCAGGTGGACGATCAGCAACTCGCTCAGATGTTCTTGAACTTGATTGCCCGCGGATACAATCCCAACAATATCGTAGTGCTGTTTGCCAGTGGCGCCCCGGCCAATAGTCCGGCGCTGGTCGCCGCGATGCAAAACGTCTACGGTGGCAATATGAGTCACCTCAGGCCGGCCACTCAGGCTGCGCTGACCAATGTGCTGACGACCTGGGCTTTTCCGGCCGGAGTACAGAATCCTCCCCAATACGTCTTCTTCATGGCGGTTGACCATGGATGTAACAACGCTTTCCAGGTCTTCGCTAAAGGCGGGAATGGCGGATATGACATCGAGGATGGCGGTAGCTGGGGTACCGAGGATCCCGACTATCCAATCTATCCTCCGCGCTACTGAGCTCGGGAACGACCTTCGGCCGCGCGCTCCGGGTATCCGTGGTACTACACCTTGGATCTGGGAGCTACGCGGCCGAACCTTTGTCCGCAAAGAAAAACGCCCCGGAGCAGGAGGTACCTCCGGGGCGACAACCTATCTCAGTCTATGTCAGGAAGAACTCACGCGTGATCTTGGTCCACTGCTCATCCGGCATGGTGCTGGCCAGATCGTCGATGGCCACGCCGCCATCTTGCGCCAAGGCTCCCAGGGCACTCGGCATAACCCGTTGCAGCCGCATCGCAGACTCCTCGGTCCACCAGCGGGCCAGTGCGCCGCCCAGCAGGTTGCGAAAGTTGGTTTTGGAATCGGGAGACTGTACAGTTACCAGCCAGCCTTCGCCGTAGGGATCTTTCATCGCCAGCGAAGGATCGTTTACCGCGGCTTCATTAATGTCGGCCACGCTGCCTTCGATCGGCGAAACCATGTCGACTTTCACGCCGTTGCGTACGATGCTCCACACCTTCTGTCCTTGCCGAATCCACTGGCCGCGTTGCGGCAGCGTGATGTGCTCCACTTTGCCGGTCAGCTTGGAAGCGAAATCGTCAATTCCGATTCTCACCAGGTTGGGGCTCTCACTCAACGCCCAGGTATGACCCGGGTGATAGCGCAAATTGTCGGGAACCGAGAAACCGCCAACCAAGCTGGGCTTCAGCCGAGGTGCGGTTGCCGCCTGCCTGCTCATCGCCGGTGCTACCTGCAGCAGCGGGATGCTTCGCTTTGGCGTAGAAGTGATCGATGGTAAGAAAGATGGCGAACATCATAAGAACGAGTAGAACTGTCATGACCTGCCTCCTGTTATGAACCTTGCTGCGCTTTTTCTTTCTTGCGCTTGGCTTTATCCATAAAGCACTCGGCATACCAAACTCGGGAAAGCTGACAATCGCCTCCAAGAGATCCTGCAACCTCTGAGAACTCCATGCGTTACGAGGGCGTGTTGCGAAACGCAACGATCAGCGAGTGGCTTTTCGCAACGTCGAAATTTGCGGTGTTATTCAACAGAAATCGGCGCTGATCAAAGAGCAGGAGCTACTATTTGCAGGCTGTGGCTTGCACAATCATCGACTTAGATCGCGCC
Organism: uncultured Acidobacteriaceae bacterium; assembly: GCA_963744265.1. Lineage (GTDB taxonomy): Bacteria > Acidobacteriota > Terriglobia > Terriglobales > Acidobacteriaceae > Bog-257. The sequence continues at coordinate 252,197 of CAVUSW010000005.1, forward strand.
GATCGGTGTTTTGAAGCGGTGTTGCGAATCTCACCGGCAGTGATGCAATCAGCAACAGCAAAGAGGCTAGAAGACAGCAGCTGACTAAGATTATGAAGCAGGTTTGGGATTTATTTGTCTTGCATTTTAGCTATTGCGTGCCGGTGCCCTTCAACACAATGCCGAGCTTCTCAGTCGTTCCCGCCGTAGAAGGGACAGCGACTGTCAACACGACGGTTCCGTGGTCGGTCTTTACGACGGTCGGCGCAGGGCCGGCGCTCTCCAGTGCGATCACTGCGGGGTGATTCGTCCCCGTACTCTTGGCGCTCAACACAACCAGCTTCTTATAGACATAGCTTTGCTCAGGCCGGGAATCATTGGCAACGGGGCTGGCCAGCAGGAAGTCAGGATTGGGGGCAACACCCATATGGTTGCCATCCTGCGGCAGGAGCAGGTAGCGCAGCGTGTACATCCCCGGAGGAATACGCTGCCCGCGAAAATCGCTCATGCCTTCAGGAAAGCGGACTACACCCACGAATTCGGCATTGGTGAGTTCGGGATAGACCGCGCCAGCGACATCCTGCTTGACCGTCTTCAGTTGCGTTGCAAACCAGAACTCGGCAATCCATCCGTCGTCGAGGGTAACCCGATAGCCTTTGTCTTCGACCCCTTGCTTGAGCGCGTCGGAAACGTCTGTACCTGTCAGTGATCCAATCCGCTCGGTTTTCCCATTGGCGGCAAAAGAAGTGCAAGTGAGCATCACGACGAGAATTGGGGTCAGAAAGAAGGTTCTAGCGGCGACGGCATTCATCTCCTTATTATGCAGCGCCCCCGCGAGGAAATCAGTGACACCGGCGCGGACCAGCACTATTCGTAGCGCAAAGCTTCCAGAGGGTCGATCCGGGTGGCGCGGCGAGCCGGAATCCACGTGGCCAGCAGCGCAACTGCGAACAACAGCAAGGCGACGGCCACGAATGTTAGCGGATCGTTTGGGCTAATGCCGAAAAGCAGACTCGCCAAAGCTCTGGAGATGAGCAGCGACGCCAGCAGTCCCACGATTCCTCCTATCGCAACCAGCCGCACACCGCTGGCGGTCACAAGCTTCAGCACATCGCCGCGAGTTGCGCCCAACGCCATGCGCACTCCGATCTCCTGCGTTCGCTGCATGACCATGAAGGAAATCACGCCGTAGATCCCGATCGCCGCCAGCAACACGCCGACAAAGGCAAACAGGCCGAACAGCGCGCTCTCAAATCGCGGCCGGTCGGCCAGTTCGTTGACGTGCTGCTGCATGGTTGCGATCTCGACTGGTACGGTCGGATCGAGTGCTGCGACCTCGGAGCGTAACCAATCCGTAGTGGCTCCAGCTGAGGCGGAAGTGCGAAGGATGATGGTGCAGCCGCGCCTCCAGTCCGCCCAATCTTCTACGCGATTGCGCCTGAGCCGGTAGTACTCCGGCGCGTCTTCGCCGGTGAGCCCGCCATTTTTCACATTTTGGGCGACTCCTACAACGACGTACCACGGTCCTTCCAAACCCGGCTGCAGGCGCTGGCCGATGGGATTCTGCCCGGGAAACATTAGCTCTGCCAGTGACTGGCTCACGATGATCAAGTGATCGCTGGAGCTTCGGTCGTCCTCCTGAAAGGCGCGTCCTTGAACCAGGGGAATACGAAGCGCGGAGAAATATCCAGGTGTCACCCAGCGCCACGCCACTTTGCCCCCCGTTCCTTCGGCGGGAAGGGCACGCCCGGCAACCCTGATCGATGCAAGGATCTGGTCGTGATGCCAGCCACCCGGAGGCAATGTGTCACTCATCGCCAGAAGCTTCACGCCGGGAAGGCGATGCAGTTCGGCTTCCAGTTGCTGGAAGAAAGCCATCTGCTGCTCCGGTTTCGGATAGCGTTGTTCTCCCAGCGCGATGGTTGCGGTAACGGTGTGGTTGGCTTCCAGGCCCAGCGACTGGTTAAGCAGGTTCCAGAAGCTGCGTACCAAAAGACCGGCGCTGGCGAGCAGGATCAGGCTCACCGCGATTTGCGCGACGACCAGTGATTGCCGTAATCGGTTATGCGAGATCGCGCTCAAAGTGCGCCCAGCCAGCGATTCGGCTCGCGGCGTCTGCAACGCCGGAACAATGCCAAACAGAATGCCGGAGACTAGCGAGATCACGATCGCGAATCCCGCGACTCGCAAGTCGAGGCTTGCCCGTTGCAGAAAGGGAACTCCTTCCGGAGCAATCGCGACAAACACCCGGAGCAAGGCAAATGGGAGCACCATGCCTGCGATCGCCCCGCCCATTGCTAACAGCCAGCTTTCCGTGAGGGTCTGGCGAATCAATCGGGCGCGGCTCGCTCCCAGCGCCGAACGCACTGCCAGTTCGCGTTGGCGCGTCGCCGCCCGCGCCAGCAGCAAACTCGCCACGTTCGCGCAAGCGATCAGCAATACCGCGATGACCGCGGCCAGCATGATCCAGGCCGCCAGTCTCGCATCGTGGACCTGCCGGTCACGAAGCGAGCGCACACGCAGGTGGATCTCTTTGCGAAACTGTGGCGGGGCCTGCTTGAGCGCTTGCTGAAATAGGGGTTGCAGAGCGCCGCTGGCTTGGTCGACGGTGACGCCAGGTTTCAGTCGTGCGAACGCGAACATTACCCTTCCCGGAGGCCTCTTACGTTGTGCGACCTCGTCAAGCGCTTGCGGAACCAGCACATCAGCCCGTTCCAGAGTGGGGAATTCAAACTCCTTCGGCAACACGCCGATTACTCGGACGGCTACTCCGTCGAGGGAAATGGTCTTGCCGAGAATACCGGGATCGCTCCCGAAGTGACTGCGCCATAATTGATAGGAGATCAGCGCGACGCTCGGGGCCTTGGGACGGTCCTCATCGGCAGTGAAGTTTCGACCCAGTAGGGGCGCGATGCCGAGAGTAGGTAGAAAGGAAGACTCCACCGCGGCACAACTGAGCCTTGCCGGATTCTGTTGAGTCAGATCGCACTGCTCCACTCCAATTGTCGAAGTGATGCTTTGAAATGGTGTTTGGTGATCGCGCCAATCGTAGTACCAGCCGCCCAGCACAAACTCCTGCGATTGAATCGGCGCCAGCAATCCAACTGAAACCAAGCGGTCACCTTGCGCATAAGGCAAACTGTGGAAGAGGATGCGGTCGACCACACTAAACACGGCCGTGGTCGTGCCAATCCCAATTGCAAGCGTCAGAATGGCGGCCAGGGTGAACCCGGGACTGCGACGAAATCCGCGTAGGCCGTAACGCACATCGTAAAGCGTCGTTTCCAGCAACGATAGCCCCCGCTGGTCGTGACATTCTTCTCGCACCGATTCCGTTGCGCCGAAGGCAATCATCGCCTGACGTCGCGCTTCCTCGAGTGACATTCCGACCGCGATGTTAGCTTCCGTCTGCTTCTCGATATGGAAGCGCAACTCGGCATCAAGTTGAGAGCGAGCGTGGCCTGGCAGCAGTGATTGCAGATGCTTCAGCATACGTTCCAACATAGCCAGCCTTCCTCAAATCCGCTCGAGTATGAGAGCGATGGCGCCTGAGATTCGCTCCCAGTTCGACAGTTCGGCCTGTAACTGTTTCTTGCCGGTGCGGGTGAGGGAATAAAACTTGGCGCGCCGGTTGTTGTCAGAGGCGGCCCACTCGGAGCGAATCCATCCTTTCGATTCCAGTCGATGGAGAGCGGGATAGAGTGAGCCCTGCCCTACCTGGAGCACGTCTTGCGAGACTTGTTGAATTCGCTGCGATATGCCCCAGCCGTGCATAGGCTCGAGAGCGAGAGTTTTCAGAATGAGAAGATCGAGCGTCCCTTGGAGCAGTTCAGAGGGTCGTGGGGGCATGAGGCACTCCTGTCGACGATCGACAATAGGTCTACACTACCTTCTTGTCGAATGTCAACAGGAGGGATCGCAGATCCTTCCGCTGCGCTTCCCCCTGCGGTCGGGATAACAAGGTTAACGCAGCGGACTACGCAGACGACTGTTCTATGCGGCGACCTTGCGCGCAAACCTCCGCACCCGGGTCAAAGTGTCGGGCTGGCCAATGGGAATGCTTGCCGGCCAGGGTTCTTCCACGCCCAGGAGGGCCACGGAAGCTCCCAGCATCGCCATGTTCTTGGTGAAATGGATCATTTCGTTCTGGCGCTTTTCAGGATCTTGCGATGTCCAGAAGTTATGCATGATAGGAGAAACGCCGGCTAGAAACCCGATAATGGCCAATGTCCCCAGCTTAGGTTTGATGCCCAGCAAAATGCTGGTGCCACCGGCGATCAGCATTGCGCCAGAAGTGGCTACGGCGAGCTCGGGCATGGGCACATTCTTTGCACCGGCATACTGCGACATCGCCTTGGTTTCTTTGAAATGCCCGATCCCGCTGTAAATGAAGAACCCGCCAAACAACAATCGGCCGAGGAGAAATGCAGTTTTCATCGAAGTACCCTTCACCCTTTCACGCGTGCGGCGTTTCACGACTTCAGGATGATTCGATTCAGAGGCCTCTGCCAAGGTGGTATGGCCTGACCATGCAAGGCGCAAAAATAAAAAGGAGGGCTTTCGCCCTCCTGGTTCCTACTGAAAGTTTCCCAACAAGTTCGGTTCTAAGGACCCGCCACCGGTACGATGGAACCGAAGATGCCGTGACTTTCCCCAAAAGGTCCGGCGGTAAAGTACAGAGTGGTGGTGGGACCGCCGGAGCCGCCGTTGCCGAATGCCAGCGCCCATAGTCCATCAATCTTCAGCGGCAGGTCATTGACGTCGAACAGGTTTCCGATGAACGCCCCAGTGGTGATGTTGTACGCTGAGATCGCTCCATTGCCGAAGTTCCCAATCAAAAGGTCGTTAGAGAATCCGCCGAAATTGGCGGGCGCTTGCACGATGCCCCACGGGGCGTTCAGGTAGACGGTGTGCGCCAGACGCAAAGTAAGGTTGCCGGCCGTATCGTAAATGTCGACATACCCGAACCCTTGTCCGGGTACGTCATCGTGCTTGGCAGCATCCTGCTTGGCGTAGGCCACGACTAACTTGCTTCCAACCAGCTGGATATTGAACGGTGCGTAGCCCGCGGGCAGAGTTGTGTCCACGAAGGCGTTCGATCCGAACGAGTGGAGGGCAAAATTGGTGTCATACGCCTCGATCGTTCCGGCATTGAAATTCGCCACGTAGATATAGTTGGCACTTCCTTGCTGAGCCAGCGCCATTCCCTTATAGACGGCGCCGTTGCCGTTATTGTTAACCGCGATGAAGGCGCTGGTACCGCCATACCAGCCGGAGATGGTTCCATCTTCGGTGCAGAAGAGGAATGCCGCCGACTGGCCATTGATCTTGAAGCCGCCGGTGCCGTTGTAAACTGTGCCCGACGGCGTACCCGTACCAGATCCGGTACCCGAGGGAATGGTGACTATTAATCCCTGATTCTGTCCGCTGCTGTTGTACAACGTGGAAAGGCCGGTTCCATTATCAGAAACCCACCACGGGCCGCTAGGGCTGATGGATAGGCCCCAGGGATTCACCAAGTCGGGATCCAGAACGGTAGCGGCACTGGGAATGTCGGAGGTCAGGTTGGTCTGCGCAGTTCTTTGAGCGGAAGCCGGCAAGGTCAGCAGTGCGATCACCAGCAGTGAAAGCAAAGCCATTCCACCCAACCGGAAGGCGCCTGGTAGTTTCGTAATACTTTGCATTGTCATCTCCTCAGATCTCGAAAACGGGGATTGTTTCCGGCAACGCTTCGTCCCGAGGAATCGCTGCCGCCATGAGCTTCCTGAATCTATCGAGAAGAAACTGTGCAGTTGTCTTATTGTGGTAACGATATTGTCAAAACTTGTTCACAAGTAAAAAGGGAGGGCTCTCGCCCTCCCCGGACCCTAGTCAAGACTAGGCTATTTGTGAACGCGTCCCTTGTGCTGGACTTGTCCTATCGCCACGCCTTGGCCAGGAGGCTGGCACCAGGCTTCCGAAGGTTCCATACGTTTCACCGAAGTTCCCTGCCGTGAAGTACAAGGTGTTGACGGGACCAGCCGTCCCACCATTGCCGAACTGTAAAGCCCACAGTCCGTCAATGCGCAGCTGTAGCTTGGCCGGGTCCTGCATGAGCCCGATGAAGTTTCCGGAATTCGGATCGAATCCCATGATTGATCCGCTCCCGAAATTTCCGATCAGCAGGTCATTGCTGAAGGCGCCAAAATTGGCGGGTGCCTGAACAATCGCCCAGGGGGAATTCATTTGAATGATATGGGGCAGGCGCCTGATCAAGTTGCCTTGGGTATCGTAGATGTCGACGTAACCGTTGCCGGGCCCGGCGACGTCGTCATGCTTTTCAGCGTCCTGCTTGGCATAGGTGACGACCAGATTGCTTCCGATGAGTTGGATATTAAAGGGGGCAAACGGCCGAGAGCCCCAGTCAGGCTGGAAGGGTTTTTGCTCGCTCGCAACGCGACCGCTAGAGGGTTCAGATCCTCAATTTCCAGCGTCTCCAGCAGATCAGCCGCTTCCCGTGGATCGCGGAATCCGGCGAGTGCCTCGAACGGAGTCAGCGCACAAAGGACTTCCGGCTTCGGCCAGTCGTCCACATAGTTTCGCGCCGGATCACCCTGACTCATTCCACGATCATTCTCCGCCTGAAAGCCCGCTTCTGCCTGGGACCGGTCTGGGTGGACCTGGATCGACAGCGCCTTCTCGGCCGCAAGGATCTTCAGGAGAAATGGCAGCCGCGGGCCGAATCGGTCAACGCACTCCTGACCCAGTTCGCCGATCGGGTCCGCAGCGATGACAGCGTCGAGCGTCGTGGCGAGTCCGCCGCGCTCCACGCCAGACGGAGAGGACTGGTGGGCACCCATCCACAGCTCCGCCTCAGGCCCCGGTGACGGGGCCGGTCTGCCCTGGATTTCAGCGATCGCATAGCTGGAGCCCCAGGCGTAGGCCTGAACAACGGGTTCAAGGAGATTCACCGGGGCATCGTACTAATCGTCGGCTGCCGCGCTCGGACCCAGATCCGCGAGGTGGCAGTCGCGGGACATCCAGCACGTTACGGGGAAAGCCCACCTCAGTTGCGGCCCGGAGCCGACCGTACGTTGGCAACGGACGGCTCCGGGCTCATCGCGGTTAGGTGCTGAACCGGTCAGGGCTTGATGTCCCATTGCTGGCAGGTGTTGTCCAGCTGGGCCCACTGGCGGACCACTGTCCCATTGGCGGTTTCGCAGTCCTCCGCGTCCAGGACCATGCCGTTGCCGACGTTACTGATGGTGTAGTGGCCGCCCACCGCGGTGACGTCCCATTCCTGGCAAACGTTGCCGAGCGAGGACCACAGGTCCGTGAGGGTGCCATCGAAGATCCCGCAGTTCACCGAGTCGAGGACCGTGCCGCTGTTGACGTTGGTGATGGTGTAGTGGCCGTTGCCCGCACTGGTGAACTTCCATTGCTGGCAGCTAGTGCCGGACGCGGACCACAGCACGATGCCGGTGCCATTAGCCGTGCCGCAGCTGGCCGGCTCCACGTCCGTGCCGCTGTTGACGTTGGTGATGGTGTACGCGGTGCCGGTGACCGGGAAGCCGCTGCTGACCTGCTGGTAGCCGGCCGAGACGATATTGGCCTGAACCGCGTTCTCGGTCGTGGCGGATGGGTAGCCGGCGGTCAAGACGCCCTCGAAGAACGAGCCGTCGGATCCGTTGCTGTTGTCGCCGCCGGTCCCCAGGATGACGGCGCCCTCCTGGTGCATCGGGGTGTACCCGCCGATATCCGGGAGCGGTCCGCTGTACTCGGTGTTCACGCCACCCGACTGTGCGTTGGCGTCTTTGATCGCGTACGTGGTTGTGCCGTTGTTGTCCACGATGGCGGTGACGAACGTGCTGGAGTTGCCCTTATTGGCCGGGTCGGAGCCGTTGCCGCCGGCGAAGAGGCCGTTCTCCAGGTCCGCCTGGACCCAGGGCCCGGACCCGGTACATGGCGCGAACCAGCACTCGGTACCGAAGTTGATCGCATCCATGTGGCCGTTGCCAGTGTCCGTACCTGACGTCTCGGCGTTGCCGAAGTCGAAGCAGCACACGCCGTCCACGTGCGTGCCGCTGGTCACCATGTACGCACCCTGCGGCTGGCTTCCGGTCGCGACACCATCCGTGACGTCGTTGCGGTACCCCACGCCCGCCTGCACGGACACCCCGTAGGCCGGATGGCCGCCGACCTTCACCGGCAGCGCGTTGGCGATCGCGGCGGCATCCGGGCCGCCGTTCCCGCCGATCGGCCCGACGCCGAGATCGTTGTGGTGGCCGCTCTGGTCGTAAATCCTGGTGATAGTGCACACCGTGCCCGCGCAGAACGAGTTCTGGGCGGCAGCGTCGGCGTAGCCGTCCGGCAGCGTGCCAATGTTGACTGCCGTGTCGTCTGACACGCGCGTGACCTGATAGAGAGGGCCGCGGTACGTGCGGTACAGCGCCCGCACCGTGCTGTACGCGGCCACGCAGGGCGTGCCCCCCGCAGCGTAGATGTTGCACGGCCGCGCGGAGGAGGCAGCGGAGCTGGAGGCCACTGGGGCCGCCACCGCCGGGCCTGACGCGGCGGCTAACGTGGCGAGGACGAGGGCCGCACAGGTAGCCACACACCACAGCGCTTTTCTCAGAGTCAGAAGTCTCATCAGGACCAATCTCCGTCTCGGCTAGTGGGGGTGCACGGATGCCAGACTGAGCGCTTACGTAGTGTTAGCGCTAACATCTGATTGTTTCCCCTGTGTAGACCGGCCAGAAAAGGCTGTCAAGAGGTGGTCAGGGCGTGCCTGGGGCCGGGGTCCATTCGTCGAGTCCCAGCAGGCGCCGGCCCAGTGGGCCGAGCGACGCTGGCTCATCCCGTTGTTCCTCGATGCGGCGCGGGTCACCGGGGAAAGCATCGCCGTCTGGGGGCGCGCATGTGGACCACGACAGGACGCGGCTTCGCCGCTCCGTCTCGCGCTGCTCTCCGGCAGGGGGCAGTGGGTTCATGGTGATGTATTGGGCCAGCCGGGGACGCTGGGCGGAGTTTCTGCCGTTTCCGTGCAGCAGGGTCGTCTTCCAGATGACCAGGTCGCCAGCGGCCAGGGGAACCTTGACGATGGGATGGTCGCCGATGTCGGGGGCACGCGAGACCGGGCCGGTCTTGGACTGTTCGTCGAGGAAGCGCTGCTGGTCGCGGTAGATGGAGGGGACGCATTGGAAGCCGCCCATGTCGGCGGACGCAGCTTCCAGAGCGAGGACCCCTTGCAGCCGGAATGGGATGTCCGGGTACATGCTGATGTCGGTGTCCCAGTGGATGAAGCCGGGCTGGTCGTAGCCGGGCTGGTCCGGCCGGACCGGCGGCTTGAGTGCGACCCGGTCGATGGAGACCCACAATTCGTCGGTGCCGTGCAGGTCGCGGAAAATTCGGTAGATCGCCGGGTGCTGCCGGACGTCCCACATCGACTGGTAGTGGTACATCTCGACCATTCCCGGCCGTGGCCGGATGATGGCCGGCTGGTACCACGTGGATGGGTCGCCGGGTGCGGCGTTGGCATGGCGCCAGATGTCGTCCACGACCGCTTCGAGGATCGAGGAGGGCAGGCCGGTTGGCACGACGATGTACCCGTCCGCCTCCAGGGTGCTGCCAGCAGGCGCCTGTACCGCTGGCGCGGCTGCGCTCTCTTCCAACTACGTCCGCCCTCCCTCACTGCCTGTTGCGGTTGAGCCACGGGCCGGCGCGTGCAGCAGTACGACCGCGTCACCCGCCGTCCCTATGCTGCCAGCCGCGCATGTCAGCGGCGGGTCGGCTACCATGCAGCCAGTTCCCGCCGGTGTAGCTCAGTTGGCAGAGCAGCCGTCTTGTAAACGGCAGGTCGCAGGTTCGACTCCTGTCACCGGCTCCAGCTTGACCACGGGATTCGAACGTCCGCCCATCGAGTGCGCCCGGTGTGCAGCCAGGTTGTGCAGCCAAGAGACTCTCGGTAGCCATCGCAAGCATCCCTCAGCCGAAGATCGTCTCAGCCGCCGCGTCGATGGCTGCACGCTCGACGTCAGGCAGTACGTGCGTGTAGGTATTCATCGTGAGCCCGATCTGACTGTGGCCGAGCAACTTCATCACTGTGCGAGGCGAAGCGCCAGCAGCCAGCAGGAACGACGCACACGAATGACGCAGATCATGAAGACGGACAGCGCCCAGCCCCGCAGTTTCCCTGACCGCAGACCAAGCGCGGTTGACGTTTCGCGGTTCCAACGGCGTGCCCGAGTGCGTGACGAACACCAGCCCGGAATCGTGCCAGCTCGATCCAGCGGAGGCGCTCCGCACTCTGATGGCTCCTGTGTACCCGAAGCGCCAACAGCGTCGGCGCAGGCACCGGTACGGTCCGCCTGGATAGGGACGTTTTCGGCTCTACCAGAAGCAAGTGCCCATCAATGCGCTGGAGCGCCTGGCGCACGGTTAGAGCAGACCCTCAGTGAAGTCGATGTCAGCCCACCGCAGGCCGAGCAGCTCGCCGCGGCGAAGGCCAAGAGTGAGCGCGCAGATCCAAAGAGCCTCGAAACGGTCGCCCCTGACCGCCCCTACCAGTCGCTTCGCTTCTTCGACAGTGACAGCCTGCACTTCCTCACGGTGGGCACTTGGCGGCCGTACGAGCTTCGCCACATTCCGGTGAACCAGCTCCTCCCGTTCGGCGTCCGCGAGGGCGTTGCGGATCAGTGCGTGCATGAGCCGCACAGTCTGGTCCGAAAGTGATGAGGCAGACTTGAGCTCGATTAGCCGACGAACATCGGTCGGTGTGAGCTTGTCCAGGCGCTTCTTGCCGAGATCCGGCTTGATGTGATCCCTGATCAGCCATCGGTATCCGCGCAGCGTGGTCGGCCGTGTTCCCTGCCGCTCCTTCATGACAAGGCGGCGCCTGCGGCGCCGCGGGCCCGGCGTCAGCGCCGGGCTCAGCCTTTCCCGAGCCCGCCCGGCGCACGCCGGGCCGCATGTCTGCAGGACACGCAGATGTAGCACATTCACCCAGCACGCAGACCGGTGCTGCACGTAGCCGCCTTCCTCGCCCCGAAATTGTCCTGCTCGCGGCCCCCGCCTCAAGGCCGCCCTTGCGGGCGCCGCTGCGCGGTGGCTTCGCCAGCCTTGACCCGGTGTCCACTCCCAAGGATTCGGCGCCTGCGAGGAAACGGACAAGACCAGCAATCCCAGCGGAGGTACGGTAAGACGCTGGCACTGGCCGGTCAGGGGTGAAGGACACCATGGGTGGTCCGGAGATCGTCACAACAGCCGACCGTCATGACCTCGATGACCAGGCCCGCGACGCCCTCCGTACTGTCTGGCCAGAGTTCATCTTCCACGACCCGATCAGCTCCGAACACATCGGCCGCGTCGAAACCTACTTCCCGCACTACGACGTGCTGCTCCTCGACGAGGGCCAGGTCGTTGCCGGAGGCTGGGGAGTCCCCATCCGCTGGGACGGAGCAATCAGCACCCTGCCGGATGGCTACGACGGAGCACTGGTCAGCGCGGTGACCGGCCACGAGAACGCAGTCCCGGCCGACACGCTGTGCATCATGGCCGCCGCGGTCAAGGCCGACCGGCAAGGCAGCGGGTGGGCGGGGAAGGCCCTCACTGCACTCCGCGAGCGCGCCACCGCCGCCGGGCTGCAGCGAGTCATCGCACCGGTCAGGCCAGCGCTCAAGAGCCGCTATCCGTTGACGCCCATGGAAAACTTCGCGGGCTGGACCCGAAGCGACGGCCTCCACATCGACCCGTGGATCCGCACGCACCAGCGGCTTGGAGCCAGCATCCTCGCGCCCGCCCCACGCTCCATGATCATCACTGGCACCGTACCCGAATGGGAAGACTGGGCCGCCATGGCCTTCCCCGAAACCGGCCAATACGTCGTGCCGGATGCCTTGGACCTGCTCGCCATCGACCGCAAGCAAGACCGCGGGACATACGCCGAAACAAACCTGTGGATGCGGCACATCTAGAATTACCGTGCCAGGTCGCGGCATGAGTTCGCTGGATCGCGAGCCAGGACACCATGGACTTCCGCCAGCAGAAGCCCTGAGATCACTAACATCGTCCCATGAGCGAGGAGATACGGCAGGTCACGCCGGAGGACGACGAACTCGACGAGGAGTGGCTACGCGAGACCGGCGAACCGGAAATCCGCAATGTCGGCGCATGCAAGGGCGACTGGATCGGCGGCTGGCAGGTCTACATCTGGGCACAAGAATTCTTCCGCCAGGACCCGCTCGGGCTAGAACTTCGCGGGCGCATGCAACGCGCGCTGGAAGCGGTGGACGGTGTCACCGGCGTAGCGGAACACGACACCGAGTCGTGGTCGGTCTCGGGTACCCCATCCGGGGAGGCGCTGATGCGTGCAGCCGCCGATGTCGTAGACGATCTGGCCGACCGCATGCGAGACGCCATGCGAAGATTCTGAGTCACCCTCGTCTGACTGATCACCGTGCAATTAGCGTGCAATTAGTCACGGTAACGAGGGGTCAGTCACGGGTACTGGCGGTGCCCGGTTCCGGATGGTCAGGGCCGGTAGCGGCGCGGATCGGTCGGATTCCCAAACTGACAGTGCGGGTTCGATTCCGTTAACGAGCGTCGGTGGTGTCTGTTGAGCATTTGATCAAGTGTTCGGTCCATTCAGTGTGCCGTTTATGAAGTACTCGGGCCGTCAGGTCAGCACGGCCAAGGTCCCGGTAGTTCGGGACCCATGACTCCACGGATTGATACGAGCGGGCGACGGCCCATAGGTCGGCCAGCAGTGGATCAGCACAGGCCGCGGTGCTCGCGGCCTGGTAGGACTCCAGGAATATGTCGGCGATGCGCTGGCCGTACAACAGGTAGAGGTCCAGGCGACACCAGCCCAGGTCGAAGCCACGAGGACCGAGGGCAGCCCCGGACCAGTCCACGACACCGGTGAGGGTGCCGTCCTCCCACACGGTGTTGCCAGACCAGAAGTCGTAATGCGTCAGCACTGCAGGCGCGGTGGTGAAGTGCGCCCAGCTGTCCACGACCAAGCCTGCGGCCGGTCCGCCCAGGCCAGCGCGAGACCCCCCTGGCCGGTCGAATACGGGACGAAATGTGGCCAGCTGCTTCCCGGCCGTCGCGTGGATGTGAGCGAGCGTCTTGCCGAGCTGGTGGGCGAACTCCGATGGATCACCGGGGGTGATGTCGGCGAGGCCCGGCAGGCGGGAGATCAAGGTCCATGGTCCTTCGGGCGACGAGCCGTGCGGATCGCTGGCCAGCAGCCGCGGGGCCAGGCCGTCAAGCCCGTCCAGCGCGGTGAGAATCCGTGTCTCGTCGCCAGCCGCCCCATCACCCGGGCCGAACTCGCGGAGGATGAACTCCCGCTCCGGGTTAGCCGTCCGGACCAAGAAGGTACCGACGTGGGTGCCCCCGGCTAGGGCAATCGTTGCTCGCACCGTCGCATTAGGCCCAGCGAGTACCGCGGCTCGGGCTATAGCGGCGGGGGACCGTGGGGAATTGTGCATGAGATGGAGGGTAGGGCGCGGCCGGAGACGCTGTGCCCGTTGCGTGTCCGATCGACCAGCCGCTATCGGTGAATAACGGTCACTTCTGGGCAGTCCCGTCTGACCGCTGACCAGCGCGACGGCAGGTCTCTGCAGAGCCGCCCACGTCCTTCTAAGCCTCTGATATCCCTGCTGGGATGCCCGTTCCGGGCGGAAAATCGGGGTGGCTGCTGCCCGCTGACGCCGACCGCTGCTTGATCGTTGAGGTCGTTTCTAAGCCGGGCGCTGGGAGCCGCTTCACGGGCCGTTCAGTGTCGCTTCGAGCACGAGGATTAGATTTCTCCAGCTGTGCCCTTGGCTCCTGCGGGCAGCGGCCGCCCCGATGGTGGGACGGAGGCCCGGGTGCTGAGCAGGACGCAAGACAACGAGGAGATCATCGAGCGGGTCGCGGCGCTGGATGTCGGCAAGGCCGAGCTGATGTGCTGCGTGCGGGTGCCCGATGAGGACCATCCGGGCAAGCGGCTGTAGGAGGTGCAGCCGTATCCGGCGATGACCCGCTCGCTGCTGGGTATGTGCGATCACCTGGCTTGCCTGGGCGTCACCAGGGTGGTGATGGAGGCCACCAGTGACTACTGGAAGCCGGTGTTCTACCTGCTGGAGGCGGCCGGGTCCGGGACCTGGCTGGTGAACGCCAAGGACGTCAAGCACCTGCCGGGGCGGCCGAAGACCGACAAGCTGGATGCGGTCTGGCTGTGAAAGGTCGCTGAGCGGCAGATGCTGCGGCCCAGCTTCGTGCCGCCCCCGCAGATCCGCAGGCTGCGGGACCTGACCCGCTACCGGGCCGACCTGGTGGCCGCGCGCACCGCGGAGAAGCAGCGGGCGGAGAAGCTCCTTGAGGATGCCTGTATCAAGCTCAGCGCGGTTGTTACCGACATCTTCGGGGTTTCCGGCCGGGACATGCTGGCCGCGCTGGTCGCCGGGGAGCGCAACCCCAAGGTGCTGGCACAGTTGGCCCGGCGCACCATGCGCGCCAAGATCAGCGTGCTGGAGGAGGCGTTCACCGGCCAGTTCACTGGCCACCATGCCTTGCTGCTCAGCGCGATGCTGGACCGGGTCGATGCGATCAGTGCCGACATCGCCGCGCTCGATGCCCAGATCGCGGCATATGCCGCCCCGTTCGCGGACCTGGTGGCCCGGCTCGATGAGATCCCCGGCATCAGCCTGGCCGCCGCCTATGTGATCCTCGCCGAGATCGGCACCGACATGACCCGCTTCCCCACCGCCGGGCACCTGGTGTCCTGGGCCCGGCTAGCGCCTGGCATCAGGGAATCGGCGGGCAAGAAGAAAGGCAAGAGCTCGACCGGGCACGGCAACGCCTACCTGGCCGCCATTCTCGGCAACGCCGCCGCGGGCGCCGCCAAGACCGACACCTTCCTCGGCGAGCGGTACCGGCGGATCGCCCGCCGCCGCGGCTCCAAACGCGCCATCGTCGCCGTAGGCCGGTCCATCCTGGTCATCGCCTGGCACCTGCTTTCTGACCCCGAGGCCCGGTTCCACGACCTCGGACCCGGCTACTACGCCGCCCGCATCGACCCCGAACGCCGCAAGCGCAACCACGTCCGCCAACTCGAGGCCCTCGGCTATAAAGTCACCCTCCAGCCCGCAGCCTGACCCGCCAACCCGAACCCGGCTCCGCTGACGCTCCGCCGGGAGCTGCCGCGCGCCCATCTGGGCACCGATTTTCGGATTAGCAGTAGGTCGTGCAGCCAAGGTTGCAGCCAAGAAGCCGCACGACCACGGACAACGAGGAACCATCGCATACACACCCGGCAGCGCATCAGCTCATTACCAAGGTGCCTCCGCGAACTTGTAAACGGCAGGTCGCAGGTTCGACTCCTGTCACCGGCTCCAATTGATCTTGGTCGAAAGTTACACTTGTTAGGCGTCACGTTGCGGACGTGACGGGTGGGCCGGTGCTGTTACCGGCCCGACACAGGTGGACCCCCCGCCCAGGACTGTGGGCGAGGGGCCGTTTTCACCTAGTGACACCGCTCGGGACGGGCGGCCGTCAGGGACGGCCGCCTTTCCTGATCAGTTCGAGGATGATCGCTGTCGCCCCGCGAATCACCGCGAGCGCCATCTCGCGGACCATGCGCCGGTCGATCCTCGTCGTCCGCCGAACCGGATCAGGCTGCCCCCTTGGGTTAGTGCTATTCACGAAACCCCTTCCGGTCACCCCAGGGCTCTGGGGGGACGATCGCCAGTCGATCGCCCGCGCGGGTCGATCGCGCTGGTGGGGGCCGGGCGGGTGCGTACCGCGCCCAGTGTCCGTCCGGGCCGGCTGTGGCGAGTCCGCCGGCCGGAGTCTTACCGGACAGAAGTTCGAGACCTCCCTTCAAGCTGTTCCGGTTTAGCTGCCCGACGGCAGCTTGTGGCCTAAGCCCGGATGGCCAGGCCGCACTTCGAGCGATCACCGAGCAATTGCAGAGAGTTGAGCCTGCTAGTCGCTATTGTGCGGATGCACGTGCATTCGTGCGTGCAAATCGAAACATAGCTCCTCGCGAGAAGGCCAGTTTCTGCTTACCGATCGCCAGCTGGGCCGGCTGGCCGCGGCTGGGCCTGCCGTCCACGCGGGATGGCAGTCCCTGGGAGCAGGGCTGGGCCAGCGGCGGAGTGTCCTGGTGGGCGATCGGATGCGCCCGGCGTTGCGGCCCGCGGAAGGGGCCAGGTGGCATCGGGCGGGCGAAAAGGGGACGGGCCCTGGCTCGGGGGCTAGCCAGGGCCCGTCTGGGGGAAGAGGCCTTCCTGTCATGAGAACGGCAGATGGCCCGGTGCCGTTACTGCGCCGCAGCAGCGGATCTCGCGCTGCGGGGTTGCCTGCTTACCGATTGCGCCGGGCCTGCCGCCACGGCCGCCACCCTGACCTGATCACGGAGAGTAACTCCTGCCCAAGACGGACTATTCTGTCTCAGGTGGGTAACTACTGGACTGTGAAACTATCTGCGCGGCTACCACGTTGCGCCGAATGAGATGGTTTGCACGCCAGGGTGTGACGCTGCGCAACGGCCGGGCGCGGTGAGCCGGAATCGCACGGCCCCCCACTTGCATCGGGGTATGGGGTGAGAACGCATGGGGCCCGCTGACATGGATGAGCCTGGCCCGGGCGAGGGGGACGTGCCCGCCGGCGACGGTCACGATGACGCGGGCGCGGCTGCTGGTGACGGGGGCGAGGTTACCGGCGCGGCGGCGGACAGCCCCGCGGGTGAGGCCAGCGCACCGCAAAGCACCACCCCGGAAAGCACTGTCCCGGAAGGCACTGTCCCGGAAAGCACCACCTCAGAAAGCTCCGCCCCCGGCGGAGCCGGCCCGGAGGTGGCCAGCCGGGCGGGAGCCAGGCTGGTGACCAGGTACCGGTTCCGCCTGCCGGCCGCCATCCTGGGCGGCGGAAGAAGATCCTGGCCTGGACGGCGGGCGGCGTCGCGGCAGTCCTGCTGATCGCGGTGAGCGGTGCCTACGTGGTCTACCGGCACCTGAACGGCAACCTGCATCAGCTGAACATCTCCGGCGACCTGGGCACCCAGCCGGTGGACACGCACCCGCAGGCCGAGAACATCATGGTCATCGGCTCTGACTCCCGGCACGATCAGGGCAAGGGCTTCGGGCAGGACCTGACCACCGACCAGTCCGACACGCTGATGATCATGCACATCGCGGCCGACCGGAAGTGGGTCGACGTGATGTCGATCCCGCGCGACTCATGGGTGAACATCCCGGCCTGCAAGATGGGCAACGGGCAGATGTCCTCCCCGACTACCTTCAAGATCAATGAGGCGTTTGCCCTGGGCAACCTGTACGGCAACCACACCGACCTCGGGGTCGCGTGCACCGAGAAGACGCTGGAGCAGGACACCGGCATCCACATCGACCACTTCGTGGTGGTCAACTTCCAGGGTTTCCGGGACATGGTCAACGCCCTCGGTGGCGTGGAGGAATGCAACACCACCGCGATCGACGACCCGAAGTCGGGCTTGTACCTCAAGCCCGGGCATCACCTGCTGCACGGGCTGGGCGCGCTGGCCTACGTGCGGGCCCGGTACACCCTGGGCAACGGCAGCGACCTGGAGCGGATCGGCCGCCAGCAGGCCTTCATGTCCTCGCTGGTCGAGCGGGTCAAGAGCAAGGTGCTCGACCCGCTGGCCATCTACCACTTCCTGGACGCGGCGACCAAGTCGATCACCGTGGACAGCCAGATGGGCGGCCTGCACGGCCTCTACGACCTGGCCATGAGCGTGCGCAGCCTGCCGGCCAGCGCGGTCACCTTCTTCACCCTGCCCACCTATCCGCGGTCCGAGGTGGTGCCGACCGACACGGCCAACCTGCTGTGGACGCAGCCCGAGGACAGCACGATCTTCCAGGACTTCATCAACGACACACCGGTCACCGGTACGGCGTTGCAGCCGGGCAAGACGCCGAAGATCTCCGCGCATAGCGTGAAGGTCGCGGTGCACAACGGGACCACGCAGTACGGGCTGCAGAACACCGTGGGCGCGACGCTGCAGCAGAGCGGGTTCCACGTGATCGCGGAGACCCAGAACGCCAGCACCGACGTGACGGAAACCGTGATCAAGTACCACCAGGGCAGCCGGGCGCAGGCCAAGCTGCTGCTGTCCAAGGTGGCCGGGGCGGTCATGGAACTGGTGCCCGGCACCAGTCCCCGGCTGACCCTGGTCCTGGGCAGCGATTACGGCACCACCTCGGAGTCCACCCAGTCGGTGGCGCCGACGCCATCGCCGAGCATCTCGTCGCGGACCGCGAGCCAGAACATCTGCGCCAGCTGAGCCGGGCTAGCGGGTCACACGCTTTCCAGCACCGAGATGACGTGCTTCTCGGCGGGCCCGCGCAGCGTGGCGTGCAGCCCGAAGAAGATCCGTTCGGCCCGGCTGCCGACCCAGTCGGCGGGCAGCAGCTCGGCGGGCAGCCGGGGGTCCCGGTAGACGATCTTGCGCCAGCTGTCCACCACCCGCATGTAGTCGGCGAACGCCGCCGCGTCGCCGGGCCGGCGCTGCCGTGACCAGCGGCGCATTACCGGTTCATGAGTGGCGCAGAAGCCGTCGTACCCCTCGGCCAGTGCGGCCAGGTCCCACCACTGGCCGACGGTGGCGCGCAGCTGGGCCAGCGGCATCCGCGCGCCCTCGAACAGTTCGACGTAGTCGGTCAGGCCGAGCGTGCCGATCCGGTGCCGGGCCTCCTCAGCCAGCTGCTGCGGCGCGATCCACACCCCGGACGCGGCCGAGCCGAAGCCGAGCTGGTCCAGCCGGGAGCGCAGCACGTGCCGCTTGTCGCGTTCGGATTCCGGCACCGAGAACACGGCCAGCACCCAGCCATCGCTGAGCTGGGCCGGCTGCCGGCCGAAGATGCGTGGATCTCCTTCGGCCAGCAGCTGCTGACCGGCGGGGGAGAGCGAGTACCCGGCGGCGCCGGCCACCGCGCGGGCCTCGATCAGGCCGCGCCGCTTGAGCCGGGACACCGCCGAGCGCACCGCGGGCGCGTCCACGTCGATCTCGGCCATCAGCCTGATCAAGTGGGCGATCGAGATCCAGCCCCGGACGACCTCCCGGTACAGCCCGTAGAAGGTGAGGATCAGCTCACGTGGGCGAGCCGCGTCGCGGCTGGTCGTGCTGCTGGCCGCCTGGGCTCGCATCCATCACCTCGGTATCGCGCCTTTCTGGTCCACGTAATGCTACCGAGATAAGCTGCCCGGACTGACGAGGCGGACCACGTGCACAGGAGGGCCGATGGCGGAACCGGCACCGATCGCGCTGGTCACCGGGGCCGGGCGGGGCATCGGGCAGGCGATCGCCGGGCGGCTGAGCCGGGCCGGGCTCCGGGTCGCGCTGACCGCCCGCAGCGAGGATGAACTGGCCGCCACCGCGGCCCGCTGCCCGGGACCGGCCCTGGTACTGCCCGCCGACATCACCAGCGGCGCCGCCGTTGACGAGGTGTTCGCCGGGGTCGAGCGCGCCTGGGGGCCGGTCGCCGTGCTGGTGGCCAACGCGGGCGCGGCGTTCTCGGCCCGGCTGGAGAAGACCCCGGACAGCGAGTGGCAGCGGCTGCTGGACATCAACCTGACCGCGCCGTTCCGCTGCGTCCGGCGCGCGGTGCCGGCCATGCGGGCGGCCGGTTACGGGCGGATCGTGGTCATCGCGTCCAGCGCCGCCCGGCTCGGCGAGCCGTACATCGCGGCGTACGCCGCCAGCAAGCACGGCGTGCTCGGCCTGGTCCGGTCGGCCGCCGCGGAGCTGGCCGGCACCGGGGTGACGGTCAACGCGGTCTGCCCCGGCTACGTGGACACGCCGATGACCGAGAGCACGGTGCGGACCATCGTCGCGAGCACCGGCCGCAGCCCCGAGCAGGCCCGCCAGATACTCGACCGCAAGCAGCCGATCGGCCGCCTGATCACCCCGGATGAGGTGGCCGACGCGGTCTGGTTCTGCATCGGGAACGGCGCGCTGACCGGGCAAGGCATCAACGTCGACGGAGGGACGGTGCAGTCGTGAGCATCGAGCGTGTCAATCCCGCGGAGCTGGCCCGGCCGTCCGGCTTCTCGCACGCCGTGGTCGGCCACGGGACGCTGGTCCTGCTGGCCGGGCAGACCGCGCTGGACGCGGCCGGGCGGATCACCGGCGCGGACGTGGTGGCCCAGTTCGAGGTGGCGCTGGGCAACCTGCTCACCGCGCTGAGCGCGGCCGGTGGCCGGCCGGACCAGCTGGCCTCGCTGACCGTCTACGTCGTGGACATGGACGACTACCGGCGCAACTCGGCCACGCTCGGCCAGGTCTGGCGGCGGCTGGCTGGGCGGGACTACCCAGCCATGGCCGCGGTCGGCGTGGCCCGGCTGTGGGACGCGGCGGCCCTGGTCGAGGTGCAGGGCATGGCCATCCTCTAAGCGCAGGCCTGCAGGCACGGGCCTCCAGGTACGGGCTGCTGAGCACAGGCGCACGGCTGTTGTGCCGAAGTATTGACTATCGTCACTAGCCCGCCATACCGTGACAGCATGACGATGGGGGGCGGCGCCCGGCTGAGCCGCTCGGCGCATGTGGACACGTTCTGCCGGGACAACCTGCCGCCGCTTGACGGCTGGCCCGAGCTGATCTTCGAGCTGCCCGGGGTGCGCTACCCGGACCGGCTGAACTGTGCGTACGAACTGCTCGACGCGGTGATCGCCCGGCACGGCGGCGGCCGGCGCTGCCTGCTCACCCCGCAGGGCGACGTGTGGAGCTACGCAGACCTGCTGCGCACCGTGAACCAGATCGCCCGGGTGCTGACCGGCGATCTGGGCATCGTGCCGGGGAACCGGGTGCTGCTGCGCGGCCCGAACAACCCCTGGCTGGCCGCGTGCTGGCTGGCCGTGCTCAAGGCCGGGGCGGTGGCGGTCACCACGATGCCGCTGCTCCGCGCGGGCGAGCTGACCACCGTGGCGGAGATCGCCCAGGTCGATCTGGCGCTCTGCGACTGGCGGTTCGAGGAGGATCTGCGCGCCGCCGACCTGCGCGGTGCGCCCATCGTGAGCTATGGAGGGCCGGAGGCCGGCGACCTGACCCAGCGCGCCGCGGCCGCCCCGGACGGGTTCGCGGCCGTGCCGACCGCGGCCGACGACGTGGCGCTGCTCGCGTTCACCTCGGGCACCACCGGGCGGCCCAAAGCCACCATGCACTTCCACCGGGACGTGCTGGCCATCGCGGACACGTTCTCCCGGCACGTGGTCCGGCCGGTGGCCGGCGACCTGTTCACCGGGACGCCGCCGCTGGCGTTCACGTTCGGGCTCGGCGGGCTGCTGGTGTTCCCGCTGCGGGCCGGTGCGGCCACCCTGCTGATCGAGAAGGCCAGTCCCGAGGACCTGGCCGACGAGATCGCGAAGCACCAGGTCACGGTCTGCTCCACCGCGCCGACCGGCTACCGCGCGATGATCGCGGCGGGCAAGGCCGGGCAGCTTGGCTCGCTGCGCCGGCCCATCTCGGCCGGTGAGCACCTGCCCGAGGCGACCTGGCGGGCGTTCCGCGAGGCGACCGGGGTCAGCCTGATCGACGGCATCGGGTCGACCGAGATGCTGCACGTGTTCGTGTCCGCGGCCGACGACGACATCCGGCCCGGCGCCACCGGCCAGGCCGTGCCCGGTTACCGGGCCACGATCCTGGACGAGGCCGGGGTCCCGGTGCCGGCCGGCGTGCCGGGACGGCTGGCCGTCCAGGGGCCCACCGGCTGCCGGTACCTCAACGACCCGCGCCAGGCCAGCTACGTGCAGCGCGGCTGGAACATCACCGGCGACACGTTCACCCAGGACGAGGACGGCTACTTCTACTACCAGGCGCGCAGCGACGACATGATCGTCTCCTCCGGCTACAACATCGCCGGCCCGGAAGTCGAGGAAGCGCTGCTGGCCCATCCGGCGGTTTCCGAGTGCGCGGTGGTCGGGGTGCCCGACGAGGCCCGGGGCCAGCTGGTCAAGGCGTTTGTCGTCCTCGCATCCGGGCAGCCGGGGGGCGCCGACCTGACCGGCCAGTTGCAGGCGTTCGTCAAAGAAAAGATTGCGCCGTACAAATATCCGCGGGCCATCGAATTCGTCGGTGCGCTGCCGCGGACGGCCACGGGCAAAGTGCAGCGGTACGTGCTGCGCGGCCAGCCGCCGGCGCAGCCCAGGTGAGCGGTGCGATGCGTATCGCGGTGGTGGGCGGCGGCCCGGGCGGGCTGTACTTCGCCGCGCTGACCAAGCAGCTCAGCCCGGGGCACACGGTCACCGTGTGGGAGCGCAACGCGGCCGATGACACGTTCGGGTTCGGCGTCGTGTTCTCCGACGAGACGCTGGGCGGCATCGAGCACGCCGACGAAGCGATCTACGCGCAGATGGAGCGCGAGTTCGCCACCTGGGACGACATCGACGTGCACGCCGGCGGCACGGTGCACACCAGCGGCGGGCACGGCTTCGCGGCGATGAGCCGCCGCCGGCTGCTGGAGATCCTGCAGCAGCGCTGCCGGGAGCTGGGCGTGCGGCTGCATTTCAGTACGCCCGCGCCGGACGTGGCCGAACTCAGCCGGACGCACGATCTGGTGGTGGCCGCGGACGGCGTCAACTCCACCGTGCGGGCCCGGTACGCGGACACGTTCCGGCCCACGGTAGATATCCGGCACTGCAAGTACATGTGGCTGGGCACGGACAAGGTGTTCGACGCGTTCAAGTTCTACGTCCGCGAGACGCCATACGGCGTCATGCAGATCCACGGCTACCCGTACGACGCGAAGGGCAGCACGTTCATCGTGGAGATGAACGAGAGCGTGTGGCAGCGGGCCGGCTTCGCCACGCTGGCCGGTGGTGAGCTGGCTCCCGGCGAGTCCGATGAGCGGTCGGCCGGGCTGGTCCGGGAGCTGTTCGCGGACATCCTCGACGGTCACGACGTGCTGCTGAACAACTCCCGGTGGGTCAGCTTCGCCACGGTGCGTAACGAGCGCTGGCGGCACGGCAACGTCGTGCTACTCGGCGACGCCGCGCACACCGCGCACTTCTCTATCGGCTCGGGCACCAAGCTGGCCATGGAGGACGCGCTCGCGCTGGCTGCCTGCCTGCACGAACAGGCTGAGGTTGGCGCCGCGCTACAGGCCTATGAGGAAGAACGCCAGCCCGTGGTGCTGTCCACTCAGCGGGCGGCGCAGGCCAGCCTGGAGTGGTTCGAGAACCTCGGTCAGTACACCGGGCAGGACCCGGTCCAGTTCGCGTTCAACATCATCACCCGGAGCCGCCGGGTCACCTACGACAACCTGCGGGTCCGCGATCCGGAGTTCGTCGAGTCGGTGGATCGCTGGTTCGCCCGGCACGAGGCCGCGCGCGGGATGGGCACCGGCGAGGTGTGCCCACCGATGTTCCAGCCGTTCCGGTTGCGGGACCTGGAGCTGGTCAACCGGGTGGTGGTGTCCCCGATGGACATGTACGTGGCCGAGGACGGCCTGCCCGGTGACTTCCACCTGGTGCACCTGGGCGGGAAGGCGCTCGGCGGCGCCGGGCTGGTGATGACCGAGATGGTGTGTGTGTCGGCGGACGGCCGGATCACCCCGGGCTGCACCGGCATCTACACCGATGAGCAGGCCGGGCAGTGGCGCCGGATCACCGAGTTCGTGCACCGCGAGTCGCCGGCCAAGATCGGCATTCAGCTGGGTCACTCCGGGCGGAAGGGATCGACCCGGCTGATGTGGGAGGGCATGGACCAGCCGCTGCCCACGGGCAACTGGCCGGTGGCCGGGCCGTCCCCGCTGCCCTACCTGCCCGGGGTCAGCCAGGTACCGCATGAGCTGACCGTGGCCGAACTGGACGTGATCCGGCAGCAGTTCGCCGACGCCGCCGCCCGCGCCGACCAGGCCGGCTTCGACCTGCTCGAACTGCACTGCGCGCACGGCTACCTGCTGTCCTCGTTCATCTCACCGCTGACCAACCAGCGCCGTGACCAGTACGGTGGTCGCTGGCCGGCCGGCTGCGTTACCCGGTCGAGGTGCTGCGCGCGATCCGGGCGGTCTGGCCCGCGGGCAAGCCGGTCAGCGTGCGTATCTCGGCCACCGACTGGCTGGACGGCGGCATCACCGCCGAAGACTCCGTCGAGATCGCGCGGGTGTTCGCGGCGGCGGGCGCGGACATCATCGATGTCTCGACCGGGCAGGTCACCCCGGAGGAGCGGCCCGCGTTCGGCCGGTCATACCAGACCCTGTTCGCCGACCGGATCCGCAACCAGGCGGGTATCCCGACGATGGCGGTGGGCATCATCTCGTCCTACGACGACGTCAACTCGCTGCTGCTGGCCGGCCGGGCCGACCTGTGCGTGCTGGGCCGCGCGCATCTGTACGACCCGAACTGGACGCTGCACGCCGCGGCGGACCAGGGTTACGCCGGGCCGGGCGCGGTCTGGCCGCAGCCGTGGCAGGCGGGCGCGCGGCGGCCGCAGACCGGCCGGGTGGAGGGGCC
>CAVUSW010000006.1:0-593932 GCA_963744265.1 uncultured Acidobacteriaceae bacterium
CACGATGAGATAGGCAGCCGCGGCCAGCCCGCACCAAAGCAGTTTTGCGATGCGGCGGGTGGCCAATTCCTGGAAGCGGAATGCCAGGAGTCCGGCGAACACGATGCAGGATAGCGCCGGTCCGTCAAAGATCGGGATCGACACGCCCATCAGCGCCTCGCGATAGCCGGCCAGGTACAGCAAGTACAAAAGAGCGATGCGGGCCGCCATGTAGGCCGCGAATACTTTGATGGCAAATTGCAAGTTGGCCGGCGTCTGCATCCAGAACGACCAGACAACGTACAGGCAAAATCCAAGCGCCAGGCCGCGCCAGTCGAAGAAGAAGTTTTCTCCGCCGCGGCTGGCACCGTAGACAATGGCCATTGCCACGCAACCGAGGAAGGCGAGTCCCGGCAGCGCCAGGCTCCGCGGGAAGGCCACCTTCTTGGTTCGCGAGCAACTCAGCGCGGTGACATGGCACGCCGCCAGAAAAAGGATTGCCAGATCGATAAAACGGAAGCCGGCGAGGGCCTTGGCATAGAGCGGCGAGCAACTGTTCAAGGTCCCGTCGCGTGAAAATTCAGGAAGAAAAATCACCGAAAACAGGGCGCAGAAGACCAGTGCTCGCCAGAAGTCCAGGGCCCAGCCTCGACTGTCGCCGAGGCCCCTCACCTCGCGGGATGAAAGGCTGAGACTCAGCGAACCCGTCATGAGGTTGACGCCAAGTTCTTGATCCCCGGCGCCGGATGCACCACCCGCGCCAGATTGCGGAAGTTGAACAGACGCGCCCTGGCCCTGGCCCAGGTAGCCAGCGAGTCCAGCAGATTCGGCGTGTCCATGATTTCGCGCAGGGCGTCGGCAAACTTAGCCGCCAGTTGATCGGGACCCGGCCGGTGGTTTGCACAACCCGTCCGCAGGTTTCATTCACGATCTGCCCGGGTCCGCCCAGATCGGTACACACTACCGGCACACGGTGCGCCAGTGCCTCGAGCACGACCATTCCACCCGAGTCACGCATGCTGGGAAACAGCAGCACGTCGGCACTGCGGTAGTACTGCTCAAGCTCGGCTTGCGTCTGCCAGCCGATCCATCGCACTACGTCGCGCAATCCCAGCTGATTGCTCAGTTTCACCAACCTTGACCTGGCCGGACCATCGCCCACAATCACAAAACGAAGGCCGGGATGGGACTGCCGAATCTGGCTGACCGCGCCCAGCGCAATGGCTATCCCTTTCCATTCCAGCAGCCGCCCTACATACAGCAAGTACAAGCTACGGCGGTCGTGTTCTGGTTTGCATTTCGCCTCCGACAAGTAGGAATCCGACAACCCGATCGCCAGATGAAGCTGACACTTGCGATGCCAGCGCTGCGGCACCAGCGCCAGAGTGTCGCGCGTGACCAGGATCTGGTCGGCTTGGCGGAAGGTTCGCCGCATCAGGGGATCGAAGGGCACCAGAAAGTTGGACAGATCGCGCAGGAGTTCGCGGCAGTGCTGCCGCACGGAAAATCCGGAGCGAAGGTGAGGGGGAACACCTTCGCCACCGGAGACCGGCCCCAAGAAAAATGGAATGCCCAACGACCCCATAAAGCTGGGATAGCGAGTACTGACGTAGGTCACGTGCTGCACCACATCGAAGGGCACCGCTGGAAAGTACTGGCGGATGTGCCGCGCGGCCAGCCACTGCCAGAGTACGTAGTAAAGCGGCTTGCCTCCGGGTAGACGCCGCCACGGCCGCATCCACGGCGGCAGATCGTAATAGATGAACCGGAGGTTGGGCGCTGGGCGCTGCATATGCATTGCAATGGGAATGCGATTGTCGTCGCGAGTGAGCACCGTTACCTGGTGGCCGAGCCGCGCCAACTCGGTGGCCCAACTCCAGCCGACGCCGGGTTCCGACCCGCGGCCGGGCTCGCACGCGTAGGCGGAAAGCAGAATTCTGGCCACGTTACCGCAATCCTGCGGGATGAAGTTCCGCCGCTTCGCTAACTCCGTCGAGGCTTGCCGCACCGATGGACAGCCGCAGCCTCTGCTCCATGCGCTCTGCCATCGCTTGCAGAATTATCCGGCTGGAGTGGCGAATGATTTCTTCGCCTGACCAGTCGCTGGTCAAAGAAACGGTGCGAAGGCGACGCGGCGACGCGGGTGAAGGCTCACCTGCGTTTCTACGGTTCGTTGGCGCAGTGCTCGCCGGGTCACTTCCCAGATCGAACGCCAGGTCGGGCGCGAAGAGGCGGCGAGTGAGCAGGGAAGCCAGGGTCCGCAACCGCGATGAATACGCGGCCGGCGGGGGCGCTTCGGCCGTGCCGACGATCAGCGTCGAATGATGCCGGGCACCGAAAACGCTGGTCGCGAGAGAAAATGCCGGCCCAAGACTGTCGCCGAGTGTGGTCTTCGCCGTCCACCGAAAGGCTGGAGCCAAGCGTCGCAGCAAGCCATTTGCGATTTCCGACCTTAGCCCGCTCTCCCCACCAACGACAAGCACCGACAGTCCGCTGGGGCCAAGCGCTCGACACAGTTGTCGCTTCTGGTCTCGCAACTTCGATATCATCCGCGCCCAACCCCCTTCCACGGGCTCCGACTTCTTAAGTTCCAGCAGCAAACCCTGCATGTGACTCTGGAACCACGCCAGGTTCTGTTCCTCCAGGGCCCGCTGTAACGGGCGGATGGTCGCCTGCGTCCAAAATCGCGGTAGCCTTCGCCCGCACTCCGCCGGATCGCGCATATAAGAATGTTGCAGGCGCTTCAGCTGACAGGCCGTGACCGACTGTTTCAAGACTTTTTTCAGCAGGTAGTAGGTGAATTGGTCGGGAATGGACGGCAGGTAGAAGTTGCGGTAGGGCCTGCGGGCAGCAAGCACGGCCTCGGCCTTCAGCCAAAGTCGGCCGTCCTTGCGATAGTCGGTGCAGCAATCGGGATCGATGAAGCCAATCCGCTCGCCATCGTAGCTGGCCAGGATGAAATAGCAGGCGCCGATTTCGTGTTGCATGGCCTGAACCAGCGCCGGCCCACGGCAACTTGCGCTCGCCGCCAGCGCCCGGCGCGTCCTTGCCATGTCTTGGGGATGCACCATGATGTCTACATCCGATCCCCCTGTTTCAGAATCATTTTCGTAGCCGCCCAGCACGCAGTAGCGTATTCCGTCGGAGTTCAACTGCTCGATGATGTCGGCGAAGAGCTCGCCCGCTGCGGCTGCGAATCGGGGGCAGGACGGCGGACGTCGCGGTCCAGTCCATTGCTCGGGGCAACTGCGACCGCCTTCGAGCGACGATGGGCCCGCAACGGTGTTGCAGAGCCTTCATCAAGAATTCCGCTGGGGCCCAATCCCCCTGCGTAAGACACTCCATGCTGGCTTCAGCCAGGTAGACAATTTCCAGTTGGCGGCATTGCGTCGCAGTGATGCCAATCGTTCCGGCGAAGCGCTCGACCTCAGGGCTGTGCAGCGCAGGGCGCGCACCAAACAGGTAGTCCTGCCAGTGCAGGAAATGATAGGCGTCCTGTAGAGGCAGGTCGTCGCGCCGGGCATCCTCCCAATCGATCAACATGGAGCGAGCCCTGGGCGCCGCTTGATGTTCCATGGAGCAAAGTCGCCATGTACCCAGCAAGCCGGCAGGGGATGGGAATCACACAGCATCGCCAGCGCCGCCGCCATGGTGTCGAAGTGCGAACCAAAGGCGGGCGAGCCGAGCACCCGCTCCTGAAGATAGGCGGCGTGCCCGACCAGACTGGTCGACTCACCGGGCAGCAATAGCGATGCCAGCAAACTCCAACACTCGCCGGTCAAGCGGCGGCCTCCCGGCGCTCCCGCAACGAAGTTCTGCGTCGCGATACCCCGATCGCGGTCGACATGGAGCGAGTGGGGCGCGCCGGCATATCCCTGTTCTGACAAAGCTGCCAGCACTGCGGCCTCGCGCAGGATTGCGCCTTTGGCAGCTTCGCCCAGCGGCACTTTGACCACCGCCTGGCATTGGCCTGAGCTCGGGTCCAGCAGGTGAATGACGGCCTTGCGTGACCTTCCCGGCGTTCCCACATACACCACCGGCACCGGAGCGGCGGCGCCTGTCCATCCCATCAAAACGCCAGTCAATCTCTTCGGATGCGC
This sequence comes from uncultured Acidobacteriaceae bacterium, assembly GCA_963744265.1. Taxonomy (GTDB): domain Bacteria; phylum Acidobacteriota; class Terriglobia; order Terriglobales; family Acidobacteriaceae; genus Bog-257. Next base: position 4,080 of record CAVUSW010000006.1, read on the forward strand.
AGTTCCTTCAGGCTGGTGTTGGGCAGCGAAGACGCTGCGCCCACGCGGGCGGCGACCCGGATCGTCTGCCACTTCAAACGGGAAGACAAACGATAGGGAGACCAACTCGACAGGACAGAATCGACCTTGCGGCAGCGGTCGGGCAGCAGCCAGCGCGGCTCACCAGCGGCGGGAATCGCCAGGAACTTCGCCGGCGAACAACGTTTCCAGCCAGGGGCAGCGAGGCCAGAATCTGTTCGGGTCAAATCATAGGTTTGCACTGAGCCACTCCTCGTGTAGTCGGGATGAGGTCGTGATCATGAAGCTGAAAAGGCCGTTGATGACCTGGCTGGTTACTTGCTCGACCGGGCAATCGGCATCGACCAGCAGTGTATTGGGCAGCGCTTCGAACATGGCCAGATAGGCCGAGCGCTGGCGCTGCGATTCGTCTGGCGAGACTTCTTGCTTTCTCCCTTGGACCACCTCCGCCGGAACGTCGAGCAGGATGCAGAGGTCGGGACACGGCGCCATCGGTAGCAGCATCCGCGCCAGGGGCAAGCTGCCGGCCGGCAGGCGGTAACGCAACGGATCGATCAGGATGTCGGGCAGGTAGCGATCGAAGATCACCAGCTGCGATCCGGCGACTGCTCGCCGCACCGTGACCAGGTATCCAAACCAGCAGTCCAGCAACCAATAAATCAGCTTCGCCAGCGAGAGGAGAGTGCAGCGAGGGCGCTTAGCGTGCGGCTTGGTCACCGCCGGGCGCTCGACTGCGTGCCGGCGAAACTGGGGACGAAAATGAAAGCCCACAATGCCGGAAAAGCTGCTGTCGAGCTGATGGGTCAGCTGGTCGATGACTGCTGATTTGCCGGCGCCGTCCGGACCGAAGACAGCGATCCAGAGTCCGGGCGGCCCGGGTTTGTTGATTGCAGTGTGCATGTGTTGGTACCGGAGAGAGACTGGTTCTATGTGGGAAGGGCTCGTTGAGAATGGTTCACATCCTGCCGTAGATCACCACTCCCACCGCCATCTGCAGGATCGAGGTCACGCCTTTTTCGGCCCACTGTTTGCTGGCGCTGACGGGGACAAACAGAATGTCGCCGTCCTGGAGTTTAGGATCGGTCGCCTGGTTAGCCAGGATCAGTTTTAACGGCGAGATTGGACTTCGGTGCGTCCTGCGGGCGAAGAACGAATCAGCTTGGCATCAGACTTGGCTGTCTTGTTAATGCCCTGCGCCAGCGCCAGGGCTTGCAGGACGGTGATGGTTTCCTTGTTTTCGATCAGGTAGCCGCCGGGCCGCCCAACGTCGCCGACTACATACACCACGCCGCTGCGCTTGACCAAGATGTGGTCGCCCGGTTGGACCTGCAGTGGGGGCGCAGTCGTGGGAGGGGTATCGCTTAACTCTGCTGTACGACGGCCGGTCGCCCAGACGCTGATGGGTCAAGGTGAAAGTCTTGGAAGCGGAGGCGGTAACTCCACCGGCCAGCGAGACGAAGTCGAGCACCGTTCGTTTGCTTGACCAGGGAAAGACCCCGGGCGCCCTGACCTCGCCCGAGACGGTCACTCCCTGCGTGGCATACTCCAACACAAATACTTCGACATGAGGATCGCGCAGAATATTGCGCTGGTGAAGCCGCTCTTCGATGGCGCCCTGGGCTTCCTCAGCAGTCAGCCCTTTCACGCTGACCCTGCCTCCGACCGGCAAGGTGATCTCGCCGCGATGGTCGACCCGCAGCTTCTCGGAGAGCTCGGGAGTATCGAAGACGCGAACCTCGATCAGATCGCCGGCATCGAGTAACAGGGCATCGGAACATCGATGGGGCCTCGGTGAGGCCGTTGGAGCCGCCGGCGAAGCTGTCTGCCTGGGCTGGTAGTAGCCGGCATGACAATGTCTTGCTGCGTCCTGCGATTGCTGCGCCCATACCACGCCGACGGCACAAGTCATGGCCGGACGACCAGGGCAAGCCCACGGATCCGCGCCGCGACAGAAGAGACCTCGCCGTTGCTTTGCCGCTAGCTGTCAAGAACGCCGACCTCTTTTCGTCTGAAGCCGTAGCCATAAGGACGGTAGTAGGAGCGGGCATACCTGCGGTCCATACCATTCAAGACCACGCCTGCAATGTTGGCGTTGGCCCGCAGCAACAGGTCGCGGGCGTGACGAAGCGCGTACGCGTGGTTGCGCCGCGCGCGCCACCAGCAGAACGGCGTCGGCATGTGCGCCCAGCACGACCGCATCGGTGAACATCGAGGCCGGGGCAGTATCGAAAATGATGTGATCGTAAGCGAGCGCCAGTCTTCAAGCAGTTCAGCATCTGGGCGACGCCAGCATCTCTGCGGGATAAGAGACGGCGCGCCCGAAGGCAGCAGGCTCAGGTTCGGCAGCATGTCCGACGGCTGCGACTGCGCTCTCGCCGGACACGCTCCACTCAGGACCTCGCTGAGCCCCGGCTCTTGCGGAATCTCGAAAGCCGGATGCAGGGACGGCTGGCGAAAATCGGTGTCGACCAGCAGTACTTTCGCACCCTGCTGGGCCAGGACGTGGCGCAGTTTACCGCGGTCAAGGTCTTGCCTTCGAGGCAAAGAACTGGTGATGACCAAGGACCTGCGGGGGCCTGGCCCCGGATGGCAGCAGCAAGGGAGGTCCGCAGGCTGCGATAGGACTCGGCCGCCTGGGATTGCGGCTGATGGTGGGCGATCAGGCGCAAAGCGGAACGACTGCGCCGCGCGGAAGAAAGCTTTGGCCGCGGATTGGCTTCGCGCAACTGATTCTGTGGGATCACCGCCAGGGCGGGAAGACGCTCGGCCGCTTCTGTCTCGCGGGTGCGAACTGTCGTATCCAGCGCCTCCAGCCCAACAGCCTGAGAGCATGCCCAACACCAGACCGCAGCCCAGTCCCAGCGCCAGATCGAGAACCGGCCGGGGATCGACCGGCTCGGACGGCATCTGGCCCGGCTCGACGACGCCGATGTTCGCCGACGCCAGCCCCGCAACAATTCCGGCCTGTTTCAACTTCAGTTGCAGCGTCTGGTACAGGTCCTGCGTCGTTTCCACTTCGTGCTTCAGAATGGCGTACTGCGCCGCGCCTTGATTCAGGTCAAAGGCTTTTTGCTTCTGCTCCTCAAACTTCGCGCGCAGCATTTTCTCCGTACGGCAGCGGCCAGATATTCGTTTTTGTAGCGCTCAGCCAGATTCTTCAGCTCGGCATCGATCGCGCTGTCGACCTGCGGACATCTGGCTGCCCAGCTCCGCCAGCTTGGGATATCCCTCGCCGAATTTCGTGCTCAGCCGGGCATAGTCCACGCGCAATTGTGCCTGCTGCGAGCGCAAAACTTGCAGCGTGGGATCGGGCACAGTTGAGGCGATCAAGCTCCGGATTTCCCGAGCCGGCGATGCGATAGCGAGCTTCTTTCACGATGCGATCCGATTCTGCTGCGGTGAGCTGTTCGTCCAGGTCCTTCAGCTTGTCAGTGACGATGTTGTCGGTCTCATCGACGCCGATAAGCCCGCGTTGCTTTTGCAGGGCCGCCAGTTTTTCCTGTGCCTCGTTGGCCTTGAGCTTCAGATCGTCCATCTGCGCTCGAAAGCCAGCTCGACACCTGCGTTGCCGAATCGTAGCTGCTGCGGAAGTTGCGTTCGGCATAGCTGCTGACAATGGCATTGACGACTTCGGCAGCACAGCTTCGGGTCTTTCGCCCGGAAGGCACGCTGATGATGTCCGTCTTAGGAACGACCTCGACCTTCGAGATTCTTCTGAAAACGATGCAGCAACTTGTCGCGAACTCTCGGCGAGAGGGTCGCGACATCCGGTGCCGGGAGGCTGCATCCATCGGCCGGCGAAATCGCTCTCTTTCCGCCAGCTGGCCTGCTGCATGACAGCGAGGGCGACGGTATTGCTTCTGCAGAACCGTCACCGCGCTCTGCAATTGGATGGTGGGGTCGGAGGGACTGAGCATGCTGCGAGGTCAACTCGTCCAGCCCCATGGAGTTCGTGCCCACGGGGCTAACCTCGATTCGCGCGCTGGCCTCGTAGCGTGAGCCTGGGATCAGCACATACGACGACGCCGACCAGCACCAGCATGCGCGCAACCCATGCCAGGATGACGAGCCGCCGCGTGCGCAGCATCCGCCACAGCTCCGGGAGCAATAGCTCACCGCTGCCGTATGCAGGAGTGGGATCGCGATAGCGGCGAAGTTCAGTGGCTTCGGAATCGCAATTCAGGACAGCTCGGCTGGAACACGATGAAGCCAATCGGTGAAGTTCGTTTAGGCTGGCAGGCTCACGACCGGGTTGATGGATTGACCGCGAGCGGCGCAAGATGAACGCCCTGCCACAGATTGGGCATGGCTTCCGCGATCTGAAGCGCGCGGCCTACGCTGTAGTACAGGAATCCGGCCGCTGCCATGCGGCTGGGATTGAATAGGTTGCGCCCGTCCACGATGATGGGCAGTTTCATGACTGCCCGCAGTTTTTGCAGATCGAGTTTGCGGAACTGCGGCCAGTCGGTGAGGATCAGCAGTGCGTCGCGACGGGAGGCGGCGAGATACTCATTGTCAGCGTACTCGATCGCGTCGGGCGGCAATACTTCGCGCGCCTTCACCATCGCTGCCGGATCGTACGCGCACACACTGCGCGCCCTCCTCCAGCAGTTCCTGGATGATGGCGATGGCCGGCGACTCACGGACGTCGTCGGTGCCTCCTTTGAAGGCGAGGCCGAGGACTCCGATGCGTTTGCCACGCAATGTCCACAGCGCAGTGCGGACTTTTTTCATGAACAGGCGGCGTTGGTCGTTATTGATGCGTGTGACTTCGGCCAGCAGCGAGAAATCGACCTCCCACTGCGAAGCTACTATGAAAGGCAGACACATCTTTGGGAAAGCACGAGCCGCCGTATCCGATTCCGGCTTGCAGAAATGCGCTCCGATGCGTGAATCGGCGCCGATACCGGCGCAGACCTGGTCGATGTCAGCGCCGACGGCTTCGGCGAGGTTGGCCACCATGTTGATGTAAGAGATCTTGGTCGCCAGAAACGCATTGGACGCGTGCTTGATCAGTTCAGCGCTGCGCGCGTTGGTGACGATTGACCGGCGGCCGATCGAGCTGCGCATGCGGGGCAGGGAATCGCGTCGGCCTGGTGGTAGTAGGTGCCTTCGGTCAGCGGACGGTAGATGCTGTAAAGCATCGCGGCGCTGAAGTCGTCGTCGACTCCCAGCACGATGCGATCGGGATAGAGGAAGTCGGTGACCGCCGATCCCTCCCGCAGGAACTCCGGATTTGAAGCCACCCAAAAGCGCCCCGGGTCGGCTCCGTGCAGCAGCAGAACCTTGCGAATCGCCTCGCAGGTGCAGACCGGAACGGTGCTCTTTTCGATGATCAGTTTGGCTCGGAGATCGACTGCGCGATCTGGAGGCGACCGACTCGACATACGACAGGTCGCTTCGCCACCGCTCTCCTTGCGGCGTGCCGACCGTGATGAAGACCGCTTCGGATTCACGGACCGCGTCGCTGACCGAGGAAGAACGTAAGCGGTTGCCGCGATGCCGTTCCAGTAGTTGGGCAGCAGACTGCTTCATGGATTGGCAATTCGCCGCGATTGAGTTCGGCGATCTTCTGCACATCGGTATCGACCGAAATCACTTCATGTCCGATTTCCGCCAGGCACGCGGCGGAAACCAATCCAACGTATCCACAGCCAACCACAGTCGAGGCGCATGATGTGCTCCCAGAAGAAATCAGACTCCGTCAGGCCGGCCAGGCGAACAGCAAGTGTGCAGCAGGATGGCTGCATCCATGAACACGGACTGCGGTAGCGGACGTAATAGGCGTCATATTCGAGGTGCTCATGAATAGGAAAGGCGCGATGCGGGCTGATCTGCCATAGCCCCGTGATGCCCGGTTTCACCGCGAGCCGGCGTCGCTGTTCCGCGGTGTACTGCTCCACGATGAAAGGCATCTCCGGCCGCGGCCCGACCAGCGACATTTGTCCCAAAAACACATTGATGAGTTGCGGCCACTCGTCCAGGTTGGTGCTGCGTAGAAAGCGGCCAACCGGGGTGATGCGTGGATCGTCCCGGGTCCTTGGGGAATATCCATAACTGGGGACGTCACGATACATGGAGCGGAACTTATAAATCGCAAAGCGATGACCCGCCTGGCCAACGCGCTCTTGCTGGAAGAACGCGGGTCCCGATGACGTGGCCTTCACCAGCGCCGCAATGCTGGCGAACACGGGCGAAAATAGGACCAACAAGCACGCTGAGACAATGAGGTCGAAGAGCCGCTTTCCCAGGTCATACAGCTTGGCCGGTCCGCCTTTTGATGCGCGGGGCAGTGTTATGCCTGTCAGCGGCGATGGCAGGTTAGCTGGATCGATCGAGCCCATGACGGTTGACGGCGCAAAGGCTGCGGACAGGACGTTGGCTGCCGCCAGGTTTCTGATTTGTGCGGTGTTCATAAGATTAGGAAGAATCTGCTTGTTCGTTCGAGGCGATAACGTGTGAACTCAGTTACCAGCTGAGACGCTCTGCTGAATTCTCAGTTGACGGTCTCAACGTCGGCGCCGTGAAGGTTGATGGCGACGGATTTCATGATCTGGTCGACAGTGATAATCAATCGACGGGCATTGCACTTTTCCAGCAGCGTGCCTTCCCATCCGGCAAAAGGCCCGTGTTTCACCCGCACCCGGTGTCCAATTCTTAGATAAGGGTGCGGCTCGATATCGCTCGATCGCAGGCTGCAGGCGCGCAGCCGCTCGACTTCTTCCTCGCGCAGCACCGCAGCTTTGCCGCCGGTGGAAACCAGGTTGACGACGCCCAGGGTCTGCAACACGGCACCCGCTCGCCGGCGGAGATGTGGACAAAGACATAGCCGGGAAACAGGGGAGCTTGTGAACGCTTGATCCGGTCAGACCAGCGCGCGTGTTTTTCGTAAGTAGGTAGTAGAAACTCCAGGCTCTTCACCCGCAGTTGGTTGGCGACATGATGTTCGTGTCGTGAACGGGTGTAGGCAGCCAGCCAGTTTCTCCCGTGTTGCACTTCCATTAGCGATATCTCCTAACCGGGAACTCAGGGCTTCGCCATTCTCGGTCCCACAAATAGGGCCGGGAGTCGGCACAGGACGACTTGCCGCTGCCGAAGCATCTCAAATCAAGCTAGCGTCATATAGGTGCTATATTGCAATGATGCTAACGTGCCATATGACATTCGCACGCTGCCTACCAATCGCTCGCGTTCGGCCTGTGGAAATAAGGCAAGAAAACGCTTGACACACATTGCATTTAGCGTACACTCCAATCATGTTGAACGAACCAAAGACGTTGCAAGAAGCTTTCTGGCCTACTTCTCCGATAGAAGACCGTGCTTTCGACTACGCCGTCAAGATGCGCTGGGTTGGCGGCGAAGTCACCTGTCCGCGTTGCGGCAATGCAAAGCATTCGTTTATCAAGACTCGCAAGCTCTGGTTCTGCTACGTCTGCCAGAAGCAGTTCACGGTCAAGGTTGGAACTGTAATGGAAGATTCCCCCATTACCTTGGACAAGTGGATGGCCGCATTTTGGATGCTGGCTAACTGTAAGAACGGCGTGAGCAGCTACGAACTTCACCGCGCTATCGGCGTCCGTCAACAGACCGCATGGTTCATGCTGCATCGCATTCGTGAGGCCATGAAACAGGATTCCACTATCAAGTTCGGCGGCGATAGGTGGCGAGGCCCGGTAGAAAGTGACGAAACTTTCATCGGCCCGAACCCTATCAAGATGCACAAGAATCGCCGCGCCAAGCTGCAACAGATTCGCGGACAGCAGAGACGCGGAGATGTTTACGTTGGCAAGACAGCAGTCGCGGGAATGCTGGACAGGGAAACCCGCAAAGTGCGCGCTACGGTAGTTCCAAACGTGCGCCGCGATACCTTGCAGGCTGCCATCTTGAATAGCATCGTTCCCGGAAGCAAACTCTACACCGACGATTCCACTACCTATCGCTGGGCAGCGGGCGAGTCCGAATTCGTACATGAAGATGATCAACCATGCTCGCGAGTATGTTCGCGGGTCGGTTCATACGCAAGGAATTGAGAATTTCTGGTCGCTCCTCAAGCGCACCTTGCGCGGAACCTACGTTGCTGTAGAACCGTTCGATTTAGATCGCTACCTTGACGAACAGGTATTTCGCTTCAATAACCGTGCGACAAAAGACAACCCGTTAAACGATTCCGACCGCTTTACCTATCTCATGTCCCAAGTGGCTGGAAAGCGTTTGACCTATGCACAACTGACAGGCAAAGGAACCGACTCGCTCCACCACGAGACGGCAGGGACGGGGCAAGAGGAACCGTTCTAGCCTTTGTCCTTGCCGCGCTTTTTGCGGGCAGTAGCTTTCTTCTTCGCCTTCGCAGGTTCCCGCGCTCCGACCTTCGGAACTCGGAGAATCGCGGAGGCGAACTTCTCAAAGTTTTCCCTTGCTTTGTCGCCCTCGATGTATTCTGCTTGCTTTTTCACCATATGCAAATTATGCGCCTCTTGGTTATCGCGACGATTGCGCTAGCGTTCCTACCAGCAGGTCGGAGCCAGCAACAGCAGCCAGCCAACAGCAAACAAGGCGCTGCCAGCCAACCCCCATCCAATCCGTCGATAACCGGACTGGACAACCATTATCATGCCGCCGAACAAACAAACAGCACCGCCGAACAGCCGCCCCGCTGGCCACCACCGTGGTATTCCACGCTCTGGCCAAACTGGGCATTCGTGCTTGTAGGATTCGCGACAGCACTCGCCGCTCTCTGGACTCTGCGTGCTATGAAAAAGCAAGCGGCACATCTTGGCGAGCAGGTTGAATTGTTGAAGCAACAGCTTGCGGCCTTCGTCGAAGGACAACGCCCACAAATTGCTGCCGACCCTCATGGAAACCCAGCGCGGGATATCCTCGACCCGGAAGGTGCCCGTATTCAGATCGACATTAGTAACGTAGGGTTGACGACCGCTTACGACGTAACTTGGGAATCGTGGATAGAGGTAATCGTTCCGCCGTTCACCGACTTCAGCAGTAAGGCTGCCTATTATTCCCAGAAGGAGACTTTTAGCCTCCTTCCCAAACACAAGCCAATGACTCTTAACGTCCCCCTCAGAAGAGACCTTTCTGAGCGAGAAAGGAAACACATCACAGTGAAGTCTCGGGAGATGGAGGTTTGTGTTGCATCTTGGTCAAGTATCGCGATGCTTTCGAGCCAAATAGATGGGCGAATTTTGGATATATCGTAGACTCCGAGGGCTTTAGATTCCTGTCGAAATACCACGATTCCAATTAGCGTCCCCGTCACCGCAAGATTGTTTTTATGGACTTCATAACTCAGCGGTTCATAGCCTTCACTAATAGAGTCATCAGAGAACTGCGCTTGCTGCGCGGAGAATTCCAACAGCTTATAGGAACCATACATAATGCCCACGAAGCACAACAACAGCGCCAAGAGCAGCACCCGCCAATCGTGCGAGCCGAACTGCAAATTCCAGAAGCAGTAGAGCGAGAGCGCGGCAGACGCGATGATCGCAATTATCGCCTTCAAGGGTGGCTTGTTATTGGAACTTGGTTGGCATTCATTGCTGCCGCTTTCTACGCCACAGTCGCCATCTGGGAGTGGCGAGAAATGATTGGTGCCACTGACGCCTCGTACGAGTCCGCCAAAATTGCCAGACGAGGGGTGGCGCTCGCCGCTGGAAATGCTAAAACCGCCGGAGAGGCCCTGGTCGAAAACAGGCGAGAGTTTACGGACAGCATTGCTCAATTGCAGAAACAAACCGCGGCTCAAATCAAAGCAGCGGACGCCGCGCAGGGAGCGAATAAGCTCGCCGCCGATTCCTTCGGATTGATTCAGCGTCCTTGGGTTGGAGTGGATGGCGTAGTTGAACCACGCATTCCAATGGAGGTTACCGGAAATGCCGTGAGCTATAACGGGACTTTTATAATCAAGAACTTTGGTCCAGCGCCAGCAGTCAAGATAGCGTATTCGGTTAGTTTGGCACTCACTGTAAACGAGGCTACGTCCGCTTCGGACAGTGCGTGTCAAGGCGCTTCGAACTGGATAAACAACGGAATTAAAACCGTTCAAGCGAGTGCTGACAACAGTAAGGGTGGAATAGTTTTGTTTCCGGGAGATAAGCATTCCGCTGGGTTCACTGCGGGTAATACGATCACTACCACAATGCCAGAAACAGTTCTGTTGATGGGTTGCATAGTGTACGAAGAATCCTCTGGGAAGAAACATACGACTCGCTTTTGCCAGTTTGGACTTCCCGGAAATAATGTGGCCCTGTACTCCTGCGACATCGAAACCTATGCGGACTAAAGACCCCGTCACGGCAGCTATGATTATCCATATGGCGCACATGTGCGTCAAGCGTTTTTGTGCCAAATTAAGCCTTTGTTTATCTGTGGGTTAGTGCTCGCCAGAAACGGCCGATGACTCGCGAAGGGAAGCTCGTGTCCAGATGTTGTTCAGTGCGTGTCTAGAACTTGCACAAACACGCAGCAGCGTAACCGCGACAACGTCCACCCGGTACAATCGAAGCCGAAGTCACCTCGCCTTACATAGGGAGCGGGATGCGGATCCTGGTTACGGGTGGTGCGGGTTACATCGGAAGTGTGGTGGCGGATCGCCTGCTTAAGATCGGGCACTCGGTCACGGTTCTGGACAACCTCAGCAAAGGCAAGAAACAAGCGGTTCCGGCGGCCGCTGAGTTTGTTCTTGCCGACACGGGCGATGCCCAGATTCTGGACAGCGTCTTTCACGCCGGACATTTCGATGCGGTGATGCACTTTGCGGCCTTTATCGAAGCTGGCGAGTCGGTCGTACGCCCTGAAATCTATTTCGAGAACAACTCCGCCAAAGCTCTGACACTGCTAAGCGCGGTCATCAAGCACAAGGTGCAGCGATTTGTCTTCTCCTCTACGGCGGCAGTTTATGGCGAGCCGCGCCACATTCCGATCACCGAAGACGATCCGCTGGAGCCGGCTAACCCGTATGGCGAGTCGAAGCTGGTGGTGGAGCGAATGCTGGGCTGGTTCCACCGCTGCCACGGACTGCGTTATGCCAGCCTGCGTTATTTCAATGCCGCCGGCGGGACCCAGGATCGCGGCGAGCAGCACCAGCCGGAGACACATCTGATTCCTCTGGTTCTGCAAGTAGCGTCAGGTCAGCGGGAGGCAATCTCGATTTACGGGACGGACTACGCCACCAAGGATGGGACGTGCATACGCGACTACATCCACATTGGGGATTTGGCCACGGCGCATCTGCTGGCGCTGGATGGGCTGACGGAGCACTCGCAGCTAATTTGCAATCTGGGAAGCGGCAGCGGCTTCAGTGTGCGCCAGATCATCGACATCGCCCGCAAGGTGACTGGGGAAAATATTCCGGCGATCGAGGCGCCGCGACGGCCCGGAGATCCAGCGGTGCTGGTGGCGAGCTCGGAAAAGATCAAGCGGGTGCTGGGCTGGAACCCGCAGCACTCGGATGTGGAAGCAATTGTTCGTAGCGCGTGGGAGTGGCATCGGGCGCATCCGAAGGGATATGAGGAATAACAGATTGTCTGGCCGCCCCCGATAAGTCTTGTGCCCCAGGTTCGTTCGTGATTGTGCCCCAGGTTCGCGTCCGTCTTTTGGACGCTAACCTGGGTAATAACCTGGGCAGACGAGGCGGTTTATTTCGGCTGAAACATGGCAATCGTTGCGCCCGTCGGATCACTGATAATCGTAAAGCGACCTACGTTCGGCACCTCCTGTGGACCCATGCAGACCTTGGCGCCCAGCGACTTGGCTTTCTCGGTAGCTGCGTTGATGTCTTCCACTCCGACGTATGCCAACCAGCCAGGATTTCCGCCAGGCATGGTCATCATGCCGCCACCTGGTCCGTTCTCGGGCTTGAATGTGCTGTAGATACCGGCCGGGGCTCCCATGTCCATGTCTTGGAACTGCCAGCCAAACAGGGCGCTATAGAATTCCTTAGCCTTCGTCAGATCGGGCGTGTTGAGCTCAAGATGTACAAACGGATTTGCCATTGGTTATGTCCTCTCATGTTGTGCTGCAGTGCGCATTCCATGCTAACCGCAAGAGGCGAGGTCCTGCACGTCACTCTGACCAGCTATTCCCGCCTTCATCCTGCAAAAGATGCGCTTCAACACAGAGCCCACCGACGCTGTGCCCCAGATTCGCGTCCGTCCTTTGGACGCTAACCTGGGTAGAGCGAGGTCCGTGTCGACTGCCCCAACATTTCCACTTCACGACTTCTGGTCCTCCACTCAAGCGTCAGTAATCCCAGGTTAGCCCAACAGAGGGGCGAACCTGGGGCACCCGGTCAAACAAGCTGCTCCATCGATCGATCAGCTCAGTAATTTGCCGGCGAGCCAGTAATCGACGCTGAACCTTCCCGGACCAGAGCAGATCAGCCAGATAAAGAACAGCACGTACAGCACTTCTGGAAGGTAGAGGAAATCGTCGAGCCAGTTAAGAGGCGAAAGTCCTTTAGGCATGGTGGAAATCGCTTCGGTCAGGGTCGCGACAGTCATATCGATCAATAAAGCCACGCAGGCCGGGCTCGAAAGAAACCCCACGGTCAGCAACGATCCGCAAACGAACTCGACACCCGCCACGAAATAAGCCGTCTGCTGGGGAAACGGGACTTTGGCCTTAACCAGGGTTTCGTAAACCGGTTTCGTGCCGCCGGCGACAAACAATTTGTTTGCCCCGGAGATGGCGAAGAACAGCCCGATCGAAACGCGTACCAGCAGGATGGCGTATTGCTCCAAATCATTGCTACCCAGCAGCGCAAACTGGACCAACCGTTTCCAATCCATCTCTTGTCCCTCCGTCGGAGGATGTGTTGTAACGATTCCCAAATCAGACAGGTCGATACCCTGGGGCTTGCGGGACGGACTAAGGTTGAAAGCCGTCCGCCATCCATTTAGCGAAGAGTTCAATGCGAGATTGCGGCCAAGGACCTTCTCCTCTTGGCGGTGGGGGCGGCATTACCGCGCCGCCGATTCCCCGAATGCGATCGTAGATGGCGGCAGCGTGCTTTTTGACGTCATCGTAACTTGCCAGGTTGAATCCCTTGCTCATGCCTTGAATGTCCCGTTCCGTAAAGAGCGGGCGAATGTCTGTTTGAAAGCTTGTCGGTGTTGTCATTGCGCCTCCCACCCGATGTACTTGCGGTCATCACATCACGAGCGCGAAAGGAAATCTATTGGACGAAGGTATCGTTCGATACGTTCGTATGGCGAACGGGCCATTCGGCGGAGCCTGCCGCGCACGTTGTCGCCTTGTGCTTGTGCCCCAGGTTCGCGTCCGTCTTTTGGACGCTAACCTGGGTGGAGGAAGGTCGGGTCGGCTGAGCCAGCATTTCTGATTCACGATCTCGGGGTTGTCGCTAGGGTTGTTCCGTGCAGCGATCCCAGGTTAGCCCAACAGAAGGGCGAACCTGGGGCACCAGTCGTAAAACACCTGGTAGTTCAATTGCTATTCCATGTCAGTTTGATACTCGGATAGTACATCGAGACAGGGCTATCGACGGCGTCCGAATCCTTCAACACAGTCCTGACTTGGTTAGCAATCTCCGCCGTGTAAGTCTGTAACTTGGGAAGAAAACCGTATAGATCCTTGGTGTCGATTTTGACGGTACGGTACTGATCGATATCGAAGGGTATTCCCTCGGAGGCTCGGATAATCTGTACGGTCGGCAATCGCGTCGCATGTCGAAGGCACAATTCGTAGAAGACGTTTGGGTTATGAAATGATAGGTCTGCAATAACCAAACGCGCATGTAGAATGTGCTCTAATACCTGCTTACCTATCATTCCCGGTTTGCCTATCTGATCCGCGCGCACGAGCTTCAGATTGAATTCCTTGAGCGCATGGAATGATCACATACGCCATGAAGAAGTCGGCATGCTTTCGCTGCTCGGAATCATCTGCTCCGATTGGCGTAATGTAAAAACAGATCGCGCTCATAACCATTCGCGGAAGGCGGAACTTGAGATACTGTGGTCACTAGCGAGTTGGTATCAGCGGAAGACTTTTCTGGCAATCCAATGACCTTAGTAGATTCCTCCAATGCGTGCTCTATCTTAATTAAGCGTTCCGAGCCGGCAATCGTCCGAAGAAGTCCCAGAAACTGAGCATTCAAAATGAAAGTATCCACGCATTCGGAGTAGGCGCTTTCGTCGCGTAGGATTCTTTAAGCGCGTCGATCAGGAACTCCTTGTTTGGCATTTTCGCGCCCTTGCATCGCTCATAGAGAAAATTGAAGGGCTCGACCCGTTTGATTGCAAGATCGAACCGAGCTTGTAGCTTAGTGGGAGCGGGAACATCGTCGGCTGAGGCAAGAGCGCCCTCGGGAGTGAGTTCCAAAAATTCTGCCTGGTAGCCGCCTGATGTCAGCCCGTAGCGTGATGAATTTGTTATCAGCTGGCGGCTGGGTCCGCTATCTGGAGACTTTCCTATTTTGTCGAAGAGTGTTAGTTTCCGGACCTTGGTTTGTCCAGCCGCAAATTTCTGAAATGCTTCAGCCAACACCAAGGCGTCCTCAAACGTGGAAGCAGGAAAGTTGCGGAGGGACCTTCCCTTAGCACTATCGATAGTATTGTCGGCTTTAGTTTCTACAGATTTCTTCGCGCGCTTCCGTTTAGCCTTTTTCTTGGAGGTTTTCTTGCGTTTTATTGGAGTTGATTCCACCGGGGCAGGAGATTGAGTTTCCTGTTCTTCAGCCATTGACGAAGCGCCACCTTTCAGCAACCCGCATCATGGCCAATGCGTCCACTGGATTTGCAAAACATCACTATATGGCAGCAGTTTACGGCGAATAGATACTCGTATGCAAGGTGTCTGCGCTACAACGCGCGGACCAACCCTACCGGGAGGCCTCTCGGCTTCAGACCGCTCTAGACTCTTGCATTCTGTCACTGCCAACGAAAATCCCCACCCAAGCAAAAGCGGCTTGGATGGGGCACCCAATTTCCTATTTCGAGTTCTAACTTAGCCTTTGTATCCGGCTCCGCGCAGGGCTTTTCCAAACGCGTTCATGAACTCGCTCACGCTCTCGTTGGTCGCCAGCGGACCCATCAATCCGACGCGGAAGATTTTGCCGGCCAGCGGTCCGAAGCCTCCGGCGATTTCGATGCCGTTATCTTTCAGCAGCGCGGTACGGACTTTGGCTTCGTCGACACCTTGCGGCACCTTGGGCGTGTTTAGGTTCCAGATACGATCAGCGGGCGCGACCAGCATCTCGAGTCCCAGAGCTTCAATCTGCTTCACAAATTCCAAGTGCGCCTCATGATGCCGAGTCCAGCGAGCCTGCACGCCTTCTTCCTCGATCAGCGTCAAACCCTCGTGCAGCCCATAGAACATCGTCGCCGACGCGGTGTGATGATAGCGATGCGACACCGCCAGATAATCGGCAATCAGCTTCAGATCGAAGTACCAGGAGTGATTCGTCGTCTTGCGGGCCTTCAGCCACTCGGCCGCGCGCGGCGAGACCGTGATGGGCGCCAGTCCCGGAGGGCAGCTCAACCCTTTCTGGGAGCAGCTGTAGGCGATGTCAATTCCCGTCTTGTCGACTTCCACCGGCATGGCGCCCAGCGAGGTAACGCAATCGGTGATCACCAGTGCGCCCACTTCGTGCGCCGCTTTGCAGATGGCTTCGCCGCGCTGGAAAGCGCCGGCTGAGGTTTCTGCCTGCACATACATCACGACCTGTGGCTTTTCGCGATGGATGAACTCGGCTGCTTCCTTATCGCCGAAGACCTCGCCCCAGGGCTTCTCGAAGCGAACTACCTCGCCACCTTGCCGGCGCGCCATTTCGGTCATGCGATCGCAGAAGAATCCGTTGGCGAACGACGCAATCTTGGTTCCTGGCTCGACGAAGTTGCTGATGGCGGTTTCCATGCCCCCGCTGCCGGTGGCGGAAATGACGAACGTCATCTCGTTCTTCGTGCCAAACACAGTGCGCAGCAGACGCTGAATGTTGGCGGACACTTCAAAGAAGTAGGCATCAAGATGGCCGACAATCGGCTGGGCCATCGCCTGATAAACCCGGGGATGCACCTGGCCCGGACCGGGGCCATATAAAAGTCGCTTCGGCGGGTGAATCGAAATATCTTCCATGAGCGCAGTTCTTTCGGCGGAGCTAATCATCAAGCTACTCCCTACGTGGCAATAGATGCTTTCAGTATAGCGGGCGGGTTAGCAAACGATTTGTGATCGATGAACATTTCGAGAAGTGTAGTGAAATTGGGCTGGATGCTTCGACAGCGATCGGTCGTAACCGTACAGGGAGGTCTTGCTAACCGGCCAATCACCGGTTGCGAGCGCGACCTGCCGGAAATATGCGTCGTTTAGCGCCTGTTTTTTGGTTGGGCCAACGTACTCAAGCAAAGTATTCGTCTCCTTTACTGCCACGACCATCGCCTTGTTCTGGCATTGAAGGCAGGCACATGCCGGCTGTGCCCACCCTATTCGAGCAAATTGTTGATGGATGTTGGATAGCTCAGCGAGGCTCATACCCTAACGGTTTCAATTCTGCCGATTCGTTTCGAATGGCCTATCGAGCTTTTGACTCGGTCAGCTGGTCTTTCAACTTGGCGACGTTTTCTTTAGCCTGTCCCACCCGTTGTTGAAGTTTGCCGACGTTCTTTTCGGCTTTTCCTTCGGCTTTCAAACTGCGGTCGTTCGCCAACTTTCCGACCCCCTCCTTGATGGTTCCGCTGACTTCATGAAAGCTGCCCTTGATCTTATCTTTCGTACTGGTTTTCATGGTTCTCCTTACGCCTCGTAAAGTTCAGGTTGTGGTTGCTCTGATTCTTCTTTGAGGGCTGTTACTTTTCTAATCTCCTGGCGTTCTGAGGTCTGAGCAGAACTGACCACCGCGGCGAGGGGCCCGGCGTTCATCCCAAAACGGGCAAGGGCCAGCAGAGATCGATTGGTGCTGTTAGCGCCGCAGATAAGCGCAAGAAAGAAATGGAACTGCGATACTTCGGAGACGCGAACTCCATCTTATACAGTGAGCGGTTGCAGGTAGAGCAGGCGGCGGCTGAGGTTTCCCAGAGATGTCATACTGTGATCTCACCCGCGCTCGGGGAGTTCGCTTGCGTCCGGAAGTGCGCCCGCGGCCGGGAGAAAGACACGAATGTCTACACGTGCGCGTTTGTTTGCGCTGCTAGTTCTCGCAGCAGCTGTGATGCCGGCCTTGTGCTCTGCGCAAACTGAGCAGCCGACTCGTTCAGCCGAGGCGGCCAAGTTGCTGAAAAGCGATCCGCTGCATGTCTTCAGCGAGTCGGTTCAGCAGCTTTCCAGCCAGGTCACTAAGTCGGTAGTGCAGGTGTTGACGACCGGCTTTGGCCTGAGCAGCGACGACGATAAGGGCGACACTGCCTATCTTGAACCCGAGCGCGGCATCGGCGCCGGCGTGGTGTTGTCGGCCGACGGACTGATCGTTACCAACGCTCACGTCATTCAGGGCGCCAGGAAAATTCGCGTACGGTTGCAGGGCTTGGACAAGGCCGAGGCTAAGGAGTTGGCGGCGCCGCACGGGCCCATTGAAGCCAAAATCGTAGGCGTAGATGAGCTAACAGACCTGGCGGTACTGAAGATCGACGTGAGCGGTTTGCCGGCGCTGCAACTGGCCGAATCCAGCGACCTGAAGCAAGGACAAATCGTTTTCGCCTTCGGCAGCCCGCTGGGCCTGGAGAACTCCGTCAGCATGGGCGTGATCAGCGCGACTGCACGGCAGATCGATCTCGACAAGCCCGAAATCTACATTCAGACCGATGCTCCCATCAATCCCGGCAACAGCGGAGGCCCACTGGTAGACGTGGATGGTCACGTGGTGGGAATCAATACTTTCATCCTGTCGCAGTCCGGCGGAAATGAAGGGTTGGGATTCGCCATTCCCAGCGATGTTGTGCGCAGCGTCTACGATCAAATCAGGACCGAGGGTCATGTGCATCGCGGCCAGATCGGTGTCTACCTGCGCACCATCAATCCCGACTTGGTGGAAGGCCTGCATCTGCCGGTGAATCACGGTGTCCTGTTGGAAGATGTCATTCCGGGCTCGTCTGCCGATAAAGCCGGATTAAAGGTTGGAGACATCGTGGTCAGCGTGGGAGGCAAGCCGATCAACGATGTCCGGCATTTTGCCCTCGATTTATATAGCTACAAGGTCGGCCAGAAGGCGGATGTCGGAGTCTTGCGCAACGGGCAAGTGCAGACCATCGCCGTAACCGTAATGGAGCGGCCTGACGATCCGCAACGCTTTGCCGACATGCTGACCGGGCCGGATAATTTGGTCAGCCGGCTGGGTGTAGTCGCACTCACGCTGAACGCCGAATTACGCGAGGCCCTGGGTGATGTGCGGATTCCCACCGGAGTGTTGGTAGCGGCGCGCACCCAGACCAGCACGCTGCTTGGCCAGGGACCGGAGCCGGGGGACATCATTCACGCCATCAACGGCACGCCGGTGCAGGATTTGGCAGGCCTCAAGCAGGCTCTGCGCAAGGTCAAGTCGGGAGACGCCATCGTTCTGCAAATCGAGCGCGGCGGCGAATTGAGATATCTGGTGCTGGAGTCGGAGTGATCTCGCCTCCTGGCTCCTCGTTTTCGGTCTTCGTCTTTCGTAGCCGCCCGTTCGGCGCTCTCTACTTGACGATTGTGGGCGACACTCGACGAAATTATGGTTTGGCAGATGATCGTTCGGAACTCCCGTTGAATGCGAGCCGACCCCGCTCCTAATTCCGACACCCACCCAGGAAACATTGCTTCGGGAATCTAGCGGACGGGACTAGCCCCTATCCAAATCCGCAGCTTCGCTATCTGTCCGGATAGTCTGCTTCCGGCGAAACTCCAGCGAGCGATCCATCCGAAATTAGCTTCCAGAATCGTATGTCCCCGCAAATACGGGGAAAGTGAAGCGTCACTTTCCCCACTCTCTCCAAACCAGATGCTCCTTGCGCATTGGCGCGACGCTTGCACAGGCTCTCAATATGGAGGGGCGAAATGAAAACCTGTGGCGTACTTACCAACTCTGGCAGAACGGTCTCAATCGCTAGATGCCTGGTTGTAGCTCTGATGCTGCTTGGCGGCATTGCCAGCAGTTCCGCGGCGACCTCCAACTCCCCGTGCCCACATCATCACGGAGTTGTTGAGGCCGGTCCGGATTGTTTAAGCAAAACCTCCTCGATCGCGGATGCCTTGCGTCAGGTTCATGGTAATAACGTACACATTCTGTATGTGCATGGCATCGCGGCGGATGGTCCTGGTGATTCCCTGGCCTTTCAGCAAAGCATATGTAAACAGTTACGAGACTGTGTTTCTCCCAAACCCGGCGAACTGGCCTACAAGCCCATGGCCAGGTATTACGCCAACCATGGACACTTTGACCTCAGACGTGACGATTGGCCTCACTACGAATACTTCGCAAATCCCAAGACGCCCGGGGCGAATCACATATGGAGAAGCAAGGAAGAGTGGGCAGCCTCAACCCCATTTGTGGACCACTACCGGATACAGCGCAGGCAAGGCAAGAGCCTCTTTGTGGACGAAATTAACTGGTGGCCGATGGTCTTTCCTCTCAAGTGTCGCTATATGGTGAAGAGCGATGCCCGTCTCGCCGGACCGGTCGATAAGTATCTGCAACTGTGCTCTGCTCCGAAACTGAATGACGAGGAACACGGATCTGCAGATCATTTTGTTAGTTATCCCTGGATTGATGTCGCTCAAGTCGAACCTTTGGAATCCTCCCCCAAACGTGCAGCTAGCCTGAACCGCGATCTTAAAGAGTATGTAATCGACTGGGGATTTAGCGATGCCATGCTGGCCGTCGGCTCGCTGCAACCACTCTTTCAGGAGGCCATGCGCCAGTTGATTACCGAGTCAAAAGTGAACTCGATAGAAAAGGCAAATGAAGATCCGCTGGACGGCGAGCCGGAGTTCATCATAGTTTCGCACAGCCTGGGTAGCTTCATGGTCTTTTCTACCCTGCAATCTGCTTTGCAGGATTCGCCGGCACTGATGCGAACGGCGCTTCAGGACGTGCCTGCTGAATCTGCGCCTGACCACGATATTTGCTCCAAATTAGTGCCGCAGTACAGCAGTTCAAACGATGACGCCTCTGGAGAAGCTCAGTCCGGGCAGGAGGGTTTGGCGAAGGACGATGTGCCCCAGAGTGGAGCGAGACAGGCTCTTGCCGCCTGCTACATCTTCACTCACACGTCGCAGGTCTACTTCTTCGCCAACCAGCTTTCTCTGCTGGAATTGGCTAGCGTGAAGAAAGACGCCGAAAGTCAGCCAACTGATTCGACTGCTGCCACCCTTAGTACTATCGCAGCCTGGGCGCATCTTCGGAAGTTGTTCCTGGGCTCGGACAAGTTCAGAAACCAATGCCCGCAACTGGTCGCCTGGAGCGACCCTAGCGATTTGCTTACCCTGCGTGTGCCCCCGGTCGATTCGTCCGCCAGCGACGACAGGTTGCGAGTGGCTAATCTTTACGTAAAGAATGCGACCCATTGGTTTGGGACCATCGAAAATCCCGGACCAGCTCACAGCAACTACGCCACGAACAAGAATGTCATGGAGATCATGTTTCCGCACCGGTAATCGATGGACCGCGAAGAGCGGACTCGTGGAGCCAATATTGTCTGTCGATGATCTGCACCAAAGCGCCCGCTCGAGCAGTGGCGGCTTGAGCGGGCCCCTGTCCAGGCTATTTCGTTCGATTATGCAAGAATTTTCTAATCAGCCATGGCGTTCGAGCTGCACTTACCCGCCGTGGACAAATCATGCCAGCCGATCTGCTGCAGCCTCACTACGCCGATAGTTTCCATTGTGTTGGTCCAGAGTGCGAAGACAGCTGCTGCCAGGGATGGGGCGTGTGCGTCGACAAAGGTACCTACAAGAAATATCGTGCGAATCCTGCGCTGTGGCGGCTGGCGTCCGAATATATCGAGCTGAATGCGCAGAGTCGGGACAATTTCAAATATGCCCGCATCAAGTTCAACCCCGATAACACCTGCCCGTTTCTCGACTCCGACAAGCTGTGCAGCATTCAGAAGCGGCATGGCGCCGAAGTTCTCCCCAAGACATGCTCACGTTATCCCCGGGCGCTGGCGCGGTTCAACGGCACAATGCAGAAGGCGCTGTACGTGTCGTGTCCGGAAGCGGCACGGCTTGTGCTCCTCAGCCCGCGACTGCTTGCCTCGTCAGACGCCGAGGGCTATCGCAACCTCACAGTGGAGGATTCTCAGACTCCGGCGAACCCCCAGCTCTTGTCCTCCCAGCTTCGGAGCTTCGCCGTGCAGCTTCTACAGGATCGCACTTATCCGCTATGGCAACGGCTTTTTGTCCTGGGAATTGTCTGCCGCCGGATTCAGGAATTCACCGCTTTACAACAGATGAGTCAGATACCACAACTCATCGGCAAATATGCTGAGATGATGGCGCGAGGGCTGCTTCGTCCCCATCTCGATGGCATCGCACCGCGACCGGATTTGCAACTCGACCTTGTGCTACACCTCATCCGCCGCCGCTTCCAAATCGAGCAGCCTCAGGATGGCTTTGCCGCCTCCGTAGCCGACTTTCTGGCGGGAATACAGCACTCGCCCGACGCCCCACTTCAGGGGCCCGTAATCCATTATCACCAGGCTTACGCGCGTTGTTACCAGCTGTTCTCGCAGGCTCATCCCGCGTTCCTGGAGAACTATCTGATCAATTACATTTTTCGCACGCGTTTTCCGTTCGCCGATGTCGCCGATCGCGTGCAGCGATCCATCGATCCGCTGTGCAGCTATCTCGTGATGGCGTTCCACTATCGACTGCTTCATAGTCTGTTGATCGGCGCCGCAGCGCGGTATGGTGACGACTTCTCGTGCGCGCGTGCCATCCGCCTTGTGCATCACTTCGCGCGGGCCGTCGAGCATAACCTTCCGTTCCTCGAGGAACTGAAAACCTTGGCGGGCTCAGCCGATTTTCAAAACACCGACGGGTTGGCGGTTCTGTTGGTGAACTAGGGACTTACCTGGCGGGGGTGACATCGTCGCCTTGCGAGGACGCGGCTTCACTGGCTGGGAAATGCCGAATTTCAAATGCTTGCAGGGGCAGCGTTAGCCTCGTGGAAGGCGTCTTTTTTTGTCATCACGTTAGTCGGTGAGGTATCCGCTTTTCTTACGGGTAGCTTTCGGGTTACCGACATCTCAGTCCCTAGCAGGCGGCGTCCGCAGTTCCACCACGCCCCGGGTTCCGGGAGCGTCTTCCATCTTGTCCTGAGGACCTAGAGGACCGCCCTCACGCATCTTCGCCGTGATCTCCTCGATTACAACTTCCACCACGCATGTGCCGTCGAGATGCGCCTTCGGCGCCGCGGTGTAGTCTTCACCTGCGGTGCGTCCTGGAAAGTAGCGTAAAGTCATCTCCTCAAAAATTGCCCGCTTTTCCTCAGCGTCTTCGATCAGCCGGCCGCGTCCGAAGCACATCACGCAGCGATAGTTGGCCGAGTGATACTTGGCATCGCGGGAATACACCAGCCCGTCCAACTCGGTGACGGTCGCGCATACCGGCACACCTGATGCCAACTGCCGCAAAATGCGGCTGGGCAAGCCTCCGTGAAGGTACAACCGGTCAGGCCGCTCGGCCGAGTACTGATAGAGCATGGGAATAACGTAGGGCCGGCCATCGTGTTCGAAGCCGACATGCGCCACGTAGCCTCCGGCCAGAAACTCGCTGGCGCGATCGGGCACGGCGCGTTCCGGATGCTGACGAATCTTGGTGGTCCAAGTGTTGCCGATCGCAGTGTCGCTCATGATTCTGTTCTCCCCATTATTGAGTAGCTTGCATCACGCTGATTTGTATCAGGGCCTGGCTTCAGCCGGGCCGACAAGATCCATTCTCAACTGGGTTTTAACCCCTGTCCTCAGCGGGTGAAGCCGTTCTCTCGAAGCGCAGCTTCGGCACCTCTCGAAAGCCTGCCCTGAGCGCAGCCGAAGGGTCGTGCCCTGATACAAATCCGACGTACCACGATCTATGAGATAGGTTCTGGTTATTGTCGCTTGTAATCGGACCTATGGAAAGCTCCACTTTCACCCAATATAACAAAGCCACTCTGCCTGGCGGACGTTAGAAAACTGGCGATGGCGATGGAATGATGCCAGTTTTCGCGAGCAAGAAAAAGGGCACGGGGAAGGAGTAACCCGTGCCCAGCGTGCCGGTTAGCACGCTTTCTCTGCTGGGGAAAACTTAATCGTTGGCGGAGGCGTTGCCGCTCCGCACGTGCTCATGTTCGTGCTGGCAGGTTAACGGGCACTCGCCCAGAATCGGCCGGCACGACGGATCCTGTCCCACCTCGATCATCTGACCCGGAACCTTGACTTCGGCAAACTGCTCCGCCTCGGTGGAATGTTCCAGCGCCGACAACGACGACTTCCCGCTGGCAATGACCTGCGTGACCTCGTCGAAATATCCCGTGCCGACGAACCGCTGATGCTTGACAGCGGAGTAGCCGTGGCTGAACTCGCGCGCGAATTCCTTCTCCTGCACCCGTGAGTACGCAGTCATGCCCGCATCTTTGTAGGCGCGCGCCAGCTCGAACATGCTGAGGTTGAGCACGTGGAAGCCTGCCAGGGTGATGAACTGGAACTTGTAGCCCATCTCCGCCAATGCCGGCTGGAAGCGCGCGATGGTGGCATCGTCGAGCTTCTTCTTCCAGTTGAACGAAGGCGAGCAGTTATACGCCAGCAGCTTGCCGGGGAACTTCGCGTGCATTGCGTCGGCGAAGCGCTCGGCTTCGTTCAGGTTGGGCTCTGAGGTCTCGCACCAGACCATGTCGGCATAGGGCGCATAGGCCAGGCCGCGCGCGATGGCCGAGTCCAGACCGCCGTGAATGGCGTAGAAGCCTTCCGGAGTACGCTCGCCGGTGCAGAAAATTCGATCGTAAGGATCGATGTCGCTGGTCAGCAAATGCGCGCTGTTGGCATCGGTGCGCGCCAGAATCAGCGAGGGAACACCCAGGACATCGGCCGCCAGGCGCGCCGCAATCAGCTTCTGCACGGCTTCCTGCGTGGATACCAGAACTTTGCCGCCCAGGTGACCGCACTTCTTCGCCGATGACAGCTGATCTTCAAAGTGGACGCAAGCGGCGCCCGCTTCGATCATGGCCTTCATCAACTCGAAGGCGTTCAGCGTCCCACCGAACCCGGCTTCCGCGTCGGCAATGAGAGGAGCGAACCAGTTGATGCCGTTCTTGCCTTCGGAGTGATGAATCTGATCGGCGCGCATCAGCGCGTTGTTCAGGCGGCGACACAGGTTGGGCACGGAGTCAGCAGGGTAGAGGCTCTGGTCGGGATACATCTGACCGGCATTGTTGGCGTCGGCCGCAACCTGCCAGCCGCTCACATAGATTGCCTTCAAGCCAGCCGCCACCATCTGCACTGCCTGGTTGCCGCTCATAGCGCCCAGAGCGTTGACGTACCCGTCGGAGTTCAACATCTCCCACAGACGTTCCGCACCCAAGCGGGCCAATGTGTATTCAATGCGAAGCGTGCCGCGCAAGCGTACAACGTCTTCCGGAGTATAAGGGCGTTCAATTCCGATCCAGCGAGGATCGGTCTTCCAGGATTTTGCCAGTTCAGTCGCGGATGCATGCGCCGCCATATTCGTGATCTCCTCTCCAGTTCGAGCGTTTGAGTAGAAGCCAACAACCCTAAGTCAGATGGCCACTGCAGGGGCAACAGAACGAACGTTCAGTTCAACATGCTGAACATCCATTCCATAGGCTGCACTCAACATAGCGGCGAGCCGGTTGTCATGCAATATCGTTGTTCAGAATATTGAACACAAATTCATCATCCTGTACCATAATTTGAGATCCACCCCCTGATAGACTGGTTGGTCATGCCCCGTCAAAATGAAAATCCCTCGACCGCAGTGGAGCGCACGCTGTTGATTCTGGAAGCTGCGGCGCAGCGCGAGGCCGGCATGACGAATGCCGACTTCAGTCGTAAACTTAAGATTCCAAAGAGCTCGGCCAGCTACATCCTGCGGACGCTGGAGCAGCACGGCTACCTGCGTCGCGACGGAGAGGATGGAACCTACCGGCTGGGCATGAAGGTGTTGAGCTTGTCGCGGGCGGCCCTCAGCGGGGTCGATGTGCGGGAGGTCGCTTTGCCCATTATGCGCCGCCTGGTGGACCAGATTCACATCACCACCCATCTGGCGATCCTCGATCATGGGGAAGCGGTTTATGTGGAAAAAGTCGAGGCGCCGGGCTTCATCAAGATGAATACCTGGGTCGGCCGCCGCATGGAAGTGCACTCCACCGCTGTAGGGAAATCGTTGCTGGCCTATCTGGACGCGGCAGAGCGCGACAGCATTCTGCACAAACGCGGGCTGAAGAAGTTGACCCATCACACCATCACGACGCTGCCCCGGCTGATGAAGGAGTTCGAGCGCGTTCGACAGTTGGGTTATGCCATCGACGATGAAGAGAACAGCCTGGGCGCCCGTTGCGTCGGTGCTCCCATCTTTAACGGTCAGGGACAAGTAGAAGCGGCCGTCGCCTCCACCGGAACCATCAACGACGTGCCCCACGACGCGGTTCCCCATCTTGCCGACATGCTGAAGGAAGCCGCCCGCCGCATCTCGCACCAGATTGGTTATCGCGGACCGTATCCCAGGACGGGGGATAGTTAGGGGCTAGTGACTAGTGGATAGAACCGATAATAGGTAGTCCACAACGACTTTGCTATCCCTATTCAATAACCACCATTCACGATCCACGATCCACGATCCACTGTTTCTCACCATACCCTAGTCACTCTTCCGTTGACTTGGCCCATAGAAAGCGCTAGGTTGTTTCCCAGCGCGAAGGGCGCATCCAGTCCGCGGAAAGGGCCGTGCCCACCTTACGAAGTCTAAATTACAACGAACCTCCTTTTAGCCTGACTCGGGCGGACTCCAGGCGCAGCACGAAAGGAAGGTCGTAATGGATATCAAAGCCCTACCTGCCCGCCCCAACCTGGAACAATATAAAAAGCAAGCGAAAGAGCTCCTCAAAGTTTGCGCCTCAGGCGATCCTGAAGGCGTGTGGCGCATGAAGCGGCACAACCCTCGATTAGCCAAGCTATCGGACGGCGAATTTCGTCAGGCATCGTTGCGACTGGCCGATGCTCAACGTGCCATCGCTGGCGAGCACGGCTTCGAGAGCTGGCCCAAGTTCGCCAAGCACATCCAAGATCTGACGCACGAGAGCTCCTCCATTTCAAAATTCGAAGCGGCGGCCGACGCGGTTAGCGCCGGCGACTGTGACTACGTTGGAACGATTGCTACGTGAAGATCCCGGACTAATTCGCGCTCGCTCCTCGCGGGCGCATCGAGCCACACTGCTGCATTACCTGGCCGCCAACGGTGTCGAAGACTATCGTCAAAAGACGCCCAAGAACGCCGTCGCGGTTGCCCAGATCCTGCTCAAAGCCGGCGCTGATGTGAATGCGACCATGGAAGCCTATGGCACAGAGTGGACTGCACTGGGCCTAATCGCGACTAGCCTGCATCCCCTCGAAGCAGGAGTGCAAATGGCCTTGCTCGAGATCTTGTTAGACGCTGGCGCAAGCGTCAACGGGGTGTCAGAAGAATGGACTCCGTTGGTCGCGGCATTGCGCAATGGGCGCGGCGAAGCTGCCGAGCTTCTGGCCCGGCGCGGCGCGCGATTGGATCTGGAGGGAGCGGCTGGAGTAGGACGGCTCGATGTAGTCAAAAGCTTCTTCAAGAATGATGGCAGTTTGAAACCGGGTGCGACAAAAACGCAAATGGAGGCCGGCTTTCTGTGGGCTTGCGAATATGGGCGTAACAACGTGGTCGATTTCCTGGTGAAACACGGAGTCGATCTGCGGGCGCACGATCTTAACGGACAGACCGGTTTGCACTGGGCAGTGGTTGGCGGACAGTTCGATACGATCCACTTGCTTTTGGAGCGAGGTGCCTCTCTTGAAGCAACGAATGCCTACGGCGGAACAGTTTTGGGTCAGGCGCTATGGTCTGCGCTGAATGGCAACGGCGGCATCGATTATGTTCCGATTGTCGAGACGCTGCTCAATGCCGGCGCCAATCCGGACGCGGTCGACTATCCCACGGGCAACGCGCGCCTGGACTCAGTGCTGCAGCGTTTTGGCGCGAAGTCAGCTGGAGCAGCCGCTAAACAGGAAGAAACGCACGCAACGGCGGAGCAAGCCGATGGTCTCCTGCAGCGGGCCCTGCAAGCACGAAGAGAAAAGCGGACTAGCGAAGCGAAACAATATCTGGACGAGGCAGTCGTCCTCTTACGGGAGCAGGGCACTCCAGGCCAGTTGGCGCGGGCGATCCGAGAGCTAGGCGAGTTGGAAAAACATTTGCCCGATGCCGCGGCGGCGCTCCAGCACTATGAAGAGGCGGTTTCCATTCTTCGCGAATTGGGCGAACCCCTGCGGCTCGCACACACGATTCGGCATCTCGGCGACGTTCACCATGATGCGGGACGTGCGGCCTTGGCCGAACCCTGCTATCAGGAGGCGCTGACGCTCTATCGCGGCGATGAAGGTACGCGGCCGCTCGAACTGGCCAATGCGATTCGCAGTCTTGCTGTCCTCAAAGCCGAGGCAGGCGAGATCGCAGAAGCGACGCGTCTGTGGCAGGAAGCGCACGACCTGTATGCGACCGTCAACGTGCCAGCAGGCGTCGCCGAAAGCGCTGCCCGGCTGGCTATACTGGCGTGGCGCCAAGGCGATGGTTCGCAGAGCCGTAAGTGGCTGAGTGCAGCGAAGGCGGCGGCCGACGCCTCTGAAGATCCAAACTCGTTGCGCTACGTGGGTCAAGTCACAGCTATGATTGAAAGCTAGTTTGACGTGCAACCGAGGCAACATTCGGAGCGTCACCGGGAAATTGGAGGACTCACAATGTCTGAAACTGCGGCACCGAAAGCGCACGCCACGGCCTTGGAATGCATTATTCCGATATTCCGGGTCGGCAATCTTCCCGCCAGTCTTGACTACTACGTGAAAGTACTTGGCTTCAAGGTCGATTGGCACGAGCCGGGGATTATGGCGTCGGTTTCGCGCCACCGCTGCAGCCTCATGTTGTGCGAAGGCGATCAGGGAAATCCTGGTACCTGGGTCTGGATCGGCGCTGAAGACATCGAGCCTCTTTTCGAGGAATTCCAGAGCAAGGGAGCCAAGGTGCGGCATCCGCCGACCAACTACACCTGGGCCTACGAGATGCAGATTGAAGATCCCGATGGAAACGTGCTGCGCTTCGGCTCAGATCCCAAGCCGGATCAGCCCTTGGGTGAGTGGCTGGACGCGCGCGGCGATCGCTGGATGAAGTCAGACGGCGGGGGATGGAAGAAGGTGGAACAGAGTTGATGAAGATCCACGAGCCGATTTTTCTGTAAGGATGCCAACACAACCGGATAGGTGCTATCCACTATCCACGAACCACTACCCACTTGCCTTTCCATACCAGTCGGCCCGGGTGAGTGGCAAACTTGCGTTCCCCTTTTCCGCCTTGCTCAAGAGCACCTGATAAAGGTTCACCCGGCCGGTGGCGAAGGCATGGGCGCTGCCGGCCATGTAGATTCGCCAGGTGCGATAGCGGGTCTCACTGGTAATTCGCTTCGCCTCGTCGCCATGGGTTTCCAACCGCTGCCCCCAATGCCGCAGAGTACGAGCGTAGTGCTCGCGCAGGCTTTCGACATCGCGGACTTCGAAACCGGAGTTTTCCGCAGCTCGAACAGTTGCATTCAACGGCACTAATCCGCCATCGGGAAAAACGTACTTGTCGATGAACGACGGTCCCTTGCGACGGTGCAGAGCAGAGGCTGCAATGCCGTGATTCAGGAAAACGCCGCCCGCCCGCAGCAGGTTCCAAGCTTTGTGAAAATAGTCGGGCAAGCGCGATTCGCCGACGTGTTCGAACATTCCCACACTCACGATTTTGTCGTAACCCGTCGATTCGTCGAGATCGCGATAGTCGCGAACCTCGACCTGACAGCGATCGCTCAATCCCGCTTCTTCGATTCGCTCCCGCGCCAGTTCCGCTTGCGGCTCGCTAAGCGTGATGCCGCGCGCAATCGCGCCGAAATTCTGTGCGGCATAAAGGATGAGCCCGCCCCAACCGCAGCCGACATCGAGCAGTCGCTCTCCCGGGAGCAATCTGAGCTTGCGGCAGATGTAGTCGAGCTTCTGCGCCTGTGCCGTATGAATGTCTTCTGCACCCGACTCGAAATAAGCGCAGGAGTACACCATGCGGCGATCAAGCCATAGTGAGTAAAAATCGTTAGACAGGTTGTAGTGATAGGTGACGGCCTGGCGGTCGCGGCGCTTGGAGTGTTGGCCACCCACGAGACGGGGTCCGAGATCCTCGCCATGATGACCATTGTGAGGAAGCCGTAGCAGCAGGCCGGCGAGCCGAAGCTTTTCCGTCAACTCCAACTCGTGGGCCACTAGATGGTCGCCGAATTCGAAGGCCGCTTCGAGATTTCCTTCCACGTCAAAATCGTCGTAGATAAACGCTTCGCCCAGGGTGAGTTCATTGGCTCCGAAAAGCATCCGTCGCAAGGCGCCAGGATGCTTCAGGACGAAGGTGAATCGCGGCCTTTCCGTATTGCCCCAGACCTCGCCGGTCCAGAAGCGCACGGCGAAATCGCGGCGCGGGTAATCGGCCGTGATGGCATCCAGCAGTTGTGTGGAGATGTCGACAGAGTGGTCGTGGACGGATGTGGCAAGTGTTGACATGAATTCTTCCTCAGACAACCGAACCCATCGCGGTGAGCTGTCGCGGTGCATGGGACACCGGAAATCCAGCTCAGTTCACAGCCATAATTATAGGCGTTGGCCGAGCCCGCATAAAGCGCTAGTTACAGGATTTTTGGAGACGGTATCTGTGGCTGGCCGGCAATGCTTTAGGCACGCCAAAAACGAAAGGTTGTACGCGGAAGGACTCTGAGGTGCGGTAGGCGACTCCCGGTCTAGGAACTAGCCGTGGCCGGGAGCCTCAGCAGGTCAATAGTTTCGGCGCGCCGGCTTGGCCAAGCCATCGCGCTCCAGCGACTTCTGAATACCATCCCAAACCCGCGGGCCGGGATCTTCCATGGGCACCAGTAGCTTGGCGCATTCGGCAATGTAGCGCAGATCGGCCACCAGGTCAGAGCAAACGTGGCAGGTCGCCAGATGCTCTTGTTCCTCTTCGCTGCCGCCGCCATCGATGATGTAAGGCAGAACCTTTTGAAACTCCGCACACGTCATACTGTAATCTCCCCCGGGAATTGGCGGCGGCTCGTCTTATCGTCGTCTCCGCTCTGCACATTCCCTTGACTCACCCCTGAACTCACCGCCAATTCTTCTGCTTATCGTCTGGCGGCCTTCTCGGCTTTGCTTTGCTTGAGCAGGTCGCGCAGTTTCATGCGCGCTTTATGGAGCTGCGATTTACTGTTGCCGATCGAGCAGCCCATCATCTCCGCAATTTCGTTGTGCTCGTAACCTTCCACGTCATGCAGCACAAAAATAATGCGATAGCCCGGAGGCAGGCTCTCGACCGCTCGCTCCAGGTTGACCCGGTCAATGGATCCAGCCAGAACATTATCGCGCGTTCCAATATCTTTCTTTGGGCCGTCTTCCTGCTGCGGCTCCAGGGTTTCCTCCAGCGAAACCTCGGGCAGACCCTTCTTCCGCAAATGCATGAGCACGACATTCACCGCCAGGCGATGCAGCCAGGTGGAAAATGCCGACTCGCCGCGGAAGGTCGCGATCTTGCGGTAAAGCTGCAGGAAAGCTTCCTGGGTCAGATCTTCCGCCTCCGCCGTGTTGCCGGTCATGCGTAAGCAGAGGGAATAAACCCGCCGCTTATGCATGCCATACAGAGCTTCGAAGCATTCGGCGTCGCCTTGCTTGGCGCGGTCGATGGCTTCGTGCTCCGACATCCCGTTCGCCAGAATCTTTTTCGCTATCGTCAATGTTGGTACCCCGTGCCCCTGTATGCTTTGATGCCGGCAAGGTCCTGGAATGTTGCCTCGAGCCAGAGTCACTTAGCTCCTTCGGGTTATACCACTTATAATTCCACAGCTTAACTGGTTTCAGGTTGGATGCTGATTAGAGCCCGCCCGGTGTTCCCCCTGGCAAAGATCTGCTTTGGTGTCAGCTACTCTCGCTTCGCAAAGCTGACCATTACACCTAACTTGGGGCGTAGCCTCGGAAATCTAGGAACCTTGAGTTCAAACTGAAATTAACACGAGAAATGCTTGACAACCGATAGACCCGGTCTAAAATACCCGACAATTACGATTGCTTCTTCCTTGAGCAATATTTCTATGAATGTCGGCCAGCCGGCGAACACAACCCACAACTACCCTCAGAGCGACGCAATGGACAACCAGTGTCGGCATCCCCGAGTCCAGGTCGTCTCTCGAGACGAAGATGCGGAGTACGTCGAGTGCCTCGAGTGCCGCGAAATCTTCGAATCCAGCGAGTTCCGCGACATGGACATCGAATCCAAGATCCCAAGCGAAGAAGAAGAATAAGCAGTTAGGTCGAAGCGCCTCCGGCTTCGCAGGAGGTCGCAGACGTGTGTCTGGACGACACAGTTGGGACAGGCCCGCAGTCAACGCAGCTCGATCCCGCGTCGGCCGACAATTCCGGCTCGGCAAACTCTCCGCGCCAGAAATCGGGGATAGGCGGCGGCGGCGATCATCGCGGCGTTGTCGGTCGAGAGCTTGCGGGAAGGGAAGATGCACGGGCAGACCCTCCTGCTGCCGCTGCCGCGTTCGAAAGGCGTGCGCAGCTCGGAGTTGGCGGCGACTCCGCCGGTCACCAACAACGGTCGCGGCATTATGCTGCTCGTGCGGCCGCCAAAGTCTTGCTGACCAGATCATTCACCGACCGCTCGCTGAAAGGACGCGACCAGGTCGAGCGTCTGCGGGATCGCAGGCGGCCAGAATTTGCTCGTGCGAGGGCGTTCGTCAGTTTGCGCCAAGGCGCGCCGCCGTTGCTCGATGCTGGCACGCATGTTATGGGTCTCGACATAGCGCAGGACGGCGGTCTTGATGCCGCTGTAGGAGAAATCCACGCGCTGCTCATCGTCGGCATGGCGGTTTTGCGGATTGCGGTCGCGGTGCTTGATCTGCGCGAAGGGAAACTTCACTGCCTGGGGATTGCCGTGCTGCGCCAGAAAATCGATGATCGGGCCGCCGGGATAGCCCAGTTCCAGCAGCTTGGCGACCTTGTCGAAAGCCTCGCCGGCAGCGTCGTCGCGCGTATGTCCCACATCGTGGTATGTCCAGCGCAGCAGCCTTGCGTTCGGCGAGAAACAGGTGCGTATGTCCGCCGCTGACCACCAGCGCCAGCACCGGAAACTCGCAGCTCGCGGTTGACCGTTCTGCCGCTCCTCCAGCAGCACGGCGTGAATGTGGCCTTCCAGATGATTGACGCCGATCAGCGGCTTCTCCAGAGCATAGGCCAGCGCCTTGGCGTAGCTCAGACCCGACCAGCAGCGCGCCGGCCAGTCCGGGTCCTTTGGTCACAGCCAAGGCGTCGATGGTTTCGTAGGTTCTGCCCGCATCTTCGAGGCCTTGCGAACCACGGGAACGATGGCGCGCAAGATGCTCACGCGAAGCCAGTTCCGGCACGACGCCGCCGTAAGGCTGATGGGTGGCGATCTGCGAGTAGACGACGTTCGAGATCACCTCTTCGCCCGAGCGAACCACGGCCGCGGCGGTCTCGTCGCAGGAGCTCTCGATGCCGAGGATGAAAACGTCGGGCACGAAACTATTGTACGAGGAGCTTAGCTGCTCCCTTAGCAAGAGCTGTCCTGGTGGTAAGCGCAATTTCAGCGCACTTAGCAAGTGGGAGGCAAGTTAGCATTCAGCGAATGCGGCGCTACGAGTTTGTCAGCGCTCTTGCCAATCGCTGCGGTCCAGGTTTGTCTCAGGGCATGACTTCAGTCGTGCCGAACTAGTCGCAAAGATGGTCTGCGGCTTCAGCCACTGCAACAACTGACACTGCTCACGGAGCTTAAGCCCGGCTGATTCTGATCCAGTAGCTGACAGGCCTGAAGGCGTGCCCTGAATGCAAAACAATTTACCCAACGCGTTATCATCAAACTTTGGATGAGCGAGCACGCCACCAACATCGTTCGCGAGCTGCGCCAGCGCGGCTTTCAGGCCTACTTCGCCGGAGGCTGCGTGCGCGACATGCTGCTCGGGCTTGCGCCCACGGACTACGACGTTGCCACCGATGCCACGCCGCCCGAGGTGATGCGCATCTTCCCCGAAACCTACGCCGTGGGAGCGCAGTTCGGTGTGGTGCTGGTTCCCGCGCCCGAGGATGTGCCCCGTCCCGCGACTCCCTCCGAGCACCCGAACTACGTCGAGGTCGCGACCTTTCGCAACGACGGCGCCTACTCCGACGGCCGGCATCCCGACCAGGTGCGCTACTCCACCGATCCGCAGGAGGACGTGCAGCGCCGCGATTTCACCATCAACGGCCTGCTGATGGATCCGCTGGACGGCAATCGCGTGCTCGACTTCGTCGGCGGTCGCGACGATCTTCACGCCGGCATCGATTCGCGCCATCGGCGATCCGGAGCACCGCTTCCAGGAAGACAAGCTGCGCATGCTGCGCGCGGTGCGCTTCGCCGCGCGATTCCAGTACGCCATCGAGCCGCAAACGTTCGCCGCCATTCAGCGAGCTGGCGCCGCTGATTCATCAGGTCAGCCACGAACGGGTTCGCGATGAA
Source organism: uncultured Acidobacteriaceae bacterium (assembly GCA_963744265.1). GTDB lineage: Bacteria > Acidobacteriota > Terriglobia > Terriglobales > Acidobacteriaceae > Bog-257. The sequence goes on from CAVUSW010000006.1 coordinate 37,836, forward strand.
CTGACCAAGATGCTGACCGAAGGCAGCGCGCGCAGCGCATTCGAGCTGCTGGACGCCACTGGTTTGTTGAAGCAAGTGCTGCCGGAAATCGACCGCATGCACGGCGTGGAGCAGCCGCCGCAGTTTCATCCTGAAGGCGACGTGTGGATTCACACCATGCTGCTGCTGGAAAAGCTGCCGCCGAAGTGCTCGCGCACGCTGGCCTGGGGAACGCTGCTGCACGATGTCGGCAAGCCACCGACGTTTCGCGTTGCGCCCGACCGCATCCGCTTCGACGGGCATGTCGAAGTCGGCGTGCGCATGGCGGAGGAAATTTGTCACCGCCTGCACTTCTCCAACGAAGATACCAAGCAGATTGCAGCGCTGGTGGCCAATCACATGCGCTTTGCCGATGCGGAGCGGATGAAGGAGTCGACCCTGAAGCGCTTCATGCGCCTGCCGAAATTCGAAGAGCATCTGGAGTTGCATCGCATGGATTGCCTGAGCAGCCACCGCAACCTGTCGCTATGTACGATCTTGTGCGCGAGCGGCTGGAGCACAGCCCGGAAGAGGAGATCCGGCCGGCGCCGCTGCTGAATGGCGAGGATTTGATCGAGCTGGGCTACAAGCCCAGGCCCGAGTTTCGCGCGATCCTGTCGGCGGTTGAGGACGCGCAGCTGGAAGGATCGCTGCACAGCAAGGAAGAGGCGCTGGACTTTGTGCGGCGCGAATTTCCACGAGCGACTTAGCTGAAGGCACGAACCACTGCTGGCGCAATACAGTGCTAGAATCGAAGCTCCCCATGCAGACATGCCGGCACAACGCTGCGAAAGATTTTCAGCGACACGCTGCGCCGCGAGGGAGACAAAGCGCCGCTGCTGGCATGGCCGCTGGCTGTGGAGCAAAGACGGCGGAGCGAACCGATCGCGGTTGCTTTCGCCGAGGGCGTGCTGACGGTCGCGGTGCCGGACGAGACCTGGCAGCGACAGTTGCAGAGCTTTAGCCGGCAATATCTGGCTGCGCTCAACCAGATCAGCTCGGAGACAGTAAACAGAATCAATTTCGTCCTCGTGAATCAGCTCGAACGCCGTAACTCCCGGAAGGCATCCCTTATGGTTACCGAAAAAGACGTTTCCTATGTCGCCGACCTGGCGCACCTCGAACTGACTGCCGAGGAGCGCGCGCGCATGTTGAAGGACCTGAACTCCATCCTCGGCTACATCGACCGGTTGAACCAATTGGACACCAGCGACGTCGAGCCGATGGCGCAAGTGGCCAGCCGCTACGGCGAACGCAAGCATAAAGACGAGGCCAACGGTTTCGCCTACGCCATGCGCGCCGACGAGCTGCAGCCCTGCCTGCCGCGCGAAGAGGCGCTGCGCAATGCGCCTGCCTCCGACGGAACATTCTTCAAAGTCCCAAGGTGATCGAGCGATAGATACCATGGAAGCGATCTGAACCTACATTACGAGTCTGAGTCTGCTTACCGTCGCATAACGCGCACCGCCGTGCTGGAAAAGCAGACGACGGCCACCGCGCTTGGTCGACGCCTTCTACAAAAAGATTGCAGCGGAAGACGGGGCAATCGGCGCCTACCTGACGCTGTGCAAGGAGCGCGCCTACCGCCAGGCCGCGCGCATCGACGCGCTTGCCGACAAGGGCGACGCGCTGCCTCCGCTGGCGGGCGTGCCGATCGCCGTCAAGGATGTATTCACCACGAAAGACGTTCGCACGACGGCGGGCTCGAAGATCCTGGAAAACTTCATTGCGCCTTATGATGCGACCGTCGTGGCGCGAGCTGGAAGAGGCGGGCGCCATCATCCTTGGCAAGACCAATTGCGATGAGTTCGCCATGGGCTCGTCGAACGAAAACTCCGGCTTCCATCCGGTGCACAATCCCGCGCGATCGCTCGCGCGTGCCGGGAGGCTCGTCGGGAGGCTCGGCAGCGGCAGTTGCCGCGGGAACGGCCGTGGCGTCGCTGGGCTCCGACACCGGCGGCTCGATCCGCCAGCCGGCGGCGTTCTGCGGCGTAGTCGGGCTGATGCCGACCTACGGCCGCGTCTCGCGCTACGGATTGATCGCGTTCGCTTCGTCGCTGGATCATCCGGGCCCGTTCGGCAAGACGGTGAAGGACGCGGCGATGATGCTGCAGGTCATCGCCGGACGCGATCCGCTGGACTCCACCACGGCCGAGATTCCCGTTCCCAATTATCTGCGACCATATTGGCAAGCCGGTGGCGGGCATGAAGGTCGGAGTTCCGCTCGGAGTACTTCGATGAGGGTCTTGATCGCCGAGGTGCGCGCTGCGGTCGAGCTCGGTATGCAGGAGCTGGTGAAGCGGCTGGCGCCGAGATCGTTCCCATCTCGCTGCCGCACACCGCATACGCGATTCCGACGTACTACGTCATTGCGACCGCCGAAGCGTCGTCAAATCTGGCGCGTTACGACGGCGTTCGTTACGGATTGCGATCGAGCGAGGCAAGACGCTGACCGAGATGTATCGCCGCACGCGCGACGCCGGCTTCGGCGCCGAGGTCAAGCGGCGCATCATGCTGGGGACCTACGTTCTGAGCGCCGGATATTACGATGCGTACTATCTGAAGGCGCAGCGCGTGCGCAGCCTGCTGGCGCGCGACTTCGACGAGGCGTTCGCCAAGGTGGACGCGATCGTCACGCCCACGACGCCGACGCCGGCATTCAAGTTGGGCGAGAAGGCCGACGATCCGCTGGCCATGTACCTGGCCGACATTTTCACCGTGACCGCCGATCTGGCCGGCATTCCCGGAATTTCGATTCCCTGCGGCAAGAGCAAAGAAGGATTGCCGATCGGCATGCAGATCCTGGGCAAGCATTTCGACGAGGCGACGGTGCTGCGCGTGGCGCACGTGGCCGAGCATGCGCTGGCCGCGAGGGTGGCATAGAGTTCTCAAGGCTACGTAAATGGAGCTAGTAACCACGGTCAAATGGGTCGTAAAAGTAGTCGATAAGAAGAGCGAGTACGAATGGCAGGATGAAAATGTCGATGCATATTTCATGCTCAAGATACTGTCGCCGCGTCAAGAACGTATAGGATCCGTGGTTGTTAAGAGGGTAGATACGACCAACCTGTGCATCGGGTGTGGTGGGTAGGTCAACGTAGTAAAAGGACATAGCATAAGCAAACGTCGCGACCGACGCTACGGCGCAAACAATTGAAACGACTTTTGCTGTTCATTTGTTCATTGTTGTGCCCGCTTATTATTCCGTCGCTTTTTCGACTTCGTAGTACCGTTCTCCCGCGCAGGCCCGGCACAGAATCTTCCCGTCGCGCCGTACCTCGCGCTGGAAGTTGATGCCTTCGCCGCATTCCGCGCAGACGATGCGCTCGCCTTTGTAGCCGGGCAACTCTTCCGGCGGAAGCGCGACCTTCACCCACTGCTCGCTGAACAAGTCGTCGTTCGACATCTCGCGATAGGCCAGCATCTGCTGCTGGTTCTTGTCTCGATCTCGGGATGCAGTCTGTCGCGCCAGGGCCTTCGAACTTTCCTTCGCGCAGACCCGCACCGCCCGGCCGGACTCCAGATCGACGAAGGTCGCGGCGACTTTGCCCCAGTCGCGAAACTTCAGCGCCCGCTTGCCCAGCCGGCAGCCGGTGACGACGCCGACCGCATCGGTGGCGCAGCGGTCGATCTCGACAAACGTGATCAGCCGCTTGCGGTCCTTGCCGTGGGGATCGTCGATGCCCAGCAGCTCGAGGCCGCGCATGGCCAGGCGCACGCCCAAGCACCTGACCGGCGCACAGATGTCCGTGGGCGATTTCGGCATCATGCAACAGTTCATCGAAGGTTTTCATGGCAATCCTCCGGGGACGACCTACAGCGTTCCACGGTTCAGTGCGACATTTCTCTGGCAGGCACCCAGCCTCCGGCCCGGCAGAACCAACGAGCTCGTGAAACGCTCCATCACTGCTCGTCGGAATCGTTGTCGGGCGCCTCATCGGCAAAGCGGCCGCTGACGTTGACCGTGAATTTATCGCCGCCCTTCGGCAGGAACGTCACCCGCGCCGGCTGCCGCTCCCAGTGCGGCGCAGCGCAATTGCTGTCGGGCGAATCTCGCTCACTGACTTTTCCCCAACTCCTTGCGGAACAGCGCCTTCTTGCCTCCGATCTCGGCCACCACGGCGATCACTCGCTCGCCGTTGGATGTGATGCCGCAATAGGCCGCGTAGTCGCGATACCAGCTTACATCCGAATAGAACGGGTCGAAGTCGGGCAGCTTGATCAGCGAGATCTTGCCCGACACGCGGTCCACCAGCAGCCAGCCGCCGCGCTGCCACAGCCATTTCGCAGCTTTGCGGGTATCGTCGGGCAGCAGCGTCATTAATGCGATAAGCGCGCCGCACCACGAACTCACGATCGGTAACGTCGTGCGAGTCGCCGGTGGTGAATTCCTTCACCTTGGTATCGACATACAGCGGACGGACCGTGATGTCCAACGTCTTATCTTCCGCCGGACCGACAAGCAGTTTACCGGTAGTCGGCTTTCCCAAGGTCACGACATGCGGCTTGGAGGCCGCTACCACGCATAACGGAAGCAGCAGAGTAACGAAAAGGAGACGGAGAGCTCGGATAGTTAGGCCACTAGAATCCATCGGAAGGTTCTGGTTGAAAGGCTAATCCCGCTGCCGACGGTGTGCAAGTTTGCGCCGCGGGGGATGACGCCCACGCGCCAGCTTTTTCGTCAAATGTTAACTTGCTTACAACTGCCATACAATGATTGTGCGTCTAAGTTGCTGATGACGGATTTGATTTACAGCTTCATAATTCCGGCTTACAACGAGAGCGAGCGGCTGACCATTCGCTGCCCAAGGTGCTCGACTACGTTCGCCAGCGGCAACTTGCAAAGCGAAATCATCGTAGTCAACGACGGCTCCAGCGACAACACCGCCGAGGTGTTGCGCCGCTTTGCAGCCAGCAATCCCGACATCCGCCTGCTGGAGAACCCGGCAATCGCGGCAAGGGATACAGCGTGCGCAACGGGATGTTGCAGGCCCACGGCGACGTGATGTTGTTCACCGACGCCGACCTGTCCTCGCCAATTTACGAGGCCGAGCAAGCTGTTCGCAGGCCATCGAGCAGGGCGCGGATGTTGCCATCGGTTCGCGCTGGTTGCAGGCCGAATTGCAGACCGAGCGCCAGCCCTGGTATCGGCAGCTCTACGGACGGCTGTTCAACCTTGCGCTTGCGCCTCGTGCTTGGACTGAAGTATCGCGACACCCAGTGCGGCTTCAAGGCATTCACGCCGAGCGGCGGCGCAGACCGTCTTCACCCGGCAGCGCATCGAGCGCTGGGGCTTCGATCCGGAGCTGCTGTTCCTGGCTGACAAGTTCAAACTGCGGACGGTCGAGGTCCCGGTCGAGTGGGCCCACGATCATCGCTCGAAGATCAGTCCGCTGCGCGACGGCATCAAGATGGGCCTTGAAGTGCTGGCGGTTCGCTGGAACGACATCCGGGGACTCTACCAGCAGCCTGCCATGATCTTGGACGAAGCCTACGTCAAGCCGGTCGCTCCCCAGGTCGTGGATCAGGTCCGAGGCGTTCCCGGCAGGCCGTTAGAAGGGGATAACTCCGAAGTACGGCCAGCGCCAAGGTGTCCTACGGCATGGAGGTACCCATTGATTCCTCCTGCGAAAATTTGTAGCTTTCTTGAGCTCGGCGCATCTTTCTTGAGTCGGCTTGGCGTCGAGCGTGATTCCCAACTCAGGCAGTGCGCGCCAAGCGCCGCTTCTGCATCTAAAAGAGATCTTATGTCGCAGCCAGTCATGCCCACCACCGACGCGATTCCCGGTCCAGACACCGCGCGATGTCCGCAGCGACGCTGTCTCTGCTGCGACAGGTATCTGCACGGTGCGCGAGATGTCGATGCACATCTGCGCGCCTCTCTCGGTCGAGGACCACAGCCTTCAGCCCATGCCGGATGCCAGCCCGGCAAAGTGGCATCTGGCGCACACGACGTGGTTCTTCGAGACTTTTCTGCTTTCGCAGTACATGCGCTGACTATCGTCCCTTCCATCCCGCCTTCCGCAATCTCTTCAATTCGTATTACAACACGGTTGGCGATCGGCCTCTGCGAGCCTTGCGGCATATTCTGTCGCGTCCCAGTCTGGACGAGGTGCATGCCTACCGCGTTTACGTGGACGAAGCGATGGCTCGACCTGCTGACGCAGGAGCTGCCCGCCGGAAGCGCCTGCGATCTGGTCGAGCTCGGCATCAACCACGAGCAGCAGCATCAGGAGCTGATCGTCACCGATGTGAAGAATGGACTGTGGACGCAATCCGCTGCGGCCTGCTTATCGATGCCTCGATGAGGCGATTCGAACCGCGCTCGGTGACTTCGGCGCTGCCGATCTGCAGTGGCAGAGCTTTCCGAGAGGCGTCTACTCGGTCGGCTTCGAGGGCAGCGGATTCGCCTTCGACAATGAAGGCCCGCGCCACAACGTTTATCTTCAGCCGTTCCGCCTGGCATCGCGCCTGGTGACCAACGGCGAGTACCTGGAATTCATGCGCGACGGCGGCTACACGCAAGCCACGCTGTGGCTCTCGGACGGATGGGACTGCGGTCCGCAACAATCAATGGAACGCGCCGCTCTACTGGGAGCAGCGCGACGGCGAGTGGTGGAACTACACCATCGAAGGCATGCAGCCGCTGCAATTGGACGAGCCGGTCTGCCATGTGAGCTTTTACGAGGCCGACGCCTTTGCGCATTGGGCGGGCGCGCGGCTGCCCAACGAATTCGAGTGGGAGATTGCGGCCCGCTCGTGTCGCGGTGACCGGCAACTTTGTTGAGACTCGGCGCGCTGCATCCGCGAGCCTGCGATTCGGCGCGAGCCGCTTAGCGCAGATGTTCGGCGACGTCTGGGAGTGGACGGCGAGCGCCTATACTCCTTATCCCGGGTTCAAGCCTGCTGCCGGCGCGGTCGGCGAGTACAACGGCAAGTTCATGTGCAACCAGATGGTGCTGCGCGGAGGTTCGTGCGCCACGCCGCAATCGCACATCCGGGCCACCTACCGCAACTTTTTCCCGCCCCATGTGCGCTGGCAGTTCATGGGGGTCCGGTTGGCCAATGGCGACTAGCAAGCAACTGCAGTTCCTGACCAACGATGCCATCGCCCTCGAAGTGCGCGATGGGCTGTCCGCGACGCCCAAGCATCTTCCCTCCAAGCTTTTCTACGACGAGGTCGGCTCGCAGATCTTCGAGCAGATCACCGAGCTGCCGGAGTACTACCTCACCCGCACCGAGCGCTCGATTCTGAGAGCTATGCGGGCGAAATTCTGGAGCAGGCTGGGCCGTCGCTGACGCTGGTGGAGCTGGGCGCGGGCACCGCGACCAAGACTTGCATCCTGATTGAAGAGCTGCTGCAGCGGCAGAGCCGCACGCTGTTCTATCCCATCGACGTTTCGCCTTCGGCGCTGGATGAGGCGGTGCGCCAACTGGGCCGGCAGTTTCCATCGTTGCGCGTGAATCCCATCGTCGCCGACTACACCGGCGGCGTTCCCGCGCTCAGCCGCATCAGCGGCCGCAAGCTGGTGCTGTACATCGGCTCCAGCATCGGCAATTTCGAGCCTGCCGAGGCAATTCGGATTCTGCGCCGCATCCGCCGGACCTTGCGCTCCGGCGATGCTCTGCTGCTGGGCGCCGATTTCGCCAAGAGTCCGAAAATCCTGGTGCCCGCCTACGACGACGCCCAAGGCGTGACCGCTGCGTTCAACAAGAACATTCTGGCGCGGCTGAACCGCGAACTGGACGCCGACTTCGACCTCGACGCTTTCCGCCACATCGCGCTGTGGAACCGTCGCTGCTCGCGCATGGAAATCTATCTGGAGAGCCTGGTCGACCAGACGGCCTTCCTCCCGGCGCTCGATCTCGACGTGAAGTTCAAGGCCGGCGAGCGCATTCACACCGAGAACAGCTACAAGTACACCGACGCGATGATCGAATCGATTCTGCGCGAGAGCGGCTTCACCCTCGAGCAAACCTGGTGCGACCGCAAGAAGTGGTTCGGCGTTCATCTGGCGCGGGTATAAAGGGGGCTACGAAAGGACTAGCGGCCTGATTGTACTTTCGTAACCTTGGAGTCAAAGGGAATTTCGCAGGACTCACTGGCGCTCAACTTCCGCCGTTGGATATCTCTTCATTCTTTCCCGGCTCTGTGCCCCAGGTTCGCGTCCGTTCTTTGGACGCTAACCTGGGTATACGAGCAAAATCTTGCCTCCTTACTCGCAACTTACTGGAAGCCTGTCCGTCACGCCAGCGGGGCCGCTTCTACGATTGGTCCCGGAAACGGTGCGATCAATCCTAAAATAGCTTAAATGGATAACAACCGAGCGAACGCGCGCATGATGGCGATGAAAACCACAGCGCGTCGTACCGTCGTTTGCATTGTGGCAATCTTTTCGCTGATCTGCCCGGCATGGCCGTGGGGCAATGAAGGACACAGCGCCATCAATCGCGTGGCCGCCGAAAAATTGCCGCCCGACGTACCGGCCTTCTTGCGCAATGCCTCAGCTCAGTTAGCCTATCTCGCTCCCGAGCCCGATCGCTGGCGTGAAACTTCGGAGCTGGCCTTGAAGCGCTCGCAGGAGCCCGATCATTTCATCGATCTGGAGATGGTCGAAGGCATGGAGCTGCCGCCCGATCGCTACAGCTTCTATCGCGCGCTGGCCGCCAAGCGCGCGCAGACGCCGGGCAATCCCGAGGACCTGCTGCCGGAGCGAGTCGGCCTCCAGCCGTACATCACCATCGAGGTGTACGAGCGGCTGGTGGTGGCTTTTCGCGAGTATCGCCGCGCGCTGCTCGATCATCGCAATCCTGACTTTGCCGAGGCCAATGCGATTTTCTATGCCGGATGGCTGGGCCATTATGTCGGCGATGGCGCCAATCCCATGCACACCACGATTCATCACAACGGATGGGTCGGCCCGAATCCCAAGCACTACACCACCGCCAACACGGTGCATTGGAAGATGGAAGGAATCTTCGTCGCCGCCAACCTGAAGCAATTGCAATTTGCCGACCTGGTGCCCGCCCAGCCGCGTTTGCTCGCCGATCCCTTCCACGACTACCTGCATTATCTCTACGACTCGCACAATCTGGTCGAGACCGCTTATCAACTGGAGAAGGAAGGCGGCTTCGACGGAGAGGGAACCGCTGCCTCGCGCGACTTCATCCGCCATCGCCTGGCCGCTGGAGCAGAGATGCTGCGAAATATGTGGTACAGCGCCTGGGTTCAGAGCGGACAGCAGCCAGGACCATCCGATCCCGCCAGACCGGCTGTTGCCAGCCCGTCAGGACACTGACTTACCGGTCGCTCATCTTTCAGGCAAGCGCGCGTCAGCCTGGTTCGTGTAATAGCGACTTTTCGCCAACTGAGCGCCGCATGAGTCGCAGTTGGGATCTGCGCAAAACAGGCACTACCGATCTTCAGGTCAGTTCTCGTGAAGTCGAGACCTTTGTCTTCGCGGAAGTCCGCCCTCCGTCGAGCCGGGACAAACAGCTTGCAGACGAATGTCTGTTGCCCACGGTGCGATGCCGGACTACAATTCCGCAGCAACTCAGACGTTCCAATCGTAGACATTCCGATCAAGGAGAGCACATGAAAGTTAGAAAGATTGCATGGACTCTGGCCCTGTGTCTGGCCGGAGTAGCCGTGTGCTATGCCAGCGACCCCAACCTGGGTACCTGGACACTGAATGAAGCCAAATCGAAGTTTCCTGCTGGAGTGACCAAGAACACCACGGTTATTTATACGGCTGCGGGCGACCAGGTTAAGGTCACGACCGACGGCACCACCGCCGACGGCAAATCGGTCCACACTGAGTGGACGGGCATGTTCGACGGCAAGGACTATCCGCTGACCGGAGATCCCAACGCCAATACCCGGTCCTATACCAAGATCAATGATCGCACCCTGGAGCTCACCAACAAGAAGGATGGCAAGGTCACCGCGACCGGCCGCATTACCATCTCATCTGACGGCAAGACTCGCACCCTCAAGGTAAACGGGACGGCCGCCGACGGCAAGAAAGTCACCTACGTCGCCCTCTACGACAAACAATAGTCATGTGGCACATTCCCACCCACGCCCGTCGGCATGGGTGGAATGTTGTTCCGCTGAGAAATGCATTTCTCCTTATCGAATCCAACCATCTGCGGCCAGTTGAGTTTCTCCGCCGCATTCTCTACCATCCAATTTCTTCGCCTGTCCAAGTAAAGGTTCCAAGTGGACCAACTCAGGGTTCTCATCACGCGCGACCAGATCGCGGCCAAAGTAGCCGAGTTGGGCGCGCGCATCACTGCCGATTTTGCCGGCGAGCCTCTCCTGCTGATCGGCGTACTTAAAGGTGCGGCTATTTTCCTAGCCGACCTGGCACGGCAAATCCAGCTCGACGTCAGTTTTGATTTCATTGCTGTCTCCAGCTATGGAAACGCCAAGCGGCAGAGCGGGGAAGTCAGGCTGGTCAAGGATGTGGACCACTCCGTCGAGGGTAAAAATATCATTCTGGTGGAAGATATTCTCGACACCGGTTTGACGTTAACTTACATCAAAAACCTGTTGCAAGCTCACCGGCCGAAGGCGCTGAAAATCGCTGCCCTGCTGGACAAAACATCCCGGCGTACCGAGCCCATCCAGGCCGACTATGTTGGTTTCCAGATTCCCGACGAGTTTGTTGTAGGATATGGGCTTGACTTTGGCGAGCATTATCGTAATCTGCCAGATATCTGTGTATTGGAGTCCGACTCCGATACGGCATGAAATCTGATCTGGTCATGACAGCTTATCCTTCCGTCGTCGCCGGGGCCTTAGCTCTTCCCGCAAGCGATTGGCGAAGTGCAGCCAATCTCATCGATCACACTCTTCTAAAACCAGAGGCCACGCGCAATCAAGTCATCGCGTTGTGCCAGGAAGCTGCGCGCTATGGGTTCCATGCCGTCATGGTGAATCCCACAAACGTGGCGCTGGCGGCGATCCAGTTGCGCGGGACGCCCGTACGGGTAGGCACAGTCGTGGGCTTTCCCCTGGGCGCTAACCTGACCTCCACGAAGATAGCGGAAGCCGATAGTGCTCTGCGCAACGGAGCCCATGAGCTGGATATGGTGATGAACATCGGCGCCTTGAAGTCGGGGGAACGAGTGCTGGTGCAGAGCGAAATGCGCAGCCTGGCCCGGCTGGCGCACGACCGCGGAGCCCTGCTGAAGGTCATTCTGGAAAACGCGCTGCTGAGCCAGGAAGAAAAGATTCTGGCCTGTGCGCTGGCGGCCGAGGCAGGAGTTGACTTCGTGAAAACTTCGACCGGTATGGGCGAGTCCGGCGCCACCCACGCCGACGTGACCTTGATGCGTGGGGTTGTGGGCATCAAGATTGGGGTGAAGGCGGCGGGTGGCATTCGCACTGCCGCGCAGTTCATGGACATGCTCGACGCCGGGGCCAACCGCATTGGCACCAGCTCCAGCGTGCAGATCGTGCAGGAACTCGGCGCCGGGCGGGCAGCAGCAGTGGCTGGTGGATAGTGGCTAGATTTTCGGCTCGAAACTCCCAGCGATGTCAACAATCCGTTAAGTATCCGCGCCACTTCCGTAATTCTTGTGATTAGGTGCTGCCCGCATTCCGCCTTAATGTAATCGAGTTTCGCTGCGATGACGACCTGAGTTTCCAGCTCAAAGAGTGATCCCCGAGCGTGGCACAAGAACTGAATGAACTCTCCTTTTGTGGCTTGCCCTTGGCCTTCAGCGATGTTGCTAGGGATCGAAACAGCCGATCTCCTCAGCTGACTGGTTAGACCGTAGATCTCGTCGCGCGGAAACGCTTTGGTGACGGCGTACACATCCGTTACCAAGTCGACCGCCTTCTGCCAAACAATAAGTTCACGATAACTATGCAATGCCCGCTCTGTCATAACCCTTCGCCTGCATGAGAACGCCTTCTATCCACTAACCCCTATCCACTAACTTCGTGACTCACCTCACAACCCGTTGTGACCTCCGTACTTTTGTGCGGCCCGCGACCGGCCCATGCTCAAATTCAGGAGGCCGTCTTCCGGCTTCCGCAGAATCTGCAAGACGGGGTGCATTTTAACTGAGAGTTCATATGTCGTCTGCCGCTGAGTTGAGAAGCTGCCGCGACTGCGAGTGAACCCTGTCTGATGCAATACCAAGTTCAATACGGAGGCCTTCATGGCAATCACTAAGCAGGATGCTCTCGACTACCACTTTGGGTCACGGCCGGGGAAAATGGAGGTCGTTTCCACCAAGCCTTGCCTCACGCAACGCGATCTCAGCCTGGCCTACACGCCCGGCGTCGCCGATCCCTGTCTCGAGATCGAAAAGAACCCGCAGGACGCATACAAGTACACCGCCAAGGGCAACCTGGTCGCGGTGGTCACCAACGGCACGGCGGTGCTCGGGCTGGGCGACATCGGCGCGCTGGCCGGCAAGCCGGTCATGGAAGGCAAAGGCGTCCTGTTCAAACGATTCGCCGACATCGACGTCTTCGACATCGAGCTCGAACACCAAGAATCCCGACGAGATCATCAAGGCCTGCCAGCTGCTCGAGCCCACCTTCGGCGGCATCAATCTGGAAGACATCAAGGCGCCGGAGTGCTTCTACATCGAGGAAACGCTGAAGAAGACGATGAAGATTCCCGTCTTCCACGACGATCAGCACGGCACGGCCATCATCTCCGGCGCGGCGCTGGTGAACGCCGTGGAGCTGACCGGCAAGCGCATCGACCAGATCAAGATGGTCGTCAACGGCGCCGGCGCCTCCGGCATCGCCTGCGCCGAGCACTACGTCTGCCTGGGCGTGAAGCGCGAGAACATCACCCTGGTCGACACCAAGGGCGTCATCTACAAAGGCCGCAAAGAAGGCATGAATCCTTACAAGGAGCGCTTCGCCAAGGAAACGCCGATGCGCACCCTGGCCGACGCGGCCAAGGGCGCCGACGTGCTGCTGGGCCTGTCGAAGAAGGGCGCGTTCACCCCGGAGATGATTGCCTCGCTGGCGCCGCGGCCGGTGGTCTTCGCCATGGCGAATCCCGATCCCGAGATCACCTACGACGAAGCCCGCGCGGTCCGCGACGACATCATCATGGCGACCGGACGCTCCGACTATCCCAACCAGGTCAACAACGTTCTGGGATTTCCCGTTCATCTTCCGCGGCGCGCTCGACGTGCACGCCACCACCATCAACGAAGAGATGAAGCTGGCGGCCACGTACGCCCTGGCGGCGCTGGCGAAGGAAGATGTGCCCGATTCCGTTTGCCGCGCCTATGGCGTGGAGCGCTCTGAAGTTCGGCGTCGACTACATCATTCCCAAGCCGTTCGATCCGCGCGTGCTGGTGTGGGAAGCCGCGGCCGTGGCGAAGGCCGCCATGGAAACCGGCGTGGCGCAGAACCCGGTCGACATTGCCGAATATCGCGAGCAACTGGAGAAGCGGCTGGGCAAGGCGCACGAGCTGATGCGCATGATGATTCACAAAGCGCAGGCCAATCCCAAGCGCGTCGTCTTCCCCGAAGGCAATCACCAGAAGATTCTGCGCGCCTGCCACGTTCTGATGGAAGAGAAGATTGCGATTCCGGTGCTGCTGGGCCGCAGCAACGAGATCCAGCGCGCAGCAGCGGAGTTGGGCATCGACCTCGACGGCGCCACCATCGTCGAGCCCGAAACCGCTCCGCGCCGTCAGGAATACGTCAACGAGTTCTACCGCTTGCGGCAGCGCCGCGGCGTGACCCTGGGCTCGGCCGACGAGCTGATGAACGATCGCAACATCTTCGGCTCCATGATGGTGCGCATGGGCGATGCCGACGCCATGGTCTCTGGCGTCACGCAGAACTATCCCGACACCATCCGTCCGGCGTTGCAGGTGATCGGCGTGCGCGAAGGCATCCACAAGGTGTCTGGCGTTTACCTGATCATCACCCGCAAGGGCGACCTGTACTTCCTGGCCGACGCCACGGTCAACATCGAGCCCACCGCCGAGGATCTGGCCGAGATCGCGCTCTGCGCCGCCCAGGAAGCGCGCCGCTTCGATATCGAGCCGCGCGTGGCGATGCTGTCCTTCTCCAGCTTCGGAAGCACCAAGCATCCGCTGTGCGACAAGGTGCGGCGCGCCGCGGAGCTGGCTGCGCTATGCCGATCCGACGCTGATCATCGACGGCGAAGTGCAGGCCGACATTGCGGTCAGCGCCAAGAAGCTGGAAGCGGCGTTCCCGTTCTCCACGCTGAAGGGCGGAGCCAACGTGCTGATCTTCCCCGATCTGCAGTCGTGCAACATCGCCTGCAAGCTGCTATCGGCGCCATCGGCGGAGCGGAAACGGTCGGTCCGATCCTGGCCGGCATGGCGAAGCCGGTGCACCTGCTGCAGCGCGGCGTCGAGGTGGAAGACATCGTCAATATGACCACCATCGCGGTGGTGGATGCGCAGGACAGCTCGCTGCCGGCCATTGCCCATGTGGCCCGCGCCGTCGCTGGCGTTGTGTAGAAGGGAATATTACGACAGAAGTTGTATACCGCTACCGCGTAAGGGGTATTGGCCTTGATGGTTGCGGGTGAAAGAATGCCGGTGTATCGAGATCATCTGTGCGGCACTGACAGCGTGCAGCGAAGGGCCAGAGACGCAAAGGCAAGCTAAGCCGTCTTTGTACTGACACCTTCATCGGGTTGGCGGAATTCTCGCATCGGACGTGCAACTGGGCGCTGCGCTTCCGGACAAGAATTCCGCCCTCTTTTTGCCTGAGCTATTCCACCAGTCGCTGTGGGCTATAACTCCCTCATCTCTTGTGATCACGAACCGGCTTCACAGGCTGCTGCTGCAAAAGTCGGACTCGACATGTTTGAAGGGGCACAGCTTTAGCTGTGCCGTCCGTTCTCTACTTCTACTTCCCGAGCGGGCTTAGCCTGCTCGGGATCCACCTTCTCGACTTTTTCAGCGGCCTGTTCAGTGGATCAGGGCATCCGCTTTTCCTTACGGAAGGCGCCAACCCCATCACGTCGCCACGTGCGGGCGGTCACACCATATTTCCCTGACAATCTGATATGAGTAACCATGTGGTAGGCGTGCACTCCCTTGCATGCTCTACAAAACTCTAAGCGCCGCGGTGTACGGCATCGACGCCAGCCTCATCGAGGTGGAAGTCGATGTCGCCGCGCTCAAAGCCGAGAAGGACACCTTCACCACCGTCGGTCTGCCCGACACGACGGTGCGGGAGAGCCGCGAGCGCATTCGCGCCGCACTGAAAAACAGCGGCTACGACATTCCTCCCACCACCACCACCATCAATCTGGCGCCCGCCGACATTCGCAAAGAAGGCTCGGGCTTCGATCTGCCCATGGCGCTGGGCATTCTGGGCGCTTACGGCGGCCTGAACAACAAGCCGCCGGAGGATGCGCTCTTCGTCGGCGAACTCTCGCTCGATGGCGGCCTGCGCGGCGTGCGAGGCGCTTTGCCCATCGCCGTCACGGCGCGCAGCCAACAACATTCGCAAGCTGATTGTTCCGGAGGTCGAACGCGCGCGAAGCCGCGCTGGTGGAGGGCGTCGACGTCTATCCGGTCCACTCGCTGATCGAAGTGGTGCAGTCTGCTGAACACCGGCAATGGCATCCAGCCGGTCAAGGTCGACACGCGCGCGCTGCTGGAGACCTCGCAGAATTTCGGCGTCGACTTTCGCGACGTGCGCGGGCCAGCAGACGGCCAAGCGCGCCATCGAGATCGCCGCCGCCGGCGGCCATAACCTGCTGATGATCGGTCCGCCCGGCTCGGGCAAGACCATGCTGGCCAAGCGCATGGCCACCATCCTCCCGCCGCTGACCTTCGACGAAGCGCTGGAGACCACGAAAATCCACAGCGTGGCCGGCGTGCTGGATGCCACCAGCGGATTGGTGGGCACGCGTCCGTTCCGCTCGCCGCACCACACCATTTCCGATGCCGGGCTGATCGGCGGCGGCATGATCCCGCGTCCCGGCGAAGTCTCGCTGGCGCACAACGGCGTGCTCTTTCTCGATGAGCTGCCGGAATTTCCCGCGCAACGTGCTGGAGGTGATGCGGCAGCCGCTGGAAGATGGGACGGTGACCATCGCCCGCGCCGCCATGTCGCTGAGCTTTCCGGCGCGCTTCATGCTGGTCGCGGCCATGAATCCCTGTCCTTGCGGATACTTCAACGATCGCTCGCGCGAGTGCCACTGCACGCCCATGATGATCCAGCGCTACGTTTCGAAGATTTCCGGCCCGCTGCTGGACCGCATCGACATCCACATCGACGTGCCTTCGGTGAACTATCGCGAGTTGCGCAGCGGTTTGGTCCCCGAGAGCTCGGCCGACATTCGTAAGCGGGTGATCGCAGCCCGGGAAGTGCAGTTGCAGCGGTTGCGGTCGCAAGGCGAGCGCATTTACGCCAACGCTCAGATGGGTTCGCGCGAGATCCGGAAATATTGCGAGCTGGGTACCGATGCCGAGCACCTGCTGGAGCGGGCCATGGTGAAGCAGGGCCTCAGCGCCCGGGCCCATGATCGCATCCTGAAGGTCGCGCGGACCGTCGCCGACCTGGGGGCCAGCGAGGTTATTGAGCCGGGCCACATCGCCGAGGCGATTCAGTACAGAACGCTGGATCGGACCTTCTGGGCATGACGGAATGCAGCTGCTGGCCGCGCGAAGTGGCGGGAATATTTATCAGTGGGTTAGGGGCAGGCGTCCCTAAGCATCGCCGGGAGGATGTTTTCGTGTGGTTCTTGGGCAACTTACTGAAGAGAAGTGGGTTATTAAAATGTTCGCAACATTTTGCGCAGCTGCGCGTCTAAGGAGCAGCCAGGGGAACTTGACGTTGGTGAAAAAGATTCGGGGGACGATTTTTCTTGACTGCGATGTCTCCGACGACTACCTTACTCTTTTTGCACAAGGCGTCGTCCTGTAGGTATCCAGTCCAAGGCGTCCTGCCCCCGAAACGGCCCCCACTGAACGCCATCATCAGGGAATCAGGAAGGCAAGCTCCCGGCGCGACAGCGTGCCAGGTATAAGGACACGATACGGCAAGTTATTGATAGACATAGGTTTCCCCCATTTGTGCGGACCCGGGGGTAAGGCGAAAAATTACCGAACCTAAATCGCAAGGGCGGCATCTAAAGTTCTAACTCCTGATGCGGCCTGGTTGAAGTTGGTTCCCTATCGCCTTGATTTCATACGCCAGGAGCAGCAGTTCCATTCTGGCAGGGCTCCGGAACAGTCATTCATAAACATAGGAGAATTCGATGCGGTCTGAATTAGTTTTTGAGGCAGTCCACACTCTGCGCAACCGTTACACGCTGTGTCAGCTGGCTTCCAAGGCTACGCGCAAGTTCCATAAACCCAACACTCGTATTCAGGACACGACCAACGACGTGTTGAACCGTATCGCCGATTCTGATCGGCAGAACGTGATTGTCGAACCGGAAACGGCTTCCGAAGCGCAGCGGCGCGCAGCGTAAGCGCGCCGCGCCTTCGGGCGCTTCCTCGTACGTTCCTCCGGCCCGCCCTTCTGCAAAATCCCTCGTAGGTGAACATGACAATCTCAGAACTAAAAGAAAAAAATATCACCGAGTTGACCCGCATAGCTCGGTCTCTCGAGCTACCCGGCGCCAGCGGCCTGCGCAAGCAGGACCTCATCTTCAAAATCCTCCAGGCCCAAAGCGAAAAAGAAGGCCACATCTTCGCCGAAGGCGTGCTGGAAATCCTGCCTGACGGTTACGGTTTTCTCCGCTCGCCCGACTACAACTACCTGCCCGGACCGGATGACATTTACGTTTCTCCCTCGCAGATCCGCAAGTTCGATCTGAAGACCGGCGACACCATCAGCGGCCAGGTCCGTCCTCCGCATGAAGGCGAAAAATATTTCGCGCTGGTCAAGATCGAAGCCGTCAATTTCGAATCGCCCGAAGAGGCGCGCAACAAGATCCTCTTCGACAACCTCACGCCGCTGTATCCGCAGGAGCGGATCAAGCTGGAGACGGTGCGCGAAAACATCAGCGCCCGCGTCATGGATCTGCTGACGCCGGTCGGCAAAGGGGCAGCGCGGCTTGATCGTCGCTCCGCCCCGTACCGGCAAGACCATGCTGTTGCAGAATCTGGCCAACTCCATCACCACCAATCATCCCGAAGTCGTGCTGATCGTGCTGCTGATCGACGAGCGCCCGGAAGAAGTTACGGACATGCAGCGCTCGGTGAAAGGCGAGGTCATCTCCTCCACCTTCGACGAGCCGGCCGCGCGTCACGTTCAAGTCGCCGAGATGGTGATCGAAAAAGCCAAGCGCCTGGTCGAGCACAAGCGCGACGTGGTGATCCTGCTCGACTCGATTACCCGTCTGGCGCGCGCTTACAACACCATCGTTCCGCCATCCGGCAAGGTTCTCTCAGGCGGCGTCGATTCCAACGCCCTGCAGCGTCCGAAGCGTTTCTTCGGCGCGGCCCGCAACATCGAAGAAGGCGGCTCGCTCACCATCATCGCCACCGCGCTGATCGAAACCGGTTCGCGCATGGACGACGTGATCTTCGAAGAGTTCAAGGGCACCGGCAACATGGAAATCATTCTCGACCGCAAACTGGTCGACAAGCGCACCTTCCCGGCCATCGACATTCAGCGCTCGGGCACGCGTAAGGAAGAGTTGCTGATCCCCAAGGAAGACCTGGCGCGCATCTGGGTGCTGCGCAAGATTCTCAACCCGCTGTCTCCGGTGGAAGCGATGGAGCTGCTGATCGACAAGCTGGGCAAGGCCCGCTCCAACGGCGAATTCCTGTCGAACATGGGATCGCTGTAAGGAAGCTGTCAGCCGTCAGCTCTGCGGTGGAAGAGCGGGCCTTTAGGCCCGCGTCACTCGAGTTTTATAGGATGGGGCTTTGGCCCCGGTGATCGAGGTGATGGCGCGGAGGCCGATGGCTTCCGCGCCTTTTCGCGTACAGGCCCAAATACTGATCTGCTAGATTATCCATAGGAAAACCCTATGGCGACCCTATACGTAGAAAATGTTCCCGATGAGCTGTACGAAGCCCTCAGAGGACGCGCCCGTCAGCATAGAAAGTCCATCGCCGCCGAGGTCCTGTCTCTTCTGGAGGAGAGCATCCCAACTGCACAGGAGCTGAAGTCGCGGCAAGAGTTTGTCCGACGCCTGCGCCGTTTGCGATCCAGCAAACCTCTAGCTGCCGCCCGTTTTCCTTCGACAGAGGAGATACAGCGTGAGGACCGCTCGCGGTGAGCGTCTTTGTAATCGACCCCAGCGTTGCGGCCAAGTGGTTTCTTCCGGATCGAGATGAAACCCTGGTTGACGAAGCTGCGCAGTTGCTGGCTCGATATGCAAAGGGGCAAGCTCGATTCGTCGTGCCAGACTTATTTTGGGCGGAATTCGGCAACATTCTATGGAAGGCGGTCCGCCGCGGCCGCTGTACACAGAAAGCGGCCGAGACAGCCGTAATGACGATGAGGAATCGTGGCCTGTCTACCATACCGTCAGGCTCACTGCTCGAAGTGGCGTTCGCCATAGCCACGGCATTCGACCGCACCGTATACGACAGTCTCTACATTGCCCTGGCTGTCGATTGTCGGGGTCAACTGATTACGGCCGATGAAAAGCTCGCTCATGCGGTGGCCGCGCATTTGCCTGTGAAGTGGCTGGGATCGCTGTAGTTTGGTCTTTTGCATTTAGCTGAAGAAAGCGGGCTGATTCTCAGAGGCTTTCAAGTTAGTTGGAAGTTTTGATACCTTGGAGTCGTTCCCATGTGCCGCAATATCAAGAATCTTTTCAACTTCGATCCGCCGGTAACTCCGGAAGAGATTCGTGCGTCATCCCTGCAGTTCGTCAGAAAAATTAGCGGCTTCAGCAAACCGTCGAAGGCCAACGAAGCTGCGTTTCAGACGGCAGTCGATGAGGTGACTGCGATCTCGACTCGTTTTCTACGCTCGCTCGAAACCAACGCGCCTCCGAAGAACAGGGAAGAAGAGGCTGCTAAGGCGAAAGCGCGCTCGGCGGAACGATACGGAACGTAGAGAAATCGCTGACTTGTCCTGCTAAAAAAGGAGATGACCATCCGTGACGCATCCCGAGCACCTCATCGATGGGTATTTCCGCTATTACGAAGCCAAGAATGCCGAGGATTTCTGGGCGGTGGAATATGTGGACAGGCTAGTTCAAAAAAACCCTGAGGAAGCTTGGGAGCTAACGTGCTTATTGATTGACAAGTCGAAGTCTGACGATGTTCTTGCCATCACGGCGGCGGGCCCGCTTGAGATGCTACTTTATCAGCAAGGTCCCGCTCTGATTGAACGCGTCGAGAAAGAGTGCCGCACCAATGATCGCCTACGGCTTGCACTCAGCGGAGTGTGGGGTATTCGCCCGGGGAATCCGATTTACGAGCGCTGGTAGCCATGTGGAAGTACGGGTTCGCTGAAGGAAAGAGACAGGCGCTCTGAGTCGATGTTTCCGCGCTTGCTGGAAACCGCGAGGGGCACTGTTTTCAACCTTGCTTTGCACATCGCAATCGCTGCCAGTAGAATCGAAGTTTGACGGCATCGTTTGAGAGCTCCATGTCACTGAAGCAGTCGGAAGCGATCGTGTTGCGCACGTATCCGCTGCGCGAGGCTGACTTGCTGGTGACGCTGTTTACTCGCGCCGAAGGCAAGGTCAAAGGCGTGGCGCGCGCGGCCAAGAAATCGAAGCGGCGTTTCGGCGGAGCGCTGGAGCCGCTGACGCTGGTGCGGGCCTACTACGACGATCGCGAAGGGCAGGAGCTGGCGCGGCTGGATTCGTGCGACATCCTGGAATCGCCGCTGTCGGCTGACGGTCGATTATCCGCGAGTCGTCGCGCTGGAGCACGTGGCGGAGATGCTCGACGAGTTGCTGCCCGACCGCGAAGCCAACGACGCGATCTTCCGGCTGGCGGTTTCGGTGCTGCATCAGTTGCGTGCCGGCTCGATCTGGATGCCGCTGACCTACTTCCAGCTCTGGCTGGTGCGGCTGGTGGGATTTTTGCCCGAGCTGGGCGAGTGCATGGCGTGCGGCGCGACGCTGAATGGCAAGCCGCGCGTTACTATCACGCGCTGGCCGACGGCTTGATGTGCGTGCAGCACAAGCGGCTGGCGTCGTCGCAACTGGCGCCGGAATCGCGGGCGCTGGCGGCGCAGATGTTTCGCGCGCCGGTGGAACAGCTTTGCGGCCGACAGACGACGGCGCGCGTCCACGCGACGTCGGGAGTGCAGCTGCGGACCTGCGGCGCTTTCTGGTGCAGATCATCGAGCGCCACATCGAGAAGAAGCTGGTGACCGCCAGCATGCTGGCGAAGCTGTGAATCGGTCGAACTATGAGCGAGCCTTCAGGCTCCGCGTCTGAAAGCTAGATGCATTTCGAAGTCCCTGTTAGGGACGGCACATCACTGCGGGGCTTCAGCCTCTTAACGATCGGACGACTCTTTGCCTTCCTCGCAAAATCCGCTGACCTTTCAGCAACTGGTCCTGCGGCTGCAGACCTTCTGGGCCGAGCACGGCTGCGTCCTGCAACAACCCTACGACGTCGAGGTCGGCGCGGGAACCATGGCGCCGGAGACCTTCCTGCGCGTGCTCGGTCCCAAGCCGTATCGCGTCGGCTACGTGCAGCCCTCGCGGCGTCCGGCCGACGGCCGCTACGGCGAGAACCCCAATCGGCTGTTCAAGCACATGCAGTTTCAGGTGATTCTGAAGCCGCCGCCGGCTAATGTGCAGGAGCTGTATCTCGAATCGTTACAGGCGATTGGCATCGATCTGCGCAAGCACGACATTAAGTTCGAAGAGGACAACTGGGAGTCGCCGACGCTGGGCGCCTGGGGCATCGGCTGGCAGGTGATGCTCGACGGCCTGGAGATCACGCAGTTCACCTATTTCCAGCAGTGCGGCGGCATCGATCTCGATCCCATCTCGGCCGAGCTGACCTACGGACTGGAGCGCATCGCCGCGTTCCTGCAGGACGTCGATAGCATTTACGACATCACGTGGGTCGTCGATCCCGATGGCCGCGCGGTGAAGTACGGCGAGATTCGCTTGCAGGACGAGTTGCAGTTTTCGGTCTACAACTTTGAGCGCGCCGACGTGGAGAAGGCGTGGAAGCATCTGGAGCTGTACGAGGCCGAGTGCCAGGCGCTGCTGGACGAGTACAACGCGACGCGTTCGAGCCATCGCCGAGTAAGTGCTCGAGCGAAGAGCTCTGGCGAAAAGCGAAGAGCCGAAGAGCGAAGAGCGACGTGCGACGGCGCGAAGAGCCTAAGGCGAAGAGCGAAGAGCGATCTGCGGAGCGCCGCCGCTTCCCGGTGCTCGGCGCCTTCGATCTGTGCCTGAAGTGCTCGCACCTGTTCAACATTCTCGACGCGCGTGGCGCCATCAGCGTGACCGAACGTGTAGGCGTGATCGCCCGCATCCGCGCGCTGGCGGTCGGCGTGGCGAAGGCGTACGTCGACCAGCAGAAGGCCGGAGACAGGGCCCACCCTGTCGCCAAGAACGGCGACGAGGATGGGGCACCCGGCAAGGCCGGAACAGCTGGCGGCGAGCAGATCGTAGTCGCGCACGTTTCCCACCCTGTCGTCAACGGCGGGCGACAAGAGATGGGGCAGCCCGCGCACGTAATTCAGTTGCCGTGATGCCGGCGTGATCGCAAGTCACTTCGGAATGATCGCCGAGTGTGCTTCACAATATGAGTTTGGCTTTTGCTAATTGCTAAGTGCTAATTGCTAATTGCTGCTTTTTATGCCTGACTTCCTACTCGAAATCGGTACCGAAGAAATTCCCGCACGAATGATCGACAGCGCGCGCGACGAACTGGCTCGGCGCGTCGGCGAACTGCTGCAGCGCGAGCGCCTGGGCGACAGCCCTGCCAGTGCAGGCCTACTCCACGCCGCGCCGGCTGGCTGTGCTGGTCTCCGGACGTCGCGTCGGCGCAGCCCGACGTCAGCGAGCAGGTCACCGGGCCGTCGCTCAAAGTCGCCTACAAAGATGGAGTGCCCACTCCCGCGGCCGAAGCTTTCGCGCGCAAGGTCAACGTCCCGGTCGACGCGCTGGAGAAGATCACGACGCCAAAGGGCGAATATCTGGCCGCGACGGTGCAGAAGAAGGGCCGCCCTGCAGCCGAGATTCTGGCCGAAGCGCTGCCCAAGGAGATTGCCGGCATCTACTGGGCGAAGAGCATGTACTGGCGCGGCAAGTCGGCCGAGCGCTTCGTGCGTCCGGTGCGCTGGCTGGTCACGCTGCTCGACGGCGAAGTGGTGCCACTGGAGTTCGCCGGCATTCGCGCCGGCAGAACCAGCGAGGGCCATCGCATTCTGTCGTCGGGACCGCTGGCCGATCAGGCTGCCCGCAGATTACGTCGGCGACGCTGGCCGACGGCTCGGTCATCGCCAGCGCGGCTGAGCGCGAGCAGCGCATTCGCAAAGCGCTCGACGCAGCGACGCGCACTATTCCCGGCGCGCGCTGGCGCGAAGACAAGTCGCTGCTCGACACGGTCGTCAACCTCACGGAATTTCCTTCGGTCGTCCTGGGCAACTTCGATCCCGAATTTCTCTCGCTTGCCGATGAAGTGCTGGTGACCGTAATGCGCGATCACCAGAAATATTTCGCGCTGGAAGATGCGAGCGGCAAGCTGCTGCCGCACTTCCTCGCCGTGCTGAACACCGACGGCGATCCCGACGGGCTCATCCGCCACGGCAACGAGCGCGTGCTGCGCGCCCGCTTCAACGACGCCCGCTTCTTCTGGGAAACCGACCAGAAGATTCCGCTGCGCGATCGCGTGGAGATGCTGAAGTCGGTGACCTTCCAGAAAGATCTGGGCAGCTACTTCGACAAGACGCTGCGCGTGCAGAGGCTGGGCAGCCTGATCTGCGAAGACCATTCGCAGCGCGGGCGGCACGGTGCGGCCGGGCATCGTCTTCAAGGCCGGCGCTGCTGTGCAAAGACCGACCTGACGACCGAGCTGGTGAAGGAGTTCACCGAGCTGCAGGGCATCATCGGCGGCCTGTACGCGCAAGGTGCAGGAGCTCGATCCGCTTGCTGCCGCGAGCCGACGCGTCGAGGCCATCGGCGACGCCATCTACGATCACTACAAGCCGGAGTCGATGGACGACAGCGTTCCGCGCAGCGTCGAAGGCGGCGGTGCTCGCCATCGCCGACAAGGCCGACAGCATTGCCGGAATGTTTGCGCTCGGGCTGCAGCCGACGGGCTCGAAGGATCCGTTCGCGTTGCGGCGCGCGGCCAACGGCATCGTGAAGATCATCGCCGAGCACAAGCTGCCGCTGCCGATCAGCAAAGCTGTTCGCCGATGCGCGCGCGGAGTACGTCGGCTCGGAGGCGGAGCGGCGCTTCGATCCGAAGGTGAATTTCGAAGAGTCGATCGCCAACTTCATGCGCGAGCGCCTGGAGTTCTATCTGCGCGACGTGCGCGGCTTCGCTTATGACGTGGTGAAAGCCGTGCTCGCCGCCGGGCAGCGACGATGTGGTCGACGCGATCGCGCGCGCCGAAGCGGTGAGCGAAGTGCGCGGGTCGGAAGATTTCGCTTCGATCTCCGTGGCGTTCAAGCGGATCAAGAACATCCTGCGCCAGGCGCGGCGAAACCAAGAAGGCGATTGCGGAGCAGCTTGGATTCGTCAGCTCTGACCGAAGACGCAGAGAAGCGGCTGGCGGCCGAGATTCCAGAGACTGCAGCAGCAGTACGCAAGCTTCGCGAGGAGAAGAATTACGCTGGCGCGCTGGCGCAGATCAGCCGCCTGCGGCAGCCGGTCGACGCGTTCTTCGACAAAGTCATGGTGATGGTGGACGACGAGCGCGTGCGCGCCAATCGCCTGGCGTTGCTGCGCGACCTGCTGAGCGAATTCTCCACCATCGCCGACTTCAGCGAGATTGTTACGGAAGGGAAGTACGCTTAGGTAAGCGACAAAGAATGGTTGGCATGAATTGTCATCACGAGCGTAGCGAGGGATCTGCTATTCCTCGACATTGCAGAAAAGCAGATTCCTCGCGCCAAACTCAGGCGCTCGTAATGACAATTCATGCAAGTCGGAGTCTAAAAGCATGAATTCAACAATACAAGACACTCCGTGCTCTCCGTGCCCTCCGTGGTGAACAACTACCTCGTGCACGAACACGCAATACTAATAGCGACATGTAAAGGACTCCCCATGAGCACTCCTACTACCGAACTGGAAAATGCGGCCGCCAACGCGCACGGCCGTGAAATACGTTTACTTCTTTGGCGACGGACACGCCGAAGGTCACGGCAAGATGAAAGACGAACTCGGCGGCAAGGGCGCCGGCCTGGCCGAGATGACCAACGCCGGACTGCCCGTGCCTCCCGGCTTCACCATCCAGACCGAAGCCTGCCGCGAGTACATGCAGCAGCAACGCGGTTTCCGACGAAGTCAATCGCCAGATGGACGAAGCGCTGCGGCGCCTGGAGCAGCTGCAGGGACAGAAGCTGGGCGGCGCCGACAATCCGCTGCTGGTCAGCGTGCGCTCGGGCGCGAAGTTTTCCATGCCCGGCATGATGGACACCATCCTCAACCTCGGCCTGAACGACAAGTCGGTCGAAGGCCTGGCCAAGCGCAGCAACAATCCGCGCTTCGCCTACGACTCCTATCGCCGCCTGATTCAGATGTTCGGCAGCGTGGTGCTCGACATTCCCAAGCACGCCTTTGAAGAAGTCTTCGACGGCAAGAAGAAGCAGAAGAAGGCCAAGCTCGACACCGATCTCGACGCCAAGGCGCTGCAGGAAGTGATCGCCGAGTACAAGAAGGTCGTGCAGAAGCACACCAAGCGCGAGTTTCCGCAGGACCCGCACGAGCAGCTGGTGATGGCGCGCGATGCCGTGTTCCGCTCCTGGCTGAACGATCGCGCCAAGACACTATCGCCGCATCAACAACATCGACGACATGCTGGGCACCGCGGTCAACGTGCAGGCCATGGTCTTCGGCAACCTGGGCGAGACCAGCGGCACCGGCGTCGGCTTCACGCGCAATCCCGCGACCGGCGTGAAAGAGTTTTACGGCGAGTTCCTGATGAACGCGCAGGGCGAAGACGTGGTCGCCGGCATTCGCACGCCGGTGCACATCTCCGAGCTCGAGAAGATCCAGCCCGACGTCTACAACCAGCTGCGCGAAATCACCACGCGTCTGGAAAAGCACTATCGCGACATGCAGGACTTCGAGTTCACCATCCAGGACGGCCGCCTGTACATGCTGCAGACGCGCAACGGCAAGCGCACCGGCCGCGCCGCGGTTCGCGTTGCCATCCAGATGGTGGAAGAAGGGCTGATCACGCAAGGAAGAAGCCATCTTCCGCGTCGAGCCGAACCAGCTTTACGACTTCCTCGTGCCCAGCCTCGACGAGAAGGGCAAGGACATCGAAGTGCTCGCGACCGGCTTGCCGGCATCGCCGGGCGCGGCTGTCGGGCAGATTGTCTTCACCGCCGAAGAAGCGGTCGAGAAATTCAACAAGGACAAGAGCGCCAAGCTGATCCTGGTGCGCGGCGAGACCACGCCGGAAGACATCGCCGGCATGGAAGTCGCCGCCGGCATTCTGACCTCGCGCGGCGGCATGACCAGCCACGCGGCGGTCGTCACGCGCGGCATGGGCAAGTGCTGCGTCGCCGGCGCCGGCGATATCGAGGTCGACGAGAAGGCGCGCGTGATGCGCGTGCACGGCAAGACGCTGAAGGAAGGCGACTGGATCTCGCTCGACGGCACCACCGGCCGCGTCATCAACGGCAAGCTCAACACCGTGGCCGCGCGGCCCGACGATCCCGAACTGCTGAAGCTGATGGGATGGGCCGAGCCCTTCCGCCGCATGGGTGTTCGCGCCAATGCCGACATTCCCCGCGATGCTCTGCAGGCGCGGGCCTTCGGCGCCGAAGGCATCGGACTGTGCCGCACCGAGCACATGTTCTTCGCCGAAGACCGTCTGCCGCACATGCGCGCGATGATCCTGGCGAACAACGAGAAGGACCGCCGCACGGCGTTGCGCAAACTGCTGCCCTATCAGCGCAACGATTTTGTCGGCATCTTCCGCGCGATGGACGGCTTCCCGGTCACCATCCGCACCCTCGATCCGCCGCTGCACGAGTTCCTGCCGCGTCGCGAAGACCTGATGGTCGAGATCGCCAAGCTCGAGACTCACCAAGCCGAAGTCGCCCAAGCTGAAAGAGCTGCGCACGCTGCTGAATCGCGTGGAGCAGTTGCACGAAGTGAATCCCATGCTCGGCCTGCGCGGCTGCCGCCTGGGCATCACCTATCCCGAGATCACCGAGATGCAGGCGCGCGCCATCTTCGAGGCCGCCGTCAAGGTCGCGAAAGAAGGCGTGAAGGTGAAGCCGGAGGTCATGATTCCGCTCACCAGCGGGCTGAAGGAGATGGCCAATCAGGCGGCCATCGTGCGCCGCGTCGCCGAAGAGGTCTTCGCCGAGAAGGAGTACAAGGTCGAGTACCTGGTCGGCACCATGATCGAGTTGCCGCGCGCCGCCCTGGTCGCCGACGAGATCGCCAAGGAAGCCGAGTTCTTCAGCTTCGGCACCAACGATCTCACGCAGACGACCTTCGGCTTCTCGCGCGACGACGTCGGCAAGATCCTGACCGCCTATCTGGCGGAAGGCATCCTGAAGCAGGATCCGTTCGCCGTGCTGGATCGCGAAGGCGTCGGACAGTTGCTGAAGATCGCCGTCGAGAAAGGCCGCGCGACGCGTCCGACCATCAAGATCGGCATCTGCGGCGAACACGGCGGCGAGCCGTCGTCGGTCGAGTTCTGCGCCCAGCTCGGCTTCAACTACGTTTCGTGCTCACCGTTCCGCGTGCTGACCGCGCGGCTGGCGGCGGCCCAGGCCGGCGCCAGTGCGGAGCTGAAGATCGAGGGCGGAAGAACGAAGTAATAGCCCATGAGGCTGGGTGCCAACGCCCAGCCTTGCCTCTCTCGGTATTGGCAAGGCCTATGTTTTCAGATATCTAGATCGCTCCGACAACGCCATCCCAACCGCTTCCGCACTCGCCTGCCTATACATTTTTGGTTGATTTACCGGTAATTCTACGAGTATTACCAAGGTGGCGTCTTCCTGTAACTTTGAAACGCGCTGCTACGTTTTTTAGCAAATAGCCAGTCCGGCGTCCGCCGGATTTAACCCCCAAGTTGGAAAACGAAAAAGCCGCTGCGAATGGAGGATTTTCATGAAATTCAAGATCATTGTGCATTGCTACTTGCGTCATGCTGCTTGCCAGCCTGATGTACGCGGCTACACCCAACACTCGCCAGATTCCGAGTGGCAAGAAAGCCAAAGTGAACGGCATCGATCGTGTCCCGCGACGGTGACATGGTCAACGTTAAGGACAAGAAAGACGGCATGATCGTCGTCGTCAACCTCACCGACAACACCAAGATCGAGCGCGAGAAGGGCGTCGCTGCGGATGCGCCGGGCTGACATGGATGTCACGGCGATGCTGCCGGGCCTGACCATCACAGCCGAAGGTGTTGGCAATGCCAAAGGGCAGCTGGACGCCACCAAGATCAGGTTCTATCCGGATGCGTTTGCCATCGAAGTAGCCCAGGAGCAGCAGATCGAGAGCCAACAAGCAGGCCGCCGCCCAGGCGCAGTCGACCGCGAACTCGGGCGTGAGCAGGCTCAGGCCGCGCAGGCTTCCGCTGACACCGCACAGGGCACCGCCAACGCAGCCGGCCAGGCGGCCGTCGCCGCCGGCGCAGTAGCTGTGATGGATGCTGACGCCATTGCCATGGTGAACAAGCGGGTCTCCGATCTGGGTGACTACAACACCGTCGCCGAAGCTGGTATTTACTTCCCAACCGGCAACTCCACCCTGGACGCGGCAGCCAAGGCCGATCTCGACAAGCTTGCCGCAGCTGGCGATGACCACGCAGAACTACATGATCGAGGTCGCCGGCTATGCTTCCAGCACCGGCACCAAGGCCGAGAACCAGAAGCTCAGCGACGAGCGCGCCACCGCCGTGGTGCTCTATCTGCGCAACCAGAAGAGCGTTCCCATGCGCCGCTTGCTGGCGCCTGCCGGTTACGGAGCCACCCATCCCGCGGCTGCCAACACCGACTCCCAGGGCCGCGCCCTCAACCAGCGCGTCGACGTGAAGGTGCTGGTCAACAAGGGCTTGAATCAGGGCATGTAGTAGCGATCGTTAGAACGAGAAGGAACGAGGCCGCGCAATGCGGCCTCTTTTCAGTCTTGGCAAGAACTTTATGCCGAAGTGCTGCCCTGTCGAAAAAAGTCATGAAGCGGTCACACGTTTTGTCATCTCGCAAGCGGAACCGAGGGATCGGATCTTCACACTTTTGATGCGGCATAGAACGGAGCAGCCAATGAGTCTAACCATCGCGCGGGTGAGCCCACTCGGGCAGAGCCACGCGGCCGGAAACTTGAAGCGCTGCTCTCCAGTTGCGAATCGCTGGCGACCAGTATGAGTTTCGGAACTAAATTTCTCCTAGTTCGGAACGAACCTGCTCGAGTGCCATCTCGCAGTCTACTAATTGACGCCGCAAAGACGACTTACTACACGGCCCAGCGACAGTGGCCAAGCTGGCCTGATAACCCGCAATCCGCTGCTCCAACACAGCCTTTCGAACCAACAAGTCGTCAAGCTTCAGTTCTGCGTTTGCCATAACCCCACATTACACAAACCGGAAGTCTGTCGTCGGTGAGTAGGGTCTCGGTTGTCGATTGGTGTAGTGATAGAAGAGACCGGAAGAGGGATGCAGTGCAATCGCGCTGATTGTGAAACTTGACTCTGAGCAACTCATGACTACTGCTTCACTGCGTCTGCTGTAGCTTGGCAATCAGCTTCTGCGCCAGGTTTTCTTCCGATTCCGACCACAGCACGCGTCCGCTGACCGCACAGTTCTTCTCGACCGCGGCGGAGAAGGCAACCAGCTTGGCGATGTTAGCGCGCAGATGTTTCTCGATGGCGGGCGAGATGTGCGCCCTTCGAAGACGAACGAGGAGTCAAGTCCGAAGTCGACCTCGATGTGACCGTCGTCGGTGTAAATGCCTTCATCGAACTGCAAGCCGTGAACCAGGAAGCGAACCGCTACGGGCCGCTGCACCCAGCTGTCGCCGTGCTCGTCATCGTTGGGAACCCAGATGTCCCAGAACGCCTCGAAGACGAAAGCAAAGTCATCGTGGGCAAACTCGCTGGCTATCTCGACCGCTTCCTCGGGCGAGATGCCGGGATCGAAGCGGCGCTCCAGCACGGTAGGCTCCGTCCAGGCCACGGGATGCACCGAGAGGTAGGTGATGCCTTCGCGCAACGTGGAGAAAGGGAACTGCCGCAGAACGCCAACCGTGCGCGGCATCATCTCGCCTTCGCGGAAGGTGGGAAACCAGATGCTGAGATAGAGCGAGTCGGCCATCGCAGTATTGTAACGCGAGGGCAGGCGACGGCGACGCGGCGCAGTGTAGTGCGGAGCGCCAAAATCGATCGCCTCATGAGCGAACAGCGATCCTTCGACTACGCGCCCGCCCGATCCGCGAAGGCTGCGGATCAGGCGCTCCGCTCAGGATGACAGATTATCAGCCGTTGCTAATTGCTAACTGCCAAGTGCTGTCTTTACGCACTCAACCGCTTTTTGGCCTTGATCTCCTCCAAAAGCGTGTCGATCTTCTGCTCGCGCTCCAGAGCATTCAGCCGCCCATCGACATCGTCGCCCAGGATCTCGCCCTTGGCCCGGCCGAGCGCTTCCTCGCGAGCGACCTTCGTCCGCATGCGATCGAAGGTGCGATTCTCGCCATCAGGCGTCAGTTGAGCATCCGCGGCCCGGCTCACCGCACGCGAGCGTCGATGCTGCGCGATCAGCAGGTCAGCCTTGCCCTTCGCCTCGGAGAGCTTAAGCTCCAGCTTCTTCAGCGCCGCCTTCAGCGACTCTACCTGCATCTGCTGATCGGCGATCTGCTGATCGAAGCTGTCGGCTCAGTTGCTGAAAGCTCATGGCCCGCTCCAACGCGGCGCGCGCCAGTTCGTCATCTTTCTTGTCCACGGCCAATTCCGCCTTGCGCATCCATTCGGCATGCTTCTCCGCGTTTTCTTTCTTTTTCTTCTCCAGCAGATGCAGATCGGCCAGCGCGATGGCCACTTGCGTCTTCACCTGGATGAACTGGTTTTCCATATCCAGGATCACCTGCTTCAACATCTTCTCCGGATTCTCGGCCTTATCCACCAGATCATTCAGATTGGCCCGAACCAAGCGTTGCTACACGATCGAGTAATGCCATGATCAACTCCTTGCTCGCAATGCGGCGAGCGCGATTAGAACTGCTCGCCGCGAACCGCAGCCAACAGGAAGGCGACGAGCAAGCCTCCCACGGCGCCAATGAGAACTGCAATGTCGTAATGCGTGATGAACCTCACCATCACACCCAGCAATGTGCCAATCAGTCCAAGATTCACCACAAATCGCGTACTATCGTTTTCGGAATACATAACTCATCCTATCGGCTAAAGCCCAGCTTGAGGCGTGGCACGACTGAAGTCGTGCCATCACCGGGTGCCCCACTCATTCGCGACTTTCCGAATGAGTGGGAGCTATTGTAACCGCTGGCTACTTTCCAGAGGCCCGCAGCATTCGACTTCTCATCATCCGATGGCGGAAGCTGATCAGGCCTGGGTGACTTGTCGCCGATCGTCCTGATCTTGCCTAGCAAGTCCGACATCTTCATGCCCGACAGCGCCTCGAATAACGCGGGCACCTGCGCCGCCATCTCGGTGATGTCGCCGGTGATCTTGTGCATGCCTGCAGTACTGCCGTTACCGGTCGAAACAATCGTGATCTTGTCTACGTTCGACAACGGACTGGCCAGCGCTTTGACTACCTCTGGCAATCCGGTCAGCAGCTTGTCGACGACCGCGGCTTGGTTGTACTCCTGGAACGCTTCAGCCTTGACGTTCATGGCGCGAGCTTCGGCGTCACCCTTCTTGAAGATG
This sequence comes from uncultured Acidobacteriaceae bacterium, assembly GCA_963744265.1. Taxonomy (GTDB): domain Bacteria; phylum Acidobacteriota; class Terriglobia; order Terriglobales; family Acidobacteriaceae; genus Bog-257. The sequence continues at coordinate 69,804 of CAVUSW010000006.1, forward strand.
ATTTCGGCTTCAGCTTCACCCTGTGCGCGAATCGCGCTGGCGCGGCCTTCGGCTTCTACCATCGTCCGCGACCGCTCGGCATTGGCCAGCGTCTCAATCCGCTGGCGCTCTATCTCCGCGCCCTTCAACACCGTGGCAATCAACTCCTTCTCGCGGCGGTTGATCTCGGCTTCCTGCACCTTGACTTGCGCCTCTTTCTCGATCTGCTGCACCTTTACCGATTCAGCGATGACCTGCTGCTGCATCACGTTGGTCTGGATCTCATACGCCTTGTCGGCCTGGGCCTGCTGGCGTTTCACCAGCTCGTTATAAGTCGCCCGCTTGACTTCGAGATCGCGCTGCGCCTCAGCTTGACGGGCAAGGGAAGCGGTCTCTGCCGCAACCCGCTCCTGGTCGGCCTGAGCTTTGGCGGTTGCCGACTCGCGCAATGCAATGGCGCGCTTGATGGCGGTATCGCGATCAGCCTCGGCGGTGGCCACATCGGCGTCGCGCTTGATCCGGGCAATGTCAGGGCGGCCCATGTTGGTGATGTACTCGTTCTTGTCGCGAACTTCCTTGATGGTGAATGAGATCACTTCCAGGCCCATCTTGTTCATGTCGTCGGCGCAGGTGGTACGCATGCGGTCGGCCACCATCTCCGGCTGCTTCACAATTTCTTCTACTGTGAGCTGGCCGATGATTCCGCGCAGATGGCCTTCCATCACCAGCCTGATGAGGGCCTCGCGATCCGGCGGCGTCTTCGTCAGAAACTGTTCGGCAGCCGTCATGATTGACTCAGGGTCCGACTTGACCTTGATCTGCGCGACGGCTTCCACCGTGACGGCGACGCCCTGCTTGGTGTAGAGGTCCTGCTGGGGTGCGACGTCGAACGACATCAGCTCCAGCGAGAGCTCGCGGCAGTTCTCCACCATCGGCAGGATGATGGTGCCGTGTCCCTTGATGATGCGCGGACCCCGGAAGCCATACACGACAAGTGCTTCGTTGGGTCCGGCCTTGCGATACAGCCTGGCAAAGACGGCCATCAACAGGATGATGGCAGCTACTGCTGTCCAGGCAATGATTAACGCTTCAGTTGGTATGTGCGGCATAACGTCTCCTTAAAGACAACCAGCAATTAGTGCTTCAGGATCCAGCTTGCGATCTTCTCCATGGCGACTGGAGACATGGTCTCCTCGATCTCTGCGTATTCGCTGGGAGCGCCGGTCTTGGCCGATTGAAATAAGTGATTCAGACCGGGCATCTCATCTACCTCAAAGTGTTTGTTGCCACCTGCTTCAAGGGCCACGCGAATTGCGGGCAGGTTTTGCGCTGGTGGCACCTGCAAGTCTCTTTCTCCGTTGAGGGCCAGTACCGGACATTTGACTTTCCTCAACGAGGTGGCCGGATCGTAGGAGAGAAAGTAACGCAACCAGGGCGAAGTGAGTTGCCTGACCGCAGTGCCAGCTTGCCCTTCCGGCACCTCATCCGCGGCTAACTGCGTCCGCAGTTCCTTGTCCAACACGGCGTCATCCTTCTCTCGCTCGATCAGGGCGAACATCGCGCGATTCTTATCGACCTTCTTCTCCGCCGCCTCATGGCCCACACCGCTGGCCTCCAAAAGCAATAATTCCTGCTCGGGAAGAAGTTGGTCTCCGGGAACGCCTGGCCCGGCCATCAGCACAATGAAAGCAACGTCCGCATCGCGAGCTGCCACCATGGGCGCAATCACTCCGCCTTCGCTATGGCCGACCAGGCCGATGTTGTGGGGATCGACCTCGGAACGTGTCTTGAGGTACGCTACCCCGGCCTCGGCGTCTGTGGCGAAATCGGCTGTGGTCGCAGTGGCAAGGCTCCCGGTGGATTTGCCAACGCCACGCTTGTCCGCCCGCAGCACAACAATGCCTTTGCGAGTCAGGTAGTCCGAGAGAACGAGGAACGGCTTGTGGCCCAACAAGCTTTCATCGCGGTCGTGCGCCCCCGAGCCGGCAATCAATAGCACGGCGGGAAACGGGCCCTTGCCCGAAGGTATGGTCAGCGTGGCCCCAAGTGTTACACCTTGGGCTTTGTTGTCATAGGAAACTTCTTCTTCACGATACGGGTAAGGCTTCACCGGGTTCTGCGGCCGGCGTCGCTCTAACTGTGAAGCATCCTTGACGCGCTTGAGCACTAAGGGAAAGCTTGCTCCGCTTTGCTTCCAGGTCCCGTCGATCGTCGTCAGGTCCGCACTGATTTTGCCGTCGAATGTGCCGCCGATCCTTTCCACCTGCATCTTGATGGTTGCGCCGTCGCGCGTGACGCTGGTTACCGGAATCCCGCTTGCGCCTTGATCGGGTACATCCATCGTGGCCGTAAGACCCTCGGCTGTCTTGGTGACATGGAAGACGCAGCTCAATTTGATTGCGCCCGTATCGATTGCGCCCATCCAGGCTCCATCGATGTCGGATGGGGCTACCGGTGTCGGGTTCGTAATCGGCGCTGGCATGCGCTTGAAGTCAAGGTCAAAAAACGCCCGCTGGTACCAGGTGCCGGAAATCTTCGTCGCGTCGGCGTTTATCTTGCCTTGGTAAGAGCCCTGAATTGGGTCCACCGCGAATTTCAGCTTGGAATCCTTCAGGGAAATCGAGCTGACAGCTATGCCCTTGCTGCTCTGGTCGACGCTAACTAGGACCGCCCCGAGGTTGCCGGCGCCGTCTTTACTGATATGCAGGGCGAGGTGAAGCTGTGCCGTCCCGGTGTTGAGCACACCTTGCCAATCGCCGGTAATGTCCTGTGATACACCCAGACAGCTCATCCCGAAAACCAGTGCCGCAAGTGCCATACTTTTTTTCATCGCTCTCACCAAAACAATCGCAACCAGATAGTCGTCCGCTAGCTACCAGTACTCCGCTCTTCCACCATTTCGTCCCATCGCCGGACGTAGGCGATGCCGTGGTCATATCGCGTAATGATGACTTCCGTTCCCTTACTCAGAGCCTCGCCGGCTTCGCTGCGAGCTCCGCAGGTGTGGCGCGTTCCCTCCTGCGAAAAAATAATCTCGCCTGTTCCGCCTTCGCGAATCGGACTGCTAATACGACCCAGAACCCCCACGCGCTCGTAGTCTGCCGGATCGAGTTCGCGATCGTGCTTCATCAGCAGCTTGGCCACGAACCAGAAAACGATGGCCGAGCCCACCAGTCCAATCACCACCGCGATCAGCATGATCAGGCTGACCACCAGGGTGGAGTAGCGTGTCAGCAGATAACCCGAGCCCCCGAACCAGGCCAGAAACGCCGTGACGGTAGCGAAGTTGAAGAACGGCATGTCCGCGCCATGGTTCGCCGAGGCATGCGTTCCGCCCGCAGCCTGAGAAGCGTCCAGCTGACCGCCATGCGGCACATCCAGATGCGCGTGCGGCAAATGAACGTGAGCGTGCGTTGGCAAGTGCCAGCTTCCTCCCATGAACGACAACACGCTCAACGTCACTCCCACCAGAAAGCACACGAGATAGAAAATCGCCCAGGTCATAAGCTCGCTCCACCCGATTTCTTGCTGCCATGGTCGCGATGCGAAGACGCGGCCAGGCCCGGCTTCAACACTTCCGTCAAGCGCTCCACCAACTCAGGGGTCTCCAGGATTGCGCCCAGCAGCACCAGACACTTGCGCGAATCCCGATGCTTGGCCACTTGCAACAGGGCGTGGCTCAACTCGGGATCGTGCGTGAACTGCTCGGCTCCGTTGACCAACCAAAGATCGAGCCGGTCTTCGGTGGCCCGCAGATCGCTGGTTAGCTCGGTGTGATAGCCCTCGGGATCGTCCACCAGGTAACCGGGATGCACCTTGAAGAAACGCGCCAGCAACATGCGCGAAGCGTTCGTGAGGTGCGGCCGGGCCCCACTCTCGATCTGCGACAAGTACGACTGGCTCAATCCGCGCCCGGTTTCCTTCTTCAACGCGCGGGCCAGGTCCTGCTGGGTCATCTCGCGATCCATACCGCGGAGGGTGCCCTCGACCAGGCGCAGGTAGCGTAATTTTTCACCGAGCTTCATATTACGATTTGCAATTATGATATTGCAATCTGTAATTGTCAAGAACTGGATTTGGCGTAGAATCAGGGAGTTGCGAAATTAAAGGGGTTCGACGCGGCGCCACGGAACGGTAAGAGGGGTCGGGGATAGTAGAGCGGGGGCCTGTGCCAGGAGTTACAGCTTTGAATTAAAACTGTTTTAGGTTTGTACTTCATCGCAACGTGCCAGATCGATTTCCATTCCGCACACTGCCGGACTATCTACGCTCCGATCTGGATCTCATTTTCATCGGTATTAATCCCGGGCTCTATTCGGTCGAGCAAGGGCACTACTTCGCTCGTTCAACAAGTCGATTCTGGCCAGCCTTTTCGCGATCCAAACTCAGCGAAAGCGTTCGGCGAGGTCTGGCTACGGACGTCCTGCGCCCCTCAAACGATTGTGAGTTGCTGCGCTTTGGAATTGGTTTAACCGATCTGGTCAAGCGGCCCTCGGCGAACGCCTCGGAGATCACTCCATCCGAGTTCGAACACTGGACACCAAGGTTGCTTCGTAAGCTTCGACGTCTGCGGCCGCGAGTGGCATGTTTCCACGGTTTGACCGCGTACCGCCCATTTCTGAAATACGCGTGGGATTCGGCGGAGGTACCGGCGCTCGGCTTGCAAACCAGGAGGTTAGGAAAGACCCGCTTATACGTGGTGCCCAACCCGAGTCCTGCCAATGCTCATTTCACTCCAGGCGATCAGACAATGTGGTATGACCGCCTAGCCGACGAAATCGCTGGTCTCGATTTCAATAGCACATAAAAGTTAAGATTACGCCTTCAACCGGCTCGCGTATTTCTCGCGAATCTTCTGCACCTTGGGCGCGACGACAAACATGCAATAAGGCTGCATGGGATTGTTGGCGAGGTAATCCTGGTGATAGTCCTCGGCCACATAGAACGCGGACGCGGGCTCGACGGCGGTAACGATGGGATCGGCGAACACCTTGTCGCGGGTCAGTTCGGAGATCACTTCCTCCGCGGTCTTCTTCTGCTCTTCATCCCGATAGAAAATGACCGAGCGATATTGCTCGCCCACGTCGTTACCTTGACGGTTCAGAGTGGTGGGATCGTGCAGGGTGAAGAAGACGTGCAGCAGATCGCTGAAGCTGATGACCGACGGATCGAAGGTCACTTCGGCGACCTCAACGTGCCCGGTCTTGCCGGAACAAACTTGCTGATAGGTGGGATTGGAGGTACGCCCGCCCATGTAGCCGGAGCGAACGGATTCGACGCCTTGAAGTTGTTTGATGGCGGCTTCCACGCACCAGAAGCATCCGCCGCCGAGAATAGCAGTTTCGGTTGTAGGCATATCGATAGGATGCGCGACAGCGCAAGTTGTTGCAAGGGGCGATTATCATAGACTGTTTCCACCCCGCAAAGCAATTAATGCCATGGTCAGTCATGACAGATAATGAAATTCAGCAATATGTCGATGCGATCGAAGCCGCCGTTCCGAGGGACGGCGCCGACGCCGTCTTCAATCTTGAGTATGAGGAACAGGGTTGCGAACTCGTTGCTAATCGAGCAGGCTATTTGCGGCTCGCCGCTGAGATGCTAAAAGCTGCCGTCGCTCCGCTGGAGCTGGGTGCTTCCTTTACGCCCATCAGCCTGGATTACCTGATCCGGGGCCGCAGTATGACCTTCAAACGACTTGTGCGACAGGAGGATGTCGAGTCCGCACTGCCGCCGCGGCGTCCTCCACGAACAGTGAAAGATAGAGTAGCGATCGGTGGGTGTTTGCTCCTGTTGGTCTTTTTAGTCATGTGTACGATGGTCGGTCTCTTTGTCGTCATCGGGAGGGTATTCCGGTGAAGAAACCGCAGAACACTCCGCTCGGGCTGAAGCCCTCGGTCGGGATGACAAACGTATTGAAAAATCATTCAGAAGGATTGTTGCGGACTTGGCCGCTGCTCAAGATAACTAGCCCCTAACCCTGGCTTCTGAGCACTGCCTTCAAATCCCTACCTCAATCCTCGACCTGGGATCGAGATAATCCCGCAGACCGTCGCCGATGAAATTGAATGACAGAACTGCCAGCATGACTGCGGCGGCAGGGAAGAGCACCAGGTGTGGCGAGTCGAACAGGTGAGCGCGCGCGTCGTTTAGCATCGTGCCCCAACTGGCCGTGGGCGGAGGCACACCCAGGCCGAGAAAGCTCATGGTGGCTTCGGCTAGGATCGCTCCCGCCATTCCAATCGCCGCCTGCACAATCACCGGCTGAATGATATTGGGCAGGATGTGGCGTACGATGATGCGGGCATCACTGGCGCCCAGAGCGCGGGCAGCTTCGACGAATTCGCGCTCCCGGACGGCCAGCACTTGGGCGCGAACCAGGCGCGCGTAACCCACCCATCCCCCAATCGACAGCGCGAAAATCAGATTGAAGATGCCTGGCCCAAGAAAAGCCACGAAGGCGATAGCCAGCAGGATTCCGGGAAACGACATGAACGCGTTCATCACAACCACGTTGAGCACGCGGTCGATGACGCCGCCGTAGTAGCCTGCGATCGATCCGAGGATCAGGCCCAGGGTCAGGGAAGCGGCGACTACGCAGCCGCCAACCAGCATCGAGATGCGCGCGCCATAGATAACGCGCGAAAGAATGTCACGGCCCAATTCATCAGTGCCAAACCAATGCGAGGCTGACGGCCGCATGAGGCGTGCCGGCAGATCGATGTGCGCCGGATCCTGAGGCGCGATCCAGGGCGCGAACAGCGCACAAATAAGGAATACGGCGACCAGCACGACTCCCGTGGTCGCCAGCAAGTTGTAGCGGGCCACGCGACTCAGGGAAGCGAGTTGGACAGCCGAAGCCATGCACGGCCATCTTAAATGAAAAAGCGACGCCGGCTGGCAACCGGTGTCGCAGGGATGGTCGAGGTGGTGCCAAAGTTACTTTAAGGCGATATTTCGTATCAGGTAACTCGCCACTGTCTGGATATTTTCGACACGCTGGTTGATGGTTTTCTGCTCTTTGCTTTTGTCCCCGTACTGTTTCATCCGCAGATCGAGGACTTTCATTCCCAGGCCGTCCAGGGCTGCCATGTTCTTATAAGTGAGCGAAATGCCGATGTCCCAGTCGTCGGAATTGGCTTTCGTCTGGTTCAAGAAAATCTGATAACCCTCGATGAGGCCGGAACTCTTTTCCGCCTCGTAGATGGGTTGGAGATTCTTCTTCATGTCTTCCATTGCCGCGTTGAAGTGACCGGGAAGTACACGGACCAGAATGACGCGCTCAATCGTTCCTTCGGTGTACTGGTCCTGAGCGACTGCTGTCGCGAATAACATCAGCGAGAGACAAAGTGACCCCACTGCAAGCCGCACAACTTGCTTCATACGTACAACCTCCTAATTGGGTGATTGGCGGAGTGTGCACGATATTTGAGATGACGTAAAGCGAAAACGTATTTCCGACAAGAGTGGTGCGGCTTCCTGTCACTCGATATAAACATTTGAGGGTGCGTTCAGGGTCACAAATCGGGTAGCTGACAGCCGAACATAACCACCTAGCGGCCAGAAATATCTTTCGCGGTATCGCGCAGGCCGTTCTAGAATCGAGTTTGCATTACTAACTCCGTTCGCTAGATCCATCGGCCCATGCTGCCTTTCAAGCTTGTCTATAGCGAGAAGTACTTCTTGCCCATCGGCGAACACGTTTTCCGCGCCGACAAGTTTCGCCTCATTCGCGAACGCCTGCTACAACAGCATGTGGCCGACGAAAGCGATTTCCTCACGCCTGAGCCGGCCAGCGAGTCTGATGTTTTGCTGGTGCACTCGCCGCATTACGTTAACAAGTTGATGGAAGGTAGTCTGACGGCGCGCGAAGAGTTGCAGATGGAGATTCCGTATTCTCCGCAAGTAGTCGACGCTTTCATGCTGCATAGCGGTGGCTCGATTTTGGCCGCGGAGTGTGCGCTGCGCGACGGCGTGGGCGTTAACCTTGGCGGCGGTTTTCACCATGCTTTTCCCGACCATGGAGAAGGCTTCTGCATGATCAATGATTTCGCAGTTGCCATCCGGGCCATGCAGAAACGAGGCCGGATCCGCCGCGCCATGACCGTCGATTGCGATGTGCACCAGGGCAATGGCACGGCATTTATCTTCGGCAATGCGGCGCACAAAGCGAACACGCTACCGTCGGCGCCGGCATCGTCGATCAGTTCTGCTGCAGGCGGCACCATGACGGAGGGACCGAGTAAAGATGTATTCACCATCTCGCTGCATCAGGAGAACAACTATCCCTTCATCAAGCCGGCATCGTCGATCGACGTCAACCTGCCCGACGGTTGCGGAGATATGGAATATCTGGCGTGGCTGGATAACGCGCTGAGCTCAGGGTTGCGGCAGTTTGAACCAGAGCTTATTTGCTACGTGGCAGGAGCCGATCCTTACAACCAGGACCAGCTCGGCGGATTAAATCTCACAATCGATGGATTGAAGAGAAGGGACGAGCTGGTCTTTCGCGCTGCTCGGGCACGAAACATCCCGGTGATGACCACCTATGCCGGCGGATACGCGAGTCGAGTGGAAGATACCGTGACCATCCATTGCAATACGGTAATCGCCGCCGCCGAGGTGTACAAAACGGTGCCGATACAGAGTTGAGATTGTGCCTGCCCGAGGCACTGGAGTATTTTGGGGAACCTATCCAGCGATGAAGCGTGGGCTTTCTTATGCCGCACCCGGTGACGGGTGGCCCAGATCTCGAGGTTTTTCGAGACCTGGGGCAAACATCCACCCGGTGGTATCCTGTTTTAAGGCGTTGATCAAAATTCACTCCATCCACATTTGGACTCCTGACAATGTTTGAGAACCTTACAGATAAACTGCAGCGCGCCTTCAAGAACCTGCGAGGGCAGGGCACGCTAACGGAAGAGAACATCGGCGAAGCGCTGAAAGAAATCCGTATGGCGCTGCTCGAGGCCGATGTCAATTTCAAAGTCGTTAAAGAGCTGATTGACCACATCCGCGAGAAGGCCGTGGGCCAGGAAGTACTGACCGCGCTCTCTCCCGCTGAGCAGGTGGTCAAGATCGTTCGTGACGAACTGATCAACATTCTCGGCAAAGACACGGCCAAACTGAAGTTTAGCTCGCAGCCGCCGACGATTGTGCTCATGGCAGGTCTACAGGGTTCAGGTAAGACGACCACTTCGGGTAAGCTGGCGAACTGGCTGAAGCAAGGTGGACATCGGCCGATGCTCGTGTCGGTCGACGTCTATCGCCCGGCGGCGCGTGAACAGCTCAAAGTTGTTGCCAATGCCATCAACGCGAAAATCTACGAAGGCAAGGTGGAGGAATCGAACACGGCGACCGTCGAGCGCTTGGTGAAGGAAGCTCGGCGAGAGGCCATCAACAACGCTTGTGACGTGCTCATTGTCGATACCGCAGGCCGTCTGCATATCGACGATCAGCTGATGGACGAGATGCAGTCGCTGAAGAAGATCCTGAATCCGCAGGAGATTCTGTTCGTCGCCGATTCCATGACCGGCCAGGACGCGGTGCGCTCGGCCGATGAATTCCACAAGAAGCTGACGCTGACTGGCGTTGTGTTGACCAAAATGGATGGTGATGCGCGTGGCGGCGCGGCGCTATCGATCCGCAACGTGACCGGGCAGCCGATCAAGTTTATCGGCGTCGGCGAAAAGTACGATGCGCTGGAACCGTTTCACCCTGATCGCATCGTGGGCCGCATCCTCGGCATGGGCGACATTCTGTCGCTGATCGAGCGAGCCGAGTCCAAGCTCGACAAGTCGAAGTCGGAAGAATTCGCGCGCAAGGCGATGAGCAGCGATGGCTTCTCGCTGGAGGATTTTCGCGGACAGCTACGGCAGGTGAAGAAGCTGGGATCGCTGCAAAGCATCATGGGGATGATGCCGAAAATCGGGCCATTCGCCAACATGCAACAGGCGGCTGATAAGGTCGACGATAAGCAACTCAACCGCGTGGAGGCGATCATCAACTCGATGACGCAGCACGAGCGCGATCATCACGAGGTCATCAACGGCAGCCGACGCAAGCGCATCGCGCGCGGCTCGGGAACCAGCGTGCAGGAAGTGAATCACTTGCTGCGGCAGTACGCGCAGATGAGGAAGATGTTCAAGAGCATGAGCAAGCCTAGCTTTGCCAAAAGGCTGGCGGGAATGAAAATGCCGGGGATGTAGGGAAGCAGTAACTAGCGGCTAGCAATTAGCAACTAGCAACTAGCAACTAGCTGAGACATCAAGATATCTGGTAAGGGCACGCTTTTGCGCGTGCTCTTTTTTTTGCGATTTTAAAAGGCGATGAGTTCCGATTCCGAATCACTAGCTGCTAATGGCTAGCCGCTAGTTGCTTCTTCTCCCTCCAGCATGAACTCCAGCACTTCCTGCGGCGCCGAGGACGTCCATACTGGGGCAAACGACAGCCGATGAAGCGGTGTCGGTCCTTTCTCGCGCAACGTTTTCAGATGATGCGGCGTGCTGTAGCCTTTGTTGGACGCTAGTCGGTATTCGGGGAAGACTGGGTCCCAGGCGCTGATCATCGCGTCGCGTTCGACCTTGGCGATGATCGAGGCCGCGGCAATCGATGCCGACAGCGCGTCACCGTGAATGATCGGCGTTTGCTGGCAATCACAGTTCAGGCGCAACGCGTCGATCAGCAGATGATCGGGCCGCAACATCAGCATGCCGACCGCTTCCTCCATGGCGCGCTTTGAGGCCCAGTAGATGTTGATCTGGTCGATGGTAGCAACGTCGACCGCCGCGATCGCCCAGGCCAGCGCGTGTTCGCGGATGCGCGGCGCCAGCTTCTCCCTCATCTCGCGGTCCAGCAGCTTGGAATCGCGCAGCCCGCGCAAACGATAGCCGGGATCGAGGATCACCGCCGCCGCGACCACGGGCCCAAAGAGCGAGCCGCGACCCACTTCATCGACGCCCGCGACCAGCTTCGCACCGGCGGCCCATGCCAGCTTCTCGTACTTCAAAGTGCACTTGAGCCGCTTCAGCAGACGCAGCTTCAGCGTGGCTTTGGAGACAGACTTGACGTCATTGTCGCGCCTCGACTTTTTCTTAGCGGATGGCAAAGCTGGATTCCCGCCCTTCACTTCACGGAAGGGTTGAGGCAGGTAGTGCTCCCAGATATTAGAACATGCGAACGAGGGCGATGAGTAAGCTCGACGCGAATTCTTATTGTCTCTAATGAAACTTTACGCTACTCATTGCTTCGGCGAATATTTGTCTCGTTTCGCTTGAAACCAGCCGCTCCGGATTGCCGAAAGGTTAATTAAAATCTGCCCACTGTGACGAATTGCGGCAAGGCTTGACGAACAGCTATTCGAATTCGGCGAACCATGCCGGTCTGCGATAGGATGAATGTCGAACAGGAGATTGCGATGTCAGATTTGCGATATCCGATTGGCAAGTTTAACTGGGTGGCGCCAGATAATGAGGAGCAAAGCGCCAAGGATCGTCTCAGCTACATCGACATAATTTCCAGGGCGCCGGCAAATATGCGTGCGGCTGTGAAGGATCTGGGACCGGCACAACTCGACACGCCCTATCGTCCCGAAGGCTGGACGGTCAGACAAGTCGTGCATCACGTACCCGAGAGCCATATGAATGCTTACATTCGGTTCAAGCTGGCGATGACTGAAGATCAGCCCCAGATCAAGCCCTACAATGAGGCCGAATGGGCGAAGCTACCCGACAATCAGGTAACCCCGATAGAAACTTCTCTGCAACTATTGGCAGCGTTACATTCTCGCTGGGTAGATACCTTGCGAAGTATGCAGCCGTCCGATTTTGGACGCAAGCTGTACCATCCTGAACACGGCGTTCTACCTCTGGACCGGATGCTGGCGATGTACGCCTGGCATTGCGACCATCATGTTGCGCATATCACTTCGTTGCGTGAGCGCATGGGATGGAACCGGCGGGCGGCAGCGCAATAATAAAACACATTCAACACATAATTATTGGGACGAAACCGCTATAACTGGCAACGTTCGCAGGATTCTTGCATGCGAGATGAATTGCCGATCGTCGGAGACCAGTTGCGCTCACGTCGCTACTGACGATTCGTCCAAACTCACGACGCGAAAGTTTCCCGGCGAATGAACCTTTGGCTCGCGTCAAACGTATAACTGAGAAGAGTTCGGAGAGGAGTGCGTTGGTACTCCGAGTGCAGTAGAACAATTAGGGGTCAAACAAAATGTTTCGCCAGCGGTTTGGCGGCCCAGGCGAGACAAACTGAGGGAGACTTAGAGTTCCCTTTCGCTGTTTAACCCCGGAGACACATTCTATGCGACGCGGCGGGAAATGCAAGTGATTCCCGCTCGCCGTGGGCCGCCGGAACGACGTCAAACGAAGGAGATTGGAAAATGACTCGTACCGTGGTCCGTGCCGCCCTGTTTATCTTCGCCTTAACCATGTCTGTCACCGCTTTCGCCGGCTCGAAGTCTGAAAACGTCACGCTCTATCACGATGCGCAACTGAACGGGAAAACGATCCCGGCTGGCGATTACACCGTGAAGTGCGACACCAGCGGCTCAACTGCTCAGGTGAAGTTTCTGAAGAACGGCAAGGAAATAGCGTCGGCCAATGGGCAAGTGAAGCAGCTTAGCAATGCCCCTGACCATAACCAGGTCGTGACCCAGGACGGTAATGGCGCTGCTACCATTAGCGAAATCGATTTCAGCCATAGCAATACCGGCATCAGTTTCGATTCGGGAAGCATGGCAAACGCCGGCAAGTAACAGCTTTCAGCCGTTAACCAGCAGCGGTTAATAGAAAATCCCCATCTGAGCCTGATTGCTTGGGTGGGGTTTTTTTCTTCTGATTCATATTTCTAGGCTCCTCGTCGATTAATAGTCCCCGCTTCCGAACAGCCATAGTGAATCGAGCCGGCCGCGATCTCTATCGATATTGTTGTAGGAAATCCGTGCAAGGAGACTGCAATTGAAACGTATCTTAGTTCCGACAGTTTTATTGTTTCTATCCATTGGATTTGCCGGCAATGTATTCGCCAAAGGGAAGTCTACGGATGTTGAGATTTATCAAGCATCGCAGATTGCGGGTGCCACGCTGCAGCCCGGCAGCTATACCGTGGTCGTGAACACTACGGGCTCGACTGCCGACGTCACGTTCAAGCAAAACGGCAAACAAGTAGCCACGATGACTGGGCAGATCGTTCGGTTAGCTAAGAAGTCAGACAGTACTTCGGTAACGGTGGACAACAGCGGCGGCGTCCCAACCATAGCGGCCATCGACTTCGAAGGATCCCAGATGGAGGTTAGTTTCGCAGCAGCGGCGAATAGCTCCAACTCGGGTGAGTAAGGTGCCAGCGTCAGTGCCCCGTTCCAAGCTCACAGAAAGCGGTTTGGGCGGGGCAGTGTATGTTCACTGATAGAGTTCTTCTTCCCGCTATGCCGTAGCGCCCACCAGCTTCGACGGCTCTTCCTGGAAGCGCACCGACACTAGTTTCGACACGCCGGGTTCCTGCATAGTGACGCCGTACAGGACCGGCGCCATGCCCATCGTCTTCTTGCTGTGGGTGATGATGATGAACTGCGTTTGCACGCTCATCTCGCGGACCAGCTCCGTGAAGCGGCCGACGTTAGCTTCGTCGAGAGGCGCGTCTACTTCGTCGAGAATGCAGAACGGGCTGGGCTGATATTGGAAGATGCCAACCAGCAACGCGAGGGCGGTGAGCGCCTTCTCTCCACCGGACAGCAGCAACACATTTTGTAGCTTTTTGCCGGGAGGCGACGCCACCACGTCGATGCCGCTTTCCATCGAGTTTTCCAGGTCAGTGAGGCGCATGAAGCCTTGGCCTCCGCCGAACAGCTTGCTGAAAGTGCGGCCGAAGTTTTCGTTGATGATATTGAAGGCTTCTTCAAACTTCTGCCGCGAGATGGTATCGATTTCCTTGATGGTGTTCTGCGTGTTCTCGATGGACTGCAGCAGGTCCTGCCGCTGGGTCTCGAGGAATTCGTGACGCTGCGCCGTCTCCTTGTATTCCTCGAGCGCCATCATGTTGACCGGACCCATATTCTCCAGACGCGTACGCATCTCGCGATAAGCATTGTCTTCCGCGGTGAGCTCATCGCCGACGACGAGGGGCAGGGAAGCGTCGGCCATTAGTTCGTCACGTTGCTGGCCAAGTTCCTGCACGCAAGTTTCTGACATGTGCTGCACGTCGGACTGTACGCGGGCTTGCGCCGCCGACAAATCGCCCCTGCGATCACGCGCAGCATCCAGCGCTTCACGTGCCGACTTTAGCGTCTCTTCCAACTCGACAATACGAACTCGGACCGACTGCAATTCTTCTTGCAGCTCGCGATCGCGAGCTTGCGCCAGTTCGCGCTCCGCGGTCCACGCCAGCACCTGTTCGGCCAAATGGATATTTTCGGTTTCGCGCTGCTGCTTCTCGGCGGCGGCGGATTCCAATTGCGCCTTCAGCTTGGCGAGATGTGATGACACCTCCGACAGCATCGCCTCAATACGCTGCACCGCGAGCATAGCTCCGCGGCGGCGCTCCTCCAGGGTGGCGACGTTGGCGCGAACTTCGCTGGCTAAATGTGCGGCCTCATCTCGACGTTGCCGCAAAGACTCCAGGCTGCTTTGCGCCTCCTGCATCTCGGTTTCCAGGGAACGCTGCTTTTCTTCATATTGAAATAGTTCGGCAAGTTGCGAGGTGATGAAACTCTCACGCTCGCTATGTTCTTCGCCGACGCGCCGCAGCTCGTTCTCGTAAGTGGAAAGCCGCTCTCGCACCCGCGTCATCTCGTTCTCCAACTGACGAAGAGTGTGCTCCGAGGTCATGGCTAGTCGTTCGGATTCCCGCTTCTCATCTTCCAGGCGCTGCAGCAGGCCGGTAAGTTCGGCGATCTCGCGACCGAGTGCGGCAATGCTGGTCTCCTTCTCGCCGATAGCGCGTTCCAGTTCGCCCATTTGCAGCAGCACGTCGCGCAGTTCTCGCTTCATCGAGAGCGGACCCTGGCTGCGCTGTTTGCCGCCAGTGACGGTGACGTTGTGGAAGCACTCGCCCGATTGTGAGAGGAAGAATGCGTCGGGATTCTCCAACGCGAGACCGCGACCGACTTCGGGATCGGGAACGATGTAGCCGTTGCCGAGCTTGGGCAGAATCACTTCAAGCGATTTGCCAAAGCCGTCGAGTACGCGAATGCAATTCTTGAGTGGAACCACGGTGTCGCCGTGGGTGACATGATGCATCGATTCGTTGAAGTCGAAGGAAAACTTTGCTTGCGAGTCTTCGGGATGGACGAGGAAGGTGGCACGGCCGTCAACATCGGTGCGCAGCAGGCGCAGACCTTCGTCAGCGGCATCCCACGACTTCACTACGATGTAGTTCAGTTCGTCGCGCAGGAAATCATCGACCACATGTTCGTAACGATCCTCGACTTCCAGAAAGTCAGCCAGCACGCCGGCTGGAGCCCGGCCACCTTGCAGCGCGCCCGAGGTGAACAGCTTGCGCACCGACTCGGTAGCATAGCCATGCTCGGTAATCACCGCTTCCAGCGAACCGCGCTTACCCATAAGGCTGGCATATTCGCCGCGCAGGGAATCGAGATGGCGCTTGGCGTCGGTTTCGGTGCCGCGCTTCTCGTCGAGCTTCTGGCGCGTGTCGGCGATTTGCGCAGTGAGCGCATTCACCCGCTGTGAAGCAGTCTCGAACTCCAAGCCAAGCTGGCCGCGTTGTCCGCCGAAACTTTCCAACTGCTGATGTAGCGGCTGCGGTCTCATCGTGCAGACGCTGCGACTCGCGATCAAGAGCGGCGATGCGCTCCTCAGCTTGTGTGATGCGGTTGCGCACAGCAGAAGCTGCGGACACGGTTTGCAGAATGGCGTCGCGGCGCTGTTCCTGCCGCCGTTCAACTTCCACTAGAGACGCTGCCGCAAGCGCGGCTTCCTGCTGGCGCTGTTGCAACTCCTGCTGGGCGTTGGCCACGTCGGCGTTAGCCGATTCCAGAGTCGTACGGTCGGTGTCCAACTCCTGCTGCAGACGCGTAGCCTGCTCTTGCGTGTTAGCGATCTCGGCCTGCGCTCCGGCTGAACGAGCAACGAGTTCGGCACAGCGCTCTTCATTGGTTCGACGGCGGGCGGCGGCGCGATCCAGGTCCAAGGCAAGCGAATTCAACTTCTCGCGATTTTCCTGGCCTTCGCGCTCGATAGCATAGCCGCGCTGTGTGCGATCGCCGTGCTCGGCTTCCATCTGCTGTACCGCTTCGCTCTGGGCGTGGATCTCGTCACCAACTTGCGCAAGCTGTTGATCAAGAGACGCAGCTTCCGCATCGAATTGCGCGAACTTGCTGGCCAGCACAATGCGCAGTTTGGCGCGCATCTCGTCGCGCAGCTTGGCGTAGCGCTCGGCCTTCGATGCCTGCCGCTTGAGCGAATTCATCTGGCGAGTGACTTCGTCGAAGATATCGTTGATGCGAGCCAGGTTGAGCTTGGCATCTTCCAACCGCGCCTCGGCCAGCCGCTTGCGCGATTTGTACTTGGTGATGCCGGCAGCCTCTTCGATGATAGCGCGGCGGTCGGTCGGCTTGCTGCTGAGGATCTGGCCGATGCGTCCCTGCTCGATGATGGCGTACGACTCGGGACCGAGACCGGTTCCCATGAAGATGTCTTGAATGTCGCGCAAACGGCAGAGCTTGCCGTTCAGCAAGTATTCGCTTTCGCCGGAGCGGAAGAGCCTTCGTGTGATCTGGACTTCACCCGCTTTGAAAGTGCGTTTGAACTTGCGGCGGCGTATCTTCAGCACGACTTGCAGCGGTGCAGTTTGGGCCCCGCTCTCAGCGGAGGGCTCGGTCGCAGTCGCATTGGCGCCACTACCAGAAGCTGCGGTTGCCGGCGTGTCCTCGTCGCTCTGGCCAGGACGCACTTCCTCGGAGTGGCGTTCGGCGTCCTCGGCACGAGCGGCGCGCAGAGCGGACTCGTCCCAGTCATCCGACATTTCGTCTTGAATCTCGATCTCGGGCTCAGCAACGTCGCCGTACACTTCAGGGTCGACGAGCGTGAGCGACACCTCGGCCATGCCAGTGGGCTTGCGATCGCGCGTGCCCGCGAAGATAACGTCCTGCATGTGGACGCCGCGCAGCAGTCGCGCCGACTGCTCGCCAAGCACCCATGAGATGGCGTCCGAGATGTTCGACTTGCCGCAGCCGTTAGGACCGACGATCGCCGCGATGCCTTCGCCTTGGAAGCGGAGGTCGGTGCGGTCGCAGAACGACTTGAACCCCAGGATTTGCAACTTCTTCAGTTTGAGCAACGTTTACTCCTTCAAAGCGGGAAGCCGCGAACCGCGTTGTCCAGCCATGGGTGAGCCTCTTAAGCATTTCGTCTGAGACGAGCCATGCTTCCTGGTTTGAGTCTAGGCAACTTTACGTCCGAACCCGGTAGGGGTCAAGATGTAAAACACTATATTTGGGGCCCCGTCTGTGGAAACCACATTATATTGCACCAGGCTTGCAACAGGATAGTTTCCCGAACAGGGGACTCCAGCTTGGAGAGAAGGGAGGTCAGCAGCCAATAGCACCAGAGCAAGTGCAAGTTTAGCGATTCGCCCTATCTGATTCAAGGCCCAAAGCTTGGGAGTATCCGCTCCGTTATCAGGCCGTCCGTCTTAGCCACTTCGGCACCGTACGCACCAGAGAAGCATTCAGCAGAATCGAGAGCAGCGACGTCGCCAGGGTCGCGTAGTAAAACTCATCCCCAACCAGCCCATTGGCGTGTGCCACTTGCACCAGCACAAACGAAAACTCCCCAATCTGCGTTAGCCCGGTCCCGACCAGCACCGCCGTCTTCATCCCATAGCCGAACAGTTTGACCACCGCCGTCCACACCACAAACTTGCCGACCACCACCAGCGCTAGAATGGCCAGCAGCAATCCCGGCCGGCTCAGCACCGCCCGCGGATTAATCAGGATCCCCACGGTGACGAAGAACAGCGCCACGAACGCGTCGCGCAGGGTCAGCATCTGCTCCAGCGCGCGATGCGCATAATCCGACGAGCTAATGATGAGTCCGGCCGCGAACGCGCCCAACGCCAGCGACAGTCCTACCGCCTCGGTTAGCGCCGCCGTCCCCAGGCAAATCGCCAGGATCACCAGCAGAAACAGCTCTTGATTCTGCGAACGTGCAACTTGTGCCAGCCAGCGGGGTACCAGGTACACCGCAAGAAATCCAATTGGGACGAGAATCAGCGCAGCCTTGCCCAGCGCCAGTCCCACGCCCAGCAGGTGATGCGGCGTCAGGCTGACCAGCACCGGCATCAGGATGATGAGCACCACGACGACAAGGTCTTCCACCAGCGTGATGCCGATCATGATCTTGCCATGCGTTGACTGCAGTTGTCCGCTGTCAATCAGCAAGCGCGACAAAACCATGGTGCTAGCAACGGAAATGATCATCCCCACCACCAGCCCACACATGGCGCCCCAGCCCAGTAGCCAGCCCAAGCCCGCGCCGATCAGTGACAGCAGCACGACGCCGAGCGGCGCGCCGAGCAGCGACATCCATTTCACTTCCATCAGTTCGGGAACAGAGAATTCCAGCCCGATGGAAAACATAAGGAACACAACGCCGACCTCGGCAATGATCTGGAAGGTATGCGCCTCGCGCACCGCCGGCCCCGGCGTGAATGGACTAAGCGCAATGCCCGCCAACACGTATCCGAGAATGAGCGGCTGCCGTAGCCGCCAAGCTAGCGCCCCGCCCAGAATGGCGGCGATAAAGACATACGACAGTTCTTTGAAGATTGCAGAATGTTCGACCATGTGGAATCAATTGCCGGTTGTCACGTGTCGATTGGCCAGGGATGCAATCTGGCATCGTCGACGTTTGAACAGTACCAAATCGCTCGCGGCCTGCAACCGCCGGTCTAGGTATGGTAGACGAAATTGAAGGAAGTGGTCAGCGGAGAGTGCATAGCGACTAGTAACTAGAAGCTATCTCCCATCCCATAAATCGATACCGAAACCTGTTCTGGAACGCGGCACCTAAAGGTATTTTCTGCCAGAGTGAGCAATTGTGAATAGACGTGCCGCCGCTCAGGATCGTCTAATCAACTCCTCAGGCTTCAAAACAGTAAAGCTCAACCGTCGTGTCGAGCTGTGGGGACCTAGAACGGAAATTCACCTTGTTAGCTGTCCATGGGCGCCCAGGCCAGATCGTGCGCGCCAGAATAGCTGGAATAGTGCGTGACCGATTTGCGACACCTGTCAGGAGGGGCTACTGTGACTGGCTGCTGGTAAGAAAGAAAAACAATGAACGAAACGATCGACCTGCCTCGAGGAAGTCCGGCCATGATCAACGTCATCATTGCCGACCACCTGCCAATCTTTCGCGCCGGCATCGCCAAGCTACTCGCCGTGGAAGACGACATCCACATCATCGCCCAGTCAGATTCGCCGGACCGCTTGCTGAATGCCATCGACAGGTTGCGTCCCCATGTCGCGATGATCTCATCCGCCTTCTTTCCCCAAGTGACTCAACTACAAAAGATCGTTCCGATCGCCCACCAGCGGCAGATTGCGCTGCTGATCCTCTTCGGCCAGAAGGAAAATGCGGCGGACTTTATTGCCCTTGGAGTGCAAGGGGTTCTTTACCGCTCTGTCGGTGCCCATAGGCTTATCGAGGCCGTACGCCGACTCGCTCGCGGCGGCTTTGATCTGCAGACGGAAGTTATCGAACCGGGGGATGTAGATCTCGTTGGAAAACGAGTGGCGTCGAAATTGTCTCGCCGCGAACTCAAGATCATTGCTGCCGTGGTGCAGGGCCACAAGTATCGCGAGATCGCGGCCCAACTCGGGACCAGCGAGCAGATGATTAAGAACACTATGGCCGTGATCTATAACAAGACAGGGGTCTCAGATCGCCTGGAAATGGCGCTGTTCGTCATTCATCATCAGGTGCTCGCCCGGGCTACCGCGTCGGTGAGGCAGACCTTACCGAGAATACGAATTTCGGCGGCAGCGTAGATCGGTAATCATCCCCTTGCGTTTGACGCTGGAGAAGCTTGCCGAGGAAATTCTCTGCCCATAAATCACCCTGAGGGCGGTTTCTGCAGCTCCAGCACTTCTCAAAGGCCGCGGCGTTTGAACTACTCCGCTCAAGCCAGAAAAAAATGGTGCCGCGTAGCGATCGCGTCGCTCGCGGCACCAAAGGTGATATTTCCTACTAGGCCGGGTGAACTAGAACAGTTTGCGACGCACCACGCCAGCCAGTCCGAGGATGCCAGAACCGAACAATAGGATGCTGGCGGGCTCGGGAGTCGCGCCAGTACCAGTCGTGGTGGTGCCGGCACAAATATCGACTACGTTGTCGTCCAAGGTGACCGCGCCATTCAGCGCTATAATCCGGCCGCAATCATCGGTGGCACCGGTATTCAGGGTATCGCTGGCGACGGCGATAACAGTTCCCATGAACGCGGTAGTCGTACCCAGCGTTGCCGAACTCCCCACGTTCCAATAAATATTGTCGTTCTGCCCCATATTGATCCCAATGACCATCGAGGCGCTGGCGGTAGTGAGGGTACTGCCAATCTGGAAGACAACAGTTTGATTACTCAACCCCTCCCAATTGATCGTGAGATCCCCCGTCAGCTGGGCTGACGAGTTGAAGGTATAAACTCCCGGGGTAAGCTCGAGACCCCCAAGATCCTGCCCGCTTAAATTCTCATTGGACGATAAACCCGCAAAAAAGTTGTAGGCAGCCAAGGCGTCAGACTGAGCCTGCATTGCGACCGCATCGCCGTCGTAAATGGTTCCATTCACAATTCCAGGCGGAAAGCCAGTGATCGAAGTACCGGGATAAACGCCTAAATCTCCATCGACAACCGTCGGTCCGGTATTGCTGACCGCCGAGGCACCAAGAACCCCAAACATACCTGCAGACCCGAGTTGAGCCTGAGCGGTAAGCGCAAACAGTGGGAGAAGGAGAAAACACACGCGTGCAAGTTTCATGGAATTGGCTCCGCCTCGTTCCATTTTGCCCGGCCCTGACATCCGCCGCTGGAAGGAGTGGCACAAGGGTGGCGGTGTCGCAAGCTATGGCCCTTGCTTGGTAGTTCCCTTGACTGCAATTCCGTTTCCGCGCTAACTTGTTTAGGTGCGTGTGCTGTATGTCCGGTACTGCACATTGTTGCACCAAAGTTCCAAACGATTCCCTCTCTAGAAGCGCGTGAAGCCTAAGGCCCAAGTCATTTGCGAAAGGGGTCAAGACCACACTTCTGGTGCTAGTCAAATCTGATCTTTCCCCACTTTCCCGCCACGTTTTCTACCACTGCTGTCTCGGGTGAGAGCTCCAATTCCTGCCGCCTAAGTCTTGCTTCATCTGCTGAGCGCTGGACGTACCGGTCAGTGCAACTATGGCTCTAAGCACACTCCAGCTGGGTGGTGTGTTTGGACTTCGATTAAGGTCCAATGCAAGGGATGTGGGAAGTTGTTTCCGTCTGGATTGGGAAGAGGAACGCGTCCCCACCGTTAGCGCCAACCAGCTCGCGGCTCCAGGATGAGGAACATTCACTAAGGCAAATTACCTAGCGGTGAACACTCAGGCGGCACGGCCGCGGTCTCGATGGAGTTTGACATACAGATCAAGGTGGTCGCCTTCGCACACATGGGCGTCTAAGAAGGAATGGGCATCGCTCTCGGCCTCAATATGACAGACTACATTGAGGCAGGCCATGCAGATCAATTCGACGATGCCATCTTCTTGATAGCGATGAGCGAACTGTAGAGGAAGGGGCGGCACGACGTACGGCCTTTCGCAATGAAAAACGGCCACACAATAACCGCCCGCAAAGAACGTCTCCCCCAGAGCCTACCTTGCGGGCTGTTCACGGATGTTCAGTACGTCGTATTTTTAGCAGAATGACCTCTCGCCTGTCTGTTCAATGTTGCACACCGCCGCGTTTGACCCTAAGCCATCGCGCATCCCCATTTGACCTTCTTTTGGTTAGCTTTATGTCCGAAGCGAATTTAAAGACAAAGCGGAAAGAAATGCTCTCCCCACAGCACGCCCTTAACGTAGTTCACTCTATCCTCGTCCAGGTTCATTCCTGACCGACGCACCACTTCGGGCATCGGCCTTTTATAGGAGCAGCAAAAAGGGCGCTTCTGCGCCCTTGGACTGCTATTCCGGTCTTCCACTTACTTACGGAGTGAGGGTCCAGCGAAAATCCCCGCCGCTGCACCTATACTCTCGCGGACCATAGGTCAGCACGGTGCCATCGTCGAAAACGGCGCGTGCATACAGTTCCGCCACACCCTGAGTTATGTTCGGATACAGATCGCCCCAGGGACCCATCACTCCATCCAGGTCGCCATTGAAATAGAACTGGACGATATAG
This sequence comes from uncultured Acidobacteriaceae bacterium, assembly GCA_963744265.1. Lineage (GTDB taxonomy): Bacteria > Acidobacteriota > Terriglobia > Terriglobales > Acidobacteriaceae > Bog-257. Next base: position 92,181 of record CAVUSW010000006.1, read on the forward strand.
GGAGTGTGGTTATCGATATGGATGTTGCAAGTACCCCACGGTCCCTTCGCCTGCGGCCCGCCTTTGCTTTGCGGCGCCACGATCTTCTGATCCGGCGAATTCGCCAGACTATTACTCTTAACGTTGCTATCTTGAGTGTTCGCTGATCCCTTAACTCCGCTGGTTTCGGCAGTGTTTTGGGCTGCCATGGGAAGTGAAACTAGCACGGCAATGCAGGTGACCAGCGCGACCCTAACCAAATACTTAGCCATGGAAATTCTCCTCTTCTTCTTTTCGGCGCAGGAGCCAGCGCATGGCGCATGACTCCGTCCGAGTTCATTGGGAAGGCGTGAGATACACCCGATCCGGCAGCATCGGAATTTCAACTGCGTATTCCACACCATTCGTTTGGTCGTAAATCGCCGACATTATTTTTGAAGCCGCATAACCGGCCGACATATTAGGTTCCCGCAGGACGGAAGCTACCGCACGCGAGAACAAGGAACCTTCCTCCGTACGTGCGGGGTCTTGGCCGGATTTACAACTGAACAGGACCAGGGTATGTTCACGCCTCAGCGAGGCGAGGTCGAGCCCGTCGGCCGAACTGGCGCGGGCCAGACCCATGTCCAACAGAAAGATGTTGGGCCCAGGATGGTTCTGGCGCACTATGTCCATCACCTCAGCCAGGGTGACGGAATTCGCCGGCGGTTGTTCCCACTTACCCGATACCGCCTGATCGGGAAGCTTCGCGTCGGCTGCCATCAAGAAAGGTTTTCCGCTGGCGATACCGCCTTCGCCGGCGAAATAGAACACGGCAACATCCTTGGCCCGATGTTCTTAGCAAACTTGCCGAGCCGCGCTTCCAGTTCGCTAAAGGTCGCGTTCTCCAGAAACGTGGTGTCAAAGCCGTCACGGTCGAGTTGCTTGTCCACTTCCTTCGCGCCCGCGATGGCGCTGTGTAAAGGGCGATCACTGTACTGATCAATGCCGATGACCAGCGCTTCTTTGTTGATTAAATGTCCCGCGACATAGAAGTCTCCGCTGGCATTTTGATTCCAGTAGGGAACCTGGTCGACATTGGGATCGGCCTTCAGAGCGGCGCTCACCCACTTGGCAAGGCTGTCGAAGGTCACCAAGCCATCGGGTGAGGCCGCCTTTCCGTTGAGCCCCTCCAGCAGGTAATGCGTGAAATAACCATTTTTCTCTTTGGCATCCTCAAAGCTTTGCTGTCCTGGCGCCGTCGAAAAGAAAATCTTCGTGCCCTCGGCCTGCATCAATTCGCGGAAGCTGGAAAGCGCGGGCGCGCCCTTGCTTGACGAGGCAGTCAAATCTCGACAGGCATCAATGAACATCATCTTGTGGGCCGCGCCTGCGTCATTGAGCGCTTGGGCGATTTCTTTCAAGGGATAGCCCGGCTCTGCATCGTCGGACGTGGAGTCGTAGGTCACCAGGTATTGCCGGGCGCCCAGGCCGGTGCCCTTCTGGCCGCCGTGTCCGGAGAATGCGAACAGAAACGTTCCGCTTTCCTTGTCTCCCACCCGGCCTTGGTTGAGCACATCATGCGCTTGCTGTAGCGCTTTGCGGATGCTGCTCTTCATGGCATGCTGATCGGTCAGTACTTGCGTCTGGTATCCCTGCTTTTCCAAAGCGCTGGCTAGATCCTGTGCATCTTTGGCGGCGTATTGCAGCTTGGGGAAGCCACTCTCGGCGGGATAATCGCTGATCCCGACTACGATGGCCACTTTCTTCTCCGCGAAGAACGGCGCGGCATCCGCCGGCTTTGGTCGCTGCTTCCTTCGATGGGCCTTGCGCTATCACCAGCGGCGATGCCAAACAGAACAGAATGCTTGCCAATAGTGATCTTGAGATTCTCTTCGCCATAACCCCCTCCTCAGCCCGGGGAACATAGCCTGATGCGAGTCTCAATCGATGTATCCCGTAAAGACCTTGAACCTTTGTCACCTTCGGAGAAGTTCGGCGACGATAACGGATATAGCAATTGCCATGCCAGGCCCGATCTCTGAAGCTTCAGTCGAATGGCTCAAAGGAAAGTGTGGCTTTGCTAGTGGATAGGTCAGGAAGTCAGTTGAGATGACCGCGTTCTCTTCGGGTGAAACTATCCTCGCGGATAGTAAGAGCAACAGTTGGGATAGCCGATAAGATACCCGGCTGGCGCCGTCGTCGGTAATCTCAAGTCCGAAGGTGAATCCGAACAGAAGCTGAACCAGGTCCTTGCCTCGCAGAATCGTCCTGAACGTCGTCCACTCCATCCCGCCCCGCTTCCGTCCCTGATACTCGTAGCATTCCTCTTTGTTGTTGCAAAAGCCACAGTCAGCACTACAATTCCATTGCTTCTGATTGGAGTAGAAGACCGCTATGTAGAAAAGGACGCCATGAACACAACCACTCGTTTGAGTAACCGCATTGCCGGACGAAAGATCGCAATCGCACTTCTGGTCGCGGGCCTCGTTGTTCTTTGCCTGCCGCTCTCCTGTCTTGGTCAGGCCGCAGGTCAAGTCAAGTTTGTGAACTCCTGTAAGTACAGCCTTACCGTCAATTCTACCGGGCCACAAATTGGGACGCTGGCTCCCGGCGCCAACAAATCAATTCCCATTTCCTCGTTTAATCAGGGCGGACAGAACCGCATCATCGTCTATCCCAACTTGGCCGACAATCAATGTCCCGACTGCGACAAGTGGACCGATCTCGGCGGACCTCCCGGCACCATTCAGCGTGAAGGTTGGATGTGGGAAGGCGGTGACGCGAAGTATGCCGCCTATTGCAATCCCAGTCTCAGCGGACGCAGCATCTGCGCCCAGCAGCACAATTGTTGTGGAACCCACATGGTGCAGGATGGCACCTTCGGCACCCACTTTGAATTCACTCCTAAAGGAACGCCAACCAATGACTTCGTGAACTTAAGCACTAACTATGGTTCGGGCCCGCACTCGCCACCCAAATTGTGCGGCAGTGCGGGCGCCGATCCCAATGACTGCGTCGACAAGGCCGCGGTCATTTTCTATAACGTTCCCATCGAATGGACCACCAACCAAAATTGTTCTTTCAGCAGTAAGGGCACACAGGTGAAGTCAGGAAAGTGTTTCGCGGCAAGCTGTCCGGATGCCTACCAACATCCGACCGATGACAAGCAGGTCGCGTGTCCGGTGAATGCGAGCCGGGGTTACGTGGTAACTTACTGTCCATCGGGATCTAGCATGCCCAATCCGAAGTAGCTACGTCCCTTGGCGACCTGCCGCGGACGAAGGGGTTGACGGTGAGGAGCAGTTTTTGGCCTCGCCGTCCCGTTCCTCGCGCAGAAAGCCGAAAGAGCATACAATACGCCCTGTTGGCCGCCGATAGCTTTAGCTTTGGCAAGGTAAATGTCCCGTGTGCACATGCACACCATTACCTGGGGGCGGGCGGATACAGTATCGCGTGCTTGCCATGTCAAGGCCGATTAGTCACAGAGTAGGCCACTTAGTTTTTCCCGCCCACCTTGGCTCGATCTTCGATTGCACGAGACCCTTGGATTGGACCAAGCCCTCAGATTGGACCAGCCCCATTGTCAAGTTCCGAGGCAACTTTACCGGCCCACGCGCCCAATCGACGTTCATACATACAACAGGATCGCGTGCGCCTGGGATTATTTACGTTGGGCATTGCACTCGCCGCGGTTTATGCATACTCCTACCGTTTCGCCATAAGTCCAGACGGTATCGGGTACCTCGATGTGGCCAGCGCGTATGTCCGCCATGACTGGGCTACGGCGATCAACAGCTGGTGGAGTCCTGCTTACTCCTGGATTCTGGCCGTCTTTATTAGCGTCTTTGCGCCTGCCACCCGCAACGAACTTCCTCTCCTTCACCTTGTCAACTTCGTATGCTTTACCTTTACCGCATGGTGCTTTCATAGATTTTGGCGGGCCCTGCTTGGCTCTATCCAGGAGCCTGACGCTAACTTCGCTGCCTTATCGTCATTGGCTCCCTTGGCGTTCGATCTGTTTGGTTATGGTTTGTTTTTCTTCTTATTGCTTCCGCTAGTTCCGACTACAACGCCCGATCTATTCGCCGGTTCCTTTATGTTCCTGATAGCGGAGCGTCTGCTGCGATGTAAAACTCGCGGCACCATGACATGGCAAGATGGCCTGACCTTGGGTCTCTTCTTCGCCTTCGGATACCTGGCAAAAGCCATCCTTCTTTATTTCGGCATTGCCGTCATTGGCATGGCCTGGGTTGACCGGGGCCTCAGAAATCGCAGAGCGCTCCTGATTTCCTGCATTGTCTTGCTGGTCGTTATTGCGCCCTGGGCAGTCACGTTGCATCATACCTTCGGATGCTGGACGCTCGGGTTCAGTGGGCGGCTCAATTATGCCTGGTTTGTCGACGGCACCAAAACCGGCACCTATCCGGGGCCGGTCGGCGCGCCGCTACCGTATTTTCCCGGCCAGGTCGTGTTTACTCAACCTTCGATTTATGCCGTGCACACGCAGGCCAACATTACTTATCTGCCTTGGTACGACCCTGGACATTTTGACCAGTCGGATCACGCTCGATTCCAATGGCGCGGCCAGATCGCCGCTTTACAGAAAAACCTGGTCTGGTTGCGAAACTGGTTCTTCGTCGGACTTGGTCCTATGTCAGCGGTGGTGCTGGCGTTGCTGCTGGGCTCCGGCGTTGCGGCGGGCACCTTCTTTCGCCGTTATTTGGCGGTCGCTGTTCCGGTGCTGGCGATTTTTGCCATATATAGCTTGATCTACATTCGTACCGCGCGTTATATCGTGGTTCTGGCAGTGTTGTTGTTTTCCTTTGCCTTGGCCTCGGTTAGGTTCAAGCGGGCTAACCAAGCATTGGTACGCGGCATCCTTGCCGGTGGACTCATTCTCTTTACGCTGACCAGTCTTCCCGGAATCCTGGATGCCTTCGCTGGCTTATCCAATCACAACCCCGACCCCATGATTGAGGTTGCAGAGGCGTTGAACCATGCAGGAATTCCCGCCAATAGTCGGGTAGGAACTGTGGGCACGGGCTTGTATGCCTACTGGGCGCGTCTTGCCCGGAGCAACGTGGCCGCTGAAATCTGGGACGAAGATACTCCGCTCTTCTGGAACGCAGATTCCTCCCGACGTAACACCATGCTCTGCGTCATGGAAAAGGCTGGCACATCGTTTGTTGTAGGTTTCCCGCCGCCGAATGCTGACTTGAGCGGCTGGGAACCGCTGGGAAAGAGCGGCTACTGGATGCACCGGGAATCACAACAAGAGTGTGGGAAAAACTAATCGGCGCAACATACAAGAAAGCTGGTTGGTGACATCCGATCCGATCCACAACAAAATCCCCACCCAAGCAAAGAAAGCTTGGATGGGGCACCCAGTTCTTAGCTACTAACTGACTACTGATAACTGGCAACTGCTGCTTACTGCCCTCCCAGTATCTGGAAGAAGCGAATAATCGACTCGATCCCGCGATAGAAATTTGGGATGTGGAACTTCTCATTCGGAGCGTGCAGATTGTCGTCCGGCAGGCCCATGCCCATCATGATGCTGGGAATCTTCAGGTCCTTGTCGAACTGAGTGACAATCGGAATCGAGCCGCCCGAGCGAATGTAGACCGTGTCTTTGCCGAAGATCTCGTGCATGGCTTCCACCGACGCGCTTGCGCGTAAGGATTGTCGGTATTCACCACGCAAGCCGGACCTTTGCTGTGAATCTTGATGTTGGTCTTGATGCCCTTGGGCGTGATCTTCTTCACGTAATCGCTGTACTTCTTGAAGATGTCGTCGGCGTCCTGGTTGGGCACCAGCCGCATCGAGACCTTCGCCGACGCGCGCGCCGGAATTACGGTCTTTGCGCCCGGAGCCTGGAAGCCTCCAACGATGCCGTGTACCTCCAGCGTCGGGCGCGCCCAGGTGCGATACAGCACCGAGTATCCCGGCTCGCCGGTCAGCACATTCGGATCCGACTTCAGCCTTGCGATAGTCTTCTTCGTTGAACGGCAGACGCTCCCAGGCTTTCAGTTCGTCGTCGGTCGGCTTCTGCACATCATCGTAGAAGCCGGGGATCAGCACCTTGCCGTTCTCGTCCTTCAGCTTGCTGAGAATTTCGATCAGTCCGAAGATCGCGTTTGGCGCCGCACCACCGTACACGCCGGAGTGCAGATCGGTCTTCGCGCCCTGCGCTTCGAGTTCGGTATAAACCAGGCCGCGCAGTCCGACGCACAGCGTGGGAAGATCGGGCGCGAACAACTCGGTATCGGTTACCAGCGCGAAGTCGGCCTTCAGCTTGCCGTTGGTCGCATTGGCCTTGACGAATTCTTCGATGCTCTCGCCGCCTACTTCTTCTTCGCCCTCGAACAGCACGCGGACATTGATAGGCAGCTTGCCGCCGCCGGCTCTTGAACAGCGACTCGTAGGCCTTCATCTGCATCCAGAGCTGGCCTTTGTCGTCGACCGCGCCACGCGCGTAGATGTTCTGGTTGCGCTCGGTCGGCTCCCACGGCGGCGTGTGCCACTCGTCCAGCGGCTCGGCCGGCTGCACATCAAAGTGCGCATAGCACAGCGCGGTGGGCTTGCCGGCGGCATGCAGCCAGTCGGCGTAAACCAGCGGATGCCGCTTGGTCGGGATGATCTCGACATTCTCGAAGCCGATGCGCTTCAGGTCGGCGGCGACCATCTCGGCGGCCTTGCGGACATCGCCTTTGTGTTCTTCGGTGGTGCTGACGCTGGGAATGCGAAGCAGGTCTTTCAGCTCGTCGAGAAAGCGCTTCTGATTCTCGCGAGCATAGGAAACAGCGGAGGAAACGGCTGTGGATGACATACGGAAAAGTTCTCCTTCCGGATTTAGAGCAGGCTGGGTGCAACTGCTCGGGAACGTAGTCGGTAGACTAAGAAGTATATCGCAAGGAGAAGAAGGAAGGGGTGAGGCCGGTTGCCCCGCGCAAGCCGCACTAAGCAAAGCCTAAGGACGGGGATTCTTGTGTTAGGCGCGTCCGCCCCTTTGTTTCATGGATTATTCATGCCGAGCACCTGCTTGTGGCGCGAGGAATCTGCTTTCCGTCAGCCGGCAAGAAGCAGATCCCTTGTATCTTCGCTGACACTGTTAGCCTGGGCCGTCATGAGGTAAGAGGAAGGCAGCGGGCTTCGGCGGGAGGCCGAGCAGATCCCGAGGCGCGAAGTCGGCAGCCTGCAGCGAGAGCGGCCCCCGCCCTACCTTTCTCACGCCGTGGAGAATCCGAGGCCATTGAGCCTGCATTCACAAGGCAGGCGGGAGAGGATGCACAGGGTCGGGAGCCGAAGTCCAGCTTAAAACGGAGGGCGACTATGAACAAGTCCCAGGCTGGGCAAAATTGGTACGTAGGCATCGATGTGAGTGCGCGGGAGTTGGTGGTGGCGATGGGCAACCAGGGTGGGAGCGCGGTACTGGAGCGCTATGACAACACGGCCGCGGGGCAGCAACAGCTGGTCAAGCGGCTGCGGAGTTTGCGGGCGGCGGGGGTAACGGTTTGTCTGGAAGCCAGCGGGAACTACAGTCTGGACGTGGCGCTGGGGCTGGCTCGCATGGGGGGAGCGGTGAAGTTGCAGGTGGCCAATCCGCGGCGGGTGCGGCGGTTTGCTGAATCGCTGGGGCAGCGCAGCAAGACCGATCCGGTAGACGCGCGGGTGCTGAGCCAGTATGCGGAGCGGATGCCGCTGGTGGAGTGGCAACCGCCTTCGGCGGCGGCGCTACAGTTGCGGGCGATGAGCCGCACCATCGCGGCGCTGGTCCGCATGTGTACGCAGCACAAGAATCGGCAGCATGCCCTGGGGGCCAGCCGCGCGCTGCCCGCTTGTCTGGTGCGCGAGCTGGAGGCCCAGGTGCGTTACACCGAGAAGCGTATTGCCAAGTTGCGGCGGCAGGCGGTGGGGGTGATTCTGGGCGAGCCCGAGTTGGCTCGCCGCTGGCAGCACCTGCTGAGTGTGCCGGGGCTGGGCGAAAGCAGTGCCCTGGCCGTGCTGGGCGAACTGGCGGTTCTGCCCGACACGCTGGATCAACGCCAGTGGGTGGCGCACGCCGGTCTGGATCCCAAGCATCATGAGTCGGGCTCCTCGATTGCGCAGAAACCCCGCATCAGCAAAGCCGGCAATGCTTACCTGCGCGCCGCCCTCTATATGCCGGCGCTGGTGGCGGTGCAACACGATCCTGGGCTGGGAGCTTTTTATCAGCGTCTGCTGGATCATGGCAAAGCTAAGCTGCAGGCGTTGGTAGCGGTCATGCGCAAACTGCTGCATGCGGCTTGGGGAATGTTCCGTAACGATCAACCCTATGATGGAGTCAAACTGTGTCCGCAAAGCTAAAAAAGAGAGAGGTTCTCCGCCACCTCTCCAGAGAGAAAAAAATCTTGAAATCGAAGAGAGAATCTCGCTCCGCTCGTGATGACAACCTGTAACGAATGTCGAGAAGTTGCAAATGACTCACCGCCAGCGCCTGCCACGGGCCCATCCTCGTTGCTGCCTTCGGCGACAGCGTGCGATCAATCTGCAAATGACTAACTACTAGCCTCTAGCCTCCGCCGTTACGGCGTAATCTCGTAAACCATTCCGTAGTTATGCGCGCCTCCCGCCGAGGCAGTGCCCCACAGATTGCCGCTGGCATCCATCACTACGCCCTCATAGGGCGACGAGCCCTGGTTGCCGCCGCTGAACTGGTGAATTGTCGTATATGTCCACGATCCGTCGACCAAAGCCAACTTGAACACTTCTCCGTCGTCCTGCGCGTCCGACCCTCTCACGCCATACAGGTTTCCGGCATTGTCGAAGATCAGGCCTGTGCCCACCGTCCCGTTGCCCCGATTAAACGGGTACAGCACCTGAAAGTTCCAGCTTCCGCCCCCGGGCGTCATCTCAAAAACGGTGCCGCCTTCCTCGGGTCCGCCCCCAAATGTGTCACTGTACAGATTGCCTGCATTGTCAAAGATCACACCGGCTAACGAGCTGAGGCCTTCCGTCTCGATCTGGAACGTATGCAACACCGTCTCGGTCCAGCCGCCGCCCGAAGGCGACACCTCGAACACACCCGTATCCATCGTTCCGTACAGATTGCCGGAGCGATCGAACGTCACTCCGCCGTTGGGGAAAAAACCATCGGCGCCTCCGGTGAAGGCCCACAGAGTGGTTTCCGTCCAGACGCCGCCCGAGTTGCTCAGCTTATACACCGAGCCGAAATTTGAGCTGTTGCCGCTCGTGGTGCCATAGATCGAACCCGCGCTATCGAAGATGATGTCGCCATACTCGGGAATCGCTCCGTCCGCGCCTCCCGTAAAACGCCAGAGCACGGTCTCGGTCCAGGGACACTGCACCGCCCGGCAAATGGTGGCCGGAGGCGTCAGCTTGAACACGGTTCCGCATCCTTGTCCGCGGCAGCCGCTTGCCGCCGCCTTCGCTAGTCGTGCCGTACAGGCTGCCATCCGGGCCGAACACCACGCGCGAGGCGGGAAACGCTCCGTCATTACCTCCCTGAAACTCATAGAGCGGGCTTGCCATCCAAGTGCCGTCTTTGTAGGCCAGCTTGTAAACCGTTCCATAGCCAACGCCATAAACGATTGTTGGTGCCATAGATGTTTCCATGCGCATCCAGAGTCACTCCGGCAAAGGGGAAAACCCCAATCGGCCCGATGTTGAAGCTGTAAATCACATTGAAGGTTTGGGCCAGCGCCGGCTGGCTCACGATGACCGACAGCGCAAGACTCGTCAGCATAACAATGAGAGTCTGCTTTCTAGTGACTTTGCCCATCGCGGTCTTCTCCTCAGTTAGATTAAACTTAGGCCCACATTTACCTAGCCTAGACTAGACTTGCCAGTGCATTTTGCAACCCACAGCGTGTCAAAGAATTGTGAACTTTTTGTTGGGCAGCAGTCACATCGGATTTTTACTTTGCGGGTCCTACGTCGAATTCTTGCTGCGGAAATGGAACATGTGGAGAATGTAGCCCGTCACCGCCAGGGATTTCATCTCTCCCGACGCGCGTCCACCGACAACGTCCCCGCTCCCACGATCAGCAGGAACAGCAATCCCAGCAACATGGAGACGTCAGCGCGCGCCTCGTGCAACATGCTCCACATTCCGCTCTTCGCAATCATGGGAATCTTGGTGGTGACAATCGCGACCATGATCACGCCCAGCAGCGGAATTGTGGCCAGCCGGGTGAACAGTCCGATCAGCAAGAGCAAGCCGCACACAATCTCTATCGTTCCGACCAAGGGCGCCATGATTTGAGGTGAAGGAATACCGATTTTAGTGAAACGTCCCACGCCAAGCTGCGCTGGGTAGACAAACTTCTGAATGCCTTCGGAGACGAATACCCAGCCCACCAGAATGCGAATCAGGATCAGCGCTTTGGACATTCGCTCGGCGAACCACGGATTGTCAGCGCTTCGCATCGTTAGCCTTTCAGCGCTCGGAGGCGGCGGTGAGGTGAACTGGCTGAGGTCGGCGAAACCCAGTGTCGTCTCGAGCGCGCCAATCTTCGCCACTGCATCATCGAAGCCGTCCTTGCCGAACATCTTGTGCTCGATGTCTTCGAATTGATCGGACAACTCATCCAGTTGCTGGTTGGTGAAGTGCGTCTTCCACGCGGGAAAGACGATCGTATCTTCGCGTGCTGCATGGTTGCGATACATCAGAACGAAGGCATCGAGCGAGCGTGCCAGTGGCTTGGCATTGGCGCTGGCGATTTTGCCATTCTTGGTCACCGCCAGCAGATAGCTGGTGATCTCGCGTCCGCGCGCGTGTTGCGCCAACAGAATCTCGGTAAGCTTGGCCGGCTCGCCGCCAGCTTTATGCACGACCGGAAAGATGTGTGCCTCTTCCAGCATTTTCTCGTGATAATTTTCGCCGAAGTCACGAAATAGAACTCCACCTTTGTACAGCGCACGGGCATCGAGCGAGGCGGCGTTACCTCGTATCCTGGGAATCGTCTCCGTATAAACCAGCAGGGCGCGCCGCAGCACTCCGTGTTCGCGCATCAGGGTCTTCCGTAGCGGTGACTTCCGGCTCCTTGGATGCAGCGGCGGCATCGAGAAGAGTGGGGCAATCAGGGTTGCGGCGGAAGTGGCTGCGGCTTTGGCAATCAGTTCACGACGGCTGAACTGCCGGGCGCTCGAGGACATGTGTACCTCCAACGCTCATGATAGTAGGTGCTCGTATTGTTTGCTGGGCATCGCGACTTCGCGATGTAAACCAAAATCCCCGCCCAAGCAAAATCAGCTTGGACGGGGCAGGCGGTTTCCATCTCAATTGGAAACTTGAAACTGAAACTACTCTTGCTACTTGGTCGCAATCATCAGACTGGCAGGTCCGGGCATACGGACCCGCTTCGACTCCGCGAATCCGGCTTGTCTCAGCCACGCATCGTATTCCGGCTCGCTGTAGCTGGAGCCGGCCCGGGTGCCGACCAGCATGTTCAAGGCGAACAACGCTGCGAAACGGGGAGCGGTTTTATCGGATTCGAGGATGAAGTCCGAAACTACCAGCCGTCCTTTGGGCGCCAATGCCGCATAAGCGCGATCAAAGAGTTGTTTATTTTCTTCCGGCGAGAACATATGGCAGATCGCCGCCAGCAGAATTAGATCGTACTTGCCGGCTTCCAGCGGAATACTGAGCATATCGCCCGCACGGGTCGAGATGCGATCGTCCAGTCCGGCTTTGTGAACGTACTCATGCGCAAGCGCTAACACCTCTGGCGCATCGACGATTTCGGAATGCAATCCCGGCGCAGCCTTCGCGAAGGCGATGGAGTAGGCTCCCGAACCTCCGCCGAGGTCCAGCATCTGCTTGGCGCCGTTGACTTCCACAGCCTGCACCACGGCTCGCGCCTGGCCTCGCGCATTGTGATCCATCGCGGCAATGAACGATTTCACCCAGCCGTTGTCAGCTCGCGGCACAACCGTGCTGCCCGCTTGCACAGCTTCGGTCAAGGTCGACCAGCGCTTCCACATATTCACCGTATGCAATTGCGCCGTGCGCGCGCTGTCAGCCGTGCCCTCGACCAGGAATCGCGCCGCGACTGGCGTATTCGTATAAGTGTCATCGCGCTTCTCCAGCAGATTCAGGCTGACCAGCGCGTTCAGCAGCATCTCGGTGGCGCGGACGGCGCCTTGGATCTTGCCCGCAATTTTCTTCGCTGTGCCTCCCTCGCCGATGGCGGTAAACACGTCCAGCTCTAGCGCGGTCAGGATCACGCGGCTCGACATGAAGCCGCGAATCGTTTCATTGAGGTCGTCGGGCAGCATGCCAGCGGCGTCCTTGCCTTTCAGCATTGCGAGATATTTATGATGATGATCGACCATTTCGGCCTTCATGGCCGCAGAGTCGGTGCGCAGCAGACGCGCGACCTTCTCTCCCCGCTGGAAGTGCGATGATACGATCTCCGGAACATCGTTGGGCGTGAGCTTGGTGTACCAGTCGCCTTCGGGATAAACGATCATTACCGGGCCGCTGTCGCAGACTCCCAGACAGCCGCAGCTCGACACCTGAACTTCTTCGGCGAGACCTTTCTTGCCAAGTTCGCCATGCAGCGCGTTCAACACTGCTAAACGAACCTGCCGCCGAGCAGCAGGGAACTCCTTCGCCTTTTTCTTGGGTACAAACGAATGCGTGATAACGATATGGTTCCAAGAGCACCTCCAATGGGCAGTGGCTAGTTGTTAGTGGCTGGTGGCTAGTGGCTAGTGGCTAACAGGTACCAAGCCATCGTACGAATTCGATAAAACCTATGTTTTGTATCAGGGCATGGCTTTAGCCGTGCCGCACAATATAGTTCTAACGCCAGGGCTTTTAGCCCCTGCGGATTCTGCTTCAGACCGGCGCCTGCAATACACGATGCCTGGCGGTCGATCTCAACCCTTCATCATCGCTTGAGCCCGACCCGGCGAGAAGTGCGTGGCTCACAACGAGCCGTGACGCAAGTCCGAAATTCGCTTCGCACGATGAACCAGCGATTACGGCAAGGTAAATTCTTCAGATCTTTATCCGCACAGGTGCCCATTTGGTCAATAATTCATCTTGACAGTGCACACTACTGCACTATGATGTTTGAAACATTTCGTATAGAAATTGTTTTGGATGGCAAAGACAATGCAGCCGACGTTCACCTCGAAGGAAGTCGTGGCGCTCACTCGGATCAGTGCGCGCCAGCTACAGTGGTGGGACGAGCAGGGCATCGTGATCCCCGAACGCCAGGGCCATAGGCGCATCTACTCGCGCGACGACTTGGCCGAAATTGCCATCGTCTGCGACCTGCGCGCCCGCGGCTTCTCGCTGCAAAAGATCCGCCGCGTCATCCGCTTCCTGCAAAAGGAGCTGGGCAAGCGACTGGTCGAAACCGTGGCTGCCGCCTCCGAGTTTCATCTGCTGACCGATGGCCGCCACATTTTCCTGGAAGATTCGGCCCGCGGCGTGGTCGACCTGCTGAAAAATGCGCGTCAGCCGATGTTAACCGTGTGCCTCAGCGACACGATTCAGCGTGTCCTCGACCCTATCGAGCGCGACCGCCGACGGGAGAAGACGCGCGTTGCCGCATCCAGCGAGCGCAAGAGGAAACGCTCGCGTCGAATTGCGGGCGGCAGGAAAACGGCATGGTTCCGGTCGTCATCCTAATAATCGGCGCAGTAAGGCTTCTTGAATGGTCCTGAAGGAGGGCATGTGATCGGAGAACTCAGTATCCTCAGCGAGTGGATCCCCGAACAGATGGAGCCTGGAACCATTTTCGTGCTGGAAAACGCCGGCGAGGTGGGCGAAACCGACGATCCCTACTGGGCCGTCCTCTCCTGTCCCACCTGCGGACAGCTCGGCCTGGTCACGCGCAAACAAGTCGGAGGCTTGCTGCCCGTCATCTGCGGCTCCGCGTGCTGCTCGGCCCAATTCTTCATCCGCGACGAGCAAATCATGCCCCGCAAACCAAACTAAGGCCGCGCCCTATTCTGAAAGGGTGTGCTTTGCGACGGCAACGTTCTAGCCGGCTGCACGTCATTAACGCGGTACAAGGACAACATCCAGACCCAAGCAACAGCGGACGCCCTAGCAAAAGTCATGGCCTTGCGACCTGTAACCTATACCTCCAAGACGAATGGTCGCAGAGAGATGGGATTCCTTGCCGAAGAGGTTGAGAAGGTAGAGCCGCGATTGGCTACCTACGGCCAAGTCGAACCTCACGGCGAAGTACGCGATCCGAAAGACCCGAGCAAGGTCCTACCTCCGGCGACGAATCAGGAAGTAGTGCTCAACGGCGTGGAGTACGGACATGTCACTGCCCTGCTAACCGCTGCGTTTCAGGAATACATCAAGCAACAGCAAGCGCAGCTCGCAACCCTGCAAAGCGAAGTTGAAGCCCTCAAAGCCGCGCAGAGTAAATAAGCTAAGAGTAGATGACCGCAAACCTCACCAGCGGGATTGCGCGCACAGGAAGGCGGGCTAGATCTCTGCCTTTTGAGCCTCCATCTACTCATTCGCTAACGATGCACCCTCACTCGACCCGTACTTTCGCAAGCAATAACGGGTATCAATTACAAAGAAAATCCCCACTCAAGCAAAGGAAGCTTGGGTGGGGCACCCTCAGGATGGTAGGGCGGGCCACCCGCCCAAATCACGTCACGGTCGCGGAACCCGAGTCAAGTGCGGGTCTGTCACCTGCACGTTGTCCAGGGCCATATACGCCGGGTCGTCGCGAAATTGGAAAGTGATGGAGTCGCTGCCACTTCCGTGCTCTAAGAAGATATACTGCGTCCAGTTTGCGCCAGTATTGGGATTGGTCAGCATGAGCACCGGGGTATTATCCCACAGAGCAGTAAAGTTGCTGGGATTGTCTCCGACCGAGGCAAACCAGAAACAGAAGGCGTAGGCCTGATTTGGAATTGTTGCAAATGTCTGGCTAAGGGTTCCATCGCTGCCTACTGGGCCCAGCGCTGCGTAATATGAGCCGCTCTGAGCGCCGCTATAGTCGTAAAACGGACCAGTCTCCACCATTGTATTCGTGAAATTGCCACCTGTAGTCCAGCCGTTAAAGTTGCCGGTCTCAAAGCTGCCATTGGTGAGAAGATTGTTCCGCTACAGGCCACCGAGTTCGTAAAATCCACTTCGGTAATGCCAGGATCGATGGTAGCCACGACGCAGTAGATGCTGTGGGGTCGGCACGGACCAAGCTGTCCCTGACTAACCGTGATGCTCGTTGGGGTATAGGGGGGTTGGGCCTTTCCGCAATCGTCACCGGTGTGTTAACCGGGAATGTGCCAACCTCCATGCAGTAGCCACCCTGGTCCGGCGGACCCGCTTGATGGTGTACGTATTTCGGGTTCCTCCGGCGGTTACCGTAAAAACAAAGGGCGTACCGACTGGAGTACCCGAACCGGCGATCTTACAGAGCTTCAACAGACCCGGCGGTGCTGCATAGTTCGTAAAGGTCGTGAGGGTTTCCTCCTCCACATCGCCTGGATTTACATTAACCACAGCTTGCAGGTCCGGCAGAGTCCATGAATCCAGTTCGTTATGCTGGAATCCAAGTTCGTCATATGCTAGAGCGGTGACATCTGAGACCGCGACTCCCAGTACCGGTGTTTCGGTAACGGTGACCGCGCCAGAGGGGATCCGGATAGATCCTGAGCACTGCCCAACGGGGATCAAATTGGACCGCTGTTGAAGCCGGGCGTCGTCGCCGTGAACTGGAGGACGTCCCGTCACCGGGTAACTCGGATCGGATGCCTTACAAATTTCAATGTAGCCGGGGACCCCAAACTCCCCAAGCGCGCCGACCGAGAAGGCAGTGGTAACCAGGGCGGTAGCGTCGTCGCGGCCGTTCACTGGCCAGGAGCCGTTGGTATTTTGCTGGGTCAAGAGCAGGTCAACCACCTTGGCGTACCAGTTGGTTGGGTCCAGCAGGGCCGGGGGGATGAACTCTCCCAAGCCCTTGGAGAGCGAGAACAGCGAGTAATGGAAGCCGCCCTCACTGCTAGGAGCGAAATACCAGTCACAGCCAGGGCTGCCGATCAGGCAGCTGCCGTCTTCGACCGCCCCTGTGTGGTAGACCATTTCGTCCGTTGGCTCCGCCAACTCGTAAACGTCCAGTACGTCTTGGCCGAGCGCGAGCCCCGCAACTACGTGGGGATCGCTGCCCGCCACCCCGTTGTAGCCGAGACTGAAGATATTGTCCCGGTGTCATTGGCATTCGAGCATAAATACGTTGGGCGTCACGCAATCCGCCGGCTGGTAGCTCCCGCCGCCGTCGTTGCGCGTCGCGAACGGATTCCCGATGCCGGGCGACCGATGATCTGTTGGATGTGGCGCTGCCAGTTGATATTGTCAGGCACGATAGAGGCGGGAATCCCACCCGTAAGCTGGAGCCCGAACATTGCATAGCCGGTGTTGGACTCGTCCGAGCGGCCTATATCCGGCTCGTAGTTCCAGCCTCCGCAATAGTACGAGGTTGGGGAGCCACGGCAAAGGAACAGCCAGTGTAGACCGGGCCTTGAAACTCGTTGATGAGGAAGGTGCGGCCATTAGCGATCGCGGCTGGTACACCAGGATCACAGCTTGAAAGGAACTCAGTCCGGCGAGCACGATGCCCGTCCCA
Organism: uncultured Acidobacteriaceae bacterium; assembly: GCA_963744265.1. Taxonomy (GTDB): domain Bacteria; phylum Acidobacteriota; class Terriglobia; order Terriglobales; family Acidobacteriaceae; genus Bog-257. The sequence goes on from CAVUSW010000006.1 coordinate 108,752, forward strand.
TAGGTCTCGAAGTATTCGCCGCCGGGTTTCGGGTCGCCCACCAGCCGGCCGCGTTCTGTTGAGTAAGCAGCCAACTGATGGCCTTCTGGACGTCGGTCTGGTAGTTCAGGGGCAGGCTGCTGAAATTTCCATTGGCGAGCACGCTGTACGCGACCAACGCCATTCCGGTTGTGGCTATTACCGGGTCGCCACTTGCCCCGAAGCTGCCGTTCGGATTCTGCATGGAGTCGATGTAGGCGACCGCTAGAACGATACTCGCTTGGACCTGGGCCTGAGTCCAGCCGCCCGGCGCGCCCCTCAGGTTTCCGTCGGAGCGGACGAGGCTGGTAACGTCTGTGCCTTTGGCTGTTGTCGCGGTTGTGGCTGTGGTCTTGGTTGTGGTTGTGGTCTTGGTTGTGGTTGCCGTTTGTTGCGCTGAGCTGATGGAGACGCACAGCAAGGTGCCTAGAGCAAGAGCGACGATCATACTTACACGGCGCATGGAAATCTCCTTGCGGGCCACGGCCCGGTCTGTGGCGCTAATGGGTTCCCGAGGAAAGCGCCCTGGCTCACAAAGGAAAGGTTTGCAGTACGGCGCCGCAGAGAGCTAAGGACGACGAGAGCGGCGCTAGTTGAATCGGGGCCTGGGGAAAGCCATCCTTACTCCTGCCGATCCGCCATTGGCCATGGACGGATGCCTCGCAGGAGTTCCCTGCCTTATCGCGAACAGCTTGGCGCCGAATTACCCCAACACCCTGGACGTGGCGCTTTCGTACTTGGCCGAAGAGCATTTACCTATTAAGGGAAGAGGACTGCACGTTACGCTAAAGTGAAGAATGTCAAGAAATTTTAGCGGAATATTTAATATTTGTTGGGAACGGATAGTGAGTAATAGCGCGGCTACTACTGCAGGTTACTTGCGCTAAAATATGCAGGTTGGCGGAGCATCCCTGCTTTCGTCTTCGCAGGCGGGACTAGCTTCCAGTTCCATCGCAGCCAACACCATTCTTTATGCGAGCACCTTATTCGTCCAATCCTTTTACTTTGACCTTGAACGAGTGCGAGATCGATTCATCGTAAGTGCGGTCGCCGGAGTAGGTGGCCGTGACCTCGTGTATTCCGCCTGTATCGAACGAGGTAGTAAACTCCGCCCGTCCTTCCGACAGTGCCACTGGCTTGCCGGCCTCGATACCGTCCACCGCAAACTGTATCGTTCCCGAGGGCGATGCTTTCCCGGCGATCACATACGCGGTTATCGGAATCACAGTGCCGATCTCTGCGTGCGACGATGCCGATAGTCTGGTTTCAGTCCTGACGCCGGCCGGCAGAACCTGGATCTCGCCCATCATGCCCATATCTTCATGCTTAAGAATGTGGCAGTGGTAGAGAAAAGTACCTACGATCTTGGGATCGCGAAAGTTAAGCCTTACCTTCACGCTAGGATAAGGACCAGTACCAGTCCAATAAGGTAGGTCGACCGTATCTCGCATTGTTCCATCATTGACTGGCTTTCCATCAACCTCTAGCACTCGAAAATGTAGTTGGTGCATGTGGAAGACATGATCTTCGTGTGACCGATTCTCCACGATCCAGTCTTCCACGTCGCCTTCGTGAACCACGATGTTTGGCGGCGTTCCCATCTTGAAAGCTTCCGGCTTCTGTCCAACCACGGTCAAGAAATAGAAAATGGAGGCATCCGGCTCCAGTAGGTTAGGAGTGAGCTGCGAGAAGTAGAGCCGTCTTTGCACTATAGGTTGATGCTGCCCGTCTGCCCGATGGCCATAGGTCAAACTCCGAACACTAGCCAGCAGTGGATTGTTACCTGTATCAACTCCAGCGCCGCTGATTATCTCTGCGATGGGACGGCTGGGATCTCGATCACCTTCCGGGCCGGTATCCCAGCTTTGGGTCACCAACTCGGCTTGCTCGCCGTGGCGAGGAGTAGTCACCACAAACTCAGCTCTTGCTCCTGGCGGCAGCAATACGCTGGTTTCGATGGTGGGGTCCGCGCTCTTTGTCTGAGTGACAGGCATGCCATCCATGGCCACGATCCGAAGCGGTTGGGGCGCATGATTGACCAGCACTTGAAGGATAAGAATGGTATCCGCGCCAGCGTTCAGTACGCGCCACAGTTCGTGTTCGCCAGGTGGAGTTTCGATGGTCGCAGGCTGATATTCGGGATAGGTTACGGGCACAAAGTTAATCGAGATATCCCATGCAGGAATGTCTGTGGCCATGCTACCGAGGTCGGTCTTACTTTGGTCGCGAATGATAAGTACCCGCCGATGCATTTTCGCGATCGATGGATTGGCATCCGCCCTACCTTCCACGATCAAGGCGCCCGACGCTCCGCCCTGCACTTGCCGCTCACTGTATCCATGAGGATGAGGATGGTACCAATAGAGGCCGGGCGGCTCGTCACGGGGAATTTGTACTCGATAGGTAAAATCTCCTCCCGGCTGAACCAGAGTGTGTATGACGTCATCTTGATGGCAAACTGGAGGTATGTTGAGTCCATGAAAATGGAGATTCGTCACCGACGCGCTCATGGGGCCGTCATTGCAATCCTGTTGGCTGGTGTCACCCGTCTTTGGGTCTGCCATTAGCATCGGATGGTTCATCGAAGCCGATTGCGTTTGCGGCAGGTCATTATGCAGATGAATGACCAACCTATCGCCTGGGTGAACGCGCAAGGTAGGAGACTCCATGCCGTCGTCGGTGAGGTAACAATAGCGCGGCGGCCCCTGACCCATCAGCGTAGTCTGATACTTGAAGTGCAGAGTGACTTCCAGCAGTCCATTACGGCTTTCTAGCTCCGGCGGATCGCTGACCGTCGCCCCCGCCTCTGGACGAGGACAGACTTGCCCAGGTAGCTGACTAGTCTGGGCCCACGCAAAGGACTCCAGCGTCCAGACTGCGCAGACTACCAGCGCCGCCATGAGGCACATATTCTTTCTTGCTATAAAAGGCGATTTCACGTCAGGAACAATTGTGCTGATTGACGGCCACAGAGTTAGATGCAGTCTGAGGCTTGCCTAAGGTTGCCGGACCGAGACTCAGTCCGGCTTTCTCCGTGAAAGGATTAGTACCGGATCCTGCGTTCGCGTACTCTCGTCCGATTCATTTCCCACGGGCCACGGCTTTAAGGCAGCTGCCTGGCGATACCCGCGTTTCCTACTGGCGATCATCTTCTCATTCATCCCCCTCATTTTCAATAGCTTAGCTGATCATCTCCAAATCATTCCGAAATCACCCCCAAACCATTGAACCGGAATGCGAACTGACGCAAAGTGCGCAGGCAAGCGGGAAATTGAAGGGACCTCAAGGACCTGCTCTTTAGGGGAACGCTTCCGGAGGTGCGACAAGCGCCGCCCTCCGGAAAGCGCATTCCGAGATGGAAGGGAAGGAGGAAGCCATGAAAAGACAAGCAACATTGCAACCGCACCAGCTAGAGAGGTTCGTCAAGTTTCTGGAGGAGCACCCCGGCTTTTCGCCAACGTTGATAGGCGAGGATGCCCTGGTTTGTGGCTTCCAGGTAGGCGGCAGCTTTCTTGCGATCGACGAACTGGAGAAGATGATTGCTACCGAGCCGCACTTCGATGAGCAAGAGGCAGCGTTATTGCTCTCTCCGTTAGGCCACCCAGCACGCGGGCTGCCGAGCGGAACAGAGAAGTGAATTTCCTACTGGCATACGCGGCGGCCAATTTTCTTCGTGCCAACCTGCACGGTCACGGCCGCCTGTAGTGAGTGGGGGCGGAACAACTTCTCCGCCCCGCTCCACGTTCTTCGCCGAAGCAATGCGCGAGGGGCAGCTCAGCGGTGAGGCTGCTCCTCGATCGGGACCATACCACCACGGCAACCCATAACTAACAGGAGGTCGGTATGAACACGCAACAGAATGAATTCATGAGACCTGCGGCGCCTGTGATCGAGCCGTTGCTACTCATAGGCTGCCGATTTTATGCGGTTTTGTTCGCCATCTGTCTTTGTGTCCTACCCGTCTGTGGCCAGAGCACCAATTTCGAGTCGGTGGCGCTTCCGGCGGTAAGTCCGCAGGCAGTGACCATAGGTCCGTCTGCCCAGGTTAGTGTGAACGTGAAACTCTCCAGCACTGGTCCAGACGTCATACCCGACAGCGTGGTGTTACTGGATGTGGATGCTAAAGGCGTACCAATCCAGCCAGTGGCAATTCTGAAAGACGACGGTGTTGGCGCCGATTATGTTGCCGGTGACTGGATCTATTCGGGAACGTTCACGTTAGTTCCAGGCCCGGACTCTGCTTCACGACTCAAGCGATTGCGTGTATCCGCCTCGTTCGAAGATGGAAGTACTGTTCTTTCCGATATCGCCACCGTGGAACTTTTGCCATCTGGAGTGCCTGTAGATGTCCGCCCTTCCGACATGAGCTTGGCGGTTTACGACGCGATTCGCAGCCAGGAAGTCATCTCCAACGAAGTTATCGTGTACTTTCAGCCCGGAACGTCCTACTCGACAATCGCCAGTGTCGTTGCTTCCGTGCAGGGCCAGCTAGTAGGACTGTTTCGCACCGAGGCTCTGGATTTCTGGCAAGTGCAGCTTCCATGCAGTAGTTATGGATGCGTTGAGAATGCAGTCTCGTTGTTAATGGCCGACAAACGTGCGGAAGGAGCGGAGCCCGATTTCGTGGTTCACGCTGACGGTGTGACGCCTGACGACAAGGAGTTTGGCAAACAATGGGGCATCGGAACGACGAGTACCGACAAGGCCTGGGCGATTACTCGGGGAAGCATTTTGCCTGAACATAAGAACGGAGTAATTGTCGCCGTGCTGGACACTGGCGTTGACGAAACTCATGAAGACTTCCAGAAAAATGGTGTTAGCAAGGTCAAGCTGGGAAAATCATTCGTCAAGGGAGTGCGTACCTCGGAAGACGATTCCACGGATAGCCACGGCACCATGGTTGCCGGCATAGTCGGAGCTTACGGAAACAACAAAACAGGCATCGCGGGTATTTGCTGGGACTGCCCAATTTTAGCGATCAAGACTATGGATAAAGACGGAAAGGCAGATACTGAAAACTCTGCTGCTGGCTTGAGAGAGGCTTGCGGCAAGGAAGCACTGGTAATCAACATGAGCTTTTCGAACCCAAGTGTCAACACAGTTATGCAAAAGGCTGTCGAAGACGCGCTTGAGAAAGGCCGTACGCTGGTGGCCGCTGCCGGCAATTCCGGTAACCAAGCGGACGAATATCCGGCGACTTACACGAATGTAATCAGCGTGGGCGCTACAGACGTCAAGGACAAGGTATGGGAAAAATCGAACTTTGGGGAGAACATCAAAATCTATGCCCCGGGAGTGAAGGTGTTTTCAACCCTGCGAGATAATAAGTACGACAAAGCCTCGGGAACGTCCCTCGCAGCTCCGCATGTCGCGGGAGCGGTAGCCTTGATGCGGGCAGTCAATCCAAAACTTGACGAACCAAGCCTTCGCCGCAGGCTCGAGGTTAAGGCGGATCTTATTACGGTTGTGCACCCCATTAGTGGAAAAGACCGTGTCATCAGACGTCTCAACACATTTGCACCGGTGTTTGAAGTTGCCAGCACGAAGTCGGAAATGTGTCCAGGCACCCAAGATCAGAGCGTTGACGGTCTCACGATCACCCTCGGACCTCCATTTAGCAGAGGCAAGAACTACAAGACTGATGCGAGTATATGCGGCTACTCGATTCCGCTAGAAAAGGCGACTAGTTACTCGGTGAAAGCTTCCTATACTCTCAATACCTGGGATGCGTACAAGAAAGACGCATACTGGGACTCCATGTCCATCAGCATTTCTCAGAAGTACTACTGGGTACTCAATGGTTTGATGGATCCGATTGACAAGCTGCCAAATCTGCTTTCTGTCGCTGCCGTAGTTGGAGGAGAGACTCGCGGCCCGGACAGCTTCAAGGTTGTTGAGGGTGCTCTCGATGACAAGACCAAGATCAAGGGCTTTGACACCAACTACCTGAATCTGGTGCTCGACACGAAGACGGGGCCCGACTCGGATGATCAATATCCGTCATGGGGCAAAATCACGGTTCAAGACATCACACCCAAGGAACCCTAAGAGAACCAGTCGGTTGTTCTGATATGGAGTCCAGTCAACGAAAACGCGGCTCCATTTCCGGGGCCGCGCGCGGGGAGAATGCTCGCGAGGAAATGGAGCCGTAGTTGTGCTCTTGTCGACTGCCGCGATCCTAAGGTCACAATGGGCTGACTTTGCCGCAGGCTCACACTTAGGTGTGATCGAAATCACAGCCTGACCGGGCTGGAATTTGGCATAAGTATTCCATCATGCGTGTGGGTTCCCAGAGTCCTATCTTGAAAGCGTCCGATGCCCTGAAGGCCAGTCTTATCGAGTCAGGGAAGAAAGAGCAGTTCTCCGCCACCAGCATCCTGTTCCGCGAAGACGGCGATAATGCCGGGGTCTTCCTGGTGATCAAAGGCAAGGTTTGCATGAGCGTGAAGAACCTGCCCCGGTTGGACCGGCTGTTTGGAAGCGGGTCGGTGTTGGGTTTGCCCTCCAGCTTTACTGGACGACCTTACAGCCTGACTGCTACCGCGGTCACCGAAGCCGACGTCGTGCAGGTAGAACAGGAAGATTTTGTGCGCTTGATGCGGGAACGGCCGGAGCTGTGCCGTGAGGCCACGGAGATGCTGGGCCGGGAAGTAACCTTCATCCAGTCGGCGCTTGCCGAGCGTAGAAGGCAGGCGGCGCGTACTCCGGGCAGTAACGTAGCAGTCATGTAACAGACGTATGGGGCGCGGTCAGGACTGAATCTCTGCCTTTCGCTGGAGTCTCGCGTCCCTGGACCTATCCAGCGTGAAATTCATCGCGCCGGAGAAAACTCGCCATGAGCTATTCCACTTCGAAATCGGCGGTTCGTGCTGCCGTAGAGTTTCCGGCGGAGTCCGCAGCCTTCAGCTCCAGACGATAGGAACCTGGGGCAAGCTTATCCATTGGCAACTTCACACCCAACGCAATCACCGGATCGCCGGCTTTGATGCCGGGAGCCGGACCTCCGATATCGACTTTCTGTTCGCCCGTCTTGCGATCCACTACGCGCATTTGAATGCGAACGTTGGGTGGCGTCGCCGTGCTCAGCAGCGGGTCATAGATCTCCACATAAAACGTGGCGAAGTCGCCTTTCTTAAAGCGATCGCTGCCGCTGGGAACGATCTGCATTCCCTGCGCCACCAGCGGAGTGCGGTCTTCCAGCAGTGCGGCATCGAGGCCCGACGATACTTGCGACAGAGGATGAAGCTCCTTGCTGAGAGCCAGAGCGCTCATGCCAAATTGTTTGGTGTCGTAAGTGTCGATCACCAGCGGCATCTCCAGTTTGCCGAAGTTTTCGCCACCGGAGCTGAAGGCGACCTTCAAGTTGTACTCTCCGGAGGCTATCTCAAACTGGTTTTCGTAGTGATACGGCTTCTTGGCAAACTCCTCGACCTCCGATTTGCCATCGAAGGTCAAATCGACGTTGTCGCTGAAGCGCGCGCCCACCGTGCCATCCGGTTTGTAGGCCAGGCCGAGCACGTTGATTTCGGCATGCTGCTTTCCTTTTTCTTTGCTGAACTTGATAGCGCTGGACGGAATCTCGATGGCCAGATTGACGCGCGCGGTGTTGGCCGACGTGTAGAAGTACGGCGCCAGCATGGAAGCCGCAATGTTGCCAGGCTGCGAGCCGGTAGCCTGGTTTTCCAGTTGCTTTTCTACCGGCTTGCCGGCCAGCAGGTCGGTGGGCCGGACATTGCAATAACCGCTGCGTGAGCGGACCACCGTGTCACCGCGATCGACCTTCACGCGCAAAGTGTGGCAGCTGCCCTCATCCGACTGAGGGGGCGTATATCCCAGCAGGTAATACTGCGTTTTGTTCCTGGGCAATCTTCTGCAATCCTCCCAGTAGATCGTTGGTATTCACGATGACAAAACCGCCGGTACCTTGAGCCAATTCATAAAGCACCTGCTGTGCATCGGTGCCATTGGACATCTGCGGCACCAGGGTATGAGCCGCGCTGTAAGGCGCGTTCAGAACGGAACTCGTACTGGGGGAACCGGCGGTGCCGGTGCGAGAGCCGCTGCTGGTTCCGCTGCTGGTACTCCGCCGCTGGCCCCGGTTCCTGCCGGTCCCGCCACCAGCGTGGCCGCCGCCTCCTCCTCCGCCGCTACCGCCCTTGTTGCACATACAACCAGGTCGAGCCGGCGAATCGTCGCTGTCATCACTGAAATCCAGCGTCGCACTCACCAGGCGACCGGCAGCGGAATCAGGAAAAATCTGTCAGTTCGGGAGCTGCACTTACTGGCGTCGTCAGGCCGCGAACGTCGATCGGATAGATCGCCACATTGGCCTTATTGCAGCTGTCGATCGCTGCTGTCAGTTCCGACATCTCGTTCGGGCAGATTCGGATCTGCGGGATTCAGCGGGAAGCCGGCAGGACAACAGCACCAGGGTCTTGCGTCCAGGTACGGAGGCCAATCCCTTCGCCATATTTCGTAATGCCAGAAGCAGCGTGCGCACGCCAAAATTGGTCTGCGGCATTCCCCACTTGCGGGATACCCGCCGGCAACGTTTGCACCGGCTGCGCGCTCGTGGCCCCGGCATTGGGCGACGAGGCCGAGAGAACTGATGTTGCGCACTGCCTGCTTCAGTCGCTCGGCGTCGGTGGTGAAGTTCTGCGCGACCTGGAGGGTGCCGCCGAAATTCACGATCGCGATATAGCGATTGGCGCCGGTATTGCCATCCAGAAATTTCAAGGCCGCCGCCCGCGCCTGCGCCTGGTCGGTCATGTTCATGGTGGAGTTGTCGAAGAACAGGATCAAGTAGCGCCGCTGTTCTCCGGAAGGTGCGGAGGCATCCGTCTCGGCGGAAAAAGTTTTGACCGTCTGTTCCTTGTTGTCCTCCCAAACCCGAAAGTCTTTCTGCGGTGAGGTCGCGAATGTAGTTGCCCTTCTTGTCGGTGACAACCGTATCCACCAGAACCAGCCGCGTCTCTGCCTTGATGGTTGGAGTGGAGCCTTCGGCCACCGGTTGGGCTGGCTGCGGCTCCTGAGTTTGTGGCCAGGCCAGGATCCAGCCAGAGCAGGTTGTAAGGACAACAAGGAACAGTGCAAATCGGAAGCGCCGAGACTTCATGTGCAACCCCTGAGACTACTGAATTTCCACTGCACTATTTTGTTCGGACAGCAGTCCGTCTTCGTCGCGGACCACCAGGCGGACAATATAGTTCCCCGGCTTAACATCGAAACTGCTTTTCAAACTAATGCCCGAGCTGAGCCGGCCTTCCAGGGTTTCGTCTTTCAAACGCAATTGCAGGACTTTCTGGTTTCCGGTAACGAAATTGCCGTTGCGATCGAAAATGGCGGAGACAACCGTGACGTCATTGTCGTTTCTGCCGTCCACCTTGCGAAAGTGAATGTGCCGTACGTCCATCCGCACGAGTACCGACAGCTTGGCGTTATTGTCATCGGGCTTGAAGAATTGGGTGTGAACTTCCACCGGGATGTCGTGCGACTTCTTCCTGCGAGAAGACGGCGTCTTCGATTGCCTGTTTCGCCTGATCGGCGGGAGTGGCTCCGCCGCGGGGAGCATAGTAACCCTTGCGAGCCTGAATGGTGCCGTTGGCCGGACTCTTGAGGGTGATTTTCAGTTTGTGAAAGTGCCCGTCGGGCTTCAGTGCCTGAGGTGAGAAGCCGAGCAGATAGGAGAACTCAGGCTGCGCAGCCAGGCGTTGAAAGCCCGCGCCGAGATCATTGTTGTTGTGGAAGAAGGTGCCGCCGGTCATATAAGCCAGCTCAGCCAGGACATTATCGTCAGCCGCCATTTCCTGGCTACGATATTGTTGCGACCAGCCTGCGATGTTGCCCCCGGCGGGACGTTGCTCGCTGGCATCGGGCAAAGTGGTATAGAGACCCCGCGCGTCGAGGGTATTGATGACCACATTGAAATGCACGGCGCGTTCGGTGACATCGGCTTGCTCCGACAGGGCATCGGGATCGAGAAATCCGGGAGACGCCAGAATGATCACCCGCTCACCTGGCATAACGGAGATCCGGCGAATGAGGTTCTTGAGGACTCCCAAAGAAATTTTGGTTTCTGCATTGCCCTCGGTCACCTCCTGTAGGGCCGTGGATTGCGCCAGCTGCTGCGCGGATAACATCTTGGTTGGATCATCGGAGTAAGCGCAATGCAGCGCGTCCAGGGTAGCAACCTGCAAGGCCTGCGGATCGTGCCGGTCCTGAATCTGGTCGGCCAGGTAGTAGGAGACATTGGGGCACGGAGTTATGCCGGCGTGACCCATGGGTCGAGGCTGGAGGCGATTCAGGGTTGCGATCAGCTGCGCGCGATCGTCGGTGAAGTCAAGCTGAGTTTGACCGGAGGTGGAGTAGATGGCGGCGCGATCCGCAGGCTGCAGCGATTGCAACTGATGTTCGGCCGCATTTCTCGCCTGCGCCAGATCGGAGAAGTTCAGATGGATGTCGTCGAACAGATAAGCGATGTAGCGCTGCGGCACCGAGGGGGGGCGGCTGCTGGCCGGGAAGGTTCGCCGTATCGTGATACAGGGCGCGATTGGTTCCTGCCTGCTCCAGGCTGAACTTGCTGATGACCTGCGGCTTGCCATTGTCGAGCAATTGGAAGTCTTCCTGCTTCAGGGTTCCAATGGCGTGTCCCGCGGAGTCGCGAACCACCACTCGCACCTCGACCAGGTTGACCTTCACTTTGAAGGTAGGCAACTCTTCGCTGGCAGAGACTTCAGGCGCAGCCTTATCGCTGGATTGCGCTGCGGCTCCGGTTAGCGGAGTTGCGGGAGCAGCGTTGCTTTGGGACAGCCCAGGAGACGAGATTAAGGCGCATAAAAGGCATACCGCCAATACAGACGAACCTGCACATCGTGGAATGCCGGAAGTTTGCATATTCCCGAGCGAGCTTCTACCTTTGCTGGATGTTCTCATTTGCCGCTAATCTGCCAGGGCAGAAATTGCCCGGTTATCTGGTGGACTGAGTTTAGACCCGCATGAGAAACATGGGAATACGAATCCCGTGATCCATGTCGCGGGGATGGTCGCGATTTTCGATAAGGCAAGGTCTCCATGAACATGGTGCACTGGCGGGGAACTGGACCCAGTTTACTCGTAATCTTCTGGCTGGCGTTGGGCTGGGTGGAAAGCGGCGCTTGCCAAGCCACAGCCCAGGCCAAAGTAGCGTCTAAGCCGTCTCAGACCATTTCCATTGGAGGAGAACCGGTGGCAACGCTTCGGCGCCCGAACGTGAGCGATCACAGTAAGCCACAATTTCTGGAGGCCGAGATTCTGCCTGGGCGAGGGATGGCCGTGCTACAGATCAAAGCCTATCTTCCGGGCAAAGGCGAGATCGACCTGCTGAATTCGCCTCCGTTGCCTGAAGCTGCGAAGTTGCTGGACCAGGGCGATGATGAGTTCGGTAACCAGATATTCAAAATCGGCGGCGCCATCCTTCTGCCATTCGCCAATCGCATTCGCGGCAAGCTATCGGCCGACGGCAAGACGATTACCGCAACGGTAGCCGGGAAAACGGTGACGCTTGCCCGCCAATTGGAGCGGCGATAAGCCTGGCGCCGAAAAACACTCGATTCATGGATTGATGCGGCGGGCGCAATTTCAAGACCTGGTGGTGCAGAACGGCGCGAAGGAATCGTCCGTTTCCGCCGTCTTGCATGCCGGCAACTTCGATGGCCACTGGCTCTCGGACACCGACGTGAAAGTGGAAACCACCCTGAGCCACGATGCCTTCGAAATGGCGGTTACGGCGAAAAACGTTGGCCACGCGCCGCTCCCTATGGGCATCGGCTGGCATCCATATTTCATTCTCCCCAGCAGCGACCGGCAGCAGGCCAGGCTTCATTTGCCCAGCGAGACGCGTGCCGTCATGAATAACTATGACGATACGTTTACCACCGGGCAGCGGGTGCCAGTGAAGGGAACAGCGTACGATTTTTCAGCTCCCGGCGGACGGCCCTTGGGATCGCAGTATCTGGATGACAATTTTTCCGATCTGAATTACAACGCCGGAGGGGAGCACGGTTTCGGAGATCATCGATCCGGCGGCGAAATATGGCCTGCGGCTGATTACGCTTTCCCCGCAGATCAAGTCAATCCAGGTGTATGCTCCTCCGCAGAAGAATTTTGTTGCTATTGAGCCGCAGTTCAATCTGCCCGATCCGTATAACCAGGATTGGGGAAGTGCCGACACCGGCATGGTGCTGCTTCAGCCCGGACAGTCTGTCACCTGGCGCGTCCGTCTGGAGTTGTTCACGCCGAAAGAATAGGTGAAGCCATGCATCGTCTCGCTCTCAAAACGCACAAGAAGCGCGAGGTTATCGACATCACCCAGAAGCTGGAAGCGGTGCTGTGGAAGCACTACGAAGACAAGACCGGAATCTGCCAGCTCAGCCTTCTGCATACGACGGCGGCGCTTACCACTGCCGACCTCGATCCCGGCACCGATCTCGACATGCTCGACGCTTTCGAACTGATGGTGCCGAAGCTGGACTATCGGCACGAACATAACCCCGAGCATGTACCCGATCACATTCTCTCGGCGATGATCGGGACGACCGTGAGCCTGATGGTGGAAAGCGGCTTGCTACTGCTGGGTACCTGGCAACGCGTGGTGCTGATCGAACTGGACGGTCCGCGGGAACGGGAACTGGTGATGGCGCTGACGGAGACGGTGTAGGCAGAGTTTGCGGGAGGCGAATAGTCGCAGTAAGTCAGCCCGCGATCAGCTTCCACCGAAAACTGTGAACTTCGGCAAGCCTGCTAAAATCCTTTCGGTTTGCAGTAAAGATCTGAATCCCTCGCCGCCCTGCGCTCATTGCGATGAGCGCGTCATTGGTAAGGCGTCCCCGTCCGATCTGTTCATAACCATATTTCGCACCCAGCGACGCCAGCGCCCGACCAGCCTGAGTCCAGTCCTGTAGGCTTGGTACCAGAATTCGACCTATTCTTTCGAAATCTTTTTCTAGCCGTTCCACGGGGTGTCTGTCCCGGTCCTTTGCGCCAGCATAAAGTTCCTCCAAAACCACGGAACTGAGCCACACGGGCGCATCATCGATCAAAGACGTAATCGGGATATCGTCTCCGCGACGCAGCATCGAAATGTACACCGAAGAATCAAAGAGCATAGGCTGCATCTAGTCGTCCAGGTTGCCATACACGTCTTCGATCGCAACCCCACTTTGGAGAAATCGTCGATTCGCTTCTCGAGCCAATCGATTTCGGCGGTGCTCGGCCAGAGCCAGGTCCAATGCCCGCTCGATCGCCTCGGTTTCAGTTTTGGCCCGCAAGGCCTTTTGGGCTCGCTTAATTTTTGCTGCGTCCAGCTGAAAGTGTTTGTGCGCTCTCGTTGGTCCGGTAGCCATTGGGTTTACTCCATGCCCAATCTAGCACGCTATGTTCATCATCGCCAACAAAGTGTACATCTGACCACGCTGCGATGAACCTCCTGCTAGTGCATCTCCCGAAAGATGCGCGCATGTTCTGCCACGATGCGCTGCTTGGCTTGCAGGTCCGGCTCAAGCGACCACACACCCATTTCATGCGTCCCACCCAGCAGCGATTCCGTCGCTGCGAGGAAACATATAAAGGTCTTCGGGCAGGGTGCAGTATTGGATTTCCGGCTGCGGCAGCAGAATCGTCAGTTGGCCTTTGATCGGCGTAAGTTCGTCGTCGCCGAATAGCGCCTTCGCGCCCAGGCCGGTGCAATTGACGATCACGCGTTGCGGAAGACGTCTGCAATTCCGCAAGGTTGCGAAACTCCTGAACTTTGATCTGGCCGCCGGCAATCCGAAAATCCTGCATCACCGCCGGCAGGTAGGTGTTGGGCTCGATCATCATGGTGTGGAACTGGCGGACGTGTGGGAAAGGGAAACGGATTCTCCGCAGGCGTCCAGGTCGCGCATCTCGGGAATCAGGTCGCGAATCGGGCTGTCGAAACTCCGCAAGCCTCCGTCGGGGATGGGATCCGGCCCCATCGAGTAGTTGGGCAGCCAGCGGATGCCGTAGCGCGCGCCGACCATCATCTGATAGCGGCGATTGGCCAGGTGCGAGGCTTCGACAAACCGAGGCATGAAACTCCGGTGAGTCTGCTGTCCGTGCTCGAAAAACGTAGACAGGAAACCACTGCGCGCCGGCGATGTTGGATGTGGTATTCGGCGGAAGATCTTTGGCGTAGATGGTGACGTTGCATCCGCGCTCCTGTAGCAGGCGAGCGGTCGCCAGACCGACGGCGCCACATCCCAGCACGGCAATATTCTTTTCGTCGGTTGCGTCAACTTCGCGGCAGGCCAACTCGCCCGTTCCCCACGACAACGTGACGCCGCCGCCTCCATGGCCGTAATTGTGGACGACCAGCTTGTCATCGAATTTCTGATCGGCGACCACAAATCCCGAAGGACGAAACGGCCGCAGTCCAACGACGGTGCGAATTTCGCGGTCGGCTTGAACGTTGACCTTGGGAAGCTTAAGGAGCGGGGGCGCAGATGCCGGAGGCTGGCGGAGCAGCGGCTTGGTGACGTGCTTGGCGGCGCAGCCTTCCATCGCGGCTGCGCCTGCCAGAATGCCGAGCGCCTTGAGTGCCGAACGGCGATCCATGCGTCGGCAAAGTATAGCTCGCCGTGAGTTTCTCCGGCTCAATTGCGAGGATAATCCGAGCAGATAACGGTCGACTTCAGCAACCACTTAGGGCTGATAGCTGAAGTCAAGGTTCTTGTCTTCCTTCGGCCCGACGGTGATGGTCTGCGTCTTCTCGCCGTACTTCTCCTGCACGGCCGCGATGGTGTAGGTGCCGGGCGGAAGATTCGGCAGGCGTGAACTTGCCATCTTTGCCGGTCACGGCGAAGAATGGGTTGCTGAATCACGCTGAGGTACATGTGCATCCAGGGATGCTGGTTGCACTTGATCGGCATCATCAGCTCGGGTTGGCGAAGGACTTGTCCAGCGGTTGCGAGTTGGGCATCTGCGACTGGTTCCACTCCTGGTTGTTCTTGGGCATGGGATGGATGTTGTGAAGTGTCTGGTCATGCGTCTTCGAAGCTGCACGGGCTGCCCGACCATGACTGCGGCCATGTGCGGAACGTAGCGGCAACCTTCCTGCTTGATGCTGACAGCTCTGCTGAGGCGGATCGAACGCTGCGAGGGGCGAGTCCGCTTTTCACGTAGACCAGCACGTTCGCCAGATGACCGTCGTCCACGACGACCTGCTCCGATGCGGTGTGCCCTTTGCATCCGGGATCGTTGGACATATCGATTGTCTTTGGCTTTGGCGGAGTGCCTGCAAAATCGACTGTGCCCGTGATCGTAGCCACGGTCGCGGGATCGATGAGGGTGGCCTTGGGTGCCGTATGGTTGACAGCCTGGACTTGCGGCGCGTTGCCCTTGTTGCAACCGATCGAAAACGACAGCCCCAGGAGAATGAGGAGAAAACTGCAGTAGCCCTTGCGAATCACGTATCAGACCCTTACTTGATCAATGAAGCGATGTGAGGAAACTGTTTATTGTACTATCCCGCACCAGAGCAGGGGCGCGGCGATTGTTTCTCCGCAGAGTGCGGCGTCCGATCCTCGACGCGCGTCCAATATAAGGGAGTTCAGCCGATGCGATTTTTATTACTTTCGCTTGCCCCGCTGGTGTTGAGTATGCTCTCCGTCTCTGCCACCAAAGCTGCTAACGGCGATCCGCAAACCGTCATCTTGGCGCATGTCCGCCTGATCGACGGCACGGGCGCGCCGGCGCAAAGACAATATGTTCGTCGCCATTCGCGACGGCAGGATCGTCGGCATTACCAAGGCTGGTTCGGATGCACCGGCATCGGCGCGCGTGATCGACTACTCCGGCAAGACCGTGATGCCCGGCCTGATCAACGCGCACGGGCATCTGGCGCTGGTGTGCGGCGACGCAGAATTCGGCGACGTGCTACACGAAGGAACAACGTTATCGCCCAGCTGCGGCAGTATGAGCGCTACGGCGTAACCAGCATGTTGTCGCTGGGAGTGAATCGCGATCTGATTTACGAAGTGCGCGCCGAGCAGCGCGCGGGCAAACTGGATGGTGCGACAGTGTACAGCGCCGATCGCGGGATCGGGGTGCCGGATGGTGCGCCGCCGCTGCCGCATGCTCCCGATCAGCTCTACACGCCGAAGACTCCCGCCGAAGCCCGCGCCGACGTAGACGCGATGGCATCGCGCCATGCCGACTTCGTCAAGATCTGGGTCGACAATCTGCATGGCACCAAGCCGTCGATGGATCCGGCGGTTTATCGGGCGGTAATCGATGAAGCACATCGCGACAAACTTCCGGTAGCGGCGCACATGTATTATCTGGCCGACGCCAAGGCCGTGGTCGCAGACGGCGTCAACGTGCTGGCGCACAGTGTTCGCGATCAGGCGGTCGATGAGGAGCTGCTGGCCGCGATGAAGCAGCGCGGCGTGTATTACATTCCGACGCTGACGGTGGATGCGTCCGTCATTCACGTTCGCCGAGCACCCGGAGTGGAAGAACGATCCGTTTCTGCAAGAGAGCTGTCAGCCCGGAGTTGTTGCAGGCGTTGACCGGCGATGCGGCAATGCAAAAGGTGGAGCACGATCCAAATCTGGCGCAGCACAAGCGAGATTTTGCCAACGATCAGAAGAACCTGAAGCTGGTTTACGATGCGGGAGTGAAGGTAGGCTTCGGCACTGATTCCGGGGCGATGCCCGCGCGTGTGCCGGGCTTTGCCGAGCATCAGGAACTGGCGATGATGGTGCAGCAGGTCTTACGCCGATGCAGGCTATTATGTGCGCGACCAAGACGAACGCCGAACTTTTAGGCATCGAGCAGACAACGGGAACGCTGACGGTAGGCAAGCAGGCCGACCTGATCGTGCTGAACGGCAATCCGCTGGACGACATCCGCAACACGCGAGAAGATCGTCGCCGTTTGGCACGGGGGCAGGGAAGTGCTGCCGGCGGTGGCGGCGAAGTGAACGAGGGCAGAGTTCACCTCGGGCTTATTCCAGGGCTTAAGGTAAGCCCTTCAGAAGCCGCTTACATCTCCACTTCCTGCAACTCCGGCTTCGGCGGCGGAATGGTGTGCAGCGCCTCGACCATGGCGTCGGCGAACTCGCTGGTGCCGGCGGTGCCGCCGACGTCGCGCGTGAGGTGCTTCTTCTCGGTGTAAACTTTTTCCAGCGCCAGCCGGATGTGGTTAGCGGCGTTCTCTTCGCCCAGATGGCGCAGCATCAGAATGCCGGAGCGCAGCACCGCCGTCGGGTTGGCGATGTCTTTGCCTGCGATGTCGGGCGCCGAGCCGTGTACGGCTTCGAAGATCGCGCATCTCGTGTCCGAAGTTCGCGCCCGGCACCAAGCCCAGTCCGCCGACAAAGGCCGCGCACAGGTCGGAGATGATGTCGCCGTAGAGATTCTCCAGCAGCAGCATGTCGTACTGATAGGGATTCATCACCAGCTGCATGCAGGTGTTGTCGACGATGTGCTCGCCGTAGGTGATCTCGGGATACTCCTTCGAGATATTGCGCGAGCAGCGGATGAACAGGCCGTCCGACAGCTTCATGATGTTGGCTTTGTGGATGGCGTGAATCTTCTTGCGCTGCATGCGGCGCGCGTACTCGAAGGCGAAGCGTGCGATGCGCGTGGAGGCTTTCTCCGTGATGATCTTCAGGCTCTCGACCACGCCGGGCACGACTTCGTGCTCGATGCCGGAGTAGAGTCCCTCGGTGTTCTCGCGAACGATGACCAGGTCGACGCCGGGATAGCGCGTGGGAACCGCCAGGCAGATTGCGGATGGGCCGGAAGTTGGCGAACAGCTCGAACTGCTTGCGCAGCGCGACGTTGATGCTGGAGAAGCCGCCGCCGATCGGCGTCGTCACCGGGCCTTTCAGCCCGACGTGCGTGCGCTCAATGGATTCGGTCAGCTCTTTTGGGATGTACTCGTGGTATTTCTCGAAGGCTTCGGCGCCGGCGGCATAGCTCTCCCACTCGAACTTGACGCCGGTGGCTTCCAGAATGCGAACTGCGGCGTTCACGACCTCGGGGCCGATACCATCGCCGGGAATCAACGTAACTTTGTAGGAAGATGCCATATGAGTTTGGTTTCTCTTGTCTTACTGGTGAGACGTCCTAAGGCTAAGTTTTCAGGTTGCCGTCTACTGGAACCTATCTCATAATTTTTGTATCAGGGCACGGCTTCAGCCTCTGAGGGCAGGCTCTTGCAGGGGCTAAAGCCCTGAGCTTTTCTTGCGCTGCGTTCGGCACGACTAAAGTCGTGCCCTGATACACCCCATAATGATTTATGAGATGACTTCTAATTATGAGATGACTTCTGATTAAGAAGGTTCTCCAATTTTGGCTTTGGCCGACGCGCTTTCTTTGGTGTCGAGCAACTCTTTCAACTCGGCCATGAACTCGCGCACGTCTTTGAAGTCGAGATAGACCGAGGCGAAGCGCACGTAAGCGACCTTGTCGATGCTCTTCAGCCGGTTCATGATCAGCTCGCCGATCTCGCTGGTCTTGCGCTCGCGCTCGGCCGAATCGACCACAAAGCCTTCGGCGTCGTTGACGATCTGCTCCAGCTTGCCCATGGAGACAGGCCGCTTCTCGCAGGCCCGCAGCAGGCCGCTGAGAACTTTTTGCCGCTCGAATTTCTCGCGGCGGCCGTCTTTCTTCACCACCATGTAAGGGATTTCGTCGATGCGCTCGTAGGTGGTGAAGCGCTTCTCGCACTTCAGACACTCGCGGCGGCGGCGAATCGATTCGCCTTCCTTGCTTTCGCGCGAATCGACTACTTTGTCGTTTTCAAAGCCGCAGAACGGGCACTTCATGGATGAGAGAGAGCAGGCGATCAGCCCGCACTTCGATTGTAGCAGGGGAAATGAGGTTCACCACAGAGGCACGGAGGCCACGGAGTTGAAGAACCAGCGTTTCGTCGATGCGATTGATACCTGCTTCTACTCTGCCAGCGCCGCGGCCTTCTCCTCGGCCTCGGCGACGGCGCGGATCGACACGTGCTCGTGGCGGGCGATGGCCAGTCCCGTGGGAATGACCGACATAAATGTTACCGCCCACAGCAGGATGCCGCAGCTCACCGCCAGCTCGTGCTCGATATGGAAGCCCGAGCTCAACATGCTGATAGTGGCCAGCTGGGAGCCTCCGCCGACGGCCGGCAATTGCAGCATCGAGCCCACCATGCTGGAACCCATCAACACGACCTCGTGAGGCAGGGTGAGGTTGCGCAATTCGCCGGGATAGGCGTGGGTGACTGCGTAGTAGGCGAACGCGATCAATATCCACATGAAGAAGGAGACGCCGACCAACTGCATGGCCGAGCTGAAATCCTGAATCGTCTCCAGGCCATGACTGAAGGAGAGAACTTTTTCCTGGACATGGTGCGCCAGCTTGGGAGCGAAGCCGACCACCCGGTCATGCAGAAACTGGGCCACGCGATCGCCGGAGCGGCGAACGATGACGATGCCGATGATGAGCACCACGATCAAAGCCATCAGGAAGAACGAAGCTTCGCGCAACTGGCGATAAAAGTGAAGCGAGCGCAGATCGGGCGACAGGAAGCTGAGCGCCAGCATGACCGCGAAAGCACCCATGTCGAAGATGCGTTCCACGCCCCAGACCGCGATCTGCGAGGTGAAGGTAAGACGTTCTTTCTTGGCGATGATGTAGGGACGAATCATTTCGCCGGCGCGGCCCAACAATGCCAGCGCGGCGAAGCCAACGAATTGCGGAGCCAGCAGCCGCATGGTCGTGGTTTTGCGAACGGGCTTGAGGAAGATGCGCCAGCGCACCGCGCGCAGCACGTAGGCAAGATAGGTGAGCGCCAGACCATAAAACACGTAGAGCCAGTTCACGTGCTCAGTGCGGTTCCAGAACATCCCCCAGTCGAACGCCTTCCAGGAGCGAATCTGCAAGTAGATGAGCAGACACAGCGCGATCAGAACAACGCCGAAGATCAGAATGCGTTTCTTGTTCATGAGGAAAAGTCAGTAGATTCGCCCGCGCGGCCTAAGGGTCAAGGTAAATGAGCGAGGGAGCGGGGTCAAACCGGACTATTCATCGCCGGCCGCGGAATTGGATGCTGTCTGAGTAAGCGCCGGCTTGGTAGATTTGGCTTGGCGACTTTGCGCTGGCGCTGGCTGTTTGCGCTCGGCCAGTTTTTTGCGATTGTAGTCCTTGATAACCCGAGCGACGTAAGCGTGCGTCTCGCGATACGGGGGAACACCTTTATATTGCTGTACCCGTTGCGGGCCGGCGTTGTAGGCGGCCAGCGCTTTAACCATGTCGCCGTTGTACAGCAGCAACAGCTCGCGCAAATAGCGTACGCCGCCGTCCACATTTTCCGCCGGATCGAAGCTGTCCTTTACGCCCAGCTTGCTGGCAGTCCCTGGCATCAGCTGCATAAGGCCTTGCGCGCCCTTGGGTGAAACCGCGCGAGGATTATTGGCGCTCTCGGCATGAATGACGCTGGCAATAAAGTCAGCGTCTACCTGGTGCTGGCTGCTGGCAGCGTTGACGATGCTGTTTAGATCCTGCGGCTTCCGGGTTTCGACCGCAGCGTCTTGGGCATCGGGCGGAGCCGGTTCGAAGCTCTCGATGTTGGCGGTGGGAACATCGATGTATCCGGCGGCGGCATCGGCACTCATGTAAAGACGTGTGGTTGTGCCGACCACCTCGTGATGGTCGTGACGCAGGCTGAATCCGTTGGTCAGGTTGGCCAGCTCGGCGGCGTGAATAGGAGCGGCGAGGAATAGGCCGATTAGGGCAAGTGGCAGCAGCACAGACCATCGCGCGCGCGGAGGACCGCAGATCCCTCGGCTCACTGCGTTCGCTCGGGATGACAAATGAGACGAAGCCCATTGAGGGAAGCCTGGGTTAGTCATACGTAATTGGAAATCAGTTCTACGCATTCACGCTCGCCGTGTTGGAATCCAGTACCTGCTCGATGGCCGCGGCTACGCCGCTCTCGTCATTGTGCAAAGTGACGATCCAGCCGTTCAGCTTCAAATCGTCAGCTGCATTCCCCATGATCACCGGATGTCCGGCAAAGGTCAACATCTCGACATCATTATAGTTATCCCCAATCGCCATTACCTCGGAGCGATCGAAGCCCCGATGGTTGGTCCAGCGCTCCAGGGCGTGGCCCTTCGAGCAGCCCGCATTCAGGATGTCGAGGATGGAAAGGTCGCGATGATCGTACTGCGTCCGCAGGACGGTGAAATCGGCGGCAAAGTCGCAGGCAACCAGTCGCTGCAGGGCGCGCTGCATTAGCTCAACCGGTCCGCAAAACATGGCCTGGATCGGGTTCTCGGTCAACGCTTTATCTATGGGGTCGACGTACTCGATATAAGGCGCATTCTTTTCCATCCAGCGTTGGATAACCCCGTAAAGATGCTGGTGGCTTTCGCACACGATGGCGCCCGCGCCTTCGCGGTCGAAGGTCAGAACCATATGGTTGTGGAACTCCCGCATGTGATGACTGATCTTGATGGCAGTGGCTTGCGGCAGCAGGTCTTGATGAAACAATTCTCCGCGCGTCGAGCGGGTAACGGCGCCGTTTGAACTGATAAGCCAGAGATCGAAGCCCAGCGATTCGGCGATGGGTAGAGCGAACTTGTGCCTGCGCCCGGTACACAGCGCCACTTCAATACCCGCCTCATGCGCCCGGCGCAGGGCATCCATATTGGCTTGGGAAACCTGGAACTTGGAGTCCAGCAGCGTGCCGTCGATATCGATGGCGATAAGGCGAATGGGGCAGGTCAACATGATCTATTTTAGCAGCGGGCTCCTGACCGTGCTAACGCGATAGAAATTCGCTGAGTGGATCGCTCATTGTACATTGGAAGAGCTGGAAAACTGCTTCATCTGGATCACGCGTGAACTGCAACCCCGCAACCGAGTATCCCTCGGTCATCCATGCCCATTCTGCAAACACGGTTCGAAGTGGGAGCCGGGTGTCAGCCAGTTGATCTCGCGGGAGAAAAGGCACTTCCCAGCGCACCGCCCCTGGACGTAGAGTAAAAGTGATGGAACTGCGCAAAGATCCCATCACCCGCTCCTGGGTGATCTGCGGCGATGAGCCAGAAGCCGGCTCGTCGGCCGATTCGTTCTGCCCGTTTTGTCCCGAGTCCGGCATGCCTTTACAGGTGATTGCAACCTCGCCCACGGTCAATGGCAGTCCATGGTCGGCGCGGGCCGTCGTCCATCCGCGGCCGCTCTACGGAATCGATGGCGAACCTGGCCGCTCGGGCAATGGACTGTATGACAAAATGCGTCCCGTGGGGGCTCATGAGGTGATCGTCGAAAACGCCCGCCACGACCGCCATCTGTGGAATGCCGAGGACCGCGAAATCGAGGAATATCTGGCGCTGTGCGGTCAGCGCATCCAGGATTTGAAAGGCGATGCCCGCTTCAAGTACATCAGCGTGTTTAAGAACTATGGCAGCATGTCGGGCCAGGAGTTCGACCACCCGACGACGGAGATCGTGGCCACGACCTTTGTGCCGCGACGCGTGCTGTATGAGTTGCGAGCGGCGAAGCAGCACTTCCAGGTAAAGGAGCGCTGCGTCTTCTGCGATATCCTGCAGCAGGAGCAGGAACAGAAGTTACGTGTGATCGAGGTCCGTGGCGACTATATTGCTGCTTGTCCGTACGCGCCCCGCGTTCCCTACGAAACCTGGATCGCTCCCCGCAGTCATGAAGCGTACTTTGAACGCACCGCCATGAAGTCGGGCGCGATGCGCGACTTTGCCGCGCTGCTGCGGCGGACCTTGCACCGCATTCGCACCATCGCCGACGGCTTCCACATGGTGCTGCATACCTCACCTAACACCGTGCGCCGCTCAGAAACGCTCGGCTTCTGGAAGACCCTCGACGACGACTATCACTGGCACCTGGAGATTCTCCCCCTCCTCGGTACCAAGGCAAAGTCCTATACCTTTAAAGAGGTGTATTACTCGCCGGTAAGCTCGGAAACGGCGGCTGCGATTCTGCGGGAACGCCCGACGGAGTAGCGGAAGCAAAAAGCGACTAGCAACTAGCAACTAGCCAAAAGATCGTTACGTTCAGGACCCCAACTTTTCCTTCGCGTAGGATTCGTGTCAAGAGTCGCGCAAGAGTTTGAGACCAAGCAAGCCGCTGCGAGATTTCTTGGCTTTTCGCTAATTGCTAGTTGTTAGTCGCTAGTTGCTAAGGCGGAATAAAATATCACCGAGCGCTACGCACATGACCATCCGCCGCATGAAGGCCTACACCGGGCAAACTGGCTACGTTTATCAATACTATTTCGTAGGCAAACGGCCGGCGCTGAAAGGCGATCCCGAAGCGCCCTCAACCGAATTTGTCTTCGATGTGACCGCGGACCGCAAAACCACTTTCGCCGTCAGCATCTTTCTACAGCCGCGCGCCCTGGAGGCTTGGGTCTCCAGCCGGGGCCGCAGCCTGAGCGAGCCTGAACAATATGCCGCGGTCAAGCTCCGCCTGATGCAAGCCTTCGACGAAATCCCCGACATGCTGAACCACGGCCGCCGCTTGAGGCTGGACGCCGAGATGCTGCCCGTTTTGCTGGAATCCATCGGCGTGGACTAGGGCAGATACTTTCGACGAGACTAACCTTGGGTTAATGCCGTCGTCCAAAGGTAGAGAGTGGAGTTCTGCCATCGCTCAGGATGGCGCGTTTCCGCAGCGAATGATGACAAAATCGGGGTGAGCGCCACGATAGTTGCTGTACATCGTGAGCAAATCGGGCCCATAATCATGTTACTGAGCGGGTGGGATGGCGATGTTCGAGGAAATGCCGTGGCCGGGTCGCAAACGATGGAGCCGCTCCATGGTGGCGTCGTTCGCCTTGCATATGGCGCTGTTGCTGGCCTTGTTGCACCAAGCCGGCCCCCTTTTCCTGACGCCGTCAGATGTTGCGCCAGGAATACCGGGATCTTCCGGATCGGTTTCCATCATCTATCTGGCGCCGGTTGGTCCGGAGCAAACCAGGGCCCTGCCCGATAAGCCACAGTTAACATTGCGGGCTTCGCTTCCTAAGAAGCCTAAGCCTCCTAAGATCGAGAACAAGCCTGAACCCGAGCAAGCCACGGTAGCCAACGGAGCTGAACAGACGGCTCGCGGCGGTTCGCCCTTTGGACGCGTGCCCGGATCGCCCATCACCGGCGACGAGGTCGTTCCCGCATTGCCCGAGGTCTTTCCCGATCCTCCCGTCTCGCGCGCCGATTTGCCGGCCGGCGTGCAGGGCGACGTTATCGTCGAGGTGACCATCGATCCGCAAGGCAATGTGGTGGAAACCAAGCTGCTTCAGGGCATCGGCTATGGCATCGAGCAGAAAGTGCTGGATGTGTTGCAGCGCTGGCACTTTCGTCCCGCCATGCGCTACGGCGTGACCATCGCCTCGCAACACATCGTGCACTTCCACTATCCCAGCTAGAGCACAATTCCTCCTTCCGGAGCTAGTCACAAGGGCCGGTGCCGTCCTTCCTTGCAAATCACGTCTACTAAAGATGGTGTGACGTAGATCACACGGGGCCGTGATATCTATACTCGGCTGGGATTGCTCGCCCGCTATACTTAGTCTAGACAGAACGGGTGAGACTTAACTGATACCGTTCATGGGGTTTATGCCGTTAATCTGGCTCCGAGTCGCGGTGGTTTGCTACGGCGTGGGATTGCTTTACTCCCTGCTGCTGCTGAGCAAGCAAGGTAACGTCCTGGCGAAAGTGGTTGAGCCGGCAGTCGGGCTCGGCCTCATCTTCCATTTCGTGTCGCTGGTGGAATCCACCATTCTGATCGGGCATCTGTCGCTGGCCTCGATTCAGTATTCGGAATCGCTGCTGGCGTTTCTGGCGATGGTAGTGTTCTTCGTGTTTTTCGTTGGATATCGCACGACCTCGCCGGGCATCGTGATCTTCCCGATTGTTTTTGTGTTGACCTTCGCCTCCGCCATTGGGCAAAAGCCGGTCGTGTTGACCTCGCCTTTGTTGCGTAATGGTTGGATCTTCGTTCATGTAGTGACGATCTTCGTTGGGTACGCCGGATTGTTTCTCAGTTTTGGAACCAGCCTGCTGTATCTGACGCAGGAACGCGCTTTGAAATCCAAGAGCAATACGGCCGTGCTGGCTTGGCTGCCGCCGCTGCAGACGATTGACGATATCGGCTACAAAGCCTTGCTCTTCGGCTTTCCCTTCATGACATTCGGACTGCTGGCCGGCTCGGTCTTATTGATTGAGAAGTTCGGACCCACGTTTTTTTACGACCCTAAGATTCTCCTGTCTTTCATCATGTGGGCGGTGTATCTGCTATTGCTGTACACCCGTTGGAACTCAGGATGGCGTGGCCGCCGGGCGGCCCTACTGGCTACGTTTGCCTTTGTGATAGCCGTGGGCGCCTGGGCCGCGAATAACTTCAGCCGCGTACACAGGTTTTTGCCTTCATGAACTTTGTTCTCATCGGCGTGAACCACCAGACCGCACCGGTCGATGTGCGGGAGCGGTTCGCCATCTCCGAGGCGCGGCTTCCGGAAGCGGTCAAGAGCCTGGCATCGTACCCTGGCGTGGAGGAGGCGATGATCGTCTCCACTTGCAACCGGGTGGAATTGCTGGCCCGCACGACAAATGGCAGCGCCGACCTGCAAGGATTCGTTCGCCAGTTTTACGGCTTCGACCCCGAGCCGTATCGCAAGTATCTGTACGAATATCACGAGCGCGATGCGGTGCGACATATGTTCCGCGTCGCTTCCAGCCTCGACTCCATGATCGTGGGCGAGCCGCAGATTCTAGGCCAGGTGAAGGAAGCCTACGCTACGGCGCGCGCAGTCGGCGCTGTCAACTCGCAACTCGATGCGCTGCTGACGCGAGCGTTTGCCGTCGCCAAACGGGTGCGCAATGAGACGGCGGTTGCTACATCGGCAGTGTCGGTTGCGTCCGTGGCGGTTGACCTGGCGAAGAAGATTTTCGGCAATCTGCAAGGCAAGAGCATTTACCTGGTGGGAGCAGGGAAGATGTGCGAGCTGGCGGCGCGCCATTTGCTGGCTCACGGGGCCGAACACATCTATGTCGCCAATCGCACCTACGATCGCGCGCTGGCGCTGGCGAATAAGTTTAACGGCGAGGCGATTCCATTCGAGCAGTTATACGAGACCATCCCGCGCGCCGACATCGTGATCAGCTCAACTGGTGCGCCGCATGCCATCTTCCGCAAGGAGCATGGTGAGAAGTTCTTGAGCCGCCGCCGTAACCGTCCCATGTTCTTCATCGATATCGCGGTTCCGCGTGACGTCGATCCGGAGATGAACAAGCTGGACGGCATCTTTGTGTACGACATCGACGACCTGCAGCAGGTGGTTTCGTCGCATGTGGCCGATCGCCGGGTCGAGGCCGATCGCGCCGAAGCAATCGTGCAGCTTGAGGTAGACAAATTCCAAGCGCGGCTACAGACGCTGGATGTGGTGCCCACGATCGTTTCGCTCCAGGAGCATCTGGAGACCGTTCGCCAGGCCGAGATTGACCGCGTGCGTGGCCGCCTGGGCGCGATGAGTCCGGAGCAGGAGTTGGCGGTCGAGGCCCTAACCCGAGGCATCATCAACAAGATCATGCACACACCGATTACGACATTGAAGAGTGCGGCGCGCGAATCGTCGGAGGCCACGACGGTCATTGACCTGGTACGCAAGCTGTTTGGGTTGCGGGATGCGAAAGCATCGGCTGAGCGAGACCAAGCGGACACCGTGGCCAGCGGAAAACCGGAGGCGCGAAACTGATGGCACACTTAAGAATAGGTTCGCGCGGATCGCAACTCGCTCTTTGGCAGGCCAATCATATCTCGGCCCTGCTGCGCGAGCAGGGACATGAGATCGAACTGGAAATCATCAAGACCACCGGCGACAAGATCACCGATGTCGCGCTGGCGCAGGTAGGCACCAAAGGCATGTTCACCAAGGAGATCGAGGACGCGCTGGCCGAGGGCCGCGTCGATCTGGCGGTACACAGCCTGAAAGACCTGCCGACGGAGTTGCCTCCCGGCTTTGAGTTGGTGGCGATTACGACGCGGGTGAATCCGCGCGATGTGTTTCTTTCGGTGAAGTACGACAGTGTCAGAGCTCTGCCCAAGGGCGCGCTGGTGGGCACCAGCAGTCTCCGGCGGCAGGCCCAGTTGAAGGTGGCGCGGCCCGACCTGGTGATTCACGCGTTGCGGGGCAATGTCGACACCCGAGTGCGCAAGCTGGAAGCGGGCGAGTACGACGCGATTATTCTGGCCGCCGCCGGACTGACCCGCCTGGGCAAAACCCAACTGGTGAAGGAAGTCCTGTCGGAAGAGTTCATGTGCCCGGCAGCGGGACAGGGCGCGCTCGGCATCGAGATTCGCGCCGGCGACACGGAGATGCGCAAACATCTCGCGTTCCTTGATGATGCCGCGGCACGGGCGGCCACTACTTGCGAGCGAGCGTTGCTGAACAAACTGGGTGGCGGTTGCCAGGTTCCCATCGGCGCGTTCGCCGAGAGCAAGGATGGCGAGCTACAGCTGATTGCCATCGTCGCGCAGCCGGACGGCTCGGTGATTTTGCGCGAGCGCCAGAGTGGCAGCGATCCGATAGCGCTGGGCGAGCACGTGGGCGACATACTTCTGCGTCGAGGAGCCACTAAGATTCTGGAAGACGTTTATGGCGCTGGTACGGTGGCGCCGCAACAACCGTGAGAGAAGCAGTTGTCAGTTGCCAGTAGCCAGTTTCAGTAGCCAGTTTCAGTGGCAGTAATCCAGTAATCAGTAGCTAGGTGATCGGTAAGGAATTGTCATCCTGAGCGGAGACGTCGCCGAGCATTGCGACATCGGAGTCGAAGGACCTCTACTTTTGGCAAATCGTTTCCCCAAAAACATGGTACGAAGTAACTTACCTCTGCTCGGCTGCCGCGTACTGGTTTCGCGGGCCAGGAAGCAAGCGGGCGCGCTATCCTCTGCCTTGCGCGAACTCGGGTGCGAGGTCCTGGAGATCCCCTTCATCGAAATTCGCCGACCCAGTTCCTATCGACCGCTGGACGCAGGATTGCGAAACCTGGCAACTTACGACTGGCTGATCCTGACCAGCGTGAACGGTGTCGAGGCTTTGTTCGAGCGCATGGCGAAGAAGAAAATCAATACCCGGGCGTTGGCCCATCTGAAAATAGCCGCCATCGGCCCGGCAACCAGGAAGGCCATCGAAGAGCATGGGCTGAAGGTGACGGTGACGCCGAAGGAATATATTGCCGAGTCGGTCGTGGCTGCGTTACAACGGCGGGTGAAAGGGAAGCGCGTTCTGCTGGTGCGGGCCAAAGTCGCGCGCGATGTGATCCCCCGGGAGCTGCGCAAGGCGGGCGCCGAGGTTGACGTGGTCGAAGCGTACGAAACCGTCGCGCCACAATCGTCGGCGAAGCGATTGCACGCGGCGTTGGCCAGCAAGAAGCGCCGGCCGCACGCCATCACCTTCACCAGTTCCTCCACCGTGAAGAATTTCGTCGGCCTGCTGGGATTGCGCGGTGCACGTGCGGTCCTGAGCCAATCGGCCCGCAATCCAGGCGTAGCCAGTGCATCCATAGGGCCGGTGACTTCAGCGACACTGCGCTCGTTCTCCCTGCCTGTCAATATCGAGGCGATGAAGTACACCATCCCTGGCCTGGTGCAGGCTATCGTGAAGTATGGCGTTATGCTGCGCGCCTGCGGCCGGCAAGGGCAGTGAACCACCGTGGAACGGTTTTACCTTGGAATCCCTCGCTGGGTTATAGTGTGTGACTGTCAGCGGCGCAAGCGAATCCGTTTGTAACTAAGCGCGTTGGCAGGCCAGGGACAATGAATTCCACAAACTCCGCGTCGACGACGGATCCCATTGTCCGGCCCCGAATGCCCGAACTCGATACCCTTCGCGGCATCGCTATTCTGGCCGTGTTTGTCTTTCACGGATTCGAGGAGACAATAGGGACAGCCGCCGTGGCACGTCCGGTGTGGCAACGCGCCATACTCACTCTGGTGTCGCAAGGCTGGGCGGGCGTGAATCTGTTTTTCGTGCTGTCGGGGTTTCTAATTACCGGCATCCTCCTCGACAGCCGTACCAAGCCTCGATATTATTCGCGCTTTTACTCTCACCGCGCTCTTCGTATCCTGCCCGCCTATTACCTGCTGTTGTTAATACTTTTTATCCTGGGCCGCACCGGGATCCAACCGGGGAACGGCTTAGGTGCATTCCTTGGTCTCAGCTTTATCTATCTCTCAAATCTCGCGCCCATGTTCGGAGTGCGCGTGTTCTATTGGCCGCTATGGTCGCTAGCGGTGGAGGAGCATTTCTATTTACTTTGGCCAACGGTGGTAAAACTCTTGACCAAACGAAGTTTGGCGATCACGGCCTTGCTGATTTGTCTGGTCGAACCCCTGCTGCGACTTGTCGCGCTGCATGCAGGAGCGCAGGTACCGTGGGGAGGTCTGCATCGAATCGGCTCCTTCCGCTACACCTGGATGACAGCCGATGGACTGGCGTTGGGCGCTCTGCTGGCCATCTTCGCGCGGTCGGCTTGGGGAAGCCGGGAAAATTTGCTGAAGCTTGCAGGCATTGCCGCGGCAGGAACCGCTGTCGCCGAAATTGTGAGCCTCTTCGCTAACCAAACTCTGGCCTATGGCCTGCGCGGGACACTGGTCAATTACGGCGCGCTTGCCATGATTGCCGGTTCGCTTTGGTTGGGCACGGGAATACACAGGGGCTGGACAAACATACGCTTGCTCTCGTTCTACGGCTACATCAGTTATGGCTTATACCTGATCCATTACCTGGTTATCGAACTGTGTGGCGCGGCTTACAAAAGCTTCCTGCCTGCTTTGGCGGGGGCGGATTTTGGCCTCGCCTGTCTTCGGTTCGCAATCGCGCTCCCGATTGCAACTGCGATCGCGTACCTCTCGAGAATTACCTACGAAGAATATTTCTTGCGGATGAAAGACCGGTATGCGAGACCCCGCGTGACTGTCAGCTCGCCGGAAACCGCATAACTGCTATCGGATGATCAGCAAAGCTCGTAGAGCCACGGCCGCAGGTCCATTTACAGCGCACTGGCCGTATCCACAATAGCAATGGGTCGCAAAGGCGTGGCGAACGCGGCCTCAGGATGACACATTGAGGGCGAATGCCCCATGATCTTACGACGCACTAAGCTGATTACTAAGAGCTAAAGGCTAAGCGCCAAAAGCGAAGAGCGAATATCGAACAGCGGCCTCACTCATACACCGAGCATCCGCAGCCCGGCGACGGCACGTGCACTTTCAGAAAATCTGACACGCGCTGATAGGCGTCGATCTGGTTCTCCACGCGCGAGAAGCCGTGGCCTTCATCTTTATAAATCTTCAATTGCACTGTTCCGCCGCGCTTTTTGACGGCATCGGCCACCTGCTGCGATTCGTCAGCCGGACAGCGAGGATCGTTGCCGCCCGCCAGAAGCAACAATGGAGCCTTGATCTGGTCGACGAAGTTAATGGGCGAGCGATCTTCGTAGAGCGCCTTGTTCTTTACCGGATCGCCCATGGTCGCCAGGTCATACTCGCGCAGACTGGGATCTTCGTTGGCGATCTCGGTGAACCAGTTCACGAAAGGAACGATGGGAACGGCCGCTGCCCACAGGTCGGGCGCCTTAGTCACAGCCATCATGCTGAGATAGCCGCCGTAGCTTCCTCCCATCACGATGAGCTTCTTCGGATCAACGAAGCCGCTCTTCTTGATCCACTCCGCCGCGTCGAGCACGTCGTTCAGGTCGCCGCCTCCAGCGTCGCCGAGGTTGGCGTCGACGAACTGCTTGCCATATCCGGTCGAGCCGCGATAATTCGGCGCGATCACCAGGTAGCCCTGGTTGACGATGTACTGAATGAAGCGATTGAACGAGTCGACCGTCTGCGCCGCCGGGCCGCCGTGAATGTAGACGATAGCCGGAAATTTGGCGTTACGCTGAATGTTGTTGGGCACGTAAACGAAGGCCGACAGCGTCCACTTGCCGTCGCGGCTGGGATAGTGGACCAGATATGGTTGGACCATGTCGGCGCTGCGCAGGCCCCCGACTAGCGCATGAGTGATCTGCTGCGACTGCCTTGAGGCGACGTCATAGACCCAAAGGTCGCCGGGGGCGTCGGCGCCGTTATGGTAATAAAGCAGCTTCGATCCGTCGCGCGTGTAGGGCATGGGGATTACCCCCGAGCGTGTTGACGCCCCCGCCGAGCGGCAATGCCGTAACACTCTTGTCTGCAATGTCGTAGAAATAGACATTAACGTTTCCGTCGATGTTTGCGGTCCAGTTGAGCGATTTGCCGTCAGGAGCAAATGTGCCGGCGGCCAGCTCCCACTTCTCTCCGGTCAGCCAGTCGATCTTCCTGGTCGCGACATCGACGAGCCCCACATTGTCGTACCCGTTATGCGCGTCCGACGTAATGAGCACGGTCTTGCCGTCGGGTGAAATGTCGCTGGCCGAGAAATTGTGCTGGCCTTCATGCGGCGTCAGGTTAGTGCTCTGGCCGCTGGCCAGATCGAGCAGGAAGACGTTGGAGTCTTTGCCGCTGGCATGCGATTGCGTGTAGACGATGAACTTGCCATCGCGAGAGAAGATGGGATTCTCGTTGCTCAACTCCTTGGGCGTGTTCTTGGTCAGATGGCGTAGGTGGCGCGTGTCAACGTCCATCAACTCGATCTCATAGCTCGATCCGGTCTTGGGCTTGGTGGCGTAGGCGATCTGGTGGCTGTCGGGCGACCACGCAGGTTCGACGTCGGCTGACTCCGGCGACATCGTGATATTCACCACGTCGCCGGTTTTGGGCGAGACCAGGAAGAGGTCCCACTGCTCGTCGCCATCGTGATCGGAGGCATAGGCGATCCAGGTGCCGTCGGGCGACCACACCGGCTGTGTCTGCCGTTGATCGCTGATGGTCAGCTGCGTTGGCCAGCCGCCGGTTGCGGGCACGAGCCAGAGATTGCTGCGGCCGCTGATGTTGGAGATGAAGGCGATCTGCTTGCCATCCGGCGACCAGGTCGAGTCGCCGATCTGCCGGGTCATGTAGAGCTTCTCGATGGAGAAGTTCTGCATGTCGGCAACGGTCTTGCTCTCCAGTTTGGTGGGATCGGTGATGGCTTGGGGTGCGGCGAGCGGTTGCTGTGCAGGTGCGGTCACGGTCATAAGCAATACGATTGCGGTGAAAATGATACGCATGGAGTATGCAGAGAGGATAGCAAAGAAGTGGCTAGTGGTCAGTGGCTAGGGGTTAGTCGTCCGCATCTGGTGTCAGTGAATAGAGCCCGAAAAGAAAGTCGTGTCATCCTAGCGGCACAGCGCTACGCGACCGCTGTCGAAAGACTCTATCAGGGTATCGGCGGTTGTGCCCGTTGATCGCGTCCAAAAGCCACGCGCCTGATCCGGACGGCACGCCAGGCTTCAGCAGGCACTTCACGTTACCGTGATCGTCGGCCGGTTCTTATTAAACTTCTTGTTCGCCTTCTGTTGTGCTTTCAGCTGCTTCTTCTGCTGCTTGTTGTATTGCTTGCTGTATTTCTTGTATTGCTTTGCCGCGTCCTTCTGCTGCTTGGTTTGTTTGGTCTTGGTGGTTCGAGCGTGGGCAACCGGCGGTGCGGACAGTGCCAGAACAAGAAGGACGAACAGAAGGCAACCTGTAACTTTTTTCAAAACGTCACCATGAAGCGGGCTCTGGATGGATTCTACAACGCGCGCTCCATCCCGAAAAGCGAGTGTGTCCTGCTAATATTTCCCGGGGCATTGGATACCCAAATCACGAACCACGCTAGCCCGGAGGTGCAATGCCGGAGAAGGTGAATCTTTACGACAACGCCTACGGAAATTATGAACTCGACATCTACCGGGCGGTGCGAATCGAAACTTACGGAGAAGACCTGGGCCAGACCAGCTGGGTCACCCGTGAAGAATCGAGTCAGATTCCACAACTGCTGGAGTTGACTGCCGGCAGCGCGGTGCTCGAGGTGGGTAGTGGTGCGGGCCAGTACGCCCTGCGGCTAGCCCAGAGCATCGGCTGCCAGGTAGTCGGCCTGGACATCAATGCGCACGCGGTGCAGACCGCCAATGAACTTGCGCGACAGAGTGGTCTGGGTTCGCGAGTGCGCTTTGAGCAATACGACGCCTCACAGAAACTCGGTTTCGCGGCGGCGACGTTCGATGCCGCTTTTGCCAACGATGTGCTGTGTCACGTGCCCGGCCGGGCTGGCGTTCTGGGCGAGCTGTTCCGGGTGCTCAAGCCGGGTGGGCGGCTACTTTTCAGCGATGCCCTGGTGGTCGGCGGAATTGTTTCGCAGGAAGAGATAGCGACCCGCAGCTCCATCGGCTACTACCTGTTCAGTCCTCCGGGTGAGAACGAGCGGCTCATCACAGAGGCGGGTTTTCGCATAATCTCTGCCAGCGACAGCACTGCAAACGTAGCGGTGATCGCGAAGCGATGGTATGAGGCCCGGCAAGAGCGAGCCAGCCAGCTTACTGCCGCGGAGGGCGAGAGCAGCTTTCAGGGTGTGCAAAGCTTTCTCGACTGCGTTCATACACTGACGTCGGAGAAGCGCTTGCGCCGCTATGTATATTTGGCCGCCAAGGATGTGTGACCAGGCTGAGCCGCCGCAAATTGCAGTAATGTGCCTGGTTTGCGCGAGCGACGATCCCGCGGCGCTCTCCTAAGGCTTGGCTGCCTTGTGAATGTCGACCGTGCTCCAGGTCTTGTCGGCGGCGTGGCAAAGATTCTCCAGCGGACACTCAGCGCATTTGGGACGGCGGGCGATACAGATGGCGCGGCCGTGCAGAATGATCTGGTGGGAGAAGAGAATCCACTTGTCGCGTGGGACCACTTGCATCAGGTCCTGCTCGATCTTCCGCGGGTCTTCATTTTTCGTCAGCTCCAGGCGTCGCGAGATGCGCTGCACATGCGTGTCGACCACTACGCCGTCGGCGATTCTGTACCAGGAGCCGAGCACGACGTTAGCGGTCTTGCGGGCGACGCCGGGAATCTGCAGCAACTCATCCATAGTGCGCGGCACGTCGCCGCCAAAGTCGCTGATGATTTTCTGCGCCGCCCCGACCAGCGATTTGGATTTATTGCGGAAGAAGCCGGTGGAGCGGATGTCAGGCTTCCAGCTCTTCGGGCTTCAGCGCAGCAAATGCCTCGGGCGTCGGATACTTCTGAAAAAGGACGGGCGTGACCATATTGACGCGCACGTCCGTACACTGCGCCGAAAGATGGTCGCCACCAGCAGCTCCCAGGCGCTGTTGTGATGCAGAGCGCAAGTCGCGGTGGGATAGCGCTCGTCGAGGCGCTTCAGAATTTCGTTGACCCGTGCCGGCGCGAGGGGATTGTAGCCCTTGATTGTGGCGGCCTTGGATCTGGCGACACGGCTTTTCCGCGCCACGAGCCCGGTTGAGATGGGCGCAGCAGGTTTGCCCCCTTTTTGCCGAATCGGTGCGCTCCGTTTGACTTTGGCCCGCAGGGGCGCGCTGGCAACTTTGTCCTGGCGGCCGGTGCGCGACGGCCGGCGAGGCATGGCGCCACGTGGCATGGTTCCGTCTCCGAATGCAACCAGAGGATTATAACGGGGGACGCGATTCTCGATGCGGAAGGGACGAGGCTAGCCGTGGAAAAGGTGGTCTCTGCTATGCTTCACCCGCGATATCCGCGGCCGTCCTCTTGATCACAGCCCGGGCAAGGACATGCCCCGATAGTAATAGCAGGCAATCGTGCGCTCTCCCGACAACCGCTCTTGCTGGGGCTAAAGCCCAGACCTTTGTAGGGCGTCGTTCGGCACGACTCAAAGTCGTGCCCTGATACAAACCACCCGTACCGCGATTTTCGAAACGTCTTACTAGTAAGACGAGGATATGAAATCTTACTAGTAAGACGCCTCAAAGAGTGGTCGTCAGGGGCAAAAGCCCAAGTCATAGACGGCGGCTATGCGGCACGCCTGAAGGCGCGCCCTGATACAAATCGCCACCTCATGCGATTTATGAGATGGCTGGATGGCTTCTAGTAAAACATCTCGCGAATCTACAGCTTCGGCGAATGGGAACTCGAGTTGCCCCGTCCCCCGGTCTGTGTCAAAGTTTATTGGTTATGCTTACTCGCCCTGACAGCACCGAATACGCCGACTTCTACAAGAACTACATTGCCCGCGTTCCCGATGGCTCTTTACTCAACTTCGTGGCCAAGCAGCCCGGGGACTACCGCCAGTTGCTGGTCGGCCTCTCGGATGAAGACGCCAGCGCTCCGACGGCACCTGGCAAGTGGAGTGTCAAGCAGGTTCTTGGACACCTGTGCGACACCGAGCGCGTCATAACCTATCGCGTCCTGCGCTTCGCCCGTGGCGATGGGAAGGAACTGCAAGGATTTGAGCAGGACGACTACGTGCGCGAGGCGGCCTCCAATTCGCGCAGTCTTGACGACCTGCTGGCTGAGTTCGAGAGCGTTCGCAAATCCACGATCGCGCTCCTCGGCTCGCTGCCACCGGGTGCGGACACACGCTCCGGGTTGGCCAATGGCAACCGGGTCACCGTCCGCGCATTGGCTTATATTGCGGGGGGCCACGCTCAGCATCATTATGAATTGTTGAAAGCCCGCCCCGGACGCGGCAGCGCTTAGGCTGGCTGACCCTCGGGCTGATGCTTCTGGTGTAGCCTGGTTTTTGGCTAGGGCTGGGCAGCGCTTGGGCCGAAGCGCGAGCCGTCCCCGGATTGCTATACTGATTGCGACATGGGAATCGTTAAGAACATAGCGGCGATCGCCAAAGGCATGAGCGTCACCTTCATGGAGATGTTCAAGCCCACGACCGTGGAGAACTATCCCGATGGCCCCGGCCCCACCCGGGGCGCGATGTTCCAGGATCGTTTTCGTGGCATGCACGTGTTGCAACGCGACGAGAACGGGCTGGAGAAGTGCGTGGCCTGTTTTCTGTGTGCCGCCGCCTGTCCGTCCAACTGCATTTACATTGAGGCGGCGGAGAACACCGAAACTCATCGCGTGAGCGGCGCTGAGCGCTACGCCAAGGTTTACAACATCGACTACAACCGCTGCATTTTTTGCGGATACTGCGTTGAAGCCTGTCCCACCGACGCCATCACTCACGGCCACGGCTTCGAACTGGCGACCTACAATGCCAGCAACCTGGTCTATCGCAAGGAAGCGCTGCTGGCCGGAACTCCCGCGCACGAAGGCGCCAACGCCATTTTCAGCCAGTATGAGAACGCTCGGCTGATCCCCAAGAAATAGGCCAAGGTTACTCCGCCTTTAGCTGCTCCAGGATGCCGTGTACCGGAATGCGGATCCACTCCGGCCGGTGCTCCAACTCGTACTCAATCTCGGCCAGGGCCCGGTCGGTCATATAGGCGCCCAGCAGAACTCTCAGCTCGTCATCCTTCTGGGGAAGAAACAGACCGCCCGCCGCGGCTTGCAGATACTCTCTGAGGAAGATAGCGCTCACCCAGCGATACCAGGTCAGCGCCCACATTTCCAGCTGCGGGTGTCCATCGCGGCTGGGGACGATCCCAGGCACGTCGCCGAACAACGCCGCGTGCGAAACGTAATGGAAGGATCGCAACATGGTGGCTACGTCGCGCAAAGCTGAGCGCTTGATCCGGCGTTCGCTGAGCGAGCGACTGGCGTCACCTTCAAAGTTGGTGATGACCCAATCGCTGCCCGAGAACAGCACATTCGACAGGTGAAGATCGCCGTGATTCCGTATGCGGTTTCCAGACATGCGTTTGTCGCGCAGCAGTAGCAACTCCTGGCGGATCTCGTCTTCGCGGTTGAGCACCTCGGCGATGTCCTGCTGGGCATTCTGCGGCAGAGCCCGGGCCCGGCTCCGCAGGAGCTCAAATGCCCGGTTCAGTTGCCCCAACATGCCGTGATAAACGCTCTGGCGGTAAAACGTGGTGAACGGTTCCGGCGCGAAGTTGGCGATGTCAGGCCGGCTGCTCAAGGCGACATGCAGCTCAGCCGTACGATGCGCCAGCGCGCGAATGTTATCCGCGTACGTTCCCAGTAACTCCGCGACAATTTGAGGTACTGGCCTGGCTCCCGCCATCAGCGGATCCGGCAAAGCCAAATCGCTAGCCACGATGTGCTCCTGAGGAATGGCTAAAGCATGTTCGAAGAACAGGCCCAGGTGGTCCAGGGTGTACGACCAGCCATTCGTTGTATTGCGAATGAAGCTGCTCAGGGTGCCGATAGTGGTCTCGTGGGTAAAATCCGTGTGCGGGCGCCGGTAATCCAGCGAGCCCAGCGCCCGAGGCACCGCCCTGAAACTGGTTTGCTCGCACAGGAACTCGGGCACTTCGCGTCCCGGATTGATGCCCTCCTCCAACTTGCGGTACAGCTTCAGCACAAAATCGTCGCCGTAGTTGATGACCGTGAAGCAGTGATCGCTCTGCTGCGGACTAGGCTCTAAGTTGGACCGAACCGCCTTCCACGCTCCGCGAAAATCGCGGGTGTGAGCGCCAATCAACTCGCCGCTTTCGCCCTTGATCCTGCGGCGGCGGACGATAGCCCGCAACAACGAATCGCTGAAATCACGGTCGAACGTAGCTCCGTAAAGCAGTGCCGTGGTCTCCGGTCCGGGACCGTCTAAACGGGCCAACACCACATCAGGACGGTCGTGCAGGATGGCTTCGGACTTGTCGCCAGTCGACACCGAGATCGGGATCAGGTAAACCTCGGGATCGCCGTCGCCATACTCGACATTCAAGAACAGCAGATGAGCGGCAGTTTCCGGCAGAGCCAGGACATTTTGCAAAGACAGGCCGGTAATGTAGCGCCGCCGACCCAGAAACCAGGGGCGCGTGCGCAACAAAGGCGGAATAATATGTTGCAGCTTTTGTAAAGTGTCCTCGGAGAAGACGTCTTCCGCCGGACCTACCTGTACCACGGGCAACTCCTGCGGCGCGGTGCTGACGTTGAGCGATTCCTGCGTCGTCTCCCTCGGCTGCAGATGGAACCAATAGAAGGCATGCGGACCCAGCGATAGCAGGTACGGGTTCTCAGTGATGGGCGGGAATTTTGCCCGTCCGAACACCTCGACCGGCACCGAGCCCTGGAAGCCGGTGAGGTCGAGCTCCACGCATTGCGCAAAACGCGAGAGATTCGCGATGACCAGCACACGCTCGTCCTCTAGTTGCCGGAGGAAGGCCAGCACCTTGCGATTGCTGGGGTAGAGAAACTCCAGCGTGCCGCGTCCGAAGGCGCGAAATTGCTTGCGTTGCTGAATCAGCCGCTTGGTCCACCACAGCAGGGAGTGAGGATTATTCTGCTGGGTTTCGACGTTTACCGCTTCGTAGTGATACTCCGGGTCGATATTCACCGGCAGGTACAGGCGTTGCGGATTGGTTCGCGAGAACCCGGCATTGCGATCGGCACTCCACTGCATGGGCGTGCGAACACCGTTGCGGTCGCCGAGAAAAACGTTGTCGCCCATCCCGATCTCGTCGCCGTAATAAAGGACCGGCGTGCCCGGCAGCGAGAACAGCAGCGCATTCATCAACTCGATTCGCCGGCGATCGTTTTCCAGCAGCGGCGCGAGTCGGCGGCGAATGCCAAGGTTGACGCGCATCTCGCGGTCGCGCGCGTAGGTGCGATACATATAGTCGCGCTCTTCGTCGGTGACCATCTCCAGCGTCAACTCATCATGATTACGTAGGAACATGGCCCACTGGCAGTTGTCGGGAATCGGCGGCGTCAACTTTAAAATGTCGGTAATGGGATAGCGATCTTCCATTCGCAGCGACATGAATAGGCGCGGCATCACCGGGAAGTGAAACGCCATATGGCACTCGTCGCCGCCGCCGAAGTAGGCAACCGCGTCCTCCGGCCACTGGTTGGCCTCAGCCAGCAACATCCGATCACGATACTTTTCGTCGACATGCTTGCGCAGTTCTCGCAATGCGTCGTGCGTCTCCGGCAAGTTTTCGCAGTTGGTCCCTTCGCGCTCGAAGAGATAAGGCACGGCATCCAGCCGTAGCCCATCCACGCCCAGATCGAACCAGAAATCCATGGCGGCGAACATGGCTTCGCGGACCTCGGGATTGTCCCAGTTAAGGTCAGGCTGATGGGAGTAGAAGCGGTGCCAGTAGTACGCCTTGGCCACCGGGTCCCAGGCCCAGTTCGAGGTTTCGAAATCCTTAAAAATTATGCGCGCGTCGCTGTACTTTTCGGGGCTGTCGCTCCACACATAGAAGTTGCGCCAGCGGGTGCCGGGAGCCGCGCGCCGGGAGCGCTGAAACCATACGTGCTGGTCCGAAGTGTGATTCAGCACCAACTCGGTAATGACCCGCAATCCGCGCCGGTGAGCTTCGCGCAGAAAGCGCTGAAAGTCGCGCAGGGTGCCGTAGGAGGGATGAACCTCGGTGTAATTGGAGATGTCATAACCATCGTCGCGCAAGGGCGAAGGACAGAAGGGCAGCAGCCAGATCGCCGTCACGCCCAGGTCCTCGAGGTAGTCCAGCTTCTGCGTCAGGCCGCCGAAGTCGCCGATGCCGTCCATTACGCTGTCGAAAAATGCGCGCACATGGACCTCGTAAATGACGGCATCCTTGTACCACGTCACGTTAGGAGACAGGTTCATGTTGTCTTATATGCAGAATAGATGATCGCCTGGCTGAAATTGCCGCCCGCGGGAAAGAAATCTCACTGCGGCCCGCTGTCAGGTTTGGATGAACCCCGGCCTGGGTTGGCTGCCGGAAGTCTTTGCCGGGGACCAGACGCTGTGGCGGCCCGACAAGACGATGATCCGGAGGACTGGCCCGGGACTTTCCTGTCGTAAGCCCCGCAAAGTTTTCGGAAAACGCTTGACACCGAGCCGCAGCGTATTAATATACATATAGCTGTATATTTATGCGATGTCGAAACTGTCACGCCATGCCGCTATTCGAGACCTGCTTTCCGACCGCGAAGTCGGCAGCCAGGACGAGTTGCGGCGGATTTTGTTCCGGCGGGGCCATCACGTGACCCAGGCGACGCTGTCGCGCGACATTCACGAGTTGGGACTGGTGAAGACCGCGGAAGGTTACAAGCTGCCCCAGGGCGAAGATGGCGAACTCTCGCTGCCCTCGATTGAGCGTCTGATTCAGACATTTGTGTACGACGTGAAGACCGCGCTGAACCAGGTGATTATCAAGACCAGCGCGGGCAGCGCGCAGCCGGTCTCGGCCGCCATTGACGCTGAGGAGTGGGATGAAGTCGTCGGCACCATCGGAGGCGACGACACGATTTTGGCCATTGCGCCGGATTCCAGAAGCGCCATCAAGTTGGCGCAACGATTACGCAAGTACTTTGCCTAAAAGAGAAATGAACGCAGCGATACAACCCGCGATCTTTGGCGCCACCGGATACTCCGGCTTCGAGCTGGTGCGTCTGCTCGCGCGCCATGCGGGAGCAAAGAAGCCGCTTCTGGTGCGGCGCAATGGGGAAAGCGGCGGCTATGGGGATCTGAGCGAAGCCTATCCGCAGCTGTTGGGTAACGTCGGCTTTCCGTTCGAGAATTTTTCCTGGCAGCGGATGAAGGATGCCGGTGTCGATGTGGTGTTTTTCGCCACGCCCCACGAGTTCTCCCGCGAGTTGGTGCCGGAAGCGATTGCCCAGGGCTTTCGGGTGATCGATCTCAGTGGAGCGTGGCGGCTGAAGCAGGCAGAGAACCGCAAGGTGTATGGCTTCGCCGAAGAGCCCGAACAAGCCGAGCTGGACAGCTCCGCCGTTTACGGCTTGCCGGAATTGCACGCAGAAGAGATCAAAAGCGCGAGGTTGCTGGCGAATCCAGGGTGTTACTCGACGTCAATCATTCTCGCGCTGGCACCCTGGATTCGCGCCGAATATGTCGATCTGGAGCACGGAATCATTTGCGATTCCAAGTCAGGTGTATCCGGGG
Source organism: uncultured Acidobacteriaceae bacterium (assembly GCA_963744265.1). GTDB lineage: Bacteria > Acidobacteriota > Terriglobia > Terriglobales > Acidobacteriaceae > Bog-257. The sequence goes on from CAVUSW010000006.1 coordinate 149,687, forward strand.
CAGGGAAGAGCCCGACCGCGAAGACCCATTTCGTCGAGGTCGATGGTGACTTCTGTGCCTACAGTGTTTTTGGACACCGGCACACGGGGGAAGTGCTGGAGCAGCTCGGGCTCGGTGGCGGGTCGCTGCAGTTTACGCCGCACCTGCTGCCGATCCCGCGCGGCATCCTGTCCACCATCTACGTGAAGCTGGCGAAGCCTGCGACTAGCGAAGAACTGGAGCAGACGCTGCGTGAGTTCTACGCCGACAAGCCCTGGGTGCGTGTTTTTGGAGCAGCGCGGCTGCCGCAGATCAAGTTTTCGCTGAACACGAATTATTGCGACATCGGATTTTCTTTGTCGCCGGACGGCAAGCGTGCAGTGCTGGTTTCCTGCATCGACAACCTGCTAAAAGGCGCTGCCGGGCAGGCTGTTCAAAACATGAATCTGATGTTCGGGATCAATGAAAAAGAAGGATTGCAATGAAGCTGGTGGTCAAAATCGGAGGCGCGGCGCTCGAGGATAAAGAACTCGTCCGCAAGTTCGCCAAGACTATCCCCAGTTTGTGCAGCGAAGGTCACAAGCTGGTGATCGTGCATGGTGGCGGCGCAGCTTTAAGCCGGACGATGAAGCAACTCGGCTGCGAGACCACTTTCATCAATGGCCTGCGGGTGACCGATTCTCAAACCCGCGACGTGGCCATGATGGTTTTTGCCGGCCAGCTCAGCAAGCAGTTGGTGGCGGCCGTGGGCGCTGCCGGGCAGCCTGCTATCGGGATCTGCGGTGGTGATCTTCGCATGGTGCTCGCTACCCGGAAGAAGCAGCCCGACCTGGGCTACGTAGGCGAAATCTGCGCCGTCGATCCGCAGTGGATTGAGCGCTTCTGGAATGCCGGCGTAGTGCCGGTTATTTCCAGCCTGGCGCTGGGGTTCGACGGAGAATACTACAACGTGAATGCCGATCAGATGGCCTCGGCCCTGGCTGTGGCCTGCGATGCCGATGCCCTGGTCTACCTCACCGATGTTGCCGGGGTCAAAGACAGCGGCGGCTCCGTGATTCGCTGGCTCGACCTGGACGCGATCGCCGGCATGGTGCAACAGGCGACGATCAGCGGTGGCATGTTGCCCAAGCTGGAAGCCTGCACCAAGGCTTTGAAGAAGGGCGTGACTCGCGTGCGTATTCTGCCGGCGACGCACGCCGAAGTGCTGCCTGGATTTTTTACTCATCCCATCGATTGCGGCACCGAGGTGATTGCGTCATGACCAGTCTCATTCTTCGTCCCACCGAGCGCAGGAACGGCGCATGGCCGGGGCCGCGCTTCGATCGCGCCTTAGAGCGACAGTTATAGTCGTCGCTTCCCGCAAATTTTATTTAAGTATTTTTCACCTGCTGTCGACCAGAAGGAGGTGCGACATTGATTGCTACAACCATTCCCCCGGGAGCGAGCCCGAGTTCTTACGCCTATCGCAGCGTAACCGGACGCGACCTGATTTCAGTCCAGGACTTCTCGTCCGATGAACTGGCTTGCGCGCTTGAACTAGCCGCATCGATGAAGGCGCGTCCCGCCGATTATCGCGGCGTGCTGTCGGGTAAACAGATAGTCCTCTTCTTCGAGAAGCCGTCGCTGCGCACTCGTCTGACGTTTGAGGCCGCCATCAACAGCCTGAGTGGCTCCTCGTTCTTCGTCGATCAGACCCAGTCTCGCCTGGGCATACGCGAGAGCCTGAGCGATGTGGCCCACAATCTCGAGCGCTGGGTCGATGGAGTCGTGCTGCGCACCTTTTCACACGAGTCCGTTACCACCATGGCGATGCACGCGTCGATTCCCGTGATCAACGCGCTCAGCGAACTGGAGCATCCCTGCCAGGCCATGGCCGACATGCTCACCTTGCAAGAACACTTCGGGGATTTACACGGCGTACGTCTGGCGTACGTAGGCGACGGCAATAACGTGGCGCACTCACTGATGCTGGCGGCGGCCAGCCTGGGGGCCTCGATTTCGATCGGCACGCCTGCGGGGTATGAGCCAGACGCCGCGGTGACCGAGGCCGCTCAGAAATTGGCGCGAGCGTCAGGCGCGCGGGTCCAGGTGATCAACGATCCTGTCGAAGCGGTTGCAGGTGCCGATGCGGTTTACACCGACGTGTGGACCAGCATGGGTCAGGAAGATGAAGCGGCCGCGCGTCAGAAGCTATTTGCTCCCTATCAGGTGAATCAGAAGCTATTCTCCTACGCTGCCAAGGACGCCGTGTTCATGCACTGCCTGCCGGCGCACCGGGGAGACGAGGTGGCTGCCTCGGTCATCGATTCGCCACGTTCCGTGGTTTTCGATCAGGCGGAGAATCGCCTGCACATCCAGAAATCCATTCTTGTTTTGCTGCTGGAAGGCGGTGTTCACCGCTTCCCGCCGAGGAGCGCCAATGCGTGAGAAAGTCGTACTTGCTTATTCGGGTGGACTGGATACGTCCATCATCATTCCCTGGCTGAAAGAAAACTATGACTACGACGTGATCGCCTTTGTTGCCGATGTTGGCCAGGGCGACGACATCGACGCAGTCGTGGAAAAGGCCTACGCGACGGGCGCGTGTAAGGTGATCGTCGAAGATTTGCGGCAGGAGTTTCTGACCGATTACGTCTTTCCGGCGATCCAGGCGGGCGCGGTCTACGAGCACAAGTATCTGCTCGGGACCTCGCTGGCGCGTCCCGTGATCGCGAAGTACCAGGTCGCGGTGGCTCTGCGCGAAGGTGCGACCGCCGTGGCTCACGGCTGCACTGGCAAGGGCAACGATCAAGTGCGGTTTGAGCACGCCTATCAGGCCCTGGCGCCGGAGTTGAAGGTGATCGTGCCTTGGCGCGAGTGGACGCTGCAGTCGCGCGAAGACTGCCTCGACTACGCCGAGCAACATGGCATTCCGGTGGCGCAGAGCCGCGAGAAGATCCATAGCCGCGACCGCAATCTGCTGCATGTCAGCCACGAAGGCGGCGAGTTGGAAGATCCTAACAACGCGCCGCTGCCCACGACCTGGACCTGGACTAAGTCGCCGCAAGAGGCTGCCGACGAGGTCGAGAAGGTGACGATCGACTTCAAGCACGGCTTGCCGATCGCGGTAAACGGCGTGTTGCTCGACGCCGTGGCGATCGTCGAAGTACTGAACGAAATCGGCGCCCGCAATGCTATCGGCCGCATTGACCTGGTCGAGAATCGTTTCGTCGGCATCAAGTCGCGGGGCTGCTACGAAACCCCGGGTGGAACCCTGTTACTGACGGCGCACCGTGAACTGGAAGCACTCTGTCTGGACCGCGAGCTGTCGCACTTCAAGCAGCACATCGGATTGAAGTATGCCGAGGTCGTGTACTTCGGTCTGTGGTTTACTCCGCTGCGCGAGTCGTTGCAGGCCTTCGTCGAAAGCTCGCAGGCGGACGTGAACGGCAAGGTTACGCTGGCTCTTTACAAGGGAAACGTCGATGTCGCAGGCCGCAAGTCGGAGACCTCGCTCTACCGCCCCGACATTGCCAGCTTCACCATGGGTGCCAGCTACAACCAGAAAGATGCCGAGGGCTTCATTCGCATTCTGGGCCTGCCGGCGCGGTCGCGTGCCATCATTCACGCCAAGCAGGCTGAGGGCATATTGCCTTTCAAGTCCGCAGAGCTGGAAAAGAAAGAAGCGCAAGCTTCGCAGCCAGCGCCGGCGCTGAAAGAGGCAGTGCAATGAAGATGTGGTCGGGCCGCTTCGATCAGGGGCCTGATGCCGAGTTCGAGCAGTGGCAGCGGTCGTTTCCCTTCGACCGCGTGCTGCTGCCTTACGAGGTTGCGGCCAGCAAGGCGCATGCGGCCGCGCTGGCCAAGGCCGGCGTGCTGAGCCGCGTCGAGCTGGCGGCATTGCTGTCCGCGCTCGATCAGATCGGCAACGAGGGCGTCCCTGAGGCCGACGATCCGACCATCGAAGATGTTCACCACTACGTGGAATCGCGCGCGGTGGAAATTGCGGGCGAAGCCGGTTACAAGTTGCATACCGGGCGCAGCCGCAATGAGCAGATCGCAACCGACCTGCGCTTGTACGTACGGGAGCAGATCGATGCCATCTGCCAGTTGCTGGTCGGGTTCGTTGGCGAGTTGGTGAAGCAGGCCGAGACGGCTGGCGTCAACGCCGTGCCCGCTTACACCCACCTGCAACGCGCCGAGCCAGTTTTGGCTGCGCATTGGCTGCTGGCTTATGTCGAGATGTTCGTGCGCGATGTGGATCGGCTGAACGACTGCCGTAAGCGGCTGAATGTTTGTCCCCTGGGCTCGGGAGCGGTGGCGGGAACGATTCTTCCGCTCGATCGCGCGGCCATTGCCGACGAGTTGGACTTTGCGGCTCCGACGGCAAACAGCATGGATGCCACCAGCGATCGCGACTTCGCTATTGAGTTCGTGCAGGCCCTTTCATTCGTCGCATTGCATCTGAGCCGTTGGGCCGAGGAATTCATACTCTTCTCGACTACGGAGTTCGGCTTTGTGAAACTGCCGGAAGAGTATTCCACCGGCAGCAGCGCAATGCCGCAGAAGAAGAATCCGGATGCCCTGGAGTTAATTCGGGGCAAGGCGGGCAAAGTTTTTGCCGAAGCCACGGCGCTGTTCATCGGCGTGAAGGGTCTGCCGCTGGCTTACAACAAAGATCTGCAGGAGACGCAGCAACCGGTCTTCGCAGCAGCCCAGCAAGTCTCCAGCATGATTCGGGTGGCTACCGGCTTCATGGCGACAGTCACGTTCAACTATGAGCGAATGCAGCAGGCGTCAACTTGTGGCTTCATGAACGCTCAGGCCGCGGCAGCTTATCTGGTAAGCCAGGGAATACCGTTTCGCCGGGCCCACGAACTCGTCGGCAAGGCGGTGCGGCTGTGTGTCGAACAAAGTTGCGAACTTGAGCAACTGTCGAAGGAAGATTATGCGCTCTGCGGCATCAGTGCCGACGAGCACTTCTACGACTCGCTGACACTGGAAAATGTGTTGGCCATTCACAACGTCCCGGGAGGTACTGCGGCAGCACGTGTGCGCGAGGCCTTACAGACGGCGAAGGAAAAGTTATCTTTTTATTCAGGAGTCGCCCATGCATGCCCGTAACGCCAAGCTTCCCGACGCCTTTGCGATTGAGCATTTGATCCAGGTACACGTAGGCGATGGCACGTTGTTACCACGTTCGCTGGCAGAGATCTGCGAGAACATTCGCGACTTCGTGGTAGTCGAGAACGAAGGGGAGATCGTGGGCTGCGGCGCGCTGCATCTCTACGGAATGCACCTGGCGGAAATCCGCTCTATCACGGTTACACGACAGTCGAAGGGCAAGGGCGCAGGACGCGTGCTGATCGCCGCTCTGATGAAAGAGGCTCAGAAACAGAGCGTCACCTGCGTCTGCCTTTTCACCCGCATTCCCGATTTCTTCGGTCACATGGGCTTTCAAACAGTCGAAAAAGAGGCGATACCCGACAAGCTGCTGAAAGACTGCCTAAAGTGCCCGCGTCAGCATGCATGCGACGAGATTGCCATGTACATGGGCACGTTGCCTAAAGTCGCTGGCCCGCGCCGGACGCGTGCGGCACAAGAATATGTGCAGATTGCGCCGCTGCACGCGTGACGTCATCCGGATCCCACTCATTCGAAAACCGCGATTGAGTGGGGCACCCCGCTTGAAAACGCCTTCTCTCTTGTCGAGCAACACTCGGCGCGTTTCGTGTTATTTCAGATATGGCAATAGCTCTTTGAACTGGGGTGTTCCAGAGCAGCGCAACAACTCATACATCATCATCTCGGTGGAGGAAATGACGGCGCCGGCAGCCTTCATGCGGTCCAATCCAATCTTCCAGTTCCATTCCGCCCGCGAACCTACGGCGTCGGAAGCGACGTGGACCAGATAACCTTCATTCAGCGCGCCCAGCGCCGTCTGCATCACGCAGATGTGCGCTTCCATGCCACACAGCAGAACTGTGTTGCGGTTGCCGGGAAGAGACTTCAGGCTGGCCCGAAATTGATCGCTGCCAAAGCAACTGAAGTCCAGCTTGTCGATTGCCGTCACGTCCGCCAGCAGAGAAGCTATCTCGGGCACAACTGCGCCAAGACCCTTGGTGTACTGCGTGGTGACCATCACGGGGATCGACAGGATCTTCGCCAGGCGCACCAGTAGCTGCGAATTCTTGAGTAGCGCGTCTTTATTGAAGATCGGGGGCAGCAGCTTTTCCTGAATGTCGACAACGACCAGCGCACATCGCGCGGACTCCAGCGGCCGACGGGCAACGTCTGTGGCATCGGCAGAGAACTCGACAGCTCCTATCGTGGAGGATGACATAGGATTTTCCTTCTACCCGACTCAGGTCGAACCTGTGCCTAAGAAGCTATTGTATGGGGTGGTAGACCGTCCAACAGCGTTCGCGCGCGATTCGCTCCAGGTCTGGATTAGGGTTCACGCAAAACGGATACTTGGCCATCTCCAGCATCGCCTGATCGTGCACGGAGTTGCCAAAGACCGCTTCCATCGGCTTGCCAATTACCTCGCGAATGGCGACTGCCTTCAGTTCATCGGTTGGCACGCGGATAAGACGGTTGCTGGCATTGCCGTGCTCGAGGTGAACGCTGGCCGCTAGGATGTGATCGGACGCGATTCCGAAACGCTCGGCGCCAGCTTCCACCACCCAAATATTCGTGGAGGAGACCGCCCAGAGTTCGCAACCCTGTTCATTCAACTGCCCGGTCAACTCCTGCAACTCGGGAAAAATCCGATGGCTGACTACCTCGTCGAAGAACTCTCGCGCCGCCCGCTGTAACGATTGGTGCGAGACGCCGCGATTGAGGGTAACCATCTCGCCGCACATTTGCTCTTCGCCCACACTACCCGCTACGTATTGCTTATAGCGGTCAAGAGCCCACTCGCCAACCTCGCGGCTGACCAGGCCCCGTTCGATCTCCCAATAGAAAAAATCCGCGCCGGCATCGCCGCTCCATAGCGTCCCATCGCAGTCGAAGACCGCAATCGACGGCCTGAGTGCCAGCACCAATTGCACAAACTGTTTCGCGGATACGCCGGGATCCGTCGCTGTCAAAACTGCTTCTCCGAGGAAATCATCTCTGTCTTCGACAGACGCTCATAATCTTCAGGAGTGTCGATGTTGGCGGCTACGCGCGCGTCTTCCACAGGAAGGTAGAGCACATGCCTCTGATACTCGTGCTCGACGTCGCGGGCGGTCGCCTCCGGCGACGCGTGGTGGAAGGCTTCAATCATTTCCCGGCCAATAAGGATAGGATGGCCATGCACCAGCTCCTCGCCTCGCTTAACCTCGGGGATCACGGCCCAGATGTCAGGATCGGCATCGAGAAAGGCCTGGTGCAACTGCTTCAGGGTTCTGGGCAGCACCGGCGGCCGGTCGATTAAGGCCACGAAAGCAGCGTCGCGCCCATGATTCAAGACTTCCTGAAGGCCGACGAGCAGGGAACTGAACTGTCCGCGCTCCGGATGCCGGTTGACGATGAGAAATGCCCCATGCGCATAGGTTACGGGAGTGAGGGTGGGAGCATTCTTGCCCGCGACGACAATCACCAGGTCAGTGTGGGCTTGAAGTAGATCAATCGTGGCGCCAAGAAAGGTGTTGGCAACCGGCGTCCCTTCAGCGACGGGAGGCCAGGGAAGCAATGCCTTGTCGCGGCCCATGCGAGTGGAAAAGCCGGCAGCCAGGACCACGCCGCAGATGCTTGGAGACAACGCCATACCCTGAAGATACCAAAGCGCGGTTCTGCTAGCCAGTGACGCGCCTCACAGCTTCCATACCGCGATATACTGATACTTTCCGAGGATGGTTGTGAGTTCACCGCAAAAAACGTTTTACATCGAGACCTTCGGCTGCCAGATGAACTTTCACGACTCCGAAAAAGTCGTGGGCACGCTCATCTCCGAGGGCTACCAGCAGGTCCAGCGCGAAGAAGATGCCGACCTCATCTTCTACAATACCTGCTCGATTCGCGATAAGGCCGAGCAGAAAGTTTTCAACCGCCTCAACGATGTCAAAAAGCTGCAGAAACAAGGGAAGCGCTTTGCTGTTCTGGGCTGCGTCGCTCAGCAGGAAGGCGAGAAGATCTTCGAGCGCGCTCCCTACGTTTCCCTGGTGGCAGGCTCAGCTTCGTACCGCAATCTGCCGGCAATGCTGGTGCAGATCGAGGCAGGCGCAACCCGTGTCACCGGACTTGACGATCGCGAGACCGACCAGACCTTCGAGACCGAATTCACCGCCCGCACCAATCCGCATCGCGGATACATCACCATCATCGAAGGTTGCGACAAGTTTTGCGCCTACTGCGTCGTGCCTTACACGCGCGGCAAAGAGCGCAGCCGGACTTCGAACTCGGTGCTCGACGAAGCCACGCGCATGGCCGACGCCGGATACACCGACGTTCAACTGCTGGGACAGAACGTGAATTCCTACCGCGATCCGGCAGGGAAGAAGAGCTTCGCCGAATTGCTGACCGCGATCGGTGAACTGTCCGGCATTCGCCGCGTGCGTTTTACAACCTCGCATCCGCGAGACTTCACCCGGGACATCATCGACGCCATCGACGCCGTGCCGGCGCTTTGCGATCACGTTCACCTGCCAGTGCAGAGCGGATCGTCCCGCGTGCTGCAATCGATGTTCCGCGAATATACGCGTGAACAATATCTGGAGCGCATTGCCTGGATGAAAGCGGCCCGTAATAAAGAAATCAGCATCACGACCGATGTGATCGTTGGTTTTCCCGGCGAAACCGAAGCGGAGTTCGGCGAGACGCTCAGCCTGCTTGACGAAGTCGGCTATGACGGCGTGTTCTCGTTCAAGTACTCGCCGCGTCCGAATACGCCATCGCTGCAGTACATCGACTCCATTCCGGAGGAGGAGAAATCGCGCCGCCTGCAGATTCTGCAAGAACATCAGCGGGAACTACAGAGGATCAGCTATGGCAGGCACTTAGGGCAAACTCTTGAGGTAATGGTGGAAGGCAAGAACGCTGCCCGCGGACAGGTCATCGGCCGCACCTCGCAAAACAAGACATTGAACTTCGTCGCCAACGATCATCCCGAGCCGGGCATCGGAGATTACGTACAAGTGGAGGTAACGCAGATCTTTCCCAACAGCCTGCTGGGAAAAATGGTGGGACGAACATCCACAAAGACGTTGCACTGCGTACGCTAGAGGGAGTATCAAGGGGCAAGGGCCAGGAGGGACCACGATGGAAGTCGAAATGAAAATTCGCGGGCTGATGATGGATCCGGTGACCAACATGCCCATCGTGGTGCTGAAAGACCAAGGCACTGACACCGTCCTGCCCATCTGGGTGGGCGTCTACGAAGCTAATGCGATTGCCCTCGAGATCGAAAAAGTCACCACGCCCCGTCCCATGACCCATGATCTGCTGAAAAATCTGCTGGTTGGTCTGGAGACCATGGTGCGTAAGGTTGTGGTCACCGAGCTAAGGGACGACACGTTCTTCGCTGTGATCTGGCTGGAGCGCGAAGGGCAAACTATCAGCATCGATTCGCGCCCCTCGGACGCGCTGGCGCTGGCCCTGCGCATGGATTGCCCCATCTTTGTCGAAGACGAAGTGCTGAAGAATAGCAAGCTGGCCAACACGGTCAGCGATCGCGTCTCGGGCGATGAGCTGCGCAAGTGGCTGGAGAATCTGGGCGAAGACGATCTGGGCCGCTACAAGATGTAAGGAGGCCAGCCATTGACAGTTGGCACTTAGCATTTAGCCAGTATCGGCCGAGTGCTAACGGCTAATTGCTAGTCGCTAGTCGCTTATTTCCATGCCCGATCCTGCCGAACAACTACAACGCATCTACCTAGCCGGATTCGAACTTCAAACCTTCGATCGCTACCCCACCGCCGTCGGCGTGATTCGCGACGGCTGCATCGCCTTGTTACGTTCGACGCCGGTAGGACTTCAGTTGATCGGCGCGCCAGGCTGGCGCATGGGTGAAGTGATGGGAGTGCTGGTTGAGAAAGATGGCAGGGAAGTCTTCCAGGCAAAATCGGAGGTTGTGGAGGCTACGCCTGAGCGCCTGGACACGCTGCGAAAGTTCCAGTCAGACCTGGAAGAGTTGCTGACGGCGACGGCCTGACGGCAGCGGGTACAGGCCCGTCAGCTGATGATCGTCACCGGATAACGTTGAAGCTGTGAGTCCACCGTGATCAGGGTGGCGTCTTCCTCTAAACACTGCGCCACCAGCAAACGGTCAAACGGGTCGCGGTGGTGCAGGGGAAGGTTCTCCAGACGCTCAAGGTGCGACAACTGAATCGCGAGCAAGCCAATGTGTTGCGCGACGAGCTGTTTCTGTATGAAAGGAATCGCAGGGGCAGGTATGGCCAATTTTCCCAGACTTACCTTAATGGTCATCTCCCACACACTCGCGACGCTGAGCAGGACCTCATTTCGTGGATTCTCAATAACCCTTTTGGCTCGGGGAGAGAGTCGCTCTGGGTAGGCGACAGCCCAAACAAATACGTGAGTGTCGAGGAGGACTTTCAACGATAGAAATCATCCTCGATATCGGCGGGCAGGGGAGCATCAAAATCATCCGCTATGACGATCTGTCCCTTCGCCAAACCCAGGGGTCGTTTAGTCTTGTGACCTTCGATGGCCACCAGCCGGGCCACCGGCTTGCCTGCCTTGGCGATGATGACCTCTTCACCTAAGGCCACCCGTTCCAACAGCCTGGAAAGATGAGTCTTGGCCTCATGGATGTTGACTTCCATGACGGAAATATAGACTAAGTCATGAACTAAGTCAACCCTGGCACAGCAGGGAGATATCTGCTGTCATCGCCGCGGCACCCAGCAGCCGTGCAACCCCGTGGGAACGCGCTGGGGAAGTCGCAGCACGGCGGCGGGCTCGCCGCTGATGTCGGAGGCGTGCAGCAGGAACAACCTGCTGACATCGCCGTCGAAGCCGTAGGTGAGCAGATAGCCTTCATCTTCGCTACCATCTTTGGCTGACGGCGCGAACACAGCCTCACCCACACTGGTTGCGCCAAAGGATCGCATGGCGACGCCCCCGGTTGTCCGATCAAATCGGCGAAGAATATTCCACATACCTCTGCCCAGACCGGCCTCCTTGGAAAGCGCGTGAAAGTATCGATTCGGTTGACCCATCCGCCGATCATCGATGCGAGGGAACTCGGATAGCTGGTCGTCGACGGTTTCGAAGCGGGCTGTTCCGGCCACGGGATCGAGCCGGGCGCGGGTAATTCCACCCCGGTTATCAGGCTGGGCGGAACCAAGGGACAGGCTGGTCCAGTGGGGATAGTCCACGACAATTGTAGTGGCACCGCGCTCGTCAACCTCTTCGAAGCCATTGGCGAAGTGCCAGACCCAGAAGGCTTCGGTGGCGATCCACCTCGGCGGGCTGGACCCATCCCGGGTGATTATGGCGATTCGCGTACCGCGCTCCGGCTGCCAGCTCAGCACCTGCGCGGCGTTTTTATCGAGTCGCGCCGGGCAGACGAACAACACAATGAAGCGAGAGGTGATGACAAAGTCGTGAATCATGTAGGACGAGTCAATCTCAATCGGCTCTTCGCAGCGCGTGACGTTGCCATTGGCCCCGATGATCGCCCAAGTGAGAAACGGTGCCATCAGGTCGTAGCGAAAAACTACGAGCTCGCCCGTGATGGGATCGATTTTGGGGTGAGCCGTGATTCCTTTCGGAAGCTTGCCGCCAAAATAGCAGGGCCCGACGGTATCCAGGACGTCGGTCATCTCGAAGGGGCGAGCGCTTTCGGCCAAAGCCAGCAAGCGGCCGGCGTGACGTACTACGTTAATGTCTGGAAGGTCCTTGTAGCAGGTGGCGAGCTCCGGTCCTACTTGCTCAGCCGAGGGCATAATGGGCGTCGCGACCCCGCCCCAGAGGGCCCGGCCGGCGCGCTCCTCGGCCGCCATCGACGGTGTCCGCACATACCGATTCCTGTAGGTGGCGCGGCCAGCGCGGAAATGCACCGCATGAAGCATGCCGTCGCCGTCGAGCGGAAAAGTGTAGCTTCCAAGGGGCGCGAACCTGGAATTGGGCCCGTTGCGGTAGTAGGTGCCGTCCAGGTCGGCGGGTACGGCGCCGGAGATCACGGCGACCGGCGTCTCGTCCAGCTCGGACTGGGTGGGAGCGAAGATACCGTTAAGGAATGGACTGCCGGCGGGATCGAAATTGGAGGACATCCGTTCCTCTTGGTCAGGCTTTGAGGAGCCAAGCATAGCACGGACTCCCGCGATCAGCAGACGTCTGGAGGTGGGTGAGTCAGGGCCGGCCCAGAACCTGAGGGAATGGGTTGAGGATCAGAAAAATCGGAGCGACTCGGCAATTCGATGAACAAACGGCCTGAATTTACGGCCGCTAGAAATTACTTAACATAATATCTGTTATCGGACATTACAGCGCATTCCTTTCCAAGAGTGTTCTTCGCCACGATAAACGGTGTGAAGCGCGGGAATTCGCGCATGGATTGCGCTCGCCATGTGGCCGTGCCCACGTCTAAATTGCGGAAAAAGTGGAACACGTTGCTGCTGGCGGGGGTTCATGAAAGAACATTTTGGATGGCACGTCTTTTCGACGTGTACTCTGTTCACGCTGATCGCAGGGAGTGTCCTCTTCGCGCAAAGTCCCAAACCTACTTATCCCAGTATGGCGCCCCTCTCACAATATCTAATGTCTGATCGCGATGCGGAGATCGCGATGGCGCGTAGTGCTGCGCCCGAGGCAATTTCGAAGGATGCCGAGATACTGGTATTAGAGAAAGATGGATACAAGACCGCTGTTCCGGGAAAGAACGGCTTTGTATGCGTTGTCGAGAGGTCTTGGATGTCCAATTTTGATTCGCCCCAGTATTGGAACCCAAAACTGCGGGGTCCCGTCTGCTTCAATCCGCAGGCAGCCCGCTCGATTCTGCCTATCACTATCAAACGGACAATGGTGGTTCTAGCTGGACATAGCAAAAGCGAAATCATGGACGCCATGGCCGCTGAAGTCAGAAATAAACAATTCCCGGGCTTAGAACCTGGCGCAATGTCTTACATGATGTCGCGGGCGGGATTCCTGGATGACTCCGCAGGCCATTGGATTCCCCACCTCATGTTCTATACGGCTTTGGGCGTGGACTGGGGTGCCGACCTGCCAGATTCTCCGGTGATGCTGAACCCTCAATTTCAAGGGAAGCCCGAACCCATCGACGTGCTCATGATACCTGCAGGCAAGTGGTCGGACGGAACGGCTGCACCCTTGATGTAATAGTTCTCTTTTGGGGGAGTCAGCAAAGTCGATGTTCAGATCAACACGACTTTGGGATGGAACAGCGTGCCTGCCACCCGGCTAGCCAGGCAGACCAGCTCTGCCTGTCCGGCAAAGACTTTGACCCAGCGTGACCGCGACATCTCCGGCAGGTTCACGGTGCGTCCGTGCCGAATCTTCCCAACATCTTCCTCGGTGGCCGTGACGCATGGAATCTCCGGCAAAACCCTTCGCGGATGGAACAGCAAGTCCCCGATACCGTCGCCCGCGCAGGCCTCGGCGATCTGTTCCAGAGTGTGGCTCTGGTCGATGCTGAATTCAGCGACTGTGGTCCGGCGTAAGCTTGCCAGGTGGGCTCCAATCCCCAGCTTCTGGCCCAATTCATGGGCAAGGCTGCGGACGTAGGTGCCGGAAGAAACCCGGCAGTGAAACGTAACCAGATCGCCTTCGAGTCCGTCGACGCTGAACTCCTTGACTTCGACCTCAACCGGCTGCAGCTCGACCTCCTGCTTCTTGCGGGCCAGCTTGTAGGCCGGAACGCCCTTGATCTTCTTGGCTGAAAACTGCGGTGGCGTCTGCTGAAGTAAGCCGACGAAATCCACGGCTACAATCGACAATTGCTTCAAGTGTTACATTAACTATCTGCGGCCGCCCCAGCGGCTCGCCATCGGCGTCGTAGGTGTCGGTCGCAACCCCCAGCCGGATGGTTCCTTCATATGCCTTTTCCGAACCGGTATAGAACTGGCAAAGCCGGGTCATGCGTCCCAGAACCAGCGGCAAGACCCCGGTGGCCATGGGGTCGAGCGTGCCCAAGTGTCCGATGGAGCGCTCGCCCAGAAGGTTGCGGGCTTTCGCCACCACATCGTGTGACGTCCAGCCTGCCGGTTTATCCACGACCATAACACCGTTCAGTGGCATCCTTCTGCTATCGTGGAGGTTCCAAGGTGCTTTGGTCAAATCCCCGGTAACGGCTCGCCGACGAGCCCACAAACGGAAGCCGCTTCCCTGCTAATCCAGCGGTAACGCCAGATATGATTCCGCTGAAAGACGACGCCCCCCGCATCGGCACTCCTTACGTGAACTATGTGTTGATGGTGCTGAACTGCCTTGTGTTCTTCTGGTCGCTCAACTGGCAGTCGTGGCCGCCCGAGCCTCGTCCCGAGATTCTTACCATTCTCGGCGTTGTCCCGGCCAGGCTGACGGTCGTTCTGTTCAATCATGGCTACGTACCGTGGGACCTGATATCCGGCCTGGGCATGCGCTATGTTCCGACGATGAATGCCGTACTGCCCTACTTCACCTCGATGTTTCTGCATGGCGGCTGGCTGCACCTGATCTTCAACATGTGGGCGCTGTGGATTTTCGGCGACAACGTGGAAGACTACCTGGGGCATTCGCTCTACCTGGTGCTCTATTTCGTTAGCGGCATCGCGGCGGGGTTGCTGCACACCCTGTTCAACAGCGGGCTGTTTAACGTCGGCTCGACCATCCCCTCGACCATTCCCAGCGTTGGGGCCAGCGGGGCGATTGCCGGGGTGATGGGCGCCTACTTCGTGCTTTTTCCGCGCGCGCGCGTGCTGACCCTGGTGCCGCTCTTCTTTGTGTTCTTCATGTGGCTGCCGGCCTGGATCGTGCTGGGCTACTGGTTCATCGCACAATTTCTGAGCGGCGCCGCAACCTCGATCTCCACTCACGGGGCAGGTTCCAGCGGCATCGCCTTCTGGGCCCATGTGGGAGGATTCGTGGCTGGCGTTTTGCTGATCAAGCTCTTCCCTGCCCGCACGCGGCGGTATCACTACGGGTTGTAAGGCTTTTCACCACGGAGGCACGGAGGGCACGGAGTTCTTTTGGTTGTTCCTACCAAAGAGTGTTCTGACCGATCGAGACTGACCTGAACGAGGCCCGGGTTTTCAACAGACACGCACTCTTATTTTTCTTGACTCCGTGCTCTCCGTGCCTCCGTGGTGAATCCTGCCTTTTCTGGGAGAGCTTACAGCGCTCCGCTAGACGGATCCAGGCAGAACTCCGACGGATTTACGTTGGGCGGCAGCAGCACCGCGTAGAGCACGGCCTGGGCGACGCTGTTCACGTCGATCATGCGGTCGCGAGGAGCGTTAGGCATGATCTGGTCCCACATGTCGGTAGCGGTCGCGCCCGGCATCAGCGCCATCACCCGGATACCTCGCGGGATCAGTTCTTCGCGGAGGGATAGCGTGAAACCCAGCGCGCCGCGCTTGGCTGCGCTGTAGGTGGCGTAGTTCGGAAAGACTTGCTTCGCCGCAGCCGATAGATTATTGATGATGGTCGCTCCCGCTTTCATCAATGGCAACGCCGCCCGCGTGCACAGAAAAACGCCAGTGAGATTGGTGTCGATCACGTCGCGCCAGAGTTCCAACGAAGTCTGCTCCACGCGTCAGAACCGGCTGGGTGATGCCGGCATTGTTCACCAGAATATCGACTTTGCCGAAGCGCCTCTTAACCTCGGCGAACAGGGACGCAACCGAATCCGGATCGCGCACGTCGCAGGCGATAGGAACGATCTGCGGCGGCCGTGGCTCCGAGCTGGCAGACTTGTCAATCCGAGCCGCGCTTTTGCTCAGCGCCGCGGGTCTCGTCCAGTGATAACGACGTTGCAGCCTTCAAGCGCAAGTGCCCGCGCGATGGCATAGCCGATGCCGCGGCTGCCGCCGGTGACGACAGCAACTTTTCCGCGCAGCCGCGCGCGGCTCGGCGGCCGTGTTGGGGATTTTGTTGTGTTCTTGGACTGCGGCTTCTTCGCAGCCATCGGTTAGATTCCGTTGCCGTTCTTGGCGTGAATGAGCGAGAGGAATTCCTGGCGCGTCTGTTGCGCGCGGAAGGCGCCCAGCATCGACGAGGTGACCGTGGCCGAATGTTGCTTCTCGACGCCGCGCATCATCATGCAGAGATGCCGCGCCTCGACCACAACGCCGACTCCGAGCGGCTGAATCACCTTCTGGATCGTCTCGGCAATTTGCACGGTCAGCCGCTCCTGCACCTGCAAGCCGGCGGGCGAACACTTCCACCAGGCGTGCAATTTTGCTCAGGCCGATGACTTTGCCCTTGGGAATGTAGGCGACGTGCACCTTGCCGAAGAAAGGCAGCATGTGATGCTCGCACAGGCTGAACATCTCGATGTCTTTGACGATGACCATCTCGTCGTAGTCGACGCTGAACAGGGCGCCGTGCAGAATCTGCTCGGGATCTTCGCGGTAGCCCTTGGTGAGATCTTGCAGCGCCTTGGCATAGCGTTCGGCGTCTGCGAGCAGGCCTTCGCGCTCGGGATCTTCGCCCAGGCGCACCAGCATCTCGCGCGCGAGCTCTTCAAAGCTGGCGCTGGTAAGGGTCGGGGTTTCAATGGGTCGTTTCATAAGGCTGCAATTAGCGACTGGCAATTAGCATCTGGCACTTAGCATGTTAGCCAATGCCTGAGTACGGCTACAGCATTCCGGGCCTTCTTCGGGCCTGGCGTGAGGCTTGTCGATCAGCTTCTCAGTTCCGCTCCGCCGGCATACTCGAAGCTATTCATCATGGTTTCTTCCAGCCGCACCTTTTCAAGATGAGCAGCCTTAAAGCTTTGCTTCAAAATGTTGAAGATGACTTCGCTCAGGTTTTCGGTTGTCGGCACCAGGACCGTGAATTCGGCGCGCACATTCAGGTTCTCGTGATCGAAGCGATCGAGGATTTCGCGTCGCACCGCCTCATCCAGATCGACCAGGTTGCAGATCATGCCCGTGCTCGGGATCGACCTGTCCGCTCACCGTGACTTCCAGTGCGTAGTTGTGACCGTGTCCATGTGGGTTATTGCACTTGCCATAGACCGCGCGATTCTCCTCATCCGACAGTTCCGTCGGTGTGCAGCCGATGCGATGCGGAAAAAATGTAGCGGCGCGTGAGATGGGCCTTCATGCTTCTCCGTAGAAATCGACGAACAGGTCGGGCAATTCGTAGACGCGCACCCGATGCAGTTTCGCCACGTTCAGCTTACTTTGCAGCCGATTCCAGATGGCGATGGCCAGGTTCTCGGTGGTCGGAATCTGCTGGAAGAATTCCGGCACTTCTTTATTCAGATGCCGATGATCGAGCGCGTCGAGAACCTCGCGGTTCAAGATTTCCTTCAAGCTCTTTCAGGTCGACGACGAAGCCGGTTTGAGGATCGACCTCGCCCTTCACCGTGACTTCCAAGCGTGTAGTTATGGCCGTGCCCGTTGAGGTTGGCGCACTTGCCGAAGACGCGCTGGTTCTCTTCCGTCGTGAACTCTGGATTGTGGTAATAATGCGATGCGGAAAACTCACATTTCCGGGTTAGATAGACCATAAGCTCCTGAAGCTATGACTGCGCGACGCGATTCCGCCGGCGCATGTCGGCAGATCGACTGATTCGACCTGGGGGCTTGTCCCGTAGCGTCGTCCCTTCCATCGTACCGAGCCCCGCTTATGAGAGATGTCGGAGTTCAGCAAAAGTATCGCGAAAAGCGGCAATCCGAAAATCGCGAGGCTGTTGGAAAGCCAGTCAAAATGAGCTCGCCGGATGCGCTCCATGAAGAGAGACAGAAGCCCGATGGTGACAACTGCCGCAACCGCTGCTCGGGTTTTCTCGCCTTGCATCAGCTTCAGAGCTGCTATCACCGCACACGTCACAATCGCAGCGAACTCCAACACTCGGCTCAATGCAAGTCTGCGCGGATGAGGAAACAGCAGCGCCAGGTTCTTCGTCCAGCCCTCCCACATCTGCGGAAAGCTGCGATACATCCGCGTCCTGACCACGTCCGACAAGCGAAACTGCAATCTGTATCCGGCCCGCTTCACCCGCTTCGCCAGCTCCACATCTTCCAGAATAGCGCCGGCCACTGCGGCATGTCCGCCGACGGCATCGTAAACATCGCGCCGGATCAGCAGGTACTGGCCATTAGCAGCCGCCGCCGGCGACTTCGGATCGCAGACATCTTTCGGCCGATAGGTCGTCGCCAGCTCGGCAAAGATCACCGGCATCAAGGCGCGCTCGGCGAAGCCGTGGACTTCCTGCTTCGGCGAATACGACAGCAGCGCGGCACCGGGATTGTGAGCTTCCTGCAATCCACGCGCGATGGAATCGGGCGCGTGCTTCGTATCGGCGTCGGTGAAGAGCAGCCACTTCCCTTTCGCGACTTTGGCGCCGCTCCAGGCTGCATTGCATTTGCCACTCCAGCCCGTCGGCAGAGGATCGGCCGTGATCACTCGAACCGGAAAGCTCTCTGCGATCGCGCGCGTTCCGTCGTTCGAGTGATCGTCCACCACGATAACCTCGTACTCCGCTCCCACTTGCGCGACCAGGCTGCGCAGACAATCCGCCAGGCTCGCCTCTTCATTGCGCGCCGGAATGATGACGGAAACCTCGGGCGGCATGGTCGGACTCCCCAAAAGTTGCACCATCGAGTTGTGTCTGGTGAGTCACGAGGATCGCTGCCTCGATTATTATAGGTCTGTGAAGCGCTTCGTCTTTTTCTTCTTGATGGTTGGGATGTTCTTGCTCGCCGCCTGCAACAGCGGCTCGCATCCTCCCCGCATCGGCAATGCTGCTCCCGAGTTCACGATCACCGACTCGCAGCGGACGGTCACGCTCAGCCAGTTGCGCGGCAAGCCGGTGGTTCTTAACTTCTGGGCCACCTGGTGTCCGCCTTGCATCGAGGAAATGCCCTCGTTAGTGCAGCTGCAAAAGCAGATGGGCGACAAAGTGACGATCCTGGCGGTCAGCGAAGATGCCGACGACGGCGCCTACAAGCAATTCGTCCGCGATCACAATGTCGATCTGTTAACGGTGCGCGATACGGAGCGAAAAACCAACGAAGTGTATGGCACGTTCAAGTTTCCCGAAACCTACGTCATCGATCGCAACGGGAAGATCGTGCGCAAATTCATCGGGGCCACCGACTGGACTTCGCCCGACATCGTCGACTACCTCAACAAGTTGTAAGGATGCCGGTCCGGACAGGCCGAAAACAGAAAAGGAGAGGCAGGTTCGCCTCTCCTTATTTTGTCGTACGTCACCGCTATTTAGTACAGCCGGAAGTTCACCTCGACGTTGATCTGCACTGCGACCGGCTTGCCGTCTTTCATCGCAGGCTCAAATTTCCAGTTGCGAACGGCCTCGATCGCTTTCTCGTCGAGTCCCATGCCCAGCGCGCGAGCTACCTTGATATCGCGCGGCTTGCCATCCGGGCCAACGATCAGCCACAGCACGCAAGTTCCCTGATACTTCGCCTTGCGAGCTTCTTCGGAGTATTCCGGATCGGGCGTATCCAGCGCGCGCGGAGCCGATACGCCACCGCCCACGCGGAATACTCCGCCACCAATTCCGCCTCCATGACCGGGACCAACGCCCGGCCCGCTTCCCGAACCAACGCCTCCGCCCGAGCCAGACCCAATGCCGCCGCCGCTACCGGTGCCATTCGACGGCGGCCGATGGAACTGACGACATCGGATTTCCGATGTTAGGCATGTTCGAAGCCAGCTTGATCTGCGGCGGCACCACGACCGTCGGCTCGACCGGAAGCTTGGGGTGGTCGTTGCGAATCACGATGGCAGGAGGCGTGATCTGCTCCATCGCCAGTCTTGGGCAGCTTGCCCTTCGGAGCCTGAAGTTTGTCGCGATCGCCACCGCCGCCGCCGCCGCCGGAGGTTTGCTCGTTCTTCTTGGTCATGGGCAATTGCGGAGTCAGGTCGGGAGCGATCAGCGTCACTGTCTCTGGCGGCTTCTCCTGCTTGATGGCCTTGGCGCCCACGATCGACAGTGCGATCAGTCCGGCGACCATGGCCACGTGGACCACCACCGAAACGCCGGCGCTTTCTTTCTTGTAGTTGTATTCGCCCCAGATGTCCCGGACCTTGACCGGCCGCGAGGTCAACTGCAGGGGCGGCAGCTTCTCCGGAAACAGCGCAGCGCGGACGTTTTCCTTCAACGAGCTCCACAACGACTCATCCATGTTGGTCTGGGGCAGAAGGTGCAGATCTTCTTCCTGCTCGGACTGGGGGAATCAGCGTCTGATTAGCCATAAACTCGTCTCTAGTCCTTCGGGCCGGACGGCCAGCTGTACTGCTGCTCCTCGATCAATGGGGCCGCAATTCACTGTAGTCATTGCTGACGAAACCCGTAATGACGGCCAAGGTTGCTGGCCAGACTGCACCCCGGGTTGCTCAAGGTGAAGCTCGGCATCTGCCATCTTTAGATGCAGAAGATCCCCACATCGTTGTGTGATTTATCGCACAATACCTGAGACGCACCTGAGCAGTAAAGGCGAGCCTTCGATCAGCGCAGACCTGCGGATATGGACGCGCATTTTGTGGCTCCCTATAATGAACAAATAGCTTGCATGATTTTCACAGTCATCAGTAATTGGCAGGCGGGAGAAATCCGGAGTGCCGCTCGACCTGAAATCAACGCTGAATCTGCCCAAGACCGACTTCTCCATGAAGGCGAACCTGCCGAAAAACGAGCCCAAAATGCTCGATCATTGGGAGAAGATGCGGCTCTACGACCGCATCCGCGAGGCGCACCAAGGGCAGCCCATCTATGTGCTGCACGACGGACCGCCGTACGCCAACGGCCCGATCCACCTGGGCACAGCGCTCAACAAAACGTTGAAGGATTTCGTCGTGAAGTCGCGCAACATGAGCGGCTTCGACGCTCCCTATGTCCCGGGCTGGGATTGCCACGGCCTGCCTATCGAGATCAAGGTCGACGATCTGCTGGGCCGCAAGAAGCTGGACATGGATCCGCTGGCGGTGCGCGAGGAGTGCCGCAAGTATGCGACAGAAGTATCTCGACCTGCAGCGCTCGCAGTTCAAGCGGCTGGGCGTTCTCGGCCGCTGGGAGAGCCCGTATTCCACCATGGATCCGCAGTACGAGAGCGTGGTGCTGGAGACGTTCTACTCGTGCTACGAGCAGGGCCTGGTCTACAAGGGCCTGAAGTCGGTCTACTGGTGCATCCACGACAAGACCGCGCTGGCCGAGGCCGAAGTCGAATATGAGATGCACACCAGCCCCAGCGTCTGGGTGCGCTATCCGCTGACCAGCGATCCGGCGAAGATCGATCCTGCGCTGGCCGGCAAGAAGAACGTCGCGACCATCATCTGGACGACGACTCCGTGGACGCTGCCTGCGTCGATGGCGGTGACCTTCGCTCCCGACGCGGAGTATGTCGCGCTCGATACCGGCGAATGGATCTACATCGTCGCCAAGGAGCTGGCGCAGCAGACGATCGAGAAGTGCAATCTCGGCGAGGCGAAAGAGATCGCGTCGTTTCCCGGGCGCGAAGCTGGAGTACGCGACCTTCGCGCATCCCTTCCTGGATCGCAGCATCCTGGGCGTGCTCGGCGACTACGTCACCATGGACACCGGCACGGGCGCGGTGCACACCGCTCCGGCTCACGGCGCTGACGACTTCAATACCGGCGTGAAGTATGGCATCGACCTGCATTGCGACGTGGATGACGGCGGAATTCTGCGCAACGGATTGCCGGAATACAAGGGCCAGCAGGTCTTCAAGGCGAATCCGCTGATCGTCGAGCTGCTGAAGAGCCGCGGCGTGCTGCTGGGCTACGAGAAGATCGAGCACTCGTATCCGCATTGCTGGCGCTGCCACAATCCCATCATCTTCCGCGCCACCGAGCAGTGGTTCATCTCGATGGAAGGCAAAAGCTGTCCCTGAGGCGGAACGCTGCGCACCCGCGCGCTGGAAGAGATCAGGAAGGTCAAGTGGGACCCGGCGTGGGGCGAGGAGCGCATCTCCAACATGGTCGCCACGCGCCCGGACTGGTGCATCTCGCGCCAGCGCATCTGGGGCGTGCCCATCGCGGTGTTCCAGTGCGAAGGCTGCAACGAGTTTCTGAACGATCCGGCGGTGCATCGAACTGGTGGTCGAGCTGTTCGCGCGCGAGGGCGCCGACGCCTGGTACGGTACTCGGCCGAGGAGATTCTGCCTGCTGGAACCAAGTGCGCGAAGTGCGGCGAGCACGAAATTCCGCAAGGAGATGGACATCATCGACGTGTGGTTCGAGTCGGGCTCCAGCCAGGCTGCGGTGCTGGGCCACGAGCCCGGACTTCCCTGGCCTGCCGATCTCTATCTCGAAGGCGGCGACCAGCATCGCGGATGGTTCCACTCTTCCCTGCTCTGTGCGGTCGCGACCAGGGGCACGGCGCCCTATCGCAGCGTTGCCACCGTCGGCTGGACGCTCGATCCGCAAGGCCGCGCGATGCACAAGTCGCTGGGCAACACCGTCGATCCGGTTGACGATCGCCGACAAGCTGGGCGCGGAGATCGTTCGCCTGTGGGTTGCGTCGGTAGATTTCCGCGAAGACGTGATGGCCTCCGACGAGCTGATGCAGCGCATCGCCGACAGCTATCGCAAGATCCGCAACACGTTTCGCTACATCCTCGGCAATCTGGACGACTTCGATCCGGCGACGCGACGCCGTGCCGTTCGCCGAGATGCATCCGCTGGACCAGTACATCCTGCTGCGCGCCGCCGAGGTGACGAAGGATGTTCGCGAGCACTACGACACGTTTACGCTTCCATCGGCTGTATCAGCGGCTGAAGGATTTCTGCATCGTCGATCTGAGCGCGATCTACTTCGATGTACTGAAGGATCGGCTGTACACCTCCGCACCGAAGTCGCTGGCGCGACGTTCGGCGCAGACTGCGCTGTGGCGCTTGGGCGATGCGCTGGT
The DNA here is from genome assembly GCA_963744265.1 of uncultured Acidobacteriaceae bacterium. Classification (GTDB taxonomy): domain Bacteria; phylum Acidobacteriota; class Terriglobia; order Terriglobales; family Acidobacteriaceae; genus Bog-257. The sequence goes on from CAVUSW010000006.1 coordinate 172,660, forward strand.
GCGGCTGCTGGCTCCGGTAATGAGCTTCACCTCCGAAGAAGTCTGGGGATTTCTGCCGGCGATGCACGGGCAAGCCGGAGAGTGTGCACCTCGACGCTCTTCCCTGCTCCCGCAGGATCTGACCGGCGAGCTGCCGGCAGGCTTCGATGTCGCCGCGATCGAAGGCGACTGGCAGACGCTGTTGTCGGTTCGCGACGAGGCGCTGAAGGCTCTGGAGGCGGCGCGTGCCGAGAAGCGATCGGCAGCGGCCTGGAGGCGCAGGTTCGGCTGGCCGCTCCGGAAAGCATCTATCCCGTGCTGGATCGCTATCGCGATCAGTTGCGCTATCTGTTTATCGTTTCGGACGTCGTGCTGGAGAAATCTGCCAGCCAGCAATGGCGATACTGGGCTGACGATCGCCGTCGGCAAGGCTCCGGGACAGAAGTGCGAGCGCTGCTGGAACTATTCGATCCACGTGGGCGAAGACAAGAACTATCCCACGGTGTGCGAGCGTTGCAGCGCGGTGTTGGCGGAAATCGAAGCTACAGCGGCCGAACCGCGTGTACGGTTGCAAGATCGCGGCTTCTGCTGCTTCTTTCCGCGGGGCGGCAGCGTCTAACAGGAGAGGTCAGCCGGATAGGCATGAACGGTAGCCCACAGCAACGACACGCCATGCGCAAGTATTTCTTCCTGATCGCGGTCGTGGTCTTGCTTGCTGGATCGCCTGACGAAATGGGCGGTCGCCAGCAACATCCCGCTGCGCGAGAGCGTGGTCGTCATTCCCGGCTTCTTTCATCTGACACACGTGGAGAATCACCGGCGCAGCTTTCGGATTGTTCGCCGAGTCGTCCGCCCAATGGAAGGTCGGCGCGCTGGTGAGCTTCTCGGTCGTGGCGCTGGTCATCGTTTCGGCCCTGCTGTGGAAGAACAGCCACTCGCTCAGCACCACGACCATCGGCTTGTCGCTGATCCTCGGTGGCGCCATGGGCAATCTGTGGGACCGCATGGTGAGCGGCCACGTCGTCGACTTCCTCGACTTCTACGTCGGCAGCTATCATTGGCCGGCATTCAACGTCGCCGACAGCGCCATCGTGATCGGCGCCATCCTGCTGGTGTCGGAAATCGTCTTCGCCAAGTCGGCCAATGAGACGGTAAAGACAAGCGGGTAGTTGTCCGGCACCAGATATCGTCGGAGGTAATTGTCCTTTGATCCGGCTGTTGTAAAATTCGGTTCCTGAGCTGCACAGGAGCCGAAATGAACTCTCCCGCCACAGAGAGACAATTTGTTTCCGATGTCGTCGACAACGGCGAAAACGGATCACTTCTGTATGCGCCGGAGTTTGAGCAATCACCCAGTGTGTTACCGCCGGAGGCCCTGACCGGTAAGGCGGAGCCGCTCCCGAAGAAGGTAACTCTAACCAACCTTCCAGCCATCGCAATGCAGGGGACACTTGCCCACCTGGGAAGCCCGGGCTCCTGCGAGGCACAATCGTTTGGCTATTGCCTTGGATCGTATACTGCGGCCCGAAGTCCGGATGGCTCCGCCAAGTGGGATGCGTCTCTGGCAGAGAATGAAGTCAGTGCCGCCTTCCTCTACAATTTCGAGCACAACCGGGAAGGTACCCAGTGTCCAAAAGGCTCCAGATCCCTGGGATATCTCGACCGGTTGATCGCGCATGGGGCGCCCAGCGCGTATGACATCCCTTATTACCCGGTTTGCTGTTACTTGAATGACATCACGCTCGATCCTGATTTTCCAGATATGACGCGCTTCCGCCTGGGCAGCATGGCTACGTTCAAGATCAGCGACGATCCCGAGGGTGCAGTCACGTTGATTAAACAGTTGTTGGCCGCCGGAAATGCGGTGGCGTTCTCTGGCCGGGTGCTCAAGAACTATTCCAATCCGGCGCTGGACGACGGCATCCTGTGCGAGACCGACTTCATTCCAAACAGCGGACATGGCCAGGTGGTTGTAGGTTATGACGATGAGATCGGGCCGCCGGGCAATCCCGGAGCTTTTCTGATTCAAAACAGCTATGGACCTTTGTGGCCGCCGATTCCGAACACATCGGAAGCGCCTCAGGGCAGGCTCTACTGGTCCTATGAGACCTTCATCAAGACGCAGGGATTGGCGGCGACGGCCTATCCTCTGGAAGTTATGGCGGTGGTTGGCACGCCTTTAACCACGACTGGCAAGCCCGCGGCGACCGTGAGCAAGGCATATCAGTGGGCGCCTGAAAGCGGCCAGGAAGTCTGCCTGATCGCCATGCTGCAGTTCGAAGGGCCGGTCAGTTTGCTCAGCGTTGAATTCATCGAGCCGTCCACGGGAACGACTGTTACCGGCGGATACTCGCGCAACATCAACAATGGCTATGTGTATATGAAGCGCACGGACGGGAACCAGTTCGTTGCCGGGGACTGGGGAATCTCGCTGAGCGCGACGGATATGAACGGAACAGCGGTCAGCTACACGGGCACGCTGACGATTGGGAGCGCTGAACCGACGTCTCCTCCGGCAGCGGTCATAGGACCGAATACCGTGATCACCGACACCACCGGGCAGGACGCGAACGTGATGTTAGGCACTGGCTGAGCAGGACGTTGGCCCGTCCAGGCAACATCGGTGAGACGGTACATCGAAAGCGAGTCTCTTCCCTATTGCAGGTGGAAAGGACCTGGTGGCCATGTTGGACGTCGTCCTCAAACGCTTCGAAAAACCTGATGAGATCATGACCTTTGACAAGGGCAAGTTCGAAATTGTGCACATCGGCGGCATGACCATCGGCCGCGCCAGCTATGAGCCCGGCTGGCGATGGTCGGAGCATATCGGCAAAGCCCGAGGCGAGAAGATGTGCATGGTCGAGCACGTGGGTATCGTCGTGTCAGGAAAGTCGGGGCTCTCGATGCAGGATGGAACGGTCAAAGAAATGACAGCCGGGGATGTCTTTTATGTTGCGCCCGGACACGATAGCTGGGTCATCGGCGATGAGCCGTATGTTTCGATTCATCTGATGGGGGCTGAACAGTACGGCAAGAAATAGCGGCCGCCGCTCTGCGGCTCGGCTGCCAACCCAACATCTACGGCGGCTTACGCCGCCGCCTAACCCCATCCCGCCGCGTTGCGGCTAGGGTCATAGCGAGATTGGCCTTGATGCATCGCAGGCAATGATGCATTCAGTTCTGCAGGTAATCCGGACCGTGCCGCCGACAAGGATTCAGTTAATCTCTATTACTTTTAGCTCAGAACTGACGCCTGACAGCTTCCCTATGGCGAACCGTACACCCGTTTGTACACTTCGGCGTTGCGCACGATGGCTTGCACGTAATCGCGGGTTTCGGTAAAGGGGATGGACTCGACGAATTCCTCGATATCGCGATAGTTCCCGCTGGCTCGCCAGTCCTCGACTCGCCCCTCGCCCGCATTGTAAGCAGCAAGCGCATACTCAACTTGACCGCCGAAATGGTCGATCATTTGGCGGAAGTAATGAGTTCCGAGCTCAATGTTGGTCGTCGGATCCAGCAGCGAGTCCGTGCTGTAGTGCGATAGTCCTTCCTTTTTGGCTTCACCCTTGCCAGTTCGGGGCAGCAACTGCATCAATCCATAAGCCTCGGCGTGTGAAATCGCGCTGGGATTGAATTCCGATTCCTGTCGTATGAGCGAGGCGACCAAATAAGGATCGAGCCCGTTCTGTTCCGAGTACGTCCGTAATGCATCCCAATAGGGCCGCGGGAAAAGTCCCTGCCAATAAGGCTCAGGCAGTTGGTTTACATCCATGGCGAAGTAGCCTGTGATCGCGCGCTTTAAGGCTTGTAGAGCGCGATAATATTCGCCGCCGCTGGTGTAGATTTTCGCGATCTCGATCATCTCCCAGCAAGGACCGGTGGTGCTGCCCGCTTGTAACTCACGCACCGCCAAGTCAGTCATGCCTGCGTTTTGCAGCAGCTTGGCGCGGTCGTAATGGAGATCGTCTTCCGGAGGATCGGTGATCTGCGAAACCGGATCAAGCGGAGCCGCCGACGAGACATGCTGCAGCGCGGCCACCGTCACCGCAGGTTCGACCGGCATGGTTGCCAGACGTTTGCGCGCCAGCACCCCGTAGTAATAATTGCGGTAGCGATCGGACAGCTTGGTGTAATAGGCGCGGGCTACGCCATACTCACGATCATCCTCGGCCATGCGGCCCCGCCAATACATGGCGTTGGGAACTTCGTTGGTTCCGGGATAGAACTCAACCTGCTCCTCGAAATACTTCCTGGCTTCCTCTTTGCGATTCTGCCGATAGGTGAGCCAGGCGCACTTCCAATGCGCATAGGCGGCCTTTGTGCCTTCGGGAAAGCGTTCGTGAATCTCGCGATAGTAATCGATGGCGCGATCGTAATCCTTGTTCAGCAGGTACATGTTGCCGGCACTCAGCAAAGCCGACTCCAGCCAAGGGGACTTTGGCGTCGTCGCGCGCATGTGCTGCAGGATGGTGTCGAGACCGGCTTCGTCCTTGGCATCGCGAGCAATTTCTGCGCGCTGATACCACTTCTCCGCGCTGGCTTCGCTGCCGTCATCGGGGATGCGATCCAGCGCCTCGCGGGCAGCGCGAGTGTTGCCGTCCTTCATGTACGAGTTGGCCAACTGAATCAGTCCCGCCGACTGTTGGCCGGGCGGAGCGAGGTCAACTACGTATTGATACTCTTCCGCCGCGGCCGGATAGCGACGTGCTTTGTAGAGTGCATCGGCGCGCTTGAGGTGATCGCTGTAAGTAGCTGGAGGCAGGGTCGCCGCCTCGGGAATCTTTCTCAGATCGATGGCAGCCTGGTCGGCCGTGTAATTAGTCGCATAGTTGTAATAGAGATGGCGCAGAATTTCGGCGCCGGTGCGGCCTGCGCCATTCTGCACGTAGGCCTTGCCGAGATAGTATTCCGTTTCGGCGCTGGCAGGCACGCGATGCGCTTCCAACATCTTGATTGCCTCAGTTGGCTGATTCGTGGCTAATAAAGCCTTGGCATACGAGATGGTGGCGTCGTGCGAGTAAAGCGAGTCGGGAAATCGCGTGCCGAAGTCGCGCAGATAGGCGAATGACTCTTCGGGATTATTGCTCAGGACATAGGAGTTGCCGATGAAAAATGCGGCGTAGTCTTTCAACTCGCCGATCTGCGGTTCTGCCTTCTGTAATGCAGTGATGGCGGCCGGATATTGCGCGTCGAGGTAATGCGCGTAGCCAATGGCAAACCAGGCTAGCGCGCCCGCTTCGGTCCCGGCGTGCGTATGAGCGTAGGTTTCGACTCCCTCATAGGCGGCAGGCGTGCGGAATTCGACCAACTGTCGTGCCATGGGCCGCAAATCATTGGAGGCCACAAAGCTGCGGTGCATCTGGTGAGCCCGGGCTGTGGTCACCTTTTTGCGCGGATGCGTCGCGTGGGACGCCGTCTTCTTCGAAGCCGAACTGGTTGACTTATGGGAGCTCGTCGAAGATGAGGCCTTCTTCTTAGGCGCGGAAGCGCCATCTTGCGCAAGTAATCCGCTGCTCGACCATATCAGCAGGCAGGCCAGACAAACGATAAAGCGGCTCAAGGAATTCACTGGGTTCAGTGTAGCGCGGTTGTTTGCCATCGATGACGACAAATCGTTGACAGAATCGATTCCTGTCTGTGACATCCGCAATGCTGATTCGTCCGTATCATAGTAGAAGGCTCCACCAGGGCCGTTAGCCGTCGGGCGGAAAAGGCGTCGAAAAATCCAAAAAATTGCTTTCCCCGGTTTCCCGAATTCCGTTTCGAGTAGGTACAATAGACGGGCAATCGTTCCGGGGCAGTAAAATCCTGAATCTGCATAAACATGGGAACCATCCAACCAAAGGTAGCAGAACCAGCAGGCGATGAATTAACTCTGGTTCATGCGGCGAAAGCCGGCGACATCAGCGCCTTCGAGGAGCTGGTGCGGCGGTATGACCGCAACGTGTTCCGGATTGCGCAACACATCACGCAGAACCGCGAAGATGCGGAAGATGTGGTGCAGGACGCATTTCTGAAGGCGTACCAGAACCTGAAGAACTTTCAGGAGCAGTCGAAGTTTTATACCTGGCTGGTGCGGATCGCGGTGAACGAAGCGCTGATGCGCTTGCGCCGCAGGCGTCCTGAGCGGATGGTGTCGCTCGACGAAGACATCAAGACCGAAGAAGACTCCATGCCGCGGGAAGTCGCGGACTGGGCGCCGAATCCGGAGCAGTTGTATACGCAAGGCGAACTAAAAGAGATCCTGGGCAAAACGATCCAAGGACTACCGCCAAGTTTTCGGACGGTGTTTGTTTTGCGCGATGTTGAAGGGCTCTCCACCGAAGAGACGGCGGATGCCTTGGATTTGAGTATTCCGGCAGTGAAGTCTCGATTACTTCGTGCCCGGTTGCAGTTGCGAGAGCGTTTAAGCAAGTACTTCAAAAATCGTACTGGTGGAGATGGCAAACAGTGACCTGCTCTGATTTTCTGAAAGAGCTCACCGATTACCTTGATGAGTCGATGGACGCCCAGACACGGGCGGAATTGGAAGATCACCTCCAGTGGTGCCATAACTGCTACGTCGTTTGCAACACGACGAAGATGACCATCGAGATTTACCGCGACTCCCACCTTTACGAACTTCCCGACGACCTGCGCGGACGCTTGCGCACGGCAATCATGTCGAAGTGCCACAGCCACCAGGGTGACTGCGACGGCGGCGCCACGTCGGCCACACCGACCGATTCTCCTACCCCAAAGTGAGAGCAGGCGCGAGCCAATAGCTGCTATTTGGGCCTGTTAGATTGCTGTCCCATCCCGCGATCCAAAAGATTACGCCCTCCCGAATCTCGCCCGTTTGATCCCCACTTATCGGTAATGGTGCGGCACCAACGTGAGTTGCACATTCCTCGCAGTCCGCTATAATCCAGCCGAAAAATTAAAACTCAGGGAGGATGTGCGATGAAAAAGTTGCTTCCGGCCCTATTGCTGTTTGGAATTCTGGTTCCCGCTGTGGCCACAGCGCAAAGCGCTTTTGACGGAACCTGGAAGGTAGACGTCGGCAAAGCGCAATTTTCCCCAAAGCCCGACGTTTATCTGCTACAGAACGGCATCTACCAGTGCAAGACGTGTGTGCCCCCAATCGACATAAAAGCGGATGGTCAGGACCAGAAGGTCACGGGACATCCGTACTACGACACGGCTGCGATCAAGGTAGTGAATGATCACGAGATACAGGAAACCGATAAGAAGGGCGGCAAGGTGGTTTCGACGTCAACCATGACGGTATCTCCGGATGGCAATACGCTGACCTTCGAATTTAGCGATAGCAGCAACACCAGTGGCCCACCGGTCACCGGCAAGGGTGAAGCCACCCGAGTGGCCAAGGGGCCGGCGGGCGCGAATGCGATCTCGGGTTCGTGGCGAACCACCAAGATGGAGAACATCTCGGACAACGCGGTCACGTTCACCTTCAAGATGACCGGCGACGAGTTGACGATGACTAGTCCCACCGGCCAGTCTTACACCGCAAAGTTGAACGGCCCCGACGCTCCCTATAAGGGCGATCCTGGCGTCACGACCGTCTCGTTGAAAAGCATGGGCAAAAATACCATTGAAGAAACCGATAAGCTCAACGGCAAGGTGATCTATGTAAACAAGATGACAGTCGCGGCCGACGGAAAGACAATGAGCATGGTGTCTGACGACAAGCTGCATGGCAGGACTTCGCATTTTGTGGCGACGAAACAGTAGGCGGCACAGAAGCCTTGGAGTACCCGGTTCGCCGGTTCGGAATGACAAAAATAAGGGGCGTACTTGGGCGCAGCCAAAGTCCCGCCCCTTCCAAATCTGACACAGAAGTTTCTAGTCGGCGGGCGCCGTATCGAAATGGTAGAGCCGAATTGTTTTGCCGACCATGCGCTGCGGTTTGTACTTTTCCAACCAGCCGAAATCCTCCGGCTCCGTCTTGATATTGAATTCGCTGATGGCAATCCAGCCGGACGGCTTCTGGTTGGGTAGAAGCGGTTGCCATGCAGGCAAGCCTAAGTCTGGCCGCTTAAGATCGGCAGAACCTTCATAGGCGACCCAGAACGAATCGACATGCTGTTGCTGAAGGACGGCCGCGAGCCGCTTGAGGTCCTGACCCCAGTCGAAATCACTATCGATCAGTATGCTGCTGGCATATGGCGCGGCGAGCTCGTTGAAGTACGGAATAAAATCTGGAGCAGCGCGAACGCAGGTAACAATGCTCCAGACGATCAGGACGGCAGCGACGCCTCGGCCAGCGAACGTCTTCTCCCGACCTCCGCTAGCCTGCCACAGCCAGAAGAAACCGAGCGCGGCGAGCATTGCCAGGAACGGATAGATCACCAGAATATGCCGCAGGCCCAAGTTCACCGGGCTAACCATGGCGACGAAAAGCGGGCCAGCAATTCCGATCAGCGGAACGGCCACGCCGGGTAGTCTCGGCCGTACGACCGCCCGCGCCGCGCCAACGATTGCCAGGAGAAGGAAAGGAATCGGCGTCTTCACCGCAATGGCAACCGGAAAGAAGTACCAGCGGCCTCCGAAGTAGGTTTGTCCAAACAGATAGCCAATGCGTTTTTTCGCAGACAGGCCGAAACGCTTCAGCTAATCCCTTAAAGAATTCCGGCGCGGGAACCCAGCGAAAGAAGAAGAGCTTGGCGACCGGAGGAGGCAGCTTCGAGAGTTCCGCCGCTTCTACGGCTCTAACCTGTCCTTCATGGAGAATAGGGCCGACGGAAAATCGATACCCAGCCCAGATGACGAGCACCAGGGTCAGGCTCGCCACGCCGAGATATTTCCACGAAGGGGCAGGCCGCTTCTGGACCAGACAATAAATGTAGAGCGCTGCACCAGCAATAGCCAGATAGGACAGCCCCGACAACTTGCATAACAGCGCGAGTCCGACGGTGAGACCGGCGAGAACAGCAGACGACAGCTTCGGAGCCTGCAGGAAATTCCAGAAGCACAGGAACGCGCAGAAAAACATCGCCGTGAACGCCAGATCGGTTGTGGCCACCGACGCGTTTGCCAGCACCGGCGGACAGAACGCAAAGAACACGACGGCCAACGCGGCCGGCCAGCATCCGTAGTAGCGAACCATAAATCGCCACAACACGAAACAGGTAAGCCAGAAAAACGGCAAGATGCCCAGACGAGCGAGGGTCAACGTTCTCTGATAGTGGCCCTGGTACGCCAGGATTGCATTGCCTTCGTTCCACACATTCGAATTTCCCTGACTGCGGGCGCCAGCCAGATAAGGACCGAGCGCCACGGCTACGCGGGAGAGCGGCGGATTGAGCGGGTCGTAGGAATACGAACCGGTGTCGAGCCATTCCATGCCCGCTGCAAGGTGTTCTCCCTCGTCGAAAGTCTGACTGAATACCGAATAGGTGTGGACAATAAATAAAGTTGCAACCACGACGGAAAGCACGGCGATGAGCATCGGCAGATAAGCAGGTCCCCACCGAAGAGACGCTTTGCCGTTCGTAGCCTTTTGCAATTCAACCAAGCCTGGCTCGTTCCCTGGCACGATGGGTCGCGTTACCTTTCCGCAATTAAGTACTGCTCAATCTTTCCGTCGGGCATTTCGTAGATGATGATGACCAGGCTCTTGGACGGGTAGCTCACCGAGTACGTTCGCTCGGTCATTCCGCCGCGCAAGGAGAATCCGCTTTGGGAGAAACTTTGCGGAGTGCCTAACGGTCCGAGGCTGGCGGCGTAATCCTTCAAACCCTGATCCGTGAAATAGGTGTTGGCATTGTCTGTGAACAGTGAGCGATCGATCTTCCCTTGCTGCAGGCCGTCATAGATCTTGCGAATCGTCGCGTCCTGCTTCGGATCTTGCGGATTCAAGGCGCTGATCAGCAGCGACCGAGCCTGGCTGCCGATCTCGGAGGCCGCCTCGGCCGCGTCCTGATTCGTGAGTACCACCACAGCGATCTTATCGTCCGGCATCACGATGTTATCGGCCGTGAATCCAGAGACTTCGCCCCCATGTTCGAGCACGCGATGGCCGTTCACGTTCGTCACCTGAACTCCCAATCCATAGCGAGTGCCCGCGCCGTTCTTAAGGAGAACCTCAGTTTCCATTTGCTGATACGAAGCCGGCTTGAGCACGGTCTGATTCATCATGGAGATATCCCAGCGAGCCAGGTCTTCGGCGGTCATGGCGAGTTCGCCGGCGGCGAACATCCAGCCCCGGCCCTCCTTAGGTGCAGGATGCAGCGGCCCCAGCGCATACCGGAAATAGCCGCCGGGATCAGTGGGAGGAAGCTTGTTCTCGTTGGTGTCGGCCACACTCTTCATCGCCAATGGAGTGAAGACCCGCTGGCTGAGAAACTGCAACAGCGGCGTGCCGGACACCTTCTCAACAATCACTCCGGCGATCACGTAATTGGTGTTGCTGTATTGCCACTTCGTACCGGGATCGAAATCCAGCGGCTTGCGGGCCCAGCGATCCATGATGCCATCAGCGCTGATGGGCTGCAGCATTAGCGGAGGAACATAGTCCTGCGGCCAGTAGTCCTGATATCCCGAGGTATGCGACAACAACTCGCGAATGGTAACTTCATTGCCGCGGGTCAGGCCAGGAACATACTTCGACACCGGATCGTCGAGCGACAACTTCCCTTCCTCGGCGAGCAACAGGATTGCCGTGGCCGTGAACTGTTTGCTGATGGAACCGATGCTGTAGCGCATTGCGGAAGTTGCGGGAGTGGGCGGATCGAGACGCGCGTTGCCATAGGCCTGCACATAGGCGATTTTCCCGTCCTGCACGATCGCGACTGAGGCGGAAGGCACGCCCGTCGTGTCCAGCACCTTGCGGGCGATCTCGTCAATGCTGTTGCGCAACTGCGGCGTGAGCGATGGCTCCGTCTGCGCGGTCGATGGCGTTATGACGGCGAGCAAGAAAAGTAGAACGCTAAGCAAAGAACGCCTGCGAAGGTCAGAGTTCAACACACCCATTGAGAGGCCTCGAGGAAAGCAGAGATCAGAACCGATTACACTATCGCAACCGGCATTGCAGGAACAAGCGAAGGCCACGGAGCAGTCTGGCTTCGATACCGGCCGAGGTCTTAAGAGCCTTGGATTGGTTTTTCATCTGGTGAAGAAGAGGAGTCATCGCTCTCCGCCGAGGCAGTGGTATCGGGCTCGGCATCCGGGCTGGCAGCGTTAGCGCTACTTGAGCCGGCAATCATGTAACCATCCAGCAGACGATGATGCATGCTGTAGAGAGCCAACTCGAGACGATCGGTCACTTGAAGTTTGTCGTAGATCTTGCGCAAGTAGTTTTTTACTACCTGCTCGGTTGTGCCCACCTCGCGCGCGATGTCTTTGTTCTTCATCCCTTGGGTGACGCCGCCGATGATGCGCATTTCCTTTTCGCTGAGGCGCAACTGCTGCTTGGGCGCGGTGCCCTGCAAGGCCTGGGTGCGGTAGGCTTCGATGACCCAGTTGACTCCCTGCTTGTCGAGCCAGGTTTCTCCGATGGCAACTTTGCGAACACAGCGAACCAGCAGATCGGGTGAGACAGCCCGGGCCAGTATGCCTCGCACTCCGCGGCGAAGGTAATCCACGGTTTCCTGCTCGCCGGCGCGGGGGGTTACCAGAATTAGCTTTGCGCCAGGCAGAGCCCGCCGGGCCACCTCGCTGATGGCGTCGGCAGGAGTCGGCGACAAACCTGCCTCGAACAGAACCACATCGGCAGGCACGGTGGCAACCGCGCTCAGGGTTTGCGCCATGCTTTCGGTTTGCGCCACCACTTCCAGATCCTCTTCCAGCGCCAGGATCTTACTCATTCCAACCCGGAAAATGGCCTCAGAATCGGCCAGGATAATGCGGATAACGGCTGGAGTGGTTTCGACGGAGTCGTGTCCCGCCGGTGACAAGGGCGAAGCCTCCGCTTCGGCTTGGTTATCACGACCGAACTGCCTGCCCCAGCGCGGCGGTTTAGAGCCGCTTGAAGTGGTATTCATCAATCACCACCGCAACACTTCGTCCTGCGTCTTCCTCGGAACAACGCACTACACGGCCTGCACATATTACCTGCACGGGTTGGCTGGTACCTAAGACTTCCACCGGCATTTCTATGGTGAACTCCACCGGGGAATCCACGTCAATGTCGGTGTCAGTATGAAAGAGAATGCCGCCGGCAGAGATGTCCGTAGTCGTGGCGTGGTACTCGGCAGTCGGCGTCTTCAACGTCACCTGGAGGTGAAGGGGAAACCGAATCGAGTTACGAAAGTCAAACTGATGGCCAGCAGACATGTTCGAACACCAGCATACCCTGAGTGGCGCTAACCGCGATTGTTACTAAAGTACCATTAAGCGTAATTACTGTGTTCAAAAAAATAGGCCCTCTTGACAAGTTTTTGCTGTCATGACACAGCCGCCAAGCACAGTTCGACAAACTAAATCGCCGACTCTTCATAAAGTATTACATAACACTTTAAACTATAAATAGCTATTTTAACTGCCACTTAACCGTGCTGGCATCGGGGAGGAATGGGCCCTTCAGGCCTCAGAATTTTGTGCTTTCGGTAAAGTTGAAATCGCGGACTTTCATCGGCGGGACGACCATGTCCATGGATTCCTCTCCGCTCGCCCGGACGGGCGTACCCATGGACTCCACGTTCTGCAGCATGTGGAGCAGGCTTTCGTTGAAACGAAAATTCAGAATTCCGTGTTGCACCACGCCATTCTCAACCAGGAACGTGCCGTCGCGGGTCATGCCGGTAAGGATTTTCTCGTAAGGATCGACCTCGCGGATGTACCACAGCCGGGTTACCAGAATGCCCCGGTCGGTGGAAGCGATCATCTTCTCCACGGTTTGCCCTGGCGTTGACTCGCCGGCCTCAAACACGATGTTCAGTGGCGCTTCCCCAATTTCATTGGGCAGCGCAAAGCCGTGCCCCGTAGCCTTTATCGTTCCGACTCGGCTGGCCATCTCCGACTGCGACATCCGGCGAGCGCTGGAGCGGGCGTACGTTACCCGCTGGACTACGCCTTTGTCGATCAGCTTCAACTGGTGGCGCCGCATCCCTTCCCCGTCGAAAGGGGCGCCAGTCTGCAGCGGATGATAAACGTCGTCCCAGACGGTAATGTTGTCGCCGAAGATCTGGGTGCCGATGCGGTCGTTGAGGAACGATCGCTGGTCCAGTAGGGCCGAACCTCCAAAGTCCCAGAACATGAAGCCTACGGCGTCGAGCACCGCGGCGGGTTCCAGAATCACGGTGTACTTTCCGGGCGGCAACTCACGGGGATTTTTCGAGCTGGCCGCCTTCTCTGCGGCGACCTCCGCCAGTCGATGGGAATCGAGTTGCGTCGCGTCCGGCGAATTAGCCTTTTGCCATCCGGAAGAGGTGTCGCCAATCATGGTGACGGACAGTTCGGCCAGGGTTTGCTGATGCCAGTCGGCGACGCCGCGCGAATTGAAGATGCCCTCAACCGATTCTGCCGAGGAGACGATACCGGCGGCCGTGAGACTGTGTTTCCTGGCGACATCGACCATCACAGCCGCCGAGCGAGCTCGATCTTGCGGAGTCGAGCCAGCGGTGGCCTCGAAGTAGCGGTGCACAGCGATTGCGCCGGAGCCGGCTGCGTTGCTCGCCACTTCCTCGGGCGAAGGCATGGGCAGCAGGTCGGGATCGGGATGCTGTACTCGCGCCAGGGCCTCGGCGGATTGCACCAGGCGGCGCAGGCTGTCGTCGTCATGCTTGTTGGTAGAGGCGCGCGCGGTGCGTCCCCCAAACGAAACCCGAGCCGAGATGTGATACTCCTCGTCGGCCATGTTCTGATGGATGGTGTTGTTGGCGAAGCGGGTAAGCGCGCTCCGTCCGCCGGAGATGAGCAACTCGATCTCGTCGGCGGTGGAGTGCTTGCGCAGCTTGTCGAAGATGGAAGCGGCCTGGTCGTGGGTCAGCATTCAGCACTCCTCTCAGCATTAGCTCAGCATCTCAGCCCTCATGCGGTGTCGCCGATGTTGACAACTCATGGTTGACCGGGGAATTTGCAAATGCTACGTGGTCAATAAGACCCGGCTCGCGTCCGTTCAGAATCAACTTTCCGAACCAGAGACGAAAGCATCTTCTTGACCTCTTCCACCTGCTCATTCAATCCCTGATAGCTTTCCAGACCTACATAACCGAGATCGCGAGCCAGCAAAAGATGGTATTCCAGCTCACTCGCCGAGCCAGAGGCAATTTGGAGAAACCGATGGAATTCTCCATTTCCGCGTCGGCCACAACCTTCTGCAATGTTTGCAGCGATGGACGCGGAACATCTCCGCATTTGGGAAGTCAATCCGAACAACTCCTCCTTAGGGAAGCTGGACGTCACTCTATAAACGTCCAGAGTTGCATTGTGTGCCTTGCTCCAAACTTGCAGATCCCTGAAATTCTTCATTCCTTCTCCTTGGTCCCATCCGCACGACAATTGCCTCGCGGCAGACGGGCTGAATGCTGATTGCTGAGTGCTCACTCGCTCCCTTTGTACGCCGTGCCCACGGCGATGCCGCGGAAGCGGGCGGGCGCTGCGCCGTGGCCGGTCCCCATCACTTGCTGCGGCTGGCCTTTGCCGCAGTTGGGAGTGCCCCACAGCGTCCATTCATCACGCGAGCAGATCGCATCCATCGCATTCCAGAATTCTGTCGTGATGCCGGAGTACGACGGATTCTTGAGCATGCGTCCCCGTTTGCCTCCGACAATCTCCCAGCCAATTTCGCAGCCGAACTGGAAGTTGTAGCGCTTGTCGTCGATGGACCAGGAGCGGTTGGTCTCCATCAGGACGCCATGTTCGGTCGATGCGATGAGTTGCTCCAACGTGAGCGGCGATGTCCCGGGCAGAATGCTGACGTTGGTCATGCGCACGATGGGCAGCCGGTTCCAGCCTTCGGCGCGCAGACAGCCGCCGCTGCGCGATGCGCCGATCTCGGCGGCGGTGTCCCGCGATGTCAGATAGCCGGTGAAGAGGCCGTCGGTAATGATGGGCGTACATTGCGCGGCGACGCCTTCGTCGTCATAAGCAAAAGTTCCGAGGCCGGGCCCATGCGCTTCTGTGGCGTCGGCCACGACGTTTACGATCTCGCTGCCGTATTGCAGCGTCCGCAGTTTGTCGAGCGTAAGAAACGATGTGCCGGCGAAGTTGGCTTCCATGCCCAGCACGCGATCCAGCTCAATCGGATGGCCGATGGACTCATGAATCTGCAATGAAAGCTGCGACGAGTCGAGAATGATGTCGTACTTCCCTTCCGGACATTGATCGGCGGAATGCAATGCTACCGCCTGCTCGGCGATTTCGGCTGCATGATCGAGTAGCTTGAATTCCTCGATCAACTCATAACCGCGGTTTTGAAACTGGCCGCCATAGGAGTTGGGATAGGAGCGCTTCTGAATTTCCGTTCCTTGAAAAACATACGCTGCGTAACCGGCGCCCGAGGTTACCGTGCTCTGGTGAATTTCGGAACCCTCGGTCGAGCAAAACCACTGTTCATAGCGGCGGAAGTTCATGTTGGTTTCCGCCAGAGTCACACCTTTTACCTTGCGGAGTTCTTCGTCGATGGCGAACAGGAGCTCCAGGTTCTCTTCAATCGAGATGCCGAAGGGATCGATTTTGCACGGCGAAGTCCAGTCTGCCTGGGCAGCCGGCTCGGGAACCATGCGCAGCACTTGAGATTGCACGGTAGCTGAGGCCTTGGCGATTTCCACCGCTTGGGCCGCGCAACTCTCTACACCAACGCGCGAGAGATCGTCGGTCGCCGAGAAGCCGAATGCGCCATCGGCGACGACGCGAATGCCAATGCCGAGCGATTCGGAATCGGAGGCGCTGGCGATCTTGCCATTCTTGGTGGCCAAAGAACGGTCGCGCTGATCCACGATGCGGGCCTCGGCCAGCGAGGCGCCGCGTAGCTTGGCCGTTTCCAGTGCCCAGGAAGCAATTTCTTTCATCTACGATTACCGAGATAAAGATGATATCGTGTTCGCCATTAGAAGTGCTAAATTGCACGAGGAAGGAGTAGGGACAGCCAATTTGTTTTAACGTCTTATCTTGGTTTGTATCAGGGCACGACTTCAGTCGTGCCGAAGAAAGCACGCCTAAGGGTCAGGGCTTTAGCCCCTGCCCAAGCAGATCTGGCAGGGGCTGAAGCCCGAGTCAATCTCAGTCGCTCGCGGCACGACTGAAGTCGTGCCCTGATACAAAGCATACCCTTCGAAAAGCACGATGCCTATGACGGCTGCACTCATCAAAACCGTGGTCCTGAAAGAGGGCATGCCCAGCGTGGAGCAGGCACGCGCCCGACTGCACGGCGAGATTCAGTTCGCGCAGCAAAGCAAGATCAAGGTTCTGAAGCTGGTGCATGGCTACGGTTCGACCGGGGTTGGTGGAGACCTGCGCATCGCCTTACAGGCGAGCTTGCAAAAGATGATCGATCAGCGGCAGATTCGCGACTGCATCTATGGAGAGAATTGGCGCACCAGCGACGAACGCAGCTGGGAGTTGCTGAAGCGAATGCCAGAGCTGAAGAGCGACACTGATCTGGGACGCGGCAATCGCGGCATCACACTGGTCATGTTGTAGGCGTCACAGGAGCGAATTCGCTCTTCCCCTATAATCCTCGGTTGGAGACACCGCTGGTTGCGAGATGACCTCCTTCCGCGAAGCACGCTTCGAGCTCTCTCCCGATGGATGTTGCCGTCCCTAATCCCGCCTCCAGTATCGAAGTCGCCGACTCACCCCCACGGGTCGCCATCGCTGCTTGCATGCTGGCCGGGATGTGTACGTTCCTGAATGTCTATGACACGCAGCCGCTGCTTCCCTACTTGCGGCATATCTTCAATGCATCTGAAATTGCGGTCTCCTTGACGGTTAGCTCCACGATTCTGGCGATGGCTTTGACCGCGCCGTTCATCGGGCTGCTGGCGGAATCGATCGGCCGCAAGAAAGTCATTGTTCCGTCACTTTACACGCTGACCGCTCCCACTCTGCTGGCGGCGACTTCGCAGAACCTGCACCAACTTATCTTCTGGCGATTCATGCAGGGAGTCTTCGTGCCGGGCGTGATCGTCGTCATCATGGCCTACATCAATGAGGAGTTTCCGCGCCAGCATGTGGGCCGCGCCATGTCTGCCTACGTTTCGGGGACGGTGCTGGGCGGATTTCTGGGACGATACATCTCAGGAGTTGTGGCCCACAACTTTGCCTGGAGAGAGGCGTTCATCGTGATTGGCCTGGTGAACCTGGCGGGCGCGATTATCGTGCAACGATCGCTGCCGCGGGCAAAGCGTTTTGTACGCGCGGCCAGCATCAGGTATTCCATCTCCGAAGGCTGGCAACACCTGCGGAATCCGCGGCTGCTCGCCGTCTTCGGGATGGGATTTGCCGCGCTGTTCTGCCTGGTCGGAACATTTACCTACGCGAACTTCTATCTCGCCAACCCGCCGTATCACTTGAACTCGGAGCAACTGGGCAGCGTCTTCTTTGTGTATTTGTTGGGATTGATTGTGACGCCAATGTCGGGGCGCTGGCTTGATCATTACGGAATACGGCTGACGTCATTCATCGGCGTTTGCTTCACCTCAGCCGGATTGTTGTTGACGTTGATGCATTCGCTGCCGGTGATCATCTCAGGATTGGCGCTGGCTTCGTCGGGTGTCTTCATCTATCAGGCGGTGGGGACGGTGCAAACCGGAGTCGTCGCTGTAAGAGCACGCTCGTCGGCTGCAGGATTGTACGTGACGTTCTATTACATCGGCGGAGGCCTGGGAGCGATCGTCACCGGATGGGCGTGGGTTGCTGGCGGCTGGCCACATTGCGTGTATCTGCTGATGGGCGTTTCGGGATTGGCGCTGGCGATGGCGTTCGTAAGCAGTGGGAAGGGTGATGTTGTCAGCGGGCAGGCGGCAGAAGTCGGCTAAGACGGCGTCGATAGCCTGATTTCAGCTTGGATTAAGATTAAACTGGAACGGATTTGCAGAGGGCCCATCGCCTATGACTTCGGCGATATCAAGTTGGATCACCTTGCTGGCTGGGTTAGGCATTGGATCAGTCGTGGCGGCGCTTGTAAGTTGGTGGAGCACCAAGGCCGTCACGATATCCAATCATAGGCAGCATTGATCAATGCACTGAAGCGACCTCGTCACATACCTAAAGCAGATCGATGTAGTGCACTACCGAGTGGCCAGGATGTCCGGCAGTCGCGGCGAGCCTATAACTGATGTCTAGAGGCGTTGCAGGAGGCACGTAATGCCGCCCTGTTCGTTTATCGACGAATTCTTCTTCGGCTTAACATGACCGAGGTCCTACATATAGAACTAGGTGAGCTGCTTACAGGCTGTTCTGGTTCAGAACACTACTGCTGATGACCTGCGCATTGAAGAAGTTGTTGCTCTCGCACGCCGCGTGCTGAAACATGAGTGGGCCGTCACAAAGTACGGTGTGTTCACAAAACCCGTGGTGGCGTTCAAGAGGGCAATCTCACTCAATTATAGCCGTTGCAATCCCCTTGCGACTCAGCCTATCCTAAACGCTCTTGAGGCAGCTTAAAGCACACGCCTCTCCTAAAGGCCCGCTACGCAAGGTTGGAACGCCACGGGATTCCTCGGCCTCATAGAGTATGAAAAGGGCGGCATCGCTGCCGCCCTTCTGATCTGACGGGGCAAAGGCCCGGAGTTGAGTTCTACTTCTTCGGCACGGCTGAAGCCGTGCCCTGACACAAAGCCCAATTCGCAAAACAAAAGGACGGCAACTGAATGCCGCCCTTCCGAGAACTGACAACTGGCTACTGACAACTGTTCTTACGTTCCTTCGCTCCAGCTGGCCAGGTATTCTTCCTGCTCGGGAGTCAGGCGATCAATCTTGATGCCCATCGACTCCAGCTTCAGGCGCGCGACCTTCTTGTCGAGGTCTTCCGGAACTACGTAGACCTTCTTCTCCAGCGACGCGTGGTTCTTTACCAGGTACTCGACCGAGAGCGCCTGGTCGGCGAAGCTCATGTCCATCACGGATGGCGGATGGCCTTCGGCTGACGCCAGGTTGATGAGGCGGCCTTCGCCGAGCAGGTTGATCTTGCGGCCGTCCTTCAGCGAATACTCTTCAACCGAAGTGCGGGTGGTGCGCTTCGACGACGACATTTTCTCCAGCGCCGGGATATCGATCTCGACATTGAAGTGGCCGGAGTTGGAAACGATGGCTCCGTCCTTCATGGCTTCGAAGTGCTCCTTGCGAAGAACGCTCTTGTTGCCGGTGACGGTGCAGAAGACGTCGCCCAGTTTGGCAGCTTCTTCCATGCTCATCACGCGGAAGCCGTCCATCACCGCTTCGATCGCCTTCGTCGGATCGATTTCGGTGACGATGACTTCAGCGCCCAGACCGCGAGCGCGACTGGCCAGTCCGCGGCCACACCAGCCATAGCCGGCGACTACAAACTTCGCGCCCGCAAGCAGGAAGTTGGTAGCGCGAATGATGCCATCGATGGTGGACTGTCCGGTGCCGTAGCGATTGTCGAACAGATGCTTGGTGTCGGCATCGTTGACCGCGATGATGGGATAGCGCAGCACGCCTTCCTTGGCCATGGCGCGCAGGCGGATGATGCCGGTAGTAGTTTCTTCGGTACCGGCAATGACGCCATCGAGAACGTCGGTGCGCTTGGTGAGCGCGGTGGTTACCAGGTCAGCGCCGTCGTCCATCGTGATCTGCGGCTTGTGATCCAGCGCCGACATGATGTGCGCGTAATAGCTTTCGTTGTCTTCGCCCTTGATGGCGTAGACCGGGATGTTGTAGTCGCGCACCAGGCAAGCGGCGACATCATCCTGAGTGGACAGCGGATTGGAGGCGCAGAGAACGACATCGGCGCCGCCATCGCGCAAAGTGATGGCCAGGTTGGCGGTTTCAGCCGTGACGTGAAGGCAGGCAGAGATGCGGATGCCTTTCAGCGGCTGGTTTTTGATGAAGTCCTTGCGAATGATCTGCAAGACCTTCATCGACTGGTTGGCCCAATCAATGCGCTTCTTGCCCATATCGGCAAGTGCGAGATTGGCGACATCGCCGGCGGCGCGAACGGGTGTGGTTGACATAAGCTCCTAGGTAGAGCGGGCCTTTAGGCCCGCGTCAAGTAGTCAATTTCCGAAAGCTGCGGGCTTCAGCCCGCAACGTGTCACTGGACACTGCAATGTGTCGCCGGCTGAAGCCGGCTTTTGATCTTTAGAAGATGGTAACGGTGACGCGGGCCTGAAGGCCCGCTCTACCTTTACTTCGCTGCCTTCGCGGTTTTCTGAACGGTCGCACCGGCCAGGCCAGCCTGCTCGCGCAGAGCCGCAGCCTTGTCGGTAGCTTCCCAAGTGAAGTCAGGATCGTTGCGGCCAAAGTGTCCATAGGCTGCGGTCTTGCGATAGATCGGACGACGCAGATTCAGCGACTCCATGATGCCCTTCGGGGTCAGCTTGAAGTTGGCGCGAACCAGGTCGGCAATCTTCTTCTCGTCAATCTTCGCGGTGCCGAATGTATCGATCAGAACGCTGACCGGCTCGGCCACGCCGATGGCATAAGCCAACTGCACTTCGCAACGGTCGGCGAGTCCGGCAGCAACAATATTCTTGGCGATGTAGCGTGCCATGTAGCAAGCCGAGCGATCAACCTTCGTCGGATCTTTGCCGCTGAAAGCGCCGCCGCCGTGACGGCCCATGCCGCCGTAGGTATCGACGATGATCTTGCGGCCAGTCAGTCCGGTATCGCCCATGGGACCACCGATGACAAAACGTCCCGTCGGATTGATGTGATACTTGGTGTCTTCATCGAGCATCTCGGCGGGAAGCGCTGCCTGGATCACGTGCTTCATGATGTCGGCGCGCAGGTCATCGTTGGAAACCGTCTCCGAGTGCTGCGAGGAGATGACTACGGCGTCGATGCGGACGGGCTTGTGGTTCTCGTCGTATTCCACGGTGACTTGGGATTTGCCGTCGGGCCGGAGGTAAGGAAGGGTGCCATTCTTGCGGACTTCGGTGAGCCGCTCGCACAGCCGGTGCGCCAGAAAGATGGGCGTCGGCATGTAGGTGCTGTTCTCGTTGGTGGCGTAGCCGAACATCATGCCCTGATCGCCAGCGCCGCCGGTATCAACGCCCATGGCGATGTCGCCCGACTGCTTGTTGATGCTGGAGATGACGGCGCAGGTGTTGGAGTCGAATCCGTAAAGCGCGTTGTCGTAGCCGATGGAGGCGACCACGCCCCGCACCAGGGTTTGGAAATCGACATAAGCCTTGGTGGTAATTTCGCCGGCGATGACGACCAGGCCGGTAGCCGTAAGCGTTTCGCAAGCTACGCGGCTATGGGGATCTTCTTTCAGGCAGGCATCCAGAATCGCGTCAGAAATCTGATCGGCGATCTTGTCAGGGTGACCCTCGGTCACGGATTCGGAGGTAAACAGGTAGCGATGGTTGGACAAAGTCAGAACTCCTTTATTCTCCGCCACGGCGGACGACTCAAAGCGCTTCAGCTGGACATAGTGATACTGCGGTCAATTCGGACCTTACCTAAGAGGATATCGGCCAACTGGGAGACTCCCAACATTTTACGGCTAAAGGGGTGGTTTCCACCAGCTAAAGGTGCAAAATCGGCATTGAAATCGTTGCCGAATTGGATCATGTCCATCGACCACTAGGAGCCGTTCGTAGGAGATTGCGGCAGTTGGGCGCTGATCTTTCCCTGCTCATCCAGAAATTGCAGCACCGGCGAGCCGTCAGGCTGAACCTTCACTACGATACGATCGCGTCCCTGCACGTCTTTTAGACGCAGCGCAACCGAGCGATCATCACTGCGCCCCAGAAAGATACGCGGCTGGGTATGAGGCTTGCCGGCACTGTACCTCTGCCACTCCGCTGCTTGCTCAGCTTTCGGAAGCCGTGCAACCTTGGCCGCCTCCTCGAGATCCTCGGTGATGGGGCGATCCGGCTGATCGAGCATGCGCAGCTCTGAAGTACGCTTGCCATCTTCTTCGCCGGCGTCGATTGAAAAGACCTGGTCTTGCTCGTATTGATCGAAGCTGAGATGGCCGTAACTGGTGACTTTGCCTTGCTGGTCCTTGCTGCCTCCGAAGATCAGGCCACCGTTCTCCGTGGCCTCATCGTTGAAGAACAGCATGCCAGCCGTCTGGCGATCGGGATGCGGCGTTTCTTTGCCTTTGATGATGATGCCGGGAAACTTGGCCTTGTTAGAGATCACCATGCGCAATGTGCCGTCGGGTTCGACGATGTTGATGCGCTCGACATCGATCTCGCCGAACTTTTGCTTCTGGGTCGGCTTCGAAAATGCAGCGAACACGGTGACGGCAAAGATCAGGGTGAGGACGCCGGAATAGATGGCGAGAAAACGCTGATTGGCGAAGAGCTTAGTCATGGAAAGTCCTTGGAGGAGCGGAAAATATTCGAACAGGTTCATTGGCGGTTTGTATCAGGGTACGGGTCTCAGCCGTGCCGGAACTGAATTGAGGTCTCGTATCAGGGCATGACTTCAGTCATGCCGAACAGGCGTAACAAATGACGGGCTTCAGCCCCGGTTATGATTCAATCCGCCAGGGGTTAAAACCTACGTTGTCATTGGCCCGAGTTATGGCACGTCTAAAGACGTGCCCTGATACAAACCAATTAGCGCACGACGGAGTGTACAGCAATCAGCTGATCGAGAACTTCGGGCAGCAGGTTCAGATCGAGCGCATTGGCACCGTCGGACTTGGCTTGCGGCGGATTGTCATGCACCTCGAGGAAGACGCCATCCACGCCGGCAGCGACCGCCGCGCGCGCCAGCAGCGGAATAAATTCCGGCTGGCCTCCGCTCTGTACTGCGGCGTCTCCATTGCCCGATCCCGCCGATGGCAGTTGCACCGAATGCGTCCCATCGAAGACCACCGGCGCGAATTTGCGCATGATGGCCAGCGAACGCATGTCGACTACAAGATTGTTGTAGCCGAAGCTGCTGCCGCGCTCGGTGAGAAAGACGCGCTCGCCGCCGGCTTCGCGAACTTTCTCGACTGCATGGCGCATGTCCCAGGGCGAGACGAATTGTCCCTTCTTGATGTTCACCGCGCAGCCGCTCTTCCCTGCTGCCACCAGCAGATCAGTCTGGCGGCAGAGAAATGCAGGGATCTGGATCACGTCGACGGCTTCGGCGACACGCGGCACATCGGCGGCTTCGTGAACGTCAGTCAGCACGGGAACGTTCACCGTATCGCGAACCTTGCGCAGAATGCGCAGACCTTCGTCCAGGCCGGGCCCGCGAAAGCTGCGAATCGAAGTGCGATTGGCTTTGTCATACGAAGCCTTGAAGATGTAGGGCAGCTTCTTTTGCCGAGCGATGGCGGCAATCGCTTCGGCCATCTTGAGGGCGTGAGCTTCGCTCTCGATCACGCAAGGGCCAGCGATGAGGAACAGTTTGCCTCCGCCGATGGTGACTTAGCCGATTTGGAAAGATTGGTCCAAGAGGCGATGGTACATCAATGGACCGGGGCAGTCGTACTCGTCCTCGAATCCTTTTCCCGCATATCGATCTTGCAGTTGGCGCGTAGAACAAATAGCCGCGCTTCCCTGCGGCGAAGATTGCAGGGGCGGAAGCAGCAGGTCCCTCCACTTCGCTTTGCTCCGGTCGGGATGACACAGGTTTTATTTGTCACCACAGATCAGCCTTTTACTTTTTCCGGCCGATGAAACAACTCTACTTCGACTTCTGAGCGAACTTGCCGGCGGCGCAGGCGATTCTCGTACGATGCCTTGACGAAAGCCGAGAACAGCGGATGCGGCTCCAGCGGCTTCGACTTGAATTCGGGATGGAACTGGCAGCCCAGGAAGAACGGATGGTCGGCGAGTCTCGACGATCTCGACGTAGGTTCCGTCGGGAGTGGAGCCGCTGATGCGCAGGCCCGCCGGCGGTAAGCGGTGCTTTCATATTCGCGATTGAACTCGTAGCGATGGCGATGGCGCTCGCTGATCTCGGCTTCGCCATAGGCCTGGCATGCGCCAGCGATCCCGGCTCCAGCTTGCAGGTCCACGCGCCCAGCCGCATGGTGCCGCCCAGTTCTTCCACGCCGCGCAATTCGCGCAGCTTATAGATGACGCGATGCGGCGTTGCCGGATCGAACTCGCTGGAGTTCGCCTGCTCCAATCCGCAAACATTGCGCGCAAATTCGATGCAGGCGGTCTGCATGCCCAGACAAATTCCGAAGTACGGCACCTTGTTCTCGCGCGCGTACTGAATGCCCTTCAGCATGCCTTCGATGCCGCGCTTGCCGAAGCCGCCCGGCACCAGGATTCCGTCGACGTGCTCCAGCTGCGCCTGAACGCTCTGATCTTTCTGCTCCAGCCCTTCGGCTTCAATCCAGTTCACGTTGAGCTTCAGGTTGTGGGCGAGCGCGCCGTGCACCAGCGCTTCTTTCAGCGACTTGTAGGAATCTTCGTACTCGACATACTTGCCGACAATGCCGATGGTGACTTCGTCCTTGGGGTTGTAGACGCGGTGGACCAGTTCTTCCCAGCGGCTCAGGTCGGGCTCCTTGGCATCGATGCGCAGATAGCGCAGCGCCAGTCGGTCGACCTGCTCATGCGCGAAAACCAGCGGCACTTCGTAGATCGAGGCCACATCTTTCGCCGTGATCACGGCTTCGTTCTCGACGTTGCAGAAGAGCGCGATCTTCGCACTTGATGTCCTTGGAGAGGAAGCGGTCGGTGCGGCAGAGCAGGATGTCGGGCTGAATTCCGATGCTGAGCAGCTCTTTCACCGAGTGCTGCGTCGGCTTGGTCTTCAGCTCGCCGGCAGCGGCGATGTAGGGAACCAGCGTCACGTGCACGAACAGCGTGTTCTCGCGGCCCAGCTCCTGCCGCATCTGGCGGATGGCTTCGATGAAGGGCAGCGATTCGATGTCGCCGACCGTGCCGCCGATTTCGATGATGGCCAGGTCGACGTCCTGCGCCACCTTCTTCATCGCGCTCTTGATTTCGTTGGTGACGTGCGGAATGACCTGCACGGTCTTGCCCAGATAATCGCCGCGGCGCTCCTTGGCGATGATGGTTTCGTAGATGCGGCCGGTGGTCCAGTTATTGTCGCGGGTGAGCTTGCTGTGGGTGAAGCGCTCGTAGTGGCCGAGGTCGAGGTCGGTTTCGGCGCCATCGTCGGTGACGAAGACTTCGCCATGCTGGAACGGCGACATGGTGCCGGGATCGACGTTGAGATAGGGATCGAACTTCTGCAAGAGTGACTTTCAGCCCGCGGCTTTCCATCAGGCAGCCGATGGAAGCTGCCGCCAGTCCCTTGCCAAGCGAAGACACAACACCGCCGGTCACAAAGATGTACTTTGCCGACATCGATTCCTCTGTTGTTGGGATTTGTGCTGCCGGAAGATCGCTCCGAAGTCCCCCTGATTTTCGGGGAGCCCTGTGCGCCAGCGTTTCAGCGCGATCAGGGTGGAGCGCGTAGGCGTGCACGATCAATTATGACTGGAAACGCTCCCGGTGGCAAGAAGGAGTTGCATCCGGGAGCGTTATCGATCGAAGGGACAAGGCGGTTGCCGGTTAGCAACCGCTCCGTCTCAACTCAAATACTTTCGGCCAAACAGTCCAAGCACGCCCGTACCCAGCAAGGCCAGCGTACCCGGCTCGGGAGTCGCGGCTCCAGGCGAACTGGACGAAGAAGGATCGTTTCCAACGTACATAAATTCCTGAATGGAGTTGGGGTCCGGATTGTATTGATCAACCGGCGTAATAATGTAGACCCTGTTGAAGTCCACTCCGGGAAAGCCGAGCCTCGCTTCCGCCATAGCGGCCGCAAGCCAAGCCAACCCACCGGCATCGATAGGTGAGTTGCGATCGAAGATGTGCCACACCGCTTCGTTCATGTCCATCCACTCATTCGATGGGGTGGTAACGGTCTCGAGCAGAATCCATCCTGCTTGACGATAGTAGGCCAAGCCGAGAGCGCTCTCCATGTGGCCGAAGCGGGTCAGGCTGACGTTGTTGGAACCCAGGTCGGTGATGTTGGCTTCCCAGGTAAAGCCGGGTCCGCCTCCATGAACGTAGTCGTCGCACATGACGGCCTGAATCGAACCAGCCGGACCACCGGTGATGTAATACGGGTAACCGAGCTGCCATTGCCCATCGGTGAACCCCAGGAATTCAAACTCTACGGGTCCGGCAAAAGCAGATACGGCCCCAAACAGCACTACAGCCAGCAACAAAAACTTGCGCATAATCCCTTTCCCTCCATAGGGCTTGCCGGTTCGATCCGTGAACAAAACAGCGCCATAACTTCTGCCCCCAAAATCCTAATCCGGTGGCGACGGAAGTGAGGGCCAAAAGGCTTCCGGCGAACCGCAAAGGGGAAACCTTGGCTGCCAAGCAACGCAACTCCGAAAACCAGAACGGTCGCAGTTCTGGCCAGGGATTGCTCCTCGTGGCGCGACAGAGTTACTCCCACATGGCAACGCGAGACTTCTGAAACGAAAGCTGCAACTACGCGGCGAATAACTGACTCCGCGATAGTGCAACAACTATCAGCTCGAACTCCAAAACCCTTTTGAATCTAGTTCTTTAGAGCGCAATAGCGCTCGCAAGTTGATTCGGGCAGGGCTCTAGAACGTTCCGACCTAGGACTGGTGCAATCCGAGTACCGCAAAATTTCCTTAAAAATGCGTTACTTGGGAGGCAGGGGATGCAATAAATTGCAACAATATAGCGGAATTTTTCCTCCCAAGATTGGTAACTCGCTTCCCCTCCATTAAGTTGCGCGCTGGAGCATCGGCCGTGCCAGGGTAAGCTGAGGAGAGCACTTACACGCTACCGAGAGGCTCCGGGTAAGTTCATCCACGTCAAGTCAAGCCCCTGCCCCAACTGTCCGATGGATTGATTGGTGAGCTGCCCAGCCAGGTGCCGCTGGGATGGGGGAGTTGTGGATTGCGCCAGCGTAGCTCGCGCTCGAGTTGGGCAGCATCAGGGCTGGTTGGCGTCGAAGAGGTCAGGCTGGCTGGCAATTGCGATCGTCTGTCTGCTGTCGTCCTGGTATTTCGCGGCGGTCATCGCTCCGGCCGGGCTGGGAGCCAACGCTCCCACGGTTCAGCAAGGGCTCTTTCCGGAGTGGTATGGCAGCCGCGAAGTTCTTCTGCATGGCCGCGATCCTTACAGCCTGGAGACAACGCGGGAAATCCGGATTGCGATCTACGGGAAGCTGGACAAGGGAGACAGCCGGGATCAAAACCAGCATCGTTTTGCCTATCCAGTCTTCTTCGCATTCCTTTTTTTTCCGCTGGCACTGCTTCCCTTCCCGGCAGCCCAGCTGGTGGCTCTGGCCATCTGTCTTGTGGCGACGGCGCTTTCGGTTACTGTATGGCTCGAATCTTATGGCATAGGACTTTCAAGTGAGATCTGCGGCGTGTTGGTGTTTGCCAGCTATCCAGTCGTGCTGGGTCTGCAGTTGCGTCAGCCGACGCTGATCGTGTGTGCCCTGCTGGCGGGAGTGTATTACTGCGTTCGCTCAGGCCGGCTGGTGATCGCAGGCGTTCTCGCAGCCCTGTCGACTTGTAAGCCGCAGTTGGCAATCGCGGTTCTTCTCCCTTTGTCGATCTGGTCAATCGGGGAGTGGCGCGCTCGCAAGCGGTTTCCGATAGCCACGGCCGCGGGCCTGGCTATGCTGCTGTTGGCGTCGGAGCTGGTGAGCGGCGGCTGGTTCCCGCATTGGATACATACCCTGCGGGCCTATGTGCACTATGCCGGGACCACACCGCTGCTGGCTGATCTGCTGGGCGGCCATTGCGTCAAGCCGGTGGCGATGACTCTGGTGGGCGCGGTGGTTTGGGTCAGCTGCCGATATTGCGACCAGGACTTGCAGTTTGCTGTCAGCTTCTCGATCGCCGCGTTTCAGTTGCTCTTCCCCTTTCAGATTTACAACGAAGTTCTGCTGCTGCCGGCCGCCCTCTGGCTGGCGAAGAATGCCAGCAAGTTCACATCGCGCGGACAACTGCACATTCTGCTTTACGGCTGTAGCTGGATCGTGCTGGGAGCAGGATGGGCAGCGGCCATCGGGCTGGCGCTGGCCAACTTGATAGCTCCCGGCGCAGGTGTGAAATTGTGGCAGTTGCCGCTGCTGACGGCGTGGCTGTATCCGGTGGGAGTGTGGCTGGCGTTGGCCGCTTATGCCGCGTTTCCGCCCCCGAGGAGTGCCTGCCGCGGATAAAGAATCTCGCCGGCAACCGCCAGGCTGAACAGCAGCAAAAGTCCGCAAAGTCCTATGACCATGTGCGGGAACGTGGTAGGGCACAGCGGCAAAACGATCATTGCCGTTATCAGGATGGGACAGGCCGCAGGATTGCCCACGACCCGGCCATCCCTGACCCGCGCCAGGATCAACAGAAACGGCAGCAGCAGCAGCGACCAATCGTGCAGGTAGCCGTGATAGCCGGCCAACAGCGTCATGGCGATGCCCAGTGAGAAACCAAGGTCGCGGCTGGATGGCTTTACCTGGCGAAACACCAGCAACAGGACCAAGACGGCGGCGGCCGAAGCGCCAAGAGTGATTTCCTGAAGATGCGCTGTTGAGAGCCGGGTATGCAGCAGGTTGTAGAACAGTCCTCGCAGGTTCGGCATGGCCCATAGATTTTCGACGCCGGGTACAGCCGCGACTTGCTGGAGCGCCCGCGGATAGGCCGCAGCCGCCCGCCATCCGACCAGCGGAACCGCCGCCAGCAGCAGGAGCGGCAGCATGGCCAGAAAGCCGCCAACGATTCTCCACTTCCGGGTCAGCGCCAGCGCCAACAGCAGGGGCACAACGAACTGCGGCTTGATGGTGCAGAAGGCAAGCAGACAGCCGCAGCGCACGTCCAGACCCAGGCGGTAGCAGAGAAATGCCAGGGTAAAAAGAAACAGCAGAACAATCGAGGGCTGCCCTTGCAGCAGCGCCAGGACGACTGGAACGAAAAACGGGGGCAGCAGCAAAGCGGCGAACAACAGCCCCCTCCCGAAAGCCAGTCGCCGGTGTAACAGGAAAACCGTTGCCAGCAACAGACCGACATTCACCGCATACCATACGCGCTCCGCCATCGCGTAGGGCAACCGCCCCAGCGGCGCAAACAACCACAACGAAAAGGGGGCGAACGCATAAGGCATCGGGCGAAACTGCTGGTTGGGTTGCAGCAGCGCCGAACGCCATCGCGCGTCATAGGTTCGTTGCGCGCCGAAGTCATAAACCCGGGCGCCATCGCCGACCGCTACCATCTTGCCGGCGCGGTAAAAGCAGGCAAAATCGGAGTTAGCCCAGAATATCCGCGGTCTGACCCAGCAGAAGATGACGGCGTAGAGGGTCAACGCCATCAGCACGACGCCGGTCAGGCGGGCGCCCATTAGCGGGACGGCGGCGGCTGAGCCGGGACGATTGATGATGGTGCAATCGTTGTCAGCAGGAGCGGAGAGATTCGGGTACGCTCCAGGCTTGATCTGGGGAACGGTGGTGCGGGGGCCGTTCTGCGACCGGATCTGGCTGTCTACCGGCAAGCTCAGTCACCGTTTTCTATCGGCGCCCGTCCGAAGATCCGCCTGAAACGGCGCACCGGCGGGAACTCTAGGGCGCACAACCTGCAAGCAATCACCGATCTGGGTGCCGCTGTCGCCGATGACGCCGGCGGGCAGCTCCAGGATGCAGCCGGTTTTCCAGCTCAAGCCCGCGATGCGGAACGGACCTAAGTTCTGCCACAGGCCGCGCACGCGGAGCTGGCCATCGAGGGCAATCACGTCGATGGCAAAGCGCATGCCAAAGGTATGAATCCCGGAAGACGGATCGATCAGCAATCCGCCTCCGGGATCCAGACGCAGTTGGCCAAGCAAACCCACGGCCCGCGACAGCGCATTGTCCGCAACCCGGATATGAGCGCCGAGAACGGTACCTCGGGTCGTATTGGCGACCTGGATTTCACGCCGTTGCAGCGCGGCTGGCAGCCGGCTGGAACTACGCATGTTTTTTGCGTCTCATGGCGACGACGCCCAACAGCACTACGACCAATGCCGCAGCGATCACCCGAATGACTGTGACTGTATCCATCGCTCTTGCCTCCTTACCGGTTTGATAATTGCCTGACTACTGAAAAATTCCATGCAGGTTTTTTGCGATTAAGATGACCGCCGGCCCCAGCAGCACAATGAAGATGCTGGGAAAGATGAACAGCACCAGCGGAAAAATCAGCTTGACCGTGGTTTTGGCTGCCGGCTCCTCGGCCTGCTGGCGGCGCTTCTGCCGCACTCCATCGGCAAACACTCGCAATGCCTTTACGATCGGCGTACCAAAGCGATCGGTCTGGGCCAGCATGTGGACGAAACTTTTCACCGTGTCCAGCCGGGTGCGCTCGGCCATGCTCTGCCAGGCTTCGATACGCGGCTTGCCCGCCCTCTGCTCGAAGTTGATCTGGATAAACTCTTCGGAGATTTCCGGCTGGCTCAAGGCCAGCTCCTGGCCGGCGCGCAGCAGCGCCTGATCGATGCCCAGCCCGGCATCGACGCAGACCACCATCAGGTCGAGCGCATCGGGCAGGCCCAGGCGGATGTGCTCGCGCCGGGTGCGCATGCGGTGGTTCACCCAGGCATCGGGCGCCAGATAAGCCAGCGCCATCAGGGCCATGATCCAGAACATGGTGTTGCTGCGAATAAAGGTGCCGGCCAGCACTGCCAGTCACCGGGCCCAGCAGGCGAATGCCGAAGTAGGTGTCGACGTCGGAGGCCTCGCGCAGACCGGCGGCCAGCAGCTTCTGCCGCAGCTTCTCGTCCTGCGCCAGCCCCAGCCGGGTGCGGACGAAGTGCACCAGGCTGAGCAGAATTCGCATCGCCCAGTTGCCTGCCTCGGCGGCGCCGTCCTGCAGACGCAACGGCGCATGGGTCACGTCCATCAGCCGCTTGCTCTCGTCGGAGGAGCGCATCAGCAGAAACACCGGTATCAGGGCCAGAGCGCAGAACAGAGTTGCCATCAGGCTGATCAGCAGGGCCGGGCTCATGGTATTCATACCTTCACGTTCACGATCTTGCGGATGGCCAGCCCGCCCAGCAGCCATCAGTCCCAGGCCGGTGTAGACCAGCTTTCTGCCGGTGGGGTCCTCGATCAGCACCCGGGTGTAGCCGCGATTGGCCAGGCTTAGGAGAAAGAACATGGCGATGGGCAGCAGCGAGAGGATCCATCCCGTCAGCCGGCCTTGCGCGGTGTAGATCCGGATCTCGCCCTCGAATGCGCAGCCGCTCGCGAATGACGGCGGTGGTGCGGTCCAGAACTTCGACCAGGTTGCCGCCGGTTTCTTTTTGCAGGAGCATGGCGGTGACCACGAAGTTGAGCTCGGGCAGAGGAATGCGACGAGCCAGTTGCACCAGCGCCTCGCGCGCCGGCAGCCCGAAATTCTGCTGGCGATAGACTTCGCGAAATTCGGTACGCACCGGCTCGGGACACTCTTCGCCTACGATCTCGATGGCTGCAGTGAGCGAGTGGCCGGCGCGCAGGGCCCGGCTCATCAGGTCGATAGCCTCCGGCAGTTGACGATTGAAATTCCTCAGCCGCTGGGCGCCGCTGTAAGCGCAGCAGCAGAAAGGGCGAGGCACGCCAGAGCGAGCGGGCAGTAGGCAGCAATGCCGTGGGCAGCTCGTAGTAGCCGATGCCATAGCCGAGCGATGGCCAGCAGAACGCATGCTGCCCAGCACGCCGGCTACGCTCCACGAGCTTTCTGCCTGCGCGATCAGCAGCTGCATGCTGTGCGCCGGACCCAGCGCTGCAAGAGGTCGTCCAGCCAGCTGATCTGGCTGAGCCGGTTGTGCTTGACGATGGCCGCTGCGTCTCCGGATCGGGCACGCGGTTTCTCTCTCGAGTTGCTGCAGATTGGCAATGCGTCCTTCAATGGTGCGCTCGGTGGTGGTCGGGCGGGTCATCAGCAGGACACGCCGAAACTCAGAACCAGCAACAACAGGAAGATCAAGACATCAGAAACATGGCTGCGGCTCCCTCCGCCGCAGGTGGCAGATTCTCTGCCTCACTGTCAGCTTGCGAAGCGTTCGCTGAAGCCAATCGTTCATCGGCCTACACCTCCTCGGAGAAATCAAGCAGGCTGGTGTCCAGCGGAATGCCCGCCGAGTGCAGCTTGTCGGCGAACTTGGGTACGATGCCGGTGGCGTAGAAGCGGCCCAGCACTTTGCCGTTCGGCCCCAAGCCGCGCTTCTGGAACAGAAAGATGTCCTGCATGCTGATGACCTGGTCGCTGGTGCCGGTGATCTCGGAAATGTGGGTGACCCGGCGCGAGCCGTCGCTCATGCGCGACACCTGCACGATGACCTGAATGGCGGCGGCAATCTGCTGCCGCAAGGCCATCTCCGGCAGATTAAGGTTGGCCATCAGCGCCATGGTCTCGATGCGGGAGATGGCGTCGCGCGGGGTGTTGGCATGCACGGTAGTGATCGAGCCGTCGTGGCCGGTATTCATGGCCTGCAGCATGTCGAGCGCTTCCTCGCCGCGCACCTCGCCCACGATGATGCGGTCAGGCCGCATGCGCAGGGCGTTGATCAGCAACTCGCGCTGGCGCACGCCGCCCTTGCCTTCGACGTTGGGTGGCCGGCACTCCAGCCGCACCACGTGCTCCTGCTTCAGCCGCAGCTCGGCCGAGTCTTCGATGGTGACGATGCGCTCGCGCGGCGAAATGAAGCCGGAGAGCACATTCAGCAGGGTGGTTTTGCCGGCGCCGGTGCCGCCGGAGACCACGATATTCAAGCCGCGCCTTCACCGCTTTCTGCAGGACATCCATCATGACCGGAGTGAGCTCGCGGTAGGCAGAGCAGATCGTCGGCGGTCAGCGGATCGGCGCCAAAGCGGCGGATGGAAAGAATCGGGCCGTCGATGGCCAGCGGCGGAATGATGGCATTCACGCGCGAGCCGTCGGGCAGGCGGGCGTCGACCATGGGCGAGGATTCGTCGACCCGGCGGCCGACCTTGGAGACGATCTTCTCGATGATGTGCATCAGGTGATGATTGTCCTTGAAGACCACGTTGGTCTTCTCCAGCACGCCGCCGCGCTCGACATAAACCACGTCGGCGGTGTTGACCAGGATGTCGGTGACCGTCGGATCCTGCAGCAAAGGCTCCAGCGGGCCCAGGCCGAAGACTTCGTCGAGCACCTCGTTGGCCAGCCGGTTGCGCTCGCTGGCGCTGAAGGGCACGCCATGTTCGGCGACCAACTGCAGAATGAGCCCAGCAATTGCTGGCGGCCGCGCGTGTCCTGCATGAACAGCAGCTTCTCCAGATCGACCTTGCCGATCAGCTCGCGATGGACCGCCGACTTCACTTCCTGCTGGGCGCGCCCCAGCAACGGATTGGCGGCGACGGACCGCTCCGGCTGCAGGACGTTCCGCCAGTCGCGACGATGGCGCGCTTCAGCCATGATGTCTCCTCTTCCGCGGTCGTCCTGGCTCACGCTCAGTTCCAAAACGCGAACCTCCGTTTCGGCTCCGACGATCAGCCGCCTCGCCGCGGAACCAGGCTGGCCGCCCATTTCTTCATCTGGATGGCGAATTCCGACTTGCGGTCGGGCAGAATGGGGTTGCCGGTATTCATGGCGCGAATCAGGTCGGTGGAAGCGTTGGGGATGGTGATGGCGATGGGCTGCCGGATCGCCTTCTCGATCTGCTCCAGAGTCAGGGCGCCTTCCGACGAATAGCGGTTGATCACCACTTTGATCTTGCTGGGCGGCACATTGCTCTGCAGCAGGCGGTCGATGTAGCGGGACAGATCGCGCAGCGCCGGCACATCGGGCGTGGCGATCAGATACAGCTCGTCGCAACAGTCGATGGTGGTCAGGCTGAGGTTGTGCACTCCGTGCGGGCAGTCGATGACCACGAACTCGTAGTTCTGTCCCAGAAAGCGAATGGCGCGCTGGATGTCGTCGAGCGAAACGTTGGCCGAATCGTCGAAGACATCGGGCGAGGGCAGGATGTCGAGACAGCTGGAATGATGAATGACGAAGCCCTGCAGCAGGGTCTCGTCCAGGCGCGCGATGTTGCGGACCAGTTCATAGAAGTGATAGTTGGCCTGGTCTTCGCCCAGATACAGCGACACGTGGCCCAGGCGGCGGTGTTCGTCCAGGATCAGGGTCTTCTTGCCGTACTGGCGGACTAGGAAGCAGCCCAGATGGACGGCCAGCGTGGTGGTGCCGGCGCCGCCGCGAGCACCCAGCAGCGCCAGAATTCGTCCCTGCGGTTTGGCCGGCGGTTTCTGCGGGCGCTGGCGCGTGCGCGCAGGCGGTCCAGCGCTTCGCCAGTTGATCGGCGGCCACCGGCTTGGTCAGATATTCGCTGCAGCCGGCCCGCATCGCCTCCAGAATCAGCGCCGGGATCGACTTTGGCCGAGACGGCGATCAGGGTGCCGCGGCCATGCAGCGTCTGCTGCATGGAGTTGGCGGCCTCCACCGCCGGCGCCCGGTCGCGATCGAAGTCGATGACGCAAACCGAGACCTCCGCCCGCTGCAGGTTCTGCAGCAGCGCGCGATCGCCTTCGTAGCGGCGCGTAATCCTGCAACTGGCCGGCAAAGGTGCCGTTCTTGCGCCAGTACCGCCTGCCTAACGGCCTCCGCCGTCTCGCATCGACGCACAGGGTGGCCGCGCACAAGCCGGCCGCATCCTCTTTCACGTTCCTCGGTCTTCACGTCGCGCTCCCAACCTCGTCTTGCATGGGCGCAGCCATGGCTGCTCAGTTCTTGGGCAGATTGTGATCGAAGGTCTGCGGCTGCAGGAACGGCACCGCCATGGCCGGCGTCGCCGGCGCCGGCAGATTCGCGTCTCGTTCAGCGTGTCGATGATCTTCGGGGTCACGATCACCACCAGCTCCATGGTCGAGCGATTCAGATTCTTGGAGCGAAACAGTTGCCCCAGCACCGGGATATCGGCGATACCCGGCATCTTGCTCAGACTGTCGGTGGTGCGGTGGTCGAGAATGCCGGAGATGCCGAAGCTCTGCCCGTCTTTGAGCTCCACTTCGGTCTCCGCCCTGCGGGTCGACAGTGCCGGCAAGCACATAGCCGGCAATGACCACCTGGTTGGTGTAATCCAGCGCGCTGACCTCGGGCGCCACCTTCAGGCGAATCGTCCCGTCCGAATTCACCAAGGGCGTGAACTCCAGCTTGACCCCATAAGGGCGGAACTGCACCGTGACCGTCGGCACGCTGCCGGCCCCCCGGGCTGCACGATGGGATAAGGAAACTCGCCGCCGGCCAGAAAGCGCGCCGTCTTGCCATGCATCGTGGTCAGGTTGGGCTCGGCCAGAATCTCCAGAATGCCCTTGGTCTGCAGGTCCTTGATGGTCGCGCCCAGCCCGTGCGGAAGTTGAAGTAGAACAGGTTCAGGAAGTCGCTGATGACCGCGGTGTTGGTGCCGTTCTGCGTCTGAAACGAGGGCGGGCTAAACTGCTGGGTGGTAGCCGAACCGCTGTTCTTGCCGAGGCTGAAGCAGGTTGATGCCGAAGGCGGTCAGCTTCGAGCGATCGATCTCGGCGATCCGCACCTCCAGCTGCACCTGCGGCAGATGGCGGGGATCGACGACCAGCGAGTTGACCACATCCTTGGAATACATCGCCGCCAGCCTCACTGCCTCGTCGGCTGCGGCATCGCTGTCGACCACGCCGCTGAGATGGATCCGGCCCTGCTGTGCCTCGACCTCGACGCGATCGCCGGGCAACGCCTGGGCCAGCGAATCGCGCAGCCCGGCAACATCGACATCGGCCAGCACGGTGTAAAGCTGTGGCTGCGCCGGCCGTCGCTCCACAGCACCAGGCTGCTGGTGCCCGCCGTTTTGGCGGTAATCACCACTTCCAACGGGCTGGCGGTCATCGCATCCAGCACCGCGGGATTGCTGACATAGACCCGGCGCAGCTTGTCGGCGAAATCGACAAACAGCGAGCGGCCGACGATCAGGTGCAGGGAATTTGCGGCAGCGCGGCCGCTGAGGCGCCTCCTGCGGGCTCGGCCGATGACGGCGGCAGCTGGCGATCGTCAAGGCCAGCGGGGCGACATGCTTCTGCAGCGGCGCCTGCGTCTCGCCGCCGGGTCCGCCGTCGGTCGGAGATCCGCAAGCGGAGTTGGCCGGCGCCGCAGCAGCGCTGTCCGGCTGCGAGCTGCCGAGACGCTGGTCGACCGGAGCTCTGGGCCGCCAGAGTGGCGGCCCAGAGCAGCGCCGATCGCGATCAGAGATCGGTTGCGGCGAGCAAGGGGCGTTTCATGCGTCACTCGAAGCTCTTGGTCGACCGCTTGTCGCCCAGGATGGTTTCGACCGCGTCCGGTTGTCTTATCGGCAAGCGCGGGCGGGGCGTTACTGCCGCGCAGGCGCCGGCAACGGCTGCCCGACAGCTGCGCAATCTGCACCGGCAGGGCATCGACCTGCGTGTGGTCGGCGCCATTGCGCAGCACGAACTGAATGCTTCCCTGCGTAGCTGGCCAGCACCAGCTTCTGCGAGTCTTCCGGCGTAAGCAGCAGGGTCACCACGCTGACGTTCTCGGGCTTGCCCTGGGGATCGGGCTCGAGCTTTCTGGCCGACGGTCAGCACCTCGACGTCCTGCAGGACGATCTGCGTCGCCGGCGTGGGAAAGCCGGTCGGAACGGAAGGTGACCAGCACATCCACATGCGAGCCCGGAAACAGAAAGCCGGCCACACCGACCACCTCGTCGGACTTCACCGAGGTGGCGCGCATGCCTTCGGGAATCTTGGCGGTCAAGCCAATCCCCGATCCCGGCGCCGCCAGGTATCCATCGAGAATAGGCTGCGAGGCAGCCACCGGATAGATCACCGCCCGGCCGGCCGAGATCGCCGATTTTGCCGAAAGCGCCGGACAGCGGCATCGACGCCGGCCATTCGACCAGCGCCAGATCTTCCGGCTTCAAGACCTCTCCCGCCTGCAGAGAGCGGGATGGAGCGACATAGCGTTGCACCGTGGAGTGGGCGT
Organism: uncultured Acidobacteriaceae bacterium; assembly: GCA_963744265.1. Lineage (GTDB taxonomy): Bacteria > Acidobacteriota > Terriglobia > Terriglobales > Acidobacteriaceae > Bog-257. Next base: position 209,612 of record CAVUSW010000006.1, read on the forward strand.
TGTGGCTGGTAAGTTTGCGGCTGAGGAAAAAAGTGACCGCGCCGGAAAGCAGCAGCGCGACGACAAGAGCGGTAGCCAGACGACGGAAGTTCATGTCCTCATCTCAGCAGAACACTGCACAGGGACGATCCGGCGCCGGCGGCAATGGCCAGCCCGTAAGGCAGACGCAGGGTTCCGGGGTTGGAAAGGTTCAGGTCAGGATGGGGCCGCAGGCCGGCACTGCCGTGATGCAGCAGCAATCGGCCCAGGTTGGCGAAGGTATCTTTCAGGCGACGGCGCAGCAGCGCCAGTACCAGGGCGAACAGGCCGCCCAGCAAAGCCGTGCTCAGCAGAATTCCGGCGACCGCGCTCAGCCCGGACAGACAGCAGACGGCGGCAATCAGCTTGACGTCGCCGGCGCCCATGCCTCCGGCCAGATAGAACAGCAGGAAAATCGTTCCCGCCAGCAGGCCGCCCGCCGCTGCGCTGCTCAGCGAGCGCCATCCGCCCAGCCCCAGGTGAAGCAACAGACCGGCCAGAATGCCCCAGCCGGTAAGCCAGTTGGGAATGCGGCGGGTGCGAAGGTCGCAAACCGCGCCGATGCCGGCGCAGACAAACGACGCCAGCGCATAAACTGCGTCCAAGGCAAAGCCGTGCACGGTGTCTCCTCGATGGTTGTCCGCAGACCGGCGCCCAGGCCGGCGCCGGTCCACAGGACGAGTTAGTGGTCAGGCGACGGCACTGCTGAGCTTGCTGCCGACGGCGCTGAACGCATTGCTGATATTGCTGGCCAATGTGCTCATCGCCGCCACCGCCGCCAAACCGATGATGGCTGCCACCAAGGCGTATTCGATCAAGTCCTGACCGGATTCGTCCCGTAACAGCGCCTTAAGTATTTGTAGTTTCATGTTCAACCTTCCTCCCCTGCGAAGTCTGAGAGACAGATCGTTCTGTCTGCAGCTTGTGCAGCTAGTTAGTACTCTCAGGGACTCCTATCGGCATTGCAATGGATATCCTGTAGTAGCGATGAGCAGTAATGCTAGATTGGGCCAACTACCAAAGCGGGAATGGATAATGGAAGGATATTCTCTACCGGCTATTCGAAGGACTAGAAGGTTAGGACTGGAAGCTATCTAAGCTATCTCATAAATCGTGTCAGGACATGACGTGAGTCGTGTCGAACGACACGGCAAGTGGGGGCGTTAGCCTCTGCAAGGATAGACTCAGGGGCTGAAGCCCTATTCATAGTTAGCCGCTTTGCAGCACGTCTGAAATAGCCTGCCCTGAGCGTAGCCGAAGGGTTCCCTGACACAAACCTGACTCCGGCGATTTTATGAGCGAAGGGGGATCAATGGTATGGTCAGCGCAAATAGTCAGCACACTGGGAGGGTAGGGAGGCTGATTGCAGCCGTACTACTTCATCGGCACAATCCATTGAGACTTTACTTTAATAAAGAGACTTTCAGCATAGGGGTGGTGGCTGCCGGGTTAAGGGCCATGGTAAGCGCTCCGCTGCCGGTAAGCTGCATCTGGTCGGTGACCACGTTGCCCCAAATCAGGGTACCGTTGGTCGTGCCTCCGGGTATTTGAAAAATAGTGGCATAGCTGCTGGAGTGGAAATAGAGTGTCCCAGTATAGGCCAGGGTGCCCGACCCCTGCAGCTGTGGAGAGGCGGTGTCGGCATGGTCCATGAACATGAGTAGTCCGCGGATAGTGCCCAGCGAGTCGGTAGTGTCGCCGGCATTGTCCCAGTAGCTGCCATTGGTGGTGCACTGCGCCAGCATAATGTTGGTGTCCAGCAAACTGGCTAGACCAAGATAGGAAGGCGGAGTGCTGCCATCGCACGTCAAATCGGTAGCCGGAACCTTGTCGACCCGGGAATAGGCAGGGGCGCCCGAGGCGCCGCTGATGACAGGCTTGGCGGATCCGTGGAAGTAGAACATCACCCCATCGGTTTGGTGCCAAGTCCAAGGTCCTCCGCCACCGGCGCCGTTCGGTCCGGCAGTCGCCGTAAGGTAGCTGCTGCAATGCGTGGTCCCGCTCACCACGCCCTGCGAAGTGGCACAAGGCTTGGCCATGCGGATTGAGTCGCTGCCTCCGATGCTCAGATCGCCATCCATGTAATACACGCCCGGCAAGAAGAGGATGACATCGTTGGCGTTTTCGGAAATTCCGCTGGCGTAGTAGCCGGGAGCATATTCTTTGCACCCGCTCACCGGATATCCGGAGCGCCCCAGCCAAAATAGTTCGTGGGACCCGTATCCGGACATCCATCGATGTTATGGGCAACCGGAACGAAATTGCCGTGCGAGGTGTGCGACAGCGGTGTTACCGACTTCATGCCGGCAGCGCCAGGCACCCCGGCGTAGGGATCGGGAATGGGACTGGCAGGCCACGACCAATGGCCGGTGGTTCCTCCGTCGAAGCCGGCCGGCAGTCCGGTATTACCGTTAGTTCCGTAGCAGCCGGTGGAAGCGCCGGGAGCGGTGGTTGGGCCTCCGTAGGTGCCGACGTCGGAGCCAGTAAGATTCGGGCCACCTCGGTGGGTGTCAATGACTCCGCTGGATCCGCACAGCACGGCGGTTGAGCTGCTGGAGTTAACCACGATACTGCGCGGCGGGCCGCCGACGATGGCCAGCGAGGCACCGCCCGTGTAGTACAGTGCGCCCGAGACGCTGGGATTGAGCACCATGATGGGAGCGCCCTGCATGATCTGGGTAACTCCGCAAGTACTGTTGGCAGACACCTGCTGGGTCTGAGTACCGGTCAGCAGCGTACTGAAATAGGTCTTCACCGGCAGCGACACGGAGACCTGCATAAACGGATACGCGGTGACCGAGGAAGGAGGAGCGGTAACGCCGGCGACGGAGCTGGGGAAAGTCCAGGAGACGGATGCAGCGCCGCCGGTGTATCCATTGAATCCGTTCTTGGCGGCGTACCAGCACATAGTTGGACCAGCCGAGCCAAAGGAACTGCAGCTTCCGGCTGTGCCCAGGGTGAACCCGGCATGGGGCAAGGCCGCACCCGCGGCAAGCTGATAGATGTCCATGGCACCGGCGCCGCAAGCGGCGTCTGCAGCCGTTTGTGCCTGCTGGCGCTGAAACCAGATGTTGGTATAGTCCACCGCGAAGGCCAGGGCAGCCAGCAAGAACAAACTCAGCATGAGCACGACCACGATGCTGGCCTGTCCGGCATCGGTCTGGCGGCGATTGCGCCGTTCGCTTCGGTCCCTCGAAGAAGAATTCATGAGCTGCACCCCCTCAGAAGACAATCCGTCCTTCGGCGGTGATCTGCATCTGCGGCGGATCGAACCCCGGCAGAGTCAGGTAGGCGATATAGGGATAAGAGATGGTTACCAGCACACGGCTAGAAGGCGTCGAGGTCCCATCGGGCCAGGAAGGCGTTACCGTCATGCCGCTGGTATCGTGAAAAGAAATCGCGGCATAGCTATTGACTACCGCGCGTAACGTTGCTACCCGTAGAGTCCCCGCAGCCACTGCTGGGGCCGCTGCACGAACTGTTGTCGGTCCCGTGAACGATGGCATAGCGCACCCCCTCGCGCGCGGCATTGCTCAGCACGCTGTAGGTATAGATCGCCATGCAGAATTCGAAGATCAGGAAGGTCATCAGAAATAAGACCCATACCGACAGGGAGAACTCGATGAGCATAGAACCTTCATCGCCGCCGAGCAGCTTAGTTCTACGGAAGTTGCAAAGACGGAGACAGGCCGCGAGGTTCATTAATCGGCCGCCCTCATTTCCGCCTGCCAATGCACGGTCAAGGCCGGCATGGTGAAGGTAAAAAAATTAATCGGAATAGGAGGAGCCACGGTGTAGACGACATCAACCCGCTGGGTCAGCATTCCATTGGACGATTCGGGATCCTGGTCAGGAGTAAACGTCAGCGTGCCGGAAGGAAAGGTACTGCAGTTGGTGATATAGCCGTTGGAGGTCTGCGTAACGCCGATTTTTTTGGAGCAGACTTGGACCGAAGTCATGGTGCTCATACTCGCCAGACCGGAGAGGTCGCCCCGGCCAGCCCAGCTACACCTGCGGTATCAGCCAGCGAGCCGCCGGTTCCGGCCGAAGGTAATTGCTGTTGCGCGGGCGAAACAAATCCTTGTCCGGAATATAAGACCGCATTGCGCGAGGACGAAACCAGGTTGGCAGCGACGATGAAGAAATAACCGATATCGATGGCAAAGCACAGCATGGTGATAAGGATCGGCATAACCAGGGCAGTCTCGATCAGGCTCGATCCCCGGATACTCTTTGTTATTCGCGCCAGGGCTGGAGGGCACATGGTTGAACTACACTCTCCATGAAAATGGTATGGCTAGAGTGAAGGCAGAACCAAGACTTATCTGACCACAAGCAGACAATTACTTCCCATTATGAGTAGGGTCCAGAATGGGCGGGATTAACCTTGTAAACTTCTGGATTTCCAATCAGATCACGGATCGTTGTGTTGGAAGAGCGATAGTCTGACATGTGGCCTCTCAATCAGCTGCGACTTCTGGAGTTCTATCGCGGCCGGTAACTGCTCTATCCAAGAGTAGGGTTAGAGCTGGGTTGTGGGAAAAGATATTTTCCTTTCCGCTATTGCTTGCAGTTGTCTTAGGTGGATCGATTTTCGTCTTCGACAGCGGTAGCATCGCCGACCCCGATATCTGGTGGCATTTGCGTAATGCCGAAGTCTTCGTCCAGAGCCATTCCGTGGTACATCACGATTTCTATTCGTTCACAGCCACCGGCTCGCGATGGATTAACGAGGCGTGGCTCGGCGAACTACCTTATTACTTTGGCTGGCGATGGTTTGGCATTCGAGGCATATATCTAGTAATGCTGGCCGAGGTGGAGTTGATTCTGCTGGGAGTATTCGGACTGGCTTATCTCAGTTCGAAGAATGTGAAATCTGCATTCCTGGCTTCGTGGCTTGCAGTATGGCTGGCGACCGTTTCCTTCGGGCCGCGAACCCTGCTGGTGGGGTGGATGTGCCTGGTAGCGGAACTATTCCTCTTCCAGCAATTCAAGCGTGGCAAAGACTGGATGTGGCTGCTGCCCCTTCTGTTTGTCCTGTGGGCAAACTTGCATGGATCATGGCTGATCGGGATGGTGCTGTTCGTGATCTACTTTGCGGCGGGATTGCTGCAAGGAAGCTGGGGCCGGATTGAAGCTACACCCTGGACGCGACATCAGCGCTGGAAGCTGGCGACCGTAGGTGGATTAAGCCTCGCTGGTTTGTTTCTGAACCCTTATACCTATCATCTGGTTTTCTATCCCTTCAACTTCGCTTTTCGCCAGCGACTCAATGTAAATCATGTAGATGAGTGGATGAGCCTGGACTTCCATGGTGTGCGCGGAAAGATCATGTTCGGAATGCTGGCGACAACACTAGTCCTGGCCTTGGCGCGGAAGAAACGCTGGAGTGTGGAACAACTGGCGTTCCTGATTATTGGCTATTATGCGGCCCTGACCTATAGCCGCTTTGTATTTCTGGCGGCGATTTTGCTGACGCCGATGCTGGCGGCGGAGTTGGATTTCTTTCCGCAGTATCGCCGGGAGATCGACAAGCCATGGCTGAATGCGCTTCTGATGTTTGCGATTCTAGCGGGCTGCGTCTGGCGATTTCCCTCGGGTGAATATCTTCTCCGCGACACGGTCAAAAACTATCCGGTGAAGGCACTTCCCTATCTGCAAAAATTCCGGCCGCAAGGCCGGGTATTCAACGATTGTCTATGGGGCGGTTATCTGGTCTGGAACGCACGGCAAATTCCGGTGTTCATTGATTCACGCATTGATATTTACGAATACAACGGCGTCTTTGCCGACTACCTTGATGCCCTGGGCATCAAGAATACTTTGGAAATTCTGGATAAGTATCGGATTCGCTATGTTCTTTATCCCCAGGAAAGCCCGGTGGCCTATCTTCTGTTGCACAACGCCGGGTGGAAAATCAACTATGAAGATGGAACGACGGTGCTGCTGGAGCGGATAGGCGGCGTTCCTTGAGACGATTCGTTTAGCAGATAGTGGAAAAATCGGAATTGCGGATCCTCTGCCGATGAACAGGCCGCAGAAAAGTCGGAAAGCAGATTCCTCGCGGGCTGAAGCCCACGAGGAATGACAAAAATAAAGATTTGCCACGGCGTAGCTAAAGCTACGCCCCTTCATAATCACCTTCATGCCTTGCAGGCAACTTCCGAGTGCGTCGTTGCTGCTCTGACGGCCCGTATTCGGTGCGATACAATGGCGCTTGCGTATGCAGAATGCAGATGTATTAGACGACGAGCGGACCGCTGCGCCGCCCTCTTCCCGGCCAAGCCGCTGGTGGTCGTGGCTGGGAAAGTATTGGGATTTCCTGGCGGTGTTGTTGCTCATCGTGGCCACAGTTCCGCCGACCATGCTCTCGCCCAAGACGCTGCACATTGTGTGGCGGCCGGGGCTGTTTGACGACTCGTGGACGCTGGAGACTGACTTCAAGGCTTCGCGGGGCTTGTGGTATGGGCGAGACGTGGCTTTCGACTATGGCCCGCTTTTCCAATGGCTATCGAGCGCGCCGGGGCGATCGATGGGCGCGACGATGGGCGCCTTTTACGATACCTACAACACGCTGCCGCTGTGGTTCGGGTTCCTGCTTAGCTATGTCACGCTGCGCCTGTTGCTTCCCGAGCAGCGGCCGTGGAAACGCTTTCTGCTGCTACTGCTGCTCTCGGTCTACTGGTCGCCGTTCGACGTGCGGTCGCCGTTCGCTATTTTTCTTTTTGCAGTGATGCTGCGGGGCTGGTATGCGGTGCGGCAGGGACAAGTCCGCCCATGGTTATTCGGAATAGGTGCGGCTTTTCTGTGCGCCGCGGCATTCTTGAACAATGCGGATACCGGTATTTACGGCATCGTCGCCCTGTTGCTTTCGCTGGGCGGCATCGTGGTGGAGAATTGGCGCGAGACTCGGCTTTGGCCGCGATATCTGGCAGGCCTTTTATCTTTCGGCGTGGCGCTGGCGGCTTTTGCCATCCTGCTTAACTGCTTTCTGGCGACCGCCTTTGACTTTCGCTTTTGGAAGGCTGTACTGGCGTTCATTCGAGGATACCGCTGGAATGCGGCCGCGGGAATGTCGTCTGGTGACCGGATCTATCTGCTTGCGCCGTTGGCGGTGGGAATCGCCGTTTTCTTTGTTCGCTGGTTTATACAAGGCGACCGCAAAGTTGTCATCGCTGCCCGTCCCGGATTCCTGCTGAGCGCGCTGGGCTTTGGCTGCGTTGCCCTGCAAAGCGGACTGGTGCGGTCCGACAGCAATCACATTGGCTACGCCATCTTTCCTCTGCTATTTCTTACCGGGGTAGTCCTGTTTTCGTTTCGCGGAAGCATCACCTCCGTGGGCGCTGCCTTGATTGCGACCGGAGCTACCATGATGCTGGCCACTCCGATTATCGGACCGTCGGCGATGCGCTATCGCTACCGTCAGGTTCTGCACCCGATCACGAATTGTCCCGATGGTTACGGCGAGATCGACCGCGCCTGCTATCCGGCCGAGGCGGCGGCGACAGCGCGCATTGTCTCGAATTACCTCGACGAACACAGTGCCGCCAATGACTGGGTGGTGATTTTCCCTTATCAATATCTGTATGGTCTAACTTCGCGGCGCAATGTCGCGCAGGGAGTCGAACAGGCATTTCTGGCGCATGATGCCTATCTCAAGCAGCTCAACGTCGACGGTCTGGAGCGAGAGCCGGCGCCGGTGGCCTTATATTTCCCCGATGCTGGACCGGGAAACTTATCGAACCCCAACGCGAGCATCGCCATCGACGAGGTACCGAACCTCACGCGCAATCCGGAAATATGGTTCTGGATGTTTCATCATTACCGCACCGCCCAGGAATTGCAGCCTGGAGTCTTTGGCTTGCAGACGGACGATTCCCGCAACGCCAGGATTACGATGGACGCCCAGCCGTTAGGGCTCGAGGCCAAGACGTATCCCATTGCCGAACGCAACACGGCGATTCAATTGGGCGCGCCTCTGTGGCCCATAAGTCCGGTTGACTTTTTGCGGCTGCGACTGAAGGTGACTTACAGCGCGCTGTGGAAACTGCGTAAGCCGGAACGGATGCAGTTGGAGATCAGCCGCGCCGATGGCAGTCGGGAATTAAAGTCGTTCGTGCTGGCACCCAATGTTTCCACCGACGTCTGGTTTTATCCTTGGAGCGAAGGTGATCTGGGAAACTATTTCGATGCTGACGAGGCGCGGTGGCGCCCGGCTCACCGGCCCGAGATCACCGAACTTCGCCTGCTGTTGACGCCGTTGGATTGGGTCTCGCAGACGCCGCAAGCGGTTACGCTGGAGTCGGCCGACGCGGTGCGATTCACCTTGGGTAACGAGGTCAAGCTTACGGACGGCCGGTAATTCTCTTCCCCATGGCTCCGAGCGGAAAGCGAATTCCTTCGATGAGGATCTTGCGGGTGAATTTGGATTTGCCGGAGCGGCGCTCGAAAAAGATGATGGGAAATTCGGCGAACGGGATTCCGGCGCGGTGCAGGTGAAACTTCATCTCCATCTGGAACGCATATCCCTCCGACTTGATACGTTCCAGATTGAGCCGGCGCAGCGCATCGGACTGATAGCCCACGAATCCCGCGGTCAAGTCATGCGCGGGTATGCCGGTCAATGTTCGGGCATAGAGGTTGGCTCCGAAACTTAAAGCGCGACGCTGAAAGTTCCATCCGTTGGCGCCGCCTCCTGATACATAACGCGAACCGATCACCACTGGATTGGTTTTCAGCATTTCAATCATGCGGGGCAGCGACTCGGGGGGATGCGATAAATCGGCATCCATCTGGATCATGTAAGCGTCGAGGTTCTCGCGCAAAATCTTCTTCATGCCATCACGGCAGGCGGAGCCGAAACCACCTTTGCCCGGTCGCGGCAAAAGGTGAATATGAGGGTCGGTGGCCTGGAGGCGGCGGATCTCGTTGGCCGTGCCGTCGGGAGAATTGTCGTCCACAAAAAGAATGGGTTCGTTGCCTGCGGCGCTTCGGATTCTGCCGACCAGCGTCGCGATATTGTCGCGTTCGTTGTAGGTAGGGATGATGAGCATTAGGCCGACTTTTCCAATGTATATGAGTTGCGCGGTGCGGTGGCGCGGACCAGTTAGGGAAGTTCTGATCAAGTCATGGCGAAGTCCGCAGCGACTAAACAGTTTGCTGAAAAACTCGAAAAGCAGATCCCTCACCGGCTGAAGCCGGATTCGGGATGACAAAAATAAGGGGCTTATACGCGGCGCTGAAGCGCCGCACTACCCGAACAACGCCTCCCATCGAGTTTTTCAGCAAACTGTAAAGCCGGAGTGGTTTTGAAGGAAGGTACGGACGGCCTGAAGGTCGTCCCCTTCAAAGACCAACCTTGATCAGAGCCTCCTTAAATAAGAACTTGGAGCAGCATTTCCGTACCCGGTATCAGCAGATTCCTCCGCTTAGTTCCCGGCGCCGAATGATACGCATACCGATTCGCTGGCCGCCACCGGCTTCTACCGCGGTGTCAGAGAGAGCCGGACGGCGTCGACTGCGTCGATGGTGATGGCATCCGGTTGTTGCGACACCCAATCCAGCGGCGTGGCTACTAGTCGCAAACCGATGATAGCGGATCGCGAATTCAGCCGCCACTGGCTCTCGTCGCCGCTGAAATAGCTTGCCAGGTCAGTAGCATCCCAGGGATAGAACCAGACGTCGGTGGCAAGGTTGGGCTGCACCAGCATCCATTGAAAGTCGCGGGTTCCATCGGCGCGGCTGATCTCCAGTTGCAGGCGCTCGGGTTTGCGCAACTTCCACCACACCGGATAACGAACCGTAAGCCGCAGCCGCAGGAAGTCGAAGCCAGTGGGCCAGATGGGCGAGCCCAGATCGGTGGTCGAGCTTCGCGTGTTGATCGAGTAGGTTCGCGCAGCCAGACCCAGCGGCTGAACTTGCATCGCAGATGCGACTAGCGCGCGAATCGTCGCGTTCGAGACCGACGACGCCCGGAGTCAACGGCTGCACCGTGCGGTAATGGTGAAGCGTCCAAAACCACACTTCCGGGGCGCGGGTAAAATTGGGCACCCCGTCGACTGGAACACTCAAATAATTGCGCGACCAGCGGGCCACCTCGGCTTGCGGCCAATGATTTAGGTCGGCATCGGGAAGGTAGAGCGCGGCTGTGGCTGGCGTCCGTTCCAGCCCGGCGATTTCAAGCTGCGACAAATAAGCGCCGCTAGCCGTGTACGCCTGCATCAGGCCACCGGCGACATTGCGGCGCGATGCCAACCCAAACATGGTCTGGTAAGGAAATACAAAGATGGAATCTTTGGCGCCGCTGTGTTCTTGCAGGAAGCTGGCGGCAGCGGTGAGCATCTGCGGCGTCAATGGCTCCTGATAACAGGCGCGATCGAACTCGCTGTAGCCGGGTGGACATTCAGTTAATGGATTTCGCAACTGAGCATACAGGCGAATGACGCTGGAAGGCCGGAAGATAGGATGCGAGAACAGCATGGAAGCCGCAATGGCGATCAGCACTCCGATGATCGAAGCGCGGCCGGATAACGAGAAGAGGATGGTGCCGACAAAGAAGGTGAGGGCGAACTCGCCGATGATCACGTGCCCGATGTCGGCGCGCACCAGGGCGCTTTGCAGCATGGCCAGCGCAAAAAGAAAGCCGCCCAGCAGGAAGCCGAGGCGTTGGGTAATGGCGAGATTGCCCTTGCGGGTTAGGGCACGCCCCAGGAAGATCGCCAGGCCAATCAACAGGGCGCTGAAGAGATGGAGTTCTCCGGCCGCAGTCATCGCCGCGGGCGTGGCCCAGCGATAGGCAGAGACCTGGGCAAGAGAATCGCGCCAGAAACGGAAGTCCAAGGGCGAGGCCATCAGGCTGTTGATCGCGATGATGAAGACAATCGCCGACAAGAAGAAGGTAAGCAACACTGAGAGCCACTTGACGGCGAAGTGTTCGCCCCAAGTCTCGACGGCGATGGCGACGCAGACAACAAACCATGCGGCGGTGGCGTAGACGCCGGTGTCGCCGGCAATCAGGAAGGCTGTTGCCCAGAGCAAGGCACTGGCCGCTCCGAAGACGTAAGTTCGCACGCGGCCTTCCCTCACCGCATACCAGCCGCGCAGAAACATTGCGAACAGCAGCACAGGGAAGGTCGTGCGTAACGATGTTTCCCAGAAGGAGCAGAGCAACAACAGCAGGACAAAGCGCTTCCAGGCTGGCTGCTCAGGCATTAGCAGATGCAGCGCCAGATAGGCAAACAGGAAGGCGCACCAGAGCGGAATCGTATTCCAGGTCACGTACAAGGCGCCGACGGAGAGAGGCATCGATCGCGCCGGAATGGAGGAGAGCAGTTGATAGATCGGTCCGTGCGTGAAGGCGACATCGCGGCCCACCCAAATTCCGCGCAACGCTTTGAAGCTGGCGTCGAGATGCCAGTTGTCGTCGATGAGGCCGTAGTTGGGGACCAGGGTAACGGTTCGCGGCGCCAGCCACGCGGTGGGAAACGATGCCAGCATCAGCAGCAAGACGCCGAGGACGTCCCAATATTTTGCGATGAAGCTGAGAGGCCGCTGGGCAACGGCAGGGGCAGACGAGCCTGGATTGCTTAACACGGCATCGAGCTTCTCCATAGACGAGAGACATTCTACCTTGCGCTGCGACGATTGCGTGGAAGAGGAATGCCATTTGCGGTTTGTCATTGCGAGCGCACAGATCCGGCGCGGGGAATTTGCCTTTTCCGTGAGCGGGGGAAAGCAGATCCCTCGCTGCGCTCGTGATGACAAACCTTAAGAACACCCTCACCGTTTTGGCGAATGGCGGAATTCCTGTCATACTCGCAAACTGAAATCATCATCGACCATCTGCGTGCTACGCGTGGCACGGAGCCGCGAGGCGACACATTGCGCTTCCCTGTTCCGGCGCCGCACCAGCACGAGAGGAGACATGCAGACTTCGGTTAAAGAAACTTCTTCCGGGCCCCGCTCCCTTCAAGCTGAGCCGGCGAGCCGCACCGCTATCTGGACATTTGCCGCGGCGGGGCTGCTGGCCGTCTTTTATCTGGTGACCAGCATTTATATCGCGGCGCACCGGCTGTTCTGGTTCGACGAATTATTTACCCTGCACATCGCACGGCTGCCGGGCTGGACCACGATCTTCACGGCGCTGGGCCATGGCAGCGATGCCCTGCCTCCGGCTTATTACCTGGTGGTGAGGGTTTTCGACTCGCTGTTCGGACCCGGCGACGTCGCCGCCCGTCTGCCCTCGGCGATTGCCATGGTGATAGGGCTGCTGGTCATCTTCGATTGCACCCGCCGCCTCACCGATGGGCTGCACGGATTGATTGCGCTGTCGGTGGCGACTTGCTCGTTCCTGCCGTATTACGGTTACGAAGCGCGGTCGTATGCCATCTATTTCATGCTGGCGGCGATGACCTTGTGGGTGTGGACTTACACCGGCAGCCAGCAAGCGGACGTCGGCGATTCTGTTCGGCGCGGTGTTCTTCGCCGGAGTTTGCTTTCACTATTACTTCGTCATGTGTCTGGCTCCCTATGTGGTGTGGGAGTTGCTGCGCTGGAAGCCAGGGCGGCGTCCGTCGGCTAAGCTGATCGCCGGAATCGTGGGCTCGCTGATTCCGGTCGTATTGCTGTCGCCGCTGATCCTGTCGTTCTCGCAGAAATTTTCTGGCGGCTATTGGAACCGGCCTTCCTTCACCGAGCTGCGGGCGATCTTTGCGCAACTGTTTCCCGATGGCCTGTTCCTGCTGGCGCTGATCATGATTTGGATTGTGGTGGTGGGAACCGATGACGATAAAGATGCCGTGCTGCCGGCGATGCCGCCCGCCGAAGCGCTGGGCTGGTTGTTCCTGGGCATTCCGGTGGCCGCGTTCGTGGTAGCGGAGTTGAAGACCAATGCGTTCTATAGCCGATACTTCATCGGCGTGCTGCCGGGAGTTGCGGTCGCGTTCGCTGTTTGTCTATGGCGGCGATTTCGCAAAGTCTCGCTGGTCGCGGCGGGTGTGTTTCTGTTGTTGGCGACTTGGGGAGTGGGACACCAGTTGACCTTCGTACAGCATCCCGAAATGGTGGAGGCGACCGGAGCGCGGCCGTTCCTGCAAATGGAGAGTTCGTTGCAAGTGGAAGGCAAGCGTTATTTCGTGTTTTCCGGACCGCTGGTTTTTCTGGAAGCGCAGTACTATGCCCGCCATCCGGAGCAGTGCGTGCTACTGCTGCCAGCGGACTTCAGCGAGCGGCCGAAGGGAGGTCGCGATCCCTATTTGCATCAGCGGCTGGAGTTGAACCTGTCGCAATATTATCCGTTGCAGTCGTGGACGATCGACGATCTTCGCCGGCACGCGGCCCAGTCAGCCCTGATTGAACCAACCGAAGAGGCTTTGACGGCGTTGCAGCGGGAAGGGCTGCATCCGGAGATGCGCTTCTCGACGCCGATTCAGATTCTGTATCTCCCGTGACGGGATAGCAATCAGCCGGCTAGCACTCTTCGTCGGCAGGCTGCCAATATGGCGAGCGCACTCCGGAGCGAACGGCCACGCGCGGCGCCGCGGCTTGGGCCCGGGCACTGAAGCGCTCAACGATGGCTTGCTTCATGTCCTGCTTTTTCAACTGTCTCAGCGAATCCGATGTGAGGGCTGGCGCTCCGAAACTTTCCTCAGTGGCAATCTTGCTCTTCAACATTAATCCTCCCATTGATTTTCGAAATCCATCGTCAGCGGTCCGCGGCATCTCCGCGTACGGTCACTACCGGACACGGCGAGTCGCGCACAACTTCGTATGCGTGCGGCCACATCAGGTGGTCCAGTAGACCGTTCCAGGGGCGCACACCCATCACCAGCAGGTCGGCTGCGATCTTGTCGGCCGTCTCCAGGATGGCGGTCTCGACGCGTCCCACCTCGACGCAGGTGTGACATTGGACGCCGTCGGCCTCGCGTTCCAGTAATTCCGCCAGCTTGGTTTTGATACCCTGCTCGACGGCAGCGCGATCGGCAACGCCCTTGACCGCCGCCGGACTCAACACGTGCAACACGGTCAGTGTGGCCTTGCGTGCGCGGGCCAGCGCGGCAGCGTAATACACGGCGCGGTCAGACGCAGGAGTGAAGTCGACAGGGACCAGAATGTTTCGGCGAGGGTTCTTGTACGCCGTCCGGTGCACCCGAGGTCCGATGGTCAGCACCGGGACGGGCGACTGGCGAAAGACTTTCTCCGCCACCGAGCCTATCAATACCTTGCCTAAGCCGCTGCGCCCGTGGGTGGCTACCACGATCAAGTCAATTTGCTGGGCGTGGGCAAAGTCGAGCAGGGCGTCGGCTACCGTGCCCTCCAGCATGTAAAGGTGATAATCCTTGCCCTCGACAAGGGAATGCGCGCGCGCCAGTTCCGCCTTCAACTCAAGCAGATCGCGGCGGGTAGCGTCTTTGGCGGCCAGATAGGCATCGGGACCGGCAATCAGGATTTCATCCGTGGGTATCACCGCGGCGACATAGGCCGTCGCGTGGTAATCGTGGGCCAGTTCGAGCCCAAAGTTGAGGGCGACATTGGAATAGCGGGAAAAGTCTGTCGCGATGAGCACCTTGTGAATACCCACCCCAATAGGTGTGAGCTGCGCTGAGACCATGGTGCGCGACCGTTCTCCCCACGCGGTGGGGTCGTTTGCGGAAGCCGGTTGCCGGATCGCCGAAGCTGCGCTTCGCAGCCGGCCCCGGGTTGAGGCTCCCACGCAACCTTGCTGTCTTAGTTGTAGCGCAATTCCGACCATGACGATGTGACGCCGATCAAATCCGGATGTGATGGGAGACCCAGGTTGGAACGCGTAGTTGTTGCCGAATGTCAAGGTGTTTCTAGCGATTTGGAGGTTACGAAAGGACTAGAACCTTCGTAAGGGGTGGATGTGATGCAGCTCACTGCATGGGCTAGGGGTCACGTCTTAGGTTAGTAAGGAACGCTTGTGATATTAGCGGCTTCACACCGGTATCTGGCCGCCCCGTGCAAGTCCCCTTAAATGGGCCGAACCACTACACGGGCTATGTCAATGTGTCGTGCCTGGGTGCACCTCGCCAAGCGCGCTGGAAGCGCTTCCAAATTCATTCGTAATAGTGAATGGAAAAGCGAACGTAAGAGTTAGACGCAAAGAAACGGAAAGGAACGAAACAGCCGTAGACGCAGCAACTTAGAAATGTAGTTTCGTGGCGAAAAAGAAGTTAATCGTAGCTCCTCGTTAGGAGCGAAGAAAATCTCTGTGGCCATGGTAGCGGATTGACGGGTTCACTCGTTGATCGCAATCGAGGCCGAGGGAAATGCCTGCCTTCGCAGCCTGCATTTCGCCGGGTGTAGGAAGTCGCGGGACGACCACGGTGGAAGCACGTAGAGTGAGATCGGGGAGGAAGCTGCGTCCCGTAAATTTACGCTCGGGATCGATCGTTACGGCTTTCAGCTTTCGTTACGGCTTTCAGCTTTCGTTACGGCTTTCAGCTTTCGTTACGGCTTTCAGCTTTCGTTACGGCTTTCAGCTTTCGTTACGGCTTTCAGATTTCGTTACGGCTTTCAGATTTCGCGACAGCTTCTATATCGTGTAACGGCTTTCAGATTGTGTAACGGCCTTCAGATTTTGTAACAGCTTCCAGTTCCAGATTTCGCGACGGCTTCCCTACTTCCTAACAGTGTCCTGGCTTCGCTACGGCTTCCCCATTTTTTGAGTTGCATAGCTTCGGCGGTGGCAATGACGGATCCGAACCGACGCCTTCACCATTTTCGCGATGCCTTGCTCGTTTCGGCACCGCTTCCCTCCGTTTCGTTAGCGCTTCTCATTTGACGGGTTTCCTTTTCTTGACGACGTCCAATTTACGGGCTGGGAAGGTTGTGCAGCGTACGGATGGCGTAGCGAAAGCCGTCGGGCTTCACTCTCACTTGTCCCTGATACGGTCGATCGAGGCCGGCGATGGCGACCAGCACCAGTGAGATCAGGAAGGTGAGCACCAGCACTTGCAACAGATGAAAGCGGAAGTCAGGTACTCCGAAGAAACAGGATGCCGCGACCGTGATGACTCCGCCCGCAATCAGCACCGCCCACAAGACTCCGGGAAGACGCTCGCTGTTTTGCATGGCCCGAAGCCGGCGGTATTGGGTCAAGCCGCGTAATTCTTCCATGATCTGGTAGGCCGCGATGGCATCGGGTTTCGCGTGCGCCTGGCTTTGTCCCACCAGCCTCCAGATCTGGTTGATGATCTCGCCGCCCTCCGCCGTCATCTCCCCTTTTTCCATCGTCTGCCATTCGCGATTCAGGGTGTTGTCGGCGTACTGGATGCAGAGGTCCTGAATCTGGCGCGCATTCACGTCCTGTAATTGGGTGGCAATGCGGTAAACGTTGACCAGCGCATTGGCTTCTTGCTCTTCGTTGGCTTGTGCCTGTTGCGACATGGTCCAGACATTAGACAGCGTGAAGGCCAGAATCACCGCGTAGGTGGTGCCAATCACCGTAACCACGGCGCTGGTGAAATCGTTGGACTCTTTGCGGAAGAACGCGGTCGAGGCGCGCGTCACCAGAAACAAAAAGAGCAGGGCCGCGGCCGAACAGGCGGCGATGATGAGAATGCTAGTCAGCACAATCGTTCAACCTTCGCATCGGCGATTGTCGAAAGTCAAACAGAGAATGTCAGATGGCCCGGTTCTGCTCGAATGCCTGGAGCTCACGGTTACGCGCTGGGCGCTGCCTCCGGGGCCGGGGCCGGAGCTTTCTCCCGCTCCACCATCGTCTTCACAATCACATACAGCACGGGAATGAAGAACAGGTTCAGCACGGTCGACACGATCATTCCGCCGAAGACCGTGGTGCCGACCGAGTGCCGGCTTTCCGAGCCTGCGCCGCGTGGCGAACACCAGCGGCAGCACGCCCAGAATGAAGGCGAACGAGGTCATCAGGATGGGACGCAGGCGGATGCGCGCCGCTTCAACCGCGGCTTCGCTGATCGACAGTCCTTTGTGCGCGCAACTGCTCGGCAAACTCGACAATCAGAATGCCGTTCTTGCAGGCCAGGCCGATCAGCATCACCAATCCGATCTGGCAGTAGACGTCGTTCAGCTGCCCGCGCAGCGACTGCGCGATCAGCGCGCCCAGCATCGCCATGGGCACGCTCAGCAGGATGATGAACGGCAGCACAAAGCTCTCGTATTGCGCCGACAGCGTGAGATACACCAGCAGCAATCCCAAGCCGAACAGCAGCGCCGACTGGCTGCCCGACTTGATCTCTTCCAGCGAGAGTCCCGACCACGAGTAGTTGAAGCCCAGCGGCAGACTTCTTGCGCGACCTGCGTCCATGGCCTGAATCGCCTGTCCCGAGCTGTAGCCCGGCGCCGGCCGAGCCGTTGATTTCGGCCGAGCGGAACAGGTTGTAGTGGCGTGATGACCTGCGGCGACGTCGACTCGCGTGATGCTGACGACGTTGTCCAGCGGGATCATCTCGTTGGTTGTCGGAGCGCACATAGAACTCGCGGATGTCGCGCGGCTGGCGGCGGAAGTTCTGGTCGGCCTGCACGTACACGCGATAAGCGCGGTTGTTGAAGTCGAAATCGTTGACATAGGCCGAACCCATGTAGACCTGCAGCGCGTCGGTGATCTGCTGGATCGGCACTTGCAGGCTGCGCGCCTTGGCGCGATCGATCTTCACCACGAATTGCGGATCGTTGGCGGTGAAGGCGCTGAACAGCCCGCTCAGGTCCTTGCGCGAATTCCCTTCCCGCACCAGGTTCTGCGTGACGTTGTAGAGCTCCTGGACGCGTGTTGCCGCCCTCGTCCTGCACCTCGAAGGTGAAGCCGCCGAAGCTGCTGATGCCGGCGATGGCCGGCGGCAGGAACGGGAACGCCTGTACATCGGTCAGCTGGCATCAAGCGGCCCGCGCAGACGGTTGACGATGGCAGCCGCCGAATGCTGCTCGCCTTTGCGCTTGTCGACGTTGGCCAGATTCAGGAAGACCATTCCTTTGTTGGCGCCGCTGCCGGTGAAGCTGAAGCCCACCACGCTGAAGGCGCCGATGATGTCCTTCTCCTTGGCGCACACCGCTTCCACCTGCCGCATGGCCTGCGAGGTGTATTCCACCGAAGCTCCCTGCGGCGCTTGCACCGTGATCATGAACCAGCCCTGATCTTCGTCGGGAACGAAGCCGGTGGGCACCGATCTTGTAGACCACGTAGGTGGCCGCCAGGCCGGCGAAGAAGACGCACCAGCACCAGGTAGCGCAGCCCGATCGCCTTCTTGGCGCTGTAGACGTAATAGCGCGGTGGTGCGATGGATCACGTGCTCGACGCCGCGGAAGAAGACGTTCTTCTTGCCCCGTCTCCGGCCGCAGCAGCAACGCCGACAGCGACGGCGTGAAGGTCAGCGAGTTGAAGGCCGAGATCGCGATGGAGAAGGCGATGGTCAGCGAGAACTGCTTGTACAGCAGTCCGGTCGTGCCCGGAAAGAACGCCACCGGCACGAACACGGCGACCAGCACCAGCGACGTCGCCACCACCGCGCCGGTCACTTCGCCCATGGCCTTCGACGCGGCAGCGTGCGAGTCGCAGTGCTCCTCGCCCATGTGCCGCTGGATGTTCTCGATGACCACGATGGCGTCGTCCACCACCAGCCCGGTGGCCAGCACAATGCCGAACAGCGTCAGCGTGTTGATGGAAAAGTCCAGCAGCTTGATGAAGGCGAACGCGCCAATCAGCGACACCGGAATGGTGACCGCCGGAATCAGCGTGCTGCGCCAGTCCTGCAGGAAGAGGAACATCACCAGCATGACGAAGATGATGGCTTCGACCAGCGTCTTCAGCACTTCGCGAATGGAGTCGCCGACGAACGTCGTGGTGTCGAAGGCGACGGCGTAGTGCAGCCCGGGCGGAAACCGCTTGGAGAGCCGCGCCAGCTCGGCGCGCACGGCCTTGTCCACATCGAGAGCATTGGCGGTGGGCAACTGGCTGACGCCGATGCCGATGCCGTTGTAGCCGTTGAAGCGCAGCTTGCCGCTGTAGTCTTCGGCGCCCAGCTCGGCGTGCCCGACATCGATCAGCCGCACCAGCGCGCCGTTGCTGCCCGGCTTGAGGATGATGTTGTCGAACTGCGACGGCCTCGGTCAGGCGTCCCAGCGCGCGCACGCTGATCTGGTACATCTGCGTTGGTCGCGGTCGGCTCGGCGCCCACCTGGCCGGAGGCGATCTGCACGTTCTGCTGCTGCAGCGCCGAGACCACATCGCGAGGCCGTCAGCCCGCGCGCCGCCAGCCGCGCAGGATCAAGCCACAGGCGCATGGAGTATTTGCGCTCGCCGAAGATCTGCACGTCGGCCACGCCTTGAATGCGCTTGATCGCGTCCTTCACGTAAATGTCGATGTAGTTGCTGATGAACTCGTCGGTGTAGCGATTGCCGTCGCTGTAAAAGCCGGCCGCCATGACGAACGAAGCTGGCGACCTTGTTGATGGTGACGCCGGTGTTCTTGACTTCGTCGGGCAAGCGGCCCGTGACGCCCTGCACGCGGTTCTGCACGTCAACCGCAGCCAGGTCGAGAGGGCGGGTCAACTCGAAAGTGATGTTGATGGAACTGCTGCCATCGTTGCCGCTGGTGGAAGTCATGTAGCGCATGCCTTCCACGCCGTTGATGGCCTCTTCCAGCAGGGTGGTCACGGACGATTCGACCGCCTGAGCGTTGGCGCCGGTGTAGAAGGCAGTTGACCGCGACTTGCGGCGGAGCCAGTTCCGGAAACTGCGCGATCGGCAGAAACGGAATGCAGACCGCGCCCGCGATCACGATGAACAGCGAGGTTACGGTGGAGAAGACCGGACGCTTAATGAAGAAGTCAGCAAACAAGCCGGATGCCCCTTGGAAAATCTATCAGTCCATTTTGTTGATCTTGCTTATGCCACGCTTTCACTTGACATCACCACCACCGGCGCCGTGTCCGGCCACGTGATTTGTGTCAGGGCGCGACTTCAGTCGTGCCAAACGTAACGTCCCGTATCAGGGCACGACTCAAGCGCGACTTCAATGGTGCCGAACGCGTCGTCCCGTATCAGGGCACGACTTTAGTCGTGCCGAAAATGGGTGCAACCACCTGGGCTTCAGCCCCTGCTGCCTTTTGGTTGGCTAAATAGGAAAAGCAGTAAGGAAAAGCATCGGGCGAATCTGCCAGTCCTTTCCTTACCGGGTTCCAGGCAATGTAATCTCGATGTTGCAAAAAGCTCTTGCGATCATTCACGCGCACTTCCGAGAATCCGCGCTGCCATACTTCCCCCAAATACCCGAATTCTTTTCTCAGCTGATAGGAGAATCCGCCTTTGATGAATTGCACGGCTTTTTCTACCGCGATATCACCGTCCACTGTGATTAGCAGATGCACGTGATCCGGCATGACCACGAAGTCATGCACTACAAACTTTCTCACCGCCACATAGGATCGCAAAACGTCAATAAACAGCATTGCATTGCGTTCGGACTGCAGCAATGCTTGGCCCATGCTGGTTTTCGTAGTAACGAAAAATGTGCGTGAATGCCCTGGGATGTTACTTGCATTCGCGTTGCGAACAGGTTTCGCCATAAGCAGGGGCTAAAGCCCACTTTATTTCTACACCGCTTTCGGCACGGCTGAAGCCGTGCCCTGATACAACCTTTACGATCATCCTAATCGCGTCTTCGTCTTTGCGAGATTGGCCTCGCACAAGATTGCCTTCGATAAAACTCGATCAAGCCCGCCTGCAACCTTACTGTTCGATCCTGACCGGCATGCCGTCGGCCAGGTTCTGGCCACCGGAAACCACGACCTGGTCGCCCACCTTCAGGCCGCTCAACACGGCGTAATCGTTGCCCGTAATTTCGCCCAACTGTAACGGACGCTGATGGGCGACCATCTTGCCGTTGTCGGGTTCGGCGACGAAGGCAAAAAACTGGCCGCTGACGCGCGACACCGCAATCACCGGCACCGTAATCCCGGCCCGGGTGCTCCACAAGATGCGGGCGCGAACCAACTGCATGGAGCGCAGCGCGTCGGCCGCCTGGTTGGCCGGAGCCTTCACCAGAATCGATTGCGTACCGGTTTCTACCTGAGGAGAGATGAAGTCCACCGCGGTCTTCAGCAGCACGTTGTCGTTCTTGTCGACGACTTCGACCGGCGCACCCATCTTGATATCGCGGGCATGCTCGGAAGGAATGGAGACATACACCTCCAGCCCGCTGCGCTCGTCGATGGTGGTCAACATGGTGGTGTTGGTCACGCGATCGCCGACGTGCACCGGAACGTCGCCCACGATTCCGTCGGTGGGCGCGAAGACGCTGTAGTACTTCAGCTGGACTTGCTGTTGAGTAATCTGCGCGTCCATCGATTTGACGTCGGCCAGCGCCGAATCGTAATTCGCCTGCGCCTGGTCGAGGTCTTGCTTGCTGACCACGCCCGCGGCTGACAATCCCTTGTTACGCTCCAACTGTAGCTTGGCCCACTGCAACGCCGCTTCCTTCGAGGCCTTCTGCTGATCGACGTTGCTGACCGCGGCGCGTTGCCGCCGGGGATCGATCTCCATCAGCGTGTCGCCCTTTTTTACCACTTGACCGGAGTGGACGTGGATGTCGAAGATCCAGCCCTCGACATCGGAATTGATGGTTGCCGAGTTTCGTGACTTGATGGTGGCCACGTACTCGGACGAGTCGCCAATCGGCTGCGATTGAACCGCCTGCACCTTGACCGGCATGGTAGGCGGACCTTGCGGACCTTCGGCACTGCCCCGGCTGCAAGCGGCCAGCCAAGCCAGGCTGGCCACTGGAACAATCAGCAAGACAAACTTAAGTGCGCGCTGGCGCAATGCGCGAGATCGTACCCTGAGCCTACGGTGAATCATAGGAATCCCAATTCGTCTGGAATAACCAGCAATGGATGTGACAACAGATGTTATATCGATCCTTGATTTTACTCCCGGCTGCATAATTGCCGCGAGAGCGGCCGATTACCAGAGATGAGTGGAAGGGGGATGAGATGAATCGCAGCGAAGGTCGAGCGCCGCAGGAGCAATCGGGGCTGGGCGCGGGCTAGCAATAGCGGACCAGTCTCGTGGTGCTCCGACTGCTTGAATTGTCATTTCGATGGCCTTTGGGCGGCGAGGAATCGGCCTTTCTGCACCCATCGCCACACAGCAAGGGAAAGCAGATTCCTCGCTTCGCTCGTAATGACAATTCCTGACGAACTGGCGACGGCATCAAACGTTCCGCTTATTCGGCAAGCTGCTCGAGTCCCAGTCCACTTATTCCGCGACTTATTCCGCAGGCTCCTCGAGTCCGGTCGGCCTTAGTCCGCAGCTTCCTCCGCGACCCCAGCTCCCACCCGATGCTGTACGTGTGACCACACGAAATAGATCACGGCCAGGACAATGACACCCAGGATCAGCGCATCCAGCCGGTGGAACCACATCTTCAGCCGCGGATCCGTATCCCAACGCTGGCCCAATCTCATGCCGATGTAGGCCAGCATGAAGCACCACGGCCACGATCCGATGAAGGTGTAGACGTGGAACTTCAATCGAGGCATGCGCGCGATCCCGGCGGGCAGCGCGATAAAGGTCCGGATCACCGGCAGCAGGCGCGCGATCAGAACCGCCAGCGAGCCGCGCCGCTCGAAGAAGCGGTCGGCGATGTTGAGCTCGCGATGGCTGAGAAAAATGTAGCGGCCATAGCGCTCGACCAGCGGACGCCCGCCGAAGTAGCCGATCTCGTACGCCACGACCGATCCCAGGTTGCAGCCCAGCGCTCCCCAGGTGGCGACCGCCAGCAGCGAGAAGCGGCCGGTGTAAACCAGGTAGCCGGAGAAGGTCATGATGATTTCCGACGGCAACGGAATGCAGGCCGACTCGATGGCCATCAGCAGCATCACGCCGATGTATCCGGACGCTGAGATGACGCTGACGATCCAGGCCCCGACAAGTTCAAGAATGTGAGCAATCATGGAATTGAAAATTAGCTCCGCAAGAGATTACGAAATACGCGGTTCGGATCAACAAGCTTTCGCGCCTCTATACCACGAGTCGCGACGGTACGTAGGCCAAGTCGTGATGATGCTCCGTGCCGACACGTTATGCTGCGTATGCCGACCGGTTGAGCTTCTTTACTCCGATACCGAGAGCGCCGTTAGGCGCGGCATAAGTTAGCCCAGCGCTTCAGCGCTGGGAAAGCGACCCCTTCATGATTCCGAGTGCCGTAGGCACGGCAGGCTTTGCGCCACGCGGGATTTCTCTGCTGTCCCTAGGGGACTCAACCTTTACATTACGCCCACCGAACCGCTGAACTAACCTCTTCGCGCCCTGCGGCGCTTACCTGCCGACTCATCCAGTCTATCGCCTGGCAGACGCAACCCCAGATCCCTCGACTCACTGCGTTCGCTCGGGATGACAATTCAAAGGGCGCGCTGGATTCTATTCTGAACTACATGCTAATTGTTAGGGCTACTAGCTGGCTGATTGCTAAGAGCTAAAAGCCAAATGCCAATTGCTAAATGCCAACTGCCAACTGCCAATTGCCAACTCCTAACTGCCGCCTCCCAGCCACTCTCCCATCTCCGCCAGCGGCAATCGCACGCCGACAAAGAACTGCCCAAAGGCAGCATACACTGCGCTGACCTGATCGAAGCGCATCTCGTAGATCAGCTTCTTGAACACCAGCGGCTCGGGAGCAAACAAATCCACGCCCCACTCCCAATCGTCAAAGCCGATCGACCCGGTGATGATCTGCTGCACCTTGCCCGCGTAGCGACGGCCCACCATGCCATGCTCTTCCATCTGCCGCTGGCGCTCTTCGATGGGCAGCATGTACCAGTTCAGACTCTCACCGCGCTTGCGATCCATAGGATAGAAACACAAAAAGTGGCTGTCGGGAATCTTGGGGTAGAGCCGCGGCCGCATCGCCTCGCGTTGGCGGTCCAACGTTTCTTCCACGGCTTCGTTCCACTCTTTCGACAGCGGCTTCACGCCCCGTTCCGCCAGTTGACGATAGAGCTTCGCGCTGGAGTCGTACAGTCCCAACTCGATTACCGACAAATACGAATGCGTCGGCTCCAGGTATTCCTGAAGCGCGGTGCGATTCAACTCCATCTCGGCTGCGTTCAGGTCGTCGAAGGAATCACGGAAGTGGACCAGCATCAGGTCGCCCTTGTGGCCCAGAAGCGAGTACACCGCCGTCCGTCCGGCCAGCTCCTGACCGCCGAAAGCGCCGCCAAATTCCAGCGCAATCTCCTGCTGGCGCGACGGATCGAGCTTGCGCCACTCCGTCCAGCGAAAGCGAAACATCTGGTGCAGCACGCTCAGACCTTCAAGCGTGAGCGGAACCGCGGGCAACTCGGCCGATGCCGTTTGCACGGCAGGATTGCTGGATGCCATGAAGAACCTCAAGCTGAAAATGATGGAGCTCTCATTGTAATCTGTTGGCTATGCCCGGACTCTGAAAGACAGGTCGAGGCAGCTAGACTGCGTGTTCTACGGCTGGGCGCAAAGGTGCAGTTCTGTGGCCACCTCCGCGAGGCGCCGGTCTCGGCTCCACAGCGGGGTGTTGTTTAGCGCTGCCGAAGCCAGGAGATGGGCATCAATCCAACCGATGCCGCGGCCCATCAAGCGATGGCGCTCGATCAACGTCAGCACCTCATCATGGCTGGCTACCGGCACATGCGGCAGGCTTCGCAGGAGGGACAGCACTTCCGAGCGGCGTCGCAGGGAACCGCAGGCCAATTCGCCGATAATGAACGGGTGACATTCGACTTCATCGCGATTTAGCAGTGAGTTGAGCGTGGGGTCGCCATGCCGCAAATGCTCCACCCAAACCGACGTATCAATCAGCATGGCCACGCACCGCGCGTGGGCGTAGGCGACGGCGGCGGATTCCGCGCAGGCCTGGATCGCTGCCCCCTAATGCTGCCAACCGCTTGGCGCTTTCCTTTGCAATCAAGGCTTCCAGCCCCGCCCGGACAACCGCAGTCTTCTCGGCAATGCCGCTAAGCCGTGCCGCCTCCTCGAAGAGGGTATCGTCAATATTCAAAGTCGTTCTCATATGCATCAGTATGCATCATCTATGCATATCATTCAAGTCTTTTCTGGAAGTCTTGAAAACCGGCCCACCTCGGTTAGCACAGCACGGCAGCAGGGTAAGAGCAGGGGATTATTTCATGTTGTGAAGGAGGAAAGAGTGGGTTGAGTTATCGCGAAGTCCCCGGTCTCGAACCGCGCCAGACCCGGGACACACGGCAGGTTTGTCCATATTTGAATGAGTGTCATCCCGACCGATCGTAGCGAGGGGAGGGACTCGCTTTTGTGCCGTCCCTGACTTAGTCGAGTCCGGTCTATTTTCCGCTGATTGCTACGCCGTCTGTTGACTCAATTCTTTGATGGTCTTTGTAGTCTTATACTCCCTACCTCCAACCCAGAGCTGTACTTCGACAACCAATTCCGAAACAAGTGTGGCCGCTATAATTGTCGACTCGCCTGGATATTGGGCTATTGCACAGTCAATGCAGTACTCGACCGTCCACAGTATGCCTCTGCTATGCGGCTGAATCGAGCCGCGCCCCTCCTCGCTAACCCGAAAGCTACGGTACTGTGTATCAAGCGACGATTCTTCGCCTACATAACTAGAGATCCAGTGCTTTAGTATCGCGGCCGGGACCTGAATACGCGAGGCGTACCGATCAACCCGTTCATTCGTCTCATTGATCAGTTCAATTCGTAGATGACGTGTTCGATGTCCTTCTTGAACTTGGAAGGCCTGGGATTTCAAGAGAACCTCAACCCCACTAGGTTTGAGGGCAGTCCATGAGAGCAGCCGTCCCGGCAGTTCCTCCAACACCTCAGCCTCAGAAGAGAATCGAATCGGGTTCAGATGTAACAACTCCCTCAGGCCCTCGCGGCCAACGGCTTCATGAATGAACGCTATGATTGGCAATGTCCTCTTCTCTGTGCGCTGAATGTAAGTTGCGATTGCGATCTCCTGCTCAATCCACACGGAGGCACGGACGTGCTTTGAACCATCTGGCCTAGTGATAGTTCCTCTCGGATGCAATACAGTGATAAAGCCTACGGCATTACGAAGCGCCTCGAGAATATTTGAATCCAGACCATTCAGGTCTTGAACCTCCTCGGCGAAGAATGCATCAACGCCCGTGACGTTCTTAATCATCTTAGCGATCGATTTGCCGAGCGCTTTCTCCGTATCCGTGAATTGACCACACGAAACAAAAATGAACGGGTTTGCCATCATGTCGTCAGTGTATAAGTAATCTCTGCCACCACGGGTGAGGATGCCACCGAGCTACTCCCCCGCGCCAAGAACATGTTCCGGAGTCGTGCGTTGAGTAGCTATAGGTGCCATCAACACACAGCGCTGCGGGCGGAAAAATAACGTCCCGCAGCATGCCGCCGAGCAGCGCGACAAACAGGAGGGCCGTGTAAAGAAGATATCGCTGTTGCCAACTCTTGCGTAGGAAAGAAATCACATATATGAGTAGAGAAAATGCCAAGACTGATGCTGCAAACTGACTCCCAAGAATGAAGCCAAGAACGGCAGGGACTGCGAAGAGAACGCCAAGAGCTATAACCCGTTCCCTTCGTTGAGTCGCGGCCGGCTGCGATTGAGTTCTGATCGCTGATGGGCTATCCTTCTGCGGTCCATCAGAAGAGGGCGTTTTGTCTTTCCCCTCCTCAAACGTAGTGCCAAATCTGCGTAACCCGCAATCACTGCAATGAAGATGAGGCCACGGCTTTTCAATCTGAATATTGACAGAGCCACATCTTGGGCACTTTGGTTTCATGCCAGAGCCTGTTACTTGGTGTTCCCCTGAACAGCCGCTGCACAGGCAATCGGCCGCCGCGTAACCCGCCGGATGCCCAGGTCTCGCGCTTTTCGAGACCTGGGCGGTTATGAAGGTGCCAGTACGCACGACCTGCCGGGTCTAGATTCCCTTCGAGACTCGGCGCACCCCGGCAGTACGAACACCCCAGGTCTCGAACCCCGCGAGACCTGGGGCACCTAGTAACTGGGGAGCCGCTTAGCTGACAACTGACAACCGGCAACTGGCAACAGCTTCCTCTCACTCCAGCCCAAACTCCTTCCACCGCTTCGTCACCTGCGCTTTGGTCTTCTCGTCCATGCGGATTTCGTCGGGCCAGGGACGCGTGAAGCCTTCGCTGGGCCATTTGCGCGTGGCGTCGACGCCCATCTTGGAGCCGAAGTCGGGCAGCCGCGAGGCGTGATCGAGCGAATCGACCGGGCCGAGCGTGAACTGGATATCGCGCTCGGGATCGATGTTGTTCAGCACCTTCAGCGTGACTTCGCCGATGTCCTGCACGTTGACGTCTTCATCGACGACCAGAATGCATTTGGTCGACATCGCCTGGCCGAGCGCCCAGATGCTGCTCATCACTTTGCGCGCCTGACCGGGATACGACTTCTTGATGGAAACGATCATCAGGTTGTGGAAGACGCCTTCGATCGGCAGATTCACGTCGACGATTTCGGGGATGGTGAGCCGCATCAGCGGCAGGAAGATGCGCTCGACCGCTTTGCCCATGTAGGCGTCTTCCATCGGCGGCTTGCCGACAATCGTCGTCGAGTAGATCGGGATTCTTGCGATGCGTGACGCAGGTGACGTGGAAGACGGGATAGAGATCTTCCGGCGTGTAGAAGCCGGTGTGATCGCCGAACGGGCCTTCCATGCGCAGCTCGTCGAGCTGGACGTAGCCTTCGAGCACGATCTCCGACGTCGCCGGCACTTCCAGATCGACGGTCTCGCACTTCACCAGCTCCAGCGGCTTCTGGCGCAGGAAGCCGGCGATCAGGTACTCCTCGATATCGGGCGGCGCGGGCACGATGGAGGAAAACATCACCGCCGGCTCGGTGCCGATGGCGACCGCGACTTCCATTCTTCCGCCAACCTGCTTGCCTTCCGCCACGCGCGAGCCGCCGCCGGAGCGCGCCATCATATCGAGCGCGGCGCTGACGGGATTTGCCTCGCCGGCTGCGGCGGCGCGGCGCATCTGCTCGCGATAATGTTCGGCGCCCTGCTTCTGGCGCTGCCAGTGCATG
Organism: uncultured Acidobacteriaceae bacterium; assembly: GCA_963744265.1. GTDB lineage: Bacteria > Acidobacteriota > Terriglobia > Terriglobales > Acidobacteriaceae > Bog-257. Next base: position 237,694 of record CAVUSW010000006.1, read on the forward strand.
CCCGTGCTGTTGCGCGTCGTAGATCTGCAGGCGATAGGTGCCGGCGTTGCGCTTGCCGGTCTTCGGATCTTTGGTGATGACCGACGGCAAAGTGATAAAGCGGCCGCCATCCAGCGGCCAGCATTGCAGGATGGGAAAATCGAGCAGCGAAAAGTTGTCGCGCTTGATGACTTCCTTGCAGGGGCCGGTCGAAACTTCCTTGGGAAAGAACTTGCCCATCTCGGCCAGCATGGGCAGCATCTTGATTTTGTCGAGCAGGCCCTGCGGCGACTTCACGTCCATGAAGTACTTGATGCGGTCGGCGATTTCGTCGAGCGAGTCGACGTCGAGCGCCATGCGCATGCGGCGCTCGGAGCCGAACTGGTTGATCAGGACCTTCGCGCCGGGATAGCCTTTGACGTTCTCGAACAGCAGCGCCGGGCCGCCCGGGCCGTGCTTGCCGCGCGGCCCCCACTTGGAGACGCGGTCGGTAATTTCGGCGATCTCCAGAATGGGATCGGCTTCGGCCTTAATGCGCTTCAACTCTCCGGCTTTGTCCAGCGCGGAGATCCATTCCCTCAGGTCTTGATAGGCCAACGTGAGCCTCGATGTTCGGAATTGAGTCCGGCACGATTATAGAGGCAGTGGCGGAATGAGGGCGGCTCTCACTAGAAGCACTCTTCCGGGATGTTAACCGCAGATCCCTCCGCTCGGGCTGGAAGCCGTCGGTCGGGATGACAAACGCTGAAGAGAGTCGCACGCACCCAACTCCTCAGGCTTGGCTTACATCCAAGTTCGCAGGACAGGCATCCGTCTGATCGCCAGCGAGCGCCTGCATACAAACCACCTTGACATATAAGGACGCCACTTTGCAGAAAATGAATTCCCCTGAAATCGATGCCCTGTTGCAATTGACGCTGAGTTCCAGCAGCGCAGATTCCGCCGTCGCCTACGTTGCCGGACTCAACGACGATGAGCGCGCCAACCTGGTCGCTCTGGCTGACTCGAACCATGTCGTCATCCGCGCTTTCAGCATCGTTGCCGCATTGGCCAGCGAGAATCAGGCGCTCAGCAATTGGGCCAACGGCGTGCTCGCCAAGGAGCAGGCCCGCATCGAGAATGCCCTCACCTTCCTGCACCACATTTGCGATGAGCTGGAAGCGGCCGGCTGCCCGACGACGGTCATGAAGTCGCTGGACCACTGGCCCGACCTGGGCAACGATCTCGATCTCTACACCACGGCCGACGAGCAGCAGCGTGAGCCAGGTGATGCTGAACCGGCTGGGCGCGCACACCGAGCCGCGCAGCTGGGGCGATCGCCTGGCGAACAAATGGAATTTTGCCGTTCCCGGCCTGCCGGAATCGGTCGAAGTGCATGCCCAGCGGCTGGGACAGACCGGCGAGCACACGGCCATGGCCAGGCGATTCGTCACCCGCCGCGTTCCCAAGACGGTCAACGGGTTGACTTTCCTGGTTCCGGCGGTGGAGGAGCGGGTGATCGTCGCCACTCTGCAGCGCATGTACCGGCATTTTTATTTCCGCGTCTGCGACATCGTGAACACGGCAGGCGCTGCTGGAATCCGGACAACTGGATTTCGCCGAGTTGAAGAAGGCCGCCGATCTGGGCGGCATCTGGCCGGGAGTCGCGACCTACCTGAAGATTGTCTGCGATTACGTTCGCGAATATCGCGGCGAAGCGCCACGAGTTGCCGCGAGCCGGTTTTGGCCGCCGCACGTTTCGGCGGCGAGGTGATTTTCGCGCGGCGGCAAGTTTCTGCGCGTGCCCATCATGCCGAACGGCGCTGACCTCTACACCCGGCAGGTCACCCACACGGCCCTGCGCGGCGATGTGCCGGCAACCCTGCGGCTCTCGCTGCTTCCCTACCTGGCCTCGGCTGCGGCGGTGGCGTTTCGGATCACCGGAAGCGACAAAGGAATTTGGTGAAGCCCGCAGCTTTTTCAGTGCATCCATGTCGGGACAGATGAGCAGAATCGCGCTCGTCTGGTAGTCGACAGAGCTGATGCTTGGCACTCAGGTGCCAAGATTCTAGTGAGCAACTGAATTGCCAACAATTCGTCCCTAGTCGCTTGCCGCGATGTGGCAATCGAATTGATAATAGCCACCAAGGGCGTGGGGAGATTTCCGATCATCTGGTTCCTCCCGCCATGTGTTGTAACAAACTGTTGTTTTGCAAAGATTGTTTACGCCGTGAGAGTTTTCACCCGTATCGGCCGTCTCTGCATTCGTCACACTCTTCGTCCGCCTGCGCCGCACCATTCGAGTGCCCCACTCAAATCACTAGACAATAAATTTAAAATCAAATCCACTCGAGGAAGAGGAAACACCATGCCCGTTACTCGCATCGATTTCCCGATTGACGAACTGACGCGTCCTCAAAGCGAGGAAGAGATTCAACGCAAGCTGGCGCAGGAGCGCGCGCGGCTGGCAAGCATGATGGGACTGGACAGCGGCCCGGTGCGTCACTTCAAGCGCCCGGTCGAGCGGCCCTTCACCGCCGAGGAGCGCGGCAAGGTGACCATCCTCTTCGGCGGCCTCACCTGGAAGCACGAACGCGTGATCCAGGCGGTGTTCGAAGGCTGCGGCTATCGCTGCGAGATTATGCCGGTGCCCAACGTCTCGGCCTTCCAGCTGGGCAAGGAGTACGGCAACAACGGGCAGTGCAATCCCACGTACTTCACCGTCGGCAACCTGGTGCAGCACCTGCAGACCCTGGAGGCGACGCGCGGGCTCACCAAGCAGGAGATCATCAACAACTACATCTTCTTCACCGCCGGATCCTGCGGCCCGTGCCGCTTCGGCATGTATGAGGCCGAGTATCGGCTGGCCTTGCAGAATGCCGGCTTCGACGGCTTCCGCGTGCTGCTCTTCCAGCAGAACGACGGCGTGAAGGCCGCCTCGGGCGAAGCCGGCTTGAAGTTCACCGTCGACTTCGGCATGGGCATGTTCAATGCGCTCAATCTCGGCGACATCATGAACGAGATGATCTACCGCATCCGTCCCTATGAAGTCGAGAAGGGCAAGACGGACGAAGTTTTCACAGTCGTCGATGGACACGCTGTGCACCATGCTGCGCGAGCGCAAGCCCTTCGAGGATCACGAGGATCTGCCGGAGTGGATGGCGAAGAAGATTCGCGCCAACAAGGGCAAGAAGTGGGAGGTCTGGGTCAACTCGCTGTGCAAGGTTCGCGAGCAGCTCTACGGCAATCCGTACAAAGAGGCGCTGGCTGCGGTTCGCGAGCAGCTGGACACCATCGAGGTCGATCGCCTGCGGGTGAAGCCGGTGGTGAAGATCATCGGCGAGTTCTGGGCGCAGATCACCGAAGGCGACGGCAACTTCCACATGTTCGAGTTCCTGGAGCGCGAAGGCGCGCAGGTGCTGGTCGAGCCCATCGGCACCTGGGTGATGTACATGATGTACCAGGTGAAGGCGCGCGCTGCGGCTCGCCGCTCGCTCGACGCTCCTTACAAGAACGTGAAGTGGTACGAGTTGCAGAAGCAGGCGGCGAACGAGCTGAAGTTCCGCTCCGAAGCAGTGGATGATCGGCGTCGGCGAGCGCATCTACGCGCGGCAGTATCAGCGCGCGGTCGAGGGGCTGGGCAACATCGCTCACGAACTGGTCGACCAGAAAGAGATGGCCGACATGGCGAATCCGTTCTACAACGAGTTCGCGCGCGGCGGCGAAGGACACCTCGAAGTCGGCAAGAACGTTTACTACACCAAGAACCAGCTCTGCCACATGGTGCTGGCGCTGAAGCCCTTCGGCTGCATGCCTTCGTCGCAGTCGGACGGCGTGCAGTCGGCCGTCGCCAATCACTTCAAGGAGATGATCTTCCTGCCCATCGAAACCTCGGGCGAAGGCGAGATCAACGCTCACAGCCGCGTGCAGATGGCGCTGGGCGAAGCCAAGGTAAAGGCGCGCATGGAATTCGAGCAGGCGCTGAAGTCGACCGGCAAGCGGCTGGACGACATTAAGGACTACGTCGCCGAGCATCCCGAGCTGCGCAACTTGTTCTATCCGGTGCCGCATCGTCATGGATACGCCGGCGTGGCGGCGAACTTCGTGCTGCACGTCAGCGACTTGATGAACGGCAAGAGCGAAGCTGGCAAGCGCGTGCCGGCTCCGGCGTCGCGCAAGCTGGCGGCAGCTGCGGCCTAGCGCGCACGCAGCACCGTCTCGTAAGCATGTCTGCCACGCCAGTTCGCTGGATATCAGGAGAAGTGATTCGTCGGGTCGCGGGCCATAGGGCCCGCGCTGCCTGAGCGCGCAATTGAACGAAAGGAAGACTCTGCTACATGCCTGAAGTGCAGCAGGTACCAGAGGGGACTCACGCCGCCCCTACGTATCGTCTCGATGTTCAACTGCACGAGCTGCTGATGAAGCCGCCCGAGCAACCACGCTTGCTGCCGCCGCCTCCGGATGGCAAGCAGCAGACGCTGCCGACGCCGGTGTTCCCGCAGCATCCCGAGCTGATGGCGGCGCCCGACGAGGATTTCTTCCCCAAGAACGGCAAGCGCACATGGTCTAGCCAAGCACATCTATCGCGCCATGCGGGGCTGGGCCTTTCCGTTGATTCGCTCGCGGGTGCTGCCGGGCGATTTTCATCCGATCATCGCGTACCTGTTCAACGAGTGGAAGTGCAACCTCGACTGCCACTACTGCTGGGCCTTCGACAACAGCGTTCGCGGCATGACCGAGGACACGGCCAAGCGTTCGATCGACTGGCTGCGCGATTCCGGCGCCGGCGTGCTGGCGTTGATGGGCGGCGAGCCGCTGCTGCGTCCCGACTTCGCGCACAAGATCATCTATTACGCGGTGAAGAAAGGGCTTCTGGGTTTATCTGCCGACCAACGGCCGCCTGATGTGGCCCAAGGTGATCGACAAGATCGCCGATGCGGGCGTGGGCGTGGTGAATCTCGCGGTCGATGCCTGGGACGACGTTCCCGGCCGAGGGCTGCCGAAGGCGATGGTGCCGATCCGCGAGCACTTCGATTACCTGGTGAAGAAGCAGTACAAGTACGGCTACTCGGTGTTCCTGAACATCAACATCTGCGCCAACAACATGGACGACGTGCGGCAGTTGACGGAACTGGCGCACGACAACGGCATCGCGACCGACTACCACATCTGCGAGTCGCCGATGACCGAGCAGCCGCACTTCAAGCACCTGTACACCAACCCGACGTTCATCCGCGAGGAGCACCATGCCGCGGTCGGCCGAGCTGATCGACTGGCTGATCGAGAAGCAGAAGTCGGGCTATCACATGGTGAACTCGGTGGAGCGCCTGGCGCAGATGAAGAACTTCATCCACGGCGACCTGCACGACTGGGGTTGCCGCGCCGGGCACAACTCGCTGATCGTTCGCGTGGACGGCACGCTGGCGCCGTGCTTCCCGATGTACTCCGCCGGCTACGACTGGGGAACCATCGAGAACCACAAGTTCGAAACGCAAGCAGTTGAAGGAAATGAAGAAAGAGTGCCAGAAGAGCTGCTTCTCGACCCTGAATCACATCCTGGCGTTCTGCTACAACGACCAGCGCGTGATCGAGTGGATGTTGAAGCAGGCGAAGCACGGCTTCCGGCGCGTTGAAGGCAACTTCGGGGATGCGTAGGCTAGTGCGATCTGGCGGAGACGTCGATCGAAGCGACTTTAGGTCGCGCAGCGCTTTAGGCGCTCGCGTGCTGAGATCGCGAAACTGAATGCGGCTTCAGCCCTTCAGGGACGCCATCAACGCGAGTGCTTAAGCCCGCGATCGAACTTGCATCAGCGTCGCGGAACGGACCCAATGCTTACCGACGTTCGCGTTGATCGAAGCGGGCACTTGAACCCCTCACCAGCAGCACCTGGAGGTCTCAGTGGGTCATTCTCACCAACACGGATCGTGCGACAACGCGCCCAGCCAAGGTTGACGTTCAACTGAATACTCTGCTGAATTCTGCGCCCGTGGAAGATTCCCTGCCCGCGCGGATTCTCGCCAAGTCGCGCGAGGTTGCCGCGCAGTCCGGCCACAAGGCCGTCTACACGCGTCGGCATGGACGTCGGCTCGACCACCGTGAAGGCCGTCGTCGTCAACGCCGAAACCGACCAGATGATCTGGCAGGACTACCAGCGCCACGAGACCAAGCAGCCGGAGAAGCTGCTGGAATTCCTGAAGCGCATGCAGGACGAGGTCGGCATTGCTCCGCACAATTGCCGCATCTTCATCACCGGCTCGGGCGGCGGCGCGCTGGCCAACCTGGTCGGCGCGAAGTTTGTGCAGGAAGTCACGGCGGTTTCGCTGGCGGTCGAGAAGATGCATCCGGAAGTGAACTCGGTCATCGAGCTCGGCGGCCAGGACGCCAAGATCATCGTCTTCAAGGAAGACGAGAACACCGGCCGCAAGAAGAAGATTCCGTCGATGAACGACAAGTGCGCCGGCGGTACGGGCGCGGTCATCGACAAGATCAATGCCAAGCTGAAGATTCCCGCCGCAGAGCTCTGCGATCAGGGCTACACCGGCATCAAGCTGCATCCGGTCGCCGGCAAGTGCGGCGTCTTCGCCGAGACCGACATCAACGGCCTGCAGAAGCAAGGCATCCCGCCCGATCAGCTGATGGCGTCCCTGTTCGATGCCATCGTTCTGCAGAACCTGACGGTGCTGACGCGCGGCCACACGCTGCGTCCGCATGTGCTGCTGCTGGGCGGACCGAACAGCTTCATCCGCGGCATGAAGGAAGCGTGGCAGCAGAACATTCCGCGCACCTGGGAAGAGCGCAAGGTCCAGATTCCCGAGGGCATGAAGCCGGAAGAGCTGATCAAGGTTCCGGAGAACGCGCAGTATTTCGCGGCGCTGGGCGCGGTCGAGTTCGGCAAGGACGAAGAGCCCGAAGTCGGCATCTACATGGGCACCGAGTGCCTGGAGGACTACATCACCGTCGGCCGCCAGGCCGAGAAGGCGAAGTCGGGCGCGGCCGGCCTGAGCACCTCCGACGAAGAGCTGGCGCAGTTCAAAGAGAAGTATCGCGTTCCGAAATTCAACGGCGCGAAGTTCACGCCCGGCGAAACGGTTCGCGGATTCGTCGGCCTCGACGGCGGATCGACTTCGACCAAGGCCGTGCTGCTCTCCGAAGCAGGGCGACGTGATGTGCAAGGCGTATCAGCTCTCGGGCGGCAATCCCATCCAGGACACCATCGACATGTTCGTCGCCCTGCGCGCAGCAGGTCGAGTCGCAGGGCGCGACGCTGGAAGTGCTGGGCGTCGGCACCACCGGCTACGCGAAGGACGTTCTGAAGGACGTGCTGAAGGCCGACGTCGCGCTGGTGGAAACCGTCGCGCACACCGAGTCGGCGATGAAGTTCTACAAGGACCCGCACGTCATCGTCGACGTCGGCGGCCAGGACATCAAGCTGATCGTCCTGAAAGACGGGCGCGTCAAAGACTTCAAGCTGAACACGCAGTGCTCGGCCGGCAACGGCTACTTCCTGCAAGGCACGGCCGAGTCGCTGGGCTACAAGGTCGAGGAGTACGCCGACATCGCGTTCTCCGCCGGCACCATGCCGATCTTCGGCTACGGCTGCGCGGTGTTCATGCAGTCGGACATCGTGAACTTCCAGCGCCAGGGCTGGCGCGGCGAAGAGATTCTTGCCGGACTGGCGAACGTTCTGCCGAAGAACATCTTCCTCTACGTCGCCGGAATTCCGAACCTGGCCAAGCTGGGATCGCGGTTCATCCTGCAGGGTGGGACGCAGAAGAACCTGGCGGCGGTGAAGTCGGAGGTCGATTTCATTCACTCGCACTTCCACGGCGCCGGGCATGGAGCCGGAGGTCATCGTCCACGAGCATTGCGGCGAGTCGGGCGCGATCGGCGCGGGCGTCGAAGCGATCCGCATTTACAAGAACGGCCATCGCACCACGTTCATCGGCATCGAAGCGGTGCAGAAGATCGGCTACAAGACCACGCGCAACGAAGACACGCGCTGCTACTTCTGCAAGAACAACTGCCTGCGCACCTTCATCGACGTCAACGTCGGCGATAGCAAGAACGAGTGCTGGAGCCCGCCTCGCCGCTGCCGGTCTTCAAGTCGAAGGTCCCGCTGCAAGCCGGCGAGCGCCGGCTGATCATCTCGACCTGCGAAAAAGGACAGGTCGAAGACGTCAACGCCATGCGCGGCATCAAGGCCGGGCTGGACGCGATCAAGAAGGAGAATCCGAACTTCGTCGATATCGCCGCTCACGAAGTGTGGCGCTCGCGCAATCCGGAGAAAGTTGCCGATCCGCTTCCCGACGCCCGGCCGCTGGGATTTCGGCAAGGCGAAAGCCGCCGTGCAACAGCGCATCGAGCTGATGAAGAAGCGCGAGACCTTGCGCATCGGCATGCCGCGCGTGCTGAACATGTACCTGTACGCGCCGCTGTTCAGCGGCTATCTCGAGAGCCTGGGCGTGCAGCCGGAGAACCTCGTCTACTCCGAGTTCACCGGCCAGGAGATGTATCGCCAGGGCGCGGGCCGCGGCGCCATCGATCCCTGCTTCCCGTCGAAGATCGGCATTCCGCACGTCTACAACCTGATCTTCCAGAAGCACGTGAAGAAGCCGCTCGACGCCATCTTCTTCCCCATGATCGACACGCATGCATCAGCCGCTGAAGAATTGCAGCGGCGCGCAACGCGTGTCCGACCGTGACCGCGACGCCCAATGCGGTGAAGGCGGCGTTCATCAAGGAAGGCGACGTCTTCAAGGAGAACGGCATTCAGTATCTCGATCCCATCCTGAACATCGACGACAAGAAGCTGCTCGGCGCTGCAGATGTTCCAGACCTGGGCGCCGATTCTCGGCCTCTCGGAAGAAGAGAACGAGCGCGCCATCGAAGCCGGCTTCAAGGCCTTTGAGGACTACGACCGCAGCCATGCGCAAGCGCTCGCGCGAGATGCTCGACACGCTGGAGCGCGAGAACCGCCTCGGCATCGTGATGCTGGGCCGCGTCTATCACCACGATCCCGGCCTGAATCACGAGATCATGGAGGAGTTCCAGAAGCTGGGCTATCCGGTGTTCTCGCAGAGCCTGTTGCCGATGGACGAAGACATCCTCGATCGGCTGTTCGGCGAGGAGGTTCGCTCCGGCGCGATCACCCACGCGCTCGACATTCGCGATGTGTGGAAGAACGCCTACTCCGGCAGCACCAACATGAAGATCTGGGCGGCGAAGTTTACCGCGCGGCATCCGAATCTGGTGGCGCTGGAGATCAGCAACTTCAAGTGCGGCCACGACGCGCCGATCTACACGCGTGATCGAAGACATCATCGAGAAGTCGGGCACGCCGTACTTCTCGTTCAAGGATCTCGACGAGAACAAGCCGACCGGCTCGATCAAGATTCGCGTCGAGACCATCGACTACTTCCTGAAGCGCTATCGCGAGGACCTGCTGAAGAAGGCCGAGACGCGCGAAGGAGCTGGAGCAGCAACTGGCGGAGTACGAGCGCGCGCTGCGCATGCACTTGACGCACAAGTCGGTGGAGCGGGAACGGAATGTGGTGATTCCCTTCCCCGCGCCTGCAGCTGATGAACCGCAAGTAGCCTCGGCCTCGGGCGACGATTAGGGCGGGTGCTTAGCAGATAGCACTTGGCAGTTGGCAATTAGCAGTTGGCAATTAGGGAAACTCTGAGTTTTGTTTTGAAGGGGACGGCCTTCAGGCCGTCCGTAAGGGCGCACAATCATGTCGGCTTTAGCCGCTGAGGGGCTTCGCCTCATTGGTTGTGTAAGGGCACGACTTTAGTCGTGCCGAAAGCGCTGTTAAAAAATACCGGGCTTTAGCTCCGGCTGCCGGATCGCAGGGGCTAACTACACGGCGCAAGCCGTGCCCTGATACGATACCGGCGCGGGCCTGAAGGCCCGCTCTACCAGAATTATTGAATAGTCGTTTAACGCGGACCTGCAAGGTCCGCTCTACCAAAACCAGGACCAGGCCCATGCCTCTGACGACCGACACCAAGAAAGTGATGTTCGAGATCTATCGCGAAGCCGATTTCGGTGGCCGCTATAAAGTGGTGTACTTCACCGAACTCGGTGAGCACGACAAGGAAACCGAGATCGAAAACGCCATGCGTGGCCAGCACATCTTCGACGGATTTCTGTTGCATCGCGAACGCAATCAGGCCAAGCAAGTTGTGGATGAACTCCTGGAACGCCTGAATCGCGGAGAAGCGGTGGACGAGGGCGTCATCAAAGACAGCCTGCAGTCGTATCTCGCCTAACCTCGGTCGCGTCCGCGGCGGCTAGCAGCTTGCCGAAAAACTCTTGGCAGCACCGTTTTCGGGTAGAGCGACGCTTCAGCGTCGCGTCTAAGTCTCCTACTATGATGTCCGGAGCCGGCTTCAGCCGGCGGCACTCAGCAATTTCTGGGCTTGTCAGCAAACTGTAAGCTGCGACGATCTTACGGTAGTTGCGGACGGCTTCAACGCCGTTCCCTCCGAGAACGAACTTTGTCAAGGCTTCCTTAGTGGCCTCCACAGGCCGCCGAAAAAGTCGAGAAACCCAATTGCCGCCGCCGGCTTAAAGCCGGCTCGGGGATAAAAAAGAGAGCCTTTGACGCTGGCCTGAAGGCCCGCTCTACCCGAGCTTCGACGTCCAACGAGTTCTTCAGTGTTCGAAGTCCATTCAGTTCACGACGGGAAGCAGCGGCCGAATGCTTGCAGCAGGCGGAGCGGTCCCTTCACTCGGATGCGGCCGCACAACATCTCCCAGGCAAGATTGCGCTCCTTGGTGACGAAGCCCAGCCACGCTTGACTGTCAGCCTTGACCGTAACGTCGGCGTTGCCGGTCAAGCCCGATTCCACCGTGATCTGCTGATCATGGATCACAACTGTCGCTTCCAGCTTTTCTTTTCCCCGGAACACGAAGTGGTAGCGCGCGGTCAGACCTTTCGCGCGGCCGCGTTGAAAGACCATGGGCAACATCTTGATCATGCCGGTAACCGATTGCGGCACGCGGCCGCTGGCAATGCGCCGAATCGACTTGTGCGGAAAGGTCTCGGCCACGTAGGCTTCGGCATCGGAGCCCGGACCAACATAAATATTCTCCTGCCGCTCGCGCAGGGGCCTTACCACTTCATCGAAATGTGTGGCGGGATTTTCCTGGTAAGCCGTGGCCTCTTCGCCCGCCGGGCAGACGGCAACGCAATAGTCGCAGTGGGTGTTAGGGTCGTAGGCCAGGCTCTGCCACCACGACAGCGTTTCTGCATCACTCACCCGGCGGCGATAATCGCGGCGATTGCGACTGTCGGCGATGGTGTGAATCCACTCGACAAAGCCGTCGATCTTTTCGCGATAGTTGTGCGTCATGCAGCTGGTGAAATCGAAGTGGCCATCCTTGGCGATGGCGCCCGTGGGACAAGCAACCGCGCAGAGATTGCAGTCAATGCAGGGCGACTGCAACAGCGGCTGGTCATAGCTTTCAACCGTCCCGTCCAGAGCAATGGCTCCGATGTACAGATAGGCGCCGAATCGCGGATGCAGCACCATGCGATTCTTTCCCATCAGACCCAAGCCCGACAGCCTCCGCCAGATACTTCAGCGGAACGATGAACGGCGGCCCGTCGGTGCGTTCAAATTCCATGGGAAACAGGCCGGTCAAGCCGACTGCCCGGATTCCCTCGGCATCCAGATCGCGGACTACGCGGTGGACAATATCTTTTATGTCGCGAACGCCTTCATTGAACTCAGCCGAGGCCAGGCTGCGCACGGTCGTGCGGATAGCGTGACGGTTGACCCGGCGGACAAAGACCATGAAACTTTGCACCCACGGCAGAACTCGAAGGACACTATCGCGATAGCCGGCTAGCGCCTCACGGCCGATTTCTACAAAAGCAACATCGTCAGCGCCCGCCTGAAGGCAAAGAGCGGACAGTTTCGTGCGATCGAGCAACGTGGCGGCAGGCATGCGTCGACTCCTGATCAACAGAGCTACGCATTCATGATCTTATGAATGGATTCCCGAGCGCAGTGACGCGTGACCGTCGGCTCGCGTCATTATTCACGCGTCGAAACGGAGTTGGGGAATGCAGATTTACGCCTAGGGAAGCTCTGATTAGTTCTGGTTTTGAAAGGGCGCGGCTTCAGCCGTGCCGCAAGCATTGCAAAATCGATGGGGGCTTTAGCCCTGCGGCGCGTTATTTAGAGCTGGCCTGGTGGTTGGAAGATCAAGTCTTCGCTGCCGCCGCGATCCAGCCCAGGAACCTTACCGTTTCTTCTTGGCTGCTTTCTTGGCGACAGCCTTTTTCGCCGGAGAAGCCTTCTTCGCCGGAGCCTTCTTGGCCAAAGCTTTTTTCGCTGAGGTCTTCTTCGCTGAAGCTTCTTCGCGACGGCCTCTTTGGCCGGCGGCTTGGCTGGCGCGACCTTTTTCGCCGCCGCTTTCGCCGGAACCGCAACCGTCTTTGCCGGAGGTGCAGGTGCCACAGCCTTTTTCGCCGGAGCGGCAGGCTTGGCTGCCTCCGCCACAGGTTGTGCTGGAGCTTCTGGTGCGGCGGGCGGCGCGGAGCAGCAACTCCCTTGGGCTTGCGTCCACGTTTGGCCGGAGCCGGTGCTCCCTCGGCACCGGGGGCAGCAGCGGCGGCGGCTTTCCCACGTCCGCGCTTCGGCGCGGGCGGCGGAGGCGGTGGCGGCGGCTCATACGGCTTCAGGAAATTCATGATCTCGGTATGCGAGCGCAGCTTGCCGTCCAGCAGCAGCAGAAACGCCTTATCCATGATCTGCGGATATTCCGGCAGCTGGGGCGTGATGCGCAGCTCCGCCATCTCTGGAAATGGCAACTTCTCTTTGACCTGCCGCCACTTGCTAAAGAAGTTCTTGAGCTTCTGATCGACTGCCTGCTGGCTGCGTCGTCAGGGTCAGGAACAGGATATTCTCCGGCGTGGCCTGCGTCAGAATCTTCCACGCGCCCGACGGCATGCCGGCTTCCTTGCTGGTCAGCTTCTTGGCCAGATCGTGTGCGCCGCTCTCCAGATGCTTCCACTTGTCCACGAAGTCGCGGCGCGGAATCATGCGCTGAATTTCGGAAGTGTCCTTGTCGCTCATGCGGCGGGTGAGGAAGTACATCACGATGGGCCCGGTCTCGACCGAATAGCCCAGCTCGTTCATCATCTGGCGGGTCTTGACCACCTGGCCCAGATCGCTGGAATCGATCTTGGCCATCGTCCAATGCGGATGCAGCAATCTTCAGCCAGCCTTCTTTCTCCAGCGCCCGCATGATGTGCATGCGGATCGTCTTCGTGCGCCAGCTGCTCCAGTTCGTAGCCGATCATCCGCTTGCTGAGGTACTCGATGTAGTTGTTCTCTTTGGCGGCGTCGTAGCGAGCCTGGGTGCGCTCCTCCAGCGGCCAATGGAAGCGCGCGCTCAGCCGCGTGGCGCGGATCAGCCGGACTGGCTCTTCCAGGAAAGCGTAGTTGTGCAGAACGCGCAGCACCTTGGCTTCGATATCGGCGATGCCGTTGAAGGGATCGAGCAGCAGCCCGCGCGAACCGGGATTCAGCGACAGCGCCATGGCGTTGACGGTAAAGTCGCGGCGGCGCAGGTCCTCGTTGATGGTGGCCGGGGTGATCGACGGGCGGCTTGCCGGGCTTGTCGTAGACCTCGGCGCGAGTCATGTTCAGCTCGGCGCGCACGTTGCCCGGCATCAGCAGCTGGAGCGTCCGCAGATCTTCGTCGACACCCTGCACCGAAATGCCGGCTTTCTCCAGTTCTTTCTGTAGCTTAAGAGGGTTTCCCTGGATGCTGAGATCGATGTCGCGGATGGGAAAGCCGGTGACGAGGTCGCGGATGGTGCCGCCGGTGAGGTAAAGATTCAAGCCGGCGCGGCGGGCAATTTCCTGTACCAGGTTCACACCACCTTGCTGATCCGGTGTGAGCCGGGTTTCCATGCTATAGATGTAGTCTGCCATCTAAATGTATGACTCTAAAGGCAAAACCCGCAGATGAACGGATCCAGAGGAGGATGCCGTAACTGCGGATTCGACCCCTGCTCCTCGCCCTGGGATGAGAGCACTCCACACGCCGAACTGCCGAGCACGTCGCTTGCGCAAATCTGCAACTCGCTCTTACGACGGCACTTAAGGAAGGTTTGCACCTCGGTCGCTGCAAAGCGAACAATAACACAAGGTTGACGATTTGGCTACAGAGTAGCTTCAGAGGGGCACATTTTCAGCAAAAGTGCGACAATCGGGCTGAGAGCTGACCGCAACTGCCAGCTCCAGCTCATGGCCACCACCCACAAGAAAGTCATCGTCCGCAAGATGGACCGCGACAGCGTGAACGGCTACGTCGGCGCCGCCTTCATCTCCGACGGCAAACTGGAGCTGATGAACACGGCCGGCAACGTCGTGGCCATTGGACCTGCGCGAGGTCAAAGGCGTGTACTTTGTGCGCGAGTTTGGCGACTCCGAGTCGCTGACCCGGAAAACGTTCACTTCGCGGCCGCGGGTCGAAGGACTGTGGGTGCGGCTGCGCTTTCGCGACAATGAAATCATCGAAGGCATGATGCCCAATGATCTGCTGCAGGAAGGCAGCGAAGGCTTTTCCATCATTCCGCCGGACACGCGCTCGAATACGCAGCGCATCTTTGTGCCACGCTCGGCGCTGGCGGAGATGACCGTGATCGGCGTGATCGGCGAGAAGAAGTCGCGGACGCCGCGGCCGCCGTCCGGAAGACACGCGTCCAGGTGCCGATGTTCACGTGAGCGACTTGGCGCAGAGCGTTGCAAAGTCTGAATGGTTTCGAAACACAGCAACTATGAAACTCTCCGAAATCGCGTCCGCTCTGGGCGCCACGCTGGAAAACGGAAATCCCGACACCGAGATCACCGGCGTTGCCGGAATCGAAGAAGCCGCCGCCGGGACAGATCACCTTCGTCGCCAATCCCAAGTATGCCGCCGCCGCCAAGACCACTGCTGCTTCGGCCGTGATTGTCTCCGAGGACTTCCCTGCCATTCCAGCCGGCATGTTGCGCAGCAAGAATCCTTATCTGGCATTCGCCCGCGCCATCGATCTGTTCTACAAGCCGCCGTGCTATGATGCCGGGCGTTCATCCCACCGCCGTGATTGCGCCGACGGCGAAGATCGGCAAGAACGCCACATCGGCGCCTACGTCGTGATCGACGACGACGTCGAGATCGGCGACGATGCGGTGCTGTTGCCGCACGTCGTGATTTATCGCGGAGCGCGCATCGGCAACAACTTCTTCGCCCACGCCCACGCCGTGGTGCGCGAGCACTGCACGCTGGGCGACAACGTCATCCTGCAGAATGGCGTCGATCATCGGCTGCGACGGCTTCGGCTTTGCCCGCGACGGCGATCATTGGGAAAAGATCACGCAATCCGGTCCGGCGGTGCTGGAGGACGACGTCGAGGTGCAGGCGAATTCCTGCATCGATCGCGCCAGCGTTGGCGAAACTCGCATCGCGCGCGGCGTGAAGATCGACAACCTGGTGCAGGTGGGACATGGCTCGGCCGTCGGCGAGCATACGCTGCTGTGCGCGCAGGTCGGCCTGGCGGGATCAACCGTGGTCGGCAAGAACGTGATCCTGGCCGGACAGGTGGGCGTCGCCGGGCATTGCAACATCGGCGACGGCGTGATCGTGACCGCGCAAAGCGGCACCCATGGCGATATCCCGGCCGGGATCGATGGTCAGCGGCTCGCCGGCCTTCGATCACAAACAATGGTTGCGTGCCGTCAGCTATCTTCAATAAACTTCCAGAACTTGCAAAAGCGGTGCGAAGCCTTATGGCCAACGGCCGAGCAGCTGCTGACCCCGCGAAAAAAGAACCGTAGCAGTCGCGCCAACACCATTCACGGGACAATTGCTCGACAATCGCCTAAATTGAGTTACCTGAGCAGCCGAAGCTGCTTCTAACTGCCTATGATGAGCGAAGACGTCTCCAAACCGGAATCGCAACGGCCCTGGGTCCGCAAGCTGTGCCGGCCAACCCGATTCGCGTGTTGCTGCTCGACGATCGCGAGGAGAACCTGGTACTGCGCTCGGCGATTCTGCGGCAGAAAGGCTATCGCGTCGTGACCTCCAGCTCGATCGAGGAGGCCGAGTCGAAGCTGCAGCGCCATCGACATCGCGGTGCTCGACTATCACCTCGGCGCCGGCAAGTTCGGCACCGACGTCGCCGAGACACTGCGCCGCAAGCGTCCGCAAGTGCCGATCATCATTTTGTCGGCGACGCTGGAGCGGAAATTCGGCGGCATCGCCGACATGCATCTGCTGAAGGGATACAGCTCGGTCGACGACCTGGTCAACGCGCTGCGCTCGTTCGAGGCCAAGAAGCGCGGCCGGCCGGTGGTGGTCGATGCGCGCGATTTTTACTACTCGCGCATTTCGATGGCGATGGGCGACGACATCGTGCTGGAGATTCTGGATCGCGACGGCAACTGGCAGTTCGTCAACGATTATTTCGCTGCCATGAACGGCCACAAGCGCGCCTGGTTCGTCGGCAAGAACCTGTTCGAGCAATTTCCGCAGCTGGGAGACGAGTGGCGCGAGATCGTTCGCACCGTCGCCGACACGCGCGAGACCTACATCGATCGCCGCGGATTTCGCGGCGCATCGCACCTGCCGACGAAGAGCCCGCACTGGACGTGGAACGTGCTGATCTTCCCCATCAAGCTGCACGACGACCGCGATGGCGCCGTGCTGACGGCGCGGCTGATCGAGAAGAAGTAAGGATCACGCCACCTTCGGGACGTGGTCAGAACTCACATGGATAAACACGTCCGGCAATGCTTCGAAGCACAGTAGGTCGGGTTTGTGTCAGGGCATGGCTTTCAGCCGTGGCATAAGGGATGTCTGCATGCGTGAGCCTCCAGCCGCTGGAAGTTGCTGCCGCTCGGCTGATATCACTCAGTAACAATCTGTGCGAAAGCTTGCGAGGCGTCTCGCAGGGCTAGCTATTTACCACGCCGCTCCGGCGGCAGCGCGCTGGCAATCGAATCTCTGACGCGGCTTGCATAAGCGTCGCGGTCGGCATAATCGTGCGGATCAATCGGCGGATGAAAGACCACCGTCGCCGTTCCCGGCCGCAACGCAAAGCGCGTCTTCGGCCAGCTCTCAAAGGTCCCCAGCAGCGTGACCGGAACCACCGGCACGCCCGAATCCATCGCCAGATGAAATGGTCCTTTCTTGAACGGCAGCAGTCGGCCATCACTGGAGCGCGTTCCTTCCGGATAGATCACCATGTGCAGCCCTTGCGCAGAACTTCGATTGCGGCTTGAACACTTTCGATCGCCGCCTCGCGATCGCTGCGATCGACGGGCACAAGTTGCGCCAACCTCATGCCGGTCCCGAGAATCGGAATGCGAAACAGTTCTTTCTTCACCAGCACGGAACAGCGCCCGGGAATGCTCGGAATCAGCACTGGAGGATCAAGGTTGGAGACGTGGTTGGACATGAAGATGTAGTTCTGGCCCGGCCGCAAGTTCTCCAGGCCGCGCACTTCGATCTTCACGCCGACCAGCCGAACGCCGAAGATGGCCAGCCGCGTCGGCAATGTAGTACAGCGGATCGACGTTGCCGGTGAGCGACGGCGTACAGCACCAGCGGCGGACCGACGATCAGGATGGAGATGTCCCCAGAAACACCAGCATGCGATCGGCGCGAATCAATGCGCGCCTCGGTTTTCATCGTCGCCGTGAATCCATGCGGTGCGATGGGCGCGCTGCTCGGGAGTGACGTTGGCAAGATCGCTGCAGCTCGTACAGACTGCTCCTGGCGCGACGCCCAGCCGAAGCTCGACTTCCCGCTTGCCGCGCCGGTTTTCCAGCTGCAGATGAACGGTCGCTCCCGGCTGCAGTCGCGATAGTCTCGTCATCGAGGTAGCGTCGGCCGGCTTGCCGTTGACCGCGGTCGACTGCGATCGCCGGCGACAATGCCCAGCGCGTTGCGCATCGCTGTTCGGCATCGACCTGGACGACTTCCGGCTGGCCGCCAAGATTCGCGGTGGTGGTGAAGCCCGCGGTCGCTACCTGTGTAGGTGTTCATGACCAGGTGCAGGCCGACGAACTGGAAGAAGTCGTCGTACGGAATCTCCTTCACTCCGGCAACATAGTCGCGGAAGAAGTCGGCGAAGCTTTGGCCGGTAACGGTCTCCGCCGCCTGCTTCCACTCCGGCGGAGTCGGGAAAATAGCGGTGCTGCTTGGCGTAATGGTCGTTCATCCACTGAAACAGATCGCGCAGCGACTTGCTGCCGTTGGTCAGCTGGCGAATGCGCAGATCGAGCAGAATGCCGAGGATCTCGCCCTTGTTGTAGTAGCTGATGCTGCGCTCCGGCGAGCGATAGAACGCGATGCCTTCGAACCACGCATCCAGGCTCGATTCTTCCGCCGATTGCCAGACGTGTGCCGGGACGGCGCTGCAGCTCGGTGATCTCGTCCGCCACTGCGTGCAGATACTCGCGTCTCATCGATCAGTCCGGAGCGCGACCAGCATCATGTCGCCGACCGTGCTGGTCACGCCTTCGCTGAACCACAGCGCGCGGGTATCCTTTTCATGCTGATAGTCGATGGGCTCGAGCGATTGCGGCCGGATGCGTTTCACATTCCACAGATGAAAGAACTCGTGCGCGCTGACGCTGGCCAGCGGCGTCAGGTTGGCGCGTAAGCGGTCGGCATTGAGGTCGATGGCCGTGCCGTAGGCGTGCTCCATGCCGCCGCCGCCGTGGCCGTGCGGAAAGTGATAGAGGAACGTGTACTCGTCGTAGGGCCGGTCCTGCATCCAGTCGACTGCGGCATGCGTGATCTTGCTCCAGCATCTCGTCGAGCTTCGCCATGTCGTAGTCGGCCGGATTGCCATCTACCACAACGTGGTAGGTCGCTCCGTCCTGCTGAAATGTGACTGCTGAAAGGTGCCGAGCTTCCGCCGGGCTGTCGACCAGTTCGTCGTAGTTGTGCGGCGACTCCGACCGCCTGGTCGACTTTGCCGGCGCGGCTGCCGCCGAGCACATGCAGATCGCGCAGCTCCCACGTTGTGGGAACATCGAGCAGACGGATGCTCATCGGCTGCGAACGCAAGGCCGGCGAGTACATCAGCACCATCGCCCAGTTGAAGAAGCCGTGATCGGCATTCAAGCTGCTGCCAAACGGCCCGGGGCTGTCGAGGTGAATGTCGTAGCTGACGACGATGCAGCCCGGCAGGCGCGGTGACTTCCCACTCGCTGGTCCTGGTGTTGAGCACCACCGCCGGTGCGCCGGAGGCGTCCTGAGCGCGCACATCCTCGATATTGGCGGCGAAGTTGCGAACCTGATAGAGAGCATTCCAGACCGGCATGTCGAGGGTGCGAATTCCATTGCCCTCGCGTCAGACGAATGCTGACGTGGGCGAGGTGGCCGGGGCATCGGCCAGCGAAACGAAGTATTCGGTCGGCTGCGGCTGCGTGTCTTGCGGGCGAAGTGCAGGTGACCGGGGTGGCAGCTCCGGGCAATGTAGCAACGAAACACAGAAATCCCGAGAGGCAAAGGGCAAAGGTTAGCGCTGTAGTGCGAGTGCGGCTCACGCGGTGGTCGCGACCTCGTGGAGCGATTTGAGCTTCGCCGGCAGCTTCTCATAGATTCCGCCAAAGCCGCCGTTGGAAAGGATCGCGACCACATCGCCTGGCCGCAAGCTCCGACGCGATGGACTTCGACGATGGCGTCGGCATCGGCCAGCAGCCGCGCCGGCTTGCCATCGGCATTCAAGTCCGCGACCACGGCGACCGGATCGAGTCGCTCGTAGCTCGGGAATCGCCTCTGACTTGAAGACATCGGCCAGCACCACCTCATCGGCAACCGCCAGGCTCTGCGCCAATTCGTGTCTGAAACACACTGCGCCGCAGGGTGTTAGAACGCGGCTCCAGATCGCCCACAGCCGCCGCCCAGGATAGCGCGTGCGCACCGCCTTCAGCGTTTCCGCGATGGCCGTCGGATGATGAGCGAAGTCGTCGATGATGGTGATGCCGTGGAGTTCGGCCTTCACTTCCAGCCGGCGCTTCACGCTGCGAAATTCCTGCAGCGCTGCGGCGATCGCTTCTTGCCGATGCCGTAGTTGGCCGCCAGGGCCGCGGCCGCGGTAGCGTTCAGCACGTTGTATTCGCCCGCCAGCGGGAACTCGAAGTCACGCCCATGCTTACCCATCGCGCAACACGCGCCAGCGAGTGCGATCCGCGGCATACTCGACATCGGTGATTCGCCAAGTGGAATTCTCGCCAAATCCGTAGCGCTCGACCCGGCAGAAAGCGTGGCTGACGCACTCATCGACGTTGGGATGTCCGTCCCAGGCGATCAGCAGCCCGCGACGTGGGACCAGGTTCACCAGGCGCTTGAACGCGGTCTTCACCTCGTCGAGATTGTGGTAGATGTCGGCATGGTCGAACTCGACCGAAGTGAGAATGACGGCGTCGGGAAAGTAGTGCAGGAACTTCGGTCCTTTGTCGAAGAAGGCCGTGTCGTACTCGTCGCCTTCGAGGATGAACTCGGTTCCCCGAGCCCAGCGCGAACGAACTGCCGAAGTTCTCCGGAATGCCGCCGATCAGGAAGCTGGGCGCCCGGCCGGCATGATGGAAGAGCCAAGCCAGCATCGAGGACGTGGTGGTCTTGCCGTGCGTGCCGGCGACGACCAGGCGCTCGTTTTGCCGGTCAAGAACTCGTCGTGCAGGACCTGCGCCATCGACTGAAACGGAATGCGCTGATCGAGCACGAACTCCAGTTCGACATTGCCGCGCGAGATGGCATTGCCGACAATCACCAGGTCCGGCCGGGGCTGCAGGTTGCTTTCGCTGAAAGGCTGCGAGACGGCAATGTTCAGCGAGGCCAGGAAGTCTGACATTGGCGGATATGCCGCAGCGTCAGAGCCGGTGACCCGAAATCCGCGCTGCTGCAGCATTCCCGCCAGCGAAGCCATGGCCGTGCCGCAGATGCCGATAAGATGAATATGCTTCTGGGTCATATTCTATCGAGCCCGGCCCTCACGAGACGAATCAGGCCTGCCTGAACGGATCTGGTCAGTCATCCCAATCTCGGTTTGTATCAGGGCACGACTTCAGTCGTGCCGAACCCAGGCACAGCAAACAGCAGGGCTTTAGCCCCTGCCAACCTTTTCACAGGGGCTGAAGCCCAACGCATTCTTGACCCGGGTGCGGCACGTCTGAAGACGTGCCCTGATACAACCCCCAGCCGCATGCGGCTTACTTCCCTTCACGAGGTCGTTGTAGCGGCCTCGTAGCTCAACGCAACCGTCTTGCCCACCGTCAATTTGGCCCGCACCCCAAACGGCAGCGTGATGCTCCCGCTCGAGACGTGGCCCGACTTCAGCCCAAAGGCAATCGGAACGTGCACGTCCGCCAGAATCCGCATGACGACCTGCTGCAACGTGTAGTCGAGAGCGCCGGGCTCGCCGCAATCGATCATCTCGCCGAAGACGATGCCTCGGACGCCGTCAAACTTTCCCGCCAATTTCAACTGCATCAGCATGCGATCGATGCGATAGGGCCGTTCGGCGCGATCTTCGATAAACAAGATCGTGTCCCTGCGTCCGGATCTCGTAAGGCGTTCCCAGCGACGCACACAGCAGCGACAGGCATCCGCCGTAGAGCATACCCTCCGCAACGCCCTCGGCCAATGGCTCGACTTCTTCGGCGGGGAACTCGCGATGATAGGCCCTGCCCGAGGACAAGGCCGCAAGCCACGCCGGCTCGTCAAAACAGCCCGGCCGCGCAAAATCGCCCGCCACCATCGGCGCGTGAAAGGTGACCAGACCGACGGCATCGCACAAATACGTCAGCAGCGTAGTCACATCGCTACACCCGGCGAAGATCTTGGGATTCGAGCGGATCAGATCGAGGTCGAGATGCGGCAGCAGGTAGTTGCAGCCGTAGCCACCACGCGCGCACAAGACAGCCTTCACCTCAGGACGCGCGAACATCTCGTGCAACTCGCGCACCCGGCGCTCCGCTGATCCCGCGAAGTACAATTCACGCTCGAAAATTGAAGGCAAATAGAAAGGCTGATATCCCAGGCGCAACAGCTCGGCGCATCCGGCCTCGAAGTCGTCTCGCCGAAAGCCGCTGGCTGGGGCAATGATGCCAACGGTATCGCCGGGCCGCAAGGCAGCCGGCCGCAGGCGATCAGATTGAGCTATTGTCATCAAGAAGGCTTATCTTAAATGAAAAACTCGCCGCGGCAGAGCAGCGTTGCTGGTCCGGTAAGAAACACTTCCCTGCTCCATTCCACCGTCTGCGCTCCGCCCGGAGCGAGCACTCGCACCGGCGACTTCACTTTTCCGGCATGGATGGACGCCACCGCCGCGGCGCAGGAGCCGGTGCCGGACGACATGGTTTCGCCCACGCCGCGTTCGCAAAAGCGCACTTCAATCTCGTCCTCATTTCGTATTTTGACGAACTCGACATTCATGCCGTACTTGAAATCGTGATGCATGGAGATCTGCTCGGCGACCGCCTGCCACCCCAACTCAAACTCCGGAACAAAAACCACGTAGTGCGGATTCCCCATGGAAACCGGCGTGCCCGTGACGTCTCCGTAGGCGAACTTGATGGAGAAGTCGTCGCCCACTTCCGGCTCTCCCATGGAACTGCGGAATTCGAAGTTGTTCCCTTCGCTCGCGATCAGTTCGCAAGTCTTCAGCCCGGCGCCCGTACGAATCACCACCGAGCGGCGATGGTTCTCCGCGCAATACCAGGCTGCGACGCAGCGCGTGCCATTGCCTGAAATCTCGGCCTCGGAGCCATCGGCGTTCAACAGACGGACACGCAGATCGGCGTCCTTGGCCGGTAAAACCCATTCCACTCCATCGGCGCCAACGCCGTTGTGGCGATCGCAGATGCGCCGAGTGAACTCATGAATATCGCTGGGCGCGTGCAGGAAATCGATGATCAGGAAATCGTTGCCGCAAGCCGTAGCTTTCACGAAGGGGACGTTCGCCATTTCAGTCGCGCCCAGCAAACGTGGTTAGAAACAGGGTCATGACGAGTTCGGGATCGACGGGCATACGCGGCTGCGCGGATTGTAGCAAAGCCACAGCGCCGGTGATGTTAACTACCAGAGTGCGGGGCGAAGCTGACAGAATAGCGGTTCTGCGAAGTCTCACGCGCAATGGGGCCGGGAATTTCCATGATAAACTGTCGCCAAAGTAGAGGCATATCGTGAAGCTGGAAGACTACAAGACCGTTCTTTACCGCCAGCAGGATGGCTCCTGGGTCGCCGAAATCCCGGCTATCCCCGGATGTTATGCCTTGATGCCAACGCGTGAAGCGGCACTGCAAGAACTGGCAAACGTGTTCCAGATGATCGCAGAAGAGTACCGCGAAAAGGGCGCTTCTCTGCCCGCCGATACCACCGAAATCGTTCATGCCTAGCGGTACCGCCCGGGACTTCCAGAATGTCGCCCGCAAACTGGGTTTTATGAAGACTCGTCAGACGGGCAGTCATGAACGCTGGAACCATCCGGACGGACGGGCAGTGACCATTCCGTTGCACGGCGGCCGCGAGATCGGCCCACCCTTGTTCTACAAGATTCTCCGCCAGCTTGGCATTACACCGGAACAATTCCAGAGTTTGCGATAAGCCAGCCGAGATTACGGTCTCGCAGGCTTATACACGACACAGCGCTTCTGCCCTGGCGAGACGACAGAAAAGATCTCCATCAGCTCAGACTGATGGTGCTGAACCGCGGCCCACACCGGGTCACCCTGACAGGCAATGATGTACTCGGCCTGACCAGCGGGGTCGAGCAGCGCCCACTCCCAATCAGGATGCTCGGCCTCGGAGATGATATGGCGCAGCGGTATACCGGCCATGGGCAGCGCACCGGCATGTTCGGCTTCATACATCAGCAGTGTCGACGAGCGCGGCAGGCCCGCCAGGAAGCTGGCCAAGCCTTGTTCCTGCGCGATCCGCCCGCCGGAATTGACTTGCGCTTCCCGCAAAGTAATCGGCGACTCGCGATATGCCGACACGTAGCTGGCGGCAACCGTCGCGATCACGACGAGCAACGGTGCAAACCGCAGCGTCCGCGCAGTGAATCGCTCGACCAGATATCCCGCCAGAATTGCGGGAAACACTGCAAAAACTGGAAGCAGTTCCAGTCCGTAGCGCACGTTGTAATAAGAGAACGGATACCAGACCGGAATGTAGATAGGCACGCTGCCATAGGCAATCGACAGAGCATAAAACGCCAGCGGCAACCATAGCAGCAGAAGAATTCCGAAGCGGCGAAAACGCCAGACGGCGAGCGCCGTTCCTCCCAACGCCAACGCAAACAGCGCCTCTCCCCAACCTGCGCTGCCCACGTTGAGTTGAGCAGCCTTCAGAAAATAGAGTGCGGCCGTGAACAGATGCTGCTGTCCCGGATAAGGCGCGCGCGCCATGAGCCGTGGTGCGCAGCGCAATCGCCTTCGCCGAATACGGACCCGTGGCGAAGTCGAAGGCGCGCCCGGAAATGAAGTAGGTGTAGATGAGCCAGTAGACCGGGACCAGCGCGTTGAGCAGCAGAACCTCGATCAACGATTTCGCCAGAGTGCGGCGCTGACTCGACTCAGGCGTGCGACGCCACCACATCACGAACGCCCACATCAGGATGAGGCCGACGATGATGCCGGCAAACCATCCGTCGTAACGGGTAAGCGCTCCTCCGGCCATCGTAATGCCGCAGGCTTCCAGGGCGCGCCGCGGCTTCATTTGGGCAGGAGCCGGGGACGCATCGGGATCAGGCGGAATCGTCGCGCGCAGGAATTCGTCCAGATAAACCAGCGTCCAGAGAAAGAAGGCCAGGAAGATAGGCTCGTTCATGGCCGTGGCCTGCAGGTAAAGCAGGTTGGGATTCAGCGCATAGATGGCAGCGGCAAGGTAGGCGGCGACTTGTCCGGCGCGAACGTTGACCAGGCGAAACACGGCCAGCGCGCCCAGGACATAGGCGACCATGCCCGGAATGGCGCCGGCAATTCCGCTGCGCCACAGGGCATCGTTCCACACGAACGGCAGCATGGCGATGTGTTGCAGCGGCAGCCACACCGTTCCCAACTGCCCATACGACTGGATTGGGTGGCGATTGTCGACGACGCGACGCGCGATGTTGATGTGGGCCACGGCATCGCCGTAAAGCAGCAATTGCTGGTGCGCGTAGTAATAGAAGAGTGCGGCAATCGAAAAGGCGCCGAGCAGCAGGGTGAAGCGCGCTTCGTTGCGCTGCTGTTGGTAGCGTTGTTCGAGAGGGTCGCGGTTAGCGGATACTGGCTGTCGGGAGCGCGAAAGCGATTGGTTGTTCATCCTCCGATCCGAAGTACCTGCCCCGGCTGGATGTCCCGGAGCGCGATCAAAGCCGCTGGAATGAGAGGTTCAATATCCTCGATCTGATTTGATATCGCACTCAGAACTAGCAAAGCAATCTTGCGGTTTGCGACATTCTGCTGCCGTTCCATAGCCTGGTCGATGGTTATCAGGACATCGAATTCCGCGGCCGCCAGCGTCAGCAGGGCGCCATTTTTCTTGCCAGACCAGCCCATCTCGCCTACTGTGCGACACTCATGTGGGCCAAGCAGTTGTTTCAATGTGCGAGGCAAGCACTCATCAACTAGGACTCTCATCGCACCTGTGCGATAACCAGTTCCTTCGCGTGTTCCAGTGCCGCAATCGCTACCTCCCGGCTGACGGACGGAAACTCCTCCAGAAACTGGTTCAGAGTATGGCCCCCTTCCAGGTAATCGAGAAGGTTCTTGAACGGTACGCGTGTTCCGCGGAAAACCGGCATTCCGCCCAGCATCCCAGGATCTTTGACGATGATGTCGCTTGCGTGATCCATGTGCGCCTCTAGTCCAGAAGTGTACTACCGTCGAGACCTTCCGATATGGGCGCAAGGCCCCGTTTCTCGAAGCTCAGTCCAAATGCGTCAGCTCGCGGAAGACGGTGAAGCGATCATCAATTTCTTCGCGAGTGAGCGACTGCAAGCGCTCGGTGCCGAAGCGCTCGACGGCGAACGATCCCATGACACTGCCGTAGAACATGGCATGCTTTAGCACGCCGCGATTCACTTCTCCCTGCGATGCCAGATATCCCATGAAGCCGCCGGCAAAGCTATCGCCCGCTCCGGTAGGATCGCGCACTTCGTCGAGCGGCAACGCTGGAGCGCGGAAGGGATGATGGCCGCCGCCGAATTCGCCATCGCGGAAGAAGATGGTCGCGCCGTACTCGCCATGCTTGATGACCAGCGCACGCGGGCCCAGTTCCAACACTTTACGCGCGGCTCTCGGCAGGCTGTTGTCGTCGGCCAGCATCTTGGCTTCGGTGTCATTGATCAGCAGCACGTCGACGCGCTTTAGCATCTGGTCCAGATTTTGCCGATGCCCGCCGATCCAGTAGTTCATGGTGTCGCCGCCTACAAGCTTCACCTTGGGCATGGCATCGCGCACCCGAATCTGCAGCAAGGGATCGATGTTCGCCAGGAAGAGGTAGTCAGAATTGTTGTACTCGGCCGGAATCGACGGCGCAAAGGTTTCGAAAACGTTTAACTCCGTGTTGAGCGTCTTGGCTTCGTTCACGTTCTCGCCGTACTCGCCCGTCCAGTGAAAGGTCTTCCCTTTCGCGTGCTGGATGCCGCGCGTATCCACGCCACGCTTGTTCATCACCGCTTCGTTTTCCGGGGTGAAGTCTTCGCCGACCACTCCGACGACGCGGACATCGGTAAAGTGGCTGGCGGAAAGCGAGAAGTAAGTGGCCGCGCCGCCCAGAATCTTCTGGCGCTCGCCGTAAGGAGTTTTCAGAGTATCGAATGCGACGGAACCGACGACAAGGATGGACAAGTGCTATGTTCCCGCTTTCTGTTCGGAATCGAAATATTTGCCGACCAGCAGCCGCAACCGCTCCAGCGTAGCTTTCGGCACCGCGATCTTCTGGGTGATGATGGCGTTCTTCAGCGCCGCACCGCACTTGCAGCCGCGCGTCTTGGGCATGGCGGCGACCGCCTCGCGCACCACGCTGCAGGCATGTTCGGCGTTCTTCAGCAGCACGGCGACAATCTGATCGACCGAAACCGAATCGTGTGTCTGGTGCCAGCAGTCGTAGTCGGTGACCATGGCGACGGTGACGTAACACAGCTCCGCCTCACGCGCCAGCCGAGCCTCGGTGAGATTGGTCATGCCGATCACATCGAGTCCCCAACTGCGATACAGATTGGACTCGGCGCGCGTGGAAAATTGCGGGCCTTCCATATTCAGGTAAGTGCCGCCGGGCTTAACGTTGACTCCGGCTTTCCGGCAAGCCTGCACCGCGACTCCCGCCGCTTCCTGGCAGATGGGATCGGCAAAACCAATGTGCGCGACCAGGCCATCGCCAAAGAAGGTATCGACGCGATGGCGCGTGCGATCGACGAATTGGTCGGGAATTACGAAGTCCAGAGGATGGTGCTCTTCCTTCAGCGAACCCACCGCCGACAGCGACAGGATCCGTTCCACTCCAAGCTGCTTCAGCCCATGAATGTTGGCGCGATAGTTGATCTCGGTGGGCATGAAGCGATGTCCCCGCCCGTGACGCGAGAGAAACGCGACCTTGCGGCCTTGCAGCGTCCCCAACACATAAGCGTCAGAAGGCGCGCCAAACGGGGTGTCCAGCGACTTTTCCTGAATATCGCTAAGGCCCGGCATCGTGTACAAACCGCTGCCGCCGATGATGCCAATTTCTGCTTGCTGCAAATCGAAGCTCCTGGACACAGTGTGCAAACGAACGATTATACAGGCTGGGTCGGGGGACTCCCGCTGGCGAAGCCAAAGTGCATTTCTAATATTTGCTGCACGAATAGAACATAAATAGGCAGAAAGTGCTGGCTTTGCGGAGCCAATAGGTGCAATATTTCGCCCGACCTTTAGGCCTCACGAGCAACTTCCCAACGGAAATTGCTCGTGGCCCGATCCCTGGCGTTCGGCTCCCTCGCACAAACAAAGCAAGTATCCGCCCACCCTCTAACCGGCTGAGGAGAAATGAAATGAAATCTCGCAAACTTGTTTGGATTACAGTTCTCTGTCTGTTGTCCGCAACCGTTATCGCCGTCAGCCTCAGAACCCACTCTACGGCCGTGCTGGCCGCTCAACATTCCGTAAGCCGAGCATCACTGGCCCAGCCCGCAGCCTATATGTCGAGCGCATCGCTGCGTGCCGCCGCTATTTCCAACGCCCTGCTGTCAGACGAAGCCGGCTCGGCACAACGCGTGTTGCTCAACCTGCAGCCGAATCGCCCGGTGCTGCCATCGGTGGAAGTATTCACTCTGAGCCCGCCCAATCCGGCGCAGAACATCGACAAAACAGTTCTGTCAGTACGCTTCGTTGGATCGGCGGCCGAGAAACTGTCGTCGCAGATACCAATGACACTGGGCAACCAGAATGTTGTTTTGCAACGTTCCAGCAATGACCCCAGAACATTTGTCGCCTCGCTCGATTTCGACTGGCAGACCTTTGCCAAAGTGCAGCAAAGACGCAAAGAAGCCGCTAGTAGAGGACGTATAGTGCCGGTCTTTGACGGACCGAGGCTTGTTCGCACAGAGAGAATGCAGTTTCTCGAACCGAAAGAAATTCGGGCCGCGCTCCAATCACATCAATCGATTCAATTTTCGCCCGACATTCTGATTCCGGACACGGTGACTGTCACCAATGACCATGAACTGATGATCGTTGATCCGGCTGTAGTGGAAGACGCGGGGGGTCGGACCTTCGATCCTTGCCTCAACACTTCAAATCAAAGTCCCAATGGCGCATGGACCTTCAAAACTCTGATGATGTCAATCAGGAACGGCTCCGTTCAAGACGCAGAGCAGATGCTTAGCGACTGGCTCCTGACTTGGGAGAATCAAGAACTAAAGATAAATGGTTTTTCTGTGCCAAGTCGGGCCGGAATGGCTAGCGGAAACGGCGTAAGAGGACTCTTTGCCGTATGGCCTAGGGACGAAAGTGGAAACCTATGCACCATCCAGGGCACCCAGCAGGCCTGCCTTTCCCTGGCGACAGCTCCCGTGCGGTTGAATGCCATCGTCAACCGCATTGACTTGGGTGGGCTGCCTAACGAGACCCCGATAGGAGAACTGAGGTTCGTTTTTGGGGTTTCGGCGAGCCTGAATGGCCTATGCTCACCGGCGGCGGAACCTTTCAATATTATCCTCGAATTCGGCGTTCCACAAAACGCCAACATTCCGAGCATTAACACATGGGCTGATGATTGGAATGCGCTGCAGCCTCTCAGCTTTACCGACGAGTCCTTCCAGGTTGCACTCCAGACGATGACTAATTTGGTTGTGGCCCCGGGCGCATGTCCGAGTAACCCGAACGGCAGCTGCCTCTCCCAGATACGTACGAACGAAGTAGAGCTTGGCGAGAGCAGCAACTTCTGGGAGCAGAGGCAGTTCTCACTCAATCCACAAAACCAACAAAATAGCGAACTGATCGAGGTGATGATATCTCAAACTCCTGATGGAAGTTTCACGGGGTTCAGCGGAGGGGGCAATCTAGGCGCTCCGCCGTGTTCGGGCAGTCCCAACGGCTGCACCACTCCTTCACAAGAGGGTGACGTCACGGCTTTCATCTCTGCGAACCAGGCACTGCTTGACAATGGGACTTACGTCGTTCCTCCTTGTTTTGGTAGCCAGACAGACGTGCCTCCATGTCCCGCCACGAATCCGGCTTTTCTAGGCGGCTCTGCATTTAACGGCCCCGACGGCGCGGGCCCCACCGCGTACTGGAATGGCGATCCCTCATCAGGACTACACAAGGAGCGGGTGATCTTTTCCGAGGGCACCTGCAACGGCTGCCATGGCGCCGAGACTGAAGTTCATTTCCAGCAAGTAGCGAATCGCCTCCAAGGTCAAGCGCCGTCTCCGTTATCGGCATTCTTGGTTGGTTGTAACACCAACATCCCCCTCACGGCCGCATGCAACAACACTACCTGTACCCCAGGCCAGACTAACTGCGTATTCACTCTGAATGGGGCCGGACTTGAAAAGGTTCAAGATCCGGTTCTCGGATCAGCAGTCCTCCCGAATCAGTTTGGGGATATCGTCCGTCGTGCGGACATTCTGGTGTGTCTCATCAATCCCTCCCAGTGCGGAGGCCCATTGTGGACACTGGCTCGCCCCCACAATAACTTCGTTCACTAACGGCCCGATTTACCTCTTTGACCAATCAGCTTCCCCACTCAAGCGCAGGCTTGCGTGGGGGATTTTATTTGGACGCGAATCGCATGCCATATTTGGTGGCTGCCAGAGGCATGTACCCGTAGCATTTGTATCTACAGCACACTGGAGAGCGCACAACCGTTTCAGCTGGTTGCTGATGTACTGAAAAACCTATCTACCTATCTCACCAATCGTTTTGTATCAGGGCACCGCTTCAGCCGTGCCGTAAAGAGTCAACCACAACCTGGGCTTCAGCCCTGAGGGCAGGTTCGTGCGAGGGCTGAGGCCCCGTCTTTTTCAGCGATTCGGCTCGGTTTGTGTATCGCCCCTGAAGGGGCTCTATCGTAAATTTGCGGCGTACCCAGCGCTGAAGCGCTGGGCTATGATCTTTCGTACCCCAGGGCGGTACTTGATCGGCGTCACCGACATTTCCTCGCCGACCTCAGCTTTTCCGCAAGGATGTCAACAGAGCTAATCTACTTCTTGACCGTTTCCTTTTCCAGCTTCTCCAGCTCCTGAGCCAGTTGCTCGGCTTGGTCGCGAAGATGGTGGATTTGCTCCGCCAGCGAAGGCTGGCTCTTCTCGCCCGCCGCTGTAGTTGGAGCGGCGGGAGCGGGAGCCACCGCCGGCGCCGCTGTTGCCGTCAGGTCGGCCAGGGCCTCGTCGAAGTTGTCGCGATAGATCAGCCGGTCGCCCATGGCCAGTACTACCTTCTTAAGCTGCGGCATACGAGCTTCGGTAGCTTGGATATAAATCGACTCAAGGTACAAAAATCCGCCTGTCACGGGAAGAGCAATGATGTTGCCGCGCAGCACGCGCGAGCCCTGCTGGTTCCACAGTGTCAGGTCCTTAGAGATAGTCTGGTCCTGGTCGATGCGCGATTCAATCTGCATGGGACCGTACATCAATTGCTGTTTCGGCAGTTGATAGAAGATCAGCTTCCCTAGTTGGTCGCCATCGCAGCGCGCGGCCATCCAGCCAATTAAGTTGTCCTTACCTCGCGGAGTAAAAGGCAAAATCAGCAAGTACTCCGGTTGTTTCTCTCCGGGCAAAGTTGCCACAATGTAGGTGGGCGAAATAGGCTCCGGCTGTCCAGACTGGCCATACAAATCACGCGCGATCTCCCAAATATCTTCCTTGTTGTAGAACACCTGCGGATCGCGCATATGGAAGATGCGGTAAGCCTCGGCCTGCGTGCGAAACATTGCTTCCGGATAGCGCGCGTGGCGCCGCAGATCGGCCGGCATTTCCGAGGCAGGCAGAAATAACTTGGGAAATAGTTTCTCGTAAGCCTGAATAATAGGATCCGTAGGATCAAATATGTATAAAGATATCTTTCCGGTATAAGCGTCGACTGTAGCTTTCACTGCATTACGAATATAGTTTGCGCCTTCATCCAGCCCGGCTACGGGAAGCGGCGCTGAATAAGGATGATTCAGAGAAGTGGTGTACCCATCAACCATCCAAACTAACCTGCCGTCATCGGTGATCACCAGATAGGGATCTGGATCCCAGTGCAGGAAGCCGGCCAGATGGTTCAATCGAGCTGGCACATTGCGATAAATCATCATGCGGCTTTGCCCGGTCAAATAACTGGTGAAAACAATGTTGGGCTCGCCCTGAGAAATCGCGGCGGCAACTTTCATCGGAAATGAGCCGACTGGAAATCCGCCTGTACCTTCATAGGTTGAATACTTGTTCTGATCGCCGGAGGGATAATCGAACTCCTCGCGCGCGGTATGAACAAAGACCGGGTCCTGCGTTTTCTCGCCAAAGTAGATCTCCGGCCTTGAGAGCTTAAATGCAGGCGAATTGATTTCCGGCGGTGCATTCTTTATCAGCAAGACAGGCAGGCCATCCGGCGTAATCTTGTTAACCTCGGCTACAACCGCGCCAAAGCCGTGGGTATAAATGAATCGCGGATTAATCCAACTCTCACTGGCCTCGGCTGATAACTGGGTAACATCAATTTCGCGAGGAGATAGCAATACCTGCTTAATCCGGTCATTAACGAAATAGCGATCGACATCGGTATCGGGGAAAGTGTAGTACGGGCGTAACGCCTGAATCTGAGTGATAGTTGCGTTGTAGGCCCGCAAATCCCAGAGCCGAACATTAGCCAGTAAAGTCGCGTCCTGAACGGGATCGACTACACCTTGACCGGCAGGTGTGAAGGGGCTTTCCGTGGCGTTGCGATTCAGGCCGAATGCTGCAGTTGTCGCCTCAATGTGGCGCTGGATGTAGGGGCGTTCGATCGAGATCTCATTCGGCCGGACATACACGGCGCGAACGATGGCCGGCACCGCCAGCTGCACGATAAAACACGACATTACCAGCACGACAGCCTGCTTGAATTTCGACATCCAAGCCAGCGGTAATGCCGCTAAGGCGGAAATAATAAGGAGCCAACGTAAAGGCAGAGTAACCTTTTCGTCTACGAAGTCTGCGCCGGTCATGAAGGGGTGAGAATTGAACAGCAGCTCATAGTTCCCCAGATAGACCCAGGCAGCAAAGCCCAGCAATAAAATCACCGCAATTACGCGGACGAAAGGCGCGCGGGCTGCGCCTGGTAGCCGTAAGTAGCTTCCCAGAGTAATCGTGTTCTTCGGTCCATCCAGCAATTGCCCATAGCGAACTCGTTCGAACAATTGCCATGCTCGAGCAGTAATCCAGAACAGCACGGCGGAAAGGATTGCCAGCACAAAAACAAAGCTGAGCAGATCGGAATAGAAAGGCAGATCGAACAGGTAGAAGGGCAAGGCGTGCGAAAAAACATGGTCCTGCCAGGCATCCGCTGGCGCGGCCAGACCACGCGAGCCGAAAAAGCGCATGACCGTCCAGAAGTCGATCGAGGCGGAGGCGAACAGGATCGCAATCACCGCCAGACCCACTGGGACCAGGCGGGAGTAAACCGGGTAATCGCGTCGCCGGATGCCGGCAAAGTACAAGCCACGCGCGTGCGCCAGGTACAGCGCGATGAAGGCCAGCAGAGCACCCACCGCTGTCGGCGCTATGCTGTACCACAGCATGCTGACCCAGGTATCAACCTGCGCGACTTCTTTCCACCAGTTGTACTCGATGACGAAGTTGGCCGCCGTTGGGATCGCCCAACCGAGGAATGCCAACGAAACTAATACGACAATGAAGAGACGAATATGGGAAGGACGCATAAGCGCGATTCTTGCGTGTCCAGCAGTGGCGCCGCTTCGACCCCAAGATCACGTTTTGAGCGACGCGGCATGGCTGTTAGGGCAGGTGTGGAAATCGTATCACAGCTATGCGCGGACCGAGCCAGACGGCATCCCAAGCGGAACCACAAAGCGGCGCCGGACGTAGACGTGACGCTATCAGCCAAAGGGCACTCTTTCGAGTGCCCTTTGCCTTCCTGATTGTAAGGTTCGCGAAGTTGGTTAGAAGTTGATGCTCATGCCGAACTCCATCGCGCGCGGAGCGCCCAGGTTAAAGACTCCTGTGCCCGCGCCGACGCGGTTGGTGATTCGGGTGGCAGAAGTTGTGCCGTTAATCGAACCTGCACTGCCCGTCAGTCCGCCCGTGAGCGCGTTCGGAGGCAGATCGAAGTTAGCGAAGTTGAACAGATTGAAGAAGCCGACGCTGGGCTGAAACGCGATGACGTGCGACTTGGCTTCCAGCTTGTAGGTCCAGGCGAACTTCAGATCGAAGTCCCGAAGATTACCCATATTCACCTGGCCGGGAGGAGCGAATTGCAACGTGCAGTTCGGGCTGTTGATGCTGCCTCCCGCGATGCACGGCGCCACCCCCCCAAGCTGCTGAAGCTGCGCCGCCGTGAACAGGCCGTTTGCGATCAGGACCTGACCGGCCGGGGTAGGCTGGTTTCCGTAGTTGTTGTTGTAGCGGGTCAGAAGCTGGTTGATGGTTGTGCCGTTGTACTGCGACCCGAAGGCTCCATTGAGCGTGCCCGGCAGTGGATCCTGGGTCGTGCCATCACCGGTGAAGTCAGTCTGGAAGATAGCTCCTGGACCGGTTCCCGGGACCTCAATAGGCACCGACAAGGCGGAATAGAAGTGACCGATAAACGAGAGTTGGAAATTCCACGGAAGACTTCCCACCACGCCGAACGAAAACTGGTTCGGCCGATTCAGTAAGGAAGGTCCGAAGTATCGATTGGGATCGGCGTTGTCGAGCGAAGGGACAATGAAGTCCTGATCGCTGTTGGAGACTCCTCCCAGCACGCCGCTGATACCCGAGCCGCCGCCCGAGTTCTTGAACGATGAGTAGGAGTAGGAGACTTGCGCGTTGATCGCGTGCATGCCTTTGAACGGATTGTTCTTCTGATAGTTCAGCTTGACATCGAGCGCGTTGTATTTGGAGATGCCGGCCGGAACCAGAAAGGGCATGGCCGGTGCGTTCGGATTCAAGCCCCCGAAGGCGCAACCCGTCGCACAGGTGCCGCCCAGATCGCCTTGCGAGTCGAGACCGTTTGCGGCAAAGGAGGTGATGTTTGCTCCCGCCGCGATCGCACAGTTGATAGCAGCCGCGCTGGTGCCCCCGCCGCAACCAAACTGCGCGGTCGTGGCCGAGATGGCAGCTATCGCGTTCGGCTTGTTGAAGTACCGGACGTCGCCGGTGTGGTTTTGGTCAACCCCCAGCAGCAGGCCGGTGGTTACGTTGCGGACGTAGTCCACACTGATCACCACGCCTGGAGTGAACTCGTGCTGAACGCCAACGTTAATCTGCGTGGAGCGAGGCGTCTTGTAGTCCGGAGCAAACAGCCCGAGTGGGAAGTTGACACCTCCGCTCACGAAGTTCGCCAGATAGTTGGGATTGGGATTGGTGAGACTGAACGGTGACAAGGCCTGATACGCCGACTGCAGCTGGGCAATCGCGGCACCGGCATCGCCAATGCGGATAGGAGTAGTGGTGGTGCCACAGGTTGCCGGTCCACCCATTAAGCTGACACCTGGAAGCGCGAAAGCTTGGCCACTGTCGCAGGCCGTGGGAGTCTGCAGGAACGCACCGGTCGGCAGACGCAAAGGTCTATCGAACAGGACGTTGTTCCAGATCACATTCTCGTAATAGAGACCGATACCGGCGCGAATCACCGTCTTGCCCGACTTCCATGGATCCCAGGCGATTCCCAGCGATGGTCCAAAGTTCAGATCGGGGTTGGGAATAGGCGCGCCCAGGTTTGGCCACGTCGGTAACAAATTGTTGAGGAAGGGCAATCCGGGCAGGTCGCTGTCGGTGCGGCCGGTGTCATGGTCGTAACGCAAGCCGAGGTTGACGGTGAAGTTGGAAAACATCTTCCAGGTGTCGGCGATGTAAAGGCCCAGACGGTTGTCTGGACCCAGGCCGCCGGCGGGAAAGCCAAACGCCGGTTGGGTCGTTGAAAAGCCCTGACCGTTGCCGAGCACGACGGTTTCAACCGGATAGTTCAGGGGATTGCTTGCGCCGCCTGGGAATGGGCCGGTAGCCGCAAATGCCTGGTCATTAAATCCGAATTCGTTCTGGCCGGTAACCACCTGCGGCCCCAGCTTGAAGAAGCTGGCGAAGCCGCCGCCCTGAATGTGGTTGTAGTCCACGCCGTAGCGGAGGATATGTTTGCCCACGGTTTTTGAGCCGTCATACTTAAGCTGCTTATCGCTTTGCGGCGTGCTCTGTGGCGCCAACAGGTTTGGACCGGTCGAAGGTCCGTTGACTACGTTGATGTTGAGATATTGTCCGTTGCCCGGAAAATCGGAGAGCGGCAGTCCGCTGCCAATCACGCCATCGACAATCTCGTTCTGAAATTTCAGATAGCTGAAACGGATGCTGTGCGTCCACGGACCAGTGGTGAAGTCCGCTCCCCCAACAAAGTTGCGGGAGTAATTCTTCGACTCATAGACCTGCAGGCTGTCGGAGAAGAAAGTTCCATCCGCCTTGATTTGCGAGTAGCTATAGCGGAAGAACAGCTTCACATTGTGCGGAGCCACCCAGTCGAGGCGGCCCAGCGCATTGGGATTCGAGAAGGGCGCATTGAAGCCGCCTCCGAAGCTTTGAAACGGCGGAGCGTATACCACCGGGGTGAACAAATTCTGATCGGTGCCGTCGCCCTCGGCGAAGAAGAACAACTTGTCACGGATAAAGGCGCCGCCCAGCGTGCCTCCGAACTGATTGCGGTGATAGTTCGGATCCGCAGTTCCCGCAGGCTTGGGTAACGAAGCATCGATATTGCTGCTGCGGTAATACTCGTAGCCGCTGCCGTGCAGGAGATTCGTACCCGACTTGGTCGATACGTTGACCACGCCCGACGAGCTCAGATCGTTGGAAAGATCCATGGTGGATTGTGCGATCTGGAACTCCTGAATGGCACTGGCCGAAATGTTGCCCGTGGTCGTGCCCACGGTTTCGTCGGAAATGTCGGTGCCATCCACCTGAATGCGGGCGGTTCGGCCGAAACGTCCGCCGATCGAGACCGACTGGTAGCCAATCTTGGTCGGATCGAAGTTGGTGCCATCCTGGATCTGCACGCCCGGTTCAAGCTGCGCCAGATCGAGGAAGTTGCGGCCGTTGACCGGTAGATTCTCGATTTGACTTGCCGTGAGCACGCCTTGCACCGAGGTCTGCTCGGTATTGACGCCTACCGACGTAGCCTCCACATTCACGGTGGTAGCTTCTGAGCCCACCTTCAGTTTGAAGTTGACGGCGCTGTTGTTGCCGATCTTGGCCACAATCTGAGTTTGCGAAGTCTGGAACCCTTTGACTTCGACTTTCACCAGATAAGTGCCCGCCGCAATGGAGCCGGAGTTGTAAAACCCGCTGCCGTTGGTGGTGACCGTGGTGGACACCCCGGTGTCAACCCGGGTGATCGTCACCTTGGCCCCGGCCACGGCGGCGTCGGTACTGTCGGTGACCAGTCCGTTAATGTTTCCGGTGGAGATCGTAGATTGACCCTGGAGAGAGGAAGCTAACCACAGAGGAGTCGCCAGCACGAACATCAGAGAGAACAGCTTTTGTGTACGAGAAGCCTTCACGTTCGTCATGCACCTTCTCCTTTCCGTGAGCAGCAGGTAGAGAACCCGCCCGGTTTCGCCCCAAAAAAGGTTCGACCTCCCGTTCGTTCGGGAGATCAAGGTTGGGAAGGACAGCTGTCGAGATGGCTAACCGATCCCGCAGCCGGCCAGCCGCAGGACTTTACTGAAAGTGCATGTACCAGAAGTTTGGAGGACGAGTTTGTGCCGGATCGGCAACAAACCGAGCATTTTCGGCAAGCGAGAATAAAATGTGGCGCTACGCCAATCACTCCGCAGCTTGGCACAGCGATTCACCCTGAGGTTCAAACTTCGAACCGGAATTGGCTGCCTTGTCGCATTCCGGCTGCCAAAATACATGTCTGGTAAGTGCTTGGGAAAATTGAAAATTCTTACGGTCACCAAGTAGAGGTTACCGAATCGCATATCTTGAGGCCCAGCCGCCTTCCATTTTCTGTAGGAGAAATTACCGAAAAAATGCCGCGCTTCCCACGCGGACCCGCTCCCGTCCTAGTTCTCAGGGAAGGTGGTTGAGGCTCAGCTGGCGCCGGCGCTGCCGCGAGGCCGGTACGCGCCGACCAGCCTTGAGATCAGGACTGCCAGGTACAGGATGCCGAGAATGGCTTCGATCACGGCTACCGATCGCGCCTGGGGCGAGACGGCCGTCATTCCGGTTGCGCCCAGAGTGCTGATGGTTCCGAAGCTGTAATAGATGAAGTCGAACCGGTCGGGAGCGGTATGCCAGTTGACCAGCGGATTAAGGTAGAAAGCGTTGGGCTGGAGTGTGTTGACCATGCCATAAATACCGGCAAAACTGAATCCCAGCAGCAGATAAATCGACACCGCTCCGAAGATCGTTTCCGAATTAGGCCGCTCGTTGGCAAAGACGCGACGAAAGATGATCACGACAATGAAGACGTCAAACGCAAAGCTGAGGACAATGTTCAGGACGGAAAGCGTGCTGGCGTCGGCCCGCAGCAGCCGCAGCCGTTGCACCAAAGCAGGAATGGCCAGGGCCAGAGCGAAAATCACCAGAGTTCGCCGGAAGCTGACCGCGTAAACGCTAACCAGGATTACGGCGCTTCCCACGAATCGGAATGCCCAGTAACCAAAGCCGCTGTGTTGGGCGTAGGGATAAAGAATGAGCGACGCCAAAAGAAAGAGGAAGAGCACAAAGAATCTGTGCTCGCTCAACATCGCTATGATTTTCGAATGCGCCGGTAAGTGGGGTGACGTCTGAACCATGGGTGCGCCTCAGGGCTCAGCCGGCGATAGTACTCTTTTCGGCGACCATCGTTCAATCCGGATGCGAGGCTATTGCCACGCAAGATCAGGCACATATTCAGCAGCGCAGGAAATTTCAGGAGATTTGGTGGACCTGGTCGGGATCGAACCGACGACCTCTTCCATGCCATGGAAGCGCGCTCCCAGCTGCGCCACAGGCCCACTTTGCGGAAGGAATGACGCTCTGCAATGCTGAACGCCTCCATCATTCTCTCGCAGCCGCATAGCTTAGTCAAACATCCGCGGGGTTTGACCGATCACGTCTGGACTCTGGCAGAACTCTTCCGGTAGCATCCAACTAATGAAGAGCAGGAAAGACTGCGATTGTCCGTGCCACTCGGGCAATGTCGTTGTCCATCCGGTGCCGTGCTGTGACGGCCTCCCGTCTTTCTTCCGCCGCCGCAAACCATCGAAGGAAAAAGACGCGGACAGAAAGAGTGAGTCCAAGCCATCAACGCAACTTTAGGACACTACCCAATTAGCGCACTAGCGATTTGCGAGCCAGCACATAGTCCCAGGGCCTGTCCGCTATAATGCCGCCAGATTGCTATGCCAGTTGCGGCCGGCGTAAAACTTGGGCCCTATGAGATTGTTGCCCCCGTGGGCGAAGGGGGAATGGGCGAAGTGTATCGCGCTCGCGATACCCGCCTGAACCGCTCGGTCGCCATCAAAGTTCTTCCCCAGGCCATCGCCTCCGATGCCGCGCGCATGAGCCGCTTCGAGCAGGAAGCGCGCACCGTGGCCGCGCTCAACCATCCCAACATTCTCGCCGTGTACGACGTTGGGGTACAGGACGGCACGCCGTACCTGGTCACGGAGCTGCTGGAGGGCGAGACGCTGCGCGAGCGGCTCGATCGCGGTCCCATCCCGGTGCGCAAAGTAGTAGAGATCGGCTTGCAAATCGCACACGGCCTTTCGGCAGCACACGAGCGCGGGATCGTGCATCGCGACCTGAAGCCGGAAAATATCTTCCTCACCAAAGATGGCCACACCAAGCTGCTCGACTTCGGCTTGGCGAAGGCGAACGCGGCTGCGGCCGCCCCTGGAAACATCTCTGCCATCACCGTGCAAACCCGGCCAACCGAGCCCGGCGTGGTGATGGGAACGGCTCCCTACATGGCGCCGGAGCAGGTACGCGGCGAGCCGGTGGATTATCGCGCCGACATCTTCAGCTTTGGCGCCGTGCTCTACGAGATGCTTTGCGGCAAGCGGGCCTTCGCCGGCGACACGTCGGTCGAAATCATGACCGCGATCCTGAAATCCGAGCCGCCCGATCTCGATTCGCAGTCGACAAAGGTTCCGCCCGCGCTGGATCGCATCGTGCGTCATTGCCTGGAGAAGGACGCTGCCGATCGCTTTCAGTCTGTGCGCGATCTCACTTTCGCGTTGGGGGCTCTGTCGGGATCGGAGCCGACCGCCGCGCTGCGCGCGCAGGTGGTGCCGCGCCGCCGCTGGTCGCCTTGGGCCTTGTTGGAAGCCGCGTTGCTACTTATTCTTCTGGGGATAGGCTTGTATTTTCTCTTTCGGCCGACCGTTCACGCCGCTCGCATGGAATTCGCCATCCCGGTCCAATATGAGGTGGGACACATCGCGCTTTCGGCGGATGGAACCATGCTGGCTTACGTTGCCGTGGATGAGAACTCCGGAGGGGGCGTTATCTTCGTCCAGCCGGTCGGCTCGCCCGATGCCACGCGCTTGAGCGGAACCGAAGGCGCCAGCTATCCGTTCTGGTCACCGAAGAATGATTATGTGGCCTACTTCGCCCAAGGCAAGCTGAAGAAAATTCCCGCAATCGGGGGCACGCCTCAGGTGCTGGCCAGCGCCGGCCACGGACGCGGCGGAAGCTGGGGCAAGAAAGACGTCATCGTTTATACGCCTGATTCAGGCGGCCCGATGTGGCGGGTCGACGCCGATGGCAGCGATGCGGCGCCGCTGACCGACAAGGCCTCCGCCGGCGAGTCGTCGGATCGCTGGCCGGTCTTTCTGCCCGACGGTGACCACTTTCTTTTCTGGGCCGGCAACTTCAGCGAGAATCCCAATGACCACACTACGGGAATCTATCTGAGCTCGCTCGCCGACCGGCAGCATAAGCGCCTGGTGGTGCCGGCCCGGTCCAATCCCGGTTATGCCCGGCATCGCTTGTTCTATGTGGACACGAAGGGTTCGCTGGTCCAGATACCGATGGACCCCGAGACCGGCGAAGTGTCGGGCAAACCGCAGATCGTGGCCACCCAGGTCGGACGTCATCCCTCCACGTATTGGAGCGCGTTCAGCGTGGCCTTGAATGGCACGGTGGTTTTCCATCAGCGGACGGGGTCTTCGCAGTCGCAACTCACCTGGTATGACCGCACCGGAAAAGAGCTGGGACGGGTCGGGGAGATAGGCATTCTGGCCAATCCCAGCATCTCGCCCGACGGCACTCGCGTCGTCTTCGATGTGGCCGACCCTAACGCGAAGAACATCGACGTCTGGATGTACGATCTGGCGCGCAATTCGTCGACGCGCTTTACCTTCGATCCGGCCGAAGAAACTACGGGCGTGTGGACGCGCGATGGGAAGGCCGTGGCTTATCGCTCGGCGTCGAATGTCGAGATATTGCGGCTGAAGAATTCCAGCGGCTTCGATGCCGACGTGGGACTGGCAGCGCCGCCGGCCGAGCGTTATCGACTTCATGCCGAATTCGTTTGCCCCGGGCGATGAGAAGCTGCTGGCCACCGCCCTGATCACCAGCGGCGGCACCAGTCTGGAGGTGGTTTCGCTGCCCGACAAGAAGGTATCGCCATTTCTTCCCGGCCACGGCGATAAGGCCGACGGACAGATTTCGCCCGATGGCAAGTGGGTGGCTTACGAATCGGACGAAACCGGCGAGCGGGAGGTCTTTATCTCTCCCTATCCCGGCGGCGGAGGCAAATTGCAGGTGTCGCGTGGCGGCGGCAGGGAGCCTCGCTGGCGCGGCGACGGGAAAGAGATTTTCTATATCGATCCCAAAGGCAATCTGGTGTCGGTTACGGTGAACAGTGAAGGCAGCCTTTCGACCGGCGCTCCCACTCTTCTGTTTCAGACGCACGCCCGCGCCAGCGTTTCCTCCAGCGACTTATTTACCTACGACGTGACTCCCGACGGCAAGCGCTTCCTGGTCGACCGCTACGTGAAGCCGGCCCAGACGCCGCCTTTGAATATTATTTTGCACGCTACCACCGGGGCTGATTAGACGGTTGTCCTTGTCATCCCGACCGTAGCGTAGCGAAGCGGAGGGATCTGCGGTTCGACTTTTTCAGCAGCCTGTCCCAGTCGCGCTATGGAAGCCGCATTCTCAGGATAGGGCGAAAACGCCACCCTCCCTTCGCCCAGCGGCATCCAATCTAAGACGTGCAAACTTGTTACACTGGAGTTCCACCTCGTCGGCCGCTCCCTCGTCGAAATTTCTTCGGTAGGTCAAGGATGAAAATCGCTGCAAGCCTGTGTCTTCTTCTCTTCTCTGGACTGGTGGCGAAAGCCCAAACTCCTCCCTCGGCAGCATCGGCGAGCGCGCCTACCACCGGCAGTACGTCGATGACCTCGATTTTGCCCGACTTGGATCGTCTGCAGGCTGCGGCCTCGCAGGCCAATCATGACCTGGCCTATATGCGTATCGAAAAGTGGAAGACCGACAGCGACTCCAAACGGCAGGCGCAAGCCACGGCTGACTCGGTGCAGCGAAATCTCACTAGCGCATTGCCGGCGCTGATCAGCAATGTGCGCTCCGCTCCGCAGGATTTGGCAGAGGAGTTCAAGCTGTATCGCAATCTCAATGCGCTGTATGACGTGTTCGCTTCCCTTACCGAGTCGACGGGTGCGTTTGGCGCCAAGAGCGATTACGACGCGCTCGCGCAACAACTCGATGTGATCGATTCGGTGCGGCGCGATCTGGGGAATGCGCTGGAGAGTCTCACGGCCTCGACCCAGTCGGAGCTAACCCAATTGCGGACGCAGGTTCACACGCTGCAGCAAGCCGCGGCTACTCCGCCGCCTCCGCCCAAGAAAGTGGTAGTCGACGATAACGAGCCGGCAAAGAAAACAGCCCACAAGAAGAAGACAACGAAACCGGCGACGCCAACTGACAGTTCCAACACAACCTCGTCGGGATCGACTTCGAACAACGGCACTGCGACGCCGGCGGCCGCGCCCAAGTCGCAGTAGAGAACGTGCGGCGCCTTTGCCCGACGTTTACCGTGTGTGCATGACCTTGGAATGTGAGTCCAACCGTACAAGTACCGGCAACCCTATAAGCCCAAATGAACCTGTTCCAGTGAAAAAAATGAATGAACAGCCCATAATGTCGTGGATCCGATATGGCTACCGAACTATTTAAATATGTACGCTTCTACTTGACCCAGTATCAAGGATCGCCGCAGACTTCGGATACTTCGCTCCACGCAGCCAGAATTTGATCGCGGGTGTTCAGCGGTCTTCAGCGCGGTTCAAAAGCACTGGTACTAGCACTCCCATTCTGCCTGAAATAGCGATCGGTAATGACCAACCAAACGGCAAAATAACTTAAGCTGCCCAAGACGCCGTCGGCGAGCGGCCAAGGTACGCCACCCACATACAGCAGCTGGCTCGCGGTCAATCTCAGGATATTGAAGCTGAACAGGGCCCCCATCATCGCACCCAAGTACAGGAGGTTTCTTCGCAAACCTTTTTCGCCATTCCAAACCAGCGGGATTGCACCCAAAACCACATCGATGAAGGTACAGGAAATTGCGAATTGAAAGAACGTTCCGTGTATCCAAATCGTATCAAAGGATATTCGCGCAGCTTCAAAGCCGAATTGCGACGCGAAGCGGAGGATAATTTCCGACGTCGCAAAGCGAAGCGATTTCCATCCGAATTGATGGGCGGCAGCCGCCACCGCGACTGCGAGGCCGACGCGCAGCAAGAAGCTGCGGCTCGGCAATTCCCGTCTGTTCTTCACCTGCTCCATCAGCGCGGCGCTAATCATCGCGCCGTCAGACGGACCCGGCGCGCCGTCTCCGCCAGACACGTGCCGACGTATACGCGGCAACCAGCAGGGTGAACGTGGCAAATGCAGTCAAGCCGCCGCCGGCTTTTAGAGAGCCGCACGGCGCGAAACTGTACCGGACGAAGATGCCGCCTTGGGCTCCCGTGAACGATTCACTCGCACAGACAGCGTTGCCTTGGGGATCAGCACTTCCTGGTGTTGACTGTGAAACAATCGGTAACTCGGATACGAGTTGAATATATCTCGCTCCGTTGAGGGAGTTTGCTGGAATCGTCAAACTCAGGATGCAGCCACCGTTAAAATTGGCATTGCATTGGCTGATAGTTGCACCACCGGGGGCGTTCACAGACCCACCTCCGTTGGCATTGGAAGAGAATATTATCTGTTGGTTATTGCCATTCGACGGGTCGGGTATCACCTCCGCTGTGGCTCCGCCAGAAGACCCGGGGATACTCGAAATGTAACTCGACCCAGTGTATTGCAATACAACTCTGGTCGTATTGGAAGGACAAGTCGGTGTGCCTGTTTCATAACAGTCCAAAGTCCCAGGAGTATTAGTGGTAACGATAGAAATATTCGAAATCTTTTGAGAAACGGTGTCGTAATCGAACGTCCCTACTGCAGAACTGTCGAGGACTGCCCCGCCCGAAGGCAGAGGGGGTGCATTAAAGTTGACGTTGCTCAGAGTGTAATGAATCACCTTAGCACTTGCTGTACTGTCAGCTAGGGCGCACAGACTTCCGATGCACAGAGCAAGTATCAATTTGCGGTGCATTTGGATCTCCTTGCAATGTATTTGGATCT
Source organism: uncultured Acidobacteriaceae bacterium (assembly GCA_963744265.1). GTDB lineage: Bacteria > Acidobacteriota > Terriglobia > Terriglobales > Acidobacteriaceae > Bog-257. The sequence continues at coordinate 281,938 of CAVUSW010000006.1, forward strand.
CCCCTTGGAATTTATTGGGATTTCCGTTTTAGCTCCCCCATGCCCGACACTATACACCGATCCAGCGACTCCAGCGAACAATCATTCTCCTTGGGCAGGCCCATAACTCGGGATACGGTCCCGTCTGTCCCGATTCAGTCCCGCAACTGTTGACCACGGCCTTTCCGTCTGGCCTTGTCAGACACCCCTCTACCTCCTCTTGACTCTGGAATCGATTTCCCGGCCACGGCCTCAGCTATCCCGCCGGAGGCGACAGCACCGCAATCCGCCGCAACATACTCCTAAGCAGGCGCCGCTTTAGATACTTGTCATTCTGAGCGCAGTCGAAGAACCCCTATTGGCCAGCGCGGTCTGCCGTCAATAGGGGTCCTTCGACTCCGGCGGCGCAGTACGGGCCGCCGCCGCTCAAGATGACAGACATTTCAATAACCGCATCCTGTAAAGCTCAGCCCCTCGATGCCACCTCCGTGGATTTCTCCTCAGCAACTTCGTGGGAACATTTTTCTTGCTTGCGGAGTCTATTGCAGTAGGCCTGCTCGGAGGGCAGCGCCGCCTTGTCTGTAAAGCGGCGTTACTGCTTCGGACATGGGATGAATCGGCGGATTTTTGAGTCAGTGGTTGTGGCTGGCGGTTGTTGCGGGTCCCGAAACTATTTATCATTGAGGTGCCGCCCGTGGCGGGAGCAACAACATTGAGTGACCTCGCAAGTGCGATAGGAGTCCGCACCGAAGAAGCTGCCATTGTGGCCGAATTAAAGGCCCAATCGGAGGAAGCTTTTTATTGGCTCATCGCACATTACAACCAGCCCGTCTATAGCCTGGTTTACCGGATTCTCGACGATCCCAACGACGCCGCCGATACCACCCAGGAAGTTTTCATCAAAGTTTTTCGCGGCATCAAGAACTTCAATGCCGACTCCAGCCTGAAGACCTGGATTTACCGCATTGCCGTGCATGAAGCGTCGAACCGGCGGCGCTGGTGGTTCCGGCACAAGTTTCGCGAAACCTCGATCGAGCCGGGACCGGACAGCGATGCGGAACATCCGGCCGTGGGCATGAAAGACACGCTGGTGGATGAGGGCAAGTCTCCGCTGCAAAATGTGTATGACGAGGAGTTGCGCGAGCGGGTAGAGACTGAACTGAAGGCCCTGACCGAACCCTATCGCACCACGGTCATTCTGCGCGACATTGAAGACTTGTCGTACGAGCAGATTGCGGAAGTGATGCAGACCTCGCTGGGAACGGTGAAGTCGAGACTGGTGCGGGGGCGCGAGGCACTGCGAAAGCGTCTGGAACGGCACTTGCCGGCTTTCGGAATGAGCCATCGGGAATCGCGCCAGACCAAGCGCCGTAAAGACGGAACCCTAGGTGGTCAAAAGCTTGAGGTAATACCATGACGTGCTCAGTGGCGAAGGGGCTCATGTCGTCCTACCTGGACGGCGCCGTGACGCGCGGGCAGTTGACGCACATGAACGAACACCTACGCGATTGTGTGGAGTGCGCTGGCCACTTTGCGTCGGTGCAGCGGGCGCAGTCGCTGGTCGGTTCGTTGGGCAGGAAAGTGGCGCCCCCGGATTTGAATCTGAAGCTGCGGGTGGCCATCTCGCAGGAAATCGCCAATTCGCAACGCTCGCGCTGGGACAGGCTGCGGGTGCGTTGGGAAAATGCCTTCAATGCCACCATGGTTCCGGCGACCGCCGGCCTGGTGACCACGCTGGTCATTTTTGGACTGCTGATCAGCTTCCTTTATCCTGCGCAGGTGCGCGCCGCCAACGACGTGCCTACCATGCTGTACACTCCGGCGGAATTGCAGTCGGCTCCCTTCGAGCTGTCGATGGGTGCGACGAATTCGGATTCGCTGGTGGTGGAAGCCTATGTCGGATCCGACGGCCGGGTGCAGGACTATCGTATTCTTTCGGCTCCCGAAGACGCGGAAGCCATTTTGCCGCAACTGAAAAACATGCTCATCTTCGCTACCTTCCAACCCGCAACCGCCTTCGGCCAGCCCACTGCCAGCCGCGTGGTACTGACGTTCTCCAAGGTGCAGGTAAGGGGCTAGGGCGAAACTCCGGGACCGATTTTGCCGCGTGTAGACGTGTCATAATGTGATCGGGTCTTGGCGGCAAGCCTTCGTCTGGTACGTCTATGCGTGTAGCGGTTCAAGCGGAATTCAAGCTCTTCGGCGTCCTCAAGCGGCAGGGCGACTGGTATGTGGCCTACTGCCCGCCGTTAGACATTACAACGCAGGGCAGAACCCAGGCGGAAGCCAAGGAAAACCTTAAAGAGGCAGCTTATCTGTTCATGGTAAGTTGCTTTGAACGAGGAACCTTTGAGCAGGCCATGCGGGAACTTGGATGGTCGGTCGCCAGAGGTAATGGGTCTGCCAAGCATGCCAAGTCTGCCAAGGCTCCCGCGGGTGCTTTTCACTTTCCCATACCGATTCCCTTTGGGTTTGAGAAGACCATCGAATGCCGCGCCTGACGCCGCTGGCGTGGCGCAAGCTGGTCTGTGTGTCCGAGCAGATTGGTTATCGGCAAGCCGGTCAAAAAGGAAGCCATCTCAAGCTGGAAAAACCGGGAGTCGCGCGGCCACTGATTGTGCCGAAGTACGACGAGGTCGGGCTGGATATCATTACCAACTTGATACGGACATCGGGGATCACGCGAGAGGCGTTCCTGGCGCTGTTGGATCGGTGCTGATTCTCGCCAGTTTTCAGGATCCATTTCCGCGGGCTCAACATTTGCGCCCCAATTACCAACCTCGTAAACTGAAGACGTCGCTTCCCTGCCCGGAATGGCTTTTAGCTTTTAGCTGTTAGCCTTAGCAATCAATCATCTCAGGGAAGACGATTGCCCAACGCGAAGGCTAAGAGCTAAAGGCTAAGAGCTAAAGGCTAAGAGCTAAAGGCTAAGAGCTAAAGGCTAAGAGCTAAAGGCTAAGAGCTAAAGGCTAAGAGCTAAGAGCCTCTCGAAGCACCTGGAGACCCGTCTGAGATTTCTCCGCATTCTTGTTTTGTCTGGCGTCATAACGCTGCTGAGTTGCGCCGCCGTCGCGCAATCCAAGGCCACGCTCGACGTCAGCGAAACCCTGTTCAGCGTGGTCGCGGCCATGAATGTCTGCGGCTACGATCAGGAATTGTCGTCCTCGTCTCCCATTCGCCTGAAGTTCGCGCCGACCTGGTCGAGGCCAGCAAGTCTCCCGCCGTGGCCGCGGCAGCCAAGGAGATGTGCGGCTTCTATCGCGATCACCAGCAGGGCGATGCGGCCCACGATCTGGCGCAATATGTATCGCTGGCGCTCAATCTCGGTGGACCTCCCGACTTCGCTCCCAAGATGAAAGAAGCCGATATGCCGCCCGACGCCGCCTACGTCCTGGGATTCGTGCCGCTGTTGAAGGAATATTACGCGGCGGCAAAGTTGCACGCCATCTGGCTGAAGCATCAGCCGGAATACCTGGCGCTCATCGACCAGTATCACGGTCCGGTCGCCAGATGATCACCTCGACCGACAACTATCTGCGGATGCCGCTCTCCGGCTATGCGGGCCGCAGCTTTACCGTGTATCTGGAGCCCATGGCCGCGCCCGGCCAGGTGAACTCGCGCAACTATCTGCAGGATTACTATTACCTGGTGGTCTCGCCTGCCGGTAATAACATTCACATGGAAGCGCTGCGGCACACCTATCTGCACTTCGTGCTCGATCCGCTGATCGCCAAGCGCGCCACAGCGCTGGAGCGTTTGAAGCCGATCCTGATTGCCGTGCAGCGCGCGCCCATGGCGGAGGAGTACAAGCTCGACACCGGTTTGCTGGTGATCGAGTGCCTGATCCGCGCCATCGAGGCACGGACGCCCGCCGATCCCAAGCTGCCGGAAAAAGATCGCCTGGCGCTGGTGCAACGGGACGAGGCCGAGGGTTTCGTGCTGACAGGATATTTTTACGAGCAGCTGCACGACTTCGAAAAAGCAACGTCGGGCTGCAAGACGCATTTCCCAACTGGCTGCACGACATAGACGTGCTGCGCGAAAAGAAGCGGGCCAGCGAGATCGCCTTCGCCACCCAGGCCGCGCCCGAGGTGATGCAAGCCAGCAAGCGCGTGCACGCCAGCAGAAGATAGACTTGGCGGAACGGGCACTGGCCAGCGGCAATCCGGCCGAAGCTGGGAAGCTGGCGCAGGAGGCTTTGCAAGCCAACGAGGATCCGGCGCGGGCTTATTTCGTTCTGGCCAAAGTCGCCAGCTTTAACGGCGACATGCAGGGAGCGCAGACCGATTTTCAGAAAGCGCTGGATGCCGCCAAAGATCCGCGGGTGACGGCGTGGTGTCACATCTACCTGGGGCGTATCCTCGATTTGCAAGGAGAGCGGGACAGCGCTGTCGCGCAATACAAGGCGGCGCTGAATATCGAGCGACGCGCCGGCCGAGGCCAAGACCGCGGCCGAACACGGGCTGAAGGAGCCTTACCAACCTCCGACCGCCAAATAAACAGGGTTGATAAATTCAGCAGTACCGGGAAGACGGGCGCTTCCCCATTCAGAAAGGACAATCCATGAGATCCGCAGCAATTATGGCGGCAACAATTTTGGCCGCGACTTTGGCTTTGGGCCAGGCCAACACGACCTCCGCAACCAGCGGCTCGTCCAACACCACCACCACGACGGCAGCGCAACAAGCCGGCGCTCCATCGCGTCTTGCAGGCAAAGTCGCAGGAAGAATTGAAGGCTTATCAGGATGCCTTCGCCAAGACCGATCCCGCTCAGGCTGGAAGCTGCGGCTGACGACTTTGCCGCGAAATATCCCGACAGCGAATTGCGGGCCTCGTTGTACATTCGCGCCATGAACTGTACGCCAGGCCAACAACACCGAAAAGGTCATTGAGGCCGGGACGCAAGGCCATTGCCGCCGATCCCACCAATCCTGTTCCGCTGGTGCAGGTGGCCTCCGCCCTGGCCGAGTCGACGCGCGACACCGATCTGGATCGCGAGCAGCGGCTGGCGCGAAGCGGCCAAGGACGCTCATGCCGCCATCGACAATGTCGATACCGGCCTGCTCCTTCCGGCTAATGCCGATCCGCGAGAGTGGCCGCAGCCAAGCGAAGCATTCTGACCATGGCCTACGACACGCTCGGCATGGTCGACATGAACAAGAAGGATTACGCCGCGGCGGAGACAGAACCTGCAGAAGGCGATCGACCCAGAGCAAGGGCAATCCGGAGGCAGTGCTTTATCTGCGGCTTTCGGTGGCCCAGGACAAGCTGCAGCAATATCCGCAGGCGCTCGACTCGGCGAACAAGGCAGTGCAATATGCCAAGGACGGCAGTGCGGCGCAGAACCTGGCCAAGCAGCAGCAGGCCCGGCTGCAGAAGCTGATGGCCGCCGAAGCTGCCGGCAGCAGCGCGCCCGCCGGCGGCGCCAACGCCAGCTCCCAGCTGCGGCGCCAGGCCAGTCGCCGGCTCCGGCATCGCCCACCAACACGCCGCATTAAGCTCGACTGCTGTGCAGGAAATTCGATCAGGCCGGCCGGCGGCCTGGTCGAGATCGCGAAGAACACCATGAAATCCGTGGCACCGACACCGGCGCTCTGGAAGAAGCGCTCGGACACGTCTTCCACGCCACCGAGCTTCTGGAGCAGGCGCTCACGCACGCCTCCTATGCCCGCGAAGCCGAGTCGCAGAACGCGGCCGAGGGCGCGGCTACCTTGGAACCCGACAACGAGCAGATGGAGTTTCTGGGCGATGCCGTGCTGTCGTTTGTGGTGAGCCAGGAACTGTTCCGCCGCTTTCCCGAATATCACGAAGGCGAGCTTTCCAAGCTGCGCGCCCACATCGTCAGCGCGCGCCGCCTGCTTCGTCCGGCGCGAGAGCTGAAGATCGGCGAGTATCTGCGCCTGGGCAGAGGCGAAGAGCGCAGCGGCGGCCGCAGCAAGAGCGCTCTGCTGGTCGATGCTCTGGAAGCCCTCATCGCGGCGCTGTATCTGGATGCGGGCCTGGAGGCGGCGCACCGTTTCATCCTGCGGAACATTCTGGAGCCGGAGCTGGCCGAGGTGCACGAGCACGGCGGCGAGAGCTTCCGGTCATGGACTACAAGTCGGCGTTGCAGGAGGCGGTGCACGCCAGCGGACGTCCGCAGGCGCGTTACGTCATGGTGAAGGAGGAGGGCCCGGACCACCGCAAGACTGTTTACCATGGAGGCGCATGTGCCGGCGTCTCCCAGCGGCGACGACGCCTTCGTCTGCCGCAGCGAAGGCAGCACCAAGAAGGCCGCCGAACAAGCGGCTGCACGCCTGGCCTGGGAACATCTACAATCGTTGAAGAGCCGTTCCGCAGCTGAAAGGCCCGCTGCCGGACGCTACGTCTTCCGAGCAGTCATGAGCGAAGCTGGCGCCCAGACCGAAGTCACAGCAGCCCTGCCCCACCGCAGCCGGCGGTTCCCGAGCGCGCGGCATCCGGAGCACTGCGCCGGCCTGCATTCTCTGCAGTCGCTGGCCAGCACCATCGTGATCGCAGTCTTCGTCATCACCTTTATCGTGCAGGCGTTTCAGATTCCCTCCGAATCGATGGAGAAGACCTGCTGATCGGCGATTACCTGCTGGTCGACAAGGCGCACTACGGACATTCCGGCGTCTGGGACTGGCTGCTGCCCTATCGCCCCATCCAGCGCCAGGACATCATCGTCTTTCGCTATCCGGTGAATCCCCAGCAGCATTTCGTGAAACGCGTGGTCGCGGTTCCCGGAGATCGCGTGCGGCTGATCGACAAGCACGTCTACGTCAATGGCGTGCGCCAGGACGACGCCTACGCGACCTTCAATTGGGGCTGGCGCGACCGCTTCCGCGACAACTTTCCCAATGGCGGCTTCTATGGCGACAAGATCTCGGCGAAATGGTTTCTGCAGGCGCAGAAGCTGCTCGAAGATGGCCAACTGATCGTGCCCGAGGGTTCGTATTTCGTTCTGGGCGACAATCGCGACGACAGCTACGACTCGCGCTATTGGGGCTTTGTGCCCGCAGGAAAACATCGTCGGACGGCCGCTGGTGATCTACTGGTCGATGGACCGGACCGAGTCCGACGTCGGCGGCGCTCCGCCGTCTGATAAACTTTCGAGTCTGAGCGCTGCAATGTCACTCAGCCTGTTCAACAGCTTGCGCTGGCACCGTATGTTGCGGATCCCGCAATTAGTCGCTGACGGCTCCAGGCAGCAAAGCGAGTATCGCGAAGGAAAAACGAATTTGGCTAGCTACCAAGAAACTTGTGAAGATCGCGCCGCAACGGCCGACAAGGCGCAGCCGGCGCCGCTAAACCGGAAAAACCTAAAGAGACCACTCCGAGTTCATCGCTTCCATCGCCATCGTCCTGGTGACCGGCCTTTTCATCATCACCTTCACCTTCAGGCTTTCACCATTCCATCGAGTTCGATGGAGAACACGCTGCTGATCGGCGACCACGTCTTCGTCGACCGCATGCTGCTGGCGCCGGCGACCAAGTGGATCGGCAAACTGATTCCCTACCGCGAACCGCGGCACGGCGATGTTTTCGTCTTCATCTCATCCCGCCGAGCCCGGGCTGTATGTGGTGAAACGCATCATCGGACTTCCCGGCGATCGCATTCATCTGCAGGACGGCGCGGTCTACCGCAATGGCGAGAAGCTGATGAGCCCTACGTCGTAAGCGCAGGACGAGTACGTACGCCTATCGCGACGACTTTCCCAGCCGTGCCGGCCCAGCCGACTATCGAGGATGTGACTCCGGAGTGGCGCGCTGAACTTCCCTCCTATCGTCAAGAACGGCGAACTGGTGGTGCCGCCCAACAGCATCTTCGCCATGGGCGACAATCGTGACGTCAGCCTCGACAGCCGCTACTGGGGCTTTGTGCCCTGCGAAAACATTATCGGCCGGCCGATGTTCATCTACTGGTCGTTCATCACGCCGCGCGACGAATACGAGCGCCAGAGCATCGGCGACCGCATCGCGCTGGCTGTTCAACATCGTCATTCACTTCTTCGACCAGACACGCTGGTCCCGGATGTTCCACGTGGTGCATTGATGCTGCGCCGTACGTCGCGGCGGATGATGTGGGCGGTCCTGCTGGTCTTGTTGCTGGCCTTGCTGCTGCCTCCGTTCGTCAACGTGAATCGTTATCGCAGTCGCGTGGCCGGCGCCATCAGCCGCGCGCTGGGGCGCGATGTAACCGTCTCGCATATCGAACTCAAGCTGCTGCCCCGGCCCGGGCTGGTGCTCTCCAACTTCGTGGTGGCTGAAGATCCCAGCTATGGCGCCGAGCCCATGCTGCGCGCCGACACCGTCACCGCTTATCTTCGGCTGACCTCGCTGTGGCGCGGACGGCTGGAGATCGGCACTCTCGACCTCGACAATCCCAGCCTGAATCTGGTTCGCCGCGCAGATGGGCATTGGAATGTCGAGGAACTGGTGGAGCGCGACATCGCAAGTCCGTCTCGGCTCCGACCGCCAAGCTCCGGCCCGAAGCGCGTCCGCGCTTTCCTTACGTGGAAGCCTCCAGCGGGCGCATCAACTTCAAGCTCGGCGAGGTGAAAAAGGCATTCGCCTTCACCGATGCCGACTTCGCGCTGTGGCTGGAGTCGGAAAACCAGTGGGGCATCCGGGTGGAAGCGCGTCCGGTTCGCACCGACGTCAACATCAGCGACACCGGCACGCTGAAGCTGGATGGCCGCTTCCAGCGCGCTTCCAATCTGCGAGACACGCCGCTGTATCTCAAGCTCACATTCAGCGATGGCCCGCTTGGCCAGATCACCAAGCTGATCTATGGGCGCGATCGCGGCTGGCGTGGCACGCTGCGTTCGACCGCCATCTTGACCGGTACCCCGGCGGCCCTGGGCGTTACTCTGGACGCGCAGGTGGACGACTTTCGCCGCTACGATATCGCGCTGGGCGAAGCCCTCCGCCTGCGCGTACCATTGCACCGGAACCTACTCTTCCAACGGCGACTCGTTGTACGACGTGCGCTGCGAGTCGCCGGTCGGACCCGGCGTCATCACGGTTCGCGGCGATGCGCAAGGCTGGGGCTGGCGGCTACGAGCTGAGCATCGAGGGAGAGCACATTCCCGCCGAACGGGTGGTGGCATTTGCCCGTCACGCCAAGAAAGATCTTCCCGCCGATCTGACTGCGACCGGCGAAGTGCAAGCCGTATTCACGGTCCGCAAGCCGCCCGGTGGTGCTCCGGTTTGGGCAGGCGGCGGACAGACCAGTTCGTTCGCGTTTCATTCCGGCGTGCTCAAGCAAGATCTCGAACTCGGCGAAGTGCAGTTCGTGGTTCCTACTAGTAAGTCGCCGGCGAATCCAAGGCACAAAAGCTCCCATCGCAAGCTGGAGCCAGCCATCACCAATGCAGGCCTGCGTCTGATCGTGAAGCCTTTTGCCATGCCTTTGGGCGCAGCGTCGCCCGCCACGGCCAGCGGCGACTTTGACCCGGAACATTACAGTCTGCATGTGAGTGGCGGCGCGGAACTGGCGCGATTGCTGAACATCGCGCAGGCACTGGGTGTCGGGACACCCGGGGTTGGATTGGCCGGCTCGGCGCAACTGGATGTCGACCTGGCCGGCTCGTGGATGGGGTTTGCTCCGCCAGCGCCCTCCGGCACGCTGCAACTGCGCACGGTCACGGCGGAGTTGCAGGGAGTCTCCGAGCCGCTGCTGATCGATACGGCTTCGGTGAGCCTGGAAAATCGCCTGGTGAATGTGACGTCGTTTGCCGCCGCGTTCGCCAAAGGGACGTCGCTCGGCGGATCGGCAAACTTTCCGGTTCACTGCACCGGTCCGGAGAACTGCGTTCTTCGCTTCGATGTGCACGCCGACGAGGTCTCCCTGACCCGGCTTGATCAGTTGTTGAATCCCAGTTTCCGAACTCAGCCCTGGTATCACCTGCTGGCGATTGGACGGCAGCATGAAGACGCCCTGATCAAGTTGCATGCCAGTGGCCGCATTTCGACACCCCGTCTGGAGCTAGGAAGCATCATCGCTACAAACATTAATGGAACTCTTGAACTCAGCGGCGGCAAATTACGGGTGAACGAGCTGAAAGCCGACATCCTGGGCGGACATCAGAACGGCTCCTGGATCGCCGACTTTACCATGTCTCCGCCCCGCTTCATGGGCAACGGGATCGTCAGCAAACTATCCATGACTCAACTTGCCGGTCTGATGCACGACAACTGGGCGACGGGAAATGTCGATGCCGAGTACAGCTTGACCCTGGCCGGACTGAATGCCGCGAGTTTGCGCGACTCCGCCATCGGGCTCGGCCGACTTCACCTGGACTGGCGGCTCGCTGCGCCATGTGACCCTGGAAGGGCGAGGCGCTCCCATGACGTTCTCGACTTTCCTGGGAAAAGTGGCGCTGCAGAACGGGAGCTTCAGTCTTGACCAACTGCAAACTACAGTCCAGCGGCATTCTCTACGCGGTCAAGGGCACGGCATCCTACGACCGCAGCCTCGATCTGCGATTGCAACACTCCGGCGGTCATTCGTATGTTATCTCCGGAACGCTCGACAAGCCGCACGTGCAGGTCGTGACCGCTCCGGCAGCCGAGGCCTCGCTGCGATGAAGCTGCGCAGTTCTCTGCTTCCCTGTTTGCTCCTGTTGCTGCTGGGAGTTGGTGTCGGCGCTCAGCGCCCGCCAGCGCCGCCCGACAATCACAGCCGTGAATTTCACTCGATTCAAGTGAAGATGGCTTACTTAAAGCAGAATGCGGCCAAACCTCATCCTGATCCCAAGCCAACCGATCTGACGGAACCCGAGGTCAACGCCTACTTCAACGAAGGCGGAGTGAAGCTACCGAAGGGGGTGAGTCATGTGCGGCTTACCTCGCAGCCCGGCGTGATCGATGCGCACGCGCAGATCGATTTCGAAGCCATCACCAACGGGCGCGGCTCGAACAATCCGCTGTACAGCCTGTTCAGCGGGACCCACGACATTCACGCCGTGGCGCAGGCCAGCGGCGCCAACGGCACGGCCAGCATTCATGTGCAGTCGATCGAACTCGACGGCGTCGCGGTGCCGCAGTTTCTCTTGCAGCTGTTCGTCGAGCACTACATCACGACCAAGTATCCCAACGTCGGCATGACCAGCACGTTTAAGCTGCCCCTGCGAATCGATAGCGCGGTGGTAGATACCGGGCGGGTGCGGCTGATGCAGAAATGAAGAGTGGATTCACCACGGAGGCACGGAGGACACGGAAAGGGTCGTTTTTTAGGAAACTAAACGAGGCCGGCTAGACGGAAGACCAATCCCAGGAAATGCTTGAGAGATACTACCTATCTCTCTGTTCTCCTGCACTTTCAAAAACTCCGTGACCTCCGTGTCTCCGTGGTGAAATATTCCGTTGACTTGAGCCCGCGCGCCGCGCGATTCCCCGCTTGCCCCATGTTAGTATCGAAGGCAAAACGCAATGTTCTCTCACGCTAATCCAGTCGACATTTTTTTCCAGATCATCGTGCTGCTGTTCGCCATCTGCGTGCACGAGTCGGCGCACGCCTGGATGGCCAACCGGCTGGGCGATCCTACGGCCAAAATGCTGGGCCGGGTCTCGCTGAATCCGCTGGTGCACATCGATCCGTTCGGCACCATTATCATGCCGCTGATTCTGATTGTCCTGGGCTTTCCGCCCTTCGGCTGGGCCAAGCCGACGCCGGTGGACACGCGCAACTTCAAGAACCTGGTTCGCGACGACATTCTCACCGCCGTGGCCGGGCCGGCCAGCAACTTCCTGACTGCCTTTCTGTCCGTCATTGCGCTGGCCATCATCTGGCACGGCTCGAATGCCGGCATCGGTACCGAACTTTCGGCACGCCGACATCGCCAGCCCGCTGGCAACGCTGTTTTATCTGGCGATGTGGATCAACGTGGTGCTGGCGGTCTTCAACCTGATTCCGTTGCCGCCGCTGGATGGCAGCCACGTCATCCGCCATTTTCTTTCCTACAACGCGCTGCGGGTGTACGACCGCATTGGCTACGGTGGACTGATCGTCATCATGTTTATTCTGCCGATGATGGGCATCTCGATTATCGGCGTGCTGATTGCGCCCTTTCATGGCATTCTTTCAAGCGCTGCTGAACCTGTTCCTGAGATTCTGATGCCCGATACGAATCGAACCAACAAAGGCCGCATCCTGAGCGGCATGCGACCAACCGGAAAGCTGCACCTCGGCAACTATGTGGGCGCGCTGCGCAATTGGGTGGGCCTGCAGGACAAGTACGAGTGCTTCTTCTTCATTGCCGACTGGCACGCGCTGACCACCGACTATGCCGACACGCGCATGGTCAAGCAGAACTCGCTGGAGGTCATGCTCGACTACCTCGCTGCCGGGCTCGATCCGGAGCGCAGCACGCTGTTCATCCAGTCGCATGTGCCGCAACATGCCGAGCTGCATCTGCTGTTCAGCATGATCACGCCGCTTGAGTTGGCTGGAGCGCGTGCCCAGCTACAAAGAGCAGCGCGAGAACATCAAGGACAAGGACCTCGGGACCTACGGATTTCTCGGATATCCGCTGCTGCAGTCGGCGGACATTCTTGATTCTACCAGGCAAACTTTGTTCCCGTGGGCGAAGACCAGGTGCCGCACGTGGAGCTGACGCGCGAGGTGGCGCGGCGCTTTCAATCAGTTCTATCCGCGCAAGGTGCCACGCCGGGCGATCCGCGACTCCGCAACGCTGAAGTTCGTCTTTCCCGAGCCGCAGCCGCTGCTGACGCCGGCGGCGAAGCTTCCCGGCACCGATGGCCGCAAGATGTCGAAGTCGTACGGCAACACCATTCTGCTGAGCGAGCCGGAAGCTTCTCTGCGGCAGAAGCTGAAGACGATGGTGACCGATCCGGCGCGCATGCGCCGCACCGATCCCGGCGATCCCGATAAGTGTCCGGTGGGCGATCTGCACAAGATCTTCAGCTCGCCGGAGACGATGGCGAAGGTGTATGAAGGCTGCCGCACCGCCGGCATCGGCTGCATCGAGTGCAAAGGTGGGCGGCGGACAGCTTGTGGAAGGTGCTGGCTCCGATCCAGGAGCGGCGGCAGAAGTACGAAGCCGATCCGAAGCTGGCGTGGGACATTCTGGAAGAGGGATCGGCAGAAGGCGCGCGCGGTAGCCGAGGCGACCATGGTGGAAGCGCGCGACGCAGCGAATCTGTCGCATGAGTATGAGGCTCCGCGGCGCAGAGCGAACAGGCGTGATTCACCACGGAGACACGGAGGGCACGGAGAAAAATGGCAGCAGTGTGTTCTTTGCCCCGAGTCATTACCAGGCATCTCGAGAATGATCCTGGGTTGTATCAGGGCACGACTTTAGTCGTGCCAACCACTCGTATCAGAGGTGTGGGCTTCAGCCCCTGCAAAACGAATGCCCTCAGGGGCTGAAGCCCAAGTTATGGTTGACTGATTACGGCACGGCTGAAGCCGTGCCCTGATACAAAGCGTTTGTGACGGTTGCAGATGGGACTGAGGGATCTTCTTAGGATGGGGCGTCGAGAGCGAAGATGGGGCGTCGTGATCAGAGCGGACTTCTATTTCTTGCAGAGCGGCGATTCGTAGGCCGGTATAGCTGCACAGATCTTAAATCATGACCGAGAATCAACAACCCGCATCAACCCCAAACGGCACGCCGCAGGCGATGCCGCGCAAGGAGCGACGACTCGCCGTTCTCGGTCATGGTCGGCCAGGTTTACGATGGGCCGCTCGATCTGCTGCTCGATCTGATTCGCAAGCAGGACATCGACATCTACGACATCCCCATCGCCAAGATCACCGAGCAATACCTGAAATACGTCGAGACCATGAAGCAGTTCGACGTGGACGTGGCGGCCGAGTTCATCTACACCGCGTCGCTGCTGATCCACATCAAGTCGAAGATGCTGCTGCCGCGCGATCCGGCCGGCCCCGGCGCAGAGGAAGATCCGCGGCTGGAGCTGGTCAATCGCCTGCTGGAGCACGAGCGCTTCAAGACGGCGGCGCAGATGCTGTTGCAGAAGCAGCAGATCGAAGAGGCGGTGTGGTCGAATCCGGCGCTGAAGGAATTTCGGAATGCCGAGGGCGCCGAGCCGGAGATGGCCGCCGACGTGGTGGACCTGGTCAAGACCTTTCAGCAGATTCTGGATCGCGCGCGCAAGCGGCCGTCGTTCGATGTGGATGAGGAAGCGTCACGGTTTCGCAGATGATCGACTACGTGCGGCGGCGGCTGTCGCTGGAAGACCGGCCGGTGCGGCTGAAGCAGATGCTGCGCAGCATGCATTCGCGCTCGGCACTGGTGTGCGCGTTCCTGGCGATCCTGGAATTGATTCGCTTGCAGGCGGTGCTGGCGCGGCAGGACAATGTGTTCGGCGAAATCGTGCTGAAGAAGCACACGAATTTCGACGCGCTGATGGCGGAAAATCCGCCGGTGAAGGATGATTGGCGGTAAAGAGCCGTCAGCCATCAGCTCTCAGCCGTCAGCTTTTGTCTCATCGCAATTAAGCAAGCAGATGTCGCGCGTATCCAATGCGGGGTAAGATTTAGCTGACAGCTGATAGCTGACGGCTGAAAGCTACGATCCATAATGAGCCTGAAAGCCAAAGTCGAAGCCATCATCTACGCGACCGAAGAGCCGGTCACGCTGAACGAGCTGGCCCCTCTGCTGAAGGACGCCGTCCTCGCCGATCTGCGCGCCGAAGAAGAGGCGCGACTGGCCCTGAACGAAACCGTCTCCGACGGTGCTGTAGCCCCTCAAGGCGCTGACGATTCGGGCGACGCGCTGCCTGACGACTCCCTCATCGACGACGAATCTCGCGGACCAGACGAATCCGCCGCACCAGACGAGACCGTGGCCCCAGCGCCGTCTGAACTTCTGCCGAAGCAGTTGCCTCCTCCGCGTCACGCCTGTCGCAAAGATCAGAAGCAGGCCCAGGCGAAGGAAGAGCTGAAGGCGGTGAAGGCGCGCCTCAGCACCATGATCGACGAGCTCATCGCCGACTACAGCCTCCAGCGATCGCGGCATGGAGATTCGCCAGATCGCTGGCGGCTATCGCATGGCCACCAAGCCCGAGCATCACGATGTGGTCGTCAGCTTTGCCAAGAGTTTGAAGCCGCCAGTGCGGCTGTCGCTGCAGGCGCTGGAGACGCTGGCCGTCATCGCCTACAAGCAGCCGGTCACCGTGCCCGAGATCAGCGAGATTCGCGGCGTCGATTCCGCCGGCGTCATCGCTACCCTGCTCGATCGCAAGCTGATCACCACCGGCGGCCGCAAGCAGGTCATCGGCCGGCCCATCCTGTACAAGACCACCAAGGAATTCCTGATGCGCTTCGGACTGAACGACGTGGCCGAGTTGCCCAGCATGGAGGAGTTCGAGAAGCTGGGCGATCCGCAAACGGAGTTGTTCAGCGCGCCCGCGCCCGAGACATCGTCCGCGGAAGTACCGTCAGCATCGGAAGACGAGCCAGTGACAGAAGCCGTGCCTGAGCCGGGATCGCACCTCATGGGCGAGACAGCGCTGCCTGCCGATGGCACGTATGCGACCGAGGCCCAGGCGGGCGAGTCCGGAAGAAAAGCCCTGACACCTTCTCACAGCTGAACTCGAGGTGCCTCCGAGGCTAAAGCCAGATTTCCTAAAGTTGGCTGATGGCGCAGCTAAAGCTACGCCCCTTCCAAACAATTTGTGAGATCGCTAGACGCCTCGAAGCCCGCCGCATGTTACGGTTTGACCTGAGCTACGGTCTGCGCTTCTCTGCCGACCATTCCTTCCAGCCGCGACAAGCGATCTTGCAGGCTCGCGTTCTGCACTTTCAACTCTTGCTTCAAACTTTCAATCTCCTGCGCCTGAGCTTCGAGTTGTTTCTGCTGGGCTTCTACGACTGCGCTTTCCTCGATGGCGCGGCGATATTGTTTCTGCACCTCGTTGAGCAGCATGGTGGCAATGTACTGATAGCGAACCGTGTAGGGCTGGCCCTGGTTGTCATAGGCCACCAACTCCGGATACACCTTCGCCACTTCTTCGGCAATCAAGCCATATTGCAGAGTACGCCCGCCCTGTCCGTACTCTGGTTTGTAGAAGAAGGTCACCGGGCGCAACTTCAGCAAGGCGCTGCTACTGTCGCCCATGTCGCGCACTTGCTCCTTGAAGCGCAGCGACGAGGTCAGAGTGCCTATTTGCCCGTTGGAATTGATGTAGGCGGGAACGCCGTCGGCAACGGTAGCGTTATAGATCCCGGAGATGTAGGTTGCGTTCTGGCTGGAGTCGCCGATGCGGATGGTACCCGATTCGGTTCCCGAACTCGGCCCTTGATTGGCAATGTAAATATCGTAGTTGCCAGTGGTGTTGTTCAACCCAGCCTTGTCTCCCATAAACGTATCGGCGACTCCGGTGGTGTTGTAGCCGGCGTTGTAGCCGGTGAAGGTGTTGGACCATCCGGTAGTGTTGGAGTAGCCAGCCTGCATTCCGATGAAGGTATTGCTATAGCCGGTGGTATTGCTGAAGCCGGAGTCCTCACCCAGGAAGGCATTGTATTGTCCGGTGGTGTTCCAGTGGCCGGCAAAGCAGCCGTCAAAAGTGTTGCGATCTCCGGTGGTATTGCGGTAGCCGGCGTAACAGCCGGTAAAGGTATTGTTCACTCCTTGTCCTACCACATTGTCAGACCCTGCACCGAAACCGACAAAAACGTTCTGGTCAGCCGGACTGCCGATGCTCAACACCGTGAACCCGCCGATTCCGTAGGTAAGGGCCGCGTTGATATCGCCATTGACGTCCAAACGTGGCCGCCGGCGTGGTGGTTCCGATACCGATATTTCCGCCACTGGCCTGATAGATCACCGAACTTAGCAAGTAGTCAGGCGTCGTCCAGAGGGGAATGAAGTTCGGGGTGCCATCTCCACCGAGCACCGGCCCCGGCGGCGGCGCAGGCGAGCCTTGCCGTTCTGGGTTCGTGGAATGGTGACTGGTGGTTTGTTGGGCTGAAGAATTAGAGACCAGCATCGCGGCGGACAGAGCAAGTACCATGCAGCAGCTGAGACGAGGCATAAACGGTCCTTTCGTGCAGGAAAGATTTACCAGCGGGACCTGGGCAATGGTTGGGATGTGGCGGGGGCATTAGGTGTTGCCAATCTAAACCGACTGGCAAATGCCTGGGGTCAACGTGGAGGGTTCACGACGCCAGGATCAATCGAGCTCTGACAGAGACTGCTGGGCACGTGAGTTCTAACGGGTAGCTTGATGCGGACTTGAAAGACCGCCTTGCCACGGTGGCGCTGCTCTAGCCGTTCATACCCACTCCATCTGTTACCCGGCTTGAGATCACATTGATTTGTGACAGAGTTTCTGGGTTTGGTGCCGGGCACAGAGTACAATGTGAAAAGGAAGGATGACGCGGGGTTGCGTTTCGGGCTGCGACTCCCACAACATCCTCCAGAGCGTGACTGAGTGATTCGACACCAGCGTCGTTTTTTGAACTGCCCGCCCCGTCAGACCCTCGAAAGCCAAAATCCCCACTCATCTCGAAGAATTTGACAATAAGTCCTTACTGCTCAAGATTTTGCATGTAAGCCATCTCGGCTCAAGATTTTGCGGACACGCTCTAGTGTTTTCAAGATTTTACGAGCAGGTGGGGGGAGGGGGGCTAGCCCAGTTGTCGGTTGTCAGTGGTCAGATGGCTGTAATCGATGGGCAAGTGTGGTCGGCTGATGCCCCTGATGCTTGGTCGTTAGGCGGAGAAATGCAGATGCCTCACCGGCTGAAGCCGGCTCGAGATGACAAACATAAAAACGTTGCACGCGGCGCTGAAGCGCTGCACTACCCGATCGGAGCGCTGCGGAGAGTTTTTCAGCAGGCGGCAAAGCTGTGCCGCTTCCTTCTGGCGAAGAGCGAGAGGCGAATAGCAAAGAGCCAAGAACGAAGAGCGAAGAGCGGACATCTCCGCCCAGGAGTGTCCAACCATGCCGGCTGAGCGTCTGCAGAAAATCATCGCTGCGGCTGGCATCGCTTCGCGGCGCAAGGCCGAAGAGCTGATCACCAGCGGGCTGGTTTCGGTGAATGGGCAGACGGTCACCGAGCTGGGCAGCAAGGCCGATCTCGAGCATGATCGCATCAAGGTGAATGGCAAGCCGCTGAGCGGTCCCGAGCGGCATGTCTACCTGCTGCTGCACAAACCGAAGGGTTACGTGACCACGGTCACTGACCCGGAAGGCCGCCCCACGGTATTAGATTTATTGCGCGGCGTTGGAGCGCGAGTGTATCCGGTGGGACGGCTGGATTACCTGAGCGAAGGCTTGCTGTTGCTGACCAATGATGGCGAGCTGGCGCAGAAGTTGACGCACGCTTCGTCGCATGTGGCCAAGACGTATCTGGTCAAGATCAGCGGCAAGCCAACGGACGACCAGATTGAGAAGCTGCGCCGCGGCATCCTGCTTCCCGGGAAACGCTCGCCGCTGAAGACTCCCGCGGGACGGGAACCGAAGCCGGGATCGTATCGGCGCTCGAGGGCGGTAAAGACCGCTCCGGCGCTCATCAAACTGTTGCGTGAGGCTGCCAATCCCTGGTACGAGGTGACGCTGGTCGAAGGACGCAACCGGCAAATCCGGCGGATGTTCGAGGAGATCGAACATCACGTGGAGAAGATTAAGCGCGTGCGTTATGGGCCGCTGCAGTTGGATGTCGAGCCGGGCAAGTTTCGGCATCTAACGGCGCAGGAAGTTGCGCAACTGAAGAGTGCGGCGAGCGGGCGAGGAACCGGGAAGGTGGAGCAGCCTTCCGATACGCTTCGAGCGCCTCGGACTAAGTCTTCGACTCGCGCGCCCCGCCGGGCTCGCTCGGAATGACCGCTTGTGTTGCGGTGGAACCACTATAGAGACCTACGATGAAGCACAGGAACAGCGGAGATTGAATGAAGAGAGACTATAGAAAGCTGGTTCCGGGGCATCTACATAATCTGCCTAGTTATGCGCCGGGCAAGCCCTTGCGGCAAGCGGAATTGGAGAGTGGCGTGCGTTGTATCAAAATGGCCTCCAATGAAAATCCCTTTGGGCCTTCTCCGCTGGCGATTGAGGCCATCAAAGCGGCCAGCCATGAGATTCATTTCTATCCCGACCACGGCGTTACCGAGCTGATCGCGCGTCTGGCGGAACTGCATGAGGTCAACCCCGATCAGATTCTCGTGACTGCGGGTTCTACGACCTTTCTGGAGCTGATTGCGCGCACCCTGCTGGGGCCCGGACTGAACGCCGTGACCAGCAAGCTGTCGTTCATCGTCTACCCCATTGTGACCCGTGTAACAGGCGCGCACTTCATCGAAGTACCGACCCTGAATGACGGCTTCGATCTGGACGCGATTCTGGAAGCCGTCGATGGCAACACGCGCGTGGTCTACATCGCCAATCCGAACAATCCGACCGGCACGGTGCTGGATGCGGCCGCCATCGATCGCTTCCTCGACCGCCTGCCGGCCCACGTGATCACCGTGCTGGATGAGGCCTACTACGATTACGCCAGCTATTTTGCGGCCCAGCGCGGCCTGGATTACTCCCACTCGCTGCAATATGTGCGCGCGGAGCGACCGGTAGTGGTGCTTGCGAACATTCTCCAAAGCCCATGGACTGGCGGGAATGCGCGTGGGCTATGGGATGGGACCGGCGGAGTTGATCAGCTACATCGCTCGGATGAAGCCGGCCTTCATGGTGCCTTCTCTGGCGGAAACGGCGGCACTGGCCGCGCTGGCCGATGCGGCGCACGTGCAACGCTCGGTGAAGGCCAATGCGGCGGGAGAAAAAGTGCTGCGCGACGCAATCTCGGAGATGGGAATTCGGGTGGTCCCAACCTGGTCGAATTTTCTCTTTTGCCACGTGGGTGAGGACGTTACCAACCTTTGTCACTTGTTGCAGGAAGATGGAGTCATTGTTCGCCCCATGAACGGTCCGTGGGGCGCACCGGACGCGTTCCGCGTCACTATCGGTACGCGGGAGCACAATCAACGTTTCCTGGAAGCTTTAAAGCGCGCTCGGGCGAGGATTCCGGAGTTGCAATGAACGATCGCCAACAGCCTGCAAACCGCCGCCAGCCTCCGAAGCTGGCGGTTTTTGCTTTAACGCAAAGATGCGGTGGGCACCCTTTACATTGTGTTCTCCGGCATATTTTTCAGCAGTGTCTCGCCTCTAACGTTGCGCCGGAAAGGAGCGCGCTGTGCACACTAGGGATTGCTGGAGCTCCGCATGGGTTCGGTCTGCGCTGCGGGACCCAGCATCGGCAAGCGCGCTGCGCCGTACAGTCCGGCGTCGCTTCCCATCAGCGCGATGGTCACCACCGTATGCTTCTTGCCCGGCTCCACTCGATCCGGCGCGGTGACGGAGTAGATGAACGAGCGCACTTTCAGCTCCTGAAACATGGTCGGAGCGAAAGCGTCCCAGGCGCTCGCCACGCCTCCGCCGATCACGTACATCGGCAGGTTGAGAGCGTTGACCATTCCGCCGATACCGATAGCCAGCGCGCGGCCGACTCGCTGATAAATACGCTGCGCCGACGCGTGACCTTGGATCGCCAGCTGGTAGATGCCACGCGAAGTGAACTCGACATTGCCGCGCGCTGCCTCGGCCAGGTCGGGAGCGTCGCCGCTATCGATCGCCTCGTGCGCCATGCGAACGATGGCGGTCGCCGACGCATATTGTTCGAGACAGCCGCGACTGCCGCAGCCGCACGGATGTCCTTCGGACTCGACATTGAAGTGGCCCAACTCGCCGGCCATGCCGTTCATGCCGTGCCACAGGCGGCCATTCAACACGATGCCGCCGCCCACGCCAGTGCCCAGCGTATACATCGCCATGTGATCGGTGTTGCGGCCGGCGCCCAGCCACTTCTCGCCCATCGCCGCGGCGTTGGCGTCGTTCTCCAGAATGACCTTCGTGCCCAGCCTGCGCTCGATCTCCTCGCGCACCGGAAAGTTCTCCCAGTCCGGAAGGTTCGGCGATCGCATGATCGTTCCCGTGTCCATGTCGATGAACCCGGGAACGCCAATGCCGATGCCCGCAAGATCGCCCGAGCTGCGATGCTTGGTCGATCAGCGACTGAATGGCATCGCACATTTCGCGGATGACGAAGTCGCGGCCACGCTGGACCTCGGTTCCGGTGGTCAGCTTCTCCAGCAGCTTGCCATCGCTGTTGACTGCGGCGATGCGCAGGTTGGTGCCACCAAGATCGACTGCAATCGAATAAACGCTCATATGGCCTCAGAGGTCCTCTTCGATATCGTGGAGACTTGTTTTACCACCGAGGCACGTGAGTTTTATTTTGCTTTGTATCCACTCCGTGATCTCCGTGTCTCCGTGGTGAATCATTTACTTCTGGCAATGCGGACAATAATGACTGCTGCGTCCTGCGATGATAACCCGCTTGATGGGCGTTCCGCACACCAAACATGGCTTCCCTTCTCTGTCCGTAAACGCAATGTTTCAATTGGAAGAATCCTTCGCGGCCTTCGGCGTCGACGTAATCGCTGACCGACGACCCGCCGAGTTTGATCGCCTCGCGCAAGACCTTCTGCAGTCCCTTATGAAGCTTCCCCAATTCGGCCCGGGTCAGCGACGTGGCGCGACGGCGCGGCCGAACCTTGGCGCGGAACAGCGACTCATCGGCATAGATGTTGCCGACGCCGCTCAGCAGCTTCTGATTGAGCAGCGCGCTCTTGATCGGAGTTTTGCGTCCGTGGAAGAGCGGGATGAAATGGTCGAGGTCGATGTCCAGCGGCTCGACGCCCGGCGCTCCGAAACCTGCTCCCTTCTCGGAGTCGATGCGCACGACAGACAGTCTGCCGAACCGACGCATATCGACAAAGCGCAGCTCGCGTCCGGATTCAGCTTCAGCACGGCATGCGTGTGCTTCAGCATCTCGGCTTCGGGCGACGCGATCAGCAACTGCCCGGTCATGCCGAGATGCACGATCCACTGACCGCGCTTCGATTCAGTGCCCCAGGTTCGCGTCCCTGTGTTGGACGCTAACCCGGGTCGCGCTTTCCTCCCTCGGGTTGGCGTTCCAGATCGAAAACAATATGCTTGCCGGCGCGCCGGACATGCACGATGCGCGAATGCTCCAGCACGGAGGCGATCTCGGCGGCAGAAGACTTCAGCGGCTGCGGCTTCTCGCCCAGCCAGACCGACTCGATCACATCGCCCGCGATGCGTTTGTCGAGGCCGCGGGCAATGGTTTCTACTTCAGGAAGTTCGGGCATTCAAAATAGTGTAACGGCTCATCGCTCCCAATCAGGTTCGCGCAGTTCCACATTGCTGCCCCTGCATTGCGCTGGAACCCTGTAAAATCTAAAGTTACACAGCCCGTCTCACATCCATTTCCCAGAATTCAGGTTTTGTTTCACCAACAGAGGCGAGTTGTGTGCGAATCTGCGGATCGCGTAACCGAATTCCGCGAATCGCCAGCGGAGTAGCAAGTTGAAAACAGGCAAGACAGCAGTCGTCGTCGGCGCCCAATGGGGCGACGAAGGCAAAGGCAAAATCGTTGACGTTCTCTCCGAGCGCTTCAAGGTCGTGGCGCGTTATTCCGGCGGCCACAACGCCGGACACACGGTCACCATCCACGGCAAGAAGTTCATCCTGCAGCTGATTCCCTGCGGCGTGCTGCGCGAAGGCTGCCGCGGCGTCATCGGCAACGGCGTCGTGCTCGATCCTTTCGCCTTCATGAAGGAAGTCGACGCGCTGCGCGCGACCGGCGTGAAGGTTGACGGCAATCTCTTCGTCAGCAACCGCGCGCACGTGATTCTTCCCTATCACCGCATGATCGAACTGGCGGCGGAGAACGCTCCCGGACGCGTGAAGATCGGCACCACCTCGCGCGGCATTGGTCCCACATACGAGGACAAGATGGCGCGCAGCGGTCTGCGCGTGCAGGACCTGCTCGACAAGACGCTGCTGCAGAAGCACATCGAGAACGCCTGCCGCGAGAAGAACACCATCGCGCACGCGCTCTTCAACAGCGAGCCGCTCGATGCTGACAAGATGTATCGCCGAGTACTCGGAGATTGCCGACCGGGTCGCGCCATTCGTCACCGACACGGCCCTGCTGCTGAATCAGCGCGATCGCCAACGGCGAGTCGGTGATGTTCGAAGGAGCGCAAGGCACCATGCTCGACATCGATCACGGCACCTATCCGTTCGTGACTTCATCGAGCGCGACTTCCGGCGGCGCGGCGACGGGAACCGGCGTGCCTCCGACATCGATCAACACCGTGATCGGCGTGACCAAAGCCTATTGCACGCGCGTCGGCGAAGGTCCGTTCCCCACCGAATCGAAGGACGAAATCGGCGAGGCGCTGCGCAAGAAAGGCAACGAGTTCGGCGCGGTTACTGGACGTCCGCGTCGCACCGGCTGGCTCGACTGCCGCTGCTGCGCTACTCCAACATGATCAACGGCACCAGCTGGCTGGTGGTGACCAAGCTTGATGTGCTCGACGAGCAGCCGGAGATTCCGGTCTGCGTCAGCTACAAGATCGACGGCAAAGAGACGCAGCAGATTCCGGCGCAGATCTCCGGCTACGAGAAGATCGAGCCGGTTTACAACAAGCTTGCCGGGATGGCAGACGAACACGTACGGCGTCGACAACTACGATCAGCTGCCGGAAAAGGCGAAGCAGTATCTGGAGTTCGTCGAGAAGGAGTCGGGCGCGAAGGTTGCGATTGTCTCCACCGGCCCGGACCGCGAGCAGACGATCTGCATGCCGGAGTTCGCTCAGGTGCTGGATCGCTAGGCACCTAATAGATCAATTTCGCTCTGAACGTCTGTGCCGTGCTTATACGTCGGATGATCGACCCTTGAACTCGTCTCATATCCTGTTCTGGGTTGTCAGGGCACGACTTCCAGCCGTGCCAAACGAAGCGCCCAGATGCCAGGGCTTTAGCCCCGCAAGACTAGAAACCCCTGGGCTGAAGCCCAAGCCATGTTTGGCATGGTTGCGGCACTCTGAAGCGTGCCCGGTACAAATCCACATAGGAACCGAGTCTATCTCGGAGGCTCTCGATGCTTGTCTTGGCAGTAACCTGGATCGCGAATCCCGGACATGAAAATGAAGTAGCCGAAATCTTCGCCAAGCTGCAAGCCGCCTCCCGGCAGGAGCCGGGATGCCTGATGTACATCGTCCATCGCCATCAGGACGATCCGCGTCACTTCTTCATCTACGAACAGTATCGCGATGACGCTGCTCTGGAGGCGCATCGCAACTCGCCGCATTTCCAGGAGTACGCCGTCAAGGCGCTGAGGAAGCATCGGCGAGCGCAAGCAGGGAGACCTGTACACGCCCCTGACGCGCCGATTAACGAATCAATTGGCGGAATCCTGCCAGGCGACGGTCCTTCGGCTCGCTCAATTCTTCGCGCAGCATGGCGAACACCGCCGCCAGCACCGACGCCACCACCGGCCCCAGAAACAATCCGAGAAATCCAAACGCCTCCACGCCTCCCAAGATGAAGAACAGCAGCACCATCGGATGCAGTTCCACGCGTCCGCCCACCACCCAGGGCCGCATCACGTTGTCGATGGTGCTGACGACGACCAGTTCCCCACATCAGCAGGAACACGCCCTTCCAGATCGCGCCGGTCACCAGCAGGTAGATCGCGACCGGAGCCCAGACCAGCGCCGAGCCGACGACGGGAATGATCGACGCGAATCCCGCCGCCAAGTCCCAGCAACAGGGAGGACGGCATCCCGACGATCCGCATGGCGATGCCGGTAAGAATGCCCTGTGCCGCGCCCACCGTCAGGATGCCGTAAACGTTGGCGATGATGGTGTCGGAGATGTTCTGGTAGAGCCGCGCCACCTGCGCATCGCGAAAGCGGCATGAGTTTGCCGGCGCGATACGCCCAATCCTTGCCTTCGCGAAACAGGAAAAACAGAATGACAAACGTGATCAGCGCGTCGACGGTGAATCGCGCCAGATTGCTGAGAATGGCGGCGCCGAAGCCGACCATCCCTAGGCTGACCTTCTGGGCGTTGGAGCTGATGATGGCGTCAGATCGTACTTCGAAAGATCGACCCAGTGTCCGATGAAGTGCAGCGGCCGCGCAGCCAGGTTGGTAACGAAAATCGTGAACCCGCCCTCTTCGGCGCTTCTGCGGCTCAGATAGTGCGCCGCGGTCAAGGCCTCGTTTGCGGCCAGCGTGGTGATGATGAAAGCCGGCACCCCGAAGAGCAGGAGCACGGCCAGAGTGGAGAGCAGCGCTCCGACACCGTGGCGTTGTTTCGTGACCCGTAGAATCCATTCGTGCAGCGGATAGAAGACGACCGCCAGAATGACCGCAAAAGCAAACGGCTTAAGGAAAGGTCAGGTGATGAAGATGGACAGCAGCAGCACCAGCACGAGAAGCGCCGAAAGAAAGAAAATGGTGGTGCGCTTGCTGTTCATGGTCGGTACGTTTCAGTTGTAACACGAACCTCTTACGGCTGGCGGACAAAGTATGATTAGGCGCCTCTCGAGGGAACGTGCCCTCAGAGCCTGGCGTCGACTAGCCAAACGTACGCCTTCGGCGAGTTCTTCATTTCTTGCCATCACGGGCCGCCTTTCAGAGTTCGCTGAAAAATTCGACCTGAGTGATTTCCTTTTCCCAGTGTTGACCGCAAACTGTTTGCGCAGTAGAACACTACTTCCCCAAGTCCGCTCCCGCTGACTTCTTCGACTTCCCCGATGTAGACCGAGAACGGCGCCAGCGACATATCTGACAGCGACGCCGTGCCCTGCATCGCCGGCATGGTGGTCAGCAGCGTCTTCGCCTGCGCGGAGGAAAATCCCTGTGCCGCAAGATTGAAGCTCGCCTTCTGCGGCTGCAGCCGACATGTTCAACACCACCAGCACCGCCTTGTCCTTGTAGCGGCGAAGATACGACATCACGTTGGGATCGTTTTCATTCAGCGCGACGTAATCGCCATCCAGCAGCGCGGATTGGTGTGCCGCAGAGCCAGCAAATGCTGATAGAAAACCAGAATCGAGTTCGGATCTTTCTGCTCGCTGGCCACATTGTGGGTCTTGTAGCTCACCGGAATCGGCAGCCAGGGAATGCCCTTGGTGAAGCCCGCATTGGGCGTGTTGTCCCACTGCATGGGAGTGCGCTCGCCGTCGCGGCCTTTTTCGTTCGGCCAGCCTAGCTTGCCGATCGGATCCTTCACGTCCTTCTTGAACTTGGGATCGTTGTTCTGCATGCCGATTTCTTCGCCGTAATACAGGATCGGCGTGCCACGCAGCGTGAGATAGAGTCCGGCCATCACTTTGGCGATTTCGTCGTTGTGCTTGCCGTCGCCATAGCGGTTGTAGGAGCGCTCGATATCATGATTGCTCATGACGTATACCGGCCAGCCGTCGGCGGAATTCACCGCCGCAATCTGCTTGCGAAATTCCGGCGGCGAAAGTTTGTTGACTTTGGTGAACATGAAGTCCATCGGCATCTGCAGTTCGTTGCCGTGTCGTCCGTAGTACTGCTTGAGCTGCTCGATATTGTCCGTCGCCAGGTCTCGCCGATCAGCACCGCATTGTAGTTGTCGGCGACCTTCCGCAAGCCCTTGCAGGATGTCGTGCACCTCGGGCAGATTGTCGTTGTATTGGTTCTTCATGTTGGGATCGCCGTAAGCGTTCTTGCCCGGCAGAATGGGATTGTCGTGCAGGTTGGGATCTTCGAACAAGCGTGTCCACCGCATCCAGCCGGAAGCCGGCGACGCCCCGGTCGTACCACCAGCGCGTCACGTCGAACATCGCGTCTTTCACTGCTGGATTGCGCCAGTTCAGGTCGGGCTGCTGGGGATAGAAATAGTGGTAATAGTATTGGTTGGTCTTGCCGTCGAACTGCCACGCCGATCCGCCAAACAGCGCCACCCAGTTGTTGGGCGGCTGGTTCGGCCCCTTGCCGTCGCGCCAGATGTACCAGTCGCGATGTTTCGAGGTGCGGGAAGAACGCGAATCGATGAACCACTTGTGCTGGTCGGAGGTGTGGTTCATCACGAAGTCGAGAATGATGCGAATGCCGTGCTGCTGCGCTTCGCTCTGCATCTGATCGAAGTCGGACAGCGTGCCGTACATCGGATCGATGTCTTCGTAGTTGGAAACGTCGTATCCGAAATCCACTTGCGGCGACGGAAAGCACGGCGTGATCCAGATGGCATCGACTCCCAGCTTCTTCAGGTAATCCAGCTTGGAGGTGATGCCGTTCAGGTCGCCGATGCCGTCATCATTGCTGTCGGCAAAGCTGCGCGGATAGATCTCGTAGAAAACGGCGTGCTGCCACCAGTCCGACGGTTGCGGCTTGACGGCTTTCGGCTTGGATTGCGCTGGCCTTGGATTGCGCCGTCTTCGACTGAGTAGCATTAGATGGTGTTGCGGCAGTCTGTCCGGTTGCAGCCTGTGCGCGCAGCGCCTGAGGCAGCGAAAGCCCAAGCAACAGTAACCAGAGAAAGCACAGTTTCCGGGCATCAGCCACGGCTCCTTAAACTGAAAAGCAGTCTAGCTCATCTGCCCACAGGCATGCGTTCCGGGCAAGCTAATGCATCATCGCCGCACCCGGCTTTACCGCCTTCGGCTTGCGCAGCAGGAACAGAAACGGAATCATGCACGACAAACATCGATCGCCAGAAAGAGGAACGTATCGTTGTAGGAGAGCATGGCGGCCTGCCGCTGCACCATTCCCCACATCGAGCTCATAGGCCTGCTGCGTGGCCATCGCCGCGCTCGAACCCTGGCTCATGAAGTATCGCCTTCATGGCTTCCAGCATCTGCTGTGCCGTACGCGCTCTCCGGATAAATGTGCTCGCCCAGGATAGTTGATGTGCGTCTGCTGCTTGCGGAACTGCACCGTCTCCACCATCGAGATGCCGATGCTGGCGCCGATGTTGCGCATCAGGTTGAAGATGCTGGTGGCGTTGCCCATGCGCTCATTGGGAATCGGATTGTTGGTGATGGTGGTGAGCGGCACGAAGACGAATCCCAGCGCCGCGCCCTGAATCATCAGCGGCCACCAGAAGTTCGTCGACGCCACGTTCAGGCTGAACCGCGAGAGCTCCCACATGGCGTAGGCCGACGCGACCAGGCCGATGCCCAGCAGCTTGCGGTTGTCGAACTTGCCGGTCAGTCGGCCGACAATCGGCATGATGAGGAACGACGCCAGGCCGCGCGGCAGATTGGTGACGCCGGCATGGGTCGCCGTATAGCCCAGCAATCACCTGCATCAGCAGCGGCAACAGCACCGTGCTGCCGTAGAGCACGAATCCGATCAGCGTCATCAGGAACGTGCCGATGGCATACGATCGATACTTGAAGACAGTGAGATCGAGGATGGGATGTTCTGCCGTCAGCTCGCGAATGATAAGCCCGCTCAATCCCGACGACCGCGAGCACGGCCAGCGTGACGATGAAGTGCGAGCCGAACCAGTCGTCCTCCTGCCCCTTGTCGAGCATGATCTGCAGGCTGCCAATGCCGACGATCAGCAGAGCCGATTCCCCAGAAATCGATGCCTCGTCTTTTGGCGATGCCGCAGATAGGGCGGATCGAAGATGAAAATCTGCGTCAGGATGAGCGCGATCACGCCGATGGGAATGTTGATGTAGAAGACCCAGCGCCAACTGTAGTTGTCGGTGAGCCAGCCGCCGGCGACCGGGCCGAGCATGGGCGCGACCACGATGCCGAGCGCCCAAAAGGCCATCGCCTGCCCGCGCTTCTCCGGCGGAAACGATTCCAGCAGGATGGCTTGCGAAAGCGGTTGCAGTCCGCCGCCGCAGGCGCCTTGAATGACGCGGCAGACAATGAGGAACGGCAGACGTGGGCGCCAGTCCGCACAGAAACGACGCGACGGTGAATCCGGTGACCGACAACATCAGCAGCCGTTTGCGGCCGAAGCGTCCGGCCAGCCAGCCGGTCATGGGCAGAATGATGGCGTTGGCCACCAGGTACGACGTCAGCGTCCAGGTGGCTTCGTCGTTGCTGGCGGACAGGCTGCCGGCAATGTGCGGCAGCGAAACGTTGACCACGGTCGTGTCCAGCACCTCCATGAAGGTGCTCGACATGACGGCGATGGCGATCAGCCAGGGATTAATTTCGCGATGTTCTGGTATTCCCGCTCAATGGCATTCGCGTGTCGGTCAGTGTCCCAACTACGGCTCTCCCAAATCCGGCAGCAATGTAATAGTTCTGTCATTTCAATCCTGAGCGTGCCACATATCACGGAAAGCTGCGAGGCTCCTTCCTACCATGGAGGCATGATTTCGACAGCAGATTCAGATGCAATTGCTCCGCATCCCAAAGGTACGAAGGCGCGCGTGCTGCTTGAGCTCGGTCTTCGGACCGTATGCGCGCGATGACGAGTTCGGCAGCCGCGCCATCAATCCCATGGAGCTGTATCACAACCAGGTCACCCGCGCGCAAGGCAGCTTTTCGCTGCGCATGTTCCATCGCTCCTGGGGCCTGATGATGATTCAGCGTAACATTTCCGCCCCCAGCACGCTGCTCGACTTCCCCACTCTCGAACGTTTCGAGCGCGAGCTGACCTCAACACGAGTATGACATTGTCGGCATCTCCGGCATCATCCCCAATTTCGGCAAGGTGCGCGAGATGTGCCGCCGGGTGCGGCGCTGTCGCCCAAGTCGAAGATCGTCGTCGGCGGACACGTCGCCGCCATTCCCGGCATCGACAAATTGATTGATGCGGATTGCATTGTTCGCGGCGAAGGCATCGCCTGGATGCGCCGCTATCTCGGCGAAGACCCCAGCGCCCCCATTCAGCATCCCGAAATTCTGTCCGGCTTCGGCATGCATGTGCTGGGAATGCGCGTTCCCGACAACACGCGCGATACCGCAGCTACCATCATTCCGTCGGTCGGATGTCCGCTGGGCTGCAACTTCTGCACCACCTCATCGTTCTTCGGCGGCAAAGGCAAGAGCGTCAACTTCTACGAATCGGGAGACGAGCTGTTCGACGTGATGGAGCACATGGAGCAATCCATGAACGTCAGCTCGTTCTTCATGATGGACGAAAACTTCCTGCTCAACCGGCCGCGCGCCATGCAGCTGCTGGAGCGCATGAAGCAGGCGGGCAAGAGCTGGTCGCTGTACGTGTTCTCCTCGGCCAACGCGATTCGCAAGTACACCATGGAGGAACTGGTTCAGCTCGGCGTCTCCTGGATCTGGCTGGGCCTGGAATCGCCGAACTCGTCCTATGCAAAGTTGCGCAACACCGATACTCAGGCACTGGCCTCCGAGCTGCGCAGCACGGCATCAAGCTGCTGGGCTCGACCATCGTCGGCCTGGAACATCACACGCCGGAGAACATTCGCCAGGAAATCGAGTACGCCGTCTCCCACGGCACCGACTTCCATCAGTTCATGCTGTACACGCCGGTCCCGGGCACGCCGCTCTTCCAGCAGATGGAGCAGGAGGGCCGCATGCTCGACGGCGTCGACCTGGCCGACATTCATGGGCAGTTCAAATTCAATTTCGAGCACGCCGCCATTTCTCGCGACGACTCCAAGCGCCTGCTCGACTGGGCCTTCCGTTTCGACTTCGAGCGCAACGGCCCCAGCCTGTTCCGAATCTGCGACACGATTTTTCAAGGCTGGAAGCGCTATCACGATCATCCCGACCTGCGCGTCCGCCAGCGCATCGCCAACGAAGCCGTCAAGCTGCGCACCACCTACGATGCCGCGCTGTGGGTGATGGAGAAGCGTCTGAAGAAAACCAACGCGTCCGTCTCGATCAGGATTCGCGAACTGCGGCGCGAGATCGAGCACGAGTTCGGATCGGCTACGCGCCTGCTCCGCACGATTACCGGGCCAATCCTGCTGTGGACTTCCAAGCGCGAAGACCGGCAGCTGGCCCGCGGCAAGACCTACGAGCCGCAAGACCTTCATCGATCGCCGCAACTGGGCCACATAATCCGGAACAGAGGTGATTTTGCAGAGGCGTAGCCAACAATCCAGCCCGCAGGGCGAAAGAGTCTAGCCCAGCACGCAGCCTCAGGCGGAGTGCTGGGGAGGACAGAAGAGTCGACGGGAGTCCTGTAGGGACGACAGGCCCTCCTGCACAGAATCCTTGCTCCTCGACGCCGCTTCTCTGAAAACACCTGCGCTCCATAAATGCTTTCAGGGCTCCTTCCACGCTCCCGTTGGCACAAATCATCGCTTGAGCCGCTATGATCAATCGCTTGCTAATTTCTCCGAGGAAGGCGCAATGAACGAATTCGTCGCCGGTTGCTGGCGTTCTTTGTAGTACTTCTGTCCTCCGCTCTATTGCTGGCCCAGGAACCGCAAGCCTTTCCGGACGGGTCCCGCAGCCCACTCAGAGCCGCGCAACGTACCGCCGAGCAGCGCACTGCCTATCGCAAAGCGATGGAGGAGGCCGACCAGAAGATTGCTGCCGAAGTGAAGGCCCACTCCGAGCTGATGAAGAACCTGGAATATCTGACCACGCAGATCGGCGCTCGGCTCACCGGCTCGCCGCAAATGCAGGCAGCCAGCGACTGGACACTGAAGCGCTTCAAGGACTACGGCGTCGACGCGCATCTGGAGACCACGCAGATCGCGCATGGCTGGACGCGCGGACTGGAAACCGCCGAGATCACCAGCCCGATCCAGAAACGCATCGGCATTCATGCACTTCGGCTGGAGCAAAGGCACCAATGGCGAAGTCACTGGCGATGTCATGGTGCTGGACATCCAGAAGCCGGCCGACCTGGACCAGTACAAGGGCAAGCTGAAAGGCGAGATCGTCATGCTGCGCAAGCCGGCCGACATGTCGAAGCTGGATCCGAATCCCGACAACGCTTACGACGCCGTGATTCCGCCGCCACGCGGTGTGCCCGAGGCCAGCATGGGCCGGCGGAGCCCTGCGCGGATTCACGCGCCAGATTGCGGAGGAACAACCTGCGCTGATGCTGATGGACAGCGGCAAGACCGACAGCCTTTACACCATGACCGGCGGTTATCCGCGTTACTCTCCCACCGAAGTCCCCATGGCCTTCCTGACTCACGAGGACTACGACCTGCTGTATCGCCTGCTCCAGGTCGGGCCGGCCACCATGAAGTTCAACCTTCAGGACACCTTCACCGACAAGCCCGTGCCGGCCTCGATTACCGTTGCCGAAATCAAAGGCACGGAACATCCTGACGAACGCGTCATCATCGGCGGCCACCTTGATTCCTGGGACCTGGGACAAGGCGCTCTCGATAACGGCACCGGCGCCATGGCCACGCTTGAAGCTGCGCGCACGTTGCAGGCACTGGGCTGGAAACCGAAGCGCACCATCACCTTCATCCTCTTCACCGGCGAAGAGCAAGGCGGCGTTGGGGCAGACACCTTCGTCAAGAATCATGCCGCCGAAATTTCGAAGATCGATGCGGTTCTGATTCACGATACTGGGACCGGCAAGGTCTTCAGCATTGCGCTGGAAAACCTGTGGGAGACGGCGCCTCTGATGAGCGAGATTTACCAGCCCTTGCAAGAGGTCTTCGATATGCGGCCGCTCAGCACGCGCTATTTCGGCTCCTCTGATCATGTGGAGTTCCTGGAAAAAGGCGTGCCCGCTTACTTCTGCCTACAGTTGCCGGCTCACTATCGCGAAGCGCATCACAGCCAGACCGACACCTTCGACAAAGTGATTCCCGATCAGATCAATGAGGGCGCAGCGTTGCTGGCTGCATGGGCGTGGAACGTTTCCGAAATGCCGGATTCCCTCCCGCATCATCCTGTCACCACCCGGCCTGCGGAGTGACTGCCGACATGGCAAGCCCGAGTGGCAGAGGAAGCTGTTTGTCTACACGATAAGGTGACGTTACACGGGCTCCGCTCTGCCGCTCTTTACGCTGCGAAAGGCCGCGTCGAGCACCAACTGATTACGCAAGCCTTCTTCTCCGGGAATTTCGAAGTCTCGGCCTTCTTCGACGGCAGCGGCAAAGGCATCGACCTGGGCCGCGTGTGCGTTGGCATTCGAGACCTCTCTGCTCTCGATCACCTCAAAGGCGCGTGTCAGTTCCACTGTCGGCGGACGTTCGACGCTTAACCCATTTACCGCCGAAAGCACTCCAGTTTCGCCGGCAATTTCGAGAAGCGTTCGATACGGTGTGCGTGCTGAAACTGAAACCGTCGCCAGCATTCCACCTTCGAACTCCAGCAGCATGAGCCCGACGCCTCCACCACCCAATGTTCGTCATAGTGTGCCCGCGCCGAAACCGCAAGTACCTCTTTGCCCAGGACGAAGCGCAACGTGTCGATGCAATGCACGCCGACGTCGGCCAGCGGTCCTCCGGTCGCAAGCTTGGGATCGTTGATCCAGCGACGCGGGCTGCTGAGCTGCGGAGCCAGAAAGTCAGCTCGCGCCAGTTGCGGCCGGCCAATCGCTGCGGCTGCAATTTGCTGGCGAAACAGCTTCACGCTCTCTTCGAAGCGCATGACGTGCGCCACGCCCAGCATCACACCCGCTTCGCGAGCAGCGCTTACCATGGCGCGCGCCTCATCCCCATTTCTCGCCATCGGCTTCTCACAGAGCACCGGCTTGCCATGACGGATCGCTTCCAGTACGTCCTTCACATGCAGCGCATCGGGAGTAGTGACGAACACCGCATCCACGTCGGGCGAGGCGCACAGCTCTGCGGTGGAAGCAAATGCATGGTCCACTCCAAACTCGCGCGCCGAGTCCTGCGCGGCCCGCAAGTCGCGCCGGGATAGCGCGGTAACGCGGCAACGTTTCGCCTGCCGGAAGCCAGGCATCAGCCGCTTCACCGCGTGCAGTCCGAATCCCACAATGCCGAAGCGAATCATATCGTCCCCTTAACAGTATGCCTTGTGCCTCCGTTTTTCCGGGCAAGGATTGTCGCAAATCTGTGGACCCGGATCCGACCGCCCCAAAGAATTGCAAAATCGTAAGTGAATTTTCTTGCATCCTCCCGCAACAAAATGCAACACACTTTTTCGTTACTCGCCAGCACGAACCAGTGAAAATGCGGGTCCAAGGTCAGCGTTACAACGGCCATCAACATGCTCACTGCAGCCTAAGGTAAATGTTTTACGAAAAAATAATTCGTCGGCACTCGAATTGAGTTACATTATTTGCTGCGTCTGCGGTCCCAGACCGCAGACGCTAAAAGCCCCGCGGTGAATAGCGAGCCCGCGGGGCTAAACCTTGATTGGGCGCGGCACTCGGCCGTCCCTAGTTGCGACACACATTTTTTCTTTGCCGCCGGAATGGGGAAATTGTCCATCGCACAATCGTCCATCAGATCATTTTTTCTGGATGGACCTGCCGGCCGTTTGGAGGCGTTGCTGAATGCAGGCACCTCCACTGCCACCCACGCCGGTCTGGTTTGCCATCCTCATCCCATGGGCGGTGGGACCATGCACAACAAAGTCGTTTTTCACGCCATGAAGGCCTTGAACTCGTTCGGATTTCCCGTGTTGCGCTTCAACTTTCGCGGCACCGGACTGAGCGCCGGCCAGCACGACGAGGGACGCGGCGAGATTGCCGACGTGCAATCCGCGCTCGCCTGGCTGAAGCACGAGTTTGGATTGCCCATCATCTTCGCAGGATTTTCCTTTGGCTCGGCGACCGGACTGCGCGCTGCCTGTCCCGATCCAGACGTCCAGGCACTGATTTCGATTGGTACTCCAGTCGAAGCTGAGGGACGTTTATACGGCTACTCATTTTTGCGCGAATGCAAGAAGCCGAAGCTGTTCGTCAGCGGTGATCATGATCAATACGGTCCGCACCAGGCCTTGGAGCAAGTTGTCGCCCAGGCCGCGAATCCTAAGGAACTGGTGTTCGTTCCCGGCGATCATTTCTTCGCCGGCCATCTCACCGAGATGCGTCTTACGCTGGAGAGTTGGCTGCAGGAATTGCTCCACGCCGCGTAGTAAGCGACCGCTATAATCTCCCCACATGTCCCGCCCGCCCGTCTCCCGCCGATCCGGCATCCGAAGCCATACTCCGCGAAATGCGCGACCGCGTGCGCGACATGTTCCAGCACGCCCTCAATGAGTGCAGCATCCCCCGAGCCTTCAGCCGGCACCTGCAATATGATCGCAACTACCTTCGCATCGGCAGCGATCTTTACGATCTCAGAAGCTTCCTCCGGACGCTGGTGGTTTCCATCGGCAAAGCGGGCCACACCATGGCAGAGGCGCTCGCCGGCATCGTGGGCACCGGACTCTCCGGAATCGTTGCGGCTCCGGCGGCGCCGCCCGCACAGCTTTTCGGATTTCGCTATTTCATCGGCGGTCATCCGCTTCCCAACGCTGACTCGCTGCGCGCCGGCGATGCCATTCTCCGGTTGGTAGAAACGTCATCGCCGCAAACCCTGGTCTTGTACCTCATCAGCGGCGGAGCCTCGGCCATTGCCGAGAAGCCCATCCATCCTGATATTTCGCTGGCGGACATGGTTGCGACCTATCAGGCGCTGGTGCACTCCGGGGCACCCATTGCCGAGATCAATGCTGTCCGCAAGCATTTGTCGGCACTGAAAGGCGGACGCGTGGCCCGCGCCGCCGCACCCGCGCACCAAACCTCGGTGTTGGTTTCCGATGTCCCGGAGAATGCGCTCGATGCGCTCGCGTCTGGGCCAACCATGCCCGACACCACCACCGTGGCCGACTGCTATGCGATCGTCAAACGCTATGGCTTGCTAAAACAATTTCCGCCGCCCGTGCGCGTCTTGTTCGATCGCGAACAGTTGCCGGAGACCCCTAAGGCCGGCGATCCCGCCTTCGAACACTCGCGTTATGCCACCGTGCTGTCAAACGCTACCGCCGTCAATGCCGCGGTTGAACGTGCTGCGTTGTGCGGTTTCGCCGTGGAAATCGACAACACCTGCGATGACTGGGATTACCAGCAGGCTGCCGACCATCTGCTGCGGCGCTTGCGCCAGTTGCGTCAGGGAGTTTCCCGCGCCTGCTTGATTTCGGGCGGCGAGGTGACGGTGAAGGTTGGAACGAACTCCGGGGTGGGCGGACGTAATCAGCAATTCGCGCTCTACTGCGCTCAAAAGATAGCGGGCGAAAACATTACCGTGCTCAGCGCCGGTACCGATGGCATTGATGGCAACAGTCCGGCTGCGGGGGCGGTCGTGGATGGAACGACGGTCGAACGGGCGCGACAGCAGAGCCGCGACGTTGCCGCGGCGCTGGACGATTTTAACGCCTTCCCAGTGTGCGACGCGATCGGCGACGCCATCATGACCGGACCAACCGGCAACAACGTTCGCGACTTGCGAATCCTGCTGGCGTATTAGTAAGTTGTCTTGCGACAAACACAAAGGCACGGACAGCCGCCGTGCCTTCTGTGTCACCGTGCCCCAAGGAGCGGAGGGAGCGCGGTTCTTCGGATTTGCGAACGGTCGTGCTCTGACTTCAAGCGTAACCGTATCGGCGGATGGGAACTGCCTAGGAGTCGCTGGTCCGCGTCGACCTACCCATCCGCCGACATTACTGCAATTCCCTTCAGCGTACTTCTCCCGGTTAGTGTCGTTGTCATCGAAATGTAAAAATTGTGTCCCGTTTTCGTCAAAGTACGATTGCCATTCCCGGAACCACCGAAACGGCGCATCCCGTAGGCACAATGCCGTACTTGATATCGAGGAATTCCCGCAACGCGATGGGTAGCGCCTCACTCAGCTCCTGCCAGGTTAGTACCTTGCATCGCAATCGCACCTCCGCCAGCCGGACTGCGCGCATCACGCCGTACCAACTCTCCAGCAGATCGGGCCGTCGGGCGTCGAGCAGCACGCAGATGCTGCAGTCGTTGGCATATGCCGCCAAGACGTTGCGGATGAGTTGATACGACAGAAACTTGCTGCCGGCTTTCGGCAGAAGCCGGGAGTCAAACACCTTTTGGAAATCGCGATAGCCCTGCACCACGGCGACGTCCTTCGACTGGAAATTCGACTCGGTCAGCTTCGCTTCCAGCAGAATATCTCCCAGACGTAAATCTACCTCGGTCCGATCGGCTTGTCCGTTCTTCAACGGCACTCGCGCCTTAAATCCAAACTCTGGAATCTGCGACGGTTCAATGCCCAGCAACGAGGCGACCGCTGAGCACCCGGCCACTCCCGGATAGCAGAAAACATTCATCAGCAGCGCGTCCGAGCTATTACAGGAGTCGAGTTCCTTCCACGCCCGCCCGTTCCTGGGCAGACAACTTCGCGCTTGCGCATGGGTTTTGCTTAGGCGCCTTTGCCATGAGGTTTCGCTCAGGATCGCGGCATAACTCTCGTCAATGAAGTTGCCGTGGCGCACCTCATTCTCATGCGGCTGGTACACAACCACCGGCGAGCCACCACAGCTCTCAACGTGGTCCAACTGACGCTGTTTGGCAAACGCTCGACTGCGCAGGCTAAGCTCGCGGCGAAGCTCAGCAGCGAAATAAGCGCTTGACATGGTCATGGCCTACTAGCTTGGG
This sequence comes from uncultured Acidobacteriaceae bacterium, assembly GCA_963744265.1. Classification (GTDB taxonomy): domain Bacteria; phylum Acidobacteriota; class Terriglobia; order Terriglobales; family Acidobacteriaceae; genus Bog-257. The sequence goes on from CAVUSW010000006.1 coordinate 319,323, forward strand.
ATGTGCTGGACTTGCTGCGGCCGATGCAGAAACAGTGCGACCAGCGGACGCTTGATCTGCGCAGCCGGGTTTAAGACCGAAGCTGCGCATTGCGTCGTGGCTGAATCAAACTTATTTTCCCTGGCGTGCCCGGTAGCTGCCCCGCAATTCGGTGACGATTTCCTCGGCTGCCCGGCGCGCCTCTTCAAACCGGTTCGGCGGAAATGAGATTGCCCCGACTCGCGCGTGTCCTCCGCCGCCGTAGCGCTCGCATATCTTGGCCAGATTCTCCATCTCCGTCACGGTCGTCCAGGGATTGGAGCCGACCGAAACTTTCGTGCGAAAACTGCTCTTGCTGAGCCCCACGCTGTATACGCAATGCGGATGCAGATAGTAGGGGATGAACTTGTTATAGCCTTCCAAATCATAGTCGGTAAGGTCGAAGAAGATTGTTCCATCCTTACACTCGGCGCGTTCGCGCAAGATCTCGATTGAGCGACGGTGGCGCTCCATGAGCTGTGGGATTCGCTCAGCGATCGCCGGTTCGGCAATGATCTCAGCCAGCGGCTTGTAGGCCAACATCTTGATCAGGCTGGGAATGAACTGCGGATCCTGGTTCGTCTCGATCACCATCGTCAGCTTCATCGCCGGTGCCTTCATCTCCACCGCCGACTGCGGATCGTCGTAGAGGGCCCCGTCAATGATGTCGGCCCACTCGATCAACTCGGCCACCGGCGCGGGGTTGAAGCCGAACCGTTGCTCGGTCACCGAAGCAATGAACTTCGTGCAGGAGCGGAAATCGGGATCGTAGAACTTCGTATTGCTCAGGTCCTGCTCGAAGTGCGAGGCATCCTCGGCGGTAAGAAACGCGCTTTGATGATGATCGAACCACCAGGTAATCCGCGGCGACGACGAGTACTTGAAATCCACGATGGCATTTTCGTCACCGCTGAAATCGTCTTCGTTGAAAAGCGCACCGGCACGATGCACCAGCCCCTGGTATTCGAATTCGGCGTGCTGGCGAATACGCTCGCGGTAGAAACGGCTAAACAGCGACGCCGAGCAAGCTCCGTCGAAACACTTGTCGTGATAAAAGACTTTGATCCTCACGGGCCCTTTCTGCTGCGGTGAAGCTGTTTAGTATAGAGGACTCCGCCCATCTGGCGTTCGCCCAAAATAAAAAGTACATAGAAATGACATTTGGAGCCGGGAGAGCTCAAGCCGCATCCGCTGCGCCCGGGGGACGCAATAACAGCAGAATTCGCAGGTCCATTGCGGCATGCAAGAGCATGGGAAGCAGCAGGTTTCCCGTTAGCAGGAATAGCAGGCCGAAAAGCAGGCCACCCACCACGGTTGACGCAGCTCCGCCGGCGCCCTGGTAGAGGTGCCCTAGTCCGAAGATGATCGCCGAAACCAGCAATGCGAGTGTCAGGTTCAGCGAAAAAGGAAAGACGTGCAGGTAATGCAGCAGAAACCCACGGTACAGAGTCTCTTCGCAAATTCCGGCAGTGATGCAAAGAAATCCAAACCAGCGGCGTTCCGCCCGGGTCGCGGGGAGAAAGAAGCTGAGCGATTTCATGGCGCCGGCAGACGAATACTGGCGCGGCGTCTTCCTTACTTTTTTCCATATCACAATGCCAACCGGCAACAGCATCAGCACTACAAAGACGATGATCGCCGTCTTCACCAGGTAAAGCACCCAAGCCTGGTCGAACAGCCAGGACGCGTCTGAAGGCGCAGGACTGATGGTGAAGAGCGGACGAAAGCCAACCGCGAGACATGCAATTGCCGTCGCGATCCAGAGCCATGCGGTCAGTGTCTGGTAGTAGCGGATTTTCCGTCCCGACTCTGGGCTGCGCTTAAGCCGGCTGGTGTCGTAGTAATCCCAAATAGGAGCCACCACGGCCAGAAAGAAGAAGAGCAGATGCTGGACCGCTATGGACGCAGTCAGGTTAAGCATGGGAATGAAAATCTCGGCAACCACGCGCTAGCTTATCCGTTCGTGATCGACTTGGAGGTGAGACTTAGGCATCGAATGAAAATTGAGGTTTGTGTCGGGCCCGGCTTCAGCCCTGCCGAAAAGCCTCGCTTTCGACAAGGGCTTTTCAGCCTCTTGTAAGAATCACCTTGTTCCTTCTACCCCCCCGCCTGCTTCTCCGCCAAGTCGCCCACGATCGGCAATTTGTAGATCTGGTGCTGATACGCCTTGATGACCAGCAAGAGCCAGAGTGCAAGCACCGCTAGTCCATAGAGAGGCCACATCAGGGCCGCGACAAACCACCCAATCACGGGCACCAGATGGAAAATTGCGGAAATGATGCTCAAGGCGATATCGACAATGACCAGTGCCACTGCGACAAATAGACATTGGAATGAATGGAAACGTACGAAGCGGTTACGGTTGTAGGGCTCGATCAGCAAGAACACGATGGCAGGAATGATGGTGACATAGGCAAGCGCTCCGGCAACGTTCTCCTCCAGCGGAGCGGACGCCGTGGATGGCGCGCTGTAGCCGGCAGCGGGCGGCGGCGGTGCAGTCGGGCCGGTAGAATTTGGCTGACCTAACGCTGCACCACAGCTAGGACAAAATGCCGCATTGTCCGCCACTTGCGTACCGCACTTTGGACAAAATGCCATTCGAACCTCCCTGATTCAATTGACCATGGACACCCTTTTCCCGGGCCGAAAGATGCTCTCGGCGCGGATTCCCAAGGATGCCTCTATTTGCCGCGGACAATATCAGAGTGGAGGCGAGAAAGGCAAAGTAATAATGGCAACTACGCATGAGGATTCCGGATTCGACTGCCCAAAACGGCACGGATGGCGGCTTCTGAACGGCTAATATAGAGCGATGGCAACCACCCCGGGCCCTCCCGTCTTTCAGCAGCCGACCGCGGTCGAGCGCCTCTTTAACAGCTTCTTCGGATTTCTCGTCGGACTGGGCCTGGGCATGAAGCACAACTATCTGCTCGAAGTCCGGGGACGCAAGTCCGGGAAGCTCTACTCGTCGCCGATTAATCTGTTGGAACGCGGGGGAAAGCGTTTTCTGGTGGCTCCGCGAGGACGGACTCAATGGGTTCGCAACGCGGAGTCTGCCGGACAAATTGCGCTCAAGAAAGGACGCTCGCGGCAGAGCTATCGTCTTCGCGCCGTGCCGGACGCCGACAAGCCGGAATTGCTGAAAGCGTATCTGGACACGTTCAAGACGACCGTGCAGCGCTACTTCCCTGTCCCCGCCGGCTCCGACGCTCAGGCATTCGCCGGCATCGCGGCGAACTATCCCGTGTTCGAATTGACGGCAATTTCATTGGCCGAGTAATGCCTGTTGCAGAACCTTGCCGGACCGACCAGCCCTTTTAGCCGCGTACAAACGATGATTTCCCGCCCGTCGAATCGGCTTCTGCCGGAATTCGCGACGTCTTACTAATAAGATTTATGGCGTTCGTCTTACTAGTAAGACGTCTCATTTGCCCGCCGTCGAACTGCGGAATCGCGTTAGGGACAGCAGCCGCGCGAGTTTAGCCGGGCAGGCGGCTAGGCGTACTTGCTTGGTCATTGCTGCAAATGAAAACCGGCAGCACGTGGCCGCCGGTCTTTATTTCTATCTCTCTAGCGAACGATTCAGAACTGTCCGGGAATCACCGCAGCGTAGTCGTCATCGCGGCGTTGCAGCGTAGGACGGTCATCCCCACTATTGGTAGGCTGGCCCTTTGTCGCTGTCCGCGGTCTGCGTCCGCCGCAACGTAGGCTGATTCGCATCCTTGTTCGGAATCGCCTTCTTGCCGTTCTCAAAAGCCGCCAGGCGCGCTTTCACTTCGTTGAATTCGGAAGTGTTCACGATGTATTCCGGCCGCGGCGGCAGAATTTCGCGAATCTCTTCTTGGCTCTTCAAAATGCGGTCCGGAGTTGGCGGATGGCTGGCGAAAGTCTTCGACAGCATTCCCGGCTTCTGTTTGTCCTGGGCTTTGATCTTCTCGAAAAACGAGATGAACGCCTGCGGGTCATAGCCGGCCTTGTACATATATTGCAGGCCGAAGTAGTCGGCGTCCGCCTCGAAGTCACGGGAGAACTTCATGAATGCCACGGGCATAGCCAGGCTCATGGCCGCATTGGCCGCCTCGTAAATACCCCAGCTGTTCACGAAGATCAGGGGAATCGAAGCCAGTCGAACATAGTTGGCGCGAGTCATCTCCCGGGTGGCATGGCGGAGAACTACATGGGAAATCTCATGGGCCATCACGCCGGCCAGTTCCGCTTCATCGTCGGCCGCGAGAATCAGGCCGCTATTCACGTAAAAGAACCCGCCAGGCAACGCGAAAGCATTGATATCGTCGGAGTCGATCACCTTAATCGTGAACGGCACCTTGGCGTCCGAATTGCGCACCAGATTCTGTCCCACCCGGTTGACGTACTCGTTCACCACCGGGTCCTGAATCATGCGGGCGCTCTGCTCGACCATCATGGCGTACTGCTTACCCATCTTGATGTCAGTGTCGATGCCGTACCAGTCGCCCGCGCTCTTTCCCGTCGAGCCAATCTTGCGATCGCCGATGTCCTCGATATCGTTCTTGCCTTTATCGTGGGTTTCCTTGGGAGCGGTTGCGGTCGTGGTTGTAGCGGCGCTATCGGCCGGAGGGGTGGTTTGATCTGTGCTTGCCGCAGGCTGGGTTTGGTCGGCTGAATTGACGGGCGATTGGGTTGAGCTTTGCGATTGCGTACTATCCTGCGCCAGGGTCGGTAAAGCGAGGCTGGCACTCAGCAGGAGGACGATCGCAGCTGCAAGAGCGCGTGCTTTCATTGGGAAACTCCAGTGCCGAAACGCTGATCCGCACCTTGCCAGGGTGCTTCTTGCGGCCATTATATGCTTGGAACGGCTTTGTGGCACATTAGTTAGCCGGCATCAAAGATTTTCTCGAGCTCGGCCTGGCAGCGGCTTAGCAGTAGGGTCCTGCCAGACCACTACAAAATGCGCGGTCCGCAGCTCGAAGCTGCCAATGCCGGGTTAAAATGAGCGTTTCGTCCCAGGAGGCGGATTTCATGGCTACGGTGACATCCTCGCAAAAAATTTCTCAGCGAGTTTCAATTGACGACTTTGTCGGCGGCTTGCGCAAGCTTGCCCTGGAAGATTTCACCGGAGTACAAGGCACTCTCGCCTACCTGCGGGCCAATCCTGTCGATCCAGAGTCGCTACAGCGTTATTTATTCTGGGACGCACAGCACTACACTCGCAACCTGATCGACAAGACCGAACTCTACGAGCTGTTGGCCATCTGCTGGGAAGTCGGGCAGCGCAGTTCGATCCACAATCACAAGGGTCAGAATTGCTGGATGGCCGCTCCCGTCGGCCGGCTTGCTGTGCAGAACTACAAATTGCTTTCCGAAGATCTCGCCGCGCATCACTGCAACATCGTTCCCACCGATCTGGTGGAAATCACCGCCGACAATCCGGTTGCGGTGGACCCCCTGAATCCGGTTCACGACGTGAGAAATCCCAAAGAATGGAATGCGCGAGCCGTGACCCTTCATGTTTACTCGCGGCCGTTCGATACCTGCGTGGTGTACTCGGTGGACCAATGCACCTGCGGCGAGATCGGACTGCAGTACACATCGCAGTACGGAAAACGGTGCTAGCGGTCGGCTCTCATCGCGGACGCCCTCCACTTTTGTCATCCCGAGCGAAGCCGAGAGATCTGCGGTCCTTCCCTTGGGGCAGATCGCATTTCGCCGCGACACTCTTCGTTCTGCCTCTGCATCTCTGCAGCGGCCATAGCACCGAAATGAATCCTTCCACTCAATGGCTACCGGCTGAGGCCAACGCCAATATTTCTACCTGACTGGCCCTCCACTCTCCATCGCCTCCCTGCTCGGCCGTAATCCGAACTTCGGCGCCCGCCTTCAATGCATCCTGCGGGTTGCGCAAACGGCTGTTCGCCGGAACATCTTCGTCGTACTCCACCTGGGCGTGCGAAATTTCTACCCGCCGAACCATTCCATTGCGCGCTTGCACATAGATCCAATCTTTCTCGGCAGCCGCGTGTGGGCCCTCGACAATCTTGCCGCGAAAGGAGCCCGGCGTTCCGCCATAGACGAGGGCGGATAACAAGAGCGTCAGGGCGAGAAGACAGAAGCTGTGGCGGAAACCATGCATGTTGCTCTTCGATGCAGAAACTGACCCCGAGGCAGCGAAGCAATTTTTCTTACTCACGAAAGGAAGTTCCCTGCAATGGCGAATCACCGCACTGCGCGTTATCGAGCCCATGCCCGCGGCATAAACATGCAAAGTGTTCACAGATCACAAGCTGAAGTTCATGCAAAAGATATAATCGACAATCGCGGATGAATATTACGCCTCGGACCAAGCTGGCGCGGGGCTCATCGCTCACGACCCGGAGACCATCTCCCAGTTATTCCAGCGACTCAAAACTCCGTGTTCTCCGTGTCTCCGTGGCGAAACAGACCTTCTTGGCAGGACGACTATGACAGTCATCAAACAAGACGATCTTATCCAGAGCGTCGCCGATGCTCTGCAATACATTTCTTACTATCATCCGGTCGACTTCATCCGCAGCCTGTCGAATGCCTACGACAAAGAGCAGTCGCCCGCCGCGCGCGACGCCATCGCTCAGTTGCTGATCAACTCGCGCATGTGTGCCGAAGGCCATCGTCCCATCTGCCAGGACACCGGCATCGTGACCGTCTTTCTCAAAGTCGGCATGAACGTCCAATGGGATGCCACCATGAGCGTCGAGGACATGGTCAATGAAGGCGTGCGCCGCGCTTATCTGCACGAGCACAACAAGCTGCGCGCCAGCGTGCTGGCCGATCCTGCCGGGGCACGCAAGAACACCAAGGACAACACTCCGGCCGTGATCAATATGACGATCGTCCCCGGCGACAAGCTGGAAGTCATCGTCGCCGCCAAGGGTGGTGGCTCGGAAGCCAAGTCGAAATTCGCCATGCTGAACCCGTCGGACTCGATTGTCGAGTGGGTGCTCAAGACGGTTCCCACCATGGGCGCAGGATGGTGCCCGCCGGGAATAATCGGCATCGGCATCGGCGGCACGGCGGAGAAAGCCATGCTGCTGGCCAAAGAATCCCTCATGGAGCCAATCGACATCCAGGACCTGATCGCGCGCGGGCCGAAAGGTACGGCGGAAGAGTTGCGTGTCGAACTCTATAAGAAGATCAATGCGCTGGGCATTGGAGCACAGGGGCTAGGCGGACTGACTACCGTCCTCGACGTCAAGGTGAAAGACTATCCGACGCACGCCGCCAACCTGCCGATCGCGATGATCCCCAACTGCGCAGCGACGCGTCACGTACACTTCGTGCTCGACGGCACCGGCCCAGTCGAGTTGAAAGCGCCCTCGCTCAAAGACTGGCCAACCCTGACCTATAATCCTGCGGGCGCGCGGCGCGTGAATCTGGACACGGTCACTCGCGAAGACGTGGCGACATGGAAGACTGGCGAAGTAATTCTGCTTAGCGGCAAACTGTTGACCGGTCGCGACGCCGCTCACAAGCGCATGACCGAAATGCTCAACCGCAAAGAAGCGCTTCCCGTGGACTTCACCAATCGCTTTATCTATTACGTCGGACCGGTTGATCCGGTTCGCGATGAAGTTGTCGGCCCTGCTGGCCCCACGACTGCGACTCGCATGGATAAGTTCACGCGTCAGATGCTGAAGGAGACTGGCCTGCTCGGCATGGTCGGCAAGTCCGAGCGCGGTCCGACGGCGATTGAAGCCATTCGCGACCACAAGGCGGTTTACCTGATGGCCGTTGGGGGCGCGGCCTACCTGGTATCGAAGGCGATCAAGAAATCGCGGGTGCTGGGCTTCGCCGATCTGGGCATGGAAGCTATCTACGAATTCGAGGTGGAAGACATGCCGGTCACGGTCGCAGTAGACGTCAACGGCAATTCCGTCCACGAAAGCGGCCCAAAGGAGTGGCAAGCCAAGATCGCGGAACTGGTGGAGATCGGTTAGAGGCGTAAACTCTCCTCTTGGCTGGATCATGTGGAACGCAAAGCTCGTCATCAGGCTGATTGCCGGCGTCGTTTGGAACATGGCGATTTTCGGCGGCCTGATGTTCGGGGTCGCGGGTACGCTGCATTGGGGCCGCGCCTGGTGGTTCCTGGCAGTGATGCTGGTTCTGGCTGTCGTTAGCATGGTGACGGTGTTTCCGGGTGATCCAGATCTGCTTAAGGAACGCTTCAAGCCTCCCATCCAAAAAGGGCAGCCACGCGCCGACCGCGTCCTTGTAATCGCTTTGTTGATGGCCTTCCTTGTGGTCGTAGCCTTCATCCCGATCGATGTCTTTCACCTCCACCTCCTGCCTCAACCGGACCTTCTAATCTCTTGGTTCGGTCTTATGCTGTTCATCGCCGGGTGGTGCATCATCTCGCTGGCGATGAAGGCCAACACCTTCGCTGCACCGGTGGTTCGCCACCAGACCGAGCGGCAACAGAAAGTGATCGACAGCGGCATCTATCACATTGTCAGACATCCCATGTATGCCGGTGCCATCCTGTTTTTTGTTGGCATGCCTCTGTGGCTGGGTTCCTATGCCGCCACTTTGCTAGGCATCGTTCCGATTGCTGTGCTGGGCATACGTATCGTTTTCGAGGAACAGTTCCTTCGCCGAGAGCTGGCGGGGTACGATTCCTATACCTATAGGGTGCGATACCGACTGGTGCCCTACCTCTGGTAAATTCCACGGTGTGAACGAACGGCAGTGATTGCACCTGTGCTAATCTCAGCGCGGGAAGCCTAATCCACTACAGGTAATCGCGTTTGACCGACGGCACAGCACCGCAGCTTGCACCCACGGGACCACCCCGGCTCGAATCCCCTTCGCAACTACCGGAAGACTTGCGGCCCGCAATCGAAGCCTTTTGCCAGGCTGATACTTTACGCAAACGCCGCATTGCCTTCGTCCAACTTGTGCGCTGGACACGCGCCGGCCGGCGCAAAGGCATGGCGCCGCCGCGTTTGTTGCTCCTCATGCAACTCCTCGAGAACGACGCCGAGTTGCGCCAAAGGGTGCAGCAATCGTTGGGACAATTGCTGGCCGAACTCGACTGCCTCCCGCTTTTCGCCGAAGCCGGACTTCCCTCCGTCCACCCCTTTACTACTGAGATCGTGCAGCGCACGGTGGCCAAATTCATCCCTTCGGCTCGCGAGGACTCCGATGCGCGCAAGCTGCTTAGCGACCTCTACTCCTCGGAGCAGTATGCGCGGCAGTTTGCGGCGATCACGCCTGAGCTATTCTCCCGTCTCACCAGCGCGCTCACGCCGGCCGATGAGGCGAGCTTTTGGCACCGGCAGGAACACGATCTGGAAGAGGCCTTACGACTGCTTGCCTCGCGCGTTAGCGGACTGGGACTTCAGCCCGAGATGCGGGACCGCTCGACCGCCTCGCGCGTTGCCCGTTCGCCGTTCTACGAGCTCGTGTTGCAGACGGAAGAGCTGATCGCAACAAGTTCCGGCGAAACCGCTGCCACGGTACTCGACGCCTGGAAGCAGGTCGTGGCCCGTTGCCGCGCCGAGATGGAAGTCGTCTACGAACACATGGAGTCGGCCGGCATCAGCGTGGAACTGGTCTTCGACCTGAAAATCCTGCAAGCCTGCCTGGCAAGAATGGAGACGATCGCCAAGATCGTCAGCGCTACTGATCCTCAGGAACGGCGGGCGGGCGTACATACGCTGCTGGTCCGGCTGATCGAAGGCAACGTCGCCGACAAACAGATTTCGTCACTGCTGCGCGAGAATCTAAACCTGCTGGCGCGCAAGATCGTCGACCGCACCGGCGACACCGGCGAGCACTACATCGCCAACAGCCAGCCGGAATACTGGCTGATGTGGCGGGCCGCCATCGGTGGCGGACTCTTGACGGTATTCACCGCAGCGTTCAAGCTGCGCATCATTGAAGCCCACCTGCCGCCGTTCGTCGAGGGTTTGGCCAGCGGAACAAACTATGCTGTCAGCTTTGTGTTGTTGCAGGTCTTCGGACTGGTGCTGGCAACCAAGCAGCCGGCCGCCACCGCTGCGGCCTTTGCGCGCATTATCCGCGATAATCGTGGCGACCAGCGATCCAGCAAGCTCACCGACTTCGTTGCCCGCATCACCAGCACGCAACTGGCGGCTGCGATCGGCAATGTGGTCGCGGTGTCGGCAGGCGCTGTGCTGTTCGAATTGCTCTGGCGTGTGATCTTCCGTGAGTCTTATCTGCCCGAACTGAGCGCGACCCACGTTTACGACACCTTGAATCCCTTTGCCTCCGGCACCGCGCTCTACGCGATCGAGACTGGAGTAATCCTGTGGCTGGCTGCGCTCGCCGGAGGCTGGCTGGAAAACGCCGCGGTTTATTACCGTCTGGCGGACGCGCTGGCCCAGCATCCTGTCAGCTCGCGGCTGGGCGAGAAGTTTTCGCGCAAGACGGCTCGCATCGTGAAGCACAACATCGGCGGCTGGGCGACAAGCGTCGTCTTGGGATATCTGCTTGGCTTTGCGCCGGTTCTGGGAGAGTTCTTTGGGCTGCCGATCGACGTCCGCCATGTAACCCTTTCCAGCGGAACGCTGGCGTTGGCGGCGGCGCGCTTTGGAACCGCCAGCCTGGGCAACCGCTGGTTCTATCACGCCACGGTCGGCATTGCCGTCATCTTCGTATTGAACTTGTTCGTCAGCTTCATGATTGCGGCATTCGTTGCCCTTCGCGCCTACGATGTGGGTGCTAAAGAGCAGTGGAGTATTCTGCGATTTCTGGTCTGAGCACGCGATCCGCAATCCGTTGCGCTTTGTGGTGCCCGCGTTCAACGGCGACCAGCCTGAGAAACCAGACACCGAAATCGTCGCGTCTTGAGCAAGCCCGAGCATGCAACCACATTATGGTAGAGCAGGCCTTCAGGCCAGCGTACAAGCGGGTGTAAATATAGAGAGGGCTTTAGCCCTCATACCAGAGAGCACGAGGTTTTCAAATCTCTCCTAACTATGGAGACCATGCCATGTCCGATCCTAAAAAAACTACCCGCACGGAAAAAGACTCTCTCGGCCATAAGGAAATTCCCGGCCATGTTTACTACGGCATTCAAACCGCGCGCGCGGTGGAGAACTATCCCATCAGCGGATTGCGTGCCCATCCCACGCTCATCCGCGCCATCGCGATGGTGAAAGAGGCCGCTGCTCTGGCCAATCGCGAGCTTGGGCTGGTCGACGAGAAGACGGCCAACGCCATCATCGAAGCCGCCAAGGAAGTTCAGCAGGGCAAGTGGGACGAGCACTTCGTGGTCGACGTTTTCCAGGCAGGCGCCGGCGTCAGCTTCCACATGAACAGCAACGAGGTCATCGCCAACCGCGCCTCGGAGCTGCTGGGCGGCGTGCTTGGCGAGTACAAGCACGCTCATCCCAACGACCACGTCAACTACGGCCAATCGACCAACGACGTCTTCCCCACCGCGATGCGGCTGGCAACGCTACTGGAACTGGAGAAACTCTATACCTCACTCGACAACTTCATCGCTGCGCTGGCACAAAAAGGCGAGGAGTTTCATCACGTTCTGAAATCGGGACGCACCCACATGCAGGACGCAGTTCCCATGCGGCTGGGCCAGGAGTTCACGGCCTACGCCGGCGCTGTCAAACGGGCGAAGAAGTCGATCCAGGAGCAGTCGGAGATGCTGCGCGAGATCGGGCTCGGCGGATCAGCCGTGGGCACCGGCATCAACACCCATCCGGAGTACCGCAAGAAGGCGATCGTGAACCTGGCAACCATCTCGGGACAGAAGCTGCACGTCGTCGACGACATGCGCTACGCCATGCAATCGAATCTGGCGATGTCGAGCGTGAGTTCGGCGCTGCGCAACCTGGCTCTGGAAGTGATTCGTATCTCCAACGACCTGCGCCTGCTGGCCTCCGGGCCGAATACCGGGCTGGGCGAAATCAATCTGCCCGCGCTGCAACCGGGCTCGTCGATCATGCCCGGCAAGATCAATCCGGTGATGCCGGAACTGGCGGCGATGGTCTCGTTTCAGGTCGTCGGCTACGACACGGCAGTGGCGCTGGCGGTGCAGGCGGGACAACTAGAACTCAACGTCATGATGCCGACCATGGCTTACAGCGTGCTCGCCTCCATCACCATCATGACCAACATGCTGCGCCAGCTTACTGACTTCTGCATCAAGGGCATCACGGTGAACGAGCAGCGCACCACTTATTACGTGCAAAGCACGGTATCGCTGGCCACGGCGCTCAATCCTTACATTGGCTATGCCAAGGCCGCAGAGATTGCGAAGGAGTCGGTGAAGACTGGCAAGTCGATCATCGATATCGCGCGCGCACGTGGTGACTTGACGGAAGAGCAGATCAAGGAGATTCTCGATCCGGCGAGGATGACGGAACCGATGCAGCCGCTGGACGCGGCAAAAGAGAGGGAGAAGGTCAAAGGCAGGGGCTAGGGCCTGGCGCTCAGTTACTACCACCGGCTCGCCTGCCGACTGGGAATTTACACCGCTACCGGCGCGTTAATAACCAGGTCAATCGTGGGTGGATGCAGCAACGTATTGTGAATCAGGCAGCGATGCACCGCGTCTTCGAGACCCTTTAGGTGGTTCTCATCGAGCGCGCCCGGAATGTCCAGCTCAATCTTGAAATTGTCGAGGCGAAATGGTCCCTTCACTTTGTCGGCGGTAACGCGGGTCTTCACGCCGTCCTGAAGAATGTTATTTCGCTTCAGATAATCGACTGCATAAAAAGCCGCACAGGATCCGAGCGATGCCAGCAATAGTTCCGGCGGCGTCATGCCTTCATCGTCCCCATTGCTATCCATTGGCTGATCGCAAATCACCGTGTGCTGACGCGCCTTGATCTCGAACTGTACTGCTCCCAAATGCTCTACCAGAACTTCCATCATGGTCCCCTCCGCTCAGCTCTCGTCCCTACCAGAACGAAGCCACTATCTGACAACTTCCTTTTGTGGATGGCTTACCAGCGCCGCATCCAAAAACATCCGAACCTTCTCCCGCGCCCGATGAAGGCGCGACTTCACTGCCGGCAGCGACAGTCCCAGCCTCGCCGCTGCTTCCTCGCCGCTCACTTCGTCCAGATCGCGCAACTCATACACCGCCCGCTCAGATTCCGGCAAAGACTCGATGGCCTGCAGCAAGAGTTGTTTCATCTCGTTCCGTGCCGTCTGCGCATCGGGTGCTTCCTCCCCCGATTCGAGCTCAGCACCTTCGGCCTCCATCGCCGACAATTGCATGATCGGGAGCAAAGCTTCATGCTGCTTCAATTGCCAGCACACTCGCCGGCCGATCTGCGCCAGCCATGCACGGAAGGCCGCCGAATCGCGCAGTTGGCCGAGATTGCGATATGCCTTCAGCAAGGCTTCAATCAGCACGTCCTCAGCGTCTTCACGGTTGCCGCACGCGCGAATCAGCTGGCGGTACACCGCGTCCTTGTGTTCATTCGCCAGCGCCTCGAAATCCATGCTTCCATTCTGGCACTGGCGTTTGCCATTCATAAATGGCATGGCGCACTTGCGTCTGTGACGGTTGTCGCCTTGGGCTTTCCCTCCCGATTCCACGGCATCTTGGCGAGCACGACCGCCATGGCGCAAATGTTGGTGGTTCCGGCGAAAGTCAACCCGGCTCCCACAAACATTGCCAGGTAAACCCATTTCAGATTCACCAGCACCGCCAGCAGCGCCGCAACGAAGACCATCAGCCCAGCCGCGAGCCGGACCTGGCGCTCCAGCGTCCAGCGGTTCGGCGCACATGTCACCAAAGGAAACCCAGCCAGTCTCCAGGCCGCAGTACCGCCGGAAAGCAGCGATACGGGCTGCCGCCCCTCCAGCCAGCCAGCGACGATTCGGGCGCGCGTGCCAGCCTCACACACCAGGACCACAGGGCCGCTGCCGATATCGGCCATACGCATTTCAACCTGCTCCATGGGTACGTTGACGGCTCCGGGTATGTGTCCAACCGCGAATTCAGCGGCGGAACGAACGTCGATCAGTTTCCCGTGCGTTGCCGAGCTGTCGCGAAGTGTTTCCGGACTAACGGTAAGCAACATATTTTTCTCTCTACTAAGGAAGAGCGGGGATCCGAGGAAAAGGATTCTTCGTCGAGAAAACACACTTAGTAGGTAGGCGTTCTTTGCTGGCCTTGTGCCAGAACGCAAAAAGCAGGTCCCTCCACGCGGACTGAAGTCCTTGGTCGGGATGACACATCATGGAAGGATAGCCGAAGCGGACAAGCGTCGCGATTCGGCGATCCGCGCGATCTAAAACCTCAACTCCACGCGACAGCAGAAGCTAATGGCTGAAGGCTGATGGCTGACAGCCGATAGCTGAAAGCTATTTCTTGTAGATCACCTTCCCTGCCCGAATCGTGTAATCCACTTTGGCGAAGTTGCGCACGTCGCTGGCCGGATCGGCGCTGAGCACGACCAGATCGGCATCGTCGCCCTCAGCTATTTCCCCGGTGTGTCTGGCCTTAAAGAACGTCGCCGGATTGGTGGTCAGCGATGCCAGAATGTCGCGCCAGGTCATCCCGCTCCTGGCCATCAGAACGTACTCTTCCGTCGTGTCGTAGTGCTGGGTATAGCCAACATCGGTACCGAACAGAATCGTCCCGCCCTGGTCAAAATAGCTCTTCAGTTCGTTGACTCCGGCCTGCACGAACTGCTGCTCGTCTTCGGCGGAGGCATGCTCTTTCTCCAGCTCTACCTCCCACAGCGTCAGAGTTGGAATCAGGGCCGTGTGCTGCGCCTTCATGCGCGCCAGTTCGTCTTTGGTGAACTCGCCTTCTTCTGGGATGGTGTGCGCCAGGATGTCGACACCGGCGGCCAGAGCGTTGTCCGTTCCGACGTGATTGGACGGATGGGCGAAGACCGGCTTTCCGGCCGCATGCGCCACCTCGACCGCGGCCCGCGCCACGTCGGTCGGCATGGGCGTGACTTTGCCGTGTCCCATAATCGCGCCGGTGAACAGCTTGATGCCGTCGCCGCCCATGTCCAGGGATTGTTTGGCAAGTCGGCTGGCATCGGCCGGCGTCGCTGCTTCAAACGGCTTGATCAGGCTCGCAATTGCCGCCGGAATGTAGACCGGAATTCCGTTCTCCGGATAAATTGCGCCCGCGGTGGTGTAGATCTTCGGGCCCGGGACGTCGCCCGCTGTCAACACGCTTGCGCAGCGCCAGCGTATTGTGCGGGAACGATCCGATGTCCCACACTGTGGTGAAGCCCCAGCGCGTCAGCATCTCCTGCATGTGCTGCTCGAGCTTGTCGGCCGGAGCGGTTGCGGCGCCGTTCCAAACATCTTCCGTGAAGTGAACGTGGCTGTTCCAGAAGCCGGCCGTGATCACTTTGCCAGTGCAGTCGATGACCACGGCAGATTTGCGCGATCTTCACCTGGCCCCGCTTCCCGATCTCCGCGATGTTGCCGTCGCGCACCAGCACCGACCGCGTCCTCGATGGGAACGGCCGTTGGCGAGGGATACACTTTCGCTCCCACCAGCGCCAGGTCATACGAACTGGGACTCGCACCGCTGGGACCAAACGAAGCTGGAAACAAGCAGGAGTGCCAGCGATACGGAAGCAATGTCGCAGAAAGAAGAAAGAGCGTTGCCGTCGACTACGCATAGCCTAATGATACGAAGGACGATCCTGCTTGGTTCACTCGTTAGAAAGCCCAGCGCAGCAGCGTCGCTCCTGAAGTGAAGCCTGCTCCCACGGCGGCCAGCAGCACCAGATTGCCCTTCTTCAGCTTGCCTTCTTCAACCGCGGTCTGCATGGCCAACGGAATCGTTCCGGCCGTGGTATTGCCGTAGCGGTCGATGTTGATGATCACTTTCTCCAGCGGCATCTTCAGGCGCTCGGCGGTTGCCATGATGATGCGCTTGTTGGCCTGGTGGGCGATGAAGCAGTCCACATCCTGGCCGGTCAGGCCGTTTTTCTCCAGGACGCGCTCGGTCATCTCCGACATCTTCTTCACGGCATACTTGAAAACCTGCTGGCCATCCTGATGGATGTAGTGCATCTTCTGATCGACTGTCTCGTGCGAAGCAGGGTTCAGGCTGCCGCCGCCGGGCATGTACAGGTACTGCCCGCCCACGCCTTCGATCTGCGCCTCCATGTCGAGGATGCCGTAGTCTTCGCCCTCTTCGGCCGGCTCCAGCAGCACCGCTCCGGCGCCATCGCCGAAGATGATGCAACCGCGCGATCGGTGAAGTCGGTCATGGAGGAATTCACGTCGGAGCCAATCACCAGCACCTTCTTGTAGCGGCCCGACTCGATGAACTGCGCGCCGGCATTCAGCGCATAAACGAATCCCGAGCATCCGGCCGAGACATCGAAGCCCCAGGTGCGCTGGATGCCCAGCTTGTGCTGCACCAGGCACGCGGTCGAGGGATACATCATGTCGGGCGTGACCGTGCCCACGACGATCAGATCGATCTCCTGCAAATCGAAGGGATGCGACTTCAGCAGGTTCTTCACCGCCTCGACGGCCAGATCGCTGGCGGCCACGCCTTTGTCCACCAGGTGCCGCTCGCGAATTCCGGTGCGCTCCAGGATCCACTGGTCGGTGGTGTCGACCATCTTTTCCAGATCTTGATTGGTAAGGATGCGAGGCGGGACGTAGGTGCCGAGAGCGGTAATTTTGGCGCGACGAACGTTAGCCAATAGAGTTCTCCAAGATTATGAATGACCATTCATTCTGAAGGATGTCGGGCGGAAAGTCTATGGAGGCGCGCTTGCGCCTCTGGCCATCAGCTATCAGCCTTCAGCTGTCAGCTTTTTGCACGGCCGCTGTTCGGAACAACTCTAGAATGGATCAGAACTACAAGCGGTAAGAGAATGTCGAAGGCGCCGGACGTTAAGCCACAAGCTGAAAGCTGACGGCTGATAGCTAACAGCTAAAAAAGCCAGGCGCCAGTTGACCGCTGCACACGCACTGGCCTGCTACCGTTGCTTCCTTCCGGACCTGGCGGGATTCACAAGATTGCGTTGCGCGGGACCAGCGCCCGACCCAATTTCAATATAGCATCCCTTCGCGGCCTCGTGTGGCCTGACGGATGCACGCTGTCGCGCCTTCGTCGGAAGCGCGAAAGCGAGCTGAAACAATGGTAAAATCAACAGATTGCATGCAGCCGAAAACCGATTCTGTAGCCTTGCTGGACGCTCGTTGAGGACGCGCCCGGCAGCCGCTACTCCCAAGAAAATAGGATTTGTCAGCCTGGGCTGTCCCAAGAACCTGGTGGACAGCGAGGTCATGATGGGCCTGCTCGCGCAGGGCGGCGCCGCAGATCACGCCGCGCGCCGAGGACGCCGACATCATCGTGGTGAACACCTGCTCGTTCATCGACACGGCCAAGCAGGAGTCGGTCGACACCATCCTGGAAATGGCGCGGCACAAGACGGCCGGCCGCGCGCAGAAGCTGATCGTCGCCGGCTGCCTGGTCGAGCGCTATCGCAACGAGATCCAGAAGAACATTCCTGAAGTCGACGCCGTGGTCGGCACCGGCGAGTTGCAGCAGATTCTGCATGCCGCGGGAATCGAGCCGCCGGCCGTCGCCGAGCGATTCGCCTTTCGTGATCCTGAACTCGCGCTCCGAAGGCGATGCGCGCGAGGCTGCCGGACGCTTCTCCAAAGAAGGTTGGGACGGCGCGATCGCCGATCTGCCGAACTATCTCTACGACGAGAACACGCCGCGCGTGCTGGCGACGCCGAAGCATTCGGCCTACATCAAGATCGCCGAGGGCTGCGATCATCCCTGCTCGTTCTGCATCATTCCGCAGTTGCGCGGCAAGTTTCGCTCGCGGCGATTCGAGTCGGTCATTGCCGAAGCGCAGCGTCTGGCGCAGCAAGGCGTCCGCGAGGTCACGCTGATCGGGCAGGACACGACCTGCTACGGCGAAGACTTCGGCCTGAAAGACGGCCTGGCGCTGCTGCTGGAGCGGCTGGCGCAGATCGAAGAACTGCGCTGGGTGCGATTCCTCTACGCCTATCCCAACAAGATCACCGGCAAGCTGCTGGAGACCATCGCCGCGCACGAAAAGATCTGCTCGTACATCGATGTTCCGTTGCAGCACGCCTCGCCCGATGTGCTGAAGCGCATGAAGCGCGGAGCGGGCGCGGAGATTTTCCTGCGCTCGATCGAGAAGATGCGGCGCGAGATTCCCGGACCTCACGCTGCGCACGTCGTTCATCGTCGGCTTTCCCGGCGAGACCGAGCAGGACTTCGAGCAGCTCTGCCAGTTCGTGCGCGAAGCGCAGTTCGATTGGCTGGGCGTCTTCGGCTACTCCGACGAAGAAGGCGCGAAGGCCTTCGAGCTGGGCGAGAAAGTTCCCGCGCAGAGAGATCGAGCGCCGCCGCAAGAAGCTGATGTCGATCCAGAAGCAGATCAGCCGCAAGAAGAAGCGTGCGCTGATCGGCCGGCAATTCGATCTGCTGCTGGAAGGCCCTTCGGCAGAGACCGACCTGCTGTGGGAGGGCCGCACCGCCATGCACGCGCCCGAGATCGACGGCACGGTTTACGTCAACGATTTTGGCGATCACGAAGACGTGCGCGAAGGCGAGTTCTATCGCTGCGAGATCACCGAAGCGCACGAGTACGATCTGGTGGCGAGGATTTTGTAGGATTGTGCCATGCCAACCGAGGCCGAACGACAGGCTGTCTCAAAAGAACGGGAGCGGCGTAGGTTGTTGCGTGGAGGCTTGGGCTTTTACACGTACCAACAAGAGCGAAATACAACACCGTTCCAATTTGCAGCCCAGATTATCGTTGGGGCAGTAGTTGTCTTTGTCGGATTAATCCTGGTTTCATCGATTTGGCAGGTTCGGGCCCGTGAGATAGCGAGCTACGGAGTCGCAGAATCCCACATTGGGTCGTTCGCATTTGCCTTGGCTTTGATACTCGTGGGTGTTTTCATGGCGCACGCCGGCGTTATTTTCTACTGGAAAAAATTTAGAGCCCATCGACGAAAGCACAACTAGCTAATTAGTTTAGATCAACATCTCAAATTCATTGAGCGATGCCGAAGAAAGCAATTCGCAGCCTGCGTTGTCCGACCTGCCGAAAGATCGTGCTAGCCACCGATCCTGAGTTCCCTTTCTGCAGCGAGCGCTGCCGTATCATCGATCTCGGCAAGTGGGCGAGCGGCGGCTATGTCATCTCCACGCCAATCGAACGATCCGGAGACCGACGATTCCGACTACCCGAACGAACGTGCCAAAAAGCCAAACTGAGCCGACTGCTCGCAGTTCGGACGCTCCGCGCATGGGCAACGCTGGTGGCAACTTTCTTTGGCGCGGGACGGCTGCGTCCCGGACCCGGCACTTGGGGTTCGCTGGCGACGGTCTTGCTGTGGTGGCTGCTGGCATCGCACATTCCGCCCGCGGCGCGCGTGCCAGTAATCCTGGTGTTGATCGTGATCGTGGTGGCGATCGGCATTCCCGCCGCCACGCTGGAAGCGCGCGGCTGCGGCAAGAAAGATCCCTCGCACGTGGTGATCGATGAAGTCGCAGGGCAACTGGTCACGCTGCATCGCGTGTCCCATCGTGTGGCAAGCGCTGCTCGCGGGCTTTATACTTTTCCGTGTATTCGACATTGTGAAGCCGCCGCCGGTCCGCAGCCTGGAAAAGTTGCCGGAAGGGACGGGCATCGTGGTCGACGACTTGGGCGCGGGAGTTTACGGGTTGATCGTGCTTTTGCAGTATCGTACTGCTGGCAGTTTTGGACTGTCGCTGAGCGGCTAGATTCGAGCTGAGTTACGGCGCTAGAACATCAAAAACGCGAGATCTGCGAAGCCAGCTCGACCGCGAAGCTAGACATGATGGATCGAAAGACCGGTACAAAGAACGTGAATGGCAAGCCGCACATCGACTCCATCGATCCCGGCTGTGCTCTGCCCGGAGGCGAGATTCGCATCGTCGGCAGCGGCTTGCGCCCGCAGCGAACTGCGGCGGCCGCAGGTGCGTTTCGGCGAAGTCGACGGCTCGGTCATCATCAGCTCCGAGCAGTTCATCGTGGCGCGCGTGCCGGACGGCGCAGCCTCGGGCGAAGTCGTGGTCGCAACCAACGGCAACCAAGCAATCCGCGCGAGGTGCGGATTGCGGTGCCGATCGCCGAGAATCTGCATCCGGTTGCCAATCCCGGCGGTCGATGCCGCAGGGCAACATCTACGTCACCTTCTCCGGCTCGCGCGGACAGAAAGTTCCGGTCGCCATCTATCGAATCGATACCAGCTACAACGTGAAGCCGTTCCTGCACGAGATGATGAACGCCACCGGGATGGCGTTTGACCGCTCCGGCAGCCTGTATGTTTCCTCGCGTTACGACGGCACGGTTTATCGCGTGGCGCAGAACGGAACCATGACCTCCTACGCCGAAGGCATGGGCGTCGCGACGGGAATCGCTTTCGACCGGGCAGGAAATCTGTACGTCGGCGACCGCAGCGGAACCATCTTCAAGATCGGCCGCGACCGGCAGATTTTCGTCTTCGCCATGATCGAGCCCAGCGTCGCGGCCTACCATCTTGCCTTCGGCAATGACGGCAATCTTTATGTGACGGGACCGACGACCTCGAGCTTCGATGCCGATTCATCAGATCGATCCGCACGGCGAGGTCAGCGTCTTCTATCGCGGACTGGGCCGTCCGCAGGGACTGGCGCTCGATGTCGAGGGACAATCTGTACGTCGCGGCGTCGCTCAACGGCGTCGCGGCATCGTGAAGATCACGCCCGAGGCGCAAGGCGTCGCTGGCCGTCTCGGGGCAGAATCTGGTGGGACTGGCGTTCGCTCCCGGCGGCTCGGCCGTGCTGGCGACCACCAGCGGCGTGCATCACCTCTCGTGGGACATTGACGGGCGATCGCTTCTGCCCGACGCGTAAAGAAAAGGCTTTTCACCACAGAGGCACGGAGATCACGGAGTTTACGGAATCTGTTTGTGGATCAGTATTAGTAGTAGTCTTCGCTCGACTTGCGCTGTCCGTCGACACAAACGCCCGTCGCGAAATCCATAAAACAAATTCCGTGTCCTCCCTGCCTCCGTGGTGAAAGCCTTTGATTTTCTCTGTGCTATCGGTGTCTCTGTGGTAACCGCCCCCGGTGCTAGACTGAATCTGTGATCGCGGAAATCATCGCCATCGGCTCGGAGATGCTCACTCCGTACCGGCAGGACACCAATTCCCTCTTCCTTACCGGCCGCCTCAACGAACTTGGGATCAGTGTCGCCTTCAAGACCATCGTTGGCGACAACCTCGAACATCTCACTTCGGCCGCACGAACTGCGATCAGCCGCGCCGACCTCGTCATCTTCATGGGCGGCCTGGGACCGACGCAGGACGATCTGACCCGCGAAGCCGTTGCCGCGGCGCTTGGCATCGAACTCAAGCGCGATCACGAAATGGTTACCGAGATGTACAAGCGATTCGCCGAGCGGCGCATGCAAATGCCGGAAAACAACGCGCAGCAGGCCGACGTGCTGCAGGGCGCGATGGTACTGCCGAACTCGAAGGGCACCGCGCCCGGGCAATGGCTGGAAACCGAGTTCGAAGGCAAGCCGCGAATCATCGCGTTGCTTCCCGGGCCTCCGCACGAATTGCAGGACATGTGGGACACAGAATGCATGGCTCGCCTGCGCGAGAAGGTGCCTCCGGCGGCGATCGCCGCCGCAGTGCTGAAGGTTGCCATGATGGGCGAGTCGGCCGTCGATCAGCGCACCGCCCCGATCTACAAGAAGTATCCCAACGTCGAAACCACGGTGCTCGCCGGACAAGGGCAGGTCGAATTTCATCTGCGAGCGACCGCGGCCACCAAAGAAGAGGCGCAGGCCGAAGTCGATCGGCTGGCCGGCGAGTTGGAAGACGAACTGGACGACGCGGTGTTCTCCTCGCAGGGCGAGTCGCTGGAGGAGATCGTCAGCTACTACCTGCAAATGCGCAATGCCAAGCTGGCCGTGGCCGAGTCGTGCACCGGCGGCATGGTTGCCGAGCGCATCACGTCGGTCGCGGGCAGCTCGCGCTCGTTCCTCGGCGGGGCGGTGGTGTACTCCAACGATCTGAAGACGCTGTTCGCCGACGTGCCGCCGCTGATGATCGAGGCTCACGGCGCGGTCAGCAAGGAAGTCGCGCTTGCGCTGGCAGAGAACATTCGCGAGATCTGCAATGCCGACATCGGCGTGGGGGTCACCGGCATCGCGGGACCGGGCGGCGGAACCGAAGAGAAGCCGGTCGGGCTGGTGTATGTCGCGGTCACCAACGGGCACAGGCACGAAGTCGTGCAGCGGCGTTTCTTTGGCGATCGCGAGCGCGTGCGGCGCTGGGCCAGCCAGCAGGCGCTCGACATGGTGCGCCGCATGTTGATGTAAAGCGATGCGACTGTTCGTGGCCCTCGATATCGAGCCGGAGATTCGCGAGCGCATCGCCGAATTTCGCGATCAGATGCGCGCCTCGCTCCCGATGTCCGCTGGGTGGGTCCGGAGACATTTCACATCACGCTGCAATTTCTGGGCGAGACGAAGAAGCTCGAAGAAATCAAGCCGCCTTGAGCCGGGTCAAGGGCTCGCCCGATTCAACTGACATTTCGCAACACCGGCTTCTTCCCTAACCCGAAGTCGCCACGCGTATTCTGGGTCGGGATCGAGTCGGATCGACAGCTGCAGGAGCTGGTGAACTCCGATTGCCGCGGCATTGCAGCCGCTCGGATTCGAGCGCGACGCCGGGCCTTACAAGCCGCATCTGACTCTGGCGCGCTCGGGCAGCGGACGTCCGCGGCCGGTCGCCGGCGAGCACACCGCACCTGGATTGCAGCATGTGCGCGTGAAACTCGAAAGCCAGGCGCCTCTCGAGTTCGGTACAATGACGGCGCACGAGTTCTATCTATACGAGAGCAAGACTAATCGCCCGCGGGAGCGAAATATACGAAGCTGGCGACGATTTCCGCTGGAGGCGTAACTGCTCCGCCTCTGCATCGAACGCCTTGACCAAACTCGTCCTCATCATCGTTGCGGTTTCGTACCTGCTGGGATCGATTCCCTTCGGGTATCTGCTGGTGCGATTGTTTCGCGGACAGGATGTTCGCAAGACGGGCAGCGGCAACATCGGCGCGACGAACGTTGCGCGCACCGGATCGAAGAGCTTGGCGATCGCGACATTGCTGCTCGATGCCCTGAAGGGATATGCGGCGGTAGCGTTTGCGTTCTGGCTGGCCGGCGCACATCGGTTCGACGCGCCGCTCAGCACCAGTCTGTACGATCGACCAGCGCAAACCATCGATAGCCGCACCGTCTTCCTGCTGGCGGCGCTGGCGGCTTTCGTCGCTATCCTGGGACACATGTTCACCGTGTGGCTGCGCTTCAAGGGCGGTAAAGGAGTGGCGACTGCGGCCGGATCGTTCGTGGCGCTGGCGCCGCGGGCGTTGCTGATTGTGCTGGTGCTCTTCGTTCTGGTTGTGGCTCTAACCCGTTACGTTTCTCTGGGCAGCATGGCAGCCGTTGCGGCATTTCCGTTCTTTGTCTGGTGGATGAGTCCGGCCGAGCGCACCAGCGTGCCTATTCTGCTTTTCATTGCCGCCTCTTCGCTGCTGATCATCGTGCGGCACAAAGACAACATCCGGCGCCTGCTGGCGGGCACCGAGAACCGATTCCGTTAGAGAGAACGATTTGTGAGCGAGATCGCGGTCATCGGCGCAGGAGCGTGGGGCACGGCAATCTCCATCGTGCTCGGGCGCAAGGGGACGCACAGGGTGCGCCTGTGGGCACACGAGCCCGAGGTACGCGAGAGCATTGACGCGCTGGCGCGAGAACCAGATGTTTCTGCCCGGCGAGCCGATCCCGGAAACCGTAGTCTGCACCAACAACTTGCAGGACGCGCTGCGCGGCGCAGAGATCGTAGTCAGCGTCAATGCCGTCGCACCATGCGCGCCGGGTCTTTCAGGCGATGCGGCCGCACCTGCGGGCAGAGATGCTGTTTGTCAGCGCGACCAAAGGCATCGAGAACGATTCCCTGCTGCGCATGACGCGAAGTGATCACCGAGGTACTGGTGGGCAACGGTAGCGGTTTCGTTCCGCGCATCGGCGCGATCAGCGGTCCGACGTTTGCCAAAGAAGTCGCCAAAGGCGACCCGACGCGCCATCACCATTGCCTCGCTCGATCACGAGCTGGCGGCGATCGTGCAGAAGGAATTCAGCGATCCCCGCTTTCGCGTTTACACCAACGACGATGTTATCGGCGTGGAACTGGGCGGCGCGTTGAAGAACACGTCGCCATCGCCGCCGGCGTCTGTGCGGCCTGGATCTGGGACACAACACCGTGGCGGCGCTGATCACACGCGGGCTGGCGGAGATGACGCGGCTGGTAGTCGCGTGCGGCGGAAAAGCGTCGACCATGGCGGGACTCGCCGGCCTCGGCGATCTGGTGCTCACCTGCACCGGCGGCCTTTCGCGCAATCGAAGCCGTCGGCGTAGAACTGGGCCGCGGGCGCAAGCTGGACGACATCATCGCCGGCATGCATGGCATGGTCGCCGAAGGTGTGCTCACCACCAATGCCGCCGTGGGGTTGGCGAAGAAGGTCGGCGTCGAGATGCCGATCACCGAACAGATGCACGCGATACTGCAGCAAGGCAAACCGGTGGAGGACGCGATCCGGGACCTGATGGGCGGCCGTCAACTAGCGAAGCCGGGCTGGTAAGCGGTTAGGCTTGTGGATAGTGGTTAGTGGATAGTGGTCAGCGATCACGTTCTCAAGGCCTGCCTCTGATTATTTATTTGTGACTCCGCACGACATGTTTCCTGCGGATCCCGTTCGTGCCGTTCTTGCGGGAAGATTCGCCGGCGTAGGACGCACCGGTCAGGCTATCGAAGTAGCTGGCCAGAATTTTCTTCAGATCTTCTTCTGGCATCACGCTGCGATCCAGCATATGTTCCAGAGCCAGAGCGTGGGTCACTGCCGAAAGCGAGAGCACGACCGATCTGGCTGAGGCTGGAAGTCGCCGTCCCGAAGCTTCCATGATCTCTTGCATAACTCCGATCCTGGAGCCGACAAAACGGCGATTCATCGCGGCCAGCCGGGCTTTCACCTCGGGATGGCGTACGGCGAACAGCTTGAACTCCAGGGCCAGCAGGCTCCAGCGGCGGTCCTGGCACAAGGTCAAGAAGAACTCGCGAAACGCCAGTAGCTTCGCCGCTGGCTCTTGAAACTTGTCGATCAGCCGTTCGGCATGCTCGATGCGGTGCGAGATCTCCCGTTCCAGCAACGCCAGGAAGAGATCTTCCTTGCTGTCGAAGTTGGCGTAGAACGCGCCGCGGGTGTAGCCGGCTTCGGCGGCGATTTCCTCCAGCTTGGCGGCTTCGAATCCGTCGCGGGCAAAAATCTTTTCCGCGGCCTGGATCAGGCGAGCACGCGTCACTTCAGCGCGTTCCTGGCGGCGGGGTGTGGAGGTGGTCGCTTTCATTTATCCTCAAATAGACAGCATCCAAATGGTGATGTTTAGATGCTAATTTTGCGCAACGCGACTGTTGCAAACGACATCTAAGTCACAATAGCTGTAAGATTGCATACATGCATGTATGTACTAAATACAACATGGAACGATCGGAAAGCAACTCGCTGAGATATGCACGAATCGTTGGCCGAATTTTGGTTGTGACGGGCACCGCCGTCGGATTGTCCCTGGCGCCCGGCATGGGCGCAAAACCAGCCCGGACTGACCTCACTGCCATCCGCCGAACAGGTGATCCAGCGGTCCCAGGACCCGTACAGCGGGTCCATACCGCAAGGCAAAGCAACTCCTGAAATCATCGAACTGACGATCGAAGACGCGCTTGACCGCGGCCTGAAGTACAACCTCGGGCTATATCTGAGCGAGCGTGCCACCGATCAGAGCCGGGCGGCTCGCCTGCAGGCTCTCAGCGAGCTGATGCCGGTTATTAATGGATCGTTCGCGCGAAGAGGTGCAGAAACTCAATCTGAAGGCCTTGGGTTTAAAGGTTCACTCTTCCCGGATTTCCCACCTCCGTTGGTCCCTTTGGTATTACCGAACTGCAGGCTAGCGGATCCTGGGACCCGCTGGATTTGCACTACATCGATAGTGTCCGGGCGGCGAGCCAGAACGTGAAGGCGGCGCAATTCAGCTACAGGATGCGCGGGACACGGTGGTGCTGGCGGTAGGAGCCAATTATCTGCTGACCATCGCCAATGAATCGCGCGTGGCCGCGGCTCAGGCGGAATTGGACGCGGCGCAAGCGCTGTACCAGTTGGCGGTAGACCAGGAGACGGCGGGCCTTGCGCCGAACATCGACACTCTGCGCGCCCGGGTACAGTTGCAGACCCAGCAGTCGGTGCTGATTCAGGCGCAGAATGATCTGGAGAAGCAGCGCATTGCCTTGGCTCGCGTCATTGGGCTGCCGGTGCGGCAAAAGTTTCGACTGGTCAATCGCGTTCCCTATCGTCCCTTGCCCGAGGCGGAGGTGGAAAATGCCTACGAGCGTGCCCTGCAGACGCGTCCCGATTATCAGGCCGCATTGGCTTCCTTGCGGGCGGCGCAGTACAGCCGGCAATCGGCATGGAAGCAGCGGCTGCCCTCGATTGGGTTTACGGGAGGATACGGTGTGCTGGGCACCACGCCCGACTCGATGTCGCCAAACTGGACGTGCGGCAGGCACGCTGTCTATTCCGATTTTCGAGGGAGGCAAGGTCGAAGCCGATGTCCAGCAGGCGGATGCGATCTTGAAGGAGCGGCAGGCGCAGGTTGATAACTTGAGAGGAAGCATCGAGCAGGATATTCAGGATGCGCTGCTCGATTTGAAAGCGGCGGCGGAGCAAGTGGAAGTAGCCAAAACCGGACTGGATTATGCGCAGCAAACGCTGCAGCAGTCGCAAGACCGCTTTGCCGCGGGCGTAACCAACAACGTGGAAGTGATCCAGGCGCAGCAGCAATTGGCTTCGGCCAACGATCAGTACATTGCCAGCCTGTACGCGCTATAACATCGCGAAAGTGCTGCTGGCGCGGGCCATCGGCAATGCCGAGGAGGCCGTCAAACAATATTTGTCCGAGCCTGGCAGCACGCTGCCGGCTAATCCGGCCGACGCCGCCCGGCGGTACAGGTACTCCGACTCCGGCACCGGTGCCAGCGCCCGGGACAATTCCTAATGTTCCTCCGAGTTCGACCGGAGCAGTGGGAGAAATTCACCTTGCGCCAGACCAGCGGACAGCAAATTCAGGAACCATGATTACGACTACCGGGCCCCAGAACTTACGGAGCGAGGATGCTCCGGCTACCACGATTTCTCATAAATAATAGTTGCCGACAGGTGAAGAGCAGATGAGTCCGACTACAGCCGAGCCAAACGATCTTGAGCGTTCCGACGTGCAGACCGAGAACCGCGAAGAGCACCATGACGCGGAGCTTCGCCATCCGGTAGAGGACCGCCGCAGCTTCTTTCAGAAGCATCCGGCCGCAAAGCCCATCGTGTTTCTGGTGGCAATTGTTGCGGTCCTGCTGGTGGGCTGGTTCTGGTGGGAGAGCCGGCAATGGGAAGACACCGATGATGCCGAGATCGACGGACACATTTATCCCATCAGCGCCCGGGTAAGCGGGCATGTGGTCAAAGTCAACTTCGATGATGGTCAATTAGTGCGCAAGGGCGACGTGCTGGTAGTGATCGATCCCACCGACTACACGGTGGCTCTGGAACATGCCCGCGCCGACTATCAGGACGCGCAGGCGCAGGCGCTGGCCGCTCAATACGGCGTGCCGGTCTCCAGCGTGGGTTCCTTCAGCCAGATCCGCTCCGCCAGCGCCGACATGAGCTCCGCGCAAGCCGGGGTAGCTGCCGCGGAGAAACAGGCGGACGCCGCGCAGTCGCAGATCGTCGAGGCCCAAGCCGATGCCAAGAAGCTGAACACCGATGTGGAACGATATCGCCAACTGCTGGGCAAGCGGGAGATCTCGCAGCAGCAGTTCGATGCAGCGATCGCCGCGGCAACCGCGGCCAATGCCACGGTGCAGGCACGCCAGGCGTCACTGCTGGCCGCCGAGGCGCAGGTAAGACAGGCGCAATCGCGCATCGAACAGGCCAATGCGGAACTCAAGAACGCCCAGGCCACGCCGAATACAGTGCGGCCACCAAGGCCAAAGCGGAATCTGCGGACGCGCAGGCTCTGCGTTCCAAGGCCGCGCTCGACCAGGCGCAACTTAATCTCTCCTACACCACCATTGCGGCTCCGGTGGACGGAATTGTCGGCAAGCGATCGGTGCAAGTGGGATCCAACGTTGGCGTCGGACAGGATTTGATGGCGGTCGTGCCGTTACGCGATGTATGGGTCACGGCGAACTTCAAGGAAACCCAGCTGGCGCATATGCGGCCTGGCCAGCCAGTCAAGATTAAGGTCGACACCTACGGCGGCCGGAAATGGGACGGCCACGTCTCCAACATCGGAGGCGCGACCGGCGCCAAGTACAGTCTGCTGCCGCCGGAAAATGCGACCGGCAACTACGTCAAGGTAGTACAGCGCATTCCGGTGCGTATCGACTTCGACGGTAACGACAAACCTGACTTCAACAAGGATGGTCTTCTGCGTCCCGGCATGTCGGTTGAGCCAGACGTCAACATCAATAAATGATCGAACCTGACCACGCCATCGGTCAGGCAATCGACCTTTCCCACCAAGAGACCTATAACGGCCACTGAAAGATGCGCTTCTGGATGGCCCGTTGAGCCGGAATAAAACTCCGGCTTTCGCGGCCATCATTGAAATTTTCGCGGGCAGCCAAACACGGGTTAACACGACTGCAATACTCTCGCCACCTATCCGAACCTCGCAAGACCCTGCAAAGCTGTAAAACCTTTTCTTTGCTAGCGGATTTTCGTTAGGAATTCGCTCAGATTCTGTCATAATCTTGCCAACCGTAGCCACTACACGACGCCATGAATTTCAGCGTATTGCCTAACCTTATTGCCCTTGCCATCCTGGTAGCGGTGTTTCGCGCCATCTTGCGCCAGGGAACCACCGAGCGGCTGCATCTTTGGCTGGCCGGTTGGATTCTGGTGTTGGTGCACTTTGCCGCCCAATTTCTGGATACGGGACAAGGAACATGGAGTCAAGTGGCCACGGCCATTAGCCTTGACGCCCTGTTACTGGCTAGCGTCGCTTTCCTGATTTCTGTATCGACGATTGTCGATTCCGATGGTCGCCGCCAAATTCTGTTTGCCTCGGCTATCGCCGTCCCAGCCCTCGCCTATACCAACGCCGTTATCTGGGAGGTAACCGCGCGAAGCTTCTACTATGGCATGGTTGCTCTGGGGCTGACGGCTACTACCCTGCTTTTCTGCCGCTACTATGGGCGGATTACCCTTTATTCCGCGAGCGTGCTGACGGGAAGCTTCGCCGTTGCAGGAGCAATCACTTGGGCTGTTGCCCATGGAACTCCCGTCTGGGGCATTGACTACATTTTGGCCGGACTGAATTTTGTTGTCGCCTTGCTCTATTGGCGTCGTTACCGGCGCGGGAGCGCGGGTGTGCTCACCACCGTGGGTGGCTTTGTGTTGTGGGGAGCGGTCTTCCCTACCGGCATCCTGCTGTACTCTTTCGCGCCCACCCTGAAAATCGACTCCGAAGTGTGGAATATTCCGAAATACCTGGTAGCAGTCGGAATGATTCTCACCTTACTGGAAGATCAAATCGCAACCAGCAAACATCTTGCCTATCACGATGCACTGACCGGGTTACCCAACCGCCGGCTGTTGGAAGACCGGCTGGAGCAGGCCCTGGCTCACGCCGATCGTACGGGCAACAAAGTGGCCGTGCTGCAGCTCGATCTTGACCGCTTTAAGGAAGTGAACGATACCTTCGGCCACCATATCGGTGATCTGGCATTGCAGGAAATCGTTCGCCGCCTGGCCAGCCGTATGCGGGCCTCGGATACTCTGGCCCGTTCCGGCGGCGACGAATTCACCGTGGTTAGCACCGTTACCGATTCAGCCGGAGCCGAGGTTCTGGTATCGGACCTTGAATCCGCCCTCTCCGCTCCGCTCGACATTGAACATACCCGATTGCAAACAGGCCTCAGTATCGGCTTGGCCCTCTACCCCGACGATGGCCGCAATGCCGATCAGTTGCACGCCGCCGCCGATGAAGCGATGTACGTCGCCAAACGGGCTACTCGCGGCCCCGGCTTGATCACAACCGTGCCGCAGCCTTCGATTTAAAGGGCCCGCAAAGACCCCGGGGCGGATCCTCTACCTCCGCTACCCTCCGCCAGGAAGCCTTTCTCGATGAAATCCATGCGCGCGGAACACAGGCAAACCGGAGAATCTCCGAGGTCGCTCCATAAGCGTATCCAGCGTCACCTTAGGATTCGCCACGTAGGTGGTTGAGGGAAAATAAGTTATCAACAAGATTGCAAAACACTTCAACTTCTCTCCGGAGGCTTAACCAATTCCTGCTGTAAATGAACGACTTACATTCAAACCATGTGGCAGCCAAATTGCACTGTAAGGGTCACTTCGTCTGCTGCGTCACAGTTCACTGGGGTCGCAGTCGACGTCGCCAAGTTCAAGACTGGGTGAGGCGACTATGACAAAGGTAGCGTTGACCATATTTGTGGTTCTGGCGAGTGTCCTGGCCGGATTCGCTAGCAACGGTCCCTGTTCGCAAACAACCTACGACACCTACATGGCGCAAGGATTCGCCTGCGGCATAGGCGATAAGACCTTTTCGGATTTCACCTACTCATACGACTCGAACCCTCCCGGCTTTGGACTTCCCCCAGGAAGCGTAGAGGTAAATCCCAATCACCACGGCGGGGGATCCAGGATTCACCTTTAACGGCGGATGGTTCGCATCCACCGGTTCCGGCGTGTTAGAGGAGGACTCCACGTTCGGATTTGTCGCCACGGTTAACCCGGGCGGCGCGCTCATCACCGACCTGACTCTGTTCATTGAAGATGCCGGGTTTGATGGCACCGGTTCGATCGTGGTTGACGAAACAGCCTGTTTGGGTGCGATGCTGCCAACTTGTACCGGTGGAACGATCATCCAATTGCGGGTTTGCGACAGCAGCACCTGCAATACACTGTCTGACACCGTTAATTTCGCCGGAGTCAGCGAAGTGGATGTGAGCAAGGATCATTATAGTGGCGGCGGGCACGAACGGAGATGCCAGCCTCTCAGTCGTTGGGAACCAGTTTTCGGAGGGAGCAACCACCCCGGAGCCAAGCACCTTAAGCATGCTTGGAGTGGGTGTCCTCACCCTTGGCGGCCTTATGCGTCGGAAGCTGAACCTATAAGGTCAGCCGGGTCCTCCTAGGCCGCCAAAAGGCCGGAGCGCTAAGGCTCCGGCTTTTGCTTTCTGAGCAAACGGCCAGCGCAATGTGGTACGTTTAAATTGCTGCCGGAGGAGGGCCATGAAGGGTTTTAGAGCAGGGATTTTTCTGCTTATCTGGTGTTTCGCGCAAGGTTTGATTTGGCCCCCCGCAGCCGTCCCGCAGACTGCCACTGTTTCCCAGCGACTTTATGGAACCTGGTACACGTATCCTTTAGGAAATCCCGCCACAGACTCCATCCGCCACGAATTCCGTCACAATTCAGAAACCGGCAAAGACGAGATCAGCGTTAGCCACATCTGCGAGGGCGAAGATCTCGCGGTCATCGCAAGGGCAACGGCGCCTATCGACGTCTCAGAAAATACCATCAAGATATTACAAAGCGCTTCTCGCTCGGAAAAAGAGGCGAACGGTTCCGAGTGCCAGGTGAGCATTGATTCGGCAACTTGGAGTTATGTGATTTCCAGCAACGGGGACCGCATCTCGATTAAGAATCCAGGCGGCGTTCCCGACCACTTCCAGCTAGCTCGTCAGGATGTGGCCATCCAGGCGGTCTTGCCTCCGAGTGTGTATGGCAGCTGGCTGCTGCCCATCCTCAAGGAAAACGGCGCTACGCTTCGGGTCGAACTGTTCTTCTACGAAAGTGCAAGCAAGGATCGAGGTAAAATCCGGCAGATATCGACCTGCTCCAAGGGGAACGATAGTGTCGTCGCTCAGGCCGATTCGACGTTCAAGATCACCCAAGATCAAATCACCATCCTGCAGGCAGACTCTCATGAGCAGAGTGGTCTTTTCAGCTGTTCGGCGACGATTGTTCCCGCCACCTTGCACTATGAAATTTCTCCGGACGGTGGGACGATGGTTTTGTCGCCCCCGGGCGCGACGTCGCTTGTTCTTACCCGAGAACGCTAGCCCCGGTGGCAGAACTTCTGTCGGCGGGGGCAATGGTAGTCTAGAACTGAACGTCGATCGGTTACGGGTGCGGTAACCCCGATTTGCTCAGCCGAGCGTGGAAAAATATGATTCGCGCGCACCGTGCAGTGAAGGCGCCCAGCCTCAGGCATTCCCGCAATTCGGAAATCGATCCTTCCTGGCCGGGATGGCGAAATTGGCAGACGCAGCGGACTTAAAATCCGCAGACCCGAAAGGGTTGTGGGGGTTCAAGTCCCCCTCCCGGCACCACTTAACTCTAGCCGTTCTAACTAACTTCACTGCACCTTTGCGTCGCTCGCAGGAGCCGGCGGCGTGAGTTTTTCGGTCGAATAGGGGCCGAAGTCGGGGCTGTTCTCGGCCACAGAGAAAGGAGACTCTTGTGACCCGTTTACGCCAGATGATGCTGGCGGAACTTCAGCGTCGGAATTACTCGAAGAGGACGACCCGCTATTACTTGTAGGCGTTTGCGCAACGCCCGCGGCCACGCAAACCGCCGAAACAATAATCGTTACGCACAGAAAGCGAAACATAGACGTGCAATTCATGCTTTGGCTTTGTATCACGACACCATAATCCGCTTACTACAATTTCGCGCATTCCGCCTTGGCCTGAACCAGGATAGGGATGTCGGGATCGGCATCTTTCCAGAGAGTAAGGAATTCCTGATACGACTTGCGCGCGGCTTCCTTGTCGCCGCTCATCGCCTGGGCGCGCCCCAGCTGCAAGTATGTTAGCGAACCGGTCACGAAGTTAACGACAATTCCACGGTGGTCGATGGCCTTTTGGAACTCCGCAGCCGCCAACTGCCCCTGGCCGAGCTTCAGATAGGCTTCGCCCCTCAGATACACAGGGTAAAGAGTGCCGAAGTTGGTGCCGCTCCATGCCGCCTGACCCAATTCGTACCGAGCCGCGTTTTGCAGAACTTCAATCGCCCGTTGGGGATTGTTCTTGCTCAGTTCGATGGCAGCGCGAACGGTCGGCAGCAGGAAGCTCTGAACCATGGTGGCCAGGGGTGATTCCTGGTTGATCTTGTTCACTAATTTCTCTGCCTGCACTGTATCCCCGGCGCGTGCCAGGGTCAGCGCTGCCATTGCGTCGACGTCCTTGCCGTCAGTCAGTGCGAAGGCTTCCGCGATCCCACGTCGTGCCAGAGCGGCATTGCCGATCTCGGCTTCTCGCTGCGCCTGATTGGCCCTCCAGCCTGCTGCGACCTCGAGTGCGCCGCCATGGCTGGCCGAGAGTACTGCTCGCCGGGAAAAGTCCCTCGCCTTCCGGAAGCGCCCGTAATAGGCTTCGGTATCCGACTGTTGCGAAAGCAAGTTGTCTTCGATACCTTGCTCTCCCATCGCCTTACTCAGCTGCTCCTGCATCGCCGACTGGTCTCCTTCGAGAAATCCCAGGTAGTATGCATTCGGCCGCAAGGCTAGATCGTCCAGGTGGCGCGCCCGGGCTCGATCAAGTGTCGCCCTGGCCTGGTCCAGCCGGTTCAAACTGTTGTACGCATTCAGGAGATCTTCATAAGCCACAGCGATGTCGGGTTGCAGCCGGATCGCCTCCTCTTCCTCCGCAGCTCCATGTTCGTACTGTCCTATTTCGCTCAGTACGAGGCCGAGATTAATGTGCATCACCGCACTCCCGGGGTAGGTCTGGTCCCACTCCTGGTAGGTCTGAATCGCTTTTTCCAATTCTCCCGTGGCTAGGGTGTAATAAATTGACTCAATGTACAGCCGCTCCCGCTCACTTACCCGGTCGCGCATTTCGTACGCCTTCTTCAGGTTCTGGGATGCCAGTTTGATCTCGCCTGAATTTTGGTAGTTGGACCCCAGGCTGGCATAGGCGATGGCAAAATTCGGATCCAGTTCCAGCGCTCGCTTGAGGTACGGGATACCGTTGCTCCCACTCGTCGCCTGTACCTGTCGAGCACGGGTGAACGCCTGCAACGCTTCCAGAGAAGGTGTGGTCGCCTGATCCAGCGGCGTATCGTATTTCTGCACCGACGCCAGCGATTCGCCTAGCTTGCTACGCAGCTGGTTGCCTGTGTCTTGCAGGGCATCCAGAATTTTGTTGCGGTTCTCAGCTGTTGCTTCGGCGCTGGCCAGAGTGTCTCCCGATTGGCAATTCGTGGCTTTCACCGCGATCAGGTAGCGGTCTCCCACGGCAGCAATCGACCCCATCAGCATCGCCTTGCTGTTGGTGCGCAGGCAAACTTCTCGCGTTACCTCCGGGACCAGCCGCTCGGTGGCGGGACGATTCATCATCTTCAGCGTGCTGACTACCCTTTGATCTGCGAGCACATTCAGAAATGGCGACTGCTCCAATTGGATGGACAGCGCTTGCTTCAGCGTGCCATCAAAAACCGTATCACCGGTTGAGTTGGCAAAGTCGCCTACGATGATGGTGTCTTTGGCCGTCAGCTTCGGAGTCCGCCGAAAATATAAGAACCCCACTACCGCCCCCGCCACCACCACTCCTGCCGCCACGACCAGCGTTATCTTTCTTCGCTTCGCCTGGGCACGCGCTGCCACCGCCCGCTGCGCCACTCGGAGCTTGCTGGGCAGCTCAGCGTTACCCGCCTCCTCCGTGCACAGGTTGTAGATATGAAGGTGGACCCCGTGCTTCACCTCCGCGTCGCTCAAGTCCCGCAGCAACTTGCTCCAGTCGCCGACCTGCGCCAATACGTCGGCCACCGCATGTGACACCAGGATGTGTCCTGCATCCCCGCAGTCCATTACCCGCTGCGCCATGTTGATGCCGCCGCCGGCCACGTTGCTGGCGGCATTGATGTCGGCCACCCGATATACCGGCCCGGTATGAATGCCCATACGCAGCTTGATCTCAGGATGCTCGCGCAAGGCCCGGCTCAACTGCATGGCGCAGCGCACCGGAAATTCCGGGTCGCCGAAGAAGACCAGGGCCATGCCGTCCCCGGTGGGCAGGCTGATCAGCTTTTCGGTTCTTTGGGCGCTGGCAAAGGCTTCGGTATTGCGCACTGCCTCTTGCAGTTCGCTCAACAGCGTTCGTTGCTGGTCCATGGGCAGCTTCGAATACCCCACGATGTCCATGAACAGAACATGGGCGATCTCTAACGCGCGAGTGCCAGGAGCTGGTTCCGGGACATGCAGGGTCATGATTGGCTCCGCTGGCAACCGCGAACGTGGATCACAGTCGTCCCCAGGATTCCTGATGCTTAGTGGTGGTGGCTCGAGGACAAGTAGGCCAGTGAATTGTTATTTGATGCTTGCTCAAAACGTAGATAGCGACCGTAGCGTTCACTGCCCAGGCAAGAAAGCAGAACATCGTCGGCCACCAAGCCATGTTCAGAGCATCAGTTTTCCGGTTAACAATCGTGCAAAGAATAAAATACTTCATCTCTCCGTGGATGCGAAGGGCTCCTCGTATCCGCGCCCCAGGCTTAGCACAAAGATGCCATTGAATGGTGCACGGTGCGGTGATATCGTACGGCGAGTATTTTTCCTTCTTTGCCCTTTATTGTGGGTACTTTGGGCCGCCTCCACGGGCCCACGATTGACGAAGAAGGCGAAATGCCCTCAAGGAGTCTTTCCGCCGGCAGCGCACGCATCTATCTCAGGCAGATTGTCGTCAAAATGGACAAGCACGGGGCAGAATAATGGCTCGTTACGGCTGTTTTCTTTCCTTTATCTTGGGTTGGTTCTGTCTTGCGCATGCCGAGGGAGCGGCGGACTCACCCACAGTCATTCATCTGAGTCTAAAGCAGGCGATTGATCTGGCCCTTTCGACCGGCGCCTCACCCTCACTAGGGACGGCGGAAATGGCGGTGCGGACCGCTCGCCGCGAGGTGAGCAGTGCAAAGGCAGCCACCGCCTACAAAGCTGATTTTTACATCTATGCTCGAAGTCTTCGGATCGATTTGCGTTCGCTCGGCATTGTTATACCGCGCTATCCCCCAACCAATCCACCGCAATTCGTCGGCGTCAATGGACCGTACGCGGTTCTGGACCCTCGCATAAAGGCGATCAAAGTGTTGATTGACAAGAACGCGAAGAGAAACATCGAAGTTGCCAAGGAGGGGATTGAGGAAGCGGACTTATCGCTACAGGATGAGCGAGAAACGATAGCTGCCGAAACTGCACGCGACTACTTCGAAGTCGTTCGAACATCTCAGCTAGTCGAGCTCGAAAAGCGCAATGTCGCCATGGCAGAGACGATGCAACAGGTCACCGCGGAGCGCTACAAACAGAAACTCGATGCAGTGAGCGGCCTTCGTCAGTCGCAGATGAATACGAATTCCGAACGCCAAAAACTGTCTTCCGCAACACTCGCGCTGAAACGCGCGGTGCTCCGACTGATGTATCTCACTGCTCAAGAAATGGGTGACATCCTGGAAATCTCTGATGGCTTCAATGATCGGCCGGTGAGCAAGACACTCGATGAAGCGATCGCTGATGCGTTGCGCAACAATCGTAGACTGGCAGCGCTTCTAGCCCACGATAAGACTCTCCGATTCCAAGATTCCGCTGTCCAGGCGGAGAAGTTGCCAATATTTCTCGCTTTCGGCGACTTCGGGGGAAACATGGTAGCACCTGATCCTTCCGGCGCCGATGCTTTCTCTCATTCGTTCACTTACGATGCGGGTCTGGAGCTCAAGGTGCCCGTGCTGGACGGGCATCGGCGTGCCATCGAGCGCGCCGCCATTCTCTCCGAGAGTCTTCAGCAACAGAATGCCGAACGTGATATGCGGCGCCAGATCGAACTCGAGACACGCTTGGCGTTCGCAGCTCTTCAGCAGGCTGCCGAGCAATTGGCTCTCGCGAAGGAAAGTGCGGAAGAAGCAGGTCAGGATCTGACAGAAGCTAGACAGAAATATGCTGCTGGTACGATCAGCGGAATTGACCTGCAGCAGGCGGAGAATCGTTTCGCGATTGCGGAAGATGGCCAAAGCGAAGCTCTATATGCCCAGGCACAGGCCCGTCTATCGCTTGCGGAGACAACAGGAAACGTCTCCTCATTGGAGTGGTGAGGGAGAGATATGGGCCTTATGTCCCCCCGAGAGGGATACTGCACGAAGGACGGAATATGGTGAGCTACGCCCGGAGGGCAGCGGTGATCGCGATTGCTGTCCTAGGTCTAGCAGGCTGCAGAGGTGGCTTGAATGGCAAAGAGACTGTTCCATCTGGCGGCGCCGGCGCGAACGGAGGCAATGGCGTCGGCTGCATGGGGAGAATCCTGCCGGAGAACGGAACCATCTCTGTCTCACCGTATTCGGTAGGCGGTGGAACTCCGGTGGTCGAACAGTTGCTTATCAAACCGGGTGACTGGGTGGCGAAGGGACAGGAGATTGCGACCCTCCGCTCCCGTCCATTTCTCGAAAAGGCGGTGTTATCGGCGGAGGCACAAGTAGCACTCGCCGAGGCACGCCTGGCAAAGACGCAGGCTGCGGGGTCGCCGGAAGACGCTGCTGTCGCGCAGGCGGAAGTCGCGCGATTGCAATTGCAGCGAGATACAGCTGCCCTGGAATACGAGCGGAATAAACCTCTTTATGACAGAGATTTTCTGTCCAAGTCGCAGATCGAAAGCCTTCAATCCCGGCTGGGGGAGTCCGAGGCCCTCCTGACACAGGCTCGTGAGCACCTCCGTGAGATTTCTGCAGCGCGGCCGGAAGACATTGCGATTGCGACAGCAGAATTGAAGGCAGCTCTTGCCGATCTGAGCCGCGCTCGGCAGGACGCTTCTTCCAGTATTGTCCGTTCTCCTGTAGATGCGCGTGTACTCCAGATCACCGCCCATCCCGGTGAGCCGGTCGGTCCCCAAGGTCTAGCGGAACTCGCCGAGACGGGAAAAATGCAGGTGGTTGCTGAAGTTTACGAAACAGACATCACCCGTGTACATATCGGACAGAAAGCGACGATCACCTCTGATTTATTGCCCCAGCCGCTTACGGGGACGGTCGTATTGATTGGCTCGGAAATTGCACGACAGGAACCGTTGTCCGCTGACCCGGGCGCCCCTGCGGATGCCCGGGTCTTTCAAGTAAGGATCGACGTAAGTGAACAAAGTGTTCTCGCAGAGCGCATCAACGGCAAAGTGAATGTCGTGGTTCACCCATGAGGGCGGGACCAAAGTTCGCGTGGCTTCAACTTATTCAGCAGCGGGGACACTTTGCAGCCGCACTTTCAGGTGTTGCCTTCGCCGTGACGCTGATGTTCAGCCAGTTCGGCCTGCGCGATTCGCTCGTGAATGCCAGTATCAGGCTTTATAAACACCTGCGCGGTGACATCGTCATGACGAGTTGGGAGTATGATCCGCAACGAGGCATTCCGACCATTGCTCGGCGCCGCTTCGCCGAGGTG
Source organism: uncultured Acidobacteriaceae bacterium (assembly GCA_963744265.1). Lineage (GTDB taxonomy): Bacteria > Acidobacteriota > Terriglobia > Terriglobales > Acidobacteriaceae > Bog-257. The sequence goes on from CAVUSW010000006.1 coordinate 357,889, forward strand.
CTCGGTGTAGAGGGTGTCGAAAGCTGCTCCCCTTTGCAAATCGGCTCCGTTCCCCTGAGAAACCCCCAGAATCATCAGGAACATCACATCACTTTAGTCGGGTTCAACCCATCCGATGATCTCTGGGATTTCGACGACAAGCGTGAGGATTTCTACGCCCTCAAGAGGCAAGGAGCAGTCTTGTTCGACGAGAAATCGCGAGCGCTTTACGGCCCCTTGGCGCAGCTGTTTGCTGCGAAAGCGCCTGTTCCCGTCATTCTCGCCAAACACCAGGTCGATATCGTTGGTTTAATTGACCTCGGACCAGGATTCAATAATGACGGCTACATGTTCTCGAGCGATGCCACCTATGATGGATTGTCGATGGCGGCTACCAATTCTCTCCCCGTCATAGGCGTGATCCGGCTGAAGCCAGGGGCAGATCTCCAGCAGATATTGCAGAGATTGTACGGAATGATGCCCAACGATGTGCGCTTCGTTGAGCGAGGTAAATTCCTTGAACAGGAAAAACAATATTGGCTCACTCAGACGCCGATCGGCTTCCTCTTCTCGGCCTTTCTGATCTTGGGACTCATCATTGGCTCTGTTGTTGTCTATCAAATCCTGTACAGCGATGTCACGAGCCACCTTCCCGAATACGCCACCATGAAGGCTATGGGCTACTCCGATCGGAAGCTCTTCCAACTCGTTCTGCTCCAGGCTGTATACCTCTCCGTCATTGGATTCGTCCCGGGCGCAATCATCGCGCAGGTCACATTCATTCTGCTTGAAAACAAGACGCTACTTCCGTTTGCAATGACACTGGAACGTTCATTTGAAGTGTATCTACTTACACTCGCCATGTGCGGAATCTCGGGCGCTATAGCGATGCTTGCTCTTAGAGACGCCGATCCGGCCGAGATCTTCTGACTGTGACCACTGTACCGACAACGCCCGAGCTTCATATCGAACCGCTCATTTCGCTCCGGAACGTGGACTACACTTATGGGTCCGGAGAACTCGCGAGACGTACCCTGCAAGGAGTTTCCCTCGACATCATGCCGGGCGAGGTCGTGATCCTCACCGGTCCTTCCGGCTCAGGTAAGACGACTTTACTTACGCTCTGCGGCGCTCTTCGATCAGTCCAGGTTGGGAGTGTTCGGACGCTGGGCTGCGAACTAAATGGAGCAACCCTTGCGACGATGCAAGGAATACGCGAAAAAGTAGGTGTCATCTTCCAGGGCCATAATCTCTTGGGTGGGCTTACGGCAACTCAGAATGTCGCTCTCTCCTTGGGACTCGAGCCCGGTACGCCGTCATCAGAGCGAACATCCCGCGCCAGGAGCATGTTGGAAGCTGTTAGTCTCGGCAAGCACTTTGACCATTACCCGGACCAGCTCTCAGGGGGCCAGAAGCAGCGTGTGGCCATCGCGCGCGCACTCGTGCGAATGCCGCAAATCGTTTTGGCGGACGAGCCGACCGCTTCTCTCGACAGAAAGTCTGGCCGCGAAGTCATCGACTTAATCCGCTCACTTGCTGTCAGTAGCAATAGAGCCGTGCTATTAGTGACACATGACACGCGAATTCTTGATATCGCTGACCGGATCGTCACCCTGGACGATGGGCGGCTGGTTTCGTTTGCAAATTCCATAGCTACAAGCACCGGAAACGTCCTTCATGCCTTTGCCCATCTGCAGCGCTCCGGCGATCTGCTAAAACACATTAGCTCTCTCTCCTCCAACCAGTTTCTCGAACTCCTGGATAACATGACGACGGAGTTTCGACAGTATGTCCGGGTCTTTCAGATAGGGAGCCGTGATGCAGTCCAGACCTTGTTTGATACGGTGCTCGAGGCGACCACTGTCAAGATGGTGGAGATCATGCGTGCGGATCGGGGAACTATCTATCTTGTAGATAAACCGGCGGGAGTGTTGCGCAGCCAGATCGCAACGGGCGCAAATGAGGAGAGAATCTCCATAGAAGTGGATATCGGTAATAGCATTGCCGGCCGCGTCGTCAGCACTAAGAAACCACTTAATATTCCGGATGCCTATGAATCCGAATATTTCAATCCGGGTTTTGACCAGGCGAGCGGCTATGTGACAAAGAGCATCCTCTGCATGCCGGTTTACAGCCGAGACGGTGAAATTTTTGCCGTGGCACAACTCATCAACCGGCACGGTGCAAAGAGCTTCACCACGAATGATGAGGAACAGTTTGCGGTTTTTGCTGAACCCCTCGGAGTCGTTCTGGAAAATTGTCTTGAGCTCCAGCGACGAGTAGTAGAGACCGGCTCTCTCTGAGAATAGGGCTGCGAGATCTCGGGCGCGGTCGGCTTCTTAGCAGCTGCGGCGGCAGACGGTCATGTGCTGTCGTGGTGGCGAACCATTACGGTTGTTTTTGCAAGCGTGCTCGCGGGATGGTTGTTCGCCCAGTTGATCGCCCGGGAGAAGAAAGAACTCATGCTGACCGTCCCACACGCGGCCATGTTAAGCCTCTTGATCCTCGCTGCTGTCGGGCTTGGGGATGAAATGTTTGAAGCGGCCCACGCAACAGATGCGATCTCGGTCCAGTCGAAAAATCTGGGCCAACGAGGCAGTATTCAGGATGTCTCGGGAGTACTAAAATCCTAAGGCGGAGCGGCTAAGTCGCTGTAAATTATAGAAAAATAACGGCTAGAGAATACAGAACCCGGGCCTTAAAATCCGCAGACCCGAAAGGGTTGTGGGGGTTCAAGTCCCCCTCCCGGTACCAACAACTCATAGCCAAGCGCTTAGGCGTGGCTGGCATAATGGCTAGGAATCTCTACGATTTCTTCCAATTGCCGTTGGGAAAAGTCGCATGACCCGAAAGCGTGTATCTATGTATCTGATAGTAGCTCTGCGACTGCGCCTGGCGTCATCAAACACGCGACGTCAAAGAAAAGACCCCAAAATGGCTCACTCTGCCGTTCGAATCGAGCGTCGTTCGGCTTACTTTTATGGCGTCCATCCGTCTGATTCTTATGGAGATACTGACTATCAAGATGTGGTAGTACAACTTTGGTGCAGATGCACAACTGGACGAGCCGATTTTTCCTTGAAGTCGACTCGGAATGACGCTATAGTGTTAAGTTCCTCTGGCTCACTTGGAATCCTTTCTCTGGCGCGTCGATCCTGAAGAACACCCGGCCAGTGGCCTTGAATCTTTGTTAAGGCCGTCTGAATCCAATCAGTTAGACCGGGTCAAAGGCATCACCGGGAACACATCGGTTATCCAGATTTTATATCTCTACGAATCAGGACGAAGACATGGCAAAAAGACGTGGCAATCCTAATTGGGGAAAACCGGAACCTATTGGACCGGTCGTCCCTACCATCACAGAATTCGAGCAGGTCGTGAAGGAATTCAAACTGCAACCGGATCAGTACATTCGCTCCACCCGGTTGCGTGAATGGGCGCGGAAGAATAAGAACTCGAAGTACATTCCCGAACCTCTACTGGAGGCTTGGGGCTTCGAGATCGAGTCCACGCTCTAACCAACCTTGCTCTCTCTGATCAGGGCCGCCGCGTGCGGCCCTTTTCATTTGGGTCAGGGCATCGCTCTGAATGTTGCGAATCTCAGCGTTAGACACAAAAGCACTCATCGAGGCGTTGCGAATTTCAACACTATCAGACCCTCCGGGCTGCCTTGACCGCGCCTCAACTCCTTCAACTTCGCAACCGCAGCCCGGCTCAGGACGATATTGACTGACAAAGAATAACTAGAAGCTATCTCATAAATCGGGTTTTGAAAGGGCACGGCTTCAGCCGTGCCGTACCAGCTGCTTGAATGCCGGGCTTTAGCCCCTGAGGTTACTCGGGGTGGCTGCGTTTCCGATTTATGAGATGGCTTCTAGCCTGAGATTGCAAAGAGCCAAGAGCTAAAAGCTAAGAGCCTTTAGCCAACTGCCGAGTGCTAGACGCCAATCGCCTCACCTGTTCCTGCTAGAATCTTCTCAGGTTCCACATGTCGATTCATCCCACCTTTTGCGATGTCGAGACCGCGCTGGAGGAAATCCGCGCTGGCCGCATGATTGTGGTCGTCGACGACGAAGACCGCGAAAACGAAGGTGACCTCACCATGGCCGCCGAAAAGATTACGCCCGAGGCCATCAACTTCATGGCCAAGTACGGGCGCGGCCTGGTTTGTCTAGCCATGACCGAGGAGCGGCTGGAATATCTCCGCCTCGGCCAGATGTCGGCCGAGAACACCTCCAATTTCGGCACCGCTTTCACTGAATCCATCGATGCCAAGGACGGCGTCAGCACCGGCATTTCGGCCTACGACCGCGCTCATACCATACAGGTTGCCATCGACCCCGCAACCCGGCCCAACGATCTCGCCCGTCCCGGACACGTCTTCCCGCTGCGCGCCCGTAAAGGCGGCGTGCTGGTTCGCGCCGGACAGACCGAGGCTTCGGTCGACTTGGCTCGCCTGGCAGGCATGGTTCCCGCCGGCGTAATCTGCGAAATCATGAACGATGACGGCACCATGTCGCGGGTGCCGGAGCTGACCGAATTCTGCCGCCAGCACGACATGAAGATGATCACCGTCGCCGAGGTCATCCGCTATCGTATGGCGCACGAGCGCTACGTGCGGCGCATGGCCGAGGCCATCGTGCCCACAGCCTACGGCGACTTCCGCATGATCGTCTACGAATCCGAGATCAACGGCGACTCGCATATCGCCATGGTAAAGGGTGACGTGGAGCACACGGCCGACGAGCCGGTGCTGGTGCGCATGCATTCCCATTGCCTGGTCGGCGATGTATTCGGCGCCAGCTGGGTGCGAGTGTCGCGACGTTATCGACGCTGCCATGCGGCGCATTGCCGAAGAGGGCCGCGGGGCGCTGATCTATCTTCACTCGACTTCGAAGGGATACTCCGTGGAGCGGCTGGGCGAGCGCATGACCATCCAGTTCCATCACGAACAGCGCCTGCCAACCTTACCGGAAAGTCAGCGCAAGACCCAGCGCGAAATCGGCATTGGAGCGCAGATCTTGTCGGACCTGAATCTCAAACGCATTCGCATTCTGACCAACCGCCCGCGCAAGGTCGCCGGCCTGGAAGGCTTCGGCATCGAGATCGTGGAGCAGGTTCCGGTGTCGTCTGCTGGAAAAGCGTCGGCACGGTAGGAGGGCGGCTTTTCGCTAGAGAGAGGCTGCATTTAGCACTTGGCACTTGGCACTTGGCATTTAGCATTTGGCATTTGGCATTTGGCTAGCTGCTAGCCCTTGAGGTTCTCCTCGGGATGTGTCATCTCGACCGGAGCGAAGCGGAGTGGAGAGACCTGCTGTACCCTCCCTTAACGCTGCTGTCGGCTGCGCAACGAACCGTCACCCCCGACCTGTCTGCTTTATTCTTCGTGCTGGAAATCGACCGAAGCTTTCTCCGCCATTGGCCGATCCTTCCAGAAGCGCTTCCAGTTCTCGATTGAGGTAAACGTACGCGGCTCCATGCGGTCGATGTAGAGCGTGCCTCGCAGATGATCGATCTCGTGCTGCAAAATCCGGGCATACCAGCCCGAGGCCTCCACCGTCTTCTCCTCTCCGCGCTCGTTGCAATATTCGACTCGAACTCTCCGGGTCCGGGTGACCACTGCCGAGAATCCATCCAGGCTGAGGCAGCCCTCGAAAAATCTTGCCTTGTCGTCTCCCAGCAAAGTGAGTCTGGGATTGATGACCACGTGGAACGGCACCGCGCGCCGTTCTCTCTCCGCCAGCTGAGCTGGAGCAACATCTTTGAAATATTCTTCCCGATCGTTGATCACCGCCAACTGTAATGACAGACCCACCTGGGGAGCTGCCAGCCCCACACCCGGCGCATCATGCATGGTCTCTCGCATGTCGCGGATCAATCGCTGAATGTCGTCGCTCACAATTTCCTGCGGCGTCAACGGGCGAGCCACTTCGCGAAGCACGGGCTCTCCAGCCTGCAAGATTTTCAGGCGCATTCATCCTCCTTGCGCGCGCCTTCAGCGGCGCAGAATTCCTCGCGAAATAAATCATAGCGAATTTCGTTAGCAGTTCCTTCCCCAGATGGGAGACGGACGAGCACGAAGATGACGCGAGAGTGTCCCAGCGAAGCGTGTTAATCAGATCGCAACCTCTACCCGTAAAGACGTAACCAGCTACATACTCCGTGGGATGAAACGGACCGCATCTCGCGGTACTGTGACGGCTATGGAAGTTGATTCCCTTGGCGCCGTAGGCGAGTTCGAAACGGCGGCAAGGCTGGCGAAAAAAGGAATCGTCATGCCCACGGAACAAGCGATCATATGGCAACACAGCAATAAATACAGCGCCGACGCCGCCTGCGAACATTGCGACGGCATCGTTCGGCACGAGCCCTGGTGCATTACTCGCAGCTCCGACGTTTTGTACGCCTACGAAGCGGTTCTGGACGGTGACAAACTGACGGAAGGAGATCGACTGATCTTGCATGCGCTCGGAGTCACCTGGACCGGAAAGATTTGTTCCGGCGCTTGCAAATCGGGAGGAGCGTTCTAACGTTCCCGCCTGCTCTGGACAGGCCGGATCCCAACCAACTCACGCCTCACCGCGGTGCAGTACCTCCAGCGTCTCGCGAACGATGTGGTAAATCGACGCCTGCACCTCCTGGATGCGCGGAATGTAGTCGCAATGCACCACCAGCGGCCAGTCCACCAGACCGCGCCGCAGAATCTCCCCCCCGTCGTAACCCAACAACGCCACAGTCAGCAAGCCGCGCTTGCGAGCTTCTTCCAGCGCCATAATGATGTTGCGCGAGCCTCCGCTGGTCGATATGCCGACCGCTATGTCTTCGGGCCGGGCTTGGGCGATCAGTTGCCGCAGAAAGATGACCTCGACCCCAACATCGTTGGCGACGGCAGTGATGTTGGCCGGCTCCAGGGAGAGCGACACGGCCGGAACCGGATGATAGTTGTCCGGCGGCAAAACACAGTCGATTGCCCAGTCGTTGGCGTCGGTAGCCGAACCACCATTGCCGAATAGGATCAACTTGCCGCCGCGCTGAACCCGCTCATAAATGGCTCGAGCTGTATTGCCGATCTGGTCCGCCTCTTCCCTTGCCACTCGCGCCCGCAGTTCAGAATCGTTCTGCACTTTCATCAGAATGGACGCCGCAACTTCAGCGGTCACGTCGCCGGTCTCCTGCTTCGTCTGGCCGAGGAAGGGATAGAGAAATCCGGCGTCGCCGACATCGTGTCCTAATTCGCGGCGCTCGAAGTACACGTGCACCGTCTCCCACAATGTGTGATAGAGGATCTCGATCATCTCCTGATGGATAAATGGGTCGGTGGTTGCGGCTTCGACCGAGTACGACCCTGCGGTACCAGGCAACGCGAAGGTCATGGCGCCCTTGTCCGCGGCCTCGCGCAAAGTAGCGACGACTTCCGGGTCGCCCTCTGGCGGACCGAAGCCCATCACGATGTCTTCCTCGCGAACGATGCTGCGCAGCCATGGCCGAAAAAGCATGGACAAATCCAGCGCGGGAAGCGCACGTTTGCCGACAATCACAGGATGAACGAACTCCACCGAAACGTGCTGACCGTCGGTTGCATACGGACCACGGCCGAAGGCCAGCAGGCGGCCTCCGCGCAGAAAGCGTTCCGACATCTCGCGGCAAGCTTCGGCTAACCGGGGAGCTTCGCGCGCAAAGAATGCTTCGCACAGCCGATTCCGTTCCAGCAGACGTTCTTCGACAAGCGTTGCAAGTTCACAACCGGCCGGCATGTCATTGACCCCTAGGAAACTCTGATTAAGTCTAAGCGAAGTCCCGCAGCGGCTTAAAGCCGCATGATCTGACGTGTATTTACCGGACGACCTGAAGGTCGTCCCCTTCAAAACAAGCCTTAATCAGAGTTTCCCTAGCAGATCCGCGGGAGCGGATCGCCCACAAGCATGTCAATGATTCTACTGCCGCCGTAACGGGTCGTCACCAGCACCGAGCCGGCGGGCTGCTCGTGCACTTCACCCAGCATGACAGCACTTTCGCCGCCGATGGCCTGCTGTAATGCGTTCAGAGCAGCGTCGGCGTACTCCGGTGAAACGACTGCGAGGAATTGGCCTTCATTGGCGATGTGCAAAGGATCAAGGCCCAGCAGTTCGCACGCTCCGCGAACCGTGTCATTGATTGGAATTTCTTCCTCGAAGATGTGAATGCCCAACCCGCAATCACGCGCCAATTCGTTGAGCGATGTCGCCACACCGCCGCGCGTGGGATCGCGCATCCAGCGAATGCCGGGCGCAGCCTCTGCGGCCATGGCTTGTATGAGGGGAAAGACGGATCGCGTATCGGAGCTTAGGTCCGCTTCGAAATCCAGATCGCCGCGAGCCAGCAGGATAGTGATGCCGTGATCGCCGATCGGCCCGGAGAGCAGAACTTTGTCGCCGGGACGCACTGAGCGCGCATCGATTCGTACGCCCGGCAAATAGGAGCCGACGCCGGTAGTCGAGATATACATGCTATCTGCCTTTCCGTGCTCAACCACCTTAGTATCTCCACCTACGACCGCGACGCCGGCCTGCTCAGCCGCGCGAGCCATAGCGCGAACTTCGGCTTCGAGCGTCTCGGTTCGCAGGCCCGCTTCCAGTACAAAAGTGACCACGATGGCCTCGGCTTTCGCGCCCGAAACCGCCAGATCATTCACCGTGCCGTTGATAGCGAGTTCACCAATCGAGCCGCCGGGAAAGCTCAATGGTTTCACGACGAAGCTGTCGGTGGTCATGGCAAGACGGACGCCGCCAATATTGAGCGCGGCGGCATCGTTCAATTCCGGTTGAGCGGAGCGATACAACAGAGGAGCGAACAGGCCTTCGACCAGGCGGCGGCTGGCGATGCCGCCGGCGCCGTGGGCCATTTCGATTTGCGGCTCACGAAACTTGATCTTGGGTACCGTGCTGTCGTCGACAATGGCAGGCTTCACGCCGGCCATGCCAGCGTCGCGGCCGTTGCCTTCCGATGTTCGTAACTGAAGTAAGCTGCGCACGATCCCTCCGAGGAAACCATCAACGCGCCCACCGGATGTTCCGGCGTGCATTCCTTGCCGAACAATTTGCACTGCGCCGGCTTCAAGACGCCTTTCAACACTTCACCGCACTGCGCCGCCTTGGGATCGGTCACGCGCACCCCGGGCACGCTGAATCGCTGCTCCGAATCCCACTCAGCATACTTGTTGCGAATGCGCAGCGCCGATTGCGAGATGAAGCCCAATCCGCGCCACTCGAAGTAAGGGCGCAGCTCAAACACCTCGGCCATCGCTTTCAGGGCAGCGCGATTCCCTTCCCACGGCACCACGCGCTTGTACTGATTTTCGACCTTGGCTTCGCCCGCCTTCAGCTGCCGCAGCAACATGACGATCGACTGCAGCATGTCGAGCGGCTCGAAGCCAGACACAACGATGGGCTTGCGTTCATTCGCCGCGATCCATTCGTAAGGACGGCAGCCGATTACGGTCGACACATGCCCGGGACCGATAAACGCATCCAGGCGCATGTCGGGCGAATCGAGAATTGCGCGAATCGCGGGAATGATGGTGACGTGGTTGCAGAACAGCGAGAAGTTGCGAATGCCTTCCGCCTTGGCCCGCAGGATCGTCAGTGCCGACGACGGCGCGGTTGTCTCAAACCCAATGGCGAAAAACATGACGTGCTTGTCGGGATTCGCCTTGGCCAGCTTAAGCGCGTCGGACGGCGAGTAGACAATGCGAACATCCATCCCGCGCGCCTTGTGCTCAAGCGGACTGCCATGTTCGCCGGGCACGCGCATCATGTCGCCGAACGCGGCGAATATGACGTCTGGATCACGCGCCAACGCCAGTCCATCGTCAATCCTGCCCATCGGCAAAACGCACACCGGACAGCCCGGCCCATGTATCAATTCAATGTTAGCGGGAAGAATATCTTTCAGTCCGAAGCGGTAGATCGCATGAGTATGACCGCCGCAGACTTCCATCATGCGATAGTGCCGGCCAGGATCGGCCAGGCGGCGGATTTCCTCCGCGGTCTTCGCAATTACGTCAGGATCACGAAACTCGTCGACAAATTTCATGGTGCCTCAAAATCTTGTCGGCCCTACTGTCGCCGACTTATTCTAAACCGCTGGCTGCGAAATCGAAGTCCCTCAGGGACTGAAGCCCGGGTTCTCTGGCGGCGCGACTGAAGCTGCGCCCCTTCAAAGCGATTTATGAGCGGCTTCAAAAGTAGTTAGGCGGCTCTTCCCCATCCTCCAGGCCATAGCCTCGCACCTCCTGCATGGCCTGCTCGGCTTCGCCCAGCATGGTAAGGGTCTTCATCTGGTCCAGAGCGTCCTGTTCGCTGATCTTGCTCATGGCAAAGCCCACGTGAATCAGGACCCAGTCGCCGGACTGCGGCATATCGTTCTCCAGCAGCCCCAGATCGACCTTGCGACGGACGCCCGCCACTTCCACCGTGGCCAGGTATGGCATTCCAGGAAACAGCTCAAGCACCTTCCCTGGTATGGCGAGACACATTCTCTACCCCTTTTCTCCTGATACAAATTCTGTCAACTATCTTTGCGAGCCACAATGTCGAACACGAACTTCACTTCGTCCTTCACCTTCAGGCCGCCGCCTACGGCGGAAATTGGCTTGATATTGTAAGCCGACTGGCGCAAGGGGAACTCGCCAAAAGCGCGCAGCATGTCGCCGGTCACCGCCAGCGTCGCCGGAACCTTTTGCGAGCGGGTGACGCCATGCAGCGTCAACTCGCCATTCAGCGTCACGTTCGACTGGCCGCCCTCCGTCTTGTTCACCGTAACGCCGGAGACGTCGAAAATAATCTCCGGATACTTGTCGGTCTCCAGCACCTTGGCCCGCATATCGCCCTCGATATCGCGGCGGTCCTTGTCGCTGATGTTGTCGGTGACGCTCAACGAGTCGGCGCGAATTACCAGGTGCATCGTCGACTTCTCGATGTGCGCGGGATCGAAATGGATTTCCCCCTTAAGGTCGCGAATCGCGATCTTTGGGTCATGTCCGAACGCCGACAGAAAGCCGCTGGCAAAGGCTTGGACGGTAAATCGGCTGACCGTGTTGTTGATGACAAAGCGATCATCGGCCGCTGTAACTTGCGGAGCATCCGGCGAGCCGGCGTTCGGCTGAACATCTACGCTTTCGGGCAAGCGAATAAGCCTCCTTCCCGAGGAGTGGCGGCGTAGTCAAGTTAGGCGACGGTTACATCGCCCGCAGTTTCAAATAGCGTTCGAGATCGGGGAGAGCGCCCTTAGTCAGGCCGCCAATGCCGATTTTGTCCATGTACTTCTGCGCCACCGGATTGGACAGAATCAATCCTGCGCCGAAGACCATGAGCGCGATTCCACTCAGCATGAATAGAGTGTCGCGATCACTTGTCGATCCGTTTGCCTCACGTGCCAAAGCCGCTGTCGCCATATCGTATCTCCTCGCCAAGTCTTACTGTTTTGTGCCCGGCCATTCTCCAGCCAGGACCTTATTAATTACCGACTCCACCAGACTCACTGCTTCAGCCAGAGCGCCATTCACAGGCTCGCTCAAGCCCATCAGCCCCTCGTCGGGACCAAGCGTTGCCGGCTCACAGCCCACCAGCAACATTCGTTTCAGCGATCCGCCCATCGAGGCCGCCAGCCGCAAGATCTTCACCGGGTCCATGCCGTGCGCGTCCAGATCGCCGCCGTCCGCCTGTTCGGGACCCAGCGCAGCCAGGTCGGGCTCGACGACATAAAGTGTGCCTGGGGCATCGCCGCGCGGGTAGGCATCGATCAGGATGGTCGTCTCATATCCATCCTGTAGAGCGTAGGCCAGGTCGAAGCCTCGGATGCCGAAGTCGGCGACGAGCACGCCTGCGGGCAATTCGCGCTCTGAAAGACGGCGCGCTACCTCAACTCCAAAGGCGTCGTCGCCCATGAAGATGTTTCCGATGCCTGCAACCAGAATGCGCGGCTTCTCCACGGCCTTCGTCTGAACCTGCTCTTCCGGCGCCAGCGGCTCGACTTCGTCGACATCGAAGAAGAACCGATGCCCAGGTTGACGTAACAATCCCATGTCGCGGCCGGGATCGTCGTCGAGCACCACGCAAACGTGTATCTTGCCTTCGTAGTCCTGCTCGATAGCTTCTATGGCCGCCGTTTGGCCAACAAGCGCGATGTCCATGATGTCGCCACCCTTGCGCGGACGTAGCCGGACTCGGTCTCCGGTACGAACCGTCACCCCAGCAATGGCAACGCTTTCCACCGGCGACTTGTCTTCCAGAAGCTGCCACTCCCACTCGTTCACTGTGAATCCCCCTTGAGTGGTCGCAATCCGCGCAATGCGCCGTGCAACTTCATGAACTGCTCGGCGGGCATACTCTCGGTGCGTTCCAGCATCTGGCGCGCGCGCTCATCTGACTGGCGCATCTCGCTCTTCTCTTCATCGGTCATGGTCATGATGCGCAGGGAAAGAATTTCGTCGATCTCGGTGCCGTCGAACAGATCGCCGGCGCTTTCGGGCGCAATCTGTGGATAGTCGTACAAAATTATGGGTGAAGCCAGCACCGTGTCGCGTTGGCCTTCGTCGCCCACCAGCACGGGGAAAGTGCCTTGGTTGTGGCAATCGGCGGCGACCGCCTGTAGCGATTCCGGCGGGTCGAGAAGCGAGACAAATTCGCCACCTTCAATTCCGAGCACGATGTGGGCTGACACCAACGAGCGCATCAAGGCATACTCACGGTTGCCTAGCGAAGCATCGTCGATTTCCGTAGTGTTCCTCACGCTCACGCTGATCTTGAATATTTGTTCGTCAAGTTGCTGCGCCCGCACCTCGATGAAACCGTGGATGGAATGGTGGGTACGTACGATCCGCCCCTGCAGCACTCCCTGACTATCGCGCAGAGTTTCCTCACTAGTACGAGCGGACAGACGGAATGGGCGCTGCAGCGAATAGCAATTCAGCGTCTGCAAGTCCGTCGGCGCAACATGAAATTCGCGTTCCACCGCTTCCTGCCAGGAATAAAATGTCTGTCCTTCGACGCTGAGCGCCTTGACATGACGAAACTCGGAGGAGGCGTCAGCCTCAAGCGCTGGCTCGATTGCCGCTTCCACCGAACGCTCGATCAGTTGCAGGAAGCGTACGTGGGTTTGCAATTCCGCGGACCGGTTGCCCTGAACCAGACACTCGGTTTGCATCGTCCAGGGATCGGTTCCCTTCTGTGCTTCGCTGAATGAGTGAGGATAGACCACGCCGAAATTGAACCGCTGCTGATTCTTTACGGACGACGGCCGGTAGGGATAAAGCATGTATCCCTCGTAGAGCACGGCCTTGGCGATGCGATCGACGGCGGCCGTGTTCATGACTTCACTTCCTCTTCCGCCGCGCGAAACAGGCTCTCCAACACTTGCTCCCAGGTCGGAATGCCTCGCTCTACCTTGTATTGGTAAAGACGGTCGAAGGCATCGCGTTCCAGACAAAGCCATGCGATGCCCGGATAGTAAGCGTCCATCAGGTCTTTCCAGACCTTCACCGGGATTCGAAAGCGCACCTCCTTGTCCCAGGGAATCGGCATGACTTGCAGCGGACCGTCATTCTCGGCATAAAACACCGTGCCACTGAATTGCGCGCAGACCGGAATCTCTCCTTCCGAGAGGCCGGCAAAATACTTGGTGGCAGCGACATTGAAATCGAAGGTACACGGCACCGGCAGGCTGACTTCGGTAGTCGCGGTAAAAGCTGGAACAATGACGCTGGTGTGCGTCCAGAGAAAAGTCTTTAGCGTCTTAGACCAGCGCTCGGGCTCGCCAAACAGGTCGCGTAATCTCCCTTGCTCCTGCGGAGAGTAGCCGCGGCGGGTGCTCTCCAGCTGCACCTGCGCACGAAGTGCAATTGTATGGATCGCTTCGTCCGGCGTCTGATTGGTCACCCGCAGCTTGAACGCCAATTGAGGCGCTACGGCGAACGGTTCCACCTCGACCTTCTCGAAAGCGAAATGGAGGTCAGGCATTGCCCTCGCCTCCGGTCACCATGGCATTGCTGCGCAACCCCGCAAAAAATTCTCCGATTTGCTGCCACACCTCAACGCCTCCGGAAAACCCGCGCCATTGGCTGCGGATGAGGCCGACGAGTTTATAGCATTGGTCGATGGGCAACAGATAGTACTCGGCTTTGGTGAAGCCCCGAGAGTGACCGATGCGATTCACCAGCAACGCCTCGACATCGGGCTCCATCTTCGCAAGCTGCGGATTCAGCTGCGCGATGTCGTTCCAGGCTTCCAGCGACAGCAGCGACTCGGTCGCCCCAGCCGGACTGGGGTACATGGCAACCACTCGCGCATCAGGGCTGCTGTGAAAGAAGAAGGCCATGTTGATCGGAATCATCAAACTGTCCCACTGGGCATCGGACATCTGGAAATTTGCCAGTAGCCGCACCAGCCGCGGTACTCGCTTGTAGCGGCTGGCGGCCAGTCCACTGAACAGCAAGGCGCAGGCATCGCAGGAACAGACCAGTTTCCGCGCCACCGGCTCAATCAGATGCGGATGTTGCGATCCGATCTCCAGGCTGCACAACTCACAACGCTCGGCCACACGCGGCCGGCGGGCAAACTGCCGCAATACTCCGAACGCGCTCTCGAGCGTGGGTGAATCTTTAGTCCCCATAGTTTGCTGCCATCGATGGAGCCTGAGTGGCGGGAGCTTTTGCGTTTGCCGGCCCCGCAGTCGTCAGCTGGCCAAGCGATACAAAACCGCTTGCCGGTTTCCCTTCCAGACCCTCTACAGAAAGTGAAACGATGTCGGGTGCTACTTCGTAAATCGCATCCTCAACCGTAGCTTGCAAAGCCTTGCTGGTCGATCCGCAAGTGTGATCGCCCGGGGTAACGCGAATACGAACCGCGCCGTCTTCAATGCCCAGCAGCTCCACCGAAGCTCCATCCTTGCGCATCTTAGGCTCAAGTCGCTCGACCGCTTTAGTAACCCGCGTCTCCAGGCTGTCGGGATGAAGTCCATAAAGCACCAGCAGGCTGCTCACCATGGGATCGCGGCCCAACTGCTCGATCATCTCCATTCCAGGGCCGCCACCATTGGCCAGGATCTCCAGCGTCCGATCCAGGCCAGTGCCGTGAAACTCCATGATCAGTTGCACGAGTTGGGTGGTCGATGCCCTAACCGCCGGATCGGCGATGGCCTCGATCTCTTGCACCAGAGCGCCGATTCTCTGAACTCGCTGCTGAAAGTCTTTTTCGTTTGACATTATGGTTCGTTTCTCCCGGGTGGAAAAAGGAGTGAGCTGGCAATTGCACGCCTACGATCGCTATATCGTAACTTACAAGTGCTCTCTCACTCCGTCTTAGACGACGCGCCTTTTCCCCCTTACTTAGGCACGCCAAACATGGGCGAGTGCCGGGTCTCCAGCACCTTTCCATTTCCCAGGTACATGTGAACTCCACACGGCAGGCAGGGATCGAAGCTGCGAACCGTACGCATGATGTCGATACCCTTGAATTTGTCCGGTCCGTTCTCTTCGAAAATCGGCGTATTCTGCACCGCATCTTCGTAGGGACCAGGGGTACCGTAGATGTCGCGGGGATTCGCGTTCCACGGCGTGGGCGGATACGGATGGTAGTTCGCGATCTTGCCGTCACGAATTACCACATGATGAGACAACACTCCGCGCACCGCTTCATGGAAACCGCAGCCAATCGACTCTTCCGGCACCTTGAAGTCGGACCAGGTCTTCGTCCGTCCGGCATGCAGTTCACCCAGCGCCTTCTCCGCAAAGTGCAGCGCCGCAGCCGCGGCATACGCTTGGAAGTAGGTCCGGGCGCGATCCCGCTCGATGGCATTGCTCCACTTCGGAATTTTCCACTCGAGCTCAACCTCGGGCAGTGACATCGTCTTCGGCAAGTAGATTTTCACGCTATTGCCTGTGGCCTTCAGATAACCAATGTCGACTAATCCCGCCTTGGCGGTTGCCCAGAAGCGAGCAATCGGTCCGCCACCGGTGTCCAGCGCCAGATACTCTTTGGTCTTCTCGTGATACCAGCGCGGCGACATGACCCAGGTGTACTTGCCGCCGAAGTCGCGCTTCTGCGGTTTGGGAGTGGTGGTCTGGTTCCAGGGATGGCGCTGATCTACCGGATTGCCCAGGGGATCCTTGGTGACAAAGGTCTCGCCGTCTTCCCAATCGTCGTAGTAGGAACTGCCCAGCAAGATGCGGATGTTCAGATTGATGTCGACCAGGCTGGTCGTGACCAGTTCCCCGTCGACCACCACGCCGGGAGTGACGAACATCTTGCGGCCCCAATCGGCCATGTTCTTGTAGGTGTAATCGCAATACTGTGGATCCTGGAACGATCCCCAACAGCCCAACAGAATGCGCCGCCGCCCCACTTCCTCATAGCCCGGCAAGGCCTCGTAGAAGAAGTCAAACAGGTCGTCATGCAGAGGCACAACCTTCTTCATGAACTCCACATACTTCATCAAGCGGACAAGGTAATCGGTGAATAGCTGTACCGTGGGAACCGTTCCCACTCCGCCCGGATAGAGCGTTGACGGATGCACGTGCCGGCCTTCCATCAGGCAAAACATCTCGCGGGTCATGCGGCTCATCTGCAGAGCCTCGCGATAGAACGCGCCGGTGAACGGGTTCAACGCGGTCATGATGTCGCCGATGGTACGATACCCGTGGAGGTTGGAGTTTGGCGCATTGGTTTTTTGCGCCTTATCCCATACGCTGGGATTCGTCTCCTTCACCATCTGCTCGCAGAAATCCACACCCACCAGATTGTCCTGGAAGATGTTGTGGTCGAACATGTACTCGGCAGCTTCGCCGAGGTTGACGATCCACTCCGCCATGTCGGGCGGCCTGCACGCCGAACGCCATGTTCTGCGCATAGTTGGCGCAGGTCGCGTGGTTATCGCCGCAGATACCGCAAATGCGGCTGGTAATAAAGTGCGCGTCGCGCGGATCCTTGCCCTTCATGAAAATGCTGTACCCGCGGAAGATGGAGGAAGTGCTGTGACACTCGACGACGTGCCGGTTAGCGAAATCAATTTTCGTAAAGATGCCCAGGCTTCCGACAATTCTGGTTATCGGATCCCAATTCATCTCGACGATCTGCTTTTTCTTACTAAGGGCTTCTGTATCGGTAAGTGTAGTTGTGCCCATTGCGATCGCTCCTTCAGCGCGAAATTAGGATCTTCCGTGATAACCGGTAGTAAGTTCGGCCCGGGTGTGCCGCCACTTCGGTTCCTTGTTGACCGTAGCTTGCGTAATCGAACGCAACGCCCGAATGGCGCGTCCGTACATGGCCGAGGCTCCGCTGGAAACGTGCGCGCCCGGCGGCTCGTCCATGAACGGCATGAACTTGTCGGGGAAGCCGGGCATGGTGCAGCCAATGCAGATGCCGCCAACATTGGGGCAGCCGCCGATTCCGGCCATCCACCCGCGTTTGGGAACGTTGCAGTTCACCACCGGGCCCCAGCAGCCAAGCTTCACGATGCACTTCGGCGAACCGTACTCGTTGGCGAAGTCGCCCTGCTCGTAATATCCGGCGCGATCGCAGCCTTCGTGCACGGTCGCTCCAAATAACCACGTCGGGCGAAGCTGATCATCAAGCGGAATCATCGGCGCCATGCCCGCAACCTGGTAAAGAAGATAAAGCACCGTCTCCATAAAGTTGTCGGGCTGAACCGGACATCCGGGAACATTGACGATCGGGACGCCCGCCTTGGAGCGCCAATCCCAGCCGAGATAATCTGCCAGTCCCATGCAGCCAGTGGGATTGCCCTGCATGGCGTGAATGCCGCCGTAGGTTGCGCAAGTACCGATCGCCACCGCGGCGAGAGCTTTCGGCGCCAGGCGATCGATCCACTCGGTAGTTTTTATGGGCTGACCCGTCGTCGTATCAGTGCCCATCGCCGCCCAGTAGCCGGCTTTGTCGCTATGGATCTTTTCGTTGGGGATGGAACCTTCGACCACCAGAACGAAAGGATCGAGTTTACCTTCTTCCGCCTGATAAAAAGGCTTGAGAAAATCGTCACCGACTTCATAGGCCAAAACTGGATTGTGTAGATGAACTTTAGGAAGGCCAGGAATCGCTCCCAACAAAACGTCTTCAATGCTGGGCTGAGTTGCGGCGGTGATCGAAACTGAGTCGCCGTCACAGCCGAGACCGGCTGTGATCCAGATGATGTGGATTTCGGCCACTGCCGGTTTTTTTTGGGTTACCCGACCGTACGGAACCGCTTGCGCTGTCATAGACGGATACTCCTTTCAACATCGCATAGATACAGGCTTCACTCTTGATCCGACAAAACTCGTGCTCGGTAATTGTTGGTGCGACGCGCTGCCAACTCCCGGGGTTGCCAAGCTTGCTAAAGAATCAGTCGACCGTGCAAGTTCAAGATAAGATGGCTCGTAGAAGACAAGCCGTAGCGGTGCCCCACGCACCTGTGGCAATAGCATCCCGCAAATAAACCTTCCTCACAACCTGATTCACATTAGGGAAAATGCCGGAACGGAGGTATCGGGGATTCCACTACGACGGAGAAGAGTCTGACTTTCTAGAAGCTAGCTAATAAATCGACACCTCATTGTTTGTGTCAGGGCCTGGCTTTAGCCAGGCCGGCAAGCATCCTGTTCGTCCGGACTTTAGCCCCTGCAAAAACGGCGCTCAGGGGCTAAAGCCCAAGTCACAGCGCACCGCCCAGCGGCACGTCTGAAGACGTGCCCTTACACAAATGGCGACTTCGTGCGAAAGGCTCTAGAGGGATAATTTTTGGCCTATCCGGCCTCACAATGTGCGGGAGCAAGCGTACTGGCGGCTGACTGTGCGAATAATAATGATGTTAAACAAGGCGAGTTTCGCCCTACACTGCATCCTCTGAAATCGTCCACTGGATCGCTCGTTGCACCAGTTCCCGCCCATTCTTGAGGGAGAGCTTTTCCTTGATATGGGCCTGATACGACTCGACCGTCTTTACACTCAGATGAAGCTCCTCGGCGATTTTGCGCGTGCCATGACCTTCTCCGATCAGCCGGAAGACTTCCAACTCGCGATCCGACAGTTCAGCAATTGGCGACTGCCTCTCAGTCACCGAGCCTCTGATGTACTGCTGCAGCATGCGGTTGGCGATGCGGTCGCTCACATAAACTTTTTGAGCGAGTATTTGGCGAACCGCGACCAGAACTTTTTCCGTTGCCTCCTGCTTCATGATGTAACCGTTCGCTCCCGCGCGCAGCGCCCGCTCGGCGTAAATCGATTCGTCATGCATGGAAAGTATCAGAACTGGCATGCTGGGATAGCGGGCACGAATACTCTTCAGCAAGTCGAGGCCGTCTGGTCCAGAAAGAGAAATATCCACGATGAGGAAGTCGGGTTTGGCCACCGTGATCGCCTGCAGCGCGCCCGTTGCTTCCTCGGCTTCTCCGCAAACCATCATGTCCGGCTCGCGATTCATCATCAACGACAGTCCTTCGCGAACGATGGGGTGATCGTCAACGATAAAAATTCTGGTCTTGCGCGCAGCGTCTTCTTTCGGCTTCGTCGACATCTTAGTAGACCTTTGACCACAACTCGTCTCACAGACTCTCTTGGGTTGTATCAGGGCACGCTTGCTAGCTCAGGGCAGCTGTCGTAGCCGTGCCGTTCCGTCACGACGACATGGGCTTCAGCCCTGAGAGATTCCGCGATTGCAGGGGCTAAAGCCCTCACCTCGGCGATGTCCCGTTTGGCACGACTAAAGTCGTGCCCTGATACAAAACGGATTCACGAGCTGATAACAGTCCTAATCACTGTTGGCTACCAACCGGAAAGATGCAGGTTACGACCGTTCCCCGAGGCGAGCACGATTCGATATCCAGCGTGCCTCCGATCATCTTCGCCCGATGGCTCATAATGTGATGTCCCATACCCTTGCTGGTAGCGGGAATTTTCTTGCAGCCCGACCCGTCGTCACGAATGGTCAGCATGCCCCGGCTGTCGCTGGCGGCAAGAACAATCTCGACTTTCCGCGCCTTCCCGTGCTTGATCGCGTTGCTGATAGCTTCCTGCGAGATGTGATACAGATGCGTAGCCAGGCTGACATCATCGATTAGAACCGGACTATCGCACTGCAACCGGCACGACACTCCGAACACGTCTTGCAACTTCCGCGCTCAACTGCTGCAACGCCGACATGAGACCGTGCGACTCGGAGACCACCGGACTCAGGCCCCTTGCCAGTTCGCGGGTCTTATTGATCGCTTCGTTAACCAGCTTCACGATCTTGGCCGCGTCAGCCGCATAGGGCAGATGCTTCTCTTTTAACTTTTGCTCCTGCACCTTGCTCATGAACGCAATACCGGTCAGGTGTTGGCCCAGGCCATCGTGCAAGTCCTGTCCAATGCGGCGCTGTTCGCGCTCGCTAATTTCCAGAATCGCGCGCTCCAGTTGCTTACGATCGGTAATATCGATGCCGGTGGCAATCACGTAGGCGGGAGTTCCCTTCGCTCTGCCCAAAGAAGTGCCGGACCAGGCAATCAGCCGCCGGGTTCCGTCCCCCGCCAGCCACTGACACTCGAAGTCCTTCTGTAGTTCGCCGGCCCGCATCTTTTCGAAGTTCGCCATGAATCCTGCCGACTCCTCTGGAGGTATGAACAGGTCCCACACGTATCGTCCTGAAGCCTGTGCAAAGGTGTAGCCGGTACTGCGCTCGCAGGCGCGATTGAAGCGAATGATGCGCCCCGCCGAATCGAGCACGATGACTAACGCCCCGACTGTATCGAGAATCGCGGTAACGACGTTGCGCTCTTCCTCCAGCGCCTCTTCCGTTTGCTTCAGGTCGGTGATGTCGAACCCAACGCCGTGAATGAACCAGGGGCGGCCATCTTCCCGCCGGATCATCTTGGCTTCACAGTGAAACCAGATCACGCGCCCGTCGCGTGAGAGCACGCGATAGGCAGAGCGCAGCGGTCTGCCGGATAGAAACAAATCCGCCGCTTCCACGCTCCAACGTAGCTTGTCGTCGGGATGAATCTGGGCATACCAGCGCACCGGATCTTGCAGCCACTCCTCTTGCGTGAAACCCAGCACCGCTTCGATCTGCGGGCTCACATAGGCCTCGCCTACCGCCTCGTCCAGATAAGCCATGAACACGACGGCCGGGATTTGTTCCACCAGAGCGCGATACTTCGCCTCCAGGCCGGGCAGCGCCGATCCGATGTTTTGTTGCCAGCTTGCGCTTCCCGTGGGGAGCAGATTGGTATTTTCGAAGAAGACTCTAGCCAGGTCCTGTAGGACAGCCTCGGCCTGGTCGGGCGTGACATCCGGTTGACCCAGGCCGGCTGCATTGTGGAGATCATCGTTCAAAGTCGGGTAGCTTTCGGACCATGAGGCCACTCTTCACCTCACGCTGGGCGCGTCACTTCTGTCCGTCCGCGACCTGCGGCTTCCGGCGAACTACTTTATCACTTTTGGCAGAGCCGCGACGGCGTCGCCAACTGGGTTCCTGGTTGAGCGAGGTTTGGGTGAACCTGCGCAACGCATGAATGGCTTTTCCGTAAGTCTGCACCGCGCTGGCCGACAGCAAGGAACCCGGCGGCTGGTTCATGAACGGCATAAACTTATCGGGAAAGCCCGGCATTGTACAACCAATACAGATGCCGCCGATGTTGGGACAGCCGCCTATACCTCCCATCCAGCCTCGTTTTCCGACATTGCACTGCACCACCGGCCCCCAGCATCCCAGCTTTACGATGCATAGCGGCGAGCCGTAGGCGTCGGCAAAATCGGCCTGCTCGTAATAGCCACCGCGATCGCAGCCTTCATGTACGGTCTGCCCAAACAGCCAGGTGGGACGCAACTGCTGATCCAGCGGAATCATGGGAGCGCGTCCGGCCGCCATATAGAAAAGGTAGAGCAGCGTCTCCATCATGTTGTCAGGCTGAACCGGGCAGCCGGGAACACACACGATGGGAATGTCGGCGCTCGACTTCCACTGCCATCCCAGGTAATCAGCCAGGCCCATGGCGCCGGTTGGGTTTCCCTGCATGGCGTGAATGCCGCCATAGGTTGCGCAAGTGCCGGCAGCTACAACCGCCCACGCCCGCGGCGCCAGACGATCAATCCAATCGCAGGTGAGGATGGGTTGCCCCGTAATGGGGTCGGTTCCCATCGCGGCCCAATAGCCTTCTTTTTTGTTTGTCTCGTCCGGAATCGAGCCTTCGACAACCAGAATGAACGGGCCCAGCTTCCCGTCCGCGGCCTGATGGAAAGGCTTGAGGAAGTCATCTCCATTGGCGAGAGCGAGGAAGGGATTATGAAAGTTGACTTTGGGTACCCAGGGAATTCCGCCGAGAACGATGTCTTCGATGCTGGGCTGGGTCGCTGCGGTCATCGCGATGGTATCGCCGTCGCAGCCCAGACCAGCCGTCACCCAGAGAACATCGATCTCCCCGATTCCTGGGGCGCTGCCGTTCTTACTTTCCCGCTCCCCCATTTACGAATGCTCCCCAAGCAGATTATGTTTGCGGTCGAACTACTATCTCTATCTCTGCGGTTGAACTTTAGAAAGCCCCAGGGGAAACTCTCGCGGGTAAACACCGGCTGCCGGCGCCTGACTCTGAACCCCAGGATGCCGCGTATTGTACCCCGTTCGACCATCCAATCGTGCCAGAAAACCTCGAATGAGTGGGATGGACCAGGTCAAAGGCCTCCGGAGCCAGAAAATGTAAGTCAAATCGTGCTCAATTGCGGATCGCAGCCTCCATTTTGCCTAATCCGACATCTATTGATTGTAGGAGGCGTGAGGATTCTGTGAAGAAAACTTTTATTAACTTAAGAAATATTGTGGGTATTGCGGGACTGCTGGTGGCCGGATATTTGATCGTGACGTCGCTACCGGACATGGGCCGCTACATCAAAATCAGCAATATGTAGCTTCGTCCGACACATCCGGAAGCGGGGCGTCTACAGATCTGCGGGGGCCGCGATTGAACGCTGCGGCCCCCAGCCCTTTGTCTTTTCGAGCGCGATCGGCGTATGGTTCGAGGGGTTTCATCTCGCCAGTTCTGCCAGGCTAGAATTCATCCATTACCGCCGAGCGCCAAGTCTTCGGCCAGATTCTCGTCCGTATCTTCCAGTTCGGCAAGCAAGCCATCGTCGGTCAAATCAAGCGGACGCGAGTTTTCCCAATCACGATGTACGACCGTGTGCAGGCGATCCATGACCTCCTGGTCTCGAACTTCGATCGCCAGTTCACGACGGCTGTCAAAACTACCCGGCGCCAGGTTGATCGACCCAATGATGGCCCGCACTCCATCGGCGAACAAAAGCTTGGCATGCAATTTTAGACCTTTGAGCTTGTGCACTTTGATGCCAACATCGTCCATGATGCGCATGCCGCCGACGGCTTCGACCAGTTTCTCCTTCTTCAGCTTGTGCGGAGGTCGCGCCAGCACATGCACCTTTACGCCGCGGCCGTTGGCCCGGACCAGCCTTTCAATGATGACCGGATCTTGATAGCGCTCATTCTGCACCCAGAGGGAATGCTTGGCCTCATCGATAAACTGTCCGATCCGCTGCCGCCCGTTACCGATGCACCAGATCATGTGGGAATGCTGGCCCGGGTTGAAGGCCTTCCGGTCCCAATCGGCGTCGAAACATTCGGCGATTTCGCATACTTCATGGGAATGTGCCGTCACCACTGCATAGTCCCGCGTTTCGGTGAGATTTTTCGTCTCCCAGTTCAGAGACTGAACAAAGGCCAACTTATCGTCGACCACCATCGACTTCTCGTGGGTCACGTCGAAGGTAGGATTGCTGTCGATCACTTCGATGGCGGCTTCGGTCAATGCCTTCCGCGTCTCGTCGTTCTCTTTCTCTCCACTCCGGCGGGTGGGATTGAGCATGACCCGCACCTTCACTCCTCGCCGATGAGCTGCGATAACCGCGTGCAAGAGTCGGGGAGCGGAGAACAGGAACATCTTGATCCGCAGAGACTTCTGGGCATGCTCAATCGCGTCGAGTATGGGCTGCGCAGAATCGTCGGGCAAGACAACCAGGTAACGGGACATGGGACGCCTTCCTCAAGAAAACATGGACCGCGAATCGCTTCCTTCGCTGACGTTTGGTTAGGGTTGATTCATGATGAAGCTTTCGCCGCCGCCGCGTCAAACTGGGTGCGATGGAGGCCGGCGTAGATTCCGTTCAACGCCATCAGCTCGTCATGGTTGCCACTTTCCGCCACCACCCCTCCGCTGATCACAATGATCTTGTCGGCATCGCGGATGGTGCTGAGCCGGTGAGCAATTGTGATCACAGTCCGGCCTTTCATCAGCCTCTCCAGGGCCTCGATCACCGCCTTCTCCGATTCACTGTCAAGAGCGGCAGTAGGCTCGTCCAGCAAGAGGATGGGACTATTGCGCACCATCACGCGGGCAATTCCGATGCGCTGTCGCTGGCCGCCCGATAGGGTGGAACCGCGCTCGCCGACCATGGTGTCGTAACCCTTCGGCATGCGGGCGATAAATTCGTCGGCATTGGCCAATTGCGCGGCTGCAACAATCTCCTCGCGGGTGGCGTTCGGCCGGCCAAAGGCGATGTTCTGCAGAATCGTGCCCCGGAACAACACGGTATCTTGCAGCACATAGCCGATCTGCTCGCGCAGCGGATTGACCTTGTAATCGCGTACGTCGCGGCCATCAATTTTGACGGCTCCCTTGGTGGGATCGTAGAAACGCGGAATCAGGCTGACCACCGTGGATTTGCCACTGCCGGTCGGGCCGACGATGCCCACCATCTGGCCCGGCTCAATCTTAAAGCTGACGTCGGTGAGCACCGGCGTATCGGCACTGTAGCCAAACGCAACGTGATCGAAAACAATTTCGCCCTTGAGGAATCGCGGCTCAGCTCCGTCGGAACGCTCCGGCAGGATGGTGTCAGTTTCCAGAATCGCCTGCACGCGTTCGACGCCTACGGCGGCCTGCGCGATCGCGTTCGTAGTTGTTGCCAGATCTTTCACCGGCTTAAAGAACTTCGTGAGGTAGGAGAGATAGACGGTCAACGCGCCGATTGTCATCACGTCCTTGAGGATGAGAGCAGCACCGCGCCACAATACGATGGCAGTGCAGAAGGCGACGGTGATCGTCACGATGGGCGAGAGCAGCGACTTCACTTTGCGGGCCGAAAGAGCCGCACTGACCGTGGCATGGCTGACTTGATTCAGCGCTTCCTGCTCCATGTCCTGGCGTCCGAAGGCTTCGATAACCTGCATCGACTCCAGCCCCTGCTGCACGACGGCCACGATTTCGGACTCTTCCTTCCGCACCTGGTGCGTCGCCTTCTTCACTGCTTTCTTGAAGCGGGAAATAAAGAAAAGAAGAAATGGCGTGACTGCGACTGCGATCAGGGTGAAATCCCAGTTCAGCCAGAACATCAGGCCCAGCATCGACACGATGGTGAGCAGGTCGATCAGGATGTCGAGGGTCGAGGAGGACGCAAAGTCTTGAATGGTCTCGATGTCGGTGGTGATGGTACTCAGCAGTGAGCCGGTCTGGTGCGTGTCGTAATAGCCGAGCGAAAGCCGTTGCAGGTGATGATAAGTCCGCATGCGCAGATCGTGGGCCACCCACTGACCTACGCTCTCGGTGAAGTAGTTATCGATGTAGCTGGCCACCGCTCCTAAAAGTGCAATCAGGATGAAGGCCAGAGCCGCCAGACCCGCGACCTGTAGCTTGTTGCCGTGATCCAACATCGGCCTGACGAGCTCGTCCAGACCATGAGGGAGTTTGTGGTTGCCCACCACGTTGTCGATGATGACTTTCAGCGGCCACGGGCTGGCAAGACTCATGGCCGTCTCCACCAGCATGGCCAACAGGATGATCAGGAGCTTGAAACGGTAGGGACGAATTAATTGACGGATCAGGCGTAGCATGGCGAGGGCCCTTCCACTAGAGCTGATTCAGATCTGCCGTTCCGGTGGAGCGCGCCGCCGGACATGCCGAACGGCGCACCAGCATTTTCCCTCGAAACCTGTTCTTTGCAAACAGGTAAATTGCAGCCAAGGACGCTCCAGCACGCTTTTCCTGGCGGGTGGTTCTCCGTCAGACGAACGACAACGCCTTCGCAATTTGAATTACATCAAAACAGCCGCCCGACCCTGAAGAAGAATTTGTTGTGACCGGTATCGCCGTAGGCATAGGCTGCCTCCACCGGGCCGAAGATGGTGTTGACCACTAAGCCAGCCGCGGCATCGGTGGGGAAGCCCGACGCTGTATTGATGAGAGTGTGGGGCGAGCCGTAAACTTGCGCAGCCTCATAGAGGCCCAGGAAATAAATCCCGCTGCCTAGCAACGGTGGCAGCTTTGCCAGTTGTCGGATGTATCCCAGCTGGAACAGGAAGTACTTGTCCATCAGCAACTCGTTCGTTCCGTACGACACCAGGTATCGAGAACCCCCCAGGGAGAACTGTGGGAGGCCGGTTTCGTGGTTGAACGTAGTTCCGGCAGTTCCGCTCAGAAAAACTGAGGACGGCTCGTTCAGCCTATGGAAGATTTCGCCCTCGCCTTCGAGTACGGGATACGGGTTGGGCGCTTCCGGACTGGCGTTATACCAATAAAAATCACCCTGGAAGGCTTCTCCCGCACGAGGAATGACAGGATCGTCGAGGCGATCCAACCGGTATTGGACTTTGCTGGCGCCGTAGCCACCGGAGAACGATTGCAACTCGTTCTGACTTCCTATCTGCCGGGCGAAATTTTGCCACCCACCTTCATAACCGACGCGCAGTTCACCGGTGTTTCCAAACTGATATCCTGCATCAAATCCGCCGCCCAAGGTAGTGCGCCGATAGATGGCGGTCAGTTGGTTGTTGTCGTAGAGGTATAGGGGATTGTTATCGGCCTGTACCCGGGGAGCAACGAACCAGTGAGTGAACGGATTGATGGGATGGTAATACTCCGAATTCAGGCCATAGTCGGAGAACAAAATGATGTCGGTGCGCCATTCCGAGCGGAAGCCGCCAAAATCGAGAAAGGTCACCCGTGCGCCCATGTCGAGCGTAACGTTTTTCAAACTGGATCCGTCGATCAGCAGGAGCGGCCGAACGATGGGCGGTCCATAGGAGTTCTCCTCTGTCTTGATCAGGAGGCCCTGCTGACCATTTCGCTCCTCGTAGGAATAGCTAAGTACCGAAAATCGCCCAAACCCCTTCAGCCGCATGATGGCCTGGTCGAGTTGGTCGGAGTCGAGAGGCTTACCCACCACGCCGGCCATTTGCTCTTCGACTCGCCGCGAAAGGTCCGCATTGACACCGTCCACGGCTATGAACATCGGAATCGGATCCTGGAGGCGCCGGGATGCGCGATCGGCCAGGTATTGGTTCCAGGTGGCGTCGTCCACCCTGAGAGTCAAAAGCACTTTGGACTTGGCCTCAGCCGCGTCGTATCCGGCCTTGATGATCGCGTCAGCGTCGTCGAAACTTAAGGCGCCCCATTTCTGCACCGGTACAGAGACAAGTATGTCGGCACTTTCCATGTTCTGCAGTTCATTCGCAGAGATCATGACCGACAGCGATTGGCCGAGGACCGAGAAGGTGGACAGATTCGCGTTGGGAAGCATTGGCGCTTCCGCCAGGTGAATCGCCACCGTCAGGTCTGCTCCCATCTCTTTCGCTACGTTGACCGGAATGTTATTGAGCAATCCGCCGTCGGCATAAATGGCGTCTTTGGTCCGGACAGGGGTGAAGATTCCGGGCAGCGACATGGTGGAGCGCAGCGCCAGGGACAACGATCCGCTGCGGAAAACCTTGGGCTTTTCGGTGACCAGGTCGGTGGCTACGCAGGCAAAGGGAGTGGGCAGATCGTTGAAGCTTTTGATCTCCGAGTAGGGAGCTGCGATCTTATCGAGCACCAGCGAGACCTGTTGGCCGGAGTTGAAGCCCTCGGGAAATTGCACTCCCTTACGCAATCCAAATTCAAGACTGTTGGGATAAGCCCGGGCGTCCTCTTTACGGCGGAATGCGAGGTCGTTAAAGGGGGTTTGTCCTGACATCACCTGGTCCCAGGGAATACCGTTCACGATCTGGCGCATCTCGACGGCATTGTGTCCGGTGGCATAAACGCCGCCAACCAAACCACCCATGCTGGTGCCGGCAATGTAGTTGATCGGGATGTGATGTTCCTCCATCCAGGTGATGACGCCGACGTGCGCCAGACCGAGAGCTCCACCGCCTTGGAGCACCAAACCAATGGTCGGGTATTTGGGCTTAGGCGGCTGCCCTTGAGTCGCGGCGTTAGCGGGAGTCGCTGCGGTGGATTGGGCGGCGACTGCGAAATCTGCCGCTAGGATGACGATGATGATCCATAAAAAGACGAGATAATTTCTGCGTTGCAGGGGCATGGCGTTCACCTCGTTCATGACGAACTAATAATGTCGAGAGCTATACGTGTGCTGCATTTAGCGGCTCGATAACCCTGATTCGGGGACGCTAGGCGTGGCAAGCCAGATTCTCTGCTGCTTGTTAGAAAAATGGGACGGACGTCGAGCAACTCTAGTTGGTTGAAAGTGGATAAGGATATTTCTTGAACATCTTATCAACCGCGTCGTCCACAAGCTTCAGGTTCTTGGCATTGTTTTTATTCAGAATCCCAATGGCCGTCGCACGCCATATCACCTGCTTTGCCTTCACGTCGTAAATGTCCACTACCAGCGCGCCGATGACGCTGGTTTCAGCGGTGCCGTAATCAGTACCCGCAGTCAGGATTGTTCCCGACGGATCATAGTCACTGTAGGTGATCTGCTTTTTTGAACCACCACTGACTACCAGAACCAAGTCAGGGTTCTGCGATTCAGCAACCATCTTCAAACCCCGGCTCTGCAGCTGGGTATCGATTTGCTTCCTGACTTCTGCGGCCAAAGCAGGATTCTCGACAGCGTTCGGATTCGCCTTCTGACCCCACGCATAAGTATGAAACGTGGAGAAATCCTTGCTCTGGTTATAATTCACCTCCACGTCTTGAGCAGCCAGCGGCGGGACCGCGAGTAGAATTGCAAGTCCCACAATAAGAAAAATCGCCCTCATATTTCCTCGCCCAAGCAAGCCGGTCGCCGGCCCTCGCCGATTGCCAGTACTTCAGCCTTCAACCTTACCGGGATACTGCTTAAACATCTTGGAAATTGCCGTGTTGACCTGGCTTACCAGCTTGTCCGGATCGTGGGCAGCCAGATTCTGCTGAGACATGCCGCGCCATGCCAGCTTCTTGTTGGCAGCGTCAATCAGATCGACCACCAGCTGACCTTTGTGTATGGTCACCGTGGTGTTGCCGTAATAGCCCGACCATAACGATCCGGAAAAGCTGGGATCGAAAGGTGGAATGCCGCCGGTCGCGTTATAGAGCGGATCGTTGGAATACAAAGTGGATTCCTGATCGATCGACCCATAAACCTGGATAATCAATCCGGGATTATTGCTGATCTCCACCTTCTGCAACCCACGTTGCTTCAATTCGTCTTCGATAGCGCCCACGATGTTGGCCGCGAGCATGGGATGCGCGACGGCTCCATGCGGGGCCCAGGCGAAAGTCTTGAACTGCGAGAAATTGAGCTGCTTGTTGTAGACGACATGGATCTTTTGCGCCTGCATGCCGAGGCGGCAGCCCACGACCAGCAGCAAACAAAGCAGGGCATGAAATGGAACTCTAGTTCTAAAGCTGGACATCATGGGCTCCTGTAGAAGTTAAACTCGAACAGCCATTGAGTTCGGGGCTTTTGGATATCGCTGGCATATCCTGATGACCGCCTCGCTCAGTTTCGGTTAGGGAAACTCTAATTATGTCGACGGCGATGCCCTCAGCGGCTAAAGCCGGATTCGTTTTGTTCAACTTTGCGGATCGCCTGAAGGCGGTCCCTTTCAAAGCAGCACTTAATCAGAGTCTTCTTAGCTCTTGCCGTTAGTACAACAGCTGTTCGTGATAGCAGAAGGCAGCCTACCGCCTACCGTCTTCCACCCCCGCTCCGGCCGCCCCAACCGCCGCCGCCGCTGCGATCAAATCCGCCGGAGGAGTGCTGGTACTGCGAGAACCTTTGACTCTGTTGCGCCCCGCGCTGCCGGTCCTGGGCCTCCTGGTTCAAGTCGCCATAAGAAGAACTGCCGCTGGCCTTGTACCCGCTGGATCCGGAAGGATGCTGCTGACTCTGCGCCTTCTGCTGATCGGCCGAGTAGTTCGGATTGCTTTGCGCCTTCTGTTGCGCCGACGCGTAATTCGAGTTCGTGCTGGTAGGGTGCTGTTGAGAGTAGTTCTGGGCGGAAGTTGTGGTCGGCTTCTCCACGTTATTCCAGCTGCCGTTGTCGTACTTCTGCCAGCCTGATCCGGTGTTCTTGTAAACATTGCCATCGTGGCCGGCGTACATATCGCCGTTCGCCGTCTTTCCTGCCGCGGTATTGCCGTACGCAGTGCTGGTAGCCGCGCCCTTTCCTCCCGCCGACGTCTGCACCGTGCCGGCTGAACCGTAGGCGTTGGAAGCATGCTGCGTGTAGGCCGTGTTGCCATTCTTGCTGACTACCGATTGTCCCCACGATCCATAGGCATTCGATCCCTGCCGGGTCGCGCCGTAAGCTCCGGTGTAAGGGTTATAGGCCTCACCCACGCTGCGCGAGCCGTATGCGGTTGAGGCTGTGGCTCCACGAGCATAGGTTCCGGTGTTCGGGTTGTAAGAAGTTCCCCAATGGGCGCTGCCGTAAGGTCCATAGGCTGCGCCTCCGTATCCGTAAGCCCCGGTGTACGGGTTATAAGTGTGGTAGCCGTAGGTAGCGGCGTATGGGTAGTAATAACCGTGATACGCGTAAGGCGGATAGTAATAACCTGTGCCACTGCACACGATCGCTCCCACCGTAGCGCCCATGATGAAGGCTCCCATGTACCCCGCAGTGTAGCTGGATTGCACATAGCCATCAGTGGCTACCACCTGAGTTACATAGGTGACGTTGTATACCGGCGAGCTGGCAGGGATCGTATAGATGACTTGCGGCACGGTTTGCGCAGTCTGCCATGGTCCGTTTGGACTGGAGGAAACGAACCACACGCCCTGATAACACAAGTAGTATTGCGCACCCACCTGAATCACTTTGTTGGGTGTGTTGGTGGCGTACATCATCGTCGTACCTGTGATCGGCTGGAACTGCGGTTCGCCGACATAGGAAACTTTGACCGCTGCCGCCGCTTGCGCCGCATTTACTGTTGCCGTGGTAGGAATCTGCGCAATCAGCACCGCGTCTTCCGCCTCCGGTGTACCCGGTACCGAAGCCAATACTTTACCGGCGGGACTGCTGGGAGGGATCTTGGCAAAATCAGGAGGCAAGCTGTAGGTAGCAAACGTCCACGGCCCCAGCAGGGGACGCGTGGTGGTAAACCAACGGCCGGAGGTCAGGAAATAAAAGGCTCCCGTCGGCGTGTATTTGAACACGGTGCTATCGGTGTTCGACCCGTAGGCCAACTGGGTTCCGGGAATCGGAGTCCACTGCGGCTGGCCTCCGAAGACAACGATTTCCGCCGGGGTGGCGCTGTAATACACCACCGGAAAACTGGCGGCACTGCCCGGGGGCGCGGGGATGAAAGCCTTCAGATCCGTGAAGTTCGCATTCTGCGGAACTTTCGCCATCTGCTTAGGCAGCTGGTTAGTGGGCGTCCAGGTGCCTTGCAGGCTGGTGCACGTAAGCCAGCCCTTGCTATCGAAGAGGTAGTAGATCGAGCTGCCCTGCTCGACAAACACCGGCCAGTTGGCATTCACAACGAACTGCAAATTGGAATTCTCAATCGGCGCCATGACCGGCGGACCATTCACCAAAAGCAGGATCGCCGGTCGCATGCTGACGAAGATCTGCGGTGGATCGTTGTTAACAGACGCCACCGGAGGCGGAGTTTGTCCTTTCTTAACGCTTGCCACCAGCCGGTCCAGCGAGATCGTCATAGTAGCCGCCGGATTGAGGAAGGTCTTCATCAGCTCTTTCATCTGGGCGGTAGTGGCTGGATCGAGCGACGGAAAAGACACGCTCGTTACCTGGGGATCACTCAGAAGTACGGTGTGGTCGTCCATGTTCACCGCGGACTTCATCTGGACGGTCGCCACGCCAACGTGGCTCTGACCGCTGGTCGGCGTCAGGGTGAACGCCATACGGGCATCGACTTCCTGGTAGTTCTTCCAGTCGTCAACCTGCGGCTGGTAGAGGACCAGTTTTCCGCCTGGCCGGGTAAGCTGGCGGGGCCATCCCGCGTCTTGCGCGCCGGCGATAATTGTCGAGAGCAGAATTAATACGAAGGTTGCAATTGCGATCTTAGGGGCTTTCAGTAGCACGGGCATTTCCTCATCAAAGTGCATGGTCAACGATCTTCTCTTCCAGATCAGTTCCGCTAAGAGAATGCGCACGGCAAGTCCGGTGCCATCCTCCGGTTAGCCGCAAAAATGTCTAGCTGCAAAAAGTAACCATGTCCCTTAGTCCTCGTCCCGGCACGCACACCACAAAGATCATGCCGATCGGCCAATGCTGGCCGGCAGCGATTCGTCATGCCTGTCTTCTCGAGGTGGGCGTGGGCCAGCATACTATAACTCACACGATCCGAGCCCCTGAATTGATGGGTCTTGCAACCTCGTTAGCGGGAGCTGGAAAACTGCGTTCGCAATCTCCTCCGCAGGTAAGCCCTCCGCCGACCCCTACTGCGCTAAGGGTAATTCTGCGGAACTGAAGTGTCCGCCTTCGCAGGCCCGGTTGATGGCGTCAACCAGATCCGAGCTTATACGAGACTTGAAGACGTAACCGGAGGCGTCGAGATCGAAGGCAGCACGGATAAAATCGATGTTTTCGTGGACCGTCAGAAAAATAATCTTCGCCGGACATCCCGACTTTTTCAACCGCCGAGCCACTTCGAAGCCGGTCATGTCCCCGAGCGAAATATCCAGAATCACCAGATCGGGCTGGAGTGCGGCGACGTGCTGTAGAACAGAGGCGCCATCGGAAAAAGCGCCTGCGATATCGTAGGCCGGCTGCAGCAGGTCGATCAGCGTTTCCAAGACCTCCGGGTTGTCGTCTGCCAGTAAAAGCCGTATCGCACTCACGAAGGAATCTCCACTTGCTGTTGGAAAGCTACGGGCACGCGTCGGGGGGCTGCCTGTGCCTAACGCTACCAACAACAGGGCTGACTGCCTACTGGCAAAACTACTATCTTTGGGATGGAAAAAGCAGATCGGTCTTAGGCGGAGGTCATTTGGCGCTTAATGGCGTATTCCAGGAGTTCCGCATTGGTCCTGACCCCCAACGTCTCCATCATGCGGTATTTGTGGAAAGCAACCGTTCCGGGCTTGAGTTCCAGAACATTGGCCACTTCCTTCATGGACATACCTTCGGCAAGCAACTGAAGGATCTCGCTTTGACGTTTGGTTATGTGCTTTTCCTGGGAATGAGACTTACCTTGGTTAAGCAGGAAGGTGACCGTTTCTCGAGCAATCAACGGCGAGAGGTAGGATTCGCCCTGCACTACCTTGCGGATAGCGATAACCAGTTCCTCGGCTGCCGAATGCTTCAAGACATATCCCGAGGCACCGCGCCGGAAAGCTTCTGCCGCCACGTCAGCCGCCGAGTTCATGGTGAGATACACCAACTTCACCGCCGGCAGCTTCTGCTTGATTTGCTCACCGGCATCCAAGCCATTCAGCCGTGGCATGGTAATGTCGAGAATGATTACGTCAGGTTTCAGCAGCGATGCGGATTTCACCAGGCTGCGACCGTCGGTAACGATGTCAACCACCTGAAATTCAGGTTCCAGGAGACCCTTGCAGGCGTCGGCCAGCAATCGATGATCGTCTGCAATCAGTAAGCGCGCCGCCGGTTTGCGTTCCATCAAGATGCCCCTGGATTCGACATGCTGCTTCAGTGTATCCCCTGCGAGGTGGGTACCTGTAGCGAAAAGCGCACTCTTGGTTTCGTCTGCCTGCCCCTCGTTCCTCCATACGGCAAAGTAAAAATGCTTAGGTGCCGTGGATTTTGGGTACGGCTAGGCTTGATCGCCGGCAGTTGCGGGCCGGGTCCGATCTCACGCCCCTCCAACGTCTCTACTACCGAGCCGAGTTCCGACTCGCCTTCTCCTGCCAGGTAATCACCTCCATCGCCACTAACCGGGCCAGCATCACGGCCAGATAAAGCTGACCGGTCAGGGCTTCGGTGATAGCGAGATTCCGCGCGATCGGTGCCACCGGGGTGATATCTCCGTAACCTAAGGTGGTCAGGGTCACGAAACTGTAGTAGGCCCAATCCTGCACCGTGGACAGCTCTCCAACTGAATAGTTAAACGATCCCGGCAGCAGGGTATTTGCGATGTGGTAGGCATGGGCCCAGCCAATTCCGAACAGCAGATAAACCGCAATTGCGCCTTGGATTCGCAAATGGGTTACGGGGCCAGTGCGGAAAACCTGCACCAGCAGCACGAAGGCGATAATCACAATGGCTGCTAGTGTCCAGCTATCGCTCCACAGTTGTAAGGTGTGACTCTCCTTCCACAGAGCCAGCCAGCGCACGATCAGCGCCACGGCGGAGATGAAGCCGGCCAGCAGGAACAGCTTGCGTCGTCCCCATGCGATGGCAACTCCTGAGACCAGCATTACTGAAAACACGATGTCGCTGTAGCGGCGCAAATCGTGTTTGGCAAAGCCCATCGACGGCAGCAGAAAACCGGTAACTACCAGCAGCGCCAGGAAGAACGAGAGATTGGCTTGCGATTGCCAGCTATCGTGAATGAGCCCGCGGGCCTTCTTGCTCACAGCGCCGGCCTTGAGCTTCATTGCGTGCTCCTGCAATCGCATTGGTTTGAGACTACGGCCCCACGATCGGCACTATAACAAGGACAGCACCCCCGCGGCCGCTGCAGCCGCGTCAGCAACCGTTATCTTTAGGAGACGGGCCTTAACTACTTGCTGGCCTGCTGATCCTTGCGACGATCCGACCCCACTTTCACTTTCGTGAAGCCTCTTTCGACGCGCACACGGAATTTTCGCTGGTCAAGAATTTCAAAATGGGAAACCGCTATGGACCGACTTCCCGGCCCGTTTAGCGCGTCGGGAGCACCAAGACGTATCTAGGTATTCCTACCAACCCCAACCGCCCGTAGCAGGCCATAGGACGCCCGTAAATGGGCATCCCTTAAAACGGCCCGACTAGCACATTGCGGTCATTCAAATATACCACTAATAACCTGCGGTAATTGCCACGTAAGTGCTAGTCAGCTGAGCCGTTCCGTCAGTTCCCGGCGCCCAAAATGGCAGCCAGCGCAGGAATTCCAGTCCGCAATGGCTCAAATAGTTTTTATGTCCCGGCGATACCTTTGTTCTGCAGCACTCTCACTACGACGCGGCGATTCTCTGCCTGGCCTTCGGCAGTGGTGTCAGGAGCAACTTGTTTGCTGGTTCCCATCGCACCGGGAGCTAAGACGTTAGTCAGAGGGATGTGGCACTGCTGATCCAGGAAGTCGGTTACGTTGGCTGCCCGCTCCTGGCTCAGCTTCTGGTTCAGGGCGGCGGAGCCCACGGCCGATGCGTAACCCTTCACTTGGATCACGTAGCCGGTGACCGTTGTTGCCTTCTTGCACAGCGCCAGCAATTTAGGATCATACTGCGGGTCAACCGTGACCTGCCCGTTAGCAAAGTACACCGTGACCTCGTCCCAGATGTTGTAGTCGGCCAGTTCGCCAAAGCGCTTATTGACGGCCGCAATAGCGGCCTGGTTGGCAGCGATCTTAGCCTGGGCGGCCGCCATTTCCTGCTGCTGCTGGGTCATGGCTGACTGTTCCTTCTTGATTTGTGCTTCCTGCTTGGCTTCCTGTGCCTTTTGCGCCTGCTCCTGCTGTTCCACCGGGGTTACGCCGGCTTGAATATCGGTAGCCGTTTGCAGGTTCTTGCCGTTGAACTTGATCGTGTTGGCCACCAGCTGGTTCTGGGCGTTGTAATTCCCTTGCACCTGGACCTGGAGGCCTGGCACCAGAGCGGTTACGCCCATCTGCTTCCGGCGAGCGTGGAACAAACCCGACTCGTCCTCCACGGTGGTGAAGTCGTTAAGAACGACGACCACGTTGCCAGAGTCCTGAGTTTGAACGGTCATGGTGGCGCCACTGCGTCCGTTGATGACTCCCTGGATGCTTTGCGCGGCCGCAACGCCGCCTCCCAGCGCCAACGTCGCCAGCATGAAAGCCGTGAAAAACACAATCCTCTTAGTGCTGTTCTTGTTCATGATTCTCCTCTTATTTCCGTGTAGCTCCCGGCAACGGGAAGTCGACGGTTCGACTGGCGGCCGGGTTTAGCAAACTTAGGACAACAGACAGTCGCAATCGCAACGGTCTGCGCGGCGGGAATTTCCTCCCCCGTCTGGCTTTGTGAGTGCCCGTTTGATTCTAGGAACTCAATCTCGCCAGTGATACTGGCAAAAGTAATAGAGGGGACGCAAAGTTTTGCAAAGGCATGGGGATAGGATGTGTACTGACTTGACATCACTTCTTTTATTGTGGCGAATGAGTATTTCTACTAGTTATCCTCGCTTGGGCCTTCGCCGTAGGATCGGCATACGTTTGCAAACCGTCGTTGCCCAACTTGCAGCGACAAGGAGATTGAGCCGTGCGCAGAAAATCAAATATCCGCAAAGCCGTCTTGAGCGTCGTAATCCTGGCGAGTCTGATGGTGTTAAGCGCTGTTCCCGGGTTCTCGCGGGAAAAGAATGAAACCATCGACGCCACCGCCTGGGGTACCAGTACTCAGCTAGGAAAAAACGTTGGGATCACGATCATCATCTACCAGTACTCGACTCCGGCGGACGAAGATATTCTTGTGGACGCCTTCCAAAAGGGCCAGAACCAGGGACTGGTAAACGCTCTGGAGAAGATGAAAGCGGTAGGCCGCATCTCGATTACCGGGACTCTCGGCTATGACCTCAGCTTTATCAAACTGATCGACACGCCCACCGGCAGGACGATTCGCTTCGCCACCAACCGGCCCATCCACTTTGGCGAAGCCTACTACGACACTCAGAGCCAGTATTACAATCTGACGGCCGGCGAGATCAACCTGAACGATCAGGATAAGAGCAAGAGTAACGGAGTTCTGTATCCGGCGGCCCAGTTGACGATCGGATCGGACGGACAGTTTACCCTGGAGCTCAACAAGAATCCGTGGAGACTGGGGAACATCATCGATTGGGCGGGAACACCCGGCGAGAACTAACCGGGACGCCCCCAACCGGGTGGAGACTTTGTTCCTGGTCATAAGCATTCGATTGTCTAGGGCAGGTCTGAGCAGCCGCTGGTTAGCAGAAGCTATCAAGCTATCTCTTAAATGATCTCGGTTTGTATCAGGGGACGACTTTCACAGGCTGCTGAAAAACTCATGAAGCGTCAAAGCTCGGGTAGTGCTGGCCTTCAGGCCAGTGTCCAAGTTCTTTATTTTTGATTCCGAGCCGGCGGCAGGAACTCCGTTTCTCGAGTTTTTCAGCAGCCTGTTTCAGTCGTGCCGAACGACACGCTCTCGAGGTCCGGGCTTCACCTTAGCCTGCCCTGAGCGTAGCCGAAGGGTGCCCTGACACAAACAATACGGTTCGATTGACAAGACAGGTTGAAACATTTCCAAGTGAGGACTTTATGAAGGTGAAGCGTACTCTTGCAGTCTCTATTTTGGTTTCACTCTCGATGCTTTTGCTGAGCAGCATTGCGATAGCCCAGTCCAAAGGTAAGTACGTTTGTGACGAACCGAATCCGCAAAGCTTATGTACGGCGGATAATACCTGCCCGGCTTCGGGTCCCTGTACCGTGGACATCAAGCGAACTGGGATGAGCGGCGCCACGGCAACTCCAGGCTTTCCCAAAGCCAAGGGCAATTCCCTTTTCTGCCTTAAGCCCGGCACGACGGTGACCTGGCAATCTTCGGCGAAGAACACCGGGTTCGTTATCGACTTCGGTCCATCTTCGCCATTTGATTCGCCCGACGCGATTATCGGTGGAACCCAGAAGCCCGTGTCCGTGGCCGCCAAACGGACGGGGTGCTTCAAGTATTCGGTAGGTGGCTGCGTTTCTGGAGCTACCTACGGTATGTGCGGATCCGGCACGGCCGAGGCCATCGTCATGGGCGGCAAGTAAGCCGGGCTTGGAGAGAGGTTTCCGAGTTGGTGCCGACCAAACGACCCTTCGCGGCCGAGATGGGATATGACCTTTCTCGCGCATTGAACGTTGGTACACTGCGCGGTGCTGCATGTTCGGTTGCGCCTGCCTTTACTTTATGTTCAGTAGCTCGGGCGGGTGGCCCATCTTTGCATTGCGCCATGCCCACGGACGGTGCCCCATCCTCGCGTTTTTTGCAAGGGTGGGCAGCGATGCTGCCGGCGCAACTCTTGTCCGTTCTACACCGCCCCTTGTGTATGCCGTGGTCGTACTCGCCCTTCGCCTACGCGAAGGACGGGGCACCCGCATCTGTGGTGGCTCCTGCCGTTTGAAGGCTGGGCCACCCGCCGATGAAGATTCGCGCGGCAGTATGTAGCGTTCAAAATCCTTCGAGGGCGAGAGCCGTGATAGGCCCACCTTTGCGATGCACCTGCAAAGGATGGGCCAACCGGCTGGTGTCTTGAGCTTTACTTCTTGGGCCGCGACTCCGGCGGCACAAGACCTGCGAGGCGGTAGTACACAACGAGCTGGCCGTAGTGTTCACCGCTATGTTCGATGAGGCCGTATGCTATGTCGAGAACGCGCGCTTTCTGGTCACCGTATACGACAGTCTGCATCAGGCCTTTCTCGCCCTTTGACTGAATGGCAGCGGCGCCGTCGGCAACGGATTTCTTTACGAATGCGACGATGTCGGCCTTGGTTTTGTACTGGTCGCGCTTCGGGTCTTCTGCCGCGGGAGGCTTCTGCCCCATCACAGGATTGGTGAAGTAATACATTGAACCCGCAGCATGCAGCAATTGCTCCGCGAAACTGCGCTGCGCGGGTGTCGGCTTGAAGTCATATTTGTCCTCGGGAAAATCTTCGGCCATCGCCGTCAGCTTGCGGCCAATCTCATTCCAGGAATCGAGCACGACTTTTAATTCCGGATCGGCAGGTTTGACGGCTGCATCTTTCTTCGTCGCGTTTTGGGCATGGGCGGGGAATGCGAATGCCAGCAGGACGATAGCGAGAAACGGTATTCTTTTCATTTCTTTCTCCACGATTGAGTTTCGCGAACCAAAGCCTCAGCTTCCTATTTCGCCTGCGCCAGCTCCGCTACAACTGCGGCAACTTTATCGAGTTGCTCGTTCCAGCCCTCTAGTTGACCGCTATTTTTTGCGCTCTCCATGGGTTCACTTCCAATGAAGGTGAGTTTCGTCTGGCCGTTTCCAAAATCCTCAAAAATAACCACGTCGTGCGCATCGTCCGTGGCCTCATGTTCTATTCCATATTGCTCAGGCTCAACCTTGTTTCCCTTCGAGTCGGAAAAGTACATGGAGTAAACGATCTTCTCGTGCAGAACAATCTCGTGGTATTCCCCAGCATTCCAGCCCTCCTGCCCATCCGGCGTTCTCATGCAGTAGAGAAATTTTCCTCCTACGCGAAAATCCATCTCGCAAGAAGGCGCAGTAAAACCCTTCGGCCCCCACCACTGCATCACATATTTCGGGTTGGTCCACGCCTCCCAAACCAATGCGCGTGGGGCATCAAAAACTCTAGTGATAACCATCCGCTCAGTCTCGTTAACCGTGTTTTTTGTCATCTCCGACCCCCTCTTTTTTCATTTGATTCACAACCACATCCAGCTTGTCGAAACTCTCTTCCCAGAACTGGCGATAGCTAATCGCCCAGTCGCTGACTGCCTTGATCGACTCTGGCCTAAGCTTGCAAATACTCTCTCGTCCACGCTTCGTCTTGATTACAATCCGCGCCCGCACCAGGTAGGCAATATGTTTTGAAATCATCTGCTGGGAAAGTGCAAACGGTTCCGTCAATCCATGCACAGAGGCAGGCCCATGGGAGAGTCGTTCGATCATCGCCCGGCGGGTCGGATCAGACAGAGCCGTAAATGTTGTACCTAATTTATCCACAACCATATGGTAGTGGATTTTCGGCCCCGATGTCAAGTGTGAATTTTGCGATTCGTGATTTCCGTCCCGAGTCTCTTAACCCTGACACCTGCGCTCGTTGATACTCTGCGCAGGAGGGCGAGCCGGCAAGGGTTATGGCGCTGGCATCAGGGGCAGGAGGAATGCAGATTGTCTCTGGAACCTTCTCGGTGTCTCACCACCCTGTTGGACGAGTGATCTTTGCCAGACGACTCGCTAGGACCTACGTGGTGAGTGGTAAATCGTCAATGCGCTCACCGAGCCCGGATCAGTGCCGATATGTCGGCCAGTGTTTACGAATGCTTTCTTTCACATGGCCGTAAAACGCCCAAACCGCCGGATGGCTTCCTCGCTGCCGTTTTTTGTGGATTAGGACCGGGAACGCCGTAGCGTAGAGGAGCCGGCGATATAGTCGCTCTTCTTGAAGGCATCGGCCGCCGCGATCGCCCCCTTGGCAATGTTGGGTATGCTCTTGCTGATGGCGTCGGCGACGTCTTTGTAGTATTTTTCGTGGGCCGTGTCTTGCTTCGCCAGTTGCAGCGCCGTCTCATATTCCGCCTTGATGCGTCCCATCCCCTCCCTGAGCGCCGTACGGTCTTCCGGCAACATGCCCGCGAATGGTATGGACAACGGCAGCTTCATGTTCGCTTCGAACTGAACTTCCTCTGGTGTCGGCATTGCTTAATCCCCCTTGACTGATTCGCTACACTTGAAGCCCAATCATGAATCCGAAACTCCTTGGGGCTAAAGCCCCGTTCCTTTTACGATACTTGCGGCACGGCTAAAAGCCGTGCCCTTTCAAAAGCGGGACTCAATCAGAGCTTCCCTAACCGTAGGCGACTTCAGCTGGCATTCATCGCGACCGGCGCTTTCGCCTGAATTTTCGTGCCCTTGCCCGGCTTGGCAGAGATGGTGAACTCTCCGCCGATCAGGTGCATTCTCTCGCGCATGCTCACCATGCCAAGTCCCACCGTCGTACGGACCTTGTTCAGGTCGAAGCCAATACCATCGTCGGAAATGGCCAGCGCTAGATCGTTGCCGAGGCCGCAGACCTCCACATAGACCACGGACGCATGGCTGTGCTTGGCGACATTGTGCAAAGCTTCCTGCACGATTCTGAGAAAGCAAAGTGCGACCTCATTGTCCAGCTCTTCTGGAACATCCCGGCAAACACACTCGACCTTGATGGGATATTGCTCAGAGAACTCGCGGCACAGACTCTTCACGGCCACAGCCAAGCCAAGAAATTCCAATTCGGACGAGTGCAGTTGATGGGAAAGGCGGCTGACTTGATTGCCAATTTCTTTCAACTTCCCGCAGAGTTCCGCCAGTCCGGGATTTTTCTTTCCCAGGCGCACGGCTGCGGGTTGGCTGGCTCTTTGCATCTGGATCCCCAGCAAAGCCAGAGACTGCCCGATACCATCGTGCAGTTCTCTGGCGATACGAGTACGTTCCGCCTCTTGGGCAGTCATGAGTCGCCGCGACAGCTCTGTGCGCGCCAGTTCCGTTTGCTTCTGGTCATCCACGTCGATGCAACAGCCAATGTAGCCAACGAAGCTGCCGTCCAACAGAAGGCGCGGAACGCCGGTGTCGGTGACCCATCGATACTCCCCATCATGGCGTCGCAGGCGATATTCCATGGTGAACGGTTGCCGCTGATCGAAAGCACTATGGTATGTGTCGATGCACCTGCGTAGATCGGAGGGATGGACCCCGGCGATCCAACCGTCACCACTCTCCTGCTGCAAAGTGCGTCCTCTGTACTCCAGCCAGCCGCGGTTAAAATCGGTGCAACCCTTATCCGCACCCGCCATCCACATCATGATGGGAGCGCTGTCGGCCATCACCCGAAAGCGCTCTTCACTCTCGCGTAAGGCGTCTTCCGCCTGCTTGCGTTCGGTGATATCCTCCGCCACCGTCAGTACACAGGTCTGCCCGTCAAATTCA
The DNA here is from genome assembly GCA_963744265.1 of uncultured Acidobacteriaceae bacterium. Lineage (GTDB taxonomy): Bacteria > Acidobacteriota > Terriglobia > Terriglobales > Acidobacteriaceae > Bog-257. Next base: position 399,892 of record CAVUSW010000006.1, read on the forward strand.
ATGATCTCGGCCGATAGCAGCACAATCAGAAAATTGCCGCTCTTGGTGCGCAGTCGAGCTTCCAGATTTCGGACGCTTCCCTGGGCCAGGACTCTCTCGAAGGCGTGGTTGAGGCTGCGAAGGTCTGAACCGCGACCCACTTCGGCTATCGAGCGGCTCAGAACTTCGGTGCGCAGGAAGCCGGTGTGCTGTTCGAAAGCCCGGTTGACTTCCAGGTAGCGCCGGTCCCGGATGCGAATGATCGTGATGATTGCGGGACTGGCCTCGAACGCCTTGGAGAATTTCTCTTCCGAGTTACGCAGCGCTTCCTCGGCCCGCTTGCGCTCCAGGACGGTGGCGATGGCGTCGCCCACCATTTTGCAGTGCACCACATCGTCGTCGGACCAGGTCACGGGCCGGGCATGCGAATCGAATCCCACGGCGCCGGCGATCACTCCCGCGGCACCATGAATAGGAACCAGCAGGATGGATTGCATCCCGGCCTGCACGTCCGAAAGCTGTCGCTCCTCGGCAGCCTCAGGCGGGTAGTCGTCGACCCGGTCGATTCTGACCACTTGTCCTGCCAACACCTTCGACTCGCTCCAAGGTACGGAACCGAACGGCATACTCTGGTAGTTACCGGTTTGCAGCCCCACGTTGGGACCACACCATTCGTGAGTCGCCGTCCAGGTGGTTCGATCCGGTGAAAATATAAGGACATGGGCGTGATCTACTCCGAGGAACTCCGCCGTCTGCTGCAGAGCCACGATCACGCTGGAAGCTACTTCCGAGAACCTGCAAGTAGTGAAGCGAATCAGCACCCGAGTCATTAACTCGTTAAACGTCACCTGCCGCTGGAGCGCAGCCTCGGTATGTTTGCGCTCAGAAATGTCGCGCGCAATAAGCGAGATGGCGATGATGGACCCGTTGGCATCGAGCACCGGAGAGATTGACAGTGACACGTCTACCGCGCTGCCGCCCTGGTTAAGCCATTGCGTCTCATATCCCTGAATTCCCTTCCCCCTGAATCCGTTTTGCCGAATGGATTGCGCTTCGTCGTGTAGATTGGGCGGGACGAGAAGTGTGATTTCCCTGCCCAGTACCTCGGTGGCAGAGTATCCGAAAAGCTTTTGCGCACCCCGGTTCCAACTGGCGATATGGCCTTCCGGTGTGACCGTCAAGATCGCGTCATCGGTCGATTGCACAATAGCAGCCAGGCGGCGCGGCATCTCTTCTGACCGGCGGCGTTCCGCGATATCCCGGGCCACGACCGAGATTCCTCCCGCAGAAGGATATGCCGTAACTTCCAACAGCAGCTTCTTTTCGCCAACCGTGTGTGGACCGGTAAAATTGCGTATTTGTTGAAAGGCCAGCACCTCTTCATAGATCTTCTCGGCTCTTGCACCGTCCGTTCCGGAGAAGAAAATTTCGCCTACCATTTTTCCTACAGCATCAGTCGCATGCACACCAGTAAGACTTTCAGCGGCCTTGTTCCAATAAGTGCACCTCAGATCTCGATCGAGAGTGAAGAAAACATCGCTGATGCTGTCAGCTAGGCCCCGGAACCGCCTGTCACCTTCAACCAGCACCTGCTGGACTTGCCTCTTATGCGGCGTGAGATCCTCGACAATGGCCAAATAACTGGCAGGCTGGCCGGAAACATCGTCGCGAACCAGCGTGATCGTGGCCTTGAGCCAGGCGACACGTCCATCTCCCCGCAGATGCCTTTTCTCACTCGAGAAGCTCTGGATTTGATTGCCCAGCAAACGACTGCAATCGGCCAGCTCGGTTTCGACGTCATCAAAGCGGGTGACCTCTGCCAAGGTTTTCGAGAGCAGTTCCAGACGCGAATATCCGAGTATGTCGCACAGGGATTGGTTCACCGCCAACCACTGTCCATCCAGTGACACTTGGGCCACGCCGAAACCGGCCTGCTCGAACATAAGCCGGAACGCTTCCTGCCGTTGCGGAGGAGAAATGTCTAGGTCCGTTACATCTTGCATCGGCCACAATCCATTTGTTTAACTAGAGTTAGGCGAAGTATAGGGCCGGCAGCGGGTGTCTGCGAAGCAAAATCGTCAAGTCCCCCCTGTCCCCCAACGTGGGACTTACTGACTTTGCCCCAGGTGGACTCTTTGAGTCGATCTTCGCGATATTCGATCCGGAGGAACCGTCGATCGTGAAGTCGGTCTCCGCCCAGACGCACGCACTCAGCTCCAAAAGGTGAATATTTCTGGACTGAGCATTTCCCAAACCGGGCATTCCCAATCAGAAGATTCCCTCTTGCACTCGCGGCAAAGTGACCTTAGTGCTATCCTAAAATGGAACGACATGTAGAGGTTACAAGGCTGTGGTGAGGCATAACTAAGCGCAGCACTGCACCAAACCATCCAAGAGTAGTACTACATTCTACGTCATCGCGGATCTTCGGGCGTTATTACAGTTTCTAGGGAGTCCTCTAGCATTTTTGGCAGTATCCAGTAACCTCTCCTGTCCCTACAATTCAAGTTGAGTACTGCTCGCTTTCAAATTAAGCCATCATCGAGCATTACGGCACTTCTCAAGAGTTAGCGACTTAGCGGTAGACCGCAGTCGTCCCTAAATTCAAACAAGCGGAGAATGATCCATGAAAAAAGCGGCGCTGCTGTGTATCGCCCTAGTGTTGGGAGTTACGGCTTGGGCACAAGATGTTCCCAAGGTAGAAATTCCCCTTGGTTTTTCGATGATTAACGTACACCCCAACTTGGCTCCCATCACCAGCTTCAACGTGTTTGGTGGTGGCGGACAGGTTGACTTCAACTTCGGGAACTATTTCGGCCTTAAAGCCGATTTAATGGGGTACACGCAGGGTAGCGGCATTAGGGTGAACGAAAACGGGCAATTCCTGGGAACTGTGAACGGCAACCTTTTCACCTATATGTTTGGTCCCCAGATCAAGAAACACACCGGAGTGTTTCAGCCGTTTGCTGAGGCCCTGTTTGGGGCTGCGCATACCAATGTTTATGGAAACCTCTGCAAGATCGAAAGTGGATGTCTCTCGGGCAGCGGCGATAACAACGGATTTGCCATGGCGTTCGGCGGAGGCATTGATCTTAAGGTCTCCAAGCACTTGGCCATCCGGCCGGTCGAGGTAGATTACCTCTACACTCGCTTCAGCGCCAATCATGTCAATTACACGGCAAACCAGAATAATTTCCGGTACGTTGGCGGATTGAATTTCATGTTCGGCGGCGCGCCACCGGTCCCGGTAAGTGCGAGCTGTTCAGCATCCCCGTCCGCGGTGTGGTCTGGCGACCCGGTGACGGTCAGCAGCACAGGCGCCAACTTCAACCCGAAGCACACCTTGACCTATGCCTGGACCGGTACGGGTGGCAAGTTGTCGGCCACCAATGCTCAGGGCGCGACCATCGATACTGCCGGCCTGGCGCCGGGAAGCTATACCGCCAATGCCACCATCACCGACCCCAAAGAGAAGAAGAACAACACGGCGTCCTGCTCAGCCAGCTTCACCATCAAGCAGCCGCAGCCTCCCGTCGTAAGCTGCTCGTCGACGATCACCACCATTGCGATCGGCGAAACGGCGACGATCACCATGAACGCCAGCGATCCTCAGGGATGGCCGTTAACTTATAGCTGGACGACCAGCGGCGGCACCATGGGCGCCAGCACCGGCACTTCGGTCACGGTCACCGCGACCAACGCTGACGCCGGCAACACCGTAACCGCAACCGGTACGGCGACCGACGCGCGTGCCAATCTGTCAGCCAGCTGCTCGGCCAGCATCACCGTGCCTGCTGTTCAGAAGTGCAAGGTGATCGAGGATTGGGGCGAGTGCACCTTCGAGAAGAACCCCAAGAAACCGTGGCGCGTAGACAACGACTGCAAAGACACGCTCGACAAACTCTCTCTGCGGTTGCAACAGATGCCCAACGGTAAGTTGGACATCGTGGGCTATACCAACCAGGAAGAGTCGGTCAACATGCAGCAGTTGGGCGCGCAGCGCTCGGTCAACGTCAAGTATTACCTGACCACCGACGGCCCGAACAAGGTTGACGCCAGCCGCGTCACGCCGCGTCAGGGCGATGCCAAGGGTCAGGCCACTCACTTCTACTTTGTCCCCGAAGGCACCATGTGCGGCGGGCAAACGGAAGAGGGTACCGTGGTTGACGAAAGCGCAGTTCAGCCGCAGTCGCGTAACGCGCCTGCTGCACCGACCAAGAAGGGCCATAAGGCCAAATCAGCGCCTCCCGCTGCTGCTCCAGCACAGTAGTTGAGGTGACGTAGCTCGACTCAACGCCGGTGAGAGGTACGCCTCTCGCCGGCTTTTTTCTAGCGAAACGCTGTTGAAAGGGCGCACCTTTAGTGCGCCGTAACGGCCTCTTATTCTTGTGATTCCGAGGCGGTTTCCGCCGCCGGAATCTGCTTTTCGGCCTGTTGCAGCGACCTGTTTAGCCGCTGAGCGAGTTCGCACCGCGGCTGAATCAGAGCATCCCTAGTTAGCCGAGCCATTCACCGCGGGACGATCAAGACTGTTGTCGCCTGTAGTTTGATACGTATGCCTCCGGTTGACTGCGAGTTATCATTTCTCCAGAGGTGCTCTCTCATTCCACTTCCACAAATCAATGCGGACGGGGCTTTCTTTATGCGCAGTACGGCGGGACTTGTTGCAATCTTATTTCTCTGCGTCGGAACGCTGTTCAACCTTGGCGTCTCGGCGTCTGACTGGCGACTGATTGGGCCGGAAGGCGGCAACGTGCGCAGCCTGGCCTACGATCCTGGCGATCCCAACCGCATCCTGCTGGGCACCAGCGCAGGACAGCTTTTTGTTTCCCAAGACGGTGGAAGTTCGTGGACGATTTTTGCTCACCTGGGGCTGGGTGACGACTACGTTATCGACCACATCGTCTTCGATCCCACCAACCCGGCGATCGTGTATGCCGCGGTTTGGGGACTGTTCAACGACAATGAGGGCGGCGTCTTCCGCTCTGATGACGGTGGCCGTACTTGGCGAGAGTTGATGGGAGCGCACGGCAAGTCGATCCGTGCCCTGGCCATGGCGCCTAGCGACCATAACACGCTGGTCATCGGCGCCCTGGATGGTGTGTTCCGTTCGAACGACGGCGGAACGACCTGGCAGCGCATATCGCCGGAGAACTCCGCCGCTATCGAGAACCATTCCTCGCTGAAGAATTTTGTTTCGGTCGCTATCGATCCGCAAAACCCCGAGATCATTTACGCCGGCACGCGCCACCTGCCGTGGAAGACTACCGACGGAGGAGCAAGCTGGCACAATCTCAAGGAAGGAATTCTCGACGATTCCGATGTCTTCAGCATCATTGTCGATCCCAAGGTTCCCTCGCGGGTTTATGCCAGTGCCTGCTCGGGCATCTACAAGAGCGATAATGGCGCCGAAGTGTTTCACCGGGTGCAGGGACTGCCGCATTCTGCAATTCGCACCCGCGTGCTGAAACAGGATCCTCAGCGTCCGTCGATCGTTTACGCCGGAACCACCGGCGGCCTGTGGAAGACAGCCGACGGCGGTACTAAATGGGAGTTGGTTTCCTCACCCGATGTGATCGTCAATGATGTCATTATCGATACTAGAAATCCGAATCGTGTGCTGGTAGCGACCGACCTGCGTGGAGTACTGGCCAGCGACGACGGTTTCGCGCATTACGCAAGCTCGAACCGGGGATTTTCCCATCGCGTTGTGGACGCCGTGCTTGTGGACCGCCAGGACCCAAACCGGCTCTACGTAGGAGTAGCCAATGACAAGGAGCAAGGCGGCTTGTTCCTGTCCGATGATGTCGGCAAGAGTTGGCGGCAATCCAGTCGCGGACTGGCAGGCCGCGACGTTCTCAGCCTGCAACAGGCGGAGAATGGAACGCTGTTCGCGGGCACCAATCACGGTATCTTCCGGTTGGAATCGTTAACCGGTGCCTGGGTGCCGATGAAGATGATTCGCGGGCCCATGCCGGAAGAGCAACTGAAGGCGGCCGAAGGCGAGCCTTCCCCGGCGGTTTCCCAACACAAATCCTCCAAGACAGCTGCGGCTGGTAAGCGAAACTCCTCTGTTGCTAAAGCAAAGGCACTGGTTGAGCCAGTGATTCCCGTTGCCAATGCGCCGCGCGTGCGGTCGCTGCAGATAGGCGAGAAGGCCTGGTTTGCGGCCACAGACGATGGGTTGTTTGTCAGCGTGGACCAGGGTGAACGTTGGTACGGCCAGACGATCGAAGGAGAGGGCGATTTCAGTGTCGTCAACAGCTATGACGACGGAATCGTGACGCTGGCTGGCCTTAAGGGCGCCTACCTCTCACACGACAATGGCAAGACGTGGACAAGCGTGGTGCTGCCGAAATATGTGAGCGGAGTTTATAACCTGACCTTGACGCCAGGTGCCGTGCTTTGGCTGGGCACTGCCCAAGGCGCGCTGCGCTCCACTGACGGAGGACAGACCTGGCAGTATATGCTGGGCGGCCTTCCCAACAACGATGTTCTGGCGGTGCGTTACGACATCAACGGCCAGCGGCTGCTGGCTACGGCGCTCCATTCGCACGCCGTGTTCCAGAGCAAAGATGGCGGACAGAGCTGGCAGAGCACACCCCAGGCTGGAGTCTCAATCCGTACCGCCCAGAACTACAAAGGACGCCTTCTGGTTGCATCTTTCTATAACGGCCTGCTGCTTGAAGAAGCGAGTGATGCCGCGTCGGGATTCTGATTTCGCGCACGGGCCTATAGAACAACCACGTTCTCGCGATCTTTGCTGCGATCTTCTTTCCTGACCGAGGCCGGCAATCTTTGCGGCATTACTTAAACTAACCGTAAAGCTTGTCGCCTATATCCGTAAGGATAGCCTCATCAGCCCGACACCGACTCGCGGTCCCTCCGAAATTGGTTCCCTCGTCTGCATGTCGTAGCAAACGCATTGGAAGCCAAAGGTACCTCTGCACCTTCTGAGTTGGACCCTGGCTTGCACTTTGCCTATGCGTCTCTATTAGCAGGAAAAACATCTCAGTCTCGCTCCCTCTGACAGTGCGCCACAAGACCCGGAATCTTGCCGGGAAAATACGCTCATGGAACATCCTTATTGGCAGTTTGCCAACGAGGTATTCATGTATTTGTTCACGCACAGAGATCGGAACGATTGGTAGCACAATCGCCCTATCTCAATCGCAAATTCGCACTAGCTAATCAAGCAGAGGAGTAACGTGATGGCTCAAGTAAACTTAACCGCGATCCAGGCTGCGATTCACGAGAAGAAAGCGGCATGGGTCGCGAAGGACCATGAATTCCTGCGTCTTTCGGATGAACAGAAGAAGCGGCGTCTGGGTGTAGTCGTCGATCGCGAGCGTCTTAAAGAACTGAGGGAGCTTCCCAAGCCCGACATCGCCACCATCGTAGCGCAGGAACTGGGCATGCGGCTGACGGCCCATGCGACCAGGAAGGCTGGAGCCACGGCGGCGGCCACGGACAAACTTGATTTTCTCCAACTCAATTCGCAGATCCTGGAAATCATCGCCAAGTTCATCCACTTGTGCCCCGCGGTTGTCGATTGGCGCAATCGTAAGGGCCGAGATAACGTGACTTCCGTGAAGGACCAGGGCGGTTGCGGTTCGTGCGTTTCGTTCGGCACCATCGGAACGCTTGAGTCGATGGTGCTAATCGAACATAACGTGAGTCTAGACCTCTCTGAAGCTGAACTGCTGTTCTGCGGTGGCGGTAGTTGCGGCGGATGGTGGCCAGACAGTGCGGTGACTTACTTGCTAAGTAAGGGAGTCTCACTCGAGAGCTGTTTCCCCTACCAGGACCATGACATGCCCTGCACTGTCTGTTCGGAGCGCGACGGGGAAGCGGTGCAGATCACCAATCACACCGTGTTGTGGACCGCCGCCGATCGCAAGAACTATCTCTGCACTATGGGTCCCACCATGTGCGTGTTCGAGGTGTTCGACGACTTCTTCGGCTATTCCAGCGGAGTCTACTCCTACACGACGGGATCCCTGGCAGGTCTGCATTGCGTGGAGGTGATCGGCTACAACGAAACGAAGAAGTGTTGGATTTGTAAGAATAGTTGGGGCTCCGGTTGGGGCGACAATGGCTTCTTCGAAATCGCCTACGGCCAGTGTGACATCGACACAACCTATCCGTTCTGGGGAATCAGCGGCACGAAGTGGTACAAATGACCATCGTGGTGATTCATGGATGAGGTAGTTCGGGCCGCAGCTGGCGAGACTTTCCAGGTGACCCTCCCAGGGAATGCCACCACTGGGTTTCGCTGGGAATTCACGCCAGCACCGGAGAATGCCGGCATGGTGGAGTTAGTGAATGCCACCTATGAGGCCAATACGACAAGCGTAGGCTCGCCCGGACTACACCGTTTCGAATTCGGTGCCCTGCGCGCCGGTCGGACCGAACTAAGCTTCGCTTATCGGAGGTCCTGGGAAACGAAAAAGCCGCAGGAGCAAAAGACCATTGTGGTCGAGATCGCCGGCAACTAACCAGCGGTCGTTAGTCGCCGGAGTTAGGTTTGTGTCAGGGCACGTCTTCAGACGTGCCGCAAAGCGGTTGCCTATAACTTGGGCTTTAGCCCCTGAGCTTACTCGGGGTGCAAGCGTTTCGGATTTATGAGATGCCTTATGGTTTCCATGCTATGAGCGCCCCACCCTTGCCGCCTGAATGCCGGTGACAGGGGTGGGCGCACTTCCCTACCCTACTGACACAGCATCCCGTTCAGATGAAATACAGTCGGGTTATTGTTGGTCCCGCTGTAATTCGCATTGAAACCAATGCCGGTCAGTGTGTCGCCTGGCCCGATGGTTCCATTCCACGCAGCATTAGTCAGCGAAACGTTCTGCCCGCTCTGCGTATAGTTCGAGTTCCACGATTGAATGATCTGCTGGTTCCCTGACCACGTCCAGGTCAGCGTCCAGCCATTGATCTGCGTAGTTCCCGTGTTCTTAATCGAGACTGCGCCGGTAAAGCCCGTACCCCAATCATTCTGATCGAGGTAGATGATGTGGCAGCCGCTGCCTCCGCTACCCGATTGCGTTGTCGCACTGGCCCGGTTGGAATTGCCCGACTCGCCTATCGAATCCGCAGCTCTGACAATGTAGTAGTAAGTAGTCGAAGCCAGCAAACCGGTGTTCGCATAATTGGCTGCAACCACGCCGCTGGCGATGCGGTTTGCCGGAGCCGGAAGGAAATTTGCCAGCCGGCTGGAATAGACGTTGTAAGTCACGGTGCACCCCGGCGGGGCCGTCACCGCATTCCACGTCAAGTTGATTTGGCTGGACGAAACCGCCGTCGCAGCGAGTCCGGTGGGCGCTGGCGGCGCGACCTGACAGTTTCCGCCGCCTCCACTGCCGAATTGGATGCTCGCCAGCAATTGCTGCTTCAGCGAACTGACCGGAGTCGAATCGTAGTTGCTGTCGAGCAAGGCGTAACTGTCTTCCCCGTTCAGCGCCCAATAGGTCCAATCGAGCTGCGGTATTGCTTTGCATGAAAGTTACGATGCTCTGGAACCATTGTCCCTGCGAGCCCGGAACCGTGCTTTCGATATCGCTATTGTTGTTGGTGGTGCCAAACTCTCCCACCCAAACCGGCGCAACATTATTCAGGCTGAGATAGGCCCAGAACCGCGTCCACACCGCAACCAGGCTTTGGTAAGTGGTGCTGCCGTTAAACCAACTTTGCTGATAGAGGTTCGGCCCGTAGTCATGCGCGGAGTACACCAGTTGATGTGTCACGTTTAGCGTGACAGGATACGTCTGCGCGCCTTCCAGATTTCCGCCCCACCAATCGCAATCATTGTTGTAGCAGTCGGTGCCTTCCACAAAAATCAGCAGACTGGGATTGACCTGCAGCGCGGCATTCCCGCCTCGCTCGGCCGCCAGCCGCCAGTCATACAATGTCAGACCGCAGCCCCAGCATGACCCGCCGCTCTGGTCATTGTGCGGCTCATTGCGCAAGTCGAAACCAATCACCGTAGAGTTATTCAGATAGCGCTGCGCCAGGGAAACCCAATCGTTGATCCACGCGCTCTCGGGATACTGCGTCGTGTACCACAGACCATTGCCTTCAGCACCGTTGCCCGCCTCGGAGCGATGATTGTCGAGGATGATGTGCAGCCCAATCTGTCCCGCGTAGGCCACGATCTTGTCCAGGATTTGCAGCGAGTTCAATCCTTCCAGATCGGTGTTGATCGGCCCGCTGCCGTTGTGATAACTGATGTTGGTCGGAATGATGGGCGTCTCCACCATCTGGTTCGACATCGGCATGCGGATAACGTTGTATCCGTTGCTCTTGATCGCATTCAGGATGTAGTGATAATCCTGTGCCCACAGCCCATGTACTACTTCGTCGGTGGTCTCGAAGCCGTACCAGTTGATCCCGGCGACCCGCACCACATGGCCGTTCGCATCCAGAATCTGGTTTCCGCTGGTGTGCCAATAACCGGTCTGCCCGAAGGCCGAGCCCGTCATCAATCCCACGACAACCGCCAATATTGCCCATCCGGCGCAAGACAACGGCTTGCGCAAAGTGCTTTGCTGCATACCGGCAATCTCCTTTGATTGTGATTAGGCCTCAGTGCCGCGCGCTAGACAGACCTCGAGGTCTGTCTGCTACTCACTGCCTGAACACTTCGAGAGTCGTGGGGAGTTCGTGGTAAAGCGGGGCCGATGGCAATCGCGGCGGGACGTAAACAGCTAAGTCGCCGAGGCCGTAGTGTTACGTGCACGTTTCAGGCCAGCTCTGACATCGGCGGAACCATACGAATCAAGCGGCCGCTGAAACCTTCTGGAGTCGGGGAGAACGCCGCCGCTGCGCATTTCTTACACGATCCAGTAAAAACTTACCTGTCGGGGCAAGGATTGGAAGCCCCCAGAGCCATGTCTTACGCTGTGGGATTGAACAGCCGGATGATGCAGAAGGCCACCATGGCAACTAGGGCCGAAGCTGGAATGGTGATGATCCAGGCCCATACGATGCGCCGCGCGACTCCCCAGCGCACCGCCGAAATCCGGTTCGTGGTTCCGACCCCGATGATCGCTCCCGTGATGGTGTGGGTAGTGCTAACCGGAATTCCCGCCAGCGCCGTACCAAACAATGTGATGGCCCCCGCCGTCTCGGCGCAGAATCCGCCGACCGGCTTTAGCTTGGTAATTTTCGATCCCATGGTGTGCACGATGCGCCACCCGCCAGAATACGTACCTAGCGCTATGGCGGCGTTGGCCGCAAGAATAATTGGCCAGTGCCAACGTCCCCAGTTGGCGGCAAAATCGCGCGGACTCATCACGCCTGCAGTGTAGAGCGCCCCAGCTACAATACCCATCGTCTTCTGCGCGTCGTTGCCGCCGTGTCCCAGGCTGTAGAAGGCTGCGGAAACCAGTTGCAGTTTGCGGAAGAGCTTGTCTACCTGCAGCGGCGATTTGTGCTGGAAGATCCAGGAGATGGCAACCATAAAGCCGAAGCCCAGCACAAAGCCCATCACCGGCGCCACCACAATGAAGATCAGGGTCTTAGTCCAGCCGCTGGCAATGATGACCGCCGGCGCGCTTCGCCAACCATGGAGGATGGTGGCTCGCGCCATGGCTGCTCCGGCATATCCGCCAATCAGGGCATGCGATGACGAAGTAGGCAGACCCAGCAGCCAGGTCACAAGGTCCCAGACGATCGCTCCCACCAGTCCGGCCAGCACAACGTACTGGGTGACGATATCGAGCTGAATCATTCCCTGCCCGATCATCTTGGCCACCGCTGTGCCCAGAATGAACGCCGCCAGGAAGTTGAATGCCGCAGCCCAAATTACCGCCAATCGCGGCGAGAGAACGCGAGTTGAAACTACGGTCGCGATACTGTTCGCGGCATCGTGAAATCCGTTCAGAAAGTCGAAGGCCAGCGCGGTCGCAACCGTGACGATGAGCAGGATAATCCCTGGGCTCACAAGTGCACATCCTGGGTTGGATTGGCGATCGAATGCACGGGTCCGGGGCCTCAGCCGTTCTTCAGAACGACGGTCTCCAGTACGTTAGCCACATCCTCGGCCTTGTCGCTGGCGGTTTCCAGAATCTCCAAAAGCTCCTTCAGTTTGATAAGCGTGATCGGATCGTAACCGCCGTCGAACAACCGCCCGATCGCCTCCCGGCTCACCTGATCGGCCTCGTTCTCCAGCCGGTTCACTTCCACGCAGTGCTCCAGCAGCTTGCCATTCTTGTCGAGCAGCGCCACCGCTTTACCCAGCTCCTCCGTCTGTTTCAAAACAATTCCGGCTAACACCTTGGCCGAGGGCGACGGCGTGACAATCTTGTACGTCAGCAGGCGGTCGCTGGCCCCATTGATGAAATCGAGCACGTCATCCAGCGACGAGGTAAGCAAGTGAATGTCTTCGCGATCGAATGGCGTTATGAATGTCTGGTTCAGTTTGATCAGGATGCGGTGGGTCATGTCGTCGCCGTGGTGCTCGATCTGTTTGATCTTCTCCACCGCGGCCGGCAGCTTTTCGTAGTCATAGTCGTGCAGCAGGTCAGACAAGACCTTTGCACCCTTAATAACATTGTCCGCGACTTCGGTGAACATGTCGAAGAACTTGGTCTCACGCGGGATCAGGCGCACGATCGGCGGCTCCGTTGGCAGTGTTGGATTGTCGGGAGGTCCATAGGAAATGTGAATGCGCGATTACAGTATTGTTGCAATTAGGTTAAACAGGTAACTATCGCACGTTGCCCCGATAAGGGTCAAACCCAGGAACGGCGAAGAGATGCGAGTCGCGGATGTCGTTGAAAGGAAATGCGCAGCATTTTTGGCCGGAGGATCAAATCGGGAATGGAAACTGGCTGACGCGTCTCAAACCATGCGGGAGCCGCTTATAAGCCGCCGGGCTGTATCCCACATTGTGGGATAACAATTAGAGGCCGCGCAGCATCGTAATCCCCTGTCGATGCGATCGAGCCACGATCCCACTTTGTCGGCAACGGACACGCAGCGCCGGTCGGTATCGACGAAGCTCCCCACCTCGTGTGTGACCAAAGCCGCACGGCGAACCTTTGCTTCATCGAGAAGATTACAAACAAAAAGGCCCGGCTCTTCGCCGGACCTCAATTCTCACCCGAATTGTATTTAGCAATCTGGGAGCTAGTCGCTAAGCATTCGTTTTTTCAATCTGAATGCCCACATTAATACGCGTTCTTACCGAACAATCCGGACCACGCTGTCAAACATACGATCCGTATGTCCAGCCAGAAACTCCAGTTTTGCAGATAGTACAAGTCATACTCGAATCGCTTTGCGATGGAGGTGTCGCCGCGCCATCCATTGACCTGGGCCCACCCCGTAATTCCAACTTTCAGCCGATGCCGGGTGTTGTAGTGCGAAATCTCCTCCAGGAATTTCTTCACGAAATACGGACGCTCCGGACGTGGGCCCACCACGCTCATTTCGCCCTTCAAGACATTAAAGAACTGCGGCAATTCGTCCATACTCGTGCTCCGCAGAAGACTGCCCACAGCGGTCCGCCGGGGATCGTTCGCGGTTGTCCAGCGGGTTTCGCTCTCCGAGGACGCTGCCACGTTCATCGTGCGAAACTTGTACATGGTGAAGTGCTGTCCGTTAAGGCCTACCCGTTCCTGCCGGAAAAGCACCGGGCCGGAAGACGTCATCTTGATAATAGCGGCAATCACCAACATCAGCGGGCCAGCCAAAATCACGACCAGTAACGAAAACACCACGTCGAAAATCCGCTTCAAGACAAAATAGGTGGGCGACTCGGCCGGCGTCGTAGACAGGTCGAGCATCTGCATATCGCCGAACTGAAACAGCCGTTCGCGAAGCAGGGGTATGCCGCCGATATCGATGATCGCCCGAACCGGGGCGCACAGCCGTTCCAGCGAGCGGAAAAGTGTCGACAGAATGGGCAGCCGCTCTGCCGAAACGGCAATCACAACCTCATCGAAGGGCAAGCCAACTCCGTTTTCAATATCGCGCAGTTCAAAGACCGGTAAATCTGCGACCGCAACCTCTTCATCCGCAATCCGAATGTGGGCGACCACTTCCGAAGCGGCGAACGGTATGCGTCCTAGACGGGCGGCAACCCGGCGGGCATACGAATCGGCGCCCACCATCAGGACGCGAACCGGCCTTCTTTGCCGCCGCCAACCTCGCATCAGGGTGCGGAAGGCCAGGCGAGTTAACACCGTATCGACCAGTAGCGCCAGTGCGCTCACTGCGAAGAACACGCGCGAGAAATTCTGCTGGCGGTAAAAGAACAGCACACACAGCAGCACGACGTAGGTGGTCGCACAGGCCGAAAGCGCTTTCTTCAGCCCGGTATATTCCTGGAACAACTCCTCGATATCGCAAAGGCGATAGCCTTCAGCGGTGATCCCCCAGACTAACGTCGTCAGCAATAAAACCGCGAAGTAGAAGTGGGGGTCATAGTCTTTCTGTGCCAAGCTTTTCCGCAGCAGGCCAAACCTTACATACGCAGCGGCTGAAAACGCGGCCAGCGGTAGCAAGTAGGTCCACAATCGTATGTAGAAACGATACGAGTTAAGTCGCAAGGTCATAGCCAACTCCCGCCCCCAAAACTTCCCTGGTCTGATTACTCGCGACCAGCGGAAGGTTACAAGTCCTTCTAAGGCCCCGCTTAAACCTAAACTGCAAGATGATGTTCAGAGGATCTAAAACGCGTGGATTGTTCCTTAATCGCCAAGCTTTGAGTTGAAAGAATGCAACATTGTTTCCCAGGGCTGATGCAGAAATTGCCTCCGCCGTCGGCCCCGTAAAATACTCCACTTACTTCTTACATAAAAGGGAGCTTTGGTAAGAAGGAAGTGTAACCTCCGATGATGAGAAGCCGACCGCCTTGGACAGGTCGATTATCATCTTCCTTTCGTAAGCGACCGCTGCCTCTGGGAAGGCTACGTTCTCCACGTAGGCCCGCCCAATCTTATGCTTGAAACTCCATCGGTTGCCCAGCAATCCCAGCGTTGCAAGGTCTTCCAGACAGAAAAACGTCATGCACATGGCCCCGCCCGGCTTCAGCACGCGAAAGGATTCCCGCACATAGTGCTCCAGGTCCTCCTCTAGAAGATGGGAAAACAGGGACTGAGAAAACACCAGATCAATGGAATTGTCCTGGCAGACAGCCAGGCATCTTTCTGCCTGCGCCTTTCCTGATGCCGGGTATACCGTACTCTTTCCGTTCACCAGCGAGAACGTAAAGTGGTCCGCTGGAAAGTGGCCGTTGCACCACTCCACCAGAGCGGCATCGATATCGAACCCATAGTAATGCCCGGAAAATTCGACATCGGCATAGCGAAAATCCCGTAAGGCTGCCGCCGACTTGCCGCAGCCACAACCAATATCCACGATATTCGACTCCAGGTTCGCCAAACCTTCCGAGAAGAAATACTGCCAAACCTTGTGCCCGGCAGTTGCATAGTAAAGATGGGGAAACAGGATATTGTTCCCTACACCGGTGCGCACAATGTAGCGAAGCGGCGGCATCTTCACGCCAGTTCGCCATTCCGCGTAGCGGCCGTAAGTGGCGTCGACCACGCAACTAGCGGCAGAGAACAATGGATTTCTCGCGACCAGGACTGTCGACGGAATCAGTTTACGTACCAGCGCTTCTACTGCCATGACTTTCCCTACCTTTGGCCCTTAAGCCATCGCTGCCGCCATTCGAGGTGGCCAGCGATGAATTTGATTGTTACAACCCTGCGGTTAGAGTGCGGTTTCCGCCGAATCGACTTGCTCTATCGCGGCCTCGGCGAAGCGGCATTATCCAGATTAGTTGTAAGTGTCATATGCGAGGTCGCGTTGAGTCGTTTCCTTTAGTACCTCGGCCAGGATATCTTCGAAGCCCGCTAAGAACTTCTCCGGAGAGAATCTTGCGGCGCGACGGCGAAGTTCGCGCTCATCGAAGCTACGGAGTTCAAAATCGCGTATGGCCTGTACCAGCCCCTCGACCGACTCGTCGGAATATAAGACGGCGGTCCTGTCGGTCATCGAATCCAGGACTCCACCCTTCTTCAAAGCGATGACTGGGCAGCCGGAAGCAATCGCCTCCACCGGCACGATGCCGAAATCTTCAATACCGGGAAACAGGAGACCTTTAGCCCGCCCATAGTAGTCCCCTAACTCTTTCTCTCCGACGAAACCGAAAAACTCTACCTCGCCGCCTCGCTCGCGGGCCAGCACTTCTAGACGCTTGCGCTCCGGCCCGGAGCCAACGATCTTCAGCTTTCTACCTAAAGCGGCACAAGCGCAAATCGCCTCGTCGACACGTTTATAGGGCGCCAGAGCAGTCACCATCAGATACCAATCCTCAGGCGACCTTACGATTCGTGCAAAGCGCTGAACGTCAACCGGCGGGGGTAGTATCTCGGCCTCGCGGCCATAGAGCCGCCGTACGCGCTCCGCCACAAACCGGGAATTGGCAATGAACTTGTCAACTCGGTCCACAGTCCGCAAGTCATACCATTGGAGCATTCTTGCAATGGGACGAAAAACAGCATGGGAGAAAAGCGCTCCCACCTTACTGGGCCCGAAATAGTCGTCGAAGCGGTCCCACACATATCTCATCGGGGTGTGGATGTAGCAGATATGAAGCGGGCGGCCAAAATCGCTCTTATTGACCATGGCTTTGGCGACCGCATGGGACGACGAAATAACTAAGTCAGCGTCGCGTACGCGGGTTAATTCCGCGATTAATGGAAAAAGCGGCAGATAGTTACGATACTTTGATCGCGCCCAGGGAAACCATTGCATCGGGCTGGTTCGAATGGTGCGATTGGAAATTGTGTCACTGACGGTTCCGGGAACATAAAGTAGAGTCCACAGGGGAGCCTGCGGGAATCGTTGACAAAGCAACTCCAGGACCTTCTCGCCGCCCCGCATGCCTGTTAGCCAGTCATGAACCAGGGTGACTTTGAAACCTTCGCTACCTTCGATCGAGAAGTTATTCATGCTAGTTCAGAAAACCCCTATAGACCTCGTAGTGCTTGCGGGCACACGATTCCCAATTGAATCGGGCGGCTTGTTCGATTCCCAGTTTCCGCATTGTCTGCCAGCGATCCTGCGAAAACAAGACCTTCTCCAGCACGTCCGCGATCGATTCGACATCACGCGGATCAAAATACTCCGCAGCGTCGCCCCCCACTTCCGGCATGGAGGCAGTGGAGGAACAAGCTACCGGCGTTCCACACGCCATTGATTCGACAATGGGGAGACCAAAGCCTTCTTCGAACGACGGAAGCACAGTAAGGTCAGCGCCCGAATAAGCCGTCCGCAATAGTTCGAGGGAAACCGGCGAAGCGAAAACCGCCGCTCCATTGAGCCCGCAGTCGGTCGCCAACTTCCCTATTTCGGAGCGGCCTGAGCTGTCTCCACCGATGATCAAAAGCTTGTGCTCAATCTTCCGGCGGGATCGGAGCGCCGCGAACGCACGCATCAGGCCTGCGACATTCTTGTGCGACTTCAGGTTGCCGACGTACAGGATGTAAGGTCCCTCGAAACCGTACGAGTGGCCAACCGTGATCCTTGACTCGTCGCGGAGTTCAGGAAAAAATTGTGGACTTACGCCGTTGTAGACCACCGTCACCTTGTTGGCGCGCACGCCGAGGTGTTCCACAATCTGGCGCTTCGAATACTCGGAAACGGTAAAAATATGGTCGGCATTACCTGCTGCCAGTCGAAGCATTGGCTGGGCGTAAATCCGGCTCTTCCAGGTCGCGCGAAACGTGTCGTCCAGGATATGAGTCAGGTCATGAATCGATACCAGCATGACGCCGCGGTGAAAAAGCGGTGCATTGTAATGCGGCACGTGCAACAGGTCGCATGGCCCAGCGGCCCAGGGAATTTCGACTTGCTCCCGGGTTGAATACATCCCTGAGTTAACTACCGTCACCTGGTCGCAAAATGGCTCCAGCTCCGCCTTGTGTTCTGCTCCCGTCAACGCGCGCAAGTAAATGTCGCCGCAGGCCTTCAATCGCGAAATCAGCTGTAACGTGTAGGTTCCTATTCCCGTGGATAGCCAGCGGGCGTCGAACACAACGTGTGGCAGCTTCGTATTGGCCGATGCGCGATTCACTAAAGTCATCTGTTCACAAGCATCACTGCAAGGCGGGTTGCAGAGCAGGTACGGAAGCCCGCGCCGTTCGTTTACGTGCCAGAAAGTACACTGCCGAAAGAATTACTACCTCGAACTTAAGCGTAGCGACCGCCTGAGTTCCGGCCATATAGAGCCACAAGCACACCCATACAAAAGCGGTGACCGAAAGATAGCGGATGGGAAGTGTAGTCGAGTTCTTCATGGAACGCTCGGCCCAGGCGGCGCCAGATCCCAAAAGAAATCCGAACATCACGGGACCGAAGAACCAGAAATTCATGAATGCTTCACCCGCCAGCGTCAGTCTCAATCCGCCAAAGGATCGCGACTCTGGATCGACATTCAACAAGTCGGCGGTGTAATACGCTATGGAGTGAGTATCTTTCCAGGTATCAATAAGGCCCGGAAACGGATCGAACGGTTGAATAAAGGTTACTCCGTGTAAGTAGTTCCCGTGCATCAACTGCATCACCCAGCCCAAGTCTCGTACCTCGGAAAGGGCGGTTGCTAGACTGCTCGCGGCATCATTGTCCGTGAAACTCAGCAAGGCGATCTGCGAAACGGCAAATACGATAACTAGAACCAGTAGCACAATGCCGATTTTGCGATAGTTAATCGATCTTCGATTGCACTAGCAGCGGCACAAACAGGACAGAAAAAACTTGCGCGCGGCGTAGCGGAAGCAAGAGCGCAATCATGCCCAATCCGTAGATGAAGTAGTCTAGTTTTTTCTGCCGCATGATCCACAGAAGTGGAAGAGTGCATACCAGAGCATCCGATACGCGGATCACCAGATAGGCGTCGGTGGCAGTCTCGCTCCCCAGATATCTCAATTTGCCGACCTCTGATATGTTCTGCATGGCCAGGTCAATTACCGAAAATCCTGCATACATGTAGAACATCAGACAAGCCGCAATGATCACAGCTGCTCTGGTAACATTTCTGAGGCGGTCTTCGTCGATAGAGAGCCCATTAATCCAAGTTGGCTTAGAGCGATTGGCGAAACCGTAAGCGGTTGCCATGCTGAAAAGGCCAAGCGCAATAGCAAACACTGCCTGCGAGAACCAGATCTCCTTCCCGGTGGCTAGCCAATAGAGAGCGTCCGCACCCCGGGCGGAAATAAAATAGCCTGACAGGCAATGCAACGCCGCAAGCAAGAAGAACGCGGCAATCAAGGTACGCTCCCAACGCAACGAGGCGAGACAGAGAATACATGCCAACCAAAAACCGCTGGACGGAAAAACTGCTACCAGCAAGATGGACACGGCAATCAGAGCGAGAGCGGCAGATAAGCGCATCGATTTACGCGTTTAACGCGCTCCAGACTTGCTTGGTGCTGTTGGCCCAGGTAAACTGCCGGGCTCTTAGGACACCCATTTGGCCCAGAGCGTCGCGATATCGCCGGTCTCCACTTAACTTGCGGAGAGCTAAGGCCGCTCCATCCACGTCGCGATAGGTGCTCATGATACCGGCGTCGCCCACCACCTCCGCCAATGAGGTAGTGTCACTAACTACCGCCGGCGTCCCGGTGGCCATCGCTTCCAACGGAGGATACCCGAAGCCCTCATATTCGCTCAGCAGAATTAGTCCGGTAGCATTGCGATACAAGTACGTCAGCTCAGAAGTCTTTAGTCCCGAATAAAAAACAAGCTTCGGCAATACACCTAATTGTGCGGCAAGTTGCCGCATCCCTTCCTGCCAGCGATCGGGGTAAGCCACCACTACCAGTTTTTCCGGAACGTCTGTGTGGACACGTGCAAAGGCGCGAATCACGGTCTCCAGGTTCTTGCGAGGTGCAAATGTGCCGACAAACAGGAAGTAGGGCGAGGGTACAACACCTTCCGGCTTGCAGCCGAACTCAGGGTCAAACAATTCTTCACGCAACCCGTTATAAACGACGGCCACCCGGGCAGGGTCCATACCGTACTGTTCGATAACATCCTGCCTCGTATGTTCTGAAACCACTAACGTTCGCAGACTAGACCGCAGAATTCGCGGCAGTATCCGTTTGTAATATTGGTGCAGGCGCGGGCACTCGTCCGGATAGAACAGAGGAATCAGATCGTGCACAGTAACTACCTGAGGAACCGGGCACGACAGGAGCCCCTCGACGTTGGGCGCGAAAAATAAATCTACTCGGCTCCGCATGACCATATAACGCAGTGCCGACTGCATCCATGCGAAGCGCTTCACGCCGGCAGTCTTGCTGCCGTCGGCGCCTACGCTGGCGGGCGTCCGCTGTAACTCGACTCCATCCAGAGCGGCATAACGCTCGCAAGACGAGTACACAACCAGCTCGTGGCCCATTGAGCACAAGGACTGAAGTATCCCGTCCACGAAGGACGTAGTCCCATTGTGGCGCCCACTGACAAATGTCGCATTGAAACCTATTCGCATTCGGGCTTAACTTGTCGAGATACTCGCGTTGCTTCCCCGTAGAATATCGAGGACTTATTTGCGGTTCGTAGTTTGCTTATCCTTCACGGCAAAACGACTCTCGGTTGATATCCCCCCAAGCCGTTCACATATTTTCGAGTTATGACAGCGAACTACGACGGTTTTTCCTTGAAAAAGGCGATTGAGTAGGCAGACTGATCGTTGTCATACATTGCCTGGAGCGTCGGCAGGAACTCGGCACGCGGCACCGGCAATCGACCCGGAATCGACAGCCACGAAAAATGCTTTGCCAGGGGCTCCAGGAAGTCGCTTACGCTAACATTGCTGACGTCTTTCAAATTGTGCGGCATAAACTCGACGAACAATACTTGGGCGCCCGAGAGAATGTGTTCCATACCCTTCAATGCAAAGTATTCGGAGCCTTCAATATCCATCACCACAACATCAAATTGCGCGCCCGACAAGCAGTCGTCAAGCCGTCCGGCCTGGATCGTCGCAACTCGTGGATGGTCCGAGAAGTCGTGATAGGTCGGCACCGCCGGCATTCGCTTGGACCCTCCCGAATTCGTTCGGCTCAACACAAACTCCAGCTCTTCCACCTTGTCGCTGGCCGCGATACAAACCGGCTCGACATTACTCGCGCCGTTGATCAGAAGATTCAGCTTCAGTAGTTCAAAGGTGCTGGGGTTAGCCTCGATTGCTACTGCTCGACGACAACACCTCGCTAACGGCACTACGAGAGTGCCGATGTGTGCGCCAACCACCAGCAGTTCGCTGTCTCGGTACAAATGTTCCTGCACCCACTCGATCTCGTCCTTTGAATACTCGCCATAAGTCTCCAGACACCTCCCGATCAGCTGATCCTCGACATCGATCAGGAATTTTCCATTCCAGCTATCTACCAGGACTGCCTGCGCGTACTTGCCATACAGAAGCTTCTTTAGACGTCCCATCCGGTAGTAGACAAAAAGCTTGCAGGAGACGAGGGACCTCTTGAGCCGAGGCCTTTCACGAACGAGGTGGGTTAATGCTTTGTTAAACATAAAAACTAAGGCTCACAGTCCGTTTTTCTAGCCAGCGTATCCAGGGTCGCTCCTCTACTCGATCTCGGGCTCGATGTTGACCAGACCATAGACTGGTTTTCGTCCAAAAGCCGCGCCGGTCCGGGTGACAAATCCTAGTGCAGCCATATTCCACAACTCGGTTCCAAAAGCCGCCCAGGCAGCCCCTTCGATACCGAACTTCGGGATCAAGAGGAGGGCCAATACTGCGTTGCTCAGCAGTGTAGTAGCGGTAACTTTCGCTAATACCGAGTATTGTCCACGTGAATTCAGTATTGACGCCAATGTAATGTTGACGGTGCGAACCAGCAACACTATGGATAAGATTCGAAGCACAGGGTAGGCACTAGAATAGCTTCCACCGAAGCGGCTAAGCAGCGGCGCACCCGCGAAAATGAGTACGCTGGCCGCGCCCATGATGAACAAGTAGGCAGGCCACATCGTATGCAGAACCGCCCGAAGGCTCTCCCGCCGGGGATTCACCAGATGATAGCTGGACAGAATGGCAAACAGACTGACCGAGAACGCATGCGGCACCATGAGTGCGGGTTCGACAATACGATATCCGGCAGCATAGATACCCAGCGCCGCACTTCCGAGAAACTTAAAAATAACGATATTGTCCAAGCGGAAGCAGAGCATGGTCATCACGGTCATCAGACCAAGAGGAAAGCTTTCCTTAAACAGTGAAAGCGTGACCGATAGATCGAAATGCAAAACGGGACTGTGAGAAAACTTGCGATAGAGCAAAAGGAAATTCAGCAACTCGCAAGCGGGAAGAAAGCAAATCACAATTACCAGAGGCACATGGGCAAAGATCGCTGTCAGGGAAACTGCAATATAAATGCTATATGCAATGACTGTGGCCGGAAAGGCTACGACCATCTTCAACTGGCTTTGATAATAGCTGGAAAATGCACCGACAAGATTGGCGGAAAATAGCGAGAGCCCTGCTATTGCGCCGAAGGTCAGGGTTGTCCGGTCGTTAGCCATGGCAACCAAGACCAAGAAGGAGATTACATACCCGATTGCGGCTGCGGCAAGCTTCGAGGTAACAACGTGGCCTAGAAGCCTGGTTCGCTGCGCCTCCGATTCATGGGAGAACCTGCGGATAGCGATCGAGTCGATGCCAAACTCGGAGAACATCCGGAAGACTTCCATCAAAGCGATGGCCAGAGCGAGTTTGCCAAAGAGATTTGGACCGTACTTGCCGGCAATGACCAGTAACACCCCGGAACGGCTGAAGCCGCTCACCGCGCGTGACGCCACGCCGAAGAGCGAGTTCGCGTGACCTGCCTCGGCCTTCGATGCAGGTGCGGGAGGAGCGATCTGGGTTGCACTCATCGAAGTCACGAATGTATGCCTTGCTGTGGGCGTCGGCTGTCCGCGGAAACAACCTTGCGAAGATGCAGCAGCAGGAGCTTATGAGGGCTACTGGGATCCAAGGAGTCCCAAGCGTCCTTGGCGGTCAGCCATGTCACTCCCAGGCAGAAGGCTAGAATCGTACCCAAAATGATGATCAGAGACCTGGGCGGCCAGATTTTTCCTTCAGGGACGATCGCTTCATCCAACACCTTGATGGTTGGAATCTCTTTGGCCTCGTCTACTTTGGCCAGTTCATACTGTTTGGTGAGGACTTCATAAACGGTTTCATTGATCTTTGCCTGACGAGCGAGGTCGTAGTAGGTATTGCCCAGAATCGGTAACTGCTGGAGCGACGGGTACAAACTGGCAGCGCCAGTGCCTCCGTCGCCGTCCTTTGTGGCAATGCCGGAATTCCCGCTCAGCGCGTTCAGCTTACTCCGCAGTTCCGACACCTTAGCGGCCGCAGAACGAACGCGAGCATTCTCTGGTCCGTAAATCTGCTCCATACCTTTCAGCTCGGACTCGGCCGCAATCAATTCGCCCTGTAATGTGGAAGCGGCATCCAGCATTGCCTTACCTTCGACTTGAGGGTCGAAGGTCTTGTTCTTGCTGGAGAAACGACTGAGTTGCAGAGTCGATTCATCCAACTGCTGCTTGATGCTCGACAGCCGGCCTTCGAGGAAAACTCTTTCCCTGCGTGCCGAGGAAGTCGTGAGCTGGGAGACACGATTGTTCAGATCATCGACATACCCGCGTGCAATCTTTGCAGACCGATCGCGATCGCCGTCTTCTACTTTTATAGTGATGATTCCACTCTTACGATCTTCCGAGATGTCCGTGCGACGCGAAAGAACCTTGCGGGCATCTTCATACTTTTTCTTCGAATAGACTTTTCGCAGATCGAACTGATTGATGAGATCGTCTTGTATGGTCCGGCTGGAAAGAATCCCCACCAAGGTAGCGCCAGTGGTGTGCATACCGAGCAGGTCGCTGGCCAGGCTCCCAACGCTGTCCCCAGCTTTGGAAGTCAGGGCGCTCATCATTGAGGCGCTCATGCCGCTGGACTGGTCGGGCGGCATCAGTCGAGTTACGGACTCGTAGCGCACGGGAATCAGGAAAGCCAAAGCCACCGAGAGCACAAAGCCCCAGCAGACAAAGGCCAGCAGAAGCCTTCGGCGTTTCGACATCAAATCGATAAAACTCAGGATCTTGGCCGCCGGTCCGCTCATTACAGGAGCGCCCCGTTGACCAACTTCTTCTCTGAGCTGGATCCGGTCAAGGATCGGCGGTTCAGGCATCTCTAACTTGGTTCGATCGCTGATCATGAGAGCTTACGATTGATATCGCGCTGTGTGCAGTGTCTCGCTGTGAATGTCTCGCTGTGATGGTTGAGAGGCCGCGACCTTGTGGTCACAGCCACCGGCCGAATCAATAATCTGCCGGCAAACCCGAAGATGCGCTCCTCTGCGACAGCTGCGTATAAGTAGAGAGGAGCAGGGACGATTTGAAGCTCAATGGGCAGAGCTTCGCCCCCCTCAGTTAGCTGCGGTGTGTATCACGTCGAGCAATGACTACGACGGCCGCTGGCTGAAAGGGCATTCTTGCGGTACCCTTTTGCTCGCTGCCGATCTCAGTCTTTGGCTGAATCGGAAACCCCTGTTGAACTGGGAGCTTGCGCTTATTGTGGCGCAGTTCGTCTCGTTAAGATGTTACTTGATGCAACCAGCATATGAAGTTCTATCATCCAGGTCAAGCAAAAAAAGCGCCGACCTGAGCCTGATCGAGCACCGTCGGGAGTTTCGAGATCATACGCTAAGTCATTTGTTTTTATGGTGGTTAGGGTCGGACAAGCAGGCTTGCTGGAGAGCCGCCGAAGGCAAACACTAGTGCCATGAACCACATTGCGGGGTTAATAGTTTCCTAACATTCCAAAAGACGGGGTTGCTCCATGAGGAAGCTTGGCGCAGGCTTCCCGCCCAAGTCACTTTCAGGATATGATTTGCCTGATAGCGGTGATCGTTATTCAGTGCTGAAACATCCGGCGGCAAAGCAAGTTTGAGTGGCCTAAGATAGCTCAATCCATCCGTGGTTGCGTCCATCGACCGCGTGCCCGGGGCGAGGGTGACAGCGCAGCAATCCAGCTAACAAAAGGAGTTCCGATGAATCGGTACAAGATGTTTCTATTGGCCGTGGCTGCCGCAATGTTTCTCGCCTTTTCATCGTCCGTGACCGCTTTTTCCTCCAACGTCATCATCTACCCGGTGCCTGACAAGTCGCTTCTTTCGGCCGATTATACCGTGCAAGTCGAAGGTAAGGACGTTCCGGTCTACGACCTTAAGGTGTCACCCGAAGACGCGGCCCAGCGGACTAGCGCGATGGATGACAAGATGAATACCGGCCAGTATTTTGTAAAGGCAGCATTCACCTACTTCGATACCGACGGCGGGGTCAATGTCAGCGTCACTTACGCGCAACCCATTACCACAGCCCGACTGCTTCCTGTCCCTGCTAACGCTCAGCTTCGCGTTCAGGGACAGACCGTACGGTTTTTCCTGAGATCGCCCGGCAATCTAACCCTGGAAGTAAACAACCAGCAGGTGCGCACGCTCCACATTTTTGCCAATCCAATCGATACGGATGCGCCCTCGCCGCGAGCCGCGAACGTCTTCTATATCGCACCCGGAGCTCACCAAGGAAGTGCTCTCAACGTGCCTTCCGGTAAGACGATACTCTATTTCGCTCCCGGCATGCATACCATCGACAGTCTGGTTGTTCATGATGGGCAGACGCTGTATATCGCCGGCGGCGCCGTGGTGCAGGCGATACTTTCCTCCACCGAGCCCTTTACCAAGATCAAACCTAGCCGCGGAACCGAAGACATCAACTTGTACAAGAACCCGGCAATCACGCTATCGGGCTCCAACATCAAGCTTGGCGGCCACGGCATTCTCGATGGCAGCCAGGCCCGCGGGAAGTATTTGCTAAAAATCCTTGGGCAGGATATCAGCGCTGAAGGCATCATCCTGCAAGATGCCGGCACTTGGACGATACAGGCGAGGTATTCCGACCGCGTAACGCTTAGCAATCTGAAGCTGCTGGGCTATCGTGCCAATACCGATGGCGTGGATATCGTCAGCAGCCGGGACGTTACCGTACAGGGCTGCTTTATTCGCACCCTCGATGACGTCATCTCGCTCAAGACGATTTCTCAGCAACCCGACACCGTAACCGAGACCGATGAGATTCGAAATGTGGTGGTGAAAGGGAATGTGTTCTGGGGAGAAGTCGCCCATGTGCTAACCATCGGCACCCAGGTTGAGGCCTACGTCAACCGGGTAACCTTTCAGGACAACGACATAATTCACTACCTGGGCCGCGATCCTCCGTTAACCATCGATCTGTCCGGCAGTGCGACTGTGGGCAATGTCCGTTTCGAAAATATTCGCGTTGACACCACGGGAAATCCGTTCGACAAGAACGGGCAGTCGCCGCTGATCGATCTGTATATTATAAAAAATACGGCTTGGCAAAGAGCGGCGGATCTGTCCCGACCCTTGGGTAAGATTCGCGGAGTTCTCTTCAGTAATATTCAGGTGACAACCTCCAAAACCAGTCCAAAAGTCCGGATTCGAGTACTGGGGAGCGACGATGCCAGCAACATCCAGGATGTCAAGTTCGAAAACATAACTGTCAACGGTCGGCCATTGTCCAAGTCGAACACGGTGGTCGTCGAAAGATTTGCCGACCACATTACCGGACTTCCCTGACCCGTTTCGTTAAGGGATGAGTCGGCGGCTAGCAGTTTTGAGTTTCTGAGGACGCGGACACAGATATTCAACGATGCAGAATCAGAGTGTAAGTCTTCCGGGTGGGCCGACCATGGTAGCGCGATTAATGGATACCTACCGGCCCATCCTGAGTTCTCCAATCGGCCGCGATGACTTTCTTTCGCAAATGGCACGAGATAGTCCTTCCCATCAGTTTCTTGCCGGCAGCGCGCAAGCCATGTATAGCCGGCACGTGGCGTTCCTCACGGCCATCCTGCGCGAATATGCGCAACTCCCGGCAAATCAAATTAAGGTCCTGGATTGGGGCTGCGGCAAAGGCCAGATCACTTACCTGCTGCAGACTCGCGGTTTCGACGTGACCAGCTGTGACGTGGTGAGCGCCAGCGATGACTCGGCATTCGGTCAGGAAGTGCCCATCGTTCACCTGAAGGGCATATCGGTTGTTCCCCTAGAACACGTGAGCCAACTGCCATTCGAAGACCAGACCTTCGATTGTGTGGTCAGTTCCGGCGTGCTGGAACACGTTCACTCCGATGTGGCTTCCCTGAAGGAAATTCGGCGTATTTTGAAACCGGGGGGCTTGTTTTTTATAACGCTTCTGCCCTATTTTCTGTCCTGGACTCAAGCCGTAGCCCGCTTTCGCGGCAACAATTACCATGACCGGCTCTATAACCGGACTCACCTGCGGCTGCTGGCAGAAAACGCTGGGTTTCAGGTGGCTGGCTCTTTCCACGGCCAGCTATTTCCCAAGAACACTGTGGATATTGCGCTGGACCGTGTGCTGGAGCCCCTTGACCGTTTCCTCTGCAAATGGACTCCATTAAAGTATCTTGCAACCAATCTGGAAGCGATTCTGGTAGCCGATTGAGCAGAGAGTTTGCTGCCTGCTTTGGTACCCTTCGATTACGTTGGCACATAGGTGGTATTGCTTACTTCCACTGACCTTATATAACATCCTGAAACATTCGCGGCAGTCCAGATTTCAAACAATCTAAAGACATTTGCAAGAGCGAAAGGGAGTTGTGTCCGTATGGCAAGTATGATTAACCGCTTTGGTTGCGTTCGTCGGACTTCGTTTTGGTCATACAAGGTTGCGAGCGCAGCTGTCATGCTGCTATTGCTGATGCCTCTGGCGACCCGGGCGCAAGTACAAGTGATAACCGGCCATAACACCAATTCCCGTCAGGGACAAAATACCGGGGAAAGAATTCTGACCCCGGAAGTTCTTAGCTCTGGGCAATTCGGAAGGATTGTCTCCTATCCCGTCGACGGCTATGTTTACGGCCAACCGCTCTACGTACCTAATGTCACCATACCCGGACAAGGGATTCACAATGTGGTTTATGTGGTCACGGAACATGACGGTGTTTTCGCCTTCGACGCCGATGGTAACGCGGCCGGGCCGCCGCTGTGGCGCCGGAGCTTTATCAATCCGCCCGCCGGAATAACCACGGTTTCTTCCAATGACGTTAATTGCACTAGCGGTGTAGTGCCTGAAATTGGCATTACCAGCACTCCGGTAATTGACACCACTACCAACACCATCTACATCGTGGCCGAAACCAAGGAAAATGGCCGGTTCTTCCAGCGCTTGCATGCTCTGGATATTACGACTGGAGCCGAGAAGAACGGGAGTCCGGTAACCATTACTGCAACTTATCCTGGAACTGGCGATGGCAGCTCGGGCGGCATAATTACTTTCGACCCTCTAATGCATCTGAACCGGGCAGGATTGTTACATAACAACGGAAATATCTACATTACGTGGGCTTCTAACTGCGACATCTCACCTTTCCACGGCTGGGTCATAACTTACGACAAGACTTCTCTACAGCAAACCGGTGTTTGGATGACGACTCCCAATGGTGGATTGGGCGGAGTGTGGATGAGCGGTGCAGGCATCGCTGCGGATGCTTCCGGTAATGTGTTCCTTGCTAGCGGCAACGGAACCTTTGACACCTCGGGCGACCCCAGCGACTTTGGCGACAGTATCGTAAAGCTCTTGGTGAATCGGCAAGGCATTCAGATCACTGACTACTTCACTCCTTATAACGAGGCAAATCTGGAAAATGGCGATGAGGACGTGGGTTCAGGAGGAGTGCTTGTGCTGCCAGACCAGACAGGCGCACACCCTCACGAACTGATCGAGAGCGGAAAAGAGGGAACCATTTATGTCGTGGATCGCGACAATATGGGGCACTATAATCCCGACAATAATTCTCAGATCGTGCAAAATATTACTGGCCAGATTGGGGCCATATTCGGCGATGCCGCCTACTGGAATAACAATGTCTATTTTGCGGGAGCACTTGACAGCCTGAAGGCCTTCAGTCTCACCAACGGTTTGCTTTCTTCCCAGCCTACCTCGCAATCGCCAGTTAGTTTTGGATGGCCCAGTCCTACTCCGAGCGTCACGTCGCATGGCAATTCAGATGGCATCGTGTGGGTCTTGCAAACTGACCCATTCCGGAATGCGGGTAACGCGATTCTTTATGCCTTCGATGCAACCAATGTCAGTAATATGCTTTATAGTTCCGTCAACAATCCGTTGCGGGACAATCCCGGTGGTGCGGTAAAATTCGCCGTACCAACGATTGCCAACGGCAAAGTGTATGTCGGCGCCATCGACCAGTTGAGCGTGTTTGGAGTCGTACCACCCGAGGTTTCCACGCCTGTTTTTACCCCGCCGACCGGCACATACATTTCCCGAGTTGCCCGTTAGCATTTCTGAGTCCACGCCGGGTGCCGTTGTCTACTACACCACCGATGGCTCTACCCCGACAACCGGTTCTCCGATATACAGTGTGCCCATCCTGGTAACGGGAACGACTACCGTTAAAGCCATGGCTGCTGCTTCGGGATATAGCAACAGCAACATCGCTGCGGCGACTTATACCATCACTACCGGTGGCGGCGGAGTTCTCAACTATGGCACCGGATTTACGCCAACCGGCATGGTCCTCAATGGAACTGCAGACTTCGACGGCTCGCGCCTTCGACTGACACATGGTGGGACTGGCGAGACTGCAAGCGCCTGGTACTCCACACCGGTTAACATTCAGGCTTTTAAACAAGACTTTAGTCTCCTGTTTACGAATGCTACGGGCGATGGTATGACCTTTACGATTCAGGGGATGGGAACAAGAGCAATCGGACCCGGTGGCGCAGGCCTTGGGTATGGAGCAACCAGCCCCGGCGGTAACGGAGGAATAGCGAATAGCGTAGCCATAAAGTTCGACCTTCACAACGACTTCGGCGAGGGTATCGACTCTACTGGCCTTTACACTGATGGCGCCTCGCCTACCGTGCCTGCCAATGATTTAACTCCTAGCGGAGTAAATTTGCATGGCGGCCATGTGCTTAATGTTCACATGACCTATGACGGAACTACGTTGCAAGTTCGTATTACCGATTCCGTCACTTTCCAGTTGTATGTATTTTCGTGGACAGTAGACATTCCGGGTACGGTTGGCACCACCCAGGCCTACATTGGCTTCACGGGCAGCTCCCGCAGTGTTACGGCAACTCAGGAAGTCCTTAACTGGACCTTCGCCTCGCAGGGAGCGCTTAATTACGGTTCCGGCTTTACCCTCAAGGGACTAGCTCTCAACAGTAGTGCGGCGCTGCATGGAAGCCGTCTACGGCTGACAAATGGTGGAACCGGCGAGTTTGCCAGTGCGTGGTACACGACCAAAGTTAATGTCCAATCTTTCGCGCAACAGTTTAGCTTCCAGATAACCAATCCTCATGCCGACGGCATGACGTTCACTATCCAAAACTCTAGCTCCGGAACCACGGCAATCGGACCCGGCGGCGCTGGTCTGGCTTATGGAGCGAGCAGTCCGGGCGGAAGTGGAGGAATACCACGTAGCGTTGCCGTGAAGTTTGATTTCTTCAACAATGACGGTGAAGGCATGGATTCCACTGGACTTTATGTTAATGGAGCATCGCCGACCGTGCCCGCTATTGACATGACGGCCAGCGGTGTCGATCTGCACAGCGGCCATATATTTGACGTCTGGATGACCTATGACGGCACGACCCTGACTATGCAGATCACCGATACTACGACGCAGGCGACATTCACCACATCATGGACCATCGATATTCCCGCAACCGTGGGCGGAAATGCGGCCTATGTGGGTTTCACCGGTGCCTCCGGTGGGTCGACCGCTACACAGGAAATCCTGAACTGGACATTTACCTCGCAAGGTGGGGTCGAGTACGGAAGCGGTCTTACGGCAAACGATTTGGCTCTCAACAACTCTGCGAGCATTAATGGAACCCGGCTACGGCTTACGAACGGCGGAGCCGGAGAGGCCGCCAGCGCTTGGTACACTACCCCGGTCAATGTTCAGGGATTCACCCAGGAATTCAGCTTCCAGCTGACGAATCCGCATGGCGATGGTATGACCTTTGCGATACAAAACGTCAACACCAGAGCTATAGGTCCTGACGGAGCTGGTCTGGGATACGGAGCGTTCACTCCTAATGGAAGTAATGGTATACCGCATAGCGTTGCCGTGAAGTTCGACCTCTTTAACAATTTTGGCGAAGGTGTGGACTCTACAGGCCTGTATACCGATGGAGCCTCGCCGACGATACCCGCGATCGATATGACTAGCAGCGGTGTGAACCTTCACAGCGGCGATGTATTCAATGTTCGCATGACTTACGATGGGACGAATCTCTCCATGCGAATCACCGACGTGACTACTCAGGCGACCTTTCAGACGTCCTGGGTCATAAATATTCCACAGATTGTCGGGGCAAATACTGCCTATGTGGGATTCACCGGGGCGACGGGCGGGGCGACGGCAACACAGGACATCCTCTCATGGATCTATATCCCGTAGATTCCGTGCCTGGATTTACTATTCCTGGCTATTGGTTTAGCCGTGCCGGTAGCTGAAAATAAAAGAAAGGACCCTGCAACTTCATGCAGGGTCCTGGACAAAGAGTTGTGCCACTAACTAGGGTTGCTCTATAGCGGTGAAGGCATTCTGGCCGATGGCAGTTCCCCAGTCACCATCGGTTTTCGAGTATTGGCCCGCAAACCAGAAGGTAGGCCGCAGTCCTCGGATGGAGCCATAGGGAGAAGTTGCGGTATAGTCGCCCCAGCGATTTCGCCCGTCGCGGTCAATCTGACAATAGGCTGCCTCGCCGCTGACGAAGTTCAAACCACTATCGGGAAACGCACCGGCCGCTTCCGTCGTACGGCTGGACAGGTAAGCAGTGGAAGGATACTGCGAACTCGACGACCAGTTAAAGACAATCGTGATGTCCCCTTCCTCAGTCGGCTGAACGGCGGGATAGTATTCGGAAATCGTGTTGTCAGTGAACCCGTTGCATCCCCAGCACACTTCGTTGCGAATGGAAGAACCATTCATAGCAGCGGGGCTGGCATTGGTCAGGTATGGGTGCACCTGCCAGTAGAGGAAACCATCCTCGGCTGCCCCATTCAAAGCCGCAGTAGTGGCTGTCAGATATAGATCGCCGGCGCTCCAGTACACCTCACTGGTAATTCCTGCGGGGCCGGTGTTAATGGCACATTCGGTGCCGCTGGGGTTCCCCGGCTGGGTTGCCGTGATGGGGTAGATGTAATTGTTGGCCGTGGACACAAACGAGCCGGTAAGGGTTGGGCTGCCACCCGCCGGAGGTACGCCATAGTAGATGGCCCACACCACCAAGCCATTGCATGGGCTTCCCGCGTTGCAATTAAAGTTAAAGTCCTTAGTGTTGACCAGGAACTCTGATCGCGGTTGATCCCCGCGGTTCATTACGTCGGCTGGCTGCACATGGTCCACCGTTGTCCCGTTTAAAGTCAGATTGTAGAATAGGTGGAAACTAAAGCCCGCCCCGGCGTAGATTTTGTCTTTGGGCAAAACCCAAATCACATCGTCCTGGAATACGCCGTTTACGAACCGGTCCCAGCTGATGTACAGGCCGCCGTAATTGCCATTTCCCTCCTCCGAGACGGTCTGACCAATCATGGGGAAGTCCGCCGCACCATTCAGTCCGCCAGCGTTGGCCGAGAGGGTGTAAATCCACCAACCGCCTGTGGGGTCCGAATTCTTGCTGGCAGCAACCAGAATGTTATTGGCGGTAAAATCCTCGGCTACGATGATAAACCGGCTGTTACGCCAGTCATAAAGCGCCCGCGGATCGCCGACGGCGTCGCCATTAGCCGCCCCAAAAAATGTTGCCAAGTCGGTGGGACCTTTGAGTACGGATCCCGCGTTATTAAAGACATAGATACAGGCATTGAGCACCTGGAGTTCGTAGCTGGAACTAGCAGCCAGCGCATGGTCCGACGGGATCCAGAATCCACATGCCTCCTCTGACCCTCCAAGGAAGCTAACGGTCGTGCCCGGACTCTGCCCCAGCGAAACCAAGGGACCCGGAGAAGGCAGTCCCGGCACATAGCCGGCAGCGGGACCCTTCACCCGGTTCTCGTCGCCTTCGTTTGGCTCTTTCTGGTCGGGCATTGCGCGCGGCTTGCCATGGTAAGGCTGCGCTGGCGGAAGATCTGACAATACCACCTCTCGCACCGCTTTCGTGTAGGTCGCCTGCCCATGGCTGGAACTTATTTGAGGTGTGCTGCTTCCGCTATCTTCCTGATGGGCCGGCTTATTGGCGCCATATAGGGGAGTTAGCGATAAACCGCCGAACAATAGAGACACTACTACCAACGAGGGTACACGTCGCGTCATCTGGGTATCCACCTTTCTTCTCGATTTCTCGAATGGCCCGATGATGGCGAAGTTAAAGTAGTTGGTGACTGTGCAATTGGAAAACAGAGGGGAGCTGACTCAGACTACGAGCCCACTGTGAAACTACTTATGATAGTATTTGGGACGAAAGTCAAGGAAATTCGCAATTATTGTGATTAGATTAACTCGGCCGACTGGAAAGTAGATTTGTAATCCCGCCTTCGTCACTCCTTTCGAATGGCACTTAGGTCCTGGTTCCACAAGGATCTTAACCAGCTACGTACGCATATTGAAGTTCGGGCTGGATGAGCCGCAGCCCGAGTGTCTGCACTATGCAGGGTCGCCTGCAGCATGACTCGGAGCCGATGGAGGAGTTCCGCGATCTGAAGGAGGGAAAAGGCCACGCAGACTTTCTGTCGACGGGGGCGCGGTGATCTTCTGAGAACTGAGTCACAACATAACCCCGCCACCCGGCATGGCCTTCTGATTACTAAACGGCTAACACTGTCGTATTCCCTATTACTGCGACGCGAACGTCCAGTTCAGAATATCCTGGGTCGCCGTCGCAGCGCCAGTCGCAGCGGTAAAACCGATGTATGCGTTAGTTCCACCGACTGTGGTCGGAATATCAATTGGCCATGACTGACTAAAAGCACTGTAGGTCACGGTGTCGGTGATAGTCATAGTTAGTGTAGAGCCATCATAGGTCATGTGAACGTTGAAGATATCTCCGCTATGAAGGTCTACTCCACTGCCCGTCATATCGACAGCCGGAATTGTCGGCGAAGCTCCGTCAGTGTACAAGCCGGTCGAGTCCACGCCTTCACCAAAATTGTTATACAGATCAAACTTAACGGCGACACTTGTAGGAATTCCGAGATTTCCGTTGAGAGATGACGCGCCATATCCGAGACCAGCTCCGCCCGGTCCAACTGCCCTGATTCCAGAGCTCTGAATAGTGAAGGTGATGCCGTCGCCATGCGGGTTCGTCAGCTGGAAGGCAAAGTCCTGAGTAAACGCTTGGATATTAACCGGAATGGAAGACCAGGCACTGGAGCGCTGGCCCGTGCTCCCATTGGTCAGCCGCAAGCGCGAGCCGTTGATGGTCCCAGATCCGTTGATGACAAGACCTGGGGTGTGTTGGGTGAAACCGTTGCCGTAGTTCAACCACCCTCCGCCGCCTGTGGTGGTGATGGTATAGACTGCCGTGCCAACTGGACTATTAAAATACTGCACCGCGGCGGCTATTGCTTTAATTGTAGTCGTAACGCTGACCGTTATCGGACTCGTATATATCGGAGATGATTGCGTGGGAGTAGATCCATCCGTCGTGTAGTAGATAGTTGCGCCTGGTGTGGCATCAGAGATGGTCACCGTCTGCGGCGAAGTATAGGTTCCCCAGGCGGGACTAAATATGGGAGTCGCAGCGGTGGCTATTGTGAGGCCGAAAACGCTAACCTGACCTACCGCCCCTGTGTATACTTTGCCATTCGCGACAGTTGGCACCGCGAAATGCAGAACCGCGCCAGGATTGTCGCGCTCTTCGTTCTGCGTACTGCTATATAACTCATCATCAAGGTTGGTCGCGTCGTAGGCATGCAAAACCTCATTCCCATTGTTAAGTCTAGTGGCCGTTTGCAGCGCCCAGACGATTCCGTTACTCGTGCCGTCTGAAGATATGATGGGGCTGGCGCCCGGAAAGCCCAGGTTCGTCGGTCCCTGCGAAGTTGGCGTGGTCGACAATAGGCCATTACTCAGGCTGAATGCCTCAACCGAATGGTTGGCGCTTCCAAAATAAACAGTACCGTTCCAATACGCGGGGACGGAATACAGCCCACCAATCTCACCTGTAAGGTTCTGCACGATTTGGGAATTGTCGTTCGGATTGTAGTGCCCCATATTGTCCCGGTCTACGACATAGATCGTCCCTTCCTTCCCGGCTTCCACTAATTCGTGGGGGTGCGGGCCTGGCTGATCCGGTAACAGAAGGACCCCTCCCGAACCTACATCAATGTCACCCTCATTCAGGGTGGCCTGATCATATGGAGTAAAGTAATCTGTCAGCGCGAGCAAACCTCCGACCTGCGCTAATTTGACGATGCTCTCTCCAAAATCAACAGGACTACCCGAAGTATCGAAAGTCCCGTTGCCAATAGAAAGAAAAACTCTACCCATCGCATCGGCGGCCAAGCCCGCACCGCTCATCCATATGCCGCCTCGGGTGCCATTGGGCGTGTCTATCCAGACCGCTTTTTGTTGAAGCGTCGCTTGGTCGTAAGCGATAATCCAGCCGTTATAGGGAGAATGGTCGCAATGAGAAGCCCATGCAAGATAGATGTTACCGTTGCTTTGCAGCAGAGCGGGCCGGTTATTGTTGGTTAGAGGATCAAAGTCCAAGGCTCCATTGTTATAGCTTGCCTGGATGATGACCGGTCCGCCCAGTTTCTCGGCCCCGGTCGTAATATCAAGAGCATGCAAGCGCTGGAAAAACGATCCGCTCTCTTTTGTCTTAGCTACAACGTAAATCGTGCCCGTCGCCGTGTCGATCACGGGTGTGCTAGTAATGCCGATTTCGGGGGAAATATTGTCACAATTAACATCACCACTTGAAACTGTGGTGATTCCATGCGTGGGGTCGATGAAGCTAGTCTGCCAGAGGGGAGTTGAGTTTCCTCCGCTATTGCTA
Source organism: uncultured Acidobacteriaceae bacterium (assembly GCA_963744265.1). GTDB lineage: Bacteria > Acidobacteriota > Terriglobia > Terriglobales > Acidobacteriaceae > Bog-257. The sequence goes on from CAVUSW010000006.1 coordinate 435,990, forward strand.
TCTGCGTCCAACGCGTAAACGCTGTCGTGCTCCGTCACTATGTAAAGGACATTGTGCATCCCCTTCCCCGGAATACCTACGTTAGGCACATACAGCGGCTGTGCATAAACGTCACCATCAACACTATAGGAGAAGATCTTTCCGAACCGACCGGAGCTAATGTTAGCAGGAGTAAGAATAGTCTCGTTAAGGTTCTGACCGGTGCGAAAGTTATCGTAGTGTTGAGTAGTGACCGCCGTAGCTGGATTGATAATGTTGTTTAGTAGTTCGGTGGCCGTCTGCGGCGGTGAGCCCGCATCGGAAACCTGTACCGTAAAAGTGAAGGTGCCAGCTGTGGTGGGAACTCCAGTGATTGCTCCTTTGGAGGTCAAACTCAACCCGGGCGGAAGAGCGCCCGAAGCAATGCCCCAAGTGTAAGGAGGAAGTCCCCCAGTTGCCGCCAGACTCTGCGCATACGGTGCATTCAGCGTGCCACGAAGGGGCGAAGTTGTTGTGATGCTCAACGGGTCAGCCGTGACAGTGATGCTCAGGAGCGCCGTGGCAACTTGGGGTGTCGACGCCGCGTCCGATACTTTTGCAGTAAAGTTGAAAGTACCTGCCGTCACCGCAGTCCCGGAAATCAATCCGTTGCCGTTCAAGGTTAAACCTGTGGGCAAAGTGCCGGAGGCGATGCTCCAGGAATAGGGAGCCGTGCCCCCCGTAGCGCTTAGCAGAGCACTGTAGGCCAGGCTGACTTGAACATTGGGCAGAGCCGCGTTCCCGTCGATTGAGAGCCTGGTGAGGGTCGGCTTAGCTGAACTGCCCCAGCTCGTCCCGAGCAGGCAAAGTACGAAAGCCAAGCCTAACGATAATGATGATTTCCACAATGTCATAAGCATTTTCGGCCAGATCCTTAACGATGTCCCTGACATTTTCGCGGCCCTTTGGACCCATCATCAGTTTTTTTAGTTGGTTTGGAGGCGTTTACTTTACATCAGTTAATAACCTTAAGCAAGAGCGTAACTACTGGGCAAAGCAATTTCTTATTTAGGTTATGGCTGAGGCACCAAGAGAAATCCCGCGTCGTCGTCGGTACCGTGCTCGCCCCACCCGACAATCTCACCTTTACTATTGATCGCTGTAGCCTCGCGCAACTTCCATCCAGAATTGGGAGGGATCAGGTCGTTCAGGTTACGAAACTGCGCGGATTGGTCCCACACGAAGGCGTACCCGGAGTCGGGGAACGGACCAAAGCTGCCAACGATTAGGTCACAGTTATTCAAGGCTTTAGGATGATTAGGAAATTTTGAAGAAAGTGCAACTCGGCTGAGTTGGCCGGACTGATAGAGCAAAACACCTTGGGAAAATGATTCGAGCAGAATGTGACCGGCGTCGTTAACGGCCAAGGCGGAACTATAGGAGGCATTAGGTGGGCCGATAAGTTGGACGCCCCGCTTTTTGTCCCAAACAAATGCCTGATATCGGCCATGCTGGTCATAGATATTACCGATAGCTTGCGAATGGTTATTGATTCCAGAAACCACACCGCCGCAGCATCCTCCTAGTTCTACTACATTCAAGCCCTGCCAAATAACCGGAGCGCTAATGCCTTGAGAATTCGTCGACTCCCCGGCAATTTCATCGTTATCGTTAATTGCAAAGGCTCTCGCGTGGGTACCGGAGAGTAGCGTCACAGTGCCATTGATGTAGGTAAAGCCTTGCCTCTGGTTAGTCTTTAGATTGATGGCAACGCCGATCATGTGCCCATTACGGTTGAGTCCAAGGCCTTCAGAAGTGTTGAAGCCGGGAGGAACAGCCACCTCCTGCAGGCCACCTGTCTTTGTCCACAAAGCTGCGCGCTGGGGTTCTATCGTTCCTGCGACTTCGCCGTCGTCATTGATGGCGGCCGGACGCAATGGAACGGGGACGAGGCTGTAAGCATGAGCTACACATTTTCCTTGTGGCACTTCATCGGCATTAAGTCGCAAGCCGAACGACAATGCCAGCCCAAACATAAAGATGCAAGCTCTGAATTTCACCATGAGACCACGTCGCCTCGCGGTCATGGCGTATATGTCCAATTCAGGATCTCCTGCGTTGCCGTTGACCCACCGGTGGCTGCGGTAAAGCCCACGTAAGCGGTATTTCCGCCTACCGTCGCCGGAATATTCACTGTCCATGAAGTTTGGAAGGTGCTCTGAGTGACAGTGTCGGTTATTTGCATAGTCAGCGTGGCGCCGTCGTAACTCATCGTGACGTTGAATATATCTCCACTGTGTAAATCGATTCCACTACCCGTCATGTCCACTGCCGGTATGGTAGGAGAAGCTCCGTTAACGTACAGACCGGTCGAGTCCTGGCCTTCGCCAAGGTTGTTGTATAGATCGAACTTCACAGCCACGCTGGTAGGGATACCCTGACCCTGCCCAGGGCTGGGCTGACCATAGCCGAGGCCCGATCCGCCCGGGCCCAAGGCAGCTGTGCCTGCGTTCTGAATCGTAAAGGTCATTCCGTCAGCGACTGGGTTAGTAAGTTGGAAGCTAAACGCTTGGTTGAAGGTCTTAACCGTGACTGGCTTGGAGAACCATGCGCTCCGGACTTCTGCGAGGCCACCATCAGTCAGGCGAAGACGCGCCCCATTCAGAGCAGCTCCTCCATTGAGAACCAGCCCAGTAGCTTTGAAACCACTGCCATAGTTAATTGCCGAGGGAGCTGCAAATGACCAGCTCAGGATTTCCTGAATAGCGGTTGCCCCGCCGGAGGCGCCGGTGAAGCCAAGGTATGCCGTCGTTCCTCCCACTGTGCCTGGGATATCGATGGGCCACGAAGTGCTGAACACCTGCTGGGTGAAGACATCGGTTACAGTCATGGCCAGGGTTACACCGTCATAGGTCATGTGCACGTGGAAGATGTCGCCACTATGAAGATTGATTCCGCTACTGGTCATATCGATCGCCGGCACCGTGGGCGAAACCCCGTTCGCATAGAGGCCGGTAGAGTTAACGCCCTCCCCGGCGTTGTTGTACAAATCGAATTTCACAGCCACGCTCGACGGAATGCCCAACCTTCCGCCTGGACTACTTGCCCCATAGCCTAGTCCGGCGCCGCCGTATCCAATCGCGACGCTATTCTTATTCTGAATAGTGAAGGTAATTCCATCGGCATGGGCGTTGGTCAACTGGAAGCTGAAGTCCTGCGTGAAGGCCTGCACGTTCAGCCGGGTCGAGTACCATGCGCTAGAGGTTTCGGAAGGATCGCCGTCGGTGAGTCGAAGCCGAGTACCGTTGAAGACGGCGTTACCCTTCAAGACTAGATTTTCGGAGCTGAAGCCGCCGCCATAGTTGACGCCGCCCGGCGCGTATGTCCAGTTCACTATGTCCTGGACCGCCCCGACTCCTCCTGAAGCGCCGGTAAATCCAATGTATGCAAAAGACCCTCTAACCGTACTGGGGATGTCCACCGTCCAGGAAGTGCTGAAACTCTGGTGAGTAACGGAATCGGTAATGGTCATACTTAGGGTGGATCCATCGTAGGTCATGTGCACTTTGAACTCATGGCCACTATGTAAATCCACTCCGCTACCGGTCATGTCGACTGCAGGGATAGTCGGCGATGCGCCATTGACGTACAGACCCGTAGAGTCGTTCCCTTCCCCGAAATTGTTGTAGAGGTCAAATTTTACGGCAATACTTCTGGGTATTCCTCCACTTCCTCCGGGACTGGCCGCACCATAGCCCAGGCCCGCGCCACCCTGTCCCAATTGCGAGGTCCCGACATTCTGAATCACAAAAGTAAATCCATCGCCAACCGGGTTGGTCAGCTGAAAGCTAAAATCCTGGACGAAGCTTTGGACATTAACCTTGAGGGGGTACCAAACACTGCTGTTTTCTCCGGTACCTCCATCTGTCAGCCGGATATGAGTGCCGCTATACTGGGTATTCCCATTCAAGAACAGTTGCTGAAAGCCGTTGCCGAAGTTTAAGGAGCCACCGCCCCCATCGGTAATGGTGTAAACCGTCGACGCCACACTACTGTTTTGATAACCGGGAGCAACCGCTATAGCTTGGATCGTCATGGTTCGACTTACCACGATGGGAGAGCTGTAGACCGGAGAACTGGTGGTCGGCATCGATCCATCGGTCGTGTAGTAGATGGTCGAGCCGGGAGCGGAGTCTTCGATGCTGACAAGCTGCTGTGTAGCGTAGGTACCGCTATCGGGGGCGATAGTTGGAACCGCGGCCGGTTGCTCTCCCCCGAACAGACCGTAGACGCTGACCTGCTGCACTGCACCCACATATACCTTACCGTTGGCGATGGTCGGTACGGCGAACTTTATGATTGGCCCCGGATTGTCACGATCCTCATTGTTGGTGCTGTTGTAGAGTTCAGAGCTGAGATTGGTAGCGTCATAGGCGTGTAAAACCTCATAACCATCGTTCAAGCGCGCTCCCATTTGCAGCGCCCAGACAATGCCATTAGTCGTGCCGTTGGCCGACACACTTGGCGACACCCCTGGAGATCCCAAACTTGTTGGCGATTGCGAAATGGGCGAGCTTGATAGTAAGCCATTGGTTACGGAAAACGCCTTGACGGTATCGTTGTTACCGTTCATATACACAACGGAATTAAAGTAGGCTGGAACCATGAAGATTCTGCCTACTTGACCGGTGAGGTTTTGTACGATCTGGGAGTTATTGTTAGGATTGAAATGTCCCATGTTATCGCGGTCGACAACATAGATACTTCCCTCTTTACCCGCCTCTACTAACTCATGCGGATGGCTGCCGGGTTGGTCGGGTAGAAGCAGCGCCCCACCCGAGCCAACATCGAAATCGGCATCGTCGAGGCTATCTTCGTTATAAGGAGTAAAGTAGTCGATCAGATTGAGAGTATTTCCGCTTAACGTGAGCTTGATGATACTGTCGCCGAAATCCGTCGGACTTCCCGTCGTTTCAAAGGTCCCATTTCCGGTAGGAATAAAGACATTCCCAGCCGAGTCCGCCGAAAGTCCAGCACCACTCGACCACAGGCCGCCTCGCCGTCCATTAGGAGTTACCACCCACACCGCCCGCTGCGCAAGTGAGGTCTTGTCATAAGCCATGACCCAGCCATGGTAGGGGTCGTCATCGCAGTTGGAAGACCAGGCAATATAAACGTTGCCGTTGTTCAGCAATAATCCGGGACGGTTCAAGAGCTGGATCGGATCAAAGGTCAAGATCCCATTCACACTGCCATCCCCGGTTCCCGGATAGGTAGCCTGAATGGTTACCGGTCCGCCCATCTTCTCCGCACCGGTGGTTATGTCGAGGGCGTGCAGGCGCTCGAAGAACTGGCCATTTTCCTTGGTTACGGCCAACACATAGATCGTATTGGTGGTGACATCGATTACCGGCGTGCTGGTGATGCCCACCTCGGGCGCAATGGAGTCACAGCCGCCAAGGTCCACATCCGATATGGTTGTGATCCCACGGGAGGGGTGAACAAAAGTTGCTTGCCAGAGCGGCGTGGAATTTCCGCCGGTGTTGCTGTCGGCATCCAGGGCATAAACGCTGTCGTGCTCGGTGGCGATGAAGAGCACATTGTGTACGCCCTTGCCCGGAATGGTTAGATTGGGCATATAAAGCGGTTGTGCGTAGACATCTCCGTCGACCGTAACCGAGAAAAGCTTGCCAAACTGCCCCGAACTGACATTGGAGGGCGTAAGGATAGTCTCGTTCAGATTCTGCCCGCTGCGGGAATTGTCATTGTGCTGGGTCGTGACCTGTACTTGGGCACATGCCATTCCAGACAGGAACAGCAGCAATAATATGGTGCGCAGGGCTGGGAAATTAGCGTGGTATGCACCGACAGCGGATAGGCCAGGGATCCTCGGGCTCAAAGATAAATCTCCTTAGTTACTGCCAAACCTACAACATGACTGGTTGTCTGCAGGTAACAGCGTTCACGCCACGACTGGTTGCCAAACCACCAAGCTGTCCTTAAGTCGCAACGGCTGAGCGCTGAAAGGTGAAGCTGAGGTTCGGTCTGGAACACCGTTCCGAAGTTATGAGTGTCGCCCCGTCTGGCGTCGTACCGTAACCATTGCCAGCAGCAGTAATCCTCTTTGGCCCAAAGCTTTCCACGACCATGGGCGATGGCTTTGCTTTACATTACGAACTTGTAACGGGGAGGATGCGGTGAATTGTATCTTCCATCCATGGTCGGCACAATGACACTAACGTGCTACCAAAGCTGGCACAGGCTGCTGCTACTAACTCATACTTAAGAGGTTAGCCAGCGAAAAATTGCGCCAATTGGGACTCGCGTTACCGCCTGCGAAAATCCATCCGAACCTTGTTTTGAGCGGAGAACCAGTAGATATTCCCTGCCAGTATCCAATTGCGTTACCGCCCATTAGTCATATCGTAGGCTCGTTAGCTGTCGACATCGTGTTGGCCAAAGTAGTAGCAATCTACCACGCGGATAATTGGAATCGTGGCGTACATTCCCTCAAACCTGTGAGCCGAGATTGGACAGCTTCGGACGCAGGGGAATGGATAGGCCAAGCTCCGCGCGGACCGCATCGATGATCGCCTAACCGGCGTTTGAAGTCCGCGAATTCACACAAAGAGAACGGCAACCGTCAGGAAGAAGTGCGAAGGAACCCCGGCAGAGCTGTGGGTTTATGAGCCAGGAAACCTAATTGGTGGGCCCGGAGGGATTCGAACCCCCGACCAAGGGATTATGAGTCCCCTGCTCTACCGCTGAGCTACAGGCCCGATTTCGCGCGCATTTATCTCGCCTTGGGAGGCGGAGCAAAATCCGTGGTCGCGTTCGCCCGCGCGACTAGCGAGGAAGGATGTCGGTCAGCGCCCATTCGATGCCATCCACTTCTTCGCGAATCACCCGAATGGCTTGCTGGTGGCCGGGATATGGCACCGGCGGGATGGCTTCAACCGCGTGACGAATCTTGTGGCTCCGGTCCCAGATTAAATTGAGTCTGGCCGAGGCCTCCATGCGATGCTGATAGATTCTCCGCACTACCTTGGTCGTCATCCAGGCGAAGGCCAGGCCAAACAACATTTCGATGGGGAGCCGGTCGGTGGCGCCATCGAAATCGAAGAAGGCGAGCCGGTAGACGGCTTCGCCCAGGCCGAGCGAGGCAAAGATGACTCCCAGCCCAATCAATGCGACGGTCAGGCGGTCAAACGGTCGAAGTTCCACTGACGGTTGATGAGTGCGGCGATTTTGCATGACTGACATAGATCCCCCAAAGATTCGGAACCTCTATTGTGCTACAAATGCTCGGTTTTTGTGGATAAAAGAAGCGGCCGCCTCCGACAAATCAGAACGGCGGGAGAGATTACGCGCTACGATGAGTTATGCACACTTATCGTCTGGTAAGGACGGGGGCGTCGGTCCAGGTGTTTGTCGATGGAAACCCCACCGTAACGGTGGACGCAAACCGGCGAGATGAAATGCGCAATTACATGGCGTCGGTCGGCCTGACGCCCGACGAAATCAATCAGAAGGTCCACGAACTCTACATCACGAACACGACGACATTTCCCGGTACCCGCCGATCGCCATCCAGCGGCAAAGCGGCAGGCAGTCGGCCAGGGCGATAAGCGGTAGGGCAGTTTGCTGTAACAAGCGGGGGAGGATTGGTTCGGAGCGGTGAGGGAAGGGTCGGGACGCTGTGGAGAAATCTGAGGAGCGGCGTGCCGCCGACTAAAGCCGGCTCCGGACATCAAACATAAGAGGCGTTGACGCGACGCTAAAGCGTCGCTCTACCCGAACAGAGCGTTGGCACGATTTTCTTACCAGCCTGTGACGCCGGGTTCGGATCACAAAAACATGGGACTACTGCGGCGCAGCTAAAGCTACGCTCCTTCAAAATCACCCCAAGGGTAAGTTTTGAGCAAATTGTGAAGCTGGTTTGGGTGACAAAATTGAAGGACTTGCTACGGCCAGCTAAAGCAGCACGCCTTCGAAATCGCGGCTGCTCTTCCGCGACTGAGCATCAGTGGAAGGCCCGGCGCAGTCCGACCGTGGTTGGCCACCAGGTAAGTTGGACGGAGCTGGTGAAATCGGTTTGCCGCGTCGGCGCCAGCACGGGGACCCACCAAGTCTCGTATTGCAGGAAGGACTTGATCTCGAGGTCGTTGCGGACACGCAGCATCGCCGACGCGCTCCAATCCCACTGCGTGCTTCCGCCAGGAATGAAGTCGTCGGCGATCTTGCCGTTTCGTACGCTCACCTGAATGCTGCTACGCGGACTGAGATGATAGGTGCTCCACGCCTGATAGCCTTTTCCCTCGCGGCCAATCCAGCTGCCCATCAGCGAATTGTCGTTGAGATACACGTCGTGATAGACGACCTCCCAATAGATAAAAAGGCCGCCCATGCTGTCGACGGTGGGAGGATCGGTATAGACCGCCTCGGCGCGGAAGTCGAGCTTGGGCAAACCGGGCACATGAGTGAGGTAGATTCCAGGATTGACGGCGGAGCGCCGGGGAGCGCTAACCGGCGAGACATCGTCATGGACCAGCGAATCGGTGTACAAGGTGAGCCAGCGGCGAACGAAGGGCAGCCGGTAAGTGAAATCGAAGCTGGCGTGACGCGCGCCGGGATCGTTGCGCGAAAACTTAACTGACGCAGGCACGTCGTTGAAGCTGGTAAACGAATTCCAGAACGAACCGAAGGTGATAGGGACGTGTCCTTCGCCGCCAAACACATCGTTGCGGGTGAATCCGAACTCCAGATTCTCGGTGGGCTTGAAGCTGACCTTCTGTCCGAACATATACGGGCCAACGGGAAACTCATGGCCGTAGAGCGGTCCAAAGTAATTGGACATCTCGAAGGGTCCCAGGAATTTTGAGAGCAAAGGAATGTTGGTGGGCTCAGAGCGATTGATCTGGAGATTCCAGAAGGGGGCGGCATTGTCGCTCATCAGCAAGGCTCCGCCTTCGCCCGGACCCCACCACATGCTTTGCTTGCCTACGGAATAATCCAGGCCACCAAATTTCATGGTGACATAGGTATTCAGCAGCTGAAACTGATTCGCCGAAATTGCCTTGGGCGGCTGCAAAGGGTTCAGATCGACATCGGCGATCACCTGCCGCACCGACAGCGGAAGCCCCGGTATGGTGGGCGCGTATTGGTATTCGCCATTGATGTAGAAGGCGAAGCGGCCGTCGTTGGCGCTGGCGCTGAATCCGGTGTAGTTGTTGACGCCCTGCCAATACGGCCGGCCATAATTGTTGATGATCGATTGCCCGAAGTGATAGCTGTTATTCACCGGCGTGCCGGCAATATCCATCACCTGGGTATAGACCGAATCCAGCTGCATGGCTTCGGTGGGCCGGCCATCCCAGGCCGCAATCTCAGGCGCGAATTCGGTGTCCAGCGCTTTCTTGAACTGCCATATTTCCGACGGGACATCGGTGTGGTACTCGACCTTGGCATTCATTGCGATCAGCATCTGGGCGCAGGCCATGCGGGTCCACGGCCGTAGTCCGATGAATGCGGTGTCGATATAGCCGCCGCCGATCAAGCGTTCCATGGCGGGATAGATCCAGCTATCGAGCGGAACGTTCACGCTGGCTTGATTGGTGGGACGCGGCGCCGAAGTCTGCTCGGCGACGATCTTCAAGTCATCGTCAATATCAGGGTTGTGGCGCTGCTTGTAGATATGCCGGCCGACTTGATAGCCCATCAGGCCGCCGATAAATACATCCGACAGGAAATGCTGGTCCGACGCCGCTCGCGCCAGGCTGACTCCAAGCGCCAGGCCATAAGCGCCGAATTCTTCCAGCGGGTGCGGATATTCCTGCGCGATGACTGAGGCAAACGCCCAGGTCACGGCCGCATGGTCGGAGGGAAACGACGTGCCGCCGTGGAAGAAGATGTTCTGAAAGTTGGAGTCGAACGGGCGCTCCCGGCCGGTGATCCCTTTCAGGGCGTAGTCCACACCGATTGCGTTGATCATCGCTTCAGTGGCCAGGACTCCGGTTTCGCGAGCGCGCTCGTTGTGGGTAATGTGTCCCCAAAGATACAGGGCACCGGTCATTCCCGCAGCCGAGGCCACACCAGCGTTCGACGCGAGATTCAGCGCATGCTGATTGTCCAGCCGCATTGCGTAAGAACTTTGCGGATCGGTGACAAACAATCCGGTGGCAATCCCGCTCATGGGCACCAGCCACTTGGCGTCGGTGAGTTGGAGACGGAAAGGACTGGTCCAGATAGCCTTCTGGTCCTCGGCCAAGTGGATGAAAAATTTGCTCTCGTTGGGATGAGAAACGGTGCCATCGGGTAGAGGCGTGGTTTGAGGAGGTGCAGCTGGAGGCGGTCCGGCGCTGGGAGGAGAAGATTGCTGTGCGAGGGCAACGGTCGCGCAGGAAATCAGCAGAGCGAGAACGAGGAACAGCTTGGGCAGACGAATCGTCAAAAGCGTCCTCGAGGATCACTCACTTTCTGGCGGATGGGTAGAAACAAGGGCATCGAGGTCGCGTTAAAGGAATGCTGCAATCGTCTAGGTCAGTGCAGGGTTGTTGGCGACTGCAAGAAATCCCTATAAGACTTTGCCGCGCCGAAAACGTGCAATCTTTATAGTCCCGGCCAACGGTGGCTAAAGCCATTTCCTAATGACGTCCGAATGTCCGGGCTTAAAGCCCGGCAATTCCACCGGAAGCCATAACATTTCTCTTTCAGCTACCACTAATCTTAACCAGCCGGAACGCGTGCCTGAAGGCTCGCACTACCCGAGCGTCGCTTTCTTGAACAACTTCTTCGGTCGCGATTCATGCCGTGGCTTTGTAGTAGCGGAAGATTCGAGTCAGCGCTGTTGCAACATCGTCGACATCCTGCGGCGACATGGCAGGCGATAACGGTAGCGAGAGAGTGCGCTCGCCTATCCACGAAGCGTGGGGAAAATCGGAATCCGCAAATCCAAAACGCTGGCGATAGTAAGGATGCTGGTGAACCGGAACGTAGTGAATGCCGACGCCGATGTTTTCCGCATCGAGTGCGGCAATAATTTTTTCCCGCGGCACGCCAATCTCCTCCAGAGAAAGCAGCGGCGTGTAGAGATGGTAAGCATGCCGGGAGTCGGGACCGGCGGCCGGCGGCAATTGCAGAGCGAGTCCCGCCAGACGCTGATTGTAGGCCAGCCAAACCTGCTGGCGCCGCTGCCAAAACTCTTCGACGGTCGCCAGTTGTGGAAGCGCCAGCGCCGCGGCTACGTCCGTCATGTTGTACTTGAAGCCGGCCTCGACGACCTCGTAACCGCTGGGACCACCCACGAAGCGGCTCCAGGCATCGGCCGTCATACCGTGCAGGGAGAGAACTTTCACTCGCTCATGGAGTTTCGCATCGCGGGTGATGACCATGCCGCCGTCGCAGGTGGCAATGTTCTTGGTGGGATAAAAACTGAAACAGCCGGCATCGCCCATCAGTCCGGCCGGGCGGCCACGATCGGTAGCCTCGATGGCGTGGGCGCAATCTTCGACTACGCGCAGGCCGTGCCGTTGGGCGATGTCGAGGATGGAATCCATCTCGCAACAGCGGCCGCACATATGCACCACCAAAATTGCTTTGGTGCGAGGAGTAATTTTGTCTTCGATGAGCGCAGGATCGAGGTTGAACGTATCTGGACTGCAGTCCACCAGAACCGGCTGCGCGCCGGTATGCACGATAGAGTGAATCGTCGAACAGAACGTCATGGCGGGAGCGACGACTTCATCGCCCGGACCAATGCCTAATGCAACCAGGGCAAGATGGATGGCGGCGGTTCCGCTGCTGACCGCGGCTGCGTAGGGCGCGGCTTTATAACGCGCGAACTCGTGCTCGAACTGTTCGACGCGGGCGCCCAGCCCAATCCAATTGCTGCGCAGGCAATCGACCACCGAGGCGATCTCGGCCTCGCCGATCACGGGAGCGCCGAACACCAGGCGGTTCTCAGGCGCGCGCACCGCAACTCCACCCGCAATTGCAGGCAAGTCGTCAACTTGCATGGATAGGGATTGTCCGCTAGCCAGCGGAACGCGTTTCATAGATTTTGAGCCAGTCGTAGGGATCGTGCTGCGATTGTAAATGATTTGCTTGGGATTGTGAGCGAAGCCGCAGATGCCGGCAGGTGTCCTAATGTTGCGTCGAGGACTCGGAGAAGCGCGCCGGACAAACCTGCGAATGTACGTCCTGCGCCAATCTCAATTGCTCAGGGATTCTGGATCGGACCGTCGCGAAACAGAACATGCAAATGCTCTCGATTTCCGACCGCAGGGTATATTCATGTTCGGGCATTTCGCCGTTCATGCGTTCAGACAGAGACACCTCGGCGTCATCTAGCGCAGAGAGGCCGAGTAACTGATCTGAAACTGTGCGGGAGAGACTGTCTTAAGTATACTCCGGAAAGAAGTAGGTGACGGACCTTCCGCTCTAAGTCGCGCTTGTTGATGGCACCCGTGGTGCCGGAAGTTGCCATCCAGACACTGCTTGCTCGCCAACCTGATGCCTTTTACTCTTTCTCATCCCGCCGCAGCTCTGCCCTTTCGAAAGCTCAACCTGGTTTGGTCGGCATTTGTGGTGGGCAGCATGGCGCCGGATTTTCCTTACATCACGGGCTCGGCGACGTATCGGGCATTAGGGCATCGCTTCCCTGGACTGGTGGAATTCACCTTGCCGGCATCGCTGGCCGCGCTCTGGTTGTTTCACAATGTCATCAAACGGCCTGCCATCGGACTGTGCCCGGCGGGCGTGCAACAGAGGCTGCGCGGTCTGGCCGGCGATTTCCGGTTTGGCGGCACTTCGCGCTTCCTGGCCATCCTGGGCTCGCTGGTATTTGGAATTGCAACTCACGTCGTGTGGGACTCCTTCACTCACTCTTACACGTGGCCCTGGTATCACTTCCATTGGCTGCAAGGTTGGGTGCGCGTGCCTGCCCTGGGTCTGATCCCGAGATACTACGCGATGCAGTACGGAAGTACGATCGTTGGATTGCTGGTGCTGGTGGTTTGGGGATTCGTGTGGTATCGGGAGAGTGCTGTCGGCACGGCAATGCCAGAGTCCCGGCCTAAGTCCCGTTTCGCGCTGGCTCTCTTGATGCTCGCCTTGGCGGGTGTGGCAGGTTTTCTGCGGGCCCGGGCGATGGTCGGGACGGCAATAACTCCGATCACATTTGACCACTTCATGCTGATTTTCGGTCTGACTGCCTTAGACCTGGCGTTCTGGCAGGTCCTGCTGTATTGCGTACTGGTATCGTCGTACCAGGTCTGGATCATCACCTAAGGAAGCTCTGATTGAGTCATGGCGAGATCCCTCAGCGGCTAAAGCCGGAGTGATTTGGCAGAAGGTTACGGACGGCCTGGAAGGCCGCCCCCTTCAAAGACCAACATTAGTCAGAGCCTCCCTAGCTTAGCTTGATGGGCCGGCAACTTCTTATGCCTGTGGTCAGCATCATCATGAACGTCCGCAATGGGGCAGCTACCTTGCGGGAGGCGATTGACAGCGTACTGACGCAAACGTTTACGGACTGGGAACTCATCGTCTGGGATGATCGTTCCAGCGATGCCAGTGCCAGCGTCGTTGCAGAATATCGCGATCCCAGAATCCACTACTTTCTTTCTCCGGAGGATGTGCCGCTCGGCCGGGCCCGTAACGATGCCATTCGCCAGGCTAAAGCGGAATGGATCGCGTTTCTCGATCAGGACGACATCTGGCTGCCCTACAAACTGGAGAAGCAGATGGCGCTGGCCGCTGAAGGGGTCGGGCTGATCTATGGGCGGACCATCCGCTTTTATCCGGGCGGAATGGAACGCGACTACGACCAACGACATGAATACGAACTGTTACCCGAAGGCGATATCTTTACCCAGCTTTTCACCAAGTCCTGCTTCGTCGCCATGAGTTCAGCCGTCTTCCGGGGCTCGGCTATCGAAGCCATCGGCGGAATACCGGAAAATGTTCACATCATTCCCGACTACTATCTTTATGTCGCCGTCGCCCGGCAGTACCAGGTGCGAGCCGTGCAGCAAGCCGTGTGCCGATATCGCATGCATGCTGACAACATGTCCCAAGTCGCAGCCGCGCAGATGCATCAAGAAGTGCTGTGGCTGATCGACCATTGGTCCGGCAGCCTTGATCCGAACATCGTTAAGGATTGCCGGAGGCGGCATCACACCGCCATCGCGCTGGAGGAGATGCGCCAGCTGGCAACGCTGCGTAATGGCGTTGTGCGGCTGTTCGTGCAAGGATCTGTGGCGTCGCAACTGGCGCGTCCCTTCGCCTTCGCGTTTCATGCGATCCGGCGCAATGTAAGGCGTCCGTACTGGCGAAGGATGGGGCAGTGAACGAGAGAGATTTCGGGAGCTATCTAGGAATTCCTGTGCAGGAAATACGGTTCTGGGCGCGGGTAAATTCCAAGGAACCAACGCAGCGCACGTAGAAATTTGGGCTTGACATTTGTATATACATTTCCATAGAACCTATCAACCTGTCACATAACCCGTTGTTGTATCAGGGCATGGCTTCAGCCGTGCCGTAAGGAGTCAATGACGACTTGGGCTTCAGCCCCTGAGCAGGTTTCTTGCGGGGCTAAAGCCCCGGATCTTTTGCTGCACCTCGTTCGGCACGACTAAAGTCGTGCCCTGATACACCCCATAACGATTTAATAAGCTGGGTTGTAGTTTCATGCGAAGGAGATTGCCGCCTATGAAAAAGAAAGTCCCAAGACTTAAGACCGATCGGGAGGCGGAAGCGTTTCTGGCGCAAGACTTGTCGGACCTTGATTTTTCACAGTTCAAACCAGCCCGGTTTGAATTTGAGAAAAAGGACGAGCAGATCAATATGCGCGTGCCCAGGCTATTGCTGTTAGCCCTCAAAGCTAGGGCCAAGGCGCGGGGCATTCCCTACACGCGTCTTATCCGGGAAACTCTGGAACGGGCCCTGACCGCGCCGAAGTCCTGACGTTCTTGTCTCCTCCGCCGGATTGCAAATCCCTAACGTGTCGATTCTGGAACGGACCTACCGTGTAGGATCAAATCCAGCAAAATCACCCGCTCATGCCCCTGGTCAGCGTCATCATGAATGTCCGCAATGGAGCTTCGTTCTTGCGCGAAGCTATGGATAGCGTGTTGGCGCAGACCTTCACGGATTGGGAACTCATCGTCTGGGACGACTGCTCCAGCGACAACAGCGCGCAGATTGTCGGCGAGTATCGCGACCCGAGAATCCGCTATTTTCTGTCGCCCGAGGACACGCCGCTAGGCAAAGCCAGAGATTCGGCGATTCACCAGGCGACCGGCGAGTGGTTGGCCTTCCTCGATCAGGATGACATCTGGCTGCCGCGCAAGCTGGAAATGCAGATGTCGCTTGCGGCGACCGGCATCGGCATCGTTTACGGACGCACCGTGATGTTCGATACCCGACGCGGTAACCGTCGCGACTACGATTACGCTCACGAGTTTACGGCTTTGCCCGAAGGCGACATCTTTACCCAACTGTTTGCCAGCGGCTGCTTCATCGCCATGAGTTCGGCGGTGCTGCGCCGTTCGGCGGTGCAGGAGGCTGGAGGAATTCCCCGGACCATCGAGGTCGCCCCTGACTACTATCTCTACCTGGCGATCGCTCGCCATTATCCGGCGCACGCTGTGCAGGATGTCGTCTGCCGCTATCGCCTGCATCCCGGCAGCATGTCGCGATCGCACCGGCTGCGGCTTTATCGAGAGCCGTTGTTGCTTATCGATCAATGGGCCGACAGCCTCGATCCTAAGCTGGTTGCCTATCGGCGAATGACCTATTCGACCGCCCTGGCGTTGGAAGAGATGCGAAGCCGGAAGACATTTCGCGCCGGCCTGGCACGGCTGTGGTCGCAGGGTTCGCTGCTCTGGTTATGCTCGCGGCCCTGGGTGCAGGCTTGGCGCGCGCTGCGAAGGAAGTTGCGCCAGCCTTACTGGATGAAGCGCCAAACTTCAGCCAAAGGTTGAAGTTGTGAGGCGTTGCCGCTGCGCGGCTTAGTCGGTCTGCGAACTGCCCGGTTCGGCAATGTCCTCGATGCTGCGGATCTGACGTAATGCGGCACGCGAGCCTCGGCGATCGAAGGGAGCCGTCTTGATCTTGAGCCCTACCGCTTGTTCGCCCTGCAGGACAACGCGAACCGTCTGCATCAGAATTTTCAGATCGAGCAGCAGTGAATAGTTGTAGATGTAGAGCAAGTCGAAATGCAGCTTGCTTTCCACCGTGGTGCGATAGCGGCCCATCACCTGGGCCAGACCGGTGATACCGGGTTTGACGGCATGACGCAATTCGTAAGCCGGCAGCTCTCTTTCAAAGCGCTCGACAAAATAGCTTCGCTCCGGCCGAGGTCCGATCAGGCTCATCTCGCCTTTGATGACATTCAGCATCTGGGGCAATTCATCGATCCGGGTAGCGCGCAGCAGCCGGCCGAACCGGGTAATGCGCGGATCGTGTTCGGAAGCCAGCACCGGGCCGCTGTGTTTTTCAGCATCCACGATCATGGTACGAAATTTCAGGACGTGAAACGGCCTGCGTCCCTGGCCTATGCGCTCCTGCCGGAAAAAGACCGGGCCCGGCGACGTCGCCCGGATTACGGCGGACACGATCAGGAGAATAGGGCTGGTGAGAAATAGCAGGGCCGCCGAGCCCACCAGATCAAACGCCCGCTTCAGAAACTCCTCCGCCGGATTCAGCCGGTGGGGCTGAATGCCGAAGATCAGCAAGTCATCCACTTCGCGGGCCTCGGCTCCAAACAGAGTCAGCTCGGGAAGGTTGGGAACCACCAAGACATCCTTGCTGCAGCGGAAACAATGCAGGATGATCTCTTCTTTTTGCTCCAGGTTCTGGGTCAGGACTACTGTCTCGGCATCATCCAGTTCGGCATACGGAGGCTGCAAATCGCGGCGCAACAGATATCCCTGCATGCGGTACAAGCCGACATCATGCTCTTCGAACTTCTGCATGACCGAATAGGCGTCGTTCTCAGATTCTCCGATGACAACAGTCCGGCGGTTGCCAAACCAGCGGCGATACACCCGGCGCATTTGCATCCGGTAACTGCACAGCAACAGTACCTGGATAAAAGCGGCCAGCACCAAAACTCTCTGCGGAAAAGCGAAATCGCGCGTCCAATAGGCCAGACCCATGGTCGTCAACAACGTCATACTTACGGCAATCAAGACGGAATACAAGACATGGCGGAGAGATCGCCGCAGCCAGTCACGGTAAAGATCGAGCAGGTGAAAAATCACCAGCGCAGTTAGGGAAATCAGGACCACCAGATGCAGGTAGGAGGCAATCGTGACGGGCGGCAATTGATTGCGGCCCAAGGCAAACGCGAGCAGGAACCCCAGGTTGACCAGCAGCACGTCGGCGATCACCACGACGGGCTTGCACAACAGGAAGTGGACGGCGCGCCTCATTGCATCTCCGATAAACTTCTTTGCGTGATCCGCGCTAAAACCTCAGTGAGTGTCGCGGAAGTTACACTCGCTGTACCCCGGACGGCCGGCCAGACCAACCTGTCGTCCCTGCGTGAAAATCGATCGGGCTAAACGTAGTCCGACACCGGCAGTTACTCCGAATGTCGCAGCCGCGCAGCCCGTGCTGCTTGTTCCTTACTAGGAGCCCCAGGGCCTTTAATGACGCGCTTATCGGAACTCAGATAATACTCCAGCACCTTCACGTAATAGCGGAAAAAAACGGCGATCCGGACCAGCCATTTACTGAAACGGCTCTTGCCGAAATAATCGTAGGCTTCATTAAACTCGATGAGCGCCCGGCTCTGGTCGCGCATCGATCCCAACACATCCTGGTTGATGCTCTGGCTCCCCAGGTGAACCACTTCGGCGCAAGGCGTGTAGAACAACTTGTAACCCTTCTGTTTCAACATGAAGTTGTAAGCCAGATCGACCATCGCCAGGCGAAACCGCTCATCCAGCATTCCAGCCTGTTCCCAAGTCGAGCGACGAATGATGTACGCCGAGGTGCCCAGGCTGTCGACCGGCTGGGCCCGCGAATAATCGAAGTCCGTGTTGTAGTAGCGGTTCATCACCCGGCTGCGGGGAAATAGTTTGTACCAGTGAATGGTCTGAAGAAAGAAAACCCCCAGGCCCGCGAAGCTGCGAACGTGATGCTGCACGCTGCCGTCCCCGTTCAGCAGCTTAGGGGTGCAAGCCGCCGCCTCGGGATGCTCGTCCATGAAGCGGACCAGCGCCGCCAGGGCGTTGCCGGTAAGCTGGGTGTCGCTATCCAGCAGGCAGGCATAACGGGCGCGCGACATGCGCATGCCTAGATTCTGATTCTTAGCGTAGAGTTGATTGACTTGGTTCCTGATCAGAATTACTTCGGGAAAAGTTTCCGCTACCATCTCGGCGCTGCCGTCGCTGGAGTTGTCGTCGACGCAGATGATCTCGAAGCTGATGCCCCGGGTATGCTGGTAAACCGACTGAATACAGCTCCGCAGCAAGCCACGAGTGTTGTAATTGGAAATCGTGATGGTGAGATCGAGGGGCGCGGTTGTCATTCCCTATTCCTTACCGACGATGGTACTACGCTGGCTGGCACGCCCAAGACAGTTCGATTCGCTTCCACGGAATTTAGCACCAGCGAGTTGGCCCCCACGGTGACATTGTCACCGATGTGGCACGGCCCCAGCACCTTGCAACCCGCTCCCAGAATAACGTTGTTGCCAATCTCCGGCCGCAGCTCTTTGTGGAATCCCATGTCGGTTCGCCGGGCGCCCAAGCCGACGCCCTGGAACAGGGTAACGTTGCTGCCCACGCGCCAGGCGCCAATTACGCAGCCGACCGGATGGGCAAAAAATATGCCGGGACCAATCTCGCACCGGGGCGTAACCTCCAGGCCGAACAGCACCAGATTCGCGTAGGTGAAGAATTTGGGCAAAACGGGTATGCCGGCGAGCATTGCGGCTCGGCTGGTCCGGCACAACACGTTGGGAAGAAAACGAAAGTGGAGCAGGCGTCCGAGAAAGCGGAAGAAATTGGGTCGCACGCCGGACCTGCCTTCCAGTTCGTATTGGCGCGCGAGATCGCTGTACAACAATTCCTTCAGACCAGCCATGTATGTCTTAGGAGAACGCCCGGTTTAGATCCCGCAAAATGGTTTTGCCCCGGAATGATCGCCGCGCTATTGGCACTGGCGATACAGCGCCAGCGTTTCCCCGCCGCACTTCTGCCAATTGTATTGTGCCCCCACTTCCCTGCCGCGCGCGATCACCTGCTGGCGCGCAGGTTCATCCTTTATCGCTTGCAGCAGTGCGCGCTGGAAAGAATTTTGATCTGCGGGATCGAAATAGAACGGCGCATCCTGACAGACTTCGGGGATGGAAGACACTCGGCTGGCCAACACCGGACAGCCCAGCGACATTGCTTCCAGCGGAGGAAAGCCGAAGCCTTCGCTCAATGAGGGATACACAAACAGCTTAGCGCTGGCGTAAGCCTCGGCCAGCAATTCGTCTGCGACCAAAGGCAGGCAGATAACGCTCTGCTGCATTCCGAGCCCGGCGATGAGGCTCTGCTCAGCGGGAGTTAGCTCTCCTCCGCCGAGCGCCAAAAGATCGAATGATTCAGCCAGGCCGGTTGCGTGGAATGCCTGCAGTAGCCCGCTGAAATTCTTGTAAGTTGCGCGGGTGCCAACATACAGCAAGTAGTCCTTGCGTAGATGCTGTTGCAAAGTTCGGGCCGCCTCCGGAGAACGCGGCAATTGCGCCAGCCCGTGATAAATCACATGCGTCTTGGAGCGATCGACATCGTAGAACTCCAACAGCTCCTTGCGGCAAAACTCCGAGACGCAGACGATGGCATCGGCCCGTTCATAGAGCGACTTCTTGGCGCGTATCACCTTATCCGCATATTGAAATTCCTGGGGAAAGCGTTCTTGGGTGCAATCGTGGTGCGTGGCCACGACCCGCCGCGTTCGCACCAGCGGCATGCGGCGATACAGCGTGGGATGATAGATGTCAAACTTTCCGCGAAACAGACTCACCGCGTTGCTCAGCGCTTCGTTAGTCAGGTAAAGCCACATCCCGGGCAGCGGCGGCCCATCAAAACCGGTTACCCGAAGATTGGCCGACGCCAGCTCGCGCAGAGGATAGGCCGAGCGCTCGATTCCCATCAGCAGCTCTGCCTGTACGTCGGGAACATGGGCAACATAACGGAGCAATTCGAAGAAGTATCGCGAAGCCCCTCCGGCGCTCTGCCGGGAGAAAAGTTGGTGGTCATAGAGAATCCGCATCGCCGTGTGAACAGCTTACAGAGTCTCCATTCGCGGCTCGGGAAACAGGCTACCGGTATTGCCGGTCGGCGCGCATGCCGCCGACAGCAACCAGCCGCAGGCAACGATCAGCGCCGGCATGAGGATGGAATCTTGCACGATGGCTTTCACCAGTGAGATCGAGAAGGGATCGCGGAAAAACGTGAAGGCCAGCCATCCCGAGCACATCACGTACATTGTCGCCGCCAGCGTGCCGGCCGATCGGCTTCGCAGATAACGAAACAGCATTGGCCACAGAAACAGGAATAGGGCCGAGCCGAGAAAGCCGAAGTTCAGGTTGAACGATACATACGAGTTGAGCGAGCCCAAAGGAGTGTAGGCGTCGGGCTTCTTCGCGGTGGCAAATTTGTTGGGCAGAATGATCGTGGGAATCAGGTTGCGGAAATCGCTTTCCAATTGATCCGGAGTGTTGATCCAGGCAATCCCTTTATAGCGCAGGTGATGCACGACGGAAAGGCTGTTGAGCATGGGCTCTTCCACCACATTGAAGAGCGCCTCGGTGACATCACCCTGTTCCCGCCACATTCCGATCGCGCCAAAAAATAGGGCCAGCACGATTCCACTGGCGACGACCGTCGTCAGCTTGAATCTCCGGCGAAAACAGCTTTGATAAATAGCGAACATGACCAGGAACGACGCCACATAGAGCCGGCTGCCCAACCATAGCAGCATAGCGCTGCCTGCCATGAGCAGCAGGAAGTAGGGAGTGCGCAGGCGCTCGGTCCAGGAAATTTCAGGACGGTCGATGGTAAAAAGAATCGCGACCACGCATAGCAAGACGACATACGCTGTGACGGCTCCGCGAGCCGTCTGTGCCGGAATATCCCCGGGGCCGGCGATGCGAAGCAAAGCCGCCCGAAACAGCACCGCGGTATAAACCAGCAAGCCACAGGCGGCCACGGTGACCAGGGAGAGGATCAAGCGCGGAACCCTCGGCCTTTTCTCCGGCAGTTTGTCTCGGAACCAGCGGATGCTCAGCGAGTCGCCGACGGCGAAGCACAAGTACAGAGCGATACATGAGAGGGCATAGGGAACGATCAGCTTTTCGCGAAACAGAGCAATCCAGGTTGACGAAAGCGGAAAATCCAGCCTGCTGGCAAAGATCCTAACCGCCAGAGGAGTAATCCAGTAGAACAGAAATCCGAAGGTGAAGGTTCCAACGTGATTGATCTCCAGCCGCCCTTGCGATACCGACCGCCGGTAGGTGTATAGGCAAGGAAAGGCGACGGCTATAAAGAGAAGAAGCTCAGCCACGTTGTGGGGGCCTCATCATTTCTGAATCTCCGTGTTCGCGGGAATCTCTCTCATAAGGCTGGTATGAAGCGGTGATTTGTAACAGGGCCTGGCTTCAGCCGGGCCGAAAAGACTCTTTCTCCGATGGGCTTTAGCCCTGCCCTCAGCGGCTAAAGCCGTCCTCTTGAAGGCCAGTTACGGCACGACTAAAGTCGTGCCCTGATACAAATCTGACCTGCGACAACTAACTGACCGGCGATGACTAACTGACCGGCCATGACTAAGCTGACCTGCGATTGACTTATGAGATCGGAGATCGCTGCTCACACCACAATCGCTTCTCACGCCACAAGCGCTTCTCACGCCACAATCGCTTCTCAAACCGCGATGCTTCCTCGTGATCAAGATCATCATGCGGCTACCGGCGCGCTGGCGCCGATCCTCCATTGCCGGTACAGGCCGAATGCTTCACGGAACGAGGCCTGCTTCAGCCGGTAAACCGAGGGCGAATCGATCCCCAATAGCAGGCGAGCTGCGAAGTAGGCCTGATTGGCGGCCAGCAGCGGCAGGCTCTTCCAAATGCCAAAGTGTTTCAGCAGAAAGTAGAAGTAGTTCTTGGTGCTCTGCCGAATGGTGAATTCCGACTTCGGTCCTCCGGTCAAGGCATGCCGGTGGTGACGCAAGCTGGCATTGGGCAGGTAAACCAGCTTGACGCCGGCTCTCCGCGCCCGATACATGAAGTCGATATCTTCGAAATAAACGAAGTACTGGCTGTCGAGGCAGCCGAGGAGCCGGAAGACGTCGGAAGAAATCAACGTGCAACAGAAAGGAGCAAAATTGACCAGCTTCGGTTTGTCGAACTGGCCCCGGTCGGTCTGGCCATAGCCAAAGTGTTTCGGCCTGAGTCCTCGCGTCCAGGCGATGGCGCCGCCGGCAGTCCATATTTTGCTGGGGTCTTGATAGAACAAGATCTTGGGCGCGGCCATCTGGCAGCCATGCTCCAGCATTCCGGCGACCAGCTTTTCGATGAGCTGGGGCTCGAACGCGGTGTCGTTGTTGATGATGAGGATCGAATCGCAACCTGACTCCAGCGCCGCCTGAATACCCAGATTGACGCCGGCGGCGAAGCCCAGATTCTGCGCATTCTCCATCAGCACGACGCGAGAATCCGCCAGCGCCTTCACTTTCTCCAGAGTATTGTCGCGGGAAGCGTTATCGACGACATAGAAGACGAATCGCCGATACGTCTGGGCCAGCAAGCATTGCAGAAATTCGTCAATCACTCGTCCGCTGTTGTAGGTAACCGTCACCACGCCAATCCGTTGTTCCGGCATGATCAACGAACGCTCCGCGGCATGCGCGACTTCAACCACGCTCGCTCGCTTTCCAGCACGCCGCATCTCCAGGCCAGCAAGCCGGTCAACAAAAACGCAGACAGCAGGACCATCACCGATACAAACGATCGGGCGGCCGCGGCCAGCCAGGCGGCACATGCCAGCAAAGGTACGACGCAAACCACCGGCCCCATCAGGCCATCGCGCAGAAACTCGCGGGTAGAAATCCGGATTTCGGTGGTCCGCCGGAGGTTGCGCACGAAATGAACCAACACGCCGACGATGGCGCCTATCAGCGTGCCCACGGCCACTCCGATGGCGCCGAACCAGTATCCGCCGATCAAGCTGACGAGCAGATTGGTAAGACCTTCAAATACGGGAGAGCCGATGGCGAGTTTCTGCTGGGCCGTGCCCATCAGCAGCACCGAGTAAGGCGTTGCCGACAAGCGAATCATGTTGGCGATCACCAAAATTCTCAAATACAGAGCGCCATGAGCGGCGTACACCGGCCCTACCCAAACCCGCAGGATTCCGGGAGCCCACAGCAGCAGCGGTATCCCGGTGAGGAGCAGCAGGAAGGTTCCGTAGCGCGTGCTGGTCACCAGCATCCGGCCTAGAGCTCCTGAGCTGCCGCGCGCATGCAGCGCAGCGGCCGGCGACAACAAAGCATTGAAGATGGCGCTTTGCAGTCCGGCAAGAAACAGCACCAGGGTCGATGCGATTGCGTAGTAGGCTACCTCCTGATATTGAAAGAAGCCCACCAGGACCAGGTCGACACCGGCCACCAGCAATGCCGCAAACGACCAGATGGACAAGCTGAAGCAATAGTTGAACAGCTCGCGCAAAGCCTCACGCGCCACTGAACTTAGTTTCAGACATACGCCCGACGCCAGCTTGCGGTAAAGACCGTACTGGACCATATAGCCCAGCAGGTTCACCGCCGCCACCGCAACGCCCATCCACAGCAGGCTTCCGCCGTGACGCACTACCAGCACCAGAAACACGGCACTCAGAACCCGCGAGCCTCCCACTGTGAGAGCCGGAATGTCGTAGCGATGCAATCCCACAAATACGCCGTTGAATGCGGCAAACGGAAGTCCTATGGCCAACGACCCTGCCACCAGCACAACTGCGGCTCGGGCCTGATCCAGCAGCGAGGGCGGCATCTGATGGAATATCCGCGGGAGCAGCAATGCTGCAACGGCGGCGGCCATCAGCCCCAGCAGCCCAGCCACGGCAAGAGCGGCTACCGCGGTGCTGACCATGCGATCGCAATAGTCGCGATCCGCTCGTTCTTTGCCATAAGCTACAAAACGCCCGACCGCGGTCTGAATACCGAAGTCCAGATAGACAATGTAGGCGCTCAACTGCAAAACCAGCGCCCAAGCTCCGTAGGCCGCCGGAGACATGCTGCGCGTCAGCAGCGGCGGAAGCACCAAAGCCACCAACGCGGCGGCCACGCCCCGCGCTACATTCGCGCCAGCATTTTTCAGGATCCGAAATGGATTCAGAGGGGTCACTGAGTTGCTTTGTCGAGTTGCTTTTTCCGCCAGCCGATCGGCGCACCGTGCGGCCGAAACTCAACCGATCATGCGGCACTTTCTAGCTGAGGTGTTCCCTACCTATTTCGTACCCACTGCTCCGGCTCATTCCTTGAGACCGGGCTACGACGTGAGTCTACGATCCGAATTTCAGAGAACGCCGCAGCTGCTCGAGGCGAGCGCGGTCATTCGGATCTCGCTCCTTGCGCCTCACCGCTTCGGCAATCAGAACGCCCAGACACGAGAGCACGAACGCCAGCATCGTCGCCACGAAAACGATGAGCATCCGGCGAGGGCTCGACTTTTTTTCCGGCTCGACCGCCTTGTCGACCACCTGCACAATGACGGCGTCTTTGGCCTCGTCGATCCGCGCTGCCTCCAACTGCTTGCTCAGGAACTCATACACCGACTCGTGATACTTAACGTCACGCATCCGCCGCAGGTAATCGAGTTCGACTTCGGGCAACCGGCGAGTAGGAACTTCCAGATTTCCATTGCCCAGTTCTCCTGTGCTTCGCTCCAGCTTGGCTAACTCGGCTCGCAGGCCCGCCAATTCCTGTTCTGCACGCTTTAGGTCGGGATTGTTCTCCGTCGCGTAAGTGCGCATAGCCTGCAGCTTGACTTCCTGAATCGCCACCTGCGCCCGGGTATTGGCAACCGCATCGACAATCGCTCTTCCCTGGGCATCGGGCTGCACCAAGCCGCTGGCTTCCTGCACCTGGCGCAGCGCCAGATCGGCCCGCGACAAATCTTCGCGTTCGGCATCAAGTTTTTGCTGATAAAACAAACGCCGCTGCGCCGCCTCGGAAATGGCCAGATGCTCGTTCAGAGAATGCAGGCCGTCGACATAAGCGTTGGCCAAGGCGGCAGCGCGCTTAGGATCGCGATCAGTCACCGAGATGGTGATCAGACCTTCATCGCCCGCCGTAATCTGGCTGCGGCCCTCCAGATTCCTGCGCGCCTCCAGATAGGTCTTAACGCCATAAACCTTCCGCAAATCGAATTCATCCACCAGCCGGTCTTCGATGGACCGGCTCTTCAGCATGGCCACAAACAAATCGGAAGGATTCTTCAAACCCAGGTCTTTGCTAGCCAATCCGAGGGCGCCGAACTGGCCCAGCATGGAGCTCAAAGTGGATTGGCTTTCCTGGGGTGGCAAGATCGTCGCAGTCGCGGTGTACATCTTGGGAAGCAGCAGCGCAACAATGACAGCCACAATCGCCACGGCGATCGTGATCCGAAGAATCGCTTTCTTCCTTTGCGACAGCACCAATAAAAGATCGATCAGATCGACTTCGTGGCCCCCCGCGACTTCGGGCTCCATCTTCGCAACCTGCTCGTCTACAGCCACTCGATCCATTTCCGTTCGATTGGGACTCTCACGCATAACCGCACATCCATGATGACATCAAATGCAATCCGCGACTCCTCTGATCAATCCAAAGCGAAGTCCCGCAGCGGCTGAAGCCGCAAGATTTACGGGTACTTGACGGACGGCCTGAAGGCCGTCCCCTTCAAAACAAGCCATAACGCTTCCACCAGGCCTCAATCGCTTCAACCAGCCTTAATCGGAGTTTCCCTACGGGCTCAGCACCTTGACGGCTGCGGCCGCCAATCCGAAGTTGAACAGAATCTGCGACCAGTCTTTGAAGGCTCGCAAACCAGCGCCGGGATTTACGTTCTCCGGAACCACCACCGCATCGCCCGGCATCAGCACCATGCTGTCGAAGCCTCCCGACCAGAAGCCCGACGCCGCATCTTTGCTGACCACCGCTCCGTTGGCGCGAACCACGAAGATCCTTCCCTTGTCAGCATTGCGGGTCGGTCCGCCGGCGTTGCGCAAGTACGTGGACACCGTCTTGCCCGGCTGCTGCATGAACGAGCCCTGGTTGTAGACATCGCCCACCACGCTCACGACGATCGGGCGGCTGGGCACGTAGAAGGTGTCGCCATCTTCCAGCGGAATTTCCGGTATCGCGTCGACGTTGTCGTCGTTGGGATGAAGATTCAGCACAATGCGACCGTCGGCCCGTAGCTGTCGCAGCTTGTCCAGGCTAGCGCGCTGGGCTTCGAGGGCAGCTTTGGCCGCGGCCGCTTCGTCGGCGGTCTTGGCGTTCTGTGCCGACTGCGCCGCCTGACGCGCAATGTCGCGCTCCGTCTGCGCGATCACCATGTCCAGCCGTTCCTGCTGCTGCACCCGAGTGGATTCCCGGGTGAAGACCGCGGCATAAAGATAGGCCGACGACGCCAAACCTCCCGACCGGATTACCAGGTCCTGCAGCTTTTCACCGGGAGCTACCCGGTAGATGCCGGCGGCGGAGAATTCGCCTTCCAGCCTGACCAGCTTGGTCTGTTGCTCCTGCGGCACCCGCAGATCAGCTTGCGAAAAGATGGTGACAATGTCGCCCGCCTGCAGCGGCAGATTGGCGGATTCGTCATGTTCCAGAACCGCCTTTCCCAGATTGAAGGGCAGCAACTCCGTGGAAAGATCGCGCGCACTCATACGCTGAATAACCGCATAATCCCAGTTAATTTCCGGAGCGTTTCGCCTGACGTCGTTCAGCTCGCTGCTGGCCCGGCCACCGCTGGTCTGTGCCTGCAGGTTGATGGAGTTCTGCTGCCTCCAATATTCGCTGGTAATCAGAAACTCGCGATTGGGAATCAGGTCGGTGACCCGCATTCCCTCGTGCCAGGGATAGCGCCCCGGACTCGCAACATTGCCGCGCAAGGTGACAGAATTCTCGAAGCGGGGAGAGATCAAAGCGAAATTGAGGATGTCACCATCCTTCAGGGGATGGGCCAGCCCTGCCGTGTCCAGATTGACCTCTTCGATTTTGCGGTCCTGGCGATTCTTGATCTCTTCGATGTAGACCTTGGCTCCGTCGGCGGTGGTCGAAAGGCCGCCCGCCAGTTGCAGCACCTCTCCCAGGCTGGCCTCGTTTTTCAGTTCATAGATGGCCGGTACATTGACCTGGCCGCCCATGGCCACCTGCGGCCCGATGGGAGCGATATAGATCACGTCTTCGGGCAACAGCAGAACGTCTTTGCTCTTGTCTCCCTTCAGCAGCAGATCGTAGAGATCGAAGTCGCTGACCACGTTCTTGCCGCGCTTCAGCTCGATGCGCCGCATGGAACCGCTCGTCGAGGGACCGCCGGAAGCGAAGATGGCATTAGCCAGCGTGCTCAGCGAGCTAACGGTATAGCGGCCGGGACGACGCGCCTGGCCGACCACAAACACATCAATCGAGCGCAACTCTCCCATGGAGACGTTGAGGTCAAAGTTCTGATAGATGCGGCCAATGTGCGCCTTCAGGAAGTCCTGCACCTGATCGTAGCGGAGGCCGGCGACGTTCAGATTTCCAACCTTGGGAACGTAGATGGCGCCGTTTCTGTCCACCCGGGCATGAATATCCAGATCGATTTGTCCCCAGGCGCGAATCAACAACTCGTCACCCGGACCTATCACGTAATCGGCAGTGACGGGCACACGATCGATCGGAGCGAAGGTGGTGGGAACATTCTCAAAAAGATTCTCGCCATAGATGGGCAACGTCTTGCCCAACGACGTTTCCACCAGGCGCTGAAAATCTGTCAACCCCACCGGCTTGGTGGTGGGAGACGCCGGCTCGCTGGGCTTCGGCGCGTTGGCCGGCGGCGGAGTATGCGTATCGTCCAGCACCACCGACGGGGAAGCCGGCTGCTCACTGGCTGGCGGCGTCGATTGATCACCAGCAGGAGGATTGGGCTGCTGAGTTTGCGCTTCCAGATAAGACACCGGGGCTTGCCCGCTAATCAGGATTCCGGCCAGCGCCAGCAGCGCGATCGTCACAGCCCATCGGTAGCCGCGTCTCTGGCGGCCGTGATCTGACTTACTTCTCATAAGCGAATTTTGTTCTCTCGGCAGAGATTTCAAATTCCTTCTCCAGAATTGCCAGCTGACGGAAAACTCAATCGTAGCTGTCCAGGCAAACAATCGATTGCTCCAGAATTGTGCTTCACGCATTACCCCCAGCCACTTGCTCGCTGGCCCGGACATCCGTGGGGCGAGCCACCGGAACTGGCTGCCGCAACGCGTTCAGCCAGAACTGCGCATAGGCCGGCGCCACCGCTTGCACATCCCACGGCAAATCTCTCCCGGTAAACAGCTGATGCAGGTTGCGGTGGGCGCTGACCGCGCCAGCTAATCCCAGCGTCGCGAAGGTTGGCTCCAGATCTCCAATCGCTCCCCGGGCCGCGCACCGGCCGAAGTAGGCGTTCACCGAATCGAAGATAGGTCCCAGATGTTCGCGAAACATGCGATCGGCCCCCGGCAACTCAAATCCAGCCACGTAGAGCAGTCGCATCAGCTCCGGACATTGCGCCATGTTTTCGACGACAAACTCCACCAGCATGGGCACAATAATTTCCGGATCCACATCGGCTGCCAGACCGCTCTGCAACTCCCGTCCCAACTTCAAGCGGTTCAGCCGCGATTCGGTCGCCGTCCAAAAGAGATCGGCCTTCCGGGAAAAATACCGGAACAGTGTAGCCTCATTCACTCCGGCCAGGTGAGCAATCTCCCGCGTGCTGGTCCCCTTATATCCCCGGCGGGAGAAAAGCTGGACTGCAGCCTCGACAATGCGTACGGCAGTTACACTTCTTCCCGCTGGTTTTTTCACAGACACTCGATCCTTATAGTTGAAAAGTTGAATTCGAACGAAGGCGGGTGACTATTGCTTCAGGGGCTCGATTTCGTCGATGCCCACTTCCACGGCAAAACTCTGGCGGATGAGATCCAAGGTCAGAACCACCCGGAGATTATTCTTCTTGCGGACCAGTACTCCGGACATGCCGGCAAACGAACCTGCGATGATGCGCACTTTTTCTCCCAGCACCAGATAGGAGTGCGGCTCGAAGTGACGGAGGGGAAGGCCGGCACGTAGCGCTTCGACTTCCGAGGTTGGAAGCGACGCCAGTTCGCGTCCGGCGCTCACGATGGTTAGCACTCCGGGGACTTGCAAAACTTTCACCGACTCGCGGCGGTCGATGCAAACAAAAATGTAGCTGGGAAAAAGCGGCTGCTCGACTACCACTTTGCAGCCATTCTTCCAGCGCCGCAAGGCCCGGTACAACGGCAGGAATGACTGAATCTGACGCGCGTCAAACTGCCGCCCAACAGCCTTTTCGTGACGCGGTATGGTATAGGCCGCAAACCACTCCGACGAATCGCCAGCGCCGGTCTTGGGCTGAACCGCACCGGCCTGCGTTGCTGCGGTCTCGAAACTGTGGTCGGCACTGGACAAGGCTTCGCCATCCTCAGTGAGAGGGTTTAACTTCCTTCAGACTCCGAGAACTGCAATGAAGCACTTCTCAGCATTGGCACAGGGTCCCTCAGTGATCCCAAAGCCCCGCGCTGGGTAACAGTTTGCGCGAAAGCGGAGAGCAAGTACCCACTTGCTAGGTTGGAGCACCCTGGGTTTGCGACAAACCTGATCGATTGGCAAGCATAGGAAAAGCTGCCGCTGCGGTCAAGCAAAAACGCGTTTCCGTTTTGGAAATAGGCACCAATGTGGAACCAGGAGCACACGGCCCGAGATCGATCCCATGTTTACGGCACGACCGGCGCCGGCTCAGGATGCGATTCGTTGAGGCCCGCGCCGCGATAGGCGCGCATGACGTCGTCGAGCGAAACCACGCCCAGCAGTTGCTGCACATTGGCGCGATGCACCACCGGCAACAGCGGCCGCTCGCCGATCAGGCGCAAGCGCCGTATCCAGCGGATGATCGGGATGAAGATATGGGATTCGATCGGTCAGCACGCGCGCTAGAGCGGATGTCGGAATTCGGAATCATGTCGAGCAGCACGGCGCGGCTGATGCCGGACCACTCGTCGCCGCCCATGCCTACCACGAAAGAATCCTGCGCCGAACCTTGTACCCGTTGCTGCGCTTCATGCAAGCGGCATCTTGCCAGTGAGCGTTTGCCCCAGCGGCGGGCGCATGGCATCTTCCACCCGCAGCAACGGAACTTCGCGCTCCTCCTCCAGCGACGGCAGATCGAGCCCATCCTGCCGCGACAGCAGATCGAAGATCGGCGTTGGCTGGAAAGTTCGTGAGATGAAATAGGCGATAGCGTTCGACAGAATCACGGGAACGATGATGCTGTAATTGCCGCTGACTTCCAGGATCATGAACACCGAGGTCATCGGCGCGCGCAGGATTCCCGCAAACAGCGTGCCCATGCCGACCAGCGCGTAGGCTCCGACCGGGATCGCCAGTTGCGGAACGATCTGCCGCTCGGCCATGCCGACCGCGCCGCCGATCATCGCGCCCATGAACAGCACGGGCGCGAACAGTCCGCCGGGCGTTCCGCTGCTGAACGACAGGCCGGTGCTGACGATTTTCAGCGCGCCCAGCATCGCCAGGATCTGCCAGGTGTATTGCTCGTGCATGGCCTGATCGATGTAGCTGTAACCGGCGCCCATCACCTGCGGAAACTTGATGCCGATGAGGCCGATCAGCAATCCTGCCGCGGCCGGCTGGAAGTATTGCGTCCACGACGGAAACTGGCGCAGCCGCGGCCGCAGGTAGGCGATGTATTTGACGAAAGCCAGCGAGGCGAAGCCGCCGATCACGCCCAGGCTGGCATAAGCTCCTAACTCGCCGGCATGTTCCAGGTGATAGGCAGGAACGCGAAACAGAGGCTCATCGCCCAGAAACCAGCGCTCGATCACTGCGCTGGAAATCGCCGACAACACCACCGCGCCCAGAATGCCGGCGGTCCAGCGGCCGATAACTTCTTCGATGACGAACAGTACAGCGGTGATGGGAGCGTTGAATGCGGCCGCCAATCCGGCGGCAGCGCCCACGGGCGCGATCAGCCGCAGCTTCTCGCGCGACAGTTTCAAGCGCCGTCCCAGCGCCGAGGCCAGGCCCGCGCCGATTTGCAACGAAGGATCTTCGGGACCAAGGGACTGTCCGCTGCCGATGGCCAGCGCGCTGGTAATGAACTTGCCGATGACCGTCGGCATCGGAATGTAGCCGTCGTAGATGTAGAGCGCGGCCTTGGTCTGGTTGACGCCGCTGCCTCGCGCGCGCGGGAAAGAAGCGGATCACCAGAAACGCAATCACCAGACCGGTGAGCATGGGCGCCAGGAAGACTCGCGGCACCGACGGTTGCAATCCGCTGCCCAGCAAATTCAGCTTCAGAAACTCGATCGACATGCGGAAGCAAACCACGGCCAGTCCGGAGCCGATGCCGATCAGCACCGCCAGCAACAGGAAGAATTGCTCCTCGCGCAGGCTGAAGCGTTGCGGCGACAGCATGGTGCGCAGGCTGCTCCAGTATTGACGGCGGGTGGGCGTCGAAACCGCCGGCTTGATGCCGCTGGGATCCTTCGGTTTGGCGATCACCGGTCTCTTGGCATGTGGCTCATTTCACCGTCTCGCTTTCATGCTGCGCCAGGGCCAGCAACGCGCGATCCGTCAGATCCGTCGCCGGGACAAATCGACGCCGTGCTGCGCTCGACTTCGAACACATATTGCATCGTCGGCTCCAGGGCATCGGGATTTTTGCGCAGCGCTGTTTCCGTCGCGCTGGCCTGCTTTTGCAAACCACTGCTGTAGAGCAGTTGCAGATTCTCGGCCGCCGGCGTCGTGGCCTCCGCCATCGCAACGGAAGCTTGAGCCGCAGCGGCTTTGGCCTCCTTCGCCGTTTCCGGCGTCGCGAGCTTATAGCCCTGCTGGGTCGCGCAATCGCTCAGACGTTTAAGGGCAACCGTGAAATCCTCGGCCACGCGTCGAGTGCGTTCGGCCAGCGACAGCCCGCGAAGATTAGGATCGACGCGCAGTATCTCCCGCACCAACTCAAGCTGCTGACGAGCCTGGTCGGAATGGGGATCATGTTCCAACGCGGTGGCCAGCGCGTGTTCCGCCAGAACGTAATCGCCAAGCTGAAGCGTCGCTAACCCTTTGCCCAGCCAGGCCTCCGCATTGTGAGAATCGTTGCTCAGCACGGTGTCGTAAGCCGGCAATCGCCCGCGTGGGATCCTTAGCCTGCAGAAACAATTGTCCCAGCAGAAGCTGGTCCGACGGATCGGGCGGTCCGTCCGCCTGTTGCGCCATTAATTCCGCTTGCGCCCGGGCGAGGTCATGCTGCTGCATCAAGTAGCGCACCAGCTCGAAGCGGGTGGCAATCCGCTGCTGACGAGGCTGCTCGTCCCAGACTCCGTCGATCGCATTGTTGTAGTACCGGATGGCTCGCGCGCGGTCGCCACGACGAACATGCAGTCTCGCCAGCGCCAGGTTGACTTCGCCACTGGCCGGTTCTTCTTCCCAAAGACTATCCAGATGAGAGCGAGCCTCGTTCAACCGATTGGCCGCCAGCAGCGCCTGCGCCAACCGCAGACGGTACTCATCATTCTCGCGGTCGTAGGTGAGGGCGGTGCGATAGTCCTCGGCTGCCACCGACGGTAGATTGGCTTGCATCGCTTCGTTGCCGCGGTTGAACCAACGCTTGGCCAGCGCGGCTTCGGTGGCCCGGTGACGTTGGACCACATATTGGGTGAAGGCGAAGCCGGCAAAAATCAGCAACAGCATGATCGCCAGCGTCATCCGCGGCGAGCCTGCGCCATGATTGCGTCCGCAAGCCGGACAACTGTCGGCGCCCGCAGGAATCTCGTTGCCGCATGTCCGACAACGTGTGATAGCAGGCGAACTGGTCGTGACCGGAGACATCGTGGGCGGCGTTCTGTCTACTGTAACAAAGAGATGCGCCAAGTCGCGCTGGAGGAACCGCTGAGAGGCGGAACGCATCTTAGACCGACTTTGGTTCGATCGTTTGACAGGCCGTCGCTTAGGGTATTTTGAAACGGCATCCTAGGGCGTTTTGATGGGCCTTACCTCAAATTATTTTGAAGGAACGTAGCTCAAATTGTTCGGAAGGGTGTAGCTGTAGCTAGAGCGTGTTTCAAAAATATCCTTTAGGTTTTCCTCGGTGGAAGCGTGGGCCTTTAGGCCTGCGAAATTGGCTCCCCAACAACGGCTTTTAGCCGCGGCCCGGCGAAGTGGGGTTTATGAAACACACTCTAAGCTGTCGCTGGTTCTCTATTTTTGTCATCCCGAGTCGACTTTAGTCGGCGAGGGATCTGCTTTTGCTGACAACTGACAACCGGCCACTGACAACTGCTTTTTGTCATTCCGAGTGGGCTTCCAGGCCACGAGGAATCCGCTTTGCCTCACAGCTTCACCCTCCTCAGCCGCAGCGCATTGCTGATCACCGACACCGAACTGAAGCTCATGGCTGCCGCGGCGATGATGGGGCTCAGCAGAATGCCGAACTTGGGATACAGAATCCCGGCCGCGATCGGCACGCCCACCGAGTTGTAGATGAACGCGAAGAACAGGTTCTCGCGAATGTTGCGCATGACGGCGCGGCTCAATCGGCGCGCGCGCACCAGCGCCGCCAGATCGCCCTTCAGCAGCGTGATGCCGGCGCTCTCCATGGCAACGTCGGTTCCGGTTCCCATCGCGATGCCGACTTGCGCCTGCGCCAGCGCGGGAGCGTCGTTGATGCCGTCGCCCGCCATCGCCACGATTCTTCCCTGCTGCTGAAGCTTCTTCACGACTTCGGCTTTGTGTCGGGCAGCACGCCGGCTTCGAAGTCGTCGATGCCGAGCTTGCGCGCCACGGCCTGCGCCGTGGTCTCGCTGTCGCCGGTCAGCATCACCACGCGCAAGCCCTGCGCGCGCAGATCGCGAATCGCCTGCGCCGCCTCCGGCTTGACGGGATCGGCGATGCCCAGAATCCCGGCAGCCCGGCCATCGACCGCAGCGAAGACGACGGTCTGTCCCTGGCTGCGCAGCTCTTCAGCTTTCGCCTTCAACTCCTCCGCATCGATGCTCCAGTTCTTCCAGCAGACTTTCGTTGCCGGCAGCGACTTCGTGACCGCCAACTCGGCCCACCACGCCGCGTCCGGTCAGCGAGCGAAACTCCTCCGCCGGAATCAGCGACATCCCATTCGCCTGCGCAGCTTCGACCACGGCCGCTGCCAGCGGATGCTCGCTGCCCCGCTCCAGGCTGGCGACCAGCCGCACCACGCGCTCCTCGGTCTCGCCGCCGACGGCGACCACCGACATCAGCTCCGGCTTGCCCTGGGTCAGCGTGCCGGTTTTGTCGAGCGCGAGCGGTGTCGACTTTCTGCAACGTCTCCAGCGCCTCGGCATTCTTGATGAGCACTCCGGCGCGCGCCCCGCGACCCGTGCCGACCATGATCGCCACCGGCGTCGCCAGTCCCAGCGCGCACGGGCAAGCGATGATCAGCACCGCAACCGCATTGACGATGGCGTTCGCCAGATGCGGCTCCGGGCCCTCGACAACCACACGATGAAACGTGATCACCGCCGCCGCCAGCACCGCGGGGACAAACCACGCGGCCACTTTGTCGGCCAGCCGCTGAATGGGCGCGCGGCTGCGTTGCGCCTCGCTCACCATCTTCACGATCTGCGCCAGCATGGTCTCGCTGCCTACGCGCTCGGCGCGCATCAGCAACCAGCCCGTGCCGTTCACGGTCGCGCCAATCACTTTGTCGCCGGCATGCTTCTCAATCGGAATCGACTCGCCGGTGACCATCGACTCATCCACCGAGCTGAGGCCGTCGAGCACCGTGCCATCGACCGGAATCTTTTCGCCGGGCCGCACTCGCAGCTTGTCGCCGACCTTCACCTGATCGAGCGGCACGTCGTACTCGCTGCCATCGTCGCGCATGATGCGCGCCAGCTTGGGCGAGAGATCGAGCAGCGCGCGAATCGCGCTCGCTGGTGCGGCTGCGCGCCTTCAGCTCCAGCACCTGCCCCAGCAGCACCAGCACGATGATCGCTGCCGCCGCTTCGAAGTAAACTTCCGGCTGGCCGCCCATGCCGTGCGCATCGACGGCGGAAAGATTCCCGGAAGCAATGGTCGCGACCGCGCTGTAGATATACGCCACGCCCACGCCCATCGCGATCAGGGTGAACATGTTCGGGCTGCGAAACTTCACCGACGCCCAGCCGCGCTCGAAGAACGGCCAGCCGCACCACAGCACGACCGGCGTCGCCAGCGCGAACTCGATCCACGTTGCCACCCGCGGCGTGAGCATGTGCATCAGCGGGCCCATGCGCAACATGGCCAGCGCCACCAGCGGAACGCCGAGCACGCACGCTCGTCCAGAAGCGCCGCGTCATCTCGCGCAGCTCGGGATTTTCTTCTTCGGCCGCGGTGACAGTCGTCGGCTCCAGCGCCATGCCGCAGATCGGACACGACCCCGGCCCGTCGCGCACGATCTCGCGGATGCATCGGGCAGGTCCACTGCGTCTTGCGCCGTCGCGACCGGAAGATCGGGCTCCAGCGCCATGCCGCACTTCGGACACGCGCCCGGATGGTCTTGCCGAATCTCCGGATCCATCGGGCAAACGTACGAGCCACGCTCTTCGCGTTTCGCTCTTCGCGCTTCGCCTGCCGGCAAGGAAGGTTCACCTGTGACTGACGGAAGCCCAGATTTTTCAGCCACAGCCATCGTCGCCGTCGAAAGATATTTCCCCGGATCGGCCTTGAACTTCTCTCCGCAACCGCCGGCAGCAGAAGTAATAAGTCTTACTGTTGTGGGCGACGGTCGCCGCTGCCTGCGCTGCATCGACATTCATCCCACAGACTGGATCTTTTTCCTGCTTGGCGTGCGCGGACCAGGCGCAG
Organism: uncultured Acidobacteriaceae bacterium; assembly: GCA_963744265.1. Taxonomy (GTDB): domain Bacteria; phylum Acidobacteriota; class Terriglobia; order Terriglobales; family Acidobacteriaceae; genus Bog-257. The sequence continues at coordinate 472,068 of CAVUSW010000006.1, forward strand.
TGCGAAATACCGCCGATTTGCACCGCTGCCCGTCATGCCCGCAGGGCGGTGTGCCGGCGAAAGATATTTTTGCGGATCGCGCTGAAACTTCTCCGCGCAGCCGCGCGAGCAGAAGTGATACAGCTTGTGCTCGTACTCCGCCGACGAGACGGCTTTGGCCGGATCGACCCTCATGCCGCAGACCGGATCCTTGTCGAACTTCCTGGGCTCGGCTGCAGCTGCCGGCGCCGGCGCAATCTGCGTCCCTCGGTCGACACCGGAGCATACTTCGCCGGCGCGGCCATGAACTTCTGCATGCATCCCGGCGAACAGAAAAAATATGTGTCGCCCTGATACTTCGCTTTGCCGCGAGCCTGCGGCGGGTCCACCACCATGCCGCAGACCGGGTCTTTGGCGGAAAAATCCAGCTCCATGTTCTCCACGGTTTTTTCGGGCTCGCTCATTCCCTCACTCTTTTGATCGGTCATCGCGCGCTGTTCACCAACCCAAACCTGCTCTATTTCCCCGTCTCCCATTGTTCACAATCGCAGGCATGCTCTATATTGAATGCGGAAGTCGGGTGACACCGCCGCCGGCTTCCACCTCAGATTCTAGATGCGGAAGCGTGCTACGGGTTCCGCGTTTCCTATCATTGCACGTTTGCGAAAGGCCGGTTCGATGACCACTGTGGAAGTTTTATTCCGTTACGGAATGCCCCCGGGCGAGACCGAGATGAGCGCCTTGGGACAGATGAGCGACGTCTACGGAATCCGCCGCGTCCGGTTCGACGAAGCCGAGCGGACCATCCGCGTGGAATACGATGCCACCCGCCTGAACGAGTCCACGGTCGAGAAACTTCTTCGCAGCGCCGGCTTCGACGTGCGCGAACGACTCGCTCTGGTCTAGTTAGCTTTGCTCTTACTGACAACTGACAACTGGTGTTTGTCATCCTGATCACAGGTGTGTCAGGCCTCGCTTCTTAGGTGTCATCCTGAGCGCAGGTGTCAGACCTCGCTTTTTAGGTGTCATCCTGAGAGGAGGTGGCGCTTCGCCGCCGGAGCCGAAGGACCTGCTTTCTTCGGCACCTCACGAAGAATTCGCCCTCACGGCAGCCACTTGCCCAATTCAGAACCAAGTACACAAGTCGTACAACTACTGTCACTATTACCCGCGTAACTCTTACATGTCAACTGGGAGAAACACAACAGTTACTCCTAATCAACAGAATCTAATAGAGATATATAGTTCCAAATCCCTGACCGAATCACCTGCTCCGCATGCTACAATGAAATTAGAGTTGAATCAGGAAAGATGTTTCCAGTCCTTCCGCCCCAGCCTGAATCGGCTGGGTTTTGTGTTTCTGGATGAAATTCACACTCGCGGCGCTCCCGAAGGCATTCTGCCGCTCGCGAACGCTCCCTTTCGTTTGACTTGCCCGTCCCTCTCTGCGTAACGTTTCCTTTTGCACAACTTACGTCTTCCTGCTCTGGAGGCATGATGAAGCTCTGCTTTGCCAAGCTCGCCGCCCTGCTCCTGTTGGCGACGGCACTACCACTCGCGGCACAGGACTTGTCGTCCTATGAAAAGCGAGTCTCGGTCAAGACCTTACCCAACGGCCTGACTGTCATCCTTTGGCGGCGTCCCGAGGCGCCGGTCTTCTCGTTCTTCACCCAGGTCGACGCCGGCTCCGCGCAAGATCCGCTCAATGAAACCGGCCTGGCCCACATGATGGAGCATATGGCCTTCAAGGGCACCCCCGACATCGGCACTACCGACTACGCTGCCGAGAAGCCCGCGCTGGCCAAAGTCGAGCAGACCTACGCCGCCTACGAGGCGGAGCGCACCAAGCGCGTCGGTCAGGACCCCAAGAAGCTGGCCGAGTTGCAGAAAGCCTGGCAGGACGCCATCGCCGCCGCCGACAAATACGTCGTCCCTAATCAGTTCGGCGAAGTGGTCGAGAGCCACGGCGGCGTCGGACTGAATGCCTTCACCAACTATGACGAGACCGCCTACATGTACTCCATGCCGTCGAATCAGATCGAGCTGTGGGCCGCGCTGGAATCGGATCGCATGAAAAATCCCGTCATGCGGCAGTTTTATAAAGAGCGCAACGTGGTGATGGAAGAGCGCCGCATGCGTACCGACAGCCGTCCCACCGGCCGCCTGGTTGAGCAATTCCTGGGTACCGCCTTCATGGCCAATCCCTATCACCGCCCGACAATCGGCTACGCTTCCGATCTGCAAAGCTTCTCTGCTACCGACGCGGCGGAGTTTTTCCATCGCTACTACGTTCCCAGCAACATGGTGATTGGCCTGGTCGGCGACCTCGATCCCGACACGGTGTTCCCCATCGTCGAAAAGTATTTCGGCCAACTCGCCGACATGCCCAAGCCAGTTGAGCCCTACACCATCGAGGCGCCGCAGAACTCGGTTCGCGAAGTCACGCTGCATGATCCCTCGCAGCCGTTCTACCTCGAGGGCTATCACCGTCCCAGCTATCTTGCGCCCGATGACGCGGTATACGACGCCATCTCCGACATTCTCTCCAACGGCCGCACTTCGCGCATGTATCGTTCACTGGTGCGCGATCAGCAGATCGCTGCCGTGGCCGCCGGTTTCAGCGGATTCCCTGGCAACAAGTACAGTCACCTGTTTGCTTTTTACGCGGTGCCGCTTCCCGGCCACACAAACGACGAAATGCAGAAGGCCATCGCCGTAGAGATCAACAAGCTGAAGACGCAGGATGTGACCGACGACGAGCTGCAGATGTTCAAGACGCGCACCAAGGCCGACCTGATTCGCGGTCTCGCCAGTAACGAAGGACTGGCGCAACAGCTTGCCTACTATCAGACGCGCTACGGTGACTGGCGCGAACTGTTCCGCTATCTCGATCGCGTCGACAAGGTGACCAAGGCCGACATCCGCCGCGTGTCCAACCAGGTTTTCCAGGACACGAATCGCACTGTGGGCGTCATCCAGACCCAGACCGCGTCAAGCCAGCCAGGACCCGGAGCCAGCAAAGGAGCGGAACAGCAATGAGCGCGATTAGAAATTTAGCTGTCATCCTGAGCGAGCGCAGGGAAGAAACGCCTGTCATCCTGAGCGAGCGCAGCGAGTCGAAGGACCCCTATTCCCGCCTCGACTCTCATCCCAAGCCGGCCTCGCGCGCGACCACTCCCTCGACTTGTCATCCTGAGCGGAGCGTCCGCCGAATTTGCGGACGAGCAGTCGAAGGACCTGCTGTCCCTTCGCACCCGCGAAAAATCTTCACTCTCGCCCTCGTCTGTCTGCTCTTGCTCGGCACCTTCGCCTCCGCCCAACAACTCACTCCCTGGAACAAAATCCAGGCGCCGCCGTTACCAGCCTTCACCCCGCCGGAACCGACTCGCGTGCAACTGGCCAACGGCATGGTCATCTTCCTCCAGCCCGACCACGAGCTCCCGCTGATCACCGCGACCGCTCGCATTCGCGGCGGGTCCATCTCCGAGCCCGCCAACAAGACCGGCCTCACCGATCTCTATGGCGACGTCTGGCGCACTGGCGGCACCAAGACGAAGACCGGCGATCAGATGGACGACTTCCTCGAAGCCCACGCCGCCAAAATCGAGACCGACAACGAGTCCGACTCCACCAGCATTTCACTCGACTGCCTGAAGAACGACTTCGACGCCGTCTTCGCGATGTATCTCGATTTGCTGCACAATCCCGAGTTCCGCGAAGACAAGCTCCAACTCGCCAAGGCGCAGATGTACACCGGCATCGCCCGCCGTAACGACGACGTCGGCTCTATCGTGCATCGCGAGAGCCTATCATCGCCTACGGCAAAGACAATCCCTACGCGCGCGTCGCCGAGTACACTACGGTCGCCGCAGTTACGCGTCAGGACCTGCTCAACTGGCATCAGCAGTATGTTTATCCCAACAACATCGTCTTCGGCATCACCGGCGACTTTGATCCCAAAGACATGGAAGCCCGGCTGCGTCAGGCTTTCGAGTCCTGGCAGAAAGGTCCGGCGGCCGAAACGCCCGACATCAAGTTCTCCGAGCCCAAGCCCGGCATCTACTTCGTTCGCAAGACTGACGTGAACCAGAGCAGCATCAATCTGCTCGATCTCGGGATCGAACGGCGCAATCCCGACTACTACGCCGTCTCCGTGATGAACGAAGTCTTCAGCGGCGGCTTTTCCTCGCGGCTTTTCAACAAGCTGCGCTCCGAAAAAGGCTTGGCCTATGACGTTGGCGGAGGCGTGGGCTCAGGCTGGGACCATCCTGGCCTCACCGATATCGAGATGCAAACCAAGAGCGCTACCACCGTCGACGGCATTCAGGGGCTTGATGAGGAGGTTGACGATCTGCTGAAAAATCCGGCCACCCCTGCCGAACTCAAGCGCGCCAAGGACAATATCCTGAACTCTTTCATCTTCCGCTTCGACACGCCGGAAAAAGTCCTGCGCGAGAAGATGGCCTACGAGTTCTATCACTACCCGCTCGATTTCCTGGAACACTATCGCACCGAGGTCGAAAAGGTGACGTCTGACGATGTGGCACGTGTCGCTCACAAATACCTCCACAAAGACCGGCTGGCAGTTTTGGTAGTCGGCAACGATACCGAGTTCGGCAAACCGCTCAGCACCCTCGGCTCGGTACAGGATATCGACATTACCATCCCGCCGCCTCCAGCGGGCTTGATGGGCGAAGGCGGCCCCGGCGCAGCGCCATAAGCAACCGGAAAACAATCACAATTGACACAGTATACATGCGCACATATACTGTGGCCATGAACGTTACCCTCTCTATCGACGAGCAGCTTGTTGCAAGAGCACGAAAGAAAGCCGATGCCTTAGGCAAGAGCCTCAATCAACTCATTCGCGATTACCTGCAGGTCCTAGCCGGAGGCGACGATCCAGAAAGCAGTATTGAGGAGTTTAAGCGTTTATCGGGGAAGGGCCATGCTCGTGGCTGGCGCTTTAACCGAGACGAAATTCATGAGCGCTCGTAGCTTCTTCGACACCAATATCCTGATTTACACGGACGACAGGTCGGCATTGGCGAAGCATCGGCGCGCGCTCGACTTGGTAGCGGAGTACCGGCGGGGACGAGCGGGCGTTATATCCCTTCAAGTTATCCAGGAGTACTTTGTTACAGTCACTCGGAAGCTGCATGTCGATGCAGCAATCGCTCGGCGGAAGATTGAGTTGCTGGCCGAGTTCGATGTGGTCATCCCCGAGTTGACCGACGTCCTTGCCGCCATCGATCTCCATCGTCTCCACGGCTTCTCATTCTGGGATGCTCTCGTCCTGCAGGCCGCCAAACAAGCGGGCTGTGCCGTTTTGTTCTCCGAAGACATGCAGGACAAGCGCGAGATTGATGGTGTCCGCATCGTGAATCCGTTTCGAGAAACTGTTTAAGATAGACGCATGTCTCCCGAGCACCGCATCCCTCCCGGCCAGAACCTCCTCATCGACGCCGATGACACCCTGTGGGAGAACAACATTTACTTCGAGCGCGCCATCGCCAACTTCATCTCGTTCCTCAATCATCACGAGTTCACGCCTGACCAGGTTCGCGAGGTGCTCTACGACGTGGAGCGCGAAAATATTCGGCTGCACGGCTACGGTATGAACAGCTTCGCGCTCGCTCTGGTCAAGTGTTTCGAGCAGCTCTCGGTCGAGCCGCTGACGCCCGCTTTGCACGACACCATCCGGGGCTTCGCCTACGCTATCGCCGAGCATCCCATGGAAATCCTGCCTGAAGTTCCCGAGACGCTGGCCGACCTCGCCCAACGCCACCGTCTCTTTCTGGTGACCAAAGGCAACATCACCGAGCAGACCGGCAAAGTCGAGCGCTCCGGATTAAAGCAGCACTTCACCGCCATCGAAGTCGTCGCCGAAAAAGATGCTGCCGCCTATCGCGGCGTCGTCGAGAAATACGGCCTGGCGCGCGACCTCACCTGGATGATCGGCAACAGCCCCAAGTCCGACATCAACCCCGCGCTCGAAGCCGGCCTGCATGCGGTCTTTGTCCCTCATCGCGACACCTGGATGCTGGAGCGCGGCGAGGTCCTTCCCGAAATCGGCCACGGCCGCCTGCTGCAAGTCGAAAGCTTCTCCCGCCTCCGCCATCACTTCTGATCCGCAATTCGCTTCACTAATCAGACAACGTTCCCATTACCTCCTGTCATCCTGAGCACCAGAAACGTCTGTCATCCTGGGCACCAGAAACGTCTGTCATCCTGAGCACCAGAAACGTCTGTCATCCTGAGCACCAGAAAACCTCTGTCATCCTGAGCACGAGAAAACGTCTGTCATCCTGAGCACGAGAAAACGTCTGTCATCCTGAGCGAGCATAGAAAACTCGTCTGTCATCCTGAGCGAGTGCACGAAACAACGTCTGTCATCCTGAGCGAGCGAAGCGAGTCGAAGGACCCCTATTGCTACTAAACTCTGTCATCCCGAGCGAGGACTACAGTCCGAGCCGAGAGATCTGCGGTTCATCCTCGCTGACCGCTTGAATCCTAACCCCTACCCCTAACCCCTATTCCCTCTTCCTCAATCCAACGTTCCGCCTGCATCCGACATCCAACTTTCTTGAACCGGCCATCAATTCGCATGTTCGACACGCAAGCTCATCTTCGCCGGCCGACTCTGCTGGGGACTGTCCTCATTCTGCTCTTCTGCGGCGGATGTCACCACGCCGACATTCACTCCTCGCTGGCCGCCAACAGCTTCATCGGCGGCAATGGTCAGCCCATGATGCTGGCTGCCTACCTGCCATGGTTTGGACAGCCAGGACACATCAACGTCGGCTATTCTTCTCAAGATCGCGTGGTCATGGAGAAGCAGATCGACCAGGCCAAACAACTCGGCATCGCGGCGTTCGTGGTGAATTGGTATGGCCAGCATCACGACTTCGAAGACAAGTCCTACACCCTGATGCAGCAGGTTGCCGCGGAGAAAAGTTTTAAGGTCGCGATCATGTATGACGAGAATGACACCGAGCCGGGCGCCGAGACCGATGCCGTTCTCGCCGATCTGCAATACGCCTACGACCGTTACATCGGTCCGCACGCCATCGTCCCGCGCAGCGCTTATCTCGACTACGACGGCCGTCCCATCATCTTCATCTTCCCCAAGGGCGGACACACCGATTGGAACCGCGTCCACCAGACGGTCAACTCCTGGGACAATCCCCCGCTGCTCATCATGAAAGATATTCGCCCCGCCGAAGCCGCTTCCTTCGACGGCTTCTATGCCTGGGTCAATCCCGGCAAACAGGGTTGGCAAGCCGACGGCAGCAATTGGGGCCAGCAATATCTCGACAACTTCTATAAGACGATGATCGCCGACTATCCCAACAAAATTGCGGTGGGCGCGGCATGGCCGGGCTTCAACGACTCCAAGGCCAGTTGGAGCCAAAATCGCAAGATGAGCGCGCGCTGTGGCGCAACCTTCAACGACACGCTTCGTCTCTTCCGCCGCTACTACAATCAGCAGCGCCCGCTTCCCTTCCTCATGATTGAAACCTGGAACGACTACGAGGAAGGCACCGCCATCGAGCGCGGCGTCGACACTTGTAAATAGCTGTCAGCTCTCAGCTGACAGCTATAATCACTCCATGGACGATCAATCCTTCCGCCGCCACGCCGACGAATCGCTCGACGATCTCAAGCGCAGTCTTTACGCCGCCGAGGGCGACGCCGATTTCGAAGTGGAGGAGAACGCGGGCGCGCTGCAGATCAGCTTCGACGAGCCGCCCGGCAAGTTCGTCATCTCACCCAATGCCCCAGTCCGCCAGATCTGGATCTCGGCGCTCTCCACCAGCTTCAAACTCGACTGGTCCGACGACAAGAGCGACTTCATCTTCCCCAAAACCGGTGAAGCGCTGAAAGTGCTGATCGGCCGCCTCATCTCCGAACAACTCGGCGGAGAAACAATCACCATCCAGTAGCGCGCCGGACTGCAAACAAACTCTCAAGTGGCTTTTGATAAGGTACGGCTTCACGGACTGTTGAAAAAACGGCCTGAGGCGATTTGAAGGGGCACGGCTTCAACCGTGCCGCAAACCGCTGGTTGAACTAGGCTTTAGCCCCTGAGGTCATGAGCAGCCCCTACGCCGTAACCGCATCCACCCTTAGCTTCTGCTTCAAGTCGGCGGCAATCATCTGGCCGTGAAATCGGCCATTCTCGATGAAGATCTCGCTGGTACGCATGCCGGCCACAAGCACGCCCGCCAGATAAATTCCCGGCACATTACTCTCCAGCGTCTCGTGATTGACCACCGGCTTTTTATCCGCTTCACTGCTCAGCTTGATTCCCAACGCGCACAGAAACTCGAAGTCGGGATGGTATCCGGTCAGCGCGAACACGTAATCATTCTCCAGCGTCACTTCCCCGTTCGGCGTGTCGAGCACCACATGTTCCAGCGTGATCTCGCGCACCGTCGAGTTGAAATAAGCATTCACCTGCCCGGCCTTGATGCGGTTCTCGATGTCGGGCTTGATCCAGTACTTCACCGAGGGGCCAATTCCCGGCCCGCGATGCACCATGGTCACGTGCGCCCCATGACGCCACAACTCCAGCGCCGCAATCGCCGCCGAATTCTTTCCCCCAACAATCAGCACGTTCAGCCCAAAGAACGGATGCGGCTCGCGGTAATAGTGCATCACCTTGGCAAGCTCTTCGCCCGGGAACGTTCATGTAGTTCGGCCGGTCATAGTAGCCGGTGGCCAGAATCAACTTGCGCGCGTTGATATTCACGCTGATGCCCGTGAAGGTTCGTCGTGTGGACGACAAAATGATTGTCGCTGCCCTCGATCTTCACCACCGGCTCATACTGCCGCACGTCAAGCTGATAATGCTCCGCGACTTTGCGGTAATACTCCAGCGCTTCTTGCCGCGTCGGCTTCTGGTTGGGACTGCAAAAAGGAATGTCGCCGATCTCCAGCAGCTCGGGCGTGGTAAAGAACGTCATGTTGCTGGGATAGTTGAACAGCGAATTGACCAGGCAGCCCTTGTCGATATTGGCGACGCTCAGCCCGGCGCGCTTGGCATCGATGCCGCAAGCCAGCCCAGTCGGCCCCGCGCCAATCACCACCACATCCAGCGAAAAAATGTCAGAAGCTTCCAGAACCATGAAGACAGAATACCGTGTCTCGCGCACACCGCGGAAACTAAGGCCGCTCCCCGTGACGCTCGATGAGCTGTGATCCTGAACGAAACAGATTTTTTTTGGTGTCATCCCGACTGCAGCGAAGCGGGAGGGACACGCTGTTCGGTTTGTCATCCTGAGCGGAGCGAGGCGAAGCCGAACGCAGTCGAAGGACCTCTATTTCCGGCGTTGATTTCTCACGTGTCATCCCGACCGGAGCGAAGCGGAGTGGAGGGACCTGCTGTTTCGTCGCGACAAACTTTCGCCGCCCGGTACAACTTCTCTTCCCGCCGCCTTACAGGTTACAATCGCCGCCATCCATGCTTCGCGCCAGGACACGATTTCGCGCAATCCCACTGGCTACCGTGGCCTTAGTCCTGGCGTACGCCGCGCTCACACAAACAACTATGCAACCCAGAGTCGTCAATCAGCAGCCCTTCCAGGTAATCGGGATCGCGGCCAGCACCAGCAACGCCAAAGAGGCTGGGCCCGACGCCATCATCGGCAAACAATGGCACCGCTTCATGAGCGAAGACCTGATCAACAAAATTCCCAACCGCGTCGATCAAACCATCTACGCCGTGTACACCGACTACACCAGCGATTTCAACGGTCAATACACGGTCATACTCGGCGCGAAGGTCCGGCCTATTCCCAATCCTACGATCCCCGATGGCATGGTAATAAAAACTGTCCCGGCAGGCCGCTATGCGGTCTTCACCTCCGACCGCGGGCCGGTGGTTAAAGTCGTGGTCGACACCTGGAAGCAAATCTGGGCTTACTACCAGTCTCCACAAAACGGCCAGCGAGCCTATCAGGCCGATTTCGAGGTCTACGATCAACGCGCCGCCGATCCCAACAACGCACAAGTCGACATCTACGTTGGGTTGAAGTAAGCGAAACCGTAGAGGCCGTTTCTCACAAGTCATTCTCGCGCAACAGTGAACGAAGCGCACATTCTCTTGTTGTCATCCTGAGCGCAGGCGGCGCTCTCGCCGCCGGAGTCGAAGGACCTCTGTTTTGCCTGCACCCGCCGAAAATCCGATCCTCCTCCGGCCGCGAAGCGTCGTCAGGTTGGAAAATCTGCGGCTGCTTCGCCTGAAAGGGCCCGCTCTACCGCCCATTCACCAACCGAATCGTCTCCAGCACCACATCGCCGACAATCGCCAGCGACTGCGGGCTCAGCTTGTCCACCGTATCCTCCGGCGTGTGCCAGAACACGTTGTGATAGCCATACGTGAAGTCGATCAAGTCGACCACCGGCACGCCAATCTTGGCCAGCGGGATGTGATCGTCTTCCATCGCCGTGGTCTGCTGGAAGAAATGCGATTGATAACCCAGGTTGCTGGCTGCCTGATACACCATATCGTTCAGCCAGGGTGTCGAGTTCATGTCTTTCAGCAGGTCGAGGTCGGCGTCGCCAATCATGTCGACCAGGATGAACGCCTTGATCTTCTTCGCCGTCCCATCCTGTTGCCACTTCTGCGCCAGCTGCCGCGTGCCATAGACGCTGTCGGTGTCGGTCCACTTCACGAACGCCTCTTCGCCGTCGGTCCACACCAGCCACACGCTGTAGCCTTCCAGTTGCTTACCGCGAAACTGGTCGGCCAGCGCCAGCAGCAGCGCGGTCGACGAGCCGCCATCATTGGCGCCTACAAACTTGGGCTGAGCATATAGCGTGTCATAATGCCCGGCCACAACGATGATCCCGTCCTTCTTGCCGGGAAACTTCGCAATAATGTTGTTGATGGGAAATGGTGCCCACCGGCGTCTGCGCCGTAAACTTGTCCTGCTCCACATCGACACCGTTCAACTTGCTCACGATGTATTGCTCCAGCTTGGCGTGTCCCGGACTGCCGGGCGGCCGCGAGCCGAACGCCACCACTTCCTTCACGTACTGCATCACGCGATTGCCGTTGATGTCGGGCTTGGGAGCGCTGCTGGCGGAATCGGCGGAAGACGAACTCGGAGCCAGAGGCGCCGCAGCGCCCGTGGCGGCCGCCGCTGGCTTGACATCGGCAGACGCCTCAGAAGGTGACTGCTGTTTGTTGCACCCAGCCGTAACCACGGCGATCAGAACCAGCAGACAGGTGAAAAAAGTGGGCAATATCCGGCGAGATTTCATGCTGCAAACATTGTAAATGGCGGAGACCGCTGGGTTGTTCTACGATGTGGGTAACATGGATTCTGTGCTTCTCCTACTTTCCGTCGTGCTGTTGGTCTGCATCGCCATTTGGTGGATGTGGATACGCAAGGGCTTCTCGACTGTTCAAAATACGGCTTTCTGGGGAATGGTGCTTGTCTCGACGTCGGCGTTGTTTGCTTTAATCGTCTGGATTATCGGAACGGAGATTCACGGATTCGACCGCCTCGGCCACCATGTTGCGGACCGGCTAGTATCCACGGGCATTTTCACAGCCCTGTTCGGATCACTCCTAGGTATCATCAAGAATCGGCACACGGGAAAGACTTGGTTTGTGCCTGTGCCAGTAGGTGTAGCGATGCTCTTCTTTTGGACAGCAGCGTCCGGTGTCTGACCTAGCAGGCTCCAAAGCTCGCAGCCGTCTCGATTTCAAGAACGTCTGTCTCTCCGTGCCTCTGTGGTAAATCGCTTTCCAAAACAAAACGACCGCTCCGAAGAGCGGTCATCCATGCTTTAGCTAGTTGCTAGTCGCTAGTTGCTAGTTGCTGCTTCTACCCCGCCACTTCCTCCAGCTGCTTCTGATCGATGTCGAAGTTCGAATACACGTGCTCCACATCGTCCTGATCTTCCAGCGCCTCCAGCAGCCGAATCATGGTACTCGCCTGATGGCCTTCCAGCTTGGTGTAGTTCTGCGGCACCATGCCAATCTCCGCCACCTCGGGCGTGATCCCGGCCTTCTTCACCGCTTCCAGCACCGTTTCATAGATCGACGGATCACACAGGATTTCCCAATTGTCGCCATCGTCTTTCAGATCGTCGGCCCCGGCCTCCAGCACCAGGTCCATCAGATCGTCTTCTTTGGCCGCCGACTTGGCAATCACAATGTCGCCCTTCTTGTGAAACATCCAGGCCACCGAGCCCGCCTCGCCCATGTTCCCGCCGTTCTTGGAGAAGGCGTGCCGCATCTCGCTAACCGTGCGATTGCGATTGTCGGTCGACACTTCGACCAGGATGGCGACGCCGCCCGGTCCGTAACCTTCAAACGTGATTTCTTCGTACGAGACGCCGGGCAACTCGCCCGTGCCGCGTTGAATCGCGCGCTTGATATTGTCGGCGGGCATGTTCTCTGCCTTGGCCGCCGCTACCGCCCCCCGCAGCCGGGGATTCTTTTCAGGGTCGCCACCGCTCTTAGCCGCGATGGTGATTTCCTTAATCAACCGCGTGAAAATCTTGCCGCGCTTGGCATCCAGCGCGCCCTTCTTGTGTTTGATTGTTGCCCATTTGGAATGGCCTGACATGCTAGAACCTCGGATGTTGAATAATTTCGGATAAATGCTAATGGATGCAGCACACCGTTTAGGGACGCGCGAGAGCGTCCGCTCTGTAACAGTGCGGGCAATCCGAAATTATATCCCGGCGCTCAAGTCTCAGTCGAGAGCGGAATCCGCCGTCCCCGACCCGAACGGCAGATCCCTTCCGCTCTCTCCAGAGGCGACTTACTTCGCTTTGTCCGCGTTAGCCGCGGCGGCGGCCATCTTTTCCTGATGTTCTTTGGCGCGGCGCTCCAGGTCCGCCGACCCCACGTCCTCGATATGGGTCGCGATCCACCAGTTATTTCCCTGCGCGTCCGTCACTCCCCCGTGGCGGTCGCCATAGAACTGGTCTTGCGGCTCGCTTAGCGACTTGCCGCCTGCCCCCAGCGCCCGCTTGTAGGAAGCGTCGCAGTCTTCCACATAGACATAGAAGTTGCCCGGCCGGGCTTTCCATTGGTCGTGGCTTCCGCCGAGCATCAGCATCGAGCTGCCGACCTTCACTTCGGCATGCTGGACTTTGCCCTTGTCGTCGCGCATCGCGAAAGTCTCTTGCGCATCAAAGGCTTTCTTCAAGAAGTCGATCACGGCCCCCGGATCTTCGACCGTAATGTACGGAGTTACCGTGTGATATCCATCGGGAATCGGTTTGACTGCCATGGCTTTGCTCCTTCAGATTGAATTTCAGAATGCCGAACCGCTCTGCCGTTCGGTTTTGTATGACGTTACTGACGCGCCAACGAGCGCCCCGTTTTGCAAAATTTGACCTTAGATCCAATTAACGGGAATACTCACGCCTGCGGTTTACCGCACGAATCTTAATGATTGTCATCCCGACCGCAGCGGAGCGGAGGGACCTGCTTTCGAATTTTTCAGCAAACTGTAAAGCCTGCGCCCCTGAAGCCTATCGCACCACCTCTACCAGCAGTACCCAGGCGCCGACAATACCCCCCATGAAGGAAAAGATGAATCCCGGCACCAGCCAATAAATTCCCTCGGAGATGCCCAGCAACAGCAGTATGCCGGCCACGCAGAACGGAAGCGTAGCCAACTGGCTCAGCACCGCCCGATAGATAAACCACGACCAGGGATGCCCCGTCCGCACTCGCAGGTAACGACGCTGCACCACCATTTGCGCTATCCACGAGGTCAAACCAATCAGCAGAATCTCGATCGCCAGCAGCTTCGCCGGTTGTTGCGGCACCAGAGCCACGATCGACACAAAGAACACATTCAGAAATTCCAGAATCGATTCCCCGGCGCGCCCCGGCAGGCCGGGAAACGCCATAATCCGATTCAGGTTGATGGACACGGCGACAAACACTAATCCTGTCAGCGTCGCCGCCGCGCTTGCCTGCACTGCCAGCAACGTGTTCCATTGCGCGATTGAATAAGGTTCCAGACTCTCGACCACCCTCTTATTTCATCAGCTATTACGTCGTTGTCTTCCACAGTCCAATCGTATTGCCATCCGGATCGGCGAACCACGAAAACTGCCCTTGCGGAATCGTGATCACCGGCAGCAGCGCTTTGCCTCCCAAGGCAACCGCTTTGTCGAGGTAAGCCTGCACGTCATCCACCTCCACGTAAACCGTCACGTAGTTGTGCGGCTCGTGTCCCAGCGACGTGAAATGTCCGTTAATCCCGGTTCCCGCCGTGGTATCGATCATCATTGCCGGTCCCGACTCTTGCGTGCTCCAGTCAAATAGCTTAGTGAAGAATTCGGCGGCGCGCGCTTTATCGCGACACCCTATCTCAAAATGCACAACTGGACGCCCCATCCTCATCCTCCTGAAGAAACGTTCCGGCATTGTATCGCGAAAGTTTTCCGCGTTTCATGACGGACCCGCTTTAGTTTGTCATCCCGACCGGAGCGAAGCGCAGCGGAGGGACCTGCTTTAGCTCGTCATCCCTAGCGCAGCCAAGGGATCTGCAGTTTCGTTTTTCACTGTCCACCATCCACTATCCACAATCCACGAACCTGTCATCCCGAGCACAGCCAAGGGATCTGCGGTTCCTTCACACTGCTATGATCTCCCGGTCGTTTACAATCCAAGCGCGGCAATATTTCTCGTCGGGGTGTCACTCAATTCATGTCAAAACTGTCCCGGGTGTTCGCTTGTGCTTTGCTCTTCCCTACTGTTCTGATTGCGCAATCGTCCGCCCCGGTGAACTCGCCGCCGCCAAAATCTAAAGCTTCCGCCAATCAAAACTGGCGCGCCATCCACGACTCCGCAATCATCATCGATACCCACGCCGACACTCCCGGCCGCTTCGTCGACGAGAACTTCGATCTGGCGCAACCCGCCGGCACCGGCTACATGAATTTCAACGAGATCAAGGCCGGCAATCTGGGTGCTGAATTCTTTTCCATCTGGGTTGAGCCGAAAGCCAACAAGGGGAACGAGGCCAAGCGCGCGCTCGATATGATCGATTCGGTCTACGAGCAGGCCCGCCGTCATCCCGACAAAATGATGATGGCCTTCAGCACCCAGGACATCCTGACGGCGCATCGCGAGCATAAGTTTGCCGCGTTGCTGGGCGTGGAGGGAGGACACGCCATTGAAGGTGACATCCGCATCCTGCGCGACTATTACCGTCTAGGCGTGCGCTACATGACACTTACCTGGTCAAACACCAACGACATTGGCGATTCCAGCGGCGACATGGACGACAAGAGCATCCAGCACCACGGCGGTCTTACCGACTTCGGCAAACAAGTGGTCGGCGAAATGAACCGCATGGGCATGATGGTCGACATCTCGCACGTGGCCGACAGCACCTTCTATCAGGCGCTGCAGCTGAGCAAGGCCCCCGTGATCGCGTCTCACTCCTCTTCGCGTGCGCTCACCAACGCACCGCGTAACATGACTGACGAGATGCTAAAGGCCCTGGCCGCCAAGAACGGCGTGGCGCAGGTGAACTTCTATTGCGCGTTCGTCTCCGAGAAATATCGCCAAACCGCTCATCAACTGGCCGAGCAGCATGACCCGGACTACGCCAAAGTGCAGGAGTTGTTCATCAAGCCGATGACGCCCGAGGTCAAGCAGGAACTGATCGAGGCCAAGGCGCGCCTGGCGCCCAAGCTACCTCGCCCGCCACTCAGCGATCTCATCGACCACATCGATCACATGGTGAAAGTCGCCGGCGTCGACCATGTGGGACTGGGCTCGGATTTCGACGGCATCGATTGCTCACCCGAAGGTCTCGACTCGGTAGCCGACCTGCCGAAGATTACCGAGGCACTCTACCAGCGCGGCTACAAAGCCTCCGATCTTGATAAGATTCTTGGCGGCAATCTGCTGCGAGTCTTCGGCGATGTAGAGAAGGTGTCGAAACAGATGCAGACGCAAGACAATCGCGCAGCGAGTAACTAGAAATCGACGTAGGACTGATTTGTGTCAGGGCATGACTTTAGTCGTGCTGATCGATGCGCTGCAAAGAGTCAGGGCTTTAGCCCCGGCAAGAAACGATTTGCGAGATAGGTCTATCCACTCATCACTATTCACTGCTTTTGGAGATATTCATGCGCAACCTATGGACCGCACTTCTTTGTCTCTCACTCAGCGGCTTCGCTGTAGCCCAGACAACCGGTAGCACCACCTCACAGCAGCACGCCACCACCGAGAAGAACGCTCAGACCATCCAGGAGCCGACGGCAATCTTCGAAACTACTGCCGGCAATATCACCTGCACGCTCTTTCCCGATAAAGCGCCCCTGACCGTGGCCAACTTCATCGGCTTGGCGACAGGTACGAAGGACTGGAAAGATCCCAAGACCGGCAAGATGATGCACGGCGTTCCGCTCTACAACGGAACCATCTTCCATCGCGTCATCCCCAACTTCATGATTCAGGGTGGCGACCCGGCGGGCAATGGATCCGGCGATCCGGGATTCAGCTTCAAAGACGAGTTCAGCCCCGACCTCACCTTCGACCAGCCGGGCCGTCTGGCGATGGCCAACAGCGGTCCCAACACCAACGGCTCACAATTTTTCATCACCGAAGTTCCCACGCCGCACTTGAACGGTCATCACACCATCTTCGGCCAGTGCCAGGACATCGATGTGATCAAGAGTATCGCGCGCCTGGCAACCGATCCGCGCAACGATCGTCCCTACGATCCGCCCAAGATCATTCATATCAAGATCACCGATCCCCGTCATCCGGCCAAGACGGGAACGACGCACAAGAGCACCGGAAGCGGAACGACGGCTCCAAAGAGCACGCCGCCGAGTCAGTAGCAGCCTGTAGACAATTGCGGCGTCAAGCCGAAGAACAGGAAGCAGTCCGTGCCGAAAAACACCACGTGCACTTGATCGAGAGTGAGAACGTCGCAAGAAAAAGGCCCGCCAAAAGAGGCGGGCCCTGTTTTCGTTTGCTCGCGTTCGCCTATTTGACGAAGTCAACTGGCGCACCCGGCTCGCGGTTACCTTATTCGGAGCTGCTTGGTAGAGATTTCGTCCCGTTTTCCAGCGAAAAGTTGTTAGTACACCCGCTGCACAATTCCACAGCTACATTGTCGATGTACCAATAGGACGGCGAATTACGCGCCTCAAAGCTCAGCACGTCATTTCCGGTCGCAGTTACCAGGAACGAAAAATACGTGTAGCCAAAGCTCTCGCTGTTGATGAGCTGGACTACATTCTGGTCGTTCCAGGTCGCCGCAAAGCTGTTCGGGCTGCTGGTGGCGCCGTTGCTCAAGTAGAAGCACACGAAGTAAACGTGTCCAGCGGTCAAACCAGGAATCGCTTGGAAAACTCTGTTTTCACCGGAGTCGGATCCCATCCACAATGCCTGTGACGAGCCGCCCTGACCATTTCCCTCGATCTCTACGTAAGGATCAGAAGAGCTACTAAACGCCACTGACCAGTCAGTAATCGTGTAGCCAGAACCAGTCTGAAAACCGCCATTAAGTACCTTGTTAGGAGCCGTGCCCCCTGTACAGGTCTGGGCGGACATTGTCGCGGGCACGATGAGACAGGCCATGATCACCGCCGCCAATAGAGTTTTCTTCGAAAGGGAACTATGGTTTTTCATACGATCCTCCTTATGGAACGTGGTTTGGGGTTGGACTGCGACTACGTTGGTGTGCTGTTTGCTGTTCTGCGAGTTCATTGTTTTTTCTCCTAAGTTAGGTTTGTAGTTACGGTTGTCGGTTTCTTCGCGTCTACTACCGCATCGGCTGCGTCCCGGGAACGGGATTATTGCCCCACCCTCGGGCTCTCCCCTTACGAAAGCGGCCGGCCGGTTGTGCCTCTTCTTCCGCTTTCGTGAGGGCACAATGCGCTGTTTCGTTTGCGCGATCAATACTTGCGAGGTAAGTTGGAGGTAAGTTGAAGGTCAGCGGCTAAACGACTGAACAATAGGCGGTTGGCGATAAAGTTCATCGAACTGCACGGAACACGGCAAGGAGAACGGAACTAGAGTTGCATTTTTGAGGGGGATGAAGTCGTGAGTCTTACCGCAGAAGAGGGCTGCATTACTCGGGACTTCGTCAATGTTCCCTTTCGGCCTTTGCCAGGACATCGATGTAATCAAGAGCATCGCGCGCGCCTGTAAACTGATCCGCGCAACGACCATCCATACGATCCAACCAAGATCATTCGCATCAAGATCACCGACCCACGCCATCCGGCCAAGACAGGAACAACGCATAAGAGCTCGGGAACCGGCAGGCAAACTACAGCTCCCACGAGCACGCCGCCGAGTCAACCTTATAAACAATTGCGGCGTCGAGCCGAAGAACAGAAAGCAATCCGCCGAAAAGAACCATGTACAACTAATCGATACAGACAACGTCGCAAGAAAAGGCCCGCCAAGAAAGGCGGGCCTTATTTTCGTTTGCTCGCGCCCGCCTACTTTGACGAAAGTCAACTGGCGCACCCGGCTCACGGTTGTCCTTATTCGGAGGGTCGAACTTTTGTCGCGCCTTGGTCAGAGAGGCCGACAGAACATCCGGTAGTGCAGGTCTGCAGCCAGACGTTGTCAAGCAAGTAGAAAGACGGCGGATTTTGCTCCACGAAGCTCACGATGTCCTGACCGCTACCACGCGCTAATACTTCGAACGAGTAATACTGGTAGCCAAAAGGAGCGTTACTGCCTTGAAGGAGCACCACGTTGCCGTCCCAATTGACGCTAAGGCTGCCTGCGCCGCTGCTGCTGTTACTCTGCAAGTAGAAGCACAGCGTATATACCTGGTTAGCGGTCAAACCAGGAATCGATTGGGAGATCGTGTTGGAGCCAGCAGTGGATCCCATATACAGAGCTTGTGAGCTGCCACCCTGGCCACCTGAGCCGATGTAAACGTCCCCGTCCACCGAAGACGGCCATGCCACCGTCCAGTTAGTGATGGTGTAGAGAGAACCGGTCTGAAAACCACCATTTAGTATGTGGTGGCTCCGCTACATTGGGCGGACATTGTTGCGGGCACGATGGCGCAAGCCATGATCACTACGGCCAATAGAGCTTTCTTCAAAAGCGAGCTCTGGTTTTTCATACGATCCTTCTTAGGGAACGTGGTTGGGGGTTGGACTGCGACTACGTTGTTGTGCTGTTTGCTGTTCTGCGTGTTCATAGTGACCTCCTTATGGTCATAGGTTCTGGGTAAGTCTTTTGAGACTGGCGCCGGGTTTCCCTATGCAAAGCTTGATACCTCGCCTAGGTTCGGGAACTATTTCCCTCTACTAACGTTGTGTCCGAAGAACCCAAAGAACTTTCATCGGGGCCAGGAAGCGCGAGAGGAACGCGCTCCCTGGCACGGGCGGGCTCTGTCAGTTCCCGTCCGCCTGCGGCTGGCTCCGCCCCGAAGTCAATATCAGCGTCAAGAACGGTCCCACCGTCGGCGGCGCAGCTTTGCTCTGGTTCAATGCCTCTTCTCGCCCGGCCAGGTGGGCGTAGTCGGCGGCCGAAGAGTCACCGCTCGACGACCGCAGGGTTTCGCTGGCTGCTCTGCCGCGCTGCGCCGACGACAACAGGATCAGGGTCAGAAATGGTCCCAACGTCATTGCTTTCGTATAAGCCGTTTGCGTTTTCATGGTGACCTCCGCTTTCGTGATGACCTTGGCTACGACTGCCAATTTCCCTGCCCAAGCTTTGTCTGCTTTCGCTTCCCGGGAGCGGAACGATTGCCCCGCCCCCGGATCTCCCCTTACCGAAAGCGGCCGGCCCGTTGAGCCTCTTTTTCCGCTTTCGTGAGGGCACAATGCGCCCCTTCGCTCTGGCGATCAATACTTGCCAGATCATTTGGAGATAAGTTGGAGGTCAGCGGGTAAACCCTTGAGGCGACGAGGATTAGGATCTAATGTCAGCGAAGGTGGCAGGAGTCTGAGCAATAGGAAGCAGCTCCTGAACTGAAGGGAACCGTCAACCTTTACAGAATCAATCGGCGAATAAGCAGCCAGTGCCTTAACGGATAAGTGTAGGAACAGCCCAGCTTCCCTGCCGGCCAATATGGCGGTGGTAGCTTCTGGCGACAAAAGCGCTCCTGGTTGGGAGCGCTTCTCTCTCGCTGTGGGTTGCTTTCATTTCGCGTGGGGCTGTTTTGCCCGATCGGAAACAAGCGGCCTTGCTGTCTTGCCTTGCGACCTCACTGGTTGAACGGATGCTCATTGATCCAGTGGAATCCCCGGCTAGTCAACGGAAACGAGTTCGCCGTATCTGTGCGATGTAGCCGGATGTCCACCTGACGTCCTTGCGCGTGCCCACTCAGCGTAAGCACGTTATTTTGCGCAGTTTGATAGGTAAGGTCGGCCTTCCAGTTAGGATCGTTCAACTGCACCAATTTCATGGTTTGCTTCTTTTCATCCAAGGTAAGGGAGTAACGCCGCCGCGTTCCGCCACTATCCTCCCCGACCATTCGCCAGGAGTATTCCAGGAATACGCGCTGCCACCGGCCTTTATCGGTTGGCGATGGCGGCATGGCTTTGCCATCGATGGCATACTCGTCAACCGACCAGACGCCGTACAGAGCCGGCCCAATGTGCGTTGCAAACATTTTCTGGGTAGCCTTGGCCTGCTGGAGGCACATGGTGCCGACGTACAATCCCAGCACCAACTGGGCTGCAACCACGCAGCGTCTGACCCACTTTCGCTGGAACAGTACTGGGCCAGAATAAAGTTCCACTGTGCGATGGAAGAAGAAGAGGTCCGCCAGTCGGCGCATGTCCGGTGCCAACAGAAACACGCCCATAAGCAGCAAATGAAACGAGAACTGCTTGACCGGGACGTCGTAGCACATATTGAGCACGAAGACATTGCTCATTGCGGCGACGGATACCAGCGCCCCTATGGCGGTGAAAGCGGGGATGAAGAGCAACACCCCGGCCAGCATCTCGATGCCCCCGGCAAAGGCGTTGTACCCGCGGGAAGCCCCCATGAAGGTCCACAGCAGATTCATGGGCGATGATTGACCGTAAGTTTCCGTCAGGGTCGACAGAAACGGCGGTGGCATTTGGCTCTGGATCACCTTGATCGACCCGTACGTGATCATGGCCATGCCCAGCACAATTCGAATGTAAAGCCTTAACCATTGATGAAGCTTCTCGTAGTTGCTCCGTCTGGCATCAAGCAGCGACCAGAGCAACGTCGCCGCTACCGCCAGCGCGAACATGCATAGGATTTGCACGTAGTCGTAGGTTCTGTCGCCGCTGCCGTTCGGGGGGAGAACGGTAATGTTGAGCCCCAGCAGATGTTTGCCGACCCACGTCACTATGACGGTCCACAATGCCTCGTACTTGCTGTAGACACTCGGCAGGGGCAAAATGTCCAGGGGAGCTGGGAAGCTGTACAGAACGAAATAAGCGAACACAAACCTGAAACCAATCCGCGTCGCCAGGTTCCACTGCGCGGGCTCCCGCATCACATGAAACTCGACTGGTGCCGCGGTAATCGTCTTAGCTGGTATCTCCAACTCAGGGCTCATCGTAGCTGCGCTCATAACTGTGGCTTGCATTTTCTTTTCCTCCTCACTGGGCACCTTGATTTGTTGGTCCATCCACAAGTCTCGTAGCCTTGAAAAACGAGGGCCGCTTCCCTGGAAGAGGCCCTCGATAGCCAACGGAATTACGGACTAAGTTTGCGGCGCAGCAAACCACCCAAGCCGAGAACCCCGCTGCCGAACAAAAGAAGCGAGGATGGCTCGGGAAGATTTTCCGTGCCCTGCGGTAGGGAATCGCCTGCATAGGCGAACATATCGATGGTTGGGTCAGTCGGTATTTGTCCCGAGTTATCGCCTAAGTAGAAGCTCATCTGATAGGTATCCCCCGGGTGAGTAGCGATTTGCTGCCACAGTCCGTCATAGCCTTGAACGGAGCCATCACACCAGAAGTTTCCTCCGCTAACCGGACCGCCCTGGTTGGGAGCACAATTGGATCCCGGTCCGTTGCTGACCAATCCGATAAACGACTGGTCGATTGGCTGTATCCAGCGTCCCCAACTGGTCGGGATGGTTTGCCCGACTTGGGCGTTGGTAAAGCCCGCATCGTTCAGCAGGTTTCCATTGGGATTGGTTAAGTCGACTACCGACGCATCGTCAAAGGCAAAAAACGCCGGTTGCTCCCTGAATGCAAACGATACGTAGGTAGAGGTCGAGTCGGCGGTGAAGGTAGCTGTGTACTCTTGGTAGTTTGACAGCACACCCTGTCCCGGCCCGGCTAGCTGAAAAATAAATCCCGGAGGCGGGTCTTGCGCCCGGGCCGGAGCCACCGCCAATACCGCGAAAAGCATTGCGGAGGCGACGGTTCCCAATAAGAGTTTCATTGTCGTTTTCTTTGTCATCCTCGTGTACTTCATTGTCTTTTCTCCTTGATTATTGATTTGAATTTCACTGCTTTTCGTTTTGTCCGTGTAACGTCTACTGGGCTTCCTGAGATGGGGCGACGCAAACCTGAGCGGCGCCGGGGTTGTGGTTGTGCGAACCGTAGAGTTCGCGTAAAGGTGAACAAAGAGGCGGATCTTCAAGCCGCCAGCCTTATCCCAGACCCTGCGGTGCGCTCCCGAATGTCACCCACCAGCTTCGCCATGCAGGCATGCAAAACGCATCCTGCTAAGGACTCGGCATTCATCGGTTGCGCCTCGGTTCCAGCCCTCTCCATCCGGGGTTGCAGATAGGAGAAAGCTCGGAACAAAGTTTGCGTGGCTTCGTACAATTCCCGTAGATCGGTTTTCATACGTGTGAACCTCGCTTTCATGGGCGCACAATGCGCCTCCTCGCCGGTGCGATCAATGCTTGCGAGATCATTTGCTGGTAAGTTCCAGGTCAGTGGCTAAGCAATTGAGAGGTGGGAAGTTAACCCCACACATCAGTGAAGAAAAGAATGCTGGGCAGGCGGAACACGGGTATATAATCGCGCCCAATCCGGTTAATTAGGTTTGTTGCTTGAGCGCCACGCAGAAACTAGTTCGCTTCGGAAGCTTCGAGTTGAACCTCGACACCGAAGAACTGCGTAAGAACGGCATCCCCCTGAAACTATCGCCCCAGCCCTTTCGAATTCTGGCTATGCTGGCCAGCAATTCGGGGCAAATCGTTACCCGCGAGGAAATCCGGCAGCAGGTCTGGGGCGGCGAAACCTTCGTCGACTTTGAGCACGGGATGAACCAGTGCATCAAGCAAATCCGCACCGTGCTGGGCGACAATACCGATAACCCGGTGTACGTCGAAACTCTTCCCCGCAAGGGCTACCGCTTTCTGGCGCCGGTCACCGTGAAAACCATAGCGTCGCAGCCTGCGGTGATCGAGTCCAAGTCAGGACTGCACGGCCTTGTGCCCGCAATCCTGGGACGCGCGCGCGTCGCTCAAGAGGGTCCCGCTGATCGCGCGGTTCTGTCCCCCTCCGACGACGTAATTCCAAGCGCTGCCGGCCGCACCGCCTCGACCGCGGCCGCCGCCGCTCCAGCCTTGGCCAAGACTCCTATCCCTGAAGCTGCCAGGCACCGCAGCTGGGCTCGGATCTCGGTGGTAACGCTGGTGGTCATCGTCTTGGTGATCGGCATCTTCTATTGGCACTCACAACGAGCCAACGCGCTAACTGAAAAAGACACAGTCGTTCTGGCCGATTTCCAGAACGCTACCGGCGACTCGGTGTTTGATGACACTTTGAAGCAGGCGCTTGCGATCCAGTTGGAGCAATCGCCATTTCTGACCGTGCTTTCCGATCGCAGTGTGGCTGAGACCCTGAAGTTGATGAACCGCCCAGCCAACGAGCGGGTCACCAAAGCAGTCGCAGAAGAGATCTGCCTGCGAAACAACAACAAGCTGGTGCTGGAGGGTTCAATCGCCGCCATCGGAGATCACTACCTGATTACGTTGAAGGCGATGAACTGTCAGACAGGAGACACCATCGCCAGCGCGGATGCGGAGGCGGAGAATCGCAATCAAGTAGTAAAGGTACTCGGGCAGGTGGGCAACCAGTTGCGCAACAAGTTAGGTGAGTCCCGGCCCTCGGTGGAGAAGTACAACGCACCCCTGGAGAAAGCTACCACCTCGTCGCTGGAAGCCCTCGAGGCATTTACCCAGGGTCTGAAGGAGCAGGCGCAGAGCAGCGTCGCTATTCCTTTCCTGAATCGCGCGCTGGAACTGGATCCGAACTTCGCACGGGCCTACGCCACCTTGGGAACGGTTTACTACAACATGGGCGACACTCCGGCGGCGATTGAGAACTTCAATAAGGCGTATGAACTGCGGGACCGGGTGAGCCCGCGGGAGCGGCTGCAAATCGAGGGATACCATTACCTGGTTGTGACCGGTCAGTTAGAAAAGGCCATCGAGATCTATATCGGAGTGGATCCAGACCTATCCTGAAGACATTTTGCCGCACTCCAATTTGGGTTTTCTCTATACCTGGCTCGGCCGCTGCAAAAAAGCTGAAGTTGAAATGCAGGAAGAAACTCGGCTATCCGGACATCCCGAATACAACCTGATCGGGGTCTACGCTTGCCTGGATCGGCTGGATGAGGCCCACGCTCTTATCAAGCAGGCACGCCCGAACAACGACAATTTATTCTGGCGCGAGATGCAGTACTCGCTGGCCTTTCTTCAGGGCGACAATGCAGCCATGCAGGAGCAATTGGCGTGGGCGATGGGTAGGCCGGACGCGGAGGACTACTTGCTGTCGGCCCAGTCCGACACTGAGGCCTATTACGGTCGCCTGGCCAAGGCAAATAAGTTTTCTGAGGAAGCGGTGCAATCGGCAAAGCACGCCAAGGCTGAGGAAGTAGCCGCGCAATGGAGGGTGAATGAAGCCCTGCGCCAAGCCGAAGTGGGCAATTCCGCCTTGGCTCGGCAGAGAGCAGCGGAGGCCTTGGCATTAAGCGCCCAGCCCGGCATAGAAGTGAAAGCGGCGCTTGCCCTGGCCCGCGCCGGCGACGCCGCGCGGACGCAAAAGCTGGTTGACAAGCTTAACCAGGAGTTTCCCCTGGACACCCTGATTCAGAACTATTGGCTTCCGACTATCCGCTCGGCAGTCGAGCTGGGAAAACTTAATCCAACTGATGCGATTGAGATTCTGAAAGCCGCGACGCCTTATGAACTAGGCACCACTTCTCTAGACACTTCTCCGGGCGTTGCGGCTTTTGGGAGTCTGTACCCGGTGTACCTTCGTGGGCAGGCATACCTGCAAACCGGCCAGGGACAGCAAGCGGCTGCCGAGTTCCAGAACATAATCGACCACCGCGGGATTGTCGTAAATTTCCTACTGGGAGCTCTTGCGCACCTGCAGCTCGGCAGAGCTCAAGCCATGATTGGCGATCAGCCTGCCGCCCGCAAATCCTATCAGGATTTCTTTGTGCTCTGGAAAGACGCGGACCCCGATATTCCTCTCCTGAAACAAGCCAAAGCCGAATACGCGAAGCTTCAGCCGGAGGGCGAGAAGTCAAACCATTAGGCTAAGTTTTGAGCGATCGAACCTGTCAGGCCTGCTTCTTCGCCGCAGCGCCCTTGGGCGACGCGCTCGGGGTCTCACTCTTGCTCACCAGTTCCCGCGCGCCCTCGCGCTTCTTTTGCTTGGCCTTGCGAAGCCGGTGCTCCCGGGACTTATCTCCATTGCGATAGGACATGCGTTACACCTCGCTTGGATAGTACCGCATTTCCAGCATTGATGGGTTCGGCCCCGGCGAGCTTCAGTCTTGCGCCGAAACTCTGCGGCTCCGTCTCTCGACTCACTCAGTAAGTACGGTCAACCCAGACCGAGGTGCTGGCCCATTGCTGGTCCACATCCTCAGCTTTCACCATAATCGTGTGAACTCCCATGCTAGTGGAAATCCATGCCTGGAACGAGGGTGCACCGGGGATCGTCTTTAACAGAGTTCCGTCCAGATAGACCTGGTATTGCGTGATGCTTCCGTTGGGACTCGACGCCTGCGCGTTCAGGTTGGTCGCGGGGCCGGCATGCTGACCATCGTAGGGTGCCGTGATATCGATACTGGGAGTACCAACCGTAGTGCGGTAGGTCACCGATCCAGACATGTGGTTCCGGATGCTGGGCAGACCCACCGCCTTGACGAATAGTTTGTAAGTTCCGGGAGGAAAATCGAATTGCGAAAGGTTAAGCGACTGCGTACCGACCGGCAAGTCGCCCAGCGACATCAGGTTCTGCCCATCGGTCGAAATGTAAGCCGTGTAGTGATCGATCGTCGAATCGTCACCCACCGTCCAGCTCAGTATATTTCCGCTGACGCTGGCTGCGACACTGATACAGTTGTCGATCCCGCTCTGGATCTCGGTGCCTTCTTCGTAATCGTGCCAGGTAACGACCTGCACGGCATCCAGTCTGCCTGTGTAGCTGCGGACGGCGGCCCAGGAGTCGAGCCAGGTCTTGCCGCACAGTTGTTGAATGTGACGCCCACCCGGAGGAGCCCAGTTTGCAACCACGTCGTTAAAACCCTTCCAGGTAGAAACCCAGTTCTTCTTCGACGGATGCTCGTCGGCGATTTGCAGGAAATATTGGGTGTAATCCAGACCTTCATATCCCTGCTGCATCGGGTTCTTAGGCGACAGCCATCCGTAGGCGCCGACGGTGTAAGAGTTGGTAAACGCGCCGGCATTCTCGAATACCCACTCCAGATCGGTATTCTGGCTTTTGATGGTTGTCCAGTCGATGTTGTAGGCTTCCATCCCGAACTGCACCACCATAGTCTTCCCATCGCTGTCCCGGATCGCTACTGGCGAGCTGAAGTAGCCTTTCTGTCGGGCGAAGGCGATGATGTTCAGCACAGCCTGCGTCGCCGAACAGGTGGGATAACACGAAAACCATTCGATGGCGCCCTGATCGATCATTAAGGCAAAATTCAAGGTGGACTGCTGCTCCAACTGGGTCTTCAGATATTCGGTTGCTCCTTCTTCGTAGCTTCCCGGCCCGTACCAATCCACCAAAACGCCGTCGAACCCGCGGCTGGTTAAGTCCGTAATCTCTCGCGTCACTTGATGCGGGTCTTGCGAGCTATATCCAATATTGGGATGCGTGCCGTGCACCCAATAAGGAATATAGGTGGTATAGATCTTGGCGCCCTGCTGCGAGGGAGACAAAAGGGTATGCACGTCAACCTTACTTACATTGCTGGCTATCAGATCGCCGTTATCGACGCACTGACCATTGGTGACCGTGGTGATCTCGCAACCCGGAAAAGAATTGGCGGCGGAAGTATTATTGCTGGTTTCGGCGTTTAAGGTCGTGGTCGGAATAATGGTCAGTTGATTGGAAATGCTGCGGGCGGTCTGAGCGAAAGCGGTGATACCGGACAATAGAAACAGGCATAGGATTACCCGAAGTTTGCACATCGAAGAACTCCCTAACGCCTGGAAGCCGTCACCAGGCAGGTTGTAATGGACCTCGCACAGATGTGGGAGAAAGACGCGGCGAGTATAGAGTGGGAAATAGCGAACCAATCCCCCGTCAATGCCTGAACTCTGATTAGTTTTTCTACTTAGGTGTCCCACGGAGGTGGGAGGAACCGTCCTAAGGTGACAGCTTCGCAGTTCTACAGCCGAGGGCCCGGGAACAGCTCAGCCCTGGCGTTTTGTGGAATTGCAACGCCGCCGCGCACGTCCGGAATGCCGGCTTCTCGATCTGCTTTGCGCCGCGATTTTCAGTTGTTCGATTTCCGTGAGCTGACGTGCTGCCATCTCCTGCACCAGCTCCAGGACCGTCTTCTGCTTGGTTTCGCCAATCTGAATGAGTTGCATGACCCGAAGAGTAGTCGATGCCGGATTAGCGATCATCCCCCGTGGGTCGCAGGGCACTACCACATCTGACGTAGAAGCCTTTTATCTACGTTGGAGTCCTTTTACGCCAGGGAAGTTCCCCCTTCGCCTTGTTGAAGGCGACGGCTTTTCAGGCAGTCTGCAAGGAGCTCAAACTCATCTCGGCTCCAGCCGCTAAGGGACCATATTGTGCCAATGTTAGAATTCCCTCGCAATCGTCACCACGCCAAGCGAATGCGCGCTGTCTAGTAATTTCAGCGCTGTCGACTATCCACAAAATGCGTATTCCATCCAAGAGCGGCAACCCTCTGCCGCCGATCGTCGCCCTCACCGGCTTCATGGCGGCCGGCAAGAGCACCGTCGGTCGCGCCATGGGAAATCTTCTACGCTGGAATTTCTTCGATCTCGACTACGAGATAGAATGCCGCGAGAAACTTCATGTCCGCGAAATCTTCCGGCGCCACGGCGAACCGCGCTTTCGCGAGCTCGAGACTGAGGTCCTTCGCGCCGTACTCAAGAGTGCGTCGGCTCCCACCGTGATTGCGCTGGGAGGTGGCACCTTTGTTGAGCGGCAGAATGCCGCTCTGCTGCAAAGCTATAGGGCCCATGTCGTGTTTCTGGAAATCGCCGTAGAACATTTGCTAGAGCGTTGCCGTGCTACAAGCGCGCGCTGCCCGGAAAATCCCCGGCCGCTGGCAGAAGACGCAGAGGCTTTCTACGAACTCCATGCCCAGCGCCTGCCCTCCTATCGAAGAGCGAAACTCATCGTGAATACCCAGTCAAAGACCGCCGAACAGGTTGCCCGCGAGATTGCCGCGGCCTTGAAACTGACTCGCTCCCCGCTCCGCTGATCGTTGTACCGAAAACTGACTCGGCTCATGACTCTCCCCGACGTGATATAACTTGATTTTTCATACCAAAATGTCGCAACAGAAAATCCCTGTCGGAATTCTTGGCGCTACCGGAGTGGTGGGTCAGCGCTTCATCCAGATCCTCGAAGCTCATCCCTGGTTCGAGGTGGCGTGGCTGGCGGCCTCCGATCGCTCCGCCGGACAGGCCTATGGCGATGCAGTTCGCTGGCGTCTGAAAACGACCATCCCTGATCGTGTGCGTAAGATGAATGTCTCAAACGCCTCGCCCGACGGTGCGCCTCGAGTGATTTTCGCAGCGCTCGACGCCGGCATCGCGCGCGAACTGGAGCCCCAGTTCGCCGCCGCTGGTTGCGCCGTGGTCAGCAACTCCAGCGCCTTTCGCATGCAGGAAAATGTTCCGCTGGTGATTCCCGAGGTCAATGCCGATCACCTCGCCCTGATCGAGCATCAGGGCTGGCGAAAGGATTCGGGCGGCTACATCGTTACCAATCCCAACTGCTCGGCGATTGGCTTGGTGGTCGCGTTGGCGCCGCTGCATCAGAAATTCGGCATCGAGACGCTGTTTGTCACCACTATGCAAGCCGTCAGCGGCGCGGGTTATCCCGGCGTGGCCTCGCTCGATATTCTGGGCAACGTGATTCCTTACATCGCCAAGGAAGAAGAGAAGATGGAGGAGGAGACGCGCAAGCTCCTGGGTAGCCTGGACGGCGATCATGTGGAGGATGCCGGCTTCAGCATGACGGCGCACTGCAATCGCGTCGCCGGTAGAAGACGGCCACACGGAGTCGGTGTCGGTAAAGCTGAAACAGAAGGCCTCTGCGGACGAGATCATTGCAGCCTTCAATGAGTTTCGCTCGACTCCGCAGCAATTGAAACTGCCGCTGGCTCCGGCGCAGCCGATTGTTTACGACAGTGCGCCCGACCGTCCGCAGCCTCGCTTTGATGTGGATCGCGGGAATGGAATGACGGTCAGCGTGGGCCGGCTGCGTCCTTGTGGCGTGCTCGATTACAAGTTCACGGTGCTTTCGCACAACACCATTCGCGGCGCGGCAGGCGCGGCGCTGCTCAATGCCGAGCTCCTGAAAGTTAAGGGTCTGTTGCCGTGACCGGCAGAATGGCCGCACGGCGGTGCGTCCGTGATCGTCATGAAGTTCGGCGGGACCTCAGTCGAGGATGCCGCGGCCATCGATCGCGTCGCCAGCATTGTGAAATCGCGCATGGTCGAGCGCCCGTTCGTCGTGGTCAGCGCCATGGCCAAGGTTACGGACCAATTGCTGGCCATGGCCGCTGCCGCCGGACGTGGCGAGCGCGACCAGGCCCTCGATATCTGCCGCAGCCTTCGCGAGCGTCACTACCTCACTGCCGGCGAATTGCTGGGCACCGGCCTGCACACCGAGCTGCACAGCGAACT
Source organism: uncultured Acidobacteriaceae bacterium (assembly GCA_963744265.1). Classification (GTDB taxonomy): domain Bacteria; phylum Acidobacteriota; class Terriglobia; order Terriglobales; family Acidobacteriaceae; genus Bog-257. The sequence goes on from CAVUSW010000006.1 coordinate 502,124, forward strand.
GGGCTCCGAGTTCGACTCGCTCGAGGAATTGCTTCGCGGGATCTCTGCGGTCGGCGAACTTACCCCACGCACCTCTGACTATGTCGTCTCCTTCGGCGAGCGACTGTCCAGCATGATCGCACCGTCGCATTTGTTGCCCGTGACATTCCCGCGAGCCTGGTCGATGCCCGCCAAGTGATCGTCACCGACGCCCAGCACAGCCGTGCCGTGCCTCAGGTGGAAGAAATCAACGATCGGCTGCACGATCGCGTCAAGCCGCTGATTGCAGCAGCAACGCGTGCCGATCATGGGCGGTTTCGTCGGCGCGACCCGCGAAGGCATTACCACTACCATCGGCCGAGGCGGCTCCGATTTTTCCGCGGCGCTGGTGGGCGCGGGCTTGAACGCCGAGCGCATCGAGATCTGGACCGACGTGGACGGCATGAAGACCACCGACCCGCGTATCTGTCCCGATGCCCGCCGCATCAAGCTCATCAGTTTCGAAGAGGCTGCCGAGTTGGCTTATTTCGGGGCCAAGGTTCTGCATCCGGCAACTGTGTTGCCCGCAGTCGAGAAGAACATTCCCGTGCTGGTGCTGAACTCGCGCAATCCGTCGAACCAGGGCACGCGCATCTTGTCACATACGCCGCGTTCGCATTCGCTGTTCAAAGCCATCGCCGCCAAGACCCGTATCACCGTGATCGAGATTGTTGCCGCCCGCATGCTGATGGCGCACGGCTTCCTCGCCAAGGTCTTCGAGATTTTTGCCCGCCATCATTGCGCGGTCGATGTGGTATCCACCTCCGAGGTCAGCATCTCGCTAACCGTCGATTCCAACGAAGCGATTCCGCAGATTGCCGCCGACCTGGAAAAGCTGGCGTTCGTGAAGTATTCAGGCCGCAAAGCGATTGTGTGCCTGGTGGGCGAGAACCTGCGCGACACGCCCGGGGTGGCGGCGCAGATCTTCGAAGCGATTCGCGACATCAACGTGCGCATGATTTCGCAGGGTGCGTCGGAGATCAACCTGACATTCGTCATCGACGAGAGCCGACGTTCCCGAAGCGGTGCGCCGGCTGCACGCCAAATTTTTTGCCGACGTCGATCCTGAGGTGTTCGATTGAGCAAGCGCTCGCTAAACCTCCTGGTGCTTGGGGCCCGGCAAGACCGGATCGTTAGTTGCCGACGTGGCGCGCGAGCGCGGACATCAGGTGCAAACCATCGATGCCGATGTGAACCAGAACGCAGCATGGCTTACCGCCGAGAACCTCCACGACTTCGATGTGGCGATCGATTTCACTGCACCCGACGCGGTGTTGGCCAACATCGAAGCCTGCACGCGAGCGCGCAAGGCGATGGTGGTCGGAACCACCGGCTGGTACGGCGAGATGGAACACGTTCGTCAGGCCGTCGAGCAAGCGGGAACCGGATTCGTGTTCGGCGCAAACTTTTCCTATGGCGTGAATTTGTTTTTTCAGATCGTGCAGGCTGCGGCGCCCGCTCTCAAGCACAATTACAGCGGACACATCACCGAAATCCATCACATCCATAAAAAAGACGCGCCGTCGGGAACTGCCTCGACATTGCAACGCGTGCTGGAACAAGCTTCCGGGGTACGACTCGATATCACCTCCGAACGCGAAGGCGAGGTTGCCGGCGTGCATACGTTGGAACTCAATTCAGCCGGCGACCGCATCGTCCTGACGCACGAAGCCAAGTCGCGGCGCACTTTTGCCGAAGGGGCGGTCCTTGCAGCGGAGTGGATCGCCGGCAAAACCGGGTTCTACGAGTTCAAAGACATCTTCGCGCAGCTCTGAAGTGCTTTTCACCACGGAGACACCGAGACACAGAGCAAATAACATCTATAGTTCCTTCCGTAGCAGTTAGATCGTCGGTCACGATAATGCAGAGCGGACCAACAGCTACGAATCCGACGTCCCTAAGAAAATCCTCTGTGTCTCTGTGCCTCTGTGGTGAACCATATTTTTTGAGATTCGCAGCTCTGAGGATTATCCTGCTTAGATGAAATTGCGTGGATGTGGTACAGCCCTGGTCACTCCCTTCAAGCAGGATGGAAGCGTGAACGAAGCCGCTCTGCGCGAACTGGTGCGCTGGCAGGTTGAGTCTGGAATCGACTTTCTCGTCCCCTGCGGAACAACTGGCGAGACCCCAACGTTGTCGCACGATGAATGGCTGCGCGTGATTGATCTGACTATCGAGACCGCGGCCGGTCGCGTAGCGATCATGGCCGGCGCAACCTCTAACAACACACGCGAGGCAGTGGCGAAAACCAAGGAGATGTCTACACGCTCCGGTGTCGACTACATTCTGACGGCTACGCCCTACTACAACAAGCCCACGCAGGAAGGCGTTTATCAACACTTCAAGGCTATTGCCGAGGCCTCCAGCAAGCCGCTGGTGCTCTACAACATTGCCGGACGCACCGGGACCAATATCGAGACTCCCACGCTGCTACGACTGGCGGAGATTCCCAACATCGCCGGCGTGAAAGAAGCCAGCGGTAACATCTCGCAGATCGCCGAGGTATGCGCCTCGGTACCGGAAGATTTCCTGGTGTTCTCTGGCGACGATGCGATTACGCTGGCGGTCATCGGACTGGGCGGTGTCGGAATCATTTCCGTGGTCTCGAACGAAATCCCGGCAGAGATGACGCGCATGACGGGCGCCGCACTCTCTAATAAGTGGGACACTGCGCGTCAACTTTTCCGCAAGTATCTACCGCTCATGCAGGCCAACTTCATCGAGTCCAATCCCGGTCCGGCGAAGGCCGTGCTGGCCATGATGGGCCGCCTCGAAGAGGTTTATCGCCTGCCTCTGGTCCCCATGAAGAAGGAAAACCGCATCAAGCTCGAAAAGGTGGCGACGGACGTGGGCCTGCTGCAAGGTCAGCCGGCGGCCCACTGAAGAAGCAAACCTGCTGAGCGGAGATAAGAATTCGCCGCCACTCCTGTTCATTTCGCCAGCATTCAACCGCTGGCATCGCGGCTGGCTGGAGCGCGCCACGGCCAACGGTTATACTGCCCGCCATGCATGAACTTCAGCGTGAAATCGAGCGGCTGTATGCGATGGGGCCGGATGCCTCGCAGGATCCGTCCGCCAGCGAGACGTTTGTGCGATTCCGCGATGCCTTGACCGCAGGCACGATCCGCGCGGCGCAGAAGGTCGACGGCCTCTGGATGAACAACGCCTGGGTGAAGCAAGGCATCCTGCTCGGTTTCCGCATCGGCAAGCTGGCAGAGAGCGGCGATCCGCGCGTGCTTTCGTTCGTCGACAAGGATACGTACCCTACGCGCCACTTCGCTGCCACCGAGCAGGTACGCGTCATCCCGGGCGGCTCATCGGTGCGCAGCGGGGCTTATGTCGCGTCGTCCGTGGTATGCATGCCTCCTATGTTCATCAACGTCGGCGCCTACGTCGACGAAGGAACCATGGTCGACTCGCACGCCCTGGTAGGCTCCTGCGCGCAGGTCGGCAAGCGGGTGCACATCAGTGCAGCGGCGCAAGTCGGCGGCGTGTTGGAGCCGATCAATGCGTCGCCCGTGATCATCGAAGACGATGTGCTCATCGGCGGCAATTGCGGAGTGTACGAAGGAACCCAGGTTGGCGCGCGTGCTGTGCTAGGCGCCGGGGTAATTCTGACGCGATCCACGCCTCTGTTCGACACCGTGACGGGCGAGATTTACCGCGCCTCGGCGAGCCAACCTCTTCGAGTTCCGGAAGGAGCGGTAGTGGTCCCGGGTTCGCGTGCGATCACCAAGGGCAAAGCAGCGGAATGGGGTCTGTCGCTCTATACTCCTGTGATTGTGAAGTACCGCGACGAGCGCACCGATCGCGGAGTGGAGCTGGAGGATATTCTTCGGTAACAGTGACGCTGGTCAGAGTTGCTTTGAGTTTTGAAGGGGCACGGCTTTAGCTGTGTCGTCAGAGTAATTATTAAAATGGGGCTTTAGCCCCGGATTCCGGGTGCCAGATGGAGTCAACAAGCATTCCCCCCAGTGGCTAAAGCCGGACCTTCCGAGACCCTTATACGGCACGCCTGAAAGGCGTGCCCCTTCAAAACAGAAATACGTCCTCGCCCAGACGGGAGCTGAATTCCGGACCCATGAAGTCAACCAACAGCCATCGCCGCCAAAACATCGCTCTTCTCGTCGCGGTGATTGCTGCCTTGCTCGCGTTGCTTTGCTCGCAAATCAGCAGCCCATCCATCGCATTGCTTTTCCCTTCTTTCCGCTGGATTGCGCTGGCTGCTCTGATGGTCTATGGCTGCCTGCGCCGGACGCTCACGGCATGGATCTTCATCGCGATGCTGCTGGGCGCCGAAATTGGACACGACCTCCCCAACGTCGCCATCCACCTGCGCGTGCTCGCACTCATCTTTCTTAGGTTGATCAAGACCATCATAGCGCCGCTGCTGTTCGCAACCTTGGTGGTCGGCATTGCCGGGCATTCCAACCTGCGCCAGGTGGGACGCCTGGGACTTCGCTCCATCATCTTCTTCGAGATCGTTACCACCATCGCGATTTTTCTCGGACTCGGTGCCATCAACCTGAGCAAAGCGGGAGTCGGGGTCCATCTGCCTCCGGCGACAAACACGGATACATCCTCCGTCAGCAAGCTCAGCGGCGAGGACACCATCCTGAATATTTTTCCCGAGAACATCGCCAAGTCCGTGGCGGATGGCGCGGTGCTGCAGGTAGTGGTCTTCAGCCTGATCTTCGCCATCGCCCTAGCCATGATCAGCGAGCCCAAGCGTCGCCCCATGCTGGCCTTCTGCGAGAGCCTGAGCGAGGTCATGTTCAAGTTCACCAACCTGGTGATGTATATGGCGCCGCTCGGAGTAGGAGCAGCCGTAGCCTACACTGTGGGACACACGGGATTAGCTGTCCTCGGCAGCTTGCTGAAGCTGTTGCTCACTCTCTACGCCACGCTGATCGTCTTCATCCTCGGCGTCCTGTTACCGATTGCGCTGATCTTCCGCGTTCCGCTGCGAACGTTTATGAAGGCCGTCGCCGAACCAGTTACGATCGCGTTCGGCACCGCCAGCTCCGAAGCCGCGCTTCCTCGCGCCATGGAAGCGATGGAGGCCATTGGCGTTCCTCGGCAGATCGTGGCGTTCGTCATTCCCACCGGTTACAGCTTCAATCTCACCGGCAGCTCGCTCTATCTTTCGGTGGCGGCGATTTTTGTCGCGCAGGTATCCGGCATCCATCTGTCGCTGGGCCAGCAGCTCATGATCATGCTGACCCTGATGCTCACCAGCAAAGGCGTGGCCGGCGTCTCGCGCGCGGCGCTGGTGATCCTGCTGGCCACGGCCAGTTCCACCGGACTGCCCACTGAACCGGTGTTTCTGTTGCTCGGCGTCGATCAATTGCTGGATATGGGGCGTACGGCCGTCAATGTGCTGGGCAATTGTCTGGCAGCGGTGGTGATGGCGAAGTGGGAAGGCGAGTTCGATGCCGAGCGGCCTTCTCAGGTGGTCGTGGACGCGCTACAGTAGAGCGATTTCAGAAATGATGTAAGGCCGGTGCAACCTCGCATGCCCGACAAACTTCCGCCCGGTGAAAGCCGATTCAAGTTTCGGCCACGCAGTCACGGTGTCTCGCGTATTGAGGCTTTTAGCGACGTGGTCTTCGGCTTCTCCCTCACCTTGCTGGTGGTCTCCCTTGAAGTGCCACGAACCTTCGATGCGTTGCTGGCCGACATGCGGGGCTTTGTGCCTTTCGCCATGTGCTTCTCCATCTTCGCCCTGGTTTGGTGGGAGCACCATAATTTCTTCCGTCGTTATGGCTTGGAGGACGGCACAACCGCCACGCTCAATTTCATTTTGCTGTTCGTAATGTTGTTGTATACCTACCCGCTAAAATTCCTGTTCACGGGCATATTTAATGAGTTGACGGGCTACAAGAATGTGAATGGGACAAACGGCCAAGCCGGCTCCTGGTTGAACGCACAGCAGACGCCGACGCTGATGATCATTTATGGACTGGGTTACGCGACGGTGTTCCTTGTCTTCGTCTTGCTGTACTGGAATGCGCTGCGCCAGAAGCGAGCGTTGCAGTTGACTGCGCTTGAAATCTTCGATACGCACTCCAGCATGATCGAGAGTGGGCTCTCGTTTGGGGTCGGTACCCTGTGTGCCGCGACCGCGGCGATCTTGCCGATCCGAGTGGCAGGACTCGCAGGCTATCTCTTCTTCTTGATTCCAATTGGAATGACGCTGATGGGTATGCTTCGCGGGAAGGCCCGTCGAAAGCTGGAATCGTTTGCCGACGATCAGCCGGCCAACGATTAGTTCCGGCTGGCGGGCAACGGAATCGGATTTTTCGTCTGCCGGATTTCCCGATGCTTTTGCCGGAAGTGCGCCACGGCCCGCTCGCCCCAGATCTTCACAAAGTAATAGTTCAACCCTGCTCCGATCACCGAGCTGACGAGAGGAATTAGCCGCGCCGTCCACTTCTCGACAATCTCGGCGCTGGCGCTGACCGCAATGCGTTGAATGACGCGAGGAACAAATTTCGACACGAACTGCTTCTCGACGAGTTCGCGACTGATATCAACTCCGGCGGCGCTGGCGGCTGCTACCCAGAACTCGGCTTCTTCCTGCTCGGTGTTATAGGAAAAACCGTAGAGCAGGCTCAGCTTCTGAATCATGCGCAGAGTGATTCCAGCCAGAATGCCGAGATCGGGCAACATGGTGAACAGTCCACCCAGCCCCAGTCCTGCGCCCTCGGCGGCGGCCATGCGCATGTGCGCGCGAATGGTGTCTTCGGCAATGCGATCCAGAATCTCGGGATTGACCGAATACACTCCTTCGTAAGTGAACGCCGGAAGGTTATAAGCCATCCGCAGATGTTGCAGGTAGTTTGCGGGATCGACCTTGATGGTGTCGTAGGCCTTAAGGAAGGCATTTCGTATCGCGCCTTCCAACCGTCGCCGGAGCCAGGATTTTCGCTCGTCGTGTCGCATGGTTGACTCTTCCAGTATAGGCGCGGGCGGCCCGATCCGGCATCGGACCTGCCAATCTCGGCGCGCTTCCTGTGCTAGCATCGAGAATTGCAGATGCCAATAGGAAAACTTCAGGTTGTACCTCTCGGTGGACTCGGCGAATTCGGCATGAATTGCATGGCCATTCGCTGGGGTAATGACATCATCGTCATCGATGCCGGACTCATGTTCCCCGAAGCCGAACTGCTCGGCGTCGACATCGTAGTCCCCGATCTAACCTACTTGATCGAGAACCGCGCTCATGTGCGGGCGGTGGTGCTGACCCACGGCCACGAAGACCATATCGGAGCACTGCCCTGGCTTCTCTCCGAGCTTAACGTTCCCGTCTACGGGACCGAATTTACCCTCGCCTATGTAGAAGGCAAGCTGGAAGAGCATGGTCTGCTCGACAATGCGGTCCTGAACGAGATCAAGCCGGGCGAGCGCTTTAAGATTGGACCGTTCACGATCAATCCCATCCACGTGACCCACAGTCTGGTGGATTGCGTGGCTCTGGCCATCCACACGCCGCTTGGCATTCTGATTCACACCGGCGACTTCAAGGTTGATCCCACGCCCACCGACAACCGTTTGTTCGACTTGCACGCCTTTGCGGAATACGGTAAAGAAGGCGTGCTGGCGCTGTTTCAGGATTCGACCAACGTGGAGCGCAAGGGCTATACCCCCAGCGAGCGCGCAGTCCGCGCGCGTTTCCAGGAAATCTTCTCGCGCGCCGAACGCCGCCTGTTCATCACCTGCTTTTCGTCATCGATCCATCGTATTAAGCTGACGATCGATCAAGCTTTCGAGAATGGCCGCAAAGTTTCGCTGGTGGGCCGCTCAATGATGGAGTCAGCCGAGATCGCGCAGGATCTAGGCTATCTTGAAATACCTGATGGGTTGCTGATTCATCCGGCGCAGATTCGCGACTTTCCGCCGGAAAAAGTTTGTGTGCTGATCAGCGGCACCCAGGGCGAGCCGATGTCGGCGCTTTCCCGCGCTGCCGTGGACAATCACAAGCACGCGCGCATTCAGCCTGGCGACACTGTCGTACTCTCGTCGCGAATTATTCCCGGCAACGAGAAGGCCATCTATCGCGTGGTGGACCACCTTTTCCGCCGCGACGCTCACGTCATTTATGACGATGGCTCGTCGCCACCGGTGCACGTCAGCGGACACGCCAGCCAGGAAGAGCTGAAACTCATCATCAACCTGGTGAAGCCGCAATACTTCATCCCGATTCATGGCGAATACCGTCAGCTGAAGCTGCACGCCGAGATGGCGGGAGCAATGCATAGTTCCGTCGGCAAGGTCATCATGATTGAGAGCGGCGATATCCTCGAGTTTGATGAGATGGGTGCACGCAAGGCAGGAAAGATCAATGTAGGCCGCGTCTGCATCGACTCCAATTCCTCGGGCGAGATGGTCGAGGACCTGGTAATTCGCGACCGCCGTCACCTTAGCGAAGATGGCATTGTGCTGCCCATCATCGCCATCAACAAGCTGACGGGGAAAGTGGAGAGCTCTCCCGAAATCGTAATGCGCGGCTTCGGAGCCAGCATGAGCGAGGAAGATGGCTTCATGGACCAGGCGCGGCGTACGGTGATGAACACGCTGGAATCGTCGAGCGACGAAGAAAAGGGCGACTACGGCATGATCAAAGAGAAGATTCGCCAGGACCTGAAGCGCTTCATCGTGAAGAACACCTCGCGGCGGCCGCTGATTATGCCGGTGATCCTGGAAGTGTAGGATGCTGTCTCGTCAATGAGGCACATTTTCTCTATTTCGCTCCGGTTGACAACTGACACTTGTCACATCACACTGTTGAGTGATCAGGAGCTTTAGACACCGCGGCCCGAAGCGACTCTATGAGCGTGGCGATCGTAGTGGAATCCGCCCCGATCTGGTGGAGACAGTTCAGCGAATCCTAACGGTTCTCGACGCCGCTACCACCCCACAAGCTTTAGATCTTCCGGGATACCGCCTACACCAGCTCAAAGGCGATCTTAAGGGCGCATGGTCGATTACAGTGCGGGCTAACTGGCGAATCATTTTTCGCTTTGAGGGAATGGATGTAGTCGATGTAGAGTTGATCGACTACCACTAGAAGTCGATGACCATCAGGAAGGAGATAGAGCTGTGCCCGTGAAGAACCCCGTACATCCCGGCCGCATTGTCCGGCATGACTGCCTCGAACCTTTGGGGCTTTCCGTCACGGAAGGCGCCAAGGTCCTCGGCGTCACTCGGCAAGCGCTCAATAACATTGTGAATGGCAAATCTGGAATCAGTCCGGAAATGGCGATTCGGCTAACGAAAGCGTTTGGCAGCACGCCGGAAACTTGGCTGGGAATGCAGCTTGCTTTTGATCTTGCGGCAGCCCGAAAAAACGAAAGCAAAATCAAGGTGCGTCGTCTGCGAGTGGAAGAACTCCGCGCGAGTTAACTTGATTTGCGACGCCCCCGGCACACCTGTAGTGCGTCTGGCTTAGACTGATTTCCACGTATCCTCTGCCTCTCTCATGACCACCGTTCCCTGGCAAGGTCGCAACCCGTCTCGCAACGCGCGATTGCTGGCCTGGCTTCTGCTGCTGATTCCGATTGCCGTGGCCCTGCTTTATCCCATCGCGCAAGATTATCTGCGGGCTGCTTCCCTGCTGCAGCGCATTTCCGATCCCCATGCCACGGGATGGCTTGCCAGCTACGATGTGCATCCTGTCGACGTACACGACACTGCCTTCGACTTCCGCGGCAAACCAATTTCTGCTCGCGTCTATCTTCCGCGCGGAGTCGGATTCGCGCCTGGCATTGTCGTCGTTCATGGAATGCACGAGCTCGGCATCAACGAGCCGCGGCTGGTGAACTTCGCGCGTTCGCTGGCGGCTAGCGGCTACTTCGTCATGACCCCTCTGGTTCCCGGCATTGCCGATTATCGCGTGCAGGGCGAATCGGCCGACCTCATCGGCACGGCCGCGCAAAGCTTCGCCCAGCAACTTAGCGTGCCCAAGGTCGGCATTCTGGCGATCAGCTTCTCGGGAGGCTTATCGCTGTTGGCGGCCAGCGACCCGCAATATGCTCCCTCGATCGCCTGGGTCGCTTCCGTCGGCGGATACTACGACCTGGCGCACGTGCTGCGCTTCTTCGCTACCGGCGAAGCGGTGCGCCCCGATGGTTCCGTCGAACACCTTGCCCCGCATGAGTACGGTCCGTTGATCGTGATGTACGACGAGCCGCAGGATTTCTTTGCTCCCCGAGACGCGCAGACCGCGCACAATGCGTTGAAGGTGCTGCTTTCGGGCAACGGCAAAGCTTCCGAGGCGCTGACCAAGACCATGACGCCCTCCGACCAGCAGATCATGCAAGACGTCTATCATAAGCAGCGTGAGAGCCTCGCCCCTGCCATCCTCGACGAGATCGACAAACGCCGCGAGGAGCTGGCGGCAGCATCACCGGCTGGTCACCTGCGCTTTCTCCAGATGCCGGTGCTGCTGCTACACGGCTCCGACGATTCCATCATTCCGCCCACTGAGATGTTGTGGCTGGAACGCGACATCCCGAAGGAGTATCTTGCTGCTGCGCTGGTCAGCCCTGCCATTGGCCATGTGGACTTCGGCGGCAAGATCAATTTGCGCGATCGCCTGGCGCTTGTACACTGGATGGCATCCATGATCCACGAAGCGCGAAGCACAACCGGCGGTAAGACCCCGGCTATGCCTGCCGGGATGTGGATAGCTCCGACGGCGGCCACTCGGTTATGCGGAAGATCTGTTTCTAACGACGCTGCGGGAGCGCTCGTGCGGTGATCCAGCCATGGTGACACTGGAAGACATAAAGCGAGCGCAGGAACGATTGCACGGAGTCGCGGCTCGCACGCCACTCATTGCCTACTTCCCTCCAGCGAGCAGGCCCAACGCAGACGCAACGAAAAACGACTCCGCCCGTGGCCGGCTTTGGTTGAAGCCCGAGAGCCTGCAGCCTATTGGCTCTTTCAAGCTGCGCGGCGCTTACAACAAAATCGCGTCGCTTACGGAACAAGAACGTCAGCGCGGAGTCATTTCATATTCCAGCGGCAATCACGCTCAGGGAGTGGCCTATGCGGCGCGCGCTCTGGGAGTGAAGGCGGTTATCGTGATGCCGCGCAACGCGCCCCGCCTCAAAGTTGAGAGTACCGCCGCACTGGGCGCAGAGATCGTCACCGTGGGCCCGGCCAGCGCCGAGCGCATGCGGAAAGCTGAAGAGTTGGCGCAACAGCACGGCTACGTGATCGTGCCACCTTACAACGATGAGCAGATTATCGCCGGACAAGGCACCGCCGGACTCGAGATCCTGGAGGATTTGCCGAACGTCGATCTGGTACTCGTTCCCGTCGGAGGCGGCGGCTTGATCAGCGGAATCTCCGCCGCACTCAAGTTGAGCGGATCCGGCGCCAAGGTCATCGGCGTCGAGCCCGAACTGGCCAATGACGCTCAGCAAAGTTTCCGCAAAGGCGAGATCGTCTCGTTGTCCGCCGATCGCGTCTCCAGCACGCTGGCGGACGGCCTGCGTACGCAATCGATCGGGCCGCTGAACTTTAAGCATATCCGGCAGTTTGTGGATGATGTGATCACGGTGACGGAAGACGAGATTCGCACCGCCATGCGGCGTATCGCCGGCAACGCCCGCATCGTGGCCGAACCCAGCGGCGCGATTACGTTCGCGGCATGGCTGTTTCATGCCAAGGAATTACCGGAGTCGACCCAGGCCGTCGCCGTGGTTAGTGGTGGAAACGTCGATCCGCAATTGCTGGCGCAAGTGCTGCAAGAAGCGATTGCGTCGAACTAGGAATACGCAGTGCAGGAGTAGCAGGTGTCGCACAAATTGTTTTGCAGCTCATCCGTGTTGTTCATTGTCTTCGTTTCGCTGTCGGCGCTGGCCACCGAGCGCGGCATCATGCTGCGCGAGAGCGTGATTTACGTGTCGCCAAACACCGCATCGGCGAAGATCTCGAACATCAGCCGCGGCCGCGAAGTCGCCGTCATGGAACGCACGCCCGGCTGGATGAATGTCGTCGGAACCGTCGAGGTGAGTCAGGATCCGGAGAACGAAGGCGACCGCAACGTCACTGGCTGGATTCTCGACAAAGGCATCATCACTACCACCACTCCCGATGGCGACAAGATTCTCTTCGGAGAGGCTTTCGATTGCGAGATGGAGGCCAGCCATCGCGACGGACGCCGGGGCGCCGCGCAAGACGCCCTGCGACTGTATGCCCGCATTGCCGAATACTTCCCCAGTTCTCCGCTGGCCGCTGAATCTCTGTACCGGGCGGCCGACATCCGCTGGCAGATTGACGCCGCCGACGCGGCTTCGCGGCCCTCGGCCAAAATGCGCGATCCCGATCTGCGCTACCAGATCGACGAAGATCACATGCGGCAGGTGATGAAAAAATTTCCCCGCACGAAGTGGGCTGACCTTGCCGCTTATCACCTGATCGACAATAAAGTGTGTGGCGAATGGGAAGCGCTGGCCAAGTGCCCGGAGTTGGAGGCTGCGATCTACCTGAAGTATGCCGACGAGCATCCGCAGTCGCCTAAAGCACCCGAGGCGCTCTACAAAGCGGCGTGGCGATACTCGGCGCTGATCGAAATCTACAAGACGGATAATCAGCAGAAGAAGGCAGACGACTCCACGGCACGTTCGCTCAATGTTGCCAAGAAGCTAATTGCGCAATACCCCAACGATACCGACTGGTCCAATCGGGCCGAGCGTCTGGTATATATGGTGACGAACAAAATTCCCACATTTGGGAACACGGTGGAATAGTAGGAGTTTCGGCAGCGTCGCTGAAGCGGGTGTCCTCTCCCTTCCCTTGCCTTTGAGAAATACCATGCGGAGGAAAGAACCCACCACGCTTGCATTGCGCTCTATTCTAGCGGAGGCGAATTGAACGACTACTTCTTGTCTGTAATTCTGGGGATCATCGAAGGTCTAACCGAATTTCTTCCTGTCAGCTCGACCGCGCATTTACGCATTTGCGAAGCCTTGTTGGGAATCGACCTGGGCAATGGCTATTGGAAGATGTTCTCCATCGTCATCCAGTTGGGCGCGATTCTCTGCCTGCCGATCTACTTCTGGAGCCGCATTGTCGAGTTCGTCGGCGACTTTCCCCAGGGAAAACGCGGGGACCGAACCATCGTCAATCATCCGTTGAGCCTTATTGTCATCGCTTTTCTTGTGACTGCGATACCGGCGTTTCTGCTGACCAAGATCATCGGCAAGCATCTTGAGAGTCTGGAGATCATGGGAGTCGCACTGATCGTCGGCGGCATCGTGATGTGGATCGTCGACGCAATCTATGAGCGCTCGCAGCACAAGGCGTTCGCCCGCGGCAAGCTCACCGAAGATATGGAGCAGATGTCGGTGGGCCAGGCGATGTGGGTTGGCTTCTGCCAGATCTTCTCAGCCGTTTTCCCCGGCACCTCGCGATCAATGTCGACCATCACGGGCGGCGAGTTGGCGGGCATGAGCCGCCCCGCAGCGTTGGAATTTTCCTTCTTCCTCTCGATTCCCACGATGGTCGTCGCCACCTTCTACGACCTGTTCAAATCAATGCGGCCGCATCACGGCGAACCCAGCGCGATCGGCACCATGCCCAGCGACGCGCACTCCTGGATCGTGCTGATCATCGGATTTGTCGTCTCTTTCGTAGTCGCCTACGGAGTGGTCGCCTGGTTCATGAACTGGGTCCGCACCCGCGGCTTCACGGTGTTCGCCATCTACCGCATCATCGTCGGCGCAGGAGTGCTGTGGTGGATCAGTCGCGTGCATGGGTGAGTTCCGGCTTGTCATAGCCACCAAGGAACGTAACTGGGTGAGAGTGCATCCTGACCACGCGCCCCGCGGACAACTGACCACTGACAACTGGGTTTGGGGGATACTACTTCGACAACGCCTAAGATTTTATTTCTCATCGCGGTAGCTCGTCTTTTTGGGATAATCACTTTGGCTCTGGCGTATGTGCAGCTCAATCGGGCCGGCAACGGCTTCGATGGGCAAACCCGCATCGGTTATTTTTCCGGATCACGCGCTTCCCTTGGCGGCGCGGTAGAGGTAGGTGTCTGCTCGCGACAGACAGGGCAGACAACATGAGTCCTCGCAGGCGCGCTCCGGCGAAACGATCGCACGCCAAAATGAATATCGCTTCTCGCGCATTCACTCCGACGGCCAACCGGCGGCTCAATGAGCTGATCGGCTTCCTGGTGTTCGTCTTCGCGGTCCTCCTGGTCCTCGCACTGATTTCGTATTCGCCACTCGATCCATCGCTGAACACGGCGGCTACTCCGCTGGCCGGAAAGCCCGCGCACAACTGGATTGGCGTCTTCGGCGCACTGGTCGCCGACCTGGCATTACAGGTATTCGGGCTCGCGGCTTTTCTGATTCCCGTTTTTCTCGGGATGTACTCGCTACGCTGGTTTCGATCCCGGCCCATCCAGGCGCCTTATGCCAAGACGATTGGCGCGGCTGCGTTGCTCGCTTTTCTCTCTGGCTTCATCGGACTGCTGCCTTGGGGTGTTCGCTGGATGGGAGCCGTTCCATCCGAGGGCCTGCTGGGGCGCATCGTCGCCGACGCTCTGATTCATTACTTCAATCTGGTCGGCGCCTATCTGATCTGCGTCGCCGTCATTGCCGTTGCGCTGTATCTTTCGACGGCATTTTCCTTTGGCGCAATTCAGGTCTGGTCGCAAACGCGTTTTGGCTTTGCTTATGCTGCGCTGGATCGCCTCGCCGACTGGCGTATGGAACGCGCGCGCAAACGGGCCGCTAAAGAGTTGGAGAAGAAGCGCGCGGCCGCGGCTAACGCCAAGCCGGTGGTGACTGCGCAACTGGTTCCCAAGCGTTATATCGCGCCCGTGGAAGAGCCCGCAGCTCCTCCGCCGCCCAGCGACCCGCCTGCTCCCCTGCCGCAGAGTGCTCATTCAGCAGGCGGTAAGAGCGGCATCGAGCGCATGTTCGAAGGCGATAGCCCGACAAACGATTCAGCGATCCTGGAAGAAGAGGCTCCCGCTGAAGAGATCGCTGTCACCTCGCGCGCTGACAGCACGCACAGCGGCAAGACCACCATGCCTCGCTTGGCCGGCAGTTACAAGCTGCCGTCCACGGCGCTGTTGCATCGAGCCGACGAGCACAGCGCCATCAACGAACTCGAATTGAAGAACCTGGCTCAAGTGCTGGCAGAGAAGTGCGGCGAGTTCGACGTCCGCGGACAAGTGGTGCAGATCAATCCCGGGCCCGTAGTGACCACCTTTGAGTTCAAGCCCGAAGCGGGCATCAAATACAGCCGCGTCACCGGCCTGTGCGATGACCTCTGCCTGGCGCTGCGCGCCGAAAGCATTCTGATCGAGCGCATGTCGGGTAAATCAACGGTCGGCATCCAGGTCCCTAATCACGAGCGCGAAACCATCTGGCTGCGCGAGGTGGTCGAGGCCCAGGAGTTTCTCAGCACCAAGTCGAAGCTCACGCTGGCGCTGGGAAAAGATATCAACGGCCGCATCGTCACCGCCGACCTGAACGCGATGCCGCACTTGCTGATTGCCGGCTCGACCGGGTCGGGCAAGAGCGTGGCCATCAATGCCTTCATCATGTCCATCTTGTACAAGGCCACCCCGAACGAGGTTCGGATGATTCTGGTCGATCCGAAACGGCTGGAGCTGGGCAATTACGAAGGCATCCCGCATCTGCACACGCCGATCATTACCGAACCGAAGCTGGCCTCGAATGCGCTGCGTAACGCGGTCCGCGAGATGGAGCGCCGTTTGAAACTGCTGGCGGCGAAAGGCGTACGCAATATCGACCAGTACAACCGGCTGTTCGATGGCAGCACGGCGAGCCTGTTTGAAGAGGGCGACGAAGAGCGCCCGCTGCCCTTCATCGTCATCATCATCGACGAGTTGGCGGACCTGATGATGCTCGACGGGCAAAACGTTGAGGCTTCCATCACGCGCCTGGCGCAGATGGCGCGCGCGGTCGGCATTCATCTGGTGCTGGCGACGCAGCGGCCTTCGGTTGACGTGATCACGGGATTGATCAAGGCCAACTTCCCGGCCCGCATGTCGTTCCGGGTGGCAACCAAGATCGACTCGCGAACCATTCTTGACGCCAACGGAGCCGAAGCGCTGCTGGGACGCGGCGACATGCTCTACCTGCCTAACGGATCGGCTCGAGTGCATCGCGTGCATGCGCCGTTCGTGACTGAGAAGGAGATCGCTGCGGTAGTCGAGTTCTGGCGGTCGCAAGGCCAGGCGCAGTATCAGGAGAAGTTCCTGGAGGCCCCGCGCGAGGACAGCGACTCGGAGAGCGCTGGCGGAGTCAGCGGTTCGGCGGAAGATGATAATGACGAGCTTTTCCAGGATGCAGTACGTATCGTGCTGGAGTACGGGAAAGCTTCTACTTCGCTGCTGCAACGCCGTCTGCGGATTGGCTACGGCCGCGCCGCACATCTCATCGACCTGATGGAGCGCGACGGCATTGTCGGCGCGGCTGACGGTCCCAAACCGCGTGAACTCCTGAAACGCCCCGACTGGCTCAGCGAAGTGGAAGACGCGCTGCGGTAGTGGCCTGAGTGTCTGTGCGACCACTCGTGCTACTCTGCAGTTCAGGATCTGCACTCCATGAATCGACGCTTCCGCGCCTTTCTGCTGACTATTCTCACCCTGTGGCTTCCAGTCGATGGCTTTGCCCAGGCTACGACGGCCTCCCAAAACGCTGAGCTGGTGGCCGCCGATAAGCTCTTCATGTCGGGCGCTATCCCCGAGGCGGCGGCCAAGTATCAGGCGATTGTCAACACCGATCCCACGTCGGTGGCGGCGCAAGTTGGCCTGATCCGCACGTACTTGATCCGGCAGCAACTTGATGAGGCCGTAACCGCTACCAACGCCGCGTTGGCGGTGCTGCCCAATGCCCCATTGCTCCTGCTAACCCTGGGTGACCTGCAATTCCGCCTGGGAAAGATATCGGATGCCGAAAGATCGTACATCAAGTCGAAGAATCTTAATCCCAAAGACCCGGCGCCGTACATGGGGCTGGTGCGAGTCTATCGGGCCTATTCACTGTATCGTCACGCTTACGACGAGATGAACCGGGCGCGCGAGCTTGCCCCCAACGATATGGCGGTGCAGATGCTTTGGTTGCAGTCGCTTCCCTGGCCGGATCGGATCACTGCTATCCAAGCCTATCTGGCTGGACCTGGGTTGCAGAATCCGCAAACAGCCAAGCCCCTGCAACAGTATCTTTACTTTCTCGAGCATAATCCTGACCCTGCAGCGCAGCACCCTTGCCGACTGACGAGCAAAGTGCAAGAAACCAATACCAAGCTCTATGCCGTGGCGCGGGCTGGTATGCAATTGGGGGCCTCCGGTCTGGTGGTGAAACTCAACAACGAGGAGTTGCACCTGGCGGTGGACACCGGCGCTAGTGGCATCCTGATCGGACGTACCACGGCGGAGAAAGCCGGCCTTAAGCGTCTGGCGTATAAGCCGGTCGCAGGCATGGGCGACAGCGGCCAGCAAGGCGGGTATACCGCGGTAGCCGACCAGATCCGCATTGGCGATTTGGAATTTCAGGACTGCGTCGTCCGAGTTACGGATTCGGCAACTCCGGTGACCGGCCAGGATGGTCTGATCGGTACCGACGTTTTCAGTTCGTACCTGATCGACATCGATATTCCCGGCGCCAAGCTCAGGTTGTCGCCGCTTCCCAAGCGTCCGGATGAAGCCGCCACGCCGGCGACCTTGAAAACGACCCCACAGGAGGCTCCGGAACTCGACCCTGCAAGCCCCGCGGCCTCGCTGCCTAAGGACGCCTACGTGGCTCCTGAGATGGCCGAGTGGACCAAAGTTTATCGCTTCAAACACATTCTGCTGGTGCCCACGCTGGTGGACCAGACTGGCCCCATGCTGTTCATGGTCGACACCGGATCCTTCAGCAATGTGCTTTCCACCCGGGCGGCACGTGAGGTCACTCAGGTCAGATCTGATCCGGGAACCCAGATCCGCGGACTCAGCGGGAGTGTAGCCAAGGTTTACCGGGCCGATAAAGCGGCGCTCCAGTTCGGCCGTTACGAGCAACAGAACCAGGACATCGTGACCTTCGATATGGCGGCCATCTGTAAGACCACAGGCACTGAAGTGTCCGGAATCCTGGGTTTCGCCATGCTACGCATCTTGCAGATCAAGATCGACTATCGCGATGGGCTGGTCGACTTCATCTACGATCCGCACCATCTGCCGAAGGGAATGCGCATCGGCCAGTAACCGCGATTCGAAAGATTATTTCTGCGCCTTCGACTCGCTCAGCGTACTTACCAATTGCCGTACCGCGCCCTTGACTTGCAGAACTTCATGCACCTCATACAATGGTTGCGGAATCCAATTGCCGATAGTCGTCCCTGGTCGGCTCAGAAATAAGTAAGGAGATTCTTCATGTCCGCTTCGATTCCCGAAAACTATCTCGACCTTTTCCAGAAAAAAGCGTTTGGCAGCCTGAGCACGCTCATGCCTGACGGAAGTCCGCAAACCAATCCGGTATGGGTTGACTACCAGAACGGTGAGGTTTGGGTGAATTCCGCCGTGGGCCGTCTGAAAGACAAGAACATCAAACGCGATCCCCGCGTCTCGGTTGCCGTGATTGATCCCGATAACCCCTACCGCTTCGTCGAAATCCGTGGGCGCGTGCACGAAGTCACCCAAAAGGATGCGACGGCGCACATCGATAAGATGGCGAAAAAGTACCTGGATAAAGACAAATATCCGTTCGCTCAGCCCGGCGAGCAGCGGGTGCTCTACAAGATCAAGCCCGAGCACGTCCACGTGATGGGATAAACATCTGAAACTTTAATTGAGCGGGCCTTGCGCCCGCTTTTTCTTGCGAATAAGACCCTGCGCATGAGAGTGCGTCATCTTAAGTGCGCGAACCCGATTTGCCAGCGCGGAGTCGAAGCTACTACCCGAGCCGAGGGATACCTATTCTTGCGACTTCCCTCCGGCTTGAGTGGCCTGGAACCCATACGGACAATGCCGGCAACCTGACTGGCAGCAAAATCCCCGCTTCCGCAAATAAATCGCGGTGAATACCATGAAGCCGTTTTCCATGTAATAGTCGACGCCTTCGACTAAGTCCTCGGGCATCACTGCGCGGCAGCCTCGGGGTGTTCTGTCCAAGCCGCTGTTGTCTGGGCGGGAGACGATCGATCCTCGCCATCAACGGCAATTCCATCGCGGAAGCTGACGTACTTGCCCGAGATCGCGGGCACGCGCTCGCCGGGAACGATGATGCCTACCAGGTTAAGCGGATCGGCAGCCGAGATGGTCACGGTCTCTCCGCAACGGCCAGATTGCGCATGGCGCGCAAGGACTCCACCGCTTCCGGCAACGCGAACTGCTCGCCCAGAAATCCGCTGACGAATCGCCCGCCTCGCACTTCCCCGCGATCTTCCAGGCGGCGGAACGCGATTAGCAACTCGCGCCACTTGGGCAGATTCGATTCGCGCGCCAACATCTCGCGAAAGACCACGCCATAGCGCCGCAACAGCATCCAGCAAGTTGCTTCGGCCAGCTTGCTGCGATCGGTGCTTTCGGCGGGATAGAGCAGCGACCAACGCCCTGGCGTGTGCCGAGGCCTGGGAGCTTTGCCCGAGCCAGGCCCCAGCCGGCGCTTGGGATTAATAAGCGAGCGCAGATTGTCGAAGCCATCGGCGGTAACCATTCCGGCCGCCACCAATTCCCACAGTGCAGTCTCGATCTCCGCCTTCAGTTTGCCGGTGCCGCGCACGATATCGGCAAAGAACGACGCGCCGCGGCGCCGCAAGAACTCCAGTACCGCTCGAGCACTCTCACTCAGCACGCGCTCAAAGCCTTGCTCGTCTTCGCACGCGCGGCTGCATCCAGTCGCGAGTCTTCACGAACAAAGAACGTGATGGGCGCAACGCTGGTGGGAACCACGCGGCGGCGGCCTTCGTGCGACATCCTCCAGCGTTGCCGGATGCGGCGACAGCCTGCCCCAGCCCACGGCTCCGGTCAGGCAAAGCTGATCGAGCGCAGCCGGATCGTAATTATTGATTCGCGAAGCGAGAATCTGTCTTTCCCAGGCATTGGCCGGAATTTCGAAACCTTGCAACTGCCGTACGGCTTCCAGCAGTCCGCGCTCGCCGCTTAATTGCGACTGCGGAGCCACGTGCTGCCAACGCAGCAGCCAGCGCATGAATTGCGCTGCCGTGACCGGCTCAACTTGCTTGCGCAGGGTGGCGACGGTGAGGTGATGGATGCGCGCCAGCAGGCGGCGCTCGCACCATTCGACTGCATCTTCACCATGCACTTGTCCGGTGAAGTTTCCCCGCAAGATCGATCCCGAAGCTTCCAGGCGAAGCAGGGCTTTCTCGACGTCCGACACTGTCAGACCCAGCCAGTACGCCAGCGCATTCGCGGTAATCGGGCCGCAATGCATCATCCAGCCAGTGACCATGGCCAGGACAGCATCGTCACGCGAAGCCACGTTGGAAGGCAGGTCTGGTGCAACGACCTCGAACCTGGCGTCGGGAAAGATCAAAGCGAAGTCCTTGGCCCGTTCGGAGGCGACGTAATAATTGCGCCCGGTCGCGCCGTTACCCAGGTAGAGCGAAGCTTCAGGTTCGCGTCCCTCGCCCTCATTATTGTTTTCTGCCGGCTTTAGCCCGCCGCCGGCTAAAGCCGGCTGATCAAAAGAGGGCCTGCCGGACGCAGCCCTGAAGGTCTGCTCTACCGGAATCGATCCACTGATGAAGGGCTGCTGCACGGGGGTTTTCGCCCTCACCACGCGCCAGCCTTCCATCAATTCGGCGACCAATGGGGACCAGCTCGCGATCGCCTGTTGCCAGTCCTCGTCCGGCAATCTCTTCGGGAATCGCAACCAGGGTTTGCAGCGTGTCGTGCAGTTCGTCGCTGTCGCGAACATCGGGCCGCGCCTCTTCTCGCACGCGAGCGATAGCCTGCTGGTCCAACCTGCCAACCTCGTTAAGCACCGCCTCCGGCAACATGCGCCGCATCTGCACCGCGCGAGCGCGACGCTCTTCCAGCGGAGCATCATCCAGGAAGGCGTACGGATTCGCGTTCAGGATCTCGTGCGAGAACTGCGACGGCACCGGCGTATCGACCGCAAGGCAGCGAATCGCGCCGCTGCGGATGCCATCCAGCACGCGCCGCAGGCCGTCGATATCCATCGCCTCGGTCAGGACGTCTTTCATCACCTCCTGCACCAGCGGATGATCGGGAATCTTAATGTCTCCCTCGATGTTTTCCTGGCATGCGGCCACGTCGGGAAAGACCGACGCAAGAAGATCGTCGCTGCGGATGCGCTGAATCTGCGGTGGAACTTTCTTGCCGCCCTGGAAGCGAAGCAGCGCCAGCGAGCGGTTGGCATCCCAGCGCCAGCGCGTGGCGAAGATGGGCGAGGCCAGCGCCGCCTGCTCCAGAATTTCCTGCACCGTCTCCGTTTGCAGGTAGTGGAAGACATCGCTCAAGCGGAAAGCTGTGCTGTTCTGCCAAGCGCGATGTTCAGCCCGTTATCAGTTGCAGCAGCCTGCAACTCAAAATTGAAGGAGCGGCAGAAACGCTTGCGCAGCGCCAGTCCCCAAGCCTTGTTCATGCGTCCGCCGAAGGGCGCGTGGATGATGAGCTGCATCCCGCCGCCTTCGTCGAAGAAGCGTTCGGCGATGATGGTTTGCTGCGTCGGAACCTCGCCCAGCACGGCGCGCCCGGTGACGACGTACTCGACGAGTTGTTCGGCGCCGGCATCGTCGAGCCCACATTCGTCTTTCAGCCAGGCGACGGCGTTCTGAACTTCGGGCTGAAGACTCGAGACCGCGCAGACGGATTCGCGGCTGAACGGGAAGAGTGCCGCCGGCTGAAGCCGGCTCGGAGGTGAAAAGGGGCAGACTGGACGCAGCCCTGAAGGGCTGCTCTACCCGAAAATCGCCGGCGCCTGACGCGGAGCTGAAGCTCCGCTCAACCTTAACGTCGCTGGCGCTGGTTGCGGCGCGGAACTTCCGCGCTACCTGTGCGTCTCTCTCGCCTCAACGCCGAGCTGAAGCTCGGTTCCACCCCAAGGCTCGCAACGAAGCTCGGGATTCGCCGGCACGGGCAGCGGCGCGGTGTTCGGCAGCAGAGCGCTGATGCGCTGGCGCAACTCCGCCACGTGCAGCGACAGCTCATCGGTACGCCCCGGAGCCTCGCCGCGCCAGAACGGAATGGTCGGCGGCGCACCGTGAGCGTCTTCCACCACCAGCCGCGCCCGAGTTCGATTCCACCCGACGAATGCGCCACGACGTGTTGCCCAGCAGCATGATGTCGCCGGCCAGTTGCTCTCGACAGCGAAGTCTTCGTCGACCGTGCCAACAACAATTTCCTCCGGCTGCGCCAGCACGGTATAGAGCGCGGTCTCGGGAATGGCGCCGCCGCTGGTGATGGCCGCCAGCCGCGCTCCTCGCCGCGCCCGCAAGCGGCGGTTCACCATGTCGCGAAACAGATACGCGCCATAGCGGCCACGTTTGGCGGCGATGCCCTGCGACAGCATCTCCAAGATGCGGTCGTATTCTTCGCGCTTCAGATCGCGATAGGGATATGCACGACGCACGCACTCGAACAGCGCGTCTTCGTCCCAGTCTTCGCAAGCGCACATGGCGACGATCTGCTGCGCCAGGATGTCGAGCGGAGACAGCCGGAATCTGGATGCGATCGAGATCGCCCAGGCGGATGGCGCGCACTGCTGCCGCGCACTCCAGCAGATCGTCGCGCGTGGTGGCGAACAGACGGCCCTTGGGAACGGCTCCGCGCCAGTGACCGGCGCGGCCCACACGCTGCAGAGTCACGGCAATCGAACGCGGCGAATTGATCTGGCAGACCAGGTCGACCGTGCCAACATCGATCCCAAGCTCCAGCGATGCGGTCGCCACCAGCAGGCGAATCTCGCCGTTCTTCAGCTTGCGTTCGGCCGCCAGGCGCAGCTTGCGCGCCAGGCTGCCATGATGCGCTGCCACCAGATCCTCGCCGATGCGCTCGCCCAGATGCAGCGTCACGCGCTCGGCCAGCCGTCGCGTGTTGACGAAGACCAGCGTCGAGCGATGCTGCATCGCCAGCTCGGCAATGCGGTCGTAGATCTCGCCCCACATTTCGTTGCTGGCGATGGGGCCAAGCTCGGAGGCGGCACTTCGACCGCGAGATCGAGCTTGCGGCGATGGCCGATGTTGACGCACTGGCCGGAGCCGGGCGTCCAGCGCCGGTGAGGAAAGTGCGGCGACTTCTTCGATCGGCTTCTGCGTGGCCGACAGTCCGATGCGCGTGGGACGATTCGCCAGCAGATCCAGCCGCTCGAGCGAAAGCGTGAGGTGCGCGCCGCGCTTGTCGTCGGCGACCGCATGGATTTCGTCGACGATCACGGTCTCGACATGGCTGAGGATGGCGCGGCTGCTGTTGGCGGTCAGCAGGATGTACAGCGACTCGGGCGTGGTGACCAGGATGTGCGGCGGACGCTTCAGCATCTCGCGCCGCTCTTTCATCAGCGTGTCGCCGGTGCGGACAGCGGTGCGAATCTCCGGCATCAGACAGCCGCGCTCGGCAGCCAGCGCGAGAATCTCGCTCAGCGGGCCGTCGAGATTTTTCTGGATGTCGTTGCCCAGCGCCTTCAGCGGCGAGACGTACAGGACTTCGGTGCAGTCGCGCAACGACCCGTCGAGCGCCTTGCGGACCAGGCGGTCAATGCAGATGAGGAATGCGGCGAGGGTCTTGCCCGATCCAGTGGGAGCGGAGATCAGCGTGGTGCGTCCGGCGAGAATCTCCGGCCAGCCCTGCTCCTGGGGCTCGGTGGGCGTGCCAAAGCTTGCCGACGAACCACTCCGCAACCAGCGGATGCGCCCAGGCCAACGCGACCGGAATTTCCCCCACAGACATCCGGTTATTTTAGCAGAGTTTTCGCCAATTGTTCGCTCGTACTAATTCACCACAGAGACACAGAGAACACTGAGGAATTCTATTTAGCCTTCGGTACAGGCACCCCGCGCACGACGGCTCAAAATAATTGCCTTCAAAGTTGCGGCACCTGACATCGGCGCCACGAGGAGGCGTCTCGAACTAATGAGCCGAATGTTGTGTTCATGTGAGGAGCAACAACCACCGCATATTTCCTGCTTCTGCAATTTGCAGCAGGAAAAGATTTCCGAAATTATCCGTGATCTCCGTGTCCTCCGTGGTGAAGATTTAGGTTTTCTACGGTTCTGTGCCTCGGAGCCCCTGTGGTTCGAGAATTCCTGCTGCTAACATAAGGTCATGTCCTCTGACCGCGCGAAGAAGATCAAACTAATGCTGTTCGACGTTGACGGCGTAATGACCGACGGCACGATTTTTCTGTTCCCTGCTCCCGGCGGAGGCGCCGGTCAGGGGACTCACGAGCGCCGCGAGCGGATGGCGGACCAGGGCGGGTTCGGAATCGCCAGCCACGAAGTCATCGAGGCCAAGGGCTTCGACGCGCACGATGGTACTGGTTTTTCGCTGGCCCGACTCGGCGGGCTGAAGACCGGCATCATCACCAAGCGCATCTCCGAAACCGTCGCCCTGCGGGCTCGCGATTTGAAAATGGATCATGTATATCAGGGCCAGCAGGACAAAGCCGCCGCATTTCATGAAATCCTGGGGAAGGAAGACCTCGCGGCAGACCAAGTGTGTTACGTGGGCGACGATGTTATCGATCTGCCGGTGATGCGCCTGTGCGGGCTGGCGATCGCGGTTAAGAACTCTCGCGAGGAGGTGATTCGCGAGTCCCACTACGTGACCCCTCACGAAGGCGGCAAAGGCGCCGTCCGCGACGCCATCGAATATGTTCTTCGCGAGCAGGGACAGTTGCAGCGGGTAATCGACGAGTACATTCGATCGCGAAGTGTTGTTCCGGAAAGTAGAACCTGACGGTGAAGTGCCGGGCAGACGTTCCAAAAACAAGTGGGATCTATTTCATTGCTGCTGAACGCGGCGTTCATTTCAGCACGATCACCAGTACTCGACCGTCGGATTGAATATTCCCGCCTGTCGCGGTCTTGGCGGACTTGATCGGCTTGGCGCGCGTCATGTAAGACATCGCTTCCACTCGTCCCGCCTGTTGCAGTGTAGCGCCGATGAAGTCGCGCTCGTTGTCGACGTCCTGATCGATCTTATGCGTAATCGCGTTGGCCGAGCGCTGGTCTCGCTCAATGCCGACGTCATGGGTCCCCGCGCCCACCCAAATAGTTTGATTCTGCGGCGTGGAGAAGGGCGCATTCCAGATGCGGAAATGATGCCTCTGG
The DNA here is from genome assembly GCA_963744265.1 of uncultured Acidobacteriaceae bacterium. Classification (GTDB taxonomy): domain Bacteria; phylum Acidobacteriota; class Terriglobia; order Terriglobales; family Acidobacteriaceae; genus Bog-257. Next base: position 527,435 of record CAVUSW010000006.1, read on the forward strand.
GCCGCCACCATCACCGCCTCGGCGCGCTGATAGCCGAAGTCCTGCGGCCGGCCGAACAAGTACAGCATGCTCATCGGGACCGAGACGTAGACATTCTTCTGCAAGGTCGCCAATAGCGCGCTGACCACGGCATCTTTATTCGTCTTGTCCGCTGGAATCCAGGCGGCGGCCTTCAGCGCGTCAGTCACCTGCTGTTGCGTTCCGACGATCACGAAGTTGACCAGATCCCCAGGATTGCCTCCCTGCGCCTGATCGCTGACCCGGTACGGCAGCTTGGCGTCGAGCTCGGCGAATAGCGGCTTGAAGTCATAGTTGCTCTGGCTGGCGGCCACTCCACTTGCCGTCGCCGTGCCGGTCGCGATGCGATCGATGTGCACCTGGTACTTGCCATCCGGCGTCTGCATGGAATCCTGGTTGATCCCCAGATAGAGCCGTCCCGCGACAGGCGCTTGCACCGTTCCATCGGCGCCGATGAAGAACGGCGTAGCGGCATCGCTGTTGCCCACCCGTCCCACCAGAGCGCCACGCCCGGCGCTGGGCACCATCAGCGCCCGTAAGGTGTCGACCCATCCCCGGGCTGCGCCATTCGCGGTTACGCCGGAGTTGTTGCCCATGTTGACGGTGCCTGTAGCGGTGATGTGCAGCTTGTCACCGGCTTGGACGTCCATGCCGGTGTCAACCCACTTCTGGCTGCCGCTGACGGTGACGCTGAGGCTCGTACTGTTTGCCGGGTTGGTTGCGAACGGCGTCGCGGTCTCGACCGCGTCAACCTGGTGCAGACAGCTCAGCGATAGAACGGTGAGAGCTACGGCAATCACGGTGGAACGTGCGAGTTTCATCGTGCGGACAAGATGCTCCTCACAGAGTATAACCACGCGTCGGTGGTAAGGTTGCGGGCACGCCACGACTCAGTTGGTTCGCTGCCTTCAGCGTTGCGCCTCGCTAAACATAAACTTCCCCAGGTACATGGGATACGACTTGGGAGGCGCCGTCTTAGCGGTGTCCACCGGATACGGCCCCTGCGTCAGCGTAGGAAATCCCCAAATATCTCCGCTGCGCATATCGATGACGACCTTGCCATACATCTGCGCCGTACCGTCAGGCTTGCGAAGCATGGTATAGCCGGGTTCGACATAGAACGGATATCCCTCCTCGACTTGCGCCCGGACCGGCGCCGGCTGAGCCAGAGGGCGAAATACCAGCATCCCCAACAGAACTGCGATAATCACGAACATTGCCTTAGCAAAGCGATCCAGCTTCATAGTTCCTCCACGACGCACTTTGAATTCCGTTCTATTCGCAACCGGCGCGGAATTTCTATCTTCTAAACCTGCCACTTGATGATAAGCAAATGGTGCCACAACTCACGATGGGTTGGAACATGACGTATGACAGTTTCGGACAAATGTACTCGAACAGGTCCGAAGTGACAGTCTTGCCTGTGACCGCTGTCACAACCATAGGTCTATCCGGCTAGCTACTATATTTAGTGCGGCCGGCGGAACTCGTGAGCCGACATAAGTTACATACGGACACCGGCGATAGACCAATCTCGTATCCCTATGTCAAAGCAGTCAACCCTCATCAAAGCGCTGTGGAGTGCCCTGGTCGCGCTACTCGTTACCGCTGCTTTTGAGGTGATGAAGCATGTGCTCTACGAGCGCGTGTCGATGCCAGAGTCCCATATCGCCACCATCATTTTCTGTGGACTTTTCGTATTTGTTCTAAGCCTGCTGGGCTCACAAAGCCAGCGAACTCAACTTAAGCAGCTCTATGACGAGCAGGCGAATTTTGAGAAGGTCGTCGAGCACCTGCCTGGCTTGACTTGCATCATTGGCACCGACGAAAAGATGGTGCGTTGGAACTCTCGCTTTCAAAGCGTTCTCGGCTACTCCGCCCGGGAACTATCAGGAATGCTGGCGCCAGAGACCATCGCCGAGGACTACCGCGAGCTGGTTCCCCAGCAGATGGGAGTGGCCTGGGAAACGGGTCATGCCAATATGGAAGCCGCGTGGGTGACCAAGGACGGTAAGCGGATTCCTTGCTACCTGGCGGGAGTGCGGATTCTTGTCAAAGATCGGCCCTGCATTCTCGCGGTAGGAGTCGACCTCAGCATACGCAAGCGGGCTGAGGACGCCCTTCGCAAGAGTGAGGACAGTTACCGGCGGCTGCTGGCCAATATCCCCGATGTGACCTGGACCACCGACCAATTCGGCCGAACCACATACCTGAGCCCTAACGTGGAAGCGATGTTTGGCTACACGGCGGAAGAGTTTTGCCAGGGGGGCGGAGAATTGTGGTTTAGCCGCATTCATCCCGCCGATCTCGAACGTGTACAGCAGGCTTTCCAGACACTCTTCGATGGGAATGACGCCTTCAACGTCGAATACCGCATTCAGCGCAAGGATGGCGAATGGATCTGGGCGCACGACCGGGCTATTCGCACGCATAAAGAGAATGGGGTTGTCTTTGCTGACGGTGTGTTCAGCGACATCACGAAACGTAAGCAGACCGAGGAAGCTCTACGGAAAAGCGAGGAGCTTTACCGGCGGCTGCTCACTAATCTTCCCGACGTGACCTGGACCTGCGATATCGACGGCCGCACCAATTACCTTAGCGCGAATGTGGAAGAGGTCTTCGGATTTTCAGCTCAGGAAATATGCCGGTGGGATGCGGACGCATGGCGCCGCCGGATTCATCCGGACGATGTGCAACGTTTTAGCGAAAGCTATCGGGCACTATTTCTCGAAAATCGCACGTTCGACTTGGAGTACCGCGTACAGCGCAAAGATGGGCAATGGGTCTGGGTGCTGAATCGCGCTCTGCGAACCCACTTGCAGGACGGCGCTCTGTTCGCCGACGGCGTCATCAGCGACATCACGGAGCGCAAGCGGGCCGAGCAAGCAGCGTCCCAACTCGCCTCGATTGTCGATTCCTCCAGCGACGCCATTATTGGAAAGAGCGCGGACGGCACGATCGTTTCCTGGAATCCATCTGCGGCAAGGACTTTCGGTTACTCGGAGGAAGAGGCCAGGGGCAAACACATTTCAATGCTGATTCCTTCCGAAAGAATGCACGAGATGCCGGATGTTCTGGGCAAAATCGCGCGCGGCGAAAGGGTCGAACGTTTCGACTCGGTCTGCTTGCGGAAGGATGGCACCAGGTTCGACATATCGCTGGCGATTTCTCCCATCAAGGACACGACCGGAAACGTCCTCGGCATCTCCACCATCGCCAACGATATTAGTTTGCGCAAGCGAGCCGAGCGCGAATTGCTCAAGGCGAAGGAAGCTGCCGAGGAAGCAGCTCGGGCCAAGACCGAATTCCTGGCTAACATCAGCCACGAGCTTCGCACTCCCATGAATGGCATTCTGGGTATGACCGAGCTGGCGCTGGATACTCAGCTCGACGCCGAACAGCGCGAGTATCTCCTTACCGTGCAGTCTTCTGGAAATGCGCTGCTCCGTCTCATCAGCGACCTCCTCGATTTCTCCAAAACCGACTCCGGTAGACTGCAACTTGAACTTACTCCCTTCAGCCTGCCCGAAACCCTTCGCCAGACCATACGTCCGCTATTTTTTCAGGCCCAACAAGTTGGCTTGGAACTTTCCTGCCAGATCGACCCCGCCATACCGGACGCTGTAATCGGCGACCCCCGCCGTCTCCGCCAGGTGCTGGTTAATCTGGTGGGCAATGCAATCAAATTTACCCAGCAAGGCACAATCGCCATAGGTGCCCGCGGTGTTTCCAGTGCTGGCGGCAAAGTCGAAGTGCTCTTCACCGTCATGGATACAGGCATCGGCATACCCCTTGAGAAGCAGACGAGTATCTTCGAGCCTTTCACTCAGAGCGACGGCACCACGACCCGCAAGTACGGCGGCACAGGTTTAGGATTGGCTGTCTCGTCGCGACTGGTCGAGTTGATGGGCGGCAAACTCTCCGTCGAAAGCTCACCTGGCCAGGGGAGTACCTTCCGCTTCAATCTGAAGTTCGAACCTGCGGATCGGCCTGTCCTTATAACTCAGAGCTGAAGACGGCTTTCCAAACTACGCGGGAGCAGAGTACGGACTCAATCTTGTCCTGGACATACACCGCTGACTCTGCCCGAAGCGCTGAAGGCGCATATCCTAGTCCACACGACACTAGCTGTGCCCGGCTTCGGTTTGACTTTGTGACCGTCTCACGGGCACAATTCCGCCCTGAGCTTTTCCTAACAAGGAGACCACAATGGCAGAATCTGAAGTCAAGATGTGTGCGCACGAACCATGTCAGTGCACGGTTCCCGCAGGTCAAAAATATTGCAGCGACTCGTGTCGGGATGCGGGATCGAAGGAGGTCGAGATCGCCTGCCAGTGCGACCATCCGGCGTGCCCGTTGACTTAGATATGGTCCGCTCGCCGCGTGATTCGCGGGGTGACCCAGAATAAGAAGCCGGAGACGAACGTTCCGGCTTCCTCTTTGGCTTGCCCATAACGTAGGTGCCAGCTGGTCTTGCAGTATCGCTTACTTAGATCGGCCTCGGCTCCCCAAATAAAACAATGCCAAGGCTTGTTGAATGAGGATGTCTCGCGTCGTTTTGTTGTTAACTACGTCTTGACTGAAATTGCATAACCAAAATGTCGTATTGACAATCTGACCGCCTATTCTGTAGTGTCGAAATTACGATGACTTCGTTGACCCATCGCCATCATCACCATCACCACGCGGCGAACGTGTCAGCGGAGATCACCGGATAGTTCTTAACCACCAAGATCTCACGACCCCGCTGACACGATCAGCGGGGTTTTTGTTTTTGCGCGAAAGGAATGAGGGAAATGGCCGTGGAAATTGATTTCGACAAGATGGATGGCCTGACGCCGGCCATCGTACAAGATGCCGGGACCGGCGAGGTGCTGATGTTGGGTTTCATGAACCGTGCTGCCTATGACCAGACCCTGCGAACTGGCTACGTTACCTTCTTCAGCCGCACTCGTAACCAGCTTTGGACTAAAGGAGAGACTTCGGGAAACCGGCTACGGGTGATCTCGGCCACCGCCGATTGCGACCTGGACACGGTCCTGTGCCGCGTCGAAGTGGAAGGTGAAGGCGTGGTCTGCCACACCGGCACGCGTACCTGCTTCACCACTGCGCTGCCGGTCGCGAGCGTGGTTGGAGGCCGGCGATGAAGCTGCGGCTTGGAATTCCCAAGGGAAGTCTGCAAGAGGCGACGTTGGCGCTGCTGGGCCGGGCAGGGCTGCAGGTTTATGTCAGCCCACGGTCATATTTTGCCGACACCAACGATCCGGAGCTGGAATGCATGTTGATTCGCGCGCAAGAAATGGCCCGCTATGTTGAGCACGGAGCGCTCGATGCCGGGATTACCGGTCTGGATTGGGTGCTGGAGAGTGGTCTGGATGTAGTCAGCGTAGCCGATCTGATCTATGCCAAGCAGAGCCGCGGCAAGGTCCGATGGGTGCTGGCGGTCCCGGAAGATTCACCTGCAACGCGTCCCGAAGACTTGCATGGAGCGACCGTCGCCACCGAACTGGTGGGCGTCACTACCCGTTATTTTGAACAGCGTGGAATCAAGGTGAAGGTCGAATTCTCCTGGGGAGCGACCGAAGTGAAGCCTCCCACATTGGCGGACGCCATTGTCGAGGTCACCGAGACTGGAAGCTCGCTCAAAGCCAATCGGCTGCGAATTATTGATACCGTGCTGGAATCGAATACCCAGATCATCGCCAACCCAAACGCCTGGGCTGAGTCCGGCAAGCGACAAAAGATCGAGAACCTGTCACTCATGCTGCGCGGCGCCATGGAAGCGCAGGGCCGCGTCGGGTTGATGCTGAACGTGAAAGTCGACGACCTTCCGGCAGTCCTGAGTGTGCTGCCGGCGCTGAATAGCCCAACCATCTCGCAGTTGAGCGACAGCAACTGGGTTGCGGTCAACACCATTCTGGAAGAGGCGGCCTGCTGGGAGGTAATTCCACGGTTGAAAGCTGCCCATGCCCAAGGCATTGTGGAGTATCCGCTGAACAAGGTGGTGATGTGATGCGGATTCTGCAGGGCAAAGAGGCGGAGAATGCGGTCGAGAAACTGGCCAGCCGCAGCTCGCGATTGGAGGAGCTGGAGCCCCGGGTGCGGCAGATCATCCGGGCGGTGAGAAGCGGCGGGGACAAGACGCTCGTACGCTATGCGACATTGTGGGATGGCCTGCAAAATGGCCGGCCAATCAGGGTTTCGGAGGAAGAGATTCGTGAGGCCTGGGGTTCGATTTCCCTCCAGACGCAAAATGCCTTGCGAAATGCCGCCGCGAATATTCGCCGGTTTTGCCAATGGCAGATGCCTCGCGGGTGGCGCAAGAAGGTGCCCGGCGGTGAACTGGGCCAGATCGTGCGGCCGCTGGAATCGGTTGGCTGCTACGTCCCGGGGGGACGTTATCCACTTCCCTCCACCCTGCTGATGACTGTGATCCCCGCGCAAGTCGCCGGTGTGCGGCGCATTTGTGTGGTGTCGCCAAGGCCGCAGCCGGCAACGCTGGCCGCTGCCGCTCTGCTGGGCGTCGACGAAGTGTATCGCTGCGGAGGTGCGCAGGCGGTAGCTGCTCTCGCCTACGGCACGGAAACGATTCCTCGCGTGGACAAGATCGTAGGTCCGGGCAATAGCTTTGTCACCGCAGCGAAAAAGCTGGTGAGCTTCGACTGTGCGATTGACATGCTCGCCGGTCCGACCGAGGCCGTCCTATACAGCGACACTGGCAATCCCAAGTTTCTTGCCGCCGACATGGTCGCGCAATCCGAGCACGATCCGGATGCCGTGGTCGTATTGATCACGACGAGGCGGCCGCTGGCCAAGAGCGCAAAAGCCGCGATTACAGACGCAAGCCAAGGCAATGTAATCGCCCGGCAGGCGATCCGTCGCAACGGGCATCTGCTGGTGGCAGCGTCGCGCCAGCAGGCCCTTGCGTGGATCAACCGTATCGCTCCCGAGCATTTGACGATCGACGACGACGACCTTGCCGGGGTGCAAAGCGCGGGCTCAATCTTTATTGGCGACTATTCGCCGCAATCGGCCGGAGACTATGCCTCTGGGCCCAATCACGTTTTGCCCACCGGGGGCGCGGCCCGCTTTCGCGGAGGGCTGAGCGTCCACGACTTCCTGAAGATCATCACGGTTCAAAGGTTCGAGGCGGGCGGTCTGGCCAGGATTGCTCCGGTAATTAGCACGTTGGCCGAAGCCGAAGGTCTGCGTGCTCATGCCGAGTCGGTCCGAGTGAGGTGCGGCAATGCTTAGCGCGCGAAAGGCAGTTCTGGATCTGCGGGAGTATCATCCGCCGCTGGCACAACGTGACGGACTACGGCTCGACTTCAACGAGAATACCGAGGGATGTTCGCCTCGCGTATTGCAGCGGCTGAAAGAGATCACGGCCGACGATCTGGCGCGCTATCCCGAACGCGAGCCGGTAGAGGCGGTGGTCGCTGCACACCTTGGCCTTGCTCCCGAGCAGGTTCTGCTCACCAACGGAGTGGATGAAGCCATCCATCTGTTATGCGAAACGTATCTGGAGCCTGAGGACGAAGTGCTGGTGGTCACGCCCACATTCAGCATGTACGAGATATACGCCGGCGCAACAGGTGCGCGCGTGATCCAAGTGCAGTGCGAAGCCGACTTCCGATTTCCGCTGGCGAAAGTGTTGGACGGCATCACCTCTGCGACTCGCATGATCGCGGTTGCCAGTCCAAACAATCCGACAGGCACAGTTGCTGGTCGCGAAGAGTTGTTGCAGATCGCCGGTGCTGCGCCCGATGCAGCGCTGCTGGTAGACGAAGCCTATTTCGAGTTTCACGGCGAGACTGTAATTCGCGATATCGACCGCTTCGAGAATCTCTTCGTTACCAGGACCTTCTCGAAAGCCTACGGCTTGGCCGGCCTTCGCATCGGCATTCTCGCCGGTCCCCGCCGGCAGATGCCGAGAGTACGCCGGGTATCGTCGCCTTATAGCGTCAATGCGGTGGCGCTCGCGGTGCTGCCCGTCGCGCTGGCTGACGGCGATCATGTCAGATGCTTTGTTTCGCAAGTAAAGAATGGACGTGAGCGACTCGCACTCGAATTGAAAGCACTTGGACTTCACAGTTGGCCCAGCCAGGCGAACTTTCTGCTGATCAGGATTGGAGAGAAGCATCGCCAATTCGTATCGGCAATGCGGCAGCGGGGGATTCTGGTTCGCGATCGTTCCAGCGATTCCGGCTGTGAAGGCTGCGTGCGCATCACGCTTGGAAGCGATTCGCAGACCGCCAGGCTCATCTCCGCGCTACGGGAGGTCGCACGTGAACTCAAACTGGGCAACGAGGTGACAGCATGAGACGAGGCCGCATTCATCGTAAGACCAACGAAACCGAGATCCGCATCGCGCTCACCGTGGAAGGCCATGGGCGCGCGAAGATCGGCACGGGCATTCGCTTTCTCGATCACATGCTGGAGCTGGTTGCGCGGCATGGAGCGTTTGACCTGAAGCTGGAAGCCGTCGGCGATCTGGATGTCGATCAGCACCACACGGTCGAGGATGTGGGCATCGCCCTCGGCGAAGCGTTTGCGCAGGCACTGGGTAGTAAGCGAGGTATTCTGCGCGCGGGATATTTCGTAATGCCCATGGACGAGACTCTGGGAGTGGTCGCCGTTGACTTCGGCGGACGCAGCGCCGCCGTGGTCGATACCAAAGTACGGGCGCGACTTGTGGGAGATCTACAGGCAGAACTGGTCGCCGACTTCTTTGATGGCTTTGCCCGGGGCGCGAAGGCCAATGTGCATGCGAAGGTGCTCTACGGCCGCTCGAATCATCACAAGATTGAGGCGCTGTTCAAAGCTTTTGCTCGCGCCCTGCGCGTCGCCTGCTCCAAAGACCGGCAGCTCGGCCGCATGCTGCCCAGCACGAAGGGACTCTTGTGATTGCCATCGTCGATTACGGCGCGGGAAACCTTGCTTCGGTGGTGAAGGCCATCCGGCACCTGGGACACGAGTGCGTGGCGACCGGCGACGCCGACGCGGTGCTGGGCGCGGAGAGACTTATCATCCCGGGCGTCGGCAATTTCGCGGCAACGCGGCCTTTGAGTAAGGGAGGTTTGGCGGTTCCGGTAAGCACGGCAATCACCAGCCAGAAACCGGTACTTGGCATTTGCCTGGGCCTGCAATGGATGTTTGAGGGTAGCGAGGAGGCTGGCGAGTTGAGGGGACTAGGAATCTTCCCAGGCCAATGCGCGCGCTTCCCCGACCAGGTGAAGTCGCCTCACGTTGGCTGGAACCGCATCGCGATTGAGTCACGCTCGCGCTTGCTGCAGGATATTCCGTCAGGCTCGTATGTTTATTTCACCCACTCATATCGCGCGCCGCTGTGCCCGGACACCATTGCCACTTGTATCTATGAGGCGCCGTTCACGGCTGCGGTAGAACGCGACAACTTATTCGGCGTGCAATTTCATCCGGAAAAATCCGGCGATATCGGAATGAAGATTCTGGAGAATTTCTGTGCCCTCTGAGACCCTGGCCAAGCGCATCATTGCCTGCCTCGACGTCCACGCGGGACGGGTGGTGAAGGGCATTCAGTTTGTGCAACTCCACGATGCCGGAGACCCGGCTGAATTAGCAGCGGCGCACAGCCAGGCGGGCGCCGATGAAATCGTGCTTACTCGACATCACGGCCACCGCCGAGTCGCGAAACACGCTGCTCGACACGGTGCGCCGTACGGCGAACCGGCTCTTTATTCCGTTCACCGTGGGCGGCGGCGTTCGCTCGCTCGACGATGCGGCGGCGGTGTTGGATTGCGGCGCCGACAAAGTCGCGATCAATTCCGCCGCCGTCGCCGACCCGAAACTGATCACCAGGATTGCCGAGCGCTATGGCTCGCAAGCGGTGGTGGTGGCTATTGACGCGCGGCGGCGCGGCGACGCCTGGGAAGTGCATGTGTGGGGAGGGCGACGACCGACGGGACGGGATGTTCAGGCGTGGGCGATCGAGGCTGAGAAGTTGGGCGCGGGGGAAATTATGCTGACCTCGATGGATCGCGACGGCACCAAGTCGGGATTCGATTGCGAGCTGACACGAACTATAGCCACCAGCGTGCGCATTCCGGTGATCGCGTCCGGAGGAGCGGGCGAGCCTCAACACTTCGTGGAAGTGTTTCAGCAGGGCGCAGCCGACGCCGCACTGGCCGCCTCGGTCTTCCACTTCGGACTGGAGTCGGTGCACGCGATAAAACACGAACTGCAGACAGCCGGCATTCCAGTGAGGTTGCCATGCTGATTCCCTCGATCGACCTGATGGGCGGCAAGATTGTCCAGCTCGTCCAGGGCGAAAAGAAAGCGCTAGAGTTCTCCAATTTTAGAGAGTGGGTGGAACGTTTCTCGCGCTATCCGTTGGTGCAACTGGTCGATCTGGATGCGGCGAAGGGCGAGGGCTCGAATCGCAAGCTGGTCACGGAATTCTGTGCTCAACTGATCTGCCAGGTGGGTGGAGGGATCCGCTCCGCCGAGGATGCGCAAGTGGTGCTTCAGTGCGGCGCGAAGAAAGTAATCATCGGTTCGTCGCTCATTAAGACTGCACCGCAAGCAACCATCTCGCCTGGACACCCAGAGGAAGTCGTCGATACAGCATTTGCCGAGAGCCTGGGCAAGCGATTCGGCGTCGATCGGCTAGTATTCGCGGTCGATTCCCGCGGCGGACGGGTGGCTATTCACGGCTGGAAGACCATCACAGGGATTGAGCCGGCAGCCATGATGCGGCAACTCGAGCCGTACTGTTCTGCCTTCCTCTACACGCATATCGACACCGAAGGATTGCTAAAGGGAATTCCGATGGATGTCATCCTCGAGTTGCGGCAGAAAACTTCGCGACGGTTGATCGCGGCCGGAGGCATTCACCGCGCCGAGGAAATCGCAGAACTCGACAAAATGGGAGTCGACGCGGTCGTGGGAATGGCTATTTACTCCGGCTTGCTGGCGATTTGAGCGGGATAAACCGCTGGGACGTCGCAAACTAAACATCTCACGCTAGGATCCGTTGGGCTTTCGCCCCATCGGCCTTGCTTGCGGATTTCGCCAAAGCTCTAATCCTTCGGCCTCTGCGTCGCTTACCTCACACCTCGTAGTGACGACGCTCACTGTCAGACGGTTCTTAGCGATAGATAGTGGATTAGAAGGTTCGAAGCATGTCAGCAAACGACTTAAGCCTTAGTGAAGAGCGGATTGCCTACCTGGAAGGACTTGTCCGTCAAGCCCGGACCGCTGCCGCCGTTTTTACGCAATACACACAAGAGGACGTCGATCGCATCGTCAAGCAAATGGTCCTGGCCGGGCTGGAACAAGCTCAAGCTCTGGCGCGCCTGGCGGTGAATGAGACCAGGCTTGGAGTGCTGGAAGACAAAACCCTTAAGAACATGGTCGCCACCGAGTTCGTCTACGACTATGTCAAGGACAAGCGTACGGTCGGCACGATTCGTGAGTATCCGGAGCGCGGTGTGGCGGAAGTGGCCGAACCCATCGGCGTGATTTTTTCGCTCACTCCGATCACAAATCCGACTTCGACCGTTCTCTTCAAATGCATCATGGCCATCAAGACCAGGAACGCGGTCATTTTCAGTCCGCATCCCAGCGCTGGACGTTGTTGCTTCGAAGCGGTGCGGATCATGTACGAAGCCGCGGTAAAGAGCGGGGCGCCCGAAGGTGTCTTTACTTGCCTGGAATCGCAGACGCTGCAGGACAATGCCTACCTCATGCATCACAAAGACGTTGGCCTGATTGATGCAACCGGTGGGCCGGGTATGGTCAAAGCTGCCTACGGCTCCGGCAAACCGGCTTTGGGAGTAGGACCTGGCAATACGCCTGTCTATCTGGAAAAAACGGCTGACCTGAACATGGCTGTGGTAGACATCATCACTTCTAAGACTTTCGACAACGGAACGATTTGCGCGTCCGAGCAGACAGTAGTGATCGATGATGAGATTTACAACAGCGTGTTGAAAAAGTTTGCAGATTTGGGTGCGCATATCTGCAATGAGAATGAGACGGAACTACTGGGACGCACGGTAATCGATCCCAACACGGGATTCATGTTGCCCATGGCAGTCGGCCAGAAAGCCACCGACATCGCCCACATGGTCGGTCTTTCGGTCGCGCCTGACACCAAGCTCTTGATTGCGCCCATTCAAGGTGTAGGCCGAGGCTATCCCTTATCCGTCGAGAAGCTTTTTCCCGTGCTCGCGGTCTGCCGGGCAAAATCTGTAGACGAGGCACTGAAGTTGTGTGTCGACGTGAATCATGCCGGTGGTCTTGGCCATACGGCAGTAATCTTCTCCCGCAACGATGAAGTCATCCAGAAGTTCAGCGAGGTGATCAACGCCGGGCGAATCATTGTAAATGCGCCTGGCTCCATCGGTGCGCTGGGGGGCGTTTACAACGACATGGTGCCGACCTTCTCCTTCGGTTGTGGAACCGGCGGCGGCAATAGCACCATGGACAACGTGAATGTGTACAACTACCTCAACATCAAACGCGTTGCGCGGAGGACTCCAGCCCATATGTGGTTTCGCGTTCCCAATCAGATCTACTTCGACATGAATGCAGTGGAAAACCTGCGCAATTTCCCCTCGCGCTCTACCATCATCATCACCAATCCCGCCATGGAGCAGATCGGCCATGTTGACATCGTCCGGCGCAACATTCCGCCGGAAACTAAAGTCCATGTCTCGGTCATTCCGGATGCTGAGCCCGAAGTCAAGGTCGTGATGCAAGGGGTGGAGGCGCTCAATTTCTACAAAGCGGACCAGATCATCGCGCTGGGTGGGGGCTCGGTGATCGACGCGGCGAAGATTATGAAGCTGAAGTACGAATCGCCGCAGGCGGACCTGGAAGAACTGGCAGCGCCATTCCTGGATCTGCGAAAACGCGTGGTTCAATATCCGACCGAAAAAGTTAACCACGCCCGGTTGATTGCCATTTCCACGACCAGCGGCACGGGGAGCGAAGTCACCCCGTTTGCCGTCCTCCTCGACAAAGCGGCTGGCCGCAAAGTAACACTGGCCGACTATTCGCTGAGCCCGGATGTGGCGATCGTCGATCCACAGTTCGTCATGTCGATGCCAAAAGGCCTTACCGCCGACACCGGTATCGACTGTTTGACTCACGCCCTGGAAGCGGGAGTTTCGATTCTGGCTTCGCCCTACACCGACGCCAACGCCCTGCAAGCCATGCAACTGGCGTTCAAGTACCTGCCTATCGCTTATGCGAACCCCGGCGACGAAGAGGCGCGGACCATGATGCACAATGCCGCCTGCATTGCGGCGATGGCATTTTCCAATGCGGCAGTAGGCGTAAATCATGCGCTGGCGCATGCCTTCGGCGCACGCTTCGGCGTTGCCCACGGCCGGGCCAACGCACTTATGTTGCCGCACGTTATCGCCTACAACGCGGCAGTGCCCAGCAAGTTCATGCCGTCGCCCAACCAGAAAGGCTATGTCGCGCACCAGAAATACGCCATGATGGCGGACCTGCTCGGTCTGGGCGGCGAGACAGCCGAAGAAAAAGTGCAGAATCTGGTGACGGCGATAGAACAGCTACTCGACCAGCTGGCGTTTCCACGTTCGATCGCCGATCTTGGAATCTCCAAAGAAGAATTCGAGCAAGCTCTGCCTGATCTGGTCAAAATTGCATTTGAAGATCCTTCCTGGCGGTCGAATCCTCGCATGCCTTTGTTGAGCGAATTGACTGAGCTGTTCTGGAGCGCTTATCGCGGACGAGGGTTGGCAACGCAGAATACTGCCTTACCGCATGAACTAGTAGAGGAACGGTTGTGCGTATGACAACGATGAGGAATGTTTGCCTGGAAATCGATGAAGAGCGCGTGGTCGTCGCGTTGCAGGAATCCTGCGAGGGACTGGATGGCTCCGTGGGCGAGGTGATGTTGGATTTCTCATCGGTGCCCCGGATTGATCCCAGTGGCCTCAAAGCGATGGAAGCTTTGGCCGCCGTCGCTGCTGACAAGGGCGTCAAGGTGGTGTTACGCGGGGTCAACGTCGATATCTATAAGGTGCTTAAGCTGGCCAAGTTGTCATCTCGATTCTCCTTCGCCTGAGTCTGCACAAACTTACTCCGCTGGCTTGAACGCCCGGTGGAATGGGAGGCGGCAACGCTAACGCCCCAATTAATCAAGCGTTGCGCCAACCGCCGAAATCATACTTTGTTGCTTAGTCGAGGTCTGCAATGCGAAAACTTTCCGCGGTTGAAGATGCCCGAGCCATCATGACCCAAGGTATGGACTGGGGGATGTGGAAATGGATGTTGGAAAAGAAAACAGTACGCGAGATCGCCGACAAAGCCCGGGCTACACTCGATGACGTCGAAATGAAAGTCAAGCTCACCTGGAGCGATGAGCTGAAAATTGCCTACAACCAGTTGGTTGAGGAAGACGGCAACTCGAAACGGTCAGGCCGGCGGGCCAACGATGACAAGAAGGTAAAGAGCCAGAACCCTGACGCCAAAATCATCGCAGTGGTTAAGGGCGTTAAGCAAGCGGATGACGACGCCTACAACGCGCACGAAGACGCGGAAGATCTCTTCGCCGAGGCGGAGAAAAAAATGAGCACGAGTATGGCTCGAGAAGCCGCCGGCAAAGCCCTCGTAGCCTATGATCTGCACGAAGCCGCCATTCGCAAGGCCGAGGCCCTGGCCCATTCAAAGGTGTAATGCGGCGGGCAAGTTGAATATCAGCTTTTGGGATGGCCTGGCTCCGTTGACATCCTTGCACAAAGGCCGAGATTGAGAACAAATTAAAACAGACGACGATCGAGTCCCGCCTGGCGGGACGACGATAAGATGGACCGGCGCTTCAGCGCTGGGTAGACCGCCGTTATAAGGTTGAGCCCTTCAGGGGCGACACATAAAAGGGTGTCAACTCTCGTCGGGCTTTTCCCGAACACGGTAACCTCCATCCTCAGAATATTCGTCCAGCCCTTGGCTAGCCCCGCATAAACTCCCGGAACTTTCGTCCTGCGTTGTCCGTACCTCTGGGTGTCGATAATTGCAAACGGCATAGCGCGGCTGGCGCGGCCGAGAAGGAGTCGGACCATGGACGGAAACATTGTGGGATTGGCTGCAGTAGTGATGATCTTCGGCATTCCGATAGCCGCGCTGTACACCTACTATCGAGTGCGCAAACTGCGAACTGAGGAGCGTCTGGCCGCTATCGCGCGCGGCGTCACCGTTCCCATGGAGCCTGAGCTGTCGCATGCGGCGCGTTCTCGCCGTGCCGGCATCCTGTTGACCAGCGTATCGATTGGCTACAGCATCGCTTTCGCGCTGGTCGGGCGCGTCGAACCCGATGCCCTGGTCGCGGCCGCGTTCGGCGTCATACCGCTGGCAGTGGGACTCGGCTGCTTCCTGGATTCCAGCTTGATTCGGCGCGACCTGCGCGCCTAGAGACGAGTCAACGGCCGCGCAGCTTTCGGTTTGCGCGGCCGACTTCAATTGGCGATCGTGGGTGTAATGGGGATTTCACGCTACTTATTCATGCGAAACAGGCTAACAGTCTTTCCGGTAATATCGCCGATCGGCACAAAAGGCACCCGGGACGGTTTTCTGCCGTCCCGGTTTAATCGCTCTCAGCTACTTTGCTTCGTTGATCGCGGGCGGTTTCCATGTTCCATCGATGATTGACGGTGGTGTCTCTTTCGGCCAGTACAGCCGCATCATAGGAATGAACTTCGCTTTTGGCGCGGGCAGCCAGTTGGCTTCCTTCGCCTTGCCCGGTGAGTCGGCCTGGAGGTACAGGTCCACTGATCCATCTGCGTTCGTGATGAATTTGTTACGCTGGCTTAAGGTGTAGCGGTTGAGCGGGTTAGGTACGAAGAAATACGACGCATCGTACATGGTGATCGACCAGAAGCCATCGACCGGGGGCATCTGGCCCTTATCGAAGTGAATGACATACTTCTTCGATGCGGCATCGAAGTCGCCTCCGCTCCCATCTTTTTCCCCAGTGGGATAAATCGCATCCTGGGGACGGTTGGCGCCGAGTCCGATGGCGGTGATTAACGCGCGCTGCAGATAATCGGTGCCGTAGATGCCCGTTTTGGTGGTGAACATCCATCCGTTGATGGGTTCAAGCTGTTTGAAGTGCTCCATGATCTTCGCCTGAGCCAGCTTGGGCACAACCTTGATGGCCTCTTTGTCGAATGCGCCGAGCTTGCTGGGATCGAAATCCTGCCCCGGTACCAGCCCGATCTTCGCCATGCTTGCAACCATCGGTGCATCTTCAGCCGCGGGCGGATTGGTCTTCATCAACTGCGCCAGGTAAGTGAAGTAGGCGACAACATCCAGGTGATCGACCTGGTCGCGGATGGCGGTCTTCATATCAACGTTGGGGTCGACCTGACCTGCCGGAGGAGTGTAGGGCTTGCCATAGGAGCTCAGCGGAACGAGCGAGAATTTGTCCTGAAGGGCGTGTACCGCAGCGTAGTCGGCGGGAGTGCCCGTGCAATAAATGCGCCCGAGGATCCACACCATGCTCGGTGGGAGACTTGTATTCCGTTACCCCTGCGGGGAGCGTACCCGACCAACCCGGTCCGGTGATGGCGTACTTCGCAGCCTTGTCGCCAGTGGTGCGCTTGCCGGGAACCTGGAACACGTTCGTCCATCCGTCCAGCATCGGCAACAGGTAGTAACGGTCTCCCATGTCAGGAACACTGAGAATCCAGGGCTCCTTCGACACGATCGAGCCACGCCATCGTGTACAGCGTATCGGCGTTAGGAGCGGTGACGGCATGGTTATCGACGGCTGGATAGGTCCGCAACTTGAGAATCTGGCCCATGGGTGCGTGTGCCGCGTCGGCGGTGGCTACATTCGTAAATTGCTTGCGGGTCATGTCCATCGTGACCAGCGGGTAGCCATAGACGTAGGCGTCGACCGCGGTTTTGACCGCATCTTCGACACCGGGCTGGGCGGTGGCGGCTGCCTTCTTCTCCGAGTCCGAGCACGCGATCATGCCTAGCGCGACTGTGAGAACCACGAACAGAAATGCGAGCTTAGCTTTCATATTCTCTCCAAAATTGTGCGAGCCGATGGCTCGGAGTGGCCTACTGAACGAAACAGCGCGACCGACACAGCAGCAGCAGAGGTGCAGCAAGAGGTCAAGGACCAGAGAGAGTTAGGGTGTCATCGAAGCTAGAGTCTGGCGTGGCGGAATACAAGCGAAATCGCCTCCCCAGAAGATAGATGTTGTTAACAGGCGATTACACAACCGATTCGCGCACACGTCAACTCGCGGGGCATCTCTGGCAGAGATGCCCGCCGTTCCGTGCACTGCAAACGGCTGATGGGTCCACGATCTGTTCTTCAGTCGTAATACTCCAGCCCGAGGTGCGTGATCATGTCTTCGCCCATCAGGTGGCGCAGGGTGTTCTTCAGCTTCATCGACTGGATGAACAGATCGTGCTCGGGATACAGGCCCTCGGCCGTCATCGGCGACTTGAAGTAGAAGCTCAGCCACTCCTGGATGCCGATGCCGCGCAGTGCCGGCGAGCGCTTCGCCAAGTCGAGGAACAGCACCAGGTCGAGCACGATCGGCGCGGCCAGAATCGAGTCGCGGCAGAGGAAGTCGACCTTGATCTGCATCGGATAGCCGAGCCATCCGAAGATGTCGATGTTGTCCCAGCCTTCTTTGTTGTCGCCGCGCGGCGGGTAGTAGTTGATGCGCACCTTGTGGCAGATGTTGCCGTAAAGTTCGGGATACAGCTCCGGCTGCAGGATGTGCTCCAGCACCGACAGCTTCGACTCTTCCTTGGTCTTGAACGACCCGGGATCGTCCAGCACTTCGCCGTCGCGATTGCCGAGAATGTTGGTGGAGAACCAGCCGTTCAGCCCGATCATGCGCGCCTTGAAGCCGGGCGCGAGGATGGTCTTGATCAGCGTCTGCCCGGTCTTGTAATCCTTGCCGCAGATCGGCGCTTCCATCTGCTTCGAGAGCTCGTGCATCGCGGGAATATCGACGGTCAGGTTCGGCGCGCCGTTGGCGAACGGCACGCCTTCCTTCAGCGCGGCGTAGGCGTAGATCATCGAGGGCGCGATGTTCTCGTCGTTGGCTTGCATGCGCCTTCTCGAACGCTTCGACCGTCTGGTGCGCCGGCGCCGGCTTCGATGAAGGTCTCGGTCGAGCCGCACCAGATCATCACCAGGCGATCGGCGCCGCTGGTCTTCTTGAAGTCGCGGATGTCGTCGCGCACCTGCTCGGCCAGATCCATCTTGTTCTTGCCCTTCTTCACATTGGGGCCGTCGAGCTTCTTGACGTAGTTCTTGTCGAAGACCGCCTTGCGCGGCTTGATCGACGACAGGAACGGCTTCACCTGCTCCAGCAGCGAGCGGTCGAGCACGCCGGCCTTGCCGGCGGCGGCGTACATGTCGTCTTCAAAAATGTCCCAGCCGGTGAAGACCAGATCGTTCGAGTCCGGCGAGGGGAACGAAGTCTTTGATCTTGGGGGAGCGGCCTTCGGTGCGCTTGCCGAGGCGAATGGTGCCCATCTGCGTCAGCGATCCGATGGGCTTGCGCAGATTCCTTTGCGTACCGCTTCCACGCCGGCGACAAATGTCGTGGCAACGGCGCCCATGCCGGGGATCATGATCCCCAGCTTTCCTTTGGCCGGAGCAATTTCGCCCGCGCCGGGCTTACTCTTCTTCTTATCGTTGGCATGCTATCAGTCCGTTTCATGAAGGGTATGTAAACTTTTAATCATCTCGTATTGACGAGCTACTGCAATTATTGGCCGCGAATGGGCGTGTTTGCACGTTGTTCGGCAATATGAGGGATTTGGCGGAGACCATGGCTGAGGAAAAAATCGCGGTTGTGACCGGAAGCTCCAGCGGCATCGGCCTGCTGACAGCGGTCGAATTGGCGCGGAACGGCTATCGCGTGGTCGCCACCATGCGCGACCTTGGACGCAGCGGCCGACTAGAAGAAGCAGCGCAGAAAGCCGGCGTGCGCGAGCGACTGGACCTGCGGCGCTCGACATCACCGAATTCGATTCTCTCGCCGGAGCGGTGGACGGCGATCGTGCGCGACCATGGCCGCATCGACGTGCTGGTGAACAATGCCGGATTCAGCAGCGCCGGCTTCGTCGAAGACATGAAGCTCGACGAACTCCGCCACCAGATGGAAACCAACTTCTTCGGCGACGTCGCGATGACCAAGGCTGTGCTGCCGGTGATGCGCAAGCAGCGGTCAGGGCACATCATCCAGATCAGTTCGGTCGGCGGGCGCGCGGCTGCGCCGATGCTGAGCAGCTACGCGGCCTCGAAGTTCGCGCTGGAGGGATGGAGCGAGGCGCTGCGCATCGAAGTGCATTCGCTGGGAATTCGCGTCGTGCTGGTCGAGCCTGGCGCGTACGACACCGACATCTGGGAGCGCAATCTGGTGATCGGCAAGCAGGCGCTCGATCCGAACTCGCCCAACAAGGAGCGCAGCCAGCGCTTCGCCGAGTTCATGAAGATCGCGCGCCGAAGCGACGTCGCGACGCGCGCGAAGTGGCGCAGGCTGATCGTGCGCATGGCGAATGATCCCAATCCCAAGCTGCGCTACCTGATCGGCCCCGACGCGAAGATGCAAATCTGGTTTCGCGCTCTGGCGCCGTGGCGCATTTACGAGCGCATCATGGCCAAGGCGACGAAGATCGATTGAAGAACGTGGATCGTGGTTCAGTGAATCGTGAATGGTTGATCACGGATAGTTGAGCTTGCATCGCGGTCAAGACGCTTTGCTTGAATCTATTA
Source organism: uncultured Acidobacteriaceae bacterium (assembly GCA_963744265.1). Lineage (GTDB taxonomy): Bacteria > Acidobacteriota > Terriglobia > Terriglobales > Acidobacteriaceae > Bog-257. Next base: position 547,221 of record CAVUSW010000006.1, read on the forward strand.
TTCGTTCGACGAGCGGCCGAAGCAGCCGATGCTCTATCTGCAATTCACGATCCACGATTCACCGTCAACGATCCACCATCCACGATCCACTGCCTTATGTCCTTCTTCGACCTCGCGATCATCGCGGCCTATCTCGCGGGCATCACGCTTTTGGACTGCGCTTCCGCAAGCAGCAGCGTTCTCTGCGCGACTACTTTCTCGCCGACCGCAACATTCCATGGTGGGCGATCTCGCTTTCCATCGTCGCCGCTGAAACCAGTACGCTCACGATCATCAGCGTCCCGGAATGGCCTACGATACCAACTTCACTTTCCTGCAACTGATCATCGGATACCTGGTCGGCCGCGTCATCATCAGCTACCTACTGCTGCCGCATTATTTTCGCGGCGAGCTGTTCACCGCTTATCAACTGATCGAGCGGCGATTCGGAGGCAGGCTGCGCTCGCTGACCGCCGGCTGTTCCTGGCAACGCGCGCCGCGGCCGAGGGCGTGCGCGTGTTCGCGGTGGCGATCGTCGTGGGAATCGCTCTGGGGCCGTTGCTCGGGGCTCGCGGAGAATTCCAGCGCGACGTGATCTCCATCGGATGGTCACGCTGCTGACGCTGCTCTACACGTTCGAGGGCGGCATGGCTGCGGTGATCTGGACTGACGTCGTGCAGCTGGTCATTTATGTGGCCGGCACACTGGTCGGCCTGTTCACCATTGTGCATCTGGTCCCCGGAGGATGGAACACGATCCACGCGACCGCAGCTAGTGCCGACAAGTTTCGCGTCTTCGACTTCACTCCGGATTTCTACCGAACTTACACTTTCTGGTCGGGCGTGATTGGCGGGGCATTTCTCACCACCGCCAGCCATGGCACCGATCAACTGATTGTGCAGCGACTGCTATCGGCGAAAAACGAAGCGCAATCGAAGCTGGCGCTGCTATGTAGCGGCGTAGCCGTGCTGTTTCAGTTCTGGCTCTTTCTCCTGATCGGCGCGATGCTGTGGGTCTTCTATCGCCTGTCGCCGCCGCGGATTCCGTTCGACCGCACCGACCGCATCTTTCCTACGTTCATCGTCAGCTACATGCCGCATGGCGTCTCGGGCATCCTGATCGCGGCGATTCTGGCTGCCGCTATGTCGAATCTGAGCGCCGCGCTAAATTCCCTCTCCTCGACGACGATGATCGATTTCTATCTGCGGCGCAGACCTGAAACGTCCGAGGCCCGCCGCCTGCTTCTGTCGCGCATTGCCGACCGTCGGCTGGGGATGTCTGCTATTTGCGCTGGCAATCCTGTCGCGTCACGGAGGCAAAGTCGTCGAGCTCGGACTCAGCATCGCGTCGGTCGCTTACGGTGCGCTGCTGGGAGTATTTCTGCTCGGTGTGCTGACCCGCCGCGCCAACGAGTCTGGCACCATGATCGGGATGGCTGTCGGATTCGTCGCCAATGTTTACATCTGGCAAGGGAGCGCAATCCTGCAATGGCTGCAACGTGCCACCGGAGTGCACTTCAGCGCGCTGGCCTTATCACGGCCAATTCCCTTCCCCTGGTACGTTCCCATCGGCAGCATCATCACCTTCGCGGTCGGGTATAGTTTCAGTTTGTTGCTCGCATCGCAAAATGACCGGACCCGCATCGCCGCCGACTAGTTTCGCAAAACAACAACCTGCCACACTCTCGCGCGACCTTGGCGTCAGCCACGCCGCCGCCATCGTGGTCGGAACCATCATCGGCAGTGGCATCTTCCTGGTTCCCGCCGAGATGATGCAGGCCGTGGGCTCGGCGTGGCTGGTATATCTGGCATGGATCGTCGGCGGCGTGCTGTCGCTCGCGGGCGCGATCACCTATGCCGAACTCGGCGCCATGAAGCCGCAGGCCGGCGGCGAGTACGTCTACATCCGCGACGCCTACGGACCGCTGCCCGGCATTCCTCTATGCCTGGACGTGGTTCGCCATCGCCAAGCCTGCTTCGGTCGCGACGCTCACCACCGGGTTCGTCCGCATTCTCGGCACCTTTCCCGCGTTCGCATTCTTCAACCAGCGTTGCTATCCGCTCGCCGTTTGCCGTCAGCTACGGACAACTGGTCGCGATCGCCGCCGCGGCGCTCATCACCGGGTCTGAACTACATCGGCATCAAGCGCGCCGGCGACTTCCAGGTCGTCTTCACGCTGCTGAAGATCGCGATCATCGTCGCGGTCGCGTTGCTGGCCTTCACCGCCGTCAAGCGGCACGTGGCGCAACTTCGCAACCACCTTCGCGGGCGCCACCGGCGGCTTCGCCGGATTCATGGCCGCGCTGGTCGCGGCGCTGTGGGCTTACGACGGATGGAACGACCTCAACATGGTGAGCGGCGAAATCCGCAATCCCGGAACGCGACATTCCCATCGCGCTGATTGCCGGCGTTGGCGTGGTTGCCGGGCTCTACATGCTGACCAACGCCGCCGTGCAATATGTGCTGCCCGCAGCCAGCATCGCGGCCTCGCCACGGCCGGCGTCGGAGGCAACTGCGGTCGCGGTCGGAGCGTGGGGAGCGGCAATCGTCTCCGCGGGAATGGCGCTGTCGATCCTGGTCGCGCTGAATGGCACCATCATGAGCGGCGCGCGCGTGCCCTTCGCCATGGCGCGCGATGGATATTTCTTCAAGGCGATGGCCGAAGTGCATCCGCGCTTTCACACGCCCTCGGTCGCGCTGATCGTGCAGCTTGTGCTTGTCGATCGTGCTGCTGCTGTTTGCGGGAAGCTTTCGCCAACTGTTTTCGCTGGCGATTTTCGCCGAGTGGCTCTTCTACATGATCGCCGCCAGCACAGTCTTCGTGCTGCGCAAGAAGGAGCCGGATGCGCCGCGGCCGTATCGCACCTGGGGATATCCGGTCGTGCCGGCACTGTTCGTCGCCGCGGCAGCCGTGCTGCTGTATTACACCTTCACGGAAAACATCCGGAACTCGATGTGGGGGCTGGTGGTGATAGTGGCGGGCGTGCCGATCTATGGATATTTTGCGAGGAGGAAGAAGAAGCAACTAGCAATCTCATAAGTCCGAAACGCTTCCACCCCGAGTAGGGCTAAAGCCCGCCACTCAAACGACTCGTACGGCAGGGCTGAAGCCGTGCCCTTTCAAACCCGATTTGTGAGATAGCTTCTAGCAACTGGCAACTGTTAACTAGCTGCTACGTTGCCGCCTTCATCTGTCTTGCTCGCTCGTAAACCTTCACATACTCCTTCGCGGAGTTGATCCAGGAATAATCCTGCGCCATGCCGTTGCGCATCAGCGTTTGCCACGCGTTCTGGTCTCCGCGATACACGCTGATCGCCGCTCGCAAGGTCTCCAGCATCGCCTCGCCGCTGTATTCGCTTGAACTTGAAGCCCGTTCCCTTCATCGTCCGCGGATCGAACTGCTCGACCGTGTCGTCGAGTCCGCCGGTGGCGCGCACCACCGGCACGGTCCCGTAACGCAGGCTGTAAATCTGGTTCAAGCCGCAGGCTCATAGTGCGAAGGCATCAGGAACATATCGCTGCCCGCCTCGATCTTGTGCGCCAGCGCGTTATCGTAGGCGATCTTCACCGCGAACTTCTGCGGATACTGTTTGTTCAGCCGGCGGAACATGTCTTCGTATTCGCGATCGCCGGTGCCGAGCACGACCAGGATCAAGTCTTCGCAGCGCCAGGCGGTCGGCAACCTGCTGAATCAGGTCGAAGCCTTTTTGCGCGGCGAAGCGCGACACGATGCCCACCACCGGCAACTGCGTGTCCTGCGCCAGTCCAAATTCCTTCAGCAGATCGGCCTTGCACTTCGCCTTGCCGCTCAGATCGTCGCGCCGAATATTGCGCCGCAATGTACTGGATCGGTCTCGGGATTCCACGAGACGTAATCGACGGCATTGAGAATTCCGGCGATCGGTGCTGCCGCGCGCGCGCAGAACGCCTTCCAGTCCAAAGCCGTACTCGGCGGTCTGAATCTCCTGGCTATACTTGCGGCTGACCGTGGTGATGAAGTCGGCCATGGTAGATGGCGCCCTTCAGAAAGTTCACCTTGCCGTAGAATTCCAGCTTCGACATGGTGAACAGGTCCCAGGGCAGCATGAGCAGCGGCAAGAATTTCGGGCTGAAACAGTCCCTGATATCCCAGGTTGTGAATGGTGAAGACGCAGCGGCGTGTCGGCGAAGGCCGGATCTTCGTCGTACAGCGTCTTCAGCAGGATGGGAATCAGCGCGGTCTGCCAATCGTGGCAATGCAGAACATCGGGCGCGCCCAGGATCTTGGTGGCTTCCAGCACGGCGCGGCGAGAACAGCGCGAAGCGCTCGGCATTATCGTGATAGTCGCCCAGCGGAGTGCCATAGAGTCCGTCGCGATCGAAGAACGGCGGATAGTCGATGAAATAGAATTGCACTCCGGCGCGTTTGCCGCCGTCGAGCACGGAGCAGAAGCGATAGCGGTCGTCGAACGGACGGTGATGCTGGGAATCACCGTGCGCGGATTGTCGAGCTTGGTTTGCTGGTAGCGAGGAAGAAAGACGGTGACCTGATGTCCCAGGCTGGCAAGCGCCGGCGGCAACGCGCCGATGACATCCGCGAGTCCGCCGGTCTTGGAAAACGGAACGCACTCGGATGCCGCGAAGGCAATGTGCATGAAACCTCCCAGCGCGGCAGCTGATGCTCCGCGGGTGTGCCGAACTGCGATGACTGAGCTACGTTGAGGATGAAGCGAAATGCGAAACAGTTGAGTCTAACTGCGGAATCGAAAGAGGGTCAACGTGGCCAAGAGCTGCGGCGAAGCAAACCGGCGTGCAGTAGCACGAAACGCAAGCCGAAACTGGGACAAAATTTTCTGGTCGATCAGAGCGCGGCGCGGCGCATCGTCGAAGCGCTGGGCGACGTGTCCAATCGCACCGTCATCGAGATCGGTCCCGGACGCGGCGTTCTGACCGATCTGCTGGTGCCGCGCGCCAAGCGCGTCATCGGCATCGAACTGGATCGCGTGCTGGCGGCGCAACTGCGCATGCGCTACGCGACCAGGCCGAACGTTGAAATCCTGGAATCGGATTTCGTTACCGCCGAGTTCCCTTCGATGGTCGGCCGCAGGCCCGGGCCGCTGCACGATCTGCGTCCCACCCAGCCGGAAACCGTGGACATGGTCGGCAACCTTCCGTACTACATCACCTCCGACATCGTGCTGCGCATTCTGGAACTGCACCACAACATCGAGCGCGCCGTCATCATGGTGCAGCGCGAAGTGGCCGATCGCATTGCCGCCGAGCCCGGCAGCCGCGATTACGGATTGCTCTCGGCCACCGCGCAGTTGTTTGCCCGCGTCGAAAAGCTGTTCACGCTTGCCGCCCGGAGCGTTCTCGCCGCCGCCGCAGGTGCACTCCAGCGTGCTGCGCCTGACCATGGCGCCGCGACTGGAAGAGTTGCAGGTTGAGGAAGAGCCGTTCATCGCGTTCCTGAAGCTCGCCTTCGCGCAGAAGCGCAAGACGCTGGTGAACAATCTTCGCGGGCAGTACGACGCAGGCCGCGATTCGCGCGGCGTTGAAGACTGCCGGCCTGCGCTCCGACGTGCGCGCCGAAGCCATGCCGCTGGAGAAGATGCGCCGCGGTGTTCCGCGCGCTGCAAGCAGGCGTAAACTTTCGGTGCAGTTCCACCGCTCGAACTCCGGAGCGAACATGTCCACCGCCGTTCGTCAGCCCGCTGTTGCCGGCCGCTTCTATCCGGCCAATGCGCAGCATCTGCGCGCCGAAGTCGAGACTTACACCACGTCGCGCCGCAGGCGCTGCCGGCTGAGGCCAAGATTCGCCGCGCTGGGCTGCGTCGTTCCTCACGCCGGATACATGTACTCGGGACATGTCGCGGGAGCGGTTTATCGCCGACTGGAGTTGCCGCGCCGCTACGTGATCCTGTGCCCCAACCACACTGGCATGGGCGAGCCGCTGGCCATCATGAGCGAAGGCGCGTGGCACACTCCGCTGGGCGATGCGCCATCGACGAAGAACTGGCGGCGAACTGAAGCTGCACATGCCGTTGCTCTCGGAAGATGAGGCGGCGCATCGCTCCGAGCACGCGCTGGAAGTGCAGCTTCCCTTCCTGCAGGTGCTTGCGCCGGGATTTCGGTTCGTTCCCATCGCCGTCGGTACCAGAAATTTCGAGGTGTTGAGCGCGCTGGGCGTCGTCGATCGGCAACGCAGCTGGCGAAAGCGAAAGAGCGCAGTGCTGGTGATCGCCTCCAGCGACATGAATCACTACGAGAGCGACAGCGTCACGCGCGTGAAAGATCGCCGCGCCATCGATCAGTTGCTGGCGCTGGATCCGCGCGGGCTGTACGACGTGGTGCACGAAGGCAACATCAGCATGTGCGGATATGGTCCGGCGGTCGTCATGCTGACGGCGGCGCGCAAGCTGGGGGCAACGCAGGCCGAAACTGATTCGCTATGCGACGTCGGGCGACGTCTCTGGCGACAAGGACATGGTGGTCGGCTACGCGGGAATCGCAGTGTGGTAGCAAACCATTTCCGGAAGACTGGCTTTCAGCCGCTGAGCAAGGGGGACTGCGATCCCTCGCCGGCTGGAGCCGGCTCGTGATGACAAGAATAAAGGACCTGGACGCGGCGCTGAAGCGCCGCACTACCCGAACGACGCTCCCATCAACTTTTTCGGCAAACTGTTCAGCCGGCTGAGTATTAGAAAACTCCCCAATGCCTAAACAACTTACTCACGCTCCAGCCGAACAGTTCTCACTTGTGAGCTCCGCTCGCGCTCGCACTGGCGGTAACACTGTGACTGCCGGCACTGAGGCCGCCATGCGCACTCGCAGGCGCTGCTCCCATTGGGCCCGCAGCGGCACTGGTGCCATAGATGGGACCAACACTGGCCAGCCCGCTGGAAACCGCAGGTGGCACAGGAGCAGCGAAAACATGACCTGTCGAACTGTGATGGGCGACAGCAGCGCCTGGGGCGGCGAATGCTGTGTGATTCGCACTGGCCACTTGCACCATTAGGACCAACAAACCCATGAGGCGCCGCATTGGAGGCGACAGCCCGTCCTGGGATCACGCTGCCAAAGCTCGGGGGAATGCGTCCTCCGGGGACGTAGGCCGGAGAAGCGCCTAGCTTGCCAACCATGACGGTGGGCTGGGCTGCATTCGCCGCGGTAGTCGACTGGAGGTGTAGCGGCAGTCCAACCCGCGGGCGCCTTTCTTACCGTGGGAGCGTTGCTAAAATTGCTCGCTTGCCACTGGCCGTTATATTGGTTTCCGGGCAACCAAGCCCATCCGGCTCCTTTGATGAACGCCCACGAGCCGTAATGATAAGGCAGCCAACCCCAAGGATAGGCCGAAGCCCAGGAATAGCCCATGCCGGGATAGAACATCCAGGCTCCATTGCTATAGGGATTCCATCCAATCATCGAGTTGGCGAATCCATAAGGCTGCCACACGTATCCATAACCAGTCGCGTAGAAATAGGCGCCGTAGTAGTTCAGGTCCTGCAAGCCGTAAGCGCGGCTGGGTCCGCCGTAGCCGGCATTCTCAGCGTAGGTATTGGTGTAATCTTCGCGCTCCTTATTCCAGTTGTCGAATGCGAGCGCCTCGGTTCCCTTGGCAACGGTGTAACTCGCGCCACTCTTTGGGTCGAGGGTCAGAGTTTCTTTCTCTTGACGAGTAACCGGTTGCGCCTGGTCTTCGAGCTGGACATCGCCTTTGAATACTGCCACCTGCATCTGACCGGCAGTGGCATCGATCCTCATCAGGCGTGTCACGACGCACCAGCAGACGTCGCATCACCTACGGTGACATGAAAGATGTCGTCGCCCTTGGCTGCATCGAGATAGACGATGCCCTTCACCACCTGAATCTGATTGACCTTGGCGCCGGCATCGTTCATCAAAAGCTGAGAGAACTTGACTTCGGAATCTTCGGTCAGCCGCAGCGCGCTTTGATTCTCGAACTCAACCTCGGCCAGACCGTCGGTGCCGGTGACCAAGCGAACGCCCTCGACGATCGGGGTGTTCAGGATGGCGCGCTCCAGGCCCTGTCCAGTCGCGCGATCCATCTGGACTTGTCCTTCAACCGAGCTGAGACGAACGATCCTGACATGGGACTCGGCGAAGGCTCGCCATTGAGGCTGCGGCAAAACAAAATGCGAGAGCGGCGGAGAATGCAAACCGGGACTGCCGTGTCATGATGGTACTCCTTGGCCCGTGGGGTGACAGTTCCTGATCCTGAGAGAAGGTATCGGCGGGGAGTTGGCCGGCAAGCCTCGTCGAAGCCTCTCTGCTTAACTCTATTAAACACCATTTGAGGGAGAGTTTCAGAAAATTCGGAAATGGAATTGTCAAATTTTCGTTCCCAAGACGGCGAGGTCTGCACGGGGGCAAGAAACTCTGGTCACTGCTGGGCAGGGTTTTGCGCAGCCAGACCCGTGCTATTCATCGTCTCTAGCAGGTGCTTGGCAGCTTGCCGGCTGATGTTCATCATGTTGGGATCGCCGGCGATTTTGCGCAGGATAGGCGCGATTATCTGAGTCTCTTCCACCTGGTGGCTGGCTTGCAGATCTTCCAGTTCCTTCAGCCGCTGGTCCATTCCCAGCTTGTCGAAGCGATACTGGAAAGCCAGCTTGCGGCCGTAGTCGATGGTGGTGGCAATCGCCCTCAAACAGTTTGGTCAATTCCTCCACATCGGCGTTTTGCGACCAGTTATAGGTAGTGGTTCCCTGGACCTGCGGCGAGCGATACTGCAGGGTTTTCTTGCCCGTCTGGGCAATGTGCTTCAGATGAGAATCGAAATCGCCGCGGAAGTAGTTCAGCTTTTGGCTGAGCTCGAAGATCTTCTGGCGATTGGCGTCCGACATGAGAAGTCCTGTTGATACGGATCGGTGTCGCGAGTCTCGCTCGGATTCGGGGTTCCGTCGAAGTGGGATTTGCCGTCTGACTGAACCGCGATGGAATACTTCTGCCAGGGAATGCCCTGCGGCCAATCGAAGCTAAAGCGGACGGACGCCGGTTGGTCACTCGCACTGGCGGAAGACGCGGGAGTCTGTTGCGCCGCAGCCAGCAGGGGCATCAGCAGAAGGAAAGCAAACCACCGGTTCATGGTGGAGAGAATTCTATCAGCCAGCACCGGCATGTTGACGCCGCAAGGTACCAGCAGTGTGCAGATGACAGATGGCGATGGCCAGTGCGTCGGCAACGTCGGGCGGCTCGGGGGGCGCGGGCAGATTCGAGCAGGCGCGCCACCATCAGCTGCACCTGCGACTTCTCGGCTCGGCCATAACCCACCACGGCAGACTTGATGGAGAGCGGAGAGTAGGCGATAACTTCCAGGCCAGCCTGGGCGGCGACCAGCATGGCGACTCCGCGCACATGACCCAGTTTCAGCGCCGACTTCACATTGACGGCGTAGAAAACATCTTCGATGGCAACCTGCTCGGGCGAGTATCTGCCGATAATGCCGGTCAGCCCTTCGCAGATTTTCTTGAGGCGGAGCTCCAGCGCTTCGCGCGGCGAAAGACGAATGGCGCCGCTGCAAAGGTGGCGCAGCGAGCCGCCAGCATCCTGCTCGACCACGCCGTAGCCCGTGTATTCGCCACCGCAATCGATCCCGAGCACCCGCATGGCGGAGAGTGTAGCAGATCAGGAAACAGACGCTTCTCAGAAGCTGGCGAGTGTGTCACTGAAAATGCAACGGCGCCGGAAGCGGGTCGCCTGGACAGCAGTTTGAAATTCTTCCCCCTTGAACGCAGGCGCGGTCGGCGTAAACTTGGGGCATGGAACCTCGTATTCCTAAAAAGCACGACCGCGTTACCGTCTTGGGCCACAATGGAGTACTTGTCGTTGTAAGCGTTGACGAGAAATCGAAATCTGCCGATCTCCAGTTTGTAACCGGGGATGGTCCCGTGGTGGAGGGCGTTCCCTGGACGGCTCTCCGATACATGGACGAAGAGGACGCGAACCAAGCCGCTACGCGAATCGTCAGAGAAACAACCGAGAATTAGCCCATCGGTTCTTTTGGTACAACAAGCGGCAACCTTGGCTGCCATTTTTCGCCATCGCTCTATAAAAAAGTGTGCAATATTGCACAGACTGCCAAATACTCATTCCTTAGACTCTCGCAATCAGATTGCTCCCAGGTCACACCCGTGGACAGCACTCTCAGGGGGGAGCGCTGTCCGCGGGGCGTTGTTCTACGAAAGCAACTTCCGCACCAATCCAGACTGGTTCGACCAATCACATTGTCAGGCTCAATCGCACCATGCGTGCCGCCGAGGTTTGACCTAGATGTATTCCAGGTCGGCTGAATGGTTTGCACCGGAAACTGTGCAGAAATTCTGACACATGCACGTTTTTCGACTTTGCATAACTCGTTTGTTTGCAATATATTAGTACTTAAGTCTAATGGGCAGAATATTTTAGCGGGAATTGCCCGCTAAGTTGTTGATTCGACGTGCGGGAACGTCTCGTAAGTCCTTTATTTTCAATTTATTAGAATCTAAGTCCAATGGAATGAATATTTTGGCGGGGACGCCCTTGGCATTACTTAATGTTTTCAACATCTTAGCTAAGATCGCTGGGGGAGGGTCCCCAACACCAATGTAAAGCATCGCGACGCACCATTCGATTGGCGATGAGGTCAGCAAGCTGCCGTTTGATGTCAGTGGCGAGCGGAGGATTTTCCGCTCTCGCGCAGACGGGAATTCAGGCGGCCGCTCAGCATCAATCCCAACATGCGAAAATCGCTGACGAATGACCAGAAAGGGTGTCCAAAGGTCGCAGGTGTATTCTTCTCCAGCAGAAAGTGGCCAGTCCAGGCGAAGCCATAAGCGAGCGGGATCCAGAGCAGCGCGTACCACGGATGATGAGTTGCGAAGGCCGCAGCGGCGATCACCAGGCCCAGGGTCGTTCCAACGGCATGCATCCAGCGGTTTCCGGGATTCCGCTGCTGCTGGAGATAGAAGGCAAAGAATTCGGCGTAGGAGTGAAACCTATTCGGCTCTGCCATCGTAGTAACACGTGAGCTCAGTCGCCTGCAAAAGTGTATTCCTTGCTACGGAAATCTCGCGATACCATTACTATTGCTGGAAGCACGTTGGAGAGATACGAAGGATTCCAACAGGTGGAAATCAAGTGAACAACGCTCGAAGGTTCGGGAGATCGCTCATGTACCGTCGGATTGTTCTGCTGTTATCGGTTGCGGGATTCTTGCTGGCCGCTACGGCAGTCGCGCAAAGTCCCTTCGCGCCGAAGGTCACGGGGCCGCTGTCGCAGCGGGTCGTGGCCTATCAGATCGACGCGAAGTACGATCCTCCGAAACATACGGTGGAAGCCACCGAGACGCTGACCTATCAGAACCTGACAGGTCAGCCGCTGGACACTTTCCCGTTTCATCTTTATCTGAATGCGTTTCAGCCGAAGTCGACGTGGATGCACGAAGCGCATCGCGACGGCAATTTTCGCATCCAGCAGCCTGGAGAAATGGAAGCCCGAGGACTACGGCTCCAACGAGGTGACTTCGTTCGAAGTCGTGGGGATGGGCGACCTGACCAAGCAGATGAAGTTCATCTCGCCCGATGACGGCAATCCCGACGACAAGACGGTGTTCCAGGTGAAGCTTCCGCGGCCGATCGCGCCGGGCGAGAGCGTGCAGTTCAAGATCAAGTTCAAGGCGACGTTTCCCGAAGTCATTGCGCGCACCGGCTACAAGCGCACATTTCTGCTGGCCGGGCAATGGTTTCCCAAAGTCGGCGTGTGGTGGAACGGCAGGTGGAATTGCCATCAATTCCACGCCATGACGGAGTTCTTCGCCGACTTCGGCACCTATGACGTGAAGGTCACGCTGCCCAAGGATTATGTCATCGGCGCGACTGGCGTGCAGGTCAGCGACAACGACAACGGCAACGGCACCAAGACGGTTGCTTTTCACGCCGAGGATGTTCACGACTTTGCCTGGACTGCCGATCCGAATTTCAAGGTCGTGGAGAACCAGTTCAATGGCAGCGTCGGTCCGGTGAAGATTCGCCTGCTCACTTATGACAGTCACGAGAGCCAATGGCAGCCTTACATCGACTTGCGTACTGACAGAGCATGAAGCGGTTTGACGACTGGTACGGACCGTATCCGTACGCGCAACTTACGGTGGTCGATCCGCCGCACGGCGCGGGCGAAGCCGGCGGCATGGAGTATCCGACATTCATCACCGGCGACAGCGGCTGGTTCATTCCCAAAGGCGTTCACCTGATTGACCTGGTCACCGAGCACGAGTTCGGCCACCAGTACTGGTACGGAATGGTGGCAACCAACGAGTTCGAAAATGGCTGGCTGGACGAAGGCATCAACAGCTACACCGAAGTGAAGGTGCTGGACAACTTCTACGGCGACGAACGCCAGCGTCCTCAACATGCTGGGCGCGCAGTTGGGGGAACGCGAGACTGCAGCGATTGGGATATCTGGGTAGCGCCCGACATCGACCCGCTGGCGCGACCCAGCTATCAGCGACATGAGCATCGGCAGCTACGGGGACATCACCTACGGCAAGACGGCGACCATGCTGATTTCGCTGGAAACGATCATCGGCGAGCAGACGCTGAAGAACGCGCTGCACACCTACTTCATGAAATACCGCTTCACGCATCCTACGCAGGAAGATTTCATGCGCACGGTGAATGAGGTTGCCGGACAGGATTTGAGCTGGTACTGGAACCAGGCAGTCTACGGAACGCAGGTGCTGGATTACGAAGTACTGCGCGCCGACTCCAATCCCGATCGAACTGGTAGGATCCGAACGCTGAAGAGAAGAAAGGCGAGACCGAGTACGAGACGCAGGTCATCCTGCATCGCAAGGGCGACTTCGTCTTTCCCGGTGATGCCGTGGTGAAATTCGACAACGGCGAGACGCACGCCGAGCACTGGGATGGCAAGGATCGCTGGGTGCGATATGTGTATCGCAAGAAAGCGCAGGTCGAGTCGGTGCAGATCGATCCCGACTACCAGGTGACGCTGGATCGCGACTATCTGAACAACAGCCACGTCACCGGAGTCGCAGCACGGCAGCGATCCACAAGATCGCAACCTACTGGATGTTCCTGACCCAATTCCTGGCGCAGATCCTGAGCTGGCTGGCCTAAGGAGAGACCATGGCAGACAATAAGAAAGGCGTGGTAGCTGCTGGGTTCAGCCTCCTGTGGCGGCGGCAGGGAATGCTGTGGTGGGTGTTCGTGGTGAACTTCGTGTGCGGCGCGTTGGGAACCATTCCCGCGACTGTTGGCACTGCATCGAGCCTTGCATCACTCTCTGCCGGGCCACCGCTTAGCAAGGGCTTCGACCTGGGCATGTTCGTCGAGTTGGTCAGGCTGCCGAACGTGCGCTTGATGGCACTCTACACCGCTTCGTATATTTTCGCGTTCCTGTTTTTCCTGTTCATGTTGTTCGTTAGCGGAGGAATTCTGGAGACCTATCGCCAGGACCGCAAACTCACGACCGGCGATTTCTTCGCAGCTTCGGGCGCGTTTTTCTGGCGCTTCGTGCGGCTGCTGCTGCTGTCCCTGATTCCCTTCATTGTCGTCGGCATGATTTATCAGGGGCTGAGCAAGTTGTCCGATTACATCGGCGATCGGGCCATCGCCGACCAGGTTGGCATCTATCTTTCCTGGTTCGCGATGGCTCGTTTTCCTGCTGCTCGCGCTGGGGTGCGGCTGTGGTTCGACATCGCACAGGTGCGCGCGGTGGCGCAGAACGAGCGTGGCATGTGGCGCAATACCTGGAAGTCTTGGCGAATAATCTGGCGCGCACTTCGGCCAGCTTGTTCTGGATGTACTTCCGCATCAGCGCTCGGTGGCGTGGGTGACATTGGTGATCGGGCTGGTGATCTGGGTGAGCTTCCGCCGACGGCGACGCCGGTGAGCTTCGTTTTGTTGGAGCTGATCATGCTGGCGCAGCTGGCGGCGCGATTCTGGCAGCTGGCCAGCGCAATGACCTGGTACCAGAGGCACGCCGAGGTGGTTGCCGCCGATTCGGTCGACTACACCACGCCGCATCCGCAAGAGATCGCCGAGCCAGCGCCGCCTGTTGAACCCGCGCCGTCGATCGAGCCGCCGCTACGCGATTCCGGTCCGGAATTGCCGCCGGCGGATGCTTAAGGTTTCGCGCAACGGAAAGCGGGGCGCTTAGCGCGTCCCGCTTGAATAATGCTTCGAGCCTCGATAGCTATTCTTCCTCCTGCAGTTTCGCGATCACGCCCATATCTTCCAGCGTGGTCACATCGCCCTTGACTTCGCCGCTCGACGCCAACTCGCGCAGCAGGCGCCGCATGATTTTTCCCGAGCGCGTCTTGGGCAGCTGATCGGTGAAGCGAATGTCGTCGGGCTTGGCCATCGCCCCAATCTCTTTCGCCACCCACTGCCGCAGCTCTTCCTTCAGCTCCGGCGACGGCTTGATGCCCCATCTCGAGCGTGACGAAGGCCGCGAACCGCCTGACCCTTCATCTCGTCAGGACGCCCGACAACTGCAGCCTCGGCAACTTTGGGATGCGCCACCAGCGCCGACTCAATCTCCATGGTGCTCAGGCGATGGCCGGAGACGTTGAGCACATCGTCGACGCGGCCCATGATCCAGAAATATCCGTCCTTATCTTCGCGGGCGCCGTCGCCGGTGAAGTACACGCCCGGAATATCGGACCAGTACTGACGAACGTAGCGTTCAGGATCGCCATACACAGTGCGCAACATCGACGGCCACGGCCGTTTGATGACCAGGTATCCGCCGGAGCCAAGTGGGACGCGCTCACCGCGAGCGAGTCACGACTTCGGCAGCGATCCCCGGCAGCGGCCGGGTCGCCGAACCAGGCTTGGTCGCCACCGCTCCCGGGACAGGCGAAATCATGATGGCGCCGGTTTCGGTCTGCCACCAGGTATCGACGATGGGACAGCGATTGCCGCCAATGACCTCGCGATACCACATCCAGGCTTCGGGATTGATGGGCTCGCCTACCGTACCCAGCAAGCGCAGGCTGCTGAGGTCATGCTTCTTCGGCCACTCGTCGCCCCACTTGATGAAGGTGCGGATCGCCGTCGGCGCCGTGTAAAGAATGTTGACCTTGTGCTTCTCGACGATGGCCCAGAAGCGGTCGAACGCCGGCCAGTTCGGCGCGCCTTCATACATCACGACAGTTGCGCCGTTCTGCAACGGTCCGTACACAATGTAGCTGTGCCCGGTGACCCAGCCGATGTCGGCCGTACACCAGAAGGTGTCTTCTTCCTTCAGATCGAAGACCCACTTGGTCGTGATGTAGGTGCCGACCGAATAGCCGCCGGTGGTGTGCACAATGCCTTTCGGCTTGCCCGTCGTGCCGGAGGTGTAAAGAATGTAGAGCGGATGCTCGGAGTCGAGCTGCTCGGCGGGGCAGTTGTCGCTGGCCTTGGCCATCAGCTCATGCCACCAGTGATCGCGGCCTTCCTTCCAGCGCGACCTCGGTACCGGTGCGCTTGTAGACGACAACCTGCTTCACGCGTGGGACAGCGATCCAGCGCCTCATCCACGGCGGGCTTTCAGCTTCACTTCGCCACCGCGCCGATACGAGCCGTCCTGCGTGATGACGGCAACCGCTTCCTGATCGGTGATGCGGTCGACCAAGGCATTCGCCGAGAATCCGCCGAAGATGACCGAGTGCACCGCGCCGATGCGCGCGCACGCCAGCATGGCAATCGCCAGCTCCGGACACATGCCCATGTAGATGGCGACGCGGTCGCCGGACTTGATCCCCAGCGACTTGAGCACGTTGGCGAACTTGCACACTTCGCTCAGCAGCTGCTGATAGGTGTAGGGTGCGAACTTCGCCGGGCTCGCTCTCCCAGATGATGGCGGCTTTGTTCTTGCGCCAGGTCTCGACGTGCCGGTCCAGGCAGTTGTAAGAGAGATTGATCTTGCCACCCAGAAACCACTTTGCCCACGGCGCATTCCATTCCAGCACTTTGTCCCACGGCTTGAACCAGTGCAGCTGGCGCGCAATGTCGGCCCAAAAAGCCCTCCGGATCGGCAGCAGCCTTGGCGCAAATCTTGTCGTACTCTTCTTTACTGCGAATGTGAGCGTTCTTGCTGAACTCCTCCGGCGGCGGAAAGCTGCGCGTTTCGGTGAGGATGGAATCGATATTTGGGCCGGCTGTTTGTGGGGCTGTGGACATAGAGAAATGCCTCCGATCAAAGCTGATGATTGCTGCGCCAATGCACGTAGTGCGCGGCTGCTCCGGCGGTATACATGCATTTTAGTTGTGAGTGCCAGCGTCTTGCCGAGCAAAACCTGGCCCCATGCGGACCGTATTGTCAGGACGGCCCGGCCAACCTGCTACTGTTCCAGGGTCGAAAGGTCGCCGATCTCCGCTCCGGTTTCCTGCGCCTTCAACAGCCGGCGCATGATCTTGCCCGAACGTGTCTTGGGCAGCGCGCTAACGAACTTGATCGCCGATGGCGTGGCGATCGGCCCCAGTTCCCGCGTACATGCTCGATCAGGCTGGCTGTTAGCGCGTCCGATGCGACGATGCCCGGCACGTAGCTGCACGAACGCGACAATCGCTTCTCCCTTCAATGGATCGGGGATGCCGATGGCGGCAGCCTCGGCAACCGCTGGATGCGACACCAGCGCACTCTCCACCTCGGCTGTCCCGATACGATGTCCGGCAACATTCAGCACATCGTCGGCGCGGCCGATCACCTGGATATAGCCTTCTTCATCCTTGGTCGCCAGATCACCGGTGATATAGCAGCCGGCGCAACTCCAGCCAATCTTTCTCAAACCGGGCATGGTTGCCCCAGATGGTGCGCATGAAATGTGGAAATGGCCGCTTCAGGATCGAGCGTCCGCTTACCCCCGGCGCCACAGGCTTGCCATTAATGTCGACCACATCGGCTTCGCATCCGGGAAGCGCGAGGCCCGCTTTGCCCGGACGCATCGGCATGGTCACCGGCGTTCCCAACGCTGGACCACCGAGTTCGGTTTGCCACCAGTTGTCCACCACATAACCCCACTTGCCGTCGCCCGCAAGATAAGTCTGCGCCCAGCGCCAGGCTTCGGGATTCAGAGGCTCTCCGGCACAAGCGATCACCCGCAAGGTGCTGAGGTCATACTTTTGCGGAAGCGCTTCGCCGTATCGCATGAACATGCGCAGCGCGGTCGGGGCAGTAAACATCTTGGTGACGCCGTACTTCTCCACGATCTGCCACGCGATCGACGGATCGGGATAATCGATCGCGCCCTCTCGAAACAGCGTGGTGACGCCCGCGCATAGCGGCGCATAAACGATGTAGGAGTGGCCCACGACCCATCCGATGTCCGACGTACACCAGAACAGGTCGCGCCGCCCGACATCGAAGAACGACTTCAGGTGATAACGCGGTGCCGACCATGAAGCCGCCGTGCACGTGCACTACGCCCTTCGGCTTGCCCGTCGTGCCCGAGGTGTACAGGATGAACAGCGGGTCTTCGGCGTCCATGTCCTCGGCGGGACATTCGGCGGGAAACTTCATCAGCTGCGCGGAAATCGACTTCGCGAGCGCTGGCCGGCTCGAAAGCCTTTTGGATCGCGGGTGAAGACTACGACTTTCTCCACCGTCTCCAGCCCGTCAAGCGCTTCGTCCACAATGCACTTCAGGGCAACAGGCTTGCCGCGGCGGAAGCCTGCGTCGCCGGCAATAACGACACTTGGCCTGCGCATCCTCCACGCGGTCGCGCAACGATGAGTGGCCCAGGCCCGCATAGACCACGGAGTGAATCGCCCCGATACGCGCGCACGCCAGCATGGCAATCGCGCCCTCGATGGTCAGCGGCATGTAGATGACGACCCGATCGCCTTTCTTAACACCCAGCGACTTCAGGCCGTTAGCGAAGCGACAGACATCACGATACAACTGGCGGTAAGTAACGATGCGTTCGGTGCCGTCTTCGCCCAGCCAGATAAACGCGGCCCGATTGCCGTTCTCCGAGTTGGCATGACGGTCGAGAGCGTTGACTGTGATATTGGTGCGAGCGCCCAGGAACCACTTGATGGTTGAATTCCGTCCCACTCGAAGACTTTGTCCCAAGGCTTGGTCCAGACAAACTGCTTGGCAACATCGGCCCAAAACGCATCAGGATCGCTTTAAAGCGGTCGACGCTCGGCTGGCCAATCTTGCATCAGCGCCTGGTTCTTTGACGATCTGCCGGAGCGGCATATTCGTCCACAACCGCCGCCGTCGTTACTCCGGTATTTCAGCTAGCTTGGTCGCGGTAGCCATGATGAAGGACTCCTTGCAAATCTCGAAGATCGAATCAATAGACGAATCATGTGGATGAAAAGATGGAACAGCGGCGCGGCTGACCGATCCGGCCGAAAAAATCGAGTTATAGGCTGCTTCGGACGGCGAGCCACGAACTCCGGCGATCAGCGCGACTGCCGCCAAAACCGCAGCCGTATAGAACGCCATCTGATAGTTTTGATATTTGTCGAACAACACGCCACCAATTCGCGGGCCGATAACTCCTGCAACGCCCCACGCGGTAAACAACATTCCATAGTTCATGCCGGCGTTCTTCGCACCAAAGAAGTCAGCCGTCGCCGCCGCATTGACCGAGAACTGCGTACCATAGCACCAGTACACGACAAACACCGCAACGTAAAGTCGGCCACATTGCCGCCCACCATGTAGAGCACGGGCATCGAAACCATGGAAATGGCGATCATCAGCCGCAGAACGTTCAGGCGACCCAGCGCGTCAGACATCCAGCCCGACAGAATTCGTCCGGAAGCGTTGCCGGCTGCACCGATTACCAATGTCAGCGTTGCCAACGCCGCGCTGGAGATGTGCACGCTCTTCGCGAATGGCACCAACTGGCTGATCACCATGAGTCCGGCCGACGTGCCAAGGGCATACGCAACCCACATGAAATAGAATGCCGGCGTTGCCAGCACTTCGCCGGGCGTAAATTCCTGCGTGGTGGCGCTGGATTTCGCCGTCGCCGCAGCCGGCGTCCAACCCGCAGGTTTATACCCCGCAGGAGGATTCTTCAGCAAGAACGCGCCGATCACGGTCATGACCAGGAAAATTGCGCCCAGGATCTGAACGTGGTGTGCACGCCGTAGGCAGGGATGAGCTTCAGATTGGCTAGAGGTCCGAACAACGCCGACCCCGCGCCATATCCGCCAACCGCCAGGCCGATCGCCAGCCCTCGCTTGTCGGGAAACCACTTGGCCATTACCGGAATCGGTGTGGCATACCCGAAGCCATTTCCCAAGCCGCCGATCACTCCGAAGCAAATGAACAAGTAGGTAAGGCTGTGGGTGAAGGAGCACAGGAAAAAACCGAGGCTCACCAGGATTGCGCCGGTGAGAGAAACCCAGAAGGGTCCAAACTTATCCTGAAGACGGCCGGCTACGATGAACGTCAAGGCGAAAACCACGACCGCGATGGTAAATACCATCGACGTATCGGCGCGCTTCCACCCGAACTCCTTCTCCAACGGAGCTACGAAAACGCTCCAAGCGTACAAGGTGCCCAGAGCGATGTTCATCATCAGACCGCCAAACACGCGCCACCAACGATTCAAGCCGGGGCTGCCGACTTCAACCGATTCGGCTTTCACCAGGGTCGCTGTTGCCGCCATGTTATGTCTCCTTCTTGCCGAGTGCCGAACGACTGGCGCCCGCCTCACATCTATTGGATCGAGGAACTTAAGGCCTGAAATAGTGAAGCTTCTGACAAGTGGGGCCTGCAAAAAACCGCTGGCCGGCGCCAATTGGACATCACCGATCTGACCTCCCACGAATCTGCGAGCTAAGAACCATTCTCGTCTGACCTGGGCGTGGCCGAGCCGAGCCAAGAACCGTTGGCGGGAAGCGATATGGGGTAGAAGAGAGTGGTCAAATTTCCATTCTGTACGGTGCGTGTTCGCCGACCGGAGCTCTGGTTCCGGCAGTCCTGCCACGAACCGGAGTTCGAAAGCAGGCCCCGACAGGATGAGGTAATGAGACCTTCGCTTCCCGCCTTTTGAGCCGTTGTGAGCGGGATTGTCCTTCGGGACGCGGGCCGAGGTCTGTGACCCGCGATACGGGTGGATGTGATGTGTATCACGGGGGTGCAGGTATTTTCGGGGCTAACGAAGCCACGATTTAGGGCTGACCCGAAATGGTGGCGTGCGCCAATAGGTTCTATCTACGCATACTCCTACTAATGGGGGATGTCACCCATGAGTAAGGTGATAGCATGAGAGGTAACGTCGGGAGGGCAAGTGGGATCACCTTACGGCTTCGAGCTGGTTGAAAATTGTATTATTTGCAAGCTGCGGAGCGACAGCTTCTTCTGTTCTCTCCCTAAACCTGCGCTGGAAGCTTTTGACAAGATCAAGTACACCGCCTCCTATCCAGCCGGCGCGATCCTCTTCGTGGAAGGCCAGTCACCGCGCGGAATTTACATGCTTTGCAAAGGGCGGGTAAAGCTCTCTACTACCTCCGCAGAGGGTAAGACACTTATCCTGAAGATCGCGCAGCCCGGAGAAGTGCTGGGCATGCACGCGACGGTCTCGGGAACTCCGTATGAAATCACCGCCGAAACCGGCCAACCTTGTCAGTTGAATTTCGTCAAACGCGACGACTTTTTGAACTTCCTGCAGAAGCATGGCGACGCTTGTTTGAAGGCAGCGCAACACCTCAGCAAGGATTGCCAGAGCGCGTATCAGCAGATTCGCAGCCTCGGGCTTTCACATTCTGCTCCCGAGCGGCTGGCGCGATTGCTTCTCGAATGGACCGCGACCAGTCACGAACAGGCCGAGCCGAAGGTGAAGCTGGCGCTGACCCACGAAGAAATCGCGCAAATTATCGGTACTTCACGCGAGACGGTGACTCGTGTCCTTGCGGATTTCCGCAAGCGGCAGATCGCGGTGCTCAAAGGCTCTACGCTAACCATCCGCAACAAATCGATTTTGGAGAAATTGGTCGGCGCATAGTCAGCTGCGAAACAGCGACGAACAGGGCACATCCCCGCGATGTGCCTTTTGAGTTTGGGTTGCGGACGAAGGCGGTTTTATTTTGTCTGTGCCAGGATTTGCTCCCGCATCCTGCGTCGCTGGCTTTCGACCGCATCCTGTACCAACCGGACCATTCCAGGCAAGCGTTGTGCCGCTCCCGGCGAAAGCCGGTTGCTGAGGTCGAAAGACCAGCCCGCCAAAGTAATGCTCATCGCTTCCGGAGCGTCGCCGTAAAGCTGCTCGGCGGCCGATAGCAACGACGATGGAGAAAGTTGGTGGGTGAATCCAGTTGGCCCCGGCCAGGGCGAAACCCGCGTCTGCCGCAGCGTTCCCGGCTTCTCTCCGGTGGCAGCATCGAGAAAAAGCACAAAATCGCAGCGCGCAATGTCTTCCGCCATCTCCGGCGTGAGTTGTTGCGAGGCAATCACCTCCACCTCGGGATCATCATGAAAGAGTTGTTCGAGTGCGTATGCTGCGCGACATCCAACTCCGTCATCGCCACGCAGTAGATTTCCATAACCGATAATCAGGGTCCCAGGCACTTCACGGTCTCCAGGATTTAACGTGGATCGAAATTCCGCCGGCGAAGGTCACATGCGAGCCAACTGCGCTACGAACTATCCATATCGTTTTCATGTGAGTCTCGCTGTGCGATACCTCACGTTGCGGGATGATTCGGGCTCTGGGGCCAAGGCGTTCAGCATATCCGGGGCAGTTGCTCGCCGCTCAACATATCGATGATTCGTTCGGTGCCTAGCTGCGTCTTCATGGTGACCATGCCAGCCGGCCCGTCTAATACTGTGCCAATGCAAACCGCTTCCCTGCTCACTGCGAATCTTCGCAGGATGTCGATGGCCCGCTGCGCTTCGTGCTCCGGCACAAACGCCAGGAAGCGGCCTTCATTGGCTAAGTACAGGGGATCGAGTCCTAATATCTCGCACGCCCCTTCGACTTGCTCGCGCACCGGAATAGAGGCTTCCTCAATCGCGGCACGCACTCCGGCGACTTCGGCAATCTCAATCAGCCCACTGCTCAACCCGCCGCGCGTGAGATCGCGCAGACAGTGAATCTCAACGTCCGCGTCGATCAACGCTTCGATCGGGTCCCACAGTGGGGCACAATCCGACGCCAACCCACATTCAAACGACAACCCTTCACGGGTGGCCATGATCGCAATGCCGTGGCGTCCGATGTCGCCGCTCAGCAAAATGGCGTCGCCCGGACAAACATTCCTTGGCGCGATCGAAACATTGGGCGCCACTGCCCCGATTCCCGCCGTGTTGATGAAAATTCCATCGCCGTGGCCTTTGTCGACAACCTTGGTATCACCGGTGATGAGTTGCACGCCGGCGATGACGGCCGAAACCCGCATCGATTCCACCACTCGCCGCAGCGTCTCCATAGGCAGGCCTTCTTCCAGGATGAACGCCGAGCTGAGATAAAGCGGTTGCGCTCCGCACATGGCCAGATCGTTCACCGTTCCGTTGATGGCCAGACTGCCGATGTCGCCGCCGGGAAAGAATAGCGGTCTGACAACGTAGGAGTCAGTGGTGAACGCTAGCCGGGTGTCGCCGACGCTGAAGGTTGCGCCGTCGTGACGCTCCAACAGCATATCGTTGCCGAAACTGGGGAGCAGTAGCCCCTCCAGCAATTCGTGCATGCGCCGGCCCCCGCCGCCGTGCGCCAATTGCACGCGGTCGCCATCGTTCAACGGCGTTGGACATTGCAAACGAAATTCTTTCACTTCACCCATAACGATTGCCTCTAGTTGCGGCGCTGTCCGTGTTCCGCAAGCGCCGATAGCGGTAGTACGCGGCACAGGCTCCTTCTGAAGAGACCATGGGAGCGCCCAGAGGATGATCCGAGGTGCAGCGCGCGCCATATGCCAGACATTCCTCAGGCTTCTTCGCACCCTGCATAATCAGGCCGCTAATGCATTCTGGATCTTCCTGTGCGGTGTAGCCTGTCACGCCGAAGCGGGTCTCGGCATCGAACTCGGCGTAGTCCTCAGCCAGGCCCAGGCCACTGCGAGGAATGCCTCCGATGCCGCGCCACTTGCGGTCGACGACGCGAAAGACCCTGGCGACAAGCCCCTGAGCCGCCGCGTTCCCCTGGCGACGAACCGCCCGCGCGTACTGGTTCTCTACCTCGAAGCGACCCTGCTCCAATTGCAGCACGCACATGTAAATTCCTTGCAGCAGGTCGAGCGGCTCGAAACCATAACCACAATGGGCACGCGATATTTGGCTGCAATCGGGTAATACTCGGTGTAGCCCATCACGGTACAAACGTGGCCGGCGGCAAGAAATCCTTGCACGCAGTTTGTTGGAGAACTCAGGATGGCCTCCATCGCCGGCGGTACCATCACATGCGATACCAGGACTGAGAAGTTTTTTAGTCCCGTCTGCTTGGCGTGATAGACCGCCATGGCGTTCGCCGGAGCGGTGGTCTCGAAACCGACGGCGAAGAACACCACCTGCTTGTCCGGATTCTGCTTGGCGATGTGCACCGCGTCCATGGGCGAATAGGCAATGCGCACATCTCCGCCGGCGGCCTTGACGCCGAACAAATCGCCGGCGAACCCGGGAATCTCAGCATTTGGACTTACGGGGATAGAAGAGCCCGGCACGCGCAGCATGTCGCCAAAGGAACAAAAGATAACCTCGGGGTGCGATGCAATCCGTAGCGCCTTGTCGATTAACTCGACAGGGGTGACGCAAACGGGGCAACCCGGCCCATGCGCCAACGTAACCTGCTTGGGCAGAAGCTCGTCGATGCCATATTTGACGATAGTGTGCGTCTGCCCACCGCAGATCTCCATGATGGTCCACGGTCGCGTAGTCATGCGTGCGATGCCGGCAGCATACTGCCTGGCGGCAGCGGCATCGCGATACTCTTCCACGTACTTCACACTCCACCTGCCACGGTTTCCAGTTCACTCAACTCGTCCATCTGCTTGAGATATTCGAAGGTGCGCAGCGCTTCGTGTTCATCCAGCAGGCTCAGGGCGAATCCGACATGAACGATCGCATAGTCGCCAACCACGGCTTCGGGGACATAAGCCAGGCTAACCTCTTTCACAATCCCTCCGAAGCTGACGCGGGCCGTGCGCGCAAGGTCTTCCCCGTGAATGCTCAGAATTTTCCCTGGAACGGCCAGACACATGCCGGTTCTCCTACTTCTCTAGCCTAGACTGACGAGTCACATGTGTCTGTGATGGATAACCGGGGTGTTTGGTCGGACGATAAGTCAGGTTCTCGAACAGCGCGGAGAACGGAACGAGAGGGCTACGAAGGCTTCTTCTTCCCTGGTAATCCGGCGGGGTTCTCGTGGGTACGTTCGCGAAAACGGCCCTTCATGCCGGTTGCCAGCGAGATCGCGCTTTCGCCATATTTTTCGCGCAGGCGATCGGCGGCGGAGAGCGCCTGATTCCATTTGTCGTGCGAGCCCTGCCCCACCAATCCGATCTGCTCGCTCTCGCCTTCGAAGTGCGCAGCGTGAACGCCAAGCAGGCGAATCGCCTCGCCCTTCCAGTTCGCGCGGAAAAGTGCACGAATCTTCGCGAACACCACGGAATCAACGGCGGTTGGTTCGTTCAAGGTGTGGGCGCGGGTGATGGTGTGGAAGCTGGAATCGCGAAGCTTGAGCTGCAAGGTGCGGGCGTGGAGTTTCTGTTCGCGCAGCCGGCGGCAGACCATTTCCGTCAAACGTGCCAGCGTCGATTCGAGTTGCTGCGCGTCGTTGGTATCGTGCGAAAAGGTGTGTTCGTGGCTGATGGATTTCGGCCCGTCGTCTTCGCCGATATCGGCGTCGAACCAGGCGCCGGCGTCGAGGCCGTGCGCTTTCCCCGACAGCGCCACCCCCAACGCACCAAAGTTTTGTTCCAACCAGCGCTCGTCGCGCGATGCCAGATCGCCTACCTTGTGGATGCCTTGATCCTGCAGTCGCTTCTCCATCACTTTACCGACGCCGGGAATCTTGCGCACGTCGAGCGGGGCGAGGAACTCCACTTCCCTGCCAGGCACGATCCATAAAACGCCGTTGGGCTTCGCCTGATCGGAGCAAACCTTGGCGATCAGCCGCGATGTGCCGATTCCGATGGAGCAATTCAGTTGCGTCGCGTTCTTCATTGCGACATGCAGCGCGTGCGCGGCCCGCATCGGTGGCCCATGCAGGCGCTCGGTGCCCGTCATGTCGACGTAGGCTTCGTCGATGGACACCATCTCCAACTTGGGCGAGAAACGGTTTAGCACTTCGTAAACTTTGGCGGAATATTCGCGGTAACGGTCGGGATGTCCATCGACAAAGATCGCCTGCGGACACAGCTTAGCTGCGGTGCGCAACGGCATGGCGGAGTGTACGCCGAACTTGCGCGCCGCATAGGAAGCCGCCGATACCACGCCCCGCTCGTTCGGCCGTCCTCCCACCACCACGGGCTTGCCCTTTAGCGACGGGTCGAACACCTCTTCGACGGAGACGAAGAAGGCGTCCATATCAACATGAAAAATGGTGCGCTGCGCAGCGGGCATGCTGAGCGCGATTGTAGTCCAGCGATCCTAGAAATTGCGATGCCCCCGCGGACGAATGATTCCGCAAAATCCGACGAGGATTATTTCTAGTGTCGAACCAGCATAAATTGTATTTAGCAGACAGGCTAAGATCGCCGCGCTACGACTCGCAGTCGCTGCGGAAATCCCCCGACAATCTCCGCGGGTTCGGTGTCGATGTCAGCGCGACGTTTACGGTCCCTCCGAAATTCCTCGTGGGATTGCCCCAGCGGCTGATTGATGGGCGCCGCCGCAATGGCGCACATCACGAAGAAGATTGCGGCATTGGCCGGGATGTGCAAATTAAAATCCGACGAACTGTGGATGAGAATGCCACTCACGCCGACCATTGCTGCCGTGGTGACGCCTCTCTCCCAGATGGTTTGCGATTGCTCCAGATTGCGCCATCCCTGGCGGAAAACAATGACCAGAAACCACAGCGTCAAGATTCCGCCAACGGCGCCGGTCTCCACCAGCAATTGCATATAGTCGTTATGCGCTTCGTGGATGGGAACATCGTCGTAAAACGACCGAAACCGCGGATAGACGGTCGGAAATGTTCCCAGTCCCCAGCCCAGAACAGGCTTGGCGCGCACCATGGACAGGCTGTCGTGATTCAGGCGCATTCGCCAGCCGGCAACATCGGCGCGGCCCGGTTCGCGCAGCGCACTGACCCGAGAGGCAACCGTACTATCGATCACGGTGGCGAGAAGAACCGCCATGGCCGCCAGCATCACCAGCAACGCGATAATGCCTCCGCGCCTGATGCGGGTGAAGCGCCCGATCGCCATCAGCAACACTACCTGGCACGCCAGCGCGATGATGCCGCCACGCGAACCGCTCTCGACGACGGAGACGCCCATGATGATCGCGGACAGCCCGAAGAAGCATCGCTTCGCCACGCTTACCGGGCTTTGCAGGGCGAACACCAACGGAAACGGAATAAGCATTTCCATCAAGCCCGCGTAGTGATTGTGATTCACATATGGCCCAAAAAACATTGCATCCGTCGGTACCTGAATCGCCCAATACACTTTTCCGTTCGAAGCGAAATTCTGCAGCAAGCCGAAAACCGACACTGCCAGCCCAAAACCACTGATCCCGAGCGCGAATGCCTTTGCGGTCTGGTTGCCTCGCAGTGACTGAAGCATGACAAAGGCAAGCAGCCCGTAAGAAATGTAATTCAGCAACTCGACCAGCGTGTCATGGCGGTAGGCGGTGACACCGAAGAGCATCTGCGCGAGTATGAGTCCAGCAAACGCTAGCGACGGAACGTAGATGGGAGATGACGCGATGCTCAGCGTTCCACGCATGAACTGCGCAGCTACCCACAGTACGAACAACGCAACAGAAAAGCTGCGGAGAATAAGCTCCGACTCGGGTTGGACGGCACCCATGGCCAGCACTCCAAAAACCAGCGTCAGACAAACGCCGCCGGTGAGAACGCCGTTCAACTGCCAACCTGGTGGTCGTGTCACTGGAACGACCTCGACGCTGATATGAGGTGCAGCCACTATTGATCGTCCTCCGGCGTGATGGAGACGTCATCCAGCCAAAGATGGCCCTTGATGGGATCGTAGGGCGGGTCGCGCAGCAAAGAGATCGCGACCATGTGGGTGTCAGGTCCGGTGCTGAAGTCGCCAGTCTGAGCCGACCATAGCGAGCTGCCCAGGATGTCATCGCTGGTATAGAAGCGATGAGACGCATCGTAGGGGTCGGTAATCGCCAGGCGGGGACCGCTGGAACCAAGGATGTTGTCGGCTCGGATGTAGGCCTGTAAGCGGTAGCGGGAATTCGGCTTTACCGCAACATACTGGAAAATCCCGAAGTCCTGAATGCCGCTGCCGTCGAAGGAAACTGACAGAGACCGCGACC
Organism: uncultured Acidobacteriaceae bacterium; assembly: GCA_963744265.1. GTDB lineage: Bacteria > Acidobacteriota > Terriglobia > Terriglobales > Acidobacteriaceae > Bog-257. The sequence goes on from CAVUSW010000006.1 coordinate 574,600, forward strand.
CGCTATGGAATATCGCACTCTCCTGAGCCAGCTTTACGGATGGCCGTTCGGCATGGCGCCAGTCAAAACCGCCATCCAGCACGTCGTGTTCGAATCCTCCGTTGACGACTAGATTATTGGGCGCCACGTATTCGGCCATGCCGGGGTTCGTAGTCAAGAAATCGTTCCACACTTGTTGTGCCTGAGCGATCTGCCGATGCTCGTGAGAAAACAGCGCCCCCAGATAGGCAAGCACATAGTCCACGCCGACCGGTTGTTTGAGCGCGACCAGGGCTTGCCAGACTTTTGCTGCCTGAGGAAGTTTCTGCTGCTCATACATCACGTTCAACAGCGCCGACAGCGCTTCCACGGTATGCGGCACATACTGCAGGAGCACGTCTACGTCGGGCTGCGCGCGCCAACTCGCCAGCACAGCCTGCTTGCGTAATTGAGGAGAATACTGCTCCACCGTCGCAAAACCACGAAACGCCTTGGGCAGATTGCCACGCAAGAGATAAAAGTTCGCCACCTCCCACGATGTCTCTGGCATCGTAGGTTCGGCCGCCTGTGCCCGTTCCAAGTCAGCCTCCTCAGCCGGGGAGTCGCCGGTGACCTGGGCAATGCTGGCGAGATCGAGCCAATATCGAGCGTCATATGGGTTCAGTGAAGTGGCGCGAGTGATGGCGTTTCGGGCGGATTCGAAATCCTGCTCCTGGTACAAATAGATCCGTCCCAGCATGTGCGGATATTGGGCGTTCCAGGGGTCGCGGCGCATCGCCTCTTGCAATGCGGGAATTGTGAGACTCGTGTATTCCCGGTAGGCCAGGTATTGGCGAACGCTGCAAATCTCAAATGTCCCCGCCAACAGCGCGCACAGCACTGTGAAGGTGATTTTTGACGCGCCTGATTTGAGGCTCAGTTCCATGACGGTTGGAAAATCGTTACGCTCTTCTGCTCTCCTCGAGATGGACTACGTAGTCTGCGTTTCCGGTGCTTCTTCGTAATAGCTGTGCGCCCTGTCGTAGTAGCCATAACCTGCGTAGTAGCTACGACCGTAGCTAGAGTCGCGATCCGGTTCGACCGAATTCAAAATCACGCCACACACCCGGGCGTTCACCTGATCCAGAATTTCACGCACTTCTTTCAGCGCTTGTTTGGTGGTTTGGTTAAATCGCACGACTAGCACGACCGCGTCGACGTCGACTGAGAGCAGCACCGGATCGGTAACCGAGAGTACGGGCGGCGTGTCGATGATGATGTGATCGTAGATGGGCCGCCAGGAGTTAAGCAGTGCCTTCATCCGGTTGGATCCCAGCAATTCCGCTGGATACGGCGGCTTGGGGCCGGCCGGCATAATGTAAAGATTCGGCAGCTTGGCCGACGGTACGACTACATCCTCCTCCTTATCTTTCCCGATCAACACCGTGCTGAGCCCGCCGGCGCCCTTGGGAAGTCCCAGAAGTTCGCTCACTCTGGGACGTCGCATGTCGCCATCCACCAATAGGACCCGCCTCCCCATTTGTGCGAGAGCGCCCGCAAGGTTGGCGCTAATTGTGGTCTTGCCTTCTTCGGGCAAGGCACTGGTGACGAGCAAGATCTTCGGTGGTGCGTCAATCGATGACAGCAGGATTGAAGTACGCACGGCGCGGAAGGATTCCGCGACCTTGGAGCGCGGTCGCGAAACCACTACCAGCGGGCCTCCACTATCTGCGTCCTTCGATGCCACTGCTAAAGAGCCTGCTTTGCGCAAACCCTTCGGGCTTTCCTGCGTGGATGGAATGATCCCCAGGGAAGGCCACCCGCTTACAGCATCGATAATTTCCGGACTAGTGATGGAGTTGTTCGTACGTTCCATAACGAATGCGGCTACCGTCCCCAGCATCAGGCTGGCAAAAAACGCGGCAGCCATATTGAGCGGGATATTCGGCTTCGACGGCTTATCGGGCGGGACAGCCTGATCTACGACCTGAATGTTGCCCGAGCGCAGGCCGGCCGAAACGCTGGCTTCTTTCATCTTCTGCAGCAGGCCATCGTAGAGTTGCCGGTTCGAATCGGCTTCGCGTTTCAAGACCTCGTACTGAATGGCACTCTCGTTAAGCTTATTGGCTTCCTGCTTCTGCTCCTCCAAAGCTGCGCGTAATAAGTTCTCGCGCTGCACGGCGGCAAGATACTCATTGTGAATCCTTGAGACCAGCTTGTTGCCCTCCGATTGGATCGTAGCTTCGGTCTGCTCCAATTGATTGTGCAGGGTAATTACCTTGGGATGCAGCGGACCGTACTGGCTATCGAGCAGAGCATATTGGTTCTTGAGGTCGGCCTGCTGCTGCTTGAGGTGCAGGATGATTTCGCTGCTGGCCATCGCCGGAATGGACTCGACCCCACCGGTCTGCGTTTGCCGGAAAGCTGCTTCCTTCTGGATACGATCGCTCTGGGCCAAGGTGAGTTGCTGATTGAGTTCGTTCAACTTCGACGTGGTGATGTTCTGCTTTTCATCCAGCCCGAGGATGTTGTTGTCCGTCTCGTACTTCACCAGGTTCTCTTGCGAACTGGCCACCTTCATCTGCAGGTCAGAGAGCTGCTTCGATAGCCATTCGGAGGTCTGCATGGTGGCCTGGAACTTGGTTTCGAAATTGTGTTCGATAAAGGACGCGACCAGGGTATTCACGATGTCGGCAGAGAGATTCGCATCGGGACTCGTACAGTGAATCTCGATTACCCGGGTCTTCGGAACCTTGTCGATCCGCAACCAACTGTGAAGAATGTCGATCAACTGCCGCAGGTTACGGGGCCCGGTAGTCGGCAGGCCGCTGCTTCCACCGAGGGAGCTTTTCGGTTCGACGATTGCGCCGGCGAATTTCGGATTGATGTCGAGCCTGAGTTTGCGAATGACGTCTGTCGCCAGCGTGTCACTCTGCAAGACCTGCACTTGCGTGTCGAGGGCCACGTTGTAGTCGTAGTCCTCCAGCGTGTTCGCTCCAGTGTCTTTGAATCCCAGAACGTCAGCATTCTCTCGATTGATGGTGATCCGGCCGGTTGCCGAATAAAGCTTGGTCATCCGGAACGAGATCAACGCCGCCAGTATGAGTCCCGCCAGCACCGTCGTGAGGATGATGGCCCGGTGGCGCACGATGGTTCCCCAGTAATCCAACAGCGTGGGCTCGGTGCGTAAATGAGGAGCGCTCCCGTTAAACAGCGGAATAACTGGGGGGCGGTCGATCTGCGGCGATTCCCAGCGTTTTAGTTGGACCTTGGTTTCCAAAACCTGTACCTCCTGCGTATTTCAAGGAAGGTCTCAAATCACGTTTTGTTCGTGAATCGGCGACCATGCCGACCTTGAGCGAAACCCCACAACCGGCGAATGCCGCCGATCATAGCACTAAAGACTTGTTAGTTAAAGCAAATTTGTGCCATATATTTCATGTACGAATACATATATTTGTGCTATAGATTGATTCCACCAATGGGCGCTGCGGGGTGCGGCACCTGTGGATCGAGATTCCTGGTCGTTCTTAGACATCGAGAAACCGACATGTGTGGGATTGTTGGCATTCTGTCGTTTGAAAATAGCGGATTCCGGGTAACCACTTCTCTGATTACCGAGATGCGAGACACCATGGTTCATCGTGGACCAGACGGCGCCGACGTTTGGGTGTCTCCTTCGGCCAAGGTGGGACTTGGACATCGGCGGCTCTCGATCATCGATCTGTCGACCTGCGCGTCTCAGCCGATGTGTAACGAAGACGGCTCCCTGTGGGTCGTGTTCAACGGTGAAATCTACAACCATGCTGAAATCCGGCGCGAGCTGGAAGCGCTGGGCGGGCACGTCTGGAAGACCAATCACTCTGACACCGAAATGATTCTGCATGCTTTCGAGCAATGGGGAATCGACGCCATTCACCGCTTCCGCGGCATGTTCGCCATTGCGCTGTGGGATGACAGAAAGCGAGAGCTGTGGCTGATTCGCGACCGCATCGGAATCAAGCCGCTGTATTACAGCGTGCACCACGGTCGAATCACCTTTGCTTCGGAGATCAAGGCGCTACTCAAGGATCCGGATCAGCCTCGCGCCGTAAACGAGGAAGGTTTGTTCCACTACCTCAGCTTTCTCACCACCCCGGCGCCGCAGACACTGTTTGCCGGCATTCAGAAACTGACCAACGGCACCTGGATGCGAATCAACCGCCATGGCGACATCACCACGCAAAAATATTGGGATGTGTTGGACCATACGACGCCGCTGACCGGAGTTTCCGAGGATGAGATCTCGGAGCGGCTGATTGCAGAGTTGCGCACCGCGGTGAAATTGCGCAAGGTCAGCGATGTCCCAGTTGGCGTGTTTCTCTCTGGGGGAATCGACTCCAGCGCGAACGCGGCGTTGTTCTCCGAAGGCGAAGGTCGCCCGGTTCGCACTTTTTCCATTGGGTACGACGAAAACTATCGAGGCTGCGTCAGCGAGTTGCCGCACGCACGTCAGTTCGCGAAACATATCGGCGCCGATCACGAAGACCGCGTCTTGACCCAGGAAGATTTTCTCGACTTCCTGCCCCGAATGATTCAGCTACAGGACGAGCCCATTGCCGATCCCGTTTGCATGCCGATTTTCTATGTCTCCAAGCTGGCGCGTGATGCCAACGTCATTGTTTGCCAGGTCGGCGAAGGCTCGGATGAGCTTTTTTGGGGATACGCCTCCTGGGAGCAAATGTTGAAGCTGCAGCGCTGGAACAGCCTGCCGGTGCCGCAGTTCGTGCGGTTGATGGGCCTGAGCGTGCTGACGGCTATCGGCCGCAAGAACGGCCGCGCTTATGAAATGCTGCGCCGCTCTACACGCGGTTTGCCTTTGTTCTGGGGCGGGGCCGAAGCGCTGACCCACGAATTGAAAATGCAGATCCTCTCACCGCGGCTGCGCCGGCAGTTTCAGGACTACACATCTTGGGAGGCGATCCGCAACATCCACACGAACTTCGCCGCCAAGGCCTGGGAAAAAACTCCGGTCAAGTGGATGACCTATCTCGACCTCAATCTGCGATTGCCGGAATTGCTGCTGATGCGGGTAGACAAAATGAGCATGGGAGTGAGCTTGGAAGCACGCGTTCCGTTCCTCGATCACAAGTTTGTGGAGCTAGCGATGAGCATTCCGGAATCGCTGATCACCAAAGGCGGCCAGCGCAAACACGTGCTGAAGCGCGCGGTCCACGGCGTCATCCCCAACGAGATCATCCATCGCAAGAAGCAAGGCTTCGGCGTGCCGATTTACGAATGGTTCTTTGACCGTCTTGGCGCCTACACCCGACGGGAACTGGCCGCCTTCTGCGAAGCCACCGATTTCTTCGACCCCGAGGCCGTCTTAAAGATAGCTGCGGACAAAGAGCAAGGCTGGAATTCCTGGTATCTGCTCAATTTCGCCCTGTGGTGGCGGGAGTACGTCGACAAGACGGAGACCAGCGACAGGACACTCATGATGGCCAACAGCAATTAGCGCGGAATGACGAGAACTCATGGCTAAGAGCGACACAGTATACCTGCATGTCTGGACCGGCGACCGTGAGCGGGCGCGGCAATTGGCATCGGAGCGTTATCCGGACGCAGATCTGGTGGAGTTGTCGCACCGTGCGCTTCGAGAAGATGGTTGGAAGGGACAGGTGAAAGCCTTTCGCGCGCTGAAGGGGCGAGCCTTGGTCATTTACTTCGACTCGTTCACCGACTCGAAGCAAACCGAACTTATTCGCTGGTCAGGATTGTTGCACCGCTGCGACGAAACGGTAATCGTCAATCGTTCCGCCGATTGGCATCAGTACAGGCTCCGCGACTGGCTTTGGATGCTGCCGAAAACCTTGTTCAGCCTGATAGCAGACGTGTGCGTATTCTTGTTCTGGCTTGCCTATCTGCAATTCTTAAAGGCGACGATCAAGCCCGCTGCAACACCCCAGGCCGGCACTCCCGACGTTGCTTATCTCTTCCCTTTTCCGCTCAATGCCGTCGTTGCCGGCGGGGCCGTAAGTCATATTCGTGGCGTCCTGGGAGGACTGGCGGCCAATGGCCATACCTGTCGAATTTTCTCGGGAACACCTTTGCCGGTGGAAGTCTATCCCACGGAATTGGTTCCGGTCCGTCGAAAGGCATACGTCTTTTGGGAAAGCTTGATGCTCTCCTACAACCTTCGCTTCGTCAAAGAAGTGATCTCGCGGCTGGATGGAGCACGTCCCGCAGTCTTTTATCAGCGCCATGGACGTTTCTCCATCGCGGGAGCTCTGCTGGCACGGCGCCTGCATATTCCTTTGGTCCTCGAGTACAACGGCTCGGAAATCTGGATGGCCAATTATTGGGACCCCACGCGCTTCCGTACCTGGCTGCAGCTTGGTGAAGACGTAATGCTGCAATGCGCTTCCCTGATTGTCGTCGTCTCTGAGCCCCTGAAAGAAGAGTTGCTGGCTCGCGGCGTGCCTCCTCAGCGCGTGCTAGTAAATCCGAATGGCGTCGATCCCGACTACTTCCATCCGCGATGCGGTGGTCGAGAGATCCGCAAAGAGTTAGGTCTGACGCCGCAAGACGTCGTTGTTGAGTTTGTGGGAACGTTCAGCCACTGGCATGGCATTGCCGTGTTGCAGCAGGCCATCGTACAGCTTTTGCAAAGTGACGCGAAGGACCGCTTACGGTTTGTGTTGATCGGCGAAGGTCCACTGCATGGTGAAATGCGCGAGGCGCTCGCGACACACGAAGCTAGCGGAAAGGTGATCTTCACCGGCCTGATCGCTCCTTCGAAGGTACGAGCGTATCTTGACGCAGCCGACATTCTAGTTTCACCGCATGTCCCTATGCCCGATGGACGTCCGTTCTTCGGTTCGCCGACCAAGCTTTTCGAGTACATGTCGATGGGCAAGGCCATTGCCGCCAGCAATCTTGATCAACTGGCGAAGGTGCTTACTCATGGCGAAACCGCAATCCTGTCGGAGCCGGGCAATGTAAATGAATTTGTGGCAGCGGTCCAGCTGCTGGCTTCCGACGCGGGGATGCGCGAATGTCTGGGGCGCCGGGCGCGTGAAGCCGCGATCGAAAGACATACCTGGGCTCGCAACGTCAGCAACGCATTGGCGGCGATTGACCAAAGTCATTCGCATGAAATTCCTATGGAGGCGAGGACAAGCAACGTGCCGCTCGCTTCCCAGCGCCCATGACACGCGACTACACGCGGTGAACGAATATTAGTTTTTGCGATGAACACAATGCATCCCCAACCCGAGGTTGATGTCGCGCTGGTATCACCCGCCTATGGTCCTTCGCGTTGGCACGCGATGATGAAGCAGGCGATGGCTTCCGACTTGGTGCGCAAGGTGCTGGAAACCTATGCGACCCAGATCTCGCTGATCCTGCTTGGGCTGTTCACCACGATTGCGGTTGCCCGCGCACTCGGCCCGACCAGCCGGGGACTCTACGCGGTCGCCCTCGCAATGGGGCAGATCGGAGTTCAATTCGGCCACTTCGGATATGTCGCCTCAAATACTTACTACCTGGGGCAGGACCGAGCGCTCCTGCCGCGGTTGCTGGCGAACTCGCTCCTGGTCAGTGTCGTTGTCGGTATTGTTGCAACTGTTGCCGGCGCCGTGCTGTTTAGCCTTCGCCCCGAGCTGGCACCTGTGCATGGAATTCTGCTGGTGTTTGGCCTTCTCTACATTCCGTTGGGCCTCGGATTCCTGTTCAGCGAAAACCTGCTTCTAGCGCTGCATCGGGTGCGCTCCTACAACCAGGTCGAATTCATGAATCGTCTCCTAATTTTGATCATGGTCGGCGCAGTCATTTTATTGGGAAGGGTCAGCGCTCAAACTATATTTGCAGCCGTAATTGTGGTGATGGCGCTGAGTAATGTTGCGGCGCTTTTCGTCTTATGGCCATTCCTTGGTGAATTGCCCCGCGTATCGATCCGTCTCTTACGAAACCATTTTGAGTTGGGAGTCAAGGCCTATCTCATCATTCTGTTCAGTTATCTCCTGCTGCGCATTGATCTGCTAATGGTGAAGTACATGCTTGGCGCCGAGCAGGCGGGCTATTACTCGGTGGCTTCCAGCATGGGCGATTACCTGCTCATGCTGCCCGGAGTCATAGGGATGATTCTGCTCCCCAAATTGAGCTCAATGCAAAGTTGGCGGGACAAGCTGCGGCTCTCGCGCCAGGCAGCCTACGCCATGATGGCGGGGATGATTCCGTTGTTATGCGTAGCAGGTCTGGTGGCGCGCCTGGGCGTACGCATCCTGTTTGGCGCCGCCTTCCTGCCATCGGTAGCGGCTTTTATTTGGCTGCTGCCGGGCATATTCACGCTCGGAGTTGAGACTGTCGCGGTGCAGTTCCTCAACGCCGTGGGCTATCCCCGGATCGTGGTCGCTATCTGGGCCGCTTCGGTCGCGCTCAATGTCGCGGGAAATTTCTGGACTATCCCACATTGGGGTATTGCCGGAGCTTCGCTGATGTCGTCCGTTTCTTACACGTTAACTCTGGCTGCAATCTTGGTAGTCATCCATCGCACGGAAAGGAGACTGGCTCACGCTGATGCCCGCTAAAGTCTTGCGTATCGCAAAAGCTGTTCGTGAAGATTCCGTCGGAGTACTGGCGCGCGAGGCGATGCTTCGCGTATCCAAACGAATCCGTCTGTCGTGGTTCCAGACGGAGGTCCAGCAAATTCCGGAATTGCAGTATCGTCCTATCGGATACTACAAACCCGTTCTGCACGCGATCTCTCCGAATCAACGCCAAGCCATCGTCCATTATGCGGACTTGGTGCTGGCAGGCAAGTTCCCTTTGCTGGGCTACGGAAATGTCACGTTGGGCTTGCCTCCTGACTGGAGCACCGATTGGGTTTCCGGCGAGAGCTGGCCGGATGCGCCCGCACAGTGGCTGACCGTGGTCAGGCACGACGGTTCCGATGTAAAAGCGCCGTGGGAGTTGTCACGCTTGCAGTTCCTGCCTGTTCTGGCAAAAGCAAATCTGCTTACGGGAGACGGGAAGTACCGCGCGGCAGCGCGTGAGCTCGTATCCGATTGGATTGACCGCAATCCGGTAGGAGTCGGCGTTAACTGGACGCTGGCGATGGAAGCGGCGCTGCGCGGCATCAGCCTATGCCTGCTGCTCGAGCTGATGTGGCCTCTGCGCTCGGACGAGCAGGCTTGGCTATCGAAGATCACGGGGACTCTCTGGCAGCATTTGCGATTCACCGAAGCACACAGCGAGTTCTCGCACCTGGTTCGCAGTAATCATTACTTGAGCAACATTGTCGGGCTCACGACCTTGAGCGCGGCACTGCGCGGTCCTGGCCTGGACGAACGCTTCAACCGTTACGCGCGGGCTGTGCAGCAGGAAATTCTATTGCAAACCTACGCCGACGGCGGCGACTGGGAAGCGTCGACAGGCTATCACGTGTTCGTCGCGCAAATGTTCCTGCACTCATACCTGGTGCAGAAGACGCTGGGCATTCCTCTCGATCCTCGCTTCCAACAGCGTCTCACCGCAATGTTCAGATGCACCGCGGCGTTAGCCGACAGCCAGGGAACGCTACCGCATATCGGCGACTGCGATGATGGCCGTGTAGAGCTATCCCTGGACGATGTTCAGCAGGCTGCGCTGCCGGCGGAACAACGCAATTCGTTGAGGCTTTCGAATTTCCTGGGGCTGGGGTCCTATCAGTTCGGAAGTGAACTTGGAGGCTGCGGCGGGGATGCTACCTGGTTTGGCGCGCAGTCGCAGAGCCTCCCGGCTGGCAAGCAGCGAAGAGCAGAACTTTTTGCCAACTCGGGCCTGGCGGTTGCTCACTACGAAGAGGCCAACCTGATATTCGCCGCCATGCCCAACGGCATCAATGGCCGAGGGAGCCATACTCACTCCGACAAACTCAGCTTCGTGCTTCGCTTAGGTAACAGCGAAGTATTCTGTGACAGCGGCACTCGGTGCTATACGCGTGACGCCAGTCTTCGCAACCAATATCGTTCTGCGGCCGCGCACAATGTCGTGGTTGTCGATGAGCGGGACCATAACGCAATTAGTCAGGACCGGCAGCATCTGTTTTACTGCGGCAACGAAGCGGCGGTCACCCCCATCGAGGTCAGCGCACAGTACGGGGCCATTGTGTTCTCGGCTTCGCATTCTGGCTACAGCCGTTTTGGCATACTCTGCACCCGGACCCTTCACCTGAAGAAAGATAGCCTGACCGTCAAGGACGAGATACGAGGTACCGGCCATCATGCGATCGACCTGTTCTACCAGGTCGCGCCGGAATGGACAGTCACCTCCGAATGCTCCAGGGGGACGAGGGTTGGCTGCACCGTTCAAGGCGCTCGATCTGTCGACCTGAACTGTCAGAGCGATCGAACGTTGCAATTGGAATTTCAGAGCAGCGAGATTTCCCGAACCTATGGAGCAGCACTGCCGGCAACGCGGATTCGCATTCGGACTGCAGGCGAACTACCCACAACTCTCGTGACCACGATTCGTTGGGATAGGTAGACATGGACTACGGGCTTTCAGGAGAGAGCATCATCTGTTTTGCCGGCGAGGATTGGTGGTATCACCACCCGCATTCGAAGAACCACATCCTCAAGCGACTCGCTGGGCAAAATAAAGTGCTGTTCGTCAATTCGATTTCTATGGGATTGCCGTCAATGTCGAATCCCGACTTCTTCCTGAAAGTCCGCCGCAAGTTGAAAAGTTACATGAAGTGGCTGCGCAAAGCGCCGGAAGGCTTGTGGGTCATGACGCCTATCAATTTGCCGCTCTATGGCGTGAGGCTTGCCCGCAGGCTGAACTGCTTGCTGCTAGTGATTCAGGTACGGCTGGCCATGCTACTGATTGGTATCCGCAAGCCGGTCCTCTGGATCGCCATTCCCCCGGCCGCGGATTTGGTCGGTCATCTCGGCGAGCAGATGCTGCTGTATCAAGTCAGCGACAAATACGAGGCCAATGAAGACAGTGCCCTGTCGGCGGAAATAATCCGCTCCTTCGATCGCAAGCTGAAACAGTCGGCCGATGTGGTGATGTTTTCTGGCCGTAAGCTTTTTCAAGAATCGCGAGAGCCCAACCGTTATTACCTGGAACAGGCCGTTGACTTCGAGCATTTCGCAACCGAAGCGAGAGACGCTGCGCCGGAGATCACCAACATCCCGCGGCCCATCCTTGGTTATTTCGGAGCGATGGATTACGTGATGGACACGGACCTGATGGCCGATGTTGCTCGCTTGCGGCCGGAGTGGCACTGGGTCATGCTCGGGCTGAAGTCGAACCTAGTGCAGGTGTCGGCTCCCAACATTCATTTCCTCGGCTCGCAACCTTACGCAGATCTGCCAAAGTTCGTGAAGTGCTTCGATGTTTGCGTGCTGCCCTGGCGGCAGGACAACGCCTTCACCAGCTATGGAAGTGCGATCAAGGTCCGCGAATACTTGGCGACCGGCAAGCCGGTTGTGATTTCGCCTCTTTATGAGTATCTGAACACGCCTGGAGTCAGGATTTATCGCTCGACCGAGGAATTCATTACCCTCGTCGAAGATGCTTTGCAGAACGACAGTATCGAGGCAAAGCAACTGCGGCAGGCGGCGGTGCAGGGTTGCGATTGGAACGTGCGAACAAGGCAGGTCTCAGCGCTGATCCAGTCGCTGAAAAAAGGCGAGAAATACGCATACGAGATGCCGCTCGCGAAGGCAGCACAAATCTGACGCAGAAAGAAAGCTCGACCATGATTTCAACAACCAAGAGGATTGCCGCACCGTGACCGTCCAGAGCTTGACCTACATTCTGTTTGTGCCGCTGGTGTGGCTGCTTTGGCGGTTGCTGCCCTCGCGATCAGGCCGCAAGGTCGTCCTGCTGTGCGCCAGCTACCTCTTCTATGCGACCTGGGGCGTGGGCTTTCTCGCACTCCTGATCTTCAGTTCCGTGGTCAACTATTTCCTTGGCGAATACCTGCGCCGCAAGCCTGAAAAGTCCCGGCTATGGGTGGGCGTTGGTTTCAATCTGCTGGTGTTGGCATCGTTTAAGTATCTGCCGGGCACCGGATTGGCTCATCATTCTCCGATTCTGCACAACCTGTTAGTGCCTATTGGTGTCTCGTTCTGGACCTTCCAGGCAATGAGTTATCTGTTCGATTTGTATCGCGAGGAAGAGCTCGATCCTTCCCTGCTCGAGTTCTGCCTCTACATGGCGTTCTGGCCGACGGTGCTTTCTGGGCCGGTATGCCGCTTGCCTGAAATGTTGCCGCAGTTCCGCTCGTCCGATCCCGGCTGGGATGACATTACCGAAGGCTGCCGGCGCATCCTGATCGGATTGTTCATGAAGGTGGTGCTCGCACAAATTCTCGCCTCGGGGTTGCAGGGTGGTGAAGGTGTAAACGCGGGCTTTGACCAGGTCAGCGGATGGGGCGGCCTCGACGTCTGGGCGCTTGCTTTTGGCTATGGGTTCCAACTGTTTTTCGATTTTGCAGGTTACTCAAACATCGTCATTGGCACGGCTCGTTTGTTCGGAATTCGCCTGGCTGAAAACTTCGATCGTCCCTATCTCTCCCGCAGCCCATCCGAATTCTGGACCCGCTGGCACATGTCGCTATCGTTCTGGATCCGCGACTATGTCTTTCTGCCGCTGGCTACGCTGCGCAGGAATATGGCTTGGCGCTACTTCGCTCTGTTCCTGGCGATGGTGCTGTTTGGCTTCTGGCACGGAGCCACGGTTCTCTATGTGCTTTGGGGCGCTTACCACGGAATCATTCTCATCGGGCATCGCCAGTTCCAAAGCTTGAATCGCCGTCTGGAATTTACAGTTCCCGAATCGCTGGCGAACTTCCTGAGTTGGAGCGTCACATTTCCCTTGATGTGTCTCGGCTGGATTCTTTTTCGCGCTAACAACCTGCAGCAGGCTTTGCGCATGTTCAGTGCCGTCTTTCAGCCCGCCACCTATCACCACCTGGGGTTGAAGCCTAACTACTACCTGGTCACGATGATCCTGATCGCCGGCTATTTCGCCGTCTGTGGGTACAGCTGGATGGCGGAGAACTGGGGCCAGTCTCCGCTGTGGAAGCGGACATCGTGGCTGCTGTCGCCGGTGGTCTATTCGATCCTGATTATGGGCGTCATTATCTGGAGCAAGCAAAAGTCGGTGTTTGTGTATATGCAGTTCTGAGTTTTCAACCCGTGGACAGTAGCGCGCCCGCTGTTGTTCGAAGACAGGTAGACGCGGTCCACACATGCTCTGCTGGCTGCAATCAACTGACAAGGGGATCTATGCGAGCCGTTCTGGAAGACATGAAGTCAGGAGCTGTGTCCTGCTACGAGGTTCCGGCGCCGGAAGTGCAGCCAGGAGGAATCCTGGTGCGCACCGCATTTTCCGCCATCAGTGCGGGAACGGAAAGAGTAAAGGTGGAAGCCGGCAAGAAATCGTTGCTCGCCAAAGCCATGTCTCGGCCCGACCTGGTCAAACAGGTCATCGACTACGCCAAGGGCAACGGTATCAGGGCCGCCTACCAGAAAGTGCAAGCCCGTCTCGATACCCTTTCCGCGATCGGCTATTCGTGCTCTGGATACGTGCTCGAAGTAGGCGATGGAGTGACCGAGTTCAAACCCGGCGACCGCGTCGCCTGCGCCGGCGGTGGCTATGCAAACCACTGCGAGATTAACTTTGTTCCCCAGAACTTGGCCATTCGCGTACCTGACAATGTAGGACTCGATGCCGCTGCCCTCACTACGATTGGCTCCATTGCGATGCAGGGAGTGCGACAGGCGAATGTCACCTTCGGTGAGACGGTCGCGGTGATCGGCGCCGGACTGGTGGGTGTGCTCACCATGCAAATCGTACGCGCCGCCGGATGTCGCGTCATCGCCATCGATCTGTCGCCAGAGCGTGCGGCTCGGGCAGTTGAATTCGGAGCTCATCTCGGATTGACCTCGAGCGACCCGGACTTGGCTGCGGTTATTGCCGCGTTTTCACGTTACGGCATCGATGCCGCATTGATCACGGCGGCCACTCCCTCGGCGGAGCCGCTCGAACTGGCAGCCAAACTCATGCGCGACCGCGGCCGAATCGTGATTGTGGGCGACGTCGGCATGGGCGTTTCGCGCGGCAACATGTATATGAAAGAGCTGTCGCTAACCATGTCGCGCTCCTACGGGCCGGGCCGCTACGACGCCAACTACGAAGAAGCTGGGCAGGATTATCCGCTGGGTTATGTGCGCTGGACCGAGCGGCGCAACATGGAGGCATTCCTCGACCTGATTTCAACTGGCGCAATCAATGTAGCTCCGCTGGCTGCAGTCAAGTATCCCGTGGAGCGCGGCGGCCAGGCCTATGACGATCTCAAGACCGGCATCTATACCGGGATCATTGATTACGGCGCACCCGCGGATGGGCAGGTCCCGAAATCCGCGCCGCGGTTGTCGGCTCACATATCTCGCACTGCTGGAGAGCTGCGCGTGGGCTGCATTGGAGCTGGCGGCTTCGCTCGCAGCATGATCTTCCCCAATCTGAAACCGCAAAGGGGCATCATCTTCGAATCGGTGGCTACCGGTTCGGGTATCGTGGCCGAAAGCACCCGCAAGGGTTTCAAGTTCAATCGCGCACAGTCGCCGACGGAGCTTCTGCAGGACCCGAATGTCGATGCTGCATTCATCGTCACGCGCCATGATAGTCACGCGAAATATGTGGTCGCGGCATTGCGCAGCGGCAAAGCTGTGTTCGTCGAAAAGCCGCTGGCCATCACTCGCGATGAAATGTTTGCGGTCCGCGAGGCCTACGAAGAATTGCTGCAGGCCGGCAAATCGCCCTTCCTGATGGTGGGCTTCAACCGGCGCTTCGCTCCGCTGTCAAAACAGCTAATGGAGTTCTTTGAACGGCGCTCCGAGCCAATGATGGTGCATGTACGTTGCAATGCAGGGTTGATTCCGCGCGATCACTGGATCCAGAAAGATGCCGGCGGCGGCCGTATCGTGGGTGAGTTTTGCCATTTCGTGGATTGGGCGCGCGCTGTCGTGGCTTCACCGATCGAAAGCGTCACCGCTTCTGCGCTACCGGACGTCGGCCGCTATAACCGCGACAACCTCAGCGTGGCCCTCACTTTTCATGACGGCTCCATCGCTAATCTGCTCTACCTCGCCAACGGAGACCGTTCGGTCAACAAAGAATACTTCGAGGTCTTCTGCCAGGGGAAAACTGCGCGACTCGACGATTTCCGCAAGCTGCAACTTTCCGCCGGAGGCAAGACGAAGAACATTACGTCGAAGTTTGACAAGGGACACAACCAGGAACTACAACTCACGGCCGAGGCGATGCGCACCAGGGGCTCTTCTCCGATCCCCTTTGAACAGTTGCTGTGAGGTGACCGAGTGCTGCTTTGCCGTGAAGGAGTCGATCCAGACGCAACGCACCATCGTCCTTCGGCAGGATGTCACCGTCATGCCGGCTGTCGCAGCCTTGGGGACTCGATGACTCATGAGTGAGCGCGCCATAGCGATGGTTGAAACATCGCAGGGGAATGTTCGCACCGCGCAGACTTTTCCTTTCCGCAGGACTTACGTTCCCGTGACGACATTCCTTCTGGTGTTGCTGCTCGGCATGTGGCTGGTGCATGAAGCGGAGCCTCTCACTGCGCCGCCTCCGGAACTGCGAAAAGAGACAGGAGTCAATCCTGTGCTTTCGCCTGCGGAAGCTAACCTGGCGCGCGCTGTCATCGAGCCAGGGTTTGCTTCGCGCGGAGGCCGCGAGCAACTGCTGTTCATCGGCAACTCTCAGACGATGGCTATTCCCTATGCCCAGCCTTGGGACATCTCCACTCCGCAATGGTTCCAGGTACTCCTGGCACGACGCGATCCCGGAGCCGTTGATGTTCACCGGGGATCGCTGGGCGGTATGACCTTGCCCGAAGTCGTGGTGCGTATGGTGGACTTCGCCACCACCACTCCAACTCCGGCAGTGGTGATCTTCGACCTTCGTCCCGAAATATTAAGCGATCTATCGATCCGCGACGAAATCCGGGATGAGGCCCGGCAACCAGCGGTCGCCGGCGCGCTCCTCACTATGGCCAACTCAAACCCCGATTTGCCTCGCGCCGTTCACGTGATCGAAGAAGTGGTGCATAACGATCGGGCGAGCCAATCCGCAATCTCGCAAGTTTCGCCTTGGCCCAACCGCTTGGAGAACGCTCTCCAGTCGGCGGCGGAGAGATCAAAACTCTTCGCCCAACGTGACCTGTTCATCGAAATGGCGAATATCACGTTCCGCAAGTATCGCAATGGGCTCTTCGGCGTCACCTCAGCCTCCGCGCGTCCCCTGGAGAGTTCGATCTACCTGACCAATCTTGAGCTCCTGAGTGAAGCTTTGCAGTATTTACACCAAAAAGGCATGCGAACGATTATCTACTTCGGCCCCGTTCGCGGGATCCTGCCCAACCCCAACCCATCCGGTAGCCTGGCACAGGTCCAACGCGACATTGCCGAACTTGCCAGGTGCTACAACGCTGAACTTCTGGATTACTCGAGTTTAGTTTCAGAAAGCTATTGGACTGACTATGAACCGAGCCGCCTCAATCAACTTACCGGAGACGCCGGTCAGCACGACTTTGCTCATTTTCGGGCGGAGGCCCACCAGATGGTCGCCGAGAAGCTTGTACAGGATGTGGGCGTCCTCATTCCCGCGCCAACGCATTGATTTTCGGGTACACACCCCCTAATTGTTCGGATCTGACTAATCGCCGGTTTCTTCGGATTATGCCACCACGACGCCTTGTGTTTCCACTTTAGTGACTTATTAATTTCTAATATGTATAACAAAA
This sequence comes from uncultured Acidobacteriaceae bacterium, assembly GCA_963744265.1. Taxonomy (GTDB): domain Bacteria; phylum Acidobacteriota; class Terriglobia; order Terriglobales; family Acidobacteriaceae; genus Bog-257. The sequence continues at coordinate 591,359 of CAVUSW010000006.1, forward strand.
GTGTTGCTATATGGGCCTATTAGTGTCTAAAATGCCACCAAAGGCCTAGATACAGAAGCACTTTGTGGGGATTCTAGCAGCAGTCAAAGGAATTTCGGCCAGAAGGGTTTGGTGCGACGAATGATCAGCACAGTATTCGCATATGTTTCGCCGAAAAAGCTGGCGGCTTTCAAACTTCTCGTCCTTTGCTTGCTGGGTGTAGTTCTGCTGACGAGCGGCGTCTGCTACGCGAATACTGGAATTGCCCAGCTGCTCACTCCCCAGAACGGAAGTCAGGTATTGGGCTATCCGGCCGTGCAGTTCACGTGGACCGGCGTTTCGGATGCGCTGCAATATGTTTTGTGGGTTGGTACCACCCAGGGCTCTTACAACATCCTCTACTTCGCGACGCAGTCTACCGGTACGTCTTCGCTCATTCCACCGGCACAAACTTACTACGTTCGTATATGGACCCAGACAAGCTCAGGCTGGTTCTACCAAGATTCAACTTTCAGCACGACGGCTACTGCCTATCTGACATCACCGGCCAACGGCGCCACCGGCATCGATCCGCGAGTACAGACCTTCACTTGGACCTCCATACCCAATGTGATTTGGTACCAGCTTTATATTGGCACCACTCCTGGCGGAAATGATGTTTACAACAGCTGGGGTGTGACGGTTACGTCGCTGACTCTGCACCTGAGTCTAAACTCCGACTTCACCTATTACGCTCGCCTGTTCACGGATGTCGGGGGTAAATGGACCTATACCGACTCACACTTCGCTACCGGCGTCGGGATTGCCCACTTGATCACGCCAGCCAATGGTAGTCAGGTTGCTGGATACCCCGCGGTCCAGTTCAGTTGGAACAGCGTTATGGGCGCATCAGATTACGTGCTTTGGGTGGGCACGGCTCCCGGCACTTACAACGTCCTGTATGATTCCACCACCTCGACCAGCACCTCTGCTCCTATACCGCCGGGACAAACCTACTACGTCCGCATGTGGACGCTCGTGGGCTCTACCTGGTACTACCAGGACACCACTTTCAATACCACACCGATAGCCTACATGCTTTCTCCGGCGAATGGTGCAACCGGGATCGATCCAACCCTACCCATTGCTTTTTCCTGGACGTCAGTGCCCCAAGCGATCTGGTACCAGATTTACATCGGTACATCGCCAGGGTCGAACAATATTTATAACAGTTGGGGCGTTACCACGACAACGCTGACCGTCAATCTCAGTTGGCAATCGAACTTCACCTATTATGTTCGGCTGTTCACTGACGTGGGCGGACAGTGGCGATACTCGGACACCACGTTTAGCACCGGGACAGGTACGGCTCATCTCCAGAGTCCCATAAATGGAGCTACTAACGTTAGCCAGTTCCAGCTATTCGCCTGGAATGCAGTACCTAATGCTCTGGCCTATTCCTTGATCGTCAGCCCTACGAACTACGGCGTCCGAGATATGTTTGCCGATGACTGGGTGTCCACAGTTTCCAGCCGATACGTCTGGGGTCTTTTGCCAAACACCTACTACTACGCGGACATGTGTACCCAGTTCACGTCGGGTTGGAAATGCTCGCAAAGTACCTTCACCACCGGTCCGGCAGGCGCAGTGCCGAATCGCCAGCAATTTTACAGCGAGGTGCAGAGCCTTACAGCGCAGGTGCGGCTCATGACACAAGGCATGACCAACCATGCGACTCCGGGCACGCCCCTCTACCAGGAGATGATCGATCACGGACAGAATCCCAACGACGTGACTTGTGGGTACTATTCGATCACCTTGTTGGATCAGATGACGCCGAACCGGATTTTGGGACGTTATCGTGAGCTTACTCTGGACGGAGTGGACGGGCATGTAATTGCCGAGTATTGGGACCCGTTCAATGATAAGTGGCAAATTGCTGATTCCACCTTCGGTCTGGTCTATTTCAATCCGCAAACGGAGATAGGGCAAGGAGCGGAAGACGTTAATGCTCTGCTTCTATCGGGGGAATACTCCGATATTGACTTCCTCTGGGTAACCAATAACGGCTCAGCCTATATGACCAACTATTATTTGGATCCGATCACACTGTACAACAATGTTTACCCATTCGGAGACCTAAACGACTCGTCGTTGGTGTTGAATTATGTTCCCAATTCTCCGCTGCCATTTCTGAATGCGTCCTCGCTAAGTGCGCAGGGTACTTTCGGGGTCTATATATTTCAGTTTGCTAATCAGACGGACCAGCTAACGATCAACAATGCGGGAACTATCGTAACGGTGACCCCGGGCAACACTGAGGGCTGGGCCGTGGCGATTGAACTGTGGCAAGGATGGTACGTGACCTCCCAGGCGCCTCCGGGAATGAACATGTACACGTTCAAGCGGATTTTGTTTTGAGCGAGGAGCAAATCGCCGAGCATGCCGATGTTTCCCCTCTTCCAGAGCATGCTCGGTCAGGCTGCGGATTTCTTGTTAAGTCTCGATGGGAGTAGACCAATGAACGAAGCCGTTTATCGGATCATGAACATCGTTGGCGCGCGACCCAACATGATGAAGGTCGCTCCTCTTGTGGCCGAGATGCGCCGCCATACC
>CAVUSW010000007.1:0-112106 GCA_963744265.1 uncultured Acidobacteriaceae bacterium
GTTCGCCAGAAAGCGTCTCGACTTCCACGCGCTTCAGCAGTTCCTTGATGGCCTCAGCGCCCATCATGGCCTTGAAGCCGCTGGCGCGATGCTCCTGGTCGAGTTCGCGATACTTGGTTTCGTCCTTGATAACTTCGCGCTCTTTCACCGGAGCCTCGCCGGGTTCGATTACCACGTAGGCTTCGAAATAGAGCACCGACTCCAGGTCGCGAAGCGAGATATCGAGAATATGCCCGATGCGACTGGGCAATCCTTTGAAGAACCAGACGTGCGAGCAGGGCGAAGCCAGCTCAATGTGGCCCAGGCGCTCGCGGCGAACTTTGGACAGCGTTACTTCCACGCCGCACTTGTCGCAAATCACGCCGCGATGTTTCATGCGCTTGTATTTGCCGCACAAACACTCCCAGTCGGTGACCGGACCGAAAATGCGCGCGCAGAACAAGCCGTCACGTTCCGGCTTGAACGTGCGGTAGTTAATCGTCTCCGGCTTGGTGACTTCGCCGTGAGACCAGCTGCGAATCTTTTCCGGCGAAGCCAGGCTGATGCGGATGGCGTCGAAGTCGGCGATGGCGTTTCCGAGATCAAATGGACTCGAGCGATACATGTTTAGTCCTCAGTTTGTCTGTTGTCGGTTGTCAGTTCAGCAACGCGACCGTTAATTGTTTCTGCTGCTATCTAGGCAGCTTTTCCCATTTGCCCTCATAGGGCTCGATTCTTTCTCGCTTTGAAGGGGCACGCCTTCAGGCGTGCCGTTACTCTTCCTTTGACTACCGGCTTCAGCCGCTGAGGGAATGTCCCTCCGGCCTAAAGGCCGAACCTTTTGTATCCTTGCCGGCACGGCTAAAGCCATGCCCCTTCAGCGCTAATGCTTCCTTAGTCGGCCGCGAGTGGTGGCGCCGGGGCCACGGGCAACTTGCGCTCGTTGGTCTTGATCAGCTCCACGTCGAGGCACAGCGACTGCAATTCGCGAATGAGCACGTTGAACGATTCAGGTACGCCTGGCTCAATGGCCGCTTCGCCTTTGACGATGGCCTCGTAAATCTTGGTGCGGCCATACACGTCATCGGACTTCGCGGTGAGCAGTTCCTGCAGGATATAAGCGGCGCCGTAAGCTTCCAGCGCCCACACTTCCATTTCGCCGAAGCGCTGCCCACCGAACTGCGCCTTGCCGCCCAGCGGTTGCTGGGTAATCAGCGAGTATGGTCCGATGGAACGCGCGTGGATCTTGTCGTCGACCAGGTGAGAAAGTTTGAGCATGTAGATATAGCCAACTGTTACCGGCTGCTCGAACTTGTCACCCGTCATACCGTCATAGAGATAAGCCTTGCCCGAAGTCGGCAACCCGGCTTCCGCCAGCAATGACTTGATTTCGTCTTCCTTCGATCCGTCGAACACCGGCGAGCCGAAGTACACGGCTTCTTTCATGCCGTCGGCCACCTTCTCCAGAGTCTCGTCATCCAGGTCAACCAGGCTCTGCACAAAAGGCGTGCCCTTGAACATGGACTTGAGTTCCTTGCGCATGTGTTCGGCTTTGGAATTTTCCTTCAGCAGCTCGCCGATCTTCTGCCCGAGCTCATATCCGGCCCAGCCGAGATGTGTCTCCAGGATCTGGCCTACGTTCATACGGCTGGGCACGCCGAGGGGATTCAGCACGATCTCCACCGGCGTTCCATCTTCGAGGTACGGCATGTCCTCTTCCGGCAGAATGCGGGCGATCACGCCCTTGTTCCCGTGGCGCCCGGCCATCTTGTCGCCCACGCTGAGCTTGCGCTTCATGGCGACGTAAATCTTCACCAGCTTGATCACGCCGGGAGGAAGTTCGTCACCCTTCTGCAGCTTCTCGACTTTCTCGCGGACAATCTTGCGCAGCACGTCGATCTGCCGCGAAGTCATTTCTTCGATTTCGTCGATCTGCTCGTTGATGCGCGGGTCCTTGTCGGCGAACTTGATGCGCTTCAGGTTGCGCGTCGAGATGCGCTCGATGGTGTCGCGATCGAGAATCACGCCCTTGGTCAACAGGCGCTTGTTGGTGCGCTCGTCGTGCAAGTCAGCGAGAACTTCCTTGCCGCCCAGCAGCGATTCCAGGCGCTTCAAACGCTCGTCGGTAAGGATTCGGATTTCGTCGGCCAAGTTCTTTTCCAGCTTCGCAACCTGGTCGCCTTCGATCATCTTGGCGCGCTCGTCCTTCTCCTGGCCCTTGCGGGAGAAGATCTTCACGTCAACCACCGTGCCCTCGATGCCCGGAGGGCAGGTAAGCGAGGCATCGCGAACGTCGCCGGCCTTTTCGCCGAAGATGGCCCGCAGCAGCTTCTCTTCCGGAGTGAGCTGGGTTTCACCTTTCGGCGTGACCTTGCCCACCAGAATGTCGCCAGCCTTCACAGTCGCGCCGATGCGGATGATGCCGCTCTCGTCCAGATCGCGCAGTGCCGACTCGCTGACGTTGGGAATGTCGCGCGTCACTTCTTCCGGACCCAGCTTGGTATCGCGCGACTCGATCTCGAACTCCTCGATATGGACGGAGGTGTAATAGTCCTCCTTCACCATCTTTTCGGAGACCAGGATCGCGTCCTCGAAGTTGTAACCGCGCCAGGGCATGAAGGCGACCAGGACGTTACGTCCCAGAGCCAGCTCGCCCATGTCGGTGCAAGGACCATCGGCGATGACTTGCCCCTTGGCTACGCGGTCGCCCTTCTTCACGATGGGGCGTTGGTTGATACAAGTGTTCTGGTTCGAGCGCTTGAATTTGGTGAGCTGATAAATGTCGCTGCCCACTTCGCGCGAGAGTTGCATCGGATGATGTTCGCCCTCGACGCGCACGATGATGCGTTCGGAGTCGACCGAGTCAATGATGCCGCTGCGGCGAGCCAAAACTACCGCACCGGAATCGCGCGCCGTCACGCCTTCCATTCCCGTCCCGACAATGGGCGCCTGCGCGCGCAACAACGGCACTGACTGACGCTGCATGTTCGCACCCATCAGTGCGCGGTTGGCGTCGTCGTGTTCCAGGAAGGGCACCAGCGAAGCTGCCACGGAAACCAACTGTTTCGGGCTGACGTCGATGTAATCCACTTCGTCGCGATTGACCAGCACGAAGTTGCCGGCCTTGCGAGCGTTGACCAGTTCCGCAACGATGCGGCCCTTGTCGTCGATTTCCGCGTTTGCCTGCGCAATGACGTGGCGATCTTCTTCCCACGCCGACAGGTAGAACGAGAATGGCTCGTAATCGATCAGCTTCTTGCGGCGTTCCTTGAGATCGTTGTTGGCCTTGACGGCCTCAGCTTTCTCCAGGTGATCGCCGACGCGATATTCGCTGTCGCCGGCATTTACCACGCTGATGAAGTCGAGCACACGCCCGCTCTTCACCTTGCGATACGGCGACTCGATGAAGCCGTAGTCGTTGATGCGGGCATAGCAGCTGAGCGACGAAATCAGGCCGATGTTCGGACCTTCCGGCGTCTCAATCGGGCAGATACGTCCGTAGTGCGTGGGGTGAACGTCGCGGACTTCGAATCCGGCGCGCTCACGCGACAGGCCGCCCGGGCCAAGTGCCGACAGGCGGCGCTTGTGGGTAATCTCCGAGAGCGGATTCGTCTGATCCATGAACTGCGACAACTGCGACGATCCGAAGAACTCGCGGATGGCAGCCATGACCGGCTTGGCGTTCACCAGATCGTGCGGCATCGCCGTCGACATCTCCTGGTAGACGCTCATCTTTTCCTTGATGGCGCGTTCCATGCGGACCAGGCCGATACGGAACTGGTTCTCGAGCAACTCACCAACCGCGCGTACGCGGCGGTTGCCCAGGTGATCGATGTCGTCTACCGAGCCGATATTCTTCCGCAGCTTCAGCAGGTAGCGGATGGTCCCGTAGAAGTCTTCCGGCTCCAGCGTGCGGTTGTCGAGCTTGGTGGCGTCTTCACTTTCGAACAGCTTGATGTTGAACTTCAGGCGGCCTACCCGCGAGAAATCGTACTTCCGCGAATCGAAGAACATTCCGTGGAAGAGCGAGGTTGCGGTGTCAAGCGTGGGCGGATCGCCAGGACGCAGCTTGCGGTAGATCTCGATCAGGGCTTCCTGCGGCGTCTTGACGGAATCGCGGCGCAGGGTGGCGCTGATTACCGTGCCTACGTCGTCGCGCTCGGGGAAGAAGACGTGGACTTCCGTTACGCCCGCTTCCATCATCTTCGACAGCTTTTCGGCAGTAAGCTCGACGTTCGCTTCCAGTAAGATTTCGCCGGTATTGACGTCGATAACGTCGGCGGCGACGAACGCGCCTTCCAGGTCGGTCAGGTCAGCTTCAATCTCGGAAATCCGTTGCTTCTGGATTTCCTTCATCACCGCCGGCGTAACCTTGCGGCCGGAGTGCGCAATCTCTTCCCCACTCTTGGTGGCAATGCGATGCGCCAGCTTCATGCCCAGCAGGTTAGTTGGCTTTTCCGAGCCGGGTTCCAGCGTCCACAGCAGCTTCTTGTCGCGGATGGCAATGCGGTCGACGGTGTAGAAGGTGCGAAGGATCTCCTCGTCCGAACGCAGACCCAAAGCGCGCAGGAAGATGGTTCCCAGGAACTTGCGCTTACGGTCGATGCGCACGTACAGCACGTTCTTCTGGTCGTATTCGAACTCGACCCACGAACCGCGGTAAGGAATGATCTTGCCCAGGAAGTAGGTGCGATTGTTCGCCGTCTCGAAGAAGACGCCGGGCGAACGGTGCAACTGGCTGACGATTACGCGCTCGGTGCCGTTGATGATGAAGGTGCCGTTGGCCGTCATCAACGGGATGTCACCGAAGAAGACTTCCTGCTCCTTCATGTCGCGGATGGAGCGGTTGCCGGTCTCCGGATCCTTGTCATAGATGGTGAGACGCATGGTGACCTTCAGCGGCGCGGAATAGGTCATACCGCGCTCTTCGCATTCGGCCACGTCATACTTCAATTGCAATCCGACTGGATCGCCGCACTTGTTGCAGAAATCGGGTGTATTGGCGTTGTAGGTGCCGCACTTGGTGCACAGCACGTCGCCCAGGTGGAACGGATCGGTCTTTACCGTCGCGCCGCAATTGCGGCAGGTGGTACGCAAGTGATTCAGCCCCTTCAGGTGGCCGCACTTACACTCCCAGTTGCCGATGGCGAACTCGACGAAGTCCAGCTGCGAAACGTTGCGGAAATCGCTAATCGGAAACACCGACTGAAAGACCGCCTGCAAGCCGGCATCGTCCCGTTCGCTGGGCAGCGAGTCCATTTGCAGGAAGCGGTCATACGAACGCTTCTGCACCTCGATGAGGTTGGGTATCTGAATGGTCGCCGGAATTTTTGAGAAGTCGAACCGATTTCGGTTGGCAGTTTTCTGTTGCGCCATGTATAAAGCTCCTAATCAGTACCGTCCAACGTCGCTCACGTTGGCGGTGCAAGACGTAATGCGGATGTGCGACGGAGAGGATTGCCGTCTCACCATGCCAGGTTGAGACAAATTGCGGTCGTCAGACTGGAATTTCCGGCGCTCGACCTCCGTGCGCAAGATGAGGCGGCCCGAGCCCGCAGCCCACTTGCCTAACGGTGTCGCACGATCAGTTTTACGTAAAAACACGATTGCGCCCGCAGAGACAAAAGTCCCCGTGAGCGCCGTCTGAGGCGTCGTGCAATCCCATGACCAATTAGCCTGGGAAATCGGCACATTCCGTGCCGCCATGTTTTTCGCTTCCCGCGCCAGTATTTTCAGGCCTTGTCCTCGTCCAGCCTGCGGTCGCGTCTGAGCTGACGCGAACCCGGCCAAGCTAGCCGCGTGCCACTACCTGTTTGATGCCCGAATTCTAAAAAAGAATCCGGCGCTCAACGATGCCCGGGAATTCCGCAGTCCCCGCTGAGAGAACTGCTTTGCTTCCTCGGTTTCATCGCGCCTCTCCACGACCGCTCCGACGTGGGGAGGAAACGTAGCCACCGCCCTTTACCCGAAGGCGATAGCAGCCAGAACTCCGGTCAGCGCGCCCGGAGTGAAGTGCCCCGTTCCGTTATTACCCGTCAGCAAGGACCAAGTCTGACCTTGCCGGGAGGCCGCCGAACGGGGCGGAAAGTGTTTCAGGGTCCCTCGACAAGCGCCGTGTTTGCGCCTGCAGGGGTAGGTTACTTCACCTCGACGGTCGCTCCCGCCTCGGTGAATTTCTTCTTGATCGTCTCGGCTTCTTCCTTGTTTACGCCCTCTTTGATGGTCTTGGGGGCGCCGTCAACCAGGTCCTTGGCTTCTTTCAAGCCCAGGCTGGTAACTTCGCGGACAGCCTTGATTACATTGATCTTGTTGGCGCCCACGGCGGTTAGAACGACCGCGAACTCAGTCTTCTCTTCCGCCGGGGCTGCGGCTGCCGCTGCTCCGCCACCTGCGCCTGCCATCATGACAGGGGCCGCAGCCGCCGCCGAGACGCCGAGACGCTCTTCCAACTTCTTTACCAAAGCCGCCGCATCCAGAAGCGACAGGCCTACGATTGACTCTTCCAACTGCTGTAGATCCGCCATGTGTTTATCCACCTATTCGTTATTCGTTATCTTGATTTCGTTATCAGTCTCTGAGGTTTCCAATGTGCTTCCCGCGCGCCAGACCCGCCCAGGGGCACCCCTCACAACGGATAACTCAATCTCTATGGAAGCGCTTTCACGCTCCCAAACTCTTGTACCCACGTCGAAGTGGGAGACCAAACTCTAAGCCTGTGCTTCGGCCGGAGCTTCCGCTGCCGCAGCCTCGACTGGAGCTGCTTCGGCTTCCGCTGGCGTCGGTTCCGCTGCGCCGCCAAACTTGTTTTTCTCCACGCCCTGGTTGATCACGACAGCGAGGTCGCGGCCGATCGCGTTCATCACCGTCACCAACCGCTGCGCCGGAGCACTCATCAGGAACAACAGCTTGGAGTAAATCTCTTCTTTCGACGGCATGCTGGCCAGCGCGTCAATGTCCTTGATGGCAATGACGCGGCCTTCCACGACCCCAGCCTTGAAGGTGTACTCCGGATTGTCCTTGGCGTACTTGCTCAGCGCCTTGGCCAGCGCCACCGGGTCGCCGCTGGTGTAGGCGATCGAGGTCACTCCGGCGAGGTCTTTCATCGCCTCCTCGACTGCTGTGCCTTTGGCAGCCCGCTCCGCCAGCGTGTTCTTCACCACCCGATAGTGGGCGCCCGCGCCACGCACCGCCTTGCGGAGCTCGAAATCCTTCTCCACGGTCAGCTTGGCAAACGTGCCGACAATGGCGTGGCTCGCACCCTTGAACTCTTCGGTGAGCTTTCCTACCTTCTCAATCTTCTTCGCTTTGGTAACCGCCATGTTCGAATCCTTTAACGCCGGGCCTCTGGCGCCGGCTAAAATTTCTCGCCTGCTTTGAAGGGGCACGCCTTCAAGCGTGCCTTTGATCCCAATCAGAACTTCCGGCTTTAGCCGCTGAGGGAACGACCCTTCGGGCCTAAAGGCCGATCTCCTCGATAACCTTTCACGGCACGCTAAAGCCGTGCCCCTTCAACCAAACACGTCGCTCTAGGCGCGCGCGGCAGCTTCCACGGCCGAGGTGTCGATCGAGACGCCCGGTCCCATGGTCGAGCTGAGATAGCAACCCTTGATGTACTTGCCCTTCGCTACCGAAGGCTTCGCCTTGATCACGCTGGTGATCACCGTGGCCGCGTTCTCCACCAGTTTCTCGGGCGGGAACGAAATCTTGCCCACCGGCACGTGGACCAGAGCTGTCTTATCGGTACGGAACTCCACCTTGCCGGCCTTGGTTTCCTTCACCGCATTGGCCACGTCGAAGGTCACCGTGCCGGTCTTCGGATTCGGCATCAGCCCACGCGGGCCCAGCACCTTGCCCAGACGGCCTACCGACTTCATCATGTCGGGCGTGGCGATGACGGCGTCGTAGTCAGTCCAGTTTTCTTTCTGGATCTTCTCCACCATGTCTTCGCCGCCGACAAAGTCGGCGCCCGCCGCTTCTGCCTCGCGAACTTTTTCGCCGCTGGCGATGACCAGAACCTTCTTCGACTTACCCAGTCCGTGCGGCAGAACCACGGTGCCACGCACCATCTGGTCGGCGTGCTTGGGATCGACGCCCAGGCGCATGGTCAGGTCGACGGTCTCGTCGAACTTGGCGTACTTCACTTTCTGCAAAAGGGGCACCGCGTCCTGAAGCGTGTACGAATGCGCTTCAACGCCGGCGCGTGCCTTCTCGATGTTCTTTCCTGATTTCTTCATTGCTGCTCCTCGTCTCCCACCGCTATCCCTTGTTGCCGAATGGCCGTGGTATTTACGACTAGTGCAGCCTCAGGCTGAGCCGCTAGCATCATGCATTCCCTTGCATCAGACGCTGGCCTGAAGCCGCTCTACCAAACCTATGCCGTGACTTCAATGCCCATGGAGCGCGCGGTGCCCTTCACGCTCTTGATCGCCGCTTCCACCGAAGCCGCGTTCAGGTCAGGCATCTTCTGCTTGGCAATCTCCAGCACCTGCTTCTCGGTAACCTTGCCGACCTTGTCCTTGTTCGGCGTTCCCGAACCCTTAGCCACGCCCGCGGCGCGCTTCAACAGAATCGCGGCCGGCGGCGTCTTGGTGATGAAGGTGAAGGTGCGGTCGGTATACACCGAGACCACGACCGGGATGATCAGGCCGTCGAGTTCCTTGGCGCTGGTCCTGCGCATTGAACTGCTTGCAGAACTCCATGATGTTGATCTGCGCCTGACCGAGTGCCGGACCAACCGGAGGAGCCGGCGTGGCCTTGCCCGCCGCAATCTGCAACTTCACCGAACCTGTAACTTTTTTTGCCATTTGATTTCCTACGCTTTTCGCTACTCGCCTTTCGCTGTTCGCCAGAGTTTCATCGCAGAACGTGCGAATGGCGAAAAGCGAAGAGCGGCTCTGCTACGTAATAACCTTTTCGACCTGCCCGAATCCCAGTTCCACCGGAGTCGAACGCCCGAAGATCGTGACCATCACTTTCAGGGTCTCGCGATCTTCGTTCACCTCGTCCACCACGCCGGTAAAGCTGGCGAAGGGCCCTTCGCTGATGCGCACCGATTCGTTCTTCTCGAACTTGACCTTGAGCTTCGGCTTTTCCTTGCTGTCGGCCACGCGGTAAACGATCTGCTGGACTTCTTCTTCCGACAGCGGCGTGGGCTGCTGGCCGGTGCCCACAAATCCGGTCACCCGCGGCGTTCCCTTCACCACATGCCAGACGTTGTCATCCATGTCCATCTCCACCAGCACGTAGCCGGGATAGAACATGCGCTCGCTGGTGTACTTCTTGCCGCCGCGAACTTCGGTAACCGACTCGGTCGGAATCAGCACCCGGCCAATCCGATGCTCCAGCTCGGGATAGGCGCGCACGCGCGACTCAATCGACTCTTTCACCTTGCGCTCAAATCCCGAATAGGTGTGGATGATGTACCACTTCATATTCGGGTTCTGCGGATTGGCGGCCGTGGATTCGGCGGTGCACGGCACGCCAGTCGTTCGTCTGCGCGGACGCCGTTTCCGGCTCGCGCTCGGCGCCGTTGCTCTCCGATTTGATTTCTTCTTCTGTCATTTTTCCGCGCATTAGCGGTGCGCCAGGCTCTTCAGCAAATGATCGAGGGTCTTGCCGATGATCGTGTCCACGATCCAGAAATACAGCGCCAAACAGAAACACGGTAATGATGACCACGGTCGTCGTGCCCTGCACTTCCTTGCGCGACGGGGTGGTGACCTTCCGCATTTCCGTGCGCACGTCGTTGTAAAAACTCTTCGCGCGCTGCGGCCACGCCTTCATCGCGCCCAGCTTATTGTCGCCGACGCTCTCGATCGCTGCTGACTTCGCCATCTGCTACCTTTTTCCGGCGCTCGCTGCGCCTACTACTTTCTTCCTTCGCGACCTGCGCTTGCGACGCTTCCAAATACCTGGCAGGGGCGGAGGGATTCGAACCCCCAAGTTCGGTTTTGGAGACCGACAGTTTAACCGTTGAGCTTACGCCCCTGTTTAGCACTCAGCTTCAGCTATCAGCATTCAGCCCCTGCGAGTCATTACCTGAATGCGAGCTCCTGCCAGCACTCTCGAATCCTATCCCTTGCCTTGCCATCCCGCTCTCTACATCCACCTTCGGCTGAATGCTGAGCGCTGACTGCTGATGGCTATTTCACTTCTTTATGCGACGTGTGCTTGCGGCACTTGCGGCAGAACTTGTTGAACTCCAGCCGGCCCGTCGTGGTCTTCTTGTTCTTGGTGGTGGAGTAATTGCGATTCTTGCAATCACCGCACTGCAACGTAACAATCTCTCGAGGCATTGACCTGTTCCTTTTCGTTTACTTCGCGACTTTGGCCGCGAAGCCTTGTCCGCGTCGAAGCGCGGAAATCAGCAGAGCCCGTCCATCACTCCACCGAGAAAACTTCGGGTGCCCCACTCTATTCCCGTCTTTTGGGAAAGAGTGGGACTTATCACTACGCAATAATTTCGCTGATGGTGCCGGCGCCCACGGTGCGTCCGCCTTCGCGGATCGCAAACCGCAAGCCCTTTTCCATCGCCACCGGCGTAATCAGCTCGATCTCCAGTGCCACGTTGTCGCCCGGCATCACCATCTCCGTGCCTGCCGGCAAGCGTCGCCACTCCCGTCACGTCCGTCGTGCGGAAGTAGAACTGCGGCCGATAGCCCTTGAAGAACGGCGTGTGCCGTCCGCCTTCGTCTTTCGACAGCACGTACACTTCGCCCTTGAACTTGGTGTGCGGCGTAATCGAGCCCGGCTTGGCCAGCACCATGCCGCGCTCCACGTCTTCCTTCGCCATGCCGCGCAGCAGCAGGCCGGCATTGTCGCCCGCCATACCTTCGTCCAGCTGCTTCTTGAACATTTCCACGCCGGTCACTACCGTCTTGCGGGTCTCGCGGAAGCCGACGATCTCAACTTCCTCGCCTACCTTCACCTTGCCACGCTCGATACGGCCCGTGACCACCGTGCCGCGTCCCTGAATCGAGAAGATGTCTTCGATCGGCATCAGGAACGGCTTGTCGATGTCGCGCGCCGGCAGCGGCACGCTCTTGTCCACCGCTTCCATCAGCTCGTCGATCTTGGCTTCCCACTGCGCTTCGCCGTTCAACGCGCCCAGCGCCGAGCCGCGAATCACCGGCAGATCGTCGCCCGGGAAGTTGTACTTGGTCAGCAGCTCGCGAACTTCCATCTCCACCAGGTCGATCAGCTCGGGATCTTCCACCGCATCGCACTTGTTCAGGAACACCACCACGTAGGGCACGCCCACCTGGCGGGCCAGCAGCACGTGCTCTTTGGTCTGCGGCATCGGGCCGTCGGTGGCCGCGACTACCAGAATCGCGCCATCCATCTGCGCCGCGCCGGTAATCATGTTCTTGATGTAGTCGGCGTGGCCGGGACAATCCACGTGCGCGTAGTGCCGGTTGGCGGTCTCGTACTCCACGTGCGCGGTGGCGATGGTGATGCCGCGCTCGCGCTCTTCCGGCGCGTTGTCGATCGAGTCGAAGTGCGGAACTTGATGTTGGGATTGTGCTTCTGCAATACTTTGGTGATGGCCGCCGTCAACGTCGTCTTGCCATGATCGATGTGCCCGATCGTGCCTACGTTTACGTGCGGCTTGCTGCGATCAAATTTCTCTTTCGCCATAATTTCCTATGCCTTAGTAGTACCGGTAAAGTTTGTTGAACTTCTCCCGCAGAGGCAGATCCACCGCCTCCAGCGTCGTCAAATAAAATTCGCGCATCTGCGCCTGGTCGCTCACCGGTAAGCGCGTCGTACAACTGCTGCGCGGTCTTGCCGCTCTGCGCCAGCTGTCAGGTCGGCCTGCTCCAGCAACTTCTCGCGCAGCACGCGATCGAAATCGCGGATCGGAACGCCCTTGCGCTGCAACAGCCGCAGAAAGCGCTCCACTGCGGTCCGAGGCAAAAATCCGCGTCATCGCCGAACGCAGCTGCTCAAATTCTTCCAGCTTTTCGATCGCGAAGACCAGCCTGCTGAAACGGCGTCCGCGATACTGACTGTTCCATCGAATATTCACTGAATCGAAAAGCCATCACTGCCCGCATATCCGGGCCTTACATTCAAATTCTGGAGCTGATGATCGGGATTGAACCGATGACCTCTCCCTTACCAAGGGAGTGCTCTACCAACTGAGCTACATCAGCTCTTCAATACTACCGCAAACATCTGGGCGAGCGGATCGAACCCGCGACCCAGCGGAAGCTGTGACTCTACCGCTGAGTTACTCCCGCCTCACCGCGAAAACTCGCCGCTACGGACTCGACTCACTCGCGCTACCGGACTCCGCCTGCGGGCTCACGTCCGCTAGCTGGCTCAACTCTGGCTGCGGGATCGATTCGGGAATCCGAACCACGCGACCAACAGCTTGGAAGGCTGTGACTCTACCACTGAGTTACTCCCGCCTAACTCGCGTTCACAAGCCCTGCTTCACTCGTCGTGATGCTCTCGCTGTTCGCGCTGCTGCTTCCGGCTCCACGACCAGGTGCGAACCGCGAACATCGCCAGAATCGCCAACGTCGCCAACCTGAACTTCTGATCGCTGAAGCGTGGTCCACGCCAGACACCGCCAGCACCGCGTACACGCCAACGCCACCCACAACCGCTTCATCCAACACCAAACCGCGCTGCTCCGCCCTCGAGCGCACATGAGAACGCCGAAAACTGGTGCACAGGGGAGGATTCGAACCTCCGTAGCTCGCAAGGAGCGGCAGATTTACAGTCTGCTGCCATTAACCACTCGGCCACCTGTGCACATTCCACCACCCCACCAAGCGCAAAAGCGGCGCTTGTCGGGGACCCAGTTCGACCGAGCATTCCGCTCTCTCAGCCCGCCGAGAGTCACGCTGCCGTGGCCCGGAATCGCCAGTCCCTGCTGTCAAAGAACACCACCGCCAATACGCTGCTCGCAACTCCGGCAAAACTCCGCAACAGCCGCGCGACCATACTTCCGCGCGCGTTTGCGATTGAGGAAGCTGCTGCTGGAATCAGTTCTCTAGGAGAGCTGCGCGTCTCGTTTGGCTTGCTCCTGCTACGCCTTCCGGCGCGCTCATGGTTACGATTCTGGAGCTGGCGAAGGGATTTGAACCCCCGACCCTCTGATTACAAATCAGATGCTCTACCAGCTGAGCTACGCCAGCCTGCCGTGGCTCGACACGTAGGCATCGAACCAAGCATGATTCTTCCTGCCAGCCGGGACAAACTCTGAGCTTAACACAACGGCAACTCCGCGTGCAAGCCGCCAACCCGCTGGATTCCAACGGCTTTCCGAAGACCTTCCGACTGTCCTGAACTGCCTCCGAAGACCTTAACTCGCCACTCCCGCTGGCCCGTTGGCTGGGGATTCTGCGGAGCGCGCTCACGCCGCGAACGCTGAAATGCGGTCGAGATATTTTAGCCCACTTGTCAGTAAACGAGCAATTTGAAGGATCATCGATTCGGCGAATTTCATCCAAGACACCTCGCGCCTTAAAACGGCAGCAGTGGTGTTTCTTCTTTTTCTTGGACGAGCTCTCCGTATTGCATCGGCGGGCGCCGCCTGCTGTGCGGTACTGCTGCCGGCCGTCGACGATGACCGCTGCTTCGAGGTTGCACCCGCTACTTCGTTGACTTGGGTCGGCGGCGGCGCGGGGGCAGCTCCTCCGCCGGCAGCCGGGCTTACCAAGTCGTTGCTCATATCACTGCCGGCAGGTGTGTTGCCCGCCGTGGCCGCTGCCGCGCGGCCGGATCACCCGCTGCGCTGGTGCTGCCCGGCAGCCGATCGGAGTGCGGAACAGGCGCATTTTCCGCTGGCGCAGCGCCGTCGTGCACGCTGCTCGACCGAAACCGTATTACCGCCACCCGCGCCTTCAGAATGCCAGTTACGCTGGCATTGGCGGAGCGAACCATATCCGGCGCGCTGGCCTGCTTGGGATCAACCAAAGTAGGCTCGCCCACCTTGGCCGCCTCCGATACGTCCGGACCCTTGTGGAAGTTCTCCATCACTTTGCCGACCGTTCCCAGTGATCCGCGGCTGGCGATCTCAGCCTTGTCTTGCGCGATGGCTTCCGGGGTGGCTTCGGTACCGGCTGCTTCAACGCTATCAGGCGTTTCTTGGCGTCAGGCGCCTGGCTCTCCAGCGGATAGCGGGTCACAGATGCGATCGTAGGCGGCAACCGCGCCTTCGGTGTATTGCTTGATCAAGCGCACCCTTGGCGGTTTCCGGCAACCTCGACCGGCGAATGACTTCGATCTCCCTCTCGTAAGCGCTGCCCAACTCGAACAGGGCATCGTCGGCGCCGCTGTACAGCGGATAGGTGTCGGCTACCGATTTCAGGCGGGCAATCGCGGCAGGATAACTGTCGCGCATGAAGTAGAAATGCCCGATTATCGTACTCGCGCTGAGCCAAGACTTCCTGCACTTCCAGCAGACGCTGCTTGGCTTGTGGCACCAGCGAGCTGTCGGGGAACTGCATGATCAGCTGGCGATATTCTTCCTCGGCGCGCCGGGCATGCGTAGGATCGCGGTCCGCCTTCTCCATTTCGCCATAATGGATGTTGGCGATCTTCATCTGCGCTTCGGCGGCTTCCAGCATGTTGGGGAAGAAGGTGATGAAATCCTTGTACTCGCTCTCCGCCTGTGCCATGGCAGCGCTGCCGCCCTCGGCATACCAGGAATCGCCAATGGCCAGCTTGGCGCGGGCCACGTACTCTGAATCGGGATAGGTGTTGATCAGGGTCTGCAAGCTGAGTCGCGCGACGTCATACTTGCCGTGCTTGATCGCATCCTCGGCACGATCGAACAGCACTTTGTCGGGCTGCTTGGAGTCGACATTGGCGATCGGGTTCTGCGGCCTTCTTGTACTTCTTCTTTTGTTCTTGCTGCTGCTGGCGCGGGAGGCTGGCGTAGCTGTGTGCTGCGAGGCGGCACTCGCAGTCTGCGTCGGGCTGGCTGCGGCCGGCGTCTGACTGGCGTGCCGTGCTGGGTCTGATTGGCGGCGGCATTCTGCGCCGGGTCGGTACTGCTGTCCTGGGCCGACGCGAACAGCGACGCCAACACAAATCCCATCATGACCGATATGAGTACGCGACGAAACATCCTAACCACCTTTGGGAACCTATCGTAGTAACCCGGCACGACGCAGGGTCAGCGCTGTCGGCGGGAGCAATTATTAGTACGCGCCAGTCAGGCGCGCTGCAGCATGGCTTCCTGGGCTGCCTTCAGCAGGGATTCCACGTTGCGTGCCGGATCGCCCTTGCCGAAAACGTGACTGCCGGCAACAAACAGTTCGGTTCCGGCGCGGGCCGCCGGGCCAATCGTTTCCAGATCGATTCCGCCATCAATCTCGATACGGAAATCCACGCCTTTAGCAGCGCGCATGGTCGCCAGTTTGCGAATCTTCTCCAGCGCGCTGCAGGAATGAATTTCTGTCCGCCGAAACCGGGATTCACGGACATCACCAGGACGTGGTCGACAATATCGAGCACTTCGCCGAGCGTCTGCACCGGAGTGGCCGGATTGATCGCCACGCCCGGCTTCATGCCCAGGCTGCGAATCAACTCCAGGGTGCGATTCAAGTGAATGCAGGCTTCCTGATGGACCGTAATCCAGTTCGCGCCGGCATCGGCGAAAGCCGGGATGAACTCGTCGGCATTTTCGATCATCAGATGGCAGTCGAGGGGAACATCGACGGCCTTGCGAAGGCACGCGACAACCGGCGGCCCAATCGTAATATTGGGCACAAAGTGGCCGTCCATCACATCGACATGGAGGAGGGTGGCGCCACCTCGCACCGCGGCATTGGCATCTTCAGCCAGGCGGGCGAAATCGGCCGACAGAATGGACGGCGCTATCTCGATCAAGACAAGGCTTCTCTCGCGAGCATTTCTAGAGCAATTTTAACACGCCTGCCTGAGCGTCCGTATCGCGCCTAAGTGGTTCAACGTACTACCCCTGGCGTGCGGTCACACGACCATTTTCCGGCGATGATAGAAGGTCAGGAAAAGGATGAGCAGCGGCGTCAGGATCTCGGCATAGAGAAAGACGCCGGAGTTGTTGGACGCGTGATCGTTGTAGAGGACGATCTGCCGGATATGCCCAACCGCGTCTCCCAACAGCCAGACTGCGTTGGCGATGGCGGTAGCCAGCCAGAAATTCCCGCGAAACCAGAGGCAGAGAATTCCCAGCACTCCTACCGTCAGATCGGCCATGCCAACTTCATACTCGTAGGGACTGGTCGCCCAGCCGATCGAAGCCGAGGTTTGCAACGGGCGAAAAACATGAGCGTAGGCGGTGAGCAATCCCATTAAACCTACGTAAATGAAAAACAGATAGATCAGGTAAGTGCCGGCGATGGCCGCTGCGCTGCCGCGGCGCTTGGCGGAGAGAGCCAGGTGAACGGACGCGCCGATGAGGGCGAGCAATAAGAAAATCAGTTGGAACATATCCCTCCTCCGAGAGAAACTCTATCACTGAGGGAATGTCAGCCAGCGGGGAGGAACATCTCACGAGCCGCACTTGACTATGATCTTTGCGGGGTCAGCGCCATGAAGCCGAAAACTATTTATCTGACGCTGTGTTTCCTGGGATTGCTGCTGCCGTATTGGCAGTTTGTTCCGTGGCTGTTTGAACACGGGCTCATCCTGTCGCTGTTCTGGCGGCAGTTGTTCGTCAACCGGATCGGCGCATTCTTTGGGATGGACGTACTTGTCTCCGCAGTCGCACTGATCGTATTCACCAGGGTCGAGAGCCGCCGGCTCGGTATCGGGAGGCGATGGCTTCCCGTGCTGGCCACAATGCTGGTTGGAGTTTCGCTCGGCTTGCCTTTATTCCTGTATATGCGGGAGGTACAAATGGAAAGAGTCGGATCGCCGCGTACCGGGTTAACTACCTGAAAGGCTTCCAAGCGAGAGAATGCCTGACCAGTGCGAGCGAATCACGATTTAGCAGATTCCCTGGCGCCGGGACGAGCCGTGACGAAATAGATGATCCCTGACAGCTATGGCCTGACGGATAGCAGGCAGAAGGAGTAGCTTTACAGTTGAGGAATGAAACCCCGGAATGGGAGCGGCTGCTTGAATGCGAGGGGTTTGCAGCTTCGATGCTCGCGCATCGTCCCAGATGAGCCTGTGTGGTTGATTCTGCTACCCGTCGAGACACTCCGTCGGCAGCTAAAACTATTATGTCCCGTAACTTCATCCAGAAATTCTGCATCCAAACTTCGCGGAGAAAGACCTTTATGAGCAAGACCAACAAAGTATCTCCTTTTATCGTACTCGCAGCCGCATCCATCGCCCTGACGATTGGCATTGCAGGATGCAAGAGCAAACCCTACGCAAGAGACTGGCACGCAGGGTCAAGCGGCGCAAACCGATCAGTCGCAGAACGGGGCCGATAACGCCAACCTGGCCCCCGCCGACGGCTCGCAGGCCAGCGGCGGCAATCAGCAGCAACCGGCCAATCAGCCGGCGCAGCAGACCTATCAGCAGCCGGCCAGTCAGCCCGCGCAGCAGCAGCAGGCGCAACAGCCTGCTCAACAGGCAGCGCCAGAGCAGAATGCTCAGCAACAGGCCGCCCCCGCTGAGCAGCAGCAAACCTCTTCCGACCAGAACCAGAACTATTCCGATAACGATACCGGCTCCGAGGATACAAGCTACAACCAGCCGGTGATTCAGGCGCAACAGCCTCCGCCACCACTGCCTGAATATTCCCAGCCGCCTTGTCCCGCCGAAGGCTATCTGTGGACACCCGGATATTGGAGCTACGCTCCTCAGGGTTACTACTGGGTGCCAGGCGCCTGGGCGCAGCCGCCTCAAGTGGGCTTCCTGTGGACCCCGGGATACTGGGGATTTGTCGCCGGCATCTATCGCTACAACTATGGCTTCTGGGGCCAGCATATCGGCTATTACGGCGGTATTAACTATGGGTACGGCTACACCGGCATGGGCTATCAGGGCGGATACTGGAACAACAACCGGTTTTACTACAATCGCGCCGTCAATAATGTAAACGTCACTCACATTACCAACGTGTACAACCGCACGGTCATCAACAACACCACGATTAACCGGGTCAGTTACAACGGGCCGGGAGGCATCAACCGGCGGCCTACACCCGCGGAATTGGCTGGCATGCGGGAGCAGCGCATTCCTCCCATGACCACGCAATTGCAGCACCAGCAGCAAGCCGCACAGAATCGCCAGCAGTTTGCTGCGGTCAATCACGGACGTCCAGCGATAGTTGCCGTCTCCCAGCCCATCCGGGCAGGCAGACCGATCGCTCCGGTGATTCCGGCTCGTCCCGCTCTGGGTACGCGACCGGGCGCGCCGAATACGCAGGTCAATCGTCCGCCAATCGAGACGCGGCCTGCTCCTCAGCAGCGCCCAGAGCCGGGGATGAAGCCTGGGACCCAGACACGTCCGGCTCCGGAGCAACGTCCACAACCCGGGACCAAGCCTGCCCCGCAGCAGCGGCCTGCCCCCGAATCGCGGCCAGAGCAGGGTAAGCCTGCACCAGAACAGCGGCCTGCTAAGCCGGCTCCAGAGCAGCATCCCACTCCTCAGCAAAAGCCGCAGCCGACTAAACCTGCTCCAGAGCAGCGTCCGGCTCCCGAACAACGGCCAAAGCCGCAGGCTAAACCCGCGCCAGAGCAGCGTCCGGCTCCTCAGCCAAAGCCGGAACAGACTAAGCCTGCCCCAGAGCAGCGTCCGGCTCCCGAACAACGACCAAAGCCGGAGGCTAAGCCTGCGCCACAACCGCGGCCTCAACAGCAAGCGAAACCTGCTCCGCAACATGAGCAGTCGCGTCCGGAGCAGAAGCCCGAAGAAAAAGGAAAAGAAGGACTAGCGGCGATTCACCGCGCCTAATAGCGGTCTAACAAAAGGCGGAGCTCCGGCTCCGCCTTTTCTTTGTGCATTGGTTGAGTAGCCGAGCAGGCGAGATTCAAGTCGGGCTCGTAAGCCCGATCACCTATTGGCTGACAGGTATCTTGATGATCTTCTTCTGGATCGCGTAGGTGACCAGCTGCGCTTTGTTGTGGATATCGAGCTTCCGCATCAGATTGAACTTGTGCGCCTCGACGGTCTTCACGCTTAGCCCCAGCAGGACTGCGATCTCTTTTACCGAATTGCCTTCCGCCAGCAACTTCAAAATCTCGCGCTCGCGCGGCGTGAGAGTTGACATGCGTGGACGCATTTTAGTGTCGCGCACCCGGGCGCGGAAATCTTCCACCAGCTTGCCCAGAACCTGCGAACTCAAGTACTTTCCTCCTCGATACACATCGCGGACGGCGGTAACCAGCTGCTGCGCCGGCGTATCTTTCAATACGTATCCCGCCGCTCCAACCTCCAGGCACTGCACCAGGTAGTCTTCGTCCTCATACATAGTCAGGAACAAAACCTTGGTTTCAGGGCGAATTTTCTTGATGTGCCGAGTGGCTTCAAACGAGGAGAGGCCGGCCATTCCGATATCCATCAAGACCACGTCCGGCCGCAACTCACGCGCCTTCTCCACGGCATCGCCTCCGTCCGGAGACTCGCCCACAACCTCGAAATCGCTCTCACTTTCCAGCAGACGCCGTACTCCCTGCCGGAACAATGTGTGATCATCCACTAACAGACATCTGATTTTCGGCATCTTTCACCTGGTTTTCCGGCTTTCGGTTTCCCGATTCCTTTCTGCAACCTAAAGCGGCTAGCAGTTCGCAATACGCCGCCCGCTCACGCACCTCGCGCCAAGGCGCCGGGCTCATCCGTCCGCGGAGTGAGATCCACCCGGCTCTTTATCACCGGCGCACTTACTTCGATGCGGGTACCCTGGCCTCGCGCCGAGGTTACCTTCATCTTTCCGCCCAGATTTCCGATGCGCTCGTGCATTCCCGCCATGCCAAAAGTCTGGCGGCCTGGATTCGGCTTGAGCAGAATTCCCCCGCCATCGTCTTCAATCAGGAGCTTTACCGCGTCACCTGCTCGTAGTAATTCGATGTTCACGGTACTGGCGTTGGCGTGCTTGGCGACGTTGTGCAAGGCCTCCTGCACCACCCGGTAGATGGCGGTTTCCAGCGCCGCGGGCAGGCGGCCAAATTCGTTGGAAACCGTGACTCGTGCTTTCACTCCAGTGCTCTTGGCCAAGTCCTTGGCTTCTTTGCGTACCGCCGCAATCAGGCCCAATTCCTGCAACACCAGAGGAGACAGCCTCCCGATGATGCGGCGGATACCTTCAATGGTGCGATCCACCACCTCCAGAGTTTCGCGGATTTTCGCCCGCGCCGATCGCGCCGCCACACTGCTTTCCAGCATGCCGAGATAGAGCCGGATTACCATCAGCGCCTGCCCAGTCTCGTCGTGCAGCTCGCGGCTGATGCGCTTGCGCTCTTCTTCCTGGGCATACAGCAGATGTCCGGAAAGCTCGGCGATCCGCATTTCGCGCTCCCGCAGAGCATCGTTCATTCCCGCGCGATCGATGGCCAGCGCCGAGCGGTCGGCGATGGCACGGAGCAGCTCACCTTCCGTGGGCAGACAGTCATAAGGCCGCGAGAAGCCGATCAACAGCACCCCAATCACGGCCTCCTTGGATCTCAGCGGTACTCCCCAAACCGCTTTCGCGTTGCCCTGCAGCGCGGGAGTCAGTTCGCCATGCGAGGTCCTCAAGTCGGGCAAGAATGCCGGTTCTCCGGTGGCCGCAATTCCACCTACAAATCCTTCGCCTATCGGTGTAGCCAAACTGAAGTCGTCGAGCGGCTCGCCAAATCCGACCTGCGCCTGTACCCGCAGCACCTGCTGCTCCGGATCCCTCAGCAGAATCAGCCCTAGCGTGGCGTTGAAGGTGTGAGTCGCGATTTCCAGTACCCGCTCCAGTAGGGCATTCAAGTTTTCCGCCGATAGCTCCGCGTCCAAGACCGACAGCAACGTCTCGGCTTCGATCTTCTGGGCGTCGGAGTACGCTGCGGAAACCGCCACGTACGAAGCCCAGGAGAGAGTCTCCATGGCGGCCCGCGCCTCGGCCAACCGGTGGGCAGGAAAGATCTTCTCCAGATAGGGATCGATGAGCTGCTGGTAGATCTCCAGCGAGCGCGCCACTGCGAGGGCGCTCACCTTCAGCTTCGCCAGCCGCTTGCCAAAGTGCTGCAGGTTCTCATAAAAAGCCGCAAAATCCGTTTGCGAGAAAATCGAAAATCCGGTTCCTATGGTCAGCCGCTCCAGGGCGGTCATGGCCCGGCCATCGAAGTCGAACTCGGCAAACATAGCCTGCCGCCAGGTAGCGGTGATTTCCGGGAAGCAGGGCTGCAGGCTGCGCACCACTTCGACAACCACCTCACGCGACGTTTCTTTCATGGGCAGGAGGGGGGACATACGGCTCCTTGGGGACAAAATGGTTGATGCGGCGGAGCACTCGGCAGGATGGCGTTACTACCTGATTAACTCGCGACCACAAACTGCCCGCTATCTCAGGCGTTCTTGATAGCAGAGTAGTAAATATTATCTAAAGTATACACAGCTCGATTCTTTTGGGGTGGGCCATCCTGCTTCGACCGGCGCCCGCGGCTCCAAGCGACGCCGTGACGGTTTGAATCTCTATCGTCGCGCTTCGCATCTTTGTTCCATGAAGATTCTCATTCCCACTCCCTTGCGTCAGTATGCCGATAAGCAGTCGGCGGTGGATCTGCCCGCATCCACGGTGGGCGAGGCGCTGGAGGCTTTGATCTCGAAGCACCCGGATCTTCGCAAACATCTCTACAACGAGCAGGGACGGCTGCGCGCCTTCGTCAACCTATATCTGAATGAAGACGACGTTCGCTATCTTCAGCAGGAGCAAACCCCGGTGAACGGCAGCGACACGTTGACCATCGTGCCCTCGATTGCCGGCGGGAGACGTTGAGAATCATGGCGACCCTGACGGACAAAACCGGAACGGCCGAGGCGACTCTCAGCAACGACGAGGTTTTGCGTTACTCGCGGCACCTGATCATGCCCGAAGTTGGCATGGAAGGGCAGCTCAAGCTGAAGCAGGCCAAGGTGTTGTGCATCGGTACCGGTGGTCTGGGCTCGCCCCTGGCACTCTATCTGGCTGCCGCTGGGGTGGGGACGTTAGGTATTGTCGACTTCGATATTGTTGACATGACAAATTTGCAGCGCCAGGTGATTCATGGCACCGGGGACGTGGGCCGCAAGAAACTTGATTCTGCTGCCGACCGCATCGCGGCCATCAATCCCTACGTCGACGTGCGCAAGTTTGAAACCCGTTTGACCAGCGCCAACGCAATGCAGATCGTTCGCGACTTCGACATCGTGGTGGATGGCACCGACAACTTCCCTACGCGCTATCTGGTCAATGACGCCTGCGTGCTCAGCGGCAAGCCCAATGTTTACGGATCGATCTTCCGCTTCGAAGGCCAAGCAAGTGTCTTCGCCACCAAGGACGGGCCTTGCTATCGCTGCCTTTATCCCGAGCCGCCGCCGCCCGGCCTGGTGCCGTCGTGCGCCGAAGGCGGAGTG
Organism: uncultured Acidobacteriaceae bacterium; assembly: GCA_963744265.1. GTDB lineage: Bacteria > Acidobacteriota > Terriglobia > Terriglobales > Acidobacteriaceae > Bog-257. Next base: position 22,459 of record CAVUSW010000007.1, read on the forward strand.
TTGGGAATTCTCCCCGGTCTGGTCGGCCTGATCCAGGCGACCGAGACGATCAAGCTACTCCTGGGATCGGGCGAGCCGCTGATTGGCCGCCTGTTGCTGGTGGACGCGTTGGCCATGCGTTTCCGCGAGCTCAAGCTGCGCAAGAATCCCGAGTGTCCCGTCTGCGGCGACCATCCAACAGTTACACAACTAATGGACTATGAGCAGTTCTGCGGAATTCGGGGAGAGGAAAAGCCCGCAACTGCTACCATGCTGGACATGACACCGGAAGAATTGAAGCAGCGCCTGGACGCCGGCGAAGATCTCTTTGTGCTCGATGTGCGTGAGCCCCACGAGTTCCAGATCTGCAACCTCGGCGGACATCTCATTCCCCTGAACGACCTGCCCAAACGAGTCAGCGAACTCGACTCCAGCCGCGAGATCGTTGTCCATTGCAAGATGGGAGGCCGCAGTGCCAAGGCCGTCGATTTCCTGCGCCAGTCAGGCTTCAGCAAGGTGCACAATCTTGCCGGCGGCATCAACGCCTGGGCCGAGCGCGTCGATCCCAAGATGCCGAAGTACTGACTGTCTCCGCTTTCAGATTCTCCCGGTGCAAAACGGAGGGTCCCAGCTTTGGCTTGCAGGGGTGCGGTATCCTCAAGGACGCGCGGAATCCCATCCGCTCTGCGCCGGCATCTTCCCGCGGATCGTAAAATCCGGCGATGCAATCTCTGGAGGAAACTGACATGAGTTCTACCGATGCTCTGCTCGCGCCCATGAAAGGAGCTCAGCACTCCGAAGTCGGAGGCGTAAAGCTCGACATTGTTCGAGTGGGCGCTTCCCGGGTTAAGCGCGTGATTTACCCGCCCGGATTCCGCTGGTCCACACACATGAAACCGACCGTGGGCACGGATTACTGCATGCACGCCCACGTTGGATTCCTAGCTCAAGGCCAGATCCACATGGAGTTTGCCGACGGCTGTATCGTGGAGTTTATGGCTCCCCAGGTGGTCTCCATCGAGCCCGGCCATGATGGCTGGGTGGTAGGAGATCAGCCGGCAGTACTGATCGAGTTCGATTTTGAGAACGATACGGTGCGTCATCTTGGAATGCCCGAACGCCACACCCATGGCGACGCGAGCGCGCACCCTGCGAAGCCTTAACATGCAGCCGGTGCGATGCGCACAATTTGGCGCACGTGGTAAATCATGCTGCGCGTAGGACTGACGGGCGGCATCGCCTGCGGCAAGAGTACCGTCGCCCAGATGCTGGTCAGGCGCGGCGCGTATTTCCTGCAGGCTGACAGTCTGGCCCACCAACTCTATGCGCCGGGCGAGCCTACGTATGACAAAGTCGTGAGCCAGTTTGGCCGCGAAATCCTCAACGACGATGGCGCCATCAATCGTTCGCGGCTGGCGAACCTGGTATTCCCCGATCGTATCCAAGAGCTAAACGCGATTGTTCATCCCGCGGTGATTGAGGCGCAAACGCGCTGGATGGCCGAAGTCGAGCGCGACCATCCGAATGGCGTCGCCGTGGTAGAAGCGGCGCTGCTCATCGAGGCCGGAGCAGCCAAAGATTTCGACAAAATCATTGTGGTCACCTGCGATTTCGAGTGCAAGGTCGAGCATTATGCCCAGCGCACGGGATTGTCGCTGCCAGCGGCGCGAGCCGAAGTCGAACGGCGCGGTGCGGCGCAATGCAGCGATGAAGAAAAGGCTCGCCATGCCGATTATGTGATTGAGAACTCCGGGCCGATCGAGGACACAGAGCAGCAGGTGGAGAAGGTTTGGAAAGAGCTGCAGGCGACGACCGGACGCTGATGTCGCGGTAACTTGCAGATGCGCAAACCGTGGTCATTTAGTTACACTTTTAGTTACACTTTCTTACAGGCGACGTCTATTTCTATCCGGCTATCCCGAACCGATTGGAATCTCATAACGGCATGAAACTTGTACGACCGCTTATCCTGGGCGCGCTTCTGGCAGGAGCGTTCTATTGGTTTACCACCCATCATCAGGGTGCGAATCCCGCCGCGGACCTGATTTCGCGTCCCACGCACGTCGAACTCAGCGAAGCCGCCGGGCCGGAGAAGCTCGATCCCGAAGAGCAGAACAACATCGATGTTTATCATCGCGTGATTCCTTCGGTGGTCAATATCACCTCCAAAACCACGGCCTATGACTTCTTCTATGGACCGGTGCCCGAGGAAGGCCAGGGGTCGGGCTTCATCATCGATAAAGAAGGACACATCCTGACCAACTATCACGTGGTGGGCGAGTCCGCACAGCTGGAAGTGACGCTGCATAACAAGAAGACCTACAAGGCGACAGTGATTGGACGCGATCGCGCGCACGATCTGGCAGTGATTCAGATCAAGGCTCCGGAAGTTGTTCCGGCCGTGCTGGGCGAATCCAAGAACCTGCAAGTTGGTCAGAAAGTGTTTGCCATCGGCAATCCTTTTGGACTGACGGGTACGATGACGCGCGGCATCATCAGCTCGCTGCGCCCGATCCGCAGCCCCGAAGGCGCCTACATCGAAGAAGCCATCCAGACCGACGCCGCCATCAATCCCGGCAACTCCGGCGGACCGCTGTTGAATTCGCATGGCGAAGTAATCGGCATCAATAGCATGATCGCCACCGGAGGCTCGAACCAGAGCGCGGGCATCGGCTTCGCCATTCCCATCAATACCGCCAAAGCGGTCCTGAACGATTTGATCACGCTGGGCACAGTGCGGCGGCCTTCGCTGGGCATTGTGTCGTTACCGATCGGGCCGGAGCTGGCGCAGGAAATGGGGCTGCCAGCTGATTACGGCATCCTGATCGTTCGTGTGGTCCAGGGCGGTGCCGCCGAGCGGGCCGGATTGCACGGAGGCAATGAGCGCGCCTATCTGGGAGCGACGCCCATCATGATTGGCGGCGACCTGGTCGTCGCCATCGACAGCGATCCTATCGGCGATCAGCAGGATCTGGCCAACGCGATGAACAAGCATCGGGCGGGGGATACGGTGTCGGTGACGGTCTATCGCGGGCGCAAGAAGATGACGGTGCAGGTGGTGTTGGGAGAGGCGCGCGACCGCGCCTAGCGATCCACCAAAGCGGCAGAGTCGGTCGCCGGCCGGGCTGAAATGATGGCCGTTGCCCGCGGGCTTGGCTGTCGGATATCATTCTTTGGATATGTATGATGACTTCCAGGCCATCGATCGCTGGACGGGGAAGCCCGTGCACTGCCGGTATCAGGCGCTGATCGTTGCCATTGCGACCCGGCATGCCGACGCGGTCGATATAAAGTTTCTGGTGGGCGAACGGCCGGTATGGATTGCACTGCCTCATGTCGCGTGGGTGGAATACAACCGGCGGACGGCAAGGTGATCACCGACCCGATGGCAGTCCAGATTGCGGGCCATTACTTGAAGTGGGCGATTGAGTCAGGCGAGGACAACGGCCGCGAGATGTACGCCTTGACGGTACAGGAAACGCTGGATCATTTACAGGCTGTGACCGACGAAGCCCTCCAACCTGTGACCCGCTGACATCTCATCAAGCGGGCTTGTTGCACTTACTCAGTTGAGTTTCTGTTCGCGGCGCGGCGCGATTCTCTGGTTTTGAGTTTCGCTTTCCTGCGGCAAGTTGTGCTGGCTTATCTTCTTAAGGAGCTCTTATGTCCTCCGTCCTGCAAACTCCCGAGGTCTCGCAACTGCTCGGGCAAAATAACGTTCATCGCAATCTTTTTCCTCCTCAACTGGTCGAAGCTGCGCTGCGCCGTGGCGAAGCCGAACTGGCGGCGCGTGGCTCGCTGGTCGCCGGAACCGGCAAGCGCACCGGCCGCTCGCCCAAAGACAAGTTCACGGTGAAGGACTCGGTCACCGAAAACAAGGTCGCCTGGGGCTCGGTCAATCAGCCGTTCTCCGCCGGAGAAGTTCGACGCGCTGTATGACCGCGTGCTCGAGTACCTGCACGGCAAAGAGCTCTTTGTGCAGGACCTGTTTTGCGGCGCCGATCCGCAAGTACCGGCTGCCGATCCAGGTCATCAACGAATATGCCTGGCACAACCTGTTTGTGCGAGCAGCTGTTCATCCGCCCCACGGCGGAAGAGCTGAAGACCCACAAGCCCGAGTTCACCATCGTCAGCGCTCCCGGCTTCCTGGCCGATCCCAAGCGCGACGGCACCAACTCCGAAGTATTCGTCATCGTGAACTTCACCAAGAAGCTGGTGCTCATCGGCGGCACGCAGTACGCCGGCGAAATGAAGAAGTCGATTTTCGGCATCATGAATTTCCTGCTGCCCGAGCGCAATGTCTTCCCCATGCACTGCTCGGCGAACATCGGCGAGGACGGCGTCACCGCGCTGTTCTTCGGACTGTCGGGCACCGGCAAGACGACGCTGTCGGCCGATCCCACGCGCCGCCTGATCGGCGACGATGAGCACGGCTGGAGCGCGACCGGCGTCTTCAACTTCGAAGGCGGCTGCTACGCCAAGTGCATTCATCTCTCGGCGGAGACCGAGCCGCAGATCTACAACGCGCTGCACTTCGGATCGGTGCTGGAGAACGTGGTGCTCGATCCGGTCACCCGCATTCCCGACTACGACGACGACAGCAAGACCGAGAACACGCGCGCTGCCTATCCGGTGGAGTTCATCGACAACGCCGTGATTCCCGGGCTTCGGCGGGCATCCGAAGAACGTGGTCTTCCTGACCGCCGATGCCTTCGGCGTGCTGCCTCCGGTCTCGAAGCTCACGCCCGAGCAGGCGATGTATCACTTCATGTCGGGCTACACCGCGAAAGTCGCGGGAACGGAAGCGGGAGTGACCGAGCCGCAGGCGACGTTCTCCACCTGCTTCGGCGCGCCGTTTATGCCGCTGCCGCCCAAGGTTTATGCCGAGATGCTGGGCCGCCGCCTGCGCGAGCACAGCGCGCAATGCTGGCTGGTCAATACCGGATGGCAGGGCGGGGGATACGGCGTCGGCAAGCGCATGAGCCTGCCGTACACGCGCGCCATGGTGAATGCGCTGGTGGAGGGCAAGCTTGGCGAATGTGGAGTTCGAGATCGAGCCGGCGTTCGGGTTGAGCATTCCCGAAGTCGCTGCCCGGGAGTTCCGTCGGAGCTGCTGGCGCCGCGGAATTCGTGGAAGGACAAGGCCGCCTACGACAAGAGGCCGCCGATCTTTCGCAGCGCTTCGCCAAGAACTTCGAGCAGTTCGACGCACCGCAGGCAGTAAAAGACGCGGGACCAAAACCGGTAGCGAAGTAGGAGCGTGGCAGATTAAGCCTTCAACCAGACAATCGGGAAGTTGTGACCGAGCCGGCGAAAATCCGCATGGTGGTTGTCAGCGTTCCTTTTTGTCCCGTGGCCAGCGCCGCAGCAAAGCTGTCGAGGTAAAAGCGAATGCAAGAAGGCATGGTGTACCACCATATCGGGATTCCCACCACCGAACGTCGGGACGGCGAGAAATATCTCGAAGCCTTGAAGATGTATTGCTCAGGCTATGACACCAGTCCTTACGGCGTGGAATGGCTGCGCTTCGATCCGGATTGTCGGCTGCCCTATTTGTTGAAGCTGGTCCCGCATGTCGCCTTCGAAGTCAAAGATCTGTCGGCGGCCATAGCGGGCAAGAAATTACTGATTGCACCGAACAGCCCGTCGGAAAATGTACTGGTCGCGTTTATCGAAGATAATGGAGCGCCAGTCGAATTTCTGCAGTTCCGCTATCCAACCCATACCTAGAGGATTTAAGTCCCGTGCAGGCCCACCCGAGAGTCGGCCCGAACTTGCAAGGAGATCGAAATGGTGAAATTTGCTCTTTTAGTACGCCTGGAAGCGAAGCCCGGAAAAGAGGAGGAGGTCGCCGAGTTTCTCCGCGGCGCCCTGCCGCTGGCTGAAGGCGAGCCCGGAACGATCAATTGGTTCGCTTTCCGGATTGGCTCTTCGACATTCGGTATCTTCGACACATTTAACGATGAGGCTGGACGGCAGGCACATCTTTCCGGGCCCATCGCTGCAGCGCTCATGGCGAAGGCGTCTGACCTGTTGGCGAAACCGCCGGTGATCGAGAAGCTGGATCTGCTGGCCGCGAAGGAGTAGATGGGGACATCGACACGGTTTCCAAGGATCTGAGTTGGATTGCACACTGCCGATGATGGCGCTGTCGAACCGCAGATCCCTCCGCTGCGCTTCGCTCCGGTCGGGATGACAAACATGTGGAGTATCTAGTGATTCGGGGTTAGAACGGCGATTGTACGTGCTGCTCGCCCAGGACCTTGCCCGACTTGTCGAACCATACGACTTCATACTGCGGCTGGAAGATCGAGTACCAGTACCGGTACACATATTCGTTCGTGCAGGCCGCGGGTACCGGGGTCAGCGAGCCGCACGGGCCTTCGCTGCTGGGATCGCCCATCAACTCTCGAACCACTTCGTTGGGATCGCCGAGAGTGACCTGGGCGGAGTTCTTGCGCAAGCCCTCGTCGTGGTGATAGGCCCAGAAGCCTGCCACCACAAGGCCAAGCGCGATCGCGAGAAAGAAAATGCGAGTTCCCATCGCTCATTAGATTACAACGTGGGCGAGACGGGAGGCGTCGCGGGGACGGTTACAGGCAACGCGGACGGAATTTGGATAAAGCGATCTTTCCGGGGCGAATCACCGGGACTTTAGTTCTGTCCGCGAATCACGAGAGACGTCGAGGGATGTCCAAACTGTTAGACTTCACATTATTGGATACTCAGCGAAAATCGTTCTGGCTGCTGTTCACGCTTCTCAGCCTCGGGGCATTCTTCCTGTCCTGGTGGTGGGGCGTCGCCGAAACTTTCGCGGCTCTGTTCGCCAGCTGGTGGATCATCTACCGCAGCGGGATCTACTAAGAGCTTTACCAAGCATTCCTACGACAACGACAAAATAATTGCGGCAGAAATTGCTTACTGGACGTCTCCGCCCTCAGGCTACAATGCTCGCCATGCGATCACGCATTTTCGCGATTTTCTTTTTCATGCTCGCTAGCATTCCCCACCTTCTCTTCGCCGGATCTACCTTTCGTCTGCAAACTGTGCGTGTCGTCGGTTCGCACCGTTTTCGGGAAGAAGATCTCATTGCATCGCTGAACCTGAAGCTGGGGAGCGACGTTGATGTCGCCGCGCTGCAGCAAGCCGCAGACCGGTTAATGCAAACTGGCGTCCTCGCCAGCCTGGAATATAAATACACCCCACTATCCACGGGAATTGCGGTGGAGTACGACGTAACCGATGCGACCGGGTTTCTTCCGTGCCGCTACGACAACATCGTGTGGATCAGCGACGCCGATCTTACCAAGGCGGTGCATGAGAAGGTTCCTCTTTTCAGCGGCGAAGCCCCGACCAGCGGCGAACTCTTAGACCAGGTCTCGCTGGCTGTCTCCGAGGTGCTGGCCAAGTCTGGTGTGGTTACCAAAGTTCGCTATGAGCTGCACACGCGTGGGATTAACGGCCCGGTGGACGCGATTCTGTTTGTCTCCGAGACGTTCAAGCCCAAGGTGCAGGGGATAACTCTCACGGGCGCCACGCTAATGACGCCGGAAGAAAAGATCGAGAATACGAAACGCCTCATCGGCGACGATTACTCGGCAGCGAGAGTGCACGATTCAATAGCAAGCGGTTTGTCTTTCCTGTACGGCAGTAAGGGATATCTTCGGGTGCAGGTGGGGGAACCGGAAGCCAAGATTGTTGGCGCCCCTCTGCCGGCGTTGGTCGCGGTAACCGTGCCTGTAACCGAAGGCGCGCAGTACCGGCTGAAGTCGGTCGGGTGGAGCGGCAATAGCGTGATACCAACGGCGGAACTGGAAACCCCAGTGCTGTTGCGGGCGGGCGACGTTGCCGACCACGGCAAACTCGAAATGGAGCTTCAAGACGCGCAAAAGGATTACCGGAGCAAAGGCTATCTTGTCGCCAAGGTCGAACCGGTTCCCACCTTCAGCGACGAAGACCACACGGTGAGCTACCAAATGAAGGTGAGTGAGGGCGACCAGTTCCATATGGGCGATTTGCACATGACAGGGCTGGACCAGGGTGCGCTCGACAAGCTGAAAAAGAATTGGAAGCTGAATCGTGGAGATGTCTATGACGGGGAATATCTGAAGACCTTTCTCAGAGACAACGCCTCACTGATTAATGGAAATGGGCATGCCAAGTCGATCAAGGTCCTGCAGAACCCTACTGCTGACAAGACTGTAGACGTCACGCTGCAATTCTAGAAAAGCAGCTCCGCACCTTGAAGTCACGTCCGAGCAACCTGGCCTGAAATCTCAGCTTGACGGTTTCGAGCGCTGGCTGCGCCGCGGCTTCAGGAGCCACGCGCCACCAATCAGGACCGCGGCGCAAACCACGTGTAAGGTCATCTCGCGATGATGGGCGAACTCGGCGAATAGACCCACGCCGGTGCACAGCGCCAGCATCCAGAATGCCAGGCTGGCGACATCGGCAGCCGTTAGCACGATGTCCCGGCGAAACCTGACGGCCAGTATGATACCGGCCAGACAGACCAGGCACTCGCACCACAAGAACACGGATTCAAAGGTCGTCATCGGATGTACCTACATTGCCGACGCGCCAGTATTCCCGCTACTGCGTAATGGTCTTCACCTGGTCCCCGACTTTGAAGCCGGCGCCGGAAACCGGCATCGCAATCGCCGAACCATCATCCACATCGGTGAGCTTAATCACGCCCACATCGACCGTCAGCTTGCGGATGACCGCGCCGGTCGTGGGATCCTTGATTTCCTTGGTGACGCGCTTCACGGTCAATTGATCGCCGACCTTCAGTCCGGCCTTGCTGCCGACGTTGAGCACGATCTGCCCGCTATCGACCGCCGCCACTACGCCCTCAACGCTAATAGTGCGGGCGACGAGCTTGGTGTTATCGGCAACCAACTCGCCGGCCATCTGGGTGACGGCTGCGTTCACCGCTTCACCAATGATGGTCTGTTGGAAATCGCTGGCTGCCGAAATCAACTGCCCCGCCGCCAAATCCGTGCCAGTTCGTGCCGCCGCCGCCCACGGAATTGCTCTTGCGCGAGGACTCACCTTTCCCGGTAGCTACGCCCATGATTTCTGCCGTATCGATGTTGACCAAACGGGCATCAAGAACCACCACAGCCTTGCTCTCATTGTGATGAAAACTACCCGCCGCAGCTCCGATCCATCCTCCGCCTCCGCCGTTATAACCCTGGCTCTTGTTGTCGTTGCCGAATTGCGTGATGCTGCCCACAACGATGGCATCGACGCCGAGGAGCCTGCCAATCTTTGCTGCCGAGTTAGGATCGGCGCGATCGCTGTTGGAGAAATTCTGTTCCGCCAGGATTTTGGCCATGGCCTGGCGCTCAATGACGGAGTACGTACCGTCCTTCACCAAATCGCGCACCAGCAGGTCGGAGATACCCTTGCCCAAGTCGATATTCTGGCCGAAGTAAGCCTGCGAAGCGTTCATCACCGTCGCATAGTCGAAGTCGAAAATAGCAATGCGCTTCTTGCGACCCGTGGGGGCGGGGGCCGAGGCTTGCGCCGCGCCGGCAGCCGGCGACGGACCGGAAGAAGTTTGCGCTCCCGCTGGTACAACGAAAAACGATCCCATTACAAGCAGGCAGAACACGACCCGATGCATATACAGTCTCCTCACCTCTCGAAGTTTCTAGTAACTCAGGAAGCCCGTGGCTAGACGTAACTCCACCCACCGGCGGCGAACTGGCGCTCGCTGGGGACCGGGAGCGTGTCCTGACGTGGCGCCTGTAATTTGGACAGCGATATGGTACACCGAATTTCCGCCCAGGCCATCACAAAAAACAGCCACGTTAGGTCTTCGCCAGCGCATTCTGTACCCGCAATGGGAGCGGCGCCCCGAGTGGAGCATTCAACACCCGCGGCACTCATTGCGTAACGGTCTTGACCTCGTCTCCAACCTTAAAGCCGGCGCCGGAAACTGGCGTACCCACCGACGAAATTTCGTCCACATCGGTAAGCCGAATGACGCCTACATCCGTCGCGATCTTGCGGATTACCTGACCCGTCGCGGGATCCTTGACCTCTTTCGTAACGCGTTTGACGGTCAGTTGATCCCCAACCTTCAGTCCGACCTTGCTGCCGATATTAAGCACCACCTGGCCGGAATCTACCATTGCGACTAGGCCTTCAACATTGACGGTATGGGTAACCAGTTTGACGTTATCGGCAACAACTTCTTTGGACAATTGGGTGACGGCAGCATTCACAGCTTCTCCCATGAGGGTTTGCTGGAAGTCGCTATCGGCGAAGTCAGCCCTGCCCGCGCCGGCTCCTTTCGTGTTGGCGCCAGCGCCGACCAGCACCGTGCTCTCGCGCGAAGACTCACCCTTGCCAGTGGCGACGCCCACGATTTCAGCAGTATCGATGTCAACCACGCGCGCGTCTAGGACCACAACGGCTTTGGTCTTCTTCTTGCCCACACCTGCCATTTGCCCAAACACGCCGCCCCAGCCTGAGCCCACCGTCGTATCCTTGGTCTCGCTGCCGAACTGGGTCACGCTGCCCACGATGATGGCGTCTGCGCCCAGCAGTTTGCCGATCTTGGCAGCTGAATTCGCATTGGCCCGATCGCTGTTGGAAAAATTCTGCTCGCTTAAGATTCGGTCCAGATCCTTGCGCTCGATCACTGAATACGTTCCGTCTTCAACCAGGTTCCTGACCAGCAGGTCGGAGATTCCCTTTCCCACGTCGACGTTGGTATGAAACAGGGCCTGGGTGGTCGCCATCACCGTGGCATAGTCAAAATCGAAAACTACAACCCGTTTTCTTCGTGCCGGATGTGCCGGCGCCGCCGATGTCGTGGATGGCGCCGTCGCCACCGAGGCAGTCGCCACCGGCGTGGTTTGCGCTTCCGACGGCACGATCAACAAGGCTCCCACCAAAAGAACGCAGAAGGAGAATAAGACCCGAAGCATACGCAGTCTCCCGTTATCAAGAAAATGTTAGAGACACAAAATGACAGCGGCTGGACAAGGCCTTTCAACCACCGCCCGCATAACCGGCGCGCCGCTCCGGGCATTGGGAGCCTGTCCGAACGTGGCACCTATATTTGGAACGACATAGTACACCGACTTTGGCTTGGCCAGAGTTTTTTTTCTCGCCCTTGAGCTTGTTTCAGCAGGACGCGGCAGGTTTTGAATAGGAATGCGTTCGTCTGCCCCGTGACAGGGTAACTGCTGCCGCATTACTCTCGTACCATGGCAAAGACAGTTCCGATTGGCACACGTGCCGAAGTGGAAAGGCGCGTTGAGTTTCAACATACGCTGAGTGCGTGGAAAGCCGAGCTGCCTCCAGTTTTATCTACCCCGCACATGATTGGCTGGATGGAAGCGGCCGGCTTCGAAGCCCTGCTGCCATTCTGCGAGGGCGACGAGGTTAGCGTGGGCACGGCAATCAACATTGTTCATCGCGCACCCACCGGAATTGGAACGCTGGTGAAGTGCGAGGCGGTGCTGGAATCCATCGTTGGCCGCTTCTTTATCTTTCGGGTCAACGCCAGCAATGGGAACGAAGTCATCGGGCATGGAACCATCGGGCGGGCGATCGTCAGCAAGGGAAAGTTTGAAGAGAAATTCAAAAGTTCGACGCAAGTCAAAGAGGCTTGAAGGTCACGCTCGGTGCATTCTCCGGCTGCAAGAATCGCAACTTTTCGTCAGACTTTCAGGAAGGCTATTCCATCCGTATAAGTGAAAGGCAAAACTACCGCACGCATGAGTGCGGTATCTCTTGGAGGAGCAAATTATGCCGGCGAGATTGAATTTCATGGCAGTGGGGCGAGATGCGTTCAAGGCAATGCAAGAAATGCAGGCCCACGTGAGCAACAGCGGACTGGAGCCCAGCTTGTTGCACCTGATGTATCTGCTGGTCTCGCGCATCAATGGGTGCGCCTATTGCATTGACATGCACAGCAAAGACCTGCGCGCGGCGGACGAGAGCGACTTGCGCATCGACCTGGTCAGCGTGTGGGAAGAAGTCGACTGCTACAGCGAACGCGAGCGGGCCGCGTTTGCGTGGGCGGAGTCGGTGACCAGGGTGAGCGAAACGCATGTGCCGGACGAAGTGTTTGCCCGCGCGAGCAAAGAGTTTTCGCCGGAAGAGCTGGCCACGCTGACGCTGGCCGTGGTCACGATTAATGCGTGGAACCGCTTCTGCATATCGTTCCGCAGCGAGCCGGGACATTATCGGCCGTCACAGCAAGAGACTAAGAAAACTTCGGCGGCATGAAGCTGAAAATGGCGCGTTAGTCTTTCGTCAGCAACGCCTGGAGCAGCGGGTGGGGCGATGAAGCGAAGGGATTGCTGACGGTGACGCCACTCCATGTGAAGCCATCCTGAAGATCTTCTGACAGAAGCAATCGGCAACCGGCTTCGGCAGAAGCGGCCAGAACCACCGCGTCCCAGATGCTCAGATGGTGGTCGGTTGCCAGATCCGTGGCCGTCAGCATAACTGTTCCCGTGGTGTCGGCCAAGGAATAAGTATCGTTCCAGTCGAGGATCGCGGCTCGCGCCTTCGCCGGTGTCCGCCTGGCTTTTCGCACCAACACGTGGAATAACTCGCCCAAGGTTTGTGCCGGCAGGACGACGGAATCTTGAGGCAGCTTTTGCAGCAGTTCGAGCACGGCCCTTTTTCGCTCCGCGCCGTTGACTCCTTCGGCATAGGCCAGGATATTGGTATCCAGCGCTACTCTCATCCGGCGTCCTCGTACAATTCATCCCTCGTCCAACGTCCAGCATCAACTACCCGCTGGGAACGCAGCCTGGCGAGAAGCGCAGAACGTGCGCCAGCCGACACTTTATCGGACTCTGTCATGGGCACGATCTTGGCGACCGGCTTACCATGACTAGTGACGACATAGCTATTGCCCTGACGAACCCCGTGCAACAGCTGGGAGAAATTGCGGTTCGCATCTGCGGCGGAAACAGGCTTGTTCATGGTTGTTCTCGAAGTAGTTATATTACCTACTATGCCATTAAGGTAGCTCCTTAGGCAAACGCTATTTTAGTGCCGCGAGGATTACTACTTCATAATGGAATGACGATGGAAGCCGATCGCATCGCAGAACTGCTGCAGCCGTTCACCGCTGGCGCAGAGTTGTCGCCGCTCCTGCTGCAACAATTGCAGCGGTATCTAGAACTGTTGTTGCGCTGGAACGCCCAGATCAACCTCACGGCGGTGCGTGATCCGGAGCAGATGGTAACGCGTCATTTCGGGGAATCGCTGTTTGCGGCGCGAGTGTTGTTGGGCGATGGCACGGCCCCTTCCGCAAGCCTCGCTGATGTGGGATCGGGCGCCGGCTTTCCCGGCATTCCCATTAAGTTGTTCGCGCCAGAAGTTGACGTGACGCTGATTGAGTCGCAGGGCAAGAAAGCTACGTTTCTGCGCGAAGTTTTGCGAATGCTAGATCTTGCTGGCATACAGGTTTTTGGCGGACGCGCCGAGGAGTGGGGGAAGACCGCTGACCTTGTCACACTACGCGCGGTGGAGCGATTCGACCGCGCATTACCGGTGGCCGCGAAGCTGGTGGCGCCGGGCGGAAGGTTGTGCCTCTTGGTTGGGTCCGGTCAGGTGAGTTCAGCGCAAGAGCTCATGGGCGATTGGATGTGGAGGGAACCCGCAACAGTTCCGCAGAGTAAGGGACGCGTGGTTTTGATTGCAGAGCACCGTTAGGACTTCCATGCTGTTAGGAAGTTTCTACGGCGATAGAGGTCCTTTGACTCCGGCGGCGAAGCGCCGCCTCCGCTGAAGATGACAAACGCGGGGAGGGACGCCAACAGCAAGCGTTGCCTGATGACACATCCGGGGAGAGTAGGCTCTGCAGCGAGACAGATTTATGGAGCAGGCTCTTCAGGGAGGTCAGTTGCTAGCTAGCCGCGGGTTTTGCCACGCGCTCGGCCATCGCCCACTTCAGCTCCTCGATGCCTTCGCCGGTGACGGCGGAGATGGGGAACAGCTCCAGCTTCTTGCGCTTGCAATAGCGCTTCAGCTTGGCGAGCTTGTCTTTGTTCACGACATCCATTTTGGACGCGACGACAATCGTCGGCTTCGCATCCAGGCCGCTGCCAAAGTTGGCTAGCTCGCGGGTGATCACCTCATAATCCTGCACTGGATCGGGGCGCCCGCTCGCGTCCGATACATCGACCAAGTGCGCCAGAGACTCGGGTGCGCTCGATGTGCCGCAAGAAACTGCGTGCCCAGGCCAGCGCCTTCGCTGGCGCCCTCGATGAGCCCGGGAATGTCGGCGACCACGAAGCTGATGTCGTCGGGCGGCTCACCTACGAGCACCACGCCAAGATTGGGCTGCAGGGTGGTGAAAGGATAGTCGGCAATCTTGGGACGCGCCGCCGAGATGCGCGAGATCAGCGTGCTCTTGCCGGCATTGGGATAGCCGACCAGCCCGACGTCGGCCAGCAGCTTGAGTTCTAGACGCAGATCGCGCTCTTCGCCGGGATGGCCTTCTTCATGCTCGCGCGGGGCCTGGTGCACCGAAGTTGCGAAGCGCGCATTGCCGCGTCCGCCGCGTCCGCCGCGCGCCACCACGACGCGCTCATCGGGATGCGAGAAGTCGTGCACCAGCTCGCCGGTGAGTTCGTCATAAACGATGGTGCCCACCGGAACTTTGAGCACGATGTTCTCGCCCTCGCGGCCGGTCTTGTTGGAACCTTCGCCGTGGCGGCCGCGCTCGGCTTTGTACTCGGGATTGAAGCGGAAGTGCACCAGCGTGTTGTGACGCTCGCTGGATTCCATGACGACGTCGCCGCCGTGTCCGCCGTCGCCGCCGGAGGGACCACCGCGAGGCACGAACTTCTCGCGCCGGAAGGCCATGCAGCCGTTGCCGCCATCGCCGGCCTTGACTCGAATTTTGGCTTCGTCAACGAACATAGAAAAGCAGCAACTAGCGACTAGCAGCTAGCAACTAGTCTCGCGGTAGTCGCAAATCCCTCGCTCCAGTGAAGCTTTCCCTACTTCATATGGGCAGATCTCAAAGCGATCCGGATAGTCCACAAAACCGGGCTTGTTCGCAACCGACGCAATCGCATCCTTCGCCTGTTGCTCGCTGCCGAAGACGCCAACCGGCATGGCTGACTCGTCGGAGTCAGCAGGGCCAGTGTGCCAGAGAAGAAAGACTGTATCCATATTGGAGTCTTATGACACTGAAACGAAAAAAGGCCTCGCGTGACGAGGCCTTTACCTGTCGCTCAAAACTAGCTGCTAGTTGCTAGTTGCTAGTTGCTTCTGGTACCACCGACACGAACTTGCCCAACGGGCCGCGGTCCTTGAACTCGACTGTGCCAGTCACCTTGGCGAAGAGGGTGTCGTCTTTGCCCCGGCCGACATTGAGGCCCGGCTTGATGCGAGTGCCGCGCTGCCGCACGATGATGGAGCCGCCCGGGATGAGCTGGCCTCCGAACGATTTCACGCCCAGCCGCTGCGCATTGGAATCGCGGCCATTTCGAGAGCTACCTAAACCTTTTTTATGTGCCATTGCAATGTCCTTGAGTCTGCCGCCGGCTGAAGCCGGCTCGCGATAAATTGACCGCTGACGCTGGCCTAAAGGCCAGCTCTATCCGCCCTACGTTTCCTGCAATTCCGCGTCGCCGCCCCGCGACTCGCGACAGCGCACCCGCCGGATCTTCGCGGGAAGGTGCAGCACGACCGCATCGAAGCGTCTGGCCAGCGTAACCAGAGCCGGGATCAACTGATGGAGCAGCATCCGGCGGTTAAGCCTTCAGGTCCTGGCCGTCGACGTTGATGCCGAGAATCTTAACGGCGGTGTACGGCTGGCGATGTCCGTTCAGCTTCTTGTACTGCTTCTTGCGCTTAAAGTGGAAGACCAGAATCTTGTCGGCCCGGCCATGCTCGACCACCTGTCCGGTGACGAAAGCCTTGGACGCTGGCTTGCCCAGTTCGCCTTCGGAGCCGCTGACTGCCAGCACCTCGTCGAACTGCACGTTTTCGCCGCCAGCCTGCGACAGCTTCTCGATCTCAATCACGTCTCCGGGTGCGACGCGATACTGCTTACCCCCGGCGCGGATCACCGCGTACATGGCAAATCCTCCATCGACCTTGACGCGCACGACTGCGGCGCGAACTGGCTAAACTCTTTGTGCGCTTGCACTTCCCCGAGCGTGGAAGGAAACCTTCGCTGAAAGGCGGGGTGTCCCTGACGGGACCTGGTAGTACAGGCAAACTCTAGAAGTGTAGCGTGTTTGGGAGGGCTAGGTCAAACACAAGCTTGCGACTCAAGACGTTCGCGCACCCCATTGAATATCTGGAACGGAACAGCGGAAAAGCATAGCAAGCGTCAAGAGATCAGATATGCTTTCCGGAAGATGCAGGCTACAGGGTTCCGCATCCAATCAGGCATGCCGGATCGAAAACCATCTCGCAGAGTGGAGGGTGAAAGCGTGACCTTCAATATTGAAACCGAACGCGAGACGGATGGCCGATGGATAGCTGAAGTCACTAATATGCCTGGGGTTTTGGCCTATGGCACGACCGAGGACGCTGCCAAGGCCATGCCTATGCACTGGCTCTTCGCGTAATTGCGGACAGGGTTGAGACGGGCAAGAATCCTCCAAAGACTATTAAAGTTGCTACTTTGGCATGAGCGTTTGGCCCACCACTCGGGCTCGCCAGATTTACAAAGCACTCATCAAGATCGGATGGCAGCCGGTTTCTCAGCACGGCTCTCACGTCAAACTTCACCACCCAGGATCCAAACACCCAGACTATATTTGGGCGACGAAATCGGTCCCCGCATGCTGGCAAGGATCGCGAAACACACTGGATTGCTCCCCGGCGATTTGTAGGCCGGCGGATCAAGAGAGCCTGGCTCACCCCATCCTGCTAGCATAGCTTTGTGGCCCCTCTGCTGGATGTCCGCAACCTCTGTATCGAATTCGCTACTGCCCAGGGGATGGTCACTGCCGTCCGTGATGTGAGCTTTCATATCGGCGCTGGAGAAGTGCTGGGGCTGGTGGGCGAGTCGGGATCGGGGAAGTCGGTTAGTGCGCTGGCGCTGTTGCGATTGTTGCCGCCGCAGGCGCGGATTCGCGGCAGCATCCAGTTTCGCGGTGAAGAGTTGTTGGCTCTTTCTGAGCCGGAGATGCGGCGTATTCGCGGCGCCGGCATCAGCATGATCTTCCAGGAGCCGATGACTGCGCTGAATCCAGTAATGCGGGTGGGGGACCAGATTGCCGAGGCGGTGCTGGCGCATGCCGGGGCTAAAGCCCCAATGAATGGAGGGGCCGATACGGCGGACCTGAAGGTCCGCCCCTTCAAAGACGTCAACGGTCGCGGGGGAGCAAACTCACCAAGGCCGAGGCCTGGCGTCTGGCGGTTGAAGCGATGCGCACGGTTTCCATCGCCGACGCGGAGCGGCGGGCGCGCGATTATCCTCACCAGCTTTCCGGAGGCCAGCGGCAGCGGGTAATGATCGCCATGGCCGTAGTCAATCGGCCGTCGCTGCTGATTGCTGACGAGCCCACCACGGCGCTCGACGTCACCATTCAGGCGCAGGTGCTTGACCTGCTGGCCGAGTTGCGCGAAAAATTCTCCCTGGCCATGCTGTTCATCTCGCACGATCTCGCGGTAGTCTCGCAGGTGTCGCGCCGTATCGGCGTGATGTACGCCGGCAACCTGGTCGAAATGGGCCTGGCCGGCGAAGTTTTCCATCATCCCGCGCACCCTTATACCCGAGGCCTGCTAAACTCGGTGCCAACGCTACGCACCGATCGCGACCGGCCACTGCAGACCATTGATGGGACCGTGCCTTCGATTACTGCGTTGCCGCCGGGTTGCGCCTTCGAGCCGCGTTGCGTTTCGCGCATTGCCAGCTGTGCGGCCGCGCTGCCGCCGCTGGTCGAAGTGGCGCCCGGTCACCTTGCGCGCTGTCCCGTGGTCGCGCCGGAGGTTTGCTGATTCATGCGCCTGCTGTTGCTGAGCGACATTCACGCCAATCTGGAAGCGCTGGAGGCCTGCATGAACGCGGCTCCCGCCTACGATCGCGTGATGAATCTGGGAGACATCGTGGGCTACAACGCGTCCCCGAACGAAGTTTGCGAGCGGGTGCGGGCCATGGGATGTCCGGTGGTACGGGGCAATCACGACCGGGCCTGCTCGGGACTGTCGAGTCTGGCGGAGTTCAATATCGTGGCGGCCATGTCGGCCCGTTGGACCCAGGAAACGCTGCAACCCGATCATCTGGACTGGCTGCGCAATCTGCCGCAAGGGCCGCTACGTCCCGAAGAATTTCCCGGCCTGGAGTTTGTGCATGGCTCGCCACGCGACGAAGACGAGTATGTGCTGAACAATACTACGGCCGGAGTTGACTTCCATCTTCCGGGCCATGCCGACAGGATTTTCTTTGGCCACACCCACCTGCAAGGCGGATTCATCTACCGCAACAACAAGACGCAACCTATCGCCCCGCA
Source organism: uncultured Acidobacteriaceae bacterium (assembly GCA_963744265.1). Lineage (GTDB taxonomy): Bacteria > Acidobacteriota > Terriglobia > Terriglobales > Acidobacteriaceae > Bog-257. Next base: position 40,899 of record CAVUSW010000007.1, read on the forward strand.
ATATGCAGGGGGAGAGGGCGTGGAGCGTTGCGGGATCATACTGACTCCTGGCGAGCGCTATCTGATCAATCCAGGATCGGTGGGGCAGCCACGGGATAATGACTGGCGCGCCGCCTTCGCGGTTTACGAAAGCAATGGCGACAACGCCGCGAACGTAACCTATTATCGCGTTCCTTACGATGTTCAGCAGGCCCAGTCGAGGATTATCGCCGCCAACCTTCCCGACCGTCTGGCCACGAGGCTGAAGCTGGGACGGTAGCGGCGCGATCTCATTAGAAAAACTCAAAGCCGATTCCTCGCGGGCTGAAGCCCACTCGGAATGACAAAATTAAGCGGGTTTATACTGCGCAGCTAAAGCTGCGTCCCTTCAAAAACGCGTCGAACCTGACTTTTTCAACAGTCTATGAAGCCGGCTCGTGATGACAAAATTAAAAAGCTCTTCCCGGCAACATCAGTGGGCTAGCTGATAAATCCGCAGCATCTCGACCAGAACAACGAAGATGCCAATACCGAAGTAGAGATTACGGGCAGTTTCGGCGCTGAGGACCGCCGGCAAAGGCACGCCACGCTGGCGGAAGCTCAACACCAGCGATCGTTCGCGCTCGAGGATGAAGTCGGCGATACGGCGGTGGAGGGCCGCGATCAGCAGACCCAGAAGAAGTCGCGTAATTTCAAGTGGCATAGGAGAATCGTAGGCCGGGTTGCGAGCTGCCGCTCAATAGGCCAAAAACCTTACTGTCCTATAGGCATGCAGTTCCAGGCAAGCATTTTATGCGTGCTAGAATCCAAGCTGGTTCTGATGTCCTGATGAATTCCAATCTGCAAAACCTGATTGAGCTGCAACAAGTGGATGCGCGCGTCGCCGCAATTCGCGCCGAGATTGCGGCTCTGCCCAAGGAAGTAGCACGCATCGAAGCCAAGCTGGCCGGCTCGAAAGCCGCCGTGGAAGCGGCGCAGGCCGCGATGAAAGCTGACGAAGCGGCGCGCCGCAAACATGAATCCGACATCAAGGACCAGCAGGAGAAGATCAGCAAGTATCGCGATCAGTCGCTGAAAGTTAAGACCAATCAGGAATACAAGGCGTTGTTGAGCGAGATCGAACATGCTGAAGCCGAGATCCGCAAGCTGGAAGACAAGATTCTGGAAATCATGGTCGCCGCCGACACTCGCAAAGAAGGCCTGAAGCAGGCCGAGGCGACGCTGAAGGCCGACACGGCCGCGAACGAGAAAGAGAAAGAGCACGCTCGCCAGCAAACCGCCGAAGACGAAAAGCAACTGGGCGAACTCAATGCTCAGCGCAAGCAGCTCCGCGCAGGCGTCGAGGAAGAGACTCTTACCCACTACGACCGGGTGCTGAAGCTGCGCGGGTCGGTCATGGCAGCGGTATATGAAGATGAGAGTTGCTCAGCCTGCCGCGTAAGGCTCCGTCCCCAGGTGTTTCAAGACGTGATGAGCAACGAGCAGATCGTCACCTGCTTCTACTGCAATCGCATTCTGTACTTCGTTCCGCCGCCACCCAAGCCGGAAGAAGAAGCCAAGGGCGGCAAAGCCGGAGCGGGCGCGAAACCCGACAAGGAAGATGAGCCGATCGAGGCAACAGACACGGCAGCGACATAGCTATGCAAGCCTGGCAGCCCACACGCGCCAGTCTTAAGCCCCCTCACTTAACGTTCAAGCTGGCGGATTTTTCTAAACATTCACGAGCCTTTTTCGTATTCCCAAGAGCGTTGTAGGCTACGGCCAGATTTCTCCACAGGGGTGCTTGACCCTCGAAGGGCAAATTATTGGCCCGAAGAGCGCGCTCATAGTGGAAGATCGCCTGTTGCGGGTTCCCTCGGGTTTGCTCGTAGTAGCCGATCTCCAGATTGCTCCGGGCATCGTCAGGGTTGATAGCGTAGGCCCGGTAGAAATGCTGCATAGCCTCCGCGGACTTGCCATTTTCCATCAGGTAAATACCCAGGGTGCTTTCACCTTCCCAGTGATACGGCACAACCTGCACGGCGTGAGTCCACAGCATAAAGTGATCTTGCCAGTAGCCAATTTGGCGATACGTAACCATGGTCAGGGCTAACAGCGCTACGGCCCCAGCTGCCGCCGGCCAAGCGATAGCGACGCGACGCTGCCTTGCCCAGTCAGCCACGCCCCAGCAGACGATGATGAACAGTCCCAGATAGGCCTGATAGACAAATCGGTCGGCCATGCCCTGCTGGCTGGGCTGAAGCAGCCCTATCATGGGAACCAATGTGCCTAAGAACCAGAACCATCCGACCGGGAGATATCGATGCCGCCGGGCTGCTATGACCAGGGCGCTAATTCCGCATAGCAGAAGGAGAACAAACAACACTTGCCAACCGGCCAGGAACTTTCCCAACTGAGGGTATTCCGGAGCCATTCGCGACGGCCAAAAAGCTTTTTCCAGGTACAGCCAGTAGGAAAAGATGGCATTCTTTAAACGCAATGACAAGGGTGGCATGCTACCCAGCCGGACCGACTTCTGGGTGTAGATGGTCAAGGCGGCGTCGACGGCACACAAGAACAGGAGTGGTATCTTTTCGAGGATCAGAGTCGAGAACGGCTTCGGCGGATATTGGCCAGGGGTGCTTTGCCGATCTGGAAACATTCGCTGGAGAGGCCAATAGTCCCAAAGCAACAGAACGCATGGTAGGGTGATGATTTGCGATTTCGCCGCCAGCCCCAATCCAAACAAAACGAAAAGCAAGGGGTAGCGCGTGAATTTAGGCTCGCGCGCATACCATCGGTAGGCATCCAGCGCGAGGAGGAAAAAGGTCATGCTCAGCGTGGTCTTGAGCTCGGCAATCCAAACGACGGGCTCGACATTCATGGGATGCAAGGCGAATAAGGCAGCGACCATGAAACTGCGAGCGGTATATCCGGTGGCGCGCTTCAATACCCAAAACACAAGAAAGGCATTGCAGGCATGAAGCAGCAGGTTAACCATGTGGTAGCCGGCAGGATTTGAGCCGAAGAAGGGATACTCGGCGGCAAAGGTAAGCCAGCACAGAGGAATCCAGTTCGCCATGTTGAAGGTGCGAACTGACCACCAGACGGTTGTCCAGTCAAGGCCGTGGTGAAGATGCGCATTGTTGACGAGGTAAAGATTGTCATCCATATCGGCAAAAGGATGATTGTGCACCTGGTAGTACACGGCGATGGTCACACTTGCGAGCAGGAGACCCAGCAGAGCGGTGCGCAGGGGCGAGTCGGCAAGAAAGAACTTGCGCCCGACAGAATTGCTCACTTGCGGTTTGATGCTGGTTGAAGCCACTAGTCGCCCGTTTCTTGGCGGCGAGTATATGCGATCCTGGCGCAACACACTAGTAGGCTGCTGAAAAACCCGGAACCGCAGATCCCTCACCGGCTGAAGGCGGATTCGGGATGACAAAAATAAAGGGCTTATACGCGGTGCTGAAGCGCCGCACTACTCGAACAGGGCCTCCCATCGAGTTTTTCAGCAAACTGTGAAGCCGATTATTGATAATCCTTGAACAAATCCCAGGTGGGCCAGGCGGTTCGGGTTCGCAACATGGGACGGATGATCTTCAGGTTGATGTCGGGCATGTTGGTTGCGGTGTGGGAGTTGAACAGCAAGACATATCCCACTCCGTCAGACCATGACGAATAACTGGTGATGGTGCCGATGGTGAAATCGCCTCCCTTCTCCCAACTTGCATTTTGCATGGTGCAGCCGTTCGGTCCGCCCGTCTCGGGAGGACACCATACCGTGTCCCAGCCGTCAGTCCAGTAGCCGAATTTACCGGTGAATTTCGGATTCGCGGGCCGCGAGACCATCAAATTCATCGTCTGCGGTTCAAGAGGATTGGGCTCGGGTACGCCGTTACGCAGGCTGGCTTGCACGTGGGCCAGGTCGATGATGTTGGCCGTCCAGCCGCCGCAGGGGCCAATCTGCGGCCGCAGCATATCGACGCAACAGCGCTGATTCCGGCCATCAGGCAGCACTTTGTAGTAGTCGACTTCGTTAGGCAGCGACTTCCCATACAGCAAGACATGGGCATTGTAAGCGCCCATGGGATGCAAAATGTTTTCCTGCATCCAGGCTTCGTACGCTGTATCGGTTACTTCCTCGATGACCTGCCCCAGGATCATGAAATTGAAGTTGGCATAGGAGTAGCAAGTGCCCGGAGTGAAGTTCAGCTTGTGGCTGATGCCGAATTGAATCACCTCGGCACGAGTCGGGACGGTACGTATGTGAAGACCCTGCTGCGCCCGCTCGACGGACGACCAGTCGCCGCTCCCTCGGGTCATAACTCCGCAAGCGTCGACTTCCTCTGTACTGGTGATCCAGCCGCCGGACATCTGCATCAGGTCTTGCACGGTGATGTCGTAGATGCGAGGGTCTTCGGTGCAGCCTTCGCACTTCACGGGTTCGAGATGAAGAATCGGTTGCGAGCAGGGGCCGGTTCCAGCGCTGGCGGAAGCATTGGGCCGCGCGAAGACCTTTTGCTGCATGCATAGCCGCTTGTCCTGGATGAGCTTGAGGATCCCGATGCCGGTCAGCGATTTGGAAATGCTGGCCAGCCGAAATACCGAGGTCGGCTCAATCGGCGTCTTGTCCTCTTCATCGGCCCAGCCGAATCCGCGGGCGTACACCAGGCGGCCGTCCTTCACGATAGCGATAGCCGCGCCGGGTATGTGGTCCTTCTGAATTGCCGCCACCACGGCGCGGTCGAATTCCTCGAAGCCAGGAACGGCCTTACCAGTGATGGGAACATTGCCGGATGATGGCGTCATGTTTTGCGCCGGCACAGAGGTTGCCAACGCCAAGACGGCAAGCGTGAAGAAGAATGCCACGCGCACAAATCTCATATCGACACTCCTGCGGGAGAATTACGCCCCGGAACTCTTGCCAGGTTGGAACAGTTCCCAAACTATACATGAGGAATTTCTGTGAATATTTACGGAATGTTGAAGTCGCGCACGATCAACCGGGTGTCGACGGTCACGTGGGGCGAGATGGCGTGAAACGCCCACAGATGCACCCAGGCATTTCCGGTGCGAAAGGTGAGAAATGACTTCATCAGACCCGCCGGAAAGAAGGTCAGAAATACCAGCACAACCGACAGCACGGAATGCTGGAGCATATCGTATCGCGCCCATGACTCGAAGACGTGCATTGCGGGATAGCTCGCCGCTCCCAGCAGAAATGCTGTCATTGGAGATACTAGTTTGAAATAGCGCGGCAGCAGGATAGCGTAAATAAAAATCATGATGGGCAGATCGGTGCCGAAAAGATGCAGTACGAACGAGAGCGAACCGCCCACGACTTGCTGATGCCGCGTCAATTGCAGGATGTTCGGCCCGGTCAGATCCAGCGCGATGCCAATCGCCAGCACCACCAGAATCACCAGCGTGTCATTCTTCAGGTTCGACGACTTCAGATTGAGTTGCTCGTGGGAATAGCCGCGCAGTCGAAACACAACGTAAGGAATCAACGCCAGCAGGATGCTGTTGTACGCCGCCCAGGTGAGTACTTCCCCTGGGGACTGCACACGCGTGGCACCTACCAGCGAGCCGTTCAGATGCAGTGCAATGCCGTCCCCGAAAAGATGCAAACCCAGAATGCGTCCGACGACCAGCACCACCGCCCCATAAATCCAGAGCCAGACCGCCTCCCGCAACGCGATCGAGGGTTCGGGAGCGCGTTGGGCCAGGTCGGGTACAGGGCGTCGCCGCGTTAGCCGGGCGACCAGACCAATTTCAAGCAGTAGAGCGACCAGCGCCATCGAAGCCCAGCGGACCGCATTCTCCACCTGAGGCGTTCCGCGTCCGAGCACCAGACCTGTGACACTGAACAATATCCACAGCAGCAAGGCGACCTGGAGGCTGCGCTGCCGGGCGGCGTTCTTCAAGCGCGATCCAAATGAACCTTCCGGCATGGCGTCTCCTTTCTGCTTGAGATGCAGCAGGCGCTGTCTTGGCGCTCGAATGTTTTGCTCCGAAGGGGAGTAGAAACTCTAGAGCGTGTTTCATAAACCCCACTTCGCCGGGCCGCGGCTAAAGCCGTTGTTGGGAGCCGCCAATTTCGCAGGCCTAAAGGCCCGCGCTTCCACCGAGGAAAACCTAAAAGGTATTTTTGAAACACGCTCTAATCAACAGGATGAGAATATTCTGTTCTGATCCGCTCCGCGTAAGATGGTCGTTTGACTCTTGCGCGAGGGACATTCTGGCTGACTCCATTCCCATCATCACCGTAAGTCACCGAGGCGCCGCACGGCTGCGGGGCGGACACCTTTGGGTCTATCGCTCGGACCTGGTGCCGCCTGCCGACGCTCCCGGCGGCGCGCTGGTTCAGGTCTGCGACGAGCGCGGCCGCCGGCTGGGTTCGGCGCTGTACAGCAGCGCTTCGCAAATCGCTATCCGCCTGCTGAGTAGCGACGAAATCGAGGCGGATGGCTTGGCGGCGCTGCTGCGCGGACGAATCGACAACGCCGTGCGGTTTCGGCAGCGCACGGTGCGCGACACGGATTCCTTCCGCGTGATCTTCAGCGAGGCTGACCTGCTGCCCGGGCTCATCGTCGACAAATACAACGACGTGCTCTCGATGCAAGCGTTGACCCAGGCTTTCGATCGCGACGATCTGCGGCAAGCCGTGGTCGAGTCGCTCACCGGACATTTTCCCGGAACCAGCTTGATCGAGCGCGTCGATCCGCACATTCGCGAACTGGAGCAGTTGGCGAAGCGCGAATCGCAACTATTGCTGGGCGAGCGGTCGACCACGATCTTCACCCTGAACGGCGTGCAGTTTCACTTTGACGGTCTGGGCGGCCAGAAGACCGGAGCATTTCTCGATCAGCGAGAGAACTACGCGGCAGCGGCTCGTTATGCCCACGGCCACGCGCTCGACGTCTTCACCTATCAGGGCGGGTTTGCGCTGCATCTGGCGCGAGTGTGCGAAAGCGTTGCTGCGGTCGACTCCTCACGGCCAGCGCTCGAGGTCGCCGAACAGAACGAGCAACTCAATCGCGCCACCCATCGCTGCGGCGAAATCGAGTGGACCGAAGCCAACGCCTTCGACCTGCTCAAGGACTATGCCGCCGCCGGACGACAATACGACACCGTCGTCCTCGACCCGCCAGCCTTCGCCAAGACCAAGCGTGCCGTGCCGACTGCCTTGCGCGGCTACAAGGAGCTGAACCTGCGAGCGCTGAAGATGCTTAGCCCGGGAGGCATCTTGGTCAGCTGCTCGTGCTCGTTCCATGTCAGCGAGGCGGAGTTTGTCGAGATGCTGGGGGCAGCGGCGGCTGATACTGGACGCCGAATCCGCGTTCTGGAGAAACGCGGCGCGGGCATGGATCATCCGGTTCTGCTCAATGTTCCGGAGACTGCTTACCTGAAGTGCCTGATTTGCCAGATGGAAGCCTGAGGAGCTTCGACTCACAAATCGACCAGAAACACAAAACCCAGCCGACTTTGGCTGGGGCAGTCGAGGATTCCTCAACTTCAATTCTAATTTCATTCTATCACATTCAGGAAGATGTTCTGTCAGCGTCTGGCAAGTTTATATCATGCTTTGAATCATTGGGTTACGGCTAACTGTTGCGTTTCTCAGTATTGACATGTAGTAGTTACACGCCAACGTTTGATAGTAGTTTAACTACTTCCAAAACAAGACAGATCAATGCCGCTCCTTTTCCGGTTCGAAGCCCCCTAGCATCAGTCGATCTCTTAAAATCTCTTTCCCTTTCATTGATATAGCCCCATCGGCCGCATGCGTCCTGGTCGATCATTGCGGAATTTAGTAGCGAAAATGGAAATGGCGCGTCTGATGAGGACGGGATCATTCGACGCGGTTAGCGGAGCTTCGGCCTTGCGCGGAGGATGACAGGTTCAACTGGCGGATCCCCCATTTTATCCCGCAAGAGCCCTTGGCTTGGTATCCGACCGATATCGGCTAATCTCCCGGGTAAACCAATAAAACAAAAGGTACTAGCTGGGTTATCTCAAGCAGGAATATCAGCAATCCATACTTTACAATACTTTACTCATATTTTATGATTCCATTGCGCTAACAAATGCGTCTAATAGTCAACGAGCAGGGAAGTGCTAGACCCACACCCTTAGCGAGTGAGGAGTTTAAGTTTTGAGTGGAGGAAGACGAACCATGACTGTGTTGACCCGTTGGGACCCTTACCGTGAATTGAGCGCCTTGCAGAGTCGCATGAGCCGGTTGTTCGACGAGCAGTACGGCAATCGTGAAGAGTCGTTGACCGCTGGAGCCTTTGTGCCCCCGGTGGACATTTACGAAGACGAGCACAGCGTTCAGTTGAAGCTGGAAGTTCCCGGCATCAACGAGAAGGATCTGGATGTCAAGGTGGAGAACAACGTTCTGACCATCACCGGCGAGCGCAAGTTCGAGAAGGAAGAGAAGGAAGAAAACTTCCGCCGGGTGGAGCGCCGCTATGGCAGCTTTACTCGCACCTTCACCTTGCCGAGCACGGTGAGCACCGAAGACATCAAGGCCGATTACGAACACGGCGTGCTGAAGGTCCGGCTGGCAAAGCGGGCCGAGGCGAAGCCGAAGTCGATCAAAGTGAATGTCGGCAGCCCGACCACGCTGGAAGGCAAGAAGGTTGAGAGTCAGGCCCAGGGACAGAGCAAGTCTCAGGTTGCCTGATTGCAGGTTTCGCCTCTCGGGAGAAGAGTCCCAGAGGGAGACGAACTGGGGAGTTCAAGGGAGGCGGGTTCGAATCTTGCCTCCCTTTTGTTTACCGAAGGGAGTTCCCCGAGGGGCGAAAGCAGTGAATCGTGGCCAGTGGCGTTTGCCTGGCCGTTCGAGAGGGGCTCAGGCCCAGCCCGAAAATTCGCGGTGTTTTTTGCGAGCCGCAACTCGTTCCCGCGAATCCAAACCACTGGCCACGATTCGCTGTTGGTAGAGCGGCGCTTCAGCGCCGCGTCCGCTGGATCAATACAAGAAGGGTGCAGCCGCAGCGATCAGTGCAACTGATCGCTGCGGCTGCGATAGTTTTGGTATTAGCGTCCTAAACGCCGGCCTGAAGGCCGGCTCTACCCGTACTATTATGAGGAATTGGGGAGTTACATCATGGCAATACGTTGGGACAAATTAACCGTCAAAGCGCAGGAAGCGATGCAGCGGGCGAACGATGTCGCCAGCGAGAACGGCAATCCTGAGCTGCAGCCGGTTCACATACTGGCGGCTCTGCTGGAAGATCGCGAAGGCATCGTGGCTCCGCTGCTTGAGCGGGTAGGACTGCACGTGCCGACGGTGCAGGCCGAAGTCACGCGCGAAATCGACAAGCTGCCCAAAGTTTCCGGCAGTGGCGCCGCTCAGGCGCATCTTTCCGACGCGGCATCGAAGCTGCTGGAGAACGCCTTCAAAGAGGCGTCGAATTTCAAGGACGAGTACGTTTCCACCGAGCACATGCTGCTGGGGATGACGAAGCTGAAGCGCGATCCGGCGCAGGAGATTCTGTGCGCGAGCGGGCGCAACTTACGACAACATTCTGCGCGGGCTGACTTCAGTGCGCGGCAATCAGAAGGTGACCGACCAGAATCCCGAGGCGAAGTACCAGGCGCTCGAAAGATATGCCAAAGATCTGACGGAGCTGGCGCGGCAAGGCAAGCTTGATCCCGTGATTGGGCGCGACGAAGAAGTGCGTCGCGTGGTGCAGGTGCTGTCGCGCCGCACGAAAAACAATCCAGTGCTGATCGGCGAGCCCGGCGTGGGCAAGACGGCGATCGTCGAAGGACTGGCGCAGCGCATCGTTTCCGGCGACGTTCCCGAGCAGTTGAAGAACAAGACGCGTCGTGTCGCTCGATCTGGGCGCGATGCTGGCGGGCGCGAAATATCGCGGCGAGTTTGAAGACCGGCTGAAAGCCGTGCTGAAGGAAATTGAGCAGTCGCAAGGGCAGATCATTCTGTTCATCGACGAGTTGCACACTCTGGTGGGAGCCGGAGCGGCCGAGGGCGCCATTGACGCCTCGAACATGTTGAAGCCGGCGCTGGCCCGCGGCGAGCTGCGCGCGATCGGCGCGACCACGCTCAACGAGTATCGCAAGTACATCGAGAAAGATGCGGCGCTGGAGCGGCGCTTCCAGCCGGTTTTTGTGGGCGAGCCGACGGTGGAAGATACCATCGCCATTCTGCGCGGCCTGCGCGAGAAATACGAAGTTCATCACGGCGTGCGTATCAAAGATTCGGCAATTGTGGCGGCGGCAACGCTGTCGCATCGCTACATCACCGACCGCTTCCTGCCGGACAAAGCTATCGATCTGATCGACGAAGCCGCGGCATCGCTGCGCATTCAGATTGACTCGATGCCGACGGAGATCGATCAGCTGGAGCGGCGCGCGACGCAGCTGGAGATCGAACGGCAGGCGCTGAAGCGGGAAGACGATGCCAACTCGCGCGAGCGGCTGGCGGTGGTCGAAAAAGAGCTGGCGCACATCAAGGAAGAGTCCAATGCGCTGAAGGCGCGCTGGAAGCAGGAGAAGGAAGCCATCGCCAAGGTGCGCGAGCTGAAGGAGCGCATCGAGCGGCTGAAGCTGGAGGAGGAGGAAGCTCACGCGCAAAGGCGACTTCGACCGCGCCGGTCGAATCAAGTATGGCGAGATCCGCAGCTTGAGGCCGAGGTGACCAAGCTGAGCGCGGCCATGGACGGCAAGCAGTCGCGCATGCTGAAGGAAGAAGTCGACGAGGAAGACGTTGCCAAGATTGTCAGCAAGTGGACCGGCATTCCGGTGTCGAAGATGCTGGAAGGCGAAGTGAAGAAGCTGGTCACCATGGAAGACCGGCTGCGGGAGCGCGTGGTTGGCCAGGATGAAGCGCATCGAGCACGTGGCCAATGCGATCCGGCGTTCGCGCGCCGGGCTGAGCGATCCGAAGAAGCCGATTGGCTCGTTCATCTTTCTGGGGCCGACCGGCGTGGGCAAGACCGAGCTGGCGCGTGCGCTGGCCGAGTTCCTGTTCGACGACGAGCATGCCATGATCCGCATCGACATGTCGGAGTACATGGAGAAGCATTCGGTGTCGCGGCTGATCGGCGCGCCTCCGGGATATGTGGGCTATGACGAAGGCGGACAACTGACCGAAGCGGTGCGCCGGCGTCCGTATTCCGTGGTGCTGTTCGACGAGATCGAGAAGGCGCATCCGGATGTGTTCAACATCTTCCTGCAGATCATGGATGATGGCCGGCTGACGGACGGCAAGGGCCGCGTGGTCGATTTCAAGAACACGATCCTGATCATGACGTCAAATATTGGGTCGATGTATTTGCAGGACCTGCGGGACGCCACGCCGGAGCAGATTGCCGAAGCGCATAAGCACGTGATGGAAGCGTTGCGGGCGCACTTCAAGCCCGAGTTCCTGAACCGCGTGGATGACATTATCATCTTCAATCCGCTGGGCAAGGAGCAGTTGACGAAGATTGTCGATCTGCGGCTGGAAGATCTGCGGAAGCTGCTGGCCGAGCGCAAGATCTCACTGGAGCTGACGCCGGCGGCCAAGGAGATGGTCTTCACCGAAGGCTACGATCCGAATTACGGCGCGCGTCCTCTGAAGCGTGCGATTCAAAAGCTGATACAGGACCCGTTAGCGATGAAGATTCTCGATGGCGAGATTCTGCACGGCGATCATGTGGTGGTCGACGTCGACAAGAAGCAGCACAAGCTGATGTTCAAGGTGGCCAAGCGTGTGGGCGAGCCGGCTGCAGCAGTGAAGTGATTCAAACGGAACCCAGGTTAGCGTCCAGAAAACGGACGCGAACCTGGGGCACAGGCTAATTCTGACGTTCGCAGGTTATAGGGGTCCTTCGACTCCGGTGACGAAGCGTCACCTACGCTCAGGATGACAAACGTTGTTTCGCGGTCGGCAGCAGGGTGGTGCGATCAGGGTGACAGCTATTACGGCACAATCGACAGACTGTGCCTTTTTTTGGCGCGCACGCTCTCTCTCTACGGGTTGAAGTTATAGGCGGCCGCGGTGATCGAAGTCCGGCACCGGCAATCTGCGTATAATCCGCCAGACCATGGAAGACAGTTCAGCACTCACCGTCGTGTCCGGTTGGGGAGTTGTCGCTATGGGAGTGACCGCGCTGATTGCGGCTCCCATCGGACTGCGGCAGGCCACGCCCGATGGATGGCTGGCAGTCTGGCTGGTCGAAGCGTTGGTGGCAGCGACTATCGCGCTGGTCACCATGCATCGCAAGGCGGCGCGGCTGCGAACCACGATCTCCGCACGACGACTGTTCATCGGATTGCTGCCGGCATTGGCGGCGGGTGGGCTGCTGACGATTGCGTTGATGTGGAGCGGGCCCGTAAGGCTGATTCCCGGCGTGTGGCTGGTGTTGTACGGAGTCGCGGTGATGCAGGCGGGAGCATTCTCGGTTCGCGCGTTGGCCGCCATGGGAGCAGCCTTCGTGGCGCTCGGCGCACTCGCGCTGCCGTTGCCGTGGTTCTGGGCGAACGTGATGCTGGCCGCCGGCTTCGGCCTGCTGCACATTGGCTTCGGAGTTTTTATCGCCAGAAGGCATGGCGGTTGAGAGTCTGCGTGAGACCTCTGCCGTCCCTACGGGACTCAGATCAATTTTCCACTTGACCCAGCATTCCGCCTGCGGCTCCATGCTGGGCTAAGCTCTTCCGCGCCTTATGGCGCTCGTTTTTCGCGGTACCTACTGCACCGACGAAATGCAACTTTAATTCTCACTCAGCCCTTGAGCCCTATTGGGGACGGAAGTTCACTTCTACATTGATAGCTGCCGCTACCGGCTTGCCCTGATAGCTGGCCGGAAGAAACTTCCAGTGCTGTACTGCGTCGACCGCGACAATATCGAACACGCTGGCGCTTGGCCCAATCACCACCAGGCTTGAGGGCTTTCCCGCAACATCGACGACCAGGGCGAGGACCACCGTTTTATTCTGGCCCTGCGCAGAGGCGTCATTGGGATAGGGAGGATCGGGCGTCTTCAGCGGCTTTGGAGCCTTGACCGCGCCTTCAGCGACATAAGCCCGGGTGCCACCGGGGAAGCAGAGTTGGTGAGGCTCAGTGATTTTGCTGGCACCGCTATCTTTTTTGGCGCTGACGAATTCTTTCGATTGCAGCATCTGCTTACGAAACGCTTTGGCTTCATCCTCCGAACAGGTCAAAGCGTCAGCTTCGGAAGACGTCAGAAAAATCTTATCGAGCAAGGCCCGCGCACTGTCGATTGGCGGCTTGTCTGGCGGAAGTTGCACATCAATTTCTACCTTGCGATGAAGACCGAGTAACGTTGTGTCTCCAGTCCCCGGATCGAAGATGGAAACCGGACGTTCTCCGCGAAGCGTCAGGCGGTTGGCGGCGAACTGAACTTCTTTCACGTACACGCGCCCGTCGGTGGGACCAAATCCTGGCGTTCCATCTGAGATGAGTACACCGTTGCTGTCAAAGTTCAGCTTCTGATTGGTGTAAAAGCCGCGCAGAATCAAAGCGTGCCTCACCAGGTCAGCGGAAAGCTCGTTCTGCGCTTGGGCAAAACCAAAGGCGCCGCACAACAAAACTCCGAGAAACCAAACACCGGTGGTCCGCATAAAGAGAACGCTTCCTACCATGAACCCGCGTCGTTGCCGCTCGCCGCTTACTCGGCGCGCAATGCCTGCATGGGATCGACCTGACTGGCCCGTTGCGCCGGGATACAAACGGCCGCGATTCCAATGATGACGATGACGGCGACCGTCAGCATCACAGACAGCGGATCGGCTGGCGTGGTCTCGAAAAGAATCGCGCCGAGCAGATGTCCGACGACCAGCGCACCAGCTACGCCGACTGCTCCGCCGGCGACAATCAGCCTCGCTCCCTGCTTCAAAAAGAGGCCGCGGACCTGCGACCTCTGCGCGCCCAGCGCCAGGCGCACTCCGATTTCGCGCGTGCGCTGCGTCACCACGAAGGCCAGCACTCCGTAAACGCCGATCGCGGCCAGTCCCACCGATAGGAAAGCGAAGAGGCCTAGCACCAGCGCCGATAGCCGCTGCCGAGCCAGCGAATCAGACAGAACTCCATCCATGGTCTTCAGATCCGAGACGCCGAGATTGCGATCGAGCGACGACACCGTCTGCCGGATTGAAGGCGCAACCGCCAGCGCATCCAGGCTGGTGCGCACCAGCAGAATCTGTCCGTTGGGATATCCGGCGGTATAGATGACGGGCTCGGTTCTTGCGTCGACGCCGAGATCCTTCGCGTTGTTGACTACGCCGATGATGGGCACGGCGCTGGGATGCGGGGTGACGACATCCATCATGAGGCGGCTGCCCACGGGATCGCGCCCGGCAAGATAGCGTCGCGCGAAAGCTTCATTGACGAGGAACGTACCGGTCTGGTCGTCGACGTCTTTCTGCTCGAAGCCTCGTCCTGCACGAAGCCCGATGCCAAGAGTGCGAAAATACGAGGGGCTGACCGTGCGAATCTGCGTCACCGGAAAGTTGCCCGGAGCGGGAGGCGGCGCTCCCTGCACGGCAAAACGGGTCAGGGATCGTGAAGGCGTAAGCGGCAAAGCGTTGGTAATGGCGGCAGAGGTCACTCCGGGGATGCGTTCGATCTGCTCCTGCAGGCGCAGGGAAAATGTTTCAACCTGCTGAGGAGTGGCGTAGAGGTTGTCGGGAAGATCGATCTTAACGGCCAGCAGATGATCGGTGCGAAACCCGGGATCGACGGCCAGCAGCTTTTGCAAGCTGCGCAGCAGCAGTGCAGCGGTGAATAACACCACGACGGCCAGCGCCATCTCGCCGGCGGCAAGCAGACTGCGTAAAGGTTTGCGCCCAGCCGTCGCAGTGCGTTGCCCGTCGCGCAAGCTGTCGTTCAGAACCGGGGCAGCGCTCACCGCCGGAAACAGGCTGAAGATTGTTCCCGTCAGGATGGCCAGCAACGCGGTGAAGACGAGCACAGGCAGGTTAAGTTCGATTGGCTGGGTCGAGGCAAACGGCTGATTGCCCATTTGCAATCCGTAGCTCAGCAAAGGCATGGCAGCGGCGGCAAGCGAGATTCCTGCCAAGGCTCCGGCGAACGACAACGCCAGGTTCTCTACCAGAAACTGCCGCAGCAGTCTCGCGCGTGTCGCACCCAGCGCCATGCGCAGAGCGATCTCGCGCTCGCGGTTGGTCGCCCGCACCAGAAGGAGGCTGGCAATGTTGGCGCAAGCGATGAACAGCACCAGCGCGACGGAGCCGAACAGCGCCAGCAGCGTGGGGCGCAACTGGCCGACCAGAGCATCGCGCAGGAGCGTGAGCCGGACGCCGATCGTGCGGTTGGTCGCGGGATAGGATTGTGCCAGGCGCGCGGCAATCGTGTTCAACTCGACCGCTGCGTCTCCCCGCGAGACGCCAGGACGCAAACGTCCAATCGCATCGGCTGCGTGATATTGACGGTTCGTCCGCTCGGCTTCGTCGAGCTGCGAAAACGGCAGCCAGAGATCGGTGTCGACCGGATACTGCTGTCCCGCGGGCATGACCCCCACCACGGTGAAGCTTTGCCCGTTGACTTGCACTAGTCGCCCGATGACCGAGGGATCGCGGGCGAAGCGGCTCTCCCATAGACGATGGCTGATCACCGCGACATGTATCCCGCTGTCGCGGTCTTCGGCGGGAAGAAATCCGCGGCCTAGCTCGGGCTGGATGCCGAGCGTGGGAAACAGATCGGCGGAAGCAAAAGCATTTCGCACCGATTGCGGCTGGCCGTCGGTCGCCAGTTGCGCGAAATCGTGGTGCTGATCGCTATAGGCAGCCAGGCTCTCGAAGCTCTTAGACTGCGCCCGCCAATCGAGGAAGTCCTGATAGCTGGCGGAAATTATTCCCGCTTGGGGATGCGTCTCTTTGATCAGGACCAGCCGCCCCGCGTCCTGAAAAGGCAGCGAGCGCAGCAGGAGCGCGTAAACGGCGCTGGCTATGGCGGTGTTGGCTCCGATGCCGAGCGCGAGCGTCAGAACCGCAACCAGGGTGAAGCCGGGCGACTTGCGCAATTGCCGGACCGCGTAGCGAAGATCTTGCGCCAGCGAGTGCATCGAGGACGCTCCAGTGCTTAGGTTATAGACGTACGAGTCGCGGCTGAGGGAGGGTCGCGAGAAAAGTTTGCGGAAGAGGTCAGAAAACGAGAACTTTTCAGTAGGCTCGAGCGGGCAGAAAGAGTCGAAAAGCAGATCCTCGCCCGGCTGAAGTCCGGGCTCGTGACGACAATATGACGGGGTCCTTCGGCGTAACTAGGTGAGGTCCTTCTAGCCACTTGCGCTCAGGATGACAAACGGAGATATCTGAGCCTGGGTCGGTTGCGGGAACACGCGGCTGCATGTCGTAAGATGACTGCTTCCCATGGAAGCTGCCGGCCGCGGTGTGTCGCGCTATTGGTATTACGGATTGCTGCTGCTGGTTATCGTTTTCTTTGGGCTCATTCGCTGGCATCTTCGAAATATCCCGCTGGAACGCGACGAGGGCGAATACGCCTATGCCGGGCAACTCATGCTGCACGGCGTGCCGCCGTACTCGTCGCTGTACAGCATGAAGCTGCCCGGAACTTTCGCCGCGTACGCGCTAATCCTCGCCGTCTTCGGACAAACCATCGCCGGAATTCATCTCGGCTTGCTGGCGATCAATGCCGCGACCACGCTGCTCGTCTTCCTGCTGGGCAAGCGACTGTTTGGGCCGCTGGCTGGATTGGTTGCCGGCGCAAGCTATGCGCTGCTTTCGACTAGTCCGGCCGTGGTCGGCTTCGCGGCCCACGCGACGAATTTTGTTGTGCTGCCCGCGGTTGGCGGAATGTTGCTTTTGTTGCGAGCGATCGACAGGCGAAGATCGTGGCTTTACTTCTGGAGCGGCGTGCTCTTCGGCCTGGCGTTTCTCATGAAGCAGCCCGGAATTCTGTTCGCCGTCTTCGGCGCGGTCTATCTCGGTTACTGCGAGTGGCAGTCCGCGCCGCGCGATTGGCGTGGCTTGTTCCGCAAAGAATTCGCGTACGCCTGTGGTGTCGTACTGCCATTCGTCGTGACCTGCGTGGTCATGCTGGCGTCGGGATCGTTCGGCAAGTTCTGGTTCTGGACATTTGTTTACGCTCGCGAGTATGCGACCACCACCGGCCTCAGCGAGGGCCTGGGCGTGTTGCGGATCATGCTGCCTTCCGTCGTGCTGCCCGCATTTTGGATTTGGGTTCTCGCCGGCATTGGCCTGACGGCCATCGCGTGGAACCGTCGCGCGCACGAGCGCGGTTTCTTCCTGATTAGCTTTCTGGTCTTTTCCGTTCTTGCGGTCTGCCCCGGCCTGTATTTTCGCGGACACTACTTCATCCTGATGTTGCCGGCGATCGCGCTGCTGGTGGGCGTGGCCGTCAGCAGTGTAAGCGAACGGATTCAGGAGAAGAGTCCCGCTAATGCGCGGCCTTGGTTGCTGCCGGCGCTTATTTTTCTGGCGGCGTTTGCCAATACGCTCTACGTGCAGCGCGGGTACCTGTTCGAAATGGATGCGTGGAATGCCTCGAAGGCGATTTACGGATCGAATCCGTTTCCCGAGGCGGTCGAGGTCGCCGGCTATCTCAAAGATCATGCGAGCCAGGGAGCGCGCATCGCCGTGCTCGGCTCCGAGCCGGAAATTTATTTCTACTCGGGCCTGCGCTCGGCCACCGGCTACATCTACACCTACGGCCTGATGGAGCCGCAGCCCTACGCGCTCCAGATGCAGAAAGAGATGATCGCGGAAATCGAGGCGGCTCAGCCGGAGTACATCGTCTTCGTAGGCGTGCCGCAGTCCTTCGGCAAGCTACCGGGTTCAGAGGAGTATATCTTCCGCTGGATCGACAGCTATCTGCGGACCAAGTACGACATTGTGGGAGTAGCAGACATTCTGCCGCAGACGAACTACGTCTGGGGAGACGAGGCCAGGATTTACCAGCCGCGGTCGTCGTCGTATATTCGGGTGTTCAAACGTAAAGCAGCGTAGGCGAGTGGGCCGAGCCCGGAGGCTGGGTCCGAGGAATTGAGGGTGAAATGTCCTGTTCAGGTACGCTATATTCCGCTAGCGAATCGAGGGACTATAGTCTCAAGGCAGGAGGAACCGTCATGATGCACAGTATGCGGCGCGTCTTCTATTTCATCAAGGCACTCTGCTTAAGCGCACTTGCAGTTCTGGCGTTGACCTTCACCGCAGCGGCTCAGACGTACACCGTACTGCACAGCTTTAGCGGCGGAGCCGATGGTGGATCACCTTTTGTGGGCGTGACAATGGACAGAGCTGGCAATCTCTACGGCACCACCCTCGATGGTGGGTCGGGTTATGGGCTGAACGGATATGGCACAGTCTTCGAACTGAAGCACAATGCAGCGGAGTGGGTAATTACTCCACTGTATGACTTTCTGGGCGGCACCAACGACGGTGCGGGGCCATATAGCCGAGTCGATTATTGGGCCAGATGGCAGTCTCTACGGCACGACTTCAGGCGGCGGCGAAGGTTCGTGTACGTTCTGGTACTCAGGCTGCGGGATCATTTTCAACCTTCGGCCTCCCGCAAAAACTTGTGGAAGCGCAATCTGCCCTTGGACAGAGACCATCCTTTATCGGTTTACAGGACGCAGCGACGGGGGTATACCCACCGGGGACCTGATTTTCGATGGTGCTGGAAATCTCTATGGTACGACTGTTGCCGGCGGCTCGCAGGACTTCGGTACGGTCTACAGGCTGACGCCTTCAAATGGCGGGTGGACTGAAAGTGTCTTACATAGCTTCGGGTCAGGAACCGATGGCATCGCCCCTTACAACGGCGTGGTCTTCGACGCACTGGGCAACATCTACGGAATCACTGTGAACGGAGGAAGCTATGGAGGGGGTACAGTTTTCGAGTTGGTGAATACTGGGTCAGGATGGACGGGAAAAATTCTTTATGATTTCCAAGCGGGAAGTGATGGAAGATGTCCCTACGGGGGTGTGATCTTCGACGGCGCTGGCAATCTTTACGGCACGACCAGCTATAACGGGGCGTATGACGGCGGTACGGCCTTTGAGCTGTTACCGCAGCCAAGCGGCAACTGGACATTCAAGCTCCTTTACAGTTTTATCCAGACCGGTAGCGATGAACTCGGTACGCCTGGTCCCCAAGCCGACCTCGTTATGGATGCAACCGGCAATCTCTACGGCACGACGAATTATGATGGGGAAGATGCAGTGGGTTCAGTCTTTAAACTGACGCCTGCGGACGGCGAATGGACGTACACGGCCCTTCACAATTTCTTGGGACCTGACGGTGCAAATCCATTCGGCAATCTGGTATTTGATACCCGTGGCAATCTCTATGGAACAACATACGCGGCGGAGTTCTCCAATATGGTGTGGTCTTCGAGGTAACGCCGTAGTCTTCGCTACAGAGTCCTTCTAACAACCGGACGACGCAACCTAACAGCAGCCACGAAATCGCCACCATACAAGCAATCGCTGTTCCTACTTCACCCGCCTTGCGATGTAAAGTGAGTTGGCCTGCTCCGGATCTTGCGACTCGGCCATCGGATCGGGATTGTTGCCCCACGGCACATCGGGAGCTTCCAGCGGAACCTGCTTCCACTGGTACCGCAGCAGTTCGCGGCGGAACACCGGCCAGTGGACGAATCGCACCGACTGCCGCAGGATCAGGAACTCGGGCGGCGACTTCGAGTCATCTTCCACGCGAAAGGCGGCCACGCCACCGCGAATCGGATTCGGCAGGTAAAACATCAGCGGGACATCTTCGTAGTTGATCAGGATTTCGTCAGTAGGCTGGCTGTTTTGCTTCAGCCATTCCACCACCAGCCGATTGGGATCGGGCCGGTCGCCGAAGATTTCCGTGACCATCGTCTGCAACTCCGGCTTCAGAATTACGCTGCTGCGATACCAAGGCGGCCGCAAGACAAAGGGATGTAGCGGCTTACTTAGCCACGGAGTCAGAATCAGAACGGCAGCACCTACCCATGCGAGACCGACGCGTCCTTCGCAGCCACGCACCAGCACCCACGCCGCCAGCAGGCAAGCGGCCGGCGTGATGATGATCACGTAGCGCAAGTACGAGAAGGGCACAGCCAGCGGCACCCACAGCGAGTACGCCAACATGATCGCGACCGCAATGAAGGCCAGCCGCCGCTCGACGTCGCCGAGAATTTGCCAGCGAACCTTGAGCAGCACGATCGCGGCCAGCACAACCAGCACCGGCAGCACGTACTCGTTCATGTTGAACAGATTGACTTGAAAGCGATTGCCCCAAGTTCCCACCGGCTTCGACGCGCGCCGCCACAGTTCGAAGTAGTAAATAAACGGAGCCATGGCCGCGGTGAGCGCGACGCCAACCAGAAAAGGCCGCCAGGGTTTTCGCCGTTGCGCGATGAAAGCATCGACAAACAGCACCAGCAACACCGGCCACAGCGTGCCGTAATCCACCTGAAACCAGCACCAGGCGGCGATCACAAAACCAGCAGCGCCCCAGCGCCCGCCCGTCTGCCAGCGCGCGTAGGCCATCAGAGTCAGCACCAGCAGCAGGCTCGACAGCGAATAGTAACGGGCTTGCCGGCTGTGCAGAATCCAATAACTGTTGAAGAGCAGAAACAGCGCCGCCAGCCACGCCATCAACGGACTGTCGAAACGCACCAGCACAAATTGGTACAACAGCAGCACGGTGATGATGCCGGCCAGCGCGAACGGAAGTCGCGCCGCAAACGTGGTAGCTCCGAAAAGTTTGAGGCTGATACCTTCGACGAGGAACTGTCCCCAGGGCTGCCATCGCCAGGTGCTATCGGGTTTCAGATCGCCGCGCCGAATGTAGTAGTCAACGGCCGCCTTGGGATCGCCGGTGCGTTCGCCAATGGTGGCGGCATCTTCCATCACGAACTGATCAATGGTGATCAGGTTGACGCCGTCGTAGGCCAGAGGACGTCCGTAGCGCATCAGGCGCTGCGCCAGCACCGCGGTCTGAGCTTCATCCTGCCAAAGGTATTTGTCGCTGAGTCCCCACAGCATCAGCAGCGCAGCCACGCCGCCGAGAATCAGCGGCGTCACAATTTTCTGCGACCATAACTTGGAAAGCCCGAAAGACCTCATCGTGCGCAAACCTGCGCCTGCCCGGCGTCGGAAGATATTTCTCGCTTGATGACGGGGCGCTTCCGCCAGCATCTTCTGGGAACGGTGAGCGCCCGACGGCTTTTATGTGAGGCGACAATATTCATTGTGTGGGAATGCGCGCGTGCCGTCGTAATTATTATCACGGGACTGATGCGCTACGAAACCTTGTCTATGCCCGCGCGCGGACCGCGTGATTTTCTTACGCTGGGTTACAATGGCCCTCGTTTATGGAGAGCCTCGATGTGCCGGCCAGCTCGCCACCGCCGCTTGTTATTGCAAAACGGCCAATGCTGCGGCTGAGAAAACACTGGGACATCCTTGGAGTTCTCCTGCTGGTGCTCGCCTCCATCCCGGCGGCGTGGGTGTTGCCGAAAACTCTGGTGCTGGTTCCCAGTCCCGGCTTTATGGACGACGACTGGCGCCTCGACTCGGCCTTCAAGGCGTCTCGCGGCATTTGGATTGGCCGGGATGTCATCTTCACCCACGGGCCCCTGTTCCAGTGGCTTTCCAGCCTGCCTGCGCGTTCCACCGGCGTCTCCACCGGCGCCATCTATGCCACTTGGAACACCGTGCCCATGTGGTGCACGATCATATTCGTCTATCTCACACTGTGGCTGCTGATTCCCGAGCAACCGCCGTGGAAGCGCTTTCTGCTGCTGTTGCTGCTTTGCATTTTCTGGTCGCCATCGCTGCGGATGTCTGGCGCAATCCTGATGTTCGCCATCTTTCTGCGCGGCGGCTATGCGGTGGTCGAGCGACGCCAGAATCCTTACCTGGCCGGAGCTCTGGCTGCTCTGTTTTGCGCCATAGCGTTTCTGTTATCGGCCGACACCGGAGTTTACGGAGTCGCCGCACTGTTGGCAGCGGCTGCCGGCGTTGCGATTGAATCCCGGGACGACCGACCTGCCTTGCGAAGGATTTTCGGTCGCGCTACTGGCCGCCGCGCTGGCGGGCGTTGTGATTGCCGTGGCCATCAACACGGTGCTGGCCCGGCCATTCGACTTCCGCTTCTGGAAGGACACGCTGACCGTAGTCAGTGCCTATCGTTGGGCAACGCCCTATCCCATGACGCAGGATGGAACGTTCCGGCTCTTTGGCACGCTGCTGGCCGGCGCAGTCATCTTCGGTATTTGCGCCATCCGGCGACCCAGTCGGTCCGGCCTGCGGCGACCCGGCGCAGCGGCTTCCTGATCGGCGCCGCCCTGTTTTGTCTGGCGCTGATGCAAAGCGCGCTGGTCCGCTCCGATGAGCATCATATCGGCCAGTCGCTGCTGGCCACGGTTGTGTTGTCGAGCGTAATTTTGGGGTCCTTCGAATCCAGGCGCGCCTCCATCGTAGGGGTGCTCGTAGTCCTGGCGGGCTCGTTGCTGTTCGGGGAAGTGCGGAGTGGGATTTTGGCTCCCATGAAGTTTGAGGAGGTCGGATTCGCTCCGGCCATCGCCCGTCATCTGGTTGCACAGTTGCGAAACCCTTTAACCGAATGTCCGCCAGGCTTTGCCGAGTTCGATCGCGCCTGCTTCCCGGCGGATTTCACCGCCATCCTGCAGGCTTCGGCCGGCTTTCTGCAGGACCACAGCGGCGCCGGAGGATTCCATCGCAATCTTTCCCTACCAGACCAGATATGGGATCGCCGCTCGCCGTAATGTCGCCGGGGGACTGATGCAGGCCTACAGCGCCAGCGGCGCCGCGCTCTCGCAACTGGAAATTGCCGGGCTGGAGCGGGCTCAGCCTGCGGCCGGCCTGTACTTTCCGGACGCCGACTTCAGCCAGTTCAGCGCGGCTCAGACCGATCGCTGGCTTGAAAGCGACTTGAGCTTGCCGGTCGACGGAGTGTCCAACTTCACCCGCGCTCCCGAGGTGTGGTTCTGGTTGCAGCGTCATTACCGCGCCGAGCAGCAAATCGGCGACGGAATCATCGGGCTGCAACGCGATGACTCCCGGGCCGCCCGCGTCTCGATGCAGGAGCAACCGCTGGGCCTTGCCGCTGTCAGCTACCCAATTCACCAACGCAGAACCGACTTGGATCTTGGCATACCGGCTTGGCCCGGCGGAGCCGACTTTCTCCGCCTGCGGATGACCGTGCATTATCCGCCGTGGTGGAAACTGCGTAAGCCCGACCGCATGGAGTTGGAGATTGTGCGCGCCGACGGCAGTCGCGAGGTGCAACGGTTCTTGCTGCCTCCCAATGTCTCCAGCGAGCTTTGGTTTTATCCGTGGAACCGATCCGGACTGGCCCACTATTTCGACGCAGACCAGGCCCGCTGGCGTCCGGGAGCTCGCCCGGCGATCGTTGGTCTACGCCTGCTGATCACGCCGCTGGACTGGGCCTCTCAACAACCTGATTCGGTCACGGTCGAGGCCGCCGACGCGATCAGCTTGAGCGCAAGCCACTAAGCACCACATTTCATCCCCGCTCTCTGCTCGAAAGTTCAGCTAGGGTGTGATCTGGAAAACGACGCCGTAACCGTGGGTTCCACCGTAGGTTCCAGTGCCGTAGATATTGCCGCTGGCGTCGAGCGCCAGGGCGCCAAACGGATCTAGCCCGTCGTCTCCGCCGGTAAATCCGTGGAGGTTGGTGAACGTCCACCCGCCTTCCGAAGGCGTCAACTCAAAGACTGTGCCGTCACCCTGATAGGGACCGCCGGCGCCCGTAGTGCCATACAGATTACCGGTGCTATCGATAACCAGGCCGGCATAGGGGGCGAGACCTCCGTTGTCGATTCCGGTAAACGTGTAAAGCACTGTATAAACCCAATTGCCGCCCGAGAAACTCAATTCATAAACCGTGCCGCCGTAGTCCGGTGCGCCGCCCCCCTGCGAAGTCGTCCCATAGAGATTCCCGGAGCTGTCGATTATCGGGCCGGCAAATGGAACACCACCGTCGCTGCCGCCGGTAAAGTTGTACAGGATGTTTTCCGTCCAGCCAGAACCTGACGGGGTCAATTGGAAGAAAGTTCCAAAACCATACTGGCCGCCGCCGGTAGTCGTGCTGTATAAGTTTCCGGCGTTATCGAAGACCACTCCGCCGTCGGGCTCGGTGCCATCGTTGCCTCCGCCGAAGTTATGGAGAATGCTTTCTGTCCAACTTCCGTGCGCGGGAGTTAGCTGGTAAACCGTTCCCAGCCCGCTCCCTCCGAAAACCGTCGTGCCGTAAAGATTTCCGGCCTGATCGAACGCTACCCCGCCATGGGGACTGGCGCCGTCCGTGCCCCCGGTGAAGCGATAGAGAACGGTTTCATTCCAAGGGCAGATTGCGGTCTTGCAGGCCGTGGCCGGAGGCGTCAGTCGATAGACTGTGCCGCATCCATTACCGCAGCCACTGCTGCCTCCGCCGTCATAGGTGGTGCCGTACAGAGCGCCATCGGGGCCGAAGGTAACTCCAGCAAACGGATAGGCCCCGTCGTTGCCGCTCTGGAAACTATAGAGTGGTGTGAAGGTCCAGCCCGATCCTGAAGACGTCAACTGGAAGACCAATCCAAACCCAGCTCCGCCGTAAAAAGTCGTCCCGTAAAGGCGTCCTCTACGGTCGAAAGTCAGGCCGGAAACGTCATAGGGAAATGCCCCGCCCGATGCCCCCGCGAAATTGAAGATTACGTTGTATTGGGCCTGCGCCGCCGGTGCGCCAAGAACAGTCAGCAAGAGCAACATGACCAGCGCTCGGGCGGTGGTTGCTGCTCGCACCTTGATTTTTTGATTCGACAGTTGCCCTGAGTTCTTCACCATAACTGCTCTCCTCACGGAATCCAGGATTTCCACAAGTCCTTCCATCAACACGCGGGAAAATATTGGGCACGTCTTTACTTGGGGTTGGCCGATTTTGGATGGATTTGCCGGGAAAAGCAACTGCAAAATAGCCGACCCTTCGATCGCGACACCGGAGTTGATGGTAAGCTGGCTGAGGGGCTGGAGGGTCGTCCAAAAGGGCGCTTACCCGCGATTGGGCGATTGCTTGCTTGACTGGGTTTTATTGACAATCCCAGCGCTCGTAGTCTATTCTTAAATCTTTCGTAGTCCTGCGTTTGCCCGCCTGAAGGTCTCTGCGCGTCCAGCGCCTGAACCAAGCGGCTCTTTCGCGGTTTTTTCAAATACTGGGAGAGTTTAGAGATGTCAACCTATTTCCCCAAGGGGGAAATTGCGCGCAAGTGGTTTGTCATTGATGCCGACGGCCAGACTCTGGGCCGGCTGGCCAGTCGTGTGGCGCGCATCCTCTCTGGCAAAGACAGCCCTAAGTACACGCCGTTCATGGACACCGGCGATCACGTGATCGTGATCAATGCCGCCAAGATCCGCATTACAGGACTTAAGGCCGACAGCAAGGTTTATTACAACTACTCTGGCTACCCCGGCGGCATGAGGTCGGAAGAGTACAAAAAGCTGCTGGCCCGCAAGCCGGAACGCGTTGTGGAAGAGGCCATCACCGGAATGCTGCCCCACACCAAGTTGGGACGCACCATGGCCGGCAAACTGAAGGTCTACCGCGACGACAAGCATCCTCACTCGGCGCAGAAGCCGGAAGCTATTTCGCCGGTCTTCGCCAAGCGCGCTTAGCGCGCCAAAGCGGCGAAGCTTGGCTTCGCCCAACAATTTTTTCTGGAAGGATCAAAGGGAGCCTCGGCTTCCGACAGATAACGATGGCAGAACTGGTTCAGTATTACGGTACGGGTCGCCGCAAATCGAGCGTGGCTCGCGTGTTCCTTCGCCCCGGCAGCGGCGAGTTCAAGGTCAACGGCAAAGCCTTCGACGAGCACTTCGTCACTGAAGCCCAGCGCATCATGGCCAAGTCGTCGCTGGTGCTGACCGAGACCAGCGGCACCTTCAACATCGTTTGCACGGTCAAGGGCGGTGGCGTGAACGGCCAGGCCGGCGCGGTGCGCATGGGAATTGCGCGCGCCCTGCAAGAGTTCAATCCTGAATTGCGCGCCAAGTTGAAGGCCGAAGGATTTCTGCGCCGCGATGCTCGCGAGAAAGAGCGCAAGAAGTACGGCCAGAAGGGCGCTCGTAAGAGATTTCAGTTTAGTAAGCGGTAAGGTAAGGCAGTGGTCGGTTGTCAGTAGTCAGTTGTCAGTCTTAGGCGCAGCAGGATGTTTTGCGGGGGACCGCAGATCCCTCGGCTGTGCTCGGGATGACAGATGGTGAATAAACCCGGCTGGGTTAACTGACAACTGGCAACCGACCACTGACAACTGTTCTCGCCTTTTGGTTCCGGGGACGAGTGCAAGCAAGAAATTACCGGAACGAAATCTTCCCGCATCCTCAACAGAGCGGGTGACGGGGAAAGCAATCCTGAGCGATCCGGCG
Organism: uncultured Acidobacteriaceae bacterium; assembly: GCA_963744265.1. Taxonomy (GTDB): domain Bacteria; phylum Acidobacteriota; class Terriglobia; order Terriglobales; family Acidobacteriaceae; genus Bog-257. The sequence continues at coordinate 67,275 of CAVUSW010000007.1, forward strand.
AGAGCCGCCGCAAAGGATGCAAGCCAACCTAGGAGGTAGCTTGGCAAATATCACGATGAAGGAGTTGCTCGAAGCCGGCGTTCACTTCGGGCATCAGACGAAACGCTGGAACCCGAAGATGAAGGAATTCATCTTTGGCGAGCGCAATGGCATTTACATCATCGATCTGCAGAAGACGCTGAAGATGTTTAAGGAAGCGTCGAAGTTCGTGCAGGACATGGCCGCCGAAGGCAAGCTGGTGCTGTTTGTCGGCACCAAGCGCCAGGCGCAGGACGCAATTGCCGAGGAAGCCACGCGCTGCGGCATGTTCTACGTGAACCAGCGCTGGCTGGGCGGACTGCTCACCAACTGGGTCACGGTGCAGAAGTCGGTGAAGCGGCTGAAGGAACTCGACGAGATGGCCACCGATGGCCGCTACGAGTTGCTTCCGAAGAAGGAAGTCGTAAAGCTGGAGCGCGAGCGCAAGCACCTGCAGGCCAACCTTGCCGGCATCAAGAACCTGAACCGCTTGCCTGACACGCTGTTCGTGATCGACTCCAACAAAGAGCAGATCGCGGTGAAGGAAGCGCGCAAGCTGGGCATTCCGGTGGTTGCCGTAGTCGATACCAATTGCGATCCCACCGAAGTGGATTACGTGATTCCGGGCAACGACGACGCGTTGCGTGCCATCCGGCTGTTCGCCTCGAAGATTGCTGATTCGGTGGTCGAAGGCTCGCAGGCCGCAACCGATAAACAGATGGCTGACATCTCGGCTGGCGTGCAGTACAGCGAGGCGGCCGAAGCAGGCGCTGCCACTCCCGAAGGCGGAGAAGCCGAAGCCGCTCCGGTGTCGAGCATCGACGACTCGGAAGAAGTCAGCATGGAAGAAGTGCTGGGCAAAGGTGGCCGGCGCGCTGCTGCAGAAAATACCAGCGCCTAAACAACGGATCGAGACGACGAGTGGTTCCCAGGCCCGCGCGTCCATGCAGCGCGGGCTATTTCTTAGCTGTCACGTTGGCTTTTAGCTTTTAGCTCTTAGCTTTTAGTAAACGAAGATAGCGAATCAGATTCTAGACTCCTGGCAATGGATACTTTTCGCACGCCTTGCTAAGAGCTAACAGCTAAGAGCTAATAGCCGAGGTTCTCCCAAAGATGAGCACTACATCCGTGAACATATCCGCCGCACAAGTTAAAGAGCTTCGCGACAAAACGAACGCACCCATGATGGATTGCAAGAACGCCCTCACCGAAGCCAAGGGCGACGTGGAAGGCGCCATCGTCATTCTGCGCAAGAAGGGCATCGCCACCGCCGCCAAGAAGGCGACGCGCGCCACCAGCGAAGGTTCCGTGGCCAGCTACATTCACGCCGGAGGCAAAATCGGCGTGCTGGTTGAAGTGAATTGCGAGAGCGATTTCGTGGCCCGCACCGACGACTTCAAGAACCTGGTGCACGATATCGCCATGCACATCGCCGCCACCGATCCGCGCTTCGTCCGCAAGGAAGATGTCACTCCGGAAGCTTTCGAAAAGGAGAAAGACATCTATCGCGCGCAGGCAGCAGCGACCGGCAAGCCGGCGCCAGTGATCGAAAAGATCGTCGAAGGTAAGATGGCCAAGTTCTACGAGGAGGTCTGCCTGTATCAGCAGCCCTTCATCAAGGAGCAGACCATAACCGTGGAGCAACTGATCGCCACCACCATCGGCAAGCTGGGCGAGAACATCTCGATTCGCCGCTTCGCTCGCTTCAAGGTCGGCGACGTAGGCGAGACCATCGCCATCAGCAAGGCCGGGGACACGGCGGCCGAATAGCAGCTTCGAAAACAGGGTGGCTTTAAACGGCAGGGCGGAAATCATTTCCGCCCTGTTATGCTTGTTTGCGGAGATTGTTATGCCTTTGCTCAGTGTCAAAGAAGCGGTGCAGCTAGCTCGCGGCCATCTTTCCGAGGTCCTGCAAGTTTCCGCGCCGCAGCTTCTCCTGGAAGAGGTCGAACTTTCGGACGATCAGCAATTCTGGCTGATTACTTTCAGCTACCCTGCCCCAGAAGGGACGTCTTTTGCGGCCATGCTGGGGGGTAATCGGGCCTACAAGGTTGTGAAGCTCCACGCTGATACGGGCGAATTCGTCTCCGTAAAGATTCGAACGTTAGCCGCAGCTTAGCGTATGACAGATCCGTTTAAGCTGCTGCGGATTTACGGCCGCCGAGGCGCGGTCGTCGACGCAAATCTTCTGCTGTTATTGTTTCTCGGCAGCTATGATCGGAAACAAATCTCTTCCAATAAGCGCCTTGCGATGTTCACCGAAGACGATTTCGACCTGCTGACCAGGGTACTCAAACAATTTTCCCAAATTGTAACTACTCCAAATATCCTGACCGAAGTCAGTAATCTGTCGGGCGCGGTTCCGGACGCTAGGAGGGGCGCGTATTTCACTTGGTTCGCCAGCAGCTTGGCGGTTCTACAAGAAGAGTATGTATCGAGCAGAACTGCGCTTGGAAATCGTTGGGCGAGGTTCGGTCTGACGGATGCCGGGATTGCCGAAATCGCGAAGAACCGATATCTGGTGCTCACTGACGACTTTCGGTTATCCCGATCATTAGAGGGGGGCGAGATCGACACTATTAATTTCAACCATCTTCGCGAAGGGTTCTGGCAACGCGGCAACTGAGCAGCATATCTCGCCACCTTGCTCGTCGCCGCTACAACTCTTTCACCGCCCCGAGAAATGCCGCCCCGAACTTCTTCAGCTTCTCCGCGCCTATACCACTGATCTCCGACAGCGCTTCCAACGATTTTGGGGCCACTCGTGCTACCTCGCGCAACACTGAATCATGAGCGATGCAAAAGGCAGGCCACTGTTTCTCGGCCGCCAGTTCCGCTCGCAGTTTGCGCAGCCGTTCGAATCGTAATTCGGCAGCCAGATCGAGGGGATCGTCGCTGGAACTGGACCGCTTAGGCTTAGACTTCCGATTCGCAACCCGCGACGGCGCCATAGCGGCTTTTGCTGGCTGAGCCCGCACGTCTCCGCGGCAAACATCGCAGACGCATTGCGTCGACCGGCGTGCGATCGCCGAAATAATCCAGAATGGCGCGGCGCCGGCACTGCGATCGGTAGGCATAGTGGAATACCCGGTCAAGCTTCTGCCGCGCGTAGCCTTGCAGCGTCGCAATCTGCTCCGGCGAAAGCTCCGAATTGTTTTCCCCAATCTTGTCGATGAAGAATTCCTGGGTAAAGCGGTCGCGCGGACTGCAATACAAAATGCATTGCGCGGGGCGGCCATCGCGTCCGGCGCGGCCTGCTTCCTGGTAGTAGGCTTCCAGGCTGGCGGGAATGTTGTAGTGAACCACAAAGCGGATGTCGGCCTTGTTAATCCCCATGCCAAACGCGTTGGTCGCCACCACTACCGCGCCGGCGTTCGCCATGAAGTCTTCCTGGCTCCGCTTGCGCGACTCAGCATCCATGCCGGCGTGATAGGCGCGCACCGTGCGGTTCGGGAAGCGCTCTTCGAACAACGCCGCCAGTTGCTCGACCAGTTTTCCGAGTCGAACAATAGACGATGCCACTGCCCGGTTGCTTAGACAGGCCGTGCAGCAGCGCGGCGTCTTTTTGGTATTCCATGTCCATGCGGCGACAGGCATAGGTCAGGTTGGGGCGATCGAAGCCGGTAACATGCATCTTCGGGTTGCGCAGCTTGAGCATCTTGACGATGTCGTCACGTACCTGCGGAGTAGCTGTCGCGGTCAGCGCCATGGTCACCGGCGATCCCAGCTTTTCGCGCACCTCGGCCAGCCGCATATATTCCGGCCGAAAATCATGTCCCCAAAAGCTGAGACAGTGCGCTTCATCCACCACAAACAGCCGGGTTTTCAGTTCGGGCAGAATGCGCTGAAACGACATCGCTGCGAATCGTTCGGGCGCCACATAAAGCAGTCCGGCGAAACCTTTCCTAAGTTCGGAGAATACTTCGCGCTGTTCCTCATAGCTCTGCGAGCTGTTCATAAACAGCACGGGAACGTTCAGGTGCCGCAATTGTTTCACTTGATCGGCCATCAGCGAGATCAAGGGAGAGACGACGACAGTGAGGCCTTGCAGCATCAGCGCTGGAAGCTGGAAGCACAGGCTCTTGCCCGCGCCGGTCGGCATGACGCAAACCACATCCTTGCCCTCCACCACGTCCTGAATCACTTCGCGCTGATAAGGACGAAAGTGCGAAAGCTGGAAGACCCGTTGCAGAAGATCGTCAATGCTGTCCATGAGAAATGGCTTCTGCATCTACTGTATCGCGGTTAGCCAGAGGCGGTTTCGGCAAACGGCTCGAACCATCGCGAATTGCCGCCGCCGTGCCCGGTCTGGGAAGCGCTTACTGCGCCCGCTTCGAGTCTTACTCAAGGTCATGAGCTTCCGCTTCCTGCGCTCGCCAGGTTGCTCCGGCCCGGATCGCGCGGGCAATCCTGCTAAACTAAATCAGTACTTTTCCGAGTTGGATATCTGGCATAAATGGATGCTCCAGTTTACAAGCGCATACTACTGAAAATCTCTGGCGAGGCGCTCGCTGCCGGACAAGGTTTCGGCGTCGACAATCAGCGCGTACACGAGATCGCCGCCGAAATTGGTGAAGTGCATCGCCTGGGAATCGAGATCGCCATCGTGGTCGGCGGCGGCAACTTCTTTCGCGGCGTGGCCGAGCAGGCCAAGCTCATGGACCGCGTTTCCGCCGATCACATGGGCATGCTGGCCACCGTCATCAATGCCCTCGCCCTGCAAGATGCGCTGGAGAAGCAGAACGTTTTCACCCGCGTGATGAGCGCCATCGAGATGAACCAGGTGGCCGAACCGTTCATCCGCCGCCGCGCTATCCGGCACCTGGAAAAAGGCCGCGTGGTCGTCTTCGCCGGCGGCACCGGCAATCCCTACTTCTCCACCGACACGGCCGCCTCGCTGCGCGCCATGGAGATCAAAGCCGACGCCATCCTCAAGGCCACCAAGGTCGACGGCATCTACACCGACGATCCAGTGCTGGTGAAAGATGCCACCATGTTCGAACACATCAGTTACATGGATGTGCTGCGGCTAGGGCTGCGAGTGATGGATGCCACGGCCATCGCGCTTTGCCGCGAAAACAACCTTCCTATCGTGATCTTCAATCTCAACCAGCATGGCAATATTCAGCGCGTGGTGATGGGCGAGCGTATCGGTTCCCTGGTAAACCAGGGATAGGGTCGGGCTCGAGGAGCCGCTTTCCGGAAAAAGCGACGCGAACACGATACCGATTTTCCGCTGGTTTGGCCGTCCCCGCGCTACAATTCTGACACTTCTCAGGGTAGGACTCGTATGGCTGAGCAAGTTTATAAGCCATCGGAGCGGGTTCCGGTTTCGGGGGTATACCGAGTCGACCACGATGGTCACCGCGAGACGCACGAGGCGACGTTACGTGAGGGCGAGGTCTTTCCCGCTTGTGCCAATTGCGACGAGCGGGTACGGTTTACGCTGAAACACCGCGCCAGAAATGTTCATCGGGATGGGCACTTCCCGGCGCCGCTAAGCCGCGTGCCAGGCTGCGCCCAGTCTCAGCCTGATGACTTTGTCAACGTTGGTGACTAGCTTTCTCTTTCCAAAATAGCCAACTTAGGCTAAGTTTCTTGAAACAGTACACAAAAATTAAGCGAGGATCCCCATGGTTCTACCCGTGCGCAGGCGAGTTCCGCAATTCGACTTGGTTGGAAACAGTGGTGTGCGGCAACAAAAGCTTGCGTTCCAGTTGCAAACCGGAGGTATCAAGAACCCAGGACACAGCGGTCGCCGGCCGAACGGCAAACGGTATCGCGCCGGCGATGTGGTGCGTCAATCCGGTATCTACGAGGTAGTTCACGATCGCAGCCACCGCGAAGCTCATGAGGTGGTCATGATCAGCGGTGACCGCTTCCCCGATTGTGAAACTTGCCAGGAAAAAGTCCGCTTCCGCTTGGTCCGCACTGCGCCATACATCTTCCAGGACGCCGATTTCGAGGAAGAAACGTAGAAAAGCAGCTCTCAGCAATCAGCCATCAGCCGTCAGCTAAATCAAGGCGTTTGTCCCAATACGCATTTCTCTGCATCGGGCGATATCGACTTGAGTGCGTCGGGAAATCCAGTTTAGTATTCGCGGGCGAAATACACTCGGCTCGGATCGAGCCCGAAGGGCGGCTCCTCTTTTAGCCCAGGACGCAGCCGCAGGCGGAGTCCTGGGTAGGCTGGCGAAGTAATCGGAGTCCCGTAGGGACGGCAGATGTTCCCCACCCACTCTGCGAGGTCGCGCCTACATGGAATCCTAGGTCTCTAGCTGATAGCTGACGGCTGAGAGCCGACAGCTTATAATCGAACGTTTCCGACTTCATCCTGAGGCGACCAGATTATGGCTCAAATAACGATGGCGGCAATTCCGGCGTTGAAAGACAGTTTTGTCCAACTGAAAACGCGTATGGAAAAAGCAGTGGAAGATTTCCGCAAGGAGATGGCTTCCACCCGTACCGGACGCGCGTCGGTGCACATGCTGGACAGCGTGACGGTGGAAGCTTACGGCTCGCAGATGCCGCTGAACCAGTTGGCCAATGTGAGCGCACCCGAGCCTCAACTGATTACCGTGCAGGCCTGGGATGTCAGCCTGATCGGAGCCATCGAGAAGGCGATCCGCAGCGGCGACCTTGGTCTGAATCCGATGAATGATGGCAAGATGGTCCGCGTCCCGGTGCCGGCGCTGACTGAAGAGCGCCGCAAAGATATGGTGAAGCACCTGCACAAAGTGCTGGAAGAGCATCGCACCGCGGTTCGTAACATCCGCCGTGACGGCAACGAACTGATCAAGAAAGCGCTCAAGGACAAGAAGATCACCGAGGACGAAGAACGGGGCGCGCTGGACCAGATCCAGAAGCTGACCGACGACGAGATCCAGAAGATGGAAGAGCTGGCCAAGGGCAAAGAGAAAGAAGTGATGTCGATCTAGCGGAGCCCGCATGCTGCTTGATCTCGGCAATGGTCTTCGCGTTCGGCCCTGGCGCAGGGACGACCTCGATGCGCTGCTGCGGCACGCCAACAATCCCAAGATCGCGGCCAATCTTCGCGATCAGTTTCCTCATCCTTACACCCGGCGCGACGGCCTCGACTATCTGAACTACGTGCGCACCATGGACGTTCCCATGTCGCTGGCAATGGAGTTCGAAGGCAAGGCGATTGGGGGAATTGGGTTCAAGCTGGGAGTCGACATCGCTCGCCTCAGCGTGGAGATGGGCTACTGGCTTGCCGAGCCGTATTGGGGACGAGGGCTGACGACACGCGCCGTCATCGCCGCCTCCGACTGGGCCTTCGACAGCTATAAAGTCGTGCGCATCTACGCGACTACCTTCTCCCACAATGTGGCATCCATGCGGGTGCTGGAAAAAGCCGGCTTCGAGCGCGAAGGCATTCTGCGTCGCAGCGCCATTAAGAACGGTGTGGTTTTGGATCAGGTGATGTATGCCAAAGTGCGGTGAGAAGTTTCAGGTTTCCAGTTTCGAGAATTTGCGGCAGTTCGTTCCGGTAGCCGGTAACAGTAAATCGAGGGATTCACCTACGGACGTTCGAGATTGATGATTCTGGTTTCGAGGTCGAGCAACTTCGATTGGAGAACATCCAGCTGCTGGGTGGTAGAGGAGTTGATGTTGGACACGTCGGCTTCGATCTTGCGCATACGCACGCCGGCAGATTCCCGGCAAGCGCCAAAAGCCCTAACGATGCGAGTTTCCGCATCATGCGAGCGCTCGTCGACATATTCCCGAATGTCGTCGCGTAAGTTGCGCGTGCGCTCGTCGATATACTCGCGCAGGCCTTGCGTGCGTTCGTCGACATATTCGCGCAGGCCTTGCGTGCGTTCGTCGACATATTCGCGCAGGCCTTGCGTGCGTTCGTCGACATATTCACGCAGGCCTTGCGTGTGCTCGTCGATATACCCGCGCAAGTCATGTGCGCGTTCGTTGGCGTGCTCGCGCAGCCGCCCTTCCATCGCTTCCAGGAACTTTGTCAGATCCGCATCCATGTCACAAATGGATCACTCCACCTGACCGCTAAGGTAGGTGCTGATTTCAGCGGTGTCCCGTATCAGAACAGCAACCGAATTCCAATATCGCAAACGCGTGGGTTGAGATAGGTTTCCGGTTTGCGAGAATGCGGCATCGGCAATCGGCGAAAACAACTGAACACTAGCCCCTTGCCCCTGACCACTACTTCCTTCCCGCCGCTTCCACCGAATTAGTTGGATCGGCGCCTTCCCAGGTTTGGTCCGATGTCGGCCCATAAACCGAGAGCACCGGCTTGTTCAGCAGACGCAGGTAGACCGTAAGTTGCGTGCGGTGATGGCAGGTGTGCAGCACCCGCCGCCAGAAAACCCAGATGCGCTGGCGAGTGGTTTCGAAGAAGGGCACATCTTGCATCCACCATTCCGCGGTTTGTGCAGCAAAGAATGCTAGCCGGGGACGCGCCAGCTCCTCCATACGCTGCAGATACGCGCCGATCTCCTGCGTCTTGGGCAGGACATCGGCCGCGGGAGGTTCGGGCGTGCCCACAAATTCGCCGAAGAAGCGGCGCTCGGAAAGCAGTTGATGCTTCAAGATGTCGGCGACCGTAGAGGACTTGGGATGCGGCCGAAAACTCAGATCGTCCTGCGAAAAGCCGCGCCACACCGAGATGACCTTGTCGGTCTCGCCGGCATAGATGTCAAGCAGATGCTGAAAGAGCGGGTTCGCGGCACGGGGCACGTCTTGGTCGGGAATGGCAATGAAGTCGTAATGCATAAGTTCAGCCTCCCTGAAGGGTTCCGCGGTATTAGTGAGCGGGCGACGATTCCAGGTTCGCACTGCGAATTGTCATTACGAACCGCCTTCAGGCGGTGAGGAATCTGCTTTCCTCAGCATTGCCACATGGAAGAAGGAAAGCAGATTCCTCGCTTCGCTCGTAATGACAATCCTGAAAAAATCCCAAGTGCCCACAACGTACAAAAGGGCGCGATCATCGCGCCCTTCCATCGAACCATGTCGTGCCGGCTAATCTTCCATCATGCATTTCGACTGCTGCTGCACATACTTTTGCAGCTTGCCTTTTCTCTCCAGAGAAATCAGGTCATCCAGCAGCGGATACTTCGCCGATGGGTCGAAGCGCTGAATAGCGCGATACGCGCGCAACGTCCCGGCCAGTCCGGCAGCCTGAATGGTGGCCGAATCCTTAACATCGGGATGCTCCAGCTGAAACGCGGCTTGTGAGTACATTGCCTGCATACGCAGCTGGTGGGAATAGGTGTTGTTCACCTGGTCCAGAGAGTCCAACTCTTTGCAGCAAACGTTAACGTTCAGGTCGGGAACCTGCACGATCCACTCGGTCAGCCACATTCTTTTTTCCAGGCTATCTTTGGCGAGCGGATGATCTTCCAGACTGTGCGCGTAATCCAGCACGCGCTCGCGGTCTTGCGAGAGTGAAGGACACATCTTCGCCGCGCACGGTAACGACACTGCGGCGATTAGTACAACCACGAAAGCGAGTAGTTTGCGAGTCATAGTGCTTTCTCCCCACGAACTGCACGACTCGGCCAGCGGGTTTCTAAATCATACATCCATTAGGGACAGGGAAAGCAAGCGGGAATTACAATCGTCAACCACCAGAAATGCTGCTCATCCCGCCAAATGTGCGGCTGGTCACAGGACCGGTCACAGATTCGTGACAAAGTTCAGCTTGGCGGCGTTGCAACGTGAGCAGACCGCCGGCCAGATGCGCTTTTGAAATAGCCGGCCAGCGAAGAAGAGCCGGCGAAATCGCAAATCGCCCAACCCTTCGTGGGATAATCGCAGACATAGGTGTCCTTTGATGAAGCGCGTAGTCCACGCTGCCTGCCCGCATGATTGTCCGGATGGATGCGCCGTCCTTATCACCATCGAGGACGGACAGGCCACCAGGATCCAGGGCGATCCCGAACATCCCATCACCCGCGGATTCCTCTGCGGCAAAGTTGCGAAATATCTTGACCGTGTCTATTCGCCTGACCGCGTTCTCTATCCTATGCGGCGCGTCTCGCCCAAAGGAACTCATGGCGACGGCGTCTTCCAGCGCATCACCTGGGACGATGCTTTCGACGAGATCGTCGCCCGGCTGAAGCAGGTGAGCGCGGAGTTTGGACCGGAAGCGATTCTTCCCTACTCCTATGGCGGCAACATTGCCGTCCTCAACGGCGGGTCGATGGACATGCGCTTCTTCCATCGCCTGGGCGCTTCGCAACTGCATCGCAGCATCTGTTCGCAAGCCGGCGGCGACGCCCTCATCTCCATTTACGGACGCAAGACCGGCACCGAGCCGGAGCAGTTCCGGCACTCCAAATACATCATCGCGTGGGGAGCGAACATCCACGGCAACAACATTCATTTGTGGCCGTTCATCGAGGAAGCGAGGCGGGCCGGCGCGAAGCTGGTGGTCATCGATCCTTACCGCACCCGCACGGCGCGAGTTGCCGACTGGCACATTCCCATCAATCCCGGCACCGACGTTGCACTGGCAATGGGCCTGATGCATATCATCGTGCGCGAAGGCTGGCACGATGCAGATTACATCTCGCGCTACGCCGAAGGCTTCGACGAGTTGCAGAAGCGTCTGCCAGAATACACGCCGGAGCGGGTTGCCCAGTGGACTGGCATTGCGAAAGACGACATCGAGCGCCTGGCGCGTGAATACGCCACCACGCGGTCGGCGGCCATCCGGCTGAACTATGGCATTCAGCGCTCGCAGAACGGCGGCGCTGCGGTGCGCGCTGTCTGCATGTTGCCGGTCATCACCGGATCGTGGAAGGAAATTGGCGGCGGATTGCAACTATCGACCAGCGGCGGCTTTCAGCTACTGACCGACGCCATGGAGAGACGCGACCTGATGCTCAAGAGTCCGTTAGGGCGTCCCTCGCGCACAGTGAACATGGTGCAGTTAGGCCGGGCGCTGACCGAGCTCGAAAATCCGCCCATCAAAGCGCTGGTGGTGTACAACAGCAACCCCGCGGCCATCTGTCCGGAACAGCAGTTGGTAACCCGAGGTTTGCGGCGCAAAGACCTGTTCACCGTGGTGCACGAGCAGTTCTTGACTGACACCACCGACTACGCCGACCTGGTTCTTCCCGCCACCACGTTTTTTGAGCACAAAGATCTGGTGCGAGCCTACGGTCATTACTATTTGCAGGTTTCACATCAGGCGATGGATCCCCTCGGCGAATGTAAGTCGAACGTGGATTTCTTTTCCGAGCTGGCACAGCGCATGGGCTTCGAAGACGAATGCTTCCGCGAACCCGTGGACGCCATGATCGACGCCGCTCTGGCTTCGGGTGCGCCTCCGTTGAAAGGAATCACTCGCGAGCGTCTGGAGCGCGATCCCCAAGTGCGCCTCAACTTGAATGGCGACGGCAATGGCACGCCCTGGCTCCCTTTTGCCAAAGGCTTCCCCACGCCGAGCGGAAAGGCTCGCATCTACGATGCTGAACTGATCGCCTATGGAATGGATCCCGTAGCCTCGTTCGTTGCGCCGGAGGAGTCGCGGCACCAGTCGGCGGCCCGGCAGTATCCCCTGGAATTGCTGGCCCGCAAATCCGATAACTTTTTGAACTCCACATTCGTGAATCATCCCAGCCATCAGAAAATGGAAAGGCCGCACCAGTTGGAGATAGCGCTGGGCGACGCTGAACCACGCGGCATCGCCGACGGCGATCGGGTCCGGATCTTCAACGAGCGCGGCCAGATTTTTCTGCGCGCTCAGGTCGATGGATCGGTGCCGGCGGGCGTCGTTGGCGCGCGCTTAGGCTGGGCCAAGTTGTCTGAGGGCGGCTTCAACATCAACCTGCTCACCTCCGATCGGCTCACCGATCTGGGTGGTGGTGCTACGTTCTATTCCACGCTGGTGGAGGTGGAGCGCGCTGACGCAACTTCCACCGTCACCGAGGGTTAGCGTAGCCATCGACTGCCAACCAACGGGCCGCTTTGGTTTCCGAACCAGCGTGTCCTTACCGTATAATTGCGCTTTCATCAAACCCTGGTATTGAGGTTTACGTCATTTCTTGCCACCGTCAGGGAAGACCCGCGAGGCTGTGGATTCGCGGGACACGTTATTGCGCCACGGCGATCGGTTTTCTCCTCGCAATCCTATTACTCGCCGGGACATGCGTAGCGCAACAGGACGTGGTGGAAAGTATCGTGATCCATGGTAACCGCCGCATTCCGGCGGAAACCATTCGCGCCCGCATGTTCACCAAGGCGGGCGACGTCTATGACCAGGCCGGCCTGGAACGCGACTTCAATTCCCTGTGGAACACCGGTTACTTCGACGATCTGCGGATCGAGCGCGAACAGTCGACCAAGGGCTGGATCATAGCGGTTTACGTCAAGGAAAAACCCACCATTCGCGAGATCAAGTATGTCGGCTTGAGCTCGGTTTCCCAAAGCGACGTTCTGGACAAATTCAAGGAACAAAAGGTCGGCCTTACTCAGGAAAGTCAATACGACCCCACGAAAGTGAAGCACGCCGAGGTCGTAATCAAGCAGTTGCTGGCAGCGCACGGCCGTCAGTTCGCCACCGTGCAATCGGAGGTGCGGCCCATTCCTCCCGCCGCCGTGGCGTTGACCTTCGTCGTGAAAGAAGGTCCCAAGGTCAAGGTCGGCAAGATCAAGTTTGAAGGCAACAAGGCGCTCAGCAACCGCGAGTTGCAGAGCGCGATGAAGAATCTGAAGCCGATCGGCATTCCCCACTCCATCTTTCTGGAGAACCTGTTCGCTCGTACCTACGACTCCACCAAGCTGTCGGAAGACGCCGAGCGCGTGCGCTACTTCTACCAGACCAAGGGCTACTTCAAGGCGTTGGTGGGCGATCCCAAGACCCAGATCCATGACACCAGCGGCGTCCGCTGGTATTACCCCTTCAAGTCTTCGCCGGGCAAAGCCGTCGATATCACCATGCCGGTGGAAGAGGGTCAGCGCTATCGCTTGAAGGAAATCACCTTCACCGGCAACAAAGCGGTCAAGAATACGCAGGCGCTGCGCAACCTGTTCAAGATCAAGGATGGCGACGTGTTCGATACCGACGCCGTTCGCAAGGGTCTGGAAGCTTTGCGCAAGGCTTACGCCGGACTGGGCTATATCAACTTCACTCCTGTCCCCAATACCGACGCCGATGACGAGAAGAGAACCATCAGCCTCCGGATCGACTTGGACGAAGGCAAGCAATTCTATGTCCGGCGCATCGAGTTTCAGGGAAACACCACCACCCGCGACAAGGTGATCCGCCGCCAACTCGCGTTGGAGGAAGGTCAGGTCTACAACGGCAATCTGTGGGAGCTCAGCCTGCTGCGCTTGAATCAGTTGCAGTATTTCGACGTGCTCAAGCCGGAGCAGGATTCCGAGATCAAGCAGAACGTGCAGGACGGCACGGTTGACATCACTCTGAAGGTCAAGGAGAAAGGCAAAAATAGCATTGGCCTGACCGGCGGTGTCAGCGGACTGTCGGGCGCGTTCATCGGCATCAACTACACGACCAACAATCTGTTTGGCAAGGGTGAAAGTCTCACGCTCGAATTCCAGGTTGGGCAGTACCAGCGCAATGAGACGCTGTCGTTCACCCAGCCCTATCTGTTCGACCGCCCGCTGCAATTCGGCTGGTCCGTCTACCACCGTAGTTACAACTACAATCAGGCGGCTCTGACCTCGATCCAGCTCAATCAGCAATTGAACCTGCCGCCCAGCTACCAGGCATTGCTGCAAAACTTTACCCAGACCAGCACGGGATTTACTTCATCCCTGGCCTACCCCATCAAGCGCTCGTTCAAACGCGTGGGCATGACCTACTCGTTCGACGATTCCTCGGTACAGACCTTCAGTGCAGCCTCTACGGATTACTTCGAGGCTTTGGCATTCCGCACCATCTCCGGTCCCAACGCACTCACCGGAATCATCACCAGCAAGGTCGTGCCCAACTTTTCCTACAACCGCATCGACAACCCGCAGCGTCCGCATACCGGCCAAAGCCTGTACTTCGCTACCGAGGTCGCTGGTCTGGGCGGCAACGTGAAATACATCAAGCCGGTTGCGGAATATAAGAAGTTCCTGCCCGTGAACAAAGGCCGCAACACCCTCGGCTTCCGCGTGCTGGGTTCGTGGATTACGGGATATGGAGGAACCGTGGCTCCTCCGTTCGATCGTTTCTACATGGGCGGCGATACTGACATTCGCGGCTTTGACATTCGCGCCATCTCGCCGGTTGCGTTCTTCCCCACCGCTGTAGCTATTCCGCTGCAGAACCCCGACGGCAGCAACGTTCCGCTAAATCCGGCGAACCCGCGCCAGGGGACTTACAGCATTACGATTCCGGTGGAGCAGATCATCTTCCCCGGCGGCGACACCAACATCGTGACCAACCTCGAGTACCGCGTGCCCATCGTCGGGCCGGTCACGATCGCCCCCTTCGTCGATACTGGCTGGGACTTCATCTCCGAGCCCTCGCAGTTGATGATTGCCGGGCCCCAAGTAACCGCGCTACAGAACACGGTGTTCGGTTGCCCAAGCCTGACGTCCACGTTCGGTTGCGCCGGCGGCACATTGATTCCATTCAATCCCGTGCTCAACGCCGTCTCCGGCACCAACTACCAGACACGCATGTCGACCGGCATCGAGCTGCAAGTCATCATGCCGGTGGTCAACGCCCCGTTCCGCGTCTATTGGGCCTACAACCCGATGCGGATTAACGAAGTGGTCAGTTCGCCCAATCCCATCACCCGCGGCATGTTCCCGGCGGGAGCGGCCGGCGATTACACTTATGCCCAGGCGATTTCCATCTATCAGCCGAAATATTATCTGGCGGAGCCGCTCAAGACCTTCCGCTTCACCGTGGCCACGACGTTCTAGACGGCCTTTGCGAAGCAAGCGTTTCGATGGGTGGTGCTAGGCTTTTAGAATGTGGTTCTGTTGACATCCTGCGGAAAAGGATGGGATCGCGAGGACATGCGAGCAACGACAATCAAGTCCCGCTCGCGGGACGAAAGATCATAGCCCAGCGCTTCAGCGCTGGGTAAGCTGCTTTAATGATCGAGCCCCTTCAGGGGCGGCACAGAGGATGTCAACAAAGCCAGACGATGTCGCAACCGGAAAGAAAGTTTTCTGGCGGAACAAGCAGCTGTAACAACCAGTCAGACTAGCCGCAACGCGGCGGGATGAAGTTAGCCGGGGCATAAGCCCCCGGGGAAAGTGGTATAGTCGTGAGCCGCAGAGCGGCGACACCACTCGCGACACAGCCTCTTCAGGCCGGCGTCCACAGCAAGAAAAATCGGCCGAGCTTCGTATGTTTGGCATCCGGACGCGAAGGCTCTAGTTCGAACCGAGCTAATCCAAAGGGACACAAACAGGAAATGGTATGAGAAGAGCTCCAGTGATATTTGCGCTTTGCCTGATCCTCGGCGCCTGGACGTTCGCCCAAGCCCCGCAAGCGCCGCCGGCGCCAACTCCGCAACAGCAAGTGATGGGATACTTTGCCGGCGACTGGAAGCTCGCAGGCACGGCAAAGATCAGCCCCAACGGACCGGCCACGCCCTTCACTGCGACCGAGCACGGCGGGTGGGTGCCGGGTAACTATTTCCTGGAAACCCATACCGTGATGCACGGGCCGATGGGCGATGTTCACAGCACGCGAGTGATGGAATACAACCCGCAGGACAAGGCCTACAGCTACAACGCCTACAACAGTCTTGGCGAACACACTGTGGCCCTCGGCAACGTCCAGGGAAGCACCTGGGTCTGGAATGCCGAGGAAAAGATGAACGGCGTGATCACCAAGGCGCGCTATACCGTGACCTTCATCTCTCCGGACTCCTACAGCTTCAAGTCGGAAGTGCCCAAGTCCGGCGGCGGCTGGGCCACGGTCATGGAAGGCAAAGCCACGCGATCGCAACCGCCATCGCAATAACTTCGCAATACTGGGCCGCTTGCCGGAAGCCGACGCACTACCGCAAATTCTTCTGGTTTGACGCTGGTAACTGCGTTTCCCTATAATTGAAGTATCCGCACCGCCGAATTTTCCGGCCGGGAAGCATGGTCGTCCGCGTTCTGTGCGGAGGATCGTTTCCCGGCAGTCCAGATCAAGACGCAGCCGGATCGCGTACATCCCTGGAACATCTGAGGAATTCCCGGAGCAGTTCAAGGAGCTACATCAACTCAATGAAGCACACGTTCGTAGGCACAGCCGTGTTCGCTCTCGTCCTGGCAATGACGGCCATGGCCCAAACTGGTTCGGCCGCCAGCACCGCCGCCGCAACCCCCTCTGCTTCCGCTCCCGTTGCCACCGGTCCCGGCGGAGTCAAAGTCGGTATCATCGACATTCAGCAGGCCATCATCGGCACCAATGAAGGCGCTCGCGATTTTGAAGCCTTGCAGAAGAAGTTTGAGCCCCGCCGCACCGAGCTGGCCAACCTGAATACCGAGATCGAGAACCTGAAGAAGCAACTCAACACCCAGGGCGACAAAATGAACGAGGAAGCGCATGCCACCCTCGTGAAGTCCATCGAGACCAAGCAGAAGAGCTTGCAGCGCTCGGCCGAAGACGCGCAGAACGATTATCAGCAGCAGTCCAATGAGATTGCCCAGCGCATTTTGCAGAAGATGGCGCCGGTCATCGACAAGTACGCCAAGTCCAATGGCTATGGTTTACTGTTCGATTCGTCCAACCCCTGGCCGCAAGGTCCGCTTCTCTGGGCGACCGCCGGTGTCGATCTCACCAAGACGGTGGTGGATGCCTATAACGCCCAGTCGAATGTCGCGCCTCCGCCCGCCAAGCCTGCTGGAACTCCTGGCGCCGCGAGCACCAGGCCGGCCGCTCCGGCTACGACCAAGCCAGCCTCAAGCACTACGCATTAAGCTCCTGGAAGCTCAAAACAAGGCCGCCACGAGGCGGCCTTTATTGTTTCCGACTGGAAGGGCCGTAGGAACGACATCGACCCGCATTCTTCCATCCCACGTTGTGGGACTTTTGTATGTGGCTGAAATGTAACCGTATTTCCCAGGGATTTTTCGGCTGAAATCGCTGGTCATAGCCCAAACCAAATAGGCAAACGGAATTCCTCAGATCTGTGGAAAATTCTGTGGAAGATTCGCCCGCCTCGCTCGCAGCACCTATTCTTTCAGCGACTTACCCGTTTTGCCCAGCCTATGTTGCACAATTGAAGGGCAATGAAATCATTAACTTAGCTGCAAGTGGAATTTTTCAGTCCTGGCTTCCGACCAGCTCGCCGCCAAGCGGCGCTTTGAGAGGTTTTGCACAATTTGGGGCTTCTGTACCTTAGGACTTAAGTGCCCCCGCCGGCTTCGCTTACCTCATCAAATCCCCGAACCACCTTCAAATATCTTCTGCATCTGGTAGGGAAAAACGCGATACAAACCGTAATTGATCCCGGTGTCGGAGTATTGCCGGAAGAGCAGGTCCCCACGTCCGTTGGCATCGGCGTCCACGGCATCGATGATCTCCATTCGCGAGAATGCATCGAGGTGGTTGCTGTCTGTCACCGAGCTGAAGATCTTGATCGGCGTACCGTTGATGTCCTCCCGCGCCACCACGGTGACGTAGTAGCTGAACTCCCCACCGCGCAGCGCCTTGGCGCCGTCCACCGGCAGCGTCGCGGTAAAGACAAGCGTGGGCGAGTTGCTGTAATCCAGGTCGAAGGCGCGCAGATCGTAGTCGGTGATAGTCGCGGTCTTCGCCAGAGCCGGCGTCTTGCGCTGGCTGATGAACTTTCGGATGTCGTCCAGGGCCAACGCGCTCATCTCCTGCGACTTGTCCACTCGCTCTGACGAACCCATGGCATACAGCAGCGACCGCATCTCATACTTACCGGCATCGGAGATCGCGGGATACGAATGATGCCCCAGACTGGTTATGGTATTAACCAATTTCGTTCGCGCCGCCTCGGTAGGAGTTGGCATTTTCGCGGCACTAGCTTTGCGTCGGTTCTGGTTGATCAGGCTCGGCCTGCTTGCCCCGCCGCAGTAGCGGACGGCCAGGATCGTTCTCGTTGGTGTCCGAAGTCGCAGCCGGCGAACTCGATGCTTGCGCCGTTCCCGCTGCGTTCGGTGCGCTATTGCCCGGCGTCGCGCCTGAAGCCGGAGCCACGGACGAAGGACTGGGCGAACTGTTCTTCAGCGTGGGCCGGTCAGGATCGTCGTTGGACGGCGGAGGCGAATTAGCGGCGGTAGAACTCGACCCTCCCGAAGGCGCCGCAGTCGTGCTGGAGTTTCCCGCGCCGGAGGAGCCACTCGATCCAGAACGGTGCAGCACCGGTCGATCGTCATCCGGATTGACGGGCGCTTTCTGCTTCGGCTGCTTGGCGGCTTGTTGGGCCAGCTTCTCATCCATCGCCAGATGAGGAGTCCATCGGCCATCGGCTACCCAGCTTCCATTGACCTCCTTGGGCGTCACCACGGTAAACAATCCCGTTGGCTCGCCGTAATCCGTGGCTTGGTAGACGGTTTGCGGCTCAACGGCCAACGGTTCGGGATTGGCAGCATAGAGGCTGGCGTCGTAGAAGCGGTCGTCAATCCAGATTGCGATGGGCACCAGCCGGGTTCCGCCACCCGGCAGAAACTCAACCACGCCAATGGCCCGCGCGCCGCGCTTGGCATCTTTTGCGGGTCCGTGGTTCTGATCGGGAGGCGGCTGTTGCTGGCGGTGGGTGTGGTCCTGTAGAACCTGCGCCACGCTGCTCATTCCCATTCCCAAGCTGAGCAGCGTCACCGTCAGCAACCCAGCCATAGCCTGCCGGCCCGATTTGCGGTATAGATAGTGCGATATGGAAATCAAATCAAAAGCTCCCAGCTTCACTTTGCCCGACGAAAACGGAAACCCGGTTTCGCTCGACCAGTTTCGCGGCAAGAACGTTGTCCTGTTCTTCTATCCTAAGGCCGACACGCCCGGTTGAACTATTGAAGCGTGCGGGTTCCGCGACGCATACAGCAAACTGCAAAAGGCCGGACTGGTCGTGCTCGGCATCTCCCCCGACACCCCGAAGGCCCAATTGAAGTTTAAAGAAAAGTATGACCTGCCGTATACCTTGCTGGCCGACGACCAAAAAGAGGTCGCCAAGAAGTTTGACGTGCTGAAAGAGAAAAACATGTACGGCAAAAAGGTAATGGGGATCGTGCGCAGCACTTTTTTGATCGGCCCCGACGGCAAGATCGTCCACATTTTCAGCCCGGTCAAGCCTGAGGGCCATGCAGAGGAGGTGCTGGAGTTGGTGAAGAAAAAATAGGCGAACTGAGGGCGTGTGGGCGCTCTAGGTCGGTGCTTCTACCCTGGGTTCCGCGCTTTCTCTGATACCACCACCAGAGATCCAATATGCCCGGTTCCGTTGTCGCGCAGAATGTACTTTACTGCCTGCGCCGCTGGTCCTTCCTGGGGAACAAAATAGGCCCAGCCCTTGCTCAGCGCTGATTGCGTTTGCTCCTCGGTCAGGTTCAGGTGAATGACACGCAGATCGGCCGCAGGCTCTCCCTTGTTATTCAGCGGGACGGTTGCGATGTCGTAACTGAGCAGCGGATGCCCAGCCGAGAGAAGCACACTGCTCGCCGGAACCATGATTCGCAGCATCTGCGTGGGAGGTTTTCCCGGACTGCCATCGTTGCCCTGGCGTTCGACCGAGAAGGCAATCCCGGTAAATCCGATCTTCGCATCGGCCGCATCGCGCAAGCTGCGGTTGATTTGTTTATCTGTCGGTTCCGTTCTTGCAGCCAGGTAATAGCTGTTGCGGGAGCGAACCGAACCCACATCGGCAACCAGCTTCACCTCCAGCTTGTGCCAGCCGGGCTTTCGATTCTCCTGCGGCACATAGAAACCGAGCATGTAGTAGCTGCTGCTGTCCTCGACGGCCTGGTCGATACAGTCCTTAAGGTCGAGGTTGGCGGTGCACGACTTTCCCCCAGTTGCCGCCGAGAGAACTTTGATGGCCTCGTCTCCCGAGGCCAGCGGAGACACAACATTGCCGTTTGCCCTGGTCTGGTAAATAGGATTGTGCATGGCCTGATTAATGCCGGTAGCACTATAGGTCTTATCGACGCCGATCCCCTTCACGTCCACACCGTAAATGGCAATGTTGGCGTTGTTCAGCGCGGTGAAAGCCGCTTCGTAATCCGAGACAAGGTCGGTATTGGCGTTTAAGGTCGCCCCCCCTTTGGCGCCGCCGGCGAAGGCATCGAACAGCAGAATGGGCATGCCGCCGGTGAGCCAGATGACAGACTTGCGCCCCGGCACGCCGGCATAAGCCTGGGCGATCTGCATCAGCCCCGTCAGCGTGGCTTGCGCCATGATCTTCTGCGCGTAAGCGCCATAAATCTGTGTATCGTGAAAGGCGTTCATGATGCTGTTGTACTCGTCAGCGGAAGTCAATATGCCTGAGAATTGGGCGGAAGCCAACTCGCTCTCGAATATCGCGTCCTGCGTCCCGACGCTATCGGCGGAATTTTCGAGACGTTGCAAGGCCTGTACCAGCACGGCTGGGTCGGAACTGAAGTTGTGGATCTGGACGAGGCCGCTCTTGGTGATCGCGACCAAGGCAAAGTGCTGGCCGGGCAATTGGCTGCTGAGATACTTCAGCAGTTGCTTCTTGGCCCAGCTCTGTTTCAAGAACTCGGTGTTGACCAGGTCAATCGCGATGATCAGGATCTGCTCCGGCATGCCGCCCGGTGGCACATTAGAAACTCTGTTTGGCGAAGCAGGTTGCGCGGTGGCAGTCTGCGTGGCGGGCTTCAGATCCGCTCGCACCGACTCGAAGACACGAATGGCCTGTGGCTGCCCATCGCTGCGCAAGATGAAGTCCTGCTGTTTCAGACCCATCAGCGGCTTGCCGTCGTGTCCCTTCGCTTGTGCCGGGACCAGCACCAGCTCGGTGTTGGCGGTCACGGTCGCGGATTCACTATTGGGGGTGGTTTGCTGCGACCAGATAAGTGGTGGCCCAAAGAAAAATAAAAAGACGAGTAGCTTGCGGAATCTCATTCCCACTCCAGAAGGTTTCCGAGGGGAGCGGATACTCGGAAGTATGCGACGGACTAGGCTAAGGCGTCTGGTTCACCTTGGGCAAGTAAAAAGCGCCATTCTGCGTTCACTTTCCCGAAACTGCAGATGTGTCCTAGGACGGTCATTTTCCTGTTTTTCAACCCATTAGTCGAGCGAGGCACCGGTTTCCCCGGTTGGCAAAATCAGATGAATATCTAGCGGGGCAGCAACATTGCCACCTTCGGAGTTGTCCTCAATTGCCTTTGCAGTGCAAATATTAAATCGACCTCTCGCCTCAAGCTCCGCAGAAACTCCCCCTCGCCTACAATAATCCGATGATTTTTCTCTCGTTCATTCTCGCCCTGGCTTTCCAAACGTCGCCCACGGATGTAGCCCAGACTACCGATCTTCTCCGCGCCAAGGACCAGGCCCTGCTCGATGCCATTGCTCCGGGCGATCGCAAGGTTTGGGAGCAGGCGCTTTCCCCCGACGCCGTTTACGTCGACGAAAACGGCGTAGTCATGAATCGCTCGCAATTTCTGGAGCAGCTCACGCCGCTGCCCACGGGCGCTTCCGGGAACCTGCACATCACCTCGTACACCGCCCACATTGTGGGAGATCTGGCGACGGTCGTTCACATGGATGACGAGCAGGAAAATTACCACGGGCAAACGCTCTCGGCGCGCTATCTGACCACCGAGACCTGGCGTCTCGACGATGGAGAATGGAAGCTCTATCTGGTCCATGCCTACGCGGTACCCAAAGATCCACCGGCCATAACCCTGCCAGCCAAGGAAATGGAGCAATACGTTGGCCGTTATGTGGGAGGGCCCGACCTTGTGTATGTAATTAAATGGGATGGGCAGCAACTGGTGGGCGGGCGAAAAGGCGGCTCCATGAAGCCCCTACAAGTCGAGGTGCGCGACGTGCTCTTCGTCCCAGGCCAGCCGCGGATTCGCAAGGTCTTTCAGCGCGACGGCAAAGGCAAGATCAGCGGATTCGTCGACCGGCGCGAAAGTTGGGACTTAGTGTGGAAGAAGGAAAAATCTTAAGGATGATGGTTAAAGACGGCTACCTGAATGTCACCGAATCGGAATTCGGCCGTCACGTTTGTCTCGCTATCTTAGCGTCGTCCGAAGTTCTATGGTCGGCTACGACTGAGATAAACCTCAAGGCTGCGGATCTTTCTTTTCCTTTTCCGTTTCTGACGTGCTGACTCGATGCTGCGTCGGCTGACTTGCTTCCGCCTCGCGAATTTCTTCAACGTCAGCCAGGTCCCGCATGCGGCCGGCCGCAATTTTTGATGCTACAAGATCCCCTTTGGAAATGAAGAATGCGGTAAGACCGGTGGCAACATCGATTACTCCCGTGACCCGGCGTCCCCATGCTTCATCAAAATTGACCCCGTCGATAGCGGGGAGAACATCGACGGCAACCGGCTCTCGCCCGAAGCGGATGAACTTTGTCGCGTCAGTCAAATCGTCGATCGTGAAATCTTGCAACAGAGCGCCAAAGCTGCTGAGCGCAGCATATTGCTCGCGCGTTTTCTGCGTCGGCTTTGACAAATACATCGAGATCCTTGGTTGCGCGGGGCTGCGCGTGGTAGGAAACCGCGTATCCGCCGACGATAAGATACTTAACGTCGTGGGCGTTGAAGGACTTTAACAACTCTTTGAAGTCGGAGAACATCCGCGGAGGAGTCCTTCATGGCATACAAAGCAAGAGTAATTTCAGTGACTGCATCCATCCGCTCGTGAACTGGGCGCGCCTGCCAGTATCGGTACTCGTCCGCCTTCATCTCTTTGAGATTGGCGTAGGTGAGAATGTTTGCTTCCACGCGATGCATTATGAAGCGGACGCCCCAAACATGCAAGTCCGCGTGGGCGCGATTATTGCTGCATTCACAATTATTTATCCCAACTCAAGGTTCATCCGTAAGCCGCGAACAGGAATGTCAAACAACAGCTTATAGCTTCTGCAATCTTTGCACATCCCGCACACCGGGTATCTTGCGTACACCGCTAACGATGCGATCCAGGTGTTTGAGGTCGGCGATGTCGGCCACGATTTCCACGGTAGCCTGATCTTCGGCCGTCTTAGCCTCGATGTTGCGGATGTTGGTATTGGCGTCGCTGATGACGGTGGCAATCTGCTTCAACATACCCGGGCGGTTGTCACAATAGACGGCCAGCTTTACCGGATAGCCGGCCTGCCAGTTCGGTGAAGCGGCATCGCGTCCCCACTCCACGGCGATGCGCCGCTCCGGTTCGAACATCAGATTCACCACATTGGCACAGGACTTGGAGTGCACAGCCACGCCCTTGCCACGGGTGACATAACCTTCAATTTCTTCGCCGCGAATCGGATTACAACATCGCGCCCGATAAACCAGCAGATCGTCGTGACCCTTGACCTTGATGGCTGAACTGTCGCTGCCGAAGACGCGCCGTACCACGCTGGTGAGCCCGTTCGACCCACCGTCGTCCGCAGGCGGAGCGTGGCCGGACACGGAGTGCGCTTCGTCTGGAGGAACCAGCCGCGCCAGAATGCTGCGCGCGGAAAATTTGCCGTAGCCAAGCGCTGCCAGTAGATCGTCGGGCTTAGCCAGACCATTCTCGCTGGACACCCGGGTCAACTCAGCATCGCTGATGGTCTTCATCGCAATGCGATACTTGCGCGCTTCTTTTTCGATCAGCTTGCGGCCGATTTCGATGGCGCGCTCGCGCTGATGAACGTTCAGCCAATGCTTGATCTTCTGCCGGGCGCGCGGCGACTTGGCAAATTGCAGCCAGTCGCGGCTGGGATGATGTCCCGGCTGGGTCAGAATCTCAACGATGTCGCCAGAGCGCAGCTTGTAACGCAAAGCCACGATTCGTCCATTCACTTTCGCGCCAATGCAGGTATTTCCCACCTCGGTGTGTACGGTGTAAGCGAAGTCCACGGGCGTGGCGTCGCGCGGCAGAATTACAATCTTGCCCTTCGGCGTGAAGGTGTAGACCTCTTCGGGATAAAGATCGATCTTCAGCGTGGCCAGGAATTCGCCGGAGTTCTTGATGTCGCGTTGCCACTCGACGACCTGCCGCAGCCAGGCCAGTCGCTGCTCATCGCGCGCCGAGACTGGACCGTCCTTGTATTTCCAGTGCGCGGCAATACCTTCTTCGGCCATCTTGTGCATCTCTTCGGTGCGAATCTGCACTTCGAAGGCATGACCTTTTTCCGAGATGACCGTAGTGTGCAGCGACTTGTAGAAGTTATTGCGGGGAATAGCGATAAAATCTTTGATGCGCCCGGGCACCGGCCGCCATTGATTATGGATGATGCCCAGCACGGCGTAGCAATCGGTTTCCGACTGCGTGATGATGCGCAGCGCCAGCATGTCGTAGATCTGGTCGACCGAAATGCGCTGCCGCTGCAGTTTTTGCCAGATACTGTAGAAGCGCTTGATGCGGGCTTCCACGCGTGCCTGAATCTTGTTTTCCTTCAGCTTCTGTTCGATGATGCCCTGCACTTCGGCCAGAAACGCTTCGCCTTCCTTGCGGCGCGATTCGATCGCATCCTTGACCTGGTTGTAGGAAATGGGATCGACATACTGGAACGCAAGGTCTTCGAGTTCGCCGCGAATCTTGCCCATGCCCAGCCGATGCGCGATCGGCGCGTAAATATCCAGGGTCTCGCGCGCAATCTTCTGTTGCCGCTCGGGCGAGAGAAACTTAAGCGTGCGCATGTTGTGCAAACGATCGGCCAACTTGATGAGCACCACGCGAATGTCATCCATCATGGCCAGCACCATCTTGCGCACGTTTTCGGCCTGCGCTTCTTCCGACGAAGCGAAGTCGATTTTGCTGATCTTGGTAACACCTTCGACGATGTGGGCAACCTGTTCGCCGAATTCGGTATTAATCTCGTCGATGGTTACCGAGGTATCTTCGACTGCGTCGTGCAGTAGTCCGGCGGTGATGGCCGTAGTATCGAGGCGCATCTCCGCGAGCAACGTAGCCACCTGCAAAGGATGCACCAGATAGGGCTCGCCTGACTCGCGTACCTGTCCTTTGTGATGTTCGAGGGAGAATTCGTAGGCCTTTTTGATAAGCGCCAGATCGTCGTCGGGGCGGTAGGCGCGGACCTTGCGCAGGAGCTCGCGAAAGCGTGTAACCGTCAGAACATTGGTCGCGATCTGTTGGCGCAAAGTCGCCATGTCCGATTATAGCTGAGAAGAAGCGAAGTATGAGTGCGGCCCCACTTCGCGAAAATGTAGAAGGTGTGCTACACCTGTCTGTCTAACCTCTGTTCCGAAAGTGAATCATGCGAGTACTGATTAGCGGAGCATCGGGACTGCTTGGGCAAGCGCTCACGCGTGCGCTGCGGGCAGCCGGTCATGAGCCGGTTGCGCTGGTGCGTCGCGCACCGCGGACCGGCGAGGTGCAGTGGGACCCGAACCAGCCGCTCGATCCCGCCAAACTCGGGGATTGCGATGCGATCGTGCATCTGGCAGGCAAGAACATCGCGGGCCGTTGGACCGAAGAATTCAAGCGAGAAGTATTGCAGAGCCGAGTGCGCGGCACCGAGGCCCTGGCGACTGCAGCTGCCCAAAGCTATCGTGAGAGCGGGCATCCGCGCGTATTTCTCTGCGCCTCCGGTGCGGGTTACTACGGAAATCGGGGCGACGAGTTGCTGACGGAAGATAGTTCGCCCGGCCAAGGGTTTCTGGCGCAGGTCTGCCAGCAATGGGAAGCGGCCACTGCAGTGGCGGGCGCGGCTGGAGTCCGCGTCGTGAATTTGCGCACCGGAGTTGTGCTGGCGCGCGATGGCGGAGCCCTGAAGCCGATGCTGCTGCCATTTCGGCTCGGATTGGGCGGACGCGTTGGCAGCGGCCACCAGTATTGGAGCTGGATCTCGCTCGAGGATGAAGTCGCCGCGATGCTGTTCATCCTGCAAAACGACAGCCTGCGTGGTCCAGTAAATGCCGTCGGGCCGGCTCCAGTGCGCAACGCGGAATTCGTGCGCGCGCTGGGCAAAGTATTACATCGCCCCACCATCTTTCCTCTACCCGAGTGGGTGGTGAAAACTCTGCTGGGAGAAATGGGCGAGGAATTGCTGTTGACCTCAGCCCGCGTAATGCCAGCCAAGCTGAACGCGGCGGGATATCGGTTTGCCCATTCCGAATTGCAGGATGCCTTGCGCGCCGCGCTGCATAGCTAAGGCCGCGAGAAACAGCACGGCGCGGGAAATGCGAGCGCATTGAAGGTAGGGAAAGTGAGAAAGCAATGGATAAAGTACCATCGGTTTTTGATTGGGTGAACGCTCGGAATGCCTGCTCTACCAGAGCGGTTTTCGATTCGCTAAAACACGGTGCCACCGGCGATGTGAAGATCATCAATTCTCTGCGCGGCAACACTTTATTCGCCGTAGAAACGGATCCTTCTGGAGATCTATTTTCCGTGGTCAGCCAGGAGAGCAGCCCTCAAAGAACAGTAAACTTCTCCCTGGCTGATACCGAAATCGCCATCAAGACCAGCAGCGGAGCCAGTTTTAGGGTAACCCTTGCGCTCAACGATCTTGGCGAGTGCAAGGTAAAGATCAAGGGAAGGGACGAAGAGCTCGAGCTATGGCAGGTTCTCAGGATAGCTCTGGAGGAGCTGTTCTTTCATTCGGCGTCTTAGGTTCGTCGTCCTTCGCGCTTGCAATGCAGACGCGAGAATCTTTGCGGCGCCGTATCTGTAGCCGGTCGCTCTAGGCAGCGCCGGCCAACGCTCCCCGCACCAAACCAATCCCCAACGTGACCACGGAAATAGCAAGCACAATCGCCCCCACATAGATGAGCGCAACGGTACCGTTCGCTTGTGTGGCCGTGGGCGAAGCCACCGACAGGAAGAATCCCAGGGGCATCAAAATCGCGGCGAGTGGTACGCCCACCCGCACCATCCAGGTCACCGAGTTTGGCAGCGTGGCTGAGTCGGCCAACACCTGGCAAATCAGCGACAGAATCACAATCACACCCGCATGGGCATGTCCGGCGCGAAAGAAATTCTGCCGCAGGGGATTCTCCATATAACCAGAGCTCTTGTTCATGAGCGAGGTCAAAAGAAAATATCCGCCGTATTGAATTGAGGGTACGGTAAGAAGAATGATTCCGGACATCAACTTAGCATCGCGAGTCATGGCATTCGACCTCCGAACGGCTCTTCCATAGATGTAAGCTTCCCCGGCCACGATGCCGAAAGCCCGATTGCGCAGCCTTGGGCCAGTCTTTCTGAGAGAAATCAATCTGAATTTCTACCCAACCCGTACTACAATGCGACCGCCTGAAAACTGGCCTACTTAGCGGAGGCAGCCATGGGAATCGAGCGACTTGAAGTATTTCTCACTGGAGGCACGGGCTATATGGGAAGGGCTCTGGCGCAAGAGTTGCTGCGACGCGGGCATCATGTGCGTGCGCTCGTCCGGCCGGGCTCGGAGGGCAAAGCTCCGGCTGGCTGCGAACTGGTACATGGTGACGCCCTATCAGCCGATAGCTATGCAGCGCGCGTCGCGCCCGCCGACACCTTCGTCCACCTGGTTGGCGTAGCTCATCCCAGTCCCAGCAAAGCTGCTGCGTTTCGCGACATCGATCTGAAGTCGTGCCAGCAGGCGGTGCGTGCTGCAGCGCAAGCGCGGGTGCAGCACTTTATTTATCTCAGCGTCGCGCGGCCTGCGCCCATCATGCAGGAGTACCAGGCAGTGCGTGCCGAAGGCGAGCGGCTCATCCGTGAGCGCGGCCTGCCGGCGACCTTGGTCCGTCCGTGGTATGTGATGGGACCTGGGCACCGATGGCCTGTGCTTCTGATTCCCTTCTATGCCCTGGCGCGGTTGTATCCGCCTACCCGCGAAGGCGCCGACCGACTGGCTTTGGTAACGCTGGAGCAGATGACGCGCGCCCTGACGTGGGCAGTAGAAAATCCGGCGGCAGAAGTCCAAATACTGGAGCCTCCGCAGATCAAGCGAGGATTTGGCGAGCCGATAATCCGGAGTCGCAGAGCGGCCTCGGCGTAGGCTAGGGTTTCACGGCGCGGATCTTCACCAGCGTCCCATCCGGCAGCGGATTCCCCATGAACTGAATCACGCCGTCGCGCACCACTCCGTTGACCTCGGGCACAACCGAAGCTACCCCTCCGACGTCGGTGGCGCTCACTGCGGGAGCTTTCTTGGCGATGCCGCGGTCCATGGCGAGATTGGCCAGCCGGTCGGCTTCGCGGTTCTTCTCGCGCAGCACATGCTTGATCTCGAAGTAGTCGAGCTGATCGATCAGCTTCATCGCCCGGCTGTGCAACTCCTTCAATGTGGGACTACTGACTTTGTACTCGCCGTTAATCTGTTTCACCATCAGCTCAGAGTCGCTGATCACCCTCAGCGCCTTGAAGCCATGGCGAATGGCATAGTTCAACGCCGACAGCAAGCCGGAATACTCGGCGTAGTTGTTGGTCTGATGGCCCAGGAACTCGCTGAGCTCGGCAACCGGGCGGCCTAGTTCATCCTCCACCACCACACCGTATCCAGACGGGCCAGGATTGCCGCGAGCGCCGCCATCGATGTAGGCAACCAGGTAGGCTTGCTCCAGGCTGGTGATGGGTGCGCCGATAAATTCTTGTGACCGATAGCGGGATTTTGCGGGAAACGGACGTAAAGCCATGACGTGTAGTTTACCCCTAAATGTTTCGATGCGGCCAGGCGGGTCGAGGTAACCATCATCCCCGCCCGCCTCGCTTGCGGAGGCCATTTTGAAGTGGCGTGGCGCTAGGGAAACTGTGATTAAGACTTGTTTTGAAGGGGACGGCCTTCAGGTCGTCCGTTAAGTACCCACAAGCTCATGCGGCTTCAGCCGCTGCGGGACCTCGCTTTGACTTGATCAGAGTTTCCTTAGCTGCGCCGCAAGCTCTATATTTTCTTGTCATCCCGAACCAGCTTCAGCCGGCGAGGAATCTGCGGTTCCGAGTTTTTCAGCAGCCTGTAACGCCGTGCCCTTCCACCGTTTCTGGTAAACATTTCTCCCAGTTATCAACGGCCGAGGATCGTACAATCCTCAACCCGCCGCTCGTGATATAAACTTTCTCCGATCACATTTTCACTTCGGAGCCGCCGTGAAAGCACGTTTCGCTGCCTTCGTCCTCTTTGCCTTCTCATCGTCTCTTTTAGTCGCCCAAGCCAATCCATCGTCTGCGCCCGCTCCTCAAGGCCAGAAGCAGGTGACGATCGAAGACATCTTCAAGCCGGGCGGCATCCTCGGCCGTGGACCGGAGAATGTGCAGTGGAGTCCCGACGGCACCAAGGTTTCTTTCGTGCAGCGCGACGACAGCGGCGAACACGGCGAGCTCTATTACGTCGACGTGGCTACCGGCAAGTCGGCTGTGCTGGTGGCCAGCAGCAAGCTGGCGTCGCTGGCTCCGCCTACTAGCGCCATCAAAGATGAGCGCAAGAAAGAGGCGGCAACGCGCTATTCGATCGCCGCCTATCAGTGGTCGCCCGACTCCAAGAAGCTGCTTTTCGATTCCATGGGCCAACTTTGGCTCTACACCCTGGATACGGGAACCGCCGTCCAGCTCACTTCCAACACCGATGAGAGCGTCGACCCCAAGTTTTCGCCCGATGGAGATCGCGTCTCCTACATTCGCAAACATAACCTCTATGTGCGCCCGGTAGCCGGCGGCAACGAGCGTCAACTCACCAAAGACGGCGACGATAATTTGCTGAACGGTGAAGTGGATTGGGTCTATGAAGAGGAGCTGTACTCGCGTAGCAACTATTTCTGGTCGCCCGACGGCAAGGAAATTCTCTTTCTGCAGATGAACGAGAAAGAAGTACCCAGCTATCCCATCACCAACTGGATCCCGACCCATGCGACGGTCGATCAGGAAAAGTATCCTCAGCCCGGTGATCCCAATCCCGGCGTGCGTCTGGCGGTGGTGAACACCAACGGAGGCAAGTTCAAATGGATCACGGTCAACAGTGGCAAGACCGGTTCTCTGGCTCTGGGCAACGATCCCGACGTTCTGATTCCGCGCTTTGGATGGGTGCACAAAGGGCTGCTATGGGCGATGGCGCTCAACCGCGTGCAGGATCGCCTCGATCTGTATTTTGTCGACGTCGAAAGCGGCAACTCACAACTCATCATGACCGAGTCGACCGACGCCTGGATCGACATGCACCCGGAAGTCGATTTCAAGCTGCTGGATTCCGGCGACGGCTATTTATGGACTAGCTGGCGTGATGGGCACAACCATATCTATCTCTATGGCTTCGATCCGCGAAACCCGCTCGGTGGTAAAGCCCAAATGGTGGCCCAGCTCACCCAAGGCGACTGGGAGGTCGAAAGTATCGATGGCGTCGACGACCATCAGGGAGGCATCGTCTACTTCTCTGCCAACGAAGGCGACTGGCGCCAGCGCAACGAATTCGCCGTCTTGCTGAATGGCAAGAATTTTCATCGCGTCTCGAAAGAGGACGGTACTCACGAGGCGGACTTCGATCCCAAAAACACGAAGTATTACGTCGACAATTTCTCGGCGCTCACTATTGCCCCGCGCGTCTCGCTCTGCACTGTCGCAGGCGTCTGCACTGCCTTCTGGGAACCCCACGGTGCTGAGGCCTATAACATCCTGACTCCGAAATTTGTGGACTTTAAAGCGGCCGACGGAACCACGACGTTGCAAGGCACGATCCTGTTGCCGCCGGGCGGTCCGATGATTGCCAACGGAAAAGCCCCGCTTATCGTGAATCCCTACGGCGGTCCCGGAGCTCAGACCATACGCGACGCCTGGATCGAGTTCGACCTCTTCGACCAGATTCTGGCGCAGCAAGGTTTTGCGGTTCTGCACGTGGACAATCGCGGGATGGCTAACCGCGGCAAGGCCTTCGCCCTGCCCATCAAGCACAATCTCGGTCCCGTCGAGTTGGCCGACCAACTCGCTTCCGTGAAGCAGGCCCTGGAACAATTCCCCCAACTCGACGGCAACCGCATCGGCTTCTGGGGATGGAGCTACGGTGGATACTTCACGCTCTACGCGCTGGAAAATTCCGACATCTTCAAAGGTGGCGTTTCGGTCGCGCCGGTGACCGACTGGCACAACTATGACTCCATCTACACCGAGCGCTATATGGGTCTGCCGAAGGACAACGAAGATGGCTACCGCAAGAGTTCGCCGGTAAACTTCGCGGCCAAACTGCACGGCAATCTGCTAGAGGTGCATGGGACCAGCGACGACAACGTGCACATGCAGAACACGATTCAAATGATCAACCAGTTCATCGAGACCGGCAAGCAGTTCCAGTTGATGCTCTACCCAGGCAAGACCCACGGTATTGCCGGCCTGGCCGCGCGCACTCACCTGTTCAATATGATCGACAACCATTTCCTGGAAATACTGGCGCCGGGAAAGTAATGGCATTCACCACAGAGGCAAGGAGACACAGAGATTTCTAATCATAAAAATGTCATCTCGTTATTGCTCTTAGACGAATTTTCTTATCCGTGTCTCGGTGTCTCTGTGGTGAAAGATTTCTTCCCCTTGCCCCGCTTCGCCATTTCTGTTTAGATTCTGAGGCACTGATTCCACGACTCCCGGAGTTTTACCCTGGCGACACAACTGTTCGCGTGCAAGTCCATTGACAAGCTGATCTCCGAATCGGAAGAACCCGAACATCGGCTGAAGAGGACGCTGGGGCCATGGTCGCTCACCGGGCTCGGTATCGGCGCCGTCATTGGCTCGGGCATCTTCACCGTCATCGGAACAGCGATCGCGGGACAGAAATTTGATACTGCATCAATCCTCAACAGTCCGCTCGCTGATTACATCGTGCACCATACTGCCACGCTGGGGCGTCCCGGAGCCGGTCCCGCGCTATCTATTTCGCTGGTCCTTGTCGCCATTGTTTGCGCCTTCACCGGCCTGTGCTACGCGGAACTGGCGTCCATGATTCCAATAGCCGGCAGCGCTTATACCTACACGTACGCCACCATGGGCGAGCTGATAGCGTGGATTATCGGCTGGGATCTCATCCTGGAATACGCTGTCAGCAACATGGCGGTCAGTGTAGGATTCGCAGCCCACATGGCTGCTACCTTCAATTGGTTCGGCTGGCATCCCGCGCTACGCTGGATTACCCCCGCATATTTGCCGGGCGGCCTCACCGATCTGCAGAACAACACGCTCTATGCGCCGGGCTGGCACTTTGGCTTCAACCTTCCTGCGTTTCTGATTGTGTTGTTGCTCACCGTCGTCTTGGTGCGCGGCATTCGCGAATCGGCCGAAACCAACAACATTATGGTGCTGCTAAAGATCGCAGCCATCCTCGCGTTCGTGTTCGTGGGAATGCGATTCATTCATCCCGCCAACTATCATCCTTTCGTGCCCGAAGGCTGGTCGGGCGTACTTACCGGCGGCTCGATCATCTTCTTCACCTACATCGGATTCGATTCGGTTTCGACCGCAGCGGAAGAAGCCAAGAATCCACAGCGCGACATCCCCATCGGCATCATCGCCACGCTGGTTGTTTGTACTGTGCTCTACATTGCCGTCGCCGTAGTCCTCACCGGAATCGTGCCCTGGCACAACCTGATCGACGATGCCGCTCCGGTAGTCAACAGCATGAGTATGCTGGCAGGCACGACCAAGTCCGCGCTACTCCACTGGACTGAGTTAGCTGTGTTGTTTGGCGCGATGATGGGCATGATCTCGTCCTTGCTGGTGTTTCAGCTGGGGCAGGCGCGGGTTTGGTTTTCCATGTCCCGTGACGGTTTGTTGCCCAGTATATTTGGCCGGGTCCATCCCCGCTTTCGTACTCCGGCCGTAGCCACGTGGATCGCCGGCTTCCTGGTCGGAATTCCCGCAGGTATTCTTGATATTGGCACCTTGTCGGACTTGTCGAACATCGGCACGCTGTTTGCGTTTGTGCTGGTGTCGCTGGGAGTGATTATCCTGCGCTACAAGCAGCCCGACCGGCATCGCGGCTTTCGCGCGCCCGGCGGTCTGGCCGCGCCGATCCTTAGCGTCATCTTCTGCATTTTGTTGATGGCAGGCCTGCCGATTCTGACTTGGCTGCGCTTTTTTGTCTGGCTGATCATCGGGATGATCGTCTACTGGCTCTACAGCCGTCATCGCAGCGAGTTCAGCCCCCGCAACTCGCTTCGGGCGACGCCAAAGCCGTGAGCGACGACTTTATCCTCGCCTTGCCCAAGGCTGAACTGCACCTGCATCTTGAGGGAACAGTCGATCCTCCCACATTGTCAGAGTTGAGCCATCGCCATCCCACGCCACTCTCCACCACGAACGATCGCTATCGAAATATCGAAGACAGCGGCCGCGTGTTTACCGAGGAGGAAGCCCGCGCCCTATATGAATACAAGGACTTCACCGGCTTCATGTGGGCTTTCAAGACGGTCACCGAGCGTCTGCGAACGGCCGAGGACTACGAACTCGTCACTTACCGCCTGATGCAGAAACTGCTGGCGCAGAATGTAGTACACGCCGAAGTCTACATTTCGGCCGGCGTTGTGCAGTGGCGCGGACAGGAGTTTGCACCTCTCTTCGAGGGCGCGGAACGCGGCCGCCAGCGTGGCGAACACGATTTCGGTATGTCACTGTATTGGATCTTCGATGCGGTCCGCCACTTCGGAGTAGACGAGGCCCGCCGGGTAGTCGATGAGGCCGTCCGGCTCAAAGGCAGCAACGTTGTCGGGATCGGCATTGGCGGCGACGAGCGCCATGCCGGACCAGAACAGTTTCGCGAAGTGTATGAGCACGCCTCGAATCACGGTCTGCGCTTGACAGTTCATGCCGGCGAGACGCTTGGTCCGGAGTCAATCTGGGGAGCGCTGCGTGAACTGAAGGCCGATCGCATCGGTCATGGCCTGCACGCAATCGACGATCCGGAGCTAGTCCGTTATCTGGCGGAGAAGCAGATTCCGGTGGAGATATGTATTACCAGCAACGTGATGACGGGTTGTTGCACGGCGCTGGAACAGCACCCAGTTCGCAAACTCTTCGATGCGGGCGTGCTGGTCACGTTGAATACCGACGATCCGGACATGTTCCGCACCACGCTCATCAGGGAATATCAAATCGCACAGGATGTTTTCGGATTCACCGACGACGAACTCCGGGAGTTGGCGAGAAATTCTTTTCGCGGTTCATTCCTTCCCGACGAAAGGAAACGCGAGCTCCTGGCAAAGCTATGAGACGAAGGCTGAGACCCGTTTCCGAATTGCCGCAGCCGCACTGGGTGGAGCAGGCCTTTCACAGGCTGCTGAAAAACTCTATTTGAAAGGTCGTTCGGGTAGTGCGGCGCTTCAGCGCCGCGTCCAGGTCCTTTATTTTTGTCATCACGAGCCGGCTTCAGCCGGCGAGGGATCTGCTCTTTTGACTTTTCCAGCAGCCTCTGAAGGCGAGTTCACCCGGATACAGGAATTGTGAATCTGCTTAGTTCGTCGTTGCCGGCGTCGCCAGCGTGATCTTCGTGTCGGTACGGAACTTGCGGTAATCCGAATAGGTCACGTGCACGTTTTCGTTGTACCCCTTGAGCAGCGCCACCCGTGCGTCCAGGTGGACGTCAATCCGTTCCGGCAACCACACTTCGCCGTTTACCCGCTCCTGCTGCATCTCAAATCGCGTGCCTCGATGCATTCGGGCAACCACCCAGCCAAAGGAAATTGTGTCGGTGACTTCGCCGGTCAGCTTGGTCCAGGTGTAATCCTGCTGATCGATCCAGAAGCGCGGCTTGATCTTCGGCAACATCTTCGCGTCCTTGCGCTTGGCTTCGAATCCCGGATGAGGCGTGCCGTCGATGACCCAAGCCTTGCGGCCATTCAAGACTTCTTCGCCGATGAGTTTGAAATCGTAAGCATCCAGAATCTCGCGCACGAAGGCCCGCTGGTCCTCTCGCTCCTTTTCGTACTTCTCCAGCCGCTTCTGGCGCTCTTCCGGAGTTTCGTTCTCCCGCTTCTTGGTTTCCTTGTCGAACTTCTCGTTTTCTTTGCTCTGGTCCTTGGATGGAAGCGGCTTGCCGTCGCGCTCCACCAATCGCTCAAACGGCTCGCCATAAAGAACTAGGATTTCGCTGGTCTCCAGTTTGCTCGACTGTACATGGCCGTTGCCGTCGAGCTTGTCCTCCCGGACACGTTCCATGAACGTGTAGTCCTTGGCTGCCTGCCAGTCGACGATGTCTTTGTCCACCGCGCGCCGCATGATCTCGCGTACGTCGGGAGCCGGGTTGGCGGCCGAGTGGGCGGCCATTCCTGCAGTTTGCTTTTGACGGGAATCGGAATTCGCGGCAGATTGCGCCGCAGCACTGTACCAACTCAGCAGCAGCAGACACGTGAGCGTGGCAATACGATGATTCACGCTCTAGAAGACGCTGGCGGGGACGAAAAGTTCCCCAGCACAAGGAAAATTCACAATTCGTAACGATGTGTGGATCTGCGAAAAATCCGCTATTCGCCCGCGACCGTCATGCCGTCAATCCTCAACGTGGGCGAAGCGATGGAGCTGCGGAACTCCAGGTCGTTACCAATCTCGGAGATGTTAAAGAACATGTCCTTCAGATTGCCGGCGACCGTGATCTCTTCCACCGGGAAGGTGAGTTCGCCATTCTGGATCCACAATCCGCTGGCCCCGCGGGAGAAGTCGCCGGTCACCAGATTGACCCCAAAACCCAGGAATTCGGTAACGAACAATCCTTCCTGAATGTCGCCGATAATTTCTTGCATGCTCTTCGCGCCGGGCTGCAAGAAGAAATTCCCCGGGCCGATTCCCGGCGTTCCCGCCAGTCCGCGCGAGGCGTTGCCCGTGGTCTGCAATCGCAGCTTCTTGGCGGTATAGGTATTCAGCAAGTAGGACTTGAGCACGCCATTCTCGACGACGACCGTCTTACGACTAGGCACGCCTTCGGAATCGAAAGGGCTGGTGCCGAAGCCGCCGCGCATAGTGCCGTCGTCGACAACATTGATGTTGTCGCCCGCGATCTTCTCATTCAGTTTGCCGGTGAGGAACGATGCGCCGCGATAGATCGAATCGCCATTCACTGCTTCGAAGATGTGCCCTACCAGGGCGCCGGCCACTGTGTGTTCGAAGACGATCGGCACCTTCGCGGTCTTTACCTTGCGCGCGCCCAGCCGTCGCAAAGTGCGCTTCGCGGCAATCTGGCCGACTTCTTCCGGCGACTCCAGCTTCTTCAGCGAATTCGCCACCGAGTACCAGTAGTCGCGCTGCATTGCCGAGTTCTCCACCTGCGCGATGGGCACTGCCGATACCGAGCAGTAGGAGCGCTGATAGTCGCCGATAAACCCGTGGGAGTTGGCGAGCACTTTGTAGCCAATGGCCGCGTCGAACGTGCCGCCCTCGGAGTTGTTGATGCGAGGATCGGCATCGAGCGCCGCCTTCTCCGCGCGGCGAGCGTAGTCGATGCGGTCGGCGGTCGAGAGCGAATACACGTCGTCGAAATAAAGATCGAGATCGCCTTCCAGCTTGCCTAGTTGCGCCGGCTCCGGAATACCGGCGAAAGGATCTTCGCTAGTGACCTTGGCCAAGGCCAGGGCCGAATCCACCAGTTGTTTCAAGCCCGCGGGAGACAGGTCGCTGGAGTAGGTGCTGGCGGCCCGCTGGCCAAAGAAGACACGCACGCCAATGCCCTTGGAGCCGGATTCCTTCAGCGTCTCGACTTCTCCTAGCCGAACCACAGTCGAGAATTCGCTGCCGTCCATGGCAACGGCTTCGGCGGCGGTGGCGCCCCCCTGCATGGCGCGGCGAACCACGTCAGCCGCGATTTCTTTCAGATCGGTGGAAGTTGTCTGCGCGCCCGTGGGGCGCTCCTGGGTCGAAACGGTCATGATATTTAGTCCTACTTTGTATGAGTACTACGTTGTGGGATCTGGCGACACGATCTGTAACGCCTGTCATCCTGAGCGGAAGCGGCCTGATGTTGGCCGCTGGAGTCGAAGGATCTCTATTCCGGTAAAAAGCGCACGGGAAGGATACACCCTTATCCGCCGGTTCCGCCCACCGTCAGCCGATCTATCTTGAGCGTCGGAATGCCGACGCCCACAGGCACGGATTGTCCATCCTTGCCGCACGTCCCCACGCCTTCGTCGAGTTGCAAATCGCTGCCCACCATCGAAACCCTGGTTAAGACGTCCGGCCCATTGCCGATCAGCGTCGCATTCTTCAGCGGCGATGTAACCTTGCCATCTTCAATCAGATAGGCCTCCGACGCGGAGAAAACAAATTTTCCATTGGTGATGTCGACCTGTCCGCCGCCAAAGTTCACTGCGTACACCCCATACTTCACCGAGCGGATGATATCTTCCGGCGAATCCTGCCCGGCGAGCATATAGGTATTGGTCATGCGGGGCATGGGAATATGCTGATAGCTCTCGCGACGGCCGTTGCCAGTGTTAGGAATGCCCATCAGGCGCGAGGACAGTTTGTCCGACAGATAGCCCTTGAGAATTCCGTTCTCGATCAGCACCGTATTCTCAGTGGGATTGCCCTCGTCGTCCACGTTGAGCGATCCGCGGCGTCCCGGCATGGTGCCGTTATCGACCACCGTGCATTTGTCGCTGGCCACGCGTCGACCCAACATTCCCGAGAACGCCGACGTCTTCTTGCGATTGAAGTCGGCTTCCAGACCGTGGCCGATGGCTTCGTGCAACAGGATTCCCGGCCATCCCGGACCAAGCACCACTTCCATTTCGCCGGCCGGAGCCTCGCGAGCATCGAGCTGAATAATGGCTTGTCGCGCGGCCTCTTTGGCAAAGTGCTCGGGCGAGCTATCACCCTGGAAGTAATCCAGCGACACGCGGCCGCCCCCGCCTGCGCTGCCGCGCGCCGAACCGGCGCTCTCCGACTTCGCGATGCAGAAGACACTCATGCGCGCCATGGGTTGCGAATCCTCGGCAAAGCTGCCGTCCGAGCCAATCACTAAAATGTGCCGCAGTTCGTCTGCATAACTGGCCCGCACTTCGTGGATTCGCGGATCGTAGGCGCGCGCCGCTTTGTCGGCACGCTGCACCAGATCAACCTTGGCCAATACATCAGTTTCGACCGATGGCAGCGGCACAGGATAGAGATTGTGAGCCGGCTTGTCGGTCAAGCCGACTACTGGCTGCTTGGCCGGACCACTGGCAATCAATGCCGCCGTGCGCGCCGCGTGCAAGATGCGGGCTGGCGAGAGATCGTCAGTATAAGCGTAGCCAGTGCGCTCGCCCGACATCACGCGTACTCCGCAGCCGGCGGAAATGCCTTGGGTGGCGGACTTCACCATGCTCTCGTCGAGCGATACCGAAGTCGATGTCTGATATTCGAAATAGAGGTCGGCAAAGTCGCCGCCCGCAGAAAGCGCCGCAGACAGATAACGTTCCACGTCCGCCTGCGCCAAACCGTAGCGATCAAAGAAAAACTTCTTGTCCATAATCACACTCAATTGGATGCCCAACAGCCGGCAAAGGAGCGGGAACAGCCGGTTGATGGCTTTACCCGCGATTTGTGGTCCGCGCACGGTAAAACTCGCGCCGAATATTCATTATCACACAGTGCTGTGTTGCCGGAGACAGCGCCCAGGGCGCGACTCCGCTAAGCTTTTTGCAGGTATACCCATGCCCACAGCTACCATCTCCGCTGAATTCCTCACCCAGACGATGGAGCAGTTCCTGGCCGACTCGCCAGAGGCTGTGGCTACCGAGGATGGAGAAGTCCTGTTCGACTTCGGCACCGCCAAGTATTCGGTTTCCGGCGAGGGCAAGTGCATCCTCCACATCTGGTCGGAGGAGCGCAATACGGTACGGCGCGTGCTCGATGCCCAGATCAATGGCCGCACTTTACACCTGCAGGTGCTGCGTTTCGGGCAAGCACAACCGAAGGTGATGGAAATTTGCGGTGATCGCGACCGGCGAGCGGGAGCCGCAAAGCGCCGCGCTCGGAAATCGTATCAGTCGATGCTAGAGCGAGTTCTGCGGCGCGAATATCCCGGCTTCAAGATCGAGCACTTCAGCGGCAGCCCCGATCTGGAGCACTCTTGCAGCCCGGTCTATACCCGCGGCCTGCTTCGCGCCGGTCAATCGGCGTTTGCCGTGCTCGGGGTCAATGCAGAAGAGACTCAGACGTCGGTGGATGCGGCCCTCACCTTCGGCATTCTCTGGATGGATTATCAGCGCCGGCAGCTTGCGGGCCGGGCCCACGTCGAAGGCCTGAAGCTGTTTCTGCCCCCGAGCCGGTCGGAGATCGTTCGGCAGCGCGCGGCTAACCTGAATGCCGAGGCGGCGAAGTGGCAGCTCTATGAACTCGACGAGCGCTCCGAGATTTGCGAATCCGTCGACTCCGCCGACAGCGGCAATATCATTACCCGCCTCACCCATGCGGTCGATGTGCCCGCCGCACGGCAGCGCTTCGCTGCTTCCGTCGCACGCATTCGCACGCTGGCGCCCGCCGCGGAGATCACCGTCCAGTCTGCGTCGGAAGTTGTGTTTCGTCTTTACGGACTGGAGTTTGCGCGGGCGTGCTTGACTCCGATGTCAGGTTCTTTTCGTAACCGCGAATCGATTCTGTTTGGCATCGGCCCAGCCGAGTACATACTCGATGAGTGTAGCGAAGCCCTGTTCGCCGAACTGGTGCAGCGCATCGTCGAGCAGCGCCATCCCTCCGGCTCGCATACCAACCTTTTCTTCCGCTTGGCTCCCGAGCGCTGGCTGGAAAGCCTGATCACTCGCGACGCTAGGGCAATCGACGAGCGGCTCGATGGCGCATTTCGTCTATTCGCAAGTGCCGGCCTTCACGGCCTGCGATCGCGCCATGCTGGATGTGTTGTCCTGCACTCTGGATGGCCGCCTGGCGGTGCTGGAGCTGAAAGCTGACGAGGATATTCACCTGCCGCTGCAGGGGCTGGACTACTGGGCGCGGGTACGCTGGCATCAGCAGCACGGCGAGTTCACTCGCAATGGATACTTCGCTGGAGCCGAACTCTCCAGCGCTCCTCCTCTGCTGTACCTGGTCGCGCCCGCACTGCGCGTGCATCCCACGACAGACGTACTGTTGCGCTATCTCTCTCCACGCATCGAATGGACGTTAGTGCAGGTCGATGAGCAATGGCGGAAAGGGGTGCGAGTCGTGAATCGTAAGCATCCTGCCCTCGCCGGTGCAGTAAACCGCTGTAGAGCGTAATGGGGTCATCGGGTGGATACGGATGTCTAACAGCCTCGAGCCCTGACACACAATTAGGTTTGTGGCAGAATCTTAGTCATGGGCATATTGCTCTCACTTCAGTTGCTGCGAAGATTCATTATCGCCGCGGTTGCGATCATTGTGATTGCCTGGGCAATGCTCAAGAACAAGAGTAAGAGGCGCTGATTGCGGGGCGCTCCCGGATTCGTAATCGAACAGTGCTTGGAGTTGCTTGCGGAACGCCGTCGCATCAGCGGATTTCGTTCCGCCATCCTCGACCGCGCAGTCGCCGGTTGATCGCAGCAGCGTGCCGCTGAACGCGCCGAACTGCGCTTGCATCCTATACAATCGAGCTTCTCATGATGAACCGGATGATCCTCGCCAACCTGCTGTACCGGCCATTTCGCACCATCATCAGTGTGATCGCGGTGGCGGTTGAGGTCACGCTCATTCTGCTGATCGTGGGCATCATGCTCGGCATTTTGAACGACAGCAGCAGCCGCCAGGTAGGAATTGGCGCCGACATTATGGTGCAGCCGCCGGGATCCTCGCTGATCATGGGTGTGAGCGGTGCGCCGGTCTCGGTAAAGGTTGCCGACAAGCTACGCCAGCTAGACCACGTCGCCGCCGTAGCTCCGGTAGTCATGCAGGTCACGACGTCGGGAACGGTCGAAGTCCTTTACGGCATCGACCTGCAATCGTTTGATGCGGTGAGCGGCGGGTTCCGCTACCTGTCCGGCGGACCGTTTCAGGGTCCGTACGACATGATCATCGACGACCTGAAGGCCGGATCGAAACATCTCAAGGTCGGCGACACCCTGGAAACGCTCAACCATCCCTTCCGCATCTGCGGCATTGTGGAGCACGGCAAAGGCGCGCGCGAGTTCATCCCCATCGCCACGTTACAAGATCTGAATGGCTCCCTTAACAAGGCCTCCATCTTCTATGTCAAACTTGACGACCCAAATCATGCCGACGAAGTTGTTCAGGCCATCAAGAATATCCCCGGGATGCAGCAATACGGCGTGCATTCGCTGAAGGAATATCTCAGCCTGATGACCTCGGCCAGCATTCCCGGGCTCAACACGGTCATCGACGTCGTGATTGGCATCGCCATGGTCATCGGCTTCATTGTGATATTCCAGGCGATGTACGCGGCGGTGATGGAGCGCACGCGCGAGATTGGCATCCTGAAGTCGCTGGGCGCCGACAAGTTCTATATCGTGAACGCGGTGCTGCGGGAGACGCTGCTGATCGCGATTGCCGGGGTCATCCTGGGAATCGCTATCAGTTATGGCGCGCGGGCGGGATTGCGAACCAAGTTTCAAACGCTGCCGGTTCTCATTACCTATGCTTGGCTGGTGAAGGCGGCGATCATTGCCCTCATTGGCTCGCTGCTGGGAGCACTCTATCCGTCGATCAAGGCGGCGCAGAAAGACCCGATCGATGCCCTGGCGTATGAATAGAAGATTGTGGCGTGTCGCATAAACATAAAATGTTGCGAAAACGAGCTATCGAAAGCCGGGCATTGGCGGACTGATATTCGAATCGGTATTTCTTCCTTGACGGAATTGCTTTCAAGCCTAAAATAGCGCCAGAAGTGCGTCATCTTTTTTTGCCCTCCGCTGGGTGGGCGGCAATTTTTCTGTTGGTAGGACTGCAAACTCAATCTGGCCTCGAAAGGTTGACGTAATGAGTGCTGGATTGACCCTCCTATTACTTTGCGATCAGAGCGAAGTCCATTCTCCTTTTACCGCCGCACTGCGTGCCGCGGGTTTCCGGCTTTTGATTGAGCACCATCCCGAAGACGCCAAACTACTGTTGTCGCATGTTTCCGTGGATGCCATTATGATTCGCCACGATGCGGTCCGGGACGGTAGTCTGTTGGGCGCGGAATTGAAGCTTCTGGCTCCTCGGACGCCCATCATCCTGTTTCTCAGCGGCAGCCAACACCGTGGAACCCATCTGGGAATCGATTCGGTTTGCCATGCCGATCCGCAGGACGAAACTGTGGCTCGTGCGGTAGCGGTGTTTTTCCACCGCGCCCTGACCGCTCAAACCCCGTATCGGTCTTTCCGAACGCCCGGTGAGAGTGTGCAGGTGCCCGCAAGTAGTAGCAAGACACAACTGACGTTGTGAGAAGTCCGGGCTACGCCTCTGTCAGAGCGGCACGGCCACGTGCCCGCCTGGACTGCCTCAGCAAACTGGGCCTGCGTTCAGGCCCATGGCGAATCGGCATTCCTGATATTTCTCCCGCCGTCTTGCCGGGCTATCCGGCGGGATTCAAGCCAATGGCCGCCTCCACCGATAAGTAACCTTGGAGGAATTTCATCCTCGCTCGCCGGCGATTCACCTGGGAAACAGCGGGTCAGCCAACTGTACTTGGACTAGTAGGCAGCAGCCTTGATCCAGGTAGCCTTGCTTTGTCCCGGCGATAGGTTTGGGCCAGCCGGGATGATGGTCGCAGATGCTGAACTTGAGCGGACACAGCTTCGCTAAGCAGATGACCTGGGTGATCGTTGCGGCCAGCAGTCTGGCGCTGTGCACGTTAACTTCCGCATTTCTGCTGTTTGACAATGCGCGCTGCCGCAGCGAACTGCAGAGCCATCTCTCCACCCTGGCCGACGTTGTGGGACAGAATTCGAGGACGGCGCTGAGTTTCAGCGATCAGCCTGCCGCTGCCGAAGTTCTGCGAGCTTTGCGTGTCGAGCCCTCGGTGGTTGCCGCATGTCTCTATGAGCTTTCAGGTCATCTGTTCGCTCACTATGAGCCGGCCCGGTCGCCCCTGATGTGTGCCTCGACATTACCTCAGGTCCAGCCTGTCCGGGCTTCTTACTCTTCCGAAATGCGCGCCGTGTTTCGCAACGGCCAAGTCGTGGGAATGCTTTGCCTCACTTCCGATGAGCTGGACCTGCGGCAGAGACGCAAGCGCTTGCTAGCGTTGGCTGGTGTCCTGTTAGCGCTTTCGCTGGCCGTGGGATGGGCTTCGGGCTCTTTGCTCCAGCGTAAGATTTCGGGGCCGCTCTCCGAACTGGCCCGGGTCATGCACCGTGTGACCCACGATCGAGACTTCACCGCCCGGATGTC
Organism: uncultured Acidobacteriaceae bacterium; assembly: GCA_963744265.1. GTDB lineage: Bacteria > Acidobacteriota > Terriglobia > Terriglobales > Acidobacteriaceae > Bog-257. Next base: position 110,559 of record CAVUSW010000007.1, read on the forward strand.
GATTTCGGGAACCGACGAGATTGCCCAACTCGGCGCCTGTTTCAACACCATGCTGGCGGAGATTGAGAGGCGGGAAGAAGATCTGCAGCGAAGCAACCTTAGCCTGGAAGAGGAACTGATCCGGCGCGAGAAAACCAACCATGAGCTGGCCAAAGCGAAAGAGGAAGCCGACATCGCCAATCGCACCAAGAGCGAATTTCTGGCCAGCATGAGTCATGAAATTCGCACTCCCATGAATGGCATCATCGGGATGACCGAGCTGGCACTGGAGACCAACCTGACTCCGGAGCAACGGGAATATCTTTCCACCGTGAAGTTGTCGGCCGAGTCCCTGCTGTCGATCATCAATGACATCCTGGACTTCTCCAAGATCGAGGCTGGACGGCTGGAATTGGACGCCTTCGAGTTCAACATTCACGAACTCGTCGGCGCCACGCTGAAGGGGATCGCAATTCGAGCCCACCAGAAAGGGCTGGAGCTGGTGTACGACATTCGGCCCTCAGTACCCGACGTGATGGTCGGCGATGCCCATCGGCTGCGGCAAATCCTGGTCAACCTGGTGGCGAACGCCATCAAGTTCACCGATCGCGGCGAAGTCGTAGTAACTCTGGAAGGCGCGCCCGAACGGGGACCGAACATGATTCACATGCTGGTACGCGATACCGGCATGGGCATCCCGCATGACAAACAGGATTCCATCTTTGAAGCCTTCTCCCAAGCCGATTCCTCTCCTAACCGCCGCCTGGGCGGTACTGGCTTGGGCTTGGCCATCTCCTCTCGCCTGGCGCGGCTGATGGGAGGAGAGATTTGGGTGCGCAGCGAGCCTGGTCAAGGCAGCGAGTTTCATGTAGTGATTCCGTTGCCCGCCGGAGCGCCCGGCAGTCTGGTGGTACCCGGCTTCCTGCGTGGAATTTGCGCCTTGATCGTGGATGACAATCTGACCCAGCGCAAGATCCTGAGCGGAATGCTGACCCAATGGGGCATGAAGCCGGACGCGGCGGAAAGCGCCTTGCTCGGCCTCTCTGCCATGGAAGCGGCAGCCGGCGCCAATGCAGCCTATCGCCTGGTGCTGATCGACGGAAACATGCCTGGAATGGATGGCTTCGAGTTGGCGGAACGCATCCAGCACAATCCCAAGCTGGCGGGCGCGACTGTTTTGATGCTCAGCACCGGGCTCCGTCCTGGCGAGATCAACCGCTGCCGCGAATTGGGAGTTTCAGCCTATGTGATCAAACCGATTCGCAAAGGCGAGTTGCTCAACGTCATCGTTCGTGTTCTTCAGGACAAGGACGCCTTTGCTGTTCCCGAGCGGGAACACTCGCTGCCTCCGGGTGAGCGGCCCAGCCGGCTCAGAATCCTGGCGGCCGAGGACAATCGAGTCAATCAGCGCCTGCTGGTCAGGTTGCTGGAAAAAGAAGGCCATGCCGTTACCATCGTGGAAGATGGCGAGGCCGCCGTTGCTATCAGCGAGAAGCAGCAGTTCGACATCATTCTGATGGACGTGCAGATGCCCAATCTGGACGGCTTGGAAGCGACGCGTTGCATTCG
>CAVUSW010000008.1:0-201100 GCA_963744265.1 uncultured Acidobacteriaceae bacterium
CTGTAGCTCAGATGGATAGAGCAGCGGTTTCCTAAACCGTTGGTCGGCAGTTCGACTCTGCCCAGGGCCTCCATTTTCAATAATTTACAGACGCGAAACACACTGTCCGTTATTTGTCCGTTGTAAGGTTCGGCTTGGTTACGACTGACAACCGTATCGAGAGCTTCTTCATGGCTTTTGCAACGGCCGGCCGACGGGTCTTCCGGTAGAACTTTTCGGTGGTTGCGAGGTCGCCGTGGCGCAAGATCCGCTGGATGACATTGTCCGGAACCCCGAGGTCGGAAAGGTTGGAAGCCAGGCCCGGCCGGAAAGCGTGCCAGCCGTACCAGGTAAGTCCGGCTTTGTTCATCCTGGCCATGATGTGACGGCGGTAGAGGTTATTGAAGTCGATGGGAAGCTTGCTGCCGCGTGAGGCCGGCCAGACCCAGCCTGTGGCTGGTCTGCCCGATGCGTTCCAGTAATCGTCGAGGATAGCCCCAGCTGGAAGATGACGGGAACTGTTGCATTCGGGAATAACGGTGGATGTACTGGGGGTAGGCCTTGATCGAATTCCGCAGGACAAACAAGGCGCAATCCTGGCCGAGTTTCCGCGCCTGGCACTTAAGAACGGACTCAAAGAGTGCCTTTGCAACATCGCTCGTCGGAAGCCGGAGTCCACCTTTGACAACATCGTGCGGGAGTTCGGCGTTCGATATCTCGAGGAGTACACATCCCCCAACTTTGCCGATGTCGTCGCGAATGCACCATTTTCCGAATAGCCGACAACCCGTCAAACTGGATTACTTCCGAGTGGCTGACGATCCATTCGGAGCAGTTGCTAAACACTGCGCCGTTACACGCGAGCGTTCCTGACTGGGATTCGAACAATAGCGGAACAAATAGCCCTTGAGTCAGCTCACAATCCGTCCTGCGCGGGGCGCTGGAATGTTCATGTGCCGCTTCGCTAAACTTCGTCAGGTGGATTGGCTCCGCGAGGGAGTCCCTTTCCTGAGGCCTCAGCTCCGGGTGGTTCACGGAACGGTTCCACCGAAATGCGCTCGTAACACACTTCCAGCACTGTCAGGTATGTTGTACCGCCCGGCGCTTGGAGAACTACGCGATCGCCCGCTGCCGACTTCATCAACGCGCGCCCCAGAGGCGACACCCAACTGATGTGGTTGCGGTTGAGATCGACCTCATCTGTGCCCACGATGCTCACCACTCGCTCCGTTGCCGCGGCACTGGCATAGCGCACAGTCGCTCCAAAGAATGCCCTCGTCGCCGCCGTCCCCGCTCTCGGAGTTTCGGGGTCAACCACTTCCGCGGACTCGATTCGTTTCATGAGAAAGCGAATTCGTCCATCGATTTGGCGCAGCCGCCGCTTGCCGTACTGATAGTCGGCGTTTTCACTGCGATCGCCGTTGCTGGCAGCCCACGCCACCACCTCCGTCACGGCCGGGCGTTCCCTCGTGAGCAGAAACCGGTGCTCATCTCTTAGGCGCTGCAGGCCGCCTGGCGTTATGTAGTTGGTGCTAGGCGTCGCGGGCCCGTCCCCTTGCGGTCTTCTTGTAAACTTTTTTGGCATATCTTATATAAGTCGGCCAGCTTCCGGCAACCGCATTGGCACCCCGTTGGACGTGAAACGCCACCGCGTGCTCTCGAAGAACACCCATGTCGCGGCCACAAGGGCGGAACGCCGACAACCCGTCTAACTGAATTAAACTCGCTTCGTTAGGATTCGAAATGGCGGGATCGCGCAGGTTTCAACGGCCACTATGATTTGATTCCCGCCGTGAACCTACTGATGCAATGAGAATCCAGACGGCAAAGCTGCCTCAAGATTGATTTGTTCTCCGGTGATGGGGTGGTGGAATTTCAGAAACTGGGCGTGCAGGGAATATCCTCCATCGCCGGGGAGGCCGGGAAGGTTTTCAAGAGGCTGGCCGGCCAAGCCGTACAGAGGATCGCCTACCAGGGGATGGCCGATGGATGCCAGATGGATTCTGATTTGATGAGGGCGACCCGAATTTAGGCTTACCTCAAATGTCGTGGTACTGGTGGTGCGTGAGATCACCTTTGCCAATGACTTTGACGGCTTGCCATTTGGGTTGGCGGCCCACACGGAACCGATGAGCGGGTGGGGTACGAGCCCGATGGGTGCGAGGATTTCGTAGGCGTCGTGCTGTGCACTGTTTTGAGCCAGCGCCCGGTAGATTTTTTGAATTTTGGGTGTGTTCCAGTTCGCGAGTAGATTAGAGGCCGCCCGCGATGTTTTGGCGAAGAGGACGATGCCGGTGGTGGCTCGGCCCAACCTGTGGAGAGGGTTTGCGGTCGGGGTTTGCCTTTGCACCAAGCGCAGGAGGGTGTTTTCCATGAAGCCTCCGCCGGGGAGGGTGGGCAGCCCACTGGGTTTGTTGACGGCCAACAGATATGCGTCTTCAAACAGGACTTCGAAGTGCTGAGGGGAGTCTGGTTCGATCCAGGGTGGACGGTTCCAGACAAGGGTTTGGCCTAAAGTGACCGGTTCGCTTCCGGTGGCGGTGATGCCGTTGAGAGTGAGTTCGCCGTTGTTCAGGTTTTGTTGCCAGGCTTGTGGGGTTGAGTGGGGGTAAAGGCTTGCCAAGTGGGAGAGCAGGGTTTGTCCTTGGTATTTTCTGCTGACGACTGTGGTGTAGGCATAGCCCCGGTTGAGCATGTAGTTTGAGTGTAAGCTATGCCATCTGCGGGAGGACTTGCGGGGTTCGAGCGACACTGGATTTAGGCAGCAAGAGTTTTAAATGCGTCCATCGTGGAGAGCCAGATTCCGCGCGGATCACGCGCCATCCTGAAGTTGGCCTGTTCGGAGTCAACTTGACGTAAAGCGCCCAAACCAGTTCTTGCAAGAACTTCGCCAGGTCGCGGCCACAAAGACGGAACGCCATTCGGCCCCGGAGTATCACCGTCAGTCGACGTTCCCAAAGCAGGCTTTGTAGGCGCTGGTGTCACTCCGGGATCGGACTACGCTCTCGGTTTCTATTCGGCGGGAACAACCGGCGCACCGAGTCTCTACCTCGCGCCTGCCAGCAGCGTGAAGAATGCCAGCACACCGTGGCGCAGGATTGTCTCTGCTGACGACATGCTATCGACCACCGCCGATAGCCCCGTCGCTCAGCACGCTTCCACGTTGTACCTTCTGCTGGAGAAGGATTCCCCCAACCGAAAACTTGTTTCGCTCGACCTCGACCATCCGGACATGGCGCACGCGAAAATACTCCTGCCCGCTGGCGATAGCGTGCTCACCGGAATTTACGCCGCCAGCGATGGGCTGTATCTCTCTTCCCGGCGCGGGGTCGTCTTCGAATTGCAGCGCTCCGACTACGGCCCGCGATTGAAGTGGCAAAAGATTACGCTGCCTTATACCGGAACTACCTCTAGTATCGACGCCAACGTGCTCCTGCCCGGAATCGTCTTCCGCCTGGAGTCATGGACGCAGTCAGATCAGGCGTTTGCCTATACTCCATCCGACCGCCGGGTGAGCAACACCAACCTTATCCAGAGCCATCCGGCCGACTTCACCTCTATCGATGCGCGCGAAGTGGAGGCCACGAGCGCCGACGGAACCAAGATTCCGCTTTCCATTCTTTGCAAGAAGGGCTTGGCACTGGACGGCTCGCATCCCACGCTTTACGAGGGCTACGGCTCTTACGGAGTTTCCATCGATCCATACTTCGATCCGCGCACGCTGGCCTGGTTGGAGCGGGGAGGGGTACTCGCCATCGTGCATGTTCGGGGTGGCGGCGAGTTTGGTGAGGCCTGGCACAATGCCGGCCGCAAGCAGACCAAACAGCACACTATCGACGACATGGTAGCGGCCGCACAATACCTGAACCAGCAGCATTACTCGTCTCCCGAACACCTGGCGGTGATGGGTACCAGCGCGGGAGGCATCGCGGTTGGCGGCGCAATCGTGCAGCATCCCGAGCTGTTCGTAGCGGCCATTGACAACGTGGGAATGACCGATCTGCTGCGCTTCCAGCTCTCGCAGGGAGGCGCGGCCAATGTGCCGGAATTCGGCGACGTCACCGAGGCGGAAGGATTCAAGTATCTGTACGCGGTCAGCCCCTACCACCATGTGGTGGACGGGACCAAGTATCCCGCGGTGCTTGGTATCACGGGAACGAATGATCCCCGGGTTCCGACCTGGATGGTAGCGAAGATGATCGCGCGCTTGCAGGCCGCCACTTCGAGCGGACGCCCAGTACTGTTGCGGGTCGATTTTGACGAAGGACACGGATTGGGATCGAGTCGTCCGCAAAGAGAAGCTCTGCTTGCGGATGAGATGAGTTTCATTCTGTGGCAGTCAGGCGATCCCGCGTTCCAGCCGAAGCCCGCGGCCGCCGGAAAGTGAGCCTGGCCCCGGCACACTTCCTCGAAGAGGATTTCTGGACAACTTCGGGTCATGCTGTATCGAGAAGCATCGACGCGATCAGCGGTTCAACTTCGCGTTGCCGTACTGCAACCACGAAGACAGAGCACTGACCGGGGAAATTCTAGACCCGAGTTTACTGGAACGGGACAGGTGGACCAATCACCGGCGTCTGGACAGGCCCCGCCGCTCCAATTGCAATCACGATGGAGTTGCCTCCCGGGTTGAGGAATGGATTGGCGTCGAGCTTCCAATTGCCGGTCATCCAGATGTTGCCCGAAGGATCGACGGCGCCCCCGGTAATTCGCACAAAGGCATCGCTCTGGTAGCCCGTCGATGGTGAGATCGGGTCGCCGGTATGAAGGTTCGCCGGGCACTTCGTCGTGTTGTAGCCGCAGAACCGGCTGATGTTGGTCGCGGTGGGAACGGGGCTCTCGTGCTCAAGCGGGGCGAAGCCGAAGTTGAAGACCCACACGGTGTCCTTTCCGTCAACCAGAAGCCCCCACGGCAGGATCACTCCGCCGCCGGTGAAGGGCGAACCCGGGTAGGGTTCCTGCGTGCCCATCTGAAACATGGTGATCGAAGGATTCATCGCGGAGCCGCGCATCTTCCTGGTCGGGCAGGGCGCATCCAGGTAGTCGGAGTTGGCCACCCACATGTTGCCTTCGATGTCGGGCGCGTTGCCGATCGGGTGAGTAATGATCGTCTTGCCCTGGTAAACACTCGGGATGGTCTTAAGCACACGCCCTTGCGGCGATAGAATCGTGACAGTGCTGCTGCGGTTGTTGGTGGTCCAGATGTTGCCGGCGAGGTCGACGGCGACGCCGAAGGGCTTGATCTGCGGATTATTGGGCGAAACCGCCGCTCCCAGCGCGATGCTGCTGGCAAGGGTATGATCTCCGCCGGCATAACGAGTGACGGTATCGCTGCCGCAGTTGGCGATCCAGATGTTACCCGAGCGGTCCAACGCAGCACCCATCGGCCATGACAGGTTGCCATCGGTGAATCCTTGCGGGGGCGAGATCGGCGTGCCGTCCGCGCTGAACTCCGACATCGCATTGTGTGGCGCTCTGTTCTGCATTAACAGGCACGCCGGGTCCTGGAAACCGAAATTGCTGACCCAGACGTTGTTGCTGGTGTCCACGAAGACCCCCCAGCCGGAGCCGCTGATGCCGCCGCCGAAAAACGGCGAGCCGGGAGCGGATGCGCCCGAAGGAGCGAACTTCAGCACGCGGGTGCCGGCGCAGGCGGGTTGTCCCGGCGGCTCCGGAATGTAGTTGTTGTCCGCCCACACGAAGCCTTGCGCATCGACAGCGAAGGCGCCCGGTCCATTCATCAGGTTGTTGCTGTCCTGCTGGCTGTAGAAGCCGCCGGTGATCTTGAGGAACAGCAGCCAGTTCGTCGGGCGATGCGCCAGCGCCGGCAGGTAGACGGGATCGACCTGCGACAGCATGTAGATCGGATCCTGGCTATTGTCGGGATAGCCCGGATAGGCGGGATAGTTCACTACGTTGGCCAGCGCCTGCAGGACATTGGCGGGCGGCGGTTGGCCGGCCGGCGTGGCCGCGGTTATCAGGGCTGTGCAGTTTGCGTCAGCAGTAACGCAGGCGGCCACCACGTTGGTCAGCGAATTGAAAGTCGCGTACGTCGAAGTTTCCGTGCCGTTCGGCGTGGAGCTCAAGACGATACCTACGTTGCCGGCAACAGGGTCGGCCAAGTTCTCGGCCATACTGACCGCGTTTTTCATCCCGTAGATATTGCCCTGAATGGTTGCGCTGCCCACGAACTGCGCGAATGCGTTCGCGGTCGCGACTGTCGTTCGTTCGTTGACCACAACACTGGCTGGGACGTCCAGCCCTATACCAATGACACTGGCCAGCATGGCTGCGCTCCGGCTGGCCTCGACAAACAATACTGGCTGGTCATGGCTCCACGAGTCGTCCACGGTGTAGGTGATGCTGAAGTGGCCGGAATTGTCGGTGGTTCCCGAACCCAGCAGCATCCAGGGCGGTCCGCTCTGAATGAAGCTGCCGTAAAGCGAAACTTGGTATGAGGCCAGACCATGGCCAGCGCTCACGACCGTGCCTTGCAACGTGGCCTGGTGACTGCGCGTGCCGGCCTTTGCGGGTGGCGCCAAGAGGCAAGCAACAAATGCAGCTATCAGCAGGGCGGCGGTTCCGCATGAGTTTCCGCAAAGTGTATTCCGATTTCCAGACATCAATAACCTCCGCGAAAAACATCGATAGGGTCTGCAATTCCCCCCAGATTGGCAATTCATTATGTCAAACTGTGGCGCCTGAGAACCTGGAAACGGAGAGTCGCGTGGCGATATAAACTCCTGATTACCTCTGTAAAATGCGAGTGAGAAGCAATTCAATTTATCAACCGCGCAATAGGGCTGAAACCGCGCGAGTCGTAAGGCGCGCGGTTGATTCCTTCCGGTTACTCCCAATGAACGACAGAAGATTGAGCGATTTGACTCATCCCGTTCTTAACTGGCAATAACCCGCCGATGTCACAAGTGATCCGGCGGTGAGTGTCCCGGATTCACATCGTTTCAAGTTGTTTTCGTGAACGTGATTCCGCGCGCGGCCTGAGAGAAGAGCGCTAGCCCAGTGATGCGATGTTCGGCATCATCGCGGAAGATTATAGTTCCCAGGCAATAGGATTGCCAGAGAGAGAAGTATGACGGCAGCAGTTCGCATCTATACCTGCTTAAGTCGAACCGTCCGAGTATGAACGCCGGTAACCCTCACCATGAGCTTTACGAATGAGCGAGAGAACTGCGGGCGCGGAACTCAAAACTCGGGTGCCCAACCGTTATTAGCTCGGGCTTTCGACGGAGGGTGTCTTGGCGTAACTGTTGTTATATCGCCAAAGCGCAAGGTAACCTTGGTAGATGCATCAAGCATGATGCAAATAGCCAACCTTACTCTATAGCCGCTTCGCGTTGGCCCGACAATGCGCGCATCGATAATATCGGTCACCGAAGTCTGTCAGAAGCAAGCCGTCACGCCATCAACTTCTCGATTCGAATCGGTAACTCGCGCACGCGCACTCCGGATGCGTGATAGGTTGCCATAGTCAGCGCCGATGCGCATCCCGTCAGGCCGATTTCGCCCACTCCACGCGCACCGTATTCGCTCATGACCTTATCCGGGTAATCGAGGAAAATGACGTCGATCTCCGGAATATCCGCGTTCACCGGCACAAGGTAGTCCGCGAAATTGTTGTTGACAGGCTTGCCGTTGCGTAGATCGTAAACGGTTTCTTCGAACAGCCCCATGGAAATGCCCATCACCACGCCCCCCATAATTTGGTTGCGTGCCGTCTTCAGGTTGATCATGCGGCCGCCGTCCATCACCGTCAGCCACCGGGTTACGCGTAAACGGAAGACTTCGGGGTCGAAGCTGATCTCGCAAAAGTGTGCCCCAAACGAATGCGTCGAGTATTTCTTTTGCTCGTCCGTTTCGTCAGTTTTTGCCTGTCCATCCAGCCCGACAAGTTTGTTGGCCTGTAGAATCTCTTCGAAGCGAACTCCGTTTCCTGGCGATTTGTCGCTCGCATAGACACGTCCCTGACCGAACTTCAGAGTTTTGGGATCGGCTTTCGCAAACGGCGAATCTCCGGCCTTGGGAGCGGCCTTGAGTACCGCCTGAACCGCCTTGTCGGTGGCCTCGGCAATAGCGGGGACAACGCTCGCCGTGGCCGAAGATCCGCCGGACGTGGGACCCGGCGGCAGAGAGCTGTCGCCGAGCACTACGTCGATTTTATCCACGGGAATGCCCGTTCGGTCGGAGACAATCTCAGCAAAAACCGTGTAGGTGCCGGTGCCGATGTCTTGCGTGGCGCAGGAAACGCGCGCTGTGCCATCAGCAAGCAGGCGCACCCGCACTTCGGCGCCACGCTGGTGCGCAGGCCATGTGCAGGTTCCCATCCCCCAGCCAAGAATCTCATTGCCGTTGCGCATCGACCCAACTATCGGATTGCGTTTACTCCAGCCAAACTTCTCTGCACCGATTTGGTAGGCCTCACGCAAATGTTTGCTGGACCATGGCTGGTTGGAGCCTTCATCTTTTTCGGCATAGTTCCGAAGCCTGATTTCGAGCGGATCGATGTTTAGTTTGATAGCAAGGTCGTCGAGCGCTGATTCAATCCCGAACAATGCGGGGGTCCGGCCAGGGCCGCGCATGGGTGTGGGCGTGCCAACGTTGAGCTTCACCTCGTGCTGTCTGGCTGCAACATTTGGGCAGCTATAGAGCATGGAAGTCGGATCTACACAGTCCTCCAGGAAATCATCAACGGGTGAAGTGTCATTTCGTGCGTCGTTGAGGAAGGCCGTGAGTTTTCCATCCGGGGTTGCGCCGATGCGAATGTGCTGTTCGACGGAAGGCCGGTGTCCCACGGTCGTGAACATCAGAGAGCGCGGAATGGCGAATTGTACCGGCCGGTTCACCTTCTTCGCCGCTACTGCCGCCAGCCATGAATGCGGCCAAGGAAAGAGCTTGCAGCCGAACCCTGAGCCGATGAAACGGGAGATGACGTCAATATTTTCCAACGGCATTCCAAGGACTTGCGAGGCTACATTGTGGTGGTTCACCACGCCCTGCGAGGATTCATACAAAGTTAGCCGGTCGCCTTCCCAGACCGCGACCGTGCCATGCATCTCCATGGGATTGTGGGTCTCAACTGGCGTGATGTAGGTGTAATCGATTTTGATTGGGGCCTGCTGGTACGCCGCCTCAGCGTCGCCGCGAGCATACTGGGAACCAGTGGGCGCGCTGTACATGTCCTCGCCGCCGCTCGACGGTTCGCGCATCGGCCTCTGCTCCATGCGGACCAGGGGCTTCTTCGACTGGTACGAAACCTTCACATGAAAGGCCGCGTCTTGCGCCTGCTCGAAGGTATCCGCCACGACGAGTGCGACGTATTGTCCGTAGTAATACACATTCTCGTCTTCAAACGGAGGACGACTTTCACCTGGCCGGCTCATCTCTTCCAGCGAACCCGCAGGCCGATAAAGAGGTCCGATATTACCGTAATGCAGAATGGTCAGAACTCCCGGCATCTTCTCAGCTTGAGAAGTGTCGATCGCCGTGATGTGTCCGTTGGCGACCGTGCTGGTAACAGGCACTGCGAACGCGAGGTTCGACATCCGATGCTCGACGGCGTATGGCGCCCGCCCACTCACTTTCTTGGGGCCATCGATGCGGCTGATCGGCTTTCCGACAGGTGATGTACTCATTCGACTTCCTAGGCTGGCTGGGTAACGGTTTGAAGGCTGCGCACCAGAGTGCGCTTGGCTAATTCCACCTTGAATTGGTTGTCGTGCATCGGCTTCGCGCCGCGCAGAGCTGCCTCGGCCGCAGCACGAAAATTACCAGCGCTGGGCTGTTTTCCCTGCAACACGCGCTCGGCCTCAGTCGACCGCCACGGCCTGGTGCCCACTCCACCGAGCGCAATTCGAATATGCTGAAATGTTCCGCCTTGTACGTTTGCTACGACCGCGGCGGAGGCTAGCGCAAATTCATAGGACGCGCGGTCGCGTCGCTTCAGGTAATACGATCGTGTGCCGCTCGGTAGCTTCGGGAGCGTGACATGGGTAATGAGTTCCCCCGGCGCGAGTACATTTTCACGTTGTGGCGTGCTCCCCGGAAGAAGGTAGAACTCATTCAGTGGAATGGTGCGCTCACCTTTAGGGCTGCTGGTATGCAGCACCGCTTCCAGTGCCATCATCGCCACTGCCATATCTGAGGGATGTGTCGCAATGCAGTGTTCGCTGGTGCCAAGTACCGCGTGAATGCGATTGAAGCCGTCGAGGGCCGAGCATCCTGAACCCGGCTCGCGCTTGTTGCAGGCGTAGTTGGTATCGCGAAAGTAATAGCAGCGAGTACGTTGCAGCAGGTTTCCCCCAGTCGTCGCCATGTTGCGCAGTTGCGGCGAGGCGCCTGAAAGCAGTGCCTGCGAAAGCACCGCGTACTCTTGCATAACAGTCTTGTCATGCGCGAGATCGCTGTTACGAACCATCGCGCCGATGCGCAGTCCGCCATCCGCCATCGGCTCGATTTTGGTCAGGGGCAGGGTGTTGATGTCGATCACCGTCAGCGGGTTCTCGACATTCAGCTTCATGAGATCTATGAGCGTGGTTCCGCCGGCAACGAAACGCGTTTTGGGTGCCGCTCCCGCTCTCAAGGCGTCAGCTACGGTATCGATCTTGCGATAGTCAAAGCTCTGCATCGAGTTCTCCTGGCGGTCGACGACTAGCCGCGCTTGCGCACTTGCTGCACGGCGGCGACGATGTTTGGATAAGCGCCGCAGCGACATATATTGCCGCTCATGCATTCCCTCACCGAATTGTCGTCAGCGCCACACGGTTCGTTGAGCAGCGCCACAGCCGACATGATCTGGCCAGAAGTGCAGTAACCGCACTGGAAGCCGTCATGCTCAACGAAGGCGGCCTGCATCGGATGCAACTCGCCGTTCCGTGCAAGTCCTTCAATGGTCGTGATCTCGTCGCCTTGGTGCATGATCGCGAAAGTGAGGCACGAATTAAGACGGCGTCCGTTGACGTGAACGGTGCATGCGCCGCACTGCCCGTGGTCGCAGCCTTTCTTGGTGCCGAACATCTGCAGGTTGTTTCGGAGGGCATCGAGCAGTGTCACCCGCGGCTCCAGTTTCAGGTAATATTCGTTGCCGTTGACCTTCAGAGTGATGGGCACAGCACCCGGCGCTGAGGTGGGTGGCGCAACGGGTGCGGGAGTCTCCACTTGCGCAGTGGACGCGTATGCCAGCAATGGGCGCGCCGTAGCCACGATGCCAGCCGCGCCTACCCGACTCAGAAACGAGCGCCGCGTTACGCCGGGCCCATTCTGAGGCTTTTCTCCAAGTTGGCTGGGCTTATTACGTTGCTCAGCGGAATGGGTGCGTGGGGAATCTTTCTTCGCCATCAATGACTCCAGACGGGAGATGCATTCCAAACCGCAGATGCTCGATCCAGAAGAGAAGTTGTATTTGGGGATCTCGACGCCGTACCGTCGTGGCTGAACGTTATTACATCCCCTGTTCGGGAGCGGCGAGCTAGAGCTATTGAGAAGTCGCCGGGTAACTCAACCGCAAGCCGGAAGCGTGGTGAAAGCTGTAATGGGATTTGGTCGTGATTCTGGGGAACCAGGCTCCCAAGTTTCCTGTAGGCTATTTAGTAAGAACAGGGCCAGCGGTCACCCTACCCTGTGAGGACAGTCACTGTTCGATGGGACAAGATTAACGGAACATGGAGGGTTGACTATCTATCAAGAATTTAAGGAGAAAAGCATGCCGGAGAGCGCAGTGAGTGAACCGATCGAGATCGCAAAGGATGTGCGCCAATCGGCTCCCGGACAACCGCCAAAGAAGTCTACCAAGGCATTCAATTCGTTTCAAATCGCACAAGCGCAATTCGACAAGGTAGCCGAATATCTCGGACTGGATCCGGCCACGCGCGACCTTCTGCGTTACCCCTTACGGGAGTTCCACTTTGCGATCCCCGTGCGAATGGACGACGGCTCAGTCAAGATATTCCGTGGTTTCCGCGTCCAGCACAACGATGCGCGCGGCCCCGGCAAGGGCGGTATTCGATTCCATCCGCAAGAGACTATCGACACGGTCCGTGCGCTGTCGATGTGGATGACTTGGAAGTGCGCGGTCGTGGATATCCCGCTGGGAGGGGCCAAGGGCGGTGTGATATGCGATCCCCACAACCTGAGTTTGCGTGAGCAGGAGCAGATCTGCCGGGGGTGGGTGCGCCAGGTAGCAAGGAACGTGGGACCGCTCTCCGATGTGCCGGCGCCCGATGTCATGACCAACGCGCAGCACATGCTGTGGATACTCGACGAGTTCGAACAAATCCATGGCGGACGTTATCCCGGATTTATCACCGGCAAACCTGTCGGAATGGGCGGCTCTCTTGGCCGGACCGAGGCCACAGGCTACGGCGTGGTCTTCACTCTGCGGGAAGCTCTTAAAGAATTGGGCATGCGCCCGGAAGACACCACCGCCAGCGTTCAAGGTTTCGGCAACGTGGCCCAATACGCCATCGAACTTTACCAGCGGCTGGGAGGCAAGGTGATTGCCGTCTCCTGTTGGGACCAGGAAGACCAGTGCTCCTACACCTACCGCAAACTTGATGGAATCGATCTCAACCAGGTTCTGTCGATCACAGATCGTTTTGGTGGGATCAACAAGCAGAAGGCAAAGGCTTTGGGATATGAAATGTTGCCCGGCGACGCATGGCTCGAACAGGATGTCGAAATACTGATTCCTGCGGCGATGGAAAACCAAATTACCGGGGACAATGTCGGCAAAATCAGCCGGCGGGTACGGATCATTGCTGAAGGGGCCAACGGTCCGACGACACCGGAAGCCGATGTGCAGATTAAAGAACGCGGCATCCTGCTCATCCCCGATTTTCTGGCCAATGCGGGCGGCGTGACCTGCAGCTATTTCGAGCAGGTGCAAAGCAACATGAATTACTTCTGGGAAAAGGACGAGGTCCTGGGAAAACTCGACCTCAAGATGACCTCCGCATACTTCGCAGTTTCAGATTTGGCGCGCCGCGAGAAACTGTCGATGCGAGACGCAGCCTATGCGATTGCCATTGGTCGCGTGGCCAAGGCTTGCCACGACCGGGGATGGGTGTAGCGCTTCGGTCGTCGGGTCACGCCTTCTCCACTACGCTGCCCGGTCGCGTCGGCTATGATGGCGGCGGGGAGGCAGCAATGACCGATCTTAAGACCGAGTTTGTTCGTCACATGCGGCGGCCGGACTGCGCTGACGGCTCGTGTCGATGGTCGCAACGGGCGCGGCGTTATTCTGTCGGGCGAATCAGCGCCAGCCAGCGGAAAAGAAAAATGATCAAAGACGAAGTCCAAGTCGGCGCAATCCTTCGCGAGTTGCAGGAACGCGCCAAGGAATTGAATTGCCTCTATAAGCGTGGATGAGCTTCTGAATCGGCCCGAACTTTCGCTGGAGGAGATCTTCCGTGCGATGATCGGCGTACTGCCGCCGGGCTGGCAGTATCCGCAGGACTGTCAGGCACGAATCATTTTCGAGGACCAGGTAATTCAGCCGCCCGATTTTCTGCCCACCCAGTTCGATACAATGCGCCAACATCGTCGTGCAGGGCGAAATCGTTGGCAACGTGGAGGTCTCGTATCGCGCGCCAGATGCCCAAGTCAGACGAGGGACCGTTTCTCAAAGAGGAGCGGAAACTAATCGAAACCATCGCCGACCGCATTGCGAACCATGTAATGCAACGGCGGTTGAAAACCGCATTTGAGGGGCTGTCGGCGGCCGCCGGCGGCTTGGCGAGCGATAAAGGGGAGTGGCAAGTTCGTACTCGAATTTCTGCGCGATACCGACCCAGTTCTGCTGCGGCGAATTTCGCGCAAGCTGATCAATCACCTGAGCTGGTCCGGGGTTCAGCGAGGCCAAAGAACTGCTCCTTCGCGGCATCGCGCCGGTTACGGCAGACATTGCGGGTGCAGAGGATGAGAACCGGCCGCTGCGCCGCGAGCGTTGCCGATCAAATCGGTCGACGTAACCGCCGAGGCGTTTCGGCATCGCCAGCCGAGCACTCAGCGAAAACGAAATTTTGAGCTGTGTTACCGCGATGGATCAAAGAAGAGAAATCCAGCTTCCTGGTGCGCGCCCTGGAGAATCTGGCCACCTCGCTGGGCGAAATAATCGAAGCCATCGAGCGATATCAGCACACCGAAATTGAAGAGAGCGAGCTTTCGCTGTCGACGCAAAAAGGTCTGCGTGTATCGCTGATCCGGCGGTTCTTCTCCGAGAACCTGGAGTTCATCAACATCGCCAAGAACGTCATCGAGGTCAAAGATTTCTACGACCTGATGGGCAGGATCATCTTCCCACCGGGTTGTCATGGAAAGCTCGGAGGCAAGAGCGCCGGACTGTTCCTGGCCAAGAAGATCATCGAGAAGGTTCCCGAGGCGAGCGCGCAGGCCCGTCAGGTGAAGACGCCACGCACTTGGTACGTCACCTCGGACTGGATTCTGAACTTCGTCCATCACAACGAGTTGGAGGACGTACTCAACTGGAAGTACATGGAGATCGACCAGGTGCGGCAGGAATATCCGCATCTGGTGTCGCTGTTCAAGAGTTCATCGTTCCCCTCGGAGCTAGCTAAGGGACTTTCGCTGGCCCTGGATGAGTTGGGTGACCGTCCTTTCATCGTTCGCAGCTCGAGCCTGCTGGAAGACCGCGCCGGATCGGCGTTTTCCGGCAAGTACAAGAGCCTGTTCCTGGGTAATCAGGGCACCAAGGAAGAGCGCCTGGCCGCGCTGATGGACGCTATCGCCGAAGTGTATGCCTCTATCTTCGGACCCGATCCCACCGAGTATCGTGCGGAACGAGGCCTTCTGGATGTTCATGAAGAAATGGGCATCATGATCCAGGAAGTCGTAGGCCAGAAGGTCGGCAAATATTTTCTGCCGGCGTGTTCGGGAGTGGCATTCAGCAACAACGAGTTTCGTTGGTCCTCCCGAATCAGTCGCAGTGACGGATTGGTCCGCTTGGTCCCCGGCTTGGGAACACGCGCGGTTGACCGCGTCGACGACGATTATCCGGTGTTGATCGCTCCCGGACAACCCAACCTCCGCGTCAACGTTACCGTGGAGGAGGTGCTCAAATACTCGCCCAAGCGCGTCGATGTGATCAACCTTGAGACCAATGCTTTCGAAACCGTGGACTCGTTGCGAGCTGCTCCGTTATTGCGGCGCCAACTATCCGCAGATTCGCAATTTTGTGTCGATCATCGAGCATGACCGCATCGAGCAGCTCGTCGGACCGATCCCCGACTTCACACGCGGACGTGGTTTTCAGCTTCGAAGGACTGATTCGCAAGACGCCGTTTGTGGCGCGAATCCGTGAGCTGTTGACGCTGCTGGAAGCCAATCTGGGTACGCCGGTAGACATTGAGTTCGCCTATGATGGCGAGGACTTCTATCTGCTGCAATGTCGTCCGCAGAGTTACAGCGGCGATGCGGTCCCGGTTTCGATCCCGCAGGATCTGCCGACGGACAAGGTGATATTTTCGGCAAACCGGTTCGTCTCGAATGGAAAGGTGCCGGAGATCACGCATATCGTGTATGTGGACCTGGAGGGCTATAGCCAGCTCTCGGACCAGGCCGACATGCGCGATGTTGGACGCGCGGTCGGACGACTGAACAAGTTGTTGCCCAAGCGGCAGTTTATCTTGATCGGCCCAGGACGCTGGGGAAGCCGCGGGGACATCAAGCTTGGGCGTTCCGGTCACGTACTCCGACATCAACAACACTGCCATGTTGATCGAAGTGGCCCGGCAGCAGGGAAACTACCTTCCCGACCTGTCCTTCGGCACCCATTTTTTTCAAGACTTGGTGGAAGCGTCGATTCGTTATCTGCCGCTTTATCCGGATGACCCCCAGACAGTGTTTGAGGAGGAGTTCCTTCGCGGTTCACCCAGCGTACTCGTGGAACTGCTTCCAGAATTTGCTCACCTGTCCGACACGCTCCGCGTAATCGATGTCCCCAAGGAGAGTGACGGCCTGATCTTGCGAGTGCTGATGAACGCGGAATCAGACCGGGCAGTGGCTTACCTTTCCCCACCCTTACGACGCGAGGGACAGGCTGAATCGGACATCGAGGTGGTTGATCGTAGCGGCGAGGAACACTGGCGCTGGCGCTTTCGGATGGCGCAGAGGATCGCAGCACAAGTCGATCCGCAGTTGTTCGGTGTCAAGGCGTTCTATCTCATCGGCAGCACGAAGAACGCAACCGCGGGTCCGGATAGCGACATCGATTTGCTGTTGCACTTACGAGGGCACAGAAGACCAGAAGAGAGAATTGCTGCTCTGGTTGGAAGGCTGGAGCCGTTGCCTCAGCGAAATGAACTTCCTGCGAACCGGGCATCGGACGGAAGGCCTGCTCGACGTTCACCTGATCACCGATGCGGACATCACTGCGCGTTCAAGCTATGCCGTTAAAATCGATGCAATTACTGATCCCGCGCGGAAGCTTTCCATGAAGGAAGCGTAGCTTACACTAGAGCAACCGGCGCGAAGGATCGTCGGTGTCATACTGGTCGGACAAATTCTTCCCAAATTCCCCGCTTCGTCAAATCGGCACAGCCGGAATCTAGCGTCAAATTGCTCACTTCCCAAAAACAATCGGTACCTGCCCGGCCGACAAATTCGACAGTCCAAGGCGTCTAACGCGGGAGCCGGATGGCGAAGTTCGCACACTCTTCCACACCTCGAACGCGTCATACGGAGCGAAGGGGCGACAGTTGGACTCTGCCCAAAGCCTTCATGATCTTCCCGGACATTCTGCGCTGCGTCGCTGAGAGCGCAAGATTTGTGATGGCCAGACGATTTGCCGTCGCTAGATTACGGTTGTGTGATACATTGCCCGCCACGGGACCCATTTTCACTACTCCTTCAGGAAGGCCACTTCCATGGCAGTCACTATTTCAGGTCTGTCCAAGACCTACCCGAACGGCGTCCAGGCTCTAAAGAACATCTCCCTCACGGTCGGCAATAACATGTTTGGCCTGCTCGGCCCGAATGGAGCCGGCAAGAGCACCTTAATGCGCATAGTCGCGACCCTCCAGGATCCCGACTCGGGATCTGTGCACTTCGATGGTCTCGACGTGCTCGATAAGAAGAACGAAGTGCGCAAAATCCTGGGCTATCTGCCGCAGGAGTTCGGTGTATACCCGAAGATTTCAGCGCTCGACATGCTTAACCATTTGGCGGTGATGAAGGGAGTGACCTCCTCGAAAGAACGCAAGGAGATGATTGATGCGCTCCTGCAACAAACCAATTTATGGGAGGCTCGCAAGAAATCGCTCAGCACTTTTTCGGGGGGGATGAAGCAGCGGTTCGGGATTGCCCAGGCGCTGCTCGCCAATCCCCGGCTCATCATTGTTGACGAGCCCACGGCGGGCCTGGATCCTGCCGAGCGCAACCGATTTCTCAACCTGCTCAGCTCCATCGGCCGCGATGTCACGGTCATCCTTTCCACCCACATTGTCGACGACGTTCGCGAGCTCTGTCCCCGCATGGCAATTATTGCTTCGGGCGAGCTCCTGCTCGAAGGCGCACCGGCCGATACGATGGCTGCCCTTAACGGCAAGATCTGGAGCAAGGTGGTCAGCAGTGACGACGAGCTGCGCGCCCTCGAATCTCAGATGCACGTTATATCGACTCACCTGGTTGCCGGCCAGCATGAGATTCGTGTTTACGCCGACGCGAACCCGGGCGACGGCTTCCATGCTGTCGATTCTGAACTGCAGGATGTCTATTTCCTCAATCTTTCGCTACAGACAAGAAACTGAGGCAGGTGAGGATAGCAATGAGAATGTTTTGGGAGTTTTTCTCATTCGAGCTTAGGCTCAGACGCAAGAGTATTTCGACTTACATCTACTTTGGCCTGTGGTTTGTCTTCGCCTTCCTGAGTATCGCTTCCGAAAGTTTCGGACCGGTTGCCAACAGTAACGGCAAGGTTCTGCTCAATGGTCCATATGCAACGTCGGTATACAACACCGGCATTTGCTTGTTCGGCATCATCATTATCGCCGCCATTTTTGGCACGTCTATCCTCCGCGACTTCCAACGTGATACCTACCAGATGCTCTTCACCAAACCCGTATCTAAGTTTGCCTACCTGGGCGGGCGATGGGCGGGGTCCCTGGTAGTCACGATTCTTGCCTTTTCCGGAGCCATGTTTGGGGAATTTGCGGGCACCTTTGCTCCCTGGGCCGACCATACTCGCATCGGTCCAAATCACTTCTGGTGGTACCTACAACCCTTTCTTTCGATCACGGTAGTACAAATCTTTTTTCTAGGTTCGCTTTTCTTCGCCGTCGCTGCTCTATCGCGAAAAATCTTCGTGGTTTATGTGCAGGGAGCAGCGGTGTTCATGGTGTACCTCATCGGCCTCACCGTGTTCAGCGCTACCCGATCGCTCGAGCGCTTCTGGTCCGGCATATTCGATCCTGTCGGTTTCTTGCTACTGGATGATGTAACCCGCTATTGGACCGTGGTGGAGAGGAATACTCTTCTTCTCAGCTGGTCGCCGCAAGTAGCGTCCGGAGTTTTCCTTTACAACCGTCTGCTGTGGCTCGCCGTCGGATGTATCTCGCTGGTGGCAGTCTGGGCGCTGTTTCCCATGTCGGTGGAAGCGCTTACCGCCGTTTCCCAGGGTCGGCGCGCGGCGAAAGCCCAGCAGCAGGAGGAACAGGAACTACGGCCAGTCCGTTCGCTGGTCGCAGCGCGCCTGCCGCGGGTTCATCAGATCTTCTCAGCATCGACAACCTGGGCTCAATTCCGCTCCCTCTCGTGGCTCCGTATTACTACGATCCTGCACGAGATTCCCTTCTGGGCGATTCTCGGCCTCATGACCGCCTTGGCACTCAGTAATGGCTACTTTGCCGGCCGCGTCGCCGACGTTGACGTCTGGCCGGTGACCTATCTGATGCTGCAGGCGGTCGAAGGCGGCGCCGCTCTTTTCTTCTACATTGTTGCTGCACTATACGCGGCCGAGCTCATCTGGCGCGAACGCGATGTCCACTTCGACGGTATTCACGATGCCTTACCTATGCGGGAAAGCGTCGACTGGCTCTCCAAACTTGTCGCCATCTCTTTTGTCGAATTGGTCCTGCTTACCGTAACCATGCTCTGCGGTATTTTCATGCAGACTATTGCCGGTTACTACCACTACGAGCTTCTGCAATACTTCAAAGAGCTATATATCGTCTTCTTCCCGCAGATCATCACCTTCGCCCTGCTTGCGCTTTTCGTTCAAACTGTCGTACGCAATAAGTTCATCGGTCATGGTATTGTCATCGGGGTCTTCGTCCTTGTCCCCATTCTGTTCAACTTTGGCTGGGAGAATACTCTTTACCTGTTCGGCAATACTCCGCCTTACATTTACAGCGACATGAACGGATACGGACACTTCGTACCCGCTCTGTTCTGGTCTATTACCTACTGGCTGGCGATCTCAGCAGTCCTCGGCGTCATCTCCATCGCCTTTACTCGCCGCGGGGCCGACGATGCGTGGCCCGCTCGCCGCCGTCTGGCTGCGGCCCGCCTGCCGCGGCTGGTTCCGGTCCTGACTATCTTCGTTGTCATCGCCTTGGGAAGCGGAGTCTGGTACTACTACAATGCACACGTCCTGAATGAATACCTGAACGCCAAGCAGCGTCGCGCGATCCAAGCCAACTACGAGCGCAGCTTCAAGAAGTACGAGAACCTGCTGCAACCCAAGATCACCGCCGTCGACACTCGAGTCGATATCGATCCCGAGCACCGCTCATTCTCCGGTTGGGGTAGCTACACGCTGAAAAACAAGACTTCCGAGCCCATCTCGCAAATCCACATTACCGATCAGATGCAATCTGTCTCGAATCTCAAGTTCGATCGGCCGTTTCATCTGGTCAGCTCCAGCGCCCGCGACCAATATTCCATATACGCACTGGATGAGCCGCTGGCTCCGGGCGATAACTTGCAGATGACCTTCAACATCGGCTATCGGTCGCACGGCTTTCGCGATGGCAACGAACGCGCCGAACTGGCATATAACGGGACGTTTTTCGATTCCAGCTATCTACCCGCCATTGGCTATATTCGGGATCTCGAACTCGACGACCCTCGCCGCCGCCGGGAAGAGCGCCTCGGGCCCTTGGAAGAAATGGCGCCACGCGGCGACCCCACGCAGTCTCTCTACAACGTTTTCATGAAGCAGTCTGATTGGATCACGTACCATACCATCGTCAGCACCTCGCCAGATCAGATCGCCATTGCGCCCGGTTACCTCAAGCGTGCCTGGCAACAAGACGGACGCAACTTCTTCGAGTACGACATGGGGTCCACCAACATCCTTGATTTCTTTGCCTATATCTCGGCGCGCTACAACGTCAAGCGCGAGCAATACAAGGGAACAAAGCTTGAGGTTTACTACACTCCCGGTCACGAGTACGACATCGATGACATGCTGGCCTCGTCCAAGGCCGGCCTTGATTACTACCAGCAGCACTACAGTCCCTACCAGTTCGCGCAGTTCCGCATCATGGAGTTTCCTCGCTACCGCACGTTTGCGCAGTCGTTTCCTAATACCGTTCCCTATTCCGAAGGCATTGGCTTCATCAGCCGCATGGTTAAGAAAAACGATATCGACCAGACATACTTCATCACGGCGCATGAACTCGGCCATCAATGGTGGGCCCATCAGTTGATTGGAGGCAATGTGCAGGGCTCGAACATGATGTCGGAAACTCTGGCCGAATATTCGGCGCTTATGGTGATGCAGGAGAAATATGGCCGAGATAATATGCACAAGTTTCTCAAGCATGAGCTGGATGGTTATCTCCGTGGCCGCGGCGGCGAAGTGCGTCATGAGCCGCCGCTGGCGCTGGTCCAACGCGAGCCTTATGTCTGGTATCAAAAGGGCGGCCAGATCATGTACACGCTGGCCGATTACATTGGAGAAGATAAGGTCGACGCGGCCCTACACAACTTCCTGATGCAGTACCGCTACGCGAACGCTACCAACTCCACGACCGTTCCTTACCCGGATACGCGCCAGTTGGTGGAAGCGCTGCGCGCCCAGACTCCGCCCGAGTTGCAATACCTGATTACCGATGGCTTCGAATCCATCGTCCTCTATGACAACAAGGCGCTCACTGCCACAGTCACCCCGACCGCCGATCACAAATTCAAGGTCACCCTTACCGCCCAGGCCCGCAAAGTTAAAGCCGATGGAAACGGCAATGAAAGTCCGGTGCCTCTCAACGACTACATTGAGATTGGAGTGTTCAAAGGCAAGAAGGACGAGGAGAAACCTCTCTACCTCAAGAAAGAGAAGCTTACTCAGGAACACAATACCTTCGAGATCATTGTCGATGAAATGCCCACCCGGGCCGGCATCGATCCCTATAACAAACTGGTGGACCGCGACGCTGACGACAACATGATCGACGTCACCAAGCCATGACGGTCAACGACGAGGCCGCCAATGTCGCGGTCGCTAATTGAGATTACTTTGCGACTGGGAGCTGCTTAGGGTCGCCTTGATTCTGTCGCGTCTCGACCTTCGCCGACTTTTATCCTTTAGGCCAGCCCGTCGGTCCCGGATCTCCTGACTCGGTGTCGCCGGTTTCTGCATCCCGCCTGATCCGGCGAAGCGAAGACTAGGCATTTTGCCAGTGGCGCATTTGGCCTGCAAGTAGTAGATATGAAACTGCGTAACTTGGGAGCGGTGCGGGAAGATGCGCCTCGGAACGTATTTTGCCGATGAGCCGCGCTAGTTCGGCGAGCGGGTCATTGCCGGGCTCCGGCCTGGAAAATCAAAGTTTCGCTTTTTCAGCCTAACTACACTTCACGGAGGACGCCAGTGTCAAAGAACCACAAGAAAGACAAGAAAGCCAAGGGCAAAGACAAAAAAGACCCAAAGGCGAAAAAGGAAAAGCAAGCCAAGCCGGAAAAGCTGGCAGCCGTGGGCGGAATCCTTGGGGATGCGGTTGAGACGGCGGGCGCGACCTACAGCGACGGTCATCCCCAGGACTGCGTTCAATATCTGGAAGCCAAGATTATCCTCAAGCCTGACCGTTTCGGTTCGGTCGAGAGTTTTCGCGATTTCGGCAAGTTGGTTCAGCGCACAGCAAAGAATCTAAAAGTGGGCTTCGTTACCGATCCTAAAGTCGGAAGGCGTCCCGATATCCGGGAAATCGTCTTCATGGACACCCCCGACTTTCGTCTCTATAACAATGCTTTTATTCTGCGGCGGCGAATCATTTACGTCGACGGTTTCCCGGTAGGCGATCCGGAAATCGTCTTCAAGTTTCGCCATCCCGACGAGAAGATGGCAGCGGCGCTGGACGTGCGACCGAAGATCGCCGGCGCCTACCAGATCAAGTTCAAAGCCGAAGCCCTGCCACTGAAGGATCAGTTCGGCGGCTTTCGCATTCTGTATTCGCACAATTGCGGCTTCGGTTTGAGCCAGATGCACCAGGGCGACCGGCTTGGCATGTGGGGACTGGCCAATGTCTTCCCGGCACTCGCCGTCCTGAAGAAGTCGGAGGACGAAGAGGTCTCACTGGTGAACGAAGCTATCGTCGAGGAGGTGCTCCTGGAGCTGGGAAATCTTGATTTCGGCAAGGGAGTGACGGCACACTGCAACGTCGCATTGTGGCGTACCCGGGGCGAGCATACTCCGCTGGTGGGTGAGTTTGCTTACCAGGTCAAGTTCAATCGCGGAGACGAGCTACACATCAAGCCAAGAAAACTGTGCGAGCAGTTCTTCATCACCCTGCAGCAGGATGTGAAGGACTGGATCTCGCTAGGCACCACCAAAACCGGAATGGTGTACCGTCTAAAAGGCAATCCGCCGCAAAGTCATGAGTGATGCCAGCGCCAAACCGGCCCCTGAACCCGCGTCCCCGGCCGTTCCTTCAGCCGGGGACATCTCCGTCCTCAGCATCTTTCTCGAATTCCTGTTGATTGGCGCCACCAGCTTCGGCGGCGGGGTCGTGGCCTACTTGCGTAACGGCCTGGTGGCCAAGCGAGGATGGGTGGATGACCAGAAGTTCGTCGAGTATCTTGCCATCAGCCAGACTCTACCCGGCCTGAACGCAACTAACATGGCCGTGCTGGTGGGGGACCGGCTGCGTGGATTCTTTGGAGCGTTGGCGGCCATCGTCGCCATCTGCCTGCCCGGCGGAGTGCTAATGCTGATTGCCGGGGCCTTGTACCAAGCGCACGGCGACAAGCCGCTGGTCACAGCCATGCTCAAGGGGGTGGCTGCGGCCGCCGTGGGACTTATCCTGGCGACCACCGTTCAGTTGGGCAAGAAGTCACTGGCCCACGTCTACGACCTGATCTTCGTGGGACTCACGGTCTTCGGTGTCGACCGTCTGCACCTGTCCGTGCCCCGGGTGCTGATCGCCGTCGGCATCCTGGCAATCCTCTGGTACCATCCCCGCAAACTCAGGGAGGTGAGCCAATGAATCAGATCTTCGCGCTGATTCGCGTGTTTTCCTACCTCTCGATCTTGACGGTCGGGGGTGGTCTGGCCGCCTTTCCGGAAATGAAGGTGCTCACCGTCGACGTTCACAAGTGGCTCACGTTCACCCAGCTCATTCACCTATACAGCATGGGACAAATCGCCCCTGGGCCGAACATGATGATGATCGTCTCCATCGGCGAGTGGGCAGCCGGCATTCCGGGAGCCATTGTCGTGCTGATTGCCTTCTTCGGACCGACGGCACTACTCGCGTTTTACGTCGGACGTCTGTGGGTGAAGCTGGAGACGTGGCCCTGGAGACTTTCGATTCAGCGCGGACTCTCTCCCGTCGCCATCGGTTTGCTCCTGGCCGGTTGCTTGAGTCTGGCCAGGGGAGTGGTGACCGGTTGGGTCACGGTGGGCATCGCAGGCGCGGTGCTTTTCATCCTGCTGCGCTCCAAGATCAATCCTGCTTTTCTGGTTCTGGCGGGCGCGGTGGCCGGCGGTCTGGCATTCTACCGTCCGTAATCGACAGGAATGTTTGCATAAGCGTAAGTGGGCCTCGAGTGTCTCGAACGGACAAGGCCGACAGTCTACAATCGGCCATGAGTCAGGCGATCCAAGAAATTACCCAAAAAGGGGAGATGAGAAATGAGCAACAACGATCAGGAAAGCATCAGGCTGGAGGAAGCCCGGACCGGCAAGGCCGCCTGGAAGAAGTGGGGCCCATATCTCAGCGAACGTCAATGGGGCACGGTGCGCGAGGACTACAGTCAGGATGGCAATGCCTGGGACTACTTTACGCACGACCAGGCCCGATCGCGCGCATACCACTGGGGTGAAGATGGGCTCGCCGGTTTCAGCGACGAGAACCAGTTGCTCTGCTTCAGTCTGGCGCTATGGAACGGCAAAGACCCGATCCTGAAAGAACGCCTGTTCGGCCTGACCAACAGCGAAGGCAATCACGGTGAAGACGTCAAGGAGTATTATTTTTATCTCGACAGCACCCCCACCCATTCCTACATGAAGTACCTCTACAAGTATCCGCAAGGGGGATTTCCTTACGACAACCTGGTCAGCACGAATAAGCGGCGCAGTCGCACCCAGATGGAATACGAGCTGCTCGATACCGGCGTCTTCAACGACAATCGTTACTGGGACGTCTTCGTGGAATTTGCCAAGCAAACCGCCGAGGATGCGCTGATCGAAATCACGATATGCAATCGCGGCCCCGAAGCGGCCGCTCTCCATGTGCTGCCCACGCTGTTGTTTCGCAATACTTGGACCTGGTGGGAGGGAACCCCAAAGCCCCGCTTGACCCAGGTGGCGGGCGGCAAGGGAAGTGTCGCGATCTCCGCATCGCACCAGAAATTGGGCGACCGATACCTGTATTGCGAAGGAAAAACTCCGCTGTTGTTCACCGAAAACGAGACGAACACCGAACGAATCTTCGGCACACCCAACGCCACTGCTTACGTTAAAGACGCGATCGACAATTACGTTGTTCACGGAAAGCAGAATGCCGTTAATCCGCAAGCTACCGGGACCAAGGCTGCGGCGCATTATCAAGTCAGCGTTGGGCCGGGGCAGCAGACGACGATTCGTTTGCGGCTAAGCGATGTTGCACCCGCCGCTATGGGCGATCCATTCAAGGATTTCGCCAAGACCTTGGCGACGCGCAAGCAAGAGGCCGACGAGTTTTACCGCATGATCATTCCCACCCGCCTGACCGAAGATGAGGGCCGGGTGATGCGTCAGGCCCTGGCCGGAATGATGTGGACCAAGCAGTACTTCGGCTTCGATGTCGACAAGTGGCTGGGAGAGCACGGCGTCAATCCGCTACAGTCGGGTGGCAAGGGAATCCGGAACCGCGAGTGGTTCCACATGATCAACGAGCATGTCATCTCCATGCCCGACAAATGGGAGTATCCGTGGTATGCCGCCTGGGACCTGGCGTTTCATACCATGGCGATCGGCACCATCGACGTGGATTTTGCCAAGGAGCAGCTTGACCTGATGCTGCAGGAATTCTTTCTCCATCCCACCGGGCAGATCCCGGCCTACGAATGGAATTTCGGCGATGTCAATCCACCCGTACACGCCTGGGCCACGATCTTCCTGTATCAGACCGAGCAGGCGCTTCGCGGACAAGGCGATATCGAGTTTCTTAAGCGTTCGTTTTCCAAGCTGATGCTGAATTTCAGTTGGTGGGTGAATCGCAAAGACCGTTTCGGCAAGAACGTCTTTGAAGGAGGATTCCTCGGCCTGGACAATATTGGCGTCTTCGATCGCAGCGCTCCGTTGCCCACCGGTGGGTCGCTGGAGCAGGCTGACGGCACCGCGTGGATGATGCTGTTTGGCCAGAACATGGCCGAAATCGCTATTGAACTGGCGGCACGAGACCAGTTCTACGAAGACATGGTCATCAAGTTTGCCGACCATCTTTTGTGGATCGCGCGCGGCATGAATCAAACCGGCCCCGAGGGTATGTGGGACGAGGAGGACGGCTTCTACTATGACGTACTGCGGCTTCCCGATGGCACGGCGCGCCGGCTCAAGGTTCGCTCCATGGTGGGACTGCTGCCCATCTGCGCAACTACGGTAATCGAGCCCTGGCAGCGGGAAAGGGTACCCAGAGCACTTCAAGTACTGCAGGAACGATTGAACCGTATGCCTGAATTGCGCAATAGCCTTCATCCTACCGGGGTAGGACATCTCGGTCATGGTGAGCGCGGCATTGCCGCGGCGGTGAATCCGCAACGTCTGCGCCGAATCCTGACTCGCATGTTGGACGAGCAGGAGTTTCTCAGCCCATACGGCATTCGAGCACTCTCCCGCTACCATGCCGATCATCCCTTCGTGGTCGATGTTGGCGGCAAGGAGTTTCGGGTGGACTATCTGCCGGCCGAGTCGGACAGCGGCATGTTTGGTGGCAACTCCAACTGGCGCGGTCCCGTCTGGATGCCGGTAAACGCCCTGATCATCCGCGCCTTATTGACCTATTACCTGTACTATGGCGATACCTTCAAGATCGAATGCCCAACCGGATCGGGACGCCTGATGAACCTCTTCGAAGTTGCCCGGGACATTGCCAATCGACTGTCCAAAATCTTTCTGCGCGATGAATCCGGCCGCAGGCCAGTCTTTGGAGGCACCGAGAAGTTTCAGACCGATCCGTATTGGAAGGACAACATTCTGTTCTACGAATACTTCCACGGAGATAACGGTGCCGGCCTGGGGGCAAGCCATCAAACCGGATGGACCGGCATAATAGCGAAACTGCTGGAAGTCTTTGGCCGCTTGGACGAAACCCAGTATCTGGAATTAGGCAAGAGAGATTCGTTCACGACGCTAGTATCCAGGAAATGAAGGGCAGGTGTTAGAGTGTCCATCCTCGGAGGAGAGGCGCTTTTCCAGAAAGGTCGCGTCTCCTAATCCGCTCCCGCTTTCGCCGTGCGTCGTATCGCTTCCAGCAGCGGCACGCGCGGCTGCCAGCCGGTTTGTTCGCGGATGCGGCGTGTGTCGTACCAGCGATTCTGCAAGGCTCGCCGCAATTGATGTCGCGAAAGCCGCATGTCTCCCATGGGCAGCACTGGCCGCAGCGCTTCGGCGAATGGGCTTGCCACACGAATCGGCCAGCCGGATGAAAATCGCGTCTTCGAGTGGTCCACGGATTGCCTGATCTGGTGATAGCGGCCCAGCGTCAGATCGTCATCATCGACCACATTGAATTGCCGAAATCCCTCACCGCTTGCCGCAGCCATTTGCATCGCATCGACCAGGTTCTCGACATAGTTCAGCGGGAGCCGGTGAAGGGGATTGCCGAACACGAGGTTGGTTTTTCCCACACTGAATCCCAGGATGCCGATGGGAAGCGGCCTGCCCGGCCCAAAGACAATTCCCGGCCGGAGGATCAGCGTCGCTATCCCTGTCCGGCGGCCAAAGAGGGCAACCATTCGGTCGGCAGCGATCTTCGATTCCGCATAAGCGTCGCGTTGATCGGGGCGCTCGTCGAAATCAGTGTCCTCGTCAATGCGCTTGCCTTCTTCGACTGGACCGTAAACCGCCAACGAACTGGCATACACAACTTGCTTGATGCCTTGCTGCGCACAGGCTGACAGGATGAGCTCAGTTCCCGACACGTTGGCTGCGAAGTAATCGGCCCTGCTGCCAGGAGAGCCGACCTTAGCCGCCAGGTGATAGACAACATCCGCACCCTTGATTGCCCGCGCGATGGATTCCGGATTCTCCAGTTCGCCGCGAACGATTTCCGCCCCGGCGGCTGCAAGTTCTTCCGCTCGTCGCGATGGTCGCGCCAGCACTCGCACTGGCAGGCCCTGGGTGAGCAGATCTCGCACCAGAAATGCTCCCAGAAATCCTGTACCGCCGGTTACGCACACGCGCATGAGGATTGGTCTCGCCCGATGAGGCGCGCACAAACTCCCAGTCGGTCCCCGGGCGAGGGTTGTGCATCCTCGACCGGGCTTTACCCGTATGTTAGATTACACTTTTGCTTTCCAAACCAGTTTGTGGCGCTGTAAAGCTCCAGCTTGTTGAGCTCCAGCGCATCAGTGATTTCGCTCCCGTGAAGCAGTTTAGCCGCACAGTTCGAGAGACCGCACGTTGACCATCGCAGGCTACATCGTCCTGATGGTCGCCGCGATTCCCGGTATTTATTACCTTCTGGCGATCTATAGTTCGATTCATTACCGCCGGGTTTCGCAGCGCGAAAACCCACCCAACACCGACTTTTTCCCGCCGATCAGCTGCCTGAAACCGATTCGCGGACTGGATGAAGACGCGTACGAAAATTACGCCAGCTTCTGCCGCCAGGACTATCCCGAATACGAAATTGTTTTCTGCGTCGACACCGACGATCCGGCGCTGCCGGTGCTCGAAAAGCTGATCGCTGATTTTCCCGAGCGCAAGATTCGCCTGCTGTTTGGCTCCGGGCGCAGCGCCATCAACGACAAGATTGCGCGTCTGGTGCGGCTGGTGAGCGAGGCGCAATACGATCTGCTGGTCATTACCGATGGCGATATTCGCGTCGGACCCGATTACTTGCGCGCGGTGGCCCACCCGTTCCGCGATCCCAAGGTGGGCGGCGCGACCACGTTGTACGTCTCGACCGAGGAAACCAGCTTTGTGCAGGAATTGCAGTCGATCGGCATGATCTCCGACTTCTTCGCCGGCATTCTGGTGGCCTGGCAACTGGACGGCGTGAAGTTCATGTTTGGGCAGTCGATTGTCACGACCAAGCAGCGCATCGCCGGCTTCGGCGGCTACGAGACCATCGAGAATCGACCGGCGGACGATCTCAACGTGGGACGGCTGGTGGCGGAGCAAGCCGAGGTCAAGCTGCTGCCGTACATTGTGAAGTCGGTGGCCGATTTCGCGTCGCTGAAAGACCTGTTCTATAAGCGCGTACGCTGGATGACGGTGATGCGGTTGGTGCGGCGGCAAGGGCATCGCGGTCTGGTCTTCACATGGGGCTTGATTTGGGCGCTGATTGCCGTGGCCACCCATCCGACATGGCCGGTGGCTTTGGGTTATCTCGGCAGCTACGTTGTGTTGCGCATCATCATGACGTGGCTGATCGGCGTACGCGTGATGGGCCAGAAAGGTCTGTGGCCGAAGATGCTGCTGATCCCGCTGTGGGACCTGATAGCCTTCATGATCTGGGTAGCTAGCTTCGGGCGGAACACGATTCGCTGGCGCGGTTTCGACTACCACATACGCGACGGAATCTTGGTGCCGGTGAATCCGGGGAACGTGCCGCATGGGAAGAAATAATAAGTTTCGAGTTTCAGGTTCGGAGGTTCGGGTGAAACCCGCGGATGCGGAATGGCCCCAGCTTGAGATTCGTACTTGGCGCGGCAGTCGCCTTGTGTCAGGGCACGTCTTCAGACGTGCCGTACGAGATGGATTTGAATAGGACTTTAGTCCCTGCAGCGCGTTTTCAGCGGCTAAACAGTTTGCCAAAAAACTCGATGAGAGCGTTGTTCGGGTAGTGCGGCGCTTCAGCGCCGCGTATAAGCCCTTTATTTTTCTCATCCCGAATCCGGCTTCAGCCGGTGAGGGATCTGCTTTTCGAGTTTTTCAACAAACTGTGAAGCCGAGCTTGGTTGTAGCGCGGTTGGCGGCACGACTGAAGTCCTGCCCTGACACAAAGCCAGAGCGAGCGGCCTTGACGCCAGGCTGAAGGCTGGCTTGCGCCGGCTGCGGCATTACTATCAGCCGTCGGATGGGCTCTGCTGACAGCGCCCTTTATCGTCAGCCCTAGAGGCTGGCCATCATAGGAAGTACTCATAATGAATAAATCAAAAGTTGCTATTGCCGGCGCCGGAGTTTACGGCGCCACTACCGCAATCCGCCTGGCCGAACAAGGCCACGATGTCCACCTTTTCGACCCGCTGGGCGTGTTGAACGCCGCTTCCGGCATTAACCAGTTTCGCATTCATTCGGGATATCACTATCCTCGTAGTCCTGAGACCATCGAAGAAACTATGGGAGCACGGAAGGAGTTCCTGGAGACCTTCGCGCCCGCCATCGTTCGCAACAGCCGGCATTACTACGCGATTCCGCATGAAGGCTCGCAAACGCCGCCCGAGTTGTTCGAGCAGGTGATGCACAGATACAACTTCCGGCTGGACCCTTGCCGTCCGGAGTGGATGAACTTCGATTTCATCGACAAATGCTATGAGGTCGAGGAGCAGATTTATGATCCGGAAATCCTGCGCGACCTGCTAACGGAACAGATGCGGTCGCATGGAATCAATTTCAAGCAGCAAATGTTTCTTCCGTCGATGCGTCCGGAATACGAGTATGTCGTGTGGGCTACCTACGGATTAGGATCTTCGCGCGGCCTGTTCAAGTCCGTTAAGTATCAGGTTGCGGAGAAAATTCTGATCCGCTTGCCGAAGCAACTGCAAGGCGTGTCGCTGGTGATCGTCGATGGGCCATTTACCGCCTTCGATCCGTATGGCAGCTCGGAGCGGTCAATGTGGGGCTCGGCTAAGCACAGCAATCACTGGACTACCACCGATCCTGATGAGCCGATTCCTCAGCAGTATGTGCCACTTCTGAATGGTCCGGGATTCGCGCCAATCTCGTGGGGCAGATTCGAAGCCATGCGGCAAGATGCAGCGCTAGGTGTACCGGCGTCAGCCGACGCGGTTTATCTGGGCTCGCGTTTTACCATGCGAGTGGTGGAGAACAGTCCCAAGCAGGATCGCCGAACTTTGTATGTGCAGGAGACGGCTCCCGGCGAGATCCACATCTTCTCCGGCAAAGTGGTCAGCGCCGTAAAGGCGGCCCGGCTGGTCAGCGAAAAAATAGCGCAAGGCTGAGGATCCAACCCTGCGCTATTATCTTGATCGGTTGTAACGATGCCTACACTTCCGACGGCTCCATGACTACGCCCGAAGGTGTCCGCACCGTCCCGTTGCGGCTGTTGCTGGCGTTTCTCCAATTCACCTGCGGCATAAATACCGTTGTGTCGATGCGATCGCTGTACTTCAGCGCGATGTTGATCAGAGAATCGATCAGCGAATCCGACAGCATGTGCGGCTGCAAGCCCAGATCGATCAGCTTCGAATTTTTCGCGTTGTAGTAATGCGCTTCCGATTCCACGCGCGGGTCGGGCAGGTGATCGATCTCCACCTTCAAGCCGAACTTCGTTCCAGCCGACTGCACCATGTGCGCCAACTCCAGAACCGAGAACTGCTCGGTGAACTGGTTGAACACGCGGAACTCGCCAGGGTTGGCCGGGTGGTGGCAGGCGATCTCGACGCAGCGAATGGTGTCGCGAATGTCGAGGAAGCCGCGCGTCTGTCCGCCCTTGCCGTAGACGGTGATCGGGTGGCCAGCGGCAGCTTCGATGCAGAAACGGTTCAGCGCGGTGCCGAAGATCTCGTCATAGTCGAAGCGGTTGATCAGGCCTTCATCCAAAGCGGTCTCGTCGGTCGTGGTGCCGTACACAACGCCCTGATTCAGGTCCGTGGCCCGCAGCCCCCAGGCCCGGCAGCAGAACATGATGTTGTGGCTGTCGTGGACTTTCGAGAGGTGATAGAACGAGCCGGCTTGCTTGGGATAGGGAAGTACGTCACTGCGGCCGTTGTGTTCGATCTTGATGTAGCCCTCTTCGATATCGATGTTGGGTGTGCCGTATTCGCCCATCGTGCCAAGTTTCACCAGGTGGCAGTCGGGCTTAAACTCGCGCAAGGCGAAAAGCAGATTCAACGTTCCGACGATGTTGTTGACCTGAGTGAACGTAGCGTGCTCGCGGTCGATCATGGAGTACGGCGCCGACCGCTGCTCGGCAAAATGAATCACCGTATCGGGTTTGAAGTCGCGAATATGGGCTGACAGGAACGCGTAGTCGCGCATGTCGCCCTCGAACATGTGGATAACATTGCCAGTGAGATCTTTCCAGAGTTGCAGGCGGTTGCGTAGAGAGAGGATCGGCGTTAACGTCGACACGCCCAGATCGATGTCCCATTTTCTGCGAATGTAGTTATCAACGATCGCAACTTCGTGTCCCTGTTTGGACAAATAAAGTGCGGTCGCCCATCCGCAATAACCATCCCCACCCAATACGGCAATTCTCATGCATTCTCCTGGCTTATATTAATGCAGCAAAAATAAGAGCACTACTGCCATGCTTTGAAATGCTAATCCGCGAGGGCACTGTACCCTCACTCACGAGGCCGTCTTTACCCCGCTGTTACTCGAGGTAAACCCAGTTCTCCTTCTAACAATATACCGGGTTTGGCGCGCATTTGCAGGGTTCGAAGGGCTCACGCTCCCTGATTCCATCTAAATATGGCTTGGCCCAAGGGGATGCGGGAACCCCGTCTGGGTCAGAACCGAACTGCTCTCGTGGCGAAGGCCAGCGCTTCCGGAAGTACTAGCACGCGGCTCGGCCGCATTGGGAAGCGGAATGTTGGTGAACACGAACTTGCCGCCACTCTCCGCCACGACGATCAGCTTTTCCCGCCCAATAAGTTTCTCCAGACGAGGCATGGCAGATTCGCTGGCGACCAAGTAATACCTGGTGGATGTCTGCCAGAGATTCTTCAACTGCGGGTCGTCGATGAAAACATCGGGTGCACCCGGAGCATACGAGCCGTACGACAGATTAAGCACGCGGCCATTCAAAAGCAGCGCCGGCCGGTTGGTGTAAAAGGCGACCGACGAGAACGCATAGTAGTGGCGATCAAGAATGATCTGTCCGTCGGGAGATCGCAAGATGGCTTCCGCCAAAGGCCGCGATGACAGAAAAGGATCGAAGACCACCAGCGCCACGCGAGCGGCCTGGACGAACAAGACCATCATAAGAGCTGCCGACAGGAAGGCACGATTGCCTACCGCGCGAAACGTCCCAATAGCGCCGACCAGAAAAGCTATGCCGGCTAACGCGAGCGGCAGCCGCAAATAGGCGAAAGAGCTCAGCGTCAGGTCTTCGAAGTGCCCCAACGACAATGTGTAGGCCCCGGGATGCGCGCTGAGAGCGTTAAAAATATCGCCCGGAGTAGGCACGTTGCGGACCAGAACCAGAATCGCAATCACAGCTGCCGCGCAGCAAGCTGCAATCGCGGTAAGAAACTGCGTTCCACGACGAATCCAGTCGCCGCCCATCGCCATTGCCGAGCCCAGCAGCAATGCAAACGCTGGATAGCAGGGCATCGAATAATATTCCTGGGTGGTGGAGAAGGTGAAGAACACCAACACGAATCCGATCCAGCACAGCGCCAGCAGGCGCGTCCGTCCCGCTCGATCCACCGGACGGAACGACAGCTTCGCAACGGCCGGCAAGTAAACGCTCCAGGGGAACAGCCAGATCAGATGGAAGAGCCAGAACCAAATCCGCGGAACAGTGTTGTAGTCACGCGGATAGCGCAGATTCAGGAAGCGAAGCAGCTGTTCATTGATAAAGAAAAACCACAGGAATCCGTGGTATTCTCCGCGCCCGCTATGCATGGAGAGCGAAAAATATGGCGGGTTGCGCAGGGTGGCCAGTACGTGCCAGGGAACGGCGATCAATAGTATGATCGCCAGTCCGCTGAAGGGATGCAGCCGCTTCCAGGTTCTCGCAGAAAATAACTGCTTCGTGAGGAACAGGTAGATAAGGCTGGCGGCGATCGGAAACACCACGCCAATCAAGCTCTTCAGCAGCAGCCCAACGCCCAAACTTGCAGCCAGGGCGAAAGCCCAAGCTCGGGGATTCTTCTCGTCATCGTCGGTGACGCGCAGCAGGGCCCACATAGCCAGGGTAATGGTGAAGGTCAGAATGATGTCGGGAATCACCACTCGAGTGAACAGGTACAGTCCGACGCAGACCGACATGCACAGGCCTGCATAAAATCCGGCTTTCTTGCCAAACGCCCAAATGCCGAAAGCGGCAGTCAGCAGAGACAGCCCCATGCCGAAGAGTGCGAAAGGAATACGCGCCGCCCAGTCGTGCACGCCAAAAATCTTGTAGGAGCAGGCCATCAACCAGTAGGGAAGAGGAGCCTTTTCCAGATAGGGCACACCGTCCAGGCGGGCGGTCACCCAGTCTCCGCTGGTCAACATGGTTCTGGAGATTTGTGCCAGAACTGCGTCGGAGTCGTCGGCCAGGGACGGAGGAGAGATGATGCCACTCAGATAAACCGAGCCGGCAATCGCCAGCAGCACCAGGTATAGGCTCCAGCTCCGCGAAAGAAAACCAGAGGGCTCGCTATGAATAGCCTCGGTACGTTGCTGCCCTGATTTTCGATCGACAGCAACAGAGTTATTTATCGCCATAAAGTGGTAACTAGGGGCATCTAAAAAATCGCGGTTTAGAGAGCTAAGGAAACTCTGAATAACTTGCCGAACTTGCCGCAGGGGCTAAAGCCCCATTGATTTTGCTATAGGTGCGGCACGGCTGAAGCCGTGCCCTTTCAAAACCGGAACTTAATCAGAGCTTCCCTAAGCAAAGCCCGCGCCGCACTGCAGCAGAGTAGTGACGATATTAGACAGGCAATCGACGCTCACCTGGTCGAGAGGCTGACCAGTGCTCTGCCAGCCGGTTCCGGCTCTGGCATAGTCTGAATGTTCCAGCGTTTAATCCACAGAAAGAAAATCAGCAAGCCCCACAGGTGATATCCAAAACTGTCGCGCCGCTCCATGTGCCGGTTGATAATCGACTGGATTCCTTCCCAACGAAAAATGCCCGTCTCCTTTACCGCCTGTTCCGTCACAGTGTCCAGCAGAAGCGGCTTCAGCACGCCTCGGAACCAGTCGTGCGCGGGGATGTCGAATCCCACTTTCTTCCGGCGCAGAATCGCAGGCGGCAGTTTCCCCTTCATCAGTTCGTGCAGGATGAACTTCAATCGGGAGCCGCGAATCTTATAGTTCTCCGGTAGCGACGCCGCAAATTCGACGATGCGATGATCCAGGAACGGTGGACGCACTTCCAGCGAGTGTGCCATGCTCATGCGGTCGGCTTTGTAGAGAATGTCGTCGGGCAAGTAGTATTGCTGATCGAACCGCATGTAGCGTTCAATCCCGGAGATTGGCGGCATGTTCTGCAGTATTTTGGCCATCGGCGCCGGGTCGGCTCCCAACAGGAATTCCGCCTTCTCCTCTTCAGAGAACGTTCCGTTCCAAAAAATGTGGGATTCGTCGGGCGACATCAACGATCCTCGCAGAAACCGTTTCAGCTTGTACTCGAAACTGATTTTCTCGTCCGAGACTGGCCAGTAACCCAGGACCCCTATGGCCATTCGTCGCAGAGCGGCAGGCACCAGTCGGGCGCGTTGCGCATAACGGCTCGCGAGATAGGTCAAGTATCCACCGAATAGCTCATCAGCCCCTTCGCCGCTGAGCGCGACCGTCACCTGCTGTGAGCTCATCTTTGCCAGAAACCAGACTGGCAGGCAGCCGGCATCGGCGCCCGGCTCGTCGGAATAGTAAGCGAAATCCTGAATGGCTCCCTGCAAATCGGTATCGGTGCTCAGGTCAGCTTCCGAGTGATCGGTTCCGTAATATTCCGCTACCTCGTTGATGTAGGCGCCCTCATCGAAGCTGCGGCCCTTAAAGGTGATGGAGAAGGTCTTCAGCGGCTTGGACGAAGCCTCAGTCGCATAATGCAGGATGGTCGACGAATCCAGCCCTCCGCTGGCCCAGAGCCCAACGGGCACGTCGGCGACCAGATGCTCCTTCACCGATTCTCGCAGCAGAAAGTCGAGTCGTTCCTTGGCGGATTCGATCGTCCAGCCCTTGCGCGGCCGATCTGAGGCGACACAGCGCCAATAAGCTTCGATATTCGTCGAACCGTGCTGCCAGGTCAGAACGTGGCCCGGAGGAAGTTTCTCGACGCCTTGAATCAGGGTAAAGGGCGCAGGCACGTAATTGACGCGCAGATAGCAATTCAGGCCGGCGAGATCAAGGTTCCGATCGATGTCGGGATGGTACAGAATTCCCTTGAGTTCCGAGCTGAAATGAATGTCGTTGCCCTGGCGGCAAAGATACAAGGGTTTGATTCCCACGCGGTCGCGGGCCAGAACCAGACGTTTTCGCGATTGACACCAGAGGGCAATCGCGAACATTCCCCGCAGCCGCCGGAAGCACTCGGTATCCCACTCCAGAAACGAGTGCAGCACTACCTCAGTATCACTTTGCGTGACAAAGCGATGTCCCAAGGCGTGTAACTCACTGCGCAGTTCCGCATGATTGTAGATTTCACCGTTGTAGGCCAGAACCGTGTCACCGTCTTCGCTGCGCATGGGTTGCTCGCCCGACGCCAGGTCGATAATCGTAAGCCTCACGGCTCCCAGGGAAATGTCGCTGGATTCGTACACTCCCTGCTGGTCAGGTCCGCGATGAATGAGAGAGGAAGTTGCTCCCTGAATCAGGCCGGGATCAACGGGACGGTTCTGATGAGTGAATCCGACAATGCCACACACGCTACTTTATATAATAAACGTTGACAGAGGATTACGAAAGCACAGGGCAGTTTGGGGATTGGCCATGCTTGACGAGACGTGCACAGCTGCGTATTCTCTACCCCTTCACGATGAAAAAACGCTTACTCTCCTATCTTGTCTGCCCCGATTGCAAATCTCCATTGGATCCGCGAGTCGATCGTGAACAAGATGGTGAAATCGTTGAAGGTTCACTGCTCTGCAGTGGATGCCATGCCAGCTTTCCGGTGATCCGCGGAATCCCTCGCTTCCTGCCACCCGACTTGTCCATTGCCAAGCAGGCCACCGCCGCAGCCTTCGGTTACGAGTGGACACACTATGCCGAATTAACCGAGGCCGATCGGGCGGAATTTCTAGACTGGATCAAACCTCTCGATGAGTCAGCGTTCGCCGGCCGAGTGCTTTTGGATGGGGGTTGCGGCAAAGGCCGCCACCTGTTTCTGGCAGCCAAGTTTGGAGCCGCCGATGCGATCGGAGTTGACCTGTCCGACGCGGTGGAATCGGCTTATCAGAACACGCGCCACTTGCCCAATGCCCACGTAGTTCAGGCGGATCTTTACCACCTACCCTTTCAAACTCCCTTTGACCTGGCTTACAGCATCGGAGTGCTTCACCATTTACCCAATCCGAAAGAAGGATTTCTCAGCGTGGTGGGGAGGCTTAAAGCTGGAGGCCGCATTGCCATCTGGGTCTACGGTAAGGAAGGGAATCGATGGATAGAGTTGATCGTCGACCCGCTCCGCATCCACATAACCTCGCGGCTTCCCAAAATTCATCACTCGTATTATTTCGTTCCTGATCGCTCTGCCACTCTATGCGGCACTGAAATTAGTCTATCGGCCGCGTCAACCGGATTCGCGGCTTGGCAGGGATGAAACGCTGGCTGCCGTATGCGGATTATCTTTGCGCGATCTCCGACTACTCATTTTCCGAGAATCTATGGAATGTGTTTGACCATCTGGTGGCGCCGACCGCGTTCTACCATTCCCGGCAAGACGTGGAAGACTGGTTCGCAACCGCCAAACTGGAACAAGTGGAAATCTCGGCTCGCAACAACAATAGCTGGCGCGGAACCGGGGTTAAGGCGGGGAATTGAGTTGCTGATGCCTGGACGTCTGCCGCGGTAAGAGCGATCCCTCAATCTGGCTCGACGTTGCGAGGATTCGTGTAGCATAGTTGGCAACCAAGAGCCGCTGACAACACGCATGCACACTCGACTTCACGCCAAAACTTATTTTCTGATTGCCATCATGGTGGTTGCCGGCCCGGTCGGAAATCTCCTCCTCGCCAAAGGCATGAAGCAGATCGGCGAAATTAAGGTCTGGCCGCCGTCGGAACTAGTCCCGGTTTTCTTTCGCGTCTTTGGCTCACTCACGATTTGGGTCGGCATCGTGTGTCTGATTACTTTTATCGTGGCCTACATGCTAGCGCTGTCCCTGGCCGACTATAGCTATGTACAACCTGCTGCCGCGCTAGGCTATGCCGTGGTGGCGATTCTGGGCGCAATTTTCCTGCGCGAAAGCGTTTCCCCACTGCGCTGGGTGGGCATCGCTTTTATCTGTGCCGGAGTGTCGTTCATTCGCAACACCAATCCCCGAACTACGGAAGTCCCCCGTTAATGCTGGAATTCGTCTTGTTCGTACTGATTATCGTGGTGGGGACGGGGGGTGAACTCTGTCTTGGCCGGGCCATGAAGCAAACTGGCGAGCTGGAGAGATTTCGCCCCGGCGCAATGATCGGCCTGCTTTATCGCGCCCTGCAGATCAAGTGGATTTGGATTGGCGTCGCCATGATGGCGCTGGCCTTCTTTTCCCTGCTGCTGCTGCTTTCGTTCGAGGATGTCAGCTTCGTCGTACCGGTGACGGCGCTGAGCTATCTGGTTGGCGCCATAGGAGGTATCTTCTTCCTGGGAGAGAGGGTCAGTGGGCAGCGCTGGATCGGGATAGCGCTTGTTTGCGTCGGAGTGACCCTGGTGCTCATCGGTAATAGATAGCAACTTATGCCTGAAGTAGCTACGCCGCCCTCGACCTTGTCGCGCTTCAACGTTCCCGGAGCGTTGGTGTTCCGCGAAATTCTGTCGATGGGCATCGACTCGCTGCGCGCCGACAAGCTACGGGCCGCCATGACTGCTCTGGGCATGGCCGTGGGCACCACCGCTCTCATTCTGGTGGTCACGATTGCACTCACCGGAAAACGCTATGTGCTGACCCAGATCGAGAACGTCGGCACCAACGTAATCTGGGCTGAATATTCTGGAGTTTCCAGCGCCGGATCGAGTGTCTCCGCGGCAGATTATCTCACCGTCAAGGACATGGCGGCGGCCGAGCAGCAGGTTCCCGGCATTCAAGCGGCATCGCCGGTGCTCAACATGCATCAACGCATTGCCGTGGAGGGAGGCAAGGAACGCGAGATCCTGATTCTGGGGGTCGATCCCGATTATCAAGGCGTGCGGCGCATTATCGTTAGTGCGGGCAGATTTTTCGATCAGCAGGATTCGCAATCGGGCAATAAGGTAGCGCTCATAACCGAGAGCATGGCCAAGCTGCAGTTCGGCGGTCTGGATCAGGCACTGGGACAGATCATCAAGATACAAGAAGTGCCATTCGTCATCATCGGCACCTTCCGCGAAAGTGTGGACACGTTTGGGCGATCGGAGATTGAGGACAACACGGTTCTCATTCCGTATTCGGTTGCCCAGGCGCTAACCGGTACCACCGCTGTAAACCAGATTTATTTCTCGATGTCCGACGCCGCCAGCATACCCGCGGCAACGGATAGCATTCACTCCGTGATCGCCGCGCGCCACCGCCCCGAATCCGTCTACAACGTCAGCAATCTA
Organism: uncultured Acidobacteriaceae bacterium; assembly: GCA_963744265.1. Taxonomy (GTDB): domain Bacteria; phylum Acidobacteriota; class Terriglobia; order Terriglobales; family Acidobacteriaceae; genus Bog-257. The sequence continues at coordinate 39,212 of CAVUSW010000008.1, forward strand.
ACGGAAGTCCTCAGGCTGGCCAACAAGACTGCTACCGCTTTCACTTCTGTTCTCCTGCTGTTTACTGCGGTCACCCTCGTTGCTGCCGGCGTGGGGATCATGAACATTATGCTGGCGACAGTCCACTCGCGAATCCACGAAATTGGAGTTCGCAAAGCGGTGGGAGCTACCCGGCGCGCGATCCTGTTGCAATTTCTTTTCGAAGCTGTCTTGATCGCCCTGCTGGGCGGGTCGGTGGGAATGGTCGTTGGGCTAGGAATTCCCATTTCCATAGCGATCATCACCAATCATTACATTCCCGTGTCCGCGGCTTCTGCGATCGTGGCCTTGCTCGTTTCCTGCGCGGTGGGAGTTGCCTTCGGCATCACCCCGGCTAACAATGCCGCCAAACTTGATCCTGTAGAGTGCTTGCGGCACGAGTGAGTTCGCAGCTTCTATTCAGAGCCGGTGCCCGCCGGTCGCTTCGGTAACGCCAGCGAAATCGCCAAGGCTGTAGTCTTCCTCGCGTCTGACGAGTGCATGTTTGCGGTGGGCAGCGAGTTGCTCATCGACGGCGGAATGGAAAACCTATAAGCCTGGATGGATGTTGTATGCGGCGGCTACTGGACCAAACCCGGAATTCACCGACGGCGCCTGGTTGTTTAGAATTGCGCCCGACATGATTTATCTGGAGAATGGTAGCCGCTTCCTTAAGGAGGGTTCCGGTGATCCGCCTGTTGCGTTGCTGCTTTGCTCTTGCAATGGCCTTGGCCTGTTTTTCCACTTTTGCGTCGGCCGACCTGAAGATCAAGACCCGCACTACGGTGATGGGACACTCCACTGAGAGCACGGTCTACATCAAAGGTCCTCGCGAGCGGAACGAAATGAGCTACAGTGGCCACGGCGGCGCGGTCACCATACTGCAGTGCGACCAAAAGCGGATGATCACTATCGCCGGCAACCAGTGCATCGTGATGGCGATGGGAGGCGGCGAATCCTCTTGCCCCACGATGCCGAACATGAAGGCCATGGGCCGGGAACCTACGCCACCCAGCAAGGGAGGCGTTGTGACTATTACCCGCAACTCCACCGATACCGGTGAGACCCAGGAAATGTTTGGCTACAAGGCGCACCACATCAAGAGTTCCATTAGTACGGAGTCCACCCCCGACGCTTGCAATCAGTCTCACACGAAGATGGAAACGGATGGCTGGTATGCCGACGTGTCGCCGGGGTTTTCCTGTGCTGACGATTCGTACCGGGGTTTGGCCTGCGCTGGCGCTGCACGCGGCTGCAGCGACCGCGTCGTGATGAAAGGCAGCGGGGACGCGACGTTGGGCTATCCGCTGAAGCAGACCATTACCGTGACCTCCCCGCAGGGAACGTTTACTACTACGACCGAAGTAGTGGAGCTGACCAATACACCCCTGGATGCGCCGATGTTCGATATGCCGTCTGGCTGCCGGGTCATGGACATGTCGGCGATGGGTGGCGCGCCTGCGTCAACGCCTGCCGCTGGTGAGCCGCCCGCTCCGAAAACCGCAGCAGCGCCTCCCCCGGCGCAGCCGGCAGCCCCGCCCGCGCCTGCTATCGCGCCTAAAGCCGCCGGTGTGGTGCGCATCGGTGTGGTCAAGATTAAAGACATGAGCGGCGAATCTCTTCCCACCGATAGCCTGCTCCTGAACCTGTTGAGCGAGTTTGGCCGCCAGCAACTGGAAGCTGTGCCGCTGGATGCCGAAGGCCCGCAGCAGGCGGTGGAAGCTGAAGCCAGCGCCAAGCAATGCGACTACTTCGTTTACACCGCTCCCATGCAAGTGAAGGAGCCCGGCAGCGGCGGCATGTCGCCCGCTTCGCTGCCTAAAGGGACGACGCTGGATCCCGCCAAGTTCCAGGCGCTGACCAGTGTGACCTTATACAAAGTGGGCAAGCCAGTCGCCGAGCTGAAAGATGCGATGTTCGCGGCTGATGCCAATCAGTTCGCGGTCGACGCGGTGACGGCAACCTTCGTGAAGGAGTCCGATCGGGTCGCCCAGCAGATTACGGCCGATGCGCATTCCAAGCCGGCGGCAAAGGCCACGAAAGCTCCAGCGAAGGCGGGAGCCACCAGCGGCAAGCCGAACTAACCAGTATCCGCTTCGCCTCCGGCTATCGGACCTCATTTATCATCTCAACTTCCGGCCTCAAGGAAGGTCTTGAGGTTTCTGGAGACGGTCGCAAGCGAGATCGATGACAAGTTCACTGACTGGGCTTGCGTTGCTTATGAACTTTCGCCGAATCTGTATTTTTTGTGGCTCCAGTTTGGGAAGTCGGCCAGTCTACCGGGCTTCGGCCGAGAGAATGGGCGGTCTCCTGGTTGAGCGAGGCATTGCGTTGGTTTATGGTGGCGGCAACATTGGTCTGATGGGCGTACTCGCCGACACGGTACTGGAACGCGGCGGCCAGGTCATCGGAGTGATCCCTGAATCGCTCATGGCCAAAGAGGTGGGACATCGCGGATTGACCGAACTCCGCGTTGTCACTTCCATGCACGAGCGCAAAGCGCTGATGTCCGATCTCTCCGACGGATTTATCGCGCTGCCCGGCGGCTTCGGCACGTTGGAAGAGTTCAGCGAAGTGGTGACCTGGTCACAACTCGGCTTGCAGTCGAAGCCCTGCGGGCTGCTGAATGTGGAAAGATATTTTGATCCGTTGCTCGAATTGTTCGACCACGCCTTGCGCGAGGGATTTCTGAACGCAGCGAATCGGCGACTGGTGCTGGATGACGAAGATTCCGAGCAGCTGCTGGAGAAAATGGCAGCGTTCGAATCCCCGTCGCTAGAGAAGTGGATCGGCAAGTCCGAGCGGTAAGGCGCCCCATTCGGTTGTCACCGACCTCAGAGGCTATCTGGCTATCTCATAAATCGCCACCGATCGGATTTGTATCAGGGCACGACTTCCAGTCGTGCTGTCGCCGCAGTTCAAGAAGGATGGCTTTACAGTTTGCTGAAAAACTCGGATGGATCCGTCGTTCGGGTAGTGCGGCGCTTCAGCGCTGCGTCCAAGTCCTTTATTCTTGTCATCACGAGCCGGCTTCAGCCGGCGAGGGCCCTGCTGTTTTGTGTTTTTCAGCAAACTGTTTAGCGCTGAAGACAGGGCTAAAGCCGGTGGAGAAAAAAGCTCTTTTGGCACGTTTGAAGGCGCGCTCTGATACAAATCTGAACTTCATACCTTTTCTGAGATGCTTCTAGCTTGGCTAGCCAAACTTGAACTTCGGAGTAACGCCGTTCAACGTATAGTGACTGCGGTCGCTGGCGGTTCCGTTGGCTTTCCAAAGTCCAAAGAACGCTTCGCTGTTTGAACCATCCGCTGGTCCCTTCCATGGCTCATCATAAGCGGCAAATATGATCGTCTTCACGCCATTCGAGTTCGCCCAGTTCACCATTGCCGCGTAATACCACTGAGCGTTGGTCACGTTGGCAAGAAACGCGTTGGGCTGGTCCTTCTGCGCGCCCTGCGTCGGCCAGCCGGTTTCGCCAATACGAATCTCGAGGCCAATACCTTGATTGGAGAATGCCTTCTTCAGCCCTGACAACTGGTTGGTCATGCTCGCAGTCACGGCCTGGGTAAACGAAGCTTGCGTAGGATTCTGACCGATCTGGCTGGCGATATCCTTGTCGAAATAAGCATACATGTTGCCGTAAACGTGGCTCTCGCAGGCGGCCATCAATGCCAGAAGCTTTTGCCGCATCGTCGCGTAGCCGGGACTGGTGTTGTCGACGCCGCCGAGCACTCCCCATTGCTGACGCGTGGTGATAGGCAGGTTGGCTGCGGTGAGCGGAGCGCGCTTACCCTTGGCATAGGTGATGAGGTCGATAATTGCCTGCGCCGAATTCGGTCCCCAGATACACTCGTTTCCAATAACGAGATCGACGACGTTGTTGTACGTCTTGGCTTGCTGGATGGCGTAATCGATCTCTGTCTTCGTCCACTCGACATTGATGGTGTCGGTGTATTGGTCGGCGCCTTGCTGGAAACAGCCTGCGGAGGCCTTGATGCCGGCCGTGCTCGCGGCTTGGATGTTCAGACGATTGGCGTCTTGTACCTGAGGAACACCCTGCCACACGAACGTTCCCTTGCCCGTAGGTCGCAATCAGGGAAAAGTGTTCCGCCACCGCCTTCAGCAACTGCTTCACCTGGTCGAGAGTGTAAGCGTTGTAAAGGACAGGACCGTCACCAACCCACGGCCCCACGTAGGGCTCAAATGCGACGCCGTAGATGCTCATTGATTTTCCTTAGTGCTTGGATTTATCGAGGCAGCTAAGCCGATTGTTAGAATACTACGGGCGCCGAACTGGGTATCCGGCCTTCTTCGCAATCAACTGCTGTTAGGACTTCGCCGACGTCAGCCATGCTTTGCGGTTCTCGGCTTCGCCTTTCGTGAAGACTCCGGCGATGCGGGTGCCGCAGTTTGTACAGCAGCCATTCTTCAGCCGGTTCGACATCACCGAGTGCCAGGAGCGCGTGATGACGACCTGCTTGCATCCGGGGCAAGTCGTGTTTCCGCCATCGGAGAAGATGTTGCCTTCGTAAACATACTTCAGTCCCATCTCGCGAGCGATGCGGCGGGCGCGATGCAGCGTCTCCGGCGGAGTCGGTGGCTTGTCTTGCAGCTTGAAGTCGGGATGGAACGCCGTGAAGTGCAGCGGAACATCGTCGCCCAGATTCTCCAGCACCCATTCGCAGAGTTCTTTGAACTCGGAGTCGCCGTCGTTTAGTGTCGGAATAATCAGGTTGGTGATCTCGAACCAGACGCCGGTTTCGTGCCGCAGCCACTTCAGCGTGTCGAGCACGGGCTGCAAATGCGTCAGCGTGATCTTGCCGTAGAAATCTTCGGTGAAGGCTTTCAGGTCGATGTTGGCGGCGTCGATGTAGCGATAGATGTCGAAGAAGGCCTCGCGCGTAATGTAGCCGTTCGACACCATCACGGTGTTCAGGCCGGCATCGTGCGCCTCGCGCGCGATGTCGATGACGTACTCGCCCCAGATGGTCGGCTCGTTATAGGTGAAGGCGATGTGCGGAGCACGATGCTCGAGCGCGACCTCGACGACATTCTCGGGACTGAGCACGAGGCGAGTTGACCTGATCGGACTTGGCCTTGGAGATGTCCCAGTTCTGGCAGAAGAAGCAGCCCATGTTGCAGCCCGCAGTTCCCATGGAAAGAATCTTCGTTCCCGGGAAGAAATGATTGAGCGGCTTCTTCTCGACCGGGATCCATCGCGATCGCGGCCGGCCGGCCGTAGCCAAGCTGGATGAGCCGTCCAGCTTCATTCTTGCGGATGAAGCAGAAGCCGTGCTGGCCTTCTCCGATATGGCAATGGCGCGGGCACAGGTAGCAGTGGAGACGCCCGTCGGCCATCGTCTCCCACCAGCGGGCCTCGTGAAGTTGGGGCTGTAAGACTGTTAACTGCATGGTAACTGCTCTTGCTCTATTGTACCGCCGATGGGAGGCCGTCAGCCGTTGGCATTTAGCAGTTGGCATTTAGCACTTAGCAATCGGGACTCACTTTCGTCGCTGTCATCCTGAGCGGAGTCGCGCGGGTTTTGCGCGCCGGAGTCGAAGGACCCCTATGTTGCCGCGAATCCATCACAACGTTCTCGGTTGCCGATCACCGCATAACCCTTCTCACCGCTGTCATCCTGAGGGAGCGCGGGCCGCTGTTGCCCGCGCGAGTCGAAGGACCCCTATAGTCGGTACAAACCATGCGTTCGCAGCGTCAGCATTGCTACACGGTTTACATCCTCGGAAGTCTCAGCGGCACCCTCTACGTCGGCATCACCAGCAATCTTCATTTTCGTCTCCGGCAGCACAAGGAGCACGTATTCCGCGGGTTCACGGCGCAGTATGAGGTCGATCGGTTGCTCTACTTCGAGACGTTCAAAGAAGTAACCAACGCGATCGCCCGGGAGAAGCAGTTGAAGGGATGGCGTCGCGAGAAAAAGATTGCCCTGATCCGCAGCATGAACCCGCAGTGGATGGACTTGAGCAAGGGATGGTACGACAAACCTGCCGTCGCGAGCTTTGATTGGAGATTATAGGGGTCCTTCGACTCCGGATTGCAAAAACAGCGATCCTCCGCTCAGGATGACACCTGAAAAGCTGATAACTGACTGCTAATGCTGATAGCTCTTGCGTTCCCACCAGCCCTCGACTAATGTGGCGCGGTAATTCTCGCGGCGCGGCGGGTGACAGACGATGGCGAATGAAGAGCATCTGGCAATCCTGAAAAAGGGAGTTGCTGAATGGAATGAGTGGAGAGAGCAGCATTGGGGCATCAAGGCGGACCTCACCGAGGCCGACCTCGACGGGGCGAGGCGGACCTCCGCGGGGCGGACCTCCGCGGGGCGGGCGTCAGCGGGGCGAACCTCGGCGAGGCGAACCTCTACAGGGCGAACCTCAGTGAGGCGGACCTCATCGATGCAGACCTCGTCGGGGCGAACCTCACCGGAGCGAACCTCACCGAGGCGAACCTTAGCGGGGCGAAGCTCGGCTGCGCGAACCTCAGCGGCGCGGATCTTCACGGCGCGGACCTCAGCCGGGCGGACCTCAGCTACGCGGACCTCGGCATGTCGAACCTCAGCGTGGCGAACCTCAGCAGGGCGATCCTCCAGGGCGCGCACCTCGACCGGGCGGACCTCACGGAGACGGACTTCACCAAAGCCATTCTGCGTTGGACTGTCTTTGCCGATGTCGATCTGAGCACGGCCAGAGGACTCGAGACTGTGCGCCACGAAGGTCCCTCCAGTGTTGGCGTAGATACGATCTATCGCTCCCAAGGCAAAATCCCCAAAATCTTCCTGCGGGGCGCGGGCCTTCCCGACGAGTTCATTGCCTACATCGGCTCCTTTGTCCACCGCCCGAGACGAGTTCTACTCCTGCTTCATCAGCTATTCGACCAAGGACCAGGAGTTTGCCGACCGTGTGTATGAAAGCTTGCAGAATAAGGGCGTGCGTTGCTGGTTTGCCCGCATGACATTCAGGGCGGCCGTAAAAATCACGAGCAACTCGACGAAGCCATTCGCGTGCATGACAAGCTGCTGCTCATCCTCGCCGAGCACAGCGTGAACGGCGATTGGGTGAAGACTGAGATTCTGCGGGCCCAAAAACGCGGGATCGAGGGGAACAAAAACTCCGCCCTGTCGTCAAAGGACGACGACAAAGATGGGGCACCCACGCGGAAGAAGAAACAGATTTTGTTTCCCATCACGCTAGTGCCGTATGCTGCGCTGGAGAATTGGGAATATCCGATCAGCACCGGGATCGACTTGGCGGAGGAGATACGGCAGTACTTCATTCCCGACTTCAGCAACTGGAAGGACCACGATTCGTTTCAGAAGGCGTTCGATCGGCTGCTGAAGGATTTGAAGGCGGATGCCCGGGGCGAAATCCGCGGCAACGGCCGAGAGTGATGGCTGAGAGCTGAAAGGGCGGTGGGCGCCTATTTACTTCTGTTGGGGTTCGGCGCCCACCTTGGATTTGGGTTACTGGTATAGACGTTGTCAGTAGGAAAAAGTTCGTCACAGGCGCGGAATTCAGCTCAGTTTTTACAATTCTTCACAAACGTATAGGGACCTAACCGCGCTACTAGCTATCCGAGGGGTAAATCCTATCTCCCTCCCGCAGCGTGTTCGCGGAGTTGAAGGCATCCACTTCGAGTAACCTCAGGGGCTAAAGCCCGGCGTTCAAACGACTCATACGGCACGGCTGAAGCCGTGCCCTTTCAAAACCAATTTATGAAATAGCTTCGAGGACTTGACAGCTTGTAGTTGCTAGTCGCTAGTTGCTAATTGCTAATTGCTGCCTTCCCTTCCGGCAGAATGATCTTCTCCAGATATTCAATCGGCAGCGGCCCCTGATCGAGCGCGCGATCGTGAAATTCTTCCAGCGTAAAGCTGCTGCCCTTGGCTGCCTGATATTTCTTGCGCAGCTCCCACCACTGGCGAGTGCCGACAAAGTACGTCGGCAGCTGGGTCGAGCTCAGCTTGGCGCGCACCAGCTTGCCTTCGGCTTCGGCCTCCGTCTGGAAGCACTCTTTCGTCATCAGGTCGAGCGCTTCCTGATCGGTCATGTTCATGGTCTGCAGGCGAATGTCGAGAATGGTGTTGGCCGTGGCGCGCAGCCAGATCTTCAGTCGCACCAGGTGGAACTTCGGACTGAAATCGAGATAGCCTTCCTGCGTCATCACGTCGGCGCCGTACTCGGCCCAGCCTTCGACGTACGCGCCATTGCCGAACAGGTTGCGCAGCACGCGCCGCGTGGGCGGCTGCACGTCGTCAGCGTGCTCGGCCTGAACGTAGTGGCCGGGCAGCGCTTCATGAATGGTGAGCCACTTCAGCGTGTAGTTGTTGTACTCGCGCAGCTTGCTCTCGACCTTCGCCTCCGGCATCTTGGGATCGATAGGCGTGACCCAGTATTGCGCTTCGGCATTCGGCTCCAGCGGCGGCGCGCCGTGGAATCCCGCGACCGAATAGATGCCGCGCTCGAATTCCGGCGTGGGGATCACCTTCAGGTTGTCGCGGCTGCTGAGGCGTGACGATTTTCTTTTCGCGGATGAACTGCTTGATGCCGTCGAGGTCGGCCTTCACCGCTTCGATTAGCTGATCGGGCTGCGGATGTTCGTCGCTGATCTTATTCAGCACCGCAGCGATGATTTTGTTCTCGCGCTCCTGCGGCGGCAGGCTGCTGTAATCATCCTGGCCGGGATACATCTGCTTGTACAGCGGCAGCGCGAGTTGCAGCATCTCGGCGCGAGTCTTGGTTCAACTCAGCTTCGGCTTCGGTCAGCAATTGCGCGGGCTGGATGGACGTCTCCATCACGTAGTGGAATTTCGGGGCGTACCACTCTGCGCCCAACCGCCAGGTGCGGCCGTTGGTTGGGCGCTTGGCCAGATCGTTCTGCATCCAGGCATTGAAGTCGTTGAGCGCTTTCTTGGCGGCGGGCGCCACATTGTCGTACTTGCGCCTTGAGCGGCGAGCCGGCGGGAATTTCGGCGGCTACGCCGTCGACCAGATTAAGGTTGCCCTCGTTTTCATCGACGGCGGTCGAGATGAAGATAGGATCGGCATCCGTCAGCTCGGATTTCGCCTGATCGAGGAAGCGCGGGATCTGCCCGATGCGCGAGATCACATCGCCCACGCGAACTTCCTTCGAGGCGTATTCCTGCGTGAGCGGAAGAAACAATCCGTTGCCCAGCAGCTCAACATAGACCGTTGGATTGTGCTTGTAGTTCTGGATCTGTTCGAACTCGAGCAGGTTGAGCGCGATCTGGTCGTCGATGAGGCGGAAGTCGGCAGCATCCTGAGCGTTCAGCGACGCGATGGGCGTCTCGGTCTGGAAGCGGTGCCGCCACTCGCTGTAGAACTTGTCCTGCGCCGCCATGCCCTGCGGGCCTACGTCGTCGAGTTGGGCGTCGAGGTCGATGGTCTTGCCGGTCTTTGGATCGGTGTGCTTGTGATAGCCGGCCTGCGAGGCGTTGACCGGCGACAGCGCCAGCGAGTCCTTCACGAACTGGTCGGTCATTTGGGCGAACTTGGCGTTGGCTTGGGATGCAGAAGTGTTGGTCGGTTTCATGCTTTGTGCCGCCGTGAGAATTGCGGAGAGCGAGACAAACAGAAGAATGCGCGAGAGGTATTTCATGGCGCCTCGAAGAAAAAAGTGTTGAGCGCGCCAGTATAAACCCGAGGCAGCTTAACTCAATTGGCGGCAGGATCCTGGGCTGTGAAGCGGACCGCAGATCCGTCCGCTTCGCTCGGGTCGGGATGACAAACGGTCCTGCTGCGGTCAAGATGACAACGTCCAAGCCGGCGTAAACGCCATCAGAATACCTGTGCTCAGTTCGGGAAGAGGCTCGCTTCTTTCCCCAGGCGAAGTACAGACGGTGAGCAACAAGAGCCAGGGAATGCCGGTTTCCAGGGTCGGGCGCATGCCTTCCACCCACCAGGTCGAGATGATGATGGCCAGCACGGCCAGTCCGCCGAGAATTGTGGTGGCTGGGAACCAACGTCTTACTAGTAAGACGGATGGCAGAAATCTTACAGTAAGACGTCAGCCTTGTTGGCTCGCCAGTGCCGCCGAAAGCGAGATGGGTGACGAAAATCATCAGCCACACAAACAGCGCCGCCGAACAGCGCGATGCCGAACATATAGACGTAGGCTGAGCTGGGAATCGAATCGCCAGCAGGGTTGCGATCGCCAGTCCGACGGCGGAGAACATGAGCGCCGGGATCGGAGTGCCTCTCCTGGAGACGCGTCCCAGCGCTGTCGGCGCGTAGCCTGCGCGCGAACCAGCGAAAAGATCATGCGCGTGGCCAGATACAGATTGCAGTTCATGCCGGAGAGCGCTGCGGTGAGCACCACGAAGTTGATGATGCTGCGCGGCCGCGGGAACGTGCATCACGTCGAAGACGCGCACGAATGGGCTGACCGTGATGCTTTGTCCCGGCTGAATCTGCGTCCAGGGAATCACGCCAACGAGAATGGTGATGGCGCCGACGTAAAAGATTACCAGCCGCGGCAGCATGGTTCGCATGGCGCGCGGGACGGAGCGCTCGGGATCCTTGGCTTCGCCGGCGGTGACCGCGACAATCTCGGTGCCAATGAAGCTGAAGATGACAAACGCCAGCGCAAGCCAGACGCCGAGCCATCCGTGGGGCAGGAAGCCGCCGTTGGCGCGAAAGTTTTCCAGCCCAATGGCTCGCTGCTGGTGAATGCCGAAAAGAATCGCCGCGCCCAGCACGATGAACACGGCGATGGCGCTCACTTTGATCATCGAGAACCAGTATTCAAAGGTGCCGAAGGCGCCGACGCTGCGCGCGTTGATGAAAATCAGCACCGCCGAGTAAAAGACGACCCAAGCCCAAGCCGGCGTGTGCGGAAACCACCACTGGGTGTAGATCGCCGCGGCTACGGCTTCTCCGCCGATGGCCACCGATTGCGCGGCCCAGTAGGTGTAGCGCACGACGAAGCCCGCCCAGGGCGAAACATAGAGATCGGCATAGACGCCGAACGAGCCTGCCGTAGGGTGTGCGACCGCCATCTCGGACAGGCAGTACATCAGCAGCAGCGCGATGACCGGAAGTGAAGACGTAGCTGAGGATGACGCCCGGACCGGCTGTGCGAACCGCCAGCGCGCTGCCCAGGAACAGTCCCGTGCCGATGGCGCCGCCAATGGCGATCATGCTCATCTGGCGTTCGCTGAGCTTGCGAGCCAGACCTTGTTCGTTGGCGACGAGCTGGCGTGCCGGTCGGGAAGAGGAACAGGATCGGCTGCCATCAGGCCGTCGCCTTCGCGTGCTGGCGGAGGAATATCGCGGTCAGGTTCGAGCAGCCGATCAAGGTCATCCGTGATTGTTGAACAGATGACACGAAACGCGCACTCCGCCGACGCCTGAGGTGTAGCGCACCGAGACCAGAACTTTGTGCTCCTGCAGAAAATTGGTGAGCGCGATGTTGTCCTCCGCATCGCCCAGGGTGAAGGTGACGATGCCGGAGCGAAAGCGCCGGTCTTCCGGCGTGACGACCTGAATGTCTTGTTGTTTCAGGCGCGTCGATGAGGTGGTCGGTAAGCGAAAGAACGTGCGCGCCAACATTGTCGATGCCGATGTCGTTGATGAGCGCGACTGACTCCGCCAGCCCGATTGCGCCGGGATAATTCGCCGTGCCGCCGGTCTCCCAGCGACGCGCGTCGTCCACAAAATCGTAGTCGACGAACGGGTGCGATGGACGGCGTGCGAAAGTAGTTGCCCCAGCCGCCGTCGCGGCTCGGCGACCGAGAGATATCCTGCCAGCGGCGGTTTCACCTTGGCTGCGAAACTGCGGGCCGAGGTACAGAAAGCCGCAACCAAACGGCGCCATCAGCCACTTGTGTCCGCCGCAGGCGATGGCGTCCACAGGCGTCTTCTTCACGTCGAGCGGAATGGCGCCGATCTGCTGCACGGCATCGACGATCAGAAGTACTCCGTGCTCGCGGCAGAGGCGCGACAGCGCGTCGAGGTCGCAGCGAAAACCGTTGCTCCACTGCACGGAACTGATGGCGACGACGCTGGTGCGCGCCGTGATCGCGGCCTCGATGTCTTCGGTCAGGATTTGTCCGTCGCGATTCGGGACGGTATCAATCGCGATGCCGATCTTCGTCGCGCTTCTGCACCCAGGGTACCGCGACTTCCAGGAACTCCAGATCGCAGATGACGACCCGATCGCCGCGCTCCAAAGGAATGGCGTTGGCGACCAGGTTCAGTCCATGGGTCGTGCTCTCGACCAGCGCAATGTCATCTTCGTCGGCGTTGATCAGCTTCGCGATCTGCGGACGTGCTGCGCTCCGCATCGCGTCCATATCGAGATGATGCTGGGTGGACGAGCCTGATGGGCAAAATGCGGCCATATCGAGGAAGGCGCGCAGCTTTTCGACCGCGCGTTGCGGAGCCAGACTGACGCAGGCAGAATCGAGAAAGACTTGCTGTTGCAGCGCGGGAAATTCCCGGCGGACATCCTGGATTTTCATGAGTCGAACCCTGAAGGGTTCGGCTATTGTACTGCGGACCACCAAAGGAACTTCAGCTAACCCGCAACAATCTCGTAGGGCCGCATCATCTCGTTGTCTTCGTGCTCCAGGATGTGGCAATGCCAAACGTAGCGTCCCGGATAGCTGTTGAACGGGACGATGATGCGGGTCACCATCTTGGAATGCGCGCCAACAGTGTCTTTCCAGCCTGCCTCGTAAGGCTCGGGCGGCGTGCGTGGGCCGAGGAAACGAAACTCCTTTTTCGTTTGATAGGCCAGGGCTCGTAGTGCTGGCGGTCGAGAATTTGGAAGCGCACTGCATGCAGGTGAATGGGGTGGGTGTCGTCGGTCGGATTAATGAAGCTCCAGATCTCGGTGCTGTTCCGCGCCGGCTTCTCGCTGATGGGATCGTGCCAATAGCTTGCATTCAGTAGCAGTAGCACCGTCTCGTCCAGTGAAGCTTGCGTATTCGTCAAGCGTGAGCAGGCGCGTCTTCACCGCTTGGGATTCCGCAATCTTTGGCACCGGACGCAACTCCGCGGGAAGGGAGCTGCTATCGCTCGACCTTCCTGGAGGAAACCCGGAATTGCATGATGGGGAATGAGGTCGTTCTTCAGCACGATCTGCTCGCCACGGCTGTCGCTGAAATCGACGACCAGGTCCACGCGCTCGGCGGGCGCAAGCGAAACTTTCTTTAGCGCAATCGGCGCCGGCAGCAATCCCTGGTCGGTTCCGATCTGGTGAAACTCCAGCCCGTTCTGAAATGAGAGATGGTAGAAGCGCGCGTTGGAAGCGTTCAGCACACGGAAGCGATATTTGCGCGGCTCGACTTCGAGATAAGGAAACAGTTTGCCGTTGACCAGGATGGCGTCGCCGAACAGCTCCGGAATCCAGGGCGCTCGCGGCTTATCGGAGATGGGATAGTACAGCTGGCCCTCGGGCGTGATCAGGCGGTCGAAGATCATCAGCGGCATTTCGTACTTGCCGCTTGGCAGGTTGAGCGCGTCTTCGCCTTGTCGCGAACGATGGCCGCGCCGAACAGACCGGCATAGACGTTCAGGCGATTGATGCCCATGGCGTGATCGTGATACCAGAGCATGGCGGCATCCTGCTGGATTGGGATAGTGATAGAGCGACCGACTTGCCGGGCACGAACCAGTCTTCGGGATAGCCGTCGCTGTCGGGCGGCACGAAACGCGCCGTGCAGATGGGAGACGATGCGCACTTGCGGATTGCCTTCGGCGCCGTGCAGCCGGTAGTCGATGGGCAGAAAATGCTGCTGCGGAAGTTCGTTCGCCCACTCCACCAGCACTTCTTCGCCGCTGCGCATCTCCAGAGTCGGCCCGGGCACTGAGCCGCCGAATGCCCAGAAGCGCGTCGGCTTCAGGTCGCGATGGATCTTCATCTCGACCGGCTGCGCGGCGAAGCGATAGTAGGGGACATTCGTTTTGGGCGAGGACGGCAGCGGCCGCATTCCACTCGGGCTTCGCGACCGTTGGCATGGGCAGCGGATCGACAAATGGCGGCAGCGTACTGGCGTTGAGTGTGTTGGCCGGCGTGGCCATGGCGTGTGTCATGGCCGAGAGTGCGCCGAGCGGCCCACCACGAATCCGCCCGCTGCGGTCGAACATTGCTTGCAGAAACGTGCGACGCGTGGTCACCAAGGTCCCTTTCAGGTTGCGTATCTTAAGCATAAAACAGCAATGGATGCAGGCAGGTCGCTGCATCCATTGCCAAGGTTAAAAGTTGGTTACAAAACGGCCAACGGCGCGATTACAACCCTGCGCAGCCCTTGGACGTTACTTCCCCGGTCTGGTCATTCAGCAGCACATAGCGGAAGCAGGTGGTGGGTTGAACTGAGAACATGCTCGCGATGGAGTTGGTGATGGTGTCGAACGAGCCATTGCCAATGCGCTGGCTCTGGAGCCAGTTGTCTTCGACAAAGCGGATGATCGAAGCTCTGGTCGGTCAGGGTGTGGTCGACGTAGTTCGCCTGGCATAGGGCGAGATCACCAGCATCGGCAGGCGCGGACCGTAGCCGCAGCGTCCCTGGGCGTGCGGCGCCGTTGATGCCCGCAAGCTGAGGCGCTACTGTGCCGCAAAGGCCGGTGCCGGTCAAGCCATCGGCGCTGGTCTGCGAGGTGTTGACGATCGGGCCGAGCTGATGATCGTACCAGCCGTCGGAGTCGTCGTAGGCGATGACGACCGCGGTGCTCGCCCAGTACGGGCGTCTGCATCAGGAAGTTGATGGTGTCGACGATGAAGGTCTGCTCGTCGAGCGGGTCGGAGTAGCCAGCGTGTCCATCCTGATAGCCCGGGGCCTTCAGGAAGCTGACGGCCGGGAAGTTGCCGGCGTTGACGGCGTCGAAGAAGTCGTGCGTGTCGTACTGGTGGTTGCCCGCATCGCCCTGCTGTCCGATGGTCTGCAGCGAAGTGGGACGCGTGTGCTGCAGGTTCTGCGGTCGAGGCGTAGTACTGGAAGGCTGATGGTGCGGAATGTAGTCGCTTCTCGGTCACGCCGGTGATGCCGAGGTAGGTGCGAGCGGTTGCAGCCGGTGGTGCCGTTGGGGTTGGTGATGGTCAGGTCGAAGCCGCCCTCGAAGAAGCCCCAGCTGACGCCGGCGGTGTTGAGCAGGTCGCCGATGTTCTGGCCGCCCATGCTGCAAGACTTCGCCCGAGCTGGTGGAGCAGATGTCGCCGAGCGGGTCGGCATCGCCGATGAGCGTGAGGCCGCCGTTGCCGTCAGCCGATGACGGCGCCGGTGCCGTTCACGTTCTCGGTGACGCCGTTGGTCTGGCCGGAGACGAGGTTGATCGCGCCAACGGTCGACGGACCGAAGTTCGTGTCGTAGGAGTTGTCGTTCATGGCGAAGTTCTGAGCGTAGTTCCACAGGGCGGTGACGGTGTTGCCGTCGTAGTAGCCCATGACCAGGCCGGTGGTGTCAACGATGCCGCCGCCGCCGGGAGGCGGTCCCGCCGTGCCGGTGTTAGCCGGGAACAGGTCCATCAGGCCGCTGTCGAAGGCCAGCTGCTCGGGCGTGTAGTCGTGGTCCTGGTCGGCAGTGGCAGCCTGCGAGCGATCCAGGCGGAACGGATTGGTGGCGCCCGGTGCCGTTCGCCGGATTCAGGTTCGGGTTGAGCGTGCTGAGCGGACCCGCAGATGCCGTTCACCGTCGGGGTGCGCGGCAGCGCGGTGAAAGGCGGCTCGCCCGGAGGATTGGTGGCGTTGGGATAGGTGCCGAAGTAGTGATCAAAGGAGACGTTCTCCTGGAAGATCACCACCAGGTGCTGGATGGGAGTTGCTGGTTGCACAGGACGCTTCGCTGGACGGCTTTCGCCGCTGCGGCGTTCGCATTTGTCAGCGGTCCGAAGGTCATGGCCGCCATTAACATAGTTGCCAAAATCTGACGCATAGTTCTCCTCACCCTTTCGAATCCTCAGGCATGGATTCTGAGGCTTCACCTTCATACTTCGTACAGGTGAACCGCAGTTGAACCAGTGTTAAAAGAAAATGAACGATCGCAAGAAGTTTCCGGAATTGATAAAGCTACTGGCGGAATTGAATAACTGGGCGCGTCAGCTTGAGCCTGTTAGCAAATATCAGAACGGTTAACATGAAAGATATGGATCGTCCGGGTGCTTCGTCAGAAGGGGCAACCCTGTTCGCGTTGATCTGCTGGCCTGGCGGTGGTTGCGCCATTCGGTATCCGCGGCATCGCTTGCGGCCACGATCTCAGCTTCCACATGAATAGCTGGATGGAGGTGGCGCAGCAGTGGCGCGAGGGCGTGCTTTATCCGCGCTGGGCGGCTAAGGCCAACTACGGCAGCGGGGAGCCGCGGTTCCTGTTCTATCCGCCGCTGTCGTGGATGCTGGGCGGCGCGCTTGGCAGCTTCATACCGTGGATGTTTGTGCCCGTGGCGTTCGATGTCAGCGTGATGTTCTTGCCGGACTGGCGATGCATGTGTTCGCGCGGGAGTGGTTCGAGGAGCCGGACGCCACTCTGATCGCCGTTGCCTACGCGGTGAATCCCTACATGCTGTTGAACGTTTACATTCGCAGCGCCTTTGCGGAGATGCTGGCCGCGTCGCTTCTGCCGCTGATGGTGCTATGGATTGTCCGCGATCGTCCGGCGCGGGGGATGTTTGTGCCGTTGGCGGTGGCGATTGCCACCGCGTGGCTGACAAACGTTCCAGCCGCGATCATGTTGATCTACACCGCCGTGGTACTGCTTGCGTTATGACAATCTTCCGCCGCAATTCACGCGTGTTCCTGTACGGAGCGGCTGCGATGGTGCTGGGTATGGCGCTCGCCGCGTTCTACATCGTGCCGGTGCTATGGGAGAAGAATTGGATCACGCTGGACCAACTGCTCTCGGCCGGCCTGCTGGCGAAGGAGAATTTTCTTTTTAGACGGACCGGCGAGATCCAGCACGATCGTTTTCTCAGCGGACTCTCGTGGTTGGCTGTCGGAGAGCTAACGGCCACTGCTCTGGCGATCTTGGCGGCACGGCCCTGGCGCAAAAGGAATCCGAAGTTATGGTGGTCGCTACTGATTCTGGCGGTGATGTCGCTGCTGCTGATGCTGCCGATCACAAGCTTGGCTTATCGACTGATGCCGGACCTGCGCTTCGTGCAGTTTCCCTGGCGTTGGCTGATGGTATTAGGCGTCGCCTACGCGGTTTTCGTCGTTACCGCCACTCCCCGATTTCGCGGAAAGTCTTGGGCCTATGCGTTCCTCTTCGCGGCATTGATCGCGGGTTGCAACCTGGCGCAACATCCCCATTGTGATCCGGCGGACACGCCGTTCATGATAGCGAACGTTTATCAAACGGGTTACGGTTACATGGGTACGGACGAATATGTTCCAGCCGGGGGCGACAACTACGAAATCAAGCCGGACTTTCCCCGGTTCCGCTTACGCAGCGAAGATGGAGGCACGCTTTCCTCGGGCCCGCGGGAACGGTCTTGCAATGGAGCACCTATCGTAAGCGGCTAACCTTCGAGTCGCCGCAGCCGATACAACTGGTGCTCAGGCTGATGAACTATCCTGCGTGGCGCGTGACGGTCAACGGGCAGCAAGTCGTTCCGAAATCTGACGATCCAACCGGCCGCATGGTGATTGCTCTTCCCGCTGGCCATAGCGAAGTCGGAGTTCGATTTTTGCGAACGCCCGATCGCTGGCTGGGCGATGGCATCAGCTTCGCCGCGCTCATCTTTCTCGGCGGATTCTGGTACGTTGGTCGGAGGAGAACTCAATGAAGCGGGTGCTGGTGGCCACGTCGAATCCGGGCAAAATACGTGATCTGATGGGAGCAGCCGTCGCTCACCACGTGCACATCGAGACGCTGCCCGGGTTTGCGTCGCTGCCGTCGGTCGTCGAAGACGGAGCCACGTTCGAAGCCAACGCCGCCAAGAAGGCCGAATACTACAGCAAGCATGCGGAAGGCGAATTAGTCATCGCCGACGATTCAGGACTGGAAGTGGATGCGCTGGGCGGCGCGCCAGGCGTGCATTCGGCACGCTACGCAGCGGAGGAGAACAATCTTCCGCAGGACTCCGGTAACTCCGACGACGAGGCCAACAATGCGCGGCTGTTGCGTGAACTTGCACGAGGTGCCGGACGAATTCCGCACCGCTCGCTTCGTGTGCGTGATTGCCGCTGCACGCAATGGTCATACTCTGGCAACATTTCGCGGCAAAGCCGAAGGCATTCTCTTGCGTGAGCCGAGAGGAACAAATGGCTTCGGTTATGATCCTCTGTTTTACTTCCCGGAAATTGGCAAGACCTTCGCCGAATTGTCCGCGGAAGAAAAAGCTGGTTACAGCCACCGCGGGGCGGCTTTTCGCGCCTTCCTCGAATGGGAGGATGAGAGTCAGGACCGCCATCCCCACAAGAATGTCTGACCTGTTTGCGGGCAGCGCCAAAACCTGCCGCTTGGGAAACCCAGTAGTTGTCGGCGAACCCGGTTGGGAATTTGCGGTACGATGAGCAAGCGCTCTGCGAGCGCACACAGGCATGAACGGCGGCCAGGAAATTCTTCGCATAGCGTTGGGAGACCGGTTGTTGGTCATCGCCGGTCCGGGAGACATAACGCGCGCGCAGACCGATGCTATCGTGAACGCCGCCAACTCTTCACTGTTGGGCGGAGGTGGCGTGGATGGTGCTATTCATCGCGCCGGCGGCCCAGCCATTCTCAAGGGTTGCAGGCAGATTGTGGAGCGCATCGGAAGCCTTCCGGCCGGAGAAGCGGTCGCTACGTCCGCCGGGCGCCTGGCAGCACGGTACGTGATTCATACTGTGGGTCCTTTTTGGAGCGGGGGCAAGAAGGGCGAGCCCGAGACCCTGGCGAGCTGTCATCGCGAGTCTATGCGCATTGCCGACGAGTTACAGTTGGCATCGATTGCCTTCCCGGCGATCTCCACCGGCGCCTATCGGTATCCCGTAGATCAGGCGTCGCAAATTGCCGTGAGCAGCGCGGCCGGCGCGTTGGAAAAGGCGGCGCATCTTCGCGAGGTTCGCTTCGTGCTTTTCGATACGCGGACGCTTGATCATTATGCGCAGGCGGCCCGAGCGCTAGGTAAGCCTCTAATGTAATCGGCTGGAACGGTATGCTAGGCAGACCTAATCCGGAGTGATGATCCATTGACCGACCGTCTTTATTACACCGATTCTTTTCTGCATCGAATTCGAAGCGCGCGTGCTGACTGTCGCGGGCTGATGCCGGGCGCGTTGCGGTCACGCTCGACCGCTCGGCGTTTTATCCAGCCAGCGGCGGCCAGATTTTCGATACTGGATGGTTGGAGATCGTGTCAACCGACAGCGGCTGCCCGCGCCTGCGCGTGAGTGAGGTTCGGAAGACGAGCAGACTGGCGAAGTGTTGCATATCCTCGAAGGCGATGCTGCGGTATTCCAGCCGGGCACACAGGTACGCGGCAGTGATCGATGCCGAGCGCCGCCGCGATCACATGCAGCAGCACTCGGGCCAGCACGTGCTGTCGGCGGCGTTCGAGAAGCTCTACGGCTTCGCCACCGTCTCGTTCCACATGGGCGACGAGAGCTGCACCATCGATCTTGCGACCGATGCGGTCAGCGCCAAGCAATTGCAAGCCGCCGAGCGGCTGGCCAACGAAGTGATCGCCGAAGACCGCCCGGTCGAGATTCGCTTTGCCACGCCAGACGAAGCGCGGGCGCATGGGCGTGCGCAAAATTCCGCCAGCCGAGCGCGAGAAGCTGCGCCTGATCGACATTCGCGATTTCGACTTGAACGCCTGCGGCGGGACGCACGTGCGCAGCACCGGACAGATCGGCGCGATCCTGCTGCGCAAAACCGAGAAGGTGAAGCAGGGCGTGCGCGTGGAGTTTGTCTGCGGCTTGCGCGCGGTGGCAACCGCGCGCCGCGACTTCGAGACCCTGACCGAAGCGGCGCGACTGTTCTCCACCCACATCTGGGAGGTTCCGCAGCAGATCCGCAAGTCGCAGGACGAGAGTCAAG
Source organism: uncultured Acidobacteriaceae bacterium (assembly GCA_963744265.1). Taxonomy (GTDB): domain Bacteria; phylum Acidobacteriota; class Terriglobia; order Terriglobales; family Acidobacteriaceae; genus Bog-257. The sequence continues at coordinate 59,219 of CAVUSW010000008.1, forward strand.
TCAGCGCAGAAGGCGCAGCATCGCCTGCTGGAGGAGGTTGCCGAGTTGCAGGCCGAGCGCATGCTGCAAGTCGGCCGAGCAGCGCGGCGCTGCAGAAACTGGTCGTGCAGTACTTCGCCGACCGCGATCTCGGTTTCATCAAGATGCTGGCGCAGAAGCTGACCAAGAACAGAGACATGTGTCGCACTGCTGGCTTGCGGAGGCGCGCAGCCGTCGCTGGTGTTCGCGCAGACACCTGGGCTGGCCAACGACATGGGCGCGCTGATGAAGCAGACGGTGCAGGCACTGGGCACGCGCGGCGGCGGCAATCGCGACATGGCGCAGGGCGGCGCGCCCGATGGCGAACGGGCGGAACAGGCGATCACGCGAGGCAGCGAAGCGCGATAGGACATAAGGCAGTAGCTAGTCGGTTGTCAGTTGTCAGTTTAGGTTGCTTTGATCAGAACGGCTTCAGCTGCCGCACGGATACGACTTAGGCTAATCCGCGCCTGATGCTGAGCAACGGCTGATACATCGACTCGCGAACACGTAGTGTTCTAGACCGACAACTGACCACTGACCACTGACAACTGATTTTGGACCAAAAACTCATTCTCGTAACCTTGCTGATCCGCCTGGGCGTTGCCGCGGCGATCAGCAGCGTGCTGGTGCGCGCGCGGCGCTTTCGCGTGCTGCTGTTCCGCGAAGAGCGCACACTCGGCGAGAAGATCGAGATCGTCTTCATCGTCGGCACGCCCATCGCGCTGGGCGTGCTGGTGCGCGGCTGGGTGCACAACTTCTACGCTGCCGACATCGCCTTTGAAGGCGCGATCCTGATGGGCGTCATCGGCGGCCGCCTGGTCGGCACCGCAGGCGGCATTCTGGTTGCGCTGCCGTCGCTGTTCTGGGCGAGTGGCTGGCGCTGCCGATGTACGTGCTGGCCGGCTTCGCGGCCGGCATGCTGCGCCACATCGCGCCCGAGCGCGAAGCTATCTGGTCGTTCTCGCCGCTGTTCGACCTCAGCATCTATCACTGGATCCGGCGCAGCATTCGCAAGTCGTTCATCGACTGGCAGACCTCGTTCTTCTTCCTCATCCTCGCTCTGGAGTTCGTCCACATCCAGCTGCACCGCGCGTTTCCCCGGCGCATCTTTGCGCTGTATTCGCCGAACTGGTGGGTGAAGCTCGCCATTTATGCGGGCACGGTGATGGCGGTAGCCATCGCGCTGAAGGTGCTGAACAACGTTCGCATCGAGATGAAGCTGGAGCAGCAGGAGCGCCTGCTGTTGCAGGCGCGCATGGAAGCGCTGCAGAGCCAGATCAATCCGCACTTCCTGTTCAACACGCTGAACTCGATTTCGTCGCTGGTGCGGCGCGATCCCGATTCCGCGCGCGAGATGATCGTGAAGCTGGGAAACATTTTGCGCCGCCTGCTGCGCAAGGGCGATTCGTTCGTTCCGCTGCGCGAGGAGTTCGAGTTTCTCGACGACTATCTCGACATCGAGGTGGCGCGCTTCGGCCGCGACAAGCTGAAGGTCGTGAAGGAACTGGAGCCCGCGTCGCTCGACCATCTTGTGCCCAGCATGATCCTGCAGCCGCTGGTGGAGAACGCGGTGAAGCACGGCTTCGCTTCCAAGGTCGAAGGCGGCAGCATCTACCTGCGCAGCCGCAGCGCCGAGCATCGCCTGGTGATCGAAGTGGAAGACGATGGCGTCGGCATGCCGCTGGACGGCGCCAGCGCTCGTCAGGCACCGGCATCGGCATGGTGAATGTCACCGAGCGTCTGCAGGTGGTGTACGGCGACGCCGCGGAGATCACCATCGAAAGCCAGCCCAACCGCGGCACGCTGGTTCGGCTGGTGCTGCCGGTGCTTGCAGGCGGAAGAGATGGGCGGCTCGGTGGTGGGCGCGATCTACGAAGAGCGGTCCAGCACGTCGCGATAGTACTTTTCGTACATCGGAATGATCTTGCTGGCGCAGAATCGCGCCTGCGCGCTGGCGCGCGCCTGTTCGCCCATCTGCTTCAGCTTGGCGTCGTCCGACAGAATCTCGATCGCATAATTCGCCATCGCGTCCACATCGCCGACATTCGCCAGAAATCCGGTCTTGCCGTGATCGATGACCTCGGGCACTCCGCCGTCGTTGGTCGCGATCGGAACCACCTCGCAGGCCATCGCTTCCAGCGCCGCCAGGCCGAACGACTCCAACTGGCTCGGCATCAGCATCACGTCGGCACACCGCAAGCTTCTCGTGAATGCGGTCCTGCTTGCCCAGGAAATCGACCTTGTTGTGAATTCCCTTCTTCACCGCCAGCCACTCGGCGCGCGAGCGCTCCGGGCCATCGCCGATCATCAGCAGCCGCGCCGGAATCTTCTTCTGCACGCGATCGAAAATCTCGATGACGTCCGGCATGCGCTTCACCGGCCGGAAGTTCGACAGGTGGACCAGGATTTTCTCGTCCGGCGCTGGCGTACTCGGAGCGATGCTGCATCACTTCCGGCGTGCGCTCGTACAGATCGCAGTTCACGAAGTTGGGGATGACCTCGATCGGCGTCTTGCACGTCGAACACCTCGATCGTCCGCTGCTTCAAGATAATTGGAGATCGAGGTAACGCCGTCGCTCTGGTCGATGGAGAAGCGCGTGATCGGCAGATACGACGGGTCGGCGCCGACCAGCGTGATGTCGGTGCCGTGCAGCGTGGTGACGTAGGGCAGCCGGCGCCGCTTGCGCGCGTGATCGCAACACAGCATCTGCCGCGCCAGCATCGCGCTCACCGAATGCGGAATCGCGTAGTGCACGTGCAGCAGGTCGAGCTCGTAGATCTCGGCGACCTCGGCCATGCGCGTCGCCAGCGCCAAGTCGTACGGCGGATATTCGAACAGCGGATAACGCGAGACTTCAACTTCGTGATAGTGAATGTTGGGCTGCGGCTCGGTCAGCCGGATGGGCTGCGAGTACGAGATGAAGTGGACTTGGTGGCCGCGCTGCGCCAGCTCCAGCCCAAGTTCGGTGGCGACCACACCGCTGCCGCCGTAGGTGGGATAACAGGTTATGCCGATTTTCATTCTAGGTGGCTCATCGATTGGATGGAATTATGCCAGCGGAGATTCAGCGGCACATCTCAAGCTGGTAGCAGTTGGCAGGAACGACTGGAAGTACGATCAGCTTTCGCAGGCTTGAGACGCCATACTCTGGAGACGGAAGCGTAGTTCCCCTTCTAAAAACTCAGGGCAGGGTCCTCAGCCCCGTTCATCGGGCTTTCGCTCAGGATGGAAAGGCTCTGGCACGTCAATGCGCCTCCGCGCGGGTAATGCCAGCGCTGTTTGGTTGCTGGCTTGAGTCCATCAATCGCAGAATCAGCAGCTTCGATTTACCTTCGCGGCCTCCAGGTAACAGCACCAGCTTTTTGGCAGAATCGTAGGCGACAGTATGTCCCTTCACCTCGGGCGTGATCTCATCGGCAGTCGTGAGTCGCCCATTGGCGTGAATCATCAGCAGCGAGCCATCGCTGGCGGCGTAGAGCATTCGCGATTCAGGATCAAGCCATAGCGCATCGACTCCCGCCGCGGCGGGCACGCGATTCACTTCGACGCCGGTTCCTGCGTTGATGGCCAGCACCGCAAATCGCACCGCGACGTACAACTCCTGGGACTGAGAATCGTAAACCAAGCCGGTAGGCTGCGAGCCGTCAAGATTGAAGCGACTCACGATCTTCAATTGCGGATCAATGGCTACCACCTGATGCAGGTCCTGCACGGTGACAAAAACTGTGTTGTGTTCGCTATCGAGCGCCAGATTGCGCGGCGTTCCGCCAAGATTCAGCGTGGCAACGTTTTGCTTGGTTCCAAGGTCGATCAGAGAAACGGTACCATTGTCGGCGTCAGTCCAGTACAGCCTGCTGCCATCGAGCAGCAGCGTGTCGGGCGATCCCTGAAGCGGAATCGTATCAATCACCTTCCACCCGTCGATCACGATCACCGCGATGGAATTGTTGCCGTGATCCGCGACAAATACTCTGCCGTTCGCTTCATCTACCGCGACGCCCCGCGGCGACTGTAGTCCGCTGACCTGCGCCACCACGCGGCGGCGCACCGGATCGAACACATCAACCGTTGAAGAGCCCGCGTGCGACATCACCAGCATGCCATTGGCAAATGCCAGTTCGCCAAACCCGGGAGCTCCGGGAATACTCACCATGCCAATCTGGCGAAGTTCTGACGAGCACAGCCCCGGCACAGCGATCAACAACACAGCCGCCAGATATATTGCCACAAACGAGAGTCGACGCATTATTGGTTCCGCGGCGTTAGATGCGGACTGGAGTTGGGAAGCTGCCTGAGGGTTTGCAGGCTCCATTTCCGGGCGATCCGATGCGGTCTTAGACTGCGAGCAATTTTCTGCCTTGGCAGCGTCTCAGCGATCCGCGAACGCCTTCATCCACGAACGAGTCCCCAGGTAGCGGCAGGAAAACGTAGCCATCTTGGCGGCCGCTGCAAGCGCTTGACGAAAGTCCTGTCTTGGCAGAGAAGCGTAATAGCAGAAGGCCCCGTGAAACACATCGCCGGCCCCGAGGGTGTCGATCGGGCGAATCTTCTCGACAGCAATTCTGCCGCGCTCGCCGTTGTCCACAAAACGGATGGGAGCCGCGCCGCGGGTCATTGCCACCTGGCGAATACCTTGTGCAGCCAGAAACTCCACGGCATCGTTATGATCGCGGCATCCGGGGGGACGATAGTCGTCGGAGCAGATAGCGATGTCGACGAAGGGCAGGAGCTCTGCCATTCCATCTTTCCAACTGCCGCTCTCCAGCACGACCGGAATTCTCCGCGAGTGTGCCATCCGTGCGCCCGCGATGCACAGTGTCATGTAATGACCATCCACCTGCACTATCGACACGCCTTGTAACCATCGCGGATCTACCTGCGCTTTGAGCGGTGAGAACGCCAGCGGCATTGGCCGATACTACGGTGCGCTCACCCGTGCGCTCGAGGACCATAATCGACGAAACCGGTGGCGCTTCCTGTCGCCGGCGTGCGACATCGTGTAGCGCAACCGCGGAAGCTTCCAAGTCGTGACGTATCACGCTCCCGAGGGGATGAGCGCCAACCGCCGTGACCAGCGAACTGCGTCCTCCGAGAAAGGCAAAGGTTATGGCCGCGTTGGTCGCCGGGCCGCCAGCCGCGAGATGTTGGCTGGGAACGGAGATCTTGGCATTGCGGCCCGGAATCTTCGCGACCGGATATGTGATATCGACCGTTGCCAGTCCAAGGAACAGGCCCTTAGGCCGCCGACGAGTGGGATGCTCTGCCATTCAGGAATGCTGAGGATATCTCATCGTCTCCGTATCGTTCGCTGAAACTGCCGAGGGAGCAAGCAAGCGGCCTACGCAGCGGCGTCGGTTTCGATTGCCGCACGTGGCAGTCTTGATTCGCTATTTTGTCTTTCCAAGCCCGTACACCGTTAGAAACTCGCACCGGCCTTTTACTTCGCATTGCAGCATATCTTGAGCCAGCAGGTTCCAGCCGACGAAGCCGGAGAATACATGGTTCTCTGACTGCTCCGGAGTCGGAGCCAAGCCCAGTCCGGTCTCCGCGTCGTAGCACTCATGCATCGAACCCCACTTCTGAATGTCGGCCACAACCATGCGTCCTAGAATGCCCGACAACTGCGCCGCCTCTTTGTTGAAGCCGTAGCGCTTGAGCGCGATGTAGTTCAGGTAGTTCGCGTTGATCCAGATCGGACCTTGCCAGTTGGAATAAGGAACGATCATGGCGACGTTATTGTAGTCCGGGTCTTGCTTGGAGAGACTGCGCACCCCGTAGGGCGCGAGCATATAGTCCCTGTTCCACAGGTAGCGGCGAATCATTTCTTGCGCGCTCTTCTCCGGGAGTACATCATCGATGAGCGGTACGAAGTTGGAATAACTGATCCGCTTCACGGGCTTGCCAGTGTCGCGGCGGATGTTGTAGAACATCGCCTCTTGCGCAAACCACATGTGCTCGAGCATGGCCGCTTTCAGGTCGGCAGCTTTCTTGCGATACTCGACCGCTTCGGCGGGCTGGCCCAGCTTGTCGGCCAATTGGGCCATAGCTTTGTACTCGCGCAGTTGGAAGGTGCACAGATCGGTGGCGAGAATGGCGCTCTTGTCGTTGGGATCGTTGGTCAGCGCGACGTTGTTGTCCGCGCCCGACGAGATGGCGTTCTCCCAGAAGAATAGTCCCCACTTCGGGTCGTACTGCGTTTGTTCGCGATAGGTGATGACCTTGCGCAAGCTCTCCCACACTGGCTTCACCCAGGTGTAGTCGCCCATGCGCTCGGAGGCGATTACCGCGCCCTGCGCCAGGAACGGCTTCATCGCGAACTTGCCCATCAGCGGACGCGGGCCCTTGGTGGTGATGCAGCCGGCCACGTAGCCGTCCTGATCGATGGCGCCGGCGAAATCCAGCACCCACCACTTCAGATACTTTGCCTGTTCGGGACTTTGCTGCGCCAGGTGACAGCCGATGAAAAAGCCGTCCCAATCCCACATTTGTTTGTAGTAGCCAGCGGGAATCAGGTAGTCGTACTTGATGAAGCCTTCCGCCGGACGTATCGATTGCGGCTCAAGCTTGGCGTAGGCGGCCGAAACCTCGGCCAGCGTCCGCGCGAGATCGGAAGGCGTGTCGGCAGCGAAAATTGGAAATGCGAGTAACAGTGCGAGAAGGACGGTAGGTAGCAAAGCCATGAATTGCATTCTAACGGCGGTGTCAGTCCATTCGCATCTCCCAAGGGCGCGTCATCAGCTAGGGAGTGCTCCTTACGTTGTCACAACCAGCGTAGCGAGATCTGCTTTTTTGCCAGGTCCGGGAAAGCAGGTCCCTCGCTGCGCTCGTGATGACAATTCGGGTCTACTGACAACTGACCACTGGCTACCGACAACTGGCTACTGACAACTGGCTACTGACAACTGGTTTTCAGTCCTGCGGCGAGAAGCTATACAGATTCGTTTCCAGCTCTTCCTCCGGCAGCGCGTGCAGATCGATCCAGCCTTCCAGAGGTAGCGCGTCCACCGGCAAATGCTCGCGCCAGATGGCGAAGCGCAGCCGGATGCGGCTGCCCTCCTGCGCTCCAATCAGTTCAAACGGCACCCGCATCTCGAAAATCTGTTCCAGCGCGACTTCCACTCCGTTCGGGTTCGAGTTGCCGTTGTCGGCGGAGAACGTCGCCAGCCGATGCCGTTCCTCGCCATTGGTTAGTACCCATCTTCTGCAGCTCCGCCCTTGCGCATCGACGGTCAGGCGAAAAGAATCGGGCGTCGCCTTGCTGCCCGCCTTTTCGCGCCAAACTTCCAAGTTCACCACCAGCCGGTAAGCTCCTTCAGGAATGGCGTGATGAAAATCCAGACGGCCCGACACCGAGTCAGCATCCAGTCCGGCATAAACCGCGTCCAGCAGAAACTGTTTGCCGTGCATGGCGCTGGTGCGCTGGTCCGAGGTGTAGCTGGCGGCGCCCATCCACTCGAAGTATCCGCTCACCAGCCCGTCGACGCGCGCGCGCACATAGGCGGTCTGCGGGATGTAGCTGGGCCGCGTCACGCCGCTGATGATCGGCGTGCTCAACTCCTCCGGCGGAATGCCTTCCAGCGCGTGATACACGTTCGACAGATGCTTGCGGTAGAGTTCGTCGAAGTCGCGATCGTTGGCCGAATGATGTTCCGGCCCGTACCACCAGTTCCAGTCGCTGCCTTCGGCGATCAGCAACTCCTCCCAGGCAATCTGGCGCTGCGCTTCGGAAACGCGGTTGGCGTGACGGTCGTAATAGTCGCGCGCCTCGGCCAGCAGGTCCCAGGCGCGATTGTCTTCGGGCGCGCCGATCCAGACGTTGAAGTTGGCGTCGATCCACGAGCCTGGCACCAGCCGGTTCAACTGCCCGAAGTTCGACTCACGATGCCGGGCGATGGCCTCGCTGATAGTCACCGGCTCGATCTGCTCGTCGCGCTGCAAGGCGTCGTAGAAGCGTCGCAGAAATTCGCGGCCCGATTGCGGGTAATACTCCCACGCATTTTCGCCGTCGAGAATGATCGATATGACAGCATCTCTCCCGCGGTCCAGTACCGGTTGCGCCGAATCCTTGATGTTCTGGATCAGGTGGTTGGCGGCGTCTTGCGCGGGCATTCCGGAATAGACAAAGCCGATCAGGTCCGACAGGCGATGGTCGCGGAAGACCATGTGCATGCGCGTGTCGTCCTTCTCGTAGCGATAGATGTTGTACAGCCGCTCGGCGGCGTCGGCTTGCAGATGATCGCTGTCGTAGCGCGCAAAGTTGTAATCCAGCGAGCGTCCCAGCACGCCTTCGTCGGTCGCCATCCACTCGATGCCTTGCCGGCCCGCCAGTTTCAGAGCCTCCTCCGAGACGCTGCCCTCCGACGGCCACAGCCCCTTGGGCCGCACGCCGAACAGCGCCTGGTGCGAATCGAGTGCTCGCTGGATCTGCAGGGTGGCGTCGTCAGGATGGCGGAAATGCCGCGTGGGAAGCTGCAGCCCGGGCGAAGACTCCGCGCCGGCGTTGGTGTCGCATAGCAGCGGCAGGATGGGATGGTAGTAGGGCGTCGCGGAAAGCTCGATCGATCCGCGCTGCGCCGCCTCGGCATACGCGGGCAGAACCTTGGCCAGGATGTCCTGCTGCCTGGCGATCACCAGCTGCTGATCGTCGCGAGTAAAGTCTTCGCCCTTCTGCACCAGCGCGGCAATGTCGGGCTCGGCCAGGAAGAATTCGTCGAACCAAGCCAGCTGCGATAGCACTTGCAGGTCGGCGTAATCGCGGGTCACGAAATACGATTCCGGACCCTCAGGACGGTCCGCCGTTGTCCGATATCGTTCCCACAACTCCCGATACCGCGGATAGCGGCCGATCATGTTGACCGGGTTGGCTTGGAAAAGATACTGCAGCGCGAATCGCCGGTCGGCGGCGGTCAGTTCTGCCACGGGCTTAGCTCACGACGCTCAAGAATGGGTCGTGGGCCTGGCCGGATGCGTAGTCCTGGATTTGCGCCACCAGCGACGGGACCAGATTGAAGTTCTGATGAACCTCAGGAAATTCGTCGAGCAGCTTGACCATCCCGTAATAATCTTTCAGCGCGTGCAACCGCACCCACGGGAGGCGATACTCGCCGGTAACCATGTCTTTGTAAAACGGTTGATGCATGTGCCAAAGCAGCACCAGCCGAATCTTCGGGGAGCTTGACGGGGAACCTGTTGTACTCATCGAAGGGTTTTGGGCCGAGCAAGTGTATCAGGCTCCCGCCTTTCGTGGAACCGCCGGAGCCCTCGCACTTTGGTTATGCCGGCGAATTCCTGGCCGTCAGTGCAGATCACGCCGGGGAAAAACGTCGTCCGGCCCATCGGCCTCGCTTGTAGTCCCCCTCCACTAGTGAGCCCGCTCGCGCAGCAAGCTGAAGCCGGATCTGGCAGGTACCAAGGTTGGAACTACTCCGGCACTTAAGGGCTATGTTTCTGTCGCAAGTTTTATGCACAGTGAAAACTTTACTGGGTTACTGGAAACTTCTACCCGCTCATTTTTGCCGAAGAACCGAAAGTCCTTTGTTTTGTTAGGAGCCAAATTGGCACGACGAGTGCACTTTACCAGCCCAGACGAAGTGGCGCATAGGGTCACTCGGAAGTGAATTTCGGCCAGAGTTCACTTCCTCGAGTGACCCTTATTATTTCTGGACATATCGCGGGTTTCCTTAACGTTTGCCGCGCTGGTCATGCATTTCCGCAGACTTTGTAGGGTCGTGAGACGCAAAGAGAGGTGCCGGACAAAAGTCGGCACCTCTTTTTCTTCGGCACCGGTTTTCAGACTCCTCCGGCGAATGCGAATGAAAGACGTCCCTCGAACGGGTTAGCTCCAGTACTCACAAATATCGTCAGACTACACGTCAAAGACGCGGTATACACTGCCACTAGGTTGGACCTGATTAAGGGCCATGGCGACGTTGTGTACCGGGCAGCCGGCGGTGGTTTTGCCGTCGGGGCTACCGGCGTGAGCATGGCCGTGAACGATCAGGTCGGCGCCGTGACGGTCCACGACCTCAGCCAGGCGTGAGCTGCCCAGGTAGGGATAGATTTCTGGGGGCTCGCCTTTGACGGTATCGACAATGGGGGCATAGTGCAGGACCACAACCCGCTTGTTGGTGCGGAGTTGCGAGAGCGCGCGCTCCAACTTCAGCGCTTCATCGATGGCCGCCTGCACAAAAGCCTTGACCTCGGGCTCGCCAAAGGCGGTGAGCGCGCCTCGTCCGAAGCCGCCCGGAAAACCTTTGGTGCCGGCAAAACCGACGCCATCGCGCTCGTAAGCGCTGCCGTCAAGAACCTTCACCCCTTCGGCAGTCATCATCTTCATCAGCTCGGCGGCGTGGCCGCTCTCGTAATCATGATTGCCCAGCACGGCGATGGTGGGGATGCGTAGCCGTACCAGGACGTTCAGCAGCGACTCCATCTCTTCGGGCCGCCCAAAGTTGGTGAGGTCGCCCGCCAGCACCAGGACGTCAGCCTCATTGCGCACACGATTCAAGTTGTCGCGAACCCGATCGTGGATCTGCGGGCTGAAGTGAAAGTCGGCGATGGCGGCAATTCTCATTGTCTCTCGAAATCCAGCTCGATGGCCTCGGCAATTTTAGGCTCGCGCTGATTGCGTTGCTCCTGCAGAAGGTTTTCCATGCCCCACTCCTGTACATCGATGGAAAACATCTTTTCGTCGATCAGGCTGCCGCGGAACGCTGGATGTGCGGACGGGGAGTCTAGTTCACGATGCAGGCGAGCGAGCAAATCATCCCACACCTCACGTGGCACGTAGCTCTGCTGGGCTGGGTAAACGTAGCGAAACAACAACAATTCCCACAGCAACAGCTCCCAATGATCGCCGACGAGCTGCCGCAGGCGTTGCCAATCGAGCCGGCCTCGGGTGCCGTAAATGATGTGTACGATGTCGGCGCCATCGAAGCGCTCGCGGAAGTTGACGAACAGCTTGGAGGCAATCAGTTCCTCGGCAGCCAGCACGCGCGTGGGAATCCCGAGTACCACAGCGTCAGAGCCGCGATCGATCCAGGACTGATCGACAATGATGATGGCATTGCTCATGCCGGTGATGAGATCGACGTAATATCCGTCCCGATGCGCTTTGGCCAGCCACACGGGATCGCGAATCTCGGTTTCGCACCCTTGCTCTTGCAAGTGGCGTAAGGCCTCGGGCACGGCCGGGGCAGGCAGAAAAAGGTCGAGGTCCTTGGTGTCGCGCCAAATGCCGGTGTGCTGCTGCAGGGCAAAGGCTCCGGAGACGACGTAGGGCACTTTAGCCCGATTTAAATGTTGTAGCACCTCGCAGAACAGGGCGCGCTGTTCCGGCGGAAAATCCGGAGGCACGGAACTGCTGACCGGCAATTCTTTTTCAGTCGCCACGGCCTACCGTTGGATGGCGAAAGCCGGGATAGCGTTGTTGCCCCGGGAGAAAAAGATCGAGGCCGGAGAGCGGTTTCCGTCAATCAGCATCCGCAGGCTAGCGGAAATTCTCATGCACGACTTCGTTTCGACTGTAGGTGCAGCAGCACCGCTGCCAGCACCGCGACTGCTCCCAGCACGATCAGTGAAAGTTTAACAAAGATCGCCGCCAGCAATCCGCCGATCACACCAGAAAGCGCCTCAGCTCCGACTTGCAACGCCTGGTTATTGCCCATGACGCGCCCCTGATCGGCATTGCCTGCCGCGGCGGAAAGCAAGGTCGCGCACGAGGGCAGACACAGAGCCAGTGCAGCCGAGGCGAGGAAAAGAGTAACCCAGAGCGCCTTAAGCGGTCGCGGCACTACAACCACGATCATCATGACCCCGGTCAGCAGGCCCGACCAGACTGTGAGTGTCCGGGTCGCAAAGCGCGCCGACAAAAAGCCGGTAAGCCAAAGATTGGCCAGCACGATGGGAACGCCCACCCACGCCACAAATTCAGAGATACGGGAAACTCCGAGGTGATATTCATCGACCAGGTACATGGGATAGCAGCGGAAGAACCCGAAGATAGCGAGATAGAAAAGAAAGTTGAGCCAGTAAAGCGGACGCAGCCGGCGGTTGGTGACGACTCCCACCAGGTTCGTGAACGCCTGGGTGTAGCTGACGGACCGGCGGGCGCTGGGAAGGTTGGTTTCGCGAAAGAATACGGCGGTGGCGACGGCGGTGACCGCCAGCAACGCGAAGACGCACCAGAACGGCGTGGCGTAGCTGAACCAGGGCACCAGTTCTGGGTCGGCCAGCTTGCCGCCGACCAACGGTCCCACAATGTAGGCCAGGCTGACGCTCATGTAAATGTAGCCGAAGAAACGATTGCGTTGCTCGGGCCGGGAGACATCGGCAATAGCGCTCTGCGCCGTGACGATGTTGGCTTCGGCCAGTCCGGCGACGACAGAAGCGCCTGCCAGCAGCGAGAAACTGCCGATGGCTAGAGACCACGCAATCAGGGAGTAACACAATGTGGTAATCGCCAGAGAGATAAGCAGCACCGGCTTACGGCCGAAGCGGTCGGACAACGAACCCAGCACTGGCGAGCCCAGAAATTGTCCCAGGGGATATAGGCACAGCAGGAAGCCCAGCAGAATGGTGCGTTTCGACATAGGATCGCCGGCTGCGATCATGGGACTGTCGCTGCGCAACAGCATTGGGGTGAATACCGTGATCATCAGGCTATAGCCGACGAAGCCGGCAAAGATCACGATGTAAAGAGGCAGCAATGCAGCTAAAGGACGCGGCGAGCCGGACGGCAATAGGATTGGAGCAATGCCGGGTTTACCGTCGCCGGACATCGAGCCATTGGATGTTGCCATATGCGAATTCCTGCGGGAGCAGACGGCAGGTCCGCGTCCCAAAAAATTTTCTCTCGCCGGCGGCGTTCTAGCCGGCCCGGAACATCAGAAGCAAAAACCGCTCTAGCTTACACCGGGCTCGGGTGCCTTCGGTTCGATGCGGACGGGCGGGTATAGGTCTTGCAAACTTCGTGGCGCCCATTGCATCATTCCGAGGACGCGCGAGGAGACGATGGCCAAAGAGACCGTAGTCGATGTTGAAGGCAAGCACCTGAAGCTGTCGAACCTGGACAAGGTTTTATATCCCGAGGCAGGATTCACCAAGGGGCAGGTGATCGACTATTACGTGCGCGTCGCGCCGGTGTTGTTGCCACATCTGCGCGGGCGGCCCGCTAACTATGAAGCGCTATCCCAACGGCGTGAGCGGTCCATTTTTCTACGAGAAGAATTGTCCCGAGCATCGTCCCGACTGGGTCCAGACGGCGCGTGTCTGGAGTGAGGGCAACAACAAGTGGATGAACTACTGCCTGGCCGAGGATCTGCCCACGCTGGTGTGGGCGGCTAATCTTGCCGATCTGGAGCTGCATACCAGTCTGTCGCTGGGCAAAGATATCTTGCGGCCGACGTTTCTGGTCTTCGATCTTGATCCTGGGCCGCCCGCCAACATCGTGCAATGTTGCCAGGTGGGCCTGTGGGTGCGCGAGATCTTCGCCAGGCTGAAGCTGCAGAGTTTTGCCAAAACTTCAGGATCCAAAGGCCTGCAGGTTTATGTGCCGCTGAATACCGCTGTCTCCTATGACCAGACCAAGCCGTTTGCGCATGAACTGGCGCGAATGCTGGAGCGCGCCCATCCCGACAAGGTTGTGTCGGACATGAAGAAGGCGCTGCGCACCGGCAAAGTGCTGGTGGACTGGAGCCAGAACGACGATCACAAAACCACAGTGTGCGTCTATTCGTTGCGGGCGAAGGAACGGCCGACAGTTTCAACGCCGGTGAGGTGGGACGAGGTGGAGGCTTGTCTGAAGAAGGAGCGATCCCGGCCTGCTAGTGTTTGAAGCCGAGCAAGTTCTGGAGCGTGCGAAGAAATACGGCGACCTGTTCGAGCCAGTCTTGAAGTTGAAACAGAAGCTGCCGCCATTGGACGGACTGCAACAGAGAGAATCCAAAGCCGGGGCCGCGAGATCGGTATCGGCAGCGAAATCTGCGCCAGAGCGTCCGGCAGCGAAGAAGAAGGCTCCGGCGCCGCCGGCAAAGACCAAAGCCACTGCCGCGAAGGCGGCTTCTAAACGCAAACGCGTGTGATATTGTTTCCAGCGCAATGAGTGCATCAAACAAAAAAAAAGACGAGGCACCGGCCGCGACAGAGCCCAACCCTGAAGCGTTTCCGGCATCTGTCGAATCCAACCTCCCGCTCTACGTGGGCACGTCGGGATGGGCCTATGCCATCTGGAAGCCCGATTTCTATCCCAAGAACGTTGCCTCGAAAAATTTTCTAAAGTACTACGCAACCCAGCTCACCGCGGTCGAAGTCAACTACACTTTTCGCCGGAGCCTGTCGGAGAAGGCGGCGACGGGATGGGTCGCCGACGTCGGTCCGAACTTTCGCTTCGCCCTGAAAGCCAACCAGTACATCACGCACATTCGCCGGCTACAGAATGCAGAAGAAGCTATCCAGCGGTTCTTGCCGACGCTGCAGCCGTTGGCGACGCAACTTGGGCCGGTGCTCTTCCAGATGCCGCCCACCGCGAAAGCCGACGTTGCCGTGCTGCGCGACTTTCTGGCGCTGTTGCCCAGGAATTTCAAGGCGGCCTTCGAGTTTCGTCACGAGTCGTGGTTCAGCGACGATATTTACCAGGCTTTGCAGGAGCGCAATGCGACGTTGTGCGTCGCCGAGACGGAAAAGCTCAACACGCCTGAGGTCCGCACAGCTAACTACATTTATTTTCGCTTCCGCCAGCCTAGTTATTCAGCTGACGATCTGAAGAAGCTGGTCGAGCGGGTGGGGCGATGTGTCGCTGACGGGCTGGAGACGTATGCGTTTTTCAAGCACGAAGAAGATCCGCGCAGCCCGCACAATGCGGTGGAGGTGCTGCGGAGCGTTCAGAGGGAAGTAGGTGGCGCGGGTTGAAAGTCGTTCACCACGGAGAACACGGAATTTTGATATCGCTTTCGATTCTCTCTGCGGTCTCAGTATTCTCCGTCGTTGCGACTTAACCCCCATCGGGTTGTCATTACGGGGCCTTCAGTGTCTGCATGAGAACCTCTGCCGTCCCTACGGGACTCGGACTTATTTGCCACTTCACCCAGCACTCCGCCTGCGGCTGCGTGCTGGTCTAGGCTATTCCGCGCCTGCGGCGCTCCCTTTTTGCGCCTTTTACTCCACCGGCGAAACACAAAGTTAGTTCTCACGCAGACACTTCAGGCCGTGAGGAATCTGCTTTTATCACTTATCGTCACAGAGCGAAGGAAAGCAGATTCCTCGCTGCGCTCGTAATGACAATTTGAAACCTCTGTTCGTAATGACAACCCGGTAGAGTAAACGTTGGCCGGTATCGCATTCGCTATTCCCACCGCGTCGCGATTGCTCGCATACTCATCTCGTGCAGAGTGCCGATCCCAATCTGCGATTAGTGAACTCCTTCCTCGACTACCTGAAGATCGAGAAGGGACTGGCGCCTTTGAGCGTTGCAGCCTACGAATCGGATTTGCAGCAGTACTCCGAATTTCTGTTGAAGCACAAGCGTGCGCCGCGTGACGCGCGGCGGCAGGACGTGCGCGACTTCCTGAATGCGCTGCTGTCGAATGGCGTCGACGGGCGCAGCGTGGCGCGCAAGCTTTCGGCGCTGCGGCATTTCTACAAGTATCTGCTGCTCGACCGTTACATCACGATCGATCCGACCTTGAACATCGACTCGCCGCGGCAGTGGAAGGTGTTACCGAAATCGCTGGCTGTGGACGAAGTGGAGAGCGTACTGCAAGGTCCGCCGCGCGCCAAAGACGACCGCGTGACCCGGGCCCTCGCCAGTCGCGACCGTGCCATGCTGGAAGTTTTCTATGCCGGGGCGCTACGCGTCTCCGAGATCATCAATCTGAAACTGGAGGATCTGAAACTGGAGCTGGGTTACGTGCTGGTACGGGGTAAGGGTGACAAAGAACGCATCGTGCCACTGGGCCGCGCCGCGCAGGAGATTGTGCAGCAATATTTGCAGAACGCACGCCCAGTTTTGGCGGCGGGGAAGTCGTCGCCGTTTCTGTTTATCGCGCGAGGGGCGCGAGGTATCACGCGGCAGCGGGTGTGGCAGATGGTGAGTGCGGCGTCGGCGCAATCGGCGCGCCATGCCAGCCCGCACATGTTGCGGCATAGCTGTGCCACGCACATGGTAGAGAACGGCGCCGATCTGCGCACGGTACAGACCATCCTGGGACACGCCGACATTTCGACGACCCAGGTTTACACGCATCTGGCGCTTGATCGGTTGAATCGCGTGTATCAACAGCATCATCCGCGTGGGAAGAGGAAAAGCAGTGGCTAAGGGCCAGTGGTTAGAGAAAGGCAAACGACAACAGCAAATCCCTCCGCTACGGTCGCGGGATGACAAGACGTAACGGAAGTGCGGACAAGAAACGTCAAAGAGTGCAAGAGCGAATGACCAAGCGCGGAGCCACCATCGTTGAAAAAGCCGTCGCGAAGTTTCTGCGTTCGCTGGCGGATCGCAATTCATCGCCACACACTATCAAGGCGTATCGGACCGATCTGGCACAATTCGCTGCGTACGTCGGACCGCAGAGCTGGAACGACATCGATCACGTTCTGATTCGCGGCTATCTTTCCAATCTCTATGAGCACGGGCTGAGCAAGACCTCGGTGGCGCGGGCGCTTGCGGCGTTGCGGTCGTTGTACAAGTGGCTGGCACAGGAGGGCGAGGTCGAGCAGAATCCGGCGGCGCTGGTGGCCACGCCCAAGCTACCGAAGAAATTGCCTCGCGTACCGACCATTGAAGAAGTCAACACCGTGCTGGATGCCGAGATGCCGGAGTGCTCGGCATTCACCGAACGTGATCAGGTGATTCTCGAACTCCTCTACGGCTGTGGCATTCGCAATTCTGAGCTCATCGGCATCAATCTCGACGATATCCATTGGTCGAACCAGGTTGTGCTGGTGCGTGGCAAAGGGAAGAAGGAACGCTACGTTCCGTTCGGTGACTCGGCGGCATCCGCGATGCGTGATTACTTGCCGACGCGACAGCGAGTGCTGGGCGAAACCAGACGTACCGCCGAGCGAGCTCTGCTCATCAACTTGCGCGGCTCGCGCCTGACCACGCGAAGCGTGGGCCGCATCGTCAAGCAGATCGCCGTGGCGCGCGGGCTGTCACCCGATGTTCATCCTCACACGTTGCGGCACGCGTTTGGCACTCATATGCTGGAGGAGGGCGCGGACTTGCGAGCGATCCAGGAGATGCTGGGCCACGAACGGCTGTCGACCACACAGCGGTATACGCAGCTCACGGTGAAGCATGTGATGGAGGTTTACGACAAGACGCATCCGCACGCCAACAAGAGCAGTGGCTAGGGATAGTGGCTAGTGAAAGGCAAGAAACCGCAGATCCCTCCGCTCCGGTCGGGATGACAAAGGAGGCGCTGGGGGTTAGGGGCTAGTGAAAGGCAAGACCGCAGGTCCGTCCGCTCGTGACGACAAAATTGAAAGATTTTTCTAGCGCGGGCGAAGCCTCGCCCCTTCGAAAGCACCTGGACAGGACTTTTTTAGCGCTGGTCAATCCCGCACTGGGACGGGCACACAGGGTAGGCGTACCTGAAAGCGTGTGTCGCCAGGAACCGAGTTCACCGTGATCGAGCCATGATGTTTTCTGATGATGCGCATCGTGGTGTCCAGTCCCAGCCCAGTCCCTTCGCCAACTCCCTTAGTAGTGAAGAAGGGCTCGAAGATGCGTGATTGAATTTCGGGCGGGATGCCGGGGCCGGAATCGCCAATTTCCACCACCGCGCAATCTCCCTCGGGAAAAGTGCGGATGCGCAACTCGCCTTCGCCGTGCATTGCATCGACAGCGTTGTCGATGATGTTGGTCCAAACCTGGTTCAACTCGCTCCCATAGGAGTTCACCAACAGCGGCGTTGGGTGATAGTCGCGCTTAATGGTGACGCCTTTCTTCAGTTTGTGCCCCAAGATGGTCAAGGTATTCTCCAGACCCTTTACCAGGTCGACATCCTGCACCGGCGCCTGGTCCATGTACGAATACTCTTTGATGGCGCGGACCAGATCAGAAATCTTCGAAGTGCTGTTCTCCAATTCGCTCAGCAGGTCGTTGATCTCAACCATAGCCGAGACGCGCTTTAAAGCCGGTTCGGCTGCGTTCCGGCGCACCGCATCCAGCATGAGTTTTAGCGGCGCGGGCAGGGCACCGCATTCCACCAGCGACGAAGCATACTGCCAGCCATCTTCGATTCCATGCTGATGCAGGATGGCTTCGATCTCGTCCTGCAACTCGCTGGCTTTCAGGACATCGGTCTCCGGCTCGGCGGTGCAACATGACGATTCAAAGGTTTCAATGGCAGTCCGTTCGTCTTTCGTAAGCTGGATCTCCTCCAGCTTGCCAACCGAAGCGCGAAACTCGCCGACCACGGTTCGCAGGCGTTCGGCAGTGCGACGCGCAGCCGCAGCGGGATTGTTGAGCTCGTGAGCCAGGCCGGCAGAGAGCTTGCCCAGCCCGGCCAGGCGGTCGCGTTGCTGCTCAGCCCGCGTAACTTCGCGGGTGCGATCGACCATGGTGGAGACCAGACGCCGGCCCAGTTCCGGCATGTGGCTCAGCAGATCGTCGAACAGCTCCTTGGGAAAAGTGAGGATTCGTGAAGGCTGGACTGCGCGGCCGTTAGCGGGAAAAACCGTCATCCGCGAATAGGGCAAGATGCCCGACACGGTGCCGGCGTACGTCGTATAACTGGCTTCGTCCGGCCCTTCGAAGCGCGCCTGCAGTTCTCCCTCCAGCACCACCATCATGCGGTCGGCAGGATCGCCAGCCCTTACATACATGTCCCCGGAGGCCAGACGATGTTCGGTGGCGTGCTCCAGAAACCAGTCGAGCTGGTCGTCGGGCAGATCGTGGAAGACAGCAACGGTGCGAAGCTCATCTCTCGAGACGCTGACCATCGGTTATACCTTCGCCATATAGCGATGAATGAATTGCACTGCAATGGCTCCCTCGCCGACCGCCGACGCGACGCGCTTGATTGAGCCATGACGTACGTCGCCGACAACGAACACACCGGGAACACTGCTTTCCAGCAGGAAAGGAGCGCGGTCGAGGTTCCATCCCGGGGGACGTTTTCCGTCTTTCAGCAGGTCGGGTCCGGCCATTACGAAACCGCGATCGTCGCGAACCACGGTCTTGCCGAGCCAGTCCGTGCGGGGCAGAGCGCCGATGTAGATGAACATTGCGCTAGCGGGAACCCGCTCGACCGTGTTGGTGTCGGTGCACTGCACGGAGATTTCCTCCAAGTGGGTCTCTCCGTAAACTTCAATCACCTCGCCGTGGCACCACAGCTGAATGCAGGGCGTCTTCTCAATCTGGTCGATGAGATAACGCGACATGGTAGCCCCCAAGGAGTCGCCTCGCACCAGCATCACGACTTTCTCGGCGAACTGCGCGAAGTTCAAAGCCGCCTGGCCCGCTGAGTTAGCACCGCCCACGACATACACGGTTTCGCCCTTGTACGACATCGCCTCCTGGGTGCCACCCCCGTAGTAAACGCCGGCGCCTTGCAGGCGATCGATCCCCGGAACCTCGAGCCGTCGCCATTGCACACCCGTAGCGATGAGCGCGGCGTGACAGGAGAGCTCGCTACCGTTGCCCAGCTTGAGGATGCGATACGGTCCTTCGACCCGAAGCTCGACGACTTCCTGCGGGGCGATAATCTCCACGCCAAAGCGTTGCGCCTGCATTACTGCGCGCCGCGCCAAGTCGCCGCCACTCAGGCCGGCAGGGAAGCCGAGATAATTTTCGATACGTGAACTCAACCCCGCCTGTCCGCCGGGAGCTTCGCGATCGATCATCACCGTCTTCAGGCCTTCCGAGGCGCCGTAGACTGCGGCCGCCAGTCCGCCGGGGCCTCCGCCAATGATTGCGAGATCATAGAACTGTGTTTCGGCGCGAGTCCGCAGTCCGATCTTCTCGGCCAGTTCCGCCGAGGTAGACTGGAACATCCGCGTGCCATCGGGAAACAAGGTCAGCGGAAGATTTGCAAGGTCGTCGCCGATGGAAGCGATGAGCTGCTTCACCTCCGGATCTTCGGATGAAAGCTCAACGTCGATCCACTGATAAGGAACATGATTTCGCGCCAGAAAATCACGCACTTCGTAAGCGCGCGACGACCATCGCGTACCCAACACGCGAATACCCTCATACGGAGGACGGTACGACGCGGTCCAGTCTTCCAGAAGATCGTCAATGACGGGGTACAGATGCTGGCTGGGCGGGTCCCAGGGCTTCAGAAAAAAATAGTTGATATTGACTTCATTGATGGCGTTGATGGCAGCACTGGTGTCGGCGTAAGCAGTGAGCAGCGCGCGCTTGGCGTCGGGATAGATTTGCTTGGCTTCATTTAGGAAGCCGATGCCATCCATGTGCGGCATGCGTTGATCGGCAAGCAGTAGCGCCACCGCATCGTTGCGCACTCGCAGTTCGCGAAGGATTTTGAGTCCAGCGTCACCCGAGTCGGCACGCAGCACCCGGTAGTTCTCTCCATAATGGGCGCGCAGGTCCCGCTCGATCGCCTTCAGAACATTCGGATCGTCGTCCACGGTCAATAATGTCGGTTTGGCCATGCGCGATACACCTTTCTTCACTTATGAATGCTTGCCAAAAAAATTTGTTTAAATGGACAAACCAAGTCACTCGACTTGCGCCCGATTTCCACTGGAGACGAAGTTCGCATTTCGCGAACCGGAAACCACGACTGGCTGAGCGCTAGCTTCAATCATTCCCCACGTAACGGCGGCGCTAGCGACGGCCAGGGCAGCGCAAATCCACATTATCAACCGAAAGGCAAACAGGAATGACACAACAATAGATGATTGAATCGCAGCCGAGGTCGCAGGCCCAACTCCGGCTGGAGGGCGCAGCGCCGCCAGCTTGATTGCATTCGATTGTAGCTCGCGCCGCACATTCCCTGGGACGGCGGAATTGGCTAAGGCGTGACTGAGATGAGCGCTGAATTCTGTGACCATCACCATGCCCAGCACGGCGATCGCCAAAAGTCCGGCCACGCGAGCCACGGCATTGTTGATGCCCGATGCCGTCCCCACGCGGTCTTGTGTAATTGATCCCATCACGACCGTCGTCAGAGGAGCGATACTTACTGCCATGCCGAGCCCCAGTACAATCATCGCTGGAAAAAATGTTTTCCAGTAACTGCCTCCGGTCGATGGCACAGAGAACAGCAGGAATCCGAGCGCAACGATTAACGGCCCCACGATCAGGGGCAAGCGTGGGCCATAGCGATCGACCAATCCGCCGGACCAGCGTGACAGGACAAACAGGAGCAGGATTGCCGGTAACATTGCGCCTCCAGCCGCAGTTGGTGTGTAGCTCTGTACCTGGATGAGATTGAGCGGCAGCATAAAGAAGAAGATCCCGATTGCTGCATACAAGAAGAGTGTGAGCAGGTTGGTTCCAGCGAAGGCTCGCGAGCGAAACAGATCGAGCGGCACCATCGGAGATTCCGATCTCGTCTCGATGAACAAAAACGCGACCAGACACACCACACCGCCGGCTAGGCTGCCCCAAACGAACGGATGTCGCCATCCCAAGGTCGCTGACTCGATGAATCCGTACACCAGTCCTGCCAGGCTGAGCGTAATGGTCAGCGCGCCCCACCAGTCGATTCGATGTTGCTGGCTGCTTCGGCTTTCAGGGACGCGCCACAGCGCGATCACGATCGCCGCGACCGCTATCGGTACATTGAGGAAGAAAGCCCAGCGCCACGACCAGTGCTCGATCAGCCAACCACCGATTACCGGGCCAATCGCGGTAGTGATGGCGGTCGATCCTGACCACGTCCCGATAGCGCGCCCGCGCCCTTTTTCAGCAAACGATGCACTGATCAGCGCCAGGCTTTGCGGAATCAGGAATGCTGCTCCGATGCCCTCCACGGCGCGCGCCAGAATCAGTTGGTGAATGTTGGAGGCAATCCCACAGAACACCGAAGCGATGGCGAAGAGCCCCACGCCCAACAGAAAGATGCGGCGGCGACCCAACAAATCGCCCATCGACCCGCCAACGAGAATCAACGCGGCCAATGTCAAACCGTAGGCTTCGACCACCCACTGCACATCGACCACGGTGGCACCGAAGGTGGTTTGCAGTGCCGGTATCGCGACGTTGACGACGGTGCTGTCGATGAAAGCCATGCTGGAGGCAAGAATGGTAGCTGCCAGAACCCAGCGTCCTACGGTTTCCGGACAGGGCGTGCCGGCGGCGCGGGAACCGATGGCAGCCTCGTCGCATGGTGGCTTCATCAAGGTATGGATGTAATGCTGGGCGGGATGGCTCCGGGGTTGGAGGAAATTGTTTGGCAGCTACTGGGGGAATCAGAAAAGCACGGAGTTGGCAACGGCCGAAAAAATCGGTGGCCAGTTGTTTCGAATGGCGCGGCTTCATCCGCGCCGACGACACTGCCGTCGTCTTGTCATCCCGATTGAGTCCATCTGGCCGAGCGGAGGGATCCGCCGCTCCGACTTGGAAGCGGCCACTTGAGCCGTGCTACTGCTTGCCCCACGTTTGTCCGCGGTCGGAGGTGGTCCATGTCGAACCCGACTCGGTGACGACGCTGCCGTGCCAGACGTCATCGAAGTGAAGGGAGATCACGGCGCCGGTTTCGGAATGGCCGTCGGTGGTCAGCATAACCCGGCTCCAGTTGTTGCCGCCATCGATGGAGTGAAACAGGACTCCGTCATTGCCTCCTGCCCAAACATCGTTCACCACGACCGCGACGGCGCGAAACACTACTGGCTGATCGCCGAGCGCGCGTGTCCAGGTGTCCGGAGCCTGCGAGCGCTCCAGATGTCCGTCGGCCGAGATGCGCCACTGCGATGGCGGGCCGACTGAAACGTGGCTGGAGCTGCCAATTCCCATGGGAGCCGCCGCTTTGGTCATACTTTGAAAGCGGGCGCCACCCAATGCCCCGAATGTATGAGCAGTCGGCGGTTGCTCACTGACGGCAGCTTGCAACGGAGAGGCAGCGACTGCCGCGGCCGATGAAACCGCTTCAGCATTGTGTGTTATCGCCGCTGGCGACGGCGCAGGAGTTATCGGAGCCGGCTTGCTCAACAACGCCAGGGCCTCGCGATCCGGATTCGATGTTACGGCGCCGGTCCCGGCCGTTGCCGCGACTTGGTCGCGATACGACTTTTTCTCGCCGCTGGTGGTCGTGGCTCGCAACCGTTCCCGTGAATTCGGTTTCGCCTCGGAGGTCGAGTAGGCAGCGACATGGGACGCAGGGTTCTCGTTCTTTGCCAAGTCTGGCGTGGCGACCGTCGGCGAAGGAAGGGTGACATTCCTATTTTGCGTGGATTGAATTTCCGCAGGCCGCAGCGGAGCAGACGCCTGACGGTGTTCGACTAGAATGCTGGAAACCAGCGCCAGCACGGCGACAGCAGGCACGGCCCACTTCCATCCACTCCAGACCCGAGCCGGCTCGGCGATTGAAGCGGCGGTCTGCTCTTCGCCCGCAGCACTGGCGAGGAACACAACTTCACGGCAGTCTTCGCAGGCCGCGAGATGTTGCACCAGTCCAGCTTTTTCTGCCGCCGACAGCGACTGCTCGACATAGCCGTTGAGCAGGTCGGCCGACGGATGTTCGGTCCCAGATCCCTGGCTGGCCAGAATGTCGCGCGCCGATTTTGGAATTCCCCGGTTCATCCCTGCTCTCCGCCCTTCTCTTGATAGAACGATGCTTCCCGCGTTCCTTGCCTTAAAGTTTCGCGAACGTTTACCGACAGGTCGCGGACATCGACATCCTGCATAGCTTCGTCAGCTCGTCGCGCTGACATGCCCGCGGCGATCAACCTTTTGCGGATGCGCTTGCGCAAGCCGGTTGCGGCGCGGTCCAGTTTGCGGCTGATGGTGGATTCATGCACGCGTAGCAGCTTGGCAATCTCCGCCAGGGTGCGGCGATCCAGATAATAGGCAGCCAATAGGAAGCGGTCTTCCGCATCCAGCGCGTTTAGTTCAGAGGCAGTCGCCGCAGCGATGCGCGGATCGTGCGGTACCGTTTCCGCCGGCTCGGCGGCAGGGAACTGCTTGCCGTCTTCGATCGCAGCTCTCCAGGCTGGTCTCACGCTTGCCGCGGCGATACTGATTGACGTACTCCTGCGCTACGACAGTACGCAGCCAGCCAGCCAGCGAGCCGCGGCCAAGGTAGTAATGCAGCTTAGAGGTGCGAGGCTCTCCCCGCTGATTCACGCCATAGAGTTCGGCATAGAGCGAATCGGCCAGAGCTCGCGCCGTCGCTTCGTCGTGCGCAATCTTGTAAGCGGCCTCGTACATGGGAGCTCGATAGCGCGTCAGAAAGATTTCCCACGCTGTGTCATGTCCGGCGATACAGGCTCGCGTGAGCACCAACTCTTCCAATCGCAGCGATGCCAGAAGATCCGCCACATCGGCCGCCTGTGCGGCAGGATCGTGCTGCTCGATGACTTCCGTCAGCAGCACCGCCAATGCGGCAGCGTCAATCCCAAATCGCGCAGCGCCGCTCTCCTCATAATGCGTGGAGGCGAAGGCCTGTACCGCAGCCGAAGGGCTGGGGACACGCGGGCCGCGAAATCGGGGCCGAAGCCATATCTGCGAATCGTATCAATTCGTGTGCAAGAAAAATACGGTGAAGCGTTCTTCCTCTAGAGACGCCAGAAAGTCTCCGGAGGTCAACCATGAATTCCAGAATCCTCGCCACTTTGTGCTTCTTGGTTTCCAGCGCCATCTCAGGCATCGGAGGCATACCCGGTCCAGCGCCGCTGCACGTTTTGCCGCCGGTGACGCGCGGCAACCTGACTATCTTTCCCGTGGTCGGAGGCCCCGATCACGACACGGCACGCTTCCTCACCCTCGACGAGGGCGTGCAGGCCGGGACGGTGATAGTTACTGAGCAAGGTTCGTTGCAAGGTCTGGTTCGTCCGGGGACGCGCGTGCGTCAACAATCGGGCGAAGTGAATCGGCTGGTGCTGATCAACAACTCCGATCGCCCCCTGCTGCTGCTGGCCGGAGAGATCGTGACCGGAGGCAAGCAGGACCGCGTCATTGGGGCCGATCGCCTTGTACCTGCCAAATCGGAGCCCATTGATCTATCGGTCTTCTGCGTTGAACCGGGGCGCTGGGTCGCCAGCAGCGAGCACTTTGGCAGCCTGAAGTCGCAGATGGCGCAGCCCAGCGTGCGCATGCCGGCCATGGCTGAACGCGATCAGCAGCAAGTATGGAACATGGTCGGATCGGCCAGGAATGCGCTTGCGGCGGCCATGCCCAGGTCTTCCGCGGGGTTAGGAGGAACCACCTCGTACGCCAAGGCGATGGCAGCTCCGCAGGTACAGGAGAGGCTCGACCTCGTCGCGTCTGACTACGAAGGTATCCTGCGCGAATTGCGCAAGTCCGGCGCCAAGGGCGTCGTGGTGGCGATCAATGGCAACATCGTGTGGGCCGATCTGTTTGCCAGCAGCGATCTTCTGGCTAAGTACTGGCAGAAACTGATTCGCTCCTACGCTGCCGAATCCGTGACTTCCGCAAATGCTAAAGGAAGCGTCGATGAAAAAGCGGCGCAGCAATTTCTCGATCGGCTGAGCGGCAATCGCGAGGTGATCGAAACCGAGCCCGGAGTCTATCGCCGCGCTGAAGTTACCGGAGATGGCTACAAGGTATTTACCCTGACCGCCCTGATGCCGAAGCCGGACTTCGATGTCCACATCGCCAAGATGGCTTACAACGCCGATGCACGTCAGCCACTGCGGCCTGCCATTCTGGTGCGTTAGGTCGTGGCCAGCGAAAAACAACGGAGAGCGCGGCTATTGTCCCAGCAAGCCGTTGGCGACTTGCCGGGTCTGATCCAGCTTCGGCGACACTGCCTCGGCTTGCCGCTCTGCCGCTTGCGCTTCGCTGGTCCGCCCGCTCTGTTGTAAGGCGCGCGAGAGCAGCAGATATGCCAGGCCGGATGGCTCGACGCTGGCCGAGCGTTGGTAGGCCTGGATAGCGAGGCCCAGATTTCCAGACCGTTGTGCGACCACTCCCACCCCGATCCAGGCGCGGCCATGTTTGGGATTCAACGCGACCGCCTGCCGGAAGCTTTCTCCGGCTTGCGCATAATTTCCCAGAGAACCATACGCATAACCCATGTTGCTGAACCATTCCGCCTTGGCCCGGGGATCGGAGGTAAGGCTGATCACCTTTTTGTACTGCTCGATGGCCTCGGGCAGATTCCGTGCCTGTTGAGCATTCAGGGCCATGTGACGAGTGGCCTGTGAGTCGGAAGGATCGATGGCCAAGGCCGCGCGGTAGTGCTTCATGGCTTCGTCGAATTGTCCCTGTTCCGTCAATGCCCCACCCAGGTTGTCTTCTGCCATGTAATTGCCGGTCGTGACCTCTAGCGTGTGCGACCACAGAGTGACGTTATCGCTCCAGTATCCAATCTGGCGGTGGGTCGCCACTGCGAGCGCCAGCACCATCAGCACGCTGGAAGCAGTCACCCAGGCAGGAGAAAGGTGCCGCTGTTCAGCCCAGTCTGCTACTCCCCAGCAAACCATGAGGAACAGTCCTATGAACGACAAATATGCGTAGCGATCGGCTCGGGATTGGATGCCCACTTGTACCAGACCAATCATGGGCACCAATGTTCCAAGAAACCAAAGCCACCCAACTAACAGGTAGCGATGTCGCTTTCGACTTATGATCGCCAGGGCGGTTACAGCGCCTAGGCAGATGAGGGCGGCCAGCACCTTCCAAGCTGGCAGAACGTTTCCGGGATGCGGATAGAACGGTGCCAGGGGCGACGGCCAGAAAGCATCGCGCACGTAAATGGCATAGGAAACAATGGCGTTCTCCAGCCGAACCGCAAGTGGGTATGCAGTGAAAGCTCCGCCCGCACGCTGCGCGGCCACGGTAATTACCGCACTCACAGCAGACAAAATCAGCAGCGGAAGTTTTTCCCACAGCAGCCGGGAAAAATCCGTTGGCGGGATGACCGTGCCCCCGGCTTCCAGCCTCGGCCCATCCTGTCCTCGGGAGAACATTCGCTGCAAGGGCCAATAGTCCCATAGCAGAAGAACACAGGGAAAAGTGATGACCTGCGGCTTCGCCATTAGTGCCAGCGCGAACAGCAAGGCCACAACGCAGTAGCGTTCCGCTCTCGGCTGGCGCGCATACCATCGATAAGCGGCCAGCGCGAGCAAGAAGAACGTCATGCTCAGCACCGTCTTGCGCTCGGAAACCCAGACTACGGATTCGACGTTGATCGGATGCAGTGCGAACAGCGCGGCGACCATCAGGCTCCGGCCGGCAAAGCCGGTCGCCTGCCACAGTACCCAGAACAACAGCACAACGTTCAGAACGTGAATGAAGACGCTGGTGGCGTGATGCCCACCCGCACCGGAGCCGAAAATCTGCCAATCCAGAGCGTGAGAGAACCAGGTCAGGGGATGCCAATTGGCCAGCTCAAACGAGGTGAATCCCCACTTCACCGTCTCCCAGCTCAATCCATACTTGATATGGACGTTGTCAACGACGTAGAGAGGATCATCGAAGTTAACAAAGGGATGGTCGACTACCGGGTAGTACACCGTAAGGGTCACGGCCGCGAGTAACAAAACACCGACAAACATCCACTTGTCGGGCGCGCGGCGCGACAATGCAACTCTGGGGGAGTGAGAGGTCTTCTTGCGAATTGCCGTTTTAGCTCCCACCAGGCCGACACTATATACCATGCCCTTGAGGGATTCCAGAGCACCATCCTTAACGATCTTGAGGCCGGTGGACATAACGATTGCATCACGGCAAAACCAGCGCCAGCCCGGCACATTCAATCGAGCCACTCTTTTTTTCTTACTCAGGAGCTTGACAATTGTTTTCGAGCCGAACATACTTGCGCCGCTCGGTTTGCGCGTTATCGCCTCATTACGTGATGAAGAAGAAGGCAGCCAAGAAGAAAGCTCCCGCAAAGAAGACCGGCGCTCCGCGAGCGGCCAAGCGTGTCGCCGCGAAGCCCGCCAGTCGTATCGCTGCGAAATCAGTTAAGCCGGCAAAGTCCGCGCCGGTCAAGCTTACTAAGCCGGCGCCCTCGAAGCCGTCGGCCGCCTCGGCTATTCCCGCCGACGAAGGCAAGCTTACCTTCAACCATGCCATGATCTACGCCAAAGACGTGGCGCGCTCGATGGCCTTCTATCGCGACCTGATGGGATTCAAGCTGATCGAAGATTTTCGCTACGAGGGTATTCCGGTATATGCGCGGCTGCGGGCACCGGGCGGCGACGGAACCATCGCTTTGCATCAAGCCGGGCCGGGCGCTTCGATTGCCAGCGAAGGAGTACGCCTATACTTCGAGGTCCGCGATCTCGACGACTTCTGCAGCAAGCTCCAGAGAAAAGGTTTCTACATCACTCAGCTGCCACGGATGATGCCTTGGGGCTGGCGGCATGCCTACCTCAACGATCCCGACGGCCACGAGATCAGCCTCTACTGGGCGGGCGAAAACCGCATGGCCAAAACCGTCATGAAAGCTGCAAAAGAAGCCGCCAAGAAGAGCTAGGAGAGCGCTTGCAGAGGCGTTTCGCGTCTAGCCAGAGCGCAATAGTCGTAGCTTCCGCCTATCTGGAATCACGCTCAATTCCCCCAATATTTTTCTGTCTTACGGTTTCACGGCGATACGGCTAGAATCTCTCCATGCCGACACCAACATCAAAGCCCAGCAGGAACGGCGATCGAGCCGACTCATGAAGGCTCTCGATCGTTTCATCAAGGGTGACATGCACGGCATCCACTATGCCGTAAGCATCAGCATCGCAACCGCGATACTGTGGGTTTTGGTTCACGAGCTCGCCGAAGCCAATCCGATTTGGGCCATCAGCTCGATGGTTGCCACCAGCGATCCACTGCTGAAGCAGGCCATCTTAACCTTCCGCTCGCGAATCATCAACACGCTGGTGGGCTGCGCCATCGGCCTCTTGTTCATTGCCATAGGAGGCACCAGAGTTATCACTCTCCCGCTGGCGCTGGCGGTGACGGTCCTGGTTTCCTCCTACGTAGTCCGGATTCAAACCATGTGGCGGCAGGCGCCGATTAGCGCCGCCTTCGTCATCGCCGCTGGGTTGGAATATCACTCCAGACGTCACGGCCTTGAAGCAGGCGTGCGCCGCATGAGCGAAGTACTGTTCGGGTGCATTATCGGACTGGTAGTCGCATGGTTTATGTCCGTAGTCTGGCCGTTGCCGGATCCTGTGCCCGCCGCCGTCCCGCCGAGCAAGTGACCGGACCAGACTCGCAAGAGTGGAGACGCGAAATATCCGCTGTCCGGCTGCGATAGACGCGAGTTCATCACGCCAAACGCAATGCGAGCAGGGAAGCGCACGCAGGTCCCCGGCTGGTGTCAGGCACAATCGTCAGTTCAAGCGCCGTGACATCGGAGAGTTCTACCGCATAGTCTTCAACCTCGCGCGTGGCGTCGGGGGCAGCAAAATTCCATTGTTGACGAACGATGTCGCGAAAGGAATTGCCTGCGCGCGAAGAATATCGCAGAACAAACTCTTGCGTGCGCGTGGTCTGCTTATCTTCGAAAGACAACCAGATACGAGTCAGCCTCTGGGGCTGATCGAAAAGTAGCCGGATGGTTTGAGCTCCGGCCG
Source organism: uncultured Acidobacteriaceae bacterium (assembly GCA_963744265.1). Lineage (GTDB taxonomy): Bacteria > Acidobacteriota > Terriglobia > Terriglobales > Acidobacteriaceae > Bog-257. The sequence continues at coordinate 88,905 of CAVUSW010000008.1, forward strand.
TAGCCGCGCGCCAGCCTGGTTGCTCCCCGGGCAGCAGGGCAGACTCGATGGGAAACTCCTTCTCTTCGGAAGTCACCTCGACCACGGCCATACTCTCCAGATCCAGCCACTGTTGAGTTGCGACCGCCACTGGAAGGTCCTTCGGGATTGAAGCAATCATGCGCTTACGCATGCCGGTTACTCTCCTGCATCAAACTGGAAGCTACGCCGATAGCCTGCGACTTTCTGAAGTCCGGCGCCTGTAACCCCGAAAAAGTTGACTTTCAATCCGGCTTCTTAGCCCCTGGTAAATTTGGATGCAAGAGAAGCTCAGGGAGCTCTTATCGGAAGCGTAGTTCTTTTCGTCGGCAACTGGAATTTAGGTACGAGCGCCGTTCGTTTTCGCGCGAGCTTCGCTCACCACGATTGCGCGGCCCGCCATGAGCGAACCATTTAGCGCTAAGACGGCTTCTTGTGCATCCTTCTCGACTGCCATTTCCACGAACCCGAATCCGCGAGGAACACCGGTCGCCCGATCGGTTATGATGCTGACGGCTTCAACCGGACCGTAAGTTGCGAACGCGGTTCGAAGGTCCTGCTCGGTCGTTGTTGCTTCCATATTTCCAACGTAAAGATTCTTCATTATTTGCCTCAAGATTTTGAGGATACGTGGGCCGACCCCAGCGGTATCTTCCGGAACCGAGACGATGACAGCTGTCTCAGGCTAGCAATTGTGAGGGGGCTGAAAAGTGGATCGTCTCCTTGAGTTGCGCCGAAGACGAGAAAGGTAAACCTGAGATTCAGGTTACTTACTTAATAACAGTATACGCTTTTACCCGCCGTTGACGTTGTAGCCGTAAATGACAGGTACTTCTGATCTCATGTCCTTTCACTAGCAATTGCGCTCCGCATCTCCGGGCCTGCCGGTATGGTCTAACCAGTTTAGAAGTGAGCGCACGCTTCCCTGGGCCAGAGCGATACAAGAATCGCCTGCGCCGTAATAGATGTTAACGGTATCTCCGTCTGGACTCATGGTATATCCACACGGAAATACCACGTCGTGCACGTCGCCTCCGTGCTCGTACTCGGTTTCTGGTCCGAAGATCCAGGAATCGCCCCGCAACAGACAAACATCCGGGTGCTGAAGGTCAAAAAGGGCTAAGCCGATCCGGTATAACGAACCGGAGGCAGTCTGTTTTACTCCGTGGTACAGCACCAGCCAGCCTCTGGAAGTCTCGATCGGCGGCGAAGACAAGCCAATCTTGTTGGCGTCCCACCAGCCGCCTTTGCGCGCTTCCATCATCACCCGATGACCGCCCCAATGCCGCAGATCGGGTGAGTAAGAAATCCACATATGCGCTCCCAGAGGTGTCATCGGTCGATGGATGAGTGCCCACAAATTGCCGACCCTGTAAGGCAAAAGAGCCGCATCCTTATCGTCCGGCGACATAATGACACCGTATCGCTCGAAGGCTCGAAAGTCCTTAGTCAGCGCCAGAGAAACGCCCGGACCGCCTTTAGAAAATGATGTATAGGCCACGGCATATTGCTGCAATTCCGGAACGTAGGTGATACGTGGATCCTCGATGCCCCAAAGCTCTTCTGGATATTCGTCTGGATTAGGCATTAGCGTTGGCACAGGATCGATGTTCCACGCCGTCCACGCCGTTCGCAGAACGTGCAGCGCAAAGGTGGGAGAGTCCACGGCGATCTTCCACCCGGCAAAGTAGCAGGGTGGTGCCATCCGAGAGCAGTGTTGCTCCGGCGTTAAATACGCTATTGATCCGATAAGGCCAGTCCTTGCTCGTCAAGATTGGATTGGTAGGATGCCGACGCAAAAGGGAGTCGGTCGAGTCGATAGAGCCGATAGAGTCAATAGCCAGGTTCATAGATTTTCACAAAAATAAAACTTATTCCAAAACATTGGCGCGCAAAAGCACTTGGAGGTGAGCCCGTGATCCGCTAGACAGCAATCTCCGGTACCGTGACATCGCGAAGCTGCCGCATCTCCAGAAGCGCCATCAAGAACGACAGCGTCGACTCCGCTCCCTGGTTTTCGTTGGCCCGGTCAGGATGAAGGCCATCTCGACAGCCGCCCGTGCTGGCATCGTACAAGCTGGCCTTGAGATCGTTATCTCCCAGAAACCAATTGAAGGCCGCCCAAGCCTGGGTGCGCCAATGTTCATCTCCAGTTGCGCGATACGCCTGCAGGCACGCAGAAACTGTTCCACTTGCCTCCAGCGGTTGCTGGTCGAAACGGGCTTTCCCGCCCGCCTTACTATAGAAGCCCTGCGAACCGATAGGTACAAAGTGGCCGTTCACGGTGCAGTATTGTTGCTTTTCCAGCCACTCCAATGACTCGAGGCCAGCCGTGAGCAACTCTTCGTCCGACGTGCGCGAGCCTGCCAACAATAAGGCTTGCGATAAACGAGCATTGGAGTAAGCCAGGCTGTCTTCAAACCAGTTCCAACCCGGCGTGCGGGTAGCTCGATAGATGTTCAACAACTTGTCCGCGAATACATCTCTTTGTCTCTGGGCAGATCTATCTCCCGGAAAGCGATCGAGGTATTCCTGAATCCCAAACAAAGAGAACGCCCAGGCCCGAGGGCTGGTGAAATTCAGGGCCGCAGGAACCGCCAGTTCAAAAAGACGCCCCGCGAGTCCTCTTAAACCTTCATCGACCGTCTGATTGATCGCGGTTCCCAAGGACCACAAAGCGCGGCCGTGGCTGTCTTCCGATCCTTGTGACTCGAGCCACTGGCGCTGGTAACTGAGAAAGTTGCGGAACCTGCCATTCGTAGAGTTAAACGCAAGCCACAGGAAAGCCAGGTATCGCGAAGCCAATTGCTTGGCCTCGGCTCCTCCATCTCCCCCCAAGTTGCTCCATCTGAATCGAGACGATCAAGGCACGGGCATTATCGTCGGTGCTGTATCCCTCGTGATGATTGGGAACGGCGAACACGGCATGTTGCAACATTCCCGTGTCGTCAGTCATGCGCTTGAGATGATTCAGCTTTACCGGTGGCAAACCGTGCGCGCGATCTACGCCGACCGCGTTTGGGCTGACCAGGCGAGGGTTCCACATGCGTTCCGCTCTGGCTCTTTGGAAGCTGCGCATGTAGTCCTGGGCTACATTTTTCCAGACCATGTTGCGTGAATACAGATATGCACGTTTGCGCATAGCGTGCCGTTCAGCCTCATTTTCCAGGAGCCGAATGGTTTGCTCTGCTATGGCCTCCTGGTCGTTGAACGGTACGATTATTCCGCGGTCCTGATCGAGAAGCTCGAGCGCATACCAATACGGAGTCGAGATGACCGCTTTTCCCGCACCCAAGGCGTACGCCAGGGCTCCAGAAACGGCCTGGGCCTCATTTTTGTAGGAAGTGATGTAGATATCGGCGGCACCGATAAATTCCATCATCTCCTCAGGACTTACAAACCGGTTGTGAAATATGACGTTGTCCTCAACTCCCAGATCCTTAGCCAGCTGCTGCAGCGATTCCCGGTATTTATCGCCCTCGCGCTTCCTTATGTGAGGATGGGTTGCACCCGCGACGATATAAGTAACATTGCTGTTGTGAGACAGAATGCGCGGCAGAGACTGTATGACGGTTTCGACTCCCTTGTTTGGCGAGAGCAAGCCGAAGGTCAGTAATACGGATTGGCCGCCGACCCCGAATCGGTCCTTGTAGAAATTCGGATCCACAAACGCTAGATTTGGAACTCCGTGCGGAATAATGTCGATTTTTGCCGCGGGAACTTGAAAGATCTCCTGGAGAAACTGCGAAGAGCGCTGGCTCATCACGATCAGCCGGTCGGAGAGTTCTGCAATTTCGAGCATCACGCGAAGTTGATCGGGATTGGGTTCGCGCAGCACCGTGTGCAGCGTAGTCACGATCGGCATGCGGAGACTTCGCAGTAGCTCCAGGATGTGGCTCCCAGCCGCACCACCGAAAATTCCGTATTCGTGCTGCACGCATACCAGATCGACATTCGTGAAATTGAGGAACTCCGCTGCACGTTGATACGACGAGAGCTCTTCTTCGGTCAGCTCGAAGCGAACCCGCTCGGGGTAGCTGTACTCAGACTCCGGATCGTTCACCGGCATGGCAAACAGCCGCTCGGTTCCGTACTCGGTTGAAACTGCATCACACAGATCGGTGGTGAATGTGGCAATTCCGCATTGCCGGGGAAGATAGTTTCCGATAATAGCGACTCGGCTAGGAAGAGAAAGATTGGCTGTTGTTTCGAACGGCTTGGCGGATTTCATCTCCGGCACGTGCGGTAGTGAACCTGCAAATCCCTGTGGTCTCCTGAATGGTAATGTTTTCGGCAACGACATGGCCCCTCCCTAATCCGCGCGATCTTACTGGACTTGGTGATGAATCCTCGCGGTGCTGCTGAGCACAGGTTTCTCCTCAGAATCCTTCGCCTGGCAGCGCCGCGAGCTTGAATTGCCGAAGTGCCGTAGTCCGGCAGGCACCTCGGCAGACCTCAACTATTTGCTTTCGGCAGTTTCGTGCTGATTGGCCCGTTTTTCAGCAGCATTTACCGCTGCCAGAAACGAGTCTGTGCTGGCGGGGGCATGTACGTCGCCCGACAGTGTCTTGCGGAAGGTAACGTTCTTGCCGTAGATCGCTATAGTAGAGTCATTGTCCTGCTGTATTTTGGCGCCATCCACTGCGATTCCAACAAATACGCCTTTGGTGCGTGAATAGCTCAATGCTTCCGTGTTCATCTTCCAGTCCGTGCCGGCCGACGCGTGTCTTCCCACCGGACCAGCCGTGGCCGAGGCCTCGCCGCTCAGTTCGAACTTGCTGGAGAGCAGCCCTTGCACACCTTTGTCGTTCATGAACAACATGACGAGATCGACCGACTGAGCACCTGCCTGGAAGCCAAAATTGCCGCCGCCGATCGAAATGAACGCCGGCGCGCTCCAGCCATGGGAGGTGCGGCAAGTAACGACACCGCGTCCATGCTCTCCGCCGAAAATGAATCCGCCCTTAGCCATACTCGGTACCACGGCAATACACTTGGCGCTATTCAGCACTTCTTCCGGAATGCCTTTATCGGGCGCAGCCATAATCTCATTCATGACAACGCCGGCTGCCTGCAGGCGTGCCGTCGCATCTTCCGTTCCCGAACCAGCGAACGCGAAGGGAACCAAGAAACAAGCTACCAGGGCTATTACGTATTTCCTCATATAACACTTCCTTTTCATTCCACGTGATTTGTTAACAAACTTGTGAGGGCGGTATCCGCCGTTAGAGATCAGGCTGTCCTGCGGCCCGTGACCAGATTGATCACGACGACCACGACGGCAACCACCAACAAAAGGTGAATCAAACTGCCTGCCACGTGGAAGCTGAAACCGAGCAGCCACAGAAGCAGAAGAATGACAACAATTGTCCAAAGCATGTGTGCCTCCTTGGGCTGGTTGGGTGGGTTAGGTGGATTGTGAAGGCGGGCTAGAGAGCCTTGTTCTTATTCCCCGTGGAGGCCGTTGGTTTGCTATCGGCAACACGGCTTTGGTTTATAGAAATTCTTCTGCGACACCTACCTAGATCCGGCCAAGCAGCAGCAAAACAACCACAACGATTAGGAGCAAACCTAGTCCTCCACTAGGGAAATAACCCCAGGACCGGCTGTGATTCCACCGCGGAAGGGCGCCTACCAGAAATAAAACCAGCAGAACAATCAAGATAGTTCCAAGCATACTTTTCTCCTCTTACTTACGAGTCCAGCGTGGGCCGAGTGCGGCCTTCGTCAGCACTCACTCGGGCAGGACTGCTTGCGATCAAGCTCGCAATGGTGGTTAACAGGTTGTGGGGGTGTTGCCCTTTAGCGTAGAACCGGTCTGCAATGATGCTGGCTGGCACGGCCTCCCCCTCGTAGTCGCCGCTCATGGCGACAATCGATATCGACGGATACCGGCTACGCACATGCGAGATCAATTCCATACCCGACATGTGCGGCATGTTGAGGTCAGTGACAATTAGATCGGGTACCATTCTGTTCATTTGCAGCACCGCACTGACGCCGTTTTCTGCCATGGCCACGTCATACCCGGCAGACATCAACAACATACCTAAGCTCTCCCGAATGCTCGGTTCATCGTCCACAATTAGAATCTGTGCCTTCGAGCTGAACGGCATGGCTTCTCCTACCGTGACGATTCGGGATAGACCATCACCTCACTAAGATGACACGCGCGTCGAGCTTCCGTCTGGTCAAAACGGACCACCCAACTGGCAACTCAATCGCTGAGGATTCGTCGGCAAGGCTAGGGACTGGATCTCCCAGATAAGCGCTATCCACGAAGGACGAAGCTGAGTAGTGCTTTACGCACGTGCAAGCTGCCGTTGTAATCGATAAGGCCCAGCTTGCGGAACCGGTTCATGAAGAAGCTTATTCGCGACCGAGTGGTGCCAACCATCTCGGCCAAGGTGCCCTGGCTGACCTTGAGAAGGGCGGGATGGGGCTGGGATTGCGTCCCAAAGTTCGCCAACAATAAAAGAATTCGGGCCAATCTCTTCTCGCTGGAATTGACGAGTTGATCAAGATAATCTTCTTCCAGTCGGGCAACGCGGGAAACCAACTGCGCGATAACCAGCCTGGCGAACGCGCGGTCTTCTCGGATCAGTCGAACGATGGCCATTTTCTTCACCCGCACGATTGTGGCCGGGCCTACGGCTGTTGCTGTGGACATCCGTAGAGACGGCTTTCCTAAACAGCCTTCACCGAAAAACTCGCCCTGCCGAAGAATCGCGATAACCGCCTGCCTGCCCCCTTTTGATAGAACCGTCAGCTTTACATTGCCTGCGTCGACGTAGAGCATGGCATCCGCCGCCTCGCCCGCTACAAAAATTGGCTGTTTGTTCCGGTAGTCGCGGGTCGTGCTCCGCTTGCCGATCTTCTTAAGCAACGTCACGGAATTAGAACTGCTGTGAGCGCGTTTGCTTGGCATCAACTTCTCCGAAAGTGGTCTGGTCAGTTGTGACTTGGGTACAGTTCCTGCGCTTCTGCCAGAGTCAGGAACCTGTCGCCCGAGACACCGTTGGGCGACATCGGTCAATTTTGCGAAGGATGCCCTTCGATCCGGCTCAGATGTGCTCCGGCGACGCGGTCTTCAAGAAATTCATCCTACGGGTAAAGAGCGGCCCAGACTGTTCAAAAGTGCTCAAGGCAGACAGTTTTGGCAGCAAAACGCCGCCCTGACCCGGATGATTTACGGATAATTAGCTAGTAAGGCGTTTGAGGTGCAAATTGGCGACAGTGAGCCGTTTTAGACAGTTCCTCGCTGGCTTGGTGGATATGATGATGAAGTTGCCAGTCAAGGGGACATGAAGAAATTATTATGAGAACAAACTACCTCAGCCTATCCGCGTTTGCCTGTGTCGAATGCAATGGTCCGGTGATCTCCGGGTCCCTTGGGACTCGAGAAACCGAAATTCAGCGGGAGACCGATGTCCGGCAGATTGGTTCGATTTGCCTGTCCTGCAAGAAGCAGTACGGTTCGCTGCCTACTTCGCGCGCTGTACGCCACCTGGCTCCCTTTGAATGGAGAGCGCCCGATCATGCAAAGCAAGAAGACACGTCGCCGCCTGAGACAGCGTCAGCAGGGAAGCACCGCGTTCAGTAGCGAACTGTGTGCTTTCGTTCGCAGCACTCTTCCATCCGATATTGTGTGATCATGGCTGCTGAATCCCGCCGCTTGACCGTGTCTATGCGCCGGCTAGCTTTTGAATGGCAGACATGTTCTGAATCACCAGTGTGGAACCCTAAGTTCCGCAAAGTACGAATCCGTGTCAGTCGTGGAGCACCACGTTGAGCAGCGAACTGTGGACCTGCATTCCGCTGCCATCATATTGAACGAATCCGAGCTTGCGGAACCGGTTCATGAAGAAGCTCACGCGCGAACGCGTCGTGCCGACCATCTCCGCGAGCGATTCCTGGCTGATCCTCGGAATCACTACTTCCGGCTTGCCCTCCTTGCCGAAATGAGCCAGCAACAGAAGTATCCGGGCCAATCGTTTCTCGCTGGAATTGAAGAGTTGATCCACTAGATCTTCTTCATACCGAATGTTGCGCGCCAAAAGATGGGAGACGAAGAAGTCCGAAAACGCGTGCTCTCGATGCAGCATATCCATCATCGACTTTTGGTCGATTCGCAGAATGGTGCAATTCGTCATGGCCGACGCCGAACCCATTCGAAGAGCCTGACCTCCCAGGCCGCCTTCCCCGAAAAAGCTGCCTTCCGCCAAGACTCCCACGGTTGCTTCTTTTCCGGTCTGCGAGACCACCGTCAACTTGATCTTGCCCTTTTGCACGTAGAATACCGCGTCCGTCGAGTCTCCTTGGGCAAAGATGGTTTGATCCTTCTCGAATAGCAGAATTTTGCGTCCTTCGCCGATCGTGGCAAGGAACATTTTCAAATCAAACTTGCGGGAACTTTTCGCTTTCATGTTGGAACCGCCTATGCGACTGAACTGGGCAATTGGTTGCTTCCGGACATTGCAGGTAGCCTGAAGAAGCTCCGCAAATTCAATAGTTGGCTGTTCCCTGGGCTCGGCCGTTCGTTGCGGACGACTCCCTCGGTGCATACCATAAGCTTACTCGGTTTCGCAGGCAAAACAGCGAAACAAGCCAAGAATATTGTAAGTCCCACAAATGTACAATATTGCTCACTTTCACGAGAAGGCGAGTTGGTTGGCATTTCCATAACTCGTGCTGACCTTGATTTGATGGGAAAGCGCTGAGCCGCGCTACGCCTACGCAACATTACCCTGTGGCATATCCGTGCCCCTTTGGTTCTCGGTTCGCAAGGAACCGCAAGTCGCCCTTAAGCTTAATGAAGTGTCGCTCAGCGCCATGAGTTTGGGACCGTCGTCCAACGTTGAAAAGTTGGTAAATATCTTTGCTTGTGGCAAACAATACATCGCCCTGGGCACAGGAAGAGTCGTGGCAGCACAACTCTTTCGATCCAGGTCTCAGGGGGCACGGATCGGAACTGATCTCCCTTGCACACGCGGCAATGGGCGGACAGCAGTCGCATTGTCAAGCAACACCCTTCTCAGGACGGAGCGGCCGGCTAGTCTCCATGGTTACGGCTGCTTATTGGATGGCGTTAAATCGCCCGATGCCGCGCTTCGGCGCTCATGCATCTCTACCTTTGGAGCGCGGCGCACCTAAATGTCGCACATATTCTCAAAAGCAATTATCGGCAAATCAAAGGAATAAAGATGTGCAACATTGCTCAATGAGCAATCCTGCTCAGACGAGCCCGAGCCTGGGAACGTAGCATTGCGAATGTGCTGCGTTCTGAAGAGGGCCGTTCAGATATACCCAGCATGTGGCAGGAATAAGGATTGCCACTCCAAGAGAATTCGGCTCACTTCAGTTTGACGCAATACCTGATCGATGCCCTATGTCCATCTCCTGTCCGCGAGGAGGCTTAAGAGGTGTATGCCTAACCAAATTCAGGCTGGCACGATGATGGTTCACCAGCCGTCTATATTGCAGTCCATCGGGGTCGACAGCGAAATCTACAGCGGCAATTGGCGGTCATTAGGAATTCCGGAGAGCGCGGGATTCGATTGCACGGTTCGAGCTGCGGGATGGAAATTGTTCTTTATGGCGGGCGAGCTGAGGGCCATGGTTCCAGCCTGGGGCGGACAGAAGACTCTGCGCCATGGGGTGAATCGGCTTCTGGCTCAAGCCCGCCAGCAACATTTCAACTGTCTGGAACTTACCGACGTACTTAGAAAACGATTCCTGGGCGTTCCGTACTTGTGCATAACCGCACACTCACGACACATCCAGAGAAGCTCTCAGATTCAATCACTCGAGCAGCGCGCCCAAAGTTGCGAGGCCGGCGTGCCCCAGTAGTGGTTTCGCCCGGAGCGGTCAGTACCGAGGGTTAGGATCAACGATTAAGGAGAACGATGAACTGGGAAAATGTAGAAGACAAGTGGACGCAACTGATCGATTCTGCGCGTGCGAATTGGGGCAAGCTTACCACCGCCGACCTCGATCAGATATCAGGAAAGAGGGAGCAGCTTGCGAGCAAGATTCAGGAAACCTACGGCGTGACAAGAAGAGAAGCTGATAAGCAAGTCTGGGACTGGGGCAAGAGTGTGGAACGAACCGAGAAGAAAATTGCTTGAGCAGTGCACCATCGCTGATGACATCTGCTCCGCAGGGCGTACCGCGGAATTGAGCCCGTTTTGCCAGGTCCAGGCACTTAGCCTGCTTCCTGTTTGCCGTGGCGCCATGTACTCCATTGCATTGAGCGCAGCCCAGTGCACACCGGCCCAAAGGAAGTTAGGCAGCCTCTAGCTTTAAAGTCATCACGGAAACTACTTCTCAGCACAAACCATGGCTAATGCCGACGAACCGCGGTATCACCACAAACTATTAAGGAGATGAATATGTCTGCTACGGACGAAATTCTAGAATCAAGCGCAACGCCAGCCCAAATTCCTGCAACCGTCAAACAATATGTGTCTCAATGGCGTACCGCCGAGGAGCGAGCAGAAGCTTTGAGGGCCAAGAAGCAGAGAAGGCGCGCCGCGCATAGAGTTGCCTTGAAAAGGTCGCACGCTAACGGCTAGTCACTTCCCACGCTGGAGTGCCCGACACCTGCACCTACACCGGTCCGATCTTAATGCTCACGGAAGGTTATGGTTAGCGATCAACGGGCGGAAGTCGCTTCGGTGCCGGCAACCGTGGCCGCCGCCCTTAACTGATCAAGCGATGCGAGTACGTGTGCCGATCGTGCCGGGTCGTTCCTGGTCGGAACCGACGCCGAGAAACCGGAATAGAACTGCAGGATGTTATCGCGTAATTCAGGCGTTGTAGAGTCAAACTTGCTGTCAGCCAACTGAGTCACTAGCTTGGCGTAGGTTTCGTCGGCCAGGGAGTATTCTCCCTCCTTCGTATCTTTACCGCTGTCCAAGTCACAGTTAGGAAGCCTCAATGAGATGCCGCTGCCGGCTTCCAGCAGAAACGTCTTATAGTGGTCCGTAGTGGTATTGACGCTCTTGAAGTACAAATCCTCCGTCTGTGGAGTCGGGCTTTTAAAGGCCATTGCCTTGAAGGGTCCGATCTTGGGTATGTATCGCAGCAGGATTGACATTACCCGAGTGCCGAAACCGGGGGCAGTATAATCGTTTCCCCAGTCCCTTTGGTAATCGGCGCGCGAAATCCTGTATAAGAATTTGCTCTTGTCGAAGTCTGGCTCTTCACGTTGCATGTCTTTCTGGTGAGTTTGTAACGCGACCTGAGTCAGTTCGGGGATGATTCGACTCACCGAATAACGATAGGAGCTGATGGTGAGGTCCGAGTGGGGGAGGACCGTGCTTAGTTGCAACCCATAGACGATGGGAAATACTCGCTCTAGAAGTGGCTTGGAGACTTGAAAGCCGATGAAATCGTGGTACTGTTGCGGCGCATAACGCTGCTTTGCGACCTGCACCATATCGAATCCGAATTCGGTCTTTAGGTGCGCGGTTTTGTTCTGGGCGTACTCCACGGAGGGCCCAAACCTGGCTCGTAGCTTCGGGTATTCAATCGCCATGGCCTGATTCACCGCGGGATGACCATCTATGTCAGCTATGTAATGGGCCAGGGCGCCCAGCGCGAAAGCGTACTCGTCCGCATCGTTACTCTGCGCCAGCAATTCGCTAACGAAATCCCCGGTACGAACGTAGTGCACCAAGTCGCTAAACTCGACGCTGCCGAATGGATAGTAGCCGAGATCTTGTATTACTGCCCCACCATAAGCATAAGCGTGAGCTTCTTTGATCTGCGCTTCGGAGAGGTCTGGGTATCGCTTTAGGATGAGCGGCCTGATCTGGTCGGTCCACAGCAAGTCCACAATCTCTTCGTGAGTCAGCACGGAGTACCCCGACACTCCCCTACAACAGATCAGCATGACCAGCAGCAGCGTAGGTATGCGGAGCGAGAACAATCGGCAGTTGTTGTCAATCGTCTCTCTCACGGCTGGGCCAACGCAACGTGCCGACTGCATTCAGTCATCGCGTACCCACTTCCCAACATAGCGAATCGACATGCTTGCAATATCCATCATTGCGGATTACGGTTGGCCGATGTGGATGCTGGACAGAGAATGAAGAAGTCCAAAGATGTTCAATAACCACAAGACAACGGCTATCACTACCACCGCATTCATAATTGATTTAATGGAGCTTGCCATGGGGATGAAACGATCCACCAGCCACAGAAGCACTCCGACGACGATCAGGACCAGGACAACTTGAACTAACGGCATGTTCTTTTACCTTTCTGCATTTTCCGGAAGAGGTTTGTCTTCGATTGCTCCGGCGATCCTGAGAGCACCTTTAGTTGAGAGATCGCCTGCTTATGCACTGCGCCCTGCTGGACTCAAGGGATAGATTCATTGTCTCTGGAAATGGGACTTCGCGTCTGATCAAGAGTGACCACCTACGGAGAATCGCGCTTGCCGGTCGAGGCCGGCCCGCTAAAAGGCGGTTCGCCTTTATCCCTGCTTGCGAGAGGACGGGACAGTTGCATAAATCCGAGTAGGGTCTTAGGGTAGATCGACCTTGCTCTCGGCTGCGAGTTGTTGCATTTCCTGTTTAATCTCTTGCCGCCTTCGCTCACGCTGATCATAGGCTTCCATCTCCAATCGACCCTTATGGCCGGCTCGATAGTCTTCATCCATGGCTTTATAGACGGATAGCTCCTTCAAGAGAGCCAGCATTTGCTCGGAAACATTGTTGCCCATGAGTCAGCCTCCTCTGTCGTCAGTTATGGTTGTATGACGCAGGGGGTTGCGGCTGAGCGCTCGGCCCCTTCCGAATGGCCCGGACCGCATCCGTAAAGGCGAAAATGACCGTAGCCAACCATGCGTAAGCGACGTAGATCCCCCAGTGTTCCATTGGTCCGACCTTTCTCCTGCATAGAAGCATGACGCAGATATAAGCTCGCCTATAGCGAGAGCCACACATTGCCCGCATCCTAATGGATATGGCGGACGAACTGTTGTTTTCATCGTGGCGCAGTTGGCTGTAATGATTAGCCTCGCGGCCTTATGCATGCCTGCGCCTATACCTTGTCAGAGCTAGATCGAGATGCCGGAAGCCGTGGACCTTTATCTAATGGCCACGGCCTGAACTGTTGACGTCATTGCTCAGTTTCGCACTGGACAGTCCCTCACATCGATACGCTGATTGCTATGCCGACGCCGGGATATCTTTGGTTGTACATGTAATATCCGTTGTCTGCGTAGACAACGTAAACATTGTCCGTCTGGTACCAGTTGGCTGTCCACGTGGCCGGCCATGGGTCAACTAGACTGAACCAATAGCCGCTGTACTGGAAGCGCGGAAAGCCGCCCACAACCATATAGGGTTGATTGAAGATGACGAATCCGTGGCCCTGGCCAAAGTAACCGTTGTAACGGTTGTCAGGAATGCGGTAGCCGTTGTAGCCACCGCGTTGCTGCCAGGTGCGGTGGTCGGACTGCCAGTTATGTGACTCATGTCCCTGCCATGCTGCCTGCTGGGCATGCTGCTGTTCTTGGGTGTGCTGTACCGGTTGCTGCTGCCTGGCCTGCTGTTGTTGTTTGTTCTGGGCGGACTGCTTGGCTTGCTGCTGCTGTTTGTTCTGGGTATCCTGCTTGGCCTGCTGCTGTTTGTTCGGGGTTGCCTGCTTGGCCTGCTTGGCCTGCTGTTGTTGCTGCTGCTGTTTGTTCTGAGTGGGCTGCTTGACTGGCTCTGGCTGCTTGCTCTGGCTAGGTTGTTTGGCTTGCTCTGGCTGTTGCTGCTTGCTCTGGCTAGGTTGTTTGGCTTGCTCTGGCTGTTGCTGCTTGCTCTGACTGGGTTGTTTGGCCTGCGGTGCCTCCGCGGGAGCATGTTGTTGCTGCGGCTGGGCGTGCTCTTCTTGTTGCTGCTCGGGCTTGGCTTCCTGATGATCCTGCTGGGCGAAGGCAGGAGCAATGGTTCCCAGAGTCAGAAACAGTACCGCTGTTCCGAGAGTCATAAATGCTTTCATTGGTATTTCCTCTACTACAGGGTAGGCGTAGGCGTGAGGATTAGCTGTATCCTTTTGACCGGTGATGACGGCGCTGGTTGCGATGGGAATAGACCAGTGCCAGTCTTATCGTGGTCGGCAAAAGGCTGCACCGATTTATCCGTACATCCATCTTGAAATTTTCGCCAGAGAATCCCGGCTTGCCGACTGTGGCGGTCCCGGAATGCCAGCTTAGCATTGCGGCTGGAGTAGAACCCAGGAGGCCTGCATTCGCTTCTTAAACGGGCAAATCCCTCGAGGTTATCTTTGAGGATTCGACTGTCTAAAATTTTCGCTACAGTGGTGTTCTGGAAGCATTGGAACGGCCGTAAGCCGTTGAGAAAAGTGGTGCGCCCTGAGAGATTCGAACTCCCGACCTTCTGGTTCGTAGCCAGACGCTCTATCCAGCTGAGCTAAGGGCGCCTTGAACAGCAGCAAGGAGATTATAACAAACTGTCGCGACACTTTTGACCCGCCGTGCATCAACCTCGCCGCCGGTGCCCCACGGCCACCCGGCTCGCTACCGTTTTAACGCTGATAGAACCGGCTCGACGGTAACGGGATGCTCAACCTCCCGCTGAGCTTCGAGCCACACTTCCGGCCCAACCTCGAAACTGGTTGGCATCGCCATCTCTTCTACCGACTCATTTTCCCATCTGGAATGCCTTGATCACGATGTCGTTGGGCTGATTGCCCACGGGAATCAAGGTCACCAGCGCCCGATCGGCGCTGATCTTCGAGTTGTCTCGCGTCTTCACCGTCCGCACCACCGCGACATCACCTGACCGTGAATCCACCACCAGCAAGTGCGCCTCATCGGGCGTAAGCGCCAGCGCGTCCGGATGGCTGCCCACCTGCACCGAGCCGATCACGCGGCCTTCATCGATGGCGTAAACGCTCACAGAGTCGGATCCGAAATTGCTCATGTACAGCAGGCTGTTGTCGGACGTGACGACGCCGTGCGACGGATTGTTGCCGATCAGATAGCTGCCACCAACCTCGTTGTTCCCGGTTTCGATGATCGAGAAGCTATTGCCGTTGAAATTACTCGCGAACAGCTCACCGCCATCCGGCTTAAGAGTTAGCTGAACCGGCAATTGTCCCACGTCGAGGTAGGCTAGCAGCCGGTCCGACTTCAGATCGATAACCGCAACCTGGTTCGAGCCGGGACAGGCTATGAAGACTTTGCTGTTGTCGGGCACGATGACCATGTCCTGCGGTTGCTGGCACACCGACACGGTGTGGCGCACCGCCAGCTTTTCAGTATCGATGATGGAGACGGTATTGTCGGCGCGATTGCTGGCGACGACGAGCTTGCCATCCGACGAAACTCTAGCCAGGCCCGGCGCGCCTCCCACCGCAATGGTGGCGATCACGGCACGCTTCGTAAGGTCGATCACGGAAACATTCGCCGAACCGGAATTGGCGGTATAGGCGCGCTTGCCGTCGGGAGAAACCGACACGTAGTAGGGCGCGCGATGAACGCCGATGACGGCAGCTACCTGGTTTCTCTCGGCATCGATAATGCTGACGTTGTTGGAGTCGGCGTTGGCGACGTAGATTTCGTTACGCGTAGGGCTAGCGGCGATACCGGTGGGGCCGCCGCCTACGGCAATGGTCTTTACATTGCGAAGCTGCAGGAGGTCGAGAACACTGACGGAATTGCTCTTGCCGTTGGTGACATAGGCGTACTCGTGGTATCCCGGCGCGACGGTCTGGCGTTGATGGCAAGCTGTCGTACTCAGCGCGACGGTCAGGAACAGCAGCAACCACGCGCCGCATCGCATGCTCCTGCGCCATGCCCAGCCAGTCGCCATCAGCGAGCGGCAGCCGTTCCCGAGGTCGTGCTGACCGGGCTGGGACGGCGCGCTCCCGGGTTAGCTACAGGATCGGCAACCGAACGGCCAAGCACGTTGGCAATCTGGCGTATCTCGGCCATCAAGTGGTCGAACTGATCGGGGAAAAGCGACTGCTTGCCGTCGCTCAGAGCGCGATCGGGATCGGGATGGACCTCAATGATCAGGCCATCGGCTCCCACGGCAACGGCGGCGCGCGATAGCGGCGTGACTTTGTTGCGTTTGCCGGTGCCGTGGCTGGGGTCGACGATGATGGGCAGATGGCTCAGCCGCTGCACCGCCGGTACCACGCTCAGGTCGAGTGTATTGCGGGTGTGGTCGGCAAAAGTGCGCACGCCGCGTTCGCACAGCACCACGTTGTAGTTGCCTTCGCTCATCACGTACTCGGCCGCCATCAGGAACTCTTCCAGCGTTGCCGACATGCCGCGCTTCAGCAGCACCGGTTTCCGGGCGCGTCCGGCACGCTTCAGCAGCGAGAAGTTCTGCATGTTCCGCGCGCCAATCTGAATCATGTCGGCATACTTCTCCACCAATTCGAGCGACTCGTTGTCCACCGCTTCGGTGACAATTAGCAGCCCGAAGCGGTCACGGATTTCGGCCAGGATCTTCAGGCCGTCCTCGGCCAATCCCTGAAACGAGTAGGGCGAGGTGCGGGGCTTATAAGCGCCGCCGCGGAAGAAGCGCGCCCCGGCGCGAGCGACAAGTTCGGCGGTCGTCAAGGCCTGCTCGCGGCTCTCAATCGCGCACGGTCCGGCCATGACCGCGACTTCAGCCCGCCGACGGTCGCATCCGAGTTGGGAAAGCGCACGACCGTGTTCTCTTCTTTCAGATCACGGCTCACCAGCTTGTAAGGCTTGCTGACGCGGATGACTTCCTGCACGCCCGACATCTCGTCGAATGTGCCGGGATCGAGTTCCGTCTCGTTGCCGGTGATGCCGATAGCAGTGCGTTGTGCTCCGGGAATGGAGTGCGCGCGGAAGCCGAAACTCTCGATTTTTTCGCAGACGCCCCTCACCTGTTCTTCGGTGGCGTGCGCCTTCATGACGATAAGCATGGGGAACCCCTTGTAATGGCTTAGTGTACCGTTCCCGAGGCATGGCGGCAATCGAGGGGAGGACGAGAAGGCAGCGGAGGTGGTAACAAGCAGCGCATCAGACCTGCATCATCTGCAGCAGCGGCAACACGGTGGCCCAGTTTCTCGCCGTGCCGACGGTCGACAGCTTGGAATCGAAGTAGGCGTTGGTCAATTTCGTGCGCGCCGTGCCATTGGGAAGGTGCAAATAGACCTCGCTGCCGAGACGCGGAACTCGTCGCCGGGCGGAGCGCTTGGGATCAAGGTTCTCGATGGCGCGGTCGGTTGGCAGATCGTCGCGAGGAAGTACGACGTAGAGCGTTTGCTCGGGCAAGCCCGCTCTCACGAAGGGATTGTCGCGCACAGTTTGGGCCATCTGCTCGCGGCTGCGCAGAATCACCGGAGCAGACGAATCCAAAGCGCTGATTCAATCTTCTTGGCGATGCACTCCGAAATTCCCTCGATGACGGCGGCTGAGGCGCTGAAGATGACGTTGCCGCTCTGGATGTACGTGCGCACGTCGTCGCATTTGGCTCGGCCAGAAGATCTCCACGAGTTCTTCATGGGCAAGCTATGTTTGCCACCGACATTGATGCCGCGCAGCAGGGCAACGGTGACGGGTTGACTCGGATTTTTCCTGGGACTCATGCTGGTTCCCTCCGGTAGACCGTTTGGACCGATGCGTCCTGCCTTGAATACACGAATTGGAAATCGCCTTACAAGGCGATCTGTTTGGACTGCCTCGAATGACAGCGCGCGCACCGGCAGTCTCGCGTCCTTCGCCGAAGCCAAGCGTCCAAAATTCTGTTTCCTGCAAATCGGAGTCGCGCAGGATGTCCCGCAAGACCTGGACCGGCTTCGTCTTCGCCGTCGTCGGCCAACGCAAAGGTGCCGAAGTGGCTGGCGACGCTCACGCGCGCTCCCAGAGCGAGGTGCGCCTCCACCGCTTCCCGCGGCGACATGTGGACCTCACCCATGAACCACTCGGGACGATAGGCTCCGATCGGAAGAATCGAGAGATCGATCTCGGGAAAGTGCTGCGCGATCTGTGCGATGTGCGGGCCCGCACCCGTATCACCGGCAAAGTAGATGCTCGCGTCATCGGTCTGCACCACAAAGCCGCACCACAAGCGTCTTGTCGCGATCGAAACGGAGAGCGTCCGGAAAAATGTTGCGCCGGGACCGCGGTGATCCACATATCGCTGCGCGCCGCGGCTTCCTGCCACCAGTCCAACTCCACGACGTTTCCGAATTCCGTGCCTGGCGAGCAGGCGCCGCATTCTTCAGCCCGGTATAGATCGTGGGACGATGCTCGCCTGCCAGTCGCTGCAGCGTCGGAAGGTCCATGTGATCGTAATGATCGTGGCTGAGCAGCACCAGATCGATCGGCGGCAGATCGCTCCAGGCGAATTCCCGGCGGACGATGCCGCCGCGGTCCTGTCCACGACACCGGACTGGCGCGCTCCGACCAGATCGGATCGGTGAGGATGTTGATCCCGTCAGCTGCAACAGGAATGTGGAGTGATTGACGAACGTGATGCGCAGGCGCTCAGAGTTCTTGGCGGCGGAGCGGACCGGGCGCAGCCTCGATCCATGATCCGCCATTGGCCCTGGCTGGCGCGAAAGCAGCCAGCGCAGCAGCGCGCCGAAGTCCATTGCGCCGCGGGACCAGGTTGCGAAATCGTCTGCCGTCAAAATGAGAGGGGAGCGTCTTCATTTTGCAGTTACTGTGGTGCGCAACACGTCAGTCATGAGAAGAGTCACTACGGTATAGCTCATACAGATGCCAGCTGCCCGCCTCGCAGGAAGGCTTACTGAGCACCGGCGTCGCGCTTAACAGTGCGTCAAGCCACTTGCCAGTCCGGAGTAACAAACCCGTCACAATCGGATAGCAGCCCGTCACAACGATGCGCCGATCGCGACGCAGCGCGCTGTCTGTCACTCGAAAAACTATGCCACTTCTTCAGAGCACGCGGCTGAAAAATCAGTTCTGGACGGCCCCCAACCAGATCACGCTGCTGCGCTTGATCTTCATTCCGTTCGTCATCATCTCGGTCTTCGACGGAAATTGGCGTTGGGCGCTGGGCCTGCTGATGCCGCTGCGCTCAGTGATGCGCTCGACGGACTGCTGGCCCGCGCTCTGCATCAGCAGACCCTGCTGGGCCAATATCTGGATCCGCTGGCCGACAAGATGTTGCTGAGCTCGTTGTTCCTGGTGCTGTCGTTCGTCAAGAAGATTCCGTGGAAGTACACGGTGGTGGTTTTCAGCCGCGATATCGGCATTGTCGCGACCGCCGTCGTGCTGTACGCCACTGTCGGCTTTCGTGACTTCCGTCCCAGCATCTTCGGCAAGATCAACACCGCCTGCCAGATCGCGGCCGTTTTCTTCGTGGTGCTGTCGCAGGTGGTGCAGAGCTCCGTGGATGATTGTGCTGGTGAAGATTTTTCTCTATGCCACCTTCACCTTCACCACCATCTCCGGCGTGCATTACGTGCTGGTGACCGGACAGCGGCTGCGCAAAGAGCAGCCTAAAGCAGCCGGCTAGCGGCTCATCGTCAGTCGGCGTTATCATCGATGTCCTCGTCCATCGATATGAGTGACTATCCGGATCGCAATCATCGTCTGCAAGTGATCTTCGCGTTCGCGCTGGTCTACGTCTTCTGGGGTTCGACCTATCTGGCCATCGGCATTGCCGACGCAAGAACATCTTCCTCCGGCCGTGATGTGCGCCATGCGCTTCGCCATCGCCGGCCCGCTGATGCTGGCGGCTTGCGCGGCGCTGCGGCCGCAAGATTCGCATCACGCTGGAACGAAGCCGCGCCTGGCGACCATCGGCTGCCTGCTGCTGGTAGGCGGCAACTTCGGACTGGCCTGGGCCGAGCAGTGGGTGCCGACTGGCTTCGCCGCGCTGATCATCGCCGTCACGCCCATCTGGTTTCTGCTGCTGGAGACATTTGTCTTTCGCGGCGACCGGCTGTCGCGGCGCGGCGTCGTTCGGCGTCGCACTGGGCATCGCCGGCGTCGCTGTGCTGTTCTGGCCCCGCTTCGAGCATCGCGCTGCGCTGGGCATCATGCCGCTGATTGCGGCCTGCACCCTGCTGTTTTCGTCGTTGAGCTGGTCGATCGGCTCGGTCTTGTCGCGCAAGTGGCAGATGAAAGTCGATCCCTTCACTGCCACAGCGTGGGAGATGCTGTTTGCCGCCGATCGGCAACGCAATGGTCGCCATGGTCACCGGCGAGTATCGTCACATCGTCATCACTCATCGCGGCATGATGGCTGTGCTCTATCTCGTCGTCTTCGGCTCGTGGGTGGGATACACCGCCTACATCTGGCTGCTCAAGCATGTGCCGACGCCGAAGGTCGCAACCTACGCCTACGTCAATCCGCTGGTCGCGGTCTTTCTGGGATGGCTGGTGCACAACGAGCGGCTCGACGCCTACATGTTCGCCGGAACGGTGATCATTGTCGCTGGTGTGGCGCTGGTGACGACGGCCAAGATTCATGATGGCAGCGGGACCGCAAAGGCAGCTGACGTTCTACCCGAAGTTGAATCGGAAGCCTGATCCGCTAGTTACTTCCTCTTCCAGCGCACGCCATCCTTGGTATTCTCCAGAATGATGCCGTTCTCGCCCAACTCCGCACGGATGGCATCCGACCGCGCAAAATCGCGGGTTTTGCGCGCCTGAGAGTGTTCAGCCACCAACCGCTCCACATCAGCATCAGACAGTGAAGCCGCTTTCGCCAGCTCCAACGTTTCAGGGCTGATCTTGTCTTCCAGACCTTCAGCTTTGGCCCATTCGACCGTGGCTCGCACTTTCGCAGCGTCATCGTCTTTTAGCACCGCGAAGATCTCTTCGAATTGTTCCATCACTTTAAGCAGCGCCGGCACATCGTCCTTTCGCACGTCGCCGGCATCGGCGGCCGCATTCACGTCGCGCACCATGTCGAAGATCGCTCCCAGCGCGAGCGCCGTATTCAAGTCGTCGTTCAAGCCGGCGCGCATCTCATCCGACGTCTTCTTCGTGATCGCCGCAATCGCCTCGCTGGCGCCTTCGGGAAACTGTTCGCTCTCCAACCGAAGTTTGAAGTTGCGTAGCCGCTCCACCGAATTCGCCGCCTGGGTCAAGCCGTCGAAAGTGAAATTCAACTGCTTGCGATAGGGAACCGACATCAGCAGAAAACGTATCGATGACGGCTTGTGTCCCTTCAGAATCAGGTCGCGGACGGTATAGAAGTTGCCCAGGCTCTTGGCCATCTTCTCGCCCTCGACCAGCAGAAAACGCGAGTGCACCCAGACATGCACGAAGCGTTTTCCGTCATCGCTTCCGACTGAGCAATCTCGTTTTCGTGATGCGGGAAGATCAAGTCTTCGCCGCCGCAGTGGATATCGAAGCTCTCGCCCAGATACTTCATCGACATGGTCGAGCACTCGATATGCCAGCCCGGTCGTCCCGGCCCAATCTCGGTTTCCCACATGGCCTCGCCCGGTTTCGGCGCCTTCCACAACGCGAAGTCGCGAGCGTTGTCCTTGTCATACTCGTCGACGTCGACCCGCGCCCCGTCGGTCATCCCGGCAAAATCTTTCTTCGACAGCTTGCCGTACTCCGGAAACTTGGCGATGCGGAAGTAGTACGAGCCATCGTCGGTGCGATACGCGTAACCCTTGTCCACCAGCCCGGCAATGAAATGGGCCATCTCCTGGATGTGATCGGTCGCATTCACCAGCTGCTCAGGATGCTCGATGTTCAGCGCGTCGGCATCCTCCAGAAACGCCTGACGATACTTGCGGGTGTATTCCTGTACCGTCATCCCGTCGCGCGCTGCATTGCGGATGATCTTGTCATCCACATCGGTGATGTTCATGACGTGCTTCAGTTGATAGCCGCTCTGCTTGAGGAATCGCCGCAGCGTGTCGACGACGATGAACGTGCGGAAGTTCCCGATGTGACCGTAGTCGTAGACCGTCGGCCCGCAAGCGTACATGCGGACCAGGTTGTCTTCCAGCGGATGAAACTCTTCGACCTTCGTGGACAGAGTATTAAAGAGCTCAAGTGGCATGAGTCGTCCTGTTATGAGTACGGAATCTTCTAGTGTAAGGGTCGGCAAGAAAGGGGGTCAACCACGGCAGCCGTCAGCGCTCAGCTGTGAGCCGTCAGTAAAGTTCGCCATTCGCTTTTCGCCAGAACGTCCGTCGCAGCGTGAACACCTCTCCGCCAGAGGCGAAAGCCGTGTCAAATTTAAGCTATCTACCAACTACAAGGCTACCGGGGCTCCGACTATAAGGGCTAGCGATCTTACTGGATAGTGACATTAGTCTGACTTGTTCATGACAAGTGCGGTGTCCTGGATAACCTACTATCACCGACATGTCCAGCCAACCAGGTTATTGGACCAGAAAGAGAGAAGAATTTATGAACAACTCAGAAGACATCCTCGAGCGACGGGTAAATCGTCGCTCATTCTTAAGAAACGGAGCTATTGCAGCCGGCACGGTGACGGCTGGTGCCGCCCTGTTAAGCCATGGTCTGGCTGCATTCGGCCAGGAGTCCAACGGCGGTGGCAGTCTCACCAAAGGAGACATTGCAATTCTGCAATTCCTGGCGGCGGCCGAGCTTATCGAAAGTGACCTCTGGCAGCAGTATGCTGAACTAGGCGGCATCGACAATAACCCACCCATTGAGGTAGATCACCAGCAACTGAACAACTATCAGATAGCCTTGTCGAACCTTGACGGCGATGCGCCGCAATATATATCCAGCAACACCCTGGACGAAGTGAGCCACGCCACCTTCTTGAATGCTTACCTGGAATCGAAGGGCGCCGATCCAGTTAATTTGGACAAGTTCCGCACTTTGCAGGGTAGCAAAGCCGGACCTGCACTCAACCTTGGGCGACTCACTAACCTCATGCAACTCAATGTGGATACCAGTTGGTACATTCGTTATCGGAGTACTACGAATCCTGACTTCGGCGCGACTTTCCCGCAGGCGCTCACGCTCAACGGGGTGTACGCAATCCCCAGGACCGATGCTGATTTTAATGGCGCTCCATTCCAGAATGCGACCAGCATTCCCGGCAACGTGCACATTCAGGCGATCGCGAATGTTGCCGCCTTTCACTTCGGATACATCGAGCAAGGAGGTTCAAGTCTGTATGCGACGCTGAGCCAGAAAGTCAGCAGTCTGGAAGTCCTGAAGATCACTCTGGCCTCGAGGTAAGCTACTCCAGGGCTCCTAGGTTCTTATATCGTGCCCAACCCTTCCTTAAATCAGTCGGATTGTGAAGAAGCCCCTCTAGTCTTCCACTGCAGCGTCCTCAACTTGCGAGTCAGTTATAGCCTGGATCCTCTTTGCTACGAAGCCTTCCTCCGTCCTCAGAGGCCTATCGCACAGGGTCGGCGCTCCTCAACCGTCCGACAAAAATGGGTAGTAGCCGCAAGCATTGACATGGCAGCACATTCGGTTCCATCCCTGACTTGGGTGATTTAGTTTATGCACGGGGTGACATTCCTCTGCAGAAGGCCGATCATCAAGCGCAGACCTCCCTCAACCACATTCGCTAAATGTGTTTTACGGGCTGCTAGACCAGGCCGCCACCAGGCCACCGGAACGACGATCTTAACTTGCAGGTTGTCTCCGCACCTTCGCGCTTTTGAACTCCGGTGATTTTCTCATTTTCAGTGTGACCAATCACCGAGCCAGCAAACACACGGCTCATGAGGTGGACTGGACTAAGCATTCGTCTAAGTGCCGACACGCGAAATAGGATAAAATTCTGGAAGCGCCGTCAACTTAATGGAATTCCGGATACTGCCGGTGTATTAGCCTCCAAATGGGAGGAGTTCCCGTTAGGTTCACGAGCCCCCTTTTCACATTGGAAGGAGAAACCTATGAAAGCCAGACGTGTCCTACTCGCCAAACCGTTCACTGTCCTTTTGGTGCTTGCAAGCTCCCTCGTTCTGGTGCAGAGCATGCGGGCGCAATCGTTCAATGTGATTCACAATTTCACCGGCGGTACGGACGGCGCCAACCCGCTCAACGGTTTGATGATGGGCGCAGGCGGCTACATGTATGGCACGACCAGCGCGGGCGGAGCTTATAACAACGGAACGGTTTTTCGCATCGCGCCGACCGGGATTCTCCAGACCGTTTATGCCTTCCAAGGCGGCACCGACGGCTCCAGTCCGCAGAGCTTTCTGATTGAGGATTCGCAGGGGCGCTTGTACGGCACCACATCGGCTGGCGGCGCGTTCGGCGGAGGAACCGTCTTCCGCATTACCAATAACACCAAGACCATTCTCCATAGCTTCGGTTCCGGCAGGGATGGCTCTGCGCCTCTAGGCGGCCTGGTGTTCGACGGCGCCGGCAATCTGTACGGCACGACCTCGGCCGGCGGCGCGAACAGCAATGGCACGGTCTTCATGCTCAGCCAGAGCGGCGCTATCTTGCAGGAGACGGTCCTGTATAGCTTCGGCACGGGCACGGACGGCGCCGTTCCATACGCAGGTGTGACCCTCGACTCGGCGGGCGATGTTCTGGGTACGACTTCGGCTGGAGGCACCGGCGGATACGGAACCATCTTTGAGCTGAACAAGCAGCACTCCTGGGCCGAAACCATCGTCTACAACTTCCAGAACCAGAACGACGGCGGAGTGCCCTACGCCGGACTGATTGCCGATGGCCACGGCAATTTCTACGGTGCGGCGACCGAAGGCGGAAGCCAGGGCGGAGGTTCCATCTTCGAACTCACTCCCGCGGGAAGCGGCTGGAATTTCACCGCGATTCAAAGCCTGCCGGGCTCGGGGATTTCTGGCACCTTTCGCAATTTGATGCTGTCTTCCTCCGGAACCCTGTACGCCACGACGCACTGCGACGGCCAGGACAGCGCCGGTACGGTCTATGAGCTTGTACCGGGAGGGGGAACCTGGACTTATACGCTGCTTTACAGCTTTACCGGTGGAACGGATGGTCTGTACTCCTTCAGCAACCTGGTGTTGTTTGGAAACAGGCTCTACGGCACTACCAATCAAGGCGGAGCATACGGCTATGGGGATGTGTTTGCCGTGTTCCCGTAGGCTTTCGTCGCACCTAGCGGTGATGACCAGGCCATATGTTTCGGTATCTTGAAGAGCTTCGGATAAACCCGTGCCACTCTCTTCATCAACCCAAGGTGTCGTAAATGCCGGGCACGAAAGCCATGTGTAATAGATAAAGGATCTTGTGGTCGACGCTGTATATGCCCCCCAATTCGAGGACGTGTTCGTAGTACCACTTAAGAAGAGCCGCATACGGGTGGAGATAGCCCAGAAAGTCGTCCCAGAACCACACCTGGAACGTGAATGTTTCAGCTTTTAGCTGCTCGTCTTTCAGCCGACGCTCTTCGTCTTGGATCGCCACCTTTCCCGAATCGGTGGGCGAATTGACTTCACAAACCGCTGTGTCCGGTTGGGAAGGACAAAACGCCATCAGGAAACGGGGGCATCATTCCGCTTAATCTGGGTGCGATAGCAACCTTGAGATTTTGGGCGAGTCACTTTCCCGAGCTCCAGCCTAAGCATTACGTTTTTCCGAAAGAGCGTTATGGGGCAGCCAGAGACAAATTCGAGCCAAAGGCGTACCAGAGAGATCTCACGGCTCCTACCGGGGACGTGAAAGAGGCAAGGGAGGCAACCAAGCTCCGCGCGGCAAGAATCCTCAAAAGGATTACGGACCAGAATGCAGAAGGGAAGCCGCAACCGGAAGCGGAGCAGGAGAAGATTAAGCCTCTCGCCTGCCGTTTTCATCTACGGCATACGGCCGTGTCACGGATGCGGGATGCCGGCGTGCCGATTGCCAAGGTTGAGAAGATCGTCGGTTGGAGTCCGGCAACGATGGTAAGGATGGCCGCTCGTTACGGTCACTTCGATTTGGAGGAGTTGCGCAGCGCGATTGACAGCATCAGCAGAACTAAAACTCAAGCGGGGTCCCCGGTATCGCTTCCCGACTCCGGACTCATCCGGCCTAACTAGCAGAAAAAATGGCTCCTCAGGTAGGACTCGAACCTACAACCCTCCGGTTAACAGCCGGATGCTCTGCCATTGAGCTACTGAGGAGTGTCGATGCGCTGCCAACAGCGCTGCCGAGTTGTAGATGTATTGTAGCGGCAGGTTCGAATTGCGTCAAAGCCCGAAGGCGAAGCCCGAACGATCACGTCCCAATTCGGTGCGATCTTATTTTGGTCGCGCGCCTGGCGGTCGACTACGCCTATTGTTCGCAAATCGGCTTGCGCGTCGGGGCCGACCGCGCCGGTTGTTCGCGAATCGACACATTCGGTTTCATGGCGTCAAATCGCTTGCTGTACTTTCAGCCCCGCTCTTCGGCCACCGAGTTGACCACGGTGCTGCGCATAGTCTTCCAATTTTATAATTTCATGGTTCATCAAACGCGCGTCATGCGCTCGCCCGAACCGAGACTTCATATGCTAACTCCCGGCAGCTGTTGCCAACTTGGGTTCCTCACCACTTCGGCCTACAATCCGCAGTAGTACCCGTTCTACACTTCTGAT
Source organism: uncultured Acidobacteriaceae bacterium (assembly GCA_963744265.1). Lineage (GTDB taxonomy): Bacteria > Acidobacteriota > Terriglobia > Terriglobales > Acidobacteriaceae > Bog-257. The sequence continues at coordinate 115,412 of CAVUSW010000008.1, forward strand.
AGCTGGAGGCACCACGTGCCCAGTATTGCGGTTTTAGTAGTTATCGTTATCATCGCTCTCTACCTCATCAACTCGATCAAGATATTGGCCGAGTATGAGCGGGGTGTTGTCTTTCGCCTGGGCCGTCTGCTGACGACCGCTAAGGGGCCGGGCGTGATTCTGGTATTCGCGCCCGTCGATCGCATGGTGCGAGTTTCGCTGCGCCAGGAGGCGCTGGAAGTTCCGCCGCAAGACATTATTACGCGCGACAACGTCACGCTGAAGGTGAATGCGGTCATCTTTCTGCGGGTGGTCGATTCCAATAAGGCCGTGGTTCAAGTTTCGAATTACATGTACCAGACATCGCAATTTGCCCAGACCACGCTGCGGTCTGTGCTGGGCGAAGTCGATCTGGACGAACTGCTGGCCCATCGCGAGAAGATCAATCTGCGGCTGCAATCGATCCTTGATCAGCATACCGATCCCTGGGGCGTGAAGGTGACCAACGTCGAGGTGAAGCAGGTTGACCTGCCGGAGACGATGACGCGCGCCATGGCCAAGCAAGCCGAGGCAGAGCGCGAGAAGCGCTCGAAGATCATTCACGCGGAAGGCGAATTTGCGGCGGCGCAGCGCCTGGTTGACGCGGCCCACTTACTGGCTGGCGAGCCGACCAGCATTCAGTTGCGGTACTTGCAGACGTTGACCGAGATTGGCGTGGAGAAGAACACGACCATCATCTTCCCGGTGCCGGTGGATCTGCTGGCCGGCTTGCACGAGCTGGTGAGGGTGGATGGGAAGAAGATGAGTGGCTTGCAGCCGCCTCCCGACAAGGGATAACAAATGACCCAATGAGCGAGGTTTACCTGTGCACACAATGGCAGCTGAAGATACCGAAATAACCTTGGGCGTAGGCAAGTTGCTGGGGCTGTTCTTCCTTCTGGCAGCAATTTGCGGAGTATTTTTCTCCATCGGGTATTCGCTGGGCAAGAGTTCGGGCCGGGAACAGGCACTGAACGACCAGCCAGCGCAGGTGAGTGCTTCGTCCGACGCGGCGCCGACCGGCTCGGAGGCCAGCGAGACCAAGCCTTCCGCCGCGGTGGCTGTGAAGCCGGACACGGCGACGCCGGCTTCGGATGAGGCCAACGCAACCAATCAGCAGAACAGCATGACCTTCTACAAGGCTGTGCAGCAGAGCGGTCCCAACGCGGCGCCTGCACCCGAAGCATCGCAAGCTGCGGCGACGACTCCTGCTCCGGGGCCGAAGGTGGTAGTGGCGAGCGCAGCGCCTGTGACCAGCGCGCCAGCCGCGAGCGCACCCGCGGTGGCAGCCGCCAACCATGCGGCTCCGGAGGTTATCTCGCACAGCTCACCTGTGACCGGGCCGGGGACTATCGTGGTGCAGATTGCCGCGGTTTCGCGGGAGGATGACGCTGTCGCTCTGGCGGGCGCTCTGCGCAAAAAGAATTACAACGTCTTCGTGGTGAATAATCCGGTTACCAATGACAAGTTGTACCACGTGCAGGTAGGGCCCTTCGCAACTTTGCAGGAAGCCGAAGCTATGAAGGCGAAGCTGGTGGGAGAAGGGTATAACCCGATATTGAAAAGATAGAGAAGCCGGTGTTCGTTCTTCGCTCTTAGCCATTAGCTCTTAGCTTCTGGCAAGCGAAATTCTTCTTAGCGAGTCCCACTTCGTGGGATCGAAGCGCGGGACAGGGTGTAGTACAGGATCAGGCGTTTCAATTGCGCCAAACGGTCCGCCTGCTTCATCACAGCTTCCTTTGTTTGCGCTCGTTATCTTCGAACATCAATCTGTCCTTTGACTAAGACTGATAGGCGGTATGAGGGAAGCCGATCCCTCGCCGCCTAAACAGGCCGCTCAAGAAAAGCCGATCCCTCACCGGCTGAAGCCGGATTCGGGATGACAACAAAGAAAAAGCTAGACGCGGGGCTGAAGCGCCGCACTACCCGAAGTATCATTTCTGGCGATTTTTTTCGCAGCCTGTAAAGCCGGCTCGGGATGAGAATAATAAAACGCAACTCACGGCGCACTTGAAGTTGCGCCGCTTCTTCTGGTGCCTTCTAGCGCTTGCCGACGGGAGGAGCGTCGTGCTCAATCGCGTGCTCGATCATCGCGGAGCCGGCCTTTCGTGCCTGTTCGGCGTACTCCATTGAAGGCACAGAGATAACTCGTGATTCGCCGGTGATCAGCCGCGCCGCCCGCTCATATGTCAGATAGCTCCAGGCCCACTGGAATATGACGACGATGCGATTGCGAAATCCGATGAGAAAGAGAATGTGAATGAACAGCCACGCCAGCCAGGCGATGAAGCCAGAGATGTGAATCCTGCCGAACTGTGCGATAGCGGCGGCGCGTCCGATGGTAGCCAGCGAACCCTTGTCATGGTAGCGAAACGTCTGGCGCGGATGACCGGCCAGATCGGCGGCGATTTGTCGCGCCACCCACTTGCCTTGTTGCAGGGCGACCGGCGCAACTCCGGGAAGAGGCTTGCCGCGAGCGTCTTTCAGACTGGCGAGATCGCCAATGACGAAGACCTCGCGATGTCCGGGAAGGCTGAGATCGGGCTCGACAAAAACGCGGCCCGCGCGATCGACGGGAACGCCTAGCGCTCGACCGAGCGGGGAAGCCGACACTCCCGCGGCCCACAACACCACTTCCGCCGGCAGCAAATCATCGCCAATGCGGACCTCGCCGGAACGCACTTCGGTTACGGCCGAGTTGGTGCGGACTTCGACTCCGAGATGCTGCAGTTGTTCCACCGCGCTGCGTTGCAGATCTTCGGGATAGGCGGTCAAGATCGAAGGGCCGGCTTCGACCAGCAATACGCGAGTCTTGGCCGGATCGATGTTGTGGAAGCTTTCAGCCAGTGACTTGTGTGCGATCTCGGCCAACGTTCCTGCCAGTTCGACTCCAGTGGGGCCGGCGCCCACCACGATGAAGTTCAGGGGCCGATGTTTGCCGGTGATGGCCGCCTCGCGCTCGGCAAGCTCGTAGGCCAACAGGATGCGGCGGCGAATTTCCAGAGCGTCTTCAATGGTCTTAAGTCCGGGGGCGAGTGGCTCCCATTCATCGTGTCCGAAGTAGGCGTGAGTCGCTCCGGCGGCGACGACTAGGTAATCGTAGGGAAGCTGAAAGCCATGTAGGTTAACGATGCGATGTTCGAGATCGAAGCCCAGCGACTTCTCCCAACAGGACCTCGATATTCTCGTGCCTGGCGAGAATGTCGCGGATAGGAGCGGCGATTTCGGCCGGCGAGATGCCGGCGGTTGCGACCTGGTACAGAAGAGGCTGGAAGGTGTGGTGGTTCTTGCGGTCGAGCAGCGTGATTTGCACCGGCAGCCGGGCCAGCGACTCGGCAGCTTTCAAGCCGCCAAAGCCGCCGCCGATGATGACGATCCGCGGACGTGCATTCTCATTCATGGTCACACACTATAGAGATGCGACGGAAGTGGGTCAGGAATCATGAAGCTGGGAAGTCAATCTGGTGACGCGTGGCATGGAGGCAGCGAGCGTGGCAGGCCGAGCAGTGGCCTTTTCGCTATGTTAGATTAGCTATACGTGGGCCCGTAGCTCAGTTGGTAGAGCAACGCACTTTTAATGGGTTTTCGGTCATTGCACTGAAATGCCTCGTCCTGTCACGGCCTGCCAAATACCAATGTTTATGCACTTCTGCGCTGGGATACTCTTGTCTGGCGCTGTCTGATTCTGCCGTGAACTTGCCAAACCAACTGACACCAAAACTGACACCACAAGGGTGTCACAAATAACGTCCCTAACCAACCCTCTCGGAAGACCGAGGCCAGGGACGCCCGTGCCCCCCTCGCTTGGCAACGGCGACCAGGGCCTCCTCTGCCTTCGCTAGAAATTCATAGACCTTACCAGAACGCGCCTTCCATTCGCGCTCTCGGCAGGGAGACTCTGGGCATGTCACTGAACAAGGCACACGGCCCTCTCCACTCCCAAAAAGAGGCCGCGATCATGCGACCTCTAGAGAAAGGTTCCTTCCTTAGCATCCTACTTCGTCACAGTCACTTGTGCCGTGGTCGGAATTGCGAATTCCTTGCCCTCGACAAAAAACTTGACGGGCATTGTTGGTTGGATCGTGTTGGTGGTCCATCCCGTTCCCGGCAGAAAGAGATAGATCACATTAATGGCCCACTCCCCAGTCAACGCCTCTTTGGGGAGAGAACCGCGAACAAGGAACAGAGTTCGGCCAGCATCTTCGGGCTTATCTGATACGAGGTCAATTAGCTGGCTCACCTTCGTCGGCGATATACGAATCCGAAAGGACGCGCCCTCGGGGAGTGGTTCGTTCAACTTCACCTGGAATGCAATCGAATCTCCTGGGTGAAAATGAGTGTTGTTGGCGTTATCTATCTTGACTGAGGCCCTATCTTGTGCGAACGCAAGTGCGCCGAAGAGCACAACGATAGTCAGACAAAATGTTTTCATTGGTTTCTCCTAAAAGCATTTGTTGCGCCGACGAAGTTTGACAATTGGCAACTGACGCCGTTAGGATGGGCGGTCACCCGAAACGGTCAGGCGTTCCTTGCCAATCGCATTGGGTGACCGTGGCCGCGAGCCACAATCGGGAGTCGCATTCCGATTCGATGATGCTGCTGTCACCAGTAGCGAGGTACTCAGCCACATTCGGGTGCTACGAGTATCCGTTTGTGGCTTCCTCATTATCTCTCCTAAGGCTATTCTAATCAACCCCAGATGATCTTTTACAATCAATGGCTTACATCGCAAAGTTGCAAAGAGTTGCACCTGCTCCGCACAGCCAGGGTAAACGCCGGACCTGCGAATGGAAAGCGAAACGGAAGCTTGCGGATCGCACCATCTATCCCTTGCTATGTTGGACAACAAGGGCAACTAACCGGGGGGGCTGCTGGATTGGAAGGACAAGGGTGTAAAAAGTGATTTTCTATTTCAGGAAACCATAAAGAACGAGGCGTATTTCACCGCACCGTGCCGCCCTTTTGCTTGACTATAGCGCATACGTGCTGTGCAGCCTCAACGCTCGTAGGGTCTGACCCTTTCACCTGCGACCCATCAGCAGAGTGCCAGAGGCTCCAATAAGTAGCCTTGTCCGTCATGTCTAACGAATCGTGTTCCGCTGTAAGTAGCCAATATTGTCCTGTGTCGGGGGATGGTGCGCGTTCCTTACCATGCGGCACAGTGAGAGTTAGTCCCTTGCAAGAAGGTTCCGAAGCGAACGCAACGGCAAAGTCCTCAAACACCACAACTCCCACAATGGGGTCTGGCTTCTCTTGGGCCACTACAGGGTTTGTTGCCGCGAAGAGGTTGGATATCGCAAGCAACAATAAAAGTTTTGGTTTCATGGTGTTGTCCCACTTGGCTCTTTTGTTGCCGTCTTCACGCCCTTGAAGTCTTCGTCTCGTCTGTCTTCGTCTTGCCAGTTCCAGAGTTGCGTAGTTAACAATTCATCTAGGAGTGGTTTGCTGTTTGGACAGTCGTTCTGCGCCAAGGCAGGTTCACTAGCTTGCTGATTCATTTGTGATGAGTTGCGGTCTGGTACACATTCACATTTGCAAATCTTATCGCACACAGGCTGGGGCGGGCTATTGGGATCACATTCTTTGTGGCAAACCGAATGCGTCCCATTTGGGCAGGTTGCGGGGGGCATCCGTCTTGCGCTGCCAACTTTGTGTTTGCTCCGACCATCGCTAAAACGCAAAGGCAGAGCATTACCGTGATGTGCTTTAGCTGTTCTTTTAGTCGTTTCATTTTGTCTCCATCCATTATTTCGGGAATACCTGTATCGGCAAGTCATAAGACGCGACACCGAGTAGAGCTTCCTGCGTTGCAAAATCCTGTTTCTCTAGTGCATTGCGTTTCTCCGGCGGCAAAGCGGCAATCTTAGCCCTTATTTCGGCGATGCTCGGCGGGTCTTTATGCATACAGCCGTAGAACCACGCCAGTCGCTCCTCTAGCTTGTCATATCGCACAGGAACATTGGTACACGGCCCGGCACCCGGAACGTCTGTTTTCTGTGCGTCGCGGAGATTACGCATGGTACTAGCCGTATCGTCCATTACCGAAATCCAATACAGCAGGATTAGGTCGTCCTTGGACAAGTCGTGGAAGTCACTCTTGCCTTCTCTTTGTGCCCTTGTCGTAATTGCAAGAGTGCAATCGTGTGCCATAGTTCGGAATGCGTGTGTTTCATCGGGAGAAAGAGAATCTAGCACCGTAACGTCATTCTGAAAGGCCGAAGCTAAATGGTTCATTCTTGCAAGCTCTGCTGAACCGCATTGGGCCAGCATGGGAGCACCAAGAATTAAGGCAGACGTTAAGGTCAAGATGATTTCGCGCATTGTCCGTACCTCATGTTTCGTTCGTTGACATCAACACATCACTTGACATTCGTTCTGTCCCGAACCCCTTTCAGATATTGCATCACGCATCAGCGCCTTTAGCGTCCAAAATATGCCTCTTTGTGCGGTGGATGGCTTATTTCGGCAGAATTGAAGCAGATATCTCTCGTACAATACAGGGTCAACTGGAATCCTGATTATCTTGGTGCTGACCTTCAGGTCAATGTAGGTTTTCTTTTCCATCATCCAATGTGACCTCCTGCCCACATCGCTACAGATAGAAGCAACAGTAGCATTTATAGAATTGCTGTCAAGGCATTCTTACCGTGAACATAACGGGGAGATGGAGCAAAATGGCAAACGTACCGTTCAGGTCAACGTGAGAATGAGCACGGAGGACTACACCCTTATCCAACGTGCTGCTAACATCCTGTGGCCGGATGCAGTCTTAACCAATTCGGGCATCCTGCTTGGATTGGCGAAGATCGCGGCCCGACAGATTTTGGAAGACAAAAAGGGCAAGCGGGGAAAGGGATCCTAGGGCTTGCTCTTGTTCAGATATTCGATGAGGGCTGAGCGCAAAATGTCCTGATTGCTCCGTCGGGTCTTAGCGCCAAACGTTTTGAGCCGTACAAATAGGGCAGGTTCCAGCTTTACTGTTTGCACGATTGGCCGTTCTTCCGCTGCCTTGGTTTTGGCGTTCACGCTGTCACCATTCTGGCAACCGTCGTTTTAGAAAGCCCCATTTGAGCCGCAATCTGTCCCAAGCTCAGCCCTGAACGGCGCAATTCGGTTAGCCTATCGCGGTCACATTCTTTCCGGGGTCTGCCCCCGATGCGGCCTTGCAGCTTTGCCCTTTGCAGCCCAGCAATTGTGCGTTCGCTCAGGCGAACACGTTCCTGCTTTGCAATCGTGGCGAGAATGCGTATTACAGCATCCCTGAAAAGGCCGCAGGAGTCCAGATATTGTTCGGTAAAGGAGCGATATCCCACGCCATAGGCTGTGAGCCTCTGAAGGTGCTGCAACGTCTCGTAAACGCCCTCACGGCTGAATCTGTCCAAGCTCCAGAACAGGACGCAATCGAACTCCCTGCGGGATGCGGCTGAGAACATGGCTTGAAACTGCTCCCGATCTGAACGCTTGCCACTGGCATGGTCAACGAACTCGGATGCAACGGCCAGCCCTGCTTTGCGCAGAACTCCCGAAGCTGTCTCAGTTGGTTCTCAACATCTTGCCCTTTGTCCTTCGTGGAAACGCGGCTATAAATGCGATATTCATGTACTCAGTATTTGCTGAATTCAGTAATTCGTCAAGAGAAATCGTACCAAAAACGGTCGTTTTTGGGGCGGCAAACGGCAGTCCGCTAAATGGTTGATTTTGCGTTGCTGCGAGGGCGAGATTGCGAAGACGTTTTTGGTACGCCTTCACCCCTGGCCCGCCCATATCGGAGAATATTTTCCATAGGGACATCGGACGCCTAACCGCGCTCTCAGGAATGCATAGAGACTGATTCGCTTGCGCGCTAGAGGGGGTGTTTTCTTGCGTCTCTGTGCAAAATTGACCAGACCCTCCATCCCTTTTTGGTGCATCATCCCGACCATGATCTCGACAATTGAACCTTAAGCAAAGCCTGCGTGCCGTGTCCGACCTGCGTCAGAGCGGGCAAAAGCGCGAACTGAATACCGGCCAGCCGCCACCAAACCCCATCGCGATCGTCGTCTCCAGCGAAGAACAAAAAAAATGAAGAGTGTAATGTTTCTCGTACCAAATGAATGCCCGATTTGCGGCAGCAAGACTCTGCAAGAGTGGAGTTGCCAAACCATTACCATGAATGGCTTCACCGAGACAGTTTCCACGCTCCAAAGCTATCGGTGCGCTTGCGGACAGGTTTTCACACCCGTCAACAGCCCAACCGCCGCCTAGATTTCTCCCACTGAGTTATCCCCAATCCTAAAACCTCGCATGCTCCCGCAGGTTTGCTTTAATGTCCTCCCAGATCATCCAATGCGGCTTCAGATCGGCTGCACCGTGCCGCAGATAGAAACGTCTGGCGATCTCATTGGAAGGCTCGCATCGACACAGACCCGCAGCGCATGATGTTTGACGAGCCACTCTGACAACCGTCGAAGGAGTTTTGAGGCAATACCGCGACCCCGGTACTGCGGCCTGATCGAAATCCACTCCAATTCTCCGTCACAGCCGAAGCGGTTCGTAAGATGGCCAGCGATCAAGCCGACAACGCTTGCACAGTCCACACAAACATAGGAGATACGGGGTCGCAGGGCTTCTTTAGGGTGAGAGAGTCAAATTTCTGGCCCTTAATCCTATGCTCAATCCTCCCGGAACATCAAAACCGTACACTATACGGGTAACTCCGCATTTTTCTTACCGAGTGCCCCCAAGGTGCAATCACTGGTCAAATATGGCACTGAACGATTCTCAACGTCATTACAGGGCATTCTGAGAGCAGTACCATGCAGCCCCCAACATTCCGATAGCTCCTGCCAAATGCCAATCTTTAGGCCCTTCTGCTTTGTGTTATCTTGCCGTCTGATTCTTACAGCGGAAAAAGGGTACCAAACCGCCTCTGCTGCCCCATCCGGTCCAGACGCCCCCGGCCATGTTACTAAAAGAGGGTATGCGGCCTGATGAACTAGCAACTCAGCCGGTGCCAAGAATTTCACTGGGGTCAATTAAGCTATCCGTTGCTGTGCTCTGTTATTGTCTTCTTGCGCAAAACATCTTCGTTGTCCCGCTTGCGCTGCTTCACAAGTACGTCTTTGTTGAGAATGTCAATGATTTGCCCCACGCTGGGATGACACATGCAATGCCCGTATTGTGCTCGACTCGATAGTCGGTCTCTGTTTCTTCATCAATTCGCCCAGTTTCGCTATCCCTGTTGAAAACAGGTTTCCACAGTGGCATGTGGCCTCGATCAATGCCAATGAACCACGGGCCAAAAATTCCCTGCAGGAAAACTGGTGTAATTCTTAGTCCACCGCCAGCGGTTGGCTCTGTTTTCTCCTCGAATTTACGCAACTCGATCACGTAGGACCCGGTATACTTCCTATCCTCTGGCAAATGTCCGTCCTTCGCCGTGATTGTTCGATCTGTTGTAAGAAATACGGGAGAGCCACTAAAACCGCTACCGAACCACACTCTACCAAGAATGCTTCGCGCTCCCCGTATTCGCCCATGTCAACAGGTTCATCTTGGTATGCAAGCATCGAGAGACTCCCAAAGCGGACAGCTGGGTATTACGTTGCCTACCGGATTGATTAATGAGTCGTCCGATAAGGAAAACGTCCTCTCCGGGCCACATCTCGAAGTTCTCCTCCAGAGTTTCTTTAGTCAAGAACTCTTCAAGAAAAATTGGCTTCCATTGAAATTCTGGCGCAATATCGAGGGGCCTTACTGCGACATCCCCGCTTTCTTCCAAGATTCCCCAATCCCCGTACTGCGTATCGATGGTGCTCATCTTTTCTGTCGTGCGTATTCAACCGCAGCACGGAAAAGCCTTTGTCAAGGATATGTCGGTTCGTCACTGCGTAAGGGTGAACCCAGCCTTGGTGGACTGACGGAATGGCAACTATGCACCCACATCCGCCGCTGTGACTTCCTCTTCGCGCATCTTGAACGGTTCTATATACGTAAAATGAACAGTCTAACCAATGGGGTGGAATTCTTACGGACATAGGTGTCTCCCAAACGCGAAATATCTGATCGCAATTTGTACATGTCTACGCGTACAGTGTACGGCCCGAAAATGAGCTTTCACAAACGACTAGAAACTGGCGCAATCAAATGGTTGACTCGAGCGAGATATAGCTCCACAATATCGCTGTGCCTCTGAAGACCGGAGTCCTAGATCGCCTTCTCCTAAGCAAATCCTTTCTCGACCGAATTCGGTTCCAGCCTGTCGCCGTTCACGAACGACAGACGCTTGCCGCAACTCTCGTTGCTGCCCATGACGCGGCTGAACTCGCAATAGCCGCCATCGCATCCCAGCTAGATTCCCTTCCCAAGAACAAGGGTAATTCATATCTTATGGATTATTTCGATCCCATCGAAAAGGCCACAGGTGTCACCGTCCATGCGAAGGACTACTTTAGCCAGTTAAACCGCGTGAGGAACAATCTGAAACACGAGGGACTCTATCCAGATTCGAGACAGTGGTCACGGGTCGGTGAATTCGTTTTTCAGCACATCATGAAATGGTGTCAGGACCTTCTAGGCATTCCTTTTGGTGATTTGGATGAGTCTGCATCATTGCAGGATGAAGACGCAAAACGTCTTTACGATGGAGCAAAGCAGAGTGCGGCTCAGGGGCACTTCAAATTGGCTCTCGAAAGGATTGCGGTCGCCCTTTCAGTCGTGTACGGAGAGAATGCCGCACTAAGGGGCTTAGCCGTCGGTGTCCCTAGGAGTGATGATGCAATCCGGCTTTCTGGGTTTGGAGTGCATGCTAATGACTTTCTGGCTTTGGCAACTTCTTGCCCCGTGTTGAGATTTATGGCAAGGATGCCGGAGTACCAATATGGAAGCAGCCAGAATTTGGGCACCCAGGCAATTGGACGTGGCAGACGGTCGATTTCTGTTTGCGAACGTTTGTGGACGTTGCGACGAAGATACAGGGAGCACGGTGGATACCGGGTGCGCTTCCCCGGTCGGCTGTTTATGACCAACAAATTGAGGCTTTGCAAGACAACGTAGAAATTTGGACAGAAAATCAAGAAAGACTCTAGGGGCCAGCCCCTCATCGGGTTGGAAGCATTGGTAGGATTTGGCACAACAGAGAGGCAAGTTCTTCGTACCCTCAAACGTGGGGAGACCTTCGCAACGCCTTTGTCTCGGTAGCGACGGAGAGCAGTGGCGACTCCTCGAAGGACGCGTTCTACGGGGGGAGGTGTGAAAACTGGAGAAACTTTGCAGGTGATGTCATTCGCTACTGATTCTAAGGATAACCTCTATGGCAAAGTGCTGGCCTCAGATGTGAAGGTGATGTGCGTTCCGAAAAATGACGAGTACGTTAAGAAATATTTCCCGAACCTGCCCACCATGCTGTGGGAGCCCGAATCAACATGCCATCCGCCTTGGCATGAATGAGAGGGAGCTATGGGTGAATCGAGGGGCTAACGATGTCCAAAGGCAAATCGCTACGTTAAGTCGGTGGGGTCAAGGCTCTAACATCGTCCTCGGTAGTTTTGATTCTGGTTGTTCTGGTGGCCATTCCGATTCTGTACAGGCTATCCCAAAAAGACCAATCAGACGACGCCAAGCGACCGTACTACCAGCGCTTCGTGGTAATACAGACAGGTGTGAGATGGACTTCGGCTAGCGTCGCTCTGGATACCAAGACTGGTCAAATATGCAGAACGTGGGAGTACGCCTTTGACAACGAGTCCGAAGCGTTAGACCACCTGCTCAACTCTCTGCCAAAGTGTAAACAGCTCTATCTGGACCATTGAATGCAAAGGCGCTAAACGGAGCAGTATCTGGGTCAAAGCGAGATGGCTGTTCCGCATTATTCTTTCCAGGGTGAACCCTAAGGTGCCCCCAGTGACTTACGATGGCCCTAAACTGCATTCTGACGCGATTATGAGGCATTCTGGGGGGAGCAGTTCCTGACAGCAAAAAAGGGTACTAGACCGCCTCCGGCTGCCCACATCCGGCCCGACGCCCTCCACCCCCATCGCCAAATGTGACTGGGGGCCTCCTGCTCGCGGAGAATGGTTTCGGGAAGGCTCTACCGGGTGCATCGGCAAGAAAGTAAGCTGGAATCTGGCAGATGGGGTATAGTGTGAGTCGTTAAAACTAAGAATCAAACCTCCGGCTTAGCTCAGTCGCCATAGCATTTAGTTGTGCCGAACGGAAACGAGCTTTTCAATGAACCTCCTTCTTGTTCCGCTGCTAGTCTCTCTGATATCGGCAGCTCTGTTCGTATTTGCCTGTTTAGCCGTTGGACGTAATCGGTTTCCGAGAGGCATCGAGATAGACCATCCTGACCCTCAGTTGTACGGCAGTCGCGAAGAGCGAATACAGAACATCCGCGATCAGTCGGACCGTGTTCACCGAGTGTTTGAGTTCTACCTCAAGGTCACGCTCGCGATCCTTGGGGGAGTTGCGTATCTTGTGTCGAATGCAAAGCCGGGGAATTCACAGGCCACCTCAAGGCTCCTTGCAGCCGCTGGAAGTCTGGAATTACTGATCGGTGTCACATTTTCTGTCATTACATTTCTTCACTTGAAGTCTAAAATCGCGAGATGGAGCCGAAGCTTTTCATGGTGGGAGCCACTCGTCTGGATGGAATGCTGGTTTGTTGCGGTGATGATGACAATTGCTATTTTGTCTCCAGGTGATCGTCGTACCGGCGGTTGCAGCCGTAATCCCGCACTAATCCTGCGTACTCCAGTGTCCCGAAAGCATGTGGAACATTGTAGTTAAACTCGCAGAAATTTATTCCGATAACCATCTGGTTACTAATCCACCCCTTGTGTTATCCATTTGACAATCATCTTGCGAACTCCCCTGACTGGGAGAAAAATAGTTCACAAAGTTACAGTTGACTCAGCGCCACATACGAGTCGCGGCTATGGATATTTCTCGAACCGGATCACGTCGAATACAAGCAACTCACTGCTGATTCTGCTGCCGCGACATAAGAACGTCAAGTTTTCCCTTTAGGGAAACTTCGCTCGAAACTCGGCATATCCGTTCTTAGGTAAGCTTACTCTCTCGGCTTTCGTTTGGGGAAATTATCTCCTTTCCGTTGACGGCGATCAGATACACGGCCCCGTTTGCGTCAACACACCAATCATCTTTAGGAGTATCCCCGGGCCACAACATATTGACGTCAATTTCCTTAACTTCATATAGCAACGTAATCGGCTGCCCCTGCAAACTTCCTCCGGGCATCGTGAATCTCTCCGTCACGAATGCGGTTAGTGGCTTGGATGGGTCTTGAATAACGTCTGACTCCTCGGTTGCGGCACTAAGGCGATGCCTGTACCCCGCAATAAAACTCCAGCAGTTGAGGCCACATTGTACAAAGCAGATGTCGGAATCTTCTTTCCCGCCTCTACTTGACATTCATATCCCACGACTACGGTTATTTCGGCAACGGCTGGGACTGTGCAGTTGATAGTAGATTTATTATTGCTACCAGCAACCTGCACAGTACTGCATGGTCCTGTATTTATGCTTCCCCCGCACCTGAGCCCCATTATTTCCGTTCATTTCTTGTGATACCCGGGAAACAAGTTTGTAAAGTTTCTTAGACTCAGTAGTTGGTTTCGACGCCGGAGCGGGTTGGTTGGTTTGCGGCGCAGGAGACACCATTACGTGCTCCGGTTTTGGACTCAGCCAAATATTGAGCCGCCATAGACCATAGGCAATTAGTATGGCCGAGAGAATTGTGATGGGCCACCTGCCACGCCCGACCGACCGAGCCATTATCGCAATGCCGAGTACGGCAAGCGGTAACGCTCCCAGCAACATCCATCTGAGGTCATGTTTCATCGCTCCGATGGCGGTTAGTATGATGCCAGCGGCTAACATGATCGGACCCCATGCCCACTGACTTTCATGGGACGGAACGTTGTTACGGCTTTGCATCGGATCGCTAACATCCATCGTCCACCCCCCTACTTCATCAGGCACCACCTGATAAGCATAGTGTGCCCCTTATTCCGTTTGAGTCAAAGTGGATGGGGCAGGTTCTGAACTGAGAGCGGGCCGGTCGCTAAAGGATCGGCAGAGATTTGCTTTCGGAAGCGTTCCGTGGGGCGACCCAATGAGGAGACCAGTTAGCATATGGCGCGCTCAGGTCGCCGAAGGAAGGGTCGAGTTATACTTCACCACGTCTTTGCTTTTTGTGAGGCGCGTTGGCAATGAAGCTTCAGTGTCCGAGATGCGGCTCTACGAATGTTCACAGTGAAACCCCTTGGCCTCATCTCCATTGCAGGGATTGCGGATTACTGTAATCGGGTCCACCTTCGAGTCGCAGACATCTCCCACTCCTGATGCCACACCCAAACGCAATTCTAGTCCTGCCCCGGCACCGGCCCAATTGTTAACCTCTTCCAAACCACCGAGGCAACGGCTTATAACTCTGGGGATTCTCGCAGGTGCCCCTGCTGCTATAGGGTTCATTTTAGGGAGCCAAATTGTAGCGTTGGTCTTGTTGTTCTTACTTCTGCTTAACTTCGGTTCGCTCTCGCCAGGAAAATGGCAGAGAACATATCTCTTCTATACTGCGCTTGTCTTTGTTGCTTTGCTAGGCGGCATTCTGCATGATGTCGTTTCCCCCACCTACAGCGCGGTGCGGCGATGGCAGCTACAGCTATTCAGCACATCACTCCGGTACCTGTTCATGGCACGGCGGTGTAGCTCAGTGGCATCCTGACCCGTGGTGGAAAAAGATGTTGGGTCATTGAGGGACATTGCCCTATTGTTCTTACCCGGCTCTAGGGTTTGTTTTGTCCCGCTGTTGAACTCAATCGGACATTATCAGGCGTACAGTATGGGTTTACGACGTCAGGCGAGTCCAAGCGAGTCCAAACGAAAAGCGCTAATCGTGAGAATAGCTGGGAGAGCTTGCGCTTCGCACTGGTAAGAATCATGACAGCGACCTCACTCCTCGGAACGCTGACAAAACTTCAGAAACGAAGGGTGTTCTTCTCTTTTCATTTCGACGATATCATGCGGGTGAACAATGTTCGTCAAGCATGGAAAATCGACCATCCCGATGCGCCAAATATGCGGAGTTTCTATGACAGTAGCTTATGGGAGCGTCGCCAGATAGAAGGCGATGAATCCGTGAAACGTCTAATTCGAGAAGGGGTGCAGTATACCTCTGCCGTATGTGTGCTGTAGGTTCGCAAACTTGGAACCGTCGTTGGGTGCGCTACGAGATGGCGCGCGCCGTTATCGATGAACGAGGTTTGGTCGCTGTCCATCTAAATAACATCCGACACCATTTGACACGCCAGTTTCACCCATTAGGCCAGAATCCCCTCGCTCATATGGCAGTCGGTAAAGTTCAGCCCGTTGTGAGCGTGCCGCCGCAGTATTACCTATTCGAAACCGGGCCGAAGGCTGGGTTCGCTATATCAGACTATACCAACACAGTGACATTGCCGGAGTACCTAACCGATCCGGCTCCGGGTTTCGTGACGCCGCTTTCGAGTGGGGCAGGCGAGTATGACTATGGAAGCCAAAATGGGCACAAGCTCATCGGCGCGTGGGTAGATCATGCAGCACGGCAGGTAGGGCGCTAAGGATAAACGCTTCCCGGCCCCGATTCACAGTACCCCAGAATCGCATTTGCAGCCCCGTAGAGCAATTTCTACGGCGCAGATGACCCTCCCCTGCTCCCATTGCAGGGAAACTCATCTAAGCGTTTATAGTACCTGTTTTTTACCTGAGGGATGGCCATAGAGATTCCCGTGGGAGGTCTCGTTCCCCAAGATTGCAGTGGCGCGGTATAAAATGGGGAACCGACACACTGTGACAAAGCCAAACGATATTCGCGTCCGTAGTCTGCTCGCCTTGCTCAGAGCGTCAGGAGAGAAGGAAACCCTGCAACGCCTACACAGAGCAATCGAAACGGAGATTGCGAAATGCTCCAAACGGATCGACAAAGCCGCAGCGAGTAAGAATCCAGGATTATGTGGAGGGCCTGCTATTGCTGAGGAGTGCGACCAGATCGAACAGTTCTTGGGCTTGGCGTTCGTCGCAGCGCAAGTCTTCGTCAACACTATTCGGACGCGATGGACAAACACAGTCCCCCGGAAGGGGTCAAGGCGCGCTTTGGGGGTGGCCCGAAACCGTCCGATTTGCTAAAGAGATCGCCCCGTCATGCCCGAACAAAGTACAGCACAGTGGAGGTTATCAACGCTGTTGCGAACTATTGGAAGAGACCCCCAAGAGTGGCCAACTAAGGAGTCCATAGTCTGCCGCGGGAGCCACAGGTGGCAGAAGCTGATATGGAACTTAGATTCAAAGAATAAAAAGGATAAAGGGTCCAAACCAACCGCTGAGACTGTTGTGGCTCTCGGAATGTCCTACGGCTCGACTGGCAACCTTCGCCACGCTGTAGAAGCCCTGGGAGTTAAGAAATATAGCGACCTATCGCTCCTACGAGAAATGCTGTTCGATTCGGCCGATTCTTTGTACAAAGATACTCGTATCGAAATTCTGAGATACAATTGACGCCACCGTGCAATAGAAGTTCTCAACTAAATAAAGGCTCGTACTTTTGCCCACCACGCAGGAATCCAGGGCCTATTTGCTGCTGACTGCCCTTGCACAGCCAAAGCTAGCCTAATTCCGCACAGTATACGTCTTGTGATTCCCTCTGATTTCCTCGTGAGTACCGTAGAGTGTACATTTCGATCACTAATGAACCCTTCTTTAAGGATCGACTGTACAAGGATTGACTGTACAGTTTACAGTGTCCACTAATGATCCATCTTGAATAATTTACTGTACAGTGTACAGTTTCAGGCTACTCTGGCTCCCTTGTGGACCACCGTTGTACCCCATCCGAATACGCCCGGAACCCCTTTTGTGCATGAAAGTGCGAAATGCAAGAACATGCCACCTTTGTACGACACAGAAACTCGCTAACCTGTGAGGCTTCTTACAGTTTTGTTTATCCTCTTAGATGGCGACAGCCGGGTACAAACCAAGGATCACAACCGGACGCAAATGTGCTTCCGTTGCGATGACCGTAAAACCCTTACTTGTTCCGAGACCCGCTTCTCAAGATGCTGGAAGCGGAGCACGTTGAGTATAAACAACTAACGGCCCGCCTAATGCTTCGGTGCGCGTTTCTTAGTAGGGGACGGTGGAGATTGATATACTATCTCCGCTTTCTCATTGAACACCTTATACTCGCTCCTGAGATTAGGTCCCTTTGGGTCGGTAACAGTAATAATCTCGCTGAACCTGCTATATAGTGTCATTATCTCGAAGTGGTAGGTTCCCCCTTGAATGTAACAAGGCGACCCACCGCACCACAGCTGCACGGTGTCATACTTGTGCAGGACATCCAATGATACATACCTCCCTGATTTCAACTGATTTTGATAATCTGCTACAGGGTCAGCAGTAGAAAATATCTGTTCAATAAGAATCTGAACGCTTCTCAATGGAATCTTCCCGGAGTTGACGGCGAGCAGTGGCCATTCCCCAGTCATTGGTGGCCCTACAATTACATAGGCATATTCATCACCTCCAGTCAGTTGCTCCAAGTTTTGACTTGTAAGGCTCGTAAGCCGTCCTACCTTGCTCATAGTTTCCGAGAATTGATTTTTGCTTTCCCCTGCCGCGTCGTTTATATCTCCGGATATTCCGTTAAGCCTGTTAGCTGCAGCTTCAAGACCTACTTTAGTTGCTTTAAGACTATCGCTTATGGAACCGAAAGTCGCCGCCTGTTCCTTGTCGGCGGTGTAAAGATTTCTTATTTCGGCCCCCATCAGACAAGTTAAGACTAATATCCACACTGCTTTTTCGTAAACGCTTTGTTTGTCTCTGAGTGTCACAGCAGCGGCCAATAATCCCATGATGCCGATGTAAACTCCGACTGGAATGTGATATCCGCGACGAGATAGACACAAAGGGATATATGCAGCGGCTGGCAAGCAAGCCAAGGCAATCCAAATCCACGGCCCCCGCAGGGCTTCCCTGAGAGTAATACGAGAATCTGCCATATTTGCGAAATCCTCCGCTTCATGTAATCACCCGGCACAGGAGTGTGCCCCTTGACACGGTTTGAGTCAAAGTAGACGGGGGCAGCTTCTAGTCAGGCCGGGCCAAAATGGTGGCTCATTTCTGCTTAATAAGTGCCTTTTCATGTGGCAGGGACGAATACAGACGCACTGGACCAAGACCAACCTGACACCGCCACGTCCAGGCGTCACAATCTCAACCGGTTGGCCCAGTCACCCCGCTCCCCGCCGCATCTTCTGTACGAAAAGGATCGCCTCATGCGCTACTTCGGCAAGTCTCTAGCTGTTGCTGTCTCCACCCTGTTGCTCGTTTCAATCTGTTCAGCGCAACAGACATCACCTACAACACCCGCCAACTCAGAACCACAAGGCTCGCCCACGCTGCCACCGGGACCGGTACTAGGCGGAGATGGCATCCCGTTACTAATCCCCCTTTGGCGGACGAACGACTACCTGCTAAGTTCTGTGATTTACCAGAACGGTTCGAGTATAGGTATCGGCACTACGACGCCAGCGGCAACACTGGATGTCAACGGGGGCGTGAACAGCGCACAAACCTACCAGATCGGCGGAAGCAGCGTGGTGAGCATTGGCAGTCCCGCCGACGGCAACTTATTTCTCGGCGTGAGGCGGGCACCAGCAACACCACCGGCAACGGCAACACTTCTCCGGCGGCGGGGCCGGTACTGCAACACTACGGGTTTCTGCAACACTTTCCTCGGCTCCGTGGCTGGCGGCGGTAATACCACCGGTTCGGACAACACTTTCTTCGGCTACCAGGCTGGCTCTGCCAACTTCACGGGACCGGCAACACCTTCTTTGGCACCTGGCTGGCTCCGACAATTCGGCGGATGGTAATACTTTCACTAGGTTCTTCGGCTGGCATGCAACACCTTCGGCTCCAACAATACTTTCTTAGGCAAATGCGGCTGGCTCCGCCAACACGACCGGCAGCAACAACATTTACATCTCCAGTGGAGGTGTCCAAGGTGGCAAGGAAAACAACACCATCCGCATCGGGGATGGCCAAGCAGACGCTTACATCGCCGGTATTTACGGCTCGACCTCATCCTCGGGTATTCCCGTGTACATCAACTCCAACGGCCAACTGGGAACCCAGACTTCCTCGCTGCGCTTCAAGGAACAGGTCCGCGATATGGGCGACAGCACCAGCGCCCTGATGAAGCTGCGGCCCGTCACCTTCCTTTACAAGCCCGAATACGACAAAGGGGAGCGCACGCTGCAATACGGACTGATCGCCGAAGAAGTGGCCAAGGTCTATCCCGAGCTGTGGCCTACGACAACGAAGGCCAGCCCTACTCGGTCCGCTATCAGTACATCGCCACGATGCTGCTGAACGAGGTGCAGAAGCAGTACCACCGCGCCGAAACACAAGCCGAGGTCATCAAGGCACAAGAGCAGAAGATTGACGACCTGGAGCAGCGGCTGTCGCGGTTGGAAAGGATGGTCAGCAATCAGGTGCAGACGGTTGCCCAGAAATAATCGGGAGAACTAAGAATTTACTGAGGGCACGTATCTCCTGGATTCTTTCTAGCAAGATCGCAGGGGGACGGACTTCCCTTGCAAAGTCGCCCGAGCTAAGCAACAATCAGGCGGTCAACCAGTCTCTTCCTTGAGGACACCCATGCAAAGCAAACGGATTGCCTTCGGCCGGTTCGTAGCTGACTCTTTTTTCACCATAGCGACGATATTTGTAATGATGGCTTTAACCCAACCAATGCTGGCCCAGACATATACGGTAATTCACAACTTCACTGGCGGATCGGACGGAGCAAATCCAGCTTCTGGGCTGACTATCGACAGAGCTGGAAACTTCTATGGAACGGCGTCCACGGGCGGCGTCGGTTACGGTACGGTCTTCAAACTAGTAAACCACGACTCTGCTTGGCTGACGATACCATTGTACAGCTTTACCGGGGGAGACGACGGTGCTGGTCCTTTTGCCACGATGACCCTGGGGTCGGACGGTCGCCTCTACGGCACCACGCAGGAGGGTGGAGGATCGAGTTGTGGGGGGAATATCCTGGCTGCGGTACTGTTTTCCTGGTTACGCCTCCGTCAAAGCCTTCGGCCAGGATTCTTGGCGGTTGGACGGATCAGGTGCTCCACGCTTTTACCTACGGTGGTCCCGACGGAATCTTCCCTGAATTTGCTGAGTTGGTTTTCGATCAAGTTGGAAATATCTACGGCACTACCACAGGCGGAGGCTCCTGGCAACAACGGTATCGTTTATAAGCTTACGCGCTCCAGTGATTAGTGAACAGAGAGCTTTCATTCATTTGTTCGAGGGCGCAGACGGTAGTGGCCCTTGGAGCGGTGTGATCTTCGATAGCGCCGGTAATCTCTATGGTGTGACGGAGTCTGGCGGGAGCCTACAACTACGGTGCGATATATGAATTGATGCCGTCAGGTTCCGGATGGACCGAGAGTGTACTTTATAGCCTGCAAGGTGGCGGCGATGGCTCTGCCCCTTATGGTGGGCTAATCTTTGATCAGTTGGGCAATCTCTACGGCACAACTGCGGGTACCCCGAACGGTAGCGGCACGGTGTTCGAGCTAATCAGGCTGCCAAACGGTAGCTGGACCCATGTGGTTCTATTACCGATTTTCTCAGGTTGGCTACAACGGAGGGCCTATTTCCAGCCTCGTTATGGATGCCACGGGCAATTTATACGGCACAACGCTCTATGATGGTGCATACGAATATGGTTCGGTTTTCGAGTTGACGCCTTCAGCGGGCGGATGGGTGTTTACGGACCTTCACGATTTTACAGGCGGTAGTGATGGAGGGTACAGGGGAAGGTTCCGTAATACTTGGCCACGACGGCCACATCTATGGAACAGCCGCCATTGGAGGAGCCTATTACTGCCCATATCAGGGTTGCGGCGTGGTAATCACGCCCTAATTGCCGCCTCTTGCTGATTGCCAATCGAAGAGTACAAAGGGGTGCTCTGACGGGCCTGATGGGGACGTTAACCCACGTACGTCCTGATTGAGGCACTATGCGAATCCCAGCGGGGGCACCCTACCTAACTCTCGTCTAAAACCTCTACCTAAATTGCTATTCAACGACTTGCCTAAATCTCTACCCCAACCTCTACCCAACAATATCTTGCTGATGTGACTACGATTGGACCGTTCACTCACTTTAAGTGTCCGAATGGCTAAAAGCCCTTATATTCCGATGATGCATCCTGAAAGCACTAACATGCTTATCTTACTTTCACTTGGAGTGGGCGAATTACAAGGCGCTCCGATGATTCTAGTGGCCAACCGCAGCGGGCCGGCAACCACATTTTATGCAGGCTATAGTTTGAATGGTCATTGGCGGCCTTGACAAACTAGGCTTTCTGTGCTAATATAGGCTTTAATGATCTGAGATTACTTATCATAAAGGGAGTTAAACTAGCAGGGCATAATTCATTGAGAGTCGTCAGCTTGCGCTGACCCTTGGAGAAATTGTCCAAGGGTTTTTTGTTTGTATCAGAAAGGATTATTTATGAATACAAGCGAAATGCTCCCGACAAATCGTCGGGGGCGGGAGTGGCAATAAAAGACTTTGCAACCAAATATAATCTTCACGTAAAGAGTGATAAGCAAGACGATACTCGGTGATCCACGGTAGTATCGGCCACATATACGAGTACAGCCCCTCAGAGCTTGGCCTATTGATACTCCCACCCGGTAATCCTAGACCTCGCCTCTACACTGCCATCAAGAAAAAGTGTCTGTCGGTGGGCATGACTCTGCGCCAGGACTGTGACGCTGAGGGTGCCCTGTCGTTTGACCCCCAAAACAAGACTCAGGCTCGAATGGCCATCAAGGTGGCTCAAGTCCGCCCCAAGAAGCAGATTTCAGAAGCTCACAAGGCGAAACTGCTTTCTGGGCTTCAGACCTTCAAGAATTCCGGCTCTGGGTGCCATTCTGGAAGGGGGTTTTACGTGCTAGGAACGCTCAGAACGCCCCAAGTCGAGGAATACCCTTACCCGTTGCCTAAATGCCCCTCAACTGGTCCTCCAGAATGGAAATCTTGGGAGGAGCAGAACCTCATACTGCATGGGCACATCTGTGACGACTGCAACGGAGTGTTTGGCTGTGAAGGACAACATTGTGAATCAGTAGCTGCACACGTTTGTGAGGAAATGCGAGATAGCGGCCAAAAGATGCGAAGCTGCTACAAACCGAGCAAGGTTGCTCGACAATCTTGACGACCAAGCTGTAATCGAGGAAATCAAGATGCGTCTAGGCCACGAGGGTGCTTCATGGGTTCAATAACGGGGAATGGTCCAGTCACAGGTTGTGACCTCTTGGTTAATAAACTGTGGGAACGGTTGGCCAGCGTTGTCAATAGGATAGCTGGTGTCTCACAATACAAGGGGAGTAAATATATCAAATAGTACACATAAATAGAGAGGAGTATGAAAAAGAGATTTGTTAACCACTGGGGGAAAGATAAAACAAGTTAAGATTCCACGAGTCGATGATTCAGGATGGAACCATCGTCTTAAAGTCAGATGCCTTAGCAGTGTTACTTGTATTGCTTCAGATCAGCAACAACAAGCCCATAAAAGACCACGAGCCACTAGCGACTGTTAGAGTGGGCCAAGAAAGGCTTATGAGAGCGCAAGGATATTCAAAGAATGCAGTGACCGGGGCGATAAAAGGTCTTCAGGGAAAAAGCATTTGTCGAACCAGTGCCGCATCGGAAGAAACGTGGTGAATTTGGAACCAACGAGTATATTCTGTGTAACCCAGAGAACGGCCAGCCGCTGACAGCCAAGCGGGATGTGGTTTATCGGAACGAGCTTCCTTACTTCGCATTTTCCCGCGTGTGTCGTGACAGAGCACACAGCCAACTGGTCGATTGCCGAGATGGGCGGTTCAGAACTCAGGCTGTATACCTCCATCCTGTATCAGGCAAATTGCAAGCGGAACAATGAGTTTACCACCACCGCCGCAGAGTTGCGTCAGTTGAGCGGCTGAGCACCAGGAACATTCAGGAACACTCTGGATCAGCTAGAGTGCCGTGGGTTAGTTTGGGTTGCGCCCCTACCCAAGGCGTACAACATCATCCTGTGCGACCCGTACACTGGGCAGCCGATAGAGGAACTAGATGGCGTTGACGAGAACGATCCGGCCAACTATTTCACCAAGGGTGATAAGGGTCAGTCGAAGCGATTGAACCTGAATACTGGAAATCCTGAGCAGGTCGAAAAGCTGATACGGTCTTGTGTCTCAGAGGAACCCGTTATGCAGGGAAACGGTGACCTAACGATACGGTGCCCTTTTCACCCTGACAGGAGCCCTTCGTGCTCGGTTAGCCCAAGGAAGAATGGGTGTTTTCACTGTTTTGGATGTCACAAGAGTGGCAGCCTCACCGACCTCATCATGCAGCTTCAGAGCATCACGAAGGGGGAGGCAATCCAGCGAACAGCCACAGCGATGGGAATGGATATCGAGTTCCACCAGCCAGACGCGAACGCTATTGTGTATTCATACAGGAATACCAAGGGCAAGCTGCTGAAACAGGTACTTCGCTATCCCGACGAGAATGGGCAAAAAGTCTTTCGTCAACGTCGCCCCGGAAAGGGAGATTGGATATGGAATGCTGTCCGGACTTCCGCCGCTGCTATTCAACAGAGAGTCGACTGGATTTTGCCGAAGTGGTCTGTATCACGGAAGGCGAAAAGGATGCCGTAAGAGTTACTGAGCTGGGTCTAAATGGTGGAAACATGATTGGAACTACATCTGGAGGTGCCGAGTCATGGGATGCATCGCTTGCAAAGCTGCTAAAGGGAAAGCGAGTCGTGGTCATGCCGGATGCAGATGAAGCAGGGGCAAAATATTCTGCCGATGTGAGGGCGTCTTTGGAGACAGAGGGCATTGAATATCGCATTGTGACCTTTGCTGATGTAGGACAAAAGGACGTTACTGATTTCTTGGCAGCCGGACATACCAAAGAGGAATTGGCCGTGCGAATCGGAACAGACTGGGTCAATATTCCTATGGAGGAATCGAAAGATGGATTTCGGCTGCCGGAGCCGGAACTGGCACAGCTGGATATTGCAATCTGAATTTACGCCGTTCGCACAAGCGTAAGTGCGACGGACTTTAACAAGAAGGAGGAAAATGCTTAGTGATTACAACAATGGTCAATGTGAGCCACTTCGGAACGACTCGGAGGCGGCACAGGGCTTCGGCGGCACCAGATGTTTCGAGGCGTCTGACTTATTTCAATTCAACCTCCAGTACAGTCGCAACGAAGCAAGAAAGATACTCAATATCAGCCTACGGACATTAGACCGGCTAATCGCTGAGAAAGAGCTTCCGGTAAGGCGTATCGGACGACGTGTCCTCGTTACGAGGGATGCACTCGAAAAATTCATAAAGAGAGATCATGAGACCGGGATGGTGCATTGAGGGTTTGGCAAGTTTTTTCTTGACAAGAGGGGTACAACTGATAACTTGCCGGGCAAGTTATGAACCGCATGGATAAAGCCGTAAGGGAGTATTTGTCAAGCATTGCCAGCAAAGGCGGCAAGGCACGAGCTGAAAAATATGACAGTGCCACTCTGAGCAAATGGGCCAAGAAGGGTGGGAGGCCGCCAAAGAGCGGGAAGAAGGAGCCAAAATGAAAAATCCAAAGGGGGTGTTTGAGAAAGTTCCGGGTTCTGGCATTTGGTGGGTTCGCTACGCTGATGCCAACGGAAGCATCCGGCGCGAAAAGGCGGGCAACAAAGGCGCGGCTATCAAGCTTTACGCCAAGCGTAAGACCGAGGTGTTGCAAGGCAAAAAACTGCCTGAGAACTTCAGAGCCAAGCCAGCCGAGATGCGAGTGCTGATTGCGGATGCTATTGAGCACTGCCGGAACAACAACAGGGGATTTGCGCAGGACAGGCTGCGCTTGCTTGCGATCCTTCGGGACTTCGGAAGTCGCACCGCAGCTTCTGTCACACCGCAAGACATTGAACGTTGGTTGGAAGGGAACGGCTGGAGCGCGGGAACGATAAATCGTTTTCGTGCAACGCTGTCGCTTGTCTTTAGGCTGGGTATCGCCAATCGTAAAACTGAGTCAAATCCGGTGAAACTTGTTCGGCGCAAGAGAGAGAATAACGGGCGGGTCCGGTTCCTGTCGGCTGAGGAAGAAATGCGGTTACGCACGGTCGTGACAGCCCAGTATCCCGAACACCTGCCCGAACTCGACATAGCTCTGAACACTGGCCTGCGTCGCGGTGAGCAGTACTCCCTGACGTGGAACGATGTGGACTTCGGGACGAAGTTGCTTGCGGTTTCTCAGACAAAGAACGGAGAGACGCGGCACATCCCCTTGAACACGGTGGCCCTCTCAGCGTTCGCTACGTTGTACAGGAATTCGGCTGGCGAAGGCTATGTGTTCACTAGCCGGAACGGAGACAGGCTGCTGAAAGGTAGACACTGGTTTGAACCCGCCGTTCGGGAAGCGAATGTGAAGGACTTTAGCTGGCATTGCCTGCGACACACGTTCGCCAGTCGCCTCGTCATGGCTGGAGTTGATTTGCGCACAGTGCAGCAGCTAATGGGACACAAGACAATCCAGATGACTGTGCGGTATGCTCACCTTGCACCAGAGCACCAGATGGCCGCAGTGGAACGGCTATGTGCAACGGCAGGTGTGCTTGAGGCACCAACTAGCACCAGAACTGACACCGAACAAATTCAGAGCGTTGACTCTGCTCCGGCGGTCGTCCACTAAGTCGTTTCGCTGTGTTAGATTAGCTATGCGTGGGCCCGTAGCTCAGTTGGTAGAGCAACGCACTTTTAATGCGTGGGTCGCAGGTTCGATTCCTGCCGGGCTCATCATTCCGATCGCCCAGTAATCATCAGAAGTGGCACCGCTAACGGCAGACTGGGTCACGCCTCCTTCTCCACAAAGACGGCCGTACCGTAGGCTAGAACCTCGGTCACTCCCTGCATCACTTCGGTTGCGTCGTAGCGCATCCCGATGACGGCGTTGGCGCCGAGGTCGGCCGCGTGTTGCAGCATGAGGTCGAAGGCGTGCTCGCGCGTCTGCTCGCATAAGTTCGTCAGCAGGGTGATGTTTCCGCCGATCAGAGTTTGCAGGCTCGCGCCTATGGTGCCGACGATCGAGCGCGAGCGCACGATGATGCCGCGCACCAATCCGAGATTGCGCACGATGTGGTAGCCGTCGAGGGTGAAAGCGGTGGTCACCATGCTGTGAGGAACCGTCGATGCATAGGAGGCATCGGGTGCGGAGGTACCGGCGCTCATAGAGGATCTCCTTTAGCAGTTTGACGCAGCATAGCACGGGAGATGCCTGCGGGCGGTGCGTTGCGAAGAGACGGGCGCTACACTGAATAGGGGGAACAGCCTTGGGAAGCGTAGCGCAGGCGCCGGGATCGAAAGATAAGCACCTCAAGACCGTGCTCTTCGGCAGCTTTGGGTTGGGCATGGTGGTCGCCGCAAGTGTCTATTTCGTCTGGAGGCTGCAGGCGGTTCCTGCGCAGTCCTACAGCATGTTTGCGGCAGTCGCATTGTTGGTGTGTCCTCCGTTTGTGTTGTCATTCGCTATTGGCCCGGCTCCGGATTCAGGTTTGGCGTTGGGACTGGTGGTGGGAACAATTATTCTCGCCAATGCGTTTTTGTATGCGGGTGTGGCGGCGGGGGTTTATGCCGTGATGGCGGTGGTGTTGCGCAGAGGTAGGAAGCGGTAGGGGTTGGGATAAGTTGGCGGAGTCTGGCCTAGGGCTAGACGCAGGTGTCGCCGGCTGAAGCCGGCTCGGAATTTCAAAAAGGGTTCCAACGGCGCTGAAGCTGCGCCCCTTCAACGCTGGCTTCCAAAACTGCCCTGCAAAGCTGGTCTGAAAAACTGCCCAGCAAAGCTGGTCTGTAAAACTGCCCCTCAAAAACTAACCTTCAAAATGTCCTGCAAACTTACTCTTCAAAAATGCCCTGCAAAAGTGGTCCTAGAAACTGCTCTCAAAAACTGCCCCCGCAAAACTACTGCCCTTCAAAACCGCCTCTGCAATACCGCTGCTGCACCGACTCATGAGAGGAACCTGTCTTACGGTGCGGGTTGCTGCTGGGTCATGCAGTGTAGGGCGCCGAGCCCCCAGATGAAGTCGCGGCAATAGATGCCGACCACCTCGCGTTCGGGAAATACCTCGGCCAGCGTATTCAGCGCCACACGATCGTTGAGATCGCCGAAGATGGGCACCAGCACCAGCTTGTTGGCGATATAAAAGTTGGCGTAGCTGGCGGGAAGCCGCTGGCCCTCGAAGTACACCGGCGCGGGCATGGGCAGCTTGACGACCTTCAGCGATTTGCCTGACTGATCGGTGCTCTTCTTCAGCCAGCGAAAATTGTCGCCCAGCGGCTCGTGGTTGGGATCGTCAGGATCGGGCTCATAGGCAGTGACCACGGTGCGTCCGCCGACAAAGCGAGTGATGTCGTCGACGTGCCCGTGGGTATCGTCGCCGGCAATACCGCGCTCCAGCCAGATCACCTTCTCGATGCCGAGATAGTCGGCGAAAACTTCCTCGATATGCTCGCGTGAAACGCCAGGGTTGCGCTGCTGAATGTCACTCAACAAGCACTCCTCAGTAGTGATGAGCGTGCCGCGACCGTTGACGTCGATGCTGCCGCCCTCCAGCACGATGCGGTGCAGTTCGCCGTCGATCCTTACTTCCGGTTGCCATGCCGGAAGACGGAGGCGTTTGGCGATTTCTGCGCCGACGGGCGCGTCGAGTTTCCAATCGCTGTACTTGGCCCAGGCATTGAATCGCCACGCGGTGGTCGCGACGGCAGGGAAGTCGCTCTTGCGCGAATCGCGACGAATGAAGATTGGCCCATAGTCGCGCGTCCATACGCGGTCGGTTGGGATTTGGAAAAAGCGAAGATTGCCGGCGGGCTTGCCGGGAGCTGACGCTTTTTCCGGAAGCACGTGGGCGCGGACCAGCGCGGCGCGCGCCTTGGCTTCGGCGGATTCGTCGTCGACCAGAATGTTCACCCGCTCGACGCGCGCCAGATGGCGGACAATCTCGGCGTAGATCCAGGGGATGCCTTCGAACTTTCCCGGCCAGTCCGAACGGTTGTGCGGCCACGCGATCCAGGTGGCGTCGTGGGGCTCCCACTCGGCGGGCATGCGGTAGCCCAGCGCGGCGGGCGGTTGCGAAAGCTTGATGGATTTCTTGGGCATTCGTCTATCTATGCGTACTTTGCCATTCCTGTGATTGTGCTGACGTCCCAGGCTTGCTGCTGACGATGCGCACATCCTTCCACTGCCGACAAATAGCAGGTCCCTCGACTGCGCTCGGGATGGCACCTCATAAAAGCTGCAGATCGCTCGACTTCGCTACGCTCGGCATGGCAATTCAGACAGTGTGAGCTCGGGATGACAATTCATAGAAGCCGCAGATCCCTCGACTTCGTTCGCTACGCTACGCTCGGGATGACAATTCATATAGTGTGCCGATCCCTCCGCTACGTAACGCTCGAGATGACACTTCACAAGAGAAACCGCTGGGTGATCGGGGCGTAGGCGTCGACGCGGCGGTCGCGCCAGAATGGCCAGTTGCGCCGAACATCTTCCATGCGCGCCAGATCGACCTCGGCAATCAGGATTTCTTCTTTATCGTGCGAAGCCTGCGCGATCACCTGGCCGAACGGATCGGCGATAAACGAGCCACCCCAGAACTCAAGTCCTTTGCCCGGCGCTTCTTTGCCGCGAATGTTGCCAGTCTCGAAGCCAACGCGATTGGGTACCGCAACGTAGACGCCATTGGCAATGGCATGGGCACGCTGAATGGTGCGCCAGGCATCGTATTGCGCCTCGCCGTACTGCGCTTTCTCATCGGGATGCCAGCCGATGGCGGTGGGATAGAACAACACGCTCGCACCTTGTAACGCCGTGAGCCTTGCGCCTTCGGGATACCACTGGTCCCAGCAGACCAGCGTGCCGAACTTGCCAAAATCAGTTGTGAAGCTCTTAAACCCAAGATCGCCCGGCGTGAAATAAAACTTTTCGTAATAGAGCGGATCGTCGGGGATGTGCATCTTGCGGTAAATGCCCGCCAGCTTGCCTCCTGTATCGAGGATGGCCGCGGTGTTGTGATAAATGCCAGGGGCGCGGCGCTCGAACAGCGAAGCAATGATGGTGATATTCAATTCGCGAGCTACATCGCCGAGGCGCTTCGTCGCCGGGCCGGGAATAGGCTCAGCCAAATCGAACAGCGCCACATCCTCGCGTTGGCAGAAGTACTGGGTTTGGAAAAGTTCAGGCAGGCAGATAAGTTCCGCGCCTCTGCCAGCGGCCTCGCGGAGGTGCTCGATCGCGCGCTCGAGATTTTGTTCAGGCTCTGGCGTGCACGACATCTGTACCACGCCGATTTGAAAGTTACGATCCAACTGTATTCACTCCGTGGGAACTTGCGATGTCTGTGAATTTCAGAATAGCATTGGATGCTAGCGTAGCGTGGAGCGATGCGATTGTTAAGAGATCATGACAGTCTGCCAGCGGGGCCTCGTCCGCATTGACGGAAGCTGCAACTAACCTGTAGTTTCGACTATTCGGCATTCTACTAACCAACATTTTCGCATGGCGCGATGAGATCTTCGCGCGTTCCAAAAAGACGACGAGGTGAGTTGTGAGCGACGATCATAAGAGTCAGGGTGAAGGCATCGACCGCGTATTGCACGATCCTATTTCCGACAAGCTGGTGCCGCTGGAGCCGCTTGATCTGTCGAAGGTCCACGGCGTCGACGACCTGGTCCGAGCCATGGGCCGCACCGCTTTCACCGGGCGACAGGTGGGCGAGGGCGCTGAAGTGCTGGAAGCCATGGCGCGCGACAAGCAATGTTTCGTGGTGATGACCCTGGCTGGCGCAATGACCGTTGCCAAACAAGGATTGATCATCACCGACCTTATCGATAATGGCATCGTGAAGGCAGTGGTCTCCACCGGGGCGCTGATGGCGCATGGACTGGTGGAGGCGGCGGGCCGCTCGCATTTTCGCTATGACCCGAAGATGGACGATATGGAGCTCTACGAGGCCGGTTACAACCGGGTGTACGACACGCTGGAGCCGGAAACCAATCTGGATTTCGTAGAGACGATTGTGGCGCGCATTTTGAAGGCGTGGGACCACAATGAGGTACTGTGCTCGTACAAGTTGAATCGCGAGATCGGGCGCTACCTGAGCGAGCACGTGGAGGAGCGCGGTATTTTGAAGTCGGCGTTCGAGAAGAATGTGCCGGTATTTGTGCCTGCGTTCAGCGACTCGGAGATCGGGCTGGACGTCGCGCTGCACAACCGGATGCGCCGCAAGAACAATGTTCCTCCCCTGCGCTACGATCCGTTTGAAGATCTGGAATATTACGCTGAGACGCTGTTGCAGCAGGACCGGCTGGGAATCTTTACCATCGGCGGCGGCGTGCCCAGAAACTGGGCGCAACAGTTCGGGCCGTTCATCGAGCTGCGTCATCGGCGGGGAGGGGAAGAGCTGCCGTTGAAGCGGTTTCACTACGGGGTACGCATCTGTCCCGAGCCGGTGAACTGGGGTGGTTTGTCAGGATGTACCTACAGCGAAGCCGTTTCGTGGGGAAAGTTCGTTCCTCCCGAGGAAGGCGGCCGCTTCGCCGAGGTCTTGCTGGATGCCACCGTGGGATTGCCGCTGATCGCGGGAGCGGTGCTGGAGCGGATCAAGAAGTGAGAGCGCAAAACGCCGATATCCCACAAACAGGTAGTCCCGCAATGTAGGATATCGGCAGCGGGTTCGAAAGCTACTCGAAGATCAGGATCGCGGCGGCGATCACTGTGGTCCACAGGCCGCGCTTGTCGCCCACCGCGCTCTGGGTAATGTTGGCGGTGCGCACGATCTTGTTGGACAGCCGGTAGACTTCCTTCTTTTCGTCCCACGACTTGTCAGCGTCGAAGTCTACGTCGAGCGTGGTGGCCAACATCTCGGCGGCAAGTTCCTCGGCGTAGTCGCCGGCAAGGTCGTCAGTTTCGCCGAAGGAGTGATGCTCGCTCAAATAGCCGTAGGTGCTGCGGTCGGCGGGGATCGCCAGGCCAATGCTGGAAGCTGTCAGGCGATGCGGTTCGCGAGTGGAGTTTTCGGCCACCACGGCGAAAACGACCTCACCGGGCGAAAGGTATTTCAGGCCTTCCTTGCGGGTGATGAGCTTGCAGTTAGGTGGGAAGATAGAAGACACACGGACGAGGTTCTGGGCGGCGATTCCCGCATCGCGCAACGCCAACTCAAAAGAAGTAAGCCGTTCTTTATGTTTCCCCACGCCTTTGGTCAGAAAGATGCGCTTGGGGACCATGTCCTTGGCCAATTTAGGGGCGCCTCCGGTAAAGAGATAGTTGCAATCGGATTTTTAAAAATAACACATCGCGCGGTCGAGCTTATGTGAAAACTGTGTTACTGAAAAACAGTTTTCAGAAATGGTCAGTGAGCGGCCGCCTCGGCGGCTTGCGCTGCCTTTAATTTGACCGCGATTTCGATAAACGCCAGCGCTGCCCGGCTGAGCGCCTTGTCTTTGCGGAATACCAGCGCAAGGTCGCGCTGGATACTGGCGTCGGCAAGCGTCATCGCGACCAGCGCCTTAGCCTGCAGATCTTCAACCACGTTGGAGCGCGGAATGAAGCCGACACCCACGGCGACGGCGACGAACCGCTTCAACAGTTCGCTGGAGTCCAACTCCATCGAGATGGTCGGCTTGAGACGACGCTCGTGGAAGAGTTGCTCCAACGCGTCGCGGGTGCGGCCGATCTTGGGCAACAAGAGGGGATACTCCACAACTTCGGCCACCGTGACGCTTGCCTCGGCCGCCAGCGGATGATCCGGCGGCGTAATTACTACCAACTCATCGCGGTGAATGGGGACGACGGTGAGCCGCTTGTCGTTCACCGGCATGGAGACGACTCCGAAGTCGCAGGAATTGTCGATAATGGCCTCGAGAATTTTGTTGTGCTCCAGGCGTTTCACGCTGACTGCCACACTGGGGTACTGCCGCTTGAAGTCGGCAAACACCTCGGGAAGGATGTGCAGGCAGGTGCCCTCGTTGGCGGAGACCACGATTTCGCCGCGGGGCACGCGGTGCATTTCAGCCAGCGCGATGAGCACAACGCGCCGCTGCTCCAGCGTTTCTTCCGCATACTTCTGAAAAACTTTGCCGGCGGCGGTGACGGCGACTTTGCCGCCGCTGCGATCGAGCAGCTTGGCTCCTACTTCTTCTTCCAGGGCACGGATCTGCGACGAGATCGCCGGCTGGGTGCGGAAACGCCGCTCCGCCGCCCGCGAGAAGCTGCTGAGCCGTGCGACTTCCAGAAACGTTTCTAACTGGTCGAAGTCCATGATGAGCAGTGATCGGCGCGGTTCCTTCGCCGTGGTCAACCTTCAGCGGCAGTGTATCTGGATTTCTTACTTTCGCACAGTTCGGTCTTTCTCTGGGTACGATGCACAATGCTATGAACGGGTACGATGCACAATGCTATGAACACAACCAACACCGTTGTGGATGCCGGGTGCAGCGATCCCAGGTTAGCCCAAAAGAGGGGCGAACCTGGGGCACAGATAATCTTTTATCTTGGCAAGGGAACGAACCAATTGGGAAAATTCAGAAGCGGCTAATTGCTCACGGCGTTCGTGGTCTTGTCTTTATTAGTATTGGTATTAGTATTCGTATTAGTCTGGTTGTTCTTGTTCTTCTTCAGGAAGCCAAAAATACCCTTTTTCCTGGTACTCGCGCTGGTTTCGGTGTCCGTGTCCTTGGAGGGCGGCACAGCCAGTGCATCCGCGCTCTTTGCTGGAGGCGTAGACTGCTTGTCCGTTGGCGTAGAGTCGCCTACCGCGGCCTTTTTCAGCAAGCCGAAAAGACCCTTCTTTTGAGCACTCTCAGTTTTCGGTGTTTCAGCTGTTTTCGGTGCATCCTTGGTGGGGACAGGATTGTCCTTCTTGGCGACGTGAGTGGGTGTAGTGTGATGTTTCTGCGCATCCGCGGTCTTCTCCGACGCAGCCGGTTTATGGGCGTCGGGCGAACTGACTTTCGCCGGTACCGGGGGCGCGACGATGGGAGCCGGCTGAGTGATCGCCGCCGAAGGGGCAGCGGGGATCTTTATCGCCGGGGAAGGGCTGATGACGGGGACCACCAGCGCAGGAGAATGAGACTTGATCACGATATGATGGTGAACCACTACTACAACCGTGCTCCCACCGAGAAAGATAGCCAGCCATACTTTTATCTGCAGGCTTGCGGCCACCGCAGACTTGGCATCCGGTTTCCCGAGCAGATAGTTGACTGCCTGCTTGATCCGTTCCCAAGCACCTTTTTCTATTTCAACGTTCAGCTGGTGCCGGTCGCTGCACTCAAGCGCAATTAACCGGAAGCGAGAGCTCTCGGCCATCAGGGTGAGGGCCGTCTCGAATGTCAGCTGATCGATTTCCTGCAGCAGTCGCCGGCGTGCCTCGAACGAGGATGTATCGGCAGAGAGCCACAATCTCTTGAAGTGCGGTAGTGATGTACAAAGCAGGTCAATCAACTGCTCATTGTCCATGCATTGTACGAGGGTTGCCACGTCTTTCCGAATGGCGGCCAGGTCCTGGCTGTGAGCTACATGCGATACCACGGTGTTATTCGGCGTCTCCTTGGTGCCCAGGGCGTTCTGCACAAAGGTTCGGAAGGGCGAGTAGCGCGCGGTACACGCATTCACGAAAGTCGCGTCCTGATCGTCAGCGAGCTGCGACATGTGGGCACGAAACCGATCGCAGAAGCTGGCGGCAAAGGGAACCGGCTTGACAACAAAAGGAAGCGGTTCAGACTCAGAATCGGCGCGTCGCATAGAAACTCCCAGGAAAAGATCCGACTGCGGTCGGGGATCCCGGACGAAATATCAGGCCAAACGGTGGGAGCGATGTTGGCACATTTATGGCTCAGTCGTGTGCCAATGTCAAGGAAATTATGGCCGAAAGGTTAGCTGCGGTTCTGCAAGTTATTCAATCAAAGCGGCCTGTTTGTATAAGAGGGAAGGCAAAGAACTACAGTTTTTGCTAGAGGCGGAGCATAAATGGGAGTTATCGCCAGTATAAAAACATTGTATTTCCCAGCCGGGTCGCGCACCCGTATGCTGGAGGGTGGGTCAAGGACAAGTGTTCATGGCCACACGCACTCCCTAGTTGATGCAGGTCGCAACTCCGACTTCTTACCCCGGAATGTCCAATCGCTCCGCACGGATACAGGTGTGGAAGTTCGGGCAGACGTTCCGCAAAGGGTTTCACGGCAAGACATAACATCGCTCCCGGGCAGGCGTCGCCGGCAGGGAGCGAACAAGGAGAATTTGAATGGCTGATACCAAGCCTGATCCGAAGGCAGTCCTGGAGTTCGTGAAAGAACACAACGTGCAGATGCTCGACCTGCGCTTCACCGATCTTCCCGGACTGTGGCACCACGTTTCTTATCCCATCGCATCAGCTGAGCGAAGCGTCGTTCGAAGAAGGCTTCGGCATGGACGGCTCGTCCATTCGCGGCTGGGCGGCCATTCACGAAAGCGACATGCTGCTGATCCCCGATGCCAGCCAAGTACATGCTCGATCCGTTCACCGAAGTTCCGACGCTGGTGATGGTGTGCGACGTGATCGATCCGGTCACCAAGCAGCGCTACGATCGCGATCCGCGCTACATCGCCAAGAAGGCCGAGATGTATCTGGCGTCGACCGGGCTGGCCGACACCGCTTACTTCGGCGCCGAAGCCGAGTTCTTCATCTTCGACAACGTGCGCTTCGACCAGAACGAGCACGAAGGCTACTACTTCATCGACGCCGAAGAAGGCCGCTGGAATTCCGGCCGCGTGGAGAACAACCTGGGCTATCGTCCGCGCTACAAGGAAGGATATTTCCCGGTTCCGCCGACCGATCACTATCAGGACCTGCGCACCGAGATGGCGCTGACCATGCAGAGCTGCGGGCTGGTGGTCGAGTGCCATCATCACGAAGTCGCGACCGGCGGGCAGACCGAAATCGACCTGAAGTTCGATTCGCTGATCAAGTCGGCCGACGCCATGATGCTCTACAAGTACATCGTGAAGAACGTCGCCAACCAGTACGGCAAGACGGTGACCTTCATGCCCAAGCCGCTCTTTCAGGACAACGGCAGCGGCATGCACACGCCACCAGTCGCTGTGGAAGGACGGCAAGCCGCTGTTTGCCGGCGACGGCTATGCGGGCCTGTCGCAGATGGCGCTGTGGTACATCGGCGGACTGATCAAGCACGGTCCGGCGCTGTCGGCGCTGATTGCTCCGACCACGAATTCCTACAAGCGGCTGGTGCCGGGATTCGAGGCGCCGGTGAATCTGGCGTACTCGCGGCGCAATCGCTCGGCGGCATGTCGCATTCCGATGTATTCGGCGTCGCCGAAGGCGAAGCGCGTGGAGTTCCGTCCGCCCGATCCGAGCTGCAATCCGTATCTGGCGTTCTCGGCGATGCTGATGGCGGGACTCGACGGCATCGAGAACAAGATCGATCCCGGTCAGCCGCTGGACAAGGACATCTACGATCTGGGGCCGGAGGAATTGGCGAAGGTTCCGTCGATGCCGGGCTCGCTGGAGAACGCGCTCGACGCGCTGGCGCGCGACTATCAGTTCCTGCTGAAGGGCGATGTGTTCACCGAAGAGATGCTGAACACCTACATCGATTACAAGCGGGAGAAGGAAGTGAACGCCATGCGTCTGCGTCCGCATCCCTACGAGTTCCAGATGTACTACGACATCTAGGGAACCGTTGGAATCAGTGTTGAGTTCATGGTGTTCCAAAGCCATGCGCAACACTGGCTAGTCGCTCCTGCCGTTGCATCTATGCCGGCAGGAGCTTTTTCCTGGACTCCGAGCTCTCCAATGCTTGTCGAGTCCTTAAACAGCAGCGAAAACGCCGCCGCCGCCGCCCCAAATCCGATGAATCTTCTTTGCCCGGGCCTCGGCTTTGTACATGTCTTGACAAGTATATGCTCTGTGGCGTATATCAAGCGAATGGAATCCGTGTTCGAAATCATTGCGGAGCCGAACCGCCGCGCGATCTTGGGCCTGCTGGTCTCGTCACAACAGTCGGTGGGCGAGATCGAGCGTCAGCTTCGTATGTCGCAGCCGACGGTGTCCAAGCACCTGCGAGTTCTGCGCGACTCCGGTTTCGTGGAGTCTACGGTGGACGCACAGCGCCGTCTCTACCGGCTGAAACCTGAACCATTTCAAGAGGTGGAAGAGTGGCTGGAGCAGTTCCGCCGGTTCTGGTCCGCTCACGTGGATGCTCTCGAACGCCACCTGGACCGCATGGATCCGCCAGCATTACCGAAAAAAACGAAAACAACAAGACAAGACGAAGACGACGCGGCGCAAACCGCGAACGTGACAAAGGAGAAACGAAATGAAAATCAAAGTAACCAGCGTATATGTGGACGACCAGGACAAGGCCCTGCGCTTCTATACGGAGGTACTGGGCTTTGCCAAGAAGGCCGATTTCAGCCAGGGCCCGTACCGTTGGCTGACGGTGGTCTCGCCCGAGGAGCCGGACGGCACTGAGCTGCAGCTGGCGCTCAACAACAACCCCGCGGCCAAAGCGTATCAGCAGGCCATGTTTCAGCAGAGCCAGCCCGCGGCCATGTTCTTCACCGACGACCTGCAGGCCGATTACGAGCGTATGAAAGCGCGCGGCGCCGAGTTTACTATGCCACCAACGGACGTGACGGCCTCCAAGATCGCCATGCTGAACGACACCTGCGGCAATCTAATCCAGGTCACGCAGCTGATGCGCTGGTCGGGTTGAGGATTGGCTTTGAAAGGGACGGTCTTCAGACCGTCCGTAAATAGCCTTCGATGGCGGCTTTAGCCGCTGAGGATAACAAGACTCCCGAGAAGCAGAGTGACCGATCGTACAGGAACGCGACTATGCCGACTACCTGAACAGAGGAAACGTAAAAGTATGAACAGCAATAAGAAGGAGTTGTCACCAGGACAACGTAAGGAACTACTGCTGGCACTGAAAGCCCGCTTTGAGAAAAACATGAACCGCCATAAAGGTCTTGAATGGGCCAAAGTACAAGCAAAGCTGGAAGCTAATACTGAAAGACTTTGGTCACTCCATGAAATGGAGAGAACTGGCGGTGAACCGGATGTCGTTGGTCACGATAAAAAGACAGGCGAATACATTTTTTATGATTGTGCAGCGGAAAGTCCTAAAGATCGCAGAAGTATTTGTTACGACCGTGAAGCGCTGGAGGCAAGGAAAGAAAATAAACCAAAAGATAGCGCTGTGAATATGGCAGCTGCCATGGGCATCGAGCTGTTAACGGAAGAACAATATCGAGAGTTGCAGAAGCTTGGAACGTTCGATGTGAAAACGTCGAGCTGGGTGAAAACACCTTCTGCTATCAGAAAACTCGGCGGAGCGATCTTTTGTGATCGCCGCTACAACACGGTTTTCGTGTATCACAACGGTGCGGAATCGTACTATGCCGGCAGGGCGTTCCGGGGCTCGTTAAGGCTATGAAAAGTGGCCAGTGTTCAGTGGCCGGTGGCCAGTTTGAACGCCGGCTGGCGCATCGCTTGATTTCTGACCACTAACCGCTAACCACTAGCACTGACCTTAGGAGACGAAGGTGACCGATCGCGAGCAGTACACGCCGGGTCCGGCCAGCGGGGCGCACATACAAAAGGACGGAGAGAAGTGGACGCTTATTCTCGTCCGAGAACTGCGCCACTCGCCGGAAAAAGTCTGGCAGGCGCTTACCGACCCGGCGCATCTGCGCGAGTGGGCGCCCTTCGACGCCGATGGAGCCTGGGCACAGTTGGAAGCACGGTGAAGCTCACTACGGTGGGAGCGCCCGCGCCGCACGTTACCGAAACCACCGTGACGCGAGCCGACGCTCCCAGATGCTGGAGTACAACTGGGGTGATTTCGATATGCGGTGGGAGCTCGAAGCGTTGGTGGCGGCACGCGCCTGACGCTGTGGACCAACATCGGTCGCCGCTTCATCTCCATGGGTGCTGCCGGGTGGCACATTTGTTTCGATGTTCTGGATCACCTCCTCAGCGGAACTCCCATCGGCCGCATCGTCGGCCCCGAGGCGATGAAGTTCGGCGGCTGGCAGCGGCTGAACGCCGAGTACGCCAAGCAGTTCGGTATTGAAACGCCCAACTGGCCACCTGAGGCGACTCAAAAGGCGTGAATCGAGGTGGATCGCAAAACAATGCGCGTCCGGGCATGAATAGCCGCCGTGCAAGTGTTGTGGGGCCTTTCCTCGGCGTCAAGTGATGACCGGAGTCAAACTGCGATGCCGAACGGGAAAGCCACAAAAAGAGAGCGGCCAAAGGGATATGCAGGAGAAAAAACGACATGAAGAAGATCGGCTCGAAGGAAGATGAATCTCCCGGCCCTACGGAGCCATTTCAGCCGGAGAGAACAAGTGGTAATCTGATGAGCCAAAATCTTGGTGCAGTGATTTCTTAGTTCAGGCAGGTGCAAATTGCCGAAGAATCTTGCCATCACCATCGCGGGAGCCGTTTCCCTGGGCAGTTATGAAGCCGGAGTTCTGTATGAGGTGCTGGACGCGATCCAGCAGCACAACAATAATCCGGCGACCACAGATGATGACCGGATTGAGATTGATGTGCTTACCGGAGCCTCGGCAGGCGGCATGACAGCCATCATCCTGGCGCAGAAGTTGTTGTACGGCGCCGGAGAATTCCAAGGCCCGTATGACAATCCGCTTTATAACATATGGGTGAAGCGGATCAGTCTGGCTGGATTGCAGGCGACCCAGAACGATGAGCCGGCGCTACTGTCACTGTTCTCTTCTGACCTGATCGAAACCATTTCCAAAGAAGCGCTGACGGCGCGTTATGCCACGTCGCCACCGCCTCCGGCGCAGCGGCATGCCGGAGTGGGAGACGAGCTTCGCGTGGGTGTGGCAATGACGAATCTGAATGGCGTCGCCTACGGATATCCGGTTACACCCGGCGGCAAGTTCGTTTACATCAACTATGGCGACCAGTTGACGCGCCACGTGGTGGCTGCAACCTGCGACACAGAAGACTTCTGGGAGCCACTACGGGGAGCATCGGTATCCTGCGGAGCGTTTCCAATTGCTTTTCGCGCGCGGAATCTGCAACGGTCGGCGAAGGGCGAACCCGACGATTACTCAGGACAGAATCTGGAACCATGGGACCAGGATCCCGCCACATTTACCTATTCCGACGGCGGCATACTGCAGAATCAGCCGCTAGGGATGGCCAAGAATCTGGTGGACTTGATCGATCAGCACATGGATCAGGAGAGACGTTTCTATCTCTTCGTGTCTCCCCATGCCAAGGATCCGCTAGTGAACGATAATTTTCATTCCGCCAACGCGGATTATTTCCATCTAGTGCAGCGGCTGATTGATGTGGTGATGGGACAATCCGGATTTCAGGATTGGATCACGGCCAAGGGCATGAATCAGCGTATTGTGTTGCTGGACTCCAGAGCCGAGGGTCTGAAAGATGCTATTCGAAGCGGAGCCATTGACGTAGCCAGTTTAGCGACGACCTCACGCTCACTGTTGTCGCTCTTCTTCGTCAACGGCGAGCATTTCCCTCCGGGCGCTACCCAGCCTGAAACGCTGGCCGCGGCGCAACAACGCATTGCCGCGCAGTATGACCAGGAAATGACGGAGTTAGGCGGGACATCGGCGTCAGCCTTGGCGTTTCGCGATGGGGTGCTCGCCTTTGAAACCGCCGCCGGTCTGGGAGCACGCGACTACATGACGATCTACGGCGTAACCGCGACCGATAGCGAGTTGGCCGGCGCAGGATTACAGGCGTTCTTGGGATTCTTCGATCAGCAATTCCGGGATCATGACTACGATGTGGGACGGACCCACGCGCGCACCGTCCTGACCGATCCTTTATTGTCTCAGCCGGGAGCGATTGGGCCGATTCGATATACCGGGAGCGACATTCATCCTATCGATTCGCGACTGGACGGGCTGAAATTGAGCCACGTTCCGACCGCCGACTTGCAAGCTTTCAAAGCAGGGCTGAAAAAGCGGTTGAATCAAATGCTGCGAGAGATTTGGGGACCTTACTTGTCATTGCCCGCCGTTCCGGGATCGGACTTGATCCTGGATTCGCTGTTAACGTACTTGATTGCAAAATCATGAGTACCCGGAAACATTGCGGAACGGTTGCGTGCTTACCAGCCCGACCGGCGGCGATCTGTCGGGCGGGCGCTAGAAATCGCGAATCGTGACGGTCGCCTTCATGATGTGCTGCTGGCCCGGCGCGAGTTCCACGGCGAAGCTGCCGACATTGCTGGTTTCGATACACAGCATCTGCTTCCACTGATCGTCTCCGAGATCGGTCAGGGCACGCGCCTTTTCCTCCCATGGATTCCACACCACCGTCGTCAGCGAGTTCTCTTTAGCAACCTGTATCTGACGATGTCGGATAGGATCGCTCAAGCTGAGCGGATGCCGGGTATCGAGATAGACGCGGTCGGTTTCGGACGTGATCGTTATGTCTCCATGTTGAGTCTTCTCGCGATACGAGTCCGTTTTGTCCAGATAAGGAACGCCATCCAGGCCCGATATGCGGGCTTGCGTGGTATCTCCTACTCTGTGGTAGGCGTGCATCGCTTCCTCGAAACGCAGCGCTGCCGATCCGGTATTGGTCGTGACGAGTTCAAGAATAAGGTGAGGACCGAACGTGGCCCGATGCAGCAGATGGAAATCGGCAGGCCACCACTTCTTTGTGCTGTCGTCGCTGGCGGTGAACATACTCACCGTTACCGCTTCGCCCGCTTGCGCGATCGACTCAAGCTGCCAGGACTTGGTGCGTACGAATCCATGGGCCGGAGCGTGGGGATCGTCTGCTTTGTCGCCAAACCAGGGAAAGCAAATGGGGACGCCTCCGCGAATGGCAACGCCGTCTTTCCAGAGGGAATGCGCGCTGACGAAGAGAACTTCCGCTGCCCTGCAGGTTTCCATGAGGTCACATGGGCGCCGTGAAGATACATTTCTCCGGAAGCCGGCGGAGTGGGACTTGCACCACCGGCAACCGCCATTTCCCTCAACTAGCTGGGCGACTCCAGCTATGCCGAATTTCTGATTGAGATCAGCCATGGTAGCTCCGTGACCATCAGGGTACTCCTTCCCCGTACCCAAGCTACGATTGTCAGCTTGGGTTGCGACATCGAATGTAGTGCATGGCTGCAGGCTCGTCGAGCCAGTCATGGTGCGAGTTAGAAGCATCAAAGGGTGAGGCTTACACAATACGGCGAGACCTAAGATTTGTCATCGCTTTTGAGATTTGTCATCACAAGCGCAGGGCGGGATCTGGTTCTTATCTCGCCCAGCGAAAGGCGGGTACCAAGCGCCCATTGTGAACTTCGCGTGAATTACACTCGTGGGACCCGCGTTGTATAGTGTCGCGAGTGCTCTTTTTATTCTAAACTGCAACCTTATCTGCGGTTCTGGCCAGGCCACTGCAACTTTTGCCAGTTGAAGGCACTCCTATTGACTGGTAGTTTCAACCTACCGATTCTGAGGTGAGGCAATGAAAGCGACGCAATCTTTGCATGACCTGGGCCAGAGTCTCTGGCTGGACAACATCACGCGCGACCTGCTGGATACGGGTACGCTCAAAAGCTACATCGACGAGCTCTCGGTCACCGGCCTCACATCGAACCCCACAATTTTCGATCAGGCCATCAAGAAGAGCGCCTCCTACGATCCGGCCATCCAGCAAGAAGCTGAGCCAGGGCAAGTCTGGCGAGGCGCTGTTCTTCGAACTCGCGCTCGACGACCTGACGCGTGCTGCCGACCTGTTCCGGCCGATCCACGATCAGACCAAAGGCGTGGATGGATGGGTGTCGCTGGAAGTTTCGCCGCTGCTGGCCTACGACACCGCGAGCACGCTGGCGGCCGCCAAGGATCTGCACGCGCGCGCTGCGCGGCCCAACCTGTTCATCAAGATTCCCGGCACCAAGGAAGGCTTGCCCGCGATCGAGGAAGCGATCTTCGCCGGCGTTTCCGTCAACGTGACTCTGCTGTTCTCGCGCGAGCAGTATCTGGCCGCTGCCGAAGCTTATCTGCGCGGCATCGAGCGTCGCATCGCCGCCGGGCTGCCGACGAATGTCGGCTCCGTGGCATCGGTGTTCATCAGCCGCTGGGACGTTGCGGTATCCAAGAAAGTGCCCGACGAGCTGCGCGACAAGCTGGGCATTGCGATTGCCGGGCGCATCTACAAAGCCTATGTGCGATCTGCTGGCCACTCCGCGCTGGAAGGCGATCGTGAATGCCGGCTACAATCCGCAGCGGCTGCTGTGGGCCAGCACTGGAACCAAAGATCCGAAGGCCTCCGACATTCTCTACATCAAGGCGCTGGCCGCTCCCAACACGGTGAACACCATGCCGGAAGGCACGCTGAAGGCGTTTGCCGATCACGGCGAAGTTGGCGAGCGTGATGGCCGCCCGATGGCGGCGATTGCGAGCAGGTGTTGGCGCAGTTCGCCAAGGCCGGCGTCGACGTCGATGCGCTGGCTGCGCAGCTGCAGGAAGAAGGCGCGAAGTCGTTCGTGGAATCGTGGAACGAGCTGATGAAGGTCATCGAGTCGAAGAGCGTGGTGCTGACGCAGGGCGCGTAGTAGAAGACCAGATCACCACGGAGCTTGCAGCAGGAGATCAGCGAGAGCGTTTTAGCGCCGATGAATGGAGCACAGGTCGCGGACGCTGGGTTTTGGCTGATGCCGTCTCGGCCCTGTCTCCGTGCTCTCTGTAGTGAAAACTACAATTTCTGAAAATAGGAGCGAGCAATGCAACTAGGAATGGTAGGTCTGGGACGGATGGGCGCCAACATGGTGCGCCGGCTGATGAAGGCGGGGCACGAATGCGTGGTCTTCGACATGTTTCCGCAAGGCGGTGGAAGAGCTGGTGAAGGAGAAGGCGGTCGGATCGTCCTCGCTGCAGGACTTCGCCAAGAAGCTTAACAAGCCGCGCGCCATCTGGCTGATGGTTCCCGCCGGCGTGGTGGACGAGACCATCGCCGGCATCGCTGCCGTCATCTCGGAGCCGGGTGACATCCTGATCGACGGCGGCAACTCCTATTACATCGACGACATTCGCCGCGCCAAGGAGCTTGCCCCGAAGGGCATTCACTACGTCGATGTCGGCACCAGCGGCGGAGTCTGGGGCCTGGAGCGCGGTTACTGCATGATGATTGGCGGCCGGATGCAGGCGTGGTACAGCACCTCGATCCCATCTTCAAGACGCTGGCGCCCGGGAGCGGCAACATCGATCGCACGCCCGGACGCGAGAAGATGCGGCGGCACTTCCGAAGAGGGCTATCTGCATTGCGGCCCCAACGGCGGCGGCCACTTCGTCAAGATGGTGCACAACGGCATCGAGTACGGCATCATGGCCGCTTATGCCGAAGGGC
This sequence comes from uncultured Acidobacteriaceae bacterium, assembly GCA_963744265.1. Classification (GTDB taxonomy): domain Bacteria; phylum Acidobacteriota; class Terriglobia; order Terriglobales; family Acidobacteriaceae; genus Bog-257. Next base: position 158,962 of record CAVUSW010000008.1, read on the forward strand.
TGAACGTCATTGAAGGCCGCCAACATCGGCAAGCAGAAGGGCGAGATCGATGCCGAGACCACGCCGCTGCGCGATCCTGAACATTATCAGTACGACTTCAATCTGCCCGACGTGGCCGAGGTTTGGCGGCGCGGCAGCGTTATCGCTTCGTGGCTGCTGGACTTGACGGCCTCGGCGCTGCTGACCGATCCGCAGCTGGCGAAGTTTGCCGGCCGCGTTTCGGACTCGGGCGAAGGCCGCTGGACCATCAAGGCCGGCATCGACGAAGGCGTGCCGACGTCCGGTGCTGACCACCGCGCTGTATGAGCGCTTCAGCTCGCGCGGCTGGCCGACTTTGCCGACAAGCTGCTGTCGGCCATGCGCTACGAGTTCGGCGGACATCTGGAGAAGGCAGCAGGGAAGTAAGAATGCTCGGGCAACGGGGAAGGTCAGAGCTGGCCTTAAGGCCCGCGTACTACCGCACTATGAAGGGGCGCGCCTTTGGGCACGCCGTATGACCCATTATTCAGTCATTCCGAGGCGGTTTCAGCCACCTTGGGACCTGCTGTTCAGCTCCAACAAATGGGAGACACAATGCAGATTGAAATCCTTGCCGATGCCGATGCGCTGGCCAAGAGGGCGGCCGCTACCATCGCCTCCGACGCGCGAGCCGCGGTTGCCGCGCGCGGCCGCTTCATCATGGCGGTCAGTGGCGGCAACACTCCCTGGGTCATGCTTCGCGAACTGGCTAACGAAGAAGTTCCCTGGGCGAACGTGCACGTCTTCCAGGTCGACGAGCGTATCGCGCCGGCAGGCGATCCCGATCGCAACCTCACTCATCTGCGCGCCAGCCTGCTGGAGCACGTTCTGCTCTTCCGCCGGACCAGATCTATGCCATGCCGGTAGAAATGGCTGACTCGGAAGCTGCCGCGAAGCAATATGCGGAGACTCTCGAGAAGATTGCCGGCAAGCCGCCGGTGCTCGACCTCGCTCACTTGGGACTCGGTCCCGACGGCCATACAGCTTCACTCGTTCCCAACGATCCCGTGCTCAACGTCACCGACGCCGATGTCGGGCTGACGGGCGTTTACATGGGGCGCCGCCGCATGACGCTGACCTATCCCGTTATTAACCGCGCGCGACGGATTCTCTGGCTGGTCGACGGTGAGGAGAAGGTCGACGCGCTGGCAAAACTTCGCAGCCGCCGATCCGTCGGTTCCCGCAGGCCGCATCAGCCAGACGCAGGCTCTGTTGTTGGCCGATCGGGCGGCCGCGGGACAGTAACTGCATGGGCGGTAGAATTCCGAAACTGATCGAGGAGCATCGAGTCATGGCGGCCGCCAGTGGAATAAGCCGTCACTAACTCCTATAGCGAACCGCCTGGACCTCGACCGGTTTGGGCTCCCAGATTGGGACTCGGCCTGTTCTTAGCACTTGCCCCTTTTAATTATTCGTCTTCTTCCGCAGATGTCACTGCCCCGCAAACGCCCTCAGCATGAAATGGTTGTGAGAGAAGACTCATGGCCATTACGAATAAAACTGCACCTGTTCTGACGCTGTTGTTGGTTCTTGCGCTGATCCTGCTGGCAGGATGCGGCGGTGCTGCCCGCCCCGACCCACCGGCGCCGCCCACGCCTGCTCCGCTCAGCGCCAGTAACGTCAACTTGATCTTTGTGGTCAGCGAAGATTTGGCTTACCATGCGTCGGGCGACCTGGATCCCATGACAGCCAATCTCAGCAGCCAAGGCTTGCAACGCTCCCTGCTCCTGGCCACGTATCTGCAACAGCAGGTGTTGGGGAAGAAAAATGTAACCAGCATCTACGCGCTCGCGCCGATGACGCATTTGCAAACGGCGAATCAGTATCCCGATATGGTGGCGCCGGAGACCATCCAGCAGTTTGCGCTGCTGAACCAGATCACGTTGTCCAGTGACTTGGAAGGCGGTAGTCCTTATACCGGACAAAACTACCCCATTAACGCATCCTATTCATCAGAACCGTTGCCCGAATCCGTTGCTGTGCCGTCGGAATTCTGTGCGAATTGCAAGGGACTGGATTTCAACGATCACCATGGCGACAACGAAGCCCTAATCAGTGGGATATTGCAGAAGAATACTTCTGGTTTTTATGTCTTCTCAGCGCCATGGGAGACCGTCAGTGCGCTGTTGACGAACATCAGCACGCTCCACGGCTATAACCTGACTCTTCCCGCAAGCTATGCCGGGCCTAACTACGTTTATGCCCTCGCAGTCACCCCCACGGGAAGCGCCAGCCTGGTCACCTACGACAGCAAGCTCAATCCGCCCTCCAGCTATCCGGTATTGCCTCCGCCAAAGCTGACCAGAACTGCCTGTAACGCGCAAACGCCTTTCAACATCACCTTGACCGGCGGCCAGGGTGGTGCGGTTGTGCCGGCAGGAACCAACACTAATGAAACCGTTTACATCATCCGGCACGCCGAGGCGCATCCCCAGGCTTACTGGTCCGACAACAATTACGTCGGCGCGGGACAATGGCGCGCGCTGGATTTGCCCAATGCGCTGCAGGGCAAAATCCGACTTCCCAATCAGGTGTACTCCATGGATCCCGGTCAATTCAGCCCCGGCTCGGTCGGCGCCAAGGGTGATTCCACCTGGTCAACGCTCGCGCCCGCGTTGACCGTCGAACCATACGCCATCGCCAATAGCGTGCCCTACAATCTGGTCGCGAGCTTCCTGATGACCGACACGAATGCGAACGCGTTGACCAGCAATTTCTTCTTTAACGGCGGCACCTTCTCCAATCAGACCCTGCTGGTGGCGTGGGCTTATCAATATATACAGCCGACGATTAATGCGTTGCTGGCTACTTATCACGGGGCCGGCCCAAACGCGCCCGCCTGGCCGGACACCGACTACGACACCATCTGGACGGTGAAGCTTGATGCCCACGGAAACGTGACAGTCCATAACGGAATGTGCGAAGGCATCAACTCCGCGGCACTGCCGGCCACGCCTCCTCAGTTCTGATCGGGTTCGGGAGAGGATTTTGAGATCTGCGATAGAGTGAAGTGAAAACCTTCTGCGGTCACTGCTAGCGAAGTCGGCCGAATCGGAATGTAAATTCCTGATAAATTGTGCTCCAACTTCGGTATCCAAGGCCCTCGGGCAAGGCCCTGCTGCTTCCGTTCGCCTCGGATTGGTGATAGCTTCATTTGGGCCGACTCAAATTCGCCATCACCGGCGTTAAGGTTGTCAGGAGATCGCCGCTTTGCCCACGACCGAAGCCAGCAACAACAACATCTATGACTTGATCGTGGTGGGCAGCGGCCCGGCCGGACAGAAGGCGGCAATCTGCGCTGCCAAGTTGCGCAAGAAAGTCGCCGTCGTCGAGCGCAAGCGTACCATCGGCGGCGTGTGCGTCCATACCGGTACGATTCCCAGTAAGACCTTTCGCGAAGCCATCCTCTACCTGAGTGGGCTGCGGCAGCGCACATTCTATGGCCGCGGCTACGCACTGAAAGAAAACATCTCGATGCAAGATCTGGTCTTCCGCGCTGACTCCGTGATGGCGCGCGAGATTGAGGTGATCAAGTCGCAACTGCGGCGCAATCGGGTCACGGTTTACGAGGGCAATGCGCGCTTCCTCGACCCGCACAGCATGGAAGTCGCCAGCGATGAAGGTTACAGTCTGCTGCGGGGCAACAATTTTGTGATCGCTTGCGGGACTCGGCCGGCGCATAGCGCCGACATTCCTATCGATGGCAAGCGCATCTTCGACTCCGACCAGGTCCACGAACTGGAAGAGCTGCCACGCGAGCTGATCGTGGTGGGCGCGGGGATCATCGGGCTGGAATATGCTTCGATGTTTGCTGCGCTGGGAGTCAAGGTCACGCTGCTCGACCAGAGGTCCATACTCCTCGATTTTGTCGATCACGAGGTCGTAGAGAGCCTGTGTTTTCAGCTTCGGCAACTGGGAACGGTTTTTCGTCTTGGTGAAAAGGTTGTGCAGGTGGGAATTGACGATGACCGCGATCGCGTCTTCGCCAAGTTGGAGAGCGGGAAGACAGTACATGGCGCCGCTCTGCTGTATGCCGTCGGGCGCCAGGCCAACAGCGATCAACTCAACCTGGAGTCAATTGGGCTGGTGCCTGACGGGCGCGGGAAGCTGATCGTTGACGAGAATTTCAAGACCTCGATTCCGCACATCTACGCGGCCGGCGATGTGATTGGCTTTCCGGCACTCGCCAGCACTTCCATGGAACAAGGAAGACTTGCCAGTTGCCACATATTTGGCATTGCCGGCAGTGTACCGCCGAACCTCATCCCCTACGGCGTTTACACGATTCCCGAGATTTCCATGGTGGGTGCAACCGAGGAACAGCTGACTCGCGATAAGATTCCGTACGAAAGCGGCATCTCGCGCTACGCCGAACTGGCGAAAGGCCAGATGCTGGGCGACGATCAGGGTTTCCTGAAGCTCCTGTTCGATCCCAGCAGCCTCAAGCTGCTGGGAGTGCACATCATCGGAGAGCGTGCCGCCGAGATCGTCCACATCGGGCAAGCTGTCCTGACCATGGGCGGCACCATCGAATATTTCCGAGACACCGTATTCAACTATCCCACGTTGGCGGAGGCCTATAAAGTGGCAGCGCTCGACGGTTTGAACAAACTATAGCTAAGTCTTACGCTGTCGGACACCACGCTAGGCGGCGTTTTTGTGCTGCCGCATCACCCTGACCCGTTCCATCATTCCAACAATTGCCTGGGCTTGATTCCGGATGATTCCCAAGACGTCGTCGGGAAGTTGATTGTCGCGAATGTACTTGTCGTATTGGTCCTTGGCATAGCTGTCGCCGGTTTCCATCGAGGACAGGATAGCGTCATCGCCTCCGCCCAGATTGGCTTTCAGATCGGTCCAGCCACGATGGATCGCTCCCAATGTGCTGCCCGAGCGGTCTACGTCAGCTTTGCCCCAGCGTACCGCTTCACTTTCCAGATCCCCGGCGAACTTGGCCCGCTCCAGACTCACTTGGCTGAGAAACTTTTTCAATTCCTGATCTTTCGCGTGCTCGGCGCCGTCGCGGTACGCGTTTTGGCCGTCCCGACAAATGGCGATCAACTTCTCCAGCGCGTCCACAATGTGCTTTTGGTCTGACATGCTCGCCCTCCCAGTTCTCTTGATTTCAGATGAGATTGGATGGCGGGGAACTGGCGCGGGTTGGCGTGGCGCGAATGTGTGTGAGGAGTCAGCGACAGACGGCTTGACTTCATGCTGTGTGAGTCTGTAGGGTGTCATAGGCGAACAAAAAACGAAACTAAGCGATTGTGGCATGCACCCCTCGCTGCTCCAAGTCGAGAATACTGAAGAATGCGCCCCGACCCTGGTTGGCATTGCCAAGCTGGCGGCGCAGGGGGAATCGATTCGCCAGGGGCATCTGGTTGAGTACTTCCAGCTGCCGGCGCGGTCGCTGCTCAATCGCTGTACCTCGACCAGGGTGCCCTTCGACTGGACCATCAATCCGTATCGCGGCTGCGAGTTTGCTTGCAAGTATTGCTATGCGCGCTACACCCACGAGTTCATGGAAATGCGCGACGGCGTGGACTTCGAGCGCAAGATCTTCGTCAAGCAACAGGCGGCGTGGCTGCTGCGGCAGGATTTACGAAAAGTGAAACGCGGGGAGGAGATTGCCATTGGTACGGCGACCGATCCGTATCAGCCGGCGGAGAAGCGCTTCGAGGTTACGCGCGGAATTCTGGAAGAGGTGGCACAACATCATGGCCTGAAGATTGGAATTGTCACCAAGTCCGACCTGATCCGGCGTGACATAGAGCTTCTGCGACGCGTCGCCGAGCATAACTCTTTGTTCGTGAATCTTACCGTCACCACGCTCAACACAAAACTGGCGCGAATTCTGGAGCCCCGCGCGCCGCGTCCCGACCTGCGGTTGGAGGCAGTGCGCGAATTGTGCGCCGTGGGGCTGAACGCGGGGGTGATTTGCGCGCCCGTGCTGCCAGGGATTACCGACTCGCCGAGCGCACTGGACGCACTGGTACGCGCCACCAAGGAGGCAGGCGGGAAGTATATCTATGCCAATCCGTTGTTCCTGAAACCATGTTCGGCGAGCGTGTTCCTGCCATTTCTGGTGAAGGAATTTCCGAAATTGGTGGAGGAGTATCACAAGCGATATGCCGATCGGGCGTTTGTGAGCAAGGCGTATAGCAGGCGTCTTTCGGAATTGATTGCACGCTTGCGTACCAAGTACGGGATCAGCCGCGAGTTCAGCTCGCGCAGCCAGAGCGCTCATCCACCAGGAGGCGAAGAACAGTTGGCCCTGTTTTCGTAAGGAACGAGGCGGAGGATCAGCAAAGGCTTCCATTAGATGCTGAGGAGGTCCGCGCCACGCGCCCGATCAAGGGATAGGAGGCCCATGCTCCGCTGTTCGCCTTGATTGCGAAATAGATCGCAATCACCAGGTTAGCCAGCGAGAAGAGTCCGAAGAGCGCATAGAAGCTCAGCATGAACATCACCGGAGCAAAGGAGCCGCCACTCCCGAATTTCGGGGCCGCGACCGCGTCAGCAATGACCGCGGCGAAGAAGGCCATGGAGAACATCATCATGACCAGCTGCCACAGCACGGCCTGAAGGGCGTGAAAACGCACGAATGGCGAGTCACGCTTCACCAGGAAGAAGATGAGCGGCCCGATGATGCAGGAGAACAGCGGGCCGCCGCTCGACAGGATTGAACAGCCGGGATCACCGGTCCCGGCTTTAGAACGAGAACAACATCTGCAAGTCGATGCGCCGGCTGGCGGAGCCGGAAGAAAATGGAGCGCCGGCCAACGCGTTCGACGTCCCAAACAGGGGCGAGCCGAGGGTCCCGATGGGCGGCGCATAGTTCACATTGTTCAGCAAATTTCGTGCACTGACGCTGAATGTCAGGTTGTATTTGCGATTCGTTTCTCCGCTGAAGATAAACGGGCCGCCGCCCTGCCCTCCAAGCCCGCGGCCTCCAAGTCCGCCACCTCCGCCTCCGCGGCCACCACCACCTCCGCCTCCGCCAGATCCTCCGGACCGTCCGTGGCCCTCGACTTTCGGTCCCAGGCCGATCGTCTTGCTCAGCCGCAGGTTCAAGCTAAACAAAGATTGCCCAGTGCCGTAGTTGATGGGAACGATGGTCTGGCCGGGAATGGGAGCGGTGTTGAAAGTCCCGTATGGCGTCATGTAGACCGTGCCACCGGGTCCGGTCGTACCGCCCAGCGCGGGACGGTCATTGAAAATCGAGTCGCCGTTCAGATCCTGACCAGCGATGATGTTGAACGGCGAACCCGAGTCGGCGATGATGAACGGGCTGAGGCGAAGAGCGTAGGGCAGGGAAATGGTGCCGCCGATAAATAGACGGTTGCGGACATCGAAGGCGGCACGCCCGTAGTCTTCCATGGGATCGTAGGAGTTACTGACGAACTGCGGGGAACTGGTGCCTCCGCCGAAGGCGCCGCCGAATCCGCCGCCGCCTCCTCCTGACGAAATCGAAACCGCGCCGCCGCTTCCCAGATCGCTGTTGGCAAAGTTGAGAGAATAGAAACCAAACAGCGATAGCTTGGTGCCAACGCTCACTCGAAAATTGGCGATCAGCTGGTTCTGCTCGAAAACGCCGCCGGAGTTGTACTGATAAATATTAGTGTTCCCACCGAAAGGACGAATATCGGTGGGTGGGTATGTGCCTGGCAGCGGCGCATTGGCGTTGCGCAAGAAGAGTTGGTGCACTCCTCGCGAGTTGAGATAGGTAACAGAAACCGTCGCGTTCTTCGTCACCTGTCGCTCCACGCTAAATGCCGCTTCCATGGTGTAAGGCACACGCAGACCCGGCTGGACCTGATAAACAGTGGGCGAAGTCGTCGAGATCTGTGACAACTGCGCAGGGGTAGGGATCAGCGGAAAGAAGGTTGGGTTTGCCACTACATACTGCTGCTGGGTCGTGCCGTTGTAGCGTTCAGCTTGCAACAGGTAGTCATACGAGAAGCGATCGTAGAAGATACCGTATCCGCCGCGCAGCACGGTTTTCGGCTGGGTCTTGTTGTGTCCCAGGCCCCAGGCCAGACTCACGCGCGGCGCCCAATCGCCCTGATAGGGAATGCCGGTCTGGGTCTCGTAGCGCAAACCGCCGCTAAGCGTGATGTTGGGACGCAGCCTCCATTCATCCTCCACATATAGACCGACGTCGACCATGGAAACGTCGGAGAGCGGCTGTCCCGCGACCAGAACAAATTGGCTGGGGGCACCTCCCAGGCCAAGGATGGTGTTTTGATAGGCGGCGATCGAAGAAAAAGTATAGGTTCCGTTGAAGCCGGAGTTCTGTTCACTCGAAAACAAGGTTCCCCGCAACCTACCCCCGAACTTGATAAATTGCTTGCCGTGGGCGATCGAGGTGTAGTTCTGCAGTTCGTAGTGGTCTTGATTGCTTACCACCGCGCCACTCGAACTTCCGCCACCGGTAAAGGCTCCCTGCACAACGACGGTGGGATCGACGCTTAGTGGAACCTGCGTGTCGCTATCGCGGATGTACTGAAAACGCGTCTCATTCACCATCGTCGGGCTGATCGTCTGGGTGTCGCTGATCTGTACGGTCTGCTCTGTGCTGTGCGAATTGAAACCAGTTGTGGGAAGAGAGAATTGCCCGATGCCTTCGTTATCTTCTGTATTCCGCACATATTGATAGCGCACGGTCAGCGTGTTCTTGGGCGACAGTTGGAAGTCGGCGCGAGGGCTGATGTTCAGCCGCTTCGCCGGACTCGGCACGGTCGCAGTGTAGGGGACGATGGTGTTACCCGGACCGAGCACCTGGGCGACGACCACGCTTACGTTGTCGATGTCGCGCTGCTGGACGGTGAAGAAGAATGAGGCCTTCTTGTCGATCGGCCCACTGACATTGCCGTTGAAGATTTCCGAGTAGTAGCCTGGCGTCGACGTAATGAAGGGATTGAGCGAGTTAAAGTACGAAGAATTTCCATTCACCATGAGTTGGCCGTGGAACTGATCGGTTCCGGGTTTGGTGAAGACTTCGATACGTCCATAGCCGAGCTTGTCATATTCGGCGGAAAAGGGGTTCTGGTTGATACGGATTTCGCGGATCGCCGACTTCGGCGGGAGTTGCCCGGCGGTAAATCCGTCGACGTAGATTTGGCCGCCGTTTGGTCCAGCCGAGGGCCCGGCCAGGGCTTGCAACTCTGAGGATAGCTCGTCGGGATCGTCGGAGAGCGCATCCAGATCCTTACCTTTGAGCACGATGGTGCCCGCGCTGTTTTCAGGGCTCACGCTAACCGTCGGCGTTTCTTCCTGTACTTCGACATTTTGTTTTTCGACCTCGATCTCCAAACCAATGTCGAGCTGTTGCGGCTGGCCGGCGACAACCTTTACATCAGCCTCCTCATCGACGGCGAAGCCCTTCGCGGTGGCCGTCACGTTGTAAGAGCCTGGAGCAAGCCCCTTGAGTTCGTAAACCCCTTGGTGATTGGTTTCCGCGCTGGAGGTTTTGCCGTCAGCCCCGGTGGCCGTAATCGTAGCCCCAGGAATAACGGCGCCGGAGGGATCGGTTATCCGGCCACGCAGGGTTCCCGATGTTTGCGCCCAGGCGGCAGCAGCAAAAATCGAAAGTAAGAGAAGGACGATGGCACACAAACGCATTTGGAGTAGTTGGACTCTCATGAAGCCGAAAAGTTGTGTCGCTGCATGTATTCCGCTAGGGAGTGTCTCCCGTTCCAGCATTTGCTCCGGTGGACAGATTCCACGGTGACAAAATCGTGCTGGCCTGGCTGGGAGAGGCAGCCGCAAGAATCGGCTCAACACCGCTGAGCAGGATAATCACCGTTGAAGGTGATTCGGCTGAGCCTTCGGTGGCGACGATCATCAGCGCGTCGCCTTTTTGCAGATCGCTGAGACTGGCAGCGGGCATGCGATTGAGGATTTGCTGAAAATCAGGCGCCCCACCCGGACGAACCCCGCCGGGGCTGGCACCACCGTCGGCAAGAGCATGCCCGCCTTGAGCTCGCGGAGCAGAGCCATTGCCGGCACCGCCTCCGGCCGAAGTGCCCGCGGCAGCACTTCCGCCCGTGGGGGGAGCAGCACCACCTTTCAAACGCATAGCAATGCGCTGTGCGAACATCGCAGGCAATTTGTGCATCTGCGAGTCGGAGGCAACTTTCAGCGTTACCGGCCGCTTGTTCGCCAGGTCCGTCACCGTGATCGTATTGCTCGCCGCATCGGCGGACACCACTACACCGGCGATGCTGCGGAAGCTTCCGGAAACAATTTCTGCTGCAGCCATTTCCTTGCCATCGTCGCTCTTGGTGCCGCGCACGCGAAGCTGATCGCCGGCCTTGATCTGTTCCAGCGTGCCCGGCTTGGCATCGTCGAACTTCACCGAGTCGGGAGCGTAACGGCGGATGATCGTGTCCTTGGAAACGTGGACGATCAAAGTGTTGGGCGCGCCCAGCGTTCCGGTGGAGAGCGTGATACTTCCAGCGCCGGCATCGACCGCCTTCACCACACCGCCCGTACCGTGTTTCTGCCACTCTTCGCGATCGTGCTCCTGCTTCTCGGCAACATCAGACTTCTTCATGACGACCGCCGAGGTAGCTGCGACGGACTTGCCATCGTCGGAAAGTGTTCCTCCAGCCAGCAGGCGATCGCCCACCTGAACATCGCTCAACTGGATCGCTGGTGCGCTCTTCAGGTCGGTTTGCCCTGGCGCCATACGCACCAGGCGAGTCGTCGGTCCGATGAGCACGTTGATTTCAGAACCAGTGTCGGTGGTGAGCGTGATCGTGTTGCCGTTCACCGACTTGACAGTGCCGACGGCCCGGGTTTTCTTCGGAGCATTGGCCTGCGGCGAGGTGTCGGCCTGTTGGGCTGCGGAAGTTGGTGAAGCAAGAAATAAGCTGCCCGCGATAAGAATAAGAATCGCGAAGACCGTCGTTTTAACTGATTGTGGAATCATAGTTCGCATTCTTAGCTCGAGCTTGGCGCGCTTCCTGGGTCTGCCCACGACTCTTCTTCGCAAATCTAGGGAATTATTCCAACTATTACCTAAACACAAGGCGACATTGCCTTTTGTTAAGAAAACATAAGTTTTGTAAACCCCTATTTCGGGTAATTCTATAGACGATAACCCCAAGATTTGTCATCACGAGCACAGCGAGGGATCTGCTCTCTTCTGCGAAGTGCGGATTCTCCCTGCCGGCAAAACATGCGGTCGCAACGATAATTCTTGTCTGCCTGGAACCAATTTCTAGGTATTCTCGTATCTGAGACTTACGACCCTGAGGAGCGATGCAACTACAAATCGAAAATCTCTCCAAGCGCTATCCCAACGGGACACAAGCGTTGCACGACGTCTCGCTCGCCATTCCTCTCGGCATGTTTGGTTTACTTGGCCCTAATGGGGCAGGGAAGTCGACGCTCATGCGCACCCTGGCCACGCTGCAGGAGGCCGACAGCGGCAGCGCCCAACTTGGCGGAATTGATCTACTGCGGCAGAAAGACGAAGTCCGCAAGATGCTGGGATATTTGCCGCAGGAATTTGGCTTATATCCCAAGGTCGCAGCCGAGAAACTGTTATCGCACTTTGCGGAGCTGAAGGGAATCGAGAACGCCAAAGAGCGGCGTGACGTGGTTCACGCGCTGTTGCGGCAGACGAATCTTTGGGACCATCGCAACAAGCCGCTCGGCAGTTTCTCCGGGGGCATGAAACAGCGCTTCGGAATTGCGCAGGCGCTGCTGGGGAATCCCCGGCTGATTATCGTGGACGAACCCACCGCCGGGCTCGATCCGGAAGAGCGCGTGCGCTTTCACAACCTGCTGAGCGCCATCGGCGAAAACGTGATCGTGATTCTGTCGACCCACATCGTCTCCGACGTCAGCGATCTGTGCAGCAACATGGCAATCATTCATCAGGGACGGGTGCGCGTGGTGGGCGATCCGGCCGCGCTGGTTGCGGAACTGAATGGAAGGGTGTGGCGAAAAGCGATCTCGCGATCGGAGTTGGCGGATTATCAGCAGCGCTTTCGGGTGATTTCCATGCACCTGTTTGCCGGACGGACGATGCTGCGAGTGTTCCAGGATGACCAGCCCGAAGCCGGCTTCGAGTCAATGACTCCTGACCTGGAGGACCTCTACTTCGCGACCATTAAAGGTTTCGTGCATTCCGCGGTAGCTCCGGCCAACTGATCTCATGCTGACCAACATATTCCTCTTCGAACTCGATCAGCGCCTGCACCGCCTCTCCACGTATATCTACTTCCTCGTGTTCTTCGCGCTCGGCTGCCTGTTTACCTTGATCTCCGGAGGAGCCATTGGAGGTTCAAGCGTCGAGTTCGGCACCGGCGGTAAAGTACTGATCAACTCGCCCTATGCCCTGAACGTCATCATTACATACATCAGCTTCTTCGGCATCATCATCACTGCGGCGATTGCCGGACAAGCTACCTATCAGGACATCGACAACAACTCTGCCGTCTTTTTCTATACAGCTCCGATCACAAAGCTCGACTATCTGGGCGGCCGCTTCCTGGCGGCATTCGTATTGCAGATCTTTATTTTTTCCAGCGTGGGATTAGGCGCATGGATCGGTACTCTGCTGCCGTGGCTGGATAAAACGCGGCTCGGACCACAGATTGTCGGCGGATATTTTCAGCCCTATTTCATCACGGTTCTTCCGAACCTTCTGTTTATTACCGCCATCTTCTTCGCCTTGGCTGCGCTCACGCGGAAGATGCTGCCGGTATACGTTGCCGGCGTGCTGGTGCTGATTGGCTATTTCACGGTTAGCCAGCTTTCGACCAACCTGAATATCAGCGTGACCTCGGCTCTGGCCGATCCGCTGGGTGGAAACGCCATCGATCGCATTACGCGCTACTGGGCGCCGTTCCAGCGTAATACGCAGCTCATTCCGTTGCAGGGAATCCTGCTGGCCAATCGCGCCCTGTGGTTAGGGGTAGGAGCGATGTTTCTCCTGCTGACCTACGTGAACTTCGGCTTCGCCTATCCTGCGGAACGAAGCAGGCGACGCCAGACTTCGGAAGAAGCGGAGCCGGTAGCCGTCGCGGAATCGCTGCCAATTGCTCATCCTGTCTTTTCGGCCAGCGCCTCGCTGCGCCAGTTGCTGTCGCTCACGCGAATTCAGTTCACTGAGACGACCAAGAACGTCTTCTTCCTGGTGCTGATGCTGGCCGGAGGACTGTTCGCGATCCTGTCGGCAATCGGAATCAATGACCCGTTTGCCACGGCTACTTACCCCGTCACCTACCAGATGTTGCAGAATACCGGCGCCGGGTTCGTCATCTTCCTGGTCATCATCATTTTCTATGCCGGCGAACTGGTGTGGCGGGAGCGCGATGCCCAACTCAATCAGGTGATGGATGCGTTCCCCTTGCAGCGCTGGGTGCTGTTCAGCTCGAAACTTTTCGCTTTGATGCTGACCCAAGTGTTGGTCGTGCTGGTACTGCTGGCATCGGGATTGATCGTCCAGATAGCGCAAGGTTATTACCACTTCCAGTTGGGACTTTACTTCCGCGAACTGTTTCTCAATCGACTGACAGAGTTGTGGCTCCTCTGCGTTCTCGCCATTTTTGTGCAGACCGTGGTTAACAACAAGTATCTTGGCCATTTTGTGATGGTGGTCTACCTGATAGCCACCATTGCGCTGCCGGCGGCGGGATTTCAACATTATCTCTACCGCTTTGGGCAGACGCCGGCCATCACATACTCCGACATGAACGGCTACGGCCCGTTCGCGCAATCAGTTTTCTGGTTTCGGCTTTATTGGGCGATTGCCGCTGTTTTGCTGGCGATGGTCACCAATCTGTTCTGGGTACGAGGCACCGAAAGTAGTTGGCGCGTCCGGCTGAATCTGGCATCCGCGAGATTTTCGCGAGCTACCTTGACCGGCGCAACTGCCTGCGTCCTGCTATTGCTCGGGGTCGGCGGATACATCTTTTACAACACCAACATCGTGAATCCGTATCGAAACGCCTTCAAGATTGACGAAGGCCGCGCCCAGTATGAAAAGAAGTATCGGCAATATTGGTCGTTACCACAGCCCCGTATTACCGATGTGAGTACTCAGGTGGACATTTATCCCGACAAGCGTTCGGCGTCGGTGCATGGCACGATGTGGCTGGAGAACAAGACGTCATCAGACATCGATCGCATCGCATTGACTGTCTGGCCGGCTGACCTGGCGCCGCTGCCGCTACCCCATATCCGCATCGACCGCCTTAGTTTTGCCGGCGGCCAGACCGCGCTGATCGAAGATCCAACTTAGGTTTCTATCTGTATCGTCTACCGGCTCCGTTGCCGCCGCATGGGCGAATCCAACTGAGTTATGCGTTGCAATACGATAATCCGGGATTCGAGAACTCGCAGCCGAACACGGATATTGTGCGCAATGGAAGCTTCATGAACGACAGCTATGGTCCCTACATCGGGTACTCGCCCAACATCGAGCTGACCGATGACAGCGCGCGCCATCGCCATGGACTGGAGAAAGCAAGACGGCTGCCCACGCTGGATGACATTGCAGCTCGCCAGTACAACAGCGGCGCTTTCGATGCCGACTGGATCAACTTCGACGCCACCGTCAGCACCAGCCTCGACCAGATCGCAATTGCGCCGGGCTATCTGCAAAAAGAGTGGGTACAAGATGGACGCCGCTATTTCCATTACAAGATGGATGCGCCGATCATGAATATCTACTCGATTCAATCGGCACGCTACGCGGTTCGCCGCGACCGCTGGCAGAACGTCAATCTGGAGATCTATTACCAGCCAGGACACGAGTTCAATCTGGACACCATGATGGAGAGCATGAAGGAGACCCTGGCCTATTGCACCGCTAACTTCAGCCCATTCCAGTTCCATCAGCTTCGCATCATCGAATTTCCTCGCTACGGACAGTTTGCCGAGTCATTCGCCAACACGATTCCGTTCTCTGAATCGATCGGCTTCATCACCAAGGTGAGCAATAAACCCGAGGCGTTGAATATGCCTTTTTATGTGACCGCGCACGAGACTGGCCATCAGTGGTGGGGACACCAGGTGATGTCGGCCTATGTGCAGGGAGCGACTTCCATCGACGAGACTATGGCGCAATACACGGCGCTCATGGTGATGAAGCACCACTTCGGTCCGGAGTCGATGAAGAAATTCTTGCGCTATCGAACTCGACGGATACCTGCGGGGCCGCGGGAGCCGAGCGCAATGAAGAGAATCCGCTGTACAAAGTTGACCCGAACCAGGGCTACATACATTACAACAAGGGTGCGATGGTGATGTATGAGCTACAGGACTACATTGGCGAAGACAAGGTCAACGAAGCCATACGTGAGTTCCTTCAGGCCCATGCTTTCAAGGACGGGCCATACCCGACTTCGCTCGAGCTGGAAGGATATTTCAAGAAGGTCACGCCGCCCGAGTACCAATATCTATTCGACGACCTGTTCGAGAACATCACGTTGTACGACGACCGCGCGATTTCCGCAGACTATGTTCAGCGGCCTGATGGGAAGTACGATGTCCACTTGACGGTGGAGGCCAAGAAAGTGCGCGCTGATGGCCGCGGGCAGGAGCATGCCGTGCCGCTGCATGACTTGATCGACATTGGCGTGCTGGATGCTAACGGGAAGTTCCTTTACCTGCAGAAGCACAAGATCGAGCAGGAGAAAACCGAGTTCACGGTGACAGTCGACAGGGTTCCGGCGCAGGCCGGCATTGATCCAGTGGATAAGCTGATCGACCGCAATCCGGACGACAATGTGATCGCAGTGAAGAAGAAGTAGGCGCGCCGCCGATGAAAAGCAGATTCCTCGCTGCGCTGGTAATGACAAATCTAAACAGCAAACGAGCACAGAGTGTCGTCGATGTGCACAACGCTTGACGCAGCGAAGGCGGCGCACCGATTAGCGCGCCGTTCCGTCCGAAAGCGAACTTATTGGCTTAGTTGTTGTGCCAGGTACGGACCGACTCCCATTTCCCGAATCGCATGCAGTTGCGCTTCCAGGAAGTCCGCATGACCTTCCTCGTCATGCAGCAGACGATCGAACAGGTCCTTGGTGCCAGCGTCTCCGGCTTCGCGGCAGATTGCAGAAGCCTCGTTATACTCGCGGATGGCGCCTGCTTCCGACGCCAGGTCGGCTTCCAGTTGTTGCTGCACATTGGCGCCGATTTCGGGAGTTAGCGGAACGGCCACGTTGGGCACGCCATCGAGAAACACAATACGCTCAATTAATGTTTCGGCGTGCTTCATCTCCTGAATGGCACGTGCCTTGGTAAGTCCGGCCAGACGCCCATAGCCCCAGTTCTCGCAAATTTCCGCCTGCACCATGTATTGCGCAATGGCCGTCAATTCCGCACACAGCGCCAAATTCAATTGCTCGATCACTTTCTCATTACCACGCATCAAGAGCTCCTTGCCTTGATAAAACGCGATAGCGGCGTGGAACTCTGCGAGCTACGTCACAGAGGAGTGTGATTACGGAATGGGTGGGCGTGCCGCCGAATCAGCTGGCTACAGCGGGCGCGGTCATGCGGCGGGGAAGCAATTCGCCGATACGGCGGATCTGGGCGCCGACGCTGCGCAGCTTCTCTTCGATATGCTCGTAGCCGCGATCGATGTGGTACACGCGATCGATGATGGTTTCGCCATCGGCGACCAGCGCGGCCAGTACCAGCGAGGCGGAGGCGCGCAGATCGCTGGCTTGCACGGCTGCTCCGCTGAGTGGCGTGCGTCCGCGAACCACCGCCCGACTGCCTTCGATCTTGACGTTGGCCCCCATGCGCACCAATTCCTGCGCGTGCATGAAGCGGTTCTCGAAGATATTTTCGGTGACGATGCTGGTGCCTTCAGCCTGTGTCGCCAGCGCCATGTATTGCGCCTGCATGTCGGTGGGGAAGCCGGGATATTCTTCGGTGATGACGTCGGCACCTTTCAGCGGGCCGTCGCCAATGACGCGGATGGAGTCGCCGTTGCGAGCACAGTCACGCCGCATTCTTCCAGCTTTTGCAGCAACGCCGCCAGATGAACCGGCTCGCAGCCGGAGACCATCAGAGTCGCCGCCGGTTAGCGCACCCGCGATCAGAAACGTGCCGGCCTCGATGCGGTCGGGAATGATGCGATGACGCGCGCCGTGCAACTTCTCCACGCCGTGAATGCGGATGGTGTGGGTACCGGCGCCTTCGATCTGCGCTCCCATTTTGTTGAGCAGGGCCGCCAGATCGACCACTTCCGGCTCACGCGCGCAGTTCTCCAGCATGGTCTCGCCTTCCGCAAGCGTGGCCGCCATCAGCAGGTCTTCGGTACCGGTGACGGTGATCTTCTCGAAGACGATGCGAGCGCCTTTGAGCCGATCGGCACGAGCCTCGATATAGCCATGCTCCTGCGAAATCTTTGCGCCTAGCTTCTCCAGGCCTTTAAGGTGCAGATCGATAGGCCGGGCTCCGATGGCGCAACCGCCAGGGAGCGAGACGCGAGCCATTCCCATGCGCGCCACCAGCGGCCCCAAAACCAGCGTGGACGCACGCATGGTTTTGACCAGTTCGTACGAGGCTTCGGGGCTCGACAGGTTGCGGCAGCAGATCGTGGTGCGATGCTGCGCGCGGCCGTAGCCCAGCTCGACGTCGGCACCCATCGCGGCGAGCAGCTTGCGCTCGGTCTCGATGTCGCGAACTTGCGGAATGTTTTCCAGGATGACCGGCTCTTCGGTAAGCAGGGCCGCTGCCATCGCCGGCAGGGCGGCATTCTTGGCGCCGCTGATGCGGACGGTCCCCAGCAGCGGATTGCCGCCGCGAACGACAAACTTGTCCATAAGAGAAAATCCTAACCTCGTACTGCGTACGCCGAACCTATGGATCACGGCGCTATCTCCATTTTACGAGTAATCTGGCCAGGAGTCGTTGCGGGTACTGCTTACTTCCAAGATGCGGACGCGTGAGTTGCGTTTGCCCCGACGTGAAATGACCCGCGGAGTATAGCGCACCAGAGGCTGTGGAAAAGTCTAATTTATTGCCGAAGCTTATTTTTCTCCAAGAGCGGCACGGACGTGCCCCTTGGCCTGTTGCAACAGCTGTTCGGCTGGGGATTTGCCGACCTTCTTTTTCGTCATAACGATAGCGACGGGAACGCTGCCGCCAGCCTTACGAAGGGCCTTGATACTGCCAGCGCGATCAAGCCCGGTAGCCTGCTGCAGGATGCGGATCCCCCGTTCCGCCAGCTTGCTGTTCTTGAGATGGACGTTGACCATCAGGTTGCCGTAGACGTAGCCCAGGCGCGTCATCGCGCCGGTGGTCAGCATATTCAACACCATTTTCTGCGCCGTGCCTGCCTTCATGCGCGTGGAACCGGAGACGACTTCGGGACCAACCTCGACGACGATAGCGATTTCAGCCGCGCGTTCCAGAGGAGTATTTCGATTGCAGGTTATCGCAACCGTCTTCGCGCCCCGCGAGCGGGCGTAATCAATCGCGGCGACGGTATACGGAGTATGTCCGCTGGCGGCAATGCCGACCACAACATCGCGCCTGGTGGGTTTGCGCTTGGCGATGTCGCCTGCGCCGGCCGGGCGCGAATCCTCGTTGGCCTCGACGGCGGCAGCCAGAGCCTTCATGCCGCCGGCGATCACGAACTGCACCGCCTTGGGGTCGCTGTTGAAAGTCGGCAGGCATTCGACAGCGTCGAGCGCGCCCAGGCGTCCGCTGGTCCCGGTGCCGACGTAGATCAGCCGGCCTCCGTTGGAAAGGGCTTCGGCGATGGTATCGATAGCGCGCGCGATCTGTGGCAGCGCTTTCTTGACGGCACCGGCGACCTTGGCGTCTTCGGCGTTGATGACGCGCGCGATCTGCAACGCCGAGAGGGCGTCGAAATTCTTGGTCGCGGGATTGCGCTGCTCGGTGCCAAGGTCTGCGGTGTCGGAGGCGGGCTTGGGCTTCATGGAAAGTAACTTCAGTCCAGAGATACGTTGCACTTTCGCGGGCTGAACAGTTTGCTAAAAACCTCGAAAAGCAGATCCCTTGTATCTTCGCTGACACTGTTAGCCTGGGCCGTCATGAGGTAAGAGGAAGGCAGCGGGCTTCGGCGGGAGGCCGAGCAGATCCCGAGGCGCGAAGTCGGCAGCCTGCAGCGAGAGCGGCCCCCGCCCTACCTTTCTCACGCCGTGGAGAATCCGAGGCCATTGAGCCTGCATTCACAAGGCAGGCGGGAGAGGATGCACAGGGTCGGGAGCCGAAGTCCAGCTTAAAACGGAGGGCGACTATGAACAAGTCCCAGGCTGGGCAAAATTGGTACGTAGGCATCGATGTGAGTGCGCGGGAGTTGGTGGTGGCGATGGGCAACCAGGGTGGGAGCGCGGTACTGGAGCGCTATGACAACACGGCCGCGGGGCAGCAACAGCTGGTCAAGCGGCTGCGGAGTTTGCGGGCGGCGGGGGTAACGGTTTGTCTGGAAGCCAGCGGGAACTACAGTCTGGACGTGGCGCTGGGGCTGGCTCGCATGGGGGGAGCGGTGAAGTTGCAGGTGGCCAATCCGCGGCGGGTGCGGCGGTTTGCTGAATCGCTGGGGCAGCGCAGCAAGACCGATCCGGTAGACGCGCGGGTGCTGAGCCAGTATGCGGAGCGGATGCCGCTGGTGGAGTGGCAACCGCCTTCGGCGGCGGCGCTACAGTTGCGGGCGATGAGCCGCACCATCGCGGCGCTGGTCCGCATGTGTACGCAGCACAAGAATCGGCAGCATGCCCTGGGGGCCAGCCGCGCGCTGCCCGCTTGTCTGGTGCGCGAGCTGGAGGCCCAGGTGCGTTACACCGAGAAGCGTATTGCCAAGTTGCGGCGGCAGGCGGTGGGGGTGATTCTGGGCGAGCCCGAGTTGGCTCGCCGCTGGCAGCACCTGCTGAGTGTGCCGGGGCTGGGCGAAAGCAGTGCCCTGGCCGTGCTGGGCGAACTGGCGGTTCTGCCCGACACGCTGGATCAACGCCAGTGGGTGGCGCACGCCGGTCTGGATCCCAAGCATCATGAGTCGGGCTCCTCGATTGCGCAGAAACCCCGCATCAGCAAAGCCGGCAATGCTTACCTGCGCGCCGCCCTCTATATGCCGGCGCTGGTGGCGGTGCAACACGATCCTGGGCTGGGAGCTTTTTATCAGCGTCTGCTGGATCATGGCAAAGCTAAGCTGCAGGCGTTGGTAGCGGTCATGCGCAAACTGCTGCATGCGGCTTGGGGAATGTTCCGTAACGATCAACCCTATGATGGAGTCAAACTGTGTCCGCAAAGCTAAAAAGAGAGAGGTTCTCCGCCACCTCTCCAGAGAGAAAAAAATCTTGAAATCGAAGAGAGAATCTCACCGGCTGAAGCCGGATTCGGGATGACAAAAATAAAGCACTTGCTACGGCGTAGCTAAAGCTACGCCCCTTCAAAATCACCTCAGGCTGAGTTTTTTCAGCAACCTTTGAAGCCCGCAGATGATAAAAAAAGCGCTCAACGGCGCACCTAAAGGCGCGCCCCTTCAAAAGCGCCATGGGCTCGGGTATTGCCATGACCTTCAACATCATCATTCCTCCAGCGCTTCGACGATGGCGTCATGCAGCTGCGGTCGGACTTGCCGGATCGCCTGCGAGGCGCGGTTAGGCCAAGTGCGATTGGTGAGCAGGCTTACCGACAGCTTACGCGCCGGATCGATCCATAGAGAAGTGCCGGTGAATCCTAGATGACCGAACGACAGCGACGAGAAATGTCGACCGGACGATGATTCGGTGGGCGACGGGGTGTCCCATCCAAGCGCTCGGGAAGTTCCCGGCGGCGACGGCTCCCGATGGGTGAAAAGTTTGACCGTCTCCGGTTTCAGAATTGGCGCGCCGCGGCGCAACATGCACTCGGCGAAGATGGCCAAGTCGGTCGCCGGAGCGAAGACTCCGGCATGCCCGGCGACACCGCCCATCGCGAAGGCGTTCTCGTCATTAACTTCGCCTTGAATGATCCGCTTGCGGAATTTCTGATCGTCTTCGGTCGGAGGGATCGTCGGTTTCCATTCCGCTGGCGGAATGAAACGAGTGTGCGACATTCCCAGCGGTGTGAAGATTTCCTGGCGTGCGAACTCATCGAGTTCCAACCCGGCTTGCTTGGCTAAGACTTCTCCCAGCAGGATGAATCCGATGTCGCTGTAGTCGGCGCGATTGCCGGGTGTCGTGACTAATCGCGCGGTAAGGGCGGCGCGAATCAGATCTTCGCGACTTTCGGCAAAGCTAAACAGCTTCTCGTAAGCGGGCAGTCCGCTGGAATGTGCCAGCAACATGCGGATGGTGACGCCTTCACGGGCTGCCTGCTGATGTTTGGGCGCAAGCGAGACGAACTCTGGTAGGAATCTGGCAAGCGGGGCGTCGAGCGGAAGCTGGCCACGCTCATGGAGGAGCATCGCGACCGCGGTTGTCGCCACGGCCTTGGTGACCGATGCGAGATCGAAAACGGTATCAGGCTGTACAGGTGGCGCGTCGTCATCGTAGGTGAAGCGGCCGAATCCCTGGGAAGCGATCAACGATCCATCGTGCGTGACGGCAAGAGAAGCGCCGGGAAAGGCTTGATCCGCGATGGTCTGGCGAAGAATGCCGAAGGCGTGCGCGAATTGTGTTTCCTGCTGCTCGAAAGCAGGGGTAGGAGGCGCGGGTTTTTGGGAGGCCGGATTCATTTCGCATTACAGCGATTGTGGCGCAAGCGGGGAACAGCAGATCCTTCGTCGGCTGCAGCCGCCTCGTGATGACAACAAGTAAAGGCTGCCAGCAATCTCTCCATTCCGTGCGGTCGTGCAGCCTGATGCGCGGCAACTTATAATAGCTTGCCTGCCAAAACAGCGGGCACATCTGCAGCCAGAAGGGTCTCGGTTCAATTGAGCCTGCGTATTCGCTGGCCAGCCACTGCGCTGGTCTATCTTTGTCTTCTCATCATCGCCGCTGCGCCCGCCGTTCGCGCAAAAACCTGCGCCGTCGAAGGGCGGAGCCACCCCAGTCCCGCTGCCGGGCAAAAGCCAGCGGCATCCGGAGCGAATCCGGCTCCTCCCGAAGGTGCTGCGCCTGCGGCTCCCATGGCCTCGAAGGAGGTGCAGAACCGCTTTGCCCCACTGGACGACCTATTGCACGACGCGGTGAAAAACGGTAACGCGCCGGGTGGGGTACTGCTGGTCGGCCACAACGGAATGATGGTCTATCGCAAAGCTTTCGGCAATCGGTCGACCGACCCCAAACCTGAGGTCATGACTCCAGACACGATCTTCGATCTGGCGTCGCTGACCAAAGTGATAGCGACGACGACCAGCGTGATGCGTCTGGAGCAGCTCGGACAGATCAAGCTGAACGATCCGGTGGCAAAGTATATTCCCGACTTCGCGCAGAATGGCAAGCAGGACGTGACCATTCGGATGTTGCTGACGCACTACTCGGGACTGCCGGCTGACCTTGACTTGAAGCAGCCGTGGAATGGGCTGGAGGAAGGATATAGCCGCGTCAATGCGGTGGCCTTGCAGAGCCCGCCGGGCTCGACCTTCCTCTATAGCGACGTCGGCTTCATCGTGCTGGGAGAGTTGGTGCAGAAGGTCAGCGGCATGCCGCTGGACCAGTATGCCCAAACCTACATCTTCGGTCCGCTGGGCATGACCTCGACGCGGTTTAATCCGCCGCAAACCTGGGTACCGCGTATCGCTCCCACGCAGCGGGACGAGCACACCGGGCAAGTGGTGCGGGGAACCGTACACGATCCCACCGCGCATCAGATGGGCGGAGTGGCCGGCAATGCCGGACTCTTCTCCAATGCCGATGATGTGGCGAAATTCGCGCGAAGCTCTGCTGAACGGTGGAGCGCCGATTTTGTCGCCGCTGATCGTGGAGAAAATGACGACGCCGCAGCAGCCGGCGAATTATTCCAGCGTGCGCGGCCTGGGATGGGACATCGACTCGCCTTTTTCTTCCAATCGCGGAGAGCTGTTGCCCGTAGGTTCGTTCGGCCACACCGGCTTTACCGGCACTTCGCTGTGGATCGATCCCACCACCAATACTTACATCATTCTGCTGACCAACGCTTTGAACTTGAAGGAAGGCAACGTGGTCGCGTTGCGTACCGAGGTGGCGACGGCTGTTGCGGCGGCGTTGCAGCTTAATCCCAGCGAAGAACAGAAGATGCGCCTGGCGCGCATCACCGGATATAACGAGGCGGCCATGGCGGCGCGCAGAATCGTGGTCCGCAATGGCAAGGTGCTGAACGGGATTGACGTGCTGGAAGAACGGCAATTTGAGCCGCTCAAGATTCCCAACGTCACCACCGCTCGCCTTGGGCTGCTAACCAATCAGACCGGCATCGACAGCAAAGGGAAGCGCACCATCGACGTGCTGGAGCGAGTAGCGGGAGCGCAGCTGACGGCCATCTTCAGTCCCGAACACGGTGTGCAGGGCACGGCCGATACCGCCGACATCGCCAACTCTAAAGACGCGGTTACAGGTGTGCCGATTTACAGCGTCTACGGCGATACCGATGCCAAACGCCGTCCCTCGCCCAACGTGATTCAGAACCTCGATGTTCTCGTGGTTGATCTCCAGGATGTGGGCGCGCGCTTCTATACTTACGCAACCACCATGGGATATTTTCTGGAGGCGGCTGCCAAGGCGAACAAGCCGATCATCGTGCTCGATCGTCCGAATCCCATTACTGGCGCGTACGTTCAGGGTCCAGTCTCGGATGCGGGGACAGGAAAGCTTCGTGAACTACAATTCGCTGCCGGTGCGGCATGGCATGACGATGGGAGAATTGGCGAAGCTGTTTAACGAAGAAAAGCATATCGATGCCGATCTCACCGTCATCCCGATGCGAGGCTGGATGCGAGGCGACTGGTTCGACTCGACCGGGCAGATCTGGGTGAGTCCGTCACCGAATCTTCGCGATCTGGAGCAGGCTGCGCTGTATCCCGGAGTGGCGCTGATCGAGGGAACCAACGTTTCGGTGGGACGCGGCACCGACAGTCCATTCAAGCTGGTGGGCGCTCCCTGGGTCGATGCGAGAGAACTTTCCAGCTACCTGAATGAACGCGACATCGCCGGTGTGCGATTCGTGCCGACGACGTTTACTCCGACTTCGGGGCTGCACGCTCGCCAGCAGTGCTCCGGAGTGAGCATTATCGTTACCAATCGCGATATGCTCGATGCGCCCGAGCTGGGCTTGGAACTGGCGGCAGCGCTGCACAAGTTTTATCCCATGGGCTTCGACACCAGCCACATGAACCAGCTGCTGGTGAACCAGGCAGCATTTAAGGCGCTGCTGGCCGGGGAAGATCCACATCGCATAGCCGAAGATTGGCAAGACAAGCTGAATCAGTTTATGGAGACGCGAGCGAAATATCTGATCTATTGAGCATTCGCAGGGCGATGCATTTTCGCCGGATCCAGAGCCAGATTGCTTTCCAGCACCATCTCGATCGAAGAACCGGTGCCGAGTTGAATCTCGGGACCGCGGCTTAGCAACACCGTAGCCAGACCGATAACTCCGCCGGCGCCGGCGCCTATGGCTGCGCCTTTTCCGCCATCGGCAATCGCTCCAATGCCCGCTCCCGGAATGGTGGCCTCGGCGATGGTTGCCGCGTCCTTCCCCTTGCCGCTATTGCCCTGAATCGTTCCTTCCGTGCCCTTCATAGTGTTGTCCTGCGAACCGGGTGTACCCTGGACCGCTCCCGGCAACAGGATGGTATATCCGTTAGGGAAAATCATGGAAGTGAAGCTCATCTGCAATTCGGCGCGTCCCTTGACCCGGCCGGGACGCAGCACGCGGCGAACCTCGCCTTGCACGAAGGTTCCGGCGGGAATAACGATCTGATCATTCTGGGTGATCGGAAATGCGGTCTGCGCATAAACCGGATCGCCCGGCCGCGCGTTCTTGCTGGTGACGCCTTGCTTCAGGGTAAGCGGAATTTTTGTGCCCGCGGGCACGGTGATTGGCGGCGGCGGATCATCGTTGGGCTGAGAGGGAGCAGCTGAGGTACTGCGTGGCGTGAGTTGCGGTGCGCCCGCGGCCGTCTGGGCCAACACCGACATCGCACTCAAGTTCACCGCCGCGGCCAACAAGATGACAACTGCTCTCATTCTTCCTCCTCAGCCAAATCGGCCTGCCCCGCATTCAGATGAACGCCTGAGCCGCGCAAAAGTCGCGCTGGTTCTACTTCAGGTTATACAACGCGTTCACGTGTGCGGTGACCGTAATCTTCTCCGCCCCAAACTCAGCCGTAGGCGGCGCGGGAGCACCCACCCCCGCTGCGGCGCCCATGGCTTTCGCCATCATGGGCCGGACTGGAGTTTGCTCATAAGTATCAACCGAGGCGTAGGACAACTCACCCAGCGTTCTTCCGCTGGAGCGGGCGACGGCGTTGGCCTCGTCATGAGTACGGCGCAAGGCGTCTTCCACGGCTTTGATCTTCGCCGAGTCGATGTCGTCGAGCAAGTAACTGATCGACGTGTCGGTGACCTCCATGTTCGACAGTCCCTCAGCGATCGGCCCTATCTTGGAAAAATCTTTCAGCTTGATGCTGATGTTAGCGTCCACGCGATAGCCGACCAGCTTGCGCTTGGGATTCTTGTAGTCGTAGACGGGCTGGGTGGCAAAGCGGCTGATCTGCGCATCCTTGGGATCGAGTCCGTTGCTGCGCAGTAGTTGCCGAACCTGCTCTGCGGCTTGTGTAGCCTTCTGGGTGGCATCCTGCAACTTGTCTTCCTGGGCCGAGATGTTGAACTGCACCAGGGCAGTGTCGGGTTCAGAATCGAACTTGCCGTCGGCTCCCACCCAAAGAGTGTTGGGTAACGGAGCGGCCGGGCGATCCTGCGCCGCCATTGAGGCCGCGACAGCCAGCAGCAATACTGCGATGAAAAAGAATGTGGTTTTTTGCATGATACTTTCTAGACGCCTCGTACAGGGAAGAGTAAGCCCGGCGCACGCCATCGGCCAAACGCCGGTTGTCTTCCAGCGACGAATGATAATCCGCCGACGCCCGGTTTGGCCATGAGCGTCTTCTTACAGGCTTCATATCCCCCATTGACCAGAGTGCGGTTCTCAGTTGCGGAGAATTACTCGCAAGGCGGCTTAAGCAGCGCACTTGCTTTCGCGGAAAGCAGTCCGGTTTTCTATGAAATTTGCCCAGGCTCCCGTTACGGGAACCAGCCATCCTCAAAATAGTTTATGGCTTTGTAATCTGTCGACTGGAGAGGGTGGGAATCAAGCTTACTATGTACTTTTCAGTAGTCGGGAATCATCCAAATGTTGTCAAGGCGAATCTAAACGAGTAAGTTTTTGCTAGACGCCACTCCATGCGCAGGCGTCGGGATAGGGAGACTCCGATGCGCCGATGGTATGTGCCACTTACTGTCCTGGGACTGGGAAGTATTGGTGCGTTCCTGCTCAGCGAGCGGGGCCGGAGTGCAATGCGCGGAATCTTCCAGAGCTTCCGCGAGGCTCCCGACCGATGGCTGGAATGGAATGACAATCTCGACAGCGAACTGGAGCGCATCCAGGCGGCGTTAGATCAGATTGCCGAGTCGCTCGATCCACACCCCGGATTGAGTGAGCAGTAAGAGAGTTCCCCGCACCATTTTCCGATATTCAAGAGATTGGCTATGACGCCGGCGCCAGCTGGTTGATTCTTCCTGCCATCTTGACGTCGCGCTGGGTAATGCCGCCGGAATCGTGCGAAACCAGAGTGAGCGTGACCTTGTTGTAGCTGATCAGAATATCGGGATGATGATTGACGGCTTCGGCCGCCTCTGCGATGCGGTTCACGAATTCCATGGCTTGCACGAAATTACCAAACTGCAAGACGCGCTCGATGGCGTTACCGTTTTTCTTCCAGCCGGGGAGTTGTTGCAAGGCCTGCTGAATTTCGGCATCCGATAAGACAGTGCTCATGGCAGCCTCCTCAAGGAAACTCGATTAAGCCTTGTTTTGAAGGGGACGACCTTCAGGTCGTCCGTTAAGTACCCGCAAGATCATGTGGCTTTACAGTTTCCTGAAAAACTCGAAAAATCAGGGATGACAAAATAAAGGGCTTAAATGGCGCACCTAAAGGTGCGCCCCTTCAAAAACGTGTCGAACCTTACTTTTCAGCAGTCCGTTTAGCCGCTGCGGGACTTGATCAGAGTTTCCTCACTCTTCACTCGACGTAAGACGCCCCGCCACAAGACCGCTTCTGCAGACCTTCAATTCGATCCGCGACCCGCCCTCATTCCGTAATGCCGATGCGCGGTCTGGTTCTCGATTTCGTTTCTTAACTCCAGCCAGATGTGTTCGGGGATCGAAAGAAAAACCTTCACTACCTCGGGATCGAACTGTTTACCCGCGTTGCGCTCGATCTCGCGCCGTCCGGAGGAGATGGACTGAGCCGCGCGATAGGGGCGATCGGAAGTCATGGCATCGAAGGTGTCGGCGATGGCAAATATGCGCGCCCCCAGCGGAATCTGATCGCCCTTGAGGCCGCGCGGGTAGCCGCTACCGTCATACCGCTCCTGGTGCGAATAAACAATGTCGGAAGCTTCTTGCAGGAAGGGTATCTTGCGCAGCATCTGGTAACCCAGCAGAGCGTGCTCGCGCATGATGGCCTGTTCCTCCGGGCTGAGACGTCCGGGCTTGCGCAGAATTGCGTCGGGAATTGCCATCTTGCCGACATCGTGCAGAAAGGCGCCGCGCGCGATGATGCGCACCCGGTCCTGGGGCAATTCCATGGCACGCCCAATAGCGATGGTGAATGCGGTCACGCGCTTGGAATGGCCTTCGGTCTCAGCGTCTTTAAGATCGAGAGCATCGCCCAGCGCCTCCAAGGTGATGTCATAAGAGCGCTCGAGATCGGCCAGAGCTTTGCGCAGCATCTCGGTGCGCGCCGAGACCAATGACTCCAGCTTGGTCTGATAAGCCAGGTTCTCCAGCTTGAGCCGGCGAGTCTCAATGGCCCGCCGCACCATGGCCAGCAACTGTTCCTTCTCGAAGGGCTTCAACAGGTAGTCGTAAGCGCCATTGCGGATGGCCGCGAGCGCCACCGAAATATCGTGCACAGCCGTCACCATCACGACCGGGATGTCGGGATGCTCCTGCTGCATCCGCGCCAGCAGCGTGAGACCGTCCATGCCTTCCATAATCAAGTCGGAAAGAACGATGGACACACCATCGTCAGCCCGCAGTATGGCCAGGGCGTCACGTCCCGAGGTGACAGGCTGGCAGGTGAAGCCGGCTTGAACCAGGATGGAGCACATCACGTCCCGGATCGAGTCTTCATCGTCAACCACTAGTATGCGTTGGTCGGCCATGGTAAATCGCAGGAGACGAGTGGACTACGGAATGGCGCTCTCCGCCAACTGTCCGATTGTAGCTACGTAACGCTGAATCTGTGCCTAAATTTTCCGCTGGACCAGGTTTCTTCTGTAAGCTCCAGGGCTTCCGCGTGAACCCGACGGCTGGAAGCTCTGAAAAAGTTACACGTTGCTGAGCCGCCAGTTGGTATCCGGATGCCAACTCCGGGCACTCAAACGCCAACTTGTCCCGCGAGTAACTCCCTCGGAGGTTGTCCCGATATCCGTAGCTGGGGAGCCGTCTTTCCCTAGTACAACAGTTAGGATCTTAATTTTCAATCATTTAGTGACGATCTGCAATTTTACCGAGAGGTGTAGGCAGGCTTGGGCACACCGATTGCTTAGTACTAAGGTGTCGCTGATTCAAGGATCGAGAGCAGTGCGACGGAAAGCAACTTCGAAAGGGAGATATCCATGAACCTCAGTATCCAGGAAGCAAAGATGTCCGGTCTTGCCGCATACATGCCAGCCGTTCTACAGCCCAGCGTGGAAAGCACGAGCGCGATATACGAGCAGAACCGCCATCGCATTTACTCTCTGGCGTTCTGGATGACCGACCACGAGTTGGCGGCGGAAGAGTTGATGACCCACACCTTCTGCCGCGCCTTTGCTCGCACGGACGCGGCGAGCGTCGAAGATATTGATCGCGCGCTGATCGCCGAACTGCGCGAGTATCTGCCCCTGGGCACGCTGACCCTGCGATGCGCGCCGTGCACCACCGTGTTGTCAGTGCGGAAAAACACGCTACGCGTTGACCTGGAACGGGCGGTCGTGCAGTTACCGGCTACCGAGAAAATGATTTTCCTGTTGCATGACGTGGAAGGCTACGATCACGCTCGCATCGCGCGCCTGCTGAGTATTACCGAAGACGGATCGCGCTATGGACTTCATCAGGCCCGGTTGCGTATGCGTGAATTGCTGGCGAACTAAGTTTTGTCTCTGCCGCATCTCGACCCCTCATCTGAACGGTTTAGCCCCTCGCGAGAGGGGCGTTTTTGTGGGACAAAGGGTCGACGAACTCGGTGAATTTCCCGCTGCCATCGAAACCAGCCCGCGCCTTGGTGCAACAGCGCGATATATTAGTTGACACATGATCGGGCCATGCCCATATTGCCTTGCAGGAGAATGGAACTCAAGAGATCATATTTTTCCGGACGCAATAGGCGGCAGACGAACCGTCGAGTGTTGTAGCTCCTGCAATAGCACATTCGGACATACGTTTGAAGTTGTCACGATAACCAAAGCTCCTCTACCCGCTTTTGATCATGCTCGACGACTCAGGAATTGCGGTTCGAGACCCAGGCGCGCTGTGGAAGGCTGCCACACAGACAAACGATGGCCTGGTTTATGATTTTGAAATCGGCCCCGGAGGGAAACGTCCGAAAGCACCTCGGCCTATAATTCTTCGGGACCCGGTAGATTCCAAGTTGTTTCGAATTCAGATGACTGACGACGAGGCCAGTTGGCGCCTCCTCAGAAAGAGCTTTCCCGAGAGCCGTTTCAGACACATCGGATACTGGGGAGAGCGCGAAGAAGTTCAGTTAGGTCCCCTGCATCTGGAACTTACTCTAGGCCCTAGTCAGATGCGGACGGCCCTCAAAATGGCATTTGCCCTCGCCGCGAAAGAATATCCGGAAGAAGTCGACAAGTTTGATGGCGCGCGGCGCGAACTCGTCTTGAATGCGTCTTCAGATCAGTGTCCTCGGGATGTAGCAGTGGATTTTCGTGATCACCCTTCGTTGGACAATCTCAGAGACGATCTTTGCCATACGATCTACGTGGAGCAATATGGAACAGCGATTCACGGAATCGTACAATTCTACGGCGCTCTACAAATCTACATTCCCCTCGCAGGTGGCTTGCAGAGAGACTATGAGTATGCGGTTCTCGGCACGCTTAATCCGAGATCAGGAGAAGAAAAATTCAGTAAGGTAAGTCCCCTTAAAATCGAGCCTTGGAAGGACGGATACTACGACGCTCTATCACTATTGCATAAGCTAAACGATGCTGCTAGGCGGTCAGGATGCCGGACGCCGGCATTGCTCTCAGTGGATAACGTTTCCGTAGACGGTGAAACGATTCCACCACGACGTCTGTGGTGGACCAGTTGGACGGGCGATTGTGGGAAGAAGTAGCAGATCAGCACCACCCCGCTTTCTAAGAACCAGCTTTTACCTGTGCTTCGCCTCTTCCGCGCTGTCCAGTTCTTCTTCTTCCTCTCTCGCGCTTCAGCGGACGCAGCAGCGGAAACAGGATCACGTCGCGAATGGAGCGCGAGTCGGTCAGCAGCATGGTCAGGCGATCGATGCCCACGCCTTCGCCGGCGGCCGGCGGCAAGCCATACGACAGCGCGCGGATGTAGTCTTCGTCCATCTGGTGAGCTTCTTCGTCGCCGCGGGCGCGTTCGCCTAATTGCTGCTCGAAGCGGCGGCGCTGCTCCTCGGGATCGTTCAGTTCGCTGAAAGCGTTGCCGATTTCCAGGCCGCCGGCGAAGATCTCGAAGCGCTCGACCCAGTCGACGTTCTCCGCGCGCTCGCTTTCATCACTGGAAGCCTCGCGCTTGTTCTTCGACAGCGGCGAGATGGCCAGCGGAAAGTCGTAGATGAACGTCGGCTGGATCAGGTGCGGCTCGGCCACGAACTCGAAGATCTCGGCGATGGTTTTGCCGTCGGGCGCGGCCGGATCGTACGGGATGTGCGCATTCGCCAGCATTGTAGCGACTGCACCATGGCGGCGATCTGTTCCGGACTGGAGAAGTCGCTCAATATCGGCTTGTCGCCGGCATTCTCCGGCCAGAACTTGATGATGGCCTCGCGCATGGAAAGCCGCTGCACGTTGCCGAAATCAACCTCGTGTCCGTTGAAATGCGCGACCGTCGTGTCCGTTCACATCGCGCGCTACCTGCGCCAGCATCTCGGCGGTGAAGTCCATCATGTCGCGATAATCCGCGTAGGCCATGTAGAACTCCAGCATGGTGAACTCGGGATTGTGCTGGGTCGAGATGCCTTCGTTGCGGAAGTTGCGATTGATCTCGTAGACGCGGTCCATGCCGCCGACCACCAGCCGCTTCAGATAGAGCTCGGGCGCGATGCGCAGAAAGAGATCGATATCGAGCGCGTTGTGGTGCGTGGTGAACGGCTTGGCCACCGCGCCGCCGGCGACGGGATGCATCATCGGCGTTTCGACCTCGACGAAGCCATGCGCGTCGAGGAAGCGCCGCATCGACTGCACGACCTTGGCGCGCTTGGTGAAGACCTCGCGCACCTCGGGATTCATCGTCAGATCGACGTAGCGGCGGCGATAGCGCGTCTCGACGTCCTGCAGGCCGTGCCACTTCTCGGGCAGCGGAAGCAGGTCCTTCACCAGGAAAGTGATTTCCTCGACGTGGACTGTGAGTTCGTTGGTGCGGGTGCGGAAGAGATAGCCCTTCACGCCGATGTAGTCGCCGATGTCGAGCAGCTTGTAAAGCTGGAAACCCTTCTCGCCGACGAAGTCGAGCTTGACGTAGATCTGCAGCCGCTTGCCGCCCTGCTGCAGATGAGCGAATCCCGCCTTGCCCTGCACGCGGATCGACATCAGGCGTCCAGCCACGCTGACGTTGACGCGCGGCGATTCCAGTTCCGGGCCGGTCTTAGCGGAGAACTCCTCGACGACCTGGGGAACGGTGTGCGTGGTTTCGTAGCGATAGGGATAGGCCGACTGCCCCAGCGCCTCAATCTGCCTCAGCTTGTCTTTGCGTAACTCGTAAATTTTCTGGTCGAGTGCCACAGTGCTTCCTGACGCCCAGCATCGAGCAGGGCGAATGATGGATATGGAGAAGATGATTATAGAGGGCCCACCCAGCCGCATGCTTCACAAATAGCTGAGCCAGGGATCGCTGCGGCGCTGCTTGAGCCCGGCGAACCAGCGGCACAAGGGATAAAGAATTACGACGACGATTGCCCACACCAGGTAAATTTTCGGCAGCGACAGTCCCCAGCCGGGCGGAGCGGTGAAGGGAAAGTTGGCCAAGTCGGGCGACTGGAACATCCAGTACACATGTCCGTAGCGGACGTAGCAGATGAGCAACGCAATGAGGTGAATCAGCGGGATGTGGAGGATGTAGTAGAACATGGGCACCTTGCCGATGATCAGCACCGGCCGCCAGGCAGGCGGGGTTCGGCCGTCGAAGGCCCACAGGCAAAGCATCGCCGGGCCCAGCGTCATCAAGAGAAATAATAGCGACGGGGGATACTTGATCGTATTCAGAAACGAGAGCACGGTGAGCGCAGCGGATTTCTGCACGCTCCAACGATTGGGATCGCCATAGAGATTGATGGCGCGTAGAACGAAGAAAGCCGCCGTCAGGGCAATGCCCAGGCGCACCAGAAACTTCTTTCGCCGATCGGCAGGCCAGCTATAAATCTGTCCCAGTCCGTAACCGACGGCGGTGACGCCGATCCACGGAATCAGCGGATAGGCGACCCGGACGATGTGCCCGGGAGTCGACAGAACGATGCCCGGCTGAGTGCAGGATCGTCCATAGCGGATTGGACCAGTTGACCGAGTCGAACAGG
Source organism: uncultured Acidobacteriaceae bacterium (assembly GCA_963744265.1). Lineage (GTDB taxonomy): Bacteria > Acidobacteriota > Terriglobia > Terriglobales > Acidobacteriaceae > Bog-257. The sequence continues at coordinate 191,867 of CAVUSW010000008.1, forward strand.
TTGTGAGTACAGATCATCACCGCGCCAAATGCGGTGACCAGCCAGGTGGGCAGGTAAACCAGCGCCGCAAGCGCGATCATCGCCCAGCCCAGGGCCCACAAGATGAAGAGCATGGTGACGTGATAGTCGAAGTTGAACTGAAATCCCAAACAGCGCAGCGGTACGAGTTCCAGAAAGATCAGCCACAGGCCGCGGGTGAACAGGAATCGCGACAACTCGCGTTTCGATTTTCGGCGCAGCGAGAGATAAGCGCCGGTTCCGGTGAGCAGAAAGAAAACGGGTGCACAGAAATGGGTTATCCAGCGCGTGAAGAAAAGAGGAACCGTGGTGGTGGCAAGATCGGTGGGATTCAGACCGGGCACGCCCACGAAGTCGCGAACGTGATCGAGCGCCATCAGCACCATGACCGCTCCGCGAACCACATCGACCGATTCGATGCGAACGCGCTTGGCGGAGACGGCTTCAGTCGCGGTGGACATGCTCGGGCGTAGTGTAGCAAAGCGAATTAAGAGAGGTCGGCCACTTTCGGACCGGATCGTGACAGAATGTCGTGATGCCCGAATCAATTCTCACCCATCCCCGATTTCCTGTACGGCACAGCCTGGAAGGAAGACCGTACTGCGGCCCTCTCCGAGCTGGCGCTACGCGTAGGCTTTCGCGGAATCGACACTGCCAATCAACGGCGCCATTATGTTGAGGCTGGGGTCGGCGAGGCGTTGGCTGCTGCCTATCGCGCAGGCGTGGTAACGCGCGCCGACGTTTTCTTGCAGACGAAATTTACTTATCGGCCGGGACAGGATCATCGGCTGCCCTACGATCCTGCTGCCCGCCTGGCGGTGCAGGTCGCGCAATCCATGGCGAGTTCGCTGGAGCATCTCGGAACCGACTACGTCGACAGTTATGTGCTTCATGGGCCCGCTTCCGGCTATGGATGGACCGATACCGACGCCGAGGTTTGGGAAGCGATGCGGAAGGAGCGCGATGCGGGTCGGGCGCGCTTTCTCGGCGTCAGCAATGTTTCGCTGCATCATCTGGAACACATGATTGCCGTCCACGCCGAAGGTCCGGCTTTCGTGCAGAATCGCTGCTATGCCGTGACGGGATGGGACCGCGATATACGCCGTTTCTGCCGCGAGCGGAAGATCGTATATCAGGGCTTCTCGTTGCTCACGGCGAATGTGGAGGTGCTACAGCATCCCCTGATCGTCGGCTTGGCTGTGAGGGCTGACGTTACACCGGCGCAGGTTATCTTCGCCTTCGCTCGGGCTGTAGGGATGCTACCGCTGACAGGTACCTCGAGTGCTGAGCACATGAAGCAGGACTTGGCCAGCAGGGAGTTGAAGCTCCCAGCGGAGGCATTGGAGGCAATAGAAAACGTACAAGATTAGTCGGAGGCCGGATCAGTTTTGAATTGCCCCAGAAGTGTAGTCTTGATGCGTTCGGCAAGTAACTTAGGTCTTAGGTTTCATCCGCTCTCAGGCGAGGAATCGTTTGAAACTTTGGTGCAACAATGTGCGGTACCTGACATACAGCGCCCGTGCCTAAAGAAGTTAGCGCGGAAATGGAATTGCAATCAAGGGAGTCACCAAGCAACCCAGAGCTTGCGACATCGCCGCCCTTGTGCCACTCGTTCCAGCGGCGGATCTCCGGTTTTCGCAAAATGGAACGACGCGGAGCCACCTCATGAAACTTGCACGAGTTTGTTTTCTCGCTCTCCCACTATTCGCGCTCACCGCTCAGGCTCAGCTCGGGTCTGCAGGGATGTTCGGCGTTCTTGGCGCCTCAACGGTGACCAATATCGGACCAACAGTTGTCGATGGAGATTTAGGCGTTTATCCCGGTACTTCGATCACAGGTTTTCCGCCGGGAATTGTGAATGGAACCATTTACGACGGGGATGCCGTAGCCATGCAGGCTCAGTCTGACGCCTTGGCTGCCTACAACTTTTTTTCTGGTCTGTCGTCGAATGAGAATTTAAGCGGGCAGGATCTTGGCGGCCTCGAACTTACCCCGGGAGTTTATACCTTCAACTCGTCAGCCCAGCTGACAGGGGATCTCACGATCAATTGGGAGGGGTTGAGTAATCAAACTGTTGTCTTCCAGATTGGCAGCACGCTCTTCGCGGCAGGCGGCTCGATGGTCATCGGGATCAATATGGGGCAGAACGACAATATTTATTGGAACGTGGGGAGTTCCGCAACGCTGGGTGCGACTGCCGCGTTCATGGGAACCATCATCGCCGTCGCGAGCGACACACTGGACACCGGCGCTACCGATATTTGCGGCAGGATTATAGCGCTTAACGGGGCGGTAACCCTGGATGACAATGTGATCGACAATTGTGCTGGCGCTACCACCACGACTGGTACTGGCACGACTCCCGAGCCCAGCAGCATTCTGCTGTTCGGTTCTGGCATCCTCGGACTGGCTGGAGTGGTGCGTCGCAAGCTTTTCTAATTCGTGCGTATTCATGTGCAACCCCAAGTTTTCTCTTGCTTGGGGGTTGTCGTGGAGGCATCTGTCATGCATTAGCCGGACTAGCTACTCCTGAGGCTGCGTTTTGTCCGCTTTTTCTTTGGCGTCTTTCTCTGCCGCTTCGGCTCCCGGCATCAGGTTCTTCAGCGGCGCTTTCAGTTGCTCCTCCAGTTCAGGATGCGGGAACGGCTTGCGCGGCAGCATCTGGTCGCGCATCGCCGTGTTGTAGACGAAGATAGCTTCCACCACGGCAGCCTGCGCCAGGTCTTCCGGCTGACAGCCGCTCATAGGTATCCATGTTGGAGTGGTGGCGTGCGCGATCCGTAATCCAGCGGATCCTGAATGAACTGGAATCCGGGAATGCCGATGCCGTCGAAGCTTCGTGATCGGTGCCGCCGGTGTTGCGCAACGTGATGGTGGTAACGCCAAGGTCTTTCAGCGGCTCAATCCACTGCTGCGAAGATGGGTGCGATGGCGGCATTCTCCTGCAGGTAGATACCGCGAATCTTGCCGCTGCCATTATCGAGATTGAAGTAGCCGGAGATCTTCTGATATTCGGGCTTGAGCTGCACCGGACCGCCCGGCTTGCGCACCCACTCCGGCAGCTTCATCTGGTCGGGAGCGGTCGACAGCGGCACATATCCGAAGTGCTGCTTCACATAGCCGTCCGAGCCGAACTCGCCTTGCTCTTCGCCCGTCCACAGCGCCGACGCGGATCGTGCGGCGCGGCTTCACCTGCAGCGTAGTCAGAATGCGCATCACTTCCATGGCGACTACCGTGCCGGCGCCGTTATCGGTCGCGCCGGTTGCCGATGCCCAGGAATCGAGATGGCCGCCGACCATGACCACTTCGTCTTTCAGCTTGGGATCGGTGCCGGGAATTTCGGCGATGGTGTCGTAGCCGTGCTCGTGATCGCCGGTGAACTTGGTGTCGACGTTCATCTCGATCGTGACCGGCACGTTCGCTTTCAGCAGGCGATAGACGCGTCCGTAATTCTCGATCGCCATCACGACAACCGGCAGCGGATTCGCGTGTTCGCGCTTGTAGGCTTCCCAACCAAAGCCGGCGCCGCTGTCGTCGAAGATCGTGCCGCCGGAACCGCCGCCGTCGCGGCCGTCGCGGCTGGGAGTGATGACCGCCAGCGCGTGCTCATCGGCCAGAAACTTTCCGATCTTCTGGCGCAGCTCCAGCCGCTTCATGAAGGTCTGCAGGAAGTCCTGATTGCGCGGCTTGAGCGGATACTCGGTAAGCTTCTTCAGTTCGGCTTCGTCCAGCCGCGTCCACAGCGGCTTTTCGACCGGAGGCACATCTCGCATCGGCGCCAAAGAGGACGATCTTTCCGGCCAGCTTGCCCTTATACTGGTCGAGATCCTTCTCGTCTTTGACGTCGATCCAGACCGCCGGCGCGGTGATGGCGCCATTGGTCGCTGGAGACCAGGGAGCGGCCTGCGCGATGAAGACTGCCGTATCCGGCGAGGTCATGCGAACCCAGGTATTGAGCTGCTGCCAGCCCATGCCGAACTCGCCCCAGTCTTCCAGATGCGCGTTCGCGCAGCCCATCGCAGTGAACTGATCGCGCGTCCACTCGTTGGCGTGCTTCACATTGGGCGAGCCGGTAAGGCGCGGCCCGATGCCGTCGTCCAGCGCCGAGGCGTACTCCATGACGTGCGAGTGGTTGAGGCCTTCCTCGCGAATCCGCTGGTACATGTTGAGGTCCAGCGTCTCGCGCTGCGGCTGCGGCAGCTCGTAGGAGGGCTGGCTCGCGGTAGCAGAATTCGTTTTGGATTTGTCGGCTGCGGTGGCGGAGAAGGGAAGGGTGAAACTGATAAGGAGAGAAAACAGAATACGCAGATTTTGGTGTGACATCGCGTGAAGCAACTCCATTGAGAGAGAAATTGCAATCTGGCAGAGTATCAGAAAAGGGATGTTCTGATGACCGAAAGGCGGCGCAGACGTGATGGAATGCAGTTATTGCGGCGTCGTCAGAGCTGGCCATCAAGCCAGCATCCGCGAAAGCACTCCGCCAGGACTGGTGGCGCGGACCCGGGACCGAGTTTCCGCGCCGCGGAATGGTTACTATGAGTTGGCAGCGTCGGCCGTCCTAAGGTTGCAGTTCGAATGCGGTACCAGCACCATGAATGCCGCCATTCGCCGTGACGCCGTAGAGATTCCCCGCGCCATCGAGGATGACTCCGCCGGCCGGGCTGAAAGGCTGGTTGCCATCCTGGTTGAAGCTGTGCAGGACCTTTTCCGTCCAGTCACCATCCCCGCGCGGACTAAGCTCGAAGACGGTGCCGTAGCCGTGGATGCCTCCTGCGCCGGTGATGCCGTAGAGGTTGCCGGCGGTGTCCCAGACGAGACTGGTGTCGCCGTTCTGACCGTCATCGGGGCCTCCGAAACTGTGCAACACACGCTCCGTCCATGCACCGCCGCCATCGGAGATTAGTTCGAAGATAGTTCCCGCGCCATGAATGCCGCCATGGAACGTCGTGCCGTAGAGATTCCCATTGGCATCGAGGGTGAGTGCGGCTTGCGGGTCATATTCCGCGCCGCCCTGAAAGCTGAAGCTGTGCAGAAGCTTGGCGGTCCACTCTCCGTTACCTCGCGGGGAGAGCTCGAAGATCGCTCCACCGATACCGGGACCACCTCCGGCAGCCGCTCCGTAGAGATTGCCGTCGGCGTCCAGGACCAGGCCGGCATCGATGTAGCCGCCGTCGGTATCGAAGTTAAAGCTGTGCAAGATTCTCTCGGTCCACCCGCCCCCTTGCTGGGGCGATAGCTCGTAGGCTGTGCCGTAGTTGTGAATACCGCCGCCGCCGGTGGTGCCGAACAGGTTGCCGTTAGCGTCGAGAACCAATCCACTCTCCGGCTCGACGCCGTCGGTTCCGCTTCCGAAGCTATGAATCACTTTCTCTGACCAGCTTCCGTCCGATTGTGGCGACAGCTCGAAGACTGTACCTTCGCCGTGGATACCGCCATCGAAGGTCGTGCCGTAGAGATTGCCGACGGCGTCGAGGACGACCCCGCCCCAAGGCTGCACCCCATCGCTGCCCTTGCCAAAGCTGTGCAGCACTTTCTCGCTCCACCCCCCGCCTTGCCGGGGAGACAATTCGAAGACCGTGCCATCGCCGTGAATGCCGCCATCAACAGTCGTGCCGTAAAGATTGCCGGCAGCATCCCTGATCAGCGGCGCTCCCGGGCCGGAGCCGTCGGAACCGTTGCCGAAGCTATGCAAAGTAGTTTCCTGCGAGGCGGCCCAAAGCATGCCGCCGAAAAGAATCGAAGTGGCCAGAATCACTCTCCATCCGAGAGAAAAGTTATGAGTACGCATGGAAGCTCCAGATCTTAGATTTTGTCGTTCTCTTTCTTTTTATCTGTCGTTCTCTTTCCTTACCTCGCTTACGGTGTGATCTCGAAACCGTGCCCCAGCCGTGAATCCCGCCTAATTGAGTTGTGCCCAGCAGGTTTCCTTCATCATCGAAAATGAGGTCGACCAAGGGGTAGATACCGTCGGTGCCATTGCCGAAACTGTGCAGCACTTTCTCGGTCCAGCTGCCACCACCGGCGGGAGAAAGCTCGAACACGACGCCGCAATTTTCGCCCAAAGGACAAGGATGAATGCCGCCAAAGCTGGTGGTGCCGTAGAGATTGCTGGCGCCGTCGAAGACCAGTCCGGTGGCGGGAAGAGCTCCGTCCGCGAAATCGAAGCTATGCAGCACCTTCTCGGTCCAGCCTCCGCCCTGCCGAGGAGACAACTCGAACACGGTGCCGCAGCCGTAGGTGCATTGCTGAAAGTGAATGCCGCCCTCGTAAGTCATGCCGTAGAGATTGCCGGTGGCGTCGAAGATCACGCCTCCGTAGAGAAGAGCTCCGTCCGTGCCGTTGAGATCGAAACTGTGCAGCACTTTCTCGGTCCAACTGCCGTCTTGGCGGGGCGACAGCTCGAACACGGTTCCACAGCCAGCTCCTCCGCAGTCCTGAAGATGAACGCCGCCGTATAAGGTGGTGCCGTAAAGATTGCCGGCGGCATCGAAGATCATGCCAATGGCGGGAACAGCGCCGTCGACGCCGTTGAGATTGAAGCTATGCAGCACTTTTTCGGTCCAGCTTCCATCTCCCTTAGGCGATAACTCAAAGGCAGTTCCACATCCGATTCCTCCGCACTCCTGAAGATGAATGCCGCCCCAGCTGGTGGTGCCGTAAAGATTGCCGGCCGCGTCAAAAATCAGGCTGCCGACGAAAGGAGTAGCTCCTTGCGTGCCTTCGGCGAAGCTATACAGTACTTTTTCTGTCCAGCCGCCGCCTTGTCTCGGCGACAACTCGAACACAGTTCCGTTGCTTTGGGGCCCACCGGACAAGGTGGTGCCATAAAGGTTGCCGGCCGCATCGAAGATGACCCCGCCACCGGGATAGGCGCCGTCGGGGTAGCCAAAGCTATGCAAGATCTTCTCGGTCCAGCCGCCACCTTGCTGAGGCGACAACTCGAACACGGTTCCGCAGCCGTACTGGCATTGCTCAAAGTGAATGCCGCCGTAGGTGGTGGTGCCATAGAGATTGCCGGCGGAGTCGCGGGTCAGCTTGCTGGGGAAAAAGCCGCCGTCCCTGCCATCTACGTTGAAGCTGTGCAGCAGCTTCTCCTGGTTAGCCGCGCTGGCGGTGGTTACGAACACGACTGCGGTCAACATCATCAAGACCGCCCTCAACCCGAGGGAAAATCGGTTGCTTTGCATGACTTGTCCTCCTTTAATCGAGCCAAGACGCTTGATCAAAAAACCAGCCTTGGTCTGGGTACTGGAAAGGAGCCGCAAACGCGCATCCATGCCTTGCCTGGGCTCCGGGGTTGTCGCTAATTCGCCCACCATATTTCGCGAGGGGATCGACACATTATCAAAACTCTTAGAGCCTTAGCTAGGGAGTGAGCTGGAAGACGGTACCCTCGCCGTGAATGCCTCCCAGGTCGGTAGTGCTGTAGAGATTGCCAGCCGAGTCGAAGATCAATGCGGACTCAGGTCCGTTGCCGTCTCGATTGTCGAAGCTGTGCAATATCTTCTCCGACCAGCCGCCGCCTTCGGGCGACAACTCGAATACCGTGCCGAAACCGTGAATGCCGCCGCCTCCGGTGGTGCTGTAGAGATTGCCCGCATTGTCGAAGATTAGTGCAGCGGCGGGATAAGCTCCATCCGCGCCAGCGCCAAAGCTGCGGAGTACGCGTGGTGACCAGCCGCCGCCTTGCGTGGGCGACATTTCAAATACAGTGCCGCCGTCATGAATGCCGCCATAATAGGTCGTGGTGTAGAGATTTCCATCGTGGTCGAAGACGACTTCGGCATCGGGATAGTATCCGTCGGAGCCATTGTCGTTAAAGCTGTGGAGCACTTTCTCCGACCATTCTCCATCTCCCCGCGGCGAGAGTTCGAAGATTGTTCCCGAACCGTGAATGCCGCCGTTGCGGGTTGTACCGTAGAGATTGCCGGTAGCATCCATCGTCAGGCCGGTGAACGGATTCCTCCCATCGCTGCCACCGCCGAAGCTGTGCAGCACCCTTTTAGTCCAGCCACCGCCTTCCTTAGGCGACAACTCGAACACCGTGCCGTACCCATGGAGTCCGCCCCAGCCGGTCGTGCTATAAAGATTGCCAGACGGGTCGAGAATCAAACCGGCGACAGGACTGTACCCATCGCTGCCGCCATCGAAGTTGTGGAGTACTTTCTCGCTCCACCCGCCGTCCTCTTTTGGGGACAACTCAAAAATGACTCCGTCGTTATGTATGCCACCTTGCCAGGTCGCGCCGTAAAGATTGCCGGCCGCATCCAGGACTAGCCCGGAAATGGGATAGATTCCGTCCGAACCGCTCCCAAAGCTGTGCAGCACCTTTTCGGACCAGTCGCCGTTTCCGTCGGGTGAGAGCTCGAACACGACTCCGCATCCATCGGGGCGTTGCAGGAAAGGATGCCGCCGACTTGAGCTGTGCCGTAGAGATTGCCCGCGGCATCACTCACCAGACCAGCCTGGGGAAGGTATCCGTAGGAGTCGATATTAAAGCTGCGAAGCACTTTTTCCTGGGCAGCCCAAACGGTTACTGTTAGCGAGGTCACAGCTAACATCATCAAGACCGCCCTCAATCCGAGGGAAAATCGGTTGCGTTGCAAGAGTTGTCCTCCTTGAGCCCAAAAGTTCGCTAAAACGTGATCTCGAACACCGTGCCTGCCCCGTGTATTCCACCTTCTGAGGTTGTGCCGTACAGATTGCCGGCGGCGTCGAAGATCAGCCCGGTCTCGGGATAAATTCCGTCCCCGCCGTTCCGAAGTTGTGGAGAACGGTTTGCGTCCAGCCTCCGTCCTGCCGCGGCGACAGTTCGTACACGGTGCCGCAGCCAGTTTCGAAGCAGGGGTTAATCCCGCCTGCGTAGCTGGTGCCGTAGAGGTTGCCGAGGGCGTCGAAGATCAGGTTGGATTCAGGAGCTGAAGCCTCTCTGCCATTGTTGTTGAAGTTGTACAGCACTTTCTCTGTCCAGCCGCCGTCTTGGTTGGGCGAGAACTCGAACGCCGTACCCCAACCGTGAATGCCGCCACTGTAGGTTGTGCCGTAGAGATTTCCGGAGGCATCGAAGATCGGCCGGCGTTGGGAAAGGTTCCGTCGTTGCCGGCGCCAAAACTATGCAGTACGGTTTCCGTCCAGCCGCCGCCTTCCCGCGGTGACAACTCAAACAGCGTGCCGTATCCGTGAATGCCACCGGCATTGGTTGTGCCATACAGATT
>CAVUSW010000009.1:0-279878 GCA_963744265.1 uncultured Acidobacteriaceae bacterium
CCGTCACCACGCTGGCTGCGGCGTTGGACACCCTGATAGTGGTTGATCGCGTTAGCCCCATCCCGTTGATCCTTGCGCGCGCTGCTGTTACCGCCGCACAGGCGGAACGCGACAAGGATAAAACGGCTGCGCAAACACTACTCGAAACGGCCAAGAAAGAGCTGGATCGCTCCAAGGAACTCGGCTACGCGGGCAACGACCCTGTTTATGCGTCGTTGAACAATGATATTTCGAATCTAGAGAAGCAGCCGAAAGGCGGCAACGATACGAGTTCGGTATTTGTCTCTTTACGCGAGAAGCCGAATTCTTTTCTGAAACAACAGTCTCAGCAGGAGCGCCACTAATTCATCGCTGGCGGACACAGCAAGTTCTCGAGAAGGCGAAGAAGAAAGAAAAATGACTGTGAAATAGCCCGGGAATTTTGTTCGACCTGACAGGGAAAAGAAATCAGATATCAGGGAATTAATTGTTACCTACGGGAATTGCCTTGCCGAAGGACTTAAGAGGTATCCCTGGCGGGACGTGAAATCAAAACCTGCCTCTGTTGCGGAAGTCATTTCCCGGTCGAGAGACGGGGGAATACAAAACGCCAGACGTTCCCGGCCTTCGTCGTTGTAGGACGCTGGCTCGTGAAACTGCTCGATGAAACTGATGCCGCAAAAGTCCAGCGGCTCAAACCGAGTTGGAGTCACGCCAGTTGAGCCGGGGTGGTGCCTATAAGCTTATGGTACGACACTTTCAGCTCGCAATCAGCTCAAGGGGATCGTTGAGGAACTTCAACTCGGCGGCGTAATGGCACACGTCGTAGTCCGAGTTGGGGAAAATCTAATCGAAAGCGTGATCACCCGCAGGAGCGCCGAGGAGATGGCACTCAAGAAGGGTGACGCCGTTAAGCTGGTGATTAAGTCAACCGACGTAATGCTCCAGAAGGACTGAGACCCAGGATAGCGGGATGTGCAAGTAGGGATTTCGGTTGACGTGCGTGGATCACTTCTGTGGCACCGCAAAGCCGTACGATTCCATCAATTTTACGGTCTCAGGTTGCTTCAGGAAATCGACGAACTGGCGTGCCGTGTCCTTGTGTTTCGACGACTCCAGAATAATGGCGGCCTGTTCGATGGTGGGATATTCCGAACTCGGAATTTCGAAGTAGCGTCCGGCTTCCTTCATTGCCGGCGCTACGACTAGAGACAGCGCCAAAATACCGGCGTCCGCATTACCAGACTGTACGAATTGCGCGGCCTGCGAGATGTTCTCGCCGAGCACGAACTTGCCGCTGACTTTGTCAAGCAACCCCTCATTCTTAAGAGCGGCCACGGCAGCGCTGCCATACGGAGCGTGTGCCGGGTTGGCAATGGCGATCTTACGTACGGAAGGGTCCTGCAGCACCCCTAGCCCTTGTTTGACATCCAGTTTCGAGCTGTTAGGCACCCACAGTACGATTTTGCCGACAGCGTACCGATACAAAGAGCCTTTTTCGGCCAGGCCCGCTCCATCAAGCTTTTGGGGGTACTGAATGTCTGCGGAAAAGAACAGATCATAGGGCGCGCCGTTCTGAATCTGGCTATAGAAATTCCCTGACGAGCCAATGCTCAGACTTACCTTGTTGCCGGTTTCCTTCTCAAAACGAGCCGCAACGTCCTTGAACGCGTAGGTCAGATCGGCGGCTGCGGCCACCCTGATCTCATCCCCGGCAGCCATTGTTCCCAACAGAAGCACTGCCACCAGAAGGGTCGTCAACCTCATGGTTAGCTCCTTGAAATCACTCGCAGAATTCCTCATCTGGAACGGAAAACGTATCGACAGAATCGGAATGTGGTTGTTGGTGGAATGAAGTCGTGGCGTTTTCGAACCCGCCGCGAGGCTTTGATGAACCAGTACCCATGTGGGCTCTCGACTGAGCCCCCCGCGGAAACGATCAGAAGGCGAAACGAGCACCGATTAACGGAGCAAAGTTGCTGTTGTGGTAATAGGGAACGCCGGGGCCATGAGGAATCGCGATGGAGAGACCGCCGGTCACATAGGAATACGCAAGTCCGGTAAAAGCGTCGAAACGCGGGGTGAAGTGATGATCGCCATAGAGCGATATCTCGTTGAGAGTGCCCGCGCAGGAAGCGCGAAAACCGGCCGTGACCGAGCACTCCGGGGGAACACGGAAGTCGTTCTGCCACTGCCGGTACCAGGCCAAAGTGATGTCGGTTTTCTTGTCGAAAGCGTACTTCGCGCCCGTCCAAAAGATCTGCACCAGCTTTTCGGAATCAAGATTGTTGTCCTCGACTCCGCTCAGTTGATAACCGCCCTGGTCTGAGGCGCCAACGCCCAACGGGTACGTCGGGTTATGCTGCCAGATGTATTCGTAGCCGGCATAGAACTTGAACCGGTCCCACGTGTACTTGGCAGCGCCCATAATGGCGACGTTGTTGGTCACGATGCCATATACCGTGTTGGTCGTGGGGAGCACATTGTTCCCGGTGATGGGGTTGGTATTGATGCTGTTGGTGGTCGACTGATAGGGCTGGGTCGGACTCTGAGGCCCCAGCAAGGGGTTCAATACGCTGATCGCCTGGTTGTAACGTTGGACGACGAGGTCGGCGGACAACTTGCCGTAGTTTCCGCCAACGTCGAATCCATAGGCGTTGTTATGCGCCGATTCCGGCGTACAGTTGGCCGCAGTCCAGGTTGCGTGAGGCCGAGTAGCAGCCGCCGGTACCGTCGGCGAATTTATACATCGCGCCGAAATGGACCTTGCGATAGGTGAGGCGATACTTAATGGCGTCGTCCCAACGGGAGTCCTCGGTGTCGCCGCCGCCGGCCATGGTGCCGTTATACCCGATGTACGAAAAGGCATAGGCGCCGCCGGCCGGATCGTAAAGCAGCATCGCATCGGTACCCAGAGAGCGCTGACGACCAAAGGTCACCGTGCCAAATTGCGTGGACGATATGCCGCCATAGATTTCGTCATTGAAGGGTTGGCCCGCGCGCGCACCGTCGATGGCGAACGAATAGCCGGCCCTGGGCAGGCCGTTGTTGGCGATCTGGGTGGCCGACGCGTTGGCCAACAGGCCGGAATGCGGATTGATGCCAGTGGAAGCGTTGAACACCACCGACCAGCCCTGCGCAAACTCTTCCTTGCCCTTGATGCCCAGACCCGTCTGCTGCAGGTTATTCGGTGTGGGGAGAAACAGACTTTGATAGCCGTTTCGGTTCACCAGAGATTCGCCTTCGTAGTTATAGCCGTTGTCCGGTAAGCCGTGGCTGACCCAGCCGACGCCGATGTCATACGCACCGTACAGCGTGATGCCGTGCCAGGTCAGCGTGCAATCGGTAGTAAGGAACTCGTGGCCGCTGGCGCAGGCGTCGGGGCTGCTCCGCCGCATCTAATGTCGACCGTGGCGTCCTGGCCTGCCGCCAAGCTGATTCCTGCGAAGCGTGTTCGCCGTGAACCCTTTTTGCGATCGAATCTCGATGCGTCCCACAGGCAGGCCGGACGAATTGATAGTGCCCATCCCGGTCGGTCATGGTAGTGCGCGTGTCATTTGGTATCGATGTTGTTGACCGTCACCGGACACCGCGTGACGGGGGCGCCAGTCTGGTCCGTCACCATGCCCGAAAGGCTCGCTATCGTTTGGGTCCGCGCCGAGGATGATGAAAGCAAAAAACCAACCGCCGCGATAAACAGGTAAGCCTTGCGCATTCCGACCTCAGGTGTGTTCCTGCGATAGATTGAGCCGCATGTTCGATAAGCGGCAGCGGGATACGACTCTAAGCGAATTTGCGCGTTATGTCAAAACGATTTGATTCGCTTTACAAGAGTTCGAGGCGAACAAAAATCGAGGCGTACGCGCTTGAGGAATAATCGACAGGGAGCAAGCAGGCTACTGCCGGAGGATCATGACTTCGGTTGATTTGATCAGAGCGGCCACAGTCTGGCCGAGTTCCAATCGCATCTCCAAAGCTGCATCCGAGGTTATGATGGAGGTAATCCGCTGGCCGCCCATGGAAAGAGTTACCTGTGCTACCAGGTCATCAAATCTTAGGTCGGTTATCCGACCCACAAGCTGGTTTCGCCCGCTGATGCGTCGAAAGTTGCTTCGCCGTGTGCGAACGTCACCGCCCTCGTTGGTCCGATACAGGTGTCGATCAAGCTCTTTTTCGGGGGTACGGTGATGACCACCATCTGTCGTAACACTGCGAAGCTTACTCTTGTAAATCCATTGCTTCAGGGGTTGCATAACTGATTCCGAGCACCTGCGCTGCATCACAGGCGTGAAGAGTCTTGGCATGGACAATGACTGTTCAGGTGGAGAATGGCGATACCATGATGGCTGATAATTCCAATCGTGCGGCGGATGGGAGAACTGGATGATACAGCTTGCTATTTCCTGTTCTTGATTCCCGGATTATCGGCGCAAACATTGCTGATAATCGATAAAGAAGGCCGCCCCTCTACGCTCACGGCAGAGCAGATAGGCGACTTGCCTCACGTAACCGTGAGTGTGCAAGACCACAATGTACCCGCCCATTTTGACGGCGTATCTCTAGCCACCGTGCTTTCAGGTGCCGGTATTCAATTGGCCGACAAACTCCGGGGACCACGACTGACCCGAAGTGCTGTTGGTGGAGGGGATGGCTACAAAGTCGTCTTTGCACTTGCCGAGGTTGATCCGGCGTTCGCCACGCGTGAAATAATCTTGGCAAATAAAAGGGACGGAAAGGCGCTTGACACGAAAGAATATCCTTTGCGGATCGTGTCTCCGGCGATAAGAGGGCTGCACGATGGGTCCGGCAGGTCACGACGTTGAGAATCATTGCCAGTCAAATGAAATGCTGTCAGACTGCCTCATGACGTTTCAGCCCGTTATACCCCGTTTTGTCGGGTCCTGTGAGTCGCGCACGAAGCGGTCGAGGCGACTTGGAAGTAGACCTATCTCGCGCATTGCGTAGTGACGCAGGAGGCTTGAGTCCCTACGCCCAAGGCAGTGAACATAAAGTTATCTTGTTGATCCGTCTAGCGTTTCTCTGAGTCACAGTGCACGGTTTTAGACGGTGTTTGTCAGCGGCTGGACCCAAGTTGGAGCCAAGTTTCGATTCGGGGAAACACAACCCTGCACCATGCGGCAGCTCAGCCCATTCCCAGGCTCATAGCCGCTGCAATGCCGCTACAGAGCTACTGCGCGACCTGGATCGGTGGCGGCTGCCAAGTGCCAGAGCCGGGCGGAAGGATAGAAGGCGGCTCCGTCTTCGGCCAGTACAGCCGCATCACCATATAAATCGGGCCGTCGGGCGCGGGCAGCCAGTTCGCTTTGTTGTCGGCTGAGGGCGCGTCTTTCTGGATATACATTGTGAGCGAGCCATCTTTGTTCTTCTTCATGCTGGGCAGCATCGGAGAGTTGATCAGGTAGCGATTGATCGGGTTTTCGATCAGCAGTTGCGTCTTGCCGTCGTACATGGTCACCGACCAGAAGGCATTCACCGGAGGATACTCCCCCTGTGCGAAGGTAAGGGTGTAGTTGTGCTTGCTGCCATCGAGCGGGTTGCCAGCGGCGTCGCTTTTCGCCAGGGGATACACGGCTTCCTCAGCGCTGTTGCCATAGATTCCGGCGAGTGCACCGGCGGCGCGAAGCAGCCAGTTGCCGTTGAAAAAGGCGCGATCTCCCAAGATCGATCCTACCAGCCAACCGTTAATGTTTTTACCAATCTCGTCCTTCTGTTTCACAATTGCATCGTAGCCTTCCTTGACGCCGAGGGCCTCGTCCGCCTTCTGTGCCTGGGGAAGCTTGTCGAGGTCAAACGGTTTGCCCGCCTCGATTCCAACGGCAGCGAATTTGGCGCGGAGCGCCTTCTCTTCCTCGACTGGCGGGCAGAACTGAAGGACGAAGTTCAGATACTTCGGAAAAGGCAGCTTCATGTCGTCCTTGGTAAAGGGCGGAAAATCGATCGCAGGCGCTGCTGGCGGCGCGGGCTGATGCAAGAAGGCCGAGAGAGTCTGAACTTTGTAACCCGATTGAATCTTTACGACATTTGGCATGTCCTTCGGGCCAAAGAGCTGAGTACGGTACCCGATTAGCCCAAATTGAGTCTCGGAATGAAATACCTTTTTGATCCCTGGCGGCGTATCGCCCTTCCAATCCGGCCCAGCGACCATGAAGCAGCCTGCATCGTTGCCCGTGGCGCGGCTACCGATGTATGCATAGTTGAACGTGTACATATCGATGAGTTGAACATCGTAGTACCTGCTCTTCTCAATCTTGGGCACGCAGAGAACGATGGGCTCAGCCCTCAAGTCCGCCCCAACGAATGAGTATGGGGTGTCGCTGTTCGGGGTGATGATGGCAGTATCTTTCGGCGTAAAGACGCGCGCTTCGTTGTAAATCTGGTTGAACGGGGCCTTGTATTGGCCTGAGTTTTTGTCCACGAAGTATGCGTACATGACACCGTAGTTCATTACCATCGGAAAGCCGTAGATATAAGCTTCCCGGTAGGTGTCTTTCTGAGAGACAGCCTCTTGCACCGGGGCCGTTTTCTCGCCGGAACACCCGGCCAGACTAAAGGTCAGGACAGCAACGACAAAAACAGTGACTTTCTTAGCCGTCGTCATTTGGAGCGCCCTCTATAACACCGCGTGGGTCCGCCCCCCGAGCCCTAAGCACAACCCTTGCGGCTAAGTTCGTCACTTCTGTTTGGGGACATTCGAGCGTAACACATCACCTCAAACTTGGGCGCTCGACCAGAAATCTCCTGGCCTTCGGCTTTAACGCATGATAAAGGACGTTATCGTGCCCAGCTCGTAAAGTCGCTCTGAAAGGCCTGTCCCGTCACTTGGACGAGAAGTCGGCGACCCGCTCCGATGGAACGGGCGTCGCGGCTACGGTTCGATACCGATGCAGTCGTTCACAGCTCCGCGAATCCTCTGCTTGCAGCCGAGATAGCGTTCAGTGGTCTGCCCGGAAACGTGCCTGAGAAGAAACTGGATCTGTTCCAGCTCTCCGCCCGATCCATGGCACAGCTTCGCGCACGAACGCCTCAGATCATGCGGCGCTACATGGGGGAGCCCGAGTTTTAGAGCGTACTGTTTTACAACATGCCAGACGACTCGCTCGGTTACGCCGTCACCCCAGGATTTGCCTGCGCGACAGGCACACCGGAACAGCCTTCCGGCCGTTATTCCGGCTCCAGCCGTCCAGCAGTCGATGGTCGCTTTGACCCACTCGGGCAAAGGCACGGTTCGAATGTGACCGCCTTTGCCGAATATATCAACTATGGCCCAATGTTCCTCGCGTTGCTAAGTGCGTGAAATTCAGATCGGCCAATTCTCTGCGCCGAAGTCCACAGCCCAGCAATACGGCGAGAATCGCACGGTCTCGCTTTCCTTTGAGCGTGTCAGATGCCGGCGATTGCCAGAAGCGACGAGCTTCCTCGGCAGTGAGCCAGTTCCCAAGCCTCACCCCGAGTTTTTTCGCCCCCTTCACGCGCCGAATCCCAGCGGCGAGTTCCGGGCTCAGCAAACCAGCGTCTGCGGCCTCGTAGGCGAGACGGCGTACTGCAGCAAGGCGTCCGTTGATCGTTCCTGCCGCGAGCTGCCGATTCTCGAGTGCAATGCGGTAGCGAGTCACGACGGTCTTGTTGAACGATAGCCGCGGCCCGGAGCAGTACCACTGAATGAATTCATCAATGGCGTGTTGATAGCCACGCTTAGACTCGGGGGAACGAAGGCTGTCAAGCACCGTCGACTTGCTGTGGTCGAGGCCAGGAAGACCAAGTTTAGTCTTGGGCCGCTTTGGTTTTGGGGATTTGCCCTTTGGCTTGTCTGCTCATGCCAGCCGCCTCTACTGCGGCTGGCACAGAGCCTATGCTCGCTTGCTGGGGGGGGTGGGCATTATACGGCCAGATGATAGGAAAGCATTGGTAAAACCCAGCCGACTTATCATTACTGATCGTGACTCAGAGAGTGCATTGGCGATCATGCACTCACCGATTCGCCGATTCAGATTGCCGAGACGAAACAGCGCCATGTGTCAGGGCCTGCGGCTCGCGGCCGTCTCGGAGGCCCGCGCCAGTGCTTGCGTGTCGACATATTCACGGATGTTCGTCAGTTTGCTATTTCGAACGGTAATGTCGAAGACCCAATGGTCCTCAAACGTCCTATTCGTTGCTTTGATTTTCCCAGTAGCGACGCCGACGACCAGAACCCGGTCTCCCTGCGCTATGAACTCGGGGGGGGCTGGGTATGAAGTTTCCACCGTTTCGTTAGCCTTCTGAAGTAAGTTATTCACCCCGGCGTGTCCGCGATGCGTGCCGGCCAGTGGCCAGTCCTCGCCCGGAATAATCCACTCCAGATCTTCGGCAACCAACGCCAGCAGAGCTTGCTTATCGCGGCGGCCGAGTGCCGCAAGGAAGTTCTTCACAGTCTGGACGTTCTTTTCGATGCTCATCGAAATCTCTCCCTTTCCCTTGCATCAGGGCGTGCCCGATATAGTCGGACGTTTTGTGTAGTACCGCGCGCGCCAAATCACGCGGTCGAGGAACTATTGCTGCTTCTTGAACAGGTCCTGGAAGATGAGTGGTCCCCAGACGCGGCCCCGCGCGTGCACCAGCAAGCCGCCCTCGTTAAGCTTTCCCAGATTGACGGGTGCGAACCCAAGTTCTCTTCGCCAAGTCCGCCACGGGAGCGATCGCGTCCTCATCATCGCTCGACAAAAAGACGACCCGATGGCCGCCCTCGACAACCGGATCGGTAGCCAACGTAGCCGCACCCAGGTGATTGAAACCTTTCACGAGCTTAGCGCCGGTGAAGGACTTCGCAACGAAGGCGGAGGACGGAAGGCCGTCCAGCTCCTCAGGTGGGAGCGGAAACGAGTTCATCGCGTCGATGACCGTCTTGCCTTTCCAACTCGGCAGGGCCTTCGCAACCTCGCGATGTTCTCCGAACGGGACCGCCAGGATGATCGTGTCGGCCTCGAGTGCATCCCGCAGCGACTTGGCGACGACCGTAGGTCCAATCGCCCGAGCCTGCGGCGCCAACGCCTCGGGCGGCCGACGACTCGTGACGGTCACGTTGATGTTTTTACGGGCGAAGTCGTGGGCGAGGGCCTGGCCGATCTTTCCGAATCCTACAATTGCATAGCTCATCATGTTTCTCCGATCTAGTGTGAGAACTGAAGTTCGAGAAATGACAGCGCCGAGGTCAGACCTGCGCCATGCCTCCATCGACGGCGAGATCCACACCGGTGACGTAAGAACTTTCATCCGAGGCAAGAAACACGACTGCTGCCGCGATTTCTTCGGGTTTACCTCTGCGGCCAAGTGGAACCTGCGAGACGAACTGGTCGGCCGCTTGCTGGGCTTGCTCAGGAGTGAGACCTGCATTCTCAAGTGCTGGAGTCTCGATTGGTCCGGGGCTTACAGTATTCACGCGGATTTTGCGGTCTTTCAGCTCCATCGTCCAGCCACGCGCGAAGCTGCGCACAGCCGCCTTGCTCGCGGCGTAGACGGTAAACGCTGGCACTCCCATCACGTTCGCGACTGAAGAGTTCAGGATGATCGAGCCTCCATCTTTGAATAAGGGGAGGGCCTTCTGCGCCGTAAAGAACAGTCCCTTCACGTTCAGGTCGAAGGTCTTGTCGAAATGAGCTTCGGTAGCCGCTTCCAGCGGTGCGACTTCACCCCAGCCGGCATTTACAAAAAGTACGTCGATGCGACCGTGTTTCTCTTTCACGACTGCATAGAGCCGGTCCAAATCCTGCAGGCGCGTTACGTCGCCCGTGACCGTCGTGACGTTTCTCCCGATAAAGGCTGCGGCCTCTTTCAGCTCTTTCTCGCGTCGGCCGCTGATTACAACGTGCGCGCCTTCTTCAACGAAGCGCTTGGCTGTGGCCAAGCCAATCCCGCTGTTACCGCCTGTGATGACTGCAACTTTCCCTTCAAGCTTTCCCATACTTGCTCCCTCGATGGATGCGTAGCATCCAATACAGTTGATTAGAGTGATTTGGCGGTGGACGGGAACTGCTCAGAAGTCCAGTCTTTTTGCCTATTCGTCCAGAACTGGAGACAAACGTGGACCCGATTACAGACATCTTCAAAACGATGCACGTCACCGCGTTCGGTCTTCACAGGCTGGAAGCGACAGCCCCTTGGGGCCTAAGACAGGAGAACGAGGTCAAAGTACTCGGCAGGCCTTCCGGCAAAACGATGCCGCCGGCAGATTTGGCGCACTTCGCGATGCTTTCGCGGGGAAACTGCTGGCTGAGTGTGGAAGGGATCGAGGAACCGATTCCGCTCACCGGTGGCGATTGCTTCTTGCTGGCGCGGGGGACTTCGATTGTTCTGCGCGACAGCCCGCGAACGCGTCCGAAATGGACCTTTCGCGAGATTGGGGCCAAGGCTAACGGCAATGTCGCTCTTTGTGGCGGCGGCGGCGCACCCACCACTATTGTTTGCGGGTCGTTGAGTTTCGATGAGGCCAGCTTGAAGCCAATCACCCAGCTCTTGCCGAACTTTATTCTGATGAAGGCCGATCAGGCACGCACGCTGGCTCTTCACAACACCGTGCAAGCGCTGGCGTCAGAGATGGCAGAACAGGCGCCTGGATCTGAAGTCGTCGCGACTCGGTTAGCCGAGGTACTGGTGATCCAGTTGTTGCGAGCGCATATCGCGTCGGGACCGTCCCGCAGCAAGGGATGGCTCCGCGCAGTCTTCGATCCTCAGTTGGGCACCGCGCTGAGTGCCCTTCACGACAAAGTGAATGCACCGTGGACGGTCGAATCACTGGCCGAATCGGCGGGCATGTCTCGCTCCGCATTCGCAGCACGTTTCAAAGAGCTACTCGGACAAACGCCGCTGGAATACGTAACCGAGTGGCGGATGCAGAAGGCGATACAGCTACTTGAACGGCGTGACAAAAAGATCCCAGAAGTCGCTCGATTGGTCGGTTACGAGTCCGACGCTGCATTCAGCAAGGCATTCAAGCGAATTGTCAGGGCTAATCCTGGTGAATACCTCAGGCGTGGTTTGAAGGACCCAAAGTCGACCGAAGCAGACCACGATCAGTCCCGATAGACGTGCCAGTGTCCGGGAAGCCACCCGGTCGTATAGTCGACATGTCGTACAGGTGACCCAGAAACCTGTTGCGGCCTTTCCACCCAAATAGTGAACGATAAAGGACGTGGATGTTGAAAAAGTCTCTTCGGCAGACATGATAGTTTGTCCTGCTTGTGTTTGTGCCTGGGGTTTTTGTTTATTTCCTGGTGGTCGATTAAGCAGTTGCAGCGACGGTCGGGCTCGGGGCTTTGCTCAGGAAGCGGACTAGTCGTTTGATGTTCTGGGCAGCCGCCGCCAGGAAGAACTGCTCACGAACAAACTTCATCCTGCGTAACCGCAAGCGACGCAGTCCTATCTGATTCTTGAGTTCCGCGAAGAGGGCTTCCACTTTCTTTCTTTGGCGTTGTGCGCTAGCGAACTCTGGCGTGTTGACTAACTCGCGGGCACGTTGCCGGGCGGGCTCGTGGATGTGGATGGCAAGATACTTGTACTGGCCCGTGGTGCATTGCGCCTTTTGCGAACACGCACCGCAACGCTTGCGGTTTCCGATGTAGGCGTGGGTTCGATTCCTGACATTCAAACCGACGAAGTTGAGTGGTTGGCCTGCGGGACAGAGATAGCTGTTGCTTTCGGGAAGATAAGTAAAACGGTCGGGACCATAGAGCGGGCTGTTCTTGCGGAGAGCACTGTCCCGAGTGCGCATATAGGGTGTGATGTCCCGCTCCATTAACCATTGCAGGAACTCGCCATTGCCGTAGGTGGCATCGGCGGCTACCGTCGCAGGTTCTCGTCCTTGCCATTGGGCGAAGCGAGCGATCATGTCTTGAGCGGCCACTGTCTCCTGGCTCATCCGGGCCGCAGTCCCTTGCACCCCTACGATCACGCAGCTGGCATTGTCCACCAGGTAGTTGTCGTAGTACCCCAGCCGGGCCGGAGTGCCGCCCTTGGTAGCGTAGGTCGAGTCCGGATCGGTGGTCGATACTTGTTCTTGTTCATGCACCGGCTCTTCCACCGGATTCTGTTCTTCTAGTTCCGACAGATACTGGCGCAGCGTTTGCTTGACTTGGGCGGCTTCGGCCAACTGTTCGCGCGGAATCCGGCTCTCCTTGGCCGCATTGGCCTCGACGAAACTTCCGTCCACCGAGAGGTTGTCCCCGCGCACTAGTCCTACCTCCATGCACTGCTTCACGATCTGTTCAAAAAGCTGCTCGAACAGCTTCGACTCCTGAAACCGTCCGTGCCGGTTCTTGGAGAAGGTGGAGTGATGCGGAATCTCTTGATCGAATCCCAGCCCCGTGAACCAGCGCCACGCCAGGAAATCTCCCCTTTGATCTTCTAAACTTCGATGGGCCACGCGGAACGCCCAGTGATAATTCGGTCGATCGTGATCATCGTCGCAAGCATTTCATGGGAGTCATCTCCGGCGCTTTGATCAATTCACGACTCGACCGTATCCTGGGTAAGAACGTGGTGACAAAACTTCTACACGAAGCTGAGAGCGACGAATTTGAGAAAACCCGGCAAGCCTGCCTTTATATAGATCTGAAGGACGGCGTTCCCGTTACACCCGCAGAACAGATAAGCCAAAGCCGTGCGCGGACGCTGGTTATACTGGCTGGCGAGTTGATGGCAGAGGTGTTGGGTCACTTCCCTTGGGAATTCCACCGGATGCTTGATGCGGTCATGACATTCGAAGAGGAAATCGGCATTTCACCGAAGAAGGTCGCTCGTTAAGGAGGAGCATCCATTCATCATAATCTGTAACGCGATAATGTATTTTATCGAGGAGCGCTGCAGAAACATATAAGAAGTAGGAGTAATGACCTAACAAATATATGGAAGCTGCCTGAGAGATGATGGTAGGCCCATCGGCATCGGCTTTCAGAAGCCGGCGTCAAACCACCCCAAGCGGCTGTGTCCAAAAGGTAGGGTCGTGAGCGTTGGGGGCAAGGTGCAGGAAATACCTGCGCCGGTAAGTGTCAGAGAGCGAAAGCAAACCAACCGATGATGCGTCGATAATACGGAATGTCGTCAAAACCAGCGGCACTCGATATCGCTGGGAGAAACCTGCCGGACATCTGATTACCGGGTAGGTGGCGACCGGCGTAAAGGTGGCATGAATCTGACACAGGCTTTCAGGCGGAACTGCAGGAACGAGTCGTTCCAATGCAAAGGGAGAAGCACAAGTGGTTGCAGCCACGAGGCGAGCGTACCGATGTGGAGCACTGGGGCGGAACGATCCGTACGAGCGATGAAGGTTCTGTAATGGAGCTGGAGCAAAGGGGTCGTGTCAGGTGTTGCATTCGACGTGCAACTGGAAACAGGATGAAGCGACGGATGCAACAAGGATGAAGCCGTACGATATTGGGAATTGAGCTGGGTTCTGGAATTCGATATCCGCAGTCTGTTCGACAACATCGACGACACATTGCTACTGCGTGCCGTGCGCAAACATGTGAAATGCGAATGGGCTTTGCTGTACATCGAGAGATGGCTGAAAGCGCCGATGGAACTAGCTGGTCAGGTCGAAAAGGTTTGGCCTGTGCCGGCTCAATCCGCATAGCCCGCTGAAAGCGTCGTCGACCTCATTTCAGGCGAGGTCCAGCGCCGTTCTCTCGCAGTTGGACAACATGAGACCTTTCGGATTACCTTGCCGGCCAATGAATATGTACGTGTTATCGTCAACCCTGAGCATCTCGATCTAACCGTGAAGGCGATTAACCCTGCCGGAAACCAACTGGTCGCTCTCGAAAGTGCCTACCGGGAACAGGGACCGGTCGAAGTTATTTTCATTTCAAAGGAGCCGACGAGTTTCCAACTGCAAGTTCATAGCACTGAAGACAATGCGCTGGAGGGCCGTTATACACTACAGATCGCCGAAGAGCGCGCCGCCACGGAGCAAGACGAAGTACGCGTTCGAGCCCAACAACTCTTCAGCGAAGCCCAGCAGACGCATGACCGTGGAACCTCCGACTCAAGACGCCTCGCTTTCGACCAATTCCACCGGGCACTCCTACTCTGGCGAGAAGCCAAAGACGATCGTTGGCAGGCCCTGACGCTGGATCAGATTGGTGTTCTCGGACACGAAATGGGCGACAACCGGCAAGCACTCGAGGCGTTGCAACAATCTCTTAATTTGATGCGGTCTGTTCACGATGCTCGTGGCACAGCCATGGTTCTGACAGACCTGGCAAGCGAGCACACCGACAAGGGAGAACAGAAAGAAGCTCAGGAGGAGCTAGACGAAGCTCTTTCCTTGACTAAGACATTGGGAGACCTTCGTGCCCAGGCCGAGGTGCTTTTTCTAATGAGCACCGTCGCCGACAACCTGGGTGAGGAAGAAAAGGCGCTCGGCTATGCCAACGATGCAGTTTCGCTGGCGCGGACTGCAGGCGATCGGCGTGGCGAGGCGCAATCTCTCGATCAAACGGGGATCGTTTACTACAACAGCGATCAAGACGATAAGGCACTCGGATATTACAGGCAAGCGCTGGAAATGAGGACCTCTCTCGGCAATCTCTGGGGGCAAGCTGAGAGCTTGAATAATATTGCCGTCGCATATGATCAGCTAGGCGACAAGAATGAAGCTGTGACATATTTCCTGCGCGCGCTCGCGCTGCACCAAACCGTCGGCGATATTAAAGACGTGGCTGCAACGTCCGGTAATCTCGGCTGGCTGTACCTCACCTTCGGTGAGTGGCAGAAGTCGATGGAGTACCTAACGTCAGCGCGTGCGATCTGCGAGGCAACTGGAAATCGAACTCTCGAAGTGATTATGCTTGCCCGCATCGGTGCGCTATATGGCCGCCTGGGTGACACGCCTGGGTGACACTCAAGGAGCTCTTGACTATTACCAGAAGGGATTTGTTTTATCTCGCACTGTCGGCAGCCGGGATTGGGAAGCGACAGTCGTTAACAATATAGGGCTTGTATATTATCAGCGTCATGAGTATGACAAAGCATACCTCTACTACATGCAGGCGCTTCCCCTGATGCGTGCGGTCAGCAATCGGGACGGCGAAGCTGGCGCTCTAAGCAACCTTGGCTACACGGAACTCGCTTTGGGCAAGGCCGACAGTGCTCGGGATTTTTTTAATCAGGCCTTCCAGGTTGCGCATACCACTAATAATCCGAGATGGGAGGCAAAATCCCTTGCCGGTATGGGCCTCCTTGAGGCAAGTCTCGGAATGAAGCGCGAAGCCCTTCAGCACTATGACCAGGCGATCATACTGACAAAGACCCTAGGTGATGGACCTGCTGAAGTTACACTGCTCTATAAGCGTGCCGACGTCGAGAGAATGTCAGGTGACCTGCCTGGCGCTCTGATTGACATTGAAAGCGCCGTCAGCATCATTGAATCGCTGCGCACAAAGGTCGCTAGCTGTGATCTTGATTTCGGTTCCTTCAGGGGAAAAGTTGTCTACATACTTGTCCCCCTCGTCAAAGGTCACCTGAGCAGGCTCACCGCCGGCCGCGAGCACAGCAAAAACCTGATCATACCCGCCTGCCGAAGAGGTAAACGCCAGGGTGCGGCCATCGCGTGAAAGCGTCGCGCTGCTTATCGACTTATGCCAATGAGTCAGCCGAGTAACCTTCGCCTGATTGCTTGCCGAATGGGTGCGTGATCTGTGGGATTGCCGATAAAAGAGTCCTCCGCCTGCGACCGTAAGCGCCAATGCGACACTCGCCACCAATTTCCGGTGCCGCGGCCACTCGCCTTCGCGGCGGAGGTCGTGACCGACGAGGCTGAGCTTTAAGAGGTCAGTTTCCATTTCACTGGCCGACCGATATCGGAGCTCGCGACCTTTCTGTAGTGCTTTGTCTATGACCCCTTCAAGCTTCGGCGGCAGTGTCGAGTTCAGCTCCCGCACGGGCACTGGCGTACTCCTCAGGATAGCGGCGCGAAGAATCGCGGCTGTCTCGCCCGTGAAGGCCCGTTGCCCGGAAGCCATTTCATACAGCACCAGCCCAAATGAAAACAGATCGGTGCGGGCATCCAGCTTCTCGCCGCGTAGTTGTTCCTGCGACATGTACCCGGCCGTCCCCAGCGCAATGCCGGTCCGCGTCAGAGTGCGATCGATCGCCGCCGGAGCAGCAACTGCGCGCTACCCGATTCGCCGTCCCCAGTCGAGCCCCGTGCAATCGAGTGACCTGCCGCAGGATGAAGCCGGAGCGGGTCGTCGGCGGCATCTCCCACGCTCATAAGCTTGGCCACGCCGAAGTCCAGAATCTGGGCTACACCCTTTGTCGTAAGAAATATGTTGGCCGGCTTAATGTCGCGATGCACAATGCCCTTCTCGTGCGCTGCTTCCAATCCGTGCGCAATCTGAATTGCAATGTCGAGTAGCTCACCCAGGGGCAGCCCCTGCACCCCATCACTTGCCTCCCGAATCGCAGTCAGGCGATCGCGGAGCGTCTGGCCCTCCAGCAATTGCATGGCAAGGAAAGGCTGGCCCTGGTGCTCGCCGAATTCGTATATCGAACAGATGTTGGGATGGTCCAGCGCCGAAGCCGCCCGCGCCTCGCGCTCGAATCGCTCCAGCGCTCTCGGATCGCCGCCTAACTCTTCGGGCAGAAACTTCAGCGCGACGGCCGCGGCCTAGCTTCAATCTTCCGCTTTGTACACCACCCCCATCCCTCCACCGCCAATCACCGCTAACACCCGGTAGTGCGAGATCTTTCGGCCGATCAGCGCCGAGGAGTCCGACGGTACGGGAACTGTCCCGTCCGAAGCCAGGCTCTCAACCTGAGGACTTGGTCGCGGTTCTTCGTTCGCCTCCAGAATGGGTTCGTCCATCGCCGAAGAGCGGTTCTGGGCTAGCGTCCACCCACTCCACTGGCACCATCAGCCGGTAGCCTCGCCGGGCTAAGGTTTCGATGTACTTGGGATTGTCCGCCGAATCCCCGAAGGCTGCCCGCAG
This sequence comes from uncultured Acidobacteriaceae bacterium, assembly GCA_963744265.1. GTDB lineage: Bacteria > Acidobacteriota > Terriglobia > Terriglobales > Acidobacteriaceae > Bog-257. Next base: position 16,959 of record CAVUSW010000009.1, read on the forward strand.
CTTCTTGATCGCGGTATTAATGCCATGCTCGAAATCCACCACCGTGTCGTTGGGCCACAGTCTTTTCTGGATTTCTTCGCGGCTCACGACTTCGCCGGCATGCTCCACCAGAATCAGCAGGACTTGGCACGGCTTCTTTTGCAGACGAATCGTCCGCTCGCCCTGGAGCAGCTCTCCCGCTTTCACATCCAGCTCAAACGTCCCGATGAGCACCCGAGATGGAGAGATATTTTTCACGGTAGTACTACGGCGGGAGCGGTTCGGCAAAGTCTACTACCGGAGTTGACAAAATCCTAGTCAGTTACCGCGGTGGAGTAACGCCCGTGGTTTAAAGGCTTTACGTGAGGTGAACATAAAGTTCACCAATAGTTCACCTTCAGAGTATTGCTCTTCCGCAGGCCTGCACCGATACTCGCCCCGATTCTGATCTTCCCGGATTTAGCTCCGGCGCTCCCCATCATCAACTGGCGACTCGCGCTCTCCCTAGCGCGGCATCGCCACAGCCGAAATACACAGGAGATTCCTATGAAATCCCGTCCCTGCACCTGGATGAGCGCGGCCTGTTTGGCCGCCGCGTTAGCCATGACAATTCAACTACCGGCGCAAGATAACGCCCCAACAATAACCATCAACCTCGCTACAGGCTGATCGACATCGGAACCCTCGGAGGCCCACAGAGCATGACCTTTGGTCCTGACAGGTTCGCTGAACACTCAAGGGACATTTGCTGCGAATGCAGACACATCCACGCCGGACCCGAACCCCAACGTAATCTCTCTTCACCGGTTACGACGGCTATTCCGCCATGCGGTGCGGGCACAACGAGGAATCGTCACAGATCTCGGCACGCTTGCGACGGAGTTCCAGTGGTACGCAGTATGCTCAACAACTCGGCAGATTGTCGGAGCTTCCATGAATGGCCAAGTCGATCCTCTTGTCGGAGTCTGGGAAGTTCATGCCGCCTTGTGGAGTGACGGCAGAATTAGCAACCTTGGCACACTGGGCGGCAGCGAGAGCGCGGCTACTCACTGAATAGCAGCGGCCAAGTCACCGGAGGAGCGCTGAATACCGTACCCGACCCCTACGTGCCGTTTTTCTCTTTTATCTGGCGCCACCCAAATACACACGTTTCTGTGGCAGGACGGGCATAGCGTGACTTGGCACATTGGGCGGGCCTGACAGTATCGCCTACAACATTAACCAGCGGGCCAGGTTGCAGGGGAGTCGTTCACCAACTCGACGCCGAATCCGAGCACTGGGGTTCCCACCCTTGATCCTTTCTTTTGGACGGCGGAAAGATGCACGATCTGGGTACGCTGGGAGGCACGCCAGTTTTGAAAGTTGGCTAAACGATCGAGGTCAGGTTGTGGGCTCATCGAACCTTGCCGGCGATCAAACCAGCGACTATCATCCCGGTTCCTATGGGACGGGAGAAATTGAAAGATTTGGGGACACCCTCGGCGGAGAGCTTCGGCTCTGCAAACTGGATCAATGACGCCGGAGAAGTAGTCGGCGACGCTTACGTCCAAGGGGATCAATCGGCCCACCCATTCCTCTGGAAGAATGGAAGAGTGACGGACATGGGACTTCCGGCCGGCGCAACGTGCGCCAACGCGACCTCTATCAACTCTCAAGGCCAGATCGTAGGAATATCAGGAAATGTGGCACCGATGGTGGCGGATTCTTGTGGGAGAACGGCGGGCCCGCTGTACGATCTCAATTCGCTCATTCCGCCGGCTCAGAAGTTCAAATAGTAGCCGCGCAAAATATTAGCGACAACGGTGAGATCGCGTGCAACGGAATGCTTCCCAACGGCGACATCCACGCAATCCTTTTGGTCCCCTGCGACGAGCATGATCCCGGCAACTGCCGTAACCAACTACTTGACGCAGAAGAAAACACAAACTGGTCACTCGCCGCAGCCAGTCAAGTCGGTTCGCGATCCACTGACGCGCTTCCAGGCACCAAGCTTTTCCAAGTAGATCTCTCAATTTGTTAGACCCGCGGGATGCGCTCATTACGCTCCCGCTGGGTGTCCTTACACGTTGCGATAAATGGAGGGATTCAAATGCCGCAGGAAGTGCTCACGATTCGTCTAGCCACCGCTGATGATGCTCCATTGATTTCTTCGCTGTTTCAACTCGCCTATGGCGACTCTTCCCACCCTTGCAAGGATGTAGGGCATGTTCGGAACAGCATTCGCTCCGGCACCAGTCGGTGGCGTATTGCTGTCGATGACGGGCAAGTGGTGGCCTGCGTCACCTCAATTCTCAGCCCATGGAACCGCTCTTGCGAACTAGCCCGGGGGGTTACCCTCAAGGAGTACAGGGGCGGGGGACTTGGTACTGAGCTCTTGCAGCGCAGCTTACATGAAGCCTGTAACTCCCCTGGGTGCGAAGTTCTGCTGGGAGTTCCTCGAAACCGAACCATGCAACACATTCTTTCCAATCAGCTCGCGCCGTGTTTGTTGCCGGTCGGACATGATGGTGCAATCAATGTGGCCAATGGGGTCCGCGAGTATCACGCTATCTCTTTTGCAGTAAATCCGGCAGCTGAGTTCGACCACTACATTCCGGAATCTCCTGCCTTAAGTCATTGCGAATTTGTGCGGCAGAACATCTTTAGCCCTCTTGGGCTCCGTCCCCAAAAGGGCAAATACCCACCGCGCTGCATTATCGGAGATGGATATGATGCCCCCGATAGCGAGTTTTCTTTTGAACATGATCCGTTCTGCCCCAGCCAATCGGTCGAGATTACTGGTTCCAATTCGGAGCCCGCTGATCCACGGCAGGCGGCAAAGAACTTGATCTCGTTCTTAAGAACCTTCGAACACATTCTTCACGTTCGGGTAACCGTATTGGTTGACAAGGTTGACTTCATCGCTCAACTCGTGGACGTGGGTTTTGAGATCACAGCTTATCTTCCTGCCTGGCACTGGCAAGAAGGCGGTCGTTACGACTGCGTTCTGCTGGTACGTCGGAGCTTTACGGACGAACCAATCGACCACGGTGTGCGCGAGACGATTGAAATATTTCGGGATGGCCTGAATCCGGCTGCGGGGTCACGCTCATGAGGGCCATGAATCAAACGCCGAAGAATCCCGGTGATTTGCAGTTCGACGATGCGATTTCCGCGGAGACATATCGACCTCTGGCATTTCGGCTCGCGATTCCTGCCGAGCGCAGTGCCATAGAGGGGCTTCGCCGTGACCCGAGGATTCGGATGCGAGATACCTTGAATGATCAGCTTCGGGATTTGATTCGCACCCAAACCCCCGCTCGGAAATTCGGCGAATCGGAGCTGAAACTTCTAGTGAAAGAGCGCCTCGGAGAAACGACTGCTGAAGACTACGGGGTATGGTGGTATTATCCGTGGTCTGGTTGTCTAGTACACGCACTAGATGAAGCCGAGTTCATTGAGCTGCGCACGAACCGCAATCGCTACAAGATCACACCTCAAGAGCAGGAAAAGCTTTCGCACAAACGTATCGGAGTCGTGGGCTTGTCGGCAGGCCACGCCGTCGCGCTGACCATGGCTTTGGAGCGCTCCTGTGGCGAGCTCCGCCTGGCCGACTTTGATTGCCTGGATCTGTCCAATCTGAATCGTATCCGGACAGGCATCCACAATCTGGGCTTGCCCAAGGTGTGGGTTACCGCGCGGGAAATTGCTGAGATTGATCCGTATCTACAGGTGACCTGTTTTCCGGCCGGCGTAACGAACTCAAACTGCGATTTCTTCCTCGCCCATGAGTCGAGTTTGGATGTCGTTGTGGAAGAATGTGACAGCATCGATATCAAGGTGCTATTGCGGCATCGCGCACGCCATCATCGGATACCCGTGGTGATGAGTACATCGGACCGCGGGATGATTGACGTCGAACGCTTTGATTTGGAGCCTGAACGAGCCATCTTTCATGGGTTAATCGGTAACGTTTCCGCGGAGGACTTACACGGACTTTCGATGGAACAGAAAATCCCTCACGTGCTGCACATACTGGGGTTGGACGAAGTTTCGTCGCGATTGCGGGCCTCACTACTTGAAGTCGAACAGAGCATTTCGACTTGGCCGCAGTTAGGTTCGGCAGTTTCACTGGGCGGAGCTGCCACCGCCGACGTGGTCCGTCGGATCGTTCTCGGCGATGCAGTGCGCTCGGGACGCTATTACACCGACTTAGACACGCTGATTCCTGGTATGGACCCGAAACAGCCGGTGCCTCCAGAAAAGCCGACTCCCGGTCTGGTGCTGGACGAGAACGCCGGAATGCTCTCCGTGATCCGGGACTTTCCTGCGCCGACGAAACCCAATGTAGTGCCATTAGAGCCGGATGTTGTTCGCCGACTCGTCAGCGATGCTACGCTGGCTCCGTCGGGTGGAAATTGCCAGCCGTGGAAATGGGTTTGCGACGGCCAACAACTGTACCTATTCCATGATGTTTCACGGTCAGCCACGGCATGGGATGCGAAAGGGTTCGGCGGGCTAGTAGCCTTGGGAGCCAGCTTGGAAAATCTCACCCTGTCTGCCTACTCGATGGGTCGACACGTAGAAGCTGATTTGTTCCCGAGTGGCGTCCGTGCCGACTTCATCGCCCGACTTCGACTCAAGCGCCATGCAAGTGACGCTACTCTGCCCGTGTGGCGACATGAGCTTTATTCGCTCGTCGACGTACGAAGAACCAATCGTAAACTAGGCTCACGCAGCCCGCTTCCGCCCGACGACTTGCACGCATTGACCGAAGCTGTGGGATCGATACCGCAAGCTAACCTGCACTGGTTGACTGACGAGAACGAGCTGAGCGAGTGCGGGGCACTGATTGGCGCAACCGATCGCTTGCTCATCCTGACGGAAGAGTGGAGCCGCTCGTTATTTGCCGAGATCCGTTGGACACCGGAGGAAGCCGCTACAACCCGGGATGGGATCGCATTGACAAGCCTCGAACTGTCTTCATCGGACGAGGCCGGATTTCAACTCTGCCGGGATCGTACGGCGCTCCGTTTGATAGCAGACCTTGGCGGTGGGGCCAACCTCGAAAAGATGAGCCGAAAGGCCGTAGCCGGCGCGGCAGTCGTCGGACTCATCACAATGCCTCAACGAACGACTAAGAACTACCTGTGGGGAGGCTTCGCCGTCCAACGCCTCTGGCTTACCGCCGCTGAGCGTCACCTTGCTCTTCATCCCATGACAGCTCTCCCCTACCTGCTGGCTCAGGTTGAGACACAGAAGACGGGTCAGGTCGACTCCAAAACGCGAGAAACGCTGTGGGGCATAGGTTCCCGGTTCCGCAAACTTTTCCCGGTTGCAGATTCCACAGCGCAACTATTTCTCTTCCGCCTGTCGCAAGCCGAGGAGACCAGCCATCGGTCTCTCCGGCGCGAAGTATGTGACGTTTTGACGGCTATCTGAATATTGGGGCTACTAGTTAGATCCGCTGCTATCTAGCATGACCGGGGAGAAGTACCGATTCGAGCTGGGAAAAGTCGACTGGAACTCAGATAAAATTTTGAGGGTTTATCAAGGCTACAATGCAATAGACAACAACAGCTGTATTTTCGGAGCAATTCGGCCGAATTTCTCTGCACTCGAGACTACGTGGCGCAGGGAGGTGAATTCGAACTTGAGTTGTGGGTTTGATTCTTAAGACAAATTGCCAGAGTCGGTCTTTGTTGCCTCCTTCCACGACCGACGGGGAGAGCCTAAGCAACTAAATCATAAGGTGGTTGCGGAAAGCATACCAGAGTTAAACTTCACTTCCTTCCGCCACGAGGTCTCAAGGTGACGACACAGCTGCGGCCGGACATACCGCCGTCGCTTCCGCCACCCGGAATGCCTCAAGCGCCCATTGTGCTTTCATCCCTCACCCTGATCATCTTTGTCATAGTGTCTTGGTTCAGCCTGAAATGGAGAAGCGACGTTCTCCGTTAGTGAGTATTCCGCCCTTCGGGCGGGGATTTTCAAGGCATGGGGGTCTTTCGATCCGATGGAGGTTGGGCGGCGCAAGGACGAGTCCTCACGCTCCTCACGCCCCCGTTCATCGTCTCGATGAGGCCACCGGGATATCCCTCGGCATGGTTGCGTCCCCGCAGTGCCCGCTTCCGTTTCGCCCGGCAGGTTCATTGTAGCTCCGCCGCGCTATGCTGTTCTCAACTTCCCGCTTGCCCGTCATCCAGCAGGGTTGCGGCGGGCTAGTCATTCATTTGTTTCCATTTCTTCCAGAAGTCTTGTCACTTCATTCAGTTTCCTAACTTTGCGGCGGCGGAGCCACATCAACCCCAACCAAATCACTCGCAGCATAAGCACAATGATCAACATCATTGCGAGGTACGCAGTAGGATGGGCCATGACCTCAGGCCTGATGGCCGCCCAATTGGCCGCCGCAAGAGTTTCGGGGTTAGTTTGCAGACGTGAACCAGCTCAGAGCCGAGGCGCGAGCGAGCAGGAAAGTCAGCGTCGGGTGGACGGAGAATTGACCCGCCCTCGCGTTGACCGGAGGGGAGTAAAATCTCTCCGGCTCTCTTCCGGGCGATTGGAGAACTGTTTGGGAGAGGGTCAGGGGGCGGTGCGAACCAGCGGCCCCCGTACTCGTGTCAGCTCACATTACGGGAGCGTGGCGATGCCATACGAACATATGTACTTTGAAATCCAGGCAGATGATCCGAGCCGGGCAATCGACTTTTATTCAAAGATTTTTTGGGTGGACATTCGAGAAAGCGGAAGGACTTCCTGTGCCGTACTGGCGAATTGAAACCACTAAATGGCGGAGCGGATTGTTACAGCGACCTGCAAAAGCACCGTCGTTAGGTTCAGGAACGAACGCGTTCGTCTGCTCCATAGAGGTGAACAATTGCGATGCGATGTCTAAACAGATACAAGGACTTGGTGGAATCGTTGCGCTTCCGAAGTTCGCCGTGTCCAAAGTGTGCTGGAAGGGGTATTTCATTGACACTGAGGGGAATACGTTCGGTATCTTTCAAGTCGATGAGAGCGCGGGCGACTAGCTGAGGATGACGTCTGCCAAAGGCTGTCGCTCTAAATCTCGCAGCGCGCTTCAGGTACACCGGCGGTACGGACTTCCCCATCTCGAACGCCTCGATGCATCTCAGACTCGTGGGAGGTTGTCTGCGAGCTGCCGCTGATAGAAAACCCGATAGGTAGAGATTCGCTGCCCCCGGATGATAAGCGTCGGCCTGTTTTGTCTGGAGGCCCGTTTATGCGTGGCTTGGCGAACTCGGTTTTGCGCGGCTGGCATCTGGCGGCTCTTGTCGACAACTCTTACAATTGACGCCGCGCCGACAGTTCGGACGGCAAGGTTACGTAGCTGAATATAATCGGGTTAGAAAAAGCGTACCAAGAGTTCGAATTCACCTCCCTCCGCCACTAGTCTCAACTGCCATGAAAATGGGTTTCGTTTAGGCTGCGGTTGGTTGAGGTGATAATGTCACCGTGTAGCCCAAACGTTCGAGAAGAAGACGCGAGGTCTCTGGGCACGCTCGCGAGAGCGTGCGTTGGGTTGATCAGGATTCAGGGTTGCGCACGAGTGCCTCACGGCGGATGGTCCCCGCATCCGATGCAGGACCGGACATCCATTTGCTGTCTCGGGCTCGCGAGAGCCGTCACAGATGATTGAGTTTGTGTTCGCTGCCAGTCCCGAAACAATTCGTAATGAGCCTCTGGAGTGGTGCCCCTTCGCCCAGTCGGCAACCGGCGGGACCTGGTAGCCTGCGCGTTCATGTATCCCGATGTTTTTGCTTTTCCATTATCAGGAAAAGGTTCTTACGCCGCCGCTGTTCGGCTGAACTCTTCGGCAGGCACGAAATCCTGCTTTCTGCGCTCGACCGCGAGCATGTAGCTGACCATTTTTCTGGCTATGGCTAGCGTAGCGCGGTTCGGATTACCTCGTTCCAGTTCTCTGGCCCGGATCACGGCCAGCTCGGGTGACTCCCGCGGCGCCAGTTTGGCAGCCTCGATCAGCACGCGCTGGATATGCTTATTGCGCTGCTTCGAGATCGGCATTCGCATCACCTTGTCAGCTGAACTCTTTTCATCTCCGCAGAGCCCACAGTAACTGATGGCCTGCTTGATCGATGAGAACCGGGTGAAGCCGCCGATCTCAAGTGCCCACGTTAGCGCAGTGATCGGACCCACGCCCGGTACCGTCCTCAACCTCCGCAGCCGTTCCTTCAGCAGTGGATCTCGTTGCAGCGAACTGACCAGGACGTAATCCAGCTTCTGCGCCCGACTGATCATGTCCCGGCTCAGCTTCAGCAGGGGGCGTATGCTCTCGTGCACGTCTTCGTTGCCTGTCATCAGCTCGGCAAAGTAGCCCACCTTGTGAAGTCGCTGCTTGTTGTAGCTGACTCCGGTCTCCATCAGCAGGCCGGACACGCGGTTCTTCATCTGCACCTTCTGCTTGATTACAAGGCTGCGATAGCGAAGGGTGCGGCGCCGGTCGCGGATCTCAGTCGATGCCATGTGGCACTCGGGCAGGAAATCGCAACGCAAGCAATCGGCGATCTTGCCGGCATCGATTCTGTCGTTCTTCTTTTTTGCCGCAGCGATCGCCCGCAACATCAAAGGATGCGCTACCTTCACCTTCGCGGCATGCGGAAGCAGGTGATCGTAAATCCACCCAGTGAAGATCGTCGCCTCCATGGCGATGGTTCGGGGTTGAGGCATCGTTCGGATCCACTCATCCAGCTCCCCGCGGGTCGATCCAATCTTGCCTTCCTGATACACACGACCAGCCGCATCCTTCACGCAATAGCTGATCGTCTTCTTGTGTACATCGAGTCCGATGAAGTACATAGTCTCTACGGAGCCTCCGAGGGTGTTCTCTGAATCAGCGTTGTGCTGAGTTCAGCTTCTTGTAACACCTCGCGCTCCTCCTAGACTTAGCATTCAAACAATTCTGGGAATGACTGACTCGGGATTCTGATATGAATGAATGCCATTGAAGGGCTTGAAGTTCTGAGGACCGTCATGAACGTAGAAACGTTTTATCATGTCGTGCATGGCGCAATCGCGTTTTAGCGCTGAAATCCAAACATTAGGGTGATCGAATCATGCTTCGAGGTTCTGCCGCACCGCCGTCTCTGCCGGCCAGTTTTCAGGCAAAGACCATTCACAGCCCGCAAGCAGCGGATATCTTCGTGCGCTGGGGAGGAACGGGACCGGCGGTTGTGCTCATTCACGGATACGCTGAGAACAGCGACTCTTGGGCTCCTCTGGCCGCGGATCTCATGAAGGATCACACTGTTGTGGTGCCGGACCTTCGCGGAATTGGGAAGTCATCGAAGCCTGAATCCGGGTATGACAAGAAGACGCAGGCCCAAGACATGCGCGCGCTCGTGACTGCGCTGGGATATGACAAGACGTTTGTGGTCGCGCACGACATCGGCAACATGGTGGCTTACGCCTACGCTGCCATGAATCCGGACAAGGTTGAGCGGCTGGTCGTAATGGACGCACCGATTCCGGGGATCGAGCCGTGGAAGGAGATTCTGCTGAACCCCGGAGTTTGGCATTTCAATTTTCATGGTCCGGATGCCGAACGGCTCGTCGCTGGGCGTGAGCGCATCTACTTCGATCGAATTTGGAATGACTTCACGGGCGACCCCTCCAAACCTGACGAAGCGACCAGAGATTTCTTTGCGGCCACTTACGCTCAACCAGGGGGAATGCGGGCTGGATTTGCCCAGTTCACTGCGTTTTCCCAGGATGCGAAGGACAACGAAGTTTTCGCGCGCGTAAAGCTCACGATGCCCGTGCTGGCCGTTGGTGGAGAGAAATCCTTTGGTCCACTCCAGGCAGTGATCATGCGCAACGTTGCGACCAATGTTCAGGAGGCGGTCGTCGGTGGCTCCGGGCATTGGCTAATGGAAGAGCGCCCAGCGGACACCGTGGCGCTCATTCGCAACTTCCTTCACTCTCCGTAAATTGCTGCAACAGCCGGCGGCGTGGCCTGCACCAGATCACCCGGTCTGATGCGGTGATGTGCCGTGTAGTAATCTCGGACGATCATTTTCTGGAGTGAAGATGACTATCGCTAGTAACGACGAGCGCTTCCAGCATGGCGCACAGGACTATGTCGCCTATCTCCAGTCGCCCGAAGGCCGATGGCGCGCCGACCTGGCGTTGGCCAACCTGCAGGATTTTCTGCCCATCCCGCAGGCGACCAGGCCGCGGTGCGCGCTCGACATAGGCTGCGGCACGGGAGTAACCGCGCTTTCCCTGACGCGGCTCGGCTTCCACGTCACCCTGCTGGATTCCTCGCAGACCATGCTCGACCTCGCCCGGAGTGCAGCAAGCAGTGCCGGAATTACCGATGGAGTTGCTTTCTACCTCGGCGACGCAGCCCAGCTGAGCGCTCTGCTCCCCGACTTATCCTTTGATGTCGTCCTTTGCCACAACCTGCTCGAGTATCTCGACGACCCGGCCACCGTCTTGCGTGCTGCCGCTCGCGCTTTGCGCGACGATTCAGCGATACTATCCATCATTGTGCGCAACCAGGCAGGCGAGGTCCTTAAGGCCGCGATCCAGGCAGGCGATCTGGCTGCCGCCGAAGAGAATCTCACCGCTGAGTGGGGACGCGAATCTCTCTACGGCGGCGCCGTGCGGCTCTTTACGTCGCCCGGGCTGAACGCCATGCTGAACGCGGCATCGTTATCTTTGGTCGCTCAGCGAGGCATACGCGTCCTTTCCGATTACCTGCCGCCCAGCATCTCGCGCAGCTCGGAGTACGCGCGGATTCTGGAGCTGGAGAGGAAGCTGGGCAGCCGGCCCGAATTCGCGGCGGTGGCCCGCTACACACAGAGCCTGGCGCGCCGAGGAAGGATTGAAAGGACACAGCTTTAGAGAAAGGCCTGAAGGCGACAGGCTTTAGCTCCGCCGTCGCAATTTCAGAGTAATTGTGAAGCGGCCTTAGGAGAAGATTACGTGACAAACCTCGCAGGCGAATCCGCGATTTCGCCGCACGCCGGCGCCACCGGTGGCATCGCCCTCGGGCTGGGACTCACCAACGAGTGCAATCTCTCCTGCGCCTTCTGCTATCGCGATCCCGCCCGCGCGGATCGCCTCTCCCTCGAACAGGTCCAGTCCGTGATAGAACGCCTACCCGTCCGCTCGGTCAATCTGGGGACCGGCGAGAACGGAATGCATCCCGCCTTTCGCGCAATTCTTGCCTACCTCCGCACCCAGCCGGTCAAGCTCACCATCACCTCCAATGGCCACAGCATCGCCGTTCTCGATGACAGCGAGCTGCGCGCCTTTCACGACATCGAATTCTCTCTCGATTACCCCGCCGAGGCGGAGCAGGATGCGCAGCGCGGGCTGGGAAACTGGGCGCTCATCCAGCAACAGGCAGCGCGCTGCGTCAAGCTGCGCGTCCCCGTTACCATCATCGCTGTCATGATGAAGTCGAACTACCTTCGCCTGGCCGAGATCGCACGCGTGGCCAGACAGTTCAACGCTCCTCTGCGCGTCAACGTTTATCAGGCCGTGCGCTCCGATCTCTATGCGTTGTCGTACGAAGAATACTGGGACGGATTCCGGCGTTTGTTTGCAGAGACCGATGTCATCGCCATCGGTGAACCGCTGGTGCGAGCGATGGTCGGCATGCCGCCCCTTCCCGGAGGCTGCGGCGTAAGTACAGTGCGAGTAACGCCGCGCGCCACTACACAACCCTGCGTTTATTGGCCAGGAGCGGGCGAGTCGCTAACGAATTTGATGTCGACCGGTGTGGGCATTCTCAACTCGCAGCCGTTCGAACAAGCGCGAACCCTGCCCGAAGCGTGCCAGCCTTGCGACTTTCGCGATACCTGCCACGGCGGCTGCGCCGGACGAAGACGCTTACAGGATGCCCTCCTCCAGCCTGACTGTTACTGTCCGATCATTCGCGGAGAACGGCCAAAGCTCGACGTGCGCATGGCCGCCAGCCGCGACCTACCCAAGCTGGGCAGTTGCTGCACAACCGTCGTAATGGCTCGATAGCGATTCGGCGCTTACTTCGCCTCCGTCCAGGTATTCGAGCCCGCCAGCTTGACGGCCACATCCGTGAACCAAAGGTGAAAGGGCTTGCCGTCGGCGGTGCCGCGATGCTCGGTAGAAACGAGCAGTGGACCTGCCATCTTGTATCCCGCCCAGGTCGCGATGACCAACTTCGGCTTCCTGTCGCCCCCGCGGTCATAGCGGAATTCTTCGACGCGTCCGTCTTTGCCGACGTAGAGCGTCCAGGTATCACCCGGCGTATAGCCGCCGAGGGTGGAGGGATACTTCACCACAACCTTGTCAGCGGAACCCGCGCCAGTCGGCAGCTTCTGCTGGCCTTCATCGGTCACCGTAGCGCTGGTATCCCAGTAAACATGGAAAGGGAAAATCAGCCAATAATTGTCGTTCTGGAAGCCCGGGTCGATGTTGTCCTTCACGTCACCCGATTGACTGCTGAGTTGGCCCCGCAGATAGGTGACCTTCACCGGCTTGCCATCCTTGTCTTTGCCCTCATAGGTGATCTGGCCGGTCTTGGGCTCCCAGGTCCAGGTGCGAGAGACATCGACTCCCGGGAACTGGGCGTGCCAGGTATAGCGGATGGCGTCGATCTGGGAGAACGATTTGAGACCGTACGTGTCGGCGAGCTTTTCGACGATTGGCGGGCGCTGCTGCGCCCATGAAGTTACAGCAAGAATCATTACCCCAAGGATCGGCAAAAGACGTATTGCTCTCTTGCAGCGTAGGTTTGTCATGGAGATTCTCCTGGGTAAATTCAATGTCGGGTGTTGGATGACGAGGGAGGGCTTCGGGTTACGGAAACGTATGTCGGTAACACGTTGGTTTGGTAGTGCAGGCCTTCAGGCCCGCGGTAACGGCTGCACATAAAGAGCTGGGACGGTCCATTCCCAGCCCGTTCTTACGGAGAGGCGCCGGACGCGGCGCTAGAGCGCCGCACTACCCGCCGCAACAGGATCATCGCGCCTGTGACCGCGACCGATCCGTACTCCAGCCACAAAACCCAGCCCGGAAGCACCCACGGGCGTCCGGCCGTGCGCAGATGCCAAACGATGTACGTCGGGATGATGCTCACCGTCCAGATGACGATCGGCAACGTCGAAACCGATCTCATGAATGGCAGCATCCAGAGCAAATACCACGGATACACGACCGGAGCGCACAGAAGCGACGCGGCCATCGGCCATACGAATGCGTCCGCAGACGATGCCTGAAATTTGGCTCTGAACCACATTGCAATCAAAACGCCGATGAGAACTGCAAGTCCGGTTATGGCCCGCGGAGTCGCCATTCGCTCGAGCCATGTAAACACCGGATCGTTGAATCGAAAGCTCTGCAGGTAGATGCCGAGCGAGCCCACCGGAATCCGCCCATCGTGAATAAACGGCAGGTACAAAAGCGCAAACGTCCCTGCACCCAGAACAGCGTCGCGAATCCGCACCCGCCGCCAATAGAAGCGGCAGCAGCACAATCGGCAGAAACTTTACCGCCACGGCCAGAGCGAATGCGACCGTGCCAATCGTCCGCCAACGCCGGAGCAGTGCCGCAAACGCCACCACCAGCAAGAGCACTCCGACGATATCGACGTGCCCACTGCCCGCCGTTTCCGTCGCCAGCAGCGGATTCCACGCGAACGCCAGCACCCAGTGCATTCCCTGACCCGTTTCCCGCAGAACATCCAGCAAGACCAGAACAATCGCGACGTCGCAAATCACGAACGCCACCCGTAGTGCAAGCACCGATTCATGGATCGCGGTGATAGCGCGAAAGAAGAGTAGAGCCCCCGGTGGATACGGGCTTGGCAGACCCGGGTGGTTCAGGGCGCGCGTCTCCGCGGTGTGCAGCCCCGCAACCACCGGATCGTTAGGTACCACAATGTAGGGGTTGTAACCGAGCCGCTGCAGCCGCCCATCCCACACATAGCGGCGAACGTCGTCATCGGAACCCGTCGGTATCCCGAGAAACGCAACCTGCCACACTGCCGCCAATACTAAGCCGATAACAACCACCCGCCTCGGCAGCCTTTGAGTGCAGAAGAACTCACGAGTCGCCAAAAGATACGCGACTCCCGCGACCAACAGCGGAACGACAGGAAACGCTTCCCCCTGCCCCTCAAACCTGCGGGCGCAGATGGTCAGCGACACCAACAGAATCGCACCCAGCCCGTACAGACGGCGCGATGCGGTGAGCTTCACGGCTCTCCCGCCCTGGCTTCGGACGGCGACTCCAAGGCTCGCCACTCCTTCAGCCATGCTGCCGTTCGCGGCGCCCGCGTCGGAGCCACCCGCAGCTCCGCGGCAAGCTGTGTCAGATCGCCGCCCACGTCAATGTCATAGAAGCGCTCGGTGAAGCTAACAACAAGTCGCAGCCTGCGAGCCCGGGCCAGCAGCGCGTCGAATGCGTTGTCCGTCCCCATCTCGTCGCCGGCGAAAAGCCCAGCATGAGCCGCCTTCGCCCCGACCAGATAGTAGCCCCCGTCATGCGTCGGTCCCACAACCAAGTCGCCCGCGATGAGCATCTCGAACGCGCCCGTAAGCACCGAAGCTGGCAGGTGCGGGCTGTCGCTGTTAAACGCAATGACTCGGTTCTCTCCCGGCGCCGCGAACTGCGCAAAGACTGAGGTTAGCGCCGCGGCCAGCCCCGCGCCATCCTGTGCTACTACGATCGTGTCGCCCCCCGCCAGCTGCTTCATCTCCTCAACATCGGACGCCGGACACATGATGGCAACCTTCACGCCGCCTAACGAATGCGCCAACGCCAGAGTATCGTCCAAAAGGCAGCGATACAGCTCAGTCACCTCTTCTACGGAAAGGCTCTGCGCCAAGCGCGTCTTCACCGCTCCCGGCCGCGGTGCTTTGGCCATGATGACCAGAGTGCGGTTGCCATTGCATGAATGAAGGGACGTCTCGTTGGATTCCATACAAGCTGACTGTGCCCCATGGCCTGGGCTGAACCTGGCGAAGCATTTGCGGCCGTCCTTGTGGCCGCTAAACTCGGCTATCTCTACTCCGGCGCGCGAAACGATACCGCACGATCAGGCTGAGGATAAACCACGCCGCCCCTACCGTGCCCCGCAGCGTGCCGCTAATCTTCGATTTCCCAATCCGCGGATAGTAGCTGACCGGCACCTCGACAATCCGGAATCCCGCGAGCGTCCCCTTCAGGATCATCTCGACCGCCCAACCATACGTCATCTGCTCTAGTGAAAGCTGCCGCAGCACGTCAGCCCGTGCTGCACGAAACGGTCCGAGGTCCGTGACTCGCTGGCCGTACAGTCCACGAATCATCGCAGCCGCCAGACGATTACCAAACACCGAGTGCCATGGCAGCGCGTCGCGATCGGTCCGTTTCGCCAGCCGCGAGCCCAGCGTAATTTCCGCCCTACCTTCGAGGATGGGTGCGATCAGCAGCGGCAGCTCATCTGGCCGATCGCTGTAATCTCCGTCGAGGAATACGACCACGTCGGGCGCGTTCGTCGCGGCGAACCCGGTCAGGCAAGCGCGCCCGTACCCGCGCCGCGGTTCGCGCAGCACGCGCGCTCCCATTCCTTCGGCAATCTCCGCCGTGCCATCCGTGGAATTGCTGTCCACCACCAGGACTTCGGTGACGAGATCGGCCGGAAGGTCGGCGAGAACACGCCGGATGGCCTGCGCTTCATTGTGTGTAGGGATGATGACAGAAACGCGCACTGTCCCGGCTCAGAGCAACCAACGAGGAGCGTTGGGCCAGCGCTCAGCCAGCCAGGCGTCGATGCCCCAGGTTCGGCCAGCGCGTCCTATCGCCAGCGCCAGGGAAGCTAGAACAGGGTTCAGCAACTCCCAGATCCATGCCGTGCCCCACTCTGACATCCAAAGACTGCCGAGATACAAGAACGCAACAAAAGCCACGGGACGCGTGAACAGACCGATGACAAGCAACACGCCTAACGACATCTCGAGTATTGCCTGCATCGGCGCGGCCATTGCGGCGTGGCTCGCCGCCAATGCCATCACGCGCCTTCCACGCGGCCGGTGAGTGACCCTTCTCAACGTAGTAGTGGATCAACCCCGCATAGCCGCCCGCTGTATAGAGTCCCTTGCCCAGGTTCTCGAAGAACACCCAGACAAACATTGCACCAATGGTCACACGCACGACTGTTAATCCGCACGCGGCATCGGTCTTGTGCACGGAATTCGAAGTTGGCGTTGCCTTCATCGTCATCGTTAAGCCCGCCTCCCCGCAGTCACGACAGCTCTTTCGACGTAATTTCGTACTTGAAATTGTCCGGATCCAGGCTATCGACCGTCCCATCCGTCGTCTGCGCCTGCGGATACATCAGGAAGGCCAGCGGAGCACCACTTGATCCGGGAAGCTCGACATCCTGAGCGAAGTTGTAGGCCATCCAGTTCATCTCCCACGATCCAAACAGCCGCTTGCGCGCGTTCGTCACCATCTCGTCATTCAGCGGGCGGTTTCCCGGTGGCTCCTCCAGAACCACCTTCCGTACATCGGCAGGATCCACCGGCACCCAGCCGAACTGGGTTAAGTACACCTCTGCCCGGCAGTGCTGCGCCTTCGTGACTTTCTCCGACGATGCACCCAGGCTCTTGTAGCCCAGCTCCGACTTCGCCACGCGTATGCCATATACGTCGCGTGCCGGAAGGCCCGACGCCCGAGCCAGTCCCACATAGAGCGCATTCAGGTCGGCGCACTTGCCGCCCAGGTAACCCGTTTCCAGCATCACCCGGATGTTCCCCCGCCCGCAGCCTTTCACCTTGGGATCGCGAAATGTATTGTCGACAATCCACTCGTAGATCGCGCGTGCCTTCTCGACGTCCGTCTTCGAACCTTGCGTGATCTCGGTCGCCTTGGCCTTTACGATTCCGTCCGTCGGCATGTTTTTGTGCGGCTGCAGGAAATATTCCGACTGCGCAGGAGGCAGCGGCCGCGACGGACCAGGCTTGGATAGATCGACCGAGTAGTTCCTCAGTGACACTTGGCTGACGAGCGTGAGGACTGGCTTCACGTCCGGAGGGAATGTCGCACCCACGATACCAAGGCCGGCGCCCTGGCTTTCGATCATTCTCGCCTCGCCGCCGTCAGCCGTGAATTTGTTAGAGGTCGTCTTCTGAAACGGCGCGCTCGCGATGAGCGCCCCGGGTAGCCATATCTTCGTCGTTCCGGCCGGCTTCAACACCTCCGCGCGAGTGGTCACTTCGAATGTCCGCCATCCGTCGGCCGTTGCATTGTCCGCAAACACGAGTTCGGCTTTGGAAAGGGTGAGACCGGCGACCGCAACACCAGTGGACCATAAGAAGTCACGCCGATTCATGATCTATCCCCAAGAAGCATGCGCTTGTGCACTACCGCCGTCGTTGCCATCCCACACCTATGCCGCCCGCAATTTCTTACTCGATCGGTGGTCGTAAAACTATACACCGCGCCGGGATACTGCGGAAAACTGTACCTCGGAAAGCCGTTCTTCTTTGAAAGGGCACTGCTTTAGCTGTGCCGTAAAGCGCTCTGATTGCAGAATCCCGAGCGGCCTTAGGCCGCGAGAGATCTGTTTTCAACGGCCGCGACAATATTATTGGAACGGACGCCATGATATCGACGCTGGGCCGATCTGGCTGGCGCGGCTACGGCGTCTGTTTGGGTGATCCTCTGGTGGTGCTCTGTTAATCTCGCGTGGATCGATGAAGAAGGAATCGAGTACAGCGGCCCTGACGAAGTACAACCTCGGTCGTGGTGGATACGACTTGAGCATGTCGCCGGCGTTGATGTTCCATAGTTGGCGATAAATCGGCCATAGCACTCACGGTTCGAATGCCTTCCATTAGGTCGCTTGCTCCGCCGCAGGAAACGATCCACTTGGACGTATTGTTTGAATGCTAAGTCTAGGAGGAGGGCGAGGTGTTACAAGAAGCTGAACTCAGCACAACGCTGATTCAGAGAACACCCTCGGAGGCTCCGTAGAGACTATGTACTTCATCGGACTCGATGTACACAAGAAGACGATCAGCTATTGCGTGAAGGATGCGGCTGGTCGTGTGTATCAGGAAGGCAAGATTGGATCGACCCGCGGGGAGCTGGATGAGTGGATCCGAACGATGCCTCAACCCCGAACCATCGCCATGGAGGCGACGATCTTCACTGGGTGGATTTACGATCACCTGCTTCCGCATGCCGCGAAGGTGAAGGTAGCGCATCCTTTGATGTTGCGGGCGATCGCTGCGGCAAAAAAGAAGAACGACAGAATCGATGCCGGCAAGATCGCCGATTGCTTGCGTTGCGATTTCCTGCCCGAGTGCCACATGGCATCGACTGAGATCCGCGACCGGCGCCGCACCCTTCGCTATCGCAGCCTTGTAATCAAGCAGAAGGTGCAGATGAAGAACCGCGTGTCCGGCCTGCTGATGGAGACCGGAGTCAGCTACAACAAGCAGCGACTTCACAAGGTGGGCTACTTTGCCGAGCTGATGACAGGCAACGAAGACGTGCACGAGAGCATACGCCCCCTGCTGAAGCTGAGCCGGGACATGATCAGTCGGGCGCAGAAGCTGGATTACGTCCTGGTCAGTTCGCTGCAACGAGATCCACTGCTGAAGGAACGGCTGCGGAGGTTGAGGACGGTACCGGGCGTGGGTCCGATCACTGCGCTAACGTGGGCACTGAGATCGGCGACTTCACCCGGTTCTCATCGATCAAGCAGGCCATCAGTTACTGTGGGCTCTGCGGAGATGAAAAGAGTTCAGCTGACAAGGTGATGCGAATGCCGATCTCGAAGCAGCGCAATAAGCATATCCAGCGCGTGCTGATCGAGACTGCCTCTCGAAAACCTCGAAATATCTGAGCGGACGGGAGTTATACTTCTTTCATAATCCTCTTTTCCGATGCTCATTTCTGTCACGACACTCCTCGTTGCTCTGTCTTCGATCTTCCGTCGCGCGCTAGCCTCGAGCTGGAGAACCTGGCTCTGCGCCACCAAATCGGCGTGCTTCAACGTTCCGCGAGAAAACGTCCCAGGTTAACCCCTATGGACCGCTTTTTGTGGGTCTTGCTGTCTCGCATCTGAGCGACTGGCGCTCAGTGCTGGCTATTGTTCAGCCAGACACGGTCATTGCGTGGCATCGCAAGGGTTTTCGTCTCTTTTGGACCTGGAAGATCCGGCGGGGCCAAGCGGGAAGACCCACGGTTCCCCGTGAAGTCCGAGATCTGATCCGCAGAATGTGCCGCGAGAATCCCGGTTGGGGTGCACCCCGCATCCACGGCGAGCTGCTCAAACTCGGCATCGACATCGGGGAGAGCAGCGTAAGCAAATACATGGTGCACGGCCGCAAGCCGGCGTCGCAGACCTGGCGCACATTCCTGGAGAATCACGTCCAGCAGTTGGTCTCCATCGACTTCTTCACTGTGCCCACCATCCGCTTCCAGGTCCTTTACGTGTTTCTGGTTTTGGCCCATGACCGTCGTCGCATCCTACACTTCAATGTGACCGCCCACCCGACCGCAGAGTGGGCAGGACAGCAACTACGGGAGGCATTCCCCTTCGACCAACTCCCGCGCTACTTGCTCCGCGACCGCGACGCTATTTTCGGCGATAAGTTCCGAAGACAGGTGCGAGACATGGGCATCCAGGAAGTGTTGTCCGCGCCGCGCTCCCCCTGGCAGAGAGCCTACGTGGAGCGGGTGATTGGTTCCATTCGGCGCGAGTGCCTCGATCATGTGATCGTGTTCCATGACCGCTCGCTACGTCGAATCCTCGGCTCGTATTTCGAGTCGGACGCGGCGGCAGCCAGATGAAGGCGATCGAGCTATACAAGAAAGGCTTGCAACTGGCCGAGGAAGGCCAAGGCCGCTCGAACGATCCTCTAGATCTATCATGGGGCAAGCCGGAATTGCTGATGAACCTCGCATGGTCCAATCTGCACAAGGCCACGCCTGATCCGCAAGCGGCGCGGTCCTATGCGCAATCAGCACTGCAGCTTGTTCTCTATTGGCATTACGTCAAGGATATTCTGGTGCCCGAAATTCAAAAGGCTACATCCGACTAAAATGCCACGGTGGGTAGTTCTCCGCTTTGGGTAAGCACGGCTTGGCACGCCTGCTGCGAACCGCACAGCGCAGATCAAAAGGATACGGCATATTTCGCAGGCCCGTGCCGACGCCGACCTGGGCACTGAAGCTGGCCCGAACCGCGGCGTACGAGCCATGGCGGCACTGGCACTGGCGAGGGCAGGCGATACCGCACGCGCGTAGCAGCTGGCTGCCGAACTTGACGAGACATTCCGCTGGACACGGTAAGTCCAGAGGTAATTGGCTGCCCACGTCCATGCTGCCGTAGCGTTGCATCACGAAGACCCTAAACGCGTTGTTGAGCTGCTAAAGGTGGCGAGCGCGAGCTAAGAACAAAGGATCCCGCGCATTTCGGCGGTTTCTGAGTTTCGATTTTGGATTACCAAGAGCGGCTCATAATCCCACCGTCGGCCGCGGAACAAGAGGCCCGTGACAGCGTAAATTCCCCGGCCAGGATAATTCCCGCCAAGCAATAACAGATTGCCTGATATCTGATTTAAATTCCCTGATAGGTCTCCCAAAATTCCCAGGTAGTTTACTCACTTGGCCGGGATCATTGAACTGTAAAGCACGCCATATCAGGGCTCTTACCCACGCGATATCGTGCTTCGCCAGCTTTAGGTACGCCACAGTTCCGGAACCTGCCTCGTATGCCACTCAAAATTGCTCACCTCAAGTTGATCCGTTGACCAGTCGATGTGTTCCGTGTGCCCACGACGAATCATGCAGCCCGGCTACTGCGGCCACCCCAGCGCTACTTGGAAGCGAAAATCGAAAATGTTCGCTGCCAGTACAGTCCGAACCATCGACCGCTCGTGTTGGTTGCCGACGATGACTTAATTACCACCCAGATCATTGAGGGAGCTCTGACGCAGATTGGACTTCGTGTGCACACCGCCCACAATGCACACAGCATCTTGACAAAAATACACCAGAATCGTCCCGACCTGATCCTGCTGGACGTCTCTCTGCCCGATGGCAACGGAATTGAAATCTGCCGCCAGCTGCAAACTCAGTCGGGCCTTTCGCAGATACCGGTAATTTTCATTTCGGGCCACGAAGAATTGGCCATCAAGGAAGCCGGTTTCGATGCCGGGGGCGTCGACTACATCACCAAGCCTCTGATGGTGCGCGAAATCATTGCTCGGGTGCGTACCCATATCCGGCTGAAACAAGGTTACGAATCGCTGGCCGAACTGCAAGCCCAGAGAATCGAAAAGCTGGTCGCCGCACAAGCAGCCTTCATGCCGCATCCGAACGACATTCCGGAAGCCGGTTTTCAGGTTTCGTTTACGCAGTTCCTGAAGGCGGGCGGAGACTTTTACGATGTGATTCCGGTGGCGGAAAACCTTATTGACTACGTGGTGGCCGACGCCAGTGGACACGATTTGGGCGCCTCCTATTGGACGGCAGCCTTGAAAGCCCTGCTGTCGGAATATGGTAATGCCATCAACTCTCCTCGGGAAGTCTTGCAACTTGTCAACCATGCCCTGCTGCGGATTTTGCCCTCGGGCGTCTTCTTCACCATGATTTATGCCCGCTTGAATCGCTTCACCAGGCAGCTTTCTTTAGTGAATGCCGGTCACCCTCCGGCCATCCTGCTTCCCGGGAACGGCGGCGACGCGATGGTGGTTTGGGCCGAAGGCGACGTGGTAGGCGCTTTTGCTGACGCGGTCTTCGACTGCCGGGAGTTAACCGTCGCTAAAGGGGACCGCTTGTTTCTGTATTCCGACGGCCTGACAGATTGCGTGAAATACAGCGGGGGAGGACTGGCTGGTCTGCAGAACCTGCTGGCCAGCAGGCGGGACTCCTCTCTGGAAGAGACCGTTCGGGTAGCGGTTGGCGAGTCTTGCGCGGACGGCGGTTGTGAGGATGATGTGCTGTTGCTGGGCGTGGACATCTAAGGAGACCCCAAGCAGCGCCAGGGAATGGACAACGATGATAACGAGGACAACGGACCGACTCAAGAAGCCCAAGCAGCACAACGATGACCTTTGCTTGACGATTCCTTCCGTTCTGTCTGCGGTTGAGCCGGTGTGCGAAGAGATCCACGGCCTGCTGGAGAAGCGGCACCTGGAGTCGCTGCGGTTCCAGATCGAGTTGGTGGCCCGCGAATGCCTGAACAACGCGATTCTGCACGGCAATCGCGCGCAGGCGAACCGGGTAGTGAATTTCGGAATGCGCGTGGGCAAGAAGCTGATTTGCCTGCGAATTGCAGATCAGGGCGTGGGATTCGATTGGCGCGCCCGCCAGCGATCCTGGCCCATGAACTCGGTAGCCTCGGGACGGGGACTGATGCTGGCGAGGGCCTATGCGGCACGGATCGCTTTCAATCGGCGCGGGAACCAAGTGACGGTGTGGATCAAAACCGTCGGGAAAGGAAGGTAGCAGCAAAATGTCGAGCTATCGCATGGAACATACCGACCAGGGATGCCGGGTCACGATTGACGGTGCACTCACGGCTGTTCTGGTGCCGGAGCTGCAGCAAACTCTGAAACAGGAGCTGGAGGGCGGAACTCAGAATCTAACCGTCGATTTGGCCGCTACCCATATGGTCGATTCCAGCGGTATTGGCCTGCTGATCGCCGCCAGCAATAGCTTGTCGCGCAAGAGCGGCCAGCTCGCCGTGGTCAATGTCTCGCCAGATATTCTCCGGCTTTTCCGTAGCATGCGCCTGCTGCCGAGGCTGAACGCGAGCGGGCGCCCCGATCCGGAGTCCACTCATGAGTGACGAAGCCTTCGCCCTCGACGACGAGCTGCTGCAGGGGTTTATCAGCGAATCGCGCGAGCACCTGGCCACCATCGAGGCCGATCTGCTGGCCATCGAGCAAGCTGGGGATGCCGCCGACGCCGAGCTGGTGAACAAGGTATTTCGCGCAGCCCACTCCATTAAGGGTTGCAGTGGTTTCCTGGGATTGAATCAGGTAAAGGAACTGGCGCACAAAGCCGAGACTGTGCTCGACATGCTGCGCTCCCACAAGATCTGTCCCAATGCCGAGGTCACGAACATTCTGCTGGCGGCTTTTGACAAGCTACACGCGATGATCGAATCACCAGCGACCAGCGAGGACGCCGACATTGCCCTCGAGCTTCAGGGGCTGGTGGAGCTAGCTTCTTCCTACCTTCCCCAACCGGCAAAAGCCAGCTTGACCGAGACCGTGCAGTTGGCGGCTCCCGAAGCTGCTCCGGTGAACCTGCCGCAGGTTGACTTCGAGCGTGCCCGGCGGGCAGGCTGCTGCGTTTACTCCCTGGAGTATGACCTGATCCACGACATCGAACGCCAGGGCAAGAATGTATTTCAGCTCTTCAACCAGTTGGAGGCCGCCGGCGAGATCCTGGACGTGGTGCTGGACTGCGCGTCTGTGGGCGGACTGGATGACATTATTGGAAAGTGCCTCCCGCTTTCGATTATCTTTGCCACCCCGGCGCTGCCGGAGGCCATCGCTGAACTGGCCGGAATTCCGCAGGAACGAATCAAGCTCTTGCTCCTGGAAGGTTCTGGGGGCATATATGGACCCATCCGGTTTGCAAGGGCCTCGTTGATAGCGGTGCGTGAAAGAGACGCGTGCATATATCCGGCCTCTTAATGGGAAGATGTATGCGCTTCCCGGGCCCTGATGGAATCTGCGCTTCTTCTCCTAATCAGGTCAACGGCCTTGGAAGGCCCTGCCCCCCGCAGGTTTTGAAGAAGCTGGTCTCACCACTTTCGCCATCATGTTTGGCTCAAGCATCTCGACTAGGACATCCCCAACTCAGGTACAGAACCTAGACAGCGGGCCGATACACTTGTTGCTTCGCTATCAAGGACCAGAGAATGCGCGCATTTTTGTTGGCGAGCGCCACGCAAGTTCTTGCTGTTCCCAAGCGCCGTTGCTTGTCGTTGATCCATCGACTCCGACAGTCAGTCTTGGCCTTGGCCCGATAAACCACCGATCTGGCTCCGTGTACTAACAACGTGCGCAGATAGGGATCGCCGCGCTTGCTGATACCGAGCAGTCGGGACTTACCTCCGCTGGAGTGTTGTCGCGGCACCAGACCCAGCCAGGCGGCGAACTGCCTTCCATTCCGAAAAGCGTGACCGTCACTGATGGCAGCCACAACCGCCGTGGCCGTCACCGGCCCGATGCCTTCCACCGCAGCGATACGCTGACACTCGGCGTTTTCTCGGAAGGCCCGCTCGATCCGCTCATCAGCAGAAGTGATTTTGGTTTCCAGTTCCACCAGCTCTTCGTAGAGCGAATGGAACAAGTACCGGGTAGAAATCGTGAGTTCGTTCCCGTCGTCTTCCAGCAGTGCAGGCAGATGACGGCGCAACTGAGCAACATGCTGCGGAAGAACAGTCCCGTACTCTGCCAGCAGCCCACGAATCTGATGGACTAACTGTGTCCGACAACCGATCAGCCGAGAGCGCACCCGGTGCAGGCATTGCAGATCCTGCTGTTCAACCCGCTTGGCCGGAACGAAACGCATGCTCGGTCGGCTCACAGCTTCGCAGATTGCCTCAGCATCGTTGGCATCGTTCTTCTGCGACTTTACATAGGGTTTAACAAACTGCGGCGCGATCAGGCGTACGGTGTGTCCCAATCGGCTCAATACCCGAAACGAGTAGTGCGCTCCGCCGCTGGCTTCCAGTCCAATCAGACAAGGTTCGACTCCAGCAAAGAACGTCGCCACCTCGGCTCGCTTAAGCCGCTTCCGCAATACCACCTTGCCCGTCCGGTCTACTCCGTGAGCTTGAAATATCTGCTTGGCAATATCCAATCCAACCGTCACTATCGTCATCGGGAACCACCTCCGGGACTGAGCTTACAATCATCCCGGATGGGTTTATTCCATTAGGTCAGTCGTTCCCTCACCCTACACGGCGAACCCGCCGCTACAGCCGACAATTCCCACAATTGTTCCGGTTCAGTGGGCAGGACACGCCGCAGCTGGGGAAAATCAGGCGCCCCAGATTCCGGCGCTGGCCGCAGAGGTTGCGGCTGCTGGATCGCGGCCCGCGGCCCCGGTCTCTATCCCTACGGAATCCCGTCCGGCGAGCTCGGCCGCAGCCTCCCAGCCGGTGGTGGAAGATACGCTGCGCGTCAATGTGGGGCTGCTGGATACGTTGATGAATCTGGCGGGAGAGCTGGTACTCAGCCGCAACCAGTTTCAGGCGGCGATTCTGCATAATAACCACCGCATGCTGAATTCTGCCGGACAGCGTCTCAGTCAGATTACGTCGGAAATTCAGGACGCCATCATGCGTACCCGTTTGCAGCCTATTGAGAATGTCTTTGGCAAGCTGCCGCGCGTGGTACGTGATCTGTCCAACAGCCTGGGCAAGGAAGTGAAGCTCGACATCCGCGGCAAGGAAGTGGCGCTAGATCGCAGCCTGGTCGAAGGCCTGTCCGACCCGCTCACTCACATGGTGCGCAACGCCATTGATCACGGCATCGAATCGCCCGGCGACCGGTCGAAGGCCGGCAAGGAACGGAGTGGCACGCTGCGTGTCGAAGCTCGGCACGAGGCCGGACAGGTTGTGATCGAGATTGCCGATGATGGCAAAGGCATCGACAGCCAGCGCGTATCCCAAGCCGCCTTGGCTAAAGGGTTGATTACCGCTGATCAACTCAAGGCCATGACTCCGCAGGACCAGTTAGCCCTGATCCTGCTGCCCGGCCTGTCGACCGCCGAGAAAGTTTCCGACGTATCCGGACGCGGGGTAGGCATGGACGTGGTGAAGACCAACCTCGACCGTCTGGGTGGTCAAGTGGAAATCAATTCCGCCACGGGGCGTGGTTCGCTGTTCCGCATCAAGCTGCCACTGACCTTGACCATCATTCCCGCGCTGATTGTTTCCGCCGAGGGCGAGCGCTTCGCCATTCCGCAGACCAATGTCGAAGAGCTGTTGCGCATTCGCGCCGAAGAGACCAAACGCCGCATTGAAGTCGTGGGAGGAACCGAAGTGCTTTTACTTCGCGACCGCATTCTTCCTCTGTTGCGGCTCGACGATTTCCTGGGTGTACTGCCTAGGTATCGCGACCGCCAGACCGAACGCGAGGAACTCGATCGTCGAACGCAGCTGGCCGATCGCCGCTCGCCACATTATTCCGCCGACGGTGAGCGACAACTCGAAAACGTTACCCCGCGTCCCGGCCCTCCAGTCGCTCGCCGTTCCGACGGACGACGCAGCAGTGTCAACAGCACGTTGGAGATTGCCGTTATTACTACCGGCAGATTTCAGTATGGCCTGGTCGTGCAGACCTTTCACAACACCGAAGAGATCGTGGTAAAGCCGCTGGGGCGCCATCTTAAAGAATCGCGCGAATACGCCGGAGCTACCATCCTGGGTGACGGGGCAGTGGCCCTCATCCTGGATGCCGCCGGCCTGGCTAACAGGGCTGAACTCACCAATGCTGCCGCAAGTCAGCGGGCCAGAGACCCGAGGAGAAAAGCGAAGACAGCGAAAGCCAGGAGAATAGTCATTCGCTGCTGCTGTTCCGCAACGGTCCCGAGGAGCACTGCGCTGTTCCGCTGGGTGCGGTGCGGCGCATCGAGCGCATCAAGCCCGAGCAGGTAGAGATGGCGGGCGGCCGACGCACCATGAAGTATCGCGAGCAGTCGCTGCCCCTGGTTACCCTGGCCGACACGGCTCATGTAGAGCCTATCTCCGGCGCCCGCGATCTGGCGGTCATTGTCTCCAACATTTACGGCCGCGAAGTTGGCCTGCTGGGAGCGATGCCGGTCGATGTAGCCGATGCCACCTCCGACATCGATAACACCACCCATCGCCAGAGCGGGATTGCCGGTTCCTCGATCATTCGCGGACGCACCACCCTGATCGCCGATCTGGCCGAGCTGGTCGACGCCGTTTATCCGGAATGGAGCAAGGCGAAGAACGTCGATTCTCCGGCTGCGGCGGCTGGTGGAAAAGCAACCATTCTGCTGGCCGAGGATTCTGATTTCTTCCGCTCCCAGCTCAAGCGTTTCATCGAAAGCGATGGCTACAACGTGCTGGATGCCGCCGACGGCGAGCTGGCCTGGGGACTGCTGCAGCAGAACCTGGAAAAAGTGCAGCTGTTGGTGACTGATGTAGAGATGCCGAACCTGACGGGTTTGGATCTGACTCGCCGCATCCGCTCCGATAGCCGCGTCTCCAAGCTGCCCATCATCGCCGTCACCTCGCTGGCTTCCGACGAAGATCTGGCGGAAGGCAAAAGCGCCGGCGTCGACGATTATCAAATCAAGCTTGATCGCGACAACCTGATGGCTCGCGTCCATAGTCTTCTTGCGGCCCAGCCGCGGAACAACCCTACGGCAGTACTCACTGTCGGAAATTGAGGAATAGGAAAATGATGAATCTGACGAACATGCGAATTGGCAAGCGGCTGGCAGTGGGTTTTGGCATTGCAGTGATTTTGACCATGGTCATCGCCATCACCGGATGGTGGGCGAGCCAGTCGCTCAATGCGGCCTCGGAAAAGGCTTTGGGGGAGGGTTCCAAACTCTTGCTCTGCAAGACAGCCATGCTGGACAACTCCAAAATCCAAAGCACGGTGCTGAAGATTGCCACCACTCCCGACAAGGAGCACGCGGAACAGTACACCGCTCAACTGGGCGACATCCGGGCGACGCTCAAGGCGGAGTTGGGGGAAATGGCGGCCAAAGCTTCGTCAGAAACCAGCAAACAGCTGGTGCAGAATTTCGCCGCCGGGATTGCGTCCCAGCGGGAGACGAACAACAAAGCTCTGGAGATGGCGGCCAGCGGAAAACGCGATGAAGCCCTGCAACTGCTGCACGGGGAGGCAGGAAGCAAGATGGCAGCCACGGCCGCGACAGCCGAGCAGCTTTCCGACTGGGAGATGAAGAAGCGCAGCGACGCCATCGAAGAAGAAACGCAAATTGTGAACAAGGTCCACATGATCTTGGGAATCCTATCCCTCGTCTCCTTGGCCATCAGCATACTTTTCGGAATCCTGATCACCCGCAGCATCAGCCAGCCGCTGGCTGACGGAGCTGCCTTTCTGGAAGTGGTCAGCAGCGGCGACGTCAGCAAAGACGTTCCCGCCGACATGCTGGCCAGAAAAGACGAAGTCGGCGACCTGGGCCGCTCCATGCAGGCGATGAGCGAAAAGCTGCGCCACTTACTGCGGGACATTGGTAATGGCGTGCAGACAGTCGCTTCTTCGGCCACCCAACTTACGGCAGCCTCGACCCAGACGGCCAGCGGCGTGAAGTCGATGTCGGAGAAATCCGCGACGGTAGCGGCGGCAGCCGAAGAATCTTGCGCCACCACCGATGCGGTCTCCTCCTCGATGGAGAAGGCCAGCGCCAACCTGACTTCCGTCGCCGGCGCCACCGAGGAAATGAGCTCGACGGTGGCCGAAATCGCTTCCAATTCGGAGAAGGCTCGCCTGATCAGCGAGAAGGCTATGGCCCAGGCGCAAACCATCTCCACCATGATGGCCGAGCTGGGCAGAGCCGCGCAGGAAATCGGCAAAGTTACCGAGACCATTACCGATATTTCCGCGCAAACCAACCTGCTGGCCCTGAACGCCACCATCGAGGCGGCGCGCGCCGGTTCGGCCGGCAAAGGCTTTGCCGTGGTGGCCAACGAGATCAAGGAACTGGCCAAGCAGACCTCGGAAGCCACCGAAGACATCAAGGCCAAGATTGCCGGAGTGCAGAACTCTACCAACGACGCGGTGCGTACCATCGAAACCATTACCGGCGTGATTCAGGAAATCGGCAACACCGTCGCCAGCACCGCGGCTGCCATCGAAGAGCAGGCTACGGTGACCAAGAACGTGGCCGGCGAAATTGCCGAAGCCACCGCCGTCGTGCGCGAGGTGAACGACCAGGTAGCCCAGACCGCCACGGTGTCCCGCACCATTGCCAGCGATATCGCCAGCGTTAACGGCGCTACTGCAGGTATTCGCGAGGGTGGCCAGCAGGTAGAAACCAGCGCTACCGAGCTGTCCCATCTGTCGGAACAGCTGCGGGTGCTGGTGGCTCAGTTCAGCGTCTGACCTTAGCGTTAAGCCGATCGATTCACGAGATTGTCTTACCAGTAAGACGATCTTACAAGTAAGACGAGCGCGAAGGTGCAGGACGGTCCATCATGTCGAACGAAACACGTAGTGAAGACGCTCTGTTGGTTTCGGTGTTCCGCCTGGGAGATGGGATGTTTGGAATTCCGGCGGCACAGATCCAGGAAGTGGTGCAGATGGGCAGCGTGACTCCGGTTCATCATGCTCCTGCTTGCATCGTAGGAATTCGCAACCTGCGTGGACGCATCGTCACGGTCATTGACCTGGGGTTGCGGCTGGAGCTAGGCGAAGGCAAACGGGGAGCGGAAAGCCGGATCATGATTGTGGATTCGGAAGGAGAACTGGTCGGGACTGTTGGTGGATCGGGTGGACGACACCATTTTCCTTCAGCCGGAAGATATGTCTCCGCCGCCGCCCAATCTGGGGACGCTGCAAGAAAGCGCCATGCGTGGCGTCTATCGCTGTCCCGATGGCTTGGTTACCCTGCTGGACCACAACACGATTCTCAAGCCCAGCGAGAAGACCTCCGGCGCTTTGGCAGGGAGCCGATGAGCCATGGCGGTCAAGGTGCTGGTGGTCGACGATTCCGTTCTGTACCGGCGCGCGCTCACCGAGGCTCTCAAGTCGCTTCCCGATGTCGAAGTCGTCGGCAGCGCAGTCAACGGAGCTTCCGCCATTGCCAAGGTCAGGGACTTGCACCCGGACCTGATCACGCTCGACATCGAGATGCCGGACATGAACGGCATTCAAGTCATGGAGGCCCTGCGGCGGTATGGGCTGAGCGTGAAAGTGTTGGTGATCAGCAGCTTGACGGCAAGCGGTGGACAGCTCACCGTGCAAGCTCTGCAGAATGGGGCTTTCGACTTCATTACCAAGCCGGCGGGCTCCAGCCTGGAAGAGAATTTCCGTTCGATTCGCGAGGAGTTGGCCCCACGGCTTCGCGCCATGGCGCACCGGGTCGAGGTGCAGAACATTCTTCGTCCCGAAACTGTCCCCCAGCCTCGTGCGGTGCCCGCTTCCACCTTGCGGGTGTGGTCACGGGCTCAGCCTCAGGCCGAGGCGGGAAATGGCGGGAAGCCTGTGTCGCCGGGCATGTTGGCCGGCCGGCGGCCGGAGATGGTAGTCATAGGAGTCTCGACCGGCGGTCCCAAAGCCTTGGCAACCATATTTGCAACCCTACCAGGCAATCTGGGAGTCCCGATCGTGATCGTGCAGCACATGCCTCCTCTGTTTACGCAGTTGCTGGCGACGAACTTGTCAGCGAATAGCGCTGTACCGGTGCGCGAAGCCAGCGATGACGAAGCGATGGTCGCCAATACTGCCTATATCGCTCCCGGTGGAAAGCAGATGCGACTGGTGCCTGGCTCGGGCGGTTCCAAGCGGTTTCAACTGTCCGACGATCCTCCCGAAAACGCCTGCCGACCTTCGGTGGACTATCTTTTTCGTAGCGTGGCGAACCATTTTCCCGGTAAAGCCTTGGCCGTGATCCTAACCGGCATGGGAGACGATGGAACGCGGGGGCTACGTCTTCTGAAGGGCAGCGGTAGCACGGTGATCGCTCAGGACGAAGCTAGCTGCGTAGTGTACGGTATGCCGAAGGCTGCGGTCGACGCTGCCGTGGTCGATGTCATTCTTCCGCTCGATGCCATTGCCGATCGGATCATTGCCCTGGTGCGCAGGCCGCAACCATGAGTGTGGCCATCAGCACTTCAGAACTGGCGGTCTGGTCTCGCTATATCCAGGATACTTGCGGTGTCGTGCTAGACCAGTCCAAGGCTTACTTGCTGGAAACCAGACTGGATGGGATTCTGCGGGAAACCGGGGCCACCAGCTTTTCCGGCTTGTACTACAAGGTGAAGGAAGACAAGTCGCATACCCTACAGGGAAAAATTGTTGACGCCATTACCACCAACGAAACTTCCTTTTTCCGCGATTCCTCCCCGTTTGAGCTGTTGCGGCACAAGTTGCTGCCGGAGCTGATCGATCGTCGCAGCAAGTTGGGAGCTCGCCCTGTTCCGATTCGCATCTGGAGCGCCGCCTGCTCGACCGGGCAAGAGGTTTACACCATAGGGATCGTGCTCAAGGAGTTGCTGGGAAGCTTCAGTGGTTATGACGTTCGCATCTTGGGCACCGACATCTCGAACCGGGCCATCGCCGTCGCCAGCCACGGCTACTACACCGAGTTGGAGATGGGACGAGGGTTGGCGCTGAGTGTCGCCGGAAAATACTTTGTTGCCGAGGGAGGCCGCTGGAAGATCCAGGACGAAATCCGCAGCCTGGCTACGTTTCGCAAGATGAATCTGCTGGAGCCGTTTTCCTTTCCCACTCCTTTTGACATCATTCTGTGCCGCAATGTTGCTATCTACTTCTCTGAGGCTGACCGGGGCCGCATGTTCGGCAACTTTTGCCGCTGCCTGGCTCGCGACGGAAGTCTGATCATTGGTAGCACCGAGTCGCTGACCGGGCTATGTCCTTCGCTGGCACCGCGAAGGTATTTGCGAGCCGTGTTCTATGAGCTCCAGTCCTAACACCCGGGCCAAAACTTCTGCCGTCAACCCGGAGCCATTCCAAGCAACGTTGGCCTGAGCGTACAGTGATGGCAATCGTCGTAGCAGACAGCACCGGTCATGAACCCTAGGGTCGTTCGAAATCTCTTGCGCGAAGACCGTAGGTGAGACTTGATCGAATATGCTTTGGAAGAGGAGATTACTGGATGGCTGCAGTAGCTGAATGGCTGGATGAGTAATAATACCTCACTGCGGTTGGCGGCAAGCCAAGCAAGGCGAATCGTCATAGGCAACACAATTGCGGCCCTCCGCCTTGGCGCGATACAAGGCTGCATCGGCCACGGCCAGCATATCGTCCGCTGTGGCTCCCGGCAGGGCGGACGCCACCCCGATACTGACCGTGATGGAGAGCAATCCCGCCCGGGTCGTGATCTTGCTTGTAGCCACCTCCACGCACAATCTGTGAAACAGCGAGACCGAATCCCTCTTCGCCAGGGCTGGTGCGATGACCAGAAACTCCTCTCCACCGATACGCCCCGCCGAATCGTACGGTCTCAGATTATCGATCAGGATCCCGGCGAAGCCGCGGAGTACTTCATCACCCGTCTGGTGACCATGAGAGTCGTTCACTCGTTTAAAGTGGTCCAGGTCGCACACCCCCACCCCCCATTCTTCGCCTTTGCGGCTGGCCCGCGCCACTTCACTCTGCAACTTATCTAAGATGGAGTGGCGATTGAGCAGGCCGGTCAAGGAGTCATGGCTGGCCTGGTGTGCCAAAGCTTCCTGGCTACGGAGCAACGCAGTCTGCATTTCGATCATGCGGCGGCCAACGCCGAGACGCGCACAGAGTTCACCACGGTCGAACGGTTTGGTCACGTAGTCATTCGCTCCCGCCTCTAGTCCGGCGACGATGTCAGCCTTCTGATCGCGAGCGGTCAGCATCAGGATATACGGCGGCTTCTCAGTCTTCAGGCCGCGAACCAGGCGGGCCACTTCTGGCCCGTTCATTTCGGGCATTACCCAGTCAAGAATAATTAACTCGGGCGCATCGGGTTGCTGCAACACCTTCCAAGCTTCGGCACCATCGACGACCGTCTCCACCTGGTGGCCTTCTTTTGCCAACAGGGCAGCCAGCACCGTGCGGGATGTGAGATCGTCATCGGCAACTAGAACGCGCATGAATAAGTCCCTTTTCGATCAACAGCTCCAGGCCTCCGCCTGCCTTGATGAATCAATGCTGGTGAAATCGTCGCCAATCATCAAAGTCTTCATGGCGTTCTCATCTTTCCTGCCTCAGGCCGATTTAGTCATCGCCTCTTTCAGTCGAAGAAACTGACGATCCAGGTCGGCCATATGGACCGCAACAAACTTCAGATCACCCGCCTGACATGCTTTCTCCATCTCGAAAGCCAGAGCACGCAGCGCCTCGCCGCCGACATTGGCCGCCGCCCCTTTGAGGGTGTGAGCCTGCCGCGAGACGCCGTTTGCGTCTGAAATTTCAAGATTGCGTCGCAGCGCTTCGATCTGATTTGGGATGTCGGTCAGAAAACTCTGCGTGACTGCTCTCGCCAGATCTTCGTCGTTCATCAGGCGCTCCAGCATGCCTTCTCGGTCATAGACCATCGGTACGGAGGAATCAAGAGTGAGCACTGCTTCTCCCTTCGGTCTTCCCATTTCGTGCCTCACGGTCGGTAGCCAATGCGATAGAACCGTAGCTAGGGCCTGCGAGGATATTGGTTTGGATAGATAGTCGTTCATGCCGGCTTCGAGGCACCAGTCCCGGTCTCCCGCAAGAGCGTGCGCGGTCATGGCGATAATCGGAATCTGGTGGTTGGGAACTGCGCATTCTGAACTACGAATTCGCCTGGTGGCCTCGATTCCGTCCATCTCCGGCATCTGCACATCCATCAGCACTAAGTTATAAGGGATGGTTCCGAGCGCCTTGATGGCCTCCTTCCCGTTGGCCACAGCGTCGGCCCGAAGGCCAAGCTTTCTGAGAAGGCCTAAAGCCACTTGTTGATTGGTGATATTGTCTTCGGCCAGCAAGATACGCGCCTTGAAACCAGCGAAGCGCCCAACCGAATCGTCGAGCGCATGGGCCGTCTCGATGGGGCGCGTACCGCTGGTGGATGAGCCAGCTAACGCCGTGGATAAGACATGCAGCAGTTCCTGATGCCGTATGGGTTTGGCAGCGTAGCTGGCAAAGCCGATCTCCGCGAACCGCCGAGCGCCCTCCCGGCCTTCCATTGACGTCAGCATGATCATCTGCGTGTCGGCCAGCCGCGGATCGGCCTTGATCTTCCGGCCCAGAGTTTCTCCATCCATGCCTGGCATCTGCATGTCGATCACCGCCAGAGCAAAGGGATCAGCCTCCTCCAGGCCTTGATTGAGCGCCCGGAGAGCTTCTAGGCCGCTTTCGGTGTCCGCTGTCCTCATGCCCCAAGTTCTCATTTGCGTAGACAGGATTTTCCGGCTGGTAGCGTTATCGTCCACGATCAGTATGCGCACTCCGTCTAAGAGAGCGAGCTCCTCATTCTTATCTCGCGGCTTTCCGGCCTGCTTGGCTACAACCGCGGTGAACCAGAACTCCGAGCCTTTGCCCTCTTCACTGACCACCCCGACCTCGCCACCCATCCTCTCGGCCAACTGCTTAGAGATAGCCAATCCGAGGCCGGTCCCGCCATACCTCCTGGTGGTCGAGGCGTCCACCTGAGTAAACTTATCGAAGAGAGTCGCGATTTTGTTGGCCGGTATTCCGATACCTCGATCGCGCACCGAGAACCGTAGCCTGCACTCAGTTTTTCTGTCTTCCTTCAACGAGACGAGGACTTCCACTTCGCCGTGCTCGGAAAACTTGATAGCGTTGGCTGCCAGATTGCTGAGAATCTGACGCAGACGGCCCGGGTCGCCCCTGACTAGCATGGGAACTCCGGGTTCTGCGCTGCAGAAAAACTCCAGGCCTTTTTCTAATGCCCGCACACTTAAGGCGGCGGCAAACTCATCCAACAAGCTCTGCAGATCAAAATCAATCGCCTCCAGTTCGATCTTTCCGGCCTCGATCTTCGAGAAGTCGAGAATGTCATTGATCAAGCGGAGCAGTGATTCGCCACTGCCGTGCAACAGTTCGGCATATCCCCGCTGTTCGTCATTCAGATCCGTGTTCATCAGCAGCCCGGTCAGCCCGATGATTCCGTTCAGGGGGGTGCGAATCTCATGACTCATATTGGCCAGAAACTCGCTCTTGGCAGCATTGGCTTGGGCCGCCTCGACGGCCAATGCCTGAGCGCGGATGGTCGCAGCTTCCAGCTCAGAATTACTTTTCGTCAGCTTATCCGCTGCCTCCTTCTGAGCGGTAATATCCCAGTTCGTGCCGATCATACGAAGGGGATGGCCATTGGCGTCGCGCTCGACCAGAGCTAAAGCGCGGATGCTGTGGATGCTTCCGTCGGGCCAGACCACGCGAAACTCCGTGTTGAAATCCTTCCTTCCCTGCAATGCCAGTTGGACTTCTTCTTGTCCTCGCTGCCGGTCCTCTGGGTGAAGCGCCGCCTTCCAGGCCTCATAAGCACCACCGAACTGATCCGCCGATACTCCGTAGAGCTGAAACATCTGGTCATCCCAAACCAGACGATTTTCTACGACGTGGTAGTCCCAGATGCCTACCTCGCCGGCGCGAACGGCCAAGGCCAGACGGTCGGCGGCCCCCTTCAGCCGGATGTCGGCTTGCTTCTGATCAGTGAAGTCCTCTGCAATCCCAACCACACGAATCAGATGACCCTTCTGGTCACGAACCGGAAATGCTCGATCCCGGATCCATCTCTGTTGTCCAGCGGGGGTGTTGATTCGATAGTCGGATACGATGTCGTGTCCCTGTAGTTGCTGCTCGAAGATCTCCTGTGCCCGTGGGCGATCGTCGGAATGGATGGCCTCCATCCAATCCATCGGATTCTGGTAAAGGCTCTCGCAGCTCCGGCCCCAGATCTGTTCGTATACCGGGCTTATGTAGAGAATCTCATTGCCGGCCGCGTTCATCATCCAAAAGACTTCTCGAACGTTTTCCGCCAGTTGCCTAAACTTCTCCTCGCTGCTTTGCAAAGCCTGCTCGGCTTGCTTGCGCTCGGTGATGTCCACACTGAGACCGGCATGTCCCAGGAATTCCCCGTTCGGCGAAAAACGCGGTTCGGTGTGCGCCATGAGCCACCGCCATTGTCCGTCGGCTCTTCGGATGCGTGCTTCGACCTTGAACGTCGTACGCGTTCGCAGCGCGCGCTCGGTCTCTCCCAGGAACGCCGCCATATCGTCAGGATGAATTAGCAACTCCCATTTGCGTCCATCCACATCTTCGTGGGCAACGCCGCAAAACTGCCGGAAGACCCGATTCGTGAATTGAATCCCTCCCTCGGCATTGGTCGTCCAGATCGGGGTCGGGCATCCGTCTGCCATGACACGAAAGCGCGCTTCACTCTCTCGCAGCGCCTCCTCGGTCTGTTTGCGTTCCGTAATGTCCTCTGCGTGAACCACAAAATACAAGGGATTGCCGTCGTCGTCCCGCACCAAAAAGGATTTCTGGCGGCCTAGAACGACCTTGCCGCCGCGCTGAAGGTAGCGTCTTTCCGACTCCAGGGTTTTTCCCGGTTCTCTCTTCAACTGCTCTTTGTCAGCCAGGGCAGCATCCAGATCCTCAGGGTGGATCAAATCCTTCCAGGTGGTGGCGAGCAACTCCTCTTCGGAATATTCCAGAAGCCGGCAAAGGGCAGCGTTCACCTGGATGAAGCGGCCGTCCAGCCCCGTCACGCACATGCCGAAGGGCGCATTTTCGAAGATCGCATGGAAGCGCTCCTCACCTTCCCGAAGCTTCCGCTCGGCTCGCAAGATTTTGCTAATGTCATGGGCGATGCTGGAAGCGCCTACGATCTCTCCCTCTGCATTCCGGATGGGTGAAAGCGAAAGCGAGACATCAAGCTGGCCTCCTTGCTTCGCTTGGCGCACGGTGCGAAAGCGCTTGATGCTACCCCCGAGCCGAATCGTTTCCAGACACCGCCGCGCTTGGTCACGGTAATCTGGGGGAACGAGCATGGCAACGTTCTTGCCCAGAATTTCCTCGCTGGAGTACCCGAGTAATTCCTCTGCACCTCCGTTCCAACTGATGATGGTCCCATCCAGCATCACGGCGTAGATGGCATCGTCGGAAGATTCCACAATCGAGGCCAGCAAAAATCGTGTCTGCTCCGCCTCCTTTTGTTCGCTAATATCGCGCACGATGGCGGAGACGGCAGTTACCTTGCCCGTGGAGTTTCTGACCAGGGACTCGGTGAAGGAAAGGTGGAAACGCCGTCCGTCCCTGCGTAGGCCAATCTCTTCGCGCTGGGAAACGTTGTTGCCGCTCAGGATTTGTTCAAGGGCTGCCTCCATGGTGTGCACCCGGTCTGGGGGCAACAAAACGGAGACGTGTCGACCAATGGCTTCCACCGCGGAGTAACCAAACATGGTTTCGGCGCCGCGATTCCAGGTGAGAATGGTGCCTGCGGAGGTGTAGGCGAAAACCGCTTCCGTGGAGCTTTCCACGATCGCCGCGAGAAGCCTTTGCGCTGCCTCAGCGGCCCGTTTTTGAGTCACGTCCCGCTTGATCGCGATGTAGCTCACAATTTTCCCACCTGAGTCCTGCACAGGTGTGATCTGCATCTCTTCGGTATAGACCGTTCCGTCCCTGCGCCGGTTGGTCACCTCGCCGTGCCAGACCCTCCCCGAGCT
Source organism: uncultured Acidobacteriaceae bacterium (assembly GCA_963744265.1). GTDB lineage: Bacteria > Acidobacteriota > Terriglobia > Terriglobales > Acidobacteriaceae > Bog-257. Next base: position 54,298 of record CAVUSW010000009.1, read on the forward strand.
AATCGTGCTCCACATCTCCGCGTAAAACGCCGGAGTTTGCCGGCCTGATTTGAGGATGCGCGGATTTTGGCCCAAAGCCTCCTCACGGGTGTAACGGGTCATCACCGTGAACGCGGGGTTGACGTACTGGATGGTCCCGTTTGTGTCCGTAACGACAATGGCGTCGGCCGATTGCTGCACGGCAGCAAGCAGAGCACCTGACCCGATTCCATCAGTTTCAGGACACACACTTCACCTCGAGAAAGCCGAAGCCCATCGTATTTATCGGCTTGCTGGGGAATGTGCTTCAATTCAAATTGGTCGCAAAGTCAAACTGGTTGGGCAAACAAAGGCCTTGGCGAGAAGCACTCCTGGCGTGGATAGAGAAACCTCTTTCTCCTGAACGCTGGCCACTTCTGTGATTGCAGGATCGCAATTACTTGGCCCTGGCGGGAATTGCCGTCGCAGACGTCCCGCGGCTGGCAGAATCGCCTGGTCCCGGGAGCACCATACTGACTAAGCCCGATGCTCAAGCAGTTTGTCGACCAGCGTATCGACCGTTAGAGGCTGGCTGTAGTAATAACCTTGAAATTCGCCGCACTGGTGTGTCCGCAAAAAGGAAAGCTGCGCTTCGTTTTCCACTCCTTCTGCGATTACCTTGAGATTCAGATTCCTTGCCATTCCGATGATTGCACCAGTAATGGCGGCAGCGTCAGGGTTGATCGCAATATCCCGGATAAAAGAACGATCGATCTTGAGCTTGTCGACCGGAAACTGTCTGAGATAGCTAAGGCTGGAATATCCCGTACCAAAATCGTCGATGGCCAGCTTTAATCCCATGGCCTTCAGTTCCTGGAGAACCCCGAACATCATGTCTGCATTTGAAAGCAGTAGGGTTTCGGTGAGTTCGAGTTCCAGCAATTGCGGGGCTAGACCAGTCTCGCCAAGTACGGTCCGGATGAGACTGAGCAAGCCGTCCTGGCGAAACTGGACTGCCGACACATTAACCGCAATCGGCACAACCAGAAGCCCTTCCTCCTGCCATTTCTTAGCCTGATGACATGCGGTCCTGAGTACCCACTCGCCGATACCTACGATTAAGCCCGTATTTTCCGTAATCCTTACAAACTTGTCTGGCGATACCAGCCCTAGCTGAGGATGTTGCCAGCGGAGAAGTGCCTCCAACCCAGTGATTTCTCCGGTGGCGATGCTCACCTGCGGTTGGTAGACGAGGAAGAATTCTGCCCGTTCGAGCGCCAGCCGCAGGCCATTCTCCAAGGTCAAGCGCTCCACAATCCTGGCGTTAATATCGTCGGTAAAAAAGCGGAAGTTGTCACACCCATTTTCTTTGGCGCTGTACATGGCGGCGTCGGCATTCTTGATCAAGGCTTCGCTGTCGCTACCATGTTCCGGAAAGATACTAATACCCAAACTACAAGTAATCTTAAGCGTCTGACCTTGGATGACGAATTCGTCGGTTACCGACTTCACCACGCGTTCAGCGGCAGCCGCTATGTCCTCTAAGTCGTTAGCGCAGGTCAGCACGATCACGAATTCGTCTCCACCCACTCGGGCCACCGTATCTTGTTCGCGCGTCGCGTTCTTCAGACGACCGGCTACCCGCTGTAGAAGCAGATCGCCGAATGAGTGTCCGAGCGAATCATTGATGATTTTGAACCGGTCAAGATCGAGGAACAGCAGCGCAACTTTGTCGGTTCGGCGCCGGGCATCCGCCAGAGCCTTGTCCAATCGGGCTCGCAGAAGGGCCCGGTTCGGCAACGCCGTCAGCACATCGTAATAGGCCAGGAAGTGAACCTCCTGCTGGGCGACTTTGCGGTCCGTGATGTCCTCGATTGTGCCCTCATAAAAAACCACCTCGCCGTCGCTATTCCTCGCCGCCCGAAGATTCACCAATCCCCATTTATGGGTGCAATCGCGGTAAACGATCTTCACCTCAGCCCCACACACGACACCCTCCGAATCCAGTTCCTCCGCCCAGGCATTCATCTGCTCGGCATCGACGAATATGGGGTGAGACAGGGTGGAAGCTTCCGACAAGAGATCCGCCGCAGAATCGTAGCCATGCATGCGAGCGAACGCGCGGTTGACGTCCAGCAGGCGGCCGTCGGGAGCGATCCGAAAAATTCCCACAACAGCATCTTCGAAGATAGCCCGGTATTTTTCTTCCGCTTTGCGAAGTTCTTCTTCCGACCGCTTCCGCTCAGAAATATCCTGGTTGATGGCTACGAAATGAGTGATGTGGGATGGTGCCAGCGAAACTGGCGCAATGATCATCTCCTCCGCAGAGTTACTGCCATCCTTGCGACGGTTGACAATCTCTCCTTGCCATACTTTTCCAGACGAGATCGTCGTCCACATCTGCTGGTAGAATTTCTCGTCTTGCTTTCCCGAATTCAACAGCCGCCGATTCTTCCCGATTGCTTCTTCAGCCGAATAGCCCGACAGGTCAGAAAAAGCCGGATTAGTCCAGACTAGGTAACCACTCGCATCTGTAATGCCGATAGCATTGGGAGCGGCTTTCAGCGCTTCCGCCAGCAATTTGAGCTGCGCGTTCGCGTCCACCAGTTCCGTCGTGCGCGACCGGACCATCGCTTCCAAGTGGTCACTGTGCCGTGCAATGGTCCGTTGCAAGCGTAACAATTCCAAATGAGTTTCTACCCTGGCTAGCACCTCGGCAATCTGGAACGGTTTGGTGACATAATCCACGCCACCACATCGAAAAGCCTTGATCTTGTCGTCGCTTTCGGTCAGTGCGCTGAGGAAGATGACCGGGATGTCAGCCAATCTACGGTCGGACTTCAGCCGTTCGCAGACTTCGAACCCATTCATCTGCGGCATGTTGATATCCAGAAGGATCAGGTCGGGGGGGCTTTGCGTAGCGGAAGCCAATGCGAGCTGGCCTCGGGGGAACGAACGGATCGCGTAGCCCTGATTCTTCAGCATATCTTCCAGTAGCTTCAAATTGGCGGGTTGGTCATCCACCACCATGACGCTGGCTTGGTCGTTTTGTGTCATCTTCGTTCCCTCTACCTTTCCATTCTGGTTTCCGATGTGTTTTCGAACCATCGGGTCAGAACGTCGTACTCGTACTTGTCTGCGACCTCGTGCAGGGATCGTGCGGTTCGGGCGTTGATCCCTTCGACTCGTACGATCAATTGGTCCAGCCGGTCTTTATCCCCGTTTAGAACCGCATCGTGCATTTGAACAACCCAATCAGCAGGCACTTCTCGGAGCAGTTCGTCGCCCATGATCGTGGGCCCAGAGACACCGCTGGTAATTGCCGGTGCGGCCAACTGGTCTGCGTATTGATAGTCGAGACTCAGGTGCATCCGAATCATTTCCAGAAGATCGGCTTCGAGGCACGGTTTGGAAAGAAAATCATCGATGCCGCTGCCGGTCATGACCGCGTCGCGCTGCTCATCCACGGCGCTGGCGGTCAAGGCGATGATCACGGGTGGCTGTCCTGCAGCCTTCGCTTTAATGACGCGAGCGGCCTCCAGCCCGCTCATGCCGGGCATGCGGATATCCATCAAGATCAGTTGCGGCTTCCACTCCTCCCAGAGCCGAATCGCAACTTCTCCGCGATCTGCCTCAGAGACCTCGAAGCCAAGCGATCGCAGCAGCTCGGTAAGCCAGCCTCGCGCGTGCGGCTTGTCATCGACAACGAGCACCCGAACCGGTGCCTGTCCCGGCTTGAGTCCGATCACGCGGCCCGGCATCGTCGGCGCCGCAAGCCGTTTGCCGACATCCCGCTGTATCGGAATTTCAAAACGAAATATCGAGCCCTGGCCCACCTCGCTCACAATCGTGATGTCCCCACCCATCAGCCCCACGAATTCCCTGCTGATCGCAAGCCCCAGGCCGGTCCCGGAGTGCGAGGTTATCCCGCTTTGAGTTTGCACAAAGGGCCGGAAGAGCATGCCTTGCTCAGGGGGCGAAATGCCGACGCCGGTATCTTCAACTTCGATCGACAAAGTAAACCGGTCACCGGAACTCGGCCGCACGCCCACTCGAAGCTTGATCCAACCTGCCTCCGTAAACTTAACTGCGTTTCCCAGAAGATTGATCAGGACCTGACGCAGCTTGCCTTGATCCGCGACGATGCAGTGCCCCTTCTCCGCTTCCAGGCATACTTCCAGTTGCAATCCTTTGGCCTCGGCTCGCAGCTGGAACATGGTTGCCAGATCCTGGATAAAGGTCGAGAGGTCAAACGCCACAGGCACCAGTTCCATGCGGCCGGCCTCAATTTTGGACATGACAAGAATGTCGTCGATCAGGCCCAACAGGTGTTCCCCGCTTCGGTTAATGATGTTCAAGTTCTTCTTGGCGGCCTCACCCAGCGATGGATCGCGCAACATGAGTTGGGAATAACCCAGAATGGCATTCATCGGAGTACGGATCTCATGAGACATGTTGGCCAGAAACGCGCTCTTTGCCCGCCCGGCCGCTTCCGCAGCTTCTTTGGCTTTCTGGAGATCGGTCTGGGTACGTTTCTGATCGCTGAGATCGGCGAAGGCTTCGACCAGATAAGTCTTGCCCTGGCAGACTAGCGGCTTCACGCTTTTGAGAATGGGCAACCGGCTCCCATCCGCTTTCAGCAAGACGCGCTCGGAATGATCGACTTCATGATGCAAGTCAATGATGGGACACTTTCCCCTTTCGGCCGGACAAAGCAGGCTGTGACAAACTTTGCCGACCACCTCGTCCCGGTCTCGTCCCATTAAGGTCAGCGCAGAGGAGTTCACATCCGTAACCCGGTGACTTTCGGAATCGATGACGACTACTCCCGCCGGTATGGCGGCGAGCAAGGCGGTGACGTAATCCTCGCTCTCGCGCAGCTCCTTCTCGATTCGCTTGCGCTCGGTGATGTCGCGCGCGAAGGTGAAAACGTATTCTTGGTCGCTGAGCTGTACGTAGGTTCTACTAACCTCGACGGGGAAGATTTGTCCCTGCCGGGTTTTGTAATGGGTTTCATACGTGACTGAGCCGTGAGCTTTGACTTTCTTCCATTCCGATGCCCAGGCTTCCGGCGGGAAATCCGGAACAATATCGCTGATCGACATGGCCAGGAGTTCCTCACGCGCACGGGCTAAGGACCGGCAGGCAGCCGCATTCACTAAAACAATCCGGCCTTGCGAGTCCAGCCAAAACACGGCGTCGGAAGCCTGCTCCACTGAAGTTTGCGCCAGGCGAAGCTTCTCTTCCGCCCGCTTGGACTCGGTAATGTCGAAAAACGTGACCACCGCACCTATAACTTCGTCACCATTACGTTGCGGATGGGACCAGTACTCGGCCGGAAAATACGTTCCATCGGCTCTCCAGAACCCCTCGTCGGCAACGTGAGTTCCTTCTCCCCTGCGGAACGCACGAAAGATCAGGCATTCATCTTCCCGGTAAGCCGTGCCGTCTGGGTAGGAGTGATGAATCAAGACGTGCATGTTCTTGCCGAGCACGTCCTCGGCATTTTCGTACCCCAGCAGGCGGAGGCAGGCCCGGTTGCAAAAGGTACAGCGACCTTTCAAATCGATGCCGTAGATTGCCTCGGCCGTCGACTCCAGCAATAAGCGGAGCTGATGTTCCTTGACTTCTAAAGCTGCGGTTCGCAACTGCACCAGGTCTTCGAGACGCTCACGAGATCTTTCTATCGCCAGCCGCCGGTTGCGATTCAGACGAAGGTAGCCCCCTAGCAGGGTGGCCAGCAGAATTCCTGCCGCCAGTGACAACCAACTACTCCAGTGGACCGGTCGGAAGGCCCCCGGACTTGGGTAGACGGCTATTAACCACCGACGGCCACCCACCCAGATTTCTCGAGTCGCACGAAACACGTTGGGGAGGTCTTCTACTGCGTCAAAGGGGGCGCTCTTGGGATAAAGCAGCCGCTCCCCCGGTTTAGCTCCGGCATCGAAAATGACCACATGAAGCCCGGATGCGGCGCGCGCCACACTCCCGGTTTTCTGGACGATGTCACCGACGCGAAAGACGGCTAATGCGAATCCCAGCAATCGTTCGCGATGGTCTTTGGCGCTTGCAGGCAGGACCCCTCCCCGGAAAACCGGGCGGAAGACGAGGAAGCCGTATTGATCCCCAATCTCTTGCACCAGCTTCACCCTGCTAGTTGCAACCAGGTCGCCAGTAGCTGCCGAACTGCGGAGCGAGGCATTACGAACCGGATCGGAGGCTAGATCGAAACCAAGTGCCTTTTCGTTGCCCTTCAGGGGTTCTACGAAGAAGACGGGAAAATATTCTTCGCGTACACCGGCGCGGACCAATCGGCCTTGCGGCAGCCGCTCGGTGACGGCGAAAGAGGTGAAGCCGTCAGCACGCGCGGAGTTCTCACGATCGGCGCGCAGACGATTTGGTGTCTGCGGAATCCATTCCAGAGCCTGGATAGCGCTGTCGCGGGCCAGAAGGTCCTTCGCAAACCTGCCAAAGTCCTCGCGCTTGACCTTGTCCGAGCCGTCGAAAAATGCTCCCAGAGACACGAGGCTATTCAACGTCAAGGTGACGTTCGTCTGCAGAGCATCGAACCGTTCTTGCGCCACGATTTCAAAGGAAGCCTTCGCTGTCTGATTTTCGAACTTCCATAGAGCACGAAAGACGGCCGTACTCAGGGACGTGACGGCGGCAACGGCCAAGACCGCGGAGAAAGGCAACCACCACCGGCGCTTAGGTATGGCAGCAAGAGTCATGGCAGACTGCGCTACGTTCCTGGGACCAGATTCAATCGGCTAGTGCGCTAATCGACACAAACTCCTGTTGGGTTTGCGGCACAGCCTCCAGTCTGTTCTTATCGGCAGAGGCGGCGTAACCCCTTAGCAGGGGTAAGTAAGAGGATTGTTCTCGATTGCTGATCGCAAGCCATGTGTTCTGTGCCGCAGCATCATATTTCGCGAAAATGTCCCGAGTTCTATCTAGCAAATATTTGGAACGAGCGAACGCGGCGGGAGCTGCGGTGAATCTAAGCTCAGAACGCAATTGAAGGAGCGCGAATGAAGCTGGCACAAAGTCCAAGTCGCCGATCCATGGTCGTGACCAATGGGGTTTGATCGTCGCACTTATTGAAGTCACTTGCTTCTCTGGCGCCTATTGCTGGATTTGAGGATGTGCTTCAGCCGGCGACAGGCATGGATTGGCCAGAGAAATCGCGGTAGCATGAACGCAACCTTCGTGTAGGAAGTGACTCCCTGAGCACCATGGCAATGCACCTCAAGTCCGTGACTCCAGCCATCCTGTTCGATCTCGATGGAACTCTGATCGACACCGTGTACGAGCATGTTCTCGCATGGTCGGCGGCCTTGAGGAGAGCAAACATCGCCGTAGCGAATTGCGAAATCCATCGCCGCATTGGGATGAGTGGAGAATCTCTGATTCGGCAGGTAGTTCGCGCGCAAACGACGAAGCATCGCGCCCTTCCCATTCAGCAGTTGGAGCAATGGCACGATTCTGCATTTACGAAAGCGACTCGCGATATCCATCTTCTACCGGGCGCCGAAGAACTTCTGCGTCATCTGGACCGGGTCGGCGTGCGATGGGCGATTGCCACCACAGGGGGACGAAAACAGACCAGGCGAATGCTTCGAAGATTGAAGATGCCAGCAAAGATCGTGGTGACAGGTGACGATGTTGAAAAGGCTAAGCCGTCGCCCGATGTGTTCGTCCTGGCGGCGCAGGGTTTGGGCGTCGGAATCGAAAACTGCATTGTTGTTGGCGATAGTGTGTGGGACATGCTTGCAGCGGGGAGGAGCAAAGCGCTCGCGGTGGGAATGTTGGCTGGTGGTTACAGCCAGGAAGAATTGGAGCGATCGGGCGCATTTCGTGTTTATGCGAATCCGGACGACATGCTGCAGCACATCGAGGACCTGGGCATTGGCTAAGAACGACCGTTTGAGGAAACTCTACTGCGGTAAAGCATGTTGGCGAAGCTGAACTCGCAGTCGAATCGAGTTCAATGGCTTACCGTCCGATTCGGCATTAATCGACACATCTTGTGTTTCCTTCGAAGGCAGGTCTGATGCTGCTGTCTGAGGAAGAGCTATTTGAATCCTTATCGCTACGGTCTCCCCAGGCGCTATGGTGTAGCGAGCCGCTCCGGATTGAACACTCCATCCCCCGGGAACTACGGCGCTAAGCACGATGTCTCTCACACCCTTGGTGGAGTTGCTCAGCAAAATAGGTATATCAAGTGTTTTGCCCTCGGCGACTGCAATCTCTGGCGGCTGAATTTGAGGTAGCCGATCGAGACCGTGGGCCTTTCGAAAATCACCATAGAACTTCCACGGCCCTCCTAACTCGACAGCAACCGCTGGCTGGTTGGCACTGTCCTGGGGCGCTGAATCTATGTTTGCAAAAACGTCACCTGTGACATCTCCGCTGACCAGCGACTTTGCCAGAACAAAATGCTGATCCTTTGTCCATCCCTTAACAGCGTCAGTCGGTACCGCGTTATTTTGCTCTGCATTCATTTTCTTTAGTGACTCAATATAGGCTTTCGCCTGGGTGTCATGCGCTTCGAATGCTTCGAGTGCGACACGCCAATAGGGCAGATTGCTAGTCTTGGAGATTCCAAGGACTGAATAGGACGGACCCGCGCTTTTAAATTCAGCAAAATGATCGCCGTAGCCAAAGTAATACAACTTCTTTGGTTGCCAGGGACGCAGGTTCTCCAGGTAAGGTTCCAAGCGTTGGGTCGCACCAGCAATTTGGGAGGCAAATGCTGCCGGATCGCCTGCCAGATCGAATGCCTCAGTTGCGATAACTCCCGCTGCCTGATGGTCGCCATGATTCTCCCCGATAAAGACACCCGGGAAAAACGTCAAGATTACTTCCGGGCGAGTAAGCCGGACTAGCCTGACCGTTTCTTCCAAGGCAGCGCCGTGGCCCCAATTGGCGAGCGAAGCTAAGACATCTTGACTGGCGGTATCTTTGCCACCAAGAAACCAGACATTGGATACCCCCAGCGCCGCCCAAGCGCGACGGGCTTCGATCTCGCGTATATCCGCTAAGGCTGCCGCATGCTCCGGTCCAGCCTGGTTTGAGCCGCTGCCTCCGCGTGTTCCGTAAATTACCGCGACCCGTTTACCCTCATCGAGAACGCGTGCGATGTAGGGCGTGACCGCTCCCTCGTCGTCGGGATGGGCCACCATCAGGAGAATGTCAGCCTTGTAGCGATTGTCCGGAGTCGTGGGCGCCGTCGACGGTTCCTGTGCGACCAACGCCAACGTCGCGACGAGTACCAAGAATAAGACGTCTACGATTTTCCCGGTTGCTTGCCTGGCTGTCCGCTGGCCCGACTGCGACGACGTCGAGGAAACCCGCTCTACTGGTCCGGCTCCAATCCTCATGCAGGGTAACTCCTTTAGTGACCCAAAACCTTATATAGGAGTGATCGCGTCATCCATCACACCACATGATCGACCATACAATCTAGCAAGGTCGTCACACACGAGGCACTGCCTGTCCTCAAATCCCCTCCTTGCATACCACACTGATGCTCGGAACGCCCGACGAATGATAACCTTCACCCGGCCAACGTTAACGATATTCTGGACGCCCACGTCCAGCAGGTTGCTTTCCTCCGAGCGCCTTGTTCGTCTGTTGGAGTGGCCGTCGGGAGGCCATCACTGCCTGTATGAGGATTCTGCTACAAGATGTGAGGCACGGTCTTCGTGCTCTGGCCGCTGCACCCGCGTTCACCGTGGCGGCAGTACTCTCGTTGGCCATCGGAATCGGCGCGAATACCGCAATCTTCAGCATCGTAGATGGCCTGTTGCTTCGGCCTCTTCCGTACGAAGACGCTCGACGGCTCGTCATACTCTGGAACCGTTCGCCAGGCCTGAACATAACGGAAGACTGGTTTTCCACCGCACAATACTTCGACATCAAGAACGGCCATCCCGGCTTTGAGCAGGTCGCGATAGCCATCGGTGGCAACTACAACCTCACGGGCGGGGGCGACCCAGAGCGCATTGGGACAATCCGGATCTCGTCGAATTTGCTGCCCATGCTGGGACAGCGGGCAGCGCTCGGGCGATTGTTTGTTCCCGATGAGGACCTGCCAGACCGAACCGCTACCGCCGTGCTTAGTTACGGAACATGGGCGCGGCGCTTTGGTTCCGATCCCGGCATTCTGGGTAAGAAGATCATCTTGAATGGCGTGTCGTATGAAATTGTCGGTGTAATGCCACGCTCGTTTTCGTTACCTCGTGAAGTGATGCCGACGCTCGATGGCGCGGAGCAGGCTGAGATATTGCTGCCGCTTCCTCTTCCTGCCAACGCCGCCCAGAATCGCGACCACGAAGACTACAACATCCTAGGCAAACTGAAGCCAGGGGTTTCCGTACAACAGGCGCAGGCCGAAATGGATACCATTACAGCGCGCCTGCGGCATGACTTTCCCGAAGTGTATCCGCCCAATGGCGGCCTGACATTCGGTATCGTGCCGCTGCTCGAGCAAGTAGTAGGCAACGTTCGGCGCACGTTGTACCTGTTACTGGGAGCGGTTGGCTTTGTCCTGCTGATCGCGTGCGTGAACCTGGCGAACCTGCAACTGTCGCGTGCCGTCGCGCGCCAAAAGGAAATTGCAGTACGCACCGCGCTGGGCGCAACCCGTGGACGCATCGTTCGCCAGTTGCTAACCGAAAGCGCGTTGCTTGCCTTCGCCGGTGGCGCATTGGGCATAGCTCTGGCATTTTTTGCATTGCACTGGGTACGGCTGCTTGGTCCGCAGAGCGTACCCAGAGTGAACGATGTCGGCATTGGTCTTGCCGCTCTCGGGTTCACCTTCGTGGTCTGTATCTTGTCGGCGATTCTGTTTGGACTGGCACCGGCGCTGCGAGTTTCGCGGCTCGACGTGCAAACCGCCCTGCAGGACACCAGTCGCACCTCGGCCGGCGTAAGCGCGATTTGGGGACGAGGACACAACCTTCGCCACTCGCTGGTGATCGTCGAGATCGCGCTTTGCGCAATGCTGTTGATTGGCGCCAGCCTGCTCATTCGCAGCTTTGTTCGGGTACGCGACGTAAATCCCGGCTTCAATCCTCGTAATGTCCTCACTCTTGAACTAACCATGACGGGCGAGCGATACAAGGACGACCACGCGGTTCTCGCCACGTATCATGAGCTATGGCAGCGGCTGGAACACTTGCCAGGAGTAACGTTTGCAGGGGCGGTGACATCGCTGCCGCTAAGCCAAATGTTTGCCTGGGGACCTATCACCGTTGAGGGACGCGTGCCACCTCCGGGCGAGAAGTTTATCAATGCCGATATCCGCGTGATCGGCGGACACTATTTCCAGGCAATGGAAATACCCGTTCGCGAGGGCCGGTTATTTAACGAGGATGATGCCGCCAACAAACCCCGGGTGGCGATTATCGACGACTACATGGCACAACAACTGTGGCCAAACCAGGACCCGATTGGCAAGCGCTTGCACATCGGAGGCATCAGCGAGACAAACTCTCCCTGGATCACTGTGGTCGGCGTGGTTGGCCGGGTGAAGCAATACACCTTGGACTCGGACTCGCGTATAGCGTTTTACCTTGCTCAAACACAATACGCGACGCGCGCCATGAACGTCGTCATGCGGACCAGCAACGATCCGGTGGCTCTGGCGGGCGCGTTAAGGCAGCAGATTCACGAACTCAATCCCGATCTTCCACTCTATAACGTGACCACGATGCAGGAGCGGTTCAACAAATCTCTGGCCCGCCGTCGTTTCATCATGCTGGTGCTCGGGACGTTCGCGGCAATTTCGCTGGGGCTGGCGGCGATTGGAATTTATGGGCTCATCGCCTATCTGGTTGGCCAAGGCAGCCGCGAAGTGGGCATCCGGCTGGCGCTTGGCGCGACACCGACGAACATCATGACACTTATCGTTCGCGGCGGAATGACTCTGGCTTTGTGGGGAGTGGGCATCGGCATCGTGGGCGCGTTGCTAGTCGGCCGCTTGATGCGCTCCCTGCTTTTCGGTGTCGCAGTCACCGATATTGTGACGTTTGTCGCTGTTGCCACTCTTCTAGCTTGTATCGCTTTTTTCGCCAGCTATATCCCAGCGCGACGCGCTTCCCGCATCGATCCCAGCACTTCGTTGCGATGCGAATAGGAACACACCACTGAAGGCGACAGGAAATCTAAGTATTAGTGCTCAATTCGAACCTTGAGACGAAGAAGGCAATGGTGATCAGCAGCCTGAAACCGGCAGGGTAGTTATAGTTCAATGACTTCATCAGCGTCCTACAACTGCTCGTTGGCCAATGTCCCGGCGGAAAAGACTTATTCGGCTCGAACCGGGAGTCCCGAATCTGGGGCCAGTCGCTGTAACCGGGCCGGCAGCAAAATGGAGAACACCGTCCCTCTTCGACCCGCTCTTGTACTGCTACGGACGCGAATCCAGCCTCCATGCTTCTTGACGATTTCGTGACATACCCAAAGACCCAGGCCGGTACCGACGTCCTTCTTAGTTGTGAAAAACGGCTCAAAGAGCATGAATAAATGTTTCGGCTCAATTCCGCTTCCCTGATCAGCGACGGCGATCCGGACTCTCTCGGCACGGGACTTCCAGTCGCGAGCCCGACTCACGCGCAAGACTATTCTCCCGCCCGGGAGGGAGGCATCCAGCGCGTTGGAGATAAGATTCGCTAGTACCTGAACAATCTCATCTCGTTGCGCTGTAATTTCTCCGTCCCATCGGTACTGCCTGCAAACATTTATTTGCTTATTGCTCAGCTTCCCGGAATAGAGCGCTAACACATCGTCGATGGCGTCGGAGAGTTTGAAGCTCACGCTAGCCGACGTGTCGCGATAGAAGCCAAGAGTCTGCCGCGTGATATGCGATACGCGACGTAGCTCCTGCTCAGCCTTGTGCAATAAGTCACGAACCTGTTCCTGCTCAGAAGAATGGTGCGCGAGATAGAGCAAGTTCGTGACTGCTTCCAAGGGATTGTTAATCTCGTGTGCTATGGTGGCCGCGAGGCGGCCCGCCGCGGCCAGCTTCTCCACCAGACGCAGCTTTTCCTCCTCGCGTCTGCGCTGCGTGATGTCCCGGGCGATCTTAGAGGCACCGATCACCTGGCCTTTCGCATCCTTAATAGGGGAGATCGTGAGGGATACATCCACGCGTAAACCGTCTTTTGTCATTCGCTGTGTTTCCTGGTGCTCAATGCGTTCTCCCGCCCTCAGCTTGCGAAGGATTTCCACCTCTTCGGCCTGCCGCTCTGGGGGAATTAAGACGAGAACCGATTTGCCCACAATCTCCGTTGTCTGATACCCAAACAAACGAGTCGCGGCTGCGTTCCAACTCGTGATAATGCCTTCCAGGTTTTTGCCAACAATCGCGTCCTCAGATGATTCGACGATGGCTGCCAGTCTGGACTCGGTTTGTTCAGTTCTCGCAATTTGGCGCTCTAGCTCGAGCTTCTGCAATCGCTCACGCTCGGCAATTTGCTTCTGCAGTGCCTGTTCTGTCTGTTTCAGTTCGGTGACATCGAAGCCTACACCGTGGATGAACCACGGCTGCCCGTCCTTGCGGCGTACCACCTTTGCTTCGCAATGAAACCAGACCACCCGGCCGTCTCGCGCGATTACCCGGTACACCGCCTTCAGGGGAGTCCCTGTAAGGAACATCTGAGCAGCTTCGACGCTCCAGCGCGCCCGGTCGTCGGGATGAATTTGGTAGTACCAGCGAATAGGATCGTCCAGCCATTCCTCCCGGGAGAAACCTAGTACCTGTTCGATTTGCGGGCTGACGTAAGCCTCCCCGATCCCTCCGTCCAGAATTGCCATGAATACGACTGCCGGGATCTGCTCCACCAACACTCGATACCTGTCCTCCAGAGTGGGAAGCTCTTCGGGGATGGTCTTCGATTGTTCTTGCAGGTCGGGAATTCCGGCTGGCTGTGGCTGCCGAGAGTGCGCAAAAATTTTACTGAACTCGGCAAGGAGAGATTCTATTTCTGCCGAACTTGGACCTGGCAACTCGGAGGACAGCTGCTCGTCTGCACTATTACCATCACGTAATGGGCGAGGTGAGTCCATGTCGTAGTGCAGCTCGTCGCGCCTACCTCAGGCAGCTAAGCTCGCGCCCCCAACAACGAATGACTTCCGGGGACATGTCGTTCTCGCCATTCTCTGCGCCAACGTCGCCAAATCGAAGTTGATCTGCGCTCTCGGATCGGCGCGGTTTTGACATGATGAACCTAAACGGACGCCAGAATAGTACGCCACAGGACTTTCACGCGGCAACTCCATCCGGACACGCACCACTGCCAAAGGTGATGCGGACTTGAAGTCGAATGGATGCCCGACAACGCTAACTCCCATTCTGGCTAGTGCATCGTATCGCGCAAGCATGGATTCGTTTCGCTCATGGCTGCCTGATAGAGTGGTCAACCACCATTGGTTCACTCATGACTGGCTTGTGTAAAAAATTGAAGGTGGATCTGCCCAAGTGATCTAGATCTCATGTTCGAATTTAGCTTTAGCCGGCAGCAAGTTGTCCAGAGAAGTTATCAGCGAAACGCCTGCCCCGATACAACATTCCATTGAGGGCGCGTGGTGCTATAGCCAAAAGAGAAGTTGCAAGGACGAGTCAACGACGGTTAACCGATTCCGCGAAGCACAGGTAGAATGACGGGCACACATCGAGGTGTGGGGTATGAACGATCTGGCAAAGCCTGATTTGAAAAAGGGCGTTCCGCTGGCCAGCATCCCAGACGGTGGAAAGTTGCTGGGAATGGTCGAGGAAGAAGAAGTGTTGCTGGTGCGGCATGGGACGGAGTTGTTTGCCGTGGGTGCTTACTGCACGCACTACCACGGGCCGCTCGCAGACGGACTAGTAGTGGACGACCAGGTGCGATGTCCCTGGCACCACGCCTGTTTCAATCTGCGCACGGGCGAGGCTTTAAGGGCTCCGGCGCTCGACCCGATTCAGTGCTGGCACGTTGAGCGAGTGGGAGAGAATGTCTTTGTTAAGGAAAAGGTCGTGCCTGCGGGTAGCAATAGCGTATCCACTCCATCGCACCCTTCTTCGATCGTCATTATCGGTGGGGGCGCCGCAGGGCTCGCCGCCGCCGATATGCTTCGTCGCGAAGGATACGGCGGTCCATTGACGATGATCAGTGCCGACAGCGCGCCGCCGTGCGACCGTCCCAATCTATCAAAAGATTTTCTGGCGGGAACTGCCTCCGATGAGTGGATTCCACTGCGACCACCGGAGTGGTATGGAGAGCGGAAAATCGACCTGGTCCTCAATTCGCGTGTCATCTCTTTGGATACGAAGCATAAGAAGATCAACGCGGAGAATGGTAAGACGTACGAATACGGATCTCTGCTGCTGGCGACCGGAGCCGATCCGGTAAAGCTGCCTCTGGAAGGCGCTGCGTCTTCAGAGATTTTTTATTTGCGTTCGTTCGCGGATAGTAAGGCGATCCTGGCGAAAGCGACATCGGCGAAGCAGGTCGTTGTGATCGGCGCCAGCTTCATCGGCCTGGAAGTGGCTGCCTCGATGCGCACCAGGGGGCTCGCCGTACATGTCGTTGCGCCGGAACAGGCGCCCCTGGAGAAAATACTCGGATCCAGAGTCGGCGCCTTTATCCGAGGCCTTCATGAATCGCACGGAGTAGTCTTTCATCTCGGCCAGACTGTGCGACGGGTTGACGGCGATAAGGTAATGCTGAGCGGCGGGGAGACGATCCAGGCGGATTTCATTGTTATCGGAGTGGGAGTACAGCCATCGACCGCCTTGGCGGAACAAGCTGGCTTAAAGATGGATCGCGGCGTTGCGGTGGACGAATATTTGCGGACCAGTGCGCCGGAAGTGTTTGCCGCCGGGGATGCGGCACGATGGCCGGACCCCCATACGGGTGAGCGTATTCGAGTGGAGCATTGGGTAGTGGCGGAGCGGCAAGGCCAGACCGCTGCCAGGAATATGCTGGGTGCGGGCGAACGATTCGAAGCGGTACCGTTCTTTTGGAGCCAGCACTACGACGTACCGATCAACTATGTGGGGCATGCGGAGAAGTGGGACAGCATCGCTATTGAGGGAGATATCGAAAAGAAGGATTGTTCCGTTTCCTATAAGCGGGAGGGACGTACCCTGGCAGTGGCAACGATTTTCCGCGATCTTGCAAGTCTAGCGGCAGAGTTGGAGATGGAGACACGGATCCGTTCAGGCGGCTGCTAGGGCTACTCTAAGAATGACAACGAGCCTACAAAGGAGGCGTTCATTCTTCCAGTAACACGCGTATAGTTGGCGGTAGTTCCGTCCACTCCGCTAGCGAGTTAAATAATCGAATCGAAGGAGGGCTCCATGCGGGCAATAGCTTTGCTGCTCCTTGCCATCACTCTGGCCAGCTTAACTCTCGTGGGACAGACGCTGTCTCGCAGCCCTCTTGCTTCTCCAGTCTATCCCCTCAAAGCCAGCTCTAACGGCCGCTATCTGACCGACAGCAACGGAGTGCCATTCCTGCTCATGGGAGATTCGCCGCAATCCATGATCGCGAACCTGGCTCCCCGCCAAATGTCCGGATACATGCAGAACCGACAAGCGATGGGATTTAACTCCATCCTGGTGGACGCTCTTTGCACCAGCTACACCGGAGGAAACGGCAATGGTACGGCGTACGATGGCACGGCTCCATTCACCAGCGGAACCGACCCCTCGAATTATGATCTCTCGACGCCCAACCCAGCCTATTTCGCCGAACTCGATGCCTTGGTCAGTCTGGCAGCGACCGATCACCTAGCCGTCCTGCTTGATCCTATCGAAACCGGGGGATGGCTGGTGACGCTCGAAAATAATGGGCCTACTAAGGCCTACAACTACGGAGTCTATCTGGGGAATCGCTACCGCGGGTTTGCCAACATCGTCTGGCATAGTGGCAACGACTTTCAAAGCTGGAGCAGCAGTCCGAGCGACAATAACCTGGTACACCAGGTAATGTTAGGAATCGCCAGTGCCGATCCCGTGCATCTGCAAACCATCGAACTGAATTACAACTTCAGCTACTCGAACCAGGACACTACGCTAAGCGACGTACTAACCCTGGATGCCTGCTATACCTATTACGAAACCTACGATTGCTTCGTGCAAGCCTACGCCAGCACGCCCGTGTTGCCGCTATTCCTGACGGAGGCCAACTACGAATACGAGAACAATACCGGCCAGTTGCCCGGGCCGGCCGGACCTTACGTCCTGCGCGAACAGGAGTATTGGACGCTGACCAGCGGCGGCGCCGGCCAACTCTACGGCAACCACTACACCTGGCTGTTTCCGCCGCAATGGCAATTGTTTCTCATCAGCCCCGGCGCGCTGGAAATTCAGTACATCAACGGCCTATTCGGCGCGCTGCCCTGGCAGAACCTCGTGCCGGATACGATGCACCAGGTGGTCACCTCCGGCTACGGCACCTACAACGGCGGCAATGAAAACTTCACTACAGCCACGTACTGCACGACGGCCTGGGTGCGAGGATTCTACGCACTTACCTATTGCCCACAAGCCACCACGCTCACGGTGAACCTGGCGGAATTCGCTGGCTTTACGCGGGCCCGGTGGTACGATCCGTCGAATGGCACGTTCGTCCGAATCAGTGGATCGCCATTCCGTAACGCGGGCAGCCACAATTTCACAACTCCCGGCAACAACCATAACGGCGATCCGGATTGGGTGCTAGACCTGGATCCGGCATCAGCACCCTGATACGTAGTAACCATGAGGAACCGCGGCGTCACGACAGCTTGGAAGTATCACGATCGCACCAAGCATTCCTAGAGGAGTATTCGCAACGATGCTCGCGTTCTGGGCTGGACGAATCGGCCGCTACCTTTCAAAATCTACTTAACGATAGAGCCGCTTCCGTTGCCGCGGACCAATTACGGGTCTGGCATACGACTTTGCGACTGCCATGTCGCTACGATGCTACGGAAAAAGTAACTTGACTCAGGTTTAACCCCTGGTCTAGAGTAATTCAACTTTATGTCGGTATTCCAGCCTGAAATTCGCGAAACCCTGCACAACAACATCGCGGACAAGTGTGCCAACAAGCACACCGGTTTCTTCATCGGGCGGGAGACAGATCGGCAATAGTTCCTAGAGCAAACTTCCAGGACAAGGTCTAAAGAACCCACCGCCCGAAAGGCTGGTGGGTTTTGTATTTGTGGGCAGCGTAGGAGCGCACATGATCGTAATGAAATTTGGCGGGACCTCGGTGCAGGACAGCGCAGCGATCGAACGCGCTGCGGATATCGTGCTTGGGCGGCTGAAACAACAGCCGGTGGTTGTCGTCAGCGCTTTGGCGGAAGTCACTGACGCACTGCTGACCATGTCGCAGAACGCAGCTTCTGGGCAACTATCCCAAGCCTCGGACTTGCTTCAGCAGATCCGGCAGAGGCACCTGGAAGTCTTATACGCGCTGGCGAGCGGCGCGAGCCAAATCGCGGTTCGTGAGCGGATTCACGAGCTCACCGACGTCTTACAGGATATGCTGCGCGGAGTTGCAACTCTCGGCGAGCTGTCGGCTCGCACTACGGACGCGATTCTCTCCAGCGGCGAATTGCTGTCGAGCGCAATTGTTAGCGCCGCCTTCCAAGCCCGCGGCATTGATTCAGCGCTAGTCGACTCTCGCCGTTGTATCGTGACCGATGCCGCGTACACTCGCGCCGTTCCCCGCTTCGACCAGACTACCGGGCGTCTACGGTACGAGTTGGAGCCACTACTCCAGGCCGGTCGAGTTCCGGTCATGGGCGGCTTCATCGCGGCGACTGCGGAGGGAATCCCTACCACGCTTGGTCGCGGCGGTTCAGACTTTTCGGCCGCCATCATTGGCGCCGCCCTCAATGCCAGCCGAATCGAAATCTGGACCGATGTCGAAGGGATGATGACGACCGACCCTCGGCTGTGCTCCCGAGCGCAGAAGATTGAAGCCATCGGCTTCGACGAAGCTGCTGAACTAGCCTACTTCGGGGCCAAGGTGCTCCATCCCGCCACGCTGATCCCCGCGATCGAGAAGAACATACCTATCCATGTGCTGAATTCCCGAAAGCCGAAGAACCAGGGAACCCGAATTTGCTCGATCGCTCCCCCCAGCCGCACCGTATTTCGAGCTATTGCGGCAAAGAAGGGAATACAAGTGATCAATGTGAAGTCGCCCCGGATGCTGATGGCACGCGGCTTTCTGCGCTCTCTGTTCGACCTGTTTGAACGGCACGATTGCGCCGCCGACCTGGTCTCGACGTCGGAGGTTAGCGTTTCGGTCGCGTTCGATTCGTCGTGTAATGTCGGCGCCTTGCTCCACGACCTGAAGGAACTGGGGGAAGTTGAAGTTCAAAGAGGAAAAGCGATTATCTGTCTGGTGGGAAAGCAAATCCGCGGCCAGGCCGGAATCGCCGCGAAGGTGTTCCATGCGGTCGCGCAAGGTGGCATCAACGTCCACATGATTTCGCAGGGGGCTTCGGAAATCAACATCAGCTTTGTGGTGGACGAGAGCGATGTTGGCGAAGCCGTCCGGCGTTTGCACCGCTGCTTCTTTGAGGTCGCCGAGTCTTGTCACACTGCGGACGCCGATAACAGGCTGCCGGCACCATCTCTCGCCCGCCACCTGGCCGCGCGACCGGAGGTTGATTAACCGTGACGACGATGCTTGCGCAGTTTGAATCTTCCGAGCACGCGGCCGGTAAATGTTGCAAGGTTGCGCTGCTCGGCTTTGGAACGGTAGGTAGTTGTGTGGCTCGACTGCTGGCTGCGCGCAGCGCGGAATATCCGCTACAACTCACCCACATCTGCAACCGGAACGTGGCTCGCAAGCGAGTGGATTGGACTCCGCCGCAGGTCATGTGGACCGAGGACATCCATCAAGTGCTGTCTTCTGATGCTGACGTAATCGTTGAGCTGGTTGGCGGATTGCAGCCGGCGTACGACTGGGTGCGGAGCGCATTGCAATCCGGCAAATCGGTGGTAACCGCAAACAAACAGCTCATAGCGCATTTCGGATCGGAGTTGTTGCATCTGGCATGTCTACAGCAGCAGTTCTTAGGCTTTGGAGCTTGCGTGGCCGGGGGCGTTCCGGTGCTCTCGGGACTTCAGGACGGTTTGGCGGGCGATCGGATCATCCAGATTCGCGGCATCCTGAATGGCACTTGCAATTACATTCTGACCAGGATCGAGCAGGCTGGCACTTCGTTCGCGGAGGCGCTTGCTGAAGCTCAACGGGCCGGTTTTGCCGAACCCGATCCAACCGACGATGTGGAGGGATTGGACGCAGGCGCTAAGTTGGCCATCCTGGCGCGAGTTGGGTTGAACGTTGAAATGCGACCGCAACAGGTGCCGTGCCATTCGATCCGGCCCATCGCAGCCAGTCGACTTCGAGTATGCCGAAGAATTGGGATGTACGATCCGTCAGATTTCCACGGTAAAACGGGATCAAGGACGAATCCACGCGGAGGTTGGTCCCGCTCTTGTCGAGGAGGATTCTCCTCTGGCCAGAATCTCTGGAAGCCAGAACTTGGTGATGAGTACTGGCGAATTTGGAGGAGACACGGTGTTTTCAGGTCACGGAGCCGGGGGAAATCCGACTGCTGTTGCAGTAGTTTCCGACCTTCTACAGGCGGCGCGATGCCGGTCGAACGGACTCGAACCACGGCACAGTGCAGTCACCAGAGTGTGTGAGCCTACGGCAGATCCTGAACTGCCGCATTACTTGCGTTTTGTGGTCAGAGACCGGCCGGGGATTCTGGCATCGCTGGCCGGAGCGTTTTCGCGACATCACATCAACGTGGACGCGGTTCTGCAGAGGCCGGGTTACAGCAAGTCGCAGCTACCGTTCGTCATGACCCTGGAAGCTTGCCAGCGCGGCCGACTGGAGATGGCACTTGCCGAGATCGACGGATTTGATTTCCTGGTGGACGCTCCACTAATTCTACCGATTCTGAAATAGGGGGAACCTGGGATGCATTTGCGCTGTAGCAATCCGCTGTGTGTCGAGACGTTGGACTTGCATGATCACGCTTTGGCGTGTCCTTCCTGTTCGGACCTGTTGGAGGTCGTGACGGATAGCGTCACAACAACACCTCATGAACTGAAACGAATTTGGTTGCAGAGGAGAAGCTCGTATGCCCCGCTCGACGCCAGCGGGGTCTGGCGCTTTCGAGAGTTTCTGCCGGGCGGCTACTCCGAAATCGTCACCATGGCCGAAGGCAACACGCCTTTAGTGCGCGGTCAGAGAACGGCTGAATGGGCCGGCTTGCGG
Source organism: uncultured Acidobacteriaceae bacterium (assembly GCA_963744265.1). Classification (GTDB taxonomy): domain Bacteria; phylum Acidobacteriota; class Terriglobia; order Terriglobales; family Acidobacteriaceae; genus Bog-257. The sequence goes on from CAVUSW010000009.1 coordinate 75,537, forward strand.
TCTCTCAAGTTCAAGCACCTCGGCTGGAATCCGACGGGATGCTTTAAGGATCTGGGAATGACGGTCGGCGTAACCGAGGCGCGCTTTGTTGGCGCCAAGGCGGTGGGCTGTGCCTCGACGGGAAACACTGCGGCTTCGCTGGCCGCGTATGCTGCGCGGGCTGGACTGACCGCGAAGGTGTACCTTCCGGCGGGGCAGGTGTCACAGAACAAATTGGCGCAGGCGCTCGATTTCGGCGCAGAGATAGTGCAGGTGGAGGGCGGCTTCGACCTGGCACTCGACCAGCTTGTGCACACTCTCGACAGCGGCATGTATTTCCTGAACTCCATCAATCCCTTTCGCCTTGAGGGACAAAAGATGGCGATGTTCGAAGTGCTGGAGCAACTGGAGTGGCAAGCTCCTGATTACCTGATCGTTCCCGGCGGCAACCTGGGCAACACGTCGGCTTTCGGCAAGGCGTTTGTCGAGTTGCAAGCCGCCGGTTTGGTGGAGAAGATTCCGCGGCTCGTTGTCGTGCAGGCTGAAGGCGCCAACCCGTTTGCGCGAATGTGGCGATCCGGTTCTGCCGAACTCGAGGCGGTTGAGGCTCCCGAGACCGCCGCGACCGCGATTCGAATCGGCAATCCGCGTTCCTGGAAGAAGGCCTTGCGTGCCGTTAGGCACAGCAACGGAATGGTGATGGATGTCAGCGACGAGGAGATCGCCGAAGCCAAAGCCATGATCGGACGCGATGGCGTCGGATGTGAACCAGCATCGGCAACCACGCTGGCGGCTTTGCGCAAGCTTTCCGCACAGGGGCAGATTGATCGCGACGCCACGGTGGTCGCCATCCTCACCGGTCACGCTCTCAAGGACACCGATTTCATTCTCCGATCACGGCGGCTGCGCGAGGGTCGCCTTAGCGAGGTGCAAGTGTGACCCCCACTGCTGCCTTGAAGATGAACCCAGTCGCCGGTCGCGAAGCCGTCGAGATTAAAGTCCCCGCTTCGATTGCGAATCTGGGACCTGGCTTTGACACGTTGGCGGTGGCTGTGCGGCTTTATCTACACTTGACGGTGTGGACCATCGGCGGGCATGGCCGACTACAGTTCCGCTTCGTCGACCACGAACTCTGTGGCGAAAACTACATCGAGCGCGCATTCCGCTTTTTGGCTCGTCAGCACCCCACTCCCTGGCCCTCCTTGTACATCGAGGTTCGCAGCGAGATTCCCATGTGCGCCGGACTTGGCAGCAGCGCGGCCGCTACGGTAGCCGGGCTCCGACTGTATGAAGCCTTCAACGGACCGTTGCCAGTTGAGGCAATCGTGAATGCCGCCTGCGCGCTGGAGACTCATCCCGACAACGCGTCGGCCGCCACATTGGGTGGGCTTACTACCAGTTGTCAGCTTCCCGACGGCTCCGTTTATGCCACGTCGTTTCCGTGGCCAGAAACGATTTCGTTCGTGGTCCTGACTCCAGATGTACGGCTGAGCACTACCAACTCACGGGTGGTGCTTCCCGACTTCGTTCCGCGGCGGGATGTTGTCTTCAACCTGCAGCGGCTTTCGCTGTTACTACAGTTGTTACACAGCGGCGACTTCTCCTTGCTGAAACAGGCGATCGGAGATCGCGTCCATCAGCCTTTCCGACAGAAAATCGTACCTGGCTTAGCGCAGGCGTTAGAGCTTGAGCACCAAGACTTGCTGGGAGTTTGTCTCAGCGGATCGGGACCTTCCATCGTCGCGCTGGCGCAGAACAATCTACAGACCGTCGCAGAATTGTTGGCCTCGACGTACGAGTTGCTTGGCATCGGCTACCAGCTACGCATGCTCACCGTTCACCAAGACGCCTGCGGCAAACCGCAGAATGTTCTTGCTCGGCGCTAGCCCGGTTGTTCGACTATATTCGGTGAGACTTCCTACCTCCCTGATAGCCGCCTTAATGGCAAGTGTTTTCGCAACCTGAATTCACCTATATCCTCGTCACCACTTCGTCCTTTATCTCCAGTCCTCACGCCTAACATGAGAGCTTGATCTTCCTATATTCAAGCTTCAAAGGATAGTTGGCGCAGACTACCCGACCGACTTTGTATGTCCTGCTTATAGTGCGAAGGCACTTCTTTGAACCATAGTAGTACATTATTTCTAGAATTAGTGTTTGACATTACAGTTCGATAAACGCAATATCTTGCGACAGAGCTACTGCTCACACCACATCTTGGGAAGATATTAGGATCTTCGGCCCCTCAATCGCTTTAACAACCTTCGCCGGAAGGTTACATCGAGGAGGAATATCCAATGGCGACGAAGAAGCCTGCCAAAATAAAACGAAAGTAATCACCGGTTGAGCTGTTGTGACAACCACTCCAGGGCGCTTCCACGTTGAATTCTGCAGATTCTACGCAGGCCAACGGGAGTAAGGTCACTTCCCTGGTCTAGTAAAGTCAGCGTCGCCTCGTTGTCCTTGACTCCTGCGATGCTGCTGAGTCCGAGCTATCTCTCCCGAGTCAAGGCATCTTTCCCGGGGCGAATAACGCGTTGATGCGGAGAAAGTATTCATTCTTCTCCGTAAGGCTCCTCGGCTAGCAAAAGACTAGGGCTAGCGATGGGTAGACTTGCGTCTTGTGACTACGGCACCGTCTATCCAGCCTTGTCCTGACTCTATATCTAAGGAGAGTTCTGGCATGAAGTTGCGTGTCGTCTCGCTGTCACTACTTGTACTGTGCCTAGGCTTGGCAGCTATCCCAGCCATGGCAGGCAATACACTCAATGGCAACAGTTCAGCTAACAAAGTAGGTCCTTGGACTAACAATATTACCGGCACCACAATGCCAGAGCCTAGCAGCATTATGCTCTTCGGGCCCGGCATTATTGGCGTGGTCGCGGTGCTACGCCGTAAGCGGTTTGAAGGTTGACCGCTAAGGTCGCGCTTTGCCCAGACAGTCGAAGTAGGGTGCGGGTCTGTAGAGAGCTAGCACAAGATGCCCCCATCTAATTGTCGCGTGAAGCTTCAAGGCTAGAAGAACTCAAGCTATACGGTCCAGACACGCGGAGAGACCATAACAGGCTGGTGTCGCCCAATTTCCCCGGATAGTTCAGGGCATTAAGCCAAAAGGAGATTTACATGAAGTTTGTAAGCGAGAAGATGACAATACTGGTTTGTACTCTGGCTAGAGCCGCGGTTATCGGCTTCTCTGTGGCTGCTCTAGCACTTACCATTTCTATGCAAGCTCAGGATCTGGTAATGAATGGCGGGTTTGAAATGACGACTGGAAACACCTCGAGCTTTGTAATGTCTTCGGGCACTGGTGGTCCATTCGCTCCCGACGATTGGACTTTCTCAGGCGGTATAGGTTGCGTGACTTTTCCTGCCTCTACCCTCTCGCAAACGAATGCCTGTGGCCACGTCTTCGACAGCTTGTGGCCGGGATGGACAGAAAGTCAAGACGGGGGGAATTTTGTCTTGATGGATGGCGATCCTACCTACCACGGTACTCTCTCTCAGTCGGTCAGCGTTACAAACGGAATGGCTTATGACGTTTCTTTTGACCAAGGGGCTTCACAGTTCAAGCAGTACAGTGGCGCAACAACCGAGCAATGGGAAGTTTGTCTAGGTACCCAATGTCAGCTTTCGGCGTTGATGACAAATACCAGTCATGGTTTTGTGCCCTGGGAAAGTCAAACATTGACTTTCACGGCCAATACGACTGGCAACGAACTACTTAGCTTCATTTCGAAAGGCACCCCTGCGGGAGACCCGCCCGTTGTTCTTCTGGACGGAGTCTCTATGTATGCGGCAACAACGCCTGAACCAGGAACTCTTGCGCTGTCCCTCGGGGGGCTACTGGGCGCTGTGGCTACTCTCCGAACGAGAAAATGGTTCAAGCGCTAGTCATAGGCTGCCGTCGACAGTACCGTCCAAGGTTGAGGTAGTGCTGTACGGACGGCACTACCTTACTCTGACCTTTAAGTTTCTTAGCCTTGAGTGTGCGGTCTACCATGGAAATTCTTCACCAGTTGCGACAGTACCTCCCTCCGTTCGCAGTAGATATCGTGCGGCTGGTCATCTGGCTAACCATACTTATGCTTATTTTTGTTCCGCTGGAGAGAATGTTTGCGGTTCACCCGCAGCGAGTCTTTCGCAAAGCGTTCCTCGCGGATCTGGGTTATTACTTCCTCGGCAACCTTCTTCCCAAGTTGCTGCTTATCCTGCCCATGACAATTATTGCCTGGGGATTGCATCGTCTGGTACCCGGCGGGCTGCATACATGGGTCGCCGCTATGCCGTTATGGGCACGTCTTGCGGCGGCATTGGTGGTGGGAGAAACCGGCTTTTATTGGGGTCATCGCTGGATGCACGAGGTTCCCTGGCTCTGGCGTTTCCACGCCATCCATCACAGTGCCGAGGAGATCGACTGGTTGGTTAATACGCGAGCCCACCCGCTGGACTTGGTCTTCGTCCGGCTGTGCGGACTGGTTCCTATGTATGCGTTGGGCCTGGCCCAGCCGACGATGGGAAGCCGGGTAGATCTGGTGCCGTTGCTTATCTTGCTTATCGGAGCACTCTGGGGCTTCTTTATCCATGCCAATGTGCGCTGGCGCTTCGGTTGGGTGGAGTGGCTAATTTCTACTCCTGCCTTCCATCATTGGCACCATGCGAACCAGAACCACATCAACCGAAACTACTCTTCAATGCTGCCCTGGATAGATAAGCTTTTCGGCACCTGTTATATGCCCAGGAAGCAGTGGCCGGAAAAGTATGGAATTGACGAACCGTTAGCTCCGGGTATGGTTGCGCAACTGCTACAACCGTTGGCTCCGGCGTCCTTTATTTCGGAGCGACATGCAAGCGCACTACCCGAAGAAAGGAGGCCACGGCAGCTTATCTCCCTTGCGGTTATACAACCCCGGAACCAAGTACCTTGAACATGCCCGGCGCTGGGCGTCGTCACCCTTGGGGCCGTGTGTGTACGAAGCTGACCCTGTAGTACAAGGCACACATTGGCTCTTTAACGAAAATGACTTGAACCTAAAGGAGGATTCGGTCCATGAAAATGCGAACGGTATTGCTGTCAATGATGGCTCTTTGTCTGACTCTAGCTGCTGTTCCCGCCATGGCTCAATATAACTGTCCCGCTAATTGTTATGACAATGGCCCCGTCAACGGGCAGGTCGATGCCTGGACCATCAACAACGGGTTCGCGGTTAGCGACTCGTTCCATCTCGCCAACGAAACGGAGATTCAGAACATCTCGTTCTGGGCGTGGGTGGAACCCGGTGACACGGCGACGAGCGTCGAAGTAGCGATTGGCACCACCCCGTTCAATAACGATTTGTTGGATGAGACAGGTGTTACCCTCACCCAGTCGGACTGCTTCACCAACAACTTCGGCTTCGACATTTGCCACGAGTCCGGCAACCTCACCAGTTTTGTCCAGCCGGGCGCTGGTAACTACTGGCTAACCTTGGAAAATGCCGCCACCTCAGAGGTCGGGCCGCTGTACTGGGATGAGAACTCCGGCGTAGGCTGCACATCGCCTGGCTGTCCATCTACGGCCCAGGAAAACACTCTGGGATCGATTCCTTCGGAAGCCTTCACGGTGAACGGGGTCCCCAGTCCCGGCACGACTCCTGAGCCCGGCAGCATCATCCTGTTAGGTTCTGGAATCCTCGGCTTCTCGGTTGTTCTGCGCCGCAAGCTGTTCTAATTTCACCCGACCTTCCCCCAGGCCATTTCAAGCCGGAGCCCAACGCTCCGGCTTATTCTTTGGTTTCGGCAGATATTTGTTCGTGGCCCACAATGTGGGAGCCAGTACGACGATGTGGGACGTCAACTTTCAGAGCTGTGCTAGTTCTGTCCCTTCATGAATTGGCGGACCAGCAAAGCAATTTCATCCGCTTTGGTGTCGAGAGCGAAGTGCCCTGCGTCGAGAACGTGTATGCCTGCGCCCGGTACGTCCTTCCGATACCGCTCAGGTTCGCCGAGATCGAACGACAGATCATGCTTCCCCCAGATGACTAAGAGCCGTGGTTGCTTTTTCTGGAGCCAAGCCTGCCACTTGGGATAGGCGTCGACATTTGTGCGGTAATCGTAGAAGAGATCGCTTTGAATCTGCGCCTGTCCTGGGGAGTTCAGGAACGCGTATTCATCCGTCCAGAGATCAGGATCGTAAAGTTCAACCTTGGGATCGTCTCCAACGTGACGGGTCTTCGTGGTTTCGAGCGAAAGCAAGTTTTTGCGCAATGCATCTTCGTACGCCGGCCGATTGGCCCAAAACGCACGCCGTGTTGCCCAGTTCGCGCCCAGGCCTTCATTGTGCGCAACCGCATCCTGAACGATGAGAGCCTGCACTCGCTCGGGATGAGCCATAGCCATGCGGAAGCCGACCGGGCCGCCATAATCCTGCATGTAGAGCGTGTAGTTCGACAGTCCGACCGCTTGCGTGAAGTCGTTTATTACCGAGGCGATATGGTCAAAGGTGTAGTCGAACTGCTTCGGGTCGGGCCAGTCGCTATGTCCGTACCCCGGGTAGTCGGGTGCGACCAGATGGTAGTTGTCGGCAAGCCGCGTCAGCAGCGGCTCAAACATCCGGGAGGAAGACGGAAGGCCGTGGAGGAGAAGAATCGTTGGCGCGTTTCTCAGACCGGCCTCTCGGTAAAAGATGGAGAGTCCGTCGACCTTGACTGTACGATAAAATACCGGCTGTTCCACTGCTGCATCATCCTTTCTCTGAGCTTCCAACCCCACGGAAACGACTAGTATGAGCGCGAGAGCACCCATGGCTCGAAAAACCGGTTCCGTCCCGTCCATCTTTTTCTCCAAGTATCGAGAAAATTGCGCTTCGTTGATAGCTGGGGTCGCAAGTCTCCCGGCCATGAATGTGCGAGAAGGTTTTATCGTCGCTACTTTTTTTGTCGATTTCCATCGATTCTATTTCAAAGCAGTAGCAAAGGTTCCCTAGTTGTTACTTCCTGTCGTCTTGTTGCAACGCGAATTAAGTACTACTTGTGGTAGTACAGCATACCTACCTTTAGCCTGTTCGGCTTATGAGAACACTTGTCAGGGTTGCAGTGCTTGTTTTCTTCGCGTTGTTTGCAACACTTTGGAACTCCGCGTTTCTAGCCGCCCAAACCAATCTCGGAGCCGTGAAGGGGCATGTTCAAGATCAGCAAAATAAAGCGATCACGGGCGCCTCGGTAACACTCCGCAATCCCAGTACAGCGTATAACAACACCACCCAGACCGATTCCTCCGGCAATTATTCCTTTCTGGGTGTGCCGCTGACGGGTAGTTATGTTGTGACCGTCACGGCTCCGCAATTCAATCAGGGCGAACAAAAGGATATCCTTTTACGAGCCGGCGGCACAGCCGTCCTTGATTTCACCCTCGCCATCTCCAGTGCGAAAACCGAGGTGAACGTCTACGGCACAACAGGGACGCTGCCCACCGAGTCAAACCAGGTTTCCATGCGTCTCGGCCAACAGAAGATCGAAGACACTCCTATTCTAGAGCGTAAGATCACCAGCCTGCCGCTGCTGGATTCCTCCGTGCGTCCGGCACAAACCACGGGCGATCTGTTTCTGAACGAGACGCTGTTCGTCATTAACGGCACCGGCCGTCGTCAGACGACGTATGAACTGGACGGGACCAATGCCAATGACAGTTGGGGGCGCCAGACGATGTTTGCCGGATTGCCATTCTCGGCCGTGCAGGAATTCACGGTCTATACCAACGCCAGTTCGACAGAGTGGGGATGGAACGCCGGGACGGCAGTGAACGTCGTCACCCGGTCAGGCTCGAACGATTGGCATGGAGACTTTGTCGGCATGGGGAGCCCTGAATTTTCCAATGCCAACATCCCGCTGACCACAAAATCGGCTCAGGAAACCGTGGCCCAGGGCAGCGGCATGATCTCCGGTCCGATCGTGCAGGATAAGAGTTACTTCCTGGTGTCTGCACAGTACACCGATCAGAACCGTCCCGCGGTCATTACTTCTCCTGTGGATCCGGGCTCCATCTACAACGGCACGTTCGGTCAAACCTTGATGCTCGCTCGCCTGGACCAGCAATTGAGTAGCAAGAATCTGCTCACCGTACGGGCGAACTTCGATCGCTTCGACGACACCAACCCGCAGGACACCGTGAGCGGAGTGACTCTGCCTTCGGCGGCGCGCGTCTTCACTCGGAATACCTATCAGGCTGCGATTTCCGACACAGACACGATCAGTCCAAACATGCTGAACTACGCGTTTTTCCAGCTGATGGTCGGGTCGCCGATTACCCAATTCGAGCCGGTGAACCCAGGACCGCAGATCTATGTATCGGGCGTCTATACCTACGGCACTTCACTCACGGCTGACCTGATGAACCACCAATATGAGTGGGGCGACACGCTTAGCATCAGTCACGGTCATCATCAGATCAAGACCGGCGTCGATGTTATCTACTCTTCGTCCGGCGGCTACGGCCAGGAGTTCGGCAACGCCTACACCGATGGCCGCTTCCAGATCAACCCCCTATACGAGCACATTCCGATCGCCACGTTATTGACCTATAATCCCGGCGCTCCGCCTCCGGGCTCACCGGCCAATGCGCCGCCTATCGCCTTGCAATACACGCAGGCGTTCGGCAATCAGAATTACAACGTCAAGGAAACGCTCTACGGCGTCTTCGTGCAAGACAATTGGAGCGTGACTCCCAACCTCACTCTCAATCTGGGCGTGCGACTTGATGGGCAGACGTTTACCGACAACTACGCTTTGGTTTCCCCGCGCTTTGGATTTGCCTGGCGCCTGCCGAACAGCAACACAGTGGTGCGTGGCGGCTACGGCATTTTCTACTCGGAGGAGCGCACCGATAACGAGGCCACAGTCGCGCTCGGCGGCCCACAAGGCTTCTTTACGTATACCGCTGTCCCTGGTGGCATAGGATTTCCCACAACCTTTGCGCCGATTTCGTTTCCCGCAGGCACCGTACTGCCGGCGCGCAACATTACCGTGCTTGCTGGCCAGTGCAATTACCTGAACCAGTTCCTCCCCGTCGATCAGCTTCACTTCTGTTCGAACGACTTCAAGAACCCTTACACCCAACAATGGAACCTCGGCTTCGAGCACGAGCTGGGCGCAGGCTGGCTGTTTGCGATGGACTACATCGGTTCGCACACCATTCATATTGAACAGCCGGTCGACCTGAATGCTCCCTCACCATTCATTCGGACCGCTCCCGGACAGGTACGCTCGGCGGCCGCGGCCAATGCGACCCGGCCTATCGTGCCGGTTCCCGGCGGATTCAGCCAGGTCATTCAATATGTGAATGCGGGATCGGCCTGGTACGACGGTTTGCAGGTGAGAGTAACCAAGCAGTTGACGCATCGTCTTTCCGCGCTGCTCTCCTACACCTGGTCGCACGACATCAACACGGTGGAATGGGACGGCACCGGTCAGGACCCGAACAGTTGGGGATGTCTGGTGACCTGCGAGAAGGCGACGAGTCTGTTGAACCAGACGAATCGCGCCGCGCTGAGTGGAACCTATAGTCTGCCGTGGGGCTTTATGTTCTCAGGAACTGCAATCTGGCGTCGGGCTACCCATTCAATATCACAACTGGCGCGAATAATAGCGGTGCTGGGGACACTACCGATCGTCCGGTGATCAACGGAGTGGTAATCGGGCGCGATGCCGGGCAGGCGCCTCCCATTTATGATGTCGATTTTGCTTTGCAGAAATCCTTCAAGATGACCGAACGTGCCAGTCTGATTCTGCGGGCGGAGTCGTACAACACATTCAATCACTTGAATCTGTATAGCTTGAACGGTGTCTACGGAAACGGCGCCACTCCGGTAGCAACTTTCGAACAGCCGGTCGGCGGGTTGGCCAACGTGGGTCCGCCGCGCGAGATGCAGTTCCTGGCGCGCATTGTCTTTTAATTCCAGGACGACCAACACGCAGGCGGTGCGGCGCTGTAGTTTGGATCTAACCGGCAGTTGCTCTAAAGTTGAAACCGCTCGGCTTACCAGCTCAGGGGGTACACCCCCCTGAGCTTTATCGATTCCGCCCGGATCACCGCATCGTTTACCGATGTCTTCGAGGAGTGAATGCATACAGGGGTGGACCGGACAAACCGGTCCCAGGTCTACTTTCTTTTTGTCGCCCTGATAGCGGTCTCCATTCTGCTGTCAGTTCCGGTCTCATTGTTGGCCCAGTCGGCTGCGGCGAAAGGCGTGATCAGCGGAGCCGTTACTGATCCTCAAGGCAGCGCTGTCACAGGCGCACAGGTCACGATTCGCAGTACCGACTTCACTTCTGCCCGCACGCTGGTGACCTCGAGCGCTGGAACCTTCACAGCTGCCATGCTGGATCCGGGCGCTTACACGATTGCGGTGAAGGCTTCGGGCTTCGCTCTCAAGAAGCCCGCGCGCGTGACTCTCGGTGTGGGCAGCAGTGTTCAGCTTACGATTCGCCTGGGTGTGGCCGGAACCTCGCAGAATGTCACTGTCTCGGGACGCGGTCCGACGGTTGAGGGCAACACACTTCCTCCCGCCGTCAATAAAGAAACTCCGCAGGTCAGCAATACGCTCGCGGGACTCACGGTTACATACCTCCCCAATCGCGATCGCGATTTCAGTCAATTCGGCCAGCTGGCAGCCGGAGTTCAGCCTGCGCCCAACTCTACCGCTCTGATTGTGGATGGCCAGCGGCCCACCGCGTTCAGCGCTGCCGTGGATGGCTTCGACTTTACAGATCCGTTGAATGGCGGCCAGCGAGGAGCGCTGGATGGTTCACTCTTTTTTCCGCAGACGGTGGTTCGCGAATTTCAGATTATTCATGCAGGAGCGACCGCCGAAGTCGGAGACACCAACGCCGGATTTGTGAACGTCATTACCAAGGAGGGAAGCAACAAGTATCACGGAGAAGCATTCTTTATCGGCCGGCCGGCCTGGACTGCGGACGACGCTTTCGGACATTCGCTCGACAATGCGCAGAACGAATTCGGAGGATCACTGGGCGGTCCGATCAAGAAGAACCGCGCTTTCTTCTATGTGGGAGCCGAGCAGGACTATGTCAATATCCCGTACTGGACGCAGTTTGAGCCGCAGGCGCCCGGTACGGTGGTTCCATCTTATTTGTCTTCTCTGCAACGGCAGATCGTCGGTAACAGCGACCCTACTTCCGTATTTGCGCGCGCCGATTTCTTGCTGAATCAGGCGAACACGCTCAATCTGCAGTTCAACTTCAATCGTGTAAATGCCAACGATGTCGACATCAATGGATCGACCCGCAGCATCGCGCCTATCGATAACAGTGCCTCCCTCACCGGTGACAGTTATTGGGTGCGGGGGAATCTCACGACCGTTCTTAGCTCGAATACGGTCAATCAATTTCTGGCCCAATGGGCCCAGGACCAGCGCACCCTTTTGCCGAATTCGACTGGGCCTGAGTTCGTGATCAACGGCTTCGGTATTCTGGGTGGCAACGCGCTGGCGAATGAGTCGTACACCTCGAACATTAACCGCTATAACGATGATATTCTCCATCACGCATGGCGGCATGATCCTGCATTTCGGAGTGGACTTCGGCTATAACCCCGCGACCGTCGAGCACGAAGCCAATCTCAATGGACTCTTCGAATTCAATTCTCTGGCGGATTATCTCGCCGGCAATCCCTTTCGCTACCAGCAGACATTTATTGTGGGCAACGGAGTTTATAGCGGGGCGGTGAAAGATCTCGGCTTCTATATCGATACCAAACTACCGGTGACTAAAACTCTCACGGTTACGGCCGGGCTGCGGTGGGATGGCCAATGGAATCCGCAGCCCTCTAACCCTAACTCATCTATCGCTCCAACGACATCGATTCCCAATGACTTGAGCCAATGGCAACCGAGGCTGGGCATGGCGTGGAATCCCGTTTCCAACACAGTCGTGCGAGCCTCGGCGGGGATCTACGATGCGCCTACGCCCGCAAATGTCTTTCAGCGTGTTTTCACCGACAACGGCGTCAATACCGTAGTTGCCGACAGCTACTTCGATCCGCAAATTCTGCCGATGGTTTCGTCAGGCGGAAACTACACTGCATTCACCGCTCCGCCGCCCGGCCTGACTGTTCCCGCTGCGCTCGTGGTTGGCATCGCGCCAGACTTTCACAATCCGCGATCGTTTCAGTTTGCCGGCAGCATCGAGCAACAGTTCACGCCGAAAATTTCTTTCACTGCCGGGTATGTCCACAACAGCACGTGGGATCTGCAGCAACTGCTCAACCAAAATCTCTTTCCACCAACCTACGATGCCAGCGGTATGCCGATCTTTCCGGCAACGCGGCCCAATCCTGCCGTCGGACAGTTGCTGGTGAATACATCGTCAGCGCATTCCTCTTACGATGGCATGCAACTGACCGCTAACTTCCAACTTCCGCACCGCTCGCAGCTCTCGGCCAACTACACCCTGGCACGAGCGCGCGATAACGACTCGAATTACGGACCGTTCGCTCTGGTGTCGACACTGAATCCTTTTAACCTCTCGGCAGAAGCCGCTTACTCCAATTTCGACGTGCGCAACAGTTTCAACCTGAGCGCGATCACCAATCTGCCGCTGGGCTTCAAGTTCAATCCCATTCTGATTGCCCGCTCAGGACTACCGTACACGCCCATCATCGGCTTCGATACGCAGAACGACGCCAACGATTGGAACGACCGCGCCATTCTTAACGGGCTGGTCGCTCCCCGCAACATTCTTCGCCAGCCGGGATTCTTCGATCTTGATATCCGCTTCGTGAAAGACATCACACTGCCCGGCGAAGGCCGTCATCTTGATCTGTTCATGGACATTTTCAACCTGACGAACTCTGCCAATCGCAACTTCGGGCCCGATGCGATCAGCGTCTTCGGAACACCCGCCGCGCCGATCTTCAGCGCAGGCCAGGCGCTATTTGCTCCCAATACCAACCAGATCGGTAGCGCACGACAGGTACAGTTCACGGTGAGAATTACGGCGTTCTAAGATCTGCCATCGCGGCGTAACGATCTCCGGCGGCGAACGGACACGCTACGGCGTAGCTAAGCTACGCCCCTTCCAAATCAACATAGGGCAGAAGCTGCATCGTCGGACCCTGCTGTCGAGATCGATGACGAAGCATACCCATTGCCCCGGCGCGTCTGATCAGGTACCTTGGTTTCCACTTCCTATGTCCAATGCCGATCGGCTCGCTGCGATCTACAGCGAATATCAAACCCTGGACCCAACCAAGGATTCAGCGCGGATTCTGGAGATTCTGAGCGAAGCCGCAACGCTCATTGACCGGACCGCCGACCCGAAAAAGTGGGGTATCTACCGGCTGATGTACGCGCAGGCAGCCGAGAGCGTCGATCCCGCTGCAGCGATTGCTGCGTATCGCGAATCCATTCCGGTCTGGGATCCGGAGAAAGATCACAATCCGCTGGTGAGCTGCCATTATGGGTTAGGGACTTTGCTGTTCGCTCGGGTCACGAATCCAAGCGACGTGGAAGAGCCCATCACGCATTTGGAGTTCGCGGCTGATAACTTTCCCTACGAGTGCGCTTCCATGCTGGCGCTCCTGTACAACATTCGCCAATTGGGAGATCCTCTCGACAACTGGAAGAAGCGCACGCATTTTATCGAAATTACAATTGCCCACCTATCGCCGGTGGAGAATACCGCGGCATGGGCGGACCGGCGCAATGACCTCGCTATCGCTTGGACGCAAGAGCCTGGAGGTGACTTTGCGGCAGCGATGGAGCGGCGTGTCGAGAATCATATCGAGACACTGTCTCACCTGAACCCAAATCAGGACCCGGCAATACGGCGCGCTTTCGTGCAAACCTGCATGAACTTGAGCGAAGCTTACGGACTTCTCGTTGCCGGAGACAAGGCCGAGAACCAGGCTTCCGCGGTACGTTACGCGAAACTGGGTGCTGAGGCTGCCACCGCAGAAGTCTCTGCCGACATTCGAGCCCAAGCGTCGCTTGCGTTAGGCCGGGCGATGCTGAATCAGAAGACTGGCCAGAAAGAAGGTGACCGCCGAACGCTTCTGCACGAAGCCCTGATTCGATTCCAGCAAGCCGGTTCGCTCTTCGATTGGAATGTACTGCCGGTGCTGGCATCTACGGTTGAGCGGTTTCAGGCGAGTGCGTATGCCGAGCTGGTCGAGCTCGGAGAGTTGAATCATTTGGAGGACATGATGGCTGTCGCCACGTCCTCATACAATCACCTGGAGCATGACGGTGATGCGAGTGGACGCCGCACAGTGATGTTGCTTGCGGCAGAGACCTTGATCAAGGTTAAGCAGTTTGCCCGAGCGATACCTTGCCTGGAAAAGGCCACGGCTGCGGGTGAGTCCGCATTGATGCAAGCGACCAGCCGGGCAGGAAGGCTGGAGCGAATTTGGGATTTGCAGGATTCCTGGGCGCTGCTCGCCTATTGTCATCTGGAGACGGGATCGATTCCAGCCGCGGTGGAGGCGCTCGATCGAGGTAAAGCCCGGCTTTGGCAAACTGCGTCCATTCCAGTCACTGCCGAACAGATTCGTACCCTGATTCCGACTGGAGGCGCACTGTTATTTCCGGTTTTTGCCGGGCCGAGAGGCGCAGTGGCAATTGCAACCGAGGCCGGCTGGGATGTTGCGTGGCTGGAGAACCTGGGCAAGGCACAACTTCGGTCCATAGTTCTCGGAGACGGCACGACGCCGACCCCCGAGAATTTGACAAAGTTGACAGGCTGGGTTTTTTCCTATGTCACGCGGCACGTTAACCCCGCAGGCTGGAGCGAACAGATCGACAGTATCGGCGATCTGCTCTATCGCGATCTTTGGCAATGCCTGCAAGAACATTTGGACAAACTGGGCATCGCACACCAGACCGAGCTGGTGTGGTTTCCACAGGGAGTGAGCTGCGTGCTGCCGATTCATAGCGCGCGTTCGCAAGCCGGCGATGGACGGCATTACATCACGGAAGATTATGCGTTACGCTATGCACCGGCGGCCGCGATGTTGCTTGCCGCGCCTCCTGAAAAACACACGGGTGCTTACCTGGCGGTCACCAATCCACAAGGCAATCTGCCTTATACCGAGCTTGAACTCGAGTGGGTAAAGCAATACCTGGGGGAACCTGAAACCGTCGTCCTCAAAACAACGGACGCTAGTCGCGCTGCGGTGCTGGCGCGGCTACCGGCGGCGGAAATATTTCATTTCTCCGGGCACGCGATCTTTCGAGTCGATGATCCGTTTCAATCCTGCCTCGGGCTGGCTCCTCCCGACATCTTGTCGCTGGAAGATTTGCAGCCGCTGTTACGACAAAATCCGCCTCAAATGATCGTACTGTCGGCATGCCAGACTGGGATGGCTCAGGTAACTTCGCGTGCTGATGAAGCTCTCGGTTTTCCTTCGATGCTCCTGGGCCAGGGAGTTAGGACCGTGCTGGCAACGCTGTGGCCGGTGGACGACTTTGCGTCAGCCTTGCTCGTTGGCCAGTTTTATCGGTTTTGGCGGGAACAAAAGCAATCGCCTGCGCAGGCTCTTCGATCCGCACAGAACTGGCTGCGGACGGCGACCGCTGGGGGCATCTCCGACTTATTGAAGCCGCTGAAGAAAGTATCGGGACCGGTGGGCGCTCTGGCCGCCTCAGCGCGCACCGAGCTGTTTCAGAAGGACCCCAAATCACGTCCCTACGCTCACCCGGAGCTTTGGGCCGCCTTTGTGCTGGCGGGTCAATCCTTGTCTTAAACCCGTGGAGGAACCGACATGGTACCGAACGTAGGTCAGTTTGCCTTGATTTCCACGCTATTGATGAATTGGGACGGCATTCGTCTCCGTATGGAACCGATTTCGCCGGAGCTGGCAAACGAACTCAACAAGATCGCTGCGCGATTACAAAGCGCCGAATCTCCCGATGAGATTGCCAATATTCTTGACGATCTGCTGGACCTGACGCGGGGTACAGCGGCATATGCCTACGTACAGGGTCTGGCCGGCCGTTCGGCGATACCTGAGATTTCCAGTGCGCGGGATTACGAAGTGCGCGGGATATCGGAAGGAACTCCCATACTCGCCAAAGATGTTGCAGTCGCACCGGCTCCTGGTAAGGGTGAAGGAGATGACGCGGCGGCGATGGCGATAGAAAGCAGCCGGATATTGGGAACGCTGATTTCAGTGGAATCTGACATTGCCCGGGTACCGATTTTCTTCGCGACCAATCGAGCTAAGACGACAAGCTTGGACACGCCGTTTTCTGGTGAACCGGCGAGCGAAATTTTCTATGGCCTGGCGCCGGTAACGATTCCGGTAGAGAAGCATAAGACTGGACATGTCGAGTCGCCGCACTGGTGGAACCTGTTTCCTGATCAGGACAAGGAGCATCGTTTTGTATTGCTCGAAGGGTTAGAGTCACTGACCCCATCGGCCTTCGCCACACGGCTGGAGAGCCTTCTGCAAGCTGCGGACGTCAAAGACCTGTTGGTTTTTCTGCACGGCTACAACGTGACTTTTGAAGAAGGTGCGAGGCGGGCGGCGCAGATCGCCTATGACATGAAGTTCCCGGGCGCCGTAATCCTGTTCAGCTGGCCTTCGGCGGGCACGGTGATGGCCTATCCCAAAGATGAGGAAGAAGCATTCGCATCGGCAGATCGATTTGCCGCTTTTCTGAAGAGTCTGGAGGGCGGACCCTGGAATCGCGTCCACATTGTTGCCCATAGCATGGGTAATCGCGTGATGTTGTTAGGGCTGGCGGATAATCAACGGCCGAAGCTGCCTCTGGGGCAAATTGTTTTGACTGCGGCCGACGTTTATGTACCGTTGTTTCAGGAGAAATTTCCAAAATTGCTAGCGGCCGGCCGGCTCCCGACTACTTCCTACGCCTCGAACCGTGATGTGGCGTTGTGGTTTTCGAGTCAACTGCATCGCGGCCCCCGAGTGGGATTGATCTCCGGTGAGCCGTTCGTTGCCGCCGAATTGGATACTATCGACGCCTCCGCTGTTGATACGGGATTTCTCGGACTTGGCCACAGCTACTTCTCCGAGAAGCGCAGCCTGATCACGGACCTTGGGCTGCTGCTCTACAAGAGTCTGACGCCCAAGGATCGAGGCCTAACCGCAGCCAAGAACTATTGGCTATTCCCCAAATAAAATCCTGGTCTCATCGTCCGCCCCCGCTGGTCAGTGACCTATACCGCAACTGGAGCGACCGCGCTGGGTGTTCAATTTTATACAGACAGCCAGAGTCCCGACTCCTAGAATTTCGGGCACATAAAGTGGCGCATCCCGTGGGGGATGGTTTCGGCCAGAACTGTTCTCCACGGGCCACTTCCCAGTTATTCCCGAGGAAAACGGTGCTGCAAGCGCCGCATCACCATCCGGGCTTGGATGTTGCCGGCAAGGATGGCCATCGTCAGACCAATGCCGTGTCTCGGCGTACAGAGCCCCTAATTCAGCGACTTCCCGCCTCATCCCCCATGTGATAGCAACACAGAAATTAGGCCATTAACAAAGGTTTGCGGGCCACAACAGCCAGGGAGTTGGCGTACAATGCCGTCTACTCGAGGGAATTCCGTGGCCTAGACGGACCGAGAATCGGCCTCTCTCCTGAGCTCCGATTACAGGTCTGTGGGAATCATTTCCTTATGCCAAGAAGCATGGCCCGAATCGCGCCGCTTGGTTTCGTAATTCTCTTAATTGCTCTGTGGCAGTTCGGCGCAAGCCGGGAATCCACGCAGATCGTGCCAGGGCCATGGGCCGTATTGAAAGGAATATTGAGCTGGCCGAAAAGGGTTGCTGCTCAAGTACGTCGTGGCTTCTTTGTTCCGGGTTACCTGGGGTTTTCTTTTCGCGGCGGTCTTGCGATTCCGTTCGGCCTGTTTCTCGGTTGGCGTCGTCGTTCTGCAATGGCATTCAACCCCATGATCCAGGTATTACGTCCCATCTCACCTTTGGCCTGGATTCCGATCGCTATTCTATGGTTCGGCGTCGGTGATCTGTCAGCGATCTTCCTGATCTTTGTAGCTTCGTTTTTGCCGCTCACGGTGAGCGCGATGAACGCAGTGCGCAGCATCGACCCCGTGCACATCAATGCCGGCCTAATTTCGGACTTTCCAGGGCCCAAGTCGTGTACCGTGTCCTATACCCAGCCGTATGCCACAACTTATTGTGGCTTGCGTATATCGTTGGGTGTTTCATGGCTGGTGGTAGTGGCGGCTGAAATGATTGCGGTGAATTCCGGGCTCGGCTTCCTGATTGTCGATGCCCGAAACGCAGGTAATCGCTATGACTTGGTATCGCCGCAATGATGTTTATCGGGCTGATCGGGCTATTGCTGGATACGGCCATGCGAAAACTGGAGACACTGCGGTCGGTTCGTTGGGGTTACAGGAGCGGCTAATGCCGGAAATCAAATGGGCGTCAATGCGATGGTTAAAGTCCGGCAGGGACCAAGACGAAATTGGAAATCGACGCCATAAGCATGGCATTTCATGAAAATGGCAGGATATTACGGTGCTCGAAAATATCAGCCTGAAGGTTGATGAAGGGAGAACTCGTCTGTATTCTGGGACCCTCGGGATGCGGCAAAACGACACTGCTGAACATTGTAGGCGGATTCAGCGAACCGACCATGGGTAGCGTTCGCATTGACGGCGAAGCGGTACAGGCCCCGATCCACGGCGAATTTTTGTCTTCCAGGAACGCGGAGTGTTCCCTTGGCTGGACGTCGAGGCCAATATCGGCGTTCGGACTATTTAACCTTCCCAAGAAAGCAAAGCGGCGGCGAATCGAATACTACGTAGGGTTAGTCGGGACTGCAGGGTTTCGAACATGCGTATCCCATGGAACTCTCAGGTGGCATGAAGCAGAGGCTGGAGGTGGCCCGGGCGTTGGCGGTAAATCCAGATGTGCTCTTTCTTGGACGAACCGTTCGGGGCGCTCGACTCGATCACTCGGCTTACCATGCGCGCGAGTTGTTGCGAATATGGCAGGCCGAGCGCAAACAATCCTTTTTGTTACTCATGATATCGAGGAATCGGTTCAACTTGCTGATCGGGTCGTGGTGATGTCAGCCAGGCCGGCCCAGATCCGCCGCATCGTGGAAGTTGATATCCCACACCCTCGCGATATCAGCTCCAGTCGCTATTTCCAATTGCGGGACAGACATTTTCGGGAAATTGGACTGGCCCACAAAGTTTAGACTCGTAATGAAACGCTGGGAGCCCTATTTCTGGCCTATTGCGGGCGGCAGCCTTAGTGCTCAGCGCATGGCAGCTTATTGTCGGTGTGGACCCACCCTCATATTTTTCCTTCTCCGGTCAATGTGCATGAGCGCTATAGGCGAGTTGGTGCAAAAAGGCCTGCTCTTAGAGATATGCGGCGATTCCTTGTTCAGGGTCGGCTCTGGCTATCTGATGGCCTAGTGTTCGCGAATCCCATCGGGGTGGTGCTCGGTCGTCTATCCGATTGCGGCCAGGACGGCGAATCCCGTGATCCAGATTTTACGTCCCATTAGTCCACTAGCTTGGATTCCTCTGGCGATAGTCTGGTTTGGCGTAGGCAACTTTGCGGCGATTTTCCTCATATTCCTGGCATCGTTTTTCCCAGTGGTGGTGTCGACGATCGAAGGCGGTGCGCAACATGCCCGCCATATTTCTGCAGGCAGGAAACAATTTCGGTCTGTCGCGAGTCGCTATTCTTGGACGAGTTATTTCCCCGCCGCATTGCCGCAGATATTGATCGGGTACGATCTCGCTAGGGATAGCCTGGCTGGTGGTGGTTGCAGCTGAGATGATCGCGGTTGATTCCGGCCTTGGCTACCTTATTATTGATTCACGCAATGCCGGGCAAACGCTACGACCTGGTGGTAGCGGCCATGTTGCTGATCGGCATGATTGGGTTCGGTCTTGATACTGGAATCCGTTGCTCGAACAGCCTGAAGTTCGTCGTTGGGGCGTGTCGTCATGAGCGTTGCGAAAGCGAATCCTGCTCGGTCTTCTCTTTTGGGTAGCGGTGGTGTCAGGGTTGCATCTCGTTTGAATGTGGATTGGTCAGTGCTCATCAATGACTGACTACCCGCGAAAATGAGCGTAAATTGTATGTCGCATACATCCCTGTTACTTGCCATCTCACTTGCCCCGTTACCGACTATATTTCACGAAGCGCTCGAAGTCCGGGAATCTATATATCCCCAGAATGTTTCAGGGTTTCCCGGAAATAAAAGAAGCGCTGATATCGAATAAAGTACAGGCTGGCTTTTATGTTGCTCCGATGGCAATTGCTCTGCGCGCGCAGGGCGTTCCGATCCGAGTGGTTTACCTTGGCCATCGTTACGGCAGTGCTGTCGTGGTGCGCAAGGACGGACCAATAAAGAGTCCCGTCGACTTGCGCGGCGCATGCCATCGCCATCCCAGCCGCTTTTCCGACGAGCGACTGATTGTTTTCCGCGTAATGAAGAAATTTGGCATAAAACCCAGCGAAGTAAAGATGGTGGAGATGGCTCCGCCAGATGCGGCAGGAGCACTGGCCGCGGGCGCTATCGACGCATTCTCGATGGGCGAGCCCTTTCCATCACAGGCCGAGATGGGAGGCTATGGGAGGGTGCTTTTTCAGGCTCGCGATTATTGGCCGGACTATATGTCTTGTGTGTTGTAGTGCGTCAGGACGTGATTGACAAGCGGCCCGAGGCGGTGCAAATGTCTGGTGGACGGTATTGCGCGATCAGGACTTTGGCTTGAAAAGGGCCGTCCTTATCGTGGAGAATGCAGCTGACTTCGTGGGGCGCTTACTATTTTCATCAGGACCCGAAACTTTTGCGGTGGGCTCTAACCAATCCTATCAATCGAGTAACCTATACGCCCCTTTCACCCTATAAGCTCGACTTCGATCTTATTCGCGATTTAATGATCGAAACCGGAGTACTCGATCATTCGATCGAGTTCAAAGATTATGTTGACACTCGGTTTGCGGAAGGCGCACAGATCCAGACGGCATGGTATTACGAACCTGGAGGCCTGGAAGCGCACTGAGTATTTGCAGCAACTCCCGCCTGCATCGCCAACCCGAGGCGTGAGGCGGAGTCGACTAAGTTTCGCTACCGGCCCCGTAAATTACGCCGCAATCTTGCGAGTAGTTAGAACTGCCTATGAAGCTCGCTTGGCGAAACCTCAAGCACGATCGCCTCCGCTTTGCCACAACCATAATCGGCATCGCCTTCGCGACATTCCTGATGGTTTTTCAAGGCGACCTGTTCATCGGATTTCTGCATTCCGCCTCCAACATCATCGATGCCGCGGATGCCGATATTTGGATTGTGCCGCGAGGAGTGAATTGTTTCCAGTACGGCGCGCCCATGCCAAAACGGTTTCGTGATCTCGCCTTCAGTGTGTCCGGCGTCGGCACCGTTACCCGTGTGCTTTCGGGCTGGGTGCCTTACCAGACACCATCCGGTTCGCAACGAATTGTCTTTGTGATTGGCGGCGATGGAGACATGGGATCGGGAATTCCATTGCCGTACTTGCAAGGCAATTCCGGGCCGTTACTAAGCGAGAATCTGGTGATCGACAAAAGCAATCTTCAGATTCTGGAGATTACGTCTTTGCCAGTAGAGGTCGAGCTGAACGGTTCGAGGGCTTCCGTCGTGCGAGCCGCGGATGGCTTTGGTTCTTTTGTCGGAGCGCCCTTCGTTTTCACCAGCTATTTCGATGCGGAGCACTATCTGGCGATCCCTCCCGAGTACACAATGTTCCTTCTGGTTTCGGTGTCACTGGGAGCGAATGTGGGCAGCGTGCAAAGAGAGCTGCGGGACAGGCTTCCGGAGGTCGAAGTCCTTACCAAGCGCGAGTTCTCTAACCGGGCACGATTCTTCTGGGCGATCGAAACCGGCGCAGGGGCTGCGCTGCTGATCGCCGCAGTACTAGGCTTCCTGGTAGGACTCGTTGTAGTGTCACAAAATATTTATGCCACTACCATCGAGAGTCTGGATGAATTTGCGACCCTGAAAGCCATGGGCGCTTCGCGACATTACATTCAGGGTGTCGTACTCCATCAAGCATTGATCAGTGGATTGTTGGGATCTTTTCTTGGTCTGACGATGACCTTCCCTATTGTGGAGATATCGCGAAGCTTCGTGTCATGGGTGGAGAGTCCGTGGTGGATTCCGGTCATCATGATTCCCGTCAGTCTGGGGATGTGCGCTCTGGCGTCGTTGCTATCGATAAGAAAAGCTGTGTCGGTAGAACCAGCGAGGGTGTTCCGTGAATAATCCCCAGCTCGCCGTCAAAAATATTTGCGTTAGCTACGGCGCGGGCCGCGCGAGATTGCAGGCCCTCAGTGGAGTATCGCTCAGCTTCCAACCGGGTTGCCTGACGCTGGTCATGGGACCTTCAGGCAGCGGGAAGACCACGCTGCTGTCAGTGTTGGGCTGCCTACTGGCGCCGGAAAGTGGGAATGTATCGGTTATGGAACAACTGGCTGACACCCTTACAGAAGATGAAAAGACGACTCTTCGGAGGCAATCAATCGGCTTCGTCTTCCAGGCATTTCGGTTATTCCAGTCGCTGTCGGCGTTGGAGAACGTGAGCCTGGCCCTGGAAGTTGCCGGCCGGCGCGGCCATCAGGCAGAAACGCCTGCGGCCAGGATGCTGGATGAGATTGGATTATCTGGCAAGGCCCATTTGAAACCTGTCGAGTTAAGTGGAGGTGAAAAGCAGCGGGTCGCCATCGCACGTGCCTTGGTGAACAACCCCGCCATCATCCTTGCAGATGAGCCGACGGCCGCGCTTGACAGCACTTCTGGGACACAAATCATGGAGTTGCTGAGGCGAACGGCGAAAAAAGAGAACCGAATTGTCGTAGTCGTGAGTCATGACACGAGATGGCTCCCACTTAGCGACAGGACTATATCCATGCAGGACGGTCGAGCTACCGACGGTAACGAGTTGCTATGAGCCTCTTGACCGACAAGTCGCTGGCCCGCGGGTATCGAGGCCTGGCAGTGCTGGTCACCGGACTGGTGCTGGTTGCGGCGTTACTCGTTGTGTTCACTCGTTCAATCCGGCACAACTCTAGCGTGGCGGCGGCCAACGAAGCCCGCCAAACTGACGCGACATCGCAAGTAGTACTGTCCGCACCCGGAAGAATCGAAGGCCTCACCGAAGTAGTAGAAGTCGGCGCCGGGGTTGGGGGCGTTCTGGGAGCGGTCAACGTCACGGAGGGGCAACACGTCCAGGCCGGCGCGATTCTTGCGCGCATCGATCGAGCTGACCTGGAAGCCGATCTGCAAGCCGCCAACGACGCGCTGGAATCCGCGCGGCAATCACGCGCACTCCTGAAGTTGGGGAGTCCACCCGACGAACGCCGCGAAGCTGCGGCTAAGCTGAGTGCGGCACAAGCTTCGCTGCAAGAGGCTGGGCAACAATTTGAACGTGCTCGCAAGCTCTTTAGCGAAGGACTTATCTCATCGTCGGATCTGGTGGAGCAATACAAGCGAGAACTGGCTGTGGCACAAGCGAACCTGGACGCTGCCGAACAACATCAACACCGGATAACAGCTGGACCCCTCCCAGAGGAACTGGCGCGGGCTGACGCTGAGGTAGGCAAAGCGGAAGCAGTTGCTCAGGCAGCCAAGGCGCAAGTGGAACAATGCGTCGTCAAAGCCAGAACTTCGGGGACGATTCTCCGCGTCTATAGGAAGCCAGGCGAAGTTTATAGTCCGCAGTTCCCGCAGCCCATTGTCAGCATGGCTGACACTTCTAGTCTGCGGGTGAGGGTGGAAGTGGATGAGCGCGACATCGGACGCGTATTTGCAGGCCAGCACGCTGTGGTCCTGGTCGATGCTTATCCGGGACAACGATTCACGGGAATAGTTTCGCAGGTTGACCCGGTGATGGGACGCAAGAAGGTACGTACCGGCGATCCTGCGGAAAAAAGCGACCGTGACGTTCAGGAGGCCCTTGTCGATCTCAGCCAGAGCAAGGTTCCTCTGCTAGTTGGACTACGCGTGACGGTACAGTTCCTAGCCAAGCCCACGACGTGAATCCTATCTCCAAACGCGTAACTCACCTAGGTGCCATTTACAGAATTCGTGTGCCAATCCTGGGGGGGAAGAAATTTAACCTAACATGGCAAGAACTTGCACATCTCAAGGAGTCTGAAGTTCTCAAAACGTTGAATCAACGAGGCGAGTGTTTGGAGTCCAAAGTGCTTATAGGTAGCCAAATTATCTTACCGCACCTCTATTCCCCTGAGGCGCCTTTTTAGTTTGTTGTAAGAGGCCCTATCCCGGGTAGGCCGAGCCAAGGTATCCAAGGTCAATCAGTCTAAGTCTCAAATAACAGAGGAGGGCAAACCATGCTCTGCCGCTTCGCGACATGGAGATTGCTTTTCATTCTGGCGGTTATGGTGCTGCTTACAGCCCTTGCCGCAAGTGCACAGCAACAATTCACCGTTGCGGGAGGATCCGACTACTTACAGACGACCGCTGCGAGCGTTGTCCTTCCCAACAACTATGGCTTTACGAATCCAATTACCCTCACGACACTCCCCAACCTAGCAGGCCAGTGTTGTGTAGACACCATGCAGCAGCGCTGGCAGGATTCTCCGATCGATGGCATGACTGCGATCCCTACCCAACTGGTGTTTGTTTCTTTAATTGCCACTGGACAACTCAATGCCAATGGCTTTCACTACAACATATACGTCACTCTCGATCCGAAGAATATCCCGCTTAACTCAGGGATGATTACGATCGGCGGCAACAACACCGGCGGCACGTTCACTACGTGCAGCACCGACGGTTATTACTTTCAGGTCACTTTCATGCCGACCGATGGAGGCCCGGCTATCGCTCCCTTCACCCAGCCGCCCATGACGCCATGCACGCTGGGGTGTGGGCAGGGGCCGTTTACGTGGAGTTCGACGCCGCCGGTGGGATCGTACCTGACGGTCGCTCCCTACCCAGCTTTCAACGCAAACCAGCACACAGGTCTACCTGTAAACTATGAGGATTTTTATCTCACTGGGGCTGCGACACTGTCATGCACCGTCAATGGCGGCTTCGGCACGTTCACATTCTCCCAGACGGTACAACAAGCACAAGCAACGCCGGCAGTGAAAACAAAGCAACACAACGGGGGCTCGAAACCAGCGTCCATGAAATAGTTTTAGCGATAATCCCCGGACTAACCTTCATAGGGGTTTGGTACAAGATCGCGTCCCGAGGTTCTGAATACGGGGATCCCAGGGTCAATGGGTTTGTTGAATTTCTAAGTGACCTAGAGGAGGAGCAAGCCATGCTCTGCCGTGTTACAAGATTGCTTGTCAGTATGGCGGTGGTGATGTTGTTGATCACCCTTACCGCGAGTGCGCAAGACGACTACGTGGCCGCAGGTACTGACTACCTACACACAGGTCCCGGTACCGGCGTGGACCTAAGTCAATATGGATTTCCGGCCAACACCCTGTTCCAGGGAAACGCTAATCCCGCTTTCTGTGGAGGGTGTGCGGACACGATTATCCAGCGCCAGCAGGACGCCGACATTACCAATCCGCTGGCAATCCCAATCAGGGTTCTTTATGTTTCAATGTGCTTTCAAGACCCCACCGGCCACACGATTCCGTGTTACTCCCTGCTAAATGCTAACGGCTTCCACTACATGGGAAATCTTGTACTCGCCGGCCGGGAGCAAGCCAATAACACCGGGACGATGACGATTACGGGCAACACCGCGGGGGGAACCTTCGATTCCAGCTTCACGGTGAATGCTCTGGTAACCTTCACTCCCACGGACGGCGGTCCGCCGATCGGGCCGGCTGCGGTCACTACGACGTTGACTTCAAATGGCAGTGCGTGGACCTCGACCCAGCCGATTAATACCTATTCGCTGATTGCTCCTTATCCCGCACAGCAGGCCAACGTGCACACCGGACTACCGCAGCCGCCTCAGGGTGTGCGTACGGATTTCTTCATCGTCACCTTTGTGAGAGAGATACACCCATTCGGGAGAGGTGCGCTTCACGTTGCGGGGCCGGCGTGCATCGTGATTCCTATCGCCCTAGTGCGGGCTAATGTGTTTTGGTGGATTTGCATCGCCCCTGGGGATGCTCCTTCCGCCGGCAAGGAGAATGTGTCTCTGGAGCAAATCGGCGACGCTATGCTGCGCTTCCAGGATTTGGGCCCTACTGACAGTGCGAATCTGGCTGGAAAGATGGCGCAGTAGCTAGCTGAGGAAAGCGCGGCGAGACTGGGGAAAGTCATGCAGTCCAGGCCTCCGCGTAAGGTTACTGTAGTGGTTTGGAGTAGAGCGTTATAAGTGGCCGGCGGTTCGAAAACAGGATCGCCGGTTTTGACTCAGTAGTAGCCGTGGGATGACAGGGAGCACTTCGTCGTGTTCGAGCCCCAGACCGCTTACTCAACGCCGGTCAGTTCTCCCCACCAAACCGTCCTGAAGCCAGGCACATCCCACTCGGGTTGGCTCACGCGCTGGATGCGCCTGGACGAAAGCGAAGCATCCTTTTCGGTACGGCGCTTTCATGCCAGCTCAGAACACGCGCAACGCCGCCTGGAGCTAATCGGTCGCACGTTCATCACGGGGTACAATTCGGCGATCGAGAATAAGGCTCTGGATGAGACTCTCGCTGCCGTGGAGGAAGTAGACGGCGAGCTGCGCGGCTTCGCCTTCGAAGGCGCGGCCATGGCTTGCTCGCTTCTGGATGTTCTTTCACTCCGCTCTCCCTGGTTTACCCGGCTGATTCAAGAACGTGGACAGCAATATATTCATCTGTGCTGGGTAGGCACCGGATGGGCTTGTGCACGGCTGAAACTTCTACACGGCCGCTTCCGTCGCAAGTTTTTCTATCTCGAACCCCTCTTGAGCACGCTGGCCTATGACGGCTGGGGTTTCCACGAAGGCTACTTCTTCTCTTCGCGATACCTATCGGGCTGCCGCCCCGCACCCGCGTTATTGAAGGGATATACGCGTCATGTCTTCGACCAAGGCTTTGGTCGAAGCTTGTGGTTTGTGGGAGGAGCAAGTCCAGCCGCCATTAAAAGCATGGTTTCCCGATACTCCGTCGAACGCCAGGCGGACATGTGGAGTGGCGTTGGGCTGGCTTGTGCCTATGCAGGAGGGACAGACCGCCCCGGTCTGGAAGCTATGCTTACGATCGGCCCTGGGCTGCTTCCCCATCTTCAGCAGGGAGTCGCATTTGCAGCAAAGGCGAGAGTGCATTCGGGCAATGTTACGGATGACACGGCGTTAGCTGCGCGCGTGTTCTGTTCGAGTACTCCCCAGCAACTCGCAGAAGTGACGGACGCGGCGCAGCAACGAACCAGCGATTACAACGAATGGAGAAACGATATTCAGCGGTACTTCATCTGACGAGACCGAATTATGGAACCTTCGCCTCATCCCCAGGTCAAGAGAATCGCAGCTGTCGGCATTTGTGCTTTGCTCTTCGTAGTTGCCTGGATGCATCGGCCGGCACGGGCGAGTGCCAATCGCTTACTGGCCGCCAATGGAAGGTTCAACTTCACAAAGTATGAGCTACCCACCTTGCCGGGCCAACAGCAGAAGGTGCGGAATGTAAATCCATCGCTCGACAATATTAGCGGATGGATCTCGGCGGTCGGGGCTGCGGTGGCCCTCAACGACATCGACGGAGATGGCCTGCCCAACGATATCTGCTACGTCGACCCGCGAATTGACCAGGTGATTGTCGAAGCCGCTCCCGGCACAGGCGCCCGCTACCATGCTTTCGCGTTGGATCCCTCGCCCCTTAAAGTGGATCGGCAGACCACTGCACCCATGGGATGTCTGCCGGGCGACTTCGACGAGGATGGAAAAATCGATCTCCTGGTTTATTACTGGGGCCGCACTCCAATCATCTTTCTCAACCGCTACGACCCGAAGGGCAAACGTGAACTGAACTCTGCGTCCTTCCAGCCCGTCGAACTGGTTCCCGGTGGCCAGAGATGGTTCACCGACGTGGCTCTGCTCGCCGACCTGGATGGAGACGGACATACGGACATACTGATTGGGAATTACTTTCCCGACGGGGCGGAGATTCTGGATGCGAAAAGCACCCACGCCGAGCATATGCAGGATTCGATGTCCCATTCCTTCAACGGTGGCACGAAGCACTTTTTCCTGTGGCAGCCTCCCACCTCAGGGAAGGCGGTGAACTTCCAGGAAGTAGTTCCCGAGTTGCTCACCGGCGATTACCAGCCCGCCAGTCCCCGGACGCGACAGGAAATACTGAATGGCTGGACTCTAGCCGCCGCCGCCGCCGACCTGAAGGGCGATTTTTTGCCTGAACTTTATCTTGCTAATGACTTCGGGCCCGACCGCCTGCTCGAGAACCTGTCCCGTCCCGGACAGTTGAAGTTCCGCTTGCTGATTGGCAAGCGATCGTTCTTCATGCCTAAGTCGAAGGTACTGGGCAGAGATTCCTTCAAGGGCATGGGAGCGGAATTCGCCGATATTAATGGCGATGGCCGGCTTGACATTCTGGTCAGCAACATCACGGATGAGTTTGCTCTGGAAGAAAGCAACTTCGCCTTTCTCAGCACCGGCCCTCGCCTGGCAGACGATGAGGGATACGCCCAATTCCAGGACCGGAGTGAAGAGCTGGGGATTTCCCGAAGCGGCTGGTCATGGGACATCAAAGCGGCGGACTTCGATAACGATGGGAAGCCGGAAATCATCGTGGCCACAGGATTTTTGAATTCGGCGACCTCCCAACCGGGAATCGATCGTTGGCCGGAGCTCCACGAGATTGCCATGGGCAACGATGTGCTGCTGCAGTATCCCGGAGAGTGGCATCGATTTAAGGGCAGCGATGCGCTGAGCTACAACGATCGAACTCCGTTCTATGTGCTCGATGACAGCGGAAGATATGAGGACATTTCGCAAGAGATAGGCCTGTCGCATCAGTACCCGGGACGGGGCATCGCGATTGCTGACGTTGACGGAAATGGTCTTCTAGACTTCGTCATCGCCAATCAGTGGGGAAGCTCCGAGTTCTACCGAAACGAGAGCAAAGCGACTGGTTCGTCGCTGACGCTGAAGCTGTTGCTGCCGACCGATCGTGCCGACGCGCGATTCCGAATCGAGAGCGCTTCCGCACGACAGCTTCAAGGTTCGCCGGCGATCGGCGCCTGTGCCAGCGGTTCGGCTTCCGAATGGGAAGGTGCTGATTGAACAAGTGGACGGCGGCAACGGACATTCCGGCAAGAGCAGCTTTGAACTTCATTTCGGCCTGGGTGGGCAGCAACCAACCCAAGAGTATCCGGTGGAATTGAGTTGGCGTGGCCGGGATGGTCAGCCACACAAGCGTGAGTTGGCTTTGACCGCAGGCCGCCACAGCATCTTGCTGGGTGAATAGCAATGGAGAAAGGGATGGATGCTAGATTAGCTGCGCTACGGCGTTTTGCGGTTGCGATCACCGTCCTCAATCTCTTCGGGCACACTCTGCTCGGGTTCGAGCAGTCTCCTGCACAGCCGTTTGTCGCGCTGCTGACCGCTTACTCCGTAGAGCTTTTATTGGAATATCTCCAGTCCAAGGCTGATGGGAGACGCCCCCGCTTTCTACAGGGAAATTTCGTAGACTTCGTCGATTTTATGTTGCCATCCCACATTACAGGACTGGCGGTGGCCATGCTGCTCTATGCGAATGACCGCTTGCTTCCGGTTATTTTTGCGGCTGGAGTAGCTGTATGTTCCAAGGCGATCTTTAATGTGAAGCAAGGGCAAGGCAGGCGACACTTCTTCAATCCTTCTAACTTCGGTATTGTGGCAACGCTGCTCTTATTTCCATCGGTGGGAATTACTCCACCCTACATGTTCACGGAAGGCTAGGGCCAATAGCCAGCTTAATACTTCCTGCGTTCATCATTGTCAGCGGCACGGTTATCAATCTGAAGCTCACGCATCGCATCCCTCTTCTGGTGGCCTGGGTTTCGGCCTTTGTCATCCAGGGCATTGTCCGCCACTACCTGTTTGGAGCACAGCTGCTGCCGATACTGGGAGTCATGACCGGGGTGACGTTTGTCCTGTACACGTTTTACATGATCACGGATCCAGCGACCACTCCGGCGAGCGCCAAAGGCCAGGTAGCATTCGGACTTTCGGTTGGCTTGCTGTATGGCGTTCTGGTGATGTTGCATATCGTGTTCGGAATGTTTTTTGCGCTGACAATCGTGTGCCTCTGCCGGGGCGCCGCACTAGCGCTTGCTCCCCAATTTGCTGT
This sequence comes from uncultured Acidobacteriaceae bacterium, assembly GCA_963744265.1. Classification (GTDB taxonomy): domain Bacteria; phylum Acidobacteriota; class Terriglobia; order Terriglobales; family Acidobacteriaceae; genus Bog-257. Next base: position 105,744 of record CAVUSW010000009.1, read on the forward strand.
GGAGAAGAGGGCAACGCAGCGCGAGCAGGCGGTGTTGGCTGGAGTGAGATGAGCCATGAGCGCTGGAATTGCCATCGTCGGTATGAGTTGCGAGTACCCTGATGCCTCTACGCCCCGAGGAGTTATGGCTCAACGTACTGGCACAGAGGCGAAGCTTCCGGCGGATTCCGCGGGAACGCCTGGACCTGGAACAGTACTGGTCTGCTGATAAAAGCCAGAGCGACCTCACCTATTGCAGCAAGGCAGCACTGCTGAAGAACTACACGTTTGATCGGTTGCGTTTCAACATTTCTGGTTCCACCTTTCGGGCCACCGACTTTACCCATTGGCTGGCGCTGGATGCTGCCGCAAAGGCTTTGTGCGATGCGTTTCCGGAAGACGTACTCCCTCGTTTTCGTGAAAGGACCGGGGTATTCGTAGGCAACTCACTGACCGGGGAATTCTCGCGCGCGGCGACCCTGCGAGTGAGATGGCCTTTCGTCCGAGACGTAATTCAGCAGCAACTGGCGGAGTCAGGCTGGCCTGACCAGGACACAGCGGACTTTCTGCAACGTTGTGAGGAGAAGTACAAATCACATTTCGAACCTTTGTCTGAGGACACTCTGCCTGGGAGCCTATCGAATACGATTGCCGGACGTATCTGCAATTTCTTCGATTTCAAAGGAGGCGGATATGTATTGGACGGAGCCTGTGCTTCTTCTCTACTGGCGGTAATCAACGGCTGTTCCGCTCTGCAATCGCGCGATGTTGACGTCGCAGTCTGCGGCGGCGTGGATCTCAGTCTCGATCCCTTTGAGTTAGTCGGGTTTGCAAGGAACGGCGCTCTGGCCACAGATGAGATGCGCGTCTTTGACAGGAACCCGACGGGCTTCCTGCCTGGTGAAGGTTCTGGTTTCGCCGTGTTGATGCGACAGGAGGACGCGGTAGCAGGAGCGAAACAGCTCCACGCAGTGATTCGCGGCTGGGGTATTTCTTCGGACGGACAAGGGGGGATGACTCGGCCTGAGCCGCAAGGACAACTGCTAGCGTTGCAGCGAGCCTATCAGCGAGCGAATCTCCGTCCCACCGACGCCGCCTACTTCGAAGCTCACGGCACCGGCACAGCGGCTGGCGATGCGGCCGAACTGACTGCGTTGCGCGACGCGATACGGGATGGGAAAAACCACGCCGCGGTTGTTGGATCCATCAAAGCGAACATCGGTCATACCAAGGCGGCCGCGGGTCTCGCAGGACTTCTTAAGACAGTGATGGTACTGAAGTCGCAAGTGCTACCTCCAACCACGGGATCCATCCATCCCCATCCGATACTTGAAGAGAGCGGCGAACTGCTTCGAGTCCAGGCGCAGACTTCTTCCTGGCCTTCAGACCGCGACCTTATTGCCGGAGTCAGCGCGATGGGTTTCGGCGGAATCAACACGCACCTTGTATTGCAAAGCCCTTCGCCGGCGAGATCCGTAATCTCCAAGCCAGTTCAGGTGGCCAGCGACTCTCATCAGGACGCTGAATTGTTCATTTTCTCAGCCAAGACGGATGCGGACTTGCGCGCCGATCTGGAAAAGGCGAGCGCATCTGCTGCCTCGCTTTCACAAGGCGAATTATCGGATCTCAGCTCATATCTAATTCAATCTGACAGGCAAGGACCCTGGAGAGCTGCAGCTGTGGCCAGTTCTCCTGATGAATTGAGTCGCAAGCTGCGAAGGTTGCTGGAGTGGCTAGCCGGCGGCACAACCAACCGGCTGCTGTTTGATGAGGGAGTCTTTGTCTCGAGCGAGGCTCGCGAGCTGCGGCTATGCCTTCTCTTTCCGGGGCAAGGCATTCCGTACTGCACAGAAGACTGGCCATTCTACAAGCGAATTGCAGGCACGGATCCGCTGGTTTCTCCGATAGGCGTTTCCGCTTGGGCGGGTGAAACCGAGCGAGCCCAGTTTGGCATCGCGCTGCAATGTCTGAAGCAGCTGCGGATTCTGAACACTCTTGGGATTGGGGCGAAGGCCAGCGTGGGCCATAGCCTGGGAGAATTGATTGCGCTGCACTGGGCCGGCGCAATGACCGAAACACAATTGCTGGAAGTGGCATGTTTGCGCGGAAGGCTAATGCATGAGGCTGCAAGCTGCTGTTCCCGGGGTGCGATGGTAGCGGTGATGGCTAGCCGGGCAGAGATTGCGGAGCTGCTGGCGAAAGACGTAGTCGTGGCCGCGCTGAACGGAAGCCATATCGTTCTCTCGGGGCCGGAGGACCAGATCGAAGCGATTGAGCGCCATTGCCAGCAGAAGGACATCCGAACTGTCCGGCTACCGGTGGAATACGCTTTCCATTCGCGTGCGTTTGTGCCAGCAGCCGAGTCGTTTGAGCGGGAACTGAATGCCCGTAGGTTCGGTCCTGTTTCGCGGGGCGTGTTTTCCACGGTGACTGGAACTTCGCTCACAGCAGCGACCAACTTGGCGTCGCATCTGGCGCAGCAGATCGTCAATCCCGTGCTCTTTGGGAGCGCGGTTTCGCATGCCGCGCGAAGCAGCGACGTGTTTCTGGAACTCGGATCGGATGGCGTGCTTGCCGGCATGGTCGCGGCCGTGTCGCAGCTTCCGGTTGTCGGCTGGACACCGGATTCTGTGAAAGGAATTCTGCGGTTGGCGGCCGCTCTGTTCGTCAGTAATTCGTCTGTGGAGTTGAGGCCGTTAGTGGAATCACGTTATTTCCGGAAATTCTCGCTCGAGGATCCCGGCGAGTTTCTTCGCAATCCGTGCAGCACATCGAAGCTTTCGCGGAAGGCCCGGGAGACCGCGATAGCGCAAGTTTCGCGCCAAAGGATAAGCCGCGAGCCGGCCCCGCCGGTAATGTGCGCTCCGACGGCGCCAAAGGAGAATTGCAGTAAGGGCGCAACGGCGGTAGAGACGCTGCTGGAAATCGTCTCCAGAAAGGCAGAGCTGCCGGCAGAACGGTTGTCCCCTTCCATGAATCTGTTGACCGACTTGCATCTGAGCTCCATAGCCGTTGCCCAGATTGCGATCGAAGCTGCGAAATCGCTGGGCAAGAAGCCTTTGTCGATGCCGATGAGCGCCGCTACGAAGACCATCGAGCAACTCGCGGCTGTCCTGGCCGAGTGCGCCGAGTCCGACGATGCTCCAGAGCCCTCTCCAATTATTCAGGGTGTTGACAGCTGGGTTGGTATCGCGCTGCTCGAGCTTAGGCCCGCTGTTCTACGTAGAGTCCCGGGAATGCCATTGCTCCTGGGAGATGGACCATCGCCGGCGCGACGTCGTCGAAAGCTCGGGCGATCGGGAACGCAGTGGTTGAGTCGCTCCCGGGGGATGGCGTTCTGCTTTTGTACGACGCAAGCACTTCGATGGATACCGTCCTGCGCACAGCGCAAGAGGTCAGCCGAAAACCCTGTCATTTTCTGGTTGTCTGCGATGCCGCGGCGCCACCCATTTCCGCCTTCGTGCGAAGCGTCGCGGTCGAGGCAGGCCTCGATAGAACCACACTGCTGCAAATTGACTTCGACAGTGACTCCGCAGCGCAACACATCCTCGACGAATCGCAAAACACAGCCCGATTTGCCGACATCCATTTCATCAGCGGGCAGCGCTTCGAACCCGTCCTTCGGTTTCTGCCACCTGCCACAACAACAGCCCAGCCATTCGCACCTCGCGACAACCTTCTGGTTCTGGGTGGGGGTAAGGGGATCGCCGCCGAATGCGCCTTTGAGATGGCGCGCAGGTATGGACTTTCGTTGGCGTTGGTCGGCCGATCTTCTCCGCCGTCGGATAAGGAACTCAGTTCCAACCTCGCCCGGCTGGCGAACTTCGGAATCCGCTTTCGCTATCTGCCCGCCGATGTGACCAAACCAGAAGAGCTGACGGGCGCGGTTCGAACCATCGAAAGCGATCTCGGTCCAATTACCGCCGTTGTGCATGCCGCCGGATTGAACGAGCCAAAAGCGTTAGCGACGCTCACGATGGCCGACATCGAACGCTCTCTTCAGCCCAAGTTAGTGCCGTTGGAAGTGCTTGGCCGTTGCCTTGACTTTCATCGTCTGAAAGCATTGATTGCCTTCGGCTCCATCATCGCTCGTATTGGCTTTCATGGAGAGGCGCACTATGCGCACGCCAACGAGCTTTTGCGCGAGCGAATGGAAGCGCTCGCGACTCTCTACAAAGAATGCCGCTTTCTGTGCCTGGAATGGTCGGTTTGGTCAGGGCTTGGCATGGGAGAACGCCTTGCCAGATTGGACGACCTCATGCGGCAAGGTGTTGTCCCGCTCACGCCGGAGATGGGAACGGAGGCGCTATTCTGCGCCTTGGAAGCCAACATACCTGCGTCCAGCGCCGTGGTCACGTCTCGAATTCCTTCGCTTCCGACCCTCAAGATCAACAAGCCCGCGTTCAGGCCGACTCGATTTCTGGAGCGGACGCTCATCGACTATCCCGAGATGGAGTTGATCGCCGAGGCCGATCTGGCGCCGCAAAAAGATCTGTACTTGAACGATCACAAGCTGGATGGCACTCCGGTTTTTCCGGCGGCGTTGGGTCTTGAAGCTATGGTGCAGGCGGCGACCGCGCTCTTCCGTGGGAAGGCGCCGGCCACGCTGTCCGATGTTCGCTTTCCATCGCCGATTACGGTGGCAGAAGGAAAGGGAACCACAATCCGGATTGCCGCTCTCAGGAGGAGCTATTCCACCGCCGATATAACAATTCGATCCAGCCAGACAGACTTTCAGGTCGATCATTTTCGTGCTACCTGCAGCATAGATCCGGTGGGCGCGCCGGCGCCTCGTGAGCCGGTGCCACCCCTCGACGATGTCCTGAAATGCGAAGAGCTGTACGGTTCCATTCTCTTTCAGCAAGGCCGGTTCCAAACGGTCAGGGGATATGTTGAAGCCCGAACGCGCCGCTCCTGCGCCGTTTTATCGCCAACCGAACAGCTGTGGTTCAGCCAATTCCTTCCGCAATGCTTGCAACTTATCAGTCCGGCGATCATGGATGCGGCCATGCACTCGATACAGGCGTGCATTCCACACCGGAGACTGATTCCCACGGCGATCGACCGAATCACGATTTATCCAAGTTCGACAGTTACCCCTCCCTTCATCTGCCGGGCGCGCGAGCGCTCGGGAGGTGGTGACGATTTTCTTTACGATCTTCAGATCACCGATCGGGAAGGAATTCCGTTGCAGCGTTGGGACGGGCTCGCGCTGCACGCGATTGCCGCCAACGATCCGACTCTACTGCGTACACCGGAACTGATTGCCAATATGCTCGAGCGAGGTTGGAGCGAAATTGGAGGCGACGACGAGGTCAGCATCTCTCTACGGCAACGAACACCCATCGGGCGTTCCTTCGAAGCGACCACCGGCAGACGCGCAGATGGAAAGCCGATGCCGGTGGGTAGAGCCGAAGCACGTTCCTGGTCAGACAACATGCTTCTGCAATTGCTATCTTTGCACGAAGGCAGTTGTGACCTGGAGCGGGTTGCGCCCCGTGACCCACGAGCGTGGCGTGAACTGCTGGGCGAACCACTGTTTCAATCGGCGGTTTTCCTGTCGAGACAACGGGGGGAGGAACTCGATTTGGCGGCAACCCGACTCTGGAGCATCGCAGAATGCCTGAAGAAGCTGGGCAAGGGATCGTTGGGCGCCATCGCCTTCGAAGCATCCACTGCCGACCGGTGGGCCATTGCAAGATGCGCCGATTGCGTAGTAGGAACAGTCCCGATCACGCTCTCGGGAAGTCAAACAATCGCAGCTTTCGCCAGGCGCTTGGTAAACCCGGGAATCGTCCCATTTGAGGTGAATCGTGCAGTCTTATCTCTATGAGCACGTAGTCACCTTCGAAGAGACCAACGCCCTCGGCAACGTCTACTTTTCGAATTTCCTCAAGTGGCAGGGGGTTTGCCGGGAGCGGTTTCTCCAGGAGCATGCCCCTGAGTTAATACGCGAGTTCGCGGACGGCGTGAAGATTGCCACGCTGGAATGCTCCTGTTCCTACTACTGGGAACTTTATCCTTTCGATCGTGTCCTCATTGAAATGTATCTCGACAACGAAGCAACTAGTCGGGGAATAGAAGACGACGTGTTGCGGATTGGTTTCAAGTACTGGAAGGAGGCCGAACCGCAGCGGCTGCTGGCCGCGGAGGGCGAGCAGAAAATCGTGTTCCTCTACGCACAATCTCCTGGCAATTGGGAACGTGGACCAGTTCCCGAATCGCTAAGAGTTGCGCTGGTTCCTTTTGGACTACCGGAGTCCTGAGATGTCGACCAAGGCTACACCTACGGCCCTCGCAGGTTTAACGCCTTCCAGTAAAGGGAAACGCTTGTCTGGACAACATTCCAAGCTGACTACAAGTGTCCAGAAATTCCTAGTCATATCTCTGGTTGTTTTCATGGTTGGCTATTTTGTTTTCGGAGCTCTCATCTGGCGCACGATGCATCAGCCTCCGGACACTATCGGCCGAGTGATGGCTAGAATGCCCGCACCGGTCGTATTTTTGCTTTTTCCGTTCGAAACTCTATGGACCCGGGCGCGCGCGGGCGCCTTAAATGTGGGAGATCCGGCTCCTGATTTCTCGCTCCTGAAAGTGGACAAGAGCGGTACGGTTCGGCTCTCTATCCTGAATAAGCAACAACCCGTCGTGCTCGTGTTCGGCAGTTACACTTGACCGCCATTTCGGCGGGAGGTTCCTGCCCTCAATAGACTCTATGAGCAGTATGGCGATCGCGTCGCCTTTCTGGTGGTGTACATCACCGAGGCGCATCCCAGCGACCTCTGGCAGATGCAGAGCAATATCAGGGACAAAGTCGTTTTCGCCAGCCCGAAGAATGAAGAAGAGAGGGCCTTGATCGCTGGAACTTGCGTGCGGAAGCTTGGAATTAAGTTTCCCGCTGTGCTCGACGAATTCGGCAACTCTACGGAACAGGTATATACAGGTTGGCCCGATCGTATTTACTTGATCGATTCACAAGGTCGGATCGCGTACAAGAGCAAGCCAGGACCGTTTGGCTTTAAGCCTGACCAGTTGGCGGCAATCCTCGCTAAGACGCAAGCAACTCAAACCAGCTCTTCTGCGTTGCGCCGAGCAGAACGCCATCTCCGCTGAGCCTTAGACTATGAAACGCCAGCAATCAAAAATTGCCTGCTCACTGGGGCAGGAGTGCCAAACATGAAGATAGCAGTAGCTTTGGCTTTAGTCAGATGAAAGAAAGGTTGAGCTGTCCAGTTCGGATGTCAAATTAATTGAAGATACCAGGCGGAAGAAGTCCTGATTTGAACGGAGCAGGGAGATAGCTGCTGTCTCAAAAGGGCAAACCTCAGTCAGCGAGGAGATCTAAGTTTGCTTCACCAGCCGCTAGTACCTCATCGGCAACTGCCGCCGCTTCCACTGCGGGCTTCACGTCATGAACTCGAACGATGTGCGCGCCGCGCAAAATGCTTGCGACCATGGCGGCGATCGATCCGTAGAGACGAGCTGAAGGCGGCGTCTCCTGCCCAGTTCGCCGGCTCACGGTGCGGCCGACGAAAGACTTGCGTGAGGTTCCCGCCAGCAGCGGAAATCCCAGCCGGTGCAGTTGATCGAGATGCGCCAGCAGAGGATAGTTTTCCTCGAAGTTCTTGCCAAAGCCGAAGCCGGGATCGAGCACGATGCGCGAGCGTTGAACGCCGCGCTCGAATGCGACCTGCAGACGGTTGGCCAGATCGTGTTCAACTACAACCGAAGTGATGTTGGCTTCGGGGGCAGATTTCGCCACTGCCTCCGGTTTGTCCGCGAGTGTGCATCAGCACCACGCCGCACTGCAGTTGCGCACAGGTGCGAGGCCATGTGCACGTCCCATTGAAAGGCGCTGACGTCGTTCACGATTTCAGCGCCCGCGGCAACGGCGGCCCGGCGACCGCCGGCTTTGTAGGTATCCATGGAGAGCATCGCGTCTGGACGCGCGCGCAGAATGCCCTCGCATCACCGGCATGACCCGCCGCAGCTCCTCGTCTTCCGTCACCGCCGGGCATCGGCGCTCGGCGCCGCATCTCTCGTGAAGCCACGGGCGCCCCGGCCGCGTCGACTCGCCGCCGATATCGAGGATGTCGGCGCCTTCATCCAGCAAGCGCAGAGCATGCTCGACCGCCCTTTCCGGGAGCGAGAAAGCTGCCGCCATCGGAGAAGGAATCGGGCGTAACGTTGACTACGCCCATGATGAGGGTCCGCTCGCCCAGTTCCAGGGCGCGGGAGCGCAGCTGCCAGCTGATAGCGAGGTCGCATGCTGCGATTGTACTGGCCGGGGCGCGGAAGACCGCGTCGGCATGGCTGGAGCCTCGAGCTTTGTCCTGCCGATTTGCTGAAATGGCCAGTAAATTAGCCTCTTGCACGCCGATGCTAGAATCGGGAGAGTAGTCCTATGTTCCGGGCCCGCTATTTCGCCGCGGTTGCAGTTTGCGTTGCGCTGCTGGTCCCCGCCTATGCGGGCGAACGACAAGAATCGAGGCAAGCCGGAACATCGGCGCAAACTCAGTCACGACATCGAACACATCCTGCGGCGATCCCGACGCGGCGCGCGGCTTCTGGGGAATCTATGCGGTCTCGCTCGACAGCGGCAAGCCGATCTGTCGCGCATGAATCAGGACAAGCTGTTCACGCCGGCGTCCAACACCAAGCTCTTCACCACGGCTGCGGTATTCGGGTTGATCGGTCCCGACTATCGCTTCAAGACCACGGTCGAGACCATGGGGACGCTGGACAAGTACGGGCGCCTGAACTCCGACCTGGTGGTGGTAGGCCGCGGCGATCCCAATCTTTCCGGCCGCACCCTGCCCTACAACATGCACACCGAGCGCAAGGCGCCGCCCATCCAGGTGCTGCAGAATCTGGCCGACCAGCTGGTGCAGCACGGATTGAAGTACATTGACGGCGACGTCGTGGCCGACGATTCCTACTTCGTCTTCGGAGCGTTACGGCGAAGGCTGGTCGCAGGACGATCTGGCGCGCGAGTGGGGCGCCCCGGTGTCGGCGCTCACCATCAATGACAACGTCATCTTCGTCAACATCATGCCGGCGGACCGGCCGGGCGAGCGCGCCTTTCTCAACATCACGCCGTTTCCCGAGTACTACAAGATCGACAACCGCGTGATGACTACGCCGCCAGGCACGGGCCGCGCACCGTGTCCATCAATCGCGAGCCGGGCTCGAATCAACTGACGTTCTGGGGCAACATTCCGCAGGACGATCCCGGCTTCGGCGAAGCCCTGGCGATTGAAGATCCCGCGGATTTCACGGCGCGACTGTTTCGCGCAATTGCTGGAGGAGCGCGGCGTCACGATTTATGGCCGCGCTCGCACCCACCACACCGAACTGGCTTCGACGCAGACGTTCAGCGTCACTTCCATGGCTTCCGGCGGCGGCGACACCACGCGGCCGCCCAATCCCGCGCCGCTGGTGCTGGCCAGCTATCAGTCGCAGCCAGTCGGCGCAGGACCTGCGCGTGATCAACAAGGTCAGCCAGAACCTGCATGCCGAGCTGATGCTGCGCTTGCTGGGAAAAGAAAAAGGGACGTCGGGATCGATCGAAGGCGGACTGGAAGTGCTGCGCGGATTTCTGGTGAATGCGGGCATCAAGCCGGACCAGTTCGTCTTCTACGACGGCTCGGGATCTGTCGCGCGAGGACCTGGTGACGCCGGAAGCGATCGTGCAGATGCTGCGCTACTGCCACAGCAGCCTTGGGGACAAAGCCTTCGCAGACACGCTGCCGGTTGCGGGAATCGATGGCTCGCTGGCCGACCGCTTCCGCAACACGCCGGCGGCGAAGCGTCGTCCGTGCCAAGACCGGATCGCTATCGCATGTGTACTCGCTGTCCGGATATGCCACCACGCAGTCGGGCGATCACATCGCTTTCTCGGTGATGACCAATAACAACACCATGCCCACCAAGAAAGCGCTGGACACCATCGATCAGATCGTGCTTCGTCTGGTGGACGACAAGAAGTAATTCGGCAGCACCCACATTAGGATTTCTTAAGTCTTTCCGGCATTGGAGTTGCGCCAGTGATGGTGGCGCTAGCGCCCGGCTTGATGCAATGCCGATTCTCCGCCCATGTGCGTTGTGCGGGCCGGGGCTAGCGCGTGGAGGCCAATATGTCGGTAGCCGGAATCGCCAGCGCTGGCTTGTCGCAGCTCGCCAGTCTGCAACGCAATTATGCCCAGGTACGAAGTGAGTTCAAGCAGTTAGGCCAGGATCTGCAGGGCGGCAACCTAACCCAGGCACAGACGGACTTCGTCACCTTGTCGCAATCCGCCGCGGCCAGCCAGTTCTCGGGCAATGGTGCAGTGGCTAAGACGCTCAACTCGCTGGGGCAGGCGCTGCAGTCGGGTAATCTTTCTGCCGCGCAGCAGGCATTCGCTTCGCTTCCATCCCACATTGTGGGGCCTTCTGCCGTGTCCCATTCTGCGCATGTCGGGTCCGCGTCCGCACAGCAATGCAGTTTCTCGCAAGCTTTGACTCAGATGGGGCAGGCTTTGCAATCCGGAAACCTGACCGTGGCGCAACAGGCATTTTCCGCCATGCAGCAGAGCTGGCAACAGATGGAATCGACTGGCAGCACAGCGGGAACCAATGCCGTGATGGTGCCGTCGGTCTCCGCTGGTGTGAATATGATGGTGTGACGAGCTGCAGAAGCGTGCTTGGTGGCACGGGGGCGCTTGGAGTCGCGCTCGAAAAAGAGCCCGCTGTTTGTCCCTTGATTCCGGGCTTGGCCGCCCATAACCTGGGCGAACTCCGGAACTCTTTACGTGGAAAAGAATCAGCGCGACGGAAGCCTTCAGCGGTAGGTTCGTGGCACTATCCAGAATATCTCCTCTCGGGAAGCGGGAATCCACGACGGAGGCACGGAGATCACAGAGAAGGCTTAAACGGAAGCCAACCTCCTTGCCACCGTGGTAGATACTCTCGGTTTTCTAGTCCCTGACGCCTAGCCCCTGGCCACTGCTTCTGATTTCCCTAGCCATTGCCGCCAATCCCGTGCATCATTACTGACGAGTTCAAAACTTCATAGCAAGCTAATCGACAAGGAGCACGACAGGCATGATCGAACGACTCAGAGAGAGTTCGGGAGGGGTATTGGGTTTCAAAGTCGTCGGGAAGATGACCGACGAGGACATTAAGGCTTTTGAGCCGCAGATCGAGGTTCTTATACGAGAGAGAAAGCATAAGCCAATCGGCATTCTAGCCGATCTCTCCGAGATGACCGGCGCAGACTGGAAAGCGCGCTGGGACGAGATGCGCTTCCTGCAAAAGCATACGACCCACATCGCGCGCATGGCAGTGGTCGGTGCCGACAAGTGGGAAGAGATTATAGCGATTGTCACCGCCGGTGCCGCAGTGCTGGAAGCTGAGACACGCTACTTCGATAAGTCGGAGATGCTGCACGCCTGGGAGTGGGTGCGCACCGCCAAGCACGCCGAGAATATGCCCGTCCGCCAGATCTCTGCTGGAACCGGAATCTGGAAAGACTACCATCCGGAGTGGATGAACCTATAGTGCGGTGCGAACCAAGTTTCTAGTACGGGATGGGCAATGGGACTAACGAAAAGAGATATACGCAGCTTCCTATTGGCAGCAAGAGGGTACTGCCGGCTGGCATGCCTGGTCGCAGTACTGCTCGCTACCGTTGGGTGTGCCGTAAAGCTGACGCCCTATTACGACGAAACCCTGGACAAAAGCGTTACCAGCTTTCAGGTGAGCACGGAGACCTTCCTTACTAAGCTGGAAGGACTGCAAAGTCCGGCGTGCACCTATCAAAACAGCTCGGAATTTTACCAGCAGGCGAGCGTGCAACTGGCGATCATGAAGACACGTGTGACCGCTTCGCCGCATCCCACACAGCTTCTGCAGCTGTTTGAGTCGCTGGACAAGACTTTCGACGATCTGAAGAAGCTGCAACAAGACGCTGGAGATAAATGTCTGAATAGCACGGTAATAGAAATCAGCCGGCAGGCTTTCGAGCGGGAGTTTGAGTCGTTGCTAGCCTATGAGCTTGCCCTCAAGGCGAACCAGCCCCCGGCCACGGCACCGACTAAATAACGATATATCGCCGAATAATGGAGGAACCACGATGGCTTTGGATATAGGCGCTTTATTGGAAAGTATGGGGACTGCGGCCGCACAAGTGCTGCAAAGTAAATGGCCTGGCGTACGATCCTTTGCCACCAGCGAATTTCAGAAGATCGCGCAGACCATAGTTTCGATCGGCGAGGGAGTAGCATCTGGTGAGATAACTAAAGACCAAGCGCCGATTCTATTGGATATGCAGAAGAATGCTTCGCGAGCTGTACTAGCCGCGGTAGAAGGCATGACATTGATCGCTGCGGAACAGGCTATTAATGCGGCGCTTGCCGCTGTAAAGGGGCCGATTAATGCTTTTGTGGGCTTCGCGCTGCTTTAAGGAACTTAGGGCGGCGTTAGTAGTTGTGAGACTATTCTCGCGTCGCCGTTTACATATTGTTAAATAACCCAGCTAAACTCCCAAAGAGATACTATCTCCTAGAAGTCACCTAAGAGCTATTGACATTCATTTGAGTTGCACTTAAAGTCGCACCACTTCACTGCTTGCTAATTTAGGGTTCCCAGAACCCGCTATTAATATCGGGAGCAGCCACTTCTGTCTTATCCGCCTGCCCCCAGCGATAGCTGTCGATTTATAGCAAGGCAACACGGCCATTGACGCGAATCTAGACTCCATGACTGCCGGCCCCATCAAGGAAGGGCTTAGTCAATTTTGGGGAATCCTAGACAAAGGGTCACATCTCAATATCTCCCGCGAAAGAGGCTGTCCATGGGCAATGCCTTAAGTTTTATAGCCAGTTGCACTCTGGCGATTGGCGTAGCCGCGGGAAGCGCTCACGCTCAAACTCCGCCAACCGCCACGATAAATCCATCCTCGCCTTCCGCAGGGGCGCCGGGTAGCACACTCACCATTACCGGGGAGAATTTCGGCAATCCGCAATCGAATGGAGAACCGCCCGCGGGAGCGTCTGTGACCTTCGACTCTACTCCAGTTACCGACATTAAATCTTGGTCCGCAACCTCTATCACCGTAATCGTACCCAACGTCGTTCCTAAGAAAGACGTAAAGATATCCGTCAACGGCAGCGCCACTCAGTCTTTTCAAGTGACGTCCCCATCAATTGCCATTACGGCGAATCCTCAAGTCATTTCGCCCACTAATGGAAAACTTCCGGCAACAATTACCCTGGGAATTTTTGAGCAGAACTGTGATGACAAAACTGGTACCGACCTGACGCAAGCTGGTGCTCCTTACACGTTGGCAATCACAGGGAGTGGACTAACGTCTTCGTCTTCGCCAAACGCCAGTAAGTGCACGATCGCAACAGTCGTCACAGTTGACCCGAATGCACCTCCCGGCGCCCGCAAGGTAATGCTACTCGATAAGGATAAGAATCCAGTCGGCTCTGCCGACCTAACCGTGATGGACAGCTCGGCCGGTCCGATTCCTCCGGGCTTGCCACCGCAAGTGGACGTACTTTGGGAGGTCATGAGCCAAAAGAACTGTTCTGATGTGTTTGGCTCTCGCGTAGCCGAGAGACTCTACTGCATACAATTGAAGATTGGCAATAACTCAGGTTATGGATTGCAAGTCGCCGGTATCGGTTTCTCGACCCAACTCGATGCTTTGAAGGGTTCTCGGAATGACGATGGGACGATAACGATTGCGAACAGCAGCTATGCCGCGACGAGAGCGGTCTTGCTTACGGAAAATGTGACATCAGGACGTAATATTGCATACAACGTCCTGCAAGCGGCCGGTGTTCTGATGTCTGGATTTACTCCGTACTTCGGAACAGGGAAACATCCTAACGGAACGATCAACAATGCTCGAACGAACTGGACTACCGCAGCCGCGCTCGTAAGCGGCCCACTACTTTCAGCTTTTAATATCATCGCTCCAAATCCGGTCATCACACAGTTGAATAATCTCGACGACCAGAGCTTCCGAGACAGTAAGCTGATCGCCAATAACAACCAGATACAGACCGTAGTTTTTGTTGAGAAGCAGGCGCTGACTTACCAGGTCGGCGCTCTGTGCAGTCAGTATCCCGACTTGGAAAAATATGTCCAGCATAATAAACAGCAAACTACAACAGGGCAGCAGAACAGCACTTGCCAGCAGGGCTACCAGAGCGGTCTGGGCTACTCAACCTATGAGAACTCAAGAAACGCTCGTCACAAGATATCCTTCAGCAGAGGGAGCTTCAGTCCTTTCCTGGTGAAACTGGCTCTTGGCAGCGTTGTAATCGTGGGCGATCAGATCCAATATCTCCAGCGGGTGCAAATTCAGAACAGTGCAGCACCTCCGGCGACGACCGGCCCTCTCGCAGCGAAGCCTTCCAGTTTGAGTTTTGCCAGCGGCACGAATGGCGTGACCGATGGCACACCGCAAACCATAACGCTAACGAACACCGGGGCCACTACGTCGTTGACAGGAATCACACCGCAAATTACGGGGGCAAACAGCGGAGATTTTTTTATCAAGGCGAGCAATGCGGCTGATGCATGCCCGAATCCGCTACCGCCGTCGGGGACTTGCCAAATCTTGATCGGGTATAACCCGTCTCCAACGGGAGTAGGAGGCACCCGCACAGCTAGTCTCCAGGTTTCCTACGGGCCCGGGTCAACTCCATTGGGCATTGCATTGACTGGGGCCGCTTCAGACACGGTTTACTTCAGCTCGACTGCTCTAGCGCTCGGAGCCGCGACAGCGACCAAACCGGCGACGCCGACCAAACCGGCGGTAGCGGCCAAGCCGACGGCAGCGACCAAATCGGCGAAGACGGCCAAACCCGTAACTCCTGCCAACCCGGGACCAGCTTCCGCCCCCGGTGCAGCGGCGACGCCCGGGACACCACCTAACCCTGCGACAGCGACCCTGACAATTATCAACTTCAAGAATACTGCTATCACATTGTCCTACCCGGTAACTGGCACCAACAAAGATGAGTTTCTTAAGACGCCTCCTACAGACAACTGTGGCGCTAGCGCAATGTCCCCCCATACAGTACAGGTCGGCGGCACCTGTAACATAACTGTTACCTTTACGCCCGCAGCTGCCGGCGAGGGCATGCGCACTGCGACGATGACCGTGACAGGTACAACTGCCGGAGGGACTGTAACCCAAGCGGTCAGTTTGACCGGTACGGGCCAATGATTGCGGCGGGGGTGAAGCTACTGCCGCTGGCGCTTGCGGTGATTGCATTATCGTCGGTAGCGGAAGGGTACACAGGGGTAGCGCAGCTCGACGCAGCCCAAGTTTTGCCACGACGAGAGTTGCTTCCTAGGGCACAGCCCATCATGCATGCACCCAGGGAGGCCGTGGACGAGAGCGCTAGGGGCGAGCCTGCTCCGGCGACCGAAGAAACAGGGCTGCGTTGCACGTTGGCCCTCTTGAGCGACAAGACCGTCAAAGATCTTTTTAATGCTGCGATTAGTGAAGCATACTACGTGATTGAGGTGGTACTTAGCCAAGACAGCTCCTCGGTGTTTGCCGTGACAGAACTGGAATTGCATCCCGTCGATGGGAAGCCTATTCAACCAACGTCTGTGCGGCTCATCGCACGACAAATGTCTCATAAGCGGAAACTAATGCCAGCAGGACTAGTAAGCGAAGTCGTTCTAGTTCCCACTCCTGAAGGGATACGCACTTGGCTATTCGTGGTGAAGAACAGGCTCGATGTGGTGGAGGGCAAACTCCCGACGGGACTCCAGTTGTTCGGCAAAGTTAGTAAGGTGCAATTCGAGATGAAACTTATTCAGTAAAGCAAGAGTTTCGGCAGGCATCTCTAGTTAAGGGTCGCAAAAGCCATCAGTGGATAGAAACCGAACATCGCCGAGCGCCTACCCAAGCTTTCTTTGATCGAGTGGGTTCTCAGTCCGAATGTCTCCTGACGGGTACGCAAAAGCTTCCACGTGGATAACATTCGACGACGCAGTATAAGGCAGTCCGGTATAACATTCGACCAGGCACGATGGGAAGTCGAGTATATTTAGCGAAGACTGGTGGCTAACTAGGCAAGGAGGAGAATACCTATGGATATGGGACAGGCAAGAGCATGGATTAGCCGTTGGGAGGGGCGTCGCAATCAGACCTATATCGACAGCCAGGGACATCCGACGGTCGGGGTCGGGTTTAATCTGGATGCTGCGGGGGCGAGTGCGGCAATCGCAGCCTTGGGTCTGAACTACAACCAGGTGCGATCGGGGCAGCAGAGCTTGACCGACGCCCAGATTGATACGCTTCTGGATGGCAGTTTGGCAACTGCTTTACAGGGCGCGCAGAGATTGATAGCGGGCTTTAATACTCAACTATCGAACGACAGGCAGATCGTGGTCGTCGACATGGTGTTCAATCTTGGAGCTCCGAAGTTCTCCCAGTTTGTGCAGACCATCCAGGCTATCAATAATCAGGATTGGGCGACGGCCGCCCAGCAGATGCAACAGTCGGCGTGGTATGGGCAGGTGGGGAATAGATCCAAAGCCGACGTCGCGGTGATGTCCGGCCAGAGTACGGTGGCGGATTATATCTAAGCTCATAACTCGAGGTCGGCGCCTGTCGAGGTTGCGCTTATGCCGTGGTCTTACAGTCAATCTACCGCTGCCCTGTCACTGGATGGGGCTTTGATCGGCACCGGCTACAGCGGAAACGGTGCAGACTGAATAATCCCGATCTTCAAAACGATCCGGACGTGGGACCGATACCGCAAGGCAGCTACACTATCGGTCCAGCATTTCTAGAAGCCATCTCATAAATCGGAAACGCAGCCACCCCGAGTAACCTCAGGGGCTAAAGCCCGGCATTCAAGCAGCTGGTACGGCACGCCTGAAGCCGTGCCCTTTCAAACCCGGTTTATGAGATAGCTTCTAGATCCTCACAAGGGTCCGGTGGTCATGGCGCTCGACCCGGATCCTGGTAACCAGATGTTCGGACGCGACGGCTTCCTGATCCACGGCGACAACATGGCCATGAATCACACCGCCAGCGAAGGTTGCATTATTCTCGGCAGACCGATTCGTGAGCAGATTGCAGACAGTGCGGATCGGGTGATAGTTGTAACGGCGTGAAAGAATCGCAGATTCCTTTCGACAGCCTTAGGGCAGGCTCGCCCCGGACGGCGTGAGGCGACGAAAGACGCAGACGCCGACCCGAAGGCCAGCGCCCGCTGAACGATGATCTCTAGCTTCGGCGATGTCTAGGCTTCGGCGCTGGGTTCTTCCGCTTCGGCGGGAGCGGCAACTTCGGCAGACGCTTCCTTCTGGATGGTCACCTTCACCGGCACGATGACGTCTTTGTGCAACTTCACCGGCACATTGAAATCGCCAACCTGCTTCAGCGGCTCGTCGAGCTGGATCTTGCGGCGATCGATGTTGAGGCCCTTGTGCTCCAACTCGCGTGCGATGTCGGCCGAGGTGACGGAACCGAAGAGTTGATCGCGCTCGCCCGACTTACGGGTGAACAGCAACTCGACGCCGGACAGCTGTTTGCCGAGAGCTTCGGCATCGCCCTTGTCGCGGGCGAGACGGCGCACGGCAGCGGCCTTCATCTGGTCAATAACAGCGCGATTGGCGGGCGTGGCCTCGATCGCTAGTTTTTTGGGGAGGAGATAGTTGCGGCCATACCCCTCGGCCACCTTGATCACGTCTCCGCGAGAGCCGAGCTTGGCTACGTCTTCTTTGAGAATGACTTCCATGAGTAGAACTCCGTCAAATTTGTTTGGCGGGCTAAAAGCCCGGCCTGTAAGAATCTGCGAGGCGTTACGCGGGCCTGAAGGCCCGCTCTTCCACCTAGCCCCTTGACCTCTACCTTCCGCCGAAGGGAAGCAGGGCGATGTTGCGGGCCTGCTTGATGGCATCGGCCAAGCGACGCTGATGCGGTGTACATACGCCGGTCAGACGACGGGGCACGATCTTGCCGCTCTCGGCTACGAATGCAGAAAGCAGGCGCACGTCCTTGTAGTTGATGCCGTCGATTTTCTCGACGCAGAACTTGCAAACCTTCTTGCGGCGAAAGAATTTTCGTCCGCCTTCACGAGGGCCGCCAGGGCCTCCGCCGGGACGACCTCCTGCGGGCCGCGGTCCCCGGGGACCTCCGCCGCCTTCGCGCGGGCCGCTGTCGGAACGCGGTGCGGGAGCGTCGCTGCTTGCTGTCTTGATAGGTTCGTCTGCCATGATTCTCCTTCGGGCTGCGATGAGCCCCGATCTTGTTGCCTGGCCGGAACCGCCGGCCTCTCGAAATCTACGGCCGAGGCTAAAGCCCCGGAAAAGTATGGCCGTTTTCGGCACGACTAAAGTCGTGCCCTGATACAAAGCCATTCCGTGCCGACTCGAAGCGCAATCGCGCCGACTGGAACCGCAATCGTGCTGACTGGAACCGCAATCGTGCTGACTGGAACCGCAATCGCGCCGACTAAGCGCTTTGCCGGCCCCGGCGCCAGTTGCTATCGGCTAAGCGCTGACGGGCGTCGAGTCGGCGCCTTCGGCGGGCGCAGATTCGGGCGTCAACGGCTCCGGAGTCGCTGCTGCTGCGGCTTCGGCTGCTGCTGCCGCTTCTGCTGCCGCCGCTGCGCGAGTTCCCTTGCCCCGAACCTTGGTGTCGCGAATCGCCTTGATTTTGGCCAGCCGCTTCTGCTCTTCGTCAACTCGGACGGTGATGAACTTGATCACCGGCTCGGCCACGCGCAATCGGCGCTCCACTTCCTTCACCATGCCGCCTTCGCCTTCCAGCACCATCAGCATGTAAATGCCGTCCTGAAATTTGCGTACGGTGTAAGCCAGCCGGCGCTTGCCCATGCGTTCCATGCTTTTCACCGAGCCGCCCGCCGTGCCGACCTGGGTCTCCAGATTCGAGATCAGTTTGTCCTGGTCCTCTTCCGGCATGTCGGGACGGACGATGAACATCAATTCGTAAGTACGTTGCATTTCGGTTTTCTCTCCTGAGCTGGAGGCGGTTGGCATCAGCCCTCGGCCGTCAGCTCTCAGCTAAATCTGTGCCGTCCCTGCGGGGACTCTAACTCTGTCTACCCAGCGCTGAAGCGCTGGGCTATGATCTGTCGTCCCACATAGTGGGACTGGATCTTCGAGGGGGCAACTGGCGTGCCGTTCCCGGCCATTACGAGCCATTACCAGCGATTGCCCTCAGCGGCTAAAGCCGTCCTGTTCCAAGTCCAACTACGGCACGACTGAAGTCGTGCCCTGATACAAACCCAAGCCGGTACGACTCGTGGGATGGCTTTATACCAACCTAGCCCATGGCCTCATACCAACCTGACCCATGGCCTTATACAAACCTGACCCATCGCCTCATACCAACCTGACCCATGGCCTTATACAAACCTGACCCATGGCCTTATACCAACCTGACCCATGGCCTTATACAAACCTGACCCATGGCCTTATACAAACCCAAGCCGTTACGACTCGTGGGACGGCTTTCATAAAGCTGCCCACTAGGACCTGAGATAGGTTGACTAGTCTAGCCACTAACCACTAACGCCTAGCCCCTAATCCCTGGCCCTGATCCCTCGCCGGCCTCTTCGGGCTTGCGGTTGAAGCGATTCATCGCCGCTTGCACGCCATCGCTAAGGATGACTTTCACAGCCTCCGCTGCCTGGTCCAGCACTTCGTCGACGACCGCAAGCTGCGCCTTCTTGAACTCCGACAGCACATAACGGGCGCCATCGCCCACGGGATGATCCGGCCCAACTCCCATGCGGATACGCGTGATCTCCTGCGTACCCAGCGCGGCAATCACCGACTCCACGCCGTTGTGCCCAGCTGAGCGGCCCCGCGGCCGCACTCGCAATGTGCCAAAGGGCAAATCTAGTTCGTCGTACAACAGCACCAAGTCTTGCTCCGGCTGCACTTCGTATTCGCGTACCAGCTCGCTTACCGAAGCGCCGCTCAAGTTCATGTAGGTTTCCGGCTTGGCCAGCACGACGTCGTGTCCGGCCAGGCAGGTCCGCGCCGTTTGCGCGCGGCAGTGACGATTGTTGACCCGCACGCCGCACTGCTCGGCAATGCGGTCTACCGCCAGAAACCCCATGTTGTGCGGTGTGAACTGGTATTCGATGCCCGGATTGCCGAGCCCGACGATCAGCTTCACAGCGCTTACTTCTTCTTCTCGGACTTCTCCGGCTTGGCCGCCTTGTCGCCACCCTCGGCAGCTTCGCCTTCGGTCTCCTGCTTGCCCTTCTTGATGACTTCGGGCTCGGCAGGCGTCGCTCCGGCTTCCACCGCAACCTCGGCGGGAGCAGCTTCCACAACTTCCTTCACGGCCGTAACGTGGGCAACCGCCTGGTTCTCGTCCGTAATGAATTTCAACTTGGCATCGTGGCTCAGGTCGGAAACGCGAATCGTCTGCCCGAACTCCAACTTGCTGACGTCGGCCACCAGGTGACCCGGAATGTCGCCGGGCAAACATTCGATTTCGACTTCGCGCAACATCTGCTCCAGGACGCCGCCTTGCAGCTTGACGCCCGGCGCCTCACCCTTCATCACGATGGGCACGCGCACCTGCAGGACCTTGTCCATGGCGATGCGCTTGAGGTCGACGTGCAGCAGCGCGCTCTTGATAGGCTCGTACTGCCAGTCGACGATCATGACCTTGGACGACGCGCCATCGAGACTGAGATCGAAAATGGAGTTGTGGCCGGTTTCCGAGTTCAGGATGCGCCGCATCTGTTTGGGATCGACGGCAACGGGCTTCGACTCCTGTCCCGCGCCATAAACCACGGCTGGAATCAGGCCGCTTTTGCGCAGCCGGCGCGCATCATTCTTGCCGCCACCTTGCCGCGGCTTAGCTTCTACGTTTTTCTCTGGAGTTGCTGTAGCCATAATTTCGTTCCTTTACAAAAACAGTCTGCTGACTGAAGTCTCTTCGTGAATCGATTGAATGGCGCGTCCGATGAGTCCTGCAATCGACCGCACGGTAATCTTGGGCTCATTGCGCCCCGCTTCGGTCAGCGGGATGGTGTCGGTCACAACCACTTCGACCAACCCCGAGTTAGAAATCCGTTCAATGGCCGGGCCCGAAAGCACGGCATGAGTGGCACAGGCATATACTTCGCGAGCGCCCGCATCGATCAGCGCCTGACAGGTTTTCACCAGCGTGCCGGCGGTATCGATAATGTCGTCGAGGATGAGACAAGTCCGGTTGTGTACGTCGCCGATGACGTGCATCACTTCGGTCACATCCATTTCCACGCGGCGCTTGTCGACGATGGCCAGCGCCGAATCCATTTTCTTGGCGAAGAAGCGAGCGCGCTCCACGCCTCCAGCATCCGGCGAAACCACCGTCAAGTCCGGAAACTGCTTCTTGCGGAAGTAATCCACCAGCACCGGCGACGCAAACAAATGGTCCACCGGGATGTTGAAGAACCCCTGAATCTGCGGCGCATGCAGATCGACGACTAAAGCGCGATCTGCTCCCGCCGTGGTCAACAAATCCGCCACCAGCTTCGACGAAATCGGGACGCGCGGCTTGTCCTTGCGGTCCTGCCGGGCGTAACCGAAGTACGGAATCACCACCGTGATGCGGCGCGCCGAGGCGCGCTTCAAGGCATCAATCAGCAGCAGCAACTGCATCAGGTGCACATCCACCGGATCGCAGGTGGGCTGCACCATGAAGACGTCGGCCCCGCGCACGTTCTCCTCGATCTGCACGTAGGTCTCGCCGTCGGAGAACTTGTCGATGCGCGCCTGCCCCAGCGGCAAACCGAGAAACTCGCAAACATCCTTGGCCAGCGCGTCGTTGGCCGTGCCGGAGAAAATCTTCCACTTGTCGTCCTGGCGTGCCCGCACCGGCTTGGGTGCGACCTTGGGATCGACTTTCTTGTCCGGTTGCTGCGCGACTGCTGCGCTTGTACCGTCGCCCGGCGCCATCGCCGGAGGAACTACGCTCGTCTTCGCTGCTGTATCCATTGCGTCAAATACCCCCGCCTAACCTGGTTGAGTTACACGCTGGGTCTTGAAAACAAGCTGTCAGCTATCAGCCGTCAGCTACTGCGATAACATGTGCTCCATCCGTGGAGTAAATTTGTGTCGTCCTTACGGCACTCGATCTCTATTCCACGCCTACCCAGCGCTGAAGCGCTGGGCTATCTTTTTCCGTCCCGCGCCGCGGGACTGGTTTCCCGTGATGTCAAATTTCTCGCGATGCCAGCAACTGATCACTAGCTACTGACAACTGGTTCTGGCTGGGCGGCTAGGATTCGAACCTAGACAAAGTGCTCCAAAGGCACTTGACCTACCATTAGTCGACCGCCCAGTAGTGCAAGCCGTGTGCTGTCGGCCTGTTTCCCGCGAGGCCTTCCGCTTTCCTTCTCAGGTGTCATCCTGAGCGCAGGCGGCGTGTTTTTGGCCGCTGGAGTCGAAGGACCGCTATCGCCCGCAAAATCTGTCGTCCCGGCAGGACTCAGGTTTCTAATCAACGCCCACCCAGCGCTGAAGCGCTGGGCTAAGCTATTCCGTCCCGCACGGCGGGACTGGTCTGTCCTGATTCGAACCAGCCATCCGAAAACCCGGCTGGCTCCGTCTAGTAACAAGCTAGTTACTAGTTACTAGAAGCCATCTCATAAATCCCGCAAGGCTTCCACACCGAGTAACCTCAGGGGCTAAAACCCGGCAATCAAACTACTCGACGGCACGGCTCAAGCCGTGCCGTTTCAAACCCGATTTATGAGATAGCTTCTAGTTGCCAGTTACCGCTTTCCAATACTCTTCCCGCGTCAGCGTCGTTGTCGCTACTGCCGCGTGACCCGCAGCGGACATACGCTCGGCTGCGGTTTGCGCTTCTCCGGGGGAAGCGAACAATCCATACAACGTCGAGCCCGAGCCAGACAACGAAGCATAGAGCGCGCCTTCGCGCTGCAATACACGTTTTACCTCTCGCAAATCGGGATACTCAGGAAAGACGACGCGTTCGAAGTCGTTCTCGATCCCGGCTCGGACGAGGTCGAGAAGCGGCGTCTCGGCCCGGTCCCCGCCAAATGCGGGAACACCGGATGCAGGCCCAGCCTTTAACCCCTCCAGTCCAACAGCACGACTGATTGGGCCCCCGGCCTGCGGGAAATAACTTTCGCTCAGCCAGGTAAATATGCTTTGACTGAACTCGTTTATTGTACCTGTGGCGTCAGCGCCGGTCAATGCGGCGCTCGACTGGGCAGGTTCGCGGGTGAGCAGCGCATCCCATTGTGCGAAGGCCCGGGGAGTCGAGACGCCAATCGGCGGCGTGACGACAACCACGTGCTGCGCGGGCAGGTCCGGCAGGGGATAAACTTCCTCGCCTCGCCCAATGCCCAGCACAGTTCCCCCAATGAGGAACAGCGGAACATCGCTGCCCACCTCCGCCGCGAGGCGCATCTTTTCTTCCGGACTGAGATTCAGACCCAGAGCGCGCTCCAGCCCGAGCATGGTCGCGACCGCATTTGACGAAGCCGCGCCCATGCCTCCCTGCACCGGCAGGCGCTTGTCGATCTCGATGACGATCTTGCCGCTGCCGGCAACCGCAGGTCCCTCGCTCTCGGAGGATCCGCTGGCTGTTGCCAGCACTCTTTCCGCCATTTTGTAGCAGGTGTTCGACTCGTCCAGCGGAACCCGCGGATCGTTGCAGCGAACCTCAATTCCCGAGCCAGGCTGTACCTCCACGCGAACCACGTCGTGCAGCGCCAGCGTCTGATAGATGGTACGCAGGTCGTGAAAGCCGTCGGGACGAGCCGCGCCGATCTTCAATCCGAGATTGATCTTGGCAAACGAGCGAATCATGACGGACATGGGAGCAGCCAGTAATTAGTGTAGCAATAGGGATTCGTACTGCCCGGCTTAGATCGCACCTGGTCACGCCTACACTGTTATCTAAGAGATGGCGGGGCCGACTCTGGTTTTGACGGGCCTTTGGCGAAAGCCTAGAATTCGCCTAGAAGCCCGCTACCGGTTGCCGAACCGCGAACGCATCGGGCTGTTCGACCGGAGGAAGAAATGTTTGGTGGAAAGATCGGTCTGCCCGAACTGATCGTGATCGTGTTTATCGCCTTGCTCATCTTTGGCCCGAAGAAACTTGGCGAACTGGGCAAGGGCCTGGGCGAAGGCATTCGCAACTTCAAGTCGTCGATGCACGATCAGAACTCGTCGAACAATCCCAACTCAACCACTCCGCCGACGGAAGACAAGAAGTAGGCCGACGTTCGCCAGCCGCGCCGGTTTCACAGCAGTTTCTGTCCGGTTGCCGTTTCGGCAGCTCGCAACATTCGATAAACCTGCGGCACCGGCAATCCCACCACATTGAAGTAGCAGCCCTCGATGCGCTCCACCCAACGCGAGGCAATGCCCTGGATGGCATAGGCTCCGGCTTTGTCCATGGGTTCGCCGGTGCGGACGTATTCAGCAATCTCAACTTTCGAAAGCGGGCTGAAGCGGACCTGCGTGACTTCCGTTGCGGTTTGCGCAAATCCCGGGGCCACCAGGAAGATCCCGGTGATGACCTGATGAGTACGGCCGGAAAGCAGTTGTAACATGCGCTCGGCATCGCGCTCGTCCGTTGGCTTCTCCAGCAGATGTGCGTCCACCACAACCACGGTATCCGCGCCCAGCACGGCATCGTTCGGATGTCGCGCAAAGATGGTGCGGGCTTTGTCGCGGGCGAGCCGCTGCGCGTAGTCTAACGGCCTCTCATTCGGAAGCGGCTCCTCAAGCACATGCGCCGGTTCCACCGTGAACGCAATGTTGGCATTGCGCAGAAGTTCCGAACGGCGCGGCGAGGCTGAAGCCAGGATGAGGGGCATGCCTGGACGATTCTAAAGCCAGGGCGGAGTTTCGCGCCTGGTTACCACAGATCCCCCTCAGCTCCGGTCGGGACGACAAATGTGAATGTCAAATCCGGTCGGCGACAACGTGGAACGATAGCGTGGATGCGGTCACCCGGCTTCGGCCGTAGTAAAGGAACAGCACAACCCAGAGTGCCTGCAAGGCGAGAATCGCCGGCGCGGAGAAAAACTGTGTGAAAGCCAGGAACAGATCCGGAGCAATCGGCAAGACTTTCGGCATCAGCAGCAGAACGACGCCGAGATAGATCATCGGAGACGATGGCCATTACCTGATACGCCGAAATTCTTGACGTGCCGCGATGGTCGGCGCGCAACCACTCGGAGCAGGCGCGCCAGCCCCAACTTGCGATGAGGGGAAGCAGCGCCGCCAGGCGAAATTGCTGTCCCAGGAAGAGCGCAACCCCCGCCAGTCCCGCCACGGCAAAGATTGCGGAAGTGATCGCCTGAACCGGAATGAGCGGCTCGCCGTCCAGTCCGGAAGCATACGACGCCTTCTTGGTTGCGCCGTGAATCACCAGGTTGTGCTTCTGAAAGAGGCGGGCGATGGCAGGATTGGCCTCGCGTAGCGGAATGCCGTAGCAGCATCCGAAGCTGAGGCAGGCCAAGCGTCCAATTGATTCGGCCAGCACATAGGCAATCGCCGCGGCCGCGAAGGTGGGTAGGACAGGAATCCTACAATGTAGTACACGGCCAGCGAACGGCCGCAAGGCCAGCACCAGCCAAGGCAGCAGAATGGTTGCGACGAACGCGGCGCCGGCAACGGTGAAGGTGTTGCGCTTGCGCTCGACCATTCCGGCAATTAGACGTGATGCCGGCACGCACAGCAGGAGAACGAGCAGTATCAATGCAATGCTGACGGCAACCGGCACCCCGATGGATGCCAGCAGTAACAACATGATGGCGAAGCCAAACGCTATTCCGGACGCGCTGAAGAATCCGTAGAAGGTGAGGTTCAAACCGCGCCAGGAACCGTCGGCCAATTTCGCAGTGGGCACGGCTGCCAGCATCTGCCAGCGTTCGGCGGGCAGAGTGCGAACTCCCCAGACAACCAGCGCGAAAAGTCCGATTGCAAGAGCAGCAACAAAGCCCAGGTTTAGCATGGATCCTCCTCGACGGGCGTTGCCAAAAGTGAGCGCACGGCGACATCGGTTTCTGTGACCGGCTCCCCCAATGTCAGAGAGAAGCGGTTGTGCACGCCCCAGCGCTGCTGGTTCTCCACCAGGTCGGGGGCGAAGCGAATGCGATCGCGCTGGAAGAGCAGGACCACGGTGCTGCTTCCCGGACGAAAGAGGGCTTTGGGCGCTCCCGCACGCAGAAACATTCCCTTCGCGATAGTTCGCGGATTTTCATAGCGATGCTCGCTATAGCGCTGCTCGATCTGCCCGATCATCAGCGCAACCACCTCGATCATGGCGACGCGGCCCACGAGCGAACCGTTCGGGCAATCCGTGTCGAGAATCGTCACTACCCGGCGGTTCTTCGAGACTGGCGTTATCAGCTGCACAGTAGCGTTGGGGTTGCAGGGATAGTAGCGGCCCTCGACGGAGTAGATGTCGAGCACGCGGCCCGACACCGGGCTGTGGGTGTAGTGATATTTCTCTGGTGTCAGGCGAAAGACCGCGTAGTCGCCGCCCGCAAACGATCGGTGCCAGGGCGAGCCATCGCCCAGCAACTCAGGAAAGGAAAAGAATTTCTGCTTGAGGTACAGGCCTGAGGATTTTTGCATCGAGCCGATGAGGCCTCGGGCATCGGCTGGGCAGACTACGGCGCGAGGATTCGCCGGCAGCGGTCGGCAATTCCAATAACGAATCTGGCGCTCAAAGATTTTGCGCGCGGTGTCATACTCCGACAAGTTGCCGGCGAACTCCCCAAGCGGGATGCCAGACTGGCGCAGAAACTTCAGCATCCCAGTGGCCCGCGACGACAATACGTTGTCGTAGTTCAGGTAGCCAAGCAGGGACGAAACGTAGCGACTGGAGGCCAGCCGGGTCAGCAGCGGGGCCTTCTCCAGCGCGGGCGAGTACAGCGCGCTGACTACGGAATTCGCCAGCAGATGTTCGCGTACCAGGTTGCCGGTGGCGCGGTCGATGTACTGATGCTGCAAGTGACTCATGCCAACGCCCGCGCCTTCCGGCGGTCCTGCTCCGCCAGCAGCACCAACAGATTCAGCAACGCGGCGACTTCCTGCTGCGAAAGATCGTCGCGCAACACCCGCTCTTCGACATCGTGAAGGAAGCGCGCGGCATCCTGAATGCGGACGCCGTGTCGCAGACATTGTCTGACATTGTCGGAGTCTGAGCTTTCGAGCGTCGCGGCATCTTCGCGCAGATGGCACAGCGCCTCACGCAAATGTTCGCGCCGCAGATCTTCGCGATAGAAATCTTCCGCCTGGCGATTGAAGTCGCGGGCTTCAATGTGCATCGCATCTTTTGCGGAATCGCCCAGCACGGCGCTTTGCAAGCGATAGCTGGCCTCCTGCTGCTTGTCGTTGCAACGGACGGCCAGATCGGCCAGGGTGCATTGCATGTTCATGGCTTCGATCAGATCGCCGGCTGTCTGCTGAATATAGGCGAGCAATGCCCGGCGATAGTCGCGGATCGAGATGCGGAAATAGCCCGGATGGCGGCGGCTGGGGCGCGTCTTCTTGCAGTTCAGCAACAGCGTCCGCAGGAACTGGTTGCGCGAGTCGCCATGGACGTAGAACGCGGGGACACCCGCGGCGGAGAAGAAGAACGGCTGACGGCGCTCACTCTCCGAAGTGGGATCGTCGGGAATTTCCCGGTGTGTGACTTCGCCTTGCAGGGCCAGACGGTAGGCCAGCGCCAGCAAGAATTGCTGCAGATTGGCGGCGGCTGCCATGTCGCGATCGTAGCTGGGAAACAGGCTGTAATAGCGCGCCTCGAAGCCGGAGTAGCCGTCGCGCTGCCGCTCCCGCAACCGCAGCGGCATATAAAACGACATGCGCTGATCGACGATGCCAAGTTCATCCAGCTCCGACGACAAGCGCTGAATGTTGCCGTGAACTCCATCGAGCGCCGACGCCTGCTCGCTGGCCAGCCAGGCCACGGGATAGGTCAGCAAACGCGCATCGGGAACGCAATCGCCGCGAAGGTTAAACAGTTTCGCAACCATGCGATCGAGTCCGCGCGGCCCGTACGGCGTCAGCGAATGTCCGCAGAGACTGAGCTGCGCCTTTTCCTTCCATTCGCGCCAGAGCAGGCGCAGATGCGTAAAGTCAAGCTCGTGCGGCAGAAACGACAACAGGCGCTCAGGATGAAACTGGGTAAAGCCGATGCGGAAAGGAGCTGCGGTGTAGGTTCCGACGAACAGCGCGAGAAAGTGTTCGTAGATCTTGATGGCGAGATCGCCCAAGCGCTTCTCGTCAGCGGGCAGGAAGCTGGTTCGACATCGCAGTTGGCGATCGAGCACGCGACTGCCCATGGTGATGTGAATACCGTTGTTGGCCAAGCTCACGTTCGACAGGCTGGGCAGCACGATCAGGTCGTTGGCGATGATGCCGGCCTCGCGCAGCTTGGCGACGGCGTTCAGCTGGCTGCGGCTCAGCACCTGGTGGCACAGGTGCATGTACTGATACTTCTCCTCACCGTCGCTCCATCCCGAGAGACACGGGCTCATGAACAGCTCGCGATAAAACGAGTCGGAGGTGCAAGACGAAAGCTCTTCCTGATGCACCGATGGCACGGGCGCGTGGTAGACCAGGGCGCGCTGCCCGGTTTCGAGCAGACCGAAGCGGCGGTTGGCCCACGAAATCAATAGCGAGGTAAACAGAAATCGCCGCGCTGCCTCGCGCGCCACTTGCTCGCCCAGCGAACGCTTCGACTGCGCCGAAACGATGTGGAACGACGTGGTCTCGGGCGAAGTGTTGTCGTTGAGGAAATGCTGCATCAGGCGCGAGGCTTGCTCGCGCATCGGTCTCCGGCATGTGCGGTTGCGAGCCGATCAGGTCAGCCAGCGACAACTTCAGCGCATAGCTGATAGGGATGCGCAGCCAGGGCTCGCCGTTCTGGGTAAAGCGAAAGCGCGACGCGTCTGACCGTTCGCCGATGGAGCCGTTCCTGGCGACTTGAAGATCGGCATGGAAGACGTGCAGCGCATGCCGGCTGAGGCGCGATTCGGGAAAGCGAATCCAACTGTTTTCCCAGACGCCGCGGGTGTCGTTGAGGAAGGCTTCCAACTCCGACAAGGTGCGGCGAGGCGCTTCGCCACTGGCGCTGCGACGGGCGATGTTACGGAAGAAGCGCGACTCGCGAATGCTCAGCGGCAGGTCGCAGTCGCTCGACCGGCCCACGACCACGGCTTGCAATTCATCTTCGCTGCCGGCAGTGGCGTCGCGGGCGCTGAAAGGGAGCTCATCGATAGGAATACGTGTGCAATTGGGCCGGCCCAGCGACTCCGATAAGGTCTCAGTGCGAACGGTAGCCATCGCGACCTTGTGCGCTGGTGATCAGCATTTTCATGGTCCCCAGAGTAAGAGTGTGCCCTTATCTGTTGACGCAGAAGTAAATGCCACATGAATAGTGCAATAAATCCGGAGGGAGAACCAGCTCAGGAACGAGGCTTCTCGTTGATGCCTGACGAGTAGGCCTGCGGCGTGTGTGTGGGAATGCCGGGCTGGCCGAATGGCTTCCTTTAACCGTTTGCTGAAAAACACAAAACAGCAGATCCCTCGCCGGCTGAAGCCGGCTCGTGATGACAAGAATAAAGGACTTGGACGCGGCGCTGAAGCGCCGCACTACCCGAACGACGGATCCAACCGAGTTCTTCAGCAAACTGTTAATCCGACATTAATGGTATTGACTTAGAGTCATTTTGCCTGCACCAACGACTTAATTCCTTGCTCGATACTTGAAATATCTACAGCGCCGACATACTTTGCCTGAATATGGCCGTCGCGACCAATTAGGAATGTCACGGGCAGGCCGAGAATGCCTCCATAGGCCTGTGCCAGTTTGTCATTCCCCAATGCGACCGGGTAGTTCATCTTGTAGTCCTTGTAGAACGGGCCCACGGGTTTCAGATCGTCGTCCATCGAGATGCCGATGATTTGCAATCCCTGGTCGCGATAGGCGTTCTGGAATTCCACAAAGTGGGGGATTTCCGCGCGGCAAGGCGTACACCAGGTTGCCCAGAAGTCGAGGAGAACTACCTTGCCCCGATAGGTTGAGAGGGACAGGGGTTGTCCATTCAGATCGGTTAGCGAGAAATCAGGAGCCAGAGAATGACTCACAGCCGAAATAGGGCCGCTCTGGGCAGTGTGGTTGCGAGCCGCTTTGTAGAGAACGATTGCCAATACGACTACCACAACAATCAGGATTACCTTCTTCATCGATACTCCATTCGATTCGAATCGCAGTTTATCTAAACTGACTTTATGCCTGCAAAAGCGGCCCTCAGGGGCTAAAGCCCTAGTCGTACCGCCGCTTTGCGGCACGTCTGAAGACGTGCCCTGACACAAATCGCGACTCCGTGCGATTTATGAGATGGCTTCTAGCCTTCGGGGCTGACACCCAACACTAACAGGCCGCTGGCGAAAGGCCGAAGCCGTGACCTCTCCAACCCATTTATGTCTGGCCTCTAGCAGGTTGCTAAAAAAAAGTCGGAACGCAGATGTCTCGCCGACTAAACAGGCCGCTGAAAAAGGCCGAAAAGCGATTCCTCGGCGGCTGAACCCGCCTCGGAATGACAAGAAATAAACGGCTTTTACGGCGCACCTAAAGGTACGCCCCTTCAAAAAATCATCTCATGCACAGTTTTTCAGCAACCCGCTAGTGTTGTGTCCCGGAAGTTCCTTCAACAACTCGGAAATCACGGGTTGCGGGAACGTCTTTACCTCAGCGGCTGAAGCCGAACTCCAACTGCGTTTTTACGGCACGGCTGAAGCCGTGCCCTTTCAAAACCGATGCTGAGTTATCCCACGAACTTCCGGGACGCGATACTAGTGTTCTTTAACAGAAGGATAACCTTTGTATACCCAGTCCGCGCCAAAGTTGTCGGCGATATAGAGAACCTTTACTTTGGTAAATCCCATGGTGTGCAACTCGTTATAGGCGGGACGCACATTGGGACAATGATTCCAGGGACAGCATCCACAATAAAGGACGATGAACTGGTCGCGCGGCAACGACTTTACCCGGGTTCGCAACTGCTCGATGCTGCGCGACTCCGAACCTGGCCCGATGTACTCGGCGCCGGGGATGTGAGCCTGCAGATAAATAAGGTGAGGGCCGACATTCAGGATGAGAGGCTTGACGGCAGTGGCGGATTGCAGAATCTTTACCAGATCCTCCGGGGTGATCAGTTGGGCGCTTCCGGGCGCCAGCTCCGATGCAGCGGACTCGGATTGCGATGGCGGGGGGGTATGGCCAACGGCGGTCTGTGCACAACAAAGAGCGCCAATTACGAAGGGAATCGCGATGGTGGCGGCGAACGCGACTTTACGGGCTGCTGAAAAAGTCATAGCGAGGGGCCGCGAGGCCGAAGCTCCAGTCGATGATAACCGCATTCAGTTTACTAGAGCGTGTTTCATAAACCCCACTTCGCCGGGCCGAGGCTAAAGCCGTTTCTCGGGGAGCCGCCAATTTCGCAGGCCCAAAGGCCCGCGCTTCCACCAAGAAAACCTAACGAAACTCTGATCAAGTCAACGCGAGGTCCCGCAGCGGCTAAAGCCGCGCTGATTTTGCGTGTACTTCACGGACGGCCTGAAGGCCGTCCCCTTCAAGACAAGCTTTAATCAGCGTTTCCCTAAAGGGTATTTTTGAAGCACGTTCTCGACGATGAATTTGGTGCTGAGCAGGCGAGGTGCAAAATGTGTATTCCTTCTGTGCCGCCGGTCTCATAGAATGATAGTCATTGCACGGTCGCCCCAGAGGAAGCAAATGAGTCAAGAGGTCTCACGCCGGAAGTTTCTGGCAACTTCGTTCGGTGCCTTGGTGGGAAGTACCCTGCTATCCGACCGGAGTTTTGCCAGCCCACTCTATTTTTCGCAGCCAGGCGCGCCGCGGGCCCAGCCAGGTTCGTTGACAACCACGATCCAAGCCACAAGACGCACGTTGGAGATCAATGGCAAAGCCGCCAATGTAATGGGACTGCTGCAACCGAACGGCGCGCAAGGTATGAGCTCCGCGGTGAACGAACCGTTCCGGGTGACCTTGGAAAACAAGCTGACTGTGCCGACGGCAATCCACTGGCACGGACTGCATCCGCCGAATAACGAGGATGGCGTCCCTGGGGTTACGCAGCCGGTGATCCGCCCTGATGCCAGCAACTTTTATAACTTTCCGGTCCGGCCCGCCGGCACGCACTGGATGCACTCTCACCAGGGGCTGCAGGAAGCTTTCCTGCTGGCCGCTCCGTTGATTGTGCACGACCCGGCCGATCAGGTGCGCGATGAGCAAGAGGTGGTGCTGTTCCTGTCAGACTTCAGCTTCACCCCGCCGAAGGAAATCTATGCCAGACTGCGGCAGAATGCGAAGGGGGTAGCAGTCATTGGCGAAGGAGAGCCGCTGACCATGTCGGGGACAGGCGGCTCGACGACGGCACAGAATTCGCAAAGCATGAAGATGGCAACCGGGACGCCCGACGCCAATGACGTGAATTACGATGCTTATCTGGCCAACGATCGCACGCTGAACGATCCGGAAGTGGTGAAGGTTGAGAAGGGAGGGCGGCTGCGATTGCGGATTATCAACGGCAGTAGCGGCACGAATTTCTTCATCGATCTGGGAGCTCTGAACGGAGAACTGATTGCCACCGATGGGATGCCGGTCAAGCCCGTCCAGGGTAGCCGCTTTCCACTGGCCATCGCGCAGCGCATCGACGTGAGAGTGCAGATTCCGCGCGATGGAGGCGCTTTCCCGATCGTGGCGCTGCGAGAATTTGCGGTGGAACAAACCGGAATTGTCTTGGCTACTTTCGGTGCACAGGTGCAACGTCTGCCGGTGAAGAACTCCGTTTCCACCGGACTACTGACGCTCGGACTGGAGAGCCAACTCGCCGCCACCAAGCCACTGACGGACAGAGTTGCCGACCAGGTCAGCGTGTTGCGCCTGCAAGGCAACATGACCCGCTATGAATGGCTGATCAATGGCCAGGCGTTTGACGTGAATAATCCCGGCAGCCAGCAGGCACAGGTGCGAGTGAAGCCTGGACAGCGAGTGGGTTTGAAATTCGTCAATGAAACGCCCATGTCGCACCCTATGCATCTTCACGGTCACTCGTTCCAGGTGGTGGCCATCAACGATCGCCGGTTTAGTGGCGCGCTCAGGGACACGGTGTTAGTGCCGGGACGAAATAGTGTGACGGTGGAGTTCGATGCCAATAATCCTGGACTGTGGTTTGTTCACTGTCACGTGCTTTGGCATCTGGAAGCGGGCATGGCAGCGTTGGTGCAGTACGAGGCGTAGAACGCGCTGGCTTTCGTGCTGCGACCGCGGCTAGGGCTGGTCCTGGAGTTGGCAGTTGTTGCCGTAGGTGAATGAATGCAGGGTAAGGCCGGGGCCCTCGGGCTGCAGTGAAATCAAGTGAGCGGTGAAGGTAGGAGTGCGCACCAGGTAATACATGCGCCCCTCGGTTACATCGACGTAAGCCCCTTTGCTGTCGAACTTCACGTCGGCTCCGGCGCTTTCCTTGGGCAGTGGATTGCCATCCTGGAGGAGATTGACGCGGACCTGCTTGGCGCCATTAAGACTAAGAACGCTATATACGGAGCGGGCGTGGTAGCGCACTTCCGCGGCTGCTCCGTGACCTTGCGAAGTCACGCCGTCCTTCTCGATCCGCCAACGGCCGGCTAGCATGACACCACCGTCGGGCGGCGAATGCGGCGGCATGAAATCGACAGTCTCGCCGGCGTGATGGTCTCCTATGTTATCCACCGAGCCACGTCCATAGAGCTCGCCTACGTAGGTCTCCTGGGTGGTGATGCCACATTTCTGAGTGGTGTCATCTTCTTCGGGATCAAGTGGAATCTTCAGTACCTCGGGATGAGCCACCGCCAGCAGTTCGCGAATTTTGGTTTCCATTTCCCGGTCGTGACCCTCACCGAAGATCTGCATGACGATAGTGCCTTGCGGATCGATCAGATAACGATTAGGCCAGCCCTCGGAACCATACACCTTCCAGGTCGTGCCCTCCTGATCGGCCACGACCGGCCACGGCAAGCGATAGCGCTGCGCCGCGGCGCGCACATTGTCGACCTTGAAGCCGATGTTGAATTCGCCGAAGTGTACTCCGATGACGTCAAAGCCGTAGGGATGGTACTTGGTGTACCAGCGCTTGACCACGGCGAAGTCGCGAATACAGTTGATGCAGGTGTACTCCCAGAAATCGATGAGCACGACGTGGCCACGGTAGTCGGAGATGTGGTGCGGCACGGGAGCACCCTGATCGAGCCACACGGCGCCCGCTCCGAAGTCGGGGGCGGGACGAGACTTCAGGTCCACCTGGGCTAAAGCAGGGATGGTGAGGCAGAGTGCTACGAGTAACGCCGTGGCTCGGATTTTCGTACTCATCCCTCGCGAAGCTGCAGCAGACAGGTTCATCCGAAATACCGGGCCATCTTTTGCAGCATATTCTTCTTCATACTTTACCGCAGCCAGGGGAATGGCAAGCGAAATTTGTGACAGTCATCCCGCCATTATTCATCAGCGACAGTAAACTCGGGGTGGGAAGTAGGAATAGTCAACGGCTGGTTGAGAAGCGGCATTTATGATGAGCTCACAAGAATAGGATAAGGAAAGGACGGCATATCTTCAGACTCGCGCTATATTGCGCAACGTTCTGTAAGTACAAAACTACGAATGGCAACTCCCGGTGCCGCCAAAACTTAGCCGACATTCGTTCTTCCACGGAGCTTCATATCAAGCTGTAGTCGATTCAGCCGTTTTTCATGTCGCTTCATCCCTTGGCGACCGAACAACCTATCATTCCAGGCATAGAATCAGTAAGAAGTAGACACATGGAGCGGGCCGAACCTAGAAACATCGCCAAGGCTTACTTGGTGTCGATCGCCATCTGGTGCGGTCTTTCCCTGCTTACGGGCTGGCAATACCGAATCTTCGACGAGTCGCTGAATATCAAGTCGTCATTTCTGGACATGATCCGCCTGGCGGAGGCGAGGGGCTTCACCTTCGCGTTGCTGACACCCCCGATTTTCTATATTGTCAGGCGCCACATCGGCAGGGCGAGGCATATTGTGCGTTACGTTCTTGCCTACTGCCTGGGTGTGGTGCCCTTCATGTTCCTCTATGCGGGCATTCGATGGTGCCTGATTCCGCCTTGGAGCGCTGCCTTGCAACGCTATGTTCCGCGCAGCGGACATAGTCCCATCGAGGTTATCCATGGTGGATTTGCCGATCTTGTCACTATCTATATCGCGCTGATAGTAGCCGCTCATGCCTACGAGTATTTCGACCGAGCCCGGAAACAGGAGCTGGAAAGGTACGAATATCAGCAAGCGCTGGCAGCCAGCGAACTGCAGGCCCTGAAGATGCAGCTGCATCCGCATTTTCTGTTTAATACCCTGCATGGAATCGCAACCTTGATGGATAGCGACCGCAAGAGTGCCAAGCTGATGATCATTAAGCTTTCTACCCTGCTGCGCACGGCTTTACAGCACAGCGGCACTGATCTGATTCCTCTGCGCGAGGAGCTAAGGTTCGTAGGGGAATATCTTGACCTGGAGAAAATGCGTTGTGGGCCGCGGCTTACGGTCGATTGGTCCATAGATCCGAATACGCAGCAAATGCTGGTGCCGCAATTGATCCTGCAGCCGTTGGTGGAAAACGCGATCCAGCACGGCATTGCTTCGTCGCGCGAAAGAGGCTGGGTGGAAATTATTTCGCGCAGAAGAAATGACTTATTCGAGCTACAAGTTCGCAATAGCGTGGGAGGAACAAGGCCTAAAGGAACGGGTGTGGGGCTGAGAAACACCGAGGCTCGTTTGCGGCATCTGTATTCCGAGGACGCGACATTTTCTTTTGCGGTGGGAGAAGATCGGGTAGCAACGGCAACCCTGGTGTTGCCCGCGCTACGCTCGCAGCAGGCAGCGGCAGAGTTACCGATGCCGGATGGAATGAATATTGAGGCTGAATATCATGCGCGTATTAATTGTCGATGACGAGCCGCTGGCACAAACAGCTTTGGCGAATGCGCTGAAGACCAGGCGCGACGTCGAGAGCTTCGACTTGGCAAGTGACGCGATTGAGGCGCTGGAACGATTGGAGCAAAATTCCTACGACGTCCTCCTGCTGGACATCAACATGCCCGAGATTTCGGGAGTTGAGTTTCTGGGACGGCTAAAAGAGAGTGACCGTCCTGTGCCCTCGGTAATCTTCGTAACGGCGCACGCGGAATATGCGATTGCCGCATTCGAAAACCATGCAGTCGACTATGTGTTAAAGCCTTTCTCTAATGAAAGGATCGAGGAAGCCCTGGACGTGGCGTTTCGAAGAACGGCGGGCGAGCGAGCGGCCAAACTGATGGAGGCCCTACCCCACGTACAGATGTCTTCACAACGGCGATCGGCCCGGATCGCAATCAAGGCCAAAGGGCGGATTCTCTTCATAAATCCGAGTGAGGTAATCGCGGTACATGCCGAGGGGAACTATGTGCTGTTACAGCGGGAGGCAGGATCTTGCCTGTTGCGGGAGTCTATCTCGGTCATGGCGGAAACATTGAAGCCTTACGGATTCATTCGAATTCACCGCTCCGTGCTAGTTAATGTGGCTTTCGTAGAAGAAATACAGCCATGGGTCACCGGGGAATATGCCCTTCGTCTCAAAGGTGGTAAAGAATATACGGTAACCCGAACCTATAAGAAGAACCTGAAAGACCTCGCCGTGTCATGGATAGGGACGAATGGATTTGCTCAATAGTAGTAGTTGTGTACTCCGCTGCACTTAATCCCGGACTACTCTACAGTTACAGATCTAATCCTGCCATTCCTCACAATTGTCGATGATTATTGCGAATTGAACACGCGGACTGGCCTTAAGAAATATTTGGCTACAACCCTCGAAAAGCAGATCCCTCACCGGCTAAAGCCGGGTTCGAGATGACAAAAAATAAAGAGCTTTTTACGGCGTAGCTAAAGCTACGCCCCTTCAAAACAAGCGCCCTAATCAGAATTTCGTTAATCATTAATTACGGCGGATACCATTGCTTCCAATCTGTGCTCTTCCTACTGTTTGTGTTACATATCTTCGTAATTCCATATTATGCAAAAGCTGGTTTGGCATTGACGTGAACTCACAGAGCCTGGGGACAGAGCAACAAAGATGCAATTCAAACTGCGTAATTGAGACGACGAATTAGTCAGGCGACCTCTGGAAAGTCATAACTGATCTATTGTGGAATCACTGTAACTCCTAGTAAATCCTCGATAAACGCATTGGCTGCGGTATTGCACATGTGACTAGCAAAGATGTCGTGAACCTGCCGTAAGCGCCAGCACAGCCGTGGGATTGAACTCAATAAATCCCGCCAAGCTTCAGACAAATTACGACTGGTTCCGGCAACTGAAAAAGGCAGATGGATTTACGAGGACATATGACAGCAAAAAGATCGATCACAGTAGTTCTGACTTTAATGGTGATCGCAGCAGTGATGGCGCCGTCGTTGATGGCGCAGTCGCTGGTAACCGGCGATATTACCGGTACGGTCACCGATCCGAGCGGTGCGGTTGTGTCCGGCGCCACGGTTACGCTGAAGAGCGACGCCAACGGCTCGACGCGCAACTCTACTACGGGTTCCAACGGAACCTATCGATTTCCCCTGCTGAGTCCGGGCAGCTACACGGTGACTGTAACCGCATCGGGCTTCAGCAAGGCGCAAAGCACGGCACAGGTCAACGTGGGCCAGGCATCGATCGCCGACATTAAGATGGCGGTCGGCAGCAGCTCGCAGACGGTGGAAGTTACGGGTGCGGCCCCGCTGGTGAATGCGGAAAATGCCGACTTGTCCACCAACTTCGATCAGAACATGATCGCGAATTCAGCCCAACGGCGGCAACGACATCACCTACGTTGCGCAAACCGCGCCTGGCGTAACCATGAATACCGGCATGGGATACGGCAACTTCCAGACTTCCGGTCTTCCGGCTACTTCCAACGTGTTCACGGTCAACGGAGAGAACGACATGGATCCGTTCCTGAACTTGAACAACTCTGGCGCCACCAACCTGACTCTCGGCAGGAATGATCTGCAAGAGGCAACGGTGATTACCAATGCCTATTCAGGCCAGTATGGCCAGCAGGCAGGCGTGCAGGTTTCCTACGTGACCAAGTCAGGCACCAACCAGTTTCACGGTAATGCCGAATACTGGTGGACCGGCCGCGCGATGGATGCCAACGACTATTTCAATAATCTGAGCGGAACGCCTCGTCCGTTTGCCAACAACAACGAGTGGGCCGATTCGTTTGGCGGACCGATCAAGAAAGACAAGCTCTTCTTCTTCGTGGACAACGAAGGAATTCGCTACATCGTTCCTTCTTCCACGACCGTCGTTTCTCCCACTCCGGGGTTTGCAGCTTCGACGTTGGCTAACCTGGCAACTCTGAACCCAGCATCGGTTCCGCTGTATTCGAAGATGTTTAACCTCTATGCAGCCGCCCCAGGGTATGCGAATCAATCGCCTATCCCCGGCAGCACGGGTTGTGGAACTCTGACAACTTTCGCCGGCAACTGCTTCGAGCAGTATGGAGCGACGCCTGCTCTGCCGGGCACGGAATACATCATCAGCGGCCGCGTGGACTACAACCTATCCGACAAGGACCACTTGTTCTGGCGAGTACGTATGGACCACGGTACGCAGGCGACCTATGCCGATCCTATTAGCTCGGCCTTCGACGCCGCCAGTTACCAGCCGGCTTATGATGGCCAGGGACAGTGGACCCACGTATTCAGTCCCAACGCCACCAATAATTTTGTTTATGCCGGCAGCTACTACCGGGCGATCTTCACCCAGACCGACGGCGCGAATTCCGTGTTTCCAACTACTGTCGATCTGTCTGGTTTAGGTGCTACCAACATGGGTGGCAATCTCTTCCTGTTCCCCCAAGGACGCAACGTCACGCAGTATCAGTTTGTGGACGATTACTCGTGGACTAAGGGGGCGCATAGTCTGAAGTTCGGCGGTAACTTCCGCCGCTATGACCTCACCGACTACACCTTCAGCGTCCTTAACAATCCGGAAACGATCATCAGCGACGTTCCCAGCTTCTACGATGGCGTAGCAGCGGTGTTCGCGCAGAACTTTCCCAGCCGAGCCACCGAGCCGGTCGCTCTCTGGGGTCTCGGGGTATATGCCCAGGATGAGTGGCGGGTAAACAAGAGCCTGAAACTCACCTTGGCAATCCGTGCCGAACACAACTCCACTCCCAACTGCAACCTGAATTGCGCATCGTACTTAACCAGTCCGTTCGTGACTACGAGTACGGATCCCAACACTCCTTACAACCAGATGATCACGGCGAATCAAGCGAGCACCTTCCGGGGCACGGATACGATCAATTGGGCGCCACGGTTCGGCTTTGCCTGGTCACCGGGCGGCAGCGATAAGACTGTCCTTCGCGGCGGCTTTGGTATCTTCTACGATGCCTTCCCGTCCATCTATGCCGATAACTCCATGACCAATTTGCCCAACCTGGTTCCCGAAGTTCTGTTTGGGGTTCCCTGGGCAGACAACACCACTGCCGCAGGTGCCTGGAGTATGGCCTCCACTTCGGCGGCGGCCATCCGGAGCGGCTTCGCCAATGGCGCCTCGTTCAACTCGTTAAGTGCTTCTGTCCCGACAGGGTTCTCAGCCCCCAGTGTTGACAACTTTATCGGAACGTTCCACACCCCCAGATATCAGGAGTGGAGCTTGCAACTGGAACAGCAGTTGGATGACAAGAGTTCCTTCACCCTGGCCTATGTCGGCAACCACGGAATTAACATTCCAATTACCAACTATCCCAACGCCTTTACGGCTTCGGGGCTGGTGAATGGCGGGATCCCGGGTGCGCCGCTTAGTGGTAACTTCTCAACCGTGGCAGAGGTCTACTCTGGTGCGGTCTCCAACTTCAACGGACTGACGGCCAGCTATCAACGCCGTCTGACGTATGGATTCACGATACAGGCCAGCTATACCTGGAGCCATTCCCTGGATGAAGTCTCCAACAATGGAGTTCAGGGAACGCCGTATAACGGCCTCACCAGCCTGCAATACCAGATCAATCCTTTCTGTCTGGCGTGCAGCAACTACGGCAACGCGGACTATGACATCCGCAATTCGTTTAACGCGTCCTACGTGTGGAACACCCCGTTCAAGTTCAGCAACAAGTTTGCGAACGGTGCGTTTGGCGGCTGGACAATCTCGCAGAACTTCTTCGCCCGCTCGGGACTGCCTTTGACGGTACTCGACAGCAGCGCGGGCCTCAACAATTATTCGGGCACCCCGTACTTCCCGGCCGAAGTGGTTGGGAACGGACAGGGAGCCTGCAACCAGTACGGAACCGGCTGTCTGTCGGCGGCGGGATTTGTCACGGCGAACGGTGCGACCGTATTCCCCAACCAGATTCGTAACCAGTTCCGTGGCCCCGGGTTCTTCGACTCGGACTTCACTATCAACAAGAACTTCAAGCTGACCGAGCGGCTGGCATTCGGCGTGGGCGCGAATTTCTACAACGTGTTCAATCACCCGAACTTCGCTTCACCCGTGGATACGTTTGGAGCGGCCAACTTCGGTCAGGTACTGCAAACCACCGCACCACCGACCGGACCTTACGGCTCGTTCTTTACCGGTCTGCCTTCGGGACGAATTATTCAGTTCCAAGGCAAGCTGGTGTTCTAAAAGCTCCCCTCAAAACTGTTCCACTTTGGCGGCCTTTCGGGGCCGCCCTTTTTTTGTCCGGACGG
This sequence comes from uncultured Acidobacteriaceae bacterium, assembly GCA_963744265.1. GTDB lineage: Bacteria > Acidobacteriota > Terriglobia > Terriglobales > Acidobacteriaceae > Bog-257. Next base: position 146,522 of record CAVUSW010000009.1, read on the forward strand.
TTTCCGACCGGGTCGAGCCTTGACTACTACGCACATCGTTTTCAGCAACTGATAGCCGTTTTATATAAAAATTTGGATCCAAAGTGGGCAAAATCTATGGAAAGTAGTAGTGTTACTCTGCCATTCAAGCATATTTTGAACATTAATTCCTTTGATCACAGTAAGTTGCAGCACGATCTGGACATTGGCACAAGCGTTGCACTCCTATCGCCCGGACATTTCTTTCCTGGCCGAGATGGACCCTAGGAAACACCGATCAGGGCTCATAAGCGGACGGGTCTCAGAAACATCTGCAGAGACACACGAAGCTACCTTGAAGAGGCGATATGAAACTAAAGAAAGTGATCCTCGGACTTTTGGCTGTGCTGGTGATCGCCGCAGTGATGGCGCCGTCGTTGATGGCCCAATCGCTGGTGTCGGGCGATATTACCGGTACGGTCACAGATCCCAGCGGCGCGGTCGTGTCCGGAGCTACGGTGACGTTGAAAAGCAACGCCAACGGCTCGACGCGTACCTCGACAACCGGTTCCAACGGAACCTATCGATTCTCACTGCTGAGCCCAGGCAGCTACACGGTGAGCGTAAGCGCTTCGGGCTTCAGCAAAGCTGAAACGCAGACCAGCGTTAACATCGGCCAGGCGACCGTCTCTGACGTGAAAATGGCGGTGGGCGCTAACTCGCAAACGGTGGAAGTGACTTCGGTGGCCCCCTTGGTGCAGTCCGATAACGCCGACCTCTCCACCAACTTCGGTTCGAATGTAATTCAAAATCAGCCGAACGGCGGTAACGACCTCACCTATGTTGCCCAGACTGCTCCCGGAATCAACATGAACACCGGTGGTGGTTACGGCAACTTCCAGACCTCCGGTCTTCCCGCCACGTCGAACCTGTTCACGGTGAATGGCGAGAACGACATGGATCCTTACCTGAACCTGAACAATTCCGGCGCTACTAACCTTACGCTCGGCAAGAATGACCTGCAGGAAGCTACGGTTATCAGCAACGCTTACTCTGGCGAGTACGGCCAGCAGGCAGGCGCGCAGGTTAACTACGTCACGAAGAGCGGCACCAATCAGTTCCATGGCAATGTGGAGTACTGGTGGACTGGTCGCGTGCTGGACGCGAACGACTGGTTTAACAATCTTTCGCAGACGCCGCGGCCGTTTGCCAACAACAACGAGTGGGCCGATTCGCTGGGCGGACCGATCAAGAAGGACAAGCTCTTCTTCTTCGCCGACAACGAGGGCATCCGCTACATCGTTCCCTCCAGTCAGCCGGTGTATGTGCCGAGCCCGACGTTTATGACCCAGACGATCGCTAATCTGACAGCGACCGCTCCTAACGAGGTTGGCCTCTATCAAAAGCTTTTCGGCCTCTATACCTCGGCGCCGGGATACAACGGCACCAACTACATTCCGGGAAGCTGCGGTGGAGTGCTGAATACGTTGAACCCAGCTTTCACTCCGGACAACTGCTTCTCGACCTATCAGGCGACACCGGCCCTGCCCGGTACGGAATGGATTCTGAGTGGACGTGTCGACTACAACCTTTCCGACAAGGACCACTTATTCTGGCGGGTCCGCATGGACCACGGCACCCAGGCCACGCTGGCCGATCCGTTCAGCGTCGGTCTGAGCGCGGCCAGTTATCAGCCGGCCTATGACGGACAGGGGCAGTGGACGCACGTATTCAGCCCTAACGTTACCAACAGCTTCATCTACGCGGGTAGCTACTATCGGGCGATTTTCACCCAGACCGATCCCAGTATTTTCCCGTACTCGATCATTTCCACCGGATTCAACCTGGGCGACCCGAACGGATTACCAGCTACGCATACGATTTTCCACAGGGACGTAACGTAACCCAGTATCAGTTCGTGGATGACTTCTCCTGGACGAAGGGAGTGCATGCTCTCAAGTTCGGCGCCAACTTCCGGCGTTACGACATTACTGATTACACCTTCAGCGTGCTCAACAACCCAGAAGTCCTGATTGGCGACGTCAGCGGCAACGGCGATGGCGGTCAGACTGACTTTTACAACGGCATTGCCTTGCAGACACGGCAGCGTTTCCCGACCAGGGCGACTGAGCCGGTCGCGCTATGGGGACTTGGTATTTATGGACAAGATGAGTGGCGGGTTAACAAGAGCCTGAAACTCACCCTGGCATTGCGCTTTGAGCACAATTCCAACCCGGTTTGCCAGCTCAATTGCGCCACGTTGTTGGCGGGTGATTTCAATACCATGCTGGCCAACGGCTTGATCACGCCCAACACTCCGTATAACCAGATGCTCGATGCGAACCGTCACCAGATCTACCGGGGAACGGACGCGATTGATGTCTCGCCTCGATTTGGATTCGCCTGGTCACCGGGCGGAAGCGACCAGACAGTTGTTCGTGGCGGCTTCGGTCTCTTCTACGATGCCTTCCCGGCAGTGGTGGGCGATCAATTCATGCTCAACACGCCTAATGTCGCGACGGTATATAGCACCGGCGTCCCATGGGGCGATACCACCGCCAGCGGCCCGTATGCACAGGGCCAGCAAACCGCGACGGCCATTCAACAAGGATTTGCCAGCGGTGCAACCTATAACAGTCTGCTTGCACAGTTGGGAAGTGCCTTTAAGGTTCCCACTGTCTACAGTCAAGTCGGCACCTTCCATACTCCGTACTACGAGCAGTGGAGCTTGGGAATCCAGCAGGCGCTGGGAGACAAGGCCTCGCTGTCGTTGGGATACATCGGCAATCACGGCGTTCACATCCCGGTTTATAACGAAGGGTTGAACTCCTTCATGAATGACAATACGAATGGCTGGAACATCCCGCCGTTCCCAACCACTCCGCCGACCGGATGTCGCAGCGCCAGTTGTACCAGCTCGGCGATTTTCGCGAATGTGCAGGAGTACGGTTCCAGCGGCGTATCAAACTACAACGGACTAACGGCCAGCTTCAACCAGCGCTTGACCTATGGCTTCACGGTGCAGGCTAGCTATACCTGGGGCCATGCGATGGACGAGGTGTCCAACGGCGGCATCGGCAGCACTCCGTATAGCAGCACGGCGCTGGTCTACCAAATCAATCCTGCGTGTCTGCGTTGCAACAACTACGGCGACGCTGACTACGATATTCGAAACTACTTTAGCGCCAGCTACGTTTGGCAAACTCCGTTCAAGTTCAGCAACAAGTTTGCGAACGGAGCGTTTGGTGGCTGGACGATTTCTCAGAACTTCTTCGCTCGCTCAGGCTTGCCATTCACCGTACTTGATGGCAATAACTTCATTTCAAACTGGGCTCCGAGTTCAGGTAGCGCTCTGGCGCAGCTGAACCCTGGCGTTGTAGCCCAGCAGGGTTGCACCAACGGACTCAGCCAGTGCCTGAATCCGGCGGCCTTCTCGACCGCAATGGTCAACTTCCCGAACCAGATACGTAACCAATTCCGTGGGCCCGGGTTCTTCGACTCGGACTTCACCATCAACAAGAACTTCAAGCTGACCGAGCGGGTAGCGTTCGGCATCGGCGCTAACTTCTACAACATCTTCAACCACCCCAACTTCAGCAACCCGGATCAGAACTTTGCTGATGGCACGTTCGGACAGATCCAGACCACCACGGCGCCGCCAACTGGGCCGTATGGATCGTTCTTTACGGGCCTGCCTTCGGGACGCATCATTCAGTTCCAGGGCAAGGTGGTTTTCTAAAGAGTTTTCCCCTCAAAACTGTTCCACTTCGGCGGCCCTCTCGGGCCGCCTTTTCTATTGCTGGTGAAAGATTCGGGAGTTGCTCGGGAGGAGGTTTGTCGCTCATCAGAAGGCTAGCGAGCGCTGTCAGGGAATGGGAGCTGGTTGATAGCTAAATCCCGCTGGCCCGCGCTGTACTTCGCTCGGGATGTTACTCCGATGAAGTACAGCGCAGCCAGCGCAGTAGGTTAGGCTCCCTGAGGAGAATGCAGTACGCGGAAGGTGTTTCCGCCGTTGACCCAGATGAGCACCAGTGCGTCTTGTCCCTTAGGCACGCTGGCCAGGGCCTTTTGTACATCGGAGGCGCTCTTGGTCTCGTGACGATTCACGCCCATGATGACCTGCCCGGGCTGCAATCCTGCATCATCGGACGGGCTGCCCGGCAGTACGCGCTGAATGACGGCGCCGTGGAGATCGTCGGGCGCCTGGAGCTGCTGGCGAACGTCTGGAGTGATGTCAGCGATACCCAATCCCCAGCGCGGTTTGTCGCCGTTGTTGTTGGCGCTAAGCTTCTCGCCGCGATCGGCGTCCATTCCCTCCAGAGTAAGCGGCACGGAAACGTTCTTGCCGTCGCGCACGACATCGAGAGTGATTTTGGTTCCGGGAGTCTTCTCGCCGACTTCCATCTGCAACTGTCCGGCATCGGTAACTTTCTTGCCGTCCAGTTCGGTGATGACGTCACCAACTTTCAGACCAGCCTTCGCGCCCGGAGAATCGGGCTCAACCTGGGTGATGACGGCGCCGTTGTTGTCCTTCATGTCGAAGAACTTCGCATTTTCCGGAGTGACGTCAGTGATGCCAACACCCATGTGAGCGTGGCTTACTTTACCGTAGCGGACCAGCGAGTCGACGACCGGAGTGACGATCTGGGTCGGGATAGCAAAGCCCATTCCGGAGAACGAGCCCGACGGCGAGATCAGAAAAGTGTTGATGCCGACGACTTCGCCGTGAGCATTGACCAGCGGACCACCCGAATTGCCGGGATTGATGGCGGCGTCGGTCTGGATGAACTGCCCGGGCTTGTGCGGATCGTCAGAAGCAGGATTGGGGCGGTTCAGCGCGCTTACGATGCCGCGCGTGACCGTGAAGCGGAACCCAAAGGGATTGCCGAAGGCCAGCACGGTTTGTCCGGGATGCAACTGCGAGGAATCGCCGATCGGAATGTTGGGAAGGTTGGTGCCGTCGATCTTGATGACGGCCAGATCGGTGAGGGGGTCCGTGCCGATCAGCTTCGCGGTCAGAATGCGGCGATCGCTGAGGGTGACTTTGATGTCGGTGGCGCCGTCGACGACGTGGTTGTTGGTAACGATGTAACCGTCGGGCGAGATGATGACGCCGCTGCCGATGCCGTGCTCAATCCGCGGCTGCTCAGGCTGCATGCCTTGCCCAAACTGCTGGCCAAAGAAGCGCTGCATCTCGTCGGGAACACCTTCGGCGACGGGTTGAGACTTTGTGCGCGAGGTGACGGCGACGTTCACAATGGCAGGCGTGACGCGGGCAGCCACGGCCTCCATGGCCTGGTCGAGCGAAAGCAGGGCTCCGATTTTGCTGTCATCGAGGGGCGCGGTGTTGGAGGAAACCGCGGCTCGCACGGGTGCGAATGAGGTGTAGGCAAAGAAGGAAGCTGTCAGCACAAGCGTGAGCGCAACCACCGCGCCCTGCTTGCCACAAGCTTTCCATCCGCGGGCAATCCAGGCTTTCATGTTTTCTCTATCTCCTACTAGTTAAGTATTGCGGGCACGGACCTGCCGGGCGCTGAAGGACCGAGGCTGATGGCCATGGACCCAGTGCGCTGCTTGTTACGAACCACCATCGGTGGGAAAAATATGTTTGACCGGCGGCGATCCCATGCTAATTAGCTGGGGAGCTTACTGACATGGTGTTCGACGAAATTGTAGTAGAAAGGTGAGCACAGCGTTGTCAGGTATTGGCTTCCGAAAGGCTGGGCCGATGTCACACGTAGGAGGCGCAGTGGCGGCCTACCATTGCGACCTTGTTGAGAAAACTGGTACTTGCTATTCTGCACGCCGCACCTTGAAACTAATCCGATGAAAGCTATCGCAGTTATCCCGGCACGACTGGCTTCGACTCGACTGGCGCGCAAAGTGCTGCGCGAGATTGCCGGGCGGCCTATGCTCGCCCACGTCTATGAAGCGGCCGCGGCATGTCCTGGGTTGAGCGAGGTCATCGTCGCTACTGACTCGGAAGAGATTGCCGAGGTCTGCAGGCAGAGTGGCTGGAGCTTTCGTCTGACTTCGCCACAGCATCGCAGTGGAACCGATCGGGTGCATGAAGTCGCGCAAGATGTCGAGGCGGATGTCTATGTCAATGTGCAGGGGGATGAACCGCTGGCGCGGCGCGAGCACCTCGACGTATTGCTTGCGCTGATGGAACGCGACGGACGTGCAAGTCGGCACACTGAAGACGCCGTGTTCGGCCGAGGATGTTGGCAATCCTAACGCTGTGAAGGTTGTGACTGCGCTGGATGGCCGCGCGCTGTACTTCTCGCGAGCAACAATACCCTTTGATCGCGATCGCACTGGGGCAGTGCGGTATTACAAACATCTGGGCTTCTACGCTTATCGCAAGGCCGCACTGGATGCGTTTTGCACGTGGCCGGAATCGGAATTGGAACGCAGTGAACGGCTGGAGCAATTACGGTTTCTGGATCATGGAGTGGCGATTCATGTGGCGGAAACGCCGTACGACACTGTGGGAGTGGATACGGAAGAGGATTTGAGAAGGGTGGAAGAGATTGTGCGGCGGAAGTAGCCCAATTTCGAAAAGCAGATTCTCGTTGGGTTGAACAGTTTGCCAAACCATGCGAAAAGCAGATCCCTCGCCGACTGAAGTCGGTTCGTGATGACAAGAAATGAAGGACTTGAACGCGACGCTAAAGCGTCGCTCTACCAGAACGTAGCGCCGCGGAGAGTTTTCAGCAGCCTGCTGGAACCGGATCACTGACTGACTGCCTGCGGCTGTTGGCTGGCCCAGGCTTCGGCGGCGGCGAGGCGTTTGCCGATTGAGGGATGCGAGTGGAAGAGCATTTCAATCACTTTGTTCGGCTCTCGCTCGGCGAGGTTTTGGTCGGCCAGTTTTTGCATGGAGCTGATGAAGGGCGCGATGGCAGGAGTATTTTCCCAGGCGTAGCGATCGGCCTCGCGTTCATGATGGCGCGAGAGCGCATTCAAAGCCGGCATCAGCAGGAAGCCCAGAACTGTCGCCACCAGAACGATGAGAGGCAGGTTGGCGAAGTCGTAGAGCCGGGGATCGAGCGCCGGGAACCAGTCTTTGGCGATCACAAACCGCAGCACCACATTGATCAGCCAGAATCCGAAAAAGGTAATGCCGACCTGAGTGAAGATGCCTTTCAGGATGTGCTTGTGGACGTGATGTCCGAGTTCGTGAGCGAGGATTGCCTCGATCTCGTCGTCGCTGTAGTGCTGCAGCAAGGTGTCGGAAAGAATGATGCGGCGGGTCGATCCCATGCCGGTGAGCGCGGCGTTGGCCTTGTTCGATTTCTCCGACAGCTTCCATTCATAGACGCCGCGGACTCGCGTACCTGCGCGTTCTCCGAGCCTGGTCAGGCGCTCGCGAAGGCCGTCGTTGTTCAGCGGTTCGAATTTGTAGAAGATGGGCATCAGTACGACGGGCGCAAGCTGCGCCATCAACAGAAAGAGTCCGACGAAGACGGCCCAGGCGATGATCCACCAGCGCTGGGGAGCGATGCGAATGATGGAGTACACCAGCTCGACCATGATGGTTCCGAGGACGAGCGAAACCAGCCAGCCTTTGCACTCGTCCCAAAGCCAGCCGCGCAACTTTTGATTGGAAAGATGGTATTGACGCTCCAGGCGGAAGCCGACGAAGTCGAAGGGCACGCTCAGGAGTTTGGCGATAATGGAGAACATCAGGACGTAGAGAAAGACGGCGAAGAAATAGCGTTGACTGGCGCCGAGATAAGACCAGTCGCGGAGCTTGCCGGTCCAACCCGTGACCAACAAGACGACGAGCAGGGCGAAGCCAATCACGGCGTCGGCCATGCTGAGCCACCGCTGAATCCGGTTGTAGCGGCGTACTTCGGGCGAATCGGTCGGATGCGGATTGGAAGTGGTTGTCATCCCCATGGTGCGAAGGGCCGAAAAGGGCCTCGATGTTGCGTGGCTCCAGTATAAAACAGGGGATAGGGATTAGGGAGCAGATAGGAATCGCGATGCTCGTTACTTTCCTGTCGACGGGTTTATCGACTGCTGGGAAAAATAGAAAAATCTTGCCGCGACCGCGCGAAGTTGCAGCCTGCGAAGCCTGCGCTGCCCGCACACTGTGCGAAAATCGAATGCGAATACGAACTCATGCCAGGAGGACTTATGCGCGACGTCATCGCGACGAATGATGGGCCCAAGGCGATCGGCCCCTACTCGCAAGCCATCAAAGCCAACGGATTCGTGTTTCTCTCCGGACAGATCCCGCTGGATCCGGCGACACAGCAGTTGGTGGAGGGTGACATTGCCGCACAAACCGAGCGCGTGCTGCAAAATGTGAGCGGCATTTTGCAGGCGGCGGGCAGTTCGCTGGAGCAGGTAGTGAAGACTACGGTGTTCCTCAAGAACATGTCGGACTTTGCCGCGATGAACGAAGTCTATGGCCGGTACTTTACGCAAGCGCCGCCGGCGCGCTCGACGGTTGAAGTGGCAAGGCTGCCGAAAGATGTGCTGGTGGAGATTGAGGTGATTGCGCTGGCGTAGTTTGGGGTGTGTGGGAATTTAGCGGCGTCGATGAGCGTTATGGAGAGGCTATTTTGTGAACACCTTCGGGCCGGGCGCCTTAGGCTGAAAGAAACTGCTAGAAACTTCTGCCGTCCCGAGGGACTCGGTTGAATTTCGCGCCGTACCCAGGACTCCGCCTTCGGCTCCGTCCTGGGCTAGACTGAGCCGCCCTTCGGGCTCGATTTCAGGCCGATGTAGGCCACCAGCGAACCCGGGATATGGTTCTCAAGCAGACCTACAACTCTAAAGGTTAGGTAGGTTTCCGGCGCAACGGAAAGGCTCTGTTCCTCGATAAACAATTTATGAGATGGCTAGATAGCTCTAGATGAATCTTACCGACCGCATCTACGTCGCGGTGCACATGGCACTCACGGTGCTGGTGTGTGTGCAGCACAGCAGGGTGGAGCATTGGCTCGGTTACGTCCTGTGGAACCTGGGCGCGATTGCGGCAATCGTGATTCTCGCTCGCAAGCAAGCGGATAGCAGGGCCTGGACATTCGCACATGACTGGCTGCCGGTGTTGCTGTTCCTCACCGTCTTCGAAGAGGTGTCCTTTCTATCGCTAGCAATTCGTGGCGGGTGGCAGAACCAACCGGTGATCGCTTTGGAATCGCGCCTGTTTTCCGTGCCGCCGATGGAGTGGATGCATCTGCGGGCGAAAGACTGGCTGGTGGAATTCCTGGAGTTTGGCTATTTTGCGTTTTATCCTCTGTACCCCGTTGTGGGAGGAATATTTTGGGCTTGGCGTGAGCGGCCGCCATTCGCAGGCGCATTTCGCAGACTCACAGACGCACTCAGCGTGGGATACGTGATTTGCTACGCGACTTATTTGCTGTTTCCCACGCGAAGTCCTGCCAACCTGGCGGGAGTGCAACAGATTGGGAGCGCCCATCCCGGACTGTTCCAGCACCTGGTTCGCGGCATCCAGAACAATGCGGGCGTACACGGGAACGCATTTCCCAGCGCTCACATCATGCTGGCGTTCGTGGTGTTGACGTTCGCTTACCGGTACCTGCCGAAGGTTGCGCCGTGGCTGCTGTTCCCAATCCTTCTGATGTGCGTGGGGGCGGTCTATGACGGTTATCACTATGCCAGCGACGTGGTCGGCGGGGCGATAGTGGGGATCTTGGTGGCGCTTGTTTTCTGGAGAAAGGGCGCGGAAAATGAAAACCCTCTCCGCCGGGAGAGGGCTTGAATCCGGGGATCGGAAACGGTTACGCCTTGGTGACTTTGCCGCTGCGCAGACAGCTGGTGCACACGCGCATACGCTTGCTGCCGCCCTTGACCTGGGCGTGGACGGGCCGCAAATTGACGTTCCAGCGGCGACGCGTCATATTGTGGGCGTGACTGATGTTGTTGCCCGACATTGGGCGTTTACCGCAAATCTCACAAACTTGTGCCATGACTAGCTCCAGAAGATTGCCGAACTGGCTGGGTAAACAAGAATTGTAGCAGTTTTGGCGCGGACTAGCCAGTTGCGGCGTACGGGGGCGCGTCTGAAACTCGTGCCGTCCGTGCGGAGTCTCGGTGAAAACCACTGCGGCAGGCAGGTAGCAGAGGCTGGCCGAAAACCGTACGAATTCATCAGCTCTTGCTGCATCACATAAATCCTGAAACGCTTCGACCCCTCAGGGGCTAAATAGTTTGCTGAAAAACTCGAAAAAGCAGATCCTTCGGGGGCTGACGCCCACGAGGGATGACAAAAATAGGGAGCTTATGACGGCGTAGCTAAAGCTACGCCCCTTCAAAATCACTTTAGGCGGAGTATTTCAGCAAACTGTGAAGCCGCGCCCCTTCAAAGAAATGTCGAACCCGGCTTTTTCAGCGCCTGTGAAGCCGCCCTTTCAAACCCGATGTATGAGATAGCTTGTAGTTTATTTTTTTACGTTAAGCGAGGCGCGCAGGGCAATCGGGGGTGAACCTGCGAAGGTGACGCCGCTGGTGGGGATGGCGTTCAAATCGGCGGTCGTGGGGGCGATCAGGGACCAGACCAGCAGCAACTTGTTATAACGGGTGACAAATATAGATTGCGACATGCGGCTGGAGAGATCACCGCTGGCCGTAGCCGGTCCCGCAATTGTTCCGTGGAACACCATGAATAAATGGCCGGAGACCGAGGCCAACTCATCGGTGGAGATCTGCCCGAACTCGGCCAAGGCTTCGAGATTGGCGGCGACCTCGTCGTTGGTGCGCTTGTCGTCGAGCCGGGTCACGGTCCGCATCGACAGGCAGTTGGGATCAAGAGCGCGCAACACGATCATGGGCTTGGGCGCCGCTGAGGTGAGATCGTCGCCGGCCTGAGGCGAGATGCGCAATAGAGTTTGCGAGCAGGCATGCAAGAATGCGGATTCGCGGATGGCGCTGTCGCCTAGCGGAGGATCGTTGATGCTTTCCGTGGTAATCGGCTGCCAACCCTTGGGAAGGTCATACTGCAAACCGAGGTCGGGATTGCGATAGGCTCCGCCGCTGACCGTGCCCAGAGGGATGGTTCGCCCGGGCTGCTCCTGAATAGCGGCGTTCACGCGAAACGTGGGAACGGTCGGTCCTTCGTAGGGCTCGCCCTCGGGCTTCACGACCTTGCCGTCTTTGGTGGTCAGGACACCGTCAGGCTGGGTGCAATAGAAACGCACTTGGGTCATGAGCAGCTTGGCCTTGCGCAGAAAATCCTTGTCGTTGGTGCCGATCACGACCTTGATGGCGTAGTTATTGATGTTGGTCCAATACTGCGCCGCGTAGTTGGGTCCCTTGTGGCGAATGGCATAGTAAAAGTGTCCGGTGTGCAACATGTAATCGGGGAGCACGAATTGCCCGGTTGAGCCGGAGGGTCCGCCGGAACGGGCCCAAGCTCGCATCTGCTCTTCCCGCTGCTCCGGAGTATCGACCTCCATTCCGGGATGGGGATCGATCGCCGTGACCGTGATGTAGCCGGTGTGAGTGTCTTTCTCGTATTGCAGCGCCAACAGCGAGTGCTCCCTTTCGGGCATCAGCGGCAACAGGATCTGGTGGCCTTGCACGCTGAGAGGAAGATCGAAACTAAATCCAAAGAATTGGCTGGTGTAGCTGGTATTGGACAGGAATCCAGCTTCGGGGAGCAGCGGTTCTTCGTTGGCAGCCTTTTCAGCGACAGGCTTGGGAGGAGTGTAAAGATTCCGTTCGGCCGCTGTGCATTGCGAACGCATCGCAGGGGCGGCGCAAAGCAGCAGCACCACGAGCGCAAGCGCTCGAAGAGGGCAGGGTAAACGACCCGTAGCTGCAACCAGGCTGGACATTTGGTCGGCTCTCTGTCGTCGTCGCCAGACCGAGAGAGGCGGTGGCGCAATCATGCCAGCATTCACCGCCGCGCGCAAGTCGTACCAGGGAAACTCTGATCAAGTCAAAGCGAGGTCCCGCCGCGGCTAAAAGCCACATGATTTTGCGGGTACTTAAGGGACGACCTGAAGGCCCTCCCCTTCAAAACAAGCCTTAATCAGAGTTCTCTTAGCTATTGGCGCGGTCCTTTACTTCCTGAAGACGGGACGCTTCGCAGGTGCTGGTTCTTGCGCCGTCCGGCGACAGCGAACAGGAGACGAAAATGTTCAGAATTTCCGGGTGATTTTGCGATATGGAGCGACTCAAAAACGCCGGTCACAGTCGCAGCGAACTGGCGGAAATTCCTTGACTTCCCATCAGGTGGTACTGCAGATTACTATGCTTCAGCACTATAAGGTTGCCTGTTTGCCGAGGCCATGAACCATGACCTCATGCCGGCATTCAACTTTGATCGTCATCACAACAATTTAAGAGACTAGCTTATGGATTGGTAGTTTCACGGGAAACGACCGGGCGGCAGTGTCTTGCGATGGCGCTTGGCTATTAAGTAATCGCCGGTCATCGGGCAAACAGAACCGCAGATCCCTCACCGGCTGACTTCACCCCAACAAGCGCAAAGGCGGCGCTTGTCGGGGACCCCGGTTAGCCGGTTCGGGATGACAAGAATAAAGGGCTTATACGCGGCGCTGAAGCGCCGCACTACCCGAACCAGTTCTTAAGGCACGAACGAGCTTTGAAATCATTTTCGCGGGAGAGGAATCAACATGAAGAAGGTATTGGGAACGATAGTTTGCTTGCTATTGGTGAGTGCGATGGCGCTGGGGCAGGCGCAAGTTGACAAGAGCGCGAAACGGCAGCAGGAACAACAGAAGGTGCGAAGCGGCGGAGGTTTCGAATGCAGCAGCGATCCTTTGCTGCCAACCGATGGTTCTTCGGTCCAGGACTTTATCACCACCGTTCCCAATTACTACCTTCTGCATCTGCAAGCCCACCATTCCTATGCCGCCGAACTGTGGGACCCGGTTGATTCCTTCATCGGTGGACCCGCACAACTCTTACTGCTTACCAGCCCTGGTTGCGGCACGACCCTGCCGACCCACGATTTTGTCAGCGCCGATCCCAACCTCAGCAATAGTTTTGCCGATAGAATCTCCTGGCTCCAGCCAGAAAATGCCGATGCCGTGCTGCAGGTCAATAACCTCGACACCAGCGGCGGGTTCTATGGCTACGTCATTCGGGTTACCGACACAACCTTGCAGGACAACTATTGGACTACCAATGGGAATCTGGCTACGCAGTTCACATTTGTCAACAATACCCAGCAGACGCTTTCGGGCAAGCTGCTGGTGGAAGATGTGACCGCGGGAGGGGTTGACTACAGCGCTTCTGTCTCCGTCGCTGCGGGCAAGCAAGTGGTGGAAATTGTCGCGTCATCAGGTATTGCTTCGACCGGCCTGCAGGTGCCGGCGAACCATGTGGGACGAGCAACGTTTTACTTCAACGGCCCGGCAGGCGGGATTATGGCAGAAGCCTTCACCATAACTTCGGTGAATGTTCCGATAACCCCGATCAAGTTTGAGGCTAAATACTCGCCGCACTGAAGAAACTGAGTGAGCCGGTGAGGGATGACAAAAAGACAGGGGCCTTAGACGGGGCGCTAAAGCCCCGCACTACCCGAACCAGTGGTTCCAGCGGCATTTTTCCGCAGCCTCGGAAGCCGTGGCCTTTCGGACCCGATTCAACGGACGGCCTCTACTGTCCTTGTCCTAATTTCTAATATCCTTGTCCTATGGAAAGTTATCGAGTGCAACTGGAGCTCAGCATCTTCAGAGTCAGCACTCGCAGGCCGGGTTGCGGCTTGCTGCTGTCTTGCGTCTTTCCGGCTTGCCCGTTGTCGGCTGGCGGCTGCGGGTTGGAGATTGGCTTGCCGGTTACCGTCACGCTGTGTTGAACATGTTCGGCCAGGTTCACGCTGGTGGAAGTCAGCTTCCATATCGTGCCATTTTGATCTGAAAGGTAATACTCGCCAGCCTGATTTCCGCGCTTCAGGCAACCGGTCACCAGTATCTGAAGAGGCGTCGTCATAATGCCACCCGGACTGGCTCCGGATTGCGCGCTCTGGCTGCTGGATTGTGCCGGTAGCAGAGGACAAACAGCGAGAAACAGCAGACACATAAAGCAGGCTGCCAGTTTTGCGAGACGGGTCATAGATCAGGTCCTTTCTGCAATACATATATATGGATGCGGGCTCAGGGCAGAATGCTGAAGAGAGATGTGCGTCGAACCTATCCCATAGTACGAGATCATGCGTAGCAGTGGTCGGCCCAAAGTTTTTCAGTTGTAATGCTGTGGCTTTTGCGGCGCCACACATAGCAGAAGAGCGGTCCCAGTAAATGCGACGCTTAAGGAAACTCCGATCAAGTCAAAGCGAGGTTTCGCAGCGGCCAAAGAGTTTGCTGAAAGACTCGAAAAGCAGATCCCTCGCCGGCTGAAGCCGGGCTCGGGATGACAAAAAATAGGCACTTATTACGGCGTAGCTAAAGCTACGCCCCTTCAAAATCACTCTAGGCGGAGTTTTTCAGCAAACTGTAAATCCGCATGATTTTGCGGGTACTTAGCGGCTGGTCTGAAGTCCGTCCCCTTCAAACCAAGCCTTAAGCAGAGTTTCCTTAACTAGCGTTTACCTAACCGGACGGTGTGCTGCGCGAGCAGAATTTATGTACCAGAAACGTGGACAGATCACAGTCGCGGGGTTCTAAAGTCACAGACAGGCGGGTAATTTCGCCACATGCTGGAATATGAAGAATTTTGAACATGGCGGGGATGTCAGGCAACTGGCCGAGGCGGCTGGAAGACCGGCGGGAGAGATACTCGATTTCTCCGCGAACATTAATCCGCTGGGACCGCCAGAATGGCTTCGCCCGTTGATCGATTCGCAAGTTGGCGCGCTGCAGCATTATCCCGACCCACATTGCACGGCGCTGGTGAAGGCGATTGCCGAGCGCTACGGAGTGGGCCGTGAGGAAGTCATCGCCGGCAACGGATCGACGGAGATTCTTTATCTGCTGACCCGCGCGGCGGAAAAATCGAGTGCCCTGATTCCAGTTCCTTCCTATGGAGACTACGCCAAAGCCGCACGGCAAGCGGGGATGCAGATCCACACCACGCCGGAAGGCAAGGACTTACCCAACGATCTGTTGACGGCTGACACGGCGGTCTTTATCGGCCAGCCTAACAATCCCACAGGAACGGTCTGGCCGGCTGACGAGCTGCGAAGCCTGGCGGCGCAACATCCGCAGACGCTTTTCATGGTGGATGAGGCGTTCGGCGATTTTGTGGAAGACTTCGACAGCCTGACCCGGCTGCGTCCCGCCAACCTGATTGTGCTGTTGTCGCTGACCAAGATTTTTGCCATTCCCGGACTACGCATCGGGTGCGCGGTAGGCGATGCGCGCTTGATACAGAAGCTACTGGAGTTGCAGCCGCCATGGAGCGTCAACACTTTCGCCCAGGCTGTGAGCACGGCGGCATTGCGAGACCGGGAGTATGTGCAGCGGACGCGAGCTTACGTCACTGAAGAGCGTAAGAAGCTTGGCAGCCAGCTTAGCGCGCTTCCGGGAGTGAAGATTTATCCCGGCGAGGCGAACTTTCTGTTGGCCAGGCTTGAGCGCGACGACATGGATGCTGTGTCGCTGGCAAAGCGAATGCTTTCTCACGGCATTGCGATCCGAGTGTGTACCAGCTTTCAAGGGCTGGATGAACGCTACTTTCGGCTTGCCGTGCGGACCAGCGAAGAGAATGCGCGGTTGGTGGGCGGGTTACGCAGCGTACTGGAAGTTCCGCGGCCGAGCACGCTTAAGAGAACTGCTGCGGCAGTCGTGGTTTAGCAGGCTGGTAAAAGCTGGAAGCAGATTCCGAGGTGGCTGAACCATTCGGCTGCGGGAAATTTTGTGAACGTGAGCCAGAATAGCGACGACCCGGAAGGCAGGCTGGAGAGTTTGGCGGACGCAGGTATGGAAGTCTGCGGGGCGCTGGGCATGGACCCCCCAGAGATGCCGGCATCAGAATTCACGAGCGGAGTGGAAGTGCGCCTTCCTCGCATTCCGCTGGTAGCCGCCTTCGACCTGGAAAGCGTGCTGGTTCCGGAAATTTGGGAGACGGTGTCGCGAACCACGGGGGTACGCGGTCTGGCGTTGACTACTCGCGATACTCCCGACCACGCCGCCCTGATGCGCGGCCGGATGAGGCTTTGCCGGGAACATGGGTTGTCGCTGGCGCGCCTGCGAGACCTGGTTGCCACGATGCAGCCGCTGCCCGGCGCAGTCGAGTTTCTGGCCTGGGTACAGGAGCGGATGCTGGCTGTGATCGTCTCCGATACTTATCACGAATTAGCTGGTCCGGTCGTGGAGAAGCTGGGTTGCCCATTAATGGTTTGCAACGGGTTAACGGTGGATGAAGCAGGCTACATCGCGGGCCATCGTCCGCATCATGTACGCGGCAAGGCCGGGGCGGTGGCGCATTTCCAGCGGCTGGGATTTCAAGTGATTGCCGTGGGCGACTCGTATAACGATTTGCCCATGCTGAAGGCGGCTGATGCCGGCATCCTGTTCCGGCCTTGCAACGGATTGAGGGAGAGTGTCAGGGGATCGGCAGTGGTGTGGAATCTGCCGGAATTGCAGATTGAGTTGAAGAAATATCTGGCGGAAAATCAGCCGGTGACGCTCGCCGTGTCTTGATGGCGTACGGCGGAAGGAAAGCCGACTGACTGGTTGTGACCTGACCGCGAGATGGATTAATGCTGGAAGAAACTGCGAGAGAAGATCCACTAAGCGATACGGCCCTGACAAAGTTATGCCGGGCGGCGGAAGCTGATGACGTTGGCTTCGTCGACCTGGATCGAGAGGCATTGGCGGGACAACGCGAGAGCGTGCTTCGTTCTCTGCCCTGGGTACGTTCGCTGGTCATCGTGGTCCGCAGCCTGGACCGGCCCACTGTTCGCGCGCGGTTGCGGAGTCTCTCTTCGGCCGAATTCGTTACGGTAGGGCGCGAGGTCGAAGCGATCATCGAGCGCGTGGTCCAGGATCTTTCAGGCAACGGCGTTCGAGCGTTGGGATTTTACTGTTTTCCTGCGGAGTTCGGAGGCCATGACGGCTCGTCCTCTGCAGTTTCCCTGCGGCTTCTGGCCGAAGCGGCCGGACTGGGAGTCATCGGGAAAAACCGTCTGGTGCTGCATCCCCGTTTCGGCGCCGATATCTATCTGGGCGCCATTGCCATCGACCGAACGCTTACCGCTTATGGCCAACCGCTGACATCCTCGCCGTGTCTGACCTGCAATCTGTGCGACGAGACTTGTCCCACCGGTGCGATCGGCAAGGACGGATATTACGACCAGGGCAGTTGTATACAGAGCCGGGGATACGATGCCGATATCCATTGCGATCTTTGCCGAGCGGTGTGCCCGGCCGGTGATGAAGTGATTGGCTTGCAGCCGGCTGGGGAAATGTTTGGGGAGTGCGGAGAGACGGCAATTGGCAGTTAGCAGTTAGCAGTTGGCCTGAACCTCTGCGTATGGCAATTCGACTTGGGCCACCTCACGAGGGGCTCCGGCGAAAAGCGAATAGCGACTAGAATCCATCTCATAAATCCCGCAAGGCTTCCACACCGAGTAACCTCAGGGGCTAAAGCCCGACAATCAAACGACTCGTACGGCACGGCTGAAGCCGTGCCCTTTCAAAACCCGATTTATGAGATAGCTTCTAGCAATTTCATCTGTCGATGAAGTAGGGCTTGGTTCGAATCAAGATATCCCGCAGCGAAGACTTTCGGCCACGCATCACTTAGCCGGCGCATAGAAGTAGTAGTCGGCAGTGTAGGGACTCTTTACTTCGACGTTCTGCCTGGAGGCGTCGCAGCCGGCGGGTGGCGGCGGTAGTCCGCCCTGAGTAAGAATTCGCTGGACCGTAGTGACCCGGCTAAGCACGCCGCTTCCGGAATGACCGGTGATGGTCACCAGCAGCCAGGGAATTGAATCTGAATTGGGCGAATCGACCTTAGCCGTAGCCTTACCGGTGATTTCACTGCCGTCGTTGTCCTTCCAGGTGGGTCCGGCATAATGCCGGCCGATCGTCGCTCCTTGCTGATCATGAAGCTCGGCTTCCGGAGCCTTCAAGGTCCAGGCGAGTTTGCCCTCGGCTCCTGGCTGACAAACGTAGATCTGCGAGCCCGTCGCGTGCGCCTGCAAGACAACTTCTTCGTCAGCAGGCGCTTTGATTTTGTCGGGCACATCGGGACGCGAGATTCCTTGCCCGCTTGCCTGAGCGGCGACTCCCATCAAAACGGCGATTGGCAGCCATCTTGCGATCACCGCAGAAGTCTAACATCGCCGCCGGAAAATGATGACATCGGAGTCGAGCAGAATTGATTTTCCTGCCTGAGAACGCGCAGTATGGCCTGTGGCAAAAGGAACGGAGTAATCGAACTCATGTTGAACTATCCCCGGATTTTCTTCTTTTTCTCGTTCTTCATCTTGTGGATCGCGGCGCTGATCGGCGCGTACCTGCGGAAAAAGCGGCCGTTGCAAGCCGATGAGCGGGACGATTTCGGCATCGTACAGACGGCAACGCTGACCCTGTTGGGGCTGATTATCGGATTCAGTTTTTCCATGGCGGTCAGCCGTTACGATCTGCGCAAAACTTACGAGGAAGCGGAAGCGAATGCGATTGGGACGGAATATGTCCGGGCCGGATTGCTGCCCGGCGGCGCTGCAGCAGAAGTTCGCACGCAGCTGCGAACCTATACCGAATTGCGAATCCGGTTTTACCGAACCCGCAATGAGCGAGAGTTGGAGCAGATCGATACCGATACTGCTCAATTGCAGACGAAAATGTGGTCGACCGTGCAGACACCGGCCCTGGCGCAACCGACGCCGGTGATCGCGCTCGCGGTTTCGGGAATGAACGACGTGTTGAACTCGCAGGGATACACTCAGGCAGCCTGGTGGAATCGCATCCCCGATTCGACCTGGACCTTAATGATTGCGATTGCCGTCTGCTGCAATCTGCTGGTCGGCTATGGGGCCCGCAGCGTTAGAGTAAAAACCAGCCTGCTTCTGGTTCTGCCGG
The DNA here is from genome assembly GCA_963744265.1 of uncultured Acidobacteriaceae bacterium. GTDB lineage: Bacteria > Acidobacteriota > Terriglobia > Terriglobales > Acidobacteriaceae > Bog-257. The sequence continues at coordinate 165,454 of CAVUSW010000009.1, forward strand.
TGGTCGTCTCGATCGCGTTTCTTCTGATCGCCGACATTGACAGCCCGCGTGGCGGATTCATTCACGTGATACCGCAAAACCTCGTCAGCCTGGCCCAGTCGCTGGCCAAGTGATGTTTTTACCAGGCAAGCAACCGCTGACCGGCGACCGCTTTGGCACGAACGAGCGAGGCGATCGGCATGGGAAGGCGTATTCTGCAGTCATGGACAAAAAGGAAATTAACTCCCCGAAACTGACCGCACGCTTCGTGGTGTGGATGTGCGTAGGATGTTTGCTGCTGCTGCTTTTCCTGGCTCATTACATGTGGAAAGTTATCTAAAGGGCGGGGATGCGAGGTGTCTCACAATGTGGGGGCGCATCTTCTTAGAAGCACAGGCGGGTGGATTTGCGATGGTTCCAGTAGTTCAACGTAATTGCCGCTCGCTCTTTGAGTACGGCACTGTCATGAAAAACAAGGAACTGATCTTTCGATCGCGGGGTCGGCTTCGTGCGCCGAACTGTTTGCCCGTGTTATGCAGTTGGAGAAGCGCGGAGTTGTAACCGGCGACCGGTCGGCTGGTAGAGTGAAAGCTCGGTTCGGAAGTAGAAAGCTTTGCTGCTTACAGAAGGTCAAACCCATTGTCCCCGCTGTGATTGAGAGCGGACTATTTGGGTGATCGACGACGGAAACCCCGGGTCTCGAACAGCTGTCTTGGGACTAGGCAAAAACGCGAGACCCGGGCCACCCGCCCGAATAGCGCGAGACCCGGGGCACTCACGCTAGTGGATGCACGGTCCGTTCGAGGTGCCGAAGGTATTGTCGGCCCAACTGTTCTGGCAGGTACGGTTTCCGTCGAACAAGTCGTAGGTGGCATTCCCTAAAGCTGTGTTGGAAATAATGTTGTTGTTCATCGAGCCCTCTTCGGCCGAGATGCCATATCGCCCATTAAAGGCGACGGTATTGTGCATGATTCGAACCTCTCCGCTGCCGCTCACGGTAACAATTCCGTCCTCTGTATTCCCAGTAGCCAGGTTATCGCTAATCTCGACTGCGCCGCCGCCGGCGCCCAACGCGAAGAACCCATCCACGTTATTTGTCGCAATGTTGCCGTGTATCCGCGCGTTTCCCTGGGAATACACAAACCCCCAGTTATTGTTGGTGCACGTAACCGCAGTAACTTCTTCGGCCCCTGAGGAATAGAGCAAGACACCGCCCGAGGTCTGGCTGGTGAAGTTACTGATAACTCCCGGTCCCTGAATGCGGATTCGGGTTGCCCCTGACTGTACCTTGATGCCTGCTCCAGCCGTGGTAGACGACCCGGTTATTCGATGGCCGGCGAGGTTCAATACGACATCACGAGTGCCGGTAATGATGACGCCGTAGCCGCAATCCGTTAGATCGTTGGCAAGCACATACTCGCCGGGTAACTTAATGAAGGTTCCGCAGCGGGTAATTTGGTTTTGGCCGTACACAGAAATGGCGGCCAATTGCAGCAACAGAAATAGTGCAAGAGCCGTGAAACGATAGTTCCTGGCTCGAGTGGCGAAGAGAGCCATTGTCTTATTACCTCCGGGCGGATGAGTGGTGAGCCTGAACTGGTCGTACTCTGCTGATTCGGGCGTGCACGAATATACACCCTGTCCGGACCGTCTCCTAGCTTTTTGCTTTCTTGGGTGGCCCGGGTCTGGCGGTGATCGAGACCCAGGCCTATACTCTAGATCGTTTCATCCCTGCGTTGCCTCACCCAGATCTCGAAAGGCGCGAGAGCTGGGGCACCCGGCGTCGCGCACCCCGCGTCGAAATGGTAGTTCTTATTTCAAACTCCGCTCGAGGCAAGCTATGTCGCGACACCGGGGATCCCGGTACCGTAGGCAAGGCTGGCGTACCAACTGCCCCGGCCTTGCGGAGTGAGGTCCATGAAGTGCCACATAGGAGTGAGCAGATCGATGCCACGCTCGTGAATGTCGGACGCCATTCTGGGATGCGCGCTGTAAAAGTGACGCACGGCACCTTTAGCGTCGCGCGTGAAAACGGAAATGGTCGAGTCCTGAGCGCCTTCGCGGTCTTCGCTGCCTAAGTCGTATTTAAAAGTGTTGTTGCCGGCGCTGAGGAGGCGCAGCTTGTCCCAGCCCCGCTGGCGAGCATAGGCGCGCAGTGTCGGAAGATCGGCGGCAGCGACAACCGCGAAGTCAAGATTCTGAGCGAGATGGTGGGCGACACCATTCGCACCGTCGAGCCACGCGGTGCACATGGGGCAAGCCTTCGCCTGCTTTTTTCCGAACATGAAGTGATAGATGACGAGCGAACGATTGGCCTGAGTGAAGAGTTCGCTGAGGGGAACGCTGCGCACCGGCGCATCACCAGCGTCGAGGTCGCGGGGACCTTCTTCAAATTGGTAATCCTGCAGAGCAGCCCCTTCAGGAAGATTGCGGCGCAGCTCAGCCACGCGTTCGCGCTGACGCATGAGCTCGATTTCGGCAAGGCGAAGTTCCTCGCGCCCGGTCAGATACTCAGGAGATTCGTTGGTCAAGTTAGTTTGCCGATACGTTCCATCCACCATTGTGTTAACCATGCTCGATGCCTCCGGCGTCTTTTTCTGTGATGAGATGCAATCGGTGGTCACGCAGAAGCCGCTCGGCAGCCCGGTAAAGTGCGATTTGTAACAGCACCCGAAGAGTAGAAATGGAGTAGCTTCCGGAACTATGCCTGCGGCGAAGAGGCTTTGGTTAAGGTCAGCTGTCAGGAATCGGCGCTGAGGATGATGTATTCCGCCTCGCGTGGGGTACCTCGGCAGCCGAGTTTCGCAGGTGATCGTCCTTAGGATTGGAAAGGGCGGGCCGCTTCACAGTTTGGGGTTTGAAAGTCTTTCATCATGCTTTCCCGGGCGGGTGGCCCATCCTTTCGTTCCAAGCTGCTACGCTCCGCGAACATTCGGGTGCCCCATCCTCGTCGCCTTCGGTTGGCGACAGGGTGGGCCGGGATAGGCGCAGCCATTGCACTGTTGCTCGTGACAATTGAAAGGACGGGCCCACCCTCTCCCCAAAAGAAGGGGAGAAGGATGGGGCACCCGCGCATGTGAGCAGAATAAGTAGAAGTTGCGTCGTGCGGTGATTGCGCGCACACCAAACTTGTGATGACGAGAACAGTCCCAAGTCTCGAAAGTCCCAGGTCTCGAAAGGCGCGAGACCTGGGGCACCCAGGTTTGAAGACTTTGACACCGAGATATTCCCACTTTGGGAAGGGATGGCACCTTCGTAATATCAAACTATCTTGCAATCATTGTTTTCTTCCTACCGTTGTGCCTAGCTTAAGAATGGGAGAAGTTTCGAGCTTCTGGCTTCTAGTTTCTAGAAGCTTTCTAAGCTCTCTCATAAATCGCGCGAAGTCGCGATTTATTTAGGACAAGTCTTCAGTTGTGCCGCAAAGCGCGCGCTCTGACTAGGACCTTAGCTCTGAGGGCCATTCTTGCAGGGGCTAAAAGCCCGAACGAAGAGGGGGCTTGTCGGCCTGGCTAAAGCCAGGCCCTGATACAAATCAATGCGGCATCGATTTATGAGATAGCTCAGATAGCTTCGAGTTTCACGTTTCTAGAAGCCATCTCGTAAATCGGAAATGCAGCCACCCCGAGTAACCTCAGGGGCTAAAGCCCGGCATTCAAGCAGCTGGTACGGCACGGCTGAAGCCGTGCCCTTTCAAAACCCGATTTATGAGATGGCTTAGATAGTTTCGAGTTTCGAGCTTCGAGTTCGAGCTTCAGCAAGTTTCTAGTTTCATGCTTCGAGTTTCTACGTTTCTAGTTTCTAGATTGGAGTGTCTTGAGTTGGAGTTTCATACCTAACCCGGCAGAAGCATCGAGGACGGAGATCGTAAGAATCTCAGATCGCTCGGCTGCACCCGGGATCACAAATACTGGAGTCATTTCTTATGTCAGTTAAATATTGTCACCAGATCAAAGAGAACGGAACCATATGCCGGTCGGCGGCGCTGCGCGGCCGCGACTATTGTTATTTCCATCTGCGGCTGCGGACACGCCGCCTGGCCATGGCGCAAGCGCAGTCGCGCGGCGAACGCTGGCGTCTGCAACTGCCGGCGCTGGAAGACATGCATGCGGTGCAGGCCGGACTGATGCAGGTGATGGACGCGCTGGCGGCCGATGCCATCGATGCCCGGCGCGCCGGACTGCTGCTGTATGGCCTGCAACAGGCGTCGTGCAATGTGCGGGCGGTGGCCGGGTGGATGGGAGCCAGCCGCTTCCAGGTGGCGCACGACGACGAGATGCGCGCGGAAAGCTATCCCGGACTGGAGCGGGAGTTTGATCTGCCGAAGGGGTTGAACGTCGACACGCCGCCGGAGGTGGCATTTCCTCCGCCGGCTGAGCCAACGGTGGCCCTGGGCGAGGCGCCTGTGGACTTCGAGGTGACGCCGCTGGATCTGGAGTTGACGGAGATTGATGAACGCGAGGGTGCGGCGGGAGTGTCGCGGCGGTTAAAGCAGATCAGCGCCAGCGAAGATCGCAAGCTGCGAAAGAAACGTAAGCAACTGGAACACGCTCGCCGGCTGCTGCAAGCGGCGGCGCGCAATGCGGAGTGGGTTGCACGCTGCCAGAGGAATGTCACGTGGCCTAGGCCGGTGAAGGAAGAAGAAGAGCCTTACGATTTCGCGACCGTGGTACACGGGACAACGGCTGGCGGAGAGAAGGACGAAAGAGCAGGAAGGCTCTCGAAGAAGCCGCCGAAAGGGGAAGAAAAGACGGCGGCGCGAGCGAAGAAGTTATCGTAAGTCTATTGGAATGAATATTTTAAGTTATAAGTCGTTTGTAGTGAATATTTTGCCGGGAGGCGAGGAGTCAAAAGCTATTGTTTTCAAAGGCTTAAGAGAAGGGGGCGAGGGGGGATGGCGGTGAGTTTGGCGCCGGGCCGAACCGCAGATCCCTCGAGTGCGCTCGGGATCACACGGATGAATCTGGGCTTAAGCATGACGCGAGGAATGGCCAGAATTCGGCAAGTCGAGTCGCGGAATAGAGGTCCTTCGACTCCGCATTCGCAAAGGATGCGAATGCTCCGTTCAGGATGACAATAAGTGGAGGTGAGCGTTTCAGGAACAGCTTGAGATGACCAGTTCGGCCACCGGAATTGAGGTTCTGCGACTCCGCATTCGCAAACGGCGCGAATGCTCCGTTCAGGATGACACGATAAGAGAATGAGCAGCGGCGAATGACAACTGAATCGCCGGCAACTGGCAACTGAAACTGACGACGGCCTTCCGTTATCCGGCCTGTCGCGGACGGATGTCGTATTGGCGGATTTTGTAGAGCAGCGCTTTGTAGCTGATGTTGAGTTTGGTGGCGGCGCGCTTGCGGTTCCAGGCGGTCTCTTCCAGCACCTGCGCGATCACTTCCATCTCCGCGCCATTCTTCAGATTGCGGACCATCTCTTTCAGGTCGGGCTGCTGCTGGGTCTGTTTCTCCTCCATGGAGACAACGGTTCCTTCTTGAGCGCCAGCGCCGCGGGAGGTTCCCTTTTGCAGTTCTGCGATGGCGGCTGACTTCGTCGCCCAGAACGAGATAGCGTTTGACGAAGTTCTCCAGTTCGCGGATGTTGCCGGGCCAAGGATAGTTTTCGCAGGCTTCCACCAGGCGTTGCGAAACGCTGAGCGGCGCGCAAGCATAGCGATCGGCCAGGTGGATCATGAAATGCCGCAGCATCATGGGAATTTCTTCGCGCCGCTCGCGTAGCGACGGCATGCGCAGCACAAAGCTGTTCAAGCGGTAATAGAGATCTTCGCGGAAGGTCTTCTGCGCGATGGCTTGCGGCATGTTGATGTTGGTCGCCGCCAGAACGCGGACATCGACTTTGACGGTGTTGCGTCCGCCCAGACGGGAGAACTGGCCGTCCTGCAAAACCTGCAGCAGCTTGGCTTGCAGCGCGGGAGACATCTCGCCGATTTCGTCCAGCAACAGCGTGCCTTTGTTGCACAGCTCGAATTTGCCGGGCTTGGCTTTGTTGGCGCCGGTAAAAGCGCCAGGCTCGTAACCGAAAAGCTCGCTCTCCAGCAGCTCGCTGGGAACGGCGGCGCAATTGACCTTCAGGAAGGTTCGGTGAGCGCGATCGGAATACTTGTGGATAAGGTGAGCCAGGACTTCTTTGCCGGTTCCGCTTTCGCCCAGCAGCAGCACGGGGAAATCGAAACGCGCCACCTGCATCGCGTGCGCGCGAAGCTGGCGCATCTGCGGCGTGGCCGAGAAGAAATAGACGCCTTCGCTGACTTCGATGGCCTCGCCCGCGCCCGGGACCGCCGGGATCGGTGTTCTCCAGGCAGAAGCGCAGCACTTCGTCCATCTCTTCCTTCTGGACGGGCTTGGAAAGATAGTCTTGCGCGCCCAGGCGCATGGCTTGCGCCACTTTGCGGGTATCGCGCACGCAGGACAACATGACCACTTTGGTCGAGGGCCGGGTTTCACGGATGCGCTGCAAGGTTTCCAGGCCATCGGCGCCGGGCATCACCATGTCCAGCAGCACCAGGTCGGGAGTTTCGCGTTGCACCTTCTCGACGGCTTCCAGGCCGTTGGAGGCGGTCGTTACCCGATAAGAATCCAGCTCCAGAACAGTCTGGAGATACCGCAACATACTCGGTTCATCGTCCACCACAAGAATGTGGCCAGCGCTCATTGCTCCTCCGCAACGCGTTTGGGTGAGGGGTTCAGCAACACCAGGAAAGAGAACTTGCTGCCCGTGCCGGGTTCGCTCTCGACCCAGATCTTTCCGCCCGCTGACTGCACCAGGCGACGGGCGATGGCCAGACCAAGTCCGTAGCCTTCGGCGCGAGTTCCCTGCGGGGTCAGGCGGAAATACTCTTCGAAAATTTCTTGTTGAAACTCAGGGGCAATTCCCGGACCGGTATCGGAGACCGAAATGCGGCAGCAGTTAGGAGCGTGAATGCGCTGTTTGCGGCGCTCGACAGCGGGCTGGCGCTGCACAGTTCGGCGCTCCCAGAAATAGGGCTCGACGTGCAGCCAGACTGTGCCTGAAGCCGGCGTGTACTTCATGGCATTGTCCAGCAGGTTCGAAACCACGTGCTGCACTTTGTAATAGTCGAACGGAAAGGCGTCTAGCTTGTCGGTTGGGAGGAAGTAAAAGGCGATTGCCTTATCGTTGGAACCGCTGCGCCCAAACTTCGGCGATCTCGCGGATGCAGCCGTTGATGTCGCCAACTTCATAGTGCATCTCGAAGCGGTCGACTTTGAGTGAGGTGTAGGTCAGGAGGTTCTGGATGAAGTTGGACAGGCGGACGCCATTGGCCTGCATTTCGGTCAGCACTTCGATTTGGCGAGGGTTAAGCGGGCCCAGTTTTTCCGCCAGCAACAGGTGCAGATAGCCTCCCATAATGGCCAGGGGAGTTTTCAGTTCATGGGCGGCCGAGGCCAAAGCATCGCGGCAGCAACTGCAATGCTCGTCGGTCACAAGCTCAAGCTTTTGCCTTACCGGCGACATTTTCGCTGGTTGCATGGGAACGGCTCCATTCCTTTTCCTGAAGCGGTGACGTAGCGACTCCTCCGCGCTCTCAGGAAAGATTCCCGAACTTTGTTCCACAGGCATACTCTCGACAAAAGTCAGCCTTAGGTTTAGTCAGTTGCCAGTTCCTCGGGAAATAGAGCGGAAACACTCTACAGGGGGAGAACTGATCTTACCGCAACCCCGTGCATTGTCAACGCTAAACTGATTAATATTCGGTAGAAAGTCGCAAACTAGTTTCTCTTTCAGGAACTCGTTTTCACTTTCTGCGGGTATTCCTGTTCTCCTCAACCGCAATAGATTGCGGTATTCCCTTCCGTAGAGGACACTGGAAAACTGGCTTATCTGTAACAAAAGTCATATTTTAACCGATTTTCAGGTTTGGTCATCGATGTGCGTCACCAATTGTAATTAGGAGATCGCAGTGCGTCGAACCGTATCCGTCGCCGAGCGCCGCGGCTGGGACCGGCTGCCAATCTCCATTCCATTCTTTGTCCGCGGAACCAGCGCCAGTGGCGAGGAATTCTTGGAGTTTGCAACCGCTCTGAATCTATCGGCGGGCGGCCTCCTGCTGGCTACGCGTCGCTATCTTGACCCGGGAACGCAATCTCCCTGGAGATTCCCGTTGCTCTGGTCAACAAAGCGCAACTGCCGCGCTCGGTGTCTCTCCTGCACGCCACGGTACTGCGCTGTACGGCCGATCGGCAATATTTTCTTCTGGGATTGCAATTCGAAGAGCCCCTGCTGAACCATCCTGCGGGATGGGAATCTGGGAAGCCGCGACCGGCAGGGAAAGTCAGTTCCTCAGAGTGAAAATATTTGCACATTCCTAAGCGCAAAACACTTCTCTTTGGCCTCTTCTGAGGGTCCCTGACTACGGAATCGCAGCAATATAAAACCAATTACCTTAATTGTTTAAGCATAATATGCGCATTTTTTTGCGATGTGCAGGAACTTGGCGCAAGAAATGCAATTCATTGGTACGGTCAACGTCAAGGCGACACGAGGACGAGATGCCATTGCTGGCGGGCTCGAACAACGAAAGTGCGATCACGGTCCAACAGCTTCCTCCGGAGCCGGTGATCTTCGGCCAGACTCCGGCTATGCGCGACGTACGGCAAAAGCTGGAGCGGGTTGCGGGCGCCAATCTTTCTGTCCTGATTTCCGGAGAGAGCGGCACGGGAAAAGACATCATCGCCCGGCTGTTACACCTTTACTCGCCCTGGTCCAGCGGGCCGTTCGTGAAGGTTAACTGTCCGGCGATTCCTGGTACGCTCCTGGAAAGCGAACTGTTCGGTTACGAGCGAGGAGCATTTACCGGAGCCTACAATCCGAAGCCGGGCCGAGTGGAAATGGCCCATCGCGGCACCCTGTTTCTCGACGAGATTGCCGAGCTGGACGCCATGCTTCAGGCGAAGCTTCTGCAGTTGTTGCAGGATGGGCAATTCAGCCGGATTGGCGCGCAGGAGGACAAGAGAGTCGAAGTGCGGGTGGTTTGCGCCACCAACCGCGAACTCCACGAAGAGATTGAGCAGGGAAACTTTCGTCCTGACCTGTTTTATCGCATCGCGACCATGACCATCCATCTGCCGCCGCTGCGCGAGCGGGCGGTGGATTTGCCGATCATCTGCGATTATCTGCTGCAGTATTACAACGAGAAGCTTAATGGCCGGGCGATGATGGTGCGGCCGGCGTTGATGGCGAAGATGCAGCGCTACTCGTGGCCAGGCAATATCCGGCAGCTGGAGAACCTGGTCAAGCGGTACGTGGTGATGGGAACCGAGGACGTGATTTTAAGTGAACTGCTGGAGCCCAACGAGCGCGACCCGGTCGACGGCCGCATGCTCGACGGTCCGGTTTCGCTGAAGAAATTGACCCGGCAAACGGTCCGCAAACTGGAAGCCCGTATTATTCTTAATGCACTGCACGCCAACAATTGGAACCGCAAGAAGGCGGCGCGTTCGCTCGATATCAGCTATCGGGCATTGCTGTACAAGCTCAAAGAGGTTGGCATTCCGCAGCGGCGTTCCAGTTCCACGACCAAAACACGAAAACGATAAGGCCGAGTAATTCAGACCGAGGTGCAAGGATGTATTTGCAAGGACAGATAGTGGGAAATCGTGCAGTTTGCAAGCTAATAGCTGTGATGGTGCTGCTGCTGGTGGCGCTGCCTTTCGCCTATGCGCAGGATTCGACCGACTCTACGACGGACGCCCAAGCCGGTATTGCCGGCCGCTGGCCAGCCGGGGAAAAATGTTGCCAAGGCGACGCCGCTTCCGACCACTGACACGCCGGCTTCGCGCGTGGCCGCTATTCACGCTGACACTTACATCATCGGAGCCGATGACCTGCTGGTCGTCAATGTTTGGAAAGAGTCTGAGCTCTCCAAGACGGTTCCGGTTCGTCCCGACGGCATGATCACCCTGCCCTTGGTCGGAGAGATCAAGGCGATTGGATTGACGCCGATTCAGTTGCAGGATCAGATTGCCGCGGCGCTGTCGAAAGTCATGTCTGACCCGCAGGTTACGGTCATGGTCGTCGCAGGTCAACAGCATGAGCTATAACATCATGGGCCAGGTGGCCAAGCCGGGATATTATCCGCTGACCCGCCCCATGACCGTGCTGGATGCCATTGCGCTCTGCGGCGGGATTCAGAGATTTTGCCAAGCAGAAGAAGATCTACGTGCTTCGGACCGGTCCCGACGGCAAGCAGGAGAGACTCAAGTTCAACTACAAACAGGTCATCAAGGGCCAGAACATGGCGCAGAATATTCAGCTACAGCCCCACGACACACTCGTGATCCCGTAGGAAAGCAGTAATCGCACTAGAGCAAGAGGAGGATGCGATGAAACGACAACTCGGGCCAATCCTGATCGTGCTGGCGCTTTTGTATGCGCCGGCGGCGTGGTCGCAGTCCGGTTCCACGGATCCGTCGCAGAACGGTTCCCCCGCCGGCTCTATGGATCCGTCACAGAACGGGTCGATGGATCCGTCGCAGAACGGCTCCGCGAGTTCTTCTTCGTCCTCTTCGCAGAGCGGCTCGGGCGACTCGTCGCAGGGCAGTTCTACGTCCAGCAGTTCCAGCGACTCGTCGCAGAGCAGTCCGGACAACTCGTCGCAGAGCAGCCCGGACAATTCGTCGCAGAACGGTTTCAGCAACCCATTGCCAACCGACACTCTCCCTCAGACCACGACCGGCCCGCAGGCAACTTTCACCCATCCGGAACAGTTGCCCCCGCTGTCGATGATGAACGATGTTACGGCCAACACGGGTATGCAATTTACCTTGGCCACTGGAATTTCAGCCGACAGCAACCCGGCTGGTCTGGCACAAGGCTACTGGCAGGGATTGACTTCGGTATACGGAACCTTTGGCATAACTCAGATACGTCCCAAGATTAACTGGAGCCTCAATTACGGCGGGGGCACCAACACGTATCTGGGGGGAAACGGCTATAACACTCTGACCCAGTCGGGGACCGCAGGTGTTCTTTGGCAGCTTTCCAAGCGCTGGCAGTTGACGGCTTCGGATAGTTATCTCTATTCGTCGGATCCGTTCCAGCCTTACCTGACCATAAGCAGCCTTCCGACGTTTAACGACCCGAACCCTACCATCTATTTTCCGCAAGCCACTTTCCAGACGAATACGGGCACTTTGGCTCTTACCTACCAAATGACTGCTCACGACACGATCAGTATCACGGGATTCCAGAATTTTCTGCGCTATCAAGGGAGCGCCTTGCTGGCCGAACAGAATTCCTATATGTGGGCCGGATCGTCGTTTTATCAGCACATGTTCTCAGCCCGGGTCGGAGGCGGCGGAGGCTACGAGTTTAGTGCGCTGGACTTTGGACACGGCGAGTCGCGCGCCGGTATTCAAACCTTTGAGGGCTTTGCCAGCTACAAAATCAATCCCGGGATGAGCATTGCCGGCTGGTTAGGTCCGGAGTTGACCAACACCAAAGACGTTGTCCCGTACTTTTGCTATCCCGGCTTCGGTTGTCTCTATACCGTCACCCATTCTTCGGTTTTCAATATTGCCGAAGGCGTGAACTTCAGCTGGGCGGCGCCGCGTAAGGCATTTCATGCCAAGTTCAGCCATCGGGTCACCAATGGCGGCGGCCTCCTGGGTGCGGTACGGCTCTACATCTTCACTGCCGACTACCGGCAGGTCTTGACCTCCCGCTGGACTTTGCTGGCTGGGGTGCTGTACGGTAATAACCTCTCCATATCCAGCTTTCAAGGCAACGAGTATCTCAATTCCATTACCGGCCAGATAGGTGTGGCGCGAACCCTCAACCGGTCTTGGATCGCAAACTTTTATTACCTGGTGGTGCAGCAGGAACAGAATAACGTTCCCGGCTACACCACACCGAAATGGCTCGACAATCGCATCGCAATCAACCTCCAGTACAACTGGGGGCACTCACTTGGACGGTGATTCATGATGGAAGAATTTGACGATCAGAAATCGAGACAAGGTATTGACGACTATTGGGCAATCGTGCTTCGCCGCAAGTGGTGGATTCTGGGGCCCCTGTTTTTTGGCTGGCTGATTGTATTTGCCTCGGCCTGGTTTATCCCGGCTAAGTATATGTCGGAGAGCCGATGCTGGTCGAACCTCCCAAGGTTCCCAGGCAACCTGGTCGCGCCCAACGTGGAAGTCGATCTGGCTGACCGCGTACAGAGCATGAGCACTCAGGTGCTGAGCCGCACCCGGCTGCTCGGTCTGATCGAGCGATTCCACCTGTATCCCGGCGATGCCAATTCGCCGGATGATCAGGTGAAAAAGATGCGCGACGATATCAAGATGGACATGATCCGGAGACTCCTACCAACACCGGTAAGCAGTCGGAACTGGTCGCGTTCAGGATTTCCTACAAGGCGCCAACGATCCTACGATCGCGCAGAAAGTGACCATCGCGCTTGACCTCGTTCTTCGTCGACGAGAACGTGCGCGCCAGCCAGGAGCAGTCGGAAGCGACTACGCTCTTCCTGGATTCCCAGGTGAGGGCTCTGGGGCAGACAGCTGGCCGACGCAGAAGCCAAAGTGCGCGCCTTCGAAGCCGAGCACGAAGGATCGTTGCCCGCAGCAATTGCAGAGCAATATCCAGATCCTGCAAGGAATTCAGCAGCAGATGCAGGCCGCCAAGGCGGCTCGCGAACGTGCCCTCCAGCAGCAGACTTATCTGAATTCGCTGCAGAGCCAATATCAGACGATGAGCGATTCGGCAGGCGTCCCGGCCAGCATCGACAAGCAGCTGGAAAACGCGCGCACCTCGCTGGCCGCCATGGAAGCCCAGCTACACCGACGACCATCCTGACGTCAAGAAGCTGAAGGAAACCATCGCAGCGCTGGAGAAACTGAAGAAGGACATGGCTGCCGAAGCCAGGGAAAAAATCGAGTCCGAACAAGGCAACTCCTGCCCAGGTTGCAGGCCATGGCATGCCGTTGGTGCAGTTGAAGACGTCAGATGAAGATCAACAAGATGGAAATTGATCAGACCAACCAGCAACTCCAGCGTTTGCAGCAGGAGGCCCAGGTCTATCAGGCGCGCCTGAATGCCACCCCGGCGGTGGAAGCCGAGATGGGAGACATGATGCGCGATATCGGCAACATGAAGAAGGAATATGCCGAGCTGCTGGCCAAGAAGCAGCAATCGGCCACTGGCCACCAGCCTGGAAAGACAGCAGCAGGGCGCGCAGTTCCGCATCATCGATCCGCCCAGTCTGCCGGACAAGCCGTCGTTCCCCGATCGCTTCAAGTTCTCGCTGGGCGCCATCGGCGTCGGGTTGGCGCTGGCGGTGCTGTTCGGATTCGGGTCGGAGTTCCTGGATGATCGTATCCGCAGCGAGCAGGCGCTCAGCGAAGCTGTCGAGTCTGCCGATCCTGGCGGAGATTCCTGCCCTTGCCCACGCCGAAGGAAATTCGCATGGGCCCGCTGGAAACCTTGGCTGGCCGTAGCAGCAGCCTTAGCGTTGATCCTGATCCTGCTGCCGTCGGGCGTTGCCTACGCCTACTTCTGGGGATAGTGCATGTACAAACAATTTTTCGGGTTGACGCGCAATCCATTTGAGATCAGCCCCGACCCGTTTCTTCTATCATCCGACGCCGCGCCACAACGAGGCCCTGGCCAACCTGCACTATGGGGTTGGCCGCCGGAAGGGCTTCATCGTGATCACCGGCGAGGTGGGCACGGGCAAGACCTTGCTGGTGCGTTGCCTGCTGTCGGAGCTGCGCAAGAACAATATCGCCTTCGGCTATGTGTTCAACCCGTTGCTGCCGGTGGTGGAGTTCTTCCAGTACATCATGGCGGACTTGGGGCTGCCTTATGCCGGACGCACCAAGACCGAAATGCTGCTGGACTTGAATCGCTTCCTCATCCAGCGCCACGCCCGCGGCTTGATCACCGCGCTGGTGGTGGACGAGGCCCAGGCGCTGCGCACCGAATTGCTGGAAGAGATTCGGCTGCTGACCAATCTGGAAACTTCGCAGCAGAAGCTGTTGCAGATCGTGCTGATGGGGCAGCCGGAGTTGGAGATGGTGCTGGATTCTCCCGAATTGCGGCAATTGAAGCAGCGCGTTTCCCTGCGCTGCCAATTGCAGCCGCTGGATGCTCCGCAGACCCACGCCTATGTGCTGTCGCGGCTGGAGCGGGCCGGAGCAGCCGGCGGAGCCGCCGATCTTTTCCGAGGAGGCTCTGGACAAGATCTCACGAATATTCGCGCGGCATTCCGCGCATCATCAACAACCTTTGTGAAAACTCCATGGTGAATGCTTTTGCCCAGCGAGCAGCGGCCCGTGACCGCGGAGATCATCACCGAAGTGGCAGCCGACTTCCGGCTTGATCAGCCCAGGCCTGCCGGAAGAGGTTCCGCTGTCCATAGCCGCGCGCGAAGAGAATAGCGAAGGCCTGCTGCGCTCGTTGTTCCGCTTGCTGCGCACCATGGATAACCAGGAATTGGAAGCCGACAAACCGATGCAAACCACTGCCGTGAGGAGAGTCTAACCATGAGTCGAGTGTACGAAGCGTTACAGCGGTCCCAAGGTGATAATCCAAGTGCCTCGCCCTTGGTCCCAGATCAGCCAGAAGTTGCAGATGCCGCAGCATCGGGAATAGGCAGTTGCCGCCGCCACCGAGCCGGTGCAGGCGAATTGGCTCAACGTTCCCGCCGAGCGCGTTCTGCATCCTGTGCCCACGCCGGAGCAGCGCCTGGTCTCCCTGGCCGAGCCCGATAGTCACGGGAGCGGAAATGTTTCGCGTACTCGGCTACCCGGCTGGCTCACATGCAGAACAAGCGTCGCCTGCAGAAGCTGCTCATCACCAGTTCGGTTGTGTGACGAAGGCAAGTCGGTGATCGCCGTCAATCTGGCGTTGACGCTGGCGCGGCGTCCCAACGAGCGCGTTCTGCTGATCGAAGCCGATCTTCGCCGCCCAACCGCCAGCAGCTTGTTGTCCAATTCGCAGCTGCGCGGCATCACGAGTGGAGCGAAGGCAAGCTAGCGCTGGAAGACTCGCTGTACCAGGTCAGCGACTTGCCGCTTGTGGTTTCTGCCCGCCGGTAGCCCCATAGACGAGCCGCTGCCGCTGCTGGAGTCGGACCGCTTTGCCAAGATGCTGGAAGCGGTCTCTGCCAACTTCGATTGGGTGCTGCTGGACGCTACACCCATGTTGCCCATGGCCGACTCGGCCTCGCTGGCCCGCCTGTGCGATGGCGTCCTGGTGGTCGTGCGCGAAGGCTTTACCCGCCGCAAGGTGCTGAACAAGGCGCTGGACTCGATCGAGAAATCCAAGCTGCTGGGCATGGTCTTCAACCAGGCCTCGATGTTGAACATCGACTACGACCATTACTACGGCAAAAGCAATTCCACTGGGAACGGTTCCGACTCAAGGCATCCAAGAAGGAAGCAAGAAACAAGCGAAGAAGGAAGCGGAACAGGTCAAAGCGGCTTCGGCATGATTCGTTTGTTCAATGCCTATTTCCCTACCCGCACACTGTTGCTTACGGTGACCGAGGCTATTACTTGTCACCTTCGGTTTTGTGCTGGCAGTGATGTTTTGGGCGGGAACAGCGACCGACGCCAACATCTATCTGCTTTACGAAAATGGCTTGGGACGCATCGGCCTGGTCGTCGGCGTCTTCGTGCTGTTGATGTACTACTTCGACCTCTACGACTCCATCGTACTGTCCAATCGTCGCGAGGTAGTCACCCGCCTGGTCGGCGTCCTGGGCTGCTCCTTCGTCACCCTGGCCGTGCTCTACTACGCTTTCCCCGAAATCAGACTGGGCGGCAGCACCTTGTGGGTCGGAGTGGCCATCGTTGGCATCGCGCGTCCCCGCCTGGCGCAAGCTCTTTTTTGTCCTGAACCGCTCTGCCCGTTTTTCCGAGCGCGCCATCCTCTACGGCGACGGCCCGCTGGCCGGACCACTGATGGAAGAGATCGGCCAGCGTCCGAGCTTGGAGTGCGCGTCGTCGGCTTTGTCGGCCAGGACTCCGACCGTCGTGCCCCGAGTTCCGCGCTTCGACGACGACGATCTGGAGGAGGTCGGCGCAACAGCAGGCGTTCAGCGGATCGTCGTCACCATGGGCGACCGCCGCGGCAAGCTGCAGGTCGAAAAGCTGCTGAGGCTGAAGACCAGCGGCGTCTACATTCAGGATGGTCCCGAATATTACGAAAGCATCACCGGAAGAATTCCCCTCGACTCGCTGCGCCTGAGCTGGTTGCTGTTTTCGCCCGGCTTCCACGTGCGTGCGGCCCTGCGCCTCTATAAGCGGTTGTTCTCGCTGCATTCTGGGTGGCCTCGCCATTCTGCTGACGTCGCCGCTCATGCTGCTGGCCGCTATTGCCATCCGCCTGGACTCGAAGGGCCCGGCCATCTTCCGCCAGAAGCGTGTTGGCGAACATGGGAAGCTGTTCACGGTGTTCAAGTTCCGCTCGATGTACGACGGGCTCGGACAAGAAGAAACTGACGCCGGCGGAAGATGGCGATCCCCGCGTCACGCGAGTCGGCAAGTGGCTGCGGCGGACGCGGGTCGACGAACTGCCGCAGCTGTTCAACATCGTGAAGGGCGACATGGCTTTCGTGGGTCCGCGCCCTTTTGTGCCCGAGCAGGAAGAGGAGTGCGCCGCCAAAATTCCGTTCTACGAGAGCGCTGGCTGGTGAAACCCGGCGCCACCGGCTGGGCGCAGATCAATCGCGGCTACAACGCTACCCTGGAAGACAATCGCGAGAAGCTGGCCTACGACTTGTTCTACATCAAGAACGTTTCCTTCGGACTCGACCTGTTCATCATGTTCTCGACGATCAAGATTCTGCTGCTGGGAAGAGGAGGCCGGTGACCCAAATTCGCGGGCTTCCGAGGCGATTCTGCTTGGTATACGGTATTCTTGAAAAGCCAAAAATATAAGTGACACGCTCCGCCGCGATGTGAGGCTCTAGCGAGCTATGCCAGGCGGGATTCGAAGGAGAAATTTCCTTATGAAGAAGGCTTTAATCACCGGAATTTCCGGCCAGGACGGCAGCTATCTTGCCGAATACCTGCTCGAGCTCGGATATCGCGTCTATGGCCTGGTGCGCCGCGAGTCGGGAACCATGCGCTGGCTCAACCATATTCAGGACAAGGTCGAAATCCTGTATGGCGACATGCGCGACACGGTTTCGCTGGAAGTCGCGTTTGCCAAAGCTTCGCCCGACGAAGTCTATAACCTTGCCGGCCAGGTCTTCGTGCCCACCAGCTGGCACATTCCGGCCGAGACCTTCGATATCAACGTGGGCGGACTGGCGCGATTGTTGAACATTGTCGAGCGGCAGAAGCCCGATACCCGCGTCTATCAGGCGTCGAGCTCGGAGATGTACGGCAACCTGGACGGACTGCGCAACGAGGAAACGCCGCTGGCGCCAACCTCGCCTTACGGAGTCTCCAAGACCGCCGCGCACGGTTTATGCGGAGTCTATCGCGCGCGCGGAGTTTTCGCCGTCGGCGGCATTCTTTTCAATCACGAGTCTCCCCGCCGCGGACCGGAAATGGTGACCCGCAAGATCACGCTGGCCTCGGCCGACTGGGCGCAAGGCAAGAAGAACAAGCTGAAGCTGGGCAACATGCAGGCCCGCCGCGACTGGGGATTTGCCGGCGACTATATTCGCGCCATGCACGCCATGCTGCAGCAGGAGAAGCCCAACGATTACGTGATCGCCACCGGCGCATCGCACAGCGTGTACGAGTTCGTGGTCGAAGTCTTGCGCTGCCTCGATCTCATTCCCGCCGGAGCCAATGTCGCCGACGTGGTAAATGAATACGTCGAAGTCGATCCCAAACTCTTCCGCACCGGAGAAATTCACGATCTGCGTGGCGATGCCACCCAGGCACGACGGGCCTTAAACTGGCAGCCTGAGGTCGACTTCAAGGCTCTGGTTCGTATGATGGTCGAATCGGACACGGCTTCCGCCAAAGATGTTCATGACCCCAAACTGCAGCTTGCCCGTAGCGGTGGATAGCCGCAGCGCACGTAGCGTGGCTTCAATTCGTGTAGTTCCCCTGTGCCTCATGTTCGCGTAGTTCCCTGTGCCCCATGTTCGCGTCCTTCCTTTGGACGCTAACATGGGATCACGTAGACGGGCAGCGCAACCAGGTTATGTCGTGGTTCATGCCGCGCGGTCTAG
The DNA here is from genome assembly GCA_963744265.1 of uncultured Acidobacteriaceae bacterium. Taxonomy (GTDB): domain Bacteria; phylum Acidobacteriota; class Terriglobia; order Terriglobales; family Acidobacteriaceae; genus Bog-257. The sequence continues at coordinate 183,611 of CAVUSW010000009.1, forward strand.
GAGTGTTAACAGTAACTCAGATTTCCGCCGAACCGGCGGCGTTGCCGGCATTGGGAATCTTCCCGGCGGCCCGTGACAGATACTGCCCGATTGCTCTAACCGCTGGCCGCCCCGATCCTCCGAGCGTAGCCAGCAGTTCCAACAATACCGGCGGCTTTCGCCATAACAGCAGTCCGGTATACACCGCCCCGCCCAGGATTGCCGTGGAAAAAAGCTGAATTGCGGCGTTCTGGATTCCTACGCGTCGCAAGCCGTAGAGCCATGCGCTGGCTGCCGCGGCCATCACCAGGCCGTGCCACATGATCGGCCACAAACTGCGAAAAAATGTCTTCAGCGGCAATCCCACCAGCCGAAATGGAATCGCAAGTCCGGGGAACATGAGGATGGTCCACACAATCGCATACGAAGTCGCGATTCCCATAATCCCCCAATGCAATCCGATGATGAACGACAACACATAGGAGATGCTGGCGAAAATCTGCCAGCGGAACAGCAGGTCAGTCTTGCCTTGCGTGTTGTAGATCAGCAGAGTCGGGGTCATACAGCGTCTGCAAAGCTCCCAGGGGCGCGAAAACCAGCAACAGACCAGCCACCGGTAACCAGCGGGGACCCAGAAAGAATCGCACGAAGGGTTGCGCCGTCACCGCCAGCCCGAACATCACCGGAACCGTGACTAGCCCAATCAGCCTGGTGGTCCGCAAGTAGGCTTCGCGAAAGCGCGCATGATCGTCAGGAAAGTTGGCCAGCGCCGGATACACCACCTGCGCCAGCATCAGTCCGAAACTGAGCAGGGGGTAAGCCATCAGCATGTACCCCATCTGGTAAAAGCCCAAAGAGGTGCTACCCAGGAATCGTCCCACCAGCACGTTGTCGGCGTTCCGGGAGAAGTAGTTCATCACCTGAGAACCGGTCAGATGCGAGCCGAAGGCAATGATGCGGCGCGCATCGGCAACGCGGAATACCGCCCGCAAATGGATCGGAGCAAAGATCCACACCGCGACCGTCGTAGTGAAGTTAATAACCAGGTTAGCGGCAACCAGGGCCGACACCTTCCCGCCCGCCAGAGCAATGGCAATCGCCGACAGCGTTCCGCAGATTGCGCCCAGCGTCTGGGCCAGGGCCAGCTTACGGAACTCCATTGCCCGGCTCAGCAGCGCCATGGGTACAATGCCAAGCGCGGTCATGAAGAAAGAGATGGAAAGGAACTGCAGGATCGTGGCGACTTTCGGTTCATGAAAGAAGCGGGCCGCCGGCCACGAAGCCAGGAGCAGGAGCAGAGTCACCATTGATCCAGTCGCGCAATTAAGCCAGAATCCGGTCGAGGCCAGTTCATCCGACATTTCCCGCTCCCGCACCAGGGCAGTTCCGGTTCCCATGTCGCGAATGGACTCCAACAGATTAGTCACCAGCACTGCCATGCCGACCAAGCCGTAGGCCGCTGGCGGAATCCGGCGCGCCAACACGGACACAGAAATAACCTGCAGCACCTGCCTGGCAATTTGAAAGGAGGTTATCCAGGCTACGCCGCTAGCCGTTTCTTGCGTCAGTGAACGAGGGGCCGTGGTCATACCAGTTCTTGTGCGTCAGCCTCGCAACGCGGTGCCATCAGCGTGCGTTTACAGGCAAGCATACGTCCTTGATGCAGGATTTATCTCTCGCACTACACCGTGCTTCCGACCGTGGTCCGGAGCGCGCAAAGCCATACTACCGGGTCTTGGTAGACATTGTCGGACCGGAACGGTGGACGAATCCGTTCTGCGCCGGGCCCGCGGTTGGATTGTCGGCCGCCGACAGCATGGTTCGCGGCTTCTGGACCGCGAGCCAGCACAAACCGGCGAGAAAAACTGCTGCCAGCAGGTCAAACGGAACGATAGGCGCATCTTTCTTCAGAAGTAACAAAGCGGTAAGCACCGCGAAGACCGCCGTGAAGTGGGTCAACTCGACATCCAGACGTTCCGCCAATACCTTGATGCCGTTCAGCCCCATAACGATCAGCACCGGAAAAAGCGAGCACAGCCGCCGGTCCGGGTTCAAGGCAATTAGCAGACTGCCCAGGATAGGAAGCCAATAAGGGAACCAACGGATCAACACTTCTTTATTGGCACGCGGCGCAAAGAAAGGCAGAAAAAGTTGTATGCCTAGCGAACCGTAAGTAAACAGCCGCAACAGATTGATGATGGTCATCTCGCGGTAAACCCGCACATTGCCCAAGAAAGCGGTCTTTAAATCGTACTTGGCCTGTCCGGCGGAAACTTGCGTGTAGATAAACGGTAGCGAAGCAACATAATCGGGACGGTCATTCCATGCTGGAATAAGTACACGAATAGCTAGCAGAATGCAGACGCAAGGCAGGCATACCAGGAAAGTCCGCTTGAATCGCTGCCAATCCCATAGTCTGGCGACTTTGAGGGTATAGTGAAGCGGTCCCACGAGTAAGACCGTTTCCTTGGTGGTTACACCTATGGCTAGAGCCAGCGCGCATAGCCAATCGTTTTCTGTATAAATAGCGTACAAGGCGACAAGAATAAAAAAATAACTCTCCGGATCGGGAGAGGTAACTCCCTGCAACAGCAACTTCGAAGCCCCTCCCAAAGAATAGAAAAGTAATACACCCAGGAAGGCTTCGGTCGGAGGACGGGGAATTGCCAGCAACCACACGTAAACCATGCCGCCGGTCAAGGCGACAAAAAAGATGCTCAGCAGATCGAAGTTTCGGTATGTGGAGAATGGCAAAACCCGCGCCACCAGCGGGACGCCGATGCGCCAGCAGGTGGGCTGGATGTGAAAGCTCCCCAGCGGATGCTCGGCAATGTAGAGATACTTATGATGATCGTTGGGCTCGTTCCAGTGCGGACCGCCGGGGTAAAGGACGTCGGTGCGAATCCGGATGGCAATCGTCATCAGGAAGCAAAGAACGAAAACTGCAAGAATTGCTGTGCGGCTCGTGCCTCGAATTTCACCACCGTTCAGGGACATGGGCACTGAATCTTAGCATGGATGGTGCGGTGGTTTATACTGCTCAGAATGAAGTTGTCGCTGGTGATTCCGGTATTTAACGAAGAAGAAGTGCTACCGGTAACCATGCCGCAATTGCGCAGCGCCCTACAGGAAATCGGCTGCGAATACGAGATCATATTTGTGAATGACGGCAGCCGCGACCGCTCATTCGAAATCCTGGCCGCCGAATCGTCGCAGGATTCCCGTATCAAGGTCCTCAGCTTTTCCCGCAATTTTGGGCACCAACTCGCAGTCACGGCGGGGCTGGACTTCGCCTCCGGAGACGCCGTCATAGTAATGGACGCCGACCTTCAGGACCCTCCCGAGTTGCTGCCCAAAATCGTCGCCCTATACCGTGATCAAGGTTACGACATTGTTTCACCCCAGCGAATTCTTCGTGAAAGCGATACCTGGTTCAAACGAAAGACGGCGCAGATTTTCTACTCGTTGCTGCGCTACCTTGCCGACGTGGATATTCCGCCGGAGGTCGGCGACTTTCGCTTGTTGAGCCGGCGTGCCGTGCTGGCCATTCGGCAACTGCGCGAGCAGCACCGCTTTATGCGCGGCATGATTGCCTGGCTCGGCCTGCGGGAAGCATTGGTCCCTTTCGAGCGCCAGCCGCGGGCAGCGGGAACTACAAAATATCCTACCTGGAAGATGATGCGTTTCGCGTGGACGGCGATCACCTCGTTCTCCGCGATGCCGCTGCGACTGACCATGGGGATGGGGCTCATCGCCGTGGCCTTCGCTTTCGTCTATTTGGCCTATGCCGCGATCCAGGCCCTGGTCCTAAAGCACACCGTCTGGGGCTGGACTTCGCTAGTCTTTCTGCAATGCTTCTTCTTTGGTATGACGCTGATTTGCGTCGGCCTGATCGGCGATTATGTCGCACGGATTTACGAAGAGTCCAAAGGCCGGCCGCTCTATGTCGTAAGCCAGGCGCTGAACCTTGCTTATCCCCGAGACGTTTCCCGCATGGTGGTCCTGGACGCTGAGAATCGCTACGTCGCTCGCGGCGCCGGAGCGGACGGCAACGCTGAATATTCCCTCCAGGAACATGATCGTTAGGCTTCTTGCGCTAGGCGTTGGTGTGCTGAAACCGCTCTAAATTTCTCGGATACGAATCATTCGGAGGTGATTACACCCGATCGGGAAGTACGTCTTCGGCCCCGCGAATGACCCGCGCCGGGCTGCCCACCGCAACCGAGTCTGAGGGAATGGGGCGAGTCACCACCGAGGCCGCGCCAATCGTAGTTCGAGCGCCAACGTCAGCCATAACGATCGCTCCCGCTCCCAGCCAACAATCCGTTCCGACCGTCACGTTCTTGAAATCACCAGCCTCATGGAACGCACCCGATGCATCGCGTATGTGCTGATGCTGGCCACTGAGAACCTGCACGGCGGAGGCGACCTGCGTGCCTTCACCGATGGTTGCTTTCCCCATGATGCAATAGCTGCCGATATAAACTCTGGCGCCGACGCGCGCCTCCGGATGAGCAAAAAAAGTGCCAAACGAAATCCGGCTCGACATATGGCACTCAGCCAGGGTCAAGTGATAATAGGCAACGCGAAAATAGTCGCCAATGCCGCCAGGAACGGTGGCGCAAGAATGCGCGAAGAAAGTGTAAATGGGCTTAACGCGGCCAAAGCCAGACAGTGCGGCCAGGGGCCACGCCGCAATGAGAAACACACCGTACCAGCATTGCTTCAGGAGTTTTCGAATCACGATGCCATCGTATCGATCAGCTCCGCGTCGAGGCTGATTTCTCAAACACGAACTGGTTACAGCCCAATGTTCCTCCGCAGGTCAGCAAGCGCGTCAGAACAAATCCACGTTCGCGGTAGAAGTCAAAAATCTGCTCCGGCTTCGACACCTCGAATGGATAGCCTCCCACCCAGTCGATCAAGTCCTGCCAAAGCGACATGCCGCGTTGATTCTTGCCGTAGTCGCGAAAGGTTTGAAACGGCTTGCCGCGCAGCGTGTCCTTTACCAGACTTCGCCAATAGATCACCCAGAACGAAGGCCACACCACTAGGAACCGCAGGCCTCGTGGCGCTTCGTTATAAAACTTTTTGACTCTGGTCCAGCGGCGGCTGGTCGATCCCTGATCATTATAAAGAGCGATGAATAGCTTTCCGCCCGGCGCCACCAGCAGCGCGGCATTAGCCAGCGCCTTCCACATCTGGCCGGTGTGATGCAGCACGCCCCACGAGTAAACCACGTCGAACTGTCCGAGCGATTCCAGATAAGCGACGTCGAGAGCCGAGCCGGCCTCGACCTCCCACGCAGGATCATCGGGATAATAGCGCAGCTTCAATTCGGCCGTGCAGTTCACGGAATTCGGATCGTAATCGAACGAGTGGACCCGGGCTCCCAGGCGCCGCGCCGCCAGGCTGAACAGGCCGCTGCCCGACCCGATGTCCAGAAAGCTGCGTCCGGCCAGGCTTTCCGTCTCCAGCATATTTTTCAGCGAGCTGATCGCCTCGGCGATTTTGTCATCGTTGAGGGTCTGCAGAAATCGTTCCCAGTTCTTGCCGAACTCGAAACGCTCGCCCGCAGCAACTTCCGTTGCGTGTTGCGTCATGCCCAAGGGGCCCCCATGTGCTCGACCGCCGCGGCGTCAGGCACCGGGCGTGGCTCTGATTGTCGCATACCGTTTCGTGGAATTGGAACAGAGGTAAAGCGGGTTGAGGCGTGAGCGAGAGAGTGCAGATTTTAGTCGTACTCCGCAGCATCGTGACGCCCGGCTCCAGTTAGCCCCGATGCCGCAGGAGTGATAGCATTTTAAAGCTATGTGTGGGATTGCGGGATTTCTCCTCCGGGACGGCAGCGCGCAAGTCGCGGACGTGCAGGCCATGTGCGACCTCATCCGGCACCGTGGGCCGGACGATGAAGGTATCTATACCGATGGCCCGTGCGGCATCGGGATGCGGCGGCTCAGCATCATCGATCTCAACACCGGTCATCAGCCGATCTCGAACGAGGATGGCACCGTCTGGGTGGTCTTTAACGGAGAGATTTATAACTATCAGGAACTTCGCCAGGAACTGATCAGCAAGGGCCATCGCTTTCGTACCAACAGCGACACCGAAACCCTGATCCACCTTTACGAAGAAGAGGGCACCGACGGCCTGCATCGGTTGCGAGGCATGTTCGCCTATTGCATTTGGGACTCGCGAAAACGCAAGGTCCTGCTGGTTCGCGATCGCTTCGGCAAGAAGCCGCTCTATTACGCGCAGACGCCGAACGGCTTTTATTTTGCCAGCGAATTGAAATGCCTGCGGATGGCCGGCGTCCCACTCGATCTCGATACCGACGCGCTCCGCCTCTATTTCCAATTCACCTACATCGCCGAGCCCTACAGCCCCTTCAAGGCGATTCGCAAACTGATGCCAGGCTGCTGGATCGAGTGTTCGGTCGATGGGACGATCAAGCAGGGCCGCTACTGGCGATTGCCTCCGTTCTCGGAGGAAAACCAGAACGGCCTCACCGAGGCTCAGACTTGCGAAAAGATACGCGAGCTGTTCGACGAAGCGGTACGCATTCGCATGATTGCCGACGTGCCTCTGGGCGCGTTTCTCAGCGGCGGCATTGACTCGAGTCTGGTGGTTGCCTCAATGGCACTACAGTCACGCGAGCCGGTGAAGACATTTTCCATCGGATTCGAAGAGGCGGCTTACAACGAGCTGAAATATGCGGCGCTGGTGGCGAAGAAGTACAAAACTGACCACCACGAAATTGTGGTGCGGCCCGATTCATTGTCGCTAATCCACAAGCTGGTGCGCCATTACGATGAGCCTTTTTCGGATTCGTCGGCGATTCCCACTTACATCGTTTCAGAATTTACCGCCCGATACGTGAAGGTGGCTCTCAGCGGCGATGGCGGCGATGAGTTCTTTGCCGGTTATCCGATCATGGAGCTGGTGGAGAAGTATGCCTTCCTCGATCGCGTGCCGCTACCGCTGCGCAAGCTGATGCGGTTGACGGCGAACGCGATGCCCTACTCCGCGTATGGCAAGAATTTTCTGCATGCGATCGGATCTCCTACCTCGCTGGAGCGATACTTCAACCAGAATTACGTTCCATATTTTCTGCGCAAGCGAATGCTGACTCCGAAGTATATGTTGCCGGCCGATGTCGCGTTTCTGCAGCACTTGCTGCCCGATAATTTCCTGCCTGACGGCACCGACATTCGCTCGCAACTGATGTACTTCGAGGCCACCAACCTGCTGACCGGCGATTTCCTGGCGAAAGTGGATCGCGCCTCGATGGCGGCCTCGCTGGAAGTTCGTTGTCCGCTGCTGGATCACCGCTTCGCCGAGTTCGCCACTGGCATTCCCACCAAATGGAAATGGCAGAACGGCAAGGGCAAGAGGATTTTGCTGGAAGCGCTCGGCGATCGCCTGCCTCCGGAACTGTTGACCCGGCCGAAGATGGGCTTCGGCGTCCCATCGATCACTGGTTTCGCGGCCCACTGCGCGAATTGGTGCACGACAGTCTGCTGGGCAAGAGCTTCCTCGATCGCGGAATCGTTTCGCCGGACTTCGTTCGTTACCTGCTGGAGGAGCACGACAGCGGGCGCCGCAGCAATCATCACCAGATTTACGCGCTGCTCATGTTGGAGCTATGGTTCAAGAACCTGGAAGAACCGCTCAGGGCAGGGAGCCAGACAGTTCCTTACGCGACCGCCGCATCTTAAATGTTGCGACGAAGTTAATTAAATTGCGAGAAGGTTAATTCTTCGCGCCCCTTGATCTCCTCCGAGTGGCAACTACCTGGCGTGTATCGAAAGATGTCATCGAACAGAACGTACTCGCAGTTCGCTCCCGACACCTCGGAGTACGACCGGCTTCTAGTCTTCGTAGCTCACTTGGACGAAGCGGTTTGCCGGTCCATTCCGTTCAATGGTCCGCTGGGCGGCAGGAATCGCATTGACGATCCGCTAGAGACTGGCCCGAAGCGGGAGCAGGCGCATTCGGCATGCCATTGCTACGGGAAACGATTTTTCCCGCGGCGTCGGATTTGGTCGCCTCCGACAGACTGGCGTAATCGATTCCAGCTATCTTTCCGTCGGTGGTCTGCAACCATTTCGGCGAAGCTAGCTGGAAGTTGCCGGCGGCCGGATCCACATAGTTCACCTTCGACGTGACATCGTTCTTAGGTGGAAAGGACTGCGGGGCATCGCTGGAGCCAAGCAGCATTACATTTCCACTGAAGCGCGGGGCGAGCGGGCGAGGGCTACCCATATAGTTGGTCAAACCATCGGTGCCCTGACCACCCCAATCGCCGCTAGGTTGCCGGCAGAGCACGTTGTCGAGGATCCAAACATTCTCCGTATAGGATCGCGGCGGCGGCCACTTCCATGCTTGATCAGTATTGAACCAGAACGACACCCAGCAAGCCGACTTACGGGTCATTTGCACGGTATTATGCTGGAAGACTACGTCCTGCAAGGTAGGACCTAGAGCAAAACCTGTAGGCCGATATCCCGCCGGTTCACTTTCCTCCCGCAACAGAACCAGGTTGTTGGCAATTCTGATTCGTTTGGTCTCGCCGTGCCAAGTACCATCTTTTACATTTTCATCGAACTCAGTAACCGCGAAACCTGAATTAACGTTCTTAATGACATTATTCTCGATATTAATGTCGTCGACTACTGTGACCGGCCCTCCCTGATCTTGTCCGACCCTGGGAGTAAGCAGCACCGAAGTTCCAGTCTGCGCGCTCTGCCAATCATTTTCCATGATATTGCCCGACACGATGGCTCGTTGCGCGTTCTTAAACTCCAGGTGATTCTTGACCGCCCATTTACCTTTGCCACCGGTAGTCAGGGGGATCCAGGAAAGTGGCTTATAGAGCCAGTTACCGCGAATCTCAATATCAGACGGAACATAGGGATTCGCCGGACCTCCGGCTCCGCCGAAAAGGATATTTTCGGTAGTTGCCGAAATAAAGTTATTCACAATCTTAATGGGCCCGGGAGCGCGATAAACGATAATTCCCTGGGAATCCATGGTCGAGTCGTGAATATCGGAGATATAGCTGTCGACCACGGCGATAGCAATTCCGTTACCGGCTACCGCCCGTCTTGCATCCTGAGTATCCGAGCCATGTAGATAGCAACGATCAATGGTAATGTCTTTAGGGAATTGGTCAGCTGGTGTCAGGGCAGGCGCCACGCTGGTAGCAAGCGCGCGAAGTTTGGCCTCCACTCGCGAGCTCGAAGAGTCGATACCTATCAAGCTATAGACTCGCGGCGCCCCTGTTGCCGGAGTAATCTCAAGACCTACCAGGCGATAATGCGCCGCTCCGGGTTGCGCCGAAATAGGCGAATCGCTGTTGGAAGTCTGAATCTTTGCCATGTGGCTTGCCGCAGCCGGCGAGATTCGCTGGCCAGGTTGTGCCACGCTGTCAATACCCGAAGTCTCGATATAGATCCAGTCCTCGCCTGACTTTGGAGGCAACCAGAAATTACCGGTAAAGGTTGCGCCGGCGTCGAGGACAATGATATCTCCGGCTCGAGCCTTGTCGATTGCGGCTTGTAAGTCGTCCCCAGCATGGATCTTGACTTCTCGGCCGCCAGGACGGTGGTAAGTGGTATCGAGAAGAACCTTGGGCGGTTGCGGTGCGGGAAGCTGAGGAGCCTGCGCTGAGGCCAGTTGGGCCGACGGAATTACGGTCAGCAAGATGCCAAGAAGCAATAGCTTATTTGTCCGAATATTCATGAGAACGTGTCATCGCGCAAAGAACCAACCAAGAGTTTTTAGTACTTGACCAGTAGCATCGCCTAGGCAGCTGGGCCTGCCGTCGATCAACCGGCCGAAGGCTACTCGGTTCGCTGGAGACCGAGTTTAGCACAAGAGGAAGGTCAGCCCGGCTCCGAGCTGTCGAAATCACGGAGCCGGACTGAAATGTGACGCGCCACGAGGTCGGCGTAAGCCGGGAAGTTCAGGGTTGATTCAATGCTTGTTCTAGAGCGTTATAGTCGATTCCCGATACTTTGCCGTCGGTAGTATCGGTCCAATCCGGAATAAGCAGCTGGTAGTTGCCGCCTCCCGGATTCACATAAGTGAAAGGAGTGGTGGTGGCGTCATTCGATGTTCCAGGCCAAGTTTGCCGTTGATAGCCGCTGGGCACGAACATCGCGTTTCCATAAAAGCGGGGAGCCATAGGAGAGGGATCGCCCATGTAATATCCTAAGCCGGTTATGCCACCCCAGGCGGTGATCAAAGCGCAATCGCCATTCGGTTGCTGCGTCATGGCATTGTCCAATACCCAAACGTTATGGGTCGAGGAGAAGCCCTGCGGCGGCGAGCAGTGCCACGATAGCTGGGGAAGGTCAAAGTAGAGCGAGGCCCAGAGTGTCGATAGATTACTCTCCAGCACGGTGTTGTGCTGAAAAATGTAGTCCGTCAATCCGGCAAGGGTAGAAGTCCCGCCGTCGACATTTACCAGGAAGTGCTGATAGGTGTCGAGCGAAGGGCTTAATAGGATGAGGTTGTTGTCGACCCAGATCCGCTTACTCTCTCCGGGGTTCGTGCAGTCAGGATAACCATCCTGGGCGTTGCATTCATTATCCTGCTCCTGAGTAGTAAGGGCAGCATCGACATTGGTCAGGATGTTGCTCTGAAACAGGATGTCATCGACTACCGCGATGTTTCCGCTTTGACTGGTGCGGACGGTAAAGAGCACGGCAGGACCGGTCTGGGCGCTGACCCAGGTGTTCTGCAAGGTATTTCCGGTGACCACCATACGCTGCGCGCTCTTGATCTCCAGATTGTTCTTCTCTACCCACTGATTGTTGGGATAGGCAGGACAAGCTGTTCCATTCGCCAGCAGTTCACCCGGTGGAACGGTACCACCCACTCCACAGGAGTCCCAGGAGAGCGGCTTGTAGAAGGAGTTGGTGCGAACCTCGATATCGGAGGGCACATAAGGATTGTTATAGCCGCCAGCCCCGCCAAACATCAGGTCTTCCGTGGTGGCCGAGAGATAGTTATCGACAATCTTAATCGGACCAGGCGACCAGTAGACAAGAATTGCCTGCGAGTCAAACGTACCCTCATGGATGTCGGAAATGTAGCTGTCGACGACGGCAAAGTTGCTGGCATTGGCTTGTACGCCCTGGCCTACGTCCTGGGTCGGCGAGCCATGAATGTAATCGCGGTCAATGGTGATGGAGTCTGGCTCGGTTTGTCCCAGCGTGGCGTTCCAACATACCAGGCAATAGGTGTAGTTGTTACTCGGCGGGTTGTTGTTCTGGTTGCCGCCCTCGGTCGAGTTGGAGGTGATTTCAAGTCCAATCAGCCGGTAATGATTCGCGCCCGGCGCCAGGGTGAACACGGGAGCCACGGTGGGGGTTGTCAGCTTGGCCATGTAAGAAGTTTCGGAGGGACTTACCCGGGTGCCGGGAGGCGGCAAGTTGTTGAGTTGCGAACTCTCGATATAAATCCATTTGTTATTCGGGTTAGTCTTGGCCGGGAGGGTGAAATTTCCGGAATACACAACTGCGTTGTCCAAAACAATAGTGTCACCCGGTTGGGCCTGCCCCAGAACATTTTGCAGGCTCGAAGCCGAATTGACCTGCCAGGTCGTACCATTGGGCGGGTTCCACGTAGTGTCGATATAGACCCGGGGAGACGCTGGGAATGGCTCTCCGGTCACCGCGATTACAGTGAGAGTCACAGTTATCGTTTGCTGGTTGGTGCCGCTGGCAGCGGTCACCGAGATGGGATAGCTTCCCAGCGGGGTATTGCTTCCCACAGTTATCGTCATGGTAGAGATGCCCGCTCCCGGCGCTGGAATCGTGCTGGGAAGGAAGCTAATCGTCGCACCTGAGGGGGGAGTTGAAGACGATAGGCTGATGGGGCCGCTGAAGCCGCCGCTGATGGTAGTCGTAATCGCCGATGTTTGCTGACTCCCTTGGGTGACGCTGAGCGAAGCTGGCAGGGCGGACAACGTAAAGCTTCCCGACTCCGAAGTCACGGTTAGTGTGACTGTGGTACTTTGCCGAATCCCGCCGCCATTGCCGGTAACCGTGAGGGGATAGGTCCCAGTCGGCGTGTTGGAGCCCACTACGATGCTCATGGTTGATCGGCCGGAACCTGGAGCAGGAATGGGGTTGGGATTGAAGCTCACCGTTGTGCCCGAGGGCATTCCTGACGCCGAAAGACTGATGGCGCTATTGAAGCCATTCGAGATTGTGGTGGTGATGGTAGAGTTTCCCTGATTGCCTTGCGCGATGGTGAGCGACGGACGGTGAGGCGGTAATGGTAAAGCTCGACTGCTGTTGCTGGGTGACGGTGAGGAGAATCGTGGTGGTCTGGCGAATCCCACCGCCAACGCCGGAAACTACTATGGGATAGATTCCCAGCTTCACGTTACCACCGACGGTTATGGTCAAAACTGAACTGCCGGAACCTGGGGCGGGGATGGGATTCGGACTGAAAGAGAACGTCATTTGCAAGCCCAAATAGGCGGTATTGGCGGAGAGGCTAATAGGACTGTTGAAACCGCCGCTGATGGCGGTTGTGATCGTTGAGGTTCCTTGACTTCCCTGCGCCACAGTCAGCGACGACGGCGAGGCCGTAATGGTGAAGCTTCCCGTTTGCGGTGCCTGTTCCGCAACCAACAAAATGCTAAACAAACAGAAACATAAGGTAGTTATCGATGCTCTAACCCAGTTGGTCATTTACTACTCCTTGGCATTGGCTGGTGTGAGGTGCTTGGGAGGAACTGTACTCAGGCATAATTCGTTAGTCACCGGTGGCTCGGTAATTAGCCAAACTTAAGTAATCGAATACTTAGTTACTAATATTGCTATGGTCTGATTCTCGATAGTGTGTGCCGGACGCATCTCAGTCATTGCTTCACACCGAACTAGCAGCTGGTAGCGGCTTTCGGCGAAGTAGTCGTAATCCCGAACCTTAGTAGAATGAATGGCGAAACCTTAGAACGAATTCCTGTCCTGCTGATGGTGCGGGAGCTGGGGGTAGGTGGGACGGAGCGCCAGTTGGTCGAAACGGCGCGATTCCTGCAGCGCGAGCGATTCATTCCTCACGTAGGTTGCTTTCGCCCGGATGGGTTGCGCCGCAAGGACCTGGAGCAGGCTGGCGTGCCGATTTTGCATTTGCCGGTTTATTCGTTCAAATCGCCGGCGGTGCTGAAGGCGGCGGGACAGCTAATTCGATATATCCACCGGCATCGCATCCAGATCGTCCACTCCTTTGACGCTCCGCTGAATGTATTCGCCGTACCTGTAGCTCGCTGGGCGGGAACGCCGGCGGTGATATCGAGCCAGCGCGGCGATCGGAACCTGACCACGCAACGACTGAAGCGGCTGCTGCGAATCACTGATCGTCTGGCCGACGCAGTGGTGGTCAATTGTGAATACATGCGGAAGTACCTGATCGAGGAAGAACGAGTAGCCGAGCGAAAGGTGCGACTCTGCTACAACGGGATCGACACCGATCAGTATCAACGCCGAACGGGAACTTCGCCGTATGCCGGGAAAACCGTGATTGGCACAGTCTGTGCGCTGCGCCCGGAAAAGGGAGTGGACACGCTGATACGGGCGTTTGCGGCCGTTCGCCGTCCGGACGCGGCGCTGCTGATCGTAGGCAGCGGTCCGGAAGAAGCGAGGTTGAGAATATTGTGCGCGGAACTCGGAGTGGAGAACTGTCACTTCGAGCCGGCGACCCAAGATGTGGCTCAGTGGCTCAGCCGCATCGATATTTTCGTGCTGCCTTCGCGGTCAGAAGCGCTGTCTAACGCATTGATGGAAGCGATGGCGTGTGGGTGTTGTCCCGTCGCATCACGGGTTGGGGGCAATCCGGAACTAATCGAACATGGGCAGAACGGGCTGCTGTTTCCGGTGGATGCGGTTGATGAGTTGGCAAATCATCTACGACAGCTTTTGGACGATGAGCCGCAGAGACGACGATTGGCGCTGGCCGCTGCGGCGAAGATCAGCAGCCGGTTTACCTTTGCCAATGCGGCCGGCACGATGCAGGAAATTTACGAATCGGTGCTCACTTCGACGGGCGGAAGCTGCGCGATCCTGTCGCATCCGGCTGAACAGGTTCGACAAGTGCAAGAACGTTTTTGCGGAGTTCGTACTGATCGGCAATGCGTTCACGAGAGCGAGCGGCCATTTGACGGCGTAGCTCGGGGTTGTCCATCAGCGAACCGATAGCGGAAGCCAGGTCGGCAACATTCGCCGGCGTCACCAGTAAGCCCTCGACTCCATCACGAATCAGCTCGGGAATGCCGGTAATGCGAGGCGCCACGCAGGGTACGCCGGTCGCCATCGCTTCCATCAGAACCACGGGAACTCCTTCCGAGAAGCTGGAAAGCACACATAGGTCGCTGGCGGCATACAGTTGTCGCAGTTCGGTCTGGGTCTTCCAGCCCTCGAAGATCACCCTCTCGGCGATTCCAAGCTGCTGCGCTCGCTCTTGCAGTTGGCTGCTGTCTGGGCCATCGCCGACCAGCCGCAAACGAACATCTCTGCCCTCAGCGGCGAGCAGCGCGACCGCTTCGAAAAGGAGGGGATAGCCTTTCACGTCGGCAAGCCGGCCGACGGAAATCAGCTCAAAGGGCGACGGACGTTCGCGGAAGGTCGTCGACTGCCATCCGCTGATATCGATACCGAGGGGCACGACTTCGATCTTGTGCCAGTCCGACGGCGAGGACCATAGCATGATCTGGCTGCGGCAAAAGTAGCTGATGCCGGTCACCAACTCGGCCGCGGCAACTTTCTGGCGGATACGGAAGCCTTCGGGATCGAAGAATTCCGACGGCCCGTGAATGGTCATCGAGAGCCTGATGTCGAAAACCCGGCTCATGATGAGGGCGACGGTGGTGGTATAGACCGAATGGACATGCTGGATGCCGGCTTGGCGCAGCCGATCGCCGGCCAGCACCGCTTCCGCGAAATAAGCCAGGGCGCGGGCCGTGTTATGAGGGTGAAAGCGCCCGATTTTCCAGGCGGTCAGCAAACCTCGGAGGTAGCGAGCCGGCCGGGTGGCCAAGGTGACAGCATGGGCTCGCAGGAATTCCATGGGGCCGCTTCCCAGGATGTACCAGGTGGCGTTCCACTCTTCCTGTTCCGTCGCCGATAACGAGGAAGGACGCTGGCCCGGCCGGCGGATAGAAAGGGTTTGAATGTCCCACCCCAGTTCCCGGAGCCCGCGCACTTCACGCAGAAGATAGGTGTGGCCCAGGGTAGGGTACTCGCTCAAGAGGTAAGCGATTTGCATAATTGGGGAACGGCCGCTAATGGGCGGATTGCCGATTTGGTCATGGGGGTCGCGCGAAGCCCAGTAGGACTCACGTTCCCTCAACGCCTTGGAGAATAATCATGATAAACTACACCAACTTGACCGAAGGCTAGCGGTTTCCCCGGCCGCGAACGGCGCCCTTGAGGGCTGCGTTACAACAATCAATTTCCTGGAGTGAGGCCTGTGACGTCTAACCAGCAGCGGCGACCCGATTCTCTTCTCAGTGCAGTCTTTCCCATCCTGGTGGTGTTTCTGTTCGCCGTTTACACCGGCTTTATTGAGTTCACTCCAGGTCTCCGCGAGATCCGCCCACTTTTGGTAATCGGGGGACTGGGCTTGATCGCTGTCGGCGTGACCGGGCGGATCGGGATGGTGTTATCGAGCCCCATCGGCAAGGCGATAACGGCGTTTACGATCTGGTTCATTATCTGCATTCCGCTGGCAATCTGGCGTGGCGGCAGCATCGTGGTCTTTGAGGACTACTGGTCCAAGTCGTTCCTGGCATTTCTGCTCACGGCCGGGCTGATTTCCACCGCGGCGGAGAGCAAAAAGATTTTACACACGATTGCTTATGGCGTCGGCTTCCTGGCGATTCTGGCGCTGGCAATGCACTCCTACACCGTAGACGGACGTTTGGGTACGCCCGGCGGGCGCTATCAGAACTCAAACGATTTGGCCTGGACCCTGCTCGTAGGATTGATCTTTATCGCCTATCTTTTCATGCAGAGCAAAGGAGCGCGGAAGATTGTGGCCGTGTGCCTGGCCGCTCCCGTGCTGCTGGCCATATCGCGGACGGGATCGCGAGCCATTCTGTTCGGCACCGCTGTCCTCTTCCTCTATGTCTTTTTTCAAGCCTCGGGAGCAACCAAGGCGAAACTCATTGTCGCGGTCCCTATCCTGTTCGTGGGCCTGGTGATGATGATGCCTAAGCAGCTTCAGGATCGCTACACCACGTTGTTCGACAAGCGCGACCCATCGCAATTAACGTACGCCGAAAAGGACGCGGCTAACTCCAGCGAGGCCCGACTTGAGTTGCTGTTGGACAGCATTACCTTGACCCTGAACCATCCATTTTTTGGCGTCGGTCCGGGCAATTTCCAAGTTGGTCAAGCTAACCTCGCTACCGCCCGTGGCGAGCCTTACGGACTTTGGCACGTCACCCACAATACTTATACCGAACTGTCGAGCGAGATGGGTGTCACCGGTCTGCTGATCTATCTGGTGTTTCTCTTTCAGTGCTGGAGAGTCCTGTCGTCTATCATTCGTAAAAAGTACGTGAGCAAGGATGTGCGGGTGATGGCGAAAACCCTTCAGGCCGCATTCCTGGTGATGATTACGGTGGCGATCTTCGAGAGTTTTGGCTACGACGCGAACATACCGATTGTGGCCGGACTGATTACCGCGCTGAGCTTTATTGCACAGCAGCAGCGGCCTCGCCCGCAGGCGCAGAGTATCGAGCAGCCTCCCGCCCAGCTTCCCGAGCCGGAGTACGAGCCGGCCTGGAGCGGACGGCTCTACTGACATGTGTGGCATCGCGGGAACAGTAGTCGCGGACGGAAGCGGCGCGGAATCGCGAGCGATCCGCCGGATGACCGACATCATTGCCCACCGCGGGCCTGACGGAGATGGTTTCTACGAAAATGACGGAGTAGCTTTCGGACACCGTCGCCTGAGCATCATCGACCTCGCTACCGGCTCCCAGCCGATGACCAACGAGGACGGCTCGCTGTGGATCACCTACAACGGCGAGATCTTCAATCATGCCGACTTGCGGCCGGAGCTGGAGCGCGCCGGACACCGCTACCACAGCCGTTGCGATACCGAGACAGTTCTCCACGCCTACGAAGAGTATGGCGATGAATGCGTTCGCCGCTTCCGCGGAATGTTTGCCTTTGCGGTCTGGGACCAGACGAACCAGCGGCTGTTCTGCGCTCGCGATCGGCTGGGCATCAAGCCCTTCTATTACTTTCTGGAACGGCCGGCTGTTCGCCTTCGCTTCGGAAATCAAGGCGCTGCTGGAGCATCCCGAGATTTCGGCGCACCTCAATGAACAACTGCTGCCCGAGTATCTGGCGTTCGGCTACAACAGCGGCGAGGAGACGATGTTTGCCGGCATTCGCAAGCTGATGCCCGGTCATACCCTCACGCTGCGTTGCGGAACGAATCCCAGTCTGGAGATCAAGCAATACTGGGATCCTCCGTGTCCCACCGAGTTTGAAAGCCGCAGCGATGACGAATGGATCGCCGAGTGCCGCACCCGGCTGGAAGAAGCCGTTCGGACGCGGCTGATGAGCGACGTGCCGATTGGAATGTTCCTCAGCGGCGGAGTCGACTCCAGCGCCATCGCGGCCATCATCAAGCGGTCGACCTCCGGGCCGGTGAAGACATTTGCCGTGGGATACAGCGAAGCGGACTTCAGCGAGCTGGCCTATGCGCGTCAGGTCGCCGAACGCATCGGCACCGATCATCACGATGTCGTCGATCTCGATGGACGATTTCTTCAATGCGCTTGCCGAAGCTGGTGTGGCACGAAGACGAGCCGATCAGCTGGCCTTCGAGCGTGTCGCTGTATCTTCGTGGCGAAGCTGGCAGCCGAGCGAGGTGAAAGTTGTCCTGACCGGCGAAGGCAGCGACGAACTTTTGGCGGCTACGCCCGCTACCGTTTCTATCAGCTCAACCAGCGATGGATGAATGCTTATCGCGGCGTTCCCCGCAGCGTGCGCGGCGGCATTCGCGATGCTGGTTTCGAACCGTCCCATGCTGTCGGCGTCGCTGCGGCGAAAGCTTGGCCATACCGTGCTGGGCCGTGACGCCAACATCGAGTCGCTGTACCTGGATAATTTCTATTGCGCGTTTGATGCGGGCGAAGTAGAAGCAGCTTCTGCGCGGCACGTCACGCGGAGAATCCGTATGCGTTTTTCCTGAAGTATTGGGAAGCGGTCAAACGTTCGCCGACCCTGAGCCGGCTGCTGTACGCCGATCAGAAAACTTACCTGGTCGAGCTGCTGATGAAGCAGGACCAGATGAGCATGGCCTGCTCGATCGAGAGCCGAGTGCCATTCCTCGATCACAAGTTCGTGGAATTCGCGGCCTCGGTGCCGCCGCACATGAAGCTGCGCGGAAAGGAAGGGAAGTACATCCTGAAGAAAGCGGTGGCGATCTGCTTCCGGAAAGCATCATCTACCGCAAGAAGCAAGGCTTCCCCACGCCGCTTCGCGATGGCTGCTGCAGGACCGCGCCAGAGTTCTGGTCGATTATCTGCGCGATCCCGATGGCATCCTGGCCACGTATGTGAATCCGCGACTTCCTCGAAGACTTGCTGGAGAAGCACTCCGAGCGGCAAGCACGATGCCACGGATCGCATCTGGCGGCTGCTGAATCTGCAGGTCTGGGGCGACATGTACCTGACCGGCCGCCGCGAGCAGTTCTGGGATGGCTTGATGCCCGTGCCCGCCGGCGCCGCGCAAACCGCATGAAGATTCTGTGGGTCAAGTCCGACTTCCTCCATCCCACCGACGCGCGGCGGTCAAATCAGGACGCTGGAGATCGTGAAGCGCCTTCATGCCCGCCACGAAGTTCACTACCTGGCGTATGAGAATCCGGACAACCCGGAAGGACTGAAGCGAGCTCCGGAGTATTGCACCCGTGCATATCCCGTGCGGCTCGACGTGCCGCCGCGAAGATCGTTGGCCTTCGCTGTTCAGCTGCGGAAATTTGTTTTCCTCGATGCCGCTGTCGCTCAGCCGCTACCAGTCCGCGGCGATGCGAAAGCAGATCGCCGCAGTCTTGCGGGAATCACAGTTCGACAGCGTGGTCTGCGACTTTCTGTCGCCCGCGCCGAATTTCGACCATCTGGCAAACTGCGTATTGTTTCAGCACAACGTGGAGACCATGATCTGGCGGCGTCATGCCGAAAAGCGCCCGATCCGTTGCGGAAGCTATATTTCAAGGTGCAGGCCGACCGCATGTTTCGCTGGGAGCGTCGCATGTGCCGGGCGGCGGCCGAGGTGATCGCGGTTTCTCCGCAAGACGCCGCGTTGATGCGCGAAATGTTTGGCGTGACTGCGAGTGTCCAGCATACCCACCGGCGTGGATATCGACTTATTTCGCCGGTCCGCAGGTGCAGCCCAAGGCAGACCTGGTTTTTCTGGGCTCGATGGACTGGCTGCCCAACATTGATGGCATCGAATATTTCGTTCGAGAGATACTGCCGCTGATTCGCAAGCGAATGCCCGCATGTACGCTGGCGGTGGTTGGTCGAACGCCTTCAGCGGCGATACGGGCACTAGCGGAACGAGATTCGGGAATCCAGGTTACAGGCACGGTTGCCGATGTCCGGCCATGGCTCTGGGGTGCGAAAGTGTCTATCGTGCCTCTGCGCATCGGCGGAGGGACTCGGTTGAAGATCTACGAGTCCATGGCTGCCGGCACGCCCACGGTTTCGACCAGCATCGGAGCGGAAGGTTTGGATGTGAGTCATCCTGCGAACATCCGGCTGGCTGACACACCATCGGCGTTCGCCGAACAGTGTGTTGAGCTGCTGGAGAATGCGCAGGAACGTGAGCGCCTGGCTGCGGAAGCGTTGGGCTTGGTGACGCACACTTTTCTCGGGACGTGGTCACTGCGGAGTTCGAGCGCTTGCTGCTGGCCGCGCGGAGTCCCGCTCTCGCTCCTCAGCCTTCAATACGGTAGAGCAGGCCTTCAGGCCTGCGTACAGGGGCGTTAGGAAAGCGAGAAAATTGCGGCGCGAGAACGCGGGCCTGAGGGCCCGCACAGATGAAACGGGGTCCAAATGAAAAAGTTGCACAAAGTTGTGATCGTTGGCGGATGCGGGCATGTTGGGCTGCCGCTGGGTATCGTCTTAGCTAGCAGGCTGGGTTGCAGGTCGACTTGTTGGATGTCGATGCAGCCAAAGTCGGCCTGGTCAATTCTGGAACCATGCCTTTCATGGAGCGTGGGGCTGACGAACTGCTGCGCGGCGTGGTGAAAAAGTCGCTCAACGCAACCCTCGATCCTGGCTGCATCAATCAGGCCGATGCGGTGATTACGGTGGTAGGGACGCCGGTGGACCGGCATCTGAATCCGACCGTAGGCGACGTTTACCGCAGCATCGATGCCTTGCTCGATCACATGCAGGATGGCGCCTTGCTGGTGTTGCGCAGCACCGTGTATCCCGGCGTCACCAAGCTGGTGCATGAGCGACTCCGCCGGTTGAAGAGAAAAGTTCTGCTGGCCTTCTGTCCGGAGCGTATCGCCGAAGGAAATGCGATTGAAGAATTGATCAAGCTGCCGCAGATTGTTTCTGGATTCGATGCCGAAGCCATCGCAGCCGCCAGCCAGTTGTTTGGATTGATCGCGCCGTCGCTGATCGAACTGACTCCCGCGGAAGCGGAACTGGCCAAACTGTTTACCAATGCCTGGCGCTATGCCAACTTCGCGATCTCCAATCAGTTTTATATGCTGGCGGAAAGCCAGGGACTGGACTTCTACCGGATTCACGATGCCGTGACCCGCGATTATCCTCGCATGCGCAGCTTCGCCAAAGCTGGATTCGCGGCTGGCCCCTGCCTGCTGAAAGACACGCTGCAACTGGCGGCGTTTTCGCAAAACAATTTCTTTCTCGGCCACGCAGCCATGTTGATCAACGAAGGACTTCCCATGTTTCTGGTCGAGCAAATTCGGGGACACGATTTGTCCAGCAAACGAGTGGCGATACTGGGAATGGCTTTCAAGGCGGAATCGGACGATAAGCGCGACAGCCTGTCGTACAAGTTGAAGAAGCTGCTGGAGGTGGAATCGCGCGAAGTGCTATGCACCGATCCTTACATCTCCGAGCCCGGCTTCGTTTCTCTGGAAACGGCAATTACGAAAGCAGACATCCTGTTCGTGGGCGCGCCGCACGCCGCCTACCGCGACCTGGAAATTTCGAGTGACAAGATTGTGGTCGATCCCTGGAACTTTTTCCCTGCCAGAGTACCGGCGTCAACCACTGCCTGAGAGGACAGACACCAAGCAACATGAAAATACTCGTAACCGGTTCGGCCGGCTTCATCAATGGTTATCTTATCCAGGAATTGCTGGACGCTGGATACACTGTGGTTGGCTTAGACAACTACAGCAAGTATGGAAGAGTCGAGAAGAGCTACGACAAGCATCCCGGCTATCACTTTGTCGAAGGCAATGCAAAAGACAAAGAGTTGCTGAACGAGTTGCTGGAAGATTGCGATCATTTCGTCGCCTCCGCCGCCATGATCGGCGGCATCAGTTACTTTCATGAGTTTGCTTACGACCTTCTCGCCGAGAACGAACGAATCACCGCGGCTGCGTTCGACGCCGCCATTCGCGCTCATAAGCATGCCCGCCTGCAGAAGATAACCGTGGTGTCGTCCAGTATGGTGTTTGAGAACACCAGCGAATTTCCTACCCCAGAAGGTGCGCAGCGCCGTTGTCCGCCGCCCAGTTCCACGTATGGCTTCCAAAAGCTGGCGACGGAATATTTTGCGCAAGGCGCGTGGGAGCAGTACAAACTTCCTTACACCATTGCGCGGCCATTTAACTGTGTTGGCGTGGGCGAGAAGCGGGCGTTAATGGATCGCGACATCATGAGTGGGAACGTGAAGCTGGCCATGTCGCATGTGGTGCCCGACTTGGTGCAGAAAGTATTGAAAGGCCAGGATCCTCTGCACATTCTCGGCAGCGGCAATCAGGTTCGGCACTATACCTACGGCGGAGATTTAGCCAAGGGTATTCGCATGTGCATCGAAAACCCGGCCGCGATCAACGATGACTTCAATCTTTCCACGCCCACGCGAACGACGGCGCTGGAACTGGCCGAGCTGATCTGGAAGAAGATCCACGGCGGCAGTAAACCATTTCGCTACGTCTCCGATCCGCCCTTCGAATACGACGTGCAGGAACGTTCTCCGGTGGTCACCAAAGCAACGCAGGTACTGGGATTCGAGGCGACTACCACATTGGGGGAGATCCTGGACGAAGTGCTTCCCTGGATCGAAGAGCAGATTTCCCTGGGTCAGATTTGAGCCTGCAACCGGAATGACATTTCGCCCCCTACTAACGATTGTCATCCCCGTCTACAACGAGGGCGCAAACTTCAAGGCCCTGTGGTCGGAGATTGCCTCCAGCATTCGCACTCCCTTCGCCGCGATCGTAGTGTATGACTTTGACCAGGACGATACCCTTCCTGTCATCGCCGAGGTTGTCGCTGGGGGCGAGAGCAGAATCGCGCTGCGCAAGAACAGTTATGGTCGAGGGGTTACAGGCGCGATCAAGACCGGGCTGGAATCTGTGGAGTCCGGTCCGGTGCTGGTAACCATGGCCGATCTGTCGGACGACCTGACCCAGGTCGATGAGATGTATGCGCTGTACCTGCAAGGATTCGACTTGGTTTGCGGTAGCCGTTACATGAAGGGAGGCCGGCTGATCGGCGGCCCATTCTTCAAGCAGGCGCTCTCGCGGACCAGCGGGCTCAGTCTTCATTATCTCCGCGGGATTCCCACGCACGACGCAACCAACAGCTTTAAGCTCTACGACGCGGTTATGGTTCGCACCCTCTCGGTCGAAAGCGTGGCAGGTTTTGAACTCGGTCTGGAGTTGACGGTCAAGGCGTTTCTCAACGGTTATCGCATCGCAGAAATTCCTAGTACCTGGCGGGATCGTACCGCCGGCACCTCAAGGTTTCGGATTCTTGAGTGGCTGCCACATTATCTGAAATGGTATTTCTATGCCTTCCAGCCGGTACGTAAGCATGAGCGCGCAGCGCGCAGCGCCGGCAGTTCTCCGCCGGAGCGCAGCGGGCCCGCCTTGCCGGCAGGCGAGCGGCGGATGGACCCGTGACCGCGGGCTGAACCTAGTCGGTCTGCTGCGACAGCAGAATCAGTATCACCGGGCAGTTAACGAAACTGTTGGGAGCTAGAGAAGGTCCCGCTTCTTGTGTGGTGATGCAGGCCGGGAAGATCTACTCTACCATTGCCCGAAATGCGAAGCCCTAAGGAAATCTCATTTCGTCTGCGGCAAGAGATCGCCAATGCTGCTCTCTGGTTTGCGCCTCCGCAACGAGAGCTGCAAGCGCGAACGCCGCTGGAGATTCTGCCCTCACCTCGCACCGTGGGCGATGCGGTTCGCGAAACACCCTACGCCGCTGAGGTGGTGAGACTAGCCGATCAAATCCTGCTGGGCAGGATCCCAATCTTCGATAGCGACATCGATTACGGACCAACGGTGGCGTGGCGGCGCGATCCGTTGCGTGGCAAGGAAACTCCCGCCAAGTATTTCCGGCGCATTCCTTACCTCGACCTCGCCATCGCCGGCGATCACAAGTGGGTTTGGGAGGTCAATCGCCATCAGCACCTGGTCTTGCTGGCACAGGCATTTGTCGTAACCGGCAAACCAGCCTATCGCGATGAGGTCATCCGTCAACTTGAATCGTGGTGGAACGGCAATTCCTTTCAACGCGGCATCAACTGGACCAGCGCGCTCGAGGTCGGATTTCGAGCATTGTCGTGGATCTGGATCTGGCACCTACTGGGCGAAAGCATATCCCACGCTGTGAGACAACGATTCCTGACTGAACTTTATCGTCACGGGCTACATCTGCAATACAATCTGTCGATTTATTTTTCGCCCAACACGCACTTGCTGGGAGAGGCGGTAGCGCTGCACGCCCTGGGCCGCTTGTTTCCGGAATTTCCTCGGGCGCGACAGTGGCGAACCATAGGTCGCGACCTGGTTCGCGCTCAAATGACGGCCCAGGTGAAAAAGGATGGAAGCCACTTCGAGCAATCCACTTACTATCACGTTTACGCGCTGGACTTCTTTCTCCTGCACGCGGTACTCGAAGACATTACGAATGAATATCGTGACGGCTTGGCGAGGATGGCGGACTTTCTCGCAGCGGTGGTTCGGGCCGATGGAGAGCTTCCTCTGTTGGGAGACGACGACGGAGGGCGTCTGTTTCATCCTTATGGAAAGCGCACGCTATTTAGTCGCGGCACATTGGCCACAGCCTCACTCATACTGAAGAAATCGGTGTTCCCCTTTTCGCGCCGTGATATCGAGGAAGTTGCGCTGTGGTGGCTGGGTCCGGAGAAATGCCAAAGCGTTGCGCCGTCGAATGTCGTGCGGCAATCGCGGGTGTTCGCCGATTCCGGACTGATCGCGATGACGCGCGGCAACACTTCAGTTCTATTTGACGCCGGGCCTTTCGGCCCGTGGAGCGCCGGCCACAGTCATGCGGACACCCTGTCTCTCACCGTGTCGACTGGAAGCGCGGAGATACTGATCGATCCCGGCACCTACACTTACCTGGATCCGGAGTGGAGAGACACGTTTCGCGGCACCGCTGCTCATAACACGATTCGAATTGACGGCAAGGACCAAGCCACGCCTGCCGGTCCATTTCGCTGGCTGGATAAACCCGAAGTGTGCTTGCTCGATTTCTCCAGCTCTCCAGAGCAGAATTACGCAGTCGCAGTTTGCCGCTACCGAGGCTTCGCGCACAAGCGGACCGTCGAGTTGGAAAATGCTGGTGAAGTGGAAATTACCGACGAGCTGGAAGGACCGCCGGGCGAACATCTGGTGGAACAGTTCTGGCATTTTGGACCGGCGGTACAGCAGACCGGCCGCGACGTTTGGCGAATCGGAGATTTAGCCGAGCTGCGGCTGCCAGACGGCCAATACGAATCGGGTTGGCGGTCGCTTGCATTTGGAGCGAAAGAAATTTCACCGGTGGTGGTGGTGCGTCGCCGGACAACTTTCCCCACAGCGCTTCGAGCGCAGTTGAAGCTGGTCAATCAGCGCCTCTAGAATGGCGGAGCTGCGAAATCTACCACCATCGCGTGGCTGGCAATTTATCGCGCCTCACCTTCCGCTTTCTTTGCGGTCATCAGCTTCTTCCGCAGGTCTTCGACGTAGTGATCGGTCATGCCCGCGATGTAGTCGCACACCACGCGCGCCAGCTTCTCGTTTTGCTCTCGCTCCTGATAAGCCGTGGGGCAGCGCCTCGGGATGCGCCATAAAGTGACTGAAGACTTCGGTGATCACGTTCTCGGCCTTCCGCTTTTCCGGCTCCAGCGGCTTGGAGTTGTAGAGCGCCTCGTAGAGGAAGCTCTTGGCTTCGCGGCGTTCCGTCTTCCACCTCGGGACTGAAACGCCGCCAGCCGCTCGGGATAATGGCGCAACTCTTCCAGACTCGTGACTCCCGCTTCTTGAACGCGCCGTGCGTGTTCTCGATCAGGTCGGTAACAAAGCGATTCAGCACCCGCTTCAGCGCTTCGTTGAACTTCAGCTTCTCCGGCGCGTCGGGATATTTCGCTTCCGCCTCCACGTAATATCGCTCGAAGACCCGAACTCGCTTGCGAATTTGCGGCAGCCGCAGCAGCTTGGCCTCGAAGCCGTCGTCCATGTCGGCAGTGCTGTAGGCGATCTCGTCGGTCAGGTCGATGAGTTGCGCTTCCAGCGGCGGCCGCAGGTCGAGCAGATACTCCGCCAGCTCCGGATGCTCGGCCGCGCTGTAGTCGTGCGAGTGCTTGATGATGCCCTCGCGCACCTCGAAGGTCAGGTTCAGGCCGCGAAACTCGGCGTAGCGCAGCTCCATCTCTTCCACGGTGCGCAAGGCCTGCAGGTTGTGATCGAAGAATTCGCCGTGCTGCGCGCATCAGCAGGTCGAGCGTGCGCTCACCGGCATGTCCAAAAGGCGGATGCCCGATGTCGTGCACCAGCGCCAGCGCCTCGGCCAGATCGACATTCAGATTGAGCGCTCCGGCGATGGTGCGCGAGATCTGCGCGACTTCCATGGTGTGCGTCAGGCGGGTGCGGAAGTGGTCGGAGTAGCGGCGGGTGAAGACCTGCGTCTTGTTCTCCAGCCGGCGAAAGGCGCGCGCGTGGATGACGCGGTCGCGATCGCGCTGGAATGGATTGCGATAAGGATGCGGCGGCTCGGGATAGCGGCGTCCGCGCGAATCTTCGACGCGGACGGCATAAGGGGCGAGCATAAGCGCAGTGTAGCAGGCAAGGAGTTTGCGGCAACCGGAATCAGTGTCGGGAAAAATCTATACCGATTGCAAGTACCCACACCGCCGCAGTGACGAGCCACCACAGCCTTCTCTTGAACTCCGTATCGCGTAAGAGCAAGCTTCCCCACACGATATCTGCCAAGAGAAAGACTCCCAACAAGGGCACCGCTAGAACGCACACGAATGGCTCGCCAGTGACAGGAACCATCCCATGCTCCTGCGGTATTCTCCAGCCGCGAGATGCAAGCACAAGGTAAAGTACGATCCCGACCGCGTTGGCGGCCATGAACATGATGTCTAGGGACTTCACGGAGCTGCCCGCGGGGCGATCTACGGGTGTGATTGACATGAGTATGTCGCCTTCCAAGACGCCAAGAGAGAAGCCCAAATTTCTGAACTGCTCCCGTTGAGCAGTGGTCAGGTCAGAAGTAGGTCGTCGACTAGTCGCCGGCAGCCATCGCGGGCGTGATGTCTTCCACGTCCACAATGTTGGTCGGATATTTGCCGGTGTAGCAGGCGGTGCAGTAGATGCGTCTCGTCGCCTTCGCCGGCCGCTTTGCGCAGACCCTCCAGCGAGAGATACGCCAGCGAATCGGCGCCAATGTATTCGCGAATCTCGTCCACCGATTTGTTGGCGGCGATGAGCTGGTTCTTCGAAGGCGTGTCCACGCCGTAGTAGCACGGCGAAATGGTCGGCGGGCAGGAGATGCGCATGTGGACTTCCTTGGCGCCCGCGTCGCGCACCATGCGAACAATCTTCTTGCTGGTGGTGCCGCGCACGATGGAATCGTCAATCAGCACGACGCGTCTTGCCTTCGAGCACGTGGCGCACCGGATTCAGCTTCAGCTTCACGCCGAAGTCGCGCACCCGCTGCTCCGGCTCGATGAAGGTGCGGCCGACGTAGTGATTGCGGATCAGTCCAAACTGCAGCGGGATGCCGCTCTCGTGCGAGAAGCCCATCGCCGCGGTCACGCCGGAGTCGGGCACAGGCACCACGATGTCGGCATCGACCGGCGATTCCAGCGCAAGCTGCCGGCCCATGGCGTCGCGCGTCTGCCTGCACGGCGCGGCCGAAGACCATGCTGTCGGGCCGCGAGAAATAAACATGCTCGAAGATGCAGCTCGACTGCGGCTGCTGCGCGGCGTAGAAGCGCGAATGCACGCCTTCGGGTCCAACGATGACCAGTTCGCCCGGCTTGACCTCGCGCTCGTAGATGGCGCCGATCAGGTCGAAGGCGCAGGTTTCGGAGGCGAAGACGATGGTGTCGGCGCGATGCGCCGCCTGTCCGGGAATGCGGCCCATCACCAGCGGACGGAAGCCGCGAGGATCGCGCGCGGCAAAGATGCGGTCGGGCGTCAGCATGACCAGCGAAAATGCGCCTTCCAGGCGGCGCAGCGAATCGGCCATGGCGTCGGCCAGCGTCTGCTCGCGCGAACGCGCGATCAGGTGCACGATGACTTCGGTGTCGCTGGTGGTCTGGAAGATCGAGCCCTGGCTGCTCCAGTGCGCCGCGGATCTCCTGCGGCGTTGGTGATGTTGCCGTTGTGCGCCAGCGCGATCTTGCCCTTGTTGCACTCCACCATGATGGGCTGCGCATTGAGCAGCGCCGAATCGCCGGTGGTGGAGTAGCGCGTGTGGCCGATGGCCAGCGAGCCCGGAAGGCGCGCCAGGACATCGGCGGTGAAGATGTCGGAGACCAGCCCCATCGCCTTGTGCAGCTGAAGCCTGTTCGCCGTTGGAGGCGGCGATGCCCGCCGATTCCTGCCCGCGATGCTGCAGCGCGTACAGGCTCAGGTAGGCGAGCTTGGAGGCCTCAGGATGGCCATAGATGGCCACCACGCCACATTCTTCGCGCAGCTTATCGGATGGAATCAGCATCGCTCACCTGATCGGATAGCTCAAACAGACCTCAGGTTCACTTACACTTTACCTGTCATCACGAACCGACTTCAGTCGGTGCCGACTGCTTCGCCGCTAGTCTATCGTGACCGAACGAAAGCAGATTCCTCGCTTCGCTCGTAATGACAATCCTGCGGAAACGTCGCACTTCCCACGCTTTCCCGCACTAACTCTTCTGCAGCGCCGCCGGCACCAGCCGCTCTTCGGTCTCCACGTGCAGGGCGCGTTCCAGCGCGCCGGCCCAGCATCCCGCAATTCGGAAACGCCTGCCGCGGCAACGTGCTTCCGTCCACCCGAATTTCCAACTTGTCCGGAACCGTCTGCCGATGCGATTCCGCTGAGAGGCCGTATTTTACCGCTATTTGTTTGATTCGCTCCACATTTTCCGGGTCGCAGGAAATCAGGATCCGGCTGGCATCCTCGCCAAACAGCACGAACTCCGGCACCAAGCCCGTCGGAGCTAAGGTCGACCTGGGCGCCGATGCCGCGGGCGAAGCCGCACTCGGCCAGCGTCACCGCCAGTCCGCCTTCGGAGCAGTCTTTGGCCGACTCGACCAGGCCCGCAGTCGATCATCTCGATGATCGCCTTCTGCAGCGCGGCTTCCTTGTCCAGTTCCAGCGACGGCGGAAAGCCCCAGACCTGGCCCAGAATCTCCTTGGCGTACTCGGACGAGCCGAACTCGGCTTCGACATCGGAGGCATCGCCCGGCTCCGAGCCGCGCAGCACGACCAGCGCGCGTCCGGCTTCCGGAAGTGCGGGCCGACCGCCTTGTGCACGTCCTCCAGAATGCCGACGATGCCCATGACCGGCGTGGGATAAATGCCCTCGCCCAGCGTTTCGTTGTAGAAGCTGACGTTGCCGCCGGTGATCGGCGTCTCCAGTTCCTCGCAGGCTTTGGTGATGCCGTCGATGGTCTGCGAGAACTGCCACATGATGTGCGGCTTCTCGGGATTGCCGAAGTTCAGGCAGTTGGTCGCCGCGATCGGCGTCGCGCCGGTGCAGGCCACGTTGCGCGCCGACTCGGCCACGGCATGCATCGCGCCCAGCTTGGGATCGAGATAGCACCAGCGGCTGTTGCCGTCGAGCGCCATCGCCAGGCCGCGCGTGCGTTCCCTTCACGCGAATCACGCCGCCCTCGCCGCCCGGGCCTTCGACCGTGTTGGTCTGCACCATCGAGTCGTACTGCTCGAAGACCCAGCGCTTGGAGCAGATGTTCGGGCTGGCCAGCAGGCGCTTCAGCTCGTCGGTGAACTCGGTTCTTCTGGCCGAGCGAAACGTTCTCCGGCACTTCGCGCGGAACCGGCGGCTCCCAGCGCTCCAGCGGACGGTGATACAGCGGAGCATCGTCGGTCAGCGCGGCGTTGGGAATTTCGGCGACCACTTTGCCGTGCTCCAGCACGCGCATGGTGGGCTGGTCGATCACGCGGCCGATGGTGACCGCGTCCAGTCCCCACTTCTGGAAGACGCGGAAGACTTCGTCCTCGCGGCCCTTTTCGGCGACCAGCAGCATGCGCTCCTGCGACTCGCTCAGCATGATCTCGTAAGGCGTCATGCCGGTTTCGCGCTGCGGCACCAGGTCGAGTTCGATCTCCAGGCCTACGCCGCCGCGGCCGCCCATCTCGCAGGTCGAGCAGGTCAGGCCGGCCGCGCCCATGTCCTGAATGCCGACGACCGCGCCGGTCTGCATGGCTTCCAGGCAGGCTTCCAGCAGCAGCTTCTCCAGGAACGGATCGCCGACCTGCACGTTGGGCCGCTTGGCTTCGGACTCTTCGCTGAACTCCTCGCTGGCCATGGTCGCGCCGTGAATGCCGTCGCGGCCGGTCTTCGAGCCGACGTAGATCACGGGATTGCCTTCGCCCGCGGCCTTGGCGTAGAAAATCTGATCGCGCCGCACCAGTCCCAGCGCAAACGCATTGACCAGCGGATTGCCTGAGTAGCAGCTCTCGAACTTCACTTCGCCGCCGACGTTGGGCACGCCGAAGCAGTTGCCGTACGAGGCAACGCCGCTGACCACGCCTTCCATCACGGAATGGTTCTTGTGCAGCGTGGCCTGGTCGAGTGCCCGGGCTGCTGGCGTGATGGGGCCGAAGCGCAGCGAATCCATGACGGCGACCGGCCGCGCGCCCATGGTGAAGATGTCGCGCAGAATGCCGCCCACGCCGGTGGCCGCGCCCTGAAACGGCTCGATGAACGAAGGATGGTTGTGCGACTCGATCTTGAAGGCGCAGGCCCAGCCGTCGCCGATGTCGATGATGCCGGCGTTCTCGCCCGGCCCCTGCACCACGCGGCGGCTATGCGTCGGCAGGCGCTTCAGATGCACGCGCGACGATTTGTAGGAGCAGTGCTCGCTCCACATCACGCTGAAGATGCCCAGCTCGGTGAAGGTGGGCTCGCGGCCCAGCGCCTTCAGGAGGCGATCGTATTCTTCCGGCGAGATGCCGTGGTCGCGAAGCACTTCTGGAGTGATGGTGGGTTCTTTGGCGAGGCTGGGAGCGCTCTTCAACTGGGTTCATGGCGATCAGGAAGGAAATTCTATTGTCGCACGCCAGACGGTACGGGGGAAGGATTTGACAGGCAGATTGTCAGTTTCTGCCGTCCCTACGGGACTCGACTTTTTAACTCTGCTTACCCAGCGCTGAAGCGCTGGGCTAAAGCTCTTTCGCGCCTCCGGCGCTGGACTGTCGCCAAGTCAGCTCTGTTCCATCGGGACTGTTGCCAGGTTAGATTTAGACAACCGTCTTTTCTATAGCCCACAAACTCAGAACTACACCATCCAAGAATCTGCTCCAAGTGGCCTGAGGCGGAGCTCGCGCACCGCCTCAGAACTTGTCACCCTTTATCCATCCCCATGCTTTACAGCGACTCTCAGGAAATTCCGCTATCCATCCCCCACCTCATAGCGACCGCAGGAAATTCAGCAGATCCTGCTGATCGGACAACGACAGGCGGTTATAGTTGTTTACCGCTCCATTAGCCTCGGACGCCTGATACGTCTGATTGCCGTTGCTGAAGTGCTGCTGGATCACCTGTACCAGGTCCGCTGTTCGGCCATCGTGGAGGAAGAAGATGCGCTGGCCCAAGCCCCACAGTGGAGCGGTACGGAACTCGTCGCCACCCGCTACCCCTTGTCCCACATTGTCGGCCAGGTTAGGCCCCATGTGATGCAGAAGAATGTCGGAATATAAGTTTGCCTGGATATTGCCGAGCGCCGTTATGGTCGATTGGCCAGTCTGGAACGAGGCGGTGTGGCAATAGATGCAGCCAATTTGCGTGAACAGCGCGCTGCCGTGCTGGGTCGAGGCCGTACTCGCTCCTGGTCGCGGTTGATCGAGCATGCGCATGAACGTGGTGAAGCGGATGATGTCGCTGGGCAGCGCCGTTCCCGACAAGTCGTAATTGGTGTAGTCCTCGGGAGTGGCATTGAACTGGCAGCCCGCGGTTTGATCTCGTTCCGTGGTGAACTCTTCATTGGTGACTCCCATTTCTACGTTGTAGGCTTCACCCGAAAATACTTCGCCCGACTTGTTCTGCGCCTTCCAGCCGAAGCGCGTGATAGTGCCATCGTTGGCGCTGGTATTGGGACGGCCGACAATCCCTAGCTGATGCTTTTGACTGAGATTGGCGTTCATGTTGGCCAGAATCGCGGCATCGGAGATAGCTTCGATGAGCCCGGCGCCGAACACGGGAGTGGGAATGCGGAAGATGAGGTCGTTTCTCTCAGCAGCCAGTGCAAAGTCATCCTGGCTAATATTGCAACCCGGCGCGTCGGTGCGCCCGGTGATGGTGAACAGGTCATGGACGCCGCCGTCTACGTGTTGCAGATCCAAAGTGTAGGGGAAGCGCGCTTCGCGCACCGGTCCACTGGACGTGATGAAAGACGGGACCTGGTTGGTCGCCCCCTGGTCGGTGGCATCGGCGACCTGCGGATTGACGAACGGGCTGCTGCCGCCTATCGCCGGCTGCGCATGACACTGGCCGCAGCTCTCGGCATTGAATCTGGGTCCCAGGCCGTTGCCCGTGTTCTGGACGGAGCCGGTCACCGAATCGATCTGCATGAAGTTGGTCTGTCCGGCGCTGAAGAAGGTCAGCTGATTTTGGGTCAGCCCGGCAACCGGGGAACCGGCTCCGGGCGGTCCTCCGCGCACTCCAGGATCGGTGGCGTTTCTGCCTGACGCCGCTTGCAAAGCCATGACCATGGTCAACATTGACAGTGCAATCACAAGAGGCATGATGAATCGGTTGCCTCGAAAACCGCGCTTTCCTTTGGCTTGCACGCTTGCTTCGGACTTCAGAGACATAGTTTCTCCTGAGACTCGCGACGAGTCAGTGGGCGCCGAGGTTCGGCGCAAGTTACGGAATACCTTCTTTGCTTACGGCGAGCGCTTGCAATCTAACGAAAGTCAGAATCGCTCGGACGAAAAAGTGGTCAAGACGAAGGAGCAGTGGCGTGGGCCGGGGAAGGGCGCAAACGAAAAACACGGACGGCCAGAGCGTTTCCCGCGCGGGCAAGCTGTTTCGTTGCCTGGCAGGAACGAACCTTGTCCGTTTCATTGGTATCTGTTTCAGCGTTGACACAAGATGCACTAAGCAGGATTAGCACGTCAACTAAAACCTGTTAGTCAAATCCGCTATCTTTGCTAACCTTGCTGCTCACTGCGATACCCGCTGGGACTGGCGCCAAACTTGTTGCGGAACGCGCGAACAAAGCTGGGCGCGTGCCGATAGCCGGCGCGATACGAGATTTCCTTGATAGGCATTTCGGTCGAGTGCAACAGGTCCAACGCCAGCTGCAGCCGGCAATTGGTGAGAAAGGTCTGCAGGCTAAAACCGGTTGCCGTTTTGAACAAATGCGAAAGGCGGGAGGAACTCAGGTTCACCATGTCCGAGAGTTCCTGGATGCTGTGCTCCGGGTTGGATTCGATAGCCTGCAGAACTCTCCGAATCCGGTCATCGGTCGGCAAGGGGGAATGAGACATCCGGCGGTTGCCGATCATCGTGCTGGGACGAGCCGACTGGGCTCTGAGAAACATGAATCCTCCTGGCTGACGAGTGGCACCGCAAGAAATTCATCTTCCGGCCTATAGTCTGCGTGTCTTGCTGGCAGGGTTAGTGCTGCGGAAAATCTACGAGAGTCTAACCCAACTTGCCACCGAGAGTCGCAAAAAGTGCTTCCAGAAAGAAGGTTCT
The DNA here is from genome assembly GCA_963744265.1 of uncultured Acidobacteriaceae bacterium. GTDB lineage: Bacteria > Acidobacteriota > Terriglobia > Terriglobales > Acidobacteriaceae > Bog-257. The sequence continues at coordinate 217,009 of CAVUSW010000009.1, forward strand.
CTGTTAAGCGACATCCGGCGAATGGGCCGGCTCGACTTGTGTTACGAGGTGGCCTGACGTGCAGTTTGCCGGGAGTGGCGTTCGAGATCAGGCCTTAGACTGGTATCGCGCCCGCCGTTGTCCTACATTGTGATATATAGTAAATCCGGGGAAGCGATCCGGCTGGGGGAAATTCTGCTTGACCGCTTACGGTCAGATGACGTATATCTCAAGCCCTCAGCAGTCCAGAGGAGAACTATGCAGAAACATTTCTTAAGACTTACCTTGGCGTTATTCGCAGTCATGGTTGCCGTCATGCTAGGCACGCCCATACTTTCCGCTCAGGACAACATGGGTGGTCAAAGCGCCATGGGCGGCCAGAGCAACGCGGGCGATGCCGCAGCCAAGCTGGAAAAGATGTCGGCGGCGTTGCAACTGACGCCCGCGCAGAAACAGCAGATCCTGCCCATCCTGGCGCAGGAAGCGCCCAAAGTGAAGGCGCTGAAAAGCGACACGTCGATGCCGCCGCTGCAAAAAGCCATGAAGATGCGGCAAATCAGCGAGTCGACCGACGCCCAGTTGAAGCCAATCCTCAATCCCGGACAATACGAGAAGTTGCAGCAGATGCAGGCCCAGGAACGGCAGCAGATGATGCAGAAGATGGAAAACCGCTAGCGGCTGCTAGTCTGTTTGTCGTTCGCCGCTTCCTCTTTGAGAGTAACGAACCAGCCGTAGATATTGTCCACCCGGGCAATGTCTTCGTTGAGCACGGGTTGGTCCGCGTATTTGTGAATGTCGGCTTCACTGTGGCGACGCTTCAGATTGATGACAATTTGATAAAGCTCGTCGACCTTGGAGTGCATAATTCGCAAATCGCTCACCAGCCTGATCTCATCGACCTCGAGCCAGCGGCGGGTAACCGGTTGAGTGGTATGGTCGGTTTTCTTCATTGCATCTCATCTCTTCTCTTTGAGTGCTACTTCCGCGCAAATTAAGTTTGTCCGCCGGCCGTCGCCACTCAGTGTTCCCTAGTGAAGTATACGACCAAACAGTCGCCTGGCGCTTCCCCAGTCCAGGCGTTTCGCCCGAATTGTGCCAACCGTGCTCGGACCCAGAAGCTGTACAACTGAGATGCAACTGCTGGACCTCGCAATTTTCGCTATTACGCTGGTGATAGTAGATATTTTGGACTATCATTTGGCCGCGCCATGGAGTACTTGAGGAGGCGAACTATCGTGAAATCCCGCAAAGCAATCCTGAGCATTTTTGCACTCACCCTAGGATGTTTGATGCTGAGCAGCCTGCCACTGTGGGCGGCCGACGAGGCTCCACCGCAAATGACGTCCAGTCACGCTATCGCCTTTGCCATATCGCCACCGCTGCGCGAACTGGCGAAGCTACCCCCGCGGCCTTATTACAGTTTTCACCAGGCGCACTCGGTGCGGCGCACCAGTGCCCACACCAATCATCCGTACGAATTCGATCCGGTTGAGCAGAGCGCTCCCGGCGGGCCAGCCAGCATCACGCCCGGACTTAACTTGCTGGGTTTGGACAATGCCCAGGCTTGCGGCTGCCAGCCGCCCGACACCAATGGCGACGTTGGCGATACCCAGGTCGTAGAGTGGGTCAACGTGGCGTATGAAGTCTTCAACAAGACCACCGGCGCGGTTGAACTCGGTCCGGTATTCGGCAATCAGCTTTGGCAAAGCCTGGGCGGTGCCTGCTTCGAGAACAACGATGGCGACATCATTGTGCAGTGGGATAGAGCCAACCATCGCTGGCTACTGGCGCAGAACGTATTCAACGGGCCGCCTTACTATGCCTGTGTCGCGGTTTCGACCAGCCCCGACGCGACCGGCTCCTATTACGAGTATCAATTTCCTCTGGCCCAGGATTTTCCCGACTATCCCAAGTGGGGTATCTGGCCCAGCGGATATTTTCAGACCAACAACAACTTCGGTAACGTGAATTTCGACGGCGCCTATGTGTGCGGCTACAACAGCGCGAAGCTGCTGGTGGGCGACCACACGGCCGAGCAAATCTGCTTCCAGTTGACGCCCGGGGACTCCAGCTTGTTGCCCGGCGACATCGATTCCAGCACGCCTCCTCCGGTGAACCAGGACGAATTCTTCATCGGGGCCTACGATTCCGATGGACAGAACGACCATCTCTATCTTTATTCCATGCACCCGGTGTTCTCGAATCCTACCCAGTCGACGTTTGCCGGCAGTGGGTTGGCCAATCCGGTCACCGTGCCGGCCTACACGCCGTTCTGCGATGACAGCGAATTTTGCGTTCCGCAGCAGGGTACCTCAACCAAAGTCGATGCCCTGGGCGATCGCGTGATGTATCGCTTCTCCTACTGGGATGACGGTCCGCTGGTTAACGTGAAACCTAACGCCGGTCCGCTGCACCAGCAGCACTGGTATGTGAATCACGTGACTACGGCCTCCGGCGGACAGGCCGGCGTCCGCTGGTACGAGTTCCGTGCCAACGTGCAGACCGTAGGCATTGGCGGAGTGCGGCTGTTTCAGTCAGGCACGTTCGCTCCCGATTCCAACTATCGCTGGATGGGATCGATCGCGCAGGACAAAATGGGCGACATCGCTCTTGGCTACAGTCTGGCAAGTACCACAGTGTATGACTCGGTGAATGCGACCGGCCGCGTGATCACCGATCCTCTCGGGCAGATGGAAACCGAGACCTCGCTGTTCGCGGGCACCGGATCGCAAAGTAGCGGCGATCGCTGGGGCGACTACTCCAGCATCTTCGTAGATCCCGCCGATGGCTGCACGTTCTGGTATGCCCAGGAGTATTACGCAGTCCCGGCCGGAGGAGAGAACTGGCAAACACGTCTGGTGTCGTTCAAGTTCAACGGCTGCCAGTAACCAATAATCAGCGGCAAGAAAAAAAGGCCCCACTGTGCATCGGCAGAGTGGGGCTTTTTCCATCAAGACAGTTGGAGGCCGAGGTCAGTGTTGCAACCGCGCATCGGTATTCTTGTCGCTGGCCGGAGGATACAGATCCGGATGCAGATAGGTTCCGCGCTCCTTCTCTGATTTTTCTTCCTCCACCGGAATGCGATGGGCGTTGGCCCAGGCGTCCTGGCGAATGCCGGTCACCATCCACGAGACTTTTCCGTTGGGCCTGCCGCCGGCAATCTTGAAGCGATTGCCCTTGATCTCGCGCGCGATGTAGAGCCGCGGTTGCGACGATCCGACCGAGGTCAAGACATACTGGAAATCGCGATTCAGGGCCTGGAAATAGTCCGGCATGGTTACCCAGGCCTCGCCGCGAGCGTCGAGCCGCACGCTGCCGTTGTACAGGTTCATCATGTCGGGCGACTCGACAAAGGAGTGGGAGAGATATTTGTTTTCAGGATCGAGCGGATCGTCGATCTTGAAGGAGCCACCGCCCTTGGTCAGCGTGCCGGTGACATGGAGATCGCCGGCAAGAAAGCCGTTTCCACTCGCGTCAACGCTAAACTCTTGTGTGTAGCCGCTCCCACTAAGCCCGTTGAGGATGAGGCCGCCACCGCCATGAGCGACAAAGATGCCAGCCGCTCCGCCGCTTGTGCTTTCGGTTTGCCCCTGAACTCCCGTCCCGCCAGTGGTCGAATTGCTTTCCCCGAAAACTCCGATGCCGTTCGGGCTTTTGGTTGAGCCGAAAACGCCGAAGGCGTTGCCGCTTGTAGCTGCTGTGTAGCCGTTTACTCCAATGCCACCGGAACTAGCGTTGTTCGCTCCCGACACGCCGTCCCCATTCGGGCTATTGGTTGACCCGTTTACGCCGTAGACTTGGCCGCTAGTTGCGCCTTCAAAGCCGTTGACGCCCGTGGCGTTGGCGGTTGAACTAAATGTCGTGCCAGCCACCCCGGCGACCAATCCGCTGGCGGCCCCTTCAAAGCCGCTAACGCCCGTCGCGCCGTCCGTGGTGCTATTGGTTTGTCCGCTCACTCCAGAAACCAAGCCGGTCGGACTGTTCTGATAGCCAAGAACTCCGGAGGAAAATTGGCCGCTGCTGTTGGCCAGGCCTTCTACGCCGATCGATTGACCAGAGGTTGAGTTGGCTTCGCCGTAGACGCCCCAGCCTGCGATGCTGTTGCTCTGTCCGAAGACGCCCGCGTTCTGGCCGCTCGTGGCATTCGCAGTACCAGTGACTCCGACTCCGTTGATGCTGGCGGTTTCGCCCAATACGCCCGTGTTTTGCCCGGTGGTGTTTGTCGCATCCCCGGTCAGTCCTACTCCGGTGGGACTGCTGGTGGTTCCGGAAAGACCGATGGTGCTGATGGTTCCGCTGGACGTGATGTTGCCGCTGCCATCGACCGCAAACTTCTCTACTCCATTATTTTGTCCGCTGAGGATCTTGCCGCCGCCGGCATTGTTAAACAGCGCCGCAGTTCCGGTTGGACTATTAACCTGCGCGCTGACGCCAATCGTATTTCCGGTGGTGGCAGTGGCCACACCTCGCAACCCGGTTCCCGAGGTACTGGATACGCTCGCCTTGATACCGAAGGTGGATCCGGTGGGCGAGGTCGCAGCACCCACCAGTCCGATGCCTCCCGATCCGGAAGCACTTCCCTGGACACCGAAAACCGTTCCGGTGGCCGCAGTGGCCATCCCAAAGATAGCGTTCGTCGGGGCGGAGGAATTTACTCCCGCGCCGGTGCCGCTTTGTATCACCTTGATGATCTGGTTGGTGGTGCTGCCGCTGAAAGTAGTTGGCCCTTGTGTGGCCGCACCGGTCTGAATGGCAGGCTGGGTCGCCGGCGCCTGATTCGCCGCTGGAGCAGAATTGCTCCCGTTGCCTGACGCAGTTGCGCCTTTGGCCAGAACAAAGTCGGAAACACTTCTGCCGCCCAGGGTTTCGGCCTCATGTGCCTTAAGCGCGTACGGCACGCTGACCAGCAGCACGCGCGGCTGTTCCGCCTGCCCTTGCACCTGCACCCCTAGCCACCGCTGCTCTTCTTGCGAGAACAGATCGGCGGGCAGTCCGGCCGCCGTCGCGCTGCCCAGCAGTACGGTGTAATTGCCGGCGGCATCCGTGGTCGCATTCTGCGTCTCCATCCAAACCGCCGCTCCACCCTCCTGCTGGTTGTAAATGGAGAACGTCAGGCCAACGGTGGTGGAGGAGATTACCGCCCTTGCGCGTCCTTCAGCGTTCCGCCATAGCGGATAAGGTTAGGGACAGAGGTAGTGGGGGTTTGTTGTGCTGAACATATTACGGCCAGCAATAGGAAAGAAACAACAATGGACAGAGCCGAACGGAAGAGGCGCATGGAGAGTCCTTTCGAGTGACGGCGAAAGTTGGGAGCTATGGACTGTCTTGGCCCGGGATGGTGTGGAATTGTGGCCCGAAGCAGGCCGGTTGTCAATCGCTATTCAGACACCATTTCTTGAGCCATGTCGGCAGCACATGGTATGTCCGGTTGAGATAGCACATGATCTGTCCGCTGAGCGGGCGGCACGAGTCGGAGACCATGCTCAGCATGGTTGGCTACTTGAAAGCCCGCGATGGAACTCCGATCTTTGTTTGAATTTACGGATGACCTGCTTGGAAATCGTGGCGAAACCACCCTCGCGCCGCCCAGTTTTGGATAAAGTGTTGAACCTAGGGTGGAGTTCAACCCGCCCCCGGAAACGTTCTTCCTCGTGTTACGGAGCTTTTGCTATTTGGGGGTGTTCATGACCGCTTTGCTGCAAGATACTCGTTTCGCCTTGCGCATGCTGCTGAAGTCGCCGGCGTTCTCGGCTACGGTAATCGCCACCCTCGCACTCGGCATCGGCGCCAACACGGCACTGTTTTCCGTGGTCAACAGCGTGCTTCTCAACCCGCTTCCTTATCCGCGCTCTCACCAGTTGGTTGCAATCTACGAAAGCAGGCCCAGTCTGGAGCAAGAGCCGATCAGCTATCCCAACTTTCTTGACTGGCAACGAGCCGCGCAGAGCTTTTCCTCGATGGCGATTTACCGGCACGAGGACTACAACCTGACGGCAGGTGCTCAAGCCGAACGCGTGAACGGGCTGATGGTGTCTTCCGCGTTTTTCACGACACTCGGAATCCGTCCCTATCTTGGCCGGGATTTTGTACCGCAGGATGACCACGCTGGAGCTGCTCCGGTGGTAATGCTCAGCGATGCTTTCTGGCATCGCCATTTTGGAGGTTCGCCAGGTGTTCTCGGCAGTTCCATCGACCTGGGCGGAGACAACTACACGATCATAGGAATTCTTCCCCCGGGTTTCACCTTTCAGGACACCGACCGGGACGTCTTTACTCCCATCGGCCAACTGAGTGACCCTACATTCCTCGACCGCCGGGTTGACATGAGCTCTCATGCCATTGCCAGGGTCAAAGACGGTGTGACGCTCGAGCAAGCTCGCGCCGAGATGGACTCTATCGCCCACCATCTCGCCCTCGCTTATCCCGAAGCGGACAAAAATGTTGGAATCGCCATAGTCTCCATGAAGCAGGACCTTATCGGCACAGTGAAGCCCTACTTATTGGTGTTGCTGGGGGCGGTTGTTTTCCTGTTACTCATCGCCTGCGCGAATGTCGCTAGCTTGCTTCTGGTGCGAGCGATGCGCCGCTCCGGCGAGTTCGCTGTACGCCGGGCGCTCGGCGCTCGGAGTGCTCGTATCATTGCGCAGCTACTCACAGAGAGCTTGATACTGGCGGCCCTTGGCGGTTTTGTGGGGTTATTGATTGCCTTCTTTGGAACCAAAGCGGCGCTTCGATTCCTGCCCGATGCGCTTCCGCGTTCAGGCGAAGTGGCCATGGATAGCAGAGTACTGCTATTCACGCTGGGAGTCTCTTTGCTGAGCGGCGTAGGGTTCGGACTCGCTCCCGCGCTGAAATTTTCGCGCGCGAATCTGCAGCAAGTCCTCCGACAAAACACGCGAGGTGCAGGCGGTGCCCGTCGGCGGCTTCATGCTTTCTTTGTTGCGGCTCAAGTGGCCTTGTCCATTGTGCTTCTCGCCGGCGCCGGCCTCATGCTGCGTTCGTTTGCGGCCCTCTTGCGCGTCAATCCCGGTTACAATCCCGAACACGCCATCACCTTCTCGGTGTCTCTACCACCGAATCCAAAAGCCACACCGGCTGAAACCCGGGAGCGCCTCCGTCACATCGATGCAGACATGCGCGTCCTCCCCGGTGTTGAAGCTGTCTCCATCACCTTGGGATCACGTCCGCTGATCCATGATTCCGAACTCCCTTTCTGGATTGAAGGACAGCCCAAGCCGGCCACCCTCAGTGAGATGCCTCAGGCCATGTTTTATCTGGTAGAGGCTGGATTTCAGCAAGCCATGGGCATCACTCTGAAGCGAGGACGTTTCGTTACTTCGCAGGACAACGAGAATACCCCCATAGTTGTGGATGTCGACGACGTTTTCGCACGCCAACATTTTCCCGGCCGAGATCCCATCGGCCAGCACGTTCACATTGCAGGCTTCGATGTGGAAGCCGAGATCATTGGAATAGTCGGACACGTTCGGCAGTGGGGACCGGGCAACGACGTGAAGGGTGCGATCGAAGCCCAGTTCTACTACCCGTTTATGCAGCTACCTCCCAAGCTGCTTCCTTTAGTCGCCGATGGCGTGGCAGTTGTACTGCGGACGCACGATGATCCAACGGACATGATGGCAGCTGTACGCCGTAGGGTGTCGGAGCTCGATCCGGGAGCTGTCGTCTATGCGATTGAAACGATGGACGAGGTGCTGTCGAAATCCCTGGCTGCTCGCCGGCTTTCCTTGCTGCTGCTCGGCACCTTCGCCATTCTCGCTCTAGCGCTCGCCTGCATGGGTCTGTATGGAGTTCTGTCCTATTTGGCTGATGACCGCACGCGAGAGATCGGAGTTCGGATGGCTCTCGGCGCCAGCCGAGGTAATGTTCTACGCCTGATACTGAAGCAGGGAGCGAGTATGGTGCTAGCCGGTGTCTTGCTTGGTTTCCTTCTCGCCTTGGGCCTAACATCTCTGGTAAGCAGTCAGCTGTTCGGTGTGACGCCCCATGACCCGTTGACGTTTGTTGGTGTCGGTGGGCTCCTGGTCGCCGTGGCACTTCTCGCCTGTTACATTCCGGCCAAACGCGCCACGCGGGTTGATCCCATGGTCGCTCTCCGCTACGAGTGAAACTGGTGTGGACCTTCCAGGTGAATGAGAGGACGATAGTCAGCTCAAACTAGAGCTCATACCGAAGACCGATCCATCGAAGAGGTCAGGCCCTAACTGACCCTTGGAAGTTGGAATGCCAAATGTTTAGTTCGGTGGGCGTGTTCGCGCCGCACTCGGCCCCCAAATCGCGTTTCGTTTGCCTGATACGGGGCGCAGAAGTGTACTCCGATTGGGGTTCAGAGAATGTTCAGGCGTTTGCGCTCAGCTAAACCTGAACAGAGTTTTTCCGCTACAGGGCGGGGCTGCGATATCGCTCGCGCAAGCATGATTTCAAGCGCTCATGATATCCTGATTTAGATAGCTGCGACCCTCCTTGTAGGCAATTTTCCCGCAGTTCCTGAACAAAAATCATGATCTCAGTTAGTAATGTATCGATGCGCTACGGCGCTAAAGTTCTGTTCGACGAAGTGTCCACCGCGTTTACTCCCGGGAAGCGCTACGGACTTACCGGCCCCAACGGAGCGGGCAAGTCCACTTTCATGAACCTCTTGACCGGTGAGTTAGAGCCGCAGAAGGGTACCGTGGTGCGCCCGCGGAAGCTGGGTGTGTTGCGCCAGGACCAGTTCGCTTTCGACGCCTATCGCGTGCTCGATACCGTCATCATGGGCAACAAGCGGCTTTGGGCGGCGATGGAAGAGCGCGACCGCATCTATGAGAAGCCCGAGATCACGAACGAAGATGGCATGAGGCTGGGCGAGCTGGAGGGCATCGTCGGCGAAGAGGATGGCTACTCCGCCGAGACCGACGCTGCGCTCCTGCTGCAAGGCCTGGACATCGCCGACGAAATGCATCAGCGTCCGATGAGTGAGTTACAGGGCGGGCAGAAGGTCCGCGTGCTGTTGGCGCAGGCGCTCTTTGGGCATCCGCAGGCGCTGTTGCTGGATGAGCCGACGAACCACCTTGATCTGGACTCGATCCACTGGCTGCAAGGTTTCTTGCAAAACTATGACGGAGTGGTGATCGTCATCTCGCACGACCGCCATTTCCTGAACAGCGTTTGCACCCACATCGCCGATATCGATTACGAAACCATCATCACCTACACCGGCAGCTACGATGAGATGGTGATGGCCAAGACGCAGATTCGCTCGCAGATCGAAGGCCAGAACGCCCAGCGGGAAAAGAAGATCGCTCAACTGAACGACTTCATCGCGCGCTTCTCGGCCGGCACTCGCTCCAGCCAGGTGCAGTCGAGGCGCAAAGAAGTGGAGCGCCTGCAGGTCACCGAACTTGCGAAGTCGAACATACAGCGCCCCTATCTCAAGTTCGAACAGAAGCGTCCGTCGGGCAAACACATTCTGGAACTGGAAAACGTAAGTAAGTCGTACGGCGACAGCGAGGTCATCCGCAGCTTCACGGCCAGCGTGACTCGCGGCGAGAAGATCGCGTTGATGGGACGCAACGGCGCGGGCAAAACGACGCTACTGAATGCGTTGCTGGCCAACTCGCCGACCGTTCCGGAAGCTGAGCTGCGCCAGACCAGCGGATATGACGGCCCGTTCTTGAATGACGGAAAGGTCATCTGGGGACACGAGGCGGCGGTCGGATATTTCGCGCAGGACCACCGGGCGCTCATCGAAAAAGGAATGACCGCGTTCGAATGGCTGCATCGCTGGGATCCCGGCGCTGCCAACGAAGAAATACGCGGCTTGCTGGGACAGATGCTGTTCGCGCGCGACGACGGCAACAAGCGCACCGAAGTACTTTCCGGTGGCGAAGCCGCGCGGCTGCTGTTCTGCAAACTTATGCTGCAAAAGCCGAACGTGCTGGTTCTCGATGAGCCCACCAACCACTTGGACCTGGAGTCGATCAATGCGCTGAATATCGCGCTGCAGAAGTATCCAGGGACGGTGTTGCTGGTGACGCATGATCACGATCTCATCGACGAAGTCGCGACTCGAATCTGGCACTTCGAGGGCGATCACCATGTGACCGACTTCAAAGGCGCCTACGAGGAATACCAGTCAGTTCTGGCTGCGTGAATCTTCGTGGCAGGTTGACGCGCAGACCTGTACTCCGATTTCGGCCTTCAGAGAATGTTGCGGCGTTTGCGCTCAAGCAAACCACGGAGCAATTTCTCTGCTACAGGTCGAGGTCTAGAACTCGCGCATGTGGAAGTGCGGCACCGATGGTTACGGAATGGGCTGGGAAATTCACTCTGTGAGTTTTCTGAAGGCCGAGAAATAAATCATAGAGAAGATAAAAATCGAACCACGGATTTCTCCGAGCCTTGTACAATGGCGACCGGCCAAGACCTTCCTCGGTGGAGACCACGTGCGAACGGCGAAGAGGTGAGGAGACGGTGTGCTATCTTTCGCCTCGTCTGAGGTTAGCGTATTCGGCATTGGCCTGTTGGAGGATGGGGATGTCGGGATCGGCATCCTTCCAGAGAGTTAGAAAATCCTTGTATGCGACACTAGCCTTCTCCCGAGCTGTAGGATCATTGGTCGCGTCGAGTGCGTAAGCCCGTGCCAGGCCGAGCCGTGCTAAAGCCCCCAATTGAAAGTTTCCCACCAGTCCCTGGTGCTCGATAAACTTCTGGAACTCGGCAGCCGCTGCGTGGCCGTTATGCAGCATCAGATAGGCCTCTCCCCGCAAATAAGCCGGGCAGAGGTAAACGCTAACTTGGGTCGGCTGACTTAACTCGATGGCGCTGGCTAAGTTTAATAGTTCTACGGCACGACCAGGGTCTTTGTCCTCCAAGGCGCCTGCGGCCCTGATCGTGGGCAACCAGTACCTTTGGACCAGCGTATCTAGGGGAAAGGTTTCTTCCAATTGCTTAGCCAAGCGCCGCGCTTCTGCGGTGTTGTCTGCCCCGGCCAGGGCCAACGCCGCCATGGCCCGCACGTCACGGTTGGGTGCGAGTTTCACAGCCGCCTCGGCGTCGGCACGCGCGCGTTCCTGGTTACCCGATTCCATTTCGCGCAGCGCCGCCTGTGCCTGATAGGCAGCGGCCGTCTCCTTTGCGTCATTGTGCTCAGCCGAATCCATGGCCCGCTGGGTTAAGGTGCGGGCCTCTCTCAGCTTTCCATACCAAGCCTCGGTATCGGCTTGTTGAGACAATAGTTCGTCCTCGATGCCCGACTTTCCCATTGCGGCGGAGACGAACTTTGCCATCTGCGCCGTATTGCCCTGCAGAAAAGCCAACCCGTAGCGGTTCGCAAGTAAGTTCTCTCCCTCCAGGTTCCGCTGCTCAGCCTGCCTGTACACTTCTTCAGCCTCGTCCAGACGATTGAGGGAGGTATAGATGGTGCCAAGGCTGGCGTAGATGATCTCACTGTTCGGCTCCAGGCGCAGGGCGTCGCGGTTTTCCTCCAACGCCCTTTGCCAATTCCCCAGGCTGCCATAAATGAACCCCAGGTCCGTACAAGGCACAGCATCCCTGGGGTAGGTCTGGCGCCACATTTCATAAGCTTGCGCTGCTTTTTCCAGATCTCCAGTGGCGGCAAGATAGTAGTTTCCCTCGATCGCGAACCGCTCCCGCTCACTGACCTTCTCGCGCCGCTCGTAAGCCTTGCGGGCATTCTCTGCAGATCGAGCGACTTCGTTGAGGTTACTATAGGCGCCCGAAAGAGCCGTATAAGCCATCGCAAAGTTGGGATCAAGTTCTACCGCACGCTGGTAAAAGGGAAGAGCTGCCGAATCACCCTTGGCGAACTGTATCCTGATTCCCAAGCTATAGGCTTTTAAAGCCTCCAGCGACGGTGTGGTTGCTTCCGCTACTGGCGTCGAGTATCGATGCACTGAGCTGAGCGATTCGCCCAACTTCCTCCGTAAGGTAACGGCTGCAGCATCCAAGGCCTTCAGCACAGCCCCCTTCCCAGCCGCCTGCTCCTGCGCTTCCCCCAGCACATCCCCGGTATTGCAGTTCACCGCTTTGAGGCCAATGATGTACTGGCTGCCGAGCGCGACGATCGAGCCGGTCAGCATCGCGGTGCTTCCTATGCGCTGACAAACCTCACGTGCAATGTCTGGCGTTACTGGCTCGCCAGCTGGACGTCCCATCAGTTTCAGGGTTTGGCCCACCTTACCGTCGGAAACCAGATCGAGAAAAGGCGATTGCTCAAGTTGTACCGCCAGTCCCTGCTTGAGCGTGTCGTCGAATACCGCGTCGCCGGTAGAGTTGGCGAAATCAGAGAGCAAGATCGTGTCCCTGTCGGTGAGTGGCTTGACGCGATGCGAACGATAGTAGAGGCCGCCCGCTAGAAGCGAGACAAGCAGCAGGATAGGAATCGCAATCGTCCATCGCTGGCTATTTTGGGTCGCAACCGTGGCCCCGGATCCATTCTCCAGGTCACGTTTTAGCCGCTGCAAGTCTGTGCGCATTTCTGCGGAGTGCTGATAGCGGAGGTTAGGGTCCTTCTCCAACCCTTTATTAATGATTCGTTCCAGTTCCGGAGGAATGTCGGGATTCAGTTTCACCACTGACGAGGGCGCCGCATCAAGAATGGCCTTATAGATAACTCCTGAGCTTTCCCCGCGGAATGGCAGCATGCCGGTAGCCATTTCGTATAAGACCACGGCAAACGAGAACAAGTCCGTGCGGCCATCGAGTTCCCTGGCTCTCACTTGCTCGGGCGACATGTATGCCACGGTACCGAGCGTAGAACCTGGGCTGGTCAGCTGCTGATCCTCGGTGATCTCTGTTTCCGTCTTGGCTGTAAGCTCGCTGATCGGTCGGGCCTTGGGTAAGAACTTTGCCACTCCGAAATCGAGGACCTTGGCATGGCTGCGGCGAGTCACAAAAATATTTGCAGGCTTGATGTCGCGGTGGACGATCCCCTCCGTGTGCGCGGCGTCCAGAGCGTCGGCAATCTCAATCGCCAAGCCTAGTAGAAGATCCGTCGCGACGGGCTTTCCGGCGATTAAACGCTTTAGCGTCATGCCGTCCAGAAACTCCATGGCGATAAAGGGTTGTCCTTCATGTTGCCCGACTTCATAGACCGTGCAGATGTTGGGATGGTTGAGAGCGGAGGCCGCCTGCGCCTCCACTTGGAAACGGGCCAATGCTTGAGGGTCTTTCGCGGCCTCATCCGGCAAGAACTTCAGAGCGACAAAGCGGTGCAGGGTTATATCCTCGGCCTTGTAGACGATGCCCATGCTGCCACCGCCGGTCTTCTCGAGAACGCGGTAATGCGAGACGATCTGGCCGATCAGCCCTCCTGGCAATGACTTACAATCCGCCGCTGCGGCATGCTCGCTCGTCCCTGGTTCCACGTTTGGAGAGAGGACTTGGGAGGGCGGCGTCTCGAGCCACTTCACCGGCACCAGTAGCCGGTAGCCCAGACGTGGCAGGGTTTCGATATAACTGGGTTTGTCGGGCGAATCGTTGAGCACTCTGCGTAGGTTCTTCACCGCCGCATTTATGCTGTGCTCGAAATTCACGACCGTATCGTTCGGCCAAAGCTTGCTTTGTATCTCTTCCCGTGTGGCTAATTCGTTTCCGTGCTCCAGTAGCAGTAGTAAGACTCTGTAGGGTTGCTCCTGGAGCAGAAAGGTCTGACTTTCCGTGTGTAGTTCTCGCGTTTTCAGATTGAGCTCGAAAGCGCCGAACCGGACACGGGATGAAGACGAAGGTTTCATGGAGAAATGGGGGATCGTTCCGGCACAGCAGTTTACCTCGCCAGTGGTAGAGATTCCATCCAGATTTCGTTTGCCCCAAGGATTAAGTTGACGCTCTCCTGATCAGAATAGAAACTCCCCAAGCCATTAGTAACCAACGGCTTACGTATTTCACTTTCAGATCACAGTCTTTTCACCTCCAGAGAATTGACCAACTCCACCAGCCATTGCACACTCCGCTCATCGCAGGCAAAGACCAGATCACGCCCGCCTGAATTCGAGAAGCGTACGACGCCTGCGTCTGGTTTTCGTGACAGTGGTCGAAGTACCTAATCAGGAGCGTGGTGCGGTCTACAAAACAATCTTCATCTGGGAAGGGAGAACACCATGACAAGCTTACAAAGACAGAATTGTATTTGCAGGATTGAAGATCGCGTCTTGCACATCGCGCTGACCCTGGCAGCACTGTTTGCACTCTGCGCGATGGCGGCGCCCGCTGCTCAGGCACAAACGTATCAGGTCATCTACAACTTCACAGATACCCGGGATGGCGCTTATCCCTCCGCTGGCGTAACTCTAGATAGAGCAGGGAGTCTCTATGGCACAACCACGGAGGGTGGGAACGATCAGTATGGAACCGTCTACAAGCTGAAGCTTTCCGGTTCCCAATGGATATTGTCGCCGCTGTACAGCTTCGGCGGCGGCGACGACGGGGACGACCCGACCGCACGGGTGATTTTTGGCCCCAACGGTACCCTCTACGGAACTACTTCCAGCGGAACCGTCTACAATCTGAGACCTCCAACCACGTTCTGTAGAACTGTAATCTGCTTTTGGACGCTGACATCCCTTGTCCACGACCTTAACACTCCTGGATACGGTGACCTGCTCTTCGATTCAGCCGGTAACATCTATGGGACAACCGTGTACGGAGGCTCTAACCACTACGGTGAGGTCTTCGAGCTGACACCTTCGGGCGGCGGTTACACGGAAAACACAGTTTTCAGCTTTGATCAGACTACCGGGGTGTATCCCAAAAACGGGGTCGTCTTCGACCAGGATGGCCGGCTTTACGGTACCACTTATGAGTATGGTCCGGGTGACGGCGTGGGAACCGTCTTCCAGTTAACGAAGTCTGGATCTGATTGGAACTTTTCGTTGATTTATAGCTTCGTTGAACGCCTGGATGGAGCATATCCTTACGCCGGGGTCATCTTCGACTCGTCCTACAACCTCTATGGCGCTACCTCTTACGATGGACCGGATGGTCATGGCACCATCTTCGAAATGGGCCCCGAAAACGAGTGGAATTACAATTTGCTTTGCTCGTTCACCAGGGGCAGCGGAGGACCTCGCGCCAGCCTGACTATGGACGCAAACGGTAATCTCTACGGCACAAACTATTACAACGCCGGAACCGGCTTCAATATGGGATCGATCTTCAAGATGAGCCCCAATGGGGATGGAACCTACACCTACACCGACCTGCACGATTTCGCCGGCGGCCCGAACGACGGGGAATATCCAATCAGCAATGTCTCGATAGATGCGAATGGCAATCTCTTCGGCACGGCCAGCGAAGGCGGCCAGTATGGCTATGGGATAGTCTGGGAAATCACACCAAACTAATCGAAAGCTTGCGGTGCCGCGATTTCGCAAGTCATATCACGGCACCGCCATGACCCTCTTTACCCCAGAATTCTGTAACCCACATCAGGATTATGCAATAAGGGCAGGCCGCAGGGTATTACTCTACGGCTGTTCATATTGGCTCTGTTCAAGCTTTCGGGCGTTATCCCGAAGCCGAGGATGCTAACCTCCAGCGCCTAGCGAGGGCATATTGCTGTCCACTCACCGCGGCCGCGCCCAATCTCTCATCTGCCTGCTGATGTTCTTCTCCGGCGCCTCGAGTCTCATTCTGGAGATGGTCTTTTTTCGTTTGCTGAGTTACACGTTTGGTAACACAGCCTACGCGGCCAGCACCGTCTTGGCAGTTTTTATGGGCGGATTAGCTCTTGGCGCAGCCACGATTGGAAAATGGTGTAACGGCCGACCAGCCTCCCTCCGCATGTACGGCTTCCTTGAGTTGTCGATTGCTGGTTACAGCCTTGCGGTTCCTTCGATCGTTAACGCCACGACCCAGATGTATGTCTACATCTGTGGCCGACTCCAGGTTCAAGCGGGAAGCTTGCTTCCTTTGCAGGTTGGCTTCGCCATATTTGTCGTTGCTCTTCCGGCCGTGCTCATGGGTGGAACACTGCCGGCGGTGGCCCATTTCCTGAGTACGAGAACCGAAGGTTTCGAGACAGCCATTGACCGAGTTTACGCGGCCAATACCTTCGGCGCCGCTGCGGGCACCCTGGTAGCCGCCTACATTCTCATCCCGGCAATAGGTATCCGTGGAGCACTCTGGTTCGCCTGCGGGATTGATGGATTAATCTTCCTGGCGGTTATTACATTCCATTGGGATGAAACACAGGCCGCAGCAAGTGACAGAGCGGTGGTCGACCATGCTGGAAAGCTGACGTGGAAGGTCGCTGTGTACCTGCTGATTTCGTTTTTGTCGGGTGCGATTACCTTGGCATACGAAGTGGTGTGGAACCACGCGCTGAGCTTCCTGGTTGGGAACACAGTTTACGCCTTCGGATTGATGCTCTTCTCAATCCTGGTGGGACTTGCCACCGGATCGCGACTTGTTGCGCGCAGGCTAACCAACCCGGGGTTTTGGCCCGCCACGCTGACCCTTGCTCAATTGCTGACCGGAATTGCAGTATTCGGTACGCTTCCACTCTGGCAATATGTTCCCCGTCTGTTCAGCGGCGGTGTCGATCTCGCCTACAACGTTGACGTCGCCGTGTTAGCCGTCATTCTGATCGGAAGACTTACCTGGCTCGCGATCCGACGGCGGTGTTCTGCGGAGCTGCGAAGCCGCTTCATGCAGCGAAACGAACCTTTAGTTCTGCTCTCGTTGTTTGTGCTGGTTGTTTCAATCCTGAGAATTTATCCCCATTCCGACGAGATCGCGTTCATCGTAGGCGATTTACTAAGGTTGTTCTGTGCACTAGGCCTGTTGATCGTGCCATCAGTCCTGTTGGGAGTAACGTTTCCTTTGCTGCTGAATATCTGCAGCCAGTCCTCCGGCAAGGCGGTTCAGATCGGACGAGTTTACGCGGTGAATACTTGCGGCACCGTAGCGGGATCTTTGCTTGCAGGGTTCGTCTTGCTGTCGCATTTAGGATCCTTCGGTACGTTACGCGTATTGGCCTTAACAAGCATCGGCATGGGTGTACTGCTGGTGTTCCTGATTCTGCCCGCTTCCGCCGGGCGCAGAACCGCCGCCGCTTTCGCAATGGTTGGGATTGCAGGCGTATTGTGTCTTGCCGTGCGGCAATGGGACCAGCACCGGGTGACCAGTGGAACCTACGCGTATTTCGGCGACTCCGGTTGGTCACTGGGAGAGATACTCTTTATGAAAGAGGACATCCAGAGCGGCCTGACGACGGTGGTGCAGCGCGGTGGTGAGCGTGTTCTTCTTACGAACGGAAAGTACCAGGGAGACAACGCCCCTGAAATGGCAACTCAGGTGCGCTTCGCTTTAGTCCCTATGTTGTTTGCCAAGCATACGGAGCGCGCACTTGTAATCGGACTGGGAACGGGCAACACCCTCCGTACCGTCGCTCATTTTCCATTTCATGCAATCGACGTTGTAGAGATTTCACCAGGCGTCGTGGAAGCGTCACGCAAGTGGTTTAGTGACGTGAACGACGGCATTTTCGACTCTGATCCCAGAATCAAGCTCACCCTTGGAGACGCACGAAATTTCTTGCTACTTTCAAAGGAAAAATATGACTTAATAACGATTGAGGTCACTTCCCTTTGGATCAGCGGGGAGGGAGATCTTTACAACAAAGAGTTTTACGATCTGGTACAGAAGCATTTAGCTCCCAATGGGGTAGTCCAGCAATGGGTCGCTATCCATCATTTGCGCCAGAAGGAGCTTTTTCTGGTCCTCAATACTGCCGCAAAGATATTTCCCAACACAGCATTTTTCGTTGGAACGGACCACGGTCTCTTGATCGGTTCAAGATCACCGCTGACCTGTGATTACCCGTTGGTGGATGGCTTTAACCATAGGAGAGAGTTGCAGAAAGATTTTGCAGCGCTCAAGATTCCGAACATGTGGGCGCTCTTGTCGGAAATGAAGCTCTATGGCGCTTCCATGCAGCAAGCGCTCGACCGCTTGGCCGAATCGACTTCAATGGGTTCCGAGACGGTATCAACTGATCTCTTCCCGCGACTTGAATATGGAAGCCCAAAGGGCCTGACGCTTTCCTACGACACCTTTTCCGCCAATTATAGGTTCTTGAATGAATTCCAGAAGAACTATACCTCTCAGTTGGTTACGAATGGAGTAGCATTGGCGAGGATACAGGGTGACTAGCGGCGTGCAGAAACCTAAGTTCTCGGTTCATTTCTAGGTCCTGGACTGCGGGCGCCTTGGATCCTGCTGACATGTTGGCCTCTCCCGCTCATGGCGCAATCTTATGACAGAAATCATGCAGGTTTTTTTCAGAGAATTGCTAGGCCTTCCAAGTTTTTGGGATGTGTTACAGCCTTCAGGGTTGCTGGCTGGTGACGTGAAAGAATCGCGAAATGGTACCCGACCCACAATCTTCAAATGGTGGCAGAGCGAACCCGATCTCATCCTTTCCGCGGTCCGATGGTACCTTCGCTATTCTGTTTCGTTGCGCGATGTTGGGGAGCTGCCGGAGGAGCGTGGTCTCAAGGTCGATCACAAAACGGTCTGGCGTTGGCTAAAGGGTTACGCCCTGAGTTGGAGCGGCGACCGCGACCGCATCTGAAGCCGACGAACAAGTCTTGGCGAGTGGACGAAACCTGGGTTCGCGTGAGGGGTCGCTGGTGCTACTTATATCGGACCGTCGATTCCATGGGTGGGTGGGCCGGGATCATCTGCACTCCCAACTCGCACAGCGCCCGTCCCACTTGCGTCAGCCGCATCGACCGATCGCTGATGCCGATGATCTCGGCCACCTGCCACCAAGTAATCTTCTTGGCGATCGCTCGCAAGATCACTTCCTGTACTTTCATTGCCCGCTCCATCGCGGCCTTCGAGTAAGACTCCATGTGGAGAGTGGTCTCCTGCTCTCGCCACCAGAAAAGCGGACAGATCGCCCGCTATCTCAACCGGACATATCATGTGCTACCGACATGGCTCAAGAAATCGCTTGACAACTTTTGTGAAGAGGGCTAAAAGTTGCTTCATTCATCTGGCCCCCCTGTCGATTTGCTCCGGTTCATGGAGCAGTTCTTGCGGGTCCATGCATCTTACAAGCATCACGCGCTTCGGCTCCGGGTCCCTGGGTCGCAAATCTCTCGAGGGAGAACCCTCCCATGACGCGCTTCCTTCGCTTTGCGACATACTTGTCGCTGCTTACGTCTTTCGTTAGCCTCGTTCTCAACCCACAACTTGGTCATGCGACAATTGCTCCTCCGGGTGACCCCGCCCTATGCAAGGGCTGCTCGTCGTGCTGTCCTCCTCAGCACCTGTCTGCCTCCTCGTTTTCCTTCGTCAGCCTTACAGAAGGCAACGTGGCGGAGGAGTATTCGGTCGCCCAGGTTCGAAGTACCTTCGGAGCGACGCTCGACTTTTCCCTCACCTACAACTCTTACGCTGCGGATGGCTCCCGCACAATGTTTATGGGTCCCGGCGCTCAGACTGACATAGGGTTGGGATATGGCTGGACCCATATATTCAACGATTTGCTTTTCACCTGGCGCGACGATATGTTCCGCATGGGGCCGGACGGCCGCATCACGCACTTTGCCCTGCAGTCCGACGGCAGTTACCAGACTTCACCGGGATACTTCGAAACCCTGGTGAAGAACAACGATGGGTCGTTTGACTTAACTACCAAGTACCAAACCGACTATCATTATGAATCGATTCCTGGCACGCCGTTCCAGGTGGATGGGCCGGTGCTGCGGCTGACCAGCATCACCGACCGTAACAACAATGTGACCACTTTGACCTACACCAGCGGCAACCTCACGCTCATCACCGACACTTACGGCCGCAGCATCCAACTATCTTATAACAGCAATAATCACCTCGCCACCGTGATCGACCCACTGGGGGCGGCTACAACGTTCACCTACAATACGGCCGGCAATCAGCTGTTATCTATCACCGACCCCAACAACAAGACAACCACCTATACTTACAACAACCTTAACCAAATCACCTCCAAGACCGACCGCGACGGACGACAGTTCACTATCCTTTACCAACACAATCTGCCGTACTCCGAACTCGACAGCAATGGCGGAACGGTTTTCGCGCTTAGCAATCCTTCGAATTGGGCCATCAACCCGGTACAGCTATGGAATAGCTACATGCGGGTCTACATCCCTTCTACGACCTCACGAACGGACGGTCGCGGGAATGTCTGGACCTACAGTTACGACAGCAATGCGCACCCGCTGGTTGCAACCGCGCCCGACGGCTCTCCCACCACCTACACCTACGATCCGGCCACACTCAAGGTAGCATCCCTCACCGACGCCAACGGCAACACCACCAGATACACCTACGATGCCCAAGGCAATCTGCTTACTCAAACCAACGCCAACGGAAACGTTACAACTTACACCTACGACTCAACGTTCAATCAGATGCTCAGTATGACCGACCCTCAGGGCCGAACTACCACCTACACGATTGATTCGCATGGAAACCGGCTCAGCGAGACGGATCCCCTGGGCGGGACTAGAAGCTGGACCTACGATTCCCACGGAAACATTTTGACCGACACCGACAAGGATGGTAATACCACGACTTTTTCCTATGACCCCTACGGCAACCTCGTACAGACCGCCGACGCACTAAACGAAATTACGAAATATACCTACGACATGATGGGCAATAGAACTTCGCTAACCGATGCCGACGGCAACATCACAAGATATCAGTATGACCCTTTATATCGGCTCACACTGGAAACCGATGCTCTCGGCGGGTTGAAGCACTATTACTACGACGCAGAAGGCGACAGAATCGAGTTCATTGATGAAGATGGAAATCCAACCCGCTATCAGTACGACCAACGGATGCGGCTGACGACCGTAACCGATGCCCTGGGAGGGATAATTACTTATACTTACGACGGTAATAATAACAAACTATCTATGACCGATCAGGACGGCCATAGAACAACATACATTTACGATGTTCAAAATCGTGTGACCAGGGTGATCGATGCTTTGGGAGATACGACGCAAGACGCCTACGATCCAGTGGGAAACTTGAGATCGGAAACCGATGCCAACGGTCATACTACAACCTATCTTTACGATGCCCTGAACCGCAGGGTCCAGAAGACTGACGCCCTGAGTGAAGTCACGACGTGGGGCTACGATCTCACGGGCCTCCCGGGCTGTCCCGTCCCACCGGGGCCTTGCAGCGGCCCGACTCTCGGATCCAACCTGGTTACCAGGCAGACAGACGGAAATGGGAAGGTCATCTACTACGCCTATGACGGGCTGGATCGATTGATTGTAGACGTTCACAAGCAGAATGGAACAGCTTACGACATCGTTACGGGGGTCGATGCCGTCACAACTTACACCTATGATCCGAACTCCAACCGTCTGATCCTGACGGAACCTGACGGAAATTCTACCAACTATGCGTACGATGCGGTGAACCGCCAGGTGCAAGTAGTCCAAGTACAGACAGGCGATACTACAACCACAACCTACGATCCCTTCGGCAATGTCAAGACCGTTACTTGGCCCAACGAAAATGTAACCACCTATATTTACGATGCTCTCAATCGCAGAGTCCAAGAGACCGACAGCGACGGCCCGGTGAATGGGATGTCCTATGATCCGGCGAGCAACGTGGTGACCACTACAGACGGCGACGGCAACCTGACAGCCTACACCTACGATGCACTGAATCGTCGGGTGACGATGACCGACGCCCTGGAACAGGTAGTCCAGTATTTCTATGATCCCGTGGGCAACCTATTAAGGGTGATAGACCGTGAGGGGAATCCAACCACATTCACCTACGATGCTATCAACCGTCGTCTCACCTTGACTAATCCGCTACCTGCGACAACCACCTACCAATACGACCCGGTCGGCAATCTGGTCGCCGTCTCCGATGCCAACAATCACACAACAACCTTCACCTTCGACAAAGTAAATCGTACCATCGCGGAAACCTATCCCGACCTGGCCAATAACACGATCACCTGGACCTATGATGCTGTCGGGAACATCATTAACCGCACGGACCAGAAGTCGCAGAACACGACCTATACCTACAGCGATTTGTATTTCCTGTTGAGTCGAGCTTATTCTCCCAGTGGAAGCACGGACAGCTTCAGCTACGACCTTTCCGGTCGTGTCCTCACCGCAGTACGTTCAACATGCCTGCCAATATGTTTCAATTGGAATGAGACCTTTGCTTATGACGGCTCTGACCGACTGTTGCAGAGTGTTCAAAATGGAGAATCAGTCTCCTACGTCTACAACATCCCCGGGCGCACACGAATGCTGACCTACCCTGGCGGCCGTGGCGTCACTGAACAATGGGACTTCCGCCCGCAAATTCTAACCATCAATGATGGCGGTTCCACTGCGATTGCGCAGTACACCTATGATGCCGCAAATAACGTTCTGACCCGAGGCTACCGCAACGGCACAGTTGCAGCCTACACCTACAATGCGAACAACTGGGTCTGCTCGCTCACTCACAGCTTTAGCCTCAACCTCATCGTCGGATTCAGCTACGCTTACGACAATGAAGGCAACAAGTTTTACGAGCAGAAGCTTCACGAAACCGACGATTCCGAGGCGTACACTTACGATCCCGTTTACCGGCTGACTGACTATAAGGCGGGCACGCTGGCCGGATCTCCCCCACCCAACTGTCCTACAAGCCCCCTGGACATACCGACGCCCGTTACCCAGACCGCCTACAATTTGGACAAGCTAGGCAATTGGACAAGCAAGAACACGGATGGCGTTATCCAAACGCGCTCCCACAGCCCATCCAACGAGATCACCTCTATCAATGGACATTCCATCCATGGAATGCCGGTGACAAGCGACTTCAACGGCAATACCACTTCATACGCGGGAGTTGGTTACTCCTACGATGAAGAGAATCGGCTGTACCAGGCGGCGCCGCAAGTCGGGAATGTCCTCGGGCAGTATTTCTACGACGCCTTCGGCAGAAGGGTTTCGACTATCGACAACTTCGGGGTCCAGACCTTCTATTACTATGACGGATGGCGGACCATCGAAGAACAGGCGTCGCCAGGCATAACCCAGGCGACCTACGTCTTTGGGAATCACCTGGACGAGGTCCTGACCATGGATCGCGGCGGAGCAACCTACTACTATCACCAGAATGCTCTCTGGTCTGCCTTTGCCCTCACCGATTCGAACGGCAACGGGGTCGAAGGCTATCAGTATGACGCCTATGGTTATCAGACCGTAGTTCTGCCGGGCGAGGATGGAGTTTTAGACTTTGGTTCCGACGATACTTTTATTCCCGGTGGTAAGAGTTCCGTCGGCAATCCATTCTTATTCACCGAGCAGCGCTACGACCCAGAGACCGGCTTTCTCTACTACAAGAATCGATATTACTCAACGTTCTTCGGCCGCTTCATGCAGAGGGACGCCATCGATTATGTGGCCGGGATGAATCTGTATGCCTATGTGCGTGATAACCCAACGAATGCCGTCGATCCTTTCGGCAACAAAGAAGTGGTGCTGCAAGGCGATCCTGTAAAAGATGCCACGTGCTGCTGTAAAGAGAAGCCCGGAGATTGCTTTCTTACAGTCGAGTTTTTGAGCAAAGGTGACACCGTAAAGGTTGAGTACACTCGAAAGGGAGAGAAAGAGAAGACCTGGAAGTCTGAGAAACTGGGAGACATCGAATATGTCGACTCCCGGTACACCGACGGCACAGGATATCGCCTAAAATATGTAGCACCCGCGATTGTTACTCTTAAGTCCAAGTCCAATGGTGATGTCAAAGGCTGCCACCTTCAACAGGATGTAGTCGACCGTTACGGCATCTACGGCAATGGGAAAGTCGATAACGAGGGGCGCCTGGACGAAGACTATGCCCCCAAAAAAAGCAAAGATAATATTTGGTATGGTGGTTGGTGGCTTTATGATGATCCCCACCGAGACTACTACGGAGATGAGAAGAGTGCTGTATACGAGAAGTATTTCTGGCAAGCTCATGTTTTCGTTACCGAAGCGCCCAAGGTCGATATCTTCTGGGGATTCCATTTTGAGGCGGACCTCAACGCCAAGAGATTCTTGAAAAGCGACCGGTTCAGCCAGGCAACCCGGCGTGAAAATCCGCTTGCCCCTAAAGAAATGAAGTGACCGATGACACCGATCGCCGCGATTGTTATTGCTGCCCTTAGTTTGGGAAGTGTGACCTCAGGTAGAGATAAATTGAATAAGCAAGTCGGTGACCAGGCGGCTCGGGATGCGATTCGGCTTATGATTGGTGGCGGATCGATGAAGCTTTCCATCGATCATGGCGCCGTCACGGTGCGACATGGCGTTCTTTCTCCAGCCACCGATGACCTGTCGAACGCTGCCCTGGTGCGACTTTATGTGGCCTGCAAGTCGAGTTGGGTAGGTGCCATTTTGCTCTCGCTCCCTGGTGCGTCCCCTCAGCCGGAAACAATCCGCGACAAGGAGGGAGAGAGGTTAGCCCCCAGTATGATCACGGTAACGGATTTTCTGGAAAACAAAATCCTCGTCCGGGCTAGGATGGAAGATCGCCTCATATGGAGTCCGCAACAGCGCGAGGAGCAAGTAAAAAAAGCCGTGGTTCGCATAAGTGGGATGACTGAATAATCGACAGCAATGTAAGCCGCTTGAAGACATTTCAAGTAGAGGCTCCCACTGATCGTGACCAGCGGATGGCGGCCCAGCTTAAGAAAAGACGGCTGCCTGGCGGAGAAGAAAGCATAGTTTCGGCCGTGACACCGAAGGGGATGCTTTCTACGGAAGTCTGATCCTCAATGACGCTGGCAATCTCTACGGCACAACGACCTGACTGACAATAGCAATCCGCAGTGCATGTGAATTCTATGCATACGTTACCGTTCCGTCGTGAGCCAGAGCGTAATCAAAAACGCATCCCAGATTTTCTGGCATACAGCACGAATACTCCCGGCTGGTAACCTGTGGCGGAGAGCCATCTGACGAAAGGGTTGTTTGCCAAGTATGCTCCAGCGGATCGCCGATCTGTCGCTTCCAGTGGGATAGCCGAGACTGCCGGGAGCCGGGAAATCGATCCAAAGCCAAAAGGGGACGGAGGTGTGTTTGACAAAACCGGATGGGAAGGACCAGCAGTTGGGGGCTCGCATGGGCATAGTCTGGACCCGTTCCGAGCCCTGGCCCCGGCAAAGAAAATGATTATGCGCTGGAATTCCTCGATGCATACATAGTGTGGTGCTGTTGGGAGCCAAAACAGAACTTCGAGCTAGACCTGAAGGAGCGCACAATTGCCAACCCTGTACAAGTCGGAGGTACGACGAAAGCCTAATCTCCTGGATCAGCGCTGGTACTGGCGCGGGCGTCTAGGGAGTTAACTCTTCCGGCCAAGTTTACGCGTTCCACACGCCGTAAGCTCGGCTGCCGGTTGAGCGTTACTCGGCCCTTGTCTCCCGCCGCTATCGTGGAGACAGGGGCTCTTGCGCAGTCAAAAGTCTCAAACTCAACTCCGGCGCAGCCGACATAACGTGAAGCAGGCGAAATAGCAATTTATGTCGAGCGGGCCGAAGTTGGTGGCTCCGGTGTGACCCTAACAGCACGAGTCGCGGAATTCTCCGCATCACGACCCTTAGCCACGGAGACCGATGCGGGTGGCTGATCAACCCTCAGACGCAACGGGCGTAGGGTTGAATTTAAACGTTCACGTTGGTAGTCAAGTTGATGAGAAACGCACAACCCATACCTTGGAGAACTCCGCCGGGTCCCTGTCACAAGGACGGAACGCCGACTTTTCGCCCAAGTGATTTAGCCCCCGACAGGACTGACTCCACGCCAGATCCTTACCCACATGGGCGTTTTTCAGGACTGATCCCGCCCGCCGGAATCAATCGATTTGGGGTCTGGGAGGAAGCGGATTTCCAAAGCGCCGAGCTGCCGGATTCAGACTCTTGGCGGGCTGTCGCTTAACCAGTAACTTACGGTTAGGCGACAACTCGCCCGGGACTGTGAGAGTGCTTTTTCCGGGCCGGGCGCTAACCGTACGTGAGGTCGGTGCTCTGTCCGACCTCGATGATATAGCCGTCAGGATCGCGGATGTAGCAGCGTATCTCGCCGTACTTGGGGATCGGCTCCGTGATGAACTCGGCTCCTCGACTTTTCCATAATTCATAGCACGCTTGAATATCCGCAACGCGGAAATTCATAAAGCTGTTGATGTGATTCGGGTCGGGGACGCTGAGCGTTACCGTCGGCTTATCCGGGGTCGGCCCGCCTCCAACGTTCAGAATCATCCAGATATTCGCAAGCTGAAGGTACGCAGGCGCGTTGCCGTCGCCCATGGCTCAGAATGCGAGCGCCGAAGACCTTTTCGTAGTAGCGAGCCGATCGCTCGATGTCGGCGACGGTGAGAAAATGCGCGATGCTGATCCCTTCTTTCGGGGGCATCTCATAGCTCTTCTGATCGATTTGTACGCTGTTCATTGACGACTCCAATCTGTATAGACTTACCGGCAGGGGAAACCGCGGAACCAGCCCCTTCCTACCGACTCACTTCTTCTTCCCGTTGAGTGCCGGTAGAAGAAGTTTCAGAAGCGCTTCATCAGAGAACGGGTTCTGACCTGAGATCAGCTCGCGATCTTGAAGGACGTAGCTCGTCCATGGAGCGAGCACACTTACGTCACCGCCCGCCGTACTCAAGGCGAAGTCCGGGTAGAAGAGAACCTTACCACCAATCTCAAGCGGTTCCCGCTGCTGCTCTTCCGCTGTCGAAAAGATAGTCATCTTATATCCGGCATAGATCCAGCCTTGAGCCTTTGCGTGCGCTCCCGCGGCATCACCCGCAGTCAGCGCGGCGACCACCTCCGTCGAATTCGGAAGAGCCGAGAGTAGTGAAATCGGGCCATGGCAGAGCACTGCCGTAGGCTTGGATGTTTCGTGAAAGTGTCTCATCACGGTGCCAGCGTCGGGATCATCGAGAAGATCGATCATCGGGCCATGGCCGCCGGGGACGAAAACAGCGTCATATTGATCCAGGCCTGATGCGATGACATCCGAGATACGGGTTGGATCTCTGAGCCCAGTCAGGCCGTCGCGGAATAGCATATAGTCCTGAAGCTTGGCCGCGTCCCCACCGAAGAAATCGGCGACCTCTGAATGGACATCCACTTGGGGCGTGTTGCCTTTGGGGTTGGCGAAGGTGATTTCGTAGCCCTCCTTCATCAGGGCGCGAACCGGAACCGTCAGTTCGTTGAGGTAGTAGCCAGCGCCGGCATAAACCTTGCCATCTTTCAAGGGCAAGCCGCGACCGCTCGAGACCAGTACCAGGACTTTTCCTTTTGTTGTCATTTTGTTCTCCTCTCTGAAATCGGAACTAAGACTGGGACAGACGGGACGTCCCATTCATTGAAATTGGGGAACGTTCCGTCTGTCCCCACTGTTTCCCAAAGCGCGCAAGGGCGGGCCGTCGCGGTTGATGTGGGTTATGGCTGCGGGAATCCGAACATCAACCACGACTGATTGGCTACCCAATGCGGGTATAGCTCCGTCATCTGATCGAACAGCTCCTGGTCGGACGTCGCGGTTTTCTGCAGCCGATCGAAGTCCTGCAGGTAACGCTTGGTGTCCTGGATCGTCGAGGGAGAGTCGGGCGCGCCAGGCTTCTTGTGACCGGCGACAACCATCGCCGGGTTCAGCGCCGCTAACCGGTCCAGCGCCGCGATCCAATTCTTCCGGCTCTCGGGGGTGGTGTCGCCGACGTACATGCGGCATTGGTTGTACACAACGTCGCCAGCGACGATCAGGCCGATCGATGGAACGTATAGAGACGTCGAATCGGGACAATCGGTGCGGCCCTGCTCGATGATGCGCAATTCGTGGCCCTCAAGCGTGAACGTGTCGCCCTCATAGGGCTCAGGTGAGACCAACTTCGTCGGCACTTGCCCAGGAAACAATTGGCGGGCGAATTGGCTCAGCGGAGGAACAAACGACGACTGCATGGCCTCCACCGTCTTCGGCGTTGCTATCGCCCGAGCGCCCGGGAAACGGTCGAGCAGAACGCTCAGACCGTAGAAGTGGTCGAAATGGGCGTGCGTTATATAGATGGTCTGCAGGTTGCGGTTGTGCAGAGCGACCCAAGCCGCGAGAGCCTCGGCCTCAGCCACTGTCCCCATTGCGTCCACCAGTACCGCGTCGTGCTCGCCGAAGATTAACGTCGACGTGATCGGGTCAAAGCCGAGCGGCTCGCCGAAGGGCTTTGGCCGCTCGCCGACCATAGCCTTTCCCGGGGCGGTAAAAACGTTCACACTAAGCGTGTTCGACGCGACAGGCGCGGTCACGGCGCGTGGTCTCTTTCAGTCCATTTGTGCCGTCCATTTGGTATTCCCTTCGATGTCAGAGCGGGTGACTGTTCAAGGCAAGATTGGCAGAAGCGCGGCGACGAATCCATTGGACGAACGTATCAATCCATACCAAAGTATTGGTTGGACGTTGCGGTCAGGGACGGGCACGGTTATATCCCAACGAAGTCGCTCGATCTGCTGTGGGGGAATGCTATGAAAAAGACGACGGCTCCGATTCCTTTTGCTGGTTCTCAGCTCGACCAAACGCGCCATGTCTCCACTTTCTTCAACAGCGCCGATGAAGAGTATCGAGTTCTGCTCCCATGGGCTGCTGGGGGCCAGCTCATGAGCGGGCGATTTTGCGCCAACTGACAGAGTGGAGCCTTACGTCACCGCCGGTTAGCCACCAAGTTCCGTTCTCGCCCGCCCTTCTGGCCGCGATTACTTGCTGTGTCGGGGCTCCGTGCAGTTAGTCGTCCCCCCGACCGTACCCGCGCCACGCGTGGCCGAGTATTGTGGGTTGCAGGCGAGTCGGGCTGGGTGAGGTTGGCGCTAACGTTGTTCGTGTCATCAAACTCCGCAAATGACAGGTCGTTAACGGAAACTCCGTTGCCACTGTTTCCGGTTATCAAGTTGCCGGTATTTGACTGCTGGAAGGCGGCGGTGGAACCCGACAACAGCAAGACGCCATCCCCGTTATTGCCAGTGATTGTGAGATCGGTTGCTCGCAACGCCGAGTTCTGTGTGACCTGAACACCGATCGCGTTGTTCTGGATGATGTCAGACACAGCAGTTAGAGTGCTGCCATATCCCACCATTACGCCAGCAAGGCCGCTCCCGCTGATCGTATTTGAAGTTGTGGTCACCGATGCGCCGTTCACCACTGCAATTCCGCGGTTGGGACTGTTCGAAATGCTATTGCTTAAGACGAGGCCGTGCGAACTCCCAAAGCGCACTCCATCGTATGCCGGCTGGATTCTGTTCAAGTAGACTGTGCAATCGCTGTCAAGGTCGCAATCGACGCCAGACGAGCCTCCGATGATGGCGAAGCCTGCCACAGTTACATCGTTGGAATTGAAGATTAAAACGACCGGCTGGGATCCGTTCGTTTGGTCCTCGATGGTAGCGATCGGCGACGCTTGTAGGGTCAGATGATCGAAGCCCCCAATCGCGATGTTTTCCCTGCATGTGCCAGTGACGAAGATGATCACTCCCCTGGTGTTTCCGGCGTTGATAAGGCTCGCCAGCGTGCTGTTGATGCTGCCACCTCTGCCGCAGTCCACCCTGATGGGAGCTGCATGCAATGTCGATGTGGCAATAGAAATTACCATGAATAGAGTGCAAATGCTTCCAAGCGTTCTTGTGCGCGATTTCATAGTGATCTCCTGTTTATTTGGGCTATGGCGATGCTGCGCTCTGGCGGAGCGAGCATCGCCAGTTCGTGCAAGGGAGCGGAGGAAAACCAGACTTCCGGCGAGCGGAGTTATCTGGAATAACTTGGCGCGTGGAAGCGCGCTAGTGGATCGCGAACCGGCTTGACTGGCTGCGGCGAGCGAGGTGGTTGGTTTGCGCTTTCTCTTGCGTCGAGGAGCTGGTTCTGACAGCTGCCGGGATCGTGTTGGTCGCAGGGGACCAGTAAGACCGCATGGAAATACCCGTCGGCCATGGCCGCGTTACCGGCAATCTCTCCTTGATCGTTGATCTGCCAGACTTCGGTGAGAGTGAAACCAGAGCCAAGAGGTATCAGTGTGTTCAGGTCGTACATGGTACCGTTCTGCCATAGGAATGCGCTGACATCTTCACCGGTCGTGCAATCAGCCAAGTCGCCGACAACCTGGCCGACCAGATTGATGCTCTCCGCATACGAGCATCCAGCGCCCGACACGACTCCCAAGTCAGTCGCCCTTCCTTCCGACCAGAGGACTGCGTGATACGTCTGATCGCCGGCTAGACCGGCATCACCTACGATCTGCCCAACATCGTTGATCCAGTTAGCGATGGCAAAGTCTCCGCCCAGTGGTAGACCCAAATCCTGCATCCTGCCGCCGTTCCAAACAAAGGCGTGGTACCAATAATCGGCCGGGGCAGAATTGCCAGCCATTTGTCCCCAGATATTCATCCAGTTGGGATAGCTGTAATGCCCGCTACCCAGGGTTCCGAGATCGATCATTTTGCCGCCCAGCCAGAAAAATGGGTCTTGCGTGGGAATGCCAAGGTCGCTGGGGGTGTTGTTGGTGTAGGAAACACCGCCAACCATTCCGAGGTCATTGATCAGGTTGGCAGCAGCGTCGTTTCCCGTGCCCAGGGTACCTAAATCTTGCTTTCTGCCGTTTTGCCAGAGGAGGGCCCGGATCTGTGTGGTGACTGGCCAACAGTCAAGAGTGGCGCAGGGACCGAGGCCCGCTGTATAGCTATCCGGAATGGCGTTCGACGACCATCCCGCGACCTGCCCCCAGTTATTGACTGCGTAGGTCATGCTGTCAGTGCCTCCGAATGTGCCAAGGTTGACCGGCGTCTCGTGATTCCAAACGACCGCATCGTAGGCCGGATAGCCGGTGGCTGGATCGATAGAGCCGTTCTCCGAAACTCCAACTGCCAAGCCCAATTCATTGATGGCCAGCGGACCTCCGCTGTTGGGCCCAGGTAGAGTATCCAACTCGGTCTTGACGCCGTTCTGCCACTTAAAGCCATGCATGATCAAGCACTCCGACGAGAGGCAGATGGGGGAATAAGGATCGGGAGTAGTGGTGTCGGCCAAGCCTATGACGGCACCTTGATTGTTGAGAACTCTCAACAGCGGCGGCCCCGAAGGAATGAAGCTGCCCTCTCCGCCAAAGGTACCTAGGTCGATTAACTTATATCGAGGCTGATGGTCGTTGTTACTTGCGTTGTTTTGTGCGGAGAGTTGCGTTGTCATCGTTAACGCGGCGACGAGCCAAGCCACGCTCATCCAAGTGCAGGGACGGGATTTCATCAGGACCTCCTGTGTATTTCGGTTACGGCGGTGCCGCGCTTGGATGGAGCGCGAGTCGCCAGTTGATATGTGGGAGCGCCGGAACTAAATCCTGAAAGTCAGAATCGCGGCCGAGTATCGGGCAGGGCCCGCGGAAGAGCAATACTCTGAAGGTGAACTATTGGTGAACTTTATCTCCACCTCGCGTAAAGTCCTTAAACCACGTGCGTTACATCACCGCGGTAACTGACTAGGATTTTGTCAATTCCGGTAGTAGACTTTGCCGAACCGCTCCCCGCCGTAGTACCACCATGAAAAATATTCTCCCCATCTCGGGTGCTCATCGGGGCGTTTGAGCTCGATGTGAGAGCGGGAGAGCTGCGCCAAGGCGAGCGGACGATCCGTCTGCAAAAGAAGCCGTGCCAGGTGCTGCTGATTCTGGTGGAGTATGGCGGCGAGGTGGTGACCGCGAAGAGATCCAGAAAAGACTGTGGCCCAACGACACAGTGGTGGATTTCGAGCATGGCATCAATACCGCGATCAAGAAGCTGCGGGCAGCCTTCGAGGATTCGGCGGACAATCCCAGCTACATCGAGACTCTAGCCCGGCGAGGCTACCGGCTGATGGCGCCGGTGAAGTTGGTAAGCGTTGCCGACGATCCTGCCTCGGCAGCGGACGAACCCGGCCTGGAGCCGAACGAAGAACCCCAACCAAGTCCTCAAGTTGGGGACCCGGCGTTGAGCAGAACGGCTCCAGCGCCATCGGAGTCCTCTGCGCTGATCGGCAGGAAGGTCTCGCACTACCGGGTGCTGGCGGTGATCGGCGGCGGCGGGATGGGCGTCGTGTATCGGGCGGAAGATGTGAAGCTAGGCCGCGCGGTCGCGCTGAAGTTTCTGCCGGAAGAGTTGGGCGGCGATCCGAAAGCGCTGGAGCGATTCGAGCGCGAGGCGCGGGCGGCTTCGGCGCTGGACCATCCCAACATCTGCTCGATCTACGAATTCGGCGAGCACGAGGGCCAGCCTTTCCTGTGCATGCAATTGTTGGAGGGCCAGACGCTGCGCGATCGCCTGGCAACCGCGCACGGGAGCCAAGGTGACTGGCGAGCAGGCGCTTCCTCTGAGTGAGCTACTCGACATTGCAATTCAAATTGCGCACGGACTGGAGGCGGCGCACGAGAAGGGCATTATTCATCGCGACATCAAGCCGGCCAACATATTTATCACGAGCAAAGGCGTAGCCAAGATTCTGGACTTCGGAGTGGCCAAGCTGACGAGCATTGCAGACGATGCCGCTGAGGACCTGCACCGCCCTGGCCTCACAGCAAGTCCCTCGACTGCGCTGCGCCCCGACCGGGAATGGCGAATCGGGTACCGCCGCAGTTGCTCGTTCCGGCGGCGATCGAACGCACTCTGACTCGGACAGGCATCGCGCTGGGCACGGCCGGATACATGTCGCCGGAGCAGGTGCGCGGCGAGAAGCTGGATGCCCGCACTGATTTGTTTTCATTCGGGCTGGTGCTGTACGAGATGGCTACCGGGCAACGCGCGTTCGCGGGCGAAACAGCCGGCCATCCTTCACGACGCTATTCTGCACCAGCACACCCGTACCTTTGCACGATCTCAATTCCACGATTCCGCCAAGACTCGAACGCCTGATCTCCAAGGCCATGGAAAAAGATCGGGGGCTGCGCTACCAGTCGGCTGCCGCGATGCGCGCGGAGATGGAAATCACCATTGGCCGGAGCCGGTACGGGATCGTCCGCCGTCACTGGAAGTGGGTCTTTGGAGCGTTGATTTTAATCGCGGCACTGGTGGCCGGTTTCCTTTACCGGCGCGCGCACCGCAGCGTAAGCCTCTCCGAGAAAGACCTGATCGTACTCGCCGATTTCAACAACTCTACCGGCGATGCGGTGTTCGACGGCACGCTGAAGCAGGCGCTGGCGATCCAATTGGAGCAGTCGCCGTTTCTGAATGTGCTTTCCGACAAACAGGTGAACGATACGTTGAGGTTGATGAAGCATCCCGTAAGCGAGCGGCTGACGGAGGCAACGGCGCAAGAGGTTTGTACCCGCTCCAACAGCAGGGCGGTCATCACAGGGTCGATTGCTCCCGATGGAAACGGCTATAGGATTGGCCTGAAAACCGTGGACTGCCACTCCGGCGACACGCTCGCCACGGCTAGCGGGAATTCCCCAGACCGCAACCAGAGTCTAGGCACCCTCGCCGCTGCGGCCAATCGCCTTCGGCAGAAGCTGGGCGAATCTTTAGGGTCGGTGCAACAGTTCAGCGTTCCGCTGGAAGAAGCCACTACTTCCTCGCTGGATGCTTTGCAGGCGTATAGCCAGGGCAGAAGAAAATCGCTGGAGGCGGGCGACTCGGCAGCGCTTCCCTATTTTAAGTTGGCGGTCGAACTGGATTCGAAATTTGCCTACGCCTACGACGCGTTGGGCCGGGCCCATTACGGTCTATACGAATACAGTCAGGCCGCTACCAACATGCGTACGGCTTTCGACCTGCGAGACCGGGTGAGCCCACGCGAGCGGTTTTCGATTCAAGCCGATTACTACGACTTCGTAACCGGTGAGTTGGACAAGGTCACCCAAACTTACTTCGACTGGGCCCAGACCTATCCCCGAGACTATTTGGCCCACAGCCGGCTCAGCTCCTGTTACCGGTATACCGGACAATTCGATAAGGCGCTCAGTGAAGCGCAGCGGGCTTATGAGTTAATGCCACACCGCGTTAGTACGGCTCTCCCCCTGATGATTGTCCAGATGCGAATGAATCGTTTTGCGGAAGCGAAGGCAGTGTACGATGCGGCCCACAGTCAGAAGTTGGACTCACCCGTGATGGAGGCAGAGCGCTATTTAATTGCTTTTCATGAAGGCGACGAAAGCACCGTGCAGAGTTTGGTGAAATCAGCGGCAGGCTTGCCCCTGGCCGAGGACCTGGTATTGATGCAACATTCTGATACGCCCGCCTATCACGGAAAACTCGAAGAATCTCGGCAATTGTCACAGCAGGCAATCGCCAAGGCTCGAGCGGCTGCCTCGCCGGAAAGGACAGCCTCGTGGCAACTCTGGCTGGCTTTGCGAGAGGCGGAAGTGGGAAATCTGAAGCTTGCCCGCGATCTCTACCCCGGGGCCCTGAAGCAAAGCACGGGAGAGGATGTAATTGCCAAGGCGGCTTTGGTTGCCGCACTGGTGGGAGACGTGGCCGAAGCGAACAGGCTCGTGGATACGATGCAACGAGAACATCCCCTGGATACCGGAATCAACGAGTTTGTGGTGCCGATGGTTCGAGCGGTAATTGCCTTGCAAATGCACAAGGCGGACGAAGCGGTGAAAGAATTAAGAGCTACACTGCCGTACGAGCTTGGTGGATCGTCGATCTGCTGTCTGACGCCTGCCTATCTGCGTGGCTTGGCCTATCTGCAGGCTGGAGATGGCGAGCAGGCTCAACGGGAATTTCAGAAGATTCTGGATCACCCAGGCATCGTGGAAAATAATGTCACTGGCGCTCTAGCTCAGCTGCAACTCGGACGCGCCCAAGTAATGATGGGCGACAATGCCGCAGCACGCAAATCGTATCAGGACTTCCTCGCTCTCTGGAAGGACGCCGACGCCGACATTCCCATTTACCAGCAAGCCAAGGCCGAGTACGCGAAGCTTGAGAAATTCAAGCGCTAAACACTTTCAGCAGAGCCAGTCTATTGGACTAGTATCGTTCGATATTTTTGGCATCAGTCGGTGCGGCGAGTGTCGTTCGATGATGGTCGGTTTGGCGAAAACGGGGTTCGCTTGGATGGGCAGCTTGTCGTCTAGAAAACCTGCGGAAGGCTGGCCAATGATTGTGAATCTGCGGCCCGCCAACCGGATATTGGCCAGAAACCGGCTTCTGGGAGATTACTCCCGATAAGGCGGCCAGCATCCGGCAACCACATTGGCACCGCCACGTGGACGTAAAACGCCCGTTCCGCTCTCTTGCCCGAACGCGTCCCGAGGGGTTGGGTACAAGGAAGCGTAGCCGACTACACGCTCATGTGGATTGCTGAACCCTGGGGTGTTTCTCGGTACCAATCCAATGAAATTCCTAGAAAGGGTTTCTGGCCTGCGTCGTTGGGAGTCCGTCCTCCGTTCTACTCTGAGCTTCCAGAGGGGAGCAACGCAGCTACTACAGCTTGCATATTCAGCTTTGGCCTGCTCGAAGATAGGGACTCTGGATTCCGCAGGTTTCCACCGCACCAAGAAATCCTGATGGGCGCGAAAGGATGAGAGGGGCTGCTGACTATAATTTGTCCTGGGGGCGAGGGTACTCGGAACAGAGAACGTGATCTTGTGTCAGGAGAGCAGACATGTCTCGGAGCAAGCGGCGTTTTTTGCAACGCTGATCGTGGTTATCGCCCTCGCGGCAGTGCGGAGGTTAGACGTTGACGTCAACGAGTTTGGTGTACTGACGCCGAATTCGCTGCCGTCCCATCCCGCGGTTGCGCACGATGAGCCGCTCGGGTACACGGGACAACGAGCGTATGAGCTAGTCCGATTGAACTGGGCATCTCCAGCGATAAGCGAAACCCCCTCGAACATTTTTCTTCTGTTGCAATCACAGGACCCTGCGGATCTGAGTGCCGGAAAGTTGCTGGTGGCCAGCCGTGCCTTGGCCGATCCGAATTTCGCTGAGACGGTAGTCCTGCTGGTTCACTGCGATGCCCAGGGCGTGGTCGGACTGATTCTTAACAGGCGCACAGATGTCCCGCTTTCCCGAGTGTTGGAGCAGTTCGCGGGCAGCGAAAGACCGTTCCGACCCGGCTTATCTCGGTGGTCCCGTCGAAACTCAGGGGGTGTTTGGTTTGCTGCGGTCGACGGCCAAGCTTGACGGGGCCGAGCAGATCTTTAGCGGGGTCTACTTGCTGTCTACGAAGACCTCCTTCGAAAAAACCATCGGGGGTCGACCCGATCCTGACATTTTTCACGTTTATCTAGGCTATGCCGGGTGGAGTAACGATCAACTACGGAGGGAAGTAGAACTGGGTTCGTGGTTCATTTTTCAAGGGGATGCTAGAACTATTTTCGATTCCGATCCGGATTCCTTGTGGCGGCAAATGATTAAAAAAACGGAGCTCAAGTCGGCGCGAGCCATCCGCAGGCTCTGGAGCGATTCGACGCGAAGCTCCAGCTTGGTAGCTAGAAGCTATCTCATAAATCGGGTTTTGAAAGGGCACGGCTTCAGCCGTGCCGTACCAGCTGCTTGAATGCCGGGCTTTAGCCCCTAAGGTTACTCGGCGTGGCTGCGTTTCCGATTTATGAGATGGCTTCCAGTAAGTTGGTACAACTTCCCACATCAGGACTTCTGGGGAACTTCGCGTCGTGGCAGGGCTGACTGATTGAAGTACATATCGTGACCAATTGCCGTTGCGGAATACCCTCGGTGGTAGCGCTACGCGGCTGGGCAATCCAGCGCGGGGCACTTCGACCTTCGTCATCCAGATCCAGGCATTTCGATAGCGTCGTCAGAACGATAACAAGCAAGGAGATGGAGATATGGATCTTCAATTGAAAGGGAAGAAGGCGATCGTCACAGGAGGCTCGGCAGGAATCGGCCTGGCGGTCGCGCGCGGGTTGCTCCAACGGAACTGGGGCGAGTAATTTTTATCTCCAGCGAGGCAGGAGCGGAGACGCGCCCCGAGATGATTCATTACGGAGTCACGTAAACTGGCCAAGTGGTAGTGGTACGTGGGCTGGCCGAAATGACAAAAGGAAACCGACGTAACTGTTAATTCGATACTTTCTGGTCCGACTCGCTCGGAAGCCAACGACGGCTTTATTCAAAGCCGGCTTCAACGCCGAACTGATGCTGCTGAGCATCATTGTCCTCCTTGTAAGCGCTGTGGGTATGGTGCAGATGAACAAACCGATCCTAAATTGTAGATTCTGTCATCGAAGCAGAACTGGAAGAAGTAACGCGGGGGTCGGATTTCGTTGCTTTTGAAGTTTGGGGTGACCTATACTTGCTCGCCTATTCTGATCGATCTCCTGGCCGAGGAGTGAGGAAAGACAGAATCTAGCAGCTATTAGTTTGTTTCTCTGGGAGCAACGACTTAACGCATCGAGGTGATTCGAACCATCCGCGTGAGCTTTCTTGTGTTTTGGGGGCATTGCATTCGGGTACGCTCACCAGTTTCTGGGGTATTCCCAAGAATCTTTACGCCGACAAGATTCCCGGCCATCATGCGGAATACAAACGCGAGGTGATAGACCGGCAGGTACAGCTGATGCAGGAACGTGGTGTTTGGAAAGCGCCGACAAAGCCTCAGTAAGCCGGCACACCACGAACGGATGCAGTTGCAACTGACTGACGAAAGGTTTGAAAGGGAAAGCAGGGAGCCCGGCACCCGATAGGTGCGGCTGTCGCCCGAGTCGGCTTGACCCTACAAGTCTGTAACACTTAGGCGGAAACGCCCTTGGAGGATGGAATGAGGAAGATAGTTTGGCCCTGCACCTATGGTTGCTGCACCGGCCGCTATCATTCCCTTCTTTACGAATGAACGCCGGTTGAGCGGGACCTTAAGGCCATTCAATAAGTCGGTCATGGGAAATCTCCTTTTCTTGGTCTTGAGAGACTCGGTCGGCGAGGATCGAGCGGCATGGTATGCCGTGGGAGGCTTGTCGCCGATGTGATTTCGGCGACTCAGGCTCAGACTCGCAGAGAGCGTACTTTGAGTAGCAGCCGGACTTGTCATGCTTTTGTGAAGGTATTGTCAAACTATTGCAAACCCAAACGGCAGGATAACTTCCCGCGTAGCCGACAGCTCGCCCGCAATCACGCTCCAGCCGGTCGGTCTTAAGAAGGAAAAGTCGACGATACTTTTAATTTCCACGATGCTGGGCGCAAATTGCGGCACAGTTCACCGCAGTCACAATTTAGACGGAGACAGGGTTTGTGCATCGAGCGCCAGGAGCGTCGACGTACAAACCCTGTGTTGAATCCTTACTTAGCCTTCCGCCAGATCTTACCGGGCGTTGGGAACGTCCAGCGTCGAACTTGCTGTAATCACACCGAGCAGGCCGTCGCTGTAACCGCTTGGACCAGCAGTGAAATACAGGCGGCCTGGCGAGGTGACGGATGGAGCTGCCGCAAACATCAGTCCCCAGAGTCCGCTGATCGTCATGGGCGATCCAGCCTGATTCAGGTATCCGAGGAATGCTCCAGTACTAGAGTTGTAAGCACTGATCCAGCCACTGCCCAGGTTGCCAACCAGCAATGCACCGCTCATCGGTCCGAAATTCGGAGGAGCTAATGCCACGCTCCACGGCGCGTTCAAGGAGGCGCCCGAAGTCAGATGCGTCTGCGATCCACCGCTCAGGTCATATGTGTCCACGTACCCGGTCCCACTGCCCCTTTTGTTGAAGGTGACATAAAGAATGTTCCGGACGACCTGAACGCCGTAAGGCGTGAACCCAGCGGGCAGCGTATTGTCCGTAAATGATTTGACTAAATTGAAGTTCCCGTCGTAGATGTCCACCAGGTTATTGTTCGAGTCGGCGGCATATATGAAATTCCCCGAAGTAGTTTGGGCAATAGCAAGGCCAGTATATACAGCTCTTGCGGCTGAGTTATCGACGGCGATGACGGCATTGGTACGGTCAACAGATGGATTCCATCCGCTTATGGTGCCATCCTCGGTATCGAACAGGAACAGGGCCGCTGCTGAATTGCTTCCTTCCGTAATCTTGAAATCGGAGGAGGTGTTGGCGACCATGCCGGTGGGTGACCCAATCCCACTGCCGCTGGCCGTGGGAATCGTGACCACGAGCTGCTGAGGATCACCTTGCGCGTTATAAATTGTCGACAGCCCCGTACCGTTATCGCTTACCCATAGCGGTCCTCCGGGAAGCGCTGCGATGCCCCAAGCGTTCACCAGGTGGGGATCGGTGAAGTTTCCTTCTCCGGGCACATTGCTGGTTAGGTTCGTCTGGGAGTATTGGGCGGTTGCTGAGAT
The DNA here is from genome assembly GCA_963744265.1 of uncultured Acidobacteriaceae bacterium. Taxonomy (GTDB): domain Bacteria; phylum Acidobacteriota; class Terriglobia; order Terriglobales; family Acidobacteriaceae; genus Bog-257. Next base: position 256,284 of record CAVUSW010000009.1, read on the forward strand.
GCCAAGCAGCAGCACAACACTGATTAGCATGGCTATACAGTGGCGAGAGGCAAGCGTGGATTGGGGCGATGACTTGAACATATATCCTCCTGCAAATATCGAAGTGTGTTGACTAGGTGACCTTGGTTCGACTCTAGGGAGCTAGAACAACGGGATTGTCATGGCGCTGTTAAACGATTGTCATTTTTTCCTGACATGGCCAGCCAGTCCGCAAGAGCTCGCGCTGGAATGATCGCTGCAAACCAATCTGTTTAACTTGTGGGTTGGGTTTTGCGTTTGACTCCAAGTACTACCAAGACCCAGCTACTACCGTCATATGTAGTTAAGTTTTATAGGAATCGGCGCGAAGGTCCCTACGCGTACATCCGCGAAAGTGCTGTCGTGGATGTACGATCATCCGTCGGTGAAGCTAGCCGCCGTGCCATTAAACGTGACGGTGGTGGGCCGCTCAGATTGGTCCCCAGAATGTTGACGGCCGCTCCCGGAGGCGGCCGCCTGTTGTCTTTTCACAACGAACCCAAGCCCACAGCCACGCTGAAGATCGTGCCACAGCCATTCGCGCAAAGTCTGGCCTTTTTCGCGGCATTTTAGAGCACAAGGACCACGGTTTCTCTGCAGTTGAAACTACGTGGCGGAGGGAGGTGAATTCGATCTTCATGTACTTTCAGCCAGGGGCAAACTTTGGGCAGAAGCACTCGGAGCTGTTCGAAGACTAAGGTCTGCGTATCCAGACCCACCGCCTTGTCGTTCGGGGTGGAGGCTTATAGGCCTTAATGCCCGTGACGTCTCTCGGCTCTCAAGTCCTGAATCAGCAGCGCGCCGGAAGCCTTGTCCCGATGGAAATAGCCGTTCCCAGCCAGAGACATAGTCGATTATTTTCCTGGTTTTGGCTTTCTGCTCTTCCCCGAAGGCGGACGGGATGTGGCGTTCGCGGTCACGAATCGGTAGGCCATGCCGAGTAAGTCCCGCAGTATGTCAGGGGTAACGCGAGAAAGGCGGACCAGAACGGCGCTAGAGCCGACGTAGTGATCGGTCACATAGTAAACCTCAGGAGCCTCTTCGAGCAGTTCAGTTCGATCATCGAAACTCACTCGAACGGCCAGGGAAGCCGGTTCCGCCGAACGATGAGAAGGGATACATGCCAGTAGTCTGCCCTGGATTTTAAGCGCCGGCAAGCCGTATGCTGTGCTCTCCTCCACGCCAGGCAAGGCGAGACCGATCTTCCGTACCGTGTCGAAGTCGATCGTTCTTCTCTGCATTTGGTCGCCATCGCGGCTGTTTGGAGAGTGTATAGAGTGTAACAAGACCCTCCACGTGCCTGATACGGCCCGCTATTTTCGCGCTGGAACTGCACGTGCAACGGGCACGATGCATCTACTCATTCCTGGAAATCACAGTATCGAGAGTTCGAATTCACTTCCCTCCGCCACGCAGTCTCAACTGCCATGAAAATGGGTTTCGTTTAGGCTGCGGTTGGTTGAGGCGATAATGTCACTGTGTAGCCCAAACGTTCGAGCCGACGCACGAGATTGCGAGTGACACCGACTTTCTTCTCGATGCCTACGCGTTCTGCCGCCGGCTGAATGTAATACATGAGAGGGCCAGCTAGCGTTGGCCCAAGGCTCCAATGACCCGAGGCGACATCTGCACGGGATACGGAATCAAACCAAAGTGACCAAAACGCAATAGCGACTCTGACGCACGCACCGCTTGGCGGTGTCGGTGAGCCGCATTCTTGATCAGTTTTCCTACACGTTTGCGTTAGCCTTCGCCGATTCCGCAACTCGCAGCTGGTTGCGGCCACGGCACACATTTCGTATCAGCCAAGAGGTGAGACAGCAATGAAGAAAAGCAGCAAGTCGCAGCAAGGTGAAGCCAAGCGGGGGAAAGTTCGGACCCGGGCAGCAGACGACGGGACGGGGTGGCGAGCTCCATCAGATCGCCGGCCAGGAACATCCTCGTCTAACAACTCAGACGGGCGCAGTCATCGCCGATGATGAGAACTCCCTTCGCGCCGGCGAATGCGGACCCACACTGTTGGAGGATCACTACCTCCTGGAGAAGATCCAGCACTTCGATCATGAGCGAATTCCCGAGCGAATCGTGCATGCCCGCGGATTTGGCGCACATGGTTTCTTCGAACTAACCAACTCGCTGAAGGGCGTCTCACGCGCGGCGATTTTCAACGAGGTTGGTGTGAAGACTCCAGTCTTTGTGCGCTTCTCCACCGTGGCCGGCAATGAAGGTTCATCGGACATGGCGCGCGACGTGCGCGGTTTCGCCGTAAAGTTTTATACCAAGGAAGGAAACTGGGATCTGGTCGGCAACAATATTCCCGTGTTCTTCATCCAGGACGCGATTAAGTTTCCCGACCTTATCCACGCAGCCAAACAGGAGCCAGACCGGGGCTTTCCGCAGGCGCAGACCGCTCACGATAGCTTTTGGGACTTTGCGTCGCTCATGCCGGAGGCAACTCACATGCTGATGTGGGTCATGTCGGACCGCGCCATACCGCGCTCCTTTCGGATGATGGAGGGTTTCGGCATCCACACGTATCGCCTCTTGGACGCGAACAGCAAATCGACATTCGTTAAGTTTCATTGGCGGCCCAAGCTGGGCATGCAATTTGTAGTGTGGGACGAAGCGCTTAAGATTTCGGGCGCCGATCCGGACTTCCATCGCCGCGATCTGTGGAACGCGATTAACGAAGGCAGCTTTCCGGAATGGGAGCTCGGACTGCAGCTGTTCGATCAGGACTTCGCGGACGAGTTCGAGTTTGACGTACTCGATCCGACCAAAGTTATTCCCGAGGAGCAGGTTCCCCTGCGCATCGTAGGACGGCTTGTGCTCGATCGCAACGTCGACAACTTCTTCGCGGAGACCGAGCAGGTCGCTTTCTGTGTTCGCAATGTTGTGCCCGGTATCGATTTCAGCAATGATCCGCTGCTGCAAGGACGCATCTTCTCGTACCTCGATACGCAGTTAAAGCGTCTCGGTGGTCCGAACTTTCAGCAGATTCCGGTGAATGCTCCCAAGTGTCCGGTGATGCACTTTCAGCGCGACGGCCATATGCAGATGAACTTGCAACAGGGCCGGGTCAACTATTCTCCGAGTTCGTTGCAGCCAGACACACCGCGCCAGGATCCCAAGGTCGGTTTGAGTAGCTTTGCCCAGCCCATGGAGGGTGAGAAGGGACGAATCCGTGCCGAATCGTTTGCCGATCACTTCTCGCAGGCGCGGCAGTTCTTTTATTCGCAAACCGAGCCGGAGCAGAACCATATTGTCTCCGCCTTTATCTTCGAGCTAAGCAAGGTGGGGACTGTGGAAGTGCGCGAGCGCATGGTGGGGCAGCTGGCGAATGTCGATCCCAAGATCGCCGAGCGCGTGGCGAATGGACTTGCCTTGCAGGGCCGTGTGACGACCGTGCCTGCGTCCGTCAAGGCGCGGCAAAACTTGGAGCCATCACCCGCTCTTAGCATTTTGGCCAAGGCCAAGAAAACGCTGGAAGGCCGCAAAGTTGGTTGCCTGGTGGCGGATGGGACCGACGTCGCGGTCGTCAGCGCGCTGGAAGCTGCGGTAAAGAAGGCACGGGCAGACTTCGCTGTCGTGGCGCCAAAGGTCGGAGGCGCTGAAGCAGCCGACGGCGAGACGATTGCCGGTCACTTCCAACTAGCTGGGGGGTCGTCTGTGTTGTTCGATGCCGTTTTTGTCGCGTTATCGGCGGAAGGTTGCGAGGCTCTGCTGAACGAGGCTGCGGCGGTCGCGTGGGTCCACGATGCCTTCGCTCATTGCAAGGTGATCGGGGCTACGCCGGATGCGCAGCCGTTGCTCGATAAGGCTGGGGTGGTTGCTGACGCAGGAGTCCTCGTCGGCACAAAACCGAAGGCGTTTGTGGATGCGGCTGCCGGTGGCCGCGTGTGGGATCGTGAACCCAAGGTCCGCACAGTCTTTTAGGACAGGCCGACGGTGTTGCTCAAGCTGAGCCCCCGGTTAGGGGCTCGGTTCATTTCTCGCGGCTGCCGGGTCTCGTCGATGCCTAGCTGTGATCTTTCAACAGGTTGTTCCTTAATAAATTGTCCATTCGACCGAAACCGGAGAAGCTGGTTGTGATGAGCAATCACTTCTTGCCGGAGGGATCGAATGGACATTCATCAGAATGCCCGACTCACGCTCTATAGTCGAGAGCAACTGGCCAAATCCGTTCTTCATCAGGGTAAGAATTTGAACTCGGCTGCAGCCGAGTTCAAAGTCTGTGCCAAGACCGCCCGCAAATGGGTCTGCCGCTATCAGACCTCTGGCCGCCTGGGTCTCGGCGATCGCAGTTCGCGGCCGCATCGGCTGCGCCAGCCTACCTCCCCAGAGTTGGTCAGCCAAGTCGAACAACTCCGCCGCCAGCGCTGGACCGGCCAGCGTATCGCTGGCGTTCTCGGGCTCAGTCCCGCCACCGTCAGCCGCATTCTGCGCCGTCTTCACCTCAACCGGGTTCGCGATCTCGAACCCGCACCGCCCCTGCTCCGCTACGAACATCCTCATCCCGGCGATCTGCTGCACCTCGACATCAAGCAGCTGGGCCGCATCGGCTGCGTCGGTCACCGCATCCATGGCGACCGTAAACAGCACGGCAAACGCGCGGCGATCTCGTAGTGCTCCACCCGCTGGGCCGCGGCAATCAGCTCCGCGTCCATGACACTATCTTCAAAGTCCTCATTCATGACTTCGGACCCTTCTTTGATGAGGCCCTCCATTCCCATGCACTTCTTCCCGGCGCCCTTGGCACCGAGCATGTCAAAAATTTGTTCCAGACGCTCAACATGACCCTGGGTTTGTTCCAGGTGCATTTCAAAACCCTCGCGCAGATCCTCGGATGTTGCGGCCTTCGCCATCTTGGGAAGCGCTTTGGTCAGCTGCTTCTCAGCGCTATACAGATCTTTAAGTTCGTCTAGATATAACTCTTGCAAGGAATTCTTAGTCATCGTCGTTGTCTCCCGGAGAATGAATTTCGGCACTTACCATAGTTCGTTAGTTGTGAAAAGTGCGGCTAAGGATGTGCGCCAAGCAGTTCTCTGTAAAACGCTATTAAGAGCGGTAACGCTGCCATAAATTGGCATTGCCAACTGGCATCACGGCTGACGCTGCGGCCATCGTAGGTTATGTAGCGATTTACAGGCTGAGGTGATGGTGATTAAGCGATTTCTGGAAGATTGGCCTCTGATTCACCAACTGCGGACTGGCGCTGACGGCACGGGCCCCGAGGCGATGAGCGAGCACACGAAGAATCTTCTTCCCAAACATCAGAATGCCGAGTTCACACGCTCCATCTGCCCTTACTGCGGTGTCGGGTGTGGACAAATGGTCTTTCACAAGAATGGTCAGCTGATTTCCATCGAAGGCGATCCCGGCTCGCCGATCTCACGCGGACATCTCTGTCCGAAGGGCGCGGATACTTTCGAGCTGCACACCCATCCGGGAAGGCTGACCACGGTGAAGTACCGCCGGCCCTACGGGACTAAATGGGAAGAGATCGATCTCGAAACTGCCATGGATATGGTGGCTGATCGTCTATGGGAGAGCAGGCAGCGGACGTTTGTGGAAGAAGAGGGTGGCGAAAAGCTGATGCACACCAAAGCCGTCGCTCACTTGGGCGGCGCGACTCTGGATAACGAAGAAAACTACCTGATCAAGAAGTTATTCTGTGGGGGTTTGGGCATGGTTTGCATCAGCAACCAGGCCCGGATATGACACAGCTCTACCGTGCCCGGTCTGGGCACTTCGTTTGGGCGCGGCGGCGCGACTACCGCACAAACCGACTTGGCGAACGCCGATGCCATTCTCATTATGGGATCGTCCATGGCTGAGAATCACCCGGTCGGCTTTCAGTGGGTGATGGCAGCGCGGCGAGCGTGGTGCGACCGTCATTCATGTCGATCCCCGGTTCACACGCACTTCGGCTATGTCTGACATCTGGGTGCCGTTGCGAGCGGGCACCGACATTCTCTTCCTTGGCGGACTGATTCATTACGCGCTGGAGAATGACAAGTGCTTCCGCGAGTACATCGAGCATTACACCAACGCTCCCATGATCATCAAGGAAGAGTTTCGCGACACCGACGAACTCGGTGGAGTTTTTTCCGGTTGGGACGAAAAGAAGAAAGCGTACAGTCCGGAGACGTGGTTCTATCAGGGTGCGAAAAAGAAGGATGCCGGGGCGCCACATCCGGGCCACTCTCCCGCAGGAGGTGGTCACGGCAAGGATCGCGGTGGTGAAGCGTCGGACCTTGATGAATACGAGACTGATCCAACGCTGGAGCACCCTCGTTGCGTCTTCCAGATTCTGCGCAAGCATTTCTCTCGCTATACTCCCGAACTGATCGAACGGCACGCAGGAGTGCCGCGAGAGTTGTTCCTCAAAGTTGCGGAGGCATTCTGCAGCGCGGCAGGGCCCGACAAAACCGGCGCCATCTGTTACGCCGTGGGCTGGACCCAGCACTCGAAAGGAGTGCAGATCATCCGCGCAGCGGCCATCCTGCAGTTGCTGCTGGGCAACATCGGACGTCCGGGTGGTGGAATTCTTGCCCTGCGGGGTCACGCCTCCATTCAAGGCTCAACCGATATTCCAACCCTGTATGACATTCTCCCTGGCTACTTACCAATGCCGTTCTTTAAGGAGGACGGTCACGATTTTCGGACTTACATAAAGCGGCACACGTCGAATGCAGGCCTGTGGTCTAGCTTCGAAAAGTATTTTGTGAGCCTGATGAAGTCCTGGTATGGCGATCACGCTTCTGCAGAGAACAACTGGGGATTCGATTACCTGCCACGAGTGAGCGGCGATCACTCGCACTTTGGCTATTGGCTCGACATGCAGGACGGCAAAATGGAAGGCCTTTTCATCATGGGTCAGAACCCCGCGGTCGGCGCCTCCAACGCACGGCTGCAGCGCACCGCGATGTCGAAGCTGAAATGGCTGGTGGTGCGCGACATGGTCGAAGTGGAAAGCGCCTCATGGTGGTACAACTCGCCGGAAGTCCAGCGCGGCGAGCTGAAGCCGGAGGACATTGCAACCGAGGTCTTCTTATTTCCAGCTGCCGGCTCGGCAGAGAAAGACGGCTGCCAGACCAACACGCAACGGCTCATCCAGTTTCGTACGAAAGCAGTCGATCCTCCGGGCGACGCGCGCAGCGAGACGTGGTTTATGCATCATCTCGCGCGGCGGCTGAAGGCGAAAGCGGCGGCGGATCCAAGTCCTCGTAACGCAGCACTGAACGCTCTTGATTGGTCCTATGGAACGCACGGCATTCATGACGAGCCCAATGTCAGCGAGATCCTGAAAGAAATTAACGGCCGCGACCTCACCAAGGGCGAGTTGTTGGACAGTTACAAGAAGCTCAAGAGTGATGGCACGACCGCCTCCGGTTGCTGGATCTACTGCGGCGTCCATCCGCACGAACATGTCAATAAAGCTAACCAACGTGCGTCCGAAGATTACCTCGGTCATGGCTGGGGATTCTCGTGGCCGAACGACATTCGCATCCTGTACAACCGCTGTTCTGCGAAGCCGGACGGCGCACCGTGGAGCGAGCGCAAGAAGTTGATCTGGTGGGACGAAGGGAAGCGCGAATGGACAGGACTAGATGTTCCTGACTTCGACAAAAACAAGCCCCCAACTTATCGGCCGCAGCCGGGCGCCAAGGGCATGGATGCCATCGCCGGTGACAAGCCATTCATCCTGCATCCCGATGGAGTGGGCTGGTTGTTCGTGACCAGCGGCCTGAAAGACGGGCCACTACCGGCGCACTATGAACCGTTGGAGACGCCGTTGGGGAATCCGCTGTATCCTGCGCACATCTACAACCCGGCCGCCGACCGCAAGGAGCGCCCCGATAACCCCTATGCGCGCCCCGGCGACGAGCGTTTTCCCTACGTGCTGACCACCTACCGCCTGACGGAGCATCACACGGCAGGAGGGATGTCGCGTCAACTGGCGCATCTGTCTGAATTGCAGCCCGAATTATTCTGCGAAGTCTCTCCGGAACTGGCCGGCGAGATCGGCCTTCAGCACGGCGATTGGGCAACTATTACGACGCCGCGCGCCGTCATCGAAGCTCGCGTTATGGTGACCAAGCGCATGCGCCCCCTCTGGGTCGAGGGACGGACAGTGCATCAGGTCGGATTGCCGTACCACTGGGGCTATAACGGAGCGGCGACGGGCGACGTCGTCAACGACCTGCTGGTCATATCCGAGGAGCCGAACGTGCGGATCATGGAAACCAAGGCGCTGGTCTGCGATATTGAGCCCGGCCGCCGGCCGCGTGGACCTGAGGCGCGGAAATATTTGCAGCAGAAGTTGGAGCAGCCGGCATGAGTTCAACCGTCACGGGATTTCTCACCGATTCGACATTATGCATTGGCTGTAAGGCTTGCGAAGTGGCCTGCAAGGAATGGAACGGCATCTCCGCGGATGGACTGAACTGGTCGGGATATTCGTACGACAACACACGGGCGGTCGGTCACTCGACATGGCGCCACGTCAAGTTTGTAGAAGGACAGCCCGAGCCCGGCCTGGGTGGCAACGCGGCGACTCACATGACATGGGAGTTTTCCTCAGACGTGTGTAAGCACTGTGAGAAGGCGGGATGTCTGGAAGCGTGCCCCACCGGAGCGATCGTTCGCACCGAATTCGGCGGAGTTTTTGTGCAGCCGGACGTGTGCAACGGTTGCGGATACTGCGTGGTGTCCTGTCCTTTCGGTGTGGTCGAACGTAATCCCGACGACGGGCGGGCGTTCAAATGCACGTTCTGCTACGACCGGCAAAAGATGGGATTGCATCCAGCGTGCGCGCAGGCTTGTCCGACCGAGTCGATTAAGTTTGGCTCGCTGGAACAGTTGCGTATAGGCGCTGATGAGCGCCTGCAAGAACTGCATACTCGTGGGATGGAAGACGCCCAGCTCTACAATCCCGAAGACAGCAGTGTCGGCGGAATCCATGCCATGTTTATCGTGCGAGGCGATCCTCGCCAATACAATCTGCCGCCGAAGCCTGAGATTCCCACGACCTATCTGAAGGCAGGGTGGACGGGCTCGGCCATTGCAGCTGGCCTTCTGTTGTTCGGGAGCATCTTCGCATTTATGGGGAGTGCGAGACGATGAGCGACGCTCTTCATCATCCTTCCGTCGATCCGCGCGAAAGCCGCCTATTCGAAATTCGGCGCCAGGCTCAGGAGAAAGGCCGTGTTGACTCGCCCGGCGTTCGACCGCCCGGTGCGCCGTTTCCGATCGCGTCACCGGAAACCGGTTATTACGGCATTCCGCTGCTGAAACAACCACCCTGGACGTGGCAAATTCCCCTCTATTTCTTCGCGGGTGGGGCGGCTGGCTCGGCGGCGGTGCTGGGAATGGCCGCGCGCTGGGTTGGACACGATCGCCGACTTGCGCGTGACTGCCGCTATCTGGCCGCCGCAGGCACGGCTATCTCCAGCGCACTGCTGATCTCGGATCTGGGTCGCCCGGCGCGTTTCCTCGGCATGATGCGAGTATTCAAGAAACAAAGCCCGATGTCGGTGGGGGCCTGGACGCTGGCGATCTTTGGAACATTTTCGGCAGGAGCGGCTTTTGCCGAGATGGTGGATCAGCGTCTTCCGTTCTTGCCGCTTCGCCTTATAGGCGATGCGTCGGAGCTGATATCGGCACTCGCAGGCGCGCCCTTTTCCAATTACACCGGAGTTCTAATCGGGGCGAGTGTCATTCCGGTGTGGAACGAAAATGTCGGCAGTCTTCCGATTCACTTCGGCATGTCCGGCCTGAATTCGGCGGTGTCGATTTTGGAGCTGATGGGTCATCGAAATAGCGCACTCAACACGCTCGGCATCGGTGCCTCAGCGATTGAGACGTTGGAGGGAGTCAAGATCGAACTCAGCCAGAAGCCGGCGTTGGAGCCGTTGAAGCGGGGTTCCAGCGGCCTGATTACGCGGATGGGTGGCGTGTTGAGCGGGCCGGTTCCTTTGGCACTTCGAGTAGCTGCAGCCTTCGCGGGCCGCCATCGCTCGCATAGCCTTCGCAGAGCGGCTGCGGTTTCTAGCATTATCGGTTCTTTACTGACTCGTATTGCCTGGGTGCACGCTGGGCATGTTTCCGCCAAAGATTGGAAGCTGGCCCTCCAAATAAAGTCACCCCATCCATTGTAGACCCAAGTATCAGGGGCGTAAAAGTCCTTCGAATCGCTCAACACAACACTAGGAAGCGCGACAGGATAAGGTCCGTGAAGATTGATGCCTATCCGGACGCCAGGACCTAAACCTTGAATTGGCCAGGCGCGCACGCAAAGCGGGTTGCCGCATCTCCCTCGGCACTGACTCCCACGGAGCGTCTCAACTGCGTTTCATGGAACCCGGGCTGGCATCGGCGCTGATGGCGGGCATCAGGCCCGTAGGCTCGAGAAAAAATCGATACCGAGCGCAACATCAACAACATCGTGCGCAAGATCCGCACCGCTCTGAGTGACGATGCGGAGAAACCGCGTTTTCTGGAGACCGTAATCGGTAAGGACTATCGCTTCATCGAACCGATGCGCGTGATCAGCCCGCTTTTCCTGGCTACCCATTCACGCGATGATGCTGAAGCCGCCGAGCCGCCCGCCTCCGCCAGTCATGGCGCGCGCGATCCGCCGCAATCGACAGATGGCAGTACAAATTACAGCAATGCCTTTTTGGCTTTTTTCGCCGCCTTCTTTTGTTTACGGGGAAGTCGGGCCTTGTTCTTTTTCGCCGGTCTTGCGGCCTTCGGTTTAGTAGTCTTTGCGGGCGCAGGTGTTGTGATTCCGACTGCGGCAGCGACCTTACCAGCAGCCGTTCCAATGGTCTTGGCTGCCGCTACGAGTATTCCTTCGGACGTCTCCCTCGCTTCCTTATCTTTGGTCATATGCCCGACATTCTAGCAAGATCCCAATCAGAGGTGAGCAGACCCATAAGATTTGTGCACCTGTCACGAAAGTGTTGCGCCATTGGGCAAGACGAGGTGGCGCAAAAGTCAAGAGCAGGATTCGATTCCCCCAACGCCACGACCGTGTCCGGATTGATCTGTGACCCGCCATTTTAACGCATCGCCAATTCGCAACAGCTGGAGCAGGCCAATGACCGACATTCCGGACAGAGCCCGTTTGGCGTTCCGGATTCAAGTTGAGGAAAGCTGGCCGACCACACGGGCAGAACGTTCAACATTGCGGGCGGCACGAGTGCAGCAAGCAAGCGGACAGTCGGTCCCATTCCGATTGCATGGGACTCGTGAACTCAAGCACCGTCTGCCACGACTGAGGCGCTTCGCTAGTAACTTCTCTGACGATAATGACTTGCTGGCGGAGGGAGGGGAATTCGAACTTGTGTTGCGATTTTGATTCTTGCGAAAAAGTGCCCGAACTCCCTCCACGACCAACGGGGAAACTCTAAGCAGCTAAATCATAAGGTGGTTACAGAAAGCGTACCAGAGTTCGAATTCACTTCCCTCCGCCACGTAGTCTCGAATGCAGAGATATTCTGTTACCTTTCCCGTGAAACACGCGAAAAAGGCCGGATTTTTGCGGCATTTGCAACGCAAACCGGACCAGAGAAAAAGCCCTACGAGCAACTTCGCTCTCGCAGCAGGGATTTTTCTCCGAAGCCTAGATTAGTAGTCCGGTTTCAAGAACTCGCACAGGCGAATGCTTGGCGATCATAGACCGAATACCGCGCGAACCCGACTTGACTTCGTCCCCTCCCAGAAGCGCAGAGTTTACCAGCCAGGGGATGGATCTGACCGCTCCGGGCCGTAGAACGGGCTGTTCTTTCGGTGGATACTATCGCGGGTTCGCATGTAAGCAGTTTTTCTGCTTCATCTTGGCGGTTGCGGCCTGGATCATGAGCAAGATTGAAGGCCGCAGGCTGGGCCAATATGGCCTTCCCAGGAGCGAAGCGCTGAGGAAAAACTTTCGGGTAGGACTATTGATAGGCCTGCTCGCTACCAGCAGTACGACGCTTGCAATTTTCGCCCTGCATGGCGTGCGGTTCACAGCCTCCGTTGGTAGTCCGTTTTCAAGAATCGGCTCGGGCGAATGGTCGGTGATTCATTGTCATGGCAGCTTGTATTTCAGGCCGCGTGGGAAAGAGAGTGTCCGTTCTCCCATCGGAAACTGGATCAGGGGAAACATGCTGACCAGTACCGGGGAGTTCAGGGATTATTAGCTCGACAGCCTGCTTCGTCAGCCACTGCTCGTCGGAATAGTCGTCAATGTCGACTCCGTACATGTCGCGCTCTTTCATTGACCTTGTTCCTCCGCCATCGCCGCGCTGGGGCGGGGTGGCCCGTGGAGAGTCCTGACCGAGGAGCATCCCCACGGGATGCGCCAGATTAATTGACGGAAATCCTAGACATTCGCAATTTGGGTGTCTGTATAAAATTGAACACTCAACCCGCCAGGCGGCGAGTTTTTCATTGCACGCGGCTGCCGTCGCCCTAAACTATTTCGCCTACAATTTCATCAAGATTTACCTTTAAGATCGTGCCCTAAGGGAAGTCGCAGTGGTGTTTGCTGTTGTAAATCGCCATATCGTAAGTGATCCCCAGCCCAGCCACCCGTAGCTTGTGTTTTCAAATGGCATCATCTGTGACATCCCGAGTAAGGTTCTTGGCCTCCTAATAACGGACAAAGCCCGCTCTGGCCGGGATAGGAACGAGGATGCGCATTCGCCGCGAGCAGCCTTGCTAGAGCTAATTGACGTACTCGACAGGGTTATGGATAAGGGCGTAACAATCGGGCCATCTGCCCGTATCCGGGTGTTCGCGAATGACCTTCGGAAAATGAGGGCGCACATTGTTGTGGAATTTGCCGAGACGTATAAGGGACGACAGGCACAATCAGAAAAACGGGGGAACGTCGGGCGGAGACCACGCTGATTTTGCGGCCCACGGAGACGCCGATAGCTGTTGATATATCGCCATATCGTAAGTGATCGTGGACAATGACATAGTTGTCCTTGGACAACGACTAGGAGGGTTCATCGAGTTTAAGGTCACCGTCAGCCATGTCGTCGGGAGTGGACGAGGAAATCGTGCTGATCTGGAGCTGATTGCACGGAGGCCGGGGCCGACAGCCTCCGTGTTTCGCAGGCCTCGACATTGCTGTCAACTGCCGCAACAAGCGCCTACTTGCAGGATGTTTTCTTGCGAGCGCATCTATACAAGCAATTGGGTTGGGCTGCCTATGCCAGACCGTCATCCTAGCTGTCGTACTATCGCCATTACACTCACGGTTGCAGAGTAAGTAGCTCACCCGCCAGGCCGAAAACAATCCACTTGTCCGTAAAGTCGGCAAACCGCCGACTGAGAGCGGGCAACACGTCGTAAGTCACGAAAGGGTAGGGCGTTATTCGTCAACTATCGACGAGCCCGCGCGGTTGCGGCGCCGTCTTTGATAAGCGGCTACCTTGGACTTGGTTCCGCAAATATTCATACTGCACCAACGGCGTGATCCCTTTTTGCTGGTGTCGTCGAAGTGGACGACGCACGATTCCGCTTCGCACTTGCGGATGCGGGATGGTTCAATGTCAGAGAGCAATTTCGTCACTGCAGCAGCGATCGCCGCCCATATGTCCTCAGGTCTTCGGGGTTCGATAAAGAACTTTGAGCACCACCTCTGAGCGTTGCTTGCTGAGATGGGCGCGTTGCGGTATTCCTCAGGAGCGTATTCAGCTTCCGCCAGGAATGCGTCTTCCTGGCAGCGACCCGCCCTCCAATCGCAGGACCGCTGCTCGTAGACGTTCGCGGAATGCGATCAGCTTCTTTACCAAGGCCTCTGCCCCACGCGAGTTACGCCATCCCGAACCAGTGCTCTATCTTGCTGAGACGTAACGATTCCAGAAGCGATCAACCATCGTTCCAGAGCTGCGGCATTGGGGCAGCAGCTCGGTGGGCTCACCTTCCAAAATCGGCTTCGTATTTAGGAAATCGAGTGCCAAGTGATTGCCGACGAATAAAAAGCCATCTACCCATTCTGTTTCCCGTCGCGCCTGCGCCCGCCATAAAGACCGTCCTTAGAAATATATTCTCAAGAATTTAACACCAATAACGAAACCTTTAACGGTGTCGTCACATCTGAGGTCGATTGCCTGCGCGCGATCAGCCCTCCCACGGCGAGTTGCTGAATCAACTGAACAGAAAGGACGCCGTAATGACAACCTATCATCATGCCGATGTCCGGGGACAACAGCTGTTCTATCGCGAAGCCGGATCGAAGGATTGCCAACCCTAGTGCTTTTGCATGGTTTTCCCAGTTCGTCGCACATGTTCCGTGACCTGATCCCGCAATTGGCGGACAAGCTCCACGTCATTGCTCCGGACTACGTGGGATTTGGCTATAGCGATGCTCCCAGCGCGAACGAGTTCCAATACACCTTTGACAACCTGGCAGCGCACGTCGAGGAAATGCTGTTCCAGAATCTCGGCCTGAAGAAGTTCAGCATCTACGTGCAGGACTACGGTGCTCCCGTCGGCTACCGCATCGCGTCAAAACATCCCGATGCCATTGAAAGCATCGTCGTTCAAAACGGCAATGCCTACGTCGAAGGCATTGGCGCTGCGTTCGATCCGATGAAGCCATTCTGGAAGAATCGCAACGCCGAGACCGAGAAGCCAGTGCGCGAGCTGCTGAAGAAAGAAACGACCATCTTCCAGTACACCCACGGCGTGAAGGACGCCGAGCGAATCAGCCCCGATTCGTACACGCTCGATCAGCTCTTCCTCGACCGCCCGGGCAACGCCGCCATTCAGCTCGATCTGCTGTACAACTATCAATCCAATGTCGCGCTGTACGACCGTTGGCAGAGTACTTCCGCAAGGCCAGCCGAGAATGCTGATCGTCTGGGGAAAGAACGATCCGTTCTTCACCGTCGAAGGAGCCAAGGCCTATCAGCGGGATCTCCCCAAGGCGGAATTGCACCTGATCGATACCGGCCACTTCGCACTGGAAGACTCCAGCGGTTTCATCGCCGAGCACATTCGGCAGTTTTTCGCTTCGTAGGTGCACGAAGTCGAGAGACTCTTCTGCGGCCTAGCAGAAAGGATTTACAGTGGCAGTTTCAGGAAACATTACCGTAATTCTCGTTCACGGTGCGTGGGCGGATGGCTCGAGCTGGAAAGATGTAATTCTCCGGCTCGAGAAGTAGGGTTGCGCGTCATCGCAGCTCCGATTCCGTTGACCTCACTTGGCGATGACGTGGCTGCATTGAGGCGCGCATAGCCGCACGAAGGGCCGGTGATTCTGGCTGCTCACGCCTATGCAGGAGCCGTGATCGCTGCGGTAAACGATGAGCGTGTGAAGGGGCTGGTTTACATCGCGGCATTGGCTCCGGATGAAGGCGAGACGGTTGCTCAGGTCTTCTACCGCGATGAGCCACATCCCCAGTCGCCAAAACTCGCTCCGGATGCAGACGGTTTCATCTGGATGCCGGACGAAGGCTTCAAAAATGCATTTGCGCAGAATGCGACTGCAGACCAAATCGCATTATCGAGGGCCGTGCAGCGGCCGATCGCCCTGAAGTGCATTCAAGAGCCGGTTCCAAAGCCGGGGTGGAGATCAAGCCTTCCTGGTTCCTGATTGCGGAAGAGGACCGAATGATCAATCCCAAGACACAACACTTCATGGCCGAACGAATGGGGGCCACCACCCGATCGTTCGCCGTCGATCACACGCCATTGCTCAGCGCGCCACAAAAAGTGGTGGACATCATCCTGGAGGCGAAACAGGTCGTGTCGTCTTGAGCCCGAATGAAGCTTGAGAAGCCTATCGGTGTACCGACCATGGCGGATGCGAGTGTCGGGCATTCGAAGTCTGTTCGCAAAGCCAAGAAGGAGGCATCGTGAATTCTGTCGCTATTGTCACCGGAGCAAGCCAGGGCATCGGCCGATCCACTGCGATTCGGCTGGCGCGCGACTTCTCGGCGATCGCGCTGGCTGCACGAAACGCTGATGAACTGAAAGAAGTCGCAAATGCCGTAAAGAGTGCGGGAGCGGAACCGCTGTATTCGATCTGGATTTGAGCAAGGTCGAAGCCGACCAAACGGTCGTCGAAGACGACGCTTGAACGCTTCGGCAGAATCGATGCCCTGCTGAATATCGCGGGCGCAGTTCCGCAAATCGATCTGTTCGAAATGACGGACGAGCAATGGCGCGCGGGAATGGAGCTGAAGCTTCACGGCGCACGGCGTCTGACGATACTGGCTTGGGAAACGCTCAAGAAGTCCAAGGGCTCGGTCGTCTTCATGTCGGGCAGCGCGTCGCTCGAGCCGAAGCCGGCTTTCGCCGCCGTCGCTGCGACCAATGCAGCCATTACCGCGCTTGCCAAAGCCTTCGCCGAGCAAGGCATCAAAGACGGCGTGCAGGTCAACAGCATCGTCCCCGGTCCGGTGATGACGGATCGTCGCCGCACGTTTATGGAGAAGTGGGCGCCGGCGCACAACATGAGCGTCGAAGAGGCGATGAAGGATTTCCCGAAGAAGCGGGAATCAGCCGATACGGACAGCCGGAGGAAATTGCCGAACTGCTCGCCTTCATGGTCTCGCCAGCGGCGAAGTGGATGACCGGTACATCGGTTCGAATGGACGGTGGCGAAATTAAAGGCATTTAACCGCCGCCGCTGCGTTACAACTGACGAGATAGCAGAGGCAGTTGTCTTCTTGGCGACAGACCGTGCCAGTTTCATTTACGGCGCTAACCTCGCCGTGGATGGAGGGCTAACGAGAATTGCCAACTCTCATACGGGAGTCCAATTGCTGAAGAGTTTGCGCCGATTGCGCGCCAAACGCGATCAGATGCGTCAGGAAAGTTGCAGAGATGCCCTTTCTGTCGGAGCTCCCGGATGTCGAGAGCCTAACCAAGTCTGCAGATTGAGAGGGTGACAGTGCAACAAACCGCGAAAGAAATCACAAGGTCCGGACCTCATGACAGCGTCAGTGTCCGGCATCGGCGAATGGCACTGCGGCGCGTTGACGGATTAAGCGCGACTGCCAGCGTACGTCGGCACTGGCCGGAGTACCTAATGGAAGTGGGTGAGGCGGGATGGTACTTGTTCGCGGCCTGCGCGTTCGCGACATTGCTGCAGCACCCTGCGTCAATCGTGCGACAGTCGATTCCCAGCAGCCTTGCTCGTAGATTTCTCATGGGATTAGCCATGGCCGCGACCACAATTGCAATCGTAATCTCACCCTGGGGCAACCGGTCGGGAGGTCATTTCAATCCCGCAATTACCTTCACGTTTCATCGGCTAGGAAAAATAGAGTTTTGGGATACGTGGTTCTACGTCGTCGCACAGTTCCTGGGCGCGATTGGTGGTGTCGCCTTGGCCAGATATGCATTGCGAGGCGCTCTTGGGAATCATACGGTACGTTACGCGGTAACCGTGCCCGGCATGTACGGCAGCACTATCGCGTTTGTCGCCGAATTAGCGATCTCTTTCATCCTGATGATCACTGTGTTGTTTGCAACCAACAGTAAAAAGCTGGCCCCATATACCGCGTATTTTGTCGGCTTGCTGATCCTGACCTATTACACATTCGAAATGCCGCTGTCAGGCATGAGCACCAACCCAGCACGAACCTTCGGTTCAGCTCTCACGCCAGTTATTGGCATGCGCTGTGGATCTACTTCATTGCTCCGGCGCTGGGCATGTCGGCGGAGCCAAGTTTTTTGTGCGAATTCGCGGGGGCGCCGCTGCCCATTGCGCCAAACTACATCACGACAACAATCAACGCTGTATCTTCCACCACACATAACAGGAAGTTCGATTCCGCGAAAAGTCATTCATTCTGAGAAGGCTCGCAAAGGAGAATCGCATGAACAGCGGCTCGCCTGCCAAGATATTTAAGAATATTCAGCCGGAAGAGTTTGACGTGGTAATCCTTGGCGGCGGCACGGGAGCGACGCTGGCGGCGTGGACCTTCGCCAGCGAGGGCAAGCGCGTGGCGATCATCGACCGCAAGTACATCGGTGGCTCGTGTCCAAACATTGCCTGTCTGCCGAGCAAGAACATCATTCACAGCGCGAAGGTCGCATCGTACGTGCGGAACAGCGACGAGTTCGGCATCGCTCACGACGGCTTCAAAATTGACATGTCCGGCGTGCGTGATCGCAAGCGCAGGATGGTATCCGGCCTGAACGAAACATATCTGGAGAATTACAAGAAGACGGGAGCGGAGCTGATCATGGGATCGGGACGCTTCATCGCCCCCAGAACCGTGGAGGTGACGCTTCCGGATGGAAAGTGCAGGGTGCTGCGCGGAGCGAACGTAATTATCAGCACCGGCACACACGCGAGCCTGCCGTTGATCCCGGGGCTTGCCGAGCGCAGCCGATGACGCACATCAAGGCACTCGAACTCGATGTTGTTCCCGAACATCTGATGGTGCTCGGCGGAGGGTATGTCGGCATCGAACTGGCGCAGGCGATGCGGCGTTTTGGCAGCAAGGTGACGATCATCGACCAGGGGGAGCGCCTGCTGCCGCGCGAAGACGACGACGTAGTCGAAGGGCTGAGCAGCTTGCTGAACGATGAGGGCATCGAGGTCGTGCTCAATGCGCAGATAAAAAGAGTATCGGGCACATCAGGGCAGTTGGTGCGAGTTGCCATCGAGCAGGACGGTGCCGAGAAGACGCTCGACGGCACTCACCTGCTGGTTGCTACGGCCGCACGCCCAATACTGAGGGAATCGGACTGGAGGTGGCGGGCGTTGAAGTGAACGATCGCGGATTTCTCAAGGTGAACGAGCGGCTGCAG
Source organism: uncultured Acidobacteriaceae bacterium (assembly GCA_963744265.1). GTDB lineage: Bacteria > Acidobacteriota > Terriglobia > Terriglobales > Acidobacteriaceae > Bog-257. The sequence goes on from CAVUSW010000009.1 coordinate 275,076, forward strand.
ACGACAGCCGAAAGTGTTTGGGCCATCGGCGAGGTTGCGGGCAGTCCGCTGTTCACCCATATCAGCGTTGACGATTTCCGCGTCGTTCACGCCAATCTCACCGGGGGTAAGCGCGTGACCACCGGCCGGCAGGTTCCGTTCTGCCTGTTCACGGATCCCGAGCTCGCTCGAATCGGAGTGAATGAGAAGGAGGCGGAAGCGAAGGGCATCGCATACCGTTTATTCAAGGTTCCGATGGACGCCAACCTGCGGGCGCGGACATTATCGGAGACGCGCGGATTCATGAAGGCGCTGGTGGAGGTGGATGGCGATCGCGTCCTTGGCTTCACGGCGTTCGGTGTCGGCGCTGGGGAAGTTATGGCTACAGTGCAGATTGCCATGCTTGCGGGGTTGCCTTACACCGCCCTGCGCGATGCCGTGCTGACTCACCCGACACTGGTAGAGGGGTTGATTCAGCTGTTTGCGTCGGTGCCATCCGTGAAGTCTGCCGATGCGGACGTCGACAGAAGTCAGGAACGAAAATCGTTAGTGAGCTTGAAAACGTTGTAGTTGTTGTAGGCTCCGTCGGCCAGGGTGGTGGCGTAGACGTTGTCGCCGCTGTCAACTGCCAGATCATCCCGTGGACCCTGACTACCGTTGGTAAAGCGATACAGAAGAGTGTGCGTCTGGCCGTCTTTGGAGGGGCTGGCTTGTATACCCTGCCTCTCTGGTAACCACAACCGCCGGCCCTGGCGTGGCCAGAAGGGACTCTAGCCATCGGCCCAAGGGCAATGTTGACCGAGATCCTTGATGTCAGGCGCGCCGTACCCCAGTTAAAGGAATAGATGATGCTTTCTGTCCAGCCGCCGTTGCCGCGAGAAAGTTCATACGCGGTACGATCCCAGTCCAGCGCTGTCAACTTCGGGTTTGCTCGTCATGCAGGATAATCGGCAGGATGTCGACGTGCTATTGAAGTTGCGGGTGCGAATCGCTTGTTGCCTGCGGACAAAAAAACCGGCCGGAAATTTCTCCTGGCCGGAAATTTTAGCAATTTTTTTTGGCGCGTTCATTTTGGAAAATTGAACGCGTCAAACAGATCATCAAGTGCCGGTGAATTTAACGGAACATACGGGTTGTTGGCTGACGTGATTGGGTTGGGAAAGTTGTCCCGGCTGCGAGAGCTAATCGTACCAACGTCCCAGTTCCTCTCGATGAATTTGTCGATGGACACATGATCCCCATACCCGTGTGTGACATTCCCCCCCGTCGGATATGGGGAAACGATCAGCAGCAGGATCCGCGTGCCATCGCCGAAGAAGTCGACCGGCTGAATATAACCAGAATCATAGTAGCCGCCGCCTTCGTCGAAAGTGATGAAGATCGCGGTGCTCTGCCAATACGGCGACGCCTGCACCATATTCACGATCTTTCGGTGAACAATTCGAAAAGATCGAGTTTCGACGACGACGGATGGCCGTCAACGTAGCCGCTCGGTTTCACGATGGAAACCGCAGGCAATGTCCCGTTGGTTATATCCGAATAGAGATTAACCGTATCCTGGAGGTGGGTTGCGACTTGAACTGGGTTCGACATGATCGAAGTGTCGTACTGGAACGGGTTGCAGATATTGCAGTACTCATCGGCTTCGGCCCATTGCTTCCATAATTCTACTGGTACGGGTCGGGGATGTAGTTGTTCCACTGATCGCCGTAATACTTCCAGGAGATATTGTTCGAGTTCAGGAGATCGCCAAGGCTGGGCGTCGACGAGGGTGGAATGGTGAACGGCGTGTTGGCTGGATTCTGGTCAACGTAGGCGTTATTGCCGTTGCCGAAATAGCCCGGGTTGTAGTTGTTCAACAGGTAGTAATGACCCGCTTGGCTGCGCGGGTTGATCCGATTGAGTTCAGGTAAGTCACTACCGGGGCAACGCCGGGCTGGGAGGTATCGGAGCAATTGCTATAGGATCCTCCACCATAAACTGGCGAAGTGTTGTAAGGCGGTGGGTATCCGGCGTTGTAGCTGACCCCGTGCCGTCCTCCGCGTACCAATTGTTGGTCGGGTTCAAGGCGGTGATGCCGGCGCCGGGTTGGGGTTTCAATTTCGTTGACAATACCCTGGTCGGGATTGGGTCCCCCATTATAGGGTTCGGTAAATACCAGCTGATTTCCGGCGGCGTAGCAGGATTTCCGCTGCCGTCGCTGAACCAGATCATGTCGGCATGGCCCAACATGATGTGATTAGCTCCCGTGCCTCCGATCACCGATTGGTGGAAGTTGTCGCTCAGGGTGTAAGTTTGCGCCAGGCTGGTGAAGTAGGGAACGTCACCTTGCTGTACGTTGTAGGACGCCAGGGCGGTCGACCCTTCGCCCGTGGTCTGTGGGAGGGGGAGGTTGGACAAATAATTGGTGGTGAAGCAGGGAACCTGATCATTATCGGAAGAGCAGAGTGGCGGCTGCGGTGTGCCATTCGTGCCTGCGCCCACAGTCGTTTCCACCCAAGAGAATAAATTGGAGGTGCAACCGGAGGGATTTTCGCGTTCGCTTTCGCCAGGTTGCAATTCATCTGCTGCCACATCTGGTAGAAGCGATGCACCGGGCTTTGCGCATAATCGTTGTAGGCGAAGGAGGAGCCGTTGGTGATCTGGAATGGCCCGGCGGGTAACGACGTCACGTCTGTGATGCGTGTATCCGGCGTGTATTTCATAAGTCCCGTGCCGCCGCTGATCAGGGCAAAATAGCCACCGCCGTCGCAACCCGGTTTCCGAAAGTCGAGCGCACTGGAGGGCTGGAATCGGGGGGTTGGTATTGCAGGGATTGCTGCCGGAAAAGTACCCTGCCGCACCGCTGGGACCGCCAACCAGTGGCGCAGGAAGTACGTTGCTGGGAAACTGCTGCTTGGGTGGATCCAGGAGAAAGCCGTCGGTACCCGTATCGGTAGCGGCCAATTGCTGGGCCTGATTAAAATTCGGCCCCGGGATTGCGTCTTGTTGACGTCCAGGGTGATGATACCCTCCGAAAGCAGGTTGTTAATGGTCTGCCCGTTCTTGGGTATGTAGGTGGCGAAGACATGGTCGAAGCTGCGATTCTCGCCAACAATCACGATGACGTGCTGGATTGGAGTCGTGGTCGCAGGGGAATTCGTTTTATGGGGTTGTGGTTTTGACGCCGCTCGGCGAAGGGAGCGCGATGGCGAACTGGAACATAGCGAGCGTTGCCAGTCCGAAGCGCAAGTAATACGCACCCTTTGATGCGACAATCCGAGACTCATTCTTCCCTCCTGCTTAAACTTTCTTGGTTCGTGTTGCGGTTGGGTTGTGTCCAGGAACAAATTCGCTTTTGATACCTGGGCTCATCGCTCAGGGTTCCACGCGAATCGCCCCATCATTCCTCCGTCTTCGTGCTCGAGAAGATGACAGTGGTAGATAAAGTCGCCGACGATATTGGGGTCACGAAAATCCATGCGGAGTCTCACGCTGGGATATTGCAGGGCTTTGCCGTCGTAGTAGGGAACGTTGACGGTATCGCGAAGAAACGGCTCGTTGACCGGCTTGCCGCGGTAATCAACCAGCAGGAAATGCAGCTGATGAATATGGAACGCGTGCAGTTCGCTGGAGCGGTTTTCGATGATCCATCCTCTATGTGCCCTGCTTCACCGCGATGTTCGGAAGAGCCGATTTGGGGTCGAACGGCGCGGGCGTTTGGCCGTCGACGGTGAGGTAAAATTCCGTCGCGCTGTTGGGATTGTTCGGCTCCAGGGGTTTTCGGAGAAGTAAAGCCTCCGCGTCCGTACCGGAGCGACGCTTCCCAGCCACGGCATTGGTGAAGTCGCGAGCGGTTCGGCTAAGCGGGCGGTTCCGAGAGGATGGCTCCGCTGCATCCTTCAAAGCAGTGATTATCGCCAACATGCGGTTGGGATCATTCTCGCCGCCAGGGCCGGTATCCACGTTGTTCGTGACCAGCAATCCCGACTCGCCTACAGGAGGTCCCTTAACGATGAACTCCACTCTCGCTCCCGGCGGCAGCGCAAGATGCGTCTGCCACTCGACAAAATCTCGCGTCGCCCGACGTGTTGAGCGGCACGCCGTCTAAGGCCACCAGACCGAGCTACTGCGGCTCGTGACTAAAAAGAACTTCCAAATTGAGGTACGTGATTGCCGATGCGTTCACCACCCGCCAAAGCTGCTGCTCATCCGGCTTCATCTCGATTGGAGCCGGCGGATAATCCGGGTAAGGACAGGCACAAAATTGATAGAGAAGTCCTTCGCGGGCTTTCCGAAGCCCGTACCGTTGTTGGCCGCGTCTCCATCGCGATCAATGAGCAGCTTCGGCACGACCGGCTCGACTTGGACGGCGGAGCGTCGGGGTCAAAAGATCCTGATCGCGGATAATCAGGACTCGCTCCGGCAATCCCGCCAATTCCCTGTTGGCGCGCTCGATTCCTTCAACGATGATTGCGCCGGATGCCCCGCCAAGGACCTGTACCTTGCTGAAGCCATGGATATGCGGATGGTACCAATACAAACCAGGTGGCTCGTTTTCGGGTATGCGAAACCGATATTCGAATGGAGGATCGCCGGAAGGGATAGACGTCTTTAATACGTCATCCTGGTGACAAACGCGGGAACGGTCAAACCGTGAAAGTGAAGGTTCGTGATATCGCTTCCCATCAAGTCGCTGCTGCATGGATTGCCCTCTTTGCCGGCGTCTGTATTCATGTGGTGGTGAGCAGCGGGCGACGGGTCGGAGCCAGATCCTTCAGATCATTTTTAAGAGTCAAGATAACGAGATCGCCAGGACTCACGCGAAGCGTCGGTGACTCCTGG
>CAVUSW010000010.1:0-481057 GCA_963744265.1 uncultured Acidobacteriaceae bacterium
CTCTCTGGCAGGAACTGTTTGCCAAATCCGCGCACCCCAGACTGCGCCGCAACCTGATGATCCCGATCCTGGCCTACCGCATACAGGAGAACGCTTATGGAGGGCTGAAACCTTCGACGCGCCAAAGCCTGCAGAAGCTGGCTGCGAATCTGGAGCAGAATCGTAAAGCTCCGCTCCTGCTCACACTGCAGCTTAAGCCCGGCACAAAGTTGCTCCGACAATTTCAGGGGGAGATACACGAGGTTTTGGTTGTCGACGAGGGGTTCGAGTATCGAGGAAAACGCTATGAGAGCCTGTCCGAGATCGCTCGCCAGGTCACCGGCACGCGCTGGTCAGGCCCGTTGTTCTTTGGTCTGAAGAAAAGCCAGAAAGCGAGGTCGGCTCAATGACGGCGGGTGCCCGATGCCGCGTTCGCTGTGCTATCTACACTCGCAAATCGTCTGAGGAAGGATCTGGAACAGTCGTTCAACTCTCTCCAGGCTCAGCGCGAAGCCTGTGAGGCCTACATCGCCAGCCAGCGTCACGAGGGATGGCAAACCGTATCCAAGCAATATGACGACGGCGGATTTTCCGGTGGCAACATGAATCGGCCTGCTCTGAAGCAGCTTTTGGACGATATTGCTGCCCGGCTGGTCGATACGGTTGTTGTCTACAAGGTGGACCGCCTCACCCGCTCGCTGACGGACTTTGCCAAGATCATTGAGGTCTTCGACAAGCAAGGGGTGAGCTTCGTTTCGGTCACCCAGCAGTTCAATACCACCAGTTCCATGGGAAGGTTGACCTTGAACGTTCTGCTGTCCTTTGCTCAGTTCGAGCGCGAGGTGACGGGGGAGAGGATTCGGGACAAGATTGCCGCCTCCAAGAAGAAAGGCATGTGGATGGGTGGGGTCGCGCCTCTTGGCTATGAGGTCAAAGACAGACAGCTGATCGTCAACCCGCAAGAAGCGAAAGTCGTGGAGGAGATTTTCGCTCAGTATCTGCGCCTGGAGTCGGTCGCGGCTTTGAAGCAGTACCTGGATCAGAAGAAGCTGCTAACAAAGCTCCGCACTTCTGCCAACGGGCATGCCTTCGGAGGCAAGGCTTACTCACGGGGCGGACTGTACAAGCTGCTCAACAATGAGGTATACACCGGCAGGATTGCCCACCGAGGAGAATCGTACAGTGGTGAGCACCAGGCGATCGTCGAGCCCGAGACTTGGGAGAAGGTGCAGGCCTTGCTGGCCGCCAACAACCAGGGCCACCGGCGACCAGGAACAAGAAGAGTCGCCTCGAGCATTCTGGCCGGCCTGGTTTTCGATGCAGAAGGTAATCGCTACACGCCGACGCACGCGGTCAAGAAGGGCAGGCGATATCGCTACTACACGTCACAGGCGGTGATTCAGAGACGAAACAAGTCGTCCTACCTGGGTCGGATCCCGGCAAGAGAGCTGGAGCAGGTAGTCTCGTTCCGAATCCAGGCGTTGCTGGCGTCTCCTCAGGAACTCGCCGCCTCCTGCCTGGAGTCGAGCGAGCTGGTAAACGATCTCGGTCGGCTTATCGAAGCTGCGCAGGCGATGGCGGAGAAATGGTCGGAGCTGACATCACAGCAGTCGGCAGAGCTGGTGCGAGGGGTGGTAAGGCGAATTGTGATACGGGGATCGGAGTTGAGCCTCTAGATGACCTTGCCCCTAGAATCCGTATCCCATAGCTGAATGTAGTTCATAGTCGTCGTGGCTGTGGGAAAGTTGGAAAGCGGTTTTTGCTTTCCTGCTTTTCCATAGCCTGCTTGGTTGCCTGTGCGTTCAGTTTGCCGATGTCTCCGCGCTAAACGCCGAGTCTTGTTCGAACTGCATCGGGCTGACGTATTTCAGCGTCGAGTGCAATCTGGTTTGGTTATACCAGTGCAACCAGTCGAGGGCTTCATCTTTGCCTTGGCGACGTGTTTCAAAGTGCTGATCGTGCAACCGTTCCACCTTGAGTGAGCCGAACAATGTCTCGCTGCAGGCATTATCCCAGCAGTTGCCTTGACGACTCATCGAGGGTGTAATCCCGCATTCTTTTAGCAGCTTGGCGAACTCGTAGCTGGCATACTGGCTGCCTCGGTCGCTGTGAAAGATCAGTCCTGCGTCGCGGTCTGGGCAGCGTAGGAACCAGGCCATCCGCAGGGCATCAATGACGATCTCGCTGGTGATCTGCTCCCCCAGCGACCAACCTACGATGCGGCGACTGAACAGGTCCATGACCACTGCCAGAAACAGCCAGCCTTCATCGGTTGCGATGTAGGTTATGTCACCGACCCATACCAGGTTGGGTGCGGCTACGCTGAAGTTGCGATCCAAGAGGTTGGGCGCAGTCGGCAGACCGTGCCGGCTGTCTGTGGTCGTGATCCGGAAACGGCGCTTGCCTCGTGCCCGGATACCGTTCCGCTGCATCAGTCGTTGCACCCGCAGCTTGCCTGCGCGGACGCCCTGGGCCCGCAGCTCCCTCCAGATGCGCGGCCAACCGTAGGCTCCCCGGTTCTGTTCATAAATGGCGCGAATGTGAACCAGCAGCGCTTCGTCATTCAAGTGCCGCCGCTGCGCCCTAGCTCGACGGCGCACAAAGTGTTCATGGTAGCCGGCCACGCTCACCCGCAGAACCCGGCATTGCACCCTGATCGGCCACACCCGCTTATTCCGGTAAATAAAGGCGTACTTCATTTGCGGCCTTTCGCGAAGTACGCCGTCGCTTTTTCCAGGATGTCACGCTCCATCTTGACCCGCGCCAACTCCGCCCGCAAACGGCTGATCTCCATCTGCTCGGCGCTTACTTTCGAAGCGCTGTCAGCACCCGTGAGCTTGCCCTCCCGTGAGGCTTTGACCCAGTTGAACAGCGTCTGATCCACCATGCCCAGACTACGTGCCGCAGCGGCTATGCTCTGGCCCGACTCAACCAGCCGAACCGCTTCCTGCTTGTATTCGAGCGTGTATCGCGCCCGCTTCGTTTTCATCTTCTTCATCTCCCTTAACTGATGTTAATCACTCAGCTAAGGGATACGTTTTTCGCGGGCAAGCTCAAGAGTGAATTGTGTACATCCGACAACTCGTAGGGGCAACCGCCGCCAAAAGAAAATCAGCCCACGCTGGTAACCAATAGTAATAAGGGTGCCGTGAGCGAACGCTAGAAGCAAGGGCGCACTCTCGTGCACCCTTGTTGGGTCTTCGCTTGTTTTAGTTGATGGAAACGGTCACAGCAGAGGATTGGCTCAGGGAGCCGGATGTGCCCGTCACCATCACGGTGGCCTGTTGAGATGCGGGTGTTGTTGGTTTGTTTGAAGTGTTGCTGCTGCCGCATCCAAGAGCGAACAGTGAGATAACAAGCAGCAAGCCCAGTAGGCTCATCCTCACCATGTTCTTCCGGTTTAGTAGTTTCTTCTTGCGAGCTGTGAAAAAGGTTCCGAACAGCCCCAGACCAGGCATCATGGCCACCATGCCCGCCGCGTGGTAGCCCGTAGCGGGCGGAGTCGAGGCGGCAGAAATGGTCAAGGTGGAGGACGAACCGCTTCCGGGTGAGATTGTTGAAGGGCTAAAAGCACAGGTCAAACCAGCGGGCGCGATGCAGGTAAGAGTAATCGGACTGTCGAATCCGCCCGCCGCAGCGGCGCTAACCGTGACGTTAGTCGACCCACCCGGATTGACGGTTGCGCTCTGGGAAGAGAGACTTAGAGTGAAACTGCTGCCGGCCGCAGCCGCCGGCACAAGGCTGGCGAACACAGCCGTTGCGCTTCCTCCAGCCGGGAAATTGGGTTGGCCGGCGCTGCCTCCAGCGGTGAAATAAAGAGTGCCAGTGACCCCTGGATTGTTATTGGCACCGCCGCCTCCTCCAAACACCATATCCCACATGCCGGGGTTCACCAGCACGTTGCCTGAAGCGTCGCTCAGCTTGCCCTCAAAAGTACCGTTCGAGTCGAACGCGCTAATAGTGCCATCGCCAAAATTGGAGACGAGAATATCGTTGGCGAAGGTTCCGAAGCTGGCCGGAGCTTGCACCACGCCCCAAGGCGCATTAAGGTCATTGTTGGCGCCAGCAGCGACCAAGGTGCTAACGAAGTTGCCGTTGCTATCGAAGATATCCACCTGCCCAGCGCCGGTGCCAGGTACAGCATCGTGCTTGGCAGTATCCTGCATCGCGTAGGCGACGTAGACCTGGTTACCGATGACGTGGATGCCGTGGGGAGCGTAGCCTACAGGAAGGTTTGGATCGGTGAACGTGCCGGCCAACGAAGTGAGGTTGTAGTTCAAATCGTAGACGTCTACCTTTCCGCTATTGAAGTTGGCCGCCAACAGGTGGGTGCCCAGCAAGGCAAGACCCTTGTAAACCGCGCCGCTGGCAGAATTGTCTTTACCGATAATTGCCGTGTTGCTGGAACCATTCCAGTAGACGACGAGCCCGTCCTCGGTGTCGAAAATGAACGAACCGCCGGCGAAGTACGTGCCGTTGGAGTTGGCCACGGTTCCAGTCGGACAACCGGGGCTACAGTTACCGTTTGGATTGCTTCTCGCCCCGGGTATGGTCACGACCAGCCCGGCGTCTTTATTGCCATTTTGGTCATAGAGGGTGGAGACGCCGCTGTTGTTGTCGGCGATCCAGAAATCTTGCCCCGGAAGAACGGAAATCCCCCAGGGGTTCAACAGTTGAGTGTCGTTGGCCTTGGCTACGCCGGCAATATTAGAGACCAGGTTGGTCTGGGAATAGCCGGCCTGTTGCGCCCATAACCCCGACGAAATCGTCAACGTCATGAGCAGTCCGAATAACAAGAGTAATCTTTTCATATTGTCCTCATAACCTATATGTAGTTTGTATGACCTTGAACCTGGATATTTCATTTTTCGTTCGCAAAGCCATTAATTGCCGGCCGGACAGAGAATCCTGGAATGGATTGATGCAAGTCCAGACCCCAAAACTCCCGCCACAACCGTGTATCCGTCCTTAGTTCTGTCGCCTTAGTTGTTACGTCACCAGCGAAAGGACTAAACGTATATGCCCTGTAAGCTCTTCCTTTTGAGTGCACCTCCCATGTCTTCCGGCGTAATAACGGATAAGTGAGACCATTATTCCCATCTGTTTTGTGCATATAGCCCACCGCTTTTTATTGCTTGTGGCCTCTAATTGAAGGCTATATCCAGCAGATGTAGCAGTTGTCGATAAAATGTATCCGGCAGGTAGATGTTTGGTGAAGAAGCTTCGATAATTTGGCGACCATGACAGAGGTATCGAAGGACACGCAAACGAAATAGCTAGTTTGGGCGCTCGGATCCTATCGTTCGCGAGGAGTCGAATTCGCCGCGTTGTTCCCACTGTGGTTTGGAACACAAGCCTAGAAAAACCGGGCTGGAGGCCCGGTCTTTCAGGTCATGACTCTAGGCAGGACCAGTTTTGGAAGTTTCACGGTACGATAGCGTGGATAGCCATAGTTTCTGTCGCATCCTCGTCTCCGAAAATCCAGATATTGCCTGGGGACGGCACCACTCCTGCCCATAAGATGTCCGACAAGAAGCTGCGATTTGTAGGATCGGGGCTGGGAGTCACGGTCCAGTTGGTTCCATTCCAGTGCAGAAGTAGAGTCATCTGGTTTCCCGATCCATCTTCCGCGAAATAGGAGCCGAAGGCATAGATGCTGGTCGGAGACAGGGCTGTGATCCCGAATAGACGGTTTGAGGCTGTACCCACATTCGGACTAGGAATAACGGTCCAGCTAATTCCGTCGAAGTGTTCGATGAGAGTGAGGGTCGGAGCATTTGCCTCAGGAGTTGAGGCACCTACGGCCCAGACATTGTTTGAGGTTAGCGCGAGCGCATTGTTTAACTGGTTATTGCCGTTGCCTACGTTGGCGGTTGCCGCCGTGCTCCAGTTTTGACCATTCCAGTGCATGGCTAGAGTTTTGTTTACACTTCCCGCGTTGTATCCTACGGCCCAAACATCATTCGTAGCATGTGCGGAGGTGCCAAACAAGAAAGGGGTGGTGCCTGTATTCACCGTGACCACCGTCCATGTGGTGCCGTTCCAATGCTCAAACAGGGCGTCGATGCGCAGACCATCTACGTTCACGTCGCCAACCGCCCAGATATCGTTGGCGGAGGTCGAAGTCATGGCGAATAGCTCAGGAGTGTTATGCGGTGGGAAGCTGGGATTTGGAAACTGAGTCCATTCCGTTCCATTCCAAAGCTCGATGACCTGGTTGGGACCCTGAGTGACCGTACCTACCGCCCAAGCTAACGTGGGAGAAATGTCAACCACGCCGCCGAGCGTGCCGGTGTTGTCGCCGAGAATCAACGGCGCCTGAAAGGCCGTCCAGGTTGTGCCGTTGAAGTGAATGGTTGACTGACCTACTGCCCAGATGTCGCTGGCGGAAGACGCCGACGCCGCGACCAGGCCGTTGTCGAAATTCTCATTGGGAGTTGGGACTACCGTGAAAAACCCCGGAGTCTGGGCTTGTATGAAGTTGGCGCCAAGTACCAGGCCGATTGCCAATAGTCCAGGTCGCGTAAGCCTTGCAAGTCTCTTCATCGTTTTTTCCTTCTTATTGGATTGGGGCCACCGCAAGTAACGCGTGTGCGCCATTGGCGCGCTGCCTGAGCTAACTGGAAGTCGCTTCGCGTCCTTACCCGGACCACTCATGTCTATCGGTCTTGATAACCGCCATGTGAGTTGTTTATTCCCGGTTATTTCGATAGCAAGCTCGCGGAAAGCATAGTGCCAAAGCTAGACGCTGCTGCTCTGTGCCCGCTTCTTTCGTTGCGTCGGATGAACGAACCACGCTACTCCGATACTTGCCAGGTACAGCACGATCATGGGCGCGGCGAAAATGCACATGTTCATAATGTCGGTAGTCGGAGTAATGATCGCGGCGATGATGAAGATCACCAAAATCGAGTAACGGAAGTTACGCCACATCCAGCCGGCACTCAGAATCCCCATCAGCGCCAGGAAGAACACCAATATCGGCATCTCGAAAACAATACCCAGTCCGCCAATAATGGTCAGAAAGAGATCGGTATATTCGCTGACGGTAATCATCGGCGTGAACTGCCCGCTGAAGGTGATCAGGAAATCCAGCGCTGTCGGATAAACCATCTTGTAGCCGAAATAGCCACCTGCCAGAAACAATCCCACGGTGCTGAACATGAACGGCATTACATAACGACGCTCGTTGCGGTACAGTCCCGGCGCGATAAACGCCCATACCTGATACAGCACGAACGGCGAAGCCACGAAGATTCCCGCCAGAAACGAGATCTTCAGATACATGTTGAAGGGATCGGTGGGATTCAGGTAAACCAGCTTCTGATCGAGGTGATGACTGGCCAGCGCCGACATGATCGGCTTCTGCATGATCGCGAAAATCTGCTCGTGAAACCCCCAGCAAACGCCCAGGCCAGCTACGACGTAGAGAGAGCTGTAGATAATTCGCCGCCGCAGCTCGTCCAGGTGCTGGAGGAAGCTCATGCCGATCATTTCTTCCAAGCCGGGCTTTTGGGCGGTGTTGACTACAAGAGTGGACATCGGTTAGTCGCCACCTGCGGACTTGGCGAGCGATGAGAGGAGCTCGGCTGGAGTTGCCGTTGGCTTCGGCTGCCCGGCACTGGATGTCGAGATCGAGTCCGATCCCCGACTATGGTCACTCAACGATTCGGTCAGTTGCTTCTTCAGCCGTTCCCATGGCTCTCGCGCCCGCAAGGCCTGGGTAGCGATCTCCGGCAGCTTCCTTGGTCCGAAGACCAGAAAAGCAATCAGCAAGATGAATAAAATACTTGGCATTCTAGAACCTCGACGTCAACCTATTGCCGGTGCACCGCCGAATGGACGGGCACGACGAACTATTCAAACCACTATTTAGAGAAGGCCGCCTTCGACCCTGCGCCTCCGTCGACACAGCGGACCTGCAGCCCCTAGGACCCTTTTCGCTCGACACAAGCCATCGCCGAAGCATATCGACTAACGGACTGCGACCGTCCTTCGAGCTAGCTGTGTTGTCGGGATACAGCGTCGTTTTCGCCAATCGCCGCAACGGTGGCGTCGTCTGTCTTGGCGATGGCTTCTTCTTTGCCTCTCATTGAGTCCTTGAAGCTTCGAATCCCGTCGCCCAGGCCCTTGCCCAGCTCGGGCAGCTTCTTTGGCCCGAATACCATCAGTGCGATGAACAAAATCACTATTAAATGCATCGGTTGAAATAAACCATCAAACATAATGACCTCCTATGGTCGGAAATGAAGCTCGCGTGTAGGGCAGGATCTTGGGGATATTCCTGTGAAGGCTGAGCATCCTTCCTTCTCGTAATCCTGCCCTTCCGCGTGGAAAACTGGGACCCGCCGCCGAGCAGCGGGAAGTCGCTATCCCAGCGTGCTTATAACTGCCGAGTGGCCTGGTCAGCCGCAACCGCCAACTGATTGACAAAGCTAAAGAACTCGGACGACTGCCCCTTGAAAAGCCCGTCAGCAGTAAAGCTGGCGATCGTCGCCACAGCCCCGGCGAACTTGTCATCACTCGGTCGGATCACCGCGCATTGAGGCAGATCCGGGCTGATGAATTCAGTCGGCACCGGGAAGATCAGGCTGGGCTGAATCAGCGGATTGAGCGGGCTGAAGAAGTTGGGAAATGTCAGCTTCGTGATGGGGTCGGTAAATGGCGCCACTGGTGCTTGTACGCCATTGCCGGCAAAATCAACCCACTCCAGGAAGTGAGCGACCTCGTCTCCGCCGATACCGAAGGTGATCTTCAGGACTTCCAGGCTGCTGACTTTTTGGCCCAGCGCCGCATACAGACTTGAACCTCCCTGCTCGATGTATCCGAAGTGAAAGGCGGCAACATTCGCGATCGCCTGAATATGCACGTTGCCGGGAATGCTGGTCGCATTCTGGAACGGAGCGCCATTAAAATCGGCATCAGTCCTAGGAATTGCGTACACTCCGTTGAGCGTGAGCGCCTGAGGGAAAGTCGCGCCGAAGTCAGGATTCGTGGTGCTTCGATAACGAATGTACCAACTGGTATCCACATTGAGTTGCATGAGGTTCGTGAGTCGCCCAACATTGGCCGCCGGTCCGGCTTTGCTGCCCTGCAAAGTGCGGAACTTGTCGAAGTTCACCGGATCGGCGCCCTTCGACTCCAGATAAGCATTCAAGAAGGTGGCGTGGCTCACTTCGTCCAAAGTGTTGCTGGATATATATTGCGGGGCATCGCCGTCGAGGTTCGACAAGGCTATCTGATAGTTGTTCAACTGCTGGTTGGGGTCTACCTCAATGGGTGGGTTATTGCCGATGCCGCCTAGTTCAGCATATTGCTGCCAGAGGTCACTTTCGATAAGCTCGGCCGCCGCCAGGAATTGCAGAATTGCAATGTCTCCCTTGGTGAGACTGCTACCGCCGTTGGACTCCTGGCCGAATGCGGCCAGACCATGGCTTAACAGGGCGGCACCGGCTGTCACCGTGCCGGCTGCAATAGCTCCGTTTTTTAAGAATGAGCGACGATTTACCCGTCGCTCAAGGATGTCTTCTGAGTTCTTCATCACCTTATCTTCCTTTCTGTCCCAGAACCTGATTGGCTGGGCTTGATAGCAACAGTAGGCTGCCAGGTCACGGCACTTGTCATGGACAAGTCAGACTAATGTCACTGTTTAGTAAATTCGCTAGACCTGATTGTCAGGCCCGAATAGTTCTCACTTAGAAAAATCGGGTTTGCCGTCTAGCAACAATCCGGAGTCGACCCGACTTCGAACGACAAATGAAGAAGGTTATACGACGAACTCCTTTGCTTGAAAATCGCGTTGCCGTTCACTGCAGATAACCGTTAGCCTGATTTTTTATTCCCCGGAACTGGTATCTCTAAAATTGAGGCAGGAGTGATTAATATCTTTCGGGTGAAACACCGATGAGGAGTGCGATTCTTATCGGGTAGGCGGCAGTTGCTGCGACCCCACGTGGGCTTTGGTAATCGGCATTGGTTTGGCTAGCTATTCTTTTGACGCGCGATCGTTATGTGAATAGCGATCGGATTGCTGCAGGCCCCGATCTGACGAGAGAGATATCGATATAGGTGCAGCGGAAGTTCGGCGGAGTGAGTCGCGAACTGCTTTTCGGGCTCTGGATAACCGCGACATAACGGTTCCCATCGGGATCGACAATATTTCCGCGATCTCCTGGTAGGACGCATCTTCGACATCACATAACAAAATGACTTCACGAAAGATGACTGGCAGTTGCTCGATTGCCTCCCGGCATGCCTCGACGCTGGAACGCGTTATCAACAGCGACTCGGGAGTGGCGGAAGTTGAAGACGATATAGGAAAGTCTTCTTCTGAGTCCACTGCAACAGTCATCCCGCGATCAGGCGTTGAGCGCGAACTTAGAAAGGTGTTCCTGAGGATTTTGAACATCCAGGCCCGGAAATTGGTACCGGGCTGAAACGACGCAAAACTGCGTAAGGCCTTGAGATAGGTCTCTTGTACTAGGTCCTCGGCATCGTTGGCGTTGTGCGCCAGCCAACGCGCGAAGTTGTACAAGGAGTCGAACAGGGGCATTGCCAACTCTTCGAACCCTGGCGACGGTTGATCGTCCTGGGCGCCCCCGACCCCGATTATCCTTCGTGCGCCAACTCCACCTTGACTCACTTTGCCATCTCCTGAATTTCGAACCCCGGTTGCGGCCCACTCTGACGCGCCCGTCGGCAGGCGTCAATTAACTGCGGATTTTCTCCACCTATCCTGTTGATTGTCGAGTAAGTGGTTGTTGATAAAAGAGTTGGCGGAGTCTATATCCTGAGTCAAGAGGGCTTGAACGGAGTGTTAGACTTCTATTCTGAAGCCCAAATCGCCCTATGGAACACCTCAGGCCCATCTCCGTTGTGCGATTCGGATCGTATGAGGTTTCCTTCCAGTCGGGCGAGCTACGCAAATCGGGTTTGAGAATCAGGGTGCAGCAGCAGCCGATGAAACTGCTGGAGATGTTGCTGGAGCATCCGGGAGAAGTCGTTACCCGGGAGGAATTGCGCGGCAGGGTCTGGCCAAACGAAAGTTTCGGCGATTTCGATCAGGCTCTGAATATCGCTATCGCGAAGCTCCGCAGTGCGTTAGGCGACTCGGCTGATAATCCCCGATTCATCGAGACTCTTGCAAAACGTGGGTATCGCTTCATTGCTGATGTGTCGTTTGTTGATGCTGACCTCCGCCCAAAATTGCCGGGACCTTCCGCTGGAAATCTGCGAGCGTCAGAGGTTGAGCCGAAGCCCCCGGGTGCCGGATCGGCCGCTGCGCCCAAACGCCGGCTATGGACTGCCCGTTGGGTCCTCGTCGCCTTGGCGCTCGTAAGCATGGCGATCCTCGCCGTCTTGCTATTTCGCTCGCGAGCCCCTGCGCCCGCGGCCATACGATCGCTGGCGGTGCTTCCTTTGGAAAACCTTTCCGGCGATCCTGCACAGAATTACTTCGCTGACGGCATGACGGATGAGTTGATCACTGACCTGGCACAGATCAGCGCCTTACGGGTGATCTCCCGTACCTCCGCCATGGTATACAAAGGAGCGCGTAAGCCTCTGCCGCAGATCGCTCGTGAGCTGAACGTGGACGCCGTAGTGGAAGGCACCGTGCTCCGTTCTGGTGACCAAGTCCGAATCACGGCACAGCTGATCGAGGCCTCTACCGACAAGAACTTATGGTCCCAGAGCTATGAGGGTGAATTGCGTGATACGTTGGCGGTCCAGAACAGGGTAGCTAGAGCCATTGCGGACGAAATTCGAATCAATTTGACTCCGCGAGAGCAAGCGGCGCTGAAAAGCGTTGAAGTCGTCAATCCGGAAGCTTATGAGTCCTATCTCAGGGGGCGTTACTTCTGGAACAAGCGGACCGTAGATGAGTTGAGGGTTGCCTTAGCTTACTTCAACCAGGCGATCGAACTGGACCCGAAATACGCCCGAAGTTATTCCGGCTTAGCCGATACCTATGCTTTGTTGGGGGACTGGCAATATGCAGCGATGACCCCCAAGGAGGCATTCCCCAAAGCAAAGGCGGCGGCGATAAAAGCTCTGGAATTGGACAGCTCGCTCAGCGAAGCGCACAACTCGCTTGCATTCATCTTGGATGGGTTCGACTGGGATTTGGACGCCGGCGGGAGAGAATTCCGTCGTGCCATTGAACTTAATCCAGGCTACGCAACCGCTCACCATTGGTATGCCTGGCACTTGAGCCTATTGGGTCAGTATGACGAAGCTATCGCGGAAATGAGGAAAGCGCAAAATCTGGACCCTCTATCTCTTATCATTAACTCGGATTTGGCGGAGATCCTTATCCTTGCGCACTCATATGATGAATCCATGCAACAAAGCCTCAAGACGATCGAGATGGATCCTAACTTTGCCCTGGCTCATAACCAACTTGCCGAGGCCTACATTCAAAAACACATGTACGATAAAGCAGTCGCAGAAATGCGAAAAGCGGTCCAGCTTTCCGGGAATAGCCCGAAATGCATAGCCAATCTTGCTCGCGCCTATGCGCTATCCGGCAAGAGGAGTGAAACGGTACAGCTGCTGAACGGCCTTAAGAAGCGTTCCGATCCTGGCAATTCGAGCGCTTTGGAGATTGCCACCATTTATGCATCTCTGGGCGATACCGATGAGGCGATGAATTGGCTCGACAAAGCCTACAATGACCGATTTAACCCGGGTGTCCTGCTGCGGCCAGGGTTCGATCCTCTCCGCTCCGACCCGCGCTTTCAAGACCTGGAACGGCGAATTGGGCTGCACGTATGAGATCTCGGCCAGCCTTACCGTTCAAGAATCGGTGTCCAGGCCGGGCGGGGAGCCGCATGAGTGGTCTTCCACGCAATTCCGATTGCCAGGGCACCGAGGCTCGCCAGCATTTTGCGCCTGGTCAGAGCAATGGCGCGCCGCCGGCCGCGGTTATCGCCGCGTTCTCCCAGGTCTGATCGATAAGATGTTTCTTCCCGAACATTCAAGAACTGCTTTACGCCATACGACGACTCATTCGCAACTGACCTCGCGGCGCGCGCCGTCTCCGTCCTATCTCGGCCCGAGCAGGCTCTTTGTGCTTGCTGAAGTACCTGGTTAGCAGTGCGCGTAGGTCTTGCCGAGCTCGCCATAGCCGCGCCTTCACGGCGGCGGGAGTTAGGCTCAAAACCTCTCCCGTCTCGTCTATTGATAGCCCCTCAATATCTCGTAGCACAAAAACAGTTCGCAAAATCGGGCGTAGCTCTTCCAGGGTTTTGATCAGGATGTCTCGTAATTCAGAGGCGCGGTAGAGTTCTTCGGGGTTGGGAGCCCAGTCGGCGGCCTCGCGCGAAAGCATCATGTCATCTCCCTCAAAGTCGTCATCGAGAGACATTTCTTTGATGGTGCGCCGCTTTCGCAGTCTCGAAAGTGCCTGATTCAGGGTAATGCGGATCAGCCAAGTCGAGAATTGCGCATCCTCGCGGAATTCGCCCAAGTGTTGGAAGGCCTTCAGGAAAGCATCCTGAACCGAGTCCTCGGCGTCTTCCCGATTGTGGGTGACGTGTTGAGCGATGCGAAGAAGCTTGCCATCATATCGTGCGACAAGTTGTTCAAACGCGGATATATCTCCACGCTGGGTGGCGTGGACAAGCTCCAGATCACCGCTCGCCGACGTCGTCTGTGCGAATTGTGCGCCGCTCGCAGTCATATTGGTTTAAGCCGCCTTGGGCCTATTTCTGGCCACGTGACCTTCCGAAGAAGGTATAACCTGATGCCGTTGTACTTATTCCCGGCGGCAAGCAGAATCTGGCGCGCATTGTCCATGAATCCCTTTGAGCCACAGAGAAAGTTGAAATACTTGACATAGGCTTCGATCCCTCTGTGCGCCGCCGACCTCGTTTGCCCAAGACAGGCGATGATACAGATGCTCATCTAAGAATCGCTAAAATATCTTCGGGTCTTTACTGCACCACGACCTTACCGGTCATCTTCGGATGGATCGTGCAGTAGTAGGGATAAGTTCCCGGCTTAGCAAACGTGTAGGAGAACCTTTCGTCGGTATCCATTACCTTGGACTTCCACACTCCCTCCGTGCTGACCGACGTATGGGGAATATCATCGCGATTGGTCCAGGTAACTGTCGTTCCGACGGCTACCGTAAGCGTCTGCGGCTCAAAACTAAAATTATCGATCTTCACTTCCGCGGTTGCCCCTGAGGGCTGGTCCTTCGCGGAGACGCTTGATGACCCCGCGAATAGCAGCAGGATGGCGGCCATTACCGGCGTCGCCAAACCTGCGATCCACACATTTTTTCTTTTCATTGTTCCGTTCCTTCTTAGTAATACTTGCGTTCACTTGGTGCTCATTGGGTGCAGCTCGGATGTTTGTCAGTATTGCTAACTGACAGGCCGCGCATTTATTCCCATCAGAACGAAAAGCTTTCTAAGGTGGACTTAGACAGTCTTGGAGCGGCCGCGTTCGGCGGGAGCCGCACCTAGTTCGCTGGTAAAGCCATCCATCGCCGGACGGCTGAACCGGAAACTTGTAAAACTGAAAACACTTGGATGTATCTTCTTGACAATAGGTTGACAACTGTACCGCATCCCAGGATGCCGTCGTACAGTCCAATGTTCTGTAAAGCAGCGGTGGCAGCAATGGCCGCTGCTTAGACAAATTAAAAATCTGATCAATGAAAGGAAATTCCCATGAAGAAAGTCACTATGTCTGCATTCCTGTTGGCGCTTGCTATTGGCGCCAGCGCTCAGTCCGCCATTACGGTGCGTCCTAACGCTCACAGCAAAGGCGTAGGCAGCACGGCCATACCGGGTCCGACGGCGACGAACTCGACCGTCAACGTGCCTCCAGTCGCAGCTGCACCAAACGCCGTGAACGGCAAGAAGAAGTAAAGTAAGAAGGCTCTAGCTATTTCTATAACTAGCAGATAGAGCTGCTTTGAACTCAAACCCGGGGGCGGATCATCTGCTCCGCCCATTCCGGTTGCCCTTGGCTTCACCATCTCAGCTTTCTTAGCTCTGGATCGATTTCCTGGCTGCTACGACCTCAGCTATCCCGCCGGAAGCGACAGATCGGCTATCCACCGGAACATATTGCCAAACAATGCTTTCGTCGGATGGCTCTCTGCCAATAAGAGCCAGTAATAAAATGCACCGCTTTGAGGTGGGTACTTATCTCGCGCAAGGAGCCGGGAAATCAGGCATTCATCCACCGATACCATGAAGAAGAAGACGCTGACCGTGGTTGCGATCAGCGTCCCTATTTGGTGGGTCAAGATAGTCTCGAAACTGGTTCGCGACGAGCGTTAGCCGATCTGCGGGTCCGTCAACCCAAACAACGGCTCGGGTCTAGTTCGCGAAATACCGCGTCAGTGCCAGCTCACCATTGTTTCCGATGGCAACAATCTTTCCATCTGTCTGTATCAGTAAGCCCGAAACCACCTCTTGACTAACCAGGCCGCCGTCATTGGCAAAGGTGGTATCCAGATCGCCGTTGGAATCGAGCCGGGCTAAGCCGCCCGTAACCGGCGTGCCGTGAGCGTTCGTGATGCCGCCCACCACGATTTGCCCGTTCGATTGCAGAGCGATTGCCTGCGGCTCGTTTTCCGTGTTGCCGCCGAAAGTGAAGTGGGTGGAACTGAAGGAAGTATCCACGACCCCGGTTTCGAGGAAACGCTTCGCTTTGACGTCAGTGTGGAGGTGGCCGCCGGTGCTAACCGTCTGGGCCACAACATAGTCACCGTTCGGCTGAAAAACGACCGGGGAACAGCAGCCCGTTCCCGACTGGCTGTTAACCGCAGCCAATGTTCCCGGCGTTACTGTGGCCTGCAGCACTCCCGTGGAGCTGAATTCCACCGATGAAGGTGCTGCGCCACCCACGACCAGGTAGGAACCGTTGGACAGCTGCGCGAGCGCCGCGGGCGAAGCCGCTTCAGTGGTCTCCTCCACAATCCCACCCGTGCCGAACGTGGTATCCAGGCTGCCGTTGGCGTTGTACCGCACCAGCACCGTCTTGCCCGGAGTATTTTTGTTAATTCCATCCACAAACCCGCCCACCAGTATCTGGCCGTTGCTTTGCACCAAGACAGCGGAGGGCGCAGGAAACGGTCCGCTGATATCGGTCGTCACCAGACCGCCGCTGCCAAACGTAGCGTCCAGCTGGCCGTTGGGCGTGAACCGCGCTATGGCAAACTCTTGTGCCCCATCAAAGGTAAGAGATGCCGTCCCCACCACTACGATGTTGCCGTTGGATTGTACCGCCATGGCAGTCGGGCTATTGAAGCCGTCGGTGATGAATGACGCCGTGGTGGTCCCAATCTCCGTCCCGCTCGGCGTGAGCCGCACCAGAGCAAAAACCTCGCCGGAGAACGGCTCGGTGAGCCCGGTGGCCACCGCGATGTCGCCGTTGGACTGCTCGATCGCGGTCAACGGGCTGACGCTGCCGCCGCTCCCGGCGAGGTTGATGGTTACCATTCCACTTGTGCCGAAGGTTGTGTCCAGACTGCCGGCTTTGCCGATATTCTGGGCTTGCGCATGATTGACACCAAACATAAGGCCAATTGCCAATAGTCCGGTGCTTGTAAGTAATGTAGCGATCTTCATTGTTGTTTTCCTTCTTGTTATATTCGGCTTGCAGCGGATGATTTTGTCTGCTCCGGGGCCGTGGTGAAGAGGCTAATTTCAAGAGGTCCGGCAGTTGTCCACAAGATGTAACGGTCGTGTAGATGTTCGGTGATGAATCTTTCCGTGGTTTCTAAGATCGACAAAATCACGCATTCATCTATCGATACCATGCAGAGGGAGACGCTGACCGTGGTTCATCAGCGTCCCTAATGGGTGGGTCAAGATAGGCTCGAAACTGGTTCGCCTGAGCGCTATTTGGTCTGCAGGACTTCCGATTCAAACAAGAGGGCTAATTCCCGAAATACCGCGCCATGACGAGATCATCGATGTTACGGTTTTGAGGGTCGAGCTCTGCGCCAACGGCAACGATCTTTCCATCGGTCTGTATCAACAGAGCGTCTACCCCGGCTCCTCCGGCGAATGTAGTGTTCAGCGTGCCACCACTCCCAAACGTGGTGTCGAACTCGCCGTTGGAATCGAGCCGTGCTACGCCAAAGAGGCTTTGGCTGATGCGGGTCAGTTCCGTGGACCCTGCCACTACGATTTCTCCATTCGTTTGAAGCGCGATTGCTCCGGGACCGCCCGTCACGCCGCCGAAGTTGAATTTAAAGGAACTGAAGGAAGGATCCGCGACCCCTGTTTCGCTGAAACGAAACACTTCCACGGCACTCTTCTGGAAGCCGTTGGCAACAGTCTGGGCCAAAACATAGTCGCCGTTCGCCTGGAAAACAATCAGCGATGGGGCGGTCGGGTGGCTGGCCGCGACCACTGTCCCCGGTGTCACGGTAGACTGCAGCACTCCCGTGGAACTGAACTCCGCCACTGAGCCCGGGCCACCCACGGCCAGGTAGGAACCGTTGGCAAGTAGTGCCAGCGCAGCCGGATCGACGGGGAGTGGTATTTGCTCCACCACGCCGCCTGTACCAAACGTTGTGTCCAAACTACCGTTGGAGTTGTAGCGTGCCAGCACCATCATACCGGGTGAATTTCTGAACGCCGGGGGTGCACTTCCGTCCACTACTATCTGACCATTAGGTTGCAGCACGAGTGAAGAAAACGTCATAAAGCCGGTCTCGCAGCAAGGATTCGTGAAACTGGTGGTCACTAGGCCACCATCCCCAAACGTCGGATCCAGCTGTCCGTTAGGCGTGAAGCGCGCCATGGCGAACTCCTCGGCCTCAATGCCTGCAGGGGCCGACGTTCCGGCCACAACAATATCGCCGTTTGGCTGCGCTACGGCGGTAATCGGAATGTTGTTGGGGTTTGAGCCGAATGCCACTTGGGTGTGCCCAATCAGCGTCCCGTTTGACATATACACCAGCAAGCCGAAGGCAAAGACACGGGTTTGGTCATTGTTTATTCCGGCGACCACCACGATGTTGCCGTTGGACTGCTCGATAGCCGCCACCGGGTTAACGCTAACGCCGAGACTGGTGGTAAGTGTTCCACCATTACCGAAGGTCGGATCCAGGGTACCGGCGTGCTGCCCTCCGACAGACTGGGCCTGCGCTAAGTTGGCACCAAACATAAGGCCAATTGCCAATAGTCCGGTGATTGAAAGTAATGTAGTTTTCTTCATTCCCTTTTCCTTGTTTTCCTTTGTTATTTGTGCGTCGACGGCCGACACGCCATGAATGCCATAAATGCGACTTGCAGGCCGGGGGAAGCTTCTTACTTCGTGCCTTCCTGGCCAGCACCTTCATTCTTGGTTCATCTAGCTAGTGCACCTAAATGTCTGCCTGCGTGGATAACTGACGAGTCAGATTTTTATTCCAGCTTGTCTCTCTACATTAGCTGCGTCAGCTGCCTGGTCGTGGGCCGTAGATAAGAAACTAACTGTCAACAAGGATAGCTATTGTCAGCAATATGTGTCGGCTGTGCATATGGTCGGTGAAGAGCCACCGGTCGTCTCTGAGCTGGCAACGGAGGCTAGTAAGATAACCTAGCGAGGACGTTAGAGATAATCTTCAGTGGTATACAGCCCAGCGTCTAGCTTCTCGCCGACACGCGACAGATAACGCATGTCCTGTCCAGGTCACGGCTCTTGTCATGGACTAGTCCGAGTAATGTCACGGTTCGGTGAAATCGCTGACTGACTGCCCCCAGAGTTTGGATTCGCGCTGAAGGGCAGCCAATCGACGTCGGTTTATGCGGGTCCATTGACGCCGCTTAAGAATCCTCCCAGGTGTGCAGTCAAGGCGACGGCGCCAGCTGCCACGACCTCGATGGGTAAACGGTACAGCGGCAACTTCTGTCCTGGCTCTCGCCGATAGCGGTACTGCAGCCACCATACGAGCCAGATCAATGAAGATGAAACGACTGCTAGAACCAGATGGTCCAGTAGGACCCCTTTCAGCCGCTGCCCTTCCAGTTGCCAGCGCCACGCCACAAGACCCGTCGCCATCACCGGCACACACGAGATCGCCGCGATCAGCAGGTTGTAATAAGCCACCGCCGCCAGAGTGCGGTTCCTGGTCCACTGGGCAATAAAGTCAAACATCACGCTGGTCAGATAGAGCGCAATCGGAAAGTGGATCAGCACTACATGTTGCGCGTGCTTGGCGAGGACAGCCGACTTAAGGTCAAAAGGGTGCAAGTTAGTCTCCTGTTACTGGACCACGATTTTGCCGGTCATCTTAGGATGGATGCTACAAAAGTAGCTGTACGTTCCTGGCTTGGTGAAGGTGTAGTTAAATTGCTCGTCAGTATCGAGCGCCTTAGACTTAAAGGTCTTGTCGTCGCTAACAATGGTATGTGGAATGTCATCAGCGTTCGTCCATCGAACCGTTGCTCCTACTGGAACCGTGATACTGGCCGGCGAAAAGCTGAAGTTGTCGATTTTGACGGTAACTTCCGACGCTGTTTTGGCGTCTGCCGGCGCGGCGTAGGCTCGTATTCCAACGCCAAGTGCGATCGCGAGTACTGTCGCCGCAAAGACTAAGAGTTTGTTTTTCATTTGCCTCTCCTAAGCTGTACCGATGATTTTGTGATCGCTTCTCAATCAAACGAGATCGCTGTCGGTTAGACCCAGTGCGTGCCGGCCTTGAACGAAGTTAACGTCGGTTATGCCCAGTAGGGTCCGCAGTTGATCGGCGGGAACCTTCAACGGTCCAGGGGATGGCCCCTGACCTGGCTTGGGTTGCGGGAACGCCGTAGAGCTGGCGGTGTGGAAGGTAATGTTGCCCTCCACCTTCTGCATGGTCTGGTGAATGTGTCCATTGAGAACGGTGACGGAGCCAAAGCGTTTCAGGTAGGACAGTGCCTGGCCGCTGTCATCCGTGCCCCATCCCCATTCCGGGTAAACGCTCCACAGTGGAATGTGAGCAAACACCACGATAGGTGTGCTCTTGGAAAGATGCTTGACATCTTTTTCGAGCCATTCCAGTTGTTCCGCTCCGAGGCTACCCAGGCCCCCGGCCTTCAGGTTCATGACGTTGACCAGTCCGACAAAGTGCACGCCCTTATTGTCAAAGCTGTACCAGCCGGCTCCGTGCGTGGCCTTGCCGTAGCGCTCCAGATACTGCTTGCCGTCATCGTTAAGGACGTCGTGCTCACCGGGGACAAAGAAGACATCTTTGGCACTAGCCGTTTTCAACAACTGGTCGACGGTGTCGAACTCTTCCGGCTTGGAAAGATGACTAATGTCGCCGGTGTGCAGAATGAATGCGGGCGGTGCCGGGAGCGCATTGATCTTGTCCACTGCGGCTTTGAAGGTACTCACCACGTCTGGATTCGCCGCCTTGTCGAATCCCATGTGGCTGTCACTGATCTGGACGAAGGTGAGTTCACCCTTGGCCGCATGTTTCTCGACCTCGGAGATGCGACCCAGGCTGTAGGAACTGAGCACCCCTCCTTTAATCACGCAAAACGCGCCTGTTCCCGCCCAAGCCATGCATTTCAAGAATCCCCGGCGGTCAATCCCATCGTGGTTGTGGTCATGCAAGATCTGATCTGTGACTTCGATCCCGCCGGGCTTGCTATGTTTTGTTTCCTTCATCGCGTGCACCTCAAGTACGTGTCACCATTGCAAACCGGCGGGGAGCATTTTTATTCCCCTCAATAGCTAAATATCTTTGTCCAAACTGTTTCTGCGGGGGCCCGACTGAAACCGGAGTAATCAATCTTCTGGTTAAAACGGTTGTCGAGTAGTGCAATTCTTGTTCTCACCTGGCGCGTAATTGAGTCATACGGATCGCTTGGCTTGGGGGGATGGGTGAGGAGCGATTCCAAAATGCCAAAGTAGCCAAGGAACTTCAAACCCGAATGCTGAGGCAGGGCTTTTTAGCACGAATACGTGGGCTTCCACCAACACCTCCCGCTCATTCCAACGGCAGGAATGAGTGGGAGGCACTCCGATGGGGCGCACTGCCGCGGAACTAACGCAGGTCTATTGCGCCAGATAGCGCGCCACCGCGAAGTTGTCCAAGAAATTGCGTTGTTCTTGTACGACGCTTCCGGTGTTCCCTGCCGCGACGATCTTACCGTCGCTCTGCAAGGCAAGTGCACTAACGAACGAGATCGGGGCCTGGCTTAGGGTCGTGATCACCGTGCCGTTGGTGCCGAAGCCGGTGTCCAATTGCCCGGTTGTGGTGTAGCGGGCCAATACAAACGACGATGAAGAGAGGCCTGTGCTGCCATTGCCCGCCTCACCGGCCACGACAATCTCGCCATTGGATTGAATCGCCAAAGCGAATGCCGCGCCAACAGGGAAAGAGTTCCCAAATCCGGTGATGACGCCACCACCGCTGCCGAGGCCAACTCCAGGATTGAAGGTAGTGTCGATGCTGCCATTGGCGTTATAGCGGACCACTCCGAAGCCCCTCTGGTTGCTGCCGATGACAAGTGCGCTGTCGATGGTGCCGGCGACCACAATTCTGCCATTGCTTTGCACCGCGATTGCAGCCGCCGAGGCCACGCAGGCTGCCTGTCCCGAGATGCCGAAGGTTCTATCCAGACTACCGTTAGTGTTGTAGCGTGCAATGGAGCCCGCCAGCGCCTGAGGGGCCAGCGGCGCTCCTCCGAAGAGCTGGGTCGGTCCTCCCATACCGGTGGTTATAAGGATCCTGCCATCCGATTGCAACGCGATAGCAGTTGCAGCCGCAGAAGCCAAAGGGGCAATGCCGCCGCTGCCGAAGGTTGTATCCAGCTGGCCAGTGCTGGTGTAGCGTCCGATTGCATTGCCGCCGGTCACCAGAATCTTGCCGTCCGACTGCAAGGCCATAAGGCTTAGTCCGCCCGCCGGGGAGTCGATAATGCTCGAGATCGCAAAGCCGCCGGTGCCGAAGGTGGTGTCTAGACTGCCGTCGGCGTTGAACCGGCCAACTGATCCTTCGTTCAAGAATACTCCCACCGCCGCTGCCAGGATTTGTCCGTTGGGTTGGATGACAACGGCAGTGACTGTGGCCCCGAGCTCAAGGCCAAAGTCGCTGTTAACTATTCCGCCTGTGCCGAAGCTGGAGTCGAGGGTCCCATCGCTATCGAGTCGCAGCAGAGCGGCACCATTCGGCGTCGTTCCGCCGAGTACGATCTTGCCGTCACTCTGAATTGCTACCGCGCTGTCGATCGTCACATCGGTTTGCGTGAAGTTGGTGGTGAAGATCCCTCCTCTCCCAAATGTCGAATCAAGTTGACCCGCCTGCCCAAAGGCAACAGCCGACGATGAAATGACGGCAATAGCAACGAGAAAGACAAGCCCTCGGCCGGCGTTCAAACTAAGCTGAGAAAGCGAACCCTTTAAGAATGAACACCGTTGCATCACTGTGGATAGGTACTCTTCTTGTTTCATGTTTACACTCCTCCTTTTGCTGGGGGATTCTTGTTCCAGCTATCTGTGCAACTCCGCTAGTCGAGTAATATTCCCCAATTCCGAAATACTTCTGCTCACAAGCAGCCTTGGGAGCTCTTAGCTAAATGGAATTGAATGCAATAAATATTTCTCGCCGAGGGAATAAAACTTGGACTCCGATAGTTAGACAGGTTGAGGCGTGAAAAGTAGAGAGTGGTACCGGCCCGATTTCGAGGAGTTGGCAATGCTGCCCTTCGACTCGCTTTATAACTTCGCACGTTGGCTAGCTGGCGATGAAACAGGAGCCGAAGACCTGGTTCAGGAAGCCTGCACGAAGGCTCTGTGTGGTTTCTCATCCTTAACGCCTGGCACCGGCTTTCGTGCCCGGATCTTTCGCATCCTGCGCAACACTTTCCTACCGGCGATTCCGATTGGATGTCATGTCGAGAGAGGCGCGTTTGCGCAAGTTGCTGTGGAAATGCTGCGTCGGGGAGCGGCCTGAATCGGTGGCTTCGGCCGGAAAAGTGAACTGATGACGAACTGCAGTGAGTGGCAAAATCAAATCGATGCCTACGTGGATGCGGAGCTGCCGCGACCGGATACGGATCGCTTTCGCACCCACGCCGAAGAATGCGCTGCCTGTGCAGCCATGGCATTGGCCGCCATCGAAAGCAAGGCCGCCATTCGGCGTGCAGGTCACTGCTATACCGCTAGTCCAGAACTGCGTGCCCGAGTCTTCGCATTAGTAAACAACAAGGGCTTGACGAATGACCAAGCTGTGCCGGCGCGCCGCGAGCGGCGAATGCCGTGGGGAGCATGGCCGTGGCTGACCTCCGCGACATGGCCGCGTTGGGCCCTTGCAGCCGCAGCCCTATTGTTAGTCGCCGTAGGCTTGTTTATGGTGAATCTGCGGCAACAAACCACGGCGCTCGCCGAGTTGGTTGATCTTCATGTCGCGGATCTCGCCAGCGCAAACCCAGTGGAAGTTGTCTCGACTGACCGGCACACAGTGAAACCATGGTTTCAGGGAAAAATCCCGTTTACCTTCGACTTGCCGGAACTTCAAGGTTCGGCTTTTACTTTATTGGGAGGACGGTTGGCCTATTTTCGCCAGGAGCCCGGCGCGGAGCTTCTATTCCGCTACCAGCGTCACTTCCTTTCGGTATTCATTTTCAGGCAAACACCCCAACTGGCGCTGTCGTCGTCGTTTGCGGACCAGTCATCCTCTTTTCGCGTGCGTACGTGGACACAGGGCGGGCTGCGCTATGTCGTCGTAGGCGATGCCAATGCAGCCATAATCCAGCAGTTGAGTGACCTGTTGCGCAATGTTCAGTGACGCTTTCCCGGCTCGAGTTCGTTGGGCTCCTCGATTCACCACCATGCCCACCAAGTGCTCAATTTTCGGTTTGTAGCTCCGTATGATGCTGAACATTCCGTGGCCGCCTCCGGCCGTGCTCGATGTACAGATAGCGTGGTGCCCAGGCCCAGTTTTCGAGAACCGTGACATCCGCGCCATGGTCCAGTCACTTCAATCCCCAGGCAGTGAGGGGTTAATGCGGAAATCAATCAAATCTCAATACTCTTCGATACGATTTGCACGCTTTCGGTGCATCCTGCCACGTCGGTTTTTCAGCGCAATTCCAGCGAACGAGTTTATCAACAGGCACGTCTGTTATCGCCAGTCATGTCGGTTTAGCCAGGCGAATCCGAAGGCTCTTCCCTGAACCTGCTTACTAAAAGCGCCACTGTAATCGCTATGTAAAGAACTCCTGTCACCCCCTCCAGTGCTGCCAGTATTCGGGCTTCCCCGCTAAGCGGCACGATATCGCCGTACCCAATCGTCGAGAGCGTTACCAGGCTGAAATAAAGCAGCTCGGTTTGACGGTCGGCTGGGTGGCTTCCCACCTGGATTGAACCCGGAGAGAAAGCATCTATCGCTAAATAAAGCGTCGCCCATAGCAACCCAAGCAACAGATAAATATTGACAGCAGTGTAGAGCTGCGCCTGAGCGACGGAACGAGAATTCTTGAGATACGAGAAAAGACCTGCAGCCGTGAGCCCGAAGAAGGCAGCCAGAAATCCCCATCGAATTACGCTCAGTGTTGGGCTGCGGAAGGTATTACCCGCCACCACAAAGATCATATTTCCCAAGGCCAACAAAACCGACGGCCACACCCACCCTTTTATCTGCGACAACCTCATGACCGAGCCGTACGCAACGATGGTTTATGTCTGCGTGATGGGGAGCGGCTCGATCTCGTGACGGCACCGAGATTCACCAGCGAGTCGAACTGTTCTGGCGTCATGTGGGGTTTGTTGCGCTTGCCGTGCTTCGGCGCCAGGAGTTGCACGCTGCCCAGCGGGTTCTTGATTAGCAAACCAAATCGGACAGGGCTGCCGAGCACGCTCGCTAGCACGTCTTTGATCTTCAGCGCACTCGGATGGTTCGCCTTCACGCCAGAGAAATACCTTTGAAGAGTGACAACGTTCATGTCCCGAAGCGGCATGTCAGCGAATATGGGCAACAGATGCTTTCTCAGCGTTAGTTTGTAATTCTTCTGCGTTGTGATTGCCAGCAGTGGCAACACGGCGTCTCGATACGTTTCGTCGATGTACGCTCCGTCGCCAAGGATGTGGGTGTCCCCGCCATGTGCCTATACCGGGTGTGCCGTGGTCAGAGCGGATTGTGTTCGTAGAGGGTGAGGACGCCCCGCGAGCGCTAGTGCCACTAGGTCAGGAATATGACTATCGCCAGGCTTACTTTGAATCTCGTAAAGCTGGCGATCCCTACCTGAGCCCCCACGGACTGTTTAGACGCCTGGAGCCCGGCTATCACCGACACGCATTTGAATTCATGCAGAAGTTTGGCACCCTATTTATCCACTCGACGACCCGCTTTCGGGGAGAGTCCTTATGGGTGAATCTCTCTGATTTTTGGAATAGACATGCGCGATTTGTTGCCGTGGCGAAACTTTGGGAGGACAGGTTTGATCCAAGTAAATTGGTCGCTGACTGGGCTGATATCGTGAGCGGCACGAACAACTTGACCGTAGCGCTGCGGCGCCACTCGGATACATTCCGGATACAACTTACAAGCACCTTCGCCTGTGTCCAAAGCTCCCTTGGGAACAACCACCCGACGAGCAAGAAATGCTGCGCTCGCCAAATGTCTTACGGCAACTCGTTTACGAGCTTGTCCACTCTGAGCTGATCTTGCATACTCAAGACTGCGTGCAGACCTGGAGTCGGAAAACCGTTCCGCATGATCAGTTCGTTTGGGACGATGTCTTTGAGCCTACTCGTGCATTTACCTCTTTGTGGAGCGTGATTTGGGAGCTATTTGGTCTGGACACGAGGCAGTATGCCTGGAGGGTGTGTCAAATCTGCGGGCGCATGTTCTACCCCAAAGATCGTCGTAGCGTTTGTTGCACCACAGATCACCAATCGCTCTGGAGTAAACGACAGTGGGCGCAACAACAAAGGACGGCGGAACGACAGAGGCATTACATGGAAGAGTCGCGCAACAAGCACACATCAAAGCGACGGGTCGCGAGCACTAAGCGGGAGCGGACAAACCCGAACTCAGTAAAGGGCGATGAATGTAGGGAGCATACCGTCCGCAAAGGCAAGGGTCGTAAGAAAGCGACCTAAACAAACCGCGTGCCGTGCCGGTGCTCCTAACGCCGACACGACGCTAACCAGGGCACCTTACTAAGGAGCCACTCATGGCTCTACACCAACGTAGCACCGCCGCAACACACACTCAAGAACCACCTCTCTTACCCAGCCGCTCGTTGTGGTCGAATGCACGGTAGTGACTTGCAGTTGTCCTGCACATCGCGACTCCATTGAATGACGATGCGGTTCTTGTAAACGTGAGCCGGCGGTCCGCAGTACCAGTGGCTCTGATGACGCGACCAGGCGCGCGGCAGTTCGTATTGCGGAACAAACTGGTTGACAGCGCCCGCTTCTCCGTACCGCGCGCCCAGTAGTGGCTTCCGTACCGTTTATTCTTTTGACATTGCACCGCTAGGCCTCGCTATTCATGCGGCCCAACACCGCTTAGCGGTGGGGGTGGGGGTGTGCGAACAGTTGCGAAGGCGGAGCCTACAGGTGGCAATTTATTGGCCTTCGCAAGTCACGTTGTTGTTCCAGTCCACGAATGCGCCATTGGGGTTGTTCCTCCAAGCCCAGACATGCAACTCGAAAAATGTAGGCAGGTTGAAACGGTTGGGGCTGGGTACGAGTTGGAAGTCCTGGCCGTCCAGAACCGGCGGATTGTTATCGTGAGCTGCCAGCCAGGTCGCCGCATCCACGATGTACTCCACACCCACCAGCCGCCGAGCGTTGCCCTCGGGCTCATAGATCAGAGCTTCCGGATGGAAGACGTCAATCTGCCCGTCTCCTACCAGAGTACCGTTGACATAGTGAATGCCCATAGCACCGTGATCCGGACCGGTGACGCAGCCAAAAACCGGTGCGTAACCGGCTTTTTCAGCATTATTGACGTCAATGAATTGCTGTGTGGCCAGTCGAACCTGTTGCACGAGCAGCGAAAGAGGCGCGGGAGCCTCCTGCCCCACCGCAAAAAGAGGCGCGACTAGTGCCATGCTGCTAAACAGCGCAATACGTAGCAATTTTTTTGTGATTGATCTGTGGCTGAGGATGGTAATTCGTTTTGTCATTGGATGTCGGGCCTCATTTTTTGGAATTGTGTGAGCTGCCGTCCTGCGAGCCCGGCTGTGCTCATTCACGTCCGCATCATCCAGCCGTTGCAGGCATGACGCAATCCTCCGGACCTCCAATCGATATTGAAGTTGTCTCCATTGGTAAGCTACTCAAAACAAGAAATTAAAGTCTTTCAAAACGAATCTGGGAACATTCCATTGTGTTAGGCTGTCCGCAAGTTTTGCGGAACGCAAGATGTCGGGACCCCTGCCAAACATGCGCGTGCTCCGTTTTGAAAGTTTTGAACTGGATCTTCGCGCGGAAGAACTGCGTAAACGGGGAGTCAAACTCCGGCTCCGCGGTCAGCCTTTGAAAATCCTGGCAACACTTCTCACCCGGGCCGGTGATCTGGTTACGCGCGAAGAATTGCGGGCAGAAATCTGGCCTGCCGACACCTTTGTTGACTTCGACCATAGCCTTCACAATGCGATTGCCCGGCTTCGCGTCGTGCTCGGCGATTCGGCGGAAAAGCCGCGCTTCATCGAGACGATTCCCAGGCGGGGATACCGGTTCATCGGACGGCTAGAGACTGCTCAACCGGAAGACGCCATCATCCCTATTGCCGAAAACCGCACGATCGATGTACGCAACATTCGTGCAATTGCGGTACTGCCGCTTGAAGATCTCTCGGGCGATACGGGTCATGAGTATTTTGGCGACAGCATGACCGAAGCTTTCATTAACAGTCTTACCAAAATTAAGGTCTTACGGGTTATCTCTCGGACTTCGGCGATGCAATACAAGGGAGCGAGCAAATCCCTGCCTCAAATCGCGCGCGAACTGAATGTCGATGCCGTCATCGAAGGCTCGGTCTTGCGCTCGGGCGAGCGAGTTCGTATCACCGTTCGACTCATACACGCGGACAGTGACCAGCACCTGTGGGCCGAAACCTACGAGCGTGATTTTCTCGATATTCTGGCACTGCAATCGGAAATCTCGCGGCAGGTCGCCAACGAGGTCAGGATCATTCTTACCCCGGAGGAGAATGCGCGTTTGGCAAGCGTTCAGCAGGTGAACCGGGAAGCCCACGAATTCTATCTGAAAGCTCGCTACTATTGGAACAAGAGGAGCGAAGAGAGTATGAAGAAAGCACTTTCTTACTTTCATCGAGCCATCGACAGCGATCCAACTCATGCCCAGGGCTATGCGGGCTTGGCCGATTGCTACCACACACTTGGCTACTATAATGTGCTTTCGCCGGTGGAAGCGTACCCAAAATCCAAAGCCGCGGCCTTAAGAGCGTTGGAGTTGGATCCATCCTTGGCTGAACCTCACGCCTCCCTCGGCGTGGTCAATCGAGATTTCGAGTGGAATTGGGCGGCAGCAGAAGCGGAATTCCAGCGGGCTATCGAACTTAACCCTGGCTATGTCGAGGCGTACCACTGGCGCGCCACGCTTTTTGGGATGCTGGGTTGGAAAGAAAGGGCGCTCGAGGGAAAAAAGTTGGCGTTGACGATGGATCCTCTATCCGTCGTCATCCGAACAGACTTGGCACGGATGCTTTACTTTTTCCGCGACTATGATCGTTCACTCCAGGAATTTCGTGCTGCTCTGGATATGGATCCGAATTTCGCCTCAGCTCATCTGTGGCTGGGACATGTCTATGAACAGAAAGGTCTGTTCGACGAGGCGCTTGCAGAATTAAAGGAAGGATTACGTCTGTCGGGCGACAGCGCATTCGCGTTGGCGAAGATGGGACATGGGTATGCGTTGGCGGGGTTGCGTGAAGACGCCCATGCTGTCCTTAACAAGCTGAGGGCATTATCAACGCAGCGACATATTTCGCCGTATGACGTGGCCATAATTTATGCCGGCTTAGGAGAAGTTGACCAAGCCTTCAGCCGGCTGGAAGCGGCTTATGAGCAACGGTCCTTGTGGTTGGGTTATCTCAAGGTAGAACCCCAGATGGACATTCTTCGTTCCGATTCTCGATTCTCCAGTTTGCTGTCGCGTTTAGGACTCTTATCGTAGTTGTCCGCTCAGAGGCACAACCCTAGGATGCAAGCCTCCCCACATCTGGCCTGCTGGCTCCATATTTTCTCGTAGGTGGGTCGCCGAGATCGATTGCTATGGTGTCATCGTTGTGAAGCAGTAGGCGAAGACGGTTAATAGTTTCATTTGTAGACTCTGCCATTTCTTTCTGTACTAGGCGCCTGTGGCCAAACCGCCCGGTGACATCAGTTACGGCTCGCGAGCGAAGATCGCCGCATATTCAAGTCTCGATCTCGCGATGCAGCGATGGCGGTTTCTTGTGCGTCACCTCGGCACAAGAATCGATTGTCAATGGGCAATTGCCGGGTGTTTTCACTATTGCTAACCAGCGGTTCGCTGCCGCTCCTGAAAATCGGGGGCCAAAGAGTAATTGCCCGCGCCTGCACCTCGCCCTTGAAGATGCTTTCTCGCCCACATAGTCTCGACTGCGGAGAAATCTTGCCAGTTAGTGCGTCAAGTACGATAGGCCACCGCGAGCGCTCCTCGGGAAGCGAAACTTCGGGCCATGAACATCAGCGTAGCTGCAGTGAATATCTGTTGACTAATATTCAGCAATATGGCTGAATATAGTTGATGCCTAAGCCTGCTTCGAGAGTGCGGCGAGACGCGTATAAGGATGTCTTCGGGGCGCTCGCCCACCCTGCTCGACGCCGCGTGCTGCTCGCGGT
The DNA here is from genome assembly GCA_963744265.1 of uncultured Acidobacteriaceae bacterium. Classification (GTDB taxonomy): domain Bacteria; phylum Acidobacteriota; class Terriglobia; order Terriglobales; family Acidobacteriaceae; genus Bog-257. Next base: position 29,763 of record CAVUSW010000010.1, read on the forward strand.
CTATTTCAATAGAGGCGCGATGACTGCCGGAGAAATCGCGGCAATGTTTGCGCATGCCTGGCAGACCACGACCCGGCATCTTCAGGTTCTTGAGGCCGCTGGTTTGCTCACACACGAGAGGCAGGGCAGGATGCGTATTTATCACATCGAGCGACAGCGATTGGCGCTGGTGAGCGATTGGCTGGCGCACTTTCAAAGCCCGGTGAGACACCGCGCAGGAGGAATACAAGATGGCCGCAACAGCAAAACCAACAAGCGTCAAGGCGAAGCTGCCTGACGACGTACCGCAGTTCTTCAGACTCAACGTCGAGGTCGGTGATCTTAACGCCGCCGCCTCGTTCTATGCGAAGCTACTCGGCCTGCAAGGGCGGACCCAGCCGGGCCACCGGTGCTACTTCGATTGCGGTCCGGTTACCCTACAAGTCCTGGATGTGTCCTCGAGCAGACAACCGCACCCCGCGGCAAAGGCTTTGTATTTTACTGTCAAGAAGCTAGATGCTGCATTCGACCGCGCAACGGCGCTGAGCTGTTTGTCAGGCGAGGAAGTTCACGACGCGCCGGGAGGTGGCATTGTCGTGCGCCCGTGGGGCGAGCGATCATTCTATGCCGAGGACCCGTGGGGGAATCCCCTCTGTTTCGTCGAAGAAGGAACCGTTTACACGGGGTAGCCGCTCGCGCCGCACACGCGAAGATGCGAATGCCGGGCGCTACTTTAGAAGCCGTTGCACTCGGCTAATCAGGTATTTACGGGGACAAGCGCGCCGGCAGTTCGAATTCACCTGCCTCAGCCAGGTAGTCTCGACTGCGGAGAAGGAAAGGCTTGGATTTTATTGCGACTTGGCGCGCCCCGCCAAGGGTGGTGCGCAGCTTCCTGCCGCTGTCACTCCTGCGACTTAATCGATCAGTTTTCCAAGTGGCTCCCAATAGTGCGCTTTCCATCCCGATGCTAGGCTTTCCGCATCACCATTAGGAAAACCGGTATGGTCAAAGACAATCTTCGTTCCGGAACCTTGCGGTACGAGTTCGAATCTCGCGATGGAATAGGTGCCCGCATCCCAATTGCCGGCTCGCCAGGCCTGTACGATTCGCTGATTCGGCACGAGCTCGACATTGCGTCCGGTAATGTGTCCGCCGAAAAGCGTGAAGGCGCCCCCGACTTCAGGGCTGATTTCTGTGGGGGTATTTCCTAGGTGCATGGACTGCATGGCTCCACTCAGATGCGTAACCTTGTCGAACTGCTTAGTCTCCATAAGCGTTTCGTAAATGCGCTTCGGACTTGCCGTGAAAATAGGCTCCTGGTGAATAGCCTCTGCCGCATGAGAAATTCCGTCGTCCGCAGTGGCCCACGAATTCGTTGAACCCACCGCCAGTCCACCCAGCACGACAGCAAAACCAAAAACCGCTTGCCGCCGCGTTGGCCCGCCCGTCCCCGCCTCCATGTTATTTCTTCCGCCCATTCTCGTCCTCCTTAGGTTGTATGGCTGGCCCTCTGGGCATCAGAACACCACGCCAAGATATGTTCAAGATAATGTTTTCCATGGATAGGCGAGCCCTGTTCGAACGAACTCCAGCATCAGAGAACGAACTCACGTCATATCCCGACGGTCTTCCATCAGCACCAGTACACCCCGGAATTATTTACGAATTTGTGACAATTTCATGACAACCTCGCTGTTCAATTGTCTATTCTTAGGTCGCTTGTACGCCGGCCAAGGGTGAATTCGCGAATAGGAGCCGCTTTTCTGTGACGATCCCTTTGCAGACTAACCTTACGGTGGATAGCCACTTTTCCAAGTTATGTGAGCCAGCTGTCTATCCATGGCGGTTGCCCACTTCTTCTCCCACACGGGAAGCGAGTACACCAGAGGCGATACCGTGAAATTGGAGGCTACGATGTCGTATTTCTGGGGTTCGGAGTATCTCTTAGTGAGTTTTCAAATAGCAGCGATGAAGCCAGTTAGGCGGTTTGGGCGTTATACGGCCATGTGGATTACTTCTGAGTAGCCCGTCGACCGCTCACGAAAGTGCGCGCAGGTGAACGGCTGGTCGTCTTTCGACCGCTTGCAACAGGGTGGGTGAGGGTCTTACCACGGTGCCCTCGTACGCCTACGAATCACCGTTAACAATCTGGTACGATAGGCCATTCGGCGAGGTGGCCAATTGCCCCAATATGTGATCGAACGGGAAATACCGGGCGCAGGGAATTTGTCAGATGCGGAGATCCAGGAAGTAGCCCGAAAATCGGTGGACGTCCTGAAAGGGATGGGATCGGAGATTAAGTGGCTGCACAGCTACGTCACCGGTGACAAAGTTTATTGCGTCTACTTGGCGCCGGATGAGGAAACGGTCCGCGAACATGCACGCCGCGGCGGTTTTCCGGCCAATCGGATCTCGGCGGTGCGGCGAATGATGGACCCCAGTACCGCCGGTTGAATTATGCGTTGCTTCCAATTCGCAGGGTGGGCCCGGCACCGGAGTCAAGCGCTTCCTGGATGGCCTGTTCCACGGGCAATCCCCAGCCTTCCATCCACGCCGTCAGACCGGCAGTATTGCCCAGAGTTCGACGGGCGAATTCCAGGACCTTCTCCAGCTTATGCTGTTCGGCTGGGGTGAGCGGCGCACCCAAGCGCTCGCGCAGTGCGGCTGCCGCCCCTGCGAAGTGCAGCGCTTGCACCGCGTCGGATTGCGCGGCGGCGTTTGCCGCAAGACACTCCAGCACCCTTGCGATGCCGCGCTTATGACCCAGATTCTGAAACATCTGGATGCTTTCACCGTACAGCCTGCGGGCCTCGTCACTGTCACCTTGGTCCCAACTAAGGCCGGCTAAATCGGACAGGGCGCTGGCGATTCCCCAGCCATCCCGCGAAAGACTGAAGGCCGCCAGGCTCTGCTCATAGAAGGAACGAGCAGCCGTCAGATCGTTGCTTTCCCGGGCAACATCTCCCTGGTAGTTCAACGTCCAGGCGATACCAGCCACGTCACCCACTTTGCGGAAGATCGCCAGGCATTCCTCGTAGAGCGATGCCGCACGGTTAGCTTCGCCTTGCAGCTTGGTCACGTTCGCCAGATTGCTGAGAGCACGAGCAACGTCGGCTGGGTCTCCCGCGTCTCTCCAAATGGCGACACATCTTTCAAACAGGAGGGATGCCGTGGGTAGTTCGCCACGATCGCGAGCATTGACGGCCAAAGCGTTCAGCGCAACTGCAACCCCCCGGTTATCGTTTAACTCCAGACAGGTCTCAAGACTCTCTTCGAACAATTGGTGCGCCGAAGTGTAATCGCCCTGCTCGCCTGCCAGGACCGCCGCACAGAACAGCAGGCGCGAGCGAAGTTTCGGACGCGCAGCAGCTCCTTCCAGAGCGAGCAGCCTGGCGATGCGGTCGCGGCCCTCAGTAAGATATTCGCGCGTCTCCCAAAAGTGAAACAGCGCCGTGCCCAGGCGGAGGCCCCAATCGGCGTCACCGGTTTTGATGAGGTATTCGAGTGCGGCGCGGAAGTTGTCGTGCTCCACCTCGAAACGATCAAGCCATTCGGGATGAGCGGCCGCTTCCAACGCGCCCTCTTCGGCGAGCACCAGATAGTATGCGGCATGGGAGCGGCGAGTGGCGGCGGCATCGTCGCTCGCGGCCAGACGTTCGAGCGCGTATTCCCGGATGGCGGAGAGCATGACGAAGCGCGTTTCGCCCGTTGCCTTTTCCACCTGCTGCGCCAGGCTCTTGTCTACCATGGAAGCCACGGCGTCGAGTACGTCGAGGCCCAGATCGCCCGCGGTATCACAGACAGCCTCCACCGCTTCCAGCGTGCAACCGCCGAGGAACACCGAAAGCCTGCGGAAGAGAGTTTGCTCGGCAGGATTGAGGAGTCCGTAACTCCAGTCGACGGTGCCGCGAAGGGTCTGCTGACGGGTTGGCAGGTCGCGGGCGCCTCCGGTCAGCAGGTTGAGGCAGCTTTCCAGGCGTGCCAGCATGGCGGACGGCGTGAGCAGCTTGATGCGCGCCGCCGCCAGTTCGATGGCGAGGGGAAGACCGTCAAGGCGGGCGCAGACGGCAGCGACAGCAGGCGCGTTTTCATTGGTCAAGGCGAACTCGTGCTTCACGGCCCGCGCGCGTTCTACAAAAAGCGCGATCGCGGGGAGACGCGAGAGCACATCCAGCGGCAGCAAGGACTTCGAATCGGGAAGCGCCAGCGGTGGCACCGGGAATTCGTGTTCGCCGTAAACGTGCAGCGGCGACTGGCTGGTGACTACGATCTTGAGCTTGGGTCCTACCGAGAGCAGGTCCGATATGACCGGAGCAGCCGCGACAAGGTGCTCAAAATTGTCGAGCAGGAGCAGCATAGGCTGGGCCAGCCCGCCAAGGTAGTCTTTCATGCTTTCCTGCGCCGACTGATTGCCGGTCTCCCGCACTCCCAGCGCTTGTGCGATGGCGGAGGCAATCAAGCCTGGGGCCTCCACCACCGACAACGAAACGAAGCAAACGCCCGCTGGAAATTGGTGCTTGATTTCTCCTGCAACCTGCAAAGCAAGTCGTGTCTTGCCGATGCCGCCCGGACCGGTTAGGGTCACAAGCCCAACATCATCCCGGCCCAGGAGCTGGCGGAGCGCAGCCGCCTCGGGCTCGCGTCCGATGAAAGCGGTACGCGGCACCGGAAGATTGCTGGGGCGGGGCTCCGAATGCTGGACGGGCGCATCGGCAAGCCGGTCGCGCACCGCCGCCAGGTCGCGCGCCAAATCCCGGGTGGATGCGTAGCGTTGCTTCGGGTCCTTGGCAAGACAGCGCTCGACAATCCAAATGAACGGAGCGGGCGCCTGAAGCATTCTGGAAGCCATTCGCTCCGGCTCGTCGCGCAGGATGGCAGCCGCAGTTTGCGCCGAGGTCTTCTTCTGAAACGCGGGAACTCCGGTGACCATCTCGCAGAGCACTGAGCCGAACGAAAACTGGTCGGAACGAAAATCGAGATTCTCGCCGTTCGCCTGCTCCGGTGACATGTAGGCAAGCGTGCCCATCACGGCTCCGTCCTTACTGATGGAGGTGGAGACATCTGCGTTCGGTGGGGGGTCGACCACAAGCAGTTTCGCCAAGCCGAAATCCAGAATCTTAGCGGCACCGTCCACAGAAACCATAAGGTTGTCGGGCTTCAAATCTCGATGAACGACGCCGATCTCGTGCGCCCGCGCGAGAGCGTCAGCAACCTGTGCCGCAATGGCGATTGCTTTGCGGAATGGAATGGGACCGGACGCCAACAACTCTCGGACCGTCTCGCCCCGAACCAGTTCCATGGCGATGAAGTGCGTCTGGTCCACGCAACCGAGCTCGTAAATCGTCACAATGTTCGGGTGATTGAGCGCGGACGCGGAGCGGGCTTCCATCTCAAAGCGGGCTAGAGCTTCGGCTTGCGAATGATGTTGCAGCAAAACGGTCTTGATTGCGACTTCACGGCCGAGTCGCGTGTCCCGAGCGCGATAAACCTCGCCCATTCCGCCGGCGCCGAGTTGCTCAAGGATTTCGTATGTGCCGAAGCGCACGCCCGGCGACAAGGAGGAGGGAACAGAATCTGGCGTGAGCGGCAGGCTCAATGAACCTCATTGGCGCAGCTGGAACAGCCAAGCTGACTGCTCGACGCTACGTAATCGCGTGGAATTGATCCTTGAATCGATGCCGCGACGCTTGCGGCACCACCCCTGGGTGCGCTTATAATACTCAAAATCCGAGGGAATTCATGGATATTCGAACACTGCAGCGCCCATTGAAGGAGCAGTATCGCCAAAATCCGTCAAGTTCGCGAATCACCCTGAAGGCACGCGGCAGCCAGACGGACGCTCCGATCACCTGCTCGGTCGACTTGGGCCGGGAGATCTATAAGGCGCAAGCCCACCAAGGCGTCGGGGGAGAGGGTACCGGTGCCTGCTCCGGAGATTTACTGCTGGGTGCAATCGCCGCGTGCGCGCAGATCACCTGCCAGATGGTGGCCGCTGCAATGGGGATACCCACCGAGGGTATCGACGTCACGGTCGAAGGTGACCTGGACCTGCAAGGCACGTTGGGAATTTCCAAAGAGGCGGCTGTCGGATTTGAGAACATCAGGGTCACGTTCGACGTCCGCGCACCGCGGGCAACCAGGGAGCAGCTAAGTGCATTGCAGGAAAAAACGGAACAGTATTGTGTCGTGATGCAAACCCTGGAGCATCCACCGAAAATCGATCACAGGTGGGGGAAGCACTAATAGCAAAGTGCTCAGAGTGCGTTTACCAGTTATTTTCGGAAGCTTGAGTATCCACTAACCCTGAGTCGGTGACAACCTTGCACCGAGCCCCACGGCGCACCTTCTGAGCCAAGGGTTTGATGATAGGAACATTCTTGATGGATGGTCCGGCTAATCGGAAGTAATCCAGTTTGACGGGTTGTCGGCTAGGGTTCGATACCGATGCAGTCGTTCACCGCTCCACGAATCCGCTGCTTGCAGCCGAGATAGCGTTCAGTTGTCGGCACGGAGACGTGCCCGAGAAGGAATTGGATCTGATCTAATTCTCCACCCGAAGCATGACACAACTTGGCGCACGAACGCCTCAGATCATGCGGTGCCACCTGGGCAAACCCGAGTTTTCTCGCGTACTGCTTCACGACGTGCCAGACTAGTCGTTCCGTTACGCCGTCGCCCCAGTGTTTGCCTGCTCGACAGACACATCGGAAAAGTCTCCCAGCCGAAATCGCGGCTGTCGCCAGCCACTCGTCTATGGTCGTTTTCACCCAGTCGGGTACAGGCACGGTTCGGATGTGCCCGCCTTTACCAACGAGATCAACTATCGCCCAATGCTCCTCGCGTTGCTGCAAATGCCTGAAGTCCAGATCAGCCAACTCGCGGCGTCGAAGTCCGCACCCCAGCAAGACGGTGAGAATCGCCCGATCCCTTTTCCCTTTGAGGGTGTCTACATCTGGCGATTGCCAGAGGCAACGGGCTTCTTCCGCTGTAAGCCAGTTTCCAAGCCTTACACCTAACTTCTTGGCACCTTTCACCCGTCGGATGCCAGCCGCGAACTCCGGACTGAGCAAACCAGCGTCCGCGGCTTCATAGGCGAGCCGGCGTACAGCGGCGAGTCGTCCGTTGATCGTTCCCCCGCGAGCTGACGATTCTCAAGGAATATGCGATAGCGGGTAACCACAACCTTGTTGAAGGACAGTCGTGGCTCGGAGCAGTACCATTGAATAAACTCATCTATGGCGTGTCGATACCCACGTTTGGACTCGGGTGACCGAAGGCTGTCCAGGACAGCCGATTTGCTGTGATCCAAATCAGGAAGACCGAGTTTTGTCTTGGGTCGCTTTGGTTTTGGGTACTTGCCCTTGGCGTGTCTCCTCATTCCAGCCGCCTCCATCGCGGCTGGCCAAGAGCCTACCCACGCTCGCTGGCGCGTAGGGCGTTATACGGCAACATGAAAGGATCATCAAACGATAATGTGGATTGGCTAACTTCCGGATCGGCGACTACACACCCGCAATCAGCGCTGGGCCTTGCGGAAGCGCCTCTTTCTTAAGAACAAGCAGTTTCTCATTCAGCATCCCCGGAGGCCAACCACTCTTCGAGTCGATCAGCATACGTACGGCTGGAGCGGTGTGCCGATCCGTCGGAGAGCTTCACTATGTATTCCCGGTTATCAATGCCGCGCAACTCCACAATGCAGCCCGTTCGAACCATCCGAGAACGGTGTATACGTAGGAACTTTGCCGGGTCGAGCTTCTGTTGGAGTGAATTCATCGTTTCGCGCAAGAGATGGGCGCGTCCGCGAACATGCAATTCCGTGTAGTCACCGGCTGCGCTGATCCAGTCCGTATCCTCCATTAGCACGATCTGAATTCGCGGACCCGTTCGTACCACAAAGTGTGACGTGTATTTTTGCGAGGTCCGCCCCAGCATGGCCAGGATACGCTCGGCCACGCGGGTCTTCGACGCCGAATCCATAAGCCTTCGAGCCCGATCTATGGCAGCGGCAAAGCGCTCATCGTCCACAGGCTTGAGCAGATAATCCACGGCGTGGACTTCAAATGCGCGCAAGGCATGTTGTTCATAAGCCGTCAGGAAGATCACCCCGGGTAGATTCTCCCTAGGCAAAGACCGGAGAACCTCGAACCCGTTCATGCCGGGCATTTGGACATCCAGGAACACAAGATCAGGCGAGAGTTCGAGGATTTTTCTCATCGCGCACAATCCATCCCCACATTCGCCAACGATCTTAATGTCCGCGAACTTCTGTAGCCGTAGAGACACGCCGCGCCGTGCCAGCGGCTCATCATCGACAATCAGCGCGCGCACGCTGTTACCTCTCGCTGCTGCGCTGTTTTTCGGAAAGGTAGTTCCACAATGACCTCGCACCCGCCGGCGGCCGGATATTGCAGTACGAACCTGTAATCGGTGCCGTATAGGGTCCTCAGACGTTCCTCGGTATTGGTGAGCCCGATACCATGGGCCGTTTTGTCGGCGTGTTCGGCCCGAGCCCGAGACGTCGCGGAGTTCTGGATGAGTATCTGCAGGTGACCGCCGTGAAGCTTGCTCTGAAGTCGAATGGTGCCACCCGCCACGAGGGGAGCAACGCCGTGTCGTACGGCATTCTCTACCAATGGTTGTAACAACAAGCTCGGCACCAGAGCGTCCAGTGTTTCTGGAGCGATGGTCACTTCGGTCCGCAGTCGGCCTCTGAGCCTGGTCTGCTCTATCGCCAGGTACTGCTCGGTGAAGGCAAGCTCCTGGGAAAGCGGCGTTTCCAGTATGGCGTCACGATCCAGCATCGTTCTCAGAAACTCACCAATCTGTGCCAGCATGCGGGTGGCAGCCGGCGCATCACCGTCCAGGACCAGCGTGGACACGGCATTCAGAGAATTTAACAGGAAATGTGGATTGAGCTGGTAGCGCAGAGCGTTCAGCCGTGCGTCGCGCACCTCCGACTCGGCCCGAAGCAGTCTTTCTCTTTCCCGCGCCGATTGCTGCCATTGCTTGATGCTGAAATACAGGCTACACCACAAGAAGAGAGTGAAAATGGCCTCGGTAAAGGTCACAAGCCAGTCCGCCCAATCCAGTGGGCGAATACCGAATGCCAACAGTTCAGCTACATAAGCTGTCATTGCTCCGGCTATCAGAGAGCAGACAAATGCCCGCATCTCCAGAGCCATCCAGGAGAAGCCACGGCTCATCAGGGAGCGGCAAACCGGACGCAGCAGGCAACTGGCCGCGAACATTGAGAGAACAAATACGCTACTGCCGCGGAGCATCCCCGGCTGCTTGAGGGAGGGGAGTATAGAGACTAAAACCAACCCACAGTAACAGCCCCATCCCGCGATCTGCAGCGGCCAGAAGGTGGGAAAACCGAGGTCGTCGCGCTTCAGCACGATCCGTATTCTAGTCCACGAGTCCGCCCCGGCGACTTCAGTCCGGCGCTCAAAACCTGCGGCTCGTCGCAAAAGTCACTCTGGTTGCATATGAGGCCAACCCGCCTAAGCCCACAGGGGTTACTTTCCTGGAATTTGCAGAAAGATCAGGAGGATTCCGTGAACAAAGTATTTCGATTTCTGGCAATCAGTGTTGCATTTGCAGCATTGTCTATCGCGTGGGCGCAAACCTATAAGACAGTCGACTTTCCGGGCGCCACTGCAACCCTTCTAATCGGCGGGCCCAATCCGCAGGGGACGAGCGTCGGTATTGAGATCACTGCCGGTTTTCAACATGGTTTCATCCTAACGGCAGGCGGAGACTTTACAGTAATCGATCCCCCGGGCTCTACCTTGACTTCTCCCAATTACATCGACGCAGAAGACGTGGTCGTGGGCAACTTCCTCGATGCCAGTGATGTAACCCATGGCTTCATTTTGTATAGGGGCCACTACACCACGTTTGACGTCCCCGGCGCGCTGGCCACGGCTCTCTCCAGTGTCAATTCCTGGGGCGAGATGACGGGATTTACCTGTCTGGTAGACCCGACATGCGAAACACCCCCTTACGAGAGCTTCACCGTATTCAGGAGCGGTGAGATCACCAGCTTCAATCCATTCGAGGCGCCCAGCAGTTTTGCCAGCGGAGTGAACACGTTCGGCACAGTTGTTGGTACGTACACGGATGACGGTGGAGTAACTCACGGCTACCAGCTCTGCCACGGGAACTTCACCTCGAATAACTTTCCGCACTCTATCCTCACCTTCAATGGAGGGATTAACCTCCAGGGAGATATCGTCGGTTTCTACACCGATACTTCGAACGTCACCCACTCGTTTCTGCTGAGCCACGGCAGCTACACGGGATTCGATCCGCCCGGGGCCACCTATAGCAACGCAGGGGGGATCAATGCGAGCGGCATGATCGTTGGATTCTATGTGGACTCCGCCGGGGTGGCGCACGGCTATATCCGGACGCCGCGTCGATGAGGTCGGACTAAACCCTCGGTTCCAGCTGCTCGATTCTGACTGGCGGCTCTCATGTCGGCACGACTCCCGCGTTAACGTAAGGGCCGCACGCTTGCGATTGCTGGCCCAACCATACCGATTACCCGTTCTGAACACGAATCCTCAACTTTTCGAGTTTGCGGCGGGTGACGGGCAATCCAGAAGTTTAGCCACGGCCAATCCGGCTCGGCCATACGTCGGCTTCTGGGAGTAGGCGGCAACCATGATGAGGAACTTCTGGTTTACTAGAACTAAAACTCCCCGATATTCTCCAGGCCGCAGAATCTGAGTACAGGTCTGCACCCTGCAGCAAGCGAATGGAATGCGATCCTGCGGCGAATGGCTCGCGAACGCCCCTTAGAAGGCGTTTCCTCCAGGGTCGAGGCTACTTTAATTTGGGAGGCGACCGGCTCTGCCTCATCCGAAGCGATCAGACAGGATTTGCGCAGCTCTGGTCTAAAGATCAAGCAATATCCATGTTGGGGCATGGTCGCTGGCGTTCACCTGTCCACGCACCCATCGGTCGACACCACCGTCCACGAGTCGGTCCGACAACTTCGGCGAGAGCAGAAAGTGATCGAGTCGCATGCCTTTGTCCTGCGCCCACCGTTCGAATTTGTAGTCCCAGAATGTCCAGAGCGGCCGGTCCGGATGCAGCTTACGCATCGCATCGGCCCAGCCTTGAGCCAGCAATCGCGCAAAGGCCTTGCGGCTTGCGGGCTGGACCAATGCATTGTTGTCCAATGACCGGGTCGGATAGATGTCCAGCGACGTAGGCACCACGTTGTAGTCGCCGGCCAACACCACGGGGGCGCCGCTCGCCATCAATTCAGCGGCATGGGCAATGAGACGCTCAAACCAAGCCAACTTGTAGTTGAATTTCGGTCCAGGCTGCGGATTTCCATTGGGGAGGTAGATGGACGTGATCAGGACTCCCTGAACAGCTGCTTCGATATAGCGAGCCTGGTGATCTTCGGGATTTCCCGGCAAGCTCGCGCGGGTCAGAACGGGAGCGTGGTTTCGCGCGAGAATTGCCACGCCGTTCCAAGAACGCTCCCCTTGCCAGACTGCTTCGTAACCGAGAGCTCGAAGAGCATCCACGGGAAAGGCTGCATGCTCCGTCTTCAACTCTTGGAGACTAACCACATCCGGCTCAGCTTTTTTTAACCAAGCCAGTAAGTTATCAAGCCGCTTGTTGATGTTGTTAATGTTGAAGGTCGCGACTTTCACCAAATCCCTTTCTGCCCATGCGCTTCTGAGAACGCATGCCAAAAGGAGGAACCAAATTCGTGGTTCCGGTTGGCATACTCTTGCAGGTGGAGGAAGTGGCAGAACACGAAGCCAAACGCATGGATCTCGAACCTAAAGGCTCGCCAACCTGGACCCCCAAGACTGAACGATTGGCATCGCAACTTCCCGGGCATGGTGTGTGCTCGCCCCGCGCAGAAAATCGTTACTTCTTTTTGGCAATTCGTTCGGCCGATCCAAACTTACCGCCGTTTCTCAACCGCCTTTCGCCGCCGCCTGCAAATGGTAAGCGCTGACGATGGTCCTGATCAATCCGGGAAAACGCTTCTCAATCTCGTTGCAGCGCGAGGCATTGAGCATCTCGACGCCCCGCCGTTCCCCCCGAATTAGGCCTGCTTCGCGCAGGATTTTGAAATGCAGGGACAACGTGGATTTCGGGATCTCTTTGTCATTCACCTGCAGGAAGTTGGAGCAGGTCTGGGAGCACGCCGATCCCACGATATCGGCGTAAATTGCCACGCGAACCGGATCGGAAAGTGCGTGCAGGATGCCTTCGACGGTGACCTCTTCAATCGCGGGATGGAACAAGGGCCTCATGCCTCCATCCTATCCGCAGGTTACAAATTGTTCAATAGTTCATTAGTTGTGAACAAATGAATCTCTGGCGCACCGGCTACATCTTATCGACTGCCGCTGAACTGGAACCTTGCGGTACGACAGCTGGAGGTCGACACCAGCATTCTTAGAAGGAGAAAGAGATGAGCAAACTCAAAGGCAAGGTAGCCGTAGTTACGGGAGCATCCAAGGGCATCGGAGCCGGCATTGCCAAAGCTCTGGCGGCGGAAGGCGCATCGGTGGTAGTCAATTACGCTTCCAGCAAAGCCGGTGCGGACACCGTTGTGGACGCCATCACGAAGGCCGGCGGCAAGGCTGTTGCCGTGGGAGCTGACGTCTCCAAGGCCGATCAGGCGACAGAGCATCATCGATGCGGCCATCAAGAACTTCGGCCGTCTCGACATCCTGGTCAACAACTCCGGAATCTACGAGTTCGGTCTGCTCGAGGATGTTACCGAAGAGCAGTTTCATCGGACGTTCAACATCAATGTCCTCGGCACACTCTTCACTACGCAGGCGGCTTTGAAACATCTCGGCGAGGGCGCAAGCATCATCAACATCGGGTCGGGAGTTACCCGGCTTACGCCCCCGAACTCCACAGTTTACACGGCCAGCAAGGGCGCCCTCGATGCCTTCACCGGCGTGTGGGCGCGTGAGCTTGGCCCCAGAAAGATCCGCGTCAACAGCATCAACCCAGGCGTGGTCGAGACCGAAGGCACGCACACGGGAGGCATCATCGGGTCTGACTTCGAAAAGGCCCTGATTGCGCAGGCGCCGCTGGGACGTTCGGCGCAGGTCAGCGACATCGCTCCCATTGCGGTTTTCCTGGCGTCCGACGATTCCGCATGGTTAACCGGCGAGATTTATTTGGCTACCGGCGGAATTCGCTAATCTGACCCAGACCCGGTATTCGAGTGGGCCGGACGACAAACCGCCTCCTTACCGTGCCGCCAAATGCGCTGCAGGCTGCGGCATTGGCCGGGTTCGAAAAACTTCTTCGCCAGTCGAGCAATCTTTTCTTTAAGAAGAGCCGTTGCGGCTGGAATTGACCAGGGAAAGGTGACAGGCTTCCATGACGACAGATACTTCGCTAATTGACGTGGCCCTGCGCGGTTGGAAAACAAATATCGACCGTGCCGGTAAGTTATTCGACTCATTCTCCGAGAAAGAGCTCCAGCAGGAGATCGCGCCCGGAAAGAATCGGCGCATTTACCTTTGGGGGCATTTAACGTCCATCAACGATGCGCTGATTCCGCTTCTCGGCTTCGGCGAGAGACTGCATCCGGAACTTGACTCACTTTTCGTCTCCAAGCCTGACCGCTCGGCACCGGATTCGATTTCGGCGCCAGACTTAAAGCGCTACTGGGATGAGATCAACGCCCGGCTGTCGACGGAATTCGCAAACCTCTCGCCTGCGGAGTGGGCGCAGAAACACGCCTCGGTCTCCGAAGAAGATTTTGCGCACGAGCCTTACCGCAACCGGTTCGCGATTCTGTTAGGCAGAACATCGCATCTCGCGTATCACCTGGGACAGGTAAATCTCGCCAAAGAGTGATGCGCTGGTGATGCCCCAGGCCTCGCCTCGGGGCATGACATTGAGCGACTTTAACGCCACAATTGGAACCGATGAAAATCAAGTTGGTCTCGATGACCCCCAGGGCATCACAACAAAGCAGTACAATAACGACGTAGTCGTAGTTGGCAGTCGGCAGCGGCGCCGCGAAGTTGTAGTACATTTCCAGATCGGCGATTGCGGAAGCCATCTTCCGACAGGAGAAACCCATGTCACAACCATCCCACCAGAGGGCTGCCGAACTTCATAATCTTGCTGCTCATGCTCATGCAGCCGCTGCCGCCGCTCACGACAAACAAGACCACTTGACTGCTCACGAACTTACGAAGCAGGCGCACGAACATTCTACGAACGCTCGTAAGCTGTCTGAAGAACTTCTCGCCGAAGGCAGGAAGACATAAGGGCTGACTGTTTAGACCGTCTTTGAACGCCGTCACTGTACTTGGATCCGCCAGGAGCAACGCCAAAAGCGAGAAGCCGCAAGATGTTCAGGCAGAGCAGCGGGTACAGACACCTTGGATGACGCATAGCCGAGAGAATCGAGTTCACACGTGACTCTCTGGTAGGCTAGCCAGTTCACTGCTGGTTCGCTCGTGACTTCCTGGCTGGACGGGAACTGACTGACCGGCAAAGTCATAGAAACACGTAACTTATTGGCAGAGAAAGACATGTATCACGTGTTCGAATTCACTTCTCTCCGCCAGCAAGTCATTATCGTCAGAGAAGTTACTAGTGAAATACCTATTTTCGCTAGTTTGGCGGCCTTTTGCGCTAACCTCAACGCTCGACCTGTAGCAGAGAAATTCACTCCCGGTTTACTAGAGCGGAAACTCCGCAATATTCTCCAGCCCCCATATTCTGAGTACAGGTCTGCACCCTGCAGCAAGCGAATGGAATGCGATCCCGGAGCGAATGACTCGCGAAAACCTCCATCCAGACTGGACATGTGGCGTCCCAGTCTTGCCGCTTCAGATCATGCGGAGAATTCCGCGACACGTGCTGTTAGGGTCACACCGCAGCCACCAACTTCGGCCCGCTCGACATAAATTGCTATTTCGCCTGCTTCACGTTATGTCGGTTGCGCCGGAGTTGAGTTTGAGACTTTTAACTGCGCAAAGAGAACGCCCCTGTCTCCACGATAGCGGCGGGAGACAAGGGCGAGTAACGCTCAACCGGAGCCGAGCTTACGGCGTGTGGAACGCGTAAACTTGGCCGGAAGAGTTAACTCCCCAGACGCCCGCGCCAGTACCAGCGCTGATCCAGGAGAGGGACCCCTCACTTGAACAAAAGTCTGCGTCCCGGGATCGAAGCGAAATATTTGAGACCCGTTGACAAAACAGCGGGCGCACTCGTGTCTGGTCCCATTGCCGGCAATGCCCTATGGGCCGGCTTCGGTGGCGAATGCCAGAGCTTCAACGAGGGTGACATCCAACGCCCAGTGGGATAAGGCCGCCCATCGTTGGGTCCTGGCCCAAAATGTGCTTTTTGGAGGACTGGGTGCAGGGTGAAGGCACTGGCGTCTTCGTTTCACCGACGACGGTATAGTAACTCCGTTGTTAGGGTATGTCGCAACCGCTTAGGGCCGGGGCTTTAGAGTGACAGCCCGCTCTCCTGTTCCTGAAAAAGAACAACACGAACACAAATTGGGTCCAAAATCCAGGTCCGTTTCCACTTATGAAAGCGGAGAATCTTGCATGATGGTGTACTACGCGAGAAAAATACTATCCAAAAATTGACAAGGCTATCCGTTCGGATAACCAATGCGGTTCCCCCAAACACGTCGCGGCCGATGATCGTACGAGCTAAGTCGTGCGCCTACTATGATTCTGTTCTCAGCGTCGAGAGACTGAAGAAACGGAGGGAGGATTGCTCCTATTGACTTCGACAACGTTGGCTTTAGAAATTGACCGCGGCATTGCCAGACGCTCCCAGCTGGCTTAATGCAAATCACGATTTACCAGGAAACATAAGGAGCGTAGCATGCCTAGCCTTCCAGAACTTGTTTTGATCGATCTGTTCAACTCCATCGTCGACCGCATAAAGCAAACCCGGCCTACGCGAACCGACGGTAAGCCGCTCTCGGGCGGACTGGTCTATTCGCAACTGGTGCTTGGGATGCCGATCGACCCGCGTGACTATTCCAATCCGTGGAGCCCGATGGGCGGCGCAAGCGGCGGCGCGCAACAGCAAGCTGGAGTGCCCGCCGTCCAGGGACAGCCTGATCCCAAACTGCTGCGTTCCCTCGAAGCTGCTTTCAAGACCTCGCAGCTGTGCAACATCATGTTGCAGGTCACCGACGATGGTTCCTACCTTCAGTATCCGGTCGGTCGTCACCTGGAGTTCCAGTATGCGGGCATTGTTTCCGCCATGCAGCCGTTGCCTGTGCCTCCGCCACCGCCAGATGTTCAGCAAGCCGTGGACGCTGCCATGAATGTGCTCTACACCATCGATACCAGCGATCCGGCTAACCCGGTCGTTGCAGGCAAGAGTCCGCTCTACTCGCGATACACCAAGAACGCCGCAGCATATGCCAAGGCGAAGAGCGACTACGCACTCGCCCAGGCGAAAACCCTGGCTGACCCGGCGACATCCAGCATGTGGCCGCAGCTTTCGGCACCATATCAGGCGACTGTAGACGACGCCTGGGATACCTGGAAGACCGAGGGTGCGGAAAAGGTTGAGAAAGCGCTGGCGGTGTATGAATCGCAGGGCATCAACATGCAACAGGCCCAGATTGCAAAGGCCAAGAAACTGCTCGACATCTGGAGTCTTGGACTGGCCGGCGTTCCGACCGACATTCCGTACAGCTATGTCGACCCGAGCGAATGGCCCGATCCCACCGCGGATGACATCGGCTTCGAGCAACTCACGATCAAGCGCACGTCGGAAGATCATGCGACATCGTCCGTCACGGATTCCAACAAAAGCATGTACTGGAACAATGAGCAAGCGAGTACGACGCAATCGTCGCATGGAAGCTATGGATTTTTTGGGATCGGCGCCAGCGCTAGCGAAGCCAGCAGTAATAACAGCCAGCATTCCGCCAACGGCGATACGTCCTCGTCAATTTCGCGTACCAGCATGTCGGATCAGTTCAGCGACCTGGAGATCGATCTGGAGTGGGGCTTAGTGACGATAGACCGGCCGTGGATGATCACCGACCTGTTCTATATGAATAATTGGTACATCCAAGGGCAGCGCGCGAACTGCATCAGCGACGGGAAGATCCAGACCCAGTTGGCGAACTCGAATCCGCTACTCCCGATGATTCCTCAGCAGATGCTGGTTGTGCGCAACGTAAAGGTCGCCAGCCAGACGTGGGGCGACATGGGCGCTAGTCTCAACCAGCTGTATAACACTGACCAGGCATCGACTAGCGCCAGTCAGAGCAGTGTCGGCGGCAGCGGGGGAGTGGCCCTCGGGCCCATCGGCTTCGGAGGCGGCGCTTCGCACACCGATAACAAGGCGCAAGGCCAAAGCTCGGGATATTCAGCCGGCAACGCGCTATCCAGTCGTTCAGCGAGCTTCGATGGGACCACCTTGTCGATCGACGGATCGCAGGTTATCGCGTTCCTCAGCGACATCGTGCCGCCATCGCCCGCCATAGACGATCCAGCTCTTCCGAAGCCAAAAGCGGCGGCCGCGGGGGCGACCATCGCCGGAGGCACGCCTTTGCCCCAACCTCCAGCTTCAGCGCAGCCCGTGGGGGGCTAAATCATCATGAACTCGAACGACGACCTCATCGCAAATGTCTACGAGTACTTTCTGAAGGCGTATGGACAGGCAACTCCGAATGGTCCCGGCGGCGAAATACTGGCCTTTGAGCCAATGGGATTCTCGCCAAGCTGTAGCACCTTGGCGGACGGCGCTGCACTGTCCATGTCCCAGCAGGAGGTTTCGCTGTTCGCCGACGTGCTGCCTGTTCTCGACGGCGGGACCTTTCGACACACCGGGCGGACGGTATCCGTGCAATACAGTCTGCTTCTAGAAGCTGCGCAGCCGACTTCGTCCGCATCGATCGATAGCTTCAGCGCGTTGAAAAAGCAGGCCAAGGAAGCCTACGACAACGCGCCCTCGGATGGTGAGCTGGGTGGGCCAAAGCTGACTGGCGCAACTCCTGTCGATTGGTATGACGTCACCAAGGCAGCAAACTGGAACACCTATAACTACGACTCATCCCAGGCCGGTCCCGCTCAGCCGGCAGCACCGCGGGCCCCAAATGTGCACGTTGTATGGCGTGTACTTCCTCTACAGGCATCCGTTGCCCAGCGTCCGGCGGTGCAGGCGCCTGTTGAGCATGGAATCCCGATAACCGTTGCCCATCCCGCATTCATGGCGGCACCGGCCGCCAACACCATGATGGTCAACCACGCTGCAGCTCCCGCCCCAGCTATGGTGCCTTCAGCGTTCGTGAGTGTTCATAGGAACCAGTTCAATTCGCGTGCGTCAGTGGCTGCGGTTGCAGCGCAGACGGCACCACAGCCCGTCGCCACGACGAAGTTCACGATCTCGTTCGACTACTGCCTGGTTCGACTGCGCCGCTCGTGGTTGTCCGGTGACTTCCTGACCGCTGCAGGCTGGTACGTTCCGGGCAAGGCGGCGGGTGACTGCACAGCCGGTGGCCAGCTAAATACCGGCGGATTCGCCGTTGTCCCTACGGCGTTTATTGCGGTCAAGAACCTCAATATCAACGCCGCGCTTCCGGCGGGAGTTACAGCCGATGCGGGCAGCGCGGCAGCCTTCGGACCGTTCTCCCTTCTGGGGTCGTCTCCGAACCAGCAGGGTGCTCTGGTTGATCCCGGCCTCCAAGTCATCGCCTGGATCTGCAGCGTGCAACCGGCTTTGCCTCCGGACGCAGATCCATCGTTGCCCACCCTGGGCGGAGCTGTATCAACGGCAATCTCTGGGAATGGCACAGACAAGAACAATGCCGCTGGAACGGCACTCGGAGACGCCATTAACGCTGCGACCGGTGCAGCCCCTCAGAAAGACCAAGCCGTCATTAACGCGACCGTCAACTCTTCAGTCGGCGCCGTAAACGAGGTCCGGAATTTGTTTGCGGCTTTTGGTCACGGCGACCAGACAAAAGACAGCAACGGGTAACGAGTGGTAATTCGACGATAGGAGAACGTTATGCAAGTCAAAGTAGTTTTGGGTGGAGAAGCCGTTAATGTTCCGAGCACCAGTATCGGTCTCGGAGTTACGTTCGTGGATGTGTGGTTGGACGGCAACGGGTTTACCAGCGCGTCCAACGACCTTGGCAGTCTTGGGTACATCCTGCTGGAAACACCCTGGGTCGACATCGGCACACTGGACGATCAGCGGCAGAACCTCTTTACTCATCTGCACGGAAGCGTCGTGCACTGGACGATAAAGACGAACTTGTTCGTCAAAGACGGCGGAATCGCCACCATCACCATGGGCGTACCGAGCCAGCAGGATGGAGCGGTGATCGAGCAGAAGATTCAATTTGAAGCGACCAACTGCCGCGGCGTTTCAGTCTTGACCAACGCCCTCGATTTTTCCTGCGAGATGCTGCAACAGGAAAACCAGGTCGCACAGTTGGATGGCGGTTCGGTTATCTCAGATGACGTCGTGGCGGCCGCCGCCGATGCCGCTCCCCAGGCAGCCGACACCGCGACCGTCTAAGGGATCGCTCTGGAAGTGGCTGCGGGGGATCTCAAGCAGTTCCCTGACCAGCCTCGGCCGCGGCTTACCGTATGCCGCCGGAATGCTTGGATTCGTTACAACTACATACAACTACGTTCGAGGAGGAAATTGAAATGGCTACTACACCCACTACACCCGCAACAGACGCTCAGGCGCCAGGACCAGTTCACGTAACGCTCTATCCGATCGACGCCGCGGAATTCGATCCGGGGCTCAACCCACCTACGGTGGACCCGAACAAGCACATCCTGCTAGACGACGACGCCAAGCAATGCAGCATCATCGGAGACGACGAACTCTACGCCTCCTACGTCGACCGGAACATAAAGACTTATAAGCTTGACGCGGAGGAGACTTGGGCGGAAGTCACCAACCCGGACAAGCACAACGTCATCCTGACCTATAACAATGGGAGCACGAATCCGGTGCTGGTTGGCTCGATAAGCCTGAACGATGGTCCAGAGCCCGATCAGTATTACAAGTCAGCCGGGATAATTTATCCCATCGACAAGTCTGGTGCGGCCCTGCTCGACGCCACCAATACTCCAAACCTGGCCTACATTCGCAACCAGTACTGGGAAATGGCGAAAAAGGAAAAGGCAACCAATGTCATGTTTGCCGAAATAGTGGCATCGTTCGCCAGCGATGTCGCAGCATCTGCAGAAGTCGGCGAGATGTCTAATGTTATCGCTGCACCGGAGGGTTCGCTCGGAGTTGTATCGCCACCCTCAGACGAGCCTGAGGACAAGGTGGGCTCAGCTAAAGACGGCGAGAACCAGGGGAACTGACATGTCAGTAAACTTTGGCGATCCGCAACGCGCGTATTCTGACATTCACGGCAGCACACTCGCGGCGGTGGCCGGCGTCATCTCGCAGCAGGATGAAGCTGCCAAGCAGCAGGACGGAGCTGCCAAGGCGGAGTGGTTCCCGGCATACACGCTTTCGGGCGACGACTCCGCCAGCGCGACAGTTACCGTCGCGACAAAAATCACGATGCCACGGTGGGTCGAGTACGGCGCGGCTCCCCAAGCCGAGAAAAACGAGTGGGACAGGTTTTACGCGGCATTAGAGGCGCACGAGCAAGGCCACATCGACCTGGTCAGGCAGCGGTTGTCCGGGATTGACGAACAGCTGGCAGGTCAGTCGCCTGACGCCGCCAGTCTGGTGTGGCTGCAAGCCTTGCGAGATCTACAGTCGGCTAGCGATGATTACGACGCGGATTCCGACCATGGGCGCAACCAGGGAACGATTATTGACTTAAGCACGGCAGCCGCCAACTCCGACTAGAACGAGCAGAAATCCTACACTGCAACTTGACGCGGAGTCTAAGCTGCTATTTCCAAAGTGAAGAGAAGAGTCCTGGATGAAGTGGGAGGGCCAGAGTGGATCGTTTGACGCCGAGTCGCTTGCGGCCGCAGGTGCAACGCCTCGGGCAGGGAACACCGCGACCCTATTCGCAAATTGTCGCAGTACGCATCAGTGAGCATCCACTCTTTCGACCCTTACGGCACACTTCGAGTGTCTAAGACATGGTTGCTTCCCGACCGACGCTCAAG
Organism: uncultured Acidobacteriaceae bacterium; assembly: GCA_963744265.1. Classification (GTDB taxonomy): domain Bacteria; phylum Acidobacteriota; class Terriglobia; order Terriglobales; family Acidobacteriaceae; genus Bog-257. Next base: position 50,849 of record CAVUSW010000010.1, read on the forward strand.
GGACAGTCGGATAGTAGGAGGTGGCAACCATGCCGCTTAGACGGCAGTCAACGGCAAACGGAAAGTGCCACGCGAAGATGAAAGCGGGTCGTCCATGTGCCGCTCCAGCAGTCCGCGGCGGCACCTACTGTGCTCTCCATGCGTACCCCGAGCGAGCTGCGCAGCTCGGCCGTAAGGGTGGCACGAAGAGCCGCCGAGTTTACGAACCCAACGAGTGGGAGGGCTCGTCAGCTCAGAAGGCCTGCGACGTGAAGAATCTCCTGGCCGAAGCGATGGCTGAGATACGCGCGGGCAGAATGGACCCGAAACTCGGAAGCACGCTGAGGTATCTGGGAGCCTCGCTACTGAAGGCGATTGAAACCAGCGACCTCGAGGCGCGACTGGAGAAACTGGAACGTGGACTTAAGCCGAAGAACAAAGCTGTTCGCTCCACGGACAACGCATTCCGGCGGCCGACGAAGCCAATCCTTCGCATCCCATCGCATCAGGCGATGCCGGACGCACAAGCCGGCTTGCGTGCCTCACCTTGCGTCGCCGACAATCGCCGCCTGTTCACCACCGCAGTAGTTATCCGTGCTCTCGCGGCGTGGCTTGTCGCAGCGTGACGCCGGGACTATCGTTCTCGCCTAGGGAACCTCTAAACAACCAGCGCCATTAGGCCATGCAATGGCTCCGCACTGCATAGCTTCACGAGTTCTCCAGTGGCATACCGAGCGCTGCTGTGTTTTGATTCCTGGTTGGCGTCTACCTGGCGCGCATTTACCCGATTGAACCCTAGACGCATCGAACGGGTAGAGGGTCGGTCCCGCGGCTCGCATTGTATACAATCTCGTTGGCCTTTTGGGGAATTCCTATGAGACGACTGATCGTGGCGTTGTTGTGTTCGCTTTTTTCGTCCGTGGCATCTGCCGTGCCGCATATGGCCCCAGGTGCGAGCGGAAACCCTCAGACTACGGGTACTGGAGCCATCCAGATTGGACCTGTGAAAGAGCTGCGCAAGGGCGTGGATTTGTGGCCGCTCATTGTCAACCCAGACAATCCTGCCGAGCTACGCGTGAATGCAACTCTGACGCAGCTGAACCGACGCTTGGCGCAGGCCTTAAATGATTGCGATGCAGAGGCCCTAAACCAGTCGAAGCAGATGAGCGACACTACGAAGGACCGGGACTCGGCCTCTGGTGATTGGTCACGCGAGGTCCAGGTGACCATGGCGGGTCCGCGCTTCCTAAGCCTCATAGAGTCCGAGGACTGGTTCTGTGGAGGAGCGTATTCGGACGAAGAGGAGATGTCACTGGTCTTCGACATGACCACCGGCGCACCGGTAAATTGGACAGAGATGGTTGCGAAATCGGCGGGGGCGTCCTCAAGTCCCTACCCGGTTACGGACGATAACCCTATAGAAACGCTGATCCTGCCGGGGCTGCAGAAGATGAATATCGCCGCAGCGAATGAAAATTGTAAGAACATATTCCGGGAGCCAGTGTCGTTTATCATATGGCCGGACGCCATGAGCGATACGCTGGTGGCGCAACCGTCCGATCTGCCGCACGTTGTACAGGCATGCGCAAAAAATATCGTTTTGACGATAGAGCAAGCGCGCAAACTGGGATTCAGCGAGAGCTTGCTCAGTGCCATTGAGCAGGCGCATCGCCAGATTTCGGTAAGGCAGAAACGCTGAACTGGTTTGAAGGGGACACTGCGTCCAGCTTTCCCTTATTCTCCAGGGTTTTTGCCTTTGCTTTTGCCGTACCTTTGCTCCGCTTCCATCCGCACTCTCGCCGGGCTATTGTAAGCTCTGGTGCACATAGGAGCGCTTCTTCGATACGCGCTTGTGGTTAGCCAAGATTCTTCTGCGGCGAAGCTGTATCGCTCCCGGCCTGCGTGACTGCATCCGTTACTTGTTGCAAAAGAGGGTCCATGTTATCTCCTAATTGAATTGGCGATAATTCGTATTCAATAATCACCGTCAATGTTCCGTGTCCCAAGCCCAATCCTGGCAAACCCCTGGAATGCTCCCACCTAGGCCGTCGGAGAACTGCTGTAGAAGCTTGCGAAATCGCTTGCCGAGCCGCACATTTCTGAATTGGGAGTCCGCAAGTTCCTGATCAATCCAGACATCGCTCCGGGAAGTCGTGCAGCCGAGACTTGCTCAGCCCACCTCAACCTTCCTGCTGTTCGTTCATGACGGCAGTTCAGCATCCACTATCCCGGTCGCATAAATGCTTACCCTGAGGCTGACCTATTTCGCAAACCGCCCACTCCCGACCCATTCAGCAAGACTTGCGGATACTTGAAAGGTTGCTCGGACGCTTACGTTTGAGTTGAGCACCAGTGTGATCGGGAGCATACCAACAAATGATTGGACCTTTGAATACGGCAACAGACGAACCCATTACGTCGGAGAATGGAGTAAGGCCACTAACACCCCAGGCGACGCTGAACGAAGCCGCCAAGAAGCAGCAGCAGAATTCCTAGCCCTTGGGCTGCTCACGGCAGTCAGGAGGCAGCACTTTTGCTGGCCAACCCTTTCCAGCAATATTCCCCTCTAATTTTGAATGAACCCCGACGAACCGAAGGGCCTATGCTCTGGTTGTAACCGCGCCGTCGCATTGGACGCGGAAACCTGTCCTCATTGCAATGCTCCGCTCAGCAGCAAGGGCGTAGGGCCGGAGATTCCTGGCGCACAGGCCGAAAAGACGCCCGAACTCTAACGCAAGAGCACAGCCAGCACACTTAGCCCAATGAGGTACCCACTATGAGCAACTTGCAGAGAACGATCGTTCACGAAACTTATCCATCCGTCCCGGAACATTGCATCCGTCAGCGCACTTACGAGATTTATGTGCAGCGGGGGCGAAAGGGCGGTCACTCCGACAGTGACTGGCTCACTGCGGAAGCCGAATCGAAGGAGCTGAAAAAAAAAGCAGTAGACCTAGTCGCGGCCGTCGAAGCGCTTACAGTGTAATGAGGGGAATCTCATGACGACATCCGTGAAGATGACTTTTCGGCCGCGCTCATCAACACCTTCTACGTCAAGCCTGAAAAAACGGAAGAATTGGCGGCAATCCCTGTTGCAACGGCAGATCGAATCGATCACCTGCCGGCGACAACAGCGAGATAGCGATAACACCGTCACTCAAGCGTTCCGAGCTGTATGCATACTGCACTCTTCTGTCGCGCTGGCTAGGAGTCGTGTGCTCTCAGCATGAGTTAGCAGCCCTTGCAGACTTTGCCGTCGATTTCAGAACAGTACATGGAGTTCGAATTCACCTCCCTCCGCCACGCAGTCTCAACTGCAGAGGAATTCTGCTCACCTGAAATCGTCTCTTCGTCCTACGCGGGGCTGGCCACTGTCGTATTCCTTTGCTCCAATGCGGAGAGCGTTAACTTAACGGGTCAGGTGGTTGGAAACTCAGGAACCTGCGCCCCGGACTACGAAGCCCTTCACGCTTTTCTATGGGAGAGTGGCACCATCTTCGATTTGAATACCCTGATTTCTCCAGGCTCGGGGCTAACGTTAATCGAGGCGGTGGACATCAATGACTTAGGAGAGATCATGGGCCTCGGACTGCTTTCCAATGGCGAAGAGCGGGCCTATTTGCTCGTCCCTTGCGATCCACACGAACCGGGCAACTGCCAGAATCAACTCCTCGACACAGGGCAAAGCACAAACTATTCTTCACCTTCACATCAGCGAATCGAGTCGGGGTGCCACCCACTAGATCGCTTCCACACACGAACTTGTTCTAGATAGCTCATTGTCTCCCCGTGGGCGGGAACGTGAGTTATAGCACGCCTCGCCCAGTCTTAGAACCCGGGCGAACTGCTAGAGCCTACTAACCTGAGCCGCTGTCCAGTTCACTGGGCCTGAGTCTGCAAATCGAATTGTCGGAGCGTTGTTGCTGTCCGTAACGGTCTCAGCTCAGAGCACGGATTCTCTGGCTGGCACCTGGAATGTTGTGGTCTCGTAGACCGGGGCTTCAACCGATTACATCGCGTTTCCTCGGTTGATCAGCATACAGATCGGCAGCTTGAGAACGTCAAGAGCGTATCGCCAGACAAGGTATTCACTGACAAGTGCAGCGGCAAGGACACGAAGCGCCCGCAGCTTGAGGCGATGCTTTCTTACATCCGTGAGGGTGACACGCTAGTGGTTCATTCGCTCGACAGGCTGGGACGCAGTCTGGACGATCTCCGCAAGGTCGTCACTGATCTAAACAGCCGTGGGGTTGTGGTCCAGTTCCTCAAAGAGAATCTGACGTTCACTGGTGATGACAGCGATACCTCGCTGAGCAAGCTCATGTTCAACATGCTGGGCAGCTTTGCTGAGTTCGAGAGGTCACTGATAAGGGAACGGCAGCGCGAGGGAATCGCCGCGGCTAAGAAGAAAGGCGTATATCGGGGACGCAAGCCATCACTGACGGCTGAGCGGGCGAGCGATCTACGCAAGCGGGTAGCATCTGGGGAAAAGAAGGCTGGGTTGGCGCGAGAGTTTGGCATCAGCCGAGAGACACTGTATCAGTACCTACGCGCGTAGCTATGCCCTCGGGCCGACCGGCTGTGGCGAAATCGCCATTCTTCACTCTCTGTGATCCGTTACGCTAGTCCAAAGCCCGAGCTTGCTTACGCGGATGACGCCTGTTTTCGCGGACACGCTCCATCGAAAGCCACTAGTCCGACCTCTTGTGTGGAGAACGCTGCGCAGGCGGTTCGTTTCGCTCAGCGCCAATGTGTGGGAACTCTATGGCCGAGCCCACAGGGATTCGGGCGAGTGTGGCAAGCGTGGTACTCCACTTACAATGCCGTTCATTTTCTGCTAGCTGCTCCGCTGATCTCTGTTTCACGATTTCAGGCCGACGCGTTATCCGCTTTTTCGTCCAATAATCGCAGACATCCCACCTAACAGGGCCACGTGTGTTCCACTGAGGAACCCTAGGGAAGCGCCTTCTTGCAGATCGGATTGGGAAAGAGAAAATGAAACTCAAAGAGAAGGAGGTGCGATTGAAAGAACGGCCACATCTGATTGTTTATTGTGTTCGATCATAGCTGCCAGAGACGGAACTCCTAGAAGCTTCATCTGCTTGCGCCTGTTCTTTCCGATGAGCCGCACGACCGATTTCTCTAAATACGTCTCGACGGAGATTTTGACGAAGTCGTCGAGTTCAAGATAGACCTTGGCAACACGCATGCCCTTGTAACACTTACCCCATCCGTTCATCAGATTCGTCAGCCTCTGGAGCGTCTTGAAGAGGCTAACACCGGTGGCTGGTTTGATTACTTCTTCCACTTTGTCCTTGAATCTCTTCACAACCTTGCTGGAAGGGAAGATCTCTTTCCCCTCAAAACGTATTCCAAGAAACAGCAGACTGGCCTGCCCGACATCTTGTACCAGTTAGGGAGTTAGTGTAGCGCAGCGGGTTTAGTACTTATCCCGCGGCAGTCGGGGGTGTGGAAAAGTGGGAAGCGTTCTTTGCTTTCCACTTTTCCATGCCCCGTATTTGCTTCCATCTGCCGGGCTGCTGGTGCCGGTGGTCTATATCCAAGCGAGTCCAAACATCTTCAGCTCATACTCTGGAGATGTCTCTGAAGAAGCTGCGTAACGGCTTTTGGATCTTCACGGTGTGGGAAGTGGCCGACACCCTTTAGAATTACGCGCCTATAACCGCCCGTGAAATAATCCGCTTGTTCTTCCGAACTCGCCGGTAAGTCGCTCGCATCAACCTCTCCCTGGGCATAGAGTGTTGGAACGCTGATCTTGGCTTTAGGGTTCTCATTCAGTCGCACTTGTAAAGCTTCATACGCGCGCAGGGAAAGCGCGCTTCCCCAGCGCGTGCGGTAGTAATGCAATACGGTAGGCACAAACTGCGGATTCTTCCAGGCCTTTGCCGCCTCGGCGAAATCCCGTTTGGAAAACTTCCAGCCAGGAGACCATGAGCGCCACAACTCCAAGCAAAAAGTCTCGGCATTCTTCTCCATCATCTTGCGTCCATGTTCAAGCTGAAAGAACCATTGGTACCAGTGAGCTCGCACTTCATCTGGAGGGTGGTCCCGTCCACCATAGAGAACATAAGGGGTGGCGAGCGCCAGTAACGACTTGATTCGATCTGGTGCAAACACGCATGCTGCATACGCTGTCCGCGCGCCCCAGTCGTGGCCGGCGACGTGAAAGGTTTCGAGCTGCAATGCGTCTGCAAACTCCAGCAAGTCAGATCCCAGAGCCGCTTCCTGCCCGCCGATGAGATCCTTCTGCATTACCGTACTCTGACCGTACCCTCGCAGATAGGGCACCAAGATTCTCAGCTCTTTCCTTTGAAGCCCATTGATAACGCTGCTCCAAGCGATGGGGGCATCGGGGAACCCATGAAGCAAGATCAGCGCTTTACCATTTGGGTCACCGTATTCTGAATACTCGATGCGCAATGTTGAAGTAGTGCAAGACTTCAAAGGCAATGTTTTCATGCCAACTTGGATGCTGTTCCTCTGATGAGCGGCATCAGAACACTTTCATTCCAAGAGTTGTTAACATGTTTCAGTTTCTATTCCGTTCTGCTTTCTCCTGGAGATGGGCGAAAATGAGGACGTGTTGGCGCAGTTCGGCCACGGATAAATACTCCTCAAGAGCACTAATACGAATATGTTGGGCTGACTTGGGAAATCGTGCCAGCCTAATGCCCACGTTCCTCCGCAAGTCCTCCGGCTTTGGCTTGAATGTGCGAATAATTTGACATGAGGATCGATCAGCTGCGGTCTGGAAACAACTCCCGCCAACCGAAAATCGCGGGGAAAAGACGTTCCGAACGAGATACGAACGATCTCGTGGACGTTACCGCAACAGTCGTGCGCGCCGGTAGGAGCAACACCCATCGGGTACGTCTCTACTGGCCTGAGCGATCTTTTCCTCTCAGTTGAATTGTCTCCCCGGAACGCGAGGCTCGCGTGCGCCGGAGTGGGTAGCTGTATACCCCAGGGATAAGGGTTATCCACGCAGCCAGCAATCGCTAGCCATTCATTTGCTGTTGGTACGTCCCAAAAATGAGTCTTATTCGCTTCGAACCGCTCGTTCACCGTAGCAATTACCGACACGACCTCAGATCCAGACTGTTAAATAGCCCTTGCGGATCTCGGGGTCGAGCTCGATCGAGCCGAGAAACGGCACGTTGAACTGCTCGGAGGTGCGCTGGCTGCCGCCTCGCTCCGCACCGGATGACAGATGGTTGTGGGTCGCAGGCCCAGGTCTCGAAAGGCGAGAGACCTGGGGCACCCGAACTGGTGCCGTCCCTACGACGACTGGTGGGAAGCGGCAGAGAGCAAAATTATTGGATTGTTTCCGACGGGTGAGAAGCGCACAATCTGCCAGCAACATTTGTGGGCTCCTATCCAATGGCTTCGACGAGGTGAAGATGAAGATTACGTCACCCTTGATGGGACCCGAGGATGTGATGGCGCCCGGACCCGACGAGATCGCCCCAACCGCTGACAGTTATGAAGACACTCGTTACGCTCTAACCGAAGAGGGAAAGAAGAAGGTGGAAGAACTTGTTAGTCGGCAGGAATACAAACCGTTTGTCGATGGAATCAGAAAAGTAAAATCTCGCTTTGCTAAATACTCCTTAAACGATCTCCTTTATTACGTATATACTCGGCATCCAGAGATGACTACTGAGTCTGAGATAAAGGAGAAAGTGCTACGCAGGCGACCGGCGTAGTTCCCGATTTTGGGCTCATAGGAGTAAAATGTGCGTCGTTTAAGGAGTCAAAAAGGAAATTCCAGATCAAGTACTTGCCTGCCTGTGTGTCGTTCTAGTTGGCAAGAAGGAGACCCAACGGAAAGCTTCCCGAAAGTATCGTTTCCCGAGTTATTTGACTGAATCCGAATAGGGGACGACCTGATGATAAAGTTAAGCCTGACGCTTAATGCAGTTTGTATTACGCTGCTGTGGGTGGGTGCTGGATATACCCAAACTGACCAGGCCCGGGCGGCGGGGGCTAGATCGACCCAGACTGTCGAAAACGAGGCAGAGGTCGGGTCTACCGAAGTCGCCGAAGATTGCCGACCGGTTTTCAAACAGCGGTTTCCCGCCACCGGGCAGACGACTTCCTTTGTGGCTGGCGATGACGGCGACATAAGGGCTGGGGGCGCTCTCGATACCAGGACAACGGCGACGGCACGATCACCGACCTGAATACCAAGCTAATGTGGGAGAAGAAAGACCAGGCCAATGGTCTCCATAACTGGGACAACACCTACCCGTGGCAGGGGACGTGCTTGAACCGCCCCACCAAGTTCTGCGGCACCGACGCCGATTGCTCAAGCGGCGGGACATGCTTTGTCCCTGGCGGCAAGAGACAATCTTCCAGTGGGTTGCACAGCTCAATGCCCCTCCCTGCTTCGCCGATCACTGCGACTGGCGAATACCCAACGTCAGGGAGTTGCAAAGCATCGTGGACTACGAGACCTATTTTCTCCGCGGTGATACGGCGATTCAACAACCACTGCACATCCGGCTGTATTACCTGTAACTTAGGATGCACTGTAGATGGCGCCAACAATACTACAGAGTGCAGCTGCACGCAGCCAGCCGGCCCGTCGAAAGGTTATTACTGGTCGGGGTCGACCTATGCTCCCAGCCCAATCGTTCTGCCGCGCGGTTCGATGCTCGCGTGGGGCGTGCTCTTCGGTGACGGCGACGTGCCAGCGCCGGTAAGACCGATCACGATTACGTACGCGCAGTGCGTTGCGGCCTTGTGAAGAAAGACGCTCGATGATTTATCCGTGAACCCTTGGCTGTCGGTATCCCCCATCAAAGACACTTGGGGGTTTTGTCACAAAGCGGCGACACTGAAGGCGGCCCCAAAAAACGAGATATTGAAAGCGGACTTCCAATATGCGCCTTGGAGAAAAGCGGCAGCTCGGAAGCAAAGTGCTCCCGCTGGTGCTTTTTCTCTGGTCCGCTGATTTTCGTCTCCACTCCCGCACGGACAAATACTCCCAAAGGCTGAAGTCAAGTTGGCGTTCGCGCTGTGTTCGCTTTGTGATCGCCGACCATTCCTCGAGCCGGTTCTTGAAAACGGACTACTAACGTAGGCCCCGGAGAAAAACCCCTGCTACCAGAGTAAAGTCGCTGGTAGATCATTTTCTCCGGTCCGGTTTCGCTCGGCAAATATCGCGAAAGTCCGGCCTTTTCGCTGTTTTTTCACGGATAATGTGGCAGACTTTCTCTGCAGTTGAGACTACGTGCTGGAGGGAGGTGAACTCGAACTGATGTACTGTTCTGAGGTCGACGCCAAACTCCCGGCTTGTGCCACTTACAGGAATTTTCTCGCCGACCGTTGGCCCAGTTTTGATTCCATCTCGGCGTGGCTTGGAGGGCAGAGATGGGCGGTACATGTGTGACGGGGGACGTAGAACCTAAATACCTGAACATACTCAGGGTACAGAAAGCGTACCAAGAGTTCGAATTCACCTCCCTCCGCCAGTCGTTTTAAGCTCAATCAGCATAAGCACTTACTGTTCAGGCCGGTTAAGGGTTTTACATTCCGTCCGACACCTTGCCACGAAATCCAAGTGTATGTCCGACGGCAAGAAGCACCAGAAGGACGGAAGCGATTCGACGTCTCAGGCCGATCCTCTGACCTATGATCGCCGGTAACCCAAGCTGTTCCCTTCGTAAGTGGACGCCGGAATGAGCAAAACGGTACAGCTTCCGCGTCTTGGTGGAGAGACAATCCGCAAGAGCTGCGATTCCCACTTGATTATCTCTCCTCGGAGAAATCCGACAAGGAGACTCGGCCCTCCGCACAGCGCAACTTAGAAAAGGACGAAACCATGGCGTACCAAAGTGTTAATCCCTATGACGGCAAGATCCTGAAGACGTTCGAGGAACTCAGCGACAAGCAACTCGAGACCGCACTTGAAACCGCCGCGACCTGCTTCAAGACTTGGCGGCATACGACCTTTGCAGAGCGAGCAGCCGTGGTTGCGAAGGCGTCCGCTATTATGCGCGAGCGGGTCGACGAGTTCGCCCGTCCTGTGACGCTCGAGATGGGTAAACTCATCGACCAGGCACGCGGCGAAGTGCTGCTCAGTGCGGACATCATCGAGTACTACGCCAAGAACGCCGAGCGGTTCCTCGCACCAGAACATCTCAAGCCGAGTTCGGGTGAAGCAGCGGTCGAAAGTAGCCCGTTGGGAGTGCTTTTCGGAGTCGAGCCCTGGAACTTTCCTTACTACCAGCTTGCGCGCTTTGCTGCGCCCAATCTTATGGCGGGCAACGTCGTTATGGTGAAACACGCAGGGTGCGTGCCGCAATGCGCCATCGCCTTCGAGAAGCTGTGGCTGGAAGCCGGTGCGCCAATGGGCGCGTATACCAACCTGTTGATCTCGCACGATCAGGTGGACCGCGTGATCGACGACCCCCGGATCAAGGGCGTGGCTTTGACCGGAAGCGTGGAGGCCGGCAAGAGTGTTGCCGGGAGAGCTGGAAAAAACCTTAAGAAGTCGACGATGGAGCTTGGCGGCAGCGACGCCTTCATTGTGCTCGAGGATGCCGAACTCGACAAGACGGTTAAGTGGGCTCTCTGGGGCAAGATGAACAACACGGGCCAGTGCTGTGTCGCCGCGAAGAGATTCATCGTCGTCGAAGAAGTAGCCGACCGCTTCCTCGAAAAATTCCGAACAGCACTCGCGGCTCTCAAACCGGGAGATCCAATGAACGAAGCGACCACTCTCGGCCCGCTGTCCACGGAAGGGGCTCTGATACAACTGCTGGACCAAGTTGAAGGAGCCGTGGCCAAGGGTGCCACCCTGGTGATGGGTGGGAAGCGGATTGATCGACCGGGTGCTTTCATGCAGCCGACGATCCTTACGAATATCAAGTCCGACAACCCCGCATTTCGGGAGGAGTTCTTTGGGCCAGTCGCGCTCTTCTTTCGAGTCAAGAACGAAGACGAGGCGGTCGCGCTCGCCAACGACTCAGATTTCGGCTTGGGGGGATCGGTGTTCACTAAGGATGTTGCGCGCGGCAAACGCGTGGCAAGCCGCGTCGACACGGGCATGATGTTCGTCAACCACCCAACCTGGACGAGGCCGGATTTGCCGTTTGGCGGAATCAAGGACTCGGGCTACGGTCGCGAGCTCAGCCGCATGGGTATCCAGGAGTTTGTGAACAAGAAGCTGGTTTGCGTCGAATCGATTGACGCTCCGGCTTAGGCACCGGCTACTTAACCGGTAAGTTGTGATCCACAGTTCCCAGTTTTGAGAAAGAGGTGTTACCCATGGCGCAAAAGATGCACGCAGCAGTTGTCGAACAGTTCGGAAAACCCCTGATGCTGCAGGAATGGGACGTCCCGTCTCCTGGGCCTGGCCAGATCTTGGTCCAGACCGAGGCCTGCGGCGTGTGCCATACCGATCTGCATGCGGCGCATGGCGACTGGCCGATCAAGCCCACACTCCCTTTCATCCCTGGCCATGAGGCCATCGGGCCGGTCGTCGCTGTCGGATCGGGTGTGACCATCGTGAAGGAGGGCGACCGCGTCGGAGTGCCCTGGCTCTATTCGGCGTGTGGTTACTGCGAGTATTGCTTGCGCGGGTGGGAGACGGTCTGCGCTCAGGCGCAGTTCGGCGGCTACACCAAGAACGGCGGCTTTGCTGAGTATATCCTCGCGGATCCGAACTACGTCGCCCATATACCGGCCGGACTCTCGTCTGTGGATGCGGCCCCGCTGATCTGCGCCGGCATCACCACTTACAAGGGGATCAAAGAGAGCGGAGCGAAGCCCGGCGAATGGATGGCTATCTCGGGAACCGGCGGACTCGGGCATCTGGCAATCCAATATGCCAAGGCCATGGGACTGCTCGTCTGCGCAATCGACATCGATGGTGGCAAGCTGGCCCATGCCAAGCGAGTGGGCGCCGATCTGGTGATCAATGCGAAGACCGGTGATCCGGCAGCCATCTTAAAGAAAGAGACCGGTGGAGGAGCTCATGGCGTTCTGATTACTGCGCCCTCGCTTATAGCCTTCACGCAGGGAGTTGCCATGACCCGGAAGCGAGGCACATGCGTCCTGGTCGGTCTGCCGCCAGGCGAATTCCCGGTTCCTCTCTTCGATGTAGTGGCGAATTGCATTACCATCCGCGGTTCGTTCGTTGGCACGCGCCAGGATATGGCTGAAGCGCTCGCCTTCGCAAGCGAAGGTAAGGTCAAGGCCGATATCGAACTGCAGCCTCTCTCATCGATCAATCAAATCTTCGAGCGGCTTGAGCATGGCGAGGTGGCATCACGCGTCGTCCTCGACTTCGCGAAAGCCTTCGATGGGCTCCAGCAGGGCGACGTGGCGTCGGGTGTCCTCGAATTGGCAGGGAGATGAAACAAAAGGCTAGCGTCTGGGGACCCCAAAATGGAGATCCGATTTAATCCCGTGACGTACTTTTGCAGATTCCTCTGCGGTGTTAGACGACTATGGCCTTCCTAGAAGATGTTGCCATCGTGTCGGCAGTACGCACCCCGATCGGCAAATTTCAGGGTTCGCTTTCCGATTTCAGTGCCCCGCAGCTGGGGGCCATCGTCGTGCGCGAGGCGGTCAAGCGCGCCGGCATCGATCCCAACACCATCGACGAGTGCATCATGGGTAATGTCGTCTCCGCCGGACTGGGCCAGAACGCGGCCCGCCAGGCTGCTGTCGGCGGCGGACTCGCCGACAGCGTGAGCGCCGTGACCATTAACAAAGTCTGCGGATCGGGTTTGAAAGCGGTCGCGCTCGGCCAACAGGCTATCCAGACGGGAATAGTACGAACGGATTTGCACGTCACACATCGAAAGGCAAAACCTTTCAATTCGCATGGGAATGCGCCGGATGACCAGACTCACAAACACTTTCAGTAAGAAGTGGGCCAACCTGAAATATGCATACGCGCTGTGGTTCGCGTTCTATAATTTCTGCCGGACGCACAAAACGCTTCGCGTGACTCCTGCAATGGAGAGCGGCTTGACCGATCATCAATGGACGATTGCGGAGCTAATCGGGGCAGCAACTCCCAAATAGGACACTACCCCTGTTTGCGGCAGCATCAGCCTCCAATGGTCAGAGCGTGAAAATGCCAGCCTGTCGGATGATCTCCTCAAAAACACCCAAGGCGTCTTGAGTTACCGATGCGAGAATGACCACGTTTTCCTTGGTAGTGAAGCCGCCTAAACGCACTATAGCAAAAGGTAGGAGCAATGCTTGAAGGGGCTTACTGCCTCGGCCCGAATTCCGAGGTTAGATCTGGCTGGCGGTGGTGGTGGTTTCCTTGGTCTTGGTGATTCCACACTGGCGTCATGCGATCTCCGCCACAGCCATTGCGGGGAAACGAAAACCTAAAACGGGTGTTTCCTGAGATACATTTCCTTATAGCCGCTGTGTGCAGGGTCCAGGCTGACGAGCAACAGATGGTCGCGACGGAATCCTGGATTAAGGCTGCGAAGATGCGACAGGTAGCCCACGAATAACGCGGCGGAACTGAGCAGGACTAGGGAGACGGCGACCTGCGACACCACCAGACTCTTTCCGAGCAGTCGCTGAGACCTCGATTCGCCACTCCGTGCCGTTTCTCGCAGTGACTGCGCCGAAATCAGGCGACAAGCGCGGATCGCGGGCACGGCTCCGAAAAGCAGGGCCGTCGTTATCGCGATCACCCATGTAAGCAGCAGAACATGCCAATCCGGTTTGCTCAGAGTCTCGAAGTGAACCGGAAGCCCTATGATCTGGCGTCCGGACGCAAATATGCGAATCAATCCGCGAGTTCCGCAATAGGCCAGCAGAAGGCCTAGCGCGGTGCCCATCATCGAAAGCAATAAAGATTCTGTTAGCGTCTGCCGAATCAGCCGAGCGAGGCCCGCTCCCAGGCAAGCTCGCACAGCCATTTCGTGTTGTCGCGACGCTGCGCGAGCCAAAAGCAATCCGGTCAGGTTTGCGCAGGCCAGCAGCAGAAGAAGGCCAACCATCGCCATCAATACAATCACCGGCGTGGAGAGCGTTTCGCGCAGCGGCGTGGAGACACCACGTCCGGCAGGCTCGATCCGAAGTTTCATCTTCTTCACGAATGGCCCCGCGTCGGGCGCATTCACAGCCCTCTGGAACAACCCCGCCATTTCCGTTCGCGCTTGTTCTATGGAAACGCCCGGTTTCAACCGCCCTAACAGTCCGAATCCCCATCCAGGAGATGGGCCAAGTGATAAAGGCAGCCAAATAGGCGAGTTGGAGCAGATCCAATTTCTCTTGGGGCACGTTTCGGTGCAGACGACCGAATATTACCTTGGATGCAAGCAGCGGATTCGATCAGCCGTCAATGATCGAATTGGCATCGGGCCGAATCCTTGAAGTGGGTGCACAGTTGTGAACGGGTTGCGGCATGCATCCAAAGCCAGCAGAGCTGCATCCAGAACCCGCAGTGAGAGCATTTACATCCATCGGAAACCACCAGGCCTCGCAATTATTCGACGAACACCGCCAAATCTGCGCTCTGGTGGTTCCCAACGTGTCCGGTGGTCTTTGAAAAGTACCATTGGCCGCCGCGCGGCTCCCTGCGGCTCGAGAGTCCCTCAAGCGAAGGTCGTCATTGCAAGCAAGCGGAATAGGTTTATAGTCTTCGATTATGCATCAAGAACGGAAAATCCGGGCCCAATCGGCGTCATTTCTTCAGACAAAAAGAAGACACCGGCTTAACCGCCGGATCGGTAACTGTTCCGATAGCGGACAAAGGAGAAATCATGCTTCGAAGATTCAGTACCTCTTTGCTGACAATGGTCGCGCTGGTGTCGGTCCTAAGTATCGTTTGTCTGGCGCAGCCGCAATCGCTGTTGACGCATCATGTGCGTGAAGCAACGCTCAACGGGCAGGCGCAGTACGTCGGGCCCCTTCCCGCAACCCAGCCCATGCGTCTTGTCCTCGCTCTGCCCCTCCGCAACCAGGCAGGGTTGGATAACTTCTTGCAGGAAGTCTACGATCCTTCCAGTGCGTCTTATCGCCAGTTCCTGACGGTGGAACAGTTCACCGCAAGGTTTGGTCCCACCCAGCAGGATTATGACGAGGTGATTCGTTTCGCGGAAATGCACGGTTTTACGGTAGTCGGCACTTCCCGCAATCGCCTGAACCTGGATGTCACGGGATCGGTCGCGGCCGTCGAGGAAGCCTTCCATGTGACCATGGGCGTCTATCAGCTTACCGCCGAAAACCGTACCTTCTACGCTCCGGACCGGGAGCCCACGACTGAGCTTGCGGTCCGGCTGTGGCACATCTCGGGTCTGGACAACTATTCGATCCCACATCCTGAGTTCGTGCGTAGAGAGGTTCAGCACTCCCAGGCCACGACTGGATCCGGACCTGGCGCCTCTTTTCTCGGCAGCGATATGAGGGCAGCGTACTACGAAGGAACGGCTCTCAACGGCAGTGGCCAGTCGCTAGGCTTGCTGGAGTATTACGGCACCGATCTGGCCGACTTGAACACGTACTATTCGAACGTTCACCAAACCAATAATGTCCCTGTCACTCTTAAGTCAACCGACGGCACGAGTACGAGCTGCGTCTATTCACAAGGCTGTGATGACACCGAACAGACCTTAGATATGACCCAGGCGCTCGGCATGGCCCCCGGCATGTCCAGTCTGGTGATGTACGTGGGATCTACCGATGCATCTATTTTTAACGCAATGGCTACGGCCAGCCCGCTTAACGCCCAGCTGAGTTCTTCATGGACGTGGAGCCCGGCGGACCCCAACACCGACAACCCCTACTTCGAGGAGTTCGCGGCGCAGGGTCAGAATCTGTTTCAAGCGGCCGGTGACAGTGGCAAGTGGACATCGTCTTCCGAGATCTACCCGGCGGATGATGTGTATATCACGTCGGTCGGTGGAACGGACTTAGACACCAGCAGCGCCGGTGGTCCCTGGAGTTCAGAGACCGCTTGGGTCGACGGTGGTGGCGGCATCTCACCGGACAAGTATGCGATTCCTTCCTGGCAGACGGCTGCGGCCAATGGCTGCTCCTCATGCTCCAAGACCTATCGCAACGGCCCAGACGTTTCGGCAAACGCGAATTTCAGCTTTTACGTCTGCGCCGACCAAACTACCTGCACCGCCAACGAGTATGGTGGAACCAGTTTTGCGGCGCCCATGTGGGCTGGCTATCTGGCTCTCGTCAACCAGCAGGCAGTCGCTAACGGTAATCACACGGTTGGCTTCATCAATCCAACCCTCTATACCATTGGTTTGGGCTCGAACTATGACACCGATTTCCACGACGTAACCAGCGGCAGCAATGGCTATTCGGCAACCGTCGGATACGACTTGGCGACCGGCTGGGGCAGTCCAAATGGGAGCGGACTAATCAGCGCACTTGCCGGAAGCTCGTCAGGTCCGGGCTTCAGCCTTTCAGCCTCGCCCACTTCGGTTACGGTGGCACAAGGCCATGCGGGAACCTCGACTATTACCAGTACCGTGACCGGCGGTTTTGACTCAGCTATTTCCTTGTCTGCGAGTGGCCAGCCCACCGGCGTGACCGTAAGTTTCAACCCGACCTCGATTACCGGGGCTGGAACTTCGACCATGACGATGACAGTGGCTGCAACCACAGTACCCGGCACGTATACGATTACGGTGACCGGAACCTCCGGCAGCACCAGGGAAACCACGACGGTCTCCCTTACAGTGACCGGGACCGCTCCTAATTTCACCATCAGCGCATCGCCTACATCGATTACAGTTAACCCGGGAAGCTCCGGCCACTCCACGATCACCACAACTATTTCCGGCGGCTTTAACTCGGCCATTGCCTTGTCCGCGACTGGCCAGCCAAGCAGGGTGACGGTAAGCTTCAGTCCTAGCTCCATACCCGCGCCTGGCGCAGGCTCCTCGACCATGACAGTCACGGTAAATAGAAGAGCAAGAGCCGGAAATTACACAATCACGGTAAAGGGCATGGGCGGAGGCGTGAACCATACGACTACGGTCACCCTCATCATCCCGTAGTGACCAGTGCAATGTTTCGCTACTCGCTGCCTCGGCGGTATGCGATGAAAGGCCCGGACTTTTCGGTCCGGGCCTTTTTCCACCACAAATACAGGAAAGAATCTTGATGGCTACCGTTCGCTCAACGGGTATCACGGGCGCGTTACACTTCGCTCCTCACGCTCGTGCCGAGGAGCGGCTCGATCTCGTGACGGCACCGACGCAAACAACGGAATCAGTCCCTCCACAAGTGTATTCGTTAGTCGTATCCTTTGCGGCTTTGTCACGCATCGCGGTAGGCGGGCGAAGCCAGAAGCGAAGTTCATCTGGTGTTGACCTGCCGAGACCATGTTTGGCTGTGAGAAGGAATTTCTGACCATCGAGCAGCGCGAGGGTCCCGGTCCCAACTCCAGTATTCTGGTCAGAGGCAATGCCGACCGTGTGTGACGCCATACGTTCGATGTTCGCCTTCTGACGTTGCTGATTGAGCGGGTCCATTGGGAGTGATTCTGATAATAGACCGTGTACGGGCGAGTTGTCGGTTAGCCGCCGAAACAAAATAAGAAGTAGAGGGACCGCCCGTCACCCTTAAAGGGGGCGGTTTTCCTCAAACTCTCCGGCGCGCGCGCCCCGCGCACGTGGGAGCGCTTCGCGCTCCGGAAACCACGATTGCGTTTGGCGGGCCGCTCCGTTTTTGCTCAAGAAAACCGACACGATCTCGGTCAGCCATTGAGGTACGGAAGTGCTCCCGCTGGTGCTTTTTCTCTGGTCCGCTTCGTCTAGCAAATGTCGCGAAAGTCCGGCCTTTTTCGCCGATTTTAAGACTAAAGATCCACGCTTTCTCTGCACTTGAGACGACGTGGCGGAGGGAAGTGGATTCGAACCCCATGTACCGTTTCAGGTACAACGGTTTTCTAAACCGTCGGAGCTATTTAACTGAACGCGATAACATACTTGCTTTCAAAAGCTTAGCCTAACACCCTTGAACTCCGGGTGCAGATTAGGTGCAGATTCGGCGGGCGCTTTCGGCTCGCAGATCAGACCGTCACGCAAGGTTACAAACTATGGCGAGCATCGTCTTGGATCGCCGGCCGATTCGGCATGCAGACATCATCCGCGTCGCCTTCGTACGCCTTTACGGTTGCGAGCGCCGGATTTATGACCGAGTTCGGCTGCTTGGTTCGGGTCCGACTGGAGAGCGCAGAGCCCGCTGCCTCGAATCACTGGAGCGGTACATAAGCGCCGCGCTTTCGCATTCGCTCGACGCTTGTCGTTTGCCGTTGGTTAGGGAGCATGCTTACTGATGTCTGAACCCGCGAGTCAGCGTATCTGCTGATATTCGGCCTTGGCTTGGCTGAGAACTGGAATATCGGAGTCAGCGTCTTTCCACAGAGCGAAGAACTCCTGGTACCTGCTGCGGGCCTTAATGGAGTCTCCCGTCAACGCGTAGGCTCGACCAAGCTGAAGGTGTGCCAAGGCGGCTAGAGGACAATTGACTACCACGCCACGCTGGCTCAGGACTTTAGCGAACTCGCCAGCTGCTTCCTTGCCTTTGCCCAGTGACAGATAGGCTGAGCCTCGTAGATACACGGGATACATGGATGCCCCAACCTCGAATTGCGGAAGAGGAGTGCCTAGTTCGTAGGTTTCGGTGGTTTGAAGCAGGTCGACGCCCTTGGCCGGATTGCCGCGGCTTATCTCTATCGCAGCATAAATCGCCGGAAGCCAATAATGATTGATGACCGTGTTGAACGGAAAGCGCTCGCCCAGATCGTCCGCTATACGCTTTGCCTGATCGGCATCTCCGATACGAGCCAACGCCAGTGCAGCCAAAATCTTTACATCGCGAGTGGGTGCGGCAGCCAGCGCCGAGGCAATATCTTGCCGGCTGAGCGCTTTATCGTTAAACTCCACTTCCCGCAATGCGGCATCCATTTGCCAGGTTGCGGCCGTTTCCTTTGAGCCGCTCCGGGCAGCAGATTCAGTCGCGCGCCTCGAGAGCTCTCGCGCGCTTGCAGAGCGTCCGTAAAATGCTTCCGTATCGGAAGCATAAGACATAAGGACATCCTCTCCTGGCTTGCCGTTCATCGCCGCGACTTGCTTCTTCATTTCCGCGATATCGTTCTCCAGGAAGGCAACTCCGTAGCGATTGCCGTGCAGAACCGGATTGTCAACTTTGTGTTCGACTGCCTCCTGGTATTTAGCCTTCGCTTCGTTAAGCCGATCCAGGGCAGCATAAAGACCTACCAGATTGGTGAATGCTGCCGCGCTACCCGGATTCAGACGAAGGTCCTCAAGGCTGGCTGCAACCGCCTTGTCGTATTGTCCTAAATAGGTGAAATCAACGCCCAGGTTGCCGTAAGGTTCGGGGCTGCGCGGATAAGTCTTGGCCCACAATTCATAGGTCTCGATTGCCTTGTCCAGCTCGCCAGTCACCAGCAGGTAATAGGTTGCCGAAATGCGGAACCCCTCGCGCTCGCTTACTTTGTCCCGCAAGTCGTACGCCTTCTTCAGATTCTGGCTGGCCAAGTCCGGTTCTCGCAGGTTGGAATACGAAATCCCCAAAGCTAAATACGCAGCCGCGAAGTTGGGATCGAGTTCAATTGCGCGATTGAAGAACGGGATCGCCGCCGACATGCCTTGCTCCTGCAAGGTTTTTCTGCCCTCCGACAGAGCTTTCAAAGCATCCAGCGACGGAGTAGTGACCTGATCCATGGCGATCAAACTTTTCCACCGTACTCAGCGATTCGCCCAGCTTTCTTCGCAGCTTGGCAGTTGCTGAAGCCAGTGCTTTTAACACGTGTTCTTTGTTATCCGCCGTCACCTGCTCCTGCGCCAACACATCGCCTGTCTTGCAATTGATGGCGTCCAGACCAATGACATACTGGCTCCCTAAGCTGGCGATTGCGCCAGAAACATAGGCCTTGGCCTCGGCGCGTTGACAGAGATCGCGTGCCACCTCCGGAGTCAGCTTGGTGCCTCTTGGCTTTGCCATCAGTTTCAGCGTGGTGCGGACTTTCGCATCGGACAGAATGTTCAGGAAGGGAGACTGGCCCAGCTGTACCGCGATCGCCTGTTTCAGGGTGTCATCGAAAACTGGATCGCCGGTCGTGTTGCTGAAGTCGGCCAGCACCAGGGTATCCTGGTCGTTCAGCTTCTTGGCTGTGCGTTCGACCGCCAGTACAACCCTCCGGCAAGGATTGCCGCCAACAGCACGAACACCAGCGTGGCCGTCTTCCAGGAAAAACCGCCTCGCCTCCCCGTCGCCGAAGCCTCAGGAACTTTCCCCAGCCGCGATGCTATCGCCTTGATCGCGCCTGACGTTCCGCCGGAAGTGAAAGCCTGTTCCCGTTGCGTTTCATCGTGGGCAGCGGCGACAGCGGAATGCTGCGATGAGTCGGTGTCACGCTTCAGGCGGCGCAACTCGGCCCGCATGTCCGAGGCATTCTGATACCGCAGGCTGCGGTCCTTCTCCAGGGCACGATTGATAATGTCTTCCAGCTTCGCGGGCAGGTCGGGGTTCAGCCGGATGGGCGCGACGGGGCCTTTGTGCAGGATGGCGTCGAACAATAGAGCGGAGGTGTCGCCGCGAAATGGCAAGACACCCGTTGCCATCTGATAGAGCACTACGCCGAACGAGAACAGGTCGGTGCGCGCATCAAGTGGCTTTCCTCGCGCCTGCTCGGGAGACATATAGGCGAGCGTGCCCAAGGTACTGCCCGGACTGGTGAGATGTTCTTCGGGAGCGCTGAGCGTGGGGCGCGAAAGATCGCCGCGTCGTGCGGGCTGACGAAGGTGACTTTTGCCAGCCCGAAATCCAGAATCTTGGCGTGCCCGGTCGTTGGTGACGAAGATGTTGGCCGGCTTGATATCGCGATGAACGATACCTTTGCCGTGCGCCGCGTCCAACCCATCCGCAACTTCGATAGCGATATCCAGAAAGCGCTCGATGTCGATTGGCCGCATCGTCGATCAGGTGCTTGAGCGTCTCTCCGTCGAGAAACTCCATGACCAGAAACGCCCGGCCATTTTCTTCGCCGATGTCGTAGATAACGCAGATGTTAGGGTGGTTCAGTGCGGAGGCCGCCCGCGCCTCGCGGCGAAACCGTTCCAGCGCCTCCGGGTCTCGTTCGACATCCTCGGGAAGGAACTTGAGCGCGACCATGCGGCCAAGGCGCACATCCTCCGCCTTATAAACTACGCCCATTCCGCCGCCGCCGAGTTTTCTCCAGAATGCGATAGTGCGAGATGGTCTGGCCTAACATGGCTGGGTCTGCCCTTAGCGAGGGATGCTACCTTGGCGATCCAAAGCAAGTCAACGTGATCACGTCAGATTGGCCTCGACCTGGCTGTCGCCGCCAGTGATTCGGTAGCCGCCGAGCAGCAGAGCGCAAAATCAAATGGCTGACAGAGAACAGTCGTTTACGCCGCCTGGCGACCGGTCTATTCCGTGGAGAAGCAAGTCTTGAAGGACGTGGCGTCGTGTCCCATTGCGATGGAGATGGCTATGCTTCTTCATCAGCCACAATCACAAAGGTCCGAGCCGAAATTGCCATTCCAAATATTGCGTAATCATAGGTTTTATGGTCGGTATCCTGGCAGAGTGTTGGAGGTTAGCAAACCCGGGAGTCAATCATTCGTTTGGCGCGAATCGTGGGCGAAATGTCATGGTCCTGTCAGTAGCTGGAAAAGCGCTATTAGTGCTGCGTCCGTTTTAGATAAGTAATCAGGACATACACGTGACGAGCCTGGTGGCGGGGCTTGAAAGCTCGATTGTTCACGTCAAAAGGGGAGTCAATATCGGTCGCAGGCCAGCATAGGACGAAGATTGACTCCTGCTCCATCATTGTCCCCTGCTCCATCATTTGCCCCTGCAGTGTAATCGTTGGTCTATTGCTATATGGGTGGGATTGTCTGCCTCTTCTGGGAAACGGCCGTTCTGGATATAGAACCGCATTTCATCGTCGCTTCGGCCTTCGAACTTGATGGCGTCGCGACGCTCATCCTCTCGCCACAGTTTCAACAGAGCCTTTCTACTTAGCCCGTCCAATTCGCTGTGCTCGGGTCTTGTCACTGTTCCTTCGACATAGCCATGCTGTGCAAAAAAGGTAAGTTGCTCAACTGAAAGACATTCAAAGAATTGTTTCTTTGCAATCCACTGGCGAAACTGCAGCTCGCTTTTCAATCGTTCGAGTCTGGCTTTAGATACCGGCAATTTGGCAGGCCTCCTGGTGTGTGCGTTCAAGTTCATCTACTCGCGCTTGGAGGTCGGCAACCTCAATTGCGCGCAGGAAACCCGTCCCCAAGTAGCTGATCGAATTGGCCAGTCTGGGATCCAGTTTGCCGGCTCTGATCTCAATGATCGACTGCGCCAGCAGATCCCGCAGGTCTGCAGCAGTTCTTGGCGCAACTGAATTCCTGCAAGGCATCGGGACTGTAAACGGCACGCCTGCGCCCGCCCTTGCTCCCGAGTTCTGCGGCCTTCCCTGGTTCCGCGTGCAGAGCACAGTACTTCTGACCGGATCGGGCGCACGCCCGGCATTGCGTTTCCATCCCGTTTGTTCTTCTGACATTGCATCGCTAGACCTCTTCAGCTATGCGCCCCTGCACCGCTAAGCGGTGGGGTGTGTAGTGCCGACTGTGGTTGGGGGCCTTGTTGTTCGTGCTCGGCATGGGTCAACCAAGATTTAATTCAAGAACCGCGGATCATCAGGGATAGTTCCTCCACACTTCGGTCGTCCTTTTGGGTGACATTCACTGCGCGTCGGCTGCTGAGTACGTGAGGCGAACTCTGACCGTCGCGTGTTCCGTTAGTGTTCACATAACAAACCGTTGCCTGAAGGAAAAACCGACCGTAAGCCGCTAATTCTAAACACTGGCGAGAATTGAGAGCGCATCGTTCGCAACGATGAGGTCGTCGGTTCGATGCCCGACTAGCTCCACCAATAGACCCTTCATAAATCAATGCTAGCTGAACGTCAGAAGCACGGGTTACGTCACAAAACGTGACAATTGAGTTTCGTACTCGTACATCACATCACTCTTGTTTCTTCCTGCTTGCTTCTCCTCGAATCGATCATTCTGGCTCATCTGCGCTACCGCTCGTTTCTGCGCGGCAGGAACGAACTGCACATAAATATCCATCGTGGTCGAGATGCGCGCGTGCCGCATCTGCGCCTCCACCGCTTTCGGATCGGCGCCGGCTTCCACCATCCAAGTCCCGTAGGACCTCCGCAACACTTGCCAGTTCAGACCAGGGTACCCCGACCAATGCGTCGGGGCTGGCTTGATGTGACAGGACAGGACAGGATTTATCAGGACCAATTGGGAGCCGAGAGCGTTAGCTCCTGCAATGTCCCCGTCATCCACGAGGCATCGCCGGCGCACCCGATCACTAGCATCCCGAATAACCGAGGTGGTAAGGAAACTCGCAATGCGTTCATTCCTGGAGGCCGTCAAGCATTCGCTATGGCCATCGAATCAAGGTAGAATCTGACGCCATCTCATACACGAGCGGTACCCGTAGATGCGCGACATCGAGTTGTGAGGTTTTTATGCCTTTGCGGATTGATGATGCCAGTCCTTATCTGGATCGGTCGCAGCTTCCGTTTCCTTCTGGTTGGCAGTCCGCCGCCGGGAGAGGGCTGACCATAGCGGCGCTCGGCGGATGGAATGCGAGTCTACCTGGGTGGCAATGCGGGCGTCTGGCGTTCCGATGATGGTGGTATCAACTGGGTGCAGATGACCAGGCCGCAACCGCCGCGGCAGTACAACGCACTGTTCCGGGTGCGCTGTTGGTTAACAATGTTTACGACGTCGCCGTGTGCGCGAGCAATCCCGACATAGTAATGGTTGCGGCTAACTACGACATTCGCATTCAAAGCCAGAGCGGCATCTATCGATCCGTTGATGGAGGGAATTGGTGGATTCTGGTGCAGCCCTATCTTGCTGCCACCGGGCTCGATGCGGTTGGACAGATCAGCGCGGCGCCCGATGAGCCCGAGCTCTTCTACGCCGCGTGTGGAGCGCAGCTGTTGCAAAGCAGTGATAGTGGCGCGAGTTGGTCAAACGTTCCTCTGCCGATGGACTGGCTCGATTCGGTGTGGAACGTAGTAGCCGGACCGGCAGAACCCTCAGGCCGTCGTGTCTACGCCTTAGGCTCTCAGCTGTGGGTTTCAGCCGATGGAGGAGCATCTTGGGAAGTGGATCCGAACTGTCCATCAGAAATCCAGAGCGGAGCCCCGGCTAACGCCGTTGGCGACAGTGCAAGAATGCTGGCAATTGATCCACTGAGCCCGACAATCCTATATGCCACAGGTATGAACGGCGCGGTAGGTGTTGTCTACTCGAGGGACGATAGCGGGCCGATGCCGGTTTGGCGGCAATACGGCAACCTGCCGTCCGGGTTTCCGGGAACGACGGAGAGCGGAACGAACTACATTTGCGCTCACGCGGCACCCAGCGGCAACGTTTACATCTTCGCATCGGATCGCGCGAGCACTCAGGTCACTCTCGCCGGCGACCCAGGCGGCTGGCAGCGACTGGACAGCACAATACATGTCGATCCACATGCGATCGCGGTTTCGCCCGGCTTTCAATTGGCCTCCGATGGAGGTAGGCAAGGGCGAATATGGTTGGTGAATGACGGCGGAGTCTATCTTAGCACCGATGGCGCAGCAAATTGGACTCGCGCTCGCGGAATCTCCACTCTGAGTTTGATCAATGCTGCGGTGATGCCGACGCCAAATACGGAGCCCGCGATCTGCTTCGGCACGGGTGACAATGGAGGATTCTACAGCCCAGACGGCGGCTTTGATTATGTTCCTGGTGATTATCAGCAGGGCGACAACGACGCCTGTTTCAGCGATCCGGTGCAGCCCGCAATACTGTTTGTGTTCGCTCCGCGTTCCGGCAATCATGGAGCGGTAGTCGTCTACACCGCTCCGGCTAATGCTGCAGCCGATGGCGGACAAGGAACTTCGCAGAGGCATACGACTCCGGGCCCGGTGTCTAATCATCGCTGGGCTTGGAACTGTATAAGCAGCAACACAGAGGCTGGCTATCGGCCTCTGGTTATGACATTGTCCGGCCAGGCTCCGCGTCCGGGCGGCGACTTCATTACCATCTATGGTGCTACGGATGGCGCGTGGCTGATGCGCTCCACAGCCATGGCATCCATCACTGATCCAGATGATTGGAACTCGACGGCAACCGACGAAGGCTCCGGAGCGCATGTGTTTCGCCAGGGCCCGATGCTGCCTGATCCGTCCGCGAATGTGGTGCAGGCCTCGGGTGGACATGATGCGCCTGTCTTTTACGTTGGAAATCTTTCTGGTCTCTGGAAGCTGGACACCTGGCATGTCTGCCTGGCAAGCCATCGTGCCCAGCACGCAAACCGGTCCGCAATTTGCGCTGCGTTTCTACGTTGACCCTTATCGCCCGGAGCGGCTGTTCGTGTTGGACGGATCAAATATCTGGCGATCAGGCGATGGCGGTCAATCTTGGTGGGAGGAGACCGCGCTAGAAGCGGCGCTTACCGAAAATGGCGTATACCCGTTCACCATTCCTCCTAATGCGACGCCCAACGATGCTCTGCTGCAGGACATGCAGTTCGATCCTGACGATCCGAATACGATGTATGCGACCGGGCCTGCGGGCACTTTCTACAGCGTAGACGGAATTAATTGGTACACGCTGGTGAACTGCACCGCGCTCTGCGCCCGGCCAATGGGATTGTTCTATGACCGCATATCCCATCCCGTCACGCGTTCTCTGTACATGGAGTTTGCCTATCGGGGACTGCTGAAACTGAGCCAGTTGCCGGTTCCGCTGCTCGAGGTAAACATAACCGCTATCACCCAGCAGAAGTGCACTGACCAACTCGCCAGTTGGCGAACTGCCGAATGGGCCCTACATGGTGGATCACATCGGGGGAATTGGGCCAGAACACGACGTGAAGGTTTTCTGGTGGTCGCCACTCCACGATTGGCAGGCCGTGAATGTGTCGCAGATTGCGGGACGCCAGCTACGCCGAGGTCTGACATCGTGGCAGGTCATGCGTTTCGGGTTCAACGAAGAGCACTTGGCAGGCGTTGATCACAGTCGCCATCTGGTGGACTTCTGGTGGTCTCCGGCACACGACTGGCAGGCAAGGGACCTGACGGATCTTACTGGGGAAGAGCTGCAAAGCGGCCTGACGAGTTGGATTGTCGAAAGCGCCGGCGAACCGGTGGAGCATCTGGCGGCGGCCAACGATTCCTCCGAGCTGATCGTCTTCTACCGTTCGACTTCCTATGATTGGAAGACGGTGAACGTCACGCAAACGACAGGGGCGCAAGTCGTCGGCACTCCCACGAACTGGCAGACGAGCGGCGCGTACATTTATGAGCACCTGGCTGCACGCGATCCGCAAGGTAACCTTCTAGTGTTCTGGTGGTCACCCGCACAGGATTGGCAAGTGGTGAACCTGAGCGAGAAAACCGGTCATAAGATCGCTATTGAGTCTCCCACCAGTTGGGTCACGCCCAACGGCCCGGAATTGGTACATCATGTCGCGGCGCGCAGCCCGCATGGAGATTTGCTGGTCTTCTACTGGGCCCCGAGCCACGACTGGGAGGTAGTGAACTGTCCAGCTTGACCGGCCAGAAGATTGCCGGAGCTCCGGTAAGCTGGCAGACGGATTGGGGCCGTCCTTATAACGTGGAGTTCCTTGCCGCCGTGGACAACAAAAGCCAGCTGCAGATTTTCTTCTGGACGCCGGAAACAAACTGGCGCGTGACCAATGCCACTGAACTCAGCGGTGTCCATCTCCGGCAAGGCCTGACCGTTTATCAGACCCCAAATGGTCCTTACAACGTCGAGCATATTGCTGGCGCTACAAAGAACGACACGCTGGTAGTACTGTATTCGCGCGGCAGCGAGATGCTCCTGCCCTAGAGGGTATGCTGGTGAACTTTATCGAGCAAATATTCGGAGTCGCACCTGATCGCGGCGATGGCTCCCTCGAACTGATGCTGCTGAGCATCATTTTCGTCCTCGCAGGCGCACTGGTAGTGGTGCGATTGAGGAAGACCAATGCTACATCGTAGATTCCGTCACTTGAGGCGGCGATTCCATTTTGCGGATTCCGAAACAATGATGTGGCCTGGTTCACTCTGTGGCGGCGTGGTTGGTTGGCGCTGGGCGTCCACACTGAGGAGCGTGGTGTGCGGTAGAAGCCGCGAAACACCCTTTAGAGTTTGGTAACTGCCACTTGCGAGCCATTTTGAGAGCTAGGCCTGCGATGATAATGTGTTGCCCGCCTTTCCGTTACCTCATTCTTCTATGTAAGTGGGCCATGCTGGCCGCCTTTCATCGGCCCACGTGGATGAGCGCATGCGCTGCCTCGGAAAAGCGCCCTGATGGCATGTCGTCTTCTTCGTCACTCAGCGACAGCCTCGGTACAATCTGACTATATGAATGGCTCTTGCAATTTTCGGCTCGTAGGTCGATTACCAGGAGAGAAGTTGGCCCGTGCACATCGATAACCTTTCGATCGGCTGGATGTCGCTCGCAGTATTCGGTCTCGTTTATTTGGGAACCGCCATTATTTTCGCCGCTAACTTTCCGGCTCGCTGGTGGCGAACGCACCCGTCATCTTCAAAGGCGTTTCTCCTGGAATGCTTCCTCCGCTAGGCATAATTTTTGGTTTGTTTGTGGCATTCGTGGCTTCCCAGGTTTGGAGCGATACGGACCGCGCGAGAGCTGCCGTCAACACGGAGGCAAATTCGCTAAGCACCGTCATATTCCTCGCAGCCAGCTTTCCAGGCGAACCGGAGCTCCGTATGCGGGAACTGACACGCCGGCATATTGGAGAGGTCGTGACGGTTGAATGGCCCTTGATGGCGCAACGCAATGCGGCGTCGTTCACGGTGACCCCATGTCGCGCTGGCGGAGGAACTGCAATTCATTCTGGCCGTGAAGCCGCAGAGCGAGGGGCAGGCGACCGCCCAGCGTCAGATCGTGGCCGCTCTCGAAGGTGCGATGGAGGCACGCCGGCAACGGATCGCGGTTAGCCGGTCGCGGGTGAATTGGGTGAAGTGGACGGCGCTTATCGTGCAGGCGATTTGCACCCTCGTCGCCATCGCGATGGTCCATATCGAGAGTCGAGGCGCGGGGGCGATTGCGATGTGGATCTTTGCAACCGGAGTTGCTGTCTCCATCCTGCTGATCGCATCACACGATCGGCCTTTCAGCGGAGAGCTCTCGGTCAAGCCGGATTCTGCTGAAGCAGATATTGCCTGAAGAGGCTCGTCAGTCAGGGCGCCATCGATCACACCATTCTGGTCCATTTGACGAGCTTGCTACGTGCTACCAGACAGGTCATATCCGACGAGCAAGACGCGATGGCGGCGGGCAAGGCTTTGAGCGGCAAGGAACTAGTCGAGCGGGCTAAGGTGCCAAATATGCAGAGCAAACCGGCCACGCTCTCCCCACCCTCGATCCGACGTCTCGCAGAAGGACGGATGCTTCAAGCCGAAATGGAAGCGATTCAGGAAGTCATGGACGAGGCACATGTCCGTGGCGATTCTAAAGAGGACTGGTGCCTGCGGTATTCACCTATCAGGTGGCGCAGCGTTTCACCAGCAAAGTGGGCGAATTTGCCTATGTAAAACTAACCGCTCCTCCAGAGCTGATTCGTCACCAGCCCAATATGCCCGACACGTGGGAGAAGAACGTGATTCAAGACAAGTTTCAGTCAGCCGGATGGAAGAAAGGCGAGTTCGTGGAGGAGGTGGCAGAGCTTAAAGGCAAGAAGGCCTATCGCGTGATTATCCCGGAATACTACGAACCCTCTTGCCTGGCATGTCATGGCGAGCCCAAAGGATCGATTGATATCACAGGCGGGAAGAAAGAGGGCGGCAAGCTGGGGGATCTGGGCGGTGCAATCAGCGGCGCAATCTACCTGAAATGATCGCCGCCGGCGGGCGGCTCCTGCGGCATCGGCATCCCGTTCAACATCGTTAAATGAGGAGAAAGGTAATGGTCGATCGGATCGACGTAGAGTTTTTCGCCACCGATGGCACGAAGTTGGCAGCTTGGTTGTTTCGACCGGCCAACCGATCCAACATCCCTTCCCGCTGTGACGATGGCGCATGGGTTTAGCTTAACCAGATTCCACGGCATCGAATCTTTTGCTCGCGCCTTCGCGGAAGCGGGCTTCGTCGTATTGCTGCACGATCATCGAAATTATGGCACCAGCGGTGGTGAACCGCGCCACGACATCGACCCTTGGCGCCAGATTGAGGACTGGCGTCAGGCGATTAGTTACCTGGAGTCCCTCAACTATGTCGATGCTGGGCGCATCGGTCTCTGGGGGACAAGCCATTCGGGAGGGCATGCAATTGTACTTGGCGCTACGGACCGGCGACTGAAAGCCGTCGTCACACAGGTGCCGACAATCGACGGATTCGCCTCAGGTCAGCGCAGAGTGAACCCTCGAAGCACTGGCGGCTCTCGAAGAAATATTCAACGAGGATCAACGCGCCCAGGGCCGAGGCGCCGCGAACAGAAGATTGTCGATATCGACCCCAATGCTCCGGCACAATATCACGCCCCGGACGCTGTCGAATTTTTCTCCCAAGAGGTCCCGCCTGGGATCTGGAAAAACGAGATCACCATTCAGTCCAATTGGCGCGCCCGGATGTACGAACCTGGACGCTGGATCGATCGCGTTTCACCAACCCCTTTGCTGATGATCGCGGTCACCCACGATACGATCGCCCCAACCGATCTCGCGCTCGCCGCCTATGAGCGAGCGCTGGAACCGAAATCGCTCGTGCTCATACCTGGGGGTCACTTCGCGGCATACCTTGAAAGTTTTGAAGTCGCGTCAAGGGCCGCAGTCGACTGGTTTGTTAAGCACCTTTGACATAGGTCCGCTGAGAACTTTGAGAAGTCAGGCTGATAAGAACAGAGGATTTGGACTGCTCAAGGTCCGGGAGTTTCAGAATGGACTTGGGCGCCGGTTTGCGCTTCAACTTGCTCTCTGCCATCGATACGGCCTCCAACCGCCGTGGCAAACAGCATGATCCAGATCTCCATCTCGGTCTTTCCCCCTAGGCTGTTTCCCGGTACCGATCCTGAGCAGCTTTCGGTTTGTCCGTTATTCGTCAACGATCGACGAGCCCGCGCGGTTGCGGCGTCGTCTTTGATAAGCGGCTACCTTCAACCTGTTTCCGCAAATATTCATACTGCACCAGCGGCGTGATCCCTTTCTGCTGGTGTCGTAGAAGTGGACGACGCATGATTCCGCTTCGCACTTGCGGATGCGGGATGGTTCAATCTCAGAGAGCAATTTCGTCACCGCAGCAACGATCGCCGCCCATACGTCCTCAGGTCTTCGGGGTTCGATAGACGACCGTCGAGCACCACCTCTGAGCCTTGCTTGCTAAGCTGGGCGCGTTGCGGGTGTTCCTTCAGGAGCATATTCATCTTCCGCCAGGAATGCGTCGTCCTGGCAGCGACCCGCCCTCCAAGCGCAGCACCGCGGCTCGTAGACGTTCGCGAAATGCGATCAGCTTCCTTACGAAGGCCTCTGCCTCACGCGAGTTACGCCATCCTCGAACCAGCGCTCTATCTTTCTGAGACGTGACGATTCCAGAAGCGATCAGCCATCGTTCCAGCGCTGCGGCATTCGGCAGGAGCTCGTGAGGCTCGCCTTCCAAAATCGGCTTCGTATTTAGGAAATCGAGGGCCAAGTGATTGCCGACAAATAAGAAAGCCATCTACCCATTCCTGTTGCTCGTCGCGCCTGCGCCTGCCATAAGGACCTTGTCCTTAGAAATATATTCTCAAGAATTTAACACCAATAAAGAAACTTTTGATGGTGTCGTCACATCTTAGGTCGTATTGCCTGCGCTCGTCAGCCACTCCCACGGCGAGTTGCTGAATCAACTGAACAGAAAGGACGCAGTCATGACAACTTATCATCATGCCAATGTCCGGGGACGAAAGCTCTTTTATCGCGAAGCCGGATCCAAGGATTCACCAACCATAGTACTTTTGCATGGTTTTCCCAGTTCTTCGCACATGTTCCGTGACCTGATACCGCGATTGGCGGACAAGCTCCACGTCATCGCTCCGGACTACGTGGGATTCGGTTATAGCGATGCGCCCAGCGCGAAGGAGTTCGAATACACCTTCGACAACCTGGCAGCGCACGTCGAGGAGTTGCTGTTCAAGAATCTCGGCTTGAAGCAGTTCAGCGTCTACGTGCAGGACTACGGCGCGCCGGTCGGCTATCGCATCGCCTCAAAACATCCTGACGCCATTCGAGAGCATCGTCGTGCAGAACGGCAATGCATACGCGGAAGGTATCGGCGCTGCATTCGACCCGATGAAGCCGTTCTGGGCGAATCGCAACGCCGAAACCGAGAAGCCGGTGCGCGAGCTACTGAAGAAAGAAACAACCATCTTCCAGTACACGCACGGCGTGCAGACACAGAACGAATCAGCCCCGATTCCTACACGCTGGATCAATTCTTTCTCGATCGTCCGGGCAATGATGCAATCCAGCTCGATCTCCTTTACAACTATCAATCCAACGTTGCGCTGTACGACCGCTGGCATGAGTACTTCCGCAAGCAGCCAGCCGAGAATGCTGATTCGTCTGGGGAAAGAACGACCCATTCTTCACCGTCGAGGGAGCCAAAGCCTACCAGCGAGATCTCCCCAAGGCGGAGTTGCACCTGATTGATACCGGCCACTTCGCGCTGGAAGACTCCAGCGATTTCATCGCCGAGCAGTATTCGGCAGTTTCTCGGTTCGTAGGTGCACGAAGTCGGAGCAGCACTCTTCTGCGGCCAGGCAGAAAGGATTCGAGCCAGTGGCAGTCTCACGGAAACATTACCGTAGTTGCGGTTCACGGCGCGTGGGCCGATGGTTCGAGTTGGAAAGATGTAATTCTCCGTCTTCAGCGAGTAGGTGATGCGCGTAATCGCAGCTCCCATCCCGCTGACCTCACTTGCCGATGACGCGGCCGCACGTGAAGCGCACCATCGCTCGCACGACAGGACCGGTCATTCTGGCTGGCTCACGCCTATGCGGGCGCGGTGATCGGCGCGGTTAATGATGATCGTGTGAAGGCACTGGTATATATTTCGGCGCTGGCTCCCGATGAGGGCGAGACGGTGGCTCAGGTTTTCTACCGTGATGAGCAGCATCTCCTGGCGCCCCAACTCGCGCCGGATACAGACGGTTTCATCTGGATGCCGGACGACGGTTTCAAAAATGCTTTTGCGCAAAATGCGTCGGCAGACCAGATTGCGTTATCGGCAGCCGTGCAGCGGCCAATCGCCCTGAAGTGCATTCAGGAGCCGGTTCCAAAACCGGCGTGGAGATCCAAGCCTTCCTGGTTCCTGATTGCGGAAGAAGACCGCATGATCAATCCCAAGACACAACACTTCATGGCCGAACGGATGGGGGCCACCACACGATCGTTTGCCGTCGATCACACGCCTCTGCTCAGCGCGCCACAAAAAGTGGTGGACATCATCCTGGAGGCGAAACAGGTCGTGTCCTCCTGAGCCCTAACGAAGCTTGAGAAGCCTATCGGTGTGCGGATCATAACGGGTTCCGGGTGTCGGGCATTCCAAGTCTGTTCGCTGAAAGCCGGCAAGAAGGAGGCATCGTGAATTCTGTCGCTATTGTTACCGGAGCAAGCCAGGGTAACCAGTCTGCAGGCTTGGAGGGTGACAGTGCAACAAACCGCGAAAGAAATCACAAGGTCCGGACCCAGGTTGGCGTCCCAAACACGGACGCCGACTTGGGCCCCCAAACCTGAAGTTCGCCGCGATGTCTCCCGCCTTCTTATTTCCAAGCGTGAGATGGACCCCTCCGGGACGACTGAGAACGGACAAACAGTACGCCGCCACCCGAGCCTGCTCGTTGCCGCTCATTTTGTCCGCGGGGACGCGCGGCAGGCCATTGCCTTGTCCAGCGTAGAGAGGCAGTATTGATACGCTTTCGATATCGGGGCCAGTGCCGGGATAGGCTGAGCAAAGCTCTGCCAGTCATTGAGTCCTGGTCATGTATTGTTTTCCGGATCGTACCTGTTGTATCGCATTAGGAGTCTTCATGCCTCATCCTTGGAGCGAAAATCCCGGATTGCTCGTGGCCGAGGCCCTTCTCGGCGAGCCTGTCCAAGAGCTTCTTCCGGCTTTCCGGTCTGCCTAGCAAAATATAGTTTGCCAGCAAGAGTCGAAACGGGTAGCATTTTTGGCCCCGAAGACCTGCCTGCGAGGTGCGACATGGCATCTGGAGTGGCCTCTAAACCTGAGGACCAAGGCAAACCACCCGTCCAGGGCGCGGCAGAGGCATCAGCAGTTCCCACCCAGACTGGCGACGCAAAGCCCGAGACTGTGGTGGCGAAAACCGCGGAACATGCGCCCCGTCGTCTGCCCCTTGACCTGACACCTAAATATCTTAAGCCGACGATGGGCGAGCATCCGGTATTCGAGCCGGCAATTTATCGTTCACCCTACATTCTCGACACCGTTGACGAATATCTCAATCCTTCTAAAGCGGTGCAGCCACCGGGCGCCCAACCTGGAGCGGAGCAGGCAAAGGAAAAGCAGCTCAAGGAGTTGACGGTTGCCATTGATCCGTTCGACGCTGTTCACCATTGTTAAGCAGTTGGGCTCCGGCGAACTGGGGACCCGGTTGCTGGAGTATCTGTGCGAGGTGAAGCAAGCTGAAGCTCAGAGAAAGGCGGAGCTGGAGAAATTACGCGCTGATTTGGAGCTGTTGCTGGTGAATACAGCCTTGCTGCTCGCCTCTTTCAGTTCGACTCGGCCGTTCGGAGTGGCGCATGGGAACGAAGTTTTCCTGAACCAGCAAGTTGGTCAGTATGTAGAAAGCCGGAAAAAACTTGCGACTCTCGTCGAATTGCCCGCATGGGAACAGGTCAAAGATTGGGATGTTGACGGAGCCCCTTGGCTAAACAAGAAGTTGCAGGACGCGATCAGCCGAAAAAGGGAAGCGTATGAGAACAAGCTGGCCGCCTACACGCTGCCCGTTAATGAGGTGCTGAACAGCAATCGGCTTGAGCTAAGCCAGATGATGTGGCTGCAGATGGACTCCTATCGCATCTACCGCATGCTGGAGCCTTACAAGATTAATGGCAAGTCGCTTACTAGCATGGTGGATCCGCATCCCGCGGGCATCTTTGGAAATTACATAGCCTTCCGCTGGGGTTTTGGACGCGATGCTGCGGGTAAGACAGAGCGTAAAGATTTCGAAAAACGCCCGATAATGCGGTTATCGGTTGCTTAGCCGGATTAGTCTCGGGAACTCCCCGGGTGTAGAAACGCCATTGGGCAGCCCGTCACTCGAGCGAAGTAATTGCCGTTGCCGCGGACCATTACTACTGAATTCCTTTCGGCGACGCAGCGGTCTGTCCCGCTCTCCGAGCGCCACACAGCGGAATTCGGCATCGGAGGTTTACTTCCTGCCGGCTCCGTAGAATATTGCGGTTGTGAGGTTCTCGATGCGCAAAATCTTTGTCCGCGGTTGCATTCCATCACTTCTTTTCATGCTGGCTACAGCATCGTTGGCGCTGTGCGCTGAGCGCGTGGTCGATCTGACTGCTGCTGATGGCGCCAAGCTGAAGGCGACCTATTATGCGGCGGGCAAACCCGGCCCCGGCGTGCTGTTGCTGCACCAGTGCAATCGCGACCGCAAAGTCTGGGACGGATTGGCACAGCAGCTCTCCGCGGCTGGAATCAACGTTCTCACCCTCGACTATCGCGGCTTCGGCGAGAGCGCCGGCGTACCGCACGACAAGGCCACGCCGCAGGAACTGAATGACGAACAGCAGAAATGGCCGCGTGACATCGAGGTTGCGTATCAATATCTGGTGTCGCAGCCGGGAGTCGCACGGGATGCGATCGGCGTTGGCGGCGCCAGTTGCGGTGTGAATAATTCGCTGCAGACGGCGATTCGCCACCCCGAAGTGCGCTCTCTGGTGCTGCTGTCGGGCAACACCAATTACGGCGGACGCCAATTCCTGCGCCGCGATAACAGGGTTCCCGTTTTTCTCGCCTATGCTGATGATGACGAGTTTAAGCCCACGGTAGTGGAGGTTCAGTGGCTGTACGACATCACTGCCGATCCTGATAAGAAGCTGGTTTCTTACCCGATAGGCGGCCATGGAGCGGATATCTTCCGGGTTCATCCGGAGCTGATGACGGCGATCACGGATTGGTATGTGACGACGCTCATCAAGACTCCCGGAAAGGCGCCGGCGGCGAATCAGTCCGTCGCGCTGTCGCCGGAAGTGCAGGTGCTCAATACGATCGACCAGGGCGGCGCTGCCAAGGTGCAAACTCAGCTGGAACAAGCTCGCCAACGCGATCCCAAAGCGACGACGTTCGACGAGGCAACCGTCAATTTCATGGGATATGAACACATGCAGGCGGGCGATGTGAAGGGTGCCATCGAGATCCTGAAGCTGAACGCCTACGCCTATCCGAATTCGCCGAATGTCTATGACAGCCTCGGTGACGCGTATCTGGCCGATGGTCAGGGAGACCTAGCGCGCCAAAATTCCAGGAAAGCCCTCGTACTGTTGTCATCCGATACGATGGACGACCAGCAGCGCAAGGATGGGATCAAAGCCAGTGCCGAGGCTAAACTGCAGCAACTCGATGATGTGCCGTAGTAGAGCCGTGAGGATTGGAGCGGGAGACGGCGATCGGACCCGCCAGAGCACCGGGGAAAAGGTCGCGTTGCTCGGTTGTTTTCACAGAATCAAAATGCCAGCGCGGGATTTTGCCGATGGCAAATTGCAAGCGTTAGACGGTTTTTGCAGAGCCTCATTGCCGGTCCGTTTGAAAAACCTACTCGGTCGGGATACAGTAGCACTCTCCAACCTGAGTCCGACGACGATGGCCTAAGGATTTATCGCCTTTCAGCAGCCCTTCATGCTTAACGCTCTGGCTTCGACCGTGCGGCAAGCATTTGATCAGTGACCTCTTGGAAACAGACGTGGGTAAGACTTGGGAAAGCAATGCCAGACTCAAGGTTCCCTGTTCATTCCCCGGCGACAAGCGTAATCTTCGCAACGGGGGAAATGAGCCATGTGTTTTTCAGCCACAGCGAACTTTGTTGGCAGCGGAGTTTTGGGCGCCGTCGGCGTGGCCACATTGACTAGGGTGAAGCACAGGCGCGAATTGCTTTTCGCCACGCTGCCTATACTATTCGCTGTTCATCAGTTCATCGAAGGATTCGTTTGGCTGGGATTGGATGGAATTCTCTCGCCGGTGGTGGCGCATAACATGGGCGCGGCGTTCATGCTTTATGCGCAAGGATTGTTGCCTTTTCTGCTGCCATTAAGCGTGCTGATGTTCGAGCCTGACGGGAAGAGCCGCAAGCGTATGCTGCCTTTTCTCGTGCTCGGCGGAGCAACAACGCTCTATATATTGTGGGCATTGACGGCGTACCCATTGCAGCTATATGTCAAGGGACATAGCATCGTATACATCAATCAAGCGACAAACAATATAGCGATCGCCCTGGTGTATGTGATTGCAACCTGCGGCTCGCTATTTTTCTCGAAGGTAAAGGCCATGGTAATCTTCGGCGCCGCAAACCTGGTCATTCTTCTGTCTGTAATGGAGTTCAAGCGTTACGCGTTCACCTCTCTGTGGTGTGCATACGCGGCGGTTGCAAGTGTGATCATCCTCGCCTACTTCTGGAGAAGCAGCGGAGACCGGCCATTCGTCTATGTGTAACGCGGTCCTTAGAGGTCCATAAGTGGTGACTTCTGAACCCCGCTCCTTGCCGACTCTAGTCCATCTTGTGCTTGCGCCGACTGCGGATTAAGCGCAGATTTGCCACCAACTGGAATCGAATGGACGGCCCTGGAATTCTTGGCCACGTCGGGTACAGCAGCTTTTCCAAACCCTGCAGCGTAGTGTGGTTGACGTCGCGTAGATTCGGCCATGCGCGGCTCATCCATTTCTTTTTTGACGCGAGCCAGAATCGCTTAGTCGGACTCTTGCTTTGGCTGATTCTTATACATAGGGGCATGATGTCATGAGCTCAAAAAGATGACAGGTCAATCTGGAACGGAGCCGAGTTTCAGAATTGTTTTCGTAGCGAGCGGTTTTGCACAGTCCGTACCAATCTGCGGTAGTAGCATTTGTATTGTGAAACAACGTGCCCGTTTCACACGGTCGGAAAGTTGGACTATCGAAGACGAACAGTGTCAGAAGATCGGCGGAGGGTATGGGGCAGTGAAGTTCAGATTTTTACTGTTTCTCTGGATGGAGCCAACATTTTATCTGCGCCGATCCACAGTCTAACGTCACGAAAGCTGAGAAGAACGCTTCAAGCATTCGGTTCTGACCGGACGACAAGACTCTCCAGGGCATATACCCGCCTACGTAATACCCGGAATTCACAAATGTGAATACGCAGAAATAGAGGAGAACACACATGACAGCAACAATGGAAAGAACGCCTACAGTACTCGCCGCAGATACCCTAGCGGGCAATAAAGTCGTAAATTTACGAAAGGAAGACCTCGGAAAAATTGAGCATTTGATGATCGACCTAGACTCGGGTCGTGTCGCTTACGCGGTTCTTTCGTTCGGGGGTTTCCTGGGCATGGGCGACAAGTTATTTGCCATTCCGTGGAGTTCCCTCGCGGTCGACACAGTGGAACATCAGTTCATTCTGAACGTCGACAAGGAGTTGCTCAAGGCCGCTCCAGGTTTTGACAAGGATCATTGGCCCAACATGGCTGACCATAGCTGGGGCACCAAAGTCTACACGTATTACGGCGCCAAGCCGTATTGGAATTAAGAGCGCAGGCTGAAAGGCAATCGCTAGCCACCCAGTGCCCCACTCATTCGCAAAAGGTCGCGGATGAGTGGGGCATCATCTTATGTAGGCTCTCGACCGAGAATGAAAGACTACGCGTTATGAATTTGATCTGTAGACGGAGCCAGGACCGCCGGACTTATATCGATGGCTGCTGGGTAGTGGGTCTCTGTCCAGCCTTCTCGTAGCAGTTCACGAAATTGCTATCGAGTGGGCAAAATTGGACAGCTCGGGGGGGATAGTTCTGGCACACTAACCCCATGGCAACTAAAACGATTCCGGAATACCTTGAGGACGAACGCCGAAACAGTGCCGACACTCAGCTGCGGACGGAAGAAGAGGCTGCGCACATCCAATCGCTGCACCATGGCCACCATCGCACTCAGAAACCGACCCAACCTGATTTGCCGACTCCGGTTGAAGCCGTGGCCAGAGTGAGGAAAACTCACGTCTCGAAAACGAGAAAACCTGCCGCAGCCAAAGCTAGGAAACCTGCTGCAGCGAAAACAAGAAAACCTGCCGCAGCAGCTCGGAGAAAGCCAGGCGCCGCCCGAAAGACGGGAGCGAAAGCTGCCAAGGCGACGAAACCTGCTGTAGTCAAAACAAGAGAACCTGCCTCAGCAGCTCGGAGAAAGCCAGGCGTCGCCCAGAGGACGGAAACAAAAGCTCGTCGGATGGCGTGACATTCTACATGGCCTGTGCGGATTAGAGGCGAGCCTTATTCTCTAGAAATTGCTGGACAAATTCCGCCGATAAGACGGATGGGGCTTTCGCCGAATAGGGCGATCGGCGGGGCACAAACATGACGCTTTTTTAGGC
This sequence comes from uncultured Acidobacteriaceae bacterium, assembly GCA_963744265.1. Classification (GTDB taxonomy): domain Bacteria; phylum Acidobacteriota; class Terriglobia; order Terriglobales; family Acidobacteriaceae; genus Bog-257. Next base: position 89,515 of record CAVUSW010000010.1, read on the forward strand.
GAGGTCTCAACCGATCGTTTGGTAGACCACGTTTTTCGTGATTATCTTTCACCTTGGAGCCGGGGAACCTCAGTCTACGGACCACTGCACTCTTACAGGCGACGGCGCGTGTTTTTGTTCTCCTCCGGTTACGGACCAGTACGCAGCCAATAGTGCGTTCGCCTGGGTAGGTTTGGCGATTTACGTTGAACTCAGCCCAAACTAGCTTTGGCGAAACTGAGGGATTTAGCAGGAGACTTTGGCGTTTTCCGGGCGTGGCAACGGAAGGCCTACAGGCGTCGGCGACGCCACTGCTTCTCCCAACGTGCCGTGCGGTGCGCCACGCCAATCTGGTGACGGCCAATTTCTCGCGAAGGAGGGACAGGAGAAACATTCGACGGCAAGTCCCTTGGCATCGCTTCGTCGATCGTGGCAGTGACGGCTTCGCCAGTCCAATCTAAAGCATCGAATACAGCGCAACAATGGAGATCCCTACCTCCGAGGTTGCATGCTGAAGCCGAAGGCCATATTCTGAGCGGCTGCGAAGGGATGCTCCTCGATGATCTGGTCACAGCGCGTCTACGCGCTCACAATTGCCGCTCTCCTCGTACTGCCGATTTCCTTCACGCCAGCGGCGGCTCAAACCACGCAAAGTTCGCCATCGGCGAATGAAAAGTATCCTGCCCTTCCCAGCGAGATTCCAGACAGCTTCACCCAGAACACCTCCAGCTTCGATTACGAGAAGCGCGATGTCATGATTCCGATGCGCGATGGGGTGAAGCTGCATGCGGTGATTGTCATCCCCAAGGGGGCAAAGAATGCGCCCATCCTGCTGACGCGCACGCCTTACAACGCCAGCCAGAGAGCCAGTCAGGCCGCAAGCCCCAGCATGGCGCGGATTCTGGGCAATCGTGGTGCGGCGGACGTTACGGTGGCAGGCGGTTACATCCGAGTCTTCGAAGATGTGCGCGGCAAGTACGGTTCAGAAGGCGATTACGTGATGACCCGGCCGTTGCATGGGCCGCTCAATCCCACTCCTGTCGACCATGCCACGGACGCATACGACACCATTGACTGGCTGGTGAAGAACCTTCCCGAAAGCAACGGCAAGGTCGGTATCCTCGGCACCTCATACGAAGGTTTTACCACCCTGATGGCGATGTTCAATCCTCATCCGGCATTGAAGGTGGTGGTGCCGATGAATCCCATGGTGGACGGCTGGATGGGCGATGACTGGTTCCACAACGGAGCGTTTCGTCAGCAAATGATGATCTACTTCCAGGATCAGGAGGCGGCACGCGGCAATGGTCCGGAGTGGTGGAACGGATATGCCGACGACTACGACGCTTATATGGCGGCGGGTTCGGCGGGCGAGATGGGCCGCCTTCATGGACTGGAGCAGACCGGCATGTGGCGCAAGATGCTGGCGCATCCTACCTACGACGAGTTCTGGCAGGACCAGGCGGTCGACAAGCTTCTCGCGGCCCAGCCGCTGAAGGTTCCGGTACTGTTGGTCGACAGTCTTTGGGACCAGGAAGACATTTACGGCGCGACGGCGGTGTATCGCGCAATCAAGCCAAAAGACACGCAGAACGATATGGTCTTTCTGGTGCTGGGGCCGTGGCATCACGGGCAGGAGAATAGCGAGGGCAGCAGCCTGGGAGCACTCAGGTTTCCCACCGATACTGCATTGGACTTTCGCCGCCAGGTACTCGCGCCGTTTCTCGCGCAGTATCTGAAAGATGGTGCGCCCAAGGCCGACATTGCGCCGGTGACCGCATACGAAACCGGAACCAATCAGTGGCTGCGCCTGCCGGCTTGGCCTGCGGGATGTTCGAGCGGCTGCACCATAACTCCTTCACCACTCTACCTGCAGCCCGGACTGAAGCTGGGCTTCACCGCTCCGCGAGCCACCAGCGAAACTTACGAAGAATACGTTTCCGATCCTGCCAAGCCGGTGCCGTATCTGTCGCGGCCGGTGCAGCCGTTTGGCTATGGCGACGGCTCAACCTGGTCGACCTGGCTGGTGACCGATCAGCGCCAGCCGGCAGCGCGTCCGGATGTGCTGTCGTTTGTCTCAGACAAACTGACGCAGCCGCTGAAGATTGCCGGTCAACCAATGGTTCATCTCACGGCGTCCACTAGCGGTTCGGACTCAGACTGGGTGGTGAAGCTGATCGACGTTTATCCCGACGAAGTCGCGGCTGATCCGAAGATGGGAGGGTATGAATTGATGGTGGCTGCCGACATCTTTCGCGGACGTTATCGCGAGAGCTTCTCCGAACCGAAAGCACTCACGCCCGACAAGCCGGTGCTTTATCAGTTTGCACTGCCCACGGCCGATCACGTGTTTTTGCCCGGACACAGAATCATGGTGCAGATCCAGTCGAGCTGGTTTCCGCTCTATGATCGCAATCCGCAGACCTTCGTGCCCAACATCTTTTGGACGAAGCCAGCCGACTACAAGAAGGCAATGCAGCGGATCTACGTAGCTCCCGGCGAAGAAAGTTTCATCGAGTTGCCGGTGGTGCATTAATAGCGCTTTCCGTGGAAGTCAACAGGGTCCCGCGGTAACGATCCGCTTGAGATGTCACTTGATGAGAGCAGGGCCTTGGGTTGATCACGGGCACGAGCATCTCGCGGCAATTTCGGGATGGTTGGTGGTCCCGAAGTAAGATGAAGGTTGACTGGAGTCTGCGGAGACCGCTTCCGTATCGCCCAGATACCGATAATGATCGATCCCATTCGCCGCTGGTTTCGTGATCCGCTCTTCCTGCTGGCCCTGGCCGCTGGTCTCATCGCATTCGTAGTGCAATCGGGAGAGTTGGGCACCGCCGACACCCAACATCGGCTCCAATCCGCTCATGCGTGGTGGACGGCGGAGCCGCCGGTGTTTCCCGATGAGTATCCCGAATTTGGCGTGCATGGCCGTGATGGCAAGTTGCAGAGCTGGTATGGCATGGGACAGTCGCTGCTTCTGCTGCCGGCGGATGTGATTGGGACCTACGTCGAGCGGCTGCCTGCTTTCGCCAATTACAGCGGGACCGATCCCAGCGTGCGCAACATCCTCGTCAGCTACAGCGTGAACATCCTTGTCACCGTACTGACGGCGCTGCTTTGCTTCCGCTTCCTGCAGCAACTTAACTTCGATGTAAAGCAGGCCGTGATGGGCGTTCTGGCGCTCCTGCTGTTGACGACGCACCTGCATTACACGCAGAACATGATGGAGAACAACTACATCTTTCTGCTGACGCTCGCCGGATTCTCCTATCAATACGAGTGGTTGCGCAATGGCAACCGGCGCGCTCTCCTGATCGGCTCCGCTGCCTTCGGACTCAATCTGCTGACTCGTCTTACTGCCGGCATGGATCTGCTGGCGGGAGGCCTTTTCGTGCTGCTGGTGCTATGGCTGGAGGGTATCCGAGGCAAGGCGCTTTGGAATCGATGTCGAACCTACATCGCGACCGCTCTGCCGGTTTACGTGTTTTTCGGATTGGTCGACCGCCTCTATCAGTATTATCGCTTTGGGTCATTCTTCAATACCTACGTGAGCGTGGTTGCTCGCGAAGCCCGGCAGCGAGATCCGGGTCTGCCCGCTGCCTATCCGTTCGAGACGCCATTCCACGTGGGCTTTTTCGGAGCACTCTTCGCCCCCGAGAAGTCAATTTTTCTCTTCGATCCATTGCTGATCCTCATGATCTTGGTTGCCGCTGTAGCCTGGAAACGGTTCAGCCCGGCCGTAAAGGCTTATGTCATCACCGCATGTTTGCTGCTATTGGCGTACATCAGTTTTTACGCTCGTTATACGGTGTGGAGTGGCGACTTCGCCTGGGGCGACCGCTACGTTTCGACTACCGCCGAACTGGTGACGCTGCTGGCGGTCCCGTTGTTGTTACGCTATCGCAGCCAGGCGGGAAAGCTAATTTGGAATATAGGAATAGCGCTGTTGATGATCAGCGGTGTGATCCAGCTTGCTTCGCTCGCCTTCTGGTTGCCGCTGGAGATTTACCAGATGGAGACCCTCGGCCATCCGACGTTCGTGATCGCCCTGCGTATGCGGAACATCGTGGCGTTCTCGTTGGGAAAAATGGACGCCTGGGGGCTGAACAACTATGCCATGCATTGGGACCCATGGGACTACGTCCACATCACCACCTGGAATTTTCTGCCGTTTCTGTTGCGGCGAGTCGGCGTCGCCCCGGCCTGGATCGTCCACATAGCCTTCGCAGGCTGGAGCGCGGGGCTCGCAGCCTTAGCGACTGTCCTGTGGCGGCTCCGCAGAGTTCTTATGCAGCCGAATTAGGCCGGAAGCAAATGCCGCCAAGGCTTCCTATCAAGAGTCGAAGATTCCCCCGCCAAGCACCAGTGCTCATCTACAGGTTGCCGGACGGCTTCCGTGGCAACAGGATATTTGCCGGGAGAGTTCCTCACCAATAAATAGCAATGTGAGCAATATTGAACAGACTCGTACGGACTGTGCTTTTATCCTGCGGCAATCATAACCGCGGCGGAATCCCCGCAGGTCGGCCTTCTCTATCCACCGCCCAGGGAGTCCGCCGCTAATATGGGGCCCCCTTACTGAGGTGACGATTCGTTCACCGCCAAGCGCGGAGTGATGTTGCGCGCCGGGCAAGGAGCGTGTCTCAAATGAGCGAGCGCCTGAGGGTTCTCTTCGTAGGCGAAAATCCCGTTGATTCGAGTATCTATTCCCATTTCCGGAGCTGTCTGGAACGGGAAGGTTGCCGTCCGGTCGTGTCGATTAACACGGAAGGGGCGGCCCGAACACTGCTATTTTCAAGTGCCGTTGACGCTATCCTCATCCACTACGACAACATCTGTGCGGGCAGCACCATAGCCTCTGGTCTGAAACTGATTTCTCCCCACATACCGGTCCTGCTGATCTCCGGCCAGTGGCCAGACAAAGGCATGTTTCCTTGTGGCGTGGACGCGATCTGCTACGCCAGGATCCTGAGCAGCCGCGCGGCTCACGACATAGCGATGTTCCTTAGCCACTTCCTCGTCAAGCAATCCCAGAAGCTGGTCGAGGAACCGTCCCCTGAAGATCGTCGTTTCGTACCCCGCAAGCCGGTGTACCTGAACTGAGGGACGTGCCCCAGTTTCACTCCTCGATAAATATTCCCGTCCGAACCATATTCCTAAACAGGGGGCTGGCTGGCAGGAATCGGCCCAGGGGGACCTTCCTCCCGAGCTTGGCTACCACTAGTTAACTCCGGCACGAATGCTTTCTGGTCGCCGTTCCAATCCCCGGGCGACCGCCCGTTCCCATCACAACTAGGAAGTGGCAAACAGGTTGGCCAACGCCCGAAGGTAGACCCAAACACACGCGGTTAGCCGGACATGCTTCGTTTGGGATTGGAGGGAACAGGTTCGCTGACCTGAAAACCTGTATGATGGGTACAGAGCACGAGTTATCGACGAACATTGAATCTTTTTGACAAAAAATCAATCAAATTAACGACATCCAAACTTGACTGAGGATTATGGCAGGAAGCTCTCGTACAACCTTTACCAAGCGCCAGAAGGAACGTGCCCGGCAGGAAAAGCGCGTTGAAAAGGCCCAGAAGAAAGCCCAACGCAAACAGCCTGGCGATACTGATGTTGCTGTTGCTGAGACGCAACCCGTGGCCGACCTTGTGGTCACCCATGACGAAGACGGCCAGCCGCTGGGATTCGACTTCCACGATTTTGGGAAGTAATGGCTGGCAAGCAGTACCCAAGTTGGTGCGTTTCGCTGATCGCAAAGCGCACTGTGATATAGTTTTACGTAGACGCTATTGGCTGCGGCCGCTTGCAAGCGACATCCGATCCATCTCTAAGATCTGATTTCCCGCCTTTCCTGCTTCCGTTTCATTTTCGGCGCCGAATAACTCAGAGCGGCTTCAGCTGTATCTTCGCGACTCGCATCTTGTATGCCTCCTCGCGAGACGCCTCTCCAGAAAGAAAAAATCGTTTTGACACAATTTAAAGATATGCCCCTGTCTGCTGGGCTCCAGCAGAAGCTGGCACAGTTCCATTTCACTACCCCGACGCCGGTCCAGGCGTCCGCTATTCCCCCGGCCCTTGAGGGCAAAGACGTATTGGCGACGGCGCAAACTGGCACCGGCAAGACCTTGGCTTTCCTGATCCCAATGATCGAACGGCTGGCGACGCAAGCCGTCGCCCGACAAGATTTCCGCGCTCATCCTGGTGCCCACGCGCGAGCTGGCCATGCAGGTCCATGAGCAGTACGAAAAGCTGCGCGAGCGCAAAGCTCCGCCGGCCGCGCTGGTCATTGGCGGAGTCAACGAGCAGCGCCAGATTCAAGCTGTGCGCCACGGCGCCAGCGTAGTGGTAGCCACTCCTGGGCGATTGGAAGATTTTCTTCGCCGCAAGTTGGTCGACCTGCGCTACGTGACAACGCTGGTGCTCGACGAATCCGACCGCATGTTGGACATGGGCTTCTTGCCGGCGATTCGCCGCATTGCGGCCGAACTGCCGAGCGATCGCCAGACCATGTGCTTCTCCGCGACGCTGGAGGCCTCAGTGGCCCACCTGGTCAATGACTACATGAAGAACCCTGTGCGCGTCGCGCTGGGCTCAATCTCCAAACCGGCGGACACGGTTGAGCTGCATGCCTTCGAAGTGCCACTGGCCGAAAAGTCTGAAGTACTACGCCAGCTGCTTTATGCCGACAAGGGACAGACCTTGATCTTCGCGCGCACCAAGCGTGGAACGGAGCGCCTCGCCAAGAACCTGGTGCGGGACGGATTTTCGGCGGCGATGATCCACGGCGATCGCAGCCAATCGCAGCGTACCGGAGCTCTCAGCGGCTTCGACCAGGGCAAGTTCCAGGTCCTGGTGGCCACCGATGTCGCCTCGCGCGGTATCCACGTCACAATGTTGCGCATGTCATTAACTATGATCTGCCGCAGATTCCCGAGGACTTCATCCACCGGGTTGGCCGCACCGGACGGATGGGTTCGGCAGGCCGCGCTTCCACGCTGGTATCCGGCACGGAGATTGGCGAGCTGCGCTCGATCGAGCGGGCTCTGAAACTCAAGATCGCGCGCAAGCAAATGAATGGCGCCGGAGGCACCGTGACGCGGCGGGTACAAAACACGCTGCCCACGCGCACGCTGTCGTGTATGGCCGGCGAAGTGTTCTCCTAAGGCGACAATTGCGATAGCGTATAATCAGTCTAGCCTCGCAGCAACGCGAGATAGACTGATTTCCGCCGTCTTCGCACAGCGAAGCAGGCTAACCTTCAAATCTCCTTACCCGTGTTTTGCTGACATCCTGCCGAGGTCCTTACTCGGAGGGGCAGCTTTCTGTCAGATGCCCGCTGCTTGCGCGAGGTCACATGCATGAACGAAAGACGTCAGCAACCTAGAATGAAGATGCCTGCGAGCAAGATAAGCATTCTCCTGGTGGACGCCATCGCAGAGAGACGTGCCTTGCGCAAGAAGATCATGGCCCTTCACGGGGTAGAGGTCATCGGCGCCAACGATCTGGCGGAGGCAGTTTCCATCTGGCATCGCGACCGCTACGACATCGTGCTGGTCGACATTCGCGCCGATCATCGCGGATGTGTGGCTTTTCGGGATGAAATCAAGAAAGAGGCTCCCGACCAGATCATCGCGTTTCTGGTGGGTAAACCGAAATTCCTCGACTTAGAGCCTTCTCCAGGTTCCTATATTTCCGAGGAGCATGGTGTGGAATGGGGAGACGCACTGCGTAAGGCGGTCAGGGAAAGCTGCGATTCGTTGTCGCAACGCAATAGTTTTGTGGAAGCCAGCTGGCGGATTGCAGCGGGAAGACGAATGAACGGTACTACGCAGAACGCTACGGCAGCGGAGCTGCCGACGAAAACCGAAGCGGCGACGCCAGCGGCCATGGCGATTGACTTCATTCCCGACCTGAGCCTTGTAGCCGACGATGGCGACGGACTCAACGGGATTCTGGATCGTCTCGCATGACTCTGACTGCCAGCAATCGATGGACCGCCAACCGGCCCTCTCAGGAACGAACCATGATACCCAACAAACAAGACACCCCCACTGCCATTCTGCAACTCGATCACATCCTTACCAGCGTAGTGATCGTCAACTGGGATGCCCTGACTTCGTCGTCGCCGGCCGCCCGCATCCGCATCGAATATCACATTGGCATGGATGGTTCGGTTGAATATCTGAAACTGTGGATGTCGGCCCGGGAATACTGGAGTCTCATCTGCGACTACTCGATCCATCCCGGCTGGTCGGATGGCCCCCGCTTCTCCAATGGCTATCACTCCCGCTCCTTGGGCCGGCTGCTGCAATCGATCATGATGAACCAGAAACTCTTCGGCCATGGCTGTGAGCCTAATAGCAACGGGCTGCTGGAGATCGGTACCCCCACATCGCAGGATACCGACGAAGCCCAGCTGCGAGTGAGTGAAACCTTTCAGCGCTCCGCCTGATCGGCGCGACCCTACTTTTGTAACTTGCGAATCGACTTCCGAACTGCGCCCTCGTCGACGGCGCCAGTTCGTATCCGGCAGCATGATCTGCGTGGTAGGCGTCCCGCTGCATTTGGCTGTGCCGGCAGTTGAAGGTCTACACTGATACTCATGCTGCGAACCCACAAAGAGGCAATGGCCGCGATCAAATCCGCCCAGCAACGCGTTGAGAAAGCATTGCGCGAGAGGGATAAGGCCAAAGAAAAGCTCAAGAAGGCTCAGGCTCGGCTGGCCTTGGAAAAAGAACAGCTGAGAAAGAGCCAGGAAAAGCTGGAGAGTTAGTCGTTTTCCGGCGAGCAATAGCAGTTCCGCGATTACTTGCCGGGCTCGGAATCGACGGTACGCGCGTAGCCCGTCATCTCAAGGTATCCCACCCCGCTCATCGCTGCTCCGGCTTTGGTTCCGGACATGGTGATTGCGCCTTCCCAATAGGACAGGCTGGCGATGCTGCCGATTGTCATTTCCTGAGAGCGCAACCCTGTCCGTATCTGCAAGTCCATTCCGAGCGAAGGTATTGTGATTCCCCACGCGACGGGATAAACCCCGCGCGTGACTGGGCTGGTATAAGCATCCGTTCCGGGCTGCATGGTGAAGTCTGCGTTGCTTAGAAATGTAGATTTGCCCTTCGCATCCACGTACGTTCCCGAAGAGAAGGGATCGACGCTGCCGTCCTTGTGCCGCAAGCGATAGAGCATCAGCTCGGTATTGTCGTCGAGCTGCAGGCTGACCCAGTCCCACCCGCTCTGGTCTTCGTCGATGCGATGGCTGAAGAATTCGTGGTCCATCCACGAGGCGCCGTCGACCCGATAGGTCTTCCCCTTCAGATCGATGGAGCCGCTGGTGATCAGCCGGGTGAACGAAATGTAGTGCGAGGCGTGGCCCAGGCCGGCCGACTTCTGGCTGACGCCGTTCTTGCCGTGGATTACGGGAGGCTTCTGCGAGCTCATCACGAAGTGCAGAGCGAAGTCGTCCGAAACCGCTTCCAGTCGCTGTTCGCCGTCGACCCATTGCACCTGCCAGTTGCCGTTCCAAACTTTTTCCAGCGGGAGGCTCGCACCCGCCAATCCCGGCCCGGCGCGATTGAGCCGCTCGGTGTGATAGAAGTGTCCGCCATCTAAGATCGCTCAGCGCGAGATGGGCCAGGTACAGGTCCTGAACCTCCCAGTCGGTTGGGTTCTTCTGGTTTCGACTCACTGCTTGGCGAAAAAACGTCAGCTCATAGCCAAACTTGTGCCCGTCCGTTGCCGTGAGATTTCCGGTGTAATACCACCATTCGGTTCTGTAATCGGGATGATTGAAATGATCGCGCGGAAATTGGTATTGATATCCCGGCAGTGCCAACTGATATTGCGCGGGCAAGGGCACGGCAAAAAGCGAACAGTAGCAGCACCGCCAGAGCCTTATTCCTCATGCACGACCTCGATCGGGTTCAGCCGGGTTGCGACTCGCGCCGGATAGAATCCGGCCAGCACCGTCGCCGCATAAACTAAGCGTCAGAGCCGCCAGCAGCACTGCAACCGGCCAGTGGAACTGGATCGTCCAGCCGAACGACTGCTTGTTGATGACGAAGATCAGCAGGAGCGACAGCACGATGCCCAGCGCCAGTCCCGCCAGGTTGGCCAGCAGGCCAATCAGACCGGCTTCCACCAGGATGAGTTTGCGTATCTGCGAAACTCCTGCTCCCAGGAAACGCAGCAAGCCCAATTCGCGGCGGCGATCGATGACCAACGCGAGCAGCGCTCCGGCGATTCCGATGATGGCGACAATCACGGCGACAACTTCCAGCGCGTAGGTGATGGCGAAGGTGCGATCGAAGATGCGGATGGCCTCGGTCCGGAGATTGCGGTTGGCAAAGATCACGAGGTTGTGGCCGGCTGCGATCTTCTCAACTTCCGTGCGTACCTGAGCGACGCTGAAGCCGGGAGCGACGTAGACCGCGAGATTTGAAGGCGCAGGATCGTTTACGTACCGCAGCATGGTCGAGCGGTCGATCACGATAAAGCCTTTTTCGCTGCCGTAATCGTAGAAGACGTCGACCACGCGAAAAGGCACTTGCGCGGCGCCCAAGGGAAGGGTAATAACATCCCCGGCGCGTACATGATGCTTGTTGGCAAAGGGCTCGCTGATGACGGCGTTGTTTCCACTGCGCAGCTGGGCGTTGACTGCGCTGGTAGGACGGCCGGAGAGAAACTCAATCTTCGCCAAGTCGTGACGAACCAACTGTGTCGGCCGATCCGAGAGAAGCGGGCTGTCCCTGATAGCTGATTTCGTAGCCGCGAAAGCGATCCACGCCTGCCACGCCGGGCAGCGATGCAATCTTATCGGCCAGAGCAGGATCGATGGTCGGATGCCGATCGGCGGCAGGGTCTCCCGCGGGCCGGAGAAACAGGTCAGCCTTGAGTTGATTGTCCATCCAGACCTGCACCGTCTGACGAAAGCTGCCCACCATGATGCCGACCGAGGTTGTCATGGCAATCGCCGTGGCTAATGCGCCTACCAGCACCGAGGTCCGTCGAAGCGAGGCGGCCAGGCTACGTGAAGCGAGGAATGCCTCGACTCCGGCGATTCGCCGCAAGAGTCCGGAGGATACCGCCGTCAAACCGCTTACCAACGCGGGAATGGCAAACGCGCAGGCGGCAATCATTAGCAACGCGGAGGCGTATCCGAAGAATGGCTTGCCTGCGATAGCCGGAGCCAGGGACGCAACCCCTCCCAGAACAGCCAATGCCATGGCAATCCACAAGTCGCGAACCTTGTGGACACGAGCAGCATACTCGCGCTCGCCGCGTGCCATGGCCTCAATGGGCGCAACCAGCGAGGCTTCTCGCGCAGGAGAAGCCGCCGACGCCAGCGATATGCCGATGCCAATTGCAAGTCCGAACACGATTATGCCGGGCGTCAACTGAATCGCAGCAGGGCGGCTGCTCACATAGAGATTGTCGACCGTTGCGGCCAGCAAGCCCACAGCACCGATTGCCAGCAACCTGCCCACCACGATGCCGAGCAGTCCACCGATGAAGCCGAAGCACGCGGCTTCGCCCAGGAAAGCGGCAAGGACATCTGTACGGCTTGCGCCCAGAGCGCGCACGATGCCGATCTCGGGCCGGCGGCGTACCACGGAAACGGAGATGGTGTTGAAGATCAGGAATGCGCCCACCACCAGCGCAACGTAGCTCAGAATGCGGAGATTCCAGCGGAAGGCGCTCAACATGCGGCGATTCTCGTCAGTCTGGCTGCCTTCGCGGCGCAACTCCACTCCCGCAGGCAGAATGATGTGGAGACGCTGCTCCCATTGCTCCATTGAAGGCGCGGATGGAACCTTCACCAACACACGATCCACCCGGCCAAGTCGATGCAATACGCGTTGGGCCGTTGCAATGTCCATCAGGACGAGTCCGCCGCTGTCGGCTGAATCTTTCAGAACGCCGCGCACGAAGTACTCGCCAGTCTGATCGTTGATCTGGAGCCGAATCTTGTCGCCAGCTTTCGCTCCCAGATGGTCGCTGATCCAAACGCTTTGGTTGGTGGTGTCGGCCAGTTCATCAGCCTTTGCTGAATTCTGTCGATCCAAGTTGAGGTTTTCAGGATGCTCGGCGATTAGGTCGAGGCCGATGAGCGGGACGGTCTGGCCCGTCGCCTTCACGACCGCATAGTCTTCGATGCGAGGCCGTACGGTAATCGAGTACGGCAGGGTCGCCAGTTTGCCTACGACTTCGTCGGGGATCCCGCCGATCGCCGTTACTTCCAGGTCAGCATCGCCAGTCAGAGTTTCGATGGAGGAGCGAAACGAGCCGGCAGCCGCGTCGCCCGCAAGTTCAATGGCGAGCACGACAGCAACACCTAAAGCAACCGCCAGCACGACCAGAAAAGTGCGCAGCGGCTCGCGGTGCAGTGGACGGAGAATGAGCCGGTAGAAGAGGCGCAAGCGCGGCATCAGGAGCGGACGACCTCTTGAATTCTGCCGTCGCGCATCTTCACGATCGCGTCCGTAAAAGCTGCGGACTCGGCGCTGTGCGTGGCCATCAGAATCGCGGTCTTCCGTTCGTCTGCGATTCGGCGGAGGCCTTCCAGGATCAGGTTGCCGGTTACGGTGTCGAGATTGCCAGTGGGCTCATCGGCCAGCAGCAATCTGGGACCATGTACCATGGCCCGGGCGATTGCCACTCGCTGCATCTGCCCGCCGGAAAGCTGGTGCGGCATTCTGGAGCCGAGATCACCCAGTTCCACAAGCTCCAGTTGATGCTGCGCCCGATCGCGAGTATCCGACTGCCCCGCCAGCAGCAAGGGGAGCTCGACGTTTTCCAGGACAGTTAAGGTATTCAGCAACTGAAACGACTGAAAGATGAAGCCGACTTTCTCGCGGCGCAAGCGAGTCAGGCCGCTTTCATCCAAATCCGAGGTCGAGATCCCATCCAGCAGAACGCGGCCGGAGCTAGGGAAATCCATGGCTCCCGCCAGGTTCAGCAGGGTCGATTTGCCGCATCCACTGCGTCCGACCAGGGCAACGAATTCGCCATCGCACACGGTCAGCGAGACTCCGCCTAGCGCCGGCACCTGCTGGCCATCGGTGACGTAAGTCTTGGTCACATCTTGCAGACGCAGAAGATCGGTCACAGCGTTGGCAGTCCCCAGCGGCGGAGACCCGGTTTGAGATTCAATCAGGCCCATGAATAGTTTTTGTGAGATCGGTCACGATTATGACACTAGATTTAGATGTTCCGCAGCGCCCAAAGGAGCAGAGGCTCAGAGCAGACTACGACTGTCGGCATCCTGAATCCCGCTGGAGGGTAGAACAAAAATTGTATTCGCCAGAGAAGTGAATGCCATAATGAAACGCCCAGAGTCCAGGCAAGTTTTGGCGAGAGGCCGCACCCGGCGGCCAATGGAGTTATGAGAAGATTCGCGGCGTCCCAGACAGCTATTTGGCTGCTGCTCCTGATCCTCGGGCTTGCCGCCGGAGCGCACGCCCAATCGGAAACCGTATGGTGGCCGCAGCTTGATACCTTCATCGGCCTGTCGAACAACATTCAACTGGAGTTTCTGGGCAGTGGAGAGATCAACCCGGATAGCGGGAACCAACAGATGGTGTTTGGGCCTAGCGTGGACTTCTCTCTGGCTCCATTTCTGATCCCGAGAGTGAGGACGCTTAACAAGGCTAGAAATAATTATCTCGAGTTGCGCCTGGGCTACCGATACGTCGCCACTCTGGGCAACCGTTCCTCGCACACACATCGCGGGCTGATCGAGCTGACTCCGCGTTTGCCGCTGCCGGCGAAATTGGTGCTCGCCGATCGCAATCAACTAGTCTTGATCGGCCAGGCGACGCAGGTTTCCTGGACTTACCGCAATCGCTTGACGCTGGCGAGAAGCTTTCAGGTGCATTCGCTGATTTTCACTCCCTATATCCAGGGGCAGGTCTTCTACAACAGTGACCCCGGGGCGTGGAACCGATATAACGCCGACATCGGATCCGTGTTCCGGTTGAGCGCGCATGTGGAACTGGAGCCATACTTTCGGCACGCCGCTAACATCGACGGATCGGGCCACCCCTTGAATGGCCTCGGATTCAAGGTGGAACTCTTCTTTCACAATCTGTTTCCCTAGGCGACAGCGACGTCCACAACTTCGGGAGCGCAGCTAGAATGATTGCGGCACCAAAGGGAAGGGAATCCAATGAAAGCCGCCGTCTTAAGCACTCCAGGGAATATTGCGAAGCAGCCATTGCGAATCGAAGACGTACCCAAGCCGCCGATAGAGCCGGGGCATGTGTTGTTGAAGATTCGCGCCTGCGGGGTGTGCCGCACCGATCTGCACATTGTCGAAGGCGAACTTCCCCCGTTGCTGGGCCGCCTGATTCCCGGACACCAGATCGTTGGAGACGTGGTCGATGGGGCTACGGCGGAGTTGCCGCTGGGAACTCGCGTCGGCGTCTCCTGGGTTGGAGGCACAGACGGCACGTGCTGGTATTGCCGGCGCGGTCACGAGAACCTTTGCGATGCGCCCACCTTTACCGGCTATTCCGTGAATGGAGGTTATGCCGAATATGCGCTGGCCCGCGCCGACTTTGTATATCCTCTTCCGCCGGAGTTGGATGATTTGCATGCTGCGCCACTGCTGTGTGCCGGCATCATTGGATTTCGCAGCCTGCGCGTGGCGGGAACCGAACCGGGCGATCGGGTGGGACTATTTGGATTTGGCGCCTCAGCGCATCTCGCGATTGAGGTGCTGCACTCCTGGAAGTGCGACGTATACGTTTCCACCCGCGGGGCTTCGCATCGCCGGCTGGCGGAGTCGCTGGGAGCCAAATGGGTTGGCTCGGAGACTGACAAGCCGCCCGTGGAACTGGATCGTGCCGTGACCTTCGCGCCCAGCGGAGACGTCGTGATAGCGGCGTTGTCGAGTTTGCGAAAGGGTGGGGTGGTGGCCATCAATGCGATCCACCTGGACCGCATTCCGCAGTTCGATTACGACAAGCTGCTTTGGGGAGAACGCCAGATTCGCAGCGTTGCCAACATGACGCGCGCCGATGCTCGCGACTTTTTGAAGATTGCGGCCGAGATCAATCTTCAACCGAAGGTCACGTCATTCTCTCTCGCTCAAGCCAACGAAGCTTTGCTGGCGGTCAAAAACGACGCGATCGACGGTGCGGCCGCAATCGTACCCTGATTCGCCCCTACTGCAACTTCGCATAATTGGCGCTGGTGGTGGTCACCTGAATTTGCTTGGCGGTCGCGTTCAAGACCGTCTGCTGTGCGTAGTTCGTGCCGTCCGGCAAGCTGGCCATTTGCACTGCAAGAGTGACTGCGTCGCTGGGGCTGTCCATGAACGTGCTGACATTGAGGGTGCTGATCTTGTGCGTGCCCGTGTCAAACGCGACCGTCATCTGATCGCCTTGCTTGGCATAGTTCTTGAAAACTAGGTTGACCAGATTTGTGCCCATAGTTTTATTCATGGAAACATTGCCCTTCTGGAAGGCCTGCTGCATCAGCTGCGGGTTCGGCGGCACATACAGCGAGAGCAAACTCTGTACCTGCTGCATGTAATCTTTCATCTCGTCGGTTTTCTTTTCGACGATTCTTTGCCGCAGCTTTCCGCCCTTCTGTGGTTGCTCCGGCGGAGCACCTAGCGGAACCTTCTGCACTTGACCGTTGGGTCCGTAGGAACATTGATAAACCCGCTCCGGTTTCTGCTCGCCCTTAAGGGTAATCTGCGTGGTTTCGACCCATTGATATTGATGCAGTTTCTGCTTGTTTGCAGCCGCCGCTTGCTTCAATGCCGTGAGTTTTTGCTGCAATTCAGGGTTCGCCGCAGCTCCCATTTGCGCGGGAGCGGTGGTGGACAACGCGGCCAGAAGCGCCAGGCCGATTACGGGCAGCTTCCAGAAGACGCGCCGCGTGCTGCCTTGGCCGCTTGCGATCATAAGTGCGGTCTGTTCGTTCATAGTCAGTCTCCAGTTTTCCTTTAAGGTGACATTCCCCGCCGCAGGCAGGATGAGCATCACTACTTCGCTTTGCTTTCAGGTGAGGGGATACCCAGCATTACAGACTTCCTGCCGGTTTGGCCACATCTTTTTCTACGGGGACCAGAGGCACGTCTTTGGTCTGGTCGCTCGTCTTGGGGGTAAAAGAAGTCAGCTGAGATTTGCCTAACCAGCTCGAAACCTCGGAAAAGTAATACTTGCCGCCTCGTAGATTAAACACAATCTTCGATTCGGTATTATTCCCCGGCGAGGCAATCTGGAAAAAATACAAATTCTGCTGTAACTTGCCGTCCTTGCTCCGTATGGTGGCGTAGGTCGGAACGACGATATCGAGCTCGTACTGCCCGGCAGGCATTTTGTTTCCCGAGATGTAAAAATCGAACGGAATGTCAGCGGTTCCCTTGCGGGGGTGATCCTGTGCGAATGCCAGACTACACAGGAACATGATGACGCAACAATTAACGACGCACAGCCATTGCAGACTACGATTCTGTTTCATCACATCTTCTCCCTGAATTGCATCCCGCGCAAAGAACTACATCGGGTTGGAGCGATCGCCTTCCGCCGGCAAATGCCATGTCGAGGGCGCCCCGGTGTCATGCTACCCAATTGCAGCATTGGCAAAGCCGAGCAGCTGCGCCATTCGGCCTTGCGAAGCGTCCCAGGAAGCGGCCTGCTGCACATTGACTTTCAGCAGGATCAGATTGGGGTCGTTGAGCCCGCCGGGAAACCAGGCATGGTAGTCAGGGTTCCACAACTCTTTGGCTTTGGCGTGGTCGCGCACCAGCTCGCAATATCCGCTCACCGAAACATAACGGTGGGCTGAGTGATCGACGTAAGCCAGATTCACCCGCTGGCTTGTGCGAATGGCTTCCACCTTTTCGGTGTTGTTAGCGGAGAAGAACCAGATCACGCCATCCGGGTCGACTCCCTGGCTGGCCATGGGACAGCTGTGCAGCGTGCCATCGGGCCGAACCGCGGTCAGCATTGCGAAGTCTATGCCACGAATGAGTTCGTTCAGCCGGACAACAGGATCGTTGGTCTGCGCCATGCAGGCTCCTTCAGGTTTGAGGTCAATACCATGCCGGAAGTCGAAGACACTCATGTGTTCTGCGATGATGTTCAGCTGCCAGCCGCGATCACGAAGTCGGCGGCCACCTCATCCGGCTTCCAGCCGTTTCCCGAGTATACCTTGACCACTTTTCCGTCCTTGCCAATCAGAACCGTGCTGAGACTATGTACGATCTGCCCATCTTTCTGGTTGTAAACCAGGCCGAAGAAATCCGCGGTCTGGCGAACTTCCTCTGGCGAGCCCGAGGCAAACTCCCAGTGCTGGAACTTGGGATCAATGCTACCGACGTAACGCTCGCCATAGCTTCGCAAAACCGAGGGCGTATCCTCTTTCGGATCAATACTGATGCTAAGAAGCTGTGACTTATCAAATACTTGAGGATCTTTCTGCAACTGTTGGATGATTGCCTCGAAGTTGCTGCTCATGCGCAGGCAATAGTCGGGAAAAGGGCAGCGCGTGTAGATAAAAGTCAGCAAGAGCGGCTTTCCGCGAAACTGCTGCAAGTGAATTCTCTGGCCGTCCTGGTTGACCAGGGTAAAGTTGGGAACCTCCTCACCAGGCTCAGGCATATGCAACGGGGAAGTACCGTCGCCGGCGCTGTCACTCGCCTTGGTGAAGCTGATGTCCTGCAGTTCGGCGTGATCGCTGAGAACCAGAGTGGCTTGAATCTGGTCGCCCGGCGCAATCGCCCGGAAGACCCAGTTGTTGGCTTTGCTGACCGTGAAGGGCATGGTCATGCCCTTCATCAACCCGGGCACATCCTGATGGGCTATGGTCAGAGTGCGAGCGGCGGGATCGACCGCTACCACGCGGCCTTGCAGTTCATAGCGCTTGGCGGCAGGTCGATGGGAGCAGGCGGCGAACAACAAGAGCAAAATGGGGACAAAGCTTAAAGAAACGCGCTTGCTCCGAATGCGCCATTGGCGAACACACATACGAGCTTTATTGTACGGAATGCCGCAGGGCAACAAGGCAAGGACCGCAGCCCTAGCGCCCCATGCCATGCAACACGTGATAGAACTCTCGCAGCCCGTTGAACATGATCTGTATTCCGATGCAAACCACGATGAAGGCGGACAGGCGGATGAGAATGCTGGTGCCGGTCGGGCCGAGCAGCCGTTGGAGCCCCTCGGAAAACCAGTAACAGAGGAAGATGGTGAGCCCGATCAGCAAAATGCCAAGCACGGCACTCAGCGCGCTGACGATGAGTTGCAGGTGGGCTTCTTCATGAAGGTTGCTGCCCAAGGTGAGGGCGACGGCGATGGATCCGGGTCCCACCGTCAGCGGCATGGTAAGAGGGTAAAAAGCTTGTGACAGAATTTCCTGGTTGTCGGGCGGAGATTCCGGCTGGCGCTCATTCAGATCGCTCTGTTTATTCAGAATTCGCCAGCCTGCGATGGTGACCACCAGGCCGCCGCCGACCTGCACCGCTGCCAGACTGATGCCAAAAAACTGCAGTACGTAGGATCCGATGAACAGCGACGCGACCAGCAGAACAATCCCGTTTACAGCGACCCGCATGGCGACGGTGCGGCGAATGCTGTCGGAATAGTCCATCGTCATTTCGGCGAAGATGGGCGCCATGCTCAGCGGATTCACAATCGGAAGCAGAGCGGCGAAGACCACCAGCACATTGCGAAGAATGGCATACATGGGAGTCTCACAGCATAGCCTAGCGATTGCGGTTGCACAATTGCCGGAGGCATCTTGCCGTTGACGCCGATTCGGTTTACAGGTTGAATGGAACCGGAGATGCCGGGTTGCGTTCCCGGCGGACAACTTATGGGCATCCCGCCTCGCACCTACGGTGCGCTGCAAGTGAAGCTGCGCGAGTCCCTGGTGACTCGCACGCTGGTGATGCCCATTCAGCGATTCATCCACATTCAGGGCATCAGCAGCGTCATTTTGCTGGCGGCGGCGGTCATCGCGCTGCTCTGGGCGAACTCTCCCTGGCACGACTCCTACCACCATGTGTGGGAAATGGAACTGACGCTGTCGCGGCTGCAGCTGCCCATCCATGCCTGGATCAACGACTTGCTGATGGCGATCTTTTTCTTCCTGGTCGGCATGGAGATCAAGCACGAGATCGTTCACGGCGAACTTGCCGACATGCGGCGGGCGGCACTGCCTATCTTTGGCGCCCTGGGAGGCATGATCGTTCCGGCGCTTCTGTTCGCCGTGCTGAACCGGGGACAGCCCGGCCAGCATGGCTGGGGCGTCCCGATGGCGACCGACATCGCTTTCTCGCTGGGCGTGCTGGGAATGGTGAAAGGCGTTCCCGCGGATTTGAAGATCTTTCTGCTGTCGCTGGCCATCGCCGACGACATCGGCGCGATCCTGGTGATCGCCGTTTTCTATAGCGGCTCCCTAGACCGCACCGCATTGTTCTTGGGGCTGGTGATTCTCGGACTCATTGCGGTCGTGCTGAAGCTGGGGATTTCGCAACCGATTTTGTACTTTGTGCTGGGCGTAGGATTCTGGGTGGCGATTCTACGATCGGGAATTCATGCCACCATCGCGGGCGTGATTCTGGGTTTCATGGTGCCGACAACGGCGTCTTTGTCGCTGACCGACTTTCAGGATTTGGCCACGGACATGTCGCGGCGTTTCCGCGATGCCATGGATGCGGGCGATGTTAAAAGCGCCAAGAACCTGCTTGGCAGTTTCGATCAACTGCTGAACAACACCGAGTCGCCGTCGGAACGGCTGACACGGTTGCTGAACGATTGGGTTTCGTTCCTGGTGTTGCCGCTGTTCGCACTGGCGAATGCGGGGGTGACTTTTTCCGGAGGAGCCTGGCGCGAACTGTTGACCAGCCGCGTTGCCTGGGGAATCATGCTGGGGCTGGTGGTGGGAAAGCCACTGGGGATCATAGGATTTGCGAAGGGAGCGGTTCTGGGGCGGCTGGCTCAACTCCCCAACGGGGTCACTTGGCGACAAATCGGTGCCGTGGGCGTGCTGGCCGGTATCGGATTTACCGTTTCAATCTTTATCAGCTCCCTGGCGTTCGATGATCCCGCGTATCTGTTGCAGGCGAAGACTGCGGTGTTAGGAGCGTCTGTATTAGCAGGCGTCGTCGGCTACCTTGCACTCCGTGAGGAAGGAAAATCGGAGGCGGTAACGAAATCTGAGGTCGTGACTGACATGCACGTGCTGTAGTTCGTCCTCGGGATGGGTCGGATTAAAAGCGGGACTGGAAGGCCGCAGACGGGTTACAATTTTAGGGGCCCTCTTCCTATCGAGACCACGCCCGTCTGCAGTGCATACGTCTTGTAGCTGTTCTCGCCGGAAAGCTTCCGGCGGCGCACGATCAGTGGTTCTGAGCAGTAGCTGGTTGGATCGTTTCCGATCCAACACAACAATGAAAGAAGGAAGAACTATGCGTTCCCGAATATCAGCGCTCGTGCTTAGTGCAGTTCTCGTTGTAAGTTTTGCGGCCTGCAGCAAGAAGGATCAGAGCCAGAACCAGCCGGCGATGGCGAATGGCGCCGCATCTTCGACCCAGGCGAATCAACCTGCTACGACTACGCCGCCGGCCAATCCGCCGGCGCAAAGTCAACAGGCAATGTCGGCTCCGGCGCAACAGCAACGGCAGCAACAGCAGCAACAAATGGCGCCGGCTCAGCAGCCGCAGCAGCAACAGCAGATGGCCCAGGCGCCTCCTCCGCCTCCGCCACCCCCTCCGCCGCTAGTGGTTCCTGCGGGAACGAGTCTAGTAGTCCGCATGGGCGAAACCATCAACACGAAAACGGCCAACCCGGGCGACTCCTTTACGGGGGTGCTGGCACATTCGGTGGCGGTGAATGGCGTGGTAGCTATCCCGGCAGGCGCAGGCGTGGCCGGAACCATAGTCGATGCCAAGTCGCCGGGCAGGTTTAAAGGCGAGGGAACGTTATCGGTTACTCTGACCTCAATCAACGTGCGCGGCGTCCCAACGACGATTGCGAGCTCTACCTACACTCAGACCGTCAAAGGTAAGGGCAAGCGGACAGCGGTCATGGCTGGCGGAGGAACCGGAGCCGGCGCTTTGATTGGCGGACTTGCCGGCGGCGGCAAAGGTGCGCTGATCGGCGGCTTGATCGGCGCAGGAGCCGGTACGGCGGGTGCGGCGTTCACTGGCAACAAGGAACTGACCATTCCAGCCGAGTCGGTAGTGACCTTCAGGCTGGCACACTCGATCACCGTAAAGCGGGCGGCCAAGCAGGCGGCACAGGAATAGGCAACGAACCAATAAACGCAACGCGCAGAGATGACTCGGAAGCAAAAGGGGAGGCGCAGACGCCTCCCTTTTGCGGTGGTGCAGTAATGTGGCTGCAGACGAAGGGATTCACAGACCGCACGCCACTCAGCGAGGAACAGATCCGCACTCACACGATTGGAGAGCTGCAGCCATTGTCATCCCGGATTCTGATTAAAGACTACGATCCGCAATGGCCGGAGATCTTTCAGCGCGAAGCCAGCAGAATCCTGGCGGTGCTTGGTTCCCGGGCGCTGCGAATTGAGCATACGGGCTCGACGTCAGTTCCAGGTCTTGCTGCTAAACCGATTATTGATATGCTGCTGGTAATAGCCAACTCCGCCGACGAGGATGCGTATGTGCCGGCCCTGGAGAGCGCCGGCTACGTGCTGCGCATCCGGGAAGCCAATTGGCATAAGCATCGGATGTTCAATGGCCCAGAGGCAGACATCAACCTGCATGCATTCTCCGCGGGTTGTCCGGAAATCGACCGCATTATGCTGGTTCGAGACTGGCTGCGAAGCAACTCTGCCGATCGCGATCTCTACGCACGTACCAAGCTGGCTCTGGCTCGGAGAGAATGGAAGTATGTCCAGAACTACGCAGATGCCAAAAGCGCTGTTATCGAAGATATCCTCGGACGGGCCAGCGTGGGTCGCGAATGAACGATCGTCAATACTCGCACGAGTCCCGAGTAAGATGCGATCAGTCAGTCTAGTTATCGCCGGCTGTCATCATCGCTACTCTTATTGGTGGTTGCTATATCGCTCGCGCGCTGCGATGCCTCCGTCTGGTTGTCGCCGGGGTTGCCTTTCATCTGGCCCGCGCGAGTATGGGAGGGATGGTTACGCGACAGCACGCGCCGCTCATCGCTGGTGGTGCCCCAGCCTTCAGTGCCGGTTGTAGGCGCGGATGGATTGACGCCTTCATCTTGCGGTTGAACATCGAGATTAGAGCCGGACCTCTTCGAGCTTGTTCTTTGCGCCGTATCTTTCGCCATACGTTAGCTCCTTGCTGACTTAGGATGGCGCAAGTCCACAGCGGAGTGGCCTCAACCAACTCGTTCGGCGTTTCCCGCTTTTCCGCTCTTCAGTTTGGCTTGCCGCTGCTTCGCCCAGCCTTCCTTCACGACTTGACGGCCGCGGGCCAGTGCCAAGGCATCGGCGGGAACATCTTCTGTGATGCAGGAGGCGGCGCCAATGTAAGCTCCGCGCCCGATGCGAATAGGCGCAACGAGGGTCGAATCGCTGCCCACAAAAACTCCATCCTCAATCTTCGTAACGTTCTTGTTCACGCCGTCATAGTTGCAAGTGATGGTGCCCGCGCCAACGTTCACGCCCTCGCCGATCTCGGCGTCGCCCAGATAGGTGAGATGATTGGCCTTCGATCCTTTGCCTAGCCGCGTCTTCTTGGTTTCCACGAAATTGCCAACATGCGCGCCCTCGCCAATGTCGCTGCCCGGGCGGAGGTGCGAGTACGGCCCAATCTGCGCACCTTGCCGCACGACGGAATCTTCCAGAATGCAGCCCGGCCGAATCAGCACGTTGTCGCCAATCTGGCAATTGGTAATGATGGAGTAAGAGCGGATGCGGCAGTCCGAGCCGATTCTGGTAGCTCCGATAAGCTGCACGAAAGGCTCGATTACGCTGTCGGCCCCGACCTGAACGTCGGCATCGATGTCGCAGGTTTCCGGGCGAAAGATCGTGGTGCCGGCCAGCATGAGTTCGCGAGCTTTCTTCTCGCGTAGCTGAGCATCGAGCTGGGCCAGTTCCATGCGGGTGTTGACGCCGAGTACTTCGTTGGAATCCTCAGCGCGCAGAGCCAATACTTTCTCGCCCGCTTTGCGTAGCAGCACGGCGATGTCGGTCAGGTAATACTCGCGATGGGCATTGTCGGTTCCCAGCTTGCCGATGTGCGCGTAAAGCGGCTTAGTGGCAAAGGCGTAAATGCCGGAGTTGATCTCGCCCTGCTCCGCTTCCTTGCCGCGCAATGCCTTGTGTTCGACGATGCGATCGACTTCGTTCGTCTCTCTGCCGCGCACGATCTTGCGGAAGACCCGGCCGTAACCGGTTGGGTCGTCGGGCTCGGCGGTAAGCATCGTCATCGCCGCGTGATTGGCCAGGTGGAAATCGCGGACCCGCGCAATCGTCTCCGCCTTGATCAGAGGAACATCGCCGGAGAGCACGAGAACGTTATCGAAGCCCTGCAGGGCGGCGCGGGCGATCATCATGGCGTGTCCGGTGCCGAGCTGTTCGCTTTGCAGGATGAAGCCAATGCCGGCGGACTGAAGAGCCTCGCGCACCCGGTCTGCCTCGTGGCCAATGATGGCGAAGATGCTGCTGGCCGGAACCACTTCCAGGGCCGCGGCCACAACGTGGGCCAGCAGCGGCTTGCCGGCAATCTCGTGCAGTACCTTAGGGCGGCGCGATTTCAGCCGCGTGCCTTTTCCGGCAGCCAGAATCGCGATGGCAAACGTCGCTGGCTTTTTGTTCGCGGCTTTCGCTGAGGTAGAAGTGGGCTTGGACATTTCCATCCAGATACGCGAGCGAGCTACGAGTCCCGGCGGAGCGCAGGCACCGGAGATTCGCGCAACTCCATCATAAGCTGGAGCAGGTCCTGCGCAACCCGATGAGTATCGTGGCGCGCGACCAGGCCATCCTGACGCATCTCCTCCCCCAGATATTCGCCGAGAACAGGTTTCACGCCGAGAGCCTCGATTTGCTCCACGTCAGGCTCGATCTGCGACTGCTGCTTTTCGGCATACTTTGCGGCCAGAGCCGGCGACGCGGGAGTGCGATTGACCAGAGCGTAATCGAAGAAGCGATGGCGAGCGTGCTTATACAGGGCGCGAATGTGATCGGAAGCGGAGAGGTCAAGACTTTCGTTCGCCTGAGTCATCAGGTTGCACACGAATACCTTGACCGCGTGCGAATTGGCGATCGCCTTCGAAACATCGCGCACCAGCAAGTTCGGCACCAGGCTGGTGAACAGCGATCCTGGCCCAATGGTGATCAGGTCGGCGTTTTCGATGGCGTCCAGCGCGGCGGGCAATGGCCTGGCATTCGCCGGCGCCATGCGAAGTTCGACGATGCGGCGCTGGCTGGCTGTGATGTTGGTCTCGCCGCGGACGAAGGAGCCGTCGTCCATGATGGCGTACAGCTGCGCATTGCTGGTGGTGGCGGGATAAATGTGGCCGCGAGTGGCGAGAATCGCCGAAGAATGTTTCACCGCCTGGCTGAAGTCGCCGGTTATCGCGGTCATCGCCGAGAGGAACAGGTTGCCGAAACTGTGTCCTCCCAGTCCTTCGCCGGCAGGGAAGCGGTATTGGAAGAGCCGTGACAGCAAGGCTTCCTCTTCCGAGAGTGCGACAATGCAATTGCGCACATCGCCGGGGGCGGGGAGATTCAGCTCTTTCCGCAGACGCCCGCTGGATCCGCCGTCGTCGCTGACCGTGACAATGGCGGACAGGTCGGCGATGGAAGGCAAGACACCCGGCTGCATTTCGGCAGCAGCCGGCCTGACGTATTGCTTCAATCCGTGCAGCAGCGTAGAAAGCCCGGTGCCTCCGCCCATAGCGACGACTTTCAGCGCCCGCATTTCAGAGGATGGAATAACTCTGCATGGTTCTGCCAGACTTGTGGCCGCTAGAAATGCCACTTCTCCGGATCAGATGGCGCTTCCGCGCTGTTATCGGGATAGAGCAATTCGGTAAATCTGGGATCGTCAGCCAGGTTCTTGAAATCGGAGTCGTTGCGCGCCTGATAACGGTTCGCCGGATTCAGGCGAATGGCTTCGTTCAGACTCTGATGGCCTCGGGAAAATGTCCAGTCAGGCAGTTCAACGACGCCATTCCATACCAGATGAAGTCGAGCTTGGGAGCGTGCTTCACCAGGATCTCAAAGTTTTCGCGCGCGGTGACATAGTCGCCCATATTCATGAGCGACACGGCGTAGTCAAACTGTTCCTCGGGCGTCTTGAACGTGGTGGAGGCCTGGCTCATTTGCTGATTGCAGGTATTCAGGTGTACTGAGGCGCGATCGGCCAATTCGGGCTGGGTCCGGCCGACGACCTTTTCGAAATAGGCCTTGGCCTTGATCATACTTATGTACCTGAAGCGCTTTCAGTCCAGCCTCGTAGTTTTGCACAGCCTGTGCAAAACGGGGTCGTCGCTAATTTCATGGGTTTGGGTCCTCGGCCGCTGCTGTCGGAGGCTGTTGCAGATGCTCTTAAGTTCTCTATCTTTGTTAGTCTTGGAAGCTGTTTCTTTAATTTTTCCGCGACTTTTTTCTTCATCCGGTGGCTTCCCTTGGGTCGTTCGCGACCGAGAACCGCTGCGGGCTGTGGAAAAACCCCAAATCACGAGCAGGTTGTTTCGCTGAGTTATACCCGCAACTCGAGAACTCGTCAAGCGGCTGTAGGAATCAAGCGACCACCGTAAAGGTTGTGTCAGTCGTTCTTAGCTGCCGATTCCAAATCGATCGATTTCCAGTCTCCCTTAATAATCCCGGCCCGGATCTGAGCTGGCGTTTTCTTTAGCTTGGTCTGTTCGTAGGTGTAAAAAGCCTCTTTCATGCAAATTGCGCAATGCGCTCCGTGTGCGCTCTCGAAACAAGTATGCAGACTGCTGTGTCCAATGCGTTCACAGTAGCAATAACAGGGCATCTGATTCATCACGCTGGGAATCTTCGCCGCCAGCTCGTAGGCGCGTACCTGGTACGGGAACTTGAAAGCCTCTCCCCATAGCTGGTCCTTGGGAAGGATGGGTAATGCGTCGCCGGGTTTCAGCGGCCCGTTCTTGTACGCGGGAACGTGGTCGCTTTGAGCAACACAGACTATCGCGAGCAAAGTTATCAGCATGAGTATGGCAGGTCGCTTCATGAGGACATCCTTGCGATGCATTGTATCGGAGAAGGGCGACTCTCCCAAACTCGCGCGACTATCGATGGATGACTAGGGGACGTGCGAGGTTCTTCGACGGGCCATGCCCGCGCATCACAGACGAGCTTGACCCTCGATGGGCAGGAGCGGATAATGACGCGTCATTTGAGCTGGCGAATGTCATCCCATTCCCCCTACCGGCTCTCTGGGCTACTTACGCGACCTCCACTTTTGCTGACGATCGACTGGGTGGGCCTCGCCGCGAAGCTAGGTCTTTGGCATGGCTGAACAGGCACCCAAACAGATCGGCGATTACGAAATTATCCGCGAGCTGGGACACGGAGGCATGGGACAGGTTTACCTGGTTCGCAACGTGCTCTCCGACCGCATGGAGGCCATGAAAGTTCTGCTGCCCGACCTGGCGCAGAGGGCGACTTGGCCAACCGCTTCATGCGCGAGATCAAGCTGCTGGCCAGCCTGGAACATCCCAACATCGCATCCCTGCGTACGGCGTTCACGGCAGAAAACCAGCTGGTCATGATCATGGAATACGTGGAAGGAGACACGCTGGCCCGTCGCTTGGGCCGCGGAGCCTTTTCCACCGCCGACGCGCTGAACTACACCGACCAGGTGCTTAAGGCCCTCAGCTACGCGCACGGGCGGCATGTGATCCATCGCGACATCAAGCCCGCCAACATGATGCTGACACCCAAAGGCATCGTGAAGCTTATGGACTTCGGCATCGCCCGGTCCAGCACCGACCTGGGCATGACCGTCACCGGCACAACCTTGGGTTCGCTGAACTACATGTCGCCCGAACAGGTGAAGTCGGGGCCTACGGATGCGCGATCCGACTTATATTCGCTGGGAGTCTCGCTGTACGAGATGGTGACAGGACGTCGGATGTTTTCCGCCACCAGCAGCTACTCCGTCATGGAGGCGCAGGTCCTGGAGGTTCCCCGGCCTCCCATCGAGGTGCAGCCGAGCTTGCCGAAGGCGCTGAGCGACATAATCATGATGGCCGTCGCCAAGGATCCGAGCGCAGCGCTTTCAGACCGCCGACGCCTTCCGCAATGCGTTGTCGCAGATTCGGGCTTCCCTGGCTGCGTCCGACCAGGCAGCGACGGTGACGCAGACTGCGGCTACTCCCCTGGTAAGAAGAGTCGTCTCGCAGACGCCGCCTCCTGCTGCAGCTCCGACACCACGCGCCGCAACGAAGCCACGGCCCGAGCGCACCATGCCCGTGACGCCAACGCCTCCGCGAGCGGTAAACAGATTGCCGCGCACCGCTCCGGGCGGATTTAGCAGCGCTCAACCGCAATCGACACGCGCTGGGCAACATCCAGGATGGCTATTGGCAGCGGCCATTCTGATTCTGGTGGCCGCATTTGGCGGCGCGCAGCTGTATCGATCGCACAAGCAGAATGCGGCTGGCGATGCCGCTGTCCAGTCGGCTATGACTGCGGTGTCGACAACCACACCCAAGCCGCTGCCGGCTAATCCGAATGCGACCAGCCGGCAGCGACAGCCGTTGACGCGGGTAATACCCAACCTTAACCCGAGTGCGAGAGTCGCTGTGCCCTTTCTGGGTCTGCGATCGTACAACTCCAAGGCGAGCTTGATCGGCCACAACGGGTTTCTGCCGCCAGCGTTGCCGACAAGAAACGCGCAGACGGCGCAGGATTTTGCCGAGCAGAAGAAGCAGCTGGACAATATGGAAAGGGAAGCGGATCAACTGGAGAGTCGCGCGGCCGCCGCTGATAGCGGTCTGGAAACGTTGGCGCAGCAGATGGGGCAGAGTGGTCTGGGTTTGCGCGGGAATATGGTTGTTGCTCGCGCCAGGATGCACAACGACTTGGCTAAGGCGAAGCAAGCTATCGCTGCCGCCGATACCGACCGTGCCCGGCGATACCTGGATCAAGCCAGCTACGATATTCAAAAGTTAGAGGCTTTTCTTGGCCGTTAGCTAAATGCCGCGAGTTACTGCTGTTCGGGGCGTTGCCGCTGAAACTATAATGATGGGTTATCGTCTAACCTATTGAGATGAGTTCCGTTCCGAACCCAGAGAATCCGACCGGCGGCAATCCCCGTACATCCCCGGATCACGCGAAAGCAGCGCCGGCATTGCCTGCCGACCCGTCGCGGGTGAGGCCTATCCTTTCCGGCTGGCTGCGCGATGTAATTATCTCGCTAGCCGTCTCGGCGTTCTTCATCATCTTTCTTTACCAGCCGGTCAAAGTCGAAGGCACCAGCATGATGCCGACGCTACAGGACCAGGAACGCGTTTTCATCAACAAGTTCGTTTACAAGCTGGAGCCTATCGAACGCAGCGACGTGATTGTCTTTCGCTATCCGCGCGATCCCGCCAAGAGCTACATCAAGCGCGTGATTGCCGTGGCTGGCGATCGGGTCAAGATTGACGACGGCGTGGTTTATGTCAACGATCACCGCTTGCGCGAGACCTATGTTCCCGAAGTTTACGAGGACGTGCGTTCCTATCCCGAGACCGTCGTGCCGCCGCACAGCTACTTTGTGCTGGGTGATCATCGCAACCTGTCGAACGACAGCCGCGATTTCGGCCCGGTCGACGAAGACTTTATTTACGGCAAAGCCGTCTTCGGCTATTGGCCGGTGGCCAAGCTGGGAACGCTGCGATAAGCGACCCTCGTCCTTACAATCTACAAGCCTAACTTCGCTAGCCGTGACCTCAAATCGATTTTTTGGTTCAAAGTCTACGGTGTCAGCTATCGGAGTCATCCCCACAAAGCGGATTCGTTGCCAGTCGGAACAAAAAGTACTCAGGTTTCGTAAAGCCTTGCAGCCGGAACGGTCGTTCCCTCAAAGGTCCCGATGCGAACCCTTACTGCATTGTTCTTCGCTTTCCTGATTAGCTCGCCGGCATTGGCGAAATCTAATCCGGTTTCCATTCCTTTCACGACCAATTCTGACGGCATGGTGATCCTGGCCGCCACAGTTGGCGGCACAATTTCCGCCCACGTCATCTTCGATACCGGGGCTGGATTGGATATTCTCGCTCCCAGCCTGATCGAAAAAGTTCATGGCAAACCGGCAGGGCAGTTCACTGGGTTCCGCATGACGGGTGAGCGGCTGGACATTCCATTGTTCGTTGTTCCGGTATTGTCGGTCGGAGCGATGGAGAAGAAGAATGCGCTGGTGGGAAGCTGGGATGTTCTCGACAAGATGCACCTAGACGGGATCGTCTCGCTTAATGATTTTCGTGAGCAGCCAGTGACCTTTGACTTCGTCAACAAAGTTGTGATCTTCGAGACCGCCGACTCCTTGGCACAAAGGCGTACCGCCGCGACATCTGCGTCTACGAGGTTCGATGACCAGCGGGGAATCACGCTCGATGTCTTCGCCGATTTCCTCATTGGCAACCAGCCAGGTCAATGTGAAATCGATACCGGCAGCCCAAGCGCTACCGTGAGTACCCGTTATATGGAGCGTCTGGGAATAGAAAAAGATGGCAAGGGGGTCAAGAAGATCGAAAGGCGCACCGTTGCTGGGGGAATGCAGACTCGTTATGACACATCTTTGCCCCAGATCTCACTTGCCGCAGCGCCGCAGATCAGCCTCGCTCCCGCGCCGGCATCATTTTCCGACATCATTTACGATTGCGTCGTTGGCCTGGATTTCTGGTCGGGCAAGGCGCTCACCGTCGACATTCCGGGGCGAGCGATATTGGTTTCCAAACCCTCCCAGCAGCGCTAAGAATGACAGCGCAGCGGACGGACGCGGTCGTTCGAAGCTGTTCAAAAAGTATCGAGTCTAGTGCTTTAGTTCAGGAAGAACTTCGTATACAGCGTGTCGCGTTGCGCGGGACGGAAGCCGGCGTCGCGAATGATGCGGCGCAACTCTTCTTCGGTGGTGCAGTTGCGAACGCCCGCGGCGCGCACAACATTCTCCTCAATCATCACCGAGCCCACATCGTTGCCGCCGAAGCGCAGTCCGGTCTGGCAGACTTTCAATCCCTGCGTAACCCAACTCGACTGAACGTTCTCGAAGTTGGTGAGGAAGATGCGCGCGATGGCCAGCGTCTTCAGGTATTCGACGGCGGTAGCTTCATCCCATCCGCGTCCGCCCAGCGCGGTGTTCTGCGGCTGAAATGACCACGGAATGAATGCCGTGAATCCGCCGGTCTCTTCCTGCAGATCGTAGATGGCCTGGAAATGATTGATGCGGTGTTCGTAGTTTTCGCCGACGCCGAACATCATGGTCGCCGTGGTTCTCATGCCGAGCTTGTGCGCGGTGCGATGCACGTTTAGCCAGTCGTCGGTAAGGCACTTCAGGCGCGCGATCTTGTAGCGCACTTCGTCGTCGAGAATTTCGGCGCCGCCGCCGGGGATGGAATCGAGTCCGGCGTCGCGCAGGCGCTTGATCGTGTCCTCGATGCTCAGCCCGCTGACTTCGGCGATGCAGATGATCTCCGACGCCGAGAAGCAATGCAGGTGAACCTGCGGAAAGCGCTGCTTCAGTCCGCTCAGCAGATCCTCGTACCACTCGATCTTCAAGTCGGGATGCAAGTCCGCCTTGCAGCAGAACGCCGGTGCCGCCCAGTTCCACCGTCTCTCGCACCTTGTCATAGATGGTGTCGAAATCGAGGATGTAACCTTCCTTCGCCAGCTTGCCTTTCAGCGGACGATAGAAGGCGCAGAAGGTGCAGTACTCGGTGCAGAAGTTGGTGTAGTTGATGTTGCGATCGATGATGTAGGTGACGACGCCATCAGGATGCAGCTTGCGGCGAACCGCGTCGGCTTCCATCCCGATGCCGATCAGGTCATCGGAGCGATACATCTCCAGCGCTTGAGCTTTGGTCAGAGACATAGAAGGTCGCAACCGCTTTACAACCCCAGCTATCATTCTAGCGTTCTCAGACTCGGGAGGGAAGCGGACTAGGTCAAAGCATCCAATCCGCTCGAATAGCCTGAATTGGATAGAGAGTGGCGGAACAATATTCCGCATGCTGAGTTTATAAAGACCGAAGCAACGCGAATCCGTGTTCGTCAGATCAAAAAAGCAGGATAATTGAGCCTCACAGACTCCGGAAGAACGACCCGGCCGGGGCCGCTGTGGAGGAGGAACCATGAAGCCTCTCAGGTGGTTTGGACTTCGTTCTGCAAGTGGCGTCGGCATTGTGCTCGCGTCATTTCTTTTGCTGCTCCCTTTTCCCGCCTGGGCGGCCTTGGGCGATAACGCGGCTTCCGTGCTCACCGACCAGGCCCGCATGAATGGGACGCTGAACAGCACCGACAATCGCACCTACGTTGTGCACGAGATCACGACGTCGTCGGGCGCCAAGGTGCGCGAGTTTGTCACCCCTGGCGGCGCCGTGTTCGGAGTGGCGTGGGAAGGCCAATTTCCTCCTAACTTTCAGTTGTTGCTCGGCGCCTATTTCCAGCAGGCGCAGCAGGCTGCGCCGCAACGAG
The DNA here is from genome assembly GCA_963744265.1 of uncultured Acidobacteriaceae bacterium. GTDB lineage: Bacteria > Acidobacteriota > Terriglobia > Terriglobales > Acidobacteriaceae > Bog-257. The sequence continues at coordinate 121,105 of CAVUSW010000010.1, forward strand.
TCGCTACCCAGACGCAGCAAGAGAGTGCGCCGGTGCACCGCGGGCGCGGCCCCATGGTGATTGAGACGCCGGGACTGGTCCTTTATCAGACCGGACACATGCGAAGCTTTCACGGTCAGGCGTACATTCCACAATTAGTTCCGCCAGGCGTCAAAGCCAGCGAAATTCGCTGAAGGAGACAAAAGCGTGCGCAAACTAGGATTTTTGCTGGTGCTGGGAAGTCTGTCGCTGCTGGCTGCCTGCGGCGGCGGTGGTGGTGGAGGAGGCAACACTGGAACGATTACTGGGGTGAGCGTGAGTTGCTCGCCGTCTACCGTTTCCTCGGGCCAAACCAGCCAATGCGCGGCGACGGTGACGGGAACGGGGAACTTCAGCACGGCCGTGAGCTGGACCACGACCGCCGGCTCGATTTCGACCGCCGGACTGCTTAGCGCCCCAATCGTGACCTCGAGCACGACCGTGACGGTTACGGCCACTTCAACTCAGAATACCTCGATATCTGGCACGTTCGCGGTTACGGTGAACCCGACGGCGGCAGGCCCGAATGTCGCTCCCATCACCGTTGATGGCGGACCCGACACCATGAACGCCCCCACTGCGAACATAGCCTATGTCACAGTTACGGTCTGCGTGCCGGGAAGCACGACACAGTGTCAGGTCATTGATCATGTTCAGGTTGACACCGGTTCGTCAGGCCTGCGCGTTCTTTCTGGCGTACTGACCGTTCCGCTGCCGGGAGAAGACAACCTGGCCGAATGTACCGTGTTCGCGGATGGATTTGTGTGGGGCCCTATAGCTACCGCGGACATCACGGTCTCAGGGGAGTCGGCTTCTGCCGTGCCGGTGCAAATCATGATTCCGTCAACCAGTTCGCCGGCAGTTCCGCCAAGTTGTTCTTCTCAGAACCCATCGGGGGGGAATGGGAATGAAGGCGGCAGCGTGGATGCGTTCGGCGCCAACGCAATCATCGGGGTCGGACTGTTCCAACAGGATTGTGGGCAGTATTGTGTAACCAACTCAAACGATTGTGATTCGACTCAGACCGCCCCCTGCATTTACTACACCTGTACGACGACGGGCTGCACTCCGACGACTGCGTCCCTTACCCAGCAGGTGCCGAACCCGGTGACAATGTTCGCTACCGACAACAACGGAGTACTGATCCAATTGGAAAACGTGCCCGACGGAGGGTCGGCTATCGCTAACGGTTCCCTGATCTTTGGTATCGGGACAGAATCGAACAATGCTCTGGGGGGAGCGACGGTTTACCCGGTGCCCGACAGCGGAAACAATGCCGGCGATTTCATTACGACCTTCGGCGGGACAAACCTATCCCCAAAGCTTTGTTGACAGCGGATCCAACGCGTATTTCTTCCTGGACTCAGGCACAACGGGCATATCAACCTGTGCCGGCAGCCTCAGCGCATGGTACTGCCCGACAACCTCGCCGGACAATCTGACGGCAATGAACCAGGGGCAGGCAGTTAACAACAACAATAATAATGTGCCGGTCGGTAGTAACGTTCCCGTCAGTTTTAGTATCGAGAACGCGAGTAATCTGTTTAACACCGGCAACTTCGCCTACAGCACGTTGGGAGGGACGAATCCAGGCGCCTTCGATTGGGGATTGTCGTTCTTCTACGGCAGAAACGTGTTCACGGCGATTGACACCGTGCCTACGCCGGGAGGGACTGGACCATACTTCGCCTACTAGCGTAGGTGCAAGGCAACGCCGCCGATTCTCCTCAGAGTCGGCGGCGTTCGTTTGCTTAACAAGAATTAACAAAAGATAGTTAACCTGCCGTCCAAGCCTTCATAAACACTGCCTTTAGCGGAAGTAGACCTTGCTTGCCCCCGCGACCAACCCGCCTGCTTGGCATCTAATTGACAGAGGCTAAAGAAAACAACTATGAGGCTGTCAAGGTTGAAATGGATCGGAAGTTTCTTCCTGGCAGCGATTCTGACTGCGCCTGCGTGGGGCGCAACTCCAGCGCTACCGGGAACTGTTAATTATGTGGAAGGGCAAGCTGCCATTGGCAACCAGATCCTGAGTGCGAGCTCTGTAGGCTCGGCCAATTTGCAGGCGGGGCAAACGCTTACCACCCAGTCGGGCAAAGCCGAGATTCTGTTGACGCCAGGCGTATTCTTCCGAGTTGGCGACAACAGCGCTGCCACCATGGTATCGCCTACGTTGACGAATACCGAAGTCGGACTGTCTAAGGGACAGGCGATAGTGGAAGTGGCTGAGATCCATAACGACAACTTGCTTCGCGTGCAAGAGGACGGAGCTACCACCCAGTTGCTGAAGACCGGGGTTTACGGATTCGATGCCGATAGCGGCGATGTCCGCGTCTTCAAAGGCGAGGCCATGGTGCAGGATGGCGATCAGCAGATCAAGGTCAAAGGCGGACACGAGCTGAACGTCAACAATACCGCCAAGCTGAAGCCGAGCAAATTTGACCAGACATGCGTATGCCCAGAGCGATCTTTATCGTTTCAGCAGCCTGCGTTCGCAGTATCTGGCGGAAGCCAACGTTGCTGCCGCCGGCGCTTATGTGGGCGGCCTTGGCTGGTACGGCGGCGGTTGGTACTGGAATCCTCTCTTCACGGCCTACACCTGGATTCCGGGAGACGGAATTTTCTACAGCCCGTTTGGCTGGGGATTCTATTCGCCACTGTGGGTGGGCTACGCTCCTTACTACGGGGGTTATTATCCCCGTGGCTACGTTGCCGGACGTTATGCCGCGGCGTACGCGCATCCGGGATACGTTGGTCGTCAGGCTAGCGGATTCCGCGGACCGGCCAGCGCGAGTGCGGCTGCTCCTCACTTCGCTGCTGGCGGCGGCTTCCATGGCGGAGGCGGAGGATTCCATCGCTGAAACCTGAGCAGTGACAGCGTGGAGGCGGGGCTTTCCTTAGCCCCGCTTTTTCTTTGCTTGCTCGTGTCGCGAAGCTTCGGTCGCATGTGCACAATTCACCATCAATTCACGCCGCCGAAATCTGCCCGCAACTTGCGCTGGTGAAAATGCCGAGAAGATTCCTGCTCGATAACGGAATCCTTCACGCGAAAGGAAATCACCATGTCGAAGGAAGCTGCACATCACCACTCCGAAGCCGCCGATCATCATGAGCACGCGGCCAATCACCACCGGGAAGCTGCCAAGCATCACGAAGCCGGCGATCATGAAAAGGCGGCGCACCATGCCCAGGTAGCCCAGGGCCATCACGCTCATGCATCGCATCACGCTGAGGAAGCGGCCAAGCACCACTCCGAGGAACACGGCGCCGCGTAAAGTACTTCGATGGCAATTAGCGTGGACAGCGGCCTCATGTGCCGCTGTTGCGCTTTTGGGCGGGCTCTTTAGTAGTGGTCGAGCCTCTTGACCTGCCTGCTGTTTAGCGTTTCAATTTGCTGATGCGAAGCCAGCCTGCCAAACGCAAACCGTCTGCCAAGAAGAAGACTAGCTCCCCGGTGGACGCACCAAAATTGCCAGTCGCCAGCCGTCCGGTGATGCCGGCCCAGTACGGCATTTCGAAATCGGCTAAAGGGATGCTCGATTGGAAATGGGCACGCGAGCGGCTGACCGGATCTCACAATTATGTAATCGTTACGGTTCGGCCTGATGGCCGGCCGCACGCCATGGGCATGCACGGTTTGTGGTTTGAAGACGCCTTCTACTTTGGCACTGCCGATTCGACCCGGAAAGCGAAGAACCTGGCGGCGAATCCCAACTGCATCCTAATCAATGAGCAGCTTGACGAATTGGTGATTGTGGAAGGCACTGCAGAGAAGATTGGGTATAAAACTGTCGCCGCGGCGCTTTCGGATGTGAGCAAGAAGAAATACGGGTGGCCGATACAGCCGAGTAAGAGCGGGTCGGTCTTCAGGGTCGTGCCCAAGACGGTGTTTGCGCTTCCCGAGAAAGAGTTTGCCACTGCCCCGACGCGGTGGAAGTTTGAGGAGTAATGTGCTCTTGGCTCTTAGCCGTTAGCTCTTTGAGAAACTCCGATCAAGTCAAAGCGCGGTCCCGCAGCGGCTGCCGCATGATTTTGCGGGTATTTAATGGACGGCCTGCCGTGAGAACCTCTGCCGTCCCTACGGGACTCAGTTTCATTTCCCATTCTACCCAGCACTCCGCCTGCGGCTGCGTGCTGAGCTAAGCTCTTCGGCGCCTACGGCGCTTGTTTTTCGCGCTACGTATTCCAGTGCCAAAACACCAAGTCGTTCTCACGCAAACAGTGAAGACCGTCCCCTTGAAAAGCTAAGAGCCGCCTTTCATCATGCCGGCTTCTGGACTGGCCGGGCGCTGGACCGATCCTTGCCGCGGCGTTTAGAGCGCAGCCAGTAATATAAGGCGACCAGTCCGCCCGCGATCGCCAGCGCGATCAAGATGTAAAGCAACGGCTGGTAATACTTCCCAAGCCAGCGAAGGATGTGTCGTCCATAGTGGAAGCCCAGGTAGGCCAGCAGGGTATAGCGCACACCACGTCCCAGAGCCAGGGCGGCGAGAAACTTTCGCCATGGATATCGTAGAGTTCCGGCGGCAATCAATATAGGAACGATGGGCATGGGAGGCGGACAGACCGCGCTGACCGCAATCGACCAGAATCCATAGCTGCGAAAGATGCGGTACACCTGAGCGACGCGCTTCTTCGATAGCCTTTTTTCCAAGGCGCCCTCGCCGCCCTTGAGACCGAGGCGATAGGTGACATATCCGCCGACAACGCCTCCGATTGTGGCCATGATGGCGTAATACCACCAGGGTTCGTGATGAGCGGCCGCCAGCAGAATCGTGCAGGCGTCCATGCTGCCGGGTAGCGGTATGACAGAGTTATCCACCAAACCAAGAACAATGAGTCCCGGACCGCCAAACCGTCGGACCAGGTGCCAAATCGTATTTTTGAGCGTAACGGCGGCGAGAAGATGCATCGATGGTCCGCTGGGAGAATCTCCTGTTTGGTTAGAAGCAGAACAGAGGCAGAAGGAGCAGTCAATCGTCAAATGCCTGCCCGGCGAGGAATCTGTAAAGTTGCTGCGAATTTATTTGCGCGGGCTCCCGAAAGCGACGGGACCCAGAAAGCGGAGTTCGGGCGCCGCGGCAATCAGCCCGAGTTCCGCCGAGTACTGCAGGAACAGCTTGAGGCCCGCATGATTCTCGCGATCCAGGTAGTAATGGATGTTGTTGGTCAGATAGCTGCGAATGTCGGCTTCACTCATATGCAGCCGGGACGACCATTCTCGCGCGATGGTGTCAATGTGTTCCGACTCCAGGCCGCGGTCGCGTGATTCCTGAAAGAGTTTCGCCAGGTTCAGGGCCGCCGGCTTTCGATCCAGGGAATCGAGCCGCAAGGCCCAGAACGCGAAGACAAATGCCTGGCCAGTAGCTTCTCGCCACAAGTGCGCTAAATCGTAAAAGTTGTAGCCGGGGAGCGATTCGACTTCCAGCGCCGCGTCACCGATAAGCAATGCGGCGTCGTGATCGCGCAGCATTGGCTCCAGTTGCGGTGCGTGGGGAGTCAACTCGCGCGGGCCGCCGAAGAACTTCGTAAACAGAACCTGCAGCAGAGCTACCGAAGTTCGAGACGAGGTGTCGGTCGCCACCGTGCGTATGTCGGCGATGGGTTTCTTGCTGATCAGCAGGATCGAGCGCACCCTGTCTTTGGCCGCGATGGCGATGTTGGGAAGAATCACCAGCCCGGGGATTTGGGCGTAGGTGAACGCCGGGATGATGCCGATGTCGGCCTGGTTGGCGGCCAGCGCAGCGGCGCAGGCCGAGGGAATGGTGTATTCGATTTGGAAATCGCGGCCGGCATTGCCGTGTTCGAAGTCCCACATCAGTGGAGCAGTGTTGAGAAAGGAAATGGCAGAGACACGTAAGCCCGGCATGAAAGATTGAGTCTAACAAAACAGCGGCGTCAGAAGTCAGGAGGTGCTCGATGGCTGGGAAAGAGCATATCGCGCGACTCCGCTGGTGATGACGTTAGATAGGAGTGTTTGACGTAGGACTCCAAGAGAGCGCGTCGGCGTTTCACCTTGCTCAGTGACGGGCATCCTTGACGGTAACCACGCCGAAGGTTACCCTCCGGCCAAGACCATAAACCAGGAGTCTTGGATGCAGGTAGAAGCACCTGTCCGGGCAGAGGATTTTGCTCTTGCACGCAAGTTGCAGTGGCTGGCCCTGGCTTTGACGCCGGGAGTCGGAGCGGGCCGAGGCCGGAAGCTGGTGGAGCGCTTCGGTGGTATTGATCGTCTATACAGCGCGTCACTGACAGAGCTGGAAGCGGCTGGGCTGCCTGCGGCTGCGGCGCAAAGCATCGCGCTCGGCAAATCGCTGGAGCTGGCTGCCGCAGAATACGATCACGCCCGCGACGAAGGGGCTTCGATTATCGTTCCGGGGGATGCGGAGTTTCCTCGGCGGCTACTGGAAATCTATGATCCGCCACTCGTGCTTTACCTCAAAGGCTGCGCGGAAATCATAGACCAGCCAGGGATTGCGGTCGTGGGGACGCGGCATCCAACACCCTACGGCATGGGCATGGCCGAGCGCCTGGCTTGCGACCTGGCGGCCCATGGGCTCATCATATTCAGTGGCATGGCGCGCGGGGTCGATACCGCCGCTCATCGTGGAGCCCTGAATGCGCACGGCCGTACGGTGGCTATCTGGGGCACGGGAATCGACGAGGTTTATCCGAAGGAAAACCGGAAGCTAACCGATCAGATTCTGGACTCTGGTGGAGCGGTGATCACCGAGTTTCCTCTGGGCACATTTCCTGCTCCGCAAAACTTCCCCATTCGCAACCGAATCATCAGCGGCATTTCGATCGGGGTGCTGGTGATTGAGGCAGGCGAATACAGTGGAACGCGAGTGACGGCGCGCTGCGCTCTGGAACAGGGCCGGGAAGTTTTCGCGGTTCCGGGAAACGTGACCAACAAATCGTCATGGGGTCCTAACACATTGATTAAACAGGGTGCTGCGCTCGTGGCAACCTGGGAAGATGTGTGGGAGGAGCTGCCGGCGGACACCCGTCTGGCGCTGACGCCGCCGGAGCAGGCTGCATCGCCGGAGCGCGGTTCGGCATCATTGTTTCAGGGAGCGGAACTGCCTCCTCAGGAAAAAAGGGTGTTGGCGCTGTTACGTTCGGACGAGTCTACCCATCTGGACGTGCTGGTTGAACGCCTGGCTTCGCACTTGTCGTCGTCGGAGATTTTTACCGCCTTGTTCGAGCTGGAGCTGAGCGGCCGGATCAAGGCGCTGCCGGGGAAGTATTATGTGAAGAGTATGTAGGGAGGCGCGGAACGGCGCCTTGGCATCAGCTATCAGCCGTCAGCCATCAGCTAAACCCGGAAGGCACGTGAGGAGGAAGTGTGCAGAATTTTAGAAATCTGGCAGTGTGGACTAAGGCGCACAGTATCACCTTGGAGATATATCGGTTGACTGATGGTTTTCCGAGATCGGAAATGTTTGGTCTGTCGAGCCAGATTCGGAGGGCGGCAGCATCGATCGCTACAAACCTGGCGGAGGGATGTGGCCGAACGCAACCGGAATTCGGAAGATTTCTTCAGATCGCCTTCGGCTCGGCTTGTGAGGTGGAATATCAACTTCTGTTGGCGCGCGATCTGCGGTTTATTGATTCCCAAACCTATGAAGATGTAAGTGCAAATGTGGTCGAAGTGAAGCGCATGCTGAATTGTCTGTTGAAGCGAATTCAACGCGACATACGGTATAGCACAGCCACATCGACGGCTCCAGTAAAGCGCTCAGCCGCAGCGATTTAACTGAGAGCTGACAGCTGACAGCTGACAGCTGAGTTTCGCCATTCGACGAAACCGTGCTAGCTTCATAAACGTAATCCGCAATCATTGAGGTTCCATTGGCAAAAGGTTTAGTTATCGTCGAATCGCCGGCCAAGGCGAAGACGATCCAAAAATATTTAGGCTCGGGCTACGAGGTCGAAGCCTCGCTCGGCCACATTAAAGACTTGCCCAAGAAGTCGCTCGGGGTCGATCTGGACAACGACTTCGCCACCGAATATGTCGTCATTCCCGGCAAGGAAAAAGTTGTCGCCAGGCTGAAGAAGCTGGCCAAGTCGGCGGACGCCATCTATCTGGCGCCCGACCCTGATCGCGAAGGCGAAGCCATTGCTGCGCACTTGGCCGAAGAACTCGGCGGCGACAGCGTCGACGGCAAAAAGAAGAGCAAGAAGGGCGCGGTCATCATCCGCCGCGTGACCTTCAACGAGATCACCAAGCGCGCCGTGCAGGAAGCGTTCCAGCACCCGCGCGACATCGATACCAACCTGGTCGACGCGCAGCAGACCCGCCGTGTACTCGACCGTCTGGTGGGCTACCAGATTTCTCCGCTGCTGTGGGACAAGGTCCGTCGCGGGCTGTCCGCCGGACGTGTGCAGACGGTCGCTCTTCGGCTGATCGTCGAGCGCGAGCGCGAGATCAAGGCGTTCGTCAAGGAAGAGTACTGGACCATCGACGCCCATCTGCAGGGCGCCGAAGCCGCCGGCATTCGATGCGCGCTTCGTCGGCATCGGCGAAGAGAAGACGGCGATCCCCAACGGCGAAGATGCCGAGAAGATCAAGGCCGCGCTGGAGACAGCCGATTGGGCTGTCCGCTCGGTCGATAAGCGCGAGCGCCGGCGCAGTCCAGCAGCGCCGTTTACCACCAGCAAGTTCCAGCAGGATGCCTCGCGCAAGCTGCGCTTCAGCGTGAAGCGCGCCATGATGATCGCCCAGCGCCTGTATGAAGGCATCGACTTGGGCGGTGAAGAGGGCACGGTCGGACTCATCACCTACATGCGTACCGATTCCCCGCAGGTGTCGAACGATGCGCTGGCCGAGGTGCGTGAGTACATCGGCAAAGATTTCGGCAAGGAGTTTCTGCCGGAGTCGCCGAACACCTACAAGTCGCGAAAAGCGGCGCAGGAAGCGCACGAGGCGATTCGTCCGACATCGGTGGCCCGTCATCCGGATTCGGTGAAGCAATTCCTGCAGGAGGACGAGTACAAGGTCTACAAGCTCATCTGGCAGCGCTTTGTTGCCTCGCAGATGAATCCGGCGGTCTTCGATCAGACGACGGTCGACATCGACGCCAAGAATGGCAACGACCTATACCGCTTCCGCGTGACTGGTTCGGTGCTCAAGTTCGAAGGCTTCCTGAAAGTTTACGAGGAGTCGAAGGACAGCAAGGACGAAGAGGACGAGGCGCTTAAGCACAAGCTGCCGTTGCTGGTTGCCGGCCAGAAGCTGACGCTGAAGGGCTTGAATCCCGAGCAGCATTTCACCGAACCGCCTCCGCGTTTCAACGAGGCATCGCTGGTGAAGGAGCTGGAAGAGCGCGGCATCGGCCGGCCTTCAACCTACTCTGCCATTATCAGCACCATCCAGGAGCGACAGTACGTGCAGAAGATCGGCGGGAAGTTTATCCCGACCGAAATAGGCTTTGTGGTCACCGATCTTCTGGTGGAGAACTTCAAGGATATCTTCGATCCGCAGTACACGGCACGACTGGAAGAGGAACTCGACGAGATCGAAGACGGCAAGGAGACGTGGACTGACGCGTTAAAAGGCTTCTACAAGAAGTTCGCCAAGGAGCTCCATATGCCGAAAAGCATATGGAGAACGTGAAGCGAATGGAGAAGCCCACCGACGAGAAGTGCGAACGGTGCGGCTCGCCGCTGGTCATCAAGTGGGGCAAGCACGGATCGTTCTACGCGTGCAGCTCTTACGACAAGACCGATCCCAACAGCTGCACCTTCACCAAGGAAAATCCGATCGACTTGCCGGATCTGGATTCTGCCGACGTGCAGGAGACCACGCAGGAAGAGTATTGCGAGAACTGCGGCCGTCCGATGGTGCTGAAGCGCGGACGTTTTGGGCAGTTCATGGCCTGCACCGGATATCCCGATTGCAAGACCACCCGCCGCCTCGATCAGGCCAAGAAGGTGCCGGACATTCCGCTGGACGAGAAGTGTCCCGAGTGTGGACGCAATCTGCTGCTGCGCCATGGTCGTTTCGGCGAGTTCATTTCTTGCAGCGGCTATCCGGAATGCAAGTGGGTAAAGCAGAACTACATTGGGGTGAAGTGTCCGGAGTGCAAGACTGGCGATTTGGCGGAGAAGAAAGCTCGCCGCGGCAATCTGTTCTACGGCTGCTCGAATTATCCCAAGTGCAAGTTCACCTCGGCCTACAAGCTGGTGGCCGAGCCGTGTCCGGAGTGCGGCAGCCCTTATCTGCTGGAGAAGAACCTGAAGTCGGGTAGCTTCCTGACTTGTCCGAACAACAAGCGAACGGAGAGCGCGGAAGCGAAGAACCCAAGCGCCGCGGGAAGAAGAAAACCGTTGATGAAAGCACGGTTAAATGTGATTATTCGCGGGAAATAAAGCCCGAAGCTGTGGCATAATAGTTCTCTGTGGTTTCGCTAAAAGTTCGCCCGGCCACTGTGCCGGGCATCATTTTGAAAGGCAGGTGAAATATGGCAGGAAAAGTGAAAGGCGTTCCTGACGGAACACATAGCATTACTGCGCATTTGATCGTGAACGATGGTCAGAAAGCTGTCGAGTTCTACAAGAAGGCATTCGGAGGGACGATCACTGGGGTTCACCTCACTCCGGATGGCAAGGTGATGCACGCGGAGGTGAAGATTGGCGATTCGCGGCTGATGTTGGCCGACGAGTTCCCGGGCTTTGGTTGCGGTTCGCCGAAGACCTTGGGCGGCAGTCCCGTGGTATTGAACCTGTACTCGGAAGATGTAGACAGTTTGTTCAACCAGGCTGTCGCGCCGGCGCAACCGTTACCATGCCGCTGGCCAACCAGTTCTGGGGCGACCGCTACGGGCAGATCACCGATCCCTATGGCCACCGCTGGGCGCTGGGGCAGCATATTGAAGATGTTTCCCCCGAGGAGATGGAACGCCGCGCCAAGGAAGCTTTCGCGCACATGCCGAAACCTCCCGAGCACAAGTAGCCTCGCTAAATTGCGACCGGTTCTACGTTCCCCTAATCGATTGACATAGGAAAGCCGTCGCGACGGCGGCTTTTCAAATACTACCTTTCAAACAGATCTAATCAGGAGGATTCATGAGCAGTTCCCAGGCCACCTACCACGATGCTGAACTTATTCTGAAGCTGTACGATCTTCGCCGCGAACCGGTCATGCGCGAGGCGCGAAATTTTGTTGCCACCTTTGCCCCAACATCGATTGACGAATTGATGGCGGTCACTTTTGCCTTTGGCACTAAGGAGAACGCCTATGTCCGTCAGGTGCTGGGGTATTGGGAGATGGTTGCCTCTCTGATCGTCCACGGCACGCTCAATGCTGAGCTCGCAGCGGACACGTTAGGGGAAATGAATTTCGTGTACGCCCTCGTCCATCCTTTTCTTAAGGAAATCCGGCAGAAGCTGAACTCACCAGAATTCCTGCAGAACGTTGAGAAGGTTGTAGAAGGGACGCCCGAGGGCCGCGAGCGGCTGGCGCGCATGAAGCAGCGCCAGGCTGAGTTCGCGCGCATGCGGGCGTCCGCTGCCAAGCAGGGCGCCTAGCTCAAGTATTCGCGAATATAGGGATCGTTGCAGCGCAGCAGTTCGGCAGCGGTCCCTTCGAAGATGATGTTGCCGTCGCGAAGAATCAGGAACTTGGTGTGAACATCGCGAGAGGTGCCGTTGGCGACCGGGACCATCTTGTTCTGCTCGCGATCGAAGTAATGGCTGGCCATGGTGAAGGCGTCCTGCAGGCGATGGGTGACCAGCAGCGAACTGGTCTGGTAAACGTCCCGCTGCTTCACGATCAGCTCGATGATGGTGTTCGAAGTGACCGGATCGAGTCCGCCGGTAGGCGAATCGTAGAGCAGCACTTCGGGCTGGGTGATGATGGCGCGCGCAATCGCTACGCGGCGCCGCATGCCGCCGGAAAGCTCGGAAGGAAATAAGTCGACCGTGTGCTCCAGTTCCACGAAGCGCAGGGCTTCCAGCACGCGCTCATGGATCTCGTCGGTGACCTTGCCGGTTTCCTCGATCAGCCGATAGGCGACGTTTTCTTCTACCGTCAGAGAATCGAAGAGCGCGCTTTCCTGAAACACCATGCCGATGTTGCGGCGCAGATCGAACAGATCCTGCTCGCGCATTTGGGTAATTTCTTCGCCGAGAAACGGTGATGCGGCCGGAGTCGGGCTTCAGCAGTCCCAGGGCCAGCTTCAGGATCAGCGTCTTGCCGGTGCCTGCCACTCCCATCAGGATTTTGGTTTCGCCCCGTGGCAGCTGGAACGAAATACCCTCCAGCACGGGATGATCGAAGGCGATCGACACATCGTCGAAGCGAATGACGGGTTCGCCCGAGGAGGAAGTCGCAGGCTGGCGGTTGCTCCAATGGTGGGGCGAGGATCGCCATATCGTCAGTACTGGAAAACGCCCATCAGCAGCCGGGTGAGGAAGAAATCGCTGACCAGGATCAGCACGGATGCGGCCACCACGGCCTGCGTGGTGGCGCGGCCCACGCCCTGGGTTCCGCCCTTGGCCGACAGTCCGTAATAGCAGCCGATGGTGGCGATGATGAAGCCGAAGATCACCGGCTTGGACAAGTCCCATGAACACATCCCCGAAGCGCAGCGACTGATAAGCGGTGGTCCAGTACTGGTTGGGATCGAGCCCGAGCAGGAGGTAGGAGATCATGAAGCCGCCCGTCAGTCCCACCAGGTCGGAGATGATGCTCAGGAAGAACAGCATGACGGAGCTGGCGATCACGCGCGGCGTCACCAGTTTCTTGGAGGGATCGACTCCCATGGCGCGCATGGCGTCGATCTGCTCGGTCACTTCATGGAGCCGAGTTCGCTGGCCATGCCGCTGGAGTTGCGGCCGGCGACCATCAAGCCGGTCAGCACCGGCCCGAGCTCGCGCACCATGGAGAGCGATACCAGCTTCCCGGTCAGCGACAGCGAACCGAACTGCTGCAAGCGTGCTGGAGGTCTGCAGCGCCAGCACGGCGCCGGTAAAGAAGCCGGTCAGCACCACGATGGGCAGCGAGCCCACGCCGATCAGATCGGCTTGCATGATGGTGTCGGCGAAAGTAGCGCGGATGGGCGAAGAGGTTGCTGATCGAGCGGCCGGCCAGCAGGGAATAATCCTGCACCGCCAGGACTTGCTCTTTCGCAAAGTCCGTAGGCGAGAAGATTGGCATGCTTGAACCGAGATCAGCTATCACCGAAATATACCAGAGCCGCTCTGCGGGATCACGAGCAGAGTCTTGAATCGCGCTCGGTTCGACCGTGTGCTGAATGGAATTCCCGGGGCGCGTCACGCAAGGATTTCTCCGGGTGGCCGAAAGTGCCAGTAACATGGATGTCGACTTTGCATGAGGGCAGCCGTTGATTTACTATGCAATCCCAAGTTGTGCGGCATCTGGAGGAGGCGCGCCTATGGCATTTCAGGTGGATCGCAGCCCGTTCGATCCCGAATCCGGATTCGAGTACTACATCTGCTTCAAGCCCGAGATTGAGGTGGAAGGCGATGAAGTGCAATCGCGGATCTCGGTCGAGGCGGCGGTGTCGGTCTCGGAGACCGGCGACGTCGCCGACCTGAGCTTCATGCTGCCCAAGATGTGCCGCAACGACCACGCGCTGTCCTTCTCTGAAGCGCGATCCCACCGCAGCCTGCGTGGAGAACCGCGTGTTTATCGCCCTGCCCGGCTTGAACGGCGATGCGGTGTTCAATGCTCCCGGCTACGCTGGAACTGGACCACGCCGGCCGCATCGTGGCCATCGAGATCAACGGCTGCATCCCCAAGACCAGCACCTTCAATCCCGCCCACGCGTAGGAGGCCGCTTCTCGCTATTCGCTTTTCGCTCGATTCGCCAGACGACAAATCTGAAGTAGCGTCTGCTGTTTTGCTAAGGGCCAAAGGCCAAGGGCCAAAAAGCGAATCGCGAAAAGCGAACAGCGAAAAGCGGAACTCCGGTATGATGTCGCGTGAAAGACGTAACCGCTTTCGTCCTGGCCGGCGGCCGCAGCTCGCGCATGGGCTCCGACAAGGCACTGCTGTCTTTGGCGGGCAGAACCTGCTGCAGCGGCGCGTGCAGACCGCTACGGCGGCTGTCGGCGAAGACCTTGCATTGTCGGCCCGCGAGAACGATATGCGGCATTCGGCGAGGTTATCGAAGATGTCTACATCGGATTGCGGGCCGCTCGGCGGAATTCACGCCGCGCTTCGCGCGACCGAGACCGACCTGAACCTGATCCTGTCGGTCGATATGCCGCTGATGACGCGGAATTTCTGCGTGGCTGGTTGCAGCAGGCACAGAGCGGCTGAACGCGTTGATCGTCGTTCCGGATGCGCTGGGCGGGCTGCAGCCGCTGTGCGCGGTGTATCGCCGCGACGCTCGTGACACCGGCGGAGCAGGCGCTGCAAAGCGGCGACTAAAGATCGGCGACCTGTTCTGCGCACGTACCCACCCGCATCATTGCGGAGCAAGAGATTCGTGGCCGCCGGATTCTCCACCAACAGTTTTCAAGAACGTCAATACTGCCGAGGAATACGAAGAGATTCGCTGGCAAGAGTCGCAGTTCAGCCCATGACGTTGCGTCCAGGATAAGGAGCATCAAGCCCCAGTGAACGAAGCAAAGCCCTACATCGAGTTCCAGGATGTACACAAGGCGTTCGGCAGCAATGTCGTGCTCGATGGCGTCAGCTTCGACGTCATGCCCGGCGAGACGGTCTGCATCCTGGGCCGCAGCGGCGTCGGCAAGTCGGTTTCGCTGCACGAGATCATGGGATTCCTCAAGCCCGACAGCGGCCGCATCTGGGTCGCCTACGAAGACATCACCGACTACGCCGAGCAGGAGCTGGAGCGCATTCGCAAGAAAGTCACCATGGTCTTTCAGAACGGCGCGCTCTTCGATTCGCTGACCGTGGGCGAGAACGTGGCGTTCCCGTTGCGCGAGCGCGGCGGGCTGGAAGAAGAGCAGATTTACCAGATCATCGATGGCTTGCTCGACATGGTGGGTGTGCGCGAGTTTCGCGACCTGCTGCCCTCGGACCTGTCGACCGGCATGAAGCGCTCGGTGGCGATCGCGCGCGCGCTGGCGGCGCAGCCCGACGCGGTGCTCTACGACGAGCCGACAACCATGGTCGATCCGCTGATGGCGCACCTGCTGGGCGACCTGATCAAGAAGCTGAAGAAGCAGCTGAAGCTGACCAGCATCGTCGTGACGCACGACATGGCGCTGGCCAAGAAGCTGGCCGACCGGCTGCTGTTCTCTGCACGAGGCCAAGGCGATTTTCTTCGGAACGTTTCCAGAGATGGCGAAGTGTCAGGAGCCGATCGTGCAGGAATTTCTCGAACTCGACTCGATGGACTTCGAACACTACTTCGGCGCGCAGCGGCCGCCGCATCAGCCGCGTTTCGAAGCTCCCTAGAAAAGCGTATTCACCACGGAGACACGGAGGGCACAGAGAAATTCTTGGAAGAAATCCTTAGCGAGGTTTTCTCCGTGCCTCCGTGGTGAACCTGATTTCTGCCGTTCTAGAATCCCTGCGCGACCAGTCGATCAACCGTGAGCGCGCCAGTCTGTTCGTCGCGATGGATCCACTTCTCCAGATACTTGGCGACGATGTCGGTCTCGATGTTGACCGGATCGCCGGGCTTGAGCGATCCCAGGTTCGTCATCTTCACCGTGTGCGGAATGATGGCGATGGTGAGTCGCAAGCCCTTCCAGCTTGGCGACCGTCAGACTGATGCCTTCAATGGCAATCGATCCCTTGAAGACCACGTACTTCTCCAGGTCCTCCGGGATGTCGAACAGCAGCCAGAAATCGTCGGCATTGGCGATCGGTTCGAGGGCGACGAAGCGCGCGGTGCCGTCCACGTGTCCTTGCACCATGTGGCCGCCCATGCGGCCGTCGGCCTTGAGCGGCAGTTCGAGATTGATCTGCGCACCCTCGGTGATGCGAGACAACGATGTGCGCGTCCAGGTCTCCGCGGCCAGATCGGCGCAGAAAGAATCAGGCTTGATGTCGAGCGCGGTCAGGCAAACGCCGCTGACCGCGACACTGTTGCCTTCCTGCAGTTCCTTGGCGGTGTTGGGAGCGTTGATGGTGATGCGGTGATTGCCGCCGCGTTCGACGATGCTGGCGATGGTTCCAACTTCTTCAACTAGTCCAGTAAACATGATGATGACCTCAGTACTGCTAAGAAAACTCTTTTCCCATCCGAGAGAACGTGGTTCTACGAACTAGCCGGCAAACTTGTCGGTCGCCGCGACCAGGCCGCGAGTATTCGGCGCATCGAAGGCGCTATGGCCGCTATCGGGCGTAAGATGAGATCGGCTTCGGGCCACGCCCGGTGAAGCGCCCACGCGCTCTCGATGGGGCAGACAACATCGTAGCGGCCCTGCACGATCACCCCGGGAATGTGGCGAATGCGCGCGGCATTGCGCAGCAATTGATCGTCGGTTTCGAAGAAACCTTTGTTCGACGAAGTAATGGACTTCAATGCGCGCGAAGGCGAGGGCGAACTCGTCCTCTTCATAGTGGCTGGTGAAGTCGGCGTCGGGCAGCAACTTCGAAGTAGCACCTTCCCATCCGCTCCAGATTTTCGCCGCTGCCAGACGCACCGCGTGATCGTCGCTGGTCAGGCGGCGATGATAAGCAGAGAGCAGATCGCCGCGCTCGGCCTCGGGGATGTGGGCCAGGTACGGTTCCCAGGCGTCTGGATAGAGCACCGACGCGCCGCGCTGGTAAAACCAGTCGATCTCCTGCTTGCGCAGAAGGAAGATGCCGCGCAGAACGAGTTCGGTAACCGATCCGGATGCGTTTCGGCATAAGCGAGGGCTAGCGTAGATCCCCACGATCCGCCGAACACCTGCCAGCGTTCGATGCCGAGATGCTGCCGGATTTTTTCGATGTCGGCGACCAGGTCCCAAGTAGTGTTGGCTTCCAGTGACGCGTAAGGCGTGCTCTTGCCGCAACCGCGCTGATCGAAATTGACGATGCGATACTTTTCGGGGTGGAAGAAGCGGCGCTGTTTGGGCTCGGAACCGCCGCCCGGTCCGCCGTGCAGAAACACCACCGGTTTGCCGGAGGGATTGCCACTCTCCTCAAAGTAAATTTCGTGGACGGGTGAAACTTTCAGACGGCCTGTGTTGTAGGGTTCAATAGGAGGATAAAGCCAGGTAAGCGGATCTTTCATGATGGATGTAGGCATTGCGAGCAGTATACCTCTGGCCCAAGGCCAAGAAAGTGATCGTCACGAGAGAGAAAGCTACGACGGCGGTACCAGCCGAATCTCGTCTTCGTACGGATCGCGCAGATAGCCTTCGACCGCGAAATCTTCTCCAAAGCGATGCAGCGTGAGCGACTTGACCGAGGCCGCTTCGCTGATGCGGCGATAGCCCGCGCCCAGCGCAAAGGGAATCGAGCCCGTGCCCGCCAGAATTTTGGGCGCATAGTAAAAGAAAATCTTGTCGACGATGCCTGCCGACAGCGCCGCCCAATTCACCATCGCGCCACCTTCGATGATAAGGCTGGTGATCTCCCGCTCGCCAAGGTTAGCCATCACACGGTCCAGGTCGGGACGGCCATCGATGGCCGGAGCGCACCGGGAAAGACGATGGTGCCGTCATCCGACGGGCGGCTGCATGGGAACTTGCTCCACGATGACGCCGCGCGCCTCCAGTTCACGCCGCTTGTTCTCCTCGGCGAAGCAGCAGAAGACGATCAGATCGTCGCGCGCGGTCTTCACCACGCGCGATTCCAGCGGCAGACGCAGGCGCGAATCGAGAATCACGCGCAGCAGCGGCCGGCGCCGGGGCAAGTCCGGTGCGGTCGGTCAGCAGCGGATCGTCGGCGATGACCGTGCCCACGCCGACCATGATGGCGTCGTTGGCATGGCGCATCTCGTGAACATGCGCGCGCGCCACTTCGCTGGTGATCCAGCCGCCACTGGGCGCCAGCGAGCCCAGACCGGGTTCGGCTTGGGCATCGCCCGGAGGCGGCGCGATCTTGCCGTCCAGCGTCATCGCCGTCTTCAGCGTGACAAAGGGAGTCTGGTGCGAATGTATTTGGCGAACGCCTCGTTCAGCTTCTTGGCCTCGGCTGGGAGAGGCCTTCGTGAACTTCGATTCCGGCTTCGCGCAATTTGGCCAGCCCGCGGCCGCCCACCAGCGGATTGGGATCGCGCATGGCGGCGAAGACGCGTTTGATTCCGGCGTCAATCACCGCGTCCGCGCAGGGGCCGGTGCGTCCGGTGTGGGAGCAGGGCTCGAGATTCAGATAAAGCGTAGCT
Source organism: uncultured Acidobacteriaceae bacterium (assembly GCA_963744265.1). Taxonomy (GTDB): domain Bacteria; phylum Acidobacteriota; class Terriglobia; order Terriglobales; family Acidobacteriaceae; genus Bog-257. The sequence continues at coordinate 139,386 of CAVUSW010000010.1, forward strand.
CCGCGCGCGCGCTTGCCCGCCTCTTCAATGGCCAGCACCTCGGCATGTTTGCGCGCCTCGTAGAGTATGCGTGCCGCGTCCCACGACCTCGCCGTTAGGCGCCACCAAGACCGCTCCGACACAAGGGTTCGGCGAAGCCAGCGCCATGCCTTGGCGGGCAAGCTCCAGCGCCTGCTGCATGAACTGCTCGTCAGTTGGATGTGCGTTCATTTAGTCGAAGAGTGAGTTCACGAAGTCTTGCGGGTTGAAGGGCAGCAGGTCGCCGGCCTTTTCGCCGACGCCCACGTAGCGCACCGGCAAGGCCAAGCTCCTTGCAGATGGCGACCACCACTCCGCCTTTGGCCGTGCCGTCCAGCTTGGTGAGCACGATGCCGGTCACGCCCGCCGACTGCGTGAACAGCCGCGCCTGCTGCAGGCCGTTCTGGCCGGTGGTGGCGTCCATCACCAGCAGCGTCTCGTGCGGAGCGGTCGCGCTGAAGCGTTGTGCGGTGCGCCGCATCTTTTCCAGCTCCGCCATCAGGCTGGTTTTGGTGTGCAGGCGGCCGGCGGTATCGACGATGACGTAGTCGGTCTTGCGCGCTTTGGCCGCTTGCAGAGCGTCGAACAGAACCGCTGCGGGATCGCCGCCCGGCTTGTTCTTGATGACTTCGGTCCCGGTGCGATCGCCCCAGATCTCCAGTTGCTCGATGGCGGCGGCGCGAAACGTGTCAGCCGCGGCCAGCAGCACGGTCTTGCCTTGTCCGCGCAGCAGGTGGGTCAGCTTGCCGATCGAGGTCGTTTTGCCGGTGCCGTTCACGCCGACGACCAGGATGACTTCCGGCTCGCCATCGACTTTCTGCACCGGCCGCTTATCGGCGGCATTCAGAATCGCCAGCAGCTCTTCCTTCAGAACGCGCTTCAGTTCGTCGACGTTCGCCACCTGCTTGCGATCGACTTTCTCGCGCAGCGCTTGCAGGATGGTTGCGGTGGTTGCGGTGCCCAGATCGGCGGAGATGCAGCGTGGCTTCCAGATCGTCGAGCGTGTCGCGGTCGATCTCCTTGCGGAGCGAGACCACATCTTCAATGCGCTCGCTGAGGCTCTCACGCGTGCGCGTGACCGCCTCTTTCATGCGTTTCAGGAAACTGGGTTTTTCTTCGGTGCTGCCAAACAGGGTTTGAATCATGAATGAATCCGTCGCGAGTTAGAAGCGGAGTGCGGAAATCCCGTCAGTAGAAGCTGGAGTTCGTCGCGAAACTTAATTATAGACAAGCGCTCGTAGCGCTGCTCTGATTGGCGACCGCCCCGCCATCAGTACACGCCGGCACTCGATCCCTCCCTCTCGTTGAGCATGGTCTGTGGGAATCCGCCGCGCAGACTTTCTCATCCAACATGATTCCTAGGAGGACCTGATGGCGAACTGCGAACACTTGAAAGTAGTCGATCCCAATGTGCGGCCAAGCGGCGATGGCTGTGCCGAAGTGTCTCGAAAGCGGTCAGCGCTGGGTGCAATTGCGGCAATGCTTGGTGTGCGGACACGTCGGCTGCTGCGATTCCTCGCCCGGCCAGCACGCCAATCAACACTTCAAAGAGACAGGACATCCGGTGATGCAGGCCTTTCAATCGGGCGGCTGGAAGTGGTGTTATGAACACGAGGCGTACGTGTGAGGGAAACCGCTTTTCGCTTTAGGCTATTAGCTATTAGCTTTTAGCTTTTAGCAATCGTCATAGTGGAGTTTGTTCGCAGGCATGCAAAGCCGGCCCCCCTCGCACGGTTAGCAAAAAGGTAAAGCGAAAAACGTCAGGGGACCCGAAAGAGCGGAGCGCGCTCTCTGGCGAAAAGCGTATAGCGAAAAGCGAACAACGACTGTCTTGTGTACTCTGTATAATTGGCAGGAAATCGTATTCCGCTGCTGAAAACGAATGATCTTTTCTAATCGCACTGCATGCCATGAGTTGCTCTCGGGCGTGAACCGGGATTCCCAATACGCCGTAAGTTTTCGCCGATTCCGGTGGATGATCGCACCGCTATGCTTGCTTCTGGCGCTGACGCTTTCGTCCGCAGCGGCGTTCGCGCAGGTTCCGTCTCCCTGGGTCGACACCAAGCCTCTCGCGGTCGACACCGGTACCACCGGACTGAAGCTGATCGCTGCGCCGCCTGCACACGACGGCGCGGCTGATGCACACCGTCGCGCATCCCGACGACGAAGATGGCGGCATGTTGACGCTGGAGTCGCGCGGTCACGGCGTGACAGCGTCTGCAGCTTACGCTGAATCGCGGCGAAGGCGGGCAGAACAAGGTCGGCAGCAATCTGTTCGACGAGCTGGGAATCATTCGCACGCTGGAGTTGCTGGCGGCCGATCGCTACTACGGCGTGGAGCAGCGCTTCACCCGCGTGGCCGATTTCGGTTTCTCCAAGACGCCGGAAGAGACATTTCAGAAGTGGGGTGGCCACGACATCGCGCTCGGCGACATGGTGCGCGTCATCCGCACGTTTCGTCCAGACGTGATCTGCACGCGCTTCCAAGGAGATTCGCGCGATGGTCATGGCAATCATCAGGCGTCGGGAATTCTGACCCGCGAGGCGTTTCGCGCCGCCGCCGATCCCACGCGCTTTCCCGAGCAGATTCGCGAAGGCCTGCAGCCCTGGCAGGCGAAGAAGCTGTACATGGACAACGTCCGCGCCACCGAAGACTGGACCATCAAGCTGGAGACTTCGCAGAACGATCCGCTGCTGGGCGAGACCTACGTGCAATTCGGCTGGAAGGGCTTGCGGCATCAGCTTTCGCAGGGAGCGGGAGCATGGACTGCGCCGGAAGGCCAGCGCTTCAGTTACTACAAGCTGATCGATTCGGCCATGCCCAATCGGCAGGCCGCGGGATGCACGAGAAAGATTTCTTCGACGGCATCGACACGTCGCTTGCCGGGACTGGCGTCACGGCTTGGCGCGGACGAAGCGAAAGTGCCATGGCTGCGTCCGCAACTGCAGGCAATTGCCGCCGCCGTCGATCGAAGCGACAGCTGCGGCCGACAAAGATCCGCAGTCGGCAGGTAAGCCGCTGCTGCAAGGACTGAACTTGACGCGTGCTCTCAGCAAGCGAGTTGAGCAGTCGCAACTGTCGGCCGCAGAGAAGGCCGACCTGCTGGCCAACTTGCACACAAAGGAGCAGCAATTCGAAGAGGCCGCGAACCTGGCGTTGGGCCTGGATCTTGGCGTCGGGCCGGGAACTCCCGACGGCCGTCCGATGGCCGCGGCGTTTCCGACGGGCGATGGCGATGTGCTGGCTGCGGTGATCACGGCAGGCAAGCCGTTCCTGCTGATGGCCAAGCTGCACAATGGCAGCGCCGCGCCGATGGAGTTGAAGCAGTTCGCTCTCGATGTGCCCGAGGGATGGAAGTCTGAGCTGTTCATGGACAAGATGCCGAAGCGGCTTGCTCCTGGCGATGGTTGTGCGCTGACTTTCCGGGTGACGCCGCCGATCGACGCGCAGATCACGAAAGCATACTTCCATCGCGACGATCCGGAGACCGACGCGATCTACAAGATCGACGATCCGGAGTATCTGACGCTGGCGCTTCCGCCTCCGCCGGTTTCGGCGCGAGTGGTGTACAGCATCGATGGCGAGGAAGGGGAGATTCGCAGCGTCGCGCGCACGCCCATGCACGATGCCAAAGGCGACGCGTGGTCGATGCCGCTGGCGGTCGTGCCGCCGTTCTCGGTGGAGACCTCGCCGACGACGCAGAGTTATTCCTGCTGGTAGCGAATCCTTCCGCGCAACTGAGCGTTGTTGTGCGCACGACCGCGGATCGTGCAATGGAACCGTGCATCCCGAAGTGCCTCAGGGCTGGACGGTCGAGCCGCAGTCGGCGACCGTCAGCTTTACCGAATCAGGTCAACGCGCGCCGAATTCAAAGAACTGCCCGATGGAGCGAAGGAAGCTCGTTATCGAGTGCGCGCGAGGTTTGACGCCGATAGCCGCGATTACAGCGATGGCTACAGCCTGGTCACGCGTCCCGATCTCGGAGGATTCTTCTACTATCAGCCGGCGCTGCAGCGCGCCAGCGTGGTCGAGGTAAAAGTTCCGCAGGGGCTGAAGATCGGCTACATCATGGGCGCGGGCGACGACATTCCCGACGTGCTGCGGCAGCTGGGCCTCGATGTCACGATGCTGACCCCTGACGATGTGGGGCACGGCGATCTCAGCCGGTTCGGAACCATCGTGCTGGGTATTCGCGCGTACGACACGCGCGAAGATGTCAAGAAGAACAACCAGCGGCTGCTGGATTACGTGAAGCAACGGCGGCACGCTGCTGGTGCAGTACAACACATCGCCCAGCGACTTCAACGGTGGCCACTATTTGCCTTATCCGGCGCAGCTCAGCCGCGAGCGCGTCACCATCGAGCAGGCGCCGGTCACCATTCTCGACCCGCAGAGTCCCGTCTTCCACTATCCCAATCCGATTAACGGGCACGATTTCGATGGCTGGGTGCAGGAGCGCGGCCTGTACTTCATGGATCAGTGGGATTCGCACTACACGCCGCTGCTGGCGTCGAACGATCCCGGCGAGCAGCCGCAGAAGGGTGGCTTGCTGGTGGCGCAGTATCGGCAAGGGCTATTACATCTACACTGGATACGCGTTCTTCCGGCAGCTGCCGTTTGGCGTTCCCGGCGCGATTCGTCTCTATGTGAATCTGCTGAGCGTGGGACATGAGCCAAAGTAGTCCGGCCGAGCAGCCGGAACTGATTCGCGGCGTCGGACTGGCGTCAGCGACCACGCTGAACATGATCGACATGATCGGCGTGGGGCCGTTCATCACTCTCCCGCTGATCGTGGCTGCCGCCGGCGGTCCGCAGGCCATGCTGGGCTGGATTCTGGGCGCCGTGTTCGCACTGTGCGACGGACTGGTGTGGGCCGAGCTGGGCGCGGCCATGCCCGAGGCCGGCGGATCGTATCAATACCTCAAAGAGATCTATGGACCGAAGTCGCTGGGCCGAATGCTGTCGTTCCTCTTCATCTGGCAGCTTTCATTCAGCGCGCCGCTTTCGATCGCCTCCGGCTGCATCGGGCTATCCCACTATGCGGGATATCTGTGGCCGTCGCTCGACCGCACATTCCTGACGCACACCATGCATCTCAGCTTGCCGCTGATCGGCACGCTCGAGGTGAGCGTGCTGGTCATGCCCGCGACACTGGTGGCGATCGCCACCTGTGCCCTGGTGGTCTTCCTGCTCTATCGGCGGATCACCGTGATCGGCAGGCTGGCGGAGTTGCTGTGGGTCGGCGTGGCGCTGGCTGTTGGCTGGGTGATCTTCGCCGGACTGACGCACTTCAGCGCGGCTCGCGCTTTCGACTTTCCCCCGGCGCATTCACGCTTATCGCCGGCGTTCTTCACCGGGATGGGCGCGGCCATGCTGATCGCGACCTACGACTATTGGGGCTACTACAACGTCTGCTTTCTCGGCGGGGAAGTGAAGGACCCGGGCCGCACGATTCCGCGCGCGCTGATCATTTCCATCCTGGTCGTCGCGGCGATTTACATCGTGATGAACATTGCCGTGCTGGGCGTGATCCCGTGGCGCGAAATGATGCCGCACTCCGGCGAGCAGAACAACTACATCATCTCGGTGTTCATGCAGCGGATTTACGGCAATTGGGCGGGGCGCGCGGTCGCCGCGCTGATCATGTGGACGGCGTTTGCCTCGGTGTTCTCGCTGCTGCTGGGATACTCGCGCGTTCCCTACGCGGCGGCGCTCGATGGCAACTACTTTCGCGCCTTCGCCCGAGTCGATCCCGAGCGCCGTTTTCCGACGGTGTCGCTGCTGGCGCTGGGCGGAGTGGCCATGCTGTTCTGCTTTTTGCGGCTGGCCGACGTGATTGCCGCGCTGGTGGTGATCCGGATTCTGCTGCAGTTTATCGTGCAGGCAGTCGGCGTGATGGTGCTGCGCAAGCGCCGTCCGGACATGCCGCGGCCGTTTCGCATGTGGCTGTATCCGGTGCCGGCGCTGATGGCGATTGCCGGATTCATCGTTCATTCTGCTGGCGCGGAAAAATTTCCTGCGCGAGATTCGCTACGCGGTCGTGATCCTGATCGTCGGCTTGGTGATTTATCTGGTGCGTTCGTGGAGACGGCATGAGTGGCCATTCGCTGCTGCGACTGGCAGGCATCGAGGTTGCGGGATGACGGCTGCGACAACCAGCGCGACTGGTCACGAATTGCGAGCCGCTCGCAACGTTGGCTCCGAATTTGGACGCACGACAGCTTACCTTTGCCAACGCACAAGGTCTGATCTGCGATGGCCACGAGCGGAGCATGGCAAGATCCAAATTCACCAGCAAGGCCGACGGTTGGACTGGTTGGCGGGCAGCACCGGGATGCGCGTACGGTTTCCGAGCCGCCGCGTTTCGAGGGATCTGAGCCGGTGCTGCAGTTGGGACCGTTTCCCCCGATGCCGGTCGCGACGCCACTCGGCGCAGCGCCCTGGGACCGCTGCAGGAGCCGCTGTTCCGCACCCTCTGGATCGCCGCCGTCATCAGCTACACCGGCACCTGGATGCAGAACGTCGGCGCCGCATGGCTGATGACGTCGCTCACCATGTCGCCGCTGATGGTGGGACTGGTGCAAGCGGCGGGCAGCATCGCAGTGTTTCTCGTGGTGCTGCCGGCGGGCGCCATCGCCGATGTGGTCGATCGCCGCAAGCTGCTGCTCTTCACCCAGACCTGGATGGTGCTGGCGGCCGCCGGCGCTGGGCGTGCTAACCCTGGCCGGCAGAGTCACGCCGACCTTGCTGCTTGTTGTTGCGTTGCTGATGGGCTTCGGCGCGGTGCTGAACGATCCGGCATGGCAGGCGATCACGCCTGAGACAGTCTCGCAGCAGAATTTCGCCGCAGGCGTGGCGCTGAATTCCGCGGGATTCAACGTCGCGCGCGCCATCGGTCCCGCATTTGGCGGACTGGTCATTGCCGCTGCCGGATCGGGCATTGCGTTCCTGCTGAACGCGGTTTCGTTCTTCGGCGTCATCTACTTTCTTGTATCGCTGGAAGCGGCAGCCGGGGCGAACCACGCTTCGGGTCGACCCACATGATCAGAGGCCATGTTCGACGGCTTTCGCCACATGCGCGGCTCGTACGCGGTGAAGAGCGTGCTGGTGCGCAGCGCGGTCTTCAGCATCTCGGCCAGCGCTTTGCCGGCATTGTTGCCGCTGCTGGCGCATCCTTTTGGCTCGCAGGGTTACGGTCTGCTGCTGGGCTTCTTCGGAGTGGGCGCGCTGCTGGGTGCGACGTTGATGCCGTCCTTGCGGCGGAGGTCTCCGACCGACGTGCTGGTGTCGCTGTCGACCGCGGTTTTCGCCTTCACCACGTTTGCCGCGCCGGAGTGGCAAAGCTTTCGCGCTGCTGTCGCTGACGATGTTTGTTGCCGGCGTGGCCTGGATCCAGATTCTCGCCAGCCTGAATGTCTGCGGCGCAAACGATGTGTCCGGCGCACATGCGGGCGCGCGCCATCTCGATGTACTTGCTGGTCCTGCAAGGCGGACTTGCCGGCGGCGCGGCCTTATGGGGAGAGATTGCCGAGCGAGTTGGGATGCAACGTTCGTTGCTCTACGCCGCGCTGGGGTTGCTGATTGGCGTCGTGGCGTCAGCATGGTTCAAACTGCATTCGTCCGAAATGCAGCCCAGCACGGCAGGAATGGACTAGAATTCGTTACACGCAATGATCCGGCCACAGTTTTCAAATAAAAATATCTCAGTGGAGGCTTTCGAATGAAGAAGGAATTTGCCATGGCGCTTCTCCTGCTTGGCTTTAGGCACGGCAGGAAATCTGGCGGCAGCGAATCCGCAGGGCAAGAGCGACCAGAAACCACCTTTTCAGCGGTCTTGACCACGCGCTGACTGGCGTGGAGCACGAAGTTGTTTCCGCGGCCGAAGCCATGCCGGACGACAAGTTCAATTTCGCTCCGACCCAGGGCGAGTTCAAGGGCGTGCGCACATTCGCCCAGCAGATCAAGCACATCGCTGCCGTCAATTACATGTTCGCCGGCGCCATCCTGTCCGAAAAGCCGCCAGTCGACTTCGGCAGCGAAAACGGTCCCGACAACATCACCTCGAAGGCCGACGTGGTGAAGTTCCTGAAAGACTCGTTCGCCTATCTGCACAAGGCGTTGAACACGATCGACGAGAGCAACGTTCTGGGCCAGGTGCCTAGCCCGTTCGGCACGAACAAGGTCTCCCGCCTGGGTCTGGCGACCATCGCCATCGGCCATCCGTTCGATCACTACGGCCAGATGGTGGAATACCTGCGCATGAACAACATCGTTCCTCCGGCCAGCCGGGCACAGTAGTTGTCGCGATTGCGAATGCGTGTTTACGACACCAGGCGCGAGCGATCGCGCCTGCTTTTGAGTTGCGCTATTCCGCCAATCTGTACCTCCAGTTCCAATATTTCTTGCAGTGCGAAAGCTTGAAACTTCTCGCCAGTGGCGGGGTTTCAGCAGTCGGGCCAACAGTTTTGTACGTGGCTGCCAAGAATGAATTCATCACGGATGTTCAGAAAACTCGATGCCATGGTGCTGATGATGACCACCTCCAGCGCACCCATTTCGACGGCGGCAATGTTTGTGGCCACCGGCGCCTGGCGGAAAGTTACGAGGGAGTTTTGTCGAATGAAAAAAGCTTTACTTTGCGCTTTGCTGGGAATTGCCATCATGGGCTGCGGGTCGGTCCTTAACGCTCAAATGCCGCCGGGGCCTAATGGCGGGCACAGACCCGGTAAGCAAATGACCACCGACGAACGGTTGCAGCGCCTGACGCAAGCTCTCAGCCTAACCGACGAGCAGCAGCAAAAGATACGGCCGATCCTGGAGAGCGAGACGCAGCAACTGGATGCCTTGCATCAGAACACCGCGCTTACGGGACCGGACAGGCGTGACAAGATTCTGGCCATCCGCGATACCACCACCAGCCAGATCAAGCCGATTTTGAATCCCGATCAGCAGACGAAGTACGAGCAGATGATGGCACGTTATACTCCACCGCAGGGCCAGGGACAAAGTCAGGGTTCGGGACAAGGCCAGCCGCCCGCGCCTCCGCCGCCTCCGCAGTAGTATTGCGCTTTGAAGATTGCCGTTACGAGCGCAGTGAGGAATCTGTTTTCTTTTTCCGGCATGAACGTGAATGCGAGAAGCAGATTCCTCACGGCCTGCCGTGTGTGCGTGAGAACTCACTTTGCGTTTCAGCGGTGAAATGCGAAGCGCAAAAAACAAGCGCTGTAGGCGCGGAATAGCCTAGCCCAGCACGCAGCCGCAGGCGGAGTGCTGGGTGAAGTGGTAAATAAGTCCGAGTCCTGTAGGGACGACAGAGGTTCTCACGCAGACACTGCAGGCCGTTCGTAATGACAACTCAAAATGACAACGCAAGGCGTGTTTGCCCTTCCGAATCGCCTCCCGCCCGCAGGTAGTGTCCTAAATCTGCGTTCCTTGTATTCTTGGAGTGGACAGCGCTGGGATGTCCCGTCCGAGCCTAGAAGGCGTAGGCTGTTCGTAGGAGACTGACATGGAAGCCGCCCGATTTGTAGCCATATTTGCAGCCATCTTCGTAGCCCTTTTTGTAGCCATTTTCCTCCCGCTAATTCTGTCGGGAGAGCGCTGGAGAGCAGCGCAGGACAGGGCGCGCGCGCGCCGTATCGCTGACGCTAGGATGAATGCAAGACTTCTGAGACTCAACATCTGAGCGTTCCTAAGGGCTCTCCTCAAGGTCCCGCAAAGGGTTCGCCGGAAGTCCACGCGCTGTCGTCTTGATTTGGGCAATCGAAGGTTGCAAACCGATCAACGCAGATTTTGGACACTACCCGCCCCGCAAGGAATCCAATGAAAAGCTAGAATAGAGAGGACGATGCGCCGGGTGTATCTCGACAACAACGCGACCACTCCGCTTCTGCCCGAAGTGTTTGAGGCGATGCGTCCGTACTTCTTCGAGAAGTTTGGCAATGCCTCGTCGATTCACCAGCAGGGCCAGCAGGCGCGTGGTGCGGTGGAGCACGCCCGCGAGCAGGTTGCCGAGTTGCTGAACTGCCGTCCGGCGGAAATTGTCTTCACCAGCGGCGGCACCGAAGGCGACAACCTGGCGCTGTTCGGGATGGTGAAGCCGGGCGATCACGTCATCACCTCATCGATCGAGCATCACGCCGTGCTGAACTCCTGCAAGCGCTTGGAAGCAGATGGGTTGCACGGTAACGTACTTGCCGGTGGATGGGCGCGCGCTGGTCGATCCTGATGATGTGCGCCGCGCGCTTGCGACCGGAGACCAAGCTGATCAGCATCATGTTGGCCAACAATGAGACTGGCGTGCTGCAGCCGGTGAGCGAGATTGGCAAGATTGCCGCGGAAGCCGATGTGTACTTCCACACCGACGCGGTGCAGGCGGCAGGCAAGATTCCGCTCGACGTGAAGGAGATTGGCTGCGATCTGCTGACGATCTGCCGCCACAAGATTCACGGCCCGCAAGGTGCGGGAGCGCTGTTTGTGCGCAAGGGAACGCTGCTGCAGCCGCTGTTCTACGGCGGACGGCACGAGCGTTCGCGCCGCGCAGGGACGGAGAACCTGGCGGGCATCGTCGGATTGGGGAAGGCAGCCGAGATTGCGCGCGAGGGCTTTGCCGATGGCAGCGTGCGAGAGAATGGCGGAGCTTGCGCGATCGGCTGGAGCACGACGATTCGTCGAAGGCGTCGAGCAGGTTGGCGTCAACAGCGGCGATGCGCCGCGCGTGCCCAACACGACGAATATTTACTTCGACTGCATTGAAGGCGAGGCCATGGTGATCGCGCTCGACCTGAAAGGATTGTCGGTGTCGACTGGTGCGGCTTGTTCGTCGGGAGCGATCGAGCCGTCGCATGTGCTGACCGCGATGGGACTGTCTGCCGATCGCGCGCGCGCCAGCATCCGCTTCAGCCTGGGCAAGCAAAATACGGCGGAGGATGTGGAGTTCGCGCTGGGCTTGGTTCCGGAGGTGGTGGCGCGGCTGCGCGAGATCAGCCCGGTGTACAAGAAAGCGACTGTCAGCTCATTAGCCGTCAGCTCTTCGGCTAAGAGACTCATGCGTTCGCTACTCGTTCGTCCCGAAGACTGAATTCGGACTAACGGCTACTACTGGGCGCTGAATTGCAAAATGCTAACAGCACAAGACCATCGCGGTAGCCATGTCGGGCGGTGTGGATTCGTCCACCGTCGCGGCAATGCTGTGCGAGCAGGGCTACAACGTCGTGGGACTCACGCTGCAGCTCTGGAACCAGCGCCGGCTGGCCGGGCATGAGGGCATGCCGGAGTCGGTGCAGGGACGCTGCTGCTCCATCGACGACGTTTACGACGCGCGCCGCGTGGCCGAGACGCTCGGCATTCCGTACTACGTGGTCAATCAGGAGGAGCGCTTCGAGCACGACGTGGTGCGGCCGTTCGTCGCCGAGTATCTTTCCGGACGCACGCCGATTCCGTGCAGCCTGTGCAACAACCATCTCAAGTTCGATCAGTTGCTGATCACGGCGCGCCAGATCGGCGCCGAGCTGCTGGCCACCGGACATTACGCTCGCAACGAGTTCGACGAGCGCAGCGGCCGCTGGATGCTGAAGCGGCCCGCCGATCGCAGCCAAGGACCAGACCTACTTCCTCTTCGGGCTGACCCAGGAGCAGCTGAGCCGCACGCTGTTTCCGCTGGGCGAGATGCGCAAGCCCGAGGTGCGCGAGGAGGCGAAGCGCGCCGGTCTGCGCCTGTTCGAGAAGCCCGATTCGCAGGAGATCTGCTTCATTCCCGGCGGCGATTACAAGCAGTTTCTCGACGCCTATCTCGACGAGCAGGGCGAGGAGATTCCCGACACCGCCGGCGAGCTGGTCACGACGACCGGCGAGGTTGTCGGCACCCACAGCGGCATTCACAACTTCACCGTCGGCCAGCGCAAGGGACTGGGCGTGGCGACCGGATCGCCGCTGTACGTGCTGGAGATTCGCGGCGATCGGCGACAGGTGGTGGTCGGCGGTGGCGACGAGTTGTTCTCGCGGACGCTGCGCGCCAAGCGCGTGAACTGGATTGCCATTGACGATCTGCGCGAGCCGATGCGGGTGCAGGCAAAGATTCGCCATCGCCATCGAACCCGCTGAGGCGATGCTTGGAGAAGAGCGGAGACAACGAAGTGCTGCTGACGTTCGACGAGCCGCAGCGCGCGATCACGCCCGGGCAGGCAGTGGTGTTCTATGACGGCGACGTGGTCGTGGGCGGGGGTTGGATTAGCTGAGCAGAGGAAGCTGGTCGCTCGAGTAGTGTCGCCGCTCTGCGAGCATACGACGATTTTCCACTCCCACGGCGAGCTATGCCCGTGGCTACCGCTCGGGATGACAGCTAGTCAGAGTGGTTGTTCCAGCTGGTTGTTCCACTAGCAAGCTTTCTTTTCGGTTGTGAACCGTCTCTGAAGCGTTCGGCCGGGAATGACACGAAAAGCAACTGATCACTACTTCTAAATAAACATTTCGTCGCTGGGGCCACCGTTGCGACGTCGCTTCTGGCTGTTGAAGAAAGCTCCTACCCCCACGCTGATTGCCTGCACGATTCCTGAGACCTGCCGCACCGGCGACATTACCGTGTGCTGCACTTTTTCGGAAGTCTCTTCCACGCGATCCATGGTACGAGTCACCATCTCGTCGCCGCGAATCACCTGCAAGCGAACCCGGTCGACCACATCATTGACGGTGGCATCGATGCGTTCGACGCTGCCCCGCGCCGTGGTCGTGATGTGACTCAAGTTGTCGAGGACGACGTCGACCTTAGGCTTGGCCACTTCCAGAAATGCCTTTACCTCTACCTGCATCGAATTCACATTCTCCAGCAGCGGCAGAATCTTGGGCATAATCGTGGTAGTGGTGTCTTCAACCTTATTGGCCAGCGTCTCCATGCGGGCGCGAAGCTTGAGCAACGCGATCAGCATGACTAACATGATGATCGCCTGCACTGCGAAAGCGATGGCGGTGATAGCAACAAAGATGGTCAGATTGTCATTCATGTCGAACGGTACCGGGGAACCGTGAAGCTGACTTCATGGGCTACGGTCAAACTGCAACTCATGCGCGGAACGGTTCAAGACCGTACTCCGGCCAACAAGCTAGGGAACGTTGGGCGTGGTGCCTTCCACGCTCTCGCTGGTGGCCTCGCGATAGGCCTGGCGTCCGGCCTCGTAGGCCGAGCGAATCTGATCTTTCTGCTGATTGAGGTAGTCGCGGCCCTTGTCGGCCCAACTTCCGGCCTGTTCACGCGCCTGGCGGGCCCGCTCTTTCACCGTGTCGCGGCTGTCTTCGGCGACCTCGCGAAGCTGCTGGCGAATTTCGTCTCCAGCCTTGGGGGCATAGAGAATTCCTACTGCCGCTCCTATGCCCAAGCCCGCTAAAAACCACAGGAAACCACTACCGTCGCGATCCGACATAATTGCCTCCTTACGAAAAGCTGACGAGTCCGGATGTTAGCACCCGTTTTCCAGAATTACAAACTCGCGCTAGCTCCAAGATATGCTGCTTTCGGGTTGGATGCGCTGAAGTGGTCGCCCGTGATTGCTCAACTGATTTACGCTCGGCTCATTTTCTTCTTAGCAGCACGATTTGCCCGGCATGATACACGGTGTGTTCGATGACGCCGTGCGCCTCGCCATAGTAGGTTCGTTTGCCGGCGGCGGTCAGCTCATTCAGCCGCGCGGGATCGAGTTTCGCCAGCGCTCCCGGAAGTTTCGGTTCGACGCGCGAAAATCGTCCAGAGTTCGCTTCCAATTCTCTTCGCTGACGGCGGGCATGGCAGGGAAGTTGAGTTCCTCGACCAGTCCGGCTCGCTGACCGCCCAGTCGCTGGGTCGCCACTCCTTCCCAGAAGGTCATGTGCATCACGATCTCCCAGATCGTGTGGCGGCCTGCGAGTGGCCGGGCCGCGGCAGCTTCCGCCGGGATTCCGTCGAGTATTTGCCAGATGGGATCGCCGTGCCAGGCCGCGCCATTCAGTACGCCGTCGTAATGATCGAGAATGCGTTGGACTTCCGACATGATTTCCTCCTAACCTGCAAACACTATAACACAGGTTAGAAAATCTCCGGCAAGGGTTTGGCGGGCATGGCTGGACGAGCGCCGGCAAGAAAACATTCCCGGAACCACAGGATTTTCTTCCGCCGAGTGACGCATGCGACGGCTTCGTATAAGATTCTTGCCGCAAGATCTTATCTTTCAGGAGAGGCTATGAAAACCATTCTATGGACAGCGATTTTAGTGGCTCTGGCGGCAGCGTTCGGGGCGACGCTAATGGCGCAGGACTCGGCGATGTCGTCGAAGTCGGCGTCGAAACCAGCGCAGCCGATGGCGATGCCGGCGCCGCAGCCGGCCCCGGAAATGACCAAGCTAATCAAGCAGCTCTCGGGCACGTGGACGATAGCCGAGAAGGAAAATCCCGGGGCCATGTTTCCCAACGGTGGAACGGGAACGGGCACGGCCACGCTGATGCCCGGTCCAGGTGGATTGTCTTTGGTGGAGAAGTATCACTCCTCGGGCGCTATGGGGCCCAGCTTCGATGGCGTCGGCACCTTCTGGTGGGACCCCAAGGCGCAGCTTTTTCGCGGCCTGTGGTGCGACAACCTGACCCCGAACGGCTGCGACGCCAGTGGTACTACAAAGTGGGATGGCGACAAGCTGGTCAGCACCATGCAGTCGGATTCGGGCGGCCAAATGATGATGAGCCGCTACACGTACTCCGACTGGACGCCTAGCTCCTTCGTTATGACCATCGAGATGGGCGCCGACGCCAACTCCCTGAAGCCGGCAATGACTATTACCTACACCAAGGCAGGTACGCCCATGGTGGTTAGGAAAAAGCCGCTATAGCGGTCGATCGCGCCGGAACAAGCCTTGAAACCGATGGCAAGGGCCGCGGCAGGTAAGCAGCCGTAGGGTTGGCGCTGGCGTAAGTCTGATTTTGGCGTACGTCCGATTACATAGGGACCGCGTTCCCGGGCAGAGGTTGATCGTTCTGCAGCAGAGCACTGGGGGGCTGGCTGGCATCCGGAGTTTGCATGGCGGCGGAGTGCGGCTCGTTGGGTGTTGGAGTGTTAGAGGCGGCCTGCGGCTCTTGCGTAGCTGGCGTGTCGACCGGCTCCGCCGAGGCCCGGCCGCGGTAGCCTATCCTTTGCAAATCTTCCGGATTAGCGGTCTTCAGAATCGCGATCACCTCGGCCCGGGGAACAAAGATCGTGCCCTCCAAATCCAGCGCGGAGCTGCTGAAGGCGAGCTCGACAAACGAGGGATCGGAGATGTCATAGCGCGTGATGGGAAGAACCAGCGTGCCGGTCAGAGACGGATTCCTGTTGTCGGCAAGTCCCAGGAGCAACCGGTCGAGAGCGGCGACCCTGACCCACTGATACTTGAGGATCGCCATGGCGGTGATGGGAGGCGACATGCGTTAGTCTCTCTGCCTGCATGGCCGTGCCGGGGCGTGCTGCGCCGGATGCATGGCAGATTTCATTCGCGCCCGCGTTTTGTTGGGCGAGCTCGGCGGGCGCGATTAATGTTGCTGTAGAAGCTTAGGCCCGGAAGGCCACAGCATGATTCCACAATATTGTGGACGCTTCCAGAAACCTGACGGGAGACAGAGATCAGTAGCCAGTTGTCACTGCCCAGTCGTCAGTCGTCAGAAAAGAAAAGCATCGAAAGTGGATGTTCAGGATTCTGGTCTTGGGATTGGACGCAAAGGAAAACCCCACTCAAGCGAAAACCGCGAATGAGTGGGGCACCCGTTTTGCGACGTAGGTCACTCGAAGCTCGGGCCGACTACGGCGTGATCTGGAAGATTACTCCCCAGCCGTCGGCTCCGCCTGAAAGGGTCGTTCCGTAGAGAGCTCCGTCAGGGCCTCGCACCACCCCGCCTTTTGGTTGTAATCCATCCCATCCGCCGGAAAATTCGTAGAGAATCTTGAAACCATCTCCCTGCTGGTACTCAAAAACATCGCCGTTCTGCCCGGTGCCCCACTGATCGGTACCGTAGAGATTGCTCGCTGAATCGATCGTCAGGGTCGCATAAGGCCCACCCCAATATTCGGCGTAGAGGTCGAGGCATTGCCATCCGCCCCCGATCAGCCTGAGCTCGTAGATTTCGACGTAACTCGTCTCCTGCGGAGCGTAGTAGAAATTACCCGAGCCATCGAACACCACGCCCGCCGTAGTTTCGCCTTGTCCGCATGAGGGGAGGGCGCCACCTGCTCCCGAGGGCGAGAGTTCGTAGACTGCTGGGCCGAAGTAAGTAGTTCCGTAAATGTTGCCTGCGGTATCGAAGGCGACTTCGCTGTAGGGAGCCGCGCCTTCCTCGTTGATGTTGAACTCATGCAGCAGGGTTTCCGTCCAGCTGCCGTTCGAGTGGGTCAGCTTGTACACGGTCCCGCAGCCCACCAGTCCGTAGATGTTGTTGCAGCTGTAATTGTTGATGCCTCCATTGGTGGTAGTGCCGTAAATGTTTCCGGCAGCATCAAAGACGACTTTGCTGAGCGGGGCCGATCCGTCCGTACCGCCGGCAAAATGATAGAGCACGGTCTTGATCCAAGGTGACATGGCCGACGCGGCACGAGTCGGCGGCGGTGAGAGGCGGAAGACCGTTCCGCAGCCTTGGCCGTTTTCGCAATACTGACCATCGGCAAAGCACGCTGAGTCGCTGGTGGTACCGTAGAGAGCGCCGTCGGGACCGATGGTGACTCCGCCGCAAGGGGCCCATCCATCGCTCCCGCCGGTGAACTTGTAGAGGGTGGTCAGGATCCAGTTGGAGCCGTGCCGGGTAATTTTGAACACCGTGCCGTTTTCGTTGACGCCTCCAGACGAAGTTGTTCCATAGAGACTTCCCGCGGTGTCCATGGTCAAGGTACCAACCGGAAGCTTGCCATCGATACCGGCGAAATCGTGAATCTTAGTGAAGGTCTGTGCCTGAGCAGAGCGCGACGCGACCATCCCCACGACTGAGATCGCAATCGTAAGCACGACCACTGGGATTCCTTGAGCAGCCGCATTTTTCATGGTCCACCACCTCTCGTTTTCCGAGACAGTCGATCAGAGTAGCTCGTCGGCAGCTTTGGTTGTCACGAACTTGTGAACTATTTGCGAAAGAGTTGTTGCAAATGCAGGCACGATCCGGAACTGACCGAATACCCCTGCTAAGTTCCTTCGCCTCGGGCTTACGCCCTTGCTCAGGATTGCGGTTGCGGGATCGGACGCAAAGAAAAACCCCACTCAAGCGAAAACCGCGCTTGAGTGGGGCACCCGATGGTTCTTCGGTTATTGCCTCTAGCTAGTCGCTAGTCGCTAGTGACTCGTTGCTGCCTTTAGTACATTCCGCCCATGCCGCCGCCGCCGTGAGGCATTGCCGGTTCCTTTTTCTCTTCGGGAATGTCGGCTACCAGGGCTTCGGTGGTGAGCATCAGGGCTGCGATCGAGCCTGCGTTCTGCAGGGCCGTACGCGTGACCTTGGTGGGATCGATGACGCCGGCTTTCACCAGGTCTTCGAATTTATCGGTCTGGGCGTTGTAGCCGAAGTTGTGTTCCTTCGACTCGCGGATCTTGCCCACGATGATGGCACCTTCTTCGCCGGCGTTGATGACGATCTGGCGCAAAGGCTCTTCCAGAGCGCGACGCACGATGTTGGCGCCGATCTTCTCGTCGCCTTCCAGCTTCAGTCCGTCGATGGCATCAGCGCAACGCAACAGCGCCACGCCGCCGCCCGGGACGATGCCTTCTTCCACCGCAGCGCGGGTGGCATGCATCGCGTCTTCCACGCGGGCTTTCTTTTCCTTCATTTCGGTTTCGGTCGCGGCTCCGACTTTGATCACCGCAACGCCACCGACCAGTTTGGCCAACCGCTCCTGCAACTTCTCGCGGTCGTAGTCGCTGGTGGTCTTTTCGACTTGGCCACGAATTTCTTTTACGCGGCCTTCGATGTCGCCCGGCTTGCCCTTACCTTCGACGATGGTCGTGTTGTCCTTGTCGATGGTGATCTTCTTGGCTTGTCCGAGATCCCCGATCTGCACGTTCTCCAGCTTGATGCCGAGATCTTCGGTGATGGCCTTGCCGCCGGTCAGAATAGCGATGTCCTGCAGCATGGCCTTGCGGCGATCGCCGAAGCCAGGGGCCTTCACGGCCGCAACCTGCAAGGTTCCGCGCAGCTTGTTGACCACCAGAGTCGCCAGCGCTTCGCCTTCGACATCTTCCGCGATGATCACCAGCGGACGTCCGCCCTTGGCGATCTGCTCCAACAGAGGAAGCAGGTCTTTCATCGAGGAGATTTTCTTTTCGTGGATCAGGATCAGAGCGTTCTCATAGACGGCTTCCATGCGCTCCGGATCGGTAACGAAGTAGGGAGACAGATAGCCGCGATCGAACTGCATGCCTTCGACGACTTCCAACTGGGTTTCCATCGTCTTGGCTTCTTCCACGGTGATCACGCCGTCTTTGCCGACCTTCTTCATGGCTTCGGCAATGATGCGGCCGATGGTCTCGTCATTGTTGGCGGAGATGGTGCCGACCTGCGCGATCATCTCGCCGGAAACTTTCTGCGACAGCTTATCGAGGGCGCTGCCGCTGCGATTGCCGTCTTTGTCGACGGTGCCGCAAATGGCGGACACGGCCTTCTCGATGCCGCGCTTCATGGCCATCGGATTCGCGCCGGCGGCAACGGTCTTGACGCCTTCGCGGTAGATGGACTGCGCCAGAACGGTCGCGGTGGTGGTGCCGTCGCCGGCCACATCGGAAGTCTTGGAAGCGACTTCGCGCACCATCTGCGCGCCCATGTTCTCAAGGGAATCCGGCAGCTCAATTTCCTTGGCTACGGTAACGCCGTCCTTAGTAATCAGCGGCGAACCAAATTTCTTCTCGATCACGACATTGCGGCCCTTAGGACCAAGCGTGACTTTTACGGCATCGGCCAGAACATTCACGCCGCGAAGTATCGACTGGCGGGAATCTTCTCCATGCAGAATCTGCTTTGCCATTGTTCTCTCCTAGTTGTCAGTTGCCAGTGATCAGTTGTCAGTTAGACCGGAACTGGACTGACTCTATTTTCTGTAAACTCGTTATCGGTTATCGGTGGTCAGTGGGCGCTTTGGGCGACTCAGCTTGTCTTCGATCGCATACAGGGAATCGCATACAGGCGCGAGACTCAGTTGTTAGTGTCAGCGAATTTGTACTGACAACTGGCAACTGGCCACTGACAACTGGTACTTACTTCTTCGCTGCGTGCTCTTTTGCTTTGGTTGCGCCTTCCAGAATGCCGAGTACTTCTTCTTCGCGCATGATCAGGAAGTCTTCGCCGTCAATCTTGATCTCGGTGCCGGCATACTTGCCGAACAGGATGTGGTCGCCCGCCTTTACATCCAAGGGGAAGGTCTCACCTTTGTCGTTAGTCTTGCCACGGCCCACGGAAATGACTTCGCCCTCTTGCGGCTTGTCTTTGGCGCTGTCGGGGATGATGATTCCGCCACGGGTGGTATCGGCCTCTTCAACACGGCGAACCACGATGCGGTCGTGCAGGGGAGTCAGCTTTGTAGCCATTCTTCGAACTCCTTTCGAGCTTTGTGAATTCAGTTAGATTCCGTTACACATTGGCCTATCCTGGCGCTGGTTTTCGGCGTTGGAATCGGCAAAGTTCATGAACTAAGGGGATACTGAGACGTCAGAAAGCGAGGGCCATAGTACTGCTAGCACTCACTGCCTACGAGTGCTAATATAGGCGAGTTGGTGCTCGATGTCAAGCAGAGATATGAGCGGAAGGCACTCAAATTCAGCGAAAGAGTCGTCAGAATCATAGTTATCATTAAATAAATCAAATACTTAGAAAGATGATTGTGGCTCAGTCTGCTGCGGTCAATACCGATTGCGGAAGTGCCAATACGGGACGAAGAGGAAAGATATCCTGCTGAAGAGGAAAGATATCCTGCTGTGGAGCGGCCGCATCTATGCCAGCAGCGCGCGCGTCTGTTGCATTTTCTAACGCTTGACTTTCATTTTCCCATGCCCTAGTGAACTTTACAGTTCCCATAGTCTAGAGTTTGGCAGCATAATCGGATAAGTCGCAGGTGCAATGGTGCCAGTCCTCCGTGCCGTTCGAGCCTCTTCGTATTCCGCGAGTTTGTGGAAAACTGCGCTCACGCTGCTAGCCGCTGTTCTCAGTTGGCAAGCGTTGAGCGTCGCGCAGAGTTCGCCTGCAGCTTCGCCCGCGACTTCGGCGGCATCCCAAACGACGCCGAATGAAAACCAAGGCGCTTGGTCAAGCGGGGCGCAGGTTTCGCCTGCCGCCCACCCTGATGCCACTTCCATAGAAATTCCTACAGCAGCGCAAATCGAAGCCGCGGGGAAACAAGCGGCGTCCCAAGATCCCGATGCGAACGCGGGTCCGGCGAGTACCAAGTCGGCTCCCGTAGCTCCTAAACCGGCAGCATCGCCAAGCTGCGAACGGAACCGCTGCACAAGGCTCGACCCTGCCTCCTAAATACAACGTCGACCTCATCGGACAACGCAACACCGGCAGCGGCCTTGACTTCTACTCGCTCGAACGCGAGGTGGCGCTGGGGCGCCAGTTGGCAGGGCAGGTGGAGTCGAGCGCCCGCGTGGTCACCGATCCCGTCATTACCGAATACATTAATCGCATTGGCCAGAACCTGGTGCGTAACTCCGACGCGCGCGTACCCTTCACCATCAAGGTGCTCGATACCGAAGAGGTGAACGCCTTTGCGTTGCCTGGCGGTTTCTTCTACGTGAACAGCGGCTTGATTCTAGCCGCCGACAATGAAGCTGAGCTGGCCGGAGTGATGGCCCATGAAATCGCGCACGTCGCCGCCCGCCACGCTACCAAGAACATGACCCGGGCACAGATCTGGAACATGGCTTCCGTGCCGCTGATTTTCATTGGTGGGCCGGTAGCCTATGCCATCAGTGAAGTGGCGAGTCTGGCGGTCCCGTTAGGCTTTCTCAAGTTTTCCCGAGACGCAGAACGCGAAGCCGACCTGCTCGGTCTGGAGTACGACTACGCCACCGGATACGATCCGCAAGCGTTTGTGGAGTTCTTCGAGAAGCTGAACATCGAGAAGAAGAAGCAGAGCATGGTGGCCAAGGCATTCGCCACTCATCCGATGAACGTGGAGCGTATCCAGGCGGCGCAGGAGGAAATTCGCAAATATCTGCCCGACCGTCCTGAATACATCGTGGATACGAGCGAGTTCGAGAATGTGAAGGCACGCCTGGCTTCGCTGGAGAACGGCCATCACATCGGCGGCGCCAAGCCTGAGCCAGGACGCCCCGTGTTGCTGAAACGTACCTCGTCAGGCAGCAGCAGCGATCCGGGGAGCTCAACTCAGAGCACGCAGGACGACGGGCGTCCCACGCTGAAGCGGGCGTCGGGCAGTATCGATTCGGCGCAGAGCACGCAGGATCAGAAAGACGATGCGGGGCCCTACGCTGAAGCAGGCGCCCGCAACGACGGCGACAGCAGCGCAGGACCATTCCCGGCTCGACGCAGACTACGCAGGACCAGAAGGACAATGGCCTTCCCACGCTGAAGCAGGCTCCCGGAAGTACCGACAGCGGCAGCGCAGGCTCTGCCGGCTCGACGCAGGCTACGCAAGATCAGAAGGGCGATAGTCCTCCAACGTTAAAGCAGGCGCAAGCCACTCCCAATTTTCAGAACTAGAGTTCGCTCATAACTTTTAGCGCTTGGCTCCCAGCAAAAAGCGAGAGCTCTTTCGGGTTGGTCGAATCGATGGAGCAGTGATGCACATTGGATCGGCACTGATTCTGGCAGCGATCCTGATTGGCGCCGGGGTCCGAGTGGCGCTCTTGCTGCGCCAGGGGAAAGCCATCTTGTCGACTTCGCGCCGTTAACTTCCTGCCTAGCTCTGGTAGCTCTCGCCCGCGGGACTCCAGCCGCCGCATTTCTTGCTAAGAGCTAGAAGCTAAGAGCCAAAAGCTCATCTACAATATGCGTATGAAGATGCCGCGTGTGGCATTCGCCATCTTTGCTTTGCTCCTGATATCGGGTTCACTGATTGCCGGCGACAAGAAGGACGAAGGTCCGCAATCGTCGCTGGCGTTTGTAGTCTTGAAGGACGACAACGGAAAGCCGGTGCGCAACGCTGCCGTGGTGTTGCATTTTGTAGGAAAGCGCGGCAAGCAGGGGAAGGCCGGATTCGAACTCAAGACCGATCCCGACGGCAAGACCCATTTCGACGGCGTTCCTTACGGCACGATGCGCATCCAGGTGATTGCCCCGGGTTTCCAGACTTTTGGCGATGACTACACCGTCAGCCAGCCGGACCAAGAAATCACCATCCGCCTGAAGCGGCCGCAGGCGGAGTATTCGATCTACGAAAAGCACGATGGCAACGGTAATGGTAGTGGGAGCAGCAATGGGACCAGTAAAACTCCGCCGCCGCAGCAGGATAAGCCGCAGTAAATCGGCTCTTAGCCTTTACCTCTTAGCTTTTAGCAAGCGCAGATTCGCATTGGATGGATTTGAGTGTTTAGAAGGGCAGCCACTCGCGACTGCTAAGGGCTAATAGCTAAGAGCCGGGCGCGACGGGAGGAGCGCCATCTCATGATCGAAGCTCGTGCACTCTGGACCGATAACGATCGCTTCATTGGCCAGGCCGCCAGCGGTCACGCGCTGGTTGTCGATGCCGGCAGCGAGAAGTCGGCCAACTCTCCCGTCGAACTGGTGCTGATCGCGCTGTGCGCCTGCACCGCGACCGACGTAGTCGGAATTCTGCGCAAGAAGCGCGAGCCCTTTACCAGCCTCGAGGTGCGGGCCACAGCCGAGCGCACCGACGACTTTCCCAAAATCTTTACCACGATTCGCCTGATCTATCGCGTCACCGGAAACGTAACCCACAAAGCGATGGAGGACGCCATCCGACTGTCGAAGGAAAAGTACTGTTCCGTGTCGGCGATGCTCGCAAAGACCGCAAAGATAGAGTTCGAGATCGAGTATATGCAATGAAACAGGCTCTTAGCTTTTAGCGGTTAGCTCTTAGCTTTTACCGATCAGAGGTTCGCTATGGCGACTCCCGTGGTCAGGCTTTTGTGATCCGCCAGCTGTGGCTAACTTGCGAAAGAATAATTTGTTTCGTGGTCAGCAATGGATGTAGCCGCAATGCTGACCTGCACCTCAAGAGATACGATGCTAGATTGGCTTGCAGCCGCACCGGTTTGCGAGGCCCGATTGACGAGCGCTTTTATTAAGATCAGCAAGAATCTGAAAGACGCGGCCGTAATATCCTGTAGCCTTGTATGTCATGAATGACAATCTTCCGCCGCCGCTGTGCTGCCCGAAGTGCGGCTGCCAGAAATTCAAATTTCCTCGCGAGCCGCAACCTGATGCGGACATGGTCGGCTGCATCTGCGGCAACTGCGGTGCGGCACTTACCTCGGAAGATATCCGGCAATATTTCCGCAATCTGGGGTTCGATAGCCGCGCCCATCTGCCGCGACGAGTGGGACTGAACCGGGTCGGCTAAAATCGGCAAACTCCGCCGATGCGGAGCTACAGCTACGGCCCGTCAGAAATTATCTCAGGCTGAGTTTTTCAGAAAACTGCAAGCCCTATTGGCCGTTTCTTGCCAGCACCATCTTGGCGCGGCCTAATTCCGGACGTTCGGAGTTTTTCCCGTCATCGCAGTTTTTCAACAGTTGCGTGTAGTAGGTGTTTGCCTTCTCTGGTTGATGTGCCAGTTCAGCGGCCCGCGCCGCGCCGGCGAGCTCGTTGAAGCGGTTGGGATCAATCTTCATTGACTTCTCATATTCCGCCAAGGCTTCCTGCGGTTGATTCAATTCCAACAGCATATCGGCCAGCATCTCGCGCGCAGGAATGTCGACTTCGGCTTTCCCGCGCTGGTCTTGGGTATCTGCGACTTGCCGCATCTGTCGCAGGGCCTCGTCGTTCTGCTTCTCGGCAAAGGCCAGCCAGGCATGTACTTCACCGTGCGATGAATTTGGCCCATCCAGAACGTAGGCGTCCTTTGACTTGCGCGTGGCCTCTTCGGCTTCGTCAAACTTTTGCGCGTTGCGGCGGGTGGCCTCTACGTCGCCCATACGCGCGGTGGCCATGGTCCGGGCCCACCAGGTGATTCTCTGCAAATCGGGCGATGCAGTCGCGGTGGGTTCTAACGCCGCGGCATCTGTCCAGTTGTGCATCTCCAGATCGTAGAGCGCTGGAAAATGGGCCGCAGCAAAGCCGTAATACCTGAGCATTCCCGAATCGCCAGCGTTCGCGGGCGCCGCTGCCACCATCTGCTGTGCTTGCTCGACCACCTGCTTGGCCGCTTTATCCTGTCCGGTCTGCAAGTAGGCATAAAGAAGGAAGTGCATGGCATGGAGTTCGTGGCCACGCATATACATTGCTCCAGACTGTTGGGCCAGGGCCACCGACTTCAGGTTCGCCTGGATATCCTCCTGCCACAGTCCGAGCCGGGCAAAAATATGCGACGGCATGTGGACCGCATGCGCTGAGGATGAGGCAATATCGGCATAGCTGCGGGCGGCTGCAAGCCCTGTCGACGCCATTTGCGGTGAATCACAAGCATGGATGATATAGTGCGCCAGGCCGGGATGATCGGGCTGCTGCTGGAACAGCGGGATGAGCACTGCGACCGCCTTCTTTCTAGCAGCTAGCGATTTGTCGTTTGGCGGTTCGGCCGCCAGTATGGACAACGCATAAAACGCTCCCGCCTCCAGGTCAGTGGGATTTTGCTGGTAGAGTTTCCCCATCGCATCCGAGTACGCAGTGGCCCGCTGCAAATAGTTATTTGTAGCTGGATCACGGTAAAACAGGGCCAACGCCGCAATATAGTCCCGCTCCCGCTCGGTTTTCGCGCCCAGCTTCTGCGCTTTCTCTATTTCCTGCTGGCCCCGTTTCAGGGTCGCCTCCGTGGGACGCTCCCAGATCTGGTGGAACAAGCTCATCGCGATGCCCCAATGAGCCATGGCACATGCCGGATCCTTCTGGGCGAGTTCCACGAACTGCTGCTCCGCCTCTTCATACCCGAAGGAATGGAGGAGGGCAATGCCGTGCTCGAATGCTTTCTGGGAACCAGGCGCGCATGAGATGGGGAACGACACCTTACCGAGCTGGTCGGTCGCCTCGTGATGATGCATTTGATCATCCTGGGCTGACAGCGGCACGGCACAAGCGATTGACAGGCAAACCAACAGGCAAGCAAGGGGTTTGGCGCCGAACATCCTTCACCTCCTCCAAGCGGACGGCATCACTTTACCGAAATCTCCTCAGTTTAACCAGCACGCGGTTCCAGATCGTCGAACAATCGGAAGTGGCCGGGCATGGATGAAACGAAGCTGCAAGCACGGAACAATCCGCTTCCCCGTTGCTGACTTCGGGACAATAGTCGAGCATCGGATCCCTCGCTCGATCCCCACCGGTCCGATCCATGCCGGGAGCCGGTTCCTCCCGAGCATGAATTTCGGCATCTAGTACGGTTCCGTGAGGTCGCATCGCGTCGCAACGGGCTTTAAGCGGGCAACTTGCCTCTAAGTCATTTAATCTATTGGGACCCCGAGTTGCTTGTCACATGAACTCCGGTCAGTTTTCCAGCCTTAGCGTTAACGACAGTAATCCTGCCAAGGAAAGTCTGAAATCGCGTTCGCACAGGTCAGTCCAGTCTAAACCGGGCTCAGCTAATCTAGTCTTGGTCGGCAATCTGCGCCGGCCGCCTGTGAGTCTCCGCTTGAGATTATCGGTTACCCTCCTCCACCATGCCTTCGGCAATTGCTTCACAAGTCATTGTAGTTAAGACAGGTTAACGCCGCGACGGAAGCATGGAACGGAACCAACGTTTCCCATGATAGCCATCTAGTCACTTTTTTCATTCAAACTTTAGTAACCGCACCGCATCGATTATGGTGGTTACGTTCGTACTCAGGCAGTGAACTTAACCCTTGCTCGAGTGTGTTCGCGGGCCCGATATTCAAGACAAGAGGGAACCCCGTCGAACTGGACGTTCCGGATCCACCCTTTGATATGCGCCACAGGAGATTTAGATGAATTTCTCCGGAATCGTCTCGTCGCGGTGCTTGCCGCCAACCACTTTCCTCCACCTCAAGTCATCCACCGCGCCGTCCGGTGACCCGATCACTTTGAACCATCCAACCGCCTGCTCGGGGAGCCTTGCGCTCCCGGCCAAGGCGAATCCGAGCCATCTGGGGATTTACCTCGAAACCATGATGACGAAAACATTGACGCCTCTGGCCGCAGTTTGGCTTTTTTGCCTCTTACTGTTCTCGGTGCCATGCTTCGCCCAGCAAATTCAGTTTGTTACTAACAGCCCGCTCGGTGCGCCGCCGAGTGCGTTCAAGACTCACGATACGGGCTACTGTTACAACCTTGAAACCAACAACTTTGCTACCAACAGCACCTATCCCCACGGCAGCATCACCTTCTCGCTGGTGTCAGGCGCCCTTCCTCCCGGTCTTCGGGTCGAGAGCCTGAACTCCAACAACAATGGGTTGCAGCGCCAGGGAGCCATTGATGACAGCTCCGCGCCTCTGGGTAGCGGGTGCGTGGCTTCCAGCCAGTATCCCTACAATGGGACGAACATATCAGGTACGTACACGTTCACCCTGAAAGCCTGTGACAACATCGGGGGCACCTGCGCCTGCTCCAGCTCCGATCCGGTGAACAATCCAAACGACTGTACCGGCGCGCATCCCCTGACGATCGTGGTTGCCAGCACGGTGCCTCAGCCGGTTGCCGAGCCGCCGCAGACCTTCATTGACACCACTTACAACCTGCCGACGGGCGGACACACGTGGACCGTAGGCTGCCAAACCTCTCCCTATCTTCCTGGCTATTATCTTCAACAGGCATTCTATTCAGCCGAACCAGGAGACGTGATTGTTCTGCAGCACGGATGTACTTATTCGAACACCGACGCCATACCTATTAACGGCCCGAATCAAGGCATCTTGGTTCCGCCTTAAGTTCAACCCGTCGAATAAATGGATTTACGTTATCCCCGATGACCTGGCCAGCTTGCCGCCGGCAGGGACACGGATCTGTAACAGCCCCAGTTCGTGCGCCGCCACGGTACCGTTGATGCCGACGATTGCGGAAAATCAAGGATCAAACGCTGTGGAGATCGTCCGGGAAACCAATCTCGGCTCCTATCCGACCTGTAACGCTCTGGGTGAGTGCGCCAGCTATTGGAGGTTCGTAGGAATACAAGTAAAAAGCACGTATAGCGGGACTGTCAGTAATCCCTGTCCAACGCGAGAAAGTGGCTCGGGCGCTCAGCCATACCAGCTCCATAACTGCGGCTCAGAAGTGCTGGTTATCCCCGACCACAACAAGCTGGGTCAGCCCATTGGCACCAATAATTTTACTTATGACCGAATGTACGTGCACGGATCTCCTACCCAGGATGTAGTCATTGGCTTTGATCTTGATTGCATTGCCTGCTCGCTGATCGATAGCTACGTTTCCGATATCCACGCCAGCAATACCGAGACCCAGGCAGCGAATGCCGAATACACGCCGGGACCGCTGAAGATCCATAACAACTACCTTTCCGCCGGCGGGGAATCGTTTTTCATTGGCGGTTCTGGAGCTATTTACTCGGGTGGAAATTTCTATGATGACCCCTATGTTACGCGCGACGTTGAGATCAGTAATAACCAGATCGAAGCGCAGATCGAGTGGGACAAGTGCGGCGATGGGGGGACGGTGCAACCGGGCGAAGGTCTGGCCAACGGTAGTACTTGTCCTTATCCTCCGACCCTGTCCAATCCCTCAAACCAGTGGATCATCAAGAATAATCTAGAGTTCAAGAGCGCCCAGCGGGTACTGGTGACCGGTAATCTTATCCAGAATGCATGGTTGAGCGGTCAGACTGGAAGCAGCATCCTGTTTGAACCGGCGGGAGGAGAGAGCGGCAACAGCACCGTAGTCCAGGATATTACTCTGGAAAACAACATCGACAACAACGCCGATACCTGCATCACTTACGCCGGACAGGACTATAACTGCGAGTTTCCGGCTACCGGTGGAGGGGGAAGCTATCCGAAATGTACCAACGAGTCCCGGACGCAACGTATCAATTTCTACAATAACCTTTGCATCATGAATCCCAGTCATGATGGCGGGGCATCCCATGTCGGTATCTATTGGACCTCGATGGCCGGCGAAGCGGTGTTCAACCATAACACCATCTTAATGAGCGATGGGTCGTTTCCGGTGGCTTCTCTGGATTTTGCCAGTCAGGGGTTTGGAACTCCTTCTCCTACCGTTAACAATTTCGACCAGTACGATCTGTACCATCTGAACAATTTATTGGGTAACAATCCGAATGGTGACGCAGGGAACATTCCTTACTATCCTATGGAAAACATGGGATGGTACGAACCGAATCCAAGCACACTCCAGAATATGGGCCGCTTCACGGGAAATGTTCTGTGGGTTCCCACCAGCTGTAATCTGGGCATCTTCGGCTCCTGCGAATACGATTGGAACAATGGCCCGCTGACCGGCAACGATGCGGTGACCAGTGTGACTTACACCGCCTGCGGTAGTCCCAGTTACGGCAATTATCAGCTGGCAAGTCCAAATTGGGCAGGTGAGACGACCGATGGTTATCAAGCAGGTGTAATCTGCTCGGTCCTGTGCGCCACCGGCGTATGCAACGGCACCAGCACGTTGTCCATTCTTACTACATCTCCCCCCAGCGGCACGGTGGGCGTTGCGTATTCCTACTCCCTGGCGGCTAGCGGGGGCAATCCGCCCTACACCTGGACGATTAGCGCAGGATCGTTACCCCCAGGGTTAAGCCTGGTCGGCTCCGCGATCACGGGTACGCCAACTGCGACGGGAACCTCCAGCTTTACGCTCAAGGTTACGGATTCGTCCTCCCATACTGCCACTGCGAATCTGAGTATTACGATCGCATCGGGGACAGTAACCATAACTACCACTGCTCCGCCTAATGGCGCCGTCGGTATCGCGTACTCATACTCCCTGGCAGCTACGGGAGGAACTCCGCCATATACGTGGAGCATCATTTCCGGCTCGTTGCCTCCCGGACTGGGCCTGACAAGCAATGTCATCTCGGGCACGCCAACGGCAGCGGGAACGTCGAGCTTTACCGTAAAGGTAACGGACTCGGCGTCGAACACGGCTACTGCAGTGTTGAGCATCACGATTAATCCCCAACAACAAGGAAGCACAACAGTGCTGACGTCTGGGCAGAGCAGTCTGTACGAGACGCAGGCGACGACGCTGACAGCGACCGTGAGCGTGACGGGTTCGGAAGGAGCACCCACCGGTACGGTGAATTTCATGCTGGGCAGCACCGTGTTGGGTACTGGAACGCTGATCAGGATTGATGGCACGGATTCATCAGCCAGCATGCAGTTGCAGGGATCGCAGCTTGTTATGGGGCCGAACAGCATCACGGCCGTGTATTCGGGCGACAATAACTACGCGGGCTCGACATCGCCGGCCATCACGGTGACGTTGTTGAATTCGGACAATAACTTCGGGACGGTGGAAGTAGGCATGCCGGCTCCACTGTATACGTTTACCTACACCTTCAAGAGAAACGCGCAGCTGACAGCCATCAACATCCTGACCATGGGAGTGCCAGGACTGGATTACAGAGATGGCGGCAGCAGCACCTGCATGGTCGGGATACCCTACACCTCTTCACAGAGCTGCACGGTGTCGGTAGCCTTCACGCCGACGGCTCCAGGATTGCGGTCGGGCTCGATCACGCTGTTTGCGCAAGGCAGTAACCTGCCCCTGATCGTGGAGTATGTGACCGGGGTTGGAGAGGCGCCGGCCGTAACCATCGATCCGGGCACGCAGACCACGCTGGGGACAATCGCGAACGCCACGACTTACGGCTCGGTGGTCGATGGTGCGGGTAATGTATACGTGGCCGATAAGGCCCATGGACAAGTAGTCAAGATTGCCGCGGGCACGCAGCAGCAGAGCGTGGTAGTGAGCCAACTCAGCGCACCCACATCGGTGGCGCTGGATGGAGCAGGGAATCTGTACATCGCGGAAAGCACCGGCGTGGTGATGGTCCCCAACGAAAACGGGACGCTGAATGCCGCCGACATGATGACTTTGCCGATCACGGGATTGGGACTGGCGCAAGGCATCGCCGAAGACGGTAGCGGGAACCTGTACGTGGCCGACAACCGGAATGGGACTGTGATTGAAGTGGCGGGCGGCTTCGGCACGCCGGTGACACTGGCTTCGGGGCTGACCAATCCCCACGGCGTAGCGGTGGATGCCGCGGGGAACCTGTACGTATCCAGCGACAATCAAGTCGCCGAGTATCCGGTGGGCGGAGGAACGGCGATTCAGATGGGAACCGGTTATCGCACTCCCCAGGACGTCGCGGTAGACGCCTCGGGAACGGTATATGTGGCGGACACGGGGAATGCGCAGATTGTGAAAGTTGCGGCCGGAGGCCAATCGCAATCGGTGCTAACGGTGGCGGGGCTGGTAGCGCCTCATGGCGTCGCCCTGGATGCGACGGCAGACGTGTATGTTTCCGACAGCAGCAGTGTGTACGAAGTGAACCGGGTGCAGGCGGCGGCGCTGAGCTTTGGCAACATAGCCGTGGGAACGACGAGCCCGGCACAGACCTTACAGGTATCCAACGTCGGCAATCAGCACTTGATGGTGAGTGCGCTGGCGATCTCGCCGAACTTCATACAGCAGCCGTCAGGCGGCAGCGATTGCAGTTCAACCACCCGACTGGCCGGTGGCACAGGCTGCGAAATCGCGGTGGCATTTTCTCCGACCATCTCAGGGGTGATCAACGGCACGGTTGGACTGACTGACAACGCACTGGACAACCTGTCGAGCCAACAAACGGTGGCTCTAAGCGGCACCGGAACTCAACAGCAACAGCAGCAGACCATCACGTTCCCCAACCCGGGGACACAGACTTACGGAGTAGCACCCATCACGCTGACGGCCACGGCTTCTTCAGGATTGCCAGTGTCGTATACGGTGCTGTCTGGCCCGGCGACGGTGAATGGAAGTTTGTTGACGATCACGGGAGCGGGATCGGTAACCGTGCAGGCCAACCAGTCCGGCAATAGCCAGTGGCAGGCGGCGCCACCGGTGAACGACACGTTCACGGTGAATCCGGCCGTGCTGACGGTGACCGCTAATAACGCGTCGATGACCTATGGCGGAACACTGCCAACGTTCACGGCCAGCTACAGCGGCTTTGTGAATGGCGATGGCCAGGGCGTGCTGAGCGGTGCACCCAGCTTGACCACGACGGCGACTTCGAGTTCACCCGTGGGCAATTACACGATCACAGCGGCGCAGGGCACGCTATCGGCACAAAACTACACATTTGCTTTCGTCAACGGCACGTTAAATATCAATCCGGCAGTGCTGACGGTAACCGCGAACAATGCTTCGATGACTTACGGCGGAGCGCTGCCCACTTTCACCGCCAGCTACACGGGGTTCGTGAATGGCGATGGACAGGGCGTGTTGAGCGGCGCACCCAGCTTGACCACCACGGCGACCTCGAGCTCACCAGTGGGCAATTACCCCATCACGGCGGCACGGGGCACGCTGTCAGCGCAGAACTATACCTTTGCCTTCGCAAACGGCACATTAACCATCAATCCGGCTGTGCTGACGGTGACGGCCAACAACGCGTTGATGACCTACGGTGGCATGCTGCCAACGTTGACAGCCAGCTACACGGGATTCGTGAATGGCGATGGACAGGGCGTGTTGAGCGGCGCACCCAGCTTGACTACTACGGCGACCTCGGGCTCACCAGTGGGCAATTACCCCATTACGGCGGCA
Source organism: uncultured Acidobacteriaceae bacterium (assembly GCA_963744265.1). Taxonomy (GTDB): domain Bacteria; phylum Acidobacteriota; class Terriglobia; order Terriglobales; family Acidobacteriaceae; genus Bog-257. The sequence goes on from CAVUSW010000010.1 coordinate 171,241, forward strand.
CAGGGTACGCTGTCGGCGCAGAACTACACCTTTACCTTCGTCAATGGCACGTTGACCATCGTGCAGGCGGCGAGCGCGACGACGGCCACATCGGGAGTGAGCAGTCTCTACCAGACGCAGGCGACGACGCTGACCGCGATCGTGAGTGTGACGGGTTCGGGCGGAGCGCCGACCGGAACCGTGAACTTCATGCTGGGCAGCACCTTGCTGGGTACGGGAACACTGACGACGATTGATGGTACGGATTCCTCAGCCAGCATGCAGTTGCAGGGATCGCAGCTCGTTCCGGGACCGAACAGCATTACGGCCGTGTACTCGGGCGACAATAATTACGCGGGTTCGACGTCGCCGGCCATCATTGTGACCCTGTTGAACTCGAACACCAACTTTGGGACGGTGGAAGTAGGCACGCCGGCTCCAGTGCAGACGTTTACCTATACCTTCAACAGCAACGCGCAATTGAGCGCGATCAACATCCTGACCATGGGTGTGGCAGGACTGGACTACCAGGACGGAGGCAGCAGCACCTGTACGTTGGGGACGCCCTATACGGCGGGACAGAGCTGCACCGTGTCGGTGGGCTTCACGCCATCCGTGCCGGGATTGCGAGCGGGCTCGGTCACACTGTTTGCCCAAGGTACCAATGTAGCGCTGAACACATGGTATGTGAGCGGGATTGGACAATCGCCGGCAGTGACCATCGATCCGGGCACGCAGACCACGCTGGGAACAATCGCGAGCGCGACGACTTACGGCTCGGCAATCGATGGCGCGGGCAATGTATACGTGGCCGACAAGACCAATAGACAGGTGGTGAAGATCGCGGCGGGAACGCAGCAACAGAGCATCGTGGTGAACCGCTTGAGCGGCCCCACGTCGGTGGCGCTGGATGGAGCAGGGAATCTGTACATCGCCGAAACCACGACTGTGGCGATGGTCCCGAACGAAAACGGAACACTGAATGCCGCCGACATAATCACCTTGCCGATCACCGGATTGGGCCGGGCGCAAGGCATCGCGGAAGATGGCAGCGGGAACCTGTACGTGGCCGACAAAGGCACGGGGAATGTGATTGAAGTACCGGGAGGCACTGGGACGCCGGTGACGCTGGCTTCGGGCCTGACCAATCCGCACGGCGTGACCGTGGATGCAGCGGGGAACGTGTATGTGTCCAGCGACAACCAAGTCGCCGAGTATCCGGCGGGCGGAGGAGCGGCGATCCAGATGGGAACCGGTTATCGCACTCCACAAGACGTTGCGGTGGACGCCTCGGGAACGGTGTACGTGGCCGACACGGGCAATGCGCAGATTGTGAGAGTCGCGGCCGGAGGCCAATCGCAATCGGTGCTGACGGTGACGGGCCTGGTGGCCCCACACGGAATAACGGTGGATACCGCCGGAGACCTGTACGTTTCCGACAGCAGCAGTGTGTACGAAGTGAACCGGGTGCAGGCGGCGGCGCTGAACTTTGGCAACATAGCCGTCGGGACAACGAGCCCAGCGCAGATCTTGCAGGTATCCAACATCGGTAATCAGCAGCTGACGGTGAGTGGACTGGCGATCTCGCCGAACTTCACCCAGCAGCCGTCGGGTGGGAGCGACTGCAGCTCTATCACGCAGCTGACCGGAGGCGGGGGTTGCGAAATCGCGGTGGCATTTTCTCCGACGATCTCAGGGGTGATCAACGGCACGGTTGGATTAACGGACAATGCTCTGAACAATCTGGCGAGCCAGCAGAGCGTAAGCCTGACGGGCACAGGGACGCAAGCGCAGCAGCAACCGCAGACAATCACGTTCCCTAATCCGGGGACACAGACTTACGGAGTAGCGCCCATCACGCTGACGGCCACGGCTTCTTCAGGTCTGCCGGTATCGTATACAGTGCTGTCCGGTCCGGCGACGGTGAACGGCAGTTTGTTAACGATCACGGGAGCAGGATCGGTAACCGTGCAGGCCAACCAGGCGGGCAATAGCCAGTGGCAGGCGGCGCCGCCGGTGAACGACACGTTCACGGTGAATCCGGCGGTGCTGACGGTGACGGCCAATAACGCATCGATGACGTACGGCGGCAACCTGCCAACCTTCACGGCCAGCTACAGCGGCTTTGTGAATGGCGACGGCCAGGGCGTGTTGAGTGGCGCACCCAGCTTGACCACGACGGCTAGCTCGAGCTCACCCGTGGGCAATTACCCCATTACAGCGGCACAGGGAACTTTGACGGCGCAGAACTATACATTTACGTTCGCCAACGGCACGTTAACCATCAACAAAGCGGTACTGACGGTGACCGCCAACAACGCTTCGATGACCTATGGCGGGACTCTGCCGGCCTTCACGGCCAGCTACACGGGATTCGTGAATGGCGATGGACAGGGAGTGCTAAGCGGTGCACCCAGCTTGACGACCACGGCCACCGCCGGCTCACCGGTGGGCAACTATACGATCACGGCAGCGCAGGGAACGTTGTCGGCACAGAACTATAGCTTCGCCTTCGTTAGCGGCACGCTGAGCATCAGTCCGGCGGTGCTGACCGTGACGGCCAACAACCTTACCCGGCAGTACGGTCAGAACAATCCCACCTTCACCTATACGATGACGGGATTTTTGAACGGCGATACGCAAGGAACGGCAACCAGCGGCGCGCCTAATCTGACAACTACTGCCACCACCACTTCGCCTCTGGGGAATTACGCGATCGTAATTACTCAGGGAAGCTTGACCGCGCAGAACTATACCTTCGTATTCGTGAATGGGACTTTGACCATCGTCCAGGCGTCGACGGCAATTTCCTGGATTCCGCGGACGCTCACCCTGCAGCCTGGCGAAATGCTCGGCCCAGCGGGCGTCCTGGATGCGACGGTGAGTCCGAATATCCCGGGCACCTGGCGTTACTCGGTCGGCATCAACGGACATATCATTCAACTTCTACCTACCATGGGCTTCCCCGTGGGAGTGTACAGAGTCATCGTGGCCTTCACGCCTCAGGATCAAACCGATTATGCAACTCCCGCTCCTGTGACCCAGACTTTTACGGTCACACAGTAATTAGCAGCTTCAACCGAAGTGCGCGCGCAAAAGATGGATAGGTTGTTTGCGCGCGCACCCCCTCTTCAAATCTCTGCTTCGCCATCCTTTCTGCGTTTCAGTAAATTTGCAACGGCAGATATTTCCACACCACTTAACTGCCTGCCTTGATTGGTATGAAGATGTTCCCTGACACCAACTATTAGCCCACCACTTATAGGACTAATTGTGGATCAAGATTGTAGTTTGAATCCATCCCATAAGTCCGCCATCCTTCCCACCGACTAACCTCCGGGACTAGACAATCCGCCGAAAAAAATCGAAAAGTAAATTCATCGCCGGCTGAAACTGGCGGGAGATGACAAGAAATAAAGGACTTACTATGATTACTACGACGTAGGTAAAGCTACGCTCCTGCAAAACCGCCCTAGGCCAAGTTCTTAAACAAACTGTAGAACCCAGCATTAACAGGCGTTTGCGGCTGACTGAAGCCGCCCCCTTTCAACCTGACTTATGAGATGGATAGTACCTTGTTAGTAATCGGCGACATCATGCAACAAGGCATTTAAGTCGCATAGCGGACGGCCCCGCAAAAAAATTTACATGTTTTTCTAAGAACGGACGGTGGTAATCTTCCGCCTTCCGCACATTCCCAGGTTGGTTCTACTAGAACCCCTAGATGTTCTACTAGAACCCCTAGATGACGAATCGCGCACGCGCGACTTCTCTATCTGGAAAGGATAATCGCCATGGCCGTAGCGCTTACCGATCACGATTTGAAGCCTGTCACCTCTTCTCCCAACTTCACTGCACATCGTCGCTCGAAGATAATTCCTGCGCTTGCGATCGTCATGCTGGCCTTCGCCCATTGGGTTACCGCCCAGGTCATCGACCCTCCTGGCCCAGTCAATGTGACTACCTACCACTACGACAATTACCGCACCGGTTGGAACCACGCAGAGGCTGTGCTTACGCCTGCGGCTGTAGGAAGTGGGGAATTTGGCATTCTGCAAACCGTGACGCTCGACGATAGAGTGGACGCTCAACCGCTTATCGTGCATGCGGTAAATGTTACGGCTGGCAACTTCCAGGGCCGCCACAATGTTGTGTATGTGGCCACCGCCAATGACACCGTCTATATGATCGACGCCGACAGCGGGACGCTGCTGTGGAGCCGGACTCTTGGGAACACCGTGCCCGGCTCTATCGGCTGCGGCGGCCGGGCAGGGAACATCGGCATCACTTCCACTCCCGTGATCGATACCGCCAGTCGCACTATGTACGTCATGGCGTATACCAACAGCACCAGTGGACCTTCCTATTTGCTTCATGCGCTGGATTTGGGCAACCTGTCGGATAACGTTATGCCGCAGGTGGTGTCCGCTTCCCATACGCTGACCGATGACACAAGATTCTCGTTTAACGCCAACTACCAGCTGCAACGCCCAGGTCTGTTGCTGGCTAACGGAAATGTGTATGCGGGCTTCGGCGCCTTTTGCGACGCGTTCCCCAATCTCTCGCGGGGCTGGTTGCTAGGATGGAATACCGGAACGTTGAATCCGCTGGCAGCGAACCAGTTGGTGGATACGCAAGCCACCAATCAGTACTCTTACTTTCTGTCTTCGATCTGGATGTCGGGATACGGACTGACAGCTGACGATGGGGGTAACGTGCTGTTTGTCACCGGAAATTCGCTCTCCGGAACTTACGATTATTTGAACGAGACCAATCTTCAAGAAAGCGTAATAAAAGTATCGTCCGATCTCAGCCGCGTTATGGATTTTTTCACTCCCAGCGATCAGGCTGTGTTGGATCTGTACGACACGGACTTCGGCTCGGGAGGCGTGCTGGTTCTGCCCGACCAGCCGGGCTCTACACCGAACATGGCGGTCGCGGCAGGCAAAGAAGGGACCATGTTCCTGATGGACGAGAATGGGTTGGGCGGATATTCCAGCATGACGAACAATGTTATGGGCAGCTACCTAATTGGGGACTGCTGGTGTGGGCCGTCTTATTTTGTCGATTCAGATGGAGCGCCACGAGTGCTTAGCAGTGGTGAGGGGACCGCCATATCCTGGAAGCTTAATACCAGTTTGCCAGTTCCAACGTTGACCGCAGTTGGCGAGTCGCCGATTGTTTCCGGTGGGCAGCAGGACGCAGGTTTCTTCACTACCATCTCGTCGAATAGTACGTTCACTCCCGTCATTTGGGCGCTGTCGCGTGCCAACCAGCAGAATATTTCCCTGTTTGCGTTCGATCCGGACAACTTGCAAGGGGGATTGATGAACCAGCTTTTCCAGGGTGTTGCGGGCTATTGGCCCAACACCACAGCTAACGCGAATTTGGTTCCGGTAGTGGCGAACGGCAAAGTCTACGTCGCCAGCTACAAGCAGCTCACGATTTTCGGATTGACGACACAGGCGCGAAGGAATCCAAGCAACGCGCGATAGCCACTCTGCATAGATCACCAAGGGCCACCAGCTTCTGCGGTATCCTACAGGATCGGAGGCCGACGTTTTGCGGCGGCCTCTATCTTAAATCGCAGAAACATGATGACTGAGGCGATCTTGATTGACACCAGTTTCCGTTTTCATCACCTGGGCGTTGCGGTTACGGATCTCGAGAAATCGATTCCTATCTATCGCGAACTCTTTGGGTATCAGCTGATTTCCGGTCCTTTCAATGACCCACTGCAGAAGGTGGTCGTCTGCTTCTTAAGCCGTGGTCCCAGCGACATGGTAATCGAACTGGTAATGCCTGCCGGCCCGGATTCACCGGTGATGCGCACCCTGAACCAGGGCGGCAGTGCTTACCACGTGTGCTACGAAGTGCCTGATATAGAAGAGGCGTTAAAGCATCTCAAGAGCCATCGTTGTGGGCTACTAAGCGGACCGGTTCCGGCAGTTGCGTTTCAGGGAAGACCTATTGCCTGGCTATCGACTCCGACCAGGCAGTTGATCGAACTGGTCCAGGCAGCTTAACGGGGAGTTGCCTGCAAGACGGTCCCTTGGTGCGCTGATTGCGCTTCCTGTAAGAGCCGGTCCAGGGTTGGACCGAAGTTCGGGTTGTCCTCGAACGAGAGGTGGTCGCCTTCAAAGACTTCGCAGGCGATTCCTCCTCCCGCAATCGGCGCCCAGCCAAGGTAATAATCCTGATAGGGTTCCACCATTCTTGTCTTTGCCCGCAGTACCGTAATTTTCCCGGGATAGCGAGTAGGAACGTAGGCCTCGACGGCAGTCTGGGTGGCAATGCGAACCCGTTCCAGCGTTTTTATGAACTCTGTCTTCTCCTGACCTTCGGCAAGCCTGGGACCCTCAGGCTCGGGCTGCTTTTCATTCTTCGGTCCGGAAAACAGCATTCCCAGCGCGCTTCCGGCATGTTTGTATAGAGCTCGTAAGGCGGACCGTAGATTAGCCGGCCATTCCTTCATAGGCAACTGGCGGAAGCGCCCCACACCCAGAACCAGGCGGTGCAGCAGAAATCTAAAGTTGCGATACATTGCATCTGGCTTGGAAAGAGTTCTGCCAAACGCCAGATTGTAGGTATCGAACATCGCCAGGAAAGCCACCGTCTCACCTTGGGAGAAAAGTTGCTGAGCCATTTCCAGAGCCAGCACGCCTCCGTAAGATCCGCCTCCCAGGTAGTACGGACCATGCGGTTGGAGAGCGCGGACTTCAGCCACGAAGAGGGCGGCGATATCCGACGCATTGTCCAGGGTCGGCGAACCGTCGAGTCCGGGAGCCTGCAGGCACCAGAACGGCTGGTCATCCGGCAGGCTGACCGCAATCGTGCTCAGGCTTACTACGTTGCCTCCCGCTCCCGGAACCACGAAGAAGTTTGGCCGCGAACCCGTGGTCCTGACGGGGACAAGGCAGCGGAACTTGGCCTTTCCTTTCTCGATGTATTGAGCAAATTGAGACACCGTCGGAGCCTCAACCACTGCACTTAGGGTGAGATGGTCGGCGTCGAATGTTTCTATGATCCGCATAAGCAGATCGACACTTTTGAGAGAATCGCCGCCCAGATCGAAGAAACTGTCGTAAATCCCCACCTCGGGCAGGCCCAAAACTTCAGCCCAAATAGAAGTCAACTTTCTCTCAGTATCGTTGCGTGGAGTGCCGCGGTCGGAAGGAGCGCTAATTCCAGAAGCGGTGGTCACGGCCACAGATTCGCTGGCGCCTGTCACACGAGCCTCTCGCGCAATCTGCTCCGGAGTTCTTAGGCTGGTGGCGATACGGCCGTAATCGCCTGCTTCCGGCGTGGTGACGGGCGATTTTTCTTCCCGGATAACGTCACCGTAGGACACTGGGCGATAGACCAGTTGAGATGCGTCCGCAGTGGTCATGCGGAAGATCTCCAAGTCGCCCGCCTCCTGCTCACGGCGCGCAGGCAAGCTCTCCAGGAAGCGCAGTGCCGGTGCATTTTTCTTGGTGGCTTGGAAACGGAGCCAGACTTCCGGCAACTGATGCCGCTGCGCAATGTCGCCCAAGTGGCGAACGATCTGGTGCTCTACTCCCCGGCCCAACGCGCGGCAACTCAAGAGAAACGAATCTACATTCAGACCCTCGGAAGCAAGGGAGTAAAGTACGGCTCCGACATTTCCGTAGTCGCCAAAGCGGTCGGCTGCCGCAATCGTGACACATTGCAGCAAACCCGAATCCAACTGGGCTTTCAGCTCGGACTCATTGCGACGGATGGTCGTGGTGTTGAATTGGTTGGTGCGTTGTGTAAGTTGCGAAACTCTTCCCAGCATTTCCGGCCGGAAGGGCTCGATCGTGACCTTAAGATCGAGCTCGGCGATGAAATCTTCCAGGCTTTTTGCCGCACCTAAGACTTGATTCCGGGCCTTCTCTTGCTGATAGCTCTGGCTGCGCTTCTCGTCCTCGGCGGTTACCCTCGCCCGATCGAAGGGCCAATAATGTTGCAAGGCCGGGACGATTTCGGAGGAGCTGTCCGGCAGACAGAGAGTCCGGACCTGCGGTAAGTTGCTCTCGACTTCGGCAATCTCCTTCCGATTGTCGTCAATAAAGATAAAGCTCTCCAAGCCTAGAGACAGTTCACGAGCCAGCGCGTCGATATTCGCTGCCTTCGGATCCCAATTAATGCGCCACGCGACAAAGTGCTCTGGCTTGAGCACCATCTCAGGCCGCCGGAATACCTCCCAGGCATCCTCCTCATTATTCTTGCTGGCGATTGTCAGCAACATGCCCTGGGCTCGCTGACTCAGAAGAAATCGTTGCATTTCGATCCGAGCTGCATCGATCTTCACGCCTTCCGGACCATCTTCCCCAACCACTCCCTCCCACAACGTATTGTCCAGATCGAGGACGATGACTTTGGACGGCATACGGCGGAGACAATCGATTTTGCGAGTAATGGCCGTAGCTATAGCCGCGAAATATTCGGATGTATAAGGTATGTGGGCGAGCTCATCGCTGAGCGGCGAATCATAGTTTTCCACCGGATAGAGCCGACGCTGTTCGGAGCCACTGATGAAATGAGCGTCTCCCAGACCTTGGAGGGCGGCCGACAAATCCTGATCCAGTTGTGCCGCCATTCTTGCGGTTGTGGCATCCCCGAGAAAGGCAGGCGAACCCAGGCAAGATACAACAATCAGCGGTACCGACATCTGGGCGCGGGTGATGGCTTGAATCAGCGACCTGCCATTTTTCTCAATCACCGCGGCATTTCCCAAATCCTGCCACCGTAACAGGATTACGTTCGCACCTGCGCGGTTCTTCGAAAAAAGGCTCTGCGGATCTAGAAGAGACTGAAAGATCTGGTTGTAGGGCGCAAACTCGACGTCTAGCGAATGCCGGGTTTCCCGGCCCCAAAACTCAAGAAACTGCTGAATCGGCTCGGAAGTAAAACTCGAACTGATCGATATGATGCCACTCATAACCCCAACCACCCTAAATATCCGTCGAGAGATTCAAGCCCGGACCGCGCTTGCCTAAATGGCATTCTGCCGGTTTGCGCGGCGGAGTTCCATGCGAGATTTTACCTCAGGAACCTGGTTGCAGTTCAGGCGGGACCTGCCGGCGGCATTGGCGTGAGTCGCGGGAGCCTGGTGCCGGCAACTGAGAAATTTAGGCCTGCTGGACCGGCGAGCGCTCTGCCAGCAGATCGATTGATTGCTCGCGGGCGCTGGTAAGGGTAGCTCAGCGTGGCCGATTCTTGGAGGAAGCAGTCAGCTTCATTCCTCTTGAACGTATTCTGCTGTCCTTCGCCATAGACGAGAAAAGCCCTAGCCGCGGTGCGCGACTAGGGCAGTGGACTTGGTTAGTGCGTGATGTGCGAGAGTATCACAATCCTGATACTCAGAGGTGCGCTGGCTTTTGTCGAGTCGGAGTCTTCCACCTGCACGGTGAAGCTGTAGGTGTGAGGCAGGGTCACGACATTGGTAGGAACCTGCGGTATGCCCGTAATCGCTCCTGCAACCAAAGCAAGTCCCGGCGGAAGCGATCCACCGATGATGGACCAGGTGTACGGCGGGACCCCACCACTCGCTGCCAGAGTATAGTTGTAGGGAAGACCAACCGTTCCACCCGGAGGAGAGAGGGTAAGAATTCCCAGCGCCGGAGCAGGGACCCCCCCGCACACTCCGGTGGTGCACAGCGCCGAGCAAATCACACCCGATTGATAACCGTCGGTTGTCTTGCTTGTCCAATCCGGAGAGGATAGTTGATAGTCACCAACGGTCGACTCGCCACACACCGCTGAGGCGGTGGTAAACACCGCATCGTTTCCGGTGAGTCCCCCGGTATTCCAATCCAATTCTGGAGTAGGCCATATGCCGATCGGTCCAGTGTTGGGAACCTTCAAGACATTTCCAGTGAGGCGTCTGCTGACCTGCAGAGTCGATGGGTTGGGTTCATACCATCCCAGATCGCCGACCGGGTAGTAGGAGACCTCTCCACAGTCCCCATTCGGATTGTTTCCCAGATAGTTGTTAAGGATGTAGACATTGTAGGCAGCGAAATTATCGATCGTCGAAGACGAACAACCAAAGCCCTGTGAGCCGAAGAAAAAAGACTGAGCAGGGAATGATCCATCGCTCATAAGAACGGTGTTATGGTTGAAGACAGCCTCGCTGTCATCTCCACTCAGTACAATCCCGTCGTGCTGCACGCCATCGCTGCTTGGGTTCACCAGCAACAGATTGTTGTCAACGATGATCCGCTGGGTTCTGGATTCATTATTACAGTTTGGGTATCCGCCCCCTGCCGGGAAGTCGCAGTTGTAGTCTTGACCGGCATCCACGATAGCCACGTCGCCACCCCGGACAATGTTGTTTTCAAAGGTAATATCCGTGACCTGGGTGCTATTGCCGCTCTCCCCTCCTGCCGGTTCCAGCAGGAAGTTAGCTCCATCTTGAGCGCTTGCCCAGGAATTCTGGATTATATTGCCGGTCACCAACGCGCGCTGGACACTCTTAAACTCGAGATCGTTCTTAATAATCCATTGGTTCGATTTTGCTCCGGAGCCAGAGGGACACGGCACACCGTTGCTCTGCAATTGACCGGGCTGAACTGTGCCGCCGTCGCCGCACTTATCCCACTCGATCTGAGCTTCAATTTGATTATTACTGATTTGCACGTCGCGGGTTACATAAGGATTATCGTAGAATCGTCCTCCGGAGTAGATCGCTCCGCTGCCTCCGACGAACACTGCTTCCCCAGCCGCGGAAAGGTAGTTGTTATCAATCTTAATCGGTCCCGGCGTGTACTCTGGTATGACAGCCTGCGTCTCTTGCCGAGTCCGGTGAATATCGCTGACCCAGCTATCCACGATGGCGAAATCGATAATATCCGCATCGACGCCAATGGTGACATCGTGAGTAGGATCGCCGTGTATATAACAGCGATCAATCGTGATGTTGTTGGTAATGATCGGCTGGCTCAGCTTGTTGTGTTCTGGGATGAATAATACGGACGACCCGCAGTTAATAAGCTGATTATAAATTCCCTGGCTGCTATTGGTGTAGCGGCAGGGGCAAACGCCGCAAATCGTGGTTCCACTATTGCTGGCGCTCTTGATTTCAATGCCTACGAAGCGCCAGTAATTCGGGGCGGTCGAGCCCACTTCTCGTACGAGCCCGATAGCGTTCCCTCCCTGATCTTCTGCAATGGTTGCCATCTGGGGCACATTGCTTGGACTGATACGAGTACCGGGTGCCGGCAGACTGCTGTAGTCATCTGTGACTACATAGATCCATAAGTGCAAAGGATTGTATTTGATGGGAACCTGAAACTCCTGAGCACCATTTATGCTGATGGCGCCGCTCGGATAGTAAGTGCAGCCGTGAGTCAGAACAATTACATCTCCTGGCTCAGAGTTGTTCAAATAGGTTTGAAACTTTACGGCATCGGTCACCTTGTTGCCGGTACAGCCTACGTTCCACGTAGTCCCTCCGGTCGGCAGGTGATAGGTTGTGTCGATAAACGCCTGCGGCTGCTGTGCAACCGGCATAGGCACGATATCTTCTACAACGATGGTCAAAGGTGTACTGCCTGACGGATCGCCGGTGGGGTAGTCCTTGGGATCGCTGGTCGAATAGGCGCAGGTGCCGCCGATGTTATCACAAGCCTTCAATGTAAAGGTGTAGGTTCCGGCCCGTGAAACTCCGTTGTAGGGAGCAATGCATCCGCTCCCTAACGGCGAAGAACTATCATCGATGACACCCTGCCGATTGTTGGCGTTATTGTTGCTGTTAAGGTTCTCGATGCGAAGGCCGGGCGGAAGAGCACCTGATACCAGCGAAAATGTAATGCTACCGTGCGGATAGGCGGCATTCGTGGCAAAGTTGTTGGTCTGCAGGTTGTAGCAGTACCGCGAACTGCCGGTTTGCCATCCCGAAGGCGGCGATCCGTAAGGAGTATTGGTGACAAAGGTAATTTGGGGCGCTTGCCCCACTGATAGAATGCTGATACATACAAAAAAGACAAGCACTGCCATCATCGCCTTAAGAAATTTGCACATGACTTCTCCTAAAAATGTTATGGATAAGGATTACTTCGAGAAGAACTTGGCGTGGCGAGTCTGATCTTTGCGAATGCCATCGGTCGTATACAGAAAACGATTCGTTCGGGATGCAACGCGGGCGGTTCATCGCGTCACACCTGCGTTCCCTTGTCTTATCGGCGACTGTGTAGGTGAGCTTTAATTGCCGAGTGGCCGCTCTTAAGAAATCGCAGGACTTCGTCGTATTTATGTCGGGGAGTGCTGCCCTTGACTCGAACCCCGCCTTCGCAGCGGTTGCCGCGACGAATGCCGCCATTACGGCGCTGGCCAAAGCCTTCGCTGAACAGGCATTAAAGATGGCATGCAGGTCAACAGGCGTTGTGCCAGGTCCGGTGATGACAGGAGGGCGGCGCTCTTTCCTGGACAAGTGGCGCCAGCGCACAACCCGAGCCTTGAAGACGCGACAATAGAGTCTCCGGAGGCAAGGGGGTTAGCACTACGGACGTCCGGAAGAGATCGCTGACCTGCTCGCATTCCTGGTGTCGCCCGCGGCCAAATGGATGACTCGTACCTCCTTCCGAATGGACAGAGGTGAAATGAAGGTTATCTAGCCGGAGAAGTTCTTGCGGTTTCTTGTCGCGTCTGATGTTCACTCGCTCTGCCGGCGCTAAGGCGCCTCGGGTTCCGACGGGAGGAAGGTACCTATGGCCCGGCTGCTTCATAGCGACTCGATTAGTTATGCCCCGAAGCTACTTGAGAGGCGCGGTCCCGGGAATGTGCTTGCGTGACTTATCGTAGGTTCGATGTCACGCGCTAGCGCCAGCCTCTAGCGGATCGACATTCAGGTTTAGCGCGCCGGCAATCGGGCGCGAGATTTCCGCGACTTCCATGGTGTGCGCTAAGCGCGTGCGAAAGTGGTCGGAGTAGGGGCGGTGAGGACCTGCCTCGTGTTCTCCAGACGGCGAAAGGCGCGGGCATGGATGGCGCAGAAGTGGTCGCCTTGGAAAGGATTTGCGCTACGGATGCCGCGGTCCGGGAACTATGACGGCTTGAACCGGCGCATCACCATGATCGATCCGCTGGACAAGATGACCCAATATTTCTACGATCCTGTTGGCAATCTGGTGCGAGTGCTGGATCGCAACGGGAATCCCACCACGTACACCTAGGATGCTATCAATCGACGTATTACCATCACTGATGCGCAGCCGGCAACGACCACGTTTCAGTATGACCCGGTTGGTAATCCGACGTCGATCACCGATGCGAATGGCCACATCACTAGCCTTGGCTATGATGCCGTGAATCGCAAGACGTCCGAAACCTATCCCGAGCTGTCCAACAACACCATCAACTGGACCTATGACATGGTCGCCAACGTGATGATGCGCACTGACCAGAAGTTGCAGGTGACAAATTACGCCTATAGCGACCTGTACTTCTTGTTGAGTCGAAGTTATCCCAGCGGCGTCGACAGCTTTACCTATGATTTGTCAGGCCGAGTACTTACCGGCAATACGACTCGCGGCTTTGGCTGGAACGAGAGTTTCCAGTATGACGGATCGGACCGGCTGATACAGAGTATTCAAAACAGTAGGACGATTTCGTATGTGTATAATATTCCCGGGCGCACCCGCACGCCGACTTATCCCGGCGGAAGGAGCATAAACGAGCAGTGGGACTTCCGGCCGCGGCTGGTGAATGTCAATGATGGCGGTCAGACTGCGATTGCCCAATACGCTTACGACCCAGCGAATAACGTCCTCACCCGCGGCTACCGCAACGGCACCGTGGCAACCGCGACTTACAATGCCAACAACTGGGTCTGCTCCCTCCAGCACACCTCCGGCGCCAACCTCATCGTTGGATTCACCTATGCCTATGACAATGAGGGCAACAAGTTTTACGAACAGAAACTGCACGAACTTGGCCGCTCGGAGGCTTATACCTACGATTCCGTTTACCGCCTGATTGACTATCAAGTTGGGCAACTGTCGGGTTCGCCGCCACCGGACTGCCCGGGGGCGTTGGGCGTGCCGATGCCCGTCACCCAAACCTCCTACAACCTGGACAAGCTCGGCAACTGGAACAGCAAGGACACGGATAGCATCATCCAGACGCGCACTCACAGTCCCTCGAACGAAATCGGCTCGATCAATACAACGGCCGTGGTAAGCGACTTCAATGGCAACACGACCATGTATGGTCCGGACGGCTATTCCTACGACGAGGAGAATCGGCTAATTAAGGCAACATTCGGACCACACAGTAATCTGGGTCAGTACCAATACGACACATTTGGAAGGCGAGTGTCGAAGATCGATAACATCGGCGTCCAGACCCTCTACTACTATGACGGCTGGCGCACCATCGAGGAGCAGTCGTCGGCGGGAGTGACCCAGGCCACCTACGTCTTCGGCAACTACCTCGATGAAGCGCTGACCATGGATCGCGGCGGCCACACCTACTACTACCACCAGAATGCGTTGTGGTCGGTCTATGCTCTCAGCAACATCGCGGGAGTGGGAATCGAGGGCTACTATTACGACGCGTATGGATATCAGACGGTGGTGCTGCCTGGAGACGATGGCATCCTGGATTTCGACGTGGATGACGTCTATGTACCCGGAGCTAGGACTTCTGTCGGCAACCCATTCTTCTTTACCGGCCAGCGCTTCGATCCCGAAACTGGGTTGCTGTATTACAAGAACCGGCACGACTCAACGTTCTTCGGGCGGTTCATGCAGCGGGATCCCCTGGATTATGCCAACGGCGCCAATCTCTATCAATACGTTCGTAGCAACCCCGTGCGATGGCTGGATCCTGACGGGGACCTCTGCTGCTGCGTTGACGACGTTAGCATTGTGAATGTTAAGAAGAGAATTGTCCGACCACGTTTCGGCCATAGCTTTGACGCGCGAATCAAGATCAACTACAAGAAGAACGGGTGTGAGAACGTTTAAGAGTGTAAGTTGAAATTGGAAGAATGGAAGGATACTGCGCACACGGTCATGGTGCAAGGCCGGGACCGCGACGAACCAGTAAGCTTTCCAGCGAATACCTGGTACGATGCCTACCAACTATTGCCGAGCAGTTCACTTTTCAATAGCTGGGAGAAACGCGAACGTAAGGAAGGACCTCAGACGATCTCGCTGACTGATATTCCATCCATTCCGATTTCATGGGGCAGACGACGGACACTTAAGTTTAGGATCACGGTTGAGAGTGCCCCATGGTGCGACTGCAAGAACGCCAAGCACACCGCTTACGCCACGCGGACGCTGTCGGCGGTGGGACTGTTCGAAGACAGTTTCCTGTTGGCATCGGACTTTGAGGAACAGATGTTGTCACCGAATTTGAGCGTATCTTTGGGGCTTGTGATGTCATTTGTGGTGGGAGATGAGGGCCCGTTCGGTATACCGCGCATCGAGGAGCCGTTTCCCGACCCGCCCTCTCCAACGTTCCTTCCTCCTCCGCCGGGTTTCGGCCCGCGGTTTTTCCCGTGACCGAGGCCGGGTGGGGTGCGAGCTCTCCGGAACTCAACCGCCGAGCTCTGTTTACTACGAAGCCGAAACAACTGCGTCTTCCGGGCGGGCGGCCCAGGTCTCGCGCTTTTCGAGACTTGGGTGGGTACGCGCACGGCCTACGGTGGATCTGGTGCTGACGAGAAAACAGTCTTGGATGGAGTCGGCCAGTGAACTATTGCACCTGGAAAGGAAATAGCTGCAGCTGCGCCGCCGGTTCTAACTGCTAGGACAATTCAGTCTGCAGTTGGGGCCGCACGATATTGAGTGTCCGGCCAAAGCATGCTTTGGATTCAGGTTCAAGATACAACCTCAGTTTGATCAGAATACTAAGCCGGGGCCGCCGATAGCGCAGAAATTCCCTCGGACTCGTAGAACAAAGCCCGCAGGCATCATTCCCCCCTGAGAATGCTTGTCTACGGGCCTAGGAGCAATCTGATTTCGGGAGTCTAACGGACGAGAATTTAGCTGTCTGTGCAATATTGCACACTCCCACTACGGTACGCCCTATCGCCGTTCGTTCGTCTGTTTCACTGTAGACAATTTTGTGATGGTCGCGGCCTCCAAAGTTCATCAGATTTTGCTAGCATTCAACAAGGCAACGCCAAGCTACATATCACAAACACTTCAAATTACTCAATTTCACCAGATTTCACTAACGACAAGCATTGTTTACGGAAAGAGACAGTTCTCCGGCGAATCTTGCTGAGGAAGTAGGAACCTTGGGATGGCGCGACCAGACTTCGCGATTGCAAGACTTTACTCAAACTGCTTGCGGAACTCCGCCAGTTGCCGTTTGAGTTCACTGACCTCGTTCTGCAAGGCGGCGACCGCCTCTTCCAATCGGCTGACGCGCTCGTTGTGAGCAGAAGGACTCGGCGGCGAGGGCATTCGCGGTGACGGCAGTTCTCCCGTCTCCACTTCGCCGGAAAGCAGATGCGCGTAACGCGCTTCCTTTGTGCCAGGCTGTCTAGGCAACACCACTACCAGAGGGGGCTCGCGTTGCATCAGTTTCTGGAGACTGGATTGCACCGCATCCAGATCTTCGAAGCGGTGCATGCGCTCCGTCCGCCCGCGCAACTCTCCCGGCGTCTGAGGTCCGCGCAACAGCAAAACGCACAAAACAGCGGTCTCACCCCGCGAGAAGTTGAAGGTCTCCTGCAGTCGGTGTTCGTACTTAGTTACGCGGCTGTCGGCTCCGCTGCCCGGACCCGCCAGTCCGTGTTCGTGCAACCCATTCAACGCGTCCCGAACCGCGCCCTCTTCCAAATTCATGACCGGGTCGCGGTTATTCTTCTGGTTGCAGGCGTTGACCAGCGCATTCAGCGACAACGGATAATAGTCCGGCGTCGTGATGTCCTTCTCCACCAGAGCCCCCAACACGCGGGCCTCAATCTCGTTCAGTACGATGTTCATAGCTTTAAGATGAAGAGGGAAGGATAGCACTTAAAGAGCATTGAAATAGACACAGTGCGGCGAGGTTACCGTATGTTGCTGGACGCACCCTAGGGTGTGACTTCGAAGACCACATCCCCATATTGGCCGATATTTGAGGCGGTGCCATAAAGATTGCCGTCGGCATCAATCGGCAGTCTGCCGAGGTTGATTATTTCACCACCCCCGGCGAAAGCTCCGATGCCATGCGCCGAGTGTCGGACGATTGCCAACGTGGTGGTGGATGCAACTTCTCGCGCTGTCATCCGATTGCATCCGCACCGGTTTGTAGGGGCGGAGTGGAATGACTCTAAAGGAAAGAACATTCGTCACGGTGGCGGGGTGAGCACTCTTGCTCAGAAGGCGGACGGCGCCAATGCTACGCTCACTCAGGAATATCAATGGGAGTTCTGGGCCTGATCTGAAGGACTCTGGCAACCAGGATTCTTTTGGTGTGGGGTTTTCGGGCCAGGGTCTGTGGCCGCGCCAGTCATCCTGCGAAGTACCGCCCCCACCAAGCTGATGCAACACCGTTGTTGCGAAGGAACGTCATGGCACGCACCGTGGAAGTCACCGAGTTGCTGTTGCGAGAGGCTCAGCAGAGCCTTCTCGAAACCAGCATGGCCCTCGAAGATCTGGACCCTGTGTGTGAAGACCTCGACAACGCGGGGTATTGGTCGGTGGAGTGTTGGGGTGGGATGGCATTCCATTCCTGTATCCGACTTCTAAATGAAGATCCGTGGGAGAGGTTACGGACTTACCGCAGGCTGCTTCCTAAGAGCAGGCTCCAAATGCTGCTGCGCGGACAAAACCTGGTTGCCCATCGGAACTTTGATGACTCGATCGTCAGCCGGTTTGTCGAGAAGGCGGCGCAGAATGGCATCGATGTCTTCCGCATTTACGACGCCCTGAATGACACGCGGAACCTCAAGGCCGGGGTTACGGCCGTCAAGAAAGCGGGAAAGCACGCGCAAGGTGCGATCTGCTACGAGCCAAGTCCAGCGCACACGATCGCGGTGTTCGTCGACTTAGCGCAGCAGATCAAGGACATGGGTTGCGATTCCATCTGCGTGCAGGACGTTGACGGTCTACTTAAGCCCCAGGCGGCTTACGATCTGGTCAAGGGGATCAAGCAAAAGTGCGGAAGCGACACGCTGGTCAACGTCCACACCCATTCGACAACAGGTGTGACCTTGGTTTCGTTGATGAGAGCGATTGAGGCCGGATGCGACATTGTGGACACCGCGATCAGCTCTTTGGCGCTTGGCCGCGGCCACAATCCCACTGAGAGCGTGGTGGCAATGCTGGAGGGGACCGGGCACGAGTCGCGTCTCGACCTTGAGAGACTCCATCGCATCAAGCGCCATATTGCCAACGTCCGTCCAGGCTATGGCGAATTCGTTAATCATCCCATCGGTGTTGAGACGGAGATGTTCCAACACCAGATACCGGCAGCAGTCCTGTTGAATATGGAATATCAACTAAAGGGTCAGGGAGCGCCGCATTTATTGGACGAGGTGTCGGCGGAAATCCAGAGCGTCCGCCGAGACGCCGGATATCCTGCGCTGGCCATTCCGGCAAGTGAAATCCTTGGCACCCAGGCAATATTTAATGTTCTACAAGGCAAGTACAGAGTGATCACCAGTGAGTTCGCCGACTTGATGCTCGGGTATTACGGCACAACGTTCGGAGAAAAAAACCCGACCGTGGTTGTCCAGTCCGCCGACCGCGCGAACAAACCAGCCATCACTTGCCGTCCGGCCGACTTGCTCGAGCCGTCGTGGGAGCCCCGTCGAACCGAAGCCCTGGCGGCCGGCTGTAACGGTAGCGATGAAGATGTGTTGACCTACGCCATGTTTCCGAACGCGGCATCGCACTTTTTCAAAACCCGCGCCGCAGGTCCGAAAGGCGTTGGGGAGAAGTTGCGCAAAACCAGCGGCGGTCCCGAACTGGCACTCTCGGAGAACGCGAGCAGTAGTGCCAGGATGGGACCATCCCGGAGCTACCTCATCAGCGTTGGCGGCGAGGAACATAAAGTCACGGTGACACCGGCGCAGTGAAAACTGGGTCAGAACTCGGGTCTTCAGATTTCTAACCCGTGTAACGAGGTTCAACATAGCGACACCAACACTGAAACCGGCGAATGCGACCATGAAAGAGCGAACCGCCGAACTTCGCGCAAAACAGGCGAAGATCAAAGAGGGTGGCGGCAAACAGCGCATTCAGAAGCAACATGAGGCGGGTAAGCTCTCCGCGCGGGAACGCATCGACAAACTGGTCGATCGCGACAGCTTCCAGGAGATCGGCCACTTCGCCAAGCACCGCGCCACCTATTTTGGCATGGCAGACAAAGATCTCCCCGCCGATGGCGTGGTCACCGGATGCGCGACGATTGATGGCCGCCTGGTCCATCTGGCGTGCCAGGATTTCACGGTCGTCGGCGGCGCAGCCGGAGAAGTGCACTGCGCCAAAATCACCGAGATGATGAAGCTTTCCATGAAGACGGGAAGCCCATTCATCTTTGTGAACGATTCCGGCGGCGCGCGCGTGCAGGAAGGCATCGACAGCCTGGCGGGCTATGCCAGCGTGTTCTACAACAATGTAATGCTCTCCGGCACTGTGCCCCAGATTTCCATCATCTGCGGACCTTGCGCCGGGGGCGCAGCGTATAGTCCGGCCCTGACCGACTTCATCATTCAAACCAAGCAAGCGCAGATGTTCATTACCGGGCCCCAGGTCATCAAGCAGGTGACAGGCGAGACCGTAACCGCGGACCAGTTGGGCGGCCCTGCGGCCCAGATGAATCGCTCGGGCGTCGTTCATCTCATCGCCGAGGACGACGAGGGAGCGCTTGCTCTTGCCCGGCGTCTGCTGGCCTTCCTGCCGTCCAACAACTTAGAAGATCCTCCGCGGTTGGCTTACGTTCAGGAGTTGGAAGACGATCCCGCGCTAAATGACTTGTTGCCGACGGAGTCGAAAGTTGCCTATGACATCCGCAGTGTGCTCAAGCGCTTGCTCGACGATCAGGACTTCTTCGAAATCCAGCCTGGGTTTGCTCAGAATGCAGTGATCGGTTTCGGGCGCATCCAGGGACGCACAGTGGGAATCGTCGCCAATCAGCCTTTGGTACTCGCGGGCGCGCTCGACATCGACGCATCCGATAAACTTGCTCGCTTCATTCGATTCTGCAACGCCTTCAATATCCCGTTGCTGACTTTTGTCGATGTGCCTGGATTTCTGCCCGGAGTCGAGCAGGAGTACGGCGGCATTATCCGTCATGGAGCCAAGATCCTATTCGCCTATTCAGCGGCAACCGTTCCCAAGATAACCATCGTGATACGAAAGGCCTACGGCGGAGCTTACATCGGTATGTGCTGTAAAGATCTAGGGGCGGACCGCGTGGTGGCCTGGCCGACGGCGGAAATCGCCGTCATGGGCGCCGAAGGCGCTGCGGAAATCGTGTTTCGCCATGAAATCGACGCTGCGGAAGATAAGGTGCAAAAGCGGGATGATCTGATCGAACTCTATCGCAAGACATTCGCCAATCCGTATGTGTCCGCTGGCCGCCGGCTCGTAGATGACGTGATCGAGCCCTCCGAGACCAGGCGATACCTGGCCCGGGCCCTGGAGGCCCTGCACACAAAGCGGGAGCTTCGTCCCGCCAAGAAACATGGACTGATTCCCCTATGACCCCCTTAGGAGCAACCATCGATTCCAAATCAAATTCGTCTCCCGAAGTCACGCCTCAAACGCTATTGGTGATCGCCGCGGCCGTCACCGAGTTTCTCGGCAAGAGAGTTCGAATTCGCACCGCAAAAATGCTGCACCTGCCAAATGTAGTCGATCCCTGGGCCCGGCAAGGGCGGGTGATGGTGCAAACTTCGCATAACCTCGGCCAGAGAGGACGCTGACTCTGACTGCGAACGCTGAAATCACGGAAGCAAGGGAAGTCCTGGAGAGTGGCAGGCAATGAAGCTCCAGATCGTAATCGATGGGCAAAGGTACGAGGTCGAAGTCGAAGTTGCCGAGGAGGACTATTCTCCGCAGAACCGGGACAATCGCCCTGCGGCGGCGACGGCCACGATTCAATCGACCGTGTTGCGCACCCCGCCCAAGCCAGGCTCATCCCTGAATTCTGATCTCAACGAAGCCAAACTATGTCGCAGCCCCTTGGCTGGAATCGTGGTTCATGTCCCGGTTCTCCCGGGGCAACACTTGGAAGTCAACGATCTCATGGTCATGTTGGAGGCGATGAAGATGGAGAGTGCGGTCACGGCCCCGGTAGCTGGAAAATTGAAATCTGTGAACGTGGCGCCAGGAGATTCAGTCAAGTTGAACCAGGTCTTGGTGGAATTCGATTGACTCTGTTGTAGCGTGCCCGGCAATCTCAACCAATATTTTGGTGGGAGCGTCTGTGACCTAGGTCACATCTTGAAATCGTTCGGGTCACAGTTACATTTTCGTAGCACAGCGTAAGCTCCCCATAGAGTCCGACGGGGTCAGCGGGAGTCCAGGTCTTCATGTTTTAAGTGAAGTTAAGTAGCCATTTTTCGTCGCAGACGCTGACGGGGTTGGCGGTAACGTTTGGCCGGCCGGGGTCGACTACTCAAAGGAAAGAAGATGTAGAAAATGTCGCTGAAACCTTTCGTAATTAACTCTCACAGCCGCATCGTCTTCCCAGGCAACTTTTTCCCCGAGTTGGACTTTTCTGTTTTCAAGACCCTCAAACAATTTGCAGCCGTTATCCGGCGGGACTTCGGGGAGAAGGCGCCGACGGACGTGGAGATTGCAGCCAGCTTGCAAGCAGGTGAATACAAGAGCCGCTACGACCTGTGCCGTGACCTGGTGTTGAACCGTTTCTGGGTAAATCGCTACACGTTTACGATGTACGAGAAGCGTCCCACCCGTTGGGGCGATCTTCCGCGGTTGCGCGACGATGTTTTTCTGCCGGTCTACAAGCCGAGAGATACGGGCGCCATCGCAACCGCCATCGAGGCAGGCTACTGGGCTTTGGCTCCGTCGTGGGACGAAGAACAGGAAGACCGGAGTTTCAGCATTCTGCTGAATGTTTTTCGCAATCGACTTAGCGCTGGTGGGGAACTCAGGCCTATTCGTTTTACCGTCTCTGAAGCGCTGGCCGACCCCGCGAATCTCACCCGCCACCTACTAGCCTATGACCCCGATTATCTCCGTTATACCTACGACGACGTAATCGACTGCCTGCATCCCGTGCCTGAGTTGGAGGCATTGATGCGGCAGTGCATGATCCTTCACAACCAGTATCCGTGGAACCCATCGACGAGCACACAAACGGAAATTGGCAAGCTGAAGGACGATGATTACGTGGTGGCATTTCATCCCCGCAGCCAGGATGTGCTCCGTTTCATCCAGCGGGTAAAGCAGGACGAGAATTGGGGACCCCGGGTTCGGCAGCACCATACTATACGCCCCGATACTCTAGCCCTGAGCCAGCCGATCAAGCCGTATCCCCCGGTGGAGGTAAGCAAGCAATTCAAAGTTCTTCCGCGCTTGGAGGCCATCGCCGTCTACGAAGGCGAGGTGACCTGCACGAATGCAGATCTCATCCGCAACCACGCCTACTGCTGGTCGCGCATGAGCGCCGCGGAAATCGGCGAGAAGACCGGCATCGAGGAGAGGCGCTATACCCAGTTGCCGCTGGAGGACATGGCTCTGCTCGCGGCCAAGAAGGCTCTAGCGAAGTCCGGCCGCCGGCCTGCGGAAATTGGTGCTGTCCTGTTTTGCACTTGCACCAGCACCAAGCTCATTCCATCGATTGCCACCTGGCTTTCGGGTGAGCTCGGCCTTTTACAGACGCACACTTCATGCGACATCGTTGCCGCCTGCGCTGGGATGCCCTATGGCCTCGCCGAAGCCGTGCGACTGCTGCAGGAGATTGATCGACCGGTGCTGCTGGTCTGCGCGGAAAAATTCTCGGACAAGATCGGAACGGTGCGGACCTCCCGCATGATCTTCGGTGATGGCGCTGCGGCCGTGGTGGTGGCTCCCGCGCCCGAAGGAATGCCTTCCGATATCGAATTTTTCCAAACCTATGCCAGCGGGCCGTGGTCAGAAGTGAACTCCATCATCTGGCCTAACCCGGAGTTCGATAACAACATCACCGTGTACGGGCCGGAGGTGAAGGCGCTAGTGACTCGCTATCTGAAGGAGATGATGGGTGAGTTGGCGCAACTCCCGAATCCCAACGGTGGCGGCGGATCACTCATCGACGCAATCGACCTCGTAGTTCCGCACCAGGCCAACAAGAACATGGTGCTGACGCTGGCCGAGCAAGCCGGGATCTCAGGTGACCGGATTTTTTTCAACATTGAACGGGTCGGCAACACCTCGTCCGCGAGCATTCTTTTAGCCATCCATGACGCTGTGCGTGAAGGCAGAATTGACCGTCCCATGCGGATTTTCGCGCCGGGCTTTGGCGCCGGCGCGGTTGGGGGCTACGTGGTCATGCGGGTCGACCCGGCGATTGTGAGCTGCAATTCTGAAGACAGGAGTCTCGAAATGGCGAACGTTGTAGGTGGAAATGGAAATTACCAATCGAGTTCCCTTGCCGGCAAGGTCGCCCTGGTCACCGGGGCCTCGCGCGGGATTGGACGTGCGATTGCGCTTGAACTTGCTCACCGTGGCGCGAGCGTGGCGCTGAACTTCCGGGCGGATGCCAAACAAGCCGAAATCGCCGCCGATGAGATCCGGGAACTCGGTGGCGGAGTGCCTGCATCGTCCAGGGCGACGTAGCCGAGAAAGGCGAGGCCGCGCGCATCGTCAAAGAAGTGCTCGACAAATGGCAGCGCCTTGACATCCTGGTGAACAACGCCGGCATTACGCGTGACCGAAGCATGCGCAAAATGACCGATGACGACTGGGTATCCGTGATTAACACCAACCTTAACGGTACCTTTTATTGCACCAGTGCAGCCGTGCCGGCCATGATCAATCAAAGGTTTGGACGGATCATCAATATCAGCTCCGTGGTAGGGCAAATGGGCGCATTTGGCCAAGCCAACTATTCGGCCAGTAAAGGCGGAATCATTGCCTTCACCAAAACCCTCGCACTGGAAATGGCCAAGTTCAACATTACCGCGAACGCCATCGCACCAGGCTTCACTTCCACCGAAATGGTCGACGCTATTCCCGAAGAGATAGCGGCTCAGATCAAGGCCAAGATTCCCCTGGGGCGTTTCGCGACGGTGGAAGAAATTGCCAAAGCGGCTGCTTTTCTTGCTGCCGATGGAGATTACATCACCGGACAAGAGTTGAACGTCAACGGTGGATACCACATGTGAGCGGTGTTGAGCTCACTCCGAGCGAGCGGCCAACCATCGAGGTGCGGCCGGGTGGGCTGGCTCCGTTGGCGACCTGATTCCGATGATTTACGGCTCGTCGGCTTACCGAGGTCTCCTCAAGAGCTTGTGATCTGAGTTCTTAGTCCAAATGCGGTGAAGTTTTGAAATTGCACCTCGGATCCGGTTGTTCGCTGGAGCACTTCACAGCGTGTGTACCTAGCGTAACGGATAGCCCCCACATCCATCCGGATAGTCACATCAATAGAAAACGAAGGAGCGCTCCGCCTGAAGTTACTTCCCAAGGGCGGCATGTCCTAGCAAACATGCAAAAGCTCGAATGGCTTTTTAGCCGTCTTGTGGAGGCCATCGGCTTGCAAGAACTCTTTGCGTTGCTACATGTCCGCGAAAAGCAGAAAGAGGACTAACGTATGAGCGCACCCTTCATGATTCAATCCGCCAACGGAGCTTTAACGATCGACATTCGTCATGCGAACTATACCGAGGGAACGGAAATTCTCGGCTATCCACCGGGCGGCGGCGGGGGAGAGCCAATCCAACCAAATCAAGGTT
Organism: uncultured Acidobacteriaceae bacterium; assembly: GCA_963744265.1. Lineage (GTDB taxonomy): Bacteria > Acidobacteriota > Terriglobia > Terriglobales > Acidobacteriaceae > Bog-257. Next base: position 196,076 of record CAVUSW010000010.1, read on the forward strand.
GGCAGGCGATCCTGGACCCTCTTGGTTCGGGCCATTATCTGATTGTAAGCGGGGCGTGTAACCTGTGTATTGGGATCGGCGCCAACGTCCCTGCCGGCGGCAATGTCACCGATGACGCGACGGATCGTGGCGTGGGGCTGACTCTTCAAGCACAGGAGCCGATCGATAATCATTATCAGTTGTGGGACTTTGTGCCGTCGTCCGGCGGCCCAAAAGGTGCTCTTTTTATACAAAGTCCGCAAACAGGATATGTCATAGAGTTGCAATCCCACGACACGGCAGCATGCCTCCTCGTCGTGAACCCCCGCCGCATATCGAATGAGACTTACCAGTTGTGGAACGCCGTCGATCAAAATGGTGAAGCTGTACCTCTTCCTGTCGTGTCGATGGCTCAGCCCGGATTCTCCCTAAAGGGTTCTTCGCAGTATGTTCTTCTGCCGCCTAATCAAGGCGACCATTTGGTCGGGATCACGGTTACGATTGACATCATCGAAGATGTGGTGGTTGACGGGTGCTCGATTCAGATCAATTGCAACACACCTTACCTGGGTCCCGACGGCACCGACACTGAAGACTACGACAGGGATGCACAATGGATGCAATTCGGGCTTTTCATGCAGAACAGTCAGCTTTCGCTCTTCAATCAAACATGGCACCGACTTGGCCCCGTTCCTGCCAGTGAATTTCCGTCTTGGACAGAGACGTCAGCGCCGCTGCTGCAGTTACAAAACAATACAATTCCGGCGGGAACAAGAATCATCATGAATCTCTGCACCGACCAGGACGATTTCGTCATAGGCATAGCCGGAATCGCGCTCGACAGCACCGGCCTGCCCATAGGCCCCGCAATTTACTGGCCTGCTCTCGGACGCAAGAGCTTCCACAGCACAGTTGACGGAGGCAAGACTCACCAAAAGGCAATGGCGCCGGTTGGCGCCTTCCAGGTGGTGTTTTGTAGTCTTCCAGGTCAACCGGGGGCGCAATTCACGTCTGGCATGGGCACGATAACTGTAACCGCGAGCCCGGGAATTGCAGCTCTGAATTATGTACTTAATCCTCACGGTCTTGGCACTGCAGAAAACTCCAATATGCCTTATGATCTCGTGCCCAGCGGAACCACACGATTAATCGCTCAGCCATTCGGCGTAAACCCGCCGCCGCTGCGCATTCACGGTCCAGTATTAAGACCGGTTTTGGCACAGGCGGCCATAATTCTAGAGCCCGGCGGCGGCATAGAAATCATTCCCGGTGACGCGCCAGGGCCGCCGATCGTAATCGACGAACGACTCGGCAATGCGCACGCGGAGGATGGAAAATAGGCCGGGGACCCCACTTTCGCGTCCCTTCCGAAGGTATGGGAGACGCCGCAAAACACCACGAGCACAGCTCCGCTAGAACTGTGCTCGTTGGTTGCTTCGCTCGATTTCTAACGACTGGCCTGTAACCCGATCACTGGCAACTGGTGCTGACCATCTTCAGATTGCTGACCTTCATGTCCACAACGGAACTGGCGCCGGCTTCGGTCTTCTCGGTCGCCTCTTTCTTCTCTTCCTGCGCCGCCGGCAGCGTTACCTGCATGCCGGTCGCGGTTACGGTGTGACCGACATGGGCACTCAGGCCCTTGCCCATCAGTTCGTACATCTTGCCGTCCTGACCCATAATGTAATAACCGCCGGTATCGGTGCCTTGCTTCAGACAACCGGTTACAGACATTGCCTGCTTACCGCTGCCCATATTGTCCTGCGCGCTTAGCAAGACGGGAAATAAAATGAAAAACACGAGGGGAGCCAAACACAGAGATACTTTTTTCATCGTTTCAATGCTCCTTTTCAACTCCACAACAGTCGGGAGAGTTGGTGGCCAGTTTGTTAAGATGCGCGCTTCCTCTGGGGGTAAACCAACCCCTCGTCCGTAGCATACTACTATCGACGGTAGTAGCAGGGCAAGAGTTGCCTGAGTCGCCCATTTGCAACGGTAAGTCACGACCCGGCAGGCGCTCGTCCAATCTGATTTTAGGGGGTTACGCGGCCATCCCCGGCTGACTATAATCGAGTAGGAGTCTCGTTTTGACCAGCCGCTCAAGCAACCCGAATGTCTTCGTTGTCGCCGCCAATCCGATCCGCGGCCTGGGTTTGCGCGCGAGCTGGTCGGGTGGAATCTCGCGTCCCATCCAATCCGAGGGCGGGGCTTGTTGCGGACTCCGAATCTCCAGCCGAGCCGACTCCAAGCTGGCGCCTTGCATGGTCCGCCCTAACCTTTTCTCCGGCGACTAATCTTCCGTTTTCCCGGTCGGCCTCCCGCGCTGTTCCAGTCCAACCAGACTGCATTCGCGGGCTGACAGAAGCTCCGGCGCACAACTCGTGCCGCAAGCCTTTCGGAGGAAAACATCATGTCTGCCAATACTCTTACTCCCGTTGCCGGTCCCAATATCAAGACCGCTTTGCCTGGTCCGAATGCGCGCCGCATTCTGGAAGGCGATGAGCGCTACATTTCGCCGTCCTACACTCGCTCTTATCCCATGGTGGCCAAGCGCGGACGCGGTGTCATCGTCGAGGATGTCGATGGCAACGAGTTTCTCGATTTCTCCGCTGGCATTGCCGTGACCTCGACTGGCCATTGCCATCCTGAGGTTGTTGCCGCCATTCAGAAGCAAGCTGCCGAACTGATTCACATGTCGGGCACCGACTTCTACTACGAGAGCATGGTCACCTTGGGCGAGCGCCTTTCGCGCGTGGCGCCCATGAAGGGGCCGCACAAGATTTACTACGGCAACTCGGGCGCCGAAGCGATTGAAGCGGCGCTGAAGCTGGCGCGTTATCACACTAAGCGCCAGAACATCATCGCCTTCTATGGCGCGTTTCACGGACGCACCATGGGCGCGCTTTCGCTGACTGCTTCGAAGCCGCAGCAACGGCGCCGTTTCGCGCCGCTGGTTCCTGGCGTTACCCACATTCGCTATCCCGACGTTTATCGCGGATGCGTTGGTGGCGGACAGGAAGCCGAAGCCTTCGCCCTGGGTTGCGCTCGCTTCATCGAAGAGAAACTGTTCAAGACGACGCTGCCGCCCGAGGAAGTCGCGGCCATCTTCGTCGAACCCATTCAGGGCGAGGGCGGCTACGTCGTCGCGCCGACCGTCTTCATGCAGGAGTTGCGGCGCATCTGCGACCGTCACGGAATTCTGCTGGTGGCCGACGAGGTTCAGTCCGGCGCGGGCCGCACTGGCAAATGGTGGGCCATCCAGCACACCGGCGTCGAGCCCGACATTGTTTGCAGCGCCAAGGGCATAGCCAGCGGCATGCCGCTGGGCGTCATGATGTCGAAGGCCGAGATCATGGATTGGGTGCCGGGCTCGCACGCGTCAACCTTCGGCGGTAATCCCGTATGCATCGCGGCCGCCTTGGCAACCATGGATGTGCTCGAACGCGAAGCCATCAAGAATGCCGAGGTTGTGGGACATCACATCATGGAGCGCATTGCGGATTGGCCGCAGCGGCTGGATCTGGTGGGCGACGTTCGCGGACGCGGCCTCATGATCGGCATCGAGATTGTCACCGACAAGCAGACGAAGACGCAGGGCGGCGCTGAACGCGACCGCATTGTCGAGCTCGCCTTCGAGCGCGGACTGCTATTGCTGGGCTGCGGCCCTAACAGTATTCGCGTGGCGCCGCCGCTCATCGTGACAAAAGAGCAGGCCGACATCGCGATGGATATCCTCGAAGAGTGCATCCACATTACCGCCGGCAAGCCGCATGGAAAAGTAGCAACCGTAGGGAAGCAGGTCGGCGCATAAGCAGCATCGATTACAGCCGGGAAGCGAAGCCTGGGCCGCGGGGTCCGGGCTTTTCTGCGTTGGCTAGCGTGCGTCGGCCTGGTGCTGTCATCGGCCATCCCCAAGGAAATGGATGGAGGTTGAAAAACTAGTGGGTTCCTTGCGCGTCCCTGAAGCGGTAAAGTAAATCACGGCGCCCGCCGATGTCGAGAAGCGGTAACATAGAAGACTCGAGTTTCCGAGGGGAAGGTCCGCCGTGCCTGAGTTACGTAAAGATCCAATCGTTGGGCGATGGGTCATCATTTCCACCGATCGCGCCAAGCGTCCTACCGATTTCACTCGAGAGCCCACGAAGATGAAGGGCGGGTTCTGCCCATTCTGTGCCGGCAACGAAAGCAAAACGCCGCCTGAAGTGTTGGCTTACCGGCCCAATGGCGGATCGCGTGACGCTGAAGGCTGGACCGTGCGAGTGGTTCCCAACAAGTTTCCCACCCTCGGGATCGAAGGCAACCTCAGCCGCCAGGCCGAAGGCATGTTCGACAAGATGAACGGCATCGGCGCGCACGAAGTCATCATCGAAACCCCCGAGCACGACGCGACCCTGGGCCATCTTTCCGAGAAACGTATTGAAGACGTGTTCTGGGCATTTCGCGATCGCATCCTCGATTTGAAGAAGGATCGCCGCTTCAAGTACATCCTCATCTTCAAGAACCATGGGCAGCTGGCGGGTGCCACCCTGGAACACTCCCACGGCCAGCTGATCGCGCTGCCCATCTGCCGAAGCATGTAGTGGAGGAAATCGAGGGCTCCAAGCAGTACTTCATCTACAAAGAGCGCTGCGTCTTCTGCGACATTATCCGGCAGGAGACCGAGGCTGGGGTTCGCGTTGTAGCCGAGAATGACGGTTTCCTAACCGTGGCTCCTTACGCGCCGCGCTTTCCTTTTGAAACCTGGATCCTTCCTAAGCGGCACGAGTCGGCCTTCGAGAACTCGTCGTCGCAGGTGTATGAAAGCCTGGCAAAAGCGGTCAAGAATCTGCTGATGCGCGCCGACCAGGTGCTCGACAATCCTGCCTACAATATGGTGATTCATACCGCGCCGGCGCAGGAAGGTTCCATGGACCACTATCACTGGCACATCGAGTTCATGCCGCGGCTCACCAAGATCGCAGGCTTCGAATGGGGTACCGGCTTCTACCAGAATCCCACGCCGCCGGAAGAAGCCGCAAAATATCTGCGCGAGGCCAAGATCGAAACCTCGCAGCCAGTCGCGGTCGGCTAAACAGGCTGTTAAAAAAACACTGCTCCGGCATGCGGCCCTGGGATTTGAAGGGACGTGTTTTAGATATGCCGCAGCCAACCCTTTTATTTGTGATCCCCGAACAGACTTTAGAAGCTGCAAAGAAAATCGCTGGAAATATTGGTTCGGGTAGCCGGCACAGCGCGGGAGAAGGACTATGAAAACGCTTTGGTTAGCTGCGCTCAGCGCCTTACTTCTGCCGCTTTTGTTAATTGTTGCGCAGGCGCAGCAGAGTACTCCAGACGCTACTCCCGCTATGTCCCACAACGGTCAACAAACCCAGGTTAAGCCCGACGACATGTCCGGAATGCAGATGGGCAGCTCGAAGACGGCAACGGTGGCGCCCAGTTTTCTGCCGCAGATCGGACAACCAGCGGAGGAGGGTAGCGGTCCTGTGTATGGTCTCGCCGATCTCGAGGCGAAGGCTTTGCAGCGTAATCCCACATTGTCAGAGGCGAACGCCGGAATTAAGTCGGCCGAGGCACGGAAGTTGCAGGCGGGACTGTGGCCGAATCCCACAGTGGGGTATCTGGGAGATGAGATCGCCGGCGGCGTAGGCATTAACGGAGGCAGGCAAGGCGGGTTTGTGGAACAGACTATCGTCCTGGGACGCAAACTTTATCTGGCGCAGCAGGTCGCCGGTTCTGACGCCAAGATCGCCGCGCTGGAAAAGGAGGAGCAGCGTTATCGCATCCAGAATGCAATCCGCACGGCGTATGTTCAAACTCTGGCGGCTCAGGAACTGGTTGCGCTGGCAGATCAGTATGTAAGGCTTTCGGCCGCCACGCTCGAGACAACACGGCGTCTGCATAACATCGGGGCGCGTGACGAGTCGGAAGTTACCATGGCCGAGATTGAAGTGGAGCGAGCCAAGCTAGGCGCCCAAGTTCAGTGCGCTCACCTGCAGCAGGAATGGGAAAACCTGCGCAGTATCGCTGGGGATCCGTCGTTGCCTGCAGGACGTCTGGCCGGAAAACTTGATGCTGATCTCCCCCAACTCGACAGCCAGCAGTTAGTGGAAGCGTTGATCGCCGACAGTCCCGCGATGAAGATCGCGAAAGAGAGTGCTGCCCGTGGAGAAAAGTCGGTCCTGGAGTCGCGCCGCCAGTCGGTTCCCGACTTGCGGGTCAGAGCTGGTCTGGAGCAAAACCTGGAGACCAACGATCTGACTGGCAAGCCGTTTGGACTGGAGGGATTCGCGGAAGTCCGGGTCGAGTTGCCCGTCTTCAATCGCAACCAGGGCAACGTGGCTTCGGCACGCGCGGATATGGAACGCTCGCAGGCGGAGACGCGTCGCGTTGAACTGCAACTCCGGCAGCAGGCGGCGATTGTGGTCGAGCAATATCAAGTGGCGCGAATTATGGTCGAGCGATATCAGTCCCAGATTCTTCCGCGCAACCAACGGCTCTACGAAATGCAAGCGAACGCGTGGGGCAGGATGGCGCTGTCGTATCCCCAGGTGCTGCTGGCGCAGCAAGGGCTATTCGCTGCGCAAGCGGAATACATCCAGGCATTGCAAAACTTGAGGACCAATGCGGTAGTTCTCAGTGGATTTTTGGTGAAGGATGGCTTGGCGGCGCCGGGTATTGGTGTAGGTGGTCGCTGAGTACGGTATGGCTTGGAGTGTGCCTTTCGTCTTCCCCTGTCCGCTGGCGGACAGAACATTCGGTTGCCGGACACGCTGCCAAGACGCATGTCGCCGCAATGCACTGAATCTACGAGGCCAGTGCTTGGCGAATCGCGTGCGACATCAGGTCGGGATTCTTTGTCCGAGGGTCACGAGCTTTGAGGAGACGCCATGCTGGGAGACTTTCGTTACGCATTGCGGCAACTGAAGCAGGCGCCGGTGTTCACGATAGTGGCTATCGTCACGCTCGCACTGGGCATCGGCGCCAACACGGCCATCTTCAGCGTGGTGAAGGCAGTGCTGCTCAACCAACCTGCCTTATCGTGATCCTGGGCGCCTGATGAAGGTCTCGACCGCCGATCCCGATACACCGTTGCCGGAGACCATCGACTTCACGACAACTTACGACTTGCGGCAGCGCAACCATTCCTTTCAGAGCATGTCCTTGTTCCGCGACGGCGCCGGGACCACGGTGGAGCAAGGCCACCCGGAATTGTTAGACGGACTGCGCGTGAGTTACGACTATTTCGATACGCTCGGCATCAAGATGCAATTAGGCCCGACTTTCCTTGCAGACGAGGATCAGCCGGAGACGCGGTATGAAGCCATCCTTTCGCACGGTCTATGGCTGCGACGCTTCGGAGGCGATCCGGCGATCGTCGGCCGGACGGTGCGCCTGAGCGATCGCCCGTACAAGGTCGTCGGCGTCTTGCCGGAAGGCTTTCAACCAATCTTGCGGTCTGACCGCTCCGTCGTGCCCGAGATCTACATGCCTTTGGGATACGACCTGAAGCTACCCATGGCTTGCCGTGGCTGCCAGCATCTGCAATTCATCGGTCGGTTGAAGCCGGGCGTTACGGCAGAACAAGCCAAAGCGGAGTTGAACGCGATCCTGCGCGATATCATGCGCGAACATCCCAAAGACTACGACCAGCGGGACGTGGTGGCCCTGATGCCCCTGCGCGACTACGTGGTGGGGCGGGTGCAAACCGCGCTCTGGGTATTGCTGGGCGCGGTTGTCATGGTGCTGCTGATCGCCTGTGCCAACGTTGCGCATCTGGCATTGGCTCGTGCAACCAACCGCAGCAAAGAGATGGCATTGCGCGCGGCGTTAGGCGCCGGACGTGCCCGGCTGGCACGTCAACTGCTTTCGGAAAGCTTGTTGCTCGCTCTGATCGGCGGGCTCGCCGGCGTGTTGCTGGCTTGGTGGGGCACCGGAGCAATTGCCAGTCTAGGCCCGAAGGAACTGCCGCGTGCGCATGAGATCCGCTTGGACCTCCCGGTGCTACTGTTCGCACTTGGCGCCAGCATCTTCACTGGCCTGTTGTTCGGAGTTATGCCGGCGCTGCGCACCTCGCAAGTCGATCCCAATGAAGCCTTAAAGGATTCTGGCAGAGCCACTGAAGGCCGCACGCGTCACGGCTATCGCAGCGTTCTGGTCACCGTCGAGATGGCTTTGGCATTTGTGCTGGTGCTGGGCGCAGGGCTTCTGGGCAAGAGCCTGCTGCGGCTGTTGAATGTCGACCCCGGTTACGATCCCCACAACGTCTTGACCGCCGGAGTCTACGTTTACGGAGACCGCTACAAGAAGCCGGAAGCGGAGTTGAGTTTTTATGATCAGGCGATGCAGCGGCTGCGCACGGTGCCAGGTATCGAGGGCGTCGCCATGGTCAGCACGCTGCCGCTGGCGAGCTTTGATCGCCGGGGATTGCCACATCCAGGATCGGCCATTAGCCAACGAGTCGGAGGCGCCGTCAGTGGATGGGTATTCTGTCTCACCCGATTATTTTCGAGTCATGAAAATTCCTTTGAAGCGCGGCCGGCTGTTCACTGCTGCCGATCGGATGGGTGCTCCCAAGGTTGCGCTCATCAGTGAGTCGTGCGCGCGAACCGTGTTTCCCAACGAAGATCCTATCGGAAAGCATATCCAGTTGGGCGGCCGGCATGATGATAAGGAATGGTCCACGATTGTCGGCATCGTAGGCGATGTGCGCCAATACGGCTTCGACCGGCCTTCGAACACGGAAGCTTATGTGGCGCAATCGCAAAATATGGATTACGGCTTCAACCTGGTGGTTCGCACTGCGGGCGATCCGCGGCGATTTGAGCAAACCGTGCGCCAGGCATTTCTCTCAGTCGACAACACCCAGCCCATCTACCAAGTACGTCCGCTGGAAGACTACGTAGCCGAGTCGCAGGCCGCGCGTCGATTTACCTTAATGCTGCTGGGATTGTTCGGCAGCCTCGCGCTTGTATTGGCCGCAGTCGGAATCTATGGTGTCATCTCCTACGCGGTGAGCTTGCGAACTCGTGAGCTGGGAATTCGCATGGCCCTGGGCGCGGCCCGCAACGATGTCCTGGGAATGGTGCTGCGCCAAGGCTTGACGCTGGTCGGCACAGGTCTAGCGGGGGGTTTCGTGGCGTCCTTACTGCTGACGAGATTCCTTTCGTCGCTGCTCTTCGAGGTACGCCCCATCGACTTGGCGACGTCGCTGGCGGTTAGCATGACTCTGGCCGGGGTAGCGTTGCTGGCCAACTATCTTCCTGCCCGTAAAGCATCCAAGCTCGATCCTATTGTAGCTTTGCGATGTGAATAGATTCCCGTCGGCTTTACCTTACTGTCGCCTGCTCTTGGGGGTCCTGACCCGCCGAACCTGCGATTGATCACTCGAATCTGGAACCCAAAATTGAACCTACCAGGCTTGCGTCCCCACAGCGGTTTTCGCTATCCAACTAGGTAATGGAGGTGACGCTGTGGGGTTAAAGGTTTTTGTGGCAGGCGGAACTGGGGTTCTTGGACGCGCCAGTTTGCCTGCGCTACTGGCGGCAGGACATCGCGTACGTTCGACCGCGCGTGGCGACGAAAAAGCGGCACTCGTTCGCGGCCTGGGCGCCGAACCCGTGGACTGCGATTTATACGATGTTAAGTCGGTTCGCAAAGCGGTCGCAGGATGTGACGTGGTGGTTCGGTTGACCACCAAGATCGGGTCCATGAGGTCCTTGCGCGACTCCAAGTCCTGGGCCGAAACCAATCGCTTGCGCACTGAGGGAGCGCGTATTCTAGTGGACGCCGCCATCGCGGAAGGAGTGCCGGCCTATATCCACGAGTCGATCTCGTTTGTCTACGCAGACGGGGGAACCCGGTGGCTAAATGAAGATTCGCGTATCGACGACGGCGGCAGCGAGGTTCTGCGCGCCGCTCTGGCGGGCGAGCGCGAGGAAGCCCGCTTCTCGGAAGCCGGCGGGCGAGGCATCGTGCTGCGCTTTGGCGGATTCTATGGCGCTGATGCGCCTTCCACTCAGGAGACAATTGCCATGGCGCGAAAGCGCCTGTTATTTCAGATTGGCCCAGGCGCGAATTATTTCTCTTCGATTTATGTTCCTGATGCAGGACGCGCTGTCGCTTCGGCGGTAACGGCTCCGGCGGGAACCTATAACGTCTGCGACGATCAGCCCGTTCTGTTTGCGGAATACCTGAGCGCGCTAGCGGCAGCGATTGGCGCCAGGAAGCCGCTGCGTATGCCGCGCTTTCTGGGCGCGCTTATGTTCGGCCAAGTGTGGAATTATTTCTCGCGCTCGCAAAAAGTTTCCAATGCGCGACTGAAGACGTTAGCTGGCTGGAAGCCCGCAGTCAAAAGTGTGTTGGAAGGCTGGCCGCTGGTTGCTGCCGAATTAGACAACACTGCAACATACCCTGCGACTCGCCAGGAAAAGCGGCCGGCAGCGTAGGCGCAGACCATCGATGTATTGTGCGGCAAGGGTGCGGCCGGGCTTCTGCTCAAGACTGGGCGGTTGTCCTGAAGGAGAACTTTTGGCTGAGCCACGAGATCGATCGAGCAAGGCAACTTGGCATCGCTGGTTTCGCATCGCACCAAAGAAACCAAAGAAGAGGTTAGCTATGAGCCGTGAACTGACAAATGTGCTTGCCAAGATGAGCGAGCAGGAAGTCGCGTTGACCCGATGGGTGGCGGAGCACCGCGACGCCATCGATTCACACGCGCACCTGAAAGAAGGCAGCGTTCAGAGGACCTATTGGATGTATGGGCAACTGATCGCAATCAGAGAAGCTATGAATCTAATTCAGGCGGAACTGTCGGCCGGGCAAGCACCGTTCAGTCAAGACCGCGCTAGTTGACTGTGCAGCCCTCCTGAAGAAGACTGTTTAATCGACCGGTCGGACGGCTCACCCGACTTTTCGCACCTGACGCCGCAAATCTGCAACTTGCCCCGCATTCACAATCTGTTAACGGAACCTTTTTTCGTCTCGCCCGTATATAGCTGCAGAAGTTGATTTGGTGAGGCTATCTAGCACTCCTGACACAAACTCCGGGTTCCCGATGAGCGCCTATCTCTGTCGCGGTTGTCGGGGTAGAACGCCACTTCTAAAGGAGAACATCATGGACGCGAAATATAACTGGCTGATCGACAATGCTGCGGTCCGCGTCACCTTGAACACGGTGGCACTTGCGCTCTGGATTGCCATGGCGGTGGGATTGCTGGAACTGGCGTCGAAAGTCTAGTCAAGATGTAACCCGCGCGAATGCAGATCGCGCATAACGAGGCGTCCGGCGAGGCCTCTGACAGCGCCTGCCGGATGGAATACGAAACCCCGCTATCCCCTCCAGCGGGGTTTCGTGTGTCAGCTGCATTTCATGGTGAAGCACATTGACAAGCTGTGTTGTTCTACACGATGCTGATGCAATTGTTCGGAGGATGCATGGGGCGCGAACTGCTCTGCAAAGTTCGCTCGGCTAATAAAATATCGAGCGGAAAAGCGCTGCTGGAAACCAACGAAATCGTGTTTCGCGGCGATATCCGATTGAGGATTTCGCTGTCGTCGCTGAAATCAGTTTTAGCGCGCGACGGAGAACTTCATCTTCAGTGGAACGACAGCGCTGCCGTCTTCGAACTCGGCGATCATGCCGAGAAGTGGGCGCATACGATTCTGCATCCAAAAACTCTTGCTGAGAAACTGGGCATCAAGCCCGGACTGGTGATCTCTGCGGTGGGTCTGAGGGATGCGGATTTCCTCAAGGATCTACGCGGTCAGGCTAAGAGTTTCTCAGATTCGAAACCGTTGAACCATTCAGACCTGATCTTTGTGGGCGCCGAAAAAGCTGCGGATCTGGCGCGAACTGGCAAGGCTGCGTCTTCGCTAGACAGTGCAAGCGCGTTGTGGATCGTCTATCCCAAAGGCAAGCAGGAGATCAAGGAGCAGCAGGTGCTCGAGGCCGGCAGGCAGGCCGGTCTGGTCGATGTGAAGGTGGTCAGTTTCTCCTCTACGCACACCGCATTGAAGTTTGTGCGGCCCAAAGCGAAGCGGTGATCGGGCGATGGACCTTGCGACCCTAGCTATTTAAGCCTTCGCTGGCTAAAGCCGGTTTCTGTCATCACAGAACAAGCGCCCACCGCATCCCTCGACACAGTGGGCGCTGCCGTTCCAATCGAGATCGTCAGCTACGCACTAGCTGCGTGTGGTTTCCACTTCGCGCAGGCGGGCAGCCTTGCCCCGCAGCGCGCGCAGGTAATAGAGCTTGGCGCGACGGACGTGGGCCGAGCGTAGCACCTCGATCTTGTCGATGACCTTCGAGTTGGTGGGGAAGATGCGCTCCACACCCTGGCCGAAGCTCATCTTGCGGACGGTGAAGCTGGGCTGTGAGCCGTGGCTTTTGGAGATGACGACGCCTTCGAACGCCTGCAGACGTTCCTTGTCGCCTTCCTTGATCTTCACATGCACCCGTACGGTATCGCCCGGCTTGAAGTCAGGAAGATCGGTGCGCCGCGTCTTGGCGAGTAGGCGGTCAATAATCGGTGAGTTCGACATAGTTCGTTTTCCTTCCGTATGGCACGCCTCGCGGCGGCGAAAAATAGCAAGAAGTAACTAGCAACTAGTAACTAGCAATTAGCACTCAGCCCTTAGGCTTTAGCCGGCTTTCAATCCTTCCACTACTCTTATGCCGACCGAGGACCGTTTAGTCTTCCTCTTGTCATCCCGACCGAGGACTTCAGTCCGAGCGGAGGGATCTGCGGTCTCTCCCTGTCGCGATGATTGTCAGCCCTCATGCACTTTCCTCGGCCTCGATCGCGGCCAGCAACTTGCGATCTTCCTTGCTCAACTCTGCATCCCGCAACAGATCGGGGCGATTGCGGAGCGTCTTGCGTAGAGCACAACGGCGCCGCCACTTGCGAATCTCATCGTGGTTCCCATTCACCAGCACCTCGGGAACCGGCATCCCGCGAAACTCCGCCGGACGCGTGTAGTGCGGATAGTCCAGCAATCCCCCCGAACCGCAGGTCGAACTTGGCGGCTCGCCAGCGACCCTGACGCCAGAGTCGATCGCGTTCGCCGTGAACGACTCCTGCTGCGACGAAGCTGCGTTGCCCAGCGCTCCCGGAACCAGCCGCGCCAGCGCGTCCACAATGATCGCCGCGCCCAGCTCTCCGCCGCTCAAAATAAAGTCGCCAATCGAAATCTCGCGATCGGCAATATACTGGCTCACTCGCTCATCGACGCCTTCGTAGCGTCCGCAGATCAGCACCACGCGCTCCCGAGTCATCAACTCTTGCGCCACCGACTGCGTGAATAACTCGCCCTGCGGCGAAAGCAATATCACCGTTTCTCGCGCGTCTTGTCCCATCCGTTCCCGGCGCGGCGCGAGGTTCAGCGTCTCCAGGCATTCGAAGATGGGTTCCGGTTTAAGCACCATGCCTTCGCCGCCACCGAACGGCCGATCGTCGACCGTGCGATGACGGTCGTGGGTGAACGTCCGCAAATCGTGAATCCCGATTTCAATGAGCCCGGTTTCGCGCGCTCGGCGCACAATGCCGTAATCCAGCGGCCCGCGAAAGAAGTCCGGAAAAATCGTCAGGATCTCGAACTTCATTTGGGCCACGCCAATTCAAATCGCACCTGAATTTGAAGGGGCACGGCTTCAGCCGTGCCATCAACACGCAGAAACCATTCAGGGCTTTAGCCCCTGAAGGAACTCGCACGGGACAGCGCCAACAGACCGAATCTCCTCAAGGGCTGAAGCCCGATAATCCCTCGCCTCATCGGCCCAGCTAAAGATGGGCCCTTTCAAACCGTCAAATGTTACTTTCCCTTACGCCGCTCGCCTGCCGATCTCGCTTCGTCGGCTTCGGACTTCTGGCGCTGCTTCTCTTCCTCGCTCAGCGGCGTCTCCAACTCCAGCAGCCCCTCGGGCAATTCCATGTCGATGCGTTTGCCGGCAACATCAAACTTCTTCACAAACTCTTCCGCGAAGGGAACCAGCACTTCGTTCTGCACCGCACAAACCGGCAACTTCACAACCAGCAGCGGAGCTTCGCCTGCCCCAAACTGCACTTCGCTGACACGTCCCAGGAAGCGCTGTCCGCCATTGATCCAGACATCGCTCCCGACGATCTCGCTGACGTACTCGGCGCCCGGCTCCAACTTCGTGCGCTGTTCGCGTGGTACCTGCACTTCCCACCCCTTCAGTTGCTCGGCGTCGCTGATACTGTTCACGCCGGCAAACTTCAGCACTACGCCGCCTTTGTGAAACCAGTGCTCTTCCAGTTGCAGCTCGCGGCGACTGCCGTCGGGCGCCAATCCCGATAACTGCCGGCGCTCTGCAAAGCGCTGCGGGAAGTCAGTATGCAACTGGGCCATGACTTCGCCGCGCCGTCCTTGCGGCCCCAGTACGCGGGCGATCGTAATGAACTCGGCGGCTATTCCACAATCTCCAGCTGATAGCGCTTACGGGTGCGCAGGGCGGCCGAATGCACAATGGTGCGCAGGCTGCGTGCCGTTCGTCCCTGACGGCCGATCACGCGGCCCAGATCGCTCTCGGCGACAATCAGCTCCAGCACTGTCTGGCCATTTTCTTCAAAGGCCTCGACCTCTACCTCGTCAGGAACTTCGACGATTGCCTTGGCCAGAATCTCCACCAGGGCAACCATATTGGGCGCGGTATCTGCCATGCTTTGAGCTCCTGTAATCAGGCTGCGACGCAGCTGCGATCTTAGGCTGCGCTCGGCTCCTCAGTCGTCGGAGTGGGCGTTAGCGGAGCCAGTGGCGGCGCGCTGGCCGGAGCCTTCTCCACCAGCTTGCGGACGCGGTCCGACATCTGCGCGCCCTTGCCCTTCCAATAATCGATGCGCTCGCGCTTCAGCTCCACGGTAGCGGGATTAGTCCGCGGGTTATAGGTGCCAACGACTTCCACCGAGCGGCCATCGCGCGCCCGATCCTTCTCGATTACGACAATGCGGTAATGGGGCTGCTTGCGCGCACCGCGGCGCGATAAACGAATCATCAACACAGAGAATGGTTTCCTTTCCTGCTAGTCAGTGACCACACGATGCGGAACAGCCTCCCATTCCAAAGTAATTCGGACGGGAAAGCGCTCGCCGCGCGGCACATCTTTTCCTCAGGTGAGAACCGGGCCCCGCCCGGCGGTGCTTTCGCGCCAGGTGGGATACGTGGGTGCTCCAGCGATCAACCACCCCGCCAAGCGCAAATTCGGCGCTTTTCGGGGACCCCGGCGTCGCTACCACACCCCAATGAACGCAGCCAAGGCGTCCATCGGACCTCACAAACCTTGAGGCAACAACTCATCAATTATTGCGGATATGCGATGGTTTGGCAAGCGCCGGGGCTGGAGTCAAGCTGAAGAACTGAGGCTGGCGGCAGAACGCAGGATATGACACGATGTACGCATGGCAAAGCGTAACCTTCGAATCATAAAGCGGGTGAGGAATATTCCTCTGGTCGGGATCTGCGAATTCTGCAACATGCAGTTTCACTTCGAGCCGCACCCGCACAGTCAACCGTCAGAAGGACAGGCCGCGATTCAGCAGCAGTTCAACGCGCACCAATGCAAAGTCGAAGCTGCTGGTGAGGATGAAAAACAAGAGGAATAGGCGTTCTGGGCGGACTCCACAAACGCCATCGGCGCGACATAAGTTAGCCCAGCCGTTCACGGCTGGGAAAGTATTCTTATTACGGACCGAGTGCCGTAGGCACGACAGCAACCATCATGGTGTGCCATCCATCACAGTTGCACACAGCGGAATCCAATACTTTCTAATTGTGGCCCACGCCTACTCGTCCATGCTTGTGTATTGTGTGTTCAGCACGAAGGAACGCAGAGACTTAATCCGCGAGCCAGAGGTGCTCTGGAGGTACCTTGGCGGAATCGCACGAGCCGAGAACATTGCGTTGGTCGCGGCGGGCGGGACAGCGAACCACGCTCATCTATTACTTGATCTGCCGCCGACCGTGCAGCTGTCGCAGGCCGTGCAACACCTGAAAGGGAACAGTTCGCACTGGCTTAATCAGGAAAGGGCTCCTTTCGCCTGGCAGCAAGGTTATGGCGCATTTGGCATTCGCGAGTCGCAGCGGCAAGCGGTGGTCGCCTACATCGCAAATCAAGTTGAGCATCATAAGAAGTGGAGTTTCGAGCAAGAGTTTGTAACGCGGCTGCGGAAGTACGGGATTGAGTATGACAATCGATTTGTCTTCGGGTAAGGCGGTGTCGTGCCTACGGTACTCGGTCATTAGTTAAATGAGCGTTCCCAGCCGTGAACGGCTGGGCTAACTTGTGTCGCGCCTGCAGCGCTTTACGGATCTGTGCTCTGAGACTACCCTAAACCTCTATTCATCCAACATAAGCCATGCTCAAACTCCTCTGCATCACCGCCCATCCCGACGACGAAGCCGGCGGTTTTGGCGGTACGCTGCTGCTTTACGGCGAACGCGGCATTGAGACTTCGGTGGTTTGCCTTACTGCCGGGACTGCGGCTCGGAATCGCGGCGCCGCCAGCACCAACGAAGAGCTTGCCCAGTTACGCCGCGCCGAGTTCGCCGCGTCGTGCAAGCTGTTGAACGTCGCCCACGGTGAAGTGCTGGACTATCCCGACAGTAAGCTTGATCGCACCGATCTGTATCAGGCTGCGAATGATCTTGTGCTTCGCATACGCAAGCTTCGTCCCCATGTCATCTTGACCTTTGGACCCGATGGCGGACTCACTGGTCACGTTGACCACGCCATGGCCGGCGTGTTTGCGACTATCGCGTTCGAGTGGGCTGGGCGACCGGACCGCTATCCCGAACAACTGGAGCAAGGACTGGAGCCGCATCGCGCTCAGAAGCTCTATTACCTTGCGGCTGACTTTGTGTTGCCTGACCGCCAACCCATTGCCCCACCCACTGTCAGCGCGCGCATCGAGATCGGCAAGGAGCGCTTCGAAAAAAAGCACCAAGCCTTCCGGCAGCACACCACGCAGAAGCCTCTGTTTGAGCTGGTGCGGAAAAACCTGGGCCAGCGGCTGGAAGGCACGGTTGAGATGTTTCATCTGGCCGCGACGCGCGATCCGCGCGAGGCGAAGTTCGAGACGGACCTGTTCGAAGGGGTAGAGGATAAGTCTTAACAGATACTCGGCTGAAGCGTCGACGCTCTGTCGTGCCTACGGCACTCAGCTTTCTATCCTGCGAGCTTTCCCAGCCGCTGAACGGCTGAGCTAACTTATGTCGCGCCTACAGCGCTTCGGTGACCGCGCGGTCACAGCAACCGACGATGCCGCAAGACGAACGGCCGCGAAAAGTTATTCGTCCCGCAGCGTCTTCATCGGATCAACTTTCGTCGCGCGATACGCCGGGATAGTACTGGCCAGCAATCCTACGCCAGTCATCATGACGGCCACCGTGCTAAACGTTGCCAGGTCGCGCGCACTTACGCCGTATATCACGCTCGACAAGACACGTCCCAATGCCAAGGCTCCCACCAGTCCGATGAGCACGCCCAGCAGCGTCGGCTTCATGCCTTCCAATACCACCATCCGCAATACGTCGCTGACCTGTGCGCCCAGGGCCATGCGGATGCCGATCTCACGAAGTCGCCGCCGCACTGCGTAGGCCAGCACACTGTAGATGCCCACCGCTGCAAGCAGCAGCGCCAGTCCCGCAAAGGCCGACAGCAGCAGCATGGTAAAACGCTGCGAAGAGAGTGACTCTGAAACCGAGTCATCCATGGTCTTGATGTTCAGCAGCGGCACGCCCGAATCCACTTCGTGGACCGAGTTGGCAACCGCCGATACCGCGCTTAGAGGATCGATGTTGGTACGAACGGCAAGGCTCATCCCGAAGGAGTGCCAGTCTTCACCGCGCCCCGCCGAAACTTGAGCCAGCGGCATATACAGTGCTTGCGTAGGTCGCGTCTGGTCCAGGGCGTCGAGCTTGACGTCGCCCACAACACCAACTACCTCGCGCTGCAGGCCAGGGAAGAAATACAAATCGATATGCTTGCCGATGGGATCCTGGTTGGGCCAGAACTCTTTGGCCATCGATTGACTGATCAGCACCGCTCCAGGTCTGCCTGCCACATCGGAGTCATCGATGTCGCGACCGCGTAAAAGCGGAATGTGCATAGCGCTGAGATAGCCAGTACTGATTAGCCGCACATCCACCTCGGGCTGGTCGGCCATTGGGACCGCCGGACGGCCCTCGACTTGGACCGGTTGATGCGACCCGTTGTCGTTAAGCGGCAGATTATCGATCAGTCCGGCCGATTGCACTCCCGGCAATGCTCGAACTCGATCCAGAACGCGCTGGAAGAAACTGACCTGTTGCTCCGGCGAGGCAAACTTGCCTTGCGGAATCGAAACTTCCATGGTCAGTACGCGATTGGCATCGAAGCCGGGATTAACGTTATGCAGCATCCATAAACTTCGAATCAGCAGGCCGGCACCGATCAACAGCATGAGAGATAGCGCGACCTCGGAAACTACCAGCACGCTGCGAGTGCTGCTTCCGCTGGAGTCCGATGCAGTGCGGCCAAGCCCTTGTTTCAGAGATTGATTTACATCTGCTGCTTTGGTCAGGCGCAGGGCGGGCAGCAACCCGGCGGCGAATCCGGTCAGCAGCGAAATGCCCAGGGTGAAGGCCAGTACCCAGCCGTCGAGCCCAATCTCGCTGGAGCGTGGCAACTGTTGCGCCAGAAACTTGACCATCAAAGTCACGCCGTAGTGGGCGAGGACCAGGCCCAAAGCTCCGCCGGCGATGGCGAGCAGTATCGTCTCCGACAGCACCTGTTGCAGCAGGCGCCGCCGGCTGGCGCCCAGCGCCGTGCGGATCGCAACTTCTTTTCGCCGCGACAAGGTTTTCGCCAGCACTAGATTGGCCACGTTGGCGCAGGCGATCAGCAAAACGAACGCCACCGCGCCCAGCAAAATCAGCAGTGAGGGGCGCACGTCGCCGACCAGATCGTCGCGTAACAAAATGGCAGTTGCTCCCCAGCCTTTGTCCTCTTTGGGATATTGCAGCGCCAGGCGATTGGAGATGGTGTCCATCTCGGCGCGCGCTTGCGCTAACGTGACGCCAGGTTTCAATCGCGCCACTACACCAAAGTTATGATCGTCCCGGATGGCTCGTTCCGCACCGGTCCACGCGAGGGGCTTCCACATCTGCGGCGCCGTGTTGGGATCAGTGTCAACCGGGAATTCAAAGCCTGGCTTCATTACCCCGACCACGGTGAACGCTTGGCCATTGAGCTGGATATTTTTGCCGACGATGTCAGGATTGCTGCCGAAGTGACTGCTCCAGAAGCCGTAGCTGCAGGACGACCTCGTGATCGCGACCGGGTTCGACATCGCCGTCGAGGAAGACGCGGCCAAGCAGCGGCTGGGCGTGCAGGATGGAAAAGAATCCGCTGCTTGCAGCGACGACTCGAGTGGATTCGGGCTGACCCGACCCAGTTAGCGTATAGCGGCCAAAACCGTAAGCAGACATGCCCTCGAAGCTGTGGCTCTGGCTGCGCCAGTCGAGGAAATTGGCGGGCGAGACGGTGAAGATCGTCATGCCCGGAAAACTGGCTTGCGGCGGCACATGCCAGAGGTGCACCAGGCGGTTCGGCTGATCGAATGGCAGCGGTCGCAGCAACACAGCATTCACCACGCTGAAGATCGCTGTGTTGGCTCCGATGCCGAGCGCGAGCACCAGCACGGCCACAGCGGTGAAGCCGGGACTTTTGCGCAACACCCGCCAGGCGTAACGAGCGTCTTGAACCAGGTTTGTCATGAGCGGTTTTCCTCCCGACGCAGGCTTGTTCCAATTCCGCCCTCGATCCCCAGCCAATTCTGCAGGCGTGGGGCCACGCTGTGATTCCGTTAACTCTAAGAAAACATAAGGGATGAGGCGGGAAAGAGGAAGCAGATTAAGTCCCGCGTGTTCGTCGCTGGACAGACTGTCCGGTGATGGAGTCTGGCGACGGCAGGAACTCCGCTTCTGGCAGGAGATTGTTCTCACGAAGATTGAATCTTCTGCAAAAAAGATATATCTTATGTTATATCTTGAGATATATTGTAAGAGGAGGAAACAAGGTGAATTCAGAACACGAAAACTTTGAACGTACGGGACACAGTCACTGCGGTGGACATCATCGCCAAGAACGCACCGAATTTGCCGGGCCTCGGGGCTGGTTTGATCGCCGCTTCGCCGGATTTCGGGAAAGAGGAGAGTCGAGGCATGGCGGTTTTGGTGGAGGCCGGGAGCGCGGCTTTGGCCGAGGTGGAGAACGTCTCTTCGACGCCGGTGACGTAAGGCTGGTCGTTCTCAAACTGCTCTCGGAGCAGCCAAGCTATGGATATCAGCTGATCAAGACCATGGAGCAGCGTCTGGGAGGCGGCTATACGCCGAGCGCCGGCGTGATCTATCCGACGTTAACCATGCTGGAGGAAGAAGGTCTGGCGTCGGTGTCGACGTTGGAGAACAAGAAGATTTACTCGGTAACTCCAGAAGGGAACGAATATCTTCAGGCCAACAAGGAGCGGATCGATGAATTGTTCCAACGTTTGGATGTGGCCGGACGAGGCTTCCGGCGTGGCCGGTCTCCGGAAATCATGAGAGCGTTCATGAATCTGCGTGGCGCGGTTGCGGTGCGTCTCCATCGCGAGAGCGTGACGGCCGAGCAGATCACCAAAATCACGGGAGCGATCAATGCCGCAGCTAAGGCTATCGACGAGTTGTGAGCGCATTCACCCGGGTCTTGAAAACCGCGAGATCCGGGGCACCCGCGCTGCTTGGCTTCGACATATGACTAGACGCCTCGTGTCAGGGCACGGCTTCCAGCCGTGCCGCACAAGCGGCACCAAATCACCGGCTTCAGCCTCTGAGGTGAATCTGCGCGGGGCTAAAGAGTCTAACGGGGGAACTTCTGCCGTCCCTACGGGACTCGGTCTTATTTGCTGTCTTAACCCAGGACTCCGCCTTTGGCTGCGTCCTGGGCTAACTGCGGCGCCGCCCTTGCGGGCTCTCTTGTCGGCTGGTACATCTCAATTGCGAAACAGAAATCTAGTTCTCGCAGTACACAGAATCTAGTTCTCGCGCAGACTATAAACCCCTTATATGTTTGGCGTCCTGACGCGAACCCGAGCTCAGTACTGCACCTTGTGCGCCCTGAGTCCAAGGCCGGAATACTCTAGTCGAGATTTTCCGGCTCCAGCGCGATGCTGGTTTCGCCGGCGGCTTTCTTCTCCCAGTATTTGCGGACCCAGGCTTCCCAGCTACGGCCGGCGGCGGTGTCGCGTCCGCTGAAGGCCAGGGCGGCGATGTCGGAATAAGCGACCGAAACCTTCTGCTGCGAATCTTTGGGGATCAGTCGCACTACGGACTCTGCGAGCGTCGCACCGTTGCGCCGATCGAAGATGTAGCCTTCCACTCGCGAGCCATCCTTTCGCGTGATGGTGACGTCGCCGCGATAGTCGAAGGCCTGCTCCAGCGCATCGCGCAAGTCAGCTTCGCTGGCGAGTTCGGGAATCCAGCCTTCGATCTGCTGTCGATCGCGGCCATCGACAACTTCAAGATGATCGACGTTCAGGTCGTGTTGAGGTTCAGACATGATCGGTTTCATCGCTCCTGGCTACCAGTCGTAGACGTAGACAAGTATGCAGTATAACTGGATCGGGTGATGTACACTGCTTCGCATCTGCCAGTCAGCGGGAATTCCGAGTGCAATCCGTTGGTTCAAAATCCAAGCCGAGGATTACCGCCGCAAGGCGCCGTAACAACAGTCCGCATCGAGTGCGATCAGGCGTAGTTCCGTGGCGAGGGCGCACGGCTCTGTGGGGGCTCATACTGGTGGTCGCCACGGTTGCGCTTTATTACCCCACCAGCGGTCATCCCTTTGCGAATTGTGACGACGACGTGTATGTCACGGGAAACCGGCACGTCAAAGCCGGCTTGCATTGGGAAACTGCCAAGTGGGCGGCCACCAGCTTCGATGAATGCAATTGGCATCCGTTGACGTGGATGTCACATGCTTTGGATTACCAGCTCTTCGGCCTCGACCCATCTGGTCATCATATTGAAAACGTTTTGTGGCATGTGCTGAATGCACTCCTGCTGTATTTGGTGCTGTTGCGGGCGACGGGATCGACTGCACGCAGTTTCGCAGTAGCTGCGCTGTTTGCGTTGCATCCCATCAATGTCGAATCGGTAGCCTGGGTTGCCGAACGCAAAAATCTGCTGAGCATGTTTCTTTTCCTGCTCGCCCTGGGAGCGTATCGCTGGTACGCCCGCGCACCGCAGATAAGGCGCTACTGTGCGGTGGCAGGGCTGTATGTGTTGGCGCTGATGGCCAAGCCTCAAGTGATTACGTTTCCATTTCTACTACTGCTTTGGGACTACTGGCCGCTGCGCCGCATGTTTGCCGAGGATCAGGAGGGCGAGACCGGGGCAGTGATTCCAGCGAGAAGTTGGAAATGGCTGGCGCTGGAGAAGCTTCCGCTACTTGCCTTCTCCGCAGCCAGTGCCGTGATCACGGTGAAAGCGCAACGTGCGAGTGGCTCGATACACTGGTTGCCCTTCTTTCTGCGCGCCGGAAATGCAGTTGTGGCGTACGCCTTGTATGTGGGGAAGGCCTTGTGGCCGTCGCGGCTTGGGTTGTTTTATCCCCATCCCAGGAACACGCTAGCGACCTGGCAGGTCGTGGCATCTGCACTCTTCCTGCTCATTGTCACCGCGTGGGTAATTAAAGCTCGGCGTCGCCGATATCTGTTGGTGGGATGGTTCTGGTTTCTGGGGTCTCTGGTTCCGATGATTGGCCTGGTGCAAGTGGGCGAGCAG
Source organism: uncultured Acidobacteriaceae bacterium (assembly GCA_963744265.1). Lineage (GTDB taxonomy): Bacteria > Acidobacteriota > Terriglobia > Terriglobales > Acidobacteriaceae > Bog-257. Next base: position 218,870 of record CAVUSW010000010.1, read on the forward strand.
GCGATGGCAGACCGATATGCGTATCTGTCATTCATTGGGCTGTTCATCATGCTGTGCTGGGGGGTAAGTGAGTGGGCTGCCGAGCACGATATCCCTGCGCGCTGGCTGGCGGGCGCAACCGCGGCGATGTTGTTGGCGCTGGCTGTGATGACCCACTACCAGATTGGTTATTGGCAAGACAATGTCACCCTATGGCAGCACGCGTTACAGATCACAAAGAATAACTGGTTTGCGGAAAACAATCTGGGAGCGGCGTTGTTGGGCGAAGGCCGTGATGACGAAGCCATCACGTATTTCCGCTCCTCTGCGGCGATCTATCCTGATGATCCTGTCAGCCACCTGGACATCGGATACTACGAGAAGCAGCACGGAAACCTTCCGGTCGCGATGGCCGAGTTCAACAAAGTTCTGGTGCTTGCGCCGAAGCAACGTGTGGCCGCCGAAGCGTACAACAACATCGGCTTCGCTTATCTCAATCTGAGAGACACAGCGAAGGCCGAAGAGAATTTTCAGGCAGCGGTGAAAGTAAATCCACAGCACAATCGGGCATGGATTGGGCTGGGAGTAGTAGCCCAGAAGGAAGGAAACCTTGGAAGCGCAGTTCAAGACTACTCGCAATCCATTCAGGCGGAGCCGTCCGATATCGCGTATCTACTGCTTGCCCGGGCCCTGACCCTGCAAGGTGAGACCGCGAAGGCACAAGCGGCCACCGAACAGGCCCGCTTGATCTCGCCGAGCTTCGATAGGGCGCAGAAGATGGTGCAGGGGCTAGTGGGTAAGTAGGCAGCCCGGAAGCCAGCGTACGCTTCATTGATAACAAAAACTTCGGCGGGATTTGAGGGAACGCCAACCCGTATTTTCGCTGCAGGCATGACGCTGCGGCGCCGCCTGGAATTATGAGGAGACTATGATGCCGTCTACTGCCCCTAGTCGGCTGCTTTTGGCGATAGGGTGGGAGAAGCAATTTGTACCAGCGGATTGTAAGCGTGCACGGGTCGCGTCTCTTCCTTCAGCATGGCCAACGCTTCGTCGTCCTTGTACTTGCTGGAGAACGTCGCCCGTACTGTCGCCAGAAACCCACTGAGCGAGCCAAAAGTATCGTTCACCGCCGAGGCTTCATATCCGCTGTGCACCATGCAATTGGCGCACTTGGGATTGCCCGACTCGGTGCCGTAGTGAGACCACTCGGTCTCGCGCATCAGCCCTTCGAAGGTGTCGGCGTAGCCGTCCTGCAGCAGATAGCAGGGCTTCTGCCAGCCGAACATGTTGAACGTCGGCATGCCCCACGGCGTGCAAGGATAATCGCGCTTGCCCATCAGAAATTCCAGAAACAGCGGCGACTGGTTGAAAACCCAGCTCTTCTTGCGGTTCGCCAGCATGGCGCGGAACAGCCGCCGGGTGCGCGCGCGTCCCAGAAAATGCTTCTGGTCGGGAGCCTTGTCGTAGGAGTAGCCGGGCGAGAGCATCATGCCCTCGACGCCCAGCTCCATCATCTGATCGAAGAATTCGCGCACGCTGTTAGGGTCGGCCCCGTCGAAGAGCGTGGTATTGGTGGTTACGCGGAACCCGCGGCGCAGCGCTTCCTTCATGCCATCGAGTGCGAGATCGAATCCGCCTTCGCGGCAGACGGAGAAGTCGTGATGCTCCCGCTCGCCGTCGACGTGCACCGAGAACGTCAGATACTTGCTGGGCTTGAACAGGTCGATCTTTTCTTTGAGCAGCAGCGCGTTGGTGCAGAGATAGATGTACTTCTTGCGCGCGACCAGGCCCTCGACGATCTCCTTGATCTGGGGATGCATCAGCGGCTCGCCGCCAGGGATAGAGACCATGGGCGCGCCGCACTCGTCGACCGCGCGAAAGCACTCGTCGGGCGACAGGTTCTGCTTGAGCACGTGCGCGGGATACTGGATCTTGCCGCAGCCGGCGCACGCCAGGTTGCAGCGGAAGAGCGGCTCGAGCATCAGGACGAGCGGATAGCGCTTGCGGCCCTGGATGCGTTGCTTCAGGACGTACGTTGCGACCGTCCACATCTGAGAAACCGGAACACCCATGGGGTAAGACCTCGTTGGATCAGCCGTCAGCTAAAGCGCTTTTCGCCATTCGCTCTTCGCTTTACCTATCATCCTGAGCGCTGGTGGCACTTTGCCGCCGGAGTCGAAGGACGACTCCATGCTTGAAATAACTCCGAACAAGAACGCGAACTCTCTTTCGCTTTTACACAATTTGTGGCAAGATGTCAATGCGACCTTGGTTGACCGCCGCCTTTTGTACTGCCTGGCGGTCTAAGGCGTCGAGGTACTCCGTGGTCCCTTTGCGCTGCTTACTGATTGTGACGGTTGTGCTTGGCTCGGTAGCGGTGGGTGCCGCAATGCCTAAGAATGCCGTCGAGCGACAGGCGGTTGCCGAGTTACTGGCTTTGCATCAGCAAGATCGCCAGGCCCACTTCAAGCATGACATTAATGCGCTGCTAGTTCATACGGCGCCGGAAGTGCTGGATGTCCGGAACGGCCGGACCCGGTTGTTGACGCGCAAAGACCTGAGGGCGAAGTTTGCCGGCTATTTCAGCCACGCGGAATTTTCGGCATGGGACGATGTGGAACCGCCGGTGGTTCGTGTCTCGCCCGACGGCAGGATGGGATGGATGGTCGTTCGCGTCCATATCGTTTATATCGATCATGATAAGTCAGGCAAGGCCAGCGAGGAGCGCTCGACCATGGCATGGATGTCAGCTTACGAAAAGCGCGACGGCGTCTGGCTCATGACAGCCGTGACCTCGACGTCGGATGAACGGTGAAGCCAAGCCTGAAGGTTAATGCTCCCGGGAGGATCAGCAACGACGCTCGCAAATTCCATGACGCGTGAACAGGAACCGGCATCGCGCCGCACTCCCATGCAGTCGCGCAGCCAGCAGACGGTGCAGCGTGTGCTCGACGCCGCCAGCTCGTTGCTGCAGCAGATGCCGCTGGAGGACGTGACTACCACGCGCATCGCGGCCGAGGCTGGCCTATCAATTGGCGGACTCTACCGCTTCTTTCCCGACAAGCAGACCATCATCGACGCCATCGCCGTGCGGCACGTCGAGCAATTCCGTGTTTCGCTGGAAGATTCGGTGATGAAGGTTTTGGAGCGCGAGTTCGCCAACCTCGAGACCTTCGATCCCGCCAAGATTCTCGATAGCGTGGTCGATGCCTACATTGTTTATCTCGACGCGCATCCCGACTTCCGCACCATTTCCTTCGGTCGGTATATCAGTGCGGCAACCAAGGAGCGCGAGGCCTCTCCGAACGTCGGCCTGCCCGCGCTGCTAAAGAATTTCATGCTGGAGCGGCTGGGGATTTCCAACACGCCGGAGCTCGACTTGATGCTGCGCGTCGTCAGCGAGACCGGCGAGCGCCTGATTGCCTACGCCTACGAGCAGCCCACCCGCGAAGAGCGCGATCGCATCATCGCCGAGATGAAGAAGATGCTGGCGGGATATTTGTTTCCGAGTTAACTGCGAATTCACCACAGAGGCACTGAGGACACGGAGAAATGAAGGTGATCAAATCCAGATTAGCGGCGTGGGCTGCGGTTTTGTCCTTCATGATGACCGCGTGGGCGCAAGACACCGCTGCTCCTCCCGCTGTCCCGAATTCCCAATCAGGAGCCACCGTTGGCACCGATACCGATGCGGGAGGCACCGGCGCGCAGTCAGCTACGGGTGCGAGCAACCCGACCACGTCACCGTTGCGCATTGGGAAGGAAGTTAAAGCACCAAAGGTTCTATCCAGCCCCGATCCTGATTATCCAGAGGTTGCGCGCCGTGCCGGCTATGGTGGAACGGTAGTGCTGTGGCTGATCGTCGATACGGATGGATCCCCGAAAGACGTCAAGGTGCAGCGGAGTTTAGGCATGGGACTCGACCGAGCGGCGTACGAGGCAGTGCGAAGATGGCGCTTCCAACCGGCGACAAAAAATGGTCAGCCGGTCCCGGTGATGATCAACGTCGAGGTGAACTTCAGGCCCGAGGTCGTAGGTATGGATCTTCCGCTATTTCCCGGGGCGGAGGCCAAAGCTAGCCCACCTCAGTTTCCGGGCGTCGATCTCTCCAAATATCCACTGGTACTGCAGATCGACAGGGCAGGCGGCGTACCTGCCGGCAAGACCTATGAAATTGTCGCCGATGCGACGGTGATCAGCGCAGGCCAAAAGCAGCCACTTGTAATTTCTTGCAGCGGCAATAGGAGCCGTTGCTCGTTCCTGAACACAGGATACTACTCCGCGCGGTGGCTGAAGCCCAACGAGGAACTGGAGATTCTAGGAAAACAAAACGCGAACGGCGGTTGGAGGAAGGCGGAATACACGGTGAAGTCCCGGACCGCAACTTCGCACTCGACGCCGTGAAGAATTGCCACCGTACGGGCCGCCCTTCCGACTCGCTACTGGTGAGCAGGTGCGATTGTGTTGAATCCTCTTTCTTCCCTGCGTTCTCCGTGTCTCCGTGGTGAACTAGCTGTCCCCGCCGGGCACCGCGATTTCTCCCAGCTCCCAATACTTCTTCAGCAGCATCTCTGGCACCTTCACCTGCTTCCCGCTGATCATTGACTTCAATTGCAACGCATTCACCGCGGCCTTGCCCTCGAAATGATTATTGGCGATGACGAAGGTCTTCTGCGCTTTCTCGCCGATGGCGTCGATGCGCGTCTTCCAGCCGCGCAGTTCGGGATCGGTGTAGAGATAGTTGTAGCGGTCGTCGCGCGAGTCGCTGTCGAACCATTGATCGTAGTTGCGTCCGTGCAGGCGCACGTAGGCCATTGGGGCGGTCACATGTTCGCTGGGGACGACTGCTTTGGCCAGCTTCGGCTGATCGATATTGCAGAACGCGACCCCCTTCTCGGCGAAGTAGCGCAGTGTGCCTTCATTGGTCCAGCCGTTGTGGCGCACTTCCACCACCAAGGGGAACTGCTTGAACTTTTCGATCACGCTGTCGAGGTGCATGCGGTTGGGGCCAGTGTTTTTGAACGAAATCGGAAACTGGATGAGCACTGCGCCCAGCGTGCCTTCGGCGGCCAGTGACTCGAAGCCCTCTCTCGCCAGTCGCTCGTCTTCGTCACTGGCGCGGATGGTCTCGGCCGATGTGCTCTGCATGATCGGGATCGGCGAGTGCGTGAATGCACGATTCAGCTTGGCGGTAAACATGAACGCAGGATTGACAGATCGCGCCATGCGGCTCCACAGCTTACCCCATTCCGGCTTGACGTGGCCGTAGAACGAAGTGTTGATCTCCAGCACATCAAAGTAGCGCGCCAGGAACTCCACCGGATGTTGCGATTTCTTGATCTGCGCCGGATAGACGATCCCTTCCCAGTCTTTGTAGGACCAGCCCGCCGTGCCGACGTAGATTTGCGGCGCGTCTGCCATTTGAAACCGAGGTTAGCACAGAGCCGGCAAGAACCGTCATCGCCCTCAGACACGATTGGCCGTGGGTTAAGCACGCTGCAGATTGCCTCTCTCCGGTACCGCTAAGACGTAGCTGAAGCTCGGGAAAGCAGATCCCTTGTATCTTCGCTGACACTGTTAGCCTGGGCCGTCATGAGGTAAGAGGAAGGCAGCGGGCTTCGGCGGGAGGCCGAGCAGATCCCGAGGCGCGAAGTCGGCAGCCTGCAGCGAGAGCGGCCCCCGCCCTACCTTTCTCACGCCGTGGAGAATCCGAGGCCATTGAGCCTGCATTCACAAGGCAGGCGGGAGAGGATGCACAGGGTCGGGAGCCGAAGTCCAGCTTAAAACGGAGGGCGACTATGAACAAGTCCCAGGCTGGGCAAAATTGGTACGTAGGCATCGATGTGAGTGCGCGGGAGTTGGTGGTGGCGATGGGCAACCAGGGTGGGAGCGCGGTACTGGAGCGCTATGACAACACGGCCGCGGGGCAGCAACAGCTGGTCAAGCGGCTGCGGAGTTTGCGGGCGGCGGGGGTAACGGTTTGTCTGGAAGCCAGCGGGAACTACAGTCTGGACGTGGCGCTGGGGCTGGCTCGCATGGGGGGAGCGGTGAAGTTGCAGGTGGCCAATCCGCGGCGGGTGCGGCGGTTTGCTGAATCGCTGGGGCAGCGCAGCAAGACCGATCCGGTAGACGCGCGGGTGCTGAGCCAGTATGCGGAGCGGATGCCGCTGGTGGAGTGGCAACCGCCTTCGGCGGCGGCGCTACAGTTGCGGGCGATGAGCCGCACCATCGCGGCGCTGGTCCGCATGTGTACGCAGCACAAGAATCGGCAGCATGCCCTGGGGGCCAGCCGCGCGCTGCCCGCTTGTCTGGTGCGCGAGCTGGAGGCCCAGGTGCGTTACACCGAGAAGCGTATTGCCAAGTTGCGGCGGCAGGCGGTGGGGGTGATTCTGGGCGAGCCCGAGTTGGCTCGCCGCTGGCAGCACCTGCTGAGTGTGCCGGGGCTGGGCGAAAGCAGTGCCCTGGCCGTGCTGGGCGAACTGGCGGTTCTGCCCGACACGCTGGATCAACGCCAGTGGGTGGCGCACGCCGGTCTGGATCCCAAGCATCATGAGTCGGGCTCCTCGATTGCGCAGAAACCCCGCATCAGCAAAGCCGGCAATGCTTACCTGCGCGCCGCCCTCTATATGCCGGCGCTGGTGGCGGTGCAACACGATCCTGGGCTGGGAGCTTTTTATCAGCGTCTGCTGGATCATGGCAAAGCTAAGCTGCAGGCGTTGGTAGCGGTCATGCGCAAACTGCTGCATGCGGCTTGGGGAATGTTCCGTAACGATCAACCCTATGATGGAGTCAAACTGTGTCCGCAAAGCTAAAAAGAGAGAGGTTCTCCGCCACCTCTCCAGAGAGAAAAAAATCTTGAAATCGAAGAGAGAATCTCGTCGGCCTGAAGGCCTCCTCGGCATGACAAATGAAAGGGATTTGTGCGGCACCGCTCAAGCTACGCCCCTTCAAAGCAAGCCAATTCGAGCGATTGAAGCTTGAAAGACGGAAATCGGACCCGTTCGGGGGTGAACATCGCCGATGTGACCCCCGTCACACGCAGGCGTGACGTGCGCCATCGTGCGCCATCGCCATCCGCGATATTTCTAGTTGCGTAAGGCAAATTCATTCTGTCGGGAAGCAGACATGATCGACCTTAAGAAAAAGTACTGGCGCGAGAAAGTAACAGCGGAAATCACCTTGGCTCACATGCTGCAATTTGCCGGAGAGCTGGGGAGCAATCTGAGCGCGGCGGAAGCGGCTGCGTTCCTCAACGAGAAAGGCCGGGCCCAGAGCATCTGGATGCACATGATGCAGGCTGGCGAAGAGTACATCAAGTCAAATCTGCGGGGAAGCGGAGTCGGGCTTCATAACGTGAAGCAGAGTGCGTCACACGCACCGCTGGTTCACTGACGATCAGTAACAAACGGCATGGGGACGCAGAGCCAGCGTCCGATTCATATCAGTAAGCGAACTTTCATACTAGTACCCCTCCTCCGGAATGGCTCACGCTGGGAGCGTAACTGCTCCCAGCGATTTCTTTTGTGGCAACGTTGCGGGTGGGGAAGAAATCCGCAGCGGCGGCGATTCGCCCTTCGGCGCTTAACCGCTCGAGCCAAATCCTTTTGAGCCGCGGGCCGCTTCGCTGAGCTCGCCTTCGGTCACTTGGTTCGCCAGGAAGGGATGCTCCAGCAGCTGCGCGATCTTGTCGCCTTTGCGGATCGCATAAGGCTGATCGCCCAGATTTTCCATCAGCACAACGATTTCGCCGCGATAGCCGGCGTCAATCACTCCGGCATTACACATCAGGCGCTTCTTCGCCAGGCCAGAGCGGGTCTTCACGATGCCGCCGGCGGTGGGAACGAATTCGATGGCAATTCCGGTAGGAACTCCCGCCGCTCCGTGCGCGGGAATCATCAGGTCTGCGGAAGAATAGAGATCGTAGCCAATGTCCTCTCCGGGATGGGCGATGGTGGGCAGAACGGCATCAGGCGACAGCCTTTTGACTTTGAGCATGGATCTTCATTGTGCCAGATCAACTAGTTTCGCCATATGGATGCTTCGATTCGTTCATTGGCGGACTGGCTCAGGACATTTCAATGGAGGTTGACTGAACGCAGGTTTCTATCGACGCGGGCGGTTGTTGCTGGCTACATTAGAGCGTACGGAAACAAGTGGCGTAGCGTGGCGAAGGACCGCAGGTTCCTCCGCTCATGGCTAAACAGTTTGCTGAAAAAATCGAAAAGCAGATCCCTTACCGGCTGAAGCCGGGTTCGGGATAACGAAAATAAAGAACTTTTACGGCGTAGCTAAAGCTACGCCCCTTCAAAACAAGCCTTAGTCAGAGTTTCCATAAGAGATAACTAAGCAGTGAACAGTCACTCGTGAACTCACAACCCTCATCTCCACGGTTCCTCGACGAAGCGGCGATCCGGCCGCTGCTCAAGCTGGGAGAGTTGATCCCGGCGATGGAGCGCGCCCTCGCCGACTTCTCCTCGCGCCGGGTATTGCAACCTGTGCGCAGCATCGTTTCTATTCCGCAGCACCATGGCTTCATGGGGTTGATGCCTGCGGTGTACGGCGACGTGATGGGAGCCAAGCTGGTCAATCTTTATCCCGAGAATGGCGCGCGGGGATTGCCGACGCACCTGGCCGTCATCGTGCTCTTCCGCGCCGCGACTGGCGAGACGCTGGCAGTGATGGACGGCCGGCTGATCACTGAACTGCGTACTGCGGCTGTCTCCGCGGTGGCAACCAAGCTACTGTCGCCGCCCAATGCCAGCAGCCTGGCGATTCTCGGCAGCGGAGTGCAGGCGCGAGCGCATTTCCAGGCGCTGTCGCTGGTGCGCAAGTTCGACGATGTACGGGTCTGGAGCCGCGATTCGCAACATGCGCAAGGGTTGGCCGACGAAATCGGTGCGACTGCGATGTCGGCGGAAGATGCCGTGCGCGGCGCTGACGTCATCGTCACCGCGACGAACGCGGCTGAGCCGGTGCTGCGGGGAGCCTGGTTGAAGGCTGGCGCGCTGGTCAATGCTGTCGGCGCCGTCGGACCGAAGCGTCGCGAGCTGGATGACGATGCCATGCGCGGGGCCATCATCGTGGATTCGCGGGAAGCGGCTATGCAGGAGTCCGGCGACGTGCTGCTGGCGGGAGCCAAGATTTATGCGGAGTTGGGCGAGTTGGCGGCTGGAACCAAGCCGAAGCCGCCAGCCGGGATCACGGTGTTCAAGTCGTTAGGCCTGGCAGTGGAGGATCTGGCCGCCGCCAAACTGGTGCTGGACGCGTTGGGATAGAGCCCGTCCTTACTCCGCGCCCAGAAAATAGGCCCCGTATTTCCGCCCCATGCGATAAGAGAGCCGGGCGTGGCAGCGGTAAGCCGCTTCGCCTTTCTGGCGGAACTCCAGCAGCACGATGTCGCCGACGTTCAACTGAGCCGCCGTGTCGAAGGACACTCCGCCTTCGCTGAGGTCGGTACAGGTGGCCTCATCGGACCGCTCCATCAGCAAACCGCAGCTCAGGATGCGCAACGGAATTCGCAGGGTAATGCGGTCGCGCCGTCGCCGGTCGAACATCGGCGGCAGCTCGGGTGAGACATCGCCGTGGTGAGTCTGTACATTTTTCATGCGGGACTCTTCAGTCAGGGCCGCCTTCATTCGGGGTCACAACCAGCCTGACAAGGGAGTTATCGGCTGGCAAGGGCAAATGCTTCAGTGGCATCCAAGAATGGGTTACGAATTCCCCGTATGAAATAGTTTCAATTTGCGCACTCACTCTCAGCGGCCTCCTCTACAATGCCTAGGATGAGCCCTGCCTCCGAAGAACTGTTGCGCCCGCGCGATGCTGCGGTGGTGCTGGGCATCAGCTACGCCAGCCTGAAGCAGTGGATTTACAAAGGCAAACTGCGTTCGGTAAAGACGGCGGGAGGACATCATCGCATTCCGCAAAGCGAGATTGACCGCTTCCTGTTCAAGTCGCTGGGCAAGCAACCGGCCGAGAGCCGGGCCAACTTCCGCACCATCAGCGGTCGCAATCAGCTGGTCGGCCGCATTGTCGAGGTGCGCATCGAAGGCCTGCTGGCGCAGATCAAACTTTCTATCGGCGGACAGCGCATCACCTCCATCATTACCGCCGATGCCGCCCGCGAGATGCGTCTGAAGCGAGGCGACAAGGCTGCCGCCCTGGTCAAGTCCACCGAAGTGATGATTGTGCGGGTGTAGCCAGACGACGAAGATCGGTCAGATTCCTGGCCTCAGGAGAGAAGTCCGTGCCGGACGAAAGAGCGGCGTTGGGTTTCCGAGCGCATTCCGGATGGGCGGTGCAGGTGGTTCTCGGCGGACCACTCGAATCTCCGGTGGTTGTGGAACGCCGGCGAATCGAAATTGCCGATCCTACGATGACTGGCTCGAAACAGCCTTACCATGCGGCCGAAGGGCTGAGTTTGCAAGACGCGGAAACCCTGGTGAATGCCTGTACTGAGCGTTCCGTGCAACTGGCGAGTGCGGCGGTGGAGGCAGCGATCTGGGACGCTGAGCGGAAGGGCTATCGAGTTTCGACGAGCGGCATCGTGGCTGGTTCCGGCAAAGCGGTTCCCGCGCTGGGGAAGATTCTGGCATCGCATCCCTTGCTGCATACCGCAGAAGGCGAACTCTTCCGTAACGCAATAACGCGGGCGTGCGGGAATCATCATCTCCGGGTGGTGGCAGTGAAGGAAAAAGAGCTGATGTCTCGGGCGCAAGACGAACTAGGAATTTCCGGGGAATTGATTGAGCAACATTTGCAGCGCCTGGGAAAGGCGATCGGAGCACCCTGGCGGCAGGACGAGAAGCGGGCCAGCTTAGTGGCGTGGATGGCGCTGGGGCTGGCGCGATGATCGCCAGCCTCTAACCACTCACAGCAGGAGACTTCCGCGAGCAACTTGCTGGCCAAGATTGCCGAAATGCGTCTCGGACCAACAACCATAAGCGGGAACAAGAGCAGTGCGAATGTAAATAACTATTAATGCACAGGAGGCGGCATGGGCAGCCGGACTCGCTGCTCGCAATGCGACACGTCAACTAGTCCATCAAATTTGATCAACCGAGACATGACGTCTGAGTTGGGGCCGGTAGCCTGGGGTATCGCACGCCGTGTGAGTTCGCAATATGGGTGAAGACGGCAAGCTATGGAAAAGACGCGGACTGCGTCCGCTTGGAAAACGCCGCTGGCGTTTCCCACTTTCCCACAGCTCCGGCTACTAGCTAAGTTGTAAGATCACCGTGCGGAAAATGGGGGCATATATGGACCCATCCGGTTTGCAAGGGCCTCGTTGATAGCGGTGCGTGAAAGAGACGCGTGCATATATCCGGCCTCTTAATGGGAAGATGTATGCGCTTCCCGGGCCCTGATGGAATCTGCGCTTCTTCTCCTAATCAGGTCAACGGCCTTGGAAGGCCCTGCCCCCCGCAGGTTTTGAAGAAGCTGGTCTCACCACTTTCGCCATCATGTTTGGCTCAAGCATCTCGACTAGGACATCCCCAACTCAGGTACAGAACCTAGACAGCGGGCCGATACACTTGTTGCTTCGCTATCAAGGACCAGAGAATGCGCGCATTTTTGTTGGCGAGCGCCACGCAAGTTCTTGCTGTTCCCAAGCGCCGTTGCTTGTCGTTGATCCATCGACTCCGACAGTCAGTCTTGGCCTTGGCCCGATAAACCACCGATCTGGCTCCGTGTACTAACAACGTGCGCAGATAGGGATCGCCGCGCTTGCTGATACCCAGCAGTCGGGACTTACCTCCGCTGGAGTGTTGTCGCGGCACCAGACCCAGCCAGGCGGCGAACTGCCTTCCATTCCGAAAAGCGTGACCGTCACTGATGGCAGCCACAACCGCCGTGGCCGTCACCGGCCCGATGCCTTCCACCGCAGCGATACGCTGACACTCAGCGTTTTCTCGGAAGGCCCGCTCGATCCGCTCATCAGCAGAAGTGATTTTGGTTTCCAGTTCCACCAGCTCTTCGTAGAGCGAATGGAACAAGTACCGGGTAGAAATCGTGAGTTCGTTCCCGTCGTCTTCCAGCAGTGCAGGCAGATGACGGCGCAACTGAGCAACATGCTGCGGAAGAACAATCCCGTACTCTGCCAGCAGCCCACGAATCTGATTGACTAACTGTGTCCTACAACCGATCAGCCGAGAGCGCACCCGGTGCAGGCATTGCAGATCCTGCTGTTCAACCCGCTTGGCCGGAACGAAACGCATGCTCGGTCGGCTCACAGCTTCGCAGATTGCCTCAGCATCGTTGGCATCGTTCTTCTGCGACTTTACATAGGGTTTAACAAACTGCGGCGCGATCAGGCGTACGGTGTGTCCCAATCGGCTCAATACCCGAAACCAGTAGTGCGCTCCGCCGCTGGCTTCCAGTCCAATCAGACAAGGTTCGACTCCAGCAAAGAACGTCGCCACTTCGGCTCGCTTAAGCCGCTTCCGCAATACCACCTTGCCCGTCCGGTCTACTCCGTGAGCTTGAAATATCTGCTTGGCAATATCCAATCCAACCGTCACTATCGTCATCGGGAACCACCTCCGGGACTGAGCTTACAATCATCCCGGATGGGTCCATTCCATTAGGTCAGGGGAATGCCTCCCCAGCCTTGAAAGGCTGGGCTAAGCTCTGTCGCGCCTACGGCGCTGGCGTTTGGGCTCAACCTGCAACGCCGCCAATTTGAAAACGTTAGTAGTCCACCAATCCATTCCGTCCCAATTCGTCATAGTCTACTAGTCCAGTTCCGTTCCAATTCGTCATAGTCCAGCAATCACGTTCTGTCCTCATCCGAGACAGTCCAGCCATCAGATTCTGATCCCAATTCGGGAGGAGCAGGTTACTTTCGTAAGGGAAGAGGTTGGATTTTCTTTGCGGCCGGTGGTCTCCTGCGGAGACACTGTTAGGTTGGGACCGGTGTGCCCAGTGGCTCCAAATGAGTGGAGTCAGGAGTTCTTTGAAAACCAGTTGTCGGTTGTCCGTGATCCCTAGCCGGTTGGGTTGGCGGTCGACGTTGTCCAGTTCGGCCAACGATAGAGTCTGGGAAGCAGTCCTGACACGAACTGTTGGCTTTTCGGAATGGGAGAAACGTTATGCCTCGGTACCGGTCGACGGCGTCGACCGACTGTTAAATCCTTACGACTCAAGATTTTACCTGTAAGTCCCTAGGGCTCAGGATTTTGTGGACGTCCCCCTTTGTTTTCAAGATTTTACGGAGGCCTTGGGAGGGGGGTACCCAATGGTTAACCGATCAGTTAATGGGGAAATTCCCAATCCAGAATTTGTGTCGGACTTATGGATTGACGAGGCCGTGATGCGGACGGCGTCCCGACGCAAAGGTCGCCGAGTGAGGAATTGTAAGAGAGAAAAACGGGTGACCAGCCGAGCACTGGCCACCCGAGCCGCTTACGGTAAGTAGTAGCGGAAGGAGGTAAGGAACATGTTGTCGATGGCGTTGGGCGAGGGACCCGAGTAGGGTCCGCCGATGCCGTTCCAAGTATTCTTGTCCACATAGAATACTGTGAACCAAATTGGAGCCGGCCTTTGGGCCCGTTATAGGGCTTATACCAGAACCCCAGGGTGCCTTCGATAATGTTTCGGGCATCACCGGTGCAGCTAGCCAGGCCCCCCGGGCTAAAGCCTGAGCTCACCACCGCCGAGCCCGTACTGGGCAAGGTTTCTACGCCGCAACCGGCATTGCTGAACAGGACCGAACCATATCCGACCGGCTTGCCGCTGGAGTTGAGGAAGGCAGTGCGCGAGTCGGCTTCGGCACCGACGTTGGCGTACCAATCCCATTTCGGAGAGTGATATTCCAGCGTTATCAGTCCCTGGTTGCTCAGAATCGGAACCACAGTGCCGCTGGGGCTCACGGTAGCGTCTGCCAAGCCGGCAGTGCCGTAGCGTGCCATGCCGCGGCCGCCGAGGTAGTGGAGACCGAAGTCAACATGCTTCTGCCAGACCGACCAGCGGGCGTTTGCGCCGTAGCCGCCCGACCAGGTGGAATAGTTATAAGCGCCAGCTGCCGAGGGCACTTTCAAGGTAGCGTCGGGGAAGACGCGGTCACGGAATTGGCTGGCGATACCGAAGATCTCATAGTGTCCCCATCCCGGCTGGAAAACGATCTTGGCGATGAAGTCGGGCGAGGGATTCCAGGAGTAGTTGGCGTTGTTGGCGCAAGTCGTGACCGGAGCGGTGCCGGCCGGCGCGGCAGCGGTGGCACAGGAACTGATGCTGGAGTTGTATAAGCCGCCGCCGAGACCCTGCGAACCGAAGAGGTAATTCAAGCTGTTACCGTGGGTGGTAACGGTTTCCTGCGCATCTTCGACCGAGAAGGCGAGCCACACTTTGTTGCTCAGGTCTTTCGAGACGCGGAAGCCGTATTGCCGGGCCCAGCTGAAGCCCACGGTATATTGCGGATCGATGGTCATAGGCAAAGCTTCGGTGCGGTTGTCCACGCCCTGCTTGGTTTCGGTGACCAGGCTCCACATCTGGCCGCCGGTGAAGCTCCAGCCGTTATGCAGCGCGGCTTGGGCCCAGGCTTGCCGCTGACGCAGGACGTAGGAGTTGCTCTCATTGTTGTTGGAGGTCACGGCGGCGCCCAGGAAGTCGGTTTCGACGTAGCCAGTCAGGTTGGCCTCGTCCATCTTGCCCTGTACCAGCAGCGAGATACGCGACTGACGTCCCGATCCGTAGAATTCCGACATATGAGCCCCGGAGGCTCCGCTGAACGGAATCGAATTGAAGGCGGTATTGATATCGGCTCCTTCGGCGTGCTGACGCCACACCGTTTCTGCCGCCAGGAAGCCACCCGGCGTAATGGTGACGCCCTTGTAGTGGATGGCCAGCGGACTCTCGAGACCGGCAACGCGTTTTTGAGTTTCCTGCAGCTCATTCACGGTGTTACCGGACACGGTTTTCAAGTCGGTCACATCGTGTTGCAGGCCACTAATTTGGTCGGCACTCGTGGTGCTTTGTGAGTTGGCGGCCGCGGCGGCTGCTTGCTGCGCCTGTTGGGCCGCCGATTGGGCCGCCGTTACTTGGGATTGGAGGTTTTGAATCGCCTGGTCGCGGGTTGAGATTTGTTGCTGTAGTTGTTGGATCTGTTGCTGTTGGGCAGAGATCGCATCCTTCATATCCTCCAGCTGCTTCGAAACCGGAGCCGAACTGGTGCGATGGCTCGCTTTCGGTTTCGAAGTTTGGGAGTCGGTTTGCGCGAACACGCTCGTCGTAATCAGAACCGAGAGCGCCAAAGCCAGTTGTGGTTTCATTTCTTCTCCTGAAAGCGCAATTCGGGCGGAATGAATCTACAACAAAATGGCAACCCGCACCGGGTACAAACTGTGGAAATTTCGCGACGAAGAGTCAGCGAAATCCTAAGGTGAAAAAGTTACAGGTTTGTGAATGCAGAATGAAAGTTCCGCGAATAACCCTTGAATTGGCAATCTGGAAATCGCGGAGGCTGCGGCAGATAGCGGCCAGAGCTGGAATCAGTCGAGGGATTTACGGAAATTTTTCCGCCGGTTAGATTTCATCTTCCTGTAATATGCGTCATCTATTCTCCCAGAGAAACGGGTCCACAAGTCCGGGATCCCGCGCCGGAGTGAGGGTGCCGGACGAGCCGGTTGCAGGTAAAAGACGGTCTGCCAAAAACTACGGACGGAGGAGTTCATGCGAAACGTTGTGCCGAACAAATGCTCCTGGGTTGCTTGCGCCGCTTTTCTGATTGCGGTTAGCGTCTTTCTTCCCGCCAGCAGTGCCGTGGCGCAGGATAGCAATGCAGCCTCCGCGCAGGATCAGGATCTGATGCAACACGTGAAGGAGGTCTATTTCCCCTTCAACATCTACAGCCGGGTGGTCGATCCCGGCACGCTGCAGGCAGACGCCGACTGGCTCAAGCAGAATTCCAACGGTCAGCTGTGGATCCAGGGCTATGCGGATATACGCGGCGATATTTTTTACAACCTGGTGCTGTCGTACCGGCGGGCGCAGTTCGTGAAATCGAAACTGGTGAAAAGCGGAGTGGACGAGTCGCGGATCGGCTTCGCGACCGGATGGGGCAAGCTCTATCCGGTTTGCCAGGCGACTGACGAGAGTTGCTACCAGAAGCAGCGCCGCGTCGACATTGTGCCGCCTGACACAATGTAGGACATCGCGCCCGGGGGGGTCAGACACGGCTCTATTCACACGATACGTGGCTCTGACTGGGGGCACAGAAATTCAAAGTGTGCGGCTGGTGGCGCCACTGCCAGTCCAGGTTTGGGTTTCAGTTTGGACAGGAGTGGGACAAATGCTTCCCCGTGATTCGGGCGCGCCTTCAAGGGTGGCGAGGGCAAGCAAGTCGGAGGCCGATGTCAATTGTGCGGGAGGTTTCGCCAGCCGTCGGCGTTCTGATTTTGTAATTAGGACGCTGCCCTTTTTCCGCAGTGGGTTTGGCGGAGGCGCTTCCGCGTTGTTATAATTCTCCTGCCGCAGCAACCCTTCACTAGCGACACTCGCTCCGTGGCCAGGTAGCTCAGCTGGTAGAGCGCAGCCCTGAAAAGGCTGGCGTCGGCGGTTCGATTCCGTCCCTGGCCACCATGTTCAATAACCTAGCACCTGTTCTTTCCTGCGGTTGCTTACGTTTGCGTGTCCAATTTATTTGGACTCGTCAAGACTGCGAGAGTCGAGCGGACTGAAACGCTTGCCGGCTAACCTTTACCGCCGATCGCCGAAGGAAACCTCGTGCTAGCTCTTCACCTCCAATTCATTCGCTTCCGCGGGCGCTCACCGTCTCATTGCATGTGCTGACCACCGTTTATTGAGATGTTGGCGCCGGTGACGAATGCCGCCTCATCCGAACACAGGTAGATGATCAAACCGGCGACCTCGTCCGGCCTGCCGAGCCGATTGAGCGGAATCTGTGGCAGAATTTTACTGTCGAGGATGTCTTTTGGAATGGCCATCACCATCTTCGTTCCAATGTAGCCCGGCGAGATGGTGTTTACGGTTACGCCCTTCTTCGCTACTTCGAGGGCCAATGCCTTGGTGAACCCGTGCATGCCCGCCTTCGCAGCGGAGTAGTTGGTCTGGCCGAACGCACCCTTCTGGGCATTCACCGATGAAACGTTAATGATCCGGCCCCATCCTCGTACGACCATGCCGTCAAAAACCTGTTTGGTCATGTTGAATACCGAATCAAGGTTGGTGTGCACGACCTCATCCCAGTCAGCTTTGGTCATCTTTTTGAATGTATGGTCCTTGGTGATGCCGGCGTTGTTGACGAGGATATCGATCGGGCCCACTTCGTGTTGAATGTGCGATACGCCCCGTTCGCAGGACTCATAATCGGCCACATCGATTGGAAATGCCGAGAAGTGGTAACCACGCGCTTCCATGTCAGAGAGCCACCGCTCGGAGTCCTTATTACCCGGGGAACGTGTTACGACAACCCGGTAACCGGCGTCGTGCATCTTCGTGCTAATCGTTTCACCCAGTCCACCCATACCTCCAGTGATCAGCGCAGTTCGCGGCATCATGCTTTAGTTTTCTCCTCGGGATCTCAGAATGAGTACTTCACGGACACTGTTCCGGTATTCGCCATATAGTTACGCGGCAGAATCGGTCCGGAATACCCGCGCTCGTGGTAATCGTAGTAGCCCCAATAACCTTTGGCCTCCCATCCCTTTGCCAAAGCGTAGGCCACCGATGCGGTAGGACGATGATACAACGAGGACAAGGAACCGAGGGGCTGCAGTGGGTTGGCAACGGTAGTGACACCGGTGATCGGCAGGAACAGTGGATCGCCGCCCGTACTGTCCACCAGGTTATACCCGGCTTGCAGCGCCATTCGACGAGTGGGCCGCACAATTACGTTGAAATAGGCGCTGTTCACCGTGTTGTTGTAATTCCATATCGCATAAGTATTGGATCCACCGCTGTCGGCATAACAAGGATCCGCGGGAAGCGAAGGAGTACCGAGGTTCAGGCAGACAGCGGTGCTGGAGAAAACATTATTGTAACTATATCCAAGATCGAAAGCGAGATACTCGCGCGGCGTCATGGACAGGTCAAATCCGAAAAAACTACCACGGCCTCGATTGTCCGCTTTGATGGTTCCATCGGTATCAGGTCCGAAGTTGCGAGATTGCTGCCAGCTCAAATTGGCAGACAGGACCAGCCACTTGTTCGGAGTATAACGGCCGCGCAGATTAAATTGCTGCTGGTTTCGTGGCTCGATGCGGGTAAAGAGTAACCCACCGGCTCCGTTCGCGGTCATGATTTGCACATTACCATTGAGTCGCAGCGAACTGGAGGGACGGTACCAGACTCCCAGAGTAGCGGTTTGATCAGTGATGTCGTAATAATCCTGACTATCCGAAAACGGGGTGATCACCACGCAAGTTCCGTCGGCCAGAACTTGGGTGCAGGGCGCGCCGCGTTGTGCGTTGCTGGGATAGAAGTAGGCAGTTTCCTGATCGGTAACACCCTCGTTGTCGTTAGTGTGGGCTTGGCGATCGCCAAAAATATAGCCAATATACCCGCCCAAGTGCGAGTTCATGGTGTATTCCAAATTTGCCGTATTGTATTTAAAGTTCAAGTTTTGATACCGATAGTAGGTAACATAATCCAAGTCGGCTGGACTGCCGTTGGTGTGCACCGGGATTCCGACGCCAGTGTTGCAGATGGATTGCAGACCGGGTGCGTTAAAAGTCCCGATCCCCGACAGCAATGAGGTTGGGCCATTAGGAAAACATGATGTCCCCGTGCTGTCAAAGTCTCCCGGAGACTTCGAATTCCAGAAGCGGAAGGTATCGGAAAGTGTCCACTTGTCTGTAATGTGCCAGGTACCTCCGAAGTCGCCATCGGCCAGCACGCGTTTGGCCTCCTCCGGACCGGTAGTCGTGAACTGCAGCTGGTTCGTTCGGGTCACCAAACCACTGAATTCCTCCGAAGAATCTGCTATCTGGCTGTAGCCACTGCTATAGGCGAAGTGCGCAGATAAATCCAGTCGGTGAATGTCGTGCGACTGCATGGATATCTGTTCCGTAGGAAGATAGCTTCGCACCGGGCCGGTACTAAGATAGCTTAGAGTTCCATTGCACGCCGGATTGTAATAACCATTGATGAAAGGCGTCTTGCACGGCAAGCCTGCCGCCGGATTGTACGGCAAGCCAATGTCCACTCCCGATCCATTGGGGAGGGTAAATCCCTGGCCTTGATCAATCTGGTAATTATTGCCCTTAAAGGTGTCGAAACTTTGATCGTAGGTAATGGTAGTTTGCTTGAACAGTTTGTAGTCAACACCGAAGCGGTACGTATAACTGGTTATCTGGTAGGGCTGGTACAGCAGCACATCGTTTGCGTCATGATAGGTTGTCCAGGAAGGACCTTGATTATTCACTCGATTAAAGCCGGCGCGGAAACGCAATCGAGACTCAGGAGCGATCACCAGATCATAGTCCTGCATGGCACGGCTGGTGTCCATCATGTGCGGCGATTGATTGATGATCACCACTTGATTGACAGGATTGAGGGGATTTGCCAGGACGTTATAGTCGAAGTAGTTGATGTCGTGGCGAATGGACATCGAAAAATCGTACCACTTGTTTTTCGACGCGCGGAGTCGGGTTGCAGTGTTCGGGTCACCGCCATAGCCGAAGCCTGACAGGCTTAGCATGTCAAAGATGGCACCCTGGTGATTGATGGAACGCATGCTAAGGTCTTCGGAAAGAATGCGTGGCCCGCTCTGCAGGTCCACCATCGTGTCATAGACCGAGACGTTGCCATTAATGCCGGTAAATCGGTAGCCCGCTTCGACGTTGAAGTTAGTTTGGTAGTTGCCCAGGCTTGTGCCCTCCTGCTGTACGGTGCTGACATCGACTCCCGTCTGCTGCGCAGTGGTCATGGCCGGAAATAGTAGAATCGCGAGCACTGCCCAACCTGGGAGTGAGCTAAGGAAGCATGTACGCCAGCGGTTTCCCTGGATTTGCCCCAGAGTGGAACACTCTTGGTTACCGGTTCCATCCATTTTCATGCTCTCCCCCTACCTGAAGAAAATGTTGCTGAAGTTGGAGCCATGAATGGCCACGTGGCACATGGTGCAGGCCTGGTACTTCGTGGACTGATTGTGCAAGGTCGCAAAGGTTGAGAGGCCATGACACTCGATGCACATGTTGTTGACGTCGGTGCGCCGGAGGAGTCGTTGATTGTTGGAACCATGCGGCGTATGGCAGGCCGAGCAGCCTTCCGTCTTGACCGGCAGATGCTCGAAGGTGAACGGTCCTCGCTTCTCCGCGTGACACTTGTAGCAGATCTGATCCTGGGTCGTATTCAGCTTCACTTGCTTGGGGCGGCTATCGTGTACGTTGTGGCAATCACTGCACTGGATGAGTCCTTCGTTGACGCGGTGGTGGAAGGGACGGCTGAAGTCCGCCCGCGCGTCATTGTGGCAGCCATAGCACAGCTCCGGCGTTTTCGCCTTCAACAGAAAGTTTTGCTCCTGCGCATGATGCGGCGAGTGGCAGGAAATGCAGGTCACGTCGTTCTTGAAGTGATCGGATCGCAGGAAATTAGGATGAGTGCTACTGTGGCAGGCGAGGCATCGCTGACTGATCTGCGCCGGGGTTGCGGTCTCGAAGACGAAGATCTTCGTCTTGTCGCCACCCCCCTCGACGTGCGCCGATCCCGGGCCGTGGCAAGATTCGCAGCCATGCCATGGCTGACCGGCAGCTCCCTTCAGGTTCGTATTCCAGTGTTGCGATCCTTCGATTTGCTTGTATTCTTCTGCGTGGCAGCTTTGACAGATGTCCGAGCCAACGTACTGGGCCGGCGCGTTACCGGCCAACGCAGTTGAGGTCCGGGGAGTAGGGTTGCTCGCCTGGTCTTTCGGCCTCGCCGCCGAGGTCAGGCTACAGGTCAGGAGAAATACTGCGAAGCAGTACGGCAGGATTCTTCTAACCGCTCCGTGTGTCATGTTGGCTCCTGAGCGAGTGTTCCCGAAAGCTAACGGCAGTCGCTCTCGAAAGTTTCACTACAAAAGTCATCCAACGAGGACTTGAAGTCCGGGAGCTATTGATCGGCGCCCGGTTGCGACCTCAAATTATTAGCCTGTCGATTCGAAGATGCAAGACTGTATCTCAGTAAAGATGTCTTGTCTGGTCAAAATTGCTCACTTTGGGGTATGGAGAGTCTCTTGCGGCAGGATCACAGCGCGGCTTTCATTCGCCGAGAGTCCTGCGCCTCGATGTCTCATTACCGGCGGGCGGGAGTATCGTAGAAACCAAACAGTGGTGGTCAGTAGTTACGGTCTTTGGCTCAGTACTGATAGAACCCACGTCCCGTCTTACGGCCCAGCCATCCCGCGTCAACCATCTTGATAAGCAGCGGACACGGCCGGTATTTGGGATCACCGAGGCCGGACTGCAGAACGCGCATGATATCGAGGCAGACATCAAGCCCAATAAAATCTGCCAGCGTGAGCGGACCCATCGGGTGAGCCATGCCGAGCTTAAAGACTTCGTCCACGGCTTCGGGCGTGGCCACGCCTTCCATTACCGCATACATGGCTTCGTTCAACAGCGGCATCAGCACGCGGTTGGAGACGAATCCCGGCGCGTCATTCACCTCAACCGGAGTTTTCTCCAGCTTTTCCGCCAGTGACTTTACCGTTGCGTACGTCTGGTTCGAGGTCGCGAGGCCGCGGATCACCTCAACCAGCTTCATAACCGGCACGGGATTGAAGAAATGCATGCCGATGATTTTGTCGGGCCGTTTGGTCACGGCCGCCAGCTTGGTGATTGAAATCGACGAAGTATTGGAGCTCAGGATTATGTCCGGCCGACAGATTCCGTCGAGGTCACGGAACAGTTCGGACTTGATCTCAAAGCGTTCGCTGGCAGCCTCAATGATGAAGTCGCAAGCTGCAAGCTGCTTGCGATCGGTCGCGGCCGTGATGCGGGCCAGCGCCTGGTCGCGTTGCTCGGCGGTCAGCTTGGCCTTCGCTACCTCGCGCTCCAGATTCTTTCGGATGATGTCGAGTCCGCGATCGAGGAAACGTTGTTCCACGTCAACCAGCGCGACGTTATACCCAGCTTTGGCAAAGACGTGAGCGATACCATTACCCATCGTGCCCGCGCCGATTACTCCTATCGTCTTTATGTCCATAATTGCCTCAACGCATTTCGCATGGTGAAAGACAGAACCCGTAACCTCGTGCGTGCTTTTGCCGCAATGCGTCAAGTCTTGCGGCGAGATTTTCCTTTTGGCGCCTTCTTTTTGGTTGCACCTTTGGTTAGCAGCAATTCCAGTTCTTCGACTCGGCGCTTGAGTTCATCCACCTCACTGGGCTTTGCCGGGATGGTGGAAGCCGTCCGCTGCCGGTCTGGCTCCGGTTGCGAGTTTCCCAGTGCTCCCCCACTGGGTTGTCCCCAGCGCCCCTGCAGGAACTCGAAAGGATTCATCGGCGGCGGCAAGGCGCGGTAGGCATTTTGGTACATGTCCATCATGGCCTTCATGTACCGCAGTGCATTCTCCTGCGTTGCCCTGCCCGAGGCAAGGATCATCTGCCGCAAGACGTCGAGGGGAAAAATGGAATTCGGCGTCTTGGCGTCCTCCACCACGATCTGCGCCAGGATCAGCCGGGTCAGGTCTTCGCCGGTTGCCGCATCGACCACCCGCACGTCATGGCCATCGCGCACCAGTTGCGCAACCTGGTCCTGGTTGATGTATTGGCTGGTCAAGTGTTGTAAAGACGCCGGTTCTCGTATTTCTTGATGATGAGCGGCTGCGGAGATATTTTTCTTCATTTTGCTCTTGACAGGCCGCCAGAGCGGAGTAAAATTAAATCATGTTGCAGCTGCAGCATAAATTGCAACATAATATAAAATGCCGATCTCAAAAGGAGCAGACCATGACAAACACCTCCAAGTCAAGCAAGAAGACAGTGCCCGCCACTGCGGCAGCCGCGAATTCTGAGTTCGCAGACATTTTTTCCCCTGGTTCTCAACAGCGTCGAGCGGGTCGCCGACCTGCAAAAGAAGACCCTGGACATCGCTGCCGAGCAGACCGCCGAATGGATCGGGGCCTGGAAACAGGCATTCAGCCTATTTCCCGGTAACGCCGCACCGCGTTCATCTTCGATGTTGCCGGCCAGGCCGTCCAAACCGCCATCGAAACCCAGAAGAGCGCCATCGACATGGTGGTCGAGCAGACCAAGTCCGCCACCGATATTGCCAAAGTGCGCGTCGAGGCGTACTCCAAGATCGCCGCTGGCGTTGCCGCTAGCGTCCAGAAGTCGGTTGAGCGCTCGATGGAAGCCCAAAAGAAGGTCCTTGAGTTTGCCAGCGAGCAGAACAAGGCCGTTTTTGAGTCCGCCAAGAAGCAGCTTGGCGCGGTACCGGCCCGGCGGCTTTGATCGTCGATACGTTCCAGCGCGGGGCGGACGCTGTGATCGAAGCGCAGAAGTCGTTTCTGAACATCGCTTCCCAGCCGTTTTTGCCACCGCCAAGAGCTAGCGGTTGTCGCGTTCAGGGCGTGGCAGTCGCTAAGAATGCCGACTGGTGAAAAAACACCCGGCAGGATGTCTTCGTGACTGTCTCTGGTGTATCGTCGTGCGAAAGGAGTTCCGAATGGCGGAAGATCCAGTCCGACGATGGTAAGCCGCTTGATCCGATGGATCCTGGCGAGCGGTGCGCGACCTCTATATGGATGCCTGGGGCAAGACCATGGTTGAAATGGTGAACAGCGAAGCCTATGCGCAAGCCACGGGCGCAATGCTCGATACCTATATGACGGTTTCAGCTCCTTTCCGCGAAGCGGTCGAAAAAGCGATGCTCAAGACGCTCGAGCAAATGGCCATGCCTTCCCGGGCTGACGTGGTCTCGCTTGCCGAGCGTATGACCAACATCGAGATGCGGCTGGACGATCTGGATGCCAAACTGGACGATATTCAAGGCTTGATTGTGAAAGCCGGTGCGGCGCCGCTGGCCGGGCCGGGAAACGCGCCGCAGCGGAACAGGCACAAGCGAGCAAGAAGACGAGCAGTGCGAAAAAAGCGAAGCGAGGCAAGAAGTAGGATGGCAGAAGCTCCGGTGATCAGCCGACCCAGTTTACCGAGGCTACCGACCGGCTGAAAACTCTGAGCAAGGTGATGACCACCAAAGCTGCCATTGCCCAGACCCCGAAGGAGTTGGTCTGGACGCTGAACAAGGCGAAGCTCTACCGCTACGTTCCGGTTCTTCCCAAAGAGAAGCGCCATCCCATTCCCCTGTTGCTGGTTTTCGCCCTGATGAATCGGCCCTACATTCTCGACCTGCGTCCCGGTCACAGCTTTGTCGAGTACATGGTGAACAAGGGTTATGATCTCTACCTGCTCGACTGGGGCGTGCCTGGAGCCAGAAGACAAGAACCTCAAGTTTGACGATTACACCCTGGATTACATGCCCCGCGCGATCCGCAAGCTCAAAGCTACCTTCGGAGTGGAAGAGTTTAGTCTCCTGGGCTGGTGCATCGGAGCCATTCTCACCACTATCTATGCCGCCCTGCGTGGCGACGAAGAGGCTTGCGTAACCTGATTCTGTTGACCGCTCCCCTGGACTTTTCCAACAAGCAAAGTTTGACCTTCGCGCGCTGGACCGACGAGCGCTACTTCGATATGGACAAGGTGCTGGCGGCGTTTGGCAATATGCCGGGAGAGATGATCGACTACGGGGCCAAGGCACTCAAGCCGGTAGAGAACTACGTCGGCAACTATGTGAAGCTATGGGACAACATCGACGATCCTCGCATGGTGGAATCCTGGCATGCGATGAACACCTGGGTGACCGACAATGTGCCTTTGGCCGGAGGCGTCTTCCGCCAGCTTATCGTGGACCTTTATCGCAACGACAAGCTGATGCGCGGCGAGCTTGTGATTCGAGGCGAGCGCGTCGAACTCAGCCGCATTCAAGCCAATCTGCTAACCGTGATCGCCGAGGACGACCACATCACGCCGTCGTGCCAGTCTGAGCCCATCATGTCGAAGGTCAGCAGCGCGGACAAGGAACTGTTCCGCGTTAGAGGTGGTCACATCGGAATCATGGCTGGCAGCGGAGCCAGCAAATATACTTGGCCGCACATCGATGGCTGGTTGGCCTCTCGCTCCAGTAAGTTCGATATCCCTCACGTTTCGATATTCCTTACATGTCGTAGGCCTGATGCTTAACGGCCGTGACTGCTGTTGGCTTACGCCCGATGCAAAAAAGTCCGTAAGCCTGAGGTCGCGTTCCGATTCCATATGCGGTTTAGGACGCTACTCAGGCGTCTGCGTATCACTACGCGCTGATTACTGGCCTTTTGGCTTGATCGACTGCAGTTCCACTTCAAAAATCAGAGTTGAGTTGGGGCCAATCTCGTTGCCCGCGCCGCGTGCGCCATAGGCAAGGTCCGGAGGCACAAAAAGTTGCCACTTCGAGCCCACGGGCATGAGTTGCAGAGCCTCGGTCCATCCTTTAATGACTCCATTTACCGGAAACGTCGCCGGCTGGCCGCGCTTGTAGGAGCTGTCAAACTCTGTTCCATCAATAAGGGTGCCGCGATAGTTGCAGACTACCGAGTCGGTCGCGGTTGGTTTCGGTCCCGTACCGGCCGTCAGAATCTTGTACTGCAGACCGCTGGGCAGTGCGACAACGCCCGGCTTGGTCTTGTTGGCGGCCAGAAATGCTTCGCCGTCTTTCTTGTTGGTCTCGCCCGCCGCCTGCGTCTTTTCTTCCTGTTTCTTGCGTAGATTGTTCTGCAGTTCCGCGACCGCGGCTTGCGCCTCCTGGTCAGTCATCTGCGTCTGGCCGCCAGCCAGTCCGTCTTTCAGACCCTGCGACAGAAGACTGGTATCGATGTCGACGCCGTCCCGATGTAGGTTCTTACCAATGTTCATGCCAATTGCATAGCTGAGTTTTTCCTTCGGAGTAGTCAGGGTAGAAGAGCTCTGACCGCCGGAAGCGGGCGCTTGCGCCTTCGCGGCTGGAGCAGTTGTGTTGTTTGCCGGCGTCTGCTGTGCCAACGCGGTTCCAATGAGCATCGCTCCGGCCGCCAGTAAGGGTAGGGTTGCGGTGAAAAATTTTCGCATAGAGACATTGTTTCATTGATGCAGGATCTGCGCAAAAGCCGAGTCGAATTCGGGTGCTCCTTGGCATTGCTTAGCGGCTGCTGCAGAAGTTTCCGATCTCGATAAAGGGACGCGCCGATTGCGGTGTCTTAAACTCCCTACCCACTTTCAGGCGTTGCTGCCAGCAGCACTAAAGCGTATATTTGTCGGCCAGACCAAATCGTCAAATGAAGATTCTCAACAACCGTTGCTCCCAGTGGCCAGGAGTTTCTTCCATGCCAATTCGCAGACAAGCTCTCTCGGTTTTCCTCAGCTTCGCCGTAACCATAAGCGTGATCGGCCTGGATGGCTGCAAGAAGTCGGAATCGACGCCGCCTCAGTCCAATCAGGCGCAACCGGGACAAGCCCCGGCTACCACGTATGCTGCGCCCACGGCGGACCAGCTCTATCAACTGGTCGCTCCTATTGCCTTGTTCCCCGATAACCTGGTCGCGCAAGTACTCGCCGCTTCCACGTTTCCCGATCAGGTCAGCGCCGCTTACACCTGGTTGCAGCAGAACTCCAGCCTGAAAGGTCAGCAGCTTCTGCAGGCCGTCAATCAACAATCTTGGGATGCCAGCGTCAAGGGGCTTACGCAATTTCCCGATGTGTTGAAACAGATGGCCACCAACCTGTCGTGGACCTCGGCTCTGGGCGATGCCTACTTCAACATTCCGCAGAGCGTGATGAACGCGATTCAGGTTATGCGGCAGCGGGCCCAACAGTCCGGCAACCTGAAGAGCACGCAGCAACAAACCGTCACCGTGCAGAATCAGGCTCCAGGATCGGCGCCGCCTCCGCCGGCATCTACCGGCGAACCCCAGACCACCGTGGTCGTGCCGCCTCCGCCACAAACGATCATCATTGAACCGGCGCAGCCCAGCGTGGTCTATGTGCCGGTTTACAATCCGACGGTTGTGTACGGAGCTCCCGTGCCCGTCTATCCGGGCTACTCGACCGGGGACATGGTTGCCACCAGCTTGATCTCCTTCGGACTCGGGGTCGCCGTGGGTGCAGCCATCAGCGGAGGCGGCGGGTGCTGCGGATGGGGATGGAATTCGTGGGGATGCGGTTGGCACAACAACACCGTGGTCTACAACCACAACACTTACATCTCCAACTCCAACACTTTCGTTAATCGCAACAACTATTACGGCCACAATAACGTCAACGTCAACAATTACAATCGCAACAACGTTAACGTAAACAACTACAACCGGAATAACGTCAATAGCAACAATTTCAATCGTAATAACGTCAACAGCAACAACCACCGCGCCAACAATTTCAACAGCAGCAACTACACCACTCCGCATTTCAACCAGAAATACGATCAGCCTCAATATCGAAACAGCAACAACACCAATCTGGCCCAGAATAATCGTCAGCAGCCGAATTTCAATCAGCAGAACCGCCAGGGTGTCAACAATCAGAGCCGTGCCAACAACTACAGCCAATCCCAGCGCAGCCCCGAGCGCGGTTACGGACAACAGCCGGCGCGAGGTACGAACACTGGCGCGTTCAGCAACTACAGCCAGGGTGGTAATGCGCGGACCAACAGCGCCCGCGGCCAGCAGAGTTTGGAAGGGAATCGCGGAGGCGGCGGAACCCAGCCCGCAGCTGGCAGTTTCGGCGGGGGCGGCGGCGCGCGCGGGGGTGGTGGCGGTCGCGGAGGACGCCGCCCATAGGTCTTGCGCAGTCACGGCTGGATGCGAAGATTTCGACTTCAGAAGCAGGGGAAAATGCTCATGCAATCGACCCAACAGATCCGGATGTCGTCAGTTAATATGCTGGCCGTGGTCCTGCGGCAGGGGGCCCCGCTCGCCGCGGCTGCCATTCTCCTACCACTTCTATTGAGTACAGGTTCTTTTGCGCAGCAGGGAAGTGAGAAGACTTTCGCCTCGCCTGGCGCTGCCGTACTGGCCCTCTACAACGCGGCCAAATCCAATGACAGTCAGTCGCTGGCCGCAATCTTTGGTTCGAATTCGAACACGATTCTCAGCACCGGCGACGACGTGGCCGACAAGAATATGCAGGCGGATTTTATTCGCCGCTACGACCAGATGCACCGTGTGGTGATCGAACCCGACCAGACCGCAACCCTCTATGTCGGAGCCGAGAATTGGCCGCTTCCCGTTCCGCTGGTTAAAAATGCCAGCGGCGCCTGGTACTTCGATACCGAAGCCGGCAAGAAGGAAATCCTCTATAGGCGCGTGGGTACCAACGAAAACGATGCCATCGACATTTTGTACTCGCTAGTGGATGGGGAGCGGGAGTATGCGTCCGAGCCCCGCAACGGCGATAAGACCGCGCACTATGCCGCGAAATTTCTGAGCGACGACGGCAAGCAGAACGGGCTGTACTGGAAGACCAGCGACACCGAGACTCCAAGTCCCATTGGGCCACTGCTTGTTTCCGCCGCCAGCCAAGGCTATACCATGCCCCAGCAGGGGCAGCCGACGCCTTACCACGGCTACTACTACCGCATTCTTACCAAGCAGGGTGCCGCAGCCAAAGGTGGGGCGCGCGACTATATGGTCAATGGCAACCTCACTGGCGGTTTCGCATTCGTGGCCTATCCGGCGGAATATCGCAACTCCGGCGTGATGACTTTCATCGTGAATCAAGACGGCATCGTCTATGAGAAAGACTTGGGAGCGGACACGGCAAAGACGGCGGCCGCGATGACTGAATACAACCCTGACAATACCTGGAATCCCGTCGACTAAGATTTTCGCCTCCGGCGAGGCCACGACAGAGCCAGAGCCTAGTGCGTTTTGCGACGTTCCATGCAAAACGATCGAAAATGCGAAATACTTCCCGACTCCAGGTCGCGCCGCTTGGAGCTGCGAACTTCCTCGAGAATCATAGTTCGCATTTGGAACAAGCTGATCGAAACCGGGTTAATTCCAATAGTAGGGTGTCAGCCGCCCGAGTAGAATCCAGGTGCTTCTCGAATTTAGGCCCCGAGAGTGCACGGAATGCTGCAGAACAAATCGCCAAATGCCGATAAGACGAAAAGCATCGGACCGCTAACCGAGATCGTTCTGCTGATTATTGGAGACGACCACGAGCGGCCGTCCCCGCCTTGCTTTCCGGTGCATCTTTTGCAGTAACAAGGCATCTAAGAGTTGAGTGTGTTTGACTCAAGGAGTCATATGTCTAACGATAATAAAGATTTAGAGAAGGTCGATCCGGAACTCAGAGATGACTCGGAGGAAGCTCGGACGCTGCCGGTTCTGCCCGTCCGCGATACCGTGTTGTTTCCCCATGCGGTGTTGCCGTTGACCGTGGGACGCGAAAGCTCGGTGCAGTTGATCAATTCTTTGGGCGAAGACAAAACCATTGTCGTAGTGGCCCAGCGGGAAGCGCGTGTGGACACGCCGCAGCCCACCGACCTGTTCGCCGTCGGCAGCCTCGCCGTGGTGCACAAGGTGGTGCGCATGCCCAATCAAAGTCTGTTTGTCTTCGCCGAAGGTTTGGAGCGGGTGAAAGTTACCGAGTACACCCAACTGTCGCCCTTCATGCGCGCGACCGTGGAATCCATACCGGAAATACCAGTCGCCAAGAATTCCGAGATTGAAGCGTTGCAGCGCAATGTGCTGACGCTATTCCAGCAGATTGTGGCAGGATCGCCGACCTTGTCCGATGAGCTATCTACCGTCGCCGGAAACATCGACGACGCTGGACGCATGGTTGATTTCATCGCATCCTCACTGCCGTCGCTGTCGACTCGCGACAAGCAGGACGTGCTGGAGACGCCCGATGTTCAGGTTCGGCTGGAGAAGATCAACCAGCACTTGGCGAAGGAGCTGGAAGTCCAGCAGCTGCGCAACAAGATCCAGAGCGAAGTGCAGGACCGCGTGCAGCAGACGCAACGCGAGTACTACCTGCGCGAGCAGATGAAGGCCATCCAGAAAGAACTGGGCGAGCAGGATGAAACTACTCGCGACGCCGATGAACTACGCCAGAAGATTGAGGCGGCGGGCATGCCCGACGACGTCAAGAAAGAAGCGTTGAAGGAACTTGGCCGGCTGGCGCGCATGTCGCCGATGGCTGCCGACTACGGCCTCACCCGCAACTACATCGAGTGGCTGGCGGTACTGCCGTGGCAGAAATCGTCGGGTGTCGAGATCGATATCCCGAAAGCCAAGGAGATTCTCGACTCCGATCATTACGATCTGGAGAAGGTGAAGAACCGCATTCTGGATTACCTCTCTGTGCGGCGTTTGAAGCCCAGCATGAAGGGACCGATCCTATGCTTCGTCGGACCTCCGGGCGTGGGCAAGACCTCGCTGGGCAAATCGATTGCGCGATCACTGGGCCGCAAGTTTGTTCGCTTGTCGCTGGGCGGCGTGCATGATGAAGCCGAGATCCGCGGACACCGCCGGACCTACATCGGCGCGTTGCCGGGACAGATCATGCAAGGCATCCGCCGCGCTGAGACCAACGATCCGGTTTTCATGCTTGACGAAATCGACAAGGTAGGCCGCGATTTCCGTGGCGATCCGGGATCGGCGTTGTTGGAAGCGCTGGATCCAGAGCAGAACTTCAGCTTCCGCGATAACTACCTTGACGTGCCATTCGACTTGTCGAAGGTGCTGTTCATTACGACTGCCAACATGCTCGATCCCATCGCGGAGCCACTGCGCGACCGCATGGAGATCATCGAGCTGCAAGGCTATACGGAAGAAGAAAAGGTTCACATCGCGTTCCAATATCTGATTCCGCGTCAGATCGAAGAAAACGGAATCAACGGCAACCAGATCGAGTTTCCGGAGGAGACGATTAGCTTCCTGATTCGCCACTACACCCGCGAGGCTGGAGTACGCGGACTGGAACGCACAATTGGGACCATCTGCCGTAAGCAGGCGCGGCGCATCGCGGAAGGGAAGACCGACAAGCTGCGCGTAACTCCTGAGTTGGTGCAGCATCCCGACATGCTGGGTGGGATGAAGATCCGCACGGAGGGCGAAATTGCCGAGCGGACCAAGCGCGCTGGCGTGGCCGTGGGCTTGGCATGGACGCCGACAGGTGGTGACGTGCTCTTTGTCGAGGCGACCAAGATGAAGGGCAAAGGTGGCCCGCCGACGATCACCGGCCAGCTTGGCCAGGTGATGCAGGAGTCGGTGCAGGCTGCTTATAGCTGGGTTCGTTCGCATGCGAAGGAGTTGGGCATTGATGAGGACTTCTTCAGCAGCCACGATATCCACATCCACGTTCCGGCGGGAGCGATTCCGAAGGATGGTCCTTCGGCGGGCGTGACCATGGTAACCACCCTGGTATCGCTGCTGACCGATAAGCCGGTGCGCCCATTGACCGCCATGACTGGTGAGATCACGCTAAGCGGCAATGTTCTGCCGATTGGCGGCATCAAAGAGAAGACCCTGGCTGCCAAGCGGGCCGGGGTAACCGACATCATCCTGCCGGCGGATAATCGCCAGAACGTGCAGGAGGATCTGACGCCCGAGCAGCTTCAGGGCTTGAACATGCACTATGTCAAGACCATCGAGGAGTTGCTGAGCATTGCTCTGCCGACGAGTCGCGACGAAGCGAAGGAAGATGCCGAAGTCCGCGAGCAGGTTTTGAGCACCGTGCCGGTAGGGTAATCGACATTGAGCGAATTCCACGGGCGGGTCCCTTGTGGCCCGCCTTTTTTTTTAGGCGCCCCATACAAATGCGGCTATGGGATGACGCCTTAAGTATTTCGGGCGCGTGGAGAAAATCTCGGCTGGTACTTCCGGCGATTCACATTGGCTCGATTGGTCGGTCGGTGTGAAAGTATTTCTTGTAGGCTGAAATCCAGTCGGTGGCTAGGTCGCGCTGAGCGGTGGAGAGATCGATCTTATTCTGGCAAACCAACTGGTGCAGGCGATTCTCGAGGGCGTCCTTGTCGCGCACACTCCAAACGCTCACCGAAGCCGGTTCCGGCCACAGATTGCCCACATCGTCGGTCCCGCCAAGTTGTGGGCTGATCAAGTAATCCAGTTCGTAGTTCCTGGATTGCGGCGCCATTCCGTATTCCTGAAAGACGCGTTCCTTGACAGACGCCGGAACCACATCTGCGTCATCGCTATAGGTTGCTGTGCAGACTTCGCTGGTGCTGACCGGACGGAAAACGCCCGGGGTCAGATGCCGGTCCGGGACAAGTCCAGATCGAAACGCTCGCATCGATGAGGTTGGCCGCGACGCGACGTGATCGAAAGCCAGCACACTCGCCAGCACAATGAGAACGGCTGCGGCCGCATAGCCCAGGTTGCTCTTCGCAAAGACTGGCGGAAAAGCTTCCGTCCACGAGTGATCGCTATTGTGGGCAGAAGCCGCGGCCAGGCGCGCCGACAGCAGCCCTCGCGGTCCGGTTGCGGGCGGAATGCGGGAATCGAAAGTAGCGTGGTGCAGGTCGACGAAATCAGCAATCGTTTCTTCAAACTGCCGCAGGCGGGCACGACAATCCCAACACCCTGCGAGATGTGCATTCACTCGCGCGCCACGGCGTGAGGACAGTTCGCCATCGGCCAGCAGAAGCAGCTCTTCATCGGACAGGTGAGTGTACTTGTCCCTCATGATTTCATCTCCTGTCCGCCCGAGACAGGCGCGCGAGCGACCGGGCCAGCGAGCCCGAGACGCTGCCCAGCGACATTCCCAGCACGTCGGCAATCTCCCGGTATCTCAGGCCTTCGGCTCGCAAGCGCAAGCAACGCTGATCCTGAGCGGGCAGCGCTTGCAGCACCGCCAGCAGGCGTGTCTGTCGCTGGCTGAAGGCTAGCTGTTCTTCCGGGCCGGGAGTGGGATCCGGATGAATCTCGCCGTCTATCGCAGCCAGGTCAAATACGTTTCGTCCTCGCCCATCTCGCGACAGCTTCTTCAACGCCAGATTGTGCGCCACGCGAAACAGCCATCCCCTGAGGTTGTGGCGGGAGCGGCCTTGCTGCAGATGTTGAAACAGAGCGAGAAATGCCTCCTGGATAATCTCCTCGCCGTCGGCGGCCGCCAAGCCAAACGAAAAGACGTATCGCAGAAGCGGCCTGCGAAGCTCGTCAAACAGTTCGATTACTTCCTTCTCCACACCGGAAGGAGTGGCCGGGCTTTGGCAAATGGTTGCCGCCGGCAGCGCGAATTCGAGGATCGATTCAGAAGACGGGGATGTCACCGGGTCTGGGCCCTCATTACAGACATTCCAGCGGGCGGCATTTTGTTCAGGCTTTTTCATCAGAAACGGTGACAGGGACGCGCGGCCAAAATAATCCTTGAACAAACATAAGCTTGCGAGACTATTCTAACGGAGCCAATGCTGCGAGCCGGGTTGGGTGACGCTTCGAGAACTGGTGCTTCGAGGGTCAAAGCTGGATGAGTCAGATTTCAGCGTATTGTTTTGCTCTTGGCGGTTCTACTTCTCTTAGGCCGCGCTTTGGCCAAAGCAACCGAGGCGAGCTGCGCCTGACGGTCACCGATCCAGCCGGGCTGGGTGTCAAAACGACCATCCAGATCGTCAGCGAGGCGAACCAGTACCGAAACACTCTAACCACCAGCGATCAGGGCACGCTCAGCGTGCAGCGCCTGTCCTACGGAATCTACCAGCTCACCATCGAGCAACCCGGTTTCGCACCAGTATCGGAATCAGTCGACATCCATTCCTCCATACCTATCGATTATCCGATCAAGCTGAAAGTAGCTGCAGTAAAGGAGTCGGTAACCGTTCAGGCAAAGGGGACTTTGCTCGATCCCGATCAGGCCGGTTCCGTCAATGAAATCGGTTCTGACACGATTCAGCGCCGGCTTACATCCCTGCCGGGCCGTTCGATCCAGGATCTGGTAAACAGCCAGCCAGGATGGCTCTACGAAGGCAATGCGGTGCTGCACCCGCGGGGCTCGGAGTATCAAACGCAATTCGTGGTGGACGGCATTCCGCTTGACCGACAATCGCTCTCCCAGCTTTGGCCCTGAGATTGGCGCCAATGATGTCGACTCGATGACCATCTTTACCGCGGGATTCCCCGCCGAATATGGCCGAAAAATGGGCGGCGTGGTCGAAGTCAATACTCTCCGCGATCCCCAGCCCGGCTTTCACGGCCAAGTCGTTTTATCTGGCGGCAGCTTCGACAGCTCTGGAATCTTCGCGCAGGGACAGTATCGTGGGGCAAGAATGTT
This sequence comes from uncultured Acidobacteriaceae bacterium, assembly GCA_963744265.1. Taxonomy (GTDB): domain Bacteria; phylum Acidobacteriota; class Terriglobia; order Terriglobales; family Acidobacteriaceae; genus Bog-257. The sequence goes on from CAVUSW010000010.1 coordinate 253,095, forward strand.
CTTGGGCTTCTCCGGATCGGGAGCTCAAACGGATCATTATCTCAACCCGGTCGTGCCCCAGAACTACACCAACAGCGGAACCATCGGCGATTTTTCGGCCAACTATCAGCGCGACCTAACCCCTAATGACCGCCTGAACTTTATCGTTCGCTACGAGTTGTCGCGTTACTTGCTTCCCAATGAAATCGTGCAACAGACGTGGTGCTATCCGCCGGGCGTGACGGAAGGACCGCCTTGCCAGCAGCAAAATGCTAACAATTTCGAAACCATGGGTGTTGTCACCTACCGGCACATCTTTTCCCCCAATGTCGTCGGCGATTTTCGCGCCATGGGGCGCAACAACGGCAATGATTTCTACTCTAACGCTCTGTCCACACCCATCATTCTGTTCCAACACAATTGGTTCAACGAATTCTATTTCAAGGGAATGGTAACCATCGATCAGGGCCGCAATGAATGGAAGGTGGGCGTCGAGTCCGACAACACCTGGCTGCACGAGAATTTCAACTACAACATTACCGACCCGTCGCAGTTCGACGATGACACCGCACTGACATTCAGCTTTCCCGGAGCCTATCCGAGCCAGGGGAACGGCCAGATCTTGAGCAATCTGCATTCGTGCAGGACCTGATTCGCCTGGGCAACTGGACGATCAATGCGGGGCTGCGCTGGGACCACTATCAACTCATCGTCAACAGGCAAGCGGTCAGACCCCCGTTTCGCAATCTCCCGCTATTTCCGAAGCTCGGATTTGATCGCACACTTTTCCTACGACCGAGTCTTTCAGACGCCGTCATTTGAGAACATCCTGCTGTCGAACTCCTTCGAGGTCCAGTCGATTAATCCAGACTTCTTGCGATTGCCGGTGGAACCATCCGAAGGCAACTATTACGAGGCTGGCCTGTCGAAGTCATTTGCCAATAATCTTCGGGTCGACGTGAATTACTACTTGCGCAACGTTAACAACTACGCCGATGACGATCAAATCGAGAATACGACCATCAGCTTCCCGATCGCATTTCGTAAGGCCATCATCTACGGCGCGGAAGGAAAGATCACAGTACCGAACTGGCATAAGATTTCCGGCTTCGCCAGTTATTCCTATATGGTCGGCAATGTCTGGTTTCCGGTAACTGGCGGGCTTTTTCTTGGCGACGACGTGCAAGATGCGGAAACCCAAATTAGCGGTCATTTCCCCGACTCGCAGGACCAGCGTAATACCGTATTCACGCGTTGGGTGTATCAAATCAAGCCGCGCTTCTGGGTGGCTGGCGGCATTCAATATGGCACTGGACTTCCGTTCGAATTCGAGGGAAGTGAGCACAGGCGCTGGAGGAATATGGCCAGCAAGTTATCGACCGGATCAATTTTGCGCGCGGCCGCATCTATCCTTCGTTACTGGTCAGCGCCTCGGCTGGGGCGGACGTATACAAGTCCGACCGTATGAACGTTAACTTTCAGATCGACGGTCAAAATCTTACCAACATTTTGAATGTTATTGACTTCGGCGGTCTGTTCTCGGGCAACGCGATCGGTCCATCGCGAAGCGTTAGCATGCGGCTCACAACCAGCTTCTAGCGTTGCAAGGTATCGTAGGGAATCGTCCGTCTCTAAGGACGCCAGCGGGGGCCAATTTCACGGCCTTCCAAATATCCGAAAATAGAAATTCAGCAGAGCCGAACGATCCCGCGAGGGTCGCGACTGATGCCAGTCATAGACTTGCCGCTCCGAGTCGTGTAAGCGCGACAGAAACTCGCCGTCATTGATTCGGCGGTGGGCCAAAACTTCGCGATGTTTGGCTCGCATCTTCGCCATCCCGCGGAAGCCGCCGATCAAGCCGCGAAGATACGCGCCCAGCGCACGGTTCCGCAATGCAAATAGCAGCCACATCCATTGATAAACCGCAATTCTCGGCAACAACTGGCCCAGCACCGGACGCGGATAGTTTTTGACTAGGAGGTAGATCTGGTTGCGTGTGAGGTACTCGATGACCCGGGGATGGAGGGTTTCGCCGAACGTCGCGCTGCCGATGTGATAAGCGACCGCATCGGGCAGATACATCCCGCTAAACCCGAGAAGCTGGGCGCGCAGTCCGAGATCAAGATCGTCGAGGTAGGCAAAGAACTCAAGATCCAGCCCTCCACAGTCGACGAAAGTTTCGCGACGATACAGCACCGCGGCGCCGCAACCTGAGAGTACCGGCACAGCCTGATCGAACTGTCCAAGGTCCGGATCCAAGTTCCCCAACCGATACCCGGCGCCGGCCATCAACATCGCATCTCCCGCTCCGTCGAGGTGAGTACGTTGGGTGGCGCGCAATAGCTTGCCTGTGGCAAAGCCCAGCTTAGGGTCAGCATCGAGGACGCGAACCAGTTTCTCGATGTAGTCAGGATCGAGTTCGATGTCGTTGTTCAACAGCAGGATATATTGTGACTCGGTCGCTTCAACCGCCCGGTTGATAGAGCCGGTCGTACCTTCGTTGTCGGGCAGCTCGATGCGCCGCGTGTTCGATGGCAACGGATCGGGAAGTGTCTTGCCCGCACGAGCGTCGTTTTCAATGATGATGACTTCCCAGGCATCCGCAGGAAGAGTTTGTTTCTGAATGAATTCGATGCAGCGGGAGGTGAGATCGGGGCGGTGCAGCGAAGGAATGGCGATGGTGACGGTCTTCACGCGGCTCTGCTGGGATTGTACACAGCGTGGGACCCAGTTGATAGCAAACGCCTACTTCGAAGTAACCGCGCGCCGGCTCATCTTCGCGGCGACGGACTGAAAGGCGGAAACCAGATCCTCGTCCGTACTAAAGAGCCGATCCCGCTCGCCAGTCTGATCGGGAAGCCCGCCGACGGCTGAGACGATAGAGGGACGGTCTAGCAGCTTGGCGCGACCCAACACCGCGGAAGACCATATCTCTGAGTAGGGAAGCACGACGCAGTCGGAGGCGCTGATCCAGGTGTCGAAGTCTTCGTTGCTGACGAACGATTCCACGAGGTGTACGTTGCTATGTTCGTGAGCGAGACTTCGCAGATCGTTGACGTAACTCTGGTTTTCATCATCCGCGACCCGCATCGAACCGACGACAAAAAGTTCGGCATCGGGCAGGTTCGCCTGCGCGAAGGCTTGAATAGCTCGATGGAAGCCTTTGTGCCTCTGGATAAAGCCGATACATAAAAATAAAGTTCGTTCCGTCGGCAACTTGAACTGCCGCCGGGCCGAAGCCTGAGTGAGTTCGACAAACTTCTGATAGACCTCGTCGTGCTGGCGATACTCAACCCGCGAATTGCTCAGGCGCAAATGGTAATGATCCTCAAACCGCTCGCGCTCCTTCTTGGTGTGAAAAATAACTTTGGGAGCGAGCTTCCACTTCCATTTGTATAGCCAGCCTTGCTTGCCGGGGAGATAGGGGATTTCGTGGGCTACCACTTCGATCTTGCGCGACCGCAGAAAAAGCCAGACAAAGGACAAGGTAGTGCGCACCGTGTCCCAGCGCATCTCTCTGGCGAAGGGGTTATCGTAGAAAAATGCCCAATGATATTGAATCACGGCGCGATCATAGTAGGGCAGAAGGTCCAGGAGTTGCAGCAGCTTGGTTCCTCCACGCAAGTCCCAGGCGAAATCCACATTGCCCTGCTCGTCTGGGGACACGATGTCGACAATGTGTCCCTGAGCCCTAAGCTGGGTCACGCTCTGTTCGCCATAAGCACCGATGCCGCAGTGCGTAGGCGAATAAGTTGAGACCATCAAATACCGCAAGGTAAACTCCAGACTACTTCTTTTCAAACGCCAGACAAGCTCCAAACGAGCCCGTGGGATCGGGCGACAAACGGACAAATCCCAGGGTCATCAGAATACTCACGTCGGGATATTGATCGTGCCAGCCACTCTTGTACCAGACTTCGTTCCAGGGTTCTCCGTGGAAACTTTCCCGAAAAGAGTCATTAAAGTGTTGCATGAATTCCGGTGGCGGAGAAACCATGTGTAACTGATCTATCAGTTCCAAATCGTGCCGGAACAGACGCTTCTGCAAAGCGGCCGGATCATAACGCCGCTCGAAGCCAGCATAGTAAAACGTACTTTCATTTTCGGTATAGCTGGGGCTTGCCGGAACCGTGACCACCAATCGTCCCTTGGAAGGCAAAACGCGCGCAAACTCCGCCATAGACTCCGTATCTCCATTCCCGGGAATGTGCTCAATCGTCGAAACTGCGCTGATGAAGTCGACCGAGCCGTCCTTAAAACTGAGGCGGGTCGCATCCTCAGGCTGTACAAAAAACATGTCGTGCCTGGTGAGGCCGAGGGTTTTCATGTAGCTCTTCTGGCGGTCGAGGTACACCCGGTCCATCTCGGTGGCATAAGTCTTTGCGTGATGGCGCTGGTAAAGAAAAGTAGGCACGAGAGAGGAGCCACTCCCGATGTCCAGATATACACTTTTCGCGTTCAGGCAAGGCTCAGCGTGCTTAACAGTGAAGGCATCTTCAACGTTGCGAAATATGTCGGTACGCTGGTTAAGGACTTTGGAATGCCGATACAGCATCCACCAGTACTGCAATAGGTTTTCACGGAACATGAATTTGATTTTCCTTTAACAGGTTTCGCATCGCCTCCACGGTCCTGGCCGCGATCAGAGACCAGGCATACCGCTCCACCGCCAACTTCCTCGCATTCTCGCTGATGCGAAGGCGGCCCACAGGATTGCCGATCAGCTCTTTTATCTTGGAGACGAATTGATCGGAAGAGCAAACCACGCAGTCATTGTCGTTAAGTTCCAGTCCCCGTGCTCCCGCCGCAGTCGAGACTACTGGAAGACCGGCGGCGAAGTAATCGAGCATTTTTAAGTTCGTGCCCGATCCCGAGAACATCGGGTTAAGCGCGATGTCGGCAGCATGATAAAGCAGGAGACGCCGGGCAGCATCGACCGTACCGAGCCAAATAATGTTTTCGGGAGACTGCGGGCCACGCGAGGCATGGTAAGAATCCTTCACGCCGCCGGCAATCAGGATGGTGCACTTAGGCAGGCGGGGAGCGACTTCTTTCACCAGGAATGCCGCGGCTTCGGTGTTAGGACCGTAACCGCTACCGATGAAAATCAACACTGGCTGGTCTGGGGGCAGGTCGAACTGTCGCCGAGCAAATTCCCGCTCGTCTTCGCAGGCAGGCTGGATGCCTTCCACATCCACGCCGTTGGGGACCAGCACAATCTTGTCGCGAGATACTCCGTAAAGGTCGACAAATTGCTCGGCATCATCGTTCGAGCAAGCGAAGATAAGATCAGCCTCGCGACACAACTTTCCTTCGACCGAGCGAACCTCTTCCACAAGCTCCCGCCCCGCTGCAGTGTCGCCCAGTATCTGTTTCTTCACGGCGTATTCGCAATTGTGAGAATCGTAAATCAGCTTCTGATCCGGACGCCGAGGTATGTGCGGATATACCCAGGGATGAGAGATGATGATGGCGGCCGCGTTCCCGCCATGTTCGTCAGCTATACGCTGAAAGCGCGGCGAATACTTCAGCAGCTTTGGAATGGTGACATCGATTGTGGTCTTGCCCCCGGCCGCCCGTTCATAGCGGCGATTGCGCGCAAAGTGCGGCTGGGTGAGCGGAGTAACATGCTCGCGAAAATGCGACGCCAGCATCTGGTCGCGATAGACCGGGCCAGGCCAGTCGTAGGCTCCGACATACGCGACCTCAAAACCTAGGGCGGCGATGTGGCGATAGAGTTCGTAGATGCGGATTCGTCCCCCACCTACCGGCGGATCCAGGACCTGATTGTCGGCCACCAGAATCGGAATACGCGAACTAGCTTCAGAAGTAAGGTTAGCCGGCAAGCTCCAGTCGGTCACTGGAAGAGAACCGGCGTCGAGTAACCGCTGCGCAACCCCGTCCCACGATTGCGAGGGAGCGTTCTGGTAGGCAAACTCGCCCATCTCGCAAGCGTGATCGCGGTCCGCCGCAAGAACATTCATCGCCTTGGCAATCTCGACCGGGTCAGGATCCACCACGAATCCCGAACGGCCATTCTGTACCAGTCGCGCGGGCTCGCCCGAATCCCGGCAAACGATGACCGGTTTGTGGCTCAACATGGACTCGATGGCCACATATCCAAAATCTTCCTCTTGCGTAGGGAAAACGACCGCGAGCGCATCCGCATAAAGCTTCAGCATTTCCGCATCGCTTACAAAACCTAAAAACCGTATCCGGGAATCCTCGAGTGCCAGTTGCCGGAATCGCTCCTCATCTTCTCCTGAACCTGCAATCAGCAAAGGAATGTCGTCAGGCACAGATTGCATGGCGCGAATAGCAAGATCGACTCGCTTCCAGCGGTGCAAACGGCCCGGCGAGAAAAAATATTCTTGCGAGCCGCAATAGTGGCCTTGCAGAAACGCAGGCGGGTAGAGCACTTCGGCGTCGAATCCGTTATACAGCTTTAACCGGGCAGCCGGTTCGTGTCCGATGCTAAAGATGTGACGAACGCGCTGGAAAGACAACGTGTCGAGCCGATGGATTACGTCGCGGCTGTTTCGTCTCTCGGCCAGGGCAGCCTTCGAGAGTGTGGCGGACTCTTCGTCGAAACGGTCGTAAAACACTCGCACCTGGTGAACCAGCCAGCAGACATGATTCGGATGGTGTACGGCAAAGGTAGGACTCTTCGTAGAGATCACCAAGTCATAGGCGGAGAGGTCCAGATCGTAGCAGTCGAGATAGCCTTGCAAGATACTTTCCCACCGCTTTTCGCTGACCGGAACCTGGATCCAATCAGTTTCCACCTTATTCTGAAAGGCCGCGACCAGTCCGGCAAACAGACGCTCGGCGCCGAAGGGTCGCTCGGGGTCGCGGATTGCTGGAGTGATGATCGCTGCTCTCATACCAAGTTGTCGTCTCCGCTATCGCTTTCCCGGCGGTGACGGCGCCGAAATTTTCCTTTATTGCTCGCGGTCGCGTTTCTTGGATTGGATTCCGGCCGCGGCGATGTGCTCGAATTCCTCGGCATTGCGCCGCCACAGAGCATTACCTTCGTATTCCAAAGCTTTCTTCTGACCGGTGCTCCCCATGATCTGGCGAAGGCTGGGATTGCTCAGAAGCGCTTCGATCTCCGCTGCCAGTTGTTGCGCGTTACCAAAGGAAACCAGAGATCCTCCACGACTATCCGTGATGAGTTCACGCGACACCGCGATGTCGGCGGCGATGACTGGTTTCTGGTTGGCCCACGCTTCCAGCAAAATCAGGCCGAGAGACTCCACCCGTGATGGCTGCACCACTACGGTAGCGGAAGCAAGAAAATCTCGCTTCTCAGTATCGGCAAAAGGCGCCAAGTTCACAAATCGAGGGCAATTCGGGACTGCGCTCGCAACCCAATGATCAAAAGTGGAAAGGCTGGGACCTGCCATCACCAGCCACGCATTCGATCCTTTCTCCCAAAGAACTTTCATGGCCTCGACTAGCGTCTCTGACCCCTTCTCGTGAGCTTTCATGCCTAGATGCAGAACCACCGGTCCATCCACCTCGTACCTTTCGCGCAAATATGCAGGATTGCCCCCGGTCGCCGTCTGCAAATCGATCCCATAGCCGACCACGATTTTCTCCGAAGTGACGCCGAAATCGTCCAGACGCTGCATTTCCGTTTTTGTCATACAGAATACTTTGGCACAACGGTTCAGCAGACTAACCTGGAAAGGCTGCAGGTAGTGTCGCGTGACTTCGTCATTGCTCTCTTCGCCCAGGTGAGTGCAAGGTGTGGCGATCACAGGTACACGCTGGAGTTCGGCGGCGTGCAAACCGGTATACATCAAATTGCTGTAAGGCAATGGGCCGATGTGAAACAAATCGGCGTCAATCTCGTGCAGCGCCTGCGGCAGTCCGGAAACACGGAAAGAGGGTATCCAGTATTGCGCTTTCCATCGCCAGTATGGCACCAGCCCCAGCAGACGGGTAGCACGCCGGCGCAGGGCGTTATAGCAAATCGGAAACCGGCGTACAACTACGCCGTCGACCAAGGTTTCGCCTGCGGGAAATGTGCCGAATCCCGGTAGCCAGAAAGCTTCCAGGTCGCTGGCCACGGTGGTAAATACGGTGACCCGATGACCGCGCTGCACCAAGTGTTTGGAAAGCGCGAGTACAGAATTTTCATACCCGCCGCGGTAAGGAAAAAAACGAGGAAGCACGAAGGCAACGTGCATCGGCAAGCGACGCCACTTAGTGTGCGCCGACAACCTCCGGGGTCATCAGATTCGTGTAGGTTGCAATGACCTCTGGGGGAGAACCATCGGCGATGATCGATCCGTGGTCGATCAAGATCGCCCGTTCGCAATGCTTCGCCACATCGGACATGGCGTGAGTGACTATAAGAATTGTTTTGCCAGCCTCCCGAAAGCTTCGAATGCGATCGAAGCATTTTTCCCGGAAGCCCATGTCGCCGACACCCAGGATTTCGTCCACGACCAGAATCTGGGGATCGACCTCGGTAGCCACCGCGAAGGCTAAGCGGGCATACATTCCTGAAGAATATTGCTTGACCGGAGAATCGATGAAGTCGCCGATGTCGGCAAAGTCGATGATAGCTTGTTCTCTCCCCCGCATATCCCGTTTCGAATAGCCCATTAATAAGCCATTGAGCAGGATGTTCTCGCGTCCCGTCAATTCGGCGTGGAATCCCGCGCCCAGCTCAATCAGCGGCGCGATGGTTCCCTTTACCTCGACTCTGCCCGTGGTCGGCTGGTATACGCCCGCAATCAGCTTCAGCAGCGTGCTTTTCCCCGATCCGTTTCGCCCGATGATGGCCAGCGCCTGTCCCGTAGGAACCTCGAATGAGGCATTCTTCACTGCCTCGAAATCGTGAAAACTGGATTGGTGTCGCAGCATCTTTGAAAACAGCTCGCGCAAGGTGTCGGGACGCTCCTGGATGACGCGGAAGCGCTGCGTCACATTCTCTACTCGAATTACGATCGAACTTGAGGACATTGGTAGCTCAGACATAGAAGACAAAACTATTCTGATATTTCTTAAACAGGGCAAACCCGATAAATAAGCTGATAAAAGCGCAGACGAAGGAAGCGATAATTGACGGTGCTTTAGGCAATTGGCCGTAGTAGACCGAAAGACGGAATCCGTTAATCACATAAATTATCGGATTCAGCTTAAAAATCCATTGGTACTTTGCAGGAATTGCGTCAAGTGGATAAATGATGGGAGTTACATAAAACCAGGCCGAAAGTACAACCTGCAATATGTGGGAAACGTCTCTATAAAACACATTGGCCGCAGCGAAGAAAAAAATCGCTCCCAAAGTAAAGATGGCTAGTGCCAGCAAGGGCACCGGCAGGTACAACCATGTCCAGTAAAAAGGGTGCCGCATAAGTGGCACCAGCAAGGCCAGCGGTATTAGGGAAAGCAGAAGATTGATGATGTTGGAGATCAGGGCCGCCATGGGAAATACTAGCTTGGGAACCGCGACCTTCTTGATCAAATCTCCATTCCCGATGATGGCCTCGGCCCCGTAAGAAAGCGCCTGTGAAAAGAAAGTCCACGGCAACATCACGCTCAGCAGGAAAATGGCGTAATGGGGAATGTTGAAGCGCATGAGAGTGGAAAATACCAGCGTCAACACCAGCATCATGAAAGCCGGATTCAGTAACGCCCACATGAAACCCAGCACCGAGCGTTTATAACGAACCTTCAGTTCCTTGAGGGCGAGCGCCCAAATCAACTCCCGGTAACGGTAGCTGTCGCGAATCAATTGCGTCATAACAGGCTTGCGCCAGATTTTCAGCCAAGAAAGCGGCAGAAAATCTGCGAATAGTTGATGTTAAATGATTTTCCGGGGCCATGTCGGGAAAAGTCCCGGTCCGAGTTGTTTCCCCGAGCTATTTGGTGGGCGCAACATTGAGATCGGTCATGCCGCGCAGCAAGTCTCTTTGATCATCCGTGTAGTTATTGCGGAACTCGTCCGAGTTCAACAACTCATTGCGCGCCGAGGGCGGCATGCCGCGCAATCTGCGATAGGCTTGTGAAACTTTGCTTTTCTGGTCGTCAGGCAGGTTGTGGTAACGGCCGAACAGGTTGCGGGCCGTCTGCTGCTGCTCGGGCGTCATGTGCTCGAAGGTTTCCATCCGGTTCAGGATCTGGGCCTGCTTCTCCGGCGATTGCCGGTTGAAATTACGCAACCGGTCGAGCAGATGATTCTGCCGCTCGGGCGGCAGACTGCGAAAACTGGGATCCTGTTGCAACTGCCGCTCCTGCTGCGTAGGCGGGAGCTTCATATACTTCCGCAACCAGTCCCCGCGATGTGGTCCCGGGCCGTTGAGATGCAACTCCGGAGACGGCGCCTTAGACGATGCATTAGGTGCATTGTTGGAAGGCGAGTTACTGTGAGGGGCAGGCGGGAGGCGCGCTTTGCCGGGGCGGCGGAGGCGGCGGAGCAGCCGCCTGGCGTTGCCATCTGGGGGAGAAGGCCAGCGCTGGAATGGTACTGCAGAGCAGTACCACCATCAGCGAGATGTATCTGGCCAGAGCCACGAGATTTTTCTTACTCCGTAGAGGATTGCCCGTCAAGGGCATCAAATTCGTCAAACAAATCGGCATTCTTGTCGAGGTACTGCAGATCGCCAACAGCGCTTCCCGGAGCGCCACTGCGGATGACGCCGTCATTGGTGGCGAGAGTATTGGGGTCGCGACCCACGTGACCCACCTCCAATAATCCCGCGCCCACCGCGATCAATACCGCTGCTGCTACCGCTACCACAGGACGCCGCAGCCATGCCAGCCAGCTTCGCGCCGGTGCAGCAGATTCTTCCCGCAAGCGGGCCCGCAACCGGGAACTGAAATAGGGCGAGGGCTGAGGCGCCTGCCACTCATCGAGCAACGTCATCGTCTGCTGGAACGAAGCCAACTCATCCCGGCAAGCGGCACAGCTCCGCAGATGTTCCTGCACTTCGGGCGAAGCCGCTTCCGGCCCGCGTAGCACCGCTTCTATGAATTGTTCGCGAAGATTCTCACACTTCATAACCGCACCTGCTTCCTGCTGACTGCTTATAGAAACTGTTTTAACGTCTCCCGAAGCGTTTCATAGGCTCGAAACAATAATGACTTGGTCGCCGATTCACTTAACTTCAACACCGCCGCAATCTGCTTGTAATCCAGGTTCTGATACTTGTGCATGAGCACAGCCGTGCGCTGACGTTCCGGCAGTGCTTCCACCTGGCTCCGAATCGCCGCCAGGCGCTCGCGCCGGAGAATGGTCTGCTCAGCATTCAAACTGCCGTCGGCGACATCCATGGTCATGCCGGTATCGCTGTCGGGTTCGTCGATATTGACCGTGTTCTCCGGCCGTTCGTGCTTGGTATCCCGGGCGTGATTCACCGCCAGATTGGTCGCAATGCGATACAGCCAGGTAGTGAACTTCGCGCTCGCTGCGTAACTTTGCCGCGAGCGATAAACCCGCAAGAAAACTTCTTGTGCCAGCTCTTCGGCCACCGCCTGGTTACGGGTCATGCGATACATGAAACTGACCATCGGCCGACGATACTTTTCAACCAGATAATCGAAAGCGGTATCGTCACCAGAGGCCACACGCAACATGACCTCGGCGTCGCTCAGCATCTCTAAAACGACAGGTTCAGCCAATTCGCCCCGTACCGCGGTGGGCGACGACGCTGTCCCCGGAACGGCGCCCCCAACCAGCATGCTTCGATCTAGTGCGATGCTGCCCACATCGACTGTAACCCTTGGTATGCCAGAAAGTTGCGCCGAAGCTGACCAGCTTTCTGCGGGTTTCGAACGCAACGGCCTGGGGACGTGATCGATCGGGTCTGCAGCCTCCCTGTCACGTTTTGGCTCGTCGCTCGCCATGGGCCAAGTTACTGTATTGCAGCAGCTAAGCAGTATTATGCACGAGGGGCCGCATCGTCGGCACCTCGTTTATGAATTTGATGCCAAAACCAGCTATCTGTTGCCGATTGCTATTTGTGCTGCTGTTGAGCGGACTATGCCACGCTTTGCCGGCTCCTCCCCGAGGCGGTTACCCCCTTTCCCTGACTTTGCAGCAGTCAAACCCGCCGGTGACCGCTCCGGACTCGAGCCAGCCGAATCCCCCAGGTGACGAAAAGCTGAGCCTGAGCGACCAGGTGATTCAGGATGTGCTGGAGCCCCTGCACAACGGAGTTAGCATCCAGAATGTGACCCAGATCATGTCCGTTTTCGACAAGCAGGCAATGCCGGACTACTCAAGTCTGCAGGGGCAGTTCAGGGCATTTTTTGGGCTCTACAGCGAAGTCGACTTTCACTATCAGATTCTGCAGGTTACAGCCGATAAGGACCATGGTTCCGCCACCGCCGAGATCGAGATGGATGCCATCCCTTACGAGGTTACGCAGATATCGGAGCGGCGCAGTGCCCAGATGCGCTTTCAGTTGAAGCTCACGGCCAAGGGCTGGAAGGTGGTTGGCTTCACTCCGGCGGACTTCTTTAGCTCCGACATTCAACCGGCCTGGGGCTCGATGAAGAGGGATTACCCGGAACGGCCCATTATCGGAGTGGGCGCCGTAATTGTTCAGGGCGGCCGCGTTTTGCTGGTTCGCCGCGCGACCGAGCCGCTCAAGGGAGAGTGGTCGGTCCCTGGCGGCATGCTGGAGCTGGGAGAAAAGCTGCGCGACGGCGTGCGCCGCGAGGCGCTGGAAGAGACCGGCGTTGAGGTCGACCCGGGCGAGGTGCTGGATGTCTTCGACAGCATCTTCACGGACGTTGAGGGCCGCACGCAGTATCACTACGTGCTGATCGATTACCTGTGCCGGCCGGTTTCCGGCGAGGCGGTGGCGGGCAGCGACGTCAGCGAGGTTCGCTGGGTCGGTGCCGAAGAGCTGCCGGCGATGGGAGTGCGCGAGTCGATCGAGCAGGTAGTGCGCAAAGGATTAATCCGCGCTGGAAAAACTACCAGTTGACTCGCACGGCTTTTGCGGAGACCATTTCGTTTCCGAGGAGAACCAATGGAGCGAACGATGTTTCGCGTAGGGTTATTTCTGATTCTCGTGATGGCGGGGGTGTCAGCCGTGGCCCAGCAGGCTTCAACTCAGGTTTCGGTTTCGCCCAAGCCGCCTGACATGGTCTGCTTCGGCTACGGGCCGAAGTGGAGCATTCAATTCATCAACGGCGAGGCGCGCTACCTCGGGATCAACCAGCCCGACCAGAGTTTTCTTGGCGATTTCACCTGGGTTCCGGAAGATAAGACCTGGGTGTGGCAACGGGCCAATGGACTGGCGCCGATGAACGGAAGCTTTGGGCTGTCGGCGACCGTTCAGAAGGCATCATGCAGCCGATCCAGTTCGCAAGCAAACCTATCCGTACTCGTCGCAGGTGAATTTGCCGACCGGCGACATGGTCAGCGGCTGCTGCCGCAAACTGCGGCCCGGTGAAGCTCCGGTGGGCAAGCATGGACTGCAGCAGATGCCACCGCAGTCGGGCAATTCGCAGTCGAGCACGCCGCAGGCCGCAACACCGGGGTCATCAACTCCACCGGCGCCAAGAGCGCAGCCCCAGTAGCCGTTACCGCACCTACAATTGCACCAGCCGCTCATACACGATCACTTCGTGATTCTTGTAGGTCGTGCGCTGGAGTTCCTGATAGCCACATTTTTCCGCGACGTGAATCGACGCCAGATTCTCTGGATGAATGATGCAGGCGGTGCGTCGCTGCCCAAAGTGTTCGTCGCCCCAAGCGATGGCGGCGCGAACTGCCTCGGTCGCATAGCCTTTGCCGTGGTCGCGCGAGACCAGAGCCCAGCCTAACTCCGGAATGTCCTTCAGTGAAGGCTGGATGTCACGTTTGAAGTCGCCGAAGCCCAACTCGCCGACGAATTCTCCGGAAGCTTTTTCTTCCAGCGCCCAGTAACCGAATCCTAGCCAAGCCCAATGTCCGACGTAGCGCAGCAGGCGGGTCCAGACCTCTTCCTGGGAGAATGGCTTCCCGCCAATGTAGCGGGTGACGATGGGATCGGTCCACATCGCAGAACAAGCGGCGAAATCGTCGAGTTGATGGCCGCGCAGACGCAGGCGTGTGGTTTCGAGCACGGGAACTTCGAAGGCGCGGCGAACCGGGCTTAGCATGACTCACCTCGGAGGGAACAGGGTACACAGAAATAGAAAAAGACCCGCAGCGTCTTGCGCCAGCGGGTCTTTTCCGGTTAGCTGTTGGGATTGGCCTGAGGCTGTCCACTCTACGTGGCCCCAGCGGCAGACGCCAAAAGCAGCAGTCTTGCGAGGATTTAGAGCGGAAGCCCTAAGCCTCAGCCACCTCACTTGGGATACTACAATGACTGTCAGATATCATATTTTTGGATCACCCTCCTTTCCAGTGTTCTTGCAAGTTAACACCGTGGGACGAGCGCGTCAAATCAAGAGTTGCTGAATACGGTGACTGTTTTTGTTCGGCCACGCATACGCCAAATAGGGTTTTCTGACATCCCGTTTCATGCCTCCGGAAGGGCCAGTTTTTGAAGGGGCGCAGCTTCAGCTAAGCCTCTGTAATTTAGCTATTCCGCTCTTAGCGCCCGCACCGGATCGACTTTGATGGCCGCGCGTGCCGGTAGATAGCAAGCCGCGACAGCGACCAGCGTCAAGCCCACGCAGACCGCGAGGTACGTCACAGGATTCGACGAGCTCACTCCAAACAGCAAGCTCGACAGCACGCGCGTCACGATTAGCCCTGCGACCAATCCGATCGCCATACCGATCCATACCAGCTTCAGGCCATATCCCATGACCATGCGCAAGACGTTTTCCCGTCGCGCGCCGAGCGCCATGCGGATGCCGATCTCCGGAGTTCGCTGCTGCACCGTCGAGGTCAGCACTCCGTAAATGCCGATTCCGGCGAGCAGCAACGCCAGGCCCCCGAAGATGCCCATCAGGTAAGAATCGAAACGCCGCTGTCCCAGATTCTCCTCAACCACTTCGTTCATGGTCTCGACGTCATAGACGGGCAGGTCTTTGTCGAGCGTCCACACCGCGCGCTTAATGGCCGAAGTCAGTGAGGCCGGGTCGGCGGCGGTGCGCACCGCGAGCGTCAGGTAGGTGTAGTCAACCATCGGACGAAGGACCTCGGGACGCGTGCCCGTCTCCAGCGTGTCTTGATGGGTGTCACCGGCGATTCCGATCACGGTCAGCTCGACCGGTTCAGCGCCGGGTTTCGCCACCGTGCGAAGGTGACGGCCAATCGGATCCTGGTTCGGCCAGAGATGCCGCGCCAGCGTCTGGTTGATCACGATGACCGGCTGCGTCTGATTGATCTCGTCGACGGTGAAATTTCGTCCAGTGACGATCGGGATACCCAGCGTTACGAAATACGATGGTGAGCTGATGCCCCGCATGTCGGCAGTAGGCTCGCTGCCGCGCGCCGGCATGGGCTGTCCATCGATCGTGAACTTCATCATGCGGATGCGCGTCATGGGCAGACCGTCGGAGAAGCTGGCCGACTTCACACCCGGTAACGCCGCGATGCGCTCCAGCGCCTGCTGACAGAAATGGGCAAGTTGTTCGTTCTTCGCGTAGCGTGACGGCGGCATGCTGAAGTGCATGGTGAGCACGTGATCGGCGCGGAAGCCGGGATCGACGCGCAATACCGAGACCAGGCTGCCAATCATGAAGACCGCGGCGATCAGCAACACGACTGCCAGGCTCACTTCGCCCACGACCAGTACGGCGCGAACCCGTCCGGGATGCCGCTGATTGGGTGTGGACTCCTTCAGTACCGCGTTCACGTCGGTTTTGGAAACATAAATCGCCGGAATCAAGGCGAAGGCGATTCCCGACAGCGTGCCGACCACCATGGTAAAGAGCAGCACGAGAAGGCTGAGATGGACTTGCTCGGGACGCTGCAAATCCGCTGGTTTCAACGCCAGCAACAGATGGATGCCGAGGTAGGCAACGCCGATGGCGAGGAGGCTGCCGAGGAAGCTGAGTAGCAATCCCTCGACGATCATCTGCACGATAAGGCGGGCGCGGCTGGCGCCCAAGGCTTTGCGGACCGCCAGTTCCTTATGCCGCAGCATCGCCCGCGACAGCATCAGGTTTGCCAGATTCGCGCAGGCCAGCAGCAGGATCAGTCCCACCGCCGCGAGTAACACCAGCAGGTTTCGGCGGAGTTCTTTGCCTACATCCTCCACATAGACGGGAAAGATGTTGATTCCGCCGAAGCCGGCGTTGAGCGTGGGATTCTGCTCCTCCAGTCGTTTGCCGACCAATTCCATTTCGCGGCGCGCTTGCTCCAGCGATACGCCGGGCCGCAAACGCGCGAACACCTGTATCTTGCGGCGAGTCAGATCGGCTTCGGTGCGCTGGGTGGCGGGTTCATAAGGAATCCAGATGTCGGGCTTGCGCTGCTCGGTGCCTTCGCGCGTCGAAGGCAGATGGAACGCGGCAGGAAGCACGCCTACCACAGTGTAGGACGCGTCGTTCAACGTAATAGTCTGGCCCAAAACCGCCGGACTTCCGCCGGAGTGGCTCTGCCAGTAGGCATAACCCAGAATTGCGGCGTGGTCTTGGGAAGGATCGTTCTGCACGAAGTCGAAGGCGCTGCCGACTTCCGGCGTCACTCCCAGCACGGTAAAGAAGTTTGGCGAGACCCGCGCTCCGGCAATGCGCTCGGGCTCGCCCGTGCCGGTGCGATTCAGGCTGACATCCTCAAAGGCAGTAATGCCGTCGAAGACATGTTGCTGGCGAACCCATTCCTGAAAATTGACGTAGGCGGTGGGAATACGCTCGCCGATCACCGCGCCGAGCGTGGGATTTTTCTCCCACACCATGACCAGGCGGTCGGGATCGCGGAAGGGAAGCTTGCGCAGCAGAACGGCATCAACCACGCTGAAGACCGCAGTGTTAGCGCCGATGCCGAGGGCCAGCACCAGAATCACACAAGTATAGAAGACTGGCGACTTCCGGATGAGACGCAGGCCAAAGCGGAGATGTTGGGAGAGAGCATTCATGAGCTGGTGCCATTATCGCCGAAGGACAGTGCATAGTGGATAGTGAACTGCCGCGGCCTCGCTCTCGCTCAGGATATCGCCGACGAACTAACCTAACTACGATTCGGAAGCCTGCCCTATCACTATCCGCGAACGACTATCCGCCATCCCACTATCTACTCGCTCCGACCCGTCTCGGCCGCGGATTCGGCGACACCGAGACAATTACAATGCGGCCCGGTTGTTTGCGATCCAGTGGCTGCGAGGCATTCTCCACTGCAGCCTTGATGAGCGCCTTCACCGCCGGCTGGTTCAGCATCTCCGGTCCTTCGAGACGAAGATGGCGGTTGATCTTGCCGCTGCCTCTCAGCAGCCGCTTCGGGTCCGGCAGCCAGTCGCCGGCGAAGAAGTTCAGGTTGATCCACCGGGGATAAACCGCGACCGAGAGGATAGCTTGGGAAGCTTTCTCCACCGGACAGAAGCCGACGACCAGCGCATAGTAGTTGTCGTAGACCATCTCGACCGCGCCGGAAAGCCGGGCGCGTACCGTCTTCAACACGGCGTGGGCCTGTGCTGCAATTTCGGGGGAGAACCTGGCAATGAAACCGTCGAGTTCAGCGGCAGGCGACTTAGCCTTCATGGCCGCCCATGATAATTCATCGGCGGCCGAAAGCGAGAAGCTGAGTCGGCGGTTTACTGCGATGCCTTGGAGCGCTCTGCATCCTCATGCACGGAAACTGTGGTCGCATTCTTCGGCGGTTTGGAGGCCGCTGTCGTGGTCCGCGCAGGCAGAGCGCACACCGCGGGTGGGTTCGTCATTTCCTTGGCGAAGACGTGATAGCTTACCGTTCCCGGTTGCAAAGTCGACCAATACGACGTCCTCGATAGCAGCGGCTTATGTAGGGAAATGATCTGGTTGTCGAGGATCTTGACGCCGCACTCCAGATTATTTTTGGGCTGCAGAATGGTCTTGGCCGGATCGTTGCTCTTCAGGTTGCGATCTTTGTCCCAATCGAAATCGCAACTATAGCGCTCCTGGTCGGCGTAGGTTAGTTGCAGCAAGCCTTCACTGCGCACAGCATGGCCACTGACGTCATCGATTTTCGCTACTTCAGGTTGGGTATGGCGGACGCGCGTTGTTGGATTAAGTCCGGCTTCGGCTCCGGCCAGCGCCTGGAAGAAATAAGCCCAGAAGACGCGCTTGTCGGTGTCGTTCATGTGGTAGAAGTTAGGACAAAATCTGCGCACATCTCGCGGAACCTGCGATGAAAGCATTTCTGGAGGGATAGCTTTCTCCACGATCTGGTCCCAAGCCGGGTCCCAGGTCTTGCCACCGAGTTCGGCCTTCTTGGCGTCGATGGGGGTTGGAGGGGCTGGCTTTGTAGTTTGCGCGCAGATGATGGCTGGCGTACAGAGCAATAGAAAGCAAGCCGCGAGAATAGTGTTGGAAATCCTAAGTCCAACCGTTCGGGAAGCAGACCACACTACTAGCATGGTGCTTTGACGCGCCTCGACGGCGGTTCTGTTGCCTGGTCGATTGCGAATCAACGCAAGTTACTCTACTAAGCGCTTGTAAACTAAACTCATCCCCATGCGACCAGATTTCGATCGTCTTCGCGTGGTGCTGGTGTCAACGCGTAATCCCCTGAATATCGGAGCGGCTGCGCGCGCCATGAGTAACTTCGGCGTTCTCAGGTTACGCGTGGTCAACCCGTACGATGTGGCGTTTCGCGAGGCGCGCTCGGCGATGGGCGCAGCGCCGTTGCTGGCAAACGCGGAGGAATTCAACAGCGTGGCCGAGGCAGTGGCCGATTGCACGCTGGTCGTCGGAACTACGGCAGTGCAGCATCGCGAGCTGCAACACCCGCTGCGACGCCTGGAATATGGCGCGCGCCTCATCCGCAAGCAGCTGGCGACGGAACGGGTGGCCCTGCTGTTCGGTGCGGAGAAGACGGGGCTATCGAACGACGACCTCAGCCATTGTCATTGGCTGATGCACATACCGACGCGCGAACAACATAGCTCGATGAATCTGGGACAGGCGGTCGCGGTGTGTTTGTACGAACTGGTGCGCGATGTGAGGAAAGCGACCCGCCCGGAGAAATCAGAAAAGCGTGCTACAGCGGGCGAGATGGAGCGCATTTCGACTGCCTTGTTGGACGCGTTGCATGTCAGCGGCTACGTGAATCCGATTGCCGTGGCTTCCACCCAGGAGCGGGTGCGCCGCATGGTACGCAGACTGAATCTGTCGTCAGGCGATGCCGAGCTGTGGCTAGGTATGCTGCGGCAGATTCTGTGGAAGCTGCGCGGTGCAACACCGAAAGGGTAGCAACTCCCGGATTGAGATCCCGACCGGGGATGACTGCAATAGGCGAGTCATCCCGACGACTCATGCTGTCACGCTCTATAGCACGCCCACGGTTTCGCCCAGATACGTGTTGGCCTCTTCTTTAGCCAGCCAGCGCACAAACTCGTTGTTGGGCCCAAGTACAATCTGCTTCGACTCGACCGGCTTCTCGGTGAGTTCGAAGCCCATGACGATAATCTCGTCTCCCTTTTTAATGAGGTGAGCGGCTGCGCCGTTCATGCACATGGCGCCGGAACCGCGCGGGCCGGGAATTGTGTAGGTTTCAAGCCGGGCGCCGCTGGTGTTGCTGACAACCAATACACGCTCGCCGGGAAGGAGCCCGACCATTTCCATCAGTTCTTCGTCAATCGTGATACTGCCTACATACCGCAGATCGGCTTCAGTAACGGTGGCCTGGTGAATTTTTGACCGTAGCATCCATCGCATTGCTCTCGTACTTCCTCTCCGTGTCCCGCTCTCGCAAAAGTAGATGCAGGCACCCACACCTATGCTAGCAGTTCCTGTCAAGGGAGCGGTGAGTTTTATGCCGAATCGCCCCCATTTAGTTGTAGGCCAAGCGAACCGGGCAATCTACGGGTAATCCTGCTACCAACCACGCCCCGAACCGGTCTAACCAACGGGTAGGGCGATTTCCGCCCATTTCCCCTTTCGGAACGGAACAAAATTTCACCCTCGGACGTACTAGATACAAGGACCCAATCCTGCGCGATTGCGGAGGGCGTTGTGGCTAACGGAAAGAACAAGAAAAAGCGCTGGATCATCATCACCATCGTTACGGTGGCCGTGGTGGCGTTGGTATTGGTTGCGGTAGCGGCGACCCGCGGCGGCACCAAGATCGACCCCACCAAGCTGGCGAAGGTGGAAAAGGGCGACTTGACGAAGAGTGTGGTGGCGACCGGAAAGGTCACGCCCATCACCAAGGTGGAGATCAAGTCGAAGGCCAGCGGCATCGTGGAAAAACTGTATGTCGATACCGGCGACCGGGTGAAGCAGGGGCAAGTCCTGGCGGAGTTGGACAGGGCCGAGATTCAGGCTCAGGTTAACTCGGCACAGGCGCAGTTGCTCTCGTCGGATGCCAATCTGAAGAGCGCCGAGGCGGACGAGAAGCGTGCCGAGGTCGATGCTCAAGGTGTCGACATTCCCACCCTGCAGCGGGCCTATGAACGAGCGCAGGAGATGTCGAAAGACGGAGTGGTCTCGCAGTCGACGCTGGACGATGCGCAACGAAACTACATCATGGCGGTCAACAAGCGCGACGTGGCGCGTGCCCAGTTAACGGTGAACAAGGCGAAGGTCACGCAAGCCCAGGCGCAGGTTAAGAAGGACCAAGCCAGTCTTGAGCAATTCGAGGAGCAACTCAGCTATACCACGATCACGGCTCCCATCGACGGCGTGGTGCTGTCGCGCGACGTGGAAATGGGCGATGCGGTAAGTTCCATCCTGGTGTTGGGCTCGGCCGCGACCCTGGTCATGACGCTGGGCGATACCAGTGAAGTGTACGTAAAGGGCAAGGTGGATGAGAGCGACATCGGCAAGGTCTATCTGGGACAGCCAGCTCGCATTCGCGTGGAAACGTTCAAGGACAAAACTTTCACCGGCCATGTGACCAAGATTTCGCCCATGGGCGTGGAGAAGGACAATGTAACCACGTTCGAGGTGCGGGTTTCGATCAACAATCCAGGTGGCGAGCTGAAGGCGGAGATGACCGCCAACGCGGAGATCCTGCTGGATGAACACAAGAACGTGCTGATGATCCCCGAAAGCGCCCTTCTATACGACAAAGACAAGAAGGCCTCCGTGGATATTCCCGACCCGAAGGGCAAAGATGGAATGCGCAAGATCGCGGTCAACATTGGGATCTCCAACGGTGTCAAGACCGAAGTGCTGTCGGGTTTGAAAGAAGGCGATCCGGTTGTCTTACAGCAGTAAACAGTGAAAATTCACTTCTGGACTGCCCACCACGGCAGGCCGGTTTTGCAGTCACTTCTATATTCGGCGAGGCATTATGAAGACACGTTGCACAGCCGTTCTGCTTAGCGTCCTATTGATTCCAGCTCTGCTGCATGCGCGCTCCGAGGGACATTTCGATCGCACGCTCACAGTGGCGGGCGCGGTCAATCTCGACCTGGTGACTGGTTCCGGCGACGTCATCATCAAGGCCGGCGGCACGAACCAGGTGGTGGTGCACGGAACCGTTCGCGGAAATAACGAGTGGTTTTCCAGTTCCGATACCGCGGTGCATCAGGTGGAATCGAATCCGCCGATCCAGCAGAACGGCAGCAGCATTCGTATTGGCTACAACTTACCGGACGACGTGAAACGCCACATCTCGATCAGCTACGAAGTTACCGTGCCGGCGAATACCGTGGTTCAGGCTCACAGCGGCTCGGGCGATGTTGAAGTCACGGGAGTACGATCCGATGTTCAGGCGCATAGCGGATCGGGGGAAATCCGGCTGCGGGATCTAGGCGGTCACGTGAATGTACAAACGGGCAGTGGGAACATTCAGGCGCAGAATGTGACTGCACCGTTCATCGGACAAACCGGCAGTGGCGACATCGAGGCGAGCTTGATGGGATCAGGCGATGTGGACGTTCATACCGGCTCGGGAACCATTCGCGTGAAAGGCATTAAGGGTGGAGTGCAGGCGCACACCGGTAGCGGCGATGTTGAAGCGGATGGCGATGTCACCGGTCCCTGGCGATTGCATACCGGCTCGGGCACGGTTCGCATGGCGTTAGGGTCGAGCGGGGGCTTCAATCTGGATGTGCGTACCAGCTCGGGATCAATTCATTCCGACCTGCCGATTACAGTTCAGGGCTCGCTGGGAGAGCACGAGTTGAAGGGATCAGTCCGCGGCGGCGGCCCCTCGGTTGAGGTGTCCACCAGTTCAGGTGATGTGGACATTCGTTAACCTGCATCATCACTTTCGTAAGCCGTCCCAGCGTGGGCCGGCTTTTTCCTTTCCAGGCGAATACTCATTGGAGATTCGGAAGACGGTGTGAAAAACTCAGCCCAGCGAATTTTCACGAACTGATTGAGGCTGGTCGACAAAATCGGCAGGGAGACAGCCTCCAGATGCCACGCGGTCGATGGATCATCCGAATCCGTTTGCAATGGCAGCCGAATCAGGGCATTCTATCGGAACACCACAATGCCCAAGCCAGGTTCCGATTCATGATAAGGATGATTCGAGGGAGAGCATTGCGCATCGGCTGCGTTATCTCGCTGGCATGTAGCTTTTGTGCGTCGGCACTCGCGCAAAGAATAGCCGGCTTGGAAAGCGCCCCCGGTCCGGTGCCGCCGGTCGCTGCTACTTCCTCAGCGTCGTCTTCCGTACCGACGTCACCACTATCCTCGTTACCATTACCGGCGATGCCGCTGTCCTCATCCCCGACATCCGGCTACTCGACTTTGTTGTCGCCCGGCACTACTTCCGACGCGGGCTCGCCAGCTTCGTCGAACATGTTGCTGGTTTCGCCGACAGCGAAGGCGGAGACTGGGATCGATTGGGGTCACCTGGCGGCCAGTTCGCTGGCCTTCCTGGTGGTGTCACACAGCTTTCGCTATTCCACCGAAGCAACTACCAGGCGATCGTTCCACAAGCCATTTTTCCCGAACTACGTTGCAGCGGTAGAGAACCTGCACGGCTGGGCTGACGGTGACCCGTTCATTGTGAACTACGTTGGTCATCCCATGCAGGGAGCGGTAAGCAGCTTTATATGGCAGCACAACGACCGCGCCTATCGCGCTGTAGAGTTCGGCCGCAACCGGCCATACTGGAAGGAAAAGCTGCGGGGCATGGCGTTCGCCTACGTCTATAGCGTGCAATTCGAGATAGGGCCGATTAGCGAGGCCTCGATTGGCCACATCCAGAGCTATTACCCGCAGGTGGGATTTGTCGATCATGTGATCACACCGACAGTCGGTATGGGATGGGCAGTGACCGAGGACGCCATTGATCGCATGGTGATCCAGCGTCTGGAAGCACGAGTGCCGAATCCTTATTTTCGATTGCTGGCCCGGGGCGTCCTCAATCCTTCGCGTTCGTTTGCCAATTTGATGGAAGGCAATGTTCCGTGGCATCGCGATGACCGGCCTGGCGTATTTAAGCCTTTCCCCGAAGCTGCCGCCTGGGCCGAAGCCACCGCCAGACGCACCGCGAGCAAACCTGTGGATCCTCCCCCCGGCGTGGCGCCGTTTGATTTCACCTTTCACGCGATTTATACGGACTACTTGAACAACGCCAATGCCGGCTCCTGTATGGGAGGCGGAGGCACGGCCGGATTTCGGGTAGCGGCGGAGTGGCAGATTGTGCTGGATGTCGGCGGCTGTAAAATGCTCGACTTCAAAGATAACTGGAGTGGAGATGCCCTCACCTATATGGTGGGACCTCGCTGGACGCCCCAGACCTCAGGCCACTGGTCGCCACATTTTCAAGCGATGATTGGTGGAACCAAGGTGACTCAGGAATTTATGAATACCACGCTGCGCGCGCAAGTGGCCGATTGGCATACTGTCAACGATGAGGGCCGGGCGGCCAAACATGCGTATTACAACACGGACTGGGATACCGCCGGCTTCGCCATGAAGGCAGGTGCCGGCGTGGATTACAAATTCAACAACGCGCTTGCCCTGCAGCTGGCGAACCTGGAGTACGCCCGCGCCTGGACCAACGACATCAACGGCTTCAGTTACCGGAACTCGGTGCAACTGACCGGCGGACTGGTGTTGCGCATGGGGACCTGGTAAGAAAAACAGTTGCCGGTTGTCAGTTGTCAGTGTCCAATTCGGACGCCCAGTTTTCAGGACAGATGTTCCTTCTCAGGTTTCCAGCCTATCTTCTCGCCGCGTGGCTTGACGGCAGCAGCGTCGACGGCTACTTTGCCAATACATGTCCGAGAGCCGCATTGTCACCTTCACCACTGACTTTGGCCTGAACGATCCCTACGTTGGCATCCTGCACGGGGTGGTGCTGAACATACATAGTGAGACCACCGTCGTCGACGTTTGCCACGCGGTTGCTTCCTACGATGTGTTCGATGGCGCGTGGACCATCGCCCAGGCCTATCGTTTTTTTCCGCCGCGAACCGTGCATGTTGTGGTGGTTGATCCCGGCGTTGGTAGTGCTCGCCGTCCCCTCGTCGTGGAAACCGATGACTACATCTTCGTGGCGCCCGACAACGGCGTGCTATCGCTGATCGAGGCGCGGGAATCGAAATTCACGGTGCGGCATATCACCGCCGAACGATACTTCCTTCAGCCAGTAAGCCAGACATTCCATGGCCGCGACATCTTCGCGCCGGTGGCGGCTTGGCTCAGCAAAGGCGTCGCTCCTTCCGAGTTCGGACCCGAGGTTTCTGACCATGTCCGCCTGCTGCTGCCGCAGGTAGAGCAGATCGGCGAAAACAGCTTGCGAGGGGTAGTGCTGAAGGTCGACAAGTTCGGCAACCTGATCACCAACATCAGCGAGTTGGATGCGCCGGCATGGTTCGGCAATGCGAGCCCGCCCATAAGCATTCTGATATCAGGGCAAACGATTACGCGATTGCGGCACTCGTACGCCGAGGCTGAAGACGAGGAGTTCTTTGCCATTGTGGGGAGCTCGGGATACCTGGAGATTGCAGCCCGGCAGGCGTCGGCCGCGGAGAAGCTGGCGGCGGGAGTGGGGACGCCAGTGGGAGTGGTGGTGGGATAGCTCCTAGAGGCCTTACGGATTCTTGGGCTTGGCCCGGGCATAGCGCTCCATTTCGCCGGTCCACTTCAGGAAGCGCCGCAGTTCCTGGCGCTCGCGCCACATGAATCCGCAGAACTCAAGGAAGCCAATGCTCTGCATCTTGATGCCGGTATAGGTTTCGATTCGCCAACGCAAATAGGGGCTGCGCCAGGGAGCGAAGCGATGTCCCCGAACTGAGTTCCACAGGAAACGCAGAATGTTGCGCATGACTGTAGCCAGTATATCGAGGTGGCGCAGCCGGTTGGCCAGCCTGATAAACTCAGCGCAGCAATTCCAGCAAAACCATGACCGACGAAGCTTCACGCCAGGCCGCCGAAGATCATTACTACGCCGCCCTCGATCTGTATGCCGAAGGCCATCACGAGGAAGCAATCAACGAATATGAAGCGGCTATGGTGGCCGATCCCTCCTTTATAGATGCCATGCATGGTTTGGCCAGGGTGTACCAGGACACGGAACAACTGGACAAAGCCATCGCGGTGGCAACTCGGATTGTCGAACTCGACCCGGATGACGTTCTTGCGCATACCAGCTTGTCAATCCTGTATCAACGCAAGGGGATGGTGCCGGAGGCGGAAGCGGAAGCCAACAAAGCGCGAGTTCTGGGCTGGAAGCAGCAACTGAAGCAAGGCAAGCAGTCGCCGCAGTGAGGCTCACGAAAACAAGCAAGGCCGAAACCCTGGTACGCACGATGTATCGCAAGTTGACGCTGGCCTGGGGACAGCAGCATTGGTGGCCGGCAGAGACCCCCTTCGAGATGATCGTGGGTGCGATCCTTACGCAAAATACCTCGTGGAGCAACGTTGAGCGCGCTCTCGAGAGCCTGCGCTCGGCTGGGCTGCTCAACCTCGCCGGGATTCGTGAGGTACCGTTAGCGAAGCTGCAAGAACTCGTGCGTTCTTCGGGATATTACCGGCAAAAGGCGGAGCGGCTGAAGAGTTTTGTGGCGTTTCTCGATGCCCGGCATCAGGGATCGCTGGAGAAAATGTTCGCCACCGCTACTCCGCAACTGCGTACCGAACTGCTCGGGTTGAAGGGCATTGGACCAGAGACGGCCGACGCGATTCTGCTGTACGCCGGCAATCGTGAAATCTTTGTCGTGGATGCCTACACACGCCGCATCCTCGAGCGCCACGAAGCGATCGATCAGGCGGCGACGTACGATGAAATCCGCCAACTGGTGGAACATGCACTGAAGGAAGAGAAGGCGCTGGCACCAGTGTTCGACGCCGCCGCGGACCCGCGAAAGCCGCAAGTTCATCCAGCATCGCCCATGAGTCAGGAGAAGCGCAGCCGTCGCGCCCAAATCTATAACGAGATGCACGGGCTGCTGGTGCAGGCAGGGAAGCATTACTGCCTGAAGAAAGAACCCAAGTGCGAAGCATGCCCGTTGCGGAGTCTGTTGCCGAAAAACTGTACATAAAGAATTCCCGCGAAGATCTTTCGCCAGCAGCATTTCTCGTGCACTGGTCCTGAATATAACTCTGGTTCAAACTGCGCTCGACATTCCCGGGTAACGCCAAGAGTGATCCATGCTTCAGGATTGCTGCGACGTACTGGCGGACTGGGCTTTCCGCAGGGGACTGAATTGGGCGGCCTTGGCATCCACATTAGCAAGGCGCGGCTTCTCTCGTAATTCCTCGCTAATCCCGAGGTGGTCCGTTGCTCGCGTTCGCAATCCGCTTTGCAGAACAGAAATAGAAAAGGCGTGAAGAGCGTGGACTGTTTTCGGTGTGAGGGTCACGCGCACTCCGAGGAGTTTCAGCAGCAATCTATCCTTCCCTTTCAGGGGCAGAGTCACATCGGGCGGAAGCTCCAGTTCCAACAGGGGGAGCCGGCCTAAAGCGATGTTGCTGACAACTACATCGCAGGTTAAGACGGGCGCCCCGCCATTTGTTTCGACCAGAAAACCTCGCAGCGTGATTTCGCCACCGTCTCCGTTAGTTCCATGCCCGACCTGGGAGACGAGCGATTGAATTCCGGTGTCAAGATCTGGATCCTGCTCGTCCGGGATGAGCGGAGCAAAGAAGCGATAACCCTTTCTGACAATCGTTTCTATGAATTGGGGATGGTGCGGATCGTCTCCCAATGCCTTCCTGATTTTGCGAATCGCCGTATTGATGCTGCGTTCCGTATCTAGAAACACGTTGTCGCCCCAAAGCCTGGCAACAATCGCTTCTCGAGGAACAAGCTTCCCACCATGTTCAAGCAGGAGGAATAGAAGATCCAAGGGAATACGTTCGAGTTTGATAACGGAGCTTTCGCGCCGTAACTGATAGCGCTCGCGGTCCGCCTCAAAACTTGCGAAGCGAAAGATTTTCTCCAAGCGGCCAGCTTTCTAACGCAAGTTTGCCTCAGCAAAAACCAGTTACAGCCTCTAAGACGAGGTTAATAGTAGTTTGAGACTTTATTGTGGCACTTGGCCCGGGCTTGATCGTTGTTCCCAGACAACCCAATACTTGCGCTAGCGCAATGAGAGAAGTGAAGCAGGGGTGGCGCAAACCGTTGTCGCGGAACCTCAGGCTCTTTCGGCCGGTAGGTCCAACACTTTGTTCCGGACTTGGACTAAATGCCGGCAAGCAATGATTTACACGCCAACTCCTGGTTTGTAAAGCATTTTCGAGATATTGGCGCCGAATCCTTCACATTATTCACTCAATCTTCACATCAACTTTATCTTCCATTCACTTTGGCTCTATTTACTCCGGAGCAAATCGGGGGCACTCTTCTACCGCACCTCAAGACAAACTTTCACGGAATCCTACTGCAGGTCCGCTATGGCCCGTGGGGTATGTCCAATCGACAAAATGTCCTCGTGGGGGGGACTAACAAAGATGAAAACGATTCGCCACGATCTCCGTTTCTCTGCCCTCGTCCTCAGCCTGCTGTTAACTACCTTCGCAGTGACCCCGCTGATGGCGCAAGATTGGCCGATGTTCGGCCAGGACGTAACCAACGATGCCACCGCCTCGCAGACGAGCCTCACGACAGGCAATGTCGGCAGGCTGGCGCCGAAGTGGATTTTCACCACCGGTGGCGATGTCTCGGCGCGCGCGGCCTTGGTAAACGGCGTACTGTACTTTCCCGACTGGACAGGACACCTTTACGCCGTCAACGCAAACAGCGGCCGGCTGATCTGGTCGCACCTGTTTTCTGACTACGGCTTGTCCGCAGGCACCGTCTCCCGCGGCACTCCGACAGTAGCCAACGGGGTTTTGTACGTCGGAACCCAGTACAATTCCACCGGGACCACCGGCTGGATGCTGGCGATCGACGCGTACAGTGGTCACCTGATCTGGAAGACGCAGCCCGATACGTCCAATAGCTTTCCGGTGATCACCACTTCGCCGGCTTATGCCGAGGGCGTTCTGTACTTCGGCATGACCTCGGACGAGGAGTTTGCGGCCGCCAATCCCTCTTATCCCTGCTGCTCGGCTCGCGGAAGCGTTGTCGCGCTCGACGCCTTTACCGGCCATAAGCTGTGGCAGACCTTCACCGTCCCCGCATCGGGATATAGCGGCGCGGCGATTTGGGGCAGCAATCCGGTGGTCGATGTTTTGCGCGGCACCGTTTTTGTCGGCACCGGCGACAACTACAGCCACCCGACGGATCCGACTTATCTGGCTTGTATTGCTGCAGGCGGCACGGAAGCGCATTGCCTTCCGGCCAGCGATCACGTGGACTCCATCCTAGCGCTCGATATGTGGACAGGCCACATCAAGTGGGCGCAGAAGATGGTGACTTGGAACCAGTACGGGGTGAGCAACGGTAGCGATGACTGGAACGTCGGCTGCGCGTTTGGGGACCCAACTGTCCGGCCAATCTCGCCAATGAGCCGACTGGCCCAGACTACGACTTCGGCTCGGCGCCGAACGAGGTCACCTATCACGGTAGAGGAGGGTGGAGGACCATCATCGGCGCAGGCCAGAAGAGCGGGATCTACTATGCTTTCGATCCTGACAGTGGTGCGGTGCTATGGCAGACGCAGGTCGGCCCCGGTTCCTCGCTCGGCGGTATGGAGTGGGGTTCAGCCTCCGACGGCAGCAGCATCTACGTAGCGATCGGCAACCTGTATGGCATCCCGTACTCGGGCGGCAGCGCAGGTTCCTGGGCAGCGCTGGATCCGTCAACCGGCGCGATCCAGTGGCAGGTGGCCGATCCTAACGGCGCGGTCGACCTCGGACCGCTGGCGGTAGCCAAAGGCGTAGTGTACGTTGAGTCCATGTCAGGCACTGCCGGTGCGCCGACGATGTTCGCGCTCGACGCTTCCAGTGGTCGTACGCTGTGGAGCTACGCGGCCGGTTCGTCAGTGATTGCTGGCGCAACCGTCTCCGGCGACAGCGTGTATTGGGGGTCCGGCTACACTCACTTGGGCATTCCTGGTTACACGGGAAACAACAAGTTCTACGGCTTCTCGAGGAATGGGAACTAACAGCAGACGAATTACCTTCGGTTCGCTCCGTGGCCGGACGAAAGTCACGGAGCGAATTCTCAAGCAAGTTAGACTCTCAATACCGCCGTGGAGGCATCATTCTCATGAGAACACAGCCGGCTCACAGAACATGCCTCATGGTTCTGCTGCTGATAGCCGGAGCGGTCGCCGGTGCAGCACAAAACATCGAGCGACTCCCAGACAGCGCTCGTAACGACGGGATG
This sequence comes from uncultured Acidobacteriaceae bacterium, assembly GCA_963744265.1. Classification (GTDB taxonomy): domain Bacteria; phylum Acidobacteriota; class Terriglobia; order Terriglobales; family Acidobacteriaceae; genus Bog-257. Next base: position 282,799 of record CAVUSW010000010.1, read on the forward strand.
AGCTCGGAGCTCATCAAGACCGGCCTTTATATGATCTCCGGTCGGGGAAGCAATTCTGTTCTGCGCCTGAGCGCCAACGGCCTGATCCTTGTCGATGGAAAGCTTCCCGACAGCTACGATGCGTTGATGTTGCGCGTGAGAGCAATCTCGAAACAACCCATACGGGCACTCATCCTTACCGATTATGATGAGTCCAACATCGGCAACAACGCCAGGTTCCTCGAAGCTGGGACGCCGATCGTGGCGCAAGAGAATGAGAGAGCAGCTCTGGCTTCATCCAATTTCGCATCCGATAAGACGGCTTCAGCCATCATTACCTATGCAAACGAGTACAAGATTCACTTGGGCGGCATCGACGCGCAGTTAATGCATTTCGGCAACGCATATTCCAACCACGATACTGTGGTATATTTCCCCAACTTGAAGGTTGTCGTGGTCGGAGATTTGTACTCGGCCAAGCCCGCTCCGGATTTCTCCGCCGGCGGGAGTCTGGTCGGATGGGGGCCGGTGCTGGCCCAGATTTTGAAACTGGACTTCGACGTGGTTGTGCCGGCCACGGGTCCGGTGGTTACCCGGGCTGACCTGGAAGCGTTCAAGGCCCGGATCGATACGATGGTGTCCCGCGCGACCGGTCTGGTAAGGCAAGGCGTTCCGAAGAATCAGTTGATGGCACAGCTCAAGACTGACGATACCGGCTGGCAACTTAACTTGACCGGGGAACAGCTGGATATTTTCTATGCCGAGTTGTCGCGAGCGAAGTAGTCAGTGCCGTACTCCCGTGTGCACGGAGAGCGGCGGCCCGAAGGAAATACCCAAGGGGTACGACGGTTGCGATTTCGTGCTCAAGTTTTAAGCTTTTGGCAATAAAGTAACGTGCATAGGAGCGGATCCCGTTTTATACTGGGAGCCGCTACAACCCCTCAACCGAAGTTGATCATCAGGGAACCTTAAGGAGAGAATCATGGAATGGACCAGCCCTAAGTTTGAAGAGATTTGCCTGAACTGCGAAATCAACTGCTACGCGAACGCAGAACTGTAAGCTGAGGGATGCGCATTGAGATTCTGGGCTCCGCTGCGGGAGGTGGATTTCCGCAGTGGAACTGTAATTGCCGGAATTGTCACTCCGTGCGCGCCGGAAGCTTTTCTGGCAAGAGCCGCACGCAAACCCAGGTGGCCGTCAGTAATGACGGCCTCTCATGGTTCCTGCTAAACGCTTCTCCCGACTTGCGCCTGCAAATCGAGCGAACGTCCGCGCTCCAGCCGGGTGAAGGGACTCGGGATTCCCCAATCGCTGGTGTGCTGCTTACTAGCGCTGATATCGATCAGATTGCAGGATTGCTCTCGCTCCGGGAGCTGCAGCCTTTTGAAATCTACTGTACCCCTTCGCTTCGCCGTATTCTGCGCGAGGATAATAACGTCTTTGGCATGTTGAATCGGGTTCCGCAGCAAGTTAGCTGGACTGATGTATCCCTCGGACAAAGTTTCCCCCTGGATGCCGTAGGGGGAGAGGCAACGAAGATCTCTTGCGAGGTATTTTCGCTAGGAAACAAGTATCCTGTTTATATTTCACGGGAGCGTGTCGCCTCGCTGCAACCTGAAGAAGCGTTGCTGGGAGTGATGTTAACCGCCTCCTCGGGGGAACGGGTCGCGTACATGCCGGCTGTTCCAGCTATCAATAAGCAGGTGTTACAGCTTGTGGAAGGCGCCGACCTGATTTTGTTCGACGGCACGTTTTGGAGCAATGATGAATTAATTCAGGTTCAGGGGAGCGGAGCCACCGCACGTGAAATGGGGCATGTTCCCGTATCTGGGACCGAAGGAAGTTTATGCGCGTTGGCGGGACTGCGGCGCCCGCGTAAAGTATTTGTACACGTGAACAACACAAATCCCATGCTAGATGAATCGAGCAACGAATACCGCGAGGTAAGGGCAGCAGGCTGGGAAGTAGCGGAGGATGGGTGGCAATTCAATCTGTAGAAACAATTTCAGACACTCAGGTGCTTTCCCCCGAAGAGTTGGCGCTGCGGCTGCGGCGCGTAGGCGAGCAACGGTACCACCATCAGCATCCGTTTCACCTCATGATGCACGAGGGCAAATTGAGCCGCGGGCAAATGCAGGCCTGGGCTTTGAACCGTTACTATTATCAGAGCCGCATTCCCATCAAGGACGCGATTATTCTGTCGCGCAGTGAAGATCCAGACTTTCGCCGCGCATGGCGCAAGCGGGTCGTGGACCACGATGGAGATTCTGCCCAGGAAGGCGGTATCGAACGATGGATTCGCCTCGCCGAAGCAACCGGCCTCGACCGCCGGCGCGTCATGGGCTGCGACGAAGTCCTGCCTGGAGTGCGTTACGCCGTGGATGCTTACCTTGATCTGGTAAAGAACCGAACGTTTCTGGAAGCGGTGGCCTCTTCGCTGACCGAATTGTTTTCGCGCGACTTGATCGCCTTGCGGATGGATCGCCTGCGTCAGCATTATCCGTGGCTATCGAGTGGCCTCGACTATTTCACGGCTCGTCTGCATCAGGCGCCAGAAGACGCACGATTTGCGCTGCAATGGGTTACCGAGAATGCGCACACGCGAGCCGAACAGGAGCTGGCGATCGCTGCCTTACAGGCAAAATGCGATATTCTCTGGGCGCAACTGGACGCGATTCATTTTGCCTACGTCCAGCCGGGATGGCCTCCGCCGGGCGCGTTTCGAATGGAGGCCTGAACGTGCCTCGCCCTTCACCGACCAGCCAGCCCCGCCTCGCACCCGGCTGCCGATGGAGCACCCAGGGCGAACAACAAGTTGTCCTCTTCCCTGAAGGCATGATCAAAGTGCAGGGGACGGGCCAGAACATCCTGGAACTCTGCGATGGTCAACGGACGGTGCAAGAGATCGTAGCCGCGTTGGCGGAAAAATACGGTGCGGCTGATCCGGTGAAGATCACCGAAGACGTCTCGAGTTTTCTGGAAGCTCTGCAGCAGAAACGAATCGTAGATTACGCATGATTCCGAACCCATTGGCGCTGATTGCCGAAGTTACGCATCGTTGTCCGCTGCACTGCGTCTATTGTTCCAATCCTGTGCAGTTGGTGGCGACGAAGGCCGAGCTTTCCACCGAAGAGTGGATTCGGGTATTTCAGGAAGCCAGCCGCCTCGGCGTTCTGCATTTGCATTTGACCGGCGGCGAACCGGCGGCCCGGACCGACCTGAAGGATCTGATCGCCGGCGCGCGCCAGGCTGGCCTTTATACCAACCTGATCACCTCAGGGCTCGGGCTGCCTGAGGCGCGACTGGCTGAACTGGTGGAGGCGGGACTCGACCATATCCAACTCAGCTTTCAGGATTCGCGAGAGGAGCCGGCGCGCTGGATCGCCGGCGCCAAGGGTCATGCCTACAAGGTCGTACTGGCTGACAAGATTCGCCAGCTCCCGGTTGCATTCACCGTGAACCTGGTCGTACATCGCCAAAACCTCGACCATATCGACGAGATGATCGCGTTCATCGAGCAGCTCCGGCCAGAGCGCATTGAGATTGCGCATGCGCAGTATTATGGCTGGGCGCTGAAGAACCGCGACACCCTGCTTCCGACTCCTCAGCAATTGGAGAACTGCCTGCGTGCGGTGGAACAAGCCCAACAACGCCTGACAGGAAAAATCCGAATTGACAGCGTGGTTCCAGACTACTATGCCCGCTATCCGAAAGCATGCATGGGCGGGTGGGGAAGGCGTCTGATGCTGATTGATCCTTCCGGACAGGCGCTGCCTTGCCATGCCGCTGGAGTCATACCAGGCATGGAGTTCGACAACGTTCGCCAGCATCCGCTGGAATGGATCTGGCAAGAGTCGGCGGCATTTCAAAGGTTTCGCGGCGAAGAATGGATGCCGGAGCCATGCAAAAGCTGTGATCGCCGGACGGAAGACTTTGGCGGCTGCCGCTGCCAGGCTTTGCTGCTTACCGGAGACGCGACGGCCACCGATCCCGTCTGCTCGCTATCGCCCGATCATCACTTGATTGAGGTCGCGCGGGCAGCAGCGAAATCCGACACCACGCAAATCTCCTGGTCATATCGAACCAACGTGGGATGAGTGCCGTACCGACAACGGCCGCTTCGCAATCCAACCCGCAAAATCTTGGTGTGTTCAAGACGTTCCGCGCTTTGCGTCATCGTGACTTCCGGCTGCTCTGGCTTGGCCTGATTGTCTCAGCAGTCGGCACCTGGATGCAGATTGTCGCGCAGAGTTTGCTGGTTCTGAAAATCACCCACGGATCGGCATTTGCGTTGGGCACGGTCTCACTGGCCCAAGCTTTGGCATTCTTCCTTTTTGCGCTGGTCGGCGGAAGCGTCGCCGACCGTCTCGACAAGCGGCGCCTCCTGTTATGCACGCAAACTGGCTCTGCAGTGTTGGCGATTTTGCTGGGTTTCCTCACCCTGTTTGGCATGATTCGGCTCTGGATGATTCTGGTGCTGGCATTCCTGAATGGAACCCTGCTGAGCTTCGATCAGCCTGCTCGAGGCGCGCTAGTTCCGGTCCTCGTCCCCAAGGAAGATCTTGGGAATGCCATCAGTCTGCAAGCGATGGTTTTCAACGGGGCCTCGACGCTGGGGCCGGCCTTGGCCGGATTTGGCGTGGCCACGCTCGGTTACGCCGGCAACTTCTTTCTGAACGGCGCCAGCTACCTGGGAGTATTGATCGCTTTGTACGTCATGCGAGTCCCTAAGGGGACGAGTCATCGACAATCAACTTTTCAGGCAATTCAAGCGGCGATGGGCACGGTAAAGCGCGACGTGGTTTTGCCGTGGGTATTATCCGGCTACGCTGCACTATTGTTCCTGGGACCATCAGCGGCGTTGATCTTGCCGGTCTACGCAGTCAAGATCCTGCATGTGGGCCCGGAGCGTCTCGGCTTGCTTTTCTCCTCCGCTGGCGTGGGAACCATCGTGGGGGCATTATTCCTGGCCTCTCTGGGTAGCAGTCCAAAAAGAGGATCCATCTACTTAATCGGCATTTTTGTATGGGTTGCCGCCCTCACCGCATTTGCCGTCAGCGGACAGTTCTGGATCTCCATGACCGCTCTTCTAGTTTTCGGGATCGGTCAGACGCTGGCCGGAACCACGACAATTACGTTGTTGCAAATCCGCGTGCCGGAGCAGATGAGAGGACGCGTGATGAGCCTGAATACCCTGCTCCTCATGGGCATCCGTCCATTAGGCGATTTCCCCGCAGGCGCATTGATTGCAGGAATAGGAGCACCGGGAACGGTATTGCTGAGTGCCAGTTTGGTGGGAATCTACGGACTAATTCTGGCGATGCGCCCTGCAATACGCTCAGTCTAGTCCGCGCCCGAAGCGCTAATCAGCCTAGTTTTGCCTCCCTCTTGCCCCTCCTCTTTGAGAGGCTTCCTCTTACGCAAAGGCGATAGCAATGGTCGGCGACATTTCGAGGCGATGGTCTTTTTATTACACCCACACACCAGCGGTGCAGCGGACGACCGTCGGGGTAAGCGATAAGGAACCGATGCTGGATCGAGCGCTCACCGTGCAGGAGTCTGCCGAAAGAGCTTCTGCCGCAGCGTGTTTGTGGCCAGATTCGTGTGCGACGGGCGTTTCGGGAAGGCCATACTCCTCGCAAGTTACTGAGGAGTATGGCGGGGTCGACGGGACTCGAACCCGCGGCCTCTGCCGTGACAGGGCAGCGTTCTAACCAACTGAACTACGACCCCGCTTTTATTTGCTTCGGGTCAGCGGAAACCCTTATGAACACTGGCGATACGCTGTTTTTTAACGGCTTCGCCAGATTCGTCCATTGCCACCAAGTATAACCTCCCTGGTGTTTATGGACAGCGAGGAATCCGTCCAAACATTCAGTCGGGCACAAATATTTTCGCTCGACTAAACGTCCTCGATTGTAACAGATTTGAAGTTGGGAAGCGGAGTCGCACTCTCTTGGTAGGGGATGAAATTGGGAGGGGGACGAAACTTTTATCCAACCCGCCTGTTCATTCATTTGCTTCTCCAGCGTGCTCCAGCGCCTCGGCGGGTTCTATCGTCCGATGCCGGGGAGGTTGTAATTCGTGGAATGTCTGAGCTTGGGCCGCAGAATCAGAAGGTGATGGCAGGGGCAGCGCTGGGGTCGCAAACAGACGGCGTCGGTCGAGAAATGGTGGGAGACACAGCAATGCGGTCCAGGATTGGTACGCTAACCGCCCAACGAAGAGTCGAACCTGCGGCGGGGGATCGCTTTCCGGCTGTCGGCAAGGCAACCCTCTTTGGCGTCGTTGCATCAACTAGCTGGGCTGATCCAGAATCCTCATTTTATGGTTGATAAGTTTCTCCATGACCCACCGCATAATGGCTCTGCCCCAGCACTCTTAATAGAAAAGTACTAAGTAATTGTAAGTGAAGACTTTGCCACTTAGAATTTGCTATTTTCAGATGCCTTGAATGCTGGCCGCTTCAACAAGGCTCTAAGAGAAAATTCGATACTTTCTAACGCAGTTAGGAGAAACCATGGATACTGCCGCGCAAGCGTCTGTGGATCCCGGCCCCCGTCCCGAGGTCACACCGACCTTCCCGAATAATGGCCAAACGGCAGTTGCCGAACTGGCGGAAGCGGGCGAACTTGCTGTCATTCTCGCCTCGTTGCAAACCGTGCGGGACGGCAACTTCTCGGTAAGGCTTCCCGTGGCTTGGACCGGTTTGCCGGCAAGATCGCCGACACCTTCAACGAGATCGTCTCTGCCAATGAGCAGATGGCGCAGGAGTTAAAGCGCGTGGGGCAAGCCGTCGGCAAAGAGGGCAAGACCCGCGAACGCGTCCGCATCCAGCAGCGTCGCGGCTCCTGGGATGAGATGGAGGTTTCGGTCAATACCCTGGTCGAAGACCTGCTGCGGCCGACCACGGAAGTCACCCGCGCCATCGCGGCTGTCGCCCAGGGCAACCTGACTCAGACGGTCCGGCTGGACGTGGACGGGCGTCCGCTGGAGGGCGAATTCCTGCGCTCTGCCAACATCGTCAACACGATGATTCAGCAGCTGGGCGTGTTCACCGCCGAGGTGACGCGCGTGGCCCGCGAAGTGGGCACCGACGGCAAGTTAGGCGGTCAGGCGGTGGTGCCCGGCGTGGCCGGTACCTGGAAGGACCTTGACCGATTCCGTGAACTCGATGGCCAGCAATCTCACCGGCCAGGTGCGCAACATTGCCGAAGTCGCGACGGCGGTGGCCAGCGGCGACCTTTCGCGCAAAATCACGGTCGATGTGCGCGGCGAGATTCTGCAGCTCAAAGAGGCCATCAATACGATGGTGGACCAACTGCGGTCGTTCGCCTCCGAAGTGACGCGCGTGGCTCGCGAGGTGGGCACCGATGGCAAACTGGGCGGACAGGCCGTGGTGCCGGGTGTGGCCGGAACGTGGAAGGATCTGACAGACTCCGTGAATGCCATGGCCGGTAACCTGACCGCGCAGGTTCGAAACATCGCTGAAGTGACGACCGCCGTGGCCCGCGGCGATCTCTCGCGCAAGATCACGGTGGACGTGAAGGGCGAGATTCTCGAACTGAAAGACACCATCAACACGATGGTCGACCAGCTGAATGCTTTCGCCGGCGAGGTGACGCGCGTGGCTCGCGAGGTCGGGACCGAAGGCAAGCTAGGCGGACAGGCGCAGTGTGCCCGGCGTTGGCGGAACCTGGAAAGACCTGACCGACAATGTCAACTTCATGGCCAGCAATCTTACCGGCCAGGTGAGAAATATCGCTGAGGTAGCTACCGCCATCGCCAACGGCGACCTCTCCCGCAAGATCACAGTTGACGTGCGCGGCGAGATTCTGCAGCTCAAAGAGACGCTCAATACGATGGTGGACCAGCTCAACCGGTTCGCCGGCGAGGTGACGCGTGTGGCCCGCGAGGTGGGTACCGAAGGCCGTCTGGGCGGCCAAGCCAATGTTCCGGGCGTGGCTGGTACGTGGAAGGACCTTGACCGATTCGGTGAATTCGATGGCCGGCAACCTGACCGGCCAAGTCCGAAACATCGCTGAGGTCACGACCGCCGTGGCTCGCGGCGACTTGTCGCGCAAGATCACGGTGGACGTGAAGGGCGAGATTCTGGAGCTGAAGAACACCATCAATACCATGGTGGACCAGCTGAACGCCTTCGCCGGCGAAGTGACGCGCGTGGCTCGCGAAGTCGGTACCGAAGGCAAGCTGGGCGGTCAGGCGCAGGTGCCTGGAGTGGCGGGAACCTGGAAGGACCTTACCGACAACGTTAACTTCATGGCCGGAAACCTGACCGCGCAGGTCCGCAACATCGCCGAAGTCGCAACAGCCGTGGCTCGTGGCGACTTGTCACGCAAAATCACGGTGGACGTGAAGCGGCGAAATTCTCGAGCTGAAAGACACTATCAACACCATGGTCGATCAGCTGCGCTCGTTCGCGTCGGCGAAGTGACCCGCGTGGCCCGCGAAGTTGGTACGGACGGCAAACTGGGCGGCCAGGCGCAGGTGCCGGGCGTCGCTGGTACGTGGAAGGATCTGACCGACTCCGTGAACTCAATGGCCAGCAACCTTACCGGCCAGGTGAGAAACATTGCCGAGGTGTCGACAGCAATTGCCAGCGGTGATCTGTCGAAGAAGATCACGGTCAACGTCAGCGGCGAAATTCTGCTGCTGAAAGAGACGATCAACACCATGGTCGATCAGCTCAACGCGTTCGCGGGCGAGGTGACGCGCGTGGCTCGCGAAGTCGGTACCGAAGGCCGTCTGGGCGGACAGGCGAATGTGCCAGGTGTGGCGGGTACGTGGAAGGATCTGACGGACTCGGTCAACTCGATGGCCGGTAACTTGACCGGCCAGGTGCGCAACATCGCTGAAGTAACGACTGCCGTGGCTCGCGGCGATCTTGTCGCGCAAGATCACGGTAGACGTGAAGGGCGAGATTCTTGAGTTGAAGAATACGATCAATACGATGGTGGATCAGCTCAATGCCTTCGCCGGCGAGGTGACGCGCGTGGCCCGCGAAGTCGGTACCGACGGCAAGTTCGGCGGCCAGGCGCAGGTGCCGGGAGTCGCCGGAACCTGGAAGGACCTTACCGACACGTCAACTTCATGGCCAGCAACTTACTGGCCAGGTGCGCAACATCGCCGAGGTGGCGACCGCCATCGCGAACGGCGACCTTTCCAAGAAGATCACCGTCGACGTGCGCGGCGAGATTTTGCAGCTCAAAGAAACGCTGAACACCATGGTCGAGCAGCTGCGTTCGTTCGCTGCTGAAGTTACTCGCGTGGCACGCGAGGTCGGCACCGAAGGCCGTCTTGGTGGCCAGGCGAACGTCCCAGGAGTTGCGGGAACATGGAAGGATCTTACCGACTCGGTCAATGCGATGGCCGGAAACTTGACGGGGCAGGTTCGCAATATTGCTGAAGTCACTACAGCGGTGGCTCGCGGCGACCTGTCGCGCAAGATCACGGTGGACGTGAAGGGCGAAATTCTCGAGCTGAAGAACACGATCAATACGATGGTGGATCAGCTGAACGCCTTCGCCGCCGAAGTGACCCGCGTGGCCCGCGAAGTCGGCACCGACGGCAAGCTGGGTGGTCAGGCGCAGGTGCCGGGCGTTGCCGGAACCTGGAAGGATCTCACGGACAACGTCAACGTCATGGCCGCCAACCTGACTGAGCAGGTGCGCGGAATTGTCAAGGTGGTAACAGCTGTTGCCAACGGCGACCTCACCCAGAAGTTGACGGTGAATGCGAAAGGCGAAGTCGCGGCGCTTGCGGAGACCATCAACAACATGACCGACACGCTGGCGACGTTTGCCGATCAAGTGACCACCGTTGCTCGCGAAGTAGGCGTCGAAGGGCGCCTCGGCGGTCAGGCGAATGTGCCTGGAGCCGCCGGCACGTGGAAGGACCTGACCGGCAATGTTAATCTGCTGGCAGACAACCTGACCAACCAGGTGCGTGCCATCGCCGAGGTGGCTACCGCCGTCACCAAGGGAGACTTGACCCGGTCCATCCAGGTGGAAGCCCGTGGTGAAGTTGCTGAGCTGAAGGACAATATCAATACGATGATTGACAACCTTCGGCTGACGACCGACCGTAACACCGAGCAGGATTGGCTCAAGACCAATCTGGCCCGATTCACCGGCATGTTTCAGGGGCAGCGTGATCTGGCCACGGTAGGCCGCATGCTGTTGTCGGAACTGTCGCCGCTGGTCAATGCCCAGCAAGGTGTGATTTACCAGATGGAAAGCGAGGAGTCGGGCAAGTTGATGCTGCTCTCTGCATTTGCCAACTCGGCTGAGGGTATCCGCAGAGCGAATCAAGACCGGTGAGGGCATGGTTGGACAATGCGCCGCCGAAAAGCGGAGGATGCTGATCACCGAGGTTCCCGCGCAGACCGTGCCGATTCGCTCCGGATTGTTCGAAGCGATTCCTCGCAATGTCATTGTGCTGCCGGTGCTCTTCGAAGATCGGGTCAAGGCGGTGATCGAGCTTGCCAGCTTGAGCGCCTTCACCGCGTCGCATCTGGCTTTTCTGGAGCAACTGACGGCCAGCATCGGCATCGTGCTCAACTGTATTGAAGCCACGATGCAGACCGAAGGTTTGCTTAAAGCAGTCACAGCAGCTGGCTATCGAGTTGCAAATCCAGCAGAAAGAGTTGCAACAGACCAACGAACAATTCGCGCAGAAGGCGCAGCAACTGGCCGAACAGAACTCGGAGGTGGAACGCAAGAACCAGGAAATCGAGCAAGCGCGCCGCGCTCTTGAGGAGAAAGCCAAGGAATTGGCGCTGACCTCAAAGTACAAGTCCGAATTCCTGGCCAACATGTCGCACGAGTTGCGTACGCCGCTGAACAGTATTCTGGTTCTGGGCCAGCAGCTGGCCGACAATCCCGATGGCAATCTCACGGCCAAGCAGGTGGAATTCGCTCGCACGATCCATGGCGCGGGCACCGACCTGCTGAACCTGATCAGCGACATTCTCGATCTGTCGAAGATCGAGTCGGGTACGGTTTCGGTCGAAGCCGAGGAGGTGTTCTTCTCGACTTGCTCGAGATGGTTGGACGTCCCTTCCGTCACGAAGCAGAAAATCGGAAGCTGGCCTTCGAGATACAAACGGATACGAAGCTGGCCGCAGCCTGGTCACGGACTCGAAACGTCTGCAGCAGGTGCTGAAGAATCTGCTCTCCAACGCGTTCAAGTTCACCGAACAAGGAGGCGTGCGACTGGCTGTAACTGCCAGCCACCAGCGGTTGGAGTGAAGATCATCCGATTTTGAGCGGGGCTGCTTCGGTAGTTGCGTTCGAGGTGAGTGACACCGGAATCGGTATTCCGCTGGACAAGCAGCGAATCATCTTCGAGGCCTTCCAGCAGGCAGATGCGGGCACCAGCCGCAAGTACGGCGGAACCGGTCTCGGACTGGCGATCAGCCGCGAACTTGCAAGCCTGCTGGGTGGTGAAATTCAGTTGCGCAGCGCTCCCAGCAAGGGCAGCACGTTCACCCTGTATCTGCCGCAGACCTACGTCGGTCCGTCGCCCTCTGCTCTGGGTGTGGCCGACCGCAGTGCTCCATCGACAATGGTCACGCTGTCGTTGCCGAGCGTCTCGGCTGCGGCGGAGCACCATGTCGAGCAGGTCGAGGATGATCGCGACAATAATCAGCCCGGCGATGCGGTGCTGTTGATCGTGGAGGACGATCCGCACTATGCGCGTGTTCTCTGCGACCTATCGCGCGACAAGGGATTCAAGGTGTTGGTTGCGCTGCGCGGAGCGAAGCTCTCGCTCTGGCCCGGGAATTTCATCCGACCGCGGTTTCTCTGGACGTCTTCTTGCCCGACATGCTGGGCTGGACCATCCTTAACCATCTGAAACAGGATCCGTCGACCCGGCATATTCCTATACAGATGCTGACGTTGGATGAAGACTGGCATCATGGCCTGTCGCGGGGTGCATTTGCCTTCGTCACCAAGCCGACTACTCCGGAAGGATTAGAGGCGGCGCTTTCCCGCATCAAGGAGTACACGGCGCCTCGCCGCAAGCGATTGCTGGTGGTTGAAGACAATCCGGCAGAGCAGTTGAGCATTCGCGAATTGCTTGGCTATGACGACATTGATGTATCTGTCGTGTCAACCGGCGCGGAAGCGTTAACGGCTGTGAACGAAGAACCCTACGACTGTCTCGTGCTGGATTTGGGTTGCCGGACATGACCGGGTTTGAGGTTCTGGAGAAGCTGCGCGATACTCCGATCACTTAGCGACCTGCCGGTGGTAGTGTTCACCGGGAAGGAGTTAACGTCCGACGAAGATGCAAGGCTGCGCACCTTGGCTCGCAGCGTCGTGGTGAAGGACGTGGAGTCGCCAGAACGGTTGCTGGACGAGACGGCATTGTTCTTGCATCGCGTGGTGACAGACCTGCCGCCCGAGAAGCAACGAATGCTGGATCGTCTGCATCGCTCTGATGAGGCCCTGGTCGGCAAGCAAGTCCTGGTGGTCGACGATGATATGCGCAATATCTTTGCGTTGAGCAGCGTCCTGGAGCGCCGCGGTATGAGCGTTCTGACCGCGGGAACCGGGCGCGAGGCGATCGCGACCATCGAGTCCACTCCCGATCTCGCAATTGTGCTGATGGACATCATGATGCCCGAGATGGATGGCTATGAAACCATGCAGGTAATTCGGCAGAATCCGTCGTTCCGGCGCTTCCGATCATCGCCCTCACGGCGAAGGCGATGAAAGGCGATCGGGAAAAATGCCTGGAGGCCGGAGCGTCGGAATATCTGGCAAAGCCGGTTAACACGGAACAGTTACTTGTCAGCATTGCGCATGTGGCTTCACCGGTAAGAGACGAAAACGGCAATCCTTGTACGGCAAGGATCGAGAATGAATATCGACGAGAAAGTCAACATCCTGATGGTGGATGACCAGCCCGCCAAGCTGCTGAGCTATGAGGTGGTGCTGCGCGAGCTGGGCGAGAACCTGATCAAAGTCACGTCGGGAAGGGAAGCTCTCGAGCAATTGCTGAAGAATGACGTTGCCGTCGTGCTCATGGACGTGAGCATGCCGGAAATTGATGGCTTCGAGCTGGCCGACATGATCCGGCAGCATCCCCGGTTTCAGAAGACGGCGATCATCTTCATCTCCGGCATCCATCTCAGCGACTTGGACCGTATCAAGGGATACCAGCGGGGAGCGGTGGACTACATTTCGGTTCCGGTCGTGCCTGAAGTTTTGCGGGCGAAGGTCAGTGTTTTCGCCGAACTGCATCGCAAGACGCGCCAACTGGAATACCTGAACCGCGTTCTGGAACAGAGGGTGGAGGATCGGACTGAGGAACTGCGGGAGAGTGAATCCCAGTTCCGTACTCTTGCCAACTCCATTCCGCAACTCGCATGGATGGCCGACGCGGATGGCTCAGTAATCTGGTACAACCACCGCTGGTACGAATACACCGGGTTAAGCGATGAGGAAATGAAGGGCTCCGGATGGCAGAGCCTTCACCATCCTGACCACGCGGAGCGCGTTGTGGCGGGGCTGCAGCGTTGCTGGGACACAGGTGAGTCATGGGAAGATACATTTCCGCTGAAGGGGCGGGATGGTCAGTATCGCTGGTTCTTGTCCCGGGCGGTACCGATTCGCGACTCCCACGGCAGCATCGTACGTTGGTTTGGTACTAACACCGATGTCAGCCGTCAGATTACCGCGGAAGAGCAAATTCGGAACCTCAACGCTCAGTTGGAGCAGCGCTTAACCGAGTTAGAGACAATTATGCAGGTGCTCCCGGTGGGAGTTGCGGTCGCCGAGGATTTGGCCTGCAGCAGTATTACGGTCAACGCAAATCTCGGGAGTGTTCTGGGACTGGCCGGCGATAACCTGTCCGTGCGTTTCCCTGCGTCCGGACCGCGGTCTTTCCAAGCCTATCGCAATGGCAGGCCTGTGCCTGATGAGGACCTTCCCGTTCAAAGGGCCGCGCAGGCCGGGAAACCGGTCAAGAGCACCGAATTGGAGGTTCGCCGGCAGGATGGAACGGTGACCCATCTGATGGGAAGCGCGAGTCCGCTCTTCGACGGCACGGGACAAGTTCGCGGCGCAGTTGGCGCCTTCTTCGACGTTACCAGTCGCAAGAAGATGGAAGACATGTTGCGCGAGCGGGCTGACTTGCTTGAGCTTGCCTCAGAAGCCATCATTGTGCGCGATCTGAATGGCCTGCTGCAGTATTGGAACTCCGGGGCAGAGATTCTATATGGCTGGAAGCGCGAAGAAGTGCTCGGAAACAACATTCACGACGTGCTCCAGACCAAGTTCCCCGTCTCTGATTTCGAAATCGAGTCCACCATAGAAGAAGCAGGGCGATGGGATGGGCGGCTGGTGCAGCGTACCAAGGATGGGCACGAGGTGATCGTCGCCAGCCGGCAAGCCCTCAAGGCCGAGGGACAAGCCATTCTCGAAATCAATCGCGACATTACGGCGCAGTTACGGGCGGAAGAGGCGTTGCGCAATGCCGAAAGGCTGGCTGCGATGGGTCGCATGGCTGGCATCATTGCGCATGAAATCAATAATCCGCTGGAGGCGATTACCAACGCCTTTTTTCTGTTGCGTGATCATCCCTCATTGGACGAACAGGCGCGATATTATGCCCACCTTGGGGAACAAGAGTTGTTGCGCGTGGCCCACATCACCAAGCAGACGTTGAGTTTTTACCGCGAGTCGCAGAAGCCGGTGCAGTTGTCGGTCGCCGAACTTCTGGACAATGTACTGGAGTTGCAAACCCGTCGGCTGCAGCTGGCCAGGATCACGGTTGATAAGCGATACCGGAGCCGAGGCACGATTCAGGGATTCCCCGCCGAACTGAAGCAGGTGTTCCTGAACCTAATCGGAAATGCTATCCAGGCCATGCCCAGCGGCGGGCGCATGCGGGTGAGTGTCTCGGAGAGAAGCGATTGGAAAAAGCAGGGCAAAGTCGTCTGTATTGCTATCTGCGACACCGGATCCGGTGTGAAAGTTGAAGACGGAAAGCGTCTGTTTGAGCCCTTCTTCACTACCAAGTTCAGTAAAGGGACGGGCTTGGGACTATGGATCAGCAAGGGCATCATTCAGAAGTATGACGGCGATATTCGGTTCCGAACGGTATTTCATCCGAAAGGAAACGTAACCACCTTCCGCGTTCTCATCCCTCTGGTGCGGGCCGACAACGGGCAGGACATACCTAGCGAGTTCCTGGAAAATTCTCGACGTGAGGCCGCCCGTGGCTCAGCCTAAGAAAGTGATCCTTTGCGTCGATGACGAGGAGAATTCGCTAATCCTACGAAAACTGGTGTTGGAGAAGTGGGGATATGCGGTAATGACCGCAGGGTCGGCGAGGCGGGCAATGGAAATCGTCACGTCACAACACATCGATCTGGTTCTCTCCGATCAACTGATGCCCGATGAAACCGGGACCGAGCTCGCCAAGAGAATCAAGGCGAACAGGCCAGATCTGCCGGTCGTATTGGTGTCAGGGGTCAACGAAGTTCCGACCGATGCCAGTTTCGCAGATCTGTTTATTAGCAAACTTGAGGGCCCGGAAAACCTGTGCCAGAAAGTTGCTGAAATGCTTGCAGGACGAGTCGCCGCAGCTCATGACGGCTCATAGCAAAAGCTACGCGCATAGAGATGGCTCTCACTTGAAGTGACTATCATCGACCATACCAGCGGACATACCAACTCCCTAGCTCAAACTAAGAAGAGAACAGAAATATTATTCCGCTGTTTAGCGGGGCATTACACTAGGAAGGAAGCTCCATAGCTGGTTCCGTTTCGATGGATTACTCTGGCCAGAGATTGATCGCTCGGCCGACGCTCCCCTGCCACCAGGAACTCCAGTAGAACAACTTCCCCTACCGTGAGATCGGCATTGCTCTCGAAAGCCACTCCATTCTCAGTAAAGTCGGTGCTCGTTGCCTCTAGAGACGTGGTTGCACGCCGGCGATGCAAGACCGTAATACGCAGCGGTAGCTCAATAGATAATCTGAGCCGGTTTCGGTTTTCCTGGTGGTCAGCATGGGCCTGCGGCACAGCAGACTCTGAAGAGAGAACTTGCTCTGTTGCCTTATCGGCTGCCATAGCGTTCTTCAATGTCACTCTCGGCTTCTTGATAAACATCTCCTTTTACCCACCTGGTTTCAGCGGCTGCGGACGAAGTCATTCATCCGCCGGAATGCTGTCGCCGCGTGGAACTAAACCGCCGGCCCTCTTGTGTCGCGCGATCTTACTCTCATAGAGCTTGGCTTGGAGCGGCTGCCTGTGTATTCCATAATCCCGTAAGGCGTTACAGAACATTGACCTGGGTAGTCTGTTGCACAAGAACTGCTTTCGACGCGGGACGATGAACGAATTGAACCGACGAGACCCGACTACGTGAGCGATTCGCGGTCAGGTCGTTCCTCAAGTGGTGCTCACCGACTGGGATTGGTTCGCTCAAAATGTCATCGCGAGGAATGGAAGTCATTGCGGCGCCGGTAGGTGAGTACAGTTAGTCCGATCGACATCAGCATGGGAGGGATCATCAGGATCAGGATTCCACTGCGTAGCGCCTGAAGAAAACGCGCGGTTGAAGCTGCGGCCTGGGTGTAGCAGAGTGAACAGCTTTGGGCGAAAAGCGCATGCGGGCCAAATAGCAACACCAGTCCGGCGACGGCTAGAAGGCAGTGCCGCAATCGCGTCGGAATGGGATACTTGGTCCTCATTGCGAAGGTCCTCCCTGATAAGCGGGTGAACGATAGCTTGGCGGAGCATCTCTCTCCATGCGGAAGCTGTCAGTCCAGCTGTATTGCATGGCCGCCAGCACAAACAGGGTCACAATCGCAACCCAGGTGACAAAGGTTCGATTCTCCGACCCCAGATGCATGAAGAATACCACCGCCAGACCCGCCTCAATGATTGCCACCGCCAGCATGCGGAAAAGCATCGCGGTCACATCGACATGTTGATAGGCGATAACGAACTGAAGGCCGGCGAGGATGAGTATGCCGACGTAGACCATCAGATACTTTCCGAGACTTGCGGCATACGACGCTGCGCCATCATCCTGTTGCTTTGCAAGAGCCATTTCGTCCCTCCGTCTTCGGCCCCCGGGTTACTTCGATATATTCAGCAGGTAGACCAACGGCACAACGAACATCCAGACCAGATCCACGAAGTGCCAGTAGAGTCCGGTGATTTCCATATCGTCGGCGTCGGACCGCCCGCTCTTGTGGCGCACTCCAATAACGATCAGAACGATAATGCCGACTGTGACGTGCGTCAGGTGCAATCCGGTAATCGAGAAAAATGCCGCGCCAAACAATCCGTTGCCCCAGGGATTGCGAAACAGGCGCACTCCTTCGTCGATCAGGCCCATCCACTCGCGAATGTGCAGCAAGCGCGAAAATCGCTCCCCCGGCCGCGGTGAGCATGGTCCAGCGAAATGCCGCGTCCCGATCACCCATCTTGGCGGCTCGAACCCCGAGGAACATGGTCAGACTGCTGGTGATGAGGATGAAGGTCATCACCATGGCGTTGACGACGGTGGGGAAAAACTTGAACGGCGTAGGCCAGTTGAGGGAACCATTGCGCAAGAAACCGTAGGCCACAAGACAGGCCGCGAAGGTCGCAGCGTCGGCAATCAGGAAGAGCCACATCGCCAGCTTCTTGGTCGGAATCGCAAATGGCGAAGATCGCTCCGGCGCAATGGCATGTGTTCCCATGGTCAAGTCCGATTGGCTCACAAGTGCCTCCCTCAAATTCGCGTCCACAGCAACAGCAATAGGTAAATCCACAGCACATCCATGAAATGCCAGTAGTACGAAACCGTGCTGAGCGTACTCAGGTGCAACGTCGGAACTGGCTTGCTGAAGCGCCAAATCACCATGACTAATCCCGCAAGGCCGCCCAGCACGTGAAGGGCATGGATCGCGGTAAACAGATAAAAAAATGAGCTGCTCGGGTTCGTAGCCAGGTACAGTCCTTCCGATTTCAGTTTCAGCCAGGCTGCATACTGACCAGCAACAAACAGCAGGCCCAGTCCCAGGGTGACGCACAGCCAGAGCAGCGGAATGCGCGCGCTGCGACTGCAATCCGCGCACGAACAAGCGAACCCGTTTGCGGGCAAACTCCAGAGTGACGCTGCTCGCTATCAATATTGCGGTGTTGAGATAAAGCACCGACGGCAACACAAAGTGCCGCCAGTCCATGGAAGCTCCCTGGCGAACCACCATGGCGCTGGTGAATGCGGCGAAGGTCATGGTAATCGCCGCCAGCCCAACCCATATGCCCGTTCTCGAAGCCGGCGAACTGTCGTCGACCGCGCGCAGACTTCCGCCTGCCGGTATCAGATTGCCGTTTCCACCGGCATGTGCCTGCGGCCCCGTGCCGGCCAATCTTCGGTGGTTCGTGAACTGTGGTTGCCATGATGAACTACACCCTTTTGCTTCTGGCCCAAGAACTCTACAACACCTACTTCTCGTCGTGAATGGAGTTGATCTGCTCGGGCGAATCTTGCATGACGTAGTCGCCAGTCGCACTTTCGATGCCGTATTGGTAGGGATCGTGATAGACCACCGGAATCTTGCCGCCGAAATTGTCGAACGGCGGTGGCGAAGGAATGGACCACTCCAACGACGTGCCTTCCCATGGATTCGCCGGAGCAGGCTTGCCCCAGAAGCGGCTGTAAATCAGGTTGAACAGAAAGAGTATCTGCGCGGCTCCCGTGATCAGCGCGGCGATGGTGATGAACTTGTGCACCGGCATCAGCGGCGCCATAAAGTCATCCACGAACGCCTGATAGCGGCGGATGTTTCCTGCCATTCCCAGATAATGAAATGGCATAAAGATGCAATAGGCGCCGACGAAGGTGAACCAGAAATGAATTCTTCCCCAGAGTCTCATTCATCATCTGCCCGGTTACCTTGGGGAACCAGAAGTAGGTTCCGGCGAAGATTCCGAACAGTGCTGCCACTGCCATCACCAGATGGAAGTGGCCGACCACGAAGTAGGTGGCATGCAGCATGATGTCGAGCGATGGCTGGGCGAGGAAGAAGCCGCTGACGCCGCCGCTGACGAACATGGAGATGAAACCCAGCGCGAACAGCGAAGCAGAATTGATCCGCAGCTTCGAGCCGTAGAGACTGCCAATCCAGATCAGCACGATGATGGTAGCCGGAATCGTGATCGCCAGCGTGGGGAAAGAAAATACGATCGACGAGAACGGATTCATTCCGCTGACGAACATGTGATGTCCGTAAACCATGTAGCTGAGAAACGCCAGCGCAAGCATGGAGTAAATGACTACCCGGTGGCTTAGCAGAGGCCGGCGCATGTTGGTGATCAAGACATGGGATACCACACCCATTGCCGGCACGATCGCGATGTAGACCTCGGGATGTCCAAAGAACCAGAAGAGGTGCTGCCACAGCAGGGTGGATCCGCCGGCATGCGGCTGCAACTGATCGTTTACGACCAGGTTAGAAGGTACGAAGAAGCTAGTTCCGGCGACATGGTCGAGGATGAGCAGGATGCAAGCCGGCATCAGCACCGCGAACGCCGTCAGGCCGATGCAGGAGGTGATGAACCATGCCCAGACTGCTAAGCGGCAGGCGCATCAGGCTCATGCCCTGACAACGCATATCGAGCGTCGTGGAGATGAAATTCAGGGACCCGAGCAACTGTCCTACGCAGAAGATGGCGATCGAAACCGCCCACAGCACTTGGCCGGTACCCTGTCCCGGCCCGGCCACCTGGCCGAGAGCGCTCAGGGGAGCGTAGGCCGTCCATCCCGATAGAGGAGGTCCCTGGGGAACGAAGAAAGCAGCTACCGCAACCAGGAAAGCGACGAACGTGACCCAGAAGGACGTCATGTTGATGTGCGGAAACGGCATGTCTTCGGCGCCTACCTGGATGGGCAGGAAGTAGTTGCCAAAGCCCGCGAAGGGAGCCGTGGTCAGCACAAAGAAGACCATGATGGTGCCATGCATGGTCATCAGTTGCAGGTAGTACTCCGGCGTGAGTATGCCGCCCGGCGCACCCGTCTTCGACAGCAATTGCAATCCCGGAATGGCGGCATTCGGCCATGCCAAGTGGATCCTCATGATCCAGGACAGCACCAGCCCGATGTAAACCGCGACCAGGGCGAGCGCGTAGTACTGTTCGCCGATGACCTTGTGATCGAGGCTGAAGACGTACTTCCGGATGAAGCCGGTGGGGGCGGTGTGGTGATGGACAGCCTGTCCGGACATGTCGTGCATGGAATGACCCTCTCAGTACGCCCGCCTGCGCGGAGCGGCTCGACGACCTACTGCAAGGCCGCTTGTTGCTTCAGCCACGCGTCGAAGTCTTCCTGCGACATGACTTCGAGATACGCCTTCATGTTGTAGTGCCCCAGTCCGCAAAGCTGAGTGCAGAGAATTTCGTACCTGCCGATCTTGGTTGGGGTGAAATGTACTGACAGATCCAGACCGGGCACAAAATCCTGCTGGATGCGCAGCTCCCGCACAAAGAAGGAATGGCCGACATCCTTGGAGTGCATCAGCAGGTGGATTTCGCGGTTCACCGGCACCGCCATTTCGGCGGTCACGATGTCGTCCTTGGAATCAGCGTCGTGGGTGGTATCCAGACCAAAGAAGTTTTCGGTTGACTTCGTTGATCTGTTCGGGATGAAGCGGGCCAAACTTCCCATCGGGTCCGGGATAGCGAAAATAGAAGGCGAACTGGCCAGCCTGGACCTGGATGGGCATGGCGTTCGCGGATGGCGGCGTGAAGTAGATGCTGGCCCAAGCCTTGGTGCCAAACACTCCCAGAGCCATCACTTCGAGTCCGACCAAGATCACGGCAGCTGCCACCAGGCCGCGCGCTCCGCCGGGAAAGTCTCTTGATCTTTTCGGTCTTGGGGCGATTGGAGAATCTCCAGATGAAGAAGCCCAGAATCAGCTGCGCGGCCAGAAAGCAAATGCCGGCCTCCACCATGGTCTCCGACATCTGCTCGTCGATCAGATGGCCGTGGGCCGAGATGTCGGCGGGAGGTTCCCAGATGTGCAGCACGATGGGAACGGCGGAAGCAATTGCAATCACGATGATCGTCACCGCAAACAATTTCGCCATAGCGTCTCACCCGATCAACGAAACTCGTTTCCGCGGCGCTGCGCGGCGCCGATGATCGTCCCGTAAACCGACGCGCGGTCTGCGCAGCAGTCACTATTTCGCTTTGTAGGTAAAGTTTGCGGTTGCCGGATTGTCCGGCCGCCACGGTCACCTTTTGCGTCTGGGTTCCGTAGGTTTCCTGCCAGGAGGTGACGGTGTAGTTTCCGGGGGGCACATTTTCGATGGTGTACGAACCGCTGTCGTCGGTCATGGCGTAGGGTCCTTTCACGACGACATGATAGCCGTGCATCCAGGGATGGATGTTGCACTTCACCGGGAATGGCGACTTCCTCGGCCTTCCAGCTCTGGACGATGGGCTGCGCTCCGGGCGGCTGGGAGCGGTTCCAGGGGATGTTCCCGGTCTTCGGGTCCGGCTCGGGATGGATGTTGTGCGCGGTCTGGTCGCTGGTGGTCACTTTTAGTCCTCGCCCGGATTCATGGCGATCACGTGCGGAGTGTACATGCAGCCTTTCTGATCGAATACCGGATCGGTGGAAGACTTCTGGCTGGCCGCGTCGGCCGGCAAGCCCTGCGAGATGTAGAGAACGACATTTTCCAGGCCGACATTCTTGCCGACCACGACCAATTCCAGGTGGGCCGGACTGCTTGCGTGAAACTTCGCGCAGTACGGGTCCTTCGACATGTCGATACCCTTCATGTGCGGAGCTGTGCCATCGAGCTTCACCGTTCCGGTGATCTTGCCGGTTGCCGCGGCATTCACTTTGGGTCCATGGATGAGCGCCACGGTCGCAATCAGCAACCAAGACGGCCAGCATTCCCGCAACTTTCAACTGAACTTTCATCGAACGAGTCTCCTTATTACCCCTGATCATTGGTTTCCGGAATTGTTGGCCTGCGGCGGGCTTGACGGATTCGTGGCGGCGCCGGCTGCAGGGTTACTGGGTTGTGGTTGGGCAGGCTGATTCGCTGGCGGATTGGACGGCTGCCGGAATCGCTCGGCGAACTGGTATCCGGCAAAGGTTGGCTAGGATCGATCGGCGTCAACCCAAGCTGCTTGGCAATCTGTTTTTCCTGGGTGTTGTCAGGCTGCAAGGTGCGCAGATACATGACCAGCTCCCACGCCTCATCTGGCTTCACATTGTCGGCAAACGACGGCATCGGCGAGCCATCCAGACCGGTCATGAAATCGTTATACATCGCCGCGTCGGTGGAGCCACACTTGAAGCGCTGCGAATCGTGGAAGTTAAACGGCTTGATCGGGCGGTTCTCATCGTCGGTCAGAGTGTCGGCGGAAGGTCCATTGCCTCGCCCGGTCACGCCATGGCACTTCCAGCATTCCAGCTTCTGGAACAGCACTCGGCCCTCTTTGATTCGGTCGGCGGTGACCGGCGGCTCCGGCGGAATGACGATGGGAGTGCCCGGTTTCTCCGTCACCCATCGGGGCGAGAAGTGCTTGACGTAGGCCACCAGGTCCACCCGGTCCTGGTCCGTGAGCGGTCGCCAGTGCGGCATGTTGGAGTTAAGCATGCCGCGGCCGATGGTGTCGTACAAATCGGTATCGGTGGGCAGGGTTCCGGTCGGAGTAGAGCGGCAGCGGAAGATCGCAATGGTGAAGTTGCGCGGCTTGGGATCGATCCACTGCGCGTTCTCGCCCTGGCCGTCGCCCAGCTCTCCGTGGCAGCCAATGCAGAACCGCTTATAGATCGGCTGCGCCCGTGGTGGCATGCCCGGTCATGCTGCCGACATGGCTCTCCATGTTGAGCCGCTTATTTTCGCTGTACTCCGTTTGTTGTGCCCAGACAGGCGATTCCCAGGACCAGAACCGCCACGACACTCAAGATCAACCGGCGATTTAAGATTCTGTGTGCGCATCGGGTGTCCCTCAGAAGTCAAAGTCAAAGCCCAGGAAAGCGCTGTAGGTGCTCAGCTGGGTAGAGGTCAGCGGCGATGCGCCTTGCTGTTGAATCAGGGCGTATTCGGCGTGATAGGCAAAGCCCGCGCGGCTGAACATGAACGGGTAGTAGCGGACGGCGAACGAGTAGGCGTTCGTGTTTCCGAAATTCCCCGGAGTGGTGGCCAGCGCCTGCTGCGACATCCGCACGAATTCATCACGCTGGATGAAGATCAGCTGCGGACTCCAGACGTAATGGGTTTCCACGAATCCGCCGTTCCATGACGGTGCCGCTGCGCTCCGACCGGCAGCGGCGTAGTTGGCCGGGGTACTGGTGCCGAAGTACGCGCTGTCCCAGCCGTGCTGGAAGAACAGCGAGAAGTCGAGCTTCTTCACGTAGATCAGGGCAGAAGACGCCTTCGCGATTAAAGGGCTTGTTGCCGACGCCGGTGATGGGCACGCCACCCGAGGTCAGGTTGTAGGTGGGACCATTGCCGATGAATAGGTAAGCCGCCCACGCGGTCTACGCCTCCCTGGTAGCCCGCATTGAAGGCCTGGCTCGCGGTGATGAAGGTGCTGTAGGCGTTCTTGGAGGTCAAATTGACATTGCCATCGTTGGAGCTGAGAAGCGACGACGGAATAGCGCGTCCGGTCGTTGAGCGAGTGCCCCATCAACTCCGCGCCAAACTGGTTGTCGCCCATCTGGCCGAAGATGTTGTTGTCCCCCAACGGCGAGAAGTGATACAGCACATAGAAACCGCCGTTGTTCGACAGGTTCAGAATGCGCTTCTCGGAGATGACGTTGTCCAGTTCGAACTTGCCCATCTTGAGGTTGAACCAGGAACTGTGGCCGATGTTGTCCATCCTGGCGTTGACGCTTTCGAAGTGGAAAGCGCCGGTATTGTCGGAGGAGGGCACCAGCAGGAACGAGATGTTCTTGTAGAGAGTGCCGCCGCTGAGAATATCCAGTCCGCTGACATCGAAGCCGTTTTCGGTCACGTTCTGCTCGGCTTGAGTGCCGTTGGGCTGGTCGACAGCGACTTTGTTGGTGCTCTCCAGGTGCCAGTTCGGCGTGATGCGGAAGGTCACCGGCCAATACGACGGATTCTGCCAGATCGGCGAATCGCGATCGTTCATCAACTGGTAGCCGTTGTCCTTGAACGTCTGTCCGAAGACGTTCAGCATCGGCCAAGCTTCGTGGCAGGCCGAGCAGGGCAGCCCGTATTTGCGCGCGAAAGCCGGAAATGCGCGGCTTGGTGTGGGGTTGGCAAAAAAAATCAAAAGGAAAAACAGCAGTGCGAACGCGCTTGCCAGACTTGCAAGAAGAGACTGAAGGAAAAGCGGCTTGCGGTTCGAAACAGTCGTAATGCCAATCTGCATCGCGATTACCTCGCAGTAACAAGATGGCTGACGCCGGTCGACTTGGCCGCGGAGCACGTCTTTTGGTTCGCCGGGGAAAATATCCGACAACCCCCGAATGGGGCGAGATGGTACAATCGTGTTGCGACGACATTGCAACAGATTTTTTTACAAAACTCTTACATCTTCGATGACAATTTTGTAACAACTTTTTGGGCTGCGGTCCGCATCGGAATTGCCGTTGTCTGCTTGACAACGGGAGCTGCATTCAAGCTATCTATGCTCTCCACGCACGGCTTCGTCAGCCCGTCCCATGCACACCGACCCTAGCCCGGCGAAACGAAAATGCCTCGAAGGCACTGGTTGCTATTGTTTTGCAAGTAGGTTGCATCTGTTGCAACTACTATCGGCGGCGTTGTCACAGTTATTGCAACACCGCATTCCGACGAAGGCCAAACCCTGCTGGTGCGAGTGGAAGCTCCGGCAGAGCGACGTTCTAAAAGCGGTCCAGGACGTTACACAGGATCAAATCATCCACGGGACCTACTCCTACGAAAAGGAAAGAATTCTATACGGAGCGCACAGCGCCGACGCAGCTCGCGTCTTCGGAGTTTGGAAAGGACCGGGAAAGGCCTTCTATAAAGTCGCCAACAAAGTCTTGTCTCCGCGATTTTTCAAAGATAGTGAGGACATTGGAACCATAAGCGTTCGTTACGTGGTGCAAGATGCCAGCCCACGGGCGCCATCGCTGCAGATTGACGCAATCTTCGTGGACGCTCGCAATGTCAGACATCCGTCTTTGGGGAATGTCGAGTCCAGCGAATACGCCGCCATTCAGCAACATCTGAAGACCATTCAAGAAGGGCGGAGACAAGCCGAAGAGGCCAAGGCAGTCAATGCTGCTACTCCGACGCCGTCGACGGTTCAACCAGCAGCGGGTTTGCCACTTGCCCAGAGCAACAACGATTCTTCCTCTGGCCTGGGCGTGCCGGAACTGCAGAAGCAGGTTGAGACTCTGCGTCATCAAGTGGAACTGCGGGTTAAGGATCCAGGCGCGCGCGCTGAAGTCGGCGCCGTTTCAAAGTTCAACAACCCTCGAATCGTTGCCGGGGCAGACCGAGGTACTGATTGTGATTCTTACCCCGTACTGGTACGGAGTGGAGACCGAAGATGGGCATCACGGCTGGATTCACCACAGCCAATTGGAGCCGCTTCCGTGAGGGTCAATCAGGCAACTGGACAGCCGAGCTCGCGTTAGCTTCATGGCAAGTCTCTGTTGCTGGTGGCTGCTGGCGGCGTGGGGAAGTTTTGCACAGACCCTGCCCACCGAGCGAACCTTCCATGCCTCGAAGGCGGAGGTGCGAGAAGTCACTTCATGAAATTCCGTCTTATAGTGGCGGCAAGCTTCCGGTTCTGGAAGGATTCGCCGAAGCCGAAGGCCATTCTCTCGATAACTACAAGCGCGGCTATCTACCAATACGACATACAACTCAAATCGATCAGCCCTACCGAAACCGCGGTCCACGTGAACGCGAAGATTACCGCCTGGTACGCAGGCACAACTTCCGCAAATTCGGGATATCGGCTGCTGAAATCGAGCGGCCGACTGGAATCCGACCTGCTCGATGCTCTGGATGACAAGCTGAATCCGAACTCAGCGGCCCGGACGACAGCACCTTCCCCGAAGACCGCGACTGGCGCCGCGCTCCCGGATAGTCCCTCTGCAAACGACGTCGTTTTTCACCACTGCGTCGCCTGACCACCACTCCGTCGAGCGCGAAACCGGCGTCTGCTGAAGTCGCAGGCCCGCCGCCGCTACGCAAGCAAGCCAAGGCGCTGGCTCAGGAAGTGCGAAAACCTTCAGCAGATCCTGCACAACCAAACTCGTCCGGCGGACCTGGCGGTGGTGAAACGTTCCAATACTCCGGTAGTGGCGCAGCCCGCTGGAGGAGCGGAGGTTTTGTTCCAGGCTGATGCTGAAGATGAGTTTCAGGTACTGGACGTAAACGAAGGCTGGGTGCACATCCAGATCTCCGGCATTTCTCGCGGCTGGATACAGCGGGATCACGTCGATTTGCCGGGCGCGGCCACCGTCAGCGTCGTCTCCATGGGCGACCCGCATGAAAAGGACGCGGTCCGCCAGACCAAGGAAGAAGTTGCGCACTTTCCTGGCAAATGGGAGCCGCTGGATGGCAAGGAAGGTAAAGATCATCTGGGTGCAGCCGTTGGCCAGCGATAAGTTCGGGTCGGAGCCCAAGTGGAATCTTGCCAAGTCCGTATTTCGCAAAGCCGATGCCGGCGCTCCCTCCGACAATGCCGAAGTATGCTGGAGTGGTCGTGATTTTCGATTCGGAGGACGGCGGTATGGCCGCCACTACGTTGGCTAACCTGCAGCAATGGCGGGCGGGACATCTGTCCGACGACGCATTTTGGAGGCGCTGCTGGCGAGATCCGGTAGAAGCCTTCAATGGTCAGAACTAGGTTGGACAAAGAACACAGCCGTACTGGAGCAGCCCAGCATGATGACTAGTCTTGCAGAAGGTTTAACCTTCGGCCGGTTGTACTTTGTGCCACGCTTGAGCGACTACGCCCAACTCACAAAATTGCGCGTGACGACGCTGATTGTCATGACTGCCTGGTGCGGATTCTTCTTCGGTTCTGCCAAGGCGGGAATGCCGTCGCTCGGCTGGGGCCTGTTCCATGCCCTGCTCGGCATCGGCATGGTTTCCAGCGGTACAGCCGCACTGAATGAAGTGATGGAGCATGAGGTCGACAGTAAAATGCGGCGCACCGCCTCGCGGCCCATTCCAGCTGGCCGTATGTCATTGTCGCACGCGACCCTGGTCGGAGGGATGCTTACCGTCGGCGGTTCGATTTATCTGTTTCTTTTTACGAACTGGCTGACTGGATTCCTGACCTTTCTTACTTCAGCTGTCTATCTGCTCGCCTATACACCCTTGAAGCGCATATCACCGATTTGCACCTTTGTGGGCGCATTTCCGGGCGCCATGCCTGGCGTGCTTGGCTGGACCGCGGCTCGGAATCGGCTAGATTGGGGTACTCTCGTCTTATTCGCGATTCTTTTTCTGTGGCAATTCCCGCATTTTTTTGCAATTGCCTGGCTGTATCGTGAGGACTATGCGAAGGGCGCTATTCGCATGCTTCCCGTGGTAGAGCCGGATGGACGATCGACATCGCTTCGTATTCTTCTTTATAGCTTAATGCTGATTCCTGTAAGCCTGCTTCCGGCCGTACTAGGTATGACGGGACGAATCTACTGCGCTGGAGCGTTCATTATCGGCATCATATTGCTGTATTTTGGAACGCGGCTGAGAATTCTCAATCTTCCCGTTAGTAACAGTCGATCGAAGATGTATGCTCGCCAACTGTTTCAATGCTCGATTGTCTATCTGCCGCTGTTGTTCGTCTTAATGATGAGCGATTCGATTCATGGTTAGAGAACGGGCGGAGCTAGGTTTGCGGCGATTTTCGTGGTCAGCCGAGGCCTTCATTGCACAAAATCAGCGCGGAGGATTCTTGCATGAGACTATCTGGCATATCAAGAACTCTATCGATACTTCCACTGCTTTTGCTTGGCCCTTCGCTCATCATACTGGCGCAAAGCCAAGAAGGTTCTTCTCCCAAGCCAGCGGCCCCGCCCAACGGTAAGCCAACCACGGTTGTGGGGTGTCTGACAGGGTATGAGGGTCATTACACCCTGGGCACTTCCAGCGACGCCCTGTACCTGTTGGAGGGCGACCCCGCTTTGTTGAAGCGCTATAACGCGGTACTGGTGAGGGTTACAGGAACGGTTTCTGAACCGCCCCCCTCCGCTTCCAGGAATAATGTTCTGTCACAGCAGCCGCCCACGCTGAGTGTTTCTAAGCTAAAAAAGGTGGCGGATGGCTGTAATTAGAATCGTCTCTTAATTTGGCTCGACGACATAGGCCGGCTCCGGACTGGATGATTTAGGTGTGTGACCTATGTCTTATGCTGCCGTTCTCCGGAGGAATCGGGTCCTGTGTTGCCCATCTGTTGGACGAACGCTACCCCGGGACACAATGAAAACGGTTAGCAGCCTCGGGGAGTGTAAATCGCTGAAAATTATTGGTGGGCAGTGCAGGGCTCGAACCTGCGACCTCCTGCTTGTAAGGCAGGCGCTCTAACCAGCTGAGCTAACCGCCCTCATACATGCCTCCGGAACGGTGGCACCTGGGTGGAATCAACTTTCTGAATGTACATGAGCGTCGTGGCTCGGTCAAACCGCGAGAGCCAACAGCGACGCCGGTTTGCAACGGAATCCGAGGTTGCCAAGAGAGATGGATGGCAGCGATTGCACGGACCGAAAGCGGGCTTGGAATCCGGCTCCGCCAAAACTTTTGCAATTTGAGGCATCTTTTTGGACGGCATAGGAAACCAACCTTTGTAGGCAGCGCGCGGTGTAGTGCCTCACGTGGAAAGAAGAACAGGTGTGCAATGAAGGCAATCTTATTTGTAGACGATCATGAAGTCCTAGCTCGGCTAAGTTGTGAGATCCTGGAAACCCAGGGCTACCGGGCAGTGAGCGCTTACAATGCCGAGGACGCGCTGGACAAATTCAAGCGCGAGAAATTCGACATCTTGGTAACCGACTTTCGCATGGACGGGATGAACGGGCTCGATCTTGCCAGACAGTTGCACTCCACCCATCCTGAACTTCCGGTCATCATGATTACCGGTTACGGTTGCATCGACGGTGGGATAGATGTGAACGCCTGCCTGCCCAAAGATCGGATGTTTCCCGCGTTGTTAGACAAGCTGAAGACATACCTGGGCGAAGGAGAGCGATCGCCCGTTCGGAATTTAAAAACCGCCTAGCTGCCCCGCCAACGACCCACAAAAGCCGAGCCCGCCGAACCTGCAATCTACGGTTCGAAATTCAAAAAGGCTTCTGCTCTCTTCACGGCCCACCAGAACTGACTTGCTAAACTGAGGTCGTGCGCCGACTCATCATCAATGCCGATGATTTTGGCCTGACTTCGGGCGTGAATCGCGCCATCGTCGAGGCTCAGGATTGTGGCATCGTGACCTCGGCAACGCTGATGGCGAATGCCGGCGCCTTCGACGAGGCGACAGAGTTAGCCGGGTCGATTGCCCGGCGCGGAGGTACATTCAGCGTCGGATGTCACGTCGTTTTGCTCGACGGTGAGCCTTTGTTGCCGGCAGATCGAGTGCCTAGTCTGCTGCAGGCAGACGGCAGACAACAATGGCCGGCTGCGCGACAGCCTGAACCAGTTCGTAGTCGCTTCCTTCCGGCATAAACTGAACCCCGATGAAATCGAAGCCGAGGCGACCGCCCAAATGGAGCGCATCCAGCGGTCCGGGGTCGAGGTTTCGCACTTCGATACCCACAAGCATGCACACATGTTTCCGGCCGTGCTACGTCCACTGCTGCGAGCCGCGCGAGCGCGGAATGTTGGGGCGGTGCGCAATCCCTTTGGCCAGGTGTGGCCGCTGCCCTGGAGCAGCCTGGTGCGCACCCGTCAGGCATGGAAGCGGTTTGCGCAATTGAATGTGCTACGCAGTTTTGCAGCCGGATTCCGGCGCGAGGTAGCGGCGCACGGACTGCGCACTACCGATGGATCGCTGGGCGTGTCGGTCACCGGTTTGCTCGACTTGCGATTGTTCACTGCGATTGTCGAGAGCATTCCCGAAGGAACGTGGGAGTTTGTCGCTCATCCCGGCTACAACGACGCTGACCTCGATAGAGTGCGAACCCGACTGCGGCGATCACGCGAGCAGGAGTTGCGCTTACTGACCTCGCCTGAGGCGAGGGATCTGCTGCAGCGGCAAGGAATCGAGTTGATCAGCTATCGCGAGCTGTAAACCATCGCCCGAATTTGGGTCGCGCTACAATGAGAGTCCCGCTCCTGGCACGTGTGGAGTTAAACGCATTCCCTCATGAACCCACTCATACTTTCGGACGAACAATACAAGACAATTTTTGAACGCGTTACGCGGCTTTCGCTGGACTATTTGACCAGCATCGGCGAGAGGCCGAGTTTTCCCCGGATCACTGGAAGTGAAACCCAAACGTTGCTGGCTAAACAACTGCCGGAACATGGGACAGGCGAGTCTGCGTTTGATGACTTGGCGGAGGTGATTGCAGGCAGCCGGCCGAATAGTCCACGATTTTTTGGTTACGTTTTCGGCTCGGGAGAACCAGTGGCCGCTGCCGCTGACTTACTGGCTAGCGTCCTCAACCAGAATGTAACGGCTTGGCGATCGTCGCCCACGGCGGTGACCATCGAACGGATAGTTGTGGGTTGGCTGGCGCAGGCCGTGGGATGCGAGGGATTTGCCGGCAGCTTGACCGGCGGCGGTTCGCCAGCCAATCTTATGGCTCTGGCCATGGCACGCGAGGCGCGCTTGCCGGCCAATGAAAGCGGTGCCCGGCCGGGAACCATCTACGCCTCCGAGCAGGTACACATGTCGATTCCCAAGGCGGTCGCGCTTCTGGGCATCGGACGCGATTATCTGCGGCACATTCCTTGCGATAACGACTTCCGTATTCGCACGGATCTCTTGCGCGCCGAGCTTCAAGCGCGATGTCGAAGCCGGACTCACGCCGATTGCCATCGTCGGGTCGGCCGGCACGGTTGCCACGGGCAGCATCGATCCGTTATCCGAACTCGCCGACATTGCCGGCGAATTCGGTGCTTGGCTGCACATTGACGGTGCCTATGGCGCTCTGGCTGCGATTGCTGAGCCGGCCTGGTTCGCCGGAATGGATCGCGCCGATTCGCTTTCGCTGGATCCGCACAAATGGCTGTATCAGCCGCTTGACTGTGGATGCCTGCTGTATCGCAACCCAGCCGATGCACGCCGGGCGTTTTCGCACACCGGCGACTATGCCAAGTCATTGCTCGAAGATCCGGTAGAAAGCTTCGCGTACTTCGAGGAATCCATCGAGCTCTCGCGCCGATTTCGGGCGCTGAAGCTTTGGCTGTCGCTTCGCTATCACGGGCTCGAGAAGTTTCGTGAAGCGATCCGAAACGACTTGCAACATGCCCAGCTATTGTCGCGCATGGTTGTCGCGGAGCCGGAGTTGGAAATGCTGGCGCCGGTGACACTCAGCGCAGTATGTTTTCGTTTTCTTCCGCGACGTGAAGCTGGAGTCGGCGCAGATGTGCTGAATCAGAAGATTTTGCAGCGGGTGGTGCAGCGTGGGAAAGTATATCTATCGAACGCGAGCATACATGGCAGATTTTCCCTGCGCGCCTGCTTTGTGAATCATCGGACAACGCCGGACGACGTGGCGCAGGTTGTCGCAGAAGTGCTGGCGGCGGGCAGGGAATTGTCGACAGGGGCCGAATCGTAGGATGCAATCCGTCACGCAATTTATAGCAGAAGGCAATGGAGAGGAAATCGTGGCTACCGCGCCATGCCGCGCAGATCTTGCCGGCGGGACGCTCGACATCTGGCCGCTTTATCTTTTCCATCCCGGCGCGGTCAGCGTTAACGTCGCGCTCAGTATATTGACCGCCTGCAAGATTACACCGCAGGCGGGGCGGAAGATTCATCTGCAGTCGCACGATACGTCGCGGCAAGAGAGCTTCGCCAGCCTCGACGACCTGCTGGCGGCTAAGGCGTATCGGCATCCGCTGGCGGCTTATCTGATTCGCTTCTTCCAGCCTACGGCAGGATTCACACTGGAGACGTTCTCGGAGTCGCCGGCGGGTGCGGGGATTTCCGGTTCTTCGGCGCTGATGATTGCGACGGCTGCCGCGCTGGCTCGTTTCACTGGCCGCGAAATCGACATCGAGCAGATTCGAGTGATCGCGCAAAATATTGAGGCACAACTTATCGGCGTTCCTACCGGCTGCCAGGATTATTATCCAGCGATGTATGGTGGGGTGAGCGCGATTCATTTGGAGGCCGGCGGGATAAGACGCGAGAGCATTCCAGTTTCACTGGATGAGATGGATCAGCGCCTGTCATTGTTCTACACCGGCGCACCGCGGCAATCGGGCATCAACAACTGGGAAGTGTTCAAGCAACACATTAATGGGGATAAACACGTCATCCACAATTTCGAGGAGATCTCGCGCATTGCCCAGGGGATGTACCGCGCTCTGGTCAGCGAACAATGGGACGAGGTTGAAAAGCTGATGAGCGAGGAATGGAAATTGCGGCGTACGAATGCGCCCGGGATCGCGACGCCTTTAATTGATAAGCTGATTGAGGTGGCCACGCAGAATGGAGGGCGCGCAGCCAAGGTTTGCGGCGCGGGCGGCGGTGGCTGCGTCATCGTTCTGGTCGAACCAGGGACGAAGAAGCGCATTGAAAGCGCCATTCGCGAACATGGCGGACAACCGCTTGACTTCCATGTGGCACGCCAAGGGTTGAGTTTCCATTCGAGCAGAAAGCCGCAAGCGGCCAAGGTATAAGAATGTTCACGACGGACACGGGAAAACTGCAGCCGGGTTGGGCTTTCCTCTTCTCAGCGATTCTATCGGCAATTGCTTTTGTGGTCTCGGGCCATATCGCCGCCGATATTGTCGGCCAGCGCACATTTCTATTTGAATTGGTTTTTCGTCCTCTATTGTCGTTATTGCTGCTGGGCATTTTTGTCTGGATGCTGACGGTCGGCGATCAGATCGAGGACCATCGCATCGCGGCCCAGGGTTTGCCCCGGGCGAAGGGCTGGTTGAAGCAGTTCGCCATGGGAGCGGCCATAGGATTCCTTCTTACCCTGTTGGCGGTTGCGCCCATTCACTTCTGGGGGCATACCAAGATCGCATACGATCACGGCCTGATGATCATTCCCAAGGTCGCTGCCGTAATTGTGGTTCTGCTTTTTGGCGCACTGGCGGAAGAACTGATGTTTCGCGGTTATCCTTTCCAGCACCTCGTAAAGGGGATCGGCGCGGCTGGAGCGATTGCGGTCTTCTCGGTACTGTACGGGTTGTTGCATCTGAAGAATCCCGGCGCCGGCCGTTGGGGGGTGGTCAATACCATACTCATTGGGATCCTGCTCTCGATCGCGTACTTGCGTACTCGATCGTTGTGGCTTCCGTGGGGCATTCACTTCGGATGGAATGCGACCCTAGGGTCGATCCTGGGCTTGCCGGTCAGCGGTTTTCGTTTCTTTAACGTATACGCTCGCACCACGGCAACCGGGCCTTGGTGGGTCACTGGCGGCGGTTATGGAGTGGAAGCCAGCGCCGCCTGCGCCTTTGCCATACTTGTTGGAATCCTAATCGTGTGGAAGTTGCCGGTGGAAGAGCTGCCCCAGCCCGTTGCCTTGCTGTCACCGAAACCTGCTCTGCGCGATAGCCTCTCGCATACCAAGTCGTAGCCTGCATCGGTGGTTGCGATAGGCATATAATCTAGGAAAATCCGGGGTTTCCCATGAACCGCCTGTGTGTTTCGTTCTTAGCGATGGCTGCTTTGCTGGTTGCCTTACCCATTTCCGCCGACGACACAAAATCGCAAGCCAACTCCCCGTCTGACAAAATGACGCCGCGCACCCGGTTGGAAGTAATGCGCGATCTGACAGCGGAGCGGGTGTATGTGCGCCATCCATTTCCCATCAGCGAGAAAGGTTTGCAGATCAAGAACGGGGTGGTCACGCCCACCGACCAGCAGATTGCATCGCTGATCGCCGAGCATGGGCTGGCGGCCAAGCCTGGCGATCGCGTGGTCATCACCAATGTTCTGGTGAAAGAGAAGTCAATCGTGCTGGAAATCAATGGCGGGCCCAAGAAACATGAGAAGTGGTATCAGCACGTTTCCGTTGGCGCTGGCGGATCGACGACTCCCGTGGGGGGCGCTCCCAAGAGCCTGGAAGCCAAGGGATCGGTGCTTACACTCGAGTTCGACAAATATGTTCCCGAACTGACGGGTGAGCAGGTGCGCGATTTGCTAGGACCGGTTTTCGACTTCAAGGCTCTCACGGAAGCCGAAGCCTACGAGAAAACGTTGCCACCGAAGGTGCGGGATGCGATCAAGAACCATAACGTCCTGGTGGGGATGGATCGCGAGATGGTGGTCTATGCCAAGGGACGGGCTCCGAAGAAAATTCGCGACCGCGACGACACGGGAACGGATTACGAAGAATGGATCTACGGGACTCCTCCGGAAGAAGTACAGTTTGTGCGCTTCCAGGGTGAACTGGTGACGCGCCTGGAGATCATGACAGTTGATGGTCAGAAGATTGTGCGCACCGAGAAGGAAGTTGACTTGAAGTCGGCCGAAACGGAAGTGGCTGACAAGAAGCCGGACGAGAAGCCGGCGAACGCTCCCACCCTCCGCCGGCCGGGCGAGCAACCAGAATACCCGCAAGGCAGTAACCTGCCGCCCACTCCATATCCGGCTCCCGGCACCACGACGCCAACCGACTCGCCCGGAGGAATGCCGCCTCACTGGAACGTGGCCGGGCTCTGAGTCCTCGATTTGGCGCATCTGACGGTGCGCCTTTACACTGGTAGAGTGAGGATCGCACTCGGTCAGATCAATACTGTCGTCGGGGATTTTTCGGGCAATTCGGCAAAGATAATCGAATATGCGCGGCGCGCCAGAAGCGGCGGAGTCGATCTCATCCTCTTTCCGGAACTATCCGTATGCGGCTATCCGCCACGAGACCTTGTCGAGCGCCCATGGTTCGTGGATCGCAACTGGGAAACGGCGGAAGCGATTGCGCGGGAGACGCAGGGCATTGCCGTCATCTGTGGTCTGGTGACCCCGG
This sequence comes from uncultured Acidobacteriaceae bacterium, assembly GCA_963744265.1. Lineage (GTDB taxonomy): Bacteria > Acidobacteriota > Terriglobia > Terriglobales > Acidobacteriaceae > Bog-257. Next base: position 317,874 of record CAVUSW010000010.1, read on the forward strand.
CTAACTCCTCTACCGGCAAATCGGTGCTGAATTCGGCGGCGCTGCTGCGCGAGGGGAAAATTGCCTTCGTGCAATCGAAGCGATTGCTGCCTACTTACGATGTGTTCGACGAGATGCGCAACTTTGCGCCGGCCGATCATCAGAAGCTGTTGGCACTTGCCGGCAGTCAGGTGGCGCTCACGATCTGTGAAGACGCGTGGAACGACAAGCACTTCTGGGACCGCCGGCTGTATGGGGTCGATCCGGTGGAAGATTTGATCGGCGCCGGCGGCAAGGTTCTGCTTAACATCTCGGCCTCGCCTTTTTACCTGCACAAGCGCGAACTGCGCCGCGACATGCTGGCCGCCATCGCCAGGAATTATCGCGTGCCGGTCGCGATGGTCAACCAGATCGGCGGCAACGACAGCCTGGTGTTTGATGGTTCCAGCCTGGTCATTGGCCCGGACGGAGAAGTGATCGCGCAGGCCAAGTCGTTTGAAGAAGACCTGATTTGTTTCGACACGGAGTCATTGACTGGCGATATGCATGTCCGCGACGAAGGAGTGGAGGCCAGCGCCTATGCGGCGTTGGTGCTGGGTACTCGCGATTACGTCCACAAGTGCGGATTTCTTCAGGTTGTGCTGGGTTTGAGCGGCGGCATCGATTCGGCGCTGACTGCTTGCATTGCTGTCGACGCCCTGGGCCGTGAGAATGTGATTGGCGTGGGCATGCCGGGGCCGTACTCGTCTGCAGGGAAGCATCGAGGATGCGGCCCAACTGGCGCGCAATCTGGGGATTCGCTTCGAGATGGTTCCCATTAGCGATATTTTTGATTCCTACTTGCGTGGACTTAACCCTGTGTTCGCCGGACGGCAGCCCGATGTCACCGAAGAAAATATTCAGGCGCGTATTCGCGGCTCGCTGATGATGGCCATGTCCAACAAGTTTGGCGCGTTGCTGCTGACGACCGGCAACAAATCGGAGCTTGCGGTGGGATATTGCACGCTCTACGGCGACATGTGCGGCGGCTGGGGAGTTATCTCCGATGTGCCCAAGACTCTGGTGTACCGCTTGTCTAACTATGTGAATTCGCGAACGCCCCTGATTCCGCAATCGACTATCGATAAGCCGCCCTCGGCGGAGTTGCGTCCTGATCAGAAAGACAGCGACTCGCTGCCTCCGTACGATGTTCTGGATACGATCCTGGAAGAATATATTGAGGACAATCACGCTCCCGACGCAATTGCGGCCGCACACGGCTATGATGTCGACCTAGTTCGCAAAGTCGCCTGCATGGTGGACCGGAGCGAATACAAGCGGCAACAAGCGGCGCCGGGACCTGAAGATTTCCGAGAAGGCGTTTGGGTTTGGCCGGCGTTATCCAATTGCCGCCAAGCTGGAGATGTAGGGGAGACAGCAATTAGCAACTAGCAACTAGTAACTAGTAGGGAGCACCTAGCAACTAGCTTGAAGCAATCAGCCCCGGGCAGCCTGCCTCTTAACTCGAGCTAGTTGCTAGTTGCTACCACGAAAGGAACCATGAATCGTCGCATACTTGTAATGTTGATTGCCGGCCTGGCTGTGCTCAGCATAGGTTTGGCTGCACAGGACGCCGGCGCAGCCAAGTCGAACGCTCCTGCCAAGACCGCACCTGCCTCTTCCAGTGCTAGCAGCGCTTCACAGCCTAGCGAAGCTACGTTCAACGAGTTTCTGAAGAAGATGTTTGGCTGGGACACAGAGCTGAGCTGGAAGATCGCCGAAATCAAGCCTTCCGAGGCTTCCGGCATCTCCGAAGCAACGGTGGTCTTCAGCACACCCAAGGGACAGCAGGTCACACGAATTTACATCACGCCCGACCAGAAGTATGCCTTCACCGGCGAGTTGGTGCCGTTCGGCGCCGATCCTTTCGCCGCCACGCGTGATCAATTGAAAGCGGCGACTGGTCCGTCGCACGGGCCGCAGGATGCCGCGATCACCATCGTCGAATTTGGCGATCTGGAGTGTCCGGCCTGCAAAGCGGCGCAACCTAACATTACCAAGCTGATGCAAGAGGAGCCCAAGGTCAAGCTGGTGTTCCAGAACTATCCGCTGGAGCAGATCCACAAGTGGGCGCTCACGGCCGCGAAGTATCTGGATTGTCTGGGCCGGGAAAATAACGAGGCGGTGTGGAAGTTTATCGCCACGGTTTACGACCATCAATCCGAGATCAACGAACAGAATGTCGATCAGATGCTGAAGGGATACGTGAAGGATTCAGGTGGCGATCCCGATGCGGTTGCGGCCTGTGTTGCCAAGCCGGACACCGAGAAACGAGTTCGCGACTCGATTGCATTAGCGGAGAAGCTGGATGTGACCAGCACGCCAACTTTCTTCATCAACGGGCGCAGGCTGGTCGGGTTCTCCAGCACCAGCACACCTTACGATGCGGTCAAATCGATGGTGGATTTCGAGGTTGCCAACCCGGGGAAATAGCGCGAAGAGAGATCGGGCGAAAATCCCCACCCAGCCCCACCAAGGTTGAATAAGGTACCGTCGGTGATCCCCAGACAGTGTTTCCTGGTTAGTTCAACCGAAGACAAACCTGTGGCACCCGAGATCTTCTCTAGTGGTTTGGAGGCAATTGCACGGCGAAGGAGTTTTGATCTGGCAATCGCAAAACGTGCGGCGTAATTACGATCAGCAACTCATCATCTTCGACGTTCTTATTGTGAACCGTGCTGGCGTAGGTGAGGCCCGGGACGCGGCCCAGAAATGGGTAACCATTGATGGTGCGGGAATCATCGACGGAAATCAGACCGGTGACTACGCTGGACTCGCCATTTTTCGCCGTGATAATGCCGCTATATTCGCGATTATTGATGATGGGGATGCCGTTGTTGGTGGTTGTCCCCAGGGTGCGAAGCTGCAATTCCAGTTTCATGGTCACATCCTGGTTGGAATGGATGTAGGGCGTCGCTTTCAGGACCAGGCCCAAGTCCTCGAAGTTGAAGGAAGGAAACGGAGCGATGTAGCTCTGGTTTCCTACTACCTGCGAAATCGCGGCTGAGTTGTAAATTGGGGCGAACGTCGCGTTGATGATGGGATAGCGTTCTCCAATCTTCATCACGGCAGCGTCATTCTGAGCGGCGCGCAAAGTCACGTGTTCAAGATTGCGGATGTCGGATTCGTTCAAGCTCAAGGTGGGAGTTATCCCCACGCTACCGGCATTGAGTCCGAACAGAGTGAGTCCGCCGCCAAAGGTAACGAACGGCGTGGTGAGGAGAGAACTGGTGGTCGAGCCCTGCAATTGACCCAGCAGCGCACTGATGGCTTGGGAATTGCCCTGGTTGATGCCACCTGAAGAAATCAGCTGATTAATAGCGTTCTGCGCGCTTGCGCCCAGACCCGCGAGAAGAGCCGGGCTGATATTGAAGAGCGTGAACTGAGTAGGTAAGGCAGTCCCAATCTGTCGCTGCAGGCTGGAACTGATGGCGTACACCCGCATGTCGAGAAGCACTTCCGGCCGGCCGGTGGTGAGGCTTTTAATGAGATGATCGGCGGCCTCCAGCACCGGCAATTCGGCGCGAATGGTGATAGCCGATTGCGCCTTGTCCGGGGAGATGAAGCGGAGATTCAACAGAACGCGCAGCGAGTTCGTCATTTCCGTAAGCTGCTGTTCGGTCAACTCGGGAAGGAAGAACGTACGCAGGCCCATGCGTTCGAAGTTGCGATGGTTCTCGACGGTGTCGGCGATGAGTAGTATCTGCTTGGCGGAGAGCGGCACCCAGAATGTCTTGGTCACGGCCATGGCCGCTTCCATCGCGGTGGCGAAGTTCACGTCTTGAATGTCGAAGAGCACTCGCCGCTGCTGGACTGAATCGTCAAATTGGGCCGTGATGCCATAGGCATGCGCTACCTGGGTAAGTAGAGTGCGAGCGTCTCCGCGGAAATGGAAGTCCTGATGCGGCTCCGTGGGCTGCAACTCGATAGGCACGGACTGTTCGACCACGCTCTCCGCTTGGGTCGAGGTATCTTCCTCGGGTATGGAATCCCGCAGTCGCTGCAGGGCGTAATCGTTGGTGGGATCGTACTCCAGCGCGCGCCGGAATTGTGCCATGGCGACAATCTCGTTGCCATTCAGCATTGCCTTGTTACCCTGCTTAAGTGCGTCCATCGCTAATTGTTCGCGAGCGAACTCGCGCGCCGTAATGTAGCTGACATTGCGTGGATCTAGTTCGGAAGCGCTGGAGAACTTGGCGAAGGCCGCGTCCAGGTTGCCCTTCGATTTCAACTTCAAGCCCACCTTGAACTGCCGCTTGGCTTCGGCCATCTCCCTGGCGGTGGGAGTTGGAACAGCCGGCATTGCGGTTGCAGCGCCCGGGGAGTTCGGAGTCTGTGGGCCTGTTTTTGATTGCGAAGTCGTGTCCCCGGCAGCCGCCGGAACAGGATTTTGACTTGGTGCGGGAGCGTTAACCGGCGGTGATGCCGTTTGAGTTGCCGACGTTGGCGGGACGACGGCCGGGCTCGGCGCGGGCGGTTGCTGCGCAGCAAGCAAACTCGCCATTGCGAAAATGAGCCAGGTTACAGCGGGAAGACGCATGCGTACTGAAATTGTAAGCCAGTGTAACCGCGGTTGTCGCGTGTCAGACCAAAGAGAGTAATTCCGAGCAATTGCCCACGCACAGCGCCGGGGATTGCTTTTTCAGTTCGTCCATGGAGAAGACGCCGGTGGCCACAGCAAGCACCGGTGCGCCGAGATGGGCTGCGGCGCGAACATCATTGGGCGTGTCTCCGATGAAGCAGACTGTGGTCTGCGGACCTCGCAGTTCGCGCGCGAGTGCGGCGCCGTGCCGGAAGATGTCCTCACGTTTCTCGCGCCGATCGTTAAAAGAGCCGAAGTCGAAGAAGTGCCGCAAGCCGGCGCGCTCCAGCTTGCGCCAGCCGATTCGTTCCAGATTTCCGGTCACAACTCCGATCAGCTTGCCGCGGTGGTGAAGAGTTTCCAGCAGTTCGCGAATTGATGGACAGACCTCGACATTCATGCGATCGGCGTTTTGTTCCACCTCAGCACACATCAGGTCGAACGCGGCGGGCAGGCGAGCCTCAAAGTCCGAAGGCATTTTGCTGTGGTAATCCAATGCCGCACGCAGGATCCCGATGTCAGTATTGCCGTGCACTGGAATGTTGTCGATACGTCCTTCGCACCCGTAGACCTCGCGCAGAGCGGTGTGAAAGGAGTTGTAATGCACTCGGCCGTGAGCGTTCACCAGCGTGCCGTCGATATCGAACAAGTACGCGTCGAAGTTCCACCAATCGAAAGCGGAAGTGGTCATCGTATTCAGTCTATCGGATGAGCAAGTGCGGCAGCGGTCCGGGACCAGCCCAATATTCCAACTGCTGCCTTGGGAAACCCGCCAGCCCCAATCAAGTTCTAACTATTCAAGAGGAGGCAATGGGGTGTTGACCATGCGGCGGAAAGCTACTCGCCACACGTATTAGTAAACCGGAAGTTGAGTTTGCAAGCGCGAAACACTTCAGGAAGGAGCCGGAACATGAACAGGCTATTAGTGCTGGCATCATCCTTATTGTTGGCCGCAGCTCTGGCGGGCGCCCAGGACACATTGGGCAACGGAACTAAACCGGAGGCGCAGGTTCCAAACTCGCAGGCGACCAGCCAATCTTCAACAGCTCAAAACACCGTGATTCGTGGATGCCTGAGTGGATCGGCCGGCAATTTCACGCTGACTGATCAAAATGGCATGCAGTACACACTAATCGGTGATGACGGTGTCCTTCAGCCGAAAGTCGGCCATGAGATCGAGATTACCGGCACGAAAAATTCTGCTGGCGAGGCTAGCGGGAATCAGTCGCAGGAATCGACCGCTCCGGCACCGAACGGGGTTCAGGTCTCCGCTGTGCGCGATGTCTCCGGCAGTTGCCGGTTGGGACACCAGAGCAGTTCTCAGCCGCTGACTCCGGCACCGCCGGACAAATAGTCGATTCAGATCGATCCGCAGCCGGTAAGCAACTTGCAACATCTCGGTCCGTAGTTTCCAACCGGCGCTGCGTCGTAGGATTAGAAGCCGTGGGCAACCCTGAGGATCGCAGATCCCTTCGCTTCGGTTCGGTCCGGCGGACGGAAGTGTCAATGCAATGCGGTTCGTACCCTGGCATAAACGAGCCGGGCCCGTGTACCTCTTCTTTTGCTGTGCTACACTTCAGCCAAATCGAGGGTCGGGGATGAATACCGTTCTGCGCAAGATGCTGTTTGTGGACCTGATCAAGGGACTGAAAGTCACGTTCCGAAATCAGGACCCGAAGAACGTTTATACCGAGCAATATCCGCTGCAACGGCCGCAGGTGGCGGAGCGCTACCGCGGCGCGCCCCGGCTAAACAATCATCCCGAAACCAATGAGACGCTGTGTATTGCCTGCGACCTGTGCGCACTGGCCTGCCCCGAACGCTTGATTATCGTGGGCAGTGAGCGCAACGAGAAAACCCGCCGCAAGGAGCTTACGTTTTTCACCTACGATCTGAGCCGCTGCATGTTCTGCGGTCTGTGCGAAGATGCCTGTCCGGTGGACGCGCTTGAGTTGACGCAGGACTTCGAAATGGCCAACTACACTCGAGAAGGGCTTACCTGGGACCGCGAGACGCTAGAGAAGGGACCTGAGCCCAAAGCTTATCGGCGATAGTGGGCCTGCGGTTGAGTGAGTTCTTGATTCGCTGCCTCCGGCTCCGGTTCAGGCCCGGCAAGGTCTAAACTCCGGAGCCGGCGCAGGGTTCCGCGCGAAAATTTACCATTGGGGAGCTAAAGCCCAACGTTTGGTTGTTCTTCGTTCGGCACGACTGAAAGTCGTGCCCTGATACAAGACAAACTAACTGCGAGATTATTTTGCTATCCAAGAGCCACTAATCTCTAGCCTCTGGGCTCTGATTTCCCGCATTCGCGGAATGTCATGTTCTTTGCCTTACTCTTAGTTTTACGTTTCCAATCAAAGAAAAGTTCAACATATGATTTCGTGATGTAGTGCTGGCCGTCGATTCCGAGCGTGCGAGCCGTGCGATCGATCCAGCGCGACTTGCCTTCGATCTCGGCAACGTGGCCGATCGGAGTGTGGTCCAGTACAACCTGGCCGTCGCCGTCACTCCATTCGGAGCGGAACTTTTCATACACGAACGCTGGCGAAAAGCCCAGAGCGCGCAGTATGGCATCCATGGTGTGTCCGTCGGACACCCCGGTCTCGAGTTCGCCGCGCGACTTGTGGCGACCTACTTGTACTTTGGATTTGTGAGTAAGCCTCCAGTTGCCACCGTAGTCGCGCAGACGCAGCAGCTCGCCTTTGCGGCGCAACTTTTGTCCGGGCAGATCATAGAGAGTATTGACTTCGTGAGTAGATGGCGTTTCTTCCCGAAAGCCCAGCTCGCGCAACTTCTTTTCGAGAGCCTTCAGCTCGGGGATAAGGAATTTGATTTCGATTTCTTGAGGAGCGGCCATGGGAAAAGTGTAAATCAGTGGCTAGGGGCGAGAGGCTAAGGACTAGTGATCATTCACAATCGCTATTCGCCAAAGCATGAAGTTGTCATCCTGCGCAGAGGCGTGCCGCCTTTGCGCGCCGCAGTCGAAGGATCTCCATTCGCGATAAACGTGGTTCGTGGCAGCTCGTCCCGACAGCGAAGGTTCCGCACACTAGCCACTAGCCCCTGACCACTGATTTTCAGCTTTCCCGCTGCACCACAAACTCCGGGACCCAGAGCAAGACGCGCTTGATCTCGGAGTCTGGGAAGGTGCAAATGGATTCGCGAGCTTTGTTGGAGAAATCGACGGCGAGAGCATAGGCCGCGTCGATGGATCCGTGCCGGTTCAGGATGGCAACGATGTCAGCGGGAGTAATGCCATTGAAACCGCCATTGTTGAGGACGGACAGAATGGTGTCGCGCTCCTGCGGCGTGCAACGCTCCAGAGCGTGCAGGACCGCCATAGTCGCTTTGCCTTCGCGGAGATCGCTGGCGACAGGCTTGCCGAGAACTTCTTCGGACGCCGTGAGATCGAGGACATCGTCGACAATCTGAAACGCCATGCCGAGATTGCGGCCGTATTCCGCCAGGCGATGCTGATCCGCGTCGTTGGCTCCGGCGAGAATTCCGCCCAGCCTCATGCACACCGAGAACAGGCAGGCAGTCTTGCGGAAGATGAGTTCGAAATGTTCGTCGAGCGAGATAGCTTTTCCCAGCCGCTCGATCTGAAGGAGTTCGCCTTCGACCATGGCCTGGGTCAGATCGATGAGCGCGTCGAGGATATGGAAATTGCGTTCCTGGATGGCGATATTAAAGGCCTGCATGTAAAGCCAGTCGCCAGCCAGCACACACTTTGAATTGCCCCATTGTGTGTTGGCAGCGGGACGTCCGCGGCGGGTCTGGGCTTCGTCGATGATGTCGTCGTGCACCAGGGTTGCAGTGTGAATGATCTCGACCACGGCGCCCAGCTTGATAGCGCCCTGGCCGGTGTAGTTCATCAGCTTGCAAGACAGCAAAAGGAGCGCAGGACGCAGGCGTTTGCCTCCGCCGGCGCGAAGGTATTCGCCAATCTCGGTAATGGCCCGTACGCCCGAAACCGTGTCGCGTCCGAACTCGCGCTCGATGGCCGCGAGGTCGTCGTGCAACAGGTCAAAAACTTCCTTGGCAGTGCGGGTTACGGTATTCAAACGTGTTCGCCCCGTCAGTTGGATCGGTAATTGGTGAACTGCATGTCGATGCCGAAATCGCTCTGCTTGAGAAGCGCGATGATGTCCTGCAGTGTATCGCGGTCCTTGCCGCTGACGCGAACCAGGTCGCCCTGGATGGCAGCTTGCACCTTCTTCTTGGAGTTCTTGATGAGCTTGACGATTTCCCGCGCTTTCTCGATGGGGATACCTTGTTGCATGGTGATGCGCTGACGGACGGTCGAACCTGCGGCCGGCTCGATGGCCCCGTAGGTGAAGGCCTTCAGCGGTACGCTGCGCTTGACCAGCTTGCTTTGGAGGACATCGTTCACGGCTTTGAGCTTGAACTCGTCGGCGGAAGTGAGCACCAGCGCTTCCTTCTCGTCCATTTGGATGTCGGATTTCGAGTCCTTCAAGTCGTACCGAGTGTGGATTTCCTTCAATGCCTGCTGGATGGCGTTGGAAACCTCTTGCATGTCGACCTTACTGACTACATCGAATGATTCAGCCATAAATGTCAGTGTAACAAGAGAGGCGCGGAATCTGCTGCAAAACGCTTGTTAATCGCGTACTACTTGGCTGGGGAGGATGGAGCGTCGGTTGAATTCGTCAGGCCGAACAACTTGTCGAAGTTGGCTGAGGTCTGAGAGCCGACTTCTTCGGTAGAAATGCCGCGCAACATACCGATCTGGTGGGCAACCTCAACCACGAATGCCGGTTCGTTGCGTTTGCCGCGATGTGGAACCGGAGCCAGATAAGGCGAATCGGTCTCGATAAAGATGCGATCGAGCGGCGCCATGCGGGCGGCATCGCGAATGTTTTGCGCTTTTGGATAAGTGATATTACCGGCAAAAGAAAGGATGAAGCCAAGATCTAGGGCTGCGCGGGCGTGATCGAGCGATCCGGTGAAACAATGCAACACGCCTCTAATACCGCTGGACGCCCAATGCTCGCGGAGCAGGCGCAGCAGGTCGTCCCAGGCATTCTCGCTATTGTCCGACGGGCGGCAGTGGATGATGATCGGCAGTTTGGCCGCTTGCGCCATTTTCATTTGCTGCATGAATACATGCTGCTGAACGTCGCGCGGAGAGTGATCGTAAAAGTAGTCGAGTCCGATTTCGCCCCACGCAATCACTTTGGGATCGCGTGCCAGGCGTTCCAGTGCGTCGAAATCGGCCGGCTTGGCGAGTTCAGCTTCGTGCGGATGAATGCCGACAGTCGCATAAACGTTGTCGTGTTGTTGCGCAAGTTTAATGGCGCAATCGAGCGTGTCGGTTCCCGGACCATCGCCATTGCCGATGGCCAACATCGTCGTGACGCCGGCTTCCTGCGCGCGGGCGAAAACGTCGGCGCGATCTGAATCGAAGCGCTTATTTTCGAGATGGCAGTGAGAATCGGTGAACATTAGTGGCTAGTGAATAGTGGCTAGTGGATAGAAAAACATCAAACCGTTTCCAGCTCTTCTTCCAGCAACTGCTTGTTATACAGCTCGGTGTAGTAGCCGTCGCGCTCGATCAGTTCGTCATGAGTACCATACTCGACGATCTGGCCATCGTGCAGCACGGCAATGCGATCGGCGTTGCGAACCGTCGAGACACGATGCGAAATGAAGATGGTGGTGCGTCCCTGCATGATCTCGCGCAGATGATTCAGGATGCGGTCTTCGGTTTGGGTGTCGACGCTGGCCAGCGCGTCATCGAGAATCAGGATGCGCGGGCTGCGGATAACGGCGCGCGCAATCGCTGCGCGCTGCTTTTGTCCACCGGAGAGCGTCAGGCCACGCTCTCCCACCAGCGTGTCGTAGCCGTCGGGAAAGTTCTCGATTTCGGAGGCGATGCTGGCGGCTTCGGCGGCGCGGCGCACGTCCGCGTCGGAAGCCTTCTCGGCGCCAAAGGCGATGTTGTCACGGATGGTGTCGCTGAACAGAAAAGTTTCCTGCGGAACAAAGCCGATGTTCCGCCGCAAGACGGCGAGCGGAAATTCGCGGATAGGGCGGCCATCGATCAGTACCATTCCCGCCTCGGCGTCATAAATACGCGGGATCAGCGAGACCAGCGTCGACTTTCCCGATCCTGTGGGTCCGACAATCGCGAGACTCGTACCGGCTGGCACGTGGAGGCTGAGGCTCTTCAAGACCTGTTCGTCACCATGCGCCCGCCCGTCGCCACGTTCTGCCGCGAGGATCGTGTTGCCATAATGAAAGGTGAGATTGCGAAATTCGATATCACCTTGAATTTCGCTGGGAGCGCCGGCGGCCGGCACAGCTGCGTCCGTGATTTCGGGCTGTTCCGACAAAATGTTGTGGATGCGGAGCACCGAGGCAGTGCCGCGCTGGAAGATGTTGATGACCCATCCCAATGCGATGATCGGCCAGGTTAGTTGCATCATGTAGGTATTGAAGGCCACGAAGCTGCCTACACTAATGCGATGCTGCAGCACTTCGCGCCCGCCGACCCAAAGCACGATGACGATGGCAACCCCGAGCAGGGTCTCGAGCGTGGGCCACAGCATTCCCATCAGGCGAACCAGCTTCAGACTTCGCGCGATGTACTCAGTGTTATCGCGCTCAAAGTTCTCGATCTCGGCCTCTTCCTGCACATAGGCGCGAATCAGGCGGGCGCCGGAAAAGTTCTCCTGCGCGCGCGCCGAGATGTCGGAGAACATCGCCTGAATACGCTCGAAGCGCTCGTGGATCCGGGCGCCAAAGTACTGCACCACAATGCTGAAGATGGGTAATGGTGCGAAAGCGAAAAGCGTCAGCTTGGGACTGATGCTCAACATAAAGATCAGCGCGCCAGCGGTGAAAACGATGGTGTTGGCGGTATACATGATGCCGGGGCCGACCAGCATGCGTACCGCGTTCAGATCGTTGGTGGCGCGGGCCATGATGTCGCCAGTCCGCGTCCGCTGATAAAAGCTGTAGGAGAGCCGTTCCAGATGACTGAATAGATCGTTGCGCAGGTCGAATTCGATCTCACGCGAGACACCAATGAGTATCCAGCGAGTTAGATATTGAAAGATCGCTTTAATTCCGGCTACGGCCAGCAAGAGGAGGGAGTAGGTCAGCAGTTTGTGCCGGCTCACTCCGAGGTTGAGATCGTCAATCGCCCGGCGGATGATCAGGGGAAAGAGAATCCAAACGCCGTTATTACAAAGTACGCATAAGCCGCCAATGACGAAGGTGGAACGGTACTTGCGAAGATAGGGAAACAGCGGGCTCAGGTTCTTGAACATGGTTTTAAGCCGTCAGCCCTCAGCTATCAGTCAGAGATCGGTTAGATGATCCTGAATCGTAGGCGATTCCGAACGGCAACTCCGGTGCTAAAGCCACTTCTACCGACGTGCCCGAGGGCTGACAGCCGAGAATCGACCACTGACGACCGGCACTGGCAAATGATTTCTTACGTCGGCACGCGCAGCAACAAGTATCCGCCGGCCAGAGCAAAGATGAAATCTGGAGCCCAGGCCGCCATCATCGCTGGAAGCTGGTTGGCATCGCCCATGGCCTCAAACAAGCCCGAGGTTACCCAATACACGACGGCAATCGCCAAGGCGACCGCCACCCCGACCAGGGCGCCGCCGCGACGTCCCGAGGCAGCAAAAGGAATGGCCAGAATCGCCATCACCAGCGTGATCAGGGGAAAGGCGATCTTCTTCTGCAACTGTACCTTCAGCCGAACAGTATCGAACCCGCTTTGCTGCAGGTCATCGATGTAGCGGCGCAACTCGTCGTAATTCATCTCCGACGATTGCTTCACTTCCTTCTTGAAGTAGCTGGGGTCCTCGTGAACGTCATTGAAAGTGGCCACATCGAAGGTTCGGTAGTCCTGAATGGATGCGCCGTGCAGAGTCCGCACCCAGCCCTGTTCGAACACCCATTTTTGCAGGTTACTTTCCCAGTGAGCATGTTCCGCATGGATGCGGCGCGTCAGCTGAAACGTGTTTGGGTCAAACTCGAAGATCGAAATTCCGCCGAAGGAATTCAGATCAGGATCGAAAACCCGGTAGTAATAAATTTCGTTGTTCTGGCCGAAAATCCACTTGCGATCGGCCTGAAGATAGGTCTGCGGCGGTTTGCCTTTGATTTCGTTACGCAGGATTTCCTGCTGGCGGTTAGTGCGAGGGATGTAAAGCTGGTCGAACGTAAACAGTCCGACTGCAAATAATGCGCTTACGACAATGACAGGAAGAGTCGCGCGATAGATGCTGAACCCCGATGCCTTCATCGCGATCAGTTCACTGGACTTCTCCATCAGGCCAAACGTGATGAGCACGGCCAGCAGGACCGCCATGGGAGCCATCAGATAGATGCAGCGAAGGGCTGAGATTCCATAGATATTCCGCCAGCATGACGACGGGCACCTTATTGCGCACGATGTCGGTGAGCAATTCGAAGAAGGTGAAGACTAGCGCCAGGACCAGGAAGGTGGCCAGAATCATAGTCAGATACAGCGCGAAATCGCGCAGGATCATGTCATCGAGGATCAAAGGGAAACGCGCGCTGAAACGGCGTCTGTGCTGTGACGATTCGGAGGAGGCATGCACGCTGGCGAATTGCCTTCGTTGGGCTCCCAGAGACTGCAGTTTTTGCAGCAGTAATTTCCATCCCGCCGTCAGGTTGGCAATCTCGATAGGCATACGATCCACGCGCCACAGCAGGATCAGTCCGCAGACAAAAAAGAAAATGTTTCCCATCCAGGCGCCAAACCAGGGAGACATCTTCCCCTGGCGTGCCATCTGGACTCCGATCATGGAGAAAAAGTAATAAACGACGACCAGCAAAATGGTAAGTACGAAGCCGGTGCTTTTGCCGCCTTTGCGCGCCGACAATCCCAGCGGAATGCCCACCATGGCGAGCACGAGACAGGCGGTCGGAAGGGCAAAGCGGCGATGGAACTCAATCTCGTAGTAGCGGGCCTTGATGAGGTCGTAGTTGTAGCTGCCGGGATCGGAAGCCTTCACGGTTTCGGCGGACTGACGCTCGCGGGCGGCATTGCTCAGCAGCTCATGCAGGCTTAATTCCGGCACTGGCAGCAGATCGTGCGGGCGCTCGTCATTGCCAGGCAGAGCGAGCGGCATATCCGTGTTGTCGAAGGTGGTGATGGAATACTGATCTTTGGAGTTGGCCACCAGCTCTTGCTGGGTGCCGTCTTCCAAATGAAAGCGCAGGTTTTGGGGCGAGTCGCTGATCAGGGCCCCGCGCTGCGCCAAGGTGATCTTGGGAGATGCGGGATCGCTGACATCGGCCAGGAAAATGCCTCGCCACAGCGCCTTGCCGTTGGACGGAATCGCATCCTGCACGTACAAGACGATATTCTTGAAGTCTTCGTAGAAGACCCGCGGCTGGACTTCGAAGGAGGCCTGAGACGATTTCAGCCGGTCTTGCAGGTGATCGAGAGCAGTCGCCGACTTGGGCGCGACCACGATGCTGTTGAACATACCCAGCATCAAGGCGAAGATGGCAAAGATCGAAATAGCCCGGACAAACATTCCCACGCCCATGCCGCTGGCCCGGATGGCGGTGACTTCGCTATCAGCAGCCATGCGGCTGAGGCCCACCAGGATGCCGACCAGCACGCCCATGGGCAAGGTGATGGTGAACGTCTCCGGCAACGTGTACAGAAAGATTTCCGCAACACTGGGCAAGGGCGCGCTATTGCGGACGATCAACTCCAGCAGACGCCCCAGATCGCGCATGAAGATAATGAAAGTAAACAGGGCCACGCCCAGCAGAGCGTGTGAGCTGACCTCTTTCAAGATATAGCGGGTAAGGATGCGCACAACACACTAGTTTACCGGAAGTCGAGGCGTGTGGAAGACCGGGAATGGGTCGTGGGTCATAAGTGTCGGCGCCTTGATGCGATAGCGCCCGGCCAGTGACCTCCGAGAGTGCAATGCTTATAATCGAGAAAATGGCAAGCGGTACAGGGAGCTAAATAGCCGCCATGTGGCACAAGAGATCGCGACCGATGAGTACGCTCTTCTTTATTTCCCTGGCACTGAGTTTTGTCCTGCTTGCCTTGGTGGCCGCGTTGGATCTTCTCGGAAAGTCAGTGCCCGCTGCCTTGCTGGGGGTTGCTTTGGCTGCGGCTGGACTTGCTCTGTGGCGTGCTATCGCCGAGAGGCCGAAGTCGTCATCGCAAGCCTAAAGAGATGTTGCCTAAGGGTGCTTCCGGCAAGGACGGGCGTCATGTCGCTGCCCTGCGACTCCGTCAGCCGCCGGGCATCCAATGTGGTAGCCTTTTAATGGGGTGGAGTGTGTCCGGAGCGAATTTCTGCTCGCGGCTTAGACTCCAACCGAGCCGCTGGGCAAGGGATACAGCATTGATTAACAAAGTTGTCGCCAAGGTTTTCGGCACCAGCAACGAACGCGAAATCAAGCGCATTATGCCGCTGGTCGAGCAGGTCAACGCGCTCGAGCCGGCGATGAAGCAGCTCACCGACGAGCAGCTGCGCGCCAAGACCGAGGAGTTTCGCCAGCGCATTCGCGAGCGCGTCGATGCCATCGAAGATGCCGACGAAAAAGACCGCGGAGCTGAAGGCCGTCCTCGACGAACTTCTGCCCGAGGCCTTCGCCGTGGTCCGCGAGGCCGGCTGGCGCGTGCTGCAAGATGCGGCACTTCGACGTGCAGCTCATCGGCGGCGTCGTTCTGCATCAGGGCAAGATCGCCGAAATGAAGACCGGTGAAGGTAAAACGCTGGTCGCCACCCTGCCGGTGTATCTGAATGCGCTTTCCGGCCGCGGCGTTCACGTGGTCACGGTCAACGACTACCTGGCCAAGCGCGACTCGGAGTGGATGGGCAAGCTCTACACCTTCCTCGGCCTGACGCGTCGGCGTCATCGTGCACGACCTCGACGACGCCCAGCGCCGCGAGGCTTACGCCGCCGACGTCACCTACGGCACCAACAACGAGTTCGGCTTCGACTACCTGCGCGACAACATGAAGTTCGACCTGAACGATTGCGTGCAGCGCGGGCACAACTACGCCATCGTCGACGAAGTGGACTCCATCCTGATCGACGAAGCCCGCACCCCGCTCATCATCAGCGGCCAGAGCGAAGAGTCGACCGACAAGTATTACAAGGTCAATCGCATCATTCCGCAGCTGGAGCAGGGCGAGGAGATCGAGCGCGGCCTGGGCGAAGACAAGGTCCTCACCGGCGACTTCGTGGTCGACGAGAAGCACCGCACCATCACCGTCACCGATGCGGGATGGGAAAAGGTCGAGCGGCTGCTGGGCATCGGCAACATCGCCGATCCGGAAAACTGGGACCTGAAGCACCACGTCGAGACCGCCATCAAGGCGCACGCGCTCTATCGCCGCGATGTCGAGTACGTGGTGAAGGACGGCGAAGTCCTCATCGTCGACGAGTTCACCGGACGCCTGATGCCGGGCCGCCGCTGGTCCGACGGACTGCACCAGGCGGTCGAAGCCAAAGAGAACGTCAAGATCGAGCGCGAGAACCAGACGCTCGCTACCGTCACCTTCCAGAACTACTTCCGCATGTACAAGAAGCTGGCCGGCATGACCGGTACGGCGGAAACGGAAGCGGCCGAGTTCGACAAGATTTACAGGCTGGAAGTGGTGGTCATCCCGACCAACAAGCCGCTGCTGCGTATCGAGAATTCCGACGTCGTCTACCGCACCGAGAAAGAGAAGTACTTCGCTGCGGCCGACGAAATTCAGAAGCTGGCGAGAGACGGCCAGCCGGTGCTGGTGGGCACCACGTCGGTTGAGAAGTCGGAGCGGCTTTCCGACCTGCTGAAGAAGAAGGGCGTCAAGCACGTCGTCCTGAACGCCAAGTATCACGAGAAGGAAGCCGAGATCGTCGCGCAGGCAGGCCGCAAGGGCGCGATCACCATCGCCACCAACATGGCCGGCCGCGGTACCGACATTCTGCTGGGCGGCAATCCCGAGTTCATGGCCAAGCAGGAGTGCCTGAAGAAAGGCATTGGCGCAGCAGCTGAAAGCGGTGGCCGGCGAAGTCACGGCCAAGCCCGACGATCCCAACATCTCCTACTTCTACTACGGCGGCGATGGAATACAAGGTCGACGACCGCGAAGTGGAACGAGATGCTCCAGCGCTTCAAGCAAGCCACCGACGCCGAGCACGACGAGGTCATCGGGCTGGGCGGCTTGTTCATCTTCGGCACCGAACGCCACGAGGCGCGCCGCATCGACAACCAGCTGCGCGGCCGCGCCGGCCGCCAGGGCGATCCCGGCGCATCGCGCTTCTATCTGTCGCTGGAAGACGACCTGATGCGCATCTTCGCCAAGGAGTGGGTGTCGAACCTGCTGCAGCGGCTGGGCATGGAAGAAGGCGTGCCGATCGAGTCGAAGATGATCACGCGGCGAATCGAGGCGGCGCAGAAGGCGGTCGAAGGCCAGAACTTCGAGGCCCGCAAACATCTGCTCGAATACGACGACGTGATGAACAAGCAGCGCCAGGCGGTCTACGGACTGCGCCGGCAGTTGCTGGAAGGCCTCGACCAGAAGGAACTGATCCTCGAGGATTACGTTCGCGACATCCTCGGCGGCCTGCTCGACAAGTACGCCGGCAAGGAAACTCGTCCCGAAGACTGGGACATCAAGAGCCTGAAGAACCAGATCTTCACACGCTTCGGCGTGGACATCGCGGCGGAAGGCATCGACGCCGAGAAGCTGAATCGCCAGGAACTCGGCGACGCCATCTTCGACAAGCTGAAAGAGCGTTACGACGCCAAGGAGCAGCTGATCGGCCCGGATGCGATGCGCCATCACGAGCGCATCATCATGCTGAGCGTGCTCGACCAGCAGTGGAAAGACCACCTGCTCAGCATGGACCACCTGCGCGAAGGCATCGGCCTGCGCGGCTACGGCCAGCACGATCCGCTGGTGGAGTACAAGCGCGAGTCGTTCGACATGTTCGAAGCCATGATGGAGCGCTTCGAGGAAGAGACCGTCCGCTACCTGTACCTCATGCAGGTGATCGAAGCGCCGGCGAGCGGCGGAACGTTCTACAGCAGCGGCGGCCCGACCGATGGCGGTACCGGCGAGCTGGCGGTCCGGCGTTCCGGTACCGGCAGGCGGCGGATGGCAGGCACCGCGCCGATCGCCGCGCGCGGTCACTTCGATGGACGACATGGAAGAGGCCTTCCAGCGCCGCAAGCGTCGCGAACTGGAGCAGGCGCGCATGGCCGGCGCGGGCGAGATGCAGGCACGGTGCAGCAGGTCGTGCGCGGCGACAAGGTCGGCCGCAACGATCCTTGTCCCTGCGGCAGCGGCAAGAAGTACAAGAAGTGCTGCGGAGCGTAACGACGCCGATCTTCGCCTTTCGCTTATAGGCTCCTGCCGAGATCAATCCCGCCAGCTCAGAGGTCTTTCACGTACTCGTGAAGCGGCATTCCGAAAAAGTCAGTGATCCTGCCAGAGCGGCGATACCCATGCTGTTCGTAAAATCGCATCGCGCGCTGCAGTGGCTCGGTCGTATCCAGGGTGATACGACCGCATCCTCGGCTTAGGAGTTCGGCTTCAGCAGCGCGCAACACCCTCTCAGCCGCTCCCCGGCCCTGCCATTTCGGCTGCACGGCCATGCCTCTCAGGTGACCTTCGGTCCCGTCCGACATCGCGCAAGCTATCGTGCCAATGACTTGTTCGGCCGCCGCTACCGCGACCAAGACCTGCATGGACTCAAGTCGCCGCGCGATCGTTTCCGCAGTGAGCACGGTATCGAGATAAGCACCCGGAGTGTAGCGGGCGCGATACGGCTCAAAAGCCGAGGCAAGACAACCTAGAATTGCGCCAGCGTCAGCCGCAGTCGCTTTGCGAACCGAGATATCGTCCTCTGATCTAGACATCCTCAGCACCAGGTTTCCACAACTTTAATTCCTATGTCCGGCCGGTGAGCACGTGGCCAAAACGGCCAGGCAGCTCTTTATGTATGACACGGAATCCGGCCTGTTCATTGATATGACGCGCAGGAAAATAGTTCGTCCACAGGACAATTCTGCAATAACAGGCCTACGCGCGAAACGTTCTCGAAGGGAAAACTGGGTTCAGACCGGAGTCACTTCTGTAACGGTCAGACCGCAAGTGATCCGACTAATTTTGTGTTGGTGACGGACTTCCAAAACAAAAAGCCCAGCCTGGCGACTGGGCTCTCTGAACTACAGCAAAAACGCTTTTATTGGACCCGCGTCACGTTGCCGGCCTGCGGCCCCTTCTGCCCGTCGACGATCTCGAACTCCACCTGATCGCCTTCCTGCAGACTCTTATATCCCTCGATGTTGATCGCGCTGTAATGCACAAATACATCTGCACTGCCATCCTCACGGCCAATGAAGCCAAAGCCCTTTGCGTTATTGAACCATTTCACGGTTCCTTTCATTCTCACTTTCTTTCTTCCTCCGGGCAAAGCCCCTCAGCAGCCCCCACCCCGAGGGATGCTGGTCTTAAATTGCGTCAATCAGGTTGAGCCAGAAGCCAGAGTTTTGAGAGGACTTTTTCCCAACCAATGGCACGGTGGAACGGAGCCTGTTGAACTGCTTATCTTAAAGTTTCCCGCCGTTTCGTGGTGTTGTCAAGAGAGTATACAGATCGATGGCCGCATCTTTATTGGGTTTTTCGATATGTTCGGGACCGGACTTTTGAGATATCTGCGGCTGCCTCTGGCACCAATGATGCCGGCATTCCGTCACTTCTTTCCCTGAGGTCGCAGGCTACGCATCTGGGCCAGCCACAGCACTCCCGAAATTGTCTTGCCATCGCGGATTTTGCCGGACTTCACCATTGCGATCACCCTCGACAGCGGCATCATCTGGCATTCGAGGACTTCATCCTCTTCGGGCTGAGCCTCGCCAGCGGTCAACTCGCGGGCCAAGTAAATCGTCATCGTCTCGTCTCAGAAATCCGGGGCTGGGATAGAAGTACAGGGCGCGCTTCCACTTTTTCGCGCGATAGCCAGTCTCCTCCAGCAATTCGCGCTTAGCGCCGGCCAAAGCTTGCTCACCGCGATCAAGGCTGCCGGCGGGCAACTCCAAAAGATAGTCCTGGGCGGCGTACCGGTATTGGCGCTCCAGCAGGATGAGCGGCTCACTTCCACTGTCATCAACGGCCAGAATGACCACGGATCCTGGGTGACGGATGACATCTCGTTGCGCGACGACGCCGGTCGGTTCCGTCACCCGGTCGGAGGTCACGCTGAATACCGGACCTTCGTACACGACTTTAGAGGACTGGATCTCAAGTTTCTGGCGCTTGCTGTTGGAACGGGCGCGCTTCGGTGGCTGATGTTGCCTGGAACGGTTAGTGGCGGAGCTGCTTTTCGGAGGCATATCTACAATATAAGGCAGCCATGGTTACGATTCAGGATGATCCAGCCAGGCTGCCCACTAACGGCTCAAATCAGCCCGCAGCAAGAATCGAATCTGTCGATCTGCTATTCTGCCCGCCGTGCCTCAAACAAACACGATCTGGCAGGTTGCCGACAATCAGCATTGTCGGACCGGGAAACCTGGGAACGGCGCTGGCCTTAACCTTGCCCGTCGGCGGGTTACGAGCTGAAGTTCATCGCCATCACGCGGTAGAGACCTCGCCGACCAGCGCATGCGAAAACTCTGGCGCGAACGCTTAAAGCGCGGCTGGTCGAGCTAGGGAAGCAGCCGCTGGAGACGGATATTGTCTGGATCACCGTGCCTGATGACGCGATCGCCGATGTGGCGAAAGTGCTGGCGCGGTCTCAGGAGTGGAAGGGCAAGGTGGTGTTTCACTCCAGCGGGGCGTTGACCAGCGATGAGCTTGCGCCCCTGCGCGACGAAGGGTGCGCGGGTGGCGCGGTGCATCCCATGATGACCTTCGTTCGCGGCGCGGCGCCGCAGATGGCCGGCGTGGCTTTCGCTCTGGAAGGCGACGCAGCGCGCAGTACGCGATGGCAAGTCGATTGTCGAGAGCCTGGGTGGCAAGGCGTTCTCCATCAGGAAAGAGAACAAAGTGCTGTATCACGTTTTCGGCAGCTTCGCTTCGCCGCTGGTCATCGCGCTGATGGCTTCGCTGGAGCAGGTGGCTCTGGCAGCCGGTATTCGCAAACAGGATATCAAGCCCATCATGGTGCCGCTGCTGTGGCAGACACTGCATAACTATCTGAAGCACGATGCGGCGGCGGCCTTCAGTGGCCCACTGGTTCGCGGCGACGTGGCGACGGTGCGCAAGCATCTGGCGGAGTTGAAGAAACTCCCCGAAGCTGCGGGCGAGTTTACGTCGCTCTGGCCAAAGCTGCACTGAAGAGTTTGCCGGTGAAGAATCGGAAGGCATTGGTTCGAGCTTTGACTGAGGCAGAAAGCAAGCTGACGCACCGGCAAGTCACCGAAGGCATGCGGGAGCTACGCCGGCGAGTCAAGGGTGACAAGATCAGCGTGCGTCAAATGGTGAAGGAAGGTAGGCGGTTTTGAAAGGATGAGACAAGCGAGACGGAAGTCTACCAACCCGTGAACAGATGCCCCATCTTTTCTTTTTTGGTGCGCAGGTAGGCTTCGGAGTGCTCGTAAGCCTCGACTTCGGCGGAGACGCGCTCCACTACCTTGATCCCCGCATTCTCCAGAGCCGCGACTTTGTCGGGATTGTTGGAGATGAGCCGGACTTCCTTTACGCCTAGCTGCCGCAGCATCTCGGCGGGAAGCTTGTATTCGCGATAATCGTTGTCGTAGCCGAGTTCGACGTTGGCTTCGACCGTGTCGAGACCTTTGTCCTGCAACTCATAGGCCTGCAGCTTGGCCATCAGTCCGATGCCGCGGCCCTCCTGCTGTTCATAGATCAGGATGCCCGCGCCGGCCTCGGTGATCATCGAGAGCGCCAGTTCGAGCTGCTGCCGGCAATCGCAGCGCATGGAGTGGAAGACGTCGCCGGTGAGGCATTGCGAATGGATGCGAACCAGCGGCGGCAGAGGAATGGATGTCGCCCATGACGAGAGCAATCGCCTCTTCTTTGCGAGGTTCGGACTTGCCCCGGCCGTTAGCGCCAGCCGCAGGCGACGATCCGCCGTTGCGAGGGGTTTCCAGCTCTCCTTCAAAGCCGTAGATGCGGAACTGTCCCCAGCGAGTGGGGAAGTTCGCCTCGGCTACTTTCTTGATAGCAGAATGAGTCACCCTTCGATTATAAGCTGCGGCTGGGTTTGGCGATGTTCAAGCGTCACAGCCAAGGCGTGCGAGCCGCACAGACTGCCGTTGCTTCACCAATAAAAAGGGCGGCCGTAGCGGGCCGCCCAAGGTACTGCGGGTTCGATCACTGCTAATCGCTAGCGTCCGTGTCCTCCGCCGGAATGCCCTCCACCGCCACCGCTGTGCGAGCCACCACCACCGCCGTGATAGCCTCCGCCACCGCCGGAGGCGTGATAGCCGCCGCTGGAGCCGCCCGAGGAGTGCGGCGCCGAATAAGAACCCATGCTGCGGCCCGAATACATCGGGCTGGAACCATAACTCCGGCTGGCGGAATAGGTTGGCGTAGAGCCATAAGAACGGCTCGCGCCATAGCCGGAGTACGCGCTACGGCTTCCTGCGCCGTAACTGGATCCCGCGTAAGAGCTGCGGCTGCTTCCACCGGAGTAGCTGCTAGCCCCGTGCGCTCCATAGGACGAGGACGCCGAGTAGGCTGGCGCGGCGTGATATGAGTAGCCAGAAGGCGGCCGGGGTACCGACATCGCGCTCCGCTCGCTTGACGAACCGCTGCTGTGCGAGCCGCTTTGAGGAGCCGCCTGATGCGACGGGCTTGAATGCTGCTGCGTTCCAGTCGAACGACTCGGCGGAGACGACTGCGACGACCGTGATTCCGAGTTGTTCGCACCGTAGTGCTGGTTGTTGCCCGTAGCAGCATTGTTCTGCGCGACGTTTGCCGTCCCATGGTTATTCGTGGCGCTGCCGTTGGAGCGCGCGAAGCTATCGTTGCTTGCCGGCGGACGCGGAACGTTGTGGGTTGACGACGCCTGGCCGTTCGTCGCGGATGAGGTCTGACCATGGTTGGTCGTAGTCATTCCTCCGGCCGAAGGCGGACGCGGTACGTAATGCCCGCCAGCCGGGTTGCTCGGAGTCGTGGCCCGGGCCATCTCATTGTTGCCGCCGGCCTGCGAGTGCGAAGCATTTTGTGCTGCACCGGAATTTGCTGTCGTTCCACGCGATGCTTCCGTACTTGCCCCGTGGTTTGCAGCAGGCGCGCTGTTGGTGTGGACGGCAGCTGTTTCGTTGCCGCCAAATTTTGCCGGACCAGCAGGCGGCCGTGCGTTGGTGACAACGCTGCGGCTAGCCGACGACGAAGGAACACCTGTGGTGCGCGGCGTTTGCCCACCCAGAACTGAAGACTTTGTTGGGTTGACATTGGCCGTGCTCATCAGCTGGCCTTTTCCAATTGCGGAGGCGGGTACAGCTCCGCCAACTTTGTTGACAGCCGCTCCTGAAGTGAAAGCCGATCTGGACGCTGAAGTCACGCCATTTCTCATTACCGCGTCCGTGTTGCGGGCGTTTCCGAGATTGTTGTGGTAGTAGTTGTTCGTAATATTGGTGATGTTGGTGATGCGCGTATTCGTAATGTTGACATTGCGGAAGTACGAGTTGCTGACATAGCCACCACCGCGATACCAGCCGCCGCGTCCCCATCCACAGTAGCGCGGGTAGAAGGGCTCACCCCAGCCCAACGGAACCAACCGAAACCTACGCCGATGCCGAAGCCCCAGCCTCCGCCGAAACCAAAGCCGATGCCGAAGCCCGGTCCACCGATCCAGCCCACCAGCGCAGGCGCGTAGTACGGATTCCAGTAGCCGCCATCAGGACCAGGCGCCCATCCCCAGCCTCCGCCGTAGGAAACCCAGCGGCCATAGTGGAAGGGAGCGAATCCCCACGGCTGATCATCGACCCAGGTCCAGCCCCAGGGAGCAATCCAGGCCCAATGCCCGAAGCGATACGGTGCCCAACCCGCAGGTACGGAGGTGGGGACCCATACGGCGCCGTAGGTCGGAGCCTGTACCCAGTTGCCGTAAGCGTCGAGGTCCTGATAGCCAATCACGCCGGGCGAGACGTAGCGGGCCGAGACCGAATCGTCGAGCCGCTTGTCGCGAACTTGTGCCCAGTCTTCAAAGCCATCGCGCGCAGGGGCGGCGTAAGCCGTATGCTGCAGCGAATTGTCACCGCTGAAGCGGATCTGCATGCCGGAGTTCACCCGAACTGCCGGTCCCTTGCCCGTCGCCTGGCCGTAACCACTGCGAACCGTGACCCAACTCTGGTCCTGGTTGGGATACACATCGAAGCGATACACGCCAGCCTTCATTACGGTGAAGGCAAAATTGGGAGTATCAACCTCATAGACCTCGCCACTTTGCAAATGGCGAACGGTGAGGGCCAACGTGCCCTGATCGAGTTCGATCTGCACGGTGCTGTCGCTGACATTGGTCAACGTCACGCTGGTTTCCGAGTTCATGCGCAGGAAGCCGTCGCCGACGTTTAACTCGGCGCGCGAATCCTTGTCGGTCCAGACACGGTCAGCCGTAGTGAGCGGCCGATTCATGCTGGCTGCGACCCAGTCGTTCACGCCTCCCGGCTGCATCGAAACTTGGCCTGTCATGTACTGCACGCGAGCTACGCGACCTGGAGGATCCTGCTGCTGTCCGCCCTGTCCAGGGTCGCCCTGCTGCATGGGAACATTGGCCGGTGGCGGAGCAGTGTTCTGGTCCTGGTCCTGATCTTGCGCCAAGACCGATCCCGCCAGCACGGTAACTAACAGCAGCGCTGCGAATACGCATCCAAACCGCCGCCGTAATCTCATTTTGAATCTCCTGTTGCCTCCGACCCTACCGCTTATCGTGGTCATCGAGGCGAACTTCCTAAAAGCGCAGCACGCCAAAACCCTCGTGTCTGTCATATCTGTAAACCCTACATTTGTCGAGGTGTTTCGCGTGTTCTTTTTATATAGATGCAGGACAAATCTACATGGAGGCTAAATTGCGATGGCCCGAATGGTGGGCACGGCAATGGCCGTTTTAGGCGTCGAACGCTGCATTCGCTGGAACCAGCAGTTCTGTCGGCCGTATGCTCCGATGTCGCGCTGGCGCCTTCTGGCAGACAGAGTTTCGGGAGCATATCGTCCCGATTGCGGAGGTGTCGCGGGATATAATCCTTGGCCGCATGGTCATCTCCAACTTAGAAAGGCGCTCCATGACGCTTCGTGCATTCGTGTGTCGTCTAACTTTTGCATGCTTAGCTGTTCTGCTCGAGGTTTTCGCTTTCGCCCAGACACCGAGTATTCCCGCTCCGCCGCTGGCGCCGCGGCATCCGGTGACCGACACTTATCAAGGCGTAACGGTTATCGACGATTATCGCTGGCTGGAAGATTGGAATGATCCCGCCGTCAAGAAATGGAGCGCAGCGGAGAACGCCCGCACTCGCGAATATCTCGATCATCTGCCGGAGCGAGCAGCGATCAGGGAACGATTGCAGCAACTGATTGCTGCCAGCTCGGGACAATATTTCGATGCTCGGGAGCGCGGTGAGGTTCTGTTCGCCATGAAAGCGCAACCTCCGAAGCAGCAAGCCTTCCTGGTGATGTTGCCTTCGCCGGACAAGCCCGGCGCGGAGAAGATTGTGGTTGATCCCAACGCCATGGGTAAGGGTGGCTCGACCGCCCTCGACTTCTATGTTCCGTCGCTGGATGGAAAGCTGGTCGCGGTTTCGTTGTCGGAAGGAGGCTCGGAAGATGGCACCGCTCACGTTTTCGAAGTGGCAACCGGCAAGGAATTGGCGGACACAGTTCCACGCGTGAACTTCGCGACGGCAGGCGGCAGCATCGAGTGGAACAAAGACAGCACCGGCTTCTACTACACGCGCTATCCGCAGGGGAACGAGCGCCCGGCCGACGACGCGAACTTCTATCAGCAGGTTTACTTTCACAAGCTGGGCACCGACAGCAACCAGGACACTTACGTCATCGGCAAGAATTTTCCCCGTATTGCCGAAATTCAGTTGCATGCTAGCGATGACGGGCTGTGGCTGCTGGCGACGGTCGCTAACGGAGACGGCGGCGAGTTTGCACACTACTTAATGAACTCGTCCGGACAATGGACACAGGTAACCCATTTCGCAGACGCAATCGTCTCTGCCAAGCTGGGAACAAACGGTGACGCTGCGTTATACCTGCTCTCGCGCAAGGATGCTCCGCGCGGTAAAGTATTGCGGTTGTCCCTGGCAGATACTGCACTGGCAAAGGCGCAACTCCTGGTCCCACAAAGCTCGGGAGTCGGGTCGAGTGACAGCGCTCGCGCTTCTATCGATGCAATCGTGCCGGCGGCCACGCGGCTCTTCGTGCGCGAAATGATCGGCGGACCTTCACGGGTCCGCATCTTCGATCACCAGGGCCACGAGACCGGCACGCTGCCTGCGCCTGCCGTCTCTGGCGTGAGCGAAATAGCCCATACCACAGGCGACAATGTGCTGTACGAAGTTTCGACGTATCTGGAACCCCCGGCGTGGTATAGCTACGACTCGTCGAATGGAAAATCGAAACGCACGGCCATCTCGGCGACCTCGCCCATTAAGTTTGACGACGCCGAAGTAGTTCGCGAGTTTGCCGTTTCCAAGGATGGCACTCGGGTTCCGGTGAATATCATCCGCCGCAAGAACGCGAAGCTCAACGGCAAGAATCCCACGCTGCTAGAGGGCTACGGTGGATTCAACATCAGCATGACCCCGGAGTTTATGGGCTCGTTTGGACGGATGTGGCTGGACCAGGGTGGAGTCTATGCGATTGCCAACCTGCGCGGCGGCGGCGAATACGGCGAAGAGTGGCACGACGCAGGGAACCTTACGCACAAACAAAATGTGTTTGACGACTTCATCGCTTGTGCGGAGTATCTCATCCAGCAGAGCTACACATCGCCGGCCCATCTGGCAATTATGGGAGGTAGTAATGGCGGTTTGCTGATGGGCGCGGTATTCACGCAACGCCCCGATCTTTTCCGCGCGGTGGTTTCGTATGTCGGCGTCTACGACATGCTCCGAGTGGAGTTGGACCCGAACGGCGCTTTCAATACCACTGAGTTCGGGACAGTAAAGGATCCGGAACAATTCAAGGCTTTGTATGCATATTCGCCCTACCACAGGGTGCAAGACGGGGCCAGCTATCCGGCCATTCTGCTTTTGACCGGAGAGAACGATCATCGCGTGAACCCCATGAACTCGCGCAAGATGACAGCGCGCCTGCAAGCGGCGAATGGTTCAAGTCATCCAATTCTGCTGCGCACTTCGTCGAATGCCGGACACGGCATTGGCACCGCCCTGGATGAGACGATTGGGGAGGGGACCGATGTGTTCTGCTTCCTCTTCGATCAGTTGGGGATTAAGTACAGTCCGCCGTCCATAAAGTGAGATACAGCAGCCGAGGTGCGTAGGGGACTCGACTAGCGACATCTATCGCCTGGGTTAGAGCGCAGCCGGCATCATCCCACAGTCGCCGATAAATAAGACTTCTGCGGGTCATAAAGATTTCCGATGGGGAATACTGTGTCGTCCGGGCGTGGGCCGCGATCTACTGATTGCGATGGGCTGCAATAGCCCGTTGGGAGCCCGCAATGGATCTCGCAAGTCGCCCACCGACATGGAAGGTTCTGCTGGCCTTTGCCATCGTCTACTTCGTTTGGGGCTCGACATATCTTGCTATTCGCGTGGGGGTGCGGGAGGTTCCTCCTTTTCTTCTGGCTGGAATGAGGTTCCTGCTGGCCGGCGGCGTTCTCTACGGATGGATGCGAGCCAAGGGAACAACTTCGCCTACCGGCCGTGAGTGGTTTTCGGCGTCGCTGCTGGGGGTGCTGATTTTCGTGCTCGACTATGGGCTTGTCTTCTGGGCTGAGCGACGAGTGCCATCGGGGATCACCGCCGTGATGATGGCGACCATCCCTCTGTTCATGGCTTTGTCGGAAATTCTCTTTCTCCGAACCCAAAAGCTCACGGCACGGCTGGGGTTCGCGCTGCTGGTGGGCCTTGGTGGCGTGGCCGTTCTGGTAAGTCACTCGCTGAGCTTTGGCGATGTTCCGGTTGATACTTCCGGGGCGATTGCGCTCGTAGTGGCGGCGATGAGTTGGTCGGTCGCTTCCGCGCTCACCCGCAAGTTGCCGCTGCCCGCTTCCAAGCCCATGAGTTCCGGCGCGCAGATGCTCTGCGGAGGCGTGTTGCTCACACTCACCGCAGCTGCCCTAGGCGAGTTTCGCGGATTCCACCCACAGACGGCTTCGCGCGGAGCCTGGATGGCGCTTGCCTACCTCGTGGTTGCCGGATCGATCATCGCCTTCACTGCGTATGTGTGGCTGATCCACCATGAGTCGCCAACCAAAGTGGGGACTTATGCCTACGTCAATCCCGTCGTAGCGGTGGCGCTGGGCTACTTTCTCGGCGGGGAAGTGGTGGGCCCCCGAACTGTGCTTGGGACATTACTGGTGCTGGTGAGCGTGGTGGTGATTACGACCACGCCCGCTAGAAAGCCGGCAACAAAGTTGGCTGAAGAGGCCTCTTGACCAAGCCTCGAAACCGCAGATCGATGCCAGGAATGAAAAATCGGGTAAAGTAGTTAGCCAATGGGAGGCGGCCTATGACGATAGAGCCCGGACATTCCAGTGCCGGTAGTCAAGATTTGCCAGCGTTGCCTTTTGATTCATGGAAGGACACGCAGGCAACGTTGCACATGTGGACGCAGGTTGTCGGCAAAGTCCGGCTGGAGCTTTGTCCGCTGGTGAATCACTGGTGGAATGTGCCGTTTTATGTGACCGCTCGTGGCCTGACAAGTTCTCCGATGCCTTCCGGTGATCGTACGGTTGAGGTTTGCTTCGACTTTATCGACCACAAACTGCTGATCGATACCAACGACGGACAGCATCGCGAGCTGGCCCTGAAGCCGCAGGGCGTCGCGGAATTTTACCGGTCTTTCATGGCGTCTCTGTTGGACCTGGGCGTGCCGGTGAAAATCTGGACCACTCCCTGCGAAATTCCCAACCCTATTCCGTTCGAGAAAGACAATCAACATGCCACCTACGACGCGGACAGTGCGCACACGTTTTGGCACATTCTGACCTGGGTTGATTCGGTCTTCAAGGAATTCAGGTCGCCGTTTGTGGGCAAGGCAAGCCCGGTACATTTCTTCTGGGGCAGCTTCGATTTAGCTGTTACTCGTTTTTCCGGAAGGCGGGCGCCGGAAAGGCCAGGTGCAGATCCCGTCACCCGAGAGGCATATTCGCACGAGGTCAGCAGCGCTGGATTCTGGCCGGGCGGTGGCGACATCAAAGGCCCAGCTTTTTATTCTTATGCGGCGCCGGAGCCGCTGGGCTATGCGGAGCAACGAGTTCTACCGCAGAGCGCTTTCTACCATCCGCAAATCAAAGAGTTTCTGCTGATGTACGACGATGTGCGAAGCGCCAACTCTCCTAAAGCCGCCTTGATGGACTTTTTGCGGAGTACTTATGACGCGGCTGCCAATTTGGGCAAATGGGACCGCAAAGAGCTGGAACGCTAAATCACTGGAGGAGCAAATGGCAGAATCCTGTAGTCATCTCGATCAGATTAAAGTTACGCACACCGATATTCACGTTTGCCCGGAATGCGTCAAGTTAGGCGATACCTGGGTACATCTGCGGCTCTGCCTGGAATGTGGACATGTGGGCTGCTGCGACTCATCCAAGAACAAGCATGCGACCAAACACTTCCATAGAGTGAAGCATCCCCTGATTCGCTCCATTGAGCCGGGAGAGGCCTGGATATGGTGCTACGTGGATGACGTCTCCCCGGGGGAGCTGCCCAACTAAGCCCGCGAATCTATTGCGTGCCTTGAACCTAGGTTCCGACCACTACACCTCCATCCACCGACAGCACAGTGCCGGTGATGAAGGCAGCGCCGTCGGAGGCCAGCCAGCAATAGGCGTTGGCGATGTCTTCCGGTTTGCCCAGCCGTCCCAGAGGCGTGTGCGAAACCATAACATCCAGAATCTTCTCGGGCATCTGCTTGACCATCTCGGTGCCGATATAGCCGGGAGCCACGGCGTTCACCCGTATGTGATGCCGTCCCAATTCGCGCGCCCAGGTCTTGGTCATGCCGATCACCGCAGCTTTGGAGGCAATGTAGTTGGTCTGGCCGAAGTTGCCGTAGATGCCAACCACCGAAGAAGCGTTGAGCACGACGCCGCCACCTCCGGCGATCATTTGTGGGACCACGGCGCGGGTGCAGACGAAGACGCCTTTCAGGTTGACATCGATTACGGCTTCAAACTGCTCGTCGCTCATGCTGGAGACCACAGCGCCATCCTTAACCTTCACCAGCAGCCCATCGCGCAAGATCCCCGCGTTGTTCACCATGACATCGATACGTTTCCACCGGCCGACCACCTCGTCAACCGCGCCCTGCACGGACTGTGAGTCGGTTACGTTGACCTTACGGAAGAGCGCCTCGGCGGCACCGTTATCTCCCAACTCTTTCAACAGTTCTTCCGAAGTGTTGTCATTTACATCCCAGGCGGCGACTCGGGCGCCTTCCTGCGCGAAGCGGAATGCCGTGGCGCGGCCGATACCGCTGGCGGCGCCGGTGACGATGACAACTTTGTTACGCAGACCCGACTCTTTCATGAATCCTCCAAAAGCAATGGCCATCGGCATGCAGCGCTGCTGCATTGGATTGCAGCTGCAGGCACTGCTTGATGTAAGGGCCAAGTCACACGATACATCAGGGGAGCACATCTCACGCGCAACTGGTGGTGACATCACGATGCCGGGTGATGGATTACGAGGCACTTCGGGGAATGGCACTGGTTGCTTTATCCTGATGCCTATGCCCGCACTAGTCGAATGTGTACCCAATTTCTCTGAAGGGCGCGACAAGGCTAAAGTCGACGCCATTATCGAAGCGATGAAGATGGATGGCGTTTATCTACTTGACCGCGAGATGGACGCCGACCACAACCGTTGCGTAATCACCCTGGTGGGCGATCCGGTGAACGTAGCCGAGGCTGCCATTCGCGGTGTGGGCAAGGCAGCCGAACTCATCGACCTGACCAAGCACACCGGCGCTCATCCCCGGTTGGGCGCGGCCGACGTGATTCCGTTTATTCCCATCGAAGGCGTGACCCTGGAAGATTGTGTGGCCATTGCCCGCCGTGTCGGCGAAGAGATTTGGAAGCGCTACAAGGTTCCGGTGTACTTGTATGAGGCCGCCGCACAGATGCCCGAGCGCCAGAACCTGGAGAATGTCCGCCGCGGTCAATTTGAGGGCATTCGCGAAGAGGTAAGGATCAATCCGGCGCGGAAGCCTGACTTCGGCGAGGCGGCCCTACATTCCACCGCGGGAGCGACCGTGGTGGGCGCGCGTAAGTTTCTGGTCGCCTATAACGTCTACCTCAACACGCCGGACGTTGAGATAGCCAAGAAGATTGGCAAAGCTGTGCGCTTCTCCAATGGCGGCCTTCGCTACGTGAAAGGGATGGGAGTAGGGGTGCGCGGCCTGGCGCAGGTTTCCATGAATCTGACTGATACCGATCAGACGCCGATCGCTCGTGTGTATGAATACGTCAAGCGCGAAGCTGCGCGGTATGGCGTGATGCCCCTATCGAGCGAGATTGTCGGACTAATTCCGAAGAAGGCGCTGGAAGACGCGGCTGAATGGTGTCTGCAGATCGAGAATTTCGACTCGTCGCTGATTCTGGAGAACCGGCTGGTAGCCGTCATGACCGGCAAAATGGCGGTCGGGGGGATTCGGGCCGGAGTCGAGCCTTTCGTCGAGCAGTTGGCTGCGCCTACGGCAGCGCCGGGAGGTGGCTCTGCATCGGCCGCTACGGCAGCGATGGCGGCGGCGTTAGGCAGCATGGTGGCAGGAATGTCTCGCGGCAAGAAGGCCTACGCGCAGTATGAGCGCCCGCTGAGCGATGCGCTGGCACGGTTGGCCGAGTTGCGCGAGCAGTTCAAAGTGGCAATCGATGCCGATGCCGAGTCGTTCGACGAAGTGATGGCAGCATTCAAGAAGGCGAAAGATCATCCGGAGGCGCAGGCGGAGGTAGAGGTGGCGACGAAGAAGGCGACGTTGATTCCTCTGGTGGTCGCCGAGCGGGCCAGGGAAGTGTGGCAGATCATCGAATCGCTGCGGCCGATGACGAATCCGCGAATGGCTTCGGACTTGACCGTAGGAGTATCCCTGGCGCGGGCCGCCGCTGAAGGGGCGCTCGCCAACGTGGAGATCAACTTGAACGACATCAGGGATGACGCGTTTCTAGCTGATGTGAGGCAGAGGGTGGCAGCGGTTAGGAGCTAGTGCCTTCAACGGCGACAACGCTGCTGCGGAAGGATAATTCGAGAGGGTGATGTAGCGGACCCGCCACGTCCGGGTTGTCGAACTCGGAAGGCTCATGTTTGCGACCGGGCGGCGTCTAACCGATACGCGCGGCGCGATCGCCGCCAGTCCGCAAGCAACAATGGGACTAAATTGGGCATCTCTGCTGACATTGTTAGGTAGAATGATGAACATGAAGCAGTTCCTTACCTGTCTCTTTCTGAGCGGCGCGATGTGTCTGCCCGCGTCTGCCGCGCCTTTGAGCAGCAATGCTCGGACGGTCGTCCCGTCGGCGGTGCAGCAGATCATCTCGGTCGACTACCCGCGCGCTGCGCAACTCGCAGGCGGCGCAAGCTTTGCGCGATCGCATCCTGCCCGACAACATCAAGCAGTTTGAAACAGCGCTGAAGGGCGCGGGGATCGATCCTGACAAGGACATCGAGCAGCTTACATTCGTCAGCTATCGCGCGGCGAAAGGGACGCTCTACGGAATCGGGATCGCGCAGGGGCCGTTCAAGCAGAAGGAATTTCTGCAGAAGATGCGGCTCAAGAAGATCAAGCCGGAAAAGTATCTTTTGTCGAATATCTATCCCATGGGATCGGGAATGCAGATGGTCTTCCTCGATCCAACGACCATTCTGTTCGGCGAGAATGCCGCCATCAAGGGCGCCATCGATGTGCGCGATAACGGGGCGGAATCGGTGGTGTCGAACACCACGATCAACGACCTGATTACCAGTGTGCAAGACTCGCCGGTGTGGAGCGTGCTGGACCAGGCGGGCACGCAGAACATGATGCGGTCGGCGCTGGGCCAGGCGGCATCGCTGGCTGACTACGATGTGATCAAGAAGCGTCTGCTGGCGTCGGATTACGTAATGGACTTCACCAATGGCGTGACCTTTGACCTCAGCGTCAAGACGTCGGATACGGTAACGGCTGCCACTTTGTCGGGGCTGCTGAAGGCGGGAGTCCTGTACCGCAAGATGAGCGGCACTCCGACCGAGAAGATGGCGCTGGAAAACACCACGGTCGACAGCTCGAATGATTTGCTGCAAATGCACTTCAAGGCTGACGATCAGCGCTTCGAGGCATTGTTGAAGTCGGATTTATTTGCCGCAGTGGCGAAATAGGGTACCGGTGACCTGATCTTTTCCTGAGCCGCTATAATTCATGCCCTGATGCAGAGCTTCTTTGCCCGGCGCACTTCCTGGAATCTCGCCACCAATCGCTACACGGAAGCGCTGGAGGCGCATCGCCGGGCGGGCAGGGAACTGCTCGATCTCACCGCTTCCAACCCAACGACGTTGGATTGCAGTATCGCGAAGAGAATTGCTGCGCGCGCTGGCTCGTCCCGAAGCGCTGACTTACGATCCGCAGCCTAAGGGGTTGCTCGCGGCTCGGGAGGCAATTGCGGGTTATTACGCGGAGCGCGGAAGCCCCGTCTCTCCAGGCGATCTGATCCTAACTACCAGTACCAGCGAAGCCTACTCGTTCGTCTTCCGGCTGTTGTGCGACCCGGGAGACGCAGTCTTGGTTCCGACGCCCAGCTACCCGCTGTTCGATTTTCTCGCCGCCCTGCAAGATGTGACGCTGGTTCCTTACGAGTTGATCTATGACCACGGCTGGCAGATGGACGTTCCTTCCTTGCAGGCTGCTCTCGAGCGAGCCAAGGCGAAGGGTGCAAGATGCCGTGCTGTGCTCGTCGTACATCCCAACAATCCCACAGGGTCGTATGTAAAGCCGCACGAGGCGGAGGAACTGAATCGGATCTGCGCGTACAACGATCTGGCGATCATCGCGGACGAAGTTTTTCTCGACTATCCGCTAGGCAAAGAATCGCCGCTAACCTTTTCGGCGAATCGCGACGTGCTGACATTCACGCTGAGTGGGCTGTCGAAGGTTTCCGGGCTGCCGCAGATGAAAGTTGCCTGGATCGCGGTCAGCGGACCAGAGGCGCTGAAGGCGGCGGCCTTGGCGCGGCTGGAGGTGATTGCCGACACCTATCTCTCCATGAATGCCCCGGTGCAGTGGGCGATTCCCGCTATGCTCGGGGAGCGGCATAGCATTCACGCGCAGCTGATGCGACGCATCCGGGAAAATCTGACGGGACTGGATGAGCAGTTATCCACTCAGAAGCTCTGCAATCGTCTCGAAGTCGAAGGTGGTTGGTATGCCGTGTTGCGGGTTCCGGCGACCGGCTCCGATGAGGATCTTGCGATCGCGTTGCTGCAGGCGACGGGAGTGCTGCTGCAACCTGGACATTTCTACGACTTTGCCGGGGATGGGCATCCGGTAGTCAGCCTGATTACACCCGCGGACGTGTTTCGGACGGGCATGGCCAGGATTTTGAAACATATTGCAACCGCTGCCGGCTGAGGCTCGTCCAGATAGGTGTGCTTACCGCGAGTGCAAATGATTGCACTCAGGTTTTACCTGATGGGGAATTCGGTCACTACCCCATCCCCAATCGCAGCGACGGAACGGTATAATTAAACGCCTGTGCTTAAGTACTCCATCGTCGTGCCGTTCCACAACGAAGAAGAGAATGTCACCGAACTTTACGACCGCCTGAAGGTCGTGATGGAAGCGGCGGGCGAGTCGTTCGAATTGGTCTTCGTCGACGATGGCAGCCAAGACAACACATTCTGGATGTTGCAGCAGATTGCGGCCGTAGACCGTCGGGTGGTGGTAGTTAAGCTGCGCCGGAATTTTGGACAGACTTCGGCGCTGGCGGCAGGCTTCGATCACGCTGAAGGCGAATACGTCATCGCCATGGATGGCGACCTGCAACACGATCCTCACGACATTCCAATGTTCCTGCAGAAACTGCGGGAGGGATACGACATCGTCAGCGGCTGGCGCAAACAGCGGATCGACAATTTTGTTCTGCGACGGATTCCGTCCAAGATCGCCAATTGGCTGATGGCCAAGCTGAGCGGCGTGGAGCTGCACGATTTCGGCACAACTTTCAAGGCTTATCGCCGCGAAGTGGTGCAGGAAGTTCCGCTCTACGGCGAACTGCACCGCTTTATTCCCGCGCTAGCGTCAGCTTACGGCGCGACCATTTGCGAGATTCCGATTCGCAACGTGAATCGCGAGCGCGGCGAATCCCACTACGGCATCTCGCGTACCTTCCGCGTGTTCTTCGACCTGATCACGATTCGCTTTCTGCTCAAGTACATGTCGCGGCCGTTGCACTTCTTCGGCACCGTTGGAGCTCTGAGTTCGTTGAGCGGCCTGCTGCTTGCCATGTGGATGATCTCGGAGAAATTCCTTCGCGGCGTACAAGTGATGGGCGAGCATGGTCCGCTGTTGATTTTTGCTGCCGTGCTGATCCTGGCGGGCGTGCAGTTGATCGCGCTCGGACTGCTGGGGGAACTGCAAGTCCGGCACTTCCACGAGCCATCCAAACGAGCGCCATATACGGTCGATCGCGTGCTGCGTTCCTCCCACAGCCAGGGCGCGCTGGCCGATTGAAGAAGTGGTTAGCGCCTAGTGGATAGTGGATAGAAACCACCAACAAGATTCACCCGCCGAGCCACCCGCCTCGATCCGTCATTTTTCCCCACAACCCACGCGCGGCTACTTCTTCATCGCTGCGGCCACGTTTTTCTGGGGCCTCGCCGCCGCCTTGGGGCGGGGGATGTTTACAGGCAGGCTTTCGGGCGGAGCTCATGTCCTGGGCCCGATTGATCCGCTCGTACTGGCGCAGAGCCGCAGCACGATCGCCCTCCTGATCTTGGCGCCGATTCTCTTCCTGAAGAGGCGATCTACCCTGCGCGTACGCGCCCATCACCTGGCGCAATTCTTCCTGCTGGGGATTCTCGGTCTGGCCGCCTCGAACTATTTCTATTACTTCGCCATCGAGAAGACGACGGTAGCGACGGCGATCGTGCTGCAATATGTCGCGCCAGTTTGGGTGCTACTTTACATGCTGGCCCGCGGTTTGCAGCGCGCGACCGGGCTTCGCATCAGCGGAGTCGTCCTGGCGGTGATCGGATGCGCCTTGGCAGTAGGCGAGATTGCCGTGCACCGGGGCTTCCCGTGGCTGGCTCTTTCCGGCGCACGCTTCAATTTGATCGGAGTAGTTGCGGCGGAGACGGCGGCAATTTCGTTTGCGTTCTACAACGTCTACGGACAGCACTTGCTCCAGATCTATGACCGCTGGACGGTATTGCTGTATTCATTGCTAGGCGCAAGCGTCTTCTGGCAGCTGCTGAACCCGCCGTGGAAGATTGCCGCTCAACATTACAGCGGGGGCCAATGGTTGTTCATGCTGGTTTTTTCCATTGCCTCGATGCTGATTCCGTTCTCGCTGTACTTCACGGGACTGCAATATCTCGATCCTACGCGAGCTATTGTTACCGCGTGCCTTGAGCCGGTGTGGGCCATTCTGCTAACGGCTATCATCCTGGGAGAATTGGTTTCGACGATTCAGGTCGTGGGCATCGTGGTGGTGCTGTCGGCGACCATCCTGGTGCAAAGGCCCGATCGCCAGACTCCGGCCGAGGCCAGAATCGCAGTCGAGCCGATTGAGTGATGTCTGCCTGCATTAACGAAGACCCAGCAGAATCGCCAGGTATTGACGCACTTTGCTGACTAAGGCCGGCTCAGCTTTGGAGTGGAAACTCGCCTTGCGGCCGGCCCAGTCCATGCTCTTTAACTGGTCGACGAGGACAGCGCCATCGACGTCGCCCACGGTGACGGGAAGTGCAAAAGGATAAGCCTTACGTTTGCTGGTCAGTGGACAAACGATCGCCAAGCCACTGGCTCGATTGTAGCGTTGATCGGTAAGCACTAAGGCGGGCCGTCGTTTGGCTTGTTCCCGACCAATTTGGGGATCGAAGTTCATCATCACGATGTCTCCAGCGTCGGGAACGTACAGCATCACCATTCAACAATTTCCTTCCCAACTTCTCCGCCGGTTGGGACCTCGGAATAACGGTTCTCCGGAGTAATTTGCGCAACCAACTGAGCCAGAGTAGGCATCTTGCTCGCTCGGCGCAGTTCCAAGCGGCCCTCGGCGGCGGCTTCAATCTCCAGGGAATCACCTTCTTTCAATTTCGCTTGCTCGACCACTGGCTTAGGGATGCGAACGGCGAGACTGTTTCCCCATTTAACCATCTGTGCCTTCATGACGCAGCTCCTGTTAGATGATACGAAGTATACTCACATGTATCTACAATGTCGATACAGAGGCCAGGCGCTCCGCCGGAAACCAAGGCAGGCATCGTCGGGGCAACGGCACCCTCGATTACGGTTACGACTTCCGCAAGTGCGTTTCATCCCGGAATTAACGCATTGCACTCCTTCCCTATTGTTTCCCCATAGAAACCATGTCATATTCCTATGGGAAAGCCAGAGGAGCCACATTGGGCGATAAGAAAGATGTATGGCAGGGAACTCTCGCGCTGATGGTGTTGAAGACCCTGGAGACAATGGGGCCGCTGCACGGATATGGGATCGCCCGCCGCATTGAGCAGACCAGTGGAAACCTGCTGTCGCTGAACTACGGCACGCTGTATCCCGCGCTGCTGAAGCTGGAGCAGGAAGGATCGATCGCTTCCGAGTGGGGCGTATCGGACAACAACCGCAAGGCCAAGTTCTACCGGCTTACGCGAGCGGGCCGGAAACAACTGCAGAATGAGGCGCGAGATTGGGAACAGACGACCGCAATCCTGGCCCGGTTCCTGTCGCCAACGGAGGACCCGGCATGAAGCAATTACGCGCGTGGATGTTGCGGCTGGCCGGCGTTTTCTCCAAGACGCGGCGAGAAGGCGACTTTGCCGATGAGATCGAGAGCCATCTGCAGATGCATATGGATGACAATCTGCGCGCCGGAATGACTCCCGAGCAAGCGCGGCGGGAAGCGGTTCTACAGTTAGGCGGAGTGGAACAGGCGAAGCAGGGTTATCGCGAACGCGGCACCATGCCCTGGATCGAAGACCTGGTGCAAGACCTTCGTTTTGCCCTGCGACAAGTTGTCAAGAACCCGGCTTTCGCCTGCACCGTGATTGTTGTGCTGGCTCTTGGAATGGGCGCGTGCGTGGCCATCTTCGCCTTTGTCGATGCCGCACTGCTCAAGCCCCTGCCGTACCGGCATCCCAACCGGCTGGTGAATGTGACCGAAAGCGTGGCGATGATTCCGCGTGCGAATCTCTCCTATCCCGACTACCTCGACTGGAAGAGCCGCAACGATGTGCTGAGCTCGCTGGATGTATGGGATCAGCGGGGGTACATGCTGGGCACTCCCACAGGCATACAACTCGTGCCGGGCGCCCGAGTCAGCGACGGATTCTTTCGCACGCTGGGCGTTGCTCCGTTGCTGGGCCGCGATTTCTATGCTGGCGAAGACTTGCCCAGCGCGCCACATACCGTAATGCTGAGCTATGCCGCATGGCAGAAATGGTTCGGCGGAAAACAAGATGTGATCGGCCAGGCGGTAACCCTGAGTGGCGATTCCTACACCATCGTCGGCAGTGCTGCCGCGCAAGCTTTCAGTTCGCGCCAGCAAATAGCGCGGAGTTCTGGACGACACTGCACGTGAAAGGCACCTGTGACCTGCGGCGAAGCTGCCACAGTCTGACTGGCGTGGCGACGGCTCAAGGATGGTGTATCGGTTGAGAAAGCCCGGACCGAAATGCAGTCGATCGCGCTACAACTGGAGAAGCAGTATCCCGACTCCAATCGCGGGCAGGGCGGCAGCGTCGATCCGTTGTCAGAAGTAATCATCGGCGACGTTCGTCCTATTCTGCTGGTGCTGCTTGCCGGAGCTGGGTTGCTGCTGGTTATTGCTTGCGTGAATATATCCAGCTTGCTGCTGGTCCGCTCCGAAAGCCGCCGGCGCGAGATCGCAGTGCGCGGCGCCCTGGGCGCATCGCGTCCGCGCCTGATCCGTCAATTCGTAACCGAAGGACTGGTGCTGGTCATCGCCGGAACGGCGTTGGGACTGGCATTTGCTGCCATCCTGGTGCGAGTCCTGCTGGGACTCATTACAAAAGATGTGATGTCGTACACGCCCTACCTGAGCGGATCTTGGCCTGGATCTGCGGTGCCTGGCATTTGCGGCGGTTCTCGCGCTGCTGGCCCTGGTGTTGTTCTGCACTTGCGCCCACGTTGCGGTTAGCCGGTCGCGAACAATATGCGAGAAGGCCTGGCGGAAGGCGGCCGCACTTCGGCGGGAAACGTATGGCGCCGTCTCGGTTCCAACCTGGTCGTGGTTGAACTGGCCATGGCCGTGGTGCTGCTGGCAGCCGCAGTTCTGTTGGGAAAGAGCTTCTACCGTCTGCTGCACGTGGAACTCGGCTTCAGTGCCGATCACCTGGCAACCGTGCAGATAGCGGTGCCGCCGAATTACTCCAAAGACGAGCAGAAGTCGCAGCTCACACGGCAAATATTGGGCCGCATCGCCAGTCTGCCGGGCGTGAAGTCCGTCGGGATCACCAGCCG
Organism: uncultured Acidobacteriaceae bacterium; assembly: GCA_963744265.1. GTDB lineage: Bacteria > Acidobacteriota > Terriglobia > Terriglobales > Acidobacteriaceae > Bog-257. The sequence goes on from CAVUSW010000010.1 coordinate 357,291, forward strand.
CATGCCGGTGAGCTCCAATGGCAACACCACCTGGATCCGTTTTGTGGGACGAGCCATATCACGGCGAGCACAACGAAGTGAACGAGCGCGAGGTGAGCTCTGAGTTTCTTCACACCATCCAGGCGCGGCTGTTGCGCGGCCGTTATTTCACCGAAGCCGAAGATGCGTCGAAGCCGAACGTCGTGATCATCAACCAGGCACTGGCGAAACAATATTTTCCCGGCGAAGATCCCATCGGCAAGGTGATGGGCGACACCGAACTGTCGCAGAAATCGCTGGCCGAGATTATTGGCGTGGTGGACGACATCAAGGAAGGCGCGCTCGATTCCGAGATCTGGCCGGCCGTTTACTATCCATTCAACCAGGGCCCCGACGATTTCTTCACCGTCTTCGTTCGTACCTCGCAATCCGAGCAGTCGCTATTGCCTACGCTGGTGACCGCGATCCATGGGATCGATCCCGGCATTGCCGTCTTCGACGAAGCAACCATGAACCAGAGAATTCAGAATTCGCCCTCGGCCTACTTGCATCGAACTTCCGCCTGGCTGATCGGAGGCTTCGCCGTCGCTGGCATTGCTGTTGGGTGTGGTGGGACTTTACGGAGTGGTCGCCTATTCGGTAAGCCAGAGGACGCGCGAGATCGGAGTGCGTATGGCGCTGGGTGCGCAACGCGGCGCGGTATATCAGCTCATCATGAGCGAGGCCGGATGGCTGACGGGCATCGGCATCGTCGCCGGACTGGTGTGCTCCGTCGGCGCCGCGACCTTGATGCGCTAAGTTGCTGTTTGGCGTCCGCTCGTGGGATTTGTCGACCTTGGGCGGGGTTGCCGTGTTGCTGGCTGCATCAGCTTTGCTGGCCAGCTACATTCCGGCGCGGCGCGCGGCGTCGGTTAATCCGGTAGAAGCGCTGCGGGCGGAGTAGCAGATCCCTCGGCGGCTGAAGCCGCATAGGGATGAAAATAATAAAACAGTGACCGTATGGCGCAGGTAAAGCTGCGCCTCTTCAAAGCCAAGCCGTACGCCCGCAAAGCCAAGCCGTACGCCCGCAAAGCCAAGCTGCGCCCGCAAAGCCAAACGTCAGCGTTTAGCCGGCGCAGGTGTACGCTGGTGCGATTCGGCATCGACGTAGAGCGCCTCGATCTCTTTCTTGTAGCGGTCGGTCAGGTTGCGGCGGCGCAGCTTCATACTGGGCGTCAGGGTGCCCTCAGCGATACTGAGTTCATCAGGCACAACCAGCACTCGCTTCAGCTTCTCGAATTGCGCCAGGTTTTGATTCATCTCGTCGACGATGCCCTGGTAGAGCGATTGCACCTGATGCGACTTGACCAATTCCTTACGCGACGAAAACTTAACCCCATGATGGCGTGCCCAATCTTCCAAGTCAGGGAAGCTGGGGATGATGAGTACGGCAGGAAAGCGCCGCCTGTCGCCCAGCAAGGCCGCCTCGCTAATGTACTGGTTTACCTTGAGCGAACTCTCGATGGGTTGCGGCGCGATGAATTTGCCGCCCGAAGTCTTGATCAGATCCTTCTTACGATCGGTAATGGAAAGATAGCCTTCTTCATCGAGGCTCGCGATGTCGCCAGTCTTGAACCAGCCATCTTCAAAGACTGCAGCAGATTCCTCGGGCATCTTCCAGTAACCCTTGAAGATCGAGGGACCGCGCACCAACAACTCGCCGTCGTCGGCGATCTTCACCTCGACATTCGGCAGCGGCTTGCCCACCGTGCCCAGGCGATGGTTGATGGGATTGTTGACGGCGATTACCGGAGAAGTCTCGGTGAGTCCGTAACCTTCATGGATGCGGATTCCGATGTCGGCATACCAGGTGGCGATCTCGCGACCCAGAGGCGCGCCTCCGGAGACGAAAATCCGGGCTCTGCCGCCGAGACCCGCTCGCACCTTGGAGAATACCAGCGCGTTGGCCAGCTTCCACGATAGGGATTTTGGAGTTTCTCCGCGCAAGATGGCTTCCCGATTCGCGGCACCAACCGACAGAGCCCACTTAATAAGAGCCTGTTTTATTCCGCGCGACTGCGTACTGCACCTTGTTGTAAATCTTCTCGTAGACGCGGGGCACGGCCACGATGATGGTGGGATGCACCTCGGCCATGGTGCTCGGCAGATCGTCCATGTTGGGGCAGTAGGCCAGAGGTACGCCTATGTTGAACAAGGCGTAGTCCAAATGCCGGGCAGTCACGTGCGAAAGCGGCAGGAAAGAGATGCACAGGTCTTCCTTGTCCAGTTCATACATGTCGAGCGAGACATTCAGATTTGACGCCAGGTTGCCGTGGGTAAGCATTACGCCCTTGGGCGTGCCGGTTGTGCCCGAGGTATAAATCAGCGTGGCGAGATCGTCGGGTTCCACCAGTCGGGCCATGGCTTCCAGTTTGGGATCGTTCTCGAATGACGCAGCGCGCAGAAACGACTGCATGGGTACGGCTTCGGTCAGCTCCGGAGCATCATCCATGATGACGACGTACTCGATACCAGCCTGCTTCCGGATGGCGGCGATCTTTTCGTACTGCTGACGGGTGGAGACGAAGGCGACGCGCGCCTCTGAATTCTGTGCCACAAATAGACATTGCTCACTGGTTTGCGTGGCATAGATAGGGACGTCGACAGCTCCCAACAGAAGGGTGGCGAAGTCAGCGACTGCCCACTCCGGCCGGTTCTCGCTGAGGATGATGACGCGATCGCCCTTCTTCACGCCCCAGGCTTGCAGTTGACGCACAGTGGCGTAAACCCAGCTCCGTAGTTGAATCGCCGAAATCGGCTGCCACGTGCCGGCTTCGCGCGTGAGCATAATGCGATCGCTGTTGCGCTCGACCAACGTGAAGAAAACATCGTTAAGTGTTCGAAGATTATTTGCGCCCAACTGCTTTTCCCCTGTCGGTCAATCCCAATGTGTCTCTACCGGCCCTGATGTGGCCAAAAGTTCGTCCCATCGCGGTCACTTATCGCTGCGCATTCCGTTTAGAAAAATGTCGACCACCACATCCGCGACATTGGACAACCGATAGTCATGCTCGCTCAAGACCCAGGACGTGACCATCTCATCGAGAGCTCCAAAGAAGCAATTGGCCGCGTACTTGTCCGACATCTCGCGGCGAAAGGTTCCGTTGGCCTGACCATCGGTGATGGCCTCGCGCACCAGACCGAGATACTCGATCATGTGACGGTGCGAAAACTCGGAGAGAAAACGTGTGCTCTGGCGCAACTCCATCTGGAAAACCACCGCCAGGTTACGATTCGATCCGAGCGCGTCCAGATGAAGGAATGCCAGCCGGCGCAGGCGCTCTGCCGGACTGGCCAGCTTCTTCAACTCGGTTCGCGCCAGGCTCATGAACGCATCGAATGCCGTGTTGATGGCCGTCATCAGGATCTCTTCTTTGCTCTTGAAGTAGAGATAAACGGTGCCATCGGCAACGTCGGCGCGGTCGGCAATGTCGGCGATACGCGCGGTAAAGAAGCCTTTCTCGGCGAAGACAGCGACAGCGGCGTCGAGAATCCGCTGATACTTGTCGGCGCTGCGGTTCACGCCGGGGGCGGCTCCCTCCGGCGGAGGCAAGGAAGATTGAGGGTCACGTTTTGTCACGGGGCCTGATCGTTGTAAACCTGAGAGAGTTAGCACCCCGGCCGCCACTAAGCCCTGGAGCAGCTGAGGGAATATCGTTGCTGCAATGCCGAATGAGTACTCATTCACTGTAACGCCTGCTGACCGCCTTCCGCAATTGGGAACCTGCGAAACACACGGGCAGCGTTCCAAAACGGAAATCCGGTGCTTGACGGCGGTGAGTACGCATCAGCGAGTAACGACTGTGGCCGAACGCTTGCTATTGATGGGACAATGACACACACGCCAAATCGCTGAGTCCGGTCCAGATTTTGAGAGGAGAGAAGCGATGAACCAGTTCCTAATTTGGATTGATTGATGTCAGCATCGAGATCAGAACGTAGGACAACGGACATTTGAAGCTAAAGGATCAGTCGTGAGTCATCGCGAAGCAGAACCATTTGTCGACAACGCCGCGGGCGCAGCTCCGGTCCGGGGATTTCTTCATCGGGCGGGAGCGGGTGCTGGATTTCTCGTGCTTACGCATGGCGCGGGCGGAAATTGCAACGGGCCATTGCTGGTCGCGCTGGCAGACAAGTTCGCGGTGGCGGGCATCAGCACACTGCGGTGCGATTTGCCGTTTCGCCAGCGGCGTCCGCATGGCCCGCCCTCTCCATCCGATGCCAAGCAGGATCAGGCTGGACTGCGGCGAGCTGTCGAGTTGATGAAGCAGCAGTTTGCGGGACCAGCTTTTCTAGGCGGCGCGTCTTACGGCGGACGCCAGGCAAGCATGTTGGTCGCCGGGGAGCCGACCCTGGTCGACGGGCTGCTGCTGCTGTCGTATCCGCTGCACCCTCCGGGACGGCCGGTGCAATTGAGGACCGCCCATTTTCCCCGACTTGCGGACGTCCACTCTGTTCGTCAGTGGAAGCCGTGATGCCTTCGGTTCGATCGAAGAGTTGCAAAGCGCGATCAGACTTATCACTGCGCCGGCAAAGCTGGTTCCTATCGAGGGGACCGGCCACAGTCTGCTGCAGAAGTCCAATCGAGAAAAATTACCTGCGGATGTAGTGCAGGAGTTCCGCACTTTCTTCCATCAATTGTCCGCCGCAGACTTATAATCGGGCACCACGAGCGAGTCACAACCCGGGTGTCAGACACCATGCACGCTCGATCAGACTTGCGCCAAGCCTCCGTCCACAAACAATTCAATGCCGGTGATATAGCTGGCATCGTCGGACGCGAGAAACGATGCAGCTTTAGCGATTTCATCCGGATCGCCAAACCGCCCCATCGATGTCATGGATAAGAGGGCTTGGCGGAAGGCGTCGTTTTCCTGTTTGTTCCTGCCCAGGCTGTCGAAGCCTGGGGTCTCGATTGGGCCCGGACTGATTGCATTGATGCGGATCTTGCGGTCTTTCAGTTCGACCGTCCAAGAGCGCACGAACGAGCGCAATGCCGCTTTGGTGGCGCCATAAACGCTGAAGGAGGGTTGCGCTTTCGAGCCGGCAATGGAGGCGTTGAGAATGATGGATCCGCCTTCGCGAAACAGCGGAAGCGCTTCTGCACGCTAAAGGGCACGCCCTTCACGTTGACCCCAAACGTCTTGTCGAAGTGCTCCTCGGTGACTGCGATCAGGGGTGCGAACTCACCCAGGCCGGCATTGGCAAAGAGAATGCCGATGTGGCCTTTCTCCTTCTTAACGGTTTCGTACAGCCGATCGAGGTCCTTGAGATTGGAGACGTCTCCCTGCACGCCTGTGGCATTCTTGCCGATCTGTTTCACCGCGGCATCCAGTTCAGCCTGACGGCGGCCCGTAATCCCGTAATGAAGACGGACGCGCCGTCTGCGACAAATTGCTTGGCGGTGGCCAATCCGATGCCGCTATTGCCTCCGGTTACGACTGCGACTTTCCCATCCAGCTTTCCCATGATTGTCTCCCCCGAAAATGAATTCCGTACTTCGAGATACGGATGAGGGCCGACCAGACAAGGTTTCAGGACAGCTATGTTGGAACATGGGTTCTCGCCTCCCAAGGCTTGTCCAACTGAAACGGGCCGCTTAGGCGAAGAACGGGCTTTCTTATCAGGCAGTTGTCGCCCAGAAAGCCGTCAGGCATCGGAGATCGCGCCAACCGCATCTGACTTAAACATTCTGCACTTTCGGGGGCGTTACGAATTCGAAAGTGCATGCCGATACGGCAAAGGAGAAACCGATGGTTTCCAGAAAAATATGGGCAGTAGTAACGGGAGCGTTTTTTGCCCTGACCCTGTCATTGTCAGCGACGGCGCAGACCCAGAGCACCACGACCACGACGACACAGAATCCGCCGGTCGCACAGCAGTCGCAGAGCACGACCACCACCACCACGTCGCCGGACACAACCCAGCCTCAGAGCCAGACGACTCAGGAGACCCATACCACAACCCAGTCGAAGCATCATCACCAGAAGACGACACAAACAACCGACAGTACAACCACAAGCAGCACTCCGGCCCCGCAGAGCAATTCGAGTTCGAGCACTACCACCACCACTACTCCGGCCCCGCAGAGCAATTCGAGTTCGAGCACTACCACCACCACTACCACACCTCCTCCGCAGATGTAGCGCTGGATTCGCTATGGCACGCATGGCAGGCCTTTGACTGGTTGGTTAGGTGACGTGCCAAGTTTCATCGGTTGTTCGTTCCCACCCTGTCGCCAAGTGCGGCGACAAGGGTGGGTGACCGTGCGTTGGGACAATGATTGAGTCGGAATCTTGTACAGACAAATTCTTCCCAAAGAGTAGAAGCTCTAGAAGCTTGGGAGAGGCACCCGCCCTGTGCTCTCGCTAACTGGATCCACCGCGGAACTGGATGATCCTGCGGCGATCGCGTTTGGAAGGCCGGCCTTCGGGGGCGGGAGAGAAGTTCATCGTCGCTTTCCGCTCGGCCGCCAACTTTAACCGCAGTTCACGGCCTGAGTCGGTTTCTTCATAGAGAGTGTGAGCGACCGATGCCGGTCCGCGCACTTCACTGAGAAGCAGAACGTTGACCTCAAAGTCTCCACTATCGGTCTTGATATGTAAGAGGTCGCCTACACGAACCTCGCGGGCTGGCTTGGCTGGCTGCTGGTGGGATTGAATCCTACCGAGTTCGCAAGCGCGGGCAGCCAATGCTCGGGATTTAAAGAAGCGAGCAGCCCATAGCCACTTGTCGATCCGGACACTAGTCATAGCTTAATCGGATGATTCTTGACTTGCTGCAATTACGGATTCAGGATGCCGACCAGGTAGTTGGACGAGGCAATACCGTTCACAACCACTTGCAAATTGTACGAACCCTGTGGAATGTTCGGAATATCCACATGAGTATAGGTAGGCCCGACGTAGCCCACCGCCATGGTGCTATGGTCGTGCGTCCTGGCATAGTAAACCTTTCCATTCGAAGTGGAAGTGAAGCGCATAAGAGGATAGTTGGTGGCATCCTGGAAGTTACAGCCGTAGGCATTATTCTGCGATGCGCCGTTGAATTTGAACCCGTTCAGCTTATAGGTGGTATTCGCGTGCATGGTGAGATTGGTAATCAGTAAAGTCGGAGTCCAGCCGGTGTATTGACTTCCGGCGGAGGTGAAGAGTTCGACGTCGTTACTGAAGTCGGTGAACAGAACCTGTCCCGTGGGAAGCATCAACAAATGTCCATCGTAAGAACTATCAAAGGGCGCGTTGGGCGGACTGACGATCTGATTCAGAGTGCTGCCGTTCCACTCGAAGAAAACAGCGCCAGTGCCGCTAATGCCAGGGCTGCTCATCATGATTACGTTGCCATTGACTTCCAGCGCCGCCGGGCCGCCAGCGATGTTGAAATCACCCGGGAAAACGGGACCGGCGACCCAGCTACCGCTGCTCACGGTATAGACCGCCGTGTTGCCGCCACCGCATGTGTTTGCGCCGGTCTGATAGAGGGTTCCATTCGCCATCAGCACCGCCGGGCCTATCAAATGAGAACCGTCGCCACCGCACTCGACGCCCGAATCCCAGAGCTGAACCGGCGTGCTGCCCTGGACAGTCCATGTGCCCGCGTGCGGGTTATAGGTTTCCCAGTTCTTGCCATTGAGCTGGTTACTACCGTCGTAGGTATCGACATCCAGTAGTTTGCCACCGGGTAGCAAAGTCATACCCTCATGTAGATAAGAGTCGAACTTTCCGGAACCGGTCGGCGTCCACGTCATCGTCGAGGCATCGAGCAGCGCGGCGCTGGGCTGAGTGCTGCAGCAGGAGGTCAGCATGAAGTTTCCGTTTGCCAGAACCGCACTGGGCGAATTACCAATTGAGGTCCAGCCGCTGGGCGGACTTACCGTGCTCCAGCTATTGGCAACCGGATCGTAGATCGCTCCCTTGTTCGTCCAAGAATCCGCGCCTTCGTTGTACAGTCCGCCTTCCACGATATAGCGCCCATCGGGCAGCACTGCAGAGGCAAAATATAGAGGTCCATAGTTAGACGGCATGGCGGCGACCTGGGTCCAGGTGCCAGTCGCATAGCTACCGGTATTGATGTTCGGGGTCAGCGTCCACCAGTTTCCCCAGGTGCCGGGATTGCCGCTTTCGTCATGAACTAAGACCCGGCCGTCGGTAAGCAGAGCTACCGCGCCGGCCCCGATGTTGGGAACGTTTTGTGCACGTGCCCAGGATTGAGCGTGGGCAGCACCTACTGTAGCCAGAGCGATTAGAAGAAGTCGAAATACCCGCATGTTTCCCCTCCGGTAGCCAAGATTTTCCATTCCTGGCACGCTAGGCGCCGAATACTATACACCCATCGCGTGTCACTCTTGCTTCGTTTTGTGTTTGGTTGTGTCCTAAAGTAGCAACACAAATTTAGGACGCTACCCAGACTGTCGTCCAAGCATGCGATAAGAGCTTGGCGGCCACGAAAAAGGGAGGGGACGCGGATGCTCCGGTCAAACGGGTGGCTGACGACAGTTGTTCAACTCGAGTGATCCGTGCAAGCTGAATGTGTGGCGGAGCGCTGCCTGTGGGTCTGGGGCTTAACTGTGATTGGCTTGGTCCGGGGTCGTGACCGTAACCACTTGGTTGAGTCGGCACCGAATTAAACTACACAAAAGTTCTTGAATATTGACCGTGGTTCGTGCAAATTGGGACACACTGCAAAATTATTGCAAGCATGGCGTTCAGGGTTAAGGGCTGAAATCGCAGTGCTAACCTCGCCCATGTCGTGATGCGGCAGTTCATTCCCTTGAGGAGATCCCTGTGAAGTCGTCGCCAATTGTGACAGGATGGGCATTGATTCTCTGCGCTGTTATGACGGCTTGTGGTGGAGGTGGGGGTACGCCGTCAATCAGTCTGCCCGTCAGTCCGCCCGTAAGCCCACCAGCAATCTCAACCTCGTCGCTGCCAGATGGCACAATAAATATTGCCTATAGCGCTAAATTGGCGGCGACTGGAGGGACCGCACCTTACGGTTGGAGTATTGCTTCGGGCAATTTACCCGCTGGGTTGGCTCTAGCCAGGAGTACGGGGGGAATTTCGGGCACACCGACAGCTGCGGGCGAGTCATCCTTTGTAGTTGAGGTGCAGGATTCGGAGACGGCGCCCCAAGCGGCGCAGGTTTCCCTGCACTTGAATGTCAGTGCCGCTCCGCTACCAACGGTGGCGACCGAGCATAACGATAACCTTCGCTCCGGGCAAAATCTTAACGAAACTATCCTTTCTCCCGCTAATGTTAGTGCCCATCTTTTCGGCAAACTGTTTTCGGACTCGGTGGATGGATATGTATATGCCCAGCCTCTCTATGTGAGCGGCGTGAACATAACGGGAAAGGGGGTTCACAACGTGGTCTTTGTAGCCACGGAACACGATAGCGTTTATGCCTTCGATGCAGATAATAACGCTGGAGAAAACGCTAATCCGCTGTGGCAAACGAGTTTCCTCAACCCGTCTGGGGGAGTCACCACGATTTCTTCCGGAGACGTAAACTGCGAGTCCATAGTCCCGGAGATCGGCATTACCAGTACTCCGGTCATAGACCCCAGCACGAACACGATCTATGTGCTGGCCGTGACCAAGGAACAAGGAAGCTATTTCCACCGTCTTCATGCTCTTGATATCACGACGGGCGCGGAGAAGAATGGCAGCCCGGTCACCATCGCGGCGAGTGTCCCCGGAACCGGTGTAGGCGGCTCCGGCGGCATAATCAGTTTTGATCCTCTGATGGAACTGAACCGGCCTGGATTGCTGTTGGATAACGGCATTATCTATCTCGCCTGGTCGTCAAACTGCGACAACGATCCCTTTCACGGTTGGGTGATGGCCTACGACAAAACCACCCTCCAGCAACAAACAATTTGGAATACAACTCCGGACGGACAACGCGGCGGAATTTGGATGAGCGGCGGCGGATTGGCGACGGATTCGTCGGGAGATGTTTTCGTTTCCATCGGAAATGGCACCTTTGATATGTCCGGAAACAATCCGGAGGATCTAGGGGATAGCGTAGTTCGCTTGACGACGGCGGCAGGCAAACTCATCCCCAAGGACTTCTTCACCCCCTACAATCAGGGAAATCTGGACGATGGCGATGTAGATGTCGGAGCTGGGGGCGTCCTGTTGCTGCCGGACCAGCAAGGTGCCCATATTCATGAAGCGATTGCGGCAGGCAAGGAAGGCACTATCTATGTAACGGACCGCGACAACTTGGGGCAGTTTCACTCTAACGACAACTCACAGATTGTACAGAGTATTACTGGCCAACTTCACGGAATACTCTCAGTTCCAGCCTACTGGAATAACAATGTGTACTTCGGAGGGGCGCACGATGTGTTGAAAGCATTCGGAGTGTCGAACGGCCTGCTTTCCACGATGCCGACTTCGCAGTCAGTAGAAAATTTTGGATTTCCCGGACCGACCGTGAGCATATCGTCCAACGGCAACACGAATGGGATCGTATGGGCCTTGCAGACTGACTCTAATCTCCACGGCGGAAACGAAGCGCTTTACGCGTTGGATGCCACCAACCTGAACAACGAGCTTTACGATAGTACTCAGAACGGATCGAGGGATAACCCTGGGGGTGCAGTAAAGTTTGCAACGCCGACCATCGCGAATGGCAAGGTCTATGTCGGGGCCTCGCAGCGACTAAGCGTGTTCGGCCCGATATTGGCACCGGCAGCGACTCCCAGTTTCGCGCCCGGCTGGGGAACCTATACTTCGAGTCAAACCGTAACCATTTCCGACTCGACAGTTGGTGCGACCATCTACTACACAACTGACGGCTCCAACCCAACGACCGCCTCCAATGTGTATACGGCGCCGATCACGATCGGCGTGACAACTACGATTAAAGCGATCGCTGTCGCTCCACAGTATCCCAACAGCGCCATCGGCACGGCGGTGTACACCATTACGACGGGAGCAGGAGGCTCGCTGAATTACGGCAACGGCTTCACCCCGACGGGTTTGGCTATCAATGGAAATGGCGCGATTAACGGCACCGCTTTGCGGCTGACTGACGGAGGAGTCGGCGAGATCACGAGCGTGTGGTATTCCACTCCACTCAACATCCAATCGTTTGCTCAAGATTTCAACATTCAGCTAACGGATCCAGGCGGGGATGGGATGACTTTTGCTATCCAGAATGCGGGAGCCAATGCGATCGGACCGGGCGGGTCCGGTCTCGGTTACGGCGCTTCGAATCCCGGGGGAAATCCCGGTATACCGACAAGTGTCGCCATCAAGATCGATCTTTACGACAATTATGGCGAAGGCCCTGACTCTACGGGACTTTATTTCGGAGGAGCTTCGCCGACCATACCGGCTGTCGATATGACCGGAAGCGGCATAGACCTGCATAGCGGGGATGTCTTCAACGTTCACATGACTTATGACGGGACAACCCTGGTGGTGACTTTCACGGACACTATTACATACAAGACATTCAGCCAGTCATGGCAAATCGACATCCCAACTACGGTAGGTGGACCCACGGCTTATGTTGGCTTTACGGCTGCTTCGGGCGGGGTTACGGCAACTCAGGATGTACTGAGTTGGACATTTGCATCGCCCTAATCACGAGCCTGAAACGGGGCCCGCGGGCTGAGTCACGGCCCGTCCTGGCCTCGCGGTACCCTCGGCCAAGCGGGCAGGAAAGATCGGGCTCTCGCTCTTCGGTTGTCAAGTCTCAGCTCCTGCGAATCATGGGGCCGAGTGGGGCAGTGTGAATTTTTGGCGCGAATCGACGATGTGCTTTCCAGGTCGGAACGGTGTTCGTGCGAAGATGGACTCTGGATTTTAGCGACAGCCTGAGCCCATGAACACGTCAACCCTGCGCAGGATCTTCAAAGCATTTCATTATCGCGATTTCCGCCTGATGTGGATTGGCGCCTGCACGTCGAGCATTGGCACGTGGATGCAGATTGTGGCCCAGGGCTGGCTTATCTATCGCCTGAGCCATTCGGCCTTCCTGCTCGCCCTGGACCAATTTCTCGGCGGCATTCCCATCTTTCTGTTTTCGCTGATCGGCGGTGTGGTGGCTGACCGGATCGAGCGCCGCAAGGTCCTCCTGGTTTCTCAGTACATTCAGATGACGAGCGCAGCGATCCTCACCGTTCTGGTAGCCGGCGGGCTGACGCACGTGTGGCCCATCCTGTGTCTCTCGTTTATGTCGGGCTTAGCGCAGGCTTTTGGCGGCCCGGCTTACTCGGCGCTGATTCCGACGCTGGTCGACCGGGAAGACATGCCCAATGCCATTGCCCTGAACTCGATCCAGTTCAATCTGGCAGTCACGATCGGCCCGGCGCTCGCGGGACAGGCTCTGGCGAAGTTGGGAGAGAAGTGGTGCTTTGGTCTGAATGCGCTTTCGTTTCTGGCGCCGATCGTTACGCTACTGATGATCAGGACGCGATTTCTCCCGGCAAGTACCGGCGACTCGATGTTTACCAGCCTGAAGGAAGGCATCAGGTTCGTTCGTAAGCAGGGCTCGATGGAAGCGCTGATTGTGCTGGCGTTTTGCATGACGGCCCTGGCCATGCCCATGCGAACGTATATTCCCGTATTCGTCAAAGACATCTTCCACCGCGGTCCGGAAACTTACGGCAATCTGCTCTCGCTCATGGGAATCGGTTCCATCGCGGGCTCCCTGCTGGTTGCGGGCTTGGGCAACATTCGCCACAAGGGACGTTTCGCTATCAGCATGCTGATCTGCCTGGGCGCCGCGATTGCAGGATTTTCCCTGTCGAAATCGCTGCCACTCAGCTACGCCATGCTGGCAGTGGTCGGCGCTTCGATGATGTCGGTTTTTGCCACGGTAACATCGCTGGTGCAGTTGATTACTACTAACGAAATGCGCGGCCGCGTAATGAGCGTCTACAACTGCGCCTTTCGCGGAGGAATGCCGATGGGAAATCTGCTGTCGGGATGGATCGTGCCAATATTCACCGCCCCCCTGGTGCTGAGCGTCAATGGATTGCTGCTGATTTTGATGGCGCTGTACTTCCTGCTGATCCAGCGGCGCGTGGCCACGTTGTGACGGCTTCGGTGTAAGATGGCGGCTTCGTTCGAAGGAGGAAACCGTGCTGGATCGCCGCCGCTTTCTTACCGCTGGTGCTGGATTCGCCGCTGCTCTCGCGTTTCGCAACGATCTGTTCGCGCAGCTGCAGAATGTTCCATCGTCACTGCCCAGTCCAACGCTGTTCGTCAAGGACGAAGAGGGCTACTGGACGGAGTTGCGCAAGCAATTCCTGATCCCTGAGGACGAGATCTATTTGAATAACGGCACCGTGGGATCAAGTCCCGCTCCGGTCCTGCGCGCCGTGTTCGATGGCTATACTTCGACCGAGAAACTGGACGAGACCGATCCCGAGGATTATCCCATCTGGGGATACGGGCCGTGGAACGAGTTTCGCGATCCGCTGGCCGCGTTTGTGGGCTGCACGCGCGACGAGATTGCGCTCCTGCGCAACGCTACCGAGGCTAACAGTTATATCGCCAATGGCATCGACATGAAGCCAGGCGATGAAGTGCTGATGACCGATCAGGAGCATCCCGGCGGCGAACAGCCATGGCAATTGAAGGCCAAGCGCTACGGCATCGTGGTGAAAAAAGTAACGCTGCCCAAGCCGGTGAACGATGCGCCGCAGGTGCTGAACCTGTTCAATGACGCGATCACGCCGCGGACGCGGGTCATGTTCTTCAGCCACATCACGACGGTGACGGGAGTGGTGTTGCCAGCCAAGGAGCTGTGCGCGCTGGCGCGCTCGAAGCAGATCGTGTCGGCGGTGGACGGCGCGCATGCGACTGGCATGATGCAGATCAACCTGCACGATATTGGTTGCGATATGTACAGCTCGAGCCCGCATAAGTGGCTGCAAGCGCCGAAGGGGTCGGGCTATCTTTATGTGCGCAACGAAGCGATGGATTATTTGTGGAACACGATCGCGACCGAAGGTTGGGATGAGAAACAGCTGCGCGCCGAGCGCTTCCAGCGGATCGGATCGTCGAACGTTCCGTCGCTCTGCGGATTGCGCGCGGCGATCCAGATGGCAAATGACATTGGCATGGAGCGGATCGAGAAGAGGCATCGTGAACTGGGCGATTACATGCTGGCGGCGATGATCAAGCGCGGAGCAGAATCGTGGACCTCTCCTGATCCGAAGCTACGCTGCGCGATTACGACCGTGAACGTTCCGCCCATCCAGCGCATGAAGCTTGAGGATTGGCTGTGGAAGACGAAGAAGATCAGGATTCGCGGCGGCGAGCCGTCGAAGCTGAGATTGTCGACTCCTTATTACTTGCGGAAGAAGGACATCGATCGATATCTGGATGGGTACGATGAATACAAGAGAGAGCAAAAGATAGCGTGAAGATGGCGAAGAGACTCCTATAATCGGCCTCATTCGTTGTTCAGAAACCCTCTCAAGGGAGCGCTCTATTGAATCCCAATTTGCTGACTCTTCCTATCGTTATCGTTCTGGTCGCGATTCTGATCGTCGCGCTTTCCATCCGCCGCATGCGCACGCTGCAACGCACGCCCCATGGCAAGGGGCGGCGCATCACAGAGCGGGTATTGCTTTCGTTGGTCATCCTGGTTTGCGCGCTGCTTGCCGGTTGCACCGCCTACAACGCGGCCGCCCTTCGCTATTACCGTGCGATCTATCCGCCTCCCGGAAAGATCTACAGCGTTAACGGACACGACATGCATCTCTACTGCACGGGGCAGGGTTCTCCGACGATCGTCCTCGAGGCGGGCGGAGGCAACGGCATGCTGAAGTGGGCCAAGGTGCAACCGGAGCTATCCAAAACGACGCGCGTTTGCTCCTATGACCGCGCCGGATTCGGCTGGAGTACTCCAGTGCCCGGCCCACGCGACGCCGACACCATTGCCGGCGAGTTACATGCTCTATTGCAGCAAGCCGGCGTAGGTGGCCCCTATGTCTTGATGTCACACTCGAGGGGAGGCCTCTATATTCGCGCTTACACGGCTCATTATCCCGAGGACGTGGTTGGGCTCATCTTCCTTGAGACCGCTACGCCCCTCGATGAAGACCGTGAGTCTGCCGAGCTGCGAGCGGCAACGTCACACCCTCAGTATGTCTACTACCCTTTTACTCTGCTTATGGCTACGGGCCTGCAACGGCCGGCGGGCGCATGTTCAGCGGAGCCCGGCTTCGATCAGCCCGACGCATCCCGTATTGCGCAACTCGAATGCGGCAAGCAGTTCGACCCAATATGGAGGGAATACATCAGCACGCAGCGGAACGGCGAGGAGACGATCAACACTGGGCCCTATGGAGAAATGCCAATCCTGATCTTCTCGCGCGATCCTCAACTGCAACGCCAAACTTCGGACCTTCCCCCCAAGTTGGCGGTTGAAGAAAGTACGCTGTGGGATCAGGATCAGGAAGCCTTAAAGCGCTTATCCACTCGCAGCCGCAGAATCATCGCCAAAGGCAGCGGACATTACATACAGGTGGATCGCGCCGATCTGATCAAATTGGAAGTTCCAATCTTTATCCAGCAACTGAGAAATAACGAATTACGGACCGACTACGGCTCGACCAAGACAGAGTAGAGGGCGCTGATTTCGCTTTGTTTCGAGCATCAGCTTCGATCCTACTTATTGCTCAGCGCTTCCACGCCCGGCAGCTTCTTGCCTTCCAGGAACTCCAGCGACGCGCCGCCGCCGGTGGAGATGTGCGTGATCTTGTCGGCCACGCCCGCCGCCTTCACCGCCGCTACGCTGTCGCCGCCGCCAACGATCGAAACCGCCGCGCCGTTGTCGGCAACCGCGTGGGCGATCTTCTTCGTGCCCTTGGCGAATGCCTCGATTTCGAAGACGCCCATCGGGCCGTTCCACACGATGGTGCGCGCGCCGCTCGATTTCGTCGGAGAACAGCTCGATCGTCTTCGGTCCGATATCGAGCGCCATCATGTCGGCGGGAATCGGCTGGCCTTCGCCGATGTTCTGGATGCGCGCGCCGGCTTCAGGCTTGTCGGCGACCACGTGATCGACCGGCAGCAGGAATTTCACGTTGTGCGCCTTGGCTTCGGCGAGAATCTGCTTGGCCAGATCGATTTTGTCGGCCTCCAGCAGCGACTTGCCGATCTCCTGTCCCTGCGCCTTCAGGAAGGTGTAGGCCATGCCGCCGCCGATGATGAGCGTATCCACTTTGCTCATCAGGTGCTTGATGACGCCGATCTTGTCGCTGACCTTCGCGCCGCCGAGAATCGCGACGAACGGCTTCTGCGGATGCGACAGCGCCTTGCCCAGATATTCGAGCTCTTTCTCCATCAGCAGGCCGGCAGCGCTCTTCTCCACGAAATGGGTGATGCCTTCGGTGGAGGCGTGCGCGCGATGCGCCGAGCCGAACGCATCGTTCACGTAGTAGTCGCAAAGCTTGCCCAGCTGCTTGGCGAAGTTCGGATCGTTGGCTTCTTCTTCGGGATGGAAGCGCAGATTCTCCAGCAGCAGCGACTGCCCGCGCTCCAGCTTCTCCGCCATCTCTTCGGCCTGCACGCCGATGCAGTCGGGCGAGAAGCCGACATTCTCGCCGCGGCGCAGCACGTCGTCCAGCAGAATGCGCAGCCGCTCGGCCACCGGCTTGAGGCTCATCTTCGGATTGGGCTTGCCCTTGGGCCGCCCGAGGTGCGAAGCCAGGATGAGCCGCGCGCCATGGCGCAGCGCGTACTCGATGGTCGGCAGCGTTTCGCGGATGCGCGTGTCGTCCATCACGCGGCCGTCGTCGAGCGGGACGTTGAAGTCGACCCGCATGAAAATGCGCTTATTGTTCAGCGGAAGATCACGAATCGATAACTTCGACATGAGCACCGTTGCACCAGTTGTCAGTGAGCCGTTAGTCGGATGTCGAGGCCAGATCATGAGCTGCCAACTCAGAGCCGTTAGCTGAGATCCAACTTGCCGACCGATCGAATGCAACCTAGGCTACTGCTCTTACAGTCCCTTTTGGCCAGGTAGTGAATCAGGTCGCGCACGCGGCAGGAGTATCCCCACTCGTTGTCGTACCACGAGATCACCTTGACGCAGTTGCCGGCCACCACGCGCGTCATGGGCGCATCCACAATCGAGGAGCGATCGATCGCCGCGATAATCGATCGAGACCAGTTCGGCGGTCTCGTATCCCAGATAGCCCTTCAGCGGACCCGATTCCGACGCCGCCTTCAGCGCGTCGTTCACTTCTTCCACGGTGGTCTTCTTCTCGACAAACACAACCAGGTCGACCACCGAAACGTTCGGCGTCGGCACGCGCATGGCGAAGCCGTCCAGCTTGCCCTTCAGGTCGGGAATCACCAGGTAGATCGCCTTGGCCGCGCCGGTCGAGGTCGGAATCATGGACAGCGCGGCCGCGCGGGCGCGCCGCAGGTCCTTGTGCGGGAAGTCGAGGATGACCTGATCGTTGGTGTAGGAGTGGATCGTGGTCATGGTGCCGCAGACGATCTTGAACTTGTCGTTAATGACCTTCGCGACCGGCGCCAGGCAGTTCGTGGTGCACGACGCGTTGGAGATGATGTTGTGCTTCGCCGGATCGTACTTGTCCTCGTTGACGCCCATCACGATGGTGATGTCTTCGCCGGTCGCCGGAGCGGTGATGATGACCTTCTTCACCGGTCCGCGCAGATGCTGCTTGGCCAGTTCGGCCTTGGTGAACTTGCCGGTGGACTCGATGACGACCTGCGCGCCGACCGATTCCCAATCGAGCTTGGCGGGATCTTTCTCGGCGAAGACTTTGATGTTCTTGCCATCGACGCTGATGGAATCGGCGGTGGCGGAGATCTTGTTCGGCAGGTTGCCGAGGATCGAGTCGTACTTCAGAAGATGGGCCAGGGTCTTCGGGATCGGTGAGATCGTTGACGGCGACGAATTCGAGTTCGGGGTCGTTGAGAGCGGTGCGAAGAATGTTGCGGCCGATGCGCCCAAAACCGTTAATGCCAACTTTAATTGCCATAGTACCTCGTCAGAAAATCGAATTGTGTTTCACAATGCAGTAATTCGATACTACGCTGCACCACCAGTGCGGCCGGATAGTGAATGAAACAGAAAATCGTAGCATCCGCGATGGGGCGAGGCAATGCTGCAAATCACAATTGCGAACCGCCTTCTGCCACAAAAGGGGAATGCTGTCCGATTGCTCCCACCTAGGGAAGCGTGTTACAAGTGCAACATGCGCAGATGGATGCGCGACCGCGGCAAGCGGCGCAAACCGCCAGACGAGAAGCAGGCGCAGGACAATCCCGCGCCTTTGCAACCCAAGTTTCCTGACCCGTTTCCGACGAAAGTGGCGGCGAGAGCCGACAGCCCGACTTTGAGGCTCAGCCGGAGGAGGCTGAGCTCCAGGAGTCTCAGCCTATGGCCGAAGCGGGCAGCGGGGAAGAGCAGCCACAACAGCGGCGCGACCGCAACCGCCGTCGTGGCCGCCGCGGCCGCGGCGATCGGCCGGCAGCAAGTCCCCAGCCACCAGCGCAGCCTCCCGCGCTTCCCGCGTCCCGGTGGTCCAACCGGCGAGGCCGCCGAAGCCGAAGCGCTGAGCGAGCGGCTGAGCCGCTGCGCAACCACCTCAGGCCGCGCAGTCCGTCCAAGCAGCCGAAGGGCGCAGTCGTGCTGTCCATCGGACTGCCGGGCTCCGGCAAGAGCACCTGGTTCAAGCGCCATAACATTCTTCCGCTGTCCAGCGACATGGTCCGCATTCTGCTGTTCGACGATGTCACCGAGCAGCGCTATCAGGACCTGGTGTTTTCCACGCTGCGCTCGATGCTGCGCGCGCGCCTGCTGGCCCGGCGTCCCTGGAATTATCTGGACGCCACCAATCTTTCCCCTCACGAGCGCCGCAGCTGGATCAAGCTGGCGCACGACTTCGGCTACGAAGCCCACGCGGTCTTCTTCGACGTGCCGCCCGAGGTCTGCATGGAGCGCAATCACCGCCGCGAACGCAACGTCCCGGAAGACGTCATGCAGCGCATGGCCAGCAAGCTGCGTCCGCCGAAGTTCGAAGAAGGCTTCGCCAAGATCACCGTGGTGCGGCTGAAGAAGAAAGATGGAGAGGCTGCTCCCGCCGAAGAGCCGCGACAGGAGTTCGCCATCGAGCCCGATGAGGGTGAGCCGCCGGAGGTGGTAGACACAACGGAATAGCGGGGCGGGACAGTATTTGGGAATTGATTTTGCCTTCAGTAACCCGCTTGATGTCGGAAAAGCTGGGAAACCGCGAACGGCCCCGTTAGCTGTTTCTACCTATTGAAGATTTAGATCCGTGTTCCTGTCAACCAGCATGCGGGTGAGGTATAGTTAGATTGCTGCTCGACCCGGCAAAGAAAGTCGGACTCCAAGAACGGGTCAATGCGAGGTGTTTTCCATGCGGCTGCGGCGCATTTCTCTGGGACTTTTGCTCCTGCCACTGGCAGGGATCTTAAACGCGCAGATCATTGGAGCTTCGCCTACCGGGCCTCTTCCTCCGAACGTTCCGGTGATCCCCACGACGATCAAGAACGCTCCCTTTTCGGCGGTTGTGGTCACTCAATACGACCGCGTGGTCGGTACCGGTAATCACATCCATCGAGAGACACGGGGGAAGGTTTATCGCGACGATCAGGGGCGGGTGCGCACCGAGACTGAGTTCTCAACGCCCAGCAACGGTGGTGAGCAGTTTCTACGGGTCACCATTTTGGACCCGGTTCAGCACACGGTGATCCACCTCGATCCCAGGAACAAGGTTGCTACGGTTACCCACACCGGACAGACTATGCCCGCCAGCGATACGGCGCCGCCGCGACATGGAATCACGTTAGGGGGGACGCCGATCAACGACTCCGGGCAGCCGACCGGTGCTCCGGTCAAGATCCAGACCGACCACTCCGCGGCTAACGCGGGAGCCGCGGTTAAGACGGAGACGCTGGGTTCCAAATCCATCGAAGGGGTTGAGACAGTAGGAACCAAGACGACTCGAACGATCGCCGCGGGAGCGATGGGAAATGAGCAGCCAGTCATTTCCGTTAGCGATTCCTGGTACTCACGCGATTTGCAGATCGTGGTATTGAACGAGACAGACGATGGTCAGTCGGGTCATACTATGATGAAGCTGGTCGACCTTGTGCGAGCGGAGCCTAATTCTCAGCTGTTCCTGATCCCACAAGATTACACGGTGAAAGAGAGTAATCCCGCGACGGCGAGCGCCAAGCCTTAAGGAGTAAACGGTAAACTGGATGTCTGATCTCGACTTTTCTCCGCCGGAAGGGCTAGAAATCTCTCTCTGGCGCTCGCTGCTAATTAACCTTGCCGATCGCTTTGCCCCCGAGCGTCTTCCTCCCCTGCAGCTGACTTCGAAGCCGGTCGACGTCGGCATTTTGGAGGGCGATCTCCTCAATCTACCGTGGTATCGCACGGTGTTCACCAATTTGGGCGACGTGATTTCTCCGGAGACGCTGCCTCCGCTCGTGCTGGAGTCACAGCCGGTGGACGTCGGCGAGTTGCTCGGCGACGAGTTGAGCCATGGATGGTGGGACTCTTTGCTGCAAAATGTCCGCGACCGCCTCTCGCCCCAAAGGCTTCCGCCGCTTCATCTCACTTCGCAGCCGGTGACGGCGTTTGGGGCCGAGTCGAGCATGCAGATCCTGGATTGGTCCAGCTTGATTGCCGGGCCGAAAATCTTCCTGGCCGATGCGCCGCAGCCCGCACCGACCTTCGCAACGTATCAGATGGCGGCGGCGCCAACCGGCTCCGGAACCTGCTCCCGCACATCCCGGACTTCTGGTGGCACGTATGCAATTGACGCGCGATATTGTCCGGACGCGTTTCCGCCGGAAGATCTGGATTTCGCTTGCCGCTGCCGAGGCGGTGTTTCTGCTGGTGGCGCTGTTCAAGTTTCAATAGCTCCGAGATCCGGAAGGGATACGGATCGTCAGCTTTTTGTTTCCCCGGCAAATCACCTGCGTTGTACGATAGGACGCTTGCCGGGCCGGTCCTGGCGGGTCAGAAGTGGAAACAAATCGCATGACGATAGGGGCTGACATCCGTGACGATCAAGACCAGTACGCGAACAGTTGATGATGTGGTCATCGTAGACATCATCGGTGAGCTTCGGCTTGGCGAGGGAACCGATGTGGTCCGCAATGTTGTCCGCGGTCTCACCGACACTAACTATAAGAACATTCTGCTTAATTTGCGCGACGTTCGGCACATCGATAGTGCCGGCGTGGGCGAGCTGATGAGCTGCTACACCTCCGTCCGCAATCATGGCGGCGCTCTCAAGTTGATGAACCTCAGTAAGAACGTTCACAATCTGCTCCAGATCACCAAGCTGTATACCATTTTCGAAGTCGAGGATGATGAGCCTACGGCAGTTGCATCTTTTCGTTAGGGTGTTTTCTTTATACCCGGCTACAATGGAGTGACAACCCAATACATATTTTATTGCGCCCATAGGTTGTTGTCGTGTGCGTTGAATCTCTAAGTTTTGCGAGGCGAAATGAAAGGCGATCCTAAAGTAATTGCATTCCTTAACCAGGTTTTGAAGGCGGAGTTGACGGCCGTGAATCAGTATTTCCTGCACGCTGAAATGTGCGACAACTGGGGCTACGCGCGGCTGGGGAAGAAAGTCAAGAAGGAATCCATCGAAGAAATGGTGCATGCCGAGAAATGTATCGAACGCATTCTCTTTCTCGACGGCACGCCCAACATGACCGACTACTTCAAGATTAATATCGGGGCCACGGTCGAGGAGCAATTCAAGAACGACTTGCAGGTCGAATACGACGCCGTGAAGCGCTTGAACGACGGTATCAAGCTGTGCGTAGCTCAGGGCGACAATGCCTCGCGCGATCTGGCCGAACATATTCTCACCGACGAAGAAGAGCACATCGACTGGCTGGAAGCCCAACTGCACGCCATCAGCGAAATGGGCATCGGCAACTATCTGGCGGAGCAACTCAAGGAAGACAAGTAGCCGCTATATCGTCAGCATGTGGCGGGCAGGAGCTCGCCACGACTTCTGAGTGCCCTGGCGTTCTGAGCGCCGTCACACAATGCGCTACAATGGTCGAGCGCCGTTTTCCGGCGCATCTGTAACACGCCTTTCCCGACGGAGAGATGGCCGAGTGGCTGAAGGCGCACGCTTGGAAAGCGTGTGTACTCGAAAGGGTACCCAGGGTTCGAATCCCTGTCTCTCCGCCAGACCCTGATAACAAAGCACTTAGCCGACTAACCGATCATTTTGCGTTGATCGCCGATGCGGCGCTCGCGTTCGTTTGCGAATCGCTCCACGCCTGCGAAAATCGAATCGGGATCGAGATGCGCTTCCGCGATCACTTCCGCTTCGAGGCCGCCGCTTCTCCAGGAATTGTCGAAGTCGGAGGTGAGTGAATACTCATCCGTCAACGGACCGAGGTTGCGCAGCGGCCACATGCGTCGCGTGCCGGTTGATACCACCATCAAATCGTAGCGAGCCTCGGGCGGCAGCACGGAATCGCGATACGCTTGCGGCTGGCGATCGAACAAATCCTCGCTGATCGCCGCGATCACCTTCACGTTCACACCGGCCGCTTCGAGTTTCGGCAGCACTTTCACCAGATTCACCGTGGAACTCGATCCTTGCGCGATCACGTAACCGTGGCGCGGCTTGTCCGGCGCGAAATCGCGGATCACGTACAGGCCTTTTGCCGCAGCGCGCAGATCGGAGTCGGCGAAATGGCTGCGGTCCGCGACCGGGAAGTCGGGACGCGCCACTTCCAGCGTGATGATGCCCACGTGCGGATCGCGCGCCGCGATTTCCGCCGCCGCGAAATAGCCGGGCGCGACATCGTTGTAATCCCAAAAGCTCAAATTGATCACCTGACCGCGCGGGAACAGCTTCCACACTTGCGGCGCGAAGATGCCGAAGTGGGTGCGCGCGTCGGCCGCGGTTTCAGGACCGGAGTGCGCGGTGAGAATATGCAGCACGCCGACGCGGAATTTGCTGTCCTGATTTTGTTGACTCCAGACACGCGCCGGAGTGTACATCAGCGGCGTGAACGCTCCGTAGGTGCCGCTCAACGCCCAAACGCCGGCGAATTTCTTGGGATCGACGGAAGCGCTTTGACTCACCAGTCCGATGGCGGTGGAAACATTGCCCGCTTCTTGAATGGGCGCTTTCAAGCGCGTGCCCAGCGGATTGTCCGTGGGACTGTAGTGTCCCCACAAACTGCCGTGCTCCACGTTGATCGACTCCGAAAGGTCGGCGGCTACGGTGAAGAATCGTCCTTCGGTGACGTAATTCATCCACTTGATGATTTCGGAAATCGCGCGCCGCGCTCCGGCCACTTCGCCCGGTTTCTTGAACAGCGCAATGCTGACTTGCTTCTCCGCACCGGAAATCGCATTGCGAATCGAGACCTTCTGCGGCTCTTCCGGCAGCGCCGCGACGCGCAGGCGATCGTCGAGGAACGGATCGCTCGTGGCCGAGATGCGCAACTTCACGTCGTCGCGCACGGTGTCGCCGATTTCCACCAGGCGATCGGCGAGGCGATCGCCCAATCCGTTGCGGTCGAGCAGCGACATCACCACGTCGATGTTCGTCTTGAACTGGATCAATCGCTCGCGATTGTCGCGTGACCGGGCCCTTGCGAATTCCTTCGAACTCCACGCCGTAATGCTTCTCGAAGGTCGACGCCAGCGCGAGGAAATACTCCGAGTTCATCTTCAGCGCGTAGGGATGGCTGGCGTAACTCACCAATTGATCGCCGGCGTAGCCGGTAATTTTTCCGTTGGCGGCCGCGGGCCAGTAGCCCTTGATGGTCTTGCCGATCGCGACGATGGGACGGCGGTCCTGCGGATCCACTTCGTCCATGGCTTTCAGCGCCGCGGTCACTTCGCCATAATCGTTGCCATTCGACAGCGTGAAGACGTTCCATCCATACGACGTCCATTGACTCACGAGGTCGTAGACCTCGCAGAACTGCGAGGAGATCACGCCGCCAATCTTGCCGCCAATCAGGCAATCGTCGATGCCCGCGTTGTTGTCGGAAATCATCACGCGCAAACGCTTTCCCACTTGCAGCGCGAGCGCCTGCGTCTTCAACTCCTGCGCGTGACCTTCGGTGAGCGCGAATTCGCCTTCCAGCGCGATCACTTTCGGCGACTCTGGCGCGCCCAGCCCAATCCCAGAACGCCGCTTTGCCCGCGGCCGTCGCGATGCCGATGCCCGAAGGTCCGCCGTTCACGTCGTTGGTTAGGTCGGTGCTTTCGGCATGTCCCATGAGCGCACGAATGCCGCGGCCCTTCGCTTGCGCGAACAGCGGATTGTCTTCCAGACCCGTTTCTTGCAGCAGCGTCTTCAGCGCGCCCGCGCCGCGCCGGAATCCCAACGCGTCGATCGGCAGCATCGCGACATGCGGGTCGACGTGATAACGCGGATCGCCGGTCTGCTGATACTTGCGATACAGCGCCTGGCCCATGATCATCCACAGCGCGTAGCATGTGGGAACCGAGTGGCCCGCCGCCATCATGAATTTGTCGGAGTAAGGATGCTTCGGCCGGCGGTAATCGTAACGGAGTCCGCCGTTTTCAGGACCGACCAAATGCGCCGCAACGTTGTACGGTGTGTAGGCGAGCGGTCCGCCGAGATGCCCGGTCTGCGCGTAATTTCCCAGCAGCACCAAGGTCATGCAGGTCATGTATCCAATGTCGTCGAGCAGCGGATCGTACGCCAAAGGTTGTTGCTGGGAGGGAGAAGGAGTTACGTGAATGCACGATGTCATAGATGGTCTCAAAAAGAGCTACATCATAATATCAATGATGATGGGAAATCGAGGCCAGCTCGCGGGCCTAGGGCAATCGCATTAGGATTTGGAATCATGAGGGGCAGCGGTTTAGTTTGCTTCATTGCGGTCGAGAACAGGTCAGAAGCGGTACCTATTCCTCAAACCGCCTTTCTCAACCGTCGCCAAAATTGATCAGGAAGACGGGCGCGATCGTTCTTCCTCGAAACTTGATGCCGGGGCCTGAAAAGGATGGGTTATCCCGGGGGTAACCCTGCCCTTAGTTATCAACGAATGCCACTTGCGCGGGCTGGCGCGTTGCGCGCAGACTGTCCCTATCTGAGGAGGGCACATGCTGCATTTGGATACAGGTAATACCGGTTTCATGATTTTGTGCGCCAGTCTGGTGATGTTAATGACTCCCGGCCTGGCATTTTTTTATGGTGGCTTGGTAGGGCGCAAGAATGTTCTTGCCATCATGATGCAGAGTTTTGTGTCGATGGGTTGGACGACGGTGATCTGGTACCTCTACGGCTACTCGCTCTGTTTCAGCGGCGACTGGCACGGCATCATCGGCGACAGCCATCAGTTCCTGCTGCGCAATACTAACCTTACGACTGCCTCGCCCAATCCCACTATTCCGGCTCTGGTCTTCATCGCCTACCAAATGATGTTCGCCATCATTACGCCGGCGCTGATTTCCGGAGCATTCACCAATCGCGTTACCTTCAAGGCCTACATGTTATTTCTCACCGGGTGGTTGACGCTGGTCTATTTTCCCTTTGTACACATGGTGTGGGGCGGCGGCTTGCTGGCGCAGTGGGGCGTCAAGGATTTCGCCGGTGGCATCGTGGTCCACAACATTGCCGGCATGGCTGCGCTTGCATCCGTGCTCTACGTCGGACGCCGCCGCGTGGTCGAGGCCGGCCTGCACAGCATTCCCATGGTGGCGCTCGGTACCGGACTGCTCTGGTTTGGTTGGTACGGCTTCAACGCCGGCAGCCAGATGCGAGTTGACTCGGTTACCGCCGTCGCATTCCTCAACACCGATCTGGCCGCATCCTTCGCCGCTATCGCATGGCTACTTGTCGCCTGGACACGCGAGAAAAAACCTAAGCTACTCGGACTGCTCACGGGCGCGGTCGCTGGCTTGGCCACAATTACGCCCGCCGCAGGCTTTGTCTCTCCACGCGCTGCCGTCTTAATCGGTATCGCAGCCGGCGGGGTATGTTATTTCGCGGTCGAGTTGAAGAACAAGCTGAAGTGGGACGACGCACTTGACGTTTGGGGCGTCCACGGAGTGGGGGGCATGCTAGGCATCATTTTATTGGGCGTGTTCGCCGACCAGACGTTCAATCCCGAGGGCGTCAACGGACTGCTCCATGGCAATCCCGGCTTTCTCTTTAAGCAGACGGTCGCGGTGATATTTTCGTCGGTCTGGGCCTTCGCCTTCACCTACGCCATGCTGGCCATTATCAACCGTTTCACCCCGGTTAGAGTCGACGCCTCCAGCGAAACCATGGGCCTGGATCAGTCGCTCCATGGCGAACGCGCCTATGAGGAGATGGACCTTATCGCTTCGTAGCGCGGCGCCTGTCGGGATGGACCTAAGCAAACGTTTCACTTGTCCCTGGGCTTTTAGTCCTTAATGCAATAAAGGGGATTCCTGAATGAGGAGTCTGACTCGATTTTTGTTCATCACCGCAATCGGCCTGGCGTTAACCGGAGCACGGATTGCGACCGCGCAATCGTCGGGTTCCTCGGGAGCGCCGAGAGGCGACTGGGCTTACTATGGCCACGACGCGGGCGGGACGCGCTACTCGCCTCTGACACAGATCAATCGCGAAAATGTTGCGCAGCTGAAAGTTGCATGGGTGTTTCACACCGGAGACATTTCCGACGGCACTGGCGGCAAGAAGCGCAGCGGTCTGGAAACCACCCCCATCCTGGTGGACGGGACTCTGTACCTGACTACTGGATTCAATCGCGTCTTTGCCTTAGACCCGGAAACGGGGAAGCAGCGGTGGGTCTACGATCCGATGATTGACATCGCTGGAGATTACGGCGATGGGTTGATCAATCGCGGAGTGGCAGCGTGGCTCGATCCTTCGCGAGCAAAAGGGAAACCCTGCCGACTGCGGATTTTCGAGGCCACGCTGGATGCGCGACTGATCGCCCTGGATGGCGCGACTGGCGAGCCCTGTCGGGACTTCGGCAACCGCGGGCAAATCAGTCTTCGAGATGTAGCGCGTTACATACCAGCGCAATATCACATGACCTCTCCGCCGGCGGTGATCGACGACATTGTCGTGGTGGGCTCGGCGATTGACGACAACTCACGCGTGGACATGCCGAGCGGCGTGGTTCGGGGCTTCGATGCGCGCACGGGCGCGTTGCGCTGGAAATGGGAGCCGATACCGCCGAACGAATCTTCAGCCGCGACCCAAGCCAACGGAAAAATCTGGCGTACTGGAGCAGGGAACGCATGGACGGCAATGGTTGTCGATCCCGAACGCGACCTGGTCTTTGTGCCGACCGGCAGTGCGAGTCCGGATTATTACGGTGGACTTCGCCCCGGCGATGACAAGTGGGCCGATTCGATAGTCGCGCTGCGCGCCAAAACCGGTGAGTTGGTCTGGGGATTCCAACTGGTGCATCACAATCTTTGGGATTACGATTCTGCCTCACCGCCGCTGCTGGCCACGTTGCAGCACGATGGAAAGAGCGTGCCCGTCGTGATTCAGGGTAATAAGACAGGGTTTCTCTATGTGCTGAATCGCGACACCGGCGTGCCCGTATTTCCTGTGGAAGAGCGGGTGGTGCCGCAGAGCGATGTGCCCGGAGAAGTAACGTCTCCAACGCAGCCTTTTCCTCTGGCGCCTCCTGCTCTATCGCCACAGAAGCTCTCCGCCGACGACGCCTGGGGAATCACTCAGGAAGATCGCGAGGCCTGCCGGGAACGTCTCAAAGCCTTGCGCAACGA
Source organism: uncultured Acidobacteriaceae bacterium (assembly GCA_963744265.1). GTDB lineage: Bacteria > Acidobacteriota > Terriglobia > Terriglobales > Acidobacteriaceae > Bog-257. Next base: position 385,056 of record CAVUSW010000010.1, read on the forward strand.
CGGCCTATTCACTCCGCCGAGTTTGCAAGGCTCGTTGTCGGTACCCGGCAATGTCGGCGGGATGAACTGGAGCGGGTACGCGTACGACGCGCAACACAGCTTACTGCTGGTCAATACCAATAATCTGCCCGCTAAGATGCGCCTCATTCCCGCAGACAAATTCTGGGACGAAGCCGATAAGAACGCAGAAGACGGCGACTTCACGCGACAGACAGGCGCTCCTTATGGAATCTTTCGCACCTTCTTGTTCGCCAAAGCACATCGTCTCCCGTGCGCGCCTCCGCCGTGGGGAACGCTGTCTGCGGTGGACATGACCACGGGCACGATTCGCTGGCAGGTTCCGCTCGGCTCGCTGGCGCCTGACAATCCAAGGGTCCCGGAAGGAGCCCCGAGTCTGGGTGGGCCGATCGTGACTGCCGGCGGACTGGTCTTCATCGCGGGCACAATCATCGATCCGGAGATTCGCGCCTTCGACGTCGAGACGGGTAAAGAGTTGTGGAAAGCTCAGCTTCTGACCAGCGGCGGGGCCACGCCAATGACCTACCAAACGCGTGCTGGCGGCAAGCAATTTCTGGTGATTGCTGCCGGAGGACATGCCAAGGTGACAGAAGAAAAGCAGACAGACGAGATCGTCGCGTTTGCTCTCCCGTAATCGAAACAATCAAACTAAGGTCGGTCGTGACCCATGGGGGCATCACGAACGGCGCTTGGCGTTTAGACTGCCGGCGATGCGCCGTGTCCGCGAATGGAGGTTACGTCCGGCAACGGACAGTCGGAGCGGCCCAGAGCGTGCTACTATCTCGGATCACACTATTCTAAAACTGCACTCTTGTTCTCAAGGAGCCCTGATGCGAAAGACTGTCGTGTCTCTTGGCGTTGTTATGTTCGTGATGGTACTGATGTTCCAGCTTCATGCCACCAGTCTGGCGGGGGTGACGCTGCCCGACACCGAGCAGGTCGGAAGCACAAGGCTGGTGCTCAATGGACTGGGCGTGCGAACCAAGTACATGGTGAAGGTCTACGTCGCGGGGCTCTATCTTGAGCAGAAGTCATCGGATCCCAGCGCCATCATCAAGGCGGACGCACCCAAGCAGATCGTGATGCAGTTTCTGCACGGTGCCAGCAAGAGCCAAATGGCGGATGCCTTCAACGAGTCGTTCAATGACAATTCGCCGGAGGCTGTTAAGACCATGAAGCCCGACATCGACCGGTTGATCGGTGCGCTCGAACCCGTCAAGGTGGGCGACCAAATGGTCTTCACTTATGTCCCGGGCACGGGCACGACCTTTGCTGTCAACGGCAAGGAAAAGCTGACTATTGCTGGTCCCGCATTCGGTCCAGTACTGTTCTCGGTCTGGTTCGGGCCGAAGCCGCCCAATGCTGATCTGAAAAAGGGGATGCTCGGACAGTAGAAACTACCGGCGGCGAGGAAAACTTCTCCCGATTGTGTTTGAGCAATTGTCGGTAAGGCACGAGAGGGTTGGATGGCCCGGGAACTATGAAACATCGGGTTTTGTTGTTGCTACTCGGCTGGCTCATCAGCCCGCTGCTGGCACATGCAGGCGCGGCGTTGCTGGTCGAAGAACCGTTTGGCAAGTTTGGCAGCGGCGTCCCCATGGGTCATGCCGCTATTTATCTACCGCAGGTATGCGCCACTACTCCAACCCAGTTGCGGCGCTGCAATCCCGGCGAACGGGGCGTTGTCATCAGCCGGTATCTTCGAATTGCCGGGCGTGACTGGCTCGCCATTCCTCTTATCCCATATCTCTATGCAGTGGATCGCATCGAGGATGTACCTGCCTCTGCCAGCGCGGAAACCGTTCGCTCGCTGAGAGATGAGTACCGGCGCGCGCATTTGAGGGGTATCGTTCCTGATGCTCCCGATGGTGGTATACCGGGGGGATATTGGGCACAGCTAATCGGGGCCTCTTACGACCGCAAAATCTACATGTACTACTTCGAAACCACTCAGGACCAGGATGATCGTCTTATCGCAGCTCTGAACTCCAATCAGAACCAACCCCACTTCAATTTCTTCTCCTCCAATTGCGCCGATTTCTCGCGTACCCTTATTAACTTCTATTATCCCGGAGCCACTCGAAGGAGCGTCATTGCGGACTTGGGAATCACTACTCCCAAACAATTGGCCAAGTCGTTAGCCAAATACGGCAAGCGTCACGAGAATCTGGAACTCACAACCATCGAGATCGAGCAAGTTCCTGGAAGCGTAGAACGGAGTCATGCACCTCATGGCGTGCTCCAGGCCCTATTGACCAGCAAGAAATACGCCATTCCTTTGGTCCCGTTGGCGCTGCTGCATCCTTTTTTCGCTGCTGGTGTAGTAGTCACATACGCTTTCTCTGAACGTTCTGGATCCGTAAAACCATCCGAGGTCTTGACCAATCCAGAGCAGGTGGATTTGCTGGCTAAACAATACTCGCAACCAGAGCAGCCCGGGATGAGACCGGAATGGAGCTTGACGCGGAGACAGACAGGCTTGGACGAAGGTAGATTCGCGTTTCTTGGGAGTGGGCGATACTAGCGCATTTTCTCAATGTTGTGGGCGTGAGCCTAAGTCGATGCGGCCAATGTCCCGCGGCGCTAGCGACAGAAGACCCACTCTATCGGTTGATCGTGCTCGATGCGCAACGCCCCAATGGTTAGTCTAGTGCATCCCGCTCGGTTGAATCGATCGCTGAACCAATTCTCGTAAGTCCCCAAATGCCGCGGTCTGGCGCTTGCACACCCGAGGAATCTGGAGACAATCTGTTACGTTGGCTACCAGGTCAGACTGAAGGAATGGCACCACCTGAAGTTATCCACGTTGCCGGGAACTCCTTTTCAGGTGAGGTTCCGGGGATGAGAGGCTGGCGGAAATTCCTGTGCACTTAGCTTCGCTGGCCGGCCGGGCCCGTCCCCGTTTTGTGCTTACGGTCAATTTTGTTCTTTCTAGGCTGCCTTCTTCCTCGCTGCCCACCGTGCCTTCATCAAACGTGACAATTTCTTGCGAGCCGCGGCACTCATTGGGCCGCGATTGCCGGCCTTCTTGGGCGCAGCATTCCCCTTCTGTTTTGCCCACCGCGCTCGTTGCGCAGCCGCTATTTTGGCTCGTGCCGCCGCACTCATCGTGCGACGCTTCGGTCCGCTGACCTCCGCTCCCCGGCTCGTCTTGGGTGGCCGACCGCGTCGCGTAGGTTGGGAACTTAGTCCCACCAGAGCTGCAATTGCATTTTCGATACGACTAGCTTCTTGTCTGAGTTGGGTCAGTATGCTTTGAATGTCCATTAGTATCCTTTGGAAGATTTTATTTCAAATAGTGTAGCAGGAGATTCTGACTTAGAGGAGTTAGGCGCAGACAAAATAGTAGTGCGCCGCCAAGTACCCACACTTACCCGCGATGGGCCTTTGAAGGGTAAAAGCCTTTTATGATTGGGTGCACCATCGGAACAACTGGCTTAGGCTCGTACTCTAGCCAACGACTCTCTAGCAAGGAAAATCCTGTGGCCAGAAATGAAATTGGGCTGTTCGATGAAAGGAGCCGCGCGATTCGCGATGGGCTGCCCGTCTTTATTGTGATTGTGTTAGGGTCGTTTCCTCGGAGGGCTGTTGCCTCTCGATAATACTGACCGTCAACGCTCCGCATTCGTGCCGGAAGGACGAGGCTTGGACCAGCGTTCCCTGGGCAAGGCTGAATTCGTAGTCCCGTCCAGTGACCACCGTGGGCAGGGACAATCCACAAGTCGGCGCACATAAAGTCTTGACGCTGCCTCCTGTCATGTTGGCAAGTTCGCCGGCCGCATCGCGAATATCTTGCGGAGAGAGATCGTTGGCATCGACATCCATGAGATTGGCACACACTCGACGGGCCAACTCCAGGTCCATATCCAGGCGCACGGCTGCTTGCCAGTCGCCGACAATCTGTACTGCCGAAGTTATGTAGCCAGTGTTTCGGTCGGGCGCAATCAACGCCGCGGAGGGCGCCAGCTGCACACCCGCCATCGAGCCGAATATCTCATCCACCACACCTGCCAGTTCTTCGCTGCCGATTTTAGCCATCATGATTTTTCTGGTCCTTTAGTTTGTAGCAGACAAACTTTTCTGTTTGAACTCGCTCGAATCCGTCATCCAGGTTCAAAGTGGTTTCGGCGCCGCCCAGAAAGAGGTATCCATCAGGACGCAGCAATCGCCGCACCCGGCCCAGGATCTTCTTCCGGGTCTCCACGTCGAAATAGATCAGCACATTGCGCAGAAAAACGATGTCGGCTGGCGGGATCATGCTTGCCCATGGCTCGGCCAGGTTCAAGAACCGGAGAGTCACTGCGGCAAGAATTTCGGGCTTCAGTTGCCAGTACAGCCCCTGCTGCACGAAATACTTGGCTAGCAACTTCGCGGGCAACCCCCGATTCACTTCCATTTGGCGGTAAAGTCCAGCTCGGGCGCGATCCAGGATAGTGCTACAGAAATCAGTGCCCAGAATGGAAAATGTCCAGCCCGGCAGGTTGAAGTTTTCACGAATCAGCATGGCGATGCTATAGGGTTCCTGCCCACTGGAACAAGCAGCACTCCAAATAGAGATTTTCCGTTCCGTCTCCCGGCGTTTCAGCAAGTCGGGAATTACAAATCCGGTCAGCGCCGTGAAAGGATTGCAATCGCGGAAGAACCAGGTCTCATTATTGGTCATCGCGTCCAGCACCTTGCGATGCAACCCACTGAAAGCCTGGCGGCGAAGTACGCCGAGAAATTCCTGCAGGGAAGCGCAGCCCTGTTCGCTGACTAGCGTAGCCAGACGGGTTTCCGCCAGATATTCCTTGCCCGGATCGATCACGATGGCACAGTGAGTTCTCACCAGGTGCCGCAGATATTCGAAGTCAACCGTCGCCAAGCTCATTGCGCCACCAGGGCAGGAGAATTTTGACGGATCGATATTGGCCGAAAGGCAGTTACCCGGCGGACGATGGCTTCGCCAATCTCGGAGAGAGGGAGAATAGCGTCGGCTAAGCCCGCCTTGGCAACAAAGCCCGGCATGCCCCAGACCACCGAAGTGGCTTCGTCTTGAACCATGATGGAAGCTCCCAGGTCGGCCAGCGCTTCGCAACCGCGCAAACCGTCCTGGCCCATGCCAGTTAACACCACAGCCAAAACCCGATTCGCGAAAACCTGGGCGGCGGAGCGAAACAATACGTCGGCCGAGGGCCGGCAGGAGTTCTCCGCCGGCCCCTGAGTAATCTGTAGTCGAATCTCGTTACGGTCACGGGTGACTGCCAGGTGATGATCGCCGGGTGCCACCCTTATCATTCCCGGACTGGCCACGTCTCCCGGTGCCGCCTCATCCACCGGTAGCGGACACAAGACAGTCAGTCGCTGCGCCAAAAAACGCGTGAATGCCGGAGGCATGTGCTGAACAACGAGAACGGGCACGGGAAAACCAGAGGGGATCTTGGGCAACACTGTGGCAAGAGCGTTAGGACCTCCAGTGGAGCTGCCAATGACCACCACCTCAATCCTTTCGAATGGATTGGCCCGGCGAAGCACCGGTTTTGTAGCCGTTTCCTTCGCCGCCCGGTGCGCCACATCCCCTGGAGGAGAGAGGTGGCACAGGGCCTTGATCTTGGGGATGAGAGCCTGTCGTATCCGCTCCCGGGCGATGTCGAAGCCGCCGGCATTGACTGGCTTGGCGACATAATCGCTGGCTCCCAGCGACAGCGAATCGATGGTGGCCTCGGCGCCTCGCTCGGTCAATGTACTGAACATGATGATCGGTTGCAGACGGCGTGCCGCGCGCATGGCTTTCAATGTGGACAAACCGTCCATCACCGGCATCTCGACATCCAGGGTAACGATGTCGGGCGAGACGTGGTCGAACATCGCCATTGCAATCTGGCCGTTGGCCGCGTAGCCGGCCACTTCCAGTTCGGGATCGGACGAGATCGCGTCGGCCAGGATCCGTCGCATGGCCACCGAGTCGTCAACTACCAGAACTCTGATCTTCCGGTGCATACTCACAGACCTACCAGCCGCAGCTTGTCCGCCACCACGTCGGGAGTGAAGGGCTTCATGATGTATTCGTCGGCACCTGCTGCCAACGCGTTCGACATCTCGGCAAGGGCGGTTTCCGTAGTCACCATGACCACCTTGGTCGGTCCATACCTGGCCTCGCCACGAACTTGCTGCAGCAGATCGAAGCCATTCATCCCCGGCATGTTCCAGTCGATTAGCATCAGGTCAACCACGTCCATGCGCTGTAACACCCGCAGCGCGTCCAGGCCGTCCTCGGCCTCCACGACTTCAAAGTTCTGCTTCTTGAGTATGATTCGAAGCACCGCTCTCATCGCGGAAGAATCGTCGACGACAAGTGCACGCATTCGAAGCTCCTTTCCGCACTCGACCAGTGACCGACACAAGGCGTCCGCCAGGGAATCCCGGCGGACACCATTGGATACCGATTCAGTATTTGAACTGTGCGATCAAGCCCTGCAACTCGGCGGACATGCGCTCCAGCGACTGCGCCGACTTCTGGGTATCGGTAGCGCCGGCCGTGGTGGTGCGTGCTGCCTCCGCCACCCCGCCAATGTTGCGCGTGATGTCAGTGCTACCGTGAGCGGCTTCCGCCAGGTTACGGCTGATCTCGTTGGTGGTGGCGCTTTGTTCTTCAACCGCGCTGGCAATCGTGTTCTGGATATCGTTGATCTGCACGATCACGCTGCTGATCTGGCCGATGGCGGCGACCGCGCCCTTGGTGTCGCCCTGGATGGCCTCGATCTTACGGCTGATGTCCTCGGTGGCCTTGGCCGTCTCCTTGGCCAATTCCTTGACCTCGTTGGCCACCACCGCGAACCCCTTGCCCGCCTCGCCGGCACGCGCTGCCTCGATGGTGGCATTCAGCGCCAGCAGATTGGTCTGCTGCGCAATCGAAGTAATGACCTTGATCACCTGCCCGATCTCAGCGCTGCTCTGGCCTAGTTTGCCGATGGTCTCGTTGGTGGCCTCGGCGGATTTCACCGCTGCGGTCGCTACCCGGGTGGCATCGGCCGTATTCTTGGCAATTTCCTTGATGCTGGCGCCCATCTCATCGGCACCCGTAGCTACGGTTTGTACATTGGCAGCGACCTGCTCGGAGGCCGCCGAAACGACATTGGCCTGAGTCGCTGTTTCATCGGCACTGGCACTCATCTGTTGGCTGACTTTGTTGAGTTCCTCGGCTGCCGAGACCAAAGCGTTGGCATTGGTACCGATTTGCTGCATGGCGCTGCGTACCTGCGAACCCAAGGTGTTTACGGTGGTCTTCAAGCGGTTGAAGTCCCCGGCATATTCGTTGACGATCTGGACGGTGAGGTCGCCACCCGCCATCTTGTCGAGCACCTGACCAACTTCGGTGAGCGGGCCGATGACGGAGTCGAGCGTGGCATTCACGCCTGCGACGATCCGGCCGAAATCGCCCCCATGCTTGCCCGCGTCGGCGCGGGTGGCCAGCTTGCCCTCGACCGCCGCTTTGGCCAGCATGTTGGCATCGGCCACCAGGGCGCCGACGGCCTCGATGCACTGGTTCAGGTTGTTCTTGATGGTGTTGAAGTCGCCATTGTAGTTGTCGGTGATTTTCGCTGGAATGTTGCCCTTGCTGATCTTGTCCACGTAATCGGCCGAGACATTCAGCGGCCCGATCACGGCATCGAGCGTGGCATTCACGCCTTCGACGATCTTGCGGAAGTCACCGCCATGCTTGCTGGCGTCGGCGCGGGTGGCCAGCTTACCTTGCACCGCGGCCTGCACCAGCAGTTCGGTATCGACAATCAGCGCTTTCAGGTTCTTCCGGACTTGTTCGATGGTGTCGTTGATAAATGTTTTCTTGCCAGGGAACTTCTCCAGCGGAGCTTCAAAGTTGCCTCTGCCAAACTCGGCGATACAGGCCATGGCCTTTTTCTTTACTGTGATGTGGCCCTGCACCATTTCATTGACACCCTTGGCCATCGTCCGGTAAGCGTTTTCAAATTTTTCCACTGGGATGACGGCGTCGATGTCGCCGGCATTGTGCGCCTCCGACATTCGCGCCATCTCTTCCGTCAAGCCGTTGAGCGCATCGATGCACTGGTTCAGGTTGTTCTTGATGGTGTTGAAATCGCCGTTGTAGTTATCGGTAATTTTGGCGGGAATGTTGCCCTTGCTGATCTTGTCAACGTAGTCGGCCGAGACATTCAACGGCCCGACCACCGCGTCGAGAGTGGCATTGAATCCCTCTATGATGTGGCGGAATTCACCGCTGTGTTTGGCCGCATCGGCTCGGATGGCCAACTTTCCCTCAACCGCCGCCTTGGCCAACATCTCGGCATCGATCATCAGCGCAGCCACCGACCGCATCACCGTGATAAAGGCAGGCACGAACTCGTCTTTCTCCGAACGTTTGCCAGCTTTTTCGAGCCCTTCCAGTTCCTGGGCGAAATTTCCCTCCGCGATGAGTTTCAGGATGCGGATGGCATTCTGAAGACGCCCTTGGGCCTGATTGGTGGAGCGGCACAGCTCGCCGAAAATTCCGGGATGATTTTCCGCAACCTGCACCGAAACGTCGTTGACGGCCATGCGATCGTGTGCCTGGTTGACTTCCATCAACCCGCCGAGGGCGTCTACGCAGTTATTGACATTGATCTTGGTGGCATTAAAGTCGCCGGCAAAGCTGGCTGTGATCTTTTCCGGAATCTTGCCCTGGCTCAATCGGCCAAGGGATTCGGTGGCCACAGCCAGCGGCACAATAAGTGCGTCCAACGCCTGATTGACCGCCTGCAGCAGCTCGCATTCGTCTGGCTCGAAGCCCTCGATATGCGCCCGCACATCGATCTGCCCGGAGCGAATGGCTGTCATCACCCGATGAATTTCGTCGACCAATTGGGGTTGAGCGAGCATGGCGATGGACTCATGCGCGTCTTCACCATTTGCCCGGCTCTTGTGGATTCCGTTCCCTTTGTTCTGCGCGTGTAGCATGTAAGCTCCTTTTCCTCATCTGGGGGTTGATACCAATCTGCTTTCTAGGCCGGGTGGGCGCCTACAACTGACATCGCTTTCTCGGTGTCCAATAGAAGCAGAAGTTGTTCCTTAAGTTTGTAAACGCCGCGAATGAACTCCCGCCTTTGGCCGTCCAAAGTGTCCGGGGGATGTTCAAACAACTGCTCGTCTACCTCCACTACATCGCCGATCTCGTCCACCAGCAGGCTGATGGGACCATCGTCGCGGCGAATCACCACGTTCATCGGAAGCTCCTCGCTTTTTCTGGCAGACAAGCCGAGTTGGTGGCGTAGATCGATGGCGGTGACAATCTGGCCGCGCAGATTGATCAGGCCGGCAATGACCGCCGGCGAGAGGGGCACGCGGGTCATCTCCTGATAACGAATCACTTCCTGAACTTTTTCGACCTCTACGCCGAAGAACAAACCCTCAAGAAAAAACGTGCAGAGTTGCCGTTCCATGTTCATGCCACTGCTCCCTTGCTGCTCAAGTGTTGTTCGGCCAAAAGCGCCGGCACATCCAGCAGATCGGTCACATGCTGCTGAATGACCGCCGTGCCCTGAAGTGCCCCGGCATCGTGAATGTGCTGCACCGCCACCTGTTGATCGACGATGTCCAGGATTTCGTTGACGATGAGCCCCACGCTACGCCCGTGGCTGGAATAGACGATGACCTGAAGAAGTTCGCTGTCGGCGATGGCGGCATGTCCGAAGGCCTGGGCCAGCCGGACCAGGGGCATGATCTGCTGCCGGTATTGAATGACTTCCTGTCCGGTGGAGCGCTCGACCTGCGAAATCGGAAACTCCTCCAGACGCGAGACCAGAGAGAGGGGCATGGCCATGCGTCCGTCGCTGCCGATGCGGAACAGCAGCCACGACTTCCGGGCATCCGAGTTGTCGGCGGACTTAGCGTCGTGTTCGGCCAGACTCTTCTCTCGCAATTCGGAGACGACCTTAGCCATCTGCGCCAGCCCCAGCACGTCCAGGATGAGCGCCACCCGGCCGTCGCCCATGATGGTTGCTCCGGCAAAACAGGAGACCCCCTTCAATTGCTTGGACAGCGGCTTGACGACAATCTCCTCGGTATCGTTGATGTCATCGACCACCAGTCCGAATTGCCGGTCACCGGCTTGCAAAACCACGATGTTGACCGATTGCGCTGTGCCTTGAGCCAGGGGAATATGCAACTCACGGTTGAGATAGACCAGCGGCAATAAGTTGCCGCGCAGGCGGTAAACCCTGGCACCATGAACATCCTCGATGCTGTGTCCTGCCTGTTCTCCCTCGCAACGGACCAGCTCAACCAGGCTGACTTGGGGAATGGCAAAGCGCTCTCCTCCGCTGGTCACTACCAGGGCGGGAATAATGGCCAGGGTGAGGGGAATCTTGATCTTCAGCAGAGTGCCCTGGCCGCTGGTGCTCTGGACGTCGACGGTGCCGCCGATCTTCTCGATGTTGGTTTTCACCACATCCATGCCTACCCCGCGTCCGGAGATGTTGCTGACCTGCTCCACAGTCGACAGTCCGGGAGCGAATACCAGATTCAGAACCTCGCGTTCCGACATGCGGGCAGCATGCTCTGCGGTGATGATTCCTTTCGCGATGGCCTTGGCTTTCAGCTTTTCGGTAGCAATACCGTCACCGTCGTCGGAGATCTCGATGTTGACCTGTCCACCCTCATGGAAGGCGCGCAGCCGCAGATGACCATCGGGAGGCTTGCCTCTGGCCACCCTTACCTCAGGCATTTCGATACCGTGGTCCACAGCGTTGCGGATGATATGGGTGAGTGGGTCCTTGATGGCTTCGATAATGGTCTTGTCCAGCTCGGTTTCCGCGCCCTCCATCTGCACCTCGACCCGTTTGCCGCATCCCACTGACAGGTCGCGCACAATGCGCGGCAGCTTGCTCCACACGTTGCCGATAGGCTGCATGCGGGTCTTCATTACTCCTTCCTGCAACTCCGTCGTGATCAGGTTGAGCCTTTGCGCAGTACTGAGAAAACCGCTGTCCTCCTGGGTTCCGGTGAATTGCAGAACCTGGTTGCGGGCCAGCACCAGTTCGCCCACCAGGTTCATCACCTTGTCCAGCAGAGCCACGTCTACCCGAATAGTGTTGCTAGCCAGGTCATGGTGTTCGATTTGCGCCTTCAGCGCCTGGGCAATACCAGCGGGTGCAGCCGCGCGATTGGCGACCAGAATCTCTCCCAGCGGCCGGGGGTCGCCGTTCTCCTGCAGTTCCACCGCGGCCTGTACATCCTCGACAGCGCATTCTTGCGAGTTAACCAGAATCTGGCCCAGAAGGGGTGCGGCAGCGGCATCTGGGGCGCAGGAAGGCTGGACAGCAGTAAGCGCCTCTGCCCCAGCCTGCTGTGGAACCGGGCACGCGTCGCTAAGCAGCGCCGACAACCGGTGTACGATGCTGGACGGATCGCCGTCGCCTTCGTTTCCATGCAGCGCAATCTGCTCCAGGATGCGGCGCAGGGAGTCGGCCATGGCCAGCAGAACGGTTGCAATCTCCGGCGACAGCAACAACGTGCCATCGCGCATTCGGCTGAGCACGCTCTCGCCCACGTGTGAAATAGAAACCAGCTTTTCATAGCCCAGTACTCCGCCGGTTCCCTTGATGGTGTGGACAGCGCGAAAAATGCTGTCCAGCAGTTCACGCGAAGTCTTGTCCTTTTCCAGAGCGATCAGGTCGCCATCAAAACGGTCCAGACCCTCATTGCTCTCGACCAGAAACTCCTTGATTACCTCATCCATTCCATCCATGGGGTTGGCCAATTGGCTGAGCGGCTGGCTCGGATCCATGCAATCTCCTCTGCGGCGATATAGAAAGCGGAGTGTGCCCGGTAGTTCCATCGGCACAGAACGAGTTTTCTTAACGCAATTTTCTTAAAGCAAGTCGAGAACCAAGCGCCAAAGCGGAGGCATAGGCGCAGCTCGCTTTTCGGGTTTGACTTACGGCGGTAAGCCAGCGACCTAAGTCATACATTGCGCTGCGTCCAGCGGAGCTTTCATTGTGGATGGCAATCTTCCTGGAAAAAACTGCGAGTTAAGAAATCGCCAATGTTCCCGCTTAGGAGCTGGAGAAATTATTAGCAGCCGTTCACGTGCTAGCGGATCACAGAGCCGCATTAAGATTTCGCAGCGAAGGCAATCCATGAGCGGACCAGTTGAAGGCTGACTCGCGGCCGGCCCGATTTCACCCTGATCCGCAGCGCCCGACAGCACAGGGAGTTAGCTGTTACGATCCTCAGAGTCCTGGTATATGCGGAGCAATCGAGGGCAAAACAGGAGTTTGCCGGGAGCGGGACGTTTCCGACAGCGAAGACACATCATGAATGTACTGATACTCAATTCGGGAAGTTCGAGCCTGAAGCTTCAAGTGATTGCCACCGACCTGGAGCGCATCAAGGAACATAAAGATGACCGCCTGGGCAAAGGCGAGGTCGAGCGCATCGGTGGGGAAGCGATTGTTACGTTTCAGGCAGGCCAGCAGCCCAGGCAGAAGTTCACAGCGCCGCTGCGCAACATCTCGGCAGCGCTGGATTATCTGGTGCGACACATAGCCTCGGACGAGTCCGGGATCGCGGAGATACAGAGCTCGTCGGACATCCATGCGGTCGGACATCGTGTGGTGCACGGCGGAGAACGGTTTACTGAGTCGGCGATTATTACCGACGACGTGCTGCAGGGAATCGAGGATTGCATCGATCTGGCGCCGCTGCACAACCCCAACAACATCAAAGGCATTCAGGCGGCGCGCGAGCTGTTCGGTAAAAAGCTGCCGCAGGTGGCCGTGTTCGACACCGCCTTTCATCACTCACTGCCTGAGGTAGCTTACCTTTATGCGGTGCCCTATCACCTTTACCGGCAGCATCGCATCCGGCGTTACGGATTCCACGGGACGTCGCACCGCTACGTGGCTTATCGTTATCGCGCGCTGCGTGGGTTGACTCGCGAGCAGACGCACGTCATCACGCTGCATCTTGGCAATGGCTGTTCGGCGGCGGCCATTCGCGGAGGCGCCTCGGTGGATACCTCGATGGGCATGACGCCGCTGGAAGGGCTAGTGATGGGCACTCGCTCCGGCGACATCGATCCCGCGATCGTGAATCTGATTGCGATCAAGGAAGGCCTGTCCACGCAGGAGGTGGAGACGCTGCTGAACACGCAATCCGGCCTGCTGGGTATTTCGGGACTCAGCAACGACATGCGGATCCTGCAGTCGGAGCTGAAAGAGCATGAGGACCGGCGAGTGCGACTGGCCATCGACATCTTCTGCTACCGGGCGCGCAAGTATATTGGCGCATTTCTGGCGTGCATGGGCGGAGCCGACGCGGTGGTCTTCACCGGCGGCATCGGCGAGAACTCACCCGCAATCCGTGCCGGCATATGCGATGGCCTGCAGTGGGCCGGTCTGCAACTCGACGACGCGCGCAATCAGGAAACGAACGGCCACGAAGGCAAGATCAGCACTGACGATTCCCGCCTGCAGGCGTATGTGATTCCTACCGATGAAGAGCTGCTCATCGCGCGCGGCACCGTGCGCTGTATCCTGGGCGAGCCGCATCCGTCCTAAAGCGGCGCGGAAGAGAAGCTTGCCCTCATTAGTTTGGTAAGTCATTTAGATGCAATAAGTTGAGAGTAATTTGTCGCTAAGTTGTTGATTCTTAAAGAAGGCCTATGACATTCCGCGATGTGAGTCCCTTTGTTTGCAGTGCATTTCTTGTAACTCCTTTAGGGAGACTATTTTGGCAGGAATTTCGAGCTAAGTTATTGATTCCAGGTGCGCGTAGGGGTTCCCGGTTTGGTTTGGCTAGCCGGGATCACGGCACTCGGGACCCGGAAGGGTACGGCTTTAGTTCACGTTAACCTGAGACTTGGTCTGCCCAAGTTAGCGTGCAAAAGAGGGACGCGAACCTGCGGCACAGAGAGCTTATCGCCAACCAAGAAAGATCCCCACTCAAGGCCAAAAGCAGGCCTTGAATGGGGCACCCGACCTTGAATGGGGCACCCGGTTCCGCTCGGGATGACAACTTGAATGGGGTGCCTTGACATTGCTTCTTCGTCTGAGGGTTTCACCTGAATCGGGCGCGGCCTATTTGGCGTGCACAAGTTCCATTAGCTCGGTCTCCGCCTGGCTCCAATCCTCTTCGGCATGGTTGCCGTTGCGGTCGCGCGACTCGTAGATTTGATAAGCGCGGGTTCGTATCTCATCTTGCGAGAAGGTACTCGACGGATCTTTCTGGAACGTTTCCTGCTGTCTAAAAGGGTCAGATTTCCGGGCAACTTGAACTTTGGGATTCGACATTTCAACTCCTATTGACGGCACAACTAAGGGGAGAAAACTCCAGAACGGCTGACCTAGTCCAGGGGATCTGAATGAGAGGTGGGAAAACTCTCTCAATCTCTAAGGTACGCTCATCCAGCGGCAATGTCTTCCTGCAATCTGGCGGAGGGCGCAAACTGTGACTCGCATTGAACTTGCTTGGGGCTGAAAGCCGCACGCGCGTAGTCCGCCTAAGGCCTAGCTGACCAAACCTTCACGGCCCACGCAATCTTCTTTTGCTTGGACTCTGCCGAAGCGAAGCGGTCTTCTCTTCAACCCCGTATGCGATCCAGCAGAGTTCCCTTGCGATCGATCAGCGAAATGTCGAGCGCGGGAGCGCCCATCGCGTGGGTCGAGCAGCTAAGGCAGGGATCGTAAGCGCGCACCAGAGCCGACACGCGGTTCAGCATGCCTTCTTCCAGGCGATCGCCGTGGATGAAGTGCTCGCTCACCTGGCGAACGCCGTCGCTGATAGCGCGATGGTTGTGTCCGGTGGCGACGATCAGGTTGGCCCAGACGATGGCGCCATTCTCGTCGACCTTGTAGTGATGGATCAGCGTGCCGCGCGGCGCCTCGATCATGCCAACGCCTTCAAGCGCATTGACTCCGGCGGTGGCGCGAACGTGAGTGTCGAGCACGTCGGGCTCTTGCAGCAGGACATTCATGCACTCCAGGGCATACAACACTTCGATCAGGCGCGCGTAGTGATAGAGGAACGAGCTGTGCGCGACCCGGCCAAAGCGCTGGCGAAATTCGTTCAGCTCGGCGTCGGCGCCCGGCGTTCCCATGGCCTCGGCAGCGTTGATGCGGCCCAGCGGTCCCACCCGATAGATGCCTCCGGGATAGCCCAGCGGGCGGTAGAACGGCGCCTTCAGGTAAGAGTTGTTGACCGTTGCCTCAGCCACGAACTGAGAGTAATTTTCCGCGGCGACGTCTTGTATGACCGCGCCATCGGGGGCGCGGAAACGCATCAGGCCATCGTAAAGCTGGATGTTGCCGTCATGATCGACCAGCCCGGCATACATGGTCGGCGCGGAGCCGAAGTTGGCGATCTCCTCGGCAAACGAGTCCAGGACACTCTTGAAGATGCCCAGCGTTTTTTCGGTCGTCGCCATCGCCTGAGGAATCGCTGCCAGAAAGCGGTCGCGAGCCTGCAACGTCATCGGAGAGCGCACGCCGCCGGGCACGATCCACGCCGGATGTACGCGCTCTTCGGCCAGGCCTTCAATGACCTGCAAGCCGAACTTGCGCAGCTCGATGCCGGCGCGCGCCAGCTCGGGGTTAGCTTCGATCACGCCGGCCACGTTGCGGGTTGCGGGATCGCCATCCATGCCCAGCAGCAGGTCAGGCGCCGACAGATAGAAGAAGCTGAGTGCGTGCGACTGCACGATCTGGGCGCAGTGAATGATCTCGCGCAATAGTTGTGCGGTGCGCGGAATCCGCACAGCCATGATGGCGTCACATGCCTTCGCCGAGGCCAACTGATGGCTGATGGGGCAGATGCCGCAGATGCGCGACGTAATGCCCGGCATCTCGTAATAAGGACGGCCCTCGGTAAACTTTTCGAAACCGCGGACCTGGGTCACCTGGAACTGTGTATCGGTCACCTTGCCTGCGTCGTCCAGCTGAATGGTGATCTTGGCGTGGCCCTCAATGCGGCTTACCGGCTCAATCGTGATGCGCTTCATTCGCCGCTCCTATCCAAATTTGATCTTGGGGTTCGCCTCGGGCTTGCGGCCATCCAGCAGGTTGTTCAAAAAGCCGGCAATCACCTTGTTGGGCGGCGGACAGCCGGGAAGACAGACATCAACCTTCACGAAGTCCTGCGCCGGCCGCGCCTGCTTGGCCAGTTGCGGAAGGTCGTCGGGAATGCATCCTCCCACATCGGCGCCCTCGACATAGATCCGCTGCAGCAACTTGTTTACCGGGATAACATTCCGCAGCCCAGCCACATTGCCGGTCACCGCGCAGTCGCCCAGCGAGACCAGTATCTTGCTCCGAGCCCGAATCTGCTGCAGCTTGTCCACATCTTCCTGGGTGCTGATAGCGCCTTCCAGCAGGGTGACGTCGACGTCCTCGGGAAACTCTTGCGCGTCGACCAGCGGCCCGTAAACGATGTCGACTTTGCGCACGATGGGAATGATGCGCGCCGTCCAGATCGAGCAGCGACATGTGGCAGCCCGAGCAGCCATCCAGCCAGACCGTCGCCAGCTTCAGCTTCTTCATACTGCGGCTCCTCTCCGGTGGGCCAGCGAGGTAATCGGCGTCGTCGATCGCACCATTTCCTCCACTGCCTTGCCTTTCTCGGCCAGAGCGCCCGTGGGACAGGCCTGCACGCATTTGCCGCAGTTGGTGCAGGTACTCGCGTCGCCCCACTTCTGGTTCAGGTCGGGAACGATGCGGGCGTGAATGCCGCGCGAGATCACCTCCCACACATGGGCCCCTTCGATCTCGGCACAGGTGCGCACGCAGCGCGTGCACAGGATGCAGCGATTGTGGTCGAGCACGAAGCGCGGATGGGACATATCGACCGGCTGGCGTGGAAAGTTGTAGGCAAAGCGCACGCTGGTGATGCCCATGGTGTACGCCATGTCCTGCAACTCGCAGTGTCCGTTGGCGACGCATACGGCGCACACATGATTGCGCTCCACCAGCAGCAACTCGATGGTCATGCGGCGGTAACGCGACAGCCGCGCCGAGGTGGTGAGCGACCGACATGCCGTCCTGCGCCGGCGTGGTGCAGGCGGGGAACAGCCGGTCGACGCCCGACAGCTCTACCATGCACAGGCGGCAAGCCCCGACCGGACTCAGACCTTCCAGGAAGCACAGCGTGGGAATAGACTTCCCGCTGGCGCGCGCCGCGTCGAGGATGGTCTGACCCTCGACGGCATTCACCAGCTCACCATCGATGCGCAGCGAGATTTTCTTTTGCGGCAAGGCTCAACTCCTTCTAGTGCAGTTCCCGGGTTGCTATGCCTGGGTGGAGCAGCCTTCAGCGCTGCCTGACAGCTTCGCCACCGAAACCGGCTTTGGCCGCTGAGGTAGTCCAGGTGACGAGTCACCTCAGGCGCTAAAGCGCCAACCAACTTCGCCTCTAACCGCAGGCCTCAAGGCCTGCTCCACCGACGCGCTTGCACGCCCCTAGCGCGTCACTTCCACGACCGCATCGCAGCGCAGGCAGCGGCAGCACTCCTCGTGCGTCTCTTCCGGCGACAGGCCAATGGTGACTTCGTCGAACGAGCTGGCGCGTTCCCGCGCCGGCTACTGCGTGGGAATGATGGCGGCGGCTTTCGCTTGGCTCCTTGGGCGGCGTTTGCTCGTACTGTATGGAACGGAAGAGCAGCTCCCAGCGCTTGGCGTCCATCAGCTGCTCGTCGATGGCTCGGGCCGCCTGCTTTGCCATATCCCATGGCGTTCGAAACGTTGGAGGCGCCGGTTACCAGATCGCCGCCGGCAAAGAAATGCGGCCGGCTGGTCTCCAGCGTGAAGTGATTCACCTCGATGGTGCCGCCGTCCTTGATCTGCAGGCCCGAAGCCTTGGCGAAATCGAGATCGACCGTTTCGCCGACGGCCAGGATCACCGAGTCGCAATCCAGCGCTGCACCTCGTCGGTCAGAATCGGCTTGCGCCGGCCGGAGCGGTCGTACTCGCCCAGGCGGGTCTTCACCACTTCCAGCGCTTTAACGTTCCCTTTGGCATCGCCGATGATGCGGTGGGGCGCCGACAGGAAGACGATTTTCGCTCCTTCTTCCTCGGCCGCTAGCGTTTCTTCTTCGATGGCCGGCATGTCTTTGCGTTCGCGGCGGTAAACCACGGTGACGCTGGCTCCCAGGCGCAGCGCGGTGCGCGCCGAATCGATGGCCGCATTGCCGCCGCCGATCACCACTACCTTGCGTCCCAGGTTGACGGGCTCGTCCTTGGAGACCGATTCCAGGAAGGGCAAGGCGGGAAGCACGCCTTTCAGTTCGGTTCCCGGCAGGTAGACCCAAGATTCTTTCCAGGTCCCGATCGCCAGGCAGACCGCGTCGAACGTTCGTCCAGATCGTTGAGCGAGATGTCGAAGCCAACCCGGGTGTTGAAGACGAATTTCACGCCCAGCCGCTCGATCAGCTCGATTTCGCGGCGCAGCACCGGTTTGGGCAGGCGATATTCCGGCAGAGCGAAGCGCAGCATGCCTCCCGCCTCGGGCAGGGAATCGAATACCGTTACGTCGTGCCCCAACAGGGCCAGATAAAACGCCGCGGTCAGGCCTGCGGGTCCGGCGCCGGCGACGGCAACTTTGCGGCCCGTAGGCTCCAGCTTGCGAGCGGCGACGCGCCGGACCGCGTCTTCGAAGCGGTCGGACAGCAGCATGTAATCGGCGATGAAGCGATGTACCTCGCGCATGTTGACCGGCTCGTCAATCGTCTGCCGCCGGCAGCGCTTGTCGCAGGGATGCTGGCAGACGCGCCCGGTCGAGCAGGGCAGAGGATTGTCCATGATCACGGACTCGAAGGCATCTTCCATCCGGCCTTCTTTGTAGAGCTGGAGGAAGCGCGGGATGTTCATGTGCAGCGGGCAACTGTTCTCGCACGGCGACAAGCGCCAGCTCCGCGCAGACGCCGGCCACGCAGCGGTGCGAGACGATGTGGTCTTCGAACTCCTGCCGGAAGTGCCGCATGGTGGTCAGCACCGGATTGGGCGCGGTCTGGCCCAGCCCGCACAGCGAGCAGTCGCGGATGTAGCGGCTCAACTCGTCCAGCCGCTCCAGTTGGTCCATGTTCGCCCGATGCCCAGCGGTGATGCGGTTCAGGATGCGCAGGCACTTGTTCAGTCCCACGCGGCAGGGAATGCACTTGCCGCAGGATTCCGAGTTGGTGAACTCGACGAAGTAGCGGGCGACGTCGACCATGCAGTTGTCTTCGTCCATCACCACCATGCCGCCCGAACCCATGATGGAGCCCAACTGCGCCAGGCTTTCGTAGTCCACCGGCGTGTCGAACATCTCGCCGGGAATGCAGCCGCCGGATGGGCCGCCGGTCTGTACCGCCTTGATGCTGCGGCCGTCCAGGCCGCCTCCGCCGATGTCGTAGATGAAGGTCTTGATCGGCGTGCCCAGCGGCATCTCCACCAGGCCGCTGTTGTGCACCTTGCCGACCAGCGAGAACACCTTGGTTCCCGAGCTCTTGGCGCTGCCGGTCTCGGTGAACCACGCCGGCCCTTTGGTGATGATGGGCGCAGATGTTGTACCAGGTCTCGACGTTGTTAATGTTGCTGGGCTTGCCCCACAGACCTTTCTGCGCGGGAAACGGAGGGCGCGGGCGAGGCCGTCCGGCTTCGCCTTCGAGCGACGCGATCAGCGCCGTCTCTTCGCCGCACACAAACGCTCCGGCGCCTTCCACCAGCTCGATATCGAAGTTGAATCCGCGGCCCAGGATGTTGTCGCCCAGCAGCCCGTATTCGCGGGCCTGCTCGATGCGCGCGATTCAGCCGATGCACCGCCAGCGGATATTCGGCGCGCACGTAGATGATGCCTTGGCTGGCGCCCATCACGTAGCCGCCGATGATCATGCCTTCCAGCAGCGAGTGAGGATCGCTCTCGATCTCGTTGCGGTTCATGTAGGCGCCGGGATCGCCTTCGTCGGCATTGCAGATGATGAACTTCTGGTCGGCCACCGCCTTGCGCAGGAACTCCCACTTGTTGCCGGTCAGGAAACCCGCGCCGCCGCGGCCGCGCAGCTTGGAGGCCTTGATCTGCTCGATGACGCGTTTCCGGCTTGTCGTCGATCAGGGTCTTGTAGAGCGCCTGGTAGCCGCCGACGGCGATGTACTCCTCGATGTCGTCGGGATTGATGAGCCCGCAGTTGCGCAGCACAATCTTCTTCTGGCCTTTGAAGAATGGCACTTCGTTCCACGACGGCACTTCGGGATATCCGTGCCCGTAGCGAATCGAGCCGGTGATGTGGTCCCACTCTTCGATCTTGCAGTAGACCAGGTCGGGGTTGATGTTGCCGGTGGCGATATCGTGCACAATGCGGCCGGCATCATTGGCCTGCACGCGGTGCAGGATCAGCAAGCGGACTTCCGGGCACGCGAACATTGACCAGCGGCTCCTGATAGCAGGCGCCAAAGCAGCCCACGCTGGTCAGATAGAAGTCGGTGCCGCTGCGCTCGATGGCTTCGACGAAGGCGTGGTACAGACCTTCGGCGCCGTTGCCGCGGCCGCAGGTGCCCATGCCGACGGCGATGCGCGGAACCGGCGGCAGCAGTTTGGCCAGCCCGGTCTCGCGCACCGCGTTGAATGCGCCAATGTCTTCAATGCGCGGCATCAGTCATTCTCCCGTTCCAGCGAGCGCACTTCGCGCTGCAGCGTCCGTTCGTTCACGTGCCCGCAGATGCGATGGTTGATCTCCACCACCGGCGCCAGGGCGCACTGTCCGAAGCAGGCCACGGTGCGCACCGTGAACTTCTTGTCCGGGGTGGTCAGCGTCAGCTTGTCGGCGTCGCCACCTTCGTCGCCGTCATCCATCCCAGGCCGAGTTCCAGGCGCAGGCTTTCCAGCAGCGCGCGCGAATTGCGGGTGTGGCAGGCGGTGCCGCGGCAGATGCAGATGGTGTTGTCGCCCTGCGGCTCCAGGTTGAACAGGGCGTAGAACGTGGCCACGCTGTACATCCGCGACAGCGGAATGTCCAGTTTGGTGGCGACGTAGCGCAAGGTCTCCAGCGGCAGATACTTGTGCGGGTTGCGTTCCTGCACCGCCTCCAGGATGCCGAGCAATTCGCCCGGCTGCCCGCTGTGTTTGGCGATGACTTGGTCGATGAACGCCTGTTCGGCGCTTTCGGAAGAAACCTGCGCAGTTGCCATGTGCCTGGCACTCCTTTCCGGAATGAGAGACCAGCACTTCTCGGAACCGGCAGCGCAATTCTGGGCAGAAAAGAGAAGTGAGCACTTCCCTTGCACTTACCAGCTCCTTATGGTTTCTAAGATTGCACAGGGGATGCCGGAAACTCGGTGTTCTGCATCACGCAAGAGCGTGACCAGGAAGCAACAAGAAGACCGCGCACAGCTGTAAAATTCGGAACCACGTTTGCTGGGTGACTGCAATTTGGAAGGGATGTACCTTCAGGTGCGCCGTCACAAGCCCTTGATGCTTGTCATCCGAACCGGCTTCAGCCGGTGAGGGATCTGCTGTTGAGACTTTTTCAGCAGCTTGTTCAGCCTGCGGCAGCGCAGCCTACTATGACTTGGGGGCCATCAATTTTCCGATGTCGGATGTTCGCTGCCGGCCGAACTCGTCTCTGATTCTTCCAATCGCTGCCGAAGGTAATTCCAGTCGGGAATGAACGCGCGTCTTTCCGCCGCTGCTTCGCGATCGGCCTGCCGTTCCACATAACCTGCCCGCCACCACAGGAAGATGGCCAGCAAGGAAAGAAATACGCAGAGGTAATAGCTGGGATAACCGATGTACGCGCTGAAGGCGGCAATGCACATCACCAGCCACGAGGCCAGATAGCGCCGGTAGCGCAACACGGCTCGCGACCGCAACTCCTCCAGTTGATTCCATTCCCATAGCTGCGACTTCGCCATCTCAAGTCGCACACGCTCGGCCTCTTCGGTACTCAAGCGAATGGGAGGAATCAGATCGTTGCCATCGCTCGAGAGAATCAGATTCGAGCCCTCCAACTGGAGCTCAAACCCGCGGACTTCGGTCCGGATGGAATTGTTACTCGCGAAGCTGGGACTTTCGCGTTCGCCCGGCATTGTCATCTCTTTACTATTTCACAGGCGGCGATGACACATTTAAGTGCTCTTAATTCGCCTCTGAGCAGAAGCTCGAGCTAGTAGCTAGTTGCTAGTTGCTAGCTACTAGTTGCTAGTTACTGCTTTTCCTCACCGCAATCCCCAGCTCCTTCAACTGCCGCTCGCTGACCGGCGTGGGCGCGTCCACCATCAGGTCGACGGCCTTCGCTGTCTTGGGGAAGGGAATCACTTCGCGCAGACTGTCGGCTCCGGCCAGGATCATGACGATGCGATCCAGTCCCAGCGCGATGCCGCCATGCGGCGGCGTGCCGTATTGCAGCGCCTCCAGGAAGAAGCCAAAGCGCGCCTGCTGCTCCTCGGGCGACATGCCCATCGCCTTGAAGATCTTGCTCTGAATGTCCTGGCGATGGATACGGATCGATCCCGAACCTAACTCAGTTCCGTTCAGCACCACGTCATAGGCGAGCGATCGCACCGCGCCGGGATCGCTCTCCAGCTTGTCCATGTCTTCCTCGTGTGGCGAGGTGAAGGGATGATGTGCGGCGTTCCAGCGACCCTCGGCCTCATCCCATTCGAACATGGGAAAGTCCGTGACCCACAGCAGACGGAAGTTGCCCTGCTTGAACGCGCCATGCCGCTCGGCATACTTCTGTCCCAGCGCCAGCCGCAGTTGTCCTGCAGCGGCGTAAATGGCGTAGGCCTGCTGACGACGCCTTCGACGCGCTTGCAGTTTCTGCGCGTTTTGCGCCCGCGACTACGACCAGCAAGTCTTCAGCGTTCGGCTTGGCAGTCTCGCGAATCTTCGCTGCCGCCTCGGGGAATGATTTCTCCAGCCGCTTGATGTCCTCGAAGACCTTCGCGTCTTTGCGTTCGCCGAACAGCGTCTTGATCTCGTCGCGCTCTTTGCGTGACAGTTCGCCAACCTTTGGGATGACGATGGCAACAATCGGCAGCTCCGGATCAACGTTCAGCGTGTCAAGATTCTCGGGCGCGAACGCATCGCGCACATCGGCCATGCAGGGCAGGCGCAGGTCGGGCTTGTCGATGCCATACAGGCGAATCGCCTGGTCGTAGCTCATCTGCGGAAACGGCGTGTGCAAGTCGACGCCGATGGTCGAGAACGCCGCTTTCAGAAATCCTTCGACGGTGTGGAACACCATCTCCGGCCGCGCGAAGCTGATCTCCAGATCGATCTGCGTGAACTCCGGCTGACGATCGGCGCGCAAGTCTTCATCGCGGAAGCAGCGCACAATCTGGAAATACTTGTCGAAGCCCGAGATCATCAGGATCTGCTTGAACAGTTGCGGCGATTGCGGCAGCGCGTAGAACTCGCCCGGATAAACGCGGCTGGGCACCAGATAGTCGCGCGCGCCTTCCGGCGTGGAGCGGGTCATGAACGGCGTCTCGATCTCGTAGAAGCCTTGCGAGTTCAGGTACTCGCGAATGGCGATCGACACCTTATGACGCAGCTGAATGTTGCGCTGCATGTCAGGACGGCGCAGGTCGATATAGCGATACTTCAGGCGCACCTCTTCGTTGGCCAGCACGGTATCGCTGGGCGAAAAGGGCAGCGTCTTGCAGTCGTTCAGCAGCCGCAACTCGTCGGCGACGACTTCGATCTCGCCGGTGGGAATGTTCTTGTTGACGGTGCCGGCGTCGCGCAGCTTTACGTGGCCGATGACGGCGAGAACAAATTCCGAGCGCACGGCGTTCGCCTTGTCGTGGACTTCGGCGCCGGCGTCGGCGGTGACGACAACTTGCGTGATGCCGCTGCGGTCGCGCAGGTCGAGAAAGATGAGGTTGCCGAGATCGCGCCGCCGGTTGACCCATCCCATGAGCACAACTTTCGAGCCGGCGTCGGAGGCGCGCAGCTCGCCACACATATGAGTACGTTTCAGATCACCTAAGAAATCGAGCATTTATTCGCCTTTGAAGGAGTAACTTTGATTCTAAATGAAACATCGTTAGTCGTTAGATCCTCGAGGCATCTCTTGGACATTGGCGAGAACAAGCACAGAGCCCGAAGGGCGTGGCATGATAGCCCAGCGCGTAGGGTCGCGAAGCGAGACGAAGCGCTGGGTAAGCGTTAAGGGTGCTTGGTAGTGCCTCGGGCACGTCAGCCGAACAAATATCTGGGATCGTATTCCACGCCCGATTTGCGGACCAGAGTCAGGAATTCCGCGCAGGTCAGAGGGATGCTGTGACTGTGCACACATACCCGCGGTGACAAAGACGTCCCCGAGAGACTAAGCGTAGCTGGCACGGCTGACCCAGCGCTTCGCCCCGCTGCGCTGGAACTGCGCGCTTACCCAGCGCTTCGCCCCGCTGCGCGGGAACTGCGCGCTGGGCTGTCATGCCACGCCCTTCGGGCTGCAGGGTGTGCGGGATCCGTGCCGCGAGCGAAGATGGGCCTGGAGAGTGGCGTAGTCTCACTAAGACGCCCAGGTTGGCGGCAAAAATTCTAGGGTTTGCCGGTCTTCAAATACCCGGCGAGTTCGTTGCGCGGCACTTGCACCTGTTCGCCTGTAGCGAGATTTTTCACCGCAAACTGATCGGCGGCAACTTCGTTTTCGCCGACGATTACGATGTATTGCGCACCCGCTTTCTCAGCCAGCTCGAACGATTTCTTCAGGCGGAAGTTTTCCTCGCCGAGATCGGCGCTGATGCCGTCACGGCGCAACTCGCGCGCCAGTTTCAACGCCTGCAGGTTCATCCCCTCGCCCAACGGAGCGATCAACGCGTCGATCTTCGCAGCCGCTTGCTCGCCTTGCGATTGCAACGCCAGGATCAAACGATCTTCGCCGATCGCAAACCCAATTCCCGGCGCCTTCGGCCCTTCCAGCGACTCGGAAAGTCCATCGTATCGCCCGCCGCCCAGCACCGCACTCTGCGCGCCCAGGCCGCCATGCGTGAATTCAAACGTAGTTCGCGTGTAGTAATCGAGGCCGCGCACCATGCGCTCATTGATCGAATAGGAAACGCCGACGGCATCGAGCATCGCACGCACGGCGGCGAAGTGCACCCGGCAAGGCTCGTCGAGATAGTCGCCGATCTTCGGCAGCTTCTCGATGATTGGCTGATCTTCAGGATGTTTGCAGTCGAGCACGCGCAGAGGATTGGTTTCAGCACGGCGCTGGCAGTCGGCACACATCAAATGCACGACGGGCTGCAGGGCTTCGCGCAGAGCCTGGTTGTAGCGCGCCCGATCTTCAGCACAGCCCACCGAATTCAACTGCAAGCTCCAGCCGCTCAAGCCAACTTCATCCAGCAACGTCGCCAGCATCTCCAACACTTCGGCATCGCGCGCGGGAGATTCGCTGCCAGCAGTCGGCGGTCCGATAATCTCAGCGCCGATCTGAAAGAACTGGCGATATCGCCCCTTCTGCGGCCGCTCGCGGCGGAACTGCGGCCCGATGTAATACAGCTTTTGCAGCGTGCCTTTCTTGTCGAGCCCGTGCTCGATGTAGGCGCGAACCACGCCAGCCGTGTTCTCCGGACGCAAGGTCAGCGACTGCGCTTTCTCGCTTTGCGCGCGCGCCTTGTCCTCCCAGGTAAACATCTCCTTCGACACGATGTCGGTCTCTTCGCCGACGCTGCGCGAGAACAGCGCGTGTCTTCGAAGATCGGCGTACGGATCTCGTGAAAGTTGTAGCGCGCGAAGACGTCGCGCACTTTCGCCTCCACCCGATTCCATAGGTCGGTGTCGGGCGGCAGAAGATCGCGAGTTCCGCGGACGGCCTTGATCATAAAAACCAGTTGTCAGTCGTCAGTTGTCAGAATAAGCAGTCAGCAATCAGCACTTAGCATTCAGCCAGCAATGTGCAAGGGCTGAATGCTGATTGCTGAGTGCTGATTACTTCTTTATCTCCGCCAAATAGTTTTCCTTGTATCCCAGATAATTCCGCCCATAGCGCAGAATCGTCTCCTGGTCCTCGTCTCCCAGTTTCTTGCGCAGTTTGCCGGGCACGCCCATCCACAACGACTCTGGTTCCACCACCGTGCCCTCGGGAATCAGGGTTCCGGCGGCGATGATCGAGCCTGCGCCGATGCGCGCTCCATTGAGAATGACCACTCCCATACCGATGAGGCAGCGGTCCTCGACGACGCAGCCGTGCAGCGTGACCGAATGGCCGACGGTGACCCAATCCCCTACGATTACCGGCCACTTGTTCAACATTCCGTGCAGCACGCTGCAATCCTGAATATTGCTGTTCGCGCCAACGCGGATGAAGTGCACATCGCCGCGCAGCACGGCGTTCATCCACACGCTGGCGTTTTCTCCCAGCACCACATCGCCGATCAGTTGCGCCGACTCGTCGACATAGCAGGTCGCCGGCACCGTGGGCGTGTGTCCTTGGTAGGAGCGGATCATGTTTCCTCTTCGAGAAATCTGCGAAAACCGTCTCCGGCGGGCGAAAAATGGCGACCCGCCTGGCCGCCGCTAAATCCGGAAGTCGTCCAGCACAGCGCGCACTGGGAGAAAAGTTATCGCGTTAGCAAGTGTTTGAAAATACCATGCCGGGAGTGCGGAGCGAAAGGACGGCTCAGGCGAAATCCGGAGTCAGGATGGTGGACTGGGTGTCCCGGCCACAGCCCAACTCATGCCAGCCCATCGCGGTCAACCGCACGCCCAAGCCGCGCCGACCCGCAGGCGGCCGCGGGACAAATAAAAATCAGGTAAGTCTGGTATCAGACAGACGATTACGAGGTAGCTAGCCTAAACTCCCCGCGAGCCGAAATTGCCCGCTAGCCTGTGGAGTCACTCCAAGCGCTCTGTTAGTTAGGCGTCCACCCGGCTTTGTATTTCGCGCCCGAGTGCCCGTCATGATTAGTTCTACCGATGAACGTGAGGATTTCTATCGTCGTCCCGAAAAGCCCCAAGAAAGTATTTGCATGTTTTGCTTTCTGACGGTCAGGGCCTCAAAGCCGGAACTTTTGGGAAATGCGGAAGATAACCATCGAAGAGAGTGCCCCAACCGGCCCAACCTCTCCGCGCGTTCGGCTTCTTGATCTCAAATTATGACGAAAGCGCCGCGGAGTTTCCCAAACGCGTCGTCCCTCCACGAAAGTTGTATGTTCTCCCTCAGTTGCGGCCGGATCACTCCTCGCCAAAATCGCGATAAGTCAATATTTAACAATGGAATACACCGATCTACGACTTTGTCGGGATAGCCCAACCGGGAACAGTGGGATACAACACAGGTAGCGCCTACTTCTTTTGCGACGGCGAGACGTCTCGCGAGTCCAATGTAGGACTGGCCAACCTTTACGTAGACGACAGCAGAGTGCAGTTGGAAATCGAACCGCAAGTGGGAGCAACGGTGAACTGGATGAGGGCTCTTGGCCCGAAGACGGTCCTGTGTGTTGATGATGAGAAGATTGGTCTGCGCGTGCGCAAGATCATGCTGGAAAGTCACGGTTTCCGGGTGCTGACCGCCAACAGCGGGCAGCAGGGTCTCAGCTTGTTCGACGATCACCACATCGACCTGGTGGTTCTGGATTACTACATGCCCGGTTTGAATGGCGGGGATGTGGCGGCGGAGATGCGCCGCCGGCGGCCCGACGTGCCCATCATCTTTCTGTCGGCCTATTTCTCGCTTCCCCCGGCTGCCCTGGAGTTGGCCAACGCCTTTATCACCAAAGGCGATCCTCCCGATGTGCTCATCGAAAAGATCCAGCAGCTGGCGTAAGTGCCGGCTCTCTGAGCCCTGTGCATCGTGGTTAGCAGCCACTCAGCGCAACTTCTTTTGCAACTCCGAACATTGATCATGCAGCTTGGCGTCGTGCGTCAGCCCGTCCGCGATCATGCATTGGTCCAGCGCGGCCTTGGGATCGGAGTCCTTCAACAGGTTGGTCAACATAATGTGCGGAGTCGGCCAATCGGGCGCCAGTTTGGCGGCGATCTGGAGTTCGGCGATGGCTGACGTCATATCCTTCTTCTTCTGGTAGACGATGGACAGGTTGTAGTGGGCGCTGGCGTTCTTGGGCTCCAGCTGAATCGCTTCCTTGTATTCGGCGATGGCCTCGTCGGACCGGCCCGCGTCGTCCAGCACGCTGCCCAGATTCATATGGGTTTCCGCGCTCTTAGGCTGGATTTCAAGCGCGGCGCGGTAATGCTCGATGGCCCCCGTAAAATCATGTTTGGCATAGAGAACATTCGCCAGATTGTTCTGCGCATTGGCTAGCTTTGGATTGAGCCGCACCGCCTCCTTGTACTCGGCGATAGCGCCGTTGAGGTCGCGGTTGTGCTTGAGTGCCAGCCCCAGATTGTTGTGCGTGTTGGCGTCCTCGGGCTTGAGCTGGAGCGCGATTTTGAACTCGGCAATGGCTTCGGCATAACCTTGCCGATCGAGATAAACCCGTCCCAGGTTATAGTGCGCCTCAAAGTAGTCGGGATAACTCTTGATCGCTTCTTTGTATTCCGCGATCGCGTTTTCGGTATTGCCGGCTTGTTCGGACTTCACTCCCTCGTGGAAGTGCCGCTCCGCGTCGGCGGGAATGATCTTCCCCTGCTTCTCCGGCGTCGATGGCGGTGTCTGCTGCGTCGAAGGCAATGTGGCCGGGGGCTTCGGTTGGGTCATTTTTGGGGCAGGCTGGGGCTGGGGTGCATCCTGCGCTGATGCCAACCCGGTGACCAGCCACGGCAATGCGAGCACGGCAGAGACAATGACACTACGCAGCAACAGGCGTTTCCCTGGAAGTTTCATGATGGGACGTAAGGCAAGTATATCGTTAGCGAATGGTGGCAGGGGCAAGCGGATCCGGGAGCAGGTTTTTGGGGAAAAATCGTTCAGGTAGTGCGGGCCTTCAGGCCCGCGTCAAGGCTGCCCTGATCAGCGGGGCTTCAGCCCCCGAGATACATCGAAATGGCCCTCTCCAGAGCCCACTGCAGCGTCATTGCGTCTTCGGCTGGGACGGAGGCTCCTTGATGCTGTAGACCGCGCGCTTCATCGGCTGGAATTGGCCGGTCTGATAGCCGTAGGCTTGTCGAGGTAATCGGGCAGCCTCTTGCTTGATCGCCCGTGAGCGGTTGTCGGGATTAGGATGGTCGGCGAGGAATTGGAATGCGCCAACGTTGTCGTCCGCATTTAGTTTGTCGAACAATTTGGCCAGTTGGACAGGATTGTAACCAGCTTCCGCCATCAAGTGTGTGCCCATCAGGTCGGCCTGGCTCTCGTCAGTGCGCGAGAACTTTAGCAACACGCTGCTGGCACCGAGGTTGATGCCAAGTTGGGCCAGTTCACCCATCAGGCTGCCATTGTCAGTTACCTGCGCCGCCAGCGCGAGTGGCAGTTGAATCATGTTGGCCTTTGACGCCTGGTTGGTGCCGTGGCGCAGGATCACATGAGACATTTCGTGGGCCATCGCGCCAGCCAGTTGGGCTTCGTTGTCCACGGCTTTCAATAGGCCGGTGTTGATGAACATGGGACCACCGGGAAGCGCGTAGGCGTTGATCCCCGGATCGGCAACCACTTCGAAGGTGAAGGTGAATCCGCTGTCCCGCGCTTCTCGAGAGGCCGCCAAGCGTCTGCCGATGGCGTTTACGTAGGCGTTCAGGGTTGGATCATTGACTAAGGTGGCACGCTTGCGGATCTTAGCGGCGAGTTCCTGACCGAGCTGCACATCCTGCTGCTTGGTAAACAGATTGAAGCCAGGCTTGAGCTGGGTCGGGCCCTGGGAGGCAACGGCTGTGGTGGCCAACAGCAGCCCTAGCAGGGCTGTCTTACTCCAACGCGCGCTGGATTTGGCCCAACTGCGATGCCTCTGGCGAAGGCGCATGGTCTCCCTGGGACGGCTGGATTGCCATTCCCTGCCTCGAATTTTACCTCGAATCCGGGAGGCAGGCTGGCGCAGGATAATCAGTGCTGCAATCTGATGGCGGGTGTCGTGCGTAATAATTAACAGATAGATAGTCGAGCTCGCAAAAAAGCCGAAGTGCCCTTTCACGGTGATGCGACCCTGTTGCTGGCCATGCACTAGCCGCAAAGCGGCAGCTAGGGAGCTAGCCCGGGTACGTAAGCGCCGGGGCGTTGCAGAGTTTGCGGAGCGCCGCTCTTCTTCGCAGCCCTGAACCCTATCGGGAGTTCGCGAATCTTACAAAGTGGCGGGAGTTGGAGTGTAGTCATGTTGATCAAGAAGTCGACGGCCATTCCTTCATCGGAAATTACGCCCAAGAGTTGGTACCTGAATCGCAGGGCCTTCCTTGCCGGTGCGGCCACGCTGGCGGCATCCACTCTGGCTGGCGGGAAGCTATTCGACCTTGTTTCGCCGGCAGAAGCGGTGCTTGCCGCGACCAAGCTGAACTATTCGCCTGGACCCTTCGGGACCACCGAGAAGCAGACGCCGTTACAAGACATCACGCACTACAACAACTATTACGAATTCAGCACCGACAAGTATGAGCCTGCGGACTTGGCGAAGAACTTTCAGACCCGGCCCTGGACCGTGCGCGTGGAAGGGTTGGTCAAGAAGCCGCAGACCTTCGACATCGACACGCTGCTGAAGATGCCTTTGCAGGAACGGGTTTATCGCATGAGGTGTGTCGAGGGCTGGTCGATGGTGATTCCTTGGATCGGCTTTCCGCTTAAGTCGGTTCTCGACCAGGTACAGCCGCAACCCAAGGCGAAATTTGTCGAGTTCACTTCGCTGGAAGATCCCAAGCGGTTCCCTGGGCAGCAGCGCAATGTGTTGGAATGGCCATACGTGGAAGGCTTACGGCTGGATGAGGCCATGCATCCCCTGACGATCCTGGCAGTCGGCCTCTACGGCGACGTATTGCCTAATCAGGATGGTGCTCCCATTCGGTTGGTGGTCCCTTGGAAGTACGGGTTCAAAGGAATCAAAGCCATTGTGAAGATCCGATTGGTCGAGCAGCAACCTGTTTCGACCTGGACCAAGTCGGCGCCCAATGAATATGGCTTTTACTCCAACGTGAATCCCAACGTAGACCATCCGCGCTGGAGCCAGGCCAAGGAACGCCGCATTGGCGAATTCTTCAAGCGGCCCACGCTCATGTTCAATGGTTATGGCGACCAGGTGGCGTCGCTCTATACGGGCATGGACCTGAAGAAGAATTTCTGAGTATCGCAACTGTGAAACCGAAATACCTCAAACCGCCGATCTTTCTTGCCTGCCTGTTGCCGCTGGCGCACCTCGGCTGGAAAGCGCTGAACCAGGGCTTGGGAGCTAATCCTATCCAGGTGATCACGTTCTCCACCGGTACCTGGACCCTGGTGTTCCTTTTACTGACGTTGACGATTACGCCGCTGCGGAAATTGTCGAAGCTGTATTGGCTGATCCAGTACCGCCGGATGCTGGGGCTGTTCGCCTTTTTCTATGGATGCCTGCACTTCCTAACCTATATCTGGCTGGACCAGTTCTTCGACGTGCACAGCATCTACAAAGACATCTTCAAGCGCCCTTTCATCACCGCTGGCTTCACCGCGTTCGTGTTGATGATCCCTTTGGCCGTGACCTCGACTCAGAAGGCCATCCGTCGGCTGGGCAAGCGCTGGCAGTTGTTGCACCGCCTCATCTATGTCAGCGCGATTGCCGGCGTGGTGCATTACATCTGGCTGGTCAAAAAAGACGTGCGGAGGCCGTTGATTTACGCTGCCATACTAACTTTTCTGCTGCTGTATCGAATTCTTGCGAAAGCGCTCTCCCCCATTTCGTTCCCTGCGATGCCGTGGCAAACTCCTTCTCGGATCGATCAAAGCAACATTCCCGGCGATTAGTAGCCTATTGTTGGGACGAGAGAAGGTTGCGGTATCATCTAACCTTTGCCGGACTAATGGAACGCTATGGATCAACGCAGTTTCCAGAAACTGCTACGCCGCACGGTTGCCATTCCCGTGATCATGCTGATGTCACTGGCGGTAATCCTGGTCGGCGAGATCCTCTTACTTAACGCCTCAATGCATTGGGTCGATCACTCCGATCAGGTCATCGCAAGTGCGCGCCAGTTGATGCGTAACATTGTCGAAATGGATACTGGCCTTCGCGGATATCATCTCACCAACGACAGGACTTTCCTGCAACCCTACGACGAAGCCAGATCGAAGGTGCCGGAACAGCTCGATTTCCTCCAGCAACAGACCGCCGACAATCCCATTCAGCAACAGCGCCTGGCGGAGTTGCGTAACCTGGATTTGAGCTGGATGCAGTGGGCTGATCAGCAGTTGGCGCAACCGCCGGGCGTATCGGCGTCGCCTCAGGTTCTGCTCGTCGGGCATCAGCTGATAGAAGCCATTCGAGATAAGCAACGCGATTTCGTGAACGCCGAAGAGGGCCTGCGACAGCAGCGCTCGCACCGCGCTAACATTCTGAATGCTACCGTGGTCGGCTCCGCGGTGGGTCTCTCGTTGCTGATTGCGGTGCTGCTCTTCACCCTCACCCGGCACGAATTGATGGCCCTGTCTTCCACCTATGAACGTCACTTGCAAGCCGAAGAGCGCCAACTGCATCAATTGAAAGAAGGCCGCGAGCGGTTGCAGATCACGCTGAAAAGCCTGGGCGAGGCGGTGGTGTCCACCGACCGCGCGGGAAATGTGTCGTTCATCAACCCGGTAGCCCAGAAGCTCACGGAGTGGGACTACGAAGCCGCCCAAGGACGTCCGCTACGGGAAGTCTTGCGCATCAGCGACGAAAAGACCCGGTCCGAATCCGAAGATCCGGTGGAAGCAGTTCGGCGGGCGCAAGACGTTGTCGGTTTTTCCAATAGTCTGGTTCTAACCAGCCGCTCGGGGAAGGAATACCCCATCGAGTTGACGGGCGCTCCAATCCTCAGCGAACTTCGCGAAATTGTGGGAGTGGTGGTTGTCTTCCGCGACGTAACCCAGCGCCGCCAGACCGAACAGACCTTGCGCGCCAGCGAGCGCCTCACCCTGGCCGGAAGGCTGTCGGCAACCATTGCGCATGAGATACGCAATCCACTGGATACCGTAACCAACTTGATTTATCTGCTCCAGCATGAGCAAACCGGAAGTCTCGCGTCGGCCCAGTACCTGCAGATGGCCAGCGATGAACTGACCCGCATTGCACAGATTACCAGCCAGCTGCTGACCTTCCATCGCGAGGCACGCAACCCGCTCGACGTAAGTCTTACCGAGGTACTGGAAAGCGTGCTGGTGCTGTTCGCCCCGCAGATCAAGCAAAACCATATTGCCGTGGAAACGCGCTTCGAAACCGAACGCTGCGTTCGCGGATATCCCGGCGAGCTGCGGCAGGTTTTCTCCAACCTTATCGGCAATGCCCTCGACGCCATGCCGGCAAATGGAAAGCTGACCCTGCGCCTTCGCGAGTCCAGTCTCGCCTCTGATCCGACCTGTAAGGGTGTGCGGGTCACTCTAATCGACAATGGGACTGGTATCCCAGTTGGCGTGCGCAGGAACCTGTTCGCTCCGTTCTATACCACCAAGGGCGAGAAGGGCACCGGACTGGGACTGTGGGTCAGCCGCGGCATTATCGACAAGCACGAAGGGACGATCCACGTGAGCAGCAGCGTTCGTGAGGGGAAAAACGGCACCGCGTTTTCGGTGTTCCTGCCTTTCGAGCAGAAATTGGGAATGCTCGATGTGCCGAATGTTTCTCCGGCGGGATAGAACAGGTGGATCGTGTCGAGCTAGATCGCAGCCGGCATTCAGCGGTAGGCAAGGTAATCATCCAAGCAAAAGGCCCGCACGCGGCGGGCCTTCGGATGGGGGAAGCCATTCAGGGTTCTACTGGTGCGCCGCGGGAGCCTGCTCCGCGGTTGGCGGCAGCGCCGGAATGCCGGGTTCTTCGTCCGGCACCTCGGGCAGCGGACGCTCCAGAGCATAGGCCAACACTTCGTCCATAGTGTTGACGAAGCGCAGTCGCATTACGTTGCGCAAGTTCTCCGGCACGTCGGCCAGGTCTTTCTCGTTATCTGCGGGAAGCAGGACTTCCATGATGCCAGCCCGATGCGCAGCCAGCAGCTTCTCCTTCAATCCGCCGATGGGCAGCACCTTGCCACGAAGGGTGATTTCGCCGGTCATGGCGATATCGCGTCGCACCGGAATACGGCTTAGCGCGCTGGCGATGGCCGTCGCCATGGTAATGCCGGCAGAGGGGCCGTCCTTGGGGATCGCGCCCTCCGGTACATGCACGTGGATGTCGAGGTTTCGGTAGAAGTCGCGCGGCAGTCCCAGGCGATGAGCACGTGAGCGCACATACGACATGGCCGCTTGTGCCGATTCTTGCATGACGTCGCCCAGCTTGCCGGTGAGTGTCAGCTTGCCCTTGCCGTCGACGGTGGCGACTTCGGTGGTCAGGATCGAGCCGCCGACTTCTGTCCAGGCTAAACCCGTAACCAGGCCAACTTCGCTGCGCTCGTGCGCTTCGGTGTCGCGGAACTTCATCACGCCCAGATAATCGTTAACGTTCTCCGCCGTGAGGTTAACAGCGTACTTGTCACCCTCCTTCACCACCTTGCGCGCGACTTTGCGGCAAATGTTGCCGATTTCGCGCTCCAGATTTCGCACGCCGGCTTCGCGAGTGTAATTACGGATCACGGTGGTCAGCGCTTCGTCGTTAAAAACAATGTTTTCCTCGGTCAAACCCGTTTGCTGGCGCTGCTTACGGACGAGATACTGCTTGGCAATCTCGACTTTCTCCGGCTCAGTGTAGCCGTGCAGCCGGAGTACTTCCATGCGGTCCTGCAGCGCGGCCGGAATCGTGTGCAGTACATTGGCGGTCGCAATGAAGAACACCTGCGACAAGTCGTACTCCACGTCGAGATAATGATCGACGAACATGAAATTCTGCTCGGGGTCGAGCACTTCCAGTAGCGCGGCTGATGGATCGCCGCGGAAGTCCATGGACATCTTGTCGACTTCGTCGAGCATGAACACCGGATTTTTGGTGCCAGCCTTCTTCATCATCTGGATGATCTGGCCGGGCAGGGCGCCGATGTAGGTGCGGCGATGGCCGCGCACTTCCGCTTCATCCCGTACACCACCCAGTGACATGCGGACGAACTTGCGGCCGGTAGCTTTGGCGATGCTCATGCCGAGCGAGGTCTTGCCCACGCCCGGAGGTCCGACAAAGCACAGAATCGAACCTTTGGGATTCT
Source organism: uncultured Acidobacteriaceae bacterium (assembly GCA_963744265.1). Classification (GTDB taxonomy): domain Bacteria; phylum Acidobacteriota; class Terriglobia; order Terriglobales; family Acidobacteriaceae; genus Bog-257. The sequence continues at coordinate 420,210 of CAVUSW010000010.1, forward strand.
TTACCAATTGCCGGACGGCCAAAAACTCGAGGATGCGCTCCTTGATTTTCTCCAGCCCGTAATGATCTTCGTTGAGCGTTTTCTCGGCTATATCGATGTTGCGGATTTCTTTCGACCGCTTCTTCCACGGCACCGCCAGCAACCAGTCGAGATAGTTGCGCGAGACGGTAGATTCAGCCGACATGGGCGGCATGGCTTCGAGTTTCTTCAGCTCCTGTAGCGCCTTCTCGTGAACTTCGCGCGGCATTCCAGCCGTGTCGATCTTCTTCTTCAGTTCGTCGAACTCGCTCTTCTCGCCGCGGCCGAGCTCTTTCTGGATGGCCTTGATCTTCTCGTTGAGGTAGTACTCTTTCTGGGCGCGCTCCATCTGACGCTTTACGCGCGACTGAATGGTGCGATCCATATTGAGTTTTTCGATCTCGACGTCGAGCACATCGCCGATACGGTTCAGGCGCTCGGCAGGATCGAAGATTTCCAGCAACTCTTGCTTTTCTTCGATCGAGAGCTGCAAGTTGGCGGCGATGGTATCCGTGAGCTTGGCCGGATCGTCATTGCGAACCGCGGCAATCATGGTCTCGTAATTCAGCGACTGGCAGAGCTTTACGTATTGCTCGAAGAGCCCGGTCACGCGCTGCATGCTGGCTTCGACCTGCGGTGTCGGCTCAGCAGAATACTTGGCCGTGCGGACCGTGGATTCAAAATAGCCGTCGGTGTCGACAACCTGGAGAATCTTGCCGCGCTCCAGGCCTTCCACCAGAACTTTGATATTGCCGTCCGGTAGCTTGAGACTCTGCACGATGTTGACGATGGTCCCGACCTGAAAAATCTCGTTGGGCTTGGGCTCGTCGATGCTGGCGTCGTGCTGGGTCGCCAGGAAGATCTTCTTATCGCCCGCCAGCGCCTCTTCCAATGCGCGCACGCTGGACTCCCGTCCAACCACGAATGGCGTCATCATATAGGGGAAGATGACGACATCACGGATCGGCATCATGGGGAGTTTCTTAGTCTCGAATTTCTCGCGCTGCGTCACTCAAAACCGCCTTATCGTTCAGAGCGATAGAACTGCTCTGGGGAAGAGAAGAAATATGGATACCGTTTGCGCCCGCTTCGGCACCGGTCGCCCCCTTACAGCTACCGGCTCCGACTCCAGAATATCACGCATGGGAAGGGGGCGAAGCTAACAAAGTCCGTAGCCAGAGCAAGTTCCCGGCTTCCAAGCGTTATCGGGACAGTCGATTGGCGCACAAAACAAAGTTTTTGGGGAGTTACTTAACTTTGATGCCCTTCTTCCAGATTGGATTCGTCGGATGTCCGGTTAAGAACATGAGCACGAAAGCGAAAAGCGCGACCGAGCCGCGCTTTCCAGAAGGCACACGAGAACCATTACCGAAAGCCAGTCACCGGCACAGCCTTTTAGCCGGCCTTCTCCATGAGCGGAAGGCTGACGTTGCGTTTTTCGACCATTTCGCGCGTGACCTCGAATTCTTTTATGCGCTTTTGGCCGGGCAAGGCGTACATCAAGTCGAGCATCAACTCTTCCAGAATCATGCGCAACCCGCGGGCGCCGACCTTGCGTAACATGGCTTCCCGCGAGATGCAGCGCAGCGCGTCATCGGTGAAGCGCAACTTGACGTTCTCGAATTCGAACAGCCGCTGGTATTGCTTGACGATGGCGTTTTTCGGCTTGGTGAGAATTTCGATCAGCGCATCTTCGTCCAGATCGCTGAGCACGCCCACGACCGGCAGCCGGCCAACAAACTCAGGGATGAGCCCAAACTTGATCAGGTCTTGCGGTTCGACTTGCGCCAGCAACTCGGTGTCGCGCTTGTTGCTCTCGGTGAAAGCGGCTTCCTTGGCCTCGTCGGTGCGGAAACCCATGGAACGTTTGCCCAGTCGCCGGCCGATGATACGCTCCAGCCCCACGAACGCTCCGCCGCAAATGAACAGAATGTTGGTGGTGTCGACCGGAGTGAATTCCTGGTGAGGATGTTTGCGGCCGCCCTGGGGAGGGACGTTGGCAACCGTGCCTTCCAAAATCTTAAGCAGCGCCTGCTGCACGCCTTCGCCGGAGACATCGCGAGTGATGGATGGGTTCTCGTCTTTGCGCCCGATCTTGTCGACTTCGTCGATATAGATGATGCCGGTCTGCGCCCGGGCCACATCGCCATCGGCGGACTGCAACAGCTTGAGGATGATGTTCTCGACATCCTCGCCAACGTAGCCGGCCTCGGTGAGCGTAGTGGCATCGACAATAGCAAAGGGAACGTCGAGCATCTTGGCCAGGGTTTGTGCCAGCAGCGTCTTGCCGGTGCCGGTGGGACCGATCAGCATGATGTTCGACTTGGCAAGCTCGACTTCACCGCCCCGCTGCCGGTTCATGTAAACCCGTTTGTAATGGTTGTAAACCGCCACCGCCAACTTCTTCTTGGTCTGCTGCTGGCCGATAACGTACTCGTCGAGAAAGGTCTTGACCTCAGCAGGCTTGGGAAGCTGGTTGGGCGTCGCAGCAGGCTGGGCCTCGGAGCGATCGTCTTCCAGAATCGAGTTGCAGACAGCCACGCACTCATCGCAAATGTAGGCGCGAGGATAGTCGGTGGGCGACGAAATCAGCTTGGCGACAGCGTCTTGCGACTTGTGGCAAAACGAACAGCGAAGTACTTCATCGGAACCGGTTCTGGTTCTCACGAAAAAAACTCCTTATGCCGCACGCTCTCGCCGGGATTCTCTCCCCAGCCCGTTTTTCCCCGTCCGCTCACATCCGGGAGGAGCCGTGCTGCCCCGTTTGAGAAGCTGCCTCTATCGGCCATCGGCAACTCCTCGCGAACCCTTGAATCCCGTGCACTGCGAAGCTATTGAACCATAATTCCGTAACCCATGACGTACCGTTAGTGCAATATTCAGTACAACTTTGGAAGCAGTGTGCGAATTTTTTTCCGCCTTAGTCGTGATTAAGCCGCCTACCTTACTTGTGCTTGAAAATAATGTCATCAATGATGCCGTATTCCTTGCCTTGCTGGGCATTCATGATGAAGTCGCGCTCTACGTCCCGCTCTACTTTCTCCAGGCGCTGGCCGCTGTGCTTGGAAAGCAGTTGACTGGTAATCTCGCGCATGCGCAGGATCTCGCGGGCGTGAATGTCAATGTCGGTAGCCTGTCCCGACAGCCCTGACATGAGCGGCTGATGAATCAGGATCCGCGAGGTAGGCAGCGCAAAGCGCTTCTTGGCTGCGCCTGAGGCCAGCAGCAACGCAGCCATGCTGGCTGCCTGGCCGATGCAGATGGTGGTCACATCCGGCCGGATGAACTGCATGGTGTCGTAAATCGCCATCCCTGCGGTGATTGAACCACCGGGCGAGTTGATGTACAACGAGATGTCTTTCTCCGGGTCTTCCGCCTCTAGAAAGAGCATCTGGGCAATGATCAGGTTGGCGACATTATCGTCAATAGGAGTGCCGAGAAAAATAATATTGTCCCGCAACAGGCGGGAATAAATGTCGTAGGCCCGCTCGCCCCTGCTGGTTTGCTCAATCACCATGGGCACAAGCATTATTTGCTGCTCCTTTTTCCTGCCGGTAAGAGATTCGTATCAGGGCATGGCTTCAGCCGTGCCGTAAAACAGCCGCTACCGGTCCCGGGCTTTAGCCCCTGCACGACTTAGGCTTGCAGGGGCTAAAGCCGAAACTGTTGCTCTCTCGTTCGGCACGACTCAAGTCGTGCCCTGACACAAACCAGCTAATGTTCGAGACGCGCCCAGTCGGCTGGCGACCAGAAACATCTCGCTTCGAATGCGCCTAAACCTTCCACACTCCTTCCCCAAGGAGGAAGTGGAGAAAGTGGAATGCAGGCCGCCCTATGCGGACCTGCGATATAAAGAATTCAAGGCTTTCTCGTTGCGGATGCGATGCCGAATTCTATCCAGCCCCCCATCCTGCGTCAAACGAGCGCGGACCTGCTCCAGAGTCTGCTTGGACTGACTCGCCAACGCTTCCATCTCGCGCTCCAGTTCCTCATCGCTGACCTCTACCTTTTCCTCATCGGCAATCTGTTCCAGAATCAGAGAAGCTTTCACCTCGCGCAGCGCAGCTTCCCGCTGTCCAGCGCGGAGGCGGGGCAAGTCCATCCGCTTCATGTCTTCCGTCTTCATGCCTTGAGCGGCGAGCGCTCGCAGGCCTCGCTCCAGGCGAAGATCGATCTGGTCGTTCAGCATCGCCTGCGGAACCGGGAAGTCATTGCGCTTGACCAATTCCTCGATCAGCTTATCTTTGCCCTGATGCTCCGCCTCGTGTTCTCTCTCGGCTTTCATATTTTCGCGCAATCGGTTGCGGAGCTCGTCGAGAGTGTTGAAGTCGGTACTAAGCTCTTTGGCGAAGTCATCATTTAGCTCGGGAATGCTGCGGGTCTTGATGCCCTTAACGTTGACTTCATAGGTCATGGACTTGCCGGCTAGTCGTTTGTCGGCGAAGTCGTCGGCATACTTCACGTCAAAGGTTCGCTGCTCCCCAGCTTTGGCGCCGCGCAAATTCTCCGAGAATTCCGGAATGGTGTTTTCGCCGCCTATCTCCACCATGATCTCGTCGACTTCGACCGGCTTGGAGTCGGCATCCTGCTCCGCTTCTTTTGGCGTACCTTTGAAACCCGCCACGGCGAAATCGCCGTCAGCTAATGGCCGATCTTCTTCCACGGCGGTGTAGGTGGCCTGCTGCTGGCGCAAATTATCCAGCGCGGTCTCCACGTCCTGATCGGTTACATTGGTGTCGAGCGTGCTCACGTGGATGTCATCGTAGGGAGCGACCTTAAACTCGGGCAGGATCTCGAACGACGCCTTGAACTTCAGCGGTTCGCCTTCCTGGATGTGCAGGTCGGTCACCCGGGGCTGCGACACCGGCTCCAGGTTCTGCTTTTTGGTCTCTTCGCGGAAATAGCGGGGAACCAGCACCTCGACAATCTCGTTCTTGATATCGTCAGCAAAACGTTGGCGCACCATGGAAGCCGGAACCTTGCCTTTGCGGAAGCCAGGAACTCGCGCCAGCTTCTGGTACTTGTTGACGATGCTGTCGGTTTCCGTTTTCACCACCTCAGCCGGTACCTCAATGGTGAGTTCGCGCTGACAGGGATTGGATTGTTCGGCGGTGTTCGTTTCGTTCGTAGTTGTCTCGGTAGTCAATGAATTGCCTTCAGAACTGGATGTGGCCGCGTTCGGCTCGAATGCTGCCGGTGATGAGTGCACTGACGGAAACGGACACCCGGGGAGCGAGGGCTCCGGCTGAGCGGCACAGGAACAGCCGCAATTACCGTCATCCTTAAGTTTATGAGAGTGCCGGGGAGCGGTCAAACCGGGCCCAGCGGCCGAAGCACAATCCGGGCTGCAGGGGCCTATTCGCCGCAGGCTGGCTGATTTGGATCCGAGGTGAGTCCGGAACTTGGTCCAGGCACGGAGGACTGAACCTGATCCATGGAATCGAGCAGCGCAAAGGCCCGCACCTGATTCACTTCGATCCAGGTCTTGCGCCAGCGCTCGACGACACACTTGTCCAGACGAGTTCTAGGCGCAGGGAATCCAAGACCATCGTAGAACCACACGATGTTGTCGCGCAGCGCCTTGTCCATGTGGTTGAACTTGTCATAGGCCAATTCATCGAGCAACTCGCGATAGGTCGCGTCGGCCAGAGGATACTCGCCGCGTTTTGTCGGCTTGCCGGTGTCAAGGTTGATCTCCGGCGTCTGCAGATGGTTGCTCTTCACCTCCTGCAGGGATTTTCCATACTGGTCGACGGTCTGGTCAACGCTCTTGAAGTAGAGATTCTCCGTCTTTGGCGTCGGTTCCTTGAAATCGATGGTGTGCAACGGACCCACTTTGGGGACGACCTTGAACAATGCCGCCATAACGTGCGCGCCTGGACCGGGTTCTTTGTAACCTGAGCCCCAACTCTTTTGATAGTCGGCCTTCGACAGGTGATACAGGAAGCGTTGCCGATTGAAATTTGGAATCTCTTGTTGCAGCTGGTCTCCCTTGGCGAGGAGAGCCACCTTCGTCATTTCCGGAATGATCCGGCTCACGCTGCGACGATAGGTATTGATCGCCAATTGCTCATGCGGCATCACGTCGGTGAGCTTCAGTCCGTACGTGTCATAGAAAGCGCGCTCCAGCAGCGACGCCGCGACCTCGAAGCCGATGAAGTTGTGGTAGTCCTCGGGAGCATACCGTCCCTTCGCCACTTGCAACACGTCAAAGCCGAACTCGGTGCGGATGTGGGCCTTGTGGTCGACGTCATAGGGAACAGCCGGTCCATACCGCGTGGCCAGTTCGGGGTACTCGATGCCCACCGAGAGGTTGATGTAAGGGTGACCATTGATATCGGACACATAGTGAGACAACGCTCCCAGGGCGAAAGCGTATTCGTCGAGGTCCTGCGAGTCATTGATCAGTGCCTGCACAAAATCGCCGGTGCGAACGTAATGAGCTAGGTCGCTGAAGACATGGCTGCCAAACGGATAGTAGCCAATGTCCTGGATGACGCTTCCGCCATAGGCGTAGGCGTGGGCCTTCAGCAGATCGTCCGGAGTAGCATTGGGAAATCGCGCCAGCAGCAGCGGCTGGATCTGTTGCTTCCAGAGTAGATCGATGATCTCTTCATGCGTCAGCACGGAATAGCCGGCGCATACAGGCGCGAATGCGAGGACGCAGGTCAGAAGCAACGTGCAACATATCACCGCGGGCGTACGCGGAGTTTGGAATGTCATCGAGCTTTCTTACAAAAACCTGTCAGATGCGGCCAAGCAATAACAGAATGACCAGGATAACCAGAATCAGTCCAAGTCCGCTGGACGGATAGTAGCCCCAGCCGCGACTGTATGGCCATGAGGGAAATGACCCTACGGACAGCAACAGCAGGATCACCAGAAGAATAATCAGCATTGTTTTATCTCCTTAATTTCGTCGGCGAGCTTCTTTTGAGATTCGAACCAACACCCATAACTAAGAAGCATTTGCTCCTCTGAAGGATGTATGTAGAAGTGCGGCCACCGTGCCTCAGGAGGCGCCAAGCTTGGCGTGCAATGCCTGGAGATAGTTGTCGATCGTCGCGGTGTATCCCAGCAGATAGCGCGAAATAAATCGAAATAGAGGATTGTAGATTTCGCCGTTCTCCGTGATGGTCAGGAGCGATCCATCCTGCTTTGGCGTGATCTCATAAGTCCAGGTACCACCGAAGGGAAGGTGCGGGTCGGCGATTCGGGTGATGAGGCGGCGTGGGGGATCCTCTTCCACCACTTCATACGTTATCTTTGGTCCATGGCTGTCGTATTCCCGCCATTTGCGGTGACCGGGCTCTGACGAGAGCGCTTCATAGCGGTGCACATCGGGCCGCCATGTCGGTGGGCCGGCGATGAGGTCCCAGACCTGCTGAGGCGATTGCCTGAACTCCGCTGTCCGGACAACCTCGTGTTTCACGGGCAACTGCCAACCGATGAGCGCGATCAATGCGATCGCGCCCAGCAATACGAGCGACACCGCGATGATCGATTTCAGCATGTGGCGGCGATTTCCATTTCGTGCATCTGCGATTCTCGGTCGCTGCAGTCTAGGCTCAGGCACACGCTTCGGGCAAGCATTATGGGCTGCACTCGGATAGCCGGCGTGCCGCCGCTACAATGGGGAAGATGCCTTCCGCGCTCGCCGTCCTCAACCAGGAAGTCGTGAACTGCACCCGCTGTCCGCGGCTAGTGGCTTATCGCGAGCAGGTGGGCCGGGAGAAGCGGCGTGCCTATCGCGATCACGAATATTGGGCGCGGCCTGTCCCTGGCTTCGGCGATCCGCATGCCCGAGTGTTGGTGCTGGGGCTGGCGCCCGGGGCGCACGGATCGAATCGCACCGGGAGGCCTTTCACTGGCGATGCCTCGGGCAAGTTCATGTATCCCATCCTGTACAAGGTGGGCTTCGCGTCGCAACCTAATGCCGATCATCGCGACGATGGGCTGAAGCTGCTCGACTGTTACATCACAGCGGCAGTTCGTTGTGCTCCTCCCGATAACAAGCCTCTGCCGTCAGGAGCTGGCCAACTGCGCACCGTTTCTTGATCGCGAGCTGGCGATCTTAAAGAATGTGAAGGTCGTGGTGGCGCTGGGGAAGATTGGCTTCGATGCCTATCTCAACTGCCTGAAACGCAATGGCGTGATTCAGAGCCGAGCCGGGTATCTGTTTGGCCACGCGGCGCGCTACCCGATGCCGAATGGGATCGTGCTGCTGGCGTCGTATCATCCTTCGAACCAGAACACAGCTACCGGAAAGCTGACCGCGGCAATGTTCGAAGGCATCTTTCGCCAGGCAAAGAAGATTGCGGCTGCGGGACAAGACGGACGCAACTCCGGTTGACAATGCTGGCCCAGGGGTGTCACGATTCGCACGCCCTGGATTTTGGCTAGAGAGGCCCCCAATGAATAGGAAGATTTGCTTGGCGATGCTAATCGGAACGAGCATAGCGTTGTTTGCGGGAATGACGGTCTCGGCTGTGGAGCGCTCAAGCCAGTCGGCAGTAGGCACCTGGCAGTTGGACGTCACCAAGTCATCGAACGGAAAGATGCCGGCGGCCAGCTTCGAACAGTTGGTGATCACGATTGACGACGGGAATACCTACAAGTGGAGCCTGATTGGCACCGAGGGACATGGAGTGACTTTTTCGAAGTCTTACGATGGGCCCATAGACGGTCAGGACCATCCCATGACGAGCGGCGAGTCGGGTAGTCTGATTGCCTACACCAGGACCCTTTCAGGTATCCTTCGCTGGGTGGCCAAGGACAAGGACGGCGCCGTGATCGAGACGGCAAGCCGGTGGATTTCGCCCGACGGCAAGACCATGACGATCAAGGGAACAGCAAATTTCTCCGGCGGGGCAGCCTTCATTTCGGTGTTCGACAAAGTGAAGTAAGTCTCGACCCGGGTTTGACGTGTAGAAGCTTTCTCATAAATCGTATGAGGTCTGGATTTGTGTCAAGGCACGTCTTTAGACCTGCCGCAAAACGACGCGGTTCGACTTCGGCTTCAGCCCTGGGGCCGTTTTTACATAAAGCCCGGACGAACAGCCTGCTTGTCGGCCGACTAAACCCTGACACAAATCAATGCGCTGTTGATTTATGAGAAAGGTTTAGTTAACCAGGACGACAGACCCGGAGCCCAGGTCGTAGTAGCCGGCTACTACTTTCAACTTGTTTTCCTTCACCAGCCCGGAGATCACCGTCGACGCTTCGCTCAACAAAGTAGCCTGGATCTTGGCATTCGCCTTGGTTGCTGCTTCAAGGTTCGGCCCCGCTTGATCGATAGCGGGCTGGATGTGTGGAAACAGAGCGCTTATCTGGCCGGGTACTGACTTGCCCTGTATGGCGGCCTTCACCGCTCCGCAATTGGAGTGCCCCATCACCAGAATTACCTTCGTCCCCAACACCACCGCTCCGTATTCCAGGCTGGCGATGATTTCCGGCGTAATGACATTTCCCGCAACCCTGGTCACAAAAATGTGCCCAATCGTCTGATCGAAGACAATCTCGACAGGTACGCGCGAATCCGCACAGGACAAGACGGCGGCGAACGGCTCCTGCTTTTCAACCGTGTGTTGCTTCAAGATGTCCAGGTCATGCTCGTGGGCGGTCAGACGATTCGCGGTAAACCGCTTGTTGCCCTCCATCAACTCGGTTAGGGCGGCATCGGGGCTGAGTTCGCTCTGCGCCCAGGCCGTCAACGGTGTTGCCAGTTGTAGGCCGCTCGTCGCCAAGCCTACGACAGTTCCAGCTAAGCCCATCCGCAAAAATTTTCTTCTGGACGGTGTCTGATTTTCCAACGATGCAATATTCATCTTGAACGCCCCCGGCCGCGCAATCGGCACGGCGCAGTATACACCTCGATGCATATTTTTGGGATTGCTCGTTGTTGTATGTTCGCGGGCCGTCGAACCCCGTTGCAATTACGAATGCTACGAGGAAGGATGCGCGTCTGTCTGCCGCAGCTCTCCGGGCGATCCTGCATCATCGCTTTTCGAACCGTGGACAACCTGCGATCGACAGTATGCAATAATGTCGGCGCTATGAAGTCGCGACCCTATTTTTTCTGTGCTGGACTCCTAACGCTCCTGCTGGTGCTTTCCAATGTGGCGGGCGTAGCTCAATCTTCCGCGCCGGCCCCGGCCGCGTCCACTAACCCGCCGTCCTCGAATACCGCGCAGGCGTCCTCTCCGAAGACGGACGACGCGATGGAACTGGTGAAGCAAGGCGAAAATCTCAACAAGGAAGGAAAGTTCGATGAGGCGCTCGCGCTCTATCAACGGGCGCTGCAGTTGTCCCCGAAACTCTATCAGGCAGAGTTGTACACGGGTGTCACCTTGGATTTGGAAGGCAAATATCAGGAGGCCAGACAGCATCTGGCCAAGGCCATCGAACTCGCTTCGGATGTAGGAAACCACGCAGGCCTTGCGGGTGATGGCGGTTTCCTATGCCTTCGAACGCAATACTGATAAGGCATCAGAGTACGAGCGGCGGGCGTTCGACCTGCAATACAAGTGGTTGAAGTATGAAGATGCGGCCGCCACTGCAAATGAGCTCGCACGCATCTATCTCGAGTCGGGCGATCTGGACAATGCGTTCCAGTGGTATCAAACAGGGAGGTTGACTGGCCTCCGCAAACCCAACATTACCCAGGCCGAAAAAGATCTATGGACCTTCCGCTGGGAGGCGGCGCTGGCGCGGATCGATGCGCGACGCGGGAAGCGCGAGGATGCGTTGAAACATCTGGCGGCGGCGAAGGCTCTCCTCGATGCCGGTGACAACCCTGATCAATTCCACTTCTATCCTTACTTGGCAGGATATGTCGCGCTTTATACCGGCGACTACAGCACGGCGATCAAAGAGTTACAAAAAGCAGACCAGCAGGATCCGTTTGTCCTGAGCCTGGAGGCGCAAACCTACGAGAAGCTCGGCGACAAGGCGCACGCCAGGGAATATTTCGAAAAAGTCATGGCCATCAATCTGCATAACCCGTCGAACGCGTTCGCCCGGCCGCTGGCACGGGAAAAGCTGGCGGCACTTAAGGCTGCGGGAGGTGCGCCCCAGGGCTAGTGACGAACCCTTTCGGGCATGAGATAGGAAGCAGGAACGACAGGTTCAGCGATCACGGTTGGACGCTATCATTAGTTTTGGATGGCTGTTATCTAGTAGCGAGGCGCCTGCAAGGGGTCAGCGTAGCAGGTGGAGGACTCGATGCCCCGTGGGAGTTCCGGACAACTTTCAACTCCAGTTACCGAACTCGACTTGACGCGGGTCAAGACGGCGAGCCGCCCTGGCCGCATTGAATCGGTTGACATCGTACGTGGGCTGGTCATGGTGTTCATGGCCATCGATCACACCCGCGATTTTTTCACCTATTTGCAATTCGAACCCGAGGCCTTGAGCCAGACCTACTACGCGTTATTCTTCACCCGCTGGATCACACATTTTTGCGCGCCGCTGTTTTTCTTCCTGGCCGGCACAGGAGCGTTTTTCTATGGCCAGCGAAGAACCCCCGCCCAACTGAGCCGTTTTCTGTGGACCCGCGGGTTGTGGCTGATCGTTGTGGAATTCACGATCGTCGGCTTTGCCTGGTCGTTCGTGTTTCCGTTCGGATTCTTCGGCGTGATCTGGGCGCTGGGCGCGTCGATGATCATGATGGCGCTGGCGGTGAGGATGCCGGTCCGATGGCTGGGGACGCTGGCCGTCATCATGATTGTTGGCCACGATCTGATGGATCGCGTCCGCCCAAGACAGTTTGGTTCGTATGCCTGGTTGTGGTCCGTATTGCACGTGAAGGGCGGAGCGATGCTGCCCGGACACATGCGGGAGTTTGTGCTGTTTCCACTAATTCCGTGGGTAGGAGTGATGGCGGCGGGCTACGTTTTCGGCACCCTGTATCAGCGTGACCAGCGAGAGCGTCGGCGGATCATGGCCATGCTTGGCATCGCGATGATCGTCGCCTTCGTCTTTCTGCGAGCGACAAACCTCTACGGCAATCCGCCAGTGACCCCGAGCGGCGTGTCGCAAGGCGACTGGCACATTCAGCCGACCGTCGAGAAGACGGTCATCCTGTTCCTGGATGTGGAGAAATATCCGCCGTCATTGCAGTTTCTGCTGATGACCTTGGGACCCGGAATTCTGTTGCTGGCGTGGCTGGACGGGAAAACGGTATCGGGGATATTCAAGCCGCTGCTGGTGTTCGGGCGAGTGCCGATGTTCTTTTACGTCCTGCATCTGTACGTGATCCACCTGCTTGCGGTTTTGATGGCGGTGGTGTTCCATCAGCCTGTGGAGTGGTTATTCCATGGGGCATTCATGATGAACGGAATTCCGGATGGTTACGGACATGGGCTGCCATTCATTTACCTGATGTGGATGACTGTGCTGGTTATTTTGTATTTCCCGTGCTGGTGGTTCATGGGCGTTAAGCAGCGGCGCAAGGATTGGTGGCTGAGTTATTTGTGAGAGGGGGTCCGCGGACGGTTGTCGTCCCGGCTTTCGTGGCTGCTTACAGGCTTGAAGAAGAGAGGTTTGGCTCGGGTTTGTGTCAGGGCATGGCTTCAGCCATGCCGAATCACACGTCCAAATCAGCGGGCTTCAGCCCCGGTGTGTCAGCGCTTTGCCTAAACCGGTGAAGCGGGGCTAAAGCCCAGTTCCTTCTCCAACTGTGCGGCACGGCTGAAGCCGTGCCCTGATACAAACCAACATCCCTTTTGCGGCAAATTGCAAACAACCGGATGCATAGCTGCGAGCCTGTCAGGTGCATACGGCAAGCTACTTCAGCTGGTCCGCCAGCCGTTGCGCGGTGTGCTCGACCTTGATCTCCGCGCCGTCTTTGTCCAGGCCGCCGCGGATTTGCATCACGCAGCCGGGACAATCCATCACGACCAGCGGCGCGCCGGTGTCCTCGATGTTCTTCAGCTTGCGCTCCAGGATGGGCGCGGAAATTTCCGGCAGCTTCAGCGAATACGAGCCGCCCATGCCGCAGCACATGTCGGCTTCGTACATCTCGGCGATCTCGTAGCCGGCTTTGGTCAGCAACTCGCGCGGCTGCTGCGAGACGTTGAAGCGTGCGCTTCAGGTGGCAGGAGTCGTGATAGGTGACCTTGCCGAGCTGCTGGCCTTCTTTGAAGGTCAGCCGGCCTTCGTCGACCAGCTTCTTGACCAGACGTGGAAAAGTCGACGACCTTCGCGGCAAGCTCGCGCGCGCGGGGCAGGGCATCGGTCTGGCCCAGGCTCTCGAAGGTGCTGATGAAGTCGTGCTTCAGCGCGACGGTGCAGGTGGGACACGCGGAGACGACATACTCACGTCCTGCTCGAGCAGAGCGTTGATGTTGTCGTTCGCGTTCTGCGCGGCAACTTCATAAGCGCCGCTGAAGCGAGCGGGCGCTCCGCAGCAGGTCTGGCCTTCGGGAAAGATGACTTCGATGCCGGCCTTGTTCAGGATCTTGACTACGGCCTCGCCCATCTCGGGATAGGCGAAGTCGATGAGGCAGCCGGAATAGAACGCGGCTTTCTCTTTGCACTTCGGCTGCTCGATCTTCTTGAACTTGTCGCGGAAGGGAACGTCGGCAATCGCCGGCAGGCTGCGGAACTCCGTCATGTCGGACAGAAAGAACGGCAGATGGCGGATGAAGCCGTCCTTCTGCAGCGGCTTCTGCGCCAGCGACGCGGCGCGCAGCATGGAGTGGAACAGCCGGCGATTGTTGACGACCGAGAAGATCGCTTTCTGCGCCAGCGGCTGGCCCTTCTCGACCGCGAGGCGGCGGCGCAATTCCAGGATCAGTCCGGGGATGTCGATCTTGCCGGGGCAAACCTGCGTGCAGTTGCCGCACTGAATGCACAGGCTCTGGATTTCGTCCGACGACTTGCAGCGCGTCGAACCAGGCGGTGAGGATGGTGCCGATGCCGCCGGTGTAGACCTTGCCGAAGACGTGTCCGCCGACCAGGCGAAACACCGGGCAGACGTTCAGGCACGAGGCGCAACGAATGCATTGCAGCGCCTGCTTGAACTTCGGGTCGTGCGACATCTCGGTGCGGCGGTTGTCCATCAGGATGATGTGCAGCTGCTTGGGCGTGCCGTCGGTGTTGGGCACCGGGCCGCTGATGATGGAGACGTAGCTGGTGAGCAACTGCGCCGTGGCGCTGCGCGGCAGCGCGGTCAGGATCGGAACGACGTCGGCGAACTCGGCCATCAGCTTCTCGATGCCGACGATGGCGACGTGAATCTTGGGCAGCGTCGTGACCAGGCGCGCATTGCCTTCGTTGGTGATGATGACGAGGCTGCCGGTTTCGGCGACGGCGATGTTGGCGCCGGTGATGCCCATCTCGGCGTTGAGGAACTTGGTGCGCAGCTTGCCGCGCGCGAACTTCACCAGCTTGGGGATGTCGGGCGTCTGGCCCTCTTCGACCTTGTCGCTGAAGACGTCGGCGACTTCTTCCTTGGTCATGTGGATGGCGGGCATGACCATGTGCGACGGCGTCTGTCCGGCCAGCTGAATGATCCACTCGCCCAGGTCGGTTTCGCGGACTTCGATGCCGGCTTTTTCCAGATGCGGGTTGAGGTGAATTTCCTCCGACGCCATCGACTTCGATTTGACGACGTCTTGACGCCGTTCTGCTTGCGCCAGATTGAGGATGTAGTCGCGGACCTTGGCGGGATCGTCGGTGCGAAAAACTTTGGCGCCGCGGGCTTCGGCGTTGCTGCGGTGAATCGCTCGGCGAGTTCGTCGAGATGCGAGGCGGCATAGCCTTTGCGATCGGCGATCTGGGTGCGCACGGCTTCGAAGTCGATGCCTTCGTAAGCCTTCTCGCGGCTGATGCGATAGGCCTCGGAGAAGCGGCCGAGCGCTCCCGTGAGATTGGGATTGTGCAGGGCGGTGTTGATGGAGTCGCGAAATTCTTTGCGCATCAGTTCACCCCCGCCGGTCTCGTCGACGAAGACGATGATGAGTTTCTCCGGGCCATGCACGCCGATGGTCAGCACGCGCTCGATGTCGGCGGTGCGGCTGGGCCCGGTGATGAAGGAGATGTAGTTGGTCTGCTCCGGCCGGATTTTGCCGAAGACGGACGGCAGTCGGGCAGAAGCGGTCGGTCTCGACGATCGCGATGTGAATGTTGGGCAGCGTCGAGACCAGGCGGCGTTCGACCGGCGCGGCATCCTGAACCAGCGAGCCGGTGTTGGCCATGGCCCAGTCCAGTTGGCTGATGCCGACCTTCGAAGCGGCGGCTTTCTCGCGCGTGACGTCGAAAGCTCAGGCCGGGAACCTGCTCGGCAGATGTTGCTGTTTGTCGAGTCCGCTGAGGAAAGGGCAGTCGGCCCACACAGCGTAGGACTGCGGCGAGTCGGCCACGCCGGCTGATTGCAGGTATTCAACGATGAAGTCGAGGGCCTCGGATTTGTGCGGGAAGCGATGAACCTCGGCGCTCACCGCCTCGGCGCGAAGTTTGAAGGTATCGAAGATGGCAGTTCATGGTGAAGTCCTTTGCAAGTGGCTCGCGTTCGTTGCACGCCACGAAGAATCGCCAGTGTTTCGGCTGGAAGCGCCGGACTTCAGCCCGGCGATACAGGCGATTACAGCGATCGGACTTCAGCCGACAGCCCAGGGCTAAAGCCTGTTTGCTGATGCTCCGGTACGGCAGCGGCTAAAACCGCTGCCACTTCCACCATGTCCCTACTGGCGCACGCTAGAAGGTGCGCCCCTTCAAGTCAAAAGCTGAACGTTGCCAGCCCATCGCTGACTTCCTCAATGCACCACGAAGTGCGTGAACGGCGCGACGTACGCCATCAGGAACACGAAGATGCCCACCAGCGCGGCCAGCGCCAGGCTATGCCAGAAGACATAGCGCAGAATGTCTCCCTCGTGGCCATACCACTGGGTTGCCGTGCTGGCGACGACGATGCTCTGCGCGTCGATCATCTTGCCCATCACGCCGCCGGTGCTGTTGGCCGCAGCCATCAGGATCGGCGACGACGTTCACCTGCTGCGCGGTGATCTTCTGCAGGCTGCCGAACAGCACGTTGGACGACGTATCCGATCCGGTCAGCGCCACGCCCAGCCAGCCCAGCAGCGTGCCGAAGAACGGATACAGATGTCCGGTGCGCGCGAAGGCCAGACCCATGGTGGCGTCCAGTCCCGAATAGCGCGTCATGAATCCGATGGCCATCATGGCCGCAATGGTCAGCAGCGAGAAGCGCACCTTCATGATGGTCCGGCCGTAGATGGAGAAGATCTTCGGAATACTCAGTCCCATGATCAAGCCGGAGATGATGGCGGCCAGCAGAATGCCGGAGCCGGTTGCGCTGACCCAGTTCAGGCCAAAGACCGCGGGCTCTTTCGTCGGCTTGGTCACCACGGGCGGGACGCGCAGCGCAAGATTGTTCAGGCCGGTGACCGGGAACTGCGGATTGGTGATCTTGCTGGGCGGCGTCTGCCAGGTCGCCATCGACTTGAAGGTCTTCTCCGGCGTGTTCATCAGGTTCTTGCCGGTCTGCGTGCCCCACATGAAAACGATCACGCTGAGGATGACCCAGGGAACCCAGGCGCGCGTGACTTCCGCGCGGCTGATAGCCATGAGCGGCGCGGTGCTCGGTCTTGGCTTCTTCGCCTTCGAAGGTCCAGATCCGCTTGGGATGCCAGATGAACAGGAAGCCGACCAGGCAGACCATCGAGATGACCGACGCGCCGATGTTGGCCAGCCACGGACCGTGGTAGTTGGAGATGAAGTACTGCGGAATGGCGAAGGAAACGCCGGCGACCAGAATGGCCGGCCAGATTTCCAACATGCCGCCCCAGCCGACAAAGGCGCAGATCAGCCAGAACGGCACCAGAACGCAGAACGGTGTCAGAATGCGTCCGGCCATCGCGCCCAGGGTGACTTCGCTGAAGCCGGTCACTTTCGCCAGCGCGATGATCGGCGTGCCCAGAGCGCCGAAGGCCACCGGCGCGGTGTTGGCGATCAGCGACAAGCCCGAAGCCTGCAGCGGCCGGAAGCCCAAGCCGATCAGAATCGCGGCGGTCACGGCTACCGGAGTACCGAATCCCGCTGCGCCTTCAAAGAACGCGCCGAAGCAGAAAGCGATGAGCAGCAGTTGCAGGCGGCGGTCCTGGGTGATGCCGGTCATGCTGTGCTGCAGCACTTTGAAGCGCCCGATCTCGACCGTGAGCTGATACATGAAGATGACGTTCAGCACGATCCAGCCGATGGGGAACAGGCCGTATCCGGCGCCATAAACCGCGGTCGCCGCAGCCAGGCGCGCCGGCATGTGGAAGCCAAAGATCGCCACCAGCAAAGCGGTCGCCAGGCCCAGCAGCGCGGCGTAGTGCGCCTTCACGTGTCCGAGGGCGAGGCTGCCCAGCAGCACGACCACCGGCAACGCGGCAATCAAGGTCGAGATCCACCAGTGTCCGGTGGGATCGTATCCCTGCGACCAGGGAGCGGTTAGCGCGGGAATCTTAAGAATGATGATGGCGGCGATTGCCGCGATGATGACGACGACCGCCGATGCGAGCGGATTCGCGGCCGGCGGGGCGGCTTTGGCTGGTGCGCTTCGCGGAAGGTGGGGAGTGCTGATAGTGCTCATTGAGTTTTCACCGATGTCTGCCAGCGTATGGCAGGCCTTTCGTGGATTTTGTTGCAATTGCTTCCAGCTTGTGCATCTAGCTATTGCCATCCTTCGTAATTGGACGCTAGCATGGGCCCCTGGTCAAGGCTCACGTTGAGCTCCAAAGCACTTAGCACATGGGCCACTGCTATTCTACTGCTAACTGCTTCTAGCAACACGTCACTTACTCCCTCGGTCCGGCGCCGAATGCTTCCTAGCGGAATCGGCGCGCCATGCAGCGTCTTCCAGCAGCGCCGTCCGGACTCGATCAGCACCAGAACCACGCCCGACCACGAAGATAACCATCAGCGTGGAGTCCAGATATCCCTGGAACGCTTGCCCGGCTTCTGCGCCAGCGGCAGATAAATGTTCTTGATGGACAGCACTCCCGCGGTCAGCGTGGTGACGCCGACAAAGCACATGGGAATCGCCGTGATGAAGGCGTACTTCGCCTTGCCCATGTTGACCAGGAAGGTCGTCATGACGGCGAGCGCGATGGTCGCCAGCAACTGATTGCCGGTGCCGAACAGCGGCCAGATGGTCGAGATGGAGCCGGTATAAATCAGGTATCCCCAGCTCATGACCACAATGGCCGAAGTCACCAGGTTGCCGGGAAGCCATGCGGTGTTGCTGAACGGCTTGTGCACTTTGCCCAGCAACTCATGCAGAACGTAGCGCGCGACGCGCGTGCCGGTATCGACCGTGGTCAGAATGAACAGCGCCTCGAACATGATGGCGTAGTGATACCAGTAGCCGGTCAGCGTCTTCATGCCGGGCAGGCCGCGGAAGATCTGCGCCATGCCGACTGCCAGCGAGACCGCGCCGCCGGTGCGGCCGGCCAGCTTCTCGCCCACTTCGGCGGAGAACATGCCGAGGTTGACCGTGTGCAGTCCGAGCTTGGCGAAGACCGCGGGCGCGGCGTTGATGGCGAAGTAGTCGCCGGGATACATGGAGCAGGCGGCGATCAGCGCCAGCACGGCGACCAGTGCCTTCGCACATCATGGCGCCGTAACCGATGAAGCGCGCGTCGGTCTCCTTCCACAGCATCTTCGGCGTGGTGCCGGAGGAGATCAGCGAGTGGAAGCCGGAGATGGCGCCGCAGGCGATGGTCACGAACAGGAAGGGAAACAGCTTGCCTTTGATGATGGGGCCGCCGCCGTGAATGAACTGCGTGAACGCCGGGAACTGAATGTTGGGATGAACGATGAAGACGCCGATGATCAGCAGAACGATGGTGCCCAGCTTCATGTAGGTGGAAAGATAGTCGCGCGGTTCGAGCAGGAACCAGACCGGCAGCACCGAGGCGATGAAGCCGTAGGCCATCATCAGGAACGTGATCTGGTGGCCGTTGAAGGTCAGCACATGAGCGAAGGACGGAGGCGGCGAACCAGCGTGCCGCCGATGACAGCGGCGATCAGCAAAATCACGCCCAGCGACGCTGGGTCCGGCGATGCTGATCTGGCCCGGCGTGCTCTTGAACATGTACAAGCCCATGCAGATGGCGATGGGAATGGTCATGCCGATGGTGAAGACTCCCCAGGGGCTGTGCGGCCAGAGCGTTGACGACCACGATGCCGAGCCCGGCCAGCGTCACCAGCAGGATGAAGAGCAAGCGCGATCATGGTGACCAGTCCGGCGTAGGGGCCGACTTCGGTGCGCGCCACGTCGGCCAGCGAGCGTCCCTTGTGGCGAACCGAAGCCACCAGCACGGTGAAGTCGTGGACGCAGCCGCAGAACACGGCGCCAATCAGGATCCAGAGAAATCCGGGAGCAAAGCCGAACTGCGCAGCCAAGGTTGGTCCGACCAGCGGACCGGCGCCGGCGATGGCGGCGAAGTGATGCCCGAACAGGACCCACTTCGGCGAGGGCACATAGTTGTGGCCGTCTTCGTAGACGTGCGAAGGTGTGATCCGGCTGTCGTCAAGGGCAAGTACTTTGGCGGCGATGAAGGCGCTGTAATAGCGATAGGCGAGGGCAAAGACACAGAGCGTCCCCAACAGGATGGGAAAAGTGTTCACACGAACCTCCCGGCGTGAATCCCGTCAGTGCCGGTGGCCAACTGGGCGGCAAGTTTTTTGGAGCCAATACCGGGACTCAAAGGACGACAAGGATTCAGATTGACCACCGCGTAATGCGGTGCCAATACGGAACGTTAGGACGGGAAGGTGCTAACTGCGAGTGATTCCTGTCACATTCTTCTGTGATGCATGACGTCGGGGAGGCTTATCGAGGCATCCGATGGGTGCTCGCCCTGATTGCAGGGCATGACCGAGTGAAGGCTGGCTGGCACCTCGGTGGCTTATTTCTGATCGGCTCCAGTCAGCATGGTCAAAAGCATGACCACGTCGGTGCGGGCATAAATCGCGTGCGCAAGATTGGCTTCCATGAAAACCCAGGAACCGGCGGAGAGTTCTTTCTCGTCTCCGTCTAGGGTGACGCGCGCGTCGCCCTGAACGATTTCGATGATGGCTGGCACGGCGGCGGTATGCTGGGAAAGCTCCTGGCCGCCGGAAAAGCCAAAGAGCACGATCTTGACGCGATCGTCGCGGTGAATGGTCCGGCTGAGCGTTCCGTCCTTGGGGATCTCGACTGCTTGCAATAAGTTCTCGACGACCACGTAATTAGCCACCTGCCGCCTCCGCCCGAAACTCGGGATACGCAGACCCATCATAATCTGGTTAGAGAGTTTGCCTGGCGCAGGACTCAACAATTCATGGATTGTTAGCGAAAGCGGAGTCGGAGGCAGGCTGGTGGCGGAAGTTTCTGCCAGACTTGGGGAACGAACTCGCTGAACGCGTTGGAAATGGCGCGAGCCCCGAAGCCCTCGCCGGTGCGAATCAGAGCATGCTGCCAATCGGCTTCGCTCTGCACCCGCCAGGTGTTGGAGAGGAAGTTGTTGCCGAAGGTCGCCACGAATCTGGCATAGGCAAGGTGACGCTCGCCGTCGGGACGGTAGGCGCGAAACGTGAGATCGGCGACATTCTTGGCCCGCTGGCCGAACGATGCGTTCACGGTATGAAAGTAGCGCGGATCTTCACCCCAGACCGCCCCCAAAGAAGCCTCGATAGCATTGCCGGTGGAGACGCCGGTTAGGCGCATGCCATAGCGCTGCGCAAAACCATCCCAATGGGTACCGTATTCATGGGGACTGTTAGTCGCGGTTCCTATTCCAGCCGAAAACAAACCGGCAGCCAGACTTCGCGGGCCAATCGTGGAGCGCGTAAACCATCCCAACCGTCCATCGGCAGTAATGGGATGGTAATCGGCGGGCGATTGCGGGACGGCATGGATGTAGTGCCTGAAGCTACGCTGGTTGGGCGGATCGTCTTGCGCGGGCACGGCTGGACTGACTGCGCCGCCGCAGTCGAAATCAGCAGAAGCGCGCCGGTTGAACAGCACACAAACAGTCGCAAGACTGCGAGAAAAAGTCGCAGGCGGATTCCGACGAACTCTTGAAGTCCAGCTCCCTTGGCCATTGGCATGTGAAATGAGATGCAATTTTGACCGGTCGCGCCCAAGCTGAAAGAGGAGAAATCGGATCATGAGTGGCACGGAATTAGTGGTACGGATAAAAGATGAAGAACAGCAGCGACAACGCCGTCAGCACCCACAAGCCGGGCTTCAAGTGGCTCGGCTTTGCCCGCCACCAGTTTGCAGATGGGATAGAGCACAAATCCGGCGCAGATTCCAATCGCGATGTTGAAGGTGAATGCCATCAGCGAAACCACGGCAAAGGCGGGAATGGATTCGGTGAAGTCGCCGAAGTCGATGCGCGTGATGGGGGCCAGCATGAACAGCCCGACGATGATGAGTGCCGGTCCGTAAGCCTGGGCGGGAATCGCTGCGACAAACGGGGAGAAGAACAGAGTCAGCAGGAAACAGCTTCCGGTGACCAGGACGGTGAAGCCGGTGCGGCCCCC
This sequence comes from uncultured Acidobacteriaceae bacterium, assembly GCA_963744265.1. Classification (GTDB taxonomy): domain Bacteria; phylum Acidobacteriota; class Terriglobia; order Terriglobales; family Acidobacteriaceae; genus Bog-257. The sequence goes on from CAVUSW010000010.1 coordinate 441,765, forward strand.
AGCCTCGATTCCCGTGGCTGACTCGACGAACGCGCCGGAGGTTGTGGTCCCCAGCGCCGGTGCGAGGCAAGTGGTGATCGCGTCCACCAGCATGGGGCGCTCGATCTGCGGCAGCTGTCCGTTCTGGTCGAGGAAGCCGGCGCGTGCCGAAAGCCCGATCAGGGTGCCCATGGTGTCGACGAAACGCCATGATGAAGATGGTGAGCACCACGGGAAATGCCCGCCAGGTAAGGGCTCCGCGGAAGTCGAGCTGCCACAAGATGGGCGCGAGGCTGGGCGGCAGGCTGACTCATGCCGTGCGGCGGCGCGGCCACCTTGGCAGCGAAGGCGACAATCGCCGTGATGACGATGCCGATCAGGATGGCCCCGGGAACCTTGCGGATGATCAGGACAGCCAGCAGCACGAAGCCGAACATGGCGACCAGGCACCGGATGCCGAGGTCAGTTGGCCGGCTCGCACAGGAGCTCCGGCAACGCCGAGCCGCACCAAGCCCGTCTGGTTCAGCCCGATGAAGGTGAGGAACAGGCCCATGCCGACAGCGAAACTGTAGCGCAGCGAAGTGGGCACGCCTTCGACCACCCATTGCCGTAAGTGCAAGACCGTCATCAGCACGAACAGAGCGCCGGCGATGAAGATGGCCGCCAGCGCCGTCTGCCAACGAAATCCCAGCAGCTTGCAAACCGTGAAGGCGATGAAGGCGTTTTCGCCCATGTAAGGCGCAATGGCGAAGGGGCGGTTGGCGTAGAACGCCATGAAGTAGCAGCCGAACGCAGCAGCCAATGCAGTCGCCACAAACGATGGTCCTGCCGGAATTCCCGCTGCCGAAAGGATCGCGGGGTTGACTACCACAATGTAAGACATCGTGGTAAAGGTGGTAAGTCCGGCGACCGTCTCACGCGAAAGCGTCGTCTGGTGACCAGCGAAATTGAACAGCTTGGTTAGCCAGTGCAATGGGGACTCCAGCAAAGAGTCGGCGAATCTGGAGAGACAGCCGATGATAGCAGCGCCCGGGTCGATCCGAATGGAGGCGGAGGGTCGAGGAAGGAGTTACAACCGGGGTCGCGCCTGGGTAAGTTTCCGGCGTAGGTCGGTGCTCCGCGGGGCCAGTGGGCCAGAGCGATCCTGACTCCTGGATCCCTCTGGCGCTGTAAGTGCCTTCCCATACTTCGCAAGTTTGTGCAGTTTGTCGACATTGTCAACGCTAAGTATATGAAGGCATTAGGGCGAGATAGGAACGAAAAATGCCTCTTCCCCCTGTGGAAGTGGGCTTAAACCTATGTCCGGAGGAAGTATGCGAACAAAGACCCTGCTGGTCGTCGTCGCTCTGGCTTTCTGTTTGAGTATCAGTGCGCCGAAGACCTTCGCTCAGAATCTTCTCACCAACGGCAGCTTTGAGACCGGAGACTTTACCGGCTGGACCACCAGCAACAACTTCGAAGACACCGAAGTCGTAAGTGGTGCTTTTTACGTATACACCGGTGCTCAAGACGGCAACTTCTACGCCGTTTTGGGGCCGGTCGGTAGCGATGGCACCATCAGCCAGACCTTTGCGGACCATGCGGGAACTCAGTACACCTTTAGTTTCTGGATGAACTCGGTTGGCGACAATCCAAGCGACTTTAGTGCTTTCTGGGACGGCACTTCGGTGCTGAGCCTGACCAACCCGAACACAAACGGAGCATGGGCGCAGTTCTCGTTCACGGAGACGGGCACGGGCAGCGATAGCGTCTCGTTTGATTTCCGGGACGACCCAGCCTATATCGCTCTGGATAATGTTAGCGTGTCGGCGTCGGGCACCACCACCACGGGCACCACTCCTGAACCCAGCAGCTTCATTCTGCTGGGAACGGGTGTACTTGCCTTGGGTGAAGTCGCGCGTCGGAAGCTGAAGAAATAGTTTTGCATCCGGATTCGAATCCTGATTCTTTTGACACAGTTCGCGTGAGGCACCCATTGTCGGGTGCCTCTGCTTTTTCCAGCGAAATCCTTCCGGACCCCGCTGCCCGTTTCAGCCAGTGCAGCCTGAGCAAAATAAACTCCGCTTCCTGATCCCCTGAACTGTACTGGAGATTCCAGCAAGATAGAATTTGGCAGCGGTGTCGGAACTGTTCCAAGGCGAATCCCTTTCCATGCAGCAGCCGGAATTTCGCGAGGCAGAGGCGGCGGCGCGCAACCTGGCTCATATCCGACAACTTGTGCCGCGGGGAGTTTACCAATCGCTGGCGCCGTTGCTGATGACCTCGCCCAATCCCGACGCCGCCGTCAATCAGTTCGAGCGTCTGGCGGAAGCCACTTCGCCGGAACTGTTGCGACTGCTCGACAAGCATCCTTCGCTGGTCCACTACGCCATGGTGGTCTTCGGCTACAGCCCGTGGCTGGGCGAAACGCTGATCCACAATCCCGATCTGTTCCACGGCTTCGTGCGCGAGCGGACGCTGGACCGCACCCACTCTCGCGAAGAATTCCAGGAGAGCTTTGCGCGCATGCGGTCGCGCTCGTTCGAAACCGACACGGCGGCGCTGCTGGCGCGCTTCAAGCGGCGGGAATACATCCGCATCATGCTGCGCGACGTGCTGGGGATCGCCACCCTGGCCGAAACTACCGCGGAAATTTCCGCCCTGGCCGATGTGCTGATCGAAGAGGCGCTGCGGGAAGCAGACAGCCAGCTGCAGCATCGCTTTGGCACGCCGCAACGGCTGGACGTGAGGGCCGGGTGGTCGATTCGCGCTTTGCGGTGCTGTCGCTGGGCAAGCTGGGCGGCAACGAGCTGAACTATAGCTCCGACATCGATCTGCTGTACCTCTACGACGGCGGCGAGGAGTCGCCTGGCGCGGAAATCTCCAATCGCGAATACTTCATTCGCCTGGCGCAGCAGACCACCGAGTTGCTGTCGCGCCACACCCGCGAGGGGCCGGTGTTTCGCATCGATTTGCGCTTGCGTCCGCAGGGCGGCGAGGGCGAGCCGGCAGTTCCGCTGCCACATGCCGTTCATTACTACTCGCAGGTGGCGCACGATTGGGAGCTGCAGGCCATGATCAAGGCGCGGCACTCCGCTGGAGATCTGGGGCTGGCGCGCGAGTTGGTGCGCGCCGTGCAGCCCTATGTCTATCGTCCGGAGCTGAATTTTGTCGCCATCAAGACGGCGCTGGAGACGCGAGAGAAGATCGGCAGCCATCGCCGCCGAAGCCTACTAAGGCAGCAGGCGCAAAGCGGCATCGACGTGAAGATCGATCGCGGAGGGATTCGCGATATCGAGTTTCTGGTGCAGTGTCTGCAGCGCGTCTATGGCGGCGGAGAATCCTGGCTGCGCTCGCGCGGCACGCTGTTTGCCCTGCAGAAGCTGCACGACAAGGAACACATCAGCGGCAAGGACTTCCACAACCTGACTAACGCGTATGAGTTCCTGCGCAATCTGGAACATCGGCTGCAACTGCGGCAGGGCCAGCAGACGCATCGCCTGCCGGAGTCGCGCCTGGAGTTGCAGTCCCTGGCCCGCAGCCTGACGCGCGAGGGGACTGCGGCGCCCACGCCGGAGGAATTTCTGGCGCACGTGCAGCGGCGCATGGCGGCGGTGGCGGAGATCTATCAGCGCGTGATTTATCGCGAACAGAGCCAGGACCAGACCGCGCTGGAATTCCAGTTACGGCCCGAGATTGTGGCCACCCACGAGAACTCCTACAGCCAGATGATGCAGCGGCTGGCCGTAGATTCTCCGCGCCTGCGCGAGATCGCGGCCCGGGGCGATCTTTCGCAACACGCGCGCCGCAACCTCGACCGCTTTCTCAGTTCGGCGGGAACAACGTCGGAGCGCTACGGTGCGGTGCTGCGCTCGCCCGAGGCGGTGGAGCGGGCGCTGACGATCTTCGAGTTCAGCGAATTTCTGACCGACATTCTGGTGCGTCATCCGGCGGAGGTTTCTCTGCTGGAGAATATTGAGGATCGCTCAGCTTCCGGCGAAGAAGATCTGTTTGCCGACGATGCTCCCGAGGTGAGCGCGAACGAGGATCCGGTTTTTGCTTATCTGGCGCAGAAGAAAGTCGATCGCTCCGAGGCGATGTCGATTTTGCGGCGGCACTATCGGCGGCGGGTGTTTCTTTCGGGCGCGCTCGATTTGTTTCAGCTGCGGGAGGTATTTGACTCGCTGAACGACAACACCGCCGCAGCCGACGCCGCGATTCAGGCCGCACTGGCGATCGCCAGCGCCGATGCAGGATTCAGCGTGATGGGATTGGGAAGGTTGGGAGCGCGCGAGTTCGATTTGCTGTCGGACGCGGATGTGCTGTTTGTCTGCGACGAGACTTGCAATAAAGAAGATATGCGCCGCGCCGCCGAACGCCTGATGGAGGCGCTGACCGCCTACACTCGCGATGGAACGGTGTTTCCGGTCGACGCCCGCCTGCGCCCGCATGGCCGCGAAGGGCGAACTGATCGTAACTCCCGCTCAGTTGGCGGCATACTTCAGGGAAGAAGCCAAGCCCTGGGAAGCTTTGACCTATCTGAAGCTGCGTTACGTTGCGGGCGATCGTAACGTCGCAAGTCGCGCGCTGCAAGCAGTACAGTCGGGGATCAACGAGGTGGCGAGGCGACCGAATTTTGAGACGGACTTAATCGAGGTTCGGACTCGTTTGGAGCGCAGCGAAACTGGGCCGAACTTCAAGAGCGGTCCCGGTGGGATCTACGACCTGGATTACCTGGCGGGCTCCTTGCAGGCACGGCATCAGCTTTGGCTGGCTGGAAACTTGCGCGCGCGTTTGCAATTACTGCTCGACCACGGCTTGCTGGATGCAGAGGAGCATGCACGCCTGCGAGACAATGCTCTCTTTCTGCGCACGGTGGAGCACGTGGTTCGTCTGGTGACCGGGCGGGCGCGCAAATGGCTGCCAGTGGCTGAGCATCCTCGTCGCGCGGTGCAGAAACTGTTGTGGGGCGTGCTGGGAGCCGATGACAGCTTCGATCCGGAAATGCGACTGGCTGAAGTAATGCGGCAGACGCGGGACATCTACCTGAAACGAGTGGCCATGAATCCAGCTCGACGCTCATCGGGCGAGGGCGGCGGGGCTGAGGTGATTCGGTCTTAACGTTGCGGAAGTTGTATAGCTCACACAGAAGTGTGACGCGCGAACGGGGTTTCCATTGAACCTCACACCCGCTGGTGATAACGTTAATGAGTTCGGGAACCACTGGTTAGTACTGTCGGATCAGGACGCGGCAACGTGGTTTAGAGGATGGGCCGCAGTCGCTGTCATCATAACGATTCAGGCTTGGCGTCGTCCGGTTTCAGTGTTTTCCTCCCGACACATGGCTGTGTACAGCTTGGGTCCCTTTCTACCTTAAACTTTTCGAGGTGCCTTGTGGCGGCTTCTTATAACGGAATTCCATTGCCCTCCAGCGGAAGCAAGATTACCTACGACGGTAAGCTTGTCATCCCAGACAATCCCATCATTCCTTTCATCGAAGGTGACGGCACCGGACGCGACATCTGGAAAGCGTCGGTACGCGTATTCGATGCGGCGGTCGAGATCGCTTACGGCGGCAAGCGCCGCGTGGCGTGGTATGAAGTGTTCGCCGGCGAGAAAGCCATGGATCGCTTTAAGACCTGGCTGCCCGATGACACGGTCGCCGCTTTTCGCGAATTGCGGATCGGCATCAAAGGCCCGCTGACCACCCCGGTCGGCGGCGGTATCCGTTCGCTGAACGTAGCCTTGCGGCAGATCCTCGATCTTTATGCTTGCGTGCGGCCGGTGAAGTATTACCAGGGAATTCCGTCGCCGGTGAAGAATCCTCACCGCATGGACATGGTGATCTTTCGCGAAAACACGGAAGACGTTTATGCCGGCATCGAGTGGAAAGAGGGCACGGCGCAGGCGAAAGAGTTGATCGACTTCATCAACAATAAAATGTTGGCCGGCACTAACAAGCGAGTGCGCGAGGACTCGGGCATTGGCATCAAGCCAATTTCGATCACCGGCACGAAGCGCCTGGTGCGGATGGCCATTCAATACGCGCTGAAGAACAATCGCAAGTCGGTGACGCTGGTGCACAAGGGCAACATCCAGAAGTTCACCGAAGGCGCCTTCCGCGAGTGGGGCTATGAGCTGGCGACGCAGGAGTTTCGTGACCAGGTCGTCACCGAGCGGGAGAGCTGGATCATCGACAACCTGGACAAGAATCCGGGCCTATCGGTGGAAGACAACGCCAAGATGGTGGAACCCGGAATGGAGTTTGCCCAGCAGGACTTCCGCGACGCGCTGTACAAAGAAGTGCAAGGCGTGATCGACAGCATCTATGCCACGCACGGCCACGGCGCGTGGAAGTCGAAGCTGATGATCAACGACCGTATCGCCGACAGCATCTTCCAGCAGATTGTGACCCGTCCCGATGAGTACGCGGTGCTGGCGACTCCCAACCTGAACGGCGATTACATCTCCGACGCGGCGGCGGCGCAGGTGGGCGGACTGGGCATTGCGCCAGGCGCCAACATCGGCGATCAGCATGCGATCTTCGAGGCGACTCACGGCACCGCGCCCAAGTATGCCGACAAGGATGTCATCAATCCTGGGTCGGTCATGTTGTCGGGAGTGATGATGTTCGACTTCATGGGCTGGCACGAAGCGGCCCGGCTGATCGAGGATTCTCTGGAGCACACCATCCGGCAGAAGAAGGTGACCTACGATTTCGCCCGCATGCTGGAGGGCGCGACCAAGGTGAAGACCAGCGAGTTCGCGTCGCACATGATCCACAACATGGCGCCGGTCGAGGCTTTGGCGAAATAGCGATTGCGTGTGCTGGGTCTTTTAGCTGTTAGCTATCAGCCGTCAGCTAAACCATGGCGCGCATTGGCGATACCCGCGCTGGCTTCCGGTGTTCTCCGGGCTGGCGGCGGCAACCCTGATCTTAACTGACAGCCGATGGCTGACGGCTTCTTCATACTGTGAGGACTCATGCGTAGAAAAGTAACGGTAGTTGGTTCTGGAAATGTGGGCGCGACGGCGGCCCACTGGCTGGCGTCGAAGGAACACGCCGACGTCGTATTGATCGACATCATTGAGGGCGTACCGCAGGGTAAAGGGCTTGATCTGCTGCAGGCGATGCCCATCGAAAAGCGCGACTCCTATGTGCTGGGCACAAATGATTATGCCGAAACCGCTAACTCTGACATTGTGGTAATCACCGCCGGCATTCCACGCAAGCCCGGCATGAGCCGCGACGATCTGCTGCACACCAACTACAAGATCATGAGCGACGTGGTGGGCAAGGTGGTGCAGTACTCGCCCAATTGCATCCTTATCATCGTCTCCAATCCGCTGGACGCTATGGCGCAAGCGGCTTACAAGCTGAGCGGCTTCTCCCGCAACCGGGTCATCGGCATGGCCGGCATTCTGGACTCGGCGCGCTTTCGCACCTTCATCGCGCGCGAGCTGGATGTCTCGGTGGAAAACGTAACCGCGTTCGTGCTCGGCGGACATGGCGACACCATGGTTCCGCTGCCGCGCTACTCGACCGTCGCCGGCATCCCAATCACGGAACTAATGGACCAGGCTACGATTGATCGCCTGGTGCAGCGCACCCGCGACGGCGGAGCCGAAATCGTGAAGCACCTCAAGACCGGCAGCGCCTATTACGCTCCCTCAGCGGCAGTTGCGGAGATGGTGGAAGCCATCCTCAAAGACAAGAAGAAGATTGTGCCCTGTGCGGCGTATCTGGAAGGCGAGTACGGCATCAAGGGACTATTCGTAGGTGTGCCCTGCAAACTCGGAACCAATGGCATCGAGGGGATCATCGAGATCAAGCTGACGGCCGAAGAGCAGGCTGCCCTGCAGAAGAGCGCCGACTCGGTGAAGGAGTTGGTGGGCGTCATCGGAGTGTAAGTGCCATCCGCCAGTGGCTGAGATTTTATTCTGATTCAAGTCGAGGGATCTGCGGTTGAAAATGGCAAGCGCAACCGCAGACTTCTCGGCCCTTGCCAACTACCTAAGCTCGAGCGCTAGTTTTACTGCGGCTTCGATCGCCTGCATCGAAGGCAATGCCAGTTGCCCTAAGGGAGGAAAGATCACCAGTTGCTTCTCCACCGTCGTGGGCTGATCGCACTTTACCCACGAATCGCGAAGCAGACCGCCTTCGCCGGCTTTCAGCTTTGGACGCAGCGAAAACGCCTTGTGTTCGGCGGTTGAGATCGGCAGCACGCAGACGTCCAGAGAATGCGCGTTCAAGCTGTCGCTCGAAATCACCAGAGCAGGGCGCTCTTTGTCAAGATCGATCAGGCACACCTCACCCCGTTGCGGATACCATCGCGCAGGCTTAGTTCCTCTTCGCCAAGTTGTCATTCGCGTGACCAGGATCGAACACTAGCATTCTGGAAGGCGCGACGCTCTTGCCGGTCCTCAGGCGGGCTGCTAAAAAACCGCGCTGCCTCCTGATGGAGACAGGCCTTGCGCTCAGCCTCCAGAGCATACTTCAGCAATTGGTTAACCCGTTCGCTGGCAGAACTGCTTCCCTTGGTGCGCTCGACCTCGCAGAGGACATCGTGGTCGAGGGAGAAAGAGCGGGTTTTTCTGATTGCGGACCGCATGGAAGTAGTTCTCATAATGACTATTGTCATTCCTAATATGTTTGCTGTCAATATTCCTGGTTGCTTACCTGCTTTGGGCCCAAGAGGAAGTCAAGTCTGATCTGTTGTTGCGGGTCACTGACTCCCGGTACGGCCCTGCTGGACCTCAGACACGGTCTTGCTGCGAGAGGTGGCTCTCATCACCGCCCAATACGCTTCCAGCGTTTTGCCGAGTGGGGCCCCTCGTGCTCCGAACAAGGCTCCTACCGATCGCAGCAGCATTCCTTTGACGATCGCCAGCCGAAGAACCAACACCTGGGTGCCTGAAAAATGCTTGCGCGCGTAGCGCAGCATGTTGGTGTACCAGAACAACTGCTTATCGCGAAACGACAACTGTCCCACGCTGTGGGCACCGCCGTGGCGAAAGCGCGCAGATGGGCAGTAGAAGATCTTGTCGCCGCGATCAAGCAGGCACTTGCAGAGATCGACATCCTCGAACCACACCGGGAAGAACTGTTCGTCGAAGCCGCCGATCGACTCCCACGCTGCGCGAGTGACTGCCAGACAGGCTCCGGCCGGCTGTTCGACCTGCTGCTGCTGCGAATAGTCGGCATCGAGGCAACGATAGCGACGGTTGACCGGATTGCCCGGCCAGAGTTGATTGATCAGCAATACCTCGCAAAGAAGAGGCGAAAGTGTCGCCACCCGGCGAAAGGCGAAACCGCGAGCAGGCTGGCCGTTATTCTCCAGCAGGGCGCCACCGACTGCGCCGGCACGAGTAGCGTCGATACATTGCAGCAAAGCTGTCACCGCTCCGGTTTCGGCGATCGCATCGGGATTGAGGATCAGGAAGACGTCGCCGCCAGCTTCTTCTGTTCCCTGATTCACGGCGGCGCCAAAGCCGCGGTTTTCAGGATTGGCGATCAGCCGTACGGGATGCCACGCCACGAACTCCTCGATCCGCTGCAAGGTGTCGTCCTGAGAAGCATTGTCGACGACGATGATGTCGCAATCCTGGCGTGTCAGGGCCTCAAGGCAGGGGCCAATGGCCGCAGCGGAGTTGTAAGTCACGACGATAGCGGAGCAACGCAACATAGTTTCGAGGAAGCACGCATTATAATCGTCGGTTCACTGTGTCCGGACAAATTGCAGGTTTGTGTTGGAGTGGGGGAAAAATTTGCAGATTATCGAAACATCACTTCCCGGGGTACTAATGATCAAGCCGCGCGTGTTCCAGGATCCGCGCGGCTTCTTCATGGAAACCTATCGGCAGAACGTGCTGGCTGAGGCGGGAATTCGCGAAAAGTTTGTGCAGGACAACCACTCGCACTCCTCGCGCGGCGTGCTGCGCGGATTGCATTATCAGCTGCGTAATCCGCAGGCCAAGCTTTGCCGGGTCACGCAGGGCGAAGTGCTGGACATCGCGGTCGACATTCGCGCCGGGTCGCCGCACTTCGGCAAGTGGGTGAGTGTGGTGCTGTCGGGCGAGAACCACACCCAGCTGTTCATCCCTAAGGGATTCGCCCACGGCTTTGTGGTGCGCTCGGAAACCTGCCGACTTCCTCTACAAGTGCAGCGACTACTTCGAGGCCAGCGACGATCGCGGCGTGTTGTGGAACGATCCGGAGATCGGCATCGACTGGCAGACACCTGATCCCATCCTGTCAGACAAGGACAAGCGTTACCTGCCGCTGGCGCAGATCGCACACGACCAACTGCCGAGGTACCAGCCATGAGTCTTCGACTGCTGATCACCGGTTGCAATGGACAGGTAGGATGGCACTTGCAGCGCACGCTCGCTCCCATGGGCGAGGTGACGGCGATCGACATCGAGCAAGTTGACTTGACGGATTCGCAAGCCGTCGCCCGCACGGTTCGGGAATTCGCGCCCGACATCGTGGTCAATGCGGCCGCCTACACCGCGGTCGATAAGGCCGAGAGCGAGCCGGAACTGGCCCGCGCCATCAACGTCGGCGCTCCGGCGCAAATCGCTGAAGAATGCACCCGCTACCGGCGCCCTGCTGGTCCACTACTCCACCGACTACGTCTATGACGGCAGCAAGCAGGCAGCCGTACGAAGAACGAGACGCGACGGGTCCATTGAGCGTGTACGGTCAGACCAAACTTGCCGGCGATCAGGCGATCATCGCCAGCGGCTGCCCGTACATCATCCTGCGCACCACGTGGGTTTATGACATTCGCGGCAAGAATTTTCTGCGCACCGTGCTGCGCCTGGCGCAGCGAGAAGGACGAGCTGCGCATTGTCGGCGACCAATACGGTGCGCCGACCTGGGCACGCGGTCTCGCCGAGGCGACCGCCATCATCCTGGCGACGCTGCCTGGAACACAAGAGCGAGACCGGCGAGTGGCGCACCGGCATGTTCCATCTCACTGCAGGCGGGCGCACATCGTGGGCGGGCTTTGCGCAGGCGATCCTGGAGGACTACGATGGCGTTACGCCCGGCTGACGGCTCGGGCGAGTTCGGCGCGCCGCTGAAGGCAAGAAGGTGTCGGCAATCACCACTGAGGAGTATCCGACGCCGGCGCGGCGGCCGCGCAATTCAGTGCTGTCCAATGCCCAGGTGCAAGCTGCTTTCGGCATTGTGATGCCGGACTGGCGCGACCAGCTGCGGCTTGCCATGCAGGACGCGATTCGCTGATAATCTTGAGTTAACAGTTAGAGAAGGCTTTATCTGGATTGCGCGCTTCGGCGACGTGCTTTCGCAAACCCCAGCGAAAGCGCCAGCAAAATTCTGTAGTTCGCGCTGTTCCGGCAAATGAACGGAGACCTATGAAGGGCATAGTCCTGGCAGGCGGAATCGGCTCGCGCCTGTCATCCACTGACCCGCGTCACCAACAAGCACCTGCTCCCGGTGTACGACAAACCCATGATCTTTTATCCGCTGCAGATCCTGGTGGACGCGGGCATTCGCGACATCCTGATCGTTACCGGCGGCCACAACGCGGGCGACTTCCTGCGCCTGCTGCAGAACGGCAAAGAGTTTGGACTGCAGCAGCTCAGCTTCGCTTATCAGGAAGGCGAAGCCGGCATCGCCGACGCGCTGCGGCTGGCCGAGCCGTGGGCCAAGGGCGACAACATCTGCGTCGTGCTGGGCGACAACATTATTGAAGGCGACATTCAGCGATGCTGCGACGAAGTTCGAGCAGCTGGAAAAGGGCGCGATGGTGATGCTGAAAGAGGTGACCGATCCGGAGCGCTTCGGCGTGCCGGTGTTCGAGAACGACCGCATCGTTCGCATCGAGGAGAAGCCGAAGAAGCCGCAGTCGTCGTATGCGGTTATCGGCGTGTACTTTTACGACGTCAGCGTCTTCGACCGCATTCGCCGGCTGAAGCCATCGGGCCGCGGCGAGTACGAGATCACCGACGTCAACAACAGCTACATCGAAGAAGGCACGCTGCATCACAGCTTGCTGGAAGGCTGGTGGACCGACGCCGGCACGTTCGAATCGCTGTGGCACGCCAGCAACATGGTTCGCGAAAAGGTACTGCGCAGCGCGGAAGAGGCTGCGCCCGGTGCGTGGCGCATGAAGCTACTAGTCACGGGCGGCGCGGGATTCATCGGCTCAAACTTCGTTCATCACACGCTGGCCAAGCATCCGGATTGGAAGCTGGTGGTGCTCGACAAGCTCACCTACGCCGGCAATCTCAAGAACCTTGAGCCGGAGTTGGGCGAGGGCCGCTGCGAGTTCGTGCAGATGGACATCTGCGATCGCGGCGTGGTCGACGCAGGTGCGCGGCTGCGATGCGGTGATTCACTTCGCCGCCGAAAGCCACGTCGATCGCAGCATCGAAGACGCGTCGGCGTTCGTGCGCACCAACGTCGATGGCACGCACAATCATGCTGCAAGCCTGCCGCGAAGCCGGCGTGCCGCGATTCGTGCACGTCAGACCGACGAGGTGTACGGCAGCCTGGGCGACGAAGGCCTGTTCTCCGAAGACTCGCCGCTGCAGCCCAACAGTCCGTACTGCGGCGACCAAGGCGTCTTCCGACCTGCTGGTGCTGGCCTACGTGCACACCCACAAGTTTCCCGGCGTGGTGACGCGCTGCTCCAATAACTACGGGCCGTATCAGTTTCCGGAGAAGTTCATTCCGCTGATGATCGCGCAGGCGATGGCGGGCGAGCGGCTGCCGGTTTACGGCAAGGGCAGCAATGTTCGCGACTGGATCCACGTGGACGATCATTGCAGCGCGCTGGATACGGTGTTGCAGCAGGGCCGCGAGGGCGAGGTCTACAACATCGGCGGCGGCTGCGAGATGCGCAATCTCGAAGTGGCCAAGCTGATCCTGAAGGCGCTGGGCAAATCCGAAGAGCTGATCCAGTTCGTCACCGACCGGCCGGGCCACGATCTGCGCTACGCCATCAATTGCGAAAAGCTGGGCCGCGAGCTGGGATGGCAGCCGCAGGTGCAGTTCGATCAAGGGACTGGCGGACACGATCACGTGGTATCGCGACAATCAGCAGTGGCTGGACGACGTGCGCAGCGGCCAATATCGCGACTACTTCCAGAAGCACTACGTGCAGCGCGAGAAGACCTTCGCCCAGTAAGAGAATTCACCACAGAGGCACGGAGACACCGAGTGGATGGCCTATCTTCGCCGCTCGATGACGAAATGACCTGCTATCATTTTCGCAATCGTGAGAATCATAGGAACAATCCTGTTCACAGTGGTTTGCGTTGTAGTAATTGCGTGTGGCGCATTACAGTGCTTCGCTCCGCAGAAACTCAAGCAGCTTCAAAAGCAACTGCGACCAAAGGCTGACTGGTCAGCTAGTGCAGGTGGCAAGTTCTTTGAAGATTTGGCAGACCGCCAATCGGCTAACCCTTCGCTTCTGTATCGCTGGGGAGGGCTATTGGTGATGGCGGTGGGTCTTTACATGCTGAGTGCTGTCGTCGCCCGGCTAATGAAATAACCTTGTGAAATCCCCGTTACACCAGCAATTCCCTCCTCACGTACAATCTGCCCTATGGAGCAAGTTGAGCCGAGGACGGCGACCAGCACGACCACCACTGCGGACGTCGGCATCATGAAAGGTGCGGTGCTGGGGGTTATCCTGCACGATGTGTGCGAGGAGATCCGGCTGGAGGAGTTGCGCCAGATTCTTGGCGCCAAGCGCGTCGAGCCTACGTTCAAGCATGCTACTCCCGAGTATGTCCGCTTCGAGAACCCGCCGGTCGTAGAGCAGTTGGAGCCGGTGTTGCTGGCCAGCGGCGAGAAGCTAGTTCCGCAAATCAAGTATTACGATTACGGCGTAATCAGCGTGCTGCTGCAACTGGAATTTGCCGCCGACTGGCCGGGGCTAGTGCAACTGGCGGCGCGCTGGGTACCGAGTCCGGAACTGGAGCGGCAGGCACAACAAATCATTCGCGGACGGCTGGAGAAAATTCTTCCGGCAATCGTGCGGCCTTACTCGGATTGGCTAAGCGAGGACTACTACATTTTCCTGTTAACTGAGGTGCCGGGGAATCCTCAGGGATGCGACTTGCTGAGCCAGCATGGACCCGAGATCGCGCAGGTGCTGCACGGTGAGCAGGCTCCCCTGGCGCGCAGTATCAACGACGATGTGTTGCAGTCGAGCCTCTTCTACTATCCTAACGATCTGGTGGTGGTGGGATGGAACGCCGCACTGGTGTATGACACGCCGGCAGGTGCGGAAACCTCGATCCAGATTCTGGAGTATGCCAACTCGCAGCTGCTGGAGTTTCGCCACTATGACGAATGGCTTACTCGCGAGTTGGCAGGGGTCTATGCGTCACTGAAGCAGCGTGCGGGAATTTTGCGGCGTTGGAGGATGCGGGCAGAAGCGCTGCGCCTCAACAGCATCACGGTGGAAGTAACCGAACTGGCCGAACGCTCGGAAACCGCAATCAAGTTTGTCAGCGATATGTATTCCGCGCGGCTATACCGGCTGGCGGCAGCTAAGGTCGGCGTGCCGGAATATAAGAATCTGGTCAGCGAAAAACTGCATATCGCTGAAGGGCTCTATCGATTCCTCATCGACGAATTTCATCAGAGCCGCGGCTTCGTGCTGGAAGTGATGGTCGTGATCATTCTGGTTATCGAGTTGGTATATCTGTTTCGAGGAAGATATTAGTTACGGAGGAAGCGCGATGACAAGTTCGAAGGATAGCCTCGAGGATCGGCTGAGCCGTTACCGTGAGATCAGGATTAGCGTGACCGGCAGGACATCGGGCCGGACGATTTCCATTCCGGTCTGGTTTGTAATGGAGGACAAGACACTTTTCCTGCTGCCCGTACAAGGTTCGGATACGCAGTGGTACAAGAACGTCCTGCGCGATTCGCAAATTCGCATCTCGGCGAGAGGCAAGGAAGGCAAGTTCGAGGTCGTTCCGATTACCGATTCCAAATCCGTTAAATCGGTGGTGGAAAAATTCAAGGAGAAGTATGGGCCGGAAGACGTGAAGAAGTACTATTCGAAGTTCGATGTAGCGGTGCTAGTTGAGCTGTAGGCTATTTGTGTTCGCAAATGACAGGGTGACCATGCGTAGCTAGTCATTGCGACGACGGCGGCGGCGAAGAGGCCGCCGCTATCTCGTAGACACTATTTCACGACTTGCAGGTTGTTAGTCACCTGGAATACGTCGCGAACTTCTTTGGTGGCGATGTTGGCCAGGTTCTTGTCGCCCTCATTGTTCACATAACCCGTCAAAGTGACGCGCTGATTATCCACTAGGATATGGATACTAGGTGAGGCTTGCCAAAAATACTGGGAAAGCCCAGCCGTACGCATGAGAGAACGGTAGACCCGGGCGCGCGCTTGCTCGTCAAAGGGCGATGGCGGTAACACTTGAATGTTGTTGACGACGCGATCGACGCCTTCAATGCGCTTCACGGCGTACTCGGCATCCCGTCTGGTCTGCGAATGAACGCTAGTAACGGCGCCGCTCAGAGTCACGGTGCGGCCCTGCACGCTGTACTCAAGATCGTCGAACAGAGAATAGTAAGGCAGCTTGAGCATGGCGCGGCGCACCTGTTGAGCAATATTGATCTCGACCGGATCGCCCGATGTGTAATGTGTGCCGTAGTCAAGCACGACCGGACCATTGCTGCTAAGAGCGGGCTCGGAGGCCTGGGGCTGAGTAGCCAGGGCAGTCTGCAACGGCTGAGATGTCTGTGCTACGGCTCCGGCGCTCAATGCGAGTAACAGGCTGAATAGCAGTAGTCTTTTCATAATATTTGTACCTCCAATGCACGTACTCGTTGGATGTAGGTACAAACCCGGCGGACGCGGGATCGATGGAAGCAGTTACAAGACTTAACAAAACGTAACCGAGCTTTCGCTGCCTTAAGGACTCCCCAAAAGATGTGTCCTCCTAGGGAAAATCTGAATGATTTGCCGAACTTGCCGCGGGGGCTAAAGCCCGTTGACTTTGCGACACGTGCGGCACGGCTAAAGCTGTGCCCTTTCAAAACCAGGACCCAATCAAACCTTCCGCTAGCGAATGAACTGGGATCGTTGGTCCGGTGTGATGTAGTAGAGGCGAAGTGGGCCCACGCGCTCCGTGGGAGCCATCTGGTCATACCAGGGCCTAAGCACGGTTGGACGATCGTTGAGTTGGAAGCGAAAGGATTTATCGAAGCTCGGACTGATTACGTTCCAGCCTGGAGACGGGATGGTATCGTTAACAAACTTGACTGTTGGCAGACCATACCAAGCCTGAAGATAGTCAGAACGCATGACGCCGTCGAGGGAAGCAAGCGAAACTTGCGTCGCGCCCAACTCGTGCAAACGTTTGGCGAGAAACTTCAAGTCCTGTCCCCAGTCATAATTGGAATCCACCAGAATGTTGTCGGGGTTCTTGCCCGCCAGTTCGTTGAAATATGCAAGGTAGTCAGGGTGATGGACGGCGACGGAAACGACCATCCATAACAGCAGAACGCCTGCGGTAAGAGCAGAATTAATCCCAGAGTGGGCCCATTGTAGTAACTTGACTAATCCCAGCGCAGCAATTATGGAAAGACCGATATAGATAGGCTCGATATGTCGAATGCCGATATCGATTCGGCCGAACATGGCTGGGACAAGGATGCCAAGGCTGAAGGCGAGAGGAAAGAGCGGTAACAAGCGGGCACGCTCTCGCAGGCAAACGACGATTCCAAGTCCCAGCAGAATCAGAAAAGCGATTGGCGTCTTCAGTCCCAGCGCCACCGGGAAGTAATACCACCAGCCGGTTCTCCGGTATTCACCGAATAGAAAGGAGCCGTGGCCATTCTTATCGTGCGCCAGAGCGTCCAAAATACCGCGAAAGAACTCGGGAGCGGGCAAGCTGATATTGATCCCGGGCACGATTCCGAAGGAAAACCAATAAGCAGCCCACATGAGCATTGCGGCGGTGAAAAGTGCGAGGACAAAAGTACCAGCACGCTGCCGGACCAGGCTCAACAATTCGCGCCATCCGGGTCGGCGGATGGACAGATAACAAGCCAAGGCCAGAGAGATCGTGATGGGAACATATCCCACCGCGGTTGCCTTAGAGAGGAAAGCCAGAGCAGCACACAATCCCAGGAGCAATGCTCTTCGCCAAGTGGGTTTTTCCGCCCAATAGATCGTAGCGAAGAAGACGGCGCCCACAGTTGCGCCTAGGGACATGTCGGTGGTGGCAACTCCTGCATCAGCCAGGTTGGTGGGCAAAAGGGTGAACAAACCTGTGGCCAAGACGGCGACAGGTTTACCAAAGGATTGCCATGACCACCAGCAAACTACCAGACACGCAAGTAGGAAAAAGGGCAGATTTCCCAGCCGCATGAGAAATATCGTGCGATTAAAGTTGCCAGAATGCGCGATGATTGCGAGACCTTCTTCACGCATGACTGTCAGGCCAGTTGGCCGCGCCCCAGCAAGATAAGGTCCGAGGGCCTGGGTAGCGCGCGCCAGGGGCGGATTCTGAATATCTATGGTGTAAACATGATCCGCTACATACTCCATCCCGCAGGCCAGGTGCGCAGGTTCGTCCGCGGTGAGGCTTAAAGCGTCATAGGTAGAAATAATCCGGAGACAGGCAATTCCCACGAGTACCAGGCACAGCGCCAGGCAGTATTTGTCAAGGAAAGGAGCCAGCCGATTTTCCCAGAAGCCAGCCTGCGTAGAAGGCCGCAATCGTGGCACTAGCTGTACCTCCGGCTGGGTCTGGTTATTGGCATTTGAAATGAGGAAACCCCAATTTCTGTCATAGTAGTTTGCTAGAAGCCATCCCAGAAATCCAACAGGCTTTCACCTCGAGTAACCTCAGGGGCTAAAGCCCGACATTCAAACCACTCGTACGGCACTGAAGCCATGCCCTTTCAAACCCGGTTTATGAGATAGCTTCTAAATAATATAGTGGCGAAACCTAATCTTTCGAGCTGCAATGCCGTCCTCCAGAAAAACAGCACTGTGATGAGCGTTAGTTCGTTCGCCAAGTCAATCTTTTCAAAACCCACGGACTGGGAAGAGTAATATACTGCGCCAAATCCTGCGTTGGAATCATCGCTAGGAAAACGGGCTGTAACCCTTGCTGGTAGCGGCGCTGCGTGGGTCCGGCGAAGCGCACAATCCAGGTATCATTCTTGCGCGTGATCGAGGTCTGCTCCAGGGACTCCAGCCCTACCTTGGCCCGGACGGCTGCCAAAGGAGCTTCGCTTATATCGCGGCCAGGATACTTTGTCAGCTCCAGCTCTAGAAATTCCGGATTGTCCACAAAGAAGCTAGCACATAGCCGAGTTGATCCGCTGGTCGAATCCCATCCGGCGCCGTTGTATTGGATACTCTGGTTTGTGGAAGAAGCTAAAGGACCTCCTACGCGGTATTCCTCAGGTACATATTTGCCTGCCGGGGGCGAGAGAGATGCTGGGTCCGACATGGCTTCCTTTATTAGAGGATTGGGCGATGGGTTCGCTCGTTTAGCCAAGGCAATCTCCGAGCCCTGCCATAAGACAAACGCAACAAGTAAGAGACCGGCTGTTTGCTGTGGGTTGCGCACTCGTTGTACTTCTTCGATTGCCCAGTACCAAAGTCCGGCCAACGCAGCCACAAATGCCGGCGCAAAATCTATCATATAGCGGGAGGCTAACACTGGAATCTTCATATAAAAGATGATTAAGGGAAGGGAAGCTATGCCCGACCATAGGATGGTAAGCATCGGTAAAGATGGCCGAACGCGCGGAGTGAAGGAGCGCGACCATTTCCAGATTACCCAAGCTCCGACTATCCACGACAGGACGATAAACAATGCATAGGAAATATCGTAGGTAGTGAAAGAAAATTCCCGCCAGCGAATAGTAGAACCTTGTCCCGGGAAAATGTTGGGAGCATACCAGTACAAATCGCTGAAGTTTTTCTCCTGAAACAGAGCCCCGAATAGTTCACGAAGAGATTCCGTGAGGGGCACTTGGGAATAGGGATATCCGAAACGGGTGAAATAAACCGACGGCAAAAGAGTTCCGCCTTGAAGGTTCAACCTATGACCAAATTCCCAGCCGCTGCCAAAACGCAGGTAATTGGTGATGAAAAGCAATCCTCCGCCGGATAGAAAGAGCAATAATCCGCACAGCAACCGTGCATTGCAAATGGCCTTGCCAAAAGATTCCGGACTGGTGGCCGAGGCCGAGCGTTCCCGCCCGTCGCAAGCCATCACTAGAGCCGCGACTGCGATCGTGGCAAGCCCGTAAAATACCAAGGTGGGACGGATGAAACCGCCGAGGCCAGCCAAACAACAGAGGAGCCAGAAGCGCCACCATTGCGGGTTGCGGGCCAGCTCGATGATTCCGCACAGCAATAGGATGCCGAAGAAATAGACGTATACCATCACCTCTTCGTATACCAGCATCCGATAGCGCATGAGGTTGATCACGGGTGGAAAAAAGAGGCAGATGATTACTACGCCAAGGGCGTTGAACCATTGGCAACGGCTGGTTCCAGCGAGTTCCGCTGACGTTACTTCCGGCTTGTTGTAGAGCAGAGGTCCGAAGCAAGTCCTCAAAACGATGTAGGCGACTAATGCGATGAATAACCCCAGCGCAATTCGGTCAGGAAAAGGCGACCTGCCGAACAGCCTCGCCAAGGCTGTGAACGGTAATTGCCAGAGCGGGATGCCGAGGCCCCAAACCTGATGAACGCCTCCCTCCGACCAGCAGAGATCGTGAGTCAAATCCATCGGATTGTGACTGAGGGCAAAGCTGCCCCTTAAGAGCGCGTCGGTCTGGAAGCGAAACCATGGGCTAGCGGATTGCCACGAGCCCCAGGAGATTACCCCGCATGCAGCCAGCAAGAGGAACGCGTACAGGATCGCCCCACAACCGAAAAGTAAGTTTAGTCTGGTGCGGAAGCGCATGAGTGAAATGTGGCGGTCGGTGGTTGAAACCGGAACAATTATCTTACCTCGCAATAGTCTCACACGATATACCCGCCGAGGGTTGCCGCTGTCACGGGCATCGGCGGTGGGCCAGGCGGACCCAGACCGAAGTTTATCTAGCAGTCTCTCCAGACCCTTGCAGGAGTCCGTACATGGCTACCTGACCCTGTCCACCGACGAAGACATGTCCATCGGCAACGGTAGGAATCGTGAACTTGACTGCCAGGCCGGCGCGATCGCGGCCCGGATTTTGCTCCGAGAAATACAGCTCGATGGCCAGGTTGCGGGCCATATAGGCATGCAGCGCGGCATATCCGTGATAGACCCCGTCGGTCTGAATAGCCCAGACGATGCCATTGTTAACGCCATTGGAAGAAACTGAAGGTGTGGGCGCCGGCGCGTAGAACATCTCGGGTGTTTGGGAAGTGGGGGCTGTGGTCAGTTGTTGCCGGTGAGAATCGAAGGTAAAGGCCTCGAGGTGATTGTCGGCTCCTCCAAAATATGCGTAGTTGTTCCAGAATGCAGGAGAGCCCCAGATGGGGCCGATAGCGTAGGGCAACGTCTGCACGATTTGGCTGTCGTCCCCAGAATGCCAGTGGCCCATATGGTCTCGATCGACGAGATCGATGGTGCCTTCTTTTCCGACCTGCAACAGCAGATGCGGATGGGGCAAACCCGGCTGATCGGGAAGGAGTACGACACCGCCGGACGCTACATCGGTATCGTTGTCGTCTAAGGTCTGCTGGTCCCAAGGAGTGAAGTAGTCCCTGAGGGTGAAACTCTGGCTTTGAGCTGACCAGGTAAGGCGCAAAATGCTGTCGCCAAAGTCGGTTCCACCCGAGTCGCCGGTGAAATCCCCATTACCCGTGGGAATGTAAATCGAGCCATCGGAGTCTTCGGCGGGACCAGAGCCGCTGGCCCAGAAACCTCCCTGATAGCCGTTTGGGGTATCGACAAATACGCCGCTCGGGTTGAGGGTCGTCTTGTCAAACGCCATCAGCCACCCATGATAGCTGCCAAGATCGCAGTATGACGCCCAGCCTGCAAATATCTGTGCATGGGCGAGCAACAGCCCGGTGCGTTGTCCCTCGATTAGAGGATCGAAGGTCAGGATGCCCCCCACTGAACCGCTACCATTTCCCGGTGCGGTTGCGGAAATCTCCTGCGGAGGTACTTTGTCGGCGCCACTGGCGAGATCGAGAGCATGCAGCCTTTGATGATAGGTGGTGGTTTGGGTCTGAGTGTTGTACTCCTTGGTGATCACCAGAACATACAAGGTGCTGGTGTTGGTGTCGATGACCGGCGTTCCCGTGATTCCAATCTCGGGGGAAATATCCGTACACCTTACATCGCCGGTAGAGAGAGTGCTGACGACCGTGTAAGGGAGCGTGGTCGTGAGAAAGTTAGCGTTCCAGAGTTGGTTGCCGCTATTGGTGTCAAAGGCGTAAACCTGGTCGTGTTCGGTGGCGACGAATACCACGTTGTGAAGGCTGCCGCCGATGTTGATCCGGGGAACATACAGAGGCTGGGCGTAGACGTAACCGGTAACGGGGAAAACCGCGACTCTTCCGAAGTGCTCCGGCGAGACAGAATTAAGAGTAAGAATAACCTCGTGAGGATTCGTTCCAGAACGATAATTGTCGTTCTGAAAAGTGGTGACTGCTACCTGCGCCGCGCTTAGGGAAGCACCCAGCGCTACTAACATCCAGACAAAGACCCCACGCACGTTTTTCACGCGGTCAAAACCCTCCTTTGTGTTGCCAGAGCCGTTCCTGGTGGCAGAAAAAGTGCCCAATTATCTTATGAACTGCGGCGATTTACAATGAGTTATTTGTTTCGCCGCCGCGACGGAAGTCATGGCTGCAGGGCTTCGATTCGGCCTTGCGAGCGAACCATGCGGTTGCCGACTTGACCCGAAGATCGTCTTAAGCGATGCTGCCGTCCAGAAGGTCCGGGCTACCGGACTTCGGGGCAACGGAGTTCCTTTGTCTCAACATCAGGTTTAGATATTGACCGTAGTTTGCTATGCTGAAGCCAACGGCGCGTGGAGGTGGGCAATGTTCAGGATTATCACCGTGGAACGCGAGTACGGAGCCGGGGGTAGCCTGGTGGCTGCGGAGTTGGCGCGTCACAAGGGGTGGCAGCTTCTGGACCAGCAATTGACATGCGAGATCGCCAAGCTGGCCGCCGTGGATGAACATGCCGTGGCGCGGCGGGAAGAGAAGTGCGATCCGTTGCTGCACCGCTTGGCCAAAGTTTTCTGGCGGGGAAGTTATGAGCGGTCATTACCGGTCGCCGATGACAAAATCTTCGATGCCGACGAGTTGGTGGCCCACGCGCAGCGTGTGATCGAGAAGAAGGCGCAGGAAGGAAACTGCGTGATCGTGGGACGCGGTGCGCCCTATATCCTGAGAGAGCGTCGCGACACCTTTCACGTGTTCGTGTATGGCTCGCGCGAGATGAAGATTCGCCGGCTAGTCAAGCTGAAGATGAGCGAGAAAGACGCCAGCGAGATGGTGGACACGATTGACCGGGAGCGGGCGGCGTTTGTCCGCAAGTACTTCAATGCGGAATGGCCTTGCCGGCGACTGTACCATCTGATGCTGAATTCGGACGGCGGAATTGAGCACGTAACCAACACCGTTCTGGCGACGATGGAGTCGCTGGAGCGGCAGGGAAAGATGGAGCCGCCAGGACAGAACGCGAAACTGGAGCCGGTGCGCCAGCCAGTGGTGTAAACAGTTTGCTGAAAAACCCGGAAAGCCAGACCCCTTATCTGCTGGAGCAGTTTTCAAAAGCAGATCCGTCACCCGCTCAAAGCCGGATTCGTGATGAAAAAATGAGGCGGTCTATACGGCGTAGCTGAAGCTACCGCCCGTTCAAAATCCCCGCTGCAAAGTTTCCTGCTTCTCCGCAATCCCGTTTGCGTCCTTATCACAACACCCATGTGACGGCTGTGCTTGCGCTCTTCCGCGTGGAGATTAAACTGAGGCTCAACAAGGATACCTGACCGCAAGGAGGTAGCCTGCATGGAAAGAAGTCTCCTGAACGGAAACCGCGAGGACTCGCGGAACCCAGCCAACAACAGATTAGAGGAAAGCGGTGCCTGCGACCGCAGCGGCGCATTGGTCGCCAGTTTAATGCGATAACGAGATACCCTGGCGGACGGCAGGCCGGGGAGACCGTCCGAAGAAGGACCCGATGCACATGAGCAAAGTCAGAGTGTTTCTCGATGCTCATGCAGTAAAGTACGTCGTCATTTCGCACTCCAAGGCTTACACCGCGCAGGGTATTGCAGCCATCTCGCACATCTCCGGCAGGGAACTGGCTAAGACGGTGATTGTCAAGCTGGATGGAGACCTGGCGATGGTGGTATTGCCGGCGTCGTATCAGGTCGACCTGGAAGCGCTGCGGCGAGCGACGGGCGTGCGAGAGGTGGAGCTGGCCAGCGAGCACGAATTCAAACGGCATTTTGCCGACTGCGAAACCGGCGCCATGCCGCCGTTTGGCAACCTCTACGGCATCCCAGTGTATGTGGACTTTACGCTGACCGAGAACCGCGAGATCGCCTTCAACGCCGGCTCACATTACGAACTGATCAAGTTGGCGTACGCGGACTTTGAGAGGTTGGTAAAGCCGGAAGTAATAGAACTTTCGTCGGCGCGCGTAGCGCACGTGATGGTGTAAAGCGAGCTTGATCGAGCGGAGCGGCACAAATCCAAGCATCACCGCTGGTCCTGTGCCGATGATGTGCCGCACCGCCGGTCAGATTTTCGAATGAGGGGTAGTTTAGCGAGCTTGCAGACGTGGGCCCGTGGTTGGGATTCTGACGAATCTCGATCTGCCGTCTGACCTGGTATCGGACAGGATCGCCACAGTGGGCGAGGGCCGCGTCTGCACATCCCCGCTCCAAGACGTCCACCGGATTGTCGATGGGTGGCGGACAAGAAAAAGCCCGCTGGTCGCGGGCTTATGGATTTCCTGTGCCATAACTAGTCGAGCGCGACGCTAGCGACTGCTGGCGGGGACCTCGCTCTGCTGGGCGGTCAGGCGCGCGCTATTGCGCTGGGCGATAGTCTTCTTTGCGTTGTCGGCTAGTTGCTTGGCCTGGGGCAGCAGGTCGAGCGCCTTCTCTACTTCCGGATCCTGCTCGGCGTGGACCTTCATGCCTTCCTGCTGACCAAATTCGTTGATGAACAGTTCGGCCTTGATGTTGGAATGAATCCAATCGCTGTTCTGAGCCAGGTCGGCTTCGGTGAAGGCAATCTTCTGCTCATCGAGGAACTTGCGGAACTCCTGCATCACGGCATCGTCAACTTCGAACTGCTTAGTTACGGTGTGGTTGATGACGTAGTGCTTGGCAAAGTTAAAGAATGCGTATTTCTCCAGCAGCGTGTCTTCGAACTTGTTGGTCTTGGGATTAGGGATCTTGACGTCAGGACTGATGCCGCCGCCGCCGTAGACAGTACGGCCGCCGTCGGTCATTTTCACTTCGTGATTGCCCACCGCAGCGTCGCCGTTTTCGCGATCGTTGTAGTAGTAGTCGTAAAGCGAGACGCCAGTGTATTCACGCTGAATCAAGCGACCGCTGGGGGTGTAGTACTTGGCTGTGGTAAGCGCCAGTCCGGTATTTTCGGAGAGCGGATAAACGGTCTGCACCAGACCCTTGCCAAAGGTAGTTTCGCCGGCGATAAGGCCGCGGTCGTGATCCTGAATGGCGCCGGC
The DNA here is from genome assembly GCA_963744265.1 of uncultured Acidobacteriaceae bacterium. GTDB lineage: Bacteria > Acidobacteriota > Terriglobia > Terriglobales > Acidobacteriaceae > Bog-257. The sequence goes on from CAVUSW010000010.1 coordinate 466,413, forward strand.
GACGATCTCAGCCGCCGAGGCGGTACCGCGATTCACTAGTACCACAATGGGGTAGTCCTTGCCGCCGTTGCCGTGACTTGCCTTGTAAACCTTTTCGGCGGAAGCGCGGCCATGATGCGAGACGATGACTTGTCCCTTTTTCAGGAACTGGTCGGCCACGCCGACACCCTCGCTGAGCAGGCCGCCGGGATTCTGCCGGAGGTCGAGAATGAGGCCATGGATGTCGCCGAATTCGTCGAGGGCGTCACGCACTTCCTTCTCCGTGGTCTCCTGGAAGCCGGAGATGTGGATGTAACCAATGCCGGGGCGAATCAGGAAATGGACATCGACGCTGTAGCGGGGAATTTCGTCGCGAATGACCGTGAAGTCGAGCGGCTTGTCGGACCCTTCACGCAGCATCGTAATCTTGACGCTGGTGCCTTTGGGACCTTTGAGCAGTTCAGCCACATCGCTAGTGCTCATGTTGTCGGTGGGCTTGCCATCGACGGCGATAATGATGTCGCCCGGCCGGATACCAGCGCGGTACGCGGGTGCGCCGGCGAAGGGCGCGATCACGATGACTTTATTATTACGCGGACCGACCTGCATGCCCACGCCGTAGTACTTGCCGCGCTGCTCTTCGCGCAGGGCCGCATAGGATTTGGGATCGAAGAAGTTGGAGTGCGGATCGAGCACCCGCAACATGCCGGGAATGGCGCCGTTGTAGATCGCCTTGTCGGGATCGACGGGCTCGGCGTAGTTCTCCTGAACTACTTTGTAGACGTCGCTGAAGCTGCGCAGGCTATCGCGGATGTCACCATCGCCGTCGCCGGAGCTGGCGGTCGAGGTCAACCGCTGGCCAAACAGCATGCCGAGGCAACCGCACACGAGGATGATGGTGAGAACGAGAAGTGCAGAGCGACGCGTACTACGTGCCATGTAAGTGTCCTTCGGCTAGGCGGGGATGCATCTGTAAGACTGGCGCACCTTTACGATATCTGGTCGCAGTATACCATGGGGGCGCGGCCATCCCTGCCGGCAATCGAGCTGTTTCGTTGGATGAGACGCCGGAAATGAAAGGTGCGAAATCTGTTTAGTCCCCGCCTGCGTAACAGACGGTAGAAGGGGCAGATCGTAAGCAGGGAGGGCGGGAGTTGGCAGTGGGTTCCTGGCATTTGGCAATTAGCATTTAGCACTTGGCTTACTTAAGGTTTGGCAGTCCGGCATCTTGAGGAGCCGCTTTCAGGAACGGCAACGGCAGCTCCTGTCGACTATGCTCGTGATGCGATGGGGACGAACAGCAATTCCTGGGCTATGGGGATGGCAGCGCTAGGAGGTGCAGCAGGTCCCTCCACTCGGACTAAAGTCCTCGGTCGGGATGACACCTCAGAGCGGTGAGGGTAACGGTCAGGCAACTGCTGACTGCCAAATGCTAAGTGCCAAATCCTCAGTGCGAAGTGCCAAGTGCCAAGTGCCAAGGGCCGAGGGGCGAAGGCTGCCCCCTGTGGTGAAAACAGGGCTTGCGCATTTATGATGAACCTATGAACCTTGGCATGCCAGAGATGATCTTCATTTTCTTGCTGGCATTGGTGGTGGTTGGCCCCAAGAAGCTGCCCGAGCTAGGCCGCCAGTTGGGGAAGTTCCTCGCCGAGTTCAAGCGCGCCAGCAACGAGTTCAAAAATCAGCTTGAAACCGAGATGCTGAATATCGAACTTGAGGAGCGTGCCAAGAAGCAGGACGACGGCTCCAGAATCCTGCCGCCCCTAGCGGCGCCAACCCAAGGCGGGTTGAGCGATCCTTTCGAGCGGCTGATGCGCCCGATCACCGAATCGGTGAGCCGGGGAAAGCAGGAGCTGGTTTCGATCGTGGGATCGAATGTTGAGACGCCAAAGCCGGGCGCTCCACCCGCCTCATCATCTGCCAAGTCTGTGGGTGGCGAGTAGCGCATGCCCAGTCCTGTAGTCGAAACCGCCCAGAAGCGTGCCTCGGAAGAAATGACCGGCATGAGCTTCCTCGAACACCTGGAGGAGCTGCGGCGGCGAATCATTTACAGCGCGCTCTATGTCGTCGGTGGTTTCGCTGTCTGCTGGTGGTTTCACGAGCAGATTTTCGCCATCATGCAGAAGCCGATCATGTCGGCGCTGGCCAGCCATCATCTGGACCAGAAGCTGGTCTATCTGAATCCCACCGATCCCTTCAACATGTACCTGAAGATCTCGTTTCTGGCCGGGATCTTCGTGGCCTCGCCGTTCGTGCTGTACCAGGTGTGGGCGTTCATCGCGCCGGGACTGTATCGCAACGAACGCCGCTACGTGCTGCCGTTCATGTTCAGCACCGTGGGACTGTTCCTGGCTGGCGGCTTCTTCGGCTACAAGATGGTTTATCCGGCGGCTCTGGATTTTCTGATCACTTTCAGCGGCCAGTTCACGCCGATGATTACGGTCGGCGAGTATACCGACCTGTTTCTGACCATCATCGCGGGACTGGGAATCGTCTTTGAGATGCCGATCCTGGTGTTCTTCCTGGCGCTGATGGGGATCCTGAGCGCCGGCTGGATGTGGCGCAACTTCCGCTACTCGATTCTGGTGATCTTCATCATCGCCGCGATTATCACGCCGACTACGGACATCATGAACATGTGCATCTTCGCCGCGCCCATGATCGTGCTGTATCTGATTAGCATCGGCGATTGCGTGGTTCGTGCATCCGACGCAGAGAAAGAAGCGGGCGGAGAAGAGCAGCTAGCACTAATCAGTTAGTTATCAATCAAAGCGATAGCAGGTGATCTAGCCTGCCGGGCAGCGGCCGACTGCCAGCGAGATTCTTAACTCGAAGGTTCCTGCTATACCGCGCTTGCTGTTTCAGTCATTGGCCAGCCAACGCAAGCTGCAGCGAGGGTAGCGCGAAGTATCGAAAGTATTTATGACTCCGTCCGAAAGGATTCCCACTAGTTTCACGGCAAGCTAGAGAAATTAATTTATTCTGCTAGAAATCCTCTTGACATTCCTCCGGATTCGGGGGACTATGCATCTACTATTGCGATAGTTTTTGGGCTCCAGGAGAAAGTAATCTCCCAGTTCGGAACCCGCTCCCTTCCGTTGTTGGGCAACCACAACCTCCAAATCAATTTGTCACAGGAGGGAATCTCCTTACGTAAAGACCGCCCCCTGGCCAACGGCGGTTCGGCTATGGAGTTTGCCGGAGAACATACCGGCCAAGCTTCGTGGCTACGTTGAGGAAAGTTCCCAGCGAAGGAGATAGGACCATGATTCGCAAACAGACCCTCACAGTGCTCGGCTTGGTTCTCGGCTTGGCGCTAGCAGTTAACGCTCAACAGATGAGATACGTCCCTGACGATCAACGCATGGAACGCGGCTCCCCGGTTGAACCCTTGAAACACGCCCCGACCCGGCACCCCGTGAGATACACTCCGGGCGACGTGTTTGTGGCGATAGGGAGCGGTGAAGTGCAGGAGTTCACACCCACTGGCGTGCTGGTTCAAACCCTTAACGATACAACGGGCAGCACCTACACGGCGGGCATGGCTTTCGACTTACAGGGTAACCTGTACGTTACCAATTTCAGTCTGGGGACGATTTCGGAATTCGATATCAATGGAAATCTGGTCAACGCCAATTTTGTTTCCGGAACTGGGCAGGTGACTCCGGAATCCATTTCTCTGCCTGGCGGTCAGTTTCCGGCGATTGTCGGCGATGCTGACTTTCATGATCAAAATGGCAACGGGATTATTAGTCAGTACGACTCTACTGGAGCGCTGATTAACCGTTGGTCCGTCGCGGTTGAAAGTCGGGGCACCGACTGGTCGGATCTACAACCAGATGGCCATACCGTGCTTTACACCTCAGAAGGCATCAGTATCCTCAGCTATGACATCGCCACCAGCACGCAGAATCCGGATTATTTCACGGGACTGCCTGGTTCTAATGCCTATGCCCATCGCACTCTGAGCACCGGACAGTTTACTGGCGACGATCTGGTAGCCGACAGTGAAGTGGCTGCTTTGGTAGCCATGAATGGTCCGATTTTGCAAATGTACAACCTTCCAGGCAATTCTGGAGAGGATTTCGCCCAGAACCTCGACCCGACTGGCACTGCATTTTGGACAGCCGATTTAGCTTCGGGAGAAGTGTGGGAGGTTGACATTGCAACCGGGACGATACTGCAGCAATGGAATAGTGGATTCCCAGGCAGCACCGCTGGACTAGCCGTATTCCAGGAACAGGGCCACGGCGTGGGTCCTTGCGCGAATCCGCATGATCCCCACTGTCAATAGGATGGTGAATCCAAATAGTATGGATCAGATTGCCGCCCCCACGCGCTCAATTCGGCGCGTGTGGGGGTGTCTGCTCAAGAGCGATAAGGAAGCCTTCCTTTAATCCCCTGTGTGAATGGGCTTGTTCCTCCCAGGATCACTGATTCAGATGCCAGCACGACTGTGCGCCGAATTCAGGCGTCCATCGCACTCTCCGACTCCTGCTTTCATTACAATATCCCTATGGACTTATTCACGATTGCAGGCAGGCAGTTTCGCTCTCGGCTGATTGTGGGCACGGGCAAGTACAAGTCGGGGCCGGAGACGGCGCGAGCCATTGCGGCCAGCGGCGCGGAAATGGTCACGGTCGCGGTGCGTCGCGTGAACCTGGATCGCAGCAAAGAGTCGCTGCTCGACTTCATCGATCCCCAGCAGTATTTCCTGCTGCCTAACACCGCCGGCTGCTATACCGCCGACGATGCCATCCGCACCGCAAGGTTGGGACGCGAAGTCGGTCTGTCGGATTGGGTGAAGGTCGAGGTCATCGGTGATCAGCAGACGCTGTTTCCCGACGTGCTCGCTACCATCGAAGCTACGCGCGTGCTGGTGAAGGAGGGTTTCACGGTTCTGCCCTATACGTCTGACGATGTGGTAGTAGCCAAGCGGCTGATCGATGCCGGAGCGTCGGCGGTGATGCCGCTGGGTGCGCCGATCGGCAGCGGCATGGGCATTCAGAACCAGCCCAACATTCGCATTCTGCGCGAGATGGTCACCGAGGTGCCGTTGATTGTCGATGCGGGTGTGGGCACGGCCTCGGATGCGGCGATTGCGCTGGAGTTGGGCGTCGATGGCGTGCTGATGAATACCGGCATCGCCGGAGCGCAAGATCCGGTGCTGATGGCCGAAGCTATGAAGAACGCAGTGCTCGCCGGACGGCAGGCGTATCTGGCGGGACGTATGCCGAAGAAGCTGTATGCCACCGCGAGTTCGCCGCTGGAAGGCGTCGTGCGGTAAGAAAGGGCTGTGCAGGAATTCCGGGGTGAATCCGGCCTGTCTTTTCCTCTTAAACCTACTTTGGTTGGGTCAGCTTTGATGGGTGAGGATCGGGTTTCCGTCCTTATGGTCATTGCGCGTCCCTACGCCTTTTTGCGACCACAGCGCTATGGTCGCTAGCATATTAGTGTCATTGTGCTGGGCAGGGATCGAAGCTAAAATGCGGGGCAATTTTCCGAAACCACTTCGTAGCATCAAGCCACGCCACCGGCCATGGTCGCTGAAGCTCTTGCTAAAGAGAGGATTTCCCCATGCGACCCAACCGAATTTCCATTCCATTCACCTCAGCTCTGGCTATTTTTGGCTTGGTCCTATTTGCAACCAGCGCTCGGGCGGCTAGTCACCAAATACTCCACAGTTTCCACCCCAACGGCTCGGACGCAGCGTATTCCTATGCCGGACTAATCAGCGATGCCGCCGGCAATCGTTACGGTACGAGCCTATAACGGAGGAACTGACAATGTGGGAGCGGTGTTCGAGTTGTCGCCCAACGGCAGCGGCGGCTGGACGGAAAAAGTGCTGTACAGCTTCAGTAGCACTACCAGAGATGGGAATTATCCCGAGGGCGGTTTGGTCTTCGACGGCGCCGGCAATCTTTATGGCACGACGCAAGAGGGCGGAATTCATGGCGGGGGAACGATGTTCGAGTTGTCTCCTAACGGCAGTGGAGGCTGGACAGAGACGGTCCTGCACAGTTTTGGCGGCGGCACAGACGGGTATGAGCCTTACGCCAGCCTGATCTTTGATGGCGCCGGCAATCTTTACAGCACGACCCTGGAGGCGGCATTTACTGCGGCGGAACGGTGTTCGAGTTTTCCCCCAGGCAGGGCGGCGGCTGGACGGAGACGGTGCTGCATAGTTTCAACCCTAACAGCGCAGACGGGTATCAACCCGAGGCAGCCTTGGTCCGCGATGCCGCTGGCAATCTTTACGGCACCACCGCCTATGGCGGGATAAACGTCTTCGGGACGGCGTTCGAGATATCGCCCAGGCAGGGAGGCGGCTGGACGGAGACTGTGATACACAGCTTCGGTAATGGCAGCGATGGGAGCCACCCTATGCCAGCTTGGTCCTTGATGATGCCGGTAATCTCTACAGCACGACCAATATCTGGCGGCATTCATGGTCTGGGTGCGGTGTTTGAGTTGTCGCCGCGGAAGGGGCGGCTGGACGGAGACCGTGATACACAGCTTCGGCAATGGCACCGATGGAAGTACCCCTATTCCGGTCTGATCACGGACGGCGCCGGCAATCTTTTCGGAACCACCACCCAGGGCGGTATTCACGACTTCGGGACGGTGTTCGAGTTGTCGCCTAGGCAGGGAGGCGGCTGGTCGGAGACAGTTCTCCATAGCTTTAACTTTAACGGGACAGACGGGATTTTTCCCGAGGCTGGTCTGATTTTTGATTCCGCCGGCAATCTCTACAGCACGACTTACGAGGGCGGAGCGGGCAGCGTTGGAACAGTATTCGAGCTGTCTCCCCGACAGGGTGGCGGTTGGACGGAAGCAGTGCTATACAGCTTCAGATTTGAGGGAACCGACGGAGCAGATCCTGTTTTTGGCAGTCTGATTAGCGATTCCGGCCGGCAATCTCTATGGCACAACCTACGCCGGTGGTACTTACGATTCAGGAACGGTGTTCGAGTTAACGCCCAATGGAGGTGGAAGCTGGACGGAGAAGGTGTTGTATAACTTCGGCCAAGGCACGGACGCGAGTAATCCCTACGCAGGGCTGATCTTCGATAACGCGGGTAATCTTTACGGCACGACGTTCGTAGGAGGCATTCACAACTACGGCGCGGTGTTCGAGCTGTCACCCTCAGGCGGCGGTTGGACAGAGAAGGTGCTGCACAGCTTTAACCTTAACGGGAGCGACGGATCGTTTCCCTTCGCCGGCGTGGTCTTCGATGCCTTCGGCAATCTCTACGGTACAACTTACAAGGGCGGTATTCACGACTTCGGGACAGTCTTCGAGTTGACGCCCAACGGGAGCGGAGGCTGGACGGAGAAAATCCTGCACAGCTTCAATTACAACGGCACGGATGCAGCTTTGCCCTTCGCCGGACTGATCGTAGATTCCGCCGGCAATCTCTATCGGCACTACCGCTTACGGCGGTATTCACTACTATGGAGCCGCGTTCGAGCTATCGCCCAACGGCAGCGGCGGCTGGACGGAGAAAATCCTGCACAGCTTCAATTACAACGGCACGGACGGAGCTGCTCCCTTCGCTAGCCTGATCCTGGATTCCGCCAATAATCTCTATGGCACGACGGCTGGCGGCGGCATTTACTTCGGCGGGACCGTGTTTCAATTGACTCCCCAGCAGAACGGAAGCTGGACGGAGAGAGTGCTGCACAGCTTTAACGTCACGGACGGGAGTGCCCCCGATGCTGGGTTGATTCGTTTTGGATCCCTCGCCGATCTGTACGGCACCACCGCGCGTCGGCGGGGTTAACGGCGCCGGCACGGTGTTCGAGCTGACTCCCACCCAAGGCGGGAGCTGGATTGAAACGGTGCTGCATAACTTCAGTCTTGTCGGCGGGGATGGGAATGAGCCCGAAGGCGGCCTGATTTTCGATACCTCCGGCAATCTCTATGGCATGACACAACTGGGAGGCGCTTACAACTCCGGCGCAGTTTTCGAGATTACGCCTTAGGTTCAACTCAGCGAGAGCGGCGCGCTTGTTTCGGAAGCCAAAAGAGCGCCGATCCGTTCAACCCGGAGGAAAGATCAGTTTTCCAGCGACACGTTCGCCGTATCAAGTCGCGCTATCAGTAATGCAGTTTGCTGAAGAACTCGAAAAGCAGGTCCGGCATCGGCTGAACTTCACCCCCACCGGCGCGAAGACGACGCTTGTCGGGGGCCCCGGTTCGCTTATTCGGGATCACAAGAATGCAAGCATCGACTGCGGCATAGCAAAACCCACGCCCCTGCAAAACCATCTCCGGCCGAGTTTGTCAGCAAACTGCATACAAGCCGAAACTCCGAGTGCCGAAGCTCTGCGACATAAAGCTGTGGACCAGGAAGCTCTGCGCCAAGAAGAGCGACTCCTCGTGCGCCCCAACCGGCTTTCCATCGGATTGAGGGCGACGCTGGCGATCCTCACCGTCGCTCTGTTGGTGACGAGCGTCCGGGCAGCTTCCCATCAGGTGCTGCACAGCTTCACTCCCGGCGGATCGAACGGGGCGTATCCCACGGCGGGATTAATTGTCGACGCTGCCGGCAATCGTTATGGCACAACCAACGCGGGGGGCACTTACAACGCCGGAACCGCATTTGAGTTCTCGCCCGACGGAAGCGGAGGCTGGACGGAAAAGGTGCTGTACAACTTCGGCAACGGAACAGACGGAGTTGGTCCCGAAGGCCGGTTGCTGCTTGACGGCGCCGGCAATCTCTACGGCACGACCTTCGAAGGCGGCATTCACGGCTTGGGAACGGCGTTCGAGTTGTCGCCGAACGGCAGCGGCGGCTGGACGGAAAGAGTGCTGCATAGCTTTGGCAAGGGCGCGGATGGATCTTATCCCTACTACAACGGCCTGATCTTCGATGGCGCCGGCAATCTCTACGGCACGACCCAGGAGGGCGGCATTCACGGCGGAGGAACGGTTTTCGAGTTATCGCCCAATGGAAGCGGCGGCTGGATCGAGACCGTACTGCACAGCTTCGGCGATGGCACGGACGGGTATCTTGTCTTCGCCGGTTTGATCTTCGATGGCGCTGGCAATCTCTATGGCTCGACCTTCTACGGTGGCATACACGGCTGGGGCTCGGTGTTTGAGTTGTCGCCTCAACAGGGCGGTGGCTGGACGGAAACGGTGTTGCACAGCTTCGACGACAATGGCACCGAGGGGATTGAGCCGGTCGCCAGCCTGATCTTCGATGCTGCCGGCAATCTGTATGGCACAACCCAGCAAGGCGGCATTCATGGCGACGGAACGGCATTCGAGTTATCGCCTCGCCAGGGTGGGGGCTGGACGGAAACGGTGTTGCACAGCTTCGGCCGCGGCACCGACGGGATTAGTCCCAACGCCGGCTTGATCTTCGATGCTGCCGGCAATCTGTATGGCACAACTCAGCAAGGCGGCATCCATGGCTGGGGAACGGCGTTCGAGTTGTCGCCTCGCCAGGGCGGGGGCTGGATCGAGACGGTGCTGCACAGTTTCAATTTGATCAGCACGGACGGAGCGGAGCTCGACGCCGGCTTGAACTTCGATGCTGACGGCAATCTCTACAGCGTGACCGTGGGAGGTGGTACCGGCAGCGTTGGGACCATGTTCCAGTTGTCGCCCAGGCAGGACGGCGGCTGGACGGAGACAGTGCTGTACGACTTCCACTATGGCGGGACGGATGGGACTAGTCCTGCGTACGGCAGTTTGATCAGCGACGCCGCGGGCAATCTCTACGGCACCACCGGCTTTGGCGGCGCGTATGAATCCGGCGTGGTATTTGAGTTGATGCCCAACGGAGGCGGCGGCTGGACCGAGAAGATCCTGTACAACTTCGGCAAAGACGCCGACGCGAGTAATCCTGAGGCGGGCCTGATCATGGACGCCGTCGGCAATCTCTACGGGACGACTTTCCAGGGCGGCATCCACAACTACGGAACAGTGTTCGAATTGTCGCGCGCCGGTGGAGGCTGGACAGAGAAGATCTTGCACAGCTTCAACTTCAATGGCACAGACGGGGCCTGGCTCTATTCCGGCCTGGTCTTCGATCGCTTGGGTAATCTCTACGGCACGACGCTCGAAGGTGGCATTCACGGCTACGGAACGGTGTTTGAGTTGTCGCCGAACGGCAGTGGAGGCTGGACGGAGACGGTGCTGCACAGCTTCAACTTCAATGGCACAGACGGAGCTTTTCCTTACTCCGGCCTGACCATCGATGCCGCCGGCAATCTCTATGGTACGACCCGGCAAGGCGGCATTCACTCCTATGGGACCGCGTTCGAAATGTCGTTCACGGATGGAGCCTGGAGGGAGAAGGTGCTGCACAGTTTCAACAATAGCGGCACGGATGGAGCCTATCCTTTCGCCGGTCTGGTCCTCGACGCCGCCAATAATCTGTACGGCACGACCGGGTCCGGCGGCATTCACGGATATGGGACCGTATTCCAGTTGACTCCTAACGGGAGCGGAGGTTGGTCGGAGCGGGTGCTGCACAGCTTCAACAGCAGCGATGGAGCCTATCCCACAGGCGGTCTGATCTTCTACGGTCTTCTGGCGAACCTTTATGGCACAACATCCGCCGGTGGAGTTAATAACACGGGTACGGTCTTCGAGTTGACGCCCACCCTAGGCGGGAACTGGATTGAGACGGTGCTGCATAACTTCGGTACGCCCGACGGGGAGGACGGAAATTCTCCCGAAGCTGGTCTGCTCTTCGATATTGTCGGCAATCTTTATGGCACCACTGGATTAGGGGGCGGCACTTATAACTCCGGAACAGTATTCGAGATCGGGCCCTAGGTTTCGTTCGATGGGGAAGGCGCACCTTCCGGGTAAACCAGGAACGGCGCCTCAGCTCGAGCGCAGGAAAAGCTAGTTTTCCGAAGACAATTCGTGGTAAAAAGCCAAGCTGCCGGCCATGGTCGCTGATGCTCTGAAAAAAAAGACTACTTAACAGGGCGGCATTCACAGCAAAGGGATGGAGTTTGAGATCCGCCCTAGCGTTCGTGCTCGCAGCTCGAACAGGCAAACCTTCTTCGTAAACGGAAAGGAGCCTCAGCTCAACCTCCGGAAAAGGCCGATTTTCTGGTAACCAATTTTGCAGCACATCTAAGCCATGACCGAAGCTCTGGCTAAAAAAGGATTCCCTTCATGCGTCACAACACACTTTCCATCGGATTGAAAGCGACTCTGGCGATCTTCACGCTTGCCCTGTTGGTCACCAACACCTGGGCGGCTACTCACCAAATACTGCACAGCTTCAACCCTGACGGCGTAGACGCGGCATATCCCGAAGGCGGACTGATCGCCGATACTGCCGGCAATCGCTATGGCACGACTCTCAGTGGTGGCTCCCACAATGTGGGAGCTGTGTTCGAGATCTCGCCCAAACAGGGTGGGGGCTGGACAGAGAAGGTGCTGTACAGCTTCGACAATAACGGCCGGGACGGAACGGATCCCCTGGGTGTTCTAGTCTTCGATGCCGCAGGAAATCTTTATGGCACGACCAACACGGGCGGCATCCATGGGCTAGGTGCGGTTTTCGAGTTGACGCCCAATGGAAGCGGAGGCTGGACAGAAACGATTCTGCACAGCTTCGGCAACGGTACCGATGGCGCTTCGCCCTATGGCGGCCTGATCTTCGATAGCGCCGGCAACCTTTACACCACGACCCAGACCGGCGGTGTTTACGACGCCGGGACGGTGGTCAAACTATCGCCAAGGCAGGGCGGCGGTTGGACCGAGACGGTACTGCACAACTTCAATCCCAACACGACGGATGGGATCAATCCTGAAGCCGGCCTGGTTCGGGATGGTGCGGGCAACATGTACGGCACCACCTACTATGGCGGCATCCATGGGTTCGGTGCGGTGTTCAAGTTGGCACCCAATGGGAGCGGCGGCTGGACTGAAACGGTGCTTCACAGTCTGGGTAATGGCACGGATGGACAGTATCCCTACGCCAGCCTGATCGTCGATTCCGGCGGCAATCTCTACGGCACGACCGTCCGCGGTGGCATTCATGGCTTCGGGACGGTCTTCGAGTTGAAGTCGAACGGGAGTGGCGGCTGGACAGAAACCATACTGCACAGCTTCGGCAATGGGAGCGATGGGACCGACCCCTACGGCGGCCTCGTCTTCGATGGCGCCGGCAATCTCTACGGCACCACCGTCAATGGCGGCATACACGGGTGGGGGACGGCCTTCGAGTTGAAACCCAATGGGAGTGGGGGCTGGTCGGAGACCGTGCTCCATAGCTTCGCCAGCGGCTTCCATGGAACAGATGGAGCCAATCCATACGGCGCTCTCATCTTCGATGGCGCCGGTAATCTCTATGGCATCACCGTCAACGGAGGCATTTCCGATGGAACGGTGTTCGAGTTGTCGCCCCGAGAAGATGGCAGCTGGACGGAATCGGTCATTCACAGCTTCAACTTTAATGGGACCGACGGGGGCAACCCGGCCTACGGTGGGCTGGTCAGCGATGGGGCCGGCAATCTGTACGGCATGGCCAGTCAGGCCGGCGCTTACGATTCCGGAGTGCTGTTCGAATTGACGCCCAACGGCAGCGGGGGTTGGACAGAGAACGTGTTACACAACTTCGGCCTTATCAATGACGGTTCCGGTCCAGAAAGTGGCTTGGTCTTCGATGGCGCCGGCAATCTTTACGGTACGAACGTCGCCGGCGGCATTCACAATGACGGGGTGGCGTTCGAGTTCTCGCCGGACGGCAGTGGAGGCTGGACCGAGAAGGTGCTGCACAGCTTCGGCAACGGCACGGACGGGGTTTATCCTTTCGACAGCCTGGTGATCGATGGCTTCGGCAATCTTTACGGTACGACTTACCGGGGCGGCATTCACAACTATGGGACGGTGTTCGAGTTGTCACCCAACGGCAGTGGCGGCTGGACCGAGCGCGTGCTGCACAGCTTCAACTTCAACGGTGCAGACGGCGCTATACCCTACGCCAGCCTGGCGATTGATCCTGCCGGCAATCTCTACGGCACAACTGCCTATGGGGGTATTAACTACTATGGGGGAACTGTCTTCGAGTTATCGCCCAACGGCAGTGGCGGCTGGACGGAGAAAGTGCTGCACAGTTTTAACTACAACGGCACGGATGGCGCTTTTCCCACGGGCGGACTGATCCTCGATTCCGCTAATAATCTCTATGGCACCACCGAGCAGGGTGGCATACATGGCGAGGGGACTGTGTTCCAGTTGACGCCGCAAATGGGCGGAAGTTGGACGGAGAAAGTACTGCTCAGCTTCAACGGCTCGGACGGGGCTTATCCCCAAGGAAGCCTGGTCCATTTCGGATCCTCGGCCGATCTGTACGGCACAACTTCCAACGGCGGGGTGAACGGCGTAGGCACGGTGTTTAAAATGACACCCACGCAAGGCGGGAACTGGGCGGAGTCGGTGCTTCATAACTTCAGTCCCGACGGAAGCGATGGGACTTATCCGCAGGGAAGTCTGATGTTCGATAGCGCCGGCAATCTCTACGGCGCTACACCATTGGGAGGAACCTTCAACTCCGGGACGGTATTCGAAATCACGCCTTAGCCGGAAGCAAGCTGTTGGACGATTTTCTTCTGCCAACTTCATCGCTGTCGGGAGCAAGAGACCGATTCCGGCGGCATTGGTCCGAGGTCAGAAACTCTATATCCGCTTGAAAGCAGCGCTGGGGCCTTTTGCCCTGGCGCTGTTCCTCGTGGGGGCGCGCCTCACCAGGCTGGAGTTCGCAACGCACTGCTATAGCAATCGGATTATTGAGTAAGCGGTAAAAGTTACGGTACCACCGTAGAAGGCAAGGAGCATGACCGCGTAAATGGTGCCCGGAGGCAGCCACTGCCAACCTTCGTAGTACTCCCAATCAATTTCTCGCTCAAGATACTTAACCGCTAAATACTGGTAAAACGCACCAGCACATATCGCCACCATAAAGCATAACCACATCACGATCATCCAAGTGCCGGGAGGACTGCCCTCGCGTTCGCCCAGAATCTTTTCCCTGAATGTTATCGTCAGGCCTAACGCGGTGCCGCTAAGTTGAATGTATGTTTTTGCGTTATCGCAAAACATCTTCATGACCTTATGCTCGTGGTCAAAATTAAGCTGAGGCGTGTGCTTCGGGCGTCGGTGTGCCGACTTTTGTTGCTCATCACTCATCATGGAGGGGAATTATACGCACTGGAAAATCTGGAAATGTTGTGCAGCGACCATGCAGCATGGCGGAAAGCCGAGGAGCGGACATCAACGGAGCGGGCAGCCTAAGCACAACCACTCGCTGGGCATACCCCCGCAGACCAGTCGAAAGCTACCATGCAGTAGAATGGACGAGGTAAGTCGCAGCATTCGGAGTAGGGCAGCAATGATGCAGCATACAGCCGCTAAGTCCTCACGGCCCTGTAGCTCAGATGGATAGAGCAGCGGTTTCCTAAGGGATAAGCAGTTGGAATTTAAAAGACTTACGCGGTAGGTTTGGCTCCCTTTAGGCACCGCCAGTCATAATCAGGCACAGCAATCTTGGTGTTGTTTTGGTCGTGATTTTCGGCTTCAATTTTCGCCATTCCTTCCCGTCCTCTTTGCCTTTTACATGCCGATAGCAACTTAGAGCAGCGGTCTTGTTTTTTGCTGTCCTGCAGAGTCCTCCTGCCCTAGCCTTACG
>CAVUSW010000011.1:0-656157 GCA_963744265.1 uncultured Acidobacteriaceae bacterium
ATCGTCAAGGGCGGAAGCGAGCCCAAGGGCCTGCTCGAAGACCCGCGCGTGCGGGACCTCGTGCCCAACTTCGTCGAGCGCATGCAGTATCTCGATACGCTCACCTATCTCCCGGACGACATTCTCACCAAGGTCGATCGCGCCTCGATGGCGGTGTCGCTTGAGGCGCGCGTGCCGCTGCTCGATCATCGCGTGGTCGCGTTCTCGTGGACCCTGCCGCCGGCACTCAAGGCCGCGGGCGGCCCCGGCAAGCGCCTGCTGCGCCGCGTGCTCTATCGCTACGTGCCGCCGGAGATGGTGGAGCGGCCGAAGATGGGCTTCACCGTGCCGCTCAAGGATTGGCTGCGCGGGCCGCTCAGGCCATGGGCCGACGCGCTCCTGGACGAGCGACGGCTCGATGGCGATGGCATGTTCGAGGCCGCGCCCATCGGCGAGCGCTGGCGCCAGCATGTCGCGGGCACGCATGACTGGGACGCCTCGCTGTGGCCCATCCTGATGTTCCAGGCGTGGAAAGAGCGCTGGATGGCGTGATCTAGATGGGCCGCACCCGCGCCGGAACGCCGATCGGGCATTCCAGCGCCGCGCGGTCCCAGCCCCCGGCCTCGGCCGCGGCCGCGTAGGTGGTGGACAGGAAATCGAGCAGCAAGGCATCCGGCTCCGCGGCGGCGCGGACCGTGTCGTAGGGCAGGATGAACTCGCCCAGCGCTCGCATCGAAGCGGGCGCCCGGCGTGACCGGGCGGTCGCGGAAACCCGCCGGCTCGGGATAGGCATAGGAATAGAAGGCGGCCTGCGGGAAAGCCTCGCTGCCCGGCCAGAACCCGGCGCTGCTCACCTCGTGCGAATAGGCTTCGCGCGTGACCGCGTCGGGCAGACCCGGCACGCCGCCGGGATGCAGCGGCGCCGGCCGTCCGGAGAAACGGGTCACCGCGAGGTCGAAGCTGCCCCAGAAGAAATGGACCGGGCTCGCCTTGCCGAGAAAGCCGGTGCGGAACAGCTTGAAGACGCGGTCGACCTGGACGAGCGCGCGCCAGAAGCGGTGGGCCGCGGCGGCGTCATAGGCGGCGTGGCTGCGGTCCTGCGAAAAGCGGATCGGGTTCGGCACTTCGTTCGGCATCTCATCGATCGCGACCGCGACGCCGATGCCGCCGAGCAGATCGATCACCCGACGATAGAAGTCGGCGACCGTTTGCGGCTCGAGCGGAAGCGCCCGACCTCGCCCCGGCTCGTGCGCGCGACGAGGCGGTGGCCGATGAAGTCGAACTCGATCTCGAGGATTTCGTTGCCGACCGGGATCGGCGACGTGCCGAGCCCGCGCGCGGTGACATAGAGCGGGACCTGCCAGCCATGATTGAGCCACGGCGTCAGCGTCAGCCGGACCTTGCCGACGATCTGGGTCCAGAGCTGCAATGTCGCGGCGGTCTCGCGCCAGGCCGGATAGGGGAGATCAGGCCAGGCCGCGTTGGCAACGTCCATTCAACCCCTCCCCTCACTCCGCCGGCGCGGCGTCGTCGATGAGGAGCTGCACGTCCTCGCGGCCCTGCCAGTGGTCGGCGCGGAGATGGCCCGCGACATGGAAGGCGCGGCCCTGGCCGTTGAGGAGCGCCGGCGCCAGCTCGCTGTCGAGCGCGCGGAACGCGACCGCCTTGACCCGCCCCGCCCCGGCGCCATCGGCGAGGACGAGCGCAGATGCGCGCCGCCCACCACATCGGCGCGCAGCACCCGCATCTGCGGCAGCACGAAGCGCGGCTCGGCATTGCCGGTGCCGAACGGGCCGAGGCGCTCGACCAGCTCGGCGAAATCCGGCGTCGCCGCCGCGGCGCAGCGCGCCGTCGATCGCGAGCTCGGGCACCGGCTCGTCGGGCCCAGCACCTCGACGGCGCGCGCGCTCGAGGAAATCGCGCAGCGCCAGCAGCCTTCCGCCGCACGGTGAAGCCCGCCGCCATGGCATGGCCGCCGCCATTGACAAGCAGCCCCGCCTGGCGCGCGGCGATCACCGCCGGCCCGAGCGCCAGCCCCGGCCACCGAGCGGCCCGAGCCCTTGCCGATCGCGCCGTCAAGCGCGACGACGCAGGCCGGGCGGTTGTAGCGTTCCTTGAGCCGGCTCGCGACGATGCCGATGACGCCGGGATGCCAGCCCTCGCCCGCGACGAAGACCAGCAGCGCGCGGCGGCCGCCGTCCTCGACCTGCGCGATCGCCTGCGCCAGAACGCGCGCCTCGATCTCGCGCCGCTCGGCGTTGTGGGCGTCGAGCTGCTGCGCCAGGCGCGCGCCTCGAGCGGATCGTCGGTCGACGAGCAGCCGCGCGCCGAGATCGGCCGCGCCGACCCGGCCGCCGGCATTGACCCGCGGCCCCAGGATGAAGCCGGCGTGATAGGCGCCGATCGCGCTCGCCGATGCCGGCACGTCGGCCAGCGCCGCGAGGCCCGGATTGGCGCGCCGCCGCATCACCTTGAGCCCCTGCGCCACCAGCGCGCGGTTGAGGCCGGTCAGCGGCACCACGTCGCAGACCGTGCCGAGCGCCACGAGATCGAGCCAGTGCATCAGATCGGGCTCGCGCCGGCCGCGCGTACCAGCCGCGCGCGCGCAGCGCGCGGTTGACGCCGACCACGAGCAGGAACGCGACGCCGACCGCCGCCAGCATGCCATGCGGGCTCGTCTCGTCGAGCCGGTTGGGATTGATGACCGCCACGGCCGCGCGGCAGCGACGGCTCGCCGACATGGTGATCGACCACGATCACGTCGAGCCCGGCCTCCGCCGCCGCCGCGAGCGGCGCATGCGCGGTGATGCCGCAATCGACCGTGACGACCACCGCCGCGCCTTCCTGCCTTGAGCCGCAGCAGCGCCGGCGCGTTGGGGCCATAGCCTTCGCGCTGGCGGTCGGGGATGTAGATCGCGTCCGCGCCGCCGACGGCGGCGAAGAAGCGCTGCAGCAGCGCCGCCGAGGTCGCGCCATCGACATCGTAATCGCCGAAGATGGCGATGGTCTCGCTTGCTCTCGACCGCCGCGACGAGGCGCGCGACCGCGCGGTCCATGTCCTTGAGATGCGTCGGATCGGGCAAGGCATCGCGCAGCAGCGGCTGCAGGAACCGCTCGGCCGCGTCGGGCGCGATGCCGCGCCGCGCCAGCAGGCGCCCGACGATCTCGGGCAGGCCCAGCCGCTGCGAGATGGCGAGGCCGGCGCGGTCGTCGCCCGCGCGGTCGCGCCAGCGCCGGCCCAAGAGCGAGCGCTCGACGCCGAGAGGGGACTCGTCGCTCACGGAAACGGGTTCTTGCGGAAATTGAAGGCGATCGAGATGCGCGGCTTCTTGCCGCGGTGGGGCATCACCATGTGCGGGACGTAGCTCGGAAAAAGCACCATCAGGCCCGGCAGCGGGCGGATGAAGATGCCCTGCGGCAGAATCTGGCGGAAAGAATGTGGCGGAGCGTTGCGGGTTGGGATCGGTGATCTCGAGCGAGGTGCCGAACTCGGCGTCGCGCGGCGGATCGCCGTCCTCGACATAATAGGTTCCCGACCAGGTCGACATGCCGTGGAGATGCATGCGGTTGAAATCGCCGGCGCGGTTGACGTTGGCCCAGGCCTCGATGGTCCAGCCGAACGATGGCGCCGCGCGTCCAACGAGGACGCGCTGCGTCGCCTCGTTCGTCAGCACGGTGGCACGCTCCAAGAGCGTGCGGCCGGCGGACCCGCAGAACTGCAATAGCCCGGTCTCGGAATGCCAGCCGCCGATATTGCTCTTGCTCTGGCCGCTGCCGGGATGAGCGCGCTCGTGCGCCAGGATCTTTTCGCGCAACTCCTTGTTGAGCGCGTCGCTGTCGGGCCATTGGTAGGACAGGAAGGGCGTCGGGAAGAGCGGCGCGAACTCGGCGCTCTCGAGCCCAGGCATGGTCAGCGGCTCATCCCCGGGACATTGACCTTGCGCTCGAAATTGTGGCGCGCCTCGATCATGCGCACGGTGCCGCTTTTCGAGCGCATCACCATCGAATGCGTCACCGCGCCGCCGGCGAAGCGGCGCACGCCTTGCAGCATGGTGCCGTTGGTCACGCCCGTCGCGGCAAACATCACATCGCCATGGGCGAGATCGAGCAGCGCGTATTTGCGCTTGAAATCCTTGATGCCGAAGCGGCGCGCGCGTTCGCGCTCGTCATCGTTGCGGAAGATGAGGCGGCCCTGCATGTAGCCGCCGATGCAGCGCAGCGCCGCCGCCGCCAGCACGCCCTCGGGCGCGCCGCCCGAGCCCATATAGATGTCGACGCCGCTCTGCGGGCTCGCGGTCGCGATCACGCCGCGACACGTCGCCGTCGGAGATCAGCATGATGCGCGCGCCGGCCTCGCGCACCTTGGCGATGAGCTCGGCATGGCGCGGCCGGTCGAGGATGCAGACGACGAGATCGGCGAGCTCGCGCCTTCTTGGCCTTGGCGAGCGCCTGGAGATTCTTCTTCGGCGTCTCGTCGAGATCGACCACGTCGCCGAACTCGCCGCCGATGGCGATCTTGTCCATATAGACGTCGGGCGCGTTCAGGAACCCGCCCGCCTCCGCCATGGCGATGACGGCCAGCGCGTTCGGGCCGCCCTTCGCGGTGATCGTGGTGCCTTCGAGCGGATCGAGCGCGATGTCGATCTTGGGCCCTGGCCGGTGCCGACCTTCTCGCCGATATAGAGCATCGGCGCCTCGTCGCGCTCGCCCTCGCCGATCACCACCGTGCCGTCGATGGCGAGGCCGTTCAGGGCCTGGCGCATGGCGTCGACCGCGGCCTGGTCGGCCGCCTTCTCGTCGCCGCGGCCCATCAGGCGCGAGGCCGAAAGCGCCGCGGCTTCGGTCACGCGCACCGCTTCGAGCGCGAGATTGCGGTCCATCGCTACGGTTTCGGCCATGCTGCTCTCCTAAAGATTTTCCACCCTGATCATGCGCGGCGGCTCGACCACCGTGCCGAGCCGCGCGATCCGCGCGAGCGCCCGGCGCATCGCCGCCTCTTCGGTCTCATGCGTCGTCAGCACCACCGGCACCGCCTCGCCGGGCGCGCGGCCGCGCTGGATCATCTGCTCCATCGAGACCGCTTCGTCGCGGAGCGCCGCCGCGACATCGGCGATCACGCCGGGGCGGTCGAGCACCATGAGGCGCACATAATAGGCGCCGCGGTGCCGATCCATCGGCGCTGCCTCGGCGCGCCGCAGATGCGACGGCGGCGACGGCGAAACTGGTGGCGTTGCGGCCCTGCGGCGATGTCGAGCGAGATCGGCGACCACGGCGGACGCGGTCGGCTCGGCGCCGGCGCCGCGGCCTTCGAGCATGACGCGGCCGACGAAATCGCCTTCGACCACGACCGCGTTGAAGACGCCTTCGACCATGGCGATCGGCGCCGCGCGCGGCACCATGCAGGCATGAACGCGCTGCTCGAGCCCGCGCTCGGTCGGTCGGGCCAGGCCCAGCAATTTGATGCGGTAGCCGAGCTCGTCGGCGAAGGCGATGTCGAGCGCCGAGACGTGGCGGATGCCCTCGACATGGACGCGCGGCGAAATCGGGCTCGGTGCCGAAGCGACGGCCGCCAGCAGCGCGAGCTTGTGCGCGGCGTCGACGCCGTCGATGTCGAAGCTGGGATCGGCCTCGGCATAGCCCATGCGCTGCGCCTCGGCGAGCACGTCGGCGAAACGCGGCCGGTCTCGCGCATCGTCGTCAGGATGAAATTGCAGGTGCCGTTGAGGATGCCGTAGATCCGCTTCACGTTGTTGGCGGCGAGGCCTTCGCGCAGCGCCTTCAGGATCGGGATGCCGCCCGCGACCGCCGCCTCGAAGGCAGCGCCACGCCTTTCTCTTCGGCGAGCCGCGGCCAGCGCCGCGCCGTGATGGGCGAGGAGCGCCTTGTTCGCGGTGACGACATGCTTGCCGTTCTGCAGCGCCGCCGCGACGAGCTCCCGCGCCACGCCCTCGCTGCCGCCGATCGAGCTCGACCACGACATCCGCATCGGCCCCGGCGCCAGCGCCGCCGCGTCGGCCTCCCAGCGCACGCCGCCGAGATCAAGGCCGCGGTCGCGAGCCCGGTCGCGCGCGGCGACGGCGACCAGCGCGAGCTTGCGCCCGGCGCGCCGCTCCAGCAGCTCGGCATTCTGCCGCAGCAGCCGCACCGTGCCGGCACCGACCGTGCCGAGCCCGGCAATCGCGATTTTGAGCGGCGGCTTCATGGCGGAGAGACTAGCACGGGTTACGTCTGGTGTATGACACGCGTTGCGTCAAACAATCGTTATGGCCGGGCTTGACCCGGCCACCCACGTGTCAGGTGAGAAACCCGGAGGGCTTCTGTACTGGCGCTCAATGTTCGAGATAGACCTCGGCATTGGCGGCGGTGTCGCCCGCGCCGATGGGCGCGGCTTCAACGTCGATCGAGCGGGAGGCGATGCCCTCGCCGCTCAACACCTGCGCCACTGCCTTCGCGCGGTTGAGGGCGAGGCGGAGACTCGCCAGTTCCTGCTGGGCCGAGTCGCCGCCCTTCGCCGATTCGGCGTGGCCGACGATGCGAATGTCTCCGCCCTGCTCATGCTGCATCGCGGCGACCTCGCTCAGGCGGTCGCGCTCCCGATCCGACAGCGTGGCCGAGCCGTTGGCGAAGGCGATCGAGGCCACCGCCACGGACGACGACGATTCGCGCCGCTTGCCCGAAGCCAGCGAGGCCACGGCGTTGGACGGCGGCCGATCCGCCGCGGCAGACGCTGGCCGCAGATTGGACGGCGGCGGCGGCGGCGCCGGGGTCTCGCCTTGCGGCAGCTTGGCGATGGTCGGCGTGACGAGCGGCGATTTCGCAGGGGGCTCCTCTTTCGCCGACGCCGCTTGAGCTGGCGGAGGGACGGCGGGTGTTTGCTGCGCCGCAATGGCGGGCGCTGGGGGTGGGACAGAGGTCGCGGCGACGGCAGCGCGCGGTGCGGGCGCCGCGCCGGTACGGGCGGATTTACACTCACGCCGGCCCCGAAATCGGCGTCGCGTCGACCAAGGCCTTCACCGCACAATTGACCGCGTTATTTCTCTTGGCGGTGCATCTTGGACACGTTCGCGGCACTATCGATCTGGAACGCTCCAAGCAGTTGCTGGAAGAGCTCACCCGCATTCCCAGCAAGTTGGAAGCGCTGCTGACGCATGACGAGGAGACTGAGGACCTGGCCAAGCAGTATCACCGCGCCGCCGATTTCCTGTTCCTGGGGCGCGGCATTCATTACCCCATTGCGCTGGAAGGCGCTCTTAAGCTGAAGGAAATCTCCTACATTCACGCCGAAGGCTATCCTGCGGGCGAGATGAAGCATGGGCCCAACGCGCTGATCGACGAAGACCTGCCGGTCGTGATTCTGGCCACGCACGACAAGACCGACCCCGACTCGGTGTTACGTTATGAGAAAACGCTGTCGAACCTGAAGGAAGTGAAAGCGCGTTCCGGTACGGTCATCGCTATCGCCACCGAAGGCGACGAAGAGATTCGCGAGGCTGCCGACCACGTACTCTACGTTCCCGACGCTCCGGAACTTCTGGTGCCGATTCTTGAGGTCGTGCCGTGCCAGTTGCTGGCATATCACATTGCTGTCCGCCGTGGCTGCGATGTGGATCAACCGCGCAATCTGGCAAAGTCGGTAACCGTGGAATAAGGCGCTCGCCGGCAGTCCGCGATCTCCACAAGGATGGGGTTTAGCTGGCTATATTCTTGATCTAATCAGGCGCCAACCTGTTTGGGCTGGAGGCTGACACGCACGCGATCGACGCGACGTTCGGTTGATTCCAGCACTTCGAAGCGCAGCCCGTTCTCTTCGAAGACTTCGCCAGGCTTGGGAATATGCCCGGCGAGTTCGCTTACCAGACCTGCAATGGTGGTCGCTTCTTTCTCTTCCGGACGGACGCCCAGAAGCTTCTCCAGCAGGTCAACGTCGGTGTTACCGTTAAAGATGTAAGAGGTCTCGCTCTCTTTCACCACGTCGCCTTCCTCGTGCTCGTCACGGATCTCGCCGACAATCTCCTCCACCAGGTCTTCGATCGTCACCAGGCCGGCAACTCCTCCGTATTCGTCAATCACGATGGCCAGGCGAGCATTGTCGCGCTGCATCTCGCGCAGCAGCTCGCTGCCAAACTTGGTCTCGGGAACAAAGTACACTTCCGGCCTCATCAGGTCGCGGACCGTCTTGCTGTGGGCTTCAACATCGGCCACCTGCAAAAGATCCTTGGCGTAGACAATTCCCTTGATGTAGTCGATGTCTCCTTCGTACACCGGAATGCGCGAGTAGGGATATTTCTTCAACAGATCGGTCATCTCCGCAATTGTCATGGTGACGGGAACGGCGACAATATCGGGCCGCGGCGTCATCACTTCGCGCACCGTCTTATCGCCGAACTCTACTACCGACTGAATAAGATCGCGGTCGCTTTCCTCGATGAATTCCCTCTTCCTGTCCGGCTTCGATAAACGCGTCCATGGCCTCCGAGGGTGCTCGGGCTGGCGCTCGCTGTGCTCTTTGGACAGCGAGGCCACGGAAAGTCCAAAGCCGAGAATCAGCGTTGCGGGCAAAGCCAGGTAAATCAGGAAGCGAAGCACCGGGACCCAGCGTGCCAGCCACTCACCCCGCGTGCGCACGAAGAAAACATACGGCAGCAGCTGATGGAAGATAACGATGATGAAGATCAGGCTGACCGCGGCCTGCACCAGGTCCAGCACCACCCAGCGTTTCTCCATGAAGAGCACGTAGCCAATGAGGACGCCGATACTGGCCATGCAGAGCTGGGTCAGCACGGTCATGGCAAAGGCCGCGCGTTTGCGGCTCACGTGCAGCCTGGGTTCGACCCGCTCCTCATAGGCTTCTATGTTCTCCTGGAATTCGCGCGCCAGAAACTTGCCCATTTCAGCGTAGAGATGGTCAACATAAGAAACGAGCGCCAGCAGCCCCATCAGCACCAGCAGCAGGATGGCTAACGGAAGGCTCATTTCCGCCTGCCTTCGCGCCTGGCCGAGCGCGACGGACTTGCGCGGATGCGTCCGTGCGGGCCGGGCGCTGGTGACTGTGCCGTGCGTCCGTTCGATCAGACCAACCGGCAGCTTCAAGTGCTGGCGCAGTTCGGCCTCGCGCGCTCGCATTTCGCCCTGGTCGCTCTCGTGATCGTAGCCAGCCAGATGCAGCAGTCCGTGCAGGATGAGAATTTTCAGTTCAGTCTCGGTGGAATGGCCCAGCTGGGCGGCATTGGCGGCGGCAATCTCGGCGGAGATCGCGATATCGCCGGCTAACTTCGGCAAGCCGGATGGAAATGACAGAACGTCGGTGGGCTTGTTCTTCTTGCGGAAGCGGCGGTTCAGCATCCGCAGTCTCTCGGCTGGAGGTGATGCGGATGTTGACTTCACCGCGCAATCGCGACTGCTCGCTGCGCTTTTCCTGCGAAAAGGGCCAGCGCCCGTTCGCGAATGCTTTCGTCTTCGTGCTCCAGAATGATCACTTTCGTTTCAAGAACAAATGGGAGGGCGAAGTAGCCCTCCCACAGTATGGTACCAAGTCTTTACTCGGAAATGCGATCTTGTGACGATAGCGGCGCTAATGGCGGCTCGGCGGACGACAGTTCGGGCAATGGAGCTTCGCGCTGCGATGCTGCGCCGGAACATAAGCCGGCCGATCCGCTGATTGGCGCTGCGTAGCTATTACTGTTCTTGACCTCCAGCGAAAGCGACAGCTGCTCATTACGGCCTTTGTGATCGTCATAGGCGCGGATAATGCGCTGCACCAGGTGATGCCGCACCACGTCGCCCTCATCGAAGTAGCAGAAGTGAATGCCTTCGACCTTGCCCAGAATGTCGATGGCCTCGACCAATCCGCTGCGATTGGCGTTGGGCAAATCGATCTGCGTGATGTCGCCGGTGATCACCGCCTTGGAGTTGAAGCCCAGGCGGGTAACGAACATCTTCATCTGCTCGGAGGTTGTGTTTTGCGCTTCGTCGAGAATGACAAAAGCGTCGTTCAGCGTGCGTCCGCGCATGAAGGCGATAGGCGCGATCTCGATGACGTTTTTCTCGAGATAGCGATCGACCTTGTCCGGCTCCAGCATGTCGTAGAGCGCGTCGTACAGCGGGCGCAGATAGGGATCGACTTTCTCCTGCAGCGTTCCCGGCAGAAAGCCCAGACGCTCGCCGGCTTCCACAGCCGGTCGCGCCAGCACGATGCGGTTCACCCGCTTCGACATCAGTGCAGCAATTCCCATGGCCACGGCGAGATAGGTCTTGCCCGTTCCGGCGGGCCCAACGCCGAAAACCATGTCGTGCTTCTCGATGGCTTCCAGGTAGCGACGCTGGTTGATGCTCTTGGGCTGCACGGTGCGCTTGCCGAACGAGCGCTGCTTGCCGGCTTCCGCCAGACCGCGCAGGGTGGCTGTCGGGTCCGAGGTCAACACGCGAATCATGACGCCAGATCGCCGTTGACGAAGGTGTGGCCGTTGCGCAGCAGGTGCTGATAGTCCGCAAATACCTGCTCGGCCCGGCCGACATCGCTAGCCGCTCCCGTCGATCTCGATGGAATCGGCCTGCAGAGTGATGGCGACGTTTAAACCATCTTCCAGCAGGCGCAGGTTTTCGTCGCGGGTGCCAAACAGGGTTTCGATATTCGGGCTGATTTCAATATTCTTCTTCATCTAGAGTCGGAAGACAGCCTCCCATGGTGTTGGAGCCTCCCATCCGCGGCATAGTTGCCCGAATTGGGGTAGTGGGGCCCTGGTGTTCCAAAAGAACACTTTCCGAAAGCCGAATGGACAGCGAACAGACCTACCGCTTCGGTCTGGCATTGGAATGTGCGACAGCGTGGTGGATCGGTGGAACGAATTGAGGCCGGAAGATCGTCCAAGCCAAAAACAACTTTCATTGGCCGCTAGCGTATCCCTGAATCGGGATAGAGTCAATGCCAGAGATAAGCAATTCGGTACCGGTTGAGATACGTTGCTGGCCGACGGTATCAAATCCCCTTTCCACCAATTAGATGTTGCAGTCGGGTAAAAGGAGCGGCGAAGGATTGGTCCGGTTTGACAGCCGGAGCTTGCGACTGGATTGGTTCTTGAAACCGATTGTCCAGAGCTCGGAGTCTTGGTAAGGTCGCTAGATGAAAACTGCTCAAAGTGGAATCTTCGCTCTGGGAAACCCGTCTCATGCCTACCTGGAATTTGATGTCGTGGATGGGCGAAACCGCCGCGACCTGGTGGCGGCGATCTCCTCGTTCCGTGAGCCCCAGACGACCATGGGCGGTGTCAACCTGGTGGTAGGGTTCAGACCGGAGCTTTGGAGCGAAGTTGCGCCCAACGATGCACCCGCCGGAATCAAGGGCTTCAACGACAACTTGGCGGGGGTCGACGGATTCGTCATGCCGGCAACTCAGCACGATGCCGTGCTGTGGCTTTCCGGCAGCGCCTATGACGTGATCTTCGACGTTTCTCGACGGGCGATTGCCGAACTGAATGGATTGGCTTCGGTGGCAGAGGAGACCTCAAGTTGGCCCTATCGTCACGACCGCGACCTTACCGGCTTCATTGACGGGAGTGAGAATCCCACCCTGATTGATGCGCCTGAGATAGCTCTGATCCCGGAGGGCAATCCTGGCACGGCCGGATCTGTCCTCCTATTGCAGAAGTGGGCCCATGACACCGCTCTGTGGGAAGCGCTTGCGGACAACCGGCAGGAGCTAGTGATCGGACGGAAAAAACTGGACAGTGTTGAGCTTGAAGATAAGCCGGCGGACTCGCATGTAGCGAGTACCGATCAGGATAAATTCGGGAAGATATTCCGTCGCAACATGCCGTACGGCACGGTGACCAATCACGGCACTATGTTCGTAGGATTTAGCGCTGACCAGCAACGTCTTGCGAAGATGTTAGAAAGCATGGCCGGCCGCGCAAGCGGAGTGCGGGACGCCCTCACGCGCTATACTCGGCCTATCACCGGTGCCTACTACTTCGTTCCCGCGGCGGAGTGCTTGCGACAACCCACTCCCGACGTGGTCCTAAAAACGGCGACTAACTGACGTACCGCCGTTGGACAATGGCGCGTGAACACGGCCGCCCGATTTGCCCTCTGCCACCAGCTTCCGGTAGAATGAAACATTCGGCGTACGTCGAGATTCCTCACTAAGGACTACAGCAAAGTTATGGCTGATCATTTTTCGGCGCTCAAGCGTGTGCGTCAAACCGAGACCAAGACAACGCGCAATCGCGCCAACAAGTCACGCCTTCGCGGAGCCCTGCGCCTCCTGCGCGAGGCCATCAGCAAGGGCGACAAAGACGCCGCCCAGACCGCGTATCGCGCGACCGTTTCGGTTGTCGATAAGGGCGTCCAGAAAGGCGTGCTGCACAAGAACACCGCCAGCCGCTACAAGGCCCGCCTGAGCAAACGCGTGAAGGCTGTGGGCGCGGCAAAGTAGCTGCTCATCCGGCGTTCTGTCAGATTTTTAAGGCTGGCCCTAGAGCCAGCCTTTTCATTTGCTTGCGGCCGATTTCGAATAACTCGGGCCGACGTTTTATGCCCTGAAAATCACGGCGCCACTCCTCCCGGCGGAACATTCTCCTCCAAGTATCGTGCGATCAGACTGTGTATGTGAAATGACGTCCCCGGCCCTTCGGAGATCGAGTGCGTGCGATTGGGATAATCCATCATGTCGAACGGCTTGCCCAACTCGACCAGCCGATTGATCAGCAGTTCGGTTCCCTGGAAATGAACGTTGTCGTCGCCTGAACCGTGGACGACCAGCAGCTTGCCGCTGAGTCCCTGGGCGAAGTTGATCGGTGAGCCATCGTGATAGCCCTTGGTGTTGTGCTTGCGGCAGGCCCATGTAGCGTTCCTGGTAGATGGTGTCGTAATGTCTCTGGTCGGCGACGGGAGCCACCGCGATCCCCGCCTTGAACAGACCGGGATAGCGAAACATCATGTTCAGCGTGTTGGAGCCGCCGCCGCTCCATCCCCAGATCGCCAGGCGCGAAAAATCAATATAGGTGCGCTCCTTGGCCAGTTCGCGAATGGCTTCGGCCTGTTGCACCGAAGAGAACACGCCAACATCACCGTAAACAATTTTCGCCACTCGCGACCCTTCGGCGCGGGCGTGCCCTGATTATCGAAGCTCACTACCAGATATCCCTGGCGCGCGATCAGCTCGTGAAACAGTCTTCGCGAACCGCCCCAGGCATCGGTAACGGTCGCGCCTGCGGGTTCGCCGTAGATGTAGACCAGCACCGGATATTTCTTCTTCGCATCGAAGTCCGGCGGCTTGATGATCCAGCCGTCCAGCGTCACACCGTTGCCCACCGGCACTTGAAAAAATTCCGTCGGCGACGCGATCAGCTCTTTCGCTTTATGCGCCAGCGCGTCGTTGGCTTCCAGCACCCGCATGAACCTTGTGATCGGGCAGGCTGACCAGCTCCGTAACCGGCGGACAATCGAAAGTGGAAACCGTGTGCAGCGCCCACTTGCCGTCGGGCGCGATGTCGTAGCGGTGCGTGCCCGGCTCGATTCGCCGGCGTAACCCGCTGCGGCGTGCCGCTTCCATCGAGCCGCGAACGGTAAAGATATGGCGCATTGCATCGTCGGGCGAAGCAATGAAGTAGAACCAGCCTTCCGCATCATCAACCGCGATTTCAGAGATCACGTCTCCGGCAAAGTTGGTGATGAGGTTGCAGCTTGCCGTCTGCGCGCGAGATCACGTAGGCGTGGCGCCAGCCGTCGCGTTCGCTCAGCCACACCAAGCCTTTGCCATCTCCCACCCACTCAATCGAGCGCACATAATCCACCCAGGCTGCGTCCTTGTCTTCAAACAGCGTCCGCACGGCCCCCGTACGCGCATCGGCCAGCATCACCTGATTGGTGTTCTGCAACCGGTTTAGATATTCGAGGATCAACTCGTTCGAATTCTTCGCCCACTCCATGCGGGCGACGTAATGATTGCGCGGATCGCCCGGCAGGTCCATCCATTTCGTAGCGCCACCCTGCGCCGAAACCACGCCGATCTTGACCGCAGAGTTCGTCGTCCCCGGCTGCGGATACGGATACGTCGTCACCACCGGGTACTCGTCTTTCGTATCGTTGATCAGCGAGTACTCGCCCACTCCTGTCGTATCGAATTGCCAGTATGCGATCGACTGGCTGTCGGGACTCCAGCGAAACGCGTCGCGCAGACTTAGCTCTTCCTCCGTCACCCAATCGGTCGTGCCGTTGATCAGCGTCGCCGAGCCATCGTTGGTCAGCGCGCGAATCTGATCGCGTAGCCAGGTCCTGTACGTAAATGTTATTGGCACGCACGAAGCCCACGCTCTTGCCGTCAGGAGAGAACTTGGCAAACATTAGCGACGACTCTGGCGCGTCGCCTCCCAGCTTCTTCAGACGCCCGCTGGCCACATCGAGCACCCAGTAATCGCCTCGCGAATTGACTCGCCAAACTTTCTTCGTGTTGGTGAAGATAAGCAACTGCTTGTTGTCTTGCGACCAGCTGTAATCGTCGATCTTCATCGCTGGCGCGCCGCGCGTGGCGATCAGTTTCGCAGCCGACACCAGGACCGCGCGCTTTCCGGTTGCGGTCTCGTACTCGACTATGTCCTCGCTTCCAGAAACCGCAGCCGACGGCTCGACGGTGGTGTATTTCGTTCCTTTATCGATCCAGCGGGCAGGCCCGAAATGTTTGGCGTCAAATTCATGCTTGTTGAAGATAGCGTCGAGAGTGGGGGAAAGCTGTTGCGCCTGCAGAAAAGCGGGAAGACAGGTTGCGATCAGGAGAGCGCAGGCAAGACGTAGGACAAACGAATTTTTGGGACTCATCGTGAGATAGGCTCGGTATTCCAATCGTGGAACGGTCTGCAGGGGATTTTAGCGGGCTACCGTACATGACCGCAATTGCAGCAACTTTTCAGCCTGCCCGCCCCTCAGCAGTGCCTCGACCTCCGCCTTGCACTCAGTGGCTGGCTGGAGTATTTGTCTTGCCAAATGTCCGAACGTGCGCTACCACGGCAGCAATCTCCTGGTCAGACAGGCTATCGCCAAAGCCGGGCATGTTGTTAATGCCGTTCTTGACGATCTGTTCCAGCTGCGCATCTGACTGGCCTTGCACAGCCGGCGACCGCAGGTCCAGCACATTCAGACTTCGTCCGGCCGAAGTACCCGCTCCGTCCGGGCCATGACAGGATGCACATTGCGCTTTAAATGCGGCGTTGCCTGCCGGCGTGTCCGGCGGTAGCGCCCAGCCCATCGAAGCAGCGGCCAGCACGACCAATACTACTAACAGACCTAAGAGAGCTGTGAGCAGCTTCCTCATAATTTCCTCCCCACGAACGACCGGGTATGTTGCACCTCGATTGCCACTCGCTCGCAGCAGAGCCTTTCCGCAGACAGCGTAGGCAAGCCCCGCCCAATATCGAGCAGAGGATGCCGCGACCGGAGATGACCGGTCCCGGAGCTTTCTTGACATGCGCAGTTTGCTGTCGAGCCTTCGACATCTCCTGTCAGAAAGCCGAGACATCTCCGCCGACAAAATTCATCCATCCACGCACCGGATCGCTAGTTTGCTCAGCAACAAGCAGTTTCCGCCGCTCGCGGGGCGGATTCGGAATTGGCAATCGATCTGCAATTACCAGCAACGAAGAAATTTAGATTCGGCTTTTTTGCAGGAACTGAAAGACGAGTATGTGGATTGTTAAGCTTGCCCTACGGCGGCCTTATACCTTCATCGTAGTGGCGCTGTTGATTCTGATTGCGGGACCGCTCGTTATCGTGCGGACTCCCAAGGACATCTTTCCCAACATCAACATCCCCGTCGTCAGCGTGATCTGGACCTATACCGGATTGGCGCCGGAGGACATTGCCGATCGCATTGTCAGCATTCACGAACGCTCCGTCACCTCGACGGTCAACAACATTGAGCACATCGAGTCGCAATCGATTAACGGAATCGCGGTCGAGAAGATCTTCTTTCAGCCAGGCACCGACATCGGCAACGCGGTCGCGCAAGTTACTGCCGTGTCGCAAACCAACCTGCGGCAATTTCCGGTGGGAACTACGCCTCCGCTGGTCATCACCTATAGCGCTTCCAGCGTTCCAATTCTGCAACTGGCTTTGTCCGGCCGCGGGCTGACGGAAACGCAGCTCAACGATCTGGGCTGGAACTTCGTTCGCACGCAATTAGCGACGGTTCCCGGTTCATCGGTTCCCTTCCCCTATGGCGGCAAGCAGCGCCAGGTGCAAGTCGATCTGGACACCACGGCGCTACAGGCGAAGGGGCTCTCACCCAATGACGTAGTGAACGCCATCAATGCGCAGAACCTGATTCTTCCCGCCGGCACCGCGAAGATGGGGCAGTTCGAATACGAAGTCGACATGAACGGCAGCCCCAAGAATGTCGACAAGCTTAACGACTTGCCGATCAAGACAGTGGGCACTTCGACCATCTACATCCGCGACGTGGCTCACGTGCGCGACGGCTTTCCGCCGCAGACCAATATCGTCCGCGTCAACGGCCAACGGGCTTCGCTGCTCACCATCTTGAAGTCGGGCAACAGTTCCACGCTCGACATTATTTCTGGCGTAAAAGGATTGCTTCCGCTCATCAAGGCGGGACTTCCGGCGGCGCTGGAAATTCGTCCTCTGGCCGATCAATCGGTTTTTGTGAAGGCCGCCATCTCGGGCGTGATTCGTGAAGGCGTGATCGCGGCGTGCCTCACCGGAATCATGATTCTGGTCTTCCTGGGCAGTTGGCGCAGCACCCTGATTATCGCGGTGTCGATACCTCTAGCGGTGCTGACCTCGATCATCGTGATGAGCGCGTTGGGCGAGACCATCAACATCATGACCCTGGGCGGACTGGCGCTGGCGGTCGGAATTCTGGTTGACGACGCCACGGTGGAAATCGAGAACATTAATCGCAACATCGCGCTGGGCAAGGAAGTAGAACACGCCATCCTGGACGGCGCGCAGCAGATTGCCGTACCCGCGCTGGTTTCGACCTTGGCGATTTGCATCGTGTTCGTCCCCATGTTCTTCCTGACAGGCGTGGCGCGATATTTGTTCGTGCCGCTGGCCGAAGCCGTGGTCTTCGCCATGCTCGCGTCATACTTGCTGTCGCGAACCCTGGTTCCGACGATGGCGAAGTATCTGCTAAAAGGTCACGAGCACGATGCTGAGTATCACGGGAAGGGCTTCTTCTCGCGCCTGCAGGTGAAGTTCGAAGAAAAGTTCGAAGATTTTCGCGAGTACTATCACGGGCTCATCTGCCGCGCCATCGAACACAAAAAGGTCTTCGGCGTTTGCTTTCTGGCTTTCTGCGTTTTGTCGCTGCTGCTGTTTCCCTGGCTCGGACAGGACTTCTTTCCTGCCACCGACAGCGGCGAGTTCAAGTTGCACCTGCGGGCTCGCACCGGCACGCGCATCGAAGAGACCGCCCGCCTTTGCGATCTGGTGGAGCACACGATTCGCGAAGAGATTCCACCCTCGCAGATCGCCAGCATCATCGACAACATTGGCATTCCTTACAGCGGCATCAATCTGTCGTATAGCAGCTCAGCGCCGGTTGGAACTGGCGACGCGGACATCCTGGTTTCGTTGACCCCGAAGCATCGACCGACGGAAGAGTACATTCACGCGCTCCGCAGCCGGCTGGCCGACGAATATCCCGGGACGATGTTCGCCTTCATGCCGGCCGACATGATTAGCCAGATCCTGAACTTCGGACTTCCCGCGCCTGTGGACATCCAGATTGTCGGCCAGAACATGGACGGGAACCGCGCCTTCGCCGATCAGCTGATGGAGAAGATCAAAGAGATTCCCGGTACCTCCGATGTACGCATTCAGCAGACCTTCGACCAACCCAAGCTGCACATCGACGTCGATCGCACCAAGCTGAATCAGGTTGGATTCACCCAGAGAGATGTTGCCACCAGCATGTTGGTTACTCTGAGCGGCAGCTTTCAAACGGCACCCACCTACTGGCTGAATCCTGCCAACCATGTCAGCTATCAGCTCTCGACCCAGACGCCGCAGTATCGCGTGCAATCCTTGCAGGACCTGGAGAACATTCCCATCACCGGCCCCAGCAACGCCGCGCCGCAGATACTGGCGGGTGTCGCTTCCATCGATCGCGAGTCGGAGATGTCGGTGATGTCGCACTATAACATCATTCCCACGCTCGACATTTATGGCGCGGTGCAAGGCCGCGATCTGGGCGGAGTGGCCAGCGACATCGATCGCATCGTCAGTGCCAGCCGCAAGAATCTTCCTCGCGGCTCGCAGATTATTGTGCGCGGCCAGATTCAAACCATGCGCTCCTCGTTCGTGGGACTAGCCGCCGGATTGTTCTTTTCCATTCTCCTGGTCTACATGCTGATCGTGGTGAACTTCCAGTCGTGGCTCGATCCCTTCATCATCATCACCGCGCTGCCGGCTGCGCTGGCTGGAATCGTGTGGATGTTGTTCGTCACCGGAACACGGCTGAGCGTGCCGGCGCTGACCGGATCGATCATGTGCATGGGAGTGGCAACCGCCAATAGCATTCTGGTGGTCAGCTTCGCACGCGAACAATTGCAGGAGGGGCTTACGGCGGCCGAAGCCGCGATTCAGGCGGGCTTCACCCGCTTCCGTCCGGTGCTGATGACGGCCTTGGCCATGATCATCGGCATGTTGCCCATGGCGCTGGGCATGGGCGAAGGTGGCGAGCAGAACGCTCCCCTGGGTCGCGCCGTGATCGGAGGATTATGTTTCGCCACGGTTTCAACGCTGTTTTTTGTTCCCACAGTATTCAGCATTATCCACGGATGGTTGCAGCAAAAGCAGACCGAGGACTGAACGGTAACGTCGGTACCTTGGCAAAGGAATCGCAATGAGAATTGAAGAAAGTCCGGAAACCGAAGTCACCCAGATCAAAGAGCAGGTGCCTGCTCCGATGCCCGCGCCGATCAGTAAAAAGAAGCTAGCCGTCGGCGTGTTGGCTTTTGTTCTGGCGGTGGCTGCCGTGGTCGTGGCCGGCGTTCTGCCGCGCCTGAAATCCCGCGCGGCGCTTCGCACCGAAACACTCACTCTGGCTGCTCCCACCGTCACCGTGGTGCAACCGAAGGTGGGAGCGCCAGCGCAGGAAATCGTGCTCCCTAGCAACATGCAGGCCTTCACCGACAGTCCCATTTACGCGCGAACCAACGGATACTTGCGGCACTGGTACGTGGACATCGGCGCACGTGTCAAGGCCGGCGAACTGATGGCCGATATCGAGACCCCCGAAGTCGACGAACAAATGCAACAAGTGCGCGCCGACCTGGATACGGCCCGCGCGAACCTGCAGCTCTCCGAAATTACCGCCAAGCGCTACACCGGGCTGCTGGCGCAAAACTCGGTTTCGCAACAGGAGACCGACAATGCCACCAGCGATCTTGCGGCCAAGCGTTCCATGGTTGAATCGGCACAAGCCAATCTGAAACGCCTGCAAGATCTGCAGTCGTTCGAGAAAATCTACGCTCCGTTTAACGGAGTAGTGACCGCGCGCAAAGTCGACATCGGCGACCTTATCGATGCGGGCAGCTCAGGTGGTGCTGCGCGCGAGCTTTTTCACGTCGCCGATACGCACGTACTGCGCGTCTTCGTAAATGTTCCCCAGGCCTACTCGCCGACGGCCAAGCCCGGACTTAAAGCCGACGTCACACTGAATGAGTTCCCCGGCCGCCACTTCGAAGGAACCCTGGTGCGGACCGCCGATGCCATCGATCTATCGACGCGCACTTTGCTGGTTGAGGTCGATGTACCCAATCCGACGGGCGAGCTGCTGCCTGGAGCTTATGCCGAGGTTCACTTCAAGATTCCGGCCGTGACGCGGACGTACATCATTCCGGTTGCTGCGTTGCTGTTCCGCTCCGAAGGGCTTCGCGTCGCGACCGTGCAGCCGGACGGCCGCGCGCTACTGAAGCAGATCACATTGGGCCGCGACTTCGGCAATGTCGTCGAGGTCAACGGCGGTCTCGACGGCAACGAATCCATCATGGAAAATCCGCCCGATTCGATTGTGGATGGCGAGCAAGTGCGGGTGACGAAGTAGAGGTAGGAGTTATGTTGCAGTCCAATGTTTGTCATCACGAGCCGGCCAGAGCCGACGAGGGATCTGCTTTACGTCAGCAGGTGAAACTGGTCTTTCCCCCTGCGATATTTGCAGCACGAAAGAGCTACTCTAATCATGCGCGGCTGCACCAAGCGAAATGGGTGGTCATCCTTGCGCTCGCATTGCTGTTGACCGGTTGCGCAGTCGGACCAAACTACACGCGTCCCAAAGTCGTCGCTCCGCCGAGCTACAAAGAAACACCGGCTTCACAGGACGGCCCGCCCGCCGACGCCAAGCTGCCCGCCAACTGGTGGGAGATGTTCAACGATCCGCAACTGAACGCGCTGGAAGCGCAAGTCGACGGCGCCAACCAGACATTGAAGCAGTCGGAAGCGAACTTTCTGCAGGCACGCGCCATGATCCGCTTTTACCGCTCGAACTATTATCCGACGGTCGGCACCGCGCCCTCATACTCGCGCAACAAGGTGTCGTCGAACGTGCCAACTCTCACAAGTCTGCGGGGTCAGACCTACACTGATGTCGCGCTGCCCTTGGATGTCTCTTACGAGCCCGACATCTGGGGTCAGGTGCGTCGAAGTGTCGAGGCCAGCCGCTCAACCGCGCAGTCCTCTTTCGCCAATATGCAATGGGTGCGATTGAGTCTGCACGCCGAACTTGCGCTGGACTACATGGAAGCTCGCAGCCTCGACGCCGAAGAAGAGCTGTTGCAATCGACCGTGGCTGCCTATACCGAGGCTCTGAAGCTGACCGAGAATCGTTTTCGCGGCGGAGTCGCTTCGGAAGTCGATGTGGAGCAGGCCCGCACCATGCTGGAAACCACGCGTGCACAAGCTATCGACATCGAGTCAGAACGGGTGACCTTTGAACACGCGATCGCCACGCTCATTGGGAAACCCGCGCCCAGCTTCACGCTTGCGCCGAATCCGCTGCACATGGAACCGCCGTCGGTGCCGGTTGGTCTGCCGTCGCAAATCCTGGAGCGCCGTCCCGATATCGCTGCGGCCGAACGCAGCATTCAGGCGGCAAACGCCAACATCGGCGTAGCCAAGGCGGCCTATTACCCTCAGCTACCACTGACCGGATCGACCGGATTCGAGAGTTCCTCTATCACCAACTTGCTCACCGGACCTTCTGCGTTCTGGACGCTGGCCGGTGCAGCCGTGGAAACCATCTTCGACGGCGGGCGTCGACGCTCAGTGTCGGAGCAGGCACACGCGGCCTACGATCAGACGGAAGCCAACTATCAGCAGACCGTGCTCACCGCATTCCAGGAGGTCGAAGATAATCTGGCTGCGCTGCGAATTCTGACGGATGAGTCGAACACCGAGGCCGTAGCCGTAGCCGCCGCGCAACGATCGTTGCAGCTATCCATCAACCGCTACACCGGCGGCGTGACTACGTATCTGGAAGTAACTACTGCCCAGGCGGCGGCGCTCACCGACGAGCGCACGCAAGTCGAAATCCTGGGCCGCCGCATGACCGATACCGTTCTGCTGATCAAAGCTCTGGGCGGTGGTTGGGACAGTTCGCAGCTGCCCGATTTGCATCAGATCGACCGAGCAACCGTGTCGCAAGCACAGCCACCGCAGACCGCGGATCATTCCATGGCCGATGGTGCCGGACGATAAACGATTCATCACTGTGGCCGGCGAGGAATTCCGAGCTGCCGCATCTTGTACAACAGGGTCGTGCGAGGAATTCCCAGCCTGACAGCTGCTCCGTCGCGCCCGCTGAGCACCCAGTTGGTCTTGCGCAGAATTTCGCTGATGTAGTCGCGCTCGGCTTCCACCAGCGTCTTGGGCTTGTCCGGATCGGAGGAGTGCTGAGCAGCGATACTGGCGGTTCCAGGCTCCTCAACCTTCTGCAACTCCGGTGCGCGCAGCACCCCATCCTTGGAGAGAATGACGGCGCGTTCAATCACGTTCTGCAGTTCACGAATATTGCCTGGCCAGGAGTAGTGCATCAGCGATGTCATAACCTCATCGGAAACAGAATGAATCGGCTGACCCATTCGGCGCGAGAAGGTATCGACAAAGCTGCGCACCAGAATCGGAATATCTTCGCGGCGCTCCCGCAGCGGAGGCAGGGAAATGGGAAAAACATTGAGGCGGTAATAAAGGTCAGCGCGAAACTCGCCATCCTCCACCATCTTTCCCAAATCGCGATTGGTTGCGGCCACTAAACGCACATTCACGTGAATCGAACGGCTGCTACCCAGGCGTTCGAATTCCTGCTCCTGCAAAACTCGCAGCAGCTTGGGCTGTAGCTCCAGTGGAATGTCGCCAATTTCGTCTAGGAATAACGTTCCTTTATCGGCTAGTTCAAAGCGGCCTTTCTTCTGCGCAATCGCGCCGGTGAAGGCGCCCCGCTCGTGGCCGAACAGTTCGCTTTCCAGCAGCCCCAAAGGAATGGCGGCGCAGTTGAGCTTCACAAAGATGCTCTCGCGGCTGGAACTGAGGTTGTGAATGGCGCGCGCAATCAACTCTTTGCCGGTTCCAGTTTCGCCCTGGATCAGCACGGTCGAGCCCGTGGGCGCTACCGTCTTTACTTCGCTCAGCACTTTTTGCAATACGGCACTATCGCCCAAAATCTCGTCGAAGTTATGCTCGTTGCGCAGCTCGTCGCGCAGATACCGAGCTTGCTCGGCAATCTGGCCGCGCGATTGTTCGGCCTCTTCATATTTCAGCGCATTCTCAAAAGCGATCGCCAACTGGCGAGCGATCTGCTCCAGCAATTCGCCGTCCTTTTCCGTGAAAAAATCCTGGCTGCGATCGAGCAAATGCAGAAGACCCAGGGTTCGGCCTCCCCGCTGAATAGGAACGAAATAGCCCGACTGGAATTGCTCCACTTGCATGATCATCAGCGCTTCCCGGCCAAGTCCCTCGGGAACCGAGTGGAACAGAAAAGGCAAGCCACTGCGGAAGGTCCGGCCGGAGATCGATCCTTCCATGGGGATCATCGTCTCTTCGGTCAGCGCCCCGCGTGGCTCCGGATAATCCAAGCCGCGCACCCGCAGCCATTTTTCGTTCTTCTCCGGCATCGATACGTAAGCCGCGTCACATTGGATGGCGGTGCGCACGCTGCTGGCAATGGCACGCAGCAGGTCGGTGAGCGCGATATTGGAGGTGACTGCGTTGTTGATATCCAGCAGCATCTTCAGGCGATCGCGTTCGTGCACCAGATCGTTTTGGAGCTCCCGCGCTTCCTGATAGTTGATGGCGTTTTCCACCGCGACGGCGACTTGTGCTCCCACCAGACGCAGCAGTTCCAGATCGTCCAGGTGATAAGCGTTCAGGTGCGAGCTGCCGAAGGTGAGCGCGCCAATCCGCCGGGTCGCCGTGGTCAGGGGAACGATGCAGAAAGAGCTGACGCCGTTCTGCCGGAAGAATTTCATCACCGTGGGAAACCTTGCTTCCTGCGAGATATCGGCCACCACCATGGGCTGCTGCGTTCTCCATACCGTGGCCGAGGGCGACTCTTCCATCGAGTACTCCGGAGCGGCGACCGGCCCGGGTTGAAGGCTGTGAACGGTGTGCGCCCGCATCACATCGCGCTCGTCATCGTGGGTCATCAACGTGAGATAGGTGAAGTCGAGCAACTGGTGAAGACGCGCGGCCAGTCCGCGGACCAGTTCATCCACGCTGGCGTGCGTCGCCATGGCTCGCGACAACTCCAATAAGGTGCGATAACGGTCAACAGGTATTGCAGAAATCTGACTTTCTATAGAGGACATGTCATTTCTCAAGGCCGAGGAGGCGAGCGACTGCGAGTTCAGATTAGCTCTTCAGCAATAGATTGCCCTTAAACCCAGGAGGGCGCACGGAATTGCAAAAAAGTCTGCCGTCCGCTGGTCGTCCACCAACTGACGTGCTGTCAACAGACTGACGGCTCAACGGCCGAACTTTCCGGTCTAGCTCGCTAGAAAAAGCCTGGTGAGGCAAGCCTTGTAATCATTTGCGCCGCGTTTGCAGCATGGCCCACTACTTGCATTACAAGAAGTTGTTGCAGTGAATTGCTGAAGGCGGATCGCACGGAACCTGCGAACACAAAGGAGATTTCAATGCAAACTAAGCAGCTGGGAAATAGCGACCTGAAGATTACTCCCATCGGCCTGGGCGCCTGGGCGATGGGTGGTAGCGGATGGCAGTGGAGTTGGGGTCATCAGGACGACAAGGATTCGATTGCGGCGATTCATGAGGCGCTGGATCACGGCATCAACTGGATCGACACAGCGGCGGTGTACGGACTGGGACACTCGGAAGAGGTGGTGGCGCGCGCGCTTCGAGGATCGTCGAACCGGCCATATGTCTTCACCAAGGCGGAGCGAGTGTGGGACGCGAAGGGCAACATTTCCGGCTCGCTCAAGGCCGAGTCGATCCGCAAGGAAGTCGAAGCGAGTCTGCGGCGGCTGCACATCGACGTGATCGATCTGTACCAGATTCACTGGCCTGAGCCGGACGAGGATATCGAGGAGGGATGGAGCGAGATGCTGC
Source organism: uncultured Acidobacteriaceae bacterium (assembly GCA_963744265.1). Lineage (GTDB taxonomy): Bacteria > Acidobacteriota > Terriglobia > Terriglobales > Acidobacteriaceae > Bog-257. Next base: position 24,553 of record CAVUSW010000011.1, read on the forward strand.
GCCTGCAGGCCGCGGGCAAAGTGCGCTATGTCGGTGTCTCCAACTTCAACGTAACGCAGATGAAGCGGGCGCTGGCGCTCGGCCCTATTACGTCGTTGCAACCGCCGTATTCGTTAGTAGCGCGTGACGTGGAAAGGGAGATCCTACCTTTCGCCGGCCGCCAATAATGTCGGCGTGATCGTCTATTCGCCAATGTATTCCGGACTGCTGACCGGGGCGATGACACGGGCGCGTATCGCGTCGCTCCCCGAAGATGACTGGAGACGTCGGGACGCCAATTTCCAGGAGCCGCTGTTATCGCACAATCTTCGCCTGGTTCAGCTGCTACGCGAAATTGGCGATCGCCACCGCAGCACACCTGGAGAAGTAGCCATAGCCTGGACGCTGACCAATCCGGCAGTGACCGCCGCAATCGTAGGTATGAGAAACCCCAAGCAGGTGCGAGGCGTGGTGGGAGCAGCCGAGCTAAGCTTGACCCAGGCCGAGTTGGACGAAATCGAAATGGCCTGGAGTCAGGAACTCACCAGCCGGTAGCGGCTCGATGCGGCGGGTCGGTTGCGTCCGCCCAGGCACGGCAGAACGAGCGTGCCCTCGGATCGTGCAGTCTTCCGTGGAGGCCAAGCTGGATGGCGCGGATCGAACTTTCTCACATTGACTGTCACATCTTGACAATCATCATGAGTGGCGCTATGGTTGCGCTATGCCCTTTTCCGGTCCATCTACCGACGAGCCCAATACCGATGTCATTCAGGGCACGCTCGACCTGCTCATTCTCAAGACGCTCAGCCTCGAGCCCATGCACGGCTTCGGGATTGCCCGTCGCATCGAGCAGATTTCGCGCGGTGTGTTCAAGGTCAACCCCGGCTCTCTTCTCACTGCGCTGCAACGGCTGGAGCGCGCCGGCTGGCTCGACGCCGAGTGGCGCCAAACCGATAACTCGCGCCGGGCGAAGTTCTATGCGCTCACTCGCGCCGGGAAGAAGCAGCTCGTGATCGAGACCGAGGATTGGGCACGCCGGACCTCGGCTATCGCGCGTCTCTTGAAGGCGGAGGGCTAGCCGTATGTCTCTGTGGCGCCAATTCACCCGCGGCCTGCGCGCGCTCACCAACCGAAGGGCCGCGGATCAGGATGTCGACGACGAGGTGCAACAGTACCTTGACGACACCACCGCCGCGTTGGTGGCGAGCGGATTGTCGCCCATGGATGCCCGGCGCGCGGCGCGACTGGAACTGGGCAACGTGACGGTTGTCCGGGAACAGTTACGCGAGTACGGATGGGAAAACCTGATTCGAACTTTCGTCGCTGATCTGCGTTACGCTGCTCGGCAGTTGCGAAAAAATCCCGGCTTCGCCCTGACCGCGATCGTGATCCTGGCTCTCGGCATCGGCGCCAGCACGGCAATCTTTAGTGCGGTAAATCCCATTCTCTTCGAGCCGTTGCCCTATCCGCATCCCGGTCGCGTGATGATGATTTGGGAGATGCCCAAGGGCGGTCCGCCCCTCGACGTCAGCTTTGGGAGCTTTCACGGGCTGGCCGAGCGAAGCCATTCCTTTGACGCAATGGCCGTGACGGAACCTTGGCAGCCGACCATGACCAGTGCGACGCAGCCGGAGCGATTCGAAGGGCAGAGTGTGAGCGCAGGGTATTTTCAAACGCTGGGCGTCGTGCCGGCACTGGGACGTGACTTTGTGGCAGCCGACGATCAGTTCAAGGGCCCCGAGGTCGTGATCCTCAGCGACAAGCTTTGGCGACGTCGCTTTGGCAGTGACGGCTCGATCGTTGGCCGTCAGGTCACACTCGACGACAACCTGTACACGGTTATCGGCGTAATGCCGGCTACGTTTGAAAACGTCCTCGCCCCCTCGGCGGAACTTTGGGCTCGCTTGCAATATGACACGTCACTGCCTGCGGACGGCAAGGAGTGGGGCCACCACCTGCGCATGGTAGGGCGGCTTCGGCCTGGAGTCAGCATTAGTCAAGCGACCAGCGAGCTTGACGTGATCTTGCACACTCTAGGGCAGATGTATGCCAAGGGTTACAACAGTTCCGGCGGAGTGCCTGACGGATTCCTGGTGAATTCGCTGCAGAGTGACCTTACGCGCGGAGTCAAGCCGGCGCTGCTGGCTGTCATGGGCGCGGTCTTGCTGGTGCTCATCATCGCCTGCGTGAATGTGACCAACCTGCTGCTGGCTCGCGGCATGCAACGGCGCGGGGAATTCGCCATGCGGGTTGCGCTGGGCGCGGCTCACACGCGGCTGGTGCGGCAACTGCTCACGGAAAGCTTGCTGCTTGCCGTCCTCGGCGGCGCTGTCGGGATGATGGTAGCGGGGTTCGGGGTGCGCGCGTTGGTGGCGTTAAGCCCGTCCGAACTGCCTCGGGTCAGCGCCATTGGCGTCGACCGGACCGCATTGGTCTTCGCCTTCGGTGTCACCACCCTGATCGGTCTGGTCGTCGGCCTGGTACCGGCGCTTCACGCCTCGCGCCGGGATCCGCAGATGGAACTGCAGCAAAACTCACGGCGAACCGCAGGTGGTCATCAATTCGCGCAAAGTATGCTCGTCGTCTCTGAGGTCGCGCTCGCCCTGGTGCTGCTGGTGAGCGCGGGATTGCTATTACGCAGTCTGCAGCGTCTGTTCGCGATCGATCCTGGATTCGATGGCTCGCACGTACTGACCATGCAAGTGCAAGAGTCCGGTCACCGGTTCGACACTGACAGGGCGCGCGACCGCTTCTTTACCCAGGCCCTGGAAGCGGTGCGCCAGGTTCCAGGCGTCACTGCAGCGGCGTTCACCAGCCAGCTGCCACTCAGCGGCGACTCCGACACCTATGGCGTGCAGTTCGCGTCGTACCCCAACGACAACTCCGAAGCTGCGTATCGCTACGCAGTGAGCCCGGGATACTTCGAGACCATGCGCATTCCGTTGCGGAGCGGCCGCCTGCTCGACGAGGGCGACCGCCCAGGTGCGCCCGTGGCCATTCTGGTCAGCGAATCGTTCGCCAAACGCAAGTTTCCCCATCAAGACCCGCTCGGGCAGCGGGTTCGGCTTGGCCCCAACATTGATCACCCGGACGCGCCGTGGAACATTATCGTCGGCGTGGTCGGCGACGTGAAGCAGACATCGCTGGCACTCAGCGAACCGGACGCTTTCTACGTCACGCCCACGCAATGGTCCTGGGTCGATAATGTGCAGTCGCTGGTTGTGCGAACCCACGGAGATGCCGCCGCGCTTGCACCCGCCATCCGCAGCGCAATCTGGTCGGTGGACAAGAACCAGCCGATCGTACGCGTGGCCACCATGGACAACCTGCTCGCCTCATCGGAAGCCCAGCGGCGATTCGCACTGATCCTGTTCGAAGCGTTTGCCCTGGTAGCGTTGATTCTCGCAGCCACGGGAATGTACGGCGTGCTCGCCGGCAACGTCACCGAGCGCATGCGTGAGATTGGGATTCGCGCCGCGCTGGGCGCCTCCCGTGGCGCCATTCTCGCTCTGGTCGTTCGTCAAGGAATGACACTTACTGTCTTAGGGGTAGGGATCGGGCTAACGGGCGCTTTGGTTGCGGGCCAGGCTCTTACCACGCTGCTGTTCGGTATCTCACGGGTCGACCCGGTCACCTATCTAGGGGTGATCGGGCTACTGGGAATCGTGTCAGGAATCGCGTGCGGCTTGCCGGCATGGCGTGCGGCGCTGGTCGATCCTTCGATCACATTGCGCGCGGAATAGCTGTAGCGCACCGCAGCCATGCGATTCCCGCTTGCTGACCATCGAACCTGCCTACCATGGAAGAACCTGCCAAGCTCGGTCCGTAACCTGGTCCGAAAACGTCCGATCGTCGACGCTGAATCGATTACTCTAGAACGCGTGAAGAATATGAATCTGGATTGGCAGGTGTGTTCGCGAGCTCGCCTCTCGCGCGATGCGCGCTTTGATGGCAAGTTCTTCATTGGTGCGCTCACCAGCGGAGTCTACTGCCGTCCGATCTGCCCTGCGCCTACCTGCAAGGAAGAGAATGTGCGGTACTATCCCACCGCCGCCGCTGCGGCCGAGGCGGGCTTTCGTCCCTGCCTGCGTTGCCGGCCAGAGTGTTCGCCAGGAACTGCGGCGTGGTCGGGAAGCTCCAACACCGTTTCCCGGGCTTTGCGCCTCATCAGTGAAAATGGCTTGGAGGACGGTGGAGTGGAAGTTCTGGCTGAACGCCTGGGAATCGGCTCGCGTCACCTTCGTCGTCTGTTCCTGCAACACCTGGGAGCGACGCCAAGTGCTGTCGCCCAAACTCGCCGGATGCACTTTGCCAAGAAGCTTATTGACGAGACGCGGCTGCCCATGAGTCAGATTGCCATTTCTTCCGGCTTTGGTTGCGTTCGCCGATTCAACGCTGCCATTTCCAAGACCTATCATCGGACACCTACTCAAATCAGGTCCCTTGTCCGTCAGAAAATCACCCAACCAGAAAATCAATATCTGTTTCGACTTCGCTTCCGGCCACCCTACGAATGGAAAGGCATGTTGGCATTTCTGCAGGCGCGCGCGACTCCCGGCGTTGAATCCGTGGAAGATGGCACGTATCGCCGTTCCATTTGCTTGAACGGCAACCAGGGACATTTTGCGGTCTCGCTCGACGAAGCGAATCATGGACTCGCGGTGCGAGTTCAGTTTGGCGATCCGCGTTCGCTATTCTTCATTATCGAGCGCATACGAGCCATGTTCGATCTGAATGCAGATTGGGCGGCCATCGTGCAAACGCTGCGAACTGACCCGGTGTTAACTGGACCGGTTGACGCAACTCCGGGTCTACGAGTGCCGGGCTGCTGGAATGGTTTCGAGTTGGCTATACGAGCCATTCTCGGGCAGCAGGTTACGGTGAAGGGCGCGACCGCGCTGGCCGGCCGGATGGTGCGAGCTTTTGGGCAAGCGTTTCCCGCTGCCGGCAATCTCACCCACACCTTCCCCTCAGCGGAAGTTCTCGCCGATGCCAGCTTGGACGGCATCGGCCTGACCAAGGCACGCGCGCAGACAATTCGCTTGCTGGCTCGCGCAGTCGTCGATAAGGAGGTTGGCTTTCACGGCATTGTGGATCTCGACGACTTCCTGGAGCGCATGGAGGAAATTCCGGGGATCGGCAAATGGACGGCACAATACGTCGCGATGCGAGCCCTGGGAGAACCGGATGCTTTTCCCTCCGGCGATTTGGGCCTGTTGCGCGCCCTGAATCTGGGAAGTTCTCGCGAACTGGAGCGCCGGTCCGAGGCGTGGCGGCCCTGGCGAGCCTACGCGACCATGTATTTGTGGACGACGATTAGCCATGGCGGGCTTGAGAAGAGTAAAGTCGTCCGTTTCGCACGCGAAAAGGTAAACAGGAGCGCTCAGCAATGCTCCATGGCCGTGTAGCGGACTACAGAAGTTAAGCCCGACGTGCTTTCTCCAAACTCAGCCTGCGCAACCCAGCGGCGCTGAACTCTCGGATGGCCGCCGTTCTGCAGAGGTGGATCTGCGAACCCCCAAGCAGAGCCAAAAAAAGGCGCGCTCCGCTGGGAACGCGCCCGGTAACGAAAGGGCTAGCTTAGTTGGTGTCTGCGACCAAAGGTGCGAACAAGTTGTTGGCCTGGTAAGAGCCGATACCGGTTACTAAATCGTAGCCAGCGCTGGCCGTGCACTGTGATCCGCAGCCGCCATTGGTTCCCGTCGTGATGTCGTGGAAGTCGGTGGCATAGTTCGACGAATAGTAAATCTGATACAAATCGTAGGCAGCCTGGCTCAGCAGAGGCTTGCCATCGTTGGCTCGCGCTGAGTTGACGAGGGTAAAGAACGAAGCCCAGTCAGGGCTGGAGATACTGGTACCTCCTACCACGACCCAGCCACTGTAGCTAAAGGTGTCATACACCGGAATGTTGCTGGCGACCGACGCGATGTCGGGAATGCAACGATTGGTCGTTGACCAGGTCGAGCACGCCGGATTCTGCCATGACGGCTGCGGTTCGTAGAGGCTTACTCCGCCGCTGCTGCCGCTCCATGCGTTCTCGTGTCCATAGTCCAGCAAGAACGGATTTCCCAGTGGGGCAGCGGTCGACAAAGCCAGCGTCGTTCCGCCCACCGCGATCACGCAGTGTGAAGCTGCGGGGTAACCGGTTCCGTGTCCACTGTCGCCGCTGGAGGCGAAGAAGGTCACTGGCTGACCGTTGCCGTTGGTTATGTTGCAGAAAAAGCTATCGTCGCCTAGCTCGCCGGAGGACTCGCTATCACCCCAGCTCATGGAAACCACGGTGGCGTTATAAGGCGCTGAGACGGCGACCTGAACGGCAGCGTACAGATCGGAGTCGTTGTTGCTGACGGCTTCGACCAACACGATGTTGGCTTGGGGCGCAATGGCGCAAGCCTGTTCGACGTCCAAAGACTCTTCCAGGTCCCAGCCTTGACCGGTGATCGTGCCCAATTTCACCTTGGTAAAGTTGCAGGGCGTAAAGCCGAACTGTGCTGCATAATGTGCCAGGTCAGACGCGATGTTCGGATCATCAAAGGCGTCTACCAGGGCAATCGTCTGCCCTGCTCCCAGGTTCGGGATCTGATTGAACCCATAAGCGGCCCTGAACTGGCGCGGCAGAATACCGCTGGGATTGTTCGGAGCGCTTTGGTCAAGAACAACAATTGGGGGGTGAGCAACGTGACTAGGAACCGGAGCTTGTGCTGTCAGGGGAAGAGCCGCAACAAGCAAAGCCAAAATGCCAATCGGCAAAACAAGGAGCTTCTTCATTTTTTTATCCTTCGCGTTTGTTAGGAATTCGCTGAGTTAGGCGAGATGGGCGGAGACCGTTGCAGACACTGTCTTCGCGGGTTATAGGCAAAGGAATGGTCAACGTCTTGTACGTTGATAAGCGGGTATCTTGACCGTGTTCCACCCCACTATCACGGCTAGAAAGCTTGCTGCTAACATTTCTAACGCGTCGTAGACATTCCAGGCAGACATTAAGGGCAATTAAAAGACTCAGATGGTCGATTATCTTAGCGCAAGATCTTGGCTGTGTCGATTCGATATCCCTAGCTTTGCGGGACTGATCCTAGCGCCATTGGAAGTGGTGGATCCTAGACTCCAACTGCCAAAAATGAGGCGCGTTGCCTGTAGGAAACGCGCCTCGCCAGAAAGGGCAGAGCTTAGTTCGTGACGCCGAGCAAAGCCGAATACAGGTTGTTGGCCTGGTAGGTTCCAATGCCGGTTACCAAATCGTAGCCAGTGCTGGCAGTGCACTGTGATCCGCAGCTGCCATTGGTTCCCGTCGTAATGTCGTGGAAGTCAGTCAGGTAACTCGAGGAATAGTAAATCTGGTACAAATCGTAGTTCGCCTGGCTCAGTGAGCCGTGGCCCGCTAACGCACGCCCCGAGTTGACCAGAGTGAAGAACGAAGCCCAGTCAGGGCTGGCGATACTCGTACCTTCTACTCCGACCCAGCCACCGTAACTGTAGGTGTCATATACCGGAATGTTGAAGGCGACCGACGCGATGTCAGGAACGCACCGCTCGGTGGTTGACCAGGTTGAGCACGCCGGATTCTGGTAGGACATCTGGGGCTCATAGGGGCTCAGTCCGCCGCCGCTGCCGCTCCACGCCTGCTCATGACCATAGGTGATGGTGAAAGGATTGGGTCCGGGCACGGCGGTGGATAAGGCAAGCTCGGTACCACCTGCGGCAATCACGCAGTGCGAAGCCGCCGGATAGATTGTCCCGTGTCCGCCGTCGCCGCTGGCGGCCAAGAAGGTCACCGGCTGACCGTTTCCGTTAACGATGTTGCAGAAATAGCTGTCATTTGCCTGCTCGCCGTTGAACTCACCTTCGCCCCAGCTCATGGAGACCACGGTGGCGTTATACGGTGCCTGGGTAGCTAGCTGAACGGCAGCGTACAGATCCGAGTCGTTGTTGCTGACGGCTTCGAGCAGAACGATGTTGGCTTGGGGCGCGATGGCGCAGGCCTGTTCGACGTCCAGGGATTCTTCCAGATCCCAGCCTTGTCCTTGTGTCGTGCCCAATTTCACCTTGGTAAAGCTGCAAGGACCGAAGTTGAAATAGTTCGCATAGAACGCCAAGTCTGATGCAATGTTGGGGTCATCGAAGGCGTCTACGATGGCGATCGTCTGGCCTTGACCTTGGTTGGGAATCTGGTTGAACCCATAAGCAGACCTAAACTCGCGCGGCAAAATACCGGTTGGACTGCTGGGATTTTGCGGCACAGGCGCGACCTTCACTGGAGGCTGCATAATGTGAGTAGGAGCTGGCGCTTGCGCTGCCAGAGGAACGGTCGCGACAAGCAAAGCCAAAAGGCCGATCGACAAAACAAGGAGCTTCTTCATATTCTTCATCCCCTTCGCGTGTGTTATGAATTCGCTGTGTTAGGCGAGATGAGCGGAGATCGTTGCAGACGGTCTTCGCGGCTACAAGCAATGGAATGATCGACGTCCTGTGCGGTGACGATTGGGCAGCTTCATCATGTTCCGCCCTACTATCATGGCTAGAAAGGCTCCTGCCAACTTTTCTAAGACTTCGAGGACATTCCAAGCGGCTGGGTCAAACCAAAGACCCCGGATGGTTAATAATGTTAGCTCAACTCCCCTGCCCTGTCGATCACATATCAGCCTTAATTACTTCATGCCTACTCTTAACTGAACTACGTACACGATAGTACCGTAGGATAGTACCGCTACTTCCCGGAGAGTAGCGCCGCTTGGCGCCAATCCAAGATTGCCAATCATCCATTACATAAGACAACGCCGATTGGCAGGTAAAGCAAACACAGCCAAGGGGCTACCCGCGAGCTGGTGAAACACTGTGTCAGCAGCCCACCAAACAAGCGCCGCGTCGACATTTGGGCTACAATCCCACATTCGGAGGGATGGCGCACATTCCCTCATTCCTATGCGGGCCATCTACAGACGGTTCAGTGTCATCAGCGGCTTCGTCATCCTATTGGTCGTGTTAGCGGTCAATGCGCTGGTCACCAGGCGCGAAGTCGGCGCGCAGATTGAAGTACACGCGTGGATAATACATACCGAGCAGGTAGTGCTGGAACTCAGGCAGATCGAGTTGCTTCTGAGAGACGCCGAAACTGGCCAGCGCGGTTTTCTCTACACAGGCGATCCGAAATACCTGGCGCCCTATAATCTTGCCTCCGGCCAAATCGACTCCGACATTGAGAAGCTAGCAGAATTGACTGCCGATAATCCTCGCCAACAAGCTCGCATTGTGTTGCTGCGCAAGCTGGCTCTCGACAAATTGAACGAACTCACGATGACCGTCTCGCTTTACCGCTCTGGCCAATCGGAAGAGGCTAAGAAGATAGTTCTCTCGGACGCGGGTCTGTCAATGATGGGCGATATCCAAGCCCTGATTGATGAAATGGTCCAGGAAGAAACTTCTCTCCTGACGGCACGAACTGAATCTTATAGAAGAAGCGTACGCAGCACCATCATCTCCATTTATCTAACCACCATCCTTGCCGGCATCGGGCTACTTCTGCTCGCCTATTACATATTGCGTGAGATGGCTCTTCGCGAGCGACATTCAGCCCAGATCAGGGAGCGCGAACAGTGGTTCAGGGTGACCTTGACCAGCGTCGGGGACGGAGTTGTCGCCACCGATCCGCTAGGCTATGTGACCTTTCTGAATCCGGTGGCAGAGCGGCTGATCGGAGCGAGTCTGGCGGAAGTCCAGGGAAAGCCTGTCGAGCAAGCCTTTCCCATCTTTAACGAATACACCCGCCAGCCGGTTGACAATCCCGTGCAGAAAGTCATGTCGTTAGGTCAAGTGGTCGGACTCGCCAACCACACCGTACTTCAGAGGCGAGATGGAACGCTAATTCCGATCGAAGACAGCGCGGCGCCTATTCGCGACGATAACGACAGACTGGTCGGAGTTGTCCTGGTCTTCCGTGACGCAACCCACGACCGCAAGTCGCAAGAGCTTTTGCGTAAGACCGAAAAGCTGGCCGCCGCCGCCCGGTTAGCGGCCACCGTTGCCCACGAAATCAACAATCCGTTGGAAGCTGTCGGCAACCTGATCTATCTCGCCAAAGCGACCGCCGGCATGCCCGCCACCGCTACCCAACAACTGACGCTCGCCGAGACTGAACTGGAGCGCGTCTCCCACATCACCCGGCAAACCCTGGGCTTCTATCACGAATCCAATGCCCCCGATAAGGTTGAGATGCCGGTGCTGGTCGAGTCCGTGCTGAAACTCTATTCCAATAAATTCCGGAGCAAGAACATCAGCGTGACGTGCAATCTTGACGAGTGCCCTCCCATTCAAGGCTGGCCGGGCGAATTGAAACAACTCATATCGAACCTTGTTTCCAACGCCGCCGACGCGGTGAGCGCGAACGGCACCCTGAAGGTCGAATTGTCGTGCATTGAAAACTCCGATAGTAAGACGATTCAGCTGAGGATTGAAGACGACGGGCCGGGAATTGCACCGCAGCATCTCGATCGCATCTTTGAGCCGTTCTTCACCACGAAGAAAGATGTTGGTACCGGCTTGGGACTATGGGTAGCTAGAGAAATCGCGGAACGGCACGGCGGCGACATTCATGTCCAATCTTGCACCGAAGCCACCAGCCACGGCACTTCTTTTACCGTCCTGCTGGCCTGCACTGGCGATTTTCAGAGCCGCGCTGCAGAAACGGTGTGAGTTACTCTCAAGTAGCCGCCAGCCTTCGCCGGACCCAGTTGAGTTGACAGGTCAAGGCTATAGAGCGCGGCGCAAAGCCGATTGCCCACTCTGATTCCAGTGTGACCCAAAAGCCGCTGTCGTGAATTTCATTCTGAAAAACATGACTAACTACCGGGGTACTGGCGCAGAGCTTTACGAAATTCTGAAACTCTCCGTGCCTCTTTGTTTCTGTGGCAATTAAATTCATTCGTTGCGCAAGGCCTGCATAGGTTCGATGGAGGCGGCACGGCGGGCCGGCAACAAACTGGCAACCAGTCCCACTACGCTTAGGCCAACGGCGAGTGATGCGATCGCCATCGCATCGCGACTTACCTCCATGGGAATGACAGTGGCCAGCAACCGCCGCGACACCACGCTGCCCACAATGCCCACCACGATTCCCACCGCCAAGAGCACTGCCGCGCGACCGAGCACGAGGCGCACGATCGCCGGTCGCGACGCACCGAGAGCCATTCGCAATCCGATATCACGGGTTTGCAGACTCACTTCCTGGCTGAGCACGCCATAAATCCCTGCCAACGCCAGCGCCAGCGCGATCAGCGCAAAGATGCTGAACAGCCAACCTTGCATTCGATTGAAGACCAGCGAGTCGGCCAACACGTCGTCCATTGTTTCAGGCGTGCGGAACGGTACCGAGGGCGCTACTTCATGCAATGCCTGACGCAATTGAGCAACAATTGCGTCCGGTGGCAGGCTGGAGCGCACGAACAGCGACATCGTGTTCAGGACATCGCTGCTGTCTTTGACTGGCACCTGCGACATGGGATAGTCCACTTCAGCCAATGGCGGCTGCTCTACCGCCTGGCGGCCGTTGCTCACTACGCCAACGATGGTTTGATTATCTTTGTCCTGCTTGATTTGCTGGCCCAGCGGTTCCTCGCCGGGGAGAAACGTGTCGACGAACTTCTGATTCACGACGACTACTTGCTGTGCGGCAGGCTTGTCGATTGCCGCATCGGGCATCCGTCCGCGTAGAAGCCGTATGCCCATCGACTGATACCAGCCGGGTGAAACGATACGAACTTCCGCCAGCCGCTCGTGATCGGCCGGATCAGGTGGCTTGCCCACCATTTGAATCCCGCTGTTCCATCCCCAATTCAGCAGCGGGATCAGCCGGTTGTAGCCGGCTGCGGTTACCCCTGGAATCGCTCGTACCTTTTCTTCCAGCGGACGATAGAGACTGGCGTCAAGGTCCTTGCCGGAGTAGTCTCCCGGCGACACATTGATTTCAAGGGTGAGCACATGATCGGTCGTATATCCGAAATCCACGTGCTGCATGCGCCAGAGTTGAATGAGCACCAGCCCAGTACAGACCAGCAGCATAAGCGATAACGCGACTTCGGTAACGACGAACGCCGAGCGCAGGCGGTAGTCGCCGCGTTCCGTACCTGCAGCCGCGCCCGACTTCAAAGATTGATTGGGATCGGCTGACGACATTTTCTTTGCCGGCAGGATGCCGAACACTAGGCTAGACAACAGGGCGATGGCGAAAGCGGCGAGGAATACAGCCAGATTGAGATGGATGTCACCGCCGCGCTGAAAAGACTTGCTGAGGAACTGGCTCATGGCCACTGTCAATCCCCAGGCAATCAGCAATCCAGCGACAGCCGCGACCAGACCGAGCACCAAGTTCTCCAGCAGTATCTGTCGAACAATTCGTACTCGACCTGCGCCGAGTGCGGTGCGAATCGCCATTTCCCGCTGCCGGCTGATGCCGCGGGCCAGCAGCATCACGGCAACGTCGACGCACGCGATCAGCAACACAAACAGCACACCGGCAGCCATCACCCACAGCGCCTGGCGCTGGTCCTGGCCAGTGATGAACATAGTCAACGGCAGAGCGCGCGCCGTGCGGCCCTTGTCCGTATCAGGATAGGCTCGGCCAATGTCAGCCAGCACGCGGTTCATGTCGGCCTGCGCCTGTTCGATACTAATGCCCGGTTTGACCCGACCAATTACCTGTAGCCAATGATCGCCGCGAGCCGTGCGCAGTTCCTTGGGAACGCGCAGAGGCGTGTACACCGTGTTGGGAACGCCCACCGGAAAGCGGAAGCCGGCCGGCATCACGCCGACGATGGTGTAGGGAAATCCGTCGATGTGGATCGACGTCCCCACGATGTTGGGATTGCCTCCGAAATTTTGTTGCCATACTTCGTAGCTCAAGACTGCGACGCTGTTGTGGCCGTCCTGTTCTTCGCCCGGAAGAAAGGTGCGACCCAACAATGGCTTCACGCCCAAGACGTCGAAGAAGTGGTCGCTGGTCGCCGTGTTACGCAGGTGCACGACCTGCGAACCAGTATCGAGATTGATGCCAGAGTAGGCTGAATAGCCCGCCAGCGCCTCGAAGCTTTTGTTCTGAGCGCGCTCGTCGAGATAACTCGGCCATGACGCTGGCTGGATGTACGCAGCCGCGGCATGGGTTTCCAGATACACGATTCGATCGGGATCATGGAAGGGCAGCGGCCGCAGCACGGTGGAGTAGATCACACTGAACATCGCCGTCGCTGCGCCGATACCAAGGGCTAGCGTGAGCACGGCAACGGTGGTGAATCCCGGCGACTTGCGCAATTGGCGAAGAGCAAAGCGAAGGTCTTGCCGAAGCGAATACATGGAAGCTCCCCAGACGAGAAAAGCTGGGGTGATAGACGGAAAGAAAGGGGATTTGGTTCCGGGAAAAGACTATTTCACCACAGAGACCCGGAGACACAGAGAATACTTGGGGTAAAGGACCTTGAAAGATATTTCGGCTGTCTGTCATCCTGAGCCAGGCGGTCCGCAGTTGACTGGCGCAGCCGAAGAACCCCCATTGTTCGCTATGATCTGAATCTGGTCGAACTTCGAGACCCAAACAATAAAGACACAGAGTTCTCAAAATGAAAATCTCTGTGTCACCGTGTCTCTGTGGTGAAAGTTCTTACTTCGCCACGGCCTCGCCCTGCGGCTTCCAGCGCAGCACCGGCTTTCGGGCCGCCATGGTTTCGTCCAGGCGCGAGATGCGCGTGTTATGCGGCGCTTCGGCAATGATCTCGGGATGCTGTTCGGCTTCCTCGGCAATTGACTTCATCGCGTCGATGAACAGGTCGAGTTCCTCCTTCGACTCACTTTCCGTCGGCTCGATCATCAGCGCGCCATGCACGACGAGCGGGAAGCTGACGGTATAAGGATGGAATCCGTAATCGATGAGCCTCTTGGCAATGTCGCCGGTTCTGATGCCTTTGGGATTCTGCAGACGATCGCTGAAGACCACTTCGTGCATCGTTGGCGTGCTATAGGGAAGATCGTAGACGCCTTCGAGCTTCTTGCGAATGTAGTTGGCATTGAGCACGGCATCTTCTGTCGTCTGCCGCAATCCTTCAGGGCCATTCGCCATAATGTATGCCAGCGCCCGCACGTGCATACCGAAATTGCCATAGAACATGCGAACCCGGCCGACTGACTTCGGCCGATCGTAGTCAAAGCCCAGCATGCCGTCCTTCTTAGTGATGACCACCGGCGTCGGCAAGAAGGGTTCCAGAATCTTCTTGCAGGCCACCGGACCCGATCCCGGGCCGCCTCCGCCGTGCGGCGTGGAGAAGGTCTTGTGCAGGTTCAGATGCATCACATCGGCGCCGAAATCGCCGGGCCGGACCTTGCCGACCAGCGCATTCATGTTCGCGCCGTCCATATACATGAGCGCGCCCTTGGCATGCAGCACGTCGGCGATCTTGTGGATCTCCTGCTCGAAGACGCCTAGCGTGTTGGGATTGGTGAGCATCAGCGCCGCGACATCTTCATTAACCTGCGCCTCGAGCGACGCCATGTCGACCATTCCGGCCGCATTCGACTTAAGGTTCTCGACCGCATAGCCGGCCATCGCAGCGGTTGCGGGATTGGTGCCGTGCGCCGAGTCAGGAATGAGAATTTTCTTGCGCGGATTGCCCCGCGACTCCAGATAGGCCCGCACCATCAGAATGCCGGTAAGCTCGCCATGCGCGCCAGCGGCGGGCTGCAACGTGATCGCATCCATCCCGGTGATCTCGATCAGCTGCTCGCTCAGCATCTGCAGAATGCGCAGCGCACCCTGAGTCACGCGCTCCGGCTGATACGGATGCGCCTCGGCCAGACCCGTCAGCCGCGCCACATATTCGTTGACGCGTGCGTTGTATTTCATGGTGCAGGAGCCCAGCGGATACATGCCGTGATCCACGGCGTAGTTCCAGGTCGAGATGCGTGTGTAATGGCGGATGATTTCGATCTCGCTCACTTCCGGCATCTGGCCAAGGTCTTCGCGCGCATTCTCTCCCAACAATTCGCGGGATCGACCGCCGGCACATCCAGCGGCGGCAGCTTGTAACCCTTCTTGCCGGGCGACGATTTCTCGAAAATCAGGTCTTCGTTCTGGCTGATGTGGGTGGTGGCTTTGCGGATTTTCTCGTTCAGGTTCACAGCGCCACCTCCTTCGCGGCCGCCTCAATCGAGGCTCTTGTCGTGGTCTCGGTACAGCACCACAACGAAGCATTGTTCAGCTGGGGATAAAACTTCTTCAGCGGGAAGCCTCCAATAATTCTCTCCCCCAGCAGTTTGTCGTTGATGGCGTAGGGGTCAGTCTTGGTCTGCACGACGAACTCGTTGAAGCGCGGCGTGCCTTCGAACAGCAACGTCGCTCCACTTTTCTTGAATTGCTCGGCGGCGTAATGCGCCTTAGCAAGGTTCTGCGTGGCCAGCTCCTTCAGCCCCTCGCGACCGTAGACGGTCATGAAGATGCCGCACATCAGGGCCATCAATCCCTGGTTAGTGCAGATGTTGGAAGTCGCTTTCTCGCGCCGGATGTGCTGCTCGCGTGTGGCCAGCGTCAGCACGAAGCCACGCTTGCCATTGCGATCCCTCGCCTCGCCCACCAAGCGGCCGGGCATCTGGCGAACAAATCTTTCGCGTGTTGCCATCACGCCGCAGTAGGGACCGCCAAACCCCAGCGGCACTCCGAACGATTGCGCCTCCATGCTGACAATGTCAGCTTCGGCGGGAGGCTTCACAATGCCGAGCGAAATTGCCTCGGCGATGGACACGATCAGCAGCGCGCCCTTCTCGTGTGCGATCTCGGCGATAGCAGCCACGTCCTCGATGGTGCCGAAGAAGTTGGGCGACTGGATCAGCACGCCCGCCGTCTCGTCGTCGATCGCCATGGCCAACTCGTCTATATCGACGCGACCATTCTTTCCATAGCCGAAGGTCGAGATCGGCATGCCCTGGTAGCGCGCGTAGGTAGTAATGACCTCGCGATATTCCGGATGCACCGTGGCAGCGACCGCCGATTTCGCCCGCCCCGTGATGCGGGCCGCCATCATCAGCGCCTCGGCCGCACCGGTCGAGCCGTCGTACATGGAGGCGTTAGCCACGTCCATGCCGGTCAGTTCGCAGATCATCGACTGAAACTCGAAGATCGACTGCAGCGTGCCTTGGGCGATCTCGGGCTGATACGGCGTGTAAGCGGTGAAGAATTCGCCGCGCGAAATCAGCGAATCGATCACCAGCGGCCGGTAGTGCGAATACGCTCCCGCGCCAAGAAAGGTGGCATAACCCTGCGCGCTCTCGGCCGCACGCTGGCGAAAGAAATCTACAATCTCGCCTTCGGCATAGGAGCGCGGAATGTCGAGGTCGCCCTTGAAGCGATACTCGGCGGGAATAGCGGCGAACAAGTCGTCAATCGATTTCGCTCCGATCTGGCGCAACATGGTTTCGCGATCGGACTGCGATTTAGGAAGATAGCGCATGAATACCTGTAACTTTCCTGGGCGACATAATGAATGAAGAAATTAGAACTATCCGAGCGAAGATAGTAGAACCTCTGGATCAACCGCTTTTGGATCAACCTCTTTGTGTCAGGGCACCCTTCGGCTACGCTCCGGGCAGGCTATTTCAGACGTGCCGCAAGAGCATTCTCAACGATTTGCGCTTCAGTCCCTGAAAAATCGCTTCCGCTGGGGCTAAAGCTCTGATCTTCACAGATTCGTTCGGCACGACTTAAAGTCGCGCCCTGATACGACTCGTAAACCATTTTTGGTTAAGCCTCAGTGCCCACCCTCATCCGCAACAAACTTGTCGTAGTCGGCGGCTGATAACAACTGATTGGCTTCGCCTGGATCTTTCAGCGTGACCTTGATCATCCAAGTCTTGTTGGCGTCTTTGTTCACCTGCTCGGGCGCCGTATTCAACGCCTCATTCACTTCGGTAACTGTGCCGGTCACCGGGGCGAACAAGTCAGACACCGCTTTCACCGATTCCACCGAGCCAAACGTTTTGCCGGCGGCAATCTCCGAGCCAACCTTGGGCAACTCCACGAACACGATGTCGCCGAGTGAATTCTGGGCGTAATCCGTAATGCCGATAGTGCCGGTGTTGCCTTCTACTTTCAGCCACTCATGTTCCTTGGTGTACTTATAGTCCGCGGGATAAGCCATAATGACTGCCTCCTCAACACCGAACGTCTGCGTCGGCGAAAATTAGGTACGAGTTCAGTATCGTTCTTCGTTTATTCCAGCGAATGCTTGCGCAACTTCCATTCTGCCTGCCGCCAACCCGGACGAGAGAACAGCAAACCTAGAAACCCATGGTGTCGTCCGCCGAAGGTCCGTAAATGGCCGGAACCTTTTCCTCGTTCATCCGCAGGTATACGCCAAGCTGGGCGCGGTGGTGCACGATGTGGTTGAGAAACATTTCACGGTACGCCAGGAAACGCGAACCGGCGAAGATGCTCTTGCCCTGCATCGTAAGCTTCCAGTTATCGTTCCACTTATCATCGGGGGTCGCGGCCAGTGCGCTACGCGTCTGGGCTGCCCCTTCCTCAAGAACCTTGACCAGTTGGGCGGCTGATTCAAACGGCACAGGCTTGAAATTGGCGGTGGCGAAGTCCAACTCGGGAGTCGTCAAGATGGTGAGACCGAAAGCAGGAAGCTGGGCTACGTGAGGCGCTAGCTTGCGCAGCGGCATCGACCTGGGATGCGGCGCGAAGTCCGGCTTGTCGGCAGGAATGCGCTCCAACGTAGCGCGCGTGTTCTTGATTTCTACATCGAATTCCGGCAATAACAGTTCGCTGATCACTACCACTCCTCCACTGGTCCTAAGCCTGCTTCTTCGGACGCTTGTAAAACGGCGTTGGAACAACTTTGCACTTGACCGGTAGGCTCCTGCACTGGACAGCGACTTCATGCCCAATCGCTGACTGCTCGACCGGCACATACGCTAGCGCGATGTTCTTTTTCAGAAACGGCGCATATGACCCGCTGGTCACATATCCGATTTCGTTGCCGTTGAGATCGAAAACTCCGTAACCGTCGCGCGGAATGCCGCGATCGACCGACTCCAGGCCCACCAGCGTTCGCTTGAGGCCATCGGCCTCGGCTTTTTCCAATGCACTCCGTCCGATGAACTCGCCTTTTTCCATCTTGAGGAAGCGATCCAGCCCGGCTTCCCACACATTGATGGACTCAGAAATCTCGTGGCCGTAGAGCGGCAGCTTGCCTTCCAGGCGCAGCGTGTTGCGCGCGCCCAGTCCGCAGGGCACGATGCCAAATTCTTTACCCGCTTCCAGCACTTCGTTCCATACCCGGGTGCTGGTCGCCTCATCGGTGGGAACGTAAATCTCGAAGCCGTCCTCGGCTGTGTATCCGGTACGTGCAATTAAGATGTTGCGCAACCCTGAAACGGTTCCGTGGGTGAACCAGTAGAACTTCACTTGCGACAGGTCCGCGTCGGTCAGCTTTTGCAGCGTGTTGACGCCCTTCGGTCCCTGTATCGCGATCTGCGTGAAGTTGTCGCTCAGGTTCTCGACCTTGCAATCGAACTGCTTGGTGTTGTCGGTGACCCAGTTGACGTCTTTCTCGCGGGTGCCGGCATTGATCACCAGCATGTAATCTTCTTCGCCCATGCGATGCACGATGACGTCGTCGACAAACGTGCCTTCGGGATACAGCATGGCCGAGTAACGGCACTGGCCGATGCCCATGCCCGCCGCGTCGTTCATGGTGATGTGCTGCACTGCCTCCAGCGCCTGCGGCCCGGAGATGCGGATGTCGCCCATGTGGCTGACATCGAAGACGCCCACACCGTTGCGGACCGCCAAGTGCTCCTTCATCAGGCCGCCCACCGAGGGATATTCCACCGGCATGTCCCAGCCGTTGAAGTCGACCATCTTAGCGCCCAGCTGGCGATGGACAGCGTTCAAGGCAGTCTTGCGAATCGGTGTGGCCACGTGGGTGTCAGCAGACAAATGGGAATCCTTTAGCGCACAGAACGCGCGGTCGAGGTTGGTGTAACTAAGTACGGTACCATGGGCGATTTTCTGCGGTCAACGGAAGCGGAAACCCGTGGCAAGCGGTTTGGGCGGACTTAAGTCGCGACGCCATCCAATCGTGCCCTGTACAAAATTTAAACAGTTACGAAAGTACAATTCCCTCCCAATCTGGCATTGGCCTTTCGTGCTGCCGTATCGCTCAAGTCACAGACCGCCTGGGCCCTCCCTTCTCAAGATAAAAAGGACAGCTTCTTCGAGGACAACATTCCTGATGCGAGATTTTCCCGGTTCGGCATTTTGCGTCCGTTTTCATTTTCTTTCCCTATTGCGTTTCTTCGCCGCGTCTTTCATCGCAGCCACATTCCTGCTACAGGGGGCGGCTGCGCAGGATGGATCCACCTCGCTGCAAGGCATCATCGAGGATGCCAGCGGCGCACGAGTGGCCGCAGCGATCATCACTGTGACCGATCCCGGCCGGGGCTTCCATCTGCAGGCAGTCGCCGATGCGCAAGGCATGTTCATCTTCGGCATGCTTCAGCCAGGGCACTACAACGTGAGCGCTTCGGCCCCGGGGATGGCGACCAAGACCAGTCGCGGAGTGGAACTGTTCGTCGGCGGCGTGGCGGTGGTGCAACTGCGACTGGCTCCGGCAGCGCCGGTGCAGACCATCACTGTCACCGCAACCCCGATCACTATAGATACGCAGAGCGCCGGCCTTTCGGATGTGGTGGCGCAGCAAGCCATCCAGGGCCTGCCGCTGAATGGACGCCGCTTCACCGATCTGGCGTTGCTCTCTTCGGGAGTAGTCCAGGATCCGCGCGGTCTCACCTCCGACTCCAACGGCGACCTCTCGTTTGGGGGAGTTCGGGGATTCTCCAACAACTTCCAGATCGACGGCACCGACGACAACAATTCGTTCTATGCTCAGGCCAACGGACGCTATCGCGCGCCTTATCAATTCAGCAACGAAGTGATCAAGGAGTTTCGCGTCTCTTCTAATTCCTACAGCGCGGAACTGGGACGGGCGGGGGGCGCGGTGTTCAACGTAGCCACCAAGTCAGGCACCAATCAGTGGCACGGCAGCGGCTTCTACTATCTCCGTGATCGCGATTTCGACGCGCAACAGGCCTATGCCACCAGTAAACCTGACGATCGCCAGCAGCAGTTTGGCGCCACCCTCGGCGGCCCCATCCGCAAGGACCGGGTCTTCTTTTATGCCGGCTGTGACCAGCACCTGCTCACCGTGCCCTCCATGATGCAATTCGCTAACGGAACCACCTCGATTGTTCCCCAGCCAACCGACTACGACTACACCGACCAGGCACTGGTGATGGCAGCGGCGCAGCACCTGAACAGCATGGGCGGCACGTATCCCACCACCATGCAGGGCAATGCCGGATTCGCTAAGTTGGACTTCACCCTTTCACCAAAACAATTCGCCTTCCTGCGCTTGAGTACTTCGCGCCTCAGCGGCACCAACAACGAGTTCTTCGACCCTTCCAGCCCAATCACCGGCTACGCCGAAAGCGGCAATGGAAGCCAAGACGTTCACACGGAAAGCATAGCTGCGTCCTTGACCAGCGCCTGGACAAGCAAACTCGCCACCAACTTGCGCTTGCAATTCTCCCGTGACCTGCAACAATCCACGGCCAATTCTGATCAGCCCTGGACCAAGATCTACGACGTCATTGCCGGATTTGGCGGCTCCAGCATGCTTCCCCAGGACACACGTGAGCACAAGTTCTTTGCCGGCGACACGTTAAGCTACGAAACCAGCCGCGTACATTGGAAGTTTGGCGGCGACTTCATTCAAGCCTGGGTCTACGACTACTACCCTTATCTTTTCGGGGGAGAATATTACTTCGACGATGTCAAGGTGAACCCCTGGACTTTTGCACCCATGAAATATGGGGAGCCGCTGACGCCACTACAGGCTTTTGCCCACGACGTGCCTCGCTATTACATGCAGGACTTCGGCAACGCGGTCTCGCATCCCAATTCGCGTTTGTATTCCGCTTTCACGCAGAGCACGATTCGGGTCACCCGGAACTTCACCCTAAATGCGGGGCTCCGCTACGATCTGCAAACCTTTGAGCCCGGTACGCTCCAGAGCAATCCGCTGTACGCGCCGTCTGGCAAGGTCCCGACCGACCTCAACAATTTTTCGCCGAGAATCGGGTTCGCTTATTCGCTGGGCGACCATCGTGCGCTGGTCATTCGCGGCGGCGGCGGCGTGTTTTATATGCCGATTCCGGCGATCTACGCCTCACAGGTCGCCAACGACAATGGCATTCAGCAAAGCCAACTCTTTCTGGATTTGATGATCCCGGCGCAGGCAGCACTGTTCCCTGCCTATCCGAATGCGCTGGTGAACTGTCCGCCGGGGACGCTGGTCTGTGTACCTCCCAAGTCGTTGGCCGGTCTCGTCACTACTCAGATCTCGGCGTTCGCGCCCAACTTCCAGACTCCCTATACTGAGCAGGCAAACCTGACCATACAGCGCGAATTCGGACGCAACATCGTGGCAACAGTGAGCTACGAATATGTACATGGCTTACATCTGCTGCGTTCGCTCGACGTGAATCTTCCTGCGCCAACCATCACCCAATATCCGGTTTACAACGACACCGGCTCCGTCTTCCTGGGAATGTATGATGTCGCCTCATTCGCAACCGGCAGACGACGCAATCGGCAACCTGCCCCTATCCTCCTTGCATCAACCAGCTACAGAGACCGAATCCGCAACTGGGAGCCATCAATTCCTTTCAGATCGGAATCGAGCAGCATCTACAACGGTATGACCGTATCGCTCAAGCGGACGATGAGTCATGGAATGTACTTCCAGGTGGGATACACGCTGGCCAAAGCGATTGACGACGGGCAGGACGCGCTGGTGGTCGGACGTCCGGGAACGTGCAGAATTCTTATGCCACCTCGCTGGAGCGCGGGCCCAGCGTTAACGATCAGCGAAATCGTTTCGTAGCGGCTTGGGTGGCCGAGCCCAATTTTCATTTTGACCAGAACGTTCTCAACCGACTGGCGAACAACTGGAAGCTCTCCAGCGTTCTCACCGCTGGCTCCGGGCGCCCCATCAACGCAACCATGGCCGGCGATCCCAATGGTGACGGCAACATCTACAACGATCGCCTGCCGGGATATAGGAGAAACGCATTCATCGGACCCGACTACTTCAGCACCGATATGCGAGTCACACGCAGCATGCGCTGCGGTAAGCGCGTCGTGCTCGAATTTTATTGCTGAATCGTTCAACCTTTTCAATCGAACCAACAGCCGGGTACAAATCAGCGACGATGGCTTTTATAACTCTGCTGGTCAGTTCGTCGCCTACTCCACCACCGTCAAAGGGAAACGGTCTATCCCGGAGAATTCCTGATGAACTCCCAATTTCTAACGCCGACGAATGCATATGCACCACGACAAGTGCAGTTATCCCTAAGGCTAAGTTTCTAAGCGGGATAACTCTGCGCTCCCGACTTTGGTGCTAGCTTCGATTTGGGGCCTAAGGTGCGATGGAATTGCAACTCTTCGCTTGACTTCCCTATGCAACATAGGGATAACTACTAGAGTCCATTTGGGACGAGTTTGGGGGTGTTTCCTGTTTGGCGGAAGTTCGCATTCAAGAGGGCGAATCATTAGAGAATGCCCTACGTCGTTTTAAGCGCAAAGTCCAGCAAGAGGACATCATCAAGGAAGTGAAACGTCACTCCTTCTACCTCAAGCCGGGCGAGAAGAAGCGCGTAAAAGAAGCGCTGGCGCGCAAGCGCAGCCGAAAAAAGGCTCGGAAAGAGCAGGACTAATTCATAGCTGGGCCGCCGTTCTGATGGCGGCCCTTGCTTTTCCATTCCAGTTGGAGAGTTTCATCGGTTGTACTGCAGTTTTATCAGTAGTGCCATGCATTTAGCATGGTGGGCCGAACCCAGGGAGATAGACCTGAGCAGTGGAATTTGTGACTGCCGGCTTGTACGCTCAGTCCGGTTCTCCGGTCAGTTGCAATTGACCCCGTCCTGTGCTCGGGAGTCGCGGGCTGAAGGGAGCAACTCTCCATGGAATTCCAGGACAAGGTTCTGAAGTGTATTGACTGCGGCGCTGACTTCGTTTTTACAGCCGGGGAACAACTGTTCTTCCACGACAAACAGTTCAAGAACGAACCCAAACGTTGCAAGGCATGCAAATCTAAACGCGCCTCCACCCTGGGAACCACCGCGCCAGGAAACTACTCCAAGGTGGAGACCCGAACCAATTGTTCCGGATGCGGAAAGGAGACCACCGTTCCCTTCAAGCCCACGCAGGGCCGGCCAGTCTTCTGTCGGGAGTGCTTCCAGCAGCGCCGAACCAGCGCTGCCACTGCCTGACCAGCCGCATTTCAGTCAAGCTATAGCGCCAGCTACCTCCGTGCCGCGGACGCAAAGGAGGTTGTGTGTCTGGACGGACGTTGGCTAGATCCTCGGCAGACTGTCAACTCGACATTTATTGCAGAGACGCAGCTTAGCTGCGCCGCACAAGCCGTTCTTGTTGTCATCACGAGCCGAACTTCAGCCCGGGGGAGATCCTGTTTCCGACTTTTTCGCAACTGACCAGAGATCGAGTGACGATGCGCTTTTGTTCCCAGGTGTTAACGGCAATCCTGATATTGACGATGCTAGTCTCACCGGCCACAGGTGAGAAGACTGCCTTCCAGAGTATCTCTTGGAGCCCGCGGCAACTCGCTACCGGATCGCCTTGCCTGTTTAAGGTTGAAGTCGAGTATTCGCCTTCGACCTTGCATGGCAAGTGGATGGGACATGAGATTGTATTCGTTCCCGGTGGTCTCCATGTTTGGTACGGACTGGCTGGCATTGACGTAGAGGCAAAGCCCGGGAGCTATGAACTGGAGCTCGACGCGACCCTGGCGGATGGAAGACAGATTCACCAACAACAGGCGGTGCTGGTGGAGCGGGCCAAGTACAAGACTGAAGCTCTGCGCGTGCCCGACCGCTTCGTGGAGCCCGACGCCGAAACTCTCCGCCGCATCGACTCCGACAAAGAGCTTAAGAAGAACGCATTCGCGCACGAAATCCCGCAGCCGGAATGGTCAGGCAAGTTTGTTGCTCCCATCAACTCGAGCGTCTCGGAAGGTTTTGGCACTCGCCGTACGTTCAACGGAAAACTCGCGAGCATTCACCGTGGCCTGGACTATCACGCCAAGCCGGGATCGCCGGTAACCGCCGCCAACTCCGGTGAGGTGGTACTGGCCCAGGAACTTTTCTATGAGGGCAATTGCGTCATCATCGACCACGGGCAGCAGTTTATGACGCTCTACATGCACCTGTCAAAGCTGGAAGTCCGCGAAGGAGACAAGGTAGAGAAGGGACAAGAGATCGGACTGTCGGGAGCTACAGGCCGTGCAACCGGGCCACACCTTCACATGGCCGTACGCTGGCAAGGCGCGTATCTCGATCCTGCACAGCTATGGACGTTGCCTCTTCCTAATCTATCGTCTACGCTATCGTCCAAAGGCGGCGCGGATTAAACAAAAAATACGCGTAGGTGCTGTCAATTGGGCAATTCGGGTTTTAGCTGCGAACCGTGCGTGAAAGTCTATTCGGCTGGCTTACCCGCGGCGCGACGTGCAGGTCTTGAGCTGTCAGGATTGACAATGCTTCCCGTGGCAACCTTGCGCGCCTGGTGCGCAACTTTGTGGTCCTGGTGAGTGATCAGCAGAGCTTCGAGTTGGCGCAGCAGTTCTGGCGTATTGACGGGCTTCACCAGCAGAGACTGTACTCCGTTACTCTGCCACTCGTTACCCAGCGAGGGATAAGCGGTAAGCAAAGCCGTCGCGGGATCGTACGCCTGTTGACGGGCGGCGCGAATGACGTCGTAGCCGGACGTCTCGTTCTCCATACGCATGTCGGTGATGACCATCTCGAAGACGCCATTCTTCAACTTGTTCTGCGCTTCCTTGGCCGAAGCGGCGGTATCCACTTCGAAGCCGTTCATCTCCAGAATTGCGCGAAGCGTGAGAAGAATGGCTAATTCATCATCAACCAGCAGAATGCGACGTTTCATGGTGAACTCCAGGCGAAATTCGCTACTGCCAACGTTGCGGCTGGTGAGATGCAGCGACTCTGCCAGTTGAGTTGCTGCCGTAGGCCTCACATTGTTTGCGCTGTCAGATAATCCGTAATCCACCGCATGCGCACGCCGCAAGCCGGACCGCATCTCTGTGCTCAGTATAATAGCTTTGTGGCGACGTCTATCATGTGGAGAACTTCGGATGCCGCGCCACCCAGGCCGACGGCGCAGCGATTGAGCGCCAGTTGCTCGATCGCGGCCTGCAGCGCGCTGGCTCCGCCGGCGAGGCCGAAGTCGTCATCCTCAACACTTGCACCGTTACCGCGTCCGCCGATCAGGACGCCCGCGCCGCCATTCGCCGCATTCATCGCGAAAATCCAGATGCCAAGATTATGGTCACTGGCTGTTACGCCCAGCGCGCGCCGCAGGAACTATCGGCGCTGCCCGGCGTCAGCCTGGTCGTAGGCAATTCGCACAAGCACGAATTGGCGACTACGTTTCTCCACTGATGAGTGACACAGGATTCGTTCCGCTGACGCGATCGGCAGCAGCCGAGCCAAGGTCATCATCGGCGACATTTTCGCGCACACCGAACTGATGGCCGCGCCGGTGTTCGAAGGCGAGGTCGCTCGAGAAGACGCGTCCGAATCTGAAAGTCCAGGATGGCTGCAACAATCGCTGCTCGTTTTGCATCATTCCGTATGTGCGCGGGCAAGAGCCGCTCGCTGCAAGCTGGAGCATGTTATGCGCGAAGTCGATGCGCTGGTGGCCAAGCGGCTATCGCGAGATCGTGCTGTCGGGTATCAACCTGGGACGCTGGGGACGCGAGCTGACTCCGCGCACGAACTTCGCGACCATGCTGCGCGACGATCCTCGAGCAAACGGCAGTCGAGAAGATCCGCATCAGCTCGGTCGAGCCGATGGACTGGACGAATGAAGTGATCGAACTGGTCGCATCGTCGCCGCGCATCTGCAAGCACGCGCATGTGCCGCTGCAGTCGGGCAGCGACAAGATTCTGCGCAAAATGCATCGCAAGTATCGTCCCTGGCATTATGCCGATCGCATCGAGCGCATTCGCCGCGCCATGCCGGATGCCGCCATTGGCGCCGACGTGATGGTCGGGTTTCCCGGCGAGACCGATGACGACTTCGAGCAGACGCGCGCGTTCATCGAGCGCCTGCCGTTCACCTATCTGCACGTCTTCACCTATTCGTCGCGGCCGGGAACGCCTTCAGCCGAAATGCCGGACCAGGTTCCGGTGCAGGTCGCGCGCGAACGCAATCGCATTCTGCGCGAGTTATCACCGGAAAGAAGCACGCGTTCATGCAGTCGTTCGTCGGCCGCGAGGTGGAGGCCATCACGCTGACGCACTTCGATGGCGAGTACACGGAGGCGCTTACGGACAACTATCTGAAGCTGCGGGTTCGCGGTCGGCACGAGTCCAATCAATGGCTACGTAGTCAGCAAGTTGAACTGGTGCGGAACGGCATGCTTTGATAAGCGGACTGTCAGGCGGTGCGCTCTTTACTCGTGCAGCAACTACTTACGCTGCGACCCCCATGCTATACTTTTCACAGTACTGCAGTTAATCGGAGGACTGTATCGATAAACGTTTTATCCGCACCAATGAGCGCATTCGTGTCCGCGAAGTTCGCGTAATCGACGATGAAGGCAATCAGCTGGGCATCATGCCGCCCTTCGAAGCGCTCAAGATTGCCCGCGAAAGAACCCTCGACCTGGTAGAAGTTTCGCCCACCGCTCAACCTCCTGTTTGCCGCATCATGGACTACGGGAAATACCTGTACCAGCAGGAAAAGCGCGAGCGCGAAGCCAAGAAGCACCAGCACCAGATCATGGTCAAGGAAGTGAAGTTCCGCATCAACGTGGACGATCACGACTACGACACCAAGAAGAACCACGTGCTGCGCTTCCTCGGCGAAGGCGACAAGGTGAAGGCGACCATCTTCTTCCGTGGACGCGAGATGACGCGCCAGGGCCTGGGCCGCGGGATTCTGGACCGGCTGATCAAGGACCTCGGCGACAAGGCGATCGTGGAGTTTCGTCCGCGGCAGGAAGGCAACACGCTGCACTTGATTCTGGCTCCGCCGAAGGTGCAGGCTCCGGCGAAGCCGAAGCCGGACGCCGAAAGCAGCGAAGAGCAGCGCCGCGTCCGCCGCAGGCCACGCCGGCGCAGCAGCTCGCTAAGCCGGCAGAACCGACCGCGATGCCTCCGCCGCAGCAGACCTAGCTGAGTAAGCTCGAGACTAGTCGCGTCGCAGTTGGAGCCAGGATCAGTCCGCTTGCGGAACGATCATAGCCCAGCGCTTCAGCGCTGGGTGGCAAGCATTTAGGCTGGAGCCCCTTCAGGGCGGCGTACAGTCATGGCCTCGAGTGCCAATCCACTGTTTTGTGTTGTAATAGAAAGACGCTATGCCGAAGCTGAAGACACATAGCGGAGCGGCGAAGCGCTTCAAGAAGACAGGTACCGGCAAGATCAAGCGCGGACACGCGTTTAAGCGCCACATCCTGACTTCCAAGGGACCAAGCGCAAACGCCAGCTCGATACCGATACGATGGTCGATAAGGCGGATCAGCAAAAAGATCGCGCGCATGATCCCCTACTAGACCCGAGACAAGCCGCATGGTGCGGCACCCGGCGTCGGCCCCATCTCAGCGAACCGGGATGATCGACGGGCAACAGCGAGTGAAGAGGCAATCCGGCCCCTCGAAGTCCGAACGGAGTCGAGCGTGGTCGAACTTCTTGCCTCCAGCCGCTTAACGAACTTGAAAAAGGAGCAGCAATGCCTCGCGTAAAACGTGGTACCAAGCGCCGCGCGCGCCGCAAAAAGATACTTGAGCGCGCAAGTGGCTATTACTTAACAAAATCAAAACTCTACCGGTCGGCGAAAGAGTCGGTCGAGCGCGGACTGAAGTTCGCCTACAGCGGCCGCAAGCAGAAGAAGCGCCAGTACCGCTCCATCTGGATCGTGCGCATCGGCGCTGCCGCCAAGCTGAACGGCATCAGCTACAGCCAGTTCATCAACGGCCTGAAGAAGGCCGGCATCGAGCTGGATCGCAAGATCCTGGCTGATCTGGCGGTCAAAGATCCCGCTGGGTTTACGGCGCTTGTGCAAGCAGGCGCACAAGCCGCCGTCGCGGCGTAGCCGCCCATCCCAGGAACATTCGCAGTCACTCCGATGGGCGGCCGATAAGGCCGCCCGTTGTGGTTTAAGCAGTTGTCGGTTGATCGGTGATGAGTTGTCAGTCTCAGGATCAGCTGTCAGCTTCAACTCGGAACATTCTGTTTGAGAACCTGGTGTTGGCATCGAGTCGCACCAGCGCCGAAGGCGCGAAACAGTTTGGCCCAGCACCCTTCGGCTCGACGTCAGATGCGGAGCTGCAGCCCTCTTTTGGTCGGAGTGCTGGGTAGGGTCGTAACTAGAACCGCGAGCCCCTTCAGGGGCGGCACAGCCGTAGCCCAGGACGTGAGCCTGGGTGGGCGATGTAATTAGACTCTGAGTCCCTTCAGGGACGACACTCTTCCCGAGCGGCTTAAGCCGCGAGACGATCACATGTACACCGTTCCCAAACTCGACGATTACTCGCCCGAAGCGCTGGATCGCGCGGTCGCCGAGCTCTTCGCCGCGCTCGACGCCGAAACCGCCGCTCTCCACACCGAATCCGACTGGAAGGACTTTCGCGACCGCTGGATGGCGCGCAAGAACGGCGTCCTCACGCAGGTCAACGACACCTGGCTGAAGGCCGCGCCCGGACCGAAGCCGAAGCGCGACGTCGGCCAGCGCGTCAACGAACTGAAGGCTCGCGCCGAAGCTGCGCATCGAAGGCGGCGCACGAAAGCAAGACTGTCAGCGCGTCTATCTCGGCGATGCAAAGCTCGCCGCCGAACGCCTCGACATCACCCTCCCCGGCATCCAGCCGCCCCATCGGCGTCAAGCATCCCGTGCTGCGCGTGAGGACGAGATCGTCGCCGTCTTCAAGGCGATGGGCTACTCCGTCGGCGAAGGCCCCGAGGTCGAGACCGACTACTACAACTTCGAGTCGCTGAACTTTCCGCCGAACCATCCGGCGCGCGACACGCAGGACACGCTGTTCATCGCCGGGCAGGAGAGCAAGGCCGCGCGCGATCGCCTGCTGCTGCGCACGCACACTTCGCCGGTGCAGATTCGCACCATGGAGAAGCAGCCGCCGCCGGTGCGCATCGTCATCCCCGGCAAGGTGCATCGCAACGATCCGCTCGACGCCACGCACTCGCCGGTCTTCCACCAGGTCGAAGGGCTGGCGGTCGACACCAACATCACCTTCTGCGATCTGAAGGGCACGCTCGACCACGCCATGAAGGCGCTGTTCGGCTCGTCGGTGAAGACGCGCTTCTATCCGTCGTTCTTCCCCTTCACCGAGCCCAGCGCCGACATGCAGGTGAGCTGCATCTTCTGCGGCGGCAAGGGCTGCCGCAAATGCAAGTTCAGCGGCTGGATCGAGCTGCTGGGCTGCGGCATGGTCGATCCCAACGTCTTCGACTTCGTGAAGCAGAACGGCTACGACTCGTCGAAGATCTCGGGCTTCGCCTTCGGCATGGGCGTGGAGCGCATCGCGATTCTGAAGTACGAGGTGGAAGAGATCCAGTTGTTCTACGAGGGCGACGTGCGCTTCCTGGAGCAGTTCGCATGAGAATCCTTCCCGCATGGCTGCGTGAGTTCGTCAACATCACGGCCGACGACCGTCAACTCGCCGAAGACCTGACCTCGGCCGGCATCGCGGTGGAATCGGTCCAGGAAGAGAACGGCGCGACCATCTACGAGATGGACCTGACCACCAATCGCGTCGACGCCATGAACCATTACGGCGTCGCGCGCGAGGCGTCGGCCATCTACGACGTCGAGTTGAAGACGGTTGAGCCGAAGCTGCCGGGAGGCAACTGCAGGTCCCTCGGCTCCGCTCGGGATGACACTGCAACGAGGCGGGACAGCGCCTCCGGTCGGATGACAGCGGGTGCAGGCGATCGATTTCCCATCGTCATCGAAGACGCCGCAGGGCTGCGCGCGATACACCGCCCGCATCATCCGCAACGTGAAGATCGGCCCGTCGCCGGAGCACATCGTCAAGCGGCTTGAACTGCTGGGCTCGCGCTCCATCAACAACGCCGCCGACGCGACCAACTACGCGATCAACGAACTCGGCCATCCTACGCACGCCTTCGATCTCGACCTGCTGGAAGGCGGAACCATCATCGTCCGCCGCGCCCGCGCACGGCGAAGTGCTGAAGACGCTCGACGGCGTCGATCGCAAACTCACGACCGACGACCTGGTCATCGCCGACGCCAAGAAGCCGGTCGCGCTGGCGGGCGTCATGGGCGGCTTCGACACCATGATCACCGAGCAGACGAAGAACGTGCTGATCGAGTCGGCGTGGTTCGATCCGGCGACGGTTCGCAGCATGGCCAAGCGTCACGGCATGCACACCGACGCCTCGCATCGCTTCGAGCGCGGCGCCGATTGGGGCATTACACCGCTGGCCTGCGATCGCGTGGCCGAACTGATTCTGCAAAGCGCCGGCGGCGAGCTGCAGGGCGAGCCGATCGATACAGTCGCCCGCAAGCTGGAGCGCGCGCCGATCGCTGCTGCATCGCTCGGAGGTCAAGCGCAATCTCGGCATCGATATCGCCGCAAGAGGAGATCGAGCGCATTCTACGGCGATTGGGATTTGGGGTCGCGGCAAGTCTCAAATCACGATCGTCTTACTAGTAAGACAGAGGCGCTTAATCTTACTAGTAAGACGAGCCCAATCTCGATCGACTTCACGTGTCCGATTCCCACCTGGCGTCTCGATGTAGAGCGCGAGATCGACCTGCTGGAAGAACTGGCGCGCATTTACGGCTACAACAAGTTTCCCAACACCTGCCGGCATTCACCGGCGCGGTGGTCGCGCTGCCGGACGAGCCGAAGAATGCCAAAGTTCGCGAGACCATGCTGGCGCTGGGCTACGACGAGACGATTTCGATCACGTTCATCTCCGAAGATGAGGCGAAGACTTTCGGAAATTTCCACTTGTCAACAGAAAGCGAAAAAGGCTCGGACGGGAAACCCACCGAACCGCTGGCGCTGGCCAATCCCTTGAGCGAAGAAGCCGGATACATGCGCACCTCGCTGCTGCCCGGCCTGCTCAACATGGTGAGCTACAACCTGAATCGCGGAACAACCAACGTGCGCCTATTCGAGGCAGGCGAGATATTCGAAAAGGTCGGCGACCGTCATGACGAGCGCCGGCATCTCGGCTTTGTCGCCACCGGAGATGCTTACGCCAAGAGCGTTCATTCGGCCGCGCAGCCGTACACGTTCTTTCACATGAAGGGCGATATTGAGGAGCTGCTGGCCGCCTTCCAGCATCGGACTCTCCGTTTCGATGCCGAGACGCCCATCTACTTTCATCCCGGACGCTCGGCGCGAGCGGTAATGGACGGCGAAACGGTGGCGCACTTTGGTCAGTTGCATCCCGAGATGGCAGCCGCCCGCAAATTGCGCCAGGAAGTGTACATCGCCGAGGTGATGCTGGATCGGCTGTACCGGCATGGGCTGCGCGAGCCGCGTTATCAGCGCATCTCGAAGTTTCCGGCCGTCGAGCGCGACTTCTCGTTCGTCTTCGACGACGCCGTCACCTTCGAGAGAATCCAGTCGGCAATCGCCGAACTCAAGTCTCAGCGAGTTGCAGAGTTTTCTTCCCGCCGAGATTTATCGCGGCGAGAAAGTTGGAGTGGGCAAGTACTCCGTCCTCCTCCATGCCGAGTTTCAGTCGAAGGAGCGCACCCTTCGCGACGACGAAGTGGCGCAGTGGTCGGCACAAATCGTGGCCAAGCTGGAAGCCCTGGGCGGAGTCCTGCGGGCGCAATAAACTTCTTATTCCCAACAGACCTCTTGGGATTGTCATTACGAGCGCAGCGAGGAATCTGCTTTTCGCGAGCGACGGACGAAGGCTGATTCCTCGCGCCAACCCCGGGCGCCCGTAATGACAATTCATAAATTGTGGCTCAGGGCTGCGGCCCTTGTGCCCAATAACTGCTGCGGGCCAGCACGGTGGCGTCCCCGGGCTCTTTCAGGCGCACGATCAGCCGGTGCAGTCCGGGATGCGGCTGTGCTGGCTGAAAGCTCAGCAGATAGCGGCTATGCAGATGATTGTCGAAGTCGGTCATACGCGCGTCAAAGCCCTTGGCCGAATCGAACATCTGATATTCCCCGCCGCTCAGCGACGCGATCGCCTTGGCGGTGTTCTTGCGCATGGCTTGCGCCGCCAACAGGAAGGGCGCCAGCAGGTCCGGCCCCTCGTGGACCTCGGTCTGTTCGGGATGCAGGTCGGGATTGTTGTTCCCGCGTAAGGTGTCGAGCACATTCGACTTCGACGGCGAGAAGGCCAGCGTATAGACGACAATGTTGCTATTGCCCAACTCTTTAATAACGTCGTCGATGGTGGCCGAATGGCTGCCATGATCGCGGGTTTCGCTGATCAGCAGCAGCACCCGCTTGCGATTCTTGGGTACTTCGTCGAGCAGCTTGACGGAATAGTGGACCGCGTCGAGGATTGCGGCCCCACCATCGCCAGCTTGCAATCCTTCCAGATCTCGCTGGACAACATTCTCGTTGCCAGTAAAGTTTTCGACGGCGTGCACCTGGCTGTCGAAGGCGACGATGGCGACCTTAGTTTCGGGTTGGGCCAACAACGGCTGCAGCATCAGTCCCAGTCCATGCATGCGCGGCAACTCGAAGTCAGCGCGCCGCCCACATTGAACGGCAACGACCAGGGACACCGGCTCGGCTTCCGCCGCCTCGTCGAGGTGAACCGTTTGGGCGACACCGTCGTCCTCAATGATGAAGTCCTTGGCCTGGAGGCCATAGAGAGCCTCGCCGGCTTTGTCGCGAATCAGGGCGGGCACCAGCACGACGTTCGACTGCGTGCGAAAGGTCGGCTCCTCCTGGCCGGCCGCCAAGCCGGATAACAGCCAAAAGCAAAGGAAAACGGCGATCTCGAACCGGCGGAACTTTTTCGAATCTAGCGGCATCAGTTTGGCTTTCAGCAAAACAAACCCTGTTCCCCAGTTTAGTTGCTTTCGCCGGAATCCGGGCCGCGCCGAGAAAGTACAGCAGCGAACGCCGAGCGCTTTAGCCGCCTGCACCCCAGACGTTGCACATTCAGGTTCATCGTCAAAAAATGACAGCGGATCGCACATTGCATCGTGCGGGGCACAAATCTCCTGGGATATACTTCGTTCGGAACGCAAAAACCCCTTGCGAGGATCACGGATCCACTATGCCAGCAAATGTCGTCGAGATAGAGTCCACCACCACCAGCACAGATTTCCGGCCCCTAGAAGAAAAAATCCTGCGCGCCATCGAACTTCTGAAGTCCGCGCGTGAAGCCCGAGCCGTCGCGGAACGGGATGCCGCACGTCTGCGCGAGCAACTGGATGAGCGCGAAGAGGAAGCGGAGACCATGCGCCAGGAACTGGTCAGCTTGCGCCGTGAGCGCGAGGAAGTACGTAGCCGAGTAGAAAAGATGCTGGGCCAAATTGAAGCTTTCACGCTGGACGAAGCGGCGGGATAGTCAAAACCAATGGCTAGCGGATCATGTTTGGGAGCTCCGCTACGCGGGTTCGATTCACTAGCCCCTAGTCCCTAACCACTGGAAACAGGAGGTCGGTTTGAGTAATTCGAACGGAAACGGCAGCGGCAATGTCCGGGTCGAAATCTATGACCAGACCTATCATCTGCGCGGCTCCGATCCCGAGTACATCGCCCAGCTGGCGGAATACGTGGACAACAAGATGCGGTTGATCTCGCAGCAAGCGGCAACGGTCGATTCCCTCCGGGTCGCGGTGCTGGCAGCGCTCAACATCGCCGATGAACTCCACGTGCTCAAGCGCAAGTACGACTGCGTTGCCAGCGACTACAACGAGCAGGCCGAACATCTGGCGGGCGCGCTCGATGAGGTACTGCAGGACGAGCGGCGGGCTGGGTAGTCATCTCGTTGGCTGTCAGGATCGATGCAGCATTTGGGCTGGTAGTAGATTCTCCGCAACAAAATCGACTGCTAGCACCTTGATGGGGCTTTTCGTCTTTGAGCACGTCATTCGCCAATTATTTACCCTCCGGCTCTTGTCATCCGCCCACCTTTTCCATAGCATCTGACCAGAAAGCCGGCCTGCAAAGTTAGTGTTGGTGGTAACCGTTTTTTGAACCAATGCTCAATGAACAGGGAGCTCGACTCGTATTCGGTTCGGTGTGCAACGTTCCGCCATGCGGAAATGCCTAAAGAGCTGCGGCGGGTTCCCACCGTATAGGACGGGTTCATTGACGGCCCACTCAAACACGGCCCCGCGGGTCGGCTTTTTCTTGGCATTTGGCACTTAGCCATGGGCTCGATCAAGATTTCCTGACGTCTCATGCCTATTCACGCACGCAGTGCTAAGTAGTCCGCTGCCTGGTGGACTTCAACTTTGCCAAGCGTTTTCAGGTTTGACCAAGTGCCAGCGCTGCGTCCTGCAGCGCCTCTTTGCATCTAAAATAGAAGCGTGTTTCCTCGAATATTTCACTTTGGCAGTTTCAATCTTCCCACGTATGGCCTGATGGCGGCTTTTGGCCTGATTTTCGGCCTGCTGCTTATCGTCAAACTCGGCCGCGAGCAGGGCCTCGATCCCGACAAACTCTGGAACCTTGGCATCATCGCAATCCTGTCGGGCATTTTCGGCGCGAAGATCCTGATGGTGCTGGTCGACCTGGGATATTACCGCGCTCATCCTGGCGAACTGTTCAGCTTTTCAACCTTGCAGGCGGGCGGCGTGTGGTCGGGCGGTTTTCTGTTGGCGCTGATCATGTGCGTCTGGTACATGCGGGTCAACAATATGCCGGTGCTGCGGACCTGCGATGTGTTCGCGCCGGGCCTGGCGCTGGGACACGCGTTCGGCCGCATCGGCTGCTTCGCCGCCGGCTGCTGCTACGGTCGCGAGACGCACGTGCCTTGGGCAGTGACGTTTCGCAATCCGCTGTCGAATGAGATCGTAGGCACGCCGCTGAACGTGCCACTGCACCCGACTCAACTTTACGAGATGGTGCTTGAGCTGTGTAACTGCCTATTTCTGGTGTGGCTGATCCGGCGCAAGAAGTTCGAAGGCGAAATCATCGGCACCTACATGATCGTCTACGGAGTGGGCCGCTACTTCATCGAGTTCTTTCGCGGCGATCCAGGACGAGGCGAGTTCCTCGGCTTCATGAGTGGCACCCAGGCAATTGCGATTTGCCTGGTAATCTTCGGCGGCCTGCTGTGGATGCGACGGGCCGCGCTAGCTCCGCCGGTGCCGCTCAAAGCCGCGCGGTGAGATAAAGCTCGTTTCACCACGGAGGCACGGAGGACACGGAGAAATCAATATCGGTGATTTCTCTTGCAGCCTTCGGAGTTGGAACGTGTCTCGGTTCGAGGCTATTTGTGGAGACCATCGAGACCTCCGCTCTCCGCCGCCAGCGCAGACAAAATCCAACTCCGTTTCTGATCGCTTTTCGATTCTCCGTGCCCTCCGTGTCTCCGTGGTGAATCCCTCTTGTTGTATGCTCGTCGCGAATGTCTCCTCAGCAATTTCCTGTCACGATCTCGGTTCCCTCCGAAGCTGCGGGCCAGCGGCTCGATCAGTTCCTCACGGCGCAGATCCCCGACATCAGCCGGGCGCGCGTACAGCAACTGCTGCAAGAGGAGAAGGCACTGGTCAACGAGTCGTCCGCAAGGCCGTCATGCAAGTTGCGCGGCGGCGAGAAGATCACAGTCCTCGGCGATCCGCAGCCTCCGCCGCTGCGCGCGATTGCGGAGGATATTCCGCTCGACATCATTTATGAAGACGCCGACCTGGCGGTGGTGAACAAGCCGGCGGGAATGATGGTGCATGCCGGAGCGGGCGCGACGGAAGACGAACGCAATCGCGGCACGCTGGTGAATGCGCTGCTGCATCGCTTCGCCAAGCTGTCGGACGTCGGCGGCGAAATGCGGCCGGGCATCGTCCATCGGCTGGACAAAGAGACCAGCGGGCTCATCCTCGTCGCCAAGAACGATGTGGCGCACCGCAAGTTGGGACAGCAGTTCTCCGGGCGCGAAATCAAGAAGAAGTATATGGCGCTGGTGCACGGGTGGCCAGAGAAGGACCGAGGCACCATCAGCGCCGCCATCAGCCGGGATTCGATTCGCCGCATACGCATGACAACCCGCGGCACGTGGCGGCCGGACAGCCGTCAGCCACTACGAAGTTCGCGAAAGAATTGCCTCGCCTTATGGAAAGTTTGCGCTGGTTGACGTTCGCATCGAGACCGGACGCACGCATCAGATTCGAGTACACCTGTCGTCGATTGGGCACCCTGTTGTAGGCGACACTTTATATGGTGCGCCCAAAGAGCTGAAGCGGACTGCGGCGTCGGCCCGGGATTCCCTCAGGCGTAGCCAGGTGGATAGGATCTCGTCTTCTGCCAGACATTCGCCAATAAAAGGTGAAACCAAGGGCAACTCGAAAGCTGCGCCAGCGCCAGGAGTGCTACTGCTCAACCGGAACTTCTTGCATGCTGCATCGATAGAGTTCACCCAACCTCGAACTGGCAAAGCGATCGGGTTCGAGGCCCCGCTGCCGGCGGAACTGATGCTTTTTCTGGAGCAGTTGCGCCAGTTCTAGCGATTCATCCCGTTCAGACGGCTGTCTGTCAAAAAATTGATGGCGAATTAAGACAGATAGTTCCTCGCTCTGAAGAAACGGATTCCATTCTTTAGACAGTCTGACAGTCGATATCTTTGCGTTCGCCAAAACATTTCGACAAAAACCGGGCTTAACTCTGTAGGAACTTCCATTGCTTATAAGTGGACCTCGCAGGTTCGCTGGGTCGGGTGCTTGATTTGCACCCAGTCGATTTGACTTTCACCAGCGCCGAACTGGATCTAGATTGGATGGTTAACGCACCATTAAACAGACGAAAAATACAATGCCCGCGGGAACTTACCAAACCCACAATCCGTACCAGGCTTTGTCGCAATGGGACCTAAGAGGCATCTTACTTCGGCTTCGCCGATGGTATAAGAAGTTAAATACTCTCTCAATGGAGTGTCTATGAAACGATGGTTCACAAGCGCGCTATTTGTTGCGCTGGCAGTTTCGGTGTGCCTCGGGCAGGGACCAAATCCTTCTGCTTCCGGTGAGGCACCGACCCAGTCCTCGGGAGCGCAGTCCACGACCGTCTCTCATGACGTGCATGGGCTTTTTACGATCGAGTTGGCAAAGGCCCTCGATTCCAAGAAGCTCAAGGATGGCGATGAGGTTGACGGCAAGCTGGTGACGGACGTGCATGCTTCCGACAACCTGACGTTTCCTCGCGGAACAAAAGTGATTGGCCATGTAACCGAATCGAAAGCTCGCTCGAAGGGCGATGCAGAATCGGCATTGGCAATTAACTTCGACAAGATCAGCCGGCCAAGTGGGGACACGCCGATTAAGAGCGTCATCCAAGCCGTGGCTCCGAATCCGAATGCGGGAGTCAATACTGGTGGCGGCGTTGGCTACGCTGGGATGAATGAAACTATGGAGAAACCTCCGGCGCCCAACCCGGGGAGCCAATCCGTACCGTTGCTGACTGACGAGTCGACGGGCGTTCTAGGGATCAAGAATCTGCAACTCGGCCCGGACGGGGTGCTCACTTCCACCGGCAAAGAAGTAAAACTCGACAGCGGAACGCGAGTCCTGCTTAAGGCGTCAGCGCAGTAGCCGGCGCGAAACATCGGCCGCGGGTGAGCGGCGATAGCTCGCTCCAGCTCCCCCGCGGTTCCCTTTGCTATTTCGCAGCAAAGTTACCTTAATCCCGCCGCAAGTGCCTGGTCGACGAAGCCGTGAGCTGAGTCGATGTGACCAAGTATGCGCGTCTTGAGGCCGCGGGCAGCTGGATCGTCCTCTTCCCGGTCTACGTCGGCGTGGGCCTGATTGAGGAGTTCCTGCGTTTTCTTGAAGCGGTTCGTCTTCACTACCTGGGCATCGATTGGCGGGTGATCGCTGATATTCTTGCCATCGTCGATCGCGGCCTTCTTAAGATCGTTAATCGCCTCCTCGATTTGCGTCTTGGCTTGCACGGAGTACTGGTCGGTTGCGGTCTCCAGATAGGCGCGCGCCATACGCAGGTCTGAGAGCGCGTGCAAGTACGCCGGATGCTTACCCGGCATTTGGGCAAAGGTTGCGGCCGGTAGCAGCAAGGCCCCCAGCGCGAAGGCCAGGAATATGTGTCGGACAGTCAACCTCATCGATAACTTCATGCAATCTCCTTCTTAAGTAGGATTTCACTCAGAACATTATCCCGCTCATTCAAACTCTAACTCGAAACTGTCATTTTATCCGAGAACCTTCACTGGCACTCCGGCCTTATCTCCAGCCCGCAGTTAACTAGTTACTGGTGTGCGGATCTTCCATCCGCTAGCTGGCAATTGTTTTCCGGTTTGCCTGAATCTCCCACCCGCACTAGACTGACTCAGCGCCCTTTGGACGACGCGCTTATGGCCGCAACCGTATTTCGCCGGTCGCATCAACTGACTACCGTGGAGATTCTCGATCTCAGGCATTTCTCGTCGACCGACCTGCACCCTCTGCTCGACGAAGAAGTTGAGGCATGGGGCAGTCTGCTGTGCTGGGACTATCGCAGCTCGGCCGAGATGATCTTGCGTTACGTGGATGCCAAGATTCTGCCCGGCTACGCGGCCGTGGAACGTGGCAGCATCGTGGGCTATTCGTTTTTCGTATATGAGGGCAGCAAAGGCGTCGTGGGTGATCTGTTCGTTTCGCCCCGTCGCAGCGACACCCGCCAAATCGAAGCTCAGATGGTCGAGCACGTGATCGAGACACTGCAGCAATCGCCAGGAATCCATCGGGTGGAGGCTCAATTGCTAACTCACCACACGGGTGAGCTTAGTTCCGTTTTTGCCTCGTCGGGGTTCCAGCGCTATCGGCGATTGTTTCTTTCATTGCGGCTGCGAGGCCAGGATGCTCCGCAGATTCCTCCTGTACGCCTGCTGGAAGAGGTCCAGATTCGCCGTTGGATGGAGCAGGACTATCAGCCGGCGGCTGGTGTGATTACCGCTGCGTATCGAGCTCATATCGATTCCGAAATTAACGACCAATACCGCACGAATGCCGGCTCGATCCGTTTTCTGAACAACATCGTGCGCTTTCCCGGCTGTGGCGTGTTTGATGTGGAGTCTTCGTTTGTCGCGATTCACCGGCCAACGAATGCGCTGGTTGGACTCATCTTGTGCTCACGGGTGAAAGATGACGTAGGTCACGTCACCCAGGTGTGCCTGGTTCCCGAATATCGCCATCATGGTATCGGCGAGAATTTGATTGCCTGTACTTACAATTCGCTTCGCAGCCGACACTTCAACTTGCTATCGCTGACTGTAACGGAGATGAATCAGCGCGCTGTCGATCTTTACAAGCGCCTGGGCTTCGTCGAGATGAGCGTCTTCGATGCGTTCGTGTGGGAAGGGTGAAACGGCAGTTGTCAGTGGCCAGTTGTCGGTTGTCGGTCGGCAGTTGTCACCAGACCGAACCAGCCCCAAGGGCGAAACTAACTTAGCCCAGCGCGGAAGCGCTGGGTAGGCCGCAAGCCTTGTAATTGAGCCCCATCAGGGGCGGCACAAGAGGATGATCGCGGAGTCAGATTGATATTAGTCGTCTCGCTTTTACGGACAACTGACCACCGACAACCGACAACTGGTTTTTAGTGTTTGATTATCCACATCGCCCAAGCCGCCACGATCACTCCGCCCACAAACAGCGCGAAGCAGTAGGCGCCGTAGCGCAGCATGTCGCGCGGGGTGTTGCGCTGGGTAATGCCGAAAACGGTCGAGGCGCAGAGCGCGAAGATGAGGGCGGCGTTGAAATGTGAAAGTTCGAAGGTCATTGTTTCTTGCCGATCGCAATGTGGTGAGCGTCCACGGCGGCGATGAAGTTCAGCAATCCTGCCACTACGATGTATTTGGTGCCGTAGTCGGCAGCAGCGCGATGAATGTTGCCGATGCCCCAATCCATCATGCGCGCTATAAAGTACAGTGCGCCCGCCCCCAGGTCGCCTACAAATCCCAGGATGTCGAGCAGGTCCCCGGTATTGAAGGAATATACCTTGCCCTGCATACCGAGGCCGGCGAAAAACATGATGAACACCGACAGCATCAGCAGCAGCCCGCGAATGTATCGGCGTTGAATGAAATGTCCCAGGCCGGGGAGCAGCCATCCCGCCAGCGGCGCGATGGTGGCCATGGAACTCGTCTGCGCCGGAGCCGCCTTGGCCGAGCGTGGCAATGTGGCTGTGTTTTGTGGGTTCGCCATCAGATCAGCACCAACTCGTTCTGGATGCGGCCGGTCACTTCGCCTTTTCCCTTGCGGATCATCATATTGATTTCGCTGCGCACACCGAACTCCGGCAGATAAATGCCGGGCTCAACCGAGAAGCAGGTATTGGGCAGGATCTCGCGATCGTCCTTGGTCTCCAGATTATCAAGGTTCGCGCCGTTACCGTGAATGTCGCTGGTGATGGAGTGGCCGGTGCGATGGATGAAGTACTTGCCCCAGCCCTTGCTGTCGATGTACTCGCGGGTGGCCTTGTCCACTTCCCAGCCGCAAATTTTCTTCTTTGCGTCAAAGGCTTCCTGCACCGTACGAATGCCGGCATCGCGGGCACCGCGCACGATCTCGAAAATTTCGCGCTGCTTATCGCTCGGCGTGCCCACCGACCCTGTCCAGGTAATGTCGTAATAGACGGAATCGGGCTCGGTGCGTTTTGCCCAGATATCGAGCAACACGAAATCGCCTTGGCGGATCGGGGCTGACGTGGCCGAAGTCGGCTCGTAGTGCGGATCGCCGCTGTGCGCATTCACGCTGACATTGGGTGGGTCACAGGTCTCCAGACCTTCGCGGCCAAACGCTTCCATGATCCACTGCTGCATCTCGAACTCATGCGTGCCGCCATTGCGGGTGCGGCGGCCGACTTCCTGGAAAAATGCCGCTGTGATCTTGTCGACGGCGTCCTTAGCTTTGAAGTGCGACGCCATTTGCGCTTCGGTCAACGTCGCTTCGAAGCGCGCCACCAGGTTTGCCGAGCTGATAATCTCTTTGCCAAAACTGCGCACCAGTTCCAGCGTGCCCGCGTCAACCAGCGAGATGTAAGGAATCTGATTGTTGGGCGAGTATTGCATGGTGATCTTGTGGTACGGCTGGAGCATAGCCTCCAGGTTCTGCCACAGCTCCTGCCACGCCGAGTACTCCATCCTGCTGCCGGGCAGCGAGTCGAGATGATGGCTCTCGATACGGTGAACCAGCTTCACCGGCTCGCCTTGGGCCGGAACCAGGTAAAACCAGCGGCGGGTGACCATCATGCTAGGCGAAAGGCCGAGCACGCGATAGGCGATGGGATCACGGTGATGGTGATCGTAGAATAGCCAGCATTCGTGGCCGCCGTCGCGGAGCGCAGCCTGGATTTCAGGAAGATTCATTGCGTGAACTATTGTAAATGAAAGGCGATTTCACCACAGAGACACGGAGGGCACAGAGCAACACCAGCATCTGTCTCATAAATCGTTTTGTATCAGGGCACGGCTTCAGCCGTGCCCTATAGTTGCAATAGCATGATGGCTTTAGCCGCTGAGGAAAAGCCGTGCACGGGCTAAAGCCCAGATCTTTTCTGTGTTCTCTTTCGGCACGAGTAAACTCGTGCCCTGACACAAACCAATTCGGCCGCAGCTTGCTTGCCTTGTGTCAGGCACCGCTTCAGCCGTGCGGTAAAGCCTCCGAGAGGCAATCAATTTCGTCCCGCCACCGCTTTCGCTTGCCTTTTCCCCAGCACCCGCTCCCGCGCCACTGCCGGCAGCGTTTCACACGCGGTCCGCAACACCAGCCGCGGCGTGCGTTCACGAATGGTCATCAGATATTCGACTGTCTGCTCCGGATTGAACTTCGCCGCTTCGCGCAACAGCCAGCCCAGCCCCTTCTGCACCATGTCGTCGTCGCTGGGCAGCAGCATCTCAGTAATGCGCTGGATATTGTCGAAATTCTTATGCTGACGAGTGCTATGAATGAGGCTGACGGCGGCGGCGCGTCGATGCCACCGCTTCTTCGACTTGGCCCAGCGCGGAGGCCGGCTTAACAGCGTTTCATCGGCGGCCAAGATCGGCCCAATCAGATAATGCACCAGCCCATCATGGTCCGCCCAACTGCTGATGCGATCCATCCAGCTTTCGAATAGCTTGAACTCGCGCTTGCCGAATTCGCTCACGATTCCCTGCAGCATCACGACAGCAAAGATTTTCTCCTCCAGAATATTGCCCTTGAAAAGCTGATCGGCAACTTCCAGCAGGTAGGGCCGATCGTGTTCGGCAAGGATGGTGCGTCGAAAACGGACAGCGACCTTGCGAAGTTCGCCAGTGTACCAGCCGCGCGACCTTACTTCCTGTTTGAAAAACCACTGCACTTCCTCAACATGCGGGGCCGAGCCGCCGTTCTTGAGCACGGTGCGAATGTGATTGGCGATATAAGTCGGGGTCTTGCTCACGTAATTTCCCAATTGTCATCCTGAGCGGAGCGGCCCGATTTTGGCCGCGGAGTCGAAGGATCTGTGTTCCTGGACTTCGCGAAGATCGTTGCTCCTGCCGAAACAGCGCGTTCCTCGATTTCGCTCGGGATGACAAACATAAAACGGAACGCGCAACATTACGAAAACGCGTCAGCTAACGGCCGTTCCTTTCGGCAGCACAAACCGGTCATACACCCACAGCAGCACCGCCGTGAGCACGCCTATCGCCGTGATCACCACCCACATCATTCCCGGTTGATGTTTCACCTCGCCGTAGTGGTGGATCAGAAATCCTCCGAAGCTCCCGCCAATCAGCGATCCAATTCCCAGCGGCAAAAAAGCGAATCCCATGTAAGTTCCCTGCTGTCCCGAAGGCGCCAGCCGCGAAATATATTCGTAATAGCGCGGAGACTGCGTAATCTCGCCGAGGGCAACCACGATCAGAAGCACGATCACGCCGGTGACAGTCGGCCAAACGATAAGGATGATCCAGGCCAGGGCCGTGATCAACGTGCCGAGGATGACGGCACTGAAGGCGCGCATCTTCTGCGTGAAGATATTGATCGCCAGGGTCAGTGCGATCACCACCAGCGGCCCAGTGACCAGCAGGCGCTCGGTGTTGGTCTGCGGATTGATGTAATCGTGAATATAGATCGGCAGCGTAATGAACTCTTGCCAGTAAACAATCCAATAGCCAGTGAAGATCAGCAGAAACAGCATGAAGCGCGGATTGGTCAGAACGGTCCAGAAATTCCTGGCCGATTGCGACAGGCTGGTGGTTTCCGTCTCGTCGTGCCGGCGCGGTTCGCGGAAGAACAGCAGGACGCCCACGAACATCAGGAATACGCTTAGCGCGGCGACCCGAAAAACGCTCTCCACGCGCAGGTGCTGGTGTACATACGAAGCGACCAGCGGACCGGCGGCGCCGCCAATATTCACCAGCGTGTAGTAAATGGAATAGCCGATGGAACGGACGTTTTCCTTCGAAGCGCGCGCGGTTGTTCCCACCACGCTGGGTTTCACTAACGCGATTCCCAGCGCCGGCAAAGCCAGCACGAAGGTTGCCAGCGCCACCAGCGGCACGTTGTCGCGAATCGGCGCCAGCCACGGGGCTCCCAACGATCCCAGCAGAAAGTAGGAGCAACTCAATATCAGGTAGGCCAGCGAAAGCGCGCGGCGGAAACCCATGCGGTCGGCAACCGTTCCGCCGAATACCGCCAGAAACCACACTAACCCGCCGAAGAATCCGGTAAGCGTGCTGGCCTGCTCGGTTGGGAAATGCAGCGTCTCGTGCAGATAGCGCGCCAGCGACGCGAAGGCCGCGTAGTAGGAAAGCCGCTCGAACAACTCGCTGATGTTGGCGACCCAGAAGGGACGCTCGAAGCCGGTGCGAATGTCGTGCCAACGCTGCGCAAAGCTCATA
This sequence comes from uncultured Acidobacteriaceae bacterium, assembly GCA_963744265.1. GTDB lineage: Bacteria > Acidobacteriota > Terriglobia > Terriglobales > Acidobacteriaceae > Bog-257. The sequence goes on from CAVUSW010000011.1 coordinate 68,659, forward strand.
TTTAGTTCCCAGTTGTCAGTTGCCGGTTGTCAGTGGTCAGGAAAGACTTAGCCGCCTGCGTCCGCCCGTGTTCGCAACTGAACAATGCTTCCAGACGTTGATGTCGGGTGGAGCACGCCTTCAGCCGTGCATGAAAGCACATCTCATGATGCCGGCTTTACAGTTTGCTGAAAAACTCAAAAGAGCAGATCCCTCGCCGGCTGAAGCCGGCTCGTGATGACAAAAATGAAGGACTTGGACGCGGCGCTGAAGCGCTGCACTACCCGAACGACCGATCAAACCGATTTTTCAGCACACTGTTTAGCCGTTGAGGTAATCTTCAACTGACCGTTACCGCCGCGGCTGAAGCCGATCTCCTTACCCGGATTTCTACGCACGCTGAAGGCGTGCTGCACCCACAGCGGAACGCGAATCATTTCCTGTCCAACACATGTCTCAGCTTTGCTTCCGCTTGCGCGGCAGACATCCCGCTCACTCGAATCACTTTATTTCGGCTGCTTTCCCCGGCGGCTATCGTAACTGAGGAACGCGATACATTCAAAAGTTCCGCCAGTAACGCGATGCAAGCCTCATTCGCCTGGCCTTCCACGGGCGGCGCGGTCAAGGCCAGCTTCAGTGCATCGCCTGCCTCGCCGGTGATCGCATTTTTCTTCGCACGTGGATGCACCTTCACTTGAAATGTCGCGCCGGAGGGCGTATCACGAACCGGAATCATGGCTTGGCGCGCGTTCCAAAGATCGCCGTGCCGATCCGTACGCAGGTCGAGCCTTCTTCGATGGCGACCTCGAAGTCGTGCGACATGCCCATGGAGAGCACATCGAGTTTGACGGCTGGCAGATCGCGCGCCGCCAGACGATCGCGCAGCTCGCGCAGTTGCCGGAAGTAGGGTCGCGCTCCTTCTGGATCGTCGGTGAACGGAGGCACGGTCATCAGTCCGCGAACGCGCAGATGTTGCCACTCCGGTGCACCGGTCAGAATCTGCTCCAACTCGGGCGAGTCGGGCGCAATGCCGCTCTTGGCCTCTTCGCCGCCGACGTTGATCTCGATCAGGACGTCGATCGTCTTGCCCAACTCTTCCGCGGACGGTGTTCAGGCGTGCGGCCAGCTTGGACGAATCCACCGAATCGATGGCATGGAAGATGTCGGCCGCTTTGCCTGCCTTGTTGGATTGCAGGTGGCCGATCATGTGGAACTCGGCGCCGCGCAGAGCAGCCAATGCTGAGGCTTTGTCCGCGAACTCTTGCACGCGATTTTCGCCGAAGAGGCGCTGGCCCGCATGCATAAGCCTCAATGATGCTGTCGGCAGGGAAGGTCTTGCTCACCGCCATCAAGGCAACATCGCTCGCGCTTCTGTCCGGCGCGCTTCGCGGCTCGTGCAATGCGATCGTGGATGATGGAAAGATTAGCGGCGATGGACATGACGAGCGCGCAGGTCTGTTGTCAGGCATAAGATCCTTCGACTCCGGCGGCGAAGCGCCACCTCCGCTCAGGATGACAAGCTGTAAATAGGCTCAGGACAAGCTAGCAGCGAGTTTAACCAGTCCCTAGCAGGTAGCCACTAATTCGCTAGTCACCCCAGCTTAAGCAGCTAATCTGCTACATAATCGCTGTCGGCGGAGCAGGCTCATCCGGACGGCCGGCGTTGGCCAGCGGCACGCGAATCATGACCACGCCAGAATCACCAGCACGATGAATCCGGAAATCACGCTGGGGTGCTGGAAGATCACCGGCAGGTGCCACTGCTTGTAGGCAAAAACCGCGATGACAATGCCCATCAGCGCCTCGCCCGCAATGAATCCCGATGCCGTGAGCACCCCGGCATTTTCCACGCGGGCCTTCTGAGCGTCGTTGAAGTTCTTGCTGTCGCGCAATCTTGTCGGTGATCCAGCGAATCATGCCGCCCAGGAAGATGGCGAAGGTCGTTTCCAGCGGGAGATACATGCCGACGGCGAACAGCATCGGACTCTTGACTTCAATCATGATTAGGGCAATGCCCATCAAGACGCCGACCACGATCAGCGGCCATGCCATCTCGCCGCCAACAATACCGCGCGCCAGCATAGCCATCAGGCCGGCTTGGGGAGCGGGCAGTTGGGGGTCTCCAAAACCTATGCCGTGGTTATTAATGTTGGCCTGGTTCAGCAACAAGAGCACGGGCAGCAGCGCGAAGCTGGCGACTGTGACGCCCATGAAATCGCCAATCTGCATCTTTGACGGAGTGCCGCCCAGGATGTGTCCGACCTTTAAGTCCTGAAGCATTTCGCCCGCTACCGCCGACGAGATACAGACCACTGCGGCGACCCCAAGCACCGCGGCCACGCCGTGAATTCCGGAGACGCCCATCAGCACCATCAGCAAGGCTGCGATCACCAGCGCCGCCAGGGTCAGTCCCGAGATCGGATTATTCGACGAGCCGATCAATCCCACCAGGTTTCCTGATACTGCCGCGAAGAAGAAGCCGACGATAATCATCACGATGGCAGCGACCATGCCCGGAACCCACGCATCGGCATAGCTCTTGTAAAGGAACACCATGCTGATCAGCACTACCAGCAATCCGCTGAACACAAACTTGGCGTTCAGGTCGCGCTCGGTGCGTGCCGTGCCGGAGTGGGCTGCGGCCGATTTCTTCAAATCAGAAACCGCTCGCGCCATGCCCGAGCCAAGACTCTTGCGCATGCGAAAGAGCGTGAAGCAGGCGCCGACCAGCATGCCTCCGACCGCGATCGGGCGCACGATGAAGCTCCACACCGCCACCGACTGTCCCGTCCAGAACGTGGTGTCGGGAAGCGTAGTGCCCGCGGGCGCAAACTGAGCGACCAGCGTCGGCCCACCGAGGAACAAAATGAGTGGCACCAGCAAGCCCCAGGCAATCACGCCTCCGGCGAAATTCAGTGAAGCCAGCCGCGGCCCGATGATGTAGCCAACACCCAGATACGCCGGGCTGATAGCCGGAGCCGACACCATGGTGACCGCTCCAGCAGGCAGCTTAGGCGAAGTTGCGCTGCGGCCCATGCGGACAAAGCTGGAGCCCAGCGAGCCCACGTTCACGATGAAGTTGCGGCTCGCCGTGAACAGGCTGAACTGGCCCAGCAGATAAACGATGCCGGCGAAACCCATGTTGCCGAACAGAATCTTGGCGGCCCGGCTGCCCTGTTGTCCGGCAATATGAATTTGCGAGGCGGCCACTGACTCGGGAAAGGGAAGCCCAGGATCTTCGACCATCACGCGCCGCAGCAGGGTCACGAACAGGATGCCGAGTACACCGCCAACCAGCATCAGGATCGACGATTTCCAGTAGGCGTGCTCGAAGTCGAACACTGGCCACGCGCCGGAAATGACGAAAGCTGGAATGGTGAAGATCGCGCCCGCCGCTACCGACTCGCCGATCGAGCCCACGGTTCGCGCAATGTTCTCTTCCAGGATGGAGCCTTTCATGAGCCGCAAGACCGCCATGCCAATGACTGCCGCAGGATAAGTCGCGGCGATGGTCATGCCTGCGCGCAGGCCGAGATAAGCGTTGGCCGCGCCCAGAATCACAGTCAGGACCAGGCCCAGGAGCACCGCCCGCAGCGTGAACTCGGGCATGGTGGTGTTGTCGGGAACATACGAACGGAACTTCTTTTGGGGAGAGGTAGTGGTAGTACTCATGAAGAAAGCCTCACGGCGCTCAAATTATGGCGACGGCGCAAGTTAGCACGCCAGCGGCACTTGTTACAAGTGCGAGACAAATGGCAGGGGCGGATCCGTTATGAAGCGCATCTCAACGTAGCCCTGCGACTGTAACTTTTGCCGATGAAATCTTGGTGAAATCCCCGGCTGGGTACCTCCTCCGGCATTGCACCTAGCGGTAGAGCATTATACTGACTAGTCACGGTGCTTGGGGACCGGGCAAGCGTCAACCATCGCTTATTCGGACCCATAGGCACCGGCGACAGGGTTCTGCATGTGTGTGCCAAGCGCACGCATGGGATGGTTGGAGGGTCATCTTCAGCAGTCGTGAGACGCTAAGACGAACTCGACGAGATCCGCGCGCCAAGCAACGTGCTGTCCTCGCCTTGCCTTTGCAAACTCTTCTGGGCAGTATTTTTGGCGTTCTGTTTCCTTCCGAATGCAGGCTTTGTCACACTCCTCTCGAAAATATTTCCCGAATTCCGGTGTGCCGCGAGTGTCTGGCCGCGATCGGGCCGGTGCGCGCGCCGCAATGTGTTGTCTGCGGAGATCGCCTGGTCAGCGCGCAGTTGCTGATGGGCGATGGCCGTTGCGGGAACTGCCGCGATTTCGAGCCCGAATTTGAGCGCGCGGTCTCGTTCGGCGAATACGAAGATGGTCTTGCGTGGCCTCATCCATCTGCTGAAGTATGAAAGCGTCACTCCGGTCGCCGGTCCTCTGGGCAGCATGCTGGCGGAAGCGATTCGCGAACTGGTTCGGGACGTGGTGACAATGCGGCCGTTGCTGGTTCCCGTTCCCCTGCACACGAGCAGGCGCCGGGCGCGCGGATTCAACCAGGCGGAGCTGATAGCGCATGCCGCCGTAAAGCGTGGCTCCACGCCTGGAGGTTGCTTCCGGCATCTTACTTCGGCAGCGCGACACGATTTCACAGGTGGGACTCAGCCGCGAGGAGCGCCTACACAATGTGCGTGACGCGTTTAGCGTGAGCGACCCGGGACGGGTGAAGGGCCGGACCTTGATTCTGGTCGATGACGTCATGACGACGGGAACCACGCTGTCAGAGTGTGCCCGCGTGCTGAAGCGGGCCGGGGCAGAGCGAGTTTGGGCAGTGACTGTGGCCCGCGCCTTTCAGGGTGCGGCGTCACGGCGAGACTGCCGATCATGGGGAACAGGAGGCGATCGAAGCGGAAGCCCTCACAGCTTCGGTCTAAGTGCCGATATGTCGATGCCGGTTCAAAGCGCAGCGTCCCGATACGGCAAGTCACTTGCCGGCTACATGCACCATGCCCGGGTGGCCGGGGATGAGCGGCGCCATGGGCGGCCAATGCACGCGCCGGTGCTGGTGCTGAACGCCTCCTATGAGCCCATCAATGTGTGCGCTGCCCGCCGCGCCGTCATTCTGGTGCTGAAGGGCGTGGCCATGATGGAAGAGGCCAACGGACACAATCTGCACGCCGCGCGGATTGCCATGCGCGTGCCGTCGGTGATCCGTCTGCTGGAATACCGGCGCATTCCGCATCAGACGCGCGCTCTGTCGCGGAAGAACATTCTGCTGCGCGACCGCAACACCTGCCAGTATTGCGGCAAGATTCTCGCCGCCGGCGAGTTGACGCTCGATCACGTGATTCCGCGTTCGCGCGGTGGCGCTTCGACGTGGGAGAACCTGGTGGCCTGCTGCCACAACTGCAATCGCAGGAAGGGCAACATGCTGCCCCACGAAGCCAACATGCGGCTGACGCGCGAACCGCGCGCCTTCAATCTGCACACCAGCCGGCACATCATGCGCATGATGGGCCGGTCCGACTCGAAGTGGCAGAAGTACTTGTTTTATTAGGTCGGATCGGTTAGCCCGAGTTTGAGCTGCATACCAATCTTCACTGGCCAGTCGCTGCCAAAGGTGTGCATCGTAGTACCCAACCTTCGTCACGGCTTACGCCTCCTCTGCGGATCGCGACTAGATTAGTGAAAAATCAATAGCATAAAAGTAACCAGCCGCCGTGTTGCTGGAACCCAATCTGCATCTAACCTCCCAGTCGTTCTCTTACGTGCGTCCCGGCATTTGGGTGTGCGCCCGATAGACAGCCTGCAGGAGTTGGAGAGTTAATGACAGATAGCGTTCTGGACGAAATTGTCGGCAATTTGCGGAGCTACGGCTCGACGTATTTTCCTCAGCAGTCGGAGGTGAAGACTGTCCGCGTGGTTGGTCACACCCCAAAACCCGATCACTACATTTACGAAATAGTCTTGGACTTTGCGCCGGGGAGCCAGCGGGTCAACGCCAAGATCTATCGCGGAAAGAGCGATCCAGGCGCATCCAGAGAGGTAGCGGAAAAAGAAACTCTGAATCTGGAATATGCTCATCTGGCGGCCGAAAAATCGAAGCTAGTAGGCGTTCCACGGCCTATTGGAGACTTCGCCGACTTGGGCGCTGTAGTGAGTACCAAGGTTAATGGACTGCCTTTGCAAAGCATCATCATGAAGTCGGCGTTGTTGCCCGGCTCCGGCAACCATGAATTACTGAAAATGGCGGCCAGGCAGGCCGGCGCGTGGCTCCAACAGTTCCACAAGTCAACGGTTGGGATACCGACTCCGGTCGATGGGGAGGCGGTTCTATCGGAAATGGAAAAGCTGTGCGCCAATGCACAGAAGGAGGGGCTTCCGGCGGAATCGATTGACGTTATCTTGAGCAATGCCAGACGTGCTTTTGGCAAGTTGAAGAAGCCAGTACGGTCGTCGGCCGTGTTGCACGAGTTCATCCCGCTCAACGTGCTGGTGGCGGAAGGCGGCATTGGCTTTTGCGAGTTTGCCAGCCTGAGCAAGAGCGGTTATGCGCTATCGGATGTAGCCAAGTTTCTGGCAGCCGTCGAGGCCTTGGAAAAATATCCTTTCTGCAATCGCGACCTCACCGCACTGCTGCAAGACGCGTTCGTCGAAGCCTACGGATTGAGTGCGCAGGAGCAGGCGCTGGTCGCTACCCTGAAGATGCAAGTACTGCTACAGATGTTTGCCCATGGGCGGGCCGTGAAGGAGAGTGCGGTGCGCAAGAAGGTGATGTGGGCGAATGTCATGAAGCGCTTTATCCAGCAGGCCGCCGAGCGATCGATGGCGGCGTGAGAGAGGCGGCATTTGGCAGTTAGCACTTGGCAATTGGCTTGGAGCGCTTCAATCTCGGCTCCAAAGCAAGAAAGCAAGTAGCGTAAGACTGCGTTAGGCCTGTCACGATTCTGGAACGGAAACGCTAACTGCCAAGCGCCGACTGCAGTCCCTACTGCTTCGGCGCTGGTGTCGTAGGGCTCGGCTGCTGAGTTCCGGCCGGCGGCTGATCTCCCTTAGAGATTTCCTGCCCTTCATAGGTGATTTTTGACTTCGCGCCGAAGCGCTTGTAGTTGGTGTACTTCACCTTCTGCACGATATGGATATCGCCCGTGGAGAAGTGTAACTCGTCATCAACCTTGGTATAGGCGGGGAACCAGTACTGGCCGTCGATCTGTTCGCGCCAGGTGGTGAACTTGGGAAACAGATTCTCGCCATCGCCGTGTTTCTTTCCGACACCAATGTCGGGTACGTTCTTTCCGTAGGATTTCACGATCTGAAAGTCATGATCGTCCACCCAGATGCGGCCCTGAAAGTAGCGCTTGTTCTTCTCGATCTGCTTGGGCGCTATGTCGAAGACGTAGGTTCCTAACTCGTCTTCCTTCTGCTTGCCGACGTAGAGAATCTGGTATTCGGGAATTTCGTCGCTGGTCAGGACGAAGGGCATACGACGACGGATGTCATCGAAGTCCTCTTTGGTCATCGTAATGCCGATCAGCGTGGATTGCGGGGCGAAGACCACGTGCTCGATGCGATTGCCCTTATCGTCGAACAGCACATCCTCGACTTCGTGGTAATCACCGTTGACAGTGTCGCCGTCGAGGGTCTGCACCAACACATCCTGGCGGTAGGTGTACTGGTCGCGCGCGATCTTAAACTGCTTCTCTTTGGCAGCAAACTTCTGGATGATCTCATCCACGGTGATGCCCTGCGGCTGGGACGGGTCCAGCGGACCCTCGCCGCGATCGTCGGCCACGGTTGGCAGGGCGAGACATAAAGTCAACAGAGCAAAGCAACAGGCCAGTAGATATCGCTGAGATCGGTGGTACTTCATTGTGGTGGTGATCCTGGATCTATTGTATTCGATGCGAGAGGCGAAGAAATAGCTAGGTCAACGATTCGCGGATGTCCTTTTCTACTGACGATCCTTCTGGACGATCCTTTCAACCGGATGACCAATTTAAGACAAATCGCTGATTTACAACACTAGGGCTCGCTGGATGCGCAGTTCGCGAAACGCGCGCAGAGAACCGCAACTGGGTGTTGGGAATCGCTGAAAGTACACTCGGTAATTTAGAGATATTGGCAAGGATCGCCTACCAATCTCCGCTGACGAAAAGCCGAAAGGACCGCGCCAGGCGGCCCCATGTATCGAAGCATTGAACGAAACCCCGCGTTTAAGAGTTGGCCTTTGGTGGCTCCGGGACACCGTCATCGACCTTTTTTACTGCAGCCTCCGCCGCGTCGAATCCGATTTTGGAGTGCGTCCCATCGCAGAATGGCTTATTGATTGAACCGCCGCAACGGCAAAGGAAAACGCCGTCTTGCCGGTCAGATCGTAAGGATTGCCGTCAGCATCCACCAGTTCGATTGTGCCCTCGGGGGCCTCCACGCGGAACGGCCCATTCTTGCGGGCCATAATTTTCACTTGAGCCATTGATCCTCCACTCTCCTCGGCGAAACGTGCGCCGTTTTTCCATTGTAGCGGAGTGTGCCATATGAGGTCGCTGGCACATTCGACGATGCGAAGTTCAATAGGCTCACCGCCCGATGTGAGTAAAGAAAGCGGCTCTTCTCGGCGCGGGACCTGCGCAATCCGCCGCTGAAGGCCGAGAGCTACTTCTTGAACGCGACATTGACCAGCAGCTTGTCGCCTTCCACATCGACCACATTGCAGAAGGTACGGTCGCCGCGGCGGCTGAAGTCGAGACCGACGCGGCTGCGGCCAATGCGAAGATTGCGAATACGCAGAGTGATCGAGCCAGTCGGGCAGTTGCGGATTGATGATGTTCAGTTCCTTGCGCGGCGCGCTGGGATGAATTCCCAGCACCGAGGCCAGAATGAGAAACATCGCGCCCGACGCCCAGGCCTGCGGCGAACAGGAAACCGGATAGTGCACCGGCTCGTCGTACTCGCGGCGCTGCACGCCGCAAAACAGCTCCGGCAGACGATAGTCGCGGAAGTGCGATGCCGCCTGGTACAGCGAAGTCAGAATGCGCAGCGCGCCGTCGCGCATGTCGTTCAGTGCCATGCCGTGCGCGATGATGGAGTTGTCGTGCGGCCACACCGAGCCGCGATGATAGCTGAGCGGATTGAAGACGCGCTCTTCCTGCGACATGGTGCGCCAGCCCCAGCCACTGAACATGTCGTCGCGCATCAGCCGGTTGGCTACCACGCGCGCGCGATCCTTGTTGATGATGCGGGTAAACAGCAGATGCCCGGGATTGGACGAGATTACCTCCAGCGGCTTCTTCTCGGCATCGAGCGCCATGGCATAAAAGCCGCGGCTGGGAACCCAGAAGGCGCGATCGAAGCGCCGCGCCAGTTCAGCGGCGTCGCGCTTCAGCCGGTCAGCGGTCTTGACGATCGCCAAAAGTCCGCAGCAGCGACGACATGCGGTACTTGGCGTCGTACACATAGCCCTGCACCTCGCAGAGCGCGATCGGCGGCTTGGCAACGGTGCCGTCGCGATGCATGTTGGCGTCCCAGGAATCCTTCCATCCCTGATTGATCAGCCCCTTGGGCGAACGCCGCTGATATTCGACGAATCCATCGCCGTCGAGATCGCCATACTTGTCGATCCACTCCAACGCAGCGTAGGCGTTGGGCAGCAGTTCCTCGACCAGTTGTTCGTCGGCGGTCCAGTTGAAGGTTTCGCTCAGCAGGATGAGGAACAGCGGCGTGGCGTCGACGATCCGTAATACGGGCCGAACGGCATCTCGCCGTCGCGGGTCATCTCGCCGTCGCGATACTCGTGCAGAATTTTGCCCGGCTCTTCGTCGCGCCAATCGTTGTATTCCTTGCCCTGATAACGCGCCAGCACGCGCAGCGTGTCGACGGCGAGCTGCGAGTTCAGCGACAGCGACTGATAGGCCGCGATGATGGAGTCGCGTCCAAAGATGGTGGCGAACCAGGGAATGCCGGCGGCGATGATGTGCTGATCGCCATCGGGAATTTGCAGAGCGTGGAAGTCGCCGATACCGGTTTTCAGCAGCGCGTCGAAGACATCGTTGTCGGTTTGAAAATTGGTGGAGCTACTCTCCCAGCGCGCGAAGTTCGCGCGCCGCTGCCGCAGATGATGATCGAGCTCGTAGACTTGGGCGCGCGACTCGCGACCTTCGACCCAGGGAGTGACTGACAATTCGAGCTCCACCTGCTTCAGCGGCTCCAGGCGAAGCTCCCAGCGGGCTACCCGCTCCTGGATCTCGGTCGGCTGCGGCGACCAGTTTAATCAGCGTCTCGCGCATAACGCCATCGAGTCCGCGATAGTAGAACGCGATACTGCTGTCGCCGCACGATGGGCTGGTAGTACTGTCCGTGCTTCTGGCGTGCCACGCCGCGCACCTGGAAGACGTCGACGAAGTCGGCATCGAACAGCGACCTCGACCGTGAAGTCGACGGGTGTCAGGTTGAAGTTTTCGAAGGTCATGCGGTCGAAGAAGATCTCCGACGCCAGCAATTGTTCGCGGCGGATGTGGACCGTGTTTTCGGGCAGGTCGAACGAATCGCGCAGGGTGATGTTGCCGGTGGTGAGCTCGATCTGCGCGGAGAAGGTCTTTTCGGTTGCCGACGACAGCACCACGGTGCGATGACCGCCGATGCGCAACTCCAGATGGCTGAGGAAGCGCGTGTCGTCGTGGAAGAATCCAACATCGGGCGAGCCGGGAGGATAGATGTCGCCGGAGACATTGGTGGCGCTGAAGGTCTTGCCGTCGATCAGCGTGAGATTGTCGACCTTGCGCGGCTCCAGCGATCTGGAAGGCGAGGCGCGGCTCCAGGTGAGGCGACGGAATTTCGATCAGTTCTTTGTAAGGAATTGTCAGGTGCGTGCTCATGCTTGCCTGGCGACGCTTCTCCTCATGCGCTACCATCGGCAACGCCGATCGTAGGCTTATCCAACGGACTGTCCTCGTCGGCGAGTTCCTGATAGAGCGCGACGTAATCGGCCACCATGCGGTCCGACCGAGAAGTACTGCTGGCAATATTGCCGCACCGTCGCCGGCTTGAATGCTCCCGGCAAGCACGGAAGCGTGCTGGGCCATTTCGTCTGGAGTTCGCACAGACAAATCCCGAGATCCCATCGCGCACAACTTCCTCCACCGCGCCGCCCGGCAGGGCCAGCACCGGAGTTCCGCAAGCCATGGCTTCGATCATCACCAATCCGAACGGCTCATTCCACTGGATCGGAAACAGCATGGCCAGCGAGTTGCCAAGCAGCTCGTTCTTCGCCGCCAGGTCAGCTTCGCCGACGTATTCGATGAACTTGCCGTCAATGTGCGGCTTGATCATGCTGTCGAAATAGTCCTGGAAGATGGGCTGCACTTCGCCCGCAATTTTCAGCGGAATACCAGACTTCTTCGCCACCTCAATGGCAAGGTGCGTTCCTTTGATGGGCGCAATGCGGCCCAGAAAACTGAGGTAGTCTTGCTTCTTGGTCTGCAAGCGATACGCGTTCAGATCGATGCCGTGATGAATGGTGCGCATGCGCGGCATGCTCTTCATATCGGCGCTGAAATTCGCTGATGGTGACGAATTCGACCTCAGGGAAAAAGTGATAAATATCGCTGAGCTGTGGCTCGTGCACGTGATGCAGGGTGTACACGAACTTGCAGTCCACATACCGCGTGAACATCAGGCCAGAAACGTTATGCAGATGGATGATGTCGCAATCGCCGGCGGCATCGGAGATGGCCCACGAAGCGTGGTTGAAGTCTTTCAGGTTGTCGAAAATCTCACCACTGATCGGCCATTGCTGCTTCTCGTACAGCCAGCGCTTCTCCACTCCGACAGTGGATTCGCCGTTGGTGTACACCACCACATCGACGCCGGTGGTCTGCAGACCTTCGGCCAGCTGTGCGATGAACAGTTCCGTTCCGCCATACTTTGCGGGGGAACGGACAGGAAAGGCGGGGAAACCAGAGCAACTCTCATTCGTTAAATCCTCTTGTGGATCGAGCGGTTGGAGTGACGATCTCGTGCGAAACTGGAGAGCTTACTCACTATCTACAGATGCAGGGATGCGCCGCGGGTGTGCCTGCCAGAGAGCGGAATTTTATCGGCGTTTCAAGTCCGATGCCAGTAGCCGATGAAAGAGATGCTCGCCGGCTTCGCGCCGAACAGAGAGACGTCCGGAAACATAGGCACGCGAGTGAAGTCCGCGCTGCACGGCCTCGCAGATACCGATGTCCTCATCGTTGACACGTTCGCCGACGGCAATACTCTGCCGGTTGCGCTGGATGGCGGATTCACTTACGTCGTCAAAATAGAAGTCGAAGACAACTGTACAGCGCCCGACACCATCGGGCAGAACCAGGTTCGTATCCATGTAGCCCTGGTAAAGATTGATCATGAAGTTGGGATACTGCCAGAAGTACCAGGCGCGGTCACCGGTGCGAGCGGCCGCAGTCGGGGCATCGTTGCCGGACCCCATCATGGGGCTTGATTGCAGGCAGTAACGGTCTTCGTTCTCGATAGTGTATTGCTTGTAATCGAGAACGCTGTTCAGTCCCTTGTGCAGATGCGGAACGTGGTAGCCGCCATCGAGATAGTTGTCGACAAAGACTTTCCAATTGCAGTTGAGGCTGTAGGAGCGGCGTTCGGAGAAATGCAGCGAGCCGAGATTCAGCGGCGCTACACGCTGGATCAGCCGGCCCAGAAAGTCGGCCAGCGGCGCAGCTCGGGGATCAAGGTTGACGAAGACAAACTGCTCCCAGGTGTCGACTCGCACTGGCAGTAATCCATTTTGCGAGCGATCGAAAGAGCGAACGCCTTCAAACTCGGGCGCGCCCTTCAGTGAGCCGTCGAGAGCGTAGCTCCAGCCGTGATACGGGCAGCGGAAGATGCCGGCGGTGCCCTGCTCCTCGGTAACCACGGCGGCGGCATGATGGCGGCACACGTTATAGAAGGCGCGCAGTTGGCCGTCATTGCCGCGAACAATCACCAGCGGCTCGCCGGCTAAGCTCGGCCGTAACAAAATCTCCCGGCTGCGATGAGTTGATCGACGCGCGCTACGACCTGCCAGGTGCGACCGAAAACATTCTGGCGTTCGAGTTGGGCGACGCGCTCGTCTACGTACCAGGGCGCGGGAATCGTGTGGGCGTGCTCCAGCGGATCCTGATCATTGTAGGCGGCGACAAGGTCGTGTAGCGACGGATCCATTAACAGCTCTCCATTGGCTGCTTTGCGGAACGAATCATAGCAGGCCGTCCGCGCTGGGGAGTCATTCAGTTTGGATTGGCAGATCCCTGGCTACAAAGAGGCTCGCCCGGGATGACACCCGATCCACCCTCCTCACTCGCGAAAATAGTTGACGGCAAGCCGTGGCCGTGTTCCCTTGTCCCCATGCCTTCCGTGGAACATGCTCTGGAAATCGTGCATGCTACTCCGGCCGATGTCGGCGAGGTGGCGGCACTGTTTGATGCGTATCGCCAGTTCTACGACAAGCCTCCGGACTTGGAGGCGGCACGCCGCTTCCTGTTCGCGCGGTTGAGCAAGGGCGAGTCGGTGGTCTTTCTGGCTCGGCAGGATGGGCTGCCAGTTGGATTCGTTCAGCTGTATCCGGTTTTCTCGTCGGTAGGCCTGACGCGCCAGTGGATTCTGAATGATCTGTATGTTGTGCCAGAAGCGCGCAAGCTGGGCGTGGGGCGAGCGCTGCTGGAACGCGCTCGCGATTTGGCGGAGGCCACGCGCGCCAACTGTCTGACACTGGAAACGGCCAGCGACAACGTTCCTTCGCAGCGACTCTACGAGAGTCTCGGGTGGAAACGCGACGATGAGTTTTATCGGTACTTTCTGCCCATGTGAGCGGTCATGGCGACGTAGTTTTGAAAGGGCACAGCTTAAGCTGTGCCGAACCGCCGACCAACGTTGACGGCTTCAGCCGCTGCGGAAAGTCGGCTTTTCGAAGAAAGCGCTGACATCGGCTGCCGGAAATCGAATTCCCTCCGCGGCTAAAGTCGATAAGAACGTAAAGCTGGGCGGTACAGCTAAAGCTGTGCCCTTCAAGACCTAAGGATAGGTCCGGCATTTCGAGTTTTCGCAGCACTCATGCAACCTTCAATCCAAGTCGATCCTCTGCCAGGCGCCGAAACGAGAGGTCAGCCGCAACCTAAGCGGGTGCTAGGTCTTCGCGACCTGGTGATGTTCTACGTCGTCGCCACCCTGAGCCTGCGGTGGCTCGCGGTCGCGGCTGCCGCTGGACCGAGCAGCATCATCATCTGGCTGGCCGGATTGGCAATGGTTTTCCTTCCGCTGGCCCTTTGCGTGATGGAACTTTCGTCGCGTTATCCGCAGGAAGGCGGCATGTACATCTGGAGCAAGCAGGCCTTCGGCGGTTTCGCCGGCTTCTTTACGGGCTGGATCTACTGGACCAGCAACCTGCCGTATTTTCCGGCATTGCTTTACTTCGCCGCCAGCAATGCGCTTTACGTGGGCGGCAACAAGTGGAAAGGACTTCAGCAAAGCCCAGTATTCTTTATTCTATTTTCGCTTCTTGGACTTGGGCTCGCGCTGGCCCTCAATATCGTCGGACTCAACATCGGGAAATGGCTAAGCAATTTGGGAGCGATCGGAACTTGGTTGCCGGTTGGACTGCTTTGTGTTGTTGGCGTCACTGCGTGGTGGAAATTTGGTTCGGCCACCAGCTTTAATGCTTCCGACTTGAAGCCCTCGTTAAGGATGGGAAACGTTGGCGTCTGGGCCACTCTGTTATTTGCGTTTTGTGGTGCGGAGTCGGCGTCGTTCATGGGGGGAGAAATCAAGAACGCTCGACGCACAGTCCCACGAGCGCTTTTCATTGCCGGAGTTCTAATTACGGCCGGCTACATTCTGGGGACGATAGCGATTCTAGTGGTGCTACCGCACCAGCAACTCAACAGCCTGGAAGGCATCATGCAGGCTATCTCCAGCAGCGCCCAGCGCGTCGGCTGGCGAGGCCTGGGACCGGCCGTGGCCTTATTGATCTGCATCGCGAATCTCGGCGCAGTCGGAGCTTATCTGGCCGCGCTGTCGCGGGTTCCGTTCGTTGCCGGCATCGATCGCTATCTGCCGGCAGCATTCGGCCGCGTCCATCCGCGGTGGGGAACTCCCTATGTTTCGCTGATCGTCCAAGCGCTGTGCTGCGTAGTGGTCATCCTGATGGGACAGTTAGGCAGCTCGGTGCGGGGCGCTTACAGCCTGCTGGTAAGCATGTCGATCATCACCAACTTCATACCTTACCTGTTCATGTTCGCCGCGCTGATCCGCCTGCAGCGCGAACCGGTTGAAGCGGGCGTGATTCGCATTCCCGGAGGGAAGCCGGCGGCAATCATACTGGCGAGTTTGGGATTTGTGACGACGTGCGCGGTCATAATCGGCTCGATGATTCCGGATGCCAGCGAGCCAAACAAGATTCTTGCCGTGGGGAAAGTCGTTGTGCTCAGCGCGATTCTGTTGGGCGGAGGAGCAGCGCTTTATGCCGCCGGAAGACTCAGATCCCTCCGCTCCGCTTCATCCCAGTCGGACTAGCGGCGATCGGCAGGAGTCGCTTACCAGCCACACTCCACGGTGCGTCTTACTCACTCCACACTGCCAATTCATTTCCGTTGGGATCGGAGAAGTGGAAGCGTCGCCCTCCAGGAAAGCCAAAAGTCTCGCGCACGATCTTTCCGCCCGCTTTCGTGACCTTGGCGTAGGTGTCTTCTAGCGAGCTGGCATAGATCACGACCAGCGGGCCGCGAGTCTTAGCGCCACCGCTGCCGGCTGGTTCCGCGCCGGTATTGAATCCACCGGCCAGGCGGCCATCATGAAAGCTGGTGTAATCCGGCCCATAATCCTGAAATGTCCAGCCAAATACCTGGATGTAGAAGCGCTTGGTTGCCTCAATGTCGGTCGCGGGAAACTCGATGTAGTCGATCTGGAGATTGTGCTCTTGCTGGGCCATGTTCACCTCGCTCCAAGATGGAGATGGGGACGGAAGGAGAGTAGCACAACGGCTCGCATCGAAGCCGTGACGGTCGCCCGCGACGCGTGGGGTCCTTGCGCGGAGTGTCCGCGCCTCGTTCACGCCGTGTTGGCGAATCCGGCTTATTGCTGGTCGGTAGCTCCGCCGGGCTGGGTTTCGCTGTCTACGCCAAGCTCATGGGGCGAAGGGATGTTGGCGGTCTCCGGATTGAGCAGGCCCTTGTGGTCGGGTCCCAGGCCCAGTTTGATCAGCGCCCGCGAGTCTGGCGTGATCTTCGTCTGCCAGCCGTTCGCCGACTTGATAGCGCATCATCGCCTCTTTTGAGGCTTCATCCCAGGTGCCGCTGGGCTCGCCTGTCAGGTAATGCTCGCGGATCAAGGCGCTCTGGATGGCGACCGTCCGCTCCTCATCGATGCTGTGCTGACCATGAGAGCGGGCAACTGCAGTACTTGCGTGCTTATTAGAAGAGCGATGGTGGGATGACGTGCTGTGGGCGCTGGAAAGCTGCGCATGTTTTGGTTTTGCCTTGGTGGTTGTGGTCGCCGATGTCACTCCGGCCATGACCAGCAACACGAAAAAGACGGAGGCTAAATGAACAATACGAGTTCCGATAGGCAACGACCACCTCTCTGGCAAGTTTATGAACAGCACTGAATTATCCCGCTATTGTAATGAAACTTTAACGATTCGGGAAACTACTAAATCGACCCAGGTTCCCGAAATGAAACAGGCGGCGCCAGGTTACCACTTTGGTTCGATGCCTGAACGCCGCACCTTGAGTTGCCTCATTGTTAATGCTCCGGTGAATCCAGAGTACCTTCTGACTACGGCAGAGTTCCTCCCATGAACACCGTGGTGTTGTCGCGGCTGCCGCGCGGGCGCACCAGGAAGACGACGTCCTGACCGCTCTTGGACTGCGATTCGATGCGGTGGAAGTCGTCTTCGCTGTTTACCGGCTGCTTGTTGATCTCCAGGATGATGTCGCCGCGGCTCAAGTCCGGCGGTCTCGCCGAAGCCATCGGGCTTCACATCCTGCACGATGACGCCCTTGGTGTTCGGCAAGCTGGTAACGGTCGGCCATGTCCTGGGTGATGCCGCGGACCGTGACGCCGAACTTGCTTTCCTGCGGCTGGCCTTCCTCGTCGCTCTGTTCCTGCTCGCCGCCCAGACGGGCAGCAAAGAGCTTGGCGCGGTCGGCGATGGTGACCTCGACGCTGGCTTCCTTGCCATTGCGGACGTAGCCGATCTTGGCAGTGGTTCCCGGCTTAGAGCCGAGATGTCGGCCACCAGTTCGTCGCCAGTTCTTCACCGGCTTGCCATTGACCGAAACGATGGTGTCGCCGGTCTTCAGGCCAGCCTTCTCCGCCGGGCCGTTGGGCGTGATGCTGGCGATGGTGACGCCGCTGTTGACGCCATAGACGCGGGCCACGGCCGGATTCGCCACCGCATTGAATTGCACGCCGATGGAGCCGCGCGAGACCTTGTGCTCGGGACCGATGAGCTGGTTATAAACCGAGACGACGGTGTTCGAGGGCATGGCAAAGCCGACGCCCTGATAGCCGCCGCCGCTGGTGTAGATGGCAGTGTTGATGCCGATGACTTCGCCGTTCATGTTGACCAGCGGACCGCCTGAGTTGCCGGGATTGATGGCGGCGTCGGTCTGGATGAACGATTCGAATTGCCGCTGGGGAACGATGTTGCGGCCGATCGCCGAGACGATGCCGGCGGTCACGGTTTCGTTCAAGCCGAACGGGCTGCCGATGGCCAGCACCCAGTCGCCAACGCTCATGGCGTCGGAGTTGCCAAGCTTGGCTGCCGGCAGCGGCTTCTTGGCGTCAATCTTGATGACCGCCAGATCGGTTTCTGCATCCACGCCGATGACTGTGGCCGTGTAAGTCACGGTCTCGGGATCGCCCATCAGGTTGACGCGAATGCGGTCGGCTTTATCGACCACGTGGTTGTTGGTGACGATGTAGCCCTTGGAATCGACGATCACGCCCGATCCCAGCGAGCGCTCGCGCATGTCGCCGCCGCCGACCTGGCCACCGCCTTGTCCACCTTGCCCACCTTGTCCGCCGAAGAAGCGGTTAAAGAAATCCTGGAAGGGATTGTCCTCGTCGCCGCCGCCGGGACCTTCATCCTGGCCTTGTCCCGGAGGTCCCATGCGCTGATGCGGATTCTTGATGGTCGATTCGGTGTTGATGTTCACTACCGAGGGCTCCAGCTGGCGAGCGATGGTCGAAAACTGGTTCGACATCTGGACGGGTGAAGGAACCTTCAGCGGGGTCGCGTCGGCGGAAGAGTTCTGCTCTTTGCCCTTTACGGCTCCAGAAACCACCGTGCCAATCAAAATGCCCAGCGTAAGAGTCGCCAGGATCACCAGGGTTGAGGCAAAGCGATTGGCCTTAAATCTTTGCCTGAAACCTGAAACTTGCGAATCCATTCAGTATCCTCCGGCTAACAAGCCAGTAGAAATTATACAGTCGCCGCCACTTACCGCTTGAATTGTGAGGGGAATCACTGCCGGTTTGCTCACTTATATAGACGCAGGCGGCACGCAATTGGTCACCTGAACCAGTTGTCAGTTGCCAGTTGTCGGTTGTCAGTTGCCCGGAAAAGCACTTTGTCATCTCGACCGGAGCGAAGCACCAAAACTTTGTCATCTCGACCGTAGCGAAGCGCAGTGGAGAGACCTGCTGTTTCTTCCTTTCTCTTCTCATCACCTGTCGAGCTTCAGCCCGGCGAGGAATCTCTTTTACTGACAACTGACAACTGGCTACTGACAACTCCATCATTTCCCCACCGGATACACAGTTTTCCCGCCGACCACGGTTCGCAATACCTGCGTCTTCAGAATTTCCGCTGGCGGGATTTTCGTCAGATCGCGATCCAGCACGACGAAGTCGGCCAGCATTCCGGGCGCTAGTGTTCCCTTCTCTTTCTCGGCAAACTGGGCATACGCGGAGCCGGTGGTGTATGCCGCCAGCGCCTGCTCAATGCTGATTTTCTGCTCGGGGAAATACTCTTTAGTTCCGGCTTCGTTCTTACGCGTCACTGCCGCATAAACTCCCCGAAAGGGTGTAATCGGCTCGACCGGATAGTCCGTTCCAAATGCCAGCGGAATGCCGTCATCGAGAAATTGCTTCCAGGGATACGAAGTTTTCGCCCGCTCGGGGCCAATGCGCTCAACCGCCCAGTGCATATCGGTCAGCAGGTGGTTGGGCTGTACGGAAGCGATCACGCCCAGTTCCTTGAACTGCTGAAATTGCCCAGGGGCGATGACCTGCGCATGTTCAATGCGAAAACGGAAATCGCGTGACCAGTTGTTTTCCCGCGCCTTGCGTTCGGCTTCGGCATAAGCGTCCAGCGCCATCTGGGTGGCGCGATCGCCAATCGCGTGAAAGCCTAGCTGAAATCCGGCCGCAGCACGTTCGACCGCCATGCGGTTCAGTTGACTTTGTTGGTAGCGCGGCAAGCCCGAGTTGCCGGGATCGTCCGAAAATGGCGCCAGCAGAGCCGCAGTCCGCGAGCCCAGCGACCCATCCATGAAGCCCTTCAGCATCGCCGTGTGCAGCATGGGGTCGTTCGCCGGATGCTGCGCGCGGTGCTTCTCCAGCAGGTCGACAGAGTTGTTGAAATCGAGCCACTCGCTGATACGAATTGCCAGCTTGCCGTCCTGCTCCAGCTCTTCATAGGTCAGAAAGTCTTCCCAGGTTGAATAGTCCTGCGCCGAAGTGATGCCCCACATGGCAGCATTGGTCAAAGCGTATTCGGCCGCCCGGCGTCGCTGCGAAGGAGTGTGGGCGGGGATCTTCGACCACACCAGCGTCATGGCTGGATCTTCGCGGATGATCCCCGTCGGCTGGCCTTGGGCATCGTGATCGATCTTGCCGCCCGGCGGATCGGGCGTGCTGGCAGTGATCCCTGCCGCCTTCAGCGCCGCCGTGTTCGCAATCGAGATATGACCATCGATGCGGCCGAGGAAAGCGGGATGATCGCCCGTTACCGCGTCGAGATCCTGCCGCGTTGGCAACTGATTTCCCACCCACAACGTGTGGTCCCAGCCGCCGCCGATGATCCACTCGCCGGGCGCGAGCATCTTTACGTGCGCAGCGATCCGCTGCTGCATCTCCTGCAGCGACTGCGATCCGGTCAGATCGACTTCGTAGTGGCGGAATCCTCCCGCTGCTAGATGCACGTGCGCGTCGTTGAACCCGGGCATTACAAAATGTCCGCCAAGGTCGACAACCTGGGTGTGAATTCCCTTCAGCTTGCGGATGTCGGCATTCGATCCGATCGCAACAATGCGGCCAGCGCGAACCGCCATCGCCTCGGCGCGAGCTGGCGCTGCCTGGGTGTAGATATCTGCATTGACGAAAATGATGTCGGGGGCGGGATTCGCGGACGCCTTGTCGACTGGGTTGGGGCCAGCAGGAGGATTGGTATTCAACGCGCCCAATGATATCGCAAGCCCAATGGCGAGAGCGATCGGCACAAAGATGCGACGCGGCTGAACGGTCTTGCAAGAGCGCTGCTTTAGCTGCGCCTTTGCAAATTCCCTAACTTTGTCATCACGAGCCGGCTTTACAGGCTGCGGAAGAAATCGGCGGAAGCTGTTGTTCGGGTAGTGCGGCGCCTCAGCTCCGCGTCCAAGTCCTTTTTTTTGTCATCACGAGCCGGCGGACCGGGGTCGCCGACAAGCGCCGATCTTGCGCTTGTTGGGGTAAAGTTCAGCCGGCGAGGGCTCTGCGTTTCTTCTTCCCGGAAACAAGCGCCGAGGGCGACCGTCGAGGCCAACTGACAACCGGCAACCGACAACTGACAACTGATTTTCTGGCTTCTGCCTGCCCACCCCCCTCCCCCGTGTCTCTGTAAAATATTGAAAACACTGGCGAGCGTCCGCAAAATCTTGAGCCCAAACGACTTACATGCAAAATCTTGAGCAGCAAAGACTTACACGAGAATTTTTGAGGATGAACCGAGGTTTGATCTTGCGAAATGCGGTGGGGCGGGCAGTTGAAAAAACGTTGCTGAAGTCGAATCACTCAGTCACGCTCTGAAGGACTCTACACGAAGTCGCGCCCGAAGACAGCTCCGCCTTCGTCCTTCCATTTGTCATTGTATCTCGGGACACACACGACGCCTAGAAGCCTTGTCACCGATGCGTGTGATATCAAGGCCTTCGGACCTTCTTCGCCGTGGACGCCCTGAACGGTTCGGATCCTTGTGAAATGCCACTGCTTGTGCCCCAGGTTCGCGTCCGCCTTTTGGACGCTAACCTGGGCGAACGAAGCTTAGGGCCCGAGCGCTGCTGCACCGAAATTCCGCCTTAACCCAACTGCAGGGCAAACCTGGGACAACAGAATCTGCGTTTTACTTTGGCGCTTTCTTACCGACAATGGTCAACTCCACCACCTGACCATCCGGATTCTTCACCAGCAAGACTTTGCCGTTTAGTTTCGTCGGGAATTCTTTCCCAGTGGTCCAGTCGAGAAAAACCGCAGCCGGGGCGTTGGCGCGGCAATTGTAGATGGTATCGCCCAGCCGCATAGACATCTTGTACTGTTCCGAATTTTCCATATGCTGGGCGTCAGCGGCGACTCTTTCGAAGGCGACAACTCTGGCCATCTGATAGCCTTCGTCCGCGCTTTGCCCATAGGCGAACATGGCAGCCACGGCGATGCAGCACGATAAGGCAGCCAAACGTGTCTTCATTGGCGTTCCTCTCCGTTGATCCGAAAAAGTATAGACCGCCCGAAACCTGTGAGTCTTTATAAAATCTTTATATCTCTGTTGCTAAAATCCTGCCGCCATGAAACCTGCAATAGTTTCGCTCCTCTTACTTGGGACCCTGTGCTGTTTCTCCGCTTACGGGCAAGTGCCACAGTCCAAACCAAACTTCTCCGGCGTCTGGATCTTCGATGCTCAGAAGAGCAGCCTCAAAGTTCCCGCGCCTTCCAGCCTGACCATGCGGATCGACCAGAACGATCCCCAGATCGGCTTCAACCGCACGCAAGTCTACGGCGATCAGAGTTTTGACTGGAAGCTCGATACCATCGCCGACGGCCAGAAGGAAGTCACTCAGAACTTGACCCTCTACACCACCAAGAGTCGCGTGTATTGGCAGGGCGACTCTCTGGTCATCGATCAGAAAATCATCGCCCCCGATGGCACCACCATGAACGATTTGGTGACCTACAGCCTCGCGGATGACGGGAAAACATTGCAGGGGGTCGAGCGTCAGGCGACTGTGGGAGCGAAAGGCAGCACCACAAATAAGTGGGTGTACGACAAGAAAGCCCAGTAGTGGCCCCGGCGAGTTCTTCAGTCTCCCGATACTCCGGCGAGCGCCAGGGTAAGCAACAAAATTCGTTTCAATCCCAGATCGCGGCCCGCCGGATCGTACCACTCGTGTATGGTGTGGGCGCCGCCGCCGCTGCCGCCAGCGCCGATGGCGATGGCTTCCCTTCCTAGCGATAGCGGAATGTTGGCGTCGGTGGAGGCGCGCTGAATGCGAGCCGTGTTATTCAGCTGAGCGTCCACGGCACGAATGGTTTTCAGCAGTTGCGATTCCGCCGGCAAATCGGCCGCCGGACGATTGCCAATTACCCGTACTTCCGCGCTCAGCAACTCCTGCTTCTTGCGGCTGGTGATTTCGGGGATTACGTGATCGATGGCTTCGTGCAATGCGCGCTCCAGCCGGTCCAACTCTTCCACCGAGGCCGAACGCGTATCCACCCGCATGGTGGCTGATTCCGGAATCGAGTTGACCGACGTCCCGCCGCGAATGATGCCGATGTTGTAGGTGGTCTTGGGAGCGGTTGGAACCGGCGTGCGGGTAAAGCGATCGATCATCCGTGCCAGGGCAACAATGGGATTGGCCGCGCCAAAGTCGCTCCACGAGTGTCCGCCGGCTCCGCGCACCGTGACCTCGTAGCGGCGGCTGCCCAGTCCTTCGGCGATGATGGTGTCGGTTCCCGCGCCATCCAGCACAATCAGCGACGCAATCGTGGCCGACCACCTGGGCTGCTGATAGATGTGCCGCATGCCGCGCAAGT
Organism: uncultured Acidobacteriaceae bacterium; assembly: GCA_963744265.1. Taxonomy (GTDB): domain Bacteria; phylum Acidobacteriota; class Terriglobia; order Terriglobales; family Acidobacteriaceae; genus Bog-257. The sequence continues at coordinate 91,642 of CAVUSW010000011.1, forward strand.
CGCCTTCGCCCTCTTCCCCGACATCGCCGATGAACAGGATCGGCGCTGTGTTGGTCAGCTCGGCCGTTCGGAGGGCGCCGGCAATCGCCAGCAATGCCACGATGCCCGAAGAGTTATCGGAAATGCCGGGACCATAGAGCTTGTTCGGCGTCGCGCCGGCACCTCGATCGGCGTTCCTTCGGGAAAAACTGTATCGATGTGAGCGCTAAGCGCGATGAAGGGAGCGTTGGGATCAGTCCCTGGACGAATGCCGAAGACATTGCCCAATCTCATCTCGGTGCACGTCAGTGAGCGCCAATTCTTCGAACCGTGCCGCCAGCCACGCGCTGCGCGCCGATTCGCCCCAGGGCGGCGCGGCCACGGAAGTGACTTCGATTTGCGAGTCTTCCAACTCGCGACTATGCGAGCGGAACCAGGCAAACGCCTGGTGGACGCGGCGCAGTTCCGCCATGCGAGCTACCTGTTGCTGAGCCGAACGGAATCCCTGGGACTCGCTTGCAGAAGGCGTTCGTACTGGAGAACCCGGGGCCATGGTGTTGCCCCATAGTATACGGCGGGGGAAGAAGAGAAGGGTCCTTAGAGGCTTACCCTTTAACGTACGAGGCCAAAACCGCCCAACGACTTAAGGGCGCGATCAGGGAAAGTCGACGAGTTCATAGATCTGCTCGTTGGTGACGTTTACTTTGGGACCTTCGGAGACAATGAGTGGGAACACGCCGCTATTGGCATGCGCCTGCTGTTTCGGTACTAACATCTCCTTGACCGCCGCCAAAACCAAGTCGCGTACAGATGCGCTTCGTGCAGCAGCCTGCCTTTCCAGTTCCCGGTATAGCGGGCTTGGAATATCAATCGCGACGCGGGCAGATTGATTCTTCATATGATTTTGTCCGTCCTTGCCCATCCGCCTGGTTCGCCAATTGCTATTCATTGGGGATGTGAACCTTCTATTTCTGACAAGAGATCGTCACACTCATCAGCTATTGCGTGAGAAACTTCGGCCTGAGTGGCTACAGGTGGATCGTCGGCATTGCTCAGCATTTGAGCTTCAAAGAACTTCTCCCGGTGTTCTTTGATTCAGACGAATTATGCCATCAGCGTCCGTGCTGAGGTTGCCCATATGGCCAACCCCTTCGATCAAAATCGCCGTTTCCAGGGTGCCTTCAGTATCGAGAAATCGGCTCTAGAAAGTCCAGTTTGATGGGACTTTCTTTCAGCCAGCCCTCAGGGCGCTTTTCAAGATATTCGCAGCTCCGGTTTTGTATCACGGCGAACCAAGAGGGTGGCTTTAGCCGCTGAGGGCCAGGAGCTAAACAGTTTGATGAAAAACTCGAAAAGCAGATCCCTCACCGGCTGAAGCCGGATTCGGGATGACAAAAAATAAAGGACTTACTATGGCGTAGCTAAAGCTACGCCCCTTCAAAATCACCCCAGGCTGAGTTTTTCAGCCAACTGTAAAGCCCACGCGGTTGTAAAGAACTTTGCGGCACGACTGAAGCCGTGCCCTGATACAACTCGACTTCAAAAAAACGCTCAACGACCCAGACGGGTTTCAGATATTGCGGACAACGCCCTACGACGCCAACTCCGACCGCACTCCGTTCGCAGCTTGCACACATTCCATGATCTCCGGCGTCGGTCAGCATGCGGTCCGACTCCTTGGCGCGCTGATAAATGCGGTCGACCAGTTCATCGGTCGCGTCGAATGCCGTGACGTTCCAGCCAGAACTGCACATTCGACTTGCCGCTCATGGGGCCGACTTCGATGATCTGCTCCATGCCGAAGAAATGCGACGGCACGCCGGAGTAGATGCTGTTGGCCAGCATCACATCGTTCTTGCGATAGGCCTTGATGACCGCCGCCGCGTGAACGCCGGTTCCGGTGCGGAAGGCGTCGTCGCCGACCACCGGGTAGTTCTTGGGAATCGGAACGCCGGTGGCCTTGGAAACGGCCTCGCAATATTCCTTCAGCTTGGTCAGGTCCTGGCTCTTCCACGGCTCGATGCCGAGCAGCTTCAGGTTCACCAGCATCTGGTCCATCTGCGTGTTGCCGACGCGCTCGCCGATGCCGCAGGCCGTCGCGTGCACAACTTCGGCGCCCGCCACCAGCGCCGCAATCGAGTTCGCCACCGCCAATCCGCGATCGCAGTGGCCGTGCCACTCCACGCGAATGTTTTCGCCCGACGGCTTCACCACTTCGTTGATCACGAAGTGCATCAGCGCGACCACGCCCATCGGCGTCGCGTGCCCAGCGGTATCGCAGATCACGATGGCCTTGGCGCCGCAGCTGATCGCCGTGCTGTACAGCCGCTTGATGGTCTCCGGATCGCAGCGCGTCGTGTCTTCGGTCACGTACATCACGTCCAGGCCGAGCGACACAGCGTACTTCACGGCATTCTCCGTGGTGCGCAGCAGGAAGTCGTCGGTCCAGTCTTCGGTATAGCGCCGGATAGGACTGGAGCCGATGAACGTCGCAGCCTCGATCGGCACGCCGGTGCGCTCCACGATCTCGGCGATCGGACGAATGTCGTTCTGATGGGTGCGGGCCGCACAGTTGGGCTTGATCTTCATCTTGGCGCGGCCGATCTCGCGCGCCAGGGCTTCGCAGTGCGCCACGGCGCGCGGGCCGGCGCCGGGCAGGCCGATGTCGAGCATGTTGATGCCGACCGCTTCCATCAGGTGAAGGATTTCGATCTTCTCCTCGATGGAAGGATCGCGCACCGAGGGCGACTGCAGGCCGTCGCGCAGCGACTCGTCGTTCAGCAGAACTTTGCCGGCCGGCACCATCGACCGGGCATAGATCGTGTTCCAGTCGTAGATCAGACTCAGAGATATTGGCAGACACGTTAGCTCGTTACCCCGTTTCCCCACCTAACAGATGCACTCGCCGATCGTTCGCCGCCCACAGCGCCGACATCACGTCGGAACTGACCCGCCGGACGACTTCTCTTTCAATTATCGCTCAAACAGCGCTTATTGCTTGTCTTTTTCTTCGCCGGCTTTCGGCATCACCGTCAATCCAAAGACCGACTGCTGGCCCAGGCCGGCGACATTTCTGCCGCGCGGCTCTTCCGGATTGGGCAAGTACAGCGTCCTGCAATGCTCGCAGCGATAGATTTCCGCCTGATCGCCGAAAGCCTGCCGCACATCGCCGCAAGCCTGCTCCAGCACATCCGCCAGGTAGAACCAGCGCTTCAGATGTCCGCCGCAGAGCTTGCCTTTCTCGTTGGTTTCGTTGCAGGCCGTTGAAACGCCTTCTTGTACTTCACTTTGTGCTTGGGAAGCTGTGGAGCTTCCTGCGAGCCATTTTCGGCCATGATGGCAGTATCGCCGGTTGCGCCGAATATCTCAATATCTCAAGCAGTTATGAGGGTTGGCTAAATACTATCGGGATCCGTAGTCTAAGTATCGAATTTGAGGCCACTCCTGGCGGCCGGGAGCACTCCTACCTACTGTAAGCCACGGCCGATCATGGGAAAGAAAAAGCTTATCGACAGCAGGCAATGGCACGAGCGACCCGTAATCCCCTGGCTCAAGATCGCTAATAATAACGAAGGTCAGCAGGACGCGCCGGCGTGGGTTCAGAAGTATCTGGACTTGGCCGATCGAATGCTGAAAGTCAGAGTAGAGAAAACAGAGCGGAAAACGAATCACCCAGGGCGGTCATAATGGCCCAGCTAAGAAAATCTCGGCTTAGCGAATTTCCATGCTAGTAGCTTTCGTCACCCGTAGCAAGTGATTTATTCCTTGTCGTTATGAACAGGCTTCAGAGTTTGCTGAAAAACTCGGTTGGATCCGCTGTTCGGGTAGTGCGGCGCTTCAGCGCCGCGTCCAAGTCCTTTATTTTGTCATCACGAGCCGGCGGACCGGGGTCCCCGACAAGCGCCGATTTTGCGCTTGTTGGGGTAAAGTTCAGCCGGCGAGGGATCTGCTGTTTTGTGTTTTTCACCAAACAATTCAGCCGATGAGAGATCCGCTTTCCCCAAATCTTTCGAACAGCCGGCGGCGCCGATAATCAGGACAGTTAGATACGGTTGCTTCGCCGAAGCAATCCAACTGAGCGCAGCGCGCCCTTCAGTTTCGTACCCCAGTTGCTGGCAAACAGGAAATCGACGAATCCGCCCATCTGTTGCTGGTATTGTTTGCCGTATCCGAACCACCAGACTTTCCGCATCTTCGGGCAATAGGTCAACGTCGACATATTTCACCTGAACCATCTCCTCCAATCCCATCTCGCCGTGGGTGCGGCCGATGCCACTTTGCTTGAATCCGCCATGCGGGGCCTCGGCGATTCCGAAGCACGAGATCATGTCATTGATCATGACCGTTCCGGCCTTGATCCCCTTGGCCATCGCTTCACCGCGACGCCGGCTGCCAGTCCAGACGCTGGCGGCCAGTCCAAAGTCGCTGTCGTTGGCCAGCCGGATGGCTTCGTCGTCATTATCGAACGGCGCCACCGGCAGCACCGGACCGAAGGTTTCTTCCTGCATCAGGCGCATCTCGTGGGTGACATCGGCCAGCAGCGTCGGCGCGTAGAAGTTGGGCCCGAGTTCGCGTGAGCCGCTTTCCGCCCGCCAGCAATCGCGCTCCCTGCTGCACCGCGTCCTGCACCTGCTCTTCGACGATCCTCAACTGACGCTCGTGGATCATCGGCCCTATCTCAACTTCGGAGTCGATGCCGTTTCCCACCCGCAGCTTCGCGATCTTCGTCCGGCAAGCTTCGAGGAACGGTTCGTACAGACTGCGATGAACATAGCAGCGCTCAACCGACAAACAGGTTTGACCGGCAGTTCATGAACGCGCCCCATAGCGCGCCGCTGGACGCAATCTCCAGATCGGCATCGTCGAGCACGATCATGGGATCTTTGCCGCCCAATTCCAGCACCACCGGCAGCAGCCGGCGCGCAGCCGCTTCGCCCACACGCTTGCCGGTGGCGACACTGCCGGTGAAGATCAGCTTATCGATGGGCGATTCGATCAGCGCCGCTCCGACCGGGCCTTCGCCGATCACGACCTGCATCAGATCGCGGTCCAGACCGGCAGCGTACAGCAGCCGTTGCAGCTCCAACCCAACCAGCGGCGTGAACTCCGACGGCTTCAGCACCACCGCATTGCCGGTCACCAGCGCGGCGAGCGTCTCGATGGCAGGAATCGAGAAGGGATAATTCCACGGCGCGACGATGCCGATCACGCCATACGGTTCGCGCAGCAGCTTGCCGCGCTTGGTCTTCATGGCGAGGTTGCCGTGAGGCAGCGGCTGGTCGCGGAGAAAGCCATGCGCGTGGCGAATGCAGAACTCGGCCGCATCCAGCACGACCAGGACTTCGGTCGCCAGCGCCTCGGCCGCTGGCTTGCCTGCTTCGCGGCAAATCAGGCTGGCGACAGCATCCCGCTGCTCGCGCAGCAGCTGCTGAAATCGTCGCAACACGGCGATGCGATCGCTTACGCCGAAGTCGCTTGCCACGGCGGCTGCGCAGCTTTGGCGCGCAGCACCGCGTCCTGTACGTCCTCGGCGGTCGCGCAGCGCTAATTCCGCCAGCACTTCTCCGGTTGCGGGATTCGTGGCTGACGATGACGCTAGCGCTTGCGGTCTTTGCTTCACTTGCCATACTTCAATATTCGACGCTGACCAGGTACAGGCCGCAAGCGGCAGCCGTGGGTCCGGCCGCACTGCGATTGCGGGCTTCCAGGATGGCCGGCACGTCGTCGATCTTCAGCGAACCTTTGCCGACGAGCAGAAACGTTCCTACCAGATTCCGCACCATGTGGTGCAGAAAGCCGTCTCCGCGCACAGTGTAGATCAGTTCCTCGTCGGTTCGCACCCATTGCGAAGAATGAATCGTGCGGATGTTCGTCGGAGTTCCGAAATGGGAAGCAGCGTCGTCTTCCCTGACCTCGTTCATGCGGGCGCTGCGATCGGGATCCGACGCGGCAAACGAAGTGAAATCATGCTTGCCGACGACGTGCTCGGATGCGCGCATCAGCGCCTCTTCGTTCATCGGATAAGGATCGTGGTAAACGTACTTCGCCAGAAACGGCGGGCAAATATCTCCGCGGTAGATACGATAGCGATAGGTCTTCGCCTTGGCGGAGTGCCGCGCGTGAAAATCATCCGGCACGAGCTCGACCGAATTCACCCGCACCGACGGCGGCAGAACATCGTTCAGCGCGATAACCAGGTTGCGTTCCGGGATCGGACTTTCCAGGCTGACCGAGGCAACTTGAGCCAGGGCGTGAACTCCGGCGTCGGTGCGTCCCGATCCTTGCGGCAGAACATCTTCGCCGGTAAGTCGCTTGAGGCAATCGGCGAGAGTGCCTTGCACTGTTGGCAGTCCCGGCTGCACCTGCCAGCCGTGAAACTCCGAACCGTCATAGGCCAGCGTGATTTTGAGATTGCGGCTCACTTGCATCCTCGACAGAGGGATTCCTGGGCCAACGTTTTCGATCTGTTAAGCAGTGTAAAGCTATGTAAAGCGCGCACTTGTCGCAGCATCGTGTCAGCTATACTAACTTTCTGCGACGTACGAGGTTGAAATCAATTTCCGTCCCCCTGCGACGTTATCTTGAGATCGAATCTCCGCAAACTGTCACGAAATCTATGTCAGGCGACAACAAGTTGCCCCAAAGGCATATAGAACTCTTATCGTCCTTTCTAGGAGAACGAAAGAATGTCTCTTCTTAGCCCGATTTCCAAGTCTCTAACCGCTGTAGCGCCGAAGCTGGTTACGTTGCTCGTGGTCTGCCTGCCGGCTACTGCCGGCTTCGCCCAAAGCCCAACGCAACAAAATCCGGCGCCTCCCGCTACGACGCCAACCCAGGCGACCCTGGGAGCGCAACTGACGCCTTTGCCGCAGGCCCCGGCGCCGCAGCATAATGCGCATCCCTATTCGGACCAGGACTACAGCCGGGGAAAGCGGCAATGGCCTAACCCGTTTGTCGTGTATACCGCACGCCAGGTCGGACCGCTGAACGTGGCCAATTCCCCGCTCGTCGATCAGCTCCTGAAAGACGGCAAGATGTATTTGTCGATCAACGATGCCGTGGCCATGGCGCTGGAAAACAATCTCGACATCGGCATTCAGCGCTACAACCTGTCGATTGCCGACACCGATATTCTGCGGACCTCTTCCGGCGCGGTAGCGCTCGGCGTCAACGCCGGCTTGTTGCAAGGCACGCCCGGCGGCACAACCGGCACAACCTCGGCCGGCGGCACCGGAACCTCGACTACAGGGGCGACCGGCGGCGGCGCTGGGGGTACCACAATCGGTGTCGGCGGAGCCGGTGCAGGCGCGGCTGGTATCGTCTCCTCCACCCAGGGCGAAGGTCCGGCGCTCGACAACTATGATCCCGTCATTACCGGAACTATGTCGATCCAGCGCGCCATTACACCCGAGTCGAACACCATCATTACCGGCACGAATGAGCTGAACGCGAATACAACCACCGCCAACTTTCCCTATACCCAGGGATTCTCCACCGGAACCTTGATGACCGTCGGCTTCGACAACACCCGCGTGGCCTCCAATGCACTGTTCAACACGCTGAACCCTACTCTGACCCCGAGCTTCAACTTCCAGTTGCGCCAGCATTTGCTGCAGGGCTTCGGCTTCGATCCCAACATGCGTTACATCCGCATCGCCAGAAACAACAAACTGATTACCGAGGTCACCTTCCGCAACCAGATCATCACCACGGTATCGCAGATTGAAAACATCTATTGGGACCTGGTGAATGCTTACGAAAACGTCACCGTGCAGCAGCGGGCACTCGATCTTGCCAACAAGACGCTGTCCGACAACCAGAAGCAAGTTACGGCCGGAACCCTGGCGCCGCTCACCGTCGTCCAATCGCAGAGCGCCGTCGCCACCGCCAAGCAAAATCTGATTGCCGCGCAGGTAAACCTGCAGCTGGAACAGCTGCTGATGAAGAATGCCATCACGCGAAACATGGCCGATCCCATGCTCGCCATTGCTCCCGTGATTCCAACCGACACGCTCAATACCACACAGGAATATGAGGTGGGTCCGGTCGAGACACTGATCGCCGACGCGTTGCAGCAACGGCCGGAGATTGCGACCGCGCGTCTCAATCTCACCAATAGCGAGATCACGAAGAAATCGCTTCGCAATGAGTTAAAGCCGGCGGTGGATTTGTATGCGTTTTACGGCGCTTCGGCGCTGGCTGGTCCGCGCAATCCGTTGTGCACCGATCCTACCCAGTGCGTCAATCCGGGATTTCCCGTCGGTTACGGCGGCGCCTTCAGCAACTTGTTCAACAGCAGCTTCCCGGATAAAGGCGTAGGCGTCAACGTCAACATCCCACTGCGCAATCGACAGGTGCAGGCCGATCAGGTGCGCTCCGATCTGGAATATCGTCAGGCGCAGATGAGTTTGCTGCAGACGGAGAACACCATCGTGCTGCAGGTTCGCCAGGCGCAGTTCACGCTGCAACAGAACTACGTTGCCCTGCAGGCGGCTATTGCTGCTCGCGACTACGCGGCCGAAGCTCTCGATGCGGAGCAGAAGAAATTGCGCATGGGGGCCTCAACCAGCACTCTGGTTTTGCAGGCCTCCAGCAACTTGACGCAGGCCGAGTCCAACGTTCTGTCGGCGGCTACCAACTACGAGAAGTCGAAAGTGCAACTCGATCTATCCACGGCAGACACGCTCACCAAACTCGGTATCGACGTTAAAGACGCCGAAGCGGCCCAGGTGAAGCAAGCGCCCAAGGTGCCGGGTGTGGTGCCGGCGAATAACAACGACCTAACAACGCCGAAGCTGCAGCCAATCGGTCCTGGTGGACCGGATACGGGCCCGACCATGGCGCCCCAGCCGCAGACTACGCCACAAACCGGGACGCAGCCGCCGTCGCAGCAGCAGTCGCCACCGCAGCAACCGCCGACGCCTCCGCAGTCGCTGCCGCAACACTAAGGTGCGATTGTTGTTGGTATTCATCGAGCCACGGAAGGGCGACGTTGGTGTTGCCCCGAGGGCGTCGCATGAATCCACTCCAGCAACAACCGAAACTCCAGCCCGTAGGGCGGCTCTGGTGTTAGCCCAGGACGGAGCCGCAGGCGGAGTCCTGGGTACAGTGGAAAATAAGTTCGAATCCTGTAGGGACGACAGTCTTTCAATCGCCTACGATAACGTTGTTTACGCCAGTTATCATGGAACGCACCCGTGTTTCGGCGTAAGTTACTGATGGGCATGAAGGACTCCAAACCGAATTCGCTATTGTCCGGCATTCTGCTGACCGGGTTTGTTTTCGTCTTGCTCTGGTTCGGATTCTCTTACGCACTCGCGATCAGCATGTTGTTTTGGGGGCACTTCTTTCAGCCGCATTGGTATGAAAACATGATCGTCATTGGCGGAGGCGCGGTTCCTGCTTGGCTCTTGCTCAAGAAGATGGCGCGGTGGATTACCTCCCGGCAGGCGACTGCTTCTCGTGATGGGCGCACTGGAAGCGGTCGCGTCGATTAGGTGGCGTGAAATCCCTTATCACTACCAAAACCGGATCCGGACGCCGCCGACGCGTTTCCTCTTTCCGCCGTGACGGCTTGCGGTTAGCATGGTTTGCTTGAGCCTCTCGGTCGTCATCATCACGAAGAACGAGGAAACCAACCTCGCGCGCACGCTGCAAAGCGTCGCCTGGGCGGACGAGATCGTTATCCTCGATTCGGGCTCAACCGATCGCACTCGCGAAATCGCCGAGTCATTCCACGCGAAATTTATCGTCGAGGAATGGAAAGGATTCGCCGCCCAAAAAAATTCTGTGCTGCAGAAAGCCGACGGTGACTGGGTGCTGTCGCTTGATGCCGACGAAGAGGTCGAGCCCGCGCTAGCCGAAGAGATCCGGCAGACTCTGGCGACTAATCCTTCCGCCGCAGGCTTCTGGATTCCGCGTAAGAATTTTTTCCTCGGCCGCTGGATTCGTCACGGCGGATTCTATCCCGATCCCAAGCTGCGGCTCTTCCGTCGCGGAGCAGGAAAGTTTGAAGACCGGCTGGTCCACGAAGACATTCAGATAAGCGGGTCGACAGCGAAGCTAAAGAACCATCTCCTGCATCACGCCTATCCCACGCTCGAGAGTTACCTGGAACACATGAACCGCTACTCGTCGCTGGGCGCGGAGATGGCGGTCGCTGCAAATCCTCGCGTCGGCTTCAGCTTCCTCAACATCGTCGTACGTCCGCGCCTGACATTTTTCTACAACTACGTTCTGCGCGGAGGCTTCCTCGACGGCCGTGAAGGTCTGCTGCTGCACCTCTATCATGCGGAATACGTAAGTTGGAAGTACGCCAAAGCCTGGGAGCGCACTCAAGTGAATGTCAAGAAAGCGTGAGGAAAAAAATTGCGCACATTTTCCTGCATCCAGCAGATCCCCTCAATCCATGCGCAACGCCTTGACTGGATCGGTCGAAGCCGCCCGGGTCGCAGGCAGAATGCTGGCCACCGCTGCGCAAAGTCCCAGCGCCAGAATTGAGAAAGCCAGCACCAGCGGATCCCAACTGCGCACTTCAAACAGGTTCGCAGCCATGAGCCGTCCGGCGCCGATGGCAATCGGAACTCCGATAAGCAATCCAATTGCGACTTGCAGGAACGCTCCTCGTAACACCAAGCGCACGATGCGAAGGCGATCCGCGCCCAGAGCCATGCGCAGCCCGATTTCACTGGTGCGCCGCGCCACCGTATAGGCCGTCAAACCATACAGGCCAATCGCCGCCAGCAGCAGCGCGATCACGCCAAAGGTGCCAGCCAGTTGCGCGACCACACGCTGCTGATCGAAGTTCATGGCCACCTGCTGCTCCATGGTTTGCACGGAGATGATGGTCAGGTTGGGATCGATCTCTGCCAACGCCCTGCGCAGTTGCGGTTCCAGATTGCGCGTGTCTCCCCGCACCTCTAGCTGGATTCCATTCATGAAGTGCGATTTCACTTCCAGCCGCTGCATCAGTGGCTCGGCATAGTGCAAGTTCTGCTCCAGAGGCAAGAAAAACATGGCGCGAACCGGATGCTCCGGATCGGAATATTTGGCGTCATGCGCCACGCCCACGATCTCGTAATCGCCCGCATAGCGGGAACTATCCATGCCGAAGTGTTTGCCGATGGGATCTTCGTTCTTGAAGAACTGCCTGACAAACGCCTGGTTGACGATCGCTACGGCGCGCGATCCAGTAGTGTCGCTTTCCGAAAAATCGCGCCCCCGCACAACGTTTTCGCCTATGGTGGAGAAATACTGGTGGCTGACCCGGTCCCAGGACGAAGCATTTTCCTCGCTTGGCTTGGGATCACCTCTGCCTTCTACGGCCACCATTTCGCCCCAGTTCTCGCCGGACATTGGACTGTAGAGCGCCAAGCTCGCCTTCTGCACATTAGGCAGTTGCACCAGTCGATCCTCAATCTCGCGATACAGCGCATCCAGCCGTTCCGGAGTATAGGTTGGCAGCGGAGGATTAATCGCCACGCTGATGCGATTCTCTGTCGCAAAACCTAAATCCTGATGCTCCAGGTTGCGCAAACTGCTGGTGAGCAATCCGGCACAAGCCAACAATACAAGTGAGAGCGCGGCCTGGCCGATGACCAGCATTTTCTGCGGCAACGACGACCGGTCGCGCGTGCTGCGGTTCGCGCCGTGCAGCGCTTCGGCCGGATCGGAGTGCGAAGCGAACCATGCCGGAACCACGCCAAATAAAATGCCGGTCAGCAAGGAAAGCAGGAATGCGAATCCCAGTACCGGCCACGATGGAGTAGCGCTGATGGGCATAAAGATCGCGCTATGAAAAGCCAGTGCGAGGATGAATCGTGCGCCCAGATAGGCGACGACGATCCCCAGCGCGCCGCCGACCAGAGAGAGCAGCACCGCCTCGGTCAGTTGCTGCCGGACCAGCCTGGTTCGCGAAGCTCCCAGTGCGATGCGCACCGCAGTTTGCATCCGTCGGATCGTGCCCCTTGCCAGCAGCAGATTGGCGATGTTGGCGCAGGCAATCAGCAGCACCGTGGCGCACACCGCCAGCAGGATGCGCAGGCTGGTGCTGTAGTTTTCCTTCATTGAGGTGACACCGCTTCCCGCGGGCGCCAGCCGAATGTATTTGTGTACGATGTCGGGCTCAATCTGCGGCCGAAATTCTGCCGGAATCGGATCCTCGTTGTGCAGCCAGCGTTGCAGCACCGGCGTCAATCGTGCGGGTAGTCCCTGCACGCTGGCGCCCGGCCGCAGCCGCCCGATGGCGTACAGCCAGTTCGACTGATTGTTCTTCATCAGCGCGTTCTGGCCATCGAACATGGCCTCCTGCTGCAGCGGCAGCCAGAAATCTGGCGGATTGCTTCGCAGAGTGTCGCCAAAGAATCCCGGCGGAGCAATTCCTATCAGCGTTACGGGTTGGCCCTGGATAACGAAAGTTGATCCGATGAGAGTTGGATCCGATCCATAGGATTGCTGCCAGGTCCGATAACTCATGACCGCGGTCGGTGGGGCCGACAAGCTATCATCCGCGTCAGTCATCGCCCGTCCCGCGAAGGCTCCGATCCCAAGGACATGAAAATAGCTTCCACTCACAAACTCCACGTGCAGCGGCCGCGCCGCAGTGTCTTTCGCAACACTGCGAATGCTGTAGACCCAGGTTGTGTCCTGAAAAGCGGTGGTCTCTTCAAATTCCGGAGCAGCCGCGGCCAGTCGCTGATACAGCTGATAGGAAAATACGCTCCAGTCGTCGTCTTCCCAGCCCTCAATGCAGCACTCCTGAGTGTCGCCGATACGATAAAGCTGCGCGGGATCGGCTACGGGCAAGGACTTCAGCATAATGGCGTGCACCAGCGTGAAGATCGCAGTGGTGGCGCCTATGCCGATCGCGAGAGTAAGAATGGCGGTAAGAGTAAAAGCGGGAGCTAGCCGCATCTGCCGCAGCGCGTAACGCATGTCCTGAAAGAAGTTTTGCACGGCCGTCTCCTTTCTGGTGCTGTACGACACGCAGCGGGAATTTGTTCCGCAGTTGATCACTCCCGACATCGGGATAGGTTTTCTCTACTATCCCGCGATCAATCCAATCTCGGCCGCGGCGACCCTCTGGGAATCTGAACCGGTTATGCATCCCGGATTGGGCGTCTGCCCTTTTCTAGACTTGCTCGTAAAGGCGGGACCTGCTGGGCATGGGGAGAAGTGTTAAACGGCCGGTCAGAAAAACGTGGTCTTGAACTGCTCGTGCCGCTGGTGGGCCTGGTTCATAAGCGCCTGGAATTCTGCCTCGTCGCGCAGACTTTGCAAGAGAGGATCGCGCACGAAGTAGGGATAGCAAAAGAATCCGCCTCCGATGCTATGCCGCAGCATGTGCAGGGCGGAAGCTTTATCTCCCAAAGCCGCGTAGGCTTGTGCAACCTTATAAATGCCTTCCGGATCGCTCACGCCGCGCTCTTCAATCCTGTCTTCCGTCTGCCGCAAAAGCTTCAAACCGTGGGCATTGTCATGCTTGATCGAGTAACTGAGCGCCTTTCCTACATTCACCGGAAGCAAAGAAGGCTCTCTTTCGAAAGCTGCGTCAAAGTCTTTTTCCGCCTGATCCCGGTGATTCAGGTAGTACTCGGCAAGCCCGCGGTAGAAGAGGATATAAGCAGAATCGTTGGCCGGAAGAGTCTGCAAGAATTTCTCGTATTCTCCCAGATAGAGATAGCTGTTCATCGCCGAGCTGCTGATTTTGACTTGAGGATTGTTCTGGCGCGCCTTTTCGCACTCGTCCTCCGATTCCTTAAGCATCCCGGCAAACCGGTAAGCATAGCCAAGCTCCCAGTGCGCCTCCGCGTTATTAGGACTATCTTGCAGAACCGATCGCAGCAAGGGTACGGCCTGCTCCACTCTACCGGTGTCGGTTAGCAGGTTGGCCATATAAATTCGCGGCTCAACCAATGCGGGATTTAATGCGATCGCCTTCTCATAGGCGGACTGCGCCTTGCCGTAGTGCTCTCGCCCGCCGAACTGCAGCGACGCGTTCGTGGTATAGGCTCGTCCCAGCTGCGCCCAGGCGGGAGCATAGTTCGGTTCAAGCGCCGTGGCTTTCTCCAGCATCTCGATGGCTGCTGCAAACTCATTCAGCGAGTAAAGATCGATTCCCCGAAGGTAGTCTTCATAGGCGGCGGTGCTGATCGGTTTCTCGGGTTTGAGGTTCGCAACTTCCGCCGGCGACAGGTTTAACTCTAATTGCTTAATGATTTGCTGCGCCACCCGGTCTTGAACCGTCAACAGTTTGTCATACTTCAGGTCGATAGCTTCCCGCCAAAGGATCTTGTCCGGCTTCACATCGATCAGTTGAGCGGTAATCCTCAGATCATCGCCGTCTTTAATGAATGTGCCGGTAAGCAGCGTGTCCACATTCAAATCCGCTGCGACTTGCTTAGGGTCGACGATCTGATCGCGATATTTGTCGACCGAAGACGATGGACGTACGGTAAGCGCAGTAACATAGTCGAGTTTGGTAATGATCTCGTCTGCCAGGGAGAATCCGAGAAAATCGGTCTTGGGATCGCTATTGAGATTTCGAAACGGAAGAATCGCCAAACTACGCGGTCCCTTCGAGATGGGCGGAGTGCGCGATTTCCTGACAAAAAGGTAGCCGACCAATAGAACCGCAATCACCAACACCGCTACCGGCCATAACCACTTGCTCCAAGAAGAAGTAACCTGGTCCGAAGGTATCGCCAATGTACGCGGCGGCGTTGTCCAATCCGATCCTGCTTTCTCCACTTGAGCCCGGGCTGGCGTTTGTAACTTGGCTTGAAACTCGGCTTCCCGCTTGCAGTCCTGGAGGTCGATCAGCAACTCCCCTACTGACTGGTATCGGGTCTCGCGGTCCTTACGCAGCGCTTTGCCGATGATGCGCTCGATTTCAGCCGGCATCTCCGGCACAAACTCCGTCGGCGCCGTCGGTTCCACTTTCAGGATCTCAGCAATCACATCGCTCGCTGTCTCGCCTTCAAAGGCCGCCCTTCCCGTGACCAGTTCATACATTACCGATCCCAGGCTGAAAATGTCGCTGCGCGCGTCTACCGCAATTCCTCGCGCCTGTTCCGGAGACATGTACTTAGCCGTGCCTCGCACCATTCCGGGTTCGCTGGTCAAAACTGCGATCGGCCGATGCGCTTCGACGAATTGCCGCTCCAACCCGTCCCCAGCTTAGCTTGGCAATTCCAAAATCCAGCACTTTAACGATTCCGTCGGTTCGAACAATGACGTTCTCCGGTTTGATATCGCGATGAACAATTCCACAGGCATGAGCCGCAGCCAGAGCGCTCGCAATTTGTATTGCGATATCGATTGCGACACTCAACTCAAGTCGGCCACTAGCAATCTTCTGGCGAAGGGTGGCGCCTTCGACATACTCAGAAGCGATAAAGTGCAACTCATCGGCCTGCCCGAATTCATAAATGGTGAGGATGTTGGGATGATTCAGGGCGGAAGCCGCATGGGCTTCCTGTTCAAAACGACGCAACCCGCGCTCATCCCCAACCAGTTCCGGGGCAAGCATTTTGAGCGCAACCTTGCGTTTGAGTCGCATGTCCTCGGCCAGATAAACCTCGCCCATGCCTCCGGCGCCGAGCACGGAAATCACTCGGTAGTGCGCCAACTCAGTTCCGGCGGCAATGGCAGTTTGGGTATGCGCGCGGCTGAACTCCGGTGGCGCTGGCATGGCGATCGTTCGACGCGATCTTATGCGCCACTTCGAATACGGCTCGAGGCAGGAAGTCCACCGGTTTTTCGGCGGAATCCAGAAGCGATTCAACCTCTTTCAGTAATTCGGTATCATCCCCGCAGGCTTGCTGAAGAAATGCGGGACGGGCCTGCGGCTCAAGGTCGAGCGCAGCATGGAATAACTCTTCGATCCGGCTCCAACGATCGGCAGGGTCCATCCCGAGCTTCTCCCTACAGCTGGCTCTGCGCCAGTTCCCGATGTAGCCAGGCTTTGGCTAGTTTCAGTTCGCGGTGGACTGTCGCCGGAGAAATGTCGAGAGCAGCGGCCGTTTCATCGTAGGTCAGGCCGCCAAAGAATAGTAGTTGAATGATTTCGCTTTTGCGCTCGTCGAGCGCGGCCAGGCGTTGCAAAGCCTCGTCCAAGTCCAAGACCGTCGACGCCGCCTCCGGGCCCAATCAGCACAGCTTCGTCCAGGGGAATTGGCACTTCCCCTCCACCGCGCTTTTGGCGACTGTGTGTCCGGGCGTATTCCACCAGAATGCGGCGCACCACGCGCGCGGACACGGCGTAGAAGTGGGCCCGGTCCTGCCATCCGATGTCAGCGTCCATCAGTCGCAGGTAGGCCTCGTGGACCAAAGCCGTTGCGCGTAAGGTGTGACCGGGTCTTTCCGACTGCAAGCAGCGCGCGGCTAGCCGGCGAAGCTCGTCGTAGACAATCGGCATCAACTGGTCAAGGGCCTCGTGGTCGCCACCTCTCCATTGCTGGAGCAGTACTGTCACGTCCTGCCGATCGGCCGACATTCCGCGTTTCCTCAGCCTGGAACGTTCGTTTGGGAGCCCCGCAACTGACCCATTGAGACCGGATAAAACTTTATCCTGTCACGATTTCTGGGCAGGATTATACCCCAACGTCACGCGTTTTCGACTCCCCGTTTCACCGTCCGGCCGCCAGCCGCAAAAAATCTTTCGTCTGCGTGAGGGAATCCGGACGCGAATGTCACATATGTAAGTGTAGGCGGTTGCGGAGGCGACGGCTGTTCGACATCGGCAGAACGGTTTACCAGGAGAAACTGTTCTGGACCCCAGAATTTCAAATGTCGCCGGCCGCCGCTCAACCAAAACGCGAGAGGAGAAAACTACCATGAAACGCTTTCAACTTCCCGTCACCCTGGCCTTCGCACTGGTGCTCTGCACCTCAGCCTGGGCACAGAGCTACAACTTTCTGTCGGTCAGCAACCCCAGCGACCCCAACAGCCCCTTTACCCAGTTGCTGGGTATTAATAACAGCGGCGTTATCGCCGGCTACCACAACTTTCTCCAAAACCAGGGATTCACCCTCGTATTGCCAGCCCATTACACCACCGAAAACTATCCTGGCTCGATGATGACCCAGGTCATCGGCATCAACAACAGCCTGACGACCGACGGCTTCTACGTGGACCAGAACGGCATTACGCACGGTTTCACCCACACCAGTAGCGGCACCTATACCAACGTCGACTTTCCCGGCACCGCTTTCAACCAACTCCTGGGACAGAACGACCTCCACCAGGCATCGGGCTACTACAGCATGAGCACCGACAATACGACCCCCGATTTTCCTTACGTCTATGACGAGGTCGGCGGCGTATTTCAGGTGATCTACATTCCCGGAGCCGTAGGCGGAGCGCAGGCTACGGGCATCAACAACTCGCAGGCAGTCTGCGGATTCTTCATTGACTCGAACATGGTGAATCACGGATTTCTGCTCAACGGCGGAATTTTCCTGCAGCTCGATTACCCGGGCAGCACCTTCACCCAGGCATTGGGACTGAACAACACTGGACAGGTTGTGGGCGATTACATGGATGCCGCAGGCCTGACCCACGGGTTTGTTTACACCGTCAGCAGCGGCAACTATGCTTCGGTTGACGATCCCAATGGCGTCGGCATGACGGTAGTGAACGGAACCAATGACGCAGGCGTGCTCGTCGGCTTCTTCGGTACGGCTCCAATCAACACCGGCTTCGTCGCCACCCCTCACTAACCGCTCTGGCAACCCATTTTTGAAACCTATCAGCGACCGAGTGCTCCCTCGGTCGCCTTTTTTGTTGTTGACCGATAACAAACGTCTCGCCAAACGAGTCGACGCATCGAGGTGCGCTCGACTCTGCCAGTTTGAGATCAGTTGCCCGCCGAGAGCTCCTCCCGAGACGTTGCCCTGAAAGATCCTAGACCTAGGGAAACTCTGGTTAAGGCTTGTTTTGAGGACCGCCTTCAGTGTGTGCGTGATAACTAACTTTGCGTTTCAGCGGTGGAATGCGGAGCGCAAGAAACAAGCGCCGTAGGCGCGGAATAGCCTAGCCCAGCACGCAGCCGCAGGCGGAGTGCTGGGTGAAGTGGTAAATAAGTCCGAGTCCCGTAGGGACGACAGAGGTTCTCACGCAGACACTTCAGGTCGTCCGTTAAGTGCAGGCAAAATCATGCGGCCTTACAGTTTGCTGAAAAACTCGATGAGAGACACTGTTCGGGTAGTGCGGCGCTTCAGCGCCGCGTATAAGCCCTTTATTTTTGTCATCCCGAATCCGGCTTCAGCCGGTGAGGGACCTGCTTTTCGAGTTTTTCAGCAAACTGTTTAGCCGCTGCGGGACCTCGCTTTCACTTGATCAGAGTTTCCCTAAGAAATGCGAATGACTTCGGACAACGCTTACGTCCCAACTCGCGTTTTCATAGTCCGGTAGCCGGCCACAAAAAAATCTTTCGTCGGCATGAGGGAATCCGGAGGCGAATGTCACATATGTAAGTGTAGGCGGTTGCGGATGTTCGAAACATCCGCACATCGCTTCCCCCAAATTTCAAATTACTCCGGCACCGCCGCGAAAACAAAATAAGAGGAGAAACCACCATGAAACGCTTTCAACTGTCCTTCGCCCTGGCCTTCGCACTGCTGCTCTGCACGTCAGCATTCTCACAGAGCTACAGCTTCAAAACGGTCATAAACCCCAACGAACCCACCGTCGGCTTCACCCAGTTGCTGGGAATCAACAACAGCGGCGTTATCGCCGGCTACCACAACTTCAATTCCAACCAGGGATTCACTCTGGTGCTGCCCAACGTGTTCACCACCGAGAACTTCCCCAATTCGGCCATGACTCAGGTCATCGGCATCAACAACAGCCTGACCACGGATGGTTTTTATGTGGACAACGCCGGAGTTACTCACGGGTTTTTCCGGACCAGTAACGGTACCTTCACCACCGTCGACTATCCCCGCACGCAGTTCAACCAGTTGCTGAGCCAGAACGATTTCCACGAGGCAGCGGGCTACTATAGTCTCAGCCTCAACAACACCACTCCTGACATCCCCTACATCTACGACGAAGTAGGCGGCATCTTCAGGGTGATCTCAATTCCCACGGCTGTAGGCGGAGCACAGGCCACCGGCATCAACAACTCTGCGGTAGTTTGCGGTTTCTACATCGATGCTGCCGGTGTTAGCCACGGCTGGCTGCTGAACCTCGGCGTCTTCATGCGGCTGGACTATCCTGGCAGCACGGGAACCCAGGCTCTGGGGCTGAATAACCGCGGACAGGTTGTCGGCTTCTACATGGATGCTGCCGGCTTGACCCACGGCTTCGTCTACAAGATCGCCACGGCCAGCTTCGTGACCGTCGATGCTCCCGATGGAGTAGGTTCGACCATCGTCAACGGCATCAACGACGCGGGCAAGCTGGTCGGCTTTTACGGCACGGCGCCCATCAACACCGGCTTCGTAGCCAGCCCTCGGTCAGATAGCTCCAACTAATGTTGGCTTGAAGCAAGTCTCTGACCCTCGCGGCGACCGAGTGCTCCCTCGGTCGCCATAGCCAAAGCCGCTTGGGTGACCGTTCCGGTAGTTCCCTCACTTTAAGGTCTCTTCTGCTCCGGCCAACCCGCTACTGACAACTGCCAGCAATCGCCGGAAATCGTACTTCTATAGATCATCTGATAGAAGCGGAAATCCACTTCGCCTAGTCTGGCCGTCCGCGGCAATTGAATTCCTACCGATCGTTGATGTCCAAGAAACGAAATTTTCACTGGCAGCGTGGTCCGCAGAGTGCGATCTCGCAAATCCGTTTATAAGAGCAGTTGTGGAGTCACTACCGGATCATGGTCGGAGTGACCGCGAAACTGTTTTTTGCGGATTGGGTTGGGAGGGGGGCATTTTTCCCAGATCTTTCAGGGCAGTCTCAATCCGGGCCATCTCGTCTGCATATTTGCTGTTGCCTTGGACCAGCTTCTGCAAGATGCTTAATGCCTCTTCGTAGTGGGCGCGGGATTCTTCGATCCGGCTCTGCAGTTGATCCACCCTTCCCAGATTGCTCAGCGTCATGGCCAAGTCTGGCAGGTACACGGCGGGATTCTGCCCGGCCAATTGCCGGTCGATCTTCAAGGCTTCCTCATAGTGCTGCCGCGCTTCGTCCATGCGTTGCTGGAATGCTTCGAAAAGAGCAAAGTTACTCAGGGTCATCGCCAGCTGGGGCAAGTAGACGTCCGGACTCTGTTCCGCTAGTTGCCGGTCAATCTGCAAGGCTTCCTCATAGTGCTCACGCCCCACCTCGATCTGGTTCTGGGCTGCATCCAGCAGCCCATATTCATTCAGTATCATGGCCATGTTCGGGAGGTACTTGGCTGGATCCTGTTGCGCTAATTGCCGGTTAATCTTTAATGACTCCTCATAATCGTTTCGCGCTTGGTCCAGATGATTCTGTAGTCGCTCGATGGCTCCCAGGTTATTCAAAGTCACTGCCAGGTAAGGCAGGTATGCATCCGGATTCTCCTGCGCCAGCCGCCGATAAATCTTAAGCGCACTCTCGTCATGCTGGCGGGCTTCGTCCAACCGATTTTGCATGCGATCCAAATTCCCCAGATTATTCAAGGTCCGCGCCTTGTCCCAAAGAGAGCTGTCCGGATTTTGTTGGCGCAACTCTACTGCGCGCTCGAAGTGTCGACGGGCTTCGTCAATCCGCACTGGCTCAGAAGCAAAGTTCTCCAGATCCTGCTGCGTCATTTCCGAGCTTGGATTCATCAGCGCCATTCCCACGGCGTTATGCGCAAAAGGACTCTCTGCTAAAGCCAGGGTATGCGAGTACAAGTCGTAGTCGCTTTCCCAATAACCGATTTGGGCAACGGTGACGGCGCCCAGAGCTGCCAAAATGCAGAATGCTGGAATTGCATACCAGACTGCACGAACATGTTTGGCCTCCACGAAATCTGCGAGGCCCCAAGCAATCATGACGAAAATTCCAATGAGGGGAACGTAGGCATAGCGATCGGCCATGGCATACTCTCCCACCTGTACCAGGCCGATAACCGGAATTAAAGTACCCAGAAACCAGAACCAACCAACCGGCAAGTAGCGCTTTCTGCGGAAGATGATTACGAATGCAGTGATACTTACTAAGACCACACCGGATAGAAGCCACTGCCACGCCGGCAACGCGACGATGGAATGCGGATAGAAGGCTAGCCGGGAAGGCCATACCATTTTCCAAAGGTAAAGTCCGTAAGCTACAAGCGCATTCTGGATTCGATTGCCAAACGAGAATTCGTCGAAGGCGCGCACCACCGTTCGCTGGGCTATTAGCGTGATCCATGAACTTGCCACTGACAGCGCGAGTAGTGGGATTTTCTCCAGCACCAACCTTGAAACCGTCGCCGGTTGTGCGCCGCTTAAACTGGCCTGGCTGTGGGTTCCGTCGAACGACATTCTTTCCAGCGGCCAATAATCCAGCAGCAATAACACGAAGGGCAGCGTGACTGCCATAGGCTTGGCCATCAACCCAGCAGCAAACAATGCCGCCATCGAGAAGATAGCGGCGCCAACCTGGCTTTTGCGCGTACCAAGCATAGGTACCGATCGCCAATAAGAAGAACAATGTGCTTAGCACATTCTTTCGTTCCGCTATCCACGCCACCGACTCAACGTTGATGGGATGCAAGGCGAATAGCGCAGCCACCAGCAAGCTCGGTCCTGTGCGTTTAGTAATCCACGTCAATCCGAGGAAGATGAGCACCGCGTTGAGAGCGTGGATCAACACACTATCCAAATGATGGCCAACCGGATTCAGCGCAAAAAGCCTGTAGTCGATAGCATGCGACAGCCAAGTCAGAGGATGCCAATTGGCTGCCGTAGTTGAGGTAAATGCCCACTTGATGGTGTTCCACCCGAGGCCACGGATATGAACGTTTGCGGTGACGTACTCACGGTCGTCCAGAACCACAAACGGGTGGCCCATAACAGGGCTGTAGATCGCGATGGTCACGGCTCCCAGCAGAATGCAGAGAGCGGTATTCAGGCTTTTACCTGTGAAGAATGGTTCGCCTCCCGAAAGTCTTTTCGGATTCGGCTTCTTTGGACTTCGCACGCGTGTTGGGGAGGAAGCCTTGCTACGGCTCATCTTCTACCATAGTAAATGAGCTTCTTTTCATAAGGCTTTTCGCGCAGACAAGGAGGAAGATCTCGGCCGATCATGATCATCACCGTAGTAGTTCGTCAATCTTCTTCACCGCTTCCACCTCCCAGTAGCGCAACAGGTATGACGCTCGGTTGAGAAAGCACGCGCTTTCTCCTCTCTAACGCTGCTCACGAGTAGCGGCGAAAATTATTTTTCTTCCCTGCCGGCTGGCTGAATCTGCACGAACTGCCAACCGAACCGGCCTTTGATGCAAAGATTGCCATGAGTCACGCTATGGTCAAGCGGCGAGGTCACGCGAACGATCTGGCCTTCCTGCTGGTGCACGGTGAGGTCGCAGCCTACTCCGCAATAAGGGCAGATGGTGTCAGTCTGGGTCTGCCGGCTTTCGTTCCAAGTGCCGGCCTGGCGCATGTCATATTCGCTCTTGAACATCAGCGCGCCGGTGGGGCAGACGCCGATGCAGTTGCCGCAATAGACGCAAGCCGAGTCGGGCAGGGGAACGTCAAATTCCGTGGCAATGTGGGCGGAGAAGCCGCGGCCGGCCACGGCAATCGCAAAGGTGTTTTGCGCGTCTACGCCACAGGCTTCCACGCACTTGTAGCACAGAACACACTTGCGAGTAGTCGCGGACATAAAGCTCGTTGTCAATTTTAACCGGCTGGGCGACGGTGGCGCGGGTTGTGCCGAAGCGCTCAGGATGAGCGTCGTACCGTCCCATATACGCCTGCATCGCGGGCGCCGTGGAAAGGTCCACGGACGAAGCCAGAAATTCCAACACCAGGCGGCGGCTCAGGCGGACACGCTCTGAATCCGTTTTGATGGACATATTGGGTTCCACTTTGCGTGAGCAAGCAGGAACCAGTGTGCGCGAGCCTTCCAACTCCACCACACAGACGCGGCAGGCGTTAACCGGGGTAAGGCTCTCCAGAAAGCAGAGCGTAGGAGTGTCAATGCCGAGTTTCTTTGCGGCGTCCAGGATGGTGGAACCCTCAGGGACGGAAACAGGTTTGCCATCAATCTTGATTTCAATGGAGCGGCGTTCGCGCTCCGGCGGCGCTTGCGGCACGGGCCGCGCGGCAGAGGAATTGTCGGCTGCGGGCGCGTCGAGCGGTTGCGAAATTTCTGTGACCGATTGACTCATGAGAACAGACTCCATCGCTGCATCGCGGACTCCAGCGCGCTGGAAGCGGTCTGGCCCAAACCGCAGATTGAGGCGTCGCGCATGGCCTGGGCCATCTCGCGCAACATTGTGATTTCCTGCGCTGCCGAGCCCAGCGGCTTGCCGTTCACCAGGCGCTGCAGCGTTTCCTGCTGACGCACCACGCCGACGCGGCAAGGAACGCACTGACCGCAAGTTTCGTGGCGGAAAAAACTGGCGATGCGCAACAGGATGTGGCGAAGATCAACCGTGTCATCAAACAGCATGACCACGCCGGAACCTAGAGTGGCTCCGATGGCGCGCGTGTCTTCAAAGGTGAGCGGCGTGTCCAGTTCCTGAGGCCCAACAAAGGTTCCGGCCGCGCCGCCCAGAAGAACCGCCTGCAGTTTGCCGCTGCCAGCAACACCTCCGGCAAGATCAATGAGTTGGCGCAGCGTGGTTCCCATGGCGATTTCGTAGACACCGGGACGCGCACGTGTCCGCAAAGGCAAAAGAGCCTGGTGCCGGCGGAGTGTTCCGTGCCGAGCCTGGCGTAAGCAGCGCCGCCCTCCAGGATGATGCCGGGAACGTTGACCAGCGTTTCCACATTGTTAACGGCGGTCGGCTGGCGGAAGAGGCCAGACTGCGTGGGGAACGGCGGCTTGTTGCGCGGTTCGCCGCGATAGCCTTCAATCGAGTTGAATAGTGCGGTCTCTTCACCGCAGATATATGCACCGGCTCCCCGGCGAATTTCAATGTTGAATTGCAGGCCGCTGCCAAGAATGTTGTCGCCGAGGAACCCGTTTTCGTTGGCCGACTGGATTGCTTGTTGCATGCGCTCGGCAGCCAGCGGATATTCGCCGCGCAGGTAGATGTAGCCTTGACGCGCGCCGGTAACAAAGCCGCCAATCGTGAGCCCCTCGAGCACGGCGAACGGATCGCCTTCCATGAGGATGCGATCCTTGAATGTTCCAGGCTCGGATTCATCGGCATTGCAGATGACGTAGTGCGCGCGGCCGGGTTCCTGCTGCAACCGATGTCTCTGCAGGAAAAGCGCCTCCCATTTCTTAGCAGTGGGAAATGCCGCGCCGCCGCGACCCAGCAGCTTTGAGGCGGAGAGCTCACGCAGCGTGCCTTCAGGGCCAAGCTCCAGGGCTTTGCGCAGACCTCTGATAGCCGCCGAGTCTTTGATAGGCTTCCAAGCGTTGAAGCGCCACCTTGGGCAATGCGATGAAGAAGTCGCAAGCGGAAGGATTCGCCATTCTGCGGCTGCTTGCGGCACGCTGGTTTGAACGTTCAGTACGTCTGGCTCGGCGGGCAGGCGACCCTGGACAGCATCGTCTACCAAAGACTGCACGGCTTCCGCCGACGCAGGGGCCAACACTCGTTCCTGAGATTTTTCCCCGGCCGAGCTGACCAGCGCTGCGGGAGCGCGCTCGCACAGACCCAGACACTGGCTGCGAAGCCAGATCGCACGTCCGCCGGAGCAAGGCGAACCTGCGGGACCAAGCGTGCCTTCCAGTTCGGCACAAAGTTTGTCCGAGCCACGTGTGACACACGCAATGTCATCACAGACGTGGGCCACGACCTGAGGACGGGGCTGGAGGGAAAACATTCCATAGAAAGACGCCACGCCATGAACTTCGGCGGGAGCAACGTCTAACCGCAACGCGACATAGTTGAGAGCGCCCGGGGCTAATCCAGCCAATGCGGTTCTGGATCGCGTGGAGTACGGGCAGAAGACGATGCCGCCGGCTGCGGGCGACACCGTTGAAAGCGCGCGTGCGCGTGTCGGCCTGTCTGCCGCTGGCCGCCTTGCCAGCTTGATTCGGGCACGCCCAGATCGGAGTCAACGGCAGCGCGCTCTTCTGCAGTCGCTTGCGCGTCGGTTAGATGAAGATCCAATCAAGTCCTCTTATACTTTTTCAATACGAATGGCCGTTGCCTTGAACTCCGAGGTGCCTGACTTGGGGTCCACCGCGTCAATCGTCAGCTCGTTCGTTGCTACTTGATCGTGAGCGTGGACCGATAGAAACGCCAGGCCCGGACGCAACCCGAATCAAACCGCACCGGCGCAACGAGCGAGCCACGCCTCGATGTCACGCGGACTTTTTCACCCTCCCGCAACTTGTAGTGCCGACCGTCTTCCGGAGAAACCTCCAGCGCTTCTTTGCGCCGCAGCGGCGACGAATATTTTCTGCTTTGAACGCCGGTGTTGTAATCGTCGAGCCGGCGGCCGGTGGTCAGGCGAATGGGATACTCCTCGTCAAGCTGGTCCACTGGCGGCTCAAATTCCACCACGCTAAACGGTGCGCGGGGGCCAATCAGCGGTTCACTCCACAGCCGTCCGTGAAGAAACATTTCTCCGGGATGCGACTCGTCATAGCACGGCCACTGAATGCCGCCCATCTCCTCCAGGCGACGGTAACTCATGCCGCCGTGCATGGGGCTCAAGAGGCGCAACTCATTCCAAATAGCTTCGGGATCGGGCGTGCCCCAGTCATGGCCGAGGCGGCGAGCCAGATCAAAAATGATCTCCACATCGTCGCGAACGCCGGCCGGAGGCGGCACGGTACGGCGGACGCGCTGCACGCGGCGCTCGCTGGAAGTCACCGTGCCTTCGCTTTCAAAAGCACCAGCTGCGGCGGGCAGCACAACGTCAGCGAGTTCAGCGGTCTTGGTATAGAAAAGGTCCTGGACCAGAAGGAATTCCAGCCCGCCCAGCCGCTTCAGGGCGCGATGCCGGTCGGCTTCGGAGTCGGCGGGATTCTCGCCCAGCACGTACAGCGTGGTGAGATGGCCGTCGCTCCATGGCCTCAAACATATCGCTCAGGTGCCAGCCGCGTTTGGGTTGGATCTTCACACCCCAGGCTTTCTCAAACTTGGCGCGCAATTGATCGTTCTCAACATGCTGAAAGCCGGTCAGGCGGTCAGGAATCGCACCCATGTCGCCGCCGCCCTGGACGTTGTTCTGTCCGCGCAAGGGATTCACGCCACTGCCATAGCGGCCCACGTGCCCGGTGAGCAGCGCAAGGTTGATAAGGGCAACCACATTGTCCATGGCGTTGTGATGTTCGGTGATACCCAGAGTCCAGCAGATCTGGGCGCGCGGAGCGCTGGCATACGCATGGGCCATCTTGCGGATGGCTTCCGCGGGCACGCCCGTCTCACGCTCGGCCCGCTCCAGCGTGTATTTCTCGACGTGCGCTTTGTAGGCTTCAAATCCGCTGGTGGCGTCGCTGGATGAACTTTTCGTTAGCTAGCCCGGCGGCGATGATTTCGCGGCCCATGGCGTTGGCCAGCGAAATGTCGGAACCCACGTCCAGGCCCAGCCACAGGTTGGCCCAGCGCGCGGAACTGGTGCGCCGCGGGTCCACTACATAAAGTTCAGCGCCGTTGTGCATGCCTTTCAACAAATGATGGAAAAAGATCGGATGCGTTTCCCGAGCGTTCGATCCCCATAGCAGGATCACGTTGGTGTCTTCAATTTCGCGATACGAGCTTGTCCCGCCGCCCGCTCCGAATACCGCCGCCAGACCGGCGACGCTAGGGGCATGTCAAGTGCGGTTGCAGCTATCAATATTGTTCGTGCCCATGACGCTGCGGACGAATTTTTGCGCAACGTAGTTCAGCTCGTTGGTGGTCTTGGAGCAACTGAACATGCCAAAGTCCCGCCAGTCTTGCTTCGCAATAGACTTGCGGAAAGCCGCAACAATGCGGTCCATGGCTTCATTCCAGGTAGCGGGACGATGCGAGCCGTTCTCGCGCACCAGCGGCTGGGTCAAACGGGCTTTCGTTGATTCAGGCATCAAGGTCCCCACAAATGCGTGTTAGGAAAATCGTAACACTCTTTATCTGGAATCCGCCGGGTGGCACCCACGGGGGCCACGCCCTGTCTACGTAGTTCGAGGGCTGGCGTCCAAAGTTCACGCCGCCGTTTTCCGTTTACGGTCCGGGTGCCGCAAATAAAAAGGGATCGCATCGAATAGCAAAACTGCGTCTAAACGTAAATTCTGTGCAGCCTGGGCGAATCGAGGGGATGTATTCTCGAACGAGAAGTGTCGCTGGATGGTCGAAGTATTCGTAAGCAGTCCCGGCGGCGAGTGAAGGATCGCCATGAGCGGATATGTTTTGCCTCACAACTTGGCTGGTGAAAAGCAGCGGCTGGCACTGATGTCGGAGTTGCTTGATTCGCTCTACCGCAACCACATTGAGCGGGTTGGTATTCAACCCGGATGGCGCTGCATCGAGGTTGGATGCGGCAATGGATCCATATCGAAGTGGTTGGCCAGCCGGGTGGGACTAGGCGGACATGTGGTTGCAAGCGACATTGATCTGCGCTACATCGCCAATCTCAGCGTGCCGAACCTCGAAGTTCGGCAACTCAACGTCCTAGAAGGCGTGATTGAAGAGGAAGCCTACGACCTGGTAACAGCCAGGGCGGTGCTCCATCACATCCAGTCCCCGGACAAGGCTGTAGAGCGAATGCTCGCCGCTCTGAAGCCTGGCGGCGTATTTCTCTCTATCGAGCCCGATATGCTGCCCGCTGTGGCGGCCGAGCCTGAGGCGCTGCGCACTTTCTGGCAGGGTTGGTTGCAGTGGGCGTCTTCCGTCGGAATCGACTACTTCATAGGACGAAAGATGCCTTCACTCCTGGCTGGCTTGGCCCTGGAGGCGGTGGGCGCCGAAGGCCATACCGCTCTCTATAATGGTGGTTCACAGTGGGCGACCTACTGGATGGAAACATTGGCGGAATTGCGGCCAGGACTAATAGCGTCCGGGCATATGACTGCCGTATCGATGGCTGAGTTTCAAAAACTCTATTCCAATCCACGCTTTTGGACGAGCGCGATCACCTTCATTGCTTCGTGGGGACGCAAGAAATAGTTTCTATGCTCTCATTCTTCAAATCGTTGGCTAGAGAAAAGGCTGGTTTCGCGACAAGGAGGCCAGGGAGACTTAGGAAAACAGGGATCCAGCCCATTTTTAGGTAATCATGGAAAATATACCTAGGAATGCTAGAGAATGCGATTAACATGATCTATCCTTCATGCACTCTCTTTCACGTAATGCGGTGCTGGCGCTGATCGGGGTAACCCTTGTGCTGCACACCACCGAAGAGTATTTGACCTTCCCAGCCTTTTTGTGGTCGTCAACCCGATTGCCGCGATGGCTCCCTGCACCTGCCCTCTTGCACAGCCCGCAGGAGCTTCATCTGGCGCTGGTGATGGCTACAGTACTGCCCCTGATCGTAATTGCCTGGGCCATCCTCCGACCAAACAAAGGCCTGCTAATAGCAGTGCTTTTGCTGGAGTCGGTCCTGCTGATGAATACCGCTTGGCACATATTCGCTGCCTTGGCCAGGGGCGGATACGCTCCCGGACTGATTACGGCGATGTTGATCAACTTACCTTTTGGTATTTACGTGCTACGAAGAGCTGTCAAGGAGCAGTGGATTGCGGCGCGAACCGCATGGCAACTGATCGGCACAGCGCTCGTGTTGCATATCATTTCGGTGGGTAGCCTGCTGGCAGGATAGGCATTATTGTTCTTGCCTAACAATCGCCATGAGGGGGTTTTGTCTGCTACCAGAATTTAATCGGCGTTGTCTCAGAAGTTCATTACTACCAGCGCGGCCATTAAAACCCTCACTAGCTAAAAACATCGCCTCGGTTACTCTACGCAAAGACTCGGTCGCTGCGCGCAACGATTTGGCGAAGGTTGGGGGTCGGTTTTGCCGGTTATGTAGCAGACCTTCGTCAATGGGATTGCTTGATACCGTATGCCGGTGAGTATCCCGTAGTAAACTGTGCTGTCACCTGGCTACACATCCTCACCAATGCAAGTGGAAGCTTGGGCAAAGGAGAAATAAACCATGGCATATATTGCAGATGATCCAGAGAGCTACCAGAACACCGTTGTCGGCAGCGGACAGTGCGTAGCGTTCGTACAGCAGGCCAGTGGGGCTCCGTTGACCTCTGGATGGAATCAGGGATCCATAGTAAGGGGAGACTTAGCGCTCCAGGCTGGCACGGCGATAGCAACATTCGACAGCAACGGACGATACACCAACAGTACGGATGGAACCTCGCATGCAGCGATTTACATTGGCCAGAACGAAATTGGACTTCAAGTGTGGGATCAATGGAAGGGCCAGCCCGTTCATCAACGCACGATTCGCTTTCAAGGGGGCGCCGTAGGGGTGAAGCCTGTGAATGATGGAGATGCGTTCTATGTTATCGATTGAGCGATCGCTGACATTGGCTTTTCTTTGGTTGTCTCTGGCATTAGTTGATTCATCGGCTGCTCTGGCTCAACAAACGCAACTCCCAAATCCGGTGCTTTGCCCTGCGAACATAACCGCGCTCGAAGACGCTGCCCCGGTCTCGGGCTGGGAAGTCGTTCCGGAAAAGGCGCAGCGAAAGTTTGAACGGATCTCGGTGTATAACGTCGGAGCCGACAAGCAAGAATTCGACCTTGCTCCCGACGATCAGGCACAAAACCGTAACAGATTTACGCAGACCTGGCATTTGAAAGGGTATCGCACGATGAGCCTCTTTGTTCGTTGCCGTTATCACGATACCTCGGTGGTTTTGCTGCGGGAGTTGACACCGCAGGTCAATACCTGCACCCTTCGATTCACGACGGACGCCAAGGGCAATATCGCCGGAGAATCCAACATGGAGTGCCGTTAGGACGCGGCCATCATGAGAGTCAAATGTAGGCGAGTGGGTTGCCGGTATTCCGCTCTCAGGCAGACAAACATGCGACAATCACGTGGATGAAAGGACCTCTACCTCCTTCGGTGCTTGTCATCGTATTCCTATCGCTTGCTCCCGAATTTGTTCTTGGACAAGCTATGCGACGGGACCGAACCAGTCATACCCCCGAGTACACGTTCCAGGTGGTTCGGCAGTTTCCTCATGATCCCCGGGCTTTTACCCAAGGCCTCGCATACCGAAATGGCTATTTCTATGAAGGTACGGGTCTAAGTGGGCGGTCTTCGCTTCGACAAGTCAAGGTTGAGACTGGGCAGGTGGTTCGAGAGGTGGACTTAGCACCACAGTTCTTTGGGGAAGGAGTTACTCTGCTCAAGGATGAAGTTGTGCAGCTTACCTGGAAGTCGCAAACTGGGTTTGTTTATAGCCTCGGCGACTTCCGATTGTTGCGGCAGTTTTCTTACCCAGGAGAAGGTTGGGGCATAACGACCGATGGTCACGAAGTCTTCATGAGTGACGGCACTCCGGAAATCCGAGTTCTTGATTCCAATACACTGATAGAAAAGCGACGATTCAAAGTCCGCGATGGGACCAAGTTGGTGACACAGTTGAACGAATTGGAGTTCGTAGATGGAGAGATTTTCGCAAATATTTGGCAGACTGATCGAATTGCTCGTATCTCTCCGCAAACCGGCGAGGTCGTTGGTTGGATTGACCTCACGGGCCTACTAAGTCCGATGTATCGCACCGCATCGGATGCCGTGTTGAATGGCATCGCTTATGACCGCCAGACCAAGCGCCTCTTTGTCACCGGCAAATTGTGGCCGAGCATCTTTGAGATACGAGTCATCCCAAAGCATCTTGATCATCCACTGTGATTCATGAGATCACAAACCAGTAACTCCTCAATTCAGAGCACCTGAAGGTAGGAGGTTAACTTGCCAGGGTAGGTCGTTCCCCAGTGGCAAACCAGCCTTTCAACTATGGCTCAGTACGTAAAACCCTGAATCTCGGTCACACCAGAGTTGGGCCCATCTACATACCCGGACCGAAGGCTAGGGTGCAGTGCAATATGAGTGGGAACTACATTGAAAGTATTAGAGAAGTTAAATCCGTTAATCGTCTCCTGAAGGTTTCCGTGTATGTCGTAAGCGTAGATCGTACTGCCGCTGGGCGACGAACTTGAATCGGGCTGAGCGATCAGGAACAGCTTGTTGATGGGATCAAACTCCACATCGGCGCCGCTGAACTGCTGTAGCCCTTGTGATCCGGGCAGCACCACGATGGTACCAGTCTGTGTGCTGAGATCGTAAAATTCCAAACTGGCGTCATCTTCTGTGTCGGTACAGAAAATGCCGTCCGCTGAATCCATCGCAATGCCGTTGACAAACCCAAATCCAATACCCGTAAACTCCGTGAACGTGCCCGCAGTGAGGTTAACCACGCCAATGACGGGCCGGGTATCGAAAGCACCGGTCCCTCCGCCCATCACCGCCTGGTTGGTCACGCTGTCGTAGGCGATCGGCGGAGGCACGCTGCCAAAGTTATTGGAGTCCGTAATCATGACTACGGGACCGAACGTGTTGTTGGCGACGTTCGAGCTGAAGACGTAGGGAATGAAATTGTCGCTGTTGTCGTAGGCAAATACGGCGACGTTCGGAACTCCCTGGCTGCGGCTCACCCCGGTCGGCATGATGATGTGCTGCGTTCCGATGGGTGGGGTCCACGCGCCGGTAATGCGGTTTGAACCAAGCGGATTCAAGGTGCTGAAGACACGCCTGCTGACGAAGCCGTTTGCCACGATCTCATGTTCGAATAGCCCGACACTGTTGCCGACCACGCCCAGGGTGACGAAATCATCTTGCGCATGCGACGGTTGCGTTAGCTGCACCACATCGAGGATGTGGCCGGTTGACTGATCAAAAGTCTCGACGGCGGCCAGTATGGTCCCGTTGGAAAGCAGCTTAGATTCCGCCAATATTCCCTCGCTGCCGTTCTGATCGATATCGAACCCAAAGATTTGTCCACCAAACAGGCTGTGAACGAAGATCCCGTTTGGTCCGGCTGAGGAATCGGGTCGGAATTCGTTACTCTGCCCAAACGCCAGCGCGCTGCAAACGATCAGTAGTGCCAGGCAGAATGAAAGCCTGGAAATGGCACAAAATCGCGAGACGGCCGACAGGTTCCCTGTGTAGCGCATTTTCGTTTTCTCCCTTGGATGGGGTTTAGGAAATTGCCCGCGAAGTGCGGGATTCATCGGGTAAATGCTAGGCCAGCCCCGCTCTCGCCATGTCACAGCTTTGTCAAAGAATTGTGAACCCTTGGTGTAGTGTCCAACAGATAATCGAACATTAGGGTCTTTTTCCTCGTTAAGGATTAGACGACGTCCAACGGTACTGAGACACTGAGTCCGCTGCGCGAATTGCAGGAGTGATTCATCGCGCTTCGGTTTGAATGAGGGCGAATCGGGCAAACTGGAAATTCGGTCTCCGTTGGAGAAAACAGTCCCTCTAGCGGAAATCGCAACGGCAGAGAAACAGCTGCGGCAGCGGAGAGAGGTGCCCTCCTGGCTCCGGGGCGGTGCACCTCGACAAAATATCATATTAGATTTAATCTAATATCAGATGGACGCCGAAGCGATTAAGCAGACCTTGGAGGACAGCGGGTTGCGGTGTACCCCGCAACGCTTCGCGGTGATGGCATTCTTGATGGAATGCAAGCGGCATCCTACGGCTGCGGAAATCTTCGAAGGCGTCAATCGCATGGACCCGCGATCTTCAAGGGCCACAACTTACAACAATCTGCGCGACTTGGTGCAGGCCGGTTTGGTGCGGGAAGTGGCCGTCGAGGGTCGCGCCGCGCGATTTGATGCGAAAGGCACGCTGCATCATCACTTCATCTGCGATCGCTGCGGCAATGTTGAAGATATCGAGTGGTACAACGTACCCAAGCCTGCCTCAGTCTCCCTCGGTAAGCGGATCCTTCGCGAATGCGAACTCATTTTCCGGGGGCTTTGCACCAAGTGCGCTCCGCGGCACGCTTCCGGTTAAGCGTTGTAGGCGTGTGAATACCTCATGAAACGCGCAGCCGCGGCGGTTGCGCCGAATCGGAAAACCAGGGTGGTTTTATAGCTCATCACCGTTTTTTTAACTAATTTGAAGGAAGAGAACACTATGGATAAAGAACTCGCTACAGCAGCGGGGGCGACTGTCCCCCATACTCAGGAACAAAACTCGTCAACCGAATCCAAGTGCCCGGTCGCTCACGGCGCCCCCAGGCTGCGGACGAATGCTGACTGGTGGCCGAATCAGCTGAACGTGAACATCCTGCACCAGCACTCCCCCAAGTCCGACCCTATGGGCAAGGAGTTCAATTACGCAGAAGAATTCAAGAGCCTCGATCTGAATGCCGTGATCAAGGACCTTCATGCCTTGATGACGGATTCACAGGAGTGGTGGCCAGCCGACTTCGGTCACTACGGGCCGCTCTTTATTCGTATGGCGTGGCATAGCGCGGGTACGTACCGCATCGGCGACGGCCGCGGCGGAGCAGGCTCCGGCGAACAACGTTTCGCGCCACTGAATAGCTGGCCGGACAATGTGAACCTCGACAAAGCGCGCCGTCTGCTCTGGCCGATCAAGCAGAAATATGGGAAGAAAATCTCCTGGGCCGACCTCATGGTTCTCGCCGGTAACGTGGCGTTGGAGTCGATGGGGTTCAAGACCTTCGGTTTCGGCGGCGGACGCGAGGACGTTTGGGAACCCTCAGACGACATTTATTGGGGCTCCGAGGGCAAGTGGCTGGCGGACGAGCGCTACAGCGGCGACCGTGATCTCGCGAACCCTCTCGCCGCGGTCCAGATGGGTCTGATTTACGTGAACCCAGAAGGTCCCAATGGAAATCCGGATCCCCTGGCTGCGGCAAAGGACATCCGGGAAACCTTCGCCCGCATGGCGATGAATGACGAAGAGACGGTTGCGCTCATTGCCGGCGGCCACTCGTTCGGCAAAACTCACGGCGCTGGCGATGCGAAACTGGTGGGCGCAGAGCCGGAAGCCGCCAGCATCGAGCAGCAAGGCCTGGGCTGGAAGAGCAAATTTGGCACGGGCAAAGGCGGGGACGCCATCGGCAGCGGCCTGGAGGTCACTTGGACCACGACGCCTACGAAGTGGAGCAACAACTTCTTCACGAACCTGTTCACTTACGAATGGGAGCTGACCAAGAGCCCGGCCGGTGCGCATCAGTGGACACCGAAGAATGGTGCGGGCAACGGTACGGTGCCGGACGCACACAATGGCTCCAAACGTCACGCGCCATCCATGCTGACCACAGACCTTGCATTGCGGTTCGACCCTGTCTACGGACCGATTTCACGACGCTTCTACGAGCATCCGCAGGAGCTCGCAGATGCGTTCGCCAAGGCATGGTTTAAGCTGACTCACCGCGACATGGGGCCTCACCCGCGCTATCTTGGCCCGCTAGTTCCCAAGGAGCCCCAGATCTGGCAAGACCCGGTTCCCGCCGTGGATCATGAGCTGATCGATGAGAAGGACATGGCTGCTCTGAAGGAGAAGATTCTCGCGTCTGGACTGTCGATCTCCGAACTGGTCACGACTGCGTGGGCGTCGGCGGCGTCCTTCCGCGGCTCCGACAAGCGCGGTGGCGCGAACGGGGCGCGCATTCGCCTGGCGCCGCAGAAGGATTGGGAAGTGAACCAGCCGGCCGCACTGGCGAAGGTTCTTCAGAAGCTGGAGGCGATCCAAAAGGAGTTCAACAGCTCGCAGTCTGGCAAGAAGAAAGTCTCGCTGGCTGATCTGATCGTTCTGGGCGGCTGCGTAGCCGTCAAGGAAGCTGCGAAAAAGGCCGGCTACGACGTGAAGGTTCCCTTCTCGCCGGGACGCACGGATGCTTCGCAGGAGCAGACCGATGTGCACTCCTTCGCCGTAATGGAGCCGAAGGCAGACGGGTTCCGCAACTACGTCGGGAAGCAAAACGGAACCTCGCCGGAGGAGATGCTGGTGGATCGGGCGCAGTTGCTGAAGCTGACTGCTCCTGAGATGACGGTGCTCATCGGCGGCATGCGTGCCCTGAACGCCAACTTCGGTGGGACCAAGCACGGCGTCTTCACCAACCAGCCCGGGACGCTGACGAATGATTTCTTCGTCAACCTGCTCGACATGAATACGGAGTGGCAGCCTTCCTGCATCCGAAGGAGTGTATGAGGGGCGAGATCGCAAGACGGGGAAAGTCAAGTGGACCGGCACCCGTGTCGACTTGATCTTCGGTTCGCACTCCCAGCTCCGTGCGTTGGCGGAAGTCTATGCCTGTGACGACTCGAAAGAGACGTTCGTGAAGGACTTCGTGGCTGCGTGGAACAAGGTGATGAACCTTGATCGCTACGACCTTGTCTTGGCGAAAAAGGTGGCTGTCAATTAGGCATTAAACCCAGGGTAGTGTCTCAACCTGAGACACTACCCTAACTCCCGTTCCTTTGTTTGGATGGGCAAAACGGAGGCGTTGCTTTTCCTGCCTCGCGCACGGATTGCTTCCCCTTTGATGCTCGGTCGTAATTAATCGCTAAAGTGGCCGAGTCGCTTGCAAAAAAGGCAGTTTATGTTGCCGGCAGTTTGTTCTTTACCGAAGGACAAGATCCCGGGGGACGACCTTCGGCCGGTGATGCAATCATTTACAGTCGTCGTTAGTCGTTCATTGCGGCAGTTCTCCGCCCGCCTGCTCGCGGACCATGTATTCGGCATACCAGTCGGGCCAGTTTTCATCTCGCTTGCCGATGCGCTTCTCATGCTGCCCGTGGGCGGCCTCCGCACGCCGAAGGGCGCTTGCTAGATCGCTTGCGGAGCCGAATGAAGTCGCGGCGGGATCAATGCGGCCGGGAAGCCGGGTCGTGATCTCCTGCAGCAGCCAACCGTTGCCGTCGGGATCGCGGAACGACACGAACGAGCGATAGCTACGACGCTCGGGATCTAGACCGCTGACCCGGCGCCGTCCAAACAGGTAGGGCTCATCCGAGCCTGCGTACACGCCGCCGGCGTCGTGGAACACCTCGCTGCACTCAACGGCGCGACTCAGCAACTCGTCGCGCGCGGCCGTTATGTCGGAGACAATGAGGTACAGTCCTTGAGCGGAGCCGGGTGCCGCCGCAGTGACGTTCTTGCCGAAGATGACCGAGCACCCGGACCCGGGCGGCGTGAACTGGATCACGCGGAAGTCGTTGCCGTTGTCGTAGTCGGCGTCGAGCCGCCACCCGAGCCTCCCGTAGAACTCCTTCGCGCGATCGATATCCGAGACGGGGATGACGACAATCTCGAACTTCATGTCGACTCTCGCGACGGTCGCGTTTTTGCCGGCGTTACTACGAATTTCATCTTTCGCAGTTGCCATCTTCTTTCCTCCCATGCGTTCGTCTAGATCGAAATCAGCTTTGTTGAATGCAAGCTCCGGCCAGCAGAATAATACTCCGGATTCTTTCACGCTTCATAGACTCCATTCTGAACGATGGCAACTGGTGCGGATGGTGGGTAATCCGGAAGTTATTGCTGCCTGGAATCGACTTCATGTCGCTTGACTCAGAGTAGAGATATCCCCATCATCGCAGGCGTGGCGCTGACTGGCCGCCGCGCCGCCCCGCCAAGCCCTCCCAGGTTCCTGGCTTTAGTACCCGAAATATCGTGGTGAACGGGTGGCGCTGACAAAAAGGGAAGATTTCTTCCGAGGTACCTGAGGACAGCAAGAGTCTCAGCTGCCTACCGCAGTCTCCATATCTGGAGACGAACAAACCGGCAGGCGCTTCCAAAAGGGACTTATCACCTTGAAGTTGGAAAAAGGGCGCGGACCGTAGTCCGCGCCCTTGCGGTTCTGGTTCTGTCCCAGGTCCGCGTCCTTCCTTTTGACGCGAACCCGGGTACTACGATTGAGGTGCCCCTACGGCGCCGAGGTGTAGGTGTACGAGTTGTTCACCCACTGCCCTCCAACCAGCGACCACAGGGTCACGTAGATCTGGCTGCCGTTCGCCGGAAGGGTGGTGACCACCGCGCTCAGCGTGCCGCTGCCCAGCGGGCCCGACTGGAAGTAGTCGTTGCCGCCCGGCGTGCTGCCAATGTCCAGCCAGTAGTTGGTTGCGCTACCTGCCGTCCACTGGAAAGTAGCGGTGTTGCCGTTGATGGTTGAGCCCGGCATCGGCGAGGTCATCACCGCCTTGCCTGCGCTGGCGTTGTACGCGGTGTAGGTGTAGCCGGTCGACAGCCACTGTCCGCCGACGAGCGAGTACAGCGTGGCATAGACCGTGCTGCCATCGCTCGGTAGGCCGTTGGCCGTGGTGGTCAGGACGTTGCCCAGATTGCCCGACTGGTAGTACTGGTTGCCGCCCGGCGCGCTGCCGAGATCAAGCCAGTACGCCGAGGAGCCCGCGCCTGCCGTCCACTGGAACGTAACCGTCGTGCCCGTGAACTGCGAGCCCGGAGTCGGGGTGGTCAGCACGCCCTGCTGCCCGCTCAAGCTGTATGCGGTGTAGGTGTAGCTATTCGATAGCCACTGACCGCCGACGAGGGAGTAGAGCGTCACGTACACCTGGCTGCCGTCAGTCGGCAGGCCGGTCACAGTGTAGCTGGTCACGTTGCCGATGTTTCCGGACTGGAAGTACTGGTTGCCGCCCGGCGCGCTCCCGGCATCGATCCAGTAAGCCGTCGCACCCGAACCCGGTGTCCAGGTGAAGAGTTCGCTGCTGCCGGTCAGGGTCGAGCCCGGAGTCGGCGAGGTGATCACTCCTTTCGAGCTGCCGCTGTTGAAGGCCGTGTAGGTGTACTGATTGTTCACCCACTGGCCGCTGATCTCGGTCCACAGCGTGGCGTAGATCGTGCTGCCATCGGTGGGCAGGTTATTGACGGTCTCTGACAGCGTTGTGGTTGGCAGGCTGCCGGACTGGTAATAGTTGTTACCGCCCTGCGTGCTGCCTAAG
Source organism: uncultured Acidobacteriaceae bacterium (assembly GCA_963744265.1). Classification (GTDB taxonomy): domain Bacteria; phylum Acidobacteriota; class Terriglobia; order Terriglobales; family Acidobacteriaceae; genus Bog-257. Next base: position 129,581 of record CAVUSW010000011.1, read on the forward strand.
TCGAGCCAGTAAGCCTGCGCCGAGGCGCTTGCATACCAGGTGAAGTTCGTCGAGCTTCCGGTCAAGGTCGAATTCGCCGCCGGAGTCGACATCGTCGCCGGACCGGCCGGACCGCCCTCAGGCCCGGTGGGCAGCGGCCAGGCATAAGCGCCGCGGCTGCGGGTCCACAATGCAAGAGTGGAGGAGCCACGATCAACGGACATGTCCCAAATCATGACGTTGGGCAGGCCGGCGTTGAAGCGGTTCCATACCGGAGGATTGGCCGTGATGTCATCGGTGTAGTACAGCCCGAAGTCGCTGCCAACATAGACTTGGCTGGGATAGTTCGGGTTGACGATGATGGAATCGACTGGTATGTCGGGCAGGTTGCCGGTCTGGTCTGTCCAGCTGAACCCGTCGCATGGGGTCACGGTCATGGTGCAGACCACGCGGAACACATGTCCGGGAGTGCTGGGAGAGTTGTTGTTGAAGCCACCGACTGCGGCATATCCGATTGGAGTGCCTACCGCCTGAGCGCTGGGATCGAGGGCGATGCCCATGATCGGCCGGTTGGGCAGCACGGCGTTGCCGCCGGTCACGTTGACCCATGTAGCTTGAGCTTGCGTGCCACTACCCAGACCGAAGCCGAGCTGCACGTTGCCGTCGTTGGTGCCAACGATCGCAACGCTCTGGTACTTGGGCGAGTACTTTACCTCATTGATGTACGAGCGGTTGCCCAGAGTACCTTTCGTCAGGTTTGCTGTGATCGGGTTATTGGTGACATACCACGATTTGGTCGCCGCCGTACCGGTGATCGTTTCCCAAACGCGGGTGGTGCCAGCGAGCAGGTGTCCGCAGCCCGTGGTCAGGCCCGCAGCTTGGCAGTCATCGCCACCAGCTATGCCACCGTGGAAGAGGCTTACAGGCAGAACGAACGACTGCGTGTCGCTGGTCCAGCTACCCGCCCAATTGGTCCAAGTCGCGCCCGGCTGGGTGCAGTTCAGGATACAGCGGCTGAAGCCGCCGCTGTTATTGCCTTCCCAGTAGCGAAGACTCCCGGTATTGCTGCCCATCGTCGTGCCGCCCAGGAACCCGCTGCCGTTCATGGCGAAGTTAGTGGAACTGATGTTGTTAAAGATAATCGAGTTACCGCTGGTGCCGCCGCGTGACGGCAGTTACCACCACCGTGGCGCCGCTGCGCGCGCCCGTCACTATGGTCGGGATCGTGCTGGCGATCGCGCTCACGATGTTGTTGCCTTCCGTCGTGGTGCTTGAGCTCAACACTACGTTGCCGCCGGTGTTAGTCCCTGAGGCGACCCAGGTGAAGACCTGCGGACCGATCTGGAATTGCTGACCGGCCTGTGAACCACCTGTCGTCAATGTGATCGTTCCCTGGGCCTGGGTGGAACCCGTGCCCATCGGATCAATCAACCCGGAGAAACCGTCGCCGCCCAGGCCCATCTGCCACTGCACCCCGCCAGTGGGCTGGCCGGAGAACATTGCCGAGCTGGGTCCGTTGTCCTGAGCTCCTCCCACCGCAGAGGGAGTCGTCGAGGTAGCGAAATTACCGCTGATGTCGCCGGAGTAGAACTCGATAGCATTGATGCCGCCATCTTGATTCATCCACGTCGGGCGAGTGGTGTTAAGTACCGCAGTGCTGGCGTTAAGGGTGGCGTGAACGCCACCGTCGTTGCCCACCAGAAGAATGTCAGATGAGCCGTTAACGAAAGCCAGAGCGTGCTGGTCCACGTGCACCACGTGGTTGGCCACGGGGGTGCCGTTGTATCCGCACGTGGTGTCGTACCACTGGGTGCCGGTACGACTGACCAGCCAGACTTCGAACGTATCGAAGAAAGCGCGATCTGGATTATTGGGATCGACCGCGATGCCCTGGTCGTACCAGTTCTGCGGATAGTCGGCCACGCCAGACGAGCCTCCGCCGCTGCTGGCGCATCCCAGCAGTGAGCCGCCGGCCGAGCCCGCCATAAAGGTCCAGGTGTTGCCGCCGTCAGTACTGGCCCACGCGCCGAGTTGGCAGCCATTGGTGTTGCCGCACTGGCTGTTGTTATTCCAATTGATGGATTGCGCCTGGGCGTAAATAGTCAGGCGGATTACTGGGGGCCACGGCGATGTCGATGCGGCCAAGGTTATCGACCGTGCCACCGTTGGTCGTGGTGCCGCCGGTGGCGCCGTTGCCGCAATAGGTCGCGTTGCCACCGGTTAGTGGATAGTTGCACGAACTACCGCTGCCGGCATTCATCAGTGCGCCCGTAAGGTAGGGGCTGCCGGTCACCTGAGTGCCAAAAACAAAACCGTTGGTGTTGCTCGCTATGGACGTAAACGCCGGGCAACCGCTGATTGGCATGTTGGCCGAATAGATGCCATTGGCGCCATTATTCCCCAGATCATACTGCACATAGGTGGGGAAGCCGCGCGTGCCCACGGCTGCCAGAATGCGCGTTACACCGCCGCCCATGTTCGTGAGTTCCAGGCCGGTGATGTCCTGGCGCTGGCTGCTGAAGCTGTTGGTCGGACAATTCGTCCAGGTCTGGCCCTGGTCGAACGACAAGTAAAGACCCATCTTGGTCCCGGCTGCGATGTTGTTGCTGTTGTTGGGATCAACTCGAACTTTGCCGACCGCGTTGTACTGCGGATAGTTGCCTGCCGGCTGGTTGTACTCGGGGCCAAAAACGCTGGCGCCCAGAGTAGTCCAGGTGTTGCCGCCGTCCATCGACTGCAGGATGCCTTGGCTGCCCATGGAGAACGAGCCGTAATTCAGATCGCCCGTGCCGGCATAGATGGTGAGGTGATTGTTGGGATCGATGGCCAGCGTATCAATGCTGGTGGTCGCCAGCTCCGGGCTATCGGTGGTGACGGTCCAGGTGGTGTGGCGGTGCAGCAGTTGGTTGTTTTCCAAACGCCGCCGCCGACACTGCCCATATAGGCGACGATACTGCCGTTCGTGGTCGTCGTCGGATCGGTCACGATGGCATTGACGCGTCCCTCGGTGGTTCCGTAGTCATAACAGCCGGAACAACCCGTCATATGCTCGGGCATCGGACCAAGTGCAGTGAAAGCAGTGGGGTTCAGCGGTTGGAGGCCGAGTGCGGGGTTCAGGACCACGCCCTTGATTCCAGCCGGCACCCCACGCTTGATCGCCCGGTCTTGTTCGGCAGCCTTACGCGTCCAGGCGGGCGAGTAGTGGCCCGTCGGATAGGTCAGCCGATGGTACCAGAATTCTTCCTCGCTGATGAGACGCTCGGCATCGGTGGGAGCGTGGCCGAGAGTGAACTGGGTAGAGACCGATGACCCCGAGGAGCCTATCGCGGTAGCTGTGAGAATCGGCGTGTTCTTGCCGCCAGTGTTAGCACCGAACGAAGACAGCTTCGGCATAGTTGCGGAGATGTTTATGTGGCCGTTTTCCTCGCCGCTGCCGTGGACGGTGGCGACGATGCCCGCGGAATCGCTTTTAATGACGATCGTGACACCCTCTCCCGGCTTCCAACTTCCACCGCTAAAGACGATCGTCTCGCCTGGCAAGTAGCTGATCTTATCTGCGATCAGCGTTGGTTTTTCTGCGGTAGAGCCGTCTGTCCTCTGCGCACCGGCGATCGGTGATAGAGCGAGGATTGTGGCCAGGATACAAAGAAAAACAACGTCAGGACGACGAAGTACGCGACGATTCATCATTTGTCTCCGAGGAGAATTTCCGGGTTCTGGAGCGAATCCGGTGTCTTGCAATGGCGAGCCCTGATCACGATCACATGTTTGAGCAACTGAAAAGCAGGTACCTTCGTACTATCCCGCTAGTAAGTGTGTAAAGAAAATTATCGAAAAGCGATTACAACTTTCGGGTGATTTTGGTGGACAGGCATCACTGAGGCCAGCGACTTCGAGCGGAAGGCAAAGATAACGGCGGTGGGGGCTTCCCGTGCCGTCCAACGGCGGGTGTCCGGACATGAAAACCTCCGGCCAAGGGAACGGTAGTTTTTCTTGACATCCCCTTTTATAGAACCCGCCGGAAAGATTATATTCAGAAGCACCGGCGATCCGGGTGTATAGTGTTGGCTCCTCAGGCTGCCAAAATGGAGATCCTGGGTCAGGATGCGATGCAAGGGGGATGCAATGACAACGACGGTCCTCTTCCAAGACAATTTCTCAACGAACGGTCCACTCAACTCGGCAAACTGGGACTTCAACCGATGGGAGGCAACAAACAACCCATCGTACCTGGGCCTGACGCAGATGCGCCAATCCCTCCCGGTTGCGGAGAATGGGATGGCTCGCATCCGGTTGGATACCTGGCTCGACGGGAACGCCTTTTCCGGATCGGAGGCGATTACTATTCAGGCGTTTGCTCTACCTGGTGACGGCGGAGGTATTGCGTTCGAAGGCAAGTTCAAATTCGAAGGCACCCAGGGCGGCATGATCGCGGGCTTCTTTACCTTCCAAAAATTTCCTCCGGGCGCGGACCGCGATATTCATGACGAGATCGATGTCGAAATCCTCACTACCAACCTTAAGAAAGTCTCGACCAATGTCTTTGCGCACGAATCTTTAAATAAGACGGCCCATCCCCTATCGATCGCTGTAACACCAGGCACGTTCGCGGCTTGGCATACCTACCGGATGGAGTGGTTTCCGGATCACGTCAGTTGGTTCCTTGATGGCTCTCTCATCCGGACCGAAAAGGATCATGTTCCGACCCAACCCCAGCAGCTCCACATGAACTTGTGGGGAGTGCCCACAACCTGGGGCCCTTCTCCCGGCGACCCCAACGGTCCGCCCGTCGGCGATCCAAGTTTCACGCCTGCCACGAGCGCAAGCAACAACCAGACCTACTTCTTCGACGTGACTGCGGTGAAAGTGGAACAGTTGCCGGCCGCCCCTTAGTCCAGCGATAGCCGGGAAATACCGCCTACAAGTAGGACCTGAAAACGGTGTCAGTCGGAAGTGTGTGTCGATACTGCCCGTGAAGCAATACCTGAGTCGGAAGGCGAGTGGCCCGGGTCGCGTGATGTTCGAGACCAACTGTTGGCATTACTGCACCCCTTCCTGATTAGGCGCACTTCGCCAGATGACCCTGATCGCCCTGCACCAGATCAAAAGTCCGCGGCATGTCCTGCCCTTCGATGAAAACCTCGAGCCGCAAGCTCGACCCGCTGAGGGTTCCGGTGAAGGTCGCCTTGACCCCTGAAGCAGTCAAGCCGCCATCAACCGCGGCAGGCGCCGGCGTCTCAGCCATATAGAAACCCTGGGCCTTGAAGCGCCCCTTATCGTCGAGCTCCAAGCGTTGCGAGATACTTCCCCTGGCGCAGTCGAATTCAATGTCTGCGCCGCTGTCGTTTACTTCCATGCGAATGTGCTCACCGCCCCACACGCCGTTCGGAACCGCTTTGTTCGGAGCAGCGGGGCCGGATTGCGCCGGGCGCGAAGCCTTCATCTGGCCGGCGCAGGACAGACCGACGCACGCGGTGATTAGTACTACGACCACGAATCGCATTTCACCCTCTCCTCGTAAGATTGCCGCGCAACAAGTCCCTAACTCTCGTTCGATGATTGCGGAATGGTGGGCGATTGCGAGCCTCCCCGATACAATCACCCACTACTTCCGAACTGTCCACTAGTCGACGATGCCCATAACGCCGTCACGGGGTTATCTCAAAAACAACGCCGTAACCGTAACCAGCCGAGCCGCCGCGAAGCGTGGTCCCGTACAGGTTCCCATTGCCGTCGAGGATAAGCGAACCCGCGGGATTTCCACCGTCGCTACCACAAGTGAAGTCGTAAAGGTCGGTGTAGGTCCAGCTTCCGTTGGATTGCGTCAGTTTAAAGACGTTGCCGCAGTGATACGTACCATTCGCGTTGCTCGCACCGTAGAGATTGCCCGCCGCGTCGATAAGCAAAGTCCCCCAAGGTCCGGAGCATCCGCGGGTATTGAGCGCAATAAAACACGATTCGTCTTGCGGGTACCCGTTGGGCAAGGCGTAAATCTGATGGTAGGCCCAGCTTCCGCCTGAGGGTGACAACTTAAAAACCGTTCCGCCGCTTGCGGGCCCATCCGTGGACGATACGCCATAAAGGTTCCCTGCCGGGTCGGCGACCAGCCCGGCTATGGGAAATTTCCCGTCGGCGCCATCCGTAAACGTGTAGAGGATATTCGCATTCCAGCCTGATGAGCCTGGCGTCAACTGAAAAACCGTCCCACAGCCGTTAAGCGGGGCTGGCCCGCCGCAATTCGGCGTATTCTCCGGGCCAAGCTCCGACGTGCTGTACAGGTTGCCGGCCGAGTCCAAAGTGATTGCGTTGAGGGGGATGAAGGGGCTGTCGGATCCTGGAGCATCGGTAGTGACGTAGGTATTTCCTGGCATCCAACCTCCACCTGAGGGCACGAGCTGAAAAGCTTCTCCAGGGTTAAGGTATGAATCAAAATTCGTGCCGTAAAGATTTCCGGCCTGGTCGAAAACCAACTGGCCGAGGCCGGGACCGGAGCCGCCGCCTTCATTGGTTCCCGGGAATGCCCAGCTGATTGTCTCGGTCCAACTGCATAGCGCGGTCTTGCACGCAGTCGTAGGAGGCTTGAGATTGAAGACGATTCCACAGCCGACCGTCGGGGCACCAACACCGATCCACCGACAGAGATGGCTGCCGTTGTAGTCTCCGGCCCACGTCGTGCCATAAAGGCTGCCGTCGCGCGCAATGGTGACGGGTGCGATCGGAAGATTCCCATCCACTGTGCCTCCGCGAAATTCGTAAAGCGTGCTGAATGTCCAGTTGGAACCAGATCGATGCAGCTGAAAGACGGTGCCGCACCCACTAGAAGTCCCACCCGGCAAGTCATAGCAGGTGGTGCCGGTGTAACCGCCCTGGGAAGCCGTTCCATAGAAGTTTGATCCGCCGTCCCAGGCGAGGCCGGCGTAAGGAGCTGCGCCGTCCACTCCGCCCGTAAACGTATGGAGTACGGTGTAGGTCTGCGCATGCGCAGCTTGAATGAAAGGCATGGGCAGCGCCAGCATGATGGCTACCGCCAAAGCAGTCTGCCAACGGCCCAGCGAGAATTGTCTGATGGTCATGATAAGCACTCCTTTTGCAATTCCAACTACCATTGATGTCAACCCGCAGACCCACAGAGAGCGTCTGTGAAGCAGGTTACCCGGTAACGGAACGCATCCTTGATGGCGTCAAAACTTTTCATTCATGGCGCACAGCCTCTAGCGGATCCAGCTTCATAGCTCTGCGGGCCGGGATATAGGAAGCCGATAACGCTACGATCAGTAACAACCCGGCAACGCCGCCGAATATCAGAGGATCCGTTGGCGTCACTCCGAACAGTGTTGGACGAAGAACACGTCCTAGAATCAGAGAAGCGACGACACCAACCGCCAGTCCGCTCAGGACAATCGACAATCCCAGGTTAAGAACCAGGCGCAGCACGTGTGTCCGTTTCGCCCCTAATGCCCGGCGAACGCCAATTTCCGCCGTGCGTCCTGCCACCATGTAAAACATCACGCCGTAGGTTCCAGCTCCAGCAATGAGCAGCGCGATACCCGCCAATACGCTGAGCAGGACCACTAAAAGTTGCTGCGGCGCGAAAGAAGAATTTGTGATCTCAGTAAGCGGACGAACGTCATACAATGCCAGGTCCGGGTCGAGCGAATACAACGCGTCGCGGAGCCAGGGTTCCAGCGAAGAAGGATTGCCGTTGACGGAAATCACCAGGCTTTCGCCGCCGGGCGGGTTACACCAGATGCCGACGTCGACAGCCTTCGACGTACATACTTGCTGCTTGGAGACAAAGGCCTCCGGCAGCGGTGGCGTAATTCCGGCTAAGAGCTCCAAGTGGCGAACTACACCGACCACCTTCCCTCCCGCATCAAATTCGGGCGACGATCCCAGGTTGAGCTTTAGCTGCCTGCCGAGAGGGTTTTCGCCAGGCCACACACGATCCGCCAACTTTTCGTCGATGATGACGGCCAATGGCGCATCGTAGTCATCATTCGCATTGAAATAACGTCCCCGAAGCAGCTTCACACTCAGTGCCGAAAGCGCCCCAGGGGTTACGGTAGCCAGTTCGAGATAAGGTTCATGTCCGGGAAGCGGCGCAGGTCGTCCCTCAATTCGGAAATCGGTTATCGATCCTCCCAATAGCGGTTGTATCGCGCCCACGGCTTTCACATCCGGCAAAGTCCCCAATTTCTCTATGAGCTTTGAAGTGAATTGCGTACGCTGCTCGTTGCCGTCGTACTTCGTGCCTGCCAGACGCAGCGTGGCTGTCAGCACGTTTTCCGGCTGAAATCCCAAGTCGTTGCGAACGAGGTTATAAAAGCTCTTCAGGCTTAATCCGGTGGCGACCAGGAGGACAAGAGAGAGTGCCAACTGGCCAGCCGCAAGGACGGCACGTGCCCCCACACGCGTGAGTCCCTGCCGTGACCCGTGGCTCGTATCTCTTAATGCTTCGTTGGGATCAACCCGCAGCGCCATCAGCGCCGGAAAAACACCAAAGGCAATTCCCGTTAGCAGCGAAATTACAAAGGCGAATAGTAGGACCGAACGGTCGATCGAGACCTCTTCGATACGGGGTAGGGTGTCTTGTGCCAGCCCGGCAAGCATGGCCATGCCGATGTATGCGACGAGTACACCTAGAATACCGCTGGTGAGCGCCAGCAGAACACTCTCGCACAGGTGCTGCCTGGCCAGACGGAGCGCGCCCACACCAAGGATGCTGCGAACCGCGATCTCGCGTCTTCGCATGATTCCCAGCGACAGCAGAAGATTGGCGACATTGGCGCAGGCAATTAGCAGAACCAGGCCCACCGCCAACAGGAGTAAGAACAATGGTCGGCGCACCTGTTTAAGTGTGTGCTCCATTAGGGGTTGCACAGTCGCCCCTTGACCTTGGTTTACCGGATATTCCCGCGCCAGCTGGCCTGCGATTGCACTCATCTCCGCTTGCGCTTGCGGCAGCGTGACTCCCGATTTAAGCCGTCCATAAGCCCATACTCCCTGGTGAGCGTCACGGTGTGCCGGACCCCCAATTACGTTTTCCACCAAGCCCAATGGCGTGAACGCGTCCATCTGCCGCCAGCTCATGTGGCAGCGGCTGGTGGGAACAACGCCAACGACGGAATAAGGTTGTCCATCAAGAACCAATTGCTTGTGCAGCACGGCAGGGTCGCGTCCAAACTCGCGCGTCCAGAAGGAGTCGCTTAGCAGCACCACAGGGCGGGCGTCTGGTTTATCGTCAGCAGCCGAGAATGGGCGCCCGAGAATCGGCTTGATCCCCAACATTGGAAAGAGGCCAGCCGAGACCTGGCGCGTTTGCAGCCGCTGCGGATCGCCATGGCCAGTAAGCGTGACGTCAATGGAACGAAAGGGCTCGATGCTCTCGAATACACTGTTGCGCGCTTGCCAGTCACGGAGGTTTGGCAGCGTGATGTTCATCACGGAAAAGCTAGTGTTACGTTCGGATAGCGCCACCAGTCTGTCCGGATGGACGTAAGGAAAAGGCCGCAACAGCACAGCATTGACGACGGAGTAAATGGCGGTAGTGGCGCCGATACCGAGAGTGAGAGTGAGCAGGATGACGGCCGTGAGTCCGGGATTACGACGCACCATCCGCAAACCGTAGCGAATGTCGAAGAGCAACTCTTCGACGCGTGGCCAAGTCCATATTTCGCGGCCGTATTCCTCGATTTGGGTGACATCGCCGAATTCACGGCGAGCCGTGGCTTCCGCCTCCTCGCGCGGCACGCCGGCTTCGACCAATTCCTCGGTCTTCTGTGCCAGATGCAGGCGAATCTCCTCTGAAATATCGTCCTGCATCTGCTTTCGCCGCAATAGCTGAGCGAGAAAATTCATAACTTCACAGGAGACAATACGCGCTTGATTCCTTCCAGCATTCGTTCGAAGCTCGATACCTCGCGTTCCAGATGCTTGGCGCCCGCGGGCGTCAGCGTGTAGGTGCGAACCCGACGGTTGGTGGAGGAAACCTCCCAGTGAGCTTCCAACCATCCAGCTTTGAGCATGCGTTGCAGAGCGGGATAGAGGGAGCCTTCTTCGATCTGCAGCAGTTCGTTCGAGGTTTGTTTAATGTGCTGCGCCAGTGCATAACCGTGTAGACGCCGGCGCTTCAGAGTGCGCAGGATCATCATCTCCAGCGCACCAGGAAAGAGGTCTCGTTGGTCGGTTGTTTTCATCTGGTCGTGCTGTTGGCCATACCAAAGTAGTTGAAACTATGCCTAGAGCAAAATAGTATCGGCCGGTCGGCTTGTCAACCAAATAATTGCCCGGACAGGCAGGAAATAGAGGTTGGTCGGGCGATTTGCAAGCTGTGAGCGTTTGACCGGGTATCTGCAAAATCGCCGCAGTTTGGCCAGACTCATCCTCCCTTTCGACTCAGCCGCCTACAATTTCAGCAACGCACCTGGTTCTTCCATCACAGCACTGTAGTCGATTTTGTAGGCGGTCTTGCGCGGCTTCACCTCAATCACTTCATTCCTGACCGGTTCTGGTCTAGGCTACCTCTGCCTCAAAACTACACAGCAGTTCGTACACTTCACCTAAGACAACCAACGATCAGAACGAGAATGCGTCCTTGCTCTTGTGAGACTGGAAGATAATCTCCCCCTGTCCGCCGACAGAAAGTAACTGATGGTGCCGCTCCAGAAGAGTTATTGGACGCCGGTTTCCTGCCAACTTCCCGATTGCAGAGGATTCGGGATACGGACTTCCCCTTTCTCCTTTGCGAGAGACCAGATTGGCACGGTAAGAACTAAGGCGGCGAAGCCGTTGTTCTCACAGGTGTCTGGCTCAAGGGTCTAACGGATCCTGCCGAGCCGAGTGGCGCGAGCTAGCGCCGGCTATACACGCATGTGGATCGCACGGGAAGGAGGCTACGGCGTATCCTTACAGCTCCTTGTTTCTCTGCTTGAATCGCGGTAATTGCCCGGGGTTTTCCCATGCCATTTTTTGAAGGCGCGATGAAACACGCTGTGTTCGGAGTATCCGAGCGCATGGGCAGCTGCCGTTGAGGTAATCCCGGATTCCAGCAGAAGATACTCGGAAAGGTTGCAGCGCGCCTGCTGCACCAAGTCGCGATAAGACGTGGATTCCTGCCGCAGCATTCTTTGGAGGCTGCGGCTGCTGAGCCCCAGTGCGCGCGCTGCCGCTTCGAGCTCGAATGGGCCATTGCCCAGGTTTTGTCGGATAAAGCTCGCGGCAGATTGCGAAACGCTCAGGCTGGATCCAGCTTCGGCCAAGAGCTGCTGAGCGGCTTTCGTCAGCAGGCGGTGAGAAACGGGCCGCGCGGTCTTCAAGAGGAGATCGAGCGCGCGACGATCGAGAATCAGCGCGTTGGCTGGCATTCCAAACCGAACCGGAGCCCGAAAGATGCGAGCATGCTCCGACGTGTCCTTTGGCTTGGCGTGTTGAAACCATACTTCTTTCGGCCACCAGTGCTCTTGGCTTGTAAGTCGATTCAGCCGCATCACCGTTGCCATCGACATCTCGCAGTCATGACGTGCGTCTGGCAGCGAAGTGCGTGCATACTCCCACTGAAAATGCGCAACCGGCCCCTCGATCTCTAAGCTAAAAGCGCCAACATTGGTCCACACCGGCAAGTAACGCGCAAGACATTCCAAGGCCTCCCGCAGATTGGAACTCGTGACCAGCAGACCCCCCATCAAGCCATATTCCCTCTCGGTAGTGCGCTCGCCCACATGCAGTCCGAAGGCCGAGTCCCTGGTCATACGGGACGCGTGCTCGGACAACATCATCATGTCGGCGGAGGGAACGCGGATATCTGAATGGGCGATAATTTCACGATCAAGTCCCACCGTCTTCAACAAGCGATCGGTATTTCCCGCCGAGGCCGCGCAACTGGCGATTTTGGCAAGTGACCGGGCCGTAACCGTGGGCACGTTGGGGACTCTGTTAACCCGCGGCGGCCGCTCATCTTGAAAATCTGGGCGCGATGGATTGGCGCAAAAGGTCATAGTATGCCGGGCTGGCGGATGCTACTGTTCCAGTCATGTTAGACGAGGCTGCTGTTTGCTGGCTAGCGCTGTGATGCCGAAGGCATCCAATGCCTGTTCAGGTGCAGCTACGACGGACAAAAGTATGAAATTCGGTGCGGGACTTAGGCGACGCGATTCCGTATGAGCGATGCTTCTGAATGCATGTCCGCGCCCCCAATGGCGCGCTATAGTCTTTTAAACGGACCAAACGGTCTGCGCGCGGGCTGGCGACTACTCATCTTCTTCGCCATCCTCGTTCCGCTCGATTACGCGGTGAGTCTTGGCATCGATCCCCTAATCCGTCGCACGCATGCAAGAAACTTCACGCCGCTGGGCGTCTTCCTATCGCTGGGGTTATTTATCCTTCCGCTACTGCTCGCAACCTGGATTATGGGGCGAATCGAACGCCGCACCTTTGCCGATTATGGTCTGCCATGGCGGCAAGCGTTTGGACGGCGACTCTGGCAGGGAGTTGCCTTCAGCTTCGCGTCACTGACATTACTTCTCGTCGTGATGCGCCTGGCCGGCGTTTTCTCCTTCGGCCGAATTGCGCTGCACGGGTGGGACGTGTGGAAGTACGCAGCCGCGTGGACAGTCCCAATGTTGCTCGGGGTGTTGCTTGAGGATTTCCAATATCGCGGATATCTGCTGTTCACGCTGACGACGGGGATCGGCTTCTGGCCGGCAGCAGTGGTCACATCCTTACTCATGGGCGGAATGCACTACTTCAATCCTAGCGGTCACGGGCTGGGGCCGGTCGCGGCTACCATGTATTGCCTGGTCACCTGCCTGGTATTGCGGAGAACCGGCGACCTCTGGATGCCGCTGGGAATCCACGCGGCATGGGACTGGGGCGAGAGTTACTTCTACGGCGTGTCTGACGGCGGTTTCCCAGCTGTCGGACATCTGTTCGGTGCCCGCTTTCACGGTAACCCGTTGCTGACCGGCGGTGGTTTTGGTCCGGAGGCTAGCATCTTCAGCTTGGTCTTGTTGGCGATTTGGGGCGTGATTTTCTCCATTTGGTTGCGTGGAGTGAGGTATCCCAACCCTGCTGCCGTTCAGCGGCCACAACGGAGGGCGCCAACTGAGCGCACCACCGCACAAGAAGCTTAGGCGACTACCAGTTCCATAGCCCATTCTTTCCTTCGTGTTTAGTGTAGACGGGCACTGCAATGCCGTCGGGACGTTGACGCGTTGTGTGTCTGATGTTCTGATCTTTTCGCTGTCTGGCCGCTACTGCAGTTTTGCATACTCTGCTTTGGCTTGCTTATAGATCCGGACGTCGGGATCGGCGTCTTTCCAGATGGTGAGGAAGTTCTGATACGCCGCGCGAGCCTTATCGCGGGCGGCAGCGTCTTTGGCGGCGTCGAGGGCATAAGCCCGAGCCAGGCCGAGGCGGGCCAGCGCGCCCCAGGGAAAGTTTCCGACTACGCCGTAGTGGTCGATGAACTTCTGGAATTCTGCAGCCGCTGCTTTGCTGTCGTCCAGCATTAGATAGGCTTCTCCACGCAAATAGACTGGCCATAAGGCACCCGCCGCAGGCAGGGCCAGCTCTATCGGGCTTGTCACCTGCAACAATTCAACTGCCCGCTTTGGGTCTTTACCTTCCAAGGCGACAGCCGCGCGAATCATCGGCAACCAATATCTCTGGGCCATGGTGTCCAGCGGCAATTGCTTGCCGACTTCGGCCGCCAGCTTCTCCGCTGCTGCCGTATCGCCTGCTCGCGCCAGGGCCAACGCCGACATAGCCTGTACGTCGCGAGTCGGACCCAACTTCACTGCGGCATCGGCATCGGCACGCGCCCGCTCGCGGTTACCCGCTTCTACCTCGCGCAGGGCCGCCGCCGCCTGATAGATTGCCGCAGTTTCTTTGGCGTCATTGCGTTCGGCGGAATCCATCGCTCGCTGGGTCAGTGCGCGTGCATTTCCGAGCCTTCCGTACCACCCCTCGGTGTCGGCTTGTGACGCAAGCACCAGATCTTCCGTACCCGGCATGCCCATGGCGCTGGCCGCCACCTGCGCCATCCGGGCCGTGTCACCCTTCAGAAAAGCCAGAAGGTAGCGGTCAAAGGGCAGGTCCTCACTTTCCAGCTTGCGGTCCTCGGCCTGCTTGTAGACGGCCTCCGCTTCCTCCAGCCGGTTGAGAGCGACGTACTCGATGCCGACGGCGCCGTAGTTGATGCCGTTGTTCGCTTCCAGACGCAGCGCCTCACGACGTTGTTGCAACCCCTTCTCATGGTCACCCAGATTCGCGGAAACGAATGCCAGCCCTCGATACGGCGCGTCGCTCTTGGGGTAAGTCTGCTGCCACAATTGGAATGTCTCTGCCGCCTTCTCCAATTCTCCCGTCGCGTTCGTGTAGTAGCGCGCTTCGATCTGGAACTTCTCGCGCTCGCTCACCCTTTCCCGCAGCTCGAAAGCTTTGCGAGCGTTGTCTGCCGACCGCGTCACTTCGTTCATATTGTGGTAGACAACTGACATGGCGAGGTAGGCCATCGCGAAATTCGGGTCGAGCTCCACCGCCCGTTTGTAGAAGGGCAGAGCGGCGGTGTCACCTTTGGCAAACTTTGTCTTCTGTCCCAGGCTGTAGGCCTTCAGTGCCTCCAGCGAGGACGTCGTCGCCGCCTCCAGCGGAGTAGCGTATCTCTCCATCGAGGGATGCGGCTCTCCCAGCTTGCCGCGCAAGGTGACGGCGGCTGCGCCCAGGGCCTTCAGCACCGCATCCTTGCCTGCCGCCGTTTCTTGCGCCTCCGCCAGCATGTCCCCGGTGTCACAGTTCACTGCCTTCAGGCCAACCACATACTCGCTGGCTAACTGTGCAATCGAGCCCGTCACCACCGCCTTGCTGCCCGTGCGCAGGCAAACCTCGCGTGCGACTGAGGGTGTCAGCCGGTCTCCAGCGGAATGCTCCATCAAATTCAACGTCGCATTTACCTTGCTGTCGGAAACCAGATCGAGGAAGGGCGACTGCTCCAACTGAATGCTGAGTGCCTGCTTTAGTGCATCGTCGAAGACCACGTCTCCGGTTTTGTTATCGAAGTCGGCCAGGACGATGGTGTCTTTGTCGGTAAGTTTGGGACTAGTGCGCGAATGCCAGTACAGCACGCCAGCCACAGCAACGACCATGATCAACGAGGCTATCGTGGTCCACTGCCAGAGCAGGCGCGCGCTCGTTCGCTTTCCGCTTCCAACTTCCTCCAGGTCGACGTGCATCTCCATCGCCGACTGGTAACGTCGCTCACGGTCCTTTTCCAGCGCCTTGTTGGTGATTCGTTCCAGCGCGGGCGGGAGCGTGGAATTGTGGTTGCGGACCGGGATCTGTGGCTGGTGGACGATCGCGTCGTGTAGCAGTTCCACAGTGTCTCCGGTAAAGGCGCGCTCCCCAGTGGCCATTTCGTACAGCACCAATCCCAGGGAAAATAAGTCGCTGCGCGCGTCCACCTTTTCGCCGCGTATTTGCTCCGGCGACATGTAGCCCGCTGTACCCATCGCCGAGCCAGCGCGGCTAAGGCCGGTTTCCATCGAAGCCTGGGGTTGGTGGAAGCGCCGGACTTCAGTCCGGCGAATCGACGATCCTTCTGGCGAGGGCTTTAGCCTCGGCTCTCCTTCCCAGGTCCGGCCCGCCCGGGGCTGAAGCCCAACGTCTCCTCCGTTCACTCCCGCCGGGCTAAAGCCCGGCGCTTCTACCAGCAGCTTCGCCAATCCGAAGTCCAGAATCTTGCACACGCCCTTGTTGGTAAGAAAGATATTTGCCGGCTTGATGTCGCGATGAATGATGCCCTGGTCGTGCGCGGCGTGCAGACCAGCGCAGACCTGAAGCGCGACGACCAGCAGTTGCTCCAGCGGAAGTCCCGTCGAACCCGCAGCGGCCAGGCGGTCGCGCAACGTCTCACCCTGCAGTAATTCCATCACCAGGAAGGGCTGCCCTTCGTGCTCTCCGAACTCGTAAATGGTGCAGATGTTGGGGTGGTTCAGCGACGAGGCCGTCTGCGCCTCGCGCTCGAAGCGCTGTAGCGTCAGCGAGTCCGTCGCCATCTCTTCGGGCAGAAACTTCATGGCGACCCGGCGGCCCAGTTTTAGGTCCTCGGCACGATAGACCACGCCCATGCCGCCGCCCCCGATGATGTCGAGCACGCGGTAGTGCGACACTATTTTTCCGGTCAGAACTGTTGCGACGGGCTGAAGCCGCGCTGCAGCGCCGGCACCGCCCCCCACTTGAGTAATCAATTCGCCGGGAGAATCTTCTGAGACTGATATCCGCTCCACCGGCATCATCAGCCGGTACCCGCGGCTGGCCACGGTGGCAATATATTGGGGCTCGCTGGCGGAGTCGCCGAGCGCTTTGCGAAGCTTGCCAATGGCTACATTGATACTGTGATCGAACTCGACGACGGTGTCGTTCGGCCAGAACTTCTTCTGGATTTCCTCACGCGTGACGATCCCGCCTTCGCGCTCGATC
Source organism: uncultured Acidobacteriaceae bacterium (assembly GCA_963744265.1). GTDB lineage: Bacteria > Acidobacteriota > Terriglobia > Terriglobales > Acidobacteriaceae > Bog-257. The sequence goes on from CAVUSW010000011.1 coordinate 146,033, forward strand.
AACATGAGCAGCAAGCGGAACGGCTGTTGCGAAAGAACGATTCTGCGTGCGGAACGGTCACCGGTCGCGGCCGCCGAATACAACTCCCCGGCCTTGAGGTCGAGTTCAAAGGCGCCGAAGCGGACGCGAAGTGGCGGCGTGTCCTTCAAGATGGCCAAGTTGAGGACTGTGCCCCAAAGTGTACTACTGCCCTCCTAGAGTTCCTATCGATTTTCGGTATTTGGGAAGTGAAAACCCTTCCTGATTAACGCGCCCATCAGTAAGTGACGGTCAGCCTAAGATTATTGTCCTCAGCGGTTTAGCCAAGATGAGCCGCCGATGACTCGAAAATGACCGGCCGTGCCTTGCTGGCAAATCTCCCTTAGAGGATACTCGCGGCGTTCTTTGTTTGTTCAGACGGGCGCGAACTCTTCGCGGTACCGTCTCGGCCCTGAGAGACCGCTGTACCGAGGAGAGATTCCATGCAACTTCGTCGACTTATCTATACTGGCCGTAGCCATCGCTACGACCCTACTTTCCACCCTTAGCTTCGCTCAGTCCACCACCGCGGATGTCGTCTACGGGCAGTTGGGCAGCTTCACCACCAACTTCCCGAACCAAGGCGGGCTCGGCGCCAACAGCCTACATGATCCAGATGGGCTCGCCGTGGACAGCAGCGGTAATCTCTACGTGTCCGACCAACAAAACTCGCGGGTGTTGTTCTACCCTGCTGGCAGCACCACCGCTACCCGGGTCTACGGGCAGATGGGCAGCTTCACCTGCTGCGGTGGGAACAACGGCGGAATCAGCGCCAACAGCTTAAACGGACCCTACGGTATTGCCCTGGATAGCAACGGCAATCTCTACGTGGCCGACTACGGTAACAATCGGGTTCTGTACTACCCCGCCGGCAGTACGACCGCCACGCGTGTCTACGGGCAGGGCGGCAGCTTCACCACCAACACCACGAACAACGGCGGGATCAGCGCCAACAGTTTAGACCTTCCGACAGCAGTCGCCCTGGACAGCAACAACAACCTCTACGTGGCCGACCAATACAACAATCGGGTGCTGTTCTATCCCTCCGGCAGCACCACCGCCACGCGGGTCTACGGGCAGGGCGGAAGCTTCAGCACCGGCGGCGCGAACAAAGGCGGGATCAGCGCCAACAGCTTAGCTTTTCCGACTGGGCTCGCCGTGGACAGCAGCGGCAATCTCTACGTAGCCGACGGCGATAACAGTCGTGTGCTGTTCTATCTCTCCGGCAGCACCACCGCCACGGGGGTCTACGGGCAGTTGGGCAGCTTCACCACCGGCACCGCGAACCTCGGCGGGGTCAGCGCCACCAGCTTGGAGAATCCGGCTGGACTCGCCCTCGACAGCAGCGGCAATCTCTACGTGGCCGACGCTTATAACAATCGGGTACTTTTTTATCCCTCCGGCAGCACCACCGCTACGCGGGTCTATGGACAGGGCGGCAGCTTCAATTCCAGCACCGGGAACAACGGCGGGATCAGCGCTACCAGCTTAAATCAACCCTGGGCAGTCGCCCTGGACAGCAGCGGCAATTTCTACGTGGCCGACTTAGAGAACAATCGGGTGCTCATGTATCCGCCGACAACGACGCCGGGAATCTACGGTCCGGTCAACGGATCTACCCTGACCGGCAACTCCGCGCCGTTCTGGTGGGCCGGTTACCCCGGCGCTACGGCGTATTGGCTCGATGTGGGCAGCACATCCGGAGGGAACAACTATTACCAGTCGCAAAGCCTCTCCGCTTCTACCTTCGAGCAAACCGTCAATTCGTTGCCCAGTGACGGCAGCACCGTGTATGCCACCTGGTGGTACTACGTTGGGGGACAGTGGCAGTACATCGAGTATCAATACAACGCATTTGGCACCAACCCTGAAAAAGGTGTCATAACGTCCCCGGCTCCAACTTCGACCCTGACCGGCAGCAGCGTGACCTTTACCTGGACCGCAGGCGCAGGCGCGACCGCCTATTGGATTGACGCCGGCAGCAGTGCGGGCGGCAATCAGTACTTCCAGTCGGGGAACCTGGGCAACGTGCTGACCAACACGGTCACTGGGCTGCCGATCAATGGCACCACGGTCTACGTAACTCTCTACTCGCTGGTGAACGGACAGTGGCTGAGCAACCAATACACCTACACGGCGTACAACGCGGGCAGCGCTCTTGGAGTCATGCAAACGCCAACTCCCGGATCGACGCTGAGCGGTAACGTCGCCACCTTCACCTGGAGCACTGGCTCTGGCGCCACGGCGTACTGGATGGATGTAGGCAGCACGGTAGGTGGTAACAACTACTATCAGTCGGGCAACCTGGGCAACGTCCTGACCACGACGGTGTACAGTTTGCCGGCGGACGGCAGCCAGATCTACGTGACGCTCTGGTCTCTGGTCGCCGGTCAGTGGTACTACAACGAATACAATTACACTTCAGGTCCGTAAGGATCTGAAACTCAGCAAGGGTCGCTCCGGGGCGCCCTAACAAGCGAATCGGCTTGTGTGGGGCGCCCGCAAACCAAGTTGCTTCCTGAGTTAACTCAGGAAACAGTTCACAAACATCCATTCCAAGACACGTGAGCCGGAGAACAAAGCACCGGCTAAACCGAAAGCGAACGAAATGCACCTGTAACCCACAGGGAAGAGTCTTTTCATGGAGTCTGGTGGTGGAAGTCGAGCGGTCGCGAACCGGAGCTGCGCCCAAATGATAGGCGAGGGATGAGCCTCAATGGCATCGAGGAGTTCGCAAGCGACGTAACTCGTTAGCCGGTAAGTGTGCTTTATTGAACAGACATAAGTGGCAGATCGTTTCTAGGATATAGGAGGCCGAGAATAAGAATCTCGAACAGGGAGTGAACACCTGCCCATGCGATTCGCATCGATAGTGCTTTTCCTGGCGGTAGCTGGCTGGGTAACCGTTGCTAGTGGACAAGAACCCGCGACTTTTAACTTCAACGACATTACTACACAGCCGTTCCGATTAAACACACTAGAGACCACTCCTTTTGGTCCGGCGTGGGCCGATATCCTGGTGAGGCCGGAGAATTTTCTTTTGTGCCAAGGCGCGGCGATCGCGCTTTGCTTCTACTCCGGGCCTGGCCCCGTGACACCTTGCGTCAACGATGGCGCGCACCCAGGACGCTCAAACTGCACTTGCTATGAAATTCCCGCTGGAGCGCCCTATCTGGTGGATATCAACGCCATCTTGAATCGTGATGTGTACCTTGAAACCGTGAAAACTTGCGGGCACGGAGGAGAGAACTGCCTTCCAAGGGGTAAGATGCCCGCCCCGGTTTGCGACGCTATTAACAACAACACGCTGATCCCGGGCGCCGAATTGATCTCGACCTTCAGCTTTGCCCTGGAATCCAGCATGCCTACCAACCAACAGACAAGTTGCACCAATGCATCTCCTTATTCCGGGTGCATGACGGCACCATGCAAGAAGATGGGCGCTATCGATCCGACGACCGGCCTCCCTCTGGTACAGTGCGCGTGTCCCAACTATGCTGGTCCCTTTGAGGTGCCTCAGGACCTTAGCCAGACCGGGAACCATTGCAGCTTCGGAAACATCGCCACTTGGTCGGCTGCCTACGCTCCCCTCGGTGGAGGGATTGCTCCACCGTCGCCCCCGCCGTGCTATCCCGATGTTGCTGGAGCAAACGGATGTCCGTTGTTGTCGCCGGATCCGCCCGTCATTCCGCCGCCGCCGGCCGACATCAGTTGCAAAGAGGTATGTAGCGAGTACGCGGCGGTTAATAAGGCCGGATTCGAAGTAGGCTTTACTTGCGATTCGACTCTTTGTACCGTCACGAATGACTTCAACCTCGTGCTGCAAGCCTGCGCAGGGCTTCAAAAAGACCCGGTTGGAGAAATTTTGCGGTTGGAAACCGAGGTAGGCTTTAGCTGCGCCGCCAGCCAGATTTGCGGCTGCGCGCCAAAGAAGAAGACGAACGACGAAATCTACAACCTGAACCAGAGCCAACGCGAGAGAGGTATCTCTCCTCAATGCGATCTGAACGGAACCTTGTGCGGCACTGCCCCGCAAAGCAGACCTGACTCCGGAGTGGATTAGTAATCAAAGGTCATCGGACTGGCAGAAATCAGTCCAACTCGGATGCGACCTACCGTCATATTGCTCAGGCCCCCGCCAGACGCGTAGAGGAGAGAATCAGATCACTGGCATCCCTGTTTTTTCCGCTACATAACTTCGTGGCTGTGGTCGTCACCGGAAGTTATGGACCACTGACCCTGCAGGCGTGGCGTCGCAATGTCGCACTCGCGAGTAGCCCATCGTTCAACAGCTTGCAATTGGTAGGGCACCTGGTTTTTCCATTACAGTACTGTGAATCCAAGTGATTGGGGTTGCGTAAGGTGCAAGCGCCTTGTTGAAATCTAGTGAAGCGTGGTGAAGTTCGGAGGCGCGACCGCTACAAAAACGGCTACAGCTTAGGGCGCAAAAAATAGCGAAAGCCCGGCTCTTGCCAAGAACAATCGCGAAAATTCCCAGCGTCGTCAGCAAGCTCAGACCACGTCTCAGCGCATCAGGGCATTCACTCCCAAGTAACTTCCGAATTGCCAGTGATCCAGGCGTTTGGCTGGTTAGTGACGAAAGTCATAGCCAGACGGGTGACGCAACGCGTAAGGTCACCATTTGACCCAGGGATCTGCTTTGTCCTAAGGGACGGCACCGTCAAAATATGACACATTTCGATTGCAGACCATCAATGGACGCGCTAGCAGAAAGCGAACACCTATTTCGCAAACTTATAGAGGCGTTGCCTGACGCCATTCTTATTCACAGCGACGAGAAAATCGTCTTTGTGAATCCCTTCTGCGTGGGTTTGCTCGCTGCCGATGGATCAGAACAACTACTCGGAAAGGGCATTTCCGAAATTGTTTCTCCCGAAGATCTGCCTGCCATAAGAAGTCGAATACGAAATTGTTACTTGACCGGATTGGCTTCTCCTCCCATGGAGTCCACACTAATCGCGTGCGATGGTTCGTCGGTGGAAATCGAAGCCGTGGCCATTCCAATTACCTGGAACGGCTGTCCTGCAATCGAGGTGGTTCTGCGCGATATCAGCGGCCGAAAAAGGGCCGAGCAGGCTGCTGACGAGTGGCAGCAACGCTTGGAATTGGCTGCGAGAGGTGGCTTGCGTATTGGGTTGTGGGACTGGGATGTCGCGGCGAACACGGTGACTTGGTCAGATGAAACCTATCGCCAGTTCGGATTCACGAGAGATACATTTTCTGGCCACGTCGATGAGGCAGTTACGCGGATTCACCCAGAAGACTTGTCCGGAGTCGAGGATGCCATACGGAGTGTGATGGCCGGAGCCGGAGAATACTCAGCCCAGTATCGACTGCTACGGCCGGATGGCAGCACTTGCTGTATTGATGCACATGGCTTGATGGTTCGTAATGGCTCGGCCCACATGATTGGAGTAGGCGTTGATATCACGGAACGTCGAAACCTAGAGGAGCAATTCCGTCAGGCGCAGAAGATGGAAGCTGTCGGGCTGTTGGCGGCAGGAATTTCCCATGACTTTAATAATCTCCTGAGTATCATTCTCGGAAATTCCGAGCTACTCCTCGCAACCGCCCAGCCCAGCGCCCAGCAGCATTATGCGGAGGAAATCCAACGAGCGGGTTGGCGCGCCGCTCAACTGACGCGGCAGTTGCTGGCCTTCAGCCGCAAACAAGTGCTCTATCCGACTGTGCTGGACCTGAATTCGATTGTCCGCGATCTTGGCAAGATCTTGCAACGCATGATCGGCGAAGACGTGCAGATTATAACCGACTTGGAAGCGGACCTGGGTTCCATCCGTGATGATCGCGGACAGATCGAACATATCCTGATGAACCTAGCCACGAATGCACGCGACGCCATGCCCAACGGTGGTCGGTTCACAATTCGAACTCGGAATACAGAGTTGGGTCTTCAGGACGCGGCGCGCTGTCCCGACATTAGGCCGGGAAAGTATATTCGCCTCTCGGTGAGCGACACGGGGGTAGGGATGAGCGAAGAGGTACGAGTCCGCGTTTTCGAGCCCTTCTTCACTACCAAGTCATTGGGGCGAGGCACTGGACTGGGATTGGCGACGGTCTACGGCATGGTCAAGCACAGTAACGGGTATATATGGGTTTCAAGTGAACCTGGTTCCGGCGCCACCTTTGACATTTGTCTGCCACGCGTTAACGAAAAGGTACCGCCATTACTTTCCGGCTCAGAACTCCGGGGGAAGTACCCGAGAGGCGCAGAAACCATTCTGTTGTTGGAAGATGAAGAAGCTCTGCGCCTGGTTTTCTGCGAGTTTCTCAAAGCCGGTGGCTACCATGTTCTGCAAGCCGCCCGGGGTGACGAGGCCATCGATTTGGCAGCGCAGTACAATCGAGCTATTCCCCTTATGATTAGCGACATAGTGCTTCCTGATAGGGATGGACCTTCAGTTGTGGCCAAGGTACAGACGATCCATCCGGAAACAAAACCTTTATACGTTTCGGGATATGCTGAGCGCCCAGTCGTGCAAGACCTCGTTTCTCATGGCGCTACGCTGATGCAAAAGCCGGTATCGCGAAGAGATCTGCTGGAAAAGGTGGACGAATTGCTTCATTCTAGCACCACGTCACCTCATTAAGCTCTCTACCAACATCCTGAATTGCCCTCGAAACGAGAGTGCCGCAGCGCCCTCCAACTTATCAATATCGTGCTAAGTTTCGGTTTGTCGGCCACTCGGAAGTCAAGGGAAAGTGATAGGCTTCGCCATGTCTTGCCGCCACGCAGTTGGGCCCTCGTCGACTCAAGAGCTTACAAGTGAATAGGGCACCTGGTTTTTCGGTTTTTCCGCTATATTAAAATGTAGTCGATTTTGTAGACTGTCCTGCGTCGTCCGACGAGCATGGAGTGCAGTATTGATGCGGATGGGAAGCGTAGAGCACCTGGGCCAAAACCAGGTGGGTCGGCTTTTGCGCTTCCCCGGCTGCTGTAAGTAGTTGGAAATAATTGGTCGGGAAGAGAGGATTTGAACCTCCGACCCTTGGTCCCGAACCAAATTTTGCAAGTTATGGAAATCTGTTGAATCTGTAGTTTAAACTGATTGATATTGAATCTGTTCCACGCTCCCTGTTGAAAGCTGTTGGTTTGAGTTGAACGTGGAGGTTCTGACCGTCACCAAATTGTCTACAGTTGTGTAGAGTGGCCCCCGTCATTGAGACAGTTTTCCGTTGCTACACTCGCAGTCGTTTTCTGAGTGAACCCTCCACTCGAAACAATCTGGCCGTTATACAAATTGCTACAGTGCTTTTCCCTCGCTCATAGCGTTGATTTTCAAGTTGACGATGCCGACGCCTACTGCGCCGTCTTTCCCGCCAAGGCATACTTCCATTCGAGGCCCTCGTGCCAATCGAACTGATAATTCAGCTGCAGGTTCCAGTCGCGTCTGGTGAGATTGTCGCCGGCGCTGTGACTCTGATCCTGAAACCAGAATATGTTGTAACTTGGGCCAATTGAGATATTCCCCCACAGCTGGACCTGCACGCTGTTGGCGAGTTCCGCGGCGTAGCGGGTCAGCGCCGTCGAGGTCTGGTTGACGGGCCCATAGGCGAAGAAATTCCCATAGGTTAGACCCTGATAGGTGATCTTCACATTTTTTGTGCGGCCGAATAGCTGGTGGGTGTACATTCCCAGCCAATATCCGCCCTGCTGATGAAATGTTCCATAGCTTGGAATCGCAGTGCTTCCACTGTTGGCCTTTGGCATGGCCATAGCGGCAACCTCGGCGGCAGTTACTCCGGCCGTAAGCGAATGTGCGACTCCGTCGATATCCAATCCAGCCAGAACATTGCGAGCCGTCTGATTCAAGTAGCCTGCCTCGAAGAAGGTCAAGGTATTTTCTTCGTAGCGGGCGCCTACGGAGGGCTGCCAGTTCTCCTGGCGTCGCAGGTCGAGCTCATAGACCAGGCCCTTTGTCCCTGTAGTCAAGAACTGTAAGGTCCGCGACAGCTGCGTGGAAAAGGTTATGGGACGCGCGACAAGCTTCCAGTGGTTGCCTTGATAGCGATGCCATTGAAACTCGATAAAGGGGCTGGCGATCAAGCTGTTGGCAGATAGATTTATAGTCTCGGACGGTACAACTTGCCCGGAAGGTGTCATTTGGGTTGTCGCAGTCAGCGATCCCTGGCGGCTTCTGGCAAACGAAATGAGCTGGTCAAGTCCAAAGTTCCAATGCGGAGTCCACTGATCGATGAGCCGGAACGAATCGCTATAGGAAAGGCTATCGCTATGGGGGGCGGCGACATTGGGATTGGTAACTCCGGCGAGATTCGAATTGATATTCGCGTCTGTCTGACTAGGCTTGGAGTTCGTATATCCGATGGACGCTTGCTGCAGGGTAAGAGTCAGGAAGTGGCGATTTTGAACTGCAAGTTCGGCGGTGCTTGCCTTGTCCAGCGGTGTCGACTTTGGGCCTAATGGGGGTTTCAAGGGTTCCGACTCCGGAGGGCCCTGGGCGACCACCTTATTGCGATCGAGAGCTTCTGCCTCTTTTTCGGAGGTGAGTCGGGCCGCGGTAAGTTGCCCGATGGAATAGGTGTGTTTGTCCCAGCCGAAAAATACGCTGGGGGCTACCAGATCGAGCTGGCCGAATTGAGGATAGATACTGCTTTCAAAGGCCAACTGGTCAGAGGTGGCGACGGAGTAGATTTTATTGTCGTCGACCGCCTCTCCATCGACAAAATACAGTCCATTTGCTTTGCTTACGCCCAGGTAAACGAGATCCTGCTTGCGTACAATGGGCTCGCTGGTCGAGGAGTTCTCCTGTTGTTTGATCTTGTCACTGTTCTGAAGGATAGTCCTTAACGTTGCACCACTCACGGAAACACGGGTCAGATATCCGCTATTCCACAGTACCCGCCCCACCATCTCGCTTAGGTCCCAAGGAAGGTTTGGTCCCGGTGGGCCCTCATAATTACAATCGCCATAAAAATCGTTCTGTTGCAGAAAAGCAATATCAGCATCGAGCTCACTGCGCATGATATTTAATGCGGCACACTGAAATTTTGTCGGCTCACCGCATACCTCTCGCTTCTCATCGGAACCGTTTGTGGGGATATAGGGTTGAAACTGGGGCCGTTGAAGATAAGCATCAGCTTTGATGTCGAGTTCGTAATTTAGGGCCGCATATTTCTGGCATGCGGTCCTTGAAGAAGCCGGCTTTCGCGATCACTGGCTTTGGATCCTGACCCGCGTCAGTGCGGTTCTTGTATTCCGTATGATGAACCTCGGTGCTGTCGACTTCCAGAAGCGATAGTGGGTTACGCATGTCTGACGCGATCACGATGGGGTGGGGTGTGATGATTGGAGTCGGACGTTTGTCTTGGTCCAGCATTAAATCCATGTCGGGAGTAGCTTCGGCAGAGTCGGCGGCGGAAAGAATAACGTCAAAGTGGTAGAACGGGTGGCCGGAGACGCCTTTGGGGAGATTTTCCTGACGCCACTGCAAAGCGGCGGACAGAGCTTGCGCCGTGGAGCGCGGCATCTGGGCCAGGAGTACGTAGGTCCAGGGTCCGAGTGGTGGTATAGGATTGAGGCGTTGGAAGGTGACTCTCAGTTGTTCGAGCGCGGGAGCCGGATCGGGAATCTTGATCTGTGAGGTGTATTCGTCATTATCTCCAAAGCTGGAATTCTCCGGCGAGATCAGTCCAGTGAGGGCAGGATCAAGAGCGCCGAATATCGCGTAGTTAACTCCCTCCCGGAATATTCTTACCCAGGCCCTCGGGAAAAATGGGCGTTGGACGCGAAGCGGAGTAGGAGTACAGATTTCGGCTCTCGGATTCTTCTCCTTCGTCTTCTCGTCTTCCTTCTTATTGTCCTCCGTGCGCTTCTTGTCCTGCGGAAGTTCCTGGGTGGCGCATATCTGAATGTTCTTATCCGGATTCAGAAGCAGGTCACCCTTCGGATCCTTCGGAAAGCCGTCGCTACTTATAGGAATGTCCTTCTCCTCAACTCGTGACACCACGAGGGTCGCTTTGCTTGGCGCTTCCTTGTCGAACGTTTGGATCTTTGGCTGCTCCAGCTGCTTGCAGTCATTTATGTCCTTCTGATCATCTGGCAACGTAAGTCTTGATGCACTCCACGGGCAGAGGTAAAGGGTAGTGGAGTTAGCGCTGAAGGTTGCGGGCAAGGAGAGCTGAAACTCGCTGCTCCAAGGATAGATGGAGTCGGCTGACGGTCCCACGAGCTTTAGGATGTTGGAGTTCTCAGAATCGGGAGTTTCAGGCTGCATACAGGTTTGGCCCGGCTGGCCAGATCCAGATTGACCGGAGGAAGAGCCCGACGAGCCTTGGCTGGAACCTCCGCCTCCTCCGCCAGAAGCACTTCCACCTCCGCCACCTCCTCCGCCTTTCCCCCCCTTGCCTTTGCCCCCGGCTGATCCACCTCCAGCTATGGGAAGAGATACCTGTGTAGGCAGCAGTAGCTGTGCCTGGCTACAGGTGGGTTGTTCTTGGGGAACCTGCTTGGTGCCCTGGATGGTGAGATTGGCGCCCAGCAAAGGTAATTCGCCTTGGGCTCCAGCATGGGCCAGGAAGTCGGCGCCAAAATAAAAGTCGAGTTGACCGGGAACGAGCGCGTCATAGCGCTTCCTGGGATCAGGTTTACAAATGAGCTTTCGGTCTGCAGATTCCGTACACCGTTCACCTAAGAAGAAACGAACGGCGGGACTTTGCTCGATCCACTTGGGAGGCCCCTCCAAGCGCCAATAGTCACTGTCCGGCACAGTACATGGATTGAGGCGCATGATGCCCTGGAGGGTAGACTGGACTGCGGCTCCGGTGTGATTGCACCATTGTTGGTCTTTGTCGGCGGGCACGGGATCAGGCATGATCGCGATGCGCGACTTATATTCGGGCGCGAGATTGTCTCCCGTTCCAACGAGGATTGCCTGTGGGCAATCGTTGAGGATGTGGTCGGCCTCAGTATCAAACGCAGTTGCGGCGGAGTCGGGCATGTGGGCGCCAGTCCATCGATCGTCGTTGGCGCGAAGGTAGCCATAAGTCTCGCCTGTGTACAGAATCGCCGGTTTGTCATGCAAAATACAGGGCTGCGACGTCGCCGCAGCATTCGCCGGGAATGCAATAGTCATGGCCTGCAGGCAGAGCACGAAGAAGAGACTTTTCTGGGCCGGTTGCAGAGCGGGGCAGAAGAGCTGCAAGCGAAAACTGTGGCAGTTCATGAAGTATCCTCCAGATGTTGAAACGAAGTCACACCTGTCGCGAGTGCCCATTGCCAGTGAGCACACCTTTCCCTCATAGTGCGGCGCACGAGGCGTAGCCCGGCAGGCGACTCACAGCACAACTTGTTGGCCCTTTATACCGTTGACCCGGAGGAGGCAGGGATACCGCAGCGTCCGAATAAGACGCCAAAGAAACGATTAAGACGGAGCTGGATGTTTATATAGCGTCGTGTTGCGGGTAAGTCAATAGGGCTTAGGTGGGCAGGTCTGTCGCGCGCGGTCGGACCTGTTTCAGGATCGTACGACAACGTGCGCAGGTGGGATGGCACCGTCTCACCCCACTACTTAACCGGTGGATTCCGCAACCTCGTGTGTCGGTCTCAGCAAACGACAACAAATATTCGCGAAGATAAGCCGCGAGTCGATCAATTCGTTCAACGATGCCTTCGGGCTCCTCCCTAGACGTGTTCTCTTCCTCCAATCCGAGGGCTGATAGTATCCGTGTCGTTCGCTCGGCCTGGGCGGTAAAAAGACATGCCGCTATTCTGTCGCTTCGAGTTTTTGAGAGGCGGCGGCCGCCTCCTCCTCGAGTTCATCGGCCGGCGGAAGGTCCTGCAATTGACGAATTTCGAAAAAATACCGCACTCCGGCGTTGCCTTTCCTGTTAACGAACGATAAAGGACGCCATCACTCACGATCGGGTGTCTATGAGAGGAAAGCCAGCAGCTGTCTCCCAACTTCGCGCGGGCGGACATGCTCCAGCTTCCATTCCGGGGCTACGCGCGGGATTTCCTACCGTCTGCGGAGGCCGCCGAATCTCGCCTGCGCAAACTCCTTGGTTACGGCCGGCGTTTTGGCGTCGAGCGCTTCAGCTCCGAGAAGCTTCTTTTGCTCCTCGGCCAGCGTTTCCACGTACACAACCGGCGGAATGCCCTCAACCCGAGCTTCGCGCTTGAGAACTAACCCAAGGTCCCCAAAATGGGTGATCATCTTCGTGATTTGCTCGATATAAGGCGCCTTCATGTGCAGACTGCGCAGCCAGAACGGGCGTCGGTTGAACGCCGCCATCCTTGCCTCCGGAGATGTGCCCGGGTTGGTGATTATGTCGTACTCTGCGTCGGTCAGCACGTTGTTCGGCACTCTCGATGGCCAGAACGTAGGGATGAACGGGTCAGACGGGAACTCGGTGCCGGGATAACCGGCGCGGCAACTGGCTGTATCCGTTTGCCAGGGCACCGCCATCCATTTGCTGATGTCGCCGGGGCCGCTGACTGATAGCGGTCCGTCAGAGGCGTTAATCGTGGCCTGCGTCAGGAATTCGCCGTAATCGGATTTCGTCAGACCGCCAGGGTGTTGCCGGAGCCGATAGGGGCTCCGATACATCGACGAATGGCGCATTGGCCAAGTCATTTCGCAGCCAGGGTGGAACGGTCCTCCCATGCAGAAATGCAGTGCAGCCCGATCAAGCGTGGCTGGCTGCTCAACCAGCGGCACATCGTCAATCCCCCGGGGCGGCTTCGCGCTTGGGTCGTAATCCGCGATGAAGTTCCCCTGCATCCACTGGCTCAAATAGTTATAAAGGGTCGGTGTGATGGAGAATCCGTCGCGCGCGACCGGTGGAGCGTCGTAACTGCCGAACGCGTCGCCATAGATTGGTGGCCAGGCAAAAGGCTCAAACGTGGTAGAGCTGGGATTGCGGAAACTGTAGAAAATCTGGCGGCGGAGTTCGCCGTAAGGGTCATCGCTGGAGCTTACGGGCGTCTCGGCCAGTTTCGTCAGGATTTCGGGGCGCAGAAAATCGTTGGGCGCCTGCCACCCAAACTGCACTGCGAATCCGAAATTGACCCACTGCGCATCGTTGAACTGGCGAAGCAGCGGGAAAATGTCGTTGGCGAATGAGGGCTTCGTAGGGACTTCGAGCAGTACGCCGCTAAGAGCATCCGTTATTACGTCGTACATGGTCTGCGGTGTTACCAGATCAGGCGAGTAATTGGGCGGCGCGGTGACTACCCATGCAGGATCGACCGGTATCGTAACCCCGCCTAGTTCAACATTGGCCATAACGGGGCCGTCCGACGTGTCGTCGTGCCAGCCTGGATTGTTGGCGAAGGTGACCAGCGTAAATCCAGGCAAAGGGGAATCGGAAACACCCTTGCCGCCCAGGAATTCCAGTCTGCCTGCGGCATCCGTTCTGAGCTCGCCAAGATAAATCTTCTGGCCCAGAAATTCCCCGGTATCGAATGGCGCGGAGCGCTGGTTTGCTCCCGAGATGGATCGAGGACCAGGATCGATAACGAGCTTATCCCGGTCCTTTCCCTGTACAAAGGCGTTGCGACGCGCCGACTTCAGGTCGTGGGCTTCGGGAAGGTCGAGAGCCGCGTCAAAGTCGTACCACGCACCTTTCTTGTTTGCAATATGGACAGTCCAATTGATTGTGGCATTGGCGGAGGTGAGTTCTGCGACAACGTGCCCGTCCGCGTCGTACCCGTAAATGCGAAACTTGGCGGCCTGGCGCTTAAGCTTTCCCGACGCGTCGCGATAACCGCCGGCAGGCGGAGGCGTGGGATGAGGCACCTCGGGACCAATGAAATACTCGTCGCTGTTGCCGATGCGCGCGATGCCGATGGCCGGATGGATACGGGCCTGTACTATCGATTTAAGGTTCATAAGAGCTTTTCCAGTCTCGAACTGGAATTCTAGTCAATAATTGTCCGCTGGTGAGAGGAACAATCAATTATTTTGACGTAACGGTTGTAGGCGCGGGACCATCCGGTGCGGTAACCGCCCTCTGTCTTGCGCGCCGTGGCCTCCGCGTGGCTTTGTTGGAAGCGACACGCTTCGAAGGTGACCGCTATGGCGAAACTCTTCCTCCTGAAATCAATCCCGCGCTTCGGGAATTGGGCCTTTGGGATACGTTTTCGGAGTTGGATTCGGTGCAGGCTCCTGGAATCGTGTCGGCGTGGGGAACGAGTTCTCCGTTGGTGCAAGACTTTGTTTCGAACGCGCATGGCGCCGGCTGGCACATAGACCGCAACCGATTCGATGCCATGCTTTGCCAGGAAGCTACAATCGCGGGCGCTACCGTATTCCTTGGCTGCCTGGTGCAACCATCTCCGATTTCCGGAGGGGGCTGGCGGATCGGAGGGATTAAGGCGGCATTTCTGGTGGATGCTTCCGGTCACACTGGGTTGCGCATCGATGAAGAGCATGCGTATCAGAAGGACGATACGTTGCTCGCGATCGCGGTTCGGCTGCGTGGTGTGCAAAGCTCAGATCTGCGCACGATCGTTGAAACCACGCCGCAGGGATGGTGGTACACGGCGCCGATTCCCAATGGTCAAACGATCGCCATGTTCTTCACGGATCCCGCAATCTATGCTGAACAAGGGATTGTCCTTGGAGAGCAACTCGGACACGCGCCCTTGACGGCGCACCGCTTGCGATCGAGCACAATTTTATCGAGCCGAGTACTGCACGTGCCGTCGGCATGCAGGCGGAAAATATTCGGGGAGGGGTGGGCAGCTGTAGGTGACAGCGCGTCGGCGTATGATCCGCTGTCAGGGCGAGGGATCTTCAAGGCAATCCGCCACGGCGTCGCAGCAGCGGAGGCGATCACGTCTGGTCGGATGGATGAGTATGCGGCTCGGGTTCAGCGCGAATTTGAGGAATACGTGCGGCAGCGAAGAATGCACTATGCGAGCGAGCAGCGCTGGAAGGAAGCGATCTTCTGGCGAAAACGAAATGGTGCCAGAGGTCGTGAGGGGAAGAATTTATTGTAAAGAGCAAGTTTTCAAGCTGCCAGTTTTGCACTTCAAGCAAGACTTCGCTTCGTGATCGAGTTTATCAAAGCAGCGGCGGAGCTCGGGGTTGGGACTTGTCATGACTTGGCTGAGCTGCGATGGCCCGGTATAGGCAACCTGGCACCCGGCGATCTTCGTCGCAGTTGCGCCCGCTCGCCTGACGATCGGAACATCAATCCGGAGGACAATAACCATCTCTACTAGGCACACACTTAGGAGGCTGTGGTGAGTCCGCTGCGTACAACCATTTGTCATTCCAAGTTTCCGTGCCCAGGTCTTTGAGCTTGATACCGTTCGGAAGCGTTGTTTCTCCATCCATGATGAGCCGATCGAAATCTCCCGGTGGGCATAATTTCTCGGTGACGATTTCCAACCGGTCGTCTTGCGCAAGACGGCTCACTCGAAAATCGGTGCCGTATACCGCAACCTCTGCAGATGCCATGATCTTGAACTTGACGTACCCCTGCGTGAACGCGCCGGGATTATCGGAATCGTTATCCACGAGCCAGGCCTCCGTCCCACTTAACTTCTTCAAGGTTGCCTTGAGTTCTAGTGGCCTGCTCTTGGTGCTGAACGCGCTCCGGATTTGCTCCCACGATGTCTCCGCGATGAGTTTCCGTTGGCCGAGATCGAAGAGGCGGGTCCAGATGATAATATCCGCGTGGCCCTCGCTCTTCACTCTCCATCTGGCGGCGCGAGACTGCTTCTCTGTCACGCTCGTTTCCAGTGATAAATCGATGTCCAGGTGCCGGAACGCTGGAATAAGTATGTCGATCCGCTTCGTCCGCAGGGCCATTAAGTAATTCGGCAGAAATTCCGAGGGGAATGTCTTGTCGCCCGTCTGTAGGGTAGGCGAGATTCCTGTCGTATTCAGTTTCACTGTCCAGGTTTTTTTATTTTTTTTATCTTCGACATCCCATTCATATGCTTCCGATAGAAGCAGTGTGGCGGTTGCGGCAGATCCGACATTGAACCCGCTTGCCTTGAGCACAGGAATGAGCTTGACCGTATCCAAAGAAGTCATTGCCGCGAGAATGTCATCGAAATCGTCCGGCGAGGCCTTGTTTAGCTGCTTAGTCTTATATATGTCCAATTCCGATTTGAGCCCGGCCTCCGCGCTGAACAAATACACGCCGTTGGCAGTTGCGATCGCGGCATCCGTGAGGAGAGCGCCGTGGAGCTTTGCATCTTTGAAGTTCGCGCCGGAAAGGTGGGAAGCCGTGAGGTCGGTCGAACTACCGTCGGAAGCAGGTGAGAGATTCGCTTCTCGGAGATCTGCGTTCGTCAAGATCGCGTCTGTTAAAGTCGCACCCTGCATTTGAGCTTTAGCCAGATTGGCAGAGCCCAAGTTGGCGCCGATCAAACGAATCCTAGACATCATTGCACCTTCCAGTTGCGAAGTACTGCCGTCAAAGGAGTAGATATGCACGAAGTCCGCGGTCGCTCCCTCCAAGTTGGCGTTCTTCAGACTTGCACCCGCGAGGTAGGCCTTGGAAAGTGTGGCGGCGACAGCTTCCTCGAGCACTACCAGTTCTTCTAAACCACCGGCTCGCATCTCGCGACGGGCTACAAACCTTTTCTCGTCACCCGGTCTTCCCGTTTGCAATAAACCCTCGCGCCCGAGCTCTACTTCCATCAGCGTCGCATGTGCTGCAGGTTCGAAGCCCACGCTAACAAGCGCCTCTTTCCAATCGGCTGCGCCATCGGGGTAAGGCATACGGAATACAGTCGTAAAACAGCCGAACTGCGCGCCTTCGAGCGACGCGTTCTTGAACTGTACTCTGGTTAGATCTGCGCCGTTAAATCGCACCCGGGCGAAGCTGGAATTCACCTTTCCGCCATCTGTCTTGGCAGGATTAAAATTCGCGCCGGAGAGCGTGACTTTCAATAGCAGGGCATCGTTTGCCTGCATTCCGGTCAGATCGGTCTCCGTGCGCTTTTCTATAACCGCATCCGTCATATCGAGCGCGGTCCAGTTTTTGCCGAAAAGTCCGGCGTTGAACTTGGTTCGGCACAGCTTAGTACGGTTCGCGGTGTTTGCCGACCCGACTGCGGGTAACGAGTTGACGACGGTCGTTAAATCTCGTCCGGATAAATCCGTGCCTTCCAGCTTCGTACCGGAGAAATCAGCTTTCTGGAACTCGGCGGTTGTCAAGTCGAGGCCGGACAATATCGCTCCCTTCAAGTTCGCCGAGTTGAACTTGGCTTCGTTCAGCGTGGCAAATCGAAAATCCGCATCGGTGAGGTTACGGCCTTCCAAGTTCACCTTCGGCATTACTGAATAACAGCCGAGTAACTTGGACATGTCGATAGGAATGTCCTGCACTGTGGCGTCGGTCAAATCTAGGCAACGCCAATCCTTGCCGAGCAGATCAGCTTTCAGCGTAGCTTCGCAAAGCTTGGTCTTGCGATCCGTTGCGCTTGGATCTTTCCTATGCATAATCGGGCGCTGAATCCCATAGACCACGGTTGTGAGATCTGTTTTAGAAAGATCCGCACCGGTCAGAATCGCGTTCGTCAGGTTGGCTGTGTGCATTCTGGCGCCCGCGAGCTTAGCACCCGTCAAATCGGCGTTCTCAAAATTCAAGCCGCGCAGATCACAGCCGGTGAAATCGGCGCCCTTGAGATTGGCGCCTTTGAATTGCGTGGGAGTCACCCTGGGGTCAGGAAATGGAAACGGGTCCGGTAGGTTGAATACGGCCGCCCTGAAGTCAGCCCTCTCCAGAGAGCAGTCGGAGAAATTTGTATTATTGAAATATCCCTTGGTCCAAGTCGTATCGTTCAGGGTTGCGATTTTCCCGTTTTCGCCGAAGACCGCATCATTAAACCACCCTTCATCAAGCTTAGAGCCCGTAAAATCGCATCCCATCAATCGAGCGCGTTCAAAGTGAGACGACCGGATATCGGATTCTTTTATCTCGATGGCGATTGTATCGTCGGCAAAATTGAGGAAGCGCTTGTCTCTTTTCGAAAACGGTGGTAACTCGACCGGCTCGAACGTCCACGGACCGGGGGGGAATAAGGGGTTCAACTCGTACTCGAGATAGAAATGATCCTCCGGTTTCCTGCGGCCTGCCATGGAGCCAAGGCGGTAGTCCTTGATCTTCACATAGTCGTTTCCGCCCTTGGGACCGATTGCGGGTCGCACAATCAGCTCTTGTAAGAAACAAGGCGATGTTTCCAACACTCCCGCGCCGCAATCATGATCGAATCTCAGTACGACATCGTATGCGCTCTCAACACCGTCTTTTATCATCGGCCGTGTAGTCAAGACGCAACGTCCGTCTCCTCCCATGTGCAGACGAAGAATACAGGCGGCATTTCTGTCCTCGTCCAATAGGATTTCGCTATTTGCCCTTAGCGTGAAGAACCGCTGGCGGCCGACGAGGCCCTGCGTATAGACGATAAAGTCGCCACAGTAAAGATAGCCGTTCATCGTCAATACTCCTGCTTCGGAACCGAGGGAATCCATTGGCTGATAGACGGTTCTGTCCGTCCGCCCGGACCGCGCATAGCTTCGTAATTCAAAGTGAAGAGCGTGCGCCACTGGTCGACTGTGATCTTCGCCGCATTGACCCCCGCCTCGCCTGCGGTTTTCGGCGTACGCGTCAGGTGCGAACCGTCAGGATTATAGATGTCGAGTCTATAATCGGACAGTTTCTCGCCCGGACGTAAATAAGACAGTACATAGATGAAGCCTTCCGGCTCGCAAGTGACGTCCAGGTACTCGAGGTTATCGGCGCTATCCTTCAAACCCATCACCGCAACAAGCTGGATACCTTTCAGCTTTCCTGAAGCCGGGTCATTCTGTATACAGAATGTGTGTACATTCGTGGAATCGCGCACGATCCAGCGCGTGCCTTTGCTCTGAATCTCTACCGAATACCTTGCTGCAAGCCGCACAGGCGTTTCGTCTTCCTCCGCTCGAACGTCGAAGCTTAGTCCGGAGTCTGGATCTTCGAGAATCCAGATGGCATTGGGCACGGTAGGCTTTACGCTTGCCTGGGCCGAAAGCTCGATCCCTCTTGCCGAAAACGCGCTCCGAATTGATTCGCTCACATTCCCATTATTCAGATCGGGCGTGTGTTCGTGCTGAAGGTAAAGTCTGGGAGCGATGTCGGGCTTCGTGGCGCGTTGCAGGGCCTCGGCCAGTTCCGGCGAGATAGTTCCCGCATCCAGCGTCGCTATGAATCTTGCCTCCAAATCGAAACTCAGTGCTCCCGCAAAACATTGGACCGGGGCGCCGGTAACATCGAATGCCTGCACGCGTTTGTTCGTCTGCTCCAGCACCAGGATGCGACCGTCGGCGGTAACCGTCAAGCCTTTAGGCCCTCCCAGCAAGCCTTCCATTTGTCCTGCTCCGCTCATGGGAATGGCGACGCTCGCCTCTGCATCGGGTTTTGGTTCGTCCTCCAGCTTCAGGATCTCGAACTTGTTGTTCTGATAACTCGCGCCGATAATGACACCGTTCGGATGTACCACAATGGCATCCAGATTCGTTTGGTGGAAAACTCCCCAGCTCTTATCCTGCGCATAATCAAAGTTCGTGGACGGATCGCTCAAATCCACCAAACGGAGGTGCTGCTGGTTCTCGCCGGAACCCCGCGGATCGAGATAGAAATTGCGGGTACTGAACTCGGGATTGGGATATGGATAAACGAAGATCCCGGAAGGACGGCGTTTGAGTACGTACAGAATCCTCGATTCATCCGGATCGCTCAGATTCCACTCAACCGTCGGCTTGACAATCTGCTTGGAAACTTTAGGTGGAAGCGCGTGCTTCGCGGCTGCAAATGCCTCTCGCATTTCCGGCGGAATTTCGGCATTCGGATCGTCGAGCACTGTCTGGAATGGGAGCGCCAATATTAACAGCGGCGCCGGGCCGAACTGGTCGAAGGCCATATAGGGCTGCACTGAAAACCCGCGACCAGGAAACTTCCCGCCTTTTTCCGGATCGGCCAAAGTGCTGATGCCCTGGAATGCGTACATCTGCGAATCAAGTTTGTCTGTGCCGTTGTCCAGAGGCAGAGCTTGTCCCGACGCCATCCAGGTGTAGCCAATCCGATATGCGTGATTGTTCGACGTGATATTAACCAGTTTGCTCAAGTTGTGATCCGCTGGCCCGGAACCGGTGGGACTCCACACTTCTGAAGGTGCCTCAGTGCTCTCTTTCCAGACGTGCTTGCCATCTTTCACTACGAGTCTGTTTTGGTGACTGTACGTTGTATCCGCGTTGAGCGGAACAAGCCGTTCGACGATGTTGCCCTTCATCGTGATGGTGGTAGTCCCGTCCGTGGAAACGGCAGCGACCCAATCGCTTATCCAGGCTCCGCACAGCCATTCATTTTCCGAATAAAGATTGACCGTGACCTGTATATTGTCACCGCGACCCGCCGCCACATTCGAGAAAGTGTGGTCGAGCGGGGACGACCTGTCCTTGCGATTGAAAGGCCCCAAACTCTGCGCTACACCGTTCTGATGCTTGAGGGTAAGAGAGTAGTGATCGAAGCTGGAGGGCCAAACCGCATCGGAACCACCGTGTGCCGGGTCCGGCGACACGATTACCCGGACGTCAAGGGCTCGGCTCAAATCGAGTGAATAAACACAGGGCGCATTGGTAACCGCTACTGTGGTGGAGATCATCATGCCGGCTGCCGAGGTGAGACACATAATCCGTAATACCCAGCCAGCGATTGGTGCCGCGTCCGCAACTTGTTGGCCCGAAACTTTGGCTACGATTTTCTT
Organism: uncultured Acidobacteriaceae bacterium; assembly: GCA_963744265.1. Classification (GTDB taxonomy): domain Bacteria; phylum Acidobacteriota; class Terriglobia; order Terriglobales; family Acidobacteriaceae; genus Bog-257. The sequence goes on from CAVUSW010000011.1 coordinate 166,818, forward strand.
GGCTACGAGAGTGAGAGCTTTGCTGAAGAGAACAGTAACGATCCCGCCTGCCGCTTTACGCAGAAAGAAACTCGGGTCCATTGTCTTCAGCCAGAAGTCTCCTTCGTCCGACAAAACTCCTAAGAGTGCTTCAAGCAGGGTAGGATTCGTGAAAATGCTGTAAAACCATGCAGTGGAATCCATTCCGACGCCAAAGCCGATCATCATGCTGGGAAGGGCATAATTCAGGACCGCGGACGTATTCCGCCCTAAGCCAACCACGTCGCCGTCATCCACTCCAGTGCCTAATCCGCCCAGCAGAATTTTCGCCTTCACCGCGCCTTCGACGAATGGAAACCCGATAGCCGTCTCATTGCTCGTCGTGGGAATTCCAAAAATGCAGTCGGTCGGACGGATGAAACTCAAATATTTCTTGGTCGGATTGCGTTGGTACTCAGCGATAGATATCCGGTCTCGCCAGCCCTTGGGTTCAATCGCTTCTCCATTGCTGTTCAGAAACTGAACGTAAGCACCCAAACAACGATTGGCCTTGTTCGTGATCCGGATGGTTACCTGTTGCGTATCGCTGTCAAAGGAGATGTTGTCGCTGATGTCGAGTCCCCACCCCGAACCAGGATTGGCAAGCGTCCATTTATATACGTCGGCGCTGCTGCCCAGACCGTCGTTTTCCAGCAGAGCCCCCCGAGCAGGATTCGGTACGACCACTCCCCGTTTATCCTGCGTGGACGGTATACCTTGCGCGCGCTGCCATACGATTCCATGGAATTTCGGAGTGTCTTTGGTCTTCCGCAAGACGTAGTCGAGCGCTGTCTTCGCCGCGGCCACCGTTCCTTCGGACAGCTCCGATTGCGGAACTCTCCGTTTGCCACTGCCGTCCGTCTTCCACGGGATGGGCTTACCATCTTTATCAAGCAGATCATCAGGTGGCTCGAATGGCGAGCCGTCAGCATGTACCGCCTGGGTATTCTTCTGCCAGGGATCGCTGGTATCAGGCCCGTGACTCGAAATATATCGCCAGAGGTCCTCATAGATGTCCAAGGCCTCGTCGATATATTCGTGCATGTCCGCTGCAATTTCCGGATTCACCGAGGCAATTTCCGGATGCTGGAAAAGGATCATCTTGGCTGTTTCAAGCGGTCCGGCAATCAGAGCGGCATCGAGCAGGATGGCATCAGCTTCAGCGGATTTCAACACTGCCGCGTTCACACCGAGTTGCGCCAACACCTTGGGCAAGCGCCGTTGCCGATTCTCTCGTAAACGGCGGCGGGCGGCGATTGCCCGGCTTTGCCGCGGAATGTGGATGCCTGCGACAACCATGCCCCCCATCAACGCGCTGGGATCGCGCGGAGGCTGTGTCACGTAGTAGAGGCCTACGGCATCGCTCGGCAGTTCGACATTGTCAACGAAATGTGTGATCTCGGAAAGATGCGATTCAGGGATAACGTCGAGGGCTGAATTCTTGCTTCGCTGCGCCGCTAAAGTCTCGCTCGAGTGCGCGCGAATCGGGTATTCCCGCCCAATCGCATGCAGTGTAAGCGGAGTGTTCGGCGCACTCCATTTGTCTGGCGGTAGGTTGAAGTGTAAAGTGCTGGTGTAATTCGGACGCATCGACATGTTCCTTCCGAATATTCTTTCCGTTTTCCCGACATCCTGGTTCCCCCGGGGAAGGCCTCTTTTGGTACGTGTGGGGCGCCGATGAGATACGCTTGCTTTCAGACATTCGGGCCGGCACAGGGTATCACAACCGATTGCTTTTGAAGCGCGCCTAGCGAAAACAGCGGTTCTGCCTATTGGGATTCGCTGCAGGAGGCTGGCGCGGTTGGGGCAAGTGGATATCAGCCTGCTCTCTCCGGTCTGCCATCGCAGTGGGGAGGCGCAAGCGGATCTGGCCGTGATACGTAGCCGAGATACGCTGGTGGCGGCACGCAGTAGCGACTCCAGTGATCGCCCAGGTCGATTCCGATGGTGTTACCCGCGTGAGGTTGGGGGACTGCTGCTGATTGAACTGCCTGTAGGCTCCGCTTCATACCGGCTCCTCCTTATTAGGTGGCTTCCTATCAGCGGATGATACGTGTTCTCCGCCGAGGATCCGGCAGCTACATTTCTATCTACAGTTTACGTGACGAATACAAGGCGAAGGCACAAATATTGACGAACGGTGTTCAAAAATATTTCGCCGCACAATCTAAAGCGCAAGCGAGTGTTCCAGTGATGGTCTGCAAGTAACTTTTGGTTGCCCCAATTGCGAGCAATCGCGATCACTTCCGATAAGCCGATTTGAACGAAAGCCGTAGTACGGCGGACGCTTGCGCGCGGCATAGGCGCGCAGTTTGGAGGGAGCTGATCTAAGTTGGGTCACGGAGAAATGCCGTCTCTAATCCAACAACAAGGTTGCCCCCGCCACGATGCGCGAGCGCGAAGTGAAGAAGATCGCTTCCGAGATGCTAAGGCCGATGAACCATGGGCTGGAATCCATTGGTTCGGCTACGCACTTCGGAGCGTACATCGACGAAACGTATCGAGACGCCGTGTTGCCACTGCTGGCAATCACAACGCAGAAGAATTACAAACTAACGCTGAGAAAGCATCTGTTGCCCATATTCGCTGACATGCCGCTTCGGGACATGAACGTTGTCACTCTTCAAAGGTATTTCTCTGGCGTGAAGGCGAACCATCCGAGTGCGCTGAAGATCAAAGACGTGCTAGCGAGCGTGCTCGGCAGCGCTGTCCGATTTGGTTTGCTAATCAAGAACCCGCTGGGCAGCGTGCAACTCCTGGCGCCGAAGCACGGCAAGCGCAACAAACCCCACATGACGCCAGAACAGTTCGACTCGCTGGTGAACCTCATGACCGAGCCGTACGCAACGATGGTTTATGTCTGCGTGATGGCTGGGCTGCGAGTCAGCGAGTTGATTGGATTGAAGTGGGAGGTACACGCCGACGCGCTGACGATTGATGAGCGCTACTGCCGCGGCGACTGGGGCGCACCCAAGACCGGAGCCAGTAGCGCAACCATCGGCGTATCGCTCAAGGTGATTCGCCGCATTCAGCAACTCAAGCACACATCGGTAATGCTCAACTGGGGACGTGGAGCGAAGAAACAGATCAAGCTGGTGCGCTCCGACGGCCCTAGGGATTTGGTGTTCCAGTCATTACGCAAGGGCGTGCCGATGTTGGACCACAACATTCTGTCACGCCACATCAAGCCGGTCGCGAGAATACTCGGCCTACCCTGGGTGAACTGGCAAGTATTGCGGCGCTCGTATGCAACCTGGCTGGTTGAGTCGGGAGCCGACCCGAAGGCAGTACAGGGCCAGATGCAGCATTCAAGGATTTCAACCACGATGGATATTTACGCTCAGTTCGTTCCTGAATCGCAGAGACGGGCTGTAGCACAGATGGAAGAGATGGTGGAAAGCAGAACCCTCAAGTCGGTTGGGATAGTTCAATGAATGTGAACACAAGTGAACACGATTCCAAAAACTGTAGCCGTAAGTCCTTTAGATTGGTGGAGCTAGTCGGGATCGAACCGACGACCTCATCGTTGCGAACGATGCGCTCTCCCAGCTGAGCTATAGCCCCATGTTGGAAAGGAACCACGGACGCTGACGGGTTCCGCGCCAGCCTGCCCTATTATACAAACTAGTCGGCGCTTCGAAAACGAGGCCGCGGCCCAGTGCTATGCTGGCTCAGCCGATTGGGACAGAGTCTCAGCTCCTACCTCATCGCCCCAATTCATCCAGTGCCATTGCTAAGCGGTCGAAAGCCGCGCGCGTCATCTCCGGATCGCCGCCAATACCTACGCGAAAATGTCGCGGCATGTCAAAGTAACTTCCGGGAACGACGCTGGTCTCATACTTCTCCCGCAGCCGACGATCGAGGTCGTCCACACTGCCGAACTTCAACCTGGGAAAGGCGATGGTGCCGAATTCCGGCAGGAGATACTCCAGGTCCTCGCGCGATCGAAGGAACGCATTCAGGGCCGGGCGATTCAGCTCCAGCAGCTTCTTCGCTCGGGCGGCGACCCGGTCGAGATTGTCGAGCGCAATCACACTCAGCAAATCGGCCGGAAATGCCGCATTCACGCCGTAGAGATCGTTGATGTGCAACATACGCTCGGTCAGTTCCGGATTCGCCAGCACCCATCCGCAACGCAAACCGCTCAGGCCATACGCCTTGGTTAGGCTACTCGTTACCACAAAGTGCTCGCCCAAGTGGACGGCCGGGCGTGGACGCTGTTCATACATTGCCTCCAGGTAGACCTCGTCCACCAGCACGCGGGCGCCGTGCTTCTTCGCCAGCTCGCCGACCGCGCGCAGCGTTGCTTCGTCGATGTATGCACCGCTGGGGTTATGTAGATTGGTGAGGACGATCAACCGCGTCCGCGGAGTGATCTGCCGTTCGACCTCTTCCGGATCGACGCGAAACCCGTCCTCCATCCGCCGCTCGAAGTACCGCACCGTTGCGCCGAGATACTGCAGCGTGGTCACCAGCAACTCATAGGTCGGATGTTCCACCAGAGCTTCCTCGCCCGGCTCCAGCGTCGCCGCTATCGCCAAGTGATTCGCCATGGATGTTCCTGCAACCGTTACGACGCACTCCGGCGTTACACCATTCCTCTTCGCCAGTCGCTCCTTCAAAGGCGCGTAGCCGTAAAGAGTCGGGCCATTGATCTCCAAGTCCTCCAGCTTCACGGGTAGCTCGGCCAACGGATAACTCATGATGCCGCTGGTCGCCAGGTTGTACTTTGCCGCCGACCGCAGCTTGGCAAACTGCATGTACGGCGAACCAGTGTGGGTGCGAGATGACATCAGGCTTTCCCGTCCTCCGTTTTCTGTTTCGACGCCCAGAAGGCGTACACCGGCAAGCCAAGCAGCAAAACCGCCATGCCGAGCAAGCTATTGCCTGGGTACTTGTAGATGGTATTGATCACGACCAGCCATGACACCAGCACGAAAACTCCCGTGGTAAAGGGATGTCCGGGAGCGCGGTATCCTCGCGGGAAAATGTCCGGCGCCTTCTTTTCCCTGCTTCGAAACACGAACAAGCTCGCGCCCGTCAGTCCAAAGAACAGGAAGTCCATTGACACCACATAATTCAGAATCTGCTCGTAGCGTCCTGAGAGCGCCACCACAATGGTCCACACACTCTGCAGGATAATTGCTATCACCGGAACGTGGGTATGCGCCGTTACCCTGGCCACGCTCCGAAAAAAGAGTTTATCGCGCGCCATGGCGAAATAGACGCGCGGCGCGGTCAGGACCGACTGGCTCAAGAAATCCCAGCGTTGACACCGCTATGCCCAGTGCGATCAGCCGCGCACCGGCATTGCCCATCGCGACCCGCATCACCGCAGTCGCCGGGACTCTGGTGGCAGCCAGCCCTTGCGGCCCCAGCGTCCGCACGCAGACAAAGTTCACGCCCACATAAAGCACAATCACTCCGGCCACGCCCATCACCAAGGCCCGCGACAGATTCTTGCGCGGCTCCTTCACCTCTTCGGCGATGAAGTTGGAGGTCTGCCATCCGCCGAAAGCAAACAGTACGGGAACCATGGCTGCTCCGATCGCCGTTACCAGGTCGAGCGATGGTGCGCGATCGAGCACCGGGTGCAGCAACGGATGCGGCGAGCGCACCAGGAACAGGCCCGCGCCGATCAGTCCAGCGATAGCGGCAATCTTCAGCACCATCAGCACGCTCTGCACCCGGCTGCCCAGTTTCACCCCAAGGCAATTGACGATGGTCAGTGCGGCAAGCGTCAGAACTACGATCACGCGCTCCGAGACCGACCAGCCGGTGAGTTCCAACAGATAACGTGCGAAGGTTACCGTGACCGCGGCCATGCCGCCCGTCTGGATCACGAGCAATAGCACCCATCCATAAAGAAAGCCCACCACCGGATGGAACGCCTCGCGCAGGTAGGCGTATTGTCCGCCTACCTCCGGCCGGCGCGCGGCCAGTTCCGCATAAACGAAAGCGCCCAGCATGGCCACAACGCCGCCCAAGATCCATGCTCCCAGAATGAGCAACGGTGTGTGCAGCTGCAGCGCCACGACATACGGGTTGATGAAGATGCCCGCGCCGACGATGCCGCCCATCACCATCATGGTGGCGTCGAACAGTCCGACCTGGCGGAGCAGTCCGGGTGAAGTTCCCGCCTGGCGCGAATTGGTATGCTTGCCACTCAATGGACGGGAGAATAGCAGGACATGTTTGCAGCAACGACTGTACCATGCTGTTGAGATCGGCAGTGCTGCCCTCGTAGCTACGCAGATCTCTTAGTCGCTAGCGGCCGGACGCCGCGGCTCGATGCAGTCGGTCGCGCACCGCTTCCCATTCCGGTGCGTCGGGCGGAGCGTCCACGGCAATCCAGTCATAGCCTCGCGAATCGACATCGTGCAGTATGCGATAGAGCTGCGACGCATATTGCGCGGCATCAGAGGGCATGGGAACAACTGCTCGCACTTCCCTTCCGGGCCGATGATGGAGTTGCAGGTAGGTTCCAATGCCAGACTCCGGAACTTCGCCGTCGTGCACCAACAGCAGCTTTGTCTGTGGGCTATAGTGTCGCGGATGCATGCCCGGCGAGGGATGTGCCTCGCTCGAGGCGTGCGTCTGCTGGGCAACAGGACCGATCAACAACTCGATCTGCCGACGCGAAACTCCACCGGGCCGCAACAACAGCGGCGAGCCACCGGTCAGCGACAGCACGGCAGATTCAATTCCGACGGAGCAGGCTCCGCCATCGAGGATGTAATCCACACGCGCGCCAAGGCTCTGCCGGACATGCTCAGCCGTCGTCGGTGAGAGTTGGGTGAAGCGATTGGCGCTGGGTGCAGCTACCGGAATCTGGGCCGCTGCGATAAGCGCCAGTGCGACTGGGTGCGCCGGCATGCGCACGCCTACGGTATCCAAACCGGCGGTCACCAGCTCGGGAACGGCGGCCTGCTTCTTCAACACCAGCGTCAGAGGACCGGGCCAGAATTCTACTGCCAGCAACTCCGCTTGTTTCGGCCACTCCGACACCACCAATCGCGCCATCTCCATGCTGCTGACATGCACGATGATGGGGCTGGTTTGTGGCCGGCCCTTGGCTGCGAAAATCCGGGCCACCGCTTCCGCATCCAGTGCGTTGGCGCCTAAACCGTAAACCGTCTCGGTGGGAAACGCGACCAGCTTGCCGGCGCGCAACAGCGAGGCGGCATGTCGAATTTCTTCTTCCGATATCGGGTGAGAACATTCCATGAAGACTATTGAGTCCTCGCGTGCGATGGATCGGCGGAGTTCGCGGTATCGACATCGACATGCACACCCGAACTCGGCGCAATGCCCGGCGGATAGCAATTTCCATCGGCTGCGTAAGTCTGACGGCAGGCCGCCGTCATCTCCGGACGCCGCGGCGATTGAGCGAACTGCCAGGCGTCGGCGAACGGCACTCCACTGGCGACCGGGTTCGGGGGCGACTTGGGAAAGACGCAGCCTGGCGAGGGAGCACACTGATCGTTGCTGACGAAAAAATGGATTTCGCGCTTGCCGGCATTGTCGCGAATGTCGTTGGCGGTTACGACAGAAACAGTGCTCGATTCGTGAAAGGCAATTCCCGAGCAATAGATTCCCGCGCGATAGCCGCCGCGAGTCACGCCGTCGACCCAGGCATGGATGTACGTACGTTGTTCGGGCAACATCCGGCCACCTTGCTCCTGATCGAGAAACAGAATCGCGTCCCGGGGAAAGCCCTCCTGCTGGGCTGACCGCACGGCTTTGGTCGCATCGTCGGCGCCTATGCGGGCTGCATTCCCCGAAGCTTTGAGCTGCGCATATTCGCGGCCGTTGAACAGCACCAGGAAACCGTAGCCCATGGATTCCAGAGCCTTGCGCTTGCCTTGCCAAGTGTTGCGGTCGGCGCCGGGAGGGGTGTTCAGCCAATATCCTGTGAACGCAAACGTCTTGCGCAGGACCGACATATTGGCGTCGCCAGGATAGTCGTTGCGGTCCATACCGAGATAAGCGCGAGACGTTTGAGCAGCAGGTCAGCGGCACATTGGCAAGCGTGAACAGCAGCACACAGCTATGCGCAGCCGAGCGACTGGGAAGTTCCGAGATATCACACTACCAATATCGCACGATTCAGCGTGCTTATCGTGAAGCGGCACTGTTCCCTGGCTGCGCCCACGATAGAGCTGAACGTTGGCGCAGAATGCTAAGCTAACAGCTGACGGCTGATAGCCGATAGCACTTCTCCATGATCCTCGACGCCTTGCATAAGATCGCCGACCATCGTTGTTCCCTCACTCGCGAGGAAGCGCGCGAAGTCATGTCGCAAATTCTTCGCGGCGAGGCTACGGACGCGCAGATCGGTGCGCTGCTGGTCGCGCTGCACATGAAGGGCGAGACGGTGGAGGAGATCGTCGGCTTCGCTCAGGCGATCCGCGACGAGGCCACGCCCTTGAAAAACGAGGATGGCGAGGCCCTCGACCTTAGCGGCACCGGGCGTGATGCGCTGGTCGACACCTGCGGCACCGGCGGCGACACTAGCGGCACCTTCAATATCTCGACGGCTACCGCTCTGGTAATTGCCGGGGCCGGAGTGCGAGTTGCTAAACATGGCAACCGCAGCATCAGTTCTAAATGCGGTTCGGCCGACGTGATGGAGGCGCTGGGAGTCAACATCGGTCTGCCGCCGGCGCGCATTGCCGCCTGCCTGCGCGAAACCGGCATCGCCTTCCTGTTTGCACCGGCCCTGCATTCGGCGATGAAGTATGTCCAACCCGCGCGCCGTGAGCTGCGGCTTCGCACGGTGTTTAATCTGCTCGGCCCGCTGACCAATCCGGCGCGATCTTCGGCGCAGGTGGTGGGCGTTTATTCCGCCGATCTGGTGGAGAAGCTGGCCGAAGCGTTAAGCGAACTCGGACTGCGGCGCGCTCTGGTGGTCCACGGGCGCGATGGGCTGGACGAGATCACCATCACCGGCGCCAGCAAAGTTGCCGAAGTGCGAAACGGTCAGGTGCACGTCTATGAAGTTACGCCTGAGGATTTTGGTTTGCGCCGCGCGCCACTGGAAGAAATTGCCGGTGGCGATGCCCCGCAAAACGCGTCTATGATTCGCGCCATCCTTGATGGTGAACGCTCGAGCCGTCGCGATGTGGTGCTGCTGAATGCCGCCGCCGCTCTGGTGGCCGCCGGTCATGCCGACCACATCAACGATGCCGTGCCGTTGGCGGCGTACGCCATCGACAGCGGCCACGCGCGCCAACGGCTGCAATTGCTGGTGGAGTTTACGAAAAAGTGGTCGGCGGTTAGTGGCTAGTGGTTAGTATCGGAAAGCCGTCCGATTAAACGGCGCTGCATTCGAGCATAAGCGCGATGTTATTGTTCTCTCAACCTTCGGAAACTCAGATCCAGCGATTCTTGGCTCGGGCTGCGGAATCAAACTACACATACTCAGAAGTGCGCGCGACCTCCTCGTTGCCACCTCCTTTGTTTACGGTCGATCACAATCGGGTACGGCTAGGCACGGGACAGCCAACCTGGGAGAGAGCCATCGCGGCGCTCCGGAGATGGGAGATGTTGGACCTGCGATGGGTTCGCCTGTATTGGCCCAAGACACCAATCGCTGTGAACGAGAACGTTGCCATTCTTGCTCACCATATGGGTTGCTATTGGCTAAACGCCTGCCGGATCGTTTACGTCATCGATGAAGACACACCAATGAAGCGTTTCGGCTTCGCCTATGGCACCCTTGACGATCATGCGGAATCTGGTGAGGAACGTTTCTTGGTGGAATGGAATCGTGCGTCAGACGAGGTGTCCTACGACCTGCTCGCTTTTTCGCGACCGCATCAATTCCTGTCTCGCGTCGGTCGGCCATTTGCGCGGAGGCTGCAAGAGCGGTTCGCCACTCAATCGAAGTTGGCGATGGTACGAGCTGTGAAAACTGACGGCTGACGGCTGACAGCTGATAGCTCCGTTACTGTTGCGGATTCTGCTGCTGGGGGAAGTTGCCGCCACCGGGCTGTTGCGGGGCATTGGGCTGTTGCCCAAATCCACTCTGCTGTTGACCGAAACCGTTCTGCTGCTGGCCAAAACCATTCTGTTGTTGGCCAAATCCATTCTGCTGCTGTCCGAGGGCGCCTGGCTGTTGTTGCCCATTCATCTGGCCGGCGGGAGTTCCTATCTGAGCTCCGCCGATCGTTATGGGCTGGTAGGGACCGCGCAGCAACACATTGGCCTGGTCCATGATTGGGTTATAGATAAATTGCCACTCGTTGTACGTCTTCTTCTTGTTGTAAATGCGGATGGTTGGATCTTTGCTGAGGCTAGCCACCCCAACGATCGCTCCGCCCCCGAAGGTCTGACCTCCGCCAGTCGTGTTCTGCGCGAATGGTGAATTGCCTGCCGGATTATTTGAGCCAGGCTGGTTGCCGCCAGGCGTTCCGCTCTGTCCGAAGGGGGAGTTGCTCTGCTGCCCGCCACTCGCGCTCTGCCCGCTATCAGCTGAGCTTGCCTGAGTGCCAGCGCCTTGGTTGTTCGGTCCAGTACCCGGAGGATAAACGATATTGGGATCCTGGTTTCCCTGGGAAGACGACGCCGAAGAGCCGCTCGCAAAGGAGTTGCCCTGCTGCGACTGCTGCTGCTGCGAACTGGCGAATGGGCTGCCTGATGCAGCAGCGCCCGTAGTTAGGCCGCCAGGAGACAAACCGTTCTGCGACGCCAATGCTGCTGCCGGGGTGCCTGGCGCGGCAGCGTTCAGCAGAGTCGCAATGTCGCCGTAGTTCAGCAGCTTCCACTTGCCATCTTTGGTCAGCGGATCTTTGTAGCGCTTGCGCAGGAAGCGAATCTGGTTGGTCGTTATCCAGATGCTCCAGGTTGGCGGGATAGCGGCCATACTTCTTGTAGAACTTCTTGATCGCGCGCGCGTATTCGGTGCCGCGATGGATCATCTCTTCTTCGCGGTCGCGCTTGATCTGCTGCACCATGCGCGGAGCGACAATCGTCGGCCGCGATGATCATCAGCGCCATCATCAGCAGGATGGCCAGCAGCAGGTATCCACCGTCGCGCTGACGACGCGCCGACTGGTTCCGGGCTCGCCGATGGAGCGCGACTTGTTGCTGAGACCTGCTGCATACTGCAATTCATTTCGTCACTGCTATTTTAAAGCACTCTCAACCGCCAGGCTCGAACGAGCCGAGCTGAAGCCTACGTCATCCCGCAGTCAGCGGAAGCGTCTGCGTGTTGTTGGTCAGCACGTCCTGCACTTCCACCGAATTGGTGCCGATGTGCATGATCTTGTAGCGCCGGTCGACGATGTCGCCTTCCTTGGCCAAAAAATATCTTCGCCCTTCAGCAGGAAGATCCTGTTTGCTGCCATTCTTCGGCCGGCAAAGCCGTAAAACTTCAGATCGATCGGCGGCGGCGGTGGCGGAGCTGGCGGACCTGCGGTGTTACATCCGGACTGCAGTGGCTTCGGGATATCGGGCGGCGGCGCTTGCGAACGGAAGATGTCGCGCCCGGTGCCTTTGTAAGTCACATCTTCGCTGGACTTCAGCAGGTCGAAGCGCAGCGTCGGATCGAGCGAATGCGCCAGCAACAGCGAGCAGGCTTGTGCGCCTTCTCTGCGCGCTTTCCGGCTGCGGCAGCTGGCCGCCGCAGCTGCGTGGTTGCGCGGAGCGGCGTCGCGTTGTCCTCGCCTCCGCCCGGAGAAGGCGCGCACCACCAGGACGACCGCGACACACCAGCAGCACGCCGGCGATGATGCGTCTTCTTCTTGTTTTCGGTTCCCATCTTCACGACGTAGCCGCTCCCGCGCGCAGATAGGTTTCCAGCTTCAGCTGCAGACGCACATTGCCCTGCTGCTCGCCCAGCGCGATGCCGTCGATCAGGAAGAACATCTTGTCGCGCTCCAGCGCATTGATGAACTTCACTTCCTGCAGATAATCGCCGGAGAGCGCGATCTCGATGTTCAACTTGCGCAGACCTTCGATCGGCGCGTCCTTCTCGTCGTACTTGACTGCCGCGAGAGTGCACGCCGGTGTCGCGCGGCGACCTTGCCCAGCTCCTCCGACACCGCGGAATACTCGCGCCGGAAACCGATGGTCATAGAAGCCGTCGATGTCTGCGACGCCTGCTTCAGCTTCTGATCCATGCCGCGCGTGGGCAGCACTTCCTGCTGCTTGGCGACCAGTTGCTGCGCGCAACTCATGATAGTCGCGCTGCCGCGCCTGGCGCGAGCGTCCCGCCGGCGACAGCAGATACCCCACACACGCCAGATCGAGCACCGCCAGCGCGATCACGCACCGGCATCAGTTTCTTGCGAGTTTCGCGAATGCTGGCCATCAGTGTCCCCTCTCGCGCTCGGCCGCATGGGACGATTCTGCGCCGCGTTGACGTTGCCGGATCCGGCTGGCTCGCCGATGGCCCGACTGCTCGCGCGGCTGTCACGCTGCCGGAGCGGCGGCCTTCTCGGGTGCAGCCGCTGCTCGGTTGCCGCTCTCGGCGCTTGCTCGTCGGCTGTCGGCGCCTGCATCGTCCTGCGTCCGCGGGAACGTAGATCGCGGCGATATCGAACTGGATGTTCCCGCCGGCCGCCTGATCGCACTGGTGTTCGTGGTCACGGTCTCAGCCACGACCTGCGGCTGGCGGAAGTGGTTCGACTTCTCCATGTGCCGCACCAGCTCCACGGCGCGATCGCGCGAATCGGTCGCCACCACCATGTGCAGCACCAGGTCGTTGGTCTTGGTGTACTCCGGCTTCATGGACACGACGTGCAAGTTCGGCGGCACGATCCTCTCCATCTCGGTGAAGATGCGCGTCCACGAAAGCGCCTTGCGCGCAAACAGCTCGTTCAGGAAATCCGACTGGTCGGCGACTACGCGGTTCGCCGGCTTGTTCAGGATGGCGCGCGCCTGCGCCTCTTCATGATCCAGGCCGTCGATCTGCTGCTGCACCTCGGCCAACTGCCGGTTGATGCCGCGGGAGTGCGCGCGCTGATAAACGATGTAGCCGACCAGCAGCACCGCAGCCAGCGCCAGCGCGGCGATCAGCATGCGTCATGCGCCGCTGGTACTCCCGTGCGACTTCGTACGGCTGGCTGGCGAGATTGATGTTGAGACGCATCAGGAAACCAGTGCTCCCGCCACTCCGGCCAGCGCCGACCGCGGCACGTTGCCGGCCGCCGCCCCCGCCATGCGTGCTCGACACCAACTCTTCCACGCGAATATTGCGCGCTGGCGCTCAGAGCCTCCTGCAGCGCCTGCGCCGACTCCACGCCCGTCACCAGCACGCGATCGACGCCCACACCGTAGCGGTCTTCGAAGTACACCAGCGAGGTATTCACATCGTCGACCAGCGACTCGCCGGTCACGGTCGACGCCACCGTTTTCCAGCGCGCGATACAGCAGCAACTGGTTCTGATCGACGATGGCGAAGGTCGTGGTGCCGCGCTCCACCTTGATCACCATGGTGGGACGCGAGGCATCGACCAGCCCCAGCGCGGCCAGCATCGACGGCAGCACCGCGCCCGGGTTGTAGCCGGCATCGCGCACCAGCGATTCGTATTCTTCCAGAACAGTGCGCGGCGTAACCGCGGCCACCACTCGCACCGGATTCGCCGTGCCCTGCCGATCGAACGAAACCGCCGACTGATCCACATCGAAAGGCAGCGACTTCTTCAGCCGGAAGCGCACCACCGCGTCGGCGTCCTGCGGCTTCTCGGGAAGGGTATCGAAGTCGAGCAGCATGCACGCGCGTGGTGGCGTCGGGAATGACCAGCGCAGATGTCGCGCGAGCGTCCGGCCACGGCGGCCAGCGAATCGCGCAGCGCCGGCACCAGCTGCGTCGCGTGCGGCGACGTTGGCCTGCTGCAATCCCGGGGTCAGCACGCCCTCGGGCAGCAGTCTTGGTCGCGGCGGCTTCCAGCGTTTGCGCGCCTTCGCCGGCGCGCGCCGCCACTACGCGCTCGGCGCTGACTCTCGCAGGCGACGCGGGGACGCGAGATGTGAGTTTGCTGCCATTAGATCTGCTATCGCTCTCAGCAATCGGTAGCTAGCCGTTAGCCTGTCAACTCGGCAGTTCGCAGGCAGACCATCGCGCGTTAGCGCCTTCGACTGCTGATCTTCGAACGCTTCCGCCGATTCGTCACGTCGCCGCATCGCTAAGTCGCCAGCACTAGCTGCCTTACCTCGTCGTCTCGATAAACGTGACCTTGTTGATCTCTTTCAGCGTGGTCAGGCCACGCTTCACTCTATCAATTGCCGACTCGCGAAGGAAATGCATGCCTTCGTCTTTGCGCAGTGCGGCGGATTTCGCTGCTCGGCTTCTTGGCCAGAATCATCTCGCGCACATTGTCGGTCAGTTCCAGCAACTCGTGAATCGCGGTTCGGCCGCGGAAGCCGGTGCCCGAGCACTCGATGCAGCCTTCGCCTTCGTAGAACGGAATCTCGCCCACTCTTTCGGATCCAGGCCGCTGGCCTCCAGCTCCTCGGCCGAGTAGTGCACTTCTTTCTTGCAGAATTCGCAGATCAGCCGCACCAGCCGCTGCGCCAGGATGCAGTTCAGCGCCGAAACAAAGTTGTAGGCCTCGACGCCCATGTTCAGGAAGCGGCCCAGCACGTCGACCACGTTGTTGGCGTGGACGGTGGTGAACACCAGGTGTCCGGTGAGCGCCGAGTTGATGGCGATCTGCGCCGTCTCGGTGTCGCGGATTTCGCCCACCATGATCTTGTCGGGATCGTGACGCAGAATCGAACGCAGTCCGCGAGCAAAGGTCAGGCCTTTCTTCTCGTTGACCGGAATCTGCGTGATGCCGCGGATCTGATACTCGACCGGGTCTTCAATCGTGATCAGCTTGTCTTCGTCGGTCTTGATCTCGTTCAGCGCGGCGTACAGCGTCGTCGTTTTGCCGGAACCGGTTGGCCCGGTCACCAGCACCATGCCGTACGGCTCTTTGATGTAGCGGCGGAACTTGCGCAGGTCTTCGTCGCTGAAGCCGACCACATCGAGCGTGAGCTTGTGAAACTTCTCGCTCATCGACTCTTTGTCGAGCACGCGGAGCACCGCGTCTTCGCCGTGAATCGACGGCATGATCGAGACACGGAAGTCGATGGAGCGGCCGTTGTAGCGCACGCGGAAGCGGCCGTCCTGCGGCACGCGGCGCTCGGAAATATCCAGCTCGCTCATGACCTTGATACGCGAAATGATGGTCGAGTGATGTTCCTTGGCGATGGGCTGCATGGCCTGCTGCAGCACGCCGTCGATGCGGTACTTGATGACCACCGAGTCGTCGCGCGTCTCGATGTGAATATCGCTGGCTCGCCGCTGCAAGGCGGTGAAGATCGTGGTGTCGACCAGGCGGATGATCGGGCTATGATCGGTCTCGCCGGTCAGCTTCTCGATCGAGATGGTCTCGTCGGAGTTCTCGTCTTCGGCGATGACGTCGAGCGCGAAGTCTTCGCCGGCTTCTTCCAGCACGCGCTGCGACTGCTCGGTCTTCTTCAGAACGTCGTTGATCTGCGTAGAGCGTGGCGACCTTGGTGACGATGCGGCGGCCCAGCAGCAGGCTGATCTCGTCGATCATCATCAGCTGGCTGGGATCGGCGATGGCGATCACCAGGCGGCCGTCGGGCTTCTCCTCCAGCGGCACGAAGTTGTAGCGGAACATCAGGTCCACTTTGATCTTGCGGAACAGCTCGTGCTGGATGTGGAAGTTCTTCAGGTCGACGAACTCGCAGCGATAGCGCCGCGCCAGGTCCTTGCCGTGCTCGATTTCGTCGCCGATCGGCGACGCCGCCGTTACCGCCTGACGAAAATTGCTTTTGGCTTCTGCCATAGAATACCTCAGTTTCAGCTTTCGCAGTTAGCAGCTTCAGCAGTTAGCAACTAGCAACTTGCGTCATTTCGCACTGGTCAATCAGCACTAGTTGCTATCTAACAGCTAGTTGCTAGTTGCTAATTGCTAACTGCTGCTTTAATGCATCCCTCCCGCGCCCAAACTGAAGATCGGCAGGTACAGCGAGATCAGCACGAACGCCACCACCACGCCCATCACGATCAGGATCACCGGCTCGATCAGCGCCATGGCCGTGGCCAGCGCGTTCTGCACGTCTTCTTCATAGAACTCGGCAATCGAGTTCAGCATGGCCGGCAGCGCGCCCGTCGATTCGCCGACTTCGATCATCTCCACCGACATCTGCGGGAAAGACCTTGGTGTCTTCCAGGCTGCGCGCCAGCCCCTGCCCTTCGCGAACGCCGCGCGTCGACGCTGTCGATGCCGTGCGCCATCAGGCGGCTCTGCATCGACTCGCCTGCCGTCTCCAGCGACGGCACCAGCGACAATCCGCCGGAAAGCAGCGTCGACAGCATGCGCGAAAAGACCGCCACCTGATACTTCAGCCAGATGTCGCCCAGCAGCGGGATCTTCAGCTTGATGCGGTCCATCTGCGTGGAGCCGGTCTCGCTCTTCATCCAGCGCCACAGGAAGAAGCCGACCACGACCAGCACAACCAGAACGTACAGCGAGTAGTGCTTGCGCGTTGACGCCGATGGCCAGCATCAACTGAGGTCATCGGCGGCAGGTCCGCGCCCAGCGTGTGATACAAGGTTCGCGAACTGCGGAACGACGAAGGTGATGAGGAACGTCATCATCACGATCAGCACGGCAACCAGCAGCGCGGGATAGACCAGCGACGAAATCAGCTTCTTGCGAAAGCTGACCGACAGCCGCTGAAACGCGATGTAGCGTCCCAGCACTTCTTCGAGGTTGCCGCTCTTCTCGCCCGCCAGCAGCGTGGTCGTGTAAACCTTGGGGAAAACCTTCTGCGCCTCGAAGGCCTCCGACAGCAACTCTCCGCCGCGCACCCGGTCGCGCACATTCTGCAGCACCGAGCGGAAGAACGGATTGCGCTGCCGCTTGATCAGCAACTCCAGCGACTGAATGATGGGCAGGCCGGCGTGAATCAGGGTCACAAACTGCTGATTGAAGATGACGAACTGGTCCTGCTTGACCTTGCGGCGCTGCGGCAGCCCGAACTCGGCCGAGAGCAGCCCTTTGGTCTTGACCGAATAGACGAAGTAGCCCTGCTGCGCGAAGCGGTCGCGAATCTCCGCCTCCGAGGCGCCGCTCTCGATCTGCTCCAGAACGTGCCCCCGCTCGTCGGCCATTTTGATCGTGTATTCGGCCATAGTTAAGAGCAATTCCTTGGGGAGAGGTGTTGACTGTAGTTTAACACTCGGAGCAGTCGGCTCGTCGGCTGCTCAGCTATTCGCAGTTCGGCTTAGCATCTCGCCTTGCGACTGTTAGCCTGTAGCTCTGGCACTTCAAGCACGTGACATCACCGAGCTCGTACATCGTTCGCATCGACACTTCTGCCGAAAGCGATGCGACTCAAGAGCCGACTGCTGAGCAGCTGACCGCTACTCCATCAACTCCGTTCCCGCCACGACCTCGACTCCGGGCGGCGGAACAAAGCTGAAATTGCTGGTCTGCTATTTGGACGTTCTCCTTCTGCTGAAGAAAGCGGAATTCGGTCACCGAGCCGTCGAGCTCCTCGACCACGATGCGCGCGATCAGCCCGTCCGGCGTGACCTCCAGCAGAGTCTGCGCCACGCGATCGCGCATTCCCTTGGGAACGCCTCGCAGCACAACATCGCCCGCGATTCACCGGCTTCTGATCCGGCGCCAGCGACAGGCCGTCGAGTTCCTTCTCCAGCTTGGTTTTGCCCAGCAGATAGCGCAGCGGCGAGCGCAGATCGTCGAGCTGCTTCACCGGCGTGCGCCGCGCCTGGCGCTCGCCGGGAACATAGAACCACGCCGTGTGGCCGTCGGTGAGGAACAACTTGGGACGCGGCTGGTCGTAGTCCCAGCGCATCTGCCCGGGCTTTTTCAGCAGCAGCGTGCCGCTTTCGGTGCGCGTCATGCCTGCGCCGGAGTAGGTTTCGGTGAACTGCGCCTGCAGCGTGTGCATGTGGTCGTAGCGCTGGTCGACTTTGGCGGCGAGCGCGTGAACGTCGGTCTGCGCGAAGCAGCGCAGCGTGCGCAGAGCAGAACGAGTCAGCAGCAGCATGAAGTATCCAAGACAGGCGCACAGACGGAAGCTCAGCGCTGCGCATCGACAACGCGCGAGCGCTGAAGTCGAGAGAGCGCATGTCGCGACGAGCCTTGCAAGCAGACGCGTTCGGTTGACGCAGCCAAGCGCTCGTCTCGAAGTTCGCGTCAGCTCTACTGATGCACCGGGCTGCTGGCGTCGGCCGGACCCGACGGCGTTGTAGTGGATCTCGCCCGACTCATCGGAGAAGAAGCGCCGCTGCGCCGGTGGTGCCCACCTGGTCCGGCACAGCGGTGATGGTGTAGGAACGAATCGCGCCATTCACCTTCTCGCCCGGAGTATAGGTAAAGGTGTAGCCGCTCTTGCGGCCGCTGGCCAGATTGTTGTCGATGGTCTGCTCGCCGCCGCCCTGCGCCGTGCCGCCCAGCATCGCCAGGTCGGCGGTGAATCCCACGTCGGGATGGCTGCTGGCATAGATCATCTCCGCTTCATTGATGGCCTTGATGCTGGCGATGGCCGAGGCCTCGTGCGCCGGGATGGTCGACTTGGTGAGCTTCGGAATGGTGAACGCGGCGATGATCAGAATGATCGTGACGACGATCAGAAGTTCGATCAGGGTAAATCCCCGCTCGTCGATTACGTCTGCGCATGGAAACCTCTACTTCTCTCGTCAGCCCGGGCGTGCTAACCCACGCCGTCCGCAGGATCCGGATATTTAGCATGAGTGCAGGACAAAGACAACTGCGGCAAGCACGAGCTGACAAGCAGAATTATTCTTCAGTCACAATCCGATGTCAAAGGATTGGACGGTTGGACGGCGTCGGAAAGTGTAGTCGGCATCGCGCCACGAGTTCGCTCTTCGCCAGGCATCGCTATCGAGCTGTTCGCACGGTTGCGACTCAAGACTGCGTCACGCGACTCGAAGTCTCAGACTGCCATGACTCCGCTCGCGAATCGCGGTCCTGAGCTCAGCTGACACTGATGGCGACAGCGCCTCTCAGCACGCCAGCGAATCGCGCGTGATCTTCAGCCCGTTCAGATTGCCCAGCACCGTCACCGCGATCAACTCCGGCTTGAACAGCTCATTGGCCGACTGCAGCAGGTCCTCCAGCGTCACCGCCTGGATGCGCTCGATGATCTCGTCCATGCTGACGAAGTGGTCGTAATACATCTCCTGCCGCGCCAGGTTCGACATGCGCGCCGTGCTCGACTCCAGGCTCAGCATCAGGCTGCCCTTCAGCTGGTCTTTGGCGCGCTTCAGCTCTTCTTCCGAGATCGGCGTTCTCCTTCAGCTGGCGGAACTCGCTGCACGATCGACTGCACCACCTTGGGCGCCGACTCGCGCGAAGTGCCGGCATACACCGACAGCATTCCGGTATCGCGGAAGGGATTCAGCTCGGAGAAGATGGAATACACCAGTCCCTGCTTCTCGCGCACGTTCTGAAACAGCCGCGAGCTCATGCCTCCGCCCAGCAGCGTATTCAGCACGTACGTCACGTAGCGGCGGTCGTGGCTGATGGAGTACGACGGCACGCCCACGCAAATCTGCACCTGCTCCAGCGACTTCTTGTTGCGCAGGATGATGCGCGAGTTGATCTTCGGCGGCGTGTCGTGCCAGCCGTTGGTTCCCGGCGGCAGATGCTCAAAGCGCTGCCGCAGCAACTCGACAAACTCCTCGTGATCCAGATTGCCGGCGGCCGAAATGATCATGTTCCCGGGAGCAAACTTGCCGCCGTAATAGGCGAGGATGGCGTCCTGATCGAAGCGGCGCACCGTTTCCTTCGTTCCCAGGATCGGCTTGCCCAGCGGATGGTCCTTGAAGAAGTTCTGGGTGAAGATCTCGTGGACCAGGTAGTCGGGATTGTCCTCGTCCATCTTGATCTCTTCCAGGATCACGCCGCGCTCGCGGATAATCTCCTTGCCGTCGAAAACCGGATGCAGCACCATATCGCTGAGAACATCGACCGCTATCGGCAAATGCTCATCCAGAACTTTAATGTTGAAGCAGATGGTTTCTTTGCCGGTGAAGGCGTCCATGTTGCCGCCGATGGAGTCCACCTGGCGGGCAATGTCTTCGGCCGAGCGGTTGCTGGTGCCCTTGAACACCATGTGCTCGACAAAATGCGAGATGCCGTTGACGTTGGGATCTTCGTGGCGCGAGCCGGACTTGATCCAGATGCCCATCGAGACCGAGCGAATGTGGTCCATCTGCTCGGTCAGGATGGTGAGCCCGTTGGGAAACACCTCGCGTTGAATGTTGCGAAGTTCTTCTACCATGATTGCTGCTCCAAGCGACATGACGGTCGTCGCTCAGTTCTAATGAAATATGAATGGCCTGACCCGGTTTCGCGTAACCTACGGCTGCAGGAGCCCGCTAGCCGATAAGTACGCGCATTATCGTAATGACGAAATACCCCGAAGCGAGGTCGGGCGAACAGGAATCTACTAGTTAGCATATTGGATGCATGAGCAAGCCGCAACATACCGAACTTTTAGGCCTTTCGCTTCAGCAGCTTACGGAGATCGTCGAAAGCTGGGCGAAGCCCCGTACCGCGCCCGGCAGCTATTTGACGGCCTGTACCGGCAAAGGTGGTCAGCGCTGGAACAGTTCTCCACCTTGCCTCTGAGCTTCCGGCAGCAAGCTCGCTGACGCGGGCTTCTCAGTCGGCTTGCCGCGCATCGAGAAGAAGTTCGTCTCCAGCCGACGGCACGGTCCGCTACCTGCTGGCCTTCGCCGATGGCCAAAGCGTCGAGACGGTCTGGATGCCCGAAGGCGATGGCGGCGAGGCCGGCGACGGCTCGCACGAGCGGCGACTGAGACGAGACTCGCAGAGAGCGGACGCCAAAGACGCTGGCAGTCGCGCCACCATCTGCGTCTCCAGCCAGGTCGGCTGCGCCGTCGATTGCGCCTTCTGCATGACTGCGCTGCTGGGACTGCAAGCGCAATCTGAGCGCCGGCGAAATCGTCGGCCAGATTCTGGCCGTGCTCACCGATCAGCAGGTCGAGATCGAGCGCGATCGCATCAACCTGGTCTTCATGGGACAAGGCGAGCCGTTCCTCAACTACGACAACTTCATGCAGGCGGTGCGGCTGCTGGTGGAAGGCGTCGGCATTCCGGAGTCGCGCATGACGGTCTCGACTTCGGGCATCGTGCCCCGCATCGCCGATTTCGGCGCGGAAGCCGGTGCGGCCCAAGCTGGCGGTGTCGCTCAATGCTCCCAACGAAGCGCTGCGCACCGCAGATCATGCCGATCACGAAGAAGTGGACCATCGAGAAGCTGATGGCGGCGCTGCGCGACTTCCCTCTTCGCAATCGCGAGCGGCTGACCTTCGAGTACGTTCTGCTGGGCGGCGTCAACGACGAGGTGCAGCACGCGCGCGAGATGGTCGACTTGATTCGCGGCCTGCGCGCCAAAGTAAATCTGATCGCGCTGAATCCCGGCCCCGAAATTCCCTTTGCCACGCCTCCGACGACCGCGTGCTGGCTTTCCAGAACATGCTGACCCGCGCCGGCATTCCGGCTTTCATCCGCCGTCCGCGCGGGCGCGACATCTACGCCGCCTGCGGCCAGCTCAAGCACACAACCGAACTGGTACAGCTAATCGTAAGGGGCTCGCCAAATCGCTAGTCGCCCGTCTTCCCTATCCGGCCGCGTTTGGCGGCCTTGGCTCGTGGTCTTCGCATCAGGGCATCGAGGGGCCGGCAAGATCGAAATCGTGAGTCACGTGCGGCGTGACCTGCGCCACCTGAAATCTAACTTGACTCTGCAGATACTGCAGGCTGGAAACACGTCGCCGCGAATCGCCAGCACCTCGTGCGTCCCCTGTGCTCCACATGAAGGACGCGATAGATTCCGGAGATCGGAACCATCTGTCCCGGTCTGTAGGTTCGAGGGTCGGAATCCAGAGCAGGCGCCATCATGAACCTTAGGCCGAACTCGGTTAGCTACTGCTGGTTGGTGAAATCCGCCTTGGAAACGGAGCATCTTCGTCGGTCGCTTACGGACTCCATTCTTGGGCGCGACGCTCTTGGTCAGCCTCAATCTCCTGCACAACCTGATGAGTCTGGCACGCTTGTCAGGCTATCGAAGGTCCTTCCACGCGATCCTGCACCTCGCCTGCAATCTTGCTCACACCGATGGAAGGCTGGTTTGTCGGAAAGCAGCATTATTTCCCGGTCACACATCCTGACTTGCGATAAGAGTATGGATGCGTGTTAGAGGGAAGGGAGTTGTCACCGGCGATGCCTTTTCCTGCCAAACGCTAGTGCTCGGGATAAGTTGGCAGTTTAGAGAGTTCGGCTCGCACAACGCAGCGGCCAGACGATCGCATCCAAAAAGTTGGCATGCAGGAACCCGATAATCTCAGGCAAAAAGTATCGCTGCTGAATCGCTATGTGCAATCGTTATGCGGCCTTTATAGCCGGATTGCACGTCAGCTCAACCTGGACCGCTCCTACGTCAGCCGCGTAGCCCGCGGCGAAAGACACTCCGAGGAAGTTGAGCGCGCCTTGAGCAGCGAGTTCACCCGCATTACCGAGGAGCAAGCTCCGCCACAAAGCGGTTAAGCCGAGAACCCGCGTTCGCTCTCCCGCATTTCTTCGACTTGTCATCACAAGCGCAGCAATGGATCTATTCGTGCCTTGCCTATTATCATCACGAGCGCATTTGGAAGATCCGCGGTTTGCTTTCTCCCGCGATAGTCCCTTTCTTAAGGTTTGTCCTCAAGAGCAAAGAGAGCTAGGGTTTGCTGACAACAGACAACTGACTACTGGCAACTGGTTCTTGCCACTCCCCCGCCCGTACAGCCTTTAGCCGAATCCGTAAGTTATTGATATAAAAGACAAACGCAATAACTCCCTGACGCGTCCCCGCTAAAATATTCTTCCCATTGGACTTACCTACTAAAAATTTGATTCTAAAGGACTTAGCTTAATTGCATTCACGCAGAATCAATAACTTACGAGGATTCCCCAGAGCATTCCTCCTAAAATATTCTTTCCATTGGACTTACAGGTAAAATATTGCAGGCAAGCAACTTACGCGACACCAACCAATCGGGCTCCTGACACCCTTATCGCGCGCTCATTTGGACGCGACGTTGTTATCCCCATGCTTCGCCATTGGATCGAGCACATAGATCACCTGGTCCGAGCTAAGCACCACCAGCCGTTTTCCGTCCGCGCTAAATCCATCGAAGGCAACGGGACTATCGAAGTCGTATGCGGTTCGCTTCTGAACATTGGCCAAGTCATACAGGTTCAATTCGCCACGCTCCGTGCGTACCGTAAGCAAATCGGAATTGGACGAAGCCTCCGGCGAATGACCGGCAATAATTCCCTTCTGCTGTCCATCGAGCGAGTACACCAGCACGCGGTCTTGATTGTCGGCGATAACCAGACGGTCGGAAGTGGCAATTGCCGACATAACCTGAAACGAATGCTTGCCCGTGTCCAGCGTCATCTCCGCCCGCAATTTCCCGGTGTCCAGATCGAACACCTGGACAAACAAGATTCCGTCTTTGTCCTTGAAACGAGAAATTGCCGACGCCGCCTCGGCATCTTCTTTCGCAATCGCGCGCGCCGAGTCGCTGTTGGCTTGCCAGTACAGCACCAGACTGTTGGTCCGCGAGTTTACGTGATATCCCGGACGCTCGTGGGGAAACCGCTTCGTCCATACCAGATTCTGATCAGCGACGTCGCGCAACTCCATAGTTACGTCCTTGTAGCGTTCGTTCTCTTTGGCTGGGATTACGGTTAGCAGAAATCTTCCCGCCTCGATCGTGTGTTTCTTTTCGTCGATGGTCTCCTGCGGACGGATATCAGGATTGTTCAATGCTGCCCGGGCAATCGTGCGCTCGGTTGACAAATATTTTGGAAAATCGGCATAGAGTGCGCCGTCAGGCGTAAAGTACGCTGCCGCGAAACCCCGCAAATGGTAGAGCCTCTGACCGGTTTGCAGGTTCCAGACCGCGCCTCTTGAGGTCTGTGATACCGCCAGCCAGTTCAAATCTGGTGAAAGCGATCCGGCGCGAATCGTTCCCAGCGGCGCCTCGGGCAATTGCGCATGCTCCAGCGACTTCACCGTGCCCAACTCGAACACTAGAAGGTCTCCATCCAGACGTTCGGAGATGTACCGGTCATCCCAGAGGTCCATCGCACTTCGCTTACTGGCCAGCACGATTTTGTTTTGTTTCAGATCGAAGATGCCAACCGGATTATCTTTGATGGGCCGCAGCAGAACGTAATCGCCGTGACCGACTGGACCAATCTTCGAGCGGCCGATATCCAGGTCTTTGTAGACAACATGGCCGGAAGGAAATTCAACCACGGCGGACTTGTCGCCATTTGCGCCGGCAACGCCGATGAAGCGGCCGTCGGCGAGAAAAGTAAAGGTGTTGTCGTCAAGCACAGCTTTGATGCTGCCCGGAAGCTCGATCAGGCTGCGCGACATCAAGTCCATTGCCACCGTATTTTGCTGGCTGTGCACCACCAGGTAGCGGCCATCCGGAGAAAACGCCATTGGTATCAGGTTCTCAAGCAATTTTTGGTTAGCGCTTAAGATGCCGTTCATGACTTCCAGGTCCTGAATCGTAAACGGCTTAATAACTTCGAAGCCCTTCTTGCAGAAAAACGAAGTGCCGCCCGCCACATCGAACAGGTTGAGATCGACTTTGACGACGCCCGCTTCCATCTCCATGGTCAGGCAAGCCAGCGTCTTGCCATCGGGCGCAAGCTTGCTCCGCAAACATCCTCCCTTCACATAAATTTCGTGCACCTCAGCGCGCTTCTGGGTGGTGATGTCCCAGCGCTCTACCCGAGGAGCCCCCTGAGGATCGAACAGCAGCACAATACCGCGTGAGTCGGGTGTGAACTGCGCAGCTGCGACATCGGCAGCGCCAAAGTGAAACACCGGCTTGAGCGGTTGGCGGTCGAGCACGAACACATTGCTGTCGTCCTGCGCCAGCACAGATTTGCCGTCGGGACTGATGCGAATGTGCTCGATCTCGGGTCGCAGCCGCTCCGTCAATACTCGCTTACTGATCAGTCCCGGCAGCGATTCCTCATGACCCAGACTGGCAGACGAATACTCGATTACCGAGCTCCTCCATTTAGTGAACTCCGCTGCCGTGCCGGTTCGAGCCATCTGACAGGATTGCGGCATCGCGGGCATGTTCTTCATGATCTGCCGCAGACGCTTGGAGTCGGGTTTCGTCGTTCCGAAAAAGTCGGACCAGAAGCTTCCGGTCTTACCCTTGGTATCGGCGATCCGATCGAAGGTATCGGCAAAGGCTTGCGTCGAGTAACCTCCACGGGCCGCCAGATACAGCGCCACCGTGTCCGCTTGTACCTGCTCGCGCTCCTCGATTGCCTCCGCCTTCTCATAAGTCCCCATGGACGCTTTCTGGCGCCGGTAATTGCTCAGAAACTGGTTCCACTCGGCAATGACGTTATCCTGGTCGGTGACCTGGGTTACGTGCAGCACCTTGCGAAAATCTTCGCTCGCCTGGATGGCGGCATGATGCGCCACGATGTGCCCCATCTCATGCGCTAGAATCCCGGCCATTTCATCCTCGCTCCGGGTTACGGCGACA
Organism: uncultured Acidobacteriaceae bacterium; assembly: GCA_963744265.1. GTDB lineage: Bacteria > Acidobacteriota > Terriglobia > Terriglobales > Acidobacteriaceae > Bog-257. Next base: position 192,450 of record CAVUSW010000011.1, read on the forward strand.
ATTTTGCGAGAGATATAGATTCGGCCGCCGGCGATGCTGAAGGCCTCTGCGTTCGGCAGGTCGATCAGTTTAACGATGAATCGCACATGGTCGGGCGGAAGATTCTTCGCCAGGCGATCGACGATCCCTTGCAGATAAGCGGTCAGCGCCGCGTCGGGAATAGTGGAAATCGACTGGTCAATGGCGGCCGCTTGGGCTTCTCCCAGCCACATCTCCTGCTGTGCGGTGAAAATGTTGGTCCCGGGAATAACCTGAGGAACGGTGAGCGCCGGGCAGGTTTCCTGCGAAACCAGTTGCATCCCGGCGAGCAGAGTGAAGACCAGAAACCCAAACGCTAAACGAATCCGATCCATGGCGGACGCCTCGTCTCTGGGTTGCTTACACTCGGGAGCGGAAAGTATCGCGCGAACCCTTGATCTGTGAAGCTGGGATTGTTGCGCATTAGGGCCCGAAAGCGCAATGAATTACTTGCCAAAGCTTACCGAAATTCCCAAATCGAACCTCGATCCTCAACTCGCGAACTCTGGCTCGCGCCGAGTCTGTGTATGAACAGTACTTTGCGTTTCGATCATGGGGGCGAACTGAGGCGGTCCGTTAGTGCCTTCTGAACATCGTCAGGGGTACGCGACCTTGAATCCTAGCGATACAGCAGGCAATCCCGCAAAACGAGCGCCGCAGGCGCGGAACAACTTAGCCCAGGACGTAGCCGCAGGCGGAGTCCTGGGGAGAGTTCGCCATGAAGTTCGAGTCCCGTAGGGACGGCAAAGTTTAGACTCTTACACTGCAGGGGTTTCCATTCTGGCGTCCTAAACTTCCTGCAACTCCCACCCCTCCAACCACATCTAAAACCTTGACAATGATTCACTCAAGTTCTATAGTCATAGCATTGTAAGGGCTTCGAGTGACTCACTATACGCACTTATTTTTCAATAAGTTAGACAAGTTCTTAACCCTAAGGAGGGTGGCTGCAATGGCAAAGATTATCGGAATTGACTTGGGCACCACCAACTCGGTGGTCGCCGTTATGGAAGGCGGCGAGCCCAAAGTCATCCCCAACGAAGAAGGTGGGCGGACGACGCCGTCGGTCGTCGGCTTCACCAAGAATGGCGAGCGGCTGGTCGGACAGGTCGCCAAGCGCCAGGCCATCACCAATCCCGAAAACACCATTTACTCCATCAAGCGCTTCATGGGCCGTCGCTTCGACGAAGTCAACGAAGAGATGAAGATGGTGCCCTACAAGGTCGTCCAGTCGGGCGATCACGTGGCGATTGTGGCGCAGGGCAAGGAATATACCCCGCCGCAGATCTCGGCCATGATTCTGCAGAAGCTGAAGAAGGCCGCGGAAGACTACCTCGGCGAGAAGGTCACCGAAGCCGTCATCACGGTTCCGGCGTACTTCAACGACGCGCAGCGCCAGGCGACCAAAGACGCCGGCCAGATCGCCGGGCTTGACGTGAAGCGCATCATCAACGAGCCGACGGCGGCCGCGCTGGCCTACGGGCTCGACAAGAAGAAGGACGAAACCATCGCCGTGTACGACTTCGGCGGCGGCACCTTCGATATTTCGATCCTGGAAGTCGGCGAAGGCGTCATCGAGGTGAAGTCCACCAACGGCGACACGCACCTGGGCGGCGACAACATCGACCAGCGCATCGTCGACTGGCTCATCGACGAGTTCAAGAAGGACGAAGGCCTCAACCTGCGCGACAAGGGCAACGAGATGGCGCTGCAGCGTCTGCGTGACGCAGCCGAGCGCGCCAAGATCGAGCTCTCCACCACGATGCAGACCGAAATCAATCTGCCGTTCATCACGGCGGATGCGAGCGGTCCGAAGCACCTGGTGAAGACGCTGACTCGCGGCAAGCTGGAAGAGATGGTGAAGGACATCATCGATCGCTCCATCGGCCCGTGTAAGGCGGCGATCAAGGATGCCGGCATCTCGCCCGACAAGATCAACGAAGTGGTGCTGGTCGGCGGACAGACGCGTATGCCGCGCATTCAGCAGCTGGTGAAAGAGATCTTCGGCAAGGAGCCCCACAAGGGCGTGAATCCTGACGAAGTGGTCGCGATCGGCGCTGCCATTCAGGGCGGCGTGCTGGGCGGCGAGGTGAAAGACCTGCTGCTGCTCGACGTGACTCCGCTGACGCTGTCGATCGAGACGATGGGCGGCGTGGCGACGCCGATGATTCCGCGCAACACGACCATCCCGACCAAGAAGACGGAGATGTTCTCGACCGCGGCGGACAACCAGACGTCGGTCGAGGTGCACGTGATGCAGGGCGAACGTCCGATGGCGCGCGACAATCGCACGCTGGGCAAGTTCCACCTGACCGGACTGCCGCCGGCTCCGCGTGGCGTGCCGCAGATCGAGGTCACGTTCGACATCGACGCCAACGGCATCCTGAACGTGAACGCCAAGGACATGGCCACGGGCAAGGACCAGAAGATCACGATCACGTCGTCTTCCGGTCTGAGCAAGGAAGAGGTCGAGCGCATGGCGAAGGACGCCGACGCGCACGCGGCCGAGGACAAGGCCAAGCGCGACGAAGTCGAAGCCCGCAACCAGCTCGACGGCATGGTCTACAGCATCGAGAAGATGCTGCGCGAGCACGGCGACAAGATCTCCGGCCAGGAGCGCAGCGATGTGGAGAACGCTCTGGCCGACGCCAAGAAGGCGCTGGAAGGCACCGACGCGGCGGCGATGAACAAGGCGCGCGAGAACCTGACTGCGGCTTCGCACAAGCTGGCCGAAGCCATGTACAAGGCGACTTCGGCGCAAACGCCTCCGCCGGGCGGCCCGGCTCCGGGCGGAGATGGACAAGCCGCCGGCGGCCTGAGCCGAAGAAGGACGAAGGCGTGATCGACGCCGAGTACGTGGACGTGGACGAGAAGAAGTGACGGCGCTTGGCGGGTCGTCTGAGACCCGCCGCCGTCATCCTGTAGCGAGCGGCCGCGAGTCGAAGGATCCGCGACGAGCGGATAGCAGCTAGTAAAGACGTAGGGGGCGCGCATGCGCCCCTGCTTCGCAAGAGGATGAGAGTCGCGGGCGGAGCGGGCCTTTAGTTCTGCGGTGTAGCTGCTAGCTGCGGGTGGAGAGCTGGCCTTTAGTTCTGCGGGTGGAAGAGCTGGCCTTTAGGCCAGCGTCAACGAGCACTCATTTTGGAGCGGGGCTTCAGCCCCGGAAAACATAACAGAACTCCCCGGACGAAGGAACAAATTGAGATTCGAAGTAAACAACCAGTCGTATATGTTGAGTTTTAACCGCGACGAGGACGCTGGTATCTGGTCACCTCCGGCATCGATGGCGCGATGAAGGCGATTCCCGTGATCAGCGACGAGTTCGGCTTCATGCCGAACATGGTCGTCCCCATGGGCGACAGCGGCCAGGCGACCATCAACTAGAGGTATAGCTGGGAGTAGAGGAGGCGGACCGTGAACGAGCGCGGAGAAAATCGGCCAGTTCTACCCAGCAAGAACACCACGATCAGCGAGTACGATCTTTTCAACCGTGCACCGGGCTGGGCGGCAGCCAAACCCTCGGCGGGCGGGGGCGGCCATCGTGGCCCGAAAAAAGTCGCTAATCCTGTTAGCAGGACCGGCCGACGCGAGACGAGATAATGATTCGTTGAACCGAGTCCTGCTATGCAGGACGGAATAACTTAGCCCAGGACGGAGCCGCAGGCGGAGTCCTGGGTAGGCGTCCAAATCGATTTGAAGTCCCGTAGGGACGGCAGAAAGCAGGTCCCTCGACTCGCAATCGCCCGACTCGCAAAAAAGGCGAGTCGGAAAAGCAGGCGGTCACTCGCTCGGGATGACAATTTAAGGACGCGTTACGGCGCAGCTGAAACTGCGCCTCCTCCAACGCACGAGTTGCGCTAACTGCGGCAGTAGCGAAGAGCGAAAGGCGAAAAGCGAATTGCGATTCCTGGCTGAAGGCTGATCAGCTGACGGCTGATAGCTAAAATCATGGCCACCACGCCCAACAAAGACAAAGATTATTACGCCGTCCTTGGCGTGAAGAAGACCGCCTCGGCGGACGAGATCCGCAAGGCGTTCCGCAAGCTTGCGCGCAAGTATCATCCCGACGTCAATCCCGGGGACAAAGGCGCCGAGGAGAAGTTCAAGACGCTCTCCGAGGCCAACGACGTTCTCAGCGATCCCAAGAAGCGCAAGATTTACGACCAGCTCGGCTTCTACTCCGACAACATCGATCCGGCGGCAGCCGAAGCTTACGCCCGCGGCGGCGGCTTCGGCGCAGGCGGATTCGGCGGACCTGGCCAGGGCGCCGGTCCCGGCGGCGGATCGCGCACCACGCAGGAAGTTCCGTTCGATTTCAGCGGATTCGACTTCAACGACTTCTCCGAAGGCGCAGGCGCAGCCGGCCGGCGAGCCGGCACCGGCGGCGGATTCCGCGACATTTTCTCCAACATCTTCGGCGGAGGCGGCGGACGCGCCGAGGTGATGCACCAGCCCGAGCCGGGCAGCGATCTGGAGTACACGGTCAACGTCGGCTTCTGGCAGGCGATCAAAGGCGCCGAGATGCAGCTGACCGTTCCGCACCTCGAACTTTGCAGCAATTGTCATGGCCAGGGCTACATCGAAAGCCCCGGCGAATGTCCGCAATGCCACGGCAAAGGACAAGTCACGCAGAAGAGCGGCAGCATGAAGTTCAATGTGCCCTGTCCGCGCTGCGGCGGCAGCGGCAAGAACCGCACGGTGTGTCCGGTGTGCCACGGCGAAGGACGCATCGAGCGCAGCGAGTCGCTGAAGGTCCGCATCAAGCCGGGCACGCGCGACGGGCAGCGCATCCGCCTGCCTGGGCGCGGCAACGCGGGAACCATGGGTGCTCCGGCCGGCGATCTTTACATCATCGTTCGCGTGGGCGAACATCCGGTGTTCAAGCGCGAAGGCGACGACATCCACCTGACCGTTCCGGTTAGCGTCACGGAAGCTGCGATGGGCGCCAAGATTGAAGTGCCGACCATCGACGGCCGCGCGTTGCTGAAGATTCCGCCGGGCACACAGCCGGGGCAGAAGCTTCGTTTGCGCGAAAAGGGCGTGCCGTCGGCGGTGAAAGAAGGCAAGCGCGGCGACGAGATCGTCGAGATTCGAGTGGTCACACCCAAGGTGAGCGATGAACGCTCGAAGGAGATTCTGCGCGAACTGGCGAAGCTGAATCCGGAAGATCCGCGGGAAGAGTTGTGGAAGGAGATTGGCGCCTAGACGTAGGCAATTGGCACTTAGCGATTGGCACTTAGCCGTTGGCAATTAGCCGTTGGCAATTAGCGACTAGAGGCTACCTCATAAATCGGTTTGTATCAGGGCACGCCTTCAGGCGTGCCGAAAGCGGGCAAGGTGTAGCTGGGCTTCGGCCCCTGCCGAGCCTTGGTTTTGCAGGGGCTAAAGCCCTGACTGTTAAAGCGATTCGTTCGGCACGACTAAAGGTCGTGCCCTGATACGAAGCGAAAAGACTTTATGCTAGCCAAAGCCAAGTGCTAAGTGCCAAATGCTAAGTGCCAAATGCCAAGTGCTGACCTCGAGACTGAGCGCCTCATCCTGCGCCGCCTGACGCCGGACGACGCCGATGCAATCTTCGCGGTGATCGGCGATCGGGTCGCGATGCGGTACTATCCGCGGACGTTTACCCGCGAGGACGCTGTGGAGTGGATCGAGCGCAATCTGCGCCGTTATGAGAACGATGGCTATGGCTTGCTGGCGATCGTGCTCAAGAGCAACGGTGAGGTGATTGGGGATTGCGGTCTCTCCTGGCAGTTGGCCGACGAAGAGCCGGTGCTGGAGCTTGGTTATCACCTGCGCCGCGATCATTGGGGCCATGGCTATGCCACCGAGGCGGCACGAGCCTGCATGGAATATGCCTTTCGCGTATTGAAGTGGACAGGCTGGTCTCACTGATCAGGCCGGAAAATATTCCGTCGCGTCGCGTGGCCGAGCGAAACGGAATGCGCGCCGAGCGGGAGGTCATGCATGGCGGGGAGCCGCATTTGCTATATGTCATGTCACGGGAGAATTATGGGCAAACGTAAAAAACAAGGCGCGTACATGATCAGCTCGGTGGCGGAGATGTACGGCATCCATCCGCAGACTCTGCGCCTCTACGAGCGCGAAGGACTGTTAAAGCCGTCGCGCACCGAAGGCAACACGCGTCTCTACACTGACGGAGATCTGGAGCGGCTGGAGTTCATCCTGTCGCTGGCCCGCGACCTGGGGGTCAACATCTCGGGCATCGCCATCATTCTGCAGATGCGCGAGCGCATGGACGAAATGCAGCGGCAGATGGCGGAGTTTGTCAGCTATGTGCGCAGCGAGGTGATGTCTCGCGCCCAGCAAGCCAGCGTCGATGCAGCTCGCGGGGCCATCGTGCCGGTGCGCCGCACCATGGTAATGAAAACGGAAAAGAAGAAGTAGACGGTTCGGAGTCTGAGGTCGATTTGCGTTGTTGGACCCTCCAGCTCCGGTTCGCAAACTGCGCTAACTTCGGCTCAGGATGGCGGAGGTTAGAGAGTTTGGGTCGATGCCGCAACTGAAGCATCGCTTCAACGGCCAAGAGAGATGCTAGCGCTCCGCCCCTACTGACGCGCTGTTGGGAGCAGACTTCGCCTTCAACTTCTGCAGCGCTTCGCGCGCTTTCTTGGAGTAAGGTCCATCAGGCAAAATCTTTAGATAGGCTTCGTAATTCTCCATCGCGCCGGCGGTGTCGTGGGTCTTGTTCAGCACTTCAGCCAGTTTGAATGTCGCTTCCGCGTCGTGGGGTTTGAACTCCAGCGCCTCACGATAGCGGCTGATCGCGGCGTTGTAATTTTCCTTCTTGTAATAGAAGTCGCCGACTTCCACGTCCTTCATCGCCCGCATGGGATTGTAGGGCGTGAATTCATCGACATCGCTATTGCCTAAACCTGCTTCCGGATGGGTTTTCGTGTCGTCCGACGGAGGCGCAACGTCGATCTGCGTCTGCTTGCTGGAGCTTTCTCCGGCAGGAACATTGTCGGAACGTGGCGGATTCTTGGCATTGTCCTTGGGTGGAGGCGCCGACTTGTCAGTCGGTACCCGCTCGACCGGAGCGGGAGGCGAGTCCTGAGACGAATCTTGCGCCGCGGCTGCAGCGGTCAGCCACAGACAGAAGATCGCGAGAAGAAGATAACGAAACCGCACGTTCATATTCTATGTGAACCCGGCAGTCTTGACGAAGACTCTAAGTTAACTCGCGGATTCTGATGAGGACTCCTTCAACAGCGCCTCCCATCGAGTTTTTCAGCAAGCTGTTTAGCCGCTGCGGGACCTCACTTTGACTTGATGAGAGTTTCCCTAACGGCTAGCCCCGCTCGAAATGGGCACCTGTATTTACTTCTTCCGGACATGCAGCACCTTCTGCACCTCGGCAACAACATCGCCGGCCTCGTCCTTCACTTCCACCAGAAATGTTGGCTCATACTTCTCCTGAGTGGTGAGCTTGGCGCGTATCTCGTCGAGCTGTTCATCGCTCAAACGAAACTCCGCTCGGACTTTTCCCTTGCCGGGTTTGCGGAAGCGAATGCTGGCGGCCTTGTCCCACACAATGTAGTCGCGGCCCAGATTGTTCATCAGCATCAGCATGTAGAACGGATCGGTCATGGAGTACAGCGAGCCGCCATAGTGCGTCCCGACATAGTTGCGGTTCCAGAAACGCAACTTCATTTCTACGTCGACAGCCTTGTTGTCGGGACTCCACCTCACCCGGATTCCGGCGCCCAGAATCGGAGGCCAGATGTTGATCGCCCGGATCATCAGCCGTTGAATTTTCGTGCTCATGGTTCGATAACGATCATACCTTGCAGAGGAACCGCGGGCTGCGCTTCGCTCGGTATGACAGCGTGTGGCGAGACTTTCTTATCGCGCTGGGCCGCGGTCAGGATGACCATGCAGGAGTGCGGACTATCGTGCAGACTAGAAAGGCCGCCCCTTGCGGGACGGCCTTCTTTCCAATGGGCCCTGCTTCGGCCATTGGCTCCGGGCTGAGGGGAGCTTAGGAAACTTGGGCGCGACCGATTGAGCCGGCCGCGCATCGCGTCATTGCCGTTGCATTGCCTGTGGCTGGGTTTGGGGAGGGTTGGCTTGAGCCGACGATGCGGATTCAGCCAGGCTATTCTCCATCAACCGAACATCCACCCGGCGATTCTTGGCGCGGCCCGAAGCGCTGGTGTTCTGCGCTACCGGATTGTCCTTGCCCAGACCGATCAGGAAAATCTTGTGCGCGGGAACGTTGTACTTCTGCGCCAGGTATTGAATGACGGCATCGGCACGGCGCTGGCTGAGCTGGTAGTTGTAGTCGGCTGGGCCGGTCGAATCGGTGTAGCCCTCGACCTGCACGATGTAGTGCTTCTGGCTCTGAATCTGTTGCGCAAAGTCGTCGAGCGTCTGCTTGTCCTTGCGAGTGAGCTGCGCCTTGTCGAAGCCGAACAGAACCGTAGTATCGCTGACCGGCTTGTAGTTGTCGAGGTTCTCCACCGTGCCGGCCAGGCTGGTCACGCGATTCGACGCCTGGGTGGCATTCTGGTTCGCCTGATCGGCCGTCTGCCCGGCTGCCAGGGCCTTCTGATCGGCGGCGGCTGCCTTGGTATTCACCTGCGAGATGCCCTGCTGGGCGCGGCTATCAACGTCCCGGATGTCGCGAGTATTTTTCGCCGTTTGATCATCTAATTCATTAACGTTATTGACAATCGGCGTGGTCTGCTTGCGAACGTACTTCTTGGTGGCGCAACCCACGGTAAGCGGCAGGCTGCCGGCCACCAGCACTGCGAGTAAGGAAAATCGATTCATCGAACTGACTCCTTGCCAACTGTCGGCCAGGGCGCGAGCGGTCAGCGCGCGGCCTGCCTTGACAGGAGCAAGCTGGCTGCCATTGGTTGAGCGGCTGACGTATAAATCTAGTTTTTGTTTTCAATCGCTTAGAAGAGCGGCGAGGGCTTGTGTTTCGGGCGCCGATCCTGCGCCGGATAATCCTGACGCGAGGAGTAGAATTTTTACCAGTTGGGTTAATCCTAAGAGCAGGCGCTAACCTCGTCCGGCCCAGGTGGCCACCGGAACTTCACGCCGTTTCCCTCGTTTTGAGCTAAATGGATCTTCACCAGAAAATTCGTACCCTTCCCACCTCGCCCGGCGTGTATCTGTACAAGAACGCCGACGGCCAGATCATCTATGTGGGCAAGGCCAACAACCTGCGCTCGCGGGTGCGGTCGTATTTTCTGGAAGGCGCGGCGGCCAACGCCAAGACCGGCTCGCTGCTGCGCGAGGCCGTCGATCTCGACTACGTCGTGGTCGACAACGAGAAGGAAGCGCTGGCGCTCGAGAACAACCTGATCAAGCAGAAGAAGCCGCGCTACAACATCCTTCTGCGCGACGACAAAACTTATCCGTACATCAAGCTGACTATCGGCGAGCGCTATCCGCGCGTGTTTCCTACGCGGCGGCTGCGCAAAGACGGCTCGCTTTACTTCGGACCGTACTTCCCTACCAGCCTGGCGTACCGGCTGGTCGATCTGATTCACCGGCACTTTTTGATTCCGTCGTGCAAGCTGGATCTGAATCGCTATTATCCCCGGCCGTGTTTGCAGTACTACATCGGCCGATGCCTGGGGCCGTGCGTTGAAGGCCTGACTACGCCCGAGCGTTACGCCGAAGCCGTGCACGATGTGAAAATGTTTCTGGAAGGACGAGGCGCCGATCTTTCGCGCTCGCTGCATCAGCGCATGAACGCGGCCGCCGAACGCGAGCAGTACGAGCTGGCCGCGAAGTATCGCGATCTGATTTCGACGGTCACCTTGCTGGAGCAGAAGCAGCGCATTGCCGCCGTCGAGGGCGACGATGCCGACGTCTTCGGCTATCACTACGAAAACGAGATGCTGGCCGTCAACCTCTTCCACATGCGCGGCGGCAAGATCGTCGACAAGCGCGAGTTCTTCTGGGAAGACCTGAGCGAAAGAATCGAGGCCGGAGAGTTCCATCCGGGCGAGTTTTTCTCGTCGCTGCTGAAGCAGATCTATCTGGACCAGCAATACGTGCCGCACACAATTTACGTGCCGGTGGATTTCGAGGACCGCACCACGCTGGAAGAAATGTTGTCCGAGGGCCAGAAGCGGCGGGTGCAGATCCACGTTCCGCAGCGCGGCGACAAGCGCTCGCTGGTCGACCTGGTTGGCCAAAACGCCAAGCAGGCATTCGATCAGCGCTTCCGCGTGATGAAGCCGGCGGCCAAGGCGATCCAGGAGGCGCTGCAGGACGCGCTCATGCTGCCGGAGTTGCCGCGGCGCATCGAGTGCTTCGACATCTCGCACATTCAGGGAGCGGAGACGGTCGCGTCGATGGTGGTATGGGAAGACGGCAAGATGAAGAAGTCCGACTACCGCAAGTTCATCATTGGGGCGGTGACCGGCGTGGACGATTTCGCCTCGATGCGCGAGGTGATTGCGCGGCGCTACCGGCGCATGCAAGAGCCGGCAAGCGGAGACGTCGCCATCGTCGGAGTGAAGCGGAAAAGCAGAAGATGCCCAGCCTGGTGCTGATCGACGGCGGCATCGGACAGTTGCACGCCGCCGCCGAAGCGCTGGAGTCGCTGGGCATCGTAAATCAGCCGCTGGCGTCCATCGCCAAGCGCGAAGAAATCATCTATATACAAGGGCAGGAAGACGATCCGGTTATACTCGACCGGCATTCTCCGGTGCTGCACCTGGTGCAACTGGTGCGCGACGAGGCGCACCGTTTTGCCGTGACCTTTCACCGCAAGCGGCGCCAGATTCGCGATCGCAAGACGGAGCTGCTGGAAATTCCCGGCGTCGGCGAGCGCACCACCAAGCGCCTGCTGCAGCATTTCGGCAGCTTGCAGGCGGTGAAGGAAGCCGACGCGGCGGCGCTGGCGTCGGTGGTGAGTCGTCCGCAGGTAGAGTGCGATCTTGCGACATTTTCGCGGAGACGAACCGCTCGCTGGAACGTCTCAGCTTCAGGGGCGGAATAAATTGGAGGTAGTCGCCGATGGATGTGGGTAGAGACTCAAGGATCCGCCTCATTGTTCTTTGTCTGTGCGTCGTTCTGCTGGTGTGGGCGGTGGGCTACGGCTTCGACCGTCTGCTTGCCAAAGACGGGGTCACCCGCACCGACATTCTGCTAACATCGAACGCCCTGACCGGAATCGTTGCCGGCCTTTTCTTTTACAGCCTCAGCAATAACGAACGCCAGCGGCGCCAGCTGGTGCAGTGAGCGGCTGCGCACCATTGCCGAGATGAACCATCACATCCGCAACGCTCTGCAGGTGATCACCTACGCGGCCGCCGTGAATACTCAATACCGACTCGGTGGAATATGATCCGCAGTTCGGTGGAGCGCATCGAGTGGGCGTTGCGCGAGGTGCTCCCCGGGCATGTGACGTCGCCCGCTACTCCGCCCAAGCCGGCCAGACAGGAAACCTTGCGCGCGGGGTAGGGTCAAGCACAAGACCTGGGCTCGCCGCCGGAAATCAGCACGACCCAATCGAGCTGATGCTGCTTCCTCTTGTGTTCTGCCGTGCGAATTCGTACCATCCTTCTTCTCGCCTTCAAATTGCCGGTGCTAGGAGCGTCCCATGAGCGATGAACTGGATGAACTGAAAGAAGCCGCGGAAAAAGCTAAAGAGAGCCGGGAACTGGCGCCGGTCAGCCTCACTATGGCGATCCTGGCCGTGCTGGTGGCGACGGTTTCTCTGCTGGGGCATCGCGCCCATACCGAAGAAATCCTGCTGCAAACTCGAGCTATCGATAAGTGGAGCTATTACCAGGCCAAGAACTTGCGCCGCAACAACCTCGAGGCACTTACCGACGTCCTCAACGCGCTAGACACCACCAAAGCAGAACGCGCACAGCAAGTGCAGGATCGCTTCCACAAAGACATCGACCGCTATCACGATGAGCAAAATGAAATCCAGAATCAAGCGCTCGAGCTGGAAAAAGAAGTGCAGCAGACCACTAGTCGCGCTAACCGCTTCGACTTGGGCGAAGTATTTCTGGAGATCGCGCTGGTCGTAACGTCTATTACCCTGCTTACGGAAAAACGCGCCTACTGGTACCTCGGCTTCGTCTTTGCCGCCATTGGCCTGGTCGCTGCGGCAAGCGGACTACTTCTCCATTAAAACGTTAAAACGGTTTCTCCCTGGTAGCGCTTCGCACGTACTGATAGGGACGGGGTCTACGGCTCCCAACCTTCCGCTCCCACAAGCGGCACAAAGCGGCACGGGTCGTGAGCGTTAACGATAATTTCACCGCCAAGTTTGCGGACCACTTGGACCTGCTGTTCCAACCGCGAGCCTACGGGTATGACGAGTCTGCCCCCGTCGGCAAGTTGCTGAATCAGGCTATCGGGAATGCCCGGCGCGGCCGCCGCCACCAGTATTTTGTCGAAGGGAGCCTGTTGTGGCAATCCAATGCTTCCGTCACCCTGCACGATGTGAACATTGACATAGCCAACTTCCGACAGAATCTGTCGCGCCTTATCGGCTAGTTCCACATGACGTTCGATAGTCCACACTTCGGCAGCCAGTTCGGCGAGAATCGCCGCCTGATATCCCGTACCGGTGCCCACTTCCAGCACGCGATCCTCAGGACGTAGATCGAGGGCCTCGATCATGGCTGCGACGATGTAAGGTTGCGAGATAGTTTGTCCCGCGCCGATGGGCAGCGGGTAATCTCCATAGGCTTTGGCGGCGTCTGCGCCGGCGATGAAGCGCTCGCGCGGCACTTTGGCCATCGCGGCCAATACCCGTTCCTGGCGAATTCCGCGCGCCCGCAACTGTTCCTCGACCATGCGTAAGCGCAGCTTGGCCAGCGCGTCGGGGGAGGGGTCAGCATTGTCGAATAGGCGGGCAAACATGTTGATGGAAGTAACCAGCAACTAGCAACTAGCGACTAGCAACTAGCGACTAGCATTTAGCATTTGGCAATTAGCAATTAAGAAGAGTCTTGTAAACAATTTGTCTCGTATCAAGGCATGACTTTGGTCGTGCCGAACACACAATTAAAGCTCGCATCTGCACTGGCGACCTCAAAGTCCGGGGCTCGGCATCCCGCCAGCGGAACTTGATTTTCGGGCGTCGAATTCGGTCACGAACCAGAATTTAAGCCAAGGGCAGACGCAGATAGCTCTAATGCTAGTTGCTAGTTGCTAGTTGCTAGTTGCTAGTTGCTGGTTGCTAGTTGCTAGTCGCTAGTTGCTAGTCGCTAGTTGCTAGTCGCTAGTTGCTAGCTAAATGCTAAATGCTAACTGCTAATTCCCGCCCTCACCGTTTTCGCTTTCGAATAAGAAGGTCGAAGCTCACCACACCGTTCTCGTCGCGAATCCCCTGCACCGTATATTCGCTATTGATGTTGTATTCGAACTGAATCACCTCCTGCGCCGAGCGCGCCAGGTTCGTGATGTAAGTAAGGGTGATGTTATTGGACACTTGCTGCTCCAGCGTGAGACGCGCGTTGGGATCGTTGTCCGGTCCTCCGACGGAAGGATTGATCCGGATGGCGCTCACCCCAAATATCTTGGACACGCGGTTCGACGCGGCCTGGTTGATGGCTTGACTCAGAATCGCGCCGGAAGCGCTTTCGGCGAATCCCGGCGAAGGAGAAGTTCCTGCCGCGCTCTCCTGCTGGGTGCGTCCGAACGCCAGCAGCGAGACGATATCGTCGCTGGAAAGCGGCGGGTCGGAACGATAGGTGGTGTTCAGCCTTTCCAAGGTGCCGTGCAATCCGATGGTGATGTCGTAATCCCGCACCCGGGTGGTGGCTTCCACGTCCAGCACCGGATCAATCCTGACCGGGTCAAGGAACGTAATGTCGCCGCGCTCCAGATGATACTTGGTGCCTCCCAACTTGATATCGCCTTCGGCAATGTTGATGCGGCCCAGAAGCCTGGGACGCGCGCCCGTGCCGCGCAGACGCAGGTCGACATCGCCCGACAGCTTGGCCAGCGTGGTCTGCACCGTCAGCTCGGGAGTGGACAGAATGCGCACATCGAGATGCAGATTGTTGAGCGGCGATTTCGGATTGGGGACGGTCGCCGGCGCGCTGGCCTGCGCCAGCATAAACTGCAAATCGCTGGACGGGACTTGCGCGAAGCGGGTGACCGTGATATCGCCGCTCAAGGTCGAGTTCTCCAGCGTCCCAGTCAGGCGCAACTCCTGATCCGAGGTAACGCTGATACCGGCGTAGCGGAAACGAATTTCCTTTCCGTTCAAGGTAAGGTTGAAGCCCAGAGTGCGCCCGTAAGTGACAAAGCCGGCCAAGGTGACCTGGCCGCCGCCCATGCGCCCGGCCAGTTTCTCGACTTCCAGACGGTCCTGGTTGAACACCAGAGTGCCATTCACGTCGCCGAGTCCGGCGGGCAGATCAATCATCGAGAGGCCGGCGTGAACGATATCGACGCGTCCTGACATGACCGGGTTCGACGCGGTGCCTTTGATACTAAGGTCAACATTGGATACGCCGTAGGCCGTGAGGTCGGGATTCAGGGTTTGAGCCAGCTTCAAGTTCAGCGTAGCCATTGGCATGCAGATCCAGTCGGCGATCGTCCTTCAAACTTGCAGTGCCCGAAAGAGAGAAGTGAGTATCCTCACTCATCAGGGTGCAGCGCTGCACGGTTACTATCTGATTGGAGAATGTGAGCTCGACCGGGCCATCACTCTTGAGGGCGATACGATCGACCTCGACGGAAAACTCTCGCACGCTCAAGCTGCCACTCAACAGCATGGGCTGTTTGAGCGGGCCACTCAATTGCGCCTGCCCATTGAGCGAGGCGCGCCGGGTAATGCGCCTTCTCACATCCGCCGGCAGGAACGGGTTGATATCAAGATTGGAAAACTGCAGATTTACCTCTGCCGGCATATCGCCCTGCAAATCGACAGTGCCGTCGAGTGAGAGATTTGCCTGGGTGAAATTGGAGCGCGCGGTAAGCTGCAGTTGCCGCCCATGCGTCACGGCGTCGGCTTCCATGGCGCCGATGGGCTCTCCGTTCAGAACCAGTTTCCCGATCTGTAGATGGCCATTAATGACGGGCTCCTCCAAAGTGCCCGTTCCTTTCGCTGTGAAATTAGCCACACCGGCAACTTGCGAGCTTGGGACTTTGCACCTCAGGAATTTCGGCCAGATCGATACTTTGGCCCGTCAGATCGAACTTCAGTCCGTGATTACTGAAGTCGTAAGCAGCCGAACCCTCGACCACGCCGCGCCCGGCCTGCAGGTGAATGTCTTCCAGTTGCGCGGCCCGATTCGCGAAAACAATATTTGACGTCAGCGACTTGATCGGACGGCCGTAGGCCTGCGCTCCGGTCAGCGAAATTTGCCCATGCCCGCGCGGACTCGCTCCCGTTCCCGCCGCCTGCAAAGTGAAATTCAATTTACCGCTGACCGGATAGTCGAAACCTGCAGCGCGCTGCAACCCGCTGACATCGGCATTGTGCATCGCAGCCTGGATCTGGAATTGCGAATTCTCCGTGAAGCTGCCTTTGTCCAGCGTGGTTGTTCCGTCGATGTTCAGCTGCGCGCCTCCTTCCTCGATCACGGCGTGATGAAGGGCGACTTCCGACGCGGAGTACTGGATGTCTCCGGAAAACTGATCGATGTGAATCCTTCTCGGCTGGACTACGGGCGGAGGCGGAGTGGGAGGCTGCGGAGTTGACGCCAGATGGAACCAGGACTTGCGTTTAGCTTGCGGCTCAACTTTCGCCGGCTCCGGAGACTTCGCACTTGGCACGTACAAGTAGGTGAAGTCCGAAGCTTCCAGATGTCCGACAATATGAGGACTACGGATTCTGTCATTGACTGTCCCGTTGAAGCTCGCTGCTCCCGCAAGTTCGATTGGCGGCGGAGCGTTACCCATGGCCGACAGAAGTGGTTGGAATTCGGTGAGGCTGGTCGTACGAACCGCAAGCTTCAGTGCGACTGAGGTTGGCCCCAGCGTGCCGGTCGCCTCTAAGTGAGTGTGCGGCGTGGTCAGGTTCAGGGCCGCAAGGTCGATAACGCCCGAGCGCTCATTGTGCCGTCCGCGCAAGCTACCGTTTACTGGCAATTGATGATTCGCTACCTGAGCCGGCGCGGTAACGTCGAGCGCAAGATCGGCAAACAGATCGTTCAGCGAGCGCTTCCATGACAGATTAACCGAGCCCGCCACGCTGCCTACAGGATTCAGTTTGTTCAGGGGCAGTGACCGGGTCGACAGCATGCCGGCTAATTCAGCCAGCGACAATCCGCTTACGCGCAGCCGGGCAGAACCTTCCTGCGCCGAAGAATCATTCACGTTGACGGTCTGCGAAACCCGGCGTTGGACGCGGGGGCGCCCGGTTGATGATTGCTTGCCGGTTGTCACCATCTGCCCGGCGGAAGCCGGTTGGGGCGGAGCGGAAGTGGCTGGCAACAGATTCTTGACGTTGGCATCTCCAGTGATTTGCCCGCCCAGCAAGCGGGCCGCGATACGGGTCAGCGCAAGGTCATTCTTGTCGAGGGAGAAATTCGAATTGAGATTGGCCTTGTGCAGAGCGATTCCGTTGTCCACATAGTCCATATCGCGCAAGGCAATCCGTCCGCGCGAAGCATAGCCCGCGGTTTCGGAATAGCTCGCCGTTCCGTCGAGGAGCATCGTCCCGCCACGAAGCTGATAGACGCGGGTGACGGCACCCAGTTGAGCGGCGTTGAGCGTGCTGCTATAGCTGAGCTCTACCTGGGGATGATCGAAGTCCGTTACCTTGCCGCTGGCCTGCAGTGACGATTTTTCGGACGTAAGTTTCAGGTCCTTGATCTCGGCCCGGTTATGCCAAAGGCTGAATTGCAGATCGGCCTGCGCTGCCACATCGCGAAAGTCCTTGATACTTCGCATCTATCTTGCCGACCTGCACACTGCCGTCATAACGCTGGGCGAGATGGTTATAGGTCATTGCAGCAGTAATGTCGTTGGCGCTGAAATCGAGCGGCAGCTTGCGCTCATTCAGCAGCAGCATGCCATCATGAATATCGGCGCGCGCAATGGCGAGATCGAACAACTGCTGCACGGCTGATTTGTTCGATTTGATTTTCGGCTCGGGAGCATTCGTAGTGCCGTCAGGTCGGACAATGACATGAATGACAGCATGTTGAAGGTCGACCTGTTCCAGACTGACCTGCCGCTCGATGAACGAGATGATGTGCACGCGCACCAGCGTGCGATCAACGTGCGCGTAGGGTAATTGGTCCGGTCCCTCCAGTGCCATGAATCGTCAGGCCGTCAGCCTGAAAGGCCAGCTTGGATAAGTTCCAATGAAACGAAGTCAGTTCGACCCGGCCGCCGGTCGCGTCCTCCAGCGTCGCGATCAGCTTGCGGCGCACCAGGTCTTCGAATTGCGGGCTGCGCAGATACCAGACCAGGACCGCAACCATCGCCAGCAACACTCCGCCAATCGCTGCCCCAACCCACAGGCGCTTGTGCGAGCGTCGCTTTTTGACTTCTTCGGCCATGGCTTAGTTGCCGCCTGAGGCCCTGGCGGAATCGGCCGGAGCATTCACTCCGGGAATCGATACGCTGCTGTGAATGTCAGCCTGCTGCCGCAGGTTATGCAGCCAGGCGTCAAGCAGTTCGTCCATGCGCTGCTGGGTCAGGAGTTCGCGAATTCTGGGCTCCACTTCATCCAGAGGGACAGCCTTGCCGCCGTTCTTTTGCAAGTCGGGCAGCAACTGGTTCTGGTAGTAAGCCTCCACTTCGTCTCCTTGAACATGAACATTGGGACGCAGTCGAACTTCCACGAAATTCATCACCTGAAATTCGGTGCGCAGATGCTGCTCCAATGCCGCTTCGCTCAGGCCATAGGTCGCGAGCAGTTTGCGCCAGCTCTCATCGTCGTTTCCCTGGGGGACTTGCGCCCGCAATTTGGCGATGTCTTGCCGCAGTTCGTCCTCCGACGGCTGCATGTAATTCGCATTGCCCATCTGCGCCTTCAGCAGCTGACGGTCGATCAAGCGCTGCAAGGCCAGTACCCGATCAGACTCGGTCACGGCACTGAGCGGTTTCTGCCGCATGAAGGCTTCGAAGCAGACAGCCTCGTCCCAGTCGCTGCGCAGCATGGGCTGGCGATTGACCGTGGCCACAATGCCATCGATGACTTCACCGGCAAATCCCGGCACTACCGCTGCTGGCAACAGCAGGAAGCAGCAAATCGTGAAATGAAGAATTCGTCTCATTAGAAAGTTTGTCCAATACTGAAAAATACGTTGATACGACGCAGCGACTCGGTTTCGTTGAGTTCCTGAACCGGATAGCGCGTCGGATTTAAGGTATAGCCCAGGTCGAAGCGCACCGGACCGACCGGAGTCTTATAGCGAATCCCACTCCTACCGCCTGGACGTCGTAGTTAAAGTTGCACGGGATCTTACTGTTGGGTGGAGCGCAATTGGCGATCGAGGCCTGATGAA
Organism: uncultured Acidobacteriaceae bacterium; assembly: GCA_963744265.1. Lineage (GTDB taxonomy): Bacteria > Acidobacteriota > Terriglobia > Terriglobales > Acidobacteriaceae > Bog-257. The sequence continues at coordinate 210,890 of CAVUSW010000011.1, forward strand.
ACCGAAGCATTCCGCTGATGATGTGGTTGGCAGTGTCGAAGACGTTGCCCATGTCGTGGAAGAAGACGAAGCCTAGATTATCGCCCACGTAGGGCAGCGGCACGGGCGGCGTGCGTATCTCAAAGTTATTGACGAACAGTCCCTGCCCGCCGATGGGATATCCCGTCAGGGGGTCGCGCGGTCCCGCCTGGTTGATGGAGAAGCTGCGCAGCGAATTACTGCCGCCGGCGAAGAACAACTCTGGCAACGGAATCTGGGTGGCTTCCACCGGCAAATTGTTGGTCGGCAAGTTATTCAGATCAATGAAATCGTTGGTGCCATATGGCTTCTCAATTCCGATCTGCGTTCTGCGCGCAAATACCCAGTTCTTCTTGAAGGGGTAATAGGTCGAATTATCCACCAGCACGCGTCCGAAATTGGTTTGCGAACCCAGCGCGCTGGTCGCCAGCCCCAGATTCAATGCGTTGTAGCTGCCCTTGTGCGGGTTGATGGGATCGTCTCGCCGGTCGCGCACCATGGTGAAGGTCGGCATCGCGATGAATACCGGCTTCGAGTACAACGCGATCAAGGTAGGATCGATCACCAGGCTGTTGGGATCGACCTGCACGCGCTGAAAGGTCAGTCCATAAAGCAAGGTGGTAAAGCGGTTGTACTTTTGCTCTGCCTGGACCGATCCTTCCAGTCGTCTCTGAGGCAAAGGTATTCACATCGGCAGTGTTGTCGTAGAAGCCGCTGACAATGAACCGCCAATTCTCGCGATGGAACAGGCGAGGAGCATCGTAGCTGACTAGTCCGCGACGGGTCAGCAGACCGAATCTGATGCGCGAACGTCAGAGTCTGATCGCGCCCAAACATATTCAGACGGGTAATTTCCAGAACGCCGTTGGGGCTGACTCCGGTCTTTCCCTGCGGATTAGTTGGTGGTAGGGAGATTGCCGGTCGCGAATTCAATGCCGCCGCCGTAGCGGAACGTCCAGCGCTTGGCTTCCTGCAGGTTGAACAAGCACATCCTTGGAAGGCTCCTGGCCTTCGGGATTCTGCACCGCCATGTCGACTTCGTTGAACAAGCCGAGAGAGTACAGCCGCCGTTGCGAATCCACCATGCGGTTCTGGCTTAGAGGATCGTCGTCGTGAATGCGCATCTGCCGATTCACGATATAGGGACGAGTAAAGTCCAAGCCGGTAATGATCACGCGATCGACGAACACCCGCTGTCCTTCGGTGATCTTGTAGACCACGTCCATGCGCTGCGGTTCGCCGGGCACCGGAGTGGCCGCGGATTCGAACTGCACATCGGGGAAGCCGCGATCGTAGTAGAAGTAGGTGATCGCATCGCGGTCGTTGGCGACATTGGCTTCGCTAAAGGGCTGCCCTCGGGCGCTGCTCAGAAGAGGAGTCAGGTCTTGCGCGGGAAAGCTGTTGGCCCCGGCTAGCTTCACCGCATTCACCAGCGTCTGCGGACCTTCGTCGATCTTGATGAGCACCTGCATTTCGTTTTTCTTGCCCTGGTAGTTGTCCTCCAGTTCGGCCGCTACATTCACCTGCAGAAACCCATTTGCCTGATAGAGATATTTGATGGAACTCACATCGTCGTTGAGCAGCCGCTGGCTGAACCGGCCATTGGGCAGAAGCACGCTGGAAGGCTGAATCGCCATCCGCTCGCGGATGGTTGCGGTGTTGAAGTACTTGTTGCCTTCGATTTTCACCGATACCAGTTTGTGGCGAATGCCGGGATCGATCTTGTACACAATATCGAGGTGATTCTTTTCCGGCGTAGGCTGCCGATCGACTTCCACCGTCGCATCGAAATAGCCTTTGGTCTGCAGATAGTCACGAAGATTGCGCCGGCCTTCATTGAGCAGATCGTCGTCGACGGAATTTTCCTGGTACACCGGAACCAGCTTCTTGAGTTGGCCTTTGCTGATCTTTTCACCCTGCGGTGCTGATCGCAACGGTGGGGCCTTGATCGACCTGGAAAACGTAGTCGAGCCGGTTGGTGCCGGCCTGATAGTGCCGGTCGGTCAGCGAGACCTGCGCTTCCAGGTGAGCGTTCTTCTGATAATGCGCGCGCAGCCGCTCCAGGGCGCGGGTGACATGTTCGGCCTTCACTTTGTCGCCGGATTTCAACTTGGTGAGGCTGCGAACCTGCTCGCGGCGGGATGCCCGTGTCGCCCATCGATGATGACGTCGCCCACGCGCGCCAGCTCGCCCGGGAATCACGTGGAAATGAATTGCCATTTGGCTGGTCTCGGGATTGGGCTCCAGGGTGTAGGTGACCGTAGCCTGGTAATATCCGTTGTCGGCCAGCACCTTCTTCATGCGCTCCATCGAGCGAGTGACTTTTTCTACGGTGAAAACCTCTCCCAGATCGAGTTGGCTGGCTGCGATCAACTGATGTGGCTTGGGATTGCCCTTCTGCGGCGTGCCATCGACGGTGACGGACTCCGTTGAAGTAGTTCTCGGTGACCACGAACACCAGAGTCAGACTCTTCTGCGGGCCGGGCTCGACTTCAACCTGCAAAGTGGCGAAACGTCCGGTGGCGTACAGCGCCTGCAAGCTGGCGCGAAGCTTATCGCGATCCAGAGGCTCATCGGTCTTCTGCTTGAGCAGTGAGCGCAGCATGGCCGGATCGGTGCCGGCAATCCCGCGGAACTCGATGTGGGCGACCGTCTCACCCTGATATTTGGCAAAGGCGCTAACCTCGTCCGCCAGGGTGGATTGGGGCTGGCCCGGCGATGCCGGCGCCTGAGGGGTCTGCGCCGACAGCGACAACACCAGCAGGCTCAGGAGGGCATAGTAGAAAGCGAGCTTGCACAACGATGGAATGATTGACGTCCTCAAGCTCTGCCCTTCAGCAAACCCCGCACCACGCTTCCAGCCGAGTCTGCCAAGTCCTTATTGTCCACGCACTTCGCGTCTGGGAGTGCTCGGCACCGGCTGCCGCCTTTTCCGGGCTCAGTCAGAGACACGTGGTTGATGTGGAGTACCTATAATAAACAAGGAACCCATCCCCTGAGCAGGTGTCGCCCTTGGAATTTGCCGAGCGGTATTCCCGCCAAATCCTGTTTCCGCCGATCGGCGAGGCGGGACAACAGCAACTCGCTCGGAGCCGGATGGCAATCGTGGGCTGCGGAGCTACCGGCTCGGCGCTGGCCTCGCTGCTGGCGCGGGCCGGCGTGGGATACCTGCGCATCATCGATCGCGATTACGTCGAGCCCAGCAATCTGCAGCGGCAAGTGCTGTTTGACGAGGCTGATGCCGCCGAATCGCTGCCCAAGGCTATCGCGGCGGCGCGCAAGATCGGCAGCTTCAATTCCGAGATCACAGTCGAACCGCACGCCGCCGATCTCACGCCGGCCAATGTCGAAGACCTGCTTAGCCATGTCGAGATCATTCTCGACGGCACCGATAACTTCGAGACACGATACCTGATCAACGATTTCGCCGTCAGGCACGGAGTGCCCTGGATTTATGCCGCCGGCGTCGCCAGCTATGCCGTAACGATGACGATACTTCCTGGCGAGACCGCCTGCCTGGCCTGCATCTTTCCTGATTCTCCGCGAGGCCTGGTCGAGACCTGCGACACTTCCGGCATCCTCAATTCGGCAGTGAATTTCGTGGCTTCGATTGCGGCGACCGAAGCGCTGAAGCTGGGAGTCGGAGCGCGGGACAAGATCCGGCGCACGCTGCTGTCATATGACGTGTGGAGCAACGACTACGCTTCGATCCAGACCGACAAGCCGCGCCCGGGATGCCGCGCCTGCCAGCAGCGCGACTTTGTACATCTGGCCGGCGAAGGGCGTCCGCACATCACGCTTTGCGGCCGTAATTCGGTGCAGATTCACGAGCGCCAACGGCCGATCGACTTCTCCGAGATCACCCGGCGGCTGACACCGCATGGCACTGTCCGGCACAACGAATTCATCCTCAAGTTCTGGCGAGACCCCTACGAGCTGACTCTGTTCCCCGACGGCCGCGCCATCATTAAGGGAACAACCGACACGGCGATCGCGCGAAGTCTGTACGCCCGCTATGTTGGGTCGTAGGGCGGTTGTCAGTTGTCGGTTGCCAGTCGTCCGTTGTCAGAGGGCAGGGCTTAGTGGTTCCGGGATGCCTTTGACTCACCTTCCCTTACCAAGCATCCCTAGACTCGTGAGTTGTCGGCGATGATGTTGTTGGTGATCCAGCCAAGAATCGGCTCATTGGCGTTTCCGTTCTTGGTGATAAAGGCGTCCTGAGCATCGGCAGCGGCATCCATCGCCGCCTTTACGTCCTGCAGCGTGGCATTTTCGTTCAGCGTGACGAAGCTGTTTTGCAACATCTTTTTCAAATCAGCGCTGTCATTGAGCAGGCTTTGCAGAGTCAGCGTCTTCAGGTCGGGAGGGGATAGCTGACGAGCTTTCGCGGTAAGAAATTGGTCGATCGAGCTACGGTGCACCACATACTTAGGCTGGTCCCGAGCATCGAGCACGGGAATGCGGTCGCCTTTCTTCGTTTTCTCGAGTTCATCGAGCGTGTCCAGTAGCTTGATCGAGTCTTCTGGAGTTGTTTTAAAGAACATCTGATCCTTTGTAATCACCTTGTCTTTGGCAAGAATCTGTTTGAGCTTTTCTGCCGGCGTCAAATGGCTCGCCATCATAGCGACGCTTCGGGTCGCAGCATCCAGACTTTCCTTGCTGAAGTAAAAAGCGAGTACCGTACCTACCCAGGTTCCGATGACCGGCAGTACAGTGGTCAAAATGGTTTGCGCGTCTTTATTCCCCGAGCTGACGCACGCCCAGGCGAGAGCCAGAACTCCCACAATGCTGACGATCGTGATACCGATTGCAATGTAGTCCCGAACCGCGGCGGGTTCCTTCTCTTGCCGTGGCTGTGTGTCACTCATCTCAACCCACCTCCGGAACAAATCTGTTTGGTGTAGATGACGACGGAATATAGCTCACTGGGGCATTTGGCGCAATCATTCAGTCACTGTCCTCCGTTTTAAGAAAACCCGGGAGCCCTCGTTCGAAGCCTTGCATGGCGGTCATGTTTGCTCGTCCTTGTTACATCCGCCGCAAATAATTCCTCCCCCACCAATCCAACCGCTCTTCTCTTGCGTAAACCCTGCGGAAGGTGAAAATCGTCCCGCTTCTCTGGCCGCGGACGTCTCGAGCTTTCCTATCCCAGCTCACAGGAGATCAGCGCCCATGGATTTAGCGGAAATTACTACCCTTGCAGACAAAGCTCTCAACCGGCGGAAATTCCTTAAAGGTTCAGGCATGGCAGGTTTGGGGATTGCCTCCGCCACTCTCATCGGCGGCGGCTTGACTCCGCTGCTTGCCCAGACTCTCACTCAGAACAAGAATCCCTTGACCGCCGCTCGCAAGAATCCCACCACCATTCACGACACGCCCATCGACATTTTCACCGCAGCCCTGGTGGCCGAAGATCTGGCAACAACGTTTTACTACAACGCTCTGGTCGGCCCTGTGATTCAGGATCCCAATCTGGCCGGCCCCGGAGGCACTCCGCACAATCCCAACCCCAACAACTCCAACCCCGGCAACGTCGCCTATCTGCAAGCAGCTTTCACCGAGGAGATTGACCACGCTGACCTGATGCGCGGCCTTTTGGGACTGGGCAACTCGGGACAGGATCCTTACCAGACCTTCTACTTCCCCTCTGGCACCTTTAACACCTTGTCTCCGTTCCTGGCTCTGCTCGATGCATTAGAGAATGCATTTATCGGAGCCTATCTGGTCGCAGTGCAGGAGTTCGCCGTGCTGGCAGTCAACGGAGCTAACGGTTATACCTCGGACCAGCTGGAATACTTTGCCAAGGTGGCAGCGTCCATCTGCGCCGTGGAATCCGAGCATCGGGTGCTGGGACGCGTCATCGGCAGCATGAATCCGGCCAACCAGAAGGCCTATGAGCAGACGGATGGTTTGACCAGCCTGGCGAATGGCCCGCACTCGGCGGTCGACGCGCTGGCGCCATTCCTGAATCCGGCGACGGGTCCCGCTTATTCTCTGCAACAAGCGCTGGCGAATCAAGGAAGCGTGATCTACAACACGCCCATCCAGGATACTTTGCCCGACAGCACTCTCTACTAATTCTCATTCAAGAACCGGGGCTACATCGCCGATGTAGCCCATTGGAGGATGTCGATGTTTGAAGGTATTTTTCAACCCATGCATTTGCTGGTCATACTGTTCATCGCGCTGCTGGTCTTCGGTCCCAAGAAGCTGCCAGAGTTAGGCAAGGGACTGGGCGACGGGATTCGCGCCTTCAAAGACGGTGTGCGCCGCGATGCATCGGTGGAAGCCGTAGACCAGTCCGCCCAGAAGTAATCGGAGGAACCTGGTCCAGCGGAGAGGTATGCCCGTCGGCGGTTGGAATAACTGGCGAGTGCCCAACTAGCCTAAGGCGCCTTCCGCGGACACGTTGACCGCAGAGCCATCGTTCGGGGGAGTATGGCGCTGCGCAGACGTGGTGATGCGGCGGGGGTGCAAAAGCCGCCGCCGCTCACAAACCCGCTTCCGATTCAACGCGCGACCTGGGGCGACTGCATCCCGATCTTTCCGCCCTAAAACTGCTTCCGCAAGGTAGCAATCACTTCAGACTCACCGCGCCAACTGCTAATTGCTAGTTGCGAATTGCCGCTTCTGATATCTTTTCTCCTTCACGTCAATCGAGGCCGCCTGAATGTCTGAAGCCGTAACTCTGGTCGATACTCGCCCACAACCGAGCAAAGCCTATCGCTGGCTGGTACTGATCGTCGTCAGCCTCGCCATGGCTGGGAACTATTACATTTACGACAGCATCAATCCTCTGGAGCGAATCTTTCTCGACCAGTTACACTTTTCCGCCTCCAACTTTGGATGGCTCAATGCCAGCTACAGCGTGGCGGCGGTGGCCACGCTACTGATCGGCGGCATTCTCATCGATCGCTTCGGAATAAGAAAAGCGCTGTTTCTATTTTCGGCGCTGTGTGTGATCGGCGCACTGCTCACTTCGCTGAAGGGAAATTTCTACCTGATGGTCACGGGCCGCACCGTGGTCGGGCTGGGAGCGGAGTCACAAATCGTCGCCGTCACCACCGCTCTAGCTCGCTGGTTCAAGGGCAAGGAACTCAGCTTCGCCTTCGGCATCAATTTGACCATTGCTCGAATCGCCTCGATTGCGGCGGATAACTCTCCCACCTGGGCACGATTCGCTTTCTATCCCAACGGCGTTGACGCCCAACCCAGTTGGCATCGTCCCCTGGTCTTGGCAACGGTCGTCGGCTGCCTGGCCATCGTTGGCGCGCTGATGTACTGGGCCATGGAAGTCTACGCCGAGAAGCATTATCACCTTGGAAAATCGGGCGAACCCGACAAACTCAGCTTCCGCGAAGGTCTGAAGTTCAATCCTTCATACTGGTACGTGGTCGCTCTCTGTTTCACGTTCTACTCGGGGATATTCCCCTTCCGCACCTTTGCCATCGATCTGTTCACCAGCAAGATTCTGGGAAATATGGGAGCTGCCGCCAACGCTCCCGGCGCTTTCGCTATCGCCCAGCAGCAAGCCGGGTGGCTGAATAGCTTGCTGCCCTTTTCGGCCATGATCGCGACGCCGCTGTTCGGACTGCTGGCCGACAAGATCGGCAAGCGTGCAACTTTGATGTTGTTTGGCGCTCTCTTGATGATGCCGGTCTATCTGATGATTGCCTACGCCCACACATCTTTGCTGATACCGGTGTCGATGATGGGTATAGCCTTTTCGCTTATTCCGGCCGTGATGTGGCCATGTGTGGCATACATCGTAGAAGAGAGTCGGTTGGGCACCGCCTATGCCCTCATGAGCTTGTTACAACAGATCGGCTTCTTCATCTTTAATCTCGCAATCGGGAAGGCGAACGACATCAGCGGAGCTGGGCCCACGAATCCAGGGGGATACGCACTCGGCATGTGGATCTTCTCGATCCTGGGTTTCGTTGCCTTTTTCTTCGCATTCTTGCTGCGTCAGAGGGAAACGGGGCCGAACAGTCACGGACTGGAGACGATTACCACTGCCTCGCAGGCATAGAGGGCGGCGCCGAAAGAATATCCGACAAAAATCATCGCCAATCGCTAAGCCGTTCCCTGCCAGATAGTTACCGCTAAATGCCAAAGTTGACCGTTCGCTGAAAAGGTTGCGCCCGCAGCCTCCTCCGGCGTAGAATCAAATTGCGACTGAAAAGGTCGCATATTCATCTTAGGACCTGGCGCCGATGCTGAAGCTGACCAAGAAAGCGGATTACGGACTGATCGCCATGCGGCATCTGGCCCAGCACGCCGACTTGGGAGCCTGCAGCGCCAAAGACTTGGCGGAGATGTACAGCATGCCGCAGGAGGCGCTGGCCAAGATTCTGCAGCGGCTGACCAAGGCCGGGCTGCTGATGTCGCAGTACGGTACCAACGGCGGCTATACCCTGGCGCGTGACCCGCGACAGATCAGCGCGTTTGAGGTGATTCGGGCGATCGAGGGTCCGTTGTTTATTACTTCGTGCAGCTCGTCGCACAGCGACTGCGACCAGAGCGACCGCTGCACCGTTCGCGAGCCGCTGCGCAAGGTGAGCCGCAGCATCGAAGAAGTTTTAAATCGACTGACGATTTGGGAGATGACCGAGCCGGAACACGAAGCAGCAGCCGGAGCTGGTGACCCTGGGCTGGACTTCGCAGAAGGCACAGCAATCTTAGGAGATGGCGGAACGATGAGCACGAATGTTATTGCAGGTAACGGAAGCAAGGATGTGAAGCTGCCCATTTACATGGACAACCACGCCACCACGCGCACCGATCCGCGCGTGGTGGAGGAGATGCTGCCCTACTTCACCGAGAACTTCGGCAATGCCGCCAGCCGCAATCACGAGTTCGGCTGGGTGGCCGAGCAGGCCGTGGAGCAGGCGCGCGAGCGCATTGCCAAGCTGATCGGCGCGACCTCGAAAGAAATCATCTTCACCTCGGGCGCGACCGAGAGCGACAACCTCGCCATCAAGGGCGTCGCCGAGATGTACAAGGAAAAGGGCAACCACATCATCACCCAGGCCATCGAGCACAAGGCGGTGCTCGATACCTGCAAGCGGCTGGAGAAGTACGGCTTCCGCGTGACCTATCTGCCGGTGCAGAAGGATGGCCGCATCGATCTCGACGACCTGAAGCGCGCCATGGACGACAAGACCATCCTGGTGACGATCATGGCGGCCAACAACGAGATTGGCGTGTTGCAGCCGATTCGCGAGATTGGCGCGCTGTGTCACGAGCGCGGCGTGCTCTTCCATACCGACGCGGTGCAGGCGATCGGCAAGGTTCCGTTCAACGTCATTCAGGACAACGTCGACCTCGCTTCGATTACCGCGCACAAGCTTTACGGTCCGAAGGGCGTGGGCGCGTTGTACGTTCGCCGCAAAAATCCGCGCGTGCAACTGGTGGCGCAGATCGATGGCGGCGGACACGAGCGCGGCATGCGCTCCGGAACGCTGAATGTTCCGGGAATCGTCGGCCTGGGCAAGGCTTGCGCGATCGCCAGCAGCGAGATGGCGGAAGAAGCCAAGAAGCTCTCCGGCCTGCGCGATCGGCTGAAGGACAAGATCATGGGCCAGCTCGACGAGGTTTACATCAATGGATCGATGGAGCATCGGCTGCCCGGCAATCTCAACATCAGCTTCGCCTACGTGGAAGGCGAGTCGCTGCTGATGGGCATCAACGATATTGCAGTTTCGAGCGGTTCGGCATGCACCTCTGCGACGCTGGAGCCATCTTATGTATTGAAGGCTCTGGGCGCGGGCGACGACCTGGCGCACAGCTCGATTCGCTTCGGCCTGGGCCGCTTCAACACCGAGGCCGAAGTGGATTACGTAGCAGAGCGCGTGGTGGATACGGTGAAGCGCCTGCGCGAGCTGTCGCCGCTGTACGAGATGGCGAAAGAAGGCATCGACTTGACCAAGGTGCAGTGGGCGGCCGAGCCGGCGCATTAATGTGGTTCGGGTAGAGCGGCGCCTCGGCCCCACGTTCGGTGTTGAAGTTGGTTGATCAAAGTTGAATTCGTTTTGAAAGGGCACGGCTTCAGCCGTGCCGGAGAAGGCATTGAGAATTGGGCTTCAGCCCCTGCGGAATTCTCATTTGGATGAAAAGCAAAGTCCCGCAGCGGCCAGAGCCGTCATAAAGGAAGCAACTTACGGCATGGCTGAAGCCGTGCCCCTTCAAACGTAGAGTTTCGCAACTAGGAGAGAACAGAATGGCATATAGCGACAAGGTTCTCGACCACTACACCAATCCCCGCAACGTCGGCTCGCTCGACAAGAACAGCACCGAAGTGGGCACCGGCCTGGTCGGCGCGCCCGAGTGCGGCGACGTAATGAAGCTGCAGATCAAGGTGAACCCGACGACCAACATCATCGAGGACGCCAAGTTCAAGACCTTCGGCTGCGGCTCGGCGATCGCGTCGTCTTCGCTGGCTACCGAATGGGTGAAGGGCAAGACGGTCGACGAGGCGCTGGGCATCAAGAACACCGACATCGTGAAGGAGCTGTCGCTGCCGCCGGTGAAGATCCACTGCTCGGTGCTGGCGGAAGACGCGATCCGCGCCGCCATCGGCGACTGGAAAAAGAAGAATGGCCAGACGCAGACCCAGGGACACCGCAGAGCGTCCGGTCGGACAGCAGGCGTAAACTGTAGCTGAGGACCGGCGTGATCGCTGTGCGCCCGGGAGACAACCATGAGCACGGTCAATATCGAAAGTCCGACACCGCTCCGGCGCCGGCTGCCAAAGGCATCCAGGTGACGGACAAGGCGCTGGCCCGCATTCGTTCGGCGATGGCGAAGGAGAACATCTCGCCGACCGAGGGCGGACTGCGTCTGGGCGTGCAGGGTGGTGGTTGTTCGGGATTGAGTTATAACATCCGTTTCGACACGCAGCCGCGCGAGCGCGATCGCATTTTTCAGTTCGACGACGTGCGCGTCTTTGTCGATCCGAAGTCGTTCATCTACCTGCACGGCATGATTCTGGACTACGAAGAGAGTCTGATGCACCAGGGCTTCGTCTTCCAGAATCCGAATGCGAAGAAGTCTTGCGGCTGCGGCACTTCGTTCTCGTAAGACGGCAGACAGGCCGATGACAACGGAGTTTGCCTGACGGCAAAACTCTGGAGCTATTAGTTCGCCTCATCGGTCGCAGCTGGCAGCACGGTCCGGAGAAAGTAATGGGCTATGGCTCAAACTGAACAGAAAAAACACGAGCAGTCCGAGAGCGGCATCCTGGTGGTGACCAGAAGAAGCCGCATACAGCGAATTGCTGGTCGTGCGGAGCCATGCGCGCGGCGCACTTCTGCCAGCAATGCGGCAAGGTTCAACCTCCCGCGCCGGTCGATTACTTCACTTTCTTCGGGCTTCCCTACAAACTCAATCTGGAGCCAGCCAAGCTGGAGCGCGAGTTTTACGGCCTGAGCCGGCATCTTGCATCCCGACATCAACGCAGTCAGCAGTCATGACGAGCAGCAGTGGAGCCTGGAGAAGAGTTCGCAGCTCAACGACGCTTATCGCACCTTGAAGGATCCGATCACGCGGACCGAATATCTGTTGCGCTTGCAGGGCGTGCAACTGGAGGAGCAATCGAAGGCCGCGACCGAAGAGGCGCGGCGCACTGGCACGGCCAAGAAGCAGGTGGTTCCGCCGGATCTGCTGGAGCAGGTTTTCGAGTTGAATATGCAACTGGAAGAAGCTCGCATGAACAAGAAGATGGGCGAGCCGGACCGCGACGCTCGAGCGCGAACTGCAGGACACGAAGAAACAGCTGCAGACCAAATACGACGGCATGATGGCAGAGCTGCAGTCGGCATGGAACGAGTGGGACGCGCTGGTGGATCGCGCCGAACAGGGCGACAATGTTCTGGAAGAAGATCGTGTGGTGGTGCGCGACAAGATGGTGGACGTGCTGAACCGCCGGACCTATCTGCGCAATTTGCTGCGCGATGTTGAGGAAGTGCTGGAGAGGCAGTAGTCGGTAGTCAGTTGACGCCAGTTGTCAGTTGTCAGTTTGGAAAATCGAAGAAGAAGCGCGAGGCGTGAGAACCACGCTTGGTGTTCGCAAATGGGCTTCGCCAGTTCGCGATCCAGCGCCGTAGGCGCGGAATAGTCTAGCCCAGCACGCAGCCGAAGGCGGAGTGCTGGGTAACATGGAAAATAAGTCCAAGTCCCGTAGGGACGGCAGCTCGGGACACAAGAGCGGACATAGGGGTCCTTCGACTCCGGCGGCCAAAGACAGCCGCCTCTGCTAAGGATGACAGTAGGGTAACGAAGGTTCAATCGACAAGCTTCTGGCAAAGAGCGAAAGGCGAATAGCGAAAAGCGATGGCAAACGAACGCATAGTCGGAATCGATCTGGGGACCACCAACTCGCTGGTGGCCTACATGGAAGGCGACCGTCCGGTCGTCATTCCCGGCGAGGATGGCTCGAATCTGGTGCCGTCGGTCGTCGCGCTCGATGAGAACGGTCAGATCGTCGTCGGCAATGCCGCGCGCAAGTATCTGATCGAGACTGCCGACCACGCCGTCTACAGCGTGAAGCGCCTGATGGGCCGCGGCGTCGAAGACGTGCGGGACGAGCTGAAGCTCTTCCCTTTCCGCCTGGCCGAGGACTTGGCGCCAGGCGAAGTGCTGCGAATCAAGCTGGGCGACAAGACTTTTACGCCGCCGGAGATTTCCGCGTTCATCCTGCGCCAGCTGAAGCGCAACGCCGAACGCTATTTCGCCGCGCCGGTTACGAAGGCCGTCATCACCGTGCCCGCGTATTTCAACGATGCGCAGCGGCAAGCCACAAAAGATGCTGGACGCATCGCGGGACTCGAAGTTCTGCGCCTGGTCAACGAGCCTACAGCAGCGGCGCTGGCCTACGGTCTCGACAAGAAAGAAACAGCCACAGTCGCGGTCTATGACTTCGGCGGCGGCACCTTCGACATCTCGATTCTCAAGCTGCACGAAGGCATCTTCGAGGTCATCGCGACCAACGGCGACACCCATCTCGGCGGCGACGACATCGACAACCTGCTGATCGCCATCGCGCTCGACGATATTGAGGGCGATCTCGGCGTGGATGTGCGACGCAATGCGGAGATCGTGCAGGCGATTCGCAAGGCGGTGATCGAAGCCAAGATCGCGCTCTCGTCCAATGACAAGACAGTGCTGGATGTCGAACTTCCCGGCGGCAAGCGCTATCAGCGCGAGATCACGCGCGCGCAGTTCGAGCAGCTGATTCAGCCGGTGATCGATCGCACCGTCGGTCCGGTGAAACAGGCGATGAAAGATGCCGGCCTGACGGCGAAGCAGATCGACGAAGCCGTGCTGGTCGGCGGCTCGACGCGGATTCCGCGGGTGCGTCAGCTGGTCGAAGAGACTCTTCGAGCGCACGCCGCACAGCGATCTGAATCCCGACGAAGTGGTCGCGCTGGGCGCTGCGGTGCAGGCCAACATTCTGGCGGGCGGCTCGGAAGCGACGAAGGAGATGTTGCTGCTCGACGTCACGCCGCTGTCGCTGGGGATCGAGGCGCTGGGCGGAGTCGTGGCCAAGATCATTCATCGCAACTCGACCATTCCGGCTTCGGCGACCGAGCACTTCACCACCGGCGTCGAAGGCCAGACCAATGTTGCCATTCACGTGTTGCAGGGCGAGCGCGAACTGGCGAAGGATTGCCGCTCGCTGGCGCGCTTCGATCTGAAGAGGCATTCCGCCGATGCCGGCGGGACTGCCGCGCATCGAAGTGAAGTTCCTGATCGACGCCAACGGCATTCTGCACGTCTCGGCGCGCGAGCTGCGCAGCGGCAAGGAAGCCGAGATCGAAGTGCAGCCCAGCTACGGCCTGACCGACGAGCAGGTCGAGAACATGATTCTCGAGTCGTTCGACAACGCCGAGGAAGATTTCCGGCAGCGGCAGGTGATCGAAGCGCGCAACGAAGCGGAGACGATGCTGGCGGCGCTGGAGAAGGGCGCGCAACAATCCCGCGTGGCAGCAGCTGTCGTCGCAGGAGCGCAGCAACATCGGCAAGCTGGAAACGGCTTTGCGCGCGGTGATGCAGGAAGAAGATTATCAGGCGATTCGCACTGCGATCGATGCGCTGAATCAGGGCACCATGCGCCTGGCCGAGTTGATGATGGATTCCGCGGTGGGCGCTGCGCTGAAGGGCCAGAACATGGATACCGCCGACGTGGGTGAGGGTCCGGCGTCGCCGCATCCGATCGCGCCGGCCGAGATCAAACGATAGCAGCAGTCGATCAAGACAGGGTCGATCAAGACTGGTTCGATGAAGAATGGGTAGTGCGGGCCTTCAGGCCCGCGAACAGAGCATGTCTTCATTCGATAGGGGCTTCAGCCCCGAGGTAACGAGGTTTATGGCAGAAGAGAAAACACAAGGCGGCGGAGCAGCAACGGTAGAGGCGCCGGGCCCGAACACGGTTCGGGTCACGTTCCTTCCCGAGAATAAGACGTTCGAGTTCGAACATGGCAAGCTTCCCTACCAGGACCACGGCAAGCCGGAGTCGATCCTCGATGTCGCAATGAATTGCGGCCTGCATCTGGAGCATGCCTGCGGCGGCAACTGCGCCTGCACCACGTGTCACGTGGTCGTCAAGAAGGGCAAAGAGTTGCTCAACGAGATGGACGACGACGAAGCGGACCGTCTGGACATGGCGGCGGACCTGCAACTCAACTCGCGGCTGGGATGCCAGACCGTGATCGAGAAGCCGGGCGAAGTCGTAGTGGAAATTCCGTCATGGAACCGGAATTACGTTTCGGAAGCGGCCACTCATCACGATTGATGGCTGACATCTTACTATTCGAGGAATCTATGGCTGCTGAATTGAGATGGGACGACGCTGAAGATATCGCAATCGCGCTGACCGACAAGTTTCCTGAGCAAGATCCGCTGGAGGTTCGCTTCACCGATCTGCACCGCTTCGTGACCGAACTGCCGATTTTCGTCGACGACCCCAAAGCGTCGACCGAAGGCAAGCTGGAAGCTATTCAGATGGCGTGGCATGAGGAATTGCAGGATCGGAAGGAATAAGCCTTAACGCCGCTCTAATCTGAAGGAGTGAACACCCTCATTGCCTGAGTGTTAATCCCATCATGAACCGCTTCCAGAGTCGCCGGAGGTAACCATGCTGACGGCAAGAAGAACGTGTTATTTCTTCTGTGTCATTTTGTCCCTCTTGACCTGCTGCGCGCTCGTAGCGCAGAACAAAGACCATCGCATTCCGAATATCGTTCTGGTGCACGGCGCCTGGGCTGACGGTTCCGGCTGGAAGGGCGTTTACGACATTCTGGTCAAAGACGGCTACAACGTCAGCATCGTCCAAGAGCCGGAGACAACCTTTCAAGACGATGTGACTGCCACGAAGCGCATCCTTGCTCTGCAAGATGGACCGTGCATTCTGGTAGGTCATAGTTATGGGGGAGCCGTAATCACCGAAGCGGGGACGGACCCGTCGGTTGTTGGTCTGGTGTACATCGCCGCCCACATGCCAGATGCTGGTGAGAGTGAGGCTGAAGACGGTAAGCGCATCCCCAGCGACCTCAGCAAGTCTGACGCGATCAAGAGAACGGCCGACGGTTTCACTTATCTCGATCCTGCGTAGTTTCACGAGTACTTCGCAGCCGACGTGCCTGCGGCGCAGGCTGCTTTCCTGGCGCGATCCCAAGTGTTCAACGCGGCTGTGAATTTCCAGGCGGTTATAACAACGGCCGCCTGGAGAACTAAGCCTAGTTGGATGCTGGTGCCGACGAAAGACAGAGCCATCAATCCCGACCTCGAACGCTGGTACGCCGCACGAGCCAAGAGCCACACGGTTGAGGTCTCTGGCGCCAGCCACGCAGTCTACGTCTCCAGGCCGAAGGAAGTTGCAGCCTTGATCGAAGAAGCTGCAACGCACGCTCGGTAGAACCCCTTGTCGAACGACTCGTGACAGGATCGCACGACAAAATTCAAGATTAGAAATCTGAAAAGAAAACTCCCTCACCGGCTGAAGCCAGTGAGGGATAACAAGAAATAAGGGACTCCGTGGCGCAGCTAAACCTACGCTCCTTCAAAGGCACCTTGGCGGGAGTCTCTTGGCAGTCTGCGAAGCCCTCCGCCGCCTGACACTGCCCTACAGTGGTCTTAGTCTATTTCGGCTTGCCTCCAAAGGTGACGCCGAGACCGGTTGTAAGTTGCAAGTCGTTATTCTTCTTTCCAGGCACCGGTACGCTATTGTAGATGTCACCAAAATTCAGGTTCCAGGTGAATGCCCGGTAAAACTTGCTGGCGACACCGAAGGTAAATGTGCCGCGATAATTTCCCGCGTCATTCAGATAGGGGAAGAAGTACAGGGTTTCCGTAACGGCCGTTTTCTCGGTGAAGTTGTGCGAGAATTCCTCGCCAATGGTCGCATTGACGAAGTTGTTGACCAGTCCGTTGGAATAATTTTCGTACGTGTAACCTATACCGCCGAGGATATCCAGCGTGGTGACTTTGGAGGCGATAAGGTGGAATCCCAAACCTCCGCTGGGGCTGAGGCGCTCATCCAACAGCTGCAAGTGATCATAGCCGCCGCCAAAAAGACCAAATCCAAACAAACGCTTGGTGATGTTGCGGTCATAGCGAATGGCCCCGAAGAAATTGCTCGCACTGGGAGTGGTCACGTTATCCACGGTACTGGTTGAATAAAGCGAAGCTGCCACAATGGTCCACTCGTCCTTCGTGGTCTTACGATCGGCGTTGAAACCCAAGGCTACATTGGTCGTGTCGGAGTTGCCGCGCGCCAGACCCAAACCAAAATTGCCTCCGCCGGCCCAGTCTTCAAGGAACCCGGGATGCAGCGACTTCTCGTAGGCCGCCTGGTCCGCTGGAGAGCGAATCAGGGCTACGTCGGACAGAGGAATGGTCTGCGCACCCGTGGTGCTGTTGACGACGATCGAGGAATCCTGCTGGGTAACCGTGCCGGAGACTACTTGCTTGTCGGTGCGCGTCACCACCAGCGGTTGCTGGGAGGAGAATTGCGCGACCGCAGTCCGATCGATGGTAATGTCGCCGGCATAGTCGGTCTTTACCGTAAGCTTCTTGTCGTCCATGCTGACAATACTGCCGGTGAGCCGGTCGCCATTCTTTAGCGTCACTTGTTCGGCAGACAAGGCCACGCAGCAAGCGCAAATCAAGGCAATGCAGACACTGATTCTGACCATAGCTGAAAGCTCTCTTTCCGTTGGTACCGTAAATTTTCGCCAGATTTTTCGTACGCGTGGCGTACAAGCCCTATGAAGAGCGGCGTGGATGGCTGATCGCTACCGCCCGGTTCACCGGTCCACAAACCGATCACGCAATTCTAATGGCAGTCGAGGCTTTTGGCAGTCAGAAAAGTGGGCAAGCCCTTGGAACTTTCCAGCTGGCGAACAGTGTACGAACGGATATTCCAAACCAGAAGGAAGTCTTCTCGGTTTGGTTCAAGCTTGAACCTGCGGTGCCGTGTAGCCCTGACGAGCGCGGGGCAAGGTGAAGAGAATGATAATGCTCACGAGCGCCAGGATAGCGATGATGAAGATGCTGCCTTCGGGCCCGGTGGCTCCTCCGCTGAGAATGGGTTTGCCTACAGGGTGGGTGGCGAGCAGATGATGCTGAACCATGATTCCACTGTCGGCAACGCCATAGAGAAAGGATTGGGCCCAGTCCCATGAGGTGTGAAAACCGATGGCCCACCAGAGCGATCCGGTCCGCCAGAGGCTGAGGCAGAACACGATGCCGGCTAGCCCGGCGGAAAGCAGTCCAATGGGCGATTCGCCTGGATTGTTGCTGTGACCGAGACCGAAGAGGATGGAGAAGATAAGGGCCGAGGTCCAGAAGCCCAAAGCTGCACTGTGGCGGGTCTTGAAGATCCACTCATAGATGCCGGCAAGGCCGCGGGTAAGCGTGTATTGCATATAGCCGCGAGTGAGATACTCCTCCGTCAACCCGACCAGAAGGAAGCCGACCAGCCAGATTGCTCCCCAACGAAGAATGTTGCTGCCAAAAATGAGGCGGCTGTCGATGACGAGGAGTCCGGTCTTCCAGAGTGTCAGGACCAGCAGAGAGAGACAAGTAACTCCCCAGGCCAAGCCAGCGAGGAAGTGCGGAAGCTTGCGGCTGCCGCCCAGGCCGTAGACCGAGTTGGGACGTCGCTCGATCTTCGACATGATCCAGGTGGCGAGGAGGATCAACAAGAAAGGTACGGCTTCCCCGATCAACCCCTGAGTGGCCGTTATCGCCACGGCGCTGTTCGCGGTCTTGGGAGCAGGCGGGTGGATCTTGTGGGCGATGCGGTTCGCACAGAAGAGCATGACAGCCATAAGGGCGATGAAGATGACCAGGCTCCAGCCGGCGCGAAGTCCGTCCTTACCGATGAAAATGTTACGCAGAGCCGGTGGCTGCGTAGGCGGGGGTGGCTCGGTGGGCAGCAACGTAGCGTCGTGAAAGGAGGACAGATTATTAGTCTCAGTGTTCAAAAGATTCCTCGTGCGTCGTGGAGTAAGAGTTTATACGAAGGAAGGACCTTTATGGTTCCCGCGTGCGTTTAAGACCACCCCGGCAGGTTGCTGAAATGTTCGGAAAGCACAGCTCCCTCATCGACTACAGAGGCTGCGGAAAAAGTCGAAACCGCAGATCCCTCACCCGCTGAACTTTACACTAACAAGCGCAAAGTCGGCGCTTGTCGGGGACCCCTGCTTCGCCGGTGAGGGATGACAAAAAGAGCGGCTTAGCGCGGCGCTAAAGCTCCGCACTTTTCGCCGCCAGATAACGGTCGTATTGGCTGGGCGGCATGATGCGCAGCAGGGTCATCATGCCCTGCATGCCGGCCGACCAGCCGGACGGAAGCTCCATGAACTCCGGAGATTTGTTCACCGCGCTGGTCCATCCCCATTTCCATCAACCCGTCCTGGGAAATCCCGGCACCGTGGACGAGTCGGGCGCGATTGCCTGCGCTTCATCAGGAGCCATCTCCATGCTGCTGACCCTGCGACATCTGTCAACTTCATCTGTTCGCCGGCCTGCTGCTGCGAAAGAGGAGTGGTGGAAACGGCCCGTTCGCTCAGCAGGTCCATCATGCTGTTCATCATGTGGTGTGGCAGGTGGCAATGGATCATCCAATCGCCCGGATTGTTGGCGACGAATTCGATGTCGCGCGCTTGCGCCACCCCCACCAACACGGTGTTCCCCGGTCCCCAGGTCGACTCCGGCTGGCGGCCCGCTTCCGTTCCGGTCACGACAAAGGTGTGGCCGTGCAGATGGACGGGGTGATGGTCCATCCCGATGTTCACCATGCGAATGCGAACCCGGTTGCCCTGGCGCACCACCAGCGGCGTCGTCGCTGGCCCGGCCTTACCGTTCAACGTTAGCCAGTTGAATTCCATGTTCGCGGTGTTGGGGATGGAGTTATTGGGCAGAAGCGCCCACTCCTGCAACACCAGGCCGAAATCGTGATCGACGTGCGGTGTATAGGCCTGCCGGGGATGCAGGATAAAAAGTCCCGGTCATGCCGATCATCTCCTGCATGGCGCCGTGAGAGTGATAAAAGAATGTGCCGTCCTGATGCGAGCGAGAATTCGTAGATGAAACGGCCGCCAGGCACGATCGGCTTTTGACTGATGTACGGCATTCCGTCCATCTGGATGGGAATCTCCAGACCGTGCCAGTGCATAGTCGTCGGTTCCGGCAGATGGTTGTCGAGAATGATGCGAACCCGGTCTCCGTGATGGGCTTCAATCGTCGGGCCGGGCACACGCCGTTGTATCCCCAGGCGTCGATCACTCGGCCCGGCATCAGTTCGCGCTTCACCGGTTCGGCGATGAGATGGAACGCCTTCACTCCGCCATCCATCGTGTAGGGCAACTTGGGAATGTCGGGCGTTACGACTAAACACGGCGGACCAGCAGCACGGTCATCGTCAGTATGGTGATCCGGAGATCGCTGCGAACTGCTGCGAGGCTGCGTTGGCTCAGCTGCGGCGAGAGTGGGAAGCGAAAGCGCACCGGCGCCAATAGCCAGTGCGCGCTGTAAGAAGGAACGCCTGTTATTCATAAGGAACTCGCAAATCGAATCGACAAAAAAAACGCTGTGAAGTGGTGGAGCACCGCTTCGGCGACATAGTTATGGTGCGCGATCAGGCTGTCTTAGCCGATGAGGTCATCAGAAAAAAGACTCGCCTCGAGCGCTGAAGGCATGCCTAAACAGCCGCGGCCGGTAGCACCCCTCAAAGGCAAGCCCCACCCGTGTTCTGTGCAACGTAATAGGAAACTGAGGCTGACTAGATACGCAGAGCTACCGACAGTGGATCGAGCAGAAGCAGCTTAGGTGGAGCGGGTTGGGAGATTGATGTATCCGATGAGTTGCTGATCGCGCCGGCTCGGCGAAACGATCGCGACGATAACGGCGAGATGACTACCTCGACCTTGTGCGCTGTTCTCTTTGATGCTCACCGGCGATAACAAAGCTGGCGCTTGCGCGCACGGTGCGCTCCCAACACTGTTCGAAGCGTCTTCGCAATGGAGGCCGACTGCATTGCCCGGGCGCGCGGACGTGGAATGGCCACAATGCGAATGAGACATGCTTCGCAGAGGCCGCGGCTTCATTCGCCGGAACCGTGGAAGAATTCTTAGGGACTAGAAACCGGGCCTCGAAATAGGATGCGAAGGCGTTAACGAGCAGGACAACTCACACGCGGACGCTAACGACGACGCACATAGCAGGAACAACGACAAGGCCAGCGGCGATGGCGTGTTTCAACTGCATCGAATCCCTGTGCCCGATTCTACCCGCAACCATCGCGAGCTGTCGAAATGTCATGGCGTCAGGAGAAAACAATTCGAAATCGTACCGGTGTCGTAGTTTCTCGCCCGGCCTAATGCCAGCGGCTGGCATCGTAGGCAAAATCCACCAGCCCGTCGCGATAGTCGATCTTGATCTGCAGCATGTGCAGCAAATCGAATCCTAGTATGCCGGAAACTTCGGTGCCAAGATGGCGGCTGAGGTCCGAAAGATCGAAGGTCACCATTTCCTGGTTTTTTTGCGCGAAGTGGCCGAAGACCAGCGTCGCCTTCTCCGCGCGGTAAACATTGGACACATCGCCGCTGAGACCTTTTATATGCGCATTCGGGTCGCTGCTGATCTTGGTGACCTGGCTGGCGGCCCGCGTCGAAAGCGTGTTGCGACCCGCACCGGTATCGATCAGAAACAGCATCGACGGCGAGTCATTCACGTGAGTGGGGATCAGGAGCGCGTGCCCGAAACGAAATACCGGCGTCCACTTGGCCATCTCCGGAGCCACATAGCGGTCTCTGGGCAGATGGCGCGGGGCCTCGGCAGTCGCGGGTTTGGCGGCGCCAGGTTCTTCCGCCTTCTGATCGGCTCCTTCCGGCTTCTCTTCAGGGTTGGCTTGCGGCTCGTCATCGGTCTTCAGACTTGCCGGCGCCGCAGTCTCGTCGGGACGCGGAGGAAGAGGCGACAAACGAAGTTTCTGGTTGGGAATATCGATGTCGATCAGGTACGAGGCGAAGACATCGGCGCCGACAAGACCGTCTTCCGGTTGATGGTTGCCCGGGTGCCAACGTGCACGATGCAGTCTTGATACTCGAGATCTCCAACCCGGATCTGTGCTGCCAGCGCCAAGTACCCGGTCTGCGTTCCTTTATCGCCGATGCCCACATAGCGCTCTTCGGAGAGGCGCGTGAGCCCCGCCTTCTCCGCGACTTTGGGGCTAATCACGATGCCACTTGCACCGGTGTCCAGCTGCAGGCGTTCGTCGTGTCCATTCAGTTTTACGATGAGACCGTAGCCAAAGATATGTCGGGGATCCCTGCGCATGGCCTCGAGTTTGGTGTCAGTCTGCTCGACTTTGCTTACCAGCTTGCAAGCGTGCACCGGCTGGTCGACGGTCGCTTTCAGGAAAGCAAGATAGTGCTGCAGTGAATCCGTCTCTTCCGGATTGTCGGGATGTGGACCTGCCAGATAGGCTTCGATCGCCACTATCCTCTGGCGACGGGAGAGCTGGCTGAACCATAAGCGCTGCACCTCGGGATTGTCGGGAGCAATCTCGTGGGCGCGCTGCAATTCGTCATACGCATGACGGTAGAGCGAAAAGGCGCGGTAAATCCGTGCCAACCCCAGATATCCATGGACAGTTTGGGGTCGATCTTCAGCGCCTTCTGGTAACAAGTCTCTGCCTCGGGCATCTTTCCCAGACGAAAGTCGACGTCTCCCATAGCGGCCAGCACGGGTGCTGAATTCGGCTGGGCAGCAGCGCGCTATTGGCGGCGGCCAGGGCGTCATCTATTTTTTGCTCCCGCAACAAGGAGCGTACGAGCCCGGCTTGCGCGGCCACCAGACTTGGATCGGCCTTTACGAGCGCCTGATATTTATCCGCCGCCTCGGCAAACTTACCGGATTGTAAAGCTGATCGGCGGCTGCCAGTTCAGCATTATCCGGATTGGGCTTCGCATCGTCGGCCAGTGAATACAGGGCAAGCCAAGAGTGGCAGAACAGAGCAGCAGAAAAAAATTAGTCGAGTCATCCGGAACCGGTCCCGAGGGAGCGAGGAATGGATCGAACTTCGGTTGCGTCGAAGTGGCCTTGGCTCTGGCAACCTTATGGACGGCGATTCAAAGGGCTATTGCAAGACTTTGATGACCCTTGCCGACCGAAATCCCGCAAACCACAAATCCTCCGCGCTGCGTTCGGGTCGGGATGACAAAGACATGCAAAGAAGCGCTTGCTCACCACCCAGTGAAAACGGCCAAAACCGATATCAGAGGCCCCGCAATCTTGCATTGATTTTCGTAGTGTAAACATTCTCCGGTGATACGTCAGTTTGCTCGTCGCTGCCCTTACAAATTCCTTACGAACGATTTATTCAAGGTTTATGCGGCGCATAGTCCAATGGATTGAACGCAGGAAGCGCGGAAAGCTTCGAAAGGAGAGTATGTCAACCCAGGAAGTATTCGTTCAGCAGTTCGCCCGGCTTTTCCATCACTATCAGGAGGCCTTATCGCCCGAAGCCGAGAACCTTAAGGTAGCGCCGGAAGCGTGGAAAACGGTTCCTCCCGACGAACGTCATCGCATGGTGGCCGCTGCACGTCTGGCGATTCTGGAGCTGGAGACTAACGCCCGCGTGGAAGACGTTCGCGGAAGTATTTGCCAAGCCCGGCGAAGCGGAATGGGGCTGCTGAAATTGAATAGCGAAGCTCGTGAGGGAATAGCGCTCTTAAGGATTTAGATATACGGATGTGGGCCCGGGTTCCGCATCCAGCAGAAATCAGGTTATCCATGGCAAGCACGAAAGTGAATTCCCTATTCTCTGTGGCATCCAATTTGTTTCGTCCCGCGATTGTAGAGGCGAAGCTGATGACTGCCAAGCACGCCCGTGACGCGGTCTACGTTGCCACGCTCGCCGAGGAACTGAACGTCATCGATACCAAGCTCGCCGCTATGGAGGAAGCGCTCCAAGTTAATTCGCCGGATTCTCTCGATGCGGCGCAACGCGCGCCCTTGTCGAATACCCGAAGCCGGACCCGACGCCAACTGGATTCGCGAAAATTGGGCGAACTGGATGTGCGTCTGCATCGTATCGAACAAAACGCCTCCGTCAGCTCAGTCTGCCGGTACGAGCCGGCCCACTCCAAACAGAAAGAGGGCGCCCGCAAGGGACGCCCTCTGCCCTGAGAACCGGAGCGCTCTAGCGCATGGTACCCGTGGTGGCGCCCGCACCGCCGTTGGAGGCATTGCTGGTGCCGTTCTGCTGCTTCAACCAGGCCGCCAGGTTATTCTGCTGCTGATTGCGCAGCTGGACGCAGCTGTCGATGGACTCGATCGCTTCCTTCTGGTTGCGTTCGGTGCCCGGGAAGGGATGCTGCTGGAAGAACTGCTTCACCTCTTTCGCCTTCTCGCGTGCTGCAGAAGCTCTGCGCCCCGTAGAGGAATATTCCCACGCCGCCCAGACCGCCGCCGGTCTTCTTCATGCAGTTCGTCGAAGTTCGTCCGCATGAAGTCCCAGGTCTGCGTTCTGGCTGGCGGGATTGTCCATCATGGGCAGCAGCATGTACAGGTCCTGTCCGCGCACAGCCGGAGTCAGCGTCGAGTCCAGCGTCTGCTTGGATCAGCTCCGGCTCGGGGAACTCGGCCAGCGCACGAGAAGAGCGGTAGTACTGTTCCGGCGACGCGGCTTTCTGCATCTGCGCCTTGAATTGGTTGTAGAGTTCGGCGTCGCCATGACGCGCCGCAACCGCAACGACCGCGCGAGCCAGCGTTCCGTCGACCGAGCCGGATCCTTCATGTACTGCTGCACCATGGTCTGTGCCTGCTGAATGACCTCAGGATCGTTCGCCATGTTGCCCAGACCTTCGAAACAGCATGGCGCGCTTCTGTTTGTCTTCCGGCGTGTCGTTGGGACGGCCGGTGTAGCCCAGCTGCTGCAGCACGGGCGAGAACTGGCTGCGCAGCCAGGCCTGGAAGGCGGGCCGGTCGGCGTCGGTCAGCAGGTAGTCGTTGATGAAGTTGAGGTGGTGGCCGAAGTCAGCCAGCAGCACGGCGCCGGGCGTGTTCTTCAACTGCGCGCCCAGCGCCAGATAGTCGCCCACGCTGTGCTTGCCGATGCGCATCAGCGCCCACTCATTGCCCATCAGCGCAATGCGCTCTTCCGGCGTCAGCGCCTTCTCGACGGCATTGCCCAGCTGGTGCAAGGCCGCGCTGTCGTAGTCGAAGCGGTAATAGCCCAGCGCGCTGGAGTCGGGGAAGACGAACTTCGAGCAGCCCTTCATGGTGAACTGCTGCTGCGCGCTGGGTCAGCAGGAAGCATTCCTGCTTGCCGGCCGCGCTTTCGTTGATGCCTTTGGCGCAGACCGGGATCTGCCAGATCTGATCGTTGGGCTCGTTGAAGAGCGTCCGGGATTATCGAAGTAGCGCTTCTGCGACAGCTTCAGCGTGGTGTTGCCGCCTTCGCACTTGGCCTCGACGTCCACATAGGGCGCGCCCGGCTGCATAACGAAGGTCGGCATGATCTGGTCGATCGGCTTCTTCGAGGCGCGCGCCATCGCGCTCCAGAAATCGGCCGCGGTGGCGTTGCCGTAGGCGTGTTCCTTCAGGTACAGGTTGACGCCGGCGCGGAAGGTCTCCGGTCCCAGATAGGACTCGAGCATGTGCAGCACCGCGGCGGACTTGCCGTAAGCGATGCCGTCAAACAGCTGCTCGATCTCGCCGCGCGTTTCGGCTTCCTGATGAATGGGGCGCGTGTTCTGCACCGAATCGCCGCCCAGCGACGCGGTCGGTGTTCTCGACCACGTCCTGGCTGATCCATCCAATCCGGCTTCCACTGCGTCGATCGGATGCGGCGTCATCCAGGTGGCGAAGCCTTCGTTGAGCCAGATGTCGTCCCACCACGCCATGGTGACCAGATCGCCAAACCACTGGTGCGCCATCTCGTGCGCGATGGTCTCGGCGACGCCCTGCTTCGCGCCGACCGACGCGGTCTTGTCGTCGATCAGCAGCGCCGTCTCGCGATAGATGATGGCGCCCCAGTTCTCCATGGCGCCGGCCTGGAAGTCAGGCACGGCGATGTTGTCCAGCTTGGGCAGCGGATACTTGATGCCGTAATAGCTGTCGTAGTAGTGCAGGAAGGCCTTCGACGCTTCCAGCGGGAACTGCGCCAGGTTTTCTTTGCCCGGCACGGTGCAGACGCTGACCTTCACGCCGTCGGTATGATCGGAGACGCACTTCCAGTCGCCGACCGTCAGCGCCACCAGGTAGCTCGACATCTTCGGCGAAGTGGAGAACTTGATGGTGTGCTTGTCGCCGGGGCCGGGAGTGTCGGAAACAACTTCGCCGTTCGAGATCGCGGTGTCGCCCTTGTCGACGATCGCGGTGATGTCGAAGGTCGCCTTGTACGCCGGCTCATCGAAGCTGGGGAAGGCCACGCGCGCGTCGGTCGATTCCATCTGCGACACTTCATACTTCTTGCCCTTGTAGGTGCTCAGATAGAAGCCGCGCAGCTTGTCGTTCAGGTGGCCGGTGTACTTGATGTGCACCGTCGCCGGCGCCGGCGGGAAGCTGCTTGTCGACGGTGAAGG
Source organism: uncultured Acidobacteriaceae bacterium (assembly GCA_963744265.1). Classification (GTDB taxonomy): domain Bacteria; phylum Acidobacteriota; class Terriglobia; order Terriglobales; family Acidobacteriaceae; genus Bog-257. Next base: position 237,004 of record CAVUSW010000011.1, read on the forward strand.
TCGCCGTCTCGTTCTTCTCGTCGGTGGAAACCTTCGCGGTCTGCGTCTGTCCGCCGGCGGTCACGGTGACCTCGTGAAAGTCGATCTCCACCGCGTTCAGCGTGATGGTGTTGCTGGGCTTGGTCGAGCTTGAGATCGATGGTCTCATCGCCATCAAAGCTGTTGTTGGGGAAGTTGATGTTGACGGTAAGCGAATAATGATCGGGAGTTGCGCCGCCGGGAAGGCGTTGCGCAACAGCTGTGCAGCAGGCAAGCAGGCCGGCTGCAAACACAAGCAGGATTTTTTTCATAGCACACTCTCAAGAAATTTGAATGATGCCCCAAATAGCTATGAAAGGAAGTACGAATGGAACATGTTGATAGTTCCGGAAATCGATAAGCTAATGTTAGACGATTCGAGCGCAAGAATGTGTGAGCTTCGGTGCAGCGGCATTGTGCGAGCTCGCCATGTTCGAAATCGGACCTAGTTCATGGCTCCGGTGGAGGGATGACGCATTCAGAGTTATACCGAGCTGCCGAATGCCATCAGCAGCGTTTCGCGGCAGCGGTTCACACCAAACCAATAGGCCAGTTCGCGGTAATCTTCGCGCATCGAAGATCGCAATGTCGGCGTCTTTCCCGGCCTCGATGCTTCCCTTCCTGCCTTGGAGCCGCAGAGCGCAGGCCCCGTTGTAGGTGGCGGCCGTAATCGCCTCTGCTGGTGACATCTTCATATGGGTGCACGCCACGGACAGGACAAACGGCATGGACGGCGTCGGCGCTGTGCCGGGGTTGTAGTCAGTGGCCAGCGCCACGGCGACACCAGCATCGATCAGCTTTCGCGCCGGCGGAAAGGTTTCCAGTCCCAGAAAGTAGTTTGCTGCCGGAAGCAGCGTAGCGACCGTATCGAGCTTGGCCAGAATCGCAATATCCTCGTCACTGACAAAGTCCATGTGATCGAAGGATGCGGGATGAAACTCCAGCAACGGTCCAAGCTTCGACGGTGTGAGCTGGCAAACATGCGCGCGCACACCCAGATTGTGCTCGACCGCGCAGTGCAGGATGCGACGCGACTGCTCCATGCTGAACGCGCCGCGCTCGCAGAACACGTCGACAAACTCGGCCAGCTTGAGCTTCGCCGCCGTCGGAATCATGTCTGCGCAGATGATGCGCACATATTCTTCGGGATTCTCCCGATGCTCCGGCGCGACGACGTGCGCCCCCAGCAGCGTCGGCACCACGGTCCCCGCCACTGCTGCGGGCTTCGCGGATCGCCTCCAGCGACTTCATCTCAGCTTCGAAGCTCAGGCCGTAGCCCGACTTTGCTTCGACGGTGGTGGTGCCCTGCGCGGCCATCTCATCCAGTGCTCTCACAATGTGGGAGCAAGCTGCTCTTGCGACGCCTCGCGAACTCCGCGCAGGCTGGCGCGAATGCCGCCGCCTGCCTCGGCAATCTCTTCGTAGCTGGCGCCGGCGATGCGCTTCTCGAAGTCGACAGGCGCGGAGCGGTAAATACAGGATGAGTGTGGGAATCGACAAAGCCCGGAAGCACAACCTTGCCGCGGCAATCGATCTCCGTCCGCTATTCTTCGCGAGATCATGTGCTTGCCGACTTCGTCTGTCGTGCCGACGGCAACGATCTTGCCGTCGGAGATGAGCACCGCGCCATCAGCAATGATGCCCAGCTCGCGCATCTGAGCGCCGCGGCGGGGGCCGGTGCCGAAGCGCTGCGCAGGGTCAGCAGTTGGGAGGCGTGGGTGAGTAGAGTGACGGCAGGAGAACGTTGAGTCATCGGAATGCAAGTTCTTCTCGCTTAGACCGCGAACCGCAGATCCCTCGGCTCGGACTAAAGTCCTCGCTCGGGATGACAACTCAAACACTGGCTGAATGCAAATTACTGGACGTCGCCCACAAACTGCTTTCGCTAGTTGCTAGTAGCTAGTTGCTGACCGCTACTCTGCCATCGGCACTTTGATACCCTTCTCTTTCGCGAAGGTCTTTGCTTCGTCGTAGCCCGCGTCCACATGCCGAGCGACGCCGATGCCCGGGATCGTTGGTCAGCACGCGCTCGATGCGCTTGGCCATCTCGTCGCTGCCGTCGGCGACAGTCACCTGCCCCGCATGCTGCGAATAGCCGATGCCCACGCCGCCGCCGTTATGAATCGAAACCCACGACGCGCCGCTGGCGGTGTTCAGCAACGCGTTCAGCAGCGGCCAGTCGGCGATGGCGTCGCTGCCATCCTTCATCGATTCGGTCTCGCGGAAAGGCGATGCCACCGAGCCGCAATCCAGATGGTCGCGTCCCATCACGATCGGCGCCTTGAGCTTGCCCTTCTTCACCAGATCGTTCATCGCCAGCCCAAATTCGGCACGCTCGCCATAACCCAGCCAGCAGATGCGGCACGGCAGTCCCTGGAACTTGATTCGCTTGCGCGCCAGATCAATCCAGCGGCTGAGAATCTTGTTGCCGGGAAACATCTGCAGCACCAGATCGTCGGTAGTGTGAATGTCGGCGGGATCGCCGGAAAGCGCTGCCCAGCGGAACGGGCCGCGGCCTTCGCAGAACAGTGGCCGAATGTACGCCGGCACGAATCCCGGGAAAATCGTAGGCGTTCTTCACGCCGTGCTCGAAGGCAAAGGTGCGGATGTTGTTGCCGTAATCGAAGGTGACGGAGCCCATCTTCTGCAGCTTGAGCATGCCTTCAACGTGGCGCGCCATGGTGTCAAGCGAGCGCTCGACGTATGCCTTGGGATCGCTTTTGCGCAGCTCCAACGCCTGTTCCAGCGACATGCCACTCGGCACATAGCCGTTCAGCGGATCGTGCGCCGAGGTCTGGTCGGTCAGAATGTCAGGCACCACGCCGCGCTCGGCCAACTCGGGAATGACGTCGCCGCAATTGCCAACCAGCCCAACCGAGATGCTTTCCTTCTTGCGCATCGCGTTCTTCAGGATGCGCAGCGCCTCGTCGAGCGAGTTGACCATGTGGTCGCAATAGCCGGTGCGCAGGCGCTTCTTGATGCGCTCGGGATCGACCTCGATGCCCAGATAGCACGCGCCCGTCATGGTCGCGGCCAGCGGCTGCGCGCCACTCATGCCACCCATGCCGCCGGAGACGATCAGCTTGCCTTCCAGATCGCCGCCGAAATGCTTTTGTCCGGCCGCCGAAAATGTCTCGAAGGTGCCCTGAATGATGCCCTGCGAGCCGATGTAAATCCACGAGCCGGCGGTCATCTGGCCGTACATGATGAGGCCCAGCTTCTCCAGCTCGTTAAACTTCTCCCAGTTCGACCAATGGCCAACCAGGTTGGAGTTGCAGATCAGCACCCGCGGCGCGTATTCGTGGGTGCGAAAGACGCCCACCGGCTTGCCGGACTGCACCAGCAGCGTCTCATCGTTCTCCAGCGACTTCAGGGAGTTGACGATGGCGTGGTAGCACTCCCAATTGCGCGCGGCGCGGCCGGTGCCGCCATAAACCACGAGGTCTTGCGGACGCTCGGCGACATCGGGGTCGAGGTTGTTCATGAGCATGCGCATGGCGGCTTCCTGGCCCCAGCCCTTGCAGGACAGCTGGTTGCCGCGCGGCGCCCTCACCGGGGTGTAGGCAGCACTGGATGTATCGCTGGCGACTGGCATAACAGACGATGGTAGTGCAGTCAGGGGCAAGTTGTCAGTAGTCAGTTGTCAGTTGTCAGTTGTCAGTTGCCGGTTGTCAGTAGTCGGATGGAAGCCTCAGCGCCTGAGCGCGGCCTTCAAACCGGTATCCGGGGACTTCAGCAGGGTTCAGCGTTTGGTTAGAGGCGATGAGGCAGACCCGGGGCTGGAAAGCTGTTCATTAAGGACAACTGGCTACTGACTACCAAAAAAAACGGGGAGCGGCTGTTTGGCCATCTCCCCCTCTCTCCGATCAGGTTTGCAATTGAAGTTAGATTACCGCGACGCTCGGCGTCCCACATCAGAGGAAGATGAATAAATTGTCAAAACTTTGTGACCGAGGAAAGTAAGACGATATACCGCATTGTGAGACACGGCAAAGTTCGGTTCTCCAAAACTGCCGACGAAGCGGGGACTCCTGGCGATCCCACTTTGTGGGAGTGCCGTCCCCCGAGCGACTGCGCGCCTTTCTTGGCCTACCCAGCGCTGAAGCGCCGCCTACGCTCCGCCCTTGGCGAAGTCGCTGGCAAACTCCACCAGCGAGCGCACGGGCACGCCCGACGGGCCTTTGGCGATCCAGGGCTTGTTGTCTTCCATCCAGGCCACACCGGCGATGTCCAGGTGAATCCAGGGCGTGTCGCCCACGAATTCCTTCAGGAACATGGCCGCGGTCACCGCGCCGCCCCAGCGTCCGCCGCTGTTCATGATGTCGGCGATGTTGCGACTTGATCATGTCGCGATACTCGTCGTCGACCGGCAGCCGCCACATCTTCTCGCCCGACTTCGGCAGCGACTTGTTGAAGCGCTCGTAGAAGTCGTCGTCGTTGGAGAAGATGCCGACTTGCACCATGCCCAGCGCCACCACGCAGGCGCCGGTGAGCGTGGCTGCGTCGATCAGGTGGGTGCAGCCAAGTTGCCGCGCGTAGTGCAAGCCGTCAGCCAGCACCAGGCGTCCTTCGGCGTCGGTGTTGATGATCTCGATCGACTTGCCCGACATGGCAATCTGCACGTCGCCCGGCTTCTGCGCTTTGCCCGAGGGCATGTTCTCGCTCGCGCAAACGATGCCGATCACTTTCAGATTCGGCTTGAGCTGCGCGATGGCGCGCATAGCTCCAATCATGGCCGCGCCGCCGGCCATGTCGTACTTCATCTTCTCCATGCCGTCGGCCGGCTTGATCGAGATGCCGCCGCTGTCGAAGGTGATTCCCTTGCCCACCAGACCAAGCACGCGCTTCTTGGGCGCGCCGGGCGGGTCATAGCGCATCACGATCAGGCGCGGCTCTTCGTCGGACCCTTGCGAGACGCTCCAGAACGCGCCCATCTTCAGCTCTTTGATTTTGTCGGGACCATAGATTTCGCACTCCAGGCCGGTCTCTTCGCACATGCCTCGCGCGCGGTCGGCCAGGATGGTCGGCGTCATGCGATTGCCGGGCTCGTTGACCAGGTCGCGGGTAAAGTTCTGCGCTTCGCCGATGATGCGGCCCTGCTCCATCGCAGCATTCAGCGATCTCTGATTCGCGCCTTTCGGAGCGACGATGGTCAATTCTTCGATCTTCTGTTCTTTGCGATCGCTCTTGTAGTAATCGGGATCGAAGTTGCCGACGAACGCGCCTTCCACGATTGCGACTTCAGCGGCCCCATCAACGCCGGAGGGCATGACGATGGCGAAAGCTCTTCAGATCTTTCGCCTTCAACGTACGAACCGCCGCGCCGGCCAGTTTGCGCAGTTCGGACGATGAAAAGCTCTTGGCCTTTCCTCCGCCGATCAGCAAGCAGGCGCTTGGCTTTCAGGCCTTGCGGCTTGTGCAACAGCGCGGTCTCCAGCATCTTGCCGGTGACCTCGCCTGAGGCGATCAGATCGGCGGCCGCGTCCCGGACGGTGCGGTCGTCGGTCTGGATTTGCGGATCATGTTTGTCGGACTTGTCGCCGTTGTTGCTGTTCTCGGCTGCGTCGATTACGGCGACGACGAGGCATTCGGTTTCGATCTGGGAAGGTGCTGCGGTATTAAAGTACTAGTTTTCATGATGAGTCCGTCCTGTATTTGTCGCCGAAGGGCTCGATGCCTCTACCGGGAATCCAGAGCAAACGTCCTAAGCTGATGCTCGTACGGCACACTTCGACGAAGTGCGCCCCTGTCGAAAACACTGGCTCGTTTCAACGCAACTCCATTTAACTCTTCCGGCTCCGCGCGACAGCCTCGCGAGCTTCCTTGTCGGCGGTCTTGCGGCGTTCGGTCTCGCGCTTGTCCCAGTTTTGTTTGCCCTTGGCCACGGCTATCTCCACCTTCACCCTGCCGTTGCGGAAATACAGCCGGGTGGGAATCAGCGTCAGCCCTTTCTGCTGGGACTTGCCGATCAGCTTGTTCAACTCATTCTTGTGCACCAGCAGCTTCCGCGTGCGCAGGGGCTCATGATTGAAGATGTTGCCGTGCTCGTAAGGGCCGATGTGGGCGTTAATCAGCCACAGCTCGCCATCCTTCACCAGGCCGTAGGCATCTTTCAGGTTGGCCCGGCCGGCGCGCACCGACTTGACTTCGGTGCCGCGCAGAGCGATGCCCGCCTCGAATTTCTCCAGCAGAAAGTAGTTGTGCGACGCGGAGCGATTGACCGAGGCATCGCGCTCGCCGCTGGCGATGGGATCGCGGCGGCCAGCGGGCTTCTTGGCCGGTACGGTTTGGGTGTGACGGGGCATAGGAGGCGTTTAGTCAGTGTAGACGGTCTGGGGCGGAGTGAAAACAACCGTCATTTTGGGCATTGAACTATGTCGATGCCGGTCGGCTGCATCCCACGCCGGGACAGCTCGCGCACCCAGGTTCGCGCCTTATTGCACCGTCAGGACGATGGTTTGGCTGCTCACCATCTGGCCCGTAGCGCTGTTGGTGGTGGTAGCGGTGATATTGGTGGTGCCCGCGGCCACACTGGTTGCCAGGCCGCTGCCACTGGCGAGGCCGGTGCTGATGGTCGCTACGTTCGTGTTCGACGAAGTCCAGGTTACCGCTTGGGTCACGTCGTTGTTGGAACTGCCATTGGCGTAGGCATAAAACTGCAAGCTGGCTGGCGCTCCGGAGATGGTCGCCGTGGTTTGGTTCTGGGTGCTTCCCTGGGTGGTGGTGATGACCAGGCTCGTAATGTTGGCTACGCGTCACAGTGACAGTGGCCGTCCCGGTGACACCCTGGGCGCTGGCGGTGATGGTCGCCGTGCCAAGGCAACCCCCGTCACCGAACCGCCGGGCGAAGTGACGGTCGCGGTGGTGGTGTCTGAGCTAGTCCAGCCTACCGAATCTCCGGTGACCTGATTCTGGCGTGCCGTCGGAGTATGTGGCAAATGCAGTTAGTGGGGTGCTCTGGCCGACCCCGAGCGTGGCCGCAGAGGGCGTGATAAATAACGAACTGATCGTAGGCTTGACGAAGAAGCCACTGCAGGATGTCAGGAATGGGGACAGGGCCAAGCTTACGGCTACGGTCAGCACCAGCCGCCGGCGAAGTCGCGTGGGGCGATGTCCACCCGTACTCGGAGGAGAATTCACCACGGCTGTCAACGAAAGAACTCCCTGTTCCTGCAGAAACCCATTTCTACTCCCGACGTGGAAACCTGCCTGCCAAGCGCTTCGTGGCAGTTGAGGCCGAAATTCCCAGCTTGCGACCGCACTCCACGTGGACCGAGTTCGTGGCGCAACTGAAGACCGCCGAAGCTGGCAGACAACGACTACCTTCTGTCATCTTCGACTGTTAGACTTGTTATTCTACCAAACGAAAGCGGAAGTTCCTTTCATTTCAAAAAAGGGTGCTGCCATCTTGTTCTCGATTTCGGTAAATGTTCCTCAGACGCGGTGTCGAAGAGCGACTATGGGTGAGCGAACCATGGGTTGATCTTGTCCTCGCCAGTCCGTCTAAGGCAACAGTGGCTACGACCAGCACACGTCTGTCACAGGAGTCGGATCGCAAGGAATCTATGAAGCAGTTTGGAATCGTCCTTTTGTTGAGCGCTGCGCTCTGCCTTCCGGCGGCAGCCGCGCCCCTGAGCAACAATGCCCGCACGGTGATCCCGCAGGCAATCCAGCAGATCATCTCGGTGGACTACCGCGAACTGCGCGACTCGGCCACGGCCCGCGCGCTGAGAGACCAGGTCATACCGGACGACGTCAAGCAGTTCGAGTCGGCGCTGCGCAGCGTCGGCATCAATCCCGAGCGCGACGCCGAGCAGATCACCTTCGTCAGCTATCGCGGGCCGAAGAATATCGTGTATCACGTCGGCATCGCGCAAGGTCCCTTTCAGCAGAAGGAGTTCCTGGCCAAGGCAAAAGCCAAGGGAATCAAGCCGCAGAAATATCTGTTAGCGGACATCTATTCGATGGGCGAGGGCTATCAGATGGTGTTTCTCGATCCCATCACCATATTGTTCGGCGAGAACACGGCCATCAAGGGCGCCATCGACGTGCGCGATAACGGCGCTGCATCGCTGGCTTCGAACGAGACCATCGACGATCTGATCACCAGCATCGACACCGCAGCCGGTGTGGAGCGTGCTCGACCAGAAGGGCACGCAGAGCATGATGCGCTCCGCGCTGGGCCAGGCCGGCGCGCTTACCAACTTCGATGCCGTGAAGAAGCGCCTGCTGGCTTCCGACTACATCATGAACTTCACCAACGGTGTAACCTTCGACGTGACGGTGAAGACCTCCGACAACCTCACCGCCGCGAGCCTCTCGGGGCTGATGAAGGCCGGCGTCCTGTACAAGAAGATGAGCGGCTCGTCCAGCGAGAAGATGGCGCTGGAGAACACCACCGTCGACAGCTCCGAAGACATGGTGCAGATGCACTTCGCGACCGACGATCAGCGCTTCCAGGCACTCATGAAGTCGGACCTGTTCGCAGCCGTGTCGCGATAAGCATCACGCGGTTGGAAGCTAGCGGGCGTTCGGCGTAGGTGTCTCGTTTTGAAAGGGCACGCCTTCAGGCGTGCCGCAACAGCAACGGATGAAGTCGGCTTCAGCCGCTGAGGAGGCTCTCCCTCAGCGCCTAGAGGCGGCCCCGTCAGCACGTCATTACGACACGGCTGAAAGCCGTGCCCCTTCAAAGACAGGACACAGTTACCCTGAAATCGCTCTGGCGCTAGCCCAGCGCCTTATTGCACGGTCAGGACGATGGTCTGGCTGTTCACCACCTGCCCTGCACCGTTGGTGGTGGTGGCGGTAATGTTGGTGGTGCCCGCAGCCACACTGGTCGCCAGGCCATTGCCACTGGAGAGTCCGCTGCTGATGGTCGCCACGCTCGGGTTCGACGAAGTCCAGGTTACCGATTGAGTCACGTCGTTGGAGGCATCCCCATTGGCGTAGGCATAAAACTGCAGAGTTGCCGGCGCTGCCGGAGATGGTCGCCGTGCTTTGGGACACCGTGCTTCCCTGGGTAGTGTTGATGACCGCCCGGTTCACGTCATTTGCTGTCACGTTGACGTTGATCGTCGCGGTAAGAGTCTCGGTGCTGTTGCCATAGCAAACCTTCGATAGGAGCGGGCTTCCATTGCTAATCGTAACCACAACCTGACAGCCCGTGCCGGGGATCGGTTGCGGTGGTCGTGGCCGTGATGGTCGCGTTGCCAGCCGAAGCGCCCGTCACCAAACCGCCGGGCGAAGTGACAGTCGCTATCGTGGGGTCCGAGCTTGACCAGGTCACCGAATCTCCGTTGACCTCTTGCTGGCTGCCGTCAGAGTAGATGCCATGTACGGCTAGCTGGACCGTATTGCTCGTCGCGATCGTGGCCGAAGCCGGGTTGATGTATGTCGTGCTGAGAGTCGGATGAAGGAAGAAACCACCACCGCAGGATGTCAGGAATACGGACAGAAACAGCGCTACGGCTACGGTCAGCACCGGCCGCTGGCGAACTCGCTTCAGTCGATGTCCAGTCGCACCAGAGGAGAATTCACCACGATTGCCAACGAAAGAATTTTCTGTTCCCGCAGAACCCATTTCTACTCCCATACGTGGGGACACCTCGTTGGCATTGTACTCCGCTTAGATTCCATCTTGATGTCCTCATATCGATCGGCGGACTTGGTTCCACGAGTATGACTGCCCGCAGATTTCCCGCAGCAATGGAATGTTATAATCGCGCCGACCATCGTGCCTCTGTTCGTATTTGGGATGCGGAAACGCAGGCCCGCGGGCGGGCGCGCTCGCTCACGTTTGGCGTGGGTCCAAGTCTTACATCCGGAGCCTGGTATCTGGCCGTCCGGAGGCGACAAGGTCCGGCGCGAATTCCCCGGGGATTTGAAGGAATGATGAAACGCTTTACCGGTGTCCTGGCGCTGCTGCTGATGTTGGCGGTGTCGGCGCTCGCCTCCAACGACAAGCAGGCCAAGGCAACTCTTCCAGAAGGGTAAGGATGCCGAGGCTCGCCAGGATTACATAACGGCCTACAACTTTTATCATCAGGCCTATCAGCTCAAGCCTACGGACCTGACTTATCGCGCCTCGTTCGAATATGTGCGTTTTCTGGCAGCGGCGTCCTACGTTCACCAAGGCGAGATTCTGGTGAATGCCGGCAAACTGCAAGAGGCGCTAACCGATTTTGAGCAGGCGCTGGCCATCGATCCCTCCAGCTTCATCGCCCAGCAGCAAGCCAACAAGACGCGCCAGCTTATCCAGAAGAGCCTGAATCCCACGGCTGCTCCAACGCCCAGTCCACGGAATCGGGTCTGACCAAACGCATGGAAGAGGCGACCGGCCCGGTTGAGCTGGCGCCGATCTCGCAGACCCCGATTACCCTGAAGCTCACCGAGGATGCCAAGACAGTTTACGAGACCATCGGCAGGCTGGCCGGCATCAACGTTCTTTTCGATCCCGACTACACTTCCAAGAGGATTCGCGTGGACCTGAACGGCGTCACTTTGCAGGAGGCGCTGGAGATCACGGCGCTGGAATCGAAGACCTTCTGGCGTCCGGTCACGCCTAACACCATATTCGTGGCCACCGACACTCCGGCCAAGCGCAAGGAGCTGGAGCAAAGCGTCATCCGCACTTTTTATTTGACCAATCTCTCTCAGCCCAACGAATTGCAGGATCTGGTCAACATTCTGCGTACGCTGCTCGACACCCAGCGCTTGCAACAGTTTCCTTCGCAGCAGGCGATCGTAGTGCGCGGCACGCCCGACCAGATCGCGATGGCGGGCAAGCTGATCGAGGATCTCGACAAGTCGCGGCCGGAAGTGGTGGTCGAAATCGCCATCATGCAGGTCACGCGCGACAAGATGCGGAACCTGGGTATCAGCCCGCCGACCAGCGTCTCGGTCAGTCTTCAGCAGTCCAACGCGGCGACGACGAGCACCACGAGCGTGACCGGCGCGGCGGGAAATACCGGAACGGCTACAACTTCCAGCGGCAGCACCACCGGGACAGATCACCCTGAACACGCCTGGGCAATCTCAATGCCACCAACTTTTCTGTCACCATTCCGACGGCCACCGCCAACTTCCTGATGAGCGACAGCAGCAGCAAGCTCATCCAGCAGCCGCAGATTCGCGCCTCTGACGGGCAGAAGGCTTCGTTGAAGATCGGTGAGCGCGTTCCCGTAGCTACCGGCTCGTTCCAGCCCGGCATCGGCGGCGTCGGCATCAACCCGCTGGTCAACACGCAGTTCAACTACATCGACGTCGGCGTGAATATCGACATCACGCCCCGCGTTCACGGGCTCGATGAAATCACGCTGAAGCTTGCGATGGACATCTCGGCGATCGACTCGTATCAGAACATCGGCGGCATCAGCCAGCCGGTTATCGGGCAACGCAAGATTGAGAACGAGATCCGCCTCAAGGAAGGCGAAGTCAACATCCTGGGCGGCATTCTGGAAAACACCCAGACTAAGTCGCTGTCCGGCATTCCGGGACTGGCCTCGATTCCGCTTTTCAAATATCTTTTTGCCGACGAACAGAAAGAGGTCAATGACAACGAGATCGTCTTCATTCTGATACCGCACATTGTGCGCGCGCAGGATATTTTCCCCAGCAATCTGAAGGCTATCGACGTCGGCACGGCCAACACCATCTCCTTACGGCGCGATAATTCTCAGGCAGCCAATCAGCCGCCGGGCAATGCCCAGCCGGGCGCCCCCCCGGGGGCGATGAATAACCCGGCGACCCAGAGCAGGTCCGCAGGCGCAGCCACAAGCTGGCACCACGCCACCCGGCAGCATTCAGCCCACTGCGGCCACCGCGCCGGCAGGCAGTGCGATCCTCAGCTTCGATCCGCCAACCCTGGATCAGGCAGTCGGTTCCACGTTCACCGTAAACGTAAATCTCGCTGGCGGCCAGAATGTCTCCTCGGTTCCGGTGCAGATCCTGTACAACCCGCGCGTCTTGCAGCTGCTGAACGTTTCCAACGGGACTTTGCTTTCCCAGGACGGGCAGACCGTTGCGCTGGTCAATCGCGACGACAGCATGGCTGGAATTCTGCAATTGACGGCGTCGCGTCCTCCTGGGGCCAGTCGGGATTTCCGGTGATGGGTCGGTCTTCACCCTGACCTTCCAGGCGCGCGCCCCGGGACAGTCAACCCTGAGCATCAACCGCGCTATGGTCAAGAACGCTGCCATGCAGACCATTCCCGCCAGCGGTTCGCAAGCCATCGTGACGGTTCACTAGGATCGCCGTCTAACATAAGGAGCAGTTTGAGAGCCTGCGATCGATCGCAAGGGCTGCGATCTTGAGAGTTGGCATTACCAACGGCTGCGAGGAATCTGCTTTTCCTCCGCTTAATGGCGGCGATTAAAAGCAGATTCCTTAGGCGCTTTCAGCGTTCTTAATGACAACTCAGGGTTCGCAGTGCGGCATTACTTTTGCCGCGAGCGATAGGCCGAGGAATCCGCTTTTGCGGTCTCCCGGCTTGCTCAGGGAGCTGCACCACCAGGGCTGAAAGGATTAAAATAAAGGCAGTGCTTTTCCGCCACTCCCATCGCGTTGTTGCCGTTTCGCGACCCAGCGTATCCGAAGCCCAGGGCCGTCGGACACATGGGCTGCGCCGGCGGGGCTTCACCATTGTTGAGCTCATCGTCGCGATGACGATTCTGATGATTCTGACCGCGGCCGCTACTCCAGTCATGCGCGTCGTCATCCAGCGTAATAAAGAGCGCGAGCTGCGCCGCGACCTGTGGCAGATGCGTGACGCCATCGATCGCTACAAGGATGCCGCCGATCGCGGCGCCTTCCAGGTGAAAGTGGATAGCCAAGGCTATCCTCCCGACCTTGAAACCTTGGTTAAAGGTGTGGACGCCAATGGCAAAAAGCTGCGTTTCCTGCGGCACATTCCGACGGACCCAATGACCGGCAAAGACGAATGGGGCTTACGCTCGATGCAGGACGATCCCGACTCCGATTCCTGGGGCGAACAGAACGTCTTTGACGTCTATACGAAATCCGAAGGCACCGGCCTGGACGGAACGAAATATAAAACGTGGTAGGTTGGATGAGCAGCGCTTCGGCGCCGATCGGATTATAGCTATCGCGGTCCTATGAAACGGCGTTTGCAACAGCGCGGCTTTACTCTCATCGAGTTGATGGTGGTGATCAGCATCATCGTCATTCTGTTGTCGCTCGCCATTCCCAACTACACCTCGTCCATCCTCCATGCCAAGGAAACCGCCCTGCGCGACGATCTCTATACCTTGCGGTCGCTCATCGATCAGTACACGCTCGACAAGCAGAAGGCGCCAACGTCGCTGCAGGATTTGGTCGAGGCAGGCTATCTGAAGGAGCTACCGAAGGATCCTTTTACCAATGCGCGCGACAGCTGGGTTCCGGTCACTGACGAGAGCATTATGTCGCCCGACCAGACCGAGCCCGGCATTATGGATGTGCACAGCGGCAGCGAGCAAACCTCCAGCGAAGGGACTGCGTATAACACCTGGTAGAAGAGCTGTCGGTCAGCTTACAGCCGGTCCCGGTTGAGTGCGATTCCGGTTCCTCCCTCCCACATCTAGTAGTACTCTGATATCGTTCGTTGCACAGATATGGAAAAGCGCACTTCGACTTGTCTTTTTAGCTTCGTCGCCGCTCTCATCTTCTGTTCCCTTCCGCTGGCTGCACAGGCGCCCAAAATCTTGACGCGGCATGCTCAGGAGAAAGCCGCTCCGCCAGCCGCGCAAACGCCTCTGACCGCAGCGCAGCTTACCCCAGGAGATCTGGAGGCTTTCCTCGACGGCTTCCTTCCCATCGAGTTGCAACGCGACGACATCGCCGGCGCGGTGGTTACGGTGGTGAAGGACGGGAAGGTTTTCTTCGCCAAGGGCTACGGCTACTCTGACGTGAAGAGCAAGAAGCCGGTCACCGTCGATGCCACCCTGTTCCGGCCCGGCTCCATCTCCAAGACCTTCACTTGGACCGCGGTCATGCAACTGGTGGAGCAAGGCAAGATCGATTTGAACCGCGACGTCAACGACTATCTCGACTTCAAAATCCCGGCGACCTTCGACAAGCCCATCACGATGAAAGATCTGATGACCCACACGCCGGGATTCGAAGAGACGCTGAAGGAGTTGTTTGTTGCCGATGCCCCAGACATGCGGCCGCTACAGGAATACGTGCACACTCATCTGCCGGAGCAGATCTTCCCTCCCGGCACGACTCCGGCGTACTCCAATTATGGCGCTACCCTGGCGGGCTATATCGTGCAGCGAGTCTCGGGCATGCCGTTTGACGACTACATCGAGCAGAACATTCTGGGGCCGCTCGGAATGCAACACTCCACGTTTCGCCAGCCGTTGCCCGACAATCTGAAGCCGCTGATGTCGGAGGGCTATAACAAGGCGTCGCAACCGGCGAAGAGCTTCGAATTCGTGCAGGCGTGGCCGGCCGGCAGCCTGTCCACGACAGCCGACGACATGGCGCGCTACATGATCGCGCACTTGCAGGATGGGGAGTACAACGGGGCTCGCATTCTGAAGCCGGAGACTGCGCGGCTGATGCACTCGCGGGCCTTTGGACTGGACCCCGCGCTGAATGGCATGGCGTATGGCTTCTACGAGGAGTCGCGCAACGGACATCGCATCATCGGCCACGGCGGCGATTCGCAATGGTTCCACAGCGATCTGCACCTCATGCCCGACGACCACATCGGCTTCTTCATCTCCTACAACAGCGCCGGCAAGCCCGGCTTCCCTGGTCGAGCGGCAATTTGGCAGGGCTTCCTCAATCGCTACTTCCCTTACACGCCTCCACCCGCCGGGAAGGTGGCCGATGCCGCTGAGGATGCGAGCTCGGTTGCGGGAGCGTATTGGCTAAGCCGCCGTTCCGACACCAATGTTGCTGCCGTGATCTCCTCTCTGGATCAGGCCAAGGTCAGCGTCAATTCCGACGGAACCATCAGCATCGACCAAGCCAAAGATTTCGCGGGAAATCCTAAACACTTCCAGGAAATTGGGCCGTTATTGTTCCGCGACGTCAATGGGCAAACGCATCTGGCCTTCATCAAAGATTACGCGGGACGTCAGATTATCGCGACCGATCTTCCTATCTTTGTCTACCAGCCTGTCCCGGCGTGGAAAAGTCAGAACCTTAACCTGACGGTGATCATTTTTGCCACCGTGATGTTCCTTCTATCGCTTCTGTTCTGGCCACTCAACGCTATTCTGCGCACGCATTACGGTCATCGCACCGAATTCACGCCGGAGTATCGCCGTCTCCGCCTGTGGATGAGGCTGGTCTGCATCCTGAACCTCGTATGTCTCGGCGGCTTTGCGGTGTGGCTGATGTCGGTGCAAGACGATATTGCGCTATTGAGCGGCCACTTCGATATGAAGTTGCACTTGCTTCAAGTGGTGGGAGCGCTGGGAGTCGTAGGCGCGCTGATTTCGATTTTCTACTGCCTGCGTTCGTGGAAAGACGAGGGGCTCTGGTTCTGGACGAGAGCGTGGAATACGCTGCTGATGCTGGCCTGCCTTGGCTATGCCTTTTTTGTGCTCAACTGGCACATGCTCAACTTCCATCTGAATTATTGAGGGCTGGCTATTGCGGATGTTCGCCGCCATCCGACGCGGTCACTGCGCCTGGCTTGGGATTAGCCGGCGGGCCGCTGTAGGAAGCGCTCTGACTGCCAACCGAACTAGCGCCATGACCGCCATTATTTGCAGCCGTCGTCGAAGGCGATGCATGAGTTCGCGGCGTCACGCCCGGGGTAATCTGGCGTTTCGTCTGTACCGGTGGAGTGCGATGAAAAACCGTGTGGTCGCGTTCTGGATAACGCTGCGCGAACAAAGATCCCGCGAACACGACGGGGATCAAGATGGCAAGTAGCGGAGAGCGGCCCGGAGTAAACATAGGAGCTGACTTGTTATCAACCGGGTATTATTCTACGGCATCGCTGGGCTTGCCGGCATACTCAAAATATTCGGTCTCCTACTACTTTCGCGGTAGCGCACGGCTTCGCCGAACCTTCTTTGCCACCTTCCGTCGGGGGTAGGGAAACCGGTGTTCAAAGGCCTTCATATCTACCCGCCTGCCCCGGAAGCGAACTCCTTCGGCCTCCAGCAGAAAACGTTGCTCCATGGCGAACTCGCCACGCAGCGAAATCCGGCCTCCGGAGCCCAATACCCGTTGCCATGGCAAGCCAGCAACCTGCTTCAGGGCCCGGCCGACGTGGCGTGCGCAACGTGGATAGCCTGCCGCTTTGGCGATCGCTCCATAGGTACTGACCCGGCCCCGCGGAATCCGGCGAATGGCGTCACAGATGGCTGTGACCAGCGGCGTTTTGCTGTTGCTCCCCTGCGTCATCGGCCTGCCTACGATATCATTCTTGGATGAATGGCTGAACCAGGTAGCAATCCCATCGCACGCTTCTCCGATCGGGCGGAAGACTATGTCAAATACCGTCCGCGCTACTCCCACGACATCGTCAACGCTCTGCAACAGGTGTGCGGTCTTCGGCCGGAACATCTTATCGCCGACGTGGGCTGCGGTCCGGGCATGTTGGCGGAAATCTTTCTGGACAATGGCAACCGCGTCATTGGCGTCGAGCCCAATCTCGAGATGCGGCTGGCCGGCGAAAAATATCTGGCCGCTTATCCCAATTTCAGCATGGTCGACGGCAGCGCCGAAGCTACTACGCTTGCTGCCGGCCAGTGTCGACTTCGTGGTTGCCGGACAGGCGTTTCATTGGTTCCGGCCGCGTGAGGCGCGAGTCGAGTTCGCCCGCATCCTGAAGCCGGGCGGATGGGCGGTGCTGGTCTGGCATGACCGCGACAGCCAGTCCACATCGTTTCTGCACGCCTACGAGGCCTTCGTGCGGAAGCACTCCACCGACTACGAACGGGTAACCCATAAGCTGATCAACTACGCCACCCTGCAACACTTTTTCGGGCCGCATGAGATGCAGCGGATCCAACAGCACAACCGGCAGCGGCTCGATTTCGATGGGCTCCGTGGACGGCTGCTCTCGTCGTCCTACATTCCCAAGTCCGGCGAACGGTACGAGGCGATGATCGCCGCGCTGCCGCAGCTCTTCTCTACTCATGCCGACGAAGGCCATGTGGTGCTGGAGTACGAAACCAAAATTTATTACGGACATCTCGACTGATGAATGCCTCGCCCGGCGCCGCATCCGACGTTGCGGTATTAAGGACCGAGCGCCTGGCGCGGCGCGTGGGCGAAGTTTGGATCGTTAACGAGATTTCTCTCGAAGTCCAACGCGGTGAACTGCTGGGAGTTGTCGGGCCCAGCGGATCCGGCAAGAGCTCGTTTCTGCGGCTGCTGAACCGCCTGGACGAGCCCACCAGCGGCCTGGTGTTTCTGGAAGGCGAGGACTATCGCCGGATCCCGCCGCGCGAGCTGCGTCGCCGCGTCGGCATGGTTACGCAACGCCCGTTCCTATTTCCCGGAGACATCGCGTCTAATCTGCGCTTCGGGCCCGCGCAACGTGGAGAGACGTTGCCCGATGACGAAATCTCCAGGTTGCTGGAACATGTCGGATTGCCAGGCTTCGCAACCCGCAATGTCGCCAATCTTTCCGGAGGAGAGCAGCAGCGAGTCTCGCTGGCCCGCGCACTGGCCAACCGGCCCGAGGTCTTGCTGCTGGACGAGCCCACGTCGGCGCTCGACGAGCAGGCGAAGGCGGGAGTCGAGCAGTTGATTCGCGATCTAATCAACAAAAATTCGCTTACGTCGGTGCTGGTGACGCATGACCGCGATCAGGCGCGCCGCCTGTGCGACCGCGTTGCTATCCTCGAGGCTGGACGACTGGTTCAGATCGGTACCGCCGTGGAGGTGCTGGGTGCTTAAGTCGCTCTTCCATTCGCAGATTTCGTTTGGTCTGGCGCAGGCTGCCATTGCCTCGGTGCTGGCCCTTGCCGTGATCCTGCTGGCGCGCCGCCGCAATATTCATCTGGAAAGCGATGCCGCCATCGCATTGGTGCGCGGCCTGGTGCAGATCGTCGCCGTCGGCTCCATCCTGGTGCTGCTACTGAAGGCGCCGCGCTGGAGCAGCGTCTTCCTGCTGGCGGGCATGATAATCGCAGCGGGATCGATCTCGGCTCGGCGCGCCAAGAATATTCCCGGAGCGCAAAAGGTTTCGACCTACTCCATTGCCGCCGGCGCGGGGCTGGTAACGGCAGTAATGACCTGGGCAGGCGTGATCGATACCGCCATCACCTCGCTAATCCCGGTTGGGAGCATGATCATCGCCAACGCCATGAACACCAACGGACTGGCGCTCAACCGATTTCGTTCGGAAGTGCTGGCGCATGCCGGCGAGATTGAAACGGCACTGGCGCTCGGAGCTGCGCCGGAGAACACGGTCGGCAGCTATGCAGAGTCGAGCATTCACTCCTCACTGATTCCCGCCATCGACAATCTGCGCTCGCTGGGGATCGTCTGGATTCCGGGGTTGATGACCGGCATGTTGCTCTCGGGATCGAGCCCACTCTACGCCGCGATCTATCAGTTCGTGGTGATTGCCATGATCCTGGCATCGTCGGGCCTGACTTCCCTGCTGAGCACTATGATGATCCGCGCGCAGGTCTTTTCGCCGGCGGAACAATTGCTGCTGAAGGAAACTTCGTAGTTGAAAACCTACACGACCAAGAACAGGCTACAGCAGTTGCTCAGTTGCTGTGTCCGCGAAGCCCGGGTAGAGCGGCGCTTCAGCGCCGCGTCAACGCCACTCTCATGGGTGAGGCTTTGGGGTGCAGCCTGAACGCGAACCTGAAGGTTCGCTCTACCGGGACACACCCACCCTGGAATCGCTCTAGAACGGGGCACCGAGTTATTGGTTGGAAATAGTTGCCGTGGTTCCGTCAAACTTGATGAATCTGACGGTGAACTTTTCGTTGTAACACTGAGCTCTGTCCTGGAGAATACTGATCGCCAGAGCTTCGCCGAGAATCAGGGAAGAATCGGTATCGCTGCGCCAGTGGATGCCGGCGTGGATCCCATGACCGAAGCTGACATTGTGGCCCAGCTTGTTCAACTCACCATTGACGGTGAGCTGGCCCCCGCCGGTATAGGGTTGGAGCGAGAGACCGTCATCGCTCGGCACTAATGGATTCGGAATAACGAATGTGCCGTCGAAGAAAAACTTCAGCATGGTGATACAAGCGCCTCCAACCATCCCATGGCCAGTAGGATAAGCCGGATGCGTGGGCGAACCTTCGGGAAATGCCTGCGACAGGAAATAGGTTCCATACTTGCTAAAGCTGGTCTGCAGGGCTTGAGAGTTCATAACATTATTGTTGACGTGAGCGTCGATCGTATTTCCCTGCCCGGTCTGCATCAACTGCACGATTCCTCCGCCAGACTCGGGACGATGACGCAGGTGAATCAGCCACTTCTGATACCAGACCACATCCAAAGCCCGGGCGGCCACTTCGCCAATCGAAGCTGCGAAATCCGGCTGACCGAAGGTGCCGAAGCCGTTCTGGGTGCGGGAGTGGACATAGGGATTGCCCGGGTTCAATGGCGCCCCTAGAGTGTTCAGCACCAGCAAGGCCGTAAGGTACTCCTGATACAGCATGTCGACGTGAGTAAGTGCGCTGAGACCACGGCCATCGTGGAGATATCGTGGTTGCGAATCCGTCTGGTTGCGAAGTCCGGTATCAATGCCGTTCTGGACTTCTTGCCAGGTTGTGGGATCGGTCATGTAGTCGATGTTCGGCAGATAAGTGATCAGTTGCTGACTGATTTCCTGCGCGCCTAAGACCGTGGGGGTAATCATCAGTTGCGAGATGTAGGGTCCTATGGTTTCGCCGGGAAACGGTCCGCAAAATAAAAGATTGGGCGTAACTTGTCCACTGCTGTTCCTGGGACCGGCATACGATGGCATGCTGGAAAGTTCCTGCGCCGCCAAATTCGCCATGGAGTTGTTGGGATAGTCGGTGAAGGCGACGTCGCGCAAGAGGGAAGCCCAGTATAACTCCACCAATTCGGTTCCGTAAGCCGCACTGGCGACGGCGGGAGGCGGAGGGACAAGCACCACGCTTTCCTGGTTGCTGGGAGAAGGAGCATTGCCAAACTGGACCGCGTCGGTACCTTCCAAACCGTAGGCGAACGCTGCTTGCGGACCGTTTTGGGTGCGCGTGCCGCCGATAATGATGTTTTCGAAGTCGGAGGGCCGTCCACTGGCTAAAGCCGTTTTCATCGATTGGTAAGCATTCAAATTGACCCGCCCGGGACCATCCTGAAGAAGGCCTTTCGAATAGCTGCCGGACTTGTCGGCATAGCGAGTCTCGTCGCCGTTCGTAGTGTGTGGCGGAACGGGAATGAGGGCTTCCTGGGTGGCTGCGAGCACGCGATTTTCGAATGATTGCAAAACGCGGTTGTTAGCAATACCCGGCGGCGGTGAGACGCGGCCCGAACTACCAGACCTGCCAGATTGCGCGAAAGCTGCGGAGGGCGTGGCGAGTGTACCAACAGCGATGCTGGCCGCCGCGCCGGCTTGTCCCAGAAACTTCCGCCGGTTTATGCCGCTTGGCGCCTTCTCCGCCGATGGGCTTTCCGTTTCGAGTTGACAAGATACCGGATATCTATCTTCGCTCATGGAATGCTCCCTTCAATTTTTGGTAAGCGACCCAGGCCAGCGGAAAATCTGTAAGAAGTAGGGGAGAAATTGCTCAGGCGTGCGCCCCACCACTGTCTCGAAGAAAAGCTCCATCCAAGCCTGCAAAGTGGGCAATAGCTGACAGAAAATCAAAAACAGCGAGACTGCGTAAAAGGGGAAGGAGGACGAAAAGTTTAATCGCGTCTAAACGTGCTACGAATCATACTTTTCCCATGGCCCCGGCCATCCGTAATCTTGAGAACAAAGGTCGTCGCTGTCAAGAACAAATTGCCCTTCGGGGCGACAATAACGAGGATAGCGTTAGCAATCGGGAAATTCGGGGTTGAAGGTCAAGGGGCTAAGTTCATAGCCAAGCGAGCGGCACATCGCGGATGCTCATACTTCCAGCGTGTAACGGTTGGCGGCCAGCGCGATACATTCGTCGCCACACCAGGCGGTTGACGGTCACCACCACCAGCGCCATCACGATGGTTGAGCCCAGCAGCAGCGCGAAGTTGCCGGAGTCGGTGGCGCGCGAGATGGTCGCGCCCAAACCGACGGTCGTGTAGGTGTGGTCCTTCAAGCGGAAGTATTCGGCCACGATGCTGGCGTTCCAGGCGCCGCCGGATGCAGTCACCAGGCCGGTGACGAGATAGGGAAAGATTCCCGGCAGGATCAGTTTGCGCCAGCGCAGACTGCGGTTGAACTTGAACAGCGCCGAGGCTTCCTTCAGATCAGTTGGGATCGCCATCGCGCCGGCGATCACGTTGAACAGGATGTACCACTGCGTTCCCAGCAGCAGCAGGACAACCGAGCCGAGTCCCAATCCGCCGCCAATGCGGATCAGCACCAGCAGCACGATGGGAAACAGCGCGGTCGCCGGAACCGACGCCGCGATTTGCGCCAGCGGCTGCGCAATGCGCGCCAGCTTGGGATTGAAGCCGATGGCGACTCCCACCGGAATCGTCCACAGCGAGCCGATAAGCAGCGCGACCATCACGCGCCCGAAGGTTGCTCCGGCGCCTTCCAGGATCTGGCGATAGTCGGCGGTGTTCAGTCCGGCGAGCATGACCGACGGCCCGCACCACCGCGTAGAAGACGGCGAGCACTGCCAGCGATGCGATTGCCCGTCCCGCCCACACTTTCCAGGTTGCCGGCGGAGCCTCTTCCTGCCCGGATCATAATCGCGCGCGAAGTGCAGCGCCAGCCGCTCGCGCAGAGGATTGATCACGCGCTTGCGCAGCCGGACCAGCAGCCGCGAGCCTTCGATCAGGTCGAGAAACCACGACTGCGGCGCGTCGGTGCTCTCCACCTGCTCCATCTTGAACTTCTCGGCCCAGGCGATGACCGGCCGCCAGACGATCTGGTCGAGCAGCACGATCACCAGCGATCATGGTGCCGACACCCCACAGAATGGCCTCGGTATCGCCCGCGCTGGCCGCGGTCTGCAGATACGAGCCCAGTCCAGGCAGGCGGAAGTCGAGCGAGCCCAGCACGAACATCTCGCAGGCCATCAGGAAGAACCAGCCGCCGGCGACCGACATCATCGAGTTCCACACCAGACCGATGGCCGCGTAAGGCAGCTCGAATTGCGTGAAGCGCTGATACCAGTTGAAGCGATAAATCTTGGCGGCCTCGCGCATGTCGCGCGGAATGCTCTTCAGCGACGAGTAGAAGCTGAACGCCATGTTCCACACCTGGCCGGTGAAGATGAGCAGGATCGCGCCCATCTCCACGCCGATCTGGTGATGCGGGAACAGCGCCACCATGGCCAGCATCACGCCCGGCAGAAAGCTGAGCACGGGAATCGATTGCAGGATGTCGAGCAGCGGAATCATGATGCGCTCGGCCCTCGGGTTATACGCGGCGACGTAGCCGTAGACCAGCGTGAAGGCCAGCGACAGGATGTAGGCGACCGTGATGCGCAGCAGCGAATACGCCGCGTAGAGCGGAAGCTTGCGTGGGATCGCGCGAGATCTCGACGTGCGGATTGAATGGGCCGAACCAGGTGCGCGCCAGCACCAGAATCGCGTAGAAGACCGACAGCCCGGCGGCGAAGAGGAAGAAGTCGGTCAGCACCGACCAGGTCTGCGCCGGCAGCAGCGACCACGGACCTTTGCCCAGAATGCGGACTGGCTGCCAGGTACGTGCGCGCCATCAGGCCTCTGCTCGCGGCCGGCAGCACGTCGGCATCTTCGCGATGGAAGAGCCGGCCGTTCTCGGAGTCGTAGTCGAAGATCTCGGCGTAGCGTCCCCAGTTCAGCGCGGTCTCGAACTGGCGCTCGACTTCATCGGCGCTGAAGTGCTCGTCGAGAATGTCGCGGAAGAACTCTTCGCCGATGGCGTGGTCGCGCTTGGCGTGCAGCGTGTTTTCGATCAGCCGCAGAATGGCGATGTTCTTCAGCGCCGCCTCGCGGAAGATGCGCTTTCTGCGCTCTGGATGTCGGCTTCGCCGAACTTGCGGCCTTCGGGCGTGATCTCGACGTCGCCTTCGCGCAGCACGGCGAAGCCCAGCATCGCGGAAGCCTCCACGATGGGAAGCAGGTCGTCGACGTCCATCGACAGCTCGTCGGCCAGTTTGTAGAGATCGTCGCGGCCGCCGCGGTCGGTCAGCAACTCCATGAAGCCGGCGATGCCGCCGGGCCGGGCGTGCGGCAGCATCTGGAACTTGGTGCGCTCGCGCGGCTGGCCGTTGCCCGACGGCCTGCGGCCTTGCCGGGCACGGCAGCTTCTTCCTGGGGACGCGTCAGCGTCTTGTAGATGTAGTCGACATAGGCCAGAAAGCGCGGCGACTTGCGATCGCGATATTGCGGAATGTCGATTTCGAAGTCGGAGCGAATGCGCGCCGGGATTGCGGCCCAGCACGATCACGCGGTCGGCCAGCAGCACAGCCTCTTCAATGTTGTGCGTGACGATGAAGATCGCGCGTCGTCGGCATCTTCTTGCTGAGCCACAGCTCCAGCAACTCGGAGCGCAGGTTTTCAGCGGTGAGCACATCGAGCGCCGAGAAAGGCTCGTCCATGAAGAGCACTTCCGGCTCGACCACCAGCGCGCGCGCAAAGCCGACGCGCTGCTTCATGCCGCCGGAAAGTTCCTTGGGATAGGCCGTCTCGAAGCCGTCGAGACCGACGGTGTCGATCATCTTCAGCGCGCGCTTGTGGCGTTCGATCGCGCCCACACCGCGCGCGATCAGCGGCGCTTCGACGTTCTCCAGTACGGTGAGCCAGGGAAACAGCGCGAAGCTCTGAAAGACGATGGAGACGTTCGGAATCTGCCCGTCCATCGGTCTTGCCGTGCCACAGCACGTGCGCCCGAGGACGGCTTCGACAGACCGGTCAGCATGCGCAGCAGCGTGGATTTGCCCGAGCCCGACGGTCCCAGCAGCGCGACGATCTTGCCCGGAGACACACTCGAGATCGGTGGGCGCAATCACCTCAATGCGATTGCCGTCCGGTTGCGGGTAGTACTTCTCGACCGCACGGGCTTCGAATGATGGCCTCAGCCAACGTTATCTCCTGGTCTTTCAGTTTATCCAGTCTAGGGGGAGTTGCAGATACGAACAACAGCCAACTCGGCGGTTATTGTGAAAGGACGGTGAATTCGATGTCGAATCGGACATCAATGCGTCGTGTCGCGGGCGCCATCCTCACTTCACGGGCAGAAAGCGGCGGGTTGCTCCGGAGTACCTCCGGTGCCGCGCTCATGTTACCCAAGCAAACTAGGCGTTTTGTCATCTCCTGGAGCGAAGCGGAACGGAGGATCTGCGGTTCGACGGGACTGAATGCCTTGCTGCCAGCTGCAGACTGGCAGCTACTTCTTCGCCAGCGGGCTCACATCGTCCAACGCGAGGTTCACTTCCAGCACATTGACACGCGGCTCGCCGAGAAATCCAAGTTGCCGGCCGTACGTGTGACGCTGGATGATCTGCCGTACCTGGTCCTCGCCAAGTCCGCGCTCGTGGGCCAGCCGTGGCACCTGGAACTCGGCTGCCGCAGGAGTGATGTCGGGATCCAGCCCCGAAGCGGAGGTAGTCACCAGATCGATCGGAACCGGCTGTCCCGGATTCTCTTTCTGCAACGCCGCAACATCGCCATTCACGCGATCGATCAGCTTCTGATTGGTGGGAGCAAGATTCGTTCCCCCGGAATTCGCGGCGTCATAACCATTGCCTGCTGCCGACGGCCGCGAGTGCAGATATCCCGGGCCAGCAAACGCCTGGCCGATAATTCGCGAGCCCACGATCTCGCCGTGGCGTGAGATGAGCTGGCCATTAGCTTTGTCGTGAAACATCACCTGCGCCAAGCCGGTTACTACCAGCGGATAAATGATTCCCAGCAGCACCGTCGTGACAATCGTCATCAGGATTGCGATTTTCAGATTCTGCTTCATAGTTCCTTCCTACACGAAATCCAAAACCTTTTTCACCACGGAGGCACGGAGAGCACGGAGTCTTGATTTCATTTCCCAATGCTCTGCGCCCCTATTGCGCTCCAATCTTCCAGGCGCTCGGAGCAAATCATCAGAAAACCAATGCCTGTCTCAAGGACACAGAACTTTGAGCTTTTTCTTTCTTCCTCTCCGTGTCCTCCGTGTCTCCGTGGTGAACAACTCGTTTCATGCCAGCCGCACTCCGGTAATGAGCATGTCGATCAGCTTGATTCCGATAAACGGCACGATGATCCCGCCGACGCCGTAAATCCACAGGTTCCGGCGCAATAAGGCCGCAGCGCTCATCGGACGATATTTCACGCCGCGCAGCGCCAGCGGAATCAGCGCAATGATGATCACGGCATTAAAGATCACTGCCGACAGAATCGCCGACTGCGGCGTGCGCAGGTGCATGATGTTCAGCGCGTTCAGCACCGGAAAGGTTCCCGCGAACATCGCCGGGATGATGGCGAAATATTTCGCCACATCGTTGGCGATGGAGAACGTAGTCAGCGAGCCGCGCGTCATCAGCAGCTGCTTGCCGATGGCAACCACTTCAATCAGCTTGGTGGGATTGGAATCCAGATCCACCATGTTGCCGGCTTCCTTGGCGGCCTGCGTGCCGGTGTTCATCGCCACACCTACGTCGGCTTGCGCCAGGGCGGGAGCGTCGTTGGTGCCGTCGCCCGTCATGGCAACCAGTTTTCCTTGTGCCTGCTCGCGCCGGATGAGATCCATCTTGTCCTTGGGCGTCGCCTCGGCAAGAAAGTCGTCCACTCCCGCTTCGCGCGCGATGGCTGCCGCCGTCAGAGGATTGTCGCCGGTGATCATCACGGTCTTGATTCCTATGGCGCGCAACTGATCGAAGCGCTCACGCATGCCGCCCTTCACGATGTCCTTCAGGTGAATCACGCCCAGCGCTCTTCCCTTTTCCGCCACCACCAACGGCGTGCCACCAGAATGCGCAATCAACTCGACGCTGGCTTGCACTTCCGGCGGCATCGCGCTGCCATTCGAGGCCAGATACTTGGTGATCGCATCTACCGCGCCTTTGCGAATCTGGTTGCCGTTCATGTTGACGCCCGACATGCGCGTCTGCGCGGTGAAGGGAACGAATTCCATATCGTGCGAGCTCAGTTCCCGCCCGCGCAGGCCGTACTTTTCCTTCGCCAGCACGACAATCGAGCGGCCTTCGGGCGTCTCGTCCGCCAGTGACGAAAGCTGCGAAGCATCGGCCATTTCGGCTTCGCTCACGCCAGGAGCCGCGATGAACTCCGACGCCTGGCGATTGCCCAACGTGATGGTTCCGGTCTTGTCGAGCAGCAGGGTGTCCACGTCACCGGCAGCTTCCACCGCGCGTCCCGACATGGCCAGCACGTTGTGCTGAATCAGCCGATCCATGCCGGCGATGCCGATCGCCGATAGCAAGCCGCCGATGGTAGTGGGGATCAGGCAGACCAGCAGCGAGACCAGTACGAACACCGTCTGCGGCGCGCCGGCGTAAATGGCAAACGGTTGCAACGTCACCACCGCTAACAGGAAGATGATCGTCAAGCCGGCCAGCAGAATGTTCAGCGCGATCTCGTTGGGCGTCTTCTGCCGCTCCGCGCCTTCCACCAGTGCGATCATGCGATCGAGGAAAGTCTCACCCGGATTCGAGGTGACCTTCACCTTGATCTCGTCCGACAGTACGCGCGTGCCGCCGGTAACCGCCGAGCGGTCGCCTCCGGCTTCGCGGATGACCGGCGCCGATTCGCCGGTGATCGCCGACTCGTCCACCGAGGCGACGCCTTCGACGATCTCGCCGTCGGACGGGACAAACTCGCCGGCAGATGACGCGTACCATGTCTCCGGCGCGCAGCTTCGAACTGGGAATCTTCTCGATCTGCCCATCTTCCAGAATGCGATTGGCGATGGTCTCCGAGCGCGCCTTGCGCAACGTATCGGCTTGCGCCTTGCCGCGCCCTTCGGCCATCGCTTCGGCAAAGTTGGCGAACAGCACGGTGAACCACAGCCACAGCGTGATCTGCAGATTGAACAGGAAAGCCCCGCCGCCGCGAACCAGCAGACCGTGGTGATCACGCTGCCGATCTCGACCACGAACATCACGGGATTGCCCATCATGTGGCGGGGATCCAGCTTCACGAAGGAGTCCACCAAGGCGCGCCCAACGATCTTGCCTTCCCAAATTGCTTTCTTGGAACTCTTGCTTGCCATGTCTGCAAATCCCTCAGAACGTCTTACCGGCCGCCATCAGCAGGTGCTCAAGAATCGGCCCCAGGCTTAGTGCGGGGAAAAATGTCAGCGCCCCGACAATGAGAATCACGCCGATCAGCAGCGCGCTGAACAGCGGCGTGGTCACGGGAAATGTTCCCAACGACGGCGGAACATACTTCTTCTGCGCCAGATTTCCGGCAATCGCCAGCATCGGGATGATCATGAAGAAACGGCCGATCAGCATGGTCATGCCGAGCGTGGTGTTGTACCACAGCGTGTTGGCGTTCAGTCCGGCGAATGCCGAGCCGTTATTGCCCGCTCCTGAAGTGAACGCGTACAGCATCTGCGTGAAGCCATGCGGCCCGGGATTGGTGATGCTCGAGGTCCCGAAGCCGTTAACCGACGAGAATCCGGTGAACACCAGAATCACCAGCGGGAAAACCAGCGCCACCAGCATCGCCATCTTCACGTCGTAGGCTTCGATCTTCTTGCCCAGATATTCCGGCGTGCGGCCTACCATCAGGCCGGCAATGAAGACCGCCAGCACGACGTAAATCAAAATGCCGTACATGCCGGCGCCCACGCCGCCGAAGATCACCTCGCTCAGCATGATGTTGACCAGCGGCACCATTCCGCCCAGCGGCGTGAACGAATCATGCCAGCCGTTGATGGCGCCGCAACTGGCGTCGGTGGTCACGGTGGCAAACAGCGCGGAGTTGGTGATGCCGAACCGCACCTCTTTGCCTTCCATGTTGCCGCCCGCCTGGGTCGCGGTCACATGCTGATTGACGCCGTGCAAGCAGCGGATTGCCGCGAGCTTCAGCCCAGTACGCGGTCGTCACACCGGCGAGAAACAGGATCGCCATGGCTCCCCACACGGCCCAGCCATGCGGCTGCGAACCGGTCATGCGGCCCAGGGTGTAGGTAAGGCCAGCCGAGATGGCGAAGATGCCGAACAGCTCAATCAGGTTCGACAGCGGACGTGGGATTCTCGAAAGGATGAGCGCTGTTGGCGTTGAAGAATCCGCCGCCGTTAGTACCCCACTCCTTGATGATCTCCTGCGACGCCACCGGGCCTTGCGCAACCGTCTGCGTCGTAACCGTATCCATCACCGGTTTGCCGCCAGCATCGATGGCTGGCTTACCATCGGCATTCACATGCTGCACCTGCTGCGGCTCGACCAACTTCACCGCGTCGTAAGGCTTCAGGTTCTGCACTACGCCTTGCGAGACCAGCACCAGTGCTCCAACAACGCAGAACGGCAGCAGCACCCATAGACACGCGCGAACCATGTCGACCCAGAAGTTGCCGATGGTCTTCATCTGCCGCCGTGCAATGCCGCGAATGAAGGCGATGGCCAGCGCAATGCCGGTCGCCGCGGAGATAAAGTTGTGGTAGGCGAGACCGGCCATCTGGGTGAAGTAGCTCATGGTCGACTCGCCGGAATACGATTGCCAGTTGGTATTGGTGGTGAACGAAGCTGCGGTGTTGAATGCCAGGTGAGCGGGCGACACTGCGGCAAACTTCTGCGGATTGAAGGGCAGGAAGCCCTGCAGCCGCTGGATCAGGTACAGCAGCAGCATCGACACCACACTGAACAGCAGCATGGCGAAGGCATACTCTGTCCAGCGCATCTCGTGGTCTTCGTCCACGCCGGTCAGGCGATAGAGTAGGCGCTCGATGGGACGCAGCACCGGATCCATGAACGTCCGCTCGCGATTGAAGACATGGGTCATGAAGACGCCCATCGGCTTGGTGACAGCCAGGATCAGCGCGAGGAAAACCGCGATTTGAAACCATCCGTTGGCAGTCATGTCAGAATTTCTCCGGCCGCAGCAGCGCGTAGAAGAGGTAGATCATGCATCAGCGCGCAGATGGCCATCATGACGATGGATTGTGTGTGCATGGGTCCCCCTTACTTAATCCGGTCGCAGAAGTGAACGTACCCCAGCGACAGTGCGAAGAAAGCAATGGTGATTGCGACGAATACCAGGTCTTGCATTTCCGACTCCCGGAGCCCGACCCAGGATCAGGCCCCTTGTTTGCGGCAACCGCCGCCCGTAACTTAGAACATAACCATGATGGCCATATCCAGCGTGTTCTGCGTTTTTACCAAGTCTGGCGACCAGCCCGGCACCACCGAACTCGGATCGCCGGTATTGCCGCCCGGAGGCGTAACTCCGCCTGGGCCCGAGAAATACGGGACGTTGGCTGCGCGATGGTCATACTCGAACTGGAAGGTAATGTACTGGCTCGGCATATAGCTGAAGGTTGCCGATGTATCCCATGCTTTGAAAGGCTGGCCGGGATTTTCTGTGAAGTAAGGCGTTCCAGAAATCGCGGTTGCGCCATTAATAGGCGGCAGCAGTACAAGGTAGCGTCCCGGATTGTTGATCTGGCCTCCGCCCAGGGTTAGTCCGTACAGGTCCTTATGGAACCAGAAGCGGTTATAGAACATGTAGCCGATAAAGCTCTGCTTCGGACCTTTTATGGAATCGCCGGCGCAACTTACTCCGCCGCCGTGTTCGCATCCCATATCGCCGGTCAGCGAAAAGGCCATCTTGTCGAGCATACGGCCAGGATGTTCGTAATACTTCCATTGAATACTGTCGTCGGTGTGATAGCGCACGCGGCCGGGAACGCCCAAGGTGTCCTCGCCCAGCATGTATTGATTACCCACAAATTCAAACGAACCACTTGGCCGCCAGAGGATCTGAGCCCCGATGCCCGGCCGGCTGTTGAATCGCCCATAGGACTGCCACCCATTGATTAACCAGGGCTCGATCTTCAGGTGCTCGTTAGGATAGATCTGCACCCTCATGCCGTTGAAGAACCACGGCGTGTTAGACGACACATACGACGGCTGATAGGCCCAGTTGTCGAAGTTGTAGTAACTGAACAGGCCGATATACGACATGAAAATACCGGCTTGTACGTTGATCCCATCCCAGGCATTGAAGTGATAGCCAGCATAAGCCTCCGAGATATAACGATAGGCATCGGCCAGTTGCCACTGGCCGCGCGCCGGGCTGGCATCGTTACGCGGTGTGGTTTGGGAGTACATGCCAAACTGCGTCATAACCCTTGCCTGGACGTTGTCCCAGTGAAAGTCGCCGCCCACGCCGAGTTGAGTTACCTGGAATTCATTGGTCCGAAAAATCTCGCTCGAGCCACCAATGGTGTCGTCCTGCGGATGTGCGAAATCGTAGATGTAATCGATATCGGCCCTGATCTCTGGGGTAAAGAACTTGCTGTCAAACGGAAGATCTTTGACACGACTATTGCCGTTCAGCCAACTGAAGTCAGCGAACGAAAATGGGACGGGCTTTTGGTCTTCCGGAGTGGCCAATGCGGACTCGGCCGGCGTGGAAGCCGGCGCGGTTTGTTCACCAATCACATGGACGGGAGCGGTAGCCTTCGAAGCCAGCGGCGCTCCTTCCGGCGCCCTGGCGTTGAGTTCCTTCTCCAACTCATCGATGCGCTTCTGCATGGCATCGAGCTGCTTGGCGACGGCTGGGGGAATCGACGGGTCGGTGGCATTGGCCTGCGGATCCGCAGATGGCCCGCTCGACTCCTGCGCCCGCGCCATCAGGGGCAGCGTTGCGCTTGCGATCAGCAAAATCGCCACTCCGCGCCCATGTACTGACATAAAGTGCGCCATCTGCTCTTCCAGATGAACAAAGAAGCGGCGTCCTGCGACCGCACCCACCGCTTGCGATTCAGCTAGTGCTTTGCGGGCAATCGGCGCTCTTTTCGACTTGCGCGTCGGCGCCGAACATCCCACCAGAAAAATTCCAAAGAACACTACACTTACTGCACAGATAAAAAAGAATAGTGTTGTCATAACTTCCTTTTCGCGCACTCCTGCGTGCGCGTTTTCCAACCCACTGATTGGAGCATTCCACTAGTAAGGCACGGCTAAGGAAGTCGTAAGTTTTTCGTAAAGGTACTAAATCAGGAATTTCAAAAGAGGAAGAAATGGCGGAACACGTTGGTCTTTCGATCCCCTGCACTTAAGCTTGGCTTTGGGGGGCCAGAAAACTCTACGCTGGCAACTCTTCCGATGAAGGGAAATGGTGTTGTTGCCGGCCTACGCTGCCATCGTATTTCTTCGTAACTTTGAACAACTCATAGCGGCCATCAGAAGCAAGAAACTTGCACCGGTCCCGCAGCGCCTGCATGTCGGCCAGCGTCATAGGCTGAAAGCCGCGCGCGATACCAAGATTTTGCTGCAGCACATCCAAAGAATCCACGCCACTGATAGTCGAGGCAACGGGCAAGCTCATGGCATAGCGCAGGGCCTCCTCCGGAGTCGCTGCTCCATGGGTGACGATCTCGCCGCTGCCACCCATGCTCTTCATCCCCAGCACAGCAATGCCTTGCTTATGCGCCTCGGGAAGTACATTCGTTTCGAAGCTTCGGAACGTTGCGTCAAGGCAATTCAACGGCATCTGCACCGAGTCGAAGGGGAAGTCGTGGGAAAGCATCCGCAGATGAATGCTTGGATCTTTATGACCGGTAAATCCGATAGCTCGCACCTTGCCCTGTTGCTTGGCTTGCAGCAAAGCTTCCGCCGCTCCTCCCGGGGCGAAGATCAGGTCCGGGTCCGTCTCATAAATCACTTCGTGAATTTGCCACAGGTCCAGATGGTCGGTCTGCAAGCGCCGCAGCGACTCTTCCAGTTGCTTCATCGCGACTTCCTTGCTGCGACCATGAGTGCAGACTTTGCTCATTACGACGGCTTGCTGCCGCTTGCCCTGAAGAGCGATTCCTAACACCTCTTCGCTATGGCCGTCGTGATAGTCCCAGGCATTGTCGAAGAAGTTGACTCCGGCATCCATGGCTTGAGCGACGATCTCATTAGCTTCTTGCTGGTTCTTGACGGAGCCGAGATGATAGCCTCCCAGCGCCATCGCGGAAACCTGGATGCCCGTGCGGCCCAACGGACGATGCGGCACCGTCTCGACTTGGTTGGTCACTGACGCGCCGCTTGCATTCTGTTGGCTTTGCGCAAAACTCATGCGATTCGCAACCGTGGTTGCTCCCAGGATCGCCGCTCCCCGCATGAAGCGGCGGCGACTCGAGTCGTGATCGTGGCCCATGATTCCATCGCCTTCAAGAAACTTTAGGGAACGGATGTCCCGTATTCTTAGTGGCCTGCACCATCTCTTTCACTTCCACCGATTGCAGGTCGAGCGGAAATTGATGCGCCAGCCGCGCCTCAGGGTTGTCGAACTTCAACGACAGCTTGTACAACTCGAATCGGCCATCGCCCGCCTCCGGCTTGACGCGATCCCGCAAGGCCTGCATTTCCTGCGGCGACATAGGCTGGAAACCTTGCGCGACGGCCAGGTTCTGGCGCAGCACTTCCAGGCCTTCCATCCCGGTAATCGTGGTGGTGACCGGCAGGCTCATGGCGTAACGGAGGGCCTCTTGCGCACTGACTACCCCTGCCTTCACCGGCTCGCCATGACCATTGATCGGCTTCATGCCTAACGCCGCAATGCCGCGCTGGTTCAACTCTGGAAGCACCAGGGTTTCGAAACTGTGAAACTGTGAGTCAAAGGCATTCAACGGCATCTGCACCGAATCGAACGGAAAGCCCACATTCAGCATCTTCAAATGAATATGCGGGTCTTTGTGACCGGTGAATCCTACGAACCTTACCTTGCCCTGCTCTTTGGCCTTGCGCAGAGCTTCGGCCGCGCCATTGGGACGAATGAACAGCTCGGGATCGTTGTCGAAAGAAACGCCGTGGATCTGCCAGAGATCGAGATGGTCGGTCTGCAGGCGGTTCAGCGACTGCTCCAGCATCTGCATGGCGAGATCGCCGTCCCGGCCATGGGTGCAAACCTTGGTCATCAGGAAGACGTTGTCGCGACGGCCCTTCAGGCCTCGGCCCATCCAGATTTCGGACTTGCCGCGATGGTATTCCCAGCAATTGTCGAAGAAGGTGATGCCGCCATCGCAGGCCTCCTGAACCATGCGCACAGCTGTCTGTTCGTCAGGAGCGTCGCCCAGATGGTGTCCGCCCATACCGAGCGCGGAAATCTTGACATCGGTTTTTCCAAACTGGCGAAGAGGAATACTGTTGCTGGAATTTTGGGTCATCGATCAATCAGGTGAATATTCTCGCGTGGAGTTCACTCCACTGGATTAGCCGAGATAGATGCAGGTTCGTAAGCAAGGGATGACTCGCCAAACGATGTCATTGGTTGCATGCCGTTAAAGGTCCGGTTTGTATCAGGGCACGACTTCCAGTCGTGCCGCAACTGGGTCAAGGATGACTGAGGCTTCAGCCACTGCGGGATACTGTCCTTACAAGGGCTAAAGCCCCCGTCTCTACTGCGCCTGGTTCGGCACGACTAAAGATCGTGCCCTGATACAAACCAAAATGATCCTGAGATCAGCTTCAGAACAACTCGGCTAGGCGCTGAGACTCTGGGTCAACCGCCGCACCCGAAAATGGCCTGATTTGTTAAGACTCAACTCTTCCACTTCGCTAATCTTTTACGGCTTCACCACGCGCAAATTGTTGGTGACCGAAAAAACCGAAGAAACCTGCTTGACCCGCATAGTGCATAGGCCCTTATCGGTCTCATTATTTACCACTCCCTCCAAGGTAACGTGACCACTCTGCACAATGATGTGAATCGGCGGAATGGAGAGGTTGGCATACTTGAAGAGCGGGCCGTAGCCGTAGATGGCCTGGTAAACCTGCCGGCGAATCCTTTCGTCCATAGGTGACGGCGGCAGCACCTGGATGTTGTTAATGACCTTTTCCACGCCTTCCACTTTCTTCACCGCGTATTCCGCGTCGGGCTTCAGGACGGAATTCGCCACCTGGCCTTCCAAAATCACAGTGCGGCCTTGAAGTCGAAATGCCAGGTTGTCGAATACGCCGTAATACGGCAGCATGATCAACTCGTGGCGGATCTCGCGAATCAGCTTGTCCTGGCTCTGCGGAGATAAGGCCTCGTCTGCCGGTTGGGTACCTTGGTCGCCGCTTGGAGGGGTTTGTACAGATTGGTTAGACTGCGGCGGTTGCGCCGCTTGCGCCCTCGCGAAACCAGCCAGACTCAGAAACAGCACAACCATCGTCGCCATTCTTACTTGCATCCTGCGCATGCATCCTCCTGCTTTCCGTTACAAACTCTATACCAAAATCGAGACAGCCTTACCAGCGCTAACCCAGTCATTACGATGCCCGCTCGGCTTAACAGTTTGCTGAAAATCTCAAGAAGAAGATCCCTCATCGGCTGAAGCCGGATTCGGGATGACAAAAATAAAAGGCTTATACGCGGGGCTGAAGCGCCGCACTACCCGACAACGCCTCCCATCGAGTTTTTCAGCAAACTGTTAAGCCGTCGCCCACTTCCCCAGGGGTCATTATTCAGCAACTGGCGGCAGCGCGCGTATCATCTTCCCAGATATGAAGACAGCCTCTATGAGGGTGGTTCCGGGTACGCACATCCGGCTCGAGGATTTCGATCCGGCTTTTACCGGGAAATACAAGTCCCACGTTCATGCCAAGAGCAAGCTCCAGCACAACATTGAGCGCTTGAGCAAATATCAAGACCTGCTCTACTCCGACCATACGTATGCGTTGCTGATCGTGCTGCAAGCCATGGATGCGGCCGGAAAAGATGGCACCATTAAACATGTGATGTCGGGCGTCAACCCCGAGGGGTGCGAGGTGTTCAGCTTCAAAGAGCCATCGCAACAGGAACTCGACCACGATTTCCTATGGAGGGCTTACCGCGAGCTTCCCCGGCGAGGTCGCATTGGAATCTTCAACCGCTCCTACTACGAAGACGTGCTGGTGACGCGAGTTCATCCTGAATTGCTGGTGAAGGAGCAGTTACCCGGATTTCAAGCTCCCAGCCGGGAATTCTGGGAGCAACGCTTCGAATCCATCCTCGATTTCGAACGCCACCTGCATCGCAACGGGACGCTGATCCTGAAGTTCTTTCTGCACCTTTCCCGGGAAGAACAGGCGAAGCGTCTGCTGGAAAGAATGGACGATCCCGCGAAGAACTGGAAGTTCTCTCCCGCCGATCTACAGGAAAGGCTGCGCTGGAATGACCACATGCAGGCCTACGAAGACATGATCAACCACACCAGCACGGAGCACGCTCCCTGGTTCATCGTGCCGGCCGATTCAAGTGGTTCACCCATCTTACGGTGTCAGACATCATCGTGGACAGGTACAGCAACTGAATTTGCAGTACCCGCACGCCACCACCGAACAGCACACCCAACTGGTGAAAGCGCGCAAAACTCTGCTGCAGGAAAAGCGGCGTTAGCCGAAATCGGTGCCCACTGCCCGTCTCCAGCCATCAGCATCCCCGGCAGGGAGCGCAGAATTCACTCCCCTTTCGGGGCCGGAAATGATTTAATTTCCCTCCGAGTAAAATGCTGAATTTGATCGCTGTCTGAAGGGGGCCGTCCTGCGCAGCCGGGGTGCTTTCAAGCTACGATCTCTGACCTTAGTCAGGTGCATTCTCGTCTTCGGAATCAGCCTGCTTGCTGTGCCTCCCTCGCGGGCAGCGACGGCGGAAGAGAGCACCAACACCGATCTGCTGACCATCGATCAGGCCGTCACCATGGCCATCGCCAACAATCGCGACCTGAAGATCGTCTCCCTCAACGTCGACAGTTCCAAAGACAAAGTGCTCGCCGCCAAAACCAAGCGCCTACCCTCCTTCAACCTTTACGCGTTTGGCTCGCAGTTGCTTTCGCCCATCAGCTTCGACGTTCCGGCTGGGCAGTTCGGCACCTATCCGGGAATCGGACCCATCCCGGCCTCGAACACCGCCATCACCACGCCCAGCCAGCCAACCGCGTACATCTTTGCGACCGCATCGCAGCCGCTGCTGACGCTATACAAGATCAACCTTCACGTTCATGGCGAGCAGTTGTCGGTGGAGCAGGCGGTGCAGCAGCTTCGCGAGGAAAGAAATAGCGTGGTGAACGACGTCCGGCAGGCTTATTACTCCGTGGTCGAAATTGAAAACGTGATCGAAGCCACCCAGGCGAGCATTAAGCAATACGAAGAACTGGACCGCATCAGCACCGAGTACGTTAAAGAGAAAGTCGTGTTGCTGTCAGAGAGCCTGGATGTAAAGGCGAAGCTGGCGCAGGAGCGCCTGGAGTTGCTGCAAGATGAGGACAAACTTCAGACCGCGAAGGAGACGCTGAACAACCTTCTGGGACGCGATCTCAGCATCGACTTTCAGGCGACGGAGGACAAGGAGTTGTCGCCGGTGGAAGGAGACCTGAAGAGCGCGCAGGCCCTGGCCTTGTCGCAAAACCCCACGATCAAGGAAGCGGAGATCAAGATCGAGCAGGCCGACAATGTCAGACGTCTGGCCAAGTCGGAGTACATGCCAGATATCGCCGCCTCCTTTCACTATCTTTCTCCTTTCGGCGTCAATTTCGTGCCCACGAACATCATGGGCCTGGGCATCGAGCTCAATTGGGAGCCGTTCGACTGGGGCAGGCGAAAGGACGTCGTCAACGAGAAGACCATCGCGGTCGAGCAGAGCAAGCTGAACCTGGATCAGACCAAAGCCAACGTGCTGGTCAATGTGGACAAGCAATTTCGCGCACTGCAGGAGGCGCGGATGGCGGTGGATGTCGCCAGCGCGCAGCAGGAGGCGTCACGCCAGAAGCTGCGTGAGGTGACGACAAAGTACGAACAGAAGACCGAATTGTTGCGCGACGTGTTGCAACAACAGGCGGCGGTGGAAAAAGCCAACTCTGACTACAACGAGGCCATCGCCTCCTTCTGGACGGCCAAGGCCAATTTCGAGAAAGCGCTGGGCGAGGATTAGCGATGAGGATGCCAAAAAATAACCGACGCAGACAACAGTTCGTGGCCGTCGTTCTCTCAGGGGCGATTGCGATCCTCGCCGGCCTGCAAATAGCCTGCGCCGACAAGGCCGCTACCAGGCGCCGGCCATGCCGGTACGCACCGCCGTGGTGCAAACCATCGATACCGGCAGCACGAACACGTACTCGGCCAACATCCAGCCCTATCAGCAGGTCGATCTGTCCTTCAAGTCGAACGGCTACCTGGTCAGCATTCGGCAGGTGCGCGACGCCGACGGCCACATCCGCAACATCGATCAGGGCGATTATGTGACGCAAGGGAACGGTGCTGGCGACGGTACAGCAGGACGATTACCAGCAGAAGCTGGATCAGGCGAATGCGCAACTGGCGAAGGCGCAGGCTGAACACGAACGCGCCAAGCTTTCGTTCGACCGCATGTCGGCGCTTTACAAGGCTGGCGCGGCGACGCAGCCGGACTATGACGACAGCCGCGCGCAGGACCAGAGCACGCAAGCCGCGGTCGACAACGCGAAGGCTCAGATCGCCGAAGCGCAGCTGGCGCTCGGCTATTGCGAGCTGCGCGCGCCATTCGATTCCTGGGTGCTGAAGCGCAATGTCGATGTCGGAACGCTGGTGGGTCCGGCGACCAACGGCTTCACGCTCGCCGACACGCGCACGGTGAAGGCGGTCTTCGGCGTTCCCGACACGGCGATGGGGCGCATCAAGCCGGGCAGCCGCAGACGATTACGACCGAGGCGGTGCCGAACGGTTCTCCGGCCATGTGACTGCGATCTCGGCCGCCGCCGATCCCAAGAGCCGGGTGTATTCGGTCGAGGTTCGGATCGACAATCCGCAAAACCTGTTGAAGGCGGGAATGATCGCCTCGATCACGATCGGCACGCCATCGCCGCCCGGAGGAGTGGTGGTGGTGCCGATCAGCGCGTGGTTCGCAGTCCATCCGATCCGAACGGCTTCGCCGTCTTCGTGACCGAGGGATCGGGCGATATGGTGAAGATCCATACCCAGGACGTGACGCTGGGAAATACCTATGGCAACATGATCGCGGTGCACAGCGGAGTCAATGTGGGAGATCGCGTCGTGACCTCGGGAACGAACATGATCAAGAATGGCGACGAGGTGCGAATCATCCCATGAGCGGATAGCGCTCATGTAGCGGCCTGCCGGCCGAGGAGTTCGCAGCAGCATAATGGCAACGCATCACAAGTCGGACGCGGAGATTATCGCGACCACCCACAACACGGCCCGGTTCTTCACCGAGCACCGGCAGGTGGCGACGATCCTGCTGCTGGCGACCTTCGTTTGGGGATGGTACGGCTATCAGCACATGCCCAAGCGCAAGGACCCGGACATTCCAGTGCGCGTCGCGTCGGCGCAGTGCCAGTGGCCGGGCGCCACGGCCGAGCAGGTCGAGCAACTGGTGACGCGGCCGATTGAGCAGGCGGCGGCGCAGAACACGACCATCCGGCCGCCCAGCCCCTCGAACTTCGGCATCCGCTCGCTCAGCTTTCCCGGCCTGTCGGTGGTCTACATCCAGCTCGACGACAACGTGAAGGACAAGCAGAAGGAGTTCAGCGACATCAACCTGAAGCTGAATCAGTTAACGCCAGCTGCCGCGCGGCGCCGGGCCTATCCAGTTCAACAGCAACTTCGGCGACACAGCGGCGCTGATGCTGACCGTGGCCAGTCCCAACGTCACGCCGACCGAAGTCGCGCTGCGCGCCATCGCCATCCGCAAGGCCATCGAAGCACACGCGCGCGCACTGCCCAAGAACGCGCCCCAACCGCGCGTCAGCGTCATCTATGCGTTTCCGCTGTCGGTTGCGGCCGGCCCGGTGCGCAGCAATTTCGAAAGCATCGCCGGCATCGCCCAGCGCAACGGCACGCTGAAAGATCTGCATTTCTTCGACGGGCCCGGATACGTCGGCCTGGATGCCAGCACCGCCTTTCGATGACGAGACCATTCGCCAGCGCGGCGAACAGCTGATCAAGAACAACCTTCACCGCTCCGAGCTTTATCCCGACGCGTGGCAGCCGGCCATCATTCGCGATCCCGCAAACACCGAAGCTGCGCTGCGCAAAGTTGCGGGCGCGAAATATTCCTATCGCCAGCTCGACAACTACACCGACCTGATTCAGCGCACGCTGCAAGGCGTGCCGGAGACTTCGACGGTCACCCGCTCCGGCGTGTTGCAGGAGCAGATCTATCTCGACTACTCGCAGCAGCGGCTGGCGCAGTACGGATACGATCCGTCGAAGCTGAAGGACGTTCTCAACGCGCAGAACATCACGCTGCCGGCCGGCTCGCTCGAAGTCGGCCCGCAAGACCTGACCATCAATCCTTCCGGGCTGTTCCCCGATGCGCCGGCCATCGGCAACGTCATCATCGGCGTTTCGTCGTCGAACAGCCCGGTCTACCTGCGCGACCTGGTCGACATCTCGCGCACCTATCAGAGCCCGCCGACGTTTCTGAATTACCTGACGTGGCGCGACCCCAGCGGCAAGTGGATGCGCAGCCGCGCCATCATCGCTCGGCATCAACATGCGCTCCGGCCAGCAGATCGATCTGTTCGGCAAGCACGTGAACGAGAAGCTGGACGGCATCAAGCACTACCTGCCCGACGATCTGGTCATCGTCCCCACCTCCAGCCAGCCGGTGCAGGTGAAAGAGCAGATCGACCTCTTCATGGACGCGCTGTACGAAGCCATCGTGCTGGTCGTCATCGTTTCGCTGATCGGCTTCTGGGAGTGGCGCTCGGCGGTGC
Organism: uncultured Acidobacteriaceae bacterium; assembly: GCA_963744265.1. Taxonomy (GTDB): domain Bacteria; phylum Acidobacteriota; class Terriglobia; order Terriglobales; family Acidobacteriaceae; genus Bog-257. The sequence continues at coordinate 276,910 of CAVUSW010000011.1, forward strand.
TGATGGCCATCTCGATTCCCATCACGCTGGCCATGACCTTCGGCATCATCTACGTGCTGGGCATCGACATCCAGCAGGTATCGGTGGCGTCGCTGATCATCGCGCTGGGACTGCTGGTGGACGATCCCGTCGTGGCGGGCGATTCCATCAAGCGCATGCTGGCCGAAGGACAGCCGCGCATCGTCGCGCCCTGGCTGGGGCCGACCAAGATCGCGACCGCGATCATGTACGCGACGATCACCAACATCGTCGCCTATCTGCCGTTCCTGATGATCACGGGAACGACCGGCGAATTTATCTACAGCCTGCCGATCGTGATGACGGTCGCGCTGATCTGCTTCGCGGCTGGCGTCGATGACCTTCATTCCCGCTGCTGGGCTATTACCTGCTGCGGCCGGGCAAGAAGCCGGAAGCGTCCGATCGAAGAGCGGCGCACCAAGGGCTTCACCGGCTTATATGCGAGCGTTGCGAAGTTTGCCATCGAGCATCGCTGGAAGGTCGCGATCGGGTCGCTGGCGTTCCTGGTGCTGGGCGGAGTTCTGTTCTCGCAGCTGAAGACGTCGTTCTTCCCCGATGACGTGCAGTACTGGTCGTACATCGATGTCTGGCTGCCCAACGATGCCAACTTCGACGCGACCAACCAGGCGGCGCAGCGGCGTCGAGCAGATCATTCGCGAGCAGGCGGAAGAGTGGGGCAAGCAGCATCCGACAAAAGACGGCAATCCCAGCCGAGATCCTGAAGTACGTGACCACGTGGGTGGGCGGCGGCAGCCCGCGCTTCTGGTTCTCGGTGTCGCCGCAGCCAAGCAACTGAACTATGCGCAGGTGCTGGTGCAGCTGACCGACAAAGAGCTCACGCCGGAATTCGTCGATCAGGTGCAGCCGGTGCTGACCGCAAAGATTGCCCGGCGTGCGCTGCGACTATCCGCCAGCTGCAGACCAATCCGGTCAACTATCCGGTGGAGATTCGCGTGGTCAGCGAGGCCGACGTGAGCTACGGCGCAGAGCGCGCAGGACATTGCCGAGATGCGCCGGATCGCCTCGCAGGTGGAAGACATTGTGCGCTCGGCCGCCGAGGCCCGCCGGGTGCGCAACGAGTGGCAGAAGGAAAGCTTCCAGGTCACGCTGAACATCGATCCCGATCGCGCCAACCTGGCCGGCATCACCAATCTGGACGTGGCGAACTCCGCGACCAGCGCCATGAGCGGCGTCACGGTGACCACGTTGCAGGATGGCGACAAGAACATTCCGGTGGTCGCCCGCCTGCAAGATGAACGAGCGCTCGCGGCTCTCCGACATCCAGAATCTCTACGTGTACTCGTCGTCGTCGCAAGGACAACGACCAAGATTCCGCTGGTGCAGATCTCCGACATCCAGAACAGCATGACGACCGACCGCATCATGCGCATCGATCATTTCCGCGAGATGTCGATCTACGCCTTCCCTGCGCCGGGCCACCTGGCGTCGGAGATTACCACGGTCGCACTGCCGAAGCTGCAGGAGTTCGAGAAGACCATGCCGCCGGGCTACAAGATCGACCGATCGGCGGCGAGTACAACAAGCAGCAGGACGGCTTCCGCAATCTGGCGATGGTGCTGGCCATCTCGATTGCTGGCGATTTATCTGGCACTGCTGTTCCAGTTCAACAACGCGATCAAGCCGCTGCTGGTTTTCGCGGCCGCGCCGTACGGCGTGGCCGGCGCGATCTTCGGACTGTGGGTGATGACGCACTTCGTTCGGCTTCATGGCGTTCCTGGGAATCGCCAGCCTGATCGGCGTCATCGTCAGCCACGTCATCGTGCTGTTCGACTTCATCGAGGAGATGCACGCCAAGGGCGAGCCCTTCGAAGAGGCGGTGATCGATGCCGGCATCATCCGCTTGCGCCCGGTGATGATCACCGTCGGCGCGACCGTGCTGGCGCTGTTCCCGCTGGCCATGCACGGCGGCCCGCTGTGGCAGCCGCTGTGCTACGCCCAGATCGGCGGCCTGACCGTCGCGACCTTCATCACGCTGCTGATGGTTCCGGTGCTGTACTCGATCTTCGTGCTCGATCTGAAGATCCTGACCTGGGACGCGAAAGAAAAAGCGCCGGCTGAGGAGAAGCGCAATTCCGCCTCGGCTCCTGCTACGGCGCCAGCACAGAGTTGATCGTTGGGACACGGCCACAGGTTAATGCGGGTTGGGAAGTTTAAGTTACGATTTGGCCTGTTATCGCCAAGTATGGCTGACCGCGGAGAACGTGCGAAGTCGATTTCGGTTCGGACCTACTCGATTCCTCGTAAGGCAAATGCTAGTTAAACCTAAGTGGGATTCGCTCCAGGGTTCGACGCTTCTGTCAAATCGTGCGCTCGGCCTCAATGATTCGGCAGATTGAAGGTATACAGGTTACCGTCGTAGGAGCCGACGTACAGCACGCCGTTGGCGACCGTTGGCGAAGAAATGACGTAGGCCCCGGCCTGGTACTGCCAGAGAAGTGTCCCCGTACTGGCATTCAGAGCGTAGAGGTTATTGTCTGTAGACCCAAAATACACCACGCCGTTGGCCACCGCGGGCGAAGAATAGATCGACTCCCCTGTGGTGTACTTCCACAGAAATGCTCCGGTGCTAGCGTTCAGGGCGTATAGGCTATAGTCTTCCGACCCGACATACACCACGCCATTGGCCACTGCTGGCGAAGACTCGATGTAGCCGCCCGTTCCGTACTGCCACAGCAGTGCTCCTGTACTGGCGTTAAAGGCGTCCAGGTTACCGTTGAACTCCCCTATATACACCACGCCGTTGGCCACCGCCGGCGATGAAGAGAAAAACCCACCAGACCCTGGTCCATTTTCCCAAACCAGTGCTCCGGTGCTGGCGTTCAAGGCGTACACGTTGCCGGACCCGACGTACACTACGCCGTTGGCTACCGCCGGTGATGCAAAAAGGTCACTTTCCCCGTTCATCAAGTACTTCCACAGAACTGCTCCGGTTCTCGCGTTCAAGGCGTAGACATTATGGTCCTCGTTCCAGCTCAAGAAGTACACGACACCGTTTGCCACCGCTGGCGAAGAGCCAACGTATCCCCCGGTCGTGTACATCCACAGCGGACCCCCTGTGCTGGCGTCCAAGGCGTACAGGGAATAGTTGGCTATTCCCCCGATGTAGACCACGCCGTTGGCCACCGCCGGCGAAGAAATGATCTGAGTGCCATCGTTGATCGTGCTCTTCCACAGCAACGCCCCGGTACTGGCGTTGAAAGCGTACATGTTACCGTCTGCGTCCCCGATGTACAGTACGCCGTTGGCCACCGCCGGTGAAGAGTTCAAGGCGGGCGCCATCGTGTAATTCCAATCAAGAACGAGATTTCCAACCGTGGCGGGGCTCAGAACAAATTCATAAGGATTAAAACCGGTGTGGCAAGTGTCGAAGCGAAACTCTGGCCAATTGGTAATCGCCTTCGTGGGCGGTCCGCTATTGCAGGCTTGTTGGGCGGTGGCTGTCGAAGCTATGACAAGGAGTAGCACCAAAAGGCAGTTGGCCGTTGTTTTCATATCGCCGCCCCCAGATTTGAACTTAGCCTATCAGTTGGAGCGCAAGTATACACCCGATCTTCTACTCCTGTTCCTTCGTTTTGTCTTCGCCGTTAGCGATTCTAAGCATTCAGCCCGGCGGCATTCTTTACGTAAAATCGCCATATCACACCTGATCCGCTGGGCGCTCCGTTCAAAATCGGTTGTGCAATGGGGAGGCAATCTCTCATCCCATGAGTCTTCCACCTATAATTAGCAAGAGCTGAGATCGGGTTCGCTTCCGATTCTTGCCACCGAACGCAACCTCTGAGGCATTCATGGCTACATTGATTGACGCCATCAACGTCAAGCGCAAGACGTTTTTTGAGTTTGAAAACACCCCGTTCCACTGTCTGGAAGCGGAGGTGACCACCCCATCGGCGCGCGGCGCTCAGACTCTGGTGCGCCTGAAGATGCGCAACCTTCTTACCAGCGCGGTCTTTGAGAAGACATTCAAGGCAAGCGACAAGTTCAAGGAGCCGGACCTCCAGATTGGCCCCGCCTCCTACCTGTACAGCGACAAAGAGGGTTCGCACTTTCTGGATCAGGAAACCTACGAGACCCTAACCCTGAGCGACGAGATGATCGGCAACGCCTCGGACTTCCTGATCGAGGGTGGGATGATCGAGCTGCATAAGTACAATGGCAATCCTATCGGCATAGAACTGCCAGTGCAGGTTGAGTTGGAGGTCGTCTACGCAGAACCCGGCGCGCGTGGCGACTCGGCAAGCGGCGGCGTCACCAAACTGGTTCGGCTGGAAACCGGCCTGGAAATCCGCGTTCCTCTCTTCATCAAAGAAGGGGAAAAGGTGAAAGTGTCGACCGAGACGCGCGAGTTTGCCGGACGGGCCTGAGTTTGTCGCGGGAGGATGACTCAGTTTTCTTGCGCAGCACGACCCTACATGGCAGCCAAGCCTATGCTTCCGTGTATACGGGTTGCCAGAAAGGCTTGGATGTTACCCGCATCTGGCCCGCTTAGTACCGTTGCCATGCCCGAGATTTGTCAGCGCTCGTTGATCTTGTTAGCCATGGTTGCGAAGAGGTTGGCACTGGCAGGAAACAGCGCGTTGGTCGGGAGGGGCAGTGATACGACACCCCTCCCTCTTCTAACCGGACATCCAGGTTTCCTGCGTTCCGGTGTCGCAGAATCAGCCGTCAACTGCTGATGATGGTTTACCGCAGAGCGGGCTTACGGGTTCCGCAGGAAGCCGTGATGCAGGTTGTTCGCGTCAATATACTGTCCGGTGATCGCCCCAAACAGGTTGGGGGTCGCCGGAAGGGTGCCCTGACCAGAGGCCGTTCCCGCCCCCGGAGCGTCGAAGGTGGTGATGGCGCCGGACGGATTCCGCACGAAGCCGTGATTCACGTTGCTCGAGTCGATGTATTGTCCTGTAATGTCCCCCGCCAGGTCGATCCCCTCAGGTACCGTGCCTTGACCGGAGCCTGTGCCCGCTGCCAAAACGTTGAATGTGGTGATGTTGCCGAGCGGACCGCGCTGGAAGCCGTGATTCACGCCGCTCGCGTCAATGTAGTTTCCTGTGGTCACCCCCAGGTCGTTGATGCTTGAGCCTTCGGTGCCCTGGCCGGAGCCCGTGCCCGCGCCTCTGACGTTGTATTCGGCGATAGTGCCGTTCGCAGCGCGCACGTAGCCGTGAAGCGCACCGCTCGCGTCAAGGTAAACTCCCGTGAACGTCCCCTCCAGGTTGAGGGCGCTCGCCACTGCGGGCAAGCGTGTTTACGGAGCCCTCGGGATCGAATGAGGTGAAGGTGCGGTAAGGCGGATAGGTGACGAAGCCGTGAGATACACCGTTTGCGTCAACGTAGTTTCCGGAGATCTCTCCTCCCAGGTTGATGTTGCCCGCGAAAGTGCCCTGGTTGGCGCCTTGCCCGGCGTCGGGATCGGTCAAAGTGATGAAGGTCGTGAACGGAGCAGCAGTCACGAAGCCGTGAGCCACGTTATTTGCGTCAATGTAGTAACCGGTAGTCACTCCGAACAGATTGATGCTGAAAGTAATCGTGCCCTGGTTGGCGGCTGTGCCCGCGCCCGGAGCATTAAATTCGCTGAAGGTGCTGGGCGAGCCACAGCCCGAAACGCACTGGAAGCCGTGAAACACGTTGCCATCGTCAAGGAAGGATCCCACGACAGTCCCCTGCGGGTTGATGCCAAAGCCCCCGGTGCCCTGGCCGGCGCCTGTGCCCGCGCCCGGAGCACTAAATGTGGTGATGTGTTGGGATGGGGTGATGTTTTGAGCGCTTGCTAAACCACATGCAAGAAATACAACACTTACTACCTTCCAAAGCTGCAGTCGATTCATAATTCCTCCAATGTTGATTTGAAGTGAGTGGTCATGCTGGAACCCCCACAAGCAGTGGCCCGCCTACTTGGCGTAGTCCAACAGTTCATGTGCAATTCAGAGCAGAAGCATGCGGTGTTCAGTGCATGGCATGTACGAAGGCAGGTGAGCTGCCATCGACTTCGGCTATCTGCCGCCTTCTCAGCTTTCGTTACGGCATGAATGAAATCGGAGATGGATTACTCGCGGGGTGGTGCGATTACACGAAAGCGCTATTTGAAATCACATTCGTTCGCAGACTCGCTTGCGGAAAGCCGACGCTCATCTACAAGAAACCGGACTTTAGCGACGACGACTCTATGGGAAAAGAGGATACTGCTCGTCTTATGCAACCGGTTGTATATAACAACTAGTTGCGCTCCTAGTCATCATGTATTGACGAGAAGGCTAATGGCCTCCAGGCCCTGGCTGCGACGGCCTCTGCAATGGAAGAAGTTGGCAAAAACTACGACCCGATACCCGCAATACAACTAGTTATCATATGCAACCAGTTGTACAATCGTTGCGCAGGCAACGCCCAACCGGAGTGGAGGCAGAGTGGCAAGGATCACAGGTCAGAGTGCGTTATCAACCGGACGGTCGAGATCTTTGGCGACCAGTGGAGTCTGCTCGTCATCCGCGACATCATTTTCATGAACCGAAGGCATTTTCGCGAACTCCTGACCAAGTCTGTGGAAGGGATTGCGTCGAATATTCTGGCCGATCGTCTGCAAAGGCTCGTCGAGCAAGGCATCATCGTCAAGTCTCACGACCCCAGCCATAAACAGAAAGCCATTTACAGTCTTACGGAAAGAGGCATCGAATTGCTCCCTCTTCTGATGGAGGTGGTTGCATGGGGGCACAAGTGTTTGCCGGCCTCAAGGCTAAGGGGTCTCGCTCAGGTCCTGGAAGAAGGAGGACCGAAGCTGAGGGCACAATTTATGGCTGAACTTCGCGAAACCCATCTTCGGAAGTCAAGCGCCAAAACAAAGACCCAGCGCCCGGAGAAATCTATGCGTATTCCCGCAATGCAAAAGCTTCAGGCGGCATACGAAGCGGAACTGGCGAAAAGAAAACAGTAGCGAATCACCAGCAGCAGATCAATCGCAGGAACCTCTTCAGAGCAAGGGGCAAATGGGCCACCGTGATTGCAGAATGACTCGTGAGCGAGCAGCAAGGGGGACGTGCGAGCAATCCGCGGAGCTTGGCAATTGGATCGAACGTAGGACGGTTCAGGCCATGGAATTGGCTGCGGACGTAAGGACGGAGATTGTGGAGCGGCCCGGAAGCGCCTGACTGAGTAGGTGCTTTTGACGCCGCCGGACCGGGAGCGGCTTTTGGGATTACGCATTATAGAATTCGCTCGTCTCAATTTTCGTTAAATCGCCAATCGGCGAGTGACCCTAAGAAGTATCGCTGTGGTTGACCCCGTCTTGTACTCCGCCTGATCTAGAGCGTTTTGGCGGGACCTGTTCCCGAGACCTCGAGAATCCCAGCGCCCAGGGGCACGCCGGAACCCGCCGCTCGTCCCTTCTGGGTTATACTGCGCCCAAGACGGAACCTTCCTCGATTCCGGCGCATCCATTGTTTGAGCGCTTCTTCTGCTGACCATCCATGACTGAGACCCTGCAATTCGTGGTGCAGTACGGCTATGCCCTGCTGTTCGGCTGGGTGCTGATCGAGCAGGGAGGCTTGCCGGTCCTGGCGACACCGCTCCTACTGGCAGCCGGGGCGCTGGCCGGGCAGCACAAGATGAGCCTGCCTCTGGTCGTCCTCGCCGGAACCGTCGGCTGCCTGGGTGCCGACATCTTCTGGTATCACTTCGGCCAGCGCCGCGGAGCCGTGGTGCTCAATCTGCTCTGCCGCATTTCCATGGAGCCCGACTCCTGCGTCCGCCGCACCGAAACGACCTTCAGCAAGTACGGCCCGCGCACCCTACTGATTTGCAAGTTTGTCCCGGGTCTTAATACAGCGGCACCCGCGCTGGCCGGTATGGTTCGCGTTCCGTATCACCGGTTTCTTATCTTCGACGTGCTGGGCGCGCTACTGTGGACAACCGGTTACGCCACTCTGGGCTTTGTGTTCAGCAAGCAGCTGGATCGCGTCGCCGCCGACGCTCATCTGCTGGGCGGCGGGTTCCTCACGCTGTTCGCGATCGGCGTCGTGGCCTACGTGCTCTATCGCTGGCGCGAACGGCAGCGCTTCATTGAGCAGGTCAAAGGCGACCGCATCACGCCCGATGAACTGAAGCATCAGTTGGAATCGGGCGAACATGTAGTCATCATCGACTTGCGTCATCCCCTGGATGTGCTGACCGATCCTCGAACCTTGCCGGGAGCGGTCCAGATTTCGCCCGAGGACCTGCAAAAGCGCAACAGCGAAATCAGCCGCGATGGCGAGGTCGTGCTTTTCTGTACTTGACCCAACGAAGCGACCAGCGCCCGGGTGGCGCTGCAACTGAGGAAAGTCGGGATTCGTGGTGTGCGTCCGCTGCTGGGCGGCTTTCATGAATGGAAGGCGCTTGGGTTCCCTCTCGTCGACGTAGGCCCGGGTGGCGAGCAGGCCGCTTCCAGTCCTCCGCTGGCGGCGCAAGGGCCGGCGTAACAGAATTTTTTCTTTCATCATCGGAAGTGCCGAGGGCTCCGACGTTCTGCAGCCGGGATCATCAATCCGACCAGCTGATAAACCGTCGTCCCAGCCACCCACGCTTGGCAGGTTAAGCGCAATGCGAAAAGACGCGCCGTGCGCACAGGGCGCCTTCGTGGCCGTTCGCCAACGAGCGGAGATAGATACCGAACTAAGGAACAGTCTTATAAAACGGCGGCGATACAATCCACTTCAATATCAAACCCGCCATACCAAGCCGGAACATTGATAAAGATGCGCGCGGGCGGATTTTCCGGGAAATAACGCCAGTAGACGGTATTCACCGCAGGGAACATGTCTACTGAGGTGACATAGACATTCAGCTTCAGAATGTTTTCCAGAGAAGAGCCCGCCGTTTCGACACAGAGCTTGAGCTGATCCAATACGATCTCCGTCTGACGCTCAATCGGTCCCTTGAAGATTTCTCCTGTTTGGGGGTCGAACGGCGGAGAACCTGAGACGTAGATTGTGTCGCCGTGCTTCGTTACGGTTGAAGCTGGGGCCTTGTATTTTTCCAGGTAGGTCGCCAGCGGCTCGACGCGAATGATTTCCCGTTTCATGGATTTCCTCCGATCGATAGGTGCGGCGCCGAGTAACCAGGAACCGCGGAAATTCGAGGGTAAAAAAGCAAGACCGCTAAATATTGGTCTGCTTGAAGTCGTGGGCTGCGCTCCCATCCAGAATGTGAATCACTCTTTGGGAGTGCCGATTGGTAAAGAAACATCTCAAGCTGCTTTTGTTCCAGTTTTAGTTCAGACAAGCGCTTAGTCAGCCACTTGCTTGCTTTCTGGCTCCGGAATAATCTCGCTGGTCGAGACCGCCTCTTCGTTGACTTTAACCGGAGGCATACTTCGGATCAGGGGTTTAAAGCCGCGAGCTTTGCTCTCGAATTTCCCGATGTGCCAGATGTCGCGTGCGTATTCCAGCACGGTGCGGTCGCTGGAAAACTTGCCGATGCGCGCGACGTTCAGCACCGCCTTGCGCCACCAGACTTCCTCGATTCAGATATTCGCCGTCGATCAGCTCGTTGCGTCTCGACGTAGCTGGGGAAATCGGCGAGGTGGAAGTAGCGGTCGCCGCGATGCACCAGTTCGTCGAAGATCCAGCGGAACAGCCCGTGTTCGTTGGGGCAGAAGCGGTCGGAGGCCAGCGCGTCCATCACCTCTCGAATGGCTGGATCGTTGTCATAACGATCGCTGCGGATTGTACGAGCCCTTCTGCTGCATCTCGCGAATCTCTTCCGCGCGCAGGCCGAAGATGTAGATGTTGTCCTCGCCGACTTCCTCGGCAATCTCGATATTGGCGCCGTCATAGGTGCCGATGGTCAGCGCGCCATTCATCGACAGCTTCATGTTGCCGGTGCCCGAAGCTTCCATGCCCGCCATGGAAATCTGCTCGCTCAGATCGGCGGCGGGAATGATCAGCTGCGCCAGCGAGACGCGATAGTCGGGCAGGAAGGCGACCTTGATCAGGTCGTTCGCCTTCTCGTCGTTGTTCACCACGTCGGCGACGCTGTGGATGAGCTTGATGATCTGCTTGGCCGCCCAGTATCCGGGCGCGGCCTTGCCGGCGAAGATGTAGGTGCGCGGGACCGGCCGGCAACTCGCCGCGCTCCACGATGCCGCAGATAGTCGTGGATGATGCCCATCACATTCAGCAACTGCCGCTTGTACTCGTGAATGCGCTTGATCTGCACGTCGAACATCGAATCGGGATCGACCGACGACGCCGCTTAAGTCCTGAATCGCACCCGCCAGCTTCAGCTTGTTCTGCCGCTTCACTTCCTTGAACGGCTGCGCGAAATTCCGCGTCTGCCGCGAACGGCTCCAGATCGCGCAGCCGGCGCAGGTCGGTGATCCACTTGTTTTCGTCGAGGGTCCGGCTGATCAGGTCGGTCAAGCCCTCGTTGGCCTTCATCAGCCAGCGCCGCGGCGCCACGCCGTTCGTCTTGTTGTTGAACTTCTCCGGCCAGACCTGGGCGAATTCCGGCACCAGCGAGTTGATCGAGCAGGTCGGTGTGCAGCTCGGAGACGCCGTTCACCGAGTGGCTGCCCACGATGCACAGGTGCGCCATGCGCACCTGCTTCTCGTAGCCCTCCTCGATGATCGACATCTTGCGCAGCTTCTCGTCGTCGAGGAACGAGTACTGCTTCATCTCGCGCAGGAATTCGTGGTTGATGTTGAAGATGATCAGCATGTGCCGCGGCAGGACTTTTTCCATCAGCGGCACCGACCACTTCTCCAGCGCCTCGGGCAGCAGCGTGTGATTGGTGTAGGCCAGCGTCTGCTGCGTGATGTCCCAGGCCTGCTCCCACGGCAGCCGGTCTTCATCCAGCAGGATCGCGCATCAGCTCGGCGACCGCCAGGCTGGGATGCGTGTCGTTCATCTGGATGGCGACCTTCGACGGCAGCAGCTCGATGTTCTTGTGCTGCTGGCGGAAGCGGCGCATGATGTCGCCCATGGCGCAGGCGACCAGGAAATATTCCTGCACCAGGCGCAGTTCCTTGCCGCTCATCACCGAGTCGGAGGGATACAGCACGCGCGAGATATTTTCCGACTGGATCTTCTGCTCGACGGCGCGAATGTAGTCGCCGCGGTTGAAGATCTCGATGTCGAAATCTTCCGAAGCGCGCGCGGTGAACAGCCGCAGCCAGTTCACGGTTTGCCCCAGATAGCCGACGATCGGCATGTCGGTCGGGAATGCCGACCACGATCTTGTGGCCGATCCAGGTCTGCTCCAGACTGTCCTCGACTCGTCGCGCGGGCCTTCGACCTTGCCGTAGAGCGGAATGTTGACCGCTTCTTCCGGATGCTCGATCTGGAACGGCGTGCCGTTGGCCTTCCAGCGATCGGGCTTCTCGCGCTGGAAGCCGTTGAAAATCTCCTGCCTGAACAGGCCGTACTCGTAATCGATGCCGTAGCCGAAGCCCGGCATGCCCGAGCGTCGCCATCGATTCCAGGAAGCAGGCCGCCAGACGGCCCAGGCCGCCGTTGCCCAGGCCGGCATCGCTCTCGCTGTCCAGCACCTCGTCGAGGCTGACGCCGAAGCCGGCCAGCACCTCGCGGCAAAGCTCCTCCACCCGCAGGTTCGACAGGTTGTCGCCCAGCGAGCGGCCCATCAGGAATTCCATCGACAGGTAGTAAAGCCTCTTGGAATCCTTGTGGCGGTAGCGCGACTCGGTTTCCAGCATGCGATCGACAATGCGGTCGCGGATGGCCAGCGAAACCGGCTTCAGATAGTCGGCGGGCTTCAGCTCCGAGGTGGGGCGGACCAGGGTGTAACGGACGTGCCGCAGGATGGCTTCGCGCAACACTTCGGCGGGCCGCGCCTGCGAAAGAAATTCAGGGGATGACATAGACAATGGCGGCCTGTCCGCTGTTGAGCGAATCGTCTCCTGGCGAGCTCACCCTCTGCCCTGTGGGATGGTTTAGCAGAAGAGCGATGGATTGCGGAGCATGCCATCGTGGTTGCGCCCCGCCGGAGAAAACGTCTCTCCCGTTGGATTCAACCCGGCCCCTGCTCTCTGGCTCATTCTACTGCCAACCACCCGCCCTGAGAACAATTCAATTGCACAAGGTGGCTCTTGGGATAACTTCGGCAGCTTCGCCTGGAACCTGAATGGACCCATTCGCCGGCCAGATAATACATGACTTTAGCCGGAAAACTGGGATAATCTTGCCGTCAGAAATTCGGTAAATCAGCGTCGCCGCCCGCAAACTCGGGCTCGTCAGCTTCGGTGCGTGGCGATCACGAATTTCCCAACTGGAGAACTCTATGCCTGATCTTTCCCTGACCATGAGCATGTTGAACGGCTTCCTGAATGGTGCGCGTACGCAATCGCAATCTGAGATTCTTCAGTGGTTCTTGCGCATGATCGTTCTGGGCAAAGATCACGACGGTGCAGACCTGTGCCAATCAGGCTCGGTTCTGGTTTACCGGTCCGACGGTAAGCTGCATCTGTTCAACGATGGCAACTTCCTTTTCGATGAGAAATTGCTTGACGGGAACAAGTTCAAGAAGACGATATTCGCCACCCATGAGGGCATGGCCGGACGTGCCTTTTCCCAGAAAACGATTCAGTACAGTGAAGATGTGAAGGGAGACCCTGGCTTTGTCAATGAGGGGGAACCCATCAAGACTATGCTTTGTGCCCCCATCATTCTCCCTTCGCAACGGGGACGGCCCTTTGGTGTCGCCTCCTTTCATAACGGCCCGGACGTTCCCGGGTTCTCGCGCGAGATTCGCACGGCCATGCAGTTTGCGGTTAATACTTTGAGCTTCGCGCTGGACCTGGCCGCACGGATGCCGACGAATAATATTTTCATCGTCCACGGGCGTGACACCGCGGCCCTGAACAGCCTGAAATTGTTATTGGTAGAGCGGGGCGTAAACCCGACGATTCTGGGCGAGCAATCTGCCAGCGGAGCAGAAATGCTGAAGCAGATGGAAGATCTTCTGGCTGAGTGCTACGCGGGATTTGTCCTGCTTACGCCGGACGACGAGGGCAGGCTGATCAAGGATCCGCTGCCCCATAATCCGCGGGCCCGGCAAAATGTGATCTTCGAAGGCGGCTGGCTCAGTGCCCTGTTTCGGCGCGATCAACGGATTTGCTTTCTTCGCACCGGCACGCTTGAGCTGCCCTCGGACATTCTGGGAGTCAGGTGCGAAGACTTTAATCCGGCCGACCCCGATGTATTTCGCATCGAGAAGCTGCTGACCACCTGGGGCATAAGCTGGAGCCGTAAAAGCGAGCAATAGCGCTTGCCGCGGAAAGCCGGCGCAGGTTCCCGCTGCTTTCCATTATTTGGTTTGGCGGCTCACTTCCCGATCTCTTCCAGATACTTTTCGGCTTCGAGCGCTGCCATGCAACCCGTGCCCGCGGCCGTCACCGCCTGGCGGTAATGACGGTCGGCAACATCTCCGCTGATGAACACGCCCGGCGCGCGCGCGCCCACGTAACCGTCCGGAATCAGATAGCCCTCACCGTCGCGACTAAGCTGGTCGCCGACGAATTGCGCGTTGGGAGTGTGGCCGATACCGAGGAACATGGCGCTGGTCGGAAGGTCCCACTGCTCGCCAGTTTTCAGATTGCGCAAACGAAGGCCAGTCACTTCCTTCTTGCTGACATCCAACACGTCGTCCACCACGGTATCGGTGAGAAACTCAATCTTGGCGTTCTTGCGGGCGCGATCAAGCATGATCTTGGAAGCGCGAAACTCGTGGCGCCGGTGAATCAGCGTTACCTTCGAGGCAAAGCGCGTCAGGAACAAGGCCTCTTCCATCGCCGAGTCGCCGCCGCCGATGACCGCGATCTCCTTGCCGGAGAAGAAGAATCCATCGCAGGTGGCGCAGGAAGAAACGCCATGGCCGATCAACGCCTGCTCGTTGGGCAGCCCCAGCCAGCGCGCCGACGCCCCGCTGGAGATGATGAGGGTGCGAGCCAGCAAGGTCTCGCGTTCCAGATTCACCTCGATCGGCTTCTTGCCCAGGTCGGCATTTCTCTGGCTCAGATCGACACTGACCACGTGTCCCGCCACGAACTCCGCTCCGAAGCGCGCCGCCTGCTGGCGCATGTTGTCGATGAGCTCCGGTCCTTGAATGCCTTCAGGGAAACCGGGAAAATTCTCCACCAGCGTCGTCATCGAGAGCTGGCCACCGGGTTCATGTCCGTCAACTACGAGCGGACGAAGATTGGCGCGCGCCGCGTAAATCGCGGCCGTCAGCCCCGAGCATCCGGAACCGATGATAACGACGTCACGAACATTTTCTGACATAGGATTCGGTTTGATTCTCCACTGCGCCGGAAGATGCAACCAGGCACGCCAATGAGGGTGTCGCCGCCCGCAAAAGCTTCTTTCTCATGGATTTGTAAGGTGAGACATGGGCCTTCCGGATTCTACCAAGTGCTCCAAATTTGCGAAACGACTAGAATCAGTGGATGGCAAAACTCACTCTGATATATGGCATGCGCCTGCTACCTTCAGAAGAAATAGCCGAGGTTGGCGAGGGTACCATCAAGCTCAAGAATGGGCGGGAGGCGCACGTGGCGCTGCATCTGCTTGAGGGCTCCAAGGACGACATCGAGAAGCAGTTGCGGCAGAGTGTGGAAGCGTTTTTCGAGCTCTATCCCGAGATCTAAGAGTTGCGGTGAAGAAGTCAAGTGGCAGGCCGACGTTCAGACGATTGTCGGGATGCATGATGAGTTGCTAAGGATGAGATTTGTATCAGGGCTCGGCTTCAGCCGTGCCGCAACGTAGTCTTGGAGATTTGGGTTTCATCCCCTGCGCAACGTAGTTTTGCCGGGGCTAAAGCCCTCGCGTTTATTGCATTTCGTTCGGCACGGCTGAAGCCATGCCCTGATACAAACCAAACGCGCGACGATGCACAAACAGGTCCTAACCGTCGGGTATTTCTGATGGCTGATGGCTGAAGGCTGATGGCTGAAAGCTGGCGGCTGATAGCTTCCTTCGATGGCGATGAAACTTCCACAATCCGAACAGGTGCGCGCCTGGGTGAAGCGGACTCTTCATCCGCGGACCAAGCTGGGGCGCACCACATTATGGTTCGGGTACCTGGCGCTGGCCCTGGAGATCCTGCGTATCATCACGCGCTCGCAGGCCGGAACCATGCTGAGCGGCTGGTCCACTTTCCTGTCCTACGTTTTCGTCGTCTTCGCGGTAGCGCTGGGCTTCCGCTGGGTGCGGAAGCGTCTGATGTGGCGACTGCGCAACCGGCTGATCGTTACCTACGTCTTCATCGGAGTCATCCCGGTCATTTTGCTGATCTCCATGGCTTTGCTTGCGGGTTATTTATTCGCAGGACAATTTGCCACCTACGTAGCCATGTCGGATCTGCAATCCGAGCTGCATCATCTGGAAGCCACGAACAAATCGTTGCTGACCCAGTTCCGCAGCCTGGCGCGATCCGGCAATCTGAATCCGCAGTTGGCGGCTGAAATCGCCAGCGCCTCGGACGAGAATTTTCGTCATCGTTCGGTGACGGTTTGGGATGGCGACAAGGGCTTCGTGCTTTCTGTGCCGGGACGCGACGCGGTCAAGGCGCCCATAAAGCCGTCGCCGGCGATCAAGGGAGATTTCGCCGGCTTCGTCCTCGACGAGAAGCAAGTCCAGCTGCGCGCCGTCAAGCGAGTGACCGAAGGAACTCACCAACTCACGGTCATTTCGAATGTGCCCATCACTCCCGAGCTTCTGCGTCAGGCTGCGGTCGAGCTGGGATCCGTGACAATGTTGCCGCCTGACCAGGAAACGACGGTTGAGCCGGCTGCCGGCTCGAACCCGAAAGGCAATGGAGTAACGGCTGACAAGGACCATATCACCACCAAGTTTGGTGGCCAGACGGTACGGGTCAGTACTTCGTGGGACGGTTCGAAGGGAGCCAAGCGAGTCGAAGCAGGCACGGTTCCGCCACCGGCGAACAGCTTTGACTTCCACTTTCCTTTCGGCACGCGCTTCAACTTGATCAACTGGGAAACCGGAGGCTCGCTTCCGGGACTGCTGGTGGTCGATACCCGGCCCTCGTTGCTCTACGACACCTTGTTCAGCAGCCTGGGAGAGAATGCCGGAATTTTCATACAAGTTCTTATCGGCATCGGCATCTTCCTGGGAATTATCGAGCTGATTGCCCTGATCATCGGCGGACGGCTTACGCGCAGCGTCACCCGATCTGTGGCAGAGCTGTACAGCGCGACCCAATACGTGAATCGGGGCGAGCTGACGCATCGCATCGAAGTGAAAAGCCTGGATCAGATGGCGGCGCTGGAACAGTCGTTTAACTCGATGACCCAGTCGCTGAGCAACCTGATCGCGGAGCAAAAGGAGAAGCAGCGGCTGGAAGGCGAGCTGGCCATCGCGCACGAAGTGCAGGCGCTGCTCTTCCCCGCCGATTTGAGTGGCCTGCCCAAACTGGAGGTGCATGGGGTATGCCGTCCGGCTCGCACCGTCAGCGGCGACTATTACGATTTCATCCCCTTGCGTGAAGAGCGGCTCATGATCGCACTGGGCGACATCAGCGGCAAGGGAATTTCCGCGGCACTGCTGATGGCGACCGTCCATGCATTCGTGCGGGCGTACTCGCTGGAGCCGGAACGCACGCTGGCTTCCGTGGCGCTGGGCGCTGGAGTAGCGGACAGTAGCGTTCTGGCGATGCATTGTCGCGGCAACAGCGATGGCGACTCCGAACTGTCTCCCGCGCTGCTGATGGGCACGCTAAACTATCAGCTCTTCCGCAGTACTCCGCCGGAGAAGTACGCGACCATGTTCCTGGCCTGTTACGACGCCCGATCGCGATTGCTGACGTATTCCAATGCCGGCCACTTGCCTCCGCTGGTGCTGGGCAGCAATGGAAACTTTGCCCGGCTGGAAACTTCAGGGACCGTGGTTGGACTGTTCGACGGCATGACCTACGATGAGAGCACGGTCAACCTGGAGCCGGGCGACATCTTCGTGGCTTATAGCGATGGCATTACCGAACCGGAAAATGAATTCGGCGAGTTTGGCGAGGAGCGCCTGATTGAATTGATCCAACGGCATCGCGACCAGCCGCTGGCGCGGATCAGCGACGCCGTCACGGGCGCAGTCACCGATTGGATCGCCGGAGGTGAGCAGCCCGACGATGTGACGATCGTGCTGGCGCGAGCGCGATGAACAGCGTTGCCGTGGGTGTATAAGGGATGGGTGGAGTAGGCCGTTCAAGCGGACCGAGTTTCAACCTGATACCTGACAAAGGATGATTGTCTTCCAACATGGCACACGCCCAAGGCACGCGAGACATCAACCAATTCCAGCGGCAATACCAGCAGAGCTATGACGCTTTCAAAGCCAAGGGCCTTAAGCTCAACCTGACCCGAGGCAAACCGTCCTCGGCCCAGCTCGATTTAAGTGTTGGACTGTTGTCGCTACCCGGCCCGTCGGATTACGTTGCCGAGGATGGGATCGATTGCCGCAACTACCAGGGACTTCAGGGAATCCCGGAAGCCCGCCGCCTGTTTTCCGCAATGCTGGGAGCCGCGCCGGAACAAGTCGTCGTCGGCAATAACTCCAGTCTCTCGTTGATGCACGACGCGGTGGTCTACTCACTTCTGAAGGGAACATGTGACAGCGCCGCGCCCTGGTCGCAACCGGGGGAGATCGCGTTTCTGTGTCCGGTTCCCGGCTACGACCGGCATTTCAGGATCTGCGAGGACTACGGCATCCGGATGATTTCCGTGCCGCTGCGGGACGATGGACCCGACATGGATGAGGTCGAGCGGCTGGTGGCTCAGGACCCGACCATTCGGGCTATGTGGTGCCTTCCCAAGTACAGCAATCCGACGGGAGCGGTTTATTCCGACGCAGTCATTGAGCGCCTGGCCGCGATGAAAACGGCAGCGTCGGACTTCCGGCTCTACTGGGACAACGCCTACGCCGTGCATCATCTGACGGACGAGCGTATCGAGATCGCAAACGTTATCGAGCTGTGCGCCAGGCATGGACACCCTAACCGTCCCTTTGTCTTCGCGTCAACTTCCAAGATCACGCTGGCCGGCGCCGGATTGGCTTTGTTTGCCTCGTCGCCGGAAAACGTTAAATGGCTGCTGGCGCGATTGGTGCCGAGAACCATTGGTCCCGACAAGATTAACCAGTTGCGTCATGTCCGCTTTCTGAAGGACGAGGCGGGAATCCGGCGGTTGATGGACCAGCATCGCGCCTTGATCGCTCCCAAATTCCAGAAAGTGCTTGACGTTTTCGACGAAAAGCTCGGCCACGTCTCCGATGTGGAGTGGACCCGGCCCAAGGGAGGTTACTTCATTACGCTCTCCGTTCCCCAGGGCTGCGCCCAGCGAGTGGTGGCTCTGGCCAAAGAAGCGGGCGTCGAGCTTACACCGGCTGGAGCGACCCATCCCTACGGCAAAGATCCCGACGACCGCACGATTCGGATCGCTCCGACGTTTCCGGTTTTGTCTGAAGTGGCCCAGGCGGCCGAGGGCGTGACCTTGTGCGTTCTACTGGCAGCGGCTGAGAGAGCTGCCACTCGTGCGTCGGAGATTCGTCACGAGCAAGCCGAACTGGGGAAGACTTCGGGGCTTACACCCTCCGCTCCTTGATAAGCGCAGCGCCAGCGTAGCTGCTACATTTATTGGTTATGCCTGCCGCCCGCGAGCCTTCCCTCGCCGACCCGTTAGCGAAGCGGTCTGAGTTGGTTTCTGCCGGGATATCGCGCGGGCGCGCGAATCTGGTCTTACTTCTCCTTACCCTCGCGGGCGCAGGGCTGCGCCTCTCGCACTTGGGCAGCAAGAGCCTGTGGCTGGACGAAGGCGCTACGGTGGCGTTGGCGCGTACCTCGTGGCAGCATTTCGCCTGGGTGTGGTGGTACGGCGAAGCCAATCTGCAGACCGTCTACTTCCTGATGATGCGGGGCTGGATTCATCTGGGCCAAAGCGAGGCCTGGATTCGGCTGCCGTCGGCGCTGTTCGGAATTGCGTCTATACCTTTGCTGTTTGTGGTGGCACGCAAATTCATGCCAGCGCGACCTGCGCTGGCATCGGCGGCACTGTTGGCATTCAGCCCTACTCATGTGTCGTACTCGCAGGAAGCCCGCAGCTATACGCTGACGATCCTGCTGGTACTGCTGTCGACGTACTGCTTCGTTCGCGCCGTGGAATGGGGCCGGCGAAAAGATTGGCTGCTCTGGACACTGGTCAGCATCCTCGCGTTCTATAGCCACGATTTCGCCGCTCTGGTGCTGGTCGCACAAGCCGCTTCGCTATTCTTCAAGCCCAAGCCTGCGCCTTGGCGGGCCGTACTGATCTGCGGCGCCCTGATTCTGCTGGCTGCTCTGCCCGGGCTAACCTATGTGTTTCGGGCGTCGCCAGAGAATTTGCACTTTATCTGGATGCCGCGTCCGAGTCCGAAAGAGTTTTGGCATCTGGCAATGTTCTTCGGCGGAGGCGGCGCGAAAATTGCCGTCGCCGTGATCTTGTGGATCGCAGGGGTGTTGGCGGTCGTACGCAGTCGTAGGGAAAATCCCGGCCGTGATGATTTCTGGCGAGGGATGTTGATCGTGCTCTGGGCGATTCTGCCGGTCGCCATCGTCACCGTGGTTTCGCTGCTTCATCCCATGTTCCTGCAGCGCTACATGATCTTTTCTCTCCCGGCCATGCTGTTGCTGGCAGGGTTGGGAGTGAGCGTTCTCGATCGGTGGCATGCCGGGATGGTGCTGGCGATTGCACTGTGTGCGATGTCGATTCCGACCATCGTCAGCGACTACAACAAGCCGCGCGAAGATTGGCGGGGCGCCAGCAAAGCGATTCTTTCGACAGCCTCATCCGGCGATGCGGTGGTCTTTTTCCCCTTCTATACCCGAGTGATGCTCGACTACTATCGCGACCGCTATGCTGGAAATGCTCCTGCCGTGAACGTCTTCGCGCCGCAGTATTACGACGGCGGAGACGATGTCCGCAATCTGCTGGAGGCTCTGGATTCGAATCCACGTCAATTCCCGCATGTATGGGTTGTGGTTTATGGAGCTAACGCGCAGTTGAAGAATTTCGATTATGGTTCGGTTGCCGGGGGAAAACTTCAGTCGATTTTCGGCGCGCCGAACGTGCGAAAATTCGCGGATATTCAAGTGCTGGAATTTGGACGCTGAACGCAGGATAGGTTTCCCGCACTTCGGGGTTGAGAAATCAAAAAATTACCACGGAGACACGAGAACACGGAGGATTCTGTTTGGAAAGCTCCTCTGTGTTCTCCGTGTCTCCGTGGTGAATTCATTCTTGCCCTGCTATAACTGCCGGTGAAGGCAGGAATCGATAGCCTACTCCGCGTACCGTCAACAGATGTTGGGGATGCGATGGGTCCTTCTCGATGTACTTGCGCAGGCGCACGATAAAGTTATCGATAGCTCGCGTATCGGTGTCCTCGTGCAGTCCCCACACCTCCTCGAGAATCGATTTGCGGGAAACAATCTTGCCACTCTTGCGGATGAGATGGCGCAGCAGTTCGGCCTCCATCAAAGTCAGGCGAAAGATGTTGCCGTTAGCGCGCAACTCCAGCGTGCCAAAGTCAACCTGCTTGTCGTCGAAGATGTAGACATCGAACTCGCGCAATGCGCCGGCATCACTCGGCTCGGCAACCCGCACGTCGGCGGGAGGATCGGTCAGTAAGGTGCGGCCCCAATCGCGGCGGCGCAAGAGGCCGCGAATGCGCGCCAACAGAATGGCCAGATCAAAAGGCTTGGGCAGATAGTCGTCAGCCCCCGATGCAAAGCCCTTGAGCACGTCTTCGGGCCGGCCACGCGCGGTCAGCATCAGCAGAGGAATATAGTTGCTGGCCTTGCGCAGTTCGCCGGCAACTGCAAAGCCATCCTTGCCGGGCAGCATGACATCCAGCACCAGCAGATCGAACTGGCTGTGTTGCTCCAGCAGCAGATTCGAGCGCGGTCTCGCCGTCGCCCACAACCTTCGTCGGATAGCCTTCGGCTTCGAGGTTGAACTTCAGTCCGCGCGCCAGATGCTCTTCGTCTTCGACCAGCAGAATTCCGTTCACTGCGAGTTCCTCGGCAATTGAATGGTAACCGAGGTGCCACGGCCCGAACCGTCGCTCTCGGCATAGGCGTCTCCCCCATGACGGCGGGCGATGGCGCGCACGATAAACAGCCCCAGACCGCTTCCCTTCACCTGCGACGCTCCCGGCGTAAGCACACGGTAAAAGCGTTTGAACACCCGCTTCAACTCGCCTCGCGGGATACCTACACCATTATCCTGCACGCGAATTTCTACGTGCTCCAGGTCGGGCGTGACCGCTGCCACCCGGATACAAGGCTCCTTCGGCGAATACTTTACGGCGTTGTCGAGGACGTTGGACAGCGCGGTAAAAAGCTCCTCGCGATCGCCCATCACGAGAGGTGCTCGGCGGGCCGGCCATCGCTCGACCAATCGAGAGCCTCAACCGGGAAATGATGGCGCGAACGCGCCAGGTCGATGGCATCCTGCACCAGCGGTCCAATCGCGATTTGAGAGCGCGACAGCAGGGCATTCTTTTGCACCACGCGGGCGGCCCGCAGCACGCCTTCGACCGTGCCCATCAGGCGTTGGGTGTCGTCGAGCATGACCTGATAGAACTCGCGGCGCTGCTCCTCATCGACGTTGCGCTTCTGCAGCGTTTCCAGATACAGGCGGATGGAGGTGATCGGCGTCTTCAGCTCGTGGGTCACCGCGTTCAGAAAACTGTCCTGCTGCTCGTTACGGCGAATCTCGCGCACCAGAAAAATCGTGTTGAGGATGACTCCGGCGATGATGAAGCAAAAGAATATGACGCCCAGGATAAGCGGTACAATCTCGCGCCAGTTGAGAATGATCCAACTGGTGCTGAGCACGGTGGCCGCCACCGCAATGCAGACGCCCAGCGTGATGAAGAACGCGATCGTGGTCTTGCGGCTGGTGATGCGCATGGGCATGGGAGACAGTTTGTCAGTTGCCAGTAGCCAGTTGTCAGTAATGAGCCGTCAGCTATCAGCCTTCAGTAAGGACGGAATGAATTCGCGTCCGCGAGACATTCCGCTGGTCACTCACCTCTAAGGAAACTCTGATGGAGTCAAAGCGAGGTCCCGCAGCGGCTGAAGCCGCATGATTTTCCGGATACTTAACGGACGGCCTGAAGGCCGTCCCCTTCAAAACAGGCCTTAATCAGAGTTTCTCTAACCCCAAATCCCAAATCCCGAGCCCCTAATCCCTAACCCCTGACCTCTGCTTCATTGCAGCCCGGCCTGCGCCAGCATCTCCAGAAATTGCCGCTGGGTTCGCATGTCGATGGACTGCGCAACCAGCTTCCCTTCGCGATCGTAAACGAAGCTCTTCGGAATGCCTTCCACCTGGAAGAGTTTGTTCACTTTGCTGCCCGGGTCAAGCAGGATCGGATAACTGATCTTGTGCTCGGCGATAAAGGGATCGACCTTGGCGGTTTCTTCATCCTCCGAAATCGCCAGGATCACAAAGCCCTGATCTTTGAAGCGATTGTAAAGAGCATCCAGATCCGGCATCTCTTTACGGCATGGAGGACACCAGGTTGCCCAGAAGTTAACCAGCACAACTTTGCCCTTCAGGTCTTTTAGCGTCCAGGTTTTGCCTTGCAGATCCGTCAGGGTGAAGTTGGCTTGCTGGCGGCTTTCGTCGTTAGCTTCCAGCTTGGCCATCGCTGCCTTGAATGGCGGGGTATCCAGCGACACCTGAACGTGCTCGTAGCGCACCAGTTGCGCCAGCTCATCATAGGCCGCATCTGCCGTCTTGCTTTGCGGATCAGGCGGCGTCTGCTGTAGCGTGCCGGCCAAGGTGGTCGCTACCTCCTGCAACGTGTCGTGACCGAAGTCGCCTTCGGTGGCGCGACTTGCCAGGTACACAGCCAGCCGCAGCTTGCCTGGGGCCGCGGGCAAGGCACGAATCTGCAATGCGAGATCTTTGGTGGTGCGGGCGCGCACATCATCGGGCAAACTACGCAGAGTCTTAATCTGATCGAAGATCGGCTTTTCCTGCGCGGTCCACTGGACATCCTGCTGGGCATGTAGGGTCGGCGGAAAGGCCAGAAAGATATGCGCCGAGAGAAAACAGGCGACCACGAAGAGACACGTTCTAGGAAACACCAACGGAAGGAAACTCATCGATACCCTCGTCGGTCATTGTATCTTTTGCGACCGTCTTCTCGCCGCAAGATCCCATCGTCAAAACAAAAAAGGACAGCGCCGATTGACGCCGTCCCTTAAGTTCGATCTGCGAAATTTCTTCTAGTCGCCGCTGTAAGCGACTGCCACAGCCTCTACTTCTGCCGGCTTGATCTCCGGCTTCACCACCGGCTGGATGCGCGCCGAGCCCAGTTTAGGCAGCTTTACATCCCACACCAATCCCAACGCCTGTAGGGTCTTGATGCCATACCAATTCAAATCCAACTCGTACCAGGCCAGGCCATGACGCGCCGACTGCGGATGGGCGTGATGATTGTTGTGCCAGCCTTCGCCGAAAGCGAGATAAGCGACCCACCACAAGTTACGCGAGTCGTCGTCGGTTGCGAAGCGCTTGGAGCCCCACATGTGCGTGGCGGAATTCACGAACCAGGTCGAGTGCAGCAGCAATACGGTGCGCAGGAAGACTCCCCAAAAAACGAATGGCCAGCCGCCAATGGCCAGCAGCAGAAAGCCCGACGCGGTCATCGGAACCCAGTGATACTTGCTGATCCAGAGATGAAACTTGTCTTTGCGAAGATCGGGAACGTAGGCGTGAAGGTCGGTGCTCTTGTTATGGAAGGTCTGGCCGGTCAGGATCCATCCCATGTGCGCCCAGAAACCGCCATCGCGCGGCGAGTGTGGATCGCCTGGCTTGTCGGTGAGCTGGTGATGAACTCGATGCGTGGCTACCCAGAAAATCGGGCCGCCTTCCAGCGACAGCGTGGCGCAGACGGTGAGGAAATATTCCAGCCACTTGGGGCACTTGTAGCCGCGATGCGTCAGCAGCCGATGATAGCCCATGCCAATGCCGAGGCTGCCCGCGATCCAATAGAACAGCAGTCCGACAAACAGCGCCTTCCAACTAAACATGAATAATGCCGCGATTGCGCCCACATGAAACACAATCATGAAGCCGGTAGTAATCCAATTAATATTCTTTTTTGTCTGAGCCATATCTCCCCTGAGTTCTTGCTTGCCATCCTCCGCCATGGGCGTGAGCACTGACTTCAGACTAACAACTCAGGGGAGTTTCGTTTGTAATACTTTTGTCATTGCGGTTGGCAATGCGGATAAGCAGCCACTCCAATCATGGCGCCGCAGATAAGCAGCCGGGTTCGTCCTCACTGCAACTGCCCGCTGTCGGCGCCCCATTTAAAGCTCACCGCGACCGCGCAATCCTTCCCCGCAACTTTCAGGTTGGCTACACCAGCGTCCTGCCCGAAAACATTGGTTCCAACGATCGCCTGCCAGGTACCATCGGCCGCCGTTGTTGGACTGTGCACGGCGTTGTCCCCGCCCAAAGTTCCGGTGACCGACAGCATTTCAAACGGAATGAAGCCGCTGGCGCGGACGGCTACCACCTCAGCCTGCGGATCCTGGCGGACAACCGACAGCTTGCAACCCTGGTTGCTGGCCTCGATGGGAAACGGCACTGCCTCGGCAAAGCCGGCAACCCGGCCATCGCGAGAGACCACGGCAAAGCGTTTGGGCTCACCTAGGGCGGCGTTGGCCTTGACGTTGATAGGATCGTCCGTGCCTTTGCCAGTACAGAAACCCGGCTTACCGGAACAAACCAGCACTCCACGCTTATCGAAGCTGACACCTTCGATGGCTTTCTGCGGCTTCTTGCCCACAGTCCAAAACCATAGATCGTAGGTTTTGTCCGCGGGAAAGCCGGTGCCGATGAGGTTGTAGAACAATGCCGTGCCCGACGATTCGTGCTCGCGCGGCCCTTCGTGAATACCCAACTGGACACCAGGACTGTTGGTCCCCCACTTTTTTTCGTCGAATTGCTGAGCCACCAACGGCAGATACAGCACTCCAGCAAGCAGAATTGCAATCGTGACACGTGGAAACATTTGCCTCACTTTAACTTTTCGCCTTCGCGGGATTTGCCGGCAGTGACATGCCGAAGAAATAAATGTCGCGCGCCTTCTGAACCATGCGGTCATCGTAGCCTTCCATGATGAGCAGGTCGTTTCCCTCAACCTCGAGCATCGCCTTGCCTTCCTCGGTGTCGAACACGTACAGGCTTTGCGCCTCAGCCGGGATCGAAGCAGACGGCGGGCGCAATACCGCTTTCTGGTAGCGCTTGGGCAAATAGTCCGCATAGAGCTTGGCGAAATCACGAGCGGCCTGGGGAGAGTCCCAGCGCGAGAAATACATCATGGCAATCTGGTCTTTGGGAGCGCCTTTCGCATGGGCCGCGTAGTAGTAGCCGCCACGCCAGTGCGGATAGTAGTTTTGCGGATCCTTCGCCCCGTACTGCTTGGCCAGCAGGTACACATCGAATGCGCCCATGCCTCCGAAATCGAAGCGCTGATAATCCGGAGCAGCCAGCTTGTCGAGATCGGGAATGGTAAGCGGAGGCACCACCTGGTTCAGCAGATAGGTTTCCGGCTGCATGATCTGGCGGGTATCGATGGGAGGATTCAGCAACATGCCCGCATAGGCCGCTTCCTTGCCTTTGTTGGCCAGCACAGTCTGCACGAAATCGAGTCCGAAGGTGTAGGGCATCATCATCGATTCCTTCAGAAACATGGGCGCCTGCGCGAACACGGGAGAATCCTTGCTGTCGGACATCGTGGCTCGCATAGCTTGCACTACGTCGGGCGCAGTAAGAATGTCTTTGCCCATCGGGGCGAGCGTGTAATCGAACAGGACGGCCATAGCCTGGCCTTCGGTAACGCATTGCCGCGCCGCCTGCGCTTCCTCCACCGTGTACTCCTGCTGATCGGGCAAAGCTGCGTCATCCTTGGCGCCCGCCAGTTCCCACTTCTCCAGGCCGACTTTCTGATCCTGCAATGCGTGAGTCAACTCGTGTGCCAGAATTGGTTTCTGCGTGTCGGGTTGCACCCAATCGAGCAGGTTCACACTTTGCGTCTTGGGGTCGTAATAAGCCGCGACCTGTTCGCCCAGCAAGCGCAGAAATTCGGCGTGCAAATCGTAGCCCGGCGGCAGCAGCCCAAACTTCTGCAGGACCAGGCGTGATTGCTCCAGCCGTTTGGCATCCTTGTCGTCCTTCATGCGCTTGTCGACATATTTCTCTACCGACTCACGGGTGATCAGGTTGCGCTTGACCTTGTGCTCGATGGGCAGGCCAGTGTCTTTGCTGACGAATTGCAGAATCTCGTCAACCGAGCGGAAGAGCTCCTTGGCCTGCTGCTTGGTGATGCGGGTCTCGCGCTCGGGCGGCTCGGATTCCTGGCTTTGGCTGCTTTCCGGTTGCTGATTGTCGACCGTGGCGCCGGCTCCGGGAACCTGGGTCGTGCCCGGCTGTGACGGATTCTGCGGAGCGGCAGGTTGCGCCGGGGTAGCAGGCTGATTCGGTTGCTGCGGCGTCGCAGCAGGCTGCGGAACTGAGGGCGATTGCGGCTGCGCTGTTGTCTGGCTCCAGCCGATTCCCACCAGCAGCAAAGCTACAAGAATTGCGGCCGAGAGCGTCGTCGGACGACCTGAAAACGTGAAACGGGGTAAACGGATGGCTACCATGCAGAAGCTTTAAGCATACAGGAGAAATAAGGGGGACTGGGCTGAGTCGTTCCACAGGCCGGTGAACAGCCGCACCTTAGGCGAGCCGTGAAGCCTGGTTGATAGACCCGAGCCGGCTTTCAGCAGGCAACAACCTCCTCTAGCCAGAACCTCATCCGCCGCTTTACACTGCTGCCGTCCTCTGGCAAAGTAAATGGTGGAAACCCAATCGATCGTCGTCCTCGACTTTGGCGCGCAATACTCGCAGCTCATCGCCCGCCGCATCCGCGAACAGAATGTCTTCTCCGTGGTGCTTCCCTGCACCGCCTCGCTGGAAGAAATCAAAGGCTATCACCCCGCGGGCATCGTCTTGTCCGGCGGTCCGTCGTCCGTCTATGACCCCGACGCGCCACCTGCCGACGAGCAAGTGTTGCATCTTGGATTGCCGGTGCTCGGTATCTGTTACGGCCTGCAATTCATGGTCTACAAGCTGGGCGGCAAAGTCCGTGCGGCCGACAAGCGCGAGTACGGTCACGCAGAGGTTGAGCTGCTCAGCAACGATTCCCCGCTATTTAGGAGTTTGCGGGGGCCGGTAGCGGTGTGGATGTCGCACGGTGACGAAGCGTTGGAACTTCCCGCCGGCTTCGAGTTGATCGCCTCCACCTCGAATGCGGTGGCTGCCATTCAATATCCCGCGAAGAAGTGGTACGCGGTGCAATTTCATCCCGAGGTGCATCACACGCCGCAAGGCACCGAGATCCTGCGCAATTTCGTTTTTGAGATTTGTGGACTGCAGCCGAACTGGACGCCGCAAAGCTTCATCGACGAGACCATCGCCAACGTTCGCCAGACCGTCGGCTCGGGCCGCGTCATTTGCGGGCTTTCGGGAGGCGTCGATTCTTCCGTCGCCGCCGAGCTGGTGCATCGCGCCGTGGGCGATCAGCTCACCTGCATCTTCGTGAACAATGGCGTGCTGCGCAAAAACGAGTTCGCCAGCGTGCAGAAAAATCTGCGCGACAAGCTCGGCCTCAACATCGACGCGGTCGATGCCAGCGAGCGCTTCCTCAGTAAGCTGGCCAGCGTCACCGATCCGGAGAAAAAGCGCAAGATCATCGGTAATGAATTCATCGCGGTCTTCGAAGAAGAAGCTCACCGCATCGAGCAGATGCACGGCAAAGTCGAGTGGCTGGTGCAAGGGACTTTGTATCCCGATGTCATCGAGTCGCGCTCGGTGCGTGGCCCGTCGCAGGTCATCAAGAGCCATCACAATGTTGGCGGCCTGCCGGAAAAGATGAAGCTGCGGCTGATCGAGCCGCTGAAAGAGCTGTTCAAAGATGAGGTGCGGCGGATTGGCCGCGATCTCGGCATGCCCGAAGACATCCTGCAGCGCCAACCCTTCCCCGGGCCCGGGTTGGCCGTGCGCATCCTTGGCGAAGTCACGGCCGACCGGGTTGCGCTCTTGCAGGAAGCCGACGACATCGTGGTTACCGAAATCAAGAAGGCCGGGCTCTACAACAAAGTCTGGCAATCGTTCGCCGTACTGCTGCCGGTGATGTCGGTCGGCGTGATGGGCGACATGCGCACTTACGCCTACACCTGTGCCATCCGCGCCGTCCACTCCGAAGATGGCATGACCGCCGACTGGGTTCCCCTGCCGCATGAGGTCCTGAAAACCATCTCCAGCCGCATCGTGAATGAGGTCAAGGGAATTAATCGCGTGGTGTACGACATCACGAGCAAGCCACCGGGGACGATTGAGTGGGAGTGAGGAAGAAGCGACTAGCGACTAGCGACTGGCAACTAGCAATTAGCCATTAGCTCTTAGCGGAGGCGGCCCGATTTTGGGGCCGTCGTGGGATCTACGGTTATAAAACTTGACCGTTAAGCGTGGAGGAGTCCGCAATGTGTTTGTCATGCAGCGTGCACACCGATGGTGTTTGGAGTCATCTGGAGAAAGGTAGCCGGTTTACAACCCCCGATGATCTGAAGGGTGCCAATTTCGAAATATCCAACGTGGGGACCGAAAGCATCGAGATTCTCCCGCAGGACGTAGAAATCGACCGGAGGGCATTCGAGACCGCCATACACTATTTGAGAGCCCATGGCCATTATTCGACAAATCCATGCGAAATCCGCTCCAGCAACAATAGGAATCAATCGGGACGACTGTGCCTAGCAAGCAGAGATCAGAATGGGGACATAAGGTGTATCAATTACATCGTGCCGATTCTGGAGTCGTTGGGCATTGTCAAAACGGATGGTAACCGACCTAATAGAACATGGCTGGTTTGCTAGAAGGCGGTTTTCGAATGAGTGGGTGATGAAGGCCGCTACGCCGCCGACCGCGGCTTGATCTTGCCCAGGGGCGCGCTGGCTGCTGCACGGCGCAGGTCGTAATCGGCTTGCAGGTTCATCCAGAACTGCGGTGTCATCCCGAAATATTTGCCCAGACGGAGAGCGACGTCGGCGCTGATCGCCCGCTGTTCGCGCACGATCTCGTAGATCCCAGGGAAATGCACCGCCTTTGCCAGTTGATAGGCCGTGATTCCCATGGGCTTGAGAAACTCCGTACGCAAAATTTCTCCCGGATGAGCGGCAATCGTTTTTTGTTTCCGCTGCGCCATGTCCCTGGCCTCCTCAGTGATAGTCCGTGATCTCCACGTCGTAAGCGTTGCCGTCACGCCACACGAAACAGATACGGAATTGGTCGTTGATGCGAATGGAGTGCCAGCCTTCCCGATCGCCCTTAAGCCGCTCCAGCCGGTTGCCCGGTGGCACAGCCAGGTCAGCGAGAACGGCCGCCGCGTTCAGCATCTGCAGTTTCTTCACTGCGGCCTTCAGAACGCTTGCCGGATGACGGCGGCTACGTTCTTCTCTCCAAAGCCGCTCCGTCTCGGCATCGCGGACGGTTTTGATCACGGACGATACTATCGCAATACGGTACTAATGTAAAGCGGTACTATGATCGGCACATGCCAGCATCTGGATCAGTTTTTTCCTCACTCAACTGAAAACAAGCCGCGGCTGCCAGCGTGCCTCATTCCCTCGCGGCTTACGAATGAGTGGGAGGTCCATCACCCTCTTACCGCAGGAGTTTTGTCCAAAATAATGACTGTAAATACGTATTGACTGTCATACTAGTTGATAGTATCTTTTTTCGCATGACAAACGAAACCACCGACAAGCCCTGGTTCGAAGAAATTGGCCTTCCTGTGCTGCTTCGGCATGGGCGCAACACTTATGGCGTTGCCATGCGCCGGGCCCTTGACGAAGCAGGGTATGACGACATCCCCGGAAACGGTCTTTACGTGATTGGCGGGCTGGCGCTGGGCGTTCCCGACATTCCGCTCGGGCAGCTCATCAAGGAGCTGCGGATCTCCAAGCAGGCGGCGGGTCAACTGGTTGATGCGCTGGTGACTCGCGGTTATCTGGAGCGTGCGGTGGACAAAGACGATCGCCGCAAACTGACAGTGACTCTTACCGAGCGCGGTAAGGCCGCTGCGGCCACCCAAAAGGCGGCGCGGGAGAAAATCGATGCCGAACTGCTTGCCAGCGTTGGCGAGGACGACGTCAGCCGCACCCGCCGGACGCTCGCGGTGCTGTGCGATATTGGCCGCCAGGGCGAGGGCGATCCGGACGACGAGCACTAGCACCCAGGGCAGGTTGTCCTGTGAAGTCACCGGGGCGAATATGACGGGGCCAGACCTCTTGCACCTTGGCCTTGTGACGTGGCTCCTATTCGCTCCCCCGCCCGGTTGTGATAAACAAGAGAGTTACCAAGCTGGCCGAAGAGCCGGCCCGAGTCAACTATGAGCCAATCCGTTGCGCGGAGCACTGGCTCCGCAATTCCGTGCCGCCGGCTGAAGCCGGCTCAAAAACAAAATAGTCCGTTTGGACGCTGGCCTGAAGGCCAGCTCTACCCGATCTTCATCCCTCCGGGCGCTGTTCATCCTGAAGGCCGGCTCAACCCACGCTTCATTCGTCAGGGCGTTCTTCATCAGGGCGTTCTTCATCCTGAAGGCCAACTCTACCCAATCTTCATTCATCCCGGCGCTCCACGTCCCGGCGCTCTTCATTCGGCGGCTGCGGCGGACCGGGAAGTCGCGCCGCTTCGGTCCAGTTCCGAGGAGGCCCCATGTTGAGATCGCTCTTCATCGGGCTTTCCGAAAGCAAAGGGCTGCGCAACTTCGCCGAGAAGTCGCCGATGGGAATGCGTTTTTCCCAGCGCTTCGTTGCCGGCACTCACCTGCACGATGTGATTCGCGCCGCCAAAGTCGTCAACGAGTGGGGCGCCGGCGTCAGCATCGACAACCTGGGCGAGAACGTCACCAATGCTGAGGAAGCCAAGTTCAGCGCCGAGCTTTATCACCGCATGCTCGACGAGATCGATCAGGGCAAGCTGAACGCCAACATCAGCCTCAAGCTTACACACATGGGCCTGGACGTAAGCGAAGAGCTGGCCTTCCGCCTGGTCACGGAGCTGGTCGACCACGCGGTGCGCATCAATAATTTTGTTCGCGTCGACATGGAAGGCTCGCCCTACACCCAGCGCACCCTCGACTTCGTGCGCGGGCTGCATCGCGAGCCGGGACACGCGGGCCGCGTCGGCACGGTCATTCAGTCCTACATGTATCGCAGCGAAAAAGATGTGGACGACCTGCTGTCGGAGCGCATTCGCATCCGGCTATGCAAGGGCGCGTATAAAGAGCCGCCCGACATCGCCTTCCCTAAGAAGGAAGATGTAGACGGGAATTACCTGAAGCTGGCGCGCACTCTGATGAAGAGCGGCGTGTTTCACGGCATCGCCACGCATGACGAAAAGATCATTGCCGAGCTGAAGCAATTCGCTAAGGCCGAGAACATTCCCGCCTCCGCCTATGAGTTCCAGATGCTGTATGGTGTGCGCCGCGATCTGCAGCAGCAGTTGGTGCGCGAAGGCTATGGGCTGCGCGTCTACATTCCGTTTGGGTCGGAATGGTATCCGTACTTCATGCGTCGACTGGCCGAGCGTCCGGCTAACGTGCTCTTCATCGCGAAAAACATGTTCCGGCAGTAGCGATCGGCGGCGGGGTAGAGAGGCCTTTCAGGACAGCAGGAACGGCGACACCTGAAAGCGTTTTCCGCCCACGAGGGATCGGGCTCTGCAACCGGTATCGCATCCTGATCGAGGGAGCACCCGC
Source organism: uncultured Acidobacteriaceae bacterium (assembly GCA_963744265.1). Taxonomy (GTDB): domain Bacteria; phylum Acidobacteriota; class Terriglobia; order Terriglobales; family Acidobacteriaceae; genus Bog-257. The sequence continues at coordinate 308,803 of CAVUSW010000011.1, forward strand.
TGAAAGCGGTGCTTCCCCCGAACAGAATAGAACCGTAGTTTCCCGCAGCCGAGGGGATCGCGTGCTCCCCGTCGGCGAATTACCTTCCATCAAACAAGTTTAAGAAAACTCTGATCAAGTCAAAGCAAGGTCCCGCAGCCGCTAACCCCGCATAATTTTGCGAGTACTTAACGGACGGCCTGAAGTGTCTGCGTGAGAACCTCTGCCGTCCCTACGGGACTCAGACTTATTTACCACTTCACCCAGGACTGCGCCTTCGGCTACGTCCTGGGCTAGGCTATTCCGCGCCTACGGCGCTTGTTTTTTGCGCTTCGTATTCCACCGCCGAAACACAAAGCGAGTTCTCACGCAGACTCTGAAGGCCGTCCCCTTCAAAGCAAGCCTTAATCAGAGTTTCCCTAACGGTTACGCCGCCGCCTTCACGATCCGCATACCGTAGAACGACCGATACACGAAGACAAAGGAAATCGCGAAGAAGATGACCGCCAGGATGTGAGCGAATCCCGTGCCCTGAGTGGCCGTCAACTGCACCGCCAATTCGACTGCCAGCAATCCGAACAGCGTGGTGAACTTGATGATCGGATTCATGGCAACCGACGAGGTGTCCTTGAAAGGATCGCCCACCGTGTCGCCGATGACGGTCGCGTCGTGCAGCGGAGTTCCCTTCTGCTTCAAGTCGACTTCGACAATCTTCTTGGCGTTGTCCCAGGCGCCGCCGGCGTTAGCCATGAACATTGCCTGGTACAAGCCGAACGCTGCAATCGAGATCAGGTAGCCGATGAAGAAGAACGGCTCGATGAACGCGAACGACAGGGTCACGAAGAAGACCGCCAGGAAGATGTTGAACATGCCTTTCTGCGCGTACTTGGTGCAGATTTCAACTACCTTCTTGCTGTCGCTGACCGAGGCCTTCACCACGCCGTCCAGCTTGATGTTGGCCTTGATGAACTCGACCGCGCGATAAGCGCCGGTGGTCACAGCCTGGGTGGATGCGCCGGTGAACCAGTAGATGATGGCGCCGCCGCTGATCAGGCCGAGCACGAAGGGAGCGTGCAGCAGCGACAGATCGCCGACGTTTTCCGTCAGACCGTGGGTGAGCGCCATGATGATGGAGAAGATCATGGTCGTTGCGCCGACCACTGCCGTGCCGATGAGCACCGGCTTGGCCGTGGCTTTGAAGGTGTTGCCCGCGCCGTCGTTCTCTTCCAGCAGATGCTTGGCGCGCTCGAAGTTGACGTCGTAGTTGTAGTCGCGCTTCAGTTCGGCCTCGATGTTCGGAACCTGCTCGATCAGCGACAGCTCGTACACTGACTGCGCATTGTCCGTCACCGGGCCGTAGGAATCGACGGCGATGGTTACCGGGCCCATGCCGAGGAATCCGAACGCCACCAGGCCGAAGGCAAACACGGCCGGCGCCAGCATCAGCGCGCCCAGGCCGAAAGTGCTGACGTAGTAGCCGATCGACATCAGCGCGACCATGGTGAAGCCGAGGTAGTAGCAGGAGAAGTTTCCGGCCACGAAGCCCGACAGAATTCCCAGCGACGCGCCGCCTTCGTCGGCCGAGGTCACGACTTCGCGAACGTGGCGAGACTCGGTCGAGGTGAAGACCTTCACCAGCTCAGGAATGATGGCGCCCGCCAGCGTTCCGCAGGAGATGATGGTCGCCAGCTTCCACCACTGCGTGCTGTCGCCGCCCAGAATCGGCACGATCAGATACGACACGATGTAGGTCAGGACGATGGAGATGATCGAAGTCAGCCAGACCAGCGAGGTCAGCGGCGTTTCGAAGTTCATCTCGTCGGCGTTGCCGAAGCGGCCTTTGGCAACAGCTTCGTTCAGGAAGTAAGCCACGGTGCTGGAGACCAGCATCATGATGCGCATGACGAAGATCCAGACCAGCAGCTGCACCTGCACGTGGGGATCTTTCACGCCCAGCAGGATGAAGGTGATCAGGGCCACGCCGGTGACGCCGTAGGTTTCGAAGCCGTCGGCGCTGGGACCAACCGAGTCGCCCGCGTTGTCGCCAGTGCAGTCGGCAATGACGCCCGGGTTGCGCGCGTCGTCTTCCTTGATCTTGAAGACGATCTTCATCAGGTCGGCGCCGATGTCGGCAATCTTGGTGAAGATGCCGCCGGCAATACGCAACGCAGCCGCGCCCAGCGACTCGCCGATAGCGAAGCCGATGAAGCACTGGCCGGCGTAGTCAGCCGGAATGAACAGCAGAATGCAGAGCATGATCAGCAGCTCGACCGAGATCAGCATCATGCCGATGCTCATGCCGGCCTTCAGCGGAATGGCGTAGATGGGATAGGGCTTGCCGCGCAGTCCGGCAAACGCGGTGCGCGAGTTGGCATAGGTATTCACGCGAATACCAAACCAGGCCACACCGTAACTGCCGATGATGCCGATGACGCTGAACAGAAGAATGACCGGCAAGGTAACCGCGACCGGCTTGCCGGGAACCGGGGCCAGCCATCCGAAGTAGGCCAGAATGACGACCGCGATGAAGGCCCACAGGATCATCAGGAACTTGCCCTGGGTCACCAGATAGGTCTTGCAGGTTTCGTAGATCAGGTCGGAGATGTCGCCCATGGATTTATGGACCGGCATTTTTTTGAGCTGCAGGCAGATCGCCAGGCCGAACAGCAAGCCGAAGGCGCAGAAGATCAGGCCGATGGTGAGCAGCTTGTGGCCGTCCATGCCGAGAAAGCTGACGGACGACAGATCGGGCAGCTGCAAGCTGGCTTCCCCGCCGGCGGCCTCGCTGGGTTGAGCGAAAGCCCGGGAAGCGTTCAGCATAAGAATCGTGAGCGCGGCGCCTAGAAACTTCGCCGGGTTATTGCGTGGTATGAACGACAGCCGCCGCATCACGGCGAGCCAGGTGTGCATATGATTCCTCCAATGGGACCGCGCCCTTGCAGGCGAGCAGCGCCCATGTAATGACAGTACGGTTTTTCACTCTGCCGCGGCTTTCCGCGGCCATCGTTTCCTAGAGATCCTTGACCACCCAACAAGCGGACGCGCACGAGGCTCGGGCCTGCGGATGCGCAGACCGCTAAACGAGCACCAGGCATAGACCTGCTGGAATCCCGGAAACGCGCTTCCACTTCAAGACAGAAGTGTTGAGGTTTGGCCGCGTCGGGAACACTTGCACCATTTTGTGTGCATAAAAGGCACACGCTTGGCGCAGCACAAAGGGCGAGTTTTTATAACATTTTCGGGCAAGCAGGGTCAATGACACTTCAGGTCGGGAGGTGGCGAACAGGAGAGCGCTGGCTAAGAAAATTATAAGAATTCAGGCTGCCGGCATGGAAAGCCACGTGCATTCATAGCGACGGGAAGGATCGTGGTCAGATCTGGGCGAGTTGCTTCAGGCTCTGACGTTTTCGCTTTCGACTTGTTCGAGACCGGGTGAAATCAGCCGGAGCAGATGCTCGGCAGGAGAATTTCATCAACTGTGAAGCCGTTCTTGATGACTAAGCGTATGAGGACCAACGTCGGTTAGTCATTGTTGGCCCTGCTGTGAGGGCTGAATCACATGGGCTTTCTTAGGCCCTATTCGGCAAGAGTGGAAGCGGCTGTTAAAAATGAACAGGGGCTAAAGCCGGCTAAGCCGGTTCTGGACGCACATGGAATTAGACGCACGACCTGAAGGCCAGCTCTACCCGATCTTCGAAGTCCCGTGAGTTTTTCAGCCTAAAGACATGACCGATTTCAAACCGTAACGATCTATGAGTTGAGTTAAGAATTCCTAACAATTTCGATTGCACAAAGCTTAGCCCTTGGTGCGGCGCCCACCAGATTCATCCGGACCGCAATTCCATCGTGCTTGAGATTCTAGAGAGCGGAGACTTATGGCGGACAACAGGAAGAAATCAGGACTAACCAGACGTGACTTCGTAAAGAGTGTGGGAATTGGGATTGGCACAATACAGCTGGCTGCGTGCGGAAGCGGCGGCTCGCCGCAACCGAACCCGCCGCCTCCGCAAGTTGTATCGTGGCCGATCGCCAATCAGGTTTACACGACAGCCCAACAGCAGGTCGTCCCGGTTCCCCTAACCGCGGCGACGCCGCAGATCGGCCCGGGAGATGTGGAGCTTTACGAGCCCTATGGTTACAGCGCGTGGACCATCGGTGGTCCTTTGCTGCATACTTTGCGGACTGAGCTTGCTCCCGGCTATAAGGGAGCGCCCGGGGTGGCGCGGCTGTTGTCGTTCTTTTCCATCTCCGACATTCATATAGCCGACAAGGAATCGCCGGCCCAGCCGCTCTATATCGGCTGGAGCGCACCTTACGGGCCGAACTCTTCGGGGTTGTCGTCGGCCTATTCGCCGATTCTGCTTTCGACGCCGCACGTCCTTGACGCCGCGGTCCAGACCATCAACGCGCTGCACAAAATTACCCCGTTCGATTTCGGGATGTCACTGGGTGACGCCGCCAACAACACCCAGTACAACGAGCTGCGCTGGTTTCTCGATGTCATCGACGGTAAGGTCATTACTCCCAGCTCGGGCGCCCATGTGGGGGCTTACACCATCGATTATCAGAAGCCGTTCCAGGCCGCCGGAATCAACCCGGAGATTTCCTGGTATCAGGTGATCGGTAATCACGATCAGTCGTGGATGGGCTCGGCCTGCGAGGACACGAAGACCAGAAACGCCCATGTATCCAACGTCATCCTCAACATGGAAGACAGCACGAATCCGGCGGCCGATGCGGTGGATCAGACCGGTGCCTATATGGGCGTGCTCGACGGCACGACGGTTTACGGTGACCTCATCGGAGCCGGTCCGGTGGCGAACTTTCCAACTCCCCCAACGGTCGTTGCCGATTCCAATCGCCATTCCCTGACGACCCCGCTGTCCTGCCGGCAGAATTGGATGAACGAGTTTTTTAACACGACTTCGAAGCCTGTCGGTCACGGCTTCAGCCAGAGCAATATCCAACAGGACTTCGCCTGTTACAGCTTTGTGCCGAAGTCTGACATACCCATCAAGATCATCGTTCTCGACGATACCGTCACCGGCCCGGACCAGGAAAACTATGCAGCCGGCGGTCTCGATCAACAGCGGTACCAGTGGCTCACCGGCGAACTGCAGGACGGGCAAAACGCCAACCAGTTGATGATTATCGCTGCCCATGTCCCGGTGAATCCCCAGAACAGCCTTACCGACACCACCCCGTTTCCCATGTGGCCGGGTCCGGAATATACCGACGACTCCATGGTCGCCATGCTGCATCAGTATCCCAATCTCATCTTGTGGATGGCCGGGCACCGGCACGTCAATGTCGTCACCTTGCAACCAGCTCCCAGCGGCGATCCTACGCTTGGCTTCTGGGAGGTGGAGACTGCGTCGCTCCGCGATCACCCGCAGCAGTTCCGGACATGGGACATCCGGCGCAACAACGACAATACGATTTCCATCATCATCACCAATGTCGACCCTGCGGTCAGTCCCGGGTCGCCGGCGGCCAAGTCGCGAGGCTATGCCCTGGGCGCGTTTCGGATCTTTGGCGCGACTCCTGAAATCATCGCCGACACCACATCCCACGCTTACAATGCCGAACTGGTGGTGCAACTGACGCCCCAGATGCAGGCGATCATCGCCAATGCAGGATCGGCAATCAAGTAGGCTCCCAGGAGCAAGCTCTAGAGGTGCGGCCTTTTGAGGAATTCAGAAAATCGGGTTGTTAGCTGCCGAGTGCAAGACGGCAAAATTCGAAATTGGAGGTGTCGTGAGGACTTGTAGCGGTGATCTGCCTATTGAGGCGCATGACTAGCACAGGCAAAAAAGAGAGGCGCTTACGAGATTTCGGGTAAGCAAGGCCAGCCACAATTCAGATCGGGAGTGCATTTCCGACGTACATCAGCTGGTTAGGCCTGATCCGTTTGACGGCTGTCAGACGATCTCGGCCTGTAACGGCGCAGTCTTGGCTTGCCGCTTGGATCCGGGCCGCAACTGCTTACTGCTGAAGGAGTCGCCACAGGTGCTGCAGCTCCATTGCACCTGCACGATCGTGATCGCGCTAGCAGCGCGCTGAGGTTGCCAAACTCGCGACAGCTCACCTTTGCAGTTCGGGCAAGTCATTGCAGCGGCGTCCGGGTTCGGCTCACCGGAAGAATGGTCGCTAGCGATTCCAGGCCGCTATCGTCAGCGATGCCCAGCACTTTCTTGGCGTGGTTCTTCGCCTTCTCTTCGGTCCGGAAGCGCTTCGGCACCAGGCGATTGGAAGGCCCCGTTTGAAATTCAACTTGGTAGTAAGTCATGTCTCTATTGTCTCACCATATGGCATGAAAAATGCATAATTCGGCGCACTATTAAGGAGCTACTTGCTGCACGATCTTTCCCATTGCCGGGATTCGTCGCGAAGGACGCGACAGCAGGTCTCTCCGCTTCGCTCCAACACCCCACCAAAGCGCAAGAGCGGCGCTCGGCGGGAGACCCCGTCTTCGCTGCGGTCGAGATGACACCTCAAGAATGCAGCCAACGGACGAAAGCTGGTAACTAGTGACTAGAAGCCGTCTCATAAATCCCGCAAGGATTCCACACCGAGTAACCTCAGGGGCTAAAGCTCGGCAATCAAACGCCTCGTACGGCACGGCTCAAGCCGTGCCCTTTCAAACCCGATTTATGAGATAGCTTATAGTAACTAATTACTAGTTACTGTCTTCTATTCCATCCCTAGTTGCCAGAAGAGGAACGAATAGATGTCGGTCCACTCTTCCACCAGCTTGGAGATTGGCTTGCCTGCCCCGTGTCCGGCTTTGGGTTCGATGCGCAGCAGGATCGGATTTGGGCCCGCCGTTGTCGGCCTGCAACTCCGCTGTCATCTTCTTGGCGTGCATGGGATCGACGCGCGTGTCGGTGTCGGCGGTCATGAACAGCACCGCGGGATACGCCGTTCCCGGCTTCACGTGGTGATAGGGCGAGTAGGCGTAGAGCCACTCGAACTGCTTGGGATCGTCGGACGAGCCGTACTCCGGAATCCAGAGCTTGGCGATCTGGAAGTTCTGATAGCGCAGCATGTCGAGCAGCGGAACCTGGCAGACTACGGCGCGAAACAGGTCAGGCCGTTGCGTCAGCGCCGCGCCCATCAGCAGGCCGCCATTGCTGCCGCCGCGAATGGCGAGATGGTCCTTGTCGGTGTAGCCTTCCTTCTCCAGATATTCGGCCGCGGCGAAGAAGTCGTCGAAGACATTTTGCTTCTTGTCCATCATGCCGGCGCGATGCCAGTCTTCGCCGAACTCGCTGCCGCCGCGCAGGTTCGCCATGGCGAAAATGCCACCGCGATCGAGCCAGGGGAAGAGTGTCTTGTTGAACTCGGGTGTCAGGCTGACGTTGAAGCCGCCATACGCGGTGAGCAGCGTCGGGTTGTGTCCGGTGAGCTTCAGCCCTTTGCGCATGACCAGGAACATGGGAACGCGCGTGCCGTCTTTCGACCTGTACCAGACTTGCTTGGTCTCATACTTGCTGGTGTCGATGCCGGTCTCGACCGATTCCCACACCGTGCTCTTCGCCGAGTCGATGTCGAAGCGATAGATGGTGGTCGGGACAGTGAACGACGAGAAGAGATAGAACGCGCTGGTGCTGTCGTATTCGCCGCCGATCGAGGAGATGGTGCCCAGCGTCGGCAGTTCCATTTCGCCCAGAGGCATGCCGTCGAGTCGTGAAGCGCTTCAGCAGCGAGTGCGCATTCTGTTCGTAGCGGGCGAAGAGCTGTCCGCCGATGATTTGCAGCGAGGTAAGCACGGCGTCGGATTGCGGAATGATCTCGCGCCAGTGCTCGTGCGTGGGCGTGTTTGCCGGAGTCTTGAAGACGCGATAGCGCGGCCCGTCTTCGTTGGTCAGGATGTAGAGATCGCCTTTATACGGCTGAGCGTAGTAGAGGAAATCTTTGCCGGTGGTGATGCGCAGCGGCGCCGAGTTCGTCGTGCATATCCTTGAGATAGACCTCGTTCTTGGTCCAGCCCTGCTCGACCATGATGCTGAGCCAGCGGCCATCTTCGGAGAGCGCGACGTTGGGCCAGTCCTGCGGATCGCGGCCCTCGCCGAAGATCAGCGGATCGTTGGCCGGATCGCTGCCCAGCGCGTGATAGAAGACGTGCCGGTTGTACATCTCCTGGCCGGCGGCAACGTCGCCCGGCTTGGGATAGCGCGTGTAGTAGAAGCCGCTGTCGTCGGGCTTCCACGCCAAGCTGGCGGCGCGGGTGCGCGCGATTGTGTCGGGCAGCAGCTTGCGGCGTGGCGGTTTCGATCACGTGCAGCGTGCTCATCTCCGAGCCGCTCTCCGAGGTGCCGTAGGCGACGAACTTGCCATCGTGCGAGGCGTACCACCAGTCGAGCGCGACGGTGCCGTCTTTGGAAAGCTGGTTCGCATCGACCAGAACTTCGTCGTGGCCGTCAACGCCCTTGCGAACGTAGAGCACCGGCTGGTTCTGCTTGCCGTCGCGACGCGTGTGGAAGTAATAGTCGCCGCCGACCTGGGTGTCGCCCAGATTGCCGATCTCGAGCAACTGCTCCATGCGGTCGTGCAGCTTGTCGCGGCCGGGCAGCTTGTCGAGAATGCTGCGCGTGTAGGCCAGTTGCTCGGCGACCCACTGCTGCGTCTCGGGAGTGCTGCCGTCTTCCAGCCAGCGGTAAGGGTCGACAATCTTGTGGCCGAAGTAGTCGTCGGTGACAGGCTGCTGTTTGGTTGCGGGCGGTTTGGGAATATTCATTGTCGATGGAGTGCTGTTTCTGCGCCAACGCGGTCGAGCTCAGCAGGATAGAGGAGCTCAATGCGGCAAGCGAAAGGTGCGTGAAAATGTGTTGGCTCATAAGAAATTTGTGCGCGTGTGTATTGCGGAAAACCTTGTGTGCCCTGAAGGGGCTGTGACACCGCGGAAATGATTTGCTGTCAGGGCCTGGCTAAAGCCGGGCCGACAAGACAGCGGTTCGTCCTGGCCTTAAGGCCGCCTGCAAAAACTGGCGCTCAGGGGCAAAGCGGCTACGTGCCCTGAACAACTACGAAAAGCAGATCTCTGCGCCGGATGAGCCGGTTCGTGATGACAAAGATAAAGGGACTGATACGTCGTAGCAAAGCTACGCCCCTTCCAATTCGCCTCCTTACTCCAAGGTCCGCACCAAGGAAGACGGCAGCAACTCCAGGGTGCACGGTCCCGGGCTTCCGCTACCGCAGCGGACGACGGCCCGCCGCACGACATGCGCCTGCGCTTCCGGCGGAAATTTCATCCCCAGGTCGGTCTTCTGCAGAACATCCGGCGAAGCTCTTCAGGTTGTCGTCGCCCTTGATGAACTTCACCTGCTCGACCTTGCCCGGCGAAACCAGCAGATAAAACTCGGCAGTGCCTTTGTCCTGCTTGTTCAGCGGAACGGTGCGCTGCTTCTGGAACTCAGGACGGGCTTCGGCTACGCGGTGATCGATATCCTTGACACCCAGCGCGGTTAGACGGCCGCGCGCGTCGGGGCTGGGATCTTCCGAGACCAGCGAGAGAAGATAGTAGTGAATGGCCTCGTCGCGCTTGCCGAGCTTCTCATAAATCTCGCCCAGATGTTCCGCCTCGTCGCCGGTGCCGCCGGCCTGCCATGCCGGCAGGATGTATTGCTCGGCCACATCCGGGTTGCCGCGTTTGAATTCGATCCAGCCTTTGGTGTCCCAAACCGCGAACAGCAACTCCGTGGTGCCCAGGTCCTGCATGCGCAGATTGTCCAGACTCATGTCGCGCAATTGCGTCTCCAGGGCATTGATGGCGGTGTCGGCATATTTCGCTGGCGCGATCCAGCTGAACGTTCTGCTCCGACAGCGAGTAGGCAATGTTGTTCCAGGTCAGCGGATGGGCGCCAGGGCTGATGGCTTTCTCAAAGGCGGCCATGCCCTTATCGGTCTGATTGGTCGCGATGTACGCCTGGCCCAAAGATCGATTTCCAGCAACGGATTTTTGGGCTGGATGTCGACGGCCTTCTCCAGCTCCGGAACGGCCTCCGCAAACTTCTTCTGATTCACATACAGCGGCCCAGGTTGGCGTGCGCATTCTGATCCAGCGGATTGATCTCGATTTGCTTCTGAAACTGCTTGATCGCCTCGTCGTACTTGGCTTGCCGCTGATAAGCCAGGCCGAGACTGTTGTAGGCAAACTCGTCGTAAGGATTGATCTCAATCTGCTTCTTGAAAGGCCGCAATCGCCTGCATCGTCCTTGCCCAGCCCCAGGTAGGCGCTGCCCAGATTGTCCCAGGCAGACTTGTGCTTGGGATCCAGCTTCACCACCTGCTGGAAGCAGATCGATCGCCAGCTCATAATTCTGGTTGCTGCAGCGCCTGCACGCCGGCGTCGTTCAGGTCGCTCCGCCGACTCGTTGTCGCGCGGTTGCGCCGGCTCCCGTTCCGGGCTGGGTAGTTCTCCAGCGAGATCTCCTGCGCCTCGTCGGCCATGACGACGCGCCGGAAAGCAGCATAATCCTCGCTGCGGTCGTGAGGAATCTCCGCCGACCAGCATCTTCAGCGTTCGCTTGCTGGTGAACTGTCCTGCCATCGAACTTGTAGATCGAGTGGTACTCGCGCGTAATCGCGCTTCACATCGACGGCCGATGGGCAAACGCAGTTTGTACTTCGCCGGGAAGCGTGAGCTTCACTTCTGCCTGATTGTCCTGAGCGGCGCCCAGCTTGATGGGCTCGTCGAGGCGCTGTCGTCGTCTTCGTCCTCGTCATCGCCAGGCATGCGAATGGATCGAGAGCGGCAACGGGAACTTCGATTCGGCGGCCGACCAGTCGAAGTAATTGTTCACGGTGAGATCGAAATCGACTTGCAGGGGATCGTCGGTCGCGCTGGGATCGCTGGCTTTCAGATTCGTGATCTCGGCGCCGTTCAGACTGGCGCGCTGCAGCATGTAGTCGAAGATATCTTTCCAATGATTGCTGGGCATCCGGCGCATGGCAAAGCGCAGAATCATCTCCGTATCGCCGCGGCCGGCCATGTTGACGTGAGCCGTGAGTTTGCCGGTTGTCGCTCACACGTCCCCACTAACACTGGTGCGATCGAAGGCTTCGAAATGGCAAATCGGTCGGCGTCCAAACCAGCTCGGCGTTGCCGTCGGGAGGAATGGCCAGCGCCTGCTTGTCGCGCAAAGTGCGGCTCAAGCATGCGAAACGGCGCGACTCCCGGCGTGCTGTCGAGCCAGATTTCCTTGCCGTCCACCGGCACGCGCGTGATCACGTGATCGAACTGCGAGGGCGACGGGACATCGGGATCGAGCTTGAGCTTCGAGCCGATCAGCACGGAGGTCGAGTGGAATCCTTCGGCGTCGAGCAGCGCCGCCAGCAGCGTGTTCTTATCTTTGCAATCGCCGTAGCCGTTGGCGAGAACTTCGCTGGCCGCGTGCGGCTGATGCGTCCCAGGCCGAACGACAAGCTGACATAGCGAATGTTGCGCGACACGTAATCGTACAGCGCCTTCACTTTGGCCATGTCGTCGGTCTTGCCCTTGACCAGCGCGTCGGCCTCGGCCTTCACGGTGGCATCGGGCACGCGCCGGTCGCGTTCCAGCCCGGCGTACCAGGCGCCCAACTCTTCCCAGCTCTTGTAGGTGGTCAGCTGGACCGATGGGAACTTCGTCATCGGCCTTGCGCGGCTTCTTCTTCTTTTTCTTGGCGTCGTCGTCGTCCTTCAGCCGCGAATGGGTCCAGCGATAGATGCGCCGGTCGCCATCGTCCGTGATCTTTGCGTCATAGCCAGGCTTGGTCTTCAGCTTGATCTGGCGGTCTTTGGGAACGTTGATCTCCAGCTGCTCGTCGAGCACGATTCCCTTCTCGGCGAAGTTAAAGCTGGTCCAGAACTGTCCCGGCGTCAGCGGGGTCGCGATGGTGCGAACGAAGCGGTATTCCAGCACGTCGCCCGGCCGCAGCGAAGGCACGCTGATGTGCTTCTCGTGATAGTCGGTATAGACGGGCGCGTCGGGAAAGGTCAGGTCCTGGATGGCCGATTCCTGCGCGGTAACCACCGTGCCGTCGGGCTTGTGCACGCGGACGTAGGCGATGTCCAGCTTGTCGCTGAGCGCGCTGTAGCCAACTTGAGCTGCCCAGCGCCTGCACGCCGCTCTCGCTGATGATCTTGATCTGCGCATCGGTCTCGTCGCGGCCGGTGCCGTCGTTCTCGAAGCGCATGGATTGGCAGGTAGTGCTCGACGACATAGGCTTCCTGCGAATAGTCGGGAGGCGTGGGAGCCTGGGCCGGTCCGGCTTGCGCGGTGTCTTTGCCGGCCGGAGCTGGCGTAACGCCCTTGGAAGGCGATGCCTGAGGCGAGTCTTTGGCTGGAGGCGTGGGCGCGGAAGCAGGTGTTTGCTGCGCTGCGACTGAGTGTAATCGTAAATATGAGGAAGAAAAATCCGGCGAAAGCTGATCTCATGGCTGTGTTTGGCAGGGCTCATCCATGGTACGCGAGCAGCGGGGAGAAGCCAAACGGCAGGGCAGTTTTGAGGCAGTTTGCAAGCAGTTTTCTGGGCGGGTGGCCCAGCCGAGCATTTTGATGAGTGAAAGAAAGGCTGCCGAGCAACGAGCTTACTCAGCGAACCATCACATTAATCTATATCTCCAGTGCCCCAGATTACCTAAGCGAGCGATCTTCGGGTATCGTCAGCGGTCACTATCTGCTTATCAGAGGCGTTGGTCCGGTTTGACAAGCTGCCTCAGCAAAGTGCCGCGCGACATCTTTCCAGGAGTCGGCATGAACAATCTCGATCAGATGTTAGAACGCAATAAAGATTTTGCTGCCCAGCAGTCTGCCGCGGGCACTCTTATGCCCTCGCTTCCGGGGGCAATGCCGAATGTAAGGGCAATCATCATCGGTTGTGCTGATATGCGTGTGGATCCGGCTCATGTCCTTGGAATTAAACCGGGCGAGGCCGTCGTGATACGTAACATCGGCGGACGAATCACTCCGGGCTTGTTGGAGCAGCTGGGCCTGCTCGGGCGAATCGGCCAGGTAGCCGGCGAGATTCCGGGAGGTGGCGGGGAGTTTCACTTGATCGTACTTCGGCGCACCAATTGCGGTATCACTCGTCTTGCGGGTGACCCCAAGATGCTGATGCACTATTTTCAAATACCGGAAGGGGAACTTACCGCAAAGGACGTCACCGATCCCCGAGCGGCGGTTGCCGTCGACGTCGCTTTGCTCCGCACGATTCCGGCATTGCCGGGCGCATGGCTTATCTCAGGCCTGGTTTATGACGTGGCCACCGGACTGGTTGAGACGGTTGTACCGCCCGCGCCGATTCGTACCGCGTAATATCGCTGCACTGAAGTCGGAGCGGCGGAGCATGGCTGCGACGACATCCGAGGAGCACGCTCTCCGAAGTTCTGTCCACCGGCGGACATCGCAATTCACCGCCGGACGCGCAACCAACTCCCGCGACGATCTAAGTTGTTGAGTTCCGTGAAATAAGGTTGGCTTGCGGTTTGCACTGCAAAAGGGCGGAATTCTCTGCGCCGCAGCTCGACCTTTGAGGAATATGCATGCTTCAGGATTTTCGTTATGCCTTGCGTCAACTGCGCAAGTCGCCAGGTTTCACTCTGGTTACGGTGTTGGCCATCGCCCTGGGTGTCGGGGCCAACACCGCGATCTTCAGCGTGGTGAACGCCGTGTTGCTGCGCCCGCTGCCGTATCAGGATGCGGACCGGCTGGTCACTATCCTGCACCAAGGCAACAATCCAGTCGCGCCCGCCAACTATCTCGACTGGCGTAACCAAAATCATGTCTTCGAATCCATGGGCGCCGCCGAAAACTGGACGCCCAACCTGAGCGGCACCCGTCAGGCTGAATCGGTCAACGGACTCCAACTCAGTTCCAGCATCCTTCCCATGCTCGGCGTGCAGCCGATGTTGGGACGATTCTTTGCGGCCGACGAAGAGCAAAGCGGCAAAGAGCATGAAGTCATCCTCAGCTACCGGCTGTGGCAGCGGCTGTTTGGCGGCGATGCCGATGTGCTGGGCCGATCCATCAATCTGCAAGGCGAGCCCTACACCATCGTCGGAGTGATGCCAGCCAGCTTTCAATTCGCGCCCTTCTGGGCGACCAAGGCCGAGCTCTGGGCGCCGCTGGCCCTGGGCGAGCGTCAGCCAGCCGCGAAAGCAATAGTTTGCGAGTGTTCGCGCGACTCAAGCCGGGAGTCAGCCTGGAACAAGCGCGCTCGGAGATGGCAACCCTTACGGGGCGACTGGAGCGGCAATTTCCCGGTACCAATCGCGATGTCACGGTTCAGCTGCTGAAAGAGAAAGTGGTGGGCGACACTCGTCCTGCCTTGCTGATCTTGCTGGGCGCGGTGAGTTTTGTGTTGCTCATCGCCTGCGCCAACGTCGCGCATATGCTGCTGGCACGTACGGCGTCGCGGCAAAAAGAAATTGCGGTGCGAACGGCGCTGGGCGCCGAGCGCTGGCGCATCGTGCAGCAGTTTCTGGCGGAAAGTGCGGTGCTGGCCGTTCTGGGCGGTTCTGCGGGTTTGGCTCTCGCCTTCTGGGGCGTCCGCATGTTGAAGGCGTTGATCCCGGCTTCGATACCACGGGTCAATGCCATTGGCTTGGATGGACGTGTCCTGCTGTTCACCGTTGTGGTTTCCATTCTGGCCGGCATCGCGTTTGGCATCGTGCCGGCGTTGCAGGCTAGCGGCGTGAATCTGCGCGACGCCTTGCAGGAAACCGGACGCGGCAGTGGCGAGAGCCTTCAGCGCAATCGCCTGCGCAGCGTGCTGGTCGCATCAGAGTTCGCCCTCGCGCTATTGCTGATGATCGGCGCGGGACTGATGATCCGCACCTTCTTCGCCCTGCGCGCCATCGATCCCGGCTTCCAACCGCATCATCTAGTGAGCGCGGAAGTATCGCTGGCCGGCTCGGAAGAAGCTGCTCCTCAGAAGCGTCTGGCGTTTTACCAGCAGATGTTGCAGCGGGTCGGCGCTCTGCCTGGGGTCGAGTCAGTCAGCGCTATCAATCATCTTCCGCTCAACGGCGATCTGTGGGGACTTCCCTTCAAGATTGAAGGGCGACCGCTGCCGCCTCCGGGTGAATCGCCCGGCGCGATCTATCGCGTTATTCTTCCCGGCTACTTTCGCACCATGAAAATTTCGCTTCTCGGCGGACGCGACATCGCCGAGAGCGACAACCTGAATGCGCCCGGCGTGGTAATCGTCAACCATAGCCTGGCGCAGCTCTACTGGCCCGGACAGAATCCGATGGGCAAGCGCATCACCCTCGACGATCAGCTGAAGAATCCGGCATGGTTCACCGTGATCGGCGTAACCCAGGACGCCAAGCAGGACGACTGGGCAGGCAAGCCCTGGCCCGAGATGTATCTGCCCATGTTGCAGCAGCGCAAGTATCTGCAAGATCCTTCCGGCCACTACGAATACATGACGCTGGTAGCTCGGACAGCCGGCGATCCGAATGCCGTGGTAAACGATATCAAGACTGCCATCGCCGACCTCGATCGCAATGTTGCCGTCTCCGAAGTCGTCACCATGGACCAGGTGGTCGACGAGGCTAACGCCCAGCCGCGATTCGAGCTTTGGCTGCTGGCTGGCTTCGCGTTGGTCGCGGTCGTTCTGGCCGCGTTGGGAATTTACGGCGTGATGAGCTACTCGGTCTCGCGCCGCACGCACGAACTCGGAGTTCGCATGGCTTTGGGTGCAGCCCAAGGCGACGTGGTCAAACTGGTGGTCAAGCAGGCGATGATGCTGGCAGCGGCTGGCTCAGCTTGCGGCCTGGCGGCTGCCACCCTGCTCACGCGCCTGATGACCGGACTGCTCTACGGAGTGCGCGCCACCGATCCGCTGACCTTCGCGGGCGTGGCCGTCATCGTCTGTGTGGTAGGACTGCTGGCCAGCTATATTCCAGCGCGACGCGCCACCCGCGTCGATCCGGTAACCGCTCTGCGCTGCGAGTGAGCGGCTTGCAGATTGCCGAATGTTTCACGCTTGCCCGGGTCTCGAAACCCGCGAGACCCGGAGCATCCAATCATGTTTTCATCGCAAGGCGCGTGAGCAGGCGACAGACCTGGGCCGTCCGCCCTTCCCGCTACGGTGAAATCTCCCAGACCACGCCGTACCCGTAAGTTCCGCCAGACGAAGTGGTGCCATAGATGTTGCCTTGGGCATCGACTACTGGGGCGGCCTCTGGTGCGGATCCATCGCTCGGACCGAAATCGTGCAGATCGGTGTAGTTCCAGCAGCAAGTCAGCTCGAATACGTTACCCGAAGAATAGGCTCCATAGTCGTCGGTTGTGCCGTAGATGTTCCCCACGGAGTCGGTCGATATCCACGACGACAGCTCTACCTCGGCTTCCTTGTCGAGGCTCGTCAGGATGAGAGGGTTCCAGTCCGGTGGAGACACGTTGAAGATTTGAACGTGAGCAGTCGGGGTAAGACAGGAGTAACTCACATAGTTGGCCGTTCCATACAAGTTGCCCCCCTGGTCTGCGGCCAGACTTATCGGACGGCCTACCGGATCGCCAACCACAAAGCTGTGAAGGACCTGGTAGCCTCCTGCTGTCGTGTAGAACGTGCCGTAAGCATGTTGGCCACCCGATCCGGTGATGCCGTACAAGCCATCCGAGCCTTTGACCACTCCTATCGGAGTAGCGCCGTCATTGGGAAAGGCAGGAAAGGCGTGCAGGACCTGCAGGCCGCCATTGGTGAACTCATAGAGCGTACCGCCGCCGTTTGCGCCTCCCGCGGCAGCGTTTCCAAAGATATTGCCTGAGCTGTCGAGCACCAGGCTCCCCCCGGGATTTGCACCATCGTTGCCGCCGGTGAACCTGTACAGCAGGGTCTCCATCCAATTGCTAAAAACACTCGGCAAGATGTTTCCCGCAGGAGATAGGCCGAAGAGCACACCATCGCCCACGCCTCCGCCCGAGGTTGTGCCGTAGAGCCTGCCAACCGCGTCGAGAACGGGAGTGCTGTCGGGTCCGCTGCCATTCGCACCGGAGAACGCATACACCCGAGTAAACCGCCAACCGGATGCGCCGGGAGTAAGCTTGAACACCGTACCTCCTCCGGATGGGCCACCGGAGCTGGTCGTCCCGTAAACATTACCCGTCGCATCGATTGCCAAACCGGTAGCAGGAGCGCCGCCGTCTACACCACCGGTAAAGTTGTAGATCACGCGGTAGCTCTGGGTTGGGGAGCGCGGAACGGTGACAGCCTTCGCCTCAGTCGCCGGCTTCTCCTCGGCTGGGAAGCAGGAGCCCTCAAGGCTGAACGCTTCCGAAGGAATTGTGCCCATGGTATTTTCCTGGGCCTGCGAGGGACAGCCGGGAGACTGGCATCCGACTCCGCTGTTCTCGTCCCAGTAAACCGGATTGCCTTCCACGGTGCTGGCATTGGCGAGGGTTATCCAATCATTGCCGCTCAGGTTGGGTCCGGAGAAGTCCCCCGACATGAGACAAACGTCGAACCCGAAATTGTTGGTGAAGCAGTTCGACTGGGTCAGACTGACGACGCTGTCAAAGAGGTTGTTAGAAAAGTAGCCGTTGCTGCCGATCTGTACTTCGACATTCGTCATGGTGTCGCCCGGCTCCAGCCACACCCAGAACTGAATACCTGTGGGTGGAAGGTTATTGACCTGGATGGTGTCGCTAACCGAAAAGCCGAAGTTGATCGTCCAGGCATCCACCTGTCCGTTGACGGGCCCATTGTCGTAGACGATTGGACCCTGCGGCGGATGTTGACCAGGAATCTGCCGTCTCGCGGGCGGTGCAAGTCGCTTCGCGAACTGCGGCATTCTTGCCGCCTGCGACGCCGTTGCGGGAACGGAATTCTGTGCGGACATGGGCAGCGTCGCCGACGTGATCAGCAACGCGGCAACCGCCGCCAGAACGATGGTGCGAAACCGAGAGACTTCGCATTGCATTGGCTTGTGCTCCTCGCAATGGCTGTAAACGTTCGTGGGCCCGAAAAGAACGTGCGCGATGAGGCACGCGGGAGAGCAAGAGAGGTTTACTTCAAGGCGCTGGAAACGAATCGGAACGGGCAGGAAGAAACGCCGGAGTCCTCTCGCGAACACCCGGGCGGCATCATACTACTACCAGGGGCGTTTGTCATTTGTTCATGCGTGGCACAGGAGTGAGGTGATGGCGTATCCGGTCGAAACGTGTCGCCGTTAAGAGCTGATCTTGCCCTGATCTCCCATTTGTCGCTAAGAATCTGAAAACTAAGCGCATCTTGACATTTTCCCAATTTGGCACTTAGATGGTGTTGTGACTAAACACTATTTGACCATATTGATATCATCCTGAGGTGGCCATTCCTGCGCATTACAGCCGTTCTGAGAGGCGATCTAGCCGGTCCAGTACCCAAGAGACTCGCCCGGCGTTTGGAGACGCCTTAAATCGCCTTTAAACGCGAAGTTCCAAATTGGGACGATGGACGGTGACGGCCAAACCCAGTTGAGAGATGTCACGCGGGCGTGGCAACCTTTGTCGGCGCGGTTGGACTCCTAGGCCTGCTACTTCCCGGCACGACCTACCGGTTGCCGCTCTTCTTCGGAAGCTCCACCGCGATTTCGATCATCGGCCGGCCCAGGCGTTCAGCTTCCTCAGGAGTGACCCCTGCCATCTGCATTCGGCGATTCTGAATCTGCCGCAACTCCGCCAGAACTTCCCGCTCCTGCTCGACGTACTCCTCTTCGCTGATCGATCCCTCTTCCAGTTCGGTCTGCAATTCCAGCAGGCGATCCTTGATGGGAGCGTCGTCCGTGTATTCCTCTTCCGCCGCGCGCGCCAGCGTCCGCAGAATGAATTGGAAGCCCGAGATGGGTGACAGCAATAGATCGTCGATCAGCAACATAAAAGTCCGCCAGTGAGTTTGTGTCAGGGCACGTCTTCAGACGTGCCGCAAGAGTGGTTCCCTGTAACTTTGGGCTTCAGCCCCTGAGGGCTGTTTCCAGGGGCTAAAGCCCGGACCGTGACATCGTGTCGTTCGGCACGACTAAAGGTCGCGCCCCGACACACTCCAAAATGATCTATGAAACAGCTTTGGCCATTCCAGGCGTTTGTTCCACCAGAAAACTTTCTTTCCGATTGCGACACCGTCTCTTTAGCCTCGGTCGACCGCGGTTGAAGCCGTTTCGGATGGCGTTCGATTTTTCGCCGGGCTAAAGCTCGGCGCTTCCACCTCAGCTACTGCTGCTGGGTTCCAGCTTCAGCCGGATATTTACAAAGTTATACGGCGGCCAGGGCCCGGTGTATTTGAAATTCAGCCGGTCGCCGAATTTCTTCGCAATGCGATTGACCGCGGCGTCGAACTCGGCTTCGCGTTCGCGCTCCAGCAGGAACGCCGCATTCATGATCATCTTGTCGCCGATAGGCTTGTTGTCGCGCGAGGCCACACAGATTGCCCGCAAAGTTTCGTAAATCTCACGCACATACTCGGCCGAGCGTTCCGACAGCGCTTTGTCGATCATGCGGCCCAGTTGCATGCGGGCAAAGTAGGTGGACTGAAGATGCTTGCGGGTGATCTCCAGATGAAAGCGATGAATTTCTTCGTGCTCGCGCTGCAATTGCTCGATGATATGCTCCCGGTCCCAGGTAACTTTCAGCCCAAACTCAACTTTTCCCGCCATCTGCTGCAGAACGTCTTTCACCGATGGATAAATGCTGCGCAGCACCTCGCGAATGTCATCGTCGGTGCGAAACACCGTACCAAAGCTCATCGGAATGATGGTATGCGTCTTCATCACCGTCTCGATCACGTGTTCGTGGGCCAGAGCGTTCTCGCGCGTGGGATCGAAGATGAAGACCGCGGTGCGGCTGACTACGGCGGCGATATCGCCATGGGTAACGGCGTATACCATTTCGCCGATTCCGCCAATACCCATCTTGCCGAACGAGACGCTGGCTCGCGACGGAATGATGCCGTATACGTACCGGCCTTCCTGCCGCACATCGGGCACCGGCAACCGGTCCGTGCGCAAAGCCCTGGTCAAGCGTCGCCAGCAGATCGGCTCCGCTGGCGGACTTAGGCACCATCGCAATGGGCTGCGGCTTCGCGACTTTCTTCTTCTTCGCGGCTTTGGTTGTCTTCACTGCCGCTGGTGAAGTCTTAGCCGGTCGCCTTCCGTTGCTCATATTCGTCCCTCAGCATTTCCGAAATGGTTTGCAGCAATTCCTTAATGTCGATGGGCTTGAACAGCATCGGTATACCGAGTTCTTCAGCCCGGTCATTGGCCTCCTGCGTGGCATAGCCGGTCAACAGCAGGGTCGGCATCGCGGGATTTCTCTGACGCCCAAACTCGATTACGTCGAAGCCGTTTTCCTGCTTCTCCAGCGACAAATCGCACAGCAATAGATCGATGTTTTCCTCCGCCAGTGCCTTGCGCGCCTCATCCGACGACAGCGCAGCCTAACTTCGTAGCCTTGCTGTTGCAGGATGAGCCGATAGGTCACCAGGACATTGGGCTCGTCGTCCACCACCAGAATGTGAGCCTTACTTTTCATCGAAGCACCCTTTGCCTAACGCACCGCCGGAAGTTCGATGCTGAATACCGTTCCTTTACCCACCCGGCTGCGGACGCGCAATCTTCCGCCGTGGTTCTCGACAATCCCTTTCACGATCCACAAACCCAATCCTGTCCCCCGCTCGCCTTTGGTGGTAACGAACGGCTCGAACATATTGGTTTGCATGGTTTCCGAGATGCCACTGCCGGTGTCGGCTACCACGATGCGAATCATCTCCCTGGCTTCGTCCTTGTGAAGCACATGGGTTCGCACCCGCAACACCCCGCCTTGGCTCATGCTGTCCTTGGCATTCACCACCAGGTTCGACAGTACCTGCCGGATCTGGTCCGCCGATCCTAACGCTGGAGGAACCGTGGCCAACTCCTTCACCACTCGCACCCCGGCGCGCTCCAGTTGCCGGGCAAACAGCAGCAGCGTGTCTTCCACTACGCTGTTTACTTCAACAGTTGCCCACCTGCTCGGTATTGCGATAGAGACCCAGCATCTGACGGACGATGCGGGCCACCCGCTCGGTCTCGGCCTTCAAGATGTCGTAAATCGGTCCGGCTTCCGGCTTCATCTGATCGTTCAGCAGGAAGATGCAGTTCTTGATCGCCTCCATCGGATTGTTCACTTCATGGGCGATGGTGCCGGCCAGCCTGCCGGCGACGGCGAACTTTTCCATCTCGAGCATGCGCCGCTCCATCTTCAACTGCTCCAGTCGGCGCACCGCGGTCAAATCGCGCAGCACGGTAACTGTGTAGGCCACCAGGCCACGCTCGTCATAGATCTTTCCCGAGCGCGCATCGTATTCCACTTCCTGATGCGTAAGCGGATGGGTTAACTGGATAGGAGAGCTTTCCCGATCCGTAAACGAATAGGTAAACTTCGTGACATAGGCGTCAAGCTTGGTCTGGTTGCGCATGTGCAACACGCTGCGGGTCTTCTCCGAGCCAAGCAGGTCTTGCGCCAGTGGATCAAGCAACACCACCTTCGCATCCCGATCGCAAACCACGATTGGATCGCCCACGTTCTCGATGATCAGGTTCAAACGGTCGCGGTCTTGCCGCACCACTTCTTCGGCCTGCCGCAGTTTGTCGTAATTGAAACGCAGCTCCTCGTCGGCCCGGCGCAGGTCGGTCACATCGCGCAATACCGTGACCATGCCGGTACGCCGCTCGTCCGGACTGTAGCTCGGCGCCGACACAGCCTCGAACAGAACTTCGTCACCTTCGATGGCATCCACCAGCGTCATGTCGCGCGAGGATTCGTCTCCCGACACCGCCATCGAAGACAAGGCCGCCGAGAAAAGAAGATTGTTCAGCTCGACCGCCCGCACCCGCCCTTCGCTTACGTCTTCCGGAACTTTGAAGAACCGCTCTGCTGCCTTGTTCTGCGTGATGACCCGATGTTGCGGATCGGTGAGAATCACCGGGTCGGTCATGCTCTCCATCACGGTTTGCATCTGCGCGATGACGGTTTCCATGTCCATCATGCGGTGGTAATAATGTTCGACTTTGAAAAGCCGTGACAGGTAGCGATTGGCCAGATCGATCAGAGCGCTTAGCTCACCGATATCGGCGCTGGTGGCCGAGCGGCGCACTTCCACGACTACCATCCCCGCATAAGCACGCATATCGCAGATGCCGCAAACCTGCTCCTGCAACTGCAGCTTGAGACGCGAGTGGAAGTTTTCTACTGCGATACAACCGCCGCGCCGGGAGCGTTCGGCTTCCCAGCAGGCAGACTTATTGCGATACACCAGAGGGTAGTAATAACAATCGGGGTCGCGCTTGGTTCTGCCTGGAATCAGTTTCGGTTCCTGGCTATGGAGCACCCGCACCAGCGGATTTTCCTGCGCATAAAGCGTCGTACGAACTTTCTGCAGCTGAGTTTTGGAGCAGTTCAGGGAGGCGATGGGCAGGATTTCCGAGGTCTCGAAATCTACCCTGCTGATAAGGGCACGGGGATGTCCCAGGGCGACGATCTCTTCCACCAGCACGGCAAAGATCTCGTCGCTGCGCTCGGCGCCAAGCAGGCGAAGTGCCGATCGCCGTCGCTTACCGGCAGATTCGGGCAGGTCGGGGCGCATGCGCATCTGGGGGGAAGCCATCAAAACTACTCCACCGCTTTAACGAGCTTGGCTACGGCCCGCGGTACGACGCGTGCGAACCGGCCGGCGCGTGGTTTCGACGGTCGTGATTTCTTCTTCTCCTGCTCCCAACTGCGGACGCGAAACCAGCCCGGTCAATCCCACAGCGTCAGCGTACTTGAGGTAGGTATCGATGGAAGCTACCACCACACGCGCTTCTACCGTGATCAGGTCGATGCCCACCAAGGAAATGCGTACCCAGGCGTCAATCACGATACCTTTGTCCAATACCCGATCCAGTACGTCAATCAGGCTGGAACCGCCGGAAACCCGTTCAACTGCCATGCCAATCCTCCCTGCCGATCTTCTCCCTAGAGCGTGTTTCAAAAAATGATTCTGGGAAGGGGCGCGGCTTCAGCCGCGCCGTCCCGAGCTTTGTGAAACGTGGGCTTTAGCCCCTGAGGCAATCAGCCGCTAAATAACGAGCGATTCTTGAAACACGCTCTAGAAATATCTACCCCTACGCCTTCTTCTTCTTGGCCGCCTTCTTGGCCGTTACCCGCTTCGCCGGTACCGCCGGCGATCGCAACTGGGTTCCCGGCCCCGGGCGCGGCAACTGAGTGCGAGTACCTGCCCCCAGCCCAGCCGGATGGGTGAGATTCGGATCAAATTTCCACCAATTGAGTCCGATCTCCTCAGCCTTATCTACCGAGCAAACCAGCAGACGGATGCGGATGGTCAATAGTTCTACGTTGGCCAGCGATATTCGCACATCGCCTGCAATCACCAACCCCTTGTCCAACACCCGGTCAAGGATGTCAAGTAGGTTCGCCGTTCCTGAGACGGTGGGTACACGGTCCATGTTGTCGTCTTCTAGATTAAGAGAGTGCGGATCTGCCGAAGCTCCCCAGTCGCGCTTCGACACAAGCGCGTATCCTAGCGGACACAGAATCCAGTGTCAATTTTTCCTCTGTAAAATCTGGCGAAGCGGCTGCGCGCGTTTGTGAACCCAGTACCCTCGTTTACTTAGATGCAGCCGGGTTGCCTGGCAGGAAGCAAAATACCGGGAGACCTTAATATTTTGTCATCGTGAGGCGGGTTGACGGTCCTACTTTTTTGTCATCACGAGCCGGCTTCAGTCGGTGAGGGATCTGCTGTTGACTCTCTGCGGCCTAGGATGGGGAAAATCTTAGTCCGGCCCCAGCCCATGTTTGTCTTGAAAGTTACGATCCATTTCGACGTACGGCGCCGCCCTCACCAGTCGAAAACGCACATTGCTTCCGCACTCCGAACACAAAGGAAAGTTTTCCCCGCGCAAGATGGTGACGTCATGGTATAAGCGGTGGCGATAGTGCAACACTTGATATACGCCCGACTCTGGAATGGGATTGGCTGGTTGAAACAGGTCATCCATCATTGTCGCCCTCGCCCCCGGAAATTTAACGTATAGGGATCTCTTTTAGCTTGGTCACCTTGTCTTACAGAATGTTCGACCAAGTCGGTAACAGCCCCTTTGTTACCCAACAGACGCCGATCTACTCCAGGAGGTTGCCCAATGGACCCAAACTCAAGTTCAAGTCCTCAGGTTTCAAGTTGAATTGCTGCGCCAGTTCTTTGATCTTCTCCTCCAACTTCATCAGCGCCAGTCCCATCTCTTCCACTTGAGCGTCGCTCAGTGTGCCGCCTTCCATGCGGCGAATGGCCTGCCGCTCCAGAAGTTGCCGCAATAGTTCGATGAGTCCCAGCACCAGTTTTGCCAGACCCTGTTCGATCGTCTCCTGCGAGCAGTCGATGCGCTCGACCGCCTGCTGCGTCATCCCCTCCAACTGACGCCGCAAGTCCGCGACTGCGGCTTCCACTTCCTGCGGCGTGACCGGCTTGGAGTTATCCATTTTCGCCTCGCGGCGCGACAAATTCGCTTGGAGGCCAGGGTCCGCTCAGCCGCAACTTGATTCCCTCCGACGATCCGGCGCTGCGCAGCGACGCAATGAAGCGCTCCCGGTTGCCGCGCGGTACCAGCGCAAACCAGCGATGCGTCTTGCGTTCCCGCCGCCCGCGCCACTCCCGAACCGAATCGGTCGTCACACTCTTCAGCTTGTTCTCGACTGCGGCGATCCGCCCGGTCGCCGCTTGCCGCCGCTTCAGGTATTCACGCCCGCTCACCGGAGTCGCCAGGTCAGCCTGCTCTTCCGTCGTCCACGTTCCCACCACTTCGTACTGCACCGCGTCGGCCGTCCTCTCCAACGCAACGCGATACAACTCCTGCTCGACCGCGAGATGCTGCTCCAAAACCTCGTCGCTTTCGAGCAACGTCGGAAAGCGAAATGGAATGGGAGTCGTCACCGCCAGAATCTCGCGCAGTACCTGATGAAATTGCAGCGCAGCCTTCTTCACTGACTCCGCTTCGCCCATCACCAGTTCGGGATTGTCGAGATTGCTCCAGTACACCCGCACGCCCAGCATCTCGCGCGACTGCACTGCGGCCTCGCCAACGCCCACCGCGATAGTTGTGGATTGATTTAGCTGGGTAACGCAGTAGAGGAGACAGGGCATGGAACGGCTCACGAAATCCGCGACGAACGCCGGCGCGGCAACTCAGGAACATCCTTCATGTTACGCAGCGCGGTTTCTACTGAGGTGAGCACGACGTTGAGCCCGACGTACACCAGATCGACTCCGGCCAGTGAGATCACCAGGCTGCCATGGATCACCACGCCTGAGTTCAGCACGTGGTCAAGAATTTCGAGCAAGGAAGTTTCGCCGTCGCCCTCGATTGACAGCGTCGCTACCGAACCCGGCTCAGCGGACATGCTCCCCCACAAACGAATACGGAGGCCAGGGGCCGCTGCACTCAATCCGCCGATGGTCCTGCCACTGGGCGGCGTATTTCTTCAGCATGGTCTCCAGCTTCTTGCGGTCTTGCCTGCGAATCAGGAACGATCCGTGCCACACTAATCCTGGCTGACCAGCGCTGGCTTTTCCTCCCGGGCTGGCCGCAACCGCCAACTTGGTCAAGGCCGCGACAAATTCCTGACCAGCTTCGTCGAGTTTCTTGCCGGCTCGCGGCTGCAACATTTTCGCCTTCTTCTTAAGATAGTCCGAACCGCTGGCCGCCGCGACAGTCGCAGATCGCTTGGGCCTGGCAATGTCGAACAGTTTGATTCCCCACTCGTCGGCATCCGCCACTTGCGCGAACGATTTGCCGATTGCGGCCTTGCGCTCTTTGACATCCTGCCGCAGCGAGTCTTCGCCCAGGAAGACGGTTCCGAAGCGCGCCGGCAGCGTGGCCGACTGCTGCGAGATTTCCGCCACCACTCGCTGATGCCGCAATCCGGCCGCAGCCAGCCATTCCAGGTCCTGCATGTTTTCGGTCAACCGGTCGGCAAACTCGTCTTTCGATACCCGGCTGATCCAGCACACAAAGCTTTCGCAGCGCAGCGCCTCAACTTTCGACTTCCCGTCGATACCTTCAGCTGCGATCGGCTCAGCGCCGCGCTTAGGCATCTGCGAAATTGCATAGAGATACAGCGCTTGATCGGCCGCCGGTTGGGGCGCCGCTCCTGACGTTCTTTGCGATGCCTCAGGCCTCGTCGCTCTGTCGCGCAATGCCGGAGATTTTTTCGCCCTACTGACCAATGGCTTGGCTTTCTCTAGGCCTTGAAGGGGCGCAGCCTCGACTGCCGACTCGCTCCGCGTTTTGAAGGGGCGCAGCTTTAGCTGCGCCGTAAAAACTGTTTATTTGTCATTCCGAATGGGCTTCAGCCCATGAGGAATCTGCTTTTCAACTTCCTCGGAAAGAAATCTGCCTTCCTTGCCTCCTACACTAACCGAAACCCTTTCCGGGTCAATTGCTTCAATCCTTTGGCTCCAGATATCGGTTCTTCGAATTCCGGCACCACGAAAATTTCATTGCCGCGCAATTGCCGCCGCAAACTCGCCAGTGACAATGCCTGCCACTGCGACGCCAGCTTGCATCTCGAGCACGACTCGCCATCGGTCAAG
Organism: uncultured Acidobacteriaceae bacterium; assembly: GCA_963744265.1. Classification (GTDB taxonomy): domain Bacteria; phylum Acidobacteriota; class Terriglobia; order Terriglobales; family Acidobacteriaceae; genus Bog-257. The sequence goes on from CAVUSW010000011.1 coordinate 335,373, forward strand.
ACCCGATTGATGAACACCGCCCCCAGCGGAGCATTCAGCTCCTTCAGCTCTTGCAGCAAGCGTCGCGTCTCGTAATCCGGCAACGGCTCCGGCAAGGTGACGACCGCCAACCGGCAGCGTTTGCGGTCCCGCAAAATCGCCGCCAGCTCGCGTACATTTTGCGAGAGCGTCGCAACTTCCACCGCCACGTCACGAGCGATGGGTAGTGTACGGTGTGCTGCCAGCGTTTTCAACAACACCCGCGTCCAGGCCAGCATCCGCGCCGGAGTGCGCAGCACCTCCAGCGCATGCCCCGTCGGCGCCATGTCGATCACCACCCGGCTACCGGTTTGCAATAAATCGACGATGCGAAAGATAGCGAAGATCTCATCCACGCCCGGCGGCACCACGTCGAGCAGAGCCAGCAGAAATTTGCGATCCAGGCTGAGATCGAGATGGATCCCTTTCTGCTCGCCCATCATCGCGTCGTTCAGCTTCGCCCGCATCTGCCCGGTCCACTGTTGAAATTCCGCCATGGCATCGATCTCCATGGCCCACAGTTTGCCGTCCCGCAACACCGGTTGCAGCTTGTCCCCGATCTTCGCCGCGAAAACATCGTCAAGCGACGGAGCCGGATCAATCGAGCACACCACCACGCTATCGCGCTCTCGCGACTTGCGATGGTGATAGGCGAGCCCCGCCGAAATCGTGGTCTTCCCGACTCCTCCTTTGCCCAGCGTCAGCGTCAGCGGCGTTGCCAGCTCCGGCCAGGTTGCGGCTTCGAGTTGGAAGCTGGCCGTCTTTCGCGGCGTGGCCACCACTGACCGTGGAAGCTTCTTGCCCTCGAAAACGTGAACCCCGAAACTTCGCAGCGCTGCCATCCCCAGGATCGGGCAGCCGGGATCTTCCGCCGTCAGAACCTTGGCCTTGGGAAAATGTGTTCGCAGGAATTTGCGGGCTTCGCGGCCCTGCATAGTCCGGCGCCGGCATCGCGAGCAGTCTTTGCCGGCTTCCACCACGCGGTTCAGGACGATTTCTTCGATTCGCTGCTGATGGTCAGCCGCTTGAAAAGCCGACGCCGAGCGCGCTGCCTCATTCAACGAGAACGGCTCCGCAGTCGTCACCAGGATCAGCTTCGAGCCATTGACCGATAACGCCTGCGTCACGTCGCCCACCATTTGCGCCCAGCGGTCCAGCGCCGGCTCCCGCCGCACCCGTCCTCCGAAGTGCCGCGCCAGCACCACGTCGCGCGACGCCGCCGTCTCCAGCACGTCGAGAAACCGCGCGAAGTGCTGCGGCATCTCGAACAAGCGAATGGCATGCCCCATGGGCGCGGTGTCCACCACAACTTCGTCGTAGTCGCTGTCGGCGAGTTGGTGAATTGCCAGCAGAGCCGCAACTTCTGCCATGCCGGGCAGGCTGGTATCCAGCAACGGCTCCAACTCGTCGCGGCTGAAGAGGCTGCCCTGGTTCAGCAGCGCGAGAATTTCCTCCCGCTCGGCTCGCAGAAATTTATGGATTTGTTTTTCCGCATCGATCTGCCGCGCCCAGAGTCTTCCGGGCGTGCGCAACAGCTTGGGAACGTCGGAGAGTTTGGCCTGCAGCACATCGGCCAGTGAGTGCGCAGGATCGGTGGAGAGTAACAGGATCCGCCGGCGTGGCTGCTGTGCGGCCCGGTACAGCGCGTAAGCCGACGAAACTGTCGTCTTGCCCACGCCGCCCTTGCCGATGAAGAAGGTGAACATCAGAAATCAGTGGTTAGTGGATAGTGGTTAGTGGATGGAAGTCAGCAGTTAGAACTGATCAGGCTCTGCTGACATCCGCGGAAAAGGTTGAGGTCGGCGAGGAAATGTGAGCACCGGCAATCCAGTCCCGCCCAGCGGGACGTAAGATCATAGCCCAGCGCTTCAGCGCTGGGTACTCTTCAATTTCGCAATTGAGCCCCTTCAGGGGCGGCATAAGTCCGTCATCGATGGATACCCACCTTACGATCTGTATCAAGGCAGAATTTATGGGTCGTGTTAGTACACCCTTCGGCTGCTCTCAGAGTAGGTTACTCCAGTCGTGACGAACGCCATGATGCTTTGTATCAGCGCTCAACTTTACAAGTCCCGAACCCCATCACGGTTTGTATCAGGGCACGACTTCCAGTCGTGCCGAACGACGCGCAATGAAGTCGGGGCTTTAGCCCCTGCAAAACTGCACAGGGGCTAAAGCCCACGTCATTCTTTAGCCTGCTTGCGGCCCGGCTGAAGCCGGACCCTGATACAAAACCGGCGGGAATTTGAGGCACCGGGATAGCTTCAGCAGTGTCGGGATTCTATCCACTAGCCATAGCACTATTCACTGTTTTCTCTACCGTCTCGGTCCGCCGCGCCCGCCGCCCGGCCTGCCGCCGCGTCCACCACCCGGCCGTCCGCCACGACCACCGCCGGGGCCACCACGGCCACCGGAATGACTGCCGGCGTGTTCGCGCCGCTCGCCATCGCGATTAAAGTTCTGCTCGCCGCTGGGCTCGTCGGCGCGTTCGTGTCCGCCTTCGAAGGTCACCGCAGCGCCTTCGCCGCCGCCTTCACCACCGCCACCTTCCGGAGGAGCTTCGCCGCCGCCCATCTTGGCGCGCTGCTCCTTCAGGATGGCTTTGCGCGACAGCTTGATGCGATTGCCTTCGACGGCCAGCACCTTCACCAGCACCTGATCGCCTTCCTTCAGCTCGTCGCGAACATCGTTGATGCGATGCTCGGCAACTTCGCTGATGTGCAGCAGTCCATCGGTGCCGGGAATGATCTCGACGAATGCGCCGAAGTCCGCCAGCCGCGTGACCTTGCCGAGATAGGTCTTGCCCACTTCGGCGGTCGCGGTGATGTCGCCGATCATCTGCAGCGCCTTGGCAGCCGCCACCTGATCGCTCGACGAAACGTTGACCTTGCCGCTGTCTTCCACGTCGATCTTGACGCCGGTCGCTTCGATGATGCCGCGAATCACCTTGCCGCCCGGCCCGATCAGGTCGCGAATCTTGTCGGTCGGAATCTGCAGGGTGTAGAAGCGCGGTGCGAACTCGCTGAGCGTGGTGCGCGAGCTCGCCAATCACTCCGTTCATCTTGTCGAGGATGTACAGCCGTCCGCGCGCGCGCCTGCTCCAGCGCTTCGCGCATGATCTGCGACGTGATGCCCATCACCTTGATGTCCATCTGCAACGCAGTAATGCCGTCGCGCGTGCCGGCAACCTTGAAGTCCATGTCGCCGTAGTGATCTTCCGCGCCTGCGATGTCGGTCAGGACGGCATAGTCGTCGCCTTCCTTCACCAGTCCCATGGCCACGCCCGCAACCGAAGCCTTCAGCGGAACGCCCGCGTCCATCATGCTGAGCGAAGCGCCGCAAACCGTCGCCATCGACGACGAGCCGTTCGACTCCAGAATGTCGGAGACGACGCGCATCGCGTAAGGCCAATCCGTATCGCTGGGCAGCACTGCGGAGATCGCACGCTCGGCCAGTGCTCCGTGACCAATCTCGCGACGGCCCGCTCCGCGCAGGAACGCAACTTCGCCCACCGAGAACGGCGGGAAATTGTAGTGCAGCATGAAGCGCTTCTTGGCTTCGCCTTCGAAGGCCTCCAGCCGCTGCATGTCGTCGCCGGTGCCCAGCGTGGTGGTGACCAGCGCCTGGGTTTCGCCGCGAGTGAAGATCGCCGAGCCGTGAGTCCGGGGCAGCACGCCGACTTCAATCCAGATATCGCGAATCTGATCGAACTTGCGGCCATCGGGACGGCGCTTCTCTTTGATCACCTGCTCGCGGAAGATCTGCTCGCGCAGCAGGTCGAAGTACTTGCTGGCCTTCTTGCGGCCGGCTTCGTCTTCTTCCGGAATCGCCGCTCTTGATTTCGTCCTTCAGCTGCTTGATCAGCGCGTAGCTTTCGTTCTTGGGATGCTTCTCGGTATTGACCGCATCCAGCAGCCGCTCGCCAAACTTTGAGCGCAGCTCGCCCAGATAGGCTTCGTCGGTGACCACCGGCTCGACCTTGCGCTTCGCCTTGCCAACCTTCTTGGCAAGATCGCTGATGGCGGCGCAAATCTTCTTGATTTCCTCGTGGCCGAACTCGATGCCCTGGACCACAGTCTCTTCCGAAACTTCCTTCGCGCCCGACTCGATCATGACGATGCCGTCGGCGGTGCCTACAACCATCAGGTTCAGCTTGCCTGCGCGCTGTTCGTCATATGTCGGGTTGATGACAAACTTGCCGTCGACCTGTCCGACGCGCACCGCGCCAATCGGGCCGTGGAACGGAATGTCGGAAACGCTCAGCGCGACCGACGCGCCGTTAATGCCGGCGACATCGGGATCGTTGGTCGTGTCAGCCGACAGCACCATGGCGATGACCTGGGTCTCGCAGCGGAAGCCTTCGGGGAACAGCGGCCGGATGGGGCGATCGATCTGGCGGCTGGTAAGAATTTCGCGCTCGCTGGGCCGCCCTTCGCGCTTGATGAAGCCGCCCGGAATGCGTCCCGCGGCATAGGTATATTCGCGGTAGTCGACCGTGAGCGGGAAGAAGTCGATGCCCTCACGGGGTTCGGCGTTGGCGCAGGCGGTGGCGAGAACCACGTTGTCGCCAATGCGGACAATGCAGGAGCCGTGCGCCTGCTTGGCTAGTTTTCCGGTTTCAAAGTGAATGGACTTGCCGCCGGCCAGCTCGACCGTGATTTCATGTTTGTGGACGCCATGCAATGAGGCGCTCATTTCGTCATTCATTTCCTAAATTCCTTCCATTTCCGAACGCAACCAATTAAGAGCCCTGCCATCGCCGCAAGCTGGCTTTCGCGTGCGCGCGAGTTTCAACCACCGCGCTCGAGCGACGATATGGGAGATGGAGTGAAGTAACGTCAGCCGAGAGAAGCTGGACGAATGTTGTGGACGCACCCCGCGTCCGGATGCCTTTCATTCCCGGAATCACAGTTCCGGTTTTCCCAAAGGCGCCGCATGCCAGCCTGTCAGGAAAAGGTCGATGCACAAATACGCCCGCAGCGAGGTTGTTCAGTGGCTGGCAAACAGACTATTTGCGGATGCCAAGTTTCTGAATGACGGCTTTGTAGCGTTCGGTATCTGACTTTCTGAGGTAGTCGAGCAGGCTGCGACGCCTGCTTACCATCATAAGGAGACCGCGCCGGGAGGCATGGTCCTTCTTATGCGTCTTGAAATGCTCCGTCAATTCGCCAATCCGCGTACTCAGGATGGCAATCTGAACTTCCGGGGAGCCGGTATCGTGATCGTCTCTCCGGTTCTGGTCAATCAGGGCGGCTTTTTTCTCTCGGGCTAACACTGAATCGGCTGCGCTCCTACTCTTTTTATCGTATGTTGTTACGTTGTCAAGAATAGCACGCAAACCCGGCGGCGGCAAAACCTAGGAAAGCCTCCTGGCCTGCCAGACCGAAACTCAAGGGTAGGGAAACCTCATTCGCTTGCACCATCGTCGTGCCCAATTTGCGAAATTGCGCGAACGATTTGTGGACAAACTCCTATATGCCCGCTTTTTCGAACCGGCACGGCAAAAACTGCGCTACAATCGCCGCCGCTCGTAACCGAATACCAGAATTTCCCGAACAAGCTGGGGCTGGCCATCGCCTGAGAGCTTCCGGGCTGAGGGAGAATTGTGCATGCGCGCTAATCGACTTGGAAAGCTAGTGATAGCCATCGCCATAACGTTGTGGTTCACGGCCGCGGCCTGGGGCGCGGCCCACGAGAACGTGCTATACAGCTTCAAACTGAATCAGTCCGACGGATACATGCCTTTCAGCCGCCTGGTTATGGATACCGACGGAAATCTCTTCGGCACCACCTCGGGCGGCGGCATTCACAATCACGGCACCGTCTTCGAGCTGATCTCCAACGGCGGCGGCAGCTATACCGAGCACGTACTGCACAGCTTTGGCGCCACCGACTCCGATGGCATTGGCCCCATGGGCGGCCTGATCGCCGACGGCCAGGGAAATTACTTTGGCACCACGACAGCCGGCGGTATTCACAATGGTGGCACGTTGTATGAACTCTCGCCCCGAATCGGCGGCGGTTTCACGGTCAAGGTGCTGCACAGCTTCGGCAATGGCTTCGATGGCGAAGTGCCATATGGTGAGCTGGTGATGGATGGCTCCGGGAATCTTTATGGCACGACCCAATTTGGCGGCATACATTTGTGTCCCGACACCCTGTACTGCGGAACTGTGTTCGAGATGTCACCCGCGATCGGTGGCGGCTGGTCTGAGAAGGTGCTGCACAGTTTCAACAATAACGGTAGCGATGGCTATTGGCCGCTGGCCGGACTGGTGCTCGACAGCGTCGGCAATCTCTACGGCACTACCTGGCAGGGCGGCGTGCACGACAAGGGATTTGCCTTCCAGCTCTCGCCCAAATCCGACGGAACCTGGCAGGAGAAGGCATTGCACAGCTTCGGCAACGGCACCGATGGCTTCTATCTCTTCGCGCCCCTGGTTATCGACCCGGCCGGCAACCTGTTCGGTGTCACCAACGATGGCGGCATTCATCCCTGTACCGCTAACGGCAACATCGACTGCGGGACCGTCTTCATGATCTCGCCGGGCGGTAATGGAAGCTGGAGTGAGACGGTGATTCACAACTTCGGGAACGGCTCCGACGGGCAGAATCCTTATGGCGGCCTGGTTCTGGACGCTGCCGGAAATCTCTACGGCACTACCTATTGGGGCGGCATTCACGCCGATGGCACGACGTTTGAGATGTCGCCCAGGATCGGCGGCGGTTGGACGGAAACCGTGCTGCACAGCTTCAACGACAACGGCGTCGATGCCGCCGCTCCAGCCGCCTCCATGATGCTGGACAGCTCCGGCGACCTCTACGGTACCTCAGCGTTTGGCGGCACCAATTACATCGGCGCTGTTTTCAAAATCACGCCCTAGATCGTCGCGGGAAATCGCTGCTGGTTTGAATTGGGATTTGCTTTGTCGTCCCGACCGGGCGGCTTTAGTTTGCTGAAAAACAATCCCCCGGGACCAGTCTCGATAGAGCGAGCTTTCAATCTCGCGGCTAAGCCGTTTGTTTTGATTTATCCGTAACCAGCTTCACAGTTTGCTGAAAAACTCGGTTGGATCCATCGTTCGGGTAGTGCGGCGCTTCGGCGCCGCGTCCAAGTCCTTTATTCTTGTCATCACGAGCTGGCTAACCGGGGCCCCCGACAAGCGCCGCCTTTGCGCTTGTTGGGGTGAAGTCAGCCGGCGAGGGATCTGCTGTTTTGTGTTTTTCAGCAAACTGTTCAGCCAGCGCCAAATGCAAAACTGTGAAGCCGGGCCCCGATACAAGTCGTACCCTGATGCGGTTTACAAGATAGCTTCTAGTTGTTCAATTTCTTCAACAGCCAGGCCATATTTTGTCCCAGAACTTTCATGGTCCGAATGGCTTCTTCATCTTTTTCCACATCGCCTGGCTCCAAGCCGACGCCAATGTTCCAATACGATGATCCCGGCACCACCATTTCATTGATCAGAAAGAAATGGTTCAAGGCGTCGAAGGCGTGAATCGCTCCCGCCCGGCGCACCGCCACCACTCCCGCACCAACCTTGCGACGAAACATGCCATCGTTCGCCTTCGAAACCAGACAGGCGCGGTCGATCAACGCCTTGATCTCCGGAGAAATGTCGGCAACGTAAGTAGGCGAACCCAGCAGGACGCCGTCGGCCTGCTCCATCTTCTCGATATAGACGTTCCCCATATCGTCAGCCTGCGAACACCGGTGGTTCTTCTTCGCCGAACACTTGCGGCAGGCCATGCAGCCATGGATCTTGGCGCCACTCAGCTCCACCAGTTCGGTCTTGATCCCTTCTTTTTCCAGTTCCGCCAGAACATACCGCAATAAAATGGCAGTGTTTCCGCCTTTGCGGGCGCTACCATTGAGCGCCACGACTTTCAACTCATTCCCATGCATGAATCAACGCCTCCTTGCCAAACCTTCTATTTTCTCTCTTCGCTGAGATGGATGAAACAAGAATCCACCCGCAATCCAGACGGTTCGTTCAATTCAGGACTTTATTGGGAATATGTAAGACTACGGAAAGCTGGCATGACACCGCGCGGCCGTCAGAATTCCATTGATGTTCGGATAGGCGATGACTATGTTGCAGGCAAATGCAAAACTTCCCACCCAAGCCTTTTCGCCTGGGTGGGAATCAATGACCGATCACTTTACAGATTCACTGGGGACCTTACCGCTTGCCCATCGTCCCCATCGTCCCCGGCGTAAACGAAACGCCGCGCAGCACCTCTCCGAAGCCCGCCGCCTGGAAGGTAGCGAACGTCTCAGCGGGAGGCAAAGAGGTAGCGCTGATCAGGTCGTTGATGACCATGACCTGGTTGGGATCGGCGCCCTGATCTCCGTTGCCGCTCACAGTCGAAGTCACGGCATAGATCGTTGCCGTACCGTCTCCGTTCACGATGCCGGTGATGTTCCGCAGTCCATCGGTTCCGGGAGACCACGGCAAATTGGTAGCCGGGTTATTTCCGTTCGGATAGCCCGCAACCGTGTAAGGCACGCCAAGTTGCAGTCCAGACTGCAAAACGTAAGCCAGGTTCCACTGACCCGAAGTCGAATCGAAGATCCACTTCTGCAATCCAGCTGTGGTCTGCCCCGCCGCTCCCGTGTACAGTCCGTTGGAATAGGTGTTGTCACCATTACCTTCGTCAGCAACGTAAAGCGTGTTGGCATCTGCAAACCAGATGCCGAAGGGGAAGTACGTCGCGTGCTTCGACAGCGTGGTGGGAAGACCGTTCAGCACGCACATATTATTCGGATCGAGTCCCACGGTTTGCAGCAGCGCCGGATTGTAGTCAAGCGGCGCCGTGGGCAGGTTGGCGTTCGCCGGAGGCAGGCCGACGCCGTTGCTGTCATTGCAGATGGTGACCGTGGGATCGATCCAGAAGACCGAGTTCACTCCGTTGCTGCCGCTTCCCTTGGTGAAGTACACCACGTTGTTGAAAATCGTTAGCCCGCGGAAATTGTCATCCTTGCCAATCTTGTCCTGCGGATCGCCGAGTTGCGTCACGTTGAAGCTGGACAACGGCGTGGGCATTCCGGGCCGTTGCGAAATTTCACTCTGAAACAGCGGAGTGATGAACTGCGCGCCCGCTCCGATGATGATGCCATCAGGCTGAGGATTGGCGCCGTTACCGGCGTTGCCGGCCGTATAGAAGATGCTGGAGCCATTCGTGTTGTTGAAAATCGCAGCCCGGCCATTGTTCCCGCTATAGGCCTGGGTCTCGGTAAAGTTGAATTGCCCCTGGTTATTGACCAGCGCCACTGCGCGGTAATAATTCGTGCCCACAGGATTAGTCGGGTCGACGACGAGAGGCGTATTGGAGTTGGAGACATCAATGTTGTCGACGGACGAAACATAGCCCATGAACGTGAGGTACTGGCCGTCGGTCGACAGATTCAGCGATACTTCGGACTTCGAGGAAAAACTGGTGACCATATTGTCGGCCAGCAGCGGTTGTCCAATTCGGCGGGCGCTGGGTACCGGAAGCGTGTTGACCAACGTGCCGGCCGGAGTGAACTGGTCGATGAAGATCGCCGAGGTAATGCCGAAGCTACCGTCGACCAGATCGTTGTTCCACACGTACGGATAGGTGCCGTTATAGGTCGCCGGCCCACTGCAACCACCTGTCGTGATCTGGCAATTGGGCGGCAGGATCTGTCCCACTTGCACGTTGTTCGGATTGTTGTCATAAACGCTGCGGCTCACCACGATGTTGCCCGGCGAGAAGTAGGTCTGCGCCGGAGCAGCGATGCCGCCGGCCACGACGGTCGCCGCAACCAGCGCGAGAGGTTGAAGGATGGAGCGCAGGTAGTTCCGTTTTCTCACCATGTCAGTTGTCACAGAAATCTCCTTCGAAATTAATTGGAGTCGAACCCAATGGCAGTCAAGGGTCCGAGATCTATGCTGACAAGGCGCTGTTGCAAGTTTGTTGCAGCGTCGTTACTGTTTAGTTAATATGCGGCAGCGCAGGAAGGAAGTGCTCGCAGAATGCTGATTTCTTGCTGAAAGAATTCGCAATCGTCAGGATAATAGGCGGGCAACCGCTGCCTCGACATGGATCTTAGTCGTATCGAGAAGTGGAATGCCTGCCGCCTCGCCTTGGCTCAGAATGAGCGGCAATTCCGTCCCCGCCAGGACGACGCACTCGATCTGCTCTTGCTCATGCATTCTGCGGATGATTCCCAGCAGCCGCTCTCGGGTCGAGGCCAGGAACATGTCTTTCAACAGCTCGTTCACGTACTTGTCGTGAATGTAGGCTTGCTCGCCGGCGTCAGGCATAACCAGCGCAATCCCCTCCCGCGAGAAGACGGCAGGATAGAAATCGCGCCTGCATGGTGAAGCGCGTGCCCAACAATCCAGCTCGTTTGATTCCGCGGGCCTTCGTCTCCGCGCAAGTAGCTTCCACAATGCTCAGCAGTGGAATCGGCGAGCGCCGTTGCACTTCATCGAACACGATGTGCGGCGTGTTGGCGGCGATCAATGCCAAAATCAGCGCCCGCAGCCGCCAGCCTCTTGACCTCTGGAACCAGATAATCGATCACCGCCGGCAAGTCGTCACGGTTCATCATGGCCAGCAGCTTTTGCACATCGACGCTGTTTAGGATTATGGAAGGCGCGCTGCCATCCGGCTGTTGCCGGCGATAGCTGGCAATGATCGAGCGATAGTATTCAATCGTCGACTCAGGCCCAATGCCGCCAATGATTCCGACTGTCTTCATGCGCTGGCGTTCCGTGTAGCTCCATTCTACCGGCGGCTGGAAGCTGCGGGAACCCAGCGCTACAACCTTATCGCGTAGCCTTCTCCAGCAAATACATATACGACCGATACATCTGCCCCGTAGCGCGAGTCATCCCGATCTCGCAGGTGCGGCTGCTGGAATAGCATTCCTCAGGATGCTTCGCTTTGACTTCCGCTGCTTCATGCCGGGTCGCCGCTTGTGTCAACTCCGGAACCAGAAATCCGCGATCTCCCGCGAAGCCGCAGCAACCAGCGTTGGCGGGAATCGTAACGTCGTCGCTACAGGCGCGCGCAATCCCTTCCAGCTTCGCCGTGATGCCCATCTTGGTCACCGAGCACACTGGATGCAGCGCCACCGAATGCGACTTGCTCTTGATCTGCAATTTCGGCAGCAGCGTGTCATGTACGAACTCGATGGCATCGACAAGCCGCAGCCGGTCGAAGCGCGCCTGGTTATCTTCCGTCAGGTAAGAGCGAGCGGTTTTGAAGCCATAGGTGCAAGGGCTGGTATCGATCACGATGGGCAGTTTCCCCTGCTCGGACCAGCGCCAGAACTTTTCCACCGCGGCATTAATCGTGATGGCATGAGCGCGGGTAAAGCCCTTCGACGAAAATGGTGTGCCGCAACAAGTTCCGGCAACGTCGTGCGGTATGTACACCGGGATGCCGGCGCGGCTGGCCAGATCGACCGTCACTTCCATCAGCGAGCGCTCTTCCGGCTCGCCCGGCAGCCGTCCCATGACGCGCGAGATGCAGGCGGGAAAGTACACTGCCTCGGCCCGAATCCTTCTGGTCTTCGGCACCGGCCCCGCCGCGTAAGGAGTATCGGGCATCCATTCACTCAGATTGTCGCCGGCAAAATTTTTCATGGCGCGCGTCAGCGACCGCATGCGTTCCATCCCGATCACGTTCTGCGTGGCATGTCCCAGCCGCAAAGCCATGCGCACCAGGCGTTCTGTCATGGCGAAATTCCTGGCGATCCGGACCGCCCAGTCATGCGCGCTGCTGGAAGCGCGAATGTTGCGGAAGCGCTTCACCAGCTGCCCCGTATCAATGCTGACCGGGCAAGCCGATGGCGCACAGGCCATCGGTCGCACAGGTATCCAGCGCCATGTAGGGGAACTCGCGATCCAGCGCCTCGATAGAGATCTTTCGCTGCCTGCTTATCGCCGAAAGCCCGCGATGAAGGTAGCTCGTGCTGGTCAGACTGGTCACCGGCTTCGTGCAGCCGCGCCATCTCCCGCCGCACCACGATGCGCTGGCGCGGAGTCAGCGTCAGCTCGCGGCTGGCACACTTGGGCTCGCAGTAGCCGCACTCGATGCACTTGTCGATCTCCGGTTCGACCGACGGCAGCTGCTTCAGGTTGGCCAGATGCGCGTTGCGGTCGGGATTGATGATGACGCCGGGGTTCAGCAGATTGTCGGGATCGGCCAGCTCCTTCAGCCGCCGCATGATCTCGTATCCCTCGCGTCCCCACTCAGTCTGGACGAAGGGCGCCATGTTGCGCCCGGTACCGTGTTCGGCCTTCAACGCGCCGTCATAGCGCTCCACCACCAACTCGACCACGTCGTCGATGAAGTGCGCGTACTGATCGATGACCGCTTGATTGTTAAAGCTCTGGGTGATGACGAAGTGCAGGTTTCCGTCTTTGGCGTGACCGAAGATGATGGCATTGTCATAGGCGTGACGGCGGAAAAGTTCGGTCAGCCCGTGGGCTGCATCCGCCAGCGCTTCGATGGGAAACGCGACGTCCTCGATGATGACCGTCGTCCCGGTCTTGCGCACCGACCCTACGGATGGAAACATTCCCGCTCGAATATTCCAGAGCACGGCCTGTTCCGCCGCGGCATGAGTAAATTGTGCCGGCTCACACAGCTTCAGGCCGCCAACAGATTCGGCAGCCAGTTTCTCCAGCTCCGACCGCTCCCGCTCGTCAGCCGACTGAAACTCCACCAGCAGACCCGCGGCCGCCTCCGGCAGCGAACGAATCGAGGCAGGAACGCCGTTCTTACCTTCAACCGACCGCAGCGACGCGCGATCCATAATCTCCAACGCCTTCGCTCCCGCCTGGCGCAACGGAACAATCGAATCCGCCGCCGCATATAGATCAGGAAACAGCAGCAGTCCGGTGTACTTCACCGGCAGATCAGGAACCGTGTTCAGCACTGCCTCGGCAATAAATGCCAGCGTGCCTTCGGAACCGATCATCACGTGCTGGAAGATATCGACGGCGCGGTCGAAATCGAGAAACGCGTTCAGCGAGTATCCCGTCGTGTTCTTCCTCCGATACTTGTTGCGGACCCGCTCGCGCAATACCGGATCCCGCTCCAGCTTCGCCTTCAGCTCCAGAACCCCGCGCGCCAGCTCGGGTTCGCGAGCATGAAATTCGTCATCGGCATCGGGCAGCGCGGTATCGATGACCGTCCCTGACGGCAGCATGAACTTCATGGAATGCAAGCGTGTGATAGGCGTTCTGCTCGACCCCGCAACACATGCCGCTGGAATTGTTCGACAGGATGCCGCCCAGGGTGCAGGTTGCGATGGACGCCGGGTCGGGTCCGATCTTGGCGCGGTATGGGATGAGCGCCCGGTTAGCGCTGGCGCCGATGACTCCCGGCTGCACCCGAATCTTCTTTCCGCTTTCTTCGACCGTCACGTTCGCGCCAATTGCGCGCTACTTCCACCAGCAGGCCATCGGAAATCGATTGTCCCGAAAGGCTGGTTCCGGCGGCGCGGAAGGTCATGGGAATCCGCGTCTGCTGGCTGAAGGTAAACAGCGCCCGGATTTCCTCCAGATTCTGCGTCTGCACCACCGCCTTGGGGATCAGCCGGTAAAAGCTGGCGTCAGAGGCACAGGCGATCAACTCAATGGGGCGAACCAGAATGCGTTCTTTGGGGATGAATCCGTTCAGAGCTAATTGAATTTCTTCGGAGGAAATCTCCGCCGGGGCGACCAGGGTTGCAGCCATTATTCTTCCCTTCGCCTGCCGGGCAAGGCCAGCAAGCTAGGCGCAGGGCGAGTGATGGATAGGATTTTTCCCGCGGTGCTGCGTCTAGTCCGAATCTAAAGCAAGGGGTCAGGGGAGGGCGTGGAAGCAGGTCACAATGGGTTGTGACAGAGGGCACAACTGACCCTTCGTGTTTGTCATCACGAGCGTAGCAAGGATCTGCTCCTTCCTTGCCACCACGAGGCGACTTCACGGGCCGCCGAAAATCTGCTTTCTTCCCATTTTGTTTGTCATCACGAGCGTAGCGAGGGATCTGCTCCTTGCCTGCTATCACTAGTCAGCTTCACAGGCTGCCGAAACTTGAAGGAGCAGGGATCTGCGTTCAGTTCGCGTGCGGTGCCTTGTCTCCAGCGGATTCCACCCGCAGCAGCCATCCGCTTCCTCCCTGTACGCGCACGTTGCGGCTCGACTCCAGCTCGATCTGCCCTACCGGCTGGGTCCGGCCCGCGTGGACAATCTTCAGGTCGCTGAAACCGTATACCCCGCACGCCCACGGCGAGAACACCCACAAGGCCTGCTCGCGAGCGTTGGCGTCGCCATCACCATGGCAACCAGATGCGGGAGCAGCAATCAGCTTGGCCGTGACCGCGCCGTAGTCGGTGGCTCGGCCCACCACTTCATCTCCCGAAACCACCTGCCCGTTTCCGCGATAAACTCCGGCGCCCCCGACCTGCACTGTATTCCAGTCGCTGGTCGAGGTGCCATAGTCGGCCCAGGAATTCGTGGGCATCCTCGCTTCGAAGACAGCATTCATCGAGGCCAGCGCCCGCAAATGGGTGCTGATGGGAATCATCCGGTTCTTGACGATTAGCTGATCGAACTGGAGGGCGAGATGCGATGGCGATCCGGTCGCGGCGGGCGTAGCGCTGACCACATGTCCGACGACCCGCGAGCCCTTGGGAATGCTCGCGCCATCGGGCAGCGGCACGTCCTGCATGATCTTGCCGCTAATTCGCGAGCCGGGTTTGTCCTTGCTTGCGTCCAGCGTCGCATTCAACATCACCGGAAGAACGATTCCGGCCGCGATCTGCTGTGCTCCCGCCGTCATGGCCGACAGCGATAACAGAACGGCAAGAAGTTTCAGCATCCTCATCCACATAACATAGCCCACAGCAAACTTAGATGCGTCCAAAGCAGCAAAGCCCCGGTGCGCGAACCTACCCGATTCTCGCAACAGGGCCATCTTCATCCACCTATCCAAACTCTTACTGAACGGAAGCGGTTCCCGGCGAAGGCTGCTCCGCCTCGGCCCGCAATAACATACCGCTGCCGGCGTGCACTACCACATTCTTCTGCGAACCCAGCACAATGTTGCCCACCGGATTGGCCGATCCGTCATACACAATCACCAAACCCTTTCCAAAGCCATACACGCCGCAGGCGTAGGGCGAGAACACCCACAGCGCACCGGTGGTGCCCGGCTGATCCACCCGTCCGCCGCAGCCCGGATTCAGATCCCCGCTGAAACGCACCATCCGTCCCCACGACTTCTCCGGGTTATCGGGCCGAAAAGCTGCATCGCCGCCCACCGGCGCCAGCATCACCGCGCTGCGGGGAGTAGTGTCCGGTTCAAAGAACGGCACCTGGGCATCCTGCACCGCCATCATGCTCGCCAGTGCACGCAGGTTGGCCTTGAAAGGTATTTCCCGGCCATGAAAAACGATGTGGTCAAACTGGATCGCGATCCATGACGGAGACACGCCGTCGCCCGCGTGAACTTGATCTACATGGCCGAACACCTTGGCCCCTTCGGGAATGTTTCCTTCCGCCAGCGGAACCGACTCCATCACCTTGCCAGTGATCTGCTGACCGGGATGGGCCTTGTTCGATTCCACCGTCATGGTCATCATGATCGGGATCACCGTACCCGCAGGTATCTCCTGCGCAAGTACGAACGAAGAGCTGGCCAGAAGCGCAGCGGCAAGCATTGCAAAGCACCGCATACCTGATCTCCTCATAAGCGACGGTGAAGCAGATGATCGGCGCACGATTACTGTCGGTGCTGACGCAACGATACACCTGCGCAATTCTACTAACGTATGTCGCAAACCCCACTGAGGCGGGCTAAGTTCGGCTCAAACAAACCACAAGACATCGCCGCGCATGCCAGAACGCAAGCGGCAGATGCCATCCTTGGTGCGGGATTATATCGCCAAATCGCTACCGAGCGGCTACTTGCAAACGAAAAAAAGCTGCCGGCTTTGACCCCGGCAGCAAGTGTTGAATTTTGCAACAATTCTCGACTGAACAACTACGGTAAGTAGAACCTGATCGAGGTCAAGCCCACCGCGTCGCTACCTGTTGGCGATCCGCCTTTGACCGCGGACCAGCTGTTGCGGGAAATGTACTCAAACTGCATTCCATACTGCAGCCTGCCAAAGGGGCCGGAGTAGATCCGGTACCAGAGGCCACCAGTCGCATCCCAGAGGTTCTTGTTCTGCGCTCCGCAAGCCGCCCCGCCTTCGGGAACAACTTCTACGTCGCAGTTCGAGTTGTTGACAAGATAAGAGCCGTACCCGGCAGCTACGAGCTTACCGTCGGACAAGGTGGAGAATGCTTCTTTGCCGACATACTGATCGCCGCCATAAACGAAGACGTCGAGCTTCGGCGTTGGATGGAATTCAAAACCGGCTAGCGAGTTGATCGCAGGGTAGCGGAACGATATTTCCGTTCGGCTCCAAAGTCACATCGGATTGGGCCGCTGCATTGTAACGGCCGGTGCCCTTGCCTGCCAGGCCTTCGAAGACGAAGTCCACTTTCTTAGGCACGATCGGCAGGATGGCAGCCCATCCCAGACCACCGCCGGCGGTAACGTTGGTGCTGCCAGTAGTGTCTGCCGTGGACGCGATGCGATCACGGAAGAGGCTGACCAGAGCCTTGATTTCGTAGTGCCCGTAGCCGGGCTCAAATGCCAGCTTGCCGATAAAGTCCGGAGCCAGATCGGTGGACATACCAGCAGCGCTGCCAGCCAGGTAGTTCAACGTGCTTGAGTTGGGCGAGAGAGCGTTGGTGCTGGTGGCGAAACCCATCAGGTTGACCGGGGTATAACTGGTGGCCACAGTAGTCTGTGCACCGGCAACTTCAAAGGCGCCCCACACTTTGTTGTTCCAGTCTTTGGTAATACGAACCGCATTCTGGCGCGTATACGTGTAACCCACCACGTAGCTGCCTTCTATGGTAGTCGGAATAAACTCAGACCGGGTCGCGATACCTTTGCGGTCGGTCGTCATCAAGCTCCAGAACTGGCCGGCCGTGAAGGTCACGCCATTCTTGAACTCCGCCTGCATCCACAACTGACGCATGCGGGGGTTGAAGCTGTTGGTTTCAACATAATTGGCCGTCGGAGCCTGGCCCAGAAAGTCCATTTCAAAGTATCCGGTCAGCTTGGTGCTGCCCGCCATACCGGTAGCTACCAGGATCGGCCGGGAACCGCGCGCGCTGGCGCGAAATTCCGATAGGTTCGTGTTGGCCACGCCGCTTAGAGGCACGGCGCCGAAGTTGGTCGTGATGTCGGCATTCTCGTTATGGCCGCGGACCAGGAAGGTTGACTCCAGCCAGCCGCCGGGAGTGATGGTCACGCCCTTATAGTGGATAGCTAGCGGATTCTCCAACGCGTCCACCGACTTCTTATTCGCCAACAGAGCATTGGCCGTAGCCTGGGTCGTGCTCTGTAGATCGGTGACCGTGGTGTGCAACGTATTTACTCCATCTTGCGCCGCGGTAGCCTGCTGCGTAGCTTGCTGTACCGAGCTCTGCAAGGTCTGACCTTGTTGTTGTACTTGCTGGGTCAGCTGGGTATTGGTCTGCTGCAGCTGCTGAATCTGACTTTGTTGCTGCTGGATCTGCGCCTGCTCCTGCGTCAGTTTATTAGTCAGCTGTTGCAGTTGTTCTTCAACCGTCGGCTTCTTAGCCGTGGTTTTCTTGCTGGTTGTAGTGGTCTTCTTAACTGTGGTGGTTGGGGTCGTACCACTCTGGCCTGCAGCGCTAACAAAAGCTGTACTCAGACAAACCGTGGCTACCAGGGAAAGAATTAGGACACGGAAGGAAAATCGCATTGTCGCCTCCAAATATCACGGCGCAATTCCGTTCCAGATGGGAATGCCTGGAGTCATCGGGATTAAAACCTATAATCCCACCTGTGGATTGGCCTGGGCCGCACTCTACGGGAAAGAAACACCGCCCAAGGCGGACATCCCTCACGCGACCATGTGATGAGCGAACACATGATTTGTGATAAAGCCAAAAGAGAGGTATCGCTCCGAGCCTGTAAACAACGGGTTGTAACGGATTTAGACTAACGTTCCAATTTGTGAAAAAGCCCGTTGCAACTTTCGTGGTAGCGGCTGCGGAATCTGCGCTTGGAGTAAGAATTTTTCGCTGGCGATGGGTCTGACCTGGCCCTCGCCATAACCTTTCCTGAAAGTTTGTCCTATGGTTGTCCATCACACGCAGCCGTGATGCGGGTCGCTAACCTTTCCTGGCATGAAGTGTTACATCTTGGCTTCATCGCGGCCCATTCTCTCTTCCAGGAGCACTTATGCCCGAGCAGGAACATTTATCCAACCAAACCAAGATGGCCATGATGTCCCAATTCCTGGGATTCATGCTGGATGCCTATGACATGGCGCTGGTGCTGGTCATGGCTCCTATACTCGTCAAGATTTTCGTGTCCCCCAAGGGCAGTGCGGCGTGGCAATATATCGTTATTGTATTTAGCTATTCCATTACTATGGCTGCCCGGCCTATTGGTTCGGCAATCTTCGGTCGTTTCGCCGACAAGATTGGCCGCAGGGTCCTGTTGATCTTCACCATCGGGGGCGTCGGCGTGATGTCGCTGCTGGGAGGCTTCCTGCCTACCTATGCTCAGATCGGCGTGTGGTCCTACGTTATCTTCTGCGTTTTACGTTTATTTATGGGGATCTTCTTCGGCGGTGAGTATGCCGTAGGTCATACCTTCGCTATTGAATATGCTCCTCAGAAAAGACGCGGCGCCATCGGCGGATTCATTCAGTCCGGCTTTCCCCTGGGTTATGTTTTTGCCTCCCTGGTATTCGCGCTCATCTCTTTCCTTACCACTAAGGAAGCGATGGCGGCCTACGGATGGCGAATCGCTTTCATGACCGGCGTCATTCCGGTCTTCCTGGCGCTCTATATCCGGAAGAACCTGCATGAGTCTCCGGAATTCGAGAAAGCCAAGGCCCGCGGAAGTATCGAAAAGTCTCCCTTCTTGAACCTGTTCAAGCCTCCGCAACTATTCGAATTCCTTCAGGTCTTCTTCTTTATGACCGGCCTGTTTCTTACCGACTACTCCGTCTACGGATTCCTGCCTAACATTCTTACCCTGAAGGGACGCGGCTTCAACACCACCACCTACAGTTTGATCTACGGTTTTGCTTTGTTTATGGCATTTCTGGGGTACAACTTCTACGGTTGGCTATCGGATCGTACGGGAAGAAAGATCTTGACCCAGTGGTACTGCGTATTTCTGGTGGTGTTCGGCATTCCGGTGTTTTACGTTCTCTATCATGCCGCCATCCAGCGCAATCTCTGGCTGGCAATTGTAGGCTGCGTAATGGCGGCCATGCTCAAGCTGGCATGGGGTGTCGTCCCTGCCTACCTGTGCGAGCGTTTCCCCACCAAGCGGCGTGCTGCCGGTGTAGGCTTTGGCTACTCCTCGGGAGCCTTGTTGGGAGCATGGTTCAGCGTTTACGTCTGGTGGGCCCACAAGATCCCGTTCATCTCTGCTATCGAGAAGCAGGATATGTGGCTGTCGCCGGCGGTAATCCTAACGGTTGGCGCGATTATGACCTTCGTCAGCCTGCTCTATTCTCCCGAGACTAAGCACCTTCATCTGGATGAAGTAGGAGAAAAAGAGCGCGCCTCCGATGCGGCCAAAGCGGCTGCTGCCGAAGCTCTACTGGCAAGGTAGTCCCACTATCGCGGTATCACGTTATAAGCTGCTGTCACCACACCGCCACGGTCCACGCCGTGGCGTTTGTTTTTTCCAGTTCCAGACATCAGGCTGAAGGCGTCTATCGTCAAAAGCGGAACCACGCACGCGACAAATAACTTTACGGAACTTCTAACGGCAAAAACCGAAATAGTCCACAGAGAGAGCGGATGCACGGAGGCGGCTGTGCTCCGATCGCTTGAGCTTTCACAAATCTTAACGCCAGCGTTACCAGACTTTACCGTCGAATTCCCGCTCGCGGGGTTTCAACATTTGACAGACGAACTGTCGACAAGGAGATACAGATGAAAACGAAGTTTTGGAGCGTCGCGATCGCATTGCTGGCGCTGGTGCTTTGCGGCACCGCAATGATTGCGTCTGCCCAGCAAACTGATGAGAGCGGCGCGTCCGCCTGGAGCGGCCACCGGCATGGACACATGGGCTTCATGGCCAAGGAACTGGGTTTGACCGATGCGCAGAAGCAACAGATCAAGACCTTGATGGAATCCCAGCGCACGGCCACCCGTCCATTGATGCTGCAGATGGCGCAGAATCGCGCGGCGATGATTACGGCCACCGCCGGCGGCGCTTTCGACCAGGCCAAGGTGCAGGCGCTGGCTACTCAGCAGTCGCAGATCATGGCGCAGTTCATGGTGCAGAAGGCCAACCTCCACAGCCAGATCTATAACACCATTCTGACGCCGGAGCAGAAAGCCAAGGCCGACCAACTACGGCAGAATCAGTTGGCTCACATCAACCAGCATATTCAGAAGCTCTCGCAGGCGGCGGAACCCTCTGCCCAGTAACTCGGAGGAACAAGCAAGCTCGAAGGCTCCCTTAGAAGGGTCGGGGGACCTTCGACCCGTAGCGGTCCGCCACCACGGACCGCTTTTTCTCTGCGCTACATCCGTAGACTTGGCCTTCAGAGACTGTGTCGCAACCGGACGGAAAGTTTTCTGCTGGAACAAACAGCTGGAATAATCAATAGACTAGCCGCAACGCGGCGGGATGAAGTTAGCCGGGGGCGTAAGCCCCCGGGAAAATGGAAAATAGCCGTGAGCCGCAGAGCGGCGACACCCCTCGCGACACAGTCTCTTCAGGCCCTGGTCAGTGCGGAATTACTGTGTGCCGACCAGCCCCAGTTCTCCGGCCACGCCCTTCATCGCCTCGATGCAGAAGCTGATGTGCTCGTCCAGGTCGACCCCTAAGTCGGCGGCGCCGTTAATAATGTCCTCGCGGCTGACCGAGCGGGCAAATGCCTTGTCTTTCATCCGCTTCCGCACCGACTTCGCATCCACCTCCGCCAACGACTTATTAGGCTTGATCAGCGCCGTCGCGGTAATGAAACCCGCCAGTTCGTCGCAGGCAAACAGCGTCTTTTCCAGCTTCGACTCGCGTGCGACACCGGAATAATTCGCGTGCGACAGGATCGCCCGTCGAATCTCGTCCGAGTAGCCACGCTCCTTGAGAATCTCACTGCCTTTGAACGGATGGTCCTCGGCGCTGGGATATTTCTCGTAGTCGAAATCGTGGATCAAGCCAACGATGCCCCACAGTTCTTCGTCGCCGCCCAGCTTGCGGGCATAGGCCCGCACACACGCTTCCACCGCCAGCGCATGTTTGCGCAAACTTTCTGACTGGGTGAACTCAGTTAGTAAACACCACGCGTCATTCCGATTCATTTCCCTGTTTCTCCCGAATTCTTCCGGTTTTCGTCCGGCCTGTTGGGTGGCAGCTGCGGGATTTGCACAGCTTTAACGGCTTTCACCCGACAATGTACTTGACTCTAGCAGAGGAAATGCCGCAAAGTACGCATACGTTGTTTGTAGGTGCCCTGCTCTGGCATCCCGCAACCTGAATGGCTACGACTCTCGCACCGGTGGACTCCCGGGAAGTGGTGAGATGCGACCAATGCCATCTCGTCCAGTTCAGAACCTTTAACAATCTTTGCCGTCGCTGCCGCACGTCCCTGGATGAGGACGAGCCGGAGCAGATCCTCACCCCGCAGTTGCAGTTGGTCGAGCCTGAGGCTACCAGCCGCTCCGAGGTGCAGGTGGCCAAAGCTATCCGCAGCCTGCGTCTGCGCGGCGGTTTGAGCCAACGTCAGTTGGCCCTGCGCATGGGCGTGCCTCGCACCTACGTCTCCAAGATCGAGAACGAGAAAGCGACGCCCACGCTGTCGTCTCTGGCTCGCCTGGCTCAGGCGCTGGAGGTGAGCGTGCCCGATCTGCTGCGCGCATGTGGTCCGTCGCGCGATGACGAGATCAACGAGCTGCTCGCGGATCCGTTCATTGCCGAGCTGGTGGAATTCACTTCGCAGCTGAACGCCATGCAGCTTTCCAGCGTGCTGACGCAGGTGCGCGACATGGTTACGCATCCGCGCCGCGGCGCATAGTTTTTGACGAGCTTTATCCTGCGCGGTTAGGTTCCGTCTCTACGCGAGCAATCTGGCCTGCGCAGAGGACAGGAAGCCGCGTGAACCTCACACCGACCGGAAGATGCCGAGGCTCAGAGCTTCGGCATTCTTCTTTGTGGCTTTGATTAGAAGCTAAGGCTGTTTCTTTGAAGGGGACGGCCTTTCAGGCCGTCCATAAAGTAACGCAAGATTATTTCGGCTTTAGCCACTGAGGGCTGTAACTTGACCGCAGCTTAGCTGCTGATACTCACCAGCTGCTTGTCCTTCGCCGCGTAGTGCGAGTCCACGTAGTCGTCGAGGATCTTGATGAACTCGGCGACGATGTGATCGCCTTTGAGCGTCAGCATCAGGCGGCCGTCGACGTAGACCGGCGCTTTCGGCTCTTCGAACGTTCCCGGCAGCGAGATGCCGATGTTGGAGTGCTTCGACTCGCCGGGGCCGTTGACGATGCAGCCCATCACCGCGACCTTCATCTCTTCCACGCCGGAGTAGCGCGTCTTCCAGACCGGCATCTGCTCGCGCAGGTAGGCCTGAATCTGCTCGGCCATCTCCTGGAAGAAGGTGCTGGTGGTGCGGCCGCAGCCCGGGCAGGCGGTGACCTGCGGGGTGAAGCTGCGAATGCCCATCGACTGCAGAATCTGCTGCGCGACCGTGACCTCTTCGGTGCGATCGCCGTTGGGCGCGGGCGTAAGCGAGACGCGAATCGTGTCGCCGATGCCTTCCTGCATCACAACGCCCAGCGCCGCGGCGCTGCTGACGATGCCCTTCGCGCCCATGCCGGCTTCGGTCAGCCCGAGGTGCAGCGGATATTCGCAGCGGCGCGCCAGCTCGCGATAGACGTCGATCAGGTCCTGCACGCCGCTGACTTTCGCGCTGAGGATGATCTGCTCCTTGCGCATGCCGTAGCTGACGGCGAGCTCGGCCGAGCGCAGCGCGCTTTGCACCATGGCTTCCATCATCACGTCGCGCGCGTCTTTCGGTTCGGCGAGCTTGGAGTTCTCGTCCATCAGCCGCGTGAGCAGCTGCTGGTCGAGCGAGCCCCAGTTGACGCCGATGCGCACCGGCTTGTCGTTCTCGATGGCGACTTCGATCATGGTGCGGAAGTTGTCGTCGTCCTTCTTGCCGATGGAGACGTTGCCGGGATTGATGCGGTACTTGGCCAGCGTCCGCGCGCAGGCGGGATACTTCTTCAGCAGGATGTGTCCGTTGTAGTGGAAGTCGCCGATGATGGGCACGGGCACGCCCAGGCGGTCAAGGCCGTCGACGATGTGCGGCACGGCTTGCGGCGGCGGCATCGTTGTTGACGGTGACGCGCACCAGCTCGGAGCCGGCGCGGGCCAGGGCCATGCACTGGCGGATGGTGCCGTCGATGTCGGCGGTATCGGTATTGGTCATGGACTGCACCACAATTGGTGCATCCCAGCCGACGCGAACCCCGCCGACGACGGCGGTATAGGTTTTTCTGCGCTGAATTTGAGCCATACAGAGATCTATAGAAAAGTGTAACACGGCTGGCCGACCCTGCCGGGAGTGCGAACCGGCTTCTGCCGGCGAGGGACCTGCTCTTCGTTTGTCATCACGAGCGAAGCAAGGGATCTGCTCTTTGCTTGCCATCCCGAGTCGCCAAACCCGAAGCCCCTGTCTCGTATCCACAATAATTTGAAACTCTTATCCCCAAATTCTGGAAACCTTAGTGGACTCGTGACATCTGAACTTGCAGACCGTCCAAATATTGCTGAAGCAGTGGACTTTGCGCCCGAAGGCGGACGACAATAGAACCAGATAGCCGGGCAACAACATGTCCTGGTTCGGGTTCAATAAGACAGGGCCAAGGGCTCCTGAGGTGGCGTGTTCTTCCTGCTGGCGCGGGCTCAAGAAGGTGTACATCATGCGTTCCGCAATGCGTTTTCTCAGCTTCGGCGCGCTGGCGTTGATGTTGGCTCCCTTGGGCGTCGCCCAGAACCAGGGCTCGTCCACCTCGGGATCGAATTCACCGGGCTCCTCCGCTCCCAGCATACCACTCCAAGCGCCACGTCGCAGGGCACGTCATCCGGCTCCGATGGACAGTATCTGCCCGAGAAGCCAGAGAAAAATGCTCCGCCGAAAGACACGATGGACAATATCGACGCCATCGGCAATCGTAATGTCGGTTGCAACAAGGGCCTGGGGAACTGGTATTCGCTGGACAAGCAGGTGGCGATGGGCCGCTGCTATTCGCAGCAGGTGGAGCACGGCGCCAAGCTGGTCAACGATCCAGTGGTCACCGAATACGTAAATCGCATCGGCCAGAACCTGGTGCGGAACTCGGATGCGAAAGTTCCGTTCACCATCAAGGTGATCGACACCGACGAAATCAACGCCTTCGCGCTGCCCGGCGGATTTTTCTATGTGAATTCTGGCCTGATTCTGGCGGCTGACAATGAGGCCGAACTGGCCGGCGTCATGGCGCACGAAATCGGCCACGTCGCGGCCTGTCACGTAGCGCGCGAACAGACGCGCGGCAACATCGTTAACCTGGCCAGCATTCCGCTGATCTTCGTGCCCGGCGGTTGGGCAGTTTATGAGGGAACACAGGCCGCCATGGGAATCGGCGTGCCGCTCACCTTCATGAAGTTCTCGCGCAATTTCGAAGCGGAAGCCGATTTCCTCGGCATGGAATACATGTACAAAGCGGGCTACGATCCGCAGTCGTTCATCTCGTTCTTCGAGAAAATTGAGGCGCAGGAAAAGAAGAAGCCCGGCACCCTGGCCAAGGCGTTTGCTTCTCACCCTATGACGCCCGACCGCGTCGCCTCCGCACAGAATGAAATGCGGACGGTGCTGCCGGCGCGCGATGAGTACATCGTAGATACTTCGGAATTTGATCAGGTAAAGGGCCGGTTGGCGGCGATCGAGAATCATCACAAGGTGCAGAACGACAAGGACAACAAAGATCGTCCAACCTTGCGGCGTGCGACCGCCGACAATCCCAGCACCGACAGCGGTAATGGCAGCAGCACGGGAAGCGGAAGCCAGCCCGACGATGATCGTCCCACTCTGAAGCGCAACGACGGCTCCAGTTCGCAATCGTTCAACTGACCTCCGGGCCGGTTAAATCCGAATACGAAAAACTCAAGGCTCCCACCAATCGGGAGCCTTTCTGATTTTCGTCTCCAGAGAATGCTCCGGAATCCCCTGCTCGCCCGGCAGCTACCACTTTAGTAAAAACAGCGACAATTTTTCTGGTATTCGGGCTGCTGCCGGACTAGACTGCCTCCAACTTGGCAAGCGATTCGGCTTTTGGCGGAGGGGCGATGGCCATTCGCAGGGATTGGGGCGGAGTGGGGTTCTTGATGATCTTAGGCTGCTTGCTGCTTCTCCCGGCAGCGCTCGCCCGGGCCGGCAACACCGCCAAAGAAGAACTGACAAACTTAACTCAAAAGCAATTCATTCAATTGCAAAATCAGGCGCGGCATGGGGACGCCGGAGCGCAAGCCGCGTTGGCCGTGGCCTACGAAGAGGGCATACACGTCCAGCAGGATCTTACCGAGGCGGTCCGCTGGTACCGCAAGGCCGCACTACGCGACAATGCCGAAGTGCAGCATCACCTTGGCCTGCTCTATGAACAGGGTCGAGGCGTAACCCAGAGCTTCGTGCAAGCGGCAGAATGGTACCAAAAGGCCGCCGCGTTAGGTTATGTGCCGGCGCAATGCAACCTGGCAAATCTATACCAAGCCGGCAGAGGCCTGCCGCGCGACCTGGACCAGGCTGCTAAGTGGTACGAAGTGGCAGCCCGCCAGGGCAACGCACAAGCTCAGAGCAATTTAGGATACGTCTACCAATATGGACAAGGAGTGATTCGCGACCAGCAGCAGGCGGTGTTCTGGTATACCAAGGCAGCCGAGCAGGGCTTCACTACTGCGCAGGACAATCTCGGCGCGATGTACATGTTAGGCCAGGGCGTTCAGGCCGATGAGGCCGAGGCCATACGCTGGTTCGAAAAAGCGGCCGCGCAAGGCTCCTCTCGGGCATTGGTGAATGAGGCACGTATTTATATGGGCGGGAAAGACACGCCGCACGATTATTCGCTGGCCTACAAACTCTTGCTGCGAGCGGTGGCGTCAGGGGAAGCGGCGGCCGAACCTTTTCTGAAACAGTGTCACGAACTCCTGCAAGCCGATCAGGCGCCAGGAACACAGACTTCGGCTGCGACGAACGAAAAAGCTCGGTAACTTCGCTCGGCATTCAACAAAAATGGGACGCTGGCTGCGTCCCATCGATTCTTCCGCTCACAACTCGTTCGCCTACGGCAGTCGCTGTGCCAGTCCCGGCAAGGCCTTCATCAGATCGTTGTAAATCACCACCACAAAGAACAGCACCAGGAAAACAAACGCCGTCTGGTAGATGCGTTCTTTGACCCGCAAGCTGATATCGCGCCGCATGATCGACTCGATAATGAGCTCCAGGATCCTTCCGCCATCGAGAATCGGAATAGGCAGCAGATTCAGGATGCCCAGGTTCAGGCTGATCATCGCCATCAGTCTGAGCAACGGAGTCCAGCCTGGCTCGCGAGCAGCCTCACCGGAAGCGCGCGCGATCCCAATCGGACCATCGAGTTGCTTGATGGAGACTTTCCGCTCCACCATCTTGTGGACCAGGTCAACCATCAGCAGCGAATATTTCCTGTTCTCCTCGAACGATCGATCCAGCGCCTTGGCAAATGGCAGCTTGTCGACGTGTACCGGCTCCGAGCCGAATCCCAACCGGTAGGCCTTTCGTCCTTGGTCGTAGACCGGCGTCATGTTGAAGTTGATCTGCTGTCCCTGGCGCGAGGCCACCACCACCAAGGGTTTGTCGCCGCTTTTCTGCAGGTAATGGATGACCGAGTAGAGAGAACGCACCGGCGTGCCATTGACCGAAACGATCTCGTCGCCCACCTTCAAACCGGCCTTGGCCGCTGGCATGTTGGCATTCAAGTTCGGTGACGATGACCGGCTGATCAGGCAAGCATCCCACAGTGCCATATTCGTCGGAGCCTTCCGCTTCCGGCTGAATCTGTTTTTCGAGAATGTCGTGACCACGCTGGATGGCGACGCTGACCGGCTGCTTGGTACTGATCATGACCTTCAGCAAAACATCTTCCCAGGTCGGATTTGCCTGGCCGTCGATCCGTACGATGCGATCGCCTTGCTCGATGCCTGCCTTGGCCGCGGGAGAGCCGTCCATCACCCAGCCCACAACTGCCGGCTGGTCAGATAGAGCGGATGCTCGTAATGCACCATGAAGACGCCAGTGAGCAGCGCGATGGCCAGGATGATGTTCATGGCCGGGCCGGCGATGGCGATCACGAAGCGCTGCCAGCGCGGGTGCGACATGAATTCGTCGGGCGCGCCGCTGCGCGACTCCAGCGGATTCTCGCCTGCCATCTTGACGTATCCGCCCAGCGGCAGCGCGCTGATGCGATAGTCGGTATACGCCGCGCGGAAGCCGGCCAGGCGCTTGCCGAAGCCAATGGAGAATACGTCCACCCGGACGCCAAAATACTTAGCGGCAGCATAATGACCAAACTCGTGCACCAGGATCATGATCCCAAGCACAACGGCCATCGCGACCACCGCAATCAAAAACGATTCCATAAATCTCTTCTACTGGGGAGTTGCTAGTGTCGAGTTGCCGGGATAGCGCTTCGTCCCTGGCTTAAAATCTGAACTCGCAGGTGCGCCCTGCGACGCGCGTCCGCATCCACGCTCAATACTTCTTCTATAGATTCCGGCACTCGCCCCGGCGTTTCCAAAACAACTGCTTCTATTGTAGCCGGAATGTCTACAAACCCAATACTACCTTCGAGGAATGCCGCCACCGCTACTTCGTCCGCCGCGTTCAGGGCGATGGTTTTGCCGCCTCCCGCTTCGACTGCCTCGTAAGCCAAACGTAAGCAAGGAAATTTCTCCAGGTCGGGCAAGCTGAAATCCAGCCGCCGCAGCTCCTGCACCGGAAAGCGTAGGTCCGATTCGATGCGATCGGGATACGTCAGCGCGTACAGGATCGGTAACCTCATGTCAGTGACTGAGATCTGAGCAAGCAGGCTGCCATCGATGAACTCGACCATCGAGTGGATAGTGCTTTGGGGATGAACCAGCACGCTGATCTGGCTGGACGGCATATCGAAGAGACGGCAAGCTTCGATCACCTCGAAGCCTTTATTCATCAGCGTCGCCGAATCGATGGTAATGCGCCTTCCCATCTTCCAGGTGGGATGATTGAGCGCCTGCTCCACCGTAATATTGGAGAAATCGCTGGCCGGGGTATGAAAAAATGGACCACCTGAGGCCGTTAGCCACACCCGCTGCACTTCATTACGGCGTCCGCCGCGCATGCACTGATGAATGGCATTGTGCTCGCTGTCGATGGGCAGCAGCGGCTTGCCTTGTTTGCGCGCCTCGGCGGTGATCAGATCGCCGGCTGCAACCATGCACTCCTTATTTGCGAGCCCGACGGATTTTCCGGCTTTGACGGCTTCGTAGGTGGCTTCCAGTCCGGCAACGCCGACGATGGCGCTGACCACGAAGTCGGCATCGGGATGAGTCGAGACCTTCACCGTTCCTGCCGAGCCGTGGGTCACTTCGATTTCACTGGCGAGCCCGGCCTTCTTCAGCTTGTCTTGGAGTTGATCGGCGGCCTCGGCAGTCGCCATCGAAAGAATCTGCGGACGCCAGCGCCGCGCCTGCTCGAAAGCCAGATCGACATTGTTACCTGCCGCCATGCTGACGACAGAGAAGCGATCAGGAAAGCTCTCGACGATGTTGAGCGTGCTCTTGCCGATGGAACCAGTGGAACCGAGAATGGCGATGCGTTTCATGAAGTCTCAGATCAATTAGCAAACAAATCGTTGTGGGTACCCATGCGCACGAGTCGCAAAGTTAGCGTATCAGGCAGCTTGTAAATCAAGAGCAGATCCGGCTTCAGGTGACATTCGCGATGATTTTTCCAGTTGCCTACAAGGGCGTGATCGCGACGCTTCTCTGGGAGTGGATTGTCCTCAACCAGCAGTTCGACCGTCTCAGAGAGCAGGGTTTCAATGTCTTTGTGCCGGGGCGTTGCCTTAATGCGCTTATAGTCGCGCCTGAAAGCGTTGGTCCACTCAATTGTCCGCATTCAAATCGGCCATCATGCCGGCGACACTGGTTGCCCGGGATACTTCTCCGCGCTCGCCTGCTGCAATGGCCGCCTTCGTCTCACGATTCGGAACGCGTACTTCAAAGGGAAGCGCTCGTTCGGATGCAATCCGCGTCAGCAACAGACGCACCGCATCGGAAACAGTCAGCCCCATTGCGGCCAGTGTTTTCGCGGCTTTAGCCTTTACCTTGTGGTCAATGCGAATGTGAACCATGCTAGCGGCCATAAAAACCTCTTCGGTTGAGTATACATCGTATACACATTACTCGGAACGCGGAAGGGCGAATGCTAATCGATTCCACCCGGCGCGAAGTACCTGCTCATCCCAAAGAAATAGAAGAGCAGCCCAATAGGCAGCGCAAACAACAGCGCGTCGATGCGATCGAGAACTCCTCCGTGACCGGGTAGCACCGTTCCGGAATCCTTAACACCCGCGCCGCGCTTGAGCGCCGACTCAAACAGATCGCCGAATTGCGCAGCGACATTCACGCAGACCGCAAATAGAGTCACGAACCATACTGGCGCGAGTTCGAAAGCCGGCGAGGCTGTTCGACTCGACATATCGGTAGGGACTGTTAGCAGGTGCGCTTGACGAAATCCTTCGGCAATTGGATTGATGTAATGAAACAGCAGCAAGCCGACGATCACCGCCCCAATAACCGAAGCAATCGAACCTTCCCATGTTTTGCCCGGACTGATGCGCAAGGCGAGTTTATGCTTTCCGATCGCACGCCCGACATAATAAGCGGCGACATCGCCGCACCACACCAGCAACATCACATACAACAGGTATATGGGTCCGTTCCCAATATTCTTCAGAACTATTAGCAGGGCGAGCGTAAAAGCTATGTAGGGAAGCACCATGTACGAGATCGCGGCGCCGGGTAGTGCTTGTGAGAGCGGTTCGCTCCTAAGGCTAAGCAGAAGAAACACAAGTGCCGAGAAAACAGATGAGAGAAAAGCAAACACCGGGACTCCAAATAGTGCAACGACACCGCCGGCAGGAGAACTCGAGCCCAGCCAAATTACGACGTAGAAGAGGACGAATAACAACACCATAAGTGCGTAGCTAGTCGCCGCCATCGGGCGGAAGCCTTGCGCGGCTGCGATATCGAAATATTCCCTAGCCGCCAGCAGCGCCACCCCCAGCACCAGCAGGCTAAACAGCCACAGCGGCGCCTTGAACAGCGCCAGCACAACAATGGGAATTAGGATGACTGCGGTGAGAACGCGCTTCACGAAAGGCTTCCGTTATCGCTGCCCAGGCCTCCGAAGCGGCGCTCGCGCTTTTGGAACGCTTCGATGGCCTCCAGCAACTGGGTGCCGCGAAAGTCGGGCCAAAGCGTTTCGGTCACGTAGATCTCGGAGTAGGCCACCTGCCACAGCAGAAAATTGCTGAGCCGCATTTCGCCGCTGGTGCGGATGACCAGATCGAGGTCGGGCAGTCCGTTGGTATAAAGATGCCGCGCGATCGAGCGCTCGTCGATCTTCAAGTGCTCGATGCCGCCATTGCGCGACGCCTCGCGCACCAGCGCGTTGAAGCAGTCGACCAGCTCCGTTCGCGAGCCGTAGTTGAGCGCCAGGGTCAGCACCA
Organism: uncultured Acidobacteriaceae bacterium; assembly: GCA_963744265.1. Lineage (GTDB taxonomy): Bacteria > Acidobacteriota > Terriglobia > Terriglobales > Acidobacteriaceae > Bog-257. The sequence continues at coordinate 366,267 of CAVUSW010000011.1, forward strand.
TGCCCGTATTGCGCTCGGTCATCTCGCGCGCCCACGCCATGCGCTCCTGCACCTCTTGCGGAAGCTCCTGCTGCCGGCCAATGTATTGCAGCCGGATATTGTTCTCCATCAGCGTAGGCAGCTCCATCTTCAGATAGCGGCGCAGCAGGTTCATCAGGAACTCGACTTCGCCTTTGGGACGCTTCCAGTTTTCTGCCGAGAAGGAATAAAGGGTAAGGGCGGAGATTTTCAGGCGAGCAGCGGTTTCCACGGTTGAGCGTACCGAGGCCACACCCGAGCGGTGTCCCGCGATGCGGGGCAGATGGCGGCGTTTGGCCCAGCGGCCATTGCCGTCCATGATGATAGCGATGTGGTGGGGCAGCCGCTCCGGATCGAGGCGGGCGTAAATCTCGGCCTCTTTGCGGTTTAGCCCAGCGGGCACTTGTGCGCGCAAAGCGTACCTCTAACCATCCTTGAAAGTAGCACACGCCTCACGGGGTTGCAACGAATGCTGCCGACCCGCGCCACTACAGATGAACCTTGCCGGCACGAACTTCCGCACGCCTCGCCTTCCCTTCGTCCCTGAATTTGGTTTGCCCGCAACTTCCCGGTTTACAATGGGTTTGCCGCTAACATAGCTGTTGTCTCTGAGGGGCCGTTGCCGTCTATAGAAGTGTGGCCGGTATTTTGAACTCGCGTGGGTGACACCGATACTGAAACTTGGGGACGTACACGATTGGGTGACCGCATATTTCCTTCGAAGGCCGCACTTTGAATTGAATTCTATGCGCCCTCAGTGCGTCCGGATATGCGTCGTTGTGGCGACGGCACTGCTGCTGTTCGTGCCTGCCCTCGAAGCTCAAAACCCGGCCATGATCACTCTTGATCAGGCAATTGACCTGGCGCTGGCTCACAATCACGCGCTAAAGGCGACCCGCACCCTGGTTCTTCAGAACCAGGCGCAGGAGATCACCGCGAATCTGCGGCCCAACCCGACGCTCAATTTCGATTCCCAGTTCTTGCCGGTTTTTGCTCCCTCTAACTTCAACTCCGACAATGTGGGAGAAGTTCAGCAGTTCGATGCCGGGCTGGGATATCTCTTCGAGCGGGGGCGCAAACGGCAACATCGCTTGCAAGCAGCCCAGGACCAGACCGCTGTCACCCGCGCCCAGGTTACCGACGCCGAGCGCACCCTGGCTTTCAACGTCGGCCAGCAATTCATTACCGTCTTGCTGGCGGAATCGACCCTGCGTTTTGCTCTGCAAGATTTGGAAAGCTTCCAGCAGACGGTTGATATCGGCGAGACGCAATACAAATCCGGTTACATTAGCGAAGGGGATTACCTCAAGATCAAGCTGCAACTGCTACAGTTTCAAACCGACGTGTCCTCCGCGCGTTTAGCCAGAGTGCAGGCCCTGATCGACCTGCGCACCCTGCTGGGCTATGATGCCGTCCCTGCCAATTACGACGTAGTCGGCGATTTGTCGTATCAGGCTCTCCCGGTCAAGCTGGAAGACTTGCAGGCAAAAGCGCTGCAGGATCGTCCCGATTATCGTGCCGCCGAACTGGGCATCATCGCAGCCCAAAGCCAGATCGGGCTGGCGAAAGCCAACGGCAAAGTGGATGTGAATGGCATTGCTTATTACACCCACACCGCGGGAGAGAATACTGCATCGTTTTTCGCGAATTTCCCCATAGCAGTCTTTAACCGGAACCAAGGTGAGATCGCGCGCACCCAGTATGCGTTAACGCAAGCCCAGGAGACCCAGGCCTCCACCAGCGACATCGTGCTGTCCGACGTCAACGACGCCTACGAAGCCCTGCACAGCAATGACGAGGTGGTCCAGCTTTATACTTCTGGCTACTTGAAAGAGGCCCAGGATTCGCGCGACATCAGCGAGTACGCGTATAAACGCGGAGCGGCCAGCCTGCTGGATTTTCTGGATGCCGAACGCAGTTATCGTTCGGTCCAACTGGCCTATCGCCAGGCTTTGTCGTCTTACATGACTGCATTAGAACAGCTCAAGGAAGCCGTAGGAACGAGGAATCTTCCGTGAAGATGTCCCACGATCGCTGGAAATCCCGGGCTACACTCGCCGTGCTGTCAGCGGTCATGCTGGCGCTTGCCGGCTGCAACGGGGCCGAGCCGGGCAACGCCGCCAGGAACGAGGCCAACAACGCCAACACGGCCGAACTGTTCACCATTCCGCCGGACCAGATGGCCCACGTGCAGGTGCTCCAGGTCCAGCCTACGAACTTGACTCGCACTCTGCGGCTGACTGGCGCTGTCGCTTACAACAGCTTTCATACCACGCCGGTGATCACCCAGGTGAGCGGTCCCGTCAGCCGCATCGTGGTCGTCCCTGGCCAGCGGGTCGAGCGCGGCCAGCCCATGCTGTACGTGGCCAGCCCTGATTATTCCCAGACTCGCACCAATTATCTGAAGGCCAAGGATGCTTATGCCTTGGCCGAAAAAGCTTATGCGCGCGCCAAGGATTTGTATCAACACCATGCCATCGCCGAACAGAATCTGGAGCAGGCTGAGTCGGCCGAGGTGCAAGCCGGAGGCGATTTGGTTGCGGCAGAAGCCGCTCTGAAGGTCTTAGGCATCAACGATCCGGAAGCGCTGGTGAAGGCGCCACCGTCTTTCGAGGTTCCGGTAAAAGCACCCATCAGTGGCGAAGTGGTCGAGCAGGACGTAGCGGCGGGCCAGTTGCTGCAGCTCAGTGCCACACAGTGCTTCCTGATCTCCGATGTCAGTACTGTATGGGTGTTGGTGAACGTCTACCAGAAAGATTTGCCCTACGTGAAGGTGGGCGATTCAGTCACCATTCAGACCGAAGCTTATCCTGACGTCTTCCAGGGCCGCATCGCCTATGTGGCAGCTTCTCTGGATCCGACTACCCGCACCCTTCAGGCGCGCATCGAGACCAGCAATCCCGGCGAGAAGCTGAAGAAAGACATGTTCGTCACTGCGACGGTAAATGCGGGCACGATTCAAAACGCGATTGCTGTCCCTGATTCCGCGGTCCTGCGCGACAACGAAAATCAGCCGTTCGTTTATGCGGAGGCGTCCGAAAATCAATTTGCCAAGCGGACGGTAACTCTGGGCGAGAGCCTGAAAGGACAAACGCAAATTACCAGTGGACTAAAAGCAGGCGATCGCGTCATAGGCGATGGCAGCTTGTTCCTGCAGTTTGCGAATTCATTGCAGCGTTGAAGAGGTATCAAGAGTTGCTTCTAGGTAGGGCTGGCCTTTAAGCCAGCGTCTAGCCGGACATTAAAGTAGGACTGGCCTTTAAGGCCAGCGTCTAACTGACATTAAAGGTAGAGCCGGCCTTCAGGCCGGCGTCTAGGCTGACATAAACAGGGCTTTAGCCCTGGACCAGAAAGCGCTGTTCTTCCTAGAGCTTCGTTAGAACAGCGACAGTTGAGCAAGGAGCTGTAATTAGGACCATGGCGTCCATCTCCGAATGATCCATCGAATCGTACAAGCGGCGCTTCGTCAGCGGTTCCTGGTCTTGATGCTGACCGCCTTCATGATGGCCGCCGGAATTATCTCGTTCCGGCGCATGCCGGTGGATGCTTACCCCGACCTTGCTCCTCCCCAGGTCGAACTCATCACGCAATGGCCCGACCACGCCGCTGAAGAAGTAGAACGACTCGTCACCCTCCCCCTCGAACTCGAGATGAACGGCGTGCCGCACATGGTCGTGATGCGGTCCATCTCGCTCTACGGTCTTTCCGATGTGATCCTCACCTTCGACGACAAGACGGACGACTACTTCGCCCGCCAGATTGTCTTCCAGCGCATCGCCCAAGCTACGTTGCCTACGGGCGTCACGCCTTCCATGGCTCCCCTGTTCAGCCCCAGCGGCCTGGTCTACCGCTATGTTATCGAGAGTCCTGACCGCAGTCCGCAAGAGCTAAAGACCTTTGAGGATTGGGTGATCGAGCGCGCCTACCGCTCCGTTCCCGGCGTTGCCGACGACTCCGGTTTCGGTGGCACCGTCATGCAGTATCAGGTATTGCTCGATCCTGCCCGCATCTACGGCTACCACTTGACCGTCCCGCAGGTCGAGGCAGCCTTGGCCGCGAATAATGCCAACGCCGGTGGCGGCTTCTTCTCGCAGGGCGGCCAGTTCTATTACGTGCGCGGCATCGGACTGGTACGCGACACCAGCGATATCGGCAACGTTGTAGTGGGCAGCAACAATGGCGTCCCGATCCGCATTAAAGACGTCGGCGATGTTGTGATCGGTCACGCGCCCCGTCTCGGCGAATTCGGTTATGAGAAAAATGACGATGCGGTCGAAGGCGTCATTCTAATGCTGCGTGGTGAGCAGACTCAGAACGTCTTGAAGGGCGTGGAAGCGAAGACGGATGAACTGAACCGCACCATCCTTCCACCCGACGTCAAAATCCATCCTTATTACGATCGCAGCGAACTGGTGAAGCTGACCACCGATACGGTAGAAGATAACCTGCTCCGCGGCATGGTCCTGGTGCTGATCGTGCTGATGTTCTTCCTGGTCAGCTTCCGTGCGGCCATTATCGTCGCGCTCACCATTCCGCTCGCGTTGTTGTTCGCCTTCATCGTGTTGCATGCTCACGACGGCGCTGCCAACCTGCTTTCCATTGGCGCTATTGATTTCGGCATCATCATCGATGGCACCGTAGTGATGGTGGAAAATATCTACCGCGAACTTGCCCTGCGGCAGGGCGAGAGTTATAGCTTGCACGAAGTTATCCTGGCAGCCGCGAAAGATGTCGATCGCCCAATCTTCTACTCCGTCGCCGTGATCCTCGCCGGCTATCTTCCCATCTACGCTCTCAGCGGCCCGTCGGGAAAGCTGTTCCATCCCATGGCCGAGACCATGTCGTTTGCGCTGATCGGCGCGCTGATCCTTACTCTTACGCTGGTTCCGGTACTGGCGTCGTATTGGTTCAGAAGCGGCGTAAAAGAACATGGGAATCGCGCCTACGACTGGATGAAGCGCGTCTATGCGAAGCAATTGGATTGGGCGCTGGCGCGGCCGAAACTCATCTTGTTGATCGCTACACTGATTTTCGGCGCGACCTTGCTGCTGGTACCCTTCATCGGCGGTGAATTCATGCCGCATCTTGACGAGGGAGCGCTCTGGGTGCGGGCAACCATGCCCTACACCATCTCGTTCGAAGAGGCGAGCAGTATCGCTCCTCAGATTCGTGCCATTCTGATGTCTTATCCGCAAGTCACCACTGTCGCCTCTGAGCTGGGGCGTCCCGATGATGGCACCGATCCCACTGGCTTTTTTAACTGCGAGTTCTATGTCGGGTTGAAACCCTACAAAGATAAATCGTGGAGCGGCGATCTCGATACCAAAGACAAGTTGATCGAGGCTATCAATAAGAAGCTAACCGCATTTCCCGGAATTATCTTCAACTATACCCAGCCTGCCGAAGACGCGGTGGATGAGGCCCTAACCGGACTCAAGAGTTCATTGGCCGTGAAGGTCTATGGCGAAGATTTAAATGTCCTTCAAGACAAGGCAGTACAGATCAAGAATGCGCTAGCCAAAATCCCCGGCTTTACCGACTTGACTGTGGTTCGCGAGTTAGGCCAACCCAGCCTGCTGATCGACGTGGATCGTGACAAGATTGCCCGCTACGGGATCAATGTTGCCGACGTGGAAGCCGTAATCTCGGCAGCCGTCGGTGGCCAGGCCGTAACCCAAGTCATTCAAGGCGAGAAATTATTCGATCTGGTCGTTCGCATGCAGCCCCAATTCCGCAGCAGCGCGCATGAGATCGGTAATTTATTGGTAGGCACGCCGGATGGCAAGCAGATCCCGCTAAGTCAACTTGCCGATATTAAACAGGGTAATGGCGCGGCATTTATCTATCGTGAAAATAACTCGCGCTATATTGGCATTCAATACAGTATTGAAGGACGGGACCTGGAGCGTGCCGTACAGGACGGCCAAAAGGCAGTCAGTAAAGCTGTCAGCCTGCCTCAGGGTTACTGGCTCAATTGGGGCGGTGAATATAGTCAATTTCTGGAAGCTAAGTCGCAGCTCATCGTAATCGGACCGCTGGCCATCGTACTCATTTTCATGATTCTGTTCGCGCTCTATGGAAACTTCAAGTTCCCGGTCTCGATCGCCTTGGGCGTAATCATGACCGAGCCAGTAGGCGCGCTCATCGCGTTAAAGCTCACCCACACCCCTTTCAGCGTTTCCTCAGTTCTAGGATTGTTGGCGTTACTGGGTGTGTCGGTCGAAACGGCGGTGATTCTGGTTTCCTATATCAATAAGCTCCGCCTGGAAGGCATGGACATCCCCACCGCAACTCGCGAAGCCTCGCTCTTGCGGCTTCGTCCTATCATGATGACGGCACTGGTTGCCTGTCTGGGACTGCTCCCCGCCGCACTCTCTACCGGAATCGGCTCCGATACCCAGAAGCCTTTCGCCATCGTCATTGTGGCGGGATTAATCTCCCGGCTTTTCATCGGATTCTTCGTCAATCCCGTGCTGTACCAGTTGGTCGCCCGTGAAGGCGACGTGCTTCAGGTATAGCACGGCAGACTACCGCGTAGGCATGCAAACAAATTGAGTTCAGAACCTTGCTCTCAACTGCGCTCGGCACCAATCCCGCTCAGGCGTTCCACAAGGTAGTCGCGGTAGAACGTAGCTGGATCGAATTCCAGCAAATCCGCCGCATTCAGCAGAAAGTTATGACTCGGTTCGACATGATCGTAGTGTGTATGCCAGCCTCGCGAACCTCGTTCCTCCGGATTCCACCGAGGCTTGCGATCGGATAATATTTTGCGAATTCCCTGCTCTTGCGATCGCACTGGATAGTGTCGCAACAAAAACTTATACGGATACACCCTGCGCCCGGGGGACTCCACCTGATGTCCGCCCGATTCGGCGAGACGGATTCCATCCTTCTGCCGCTTCCAGGCTTTAATCTGGACGAAATGCCCACCGCGTTTACCGAATTCATAATGCCGGTACGAATCGATATCAGTCGCATCCTCAGTTCCACCCTGGGTCGGATGGAACACCAGACAAGTATGGTCGACCGCGTTGAAGCCTTCGCAATCGACACGGAACAATGCATCGCGAAGATTGATATGCGGCCAGGGAGACTCTCTGATTTCGTCCGCATCATAATGAATGCACCAGTGCGCATCGCATACACTGCTCAACTCCTCAACATGTGTCAGCAGCGCATGCCAGTCGTAGGTGGGCGACGGTCCCTCGATAAGGTACTTCGTGATACGGGTTAGTCCTCGTCCTAGAAACGCTTCTGCACGTTCAACCGTGCGGTCCGTCGACCAGTTATCAACCAAGTGGATCTCAACGCCCTGCGAGGTGACGTGCTTAAGCACCGTCTGGACGATATCTTCCTCATTGTAAGTACACATGCACGCCAGCACCTGAAAATCTCGCGGAGCGCTGACTCGTGGCTTTGTACCGCGTCGCAACACTGCCAGGATCGTCCGTTTAGCCCAGTCGCTGTCATTGCTTGCGGTAAGCCCGGCTAGATCGATATTCAAGCCGGCGCCGCGCAGCAATGCTTCGAATTCGGGCAGCGATCGCGCCCGGCCATGGGAAGTATCGTCGGAGGGTCTCGCATGTTGGCTACTATATAAAACGTCTCGCACAGTAGTTGTAAGGATCGCAGCCTGCGCATCAGCCAGTAGATCCTGAAGACTGGCAAGCAGCGGAAGCGGATCAGGCAAGCGCACGAGCCTGCGGCTCCTTCCTAACCTTGCTACCAAAAACTAACCGCTTGAGGCGCTGATAAATGAAACCCACGATTGGAAGAGTATAAATCACGCTTGGGAGCGAATCGTTTCATCATTACGGTGAAGATTGCCCTACTCTAGTTCCGATCCTGGCTGCAATCTCAGTAAGGCTAGTCGCAGACAGCACATAGACATTACTGATTCCTCTCTCGAGCAGGACCTGCCGATCTGCCTCAGAGACCACGAAGATCAGATCCGCCGCACTGCAAAGCACCAGGGCTTCATGGAGTCCGCCGGTCAACCCATCGGTTGGTATTGTCATTGGAGAGTCGATTGCTTTCGATCTTGCTGAGAGGGTGCCGGCTTCGTAGATTATCGTCGGGATAGTCTCGTCCATATTACAGATGTGCAGCAGGAAACTACGCATGCTTTGCCGCCCGTCGATCCAGACAGCGTCGTATTGCGAGAGTACCTCGCGAAATACATAGTGCGTGGCCGTCGTGACATCGGCATACTCAATATCTCTCGAAGACTTCGCGCCGCCGACCTCTCCGCCGGTTTGGGATGTCGATGCGACCGTCAGGTGGTACCCTTGCCTGGCGAGTTGTGCCACAACCGAACTGGACCCCTTGAATTCGAGATCATACGTGCTTTGGAGACCTGCACCGCTCAAATAAAGGATCCGTGCTCCTCCAGCGCGCTGCGCAATTCGTGCATAAGGAATGTGTTCACCCGCCCGTGCGAGATGGTGCTGTAGCTGTTCCTTCCACTTATCGAAAAACCTTGCTTGATTCTTCGCGATGGAGCCTTTAGCGGCTTCCGCAATCTCCGAAGATGCCGACTCATAGTGATGAACTACCGCCCGCGGCTCATAAATGACCTTCAACCCTTTGTCCCAAACCTTGAAACAATAATCGCTGTCTTCGTAATAGGCCGGCGAGAACCTTGCATCGAAGCCACCAAGCTCGGCAAAGAGCGATCGAGCAGTAAAAAGAAATGCCCCGGAGCAATAGTCGACTGGACGGCGAAAATTGTATCGTGGCAGACCAGGGTCGTCGCCGCGGCCATATCCCCAAGCGGAACCATCCTTCCAAACTATAGAGCCAGCCTCTTGCAGTCGGCCATCCGCGAGCAGGATCTTGCCGCCTACCACGCCAATGGCTTTATCCTCACGAAAGTCAGCGAGAACGGCGCCCAAGCTCCCGGACTGTAGAAGTGCATCGTTGTTTAGAAAGCAAAGCAACTCACCTCGGGCCCGCTCCGCGCCCTGCCCACAGGCATACCCAAAGCCCAGATTCTCTCGATTGCGGATGACGACGGCGCCATCCAGATGTTCCAGCATCTCCCTGCTGCCATCGGTCGGGTTGTTGTCAACTAGGATGAGTTCATAGGGAACGTCGGCGTTGCGCAGAATTGACTCGATGCAGAGCAACCCAAGATGAGCCTTGCCGTAGAGCACGACAATGATAGAGATTTGGCATTCCACAGCATAGGGAAAAACTATCCTGGTTCTTCCTTTTAGCAACGCGACCAAGCGGGCGGAACCCACTAGGTCCCAGGCTTCCCTGCCTTGGGTACTGAAATTTTCACTGGTAATTCCCCCGGGTTTGTGGCTCCCTGAAGTATTCTCGGACGTCGGGATTGGAGTCGGCCGATCGGCGCCCTGTTTCACTATTCGACCGAAGTGAGTGCGCACCCACGTCGTCGCCCGACGCAAAGGTCGAGTAAGTTTCCAGGACCTCGAACCGACGATGGAGTTCAGCTGAGCCCTGAGAAGTTGTTCCCTCCCCAATGCTTGCAACTTTGCCAAACGGCCCTCCGCGGCGCAATCTCGCAAACTCTCCGTCCTATCATCGTTCATCGAAGTCATTATCTAACTTTGTGCAGCAATGTATGCTGTCGCGATAAGCGTTCCCGATCGCGCCTGAACCTGAGCTACTGGCTTCTGCCACCTTATCTGGATCCATCGTGGGCAGCCAAGCCGAATATGTTGGCCAGAGATATGCGAGAGCGCGGGAACGGAGCCGCAACGTCGACAGCAGCGTTAGCCAAAGCGCGACGATACGGATTCGCCAACTACGAGTTGGAAGCACGGCTCGCGCTGGGTCAGATCGAGTTAGAATCTGGGAATCCCGCAGCAGCTCACCGTGAACTTGAAGCGTTGGCGGCAGATGCCCGAGCCAGGGGTTTTAATCTCATCGCTCACAAGACCGTCTTGATTGGAACACTCGCCGACTTTATTTCCCGGGGATAACGTCGAGGTGCGAACTTCCGGATCACCTCGACCTCGCGGCCATCGAGGGGCTGGAGGAACTGCTCCGGCCTTCGTCGTTGCGTGACGTGATAATTACCTTCTCAGTTTTGTTCATAACAAGAGGCTTATTGGCTTCGTTTCGCAAGAACGCTCATGTTGAGCCTCCCGTGTCTTGGTAATAGACGCAACGCGTTGTGGCTTTCTCGAGTTTCGACCTGGGAAGCGCTGCTGCTCAATGCCCGGGGCAGGATTCGCCTCCCCGTCAACCTGGCAGAGTGGCTGGCGCAAGCCACTGCGCCTCTGAGGAACGCTCCTTCACCGACGAGATCGTGCTGGCCGCCCAGCAACTGCCCCTGCCGCACCGCGATCCGGCTAACCGGGTTCTCGCCCCTGCGGCTCAGATCTGACCCAGGTCACCAGCGACGACAACTTGCTGGTTCTGGGGCCGATCCGGACCATGAAGAAATGATGGCGCGAGCTCGAGGCTCGAGACGAAGGACTGTGAGGGTTCTGCAAGTTCTGCAGTACGACCAATGGGCGCTCGTCGCACTCCCCTGCATCGCTTTATTGATCCGTTGAAACCTGAACATTCACTGGCGCCGGTATGTGCTCCCCTTTGCGGGCCCGCTGCAAACGCTCTAGCTGGTTGAGGGTGTAAGCCAGTTGCCGTTGGATGGTTGTTTCGTAACGAAGGATTGATTGAGCGAGACGTCCTCCGTTGTAGAGCATGTAATCACTTCCGTTTTCGCGAATTTGCCCAGCCTCGCAGCGCAGAGCCCGCCCCTCCCTCCAGTAGCAGATCGCTATTGTCTCGACCAACATCTCTTCTAGCGTGCCGACGGGGACAAGGTCTGTATAAAGGCCGTTCAGGAGCCCATCAAACTCAGCATGATCTTCCGCGCCTCCGCCGGTAACTAGGAGTGCTGAGGCAAGGATGCCGTGCTTAAGGGCGTTGCGGCGTGACCAATTTTTCCCTTTTTCGGTTCTAGGTCCGGTCGACAGCTGCGCGTTAAGGCGATTTGCTGCTGCCTTTTTACTCAACGAGACAACGTTGCTCTCTATATTCTTGTCCACAACCGTAGACTCCCGCCCTAATGCAGTGTATCACGTTCGCCTTTTTTTCGCCAATGAGGCTTCGACCGTCGGCGACGTAAACCGGCGATATCGAGACATGGAGATTCTTACTTCGTCTTCGGCTCAACTCGGCGAAAAGTCGCGTACTAACTTCCGCCCTTCCCTTCCACTGATAGGCGCAAACACCCCCAGCAGAAAATCTCGAACAGGCCCGAACGTTCGAAGTTTCAAACGAGTGCGCGCTGAGTTTCTACTAACGGTCTTGCAACTGGTCGTTGCGTCGAGCCAAGATGCGCCGGAGATACCCGCGCCTTCTTTGCCGTAAGCAATAAACACTGATTGTAGAAATGGGTCGCAAATCTGGGCTACGCTTTTCCCTCTCTGATGCAGCAACCTGCCTTTGTCTGCGACGCGACACTGACCTGTCGTATGTTTCTTTTCCTGGTTTGCGGAGACGAGAAACACATCGGAGCCCAAGGACATCAATCACGCCTGACCCACTTGTTAAGTCCCTTCCCTATTTCGTTTTAGTTTCTCACTTGGCGTACCCAAGCGATCAGTCTCCTCTACAATTTGCGCCAAGGAGCGCTCCAGGAGGAACTCGATCTGTTGATTCGTCGAACGGTGCTCCCGTTTTGCGAGTTCTCCGATTCTTGCCTTCAGACTGGCTCGTATTCGGATAAGTATGGGAACCCGGGATTCGTTCATTTGCATATCACCAAGAATACCTCTTGCCTCGGAGATATCGTTGTGATATCATTTCAATATCAGCGAGGTAACTTATGCCTTCCAAGAATCCCGCCCGCAATAACCTCCAGCTAATACGCCACAACACTTCCTTAGTCAAGAAGCTTTACCCCGACATCAACCGGGCGCGGATCCAAGCGCTAAAAGAGCTAACCAGACAATTTAGCTTCTCTTTCGCGAGCGGAGACGTGATCCAGCTTGACAATGGCTGGTTTGTAACCCACATCGGCCTTATTCGGCTGGCCCGTCGCAAGCGATGTCGCGGTATCCATGTCGAGGCCGTCGATTCGCTGTGCGACTCCGCGGCGAGCCGTTTCGTCCTCAAGGCGACGGTGTATCCGTCCAAAGATTCCGCCGGCTTTGTCGGCCACGGCGATGCTGATCCATCCAACGTGTCTTTACTCGTTCGTGGCGCCGAGATGCGTATAGCCGAAACGCGAGCGGTCAATCGTGCTCTGCGCAAGGCCTATGGCATCGGGATTTGCTCGGTCGAAGAGATCGGATCCAATCCTGGTCCAATGGCGGCAGCTCCTGATGCACACAAGTCTCCGCCGAAGAATGCCACCCGAAACGGCAACGGGAACGGTTCCGGCCACAGGGTCCGCGACCGGCTCTGCCAGCTCATCCGCCAACACAAGCTCGATCCCGAATTGGTGAAAGCCTACGCCGTCGACTACTGCGGTACCAAAGCCCTCAAAGATGCCAATCGTGAGCAGGTCGAAAGCTTCGTCCAGCAGCTGGCCGAGGCAGCCATGAAGGACCGTGGCGCCCTGCTCTGTCAGCTCAACAGCTATGCACGGCCAAGCCAGGAGGTGGCAGGATGAAACGTCAGGTTCCCGGACTCGCTGACACTGCGCGTGATTCGCACTCCGAAGTACCGGACGGCATATTTCTGGTCCGGCTCGATGGGGCGCAGCATCGCTGGCAAACCCAGAAGCGCTTTTATCTGCTCCGACTCTCCATCCTCGAACCCAAGCCTTTCGTCGGGCGTTCGATCGTCAGCCGTCTTTACTGCACCCCCAAGGCGATGTGGAAGCTGGGTTGGTTCCTGCGGGATTTCCTCTATGACCCCGAACTGTTGCGCCAGGACGAGGTTGACGAACGAGCCCTGCGTGGCTTAGTCGGGGTGGTAAAGATCAGCCACACGGTGGTCAGTGGCGTCGCGCTGGTGAACTTCGACGGCTTCGCTCCGGCCAGCCGGTGGGAAGAGTTGTCCGCCTCTGCCCCAATTCCGCCTCCCGGCAACGGTAAGCACTCGCGGAAGGAACGGGCCTCATGATGAACTACAGCTACACCCAGATTTCCCACTACCTGACCTGCCCTCGCCGTTACCGCCATCGCTATTTCGACGGCTGGCAGGAGAAAGACGTCCGCGCCTCCATGCTTTTCGGCCGCTGCTTCGAGCAGGCCGTGGCCGCCTTGTTCCGTCACGAAGATCCGGCGGCTGTCCTGTTCGAGCAGTGGGCGCCGTGTAAGAACCTGGAACTGGCCTACTCAGGAAACGACAACTGGGACCACATGTTCCGGCAAGGCATTCAGCTGCTGGAGCGATTCACCCAGGACGGGCGCGCCCAGATTCACCAGCCCCACAGCCATCAACAGGTTCGATTCACTCGTGCACTCGGTTCTGGCAACAGTTTTGTCGCCATCGTCGATGCGATCGGCGAACTGGATGGCACCCCCTGTGTGCTGGAGTGGAAGACCGCTTCCGCCCGCTATCCTGACGAGCCGAACGGCATTGCGGCCCTGGACCCCCAGTTGGTTTGCTATTCCTGGATGACCGGGATCAATGAAGTGGCTCAAGTCGTCTTCGTACGTAAACGTATGGTCGAAGTCCAGTACCTCAGGGCGATTATCAGCGAGCAACAGCGGCAGGAGTTCGATACCCTGGTCGAAGACACGGTCCACAGAATCGAGTCGGGGCTGTTCCTGCCTCACAGCGGTATCCGCTTCCCCCAGAACCCGTGTACGACCTGCCCCTTTCTCGGGCTCTGTCTTAACCAGCGCCATCTGGTGGAGGCTGGGCTGATCCGCAAGCCGGGAGTCGATCTTGGTCTGTTTGACGAACTTGTGTACTAAGTATCCGCCTATGCCGCCTAAGCTGAATCGCCGCCGGGCCATGGTTGTGCTTGGCAAGATCGATGAGATCCTGGCCTGGGAGATGCGGCATCAGAACGAGCGGGATACTAGGTTTGTGGAACTGGGCAAGTACCTGTGCGAAGTCCGGGCCCGCCAGTACTGGCGGCTGGAGAAGCTGAAGTCGTTCGATGATTTTCTGGAACGACGGTTCCCAGAGTCCAGAAGGAAAGCTTACTACCTGATGTCGATTCACGAACAGCTTCCACCTCAGGTGAGGAAAGAACTGAAGGACGTGGGATGGACAAAGGGATTGGAGTTGGCGAAGCTGGCGCGACAGCAGGGGCAGCGCTTCGAAAGTGCAACCTGGCTGCACAAAGCCCGGCAGATGCCCAAGGCGGAGTTCCAGCGGGAAGTCGAGAGGGAGCTGACCGGCAAGGATAGCGAGCCATCGGAGTTGATCTATTTCAAGGTCTACAAGAGCCAGATCCCCGTCATCGAACAGGCCATCGCTACCGCAGCCTTGATGCTGGGGTCCGACAAATCGCGGGGCTACTGCCTGGAAATGATCTGTGCCGACTTTCTCGCCGGGGCCTCGCTAGAGGGGAGCAATCCGGAGATCCTGCTGCAATCGATCTCACGCTATTACGCGTTCCTTCCCAGTCTGCAACAGGAGGCCTTTTTGTCGGAGGCCAACGGAAAGATCTCATGACGAGGCAGATCGCTCGCAAGAGCCCGCCAGTCAGACTCGATGCGGAGAGCTACCGCAAGCTACACCACCAGGTGCTGGAACGCGACAGCTGGCGATGCCAGGTCTGCGGCAGCATGGGGAACCTGCAGGTGCACCACATCAAGCACCGTAGCCAATCGGGCGGCGATGTGGAGGCTAACTTGATCACACTGTGTGCTGGATGTCACGGTCTGCTACATTGATGGCCAATTGCTACAAGATCAGCTGGTGCCACTATGGACTCATTAGGTTCGTGATCCTCGCGATCGGTTCGCATCTGAACCACGAATGTCCTCGGGAACCGGGCTACCTCAGGGCAAACGCCTACGTCCGCCGCGCGCGAATAAACCGGTTTCCCCGCTATCGTGATTTCGCGAGTCGCGAAGGTCGGCGCCGACCACCGTAGAACTTGGGCGTTCTTCGTAGCATAGGCATCCGACTTCTCAGCTCGCGAATGTATATGATCGAGATCATTTGACGTTCGTGACCTTTAATCTGGTATGCACATAGCACTGTTGCACTTCAAGCGGCACGAATATACTTGACAAACATGTTTGCTTAAGATTTGCTTTCTCTCATGGAAGAGCCAAAGACATTGCAAGAAACGCTGGTTTACTTCGGCCATCCCGACCGCGCTTTCGAGTTTGCGGTCTCCTTGCGCTGGCCGGGCGGAAACGTCACTTGGCCGCGCTGTGGCGGGACGAAGCACTCGTTCATCAAGGGCTACCGCCGTTGGTTCTGTTATCCCTGCAATCGCCAGTTCACCTTGAAGGTGGAAACCATCTTTGAGGATTCGGCGCTCGGCATGGATAAGCTTACTGGATGCTCTGCAACTGCAAAAACGGTGTGAGCAGTTGGGAATTGCACCGCACTCTGGGCGTCACGCAAAAGACAGCGTGGTTCATGCTGCATCGGCTCCGCGAAGCTATGGGAGATACCGCACCGGAGAAGATGGGCGCCCCCGGAAGTGAAGTCGAGACTAAACCTACCAGGCTGGAATCACCGGGACAGCGCGTGGTTTTTATTTCGGTAAATGACTCGCAAGGCGACGCATCATCCCACGAGTTGCAGTCCCGATTCATCGGCAAGGCAATCAGGGCCTGAAGTCTGTGTCCATCCATTCCAGCTTGTTCTCCACGTGGCTACTTCTGACGCCACGAGCGCCTAATAGCCAGTACCAGTAGTAACAAACCTTTTAGAAACGTCGAGTGCTCTAGCGAGCAGGTATGGGCGTAGAGTTGTTCCTCGAACAACACAGAGCGACCTGAAGACGGGGCGGCATACGAGTCCTTCACGACGGAAGCTTATCCCAAAACCGCGGCAACAGAGAAGCTCTTCCTTTTAGAAACGCAGCCAAGCGGGTGGAACCCACTACGTCCCAGGCTTCCCTGCCTTGGGTACTGAAATTTTCGCTGGTAATTTCCCCGGGGCTTGCGGCTCCCTGAAGCATTCTCGGACGTCGGGATCGGAGAAGGCCGATCGGCCTTCTGTTTCACTCCTCGACCGGACTGAGCGCGCGCCCACGTCGTGGCTTGACGCAAAGGCCGAGTAAGCTTCCAGGACCGCGACCTGACGATTGAATCCAGTTGAGCCTCGAGATAATTCTCCCGGCCCAGAGCGCGCAGCTTTACGAGCCGAGCCTCCTCGGCGCAACCGCGCAGACGCTTCCTCATCTCGTCGTTCCGTAGGGTCATTATCTTGAAGCCTCTGTGCTGCGCATGCCGTGTCGAGAAGGCGCTGTTGCCGGTCTTTCGCGTTGAGCAGTTCTCATCGACCGTCGGAGATTAAGGTACTATAGAGCTTACTCGGGAGAACGATCGCTTTGCTCCGGGTGCTTCGCTTTGACCATTCAACGAGCCGTTGCTTCTTGGCTCGACAAACTAATTACGTTTTGCGATTCACAGGTCCATGATCATTACACGTTCACCTTTACGGGTTTCGTTGGGCGGAGGAGGGACGGACGTGCCTTCGTATTCGCGCCGGCACGGAGGCTTTTTGATTGCCGGCGCCATCGACAAATACGTCTACATTAATATTCATCCCCGCTTCGTCGACGGCTTCCTGCTCAAGTATTCGCACTTGGAAGAGGTTTCCTCAATCGACGAAATCCAGCATCCGATCATTCGTGAGTCTCTCCGCGAGGTAGGCATCCAGGCAAGAAATCTGGAGATTACCAGCATGGCCGACATCCCCGCCGGAACCGGCCTGGGTTCTTCCGGCAGTTTCACGACCGCCTTGCTGAAGGCCCTGCATGCTTACAAAAAGAGTCTGATTCACCCGCGATCAACTAGCGGAACAAGCCTGTCACGTCGAGATCGACACTCTGAAAGAGCCTATCGGCAAGCAAGATCAATATATCGCGGCTTACGGGGGCATTACCTGCTTCGAGTTCGGCAAAGAGGGTGGGGTGAAAGCGTGGCCGGTGGCCATGTTCAGAAGAAACGCTGTTCAACCTGGAGGACAACCTGCTGCTGTTCTTTACCGGCTACTCGCGCTCGGCGTCCGCGATTCTGAAAGAGCAGGATGACAAGAGTAAGCAGTCCGACGAGGAAATGACTGACAACCTTCACCGCATGAAGGAACTGGCGTTCTGCAGCAAGCAGGCCCTGGAAAAAGGTGACTTGGATAAATTCGGCAAACTGATGAACGTCCATTGGCAACGCAAGAAGCAACGCAGCACGGGCATGAGCAGTGCGACCATCGACAGATGGTACGATTGCGCTATGGCAAATGGCGCTCTCGGCGGCAAACTGATCGGTGCGGGTGGAGGAGGGTTCCTGATGTTTTACGCAGGAGATAAGTCCCGGCTGCGCCATGCCATGCGCGAACAGGGACTCAAAGAAGTCAGGTTCCGTTTTGATTTTGAAGGTACCCGCATCCTCTCGCACGAATAACCAGCCATGAGTCAATCTATGAAACTTATGCCCGCAGTCATTTTGGCGGGGGGACTGGCGACGCGTCTGCGACCGATTACCGACCGCATTCCTAAGGCCCTGATCGAGCTCGCTGGCCATCCCTTCTTATGGCACCAACTCCAACTCCTCAAACATGGCGGGGTCCGGCAGGTGGTGCTTTTGGTCGGTCATCTGGGTGAAAACATTCGCCAGCATTTTGGAGACGGCGCCGAACTCGGGATCAGGATCGACTACTCCTCCGATGGTCCTAAGCTGCTGGGAACTGCAGGGGCTATTCGCCAGGCGCTGCCGCTGTTGCCAGAACAATTCTTCGTACTCTATGGCGATTCCTACCTGCCGTGCAATTACCAGGCAGTGGAAGACGCATTCCAGCAGAGCAGCCTCCCCGGGCTAATGACGGTGTATCGAAACGAGGGTCTGTACGACAGTAGCAATGTTGAGTACGACGGCGAGCGCATTCTCCGCTACGACAAACGCAACCGTACTCCTGCTATGCACCACATCGATTATGGTCTGGGAGCGTTTCGGCGCAATGTTTTCGAGGCGATTCCCGAGCAGCAGGCGTGCGACTTGGGCACCATTTATCAGGATTTGCTCCTCGCTGGGAATCTGGCAGCTTTCGAAGTGCATCAGCGGTTTTATGAGATCGGTTCTCCAGAGGGGCTGCGAGATACTACCGATTTCTTGAATGCGGCCGGCGGGGTGGTTCCTTTCTAGTGTCCCTGCGCGAACGCCATGCATTTCTCGCTACTTACGGCATATCAGCTTAAAGGAGAACCACAGTGGGCGATGTTGCAGCGTTAACTGTCAACGATTGGTTGAAGTCGCAGATTGCGTCCGAACCATACTGGTTTCATCGAATGGAGTTACCCGGCGGTTTGTTCACACCGGGATGGAACGATCCCAAGGAAACGAAGCTTCCATATTTCGGCATGCCGGCCAACATGACCGGCATGCGCGTGTTAGATATCGGACACGCGGAAGGCTTCTTTTCCTTTGAGGCAGAACGCCGGGGAGCTGCCGAAGTTGTTGCCATTGAGAATTATCCTCCGATGGTGCGCAAATTTCAGATGTGCCGGACGGCTTTGGATTCGCGTGCGACATCTCATCTTGCAGGTGTTTACGACCTAGACCCCAAGACTTTCGGAACCTTCGATTTAGTCATGTTCTTTGGGGTGTTGTACCACCTGCGTCATCCTCTTCTCGCCCTGGAGAAGATCCATGCCGTTTGTACCGGGACGTTGTTGATGCAGACCGCTATGTGTGAGAACACGGGAGATCAACCTATGGCGGAGTTTCATCCGTTCGGTATCAAGAGTGGACCGCCGGATAACCCCAGCTACGATCCGACCTGTTTATGGTTTCCTAATCCTGCTTGCTGCATCGGGATGCTTGAGCATGTTGGATTTAAAGAAGTAAAGCGCATTTCACCAACCGCCCCAGTGGGAGGAGTTTTCACAGCAAAGGCGGCTGTGCAAGCAAAAGGGAAACGTCCGGTTGAAGAAACACTCCCATGGTCGTAAGGTCCGAAAATGCCAGTTGTCCACCTCGGCCCGTTCGAGTTACTAGATCGTGCGAATTAGCGATCGGACGCCTATTAACCCCCTCGGGATCGGCGCAAAAATGAATACGCTAGGTATGTTAAGCTGAACAATTGTAAAATCATGCCCAAATCAGGAAAAGCTGCGAACTTTTCAGTCTCTTTTCTTGCTGAAGTGGAAGAAATTGCACGGCGGCTGGATCCGATAGCCATCGAAAAGATGGTGGCTTCTCTGGTGAAGGTTCGCGAACGTTCAGGCCGGCTGTTCATTCTTGGCGTCGGAGGGAGTGCGGCGAATGCCTCCCATGCGGTGAACGACTTCCGCAAAATTGTTGGTATCGAGACTTACGCGCCAACCGACAATGTTTCAGAATTGACCGCGCGAGTGAACGATGAAGGCTGGCCGACTGTCTTTGCGGCATGGCTGGAGGTCAGTCATCTTCAACCCCGGGACTCGGTTCTGATTTTCTCGGTGGGTGGTGGCAGCGTCGAACGCAACGTAAGTCCCAATATCGTCGCGGCGCTCGACTACGCGAAGTCCGTCGGCGCGACCATCCTCGGAATTGTAGGCCGCGACGGCGGCTATACGGCGCGCGTGGCGGATGCATGCGTGATTGTTCCCACGGTTCATCCGGATCGGATTACGCCACACTCCGAAGCCTTTCAGGCGATCGTCTGGCACCTCCTGGTCTCGCACCCTGCGCTGCAACGGAGCGCAACTAAGTGGGAATCGATTGTGCCCCAGTCACGGAGGCGGGCGGTTTTTCTAGATCGCGACGGCGTGTTGAACGAGGTGCTAATACAAAATGGCAAGCCGCACCCTCCTGCGCTGGCAGATTTTAAGATACCTCCAGGTACTGCCGAAGCTCTGCTCCGTCTCAAGCAAAGTGACTTCCTTCTGCTGGTCGTAACCAACCAGCCCGACGTCGCCCGTGGAACGCAAAAGCGGGCCACCGTAGACGAAATGGGCCGCCGGCTTCGGGCGGAGCTGCCACTGGATGACGTGCTAACGTGTTTTCATGATGATCAGGATGACTGCGATTGCCGCAAACCGCGCCCGGGTCTTGTCACGCGCGCAGCACAGCAGTATGGCATCGATCTTGGCCGGAGCTATCTGATCGGTGATCGCTGGCGCGACATCGACGCCGGGACGAATGCCGGATGTAAAACCGTTTGGATCGATCATGGCTACACCGAACAGCCTCCGGTGTCGGCTCCGGATGCTCGTGTGGCTTCTCTGCCAGAAGCGGTCGAGTGGATTCTGAAAACGGAGGCGTCTCTCTGAGAAGCATCTCCGAATTGAGGATCAAGCTGTTTTCCGACGGCGCCGATCGGGCCCAGATCCTGGAAGCGCATGCCAACCCGTTGATTCGTGGCTTTACCACTAATCCGACGTTGATGCGTGCTGCCGGCGTACAGGACTACGAGGCATTCGCACATGAGATCCTGAAGGTCGTCACCGACCGGCCTATATCGTTCGAGGTTTTCGCCGACGAGTTTTGCGAGATGGAACGGCAGGCGCACAAGATAGCGAGTTGGGCCGAGAATGTTTACGTGAAGATTCCGGTAACGAATACCCGCCGCGAATCGTCGATGCATCTGGTCGATCGACTGGCACATTCGGGAGTCAAGGTGAACGTCACGGCGGTGATGACTTTGGATCAAGTACGGGATGCCTCGGCTGCGCTCGGCGGTGGCGCCCCGGGAGTCGTTTCCGTGTTCGCCGGCCGGATTGCCGATACCGGACAGGATCCAGTACCCCTGATGGCTGCAGCGGTGGAATTGGTTTCCACATATCCCGGGGTTGAGCTCCTCTGGGCGAGCCCGCGAGAGTTGCTGAACATTTTCCAGGCTAACGATGTGGGCTGCCACATCATCACGGCGACCGACAGTGTCCTCTCAAAGCTTAAGACGGTAGGAAAAGATCTCCATGACTTTTCGCTCGAAACCGTACTGATGTTCCACGCCGACGCGGCCCGCTCCAGGTACAAGTTGTAGAGAAATTTTATGATCCGCAGTTCATACATGGTCGGTAGTTCTGTTTCAGAGCCGGGTGCGGACAACAGCGGAATCAGGCTGTTCACTCCGGCCGACGACATCGCCGAACCGAAGCTTTCCATCGTTATCCCAGCTCTCAACGAAGAGCTGACCATCGGACAATTTGTCGACTGGTGTCAGGAAGGTCTTCGCCGTACAAACGTGCGGGGTGAAATCCTGATCATCGACAGTTCCACCGATGCGACGGCTGAAGTGGCGCTGGCCAGGGGCGCTCGCGTGTTGAAGGTTCCCAAGCGGGGCTTGGGCCGCGCCTATATCGATGCCATCCCATTTATTCGCGGTGACTATGTTGTGATGGGTGATGCCGACTGCACTTACGATTTTCGTAACTTAGAACCATTTGTGGAGAAGTTCCACGACGGTTACGAATACGTAATGGGGTCGCGTTTCCGCGGCTATATCGAGCCAGGTTCAATGCCACCGCTGCACCGGTATTTCGGCACACCGTTGACGACTCTGCTGCTTAATCTGCTGTATGGCAGCCGCTTCTCCGACATTCATTGCGGAATGCGCGGAATCTCTCAGCCGGCCCTGCGCCGAATGGATCTGCAATCTCAGTCATGGGAATACGCCTCGGAGATGGTGCTCAAGTCCGTTCACATGGACCTGAAGACGGCCGAAGTGCCGGTTCGTTTTTATAAAGACCAGGAAGGACGGTTCAGCCATCACAAACGTAGCGGGTGGTTCTCGCCCTGGCAGGCGGGCTGGATTAACTTGAAGGCCATGTTGGTGAATGGTGCGGACTTCTTCGTCTTTAAGCCCGGAATTGTATTGCTCGGGTTAGGGCTTCTCTTAACCATCCCACTCATGAGCGGGCCGGTAACTGTTGGGCCCATTACCTTCTCGCTGCACTGGATGTTACTTGGTCTTGCGTTGACTATTTTCGGCCTGCAATTCTTCTATTGTGGATGTGTCGCCCAGGTACTGTACGACTACTCTGGAAGAGCAACCAGAAGATGGCTCCGAGTTTTTAGTTACACGCGCTCTTTGGTATTCAGTGGGATCGCGTTTCTGGCGGGCCTGGCGTTCGTTTCACCTTTGGTGCTCCAGTACCGGAAGTCCGGTTTCCGGCTTCCCCACGAAGCACTGTTCCGCCTCAGCCACTTCGCCGTATTTGGCTTACTCCTGATTAGCGTCGCATGTATCAACTACGGCTTTACATTGCTTTTGCACGCTACTGCCCTTTATGTCAAACCTAAGTACACCACAAAGAACTAAACCATTACGCAAAGAGGCCCTCGGCGAACGCTTGTCGCTTAATTTCGTTGATCACCTGGGGGTTTGGCTGTCCGGACGCCAGATTCGGCGAAGCGTCAAGGATTTCCATCAGCTTCGAATAGCCGACGTTGGATGTGGTTATCATGCAAAATTTGCGCGTACCATCCTGGACAAAGTCCAATCGGCCGTGCTGGCGGATGTGACTCTCTCTCCCGATACTAAAAACTCATCCGAGAGTGCGAGCACTGGAAGGTTATCTTCCAGGCGTTTTGAATGCTGTGGAATCCGAATCGCAGGACTTAGTGATGTGCATCTCGGTCTTAGAGCATGTGTGGGATCCGCTGGGAGGTCTCAAGGAGCTTCGTCGCATCCTGGCGCCCGGCGGCACCTGCCTGCTCAGCGTGCCAACGTGGCGGGGTAAATGGTTTCTAGAGCTTGCGGCGTTTCGGCTGAAAACGAGCCCTTCAGCTACCCACGAAATGGACGATCATAAGATGTACTACGACCTCCGAGACTTCTGGCCTCTCTTGGTGCAAGCCGGATTTCTGCCCAGCCAGATCCGCTGCTACCGGTACAAGTTCGGAATAGGTTTGTTTACGGTCTGCAACCTTCTGTAGGAACGTCCAGCGGCAGCATTGACTTTATGGGATCAGAGCTTAACTATCCCGCAATACGCGCCTGCGAGCTCCAGAATTGCCTCCGGCCGGTTGGCGAAGAATTCCTGCACTGCTTTGCGCACTCCATCAGCCCATAGGTAGTCGTGAATCAGGAACATTCCTCCGGAGTTAAGGCGGGGATAGAAGAACTCAAGAGAGCTGCGAGTAGGTTGGTAAAGGTCTACATCCAGATGCACAAACGAAAACCGCTTATCCTGGATCGGTCCGCCGGTTTGCGGAAACAGTCCTTTATAAATATGGACATCTGGAAATGCAGCAAGGTAGTTTCGTACCGCTTCGAACGAGGCTGCGTATTGTCCACCGGCAAACCGTGCATCCAGAAAATCGGTATTCGGCAATCCTGCGAAAGTGTCGAACAAATACAGTGTTCGCTTGCCGCGTGCCTCACACATGAGACGGGCAGAGCCGCCCTTATACACTCCGACCTCGGCGATATCACCGAGAGCTTTGCCCGTCGCCCGACAGCAGGAAAGCACCTGATAAGCTTCGTCCAGCAATAGCAACATGTCGGTTTCGGCAACGACGCGATGGATCAAAGTGTAATCGTCTGTGCGATATGAATTCTCGACCGCCGGAACGGCCACCATATTTCGTTGGGCGAGCAACCAGTTGATTACTCGCCACGTGGCGCGCCGCGGGATCGAAAGAAGCGGTGATGTGCTCAACCATTGAGAGACCGAGTTCTTGTTGGACATGAAAATCTTCGAAGTTACAAAGCGACACTTAAGCATCAATCTTAGCATTCCAGAAATGACCGCCTTTGCGGCAAGGACATGCTAGGCTGGAAAGACACCTCGAGAATCTTGCTATGACCTTAGAACAGAGCGCAAAGAAGTGCTATTTCATTGTTGGAGGCGCCGGATTTATTGGCAGCCATTTTACCGATCGCCTGCTGGCCGACCCGATGGTAACGGCAGTGACTCTCTACGATAATTTTTCTTCCGGACGGGAGTGGCATTATCAGGGACATTGTGGTGACTCACGCTTCAAGGTTGTGCGCGCAGATGTGAAGGATATCGATCAACTCACGGCAGCCATGAGTGGTCACGAGGTTGTGATCCACCTCGCCTCGAATCCCGATATCGCCCGTGCCGCCACTGAGCCCGACATCGATTTCCGGGAAGGCACGTATCTCACAAATAATGTAGTCGAGGCCATGCGCCGGTCGGGCACCCCAGCCATCCTTTACGCGTCCGGCAGTGGTGTGTATGGGGACTTGGGGGAGAAGGAAGCGGACGAAGATCATGGTCCGCTGATCCCGATCTCAACCTATGGAGCCAGTAAACTGGCGGGCGAAGCTTTGATCAGTTCCTACTGCCACATGTTCGGTTTTACCGGACGGGTCTTTCGCTTCGGAAATGTGGTAGGTCCAAGGCAAACGCACGGCGTGGGCTTCGACTTCTTACGGCAGCTGCTGAAAAATCCTCGTAAGCTGAGCATTCTGGGCGATGGCACCCAGAGCAAATCCTACGTCCACGTCCGGGACGTAGTAGAGGCTGTGCTGTTGGCTGCAGGATCCTCTGCGACGCGTTCTGCCGTCTATAATGTCGCCACGGGCGATTACATCACAGTGAAGGAGATCGCACATCTGTCGGCGGAGTGCGCGGGACTAGATCCGAGGCAAGTAGCGTTCGAATACGCAGGTGGAAATCGCGGCTGGAAGGGCGACGTGCCGATTGTTCGGCTGAATACCGACCGAATTCGAAGTCTCGGCTGGACTTGCCGTTCGGGTTCGAGCGAAGCGTTGCGCGATTCCATGTTGGCCATGCTGCCCGACCTGAAGGCAGGACGGTTATGAGCACAGCCGAATTTGATGAATTTGCTAGGAAGTACGAGAAGACGATGGAGCGGGCATCTGCCGTCGCTGGGGAGTCGCCCGATTTTTACGCGCGGGAACGCATAAAGTGGTGCTCGCAAAGGCTGCGCCGTTGGATGCCCTTTGACACCGCCCTGGATTTTGGCTGCGGTGTGGGCGGCTCCCTGAAATACTTCTTCGACATTCTGGGCTGTAAGAGTGTGATCGCACTAGACCCCTCGGTGGACAGCCTCCAGGTAGCGCAAGAAAGATGCCCCAAACTGAACATCCGTTTTTCGATCCCCGAACAGTTCGATCCGTCCGCCAACCTGCCGTTTGCGTTCTGCAACGGTGTATTTCACCATATCCCGCCGGACCGTCGAGTCGAGGCGCTGCGTTATGTCCGTTCAGCCTTGTCGGACGGCGGCATCTTTGCCTTCTGGGAGAACAATCCATGGAATCCAGTGGTGGTGTATAGCATGTCGTTGAACGAGTTCGACCATAATGCGCAAACGTTGTCTCCGGCGCAGTCTTTGAGGTTGTTGAAATCCGTTGGATTTCGGATTCAGTTCGTCGATTTTTGTTTCTTCTTTCCTCATTTTGCTCGGGGACTGCGCCGTCTGGAGCCAGCATTGAGATGGCTGCCGATGGGCGCGCAGTATCTTGTGCTGGCGCAAAAATGACCGCTCATTGTCCTGCAATGAGCGAATGTCAATCGCCCCTTCTGCTGGAGATTGCGGGCGGGCGGTAAGAATCGAACGTGCAGATGCAGAAGAGTCTAACTGAAGTACGCAAAACGGCGATTTTACTCTTCCTGGGCTTGACCGCCTGCTACCTGTCGTTGTCTCCTGGTTCCGTAGCTAGCCAAGGCTATGCCGGCGAGGAAATGAGGTCAGGCGAGCGCATGCTCGCGGTCGTAAATGCCCAGTTGAAAGGGCGTCCGATACCGCCAATGTTGTGGTCGCGCAACGGGCCGGTTCCGGTGCTTTTCGACCTTCCGTTCATCAAGCTCGGTAAGCTCTTGGTGTCTCCGGATTTCATGCTGTCCTTCCAGCCGGTGCTGCTGACGGCCGGTCTGCTGACGATCCTTTACCTTTGGCTGCGCAAAATATGCTCGTCCGCCATGAGTCTCGTGCTGACCTTGACTGCGGCATTCGGCACCATGCTCTGGCCCTACGCCTACATAGGTTTGGAGCCTGCGCAATCATTTTTTGTGCTTCTAGTCGGTTATTTGGCGCTTTCCCAGGGAAAGATAAGCAGTTGGCCGCGGCTGCTGCTGTTCTCGGTGACCTGCGGCCTCGCCCTCAGCATGAAGTCTACTGGAATCATTTTATGGCCGGCGATTGCTTATCTGGTTTATGTTCAGTTGCGGGACGACTGGCGGTTGCGGCGCGCGCAAGTCGTCACCGTCTTACTAGTGGTCGGCGCGATTTGGGCGTTCGGTGCCTGGGGGCGGAATTTCTACTGGGCGCCCAAAGGCGGCGGCTCCAGCAATTTACGGCCTTGGTTAGCTGATTCCGTGCTCCAGATTTTTTCGAACGCAATTGGAGTCTTTGGCTCGCCTACCAAGGGACTGTTCGTTTACGCTCCAGTGCTGTTAGCCAGCATCTATGCAGTTCCGCGAGCCTTTCGTGCCCGCCGTGACATCGTCATTTATGCTTTGCTGGTGACGGTATGCACCCTGGGTTTGATTTCGATTTTGAAGTCGCCTACGGATGAAGTCTGGGGTTGCCGCTATATGCACATTGCCATTGCTCCACTGACCCTGTGCATCGGCGCGGCCTGGCCCTGTTTCCGGTATCGGTCGGCCGGCCCTCTTGCGGCCCTCGCATTGCTAGGCGTGGTCATCTCATTCTTGGGCGCATTCTACTACTATGGCCTGCTGGACTTCGCCATGAACAATGCCGGCGAAAATGTCTACGAGTGGATTAATGGCGACAGCGTTTGGAATCATATTCAGTTCAATGCACGCCTGTTCCGCGTATGGATCCACGGCGGGACCGGGCCGGTGATGTGGACGGCTAGGCATATCTGGGTTTGGACTCCTCCCGCCGGCGCGCAGCCCTGGAAAAGCATAGATTTGCGACCATTTTGCAAGCCTCAGTCGTTCATGGTTCAGTATTGGCAGGTTCCCAAAAGCGGCAGCGTTTTGGTGATTTCCCTAGGGTACATAGGCTCGCTCGTCCTAGGAATCGTGTTAATTGCCTGGGTGGTGTTGCGGACGATAAAACGTCAGCAGGTGTCTGCAGATGCTGCCAAGCTTGAAGTAGCTAGCGATGCTTGCAGTTCGTAACCGCCGAGCGCGTAGTGAAGGGTCACATCTCGATCCCGAGGAGCAAGGGAATTAGACAGCGATGTCTAACGCTATCGCAAAGAAATTAACATAGAGAATTCATCGTAACTCTTTACTTAAGCTAACTTCCGAGATTAAATTTGCAATAGCCTCGCCAAAGGCTTCTTGGCTAAGCTCACGACCAGCGCGAGTCAATGCGTTAGAGCGCAATTGTTCCCAACGTGACACATCCTGATATAAGCTACAGCATTCTTCCGCGAACCTCACATCACTTTCTGCAATCAGCAAGTCTGTTCCATCGTGCCAGCCGAGCTGCACTCCTATCAGACTGGACACGACAAGAGGCACGCCATAAGCGGCAGCCTCCAAGGCTTTAAGGGGGATTCCGGCAGAGTATCGAGTCGGCACAACAAAAACCCGCGCTTGGTTGTACAAATTAGTCAAATTCTCTTGTTGACCGAGGATCCGCACGCCATCCACGATCAAATCATCCAAGGCTTCTTTGGTTCCATAGCCAGCGATGATCAGTTCGGCGCCAGTTAAGCTGTGTATGACCGGCCAGCTACTCTTACAGAAATACCGCATGGAATCAGCATTAGGATTGTCGGTGCCGTGCATAGCTCCGACGAACAGAAATGTTCGTCGACTATCGAATCCAGCAGGCGTCGGCTTCAGCTCAAGGCGATGTCCAACTACATACACATTTTCCACGCCTACCTGCATCATGGTGGCCCGATCTCGTTCCGAGACAACCACAATCGCATCGGCGCGCTTGGCCAAGTCCGCCTCTTGACTCAACCACGTTGCCAATACTTCCTCGGATAGCTCGTGACCAAGGGTTTTTTCTTTCAGCCAATCGCGCTCAGAGAAAATTGCCTCAGCATCATAAATCAGGTGAGACTTGGTATTTCGCATTTCGGTATCCCACTCTTGCCGAAATGCCTTCATATTGTGAGGGCGGCTGACCCATATAATGTCGCTATTGGGAACATACTGTCGAAATAGTCGCTGCCGCTGAGAGGTTCCATCTATTAGCTCGACATCACGGGGAATATCACTGTATTCGTTATCCTGCAGTGGAAACGTGAATGTAGAACAAGTGACATGATGCCCCAACTTTACCAAAGATCTTAAGATTTCAACGCTGCGGGGAAATCCGGCTCCTAAGTGTCGATGGGGGATGCGATCATCTATGTACAGAATGTTCAGCCCTTCTGAACCTGCCGCTATACGTGCGGCCAAGATGTTGAATGAAGAACTGGGAAGGTGCTTCGAAAGCTCAGCCTTCCAGTTTTCCCTGAATATTTGCTGGTTGGCGGCCATAGCCGACTTGGCAGCCTCATTGCCGTTCGAGGATGCTGATTCATAGTGCCGAATTACAGCGCGCGGCTCATAGATGACGTGAAAACCGGCTTTCCAGACTTCCAGACAATAGTCGGTATCTTCATAGTAAGCCTTCCCGAAAAGGTGGCTAAATCGACCTAGCTCGTGAAACAAAGACCGCGGGGTAAAAAGAAATGCCCCAGAACAATAGTCCACGGGACGACGAAAATCGTACTGCGGAAGATTCGGGTTTTCGCCTCTCCCATATCCAAATGCACTACCATCCGACCAAAGGATGCTGCCAGCTTCCTGTAAGTCGCCATTCGCTAAGAGGATTTTACCGCCCACGGCTCCCACTTGCGGATCCTCTCGAAAATTGCCGACGGCAACCGAAAGAGCGCGCGGCTGCAGCAAGGCGTCATTGTTGAGAAAGCAAAGATACTCTCCTCTTGCTGCTTCGGCACCTTGATTACACGCCGGCCCAAACCCGCAGTTTGTGGTGTTGTTAATAATCGTTGCCCCATAGAGCCGTTCCATTAATTGACTGGTTTCATCTGACGAAGAATTATTGATGATCACCACTTCATAAGGGATATCAGCATTTTCGAGCACCGAGTCGAGACATAAGAGAGAAAGATGAGCTTTGTTATAGAAAACAAGAATAATGGAAACGTCCGGCGCATCAGTCACTGGAAAAGACAAGCGGCCACTGCCCTGCAATAGTTGTCGCAACCGACTACGTCCGAGCTGATCCCAATGCTTCTGAGCCTCCGGCAGACTAGAAATAAGAGAAGGAACCGGTTTGCGGCCTTCACCAATACCAAATCGTAAGTAATGGACAAGCGGATTCAACCTTTTCGTTAATACGTCCAAGTTTTGCTCGAGATACCACTTGCCATTAAACCCTGGACTGGGGTCACGTCCTTCTGCTCCTCCCCGCAGCAAATAATGGACCAGCGGGTCTTCGCCGCTGACGGCGACGTCGAGGTTATGCGATAAATACCACTCAGGGTCAAAAAATCCCGACTGCACTCAGGAGTCGCGCATCTCTTTTCAATTGACGACGGCTTCGCAAATGGTTCGGCTTCAGCCCTGCAGCGGCCCGCAAGGGCGCAGTCCATCTCCACGTTCTTGAATGCACCAGGGAGTTCAACTGTTCGCGTCGTTCCGTCGCCTGGGCTTTTGCTTCGGATGCCTCGACTCGGAGGCGATCTCGCTCGGCTGACACTTGAGCGATCTCCGCATCGAGTCGCGACACCAACTTACTGAGACTGGCGATTTGCTGGTCACTTTGCGCTAAGGTGTCCGTAAGAGCGCCAGTCTGGTGCGAAATAGTACCAATCTGCTCGTCTCGTCGCAGTACGACCCGCTCCAGAGCGGCGATCGCGTTACCAAACGATTTCATTTGGCTGGAAGTACGCTGGATCGCGTCGCTCTCCCATTGACGTTCCGTAACGGCCGTCTGAAACGCAGCCTCCAGATCTAGCCATGCGTTCGTATCTGCATTTGAAACTGAGAGCCCGGACCGCTGACAAAGTGCTTCGACTACTTGACCGACTGATCCTAAGTGGTCGTCCGAGGGTAAGCCGCAGCCCAGGGACCACAGAACCCCACGGGTCACGACCCATCCCAAAGAGAGGTCATGATCGGTTTGCCACTCGAGGTCGATGGGGATCAGTTCGTCGCCGGCCTCGAGGAGATTAGAAGGAGAGCAGTCCAGAAATTTTCCCGGGACCTCGTACAAACAGAGTTCAGGCTGCCTCCCCGAAACGTCCGCTAAGCGCGCTGTTGGCACGCGAGCCTGTTGCAGCAAAAATTCCATCCAGGGCCCTAACGCTTCAACCACCGATTCCAAATCGCCCGTTCGGGCGCGTGCCTTCAGTAGTCTCCACAGTAGCTGCCGGCCAGGTCGATAGATCGCTTCCTCCATCCGATGGATAATCGTCAGCCCTTCGTGGATAAGAACCGGTCGGGGGGGGGGCGAGGTAAGCGGCTCTTTCAACACTCGTATGTGGGTCGCGCACCGCACGAATTTGGTTTGCACGCAAAGTTCCGGCGCCCTATAAACTGAAAAAGCGGTGGCCAGTTCGACCGGCGCTATCTCTCCCCCGGAGTCGGCTGTCGCAACGACCATGAAGGAGTTGCTAAGATCCGCCAGCAGCCCGTTGTCGTGCAATGCGGAGAAAGCCAGCGCATCGTCAAAACTGCGCAAGTGTGAACCGGTGTAATCCCGGGCATGGGATCGGGCTAATAAGTCGCCAGCATTAAATTCCGGATCTGACAGCGCTTCTTGTGACAAGACCACAGACGGCAGCTTGTAGTCGGGAAACGGATAGTAGAAATAAGTGTGGGACAGCCCAGCCGCGGATAGCTGCGCAATCAACTCGCGGCGCCCAAAGGTGCGCGCAGTCTTCGGCCCATACAGGTCTTGAATTCCGAAGAATCGAGAGCCAAGGTGGTCTTCAGCGCAGCCGTTGAAATATTTCAAACCGAGTTTGTTCTCAATTGCCACTACCACTCGGCCCCCAGAGGCGAGAAAACTTGTCACGGAACGCAGGTAGTGGGTAAAAGGATTCTCTTGCCTTGAGAAGACGGCCGCATATTCTAGAACGCCGATCAAGAGCACGAAATCGAAGCGCTCGTCGGTTTCAAACTGGAGAAGATCGTCGACAAAGACACGAACGTTGGGCAGGTCACGGCAACGTTCCGCGGCGACGCGAGCCCGCGGCAAACTGCCTTCCACGGCAACTACATCAGCGCCGATCTCGCCTAGATAACGGGTAATCGCACCGCATCCGCAGCCTAATTCGAGAACTTTGCTTCCCGCAGGTATGCCGAGCGGCCGCAACAGGCCGTGGCGAAAGCGACTCAGGTGGTACTCGGTTGGCCAATCGGTAATGGAGCCGGCCAGCTCAGAGGAAAATGTGCTGCGGTCCTGGGCGCCCGCTACGATGTCATATAAACGATCTTCCACTTCGACGCCATCGGAATAGGCGAAGGGGCCGTGATATAGGCGTTGGAAGAGATTATGCTGGTCGTCCCAGAGGTAATTCATTCAAATCTTCGGCACAGAGCGGGCTGAGAGTGAATCCCAGTTCAACGCTTGAAGGTCCTATGCGTCGCCCACCTCACCAGTATCAAGAACCTTCATTGTAGCAGCGCCCGCTTTACGCTGGCGATCCGACCGTGACACCGGCACTCAGAACGTGTCCTCGAGTTTCCAGGTGGACTCCACGGGACGGGCAGTATTGACCGGACTCCGACGGGCATCCTGTACGTGATCTCGGCGAAGAAGGTAGTTTGCTTCCAGCTGGCAACAACCCAGTTCTAAGCTCCTTCGCCGCGGCAACAATCGAATAGGGAGACGTTGCTTTTTCCTATCTGCGGTGACAAACTAGCTCCCGGCTTGCCGAGCCAGCAGAGGTGCCGGCCTAACATTCAGGATCAGTTGTGCGATAGCTGTTCTAGGCTGGCTCGAGGTTCAGGGCGCGCCGGAAAGATCCGTGGTCGTTCTTGATCTTTTCCTGAAGCAGCATGATCGCGTAGATCAACTGCTCCGGACGCGGCGGACATCCGGGAACATAAACGTCCACCGGGATCCACTGATTGACGCCCTGCACTAATGCGTAGTTGTTGAACACGCCGCCCGAAGTCGCGCACGCGCCCATCGAGATTACCCATTTGGGCTCGGGCATCTGCATGTAGAGCTCGCGGATAACGGGGGCCATTTTCTGCGAGACGCGGCCGGCAATGATCATCAGGTCCGACTGCCGGGGTGAGGGACGAAACACTTCCGCTCCGAAGCGCGCGATATCGAAGCGCGACGCGCCCATCGACATCATTTCGATGGCGCAGCAGGCCAAACCAAAGGTCATCGGCCAGATGGAATTCTTGCGTACCCAGTTCACCACGGCGTCGAGCGAAGCCATGACCACGCCTTCGTGTTGCTGCTCGCCAAAGGTAGCACGCAGCGTGGCTCGGCGGCTCTGCTCCGAGCCCAACCAGATTCTCGAAGCGCTCGTGGCCCGACTCAGGGTTCTCGAAGTGCGGAGGCTGATATTCGGTCGTCATCTCGCTCTCTATTATCCCATGTTTCTTGGCTTATAGAACTGGCGACCAGGCTACCGCTGGCCCAATTGTGAAATCAAGTCACCACTCCGGTGTTGGTTTCGCAGCTTTTCGACAACCCCATCCTGTCCGCAAAAAATAATGTAATGGAAGCGCAAAGTCGTTATATAGTGTGGCGCACGATGCGGGATTAGAATTTCCCACCCAAGCAAGCCTCGGGCCCTTTAGCAATGCAGTTCAGGTAAGCGCTCCCAGTAAGAACAAAATTCAGCGGCACCGCGGCCCAGATGGCGCGTCAGAACCCAGGCCAGGCTAGGAGAAGGCCACGGGTTCAGGGAGAAGTCTGTATGAAACGTACGAGATTTTCGTGGAAAGTAAACACAATGCTGGCCATCGTGTCCGTCCTTCTATTGATGGCGAACAGTTGGGCAGCCAGTCATCAGGTGCTGCATAGCTTCACTCCTAACGGGACGGATGGGGCCTTTTCCTACTCCGGACTGATCGTCGACGGCGCCGGCAATCGCTATGGCACCAGCTATTACGGTGGGACTTACAATGCAGGCGCGGTTTTCGAGTTGTCGCCCCAGCAGGGCGGCGGCTGGACGGAGAAGTTGCTGTACAGCTTCAAAAATAACGGCAGCGACGGCATCAACCCCCACGCGACCCTGCTGCTCGATACCGCCGGCAATCTTTACGGCACGACTTTCAATGGCGGAATTCACGGTGGCGGAGCCGCCTTTGAGCTGTCGCCGCAGCAAGGCGGTAGCTGGAGCGAGAAAGTGCTGCATAGCTTCGGCAAAGATACCGATGGACGTCTCCCGAACGCCGCGCTGACTTCCGATGCTGCGGGTAATCTTTATGGCACGACGCAGGCTGGCGGCATTCACAATTTCGGAACCGCATTTGAGATGTCGCCCGGCCAGGGCGGTAGCTGGACCGAGACCATCCTGCACAGCTTCAACTACAACGGCCAGGATGGCGCCTTTCCCGAGAGCACGCTGATCTTCGATTCCGCCGGCAATCTCTACGGCACGACCCAAAGTAGCGGCATTCACTATGCCGGAACGGCGTTCGAGTTGTCGCCCAAGCAGGGCGGCGGTTGGACTGAGACCGTGCTGCACAGTTTCGGCAATGGCACGGATGGAGCTGTCCCTAATGCCGGCATGATCTTCGATACGGCGGGCAATCTCTATGGCACGACCGGTGTCGGAGGAATTCATCCCTGCCCAAGCAATGGCGGTAATGGTTGCGGTACCGTGTTCGAGTTGTCGCCTAAGCAGGGCGGCGGCTGGACCGAGACCGTGCTGCACAGCTTCGGCAACGGCACGGATGGGGTCAGTCCCGTCGGCGCACTGGTGCTCGATGCCGCAGGGAATCTTTATGGCACGACGCAGACTGGCGGCATTCACAACTTTGGGACTGCGTTCGAGTTGTCGCCCAAGCAAGGCGGCTGGACCGAGACGGTGCTGCACAGCTTTAACCTCAACGGCACCGATGGAATCGCTCCGGAGGCGGAACTGCTGCTTGACGGCGCTGGGAATCTGTACAGCACAACCTATAGCGGAGGCCCTTTCAGTGTCGGAATCGTTTTCGAATTGACTCCGAAACAGGGTGGCGGCTTCACCGAGTCGATCGTCCATAGCTTCAACTTCAATGGCACCGACGGCGCCAACCCAATCTTCGCCGGATTGGTCCGCGATGGTGCGGGGAATTATTACGGCACCACCAGCGCGGGCGGCGCGTACGACTCAGGCACGGTTTTCGAACTGACGCCGGACGGAGGTGGCGGCTGGAGCGAAAAAGTGCTGTATAGCTTCGGTCACTACACCGATGCGGCAGCTCCCCTGGCCAGCCTGATTTTCGACGGCGCCGGCAATCTCTACGGCACGGCTTCCCAGGGCGGCATTCACCTCCTTGGCGCCGTGTTCGAATTGTCACCCAGCGGCGACGGATGGACCGAGAAGATATTGCATAGCTTCGGCAACGGTACCGACGGATATTATCCCGAGGCTGGGTTGATCTTCGACAGCGCCGGCAATCTGTACGGCACCACCTACTTCGGCGGCATTCACGAGTCGGGAACGGCTTTCCAGTTGACGCCGAACGGGACTGGGGGCTGGACTGAGCGGGTGCTGCACAGCTTCGATCTGAGCAGTGGTGATGGGGCTCTTCCTCTCTCTGGTCTGACCTTTGATTCTGCCGGCAATCTCTACGGCACCACCGGCGTTGGCGGTCTGCATTTCTCCGGCACCGTCTTCGAGCTGTCGCCAAACGGTGGTGGAGGGTGGAATGAAACCCTGCTACACAGCTTCAACTTGACTGGTAGCGATGGGGCTCTCCCGCAAGGCTCATTGATTTTCGACGCGGCAAACAACCTCTATGGCACAACAGAAAGCGGTGGTATTCACAGCTACGGCACGGTGTTCCAGCTGACGCCGAATGGCGGCGGGGGCTGGACGGAGAAAGTGCTGCACAGCTTTGACGGCACGAACGGCGACGAGCCCGAGGCTGGCGTGATCATGAACGGCGCCGGCAATCTCTTAGGCACCACCTACATGGGCGGAGCTAACAATTACGGCACCGTGTTCGAGCTGACGCCAAATGGGGGTGGAGGCTGGGATGATACGGTGCTGCACAACTTCAACTTCGACGGCAGCGACGGATTTTATCCTGAATCCAACCTGATTCTCGATTCCGCCGGCAACCTGTACGGCACAACGTCGCAGGGTGGCAGCGTCAACAACGGAGCGGTGGTTGAGGTCACACCGTAGCATTTAAGGAAACCTGATTAAGTCTAATACTTGAAGGGGACGGCCTTTCAGGCCGTCCGAAAGTAGCGCAAATCATGTCGGCTTTTAGCCGCTGAGGGACTTCGCTTACACTTAATCAGACCATCCGTAATAAGCGGGCCGCCCATGGAGTTGGGGCGGCCCTTAGACTTCTCCACTACACAGTCAGCACCACTTTGCCAAACATTTCGCTCTTGGCGAGGTACTCATGTGCGGCACGGGTTTCACTCAGCGGAAAAGTGCGGTCCACGACCGGTTTCAGTTTGCCGGCGAAGACATGCTTCAGAACTTCATGCAGCTCGCCCATCTCGCCCATGTACGATCCCAGCAGCGAGATCTGCTTGGCGAATAGCACTCGCAAATCCAGACTCGCCTCGTAGCCCGTGGTCGCGCCACAGGTCACCAGCGTGCCGCCGGGCTTAAGGGATCGCAGGCTGTCGGGCCAAGTCGCCACGCCAACGTGCTCGAAGACGATGTCGACGCCGCGCTTGTTGGTGATGCGCTTCACTTCGTCGGCAATCTTCTGCTTGTAATGATCGATGGTGTGATCGGCGCCAAGTTCGCGGGCCTTGGCCAGCTTGCGTTCGTCGCCCGCTGTCGTAATAACTTCCGCACCTAGCATTTTGCAGATCTGGATGGCAGCTGATCCCACGCCGGAACCTGCGCCCAGCACCAGCACGGTCTGTCCGGCCCGCAGATGCGCGCGGCCGAGCAGCATGTGCCATGCGGTGAGGAACACCAAAGGAACGCTGGCGGCATTCACGAAATCGAACGAATCGGGAATAGGGATGACGTTCACGCGCGGCACGGCGATCAGCTCGCAATTGCCGCCATCGACGGTATTACCCAGCACCGCAAACTGCGGACAGAAATTGTGATGCCCGCCATGCACTGCTCGCAATGATTGCAGAAGACCATGGGCGCCAGCAGAACGCGCGTGCCCGGCTTGACGTCGGTGATGTATTCGCCGACCTCGACTACCTCTCCGGCAATGTCGCTCCCCAGAATGTGCGGCAAGGTCACGCCACGCAAACCGCCGCGCACAAAGAGATCCAGATGATTCAATGCGCAGGCGCGAACTCGAACCAGTACGTGATCTTTGCGCAGCACCGGATCAGGCACATCTTCATATTTCAGAACTTCGGGACCGCCGAACTCATGAATGCGAACCGCCTTCATCGTGCTCTCCTAAATTGCATGTTATGCGACATCGATTGGAGACCCTATGTCTACGGGAAGCATCATTCTAATTGACTGTTTTGACTTCGTTACGCCAGACAGGAATAATCAAGTCCAGTGGACATTTACGAACAGATCGTGCAGTTGCGCCGGGAAGGACGCCGCGGCGCTGTTGCCACCATTACCAATGTTCGCGGCTCGATTCCATCCTTCCAGACCGCCAAGATGCTGGTACGCGATGACGGCTCCATCGCCGGCACCATCGGCGGGGGCTGCGTGGAAGCCGAGGTGTGGCAGGCGGCGCGTGAGGTGATGGAAGAGGAGAAGCCGCGCTCGCTGACCTTCAACCTGAATAACAATCCCAAGTACGATACCGGACTGGTTTGCGGCGGCACGCTGGAGATCTTTATCGAGCCTGTGCTCCCGCCGGCGCTGCTGTACATCTTCGGCGCCGGGCACGTCGCCTACAACTTGTACAAAGTGGCTACCATCGCGGGTTTCGAGGTGGTCGTGGTTGACGATCGTGAATCCTACGCCAATCGCGAGCGCTTTCCCGATGCGCGCGAGATCATCGCAGACGACTTCGAAGCGGTGACTGCGCGGCTCGGTCTGTGCGAAGGAGCGTACATCGTCATCGTCACCCGCGGACATCGCGACGACATGCGGGTGCTGCGCTGGGCGGTGAACGCGGGAGCACGCTATCTGGGAATGATCGGCTCCCGCCGCAAGACCATCTCGATCTACAAAGAACTGGAAAAGGAAGGCATTCCCGCCGAAAAGTTTGCCAACGTTCATGCTCCTGTCGGCCTGGAGATTGGCGCCGTCACGCCGGAAGAAATTGCGGTGGCGATTGTCGCCGAGATGATTGCCGAGCGCCGCCACGCCGCGAGCAATGTCGCTAGCAAAATGTTTACGTATAAGGCCAGTCCAACGTCCGAGCGCGACGAACAGGACGCCGCCGAAGAAGAGCCGGCGCGGAATTCGTAGGGCTCTCCTCATCCGCGTAAGCCGCCCGATGGTTTGAGTTGTCCGCTCGAGCGAAGCTTTAATACCTGCGCCCTTCCTGGCAACTCCCCACCGGTTGCTGTCATCACAAGCGAAGCCGAGGGTGCTGCGGTCTAGCTATGCGGTAGCCGCGAGCTTCGCTCTCCTATGCCGCCAGCAGCTTCTCAATGTCGGCCCCGATTCTCTCCGGTGGCGTCGTAGGCGCATAGCGCTCGATCACATTACCCTTTTTGTCGACCAGAAACTTGGTGAAATTCCACTTGATGGAATCGCCCAGCAGCCCACCCTTTTCACTCTTCAGAAATTTGTAAAGCGGATGCTCATCTTGACCATTGACGTCGATCTTAGAGAAAAGCGGGAACTCCACGCCGTAGTTCATCTCGCAGAATGACTTGATGTCGGCATCGGTGCCCGGCTCCTGGTGGCCAAATTGATCGCAAGGAAAAGCCAGCAGCTCAAAGCCTCGCTCGCTATACTTTGCGTAGAGCTCCTGCAGGCCCTTATATTGCGGCGTGAAGCCGCACTTGCTGGCGGTGTTGACGATGAGCAAGACCTTGCCTTTGTAAGCGCTGAGTTTCTTTTCCTTGCCGTTGTTTAGTTTCGCCGAAAAATCATACACACTCATCCTAAGCTCCTAGTCGTTAGCCTTTAGCTTCCAGCAAAATCGTCCACGCGCTCAGCCAGCCACGAGGTAAACCGAGGTGACCGTTACTAATATTCCTGATCGGGAGCGTCGGCGAAAATCGCCACTTTGCCCTCTTTGTCCACC
This sequence comes from uncultured Acidobacteriaceae bacterium, assembly GCA_963744265.1. GTDB lineage: Bacteria > Acidobacteriota > Terriglobia > Terriglobales > Acidobacteriaceae > Bog-257. The sequence goes on from CAVUSW010000011.1 coordinate 404,491, forward strand.
GCGAAGCTGATGAGCCAGGCATGGTCGCCTTTACGGATCCGATAAACCGACCCCAGCATGCTACCCAACGATTTGCGCTTCACCAGAACCAGAGAATCCGGTGGCCACACCTGCGTAAGGTCTGCCTGCGCATCCTTCGCGTCAACCGGAGTAAAACCCGCGGCCATCTCTTCCGACATCTGATTGCGAACATCCTCTCCAGCAACCAATTGGGCCAACAGCTTTCTTAAGCGCACAACAAGTGCTGGCTGGTCATCGGGAATTTCGGCTAGCTTAGGCGGCATCAATGCCGGATTTATCAGCCCGGCAATTACCTTGGCGATCGTTCCCGGTCCACCTCCCGCCAGGTTCGTGAGCACAGCGACGCTCAGGGCATCGTCAGGGTAGCGCAGGATGAAGCAGGTGAATCCCTGCCACGCTCCGCCATGTTGGGTGGAGCGGTGACCGTTCATGGGTTCCATCATCCAGCCGAAGCCGTAATTGGCCGGATTTGGCTTTCCGTCGTTCAAGGGATAGACCGTCCACATGCGATCGAGGCTCGATTGCTTGAGCAGTGTCGTGCCGTAAAGTGCGCCATCCCACTTGGCAAGATCCAGCACGTTGAAGTAAAGGGTCCCGTCAGCCGTGGAATTGAAAGTTGGAGAGACCCACTCCTGGTTCTTTAGCTCTCCGTGATGAAGCTCATAACCCGATGCGCGATTGGGAATGATGTCAGCGTCACTGATCAGGCGCGTGGACGTCATTCCCAACGGCTTGAAGATGCGCTCCTGAAGGAAGTCGGCGTAAAACTTGCCCGTTACCTTGTGAATGATGATCCCGAGTAGCAGGTAATTCGTGTTGCGATAGCTCCACTGCTCACCGACTTTGAAATCGATAGGCAAGGCCTCGACCTTCTCCACCAATTCGTCTTCCGTGAAATCAAGCCGCAAATAAAACGGACCCTTGGGACCGGCGCGTTCCCCACTTTCATACTCAGCCAATCCGGAGGTGTGCGAGAGCAGGTTCTTGATGAGGATCGGCTTCCAGCTTTCTGGCGCATTCGGGAAGTACTTGACGATGCTATCGTCCAGGTTGATTTTGCCTTCTTCCACCAGCATCATGATGGCCGCGGAGACGAACTGCTTGCCCACCGAGCCGGATTGAAAAACTGTCTCGGGCTTCACCGCAACCGAGAGCTCGACGTCTGACATGCCGTAGCCTTTGGCCAGCAGCACCTGTCCCCGGCTGTAGATCCCGACAGAGACACCCGGAATCTTCCGGCTCTTCATCTGCGATTGCACAAAGCGATCGATGGCGGAAATCTGATCCGGGCTCAGGGCCGGAGTGGTTATCTGAGCTCGCAGAGGCGTACATAAGGAAAGCGCGAGGCAAAGCGCGGCAACACGGAGCATCGAACCCTCCCGTAGGTGAAGGAGCTCTCCCTTACCTGAACCTTGAGAGCTCCCTTTCTCAATACGCCTTCGCGATGACCACGCGCCGATCCACTTCTTCGCCGGTGACGATGCACTTGCCTGGCCCGTCGTATTCATCGACCGAAGGAATGCAGCGGATGGTGGCTTTGAACTCCTTCATGCGCGCGTCGCACCGAGGATCGTCTTTCATGTGCGCCATAACGAATTTTCCGCCACCCTTTTCGGCGGTCACGTCTTTCAGCATCGACTCGACCTCTTCGATCGAGTTGGCCAGCACGGTGTTGTCCTTCAGACGCTGCTTGGCGGCGTCATACATATTCCTCTGCATTTCATCCAGCATCGCCGGCAGCTTTCCCGCTACGTCGGCTTGCGGCATCGGCTCTTTCGTCCCCGTGTCGCGCCGCTTCAGAACAATGTTGCCCGCTGCCAAGATCGCGCGGTCCCAGCTCCAGCACAACCGGCACACCACGGCGCTCCCAGTGGAAGAACTTCGCGCCCGGCGACTGTCCCTCGCGGTCGTCGACCTTCGCGCCAACATCTTTCGCGATGCGGTGCGCGGCCTCCAGCACTTTCTCCTTCTCCTCATCCTTGCGATAGATCGGCACCATCACGGCCTTGGTCGGCGCCAGCTTCGGCGGCAGCACCAGGCCCTTGTCGTCGGAGTGGCTCATGATGAGGCCGCCGATCAGGCGCGTGCTCACGCCCCAACTGGTCTGCCACACGTAGTCGAGCTGACCTTCCTTGTTCTGGAACTGCACATCGAACGCCTTGCCGAAATTCTGCCCAGGTCGTGGCTGGTACCGGCCTGCAGCGCGAAGCCGTTCTGCATCATGGCCTCGATGCGAGTAGCTATGCAGCGCGCCGGCAAATTTCTCCGATTGCGTCTTCAGGCCCTTGATCACGGGCATCGCCATCACGTCCTCGGCGACCTCGGCATAGACGTCGAGCATGCGCAGCACTTCCTGCACGGCTTCGTCGTGATTGGAGTGCGCGGTGTGGCCTTCCTGCCAGAGGAATTCCGTCGTCCGCAGGAACATGCGCGTGCGCAGCTCCCAGCGAATGATGTTGGCCCACTGGTTCACCAGCACCGGCAGGTCGCGCCAGCTCTTGATCCACTTGGCGAAGAAGTGGCCGATGATGGTCTCCGACGTCGGCCGGATGACGTACGGCTCTTCCAGTTGCTTGCCGCCGGCGATGGTGACCACCGCCAGCTCGGGCGAGAAGCCTTCCACGTGCTCGGCTTCCTTGTGCAGAAAGCTCTGCGGGATCAGCAGCGGGAAGTACATGTTCTGGTGGCCGGTAGCCTTGAAGCGGTCGTCGAGCTCGCGCTGCAGCAGCTCCCAGACAGCGTAGCCGTTGGCCTTGATGACCATGCAGCCTTTGACGATTTCGGCGGGCTCGGCCATGTCGCCTTGCAGAACGACGTCCTGATACCAGGTAGCAAAATCCTGAGTGCGGGCAGTGATAGGAGATTCAGCCATAGATGGATGCGGCTTCTTTCTTTAACAAACGGCAGATTGAGTGATCTTTCAGATTAGCAGAATTCGCAGCGCGAAACTGTGATAGCCGGCCGCTGCGACCCCGCTCCTAAAGCTCTCCGGTGAGGAACTGCGCGATGCCGTTACCGAAGCTCCAGTCGGCATCGGAGTTGGTGACGATGGAAACCATCACGTCGCTCGGCTCGATGCCGCAACCGGCCTTCAGTTCCCGGCAAAGATCCTGATAGAACGCCTGCTTCATCTCCTGGCTGCGCGGCCGGCTGATGACGGTGATGACCACAACGTTTTTCGTCCGCGGGATCCCCAGCCCGGTGTCTTGCACGATGACGTGGGCTTCCGGATGTTCCTGGTAAATCTGATAACGATCACGCTCGGGCACTTTGAAGGCCGACAAAACAGCGCGGTGTGCGGCATCGAGCAGCGTTTTGATTTCTTCCGGGCTGCGCCCTGCGGCGGCCTCAATTCGGACTAGCGGCATAGATGACCTCAGCTAAGAATCGTGACTGATCTTATGGGCAACACTACTTCGTCGAGCTTCCGTTCTTCACCAGTTTAAGAAATTCGGCGTGCACGCGCTTGTCGTCCGATAGTTCAGGATGGAAGGTTGCGGCCATCACACTTCCCTTCCGCACCAACACGGGATCGTCGCCGCGCTTGGCCAGCACTTCCACGCCGTTGCCGACTTCTTCGATGCGGGGAGCGCGAATGAAGACCATCTCCAGCGGCTCGCCGCCAGAGCGCTGGCGGCTTCGACGATGGTGGAATCGATCTGGCGGCCGTAGGCGTTGCGGCGAATGGTGATGTCGATGGCATTCAGTCCGGGCTGATGCGGATTCTCGACCTCGCGCGCCAGCATGATCGCACCGGCGCAAGTGCCGAAGGTTGGCTTGGTGTGGACGAAGTCGTTCGAGCTTCTGGAACGTTCGCTCGGCCAAGCAGCTTCAGAAACGTGCTCGACTCGCCGCCAGGAATGACCAGGCCATCGATGTCGTCGAACTGCTCGGCATTGCGCACCAGCACGACTTCCGCGCCGAGCTCTTCCAGCCGGCGGCGATGCGCATCGAAATCGCCTTGCAGTGCGAGAACGCCGATGTTCATACGTTAGCCTTAGCTGTTCAGCCGTTCAGCTCTTAGCCTAAAACCTTCGATCAACTATGGATGCGGCTGAGCCCAACTCGCTTCAATCTCAGATGCGCACGCGTGCAAAAGAAAAAGGCGCAGCCGACGCTGCGCCTGCTGCCAAAGCTGAGAGCTAATAGCTGACGGCTGATAGCTGCCTTCCTACCATCCCCGCGTCTGCAGCAGGTCCTTCTCTTCGATGGCGCCGACGGCCAGGCCCTTCATCGCGCCGGTCATCTGCTCGCTGACTTCGGCCAGGACCTTGGGATCGTCGTAGTGCGTGGTCGCAATCACGATGGCCTGGGCGCGCGACTCGGCTTCTTCGCGCTCGGCCTTAACGGTCAGGTCGAGCGGTGTCGCTCCGCCCTTCATGAAGATTCCTGAGCCGACGAACACAGCTTCGGCTCCGAGCTGCATCATCAGCGACGCGTCGGCGGGAGTGGCGATGCCGCCGGCGGAGAAATTCGGCACCGGCAGCTTCCCTGCTTTGGCGACCATGCGCACCAACTCATACGGCGCCTGATGGTTCTTGGCCGCGGCAAACAGCTCTTGCTCGCTCATCACGGTAAGTTGACGCATTTCTTTAACAATCTGCCGCATGTGCTTGACGGCATGGATAACGTCACCTGTGCCGGCTTCGCCCTTGGTGCGGATCATGGCCGCGCCTTCGGCGATGCGCCGCAGGGCTTCGCCCAGGTTGCGCGCGCCGCAGACAAACGGCGTGTTGAAGGCATGCTTGTCGACGTGATGCTCTTCGTCGGCCGGGCGTCAGCACCTCGGACTCGTCGATGTAGTCGACGCCGATTTCCTGCAGGATCTGCGCTTCGGCAAAGTGGCCGATGCGGCATTTGGCCATCACCGGAATGGAAACCGTCGCCATGATCTGCTTGATGAGCTTGGGATTGGCCATGCGCGAGACGCCGCCCTCGGCGCGAATGATGGCGGGCACGCGCTCCAGCGCCATGACCGCCGATGGCGCCGGCCTTCTCGGCCACTTCGGCCTGCTCGACGCTCATCACGTCCATGATGACGCCGCCCTTCAGCATCTCGGCCAAGCCGGTCTTCAAACGCAAACTGGTGTTGTTGCCGTTGTTCTCTGACATAAGACTTCTCCCACTCGCACGTGTGCGGCGATTCGCATTTGGCAGTTGGCAATTAGCCTTGGCTAAGGCACTGTGGGACCCAATGCGGATACGTCGGGCACGCTTGCAGCTCTTAACCTTCTATTCTACCTTGCGCGAATGCACTGCGTAACCCCGACGTAACCATGCTCAATCGGGCTTGGTCGACTTCAATCTTTGCTTTCGAACCTATACTGGGCAGGAGAACCCGATGACGACTTGCGCGATCGCGCCGATGACGGAGCAGCACTGGGAAGCGGTGCGCGAGATCTACGCCCAGGGCATCGCGACTGGCAACGCCACGTTTGAACAAACGGTTCCCGAATGGGCGGAGTGGGACGCACGGCATCTCCCAAGCTGCCGACTAGTCTCGTTCCTGGGAGCCGAGGTAGTGGGATGGGCGGCGCTGAGCCGGGTTTCGACGCGACGCGTGTATGAAGGGGTAGCCGAGGTCAGCATCTACATCGCAGAGCAAGCGCAGGGTCAAGGAATTGGAAAACAATTGCTGGCGGCGCTGATTGCGGAATCCGAAAGGAACGGCATCTGGACATTGCAAGCGGGAATCCTCTCCGAGAATACGAGCAGCATTCGATTGCATCAAAGGGCGGGATTCCGCATTGTAGGCATTCGCGAAAAGATTGGCTGCATGGACGGACGGTGGCGCGACACTGTGCTGATGGAGCGGAGAAGTGTGGTGGTGGCCTGTAATTGCTCTTAGAGAGTGTTCAAACAACACTTGGGAGTTTGCGGAAATCCATCGAGTATCGATGGTCAGTCTCCATACCCTCCCGCCAACGGAAGCCGAGAAGAATAGGGGAGACCGTAGTGTATAGTTCCTGGGTGGAATAGCGTGTCGTCCGCCGAAACGCGGCATTGAAGGGCTTGTAATGCACATGGTAAAGGTAATGACCGGCAGCAATGCGTTCATTCTGACGAGTGCTAACGCCGATCAGCCGGTCGAAACCCCTAACATAAATGGACGGGAGTTCCGGCTGACGCTCACGGTTCACTGGGAAGAGTATCGAGACCCGTCTCAGCCTGCCGGAAGCCTTTGGCTCGAGTATCAACTGGGCACGACCACGCCTTCACTTCCGGGAATCGAGGCGGTCGTACCCATCGTCCTGGCGGCGCCAGAAGATTGCAAGACATTCCTAATCGTGACCCGTGGTGATGTGGACATTCATTACAACGGCCAGGCGAAGGCACATGTTTGGTTGAGCTACTACGCAGAATACGTTGAATAGCTCCGGTGCCGCGCAGTCAATCGAATGATTCTTGCGCAAGATCAATGGCCGCCGCCTAAACGTTCGAACGTCGCGGCTGCTTTATCCCACCTCGCTTCACCCAGTACGAAAGACAGCTGTCCCGACAGTCCTTCACGTCGCGTCGCTGTGCTCCTTCTTCAGGAACTTGGCGAACATGCGATGAGGATCGATTTCGATGAACGTTCCCTTGCTTTCGGCCAGCACTGCTCCATCCCCGTTACGAATCGCGGCTTCGTGGATGTGCTCGCGGCCGTCCACCCGCACCTCCCAGCCTTCGACGGTAAGCGGCGTAGCCAGCGGAACGGGCAAGAGATAGTCGACTTCCATCCGGCCAGTCAGCGCGATCACGTCGCGAAGTTTGTTGACCTTACCCATGGCCTCGTCAAGGATAGTGGCAATGATGCCGCCGTGAGCGTGGCCCGGCGGCCCGACGAAGCGGTCCTCCAGTTGGAAGTTGCAGACGAAGCGCTGGCGTTGCTTATCGAGGACAAACTCCAATCGCAGTCCGGCCTGGTTGCCGGGGCCACAACCGAAGCAGTTGTTGACGATTTGCTCCTTCTTTACCTCATGACCGTGAACTGGTTCGTGCTTGGACATGAAACCAAGATGAGGCAGAAGGGGTGGAAGATGCAAGAGGCAGTGTCAGCTATCAGCACTCAGCATTCAGCACTCAGCATTCAGCATTCAGCACTCAGCATTCAGCATTCAGCATTCAGCCCCCTTAGTTCTCTTTCTGCGAAAGGATGACTTATCCAATCAGAGTGCTAGTGGCAGTTGGGTGATCCAGCAGGAAGTTGATTATGGGCGCATAGCACGAAAACTAATTGAGAATTGATGGCTGAATGCTGAATGCTGAGTGCTATTCCTTCCGTGCCACTAACTCTGCGACCGCTTTGTCCTTGATCGATTCGCGATAGTGCAAGACACGCAATTCGGCGAAAGCGCGCAGCAGTTCATTGGGTTCCAGCAAGTGCATGGGATGAGTCGGGCCGCCGCCAAGCCTGAGTTGCTCGCTCGTATAGGTTTTGAAGATCAGCAGACCGCATGGCTTGAGCGCGGCCGCGATCTGCGGAAATAATGCCCGCTCCAGGTAGAAGAAATTCAGAACCAGGTCGTAGTTTGCAATTGGCAGCGGCATCTCCGACAAATCGCTCTGCTCGGCCACAATGTGCAAACCGCGTTTGCCGGCCTCGCGTTTCGCAATATCCAATCCGGCCGGAGACACGTCGAGCAACGTAACGTCCCAGCCGCGCTCGGCGAGAAAGATCGCTTGGCGACCGACGCCACCGGCGAGATCCAGACACCGTCCGGGTTTAGGAAAGCTAGGTGCGATAAATTCCTCGTAGGCGCTGACCAGGAAAGGATCGGGCGTCAGCGACTGGTGCGAGCCTGCCTTGTAGCGGCGCTCCCATTCGGTGCGTTCGGTGGTACTCATAGATTTTGAGCGATCGGCGTTCCGCCATTAGGCGTTAGCCATCAGCCGTCAGCCATCAGCTGAACGGTAATCTGTCACCCTTTTTCCTCATTCAAATGCGTCGGCCGCATCTTGCGCCATTCTTAAGCCTTGCGAAGAGCGAAAAGCGAGAACCGATCCTCTGCTGACATTGAGAGTTGACGGCTAACCGCTGGCGTTAGAACAAACTCGGGTTATTAGGATTTCCAGAGTCGATCTTGATTTGCTCGTTGGTGTGACGACTGTCCCACCAGCAGGGCTTCAGCCCGTACTGGGGAAACACAGAATTTGTGCAACTCACGTCGTGGTCGCCATAGTAATCGTACTCGGTCTTGCCATTCTTCAGTTTCACAGCGTAGAAGGTATGGACGGTAACGCTGCCCACAGGGTTGCGCGCCGGAATGCCAAATCGTAGCGATAGAAAGTCGACAGCGTAGAGAATCGCAACCAGGATAACCACGATGATGAGAGCGCGCTTCATAAGCTGGCAAATAGTTCTTAATTGTATGTCAGCGATGGGATACACAGTTACGCACCGGAGACGTTTTTCGGCCTGTCGAAAATCCCGCTGGAAACAGAACTCGCCTACGGAAAAGTTGAGTTCTACCACGGCCACGCGCATCATAATGTCACATAGGGATGTGACATGGCCTGAGCCGCCACGGCCGGGCCATGCTGACGAATTCAGTAGCGGGTAAAAGCACGGACGTAGGAATGTAAGGTTTAGCAGCGTGAGTCGCGGATTCAGCATTCGAGAGCCCAAAACTTCGCAAGGCGGCGGAGGCCGCGGTCCTACGGCCAATTGGCCGGGTGGCTGGGGCGGAGGGGGAGGCCGGGGCGGCGACGATGAGCCCAGCTACAGCGAGCGGTTGCGACGCTATCGGCTGGGACTGATGCTGGGACTGTCGTCGGTGGTCATGCTGTTCATCTCGTTCACTACGGCCTATGTGGTGCGCAAGGCCGGCGCGGCATGGGACCCGGGTCGAAACGACTACATCAGCAACTGGGTGCCGCTGGCGCTCCCCATTCGAGTGCTGCTGCTGAATACTTTTATTTTGGTGGTAAGCAGTATCACCATCGAGATCGCGCGACGGCGAGCGGCGCAGGATGTCGCACTGGCGCCCATCGCCGGGATACCGGGGATTCGCGTCGATATCAATCACGCTCTCCCGTGGCTTTGGACCACCATCCTGCTGGGACTGGGTTTTCTGGGCGGACAGGGCTACGCCTGGTATTTACTCGAACGCAGCAACCTGACGTTCGCCACCAACACCAGCGGTTCGTTTTTCTTCATTCTCACTGGAGTCCATGCGGTCCACCTGGTCGGCGGAATTTTCGCGCTGCTCTACGCCGGCATCACCAACTGGCTGCATCGCCCGCCCGAAACCCGCCGCATCGTGATTGACGTGACCGCGTGGTACTGGCACTTCATGGGGGCACTGTGGCTCTATATTTTTGCTCTGCTCTATTTCGCGCGTTAACTGGCAATCGCGACAGTTCAAAATTTACCGTGCTGAACCTCAGCGCGAACAGCGTAAACTGTCCGCATGGATAACGAGAAGCCAATCAACCAGTTTCAGGAAGTACACAAGAAAGTAAAGGAACGACTTGACCGTGCCCGCGAGGTTCGAGAGAAGGACTCTGAGGTTCGGAAGGAAAAAGCTGAAGAGGAAGCCATCCGCGAGGGGTTCGACCGCGCCTAGATCCAAATATCCTGCACTTTCGATCGCCAGCGTAGAGTGCGGCTTGGCCTCTGGGTATCCATTTTCTCCGCGGATTTCTCCGCGGACGTTAAACCGCGCCTGGGCGCTGGCTTTCGCCGGGCACCGGCTCAGGGCTTCACGTCAAACTGCACACGGAGAAACTAACCTGCCAGCCGACCCGCTATAATAAGAAGTTTCGGCAGCGCGATTTGAGCCAATCTGTGGAGGCGGGGTGTATTCAGCACTTCGCCAACGACGCCTGCCGAAGCCTGGGGCCATGTCGAACGAAAGCATCACCGTACGCGGAGCACGCGTCCACAATCTGAAGAACATCGACTTCGAGATTCCGCACAACCAGCTGACGGTGGTGACCGGCGTCTCGGGATCGGGCAAGTCGTCGCTCGCATTCGACACGATTTATGCCGAGGGACAGCGGCGCTATGTCGAGTCGCTATCGGCCTACGCGCGCCAGTTTCTGGAGCGCATCGAGAAGCCGGACGTCGATGTCATCGACGGCATCGCTCCGGCCGTCGCAATCCGGCAGAAGAACACCACCCGTAATCCGCGCTCGACCGTCGCCACGGCCACTGAGATCTACGATTACCTGCGCCTGCTGTACGCCCGCGTGGGCCGCACCTACTGCCTGAACTGCGGGCAGGAGGTGAAGAAGGACACGGTCGATGAGGTGGCGGACCGCATTCTGGCTCTCGGCGAAGGCACGCGCGTGCAGGTGTTCTTCCCGCTGCAACCTCCGCCGCTTCCTACCCCGCCGGCCAAGGCGAAGGGCCGCGCAGTCGCGAAGAAGAAAACCATCAAAGCCGCGAAGGCCGCGGCGGATTCCCTGCTGAAGGAGCGTCTCTTCGAGCTGCGCAAGCGGGGCTATAACCGGCTCTACCAGAACGGCCAGGTAGTGGAGTTCTCCACGCCCGAATCGCTGCTCGATCTGAATTTTGCCGAGCCGGTGCTGGTGCTGATCGATCGCATCTCGGTTTCGCCTGACGCGCGCCTGCGCATCGTCGACTGCCGTGGAGCAAGGCTATCGGGAGGCCGGCGAAGTGTTGTTCGAGACGGCGCCGCGCGATGGCGAAACTGCACAGCAACTCCGCTTCTCGCAGCGCTTCGAGTGCAAGCAGTGCAACATTCGCTACGAGGAGCCGGAGCCGCGGCTGTTCTCGTTCAACAACCCATTCGGCGCATGTCCGCGCTGCCAGGGCTTCGGCAATACCATCGATTTCGACCTGAACCTGGTCATCCCCAACAAGACATTGACGCTGGCCGAGGGCGCGATCGAGCCGTGGACCAAACCGAAGTACAAGCCTCTGGCAACCGAGATGCGCCGCTACGCCCGCGCGGCTGGCGTTCCGCTCGATGTGCCCTGGCAGGACCTAACTGCCGATCAGCAGAGCTTCATCATCAATGGCGACGGCAAATTCTGGGGCGTTCGCGGCTTCTTCGAGCACCTCGAGCGCAAGAAGTACAAGCTGCACGTACGCGTGTTCCTCAGCCGGTATCGCGGCTATTCGGCCTGCTCCGATTGCGGCGGCCTGCGGCTGCGGCGGGAGGCGCGCCAGGTCAAGATTGGCGGCAAAGACATCTGCCAGGTTTCGGCGATGACCGTGGAAGAAGCAACCCGCTTTTTCGCACGGGTGGAATTGACGCGGCAGGAAGCCGACATCGCCGGCAAGCTGCTGGAGGAGATCAATGACCGGCTGCGCTACCTGAACGACGTTGGCCTGGAATACCTGACGCTCGATCGGCTGGCTTCGACGCTGTCGGGCGGCGAGGCACAGCGTATTCAACTGGCGACGTCGCTGGGATCGCGGCTGGTGGGAACGCTGTATGTGCTCGACGAGCCATCGATCGGGCTGCACAGCCGCGATACAGAACGGCTGATCAAGATTCTTCAGGATCTGCGCGAACCTGGGAAACACGATCCTGGTGGTCGAGCACGACGCCGAGATCATGCGCTCGGCGGATCGCATCCTCGATCTTGGACCGGGCGCCGGGGAGAACGGCGGCCGCATGATCGCCAGCGGAACCTACGACGAGATTCTGCACAATCCGGTTTCGCTCACCGGACGTTATCTCAGCGGCGAGTTGCGCATTCAGCTGCCAGCCGCGCGCCGCAACGGCACCGGACGGAAGATCAAGCTGATCGGCGCGCGCGCCCACAATCTGAAGAAAGTCAATGTCGCGATTCCGCTGGGCATGCTGGTGTGCATCACCGGAGTGTCGGGCTCGGGAAAGTCAACGCTGGTGCATGATGTGCTCTACAACGCCCTGGCCGCCGAAAAAGGGCAGGTCACTGGAGGCCCGCAGGCCGAGGTCGATCGAGTGGAAGGCGCGGAATGGATCGACGAAGTGGTGCTTGGTCGATCAGTCGCCCATCGGACGGACACCGCGCTCGAATCCGGTGACCTACATCAAGGCGTTCGACGCCATCCGCGAGCTGTTCGCCTCGCTGGCCGAGAGCGAGAAGCGCGGCTATACGGCGGGACATTTTTCCTTCAACATTCCGGGCGGCCGCTGCGAAGTCTGCCAGGGCGACGGCACGGTCACCGTGGAAATGCAGTTCCTCGCCGATGTGGAACTGATCTGCGAGGAGTGCAAAGGAACGCGCTACAAGCCGGAGATGCTGGAGATTCGTTATCACGGCAAGAACATTCACGATGTGCTGGACCTGACGGTGAAGGAAGCGCTGCACTTCTTCTCGGGCGTGCCGAAGATTGTGGAGAAGCTGCGCGTGCTGGAAGAGGTCGGACTGGGTTACTTGCGGCTGGGTCAGTCGGCGACGACGCTTTCCGGCGGCGAAGCCCAGCGCATGAAGCTGGCGGCGCATCTGCAGCCAAGGCTGCGGGACATCGGTAAGCCGCGCAGCGAGCAGAACAAGCGGCAGCCGCGCATGCTCTACATTTTCGACGAGCCGACCACAGGATTACATTTCGACGATGTCAGTAAGCTGTTGGCCGCTTTCCGCCGTCTAATCGAAGCAGGTGGATCGATCGTGGTGATCGAGCATAATCTGGACGTGATCAAGACGGCCGACTGGGTGATCGATCTTGGTCCTGAAGGTGGGTCGCGCGGCGGACAGGTGGTGGCGGAAGGACCGCCCGAAGCGATTGCCGATGAGCCGAACTCCTACACCGGTCAGTGGCTGGCGCGCGTCTTACCGCGCAACGGCGGATAGGTCCATGAAGCTCGATGGAGTCCCGGTGTGGCTTCTGATCGCGGCTGTGTTTATGATCTCGGCTCCGATGCCGACCAGCGCACAGGAAAGCAAGCCGACGATTCGTCATCATCGCGTCGAGGAAACGATTCCCGACGACAGTAGCTCACCCGAAGTTGACCAGGCTGAGACCGCAATGCAGCACAACGATCTCGCAACCGCCGAAACGCTGCTGCAAAAGGCGGTGGCGGCCAAGCCCAACGACTACCGCGCCTGGTTCGACCTGGGATATGTCTACAACGCGACGCAGCGTCGCACCGAGGCCATCGACGCCTATCGCAAGGCGGTGGCGGCTAAGCCGGATGTGTTCGAGTCGAATCTGAATCTCGGTCTGCTGCTGGCGAAGCAGGGCGACAATGCCGAGGCGGCGAAGTATCTGAAGGCGGCAACGCAACTGAAGCCGACGGCAAATCCGCAAGGAGGACTGGCGCGGGCATGGCAGGCGCTGGGACGAGTCGAGGAAACGTCCGATCCGCAGCAAGCGCTGGCGGCCTATGCCGAGGCGGCCAAGCTGAATCCCAAGGATCCCGAACCGCATCTGTCTGCCGCGAAGCTCTTACAGAAGCAGAACAACCTGGACGCTGCCTCCAAGGAGTATCAGACCGCTGCGGAACTCGATCCCAAATCGCAGGAGGCCTCGCCGGACTGGTGAATCTTTATGTCTCCCAGAAAAAGTATGCCGATGCCGAGACTGCGCTGCGAAAGCTGTTGGCGGCTGATCCCCAGAACACCACCGCGCACGTGCAACTGGGGCGCGTGCTGGCGGCCGAAGGCAAGAACGAGGAGGCCGCCAGGAATTGCAAGTCGGATTGCAGAGCAATTCCGGCGATCCCCATGCCGCGTTGGAGTTGGGAACGCTCTACGTGAAGGCGGGCAAGAACGCCGAGGCGGAGCAGCAGTTTCGGCTCGCCGTGCAGAAGCTGCCGCAGGATGCCGAGGTGCACTTCGCTTTGGGGTCGCTGCTGATGTACGAGAAGAAATATCCTGAGTCGCAGCGGGAGTTGCTGATCGCGGTCAAACTGAAGCCGGACTGCCGAGGCATACGGCAACCTGGCGGTCGTAGCTGCGGCCAACAAGCAATATCCGCTGGCGCTGCAAGCCCTGGACGATGCGGGCCAAGTACCTGCCGGAGATTCCGGCCACCTATTTCCTGCGGGCCACTACCTACGACAACTTGAAAGCCATTCCCCAGGCGGTGGAATATTATCAGCGGTTCCTGGCGGTGGACGACGGCAAGTTTCCCGATCAGGAGTGGCAGGCGCGCCACCGATTAATCGCGCTCGATCCTCAACACGCGGACAAGTACCGGGTCAAGAAATAGCATGCGCTTCCTGCTTCGATGTGCGGCGATGGTGTTGGTGCTAGCCAGCCTGGCACTGGCGAGCAATGAGACTGCCTCGGAACTGAAGGCGCGGGCCGACGGTGCCCACGGGGGCGAACAGGCCAAGCTGTGCCTGGAGTACGCGCGCCGCCAACTGGAAGATGCCAACGCTTTGTTCACCGATGGGCAGGTGGACAAAGCGCAGGCCGAGGTGCGGGAAGTCGTCGATTACGCGCGCAAAGGGCGCTGACGCGGCCTCATCTTCCGGCAAACAACTGAAGGAAACCGAGATCAAGCTGCGCAAGCTGGCCGAACGCATGCATGACATCGGCGAATCTCTGGCATTCGAGGATCGGCCACCGGTGCGCCAGGCGGTGGATGAAATCGAGCAGATACGTTCCGATTTGATGGTCAAGATGTGGGGACCGCAAGCCGAGCCGAAAGGAAAATCGTGATGCTGCGCCGGATGCAATGCGTGTATGTGGCTCGTTCTTCTGCTGTGCACCTGCACTCGCTACGGGGCAGCCCAGAAGCGCGATCCGCTGAACGAAAAAGAAGTCGACGAGATGCGCGAGTCGGCCGATTGGCCGGACAAGCGCCTTGAACTGATGGTGAAGTTTGCCCGCGCCCGCATGGCCGCCATCGATCAACTGCAGGCTGACGGAAAGACAGCCAAGGATCGTCCTATGCAGATCCACGATCTGCTGGAGGACTTTACCTCGCTGCTGGATGAGATCGACGACAACGTGGACATGTACGCCTCGCATAAGGCCGACATGCGCAAGGGCCTGACGCTGCTGATGGAGGCGAACAGCGAGTGGCAACTGAAATTGCGCCGGCTGAAGGAGCAGTCTCCGCCGGAAGAGCTGGATCAGTATTCATTTGTGCTGGCCAACGCCACGGACGCGGTCAGCGACAGCGGCGACGAGCCCGCAAGGAACTGCAGGAACAGAACGAATTGGCCAAGACAGAAGAAGCTGACCAAGATCTATTCGGAGCGGCCGGACTGAGGAGTGCGAGCAAAATATAAAAGGGCCGCCAATTTCCCCCTGTGGCGGCCCTTTCCAGTTTGTTTGTTGCAACAGAAGTACGCGATTGACAGTAGCAGAAGAGGCAAGCGAAATTCAATAGCATCGACACCTTAGTACCAACCGGTATCTACCCGGTTAACGCCGGTCTGACCTCCGGCTCTGGGAGAGTAGCTGCCGTGGTAGGTTAATTACAGTCTTGCGGGAAAATCTTCACAACCTGTTTCAAACCACGTATCGCGAGCTGCGGCCGCGCGCGCCCATGCCGGAATTTCGCGTGGAGTTCTATGCCTTCGCCAACGTGAACAACACCATCCGGCTGCGCGAGGCGTGGTCCACGTGCGCATCTCCGACCTGCTGGAAGGCGCGCCGGAAGCGTGATCGAGGCGATCGCGCACATTCTGCTGGCCAAGATCTATCGCAAGCCGATCGAGGCTTTGCACTCCACGCGCTATCGCCGCTACGTCTCCAGCCACGACATGAGTGCCAAGGCGCAACTGGTGCGGCAGATGCGTGGGCGCAAACGAATCGGTTCGGCCCGAGGACAGGTCTACGACCTCGACCAGATTTTCGAGGAGCTCAACCAGCGATTCTTTTATGGACTGCTGGCGCGGCCGCGGATGACGTGGAGCCGTTCGCACGCGCGCAACAGCCTGGGGCATTACGATCCTGCGCACAATGCCATCGTCGTAAGCCGCGTCTTCGATCAGCCGCGCGTTCCTCGTTACGCGGTGGAGTACATCGTGTATCACGAAATGCTGCACCTGAAGCATCCGGTAAAGCTGCGGGGCAGCCGGCGCTGCGTTCATGGGCCGGAGTTTCAGGCGGAGGAGAAGCTGTTTCCCGATCTGGAGAAGGCGAAGACTTTCTTGAAGATGCTGTGAGGGAAAAATTTCTTCACTCCGTTATTCCTGGTTTTCCGAATTACCTTTGGCGCGTCTACCTAGGCGATAAGACCAACCACCAATGACGGCAGCCGGCGTCATGAAAAGAAGTGCCACTACTTGCGGCCAAGCCGCTCCATAGCGAATCATCATGACAATGGCACGGATTGCAATCAGCGCCCCGACGATCCAGGCGGCAATGAAGTGAGGGCGACCGCCTATGAAGCTGGCCAGGTAGCCCGCCAGCAAGGCAAAGAGAAGTCCGCAGACGACGGCCCCGGCCTGGAAGCTGATGCTGGCGGGAGCATGTGGATCGGTGTTGGTGATGCGAAACACCCCGAACCACAACAGCTCGAACAGCAGGTATCCGAGGATTACGCCGCTGGCGACGCGCACCGTTCGCTCCTTGCCACAGTCTCGATCAGATACAAAGAAAAATCCCAGGGCTAAAGCCCTGATCTTTTCTGCGCTCGTGCGGCACGAGTCAACCCGTGCCCTGATACGAACCCGATTCGCAGCTCGTTGAGACCGGGTTCACTTCGCGATCAGCAGGCCTCGCCATAGAAAAGCAGATCCCTCGCCGACTGAAGTCGGCTCGGGATGACAAAGATGGAGATCTGTGACGGCGCAGCTAAAGCTGCGCCCCTTCAAAACCTAGAGCCCTTCAAAACCTGCTCACCGCTGCAGGTTCTCCACGATCACGGCGATTCCTTGTCCGCCGCCGATACAGGCCGTCGTCAAGCCGTACTTCGCTTTGCGGCGACGCATCTCGTACAAGACCGTGATCAGCAGTCGCGTGCCGGTAGCTCCCAAAGGATGGCCCAGGGCGATGGCGCCGCCGTTCACGTTGACCTTGCTGCGATCGAGTCCGAGTTCCTTTTCGACCGCGAGATACTGCCCGGCAAACGCTTCGTTGACTTCGATCAGATCGATGTCGTCGAGCTTCAGCCCAGCTTTCTTCAGCGCGATGCGCGTTGCCGGGACCGGTCCCGAGCCCATGATTTTCGGATCGACGCCCGCGATGCCCCACGCCACAATGCGTCCCATCGGCTTGAGGTTGCGCTTCTGCGGCCTCGTCGAGCGGCATGACAACCGTGGCCGCGCCGCCATCGACGATGCCGCTGGCATTGCCGGCCGTGACGGTACCGTTCTTGCCGAAGGCCGGCTTCAGCTTGCGCAGGCTGTCCATGGTAGTTTCGGGACGCCGATGATCGTCTTCAGTGAACATCTCGCCGGTCGACTCACCTCGCCGATTGCGCAGCGGCACGGGAGTTAATTCTTCCTGCAGACGCCCTGCCTTGTAAGCGGCATCGGCGGTCTGCTGCGAGCGCAACGCGAATTCGTCCATCATCTCGCGAGTGACGCCCTGCTGCTCAGCGTAGAGCTCGGCGGTGTTGGCCATGTAGAGACCGCAATAGCTATCGAGCAAGGCCACCATCAGCGAGTCTTCCAGCTTGCCTTCGCCCAGGCCAACGCCCCAACGCATGCCGCGAATCACGTGCGGCGCCTGCGACATCGATTCGATGCCTCCAGCGAGAACGGTCTTGGCTTCACCAAGCTGGATCATCTGCGCAGCCGTCACGATGGACTGCATGCCCGATCCGCAGAGGCGGTTAACGGTGAGTGCGGGAACCTCGATAGGAACGCCCGCCTTGAGAGCGACGTGACGCGCGCCGTAAATGGAGTCGCCCGAAGTTTGCTGCGCGTTGCCGAATACGGCGTGATCAATTTCAGCGGGCTCGACCCCGGAGCGCTTCATGGCCTCGGTGGCAGCGATTGCGCCCAGGTCCATGGCGGTGAAATCCCGTAGCTTCCCGCAGTAGCGCCCCATGGGCGTGCGGGCGCCGTTGACGATAGCGATATCCGTAGTGTTAGGCATATGTATATGGAAGGTGAAACACAGACTTGTGAACCTTCAAGTTTATCAGTCGCGGAAGAAGTGCAGCAACCACGAGGGTTCGGTAGTATATAGACGGACGGAAGCAAGATCGCGCCGGTTTCGTGATCGATGGAGATTAAGAAGACTTTGCCTTGCGCAATAGTTCTTAACCGCCGTATCTCGGAATCAGTGTTTTGATTGGACAACCGATCTCCCCCGGCTAGAACAGGGTGCTGGATCATGGAACTTCACAGAAGTTGCCAAGTCCTGCTGCTGGGAATCGTGTTATCGCCGGCTGCGTGCCTGGGCCAGGCTGTAGCGGGGCAGCCGGAACTGGCGCCGCCCTCAGCTACAGCAGACTCAGGCGCTGCCGTGGATACAAACGCCTGCTCCGCAATTTCGGTGGCCAACTCCCGCCTCGGCCTGGTGTCGAAACTCTGCGAATTCGCGCTGGCGTACCGTCACCAGCTGCCCGACTTTATCGCGCAACAGACGACCACGACTAACCAGGGTCTTTCTACGAGCACGATTACCGCCCAAGTCACCTTCCGCCAAGGCCAGGAACACTATTCTCAAGTCACAATTAATGGCCGGCGCGTCGAATCCAACAGCCTCACCAGCGCTCTCCCCAAGAACATCCGGTTCAGTTCAACGGGCGAGTTTGGATCGCTGCTCGTGGATCTTTTCACCTCTCCCGGTGCCGCCGACTTCAAATTTCGCAAGGAAGCTAGCCTGCGAGGGGTAGCCGTCGCCATTTACGATTTTCACCTGCCCGCTGAAAAAAATACGTTTTGGACTGTGCAAGGCACCAATAAACAAATCCTGAAGCCGGAGTTTCGCGGCGAGCTCTGGTTGGAGGAGCAAACCGGACGCCCGCTGCGAGAGGAGTTGGAGCCTGTAAATCTGCCGACTGGTTCGGGAGTAGCCGCGATAAAGACCATCACCGATTACGCCATGACTTTGGTGGGCGATATAGGAACTTTTCTTCTTCCTGTGAAATCCGAATCGAGAATCTGTTTTTGGAGCTCGCATTTTCCCTGTGTCACGAACGTACTCATCTTTCATGACTACCGGAAATTTGCTGCTACATCCCGCATCGTGGAGGCGAATCCGGAGCCATGAAAGCGCCTTCACAATTCGCCTGACGCAGTAAATACTGCGCTGCTTCCGAGATTTGAAGGCGCCCTTCTTGTCCGGTTGTGGACAAAGAATGCTGAATACGGACGGCCCGATGCCACCGCAGGCCAGACAGAGGGGATGTATCTCTGCTATTTCCAAATACTTGACGGGCGTATCCGATGGCCATCAACGTGTACCTTAGGACTCGAAGCCATTCCCGGAGACGCTCCCAATGTCCAGTTTGCTGCAAGACCTTCGCTTTGCCATTCGCCAGTTACGCAAGAGCCCAGGTTTTGCGCTCACCACTGTTTTGACCTTGGCGCTCGGCATCGGCGCGACGACCGCCATTTTCAGCTTGATCAACACCGTGCTGCTGCGGCCGCTGCCGTTCCCGGAGCCGGACCGGGTCATGTCCGCTATGGTGCTGCAAACCAGCGGAGGAACGGTCGGCGTTCACGAGAGCCTCAGCTATCCCGATTTTTTTGACTGGCGCACCAGAAATCATTCTTTCGAGGCCCTGGCTTCCTATCACGGCGATGATCGGGCGCTGACTGGATCAGGAAGCCCCCAGCATGTGGAGTCGCAGACGGTTTCTTCCGAATTCTTTCGCGTGCTCCAAGTGAATCCGATTCTGGGACGAGGCTTCATCGCCGACGACGAAAAGCCGGGCACGTATGTTACGGTTCTTAGCCACCAAACCTGGCAATCGACCTTCGGCGCCGATCCCAATATTGTCGGTCGCACAATTACTCTCGACGGCAAAAGCTATGCCGTAGTGGGCGTCATGCCTAAGGGATTTCAGTTTCCTCTGGAAAAGCCTGAACCCGCGCTTTGGACCACGTTAGCCGACGACGCCTCTGACAAAGACCCCTTAACCGGGCAGCGTGGGGCACACATGGTGCGCCTGGTCGGCCGGCTGAAGCCCGGTGTCAGCATCGCTCAAGCGACGACCGACCTCGACCTGATCGCGCGTAACCTGGCGGCCCAATATCCGGATTCGAACAAGCAGTTCGCCGGCGCCGTGGTGGTACCGGAATTGGAGAACCTGGTGGGCAACACGCGGCCAGCGCTGCATGTTCTGTTCGCGGCGGTGATGTTGGTGCTGCTGATCGCTTGCGCCAATGTCGCCGGCTTGATGCTGACCCGCTCCTCGCGCCGCAGGCCGGAAATCGCGGTGCGCGCGGCCATGGGGGCGACTCGTTTTGGCATCATTCGCCAGGTGCTGGTGGAATCGGTTTTCCTGTCCCTGTGCGGAGGAGCGCTGGGAGTCGCGCTGGCGGTAGTTTTGCTGAAGACGATGGTGCACTTCGTTCCGCAGAATTTGCCGCGCCTCGATCAGGTTGCGGTGGATGGCACGGTGCTTGGGTTCGCTGCGCTGGCCTCGATTCTGACCGGAGTGCTGTTTGGCGTGCTGCCGGCCTGGCGCATGTCGAGGCTGGACCCGGCGTTGGCTCTGCGCGAGGGCACACGCAGCGTTACCAGCGGTCGCGGACAACATCGGCTGAACAACATTCTGGTGGTCGCGGAAACTGCCATCGGTCTGGTGCTGCTGGTGGGAGCAGGGCTGCTGATTCATAGTTTCGTGCGAGTGTTGAACGTCGATCCCGGATTCGATCCGCATCGCGTGCTGACGGCCGACTTGGGGTTGTCCGATAGTCAGTATCCCGGCCTGAAGAAAGTTCAGTTCTACGAGCAACTGCTGCCCCAGCTGGCCGCGCTGCCGGGCGTGGAATCGGTGTCGGCCGGGTTCCCTCTGCCGCTTTCGCAAAATAACATTGGAATCGGCTTCTCGATCGAGGGCCGCCCCGTCGCCAAGGGCGATGAGCCGGCCGCGCCGGTCACTATCGTTACTCCAGATTTCTTTCATACCATGCGCATACCGGTGCTTTCCGGACGCGCCTTTCTGCCCACGGACGATTCCAAGGCGCCGGGGGTGGTCATCGTTAACCAGGCGTTCGCGCGAAAATATTTTCCTGGCGAAAACCCCGTCGGCAAGCGGATCAAACCGGGGATCGGGGACGGCATTACAGATGATGTGATACGCGAAATCGTGGGACTGGTGGGCGATGTGAAACGCAAGGGCATCACGGCTGAGATGCCGGCGCAATACTACCTGCCTTTCAAGCAAGCGATTATTCTGGCGCCCACCGTTGTCATTCGCACCGCTGGAGATCCGCTCAGCCTCGTCGCTCCTCTACGCACACAACTGGCCCAGGTTGATAACAATATTCCGCTGTACCAGATCAGGACGCTTGACGATTATGTGTCGCTCTCGGCTGCCCAGCCGCGATTCCAGACAGTGCTGATTACTTTTTTTGCGGCGATGGCATTGCTGCTTTCGGCAATCGGGCTTTATGCCGTGCTGTCGTACATGGTGGCGCAACGCACGTTAGAAATCGGCTTGCGGCTTGCCTTGGGTGCGCAGCGCGAAGACGTGCTGGGGTTGATTCTGCGCCGGGGATTGATTCTGGCGGTGACGGGTCTGGCGATTGGAATTTTCGTTTCGCTGCTGCTGACTCGATTCATGGCCGAGATGTTGTATGGGGTGCGGCCGTTCGATCCGCTGACGTTTGTGGGCGTCAGCGCGGTGCTGTTGGTGGTGTCGCTGATTGCCAGCAGTGCGCCGGCGTTTCGCGCGGCGCGGCTGGATCCGATGCGGACGCTGCGCGAGCAGTGAAGAAGAGCGGTAGAGCGGCGCTTTAGCGCCGCGTTCAACGCGTGCCACATACCCGGTCGGGCGCAGGGCTCATCGAGATGAGCCCTGCGCCCGACAATTACATTGCTATTGCGAGACGCCAGCCTTAAGGCTGGCTCTACCAAAAAAGGGGGGCAGGATGGCAAAGATGGAACGTATTCGTCAGGATGTACCGGCGTCATTCGGGCCGGACGACATCGCGCGGCAAACCGAGCAGGGCTGGAAACTGGTGGCCGTCGAGTGGGAGCGTGAACTGCCGGCAGCCGAGAGCGGCGCGGCTGCCCCCGAAGAAGTTCCCTTCGGCTTGCAGGTTGCGAAAGAGGCAGCACACCTGGAAGAGAATCCAAACGAGCAGGAGATTCTGTTCCTGATGATGGAATTAACCATTCAGGATGGACCCTACAACGTCATCGCGGATGAGCTCAATCGCCGGGGTTATCGCACTCGTCAGGGCATGAAGTGGACGCCAGTATCCGTATTCCAGATGTTGCCGCGGCTGATCGAGGTCGGGCCTAGAATTTTCTCGACTCAGGAATGGCAAGAACGGCGTGCCCGGCTGGCTAAGTTCGGAACGAGATAATTGCGAAAGACAAAGTGGATGCATTCTGCTCACTTTTAATCTTGTCGTCCAGAGCGAAGCCGAGGGTCGGCGGTCCGTCGGAGGTTCACGAACGCAGAGACTTTACAACCACAGGCGAACCCCAGATCCCTCCGCTCGGGCTGAAGCCCTCGGTCGGGATGACACTCTGGAAAGAGTTTGAAGTGCCCTACCTCCTCACGCACCGGCGAACGGCCAGCGGTTGTGTGCACGGTCGCTGCTGAAACCACAAATCATTCCACTGGGAGCACAAACTGAAAGCTCTCGGCGCCGACGGGTACGGTCACGCGCACCAGGCGGCTCTTTTTGCCGTGACCCGAGGCTTGCGAGCTTGCGGACAACTTGCCCAGTACACAATAAAAAACTCCCGAAGCATTGGCACGTGGCGGAATGGTATTAGCCAGAAAAGCGTTCTGCTGCACATAGTCCGGCAAGTTCTGGCGCTGCAGTTGAGTCAGAACGTCGGGGCTGCCGGCCTCAACATTGTGCAACTGGCACACCTGGTCGCAAACATTCGCGCCGGGTGTAGCCTCTCCCGAACGCAGCGCGCCTGGAGTGTCGGTATACAGAAGATTCTTACCGCCAGGCATCATCGCAGTTCCGGCCCCCTGGGCCCGTGCGGCCATCGCTTTCATCATCTCGACCAATTGAGGAGTGATCGGCGAGTTGTCATCGGCCGCGTCCGATCCTGCGCCCGCCCCCGGAGTCACCGCGTAGCGCGCCCAGTTGTAAGGATGGCGCATCTTCTTAGCCAGATCCGCGCCCGACAGCGCAGGCAATGCTTGCCCTCCATTCGCGTCTTCCAGGACGACGTCTTCCGGCTTGACGGTCACTGACTGCCGGCCTGCGTTGTAGACGCGCACCTTGACCGCCAGAAACTTGCGGTTGAGGACCGAGTGAGCCGCCACCACCACGGTGTAGTCGGTTCCCGCGACGTACTGATAAACGATCCCTTCCACGTAAAACATTCCCTTACCGGAGGAGGTCTGCGGGCTAGAGGACTGGTCCTGAGCAATTAGCGAGCAGCTGAGCAGAAGCGCAGCGAGGAAACAACGCATGGAACCTCCTATCTCCGCGTGCGGCGGAGCCTGAAGGATAGATCGGCAAATTGAGGGAGAGTATAAGATGTCTTGATTTATCAGCCCAGCCGAATTCAGCGCTGGGCGATCGGTTGGGACACCAAGGCTGGTTGACATGCGTTACGTTACGCATTACGCTCGATCATCATGATCCGGTCAATTCGCCACCGGGGACTGAGGCTCCTTCACGAACAGGACAACCCTCGTGGTGTTTTTGCAGAACATGTGGAAAAACTGCGTGACATTCTCGCGCGCCTTGACGCAGCGCGCACGGTGGCAGATATGGATCTGCCGGGCTTCCGGCTGCACCGGCTCAGGGGGAGATGGAGGGTTCTTACGCTGTGGTCGTTCGCGCCAACTGGCGGGTGACCTTTCGCTTTGCCGGCCGCGAGGCGCTGGACGTCGATTATATCGATTACCACTAACGGAGGTTGAAACCATGCCGATGAAGAATCCACCACACCCGGGCGGCTTTGTGCTTCGCCAATGCCTTCAGCCTTTGGGGCTGACGATTACAGACGCCGCAGCCGCGCTGGGGGTTACGCGCACTACGTTGTCAGAACTGGTGAACGGGAAACGCGGTATTTCTCCAGAAATGGCGGTGCGGCTGGCCAAGGTTTTTGGCGGCAGCGCAGAAACCTGGCTCACCCAGCAGGCACAGTACGACTTGGCCCAGGTTCGCGTCGATCGGATCAAACTTAAGCGGCTGGAGATGGCCTAGAAAGCCCAAAAAACGAAGCCGGTTCGCGAAGAAAAAAATGGGCCGCGGGCGTGGGGTCCGCGGCCGAGACATATCTCGTGGTAATGCAGCTACTGCAACAGGCCAAACACTACGACACCGGTCGGCGTCCCCACGAACACCTTGCCGTTGGCGATCACGGGAGTGATGAACTTGTTGCCGTTAAACTGGTCGCGCGTTCCCGCCTGGTTGCTGTTGTACAACTCATGCGAAAGATTGGTGGCATCGTAGGCATACAAAACCGCTGGAGCGCTGTTGGAAACCGCCCACACGATTCCGTTGGAAGTACCGCTCGCGGAGATGGCGGGCGTGGTTCCTGGATAAGGGAAGGTTTCAGAACTCTGCGAGGTAGGGGTGGTCGAGAGCTTCGCGTTGGAGATAGTGAACGCTTTCAGATTGTCTCCCACGTCGCCATAGTAGACGGTGTTGTTGAAGTACGCCGGGCTGGACCAGACGCCCCCGGGTAAGACGCCGTCGATCTCCTGATAGATGGCGCTGTCGTTGTTGGGATTGAATTTCCCCATGTTGTCGCGGTTGACCACGTAGATGTTGGTATCTTTGCCCGCGCCCACGGCGAGATGATGAACCACGCCGTTATTGTCCATAAGATCGGGCAAAACGAGGCAGCCGCCGGAGCCGAGATCTTCGTCGTCATTGGATTCCTGAACAGTATCGAACATATTGAAATAGTCGGCGACAGTAAGCGTGCCGGTCGCGTTGGAGACTTTCATGAACGCGTTGCCGAAGTCGCCATTGATGGGAAAGCCCTGCGAATTCAGGGTGGTGTCGAAGGTACCGTTGGCATCGAGGAAGTAGATGTTGCCGGAGGAATCGGCCGCCAGGCCGTTGCCGGTCATCCAGATGGCACCCTCACTGCCGTTGGGAGTGACATCGATCACCGAGGTTTGCGCCAGGGTGCGAGCGTTGTAAGCCATCAGCCAGCCGGTATAGGGGCGGGCATCGCAATGCGAGGTGAACGCGATGTAGATGTTGATGCCGTATTCCAACAGTCCAGCGCGCTCGGCAAATTGTCCGGGAGCGAAGATGACCTGGCCGTTCTGGCTGCCGTCGCCGGTGCCGGGATAGGTGGCGGCAATCTCGGTGGGACCACCGAACAGTTCCCCGCCGGTGGTGAGATCGAGAGCATGCAGGCGCTGGTGGTAATGGCCAGAGGAGTCCTTGGTCATGGCGACGAAATAGATAGCGCCATTAGGACCGCTGGCTTTGTCGATTACAGGAGTGTCGGTGATTCCGATCTGAGGTGAGATCTGACCGCAACCGTGATCGTCGCTGGGCTCTCACCCTGGCCCAGCGCCGTCTTCTGCCAATACAGGCGGCCGCTATTGGCATCGTAGGCGTAAATGCTGTCGTTTTCGGTTACGACGTACAGCGTGTTATTCAGGCTGCCGTTAATGAATTGCTTGTTCACGTAGAGAGGCTGCGCGTCCACCTTGCCGTCGACAGAAAGAAAAGCAATTTTCCCAAAGGAAGTCGAATTCACGTTGCTGAGGTTAAGAGTTGTCTCCTGCATGGTGTCGCCCTGCCGGAAGATGTTGTAGTGATACGTGAGCACGTCGGTTGGGTAGGGAATTTGTAAGGGCGGTTGAACTGGAGAAGATTGAGCTGACGTCACGGGCGCGACGCCCGATCCAGAAGAAGAGGCTGCGGTTGCCGCTCCACAGGACAACGTTCCAAATCCCATGAGCAAGAAAGCAGATAGCGTGATACAGGCTGGATATCGCACAAGTCACCCCGAATTTTTTTTAGTTACGGCTACAAGACTTACTTACGGCTACGACGCCTAGATGCGGAAGGCTGGGCTTCGGTTGTGCCGGTTTTACAAAAAAGAGCCATTTAATGGCTAGCTCTTTCATGGCACCCGAAATTCAATAAATGGAACTTTAGTCTGTTACGGCTATAGCGCGGAACGGCTTGGCAAGCTTGCGTGGGCGGGACGACTCGCCGCTGAGACTCTGATTCTCCATCCAGCTATCCAGGATGCTCTTCTTGAACTTCCAGCGGTTGCCGAGTTTGAACGCGGGAATCGTCTCCTCGGAGACGTACTTGTAGAGAGTGTCGGGCGAGATTCCCAGGTACTGGGACGCCTGGCGGATATTCATCACTTCACGCGCATCGGCCATGCTGGCTCCTTGTGGGCTTACGGCTACCGCGGGCTGCGAGCGGGACCTGACCGCAGCCCGTGCAAGAACGGTATTCATCAGCGACCCTGGCGCCCGCGGTCGCGGCGGTGAGGTGCGGCCCGCTTTGACGTTGCTGGAAATGACCAGGTCTCCCGTGTCGCTGAATTGCCAGTTCGGAAACTTCCCCCGATGAATACCACCGAGGCTCGCGCATGAAAGCACATGTACCCAAGAAGCCAGCGCCGGATGAAAAAATGCGGGATTAGTCCGAACGCAAATCATTGTAGGGCGCGAGCGACTGCTCCACCATATGCTCGCTGTTGACCCACACGGTACCGGAGTAGCGAAAGGATTAACAGCGGGAGCAGAAAGCACCTTGCCCTGCCGCAAGCCGTCATGCAACCTCTCCGCAGCGCCTTCATTCTGACTGGAAAAGCCCATTCCTACAGCACTATCATTTAGGATGATGTCGACTGGCAGGAGGCGTCGTGGTCTGTAGCGCTTGTGGATACGAAAACCAGGTGGGCCATCGCTTTTGCGGAATGTGCGGCATGCCTCTGCCTCACCCTCCGCTGACCGCACCGGGTGCCAACAGTACGCTGAACTTGACCCGTGTGCCGCTCGAAACTGGCAGCGGAACGCAGCACTCCGCGTCAGGCCGAACTGGGGTACTAACCGAGATACCCCACTCCGGGGATTCGCAAGCTGCCGGAAGCCGCGACGGCGATACGTCAACGCAAACAACCATGGAAGCGCCCGACAACGCTGGAGAAGCGTCGGGGGCCGCGCGGTCCACCGTCTCTAGCACCGAACCGCCGCCTAAAGAACTGGTTCCCGATTTACCGCTGGACGAGTACGTCAAGAGTTTCCACTACGAGCCTCCCAACGATGCGACCGAGATCACGATGCGCTGCGATGCTCCCGTGCAAGACGCGCCAGCGGCCCGCAGGGACGCAACCATTGCTGAGGCTGCGGCGGCTGCTGCTGCTGACGCCGCGGCAACATCGGTCACTGCCAGTGACGGCACAGCGCCCTCAGCTCTTGCAGCCGATACCGGCGCGATCTCGAAGAGTACATCCGAGCCTGACCCGATCAGCGAGGTGGCGGCTGCTGTTTCGGCCGACGTGGACAGCCGGTTAGGATTGGAACCCGAAGCCCCGGCGGAAGCGCGCATCGAGCGGCCACGGTTTCTCGACATCAACGAACCGCCCCCGGAGACCAAGCCTGCCACATCCGGAACGTCGACTATTGTTGGTCCGTCGTTTCTGGGACTGAGCGATGCGTCAGAGGATACCGCGGAACCCTCTGTCTTGGCCACTGAAGACGCCGAACCTGGACGCGGGCGGTGGCGGCTATGGCTGGCCGTGGCGATTGTCCTGATATTTGGCGTATTAGGTGCGATGGAGTGGCGCGCCCAGAGAAGCCAGACTGGCAACGGTCCGGTGGAAGTTATCCAGGCGAAGATCCGCGACTTGCGGCATCAGAACCCATCTCAGGCTGGCAGCGAGCCTGCCGCGCCGGCGACCTCTGGCGACAACACCCCCAAGCCCGAGATGCAGGCGCAAGATCAGTCCAAGCCAGCGGCACAGGATAAGACAATCCCGGCCACTGGTCCGGCTACCAGCGCGGCGAATTCTAGTAGCTCGCCTGCGGCCCCGCATACCAATGCTGCCGCACCAGCATTGAATGGATCGTCGAAGGCGCCGATGGGAAGCCAAAGCGTGGCGGGACAAACCCCTGGAGTTCCTTCGAAGCCCGCCGCTACAACGGGCATCGCGCCAGCCGTAATTGGGGAGAACGCCAGGAGCAACCCGCCCTCAGCTAATGCCGCTAAGCCGGCGCCTTCGCAAGAAACACCACAGCCGGCGATGGAGAAGCCCAAGCCGGCTCCTCCAGCGCCCGACAATCAGGAGGTGACGGTGAAGCAGCCAGCCCTGGGCGCTGACGAGATGGCGAAAGCCAAGAATGCCAGCGACTCGGCCGCGCAAGCTGCCTGGCTGTGGAAGGCGACGGCCAAAGGTAATTCCGACGCGCCGGTCCAATTGGCTGACATGTACGTGAAGGGTGACGGCGTGCCTCGCAGTTGCGAGCAGGCGGTTGTATTGCTGAAGACTGCTGCGGAGAAAGAGAATGCCCGTGCGCGCAATCGCCTGGCTGCCATGTATGCGACCGGAAACTGCGTTCCCCGCAACCGGGTGGAAGCGTACCGCTGGGTGAGTTCGGCGCTGACCGCCAATCCCAGCAGCCAGTGGGCGCTGCAGAATCGCGATCTACTCTGGCAGCAGATGACTCCCGAGGAGCGTGGGGCGGCGCAAAGATATCGGTGAGACGTGTATCGGAACGCTTTCAGGCTGCTGAAAAACCCGGAAAAGCAGATCTCTCACCGACTAAAGTCGGTTCGGGATGACAAATATAAAGGGGTTGCTACGGCGTAGCTAAAGCTACGCCCCTTCAAAATCACCTTATACCTTATAAGGATTTGCGACGGCGCAGCTGAAGGTACTCCCCTTCAGATCGCGCGCTAATCCAAATCTCGCTGGTAATGCTTGAAGTCGGTCATGCCGGTGACTACGGTCTCCGCCAGCGCCATGGCGCCGAATATCCTGGCTTCAGGGTCGTCGGCGAAACCCATCAGCCGTGGCATGGCAGCAGTGATTCCGGCCAGTCCACCATCCACTCGTCCGTGCGTTCTGTAACTGATGGCGTCGAGCGCTCCGCCGGGGTAGTCCGTCAGAATGATGTTCGCGGCGGCGGCACCTCCGCAAATCAGCGATCCAATGGCGGCGCGCCGGTTGCGTTGCCAGAAGCGCGCCGCCATCAGCAGGAAAGAGCCGGCGATCGCGCAGTCGATGAGTGCGTGCGTTGAGGGTTGAACCGCCTTGGGCATCCTGCCCGTGGCGATTCGCAGACCTTCCTGCCAGAGTGGCATGGTGACCTCGATGAAATCGTAATGAACCACGAAACGGCGTCGCCGAATTGTACGCCTGGGGAGAGAGATGCCGGACAGCGACGAGGAGTTGGTACACGGAGCAACGCTGTCTGGCTTTACGCTTTAGGCTGAGTAATTATTTAATATTGATGCCGTGGTCGACCGCGCCTGTTTGTTCCTCCAGGCGAGTGGAGGGAATTTTGCCAACCCATCGGGCTACGCCCCGGAACATCGACGACTACATCGCAGCGTTTTCGCCGGAGGTGCAAGCGATCCTCAGAAGATAAGGCTGACGATCAGGCAGGCTGCGCCGGACGCGCAGGAGACAATCAGCTACAAAATGCCGGCCTTCACGCAAGACGGTATCTTGGTGTACTTCGCTGCCTTCAAAAAGCACATCGGGTTATACCCACCGGTAAGCGGCGACGCAAAGCTGGAAAAGGCGATCGCAACCTACGCAGGACAGAAGGGCAACCTGCGATTTCCACTCGATCAGCCCATCCCCTACCGCCTGATCGAGAGAATCGTGAAGCTCAGAGTGAAGCAAAACAGGTCAAGGCTCGTGCGTCTCAAGCAGAGTAAGTTTTGTGATACCCCCTTGCCCTGAATTTGTTACGCGTGATTACGCGTGATCCAGCGCGTGACGCCGCCGCCGAACCGTGGTAAAAGGTACGATGAAGGAGGTAAGAACATGGCACAACTCTCGATTGGTCCCAATGTCCCGCCGTTGAAAGCGTGCCGGGGAGACTGAGCGGCGCGTGGGTATTTCGCGATACCCGAATGCCCGTGTCTGCCGTGTTCGAAAATCTCGAAGCCGGAGCCACCATAGAGGAAATCATCGAGCAGTTCGACATCACGCGGGAACAGATCAACGCGGTACTTGAATTTGCCGCCCGCAGCCTTGATCCGGTCCCCGCCCCCGCTGCAAATTCCCCCGTGGATGCTCATTCTCTTTGACCATGTAACGCCGAGCGGCATTGCCCGGTTTCTTCCGGGCCACACCGTCACAAAGGCCAAAGACCGCGGATGGGATACGCTGGCCAACGGCGACTTGCTGGTCGAGGCGGAGCGTGCAGGTTTCGACGTGCTTCTTACCGCCGACAAGAACATGCGCTATCAGCAGAACCTTACGAGGCCGCAGAATAGCCCTTGTGGTGTTGAGCACTCCGCAATGGCCGGTTGTCCGATTGCACATGGAAAGAATTGCGGCGGCAGTAAACGCCGCCACGCCGGGCAGCTATACCGACGTGGACCTACCCGTCGAGTAAACAGCATCGTTCACAGATCACCTATGAGCAGGATGATCGGCTGCCGGCAAGGCTAAGCAAATCGACTGTCTCACAAAGGGTCCTTTGTGCCACACGCGCCGTGCGGGCCAGCCCACTTGGGGGTCTATTCCCTCATCCGTCCGACATGGCGACTATCCGAGAGCGGGTACAACACGCTGCTGTGCAGGAGCGAGTGCGATCAAGGTTGCTCCGATAACAATGAGCACCGCAACGCCGACCAATTCGTTACGTGAAACCATGTCTCGTATTGCCTGAGTGCCCATAACGGCGGCATGAGCGAAGCTTGACCATGCTGTAAAAGCGATCAGGCTGCGATTTGCCAATGGGTTGCGGATTGCCATAAGCAAGAAAATGCCGAGCGTGACATAAATGCTGAACATCATGGACAACGCAGGATCTTGCCGTACGAAGATGATCGCGGGATAAGCTAACCCGATAAAGATCAATCCCACCAGCGCCAACGCAATCTTCAGAGCAACTTCTCGTTTCATTTCTGCGCCCCCAAACCGTTTCGCGTGCTGAATCATCTTGACACATAACGCCCCGGGCCTGAGATGTGGCCTCTCTCGGAGCTCGCGTTTCCTAAAGGGTCGTTTGCGAAACGAGAGCCCGGCTCTGACACGGGGAACTCTTTAGAGAGGATCGATCCACTTAACAGCACTGGAAGATGTGAGATCTCTCGGTGTACGTCTGGGTGACAGTCGGGTGATCGTGCATCCAGATATTTTCAAAGCATCTCCAGTGCTGTGTCGTGATGGAGTACTCGATGGTGCATGTGATTTGAACCGAGCCGCTAAGTTCGCGGATGTACTTTTTCATTTGTATGTCTACCGCAACCGCAGTTATCCGTTCAGGCATCCATGGGTCGTCCAAACAGAAACCTGACGGTGCAGGTACCGCTGTCGGTGCATCAGGGTTGCAAAGGTTTGCCCAAGGGATTTGGTAACACCCGCCACCACAATTGATGGTTAGGACGGCGGGGGGTCCAGGATTAAATGTGATCGTGCGATCGTGCGGGCCCGGTTGTGGGTTATATGGGTCCCATGGACCATTTGGATAACCCGGGACAATAGGGGGCCAAGCCGGGCTTCCATCCGGATTGAGGGGAATTAGTGTCCACGGATATAACGGGTCGGCGGGAACGGGAGGCTGCCAGGGTACAGCCGGGGGTACTGCCGTAGCGTCGATAGTTGCTTGGCCATGATCCACTATGGGAGCTGGGGTCGGTTTCGAACCGGGCATGAGGATGCTCCGTTATGCACTAATTTAGCCCCCTAAGTCTTATTTCGTGCCAGCGCGCGGCGGATGGTTTCGTCGAGAGCGGCTTTGGCTTTGGTGTATTCCTCGGGCGAGACCTTGCCCTGCTGGCGATCGATCTCGAGTTGAAAAAGCTCTTCCTTCATGGCTTCCAGCAGCAAGCGCATTGCGATCGCGGGGCGGGGCCGCCGGCTCGACGAAGTCGGCGAAGTCGCCGGCTGCCGCTGGAGAATCGATCTCGACCGTGCCGGCGCTCCTGCCGCCACCGTCGCGGGCACGTGGACGATTCGAGCGGGAAACGACGAAAGCTCCGCCCATCACCAGCACCAGCGCGAAGGCGCCGAGGATGTAGGCGCGATACTCGTGCAGCGGATCGGGAGCGTCGATGGGAGCGCCCAGACCTCCGCCGGGGCGATTGTCGTTGGCCGCCGCCTGCGAACCGCCCATGGCGCCGCCACCGGCAGCTCGGCTGCGGCCTGGCCTTCCTGGCCACCCTGCGCGCCCTGCTGATTGTCAGCCTGGAAGATTCCCGAGCCCGCGACGCGGAAGCCGAGGTCCTGTCCCGGCTTGACGTTGGTAGCCACCATGATCGACCGACTGCGGGTCGGCCATCGACTGGAACTGCTGCGCGTCTTTGGCGGTGAAGGTCATGCTCTTGGGCATCATCACCACGAAGTGCTGCACGTCGCCGAAGCGGCTTGGGCGAGAAGCTGGCCTCGCCGCTATACGGCATGTGATAGGCAATCTGGAACTGGGTCTCGCCGGGACGCAGCGGATAGGTGAGGAGGTAATGGTTTTTCTGCGCGCCGGGCGTGGTGTCGGTCGCGATGGGCTGTCCGCCGGGCCCCTTAGCCTGTGCCGATTCCAGCTCGGCGCCGTCGGGCAGAACGATCTCAAAGGTGCCCTTGTCGTTGGCCAGCGGTGCGCGGCGGCTGCGACTTGTTGGTGACGGCGTAGAGCGAGATTCCCTGAAGCTGTTTGCCGTCGCTCTGCAGGCGATCGACTTCAACGGTCTGGCTCAGGCCGTCGATTTTCTTGGCCGAGTCGTAGACCGTGAGCTCGGCGGTCGTGCTGCCGGGCATCAGCGGGCCGCCCTGCGGAAAGTAGTTCACGCCCTGATGCGTGGCGCGCACCATGTGCGGCGCTTGCTTGTCGGCTGGAGCGGGAAACGAGAAACGGCCCTGCGCGTCGGTCTTGGTGCTGCCGACTTCTTGCATGCCTTGCGAAAGCGAGAGCAGGGTGACTTCGTCGCCGGCCGCAGGTTTGCCGGTGGTGCCGTTGGTGACGGTGCCGGTGATGTTCTGGGCGGCGGCGAAAGCGGCTGAGCAGAAGCAGAGCGACGAGAAGAGTTGCGATGGCGAGCATGCATAGGTAGAGCAGGCCTTTAGGCTGGCGTTCTGAGGCGCCTCGATGGATTGGGGGCTTCAGCCCGGGTGATTGAGCCTCAGGCGGCGAAAGTCGAATTCCTTTCTAGGTCGTGAACGGCACGGCTGACAGCCCGCTAAAGCCCTGGTCTCAGAACCGGCGAAGGATCACTGCTCGGATCGCGGCCTGAAGCGCCCGCTCTACCAGCGCCTCACGCGCGGCCTCCATTGGGCCGCACGCCGGCGGGGCGCGTGCCATGGCGAACCAGGGCGCGAGCCTTCTCGATCGACTCCATCTCGGCCAGAATGGCGGCAGCTTCGTCTTCCAGCGAGGCGCGCTGCACGGCGTAATCCTGCTCGCTCAGCTTGCCGGCTTTGTACTCGAAGTTGAGGTCGCGCAGATTTTCGTAGGTCGCGTCTTTGCGCTCCTGCAAGATACATGTGACGCGTCTTCTCTTCGGTGGCATCGACTTCGCCGGGCTGATAGAAAACGTAAACGAAAAGGCGGCGGCGAAACAGCGCGCAGCCGAACGAGCGCGAAAGCGACGGTCATCTTGTCCGCATCCAACAAGCCATAGGGCGATACAGGGCGTACATCAGAATTCCGTCTCCTGACGGGCCTTCTTGCGAAGGTCGTCGAGTTGCTCCGCTGCCGAGGTTAGGCGCGGCACGGGTTGCGCTACGGCGTGCGCTTCCACAGGCGCACCAGCCAGACGGTCAAGACTGATGGCACCCACAAAACCGCGAACGGCATGATCCAGGCGATGCGGTTGAAGCCGGTGGTCGTGGGCGCGGCCAGCACGACGTTGCCATACTTCTGCACAAAGCTTTGCAGGATGAGCGAATCGTTGTCGCCGCGCTCGAGGCCGGCGGACAGTTCGTCGCGCATGCGAGTCGGAGTAGGTGCAGCCCACATGATTGCATTCCAGCAACACCTGTCCGCAACTGCACATGCACATCAGGCCGTGGCCGAGCTTGTTGAAGCGCGCGTCGGTGTCGGCGCCCAGGAAGACGAGTGGCCAGCAGCGCGATCAGCAGAAGCTGGGCGATGCGTAGTTCGCCTGACCGCAGTTTCGAGTTTCGAGTTTCGAGTTTCAAAATATGAGTACCAAATGTTGCCTTGAAGGGGCGCGCCTTTAGGCGCGCCGCATAATGCATCCCTTTTTAATTTTGTCATCCCGAGCGCGAGGCGGCCTGCTTTGGCCGCCCGGAGCCGAGGGATCTGCGGCTCCTCCGCCTGGGCAATGTTTTCTCCAACTCCGACGAACCGCAGATCCCTCGGCTCGGACTGAAGTCCTCGCTCGGGATGACAACTTAAGGGAGGAGCCTTACGCGAGCCTGAAGGCTCGCTCTACCTGTTTCCTATCGCTCCCGTCGATCGTAGCGCTTCAACCAATGACCATTCCTCTGTCTATAAACAATTCCATGGCGGTTCACCATTCACCATCCACTGACTTCAATCTCCACCGACTCCGACCACGCCGCGGCGTGCGGCTTCGGCCTCGGCGCGGTCCTGCTCTTTCGCCGTCACCTTTCCTGGCTTCATGTTGGGGAACAGCGCGATCAGGGTTCCGATCACCACCACGACCACGCCAATCCAGATCCACATACCAGCGGATTGAAGTGGGCCTTGATGATCGGCCTGCCTGTGTCCTGATTGCGCCCGGTGTAGACCAGGTACAGATCGCCGTTGGGGCGCGAGCGGTTGGCCACGATGGTCGAGGTCTGCTCGCTGGCCTTGTAGAAGCGGCGCTCGGGATACATGGTGTCGATCAGCTTGCCGTGCTTGTACACGTCGATGACCGCCCATTCGCTGCTGTAGTTCGGCTTGTCGTCCTGCGTGTAAGACTTGCAGACCAGAGTGAACTGGCCGATCTGCATTTTGTCGCCGAAGCCCATTTCCTGCTCTTTATCGAGATTGAAGGGCAGGCCGGCAAAGCCGATGATGATCAAGATCACGCCGAAGTGAACCAGGTATCCGCCGTAGCGCCGGGTGTTGCGGCGGGTGATGGTCACCATGCCTTCAAGGATGTTGACGCCGGTTTGCCGCGCGATGACGCGGCCGCCGCGCCAGAATTCACCGAACGACCGTCGCCGTCACCAGCACCGAAAGCGAGATCGCCACCAGCGAGTAGAAGTAGGCTGAATCTTCCCACGGCTTCATGCCGCCGATAATCAACACGATTGCCGTCAGCACGGCGAGAGCTGTCGGCCAGATGAAATTGCGCTTCACCCGATCAAAGGTTGTCTGACGCCAGGCTAGCAGCGGGCCGACTCCAGTCAGCAGCACGAGAAAGATTCCAATCGGCACATTCACGCGATTGAAGAACGGCGGACCGACCGTGACCTTCGATCCCGTGACCCACTCCGACAGCACCGGGAACAGCGTGCCCCACAAAACTGCGAAGCATGAAACGAGCAAAACAAGATTGTTGAACAGGAAGCTGGATTCGCGCGAGACCAGCGATTCCAGACGATGCTCGCTCTTCAGCGTTTCGCGATTGCGCACGAAGAAGAACACGCAGGTGGCAAAGATGATCGCCAGGAACCAGACGAACCAGGTGCCGATGCTCGATTGCGCGAACGCGTGAACCGAACTGACCACGCCGCTGCGGGTGAGGAACGTTCCGAAGATGGCCAGCAGAAATGTGGTGAAGATGAGCCACATGTTCCACATCTTCATCATGCCGCGCTTCTCCTGCATCATCACGGAATGCAGGAAGGCGGTCATGGTAAGCCACGGCAGTAGCGACGCGTTCTCGACCGGATCCCATCCCCAGTAGCCGCCCCAGCCCAGCACGGCGTAGGCCCAGTGCGCGCCCAGGAAAATTCCGCAAGTGAGGAACAGCCAGGCCACCATGGTCCAGCGGCGGGTGATGTGAATCCACTTCTCGCCGGGATACTTCATGATCAGCGCGCCCAGGGCGAAGGCGAACG
This sequence comes from uncultured Acidobacteriaceae bacterium, assembly GCA_963744265.1. Lineage (GTDB taxonomy): Bacteria > Acidobacteriota > Terriglobia > Terriglobales > Acidobacteriaceae > Bog-257. The sequence continues at coordinate 440,548 of CAVUSW010000011.1, forward strand.
GAACGGTGACGCCGACGTAGCCGAGATACAGCATCGGCGGATGGATCACCATCTCGGGATATTGCAGCAGCGGATTGAGGCCGTTGCCGTCGGCGGGGATCTGTCCGCTGACCAGGCCAAACGGGTTGGCGGCGAAGTTGATCAGCAGCAGGAAGAAAACCTGCACGGCCGCGATGATGGCCGAAGCGTAGGCGGTCAGTTGCGGATCGACCTTGTAGCGCAAGCGCAGCACCAGCGCGTACGACGACAGCAGCCAGGCCCAGAACAGCAGCGAGCCTTCCTGTCCCGACCAGAGCGCAGCGAACTTGTAGGCGATGGGCAGGTCGCGATTGCTGTGGTGCAGGATGTAGGCGACCGAGAAGTCGTTGCCCAGCGCAGCCATCACCAGCGCCATGCCGGCTATGGTGACCGCGGCCCAGGAGGCAATGCCGGCACGGCGAGCGGTTTCGCCCAAGCGGTCGTCTTTGCGGAACAGCGCCAGCACACCCGCGACGAACGAATAGGCGGCGAGCGCCAGGGCCAGCAGGAGCGTGAAACTTCCAATTTGTGGCATGAAGACTATTTACCCGTATGCGTTAAAGGCCGGATGAGTCCGGCAATGCCATCCGATGGTTGCAATTTTACTCGCAATCGCAAGCGCGAATGGCGAATTGTGGAAGGAGAGAGTACAACTTTGCGGGAGCGCGAGGTAGCACAGCGTTTTCATCTGTGCGATCAAGCCGAGATGAAGCCGAAGAGTTCGTCCGACACCACAAGTAGGACCGGCGGACGATGTGACTTCGAGGAAATGACGCTGGCAAAGAAATAGAGAGCCGGGAAGAAGGAGGTCGTTTCCTTTCCCAACTCTCTGATTACAGTATAGCACATTCAGGTAGGTTTTGGTCACGTTTTTTGAGATTTATTATTTCTATTTATATCAGCATGTTGCGTAGATTTTCGACACGTTTGTGGGGATTGACAAGATTTTCCCAAATCGAGAATTGGGCTCCGAGGAAGCACGGTTTCCCGATTTGGAGTCGAGTCCAAGTTCGGTTTCCGTGATGCAAGAGGATTGTGTTCTACCAGGGCACTCGAACCAAAAGGGCAGACTTAACGCAGGCGTGACGAGACTGCGTCGCGAGCGGTGTCGGCGTTCTGCGGCTTACAATCATTTCCCGTCTTCACCGGGGGCTTACCGCCCCGGCTAACTTCATCTCGCCGCGTTGCGGCTAGTCTGACCGGTTATTCCAGCCGTTTGTTCACCAGAAAGCTTTCTTTCCGGTTGTGACACAGTCGCTGAAGGCCCGCTCTCCCCGGGCATCCTGCCGCTCCAACCACCCGCGCTGAGAAATCCGCACTATCCGAAACGTCCACACAACCCGGAACATCGGCACTACCCAATACCTTCGCACTACGCAACCATCCGCGCTGCCTCAGACATCCGCACTGGCTGAAAACATCCGCACTACTCAACGACCGGCAACTACCCAATACCCCCCAGCGCCCGACCATCGCTTTTTTCGGCCCGCCAGAATGGCGATTTTTACACGCTACTTGGTCTCAGACTTGTCGGTCTTGCAAGGCGATATGTCCGGATTCTGAATCTCACCATCTTTCGGCGGGGGCCAGGTGGCCGTATAGCAGCCGGAGTCGACGTACTTGCCCTGGTCGAAGCGATAAAGGGTCAGAGTACTTTCCGAAGCCGAGACGTGGCGCATGGTTACGATGTCGGAGAATCCGTTGGTGCTGTCCGGTTGCACGGTATAGCTGGCGGCGACGGTGTCGAGCACGGAGACATAACCGTCGGGCGAGTTCTGAAAGATCCAGAACGGACAGTTCGATCCGTCGCAACCGCCTTCCATACTGATTGAGGAAGCCAGCACGAGGGGAGCGCCCTTAGCGCCCAGAGCGACGATGCGGATGCGAGCGATGGAGGCGACCTCGCGAATGCGGTCGTCGGAGTAGCCGTGATCGCTCATCGGCTTTTGCAGCCTCACGGTAATCGCGTCGATCAGCGCAGTACGATCGGACTCTTTCAGCTTGGAGGTGTTCGCGACGCTGGGATCGTCGCGGCCGATGACCTCCTGGTTATGCCAGTCCCAGGTGAAATCCGCTGCCAAAGCGAGAGAGCAGAGGAGAATGACGGCGAGCGCGATGCGGAAAAACTTCGTCGAGACAGCCATAGCTCGCTTTTACGACAGAAGGAGCGGCGGTGTCTAGAGGGGCCGGGATTGGAGCCGTCATTTTCGAGTTCAATGTTTGCCGGAATGGCCTGACTGAAATCGCCAGGTGAAGTTGGGAATAGAAACAAGGGATCAGGCGTCGGCACGAAAACGGCTGCCGTCCCTACGGGACTCAGCTTTGTGCTCGACGCTACCCAGCACTCCGCTGCGCTCCGTGCTGGGCTAGGCTCTTCCGCGCCTGTGGCGCTTGTTTTCGCTATACCCGTTTCACCGCGGAAGCGCAGAGTTAGTCCCGTGGGGACTAAGGTTGTGCCACTCTTCGGGATGGGCCTGCGGCACAACTGACAATCTTCCGGCGCCGATCTCTTAATGCAGATCTGATTATTGCGGCGTAGGTCACTTCTGATTCAGCCGTTTGGCGTACAGATCGTCGAGCGCGTGGGCAATGTTTTCTACGGCTAGCAATCGGCCCAGGGAAAGCTGAACCCGGCGCTGGACTTCGTCGAGTTGGCGGTCGTCCATCTTGGCCGGATCGTCTCCCAGGGGATTGAAGGCCGCCGTCATATCGAGCCAGGCATCCTCCAGCGAAGCAATCAGCCGGTTCAGCATGGCCTGCACATCGTAGTAGCCAGCGACGTCCTGCACTTGCTGATACTTCATGAGCGCCAGCGCGCCGGTGGCTTCGGCGGTTCGCCAACTGGTATCGGTGAGCGAGAAGAAGTTCAGGTTCAATTTGATGTCGGCGGTCTTCGCCTTGCGATCTGCTTTGAGCTTTTGCAGGTCGCTGAGTGTCTGCTTCAAGAGGTCCTCATTTTGCTTCAGCAAGACCAGGTTTTCGTCGAGAGTGGACTTATTGTCGCGCATCTCCGCCTGGATGTTGCCCCTGGCCTCGGCGACGACATGTCGATTGTGTACGAACTGGACCAGGCCTTCGGCACCCAAGGCAATGAGCACGCCGAGAGCGATCATCAGCAGATGTACGACAAAATCGCGAAACGAGTGCACAGGCGCGTCCGGAGTATGAATTTCCATGGAAGGATGGTTCGGGCCATCGGCGACGATCGATACTAACGAATCGCAGCCGCTAAGAAAAGGCGGAAAAGCAGCGATGAGCCTGGCAAAGCCACAGTCACATCGATATCAGAAGCGGGAACTTTGGGCTGACGCCGGGCGAGTAACTCTGGTAGTCTCGGCCCACAAGGAAGGCCGCAAGCCATGGCGTCGGTGAAACCCTCGAAGCAAGCTGTTCGCAAGAAAACTACCGGTCCGCTGGTGCAAGCCATGACGTCAGCGCACGGGCGCGATTCGCATGAGCTGGTCATCATCTCTGGCATGAGCGGCGCGGGCAAGGCATCGGCGCTAAAGACGTTTGAAGACCTGGGCTACTACTGTGTCGACAATCTGCCGGTCGGACTGATTGGCAACTTTGCCGAGCTGGTACTGGACACGATGGAGATTCAGCGCGCGGCTTTAGTGGTCGACATTCGCGAAGGCGCGCGGCTGGATAAGCTTCCACAGATCCTGGGTTCGCTGCGGCGGGTGGTGAAAACCACGGTGCTGTTTCTGGAGGCCGATCAAGAGGCCTTGTTGCGGCGTTATAGCGAGACGCGCCGTCCTCATCCGCTGGGCCGCGATGATTCGGTGAGAGCTTCGCTGGCGTCGGAGCGGCGGCGGTTGCAGCCGGTGAAGGCGCTCGCCGACTTGGTGGTCGATACCACGAAGTTCAACGTACACGAACTGCGCGCAATGTTGACGGAGCGATTTCAGGGCGGCAATCGCGCCAAGAACATTTTGATCTCATGCGTGAGCTTTGGTTATCGCGAGGGCGTGCCTGAAGACGCGGACCTGGTGTTCGACGTGCGCTTCCTGCCCAATCCCCACTTCATTCCCAAGTTCCGTCCCTTAACCGGCCGCCATCCGGCGGTGGCGAAATACATTCGCTCGTTTCCTCAGACCAAGGAATTTATCCGGCGGATTTCCGAGCTGCTTATTTACCTGATCCCGCACTACATCCGCGAAGGCAAGAGCTATCTGACAATCGCGTTCGGCTGTACCGGCGGCAAACATCGCTCAGTGATGATCGCGGAGGACGTAAAGAAGCGACTGAGCAAGGCCGGATACAACGTGAAGGTAGTGCATCGGGATTCGCCGGTGGAGAATTGACGAAGATCTCGGTGCAGCGTTATCGGACATGGCAGTAGTCGATCCTTACCGTTTCCTCGGAGCCTGCAAATCCAGTAGAATCGCTAATTGAACCCGAGTCGCCTTCAATGAATGTTCTGGCCTGCGCTGCGCTCCCCAGCGCGTTGCCGCACCCGGCGGAGATTATGCGTCGACTGAACCGGCTTCTCCGTTACGTCCGGCCTTATTGGTTTTACCTGCTGGCGTCCGTGATCTCCATGGCGCTGGTGGGGCTGTTTGACGCGTTCCGTCTGCTGTTGATCGGTCCTATCTTCGATCGCGTATTGAATCCGGCGTCCCAGGGCAACAACCTGCCCTGATTCCAGTTCCCCTCAGCCACCGGACGATCGAACTTGGGCTGGTTCGTTCCCGAGCACTTCCACAACGTATGGACGATCGTCGCTTTCGCGCTGGTCGCATCGACGGTGCTGAAGGGCATCTTCGATTATGCCGGAACCTACCTGGTGAACTATGCCGGCTTCGGCATGATCACCGATCTGCGCAACGAACTTTACACCGCGACCCTGCGGCGGTCGGTGGCGTTCTTCCAGAAGCACTCCACCGGCACGTTGCTTTCGGCCATCATCAACGATATCGAGCGCGTGCAGTTTGCCATGTCGAGCGTGCTGGCGGAATTTCTCCAGCAGTTCTTCACTTTCATCTTCACCGGGCTGGTGGTGATCGGGCTGGGCGGACGCCTGACCTGGGTCTTGCTGATCTTCGTACCGTTCGTGGTGATGGCGGCCCGGCGCGTCGGACAGCGCGTCCGGACTACCACTCGCCGCGGTCAGGACAAGCTGGCCGAGATCCAGAACATTCTGCACGAAACCATCACCGGGGTTCGCATCGTAAAAGCGTTCTGCATGGAAGCCTGGGAAACGCTGCGCTTTCGCGAGGCCGCGCGGCGACTGTTCCAGCGCCAACCTGCGCTCGGCCGCTGCATTCGCCGTCAGCTCGCCCATGATGGACATCTTCGGTGCCGTCGCGGTCGCCATGCTGATCCTGCTGGGCCGCGAGTACATCAAGCGCGGCTTCTTCACCGAAGGCGTTTTCCTGGCGTTCATCATCGCGGTTTTCAAGCTCTACGAACCGGTGCGCAAGTTTGGACAATTCAACAACAACTTTCAGCAGGCGCTGGGAGCTTCGTCGAGCAGATCTTCAATTTCATGGACTCCCGGGACGATGTCCGCGAGAAACCCGGCGCCGCCAAGCTGCCGCCATTCCATCAAGGCGTGCGGTTCGAGCACGTGTACTTTGGCTACGCGCAGCAAGACGACGAACGCGAGGTGCTGCACGACATCAACCTCGACGTCAGTCCCGGCGAGGTCGTCGCCATCGTCGGCTCCAGCGGTTCGGGCAAGACCACCATGGTCCACCTGCTGCCGCGGTTCTTCGACGTTACTCGTGGCCGGCTGCTGATCGACGGCCATGACGTGCGCGATCTTACCGTCGCCTCGTTGCGCTCGCAAATCGCCATCGTCACTCAGGACACCATTCTGTTCAACGACACGGTGCGCAACAACATCGCGTACGGGCAGCCGCAGGTGCCGCATGCCAAAGTGGAAGAGGCGGCGCGCGCGGCGCTGGCGCATGACTTCATCATGGCGCTGCCCGAGGGTTACGATTCCATCATTGGCGAACGGGGGCTGCGGCTTAGTGGTGGCGAGCGCCAACGGCTCTCGATTGCGCGCGCCATCCTGAAGGATGCTCCGATCCTGATCCTCGACGAAGCGACCTCGGCGCTCGATACCGAAAGCGAGTCGCTGGTGCAAACCGCCTTGCAGAATCTGATGACCGGGCGCACGGTGTTCGTTATTGCTCACCGGCTGTCAACGGTGCGGCGGGCCGACCGCATCCTGGTTTTGGAAAACGGGATCATTACGGACGAAGGTTCGCACGAATGTCTCATTGGACACACCGGCACTTACCGCCGGCTTTACGATTTGCAGTTTGAAGATGTCGAGACCCCTACCGGTACCGAGTAACTCTATGAACATTCGCTCCATGACCGGGTACGCGCAAGTCAAGATTAACGTTGACGACGAACTCGCCTTGACGTTGAGCTTGAAATCGGTCAACCATCGGTTTCTGGATCTGCATCTGCGGCTGCCCGTCGAGCTCGATCCCGTGGAAATGAAAGTCCGCCGTGTGCTGAAGGAGCGGCTGCACCGCGGACATATTGAAGTCACCCTCAGTCTGGAGCGTAGCGGGGGCGCAGCTTTTTCCGTGAACCGCGAACTGGTGGGCGGCTATCTGCGGACCTTCCGCGAAGTAGCTGAGGAATTCGGCGTGAGCGCTGAGCCTGACTTGAACGCGGTGCTCAAGCTGCCAGGCGCTTTGAACGCCGCCGAAAACGGCGATGCCATGGCCATTCTGGAGAAACAGGTAACCACGGCTTTGGAAAAGTGCATCGAGCAGCTGAATTCCATGCGCGACGAGGAGGGACTGGGCGCAGTTGCCGAGTTGCGCAACCGAATGACTCACCTATCCTCCGCCACCCATGAGGTAGAGCAACTTCGTGGCCGGGTGTTAAAGGCTTACCACGAAAAGCTGTATGGCCGCATGCAGGAGTTGCTGGGCACGCATGTCGATCATGACCGCATTCTGCAGGAAGCCGCCATGCTGGCCGAGCGCAGCGACATTCAGGAAGAAGTGGTGCGGATGAAAAATCACATCCAGCATTTTCTTTCGCTGCTGGATGCGCGGCGGTGAAGTCGGCAAGAAGCTGGACTTCCTGCTGCAGGAGATGAACCGCGAAGCCAATACCCTGATGTCGAAAACCACTGGCGTTGCCGGCGAAGCGCTGCGTATTACCTCGCTGGGCCTGTCGATGAAATCAGAGATCGAAAAAGCGCGCGAGCAGGTACAGAACCTGGAATGAGCGGAATCATCTTCATCATCTCGGCGCCGTCGGGCTCGGGGAAATCCACACTCACCTCGGAGCTGCGCCGCATCGTTCCCAACCTGGAGTTTTCCATCAGCTACACCACCCGTCCGCCGCGCGGTAGCGAGCAGTCGGGACGGGAATATTTCTTCATCACTCGCGAAGAATTCGAGCGCATGATTCGGGAAGACGAGTTCCTGGAATACGCCGAGGTCTTCGGCAACTACTACGGAACGGCCAAACGTTTTCTGCGCGAAGCCGGGGCTCGCGGCCACGATCTGCTGCTCGACATTGACGTGCAGGGTGCGGCCCAGGTGAAGCAAAAAGCTCCCGAGGCGGTGAGCATCTTTGTCCTGCCCCCTTCGCGGGAAGAGTTGGAACGCCGCCTGCGCCGCCGCGCCGAGGCCGACGACGACCTGCAGAGACAGTTGCTGGGCGATGGCGCGCGGCTGTTTAATACCGAGGCCATTATTCAGCGGCGGTTGCAGACCGCCTCGCACGAGATTGAGAATTTCCGCCAGTACGACTATATTTTGGTCAACGATCGGCTGGAGGAGTCCATCGACACTTTGAAGTCGGTTGTGGAAGCCGAGCGCTTGAAACGCTCCCACGCAACTTTAAGTGCCAAGGATGAATCGGTGCTGGCGGTGGCTGACCGGGCGTTGCGCGCTCACATGATGCGGCAGGTTGAGACTATTCTGGCAACGTTCGATCTTTCCCATACTCCCACCGTCACGGAGTGAATTATGAAACTGGTTGAAGGGTTCGACAGCAATTATCGCTATGTCCTGGTGGCCGCGCGCCGCGCCCGACAGATCCAGAATGGCGCTCGCCCGGTGGTAGAACCGCAGTCACGCAAGCCTTGTCGCATCGCGGAACAGGAGATCCAGGCTGGACGAGTGAAATGGGAAATTCCGCCGGCTGCCGCGGTTTCTCTGGAGGCTGCTGCCGAAACGCCCGCGGCCATAGTGGGCGGCGACGCCGACGATTAGCGGGGTCGTCGCATCCGGCGGCAAACCGGCAGATCCGCTTCGCGACTGTCGCCTGAGCGTTTCAGTCGCGCAACTTTCGCCAGGACTTCGCATCTCCTGAGTAAAGTCTGGATAAGGCTTCCCTGCCCGCGCCGGGGTGGCCGAGGCAGCACATGAAAATCGTACTTGGGGTCAGCGGCGGCATCGCCGCCTACAAAGCCGCCGAAATCGTTCGCCACTTGCAGGATCGCGGAGTGCGGGTGCAGGTCATCATGACCGCCGCCGCGCAGGAGTTCGTACGCCCGCTGACGTTCGCCGCGCTATCTGGCGAGAAGGTTATCACCAGCATGTTCGGCTCCGCCGCCGAGCAGCCCAATCTCGATTCAGCGGTCGAACATATATCAGTTGCGCAATCGATGGACTGTCTTCTGGTCGCGCCCGCCACGGCCGACACCATCGCAAAGTTCGCCCAGGGAATCGCCAATGACTTCCTGAGCACGCTGTATCTGGCGACTACTGCGCCGGTCGTCGTCGCCCCCGCCATGAACGTGAACATGTGGGAGCACCCTGCCACGCAGGCGAACCTGGAGATTCTGCGCGGTCGCGGCGTGCACATCGTTGAGCCAGGCAGTGGTTACCTCGCCTGTGGGATGGTCGGCGCTGGCCGCCTTGCCGAGCCGGAAGAAATTGTCGCCGCCACCCTCGCGCGCTTGGGCGTCACCCAAGATCTCGCAGGCGAGACCGTGCTGATCACCGCCGGTCCCACGCACGAGCCCATCGATCCGGTGCGCTATCTCGGCAATCGTTCCAGCGGCAAGATGGGATATGCGCTGGCCGAAGCGGCGCTGCGGCGCGGCGCGAAAGTCATTCTGGTGAGCGGACCCACAGCTTGCAGCCGCCCAGCGCTGCCGAAACCATCTTCATCGAAACCGCACAGCAGATGCGGACCGCCGTGCTTGATCGCTGGGAGCAGGCAAGCCTCATCATCATGGCCGCCGCGGTAGGCGACTATCACGTGAAGACGGTTTCGCGCGAAAAGATCAAGCGCAAGGGCGCGCTGGAGTTGCAACTGGAACCCAATCCCGACATCCTCGCCGATCTTGGCAGCCTGCGTCACGCCACCGGTAAGCGCTCGCCGCTGCTGATTGGCTTTGCCGCTGAAACCGAGAACCTGCTGGACAATGCTCGCGCCAAGCTTGCCAGCAAGCGAGTCGACGCCATCGTGCTGAACGACGTCGCCCGCCCCGACATCGGCTTTAACTCCGATCGCAACGAAGTGACCATCGTGACTGCCAGGGAAACGCGATTCGCCGTGCCCGAAGCCAGCAAACAAGACATCGCGCAGAAAATCCTCGAGTCCGCACTGCGGCTCCGGCAGACGGCGGCGACTCAGGAAAAAGTTCCTGCCAGCTAAGCAGCAGCGTCGCTCGGGCGGCGTACAGGTTATAGACTAAAATCTCTCCACATGACTCTCGATCCCAACATCAAGTCCGCGCTGCGCGAGCGTCTGCTGTTCTACCGCGAACTGGGTATCGGCCCACTTTATCGCCAAGACGCGGCCGCGAGTCCAATCGAAGGCACCGCGCAAGAATCCGCAGAGATCGGAGCGTCATTCGATGCACCAGACGATACCGCTTTCGTTCCAGGTTCCGACCTCGATCGCGACGCCCAACTGCGCGTCATCCTCGACGACATTGGCCCCAACTGTCAGCGTTGCAAGCTGGCAAAACTGGGACGCAAGCAGATCGTCTTCGGCACCGGAGATCCGCATGCCGAGCTGATGTTCATCGGCGAAGGGCCGGGCGCCGACGAAGATGCGCAAGGACTGCCCTTCGTGGGACGCGCCGGACAACTGCTCAACAACATGATTGTCGCCATGGGCCTGAAGCGCGAGCAGGTCTACATCGCCAACATCGTGAAGTGCCGTCCGCCGGGAAACCGCACGCCTGAGCGCGACGAGTGCGACACCTGCTCGCCTTTCCTTATGCGGCAGATTTGTGTGGTTCGTCCGAAGATTATCGTGGCGCTGGGCGCGACGGCCGCGAAGAACCTGCTCGGCGTCAACGATTCGATGGGCTCGATGCGCGGCCGCTTCTACGACTTTTCCCCGCCCCATACGTCAGGCGAGCCCTTCGAGTGCAAGCTGGCAGTTACTTATCATCCGGCGTTTCTGTTGCGCGATCCACGGCAGAAAAAAGAGACGTGGAAAGATCTGCAAATGGTGATGCGCTATCTCGATCTGCCCATGCCTCAACGCGCGCCTGAGGGCAGCTAGCCCGCGATGCCGCTATTCTGCGATGTGGCTGTGCCGGTTCCGCTCGACGCCACCTTCACCTATCGCATTCCTGAAAACTCGCCCGAACCCTGCATCGGCGGCCGGGTCATCGTTCCCTTTCGCGAGAAACGGCTCTCCGGCATCGTCACCGAGCTGCACGATCGCGAGCCCAAGTTCACCACCCGCCGCCTGAGCCAGGTGCTCGATTCCACACCCGTGCTCACGCCAGAGCTGATGCAACTGGGACGCTGGATTGCGCAGTACTACATCGCGCCCATCGGCGAAGTCTTCCGCACCATGCTGCCGCTCTCGGCCGAGTTCCGCCGCGTTATCGGCTATCGCATCACCGATAAGGGGATCGAAGCCTTGCATGCCGCCTCCACTGTCGGATCTTCCCTGCGCTCGCGTAAAGAGCCCGAGCACCAGATGCTGGAGTACGCGGTGCTGAACCGGCTGGCCGATGGCGAGATCGTTCGCGAGGCGTCGTTGCGCTCGGCATCGGGCGCGTCGCGTACCGTGCTGCAAACGCTGACGCGCAAGAAGTGGATTGCCCGCGAGGATCTCAGCGACATACGCGACGCCAGCCGCACCGTCCAGATCGCGACCCTGAAGCAGGTCGAGGGAAAGCTCAACCCCAACCAGCAGACCATCGTTGCGTATTTGCGTAACCAGGAGGGCCAGCACTCTTCCGTCGAAGCTCTGCGCGAACTGGCCGTCCCGCGCACGACCCTGCAAACGCTGGTGCGCCGTGGCATTGTCGAACTAGGCGAGCAACCAGCAGAGTTCCACATGTCGGGACTTAAACCGCGCAAACTGGAGTTCCTCTTCACTCCTGCGCAGCGGGCCGCACTCCAGGCGATCACCACCGCTGCCGAGGAGCGCACGTTTCTTCCCATGCTGCTGCACGGCGTCACTGGATCCGGGAAAACGGCAGTCTACCTGTCCGCCATGCAAGCCGTCCTGGCCAAGGGACGCTCGGCGATTCTGCTGGTCCCTGAAATCGGTCTTACCCCCGCGATGGCCGCCGACCTGCACCAGATCTTCGGCAATGAGGTTGCCATTCTGCACTCCGCGCTAAGCGACGATGAGCGCGCCGAGCAATGGAAGCGCATTCACAATGGCGACTCTCACATTGTGGTAGGCACCCGCTCGGCTATCTTCGCGCCGGTACCAGACCTGGCGCTGATCGTGGTCGACGAAGAGCACGATCACTCTTACAAGCAGGAGGAGATGCCGCGCTATCACGCTCGCGATGTGGCCGTGATGCGGGCCAAAATGTGTAACGCTGCTGTCGTCCTAGGCTCAGCTACCCCATCGCTGGAGACCTACTACAACGGGGTACAAGGTAAATACAAGCTGCTGGAACTGCCGGAGCGTATCGAGAGGCGGCCGCTCCCGGAAGTCGAAATCCTCGACATGAGAGACGAATTTCAGCGAACCAAAAAAGACGAGGTCCTGTCGCGCAAGCTGGTGGAGGAGATTGGGGAGCGGCTGTCGCGCAACGAACAGGTGATGGTGCTGCTGAACCGGCGCGGATACTCCGCTTTCGTCCTCTGCCGCGAATGCGGCGAGTCGGTACAGTGCAAGAACTGCGCCATTTCCATGACTTACCACAAGCGCGAGCACCGCCTGGTATGTCACTACTGCGGCTTTACCCGGCCCGCGCCTAAGACTTGCCCCAAGTGCAACAGCGAGTACGTCCAATATCTCGGCACAGGCTCGGAAAAGCTGGAGCATATCTTGCATGGGCTGTTCCCACAGGCTCGTATCGCCCGGCTAGACCGTGATACCGTTCACAGCCGCGACGATTTCGAACGCATGTTGAGCGCGATGCATGCGGGCGAGATCGATTTGCTGGTAGGCACACAAATGATCGCCAAGGGCCATGACGTCGCCAACGTCACGCTGGTGGGCGTGGTCGGCTCCGACGCCGCGCTCAGCTTTCCTGACTTTCGCGCCGCCGAGCGGACGTTTCAGCTGCTTACGCAGGTTGCGGGGCGCGCCGGGCGCGGCGATACGCCCGGCAAAGTCGTGCTGCAAACGTTCTTTCCCGATCATTACGCTATCCAGTTTGCCGCCGCGCACGATTACCACGGCTTCTACGAAAAAGAAGTGCGCTTCCGCAGTTGGATGCACTACCCTCCATTCAACGCCGTCAGCAACGTGCTAGTGCGCAGCCACAAGCTGGAAGAGGCGCTTGCCTGGTCGGGAATTCTGGGCAAATGGTTCGGATCGACGCGACTGGAGGGCGTGCGGGTGATGGGGCCGGCAGCGGCGGCGATCGTGCGCCTTAAGACAGAGTACCGCTACCACTTCCTGCTGAAGTCAGCCAGCCGCGAGCGAATGAATGGAGTACTACGCGCCATGCTGGAGCACGCCACCGCGCAAAAAATTCCGCGAAACAATCTAGTGGTCGATGTGGACGCGCTGTCGTTGATCTAGGAGCCATCAGCTGTCAGCTATCAGCCTTCAGCCAGCCCAGTGTCCCTCCAAGTTGCCAGCGGAAAAGAGCGGTGGGCTGACTGCTGACTGCTAGTTGCTCGTCGCTAACCTTCCCACGCCTCCAGCGCCCGGCGCACCAGCACCAACTGTCCGATGTGATAAGCGTTATGGTCGGCAACCAGCAACGCCTCGCGCAAAAGAGTTTGGCCCGACCCATGCGGAATTGGCGCGAACAGGTCGTGCTTGGGATCGCTAATCAACTTGCGCATCGCCTCCAGGTTCTCCCGGACCGACTTCACGCTCTGCTCCCACGCCTCTTCACTCGGGGGCGCCGGCTCTTTCGGCCAATATCCCTCCGGCCATTTGGGCGACTTATGCTTGGCATTGCTGCTGAATTCAACCATGTCCCACAATGCGATACGAATGTGCTCCAGCAACTGCCACGCCGAATGCGGTAATCCCTTGGGCACGCGTCCGCGTAGTTTTGCCGGAAGATCGGCCACTGCTGAAGAGAAATCCGTGTGGGCTTCGTTCCAGTCAATCATTTTTACCAATTGTTCACGAAGCTGCTTGTCGTGATCCATAACACCTCATTCCAGGGAAATTGATTTGTTGTGATGTGGCAAGAATCGCAGTGGATGTAATTTTGCTGAACTTCATCACCTATCTCAGTATCCGTCGCAGATCCGGTTATCAGATGCCAGATAGCTTCCAGTCAAAAGCCGGAGCTGTCCCGTCCCCAGCACTGTCGGCGACCCTCCCGCCGATAATCGAAACTAATCCCCCCTATAAATAGTTTGAATTTCTCATTCGCCCGGAAAGCGCGTATCAACTTCATACCGAGGCAATAGGACCGGCGGCGCCGCGACAGGTCAACTCGCATTCTCCTCTTTTCGCAGACGTGGCGGGTTCGCGCTGGGTAAGCGCTTCCTGCCGCGATTGCGTTTCCACTAGTACGCCTTTTTCGTTCTTGGGAGCTCTGCATGCGGCTGGTTCGGAAATTGTTACCTTTCCTGGCAGTGATGATGTTGGCCGGCACGCTGGCGGCGCAATCGGCTTCCGCGGCTACGGATGCGGGCGTTCAGGCTGACCGCATTGCGCAGCTGCAGCAGCAGATCGCCGACGCCAAAGGCTCCGCTGACAACGCCTGGATGCTGATGAGCTGCCGCGCTGGTGCTGCTGATGACCGGCCCCGGCCTGGCGCTATTCTACGGCGGCCTGGTGCGCAAGAAAAATGTGCTGGCCACCATGATGCAGAGCTTTGCCATGATGGCGATCATCACCGTGCTCTGGGCGATTATCGGCTACAGCCTTTGCTTCGCGTCGGGCAACAGCTTTCTCGGCGGGACTGGAGCACGCGTTTCTGCCGTGCGGTAGGCGCCGCTCCCGATGCCGACTACGCGGCCACCATCCCGCAGCAGACCTTCATGGTCTACCAGCTGATGTTTGCCATCATCACGCCGGCACTGATCTGCGGGGCATTCGCCGAGCGCATGAAGTTTAGCGCGATGGTGCTGTTCATGGTGTTGTGGTCGCTGCTGGTGTACTGCGCCGATGGCGCACATGGTGTGGGGTAAAGGCGGCTTGCTGAACGCGAGTCTGGGCGGGCGTTTTCCGACGCTCGATTTCGCCGGCGGCACGGTCGTGCACATCACTTCAGGAGTGTCGGCGCTGGTCTGCGCGCTGTATCTGGGCCGGCGGGTCGGCTATCCGAAGGAACCGATGCCACCCCACAGTGTGGTACTCAGCTTCATTGGCGCATGTCTGTTGTGGGTGGGCTGGTTTGGCTTCAACGCCGGCAGCGCGCTCAGCGCCGGCAGCCTGGCTACCAGCGCATTTGTGGCCACGCACTTTGCGGCCGCGACCGCGGCCATCGGATGGGCGGGCGCGGAGTGGATTCGCAACGGCAAGCCCAGCGTGCTGGGAGCGATCTCCGGTTGCGTCGCCGGACTGGTGGCCATCACTCCTGCGGCAGGATTTGTCGGTCCCATGCCGGCGCTTGCTCATCGGACTGATCGCCGGCGTGTTCTGCTACTTCATGGTCGCGGTGGTGAAGGCGCGTCTCGGTTATGACGATTCGCTCGACGCCTTCGGAGTGCATGGCGCCGGCGGCACGATCGGCGCGCTGCTGACCGGCGTGTTCGCCACCAAGCTCATCAACCCCATATTCAAAGATGCTCAGGGACACGCGCTGCCGCTGGGAATGATTGACGGCAACTATCGGCAGCTGGTCAATCAGTTGGTCGGCGTGCTGATCGCAATTACGCTGGCGGCGGTGGGCACCTACATCATTCTGCAGATCGTCGACTTTGTGCTGGGGGTGCGGGTATCTGCGGATGAAGAGGTGCAGGGACTCGACCTGACCCAGCATGGCGAGGAAGGCTATTACTGGGAAGTTTCCCTGCCGTAGAACTCGACACGAAAGATCTGCGAAGGCTGGTGAAGGCCACAATGACGAAGCTGGAAGCGGTGATTCAACCTGCGAAATTCGAAGCCGTCAAGGACGCTCTGATCGAAATTGGAGTCGAGGGCATGACGGTTACCGAGGTTCGCGGGCACGGCCGGCAGAAGGGCCACACCGAGTTCTATCGGGGCCGCGAATACACGGTTGACGTGCTGCCCAAGGTGAAAGATCGAAGTGGTGCTGCCCGACACCATGGTGGATCGGGCGGTGCAGGCAATCGCCAACGCCGCTCGCACCGGAAAGATCGGCGACGGCAAGATCTTTCTGTCGCGCATTGACGAGGCCATCCGCATACGCAATGACGAACGCGGCGAGACCGCGCTATGACGACCGGGCCGCAGCCGGCGACTCCGCCATCGCCCGTAGGTGCCACGGCGAATCCGGTTGCGGATGTCGCTTTGCGCGGCTTCTATCGTCATGAGTTTGACCGCATCCGGCGGGACTTCGAAGCTACAGGTTCAGGGCTGGCCTCGTTAAGCGAGCGCACCCGGCTGGTGGACAGGCTGGCTCTGACTCTGTGGGATGAGTATGTTTCGTCGCGCGGTAACTCGGGTTATGCCCTGGTGGCTTTGGGAGGCTTCGGCCGCAGCGAGCTGTTTCCTCATTCCGATATCGACCTGCTGTTTGTGGCGGAGAACGAAGCCGGGTGTGACCGCCTCAAGGAGGAAGTGCGCGGTATATGTCAGACAATGTGGGATATCGGCCTGCGGGTAAGCCCGGCGACACGCTGTCTGGGAGACTGCAGCCGATTTGACCAGAACAATATCGAGTTCACGCTGTCATTGCTGGACAGCCGGTTCCTGGCGGGCGACGGCAGCCTGTTCGAGCGCCTTCACGCCAAGGCCCTGCCGCAGTTAATTGCGCGCGAATCGGACGAGCTGCTGCAGCGTCTTTCGGAGATGACGCAGGCGCGGCACCAGCGTTTTGGCAACACGATTTTTCATCTGGAGCCCAACCTGAAGGACGGACCGGGCGGCCTGCGCGATTGTCATGTGTCACGCTGGGTTGGCATGATCGTGGCTTTGGGAGCGGGCCGGCGTCCAGACCTCGTCAGCACGCGAAAGAACTCGGAATACGCCGAGATGCTGGAGGCGATGGAGTTTCTCTGCTCCAGCCGCTGCTATCTGCATTACCGCCATAACCGCGACGACAACACGATCACCTGGACGATGCAGGAAGAGTTGGCTGCGAAAGGTGTCGCCACCAAGATTGGGCCGGTCTCGCCCGCGGAATGGATGCGGCACTATTTCCGCCATGCCAAGGCGGTCTCTCGCAATAGCTCGCAACTTTTGGAGCAGGTGTCGCACAACCGCTCGTCGTTGTTCCGTTCATTTCAACATTGGCGGTCGCGGATTTCCAACGATGAATTCTCGGTGGTAGACGGGCGGGTTTATTTTCAGCAGGCGTCGGATGCTCGCGAAGCCGCAATTGTGCTGCGCTTGTTCACCTTCGTCGCCCGGCATGGAGTTGCGCTGAGCCCGGAGACTGAGCGGCGGATCAACGACGCTCATCGGCGGCTGGCGGAGACGATGCCGCAGGACCAGTATCTATGGCAGCGGTTGCGCGAGATTCTGAGTCTGCCGCACGCGGCCCTGGCGCTGCGCACCATGCACTCGTTGAACCTGTTGACCAGCGCCGTGCCTGAGTTCGAGACCATCAATTTGCTCGTCCTGCGCGACCTCTATCATCGCTACACGGTGGATGAGCATACGTTCCTGGCCATCGACGTCCTGCATCAGCTAAGAAATAATGCGGTGATTTGCCTTCAGCCGTTCGCCGACCTTCTATTGGAGTTGGAGCGTCCGGAGTTGTTGTTTCTGGCGCTGCTCCTGCACGACACGGGCAAGGGCCTGGAGGGCGCCGACCACGTGCAGAGCAGCCAGCAACTTGCCACCGCCGCGGTCAGGCGCATGCAGCTTTCCGACGAAGATGCCCAGACCGTCTGCTTCCTGGTGGGGGCTCATCTGGAGATTTCTTCCACCTTGCGCCGTCGCGACATCTACGATCCGGCGGCCATCCGCGAACTGGCCGAGAAAATCGGCACCTCCGAGCGGCTGAAGATGCTGACCCTGATGACGCTGGCCGACATCAAGGCGGTGAATCCGGATGCGCTGACGGTTTGGAAAGCCGAGAATCTTTGGCGCCTTTATGCTGGAACGGCAACCTATTTCATTCGCAGCGCGGATAAAGACCGGCTGCATGCCGACGTTAGCAACCAGCCTGCGGAGAAAGTCGCCGCCTTGTTGACGGGGCGGCGCGAAGAGCTGCTGCAATTCCTCGATGGATTACCCCAGCGTTACTTGCTGTCTCATTCGCCAGAACAAGTGGCCAAGCACTTTACCATGGCGAGCCATCTGGCTTCGGAACCTGTGCAATTGGGATTGCGAGACACCAGCGGGCAGCAGGAACTGACCTTGGTAACCAGCGACCGTCCTGGATTGTTCCGCACCGTCACCGGCATTCTTTACGGCTGGGGCATGGATATCACCAAGGCCGCCGCTTTCTCGAATCATGCGGGAGTCGTGGTGGACAGCTTTTATTTCAAGGATCGTTTTCGAACCCTGGAACTGAATCCGCCGGAGCGCGAGCGCTTCAAGAGATCGGTGCGGGAAATTCTGATGGGCGAAGCGTGGCTGGAGCCTCTGCTGGGATCGCGATTGAAGGCAGACCAGAGGCCAGTCAAGCTCACGGTCGAAACCCGATTGCGATACGACGACGAGTGTTCTTCGCGCAGCACGCTGCTGGAGGTCGTGACCCAGGATCGTCCCGGCCTGCTGCACACCATCAGCTCAACCTTGACCAGCGAAGAGTGCAGCATCGAGGTCGCATTGATCGACACCGAAGGTCCCGATGGCTCACGATGTCTTCTACATCACCTGCCATGGAAACAAGCTGACTCCCGAGCGCATGCGATCCATCGAGTGGGCGCTCGCCACGGAACTCGGCGATGCTTTCCCCAACGGCTGGTAGCGATTCAATGAGCGGTCAGGATTTCTCGCGTATCGGCTACCAATTCGAAATGGCCCTTCAACCGAATCAAGATTCGGACGGA
The DNA here is from genome assembly GCA_963744265.1 of uncultured Acidobacteriaceae bacterium. Lineage (GTDB taxonomy): Bacteria > Acidobacteriota > Terriglobia > Terriglobales > Acidobacteriaceae > Bog-257. The sequence continues at coordinate 458,979 of CAVUSW010000011.1, forward strand.
AAATAGCGTCAGGAAGCCGCCGCCTGCTTTCTAAGCGCCTTGGAGATCGCGGAGGCTGGCAGCGTTTCTTGCAGAAACGGCCATATTTTCTTGACAAATTATTTGACTCAGGGCAATCTTTGGCGACGCCGACGCGAGCGGATGTCTCCCCGGGTATTACTTGCATCGCGACGGTAGCAGTTTGTCGAGCCGGGCCTACGGATACAGTTTTTCCCAAGGTGGATGGAGGTATCTCGTGGAAACTGCGATCGGAGTATTTTCGTCACGTGAGCGCGCCGCCGAGGCCGTACACGAGCTCTTGAAGGGCAAAGTCCCGCAGGAATCGATTGTCTTTCTCACCCGTTCCCAGACCGAGGCTGAGGTTGTGGGCAAGGAACTTGGCGCAACCGTGGGCGGATTCATGGGAGTGGGGACGGGCATGTCTGCCGGAGTGCTGGCCGCTACCATGCTGGCGGTTCCGGGGATTGGTCCAGTCTTCGCGCTGGGCTTTGGTGCGGCTGCGCTCCTGGGATTGTTCGGTGCGGGAGTCGGTTCCGCATTGGGCAAGTCCATGTCAGGTGGGGCTGACACTGTGCAACCTACTGCGGAGGAGCAGGCCTCGGACGATGTCACATTTTTCCGCGAAGTATTGCAGGAAGGACGCACTCTAATCGTGGTCCGCACCGAGTCGCAGGAGATCGCGAAGGCGGCTTGCGGAATCCTGGATCGCCTAGGCTTGGGAATTGAAGGACGTACGCCGCTGAAGATGCAGACCGCCAACCGCCAGGTTGGGGACGTTTCGATCGTTGACGTGAGCGGAAGGATAACCTTGGGCGAAGGTAATTTTATGCTTCGCGAGGTAGTCCGTGAACTTGTCGATAAGGGAAACAACAAGATCCTCCTCAACCTCCACGAGGTTGGGTATGTCGATAGCTCTGGTCTGGGAGAACTGGTTAAGACCTACACTACCGTTCGCAATCAGGGCGGACAGCTGAAGCTGCTGAACCCCAGCAAGCGGGTAAGCGATCTATTGCAGATGACGAAATTGGCCAGAGTATTCGAGATAGAGGCCGATGAGGCCAGCGCAATTCAATCGTTTACTCGTGCGGCGGAATCGGCAGCCCCAGCAAAGTAGAAGATTACTCGCTTATTAGATAGAGAGGCCCATGAGGTAGTGGTCGCAAAGGCAAATTCGCGCGCCTTAATCCATCCGTGAATTCGACTTCGCTCCGTGCGATAACGGCTTCCTAGAATTGAGCAGCGAGGACTAACTACGGCTTCGGCGGAATCGGCGTGGCCTCAAATGTAGTGACCTTTCCTGTCTCCGGATTTACGTCACAAGTGAAGGTAAAATCCTGCCAGCCCTGCGGAGTGCGAAACGTGCCACTGCCGGTCAAACGCTGATTACTCTCCAGGCTTAGGCTCTCCGGGGTGTCCGTCCCCAGAAAAACGCGGTCAACTCCTTTCGCCTGCTTCTTGAGAATGGGCAGTGCCGCGGGCCTGCATATCAATTCCGCTACCTTCTTGGCATTGCTCCAACCCTCCGCAACCTGACGATCGGTCGCCGATTTCAGGGTCGCTATCTGGTGGCTCACCACGGCCTGCTCCGCCGCCGAAAGTGCCGGTTGCTGGGAGTCAGCCGCTTCGGGCAATGGTTCCCCAGACGATCAGTAAAACGATGACTGCATATCTACAGCTCATTCTCTTCATATCTTGCCGCTTTTCCAATCGCTCGCCAGCATGGCGAAGATCATGTCATCGACCCACTCGCCCCTGAACCAGAGGCTTTGGACGAAGTGAGCTTCTTTCCGCATTCCCAGGCGTTCCATCAACCGAATGGATCGCACATTGCGCGGATCCACAGACCCAAACACTCGATGCTTGTCGAGTTTGACAAAAAGATAGTCGAGCAGCGCTCGCAGCGCTTCCGCTGCGTAGCCTTTGGACTGACATTCCGGGGCCAAGGCAATACCGAACTCAGCCTGTCGCGGCTCGCTATCCAGCACACGGAAACCGCAATCGCCGATTAGTTCGCCGCTCGATCGCGGTTCGATTCCAAGCTGGTACCACGCTCCCGGCGCTCCAGGCTCCATCGTCGAAAGGTTGCCGATGTACGAGGAAATTTCATCGCCAGATTCTGTTCCCCAAGACTGGAAGCGCGAAACTTCTGGATGAGAGCGGTATGCGAAAACCCTCGGCGCATCGCTGGCTTTAAGATCACGAAGCATTAGGCGCTCAGTCACGATATCGGAAAATGGCATACGGTGATCTTGGTTCTCAGCTCGATCCACTCAGCCTGCGGCAGGAAACAGGAACTTCAACATGGGGGCGACGCGCTGGGCCCAGGCGGCTTCGTTGTGCTCGGCGTCAGGGACTTCGAGGTAGGAAAGATCCTGGCCCCGCACCCATCCCTTCTTGACCAGCGCCAACTCCAGTTCGTGGGCATCGGGTAGAGCGCGCTGGCTTTCCCGAGTCCCAATATCGAGCCAGATCTTGAGCTCCGGTTTCCGCTTGATCTGCGCCACGGTTTTCAGAATCGCGCGGTTGCGCCACCACACCGAGGGCGACATCACGGCTAGCTTGCTGAAGACCCAGGTATAGCGTAAGCCCAGATAGAGCGTAACCAACCCGCCCAGCGACGATCCGCCGAGGCCGCAATTCTCCACCCCCGGCAGCGTGCGGTAGGTGCGGTCGACGAACGGTTTCAGTTCCTCCACCAGCATTTGACCGTAGGCGTCGGCCTGTCCACCGCCCAGGCGCTTGTCTTCGACGGGAGTGTATTCGTCGACCCGGTGCTCGCCGGTGTTGTAGATGCCCACAATGATCAGCGGCTCGATTTCCCCGGTGCCGATCAGGTGGTCCGCGGTCTCGCCCATATGCCAATAATTTCCCCGCGAGAAGCACGTGTCCGGGTCGAAGAGATTCTGCCCGTCCTGCATATAAAGCACGGGGTAGCGCCGGTCGGGCTGGGCGTCATACCTGGGCGGCAGATAGACGATGAAATCGTGCTTTTCTTCCTCCACTTGCGAGACGAATTGCTGGTGTAATCTTAGACGCGATTTCAGTTCTTCGGGAACGGCCACTGGCACGTGATTCATGTCGGTTGGAGCGGGCATGGGAGGCTTGGTTATGATCGGTTCAGGTGGCATCTTGTAGAATTGTGGCTCCTAGAGTATCAAACACAAGTTCGAACGCTGCAAAAATCTCTCCTCCGAGGCTGATACAACGTGAATCGTGAATTTCATCGTTGGTGGTCCAACGATCTGCAACGCGATATGGACATGCTGGTCTTCGGGCACGACGGTCCGAAGGTCCTCGTCTTTCCTACTTCCATGGGAAGATATTTCGAGTACGAAGACAACAAGATGATCGCCGCGCTGGCCGATCGTCTCGAATCCGGTCGGCTGCAGATTTACTGCGTCGATAGCGTGGACGGCGAAAGTTGGTACAACAAGCAGGCCCATCCCTACTGGCGGGTGCAGCGCCATCTGCAGTACGAGCGATACATCCTCAACGATGTGCTGCCGCTAATGTGGAACAAGAACTGGAATCCGCGCACCATCGTTACTGGGTGTAGCTTTGGCGCCTATCACGCCTTGAATTTTGCTTTTCGGCATCCCGACAAAGTCACCGACTGCGTGACCATGGGCGGGGCCTTCGATATCAAGAAATTTCTCGACGGCTGGTACAGCGAGGATGCGTACTTCAACAACCCGCCAGACTACCTGGCGAACTGCACTGACGGCTGGCGCTACAACCATATGCGCACCGTGCTGTCGACCGGCGAATGGGACATGTGCTGGAACGACAATAGTCGAATGGCCGCGATCCTGGGCTCGCGCGGCATTCGGCATGAAATGTACGTGTGGGGCGATCAGAGCTATCACGATTGGCCCTGGTGGCGGCCGATGGCGCGGGCGTATCTGGGGTAACGGCCGACTTTGCAGCCGATGACACAAGCCAAACTGTGAGTTGACTCGCGGAGAAGTAAGCATGAGTGGCGAATGCGTACCGCCGTCGCGGGACGGCGCTTAGCCCAGCGTGTTCAGCGCTGGCGTAGGGTGCCATTCCGGAACTGAGCCACGATTACAGTGAGCTGACGTCCGGGTGCCAGCCAGAACTCGAGACAAGGTCATCTGTAGATTGCAGCTGCACTGAAGTAGAACGTACTGCCGTCTGATCGTAAGCCGCAGGCTCAAATTCAAGATGGCTGATGCATCAGCTTGGTACTCAGCGGAGGAGTTCGTTCTCGCCGCCAGGAATCGTGCCGTTCGATCGACTAGATTCTCGTTTTCCACATTCGCACTCGAGACCGCAATGCTTGAGATCACCTGCAGGAACGTTCACATACGTTGCTTCGGAGCTTCTTGATGCACTGGAGCTTCCTAAGCTGCGTCTCAGTGATTCCTCGACGAGATCCTGTTCGGCGCAGGCTCGATTTCAACCGAAATCCAGAAGCGGCTGCTCCGCAAGTAGACAGGTTCCTGCGCATCGGTGAATAAGCTGCTCGACTGGCTTGCCTTCCCCATACGCGGATGCTCTGCCAGACTTCGAGCTTCCTGCTCCGGAGTCGAATTTCAATTCACATGGTCGCGTCTAGGAGGGTCGATCGCAATGTCAACCTCGATGATTTGGTCGGCTTAGTCACGCCGCCCTAACCAAGAGCTACTAAATCAGGGCTTTTTCGCCTACAATATGAAGAGTTGTAGTGCGCCCCATCGCACGTTTTCCCGGGCCTTCCCACATACATAGCGAACCGGCAAGAGAGCACTCGTGTCGCTCGCCAAGGAGCAGTCGTGAAGAAAATCGGAATCATATTTGGCATGGAGACTACTTTCCCGCCCGCGCTGGTCGACAAGATCAACTCCATGGGCGAGCCCGGACATCCAGGCCGAACTGGCCACCGTCGGCGAAGTGCGCATGGCCGAGCCTTCGCCCTACCACGTCATCGTCGACCGCATCTCGCACGACATTCCGTTCTATCGCGGCTACCTGAAAAACGCGGCGCTGTCGCGGCACCGTACGTCATCAACAATCCGTTCTGGTGGAGCGCCGACGACAAGTTCTTCAACTACGCGCTGGGCGAAAAGCTGGGCGTGGCGATTCCGCCCACCGTGCTTGATCCCGCACAAGGAGCATCCAGCCGGGACCACCGATCGCTCGATGCGCAACCTGCAATTCCCCATGCCGTGGGACAGCATCTTCAGCTACGTCGGCTTCCCCGCGTTCCTGAAGCCCTTCGACGGCGGCGGCTGGAAGGACGTGTACAAGGTCAACTCGCCGGAAGAGTTCTTCAACGCCTACGATCAGTCGCGCGATCTGTGCATGACCCTGCAGCGCGGCGTGAAGTTCAAGGAATATTTCCGCTGCTACGTTGTCGGCCAGGAGAAGGTGCACATCATGCACTACGATCCGTCGGCGCCGTTTCACGAGCGCTACGTGAAGAATCCGCCGCCCACCGATCCCAAGCTGATCGAGCGCGTGGAGCGCGATTGCCTCACCCTGTGTCGCGCCCTGGGCTACGATTTGAACACCGTCGAGTTCGCCTGCGAGGACGGCATTCCCTACGCCATCGACTTCATGAATCCCGCGCCCGACGCTGATGTAAACTCGGTCGGCCAGGAAAACTTCGACTGGATTGTCAACAACGTTGCCGAGCTGGCGGTGCGCAAAGCCAAGCAGCACACTGGCAAGGCGCCGGAGTATCGCTGGAGCGCGTTCCTCAGCGGCTACACCGGGCAGAAGCGGATTCCGAAGACGCAGGACAAGACATCGAAGCCTGCGCGGCTGCATCCAAGCAGTTACGCAAGCGAGCGGGCAAGGGGTAACAGATGGACCGGCCAAGCCTGAGCATCGGAATTGAAGAGGAATATCAGACGATCGATCCGGAGACGCGCGATCTGCGCTCGCACATCGCCTCTGAGATTCTCCCCAAGGCCAAGCTGGCGCTGCACGAGGCGGTCAAGCCGGAGATGCACCAGTCCGTCATCGAGGTCGGTACCCGCGTCTGCAAGGACATCAAGGAAGCGCGAGAGAACATCCAGTCGCTGCGCCGCGAAATGATTACCCTGGCCAGCGAGCAGGGCATGTTGCTGGCGGCGGGCAGCACCCATCCTTTTTCCGACTGGAAGCTGCAGGAGATTTATCCCGACGAGCGCTATGCGCGAGTGGTCGAGGATATGCAGCTCATCGCGCGCGCCAACCTGGTTTTCGGATTGCACGTGCACATCGGCATTGAGGACCGCAACACCGCGATCCACATCATGAATTCGATGCGGTATTTCCTGCCGCACATCCTGGCGCTCAGCACCAACTCGCCCTTCTGGATGGGCATGAATACCGGGTTCAAGTCCTATCGCTGCAAAGTATTCGAGCGCTTCCCCCGCACCGAACATTCCCGACGTTTTCGCCAACTGGGCGGAGTACGAAACCTTCGTCGATCTGCTGATCAAGACCAACTGCATCGACAACGGCAAGAAGATCTGGTGGGACATCCGGCCGCATCCATTCTTCAACACGCTGGAAGTGCGGGTGTGCGACATTCCCATGCGGCTGGACGAAACCGTCGCCATCGCCGCATTAATTCAGGCGACCGTGGCGATGCTGTACGAACTGCATGCATCCAATAAGAGCTATCGCATCTATGGCCGCTCGCTGATCATGGAGAACAAGTTCCGTGCCTCGCGTTACGGAATCCAGGGCAAGCTGATCGACTTCGGCAAAGAGGAAGAGGTTCCGGTGCGCGACCTGATGCTGGAATATCTCGATCTGATCGAGCGATGCGGTGGATGAGCTTGGCTCGCGCGAGGAAATCGATTACATTCACCAGATGTTGAAGATGGGCACCGGCGCTGACCGGCAGTTGAAGGTTTTCGAGGAGACCGGCGATCTGAAGAAAGTGGTCGATTACATGGTGGCCGAGACCCGCGTCGGCGTGTTCGAGCAGTCGGCAGCGCGAAGGTAGGGCCTGGGTTAGGTCTGAAGTGCTCAGAGTTTGGATTTGACAGGTGACTGTCAGAGTTTGGATTTGAAGCTGCTCAGAGTTTGCATTTGAAGGGGCGTAGCTTTAGCTACGCCGTCGCAAGCTCCTTATTTTTTGTCATCACGAACCGGCTTCAGCCGGTGAGGGATCTGCTTTCCGAGTGCTGCGCGAACCGTTCAGCCCGCGGCACCATCGGGGTGGGGCACAGACGAGAAGCCTCAGCGGCTAAAGCCGAGTTTGTTGGGACAGCAGGATGGCGCGGCGAAATCCGCGCCCCTTCAAAACCAGGATTCTGGAAAGGATTGTTCTTGACTCAACCAGTTCTCACCGATCTCACCAAAACTACTTTCGATCCCGAACTCTCTCCGGGCGCTCACAACGCGGTCAACACTTGCCTTCGCATTCAGCCGAGCGAAAAGGTCACGCTGATCACCGACAACGCCTGTCGCGAGATCGCCGCCAGCATCGCTCAGGAGTTGCCGAAGCTGGGCTCGCCCTTCAAGGCGTTCGTGCTGGAAGACCTGGCGCCACGCCCGCTGACCGACTTGCCGCCGGAGATCGCCGACGACATGGAAACCAGCGATGTCAGCATCTTCGCCGTCCAGGTGCAGCGCAACGAGTTGAAGTCGCGCATGCAGATGACCGACATCGTGAACCGCCGCAAGATGCGCCACGCGCACATGGTCAACATCAACAAGCAGATCATGCTGGAAGGCATGCGCGCCGACTACAACAAGGTCGACGCGCTCAGCCGCAAAGTGATGGACATCGTCACCCAGGCGAAAGAAATTCGCGCGACCAATCCCGCGGGCAGCGACTTCACGGCCACGCTGAACCCGAACTACCACTGGATCAAGACCAGTGGCATCATCAGTCGTGACAAGTGGGGCAATCTTCCCGGCGGCGAAATCTTCACCACGCCCGGCGAAGTGAACGGCGTCTGCGTCGTCGACGGCGTAGTCGGCGATTACTTGTGCGAGAAATATCAGGACCTGGCGCGCCAGCCGCTGACCATCCACATGAAGCAACAACCGCATCACCGAAGTCTCCAGCGACAACAAAGAGTTGGAGCAGGAATTCTGGGCCTATACCCACACCGACGAGAACAGCGATCTGGTGGGCGAGTTCGCCATCGGCACCAACATCGAGCTGACCCACGTGATCGGGCAGATCCTGCAGGACGAGAAGTTTCCCGGCATCCACATCGCCTTCGGCAATCCTTACGGCGAACATACTGGCGCGAACTGGTATTCCTCTACGCACATCGACGTGGTGGGAACGAAATTCGATATCTGGGTTGACGGCCGGCAGATCATGGAGAAAGGGCGCTTCCTCATCGAGGCCTGACCATGATTCCCGCCCTCCGCGAGGAATTCAACCGCAACTACACGCCCGAGAAGTACCAGCGACTGCTGCGAAATCTGGACGAAGCCTGCGGTACGCACATTGGGTTTCGCGTCTCCGAGACGCCTTGCTTCGTCCCCCGTAGCCTGCTCGACCAGATGGCGCAGTATGGCCGCGAATTAGTTGCGCAACTGGTGAACAATCCCGCATACCTTCAGGCATCCGATGCTTCGGTGCCGCCGCAATACAACGTGCCCAACGAAGCTCCGCTGCCGATGTTCGTGCAGGTGGATTTCGGCTTGGTACGCAATTCGAGCGGCGGGCTGGAGCCTAAGCTGGTCGAGTTGCAGGCCTTCCCTTCCCTTTACGGATATCAGCCGACCGCCGCGCATCAGTATGTCGAGTCGTACGGCCTGTCGCCCGACCTTGGTGTTTATCTCAGCGGACTTGACCGCGATTCGTACTGGCAGCTGATGCGCCGGCTGATCGTCGCCGGACACGATCCGGAAAACGTGATCCTGATGGAGATCGATCCCGAGCATCAGAAGACGCTGCCGGATTTTCTGATCACGCAGCAGCGAACTGGGCATCGCGATCGTCGACATTCTGTCGCTGGAGAAGCGCGGCAATAGGCTCTTTTACCGCAAAGATGGCCGCGAGATCGAAGTCCGGCGCATTTACAACCGCTGCATCGTGGATGAACTGGAGCGCAAGGGAGTCACGCTGCCATTCGATTTGCGCGATGAGCTCGACGTCGAATGGGCCGGCCATCCTAACTGGTATTTCCGCATCAGCAAGTTCTCGATTCCCTACCTGAATCATCCCGCGGTGCCGAAGACGTGGTTTCTCGACCAACTGCGCGAGTTGCCGACGGACAACGAGAACTACCTGCTGAAGCCGCTGTATTCGTTTGCCGGAGTGGGCATCAAGTTCTGCGCCGACGCAGGCTGACATCGACGCCATCCCGAATCGAGCAGCGCCACAACTACATCTTGCAGGAGCGGTTGCACTTCGAGCCGGTAATTCAGACCCCGCACGGGCCAACGCAGATGGAAATCCGCATGATGTTTGTGTGGCCCGAGGGCGGCGAACTGACGCCGGTGCTGCCGCTGGTGCGCATGGGCCGCGGCATCATGATGGGCGTCGACCACAACAAGAATCTGGAATGGGTTGGCGGCTCGGCGGCGTTGATTGCCTAGCCCTCAGCAGTCCGCACTCAGCATTCCTCAGTTTGGAACGACTACCAGTCCAATCAAATATGCATTAATCGACTTCGCAGCCTTGCGCCCCGCGCCCATGGCCAGGATCACAGTCGCGCCACCGGTCACGATGTCGCCGCCGGCGAAAACGCCCGGCTTCGAGGTCGCCAGCGTGTCTTCATTGGCGGAGATGTATCCGCGCTTGGTAGTCGCCAGCCCGGGCGTGGTCGACTGAATCAGCGGATTCGCCGACGTGCCCGCCGCGATGATCGCAACCGAACACGGCGTCACGAACTCCGATCCTTTGATCGGCACCGGACTGCGACGGCCGGACTCGTCGGGCTCGCCAAGTTCCATGCGAATGCACTTCACCGCCGTGAGATTGCCTTTCTCGTCGCCGAGAAACTCCACCGGATTCACCAGCATCTCAAAGTGAACGCCCTCATCCTTGGCGTGGTGTACTTCTTCCACACGGGCAGGCATCTCCACCAAGGTGCGGCGATAGAAGATGCTGGCATTGCTCGCGCCGAGGCGCAACGCGCTGCGCACCGCGTCCATGGCGGTGTTGCCGCCGCCCACCACGATCACGTCGCGGTCCTTGCAGGGATAGAGCGGCTCGTCGAATTCAGGGAAGCGATAAGCCCGCATCAGGTTCACGCGGGTAAGAAACTCGTTCGCCGAATAGACTCCGTTGAAGTGCTCGCCGGGAACGTTGAGGAATCGCGGCAGGCCGGCGCCGGTGGCGATGAACATGGCGTCGAAGCCTTCGTCCTGCATCAGTTCGTCGATGGTGACCGTCTTGCCGACCACGACGTTGGTTTCGAAGACCACGCCGCGACGGCGCAGCACTTCGATCTCGTGGCGGACAATTTCCTTGGGCAGCCGGAATTCCGGAATGCCATACACCAGCACGCCGCCCAGCTCATGCAGGGCTTCGAAAACGTGCACCTGATGGCCCATCTGGATAAGGTCGCCGGCGCAGGCCAAGCTCGCGGGGCCGCTGCCGATGAGGCCGACTTTCTTGCCGGTGGCAGGCGCGGATACAGGCGATCCGAATTGTCCGGTCTCGCGCTCCCAGTCGGCCACAAAGCGCTCCAGGTAGGCGATTCCGACCGGCTCGCCTTTCTTGCCCAGCACGCAGCCTGACTCGCACTGGTCTTCGACCGGACAGACGCGGCCGGTGATGGCGGGCAGCGCATTGTCTTCGCGAACTTTCGAAGCCGCACCGAGGTAGTCGTTCGCCAGGATGAGATCGATCACCGCACGAACGTCCACCGACACGGGACATTTCTGAACGCATCCCGGCTTGGCGCACTCGATGCAGCGCAGCGATTCCTGGCGCGCCTGCTCGACCGGGAAGCCGAGATTCACTTCCTGAAAGTTGTGGGCGCGCACCTGCGGTTCCTGCTCGGGAACGCGCTGCCGCGGTAGCTTCATGCGCTCTTTGTTGGGCAGCGGATTGTGGCTGGGGACTTTGACCGGAGTATCACTCATGGCTCACCCCCGCCGCTACTGCGGCGCACTCATGGCTTGTGAAGGTTCTCGGCGTAGCTGCTTTAACTCAGCTTCGGGATCGGCCTGCAAGCGCTCGATGCTGGCCCGCTCCTGCTCGCGATACATGTTGTTGCGCTGCATCAGGACCTCGAAGTTGACCTGGGTGGCGTCGAACTCGGGGCCGTCCACGCAGGCAAACTGGCTGCTGTCGTTGACCAGCACGCGGCAGCCGCCGCACATTCCGGTGCCGTCGACCATGATGGAATTCAGGCTGACCATGGTCTTGATTTTGTCGGGGGCGGTCAGTCTTGGCGACGGCGCGCATCATCGGCACCGGCCCAACGGCGAGCACGTAATCCACCTTGCCGGCGGCCACCAACTCTTTCAGCTTGTCGGTGACCAGGCCCTTGTCGCCGTAGCTGCCGTCGTCGGTGACGACGTAGGTCTCGTCGCTGACGGCGCGGACTTCATCTTCCAGCACCAGCAGGTCTTTGCTGCGCGCGCCGACGATGGAGATAACTTTGTTCCCGGCGCGCTTCAACTCGCGAGCCGTGGGATAGGCCATGGCCGTTCCCACGCTGCCGCTGACCACGACGGCGGTGCCGAAGTTTTCGATCTCAGAGGGCTTGCCCAGCGGACCGACCATGTCGAGGATGGAGTCGCCCGCCTCCAGCATGCTGAGCAGCATGGTGGTCTTGCCGATGGCCTGCACGACGATGGTGACCGTGCCGGCCTCGGCGTCGGCATCGGCGATGGTGAGCGGGATGCGCTCGCCGCAATCGTCCAGCCGCACGATGACGAACTGTCCCGGCTTCTGCTTGCGAGCAATCCGGGGGGCCTTGATCACAAACAGCTTGATGCCTCGCGCCAAGGGGCGCGCTTCCACGATTTCGAACACAGTACCCTCCGCTTCTGATTCTGCGGGGGTACGTACTGGCAGTCTGTGGCATACGTCACACGCTAGGCGGACATAGCGCACAGAGGGGTGGAAACTTAGTTCTGTTGGGGCGGACTGCCGACTTTAGACTACGAAGTACTTCGCCGCCGGATGATGCACGATGATGGCCGAGGTGCTCTGCTCCGGGTCCAGCAGGAAGCCGGTCGTCAGATGCACGCCGATGTTCTCGTCGGGATGCAGTAGCGCGAAGAGCTTGGTCTGGTCCTCCAGGTTAGGACACGCGGGATAGCCAAACGAGTAGCGCGATCCGCGATACTTCTGGTGAAAGAGGTCGCGGATGTGCGGCGAGTCCTCGCCGGCGATACCCAACTCCTCGCGAATCCGCTTGTGCGTCAACTCAGCCAGCGCTTCGGCGGTTTCGACACTCAGCCCGTGCAGGTAGAGATACTTGGTGTATTCGCCGCCCTCGAACAGCTTCTGGGTCTCGTGCGATGCCTTGTCGCCGATGGTCACGCAGGACATGCCCAGCACGTCCATCTTGCCGCTGGACTTCGAGAGCAAGAAGTCGGAGATGCACAGGCCGCGTCCTTCGCGCTGGCGCGGGAAGGTGAAGCGCAGCGCCTCGGCGGGAACCGCGTCGCCCTGCTTCCAGCCTTCGGGCAGGTTGTAGACGATGAGGTCGTTGCCTTCGCCCTGCGCGCCGAAGTAGCCGTAGACAACTTTGGGCTCGAACCAGCCGGCGGCGATCACTTCTTCTTCCAGGTCTTTCAGGATCGGCCGATACTTCGTTTCGACCAGCCGCGCGTAATCTTCCTGCGAGGCCGTCTTCAGCTGCCACTGGTTCTTGAACAGCGCGGTCTCGTTGATGTACTGGAAGATTTCGCGCAGATCGAAGTCCTCGGCCTTCAGCACACGAACGCCCCAGAACGGCGGCTGCGGAATATTGGGCGCCGCCGGAATTTCGATGTTGGGCTTGGTCGCGCCGTCGACGCCTCCAAGGGCATGCGCGCGGCTTCACAAACTCCTTAACCACTTTGCCTTCGGCAATGCGCTTCTCGCGCGCGCCATTCGGCGACGCCAGATCTTCCATGATATGCAGCCCGGCAAAGGCATCGTCGGCGTAGAAGATGCCGCCGTTGTATTCGCGGCGCAGATCGTCTTCCACATATTTGCGCGTCAACGCGGCGCCGCCGCAGATCACCGGGAACTCCAGCTTCTGATGATGCAGGTCCTGCACCACGTACTTCATCTCCAGCGTCGACTTCACCAGCAAGCCGCTGAGCCCGATGGCGTCGGCCTTTTGCTCGATGGCCGCTTTGATGATCGAGTCCGACGGCTGCTTGATGCCGAGATTCACCACGCGATAGCCGTTGTTGGTGAGGATGATGTCGACCAGGTTCTTGCCGATGTCGTGGACGTCGCCCTTCACCGTCGCGAGCACGATGGTCGCCTTCTGGCTGCCCTCCTTCTTCTCCATCTTCGGCTCGAGATAGGCGACCGCGGCCTTCATCACGCCGGCCGAGTCGAGCACCGACGGCAGCTGCATCTTGCGCGCGCCAAACAGGTCGCCGACCGTCCTCATGCCGTCGAGCAGGATGTTGTTGATCAGGTCGAGCGGCGAATAGTTGACCAGCGCCTCTTCCAGCAGTTCGTCGAGCGACTTCTTGTTCTCGCCGTCGCCCACACTCTTTTCGCCGTTGATGATCGCCCACTTCAGCTTGTCTTCGATCGACAGCGTATCGACGTGCGCGGTGGTCGTCTCCTCCTTGCCCTTGGTCCCGGCAAAGTGGTTCATGTAGACCTGCAGCGGATCGCCGTTGGACTGGTCGTAGAAAATCAGCTTGCGCGCCAGATCAACTTCGGCCTCAGGAATCTTGTACAGCGGATAAATCTTGCTGTAGTTCACGATGGCCATGTCGAAGCCGTGGTCCACCGCCTCGTGCATGAAGACGCTGTTCAGAATGCGCCGCGAATAGACATTCAGTCCGAAAGAAATGTTGCTGACGCCGAGGATCGTCTTCACCTCGGGCAGCTCGGTCTTGATCGCCTTCACCGCCTTCAGCGTCTCGATGCCGGCGGTGCGATAGTCTTCCTGGCCGGTCGAGATGGGCAGCGTCAGCGCGTCGAAGATCAGATCGCAGGGACGAATGCCGTACTTGTTCACCGCCAGATCGAAGATGCGCTTGGCGATGGCCAGCTTCTTCTGCCAGGTCAGCGCCATGCCGTCTTCGTCGATGGTCAGCGCGATGACGGCCGCGCCGTAGCGCTTGGCCATGGGCAGAACTTTCGACGGTGCGCTTCTCGCCATCTTCCAAATTGATGGAGTTGATGATCGCCTTGCCGGGAATGCGCTTCAGCGCTTCTTCGATCACGTCGGCCTCGGTCGAATCGACGGTGATCGGCGCCGGCACACGCGTGGCAATCTTCTCGAGGATGTTGCTGATGTAGGCCTTCTCGTCCTCGCCCACGATGGCGCAGCACAGGTCGAGCATGTGCGAGCCCTCGTTCACCAGCTTCTTGGCCAGGGTGAGGATGCCGTCGTAGTCCTGCGTGCGCACCATGTTCTTGAAGTGCTCGACGCGCGTGGTGGTGTTCATCTCCTCGGCCACGACCAGCGGCTTGGGATCGAGGTCGAGCGGCACCATCGAATACGCGCTGGCAGCCGCGGCGATCGTCTTCACATCGCGCTTGGCAGGCTCAAGATTCGCGCAGGTATCGGCGACGGCCTTAATGTGCTCGTAGGTGGTGCCGCAGCAGCCGCCGACCATGCGCACGCCGTACTCGGTAATGAACTGCTTGTGATATTCGGCCAGCTCCTGCGGCTGCAGCGCGTACACCGCGTGGCCGCCAACATTCTGCGGCAAGCCCGGCGTTGGGCAGCACCGAAACCGGCTTCGGCGAATTCGCTCCCAGGTAGCGAACGCCGTCGTTCATCTCCTTCGGACCGGTGGCGCAGTTCATGCCGATGACGGCGACGTCGAACATCTCCAGCGTGGTCAGCGCCGCGCCGATCTCGGTGCCCAGCAGCATGGTGCCGGTGGCTTCCAGCGTGACTTGCACCTGCACCGGAATGTTCTTGCCGGTCTTCTTCAGCGCGTCGAAGATGCCGACCAGTCCGGCCTTGGCCTGCAGGATGTCCTGGCAGGTTTCGAGCAGCAGCACATCAACGCCGCCTTCGATCAGCGCAATCGCCTGCTCGGTGTAGGCGGCAGCCATGTCGTCGAAGCCGATGTGTCCGAGCGAGGGCAGCTTGGTGGTCGGGCCCATCGATCCGGCGACGAAGCGCTTGCGACCGTTGGACGAGAAGCTCGCTGCAACTTCGCGCGCCAGCTTCGCCGCGGCCAGGTTCACCTCGTGAACCTGATGCTGCATGTCGTACTCAGCCATCACGATGCGGGTGGAGCTGAACGTATTGGTCTCGACCACGTCGGCGCCGACGTCGAAGTACGCGGCGTGGATCTCCTTCACGATATCGGGACGGCTGAGCACCAGGATGTCGTTGTAGCCTTCTTTGCCCCAGAACTCGTCGACGCCGAGGTCGTAGGCCTGGATGCTGGTGCCCATCGCGCCGTCGTAGATGACGACGCGTTCCTGCACGGCTTTTAGAAAGTCACTCATTGATTTTCGGTGCGCGCCCAAAAAGCCTCTCCTAAAGCTTCCGCCTGGGTCGCTTTTCGGGCGATCCGATCGAACCAGCAGCGATGCGGACGGGAGAGAAGGAAGCGTGCAGCTTAATCAATAAGTATCGCAGGTTGGCGCGAGTTTGCGAAGCTGCCACCAGCTAACGGCAATCTTCGCGGGCCATTGGCGGATTGGAGCATTGGGCGGGATAGTTTTCCGTTGACCATCAGCCCTCAGCTTTCAGCCGGAAGCGTCCGACCGGGTTTTTGCCTGTTGCCATGCTGCTCCCAGATTTTTTGAAAGTGTGCAATTTTATACAGACAGCCAAAATCCGCGCGGCTAGAATTCCCAGCATTATAAAAGTGGCGCATCCCGTGGAGAGGTTCTCGCCCGAGACTCTTCACGGGCCACTCTCTAGCCAGTTCGTATGAAAACAATGTCGCAGGCAACGCACCACTGTCCCGGTCTTGGGTTTTGGCTGGTCATGGTGGCTGCGGTCTTAGTTATGCTGGGTCTCGGGCTTGCGATCGTGCTGATCCCGGGGCTGCCTACCTCCTCCCACGTACTCTCGGGCCGTTGAGCACGCAACTGCCTGGATCATCGCCCCGAAATCTCGAGGCTGCCTCCTCTTCGATGTCGCCGACAACCTGTGAGAGACGACTTCAAGCGCGGCATTAACGGCTTCGGAACGGGGTTCGAGATAACACCTTAGTACCAGTTGCGAATGGCACTCGCGCCAACACTTGCTTGGTTGGGCTGAGGACTTTTGGTTCGGATGAAACGAAAATTCCCGCCCCGCTCATCAGCTCAACCGACTCGCACAGCTCTCAAACTTCTGGCACCGTTATGAGATGTCTTAAGCCGTGCCCATCCCAAACCCATTTACGGATTGTCTCTGGAAATTCAGCCACTGTCCCGGGTTTTGCGATTATCGTTGACGGAAAGCAGTATACAATCGGTGCAGTTTTCCAGCTCCTGCAACACATCCACCACAAACCCAAGCCGCCGGCCATTTTCACAGAAGGTCAGGGCTTCAGAGAGGACTACGCATGCGAGGTAAGAAATTCTCCATTGGATTGGGGACGGCCCTAGCGATCTTTACTGTGACTCTTTTGGTGACGAGCACCTGGGCGGCTGCCCACGAAAGTGTACTGCATAGCTTCAACAATAATGGCACAGACGGGGCTAATCCCTACGCCACTCTGGCCCTCGATACCGCCGGCAATCTCTACGGCACCACCGTTGAGGGTGGCATTCACAACTTAGGAGCAGTATTCGAGTTGTCACCACGAGAGGGCGGAGGATGGACGGAGAAAGTGTTGCATAGCTTCGGCCACGGCACGGACGGAACTGGCCCTTACGCCAACCTGGTCATCGATGCCGTCGGCAACCTCTACGGCACGACCCAACTGGGCGGCATTCACAATTCAGGGACGGTGTTTGAGTTGTCACCAGAAGAGGGCGGCGGTTGGACGGAGACCGTACTGCACAGCTTTAACGACAACGGCGTGGATGGCTCTTATCCTTTGGCGGGCTTGACCTTCGATGCCGCCGGCAATCTCTATGGTATGACCCAGCAGGGAGGCATAAACTCCTGCGACGGCAAAAATTGCGGGACGGTGTTCGAGTTATCGCCCCGGCAAGGCGGAGGCTGGACCGAGACTGTGCTACACAACTTCAACAACAATGGCAGGGATGGGGTTAACCCGCAGGCTGGCCTGATCATCGATGCGGCGGGCAATCTCTACGGCACCACCTACCGTGGCGGCATTCACAACTCCGGGACGGCGTTCGAGCTCTCACCTCAACAGGGCGGAGGCTGGACCGAGAAGGTGCTGCATAGCTTCGGCCACGGGTCGGACGGAATTACTCCCGACGCCAACCTGACCATCGATGCCGCCGGCAACCTCTATGGCACGACCTATAATGGCGGCATTCACGGCCGCGGAACAGCGTTCGAGTTGACGCCCAGAGAAGGCGGGGGCTGGACCGAGACGGTGTTGCACAGCTTTGGCAACGGTTCGGATGGAGCTAATCCCTACGCCGGCCTCATCATCGATGCCAACGGTAATCTCTACGGCACGACCCTGGCAGGCGGCATTCACACTGCCGGCACAGCATTCGAGCTATCGCCCCGGCAAGGCGGAGGCTGGACCGAGACTATCCTGCATAGCTTCGGCAATGGCACGGACGGAAATAGTCCCTACGCCGGCCTCATCTTCGATGCCTCCGGCAATCTTTATGGCACGACGCTCGAGGGCGGCATTCACTCCTACGGCGTAGTGTTCGAGATCACACCTTAACTTCAGCGCCAGATGCCCCACTCAAGACTGCTTGTTTTGGGTGGGGCACCTTTTTTTTGGTTCGGACAAGGAAAGATCATCTTCCCGGCGCAAAGCAAGGTCTCGAATCCGCATTACTTCGAGCTCGCGTGACAAGATACCGGACACTTCGGGTCCAATCAATTCTTCGCCCTAAGGACCTGAAGTATAGGTGTAGGCATTGTTGAACCACTGGCCTCCCACCAGCGTGTACAGGGTCACGTAGATCTGGCTGCCATTCGCCGGCAGGCCATACACCGTGGTGGTCAGCACATTACCCAGGTTTCCAGACTGATAGTACTGATTGCCTCCCGCTACGCTGCCGATGTCCAGCCAGTAGGCCGTAGCGCCGATGCCCGCACTCCAGGTGAAGGTGGCCACGTTGCCGCTCAGAGTCGATCC
Source organism: uncultured Acidobacteriaceae bacterium (assembly GCA_963744265.1). Classification (GTDB taxonomy): domain Bacteria; phylum Acidobacteriota; class Terriglobia; order Terriglobales; family Acidobacteriaceae; genus Bog-257. The sequence goes on from CAVUSW010000011.1 coordinate 477,219, forward strand.
CGGAGCCGGGCTCTGCATGATCCCCAGCGCTCCTGTCGGGTTGAACGCGGTGTAGGTGTAGCTGTTGCTGAACCACTGTCCTCCCACCAGCGAGTACAGCGTCACGTAGACCGCGCTGCCGTCAACCGGCAGGCCGTCGACCGTGACTGTCAGCGCATTGCCCAAGGTCCCCGACTGATAATACTGATTGCCACCCGGAGAGCTTCCCACATCAAGCCAATAGGCCGACGAACCCGGACCTGCGGTCCAGTCGAACGTTACCGTGCTTCCGGCGAAGCTCGAACCGGGAGTCGGAGTTGTGATGACCCCTCGCGCCTCGCTCACATTCAACGCCGCGTAGGTATAAGCATTGCTTAGCCACTGACCATCCACTAGAGAGTACAAGGTGACGTATACCGGACTGCCATCGGTGGGCAGGCCATACACCGTGGTTGTAAGCACGTTGCCCAGATTTCCCGACTGGTAATACTGATTACCTCCCGGAACATTTCCGACATCGAGCCAGTATGCGGTGGCTCCGGGACCCGCGGCCCAGTTGAAGGTCACCGTAGTCGAAGTGAAGGCCGATCCCGGCGCCGGCGTGGTCATCACGCCCGTCTGCTGGATCACCGTGAACAGATAGGCGCTGACGTCGCCCATGCGCGGCGTTCCCATATCGATTGCGGGATTGCCGACATCTCCCTTCACCGGATAGGTGTAGAGCACGTGCGAGCCAGGAGTGAGCGCGGTGTTGACGTTGGCGCTGAAGCTGTTTCCGCCAGCGGCTTGGGCTGCGCTCCACGAGCCCTGCATGGTGTCGATTTGCCAGTACACGCCGAGCGGGGTAATGGGATTACCATGCCCATCCGTCACGTTCAGCGTGAACTCCGGCTGCGAGTCGGAGGTATTTTCGGTCAGCGGTTGGGGAGCGGCAACGTAGCCTTGCCAGCCGCGGGGCGCTTCGTTAATCGCGGTGACATTACTGCTGCTGTAATTCGCGACGTAGATCTCGCCAGTGACGGGATTGACGGCGACGGCCCATGGTCCGGACCCTGCAGCGACCGCGGTGGTGGCGTTGGTGGCGCCGTCGATCACCGTGACATTTCCGCTGTGATAGTTCGCCACATAGATCTTATTCGTAACCGGGTTGACAGCCAGGGCTTGTGGGGCAGTTCCCACCGGGATGCTGGTCGTAGTATTCGTAGCGCCGTCGATCACGGTGACAGTATTGCCGCCGTTGTTCGCCACGTAAATCTGATTGGTGACGGCATTGACGGCCAGGGCTTGCGGCGACAAGCCGACGCTGAGGGTTCGTCGTGTTGTTGGTGGCGCCGTCAATCACCGTGACCGTATTGTCGCCGGAGTTTGCCACGTAGATTTTGTTAGTCACCGGGTTGACAGCAATGGCCAACGGAACAGCTCCGGCAGGGACGGTCGTCGTGGCATTGCTGGCGCCATCAATCACCGTAACCGTGCCGCCGCCAGTGACATTGTTCGCCACATAGATTTTGTTGGTAACCGGGTTGACGGCAACTGCCGTGGGATGGGAACCCACGCCGACGGTCGTGGTCCCGTTGCTGGCGCCGTCAATCACTGTAACCGTGCCACTCTGGCTATTGTTGGCTACATAGATCTGATTGGTGACCGGGTTAACCGCAACCGCCCACGGAGCAGATCCCGCGGGAAGCGTGGTCGCGGCATTGGTGGCCCCGTTAATTACCGTGACGTTGCTGCTGGCGGAGTTCGCCACATAGATTTGATTGGTGACCGGGTTGACGGCAACCGCTTGCGGACTCGATCCCACGGTGACCGTAGCGCTGATCGCCATGGTCGATCCGTTGATCACGCTAACGGTCGAGTCCTGAGCATTGGCTACGTAAATCTCATTGGTGGTTGGGTTGAGGTCAATACTGTACGGTTCGTTGCCAACGGATACGCTAGCGGCGCTGAGGGGCGATCCATCAATCAGCGTGACGTTATTACTCTCATCGTTTGCGACATAGATCTTGCTAGTCACCGGATTGATGGCGACGGCCTGCGGACCGGATCCTGCCGGGACGGTAGTGGTGGCGTTCGTGACTCCGTCAATGACGGTAACGCTGTTGCTGCCCGAGTTGGCCACATAGATTTTATTCGCCACCGGGCTGATGGCAATGGCCTGCGGCAAGCTGCCCGTGGTCACCGATGCAGTGGCATTGGTGGCGCCGTTGATCACCGTGACGTTGTTGCTGGATATGTTGGCAACATAGATCTGGTTGGTGACGGAGTTAATGGCTATAGCATACGGAGAAAATCCCACCGTGACGGTCGTGGCGGCATTGCTGGCGCCGTCAATCACGGTAACCGTGTTGCTGTTGCTGTTGGCTACGTAGATCTGGTTGGTGACCGGGTTGACGGCAGCCGTTGCCGGTGCGGGACCGGCGGCAACCGTAGCCGTGGCGTTGGTCGCGCCATCAATCACCGTGACCGTATTGCTGCTGGAGTTTGCCACATAGATTTTATTGGTCACCGGATTGATGCCGATACCCTGCGGGTATTGTCCCGCTGCGACCGTGGCCGTGGAGTTGATGGCGCCATCGATCACCGTGACCGTATTGTCGCCGGAGTTTGCCACGTAAATTTTGTTGGTGACCGGGTTGACGGCAACTGCCAACGGCCCGGATCCGGCAGCGACGGTGGTGGTGGCGTTGCTGGCGCCGTCGATCACCGTGACGCTGTTGCTGCCGAAGTTCGCCACATAAATCTGGTTGGTCACCGGGTTGACGGCCACGGCTTGCGGGAAGTCTCCTGCCGCGACCACGGTGGTGAAGTTGGTGGCGCCGTTAATTACGGTGACCGTATTGTCGGATAGGTTCGCGACATAGATCTGGTTGGTCACCGGGTTGACGGCTACAGCGTACGGATTGCTACCCGCGGGCACGGTCGCCGTTACCAACTGTGCGACCGCCGATGTGGTCAACCACACAGCACAAAACAGCGCCGGGGAAAAATAACGATTAAGCCGCAGCATATCTTTCTCCCGATTCGAAAGTTCGGCTAAGACGGGGTTCGTAAACTACGCTGCTGGCCAGGCGAGAGGCGCCGTGCGCTCGCGTTCTCTGGATCACAGACAGCCGGAGCTTGGACCTCAACCCCGGATAGTGTGCCCTCGACCTCGGTTTGGGATTCCACAAAATTGATTTCGCTTCCAGCATCCTGCCTGTCAAAAAGGGGGGAGTAGCCGACGGCTCGGGGTAAAGGAAGATTCGGAGCAGTCAGAGATTTGAGAAGAACGCTACAAGCTGTGGACAAACTCGTTGCACCAACAAGCTCCGCTCATCGGCACTGGCGGGGTGTGCGGCGACGAACCGCTCGGAACCTGCCTTGCCAGCCCTAAAAGCCTGTAGTGCCGGTAAGATAGGCGATTGCGGGCCAGGCGCAACTTGACGAAACCGTTGTCTCAGAAGTATGGTCGGACGGTTCGCCCGGCAGTTGCTGCCGCAGCCCAGCCGGGCGGCAGCGCCGGGAAATCGATTTTCGGGGAAAACAGAAACGGAATGGAGGAGGGCCTGACCAGAACGGATGGAAACGCCGGGACCAGCGCCGGCGGGACTGGCATCGAGGCAGAGGAGGCTTCCGCCCCACGCCCCGGGCTCAACCCGGGAAAGCATTGGGCGCGGCGATTGTTCGATGCCATCCGAGGCATCAAACTTGATCCTCTCCGGAGAATTAACTGCACCAGAGTTGCGGTCGCATTAGGCTTTGCCTTCGGCTTTCTGCTGTCGCCTAAATTGTGGATTACCACCCGCTTCTATCCTCTTATCCCCATCGTGCGGGGCTTACCGCGAATTTCGTTTCCGCTGGACTACCTATGTTTTGCGGTATTGTTCCTGCTCATTGTCCTGGTCGCCATAGTTCCCAAGCCTCGACCCTACATCCTGAGTTTTGTGGCCCTCCTGTGCTTTCTTGCCTTGTACGATCAAACCCGCTGGCAGCCCTGGGTGTACTTATACCTTTTCATACTAATAGCGCTCGGCTGCTACTCCTGGAAAGCCGACGATAGCCGGGGTCAAGAGAACGCACTCAATATCTGCCGGTTAATCATTGCGGCCACGTATTTCTATAGCGGCTGGCAGAAGGTGAATCCCCGCTTCGCTGCGGTCGGGATGGCAAACCTGCTAGGAATGCCCGATAGCCGTTTGCCGATACTGCATGTGATGAGCCAGATCGTCCCTTTTATTGAAGTCAGTATTGGCGTGGGACTGCTTATCAGGAGGTACAGGAATCTGGCGGTGCTCGGCGGCATCTTCATGCATTTGCTTATCCTGTATACCTTCGGAATTCTGCTCGGCTGGAATTCGGTGGTTTGGCCGTGGAATGTCGTCATGATCGCCTTCGTCTGGGGATTGTTCTGGAACGCAGACGCTTCCTTTGCCGACATACTATGGCGAAACGACTTTCGCTTCCAGAAAGTCGCTCTTCTGTTCTTCGCGGTATTGCCGTTCTTGAGCTTCTTCGGCTGGTGGGATTCGGACCTGTCTGCGTCACTGTACGCGGTAAATCTGCCTTCTGCGAATGTCCTGGTGAGCGAAACCGTTAAGAACGAACTTCCCCCAGAGATTCAGAAGTACGTGAAAGACACCCCGGGAAACACTCGTATTCTGCACATACAGGATTGGTCCTTCGGTGAACTGAATGTGCCTCCGTATGCGGCGGCGCGAACCTACCGGGCGGTTGGTAAGGAAATATGCAGGTATTCGCACAACTCGCCCGACGTTGTTCTGCTGCTTCAGGAGAAAGACACCTTACGGGGCAAAGGCCTGCTGTCTCGAGACACTTGCTTCGGTACGCTGGTCATCGATAAATGGTGACGACGGACAACCTGTTCCGGCGTGATTTGCGCAGTCCCAGACTTCAAACGAAAATGTCGGGCGTCTTCAGAGACGGCTTTCTTATCGAATTTGCACCAGCACTAGCGCATTCACCGGCAATTCCAGAGTGAGCGCGCCGTCGGTCAAGTCTTCGAACTCCGGCTCGGGCAAGATCGACTGCTCCCGCAAATCGTCAATCTGCTGCTTCGTGGGATAACGGGGGCTGCCCATCTTCTGATAGAGCCCGAGGGCGTTCCCGTGATCGTCATCCAGCCGCTGAATGGAGACACGAGTCTCCGGATCGATGCCCTTGAAGTCGAGTTTCACCGTCTTGGACGCGCCGGTTGATCCTGGATTCACAATGTTCCACACTGCGACGATCACCCGGCCGTGGTCGGCCTTGGTCACCAGCACATCGGGACTGCTGTTATCGATGCGCTTATCGCCCAGACGGTGCAGCAACTGCAGCGCATAGAAGGAAGTCTTGGGAATGCCTCCGGCAGCGATCAGTCCAAAGCCACCATAGAACGGCTGCTTCACTACTCCCTGCTCCTCGAAAACGTCGGAGAAGGTCCAATACGACATCATCTCGGTGAGCCCATCGCATTGGCTGATGGTCGTCGCCAGCCACGGCCCCATGTAAATCGAGTCGGTAACGTCAACCTGATTGTCGTAGGCCGCGTTGTACTCGCTCCAGATCAGCGGCATGTCCGGCTGCGTCGAAGCTTTGATCTCGTCGTGAACCTTCTTCACCGCGCGGCTGACCATCTGGTCGCGGGGAATGTTTTCGCTGGTATGGAAAATGTCGCTGGCCTTGTCGTTGCCGTAGACGTGGGTGGAAACGAAGTCGAGCGGCACATGCGTCTGGGTTGCGTGCTTGATCATGTCCCCTACCCACGCAGCCTGCGCCGTCGCCGGCCCTCCCACTCGCAGTTGCGGGCTCACCGCCTTGATGTCGCGCGCGGTGTGATCGTAGAGCTCGAAGTAGGTTTGCTGGCGCGGCGTGCCCGACCAGAAATCCAGATTGGGCTCGTTCCACACTTCGAAGTACCAGCTCGCCACTTCGTCGATGCCATAGCGCTCGACCAGGTGCTTGGTGAGCTGGGTGATCATGTCATCCCACTTGGCGTAATCCTTGGGCGGCGAGACGTTGGGGTGATACCAGAACGATTGCAGGTCCGGCCGCGCGGCCAGCTTGTAGGGCATGAAGCTGAGCTCGACAAACGGCTTCACGTTGGCGGCGAGCAGCCCATCGTAGATCTGGTCAACGTAAGAAAAGTTGTAGATCGGCTTGCCCTGCTTGTCTTCGTCGTAGACGCCCACGTCGTCAAGCAAGATGCCGTGAAAGCGAACGTACTGCAAATCGGTGATCTGGCGCACCGCTCGCAGGTCGTGACGATAGGAATCGCGCAGGCTAAGCACGGCCCGGCCCGATCCGAACATCTGCTCCCAGAAATGCGGAAAGGGATGGGCGGGAGCGGCGGCGTCGATAGTGATGGTTTCTGCGGGAATGGCGGCGGTTTTCGCGGGCGATTGCCCCAGCAGAGGGAGCGCGCCAAGTGCGAAGATCGTAAGGCAAAGGATTCGAGTGCGCATCTGATTCTTGATCGTTGGAACATCATTGTTGGCAGTCGTTGCGATAACGGGCGCAGCTCCATCAAACGATTATGGCCGCTGCTGTGTTTTCTGGGAAGTGCGCAAGCCCCCGCGAACGACAAAGCCTGACTCGCGATGACAAAATTGAGCCTCTACACGGCGCCGTCAGCTGACGCTTATCCATAAAATGCCATTGAAAACAATGTACCCGCACCTGCAACCAGTCGCGCGTAATCTAACCTAGCGAAAGGACTCATCTTGAAACACAGACAGCTTGGAAAATCGGATCTGCAGGTCTCGGCCGTGGGTCTGGGGTGCAACAATTTTGGTTACGTCGCCAATATGGATGTGGCGGCCTCGCGCAAGGTCATCGATAAAGCCATCGACGTCGGCATCAATTTCTTCGACACCTCCGACAGCTACGGTGCCTCGGAGGAAATTCTGGGCGAAGTGCTGGGTGAGCGCCGGAAAAAAATTGTCCTGGCCACTAAGGTTCGGCTCCAAGCCCAATGCCCTGGGCGAGAAGAGCGGCGCCTCTCGCGGCTACATTCTGGCTGAAGTCGAAGAGAGTCTGCGACGGTTGCGCACCGACTACATCGACCTTTACCAGATTCATTATCCCGATCCCAAAACGACGATCGAAGAAACATTGCGCGCGCTTCGACGATCTGGTGAAGCATGGCAAAGTGCGCTACATCGGATGCTCGAATTTTTCGGCTGCACAATTGAAAGAGGCGGAGACGACGGCAAAGGAGCACCAGCTGCATCCCTTTGTGTCGAGCCAGGACGAGTACAGCCTGCTGGTGCGCGACATCGAAGGCGAGCTCTTACCGCTCATCGAGAAGTATGGCATGAGCGAGTTGCCGTATTTTCCGCTGGCCAGCGGAATGCTGACCGGGAAACACAAACGAGGGCAGCCCGCGGCAAAGGGAACGCGGCTCGGAGAAAGCAGTTCCTGGCCGATCGCTATCTCAACGAAGCGAATCATGCGAAAGTCGAGCGCCTGGAGCAATTCGCTAAAGAGCGCGGTCACACTTTGCTGGAGCTGGCTTTCAGTTGGCTGCTGTCGCGTCCCGCAGTCGCAAGCGTGATCGCCGGCGCTACCAAGCCCGAGCAGATTGAAGCCAACGCGAAGTCCGCTGGTTGGGTGCTGAGCGCGGAAGAACTGGCAGAAGTGGATCGGATTACCAGCGCCAAAGAAGTCGGGACATTGGCGTAGTTGAGTCGGCTATAGCCGGAGCGCGATTCGGCCTGAAGTCAGAGAGTGGGGCGTAGCCACAGGCGAAGTCCTGGCTAGGAAAATTGAGCCGAGTCCCCCAAAGATGGCGCGCTTCTCACAAACTTTTCAGGCAGGCAATCTGGTTTTCATTGTGACAACACTGAGCAGCCGGCGGCTCATCAGAAACTCTCTGGCCACGGCTGCCGCATCTTTCTTCTCGCCATCGACGGCATAGTTCATCGCGCGCATGTCGTCGGCGGTGATGCTGGCCGGCGAGACCGACCGAAGCGGCTTGGCGCTTGCGGGCACTCCTGAAACATGCAGGGACGCACGATCGGGACCGCGTCGTATGGCGGAAAGTAGTGCTTGTCGTCTTCGAGCACAACGAGTCCCAGCGCAGCGATAAGCCCGTCGGTATTATTGCCGGCAACGATATCGACGGACTTGATTCTGCAGCGCGCGATAGAGCAGACCCAGATCCATCACGCGGGGCGCTTCGGCGAAGTGCAGGCCGTAGGTATTGCACCAGGCCTTTGTAGCCGTCCTGCCGCTCGAGAAATTCGTAACCGACACCCAGCCGCAACTTGCGGGGCGACACCGGCGCCAGCTGCGACAGCCTGGTCACGCCCAACCGCCGCGCGTCGTCGCCCGCATCACCATGGCAAAGCTGTTGTTGAATCCCAGCGGCGGCATCACGTCGAGATTGAAGCGGCGCTTGTACTCGGTCCTTCACTTGTTCGATAAACAGCTCGCCGCATCGCCGGCGGCGGATTGTCTTTCAGAATCGCGGCCAGCGCGGTGCCGGTGTATTCGACATAGGTATCGATGCGTCCCGCGAGAATTGCCTGCTGGCAGATGTAGGTTCCCGCAAGATAGAAGCGGCCATCGACCGGCATACTGGCAGGCGCTCTCCAGACGATTGCTTCAGGATTTCGCCCAGGATGAGTTGTTCGGTGAAGTTCTTCGAGCCGACCGTCAGCTCCTGTTTCGGCGAGATGCAGGCGGTGAGCGAAGTCAGCGCCAGTGCCGGAGAGAAAAGTGCGGCGGTCCATCGTTAACGACGATGCCGCGTCAGAAGCTTCTCGCAAGCCGCTGAGCAGACAAGTCGGCGGCCAGAGCCATCAGCGCGGCAGGAATCGCGCCCGCCAGAATCACTCCGTTATCGACCATGGCGATGCCGCGAAAGATAAATTCGCCCAATCCGCCGGCGCCGATGGCCGCCGCAATGGTCGCGACGCCGATCGTGATCACCACCGCGACGCGAATTCCCGCCAGCATCACCGGCAGCGCCAGCGGCAGCTCGACATGCCAAAGCAGTTGACGCGGAGGTGAGCCCCATGGCGACCGCGGCCTCGCGCACCGGCGCGCTGATTCCGGCAATGCCGACGTAGGTGTTGCGAACGATGGGCAGCAGCGCATACAGCGCGAGGGCGACAATGGCCAGCCGATCGGCGCGCGCTCCCAGCCAGGGCAGCGGCAGCAGCAGGCCGAACAGCGCCAGGCTGGGGATGGTCTGGACGACGTTGGTGCTGCCCAGCACAATGGCTTTCCACTTCGGCCGGCGCGTCAGCAGAATTCCCAGCGGCACGCCGATGGCAATGGCCAGCAGCATGGAGATGCCGACCAGCCACAGATGTTCGGCCGTGAGCGTGGCAACTTCGCGCGGATGGGTGAGCAGGAAGTTCATATTAGCTGTGGCTCTAGCCCGGCTTTTGCGCGTGCTAAAGCTTGCTTTGCTACGAATAGGTCTAACGGTTCTCAGCTGAAGCTGCGCGCTTCAATCTCCGAGATCCGCGCACTTCGGAACAATCTGCTGCCCAGCGCGAAACACATCTACATACGCTTTCGACGACTGTGTCGTCCGCTGGCCAGGAATTCTCTGCGGCGATAGACTCCGCGCAGCTTTCCGCTCTCCATCAGGGCGATGCGGCTGCCCAGCAGCAGCGCCTCGCCCACATCGTGGGTCACGAAAACACGGTCTTCCCCAACTTCTGTTGTAGCTGCTTAAATTCCGTTCGAATTTCGGCGCGGGTGATGGGTCGAGCGCGCCGAACGGTTCGTCCATCAGCAGAATCGGGGGCTCGGCCGCCAAGAGCGCGCGCCAATCCGACGCGTTGGCGTTGTCCGCCGGAGAGCTCGTGGGGATAGCGCTCGGCAAACTCGGCGCTCGGCAGTCCCACCAACGTCCAGTACCTCTTCGACCCGCTGCGCGATCCTGCGCCGGCTCCCACTGCTCGAGTCTTGGGAACCAGCGCGACGTTTTCGCGGACCGTGTAGTGAGGAAACAAGCCGACGTCCTGAATGGCATATCCGATGCGGCGGCGCAGCTTGATCGCGTCCCACTCGGCTGACAGCGATTCCCGTCGACGCGGACCTCGCCGGAGGTAGGCGTCGAGCAGACGGTTGATCAGCTTGAGCGAAGTCGTCTTGCCCGAGCCGCTTCGGCCCAGCAGCATCAGGGTCTCGCCGCGTTTGCACGGCGAGGTTCAGATCCGAGAGCAGCGTCTTGCCGTCCGGTAGGCGAAACCCGGCGTCAGCAAATTCGATGGCGATGCCGGTCGTTGCCATCGAATGTGCGACGTGAATGCCGCTACAGCCTATCGAGGCGATTGCCGACTTCAGCGTAGCCTACGTCGTCGGCGGAATATTCTGAGAGAGAAGTCCCTGGTAACGACCCCTATCCGATTTGTATCAGGGCACGACTTTCAGTCGTGCCGTAATTGCATTTCACAAGACCGGCTTCAGCCGCTGAGGACAGGGGCTAAAGCACCCGTGGCAAATACAGAATCGGCCCGGCTGAAGCCGTTCCCTGATACAAAGCTCGAGTCGCGGATCTTACCAAGTCCGAGGCCCTACGCTGTAGGAGTTTTACTGAGGCTAACAAGCCGGCGGAATTGCGAAAGCATGCCAGCGACAAGATTGGTTCGCGCAACCAGGATGCAGGCGATTGCGGAAAAACCACCTCGCCACAAACACAAATGCCGGAGCAGCTTCACGAAGAACCGCTCCGGCATAATCTTTTTCGGCCTGCTAGCAAGCCTTCAGGCAAGGTGGGACTAGCGTCCCCAGCCGCCGCCACCACCGCCGCCGCCCGAACGCCACGGCCGCCGCCACCACCGCCGCCGCGTCCAAATCCGCCGCCGCCGTCCACCGCCGCCACCCTCACGCCGAGGCGATCGGTCTTGGGACGAGCTTCGTTGACGGTCAGATTGCGGCCGCCCAGGTTGGTGCCATTCAGAGCTTCCATCGCCTTGCCCGCCGAGTCGTCGTCCGACATTTCGACAAAGGCGAATCCTCTCGGCTGTCCGGTGTCGCGGTCGGTCACGATGCTGACTCTGTCAACTGGGCCATACGCCTCAAACATCGAGCGTACTTGGTCTTCAGTCGCATCGAAACTCAGGTTCCCCACATAGATGTTCTTCATTGGTTCCTCGCTTTCGGATTAGGCCGCTCGCCGACCGATCACCTGTCTGTCGCAGGCGGCACGGATTGGGGTGTTCACGACCAAAGACTCAGCTGACCTACTAATCGTCAAAAAAGCAGAGGGCGGCATCTGCCGCCCTCGCCTGGTGTTACTGTTTACAGAATCTGAACGTTCTCAGCCTGCCAGCCCTTGGCGCCGCGCTTCACGTCGAAGCTCACGGCCTGGCCTTCCTGCAGCGAACGGAAGCCGTTCGACTGGATGGCCGAGAAATGGACGAAAACATCTTCGCCGTTCTGACGTGAAATAAAGCCAAAACCTTTGGCATCGTTAAACCACTTTACTGTTCCTTGTTCCATTTGTTTCTTTAATATCCTTGATGTTGATGTTGCGTTGGTGAATCGGAAGGTTACAGGCAGGAATCGCTCGAGACAAAGGAGGGATGGCTGCTAGACGCGCCGTTCGAACATACGCAAAACCATTATACAACAATCAGGCAATCTCCTACTCTCTATTTGCGGAAGACATAGCAGAAAGCACAGAAACAGAGAGCGTTTAATGCTTTCGGTAGGGGACGAAACAGCCCGAATTGTGCGATACCCATCCAGCCTCTTGGTGGTGCCAGACTATTTTCGCCAGGATGCGTGATTGTTCCGTGGCATGGCCTGTCGTGCGGTTTGTTAGTACGGTAAATTCACAACTGTTAGAAGCAGAAAATGCCGCTCGTTATCCGACGATAGGCAACGTATCGGCACTGTCCGTGGAATCGGAGTTCCAACTCTTACCTGTGCGGATCAAGAGGGAACTTTTCTTAGGATTCGGCGTTCTTCATCTTCAAGCTGGTCTTATTTTCTTCCATGAACTCGCGAATCTGCTCAGCCTGGTCAAGCAGCCGGATCCATTGCTCATAGTACAGTGTGACCGGAAAGCGTCCCAACCCGTACACGCTGACGCCCCCTTTTTCGCTGACCTTGAAATCCAGGCTTCCCCGCCTGCGTCCCTGGGTTTGCTTTTCCAACTCCGCTACTTTAGCTTTCAATTCCTCATAACTGGGTTCAGCCATCTTTCACCTCAGTAGGATGACGTTCACAACTTGCCGTCCGACTTGCAACTCTCTCATCCTACCCAAAAACTTTCCGGGCGGATGTGAGCAGCCGCACGGACTGCCGTTCACTGATTTTACCTGCGACTGATGCAAACTGCGACGCCAGGTGTAATGCCGCCTCCCGGCCTGCAGAAACAAAGAGACAGGCTCGCCGACAGTTGATCTTCAGCGGCGAAGTCAACCGTCTTCGAGGTTATGTCGGATTACAGTACAATTCGGAAAATGTCTTGTCCGGGTGCCGAATTCGCTGTGACGCCGAGCGGGTTTCGTCATCCAAAAAGTGGTGGGGGTCGTGCCTTTGCCTGGCCCATTACAGACTTTCCGGACCTGCCGGTCTATCATTTGGCTGGCCAGCTGGCTTGTGCCCGTCAAGCAGCGAGTCGAGTGGCGCAATACCTGGACTCTACAGATTTGGCATTGGTGTCAGTTTCTCGCCGAATCGGGCCAGCTCAATCGAAATACGAAGCTCGAGCTGGCACGCTTCTGTTGGAGTGCCTTTCCGGCCGCGTTCTGGCGCCGCTTCGATCACGAAAAGTTTCTTCGCCGCGCCAGCCGGCTGCGACGCTCTCCTCTAGTTTGCCTGGGCGCGATCGCGCTGGCACTGATCATCGTGATCCTTGCCGGCGGAATCATTCCGGCGGCACGATCCTTCGCTTCCTCGCCCATACCCCGGCCTGATCGCGTTTGCGTCATCAGTTTGAACGGCAAGTTCCGGCGGTTGCGTTCGGAAACTCTCCTCGATTTGGCGTCTGCCTGGCAAAGCAGCAAACTGCTCGACGCCGTCGCTCCGTACTCGTGGGGTCCTGCCGGACTGTCCGGACCGCGGCGCACGGTTCCGGTACTGTCGGCCCGCGTGGCTCCCACTTTCTTCGAGGTACTCGGTCTGAAAGCTGCACTGGGCCGCACCTTTCACGCCGCCGATGCGTCAAGCTGCGGGAACTGTGTCGTCCTGAGTTATGAGAGTTGGCAGCTCCAGTTTCACAGCGATCCAAATCTCGTCGGCCGCAACATTCAACTGGATGGCAGCGACCGGGTCGTCCTGGGAGTTCTGCCTCGCAATTTCCATCTTCTCTCGCCGGAAATTGCCGCCTGGACTTTGCTGGATTCAACCTCGCCTCCTTTCACCAACTTCGTGGAGCGGATTGGCGCTGTGGCTCGGACGAAAGACGGGGTAACCGAACAACGAGTCGAAAGCGACCTGGCTGACCTGAGCGAGAATGCCGGTTATGTTTTCCCCGCCTCGCTGCTGGTGGTCACCTCCGAACCGACGGAGATGCGCCGTTATCTTGGCTCCTATCTTTTGTTCGTGTTTCTCGCCGTCGGTTGCGCTGTTCTGATCGTGTACGCGCGTTCCGGCACCGGGCTTAGCCGGGCGCCGCTGAGTCTGCGCGATCGCAGTCGCTGGTGGTCGTTCTTCGTCGCCAAATCGATTCTGCTGCTAATCGGGACGGGGTTATTGGCGTGGAGCACGGTTCGCTGGCTATCGGTCTATCTGGTCGGGTCGGTGCACCCTATGGCCAATGGAATTGCCTTGTGGCTCTTCCTCATTCTTTCGATTGGGCCGCTCTCCTGGGCTATCCACGATCAACAGAAGCGCTGCCGCACCTGTCTTCGCCGCCTGGGAACGCCCATCCAGATCGGCGCTCCCGGCTACGTTTTGCTGGATTGGTCAGGAACGGAGATGGTCTGCTCCGAAGGCCATGGCGTCCTGTATCTTCCCGACTCCCAGGCAAACTGGCTGGAACGCGATCGCTGGGACAATCTGGACGATTCCTGGGCCGGGCTTTTTCGCGAGAAATAGCTTGGGGTACCGCTCTTAGCTCTTAGCTTTTAGTTTTTGGCTCTTAGCTCTTAGCTCCTAGCTTTTGACTTTTGGCTTTTGGCTTTTGGCTTTTGGCTTTTGGCTTTTGGCTTTTGGCTTTTGGCTTTTGGCTTTTGGCTTTTGGCTTTTGGCTTTTAAAGCTCAGACATCAGAATGCTCTCTGGGGAGTTGGCCCAGGTCGGATTCCAGCCGGCATTTCTTTCACGGTTGCTAAAAGCTAAGAGCTAAAGGCTAGGAGCTAAAGGCTAGGAGCTAAGAGCTAACACCGTCCGCACCGCACCTCACTGCGTAACTGCCTTCTTTGCCAGCGCGTGGTGCACTGAGGTCGACAGATCCGCAACGCTGAATGGCTTTTGCAGAAATGCGCTTCCCTTCATCAGGATCTCGCGCCGGGCCGCACTGTCTTCGGTGTAACCCGACATAAAGAGCACTTGAATTCCGGGATGCCGTTCGGCGAGATCGCTTGCCAGTTCGTGCCCTCCCATCCCCGACATGACCAGGTCGGTAAGAACCAGATCCACTTTCCCTTCCAGTTCCTGACAAATCTGCAGAGCTGCGGCGCCGCTGTCAGCCTCGTATACGCGATATCCCAACTGCTGCAGGCATTCCTGCACCTTGCTTCGAATCGTGGCCTCATCTTCCACCACCAGCACGATTTGTCCGGAGGGACGGGAGGTGGTGTCGCTGCGTAACACCGTGCGCTCCACGGGAGCGGTGGTAGCCGGAAAATATAGCTTAAATGTCGTGCCGTGACCGGGTTCGCTGTAAACCCAGATGTAACCCCCGCTCTGCTTCACGATGCCATAGACAATGGACAACCCCAAGCCTGTGCCCTTGCCCACTTCTTTGGTGGTGAAGAAGGGATCGAAGATGCGGGGCAGAATGGACTTGTCGATTCCCGTTCCGGTGTCGCTGACGGCCAGCATTACATAGCGTCCGGGCTGGACAGGCGGATGTTCCCGGGTGTAGACCTCGTCCAAATCCGCGATCGCGGTTTCCACATGCAGCATGCCGCCTTTGGGCATGGCATCGCGCGCGTTTACCGCCAGATTCAAAATCACCTGATTCACCTGATCGGGATCGAGCCGTGAGTTTTCCAGATGCTCGGACAAGTTCGTCACCAGTTCGATGTCTTCGCCAATGACCCGCCGCAGCATATGCGTGGTCTCCAGGACCACCGTATTCAGATTGATGACCCGTGCCTGCATGATCTGCTGCCGCCCGAACGCCAGCATCTGCCGCGTCAAAGCCGCTGCCCGATCAGCCGCATTCAAGATCTGCAGCATCGGTTTGCTGAACGGATTGTCCGGCGTAATCTGAGCCAGCATCAGTTCCGTGGAGAGCTTGATCACGACTAGAATATTGTTGAAATCGTGGGCCATTCCTCCGGCCAGTCTGCCCACTGCCTCCAGCTTTTGCACCTGCCGCACCTGCTGCTCCAGCGTGGTCTGCCGGGTCATATCTTCCACGTAGGGGGAGAAGATCTCCGGCTTTCCATTCCCGCCGCTGAGCCTGCCGGAAATACGCACCGGCACGGTGCTGCCATCACGCCGCCGTAAGCTCGTCTCCCAACCCTCGATCCTGCCGTTCCGGTGCAGCACCTCCAGCAACCGGTCGCGTTCCTTGGGGTCGGCGTAAACCTGTGTCGAAATCTTCAACTGCAGAGCATCTTCCAAGCCGTAGCCGCCCAACATGTTTCGCATTGCCGGATTGATACTCTTGAAGCAGTCCTCCTCCACCCTGGATTGCGAAATGCCAAACGGCGCGTTATCCACCAACGCCTGCAGGCTAGCCTCCGATTCCTGTAAGGCTTCCTCGACCCGATGCTGTTCGGTTACGTCAAAGGCCAGAATCAGCTTTTGTTGAACGCCGTGCCGCTGGAACTCGAAGCCCATGATCTCGACATACAGGATGCTGCCGTCCTTACGGTGATGCCGGAAAACCCCCGACTTCCGATACCCGTGCTGGCACTTTCCGAGATCGTCCAGAAGAGAAGCTACATCTTCGGCCGGACGGATATCGACCAGGGTCATCTGTAGGAATTCTTCCCGCGAGTATCCGTACTCTTTTACTGCAGCATCGTTCACTGCCAGAAATTTCAAATTTTCGCAGTCCTGGATCCACATCGGATAGGGATTGGTGGAGAACATCAGATCCCGGCGTTGTTCGGAATCCAGTAGATCCAGGGTTTTTTGGGTGAGCTGTGCAGTAAGTCGTGCTTGCTCCCGGCGTTGGCGAGCAAGAATTTGCAGGAGCGCGATAAATGCTGCTCCAACGACGATAACTATGACGATAGCTAAGAACGGCATCCGGCCAGACCCCGCGTAAAATGGTTATGCGTCCCCCGACTGCTGGTGGAGACCTGCTGCGATGCCTATCCTGTAAACCGTACTTGACGCAGCGAAAATACGGAATTCCTGTAAGCGCTTTCTTGCACTTCCGTGAGCCGATGAATTGCGGTTGGAATCGTAGAAGCGGCCAACGCAATCGATCGTGCAGAACTTTCAAATCCGTCCTGCATCTGACAAATCTTGCTCCGCGCGGGGAGCGAAACGCGGTACCTAAGTAATAGCAGTTCTACTGGAGGCATTCTGTGACGTAGAACACACGTCGAAGGCCCAGTTATCCCATAGCTCTGCAACATTTGTGTTAGGCCAAGGGCTTCCCGTCTGCAGAGACGTGTCGCGACTGGAAAGAAAGTTTGTGGTGGAACGGAGTGCCGGAAAAATCGAAAACTAGCCGCGCAGCGGCGAAGGGTGCGACACAGTCTCTGCCAGGTCAGAATTTGTCAGGAATGCGCGGACACAGCCGTCATTGATCCGGGTGTGCGTTCAAGGCGGCAAGATAGGGAGCGTAGGAGAAACCGAATCGTTTGAGATTGGGCAGAGCGGCAGGATTATTGGGATCGAAGGGCTGGAACCCCCCTGCCGGGGGCAACAAGATTGTCTGCACAGTACGGCGGTCGGAGTACAGAATGCTCAGCGACATCAGTGGCCAACTCGCATGCAGTTCGCGCATGGGCTGCCCGTCCACCGCCAATTCAGAAAGCGGCGTGCCCTCAAACGCCACCGGACCGGAATGAGTCCGCAATTCGGCGCGTAATACTGTGAGCATGTTCGACCACTGCGTAGTGGCCACCATGCTCCACCCGGACTGGCAAATTCCCAGCACGGCCGCCATGACGAAAAGCCGCTGGTACTTAGCCGTTCCTACTCGTAAGAGATGGAAATGCAGTGCCACGAAACCAAGTGCCAGGACCAGGGGCGCGCTGGCATTCATGGTGCGAGCGATCACATGGGTACCGAAGTGCGTGGCTTGCGGATACAAAACTATGTATGCCGGGATGGCTAGCGAGCACAGTACGGCAATTCCCGCCAGCCCATTGAGCACCGTCCGATAGCGCTCCGGAATCAGCACGATCGATCGCGCAGAAGATCAAAACAATACAGGAGACCCGCGCTCCAATGTGGTCGTTGTGCAAGACAAACAGCATGCTCCGCAAAAATCCATTGCGATTCGTCACGTCCCGGGGAAACACAATCGCCAGCGCCCCGAACAGCACCCCCAGCGCATACCAGGCAAAAAATAACCAGCTCAACCATTTCTCGCGCCTGCTCTCAGCCACGGCGAAGTACCGGTAAACACAGGCTGCGCAGAGGATCAGGCCGTAGATCGCCATGCTCTCATAGCAAACCAGCAGTGGCGCGGAAACCACGATCATTGCCGCCAGATCGAATGGCCCGAACCGACGGCGATAGATCAGCCCGAACAGCGCCGGCCAGAAGAGCGCGCTCATTAAGTGGGTCTCGGTAACCAGATACACCTCGCTGTTCATGGTGATGGCGAACAGCGTGAGCAGCGGGAAGATGATCATTCGTTTGTCGCGGGCGAAGCGATAACAAAGCAGAATGCTGATCGGCTTAAATGAAAACAGGGTAAGACCGTAAATCAGGCTGAGCAGTTTAGGATTGTGCACATGCAGCCGTACGGCCAGCAGCGTGGGATATTCCTGATAGGCAAACGCTCCGAATCGCCCGTTAAAAAAATCGCGCCAGCCGGCGACATTCCACACCGCGACGTGGTTCTCGCTGAGCATTTTAACCAGGAACCAGGACCCGTCGCCGTAAAGATGCCGGCCGCTCACGATGGCCAGAAAGGCCTGCGCTCCATAGGCAGCCGCGGCCATCGCCAGCAGCAGCATTACCGTGAGCCCGAGCGAGCTCAACCCCACATCAGCATGCAAACGGTCTACAGTTTGCAGGTACTGACGGAAGCGCCCCAGGCCAGAGTCTTTCGCCGGAAGTGTGCTTGCGGAGCTTACGATTGAGGCCATCGTGGAATACTTGCGGCAGGAAATACTTGTGGCCGGCGCCGCTGCCGATTATCGCGATAGTGCCAGTGTGTCGCGGACTGCGTTATTGGTACGCATTCCGTTCGCCGGTTTTCGCGCCTTGAATATCATCTCTGAAAAGCCAACGTACTTACAATCCAGTACCTCAAATCCATTGGCCCTGATCAATTCGGCTAAACTCTGTCGAGTGTAGTGGGTAATGTGTTCGTGCGCGTAACCGCCTTGCAGCACCTTGCCATACATCCATTCCAGCGCAACCCACGACCAACGGCCATAGTCCGGCGTTCCCAGCACCAGCGTACCTCCCGGCCGCAGTACGCGCCACATTTCGTTCATGATTTCCGGATCTTCCGGTATGTGCTCGATCACTTGCGAATTGATCACCACATCGAAGCTCTCATTCTTAAAAGGCAGCGCGAAGGTCGAGGCCTGGACCAGCTTGGCATGATTCGGCTTCAGGAAGCGAAGTTTGCGAAACAGAATGTCCATGCCAACCGCTTCTTTAAGATCCAGGATAATGCGGCTGGAGCCGCAGCCTATGTCAAGAACCGCGGGCGAGTCGCCGGTGAAGTCCAGAATGATCTCATGCCGCTTGCGCTGCCAGTAGCGCTGTAGCCAGATGGGGCTGTCGAACGCGCGATAATCATAATCGGCGGAATCCACCGAATTACGCAGCCGCCACATCCGGATCAGGGTCTTCAGGTAGGCGACGGCGAACTTCAAAAGCTTCGCCTGCGACCGCCCGGCATCGCGGCTCATGTAACGGAACGGTAACTCCGCGATGCTCCAGCCCTCGGCATAAACTCGCAGCAGGATCTCTTCCAACAC
The DNA here is from genome assembly GCA_963744265.1 of uncultured Acidobacteriaceae bacterium. Taxonomy (GTDB): domain Bacteria; phylum Acidobacteriota; class Terriglobia; order Terriglobales; family Acidobacteriaceae; genus Bog-257. The sequence continues at coordinate 496,390 of CAVUSW010000011.1, forward strand.
GTCGAAGTCGCGCGCCTGAAGTTGCAAGCTTTTGACCGCATCCAGTTGATACATCCGAAAGCCGCTCGACAAATCCTTGTAAGGAAGGGAGAGCACGCGAGCGTAGGTCACATTCAAAATCTTGCTGAGCAATCGACGAAATGCCGACATCTCCGCCTTGCCCCCTGGCACATAGCGGGAAGCAATCAAGACGTGAGCCTTGAGACGGGCTTGCCACATCTCTGAGACGAACGAAGGCCGGTGAGACAGGTCGGCGTCCATGGTCAGCACATAAGGCGCTCGGGCGGCGGCAAAGCCGGCCAACAGGGCTCCGCCATAACCCGGTTCCGTTTGCGGGAGAACCCGGGCTCCACGGCTCTCGGCGGCCTCGCGAGTGCCATCTTGCGATCCGCCGTCAATCACGATCACCTCTGCCTTTACGCCAATCGAGGCGAGCACTTCCCAAAGCGATGGCAGCAGCAGTTCCAGATTTTCGCGTTCATCGATGGCGGGAATTACGATGCTGAGATCAGGAATAGAGGCGGAAGCGGCGTTCTGCTGCTCCCCGATGTCGATGGGGTTCTCGCTCAAAACAGAAATTAGACTCCACAGGTTTCCGGTTGTCGATCGCAGGCGTAGCCCACCCGTCAGCCACGCGGGATGGGACTCTCAGGGCCGCCCGGTTTTCACCCCAACAATCATAAATCACAATCGCTTGTGACGTGTGCACTTGTTGCATGTGCGGCCGGAATGTTCCGCTGGACTGTATCGGGAGCAAAGCCCGGAAATGCCGAAAGTGGCCATCGAGCAGAACCAAGCCGTGTCTCTGTCTCGCAATCTCGCGGATCACCCCGGCAGGTGACCGCCGGCACTCGGCACGGTGCGCGCACCGAACACTGGCGCGACACCGGCATTCTTGGCGCCCCGGAGCGGCTCGCATGCGCTCCGGCCGTAAATTACGGGGATACGAAGTGAAGTTTCAGGGGGTCGTCGTGCTTACACCATACGGTTTGGACATCATAGAAAGCTGCCTGGCTTGCAAGATGCGGGCAGAACATATCTTTTGCGATCTGCCGCCGGCGGCATTGCAATCCTTCGAAAACATTAAATACGCCACCGCCTATCCCAAGGGCGCGGTGCTGTTCGTCGAAGGGCAGACGCCGCGCGGCATCTTTGTGTTGTGCAAAGGCCGGGTGAAACTCTCCATCTGCTCGACCGACGGCAAGACGCTGATCTTGAAGATCGCCGAGCCGGGCGAAGTGCTCGGGCTGAGCGCAACGGTGAGCGGCAAGCCCTACGAGCTGACCGCCGAGACCGTCGATCCCTGCCAGGTCAACTTCGTGAAGCGCGAAGATTTTCTGCGCTTCCTGCAAGCGAGCACAGCGAAGCCTGCCTGCGCGTCGCCGAACAACTCAGCGACAAGTACAACTCGGCATGCCGCGAGATCCGCTCGCTTGGGCTGTCGCACTCCGCCGGCGAGAAACTGGCGAAGCTGCTGCTGGAGTGGAGCGCCCGAAACGGCGAAGCCGCCAAGATTGAGCCGCGCTTGAAGCTGGCGCTGACCCACGAAGAGATCGCGCAGATGATCGGCACCTCGCGCGAGACGGTGACGCGCTTGTTTGCCGACTTGAAGAAGCGGCAGATCGTGCAGGCCAAGGGCTCGACCCTGCTGATCCGCAACAAGGCGGCATTGAAAGCAATGGCGATCACGCAGTAGCTTGGCGCTTTAATAACGACCCTCTCTCCCGCCTGCGGAAGTGTGTCCTCCTTTTGACCACGGCCCGCCTCGCTCTGGCGCCTGTCCGGCGGGCCATTTCGGTCCTTCCTGTGAATGAGGTCACGAAAACCGGTGACTGCAGTCACTGCGCTGCACCGGTGGCAGCAGTATTCATGCTGTATGGAGCAGCACGATTCAGTCGAGTTGCTTGACTTGCGATTTCCGTCCCGATCGCCTCTTTTGCGACATGCCCGCGGAGTCGTTAAAGGCCTTCGACGAGATCAAATCGCTCGGCTCCTACCCCAGGAACACGATCCTGTTTGCCGAAGGGCGGCCGGTTCGCGGCATCTACATGCTGTGCGATGGACGCGCCAAACTCTCCATCTGTTCCGATACCGGAAAGCGGCTGACCTTGCGCGTCGCCGGCCCGGGAGAGGTCTTGGGACTGGGCGCAACCTTGTCCAACACCCCTTACGAGATCACGGCCGAGTTGCTGGACAACTCCCAGGTGGTCTTTGTACGCCGCAAAGATCTGCTGAAATTCCTGCGAGAGCACCGCGAAACGTGTCTGGAAGTCGTGCGCATGCTCAGCCAGGACCTGCACGGCGCCTACGAGCGGGTTCGCAGCATCGGCATGATTCGCACCCGCCATCCGCGCATCATCTTTCACCCGCGCGCCATGGTCGTGTGAGCGGCCAACCGCGGCGTCTATCGATACCCTTGGCGCCTTTTTTCGCGCGGTACCGCGAACGGCATCCCTTCTACAGCTTGCCTGCTAGCTCCGTCTCCGCTCACACCCCCGACCGCCTGTATGTGACCCGCGTCACAGAGTTGTCAGTACCCGCATCACAGCCCCTCTCGTCATCAACCACCTATCGTGGACAGTACTGATTCCTAAGTTCATACCGACCGCCCATCTGGCGCGGTCCTGGGGGAAGAAAGACGTGAAAACAACTGAATACTCTGCTTCGCCGGCCGCCACCCTTTATACCGATTCATCCGCGGCCTGCGAAGCCCCGACCAAGACCTCGCCCCAAGACGAGGACCGTGCTGGAGCCAAGATGTCGAGAGAGAAAGTGACCCTTGACGGCAACGAAGCAGTCGCTTACGTGGCGTACCACGTCAGCGAAGTCGCCGCCATCTATCCCATCACCCCTTCGTCACCCATGGGCGAGTCTTCCGACGCCTGGTCGTCTCTGGGCGAGAAGAATATCTGGGGCACAGTCCCCCATGTGATCGAGATGCAAAGCGAAGGCGGCGCTGCCGGCGCCCTGCACGGCGCTCTGCAAGCCGGCGCACTGGCTACCACCTTCACTTCGTCGCAAGGCCTGCTGCTGATGATCCCCAACATGTATAAGATCGCGGGCGAGCTGACCCCCGCTGTCATTCATGTTGCCGCACGCGCCATCGCAGCCCAGGCGCTCTCCATCTTCGGTGATCATCAGGACGCGATGTCGGCCCGCGCCACCGGTTTTGCACTGCTGTCATCGAACTCCGTGCAAGAGGCGATGGACCTGGCGCTGATTGCCCACGCGGCCACGCTGGAGTCGCGCATTCCCTTCCTGCATTTCTTCGACGGCTTCCGCACTTCGCACGAAGTAGCCAAGATCGAACAGCTCACTCTAGACGACATGCGGGCCATGATCGACAACGACTTGGTGCGGGCCCATCGAGAGCGCGCCCTTTCGCCCGATCATCCGGTGCTGCGCGGATCGGCGCAAAATCCCGACGTTTACTTCCAGGGCCGCGAGTCGGTGAATCCGTACTACCTTGCCTGTCCCACCATCGTGCAGAACGCGATGGACAAGTTCGCTCAGATCGTGGGCCGCCAGTATCGCCTGTTCCAATATGAAGGCGCACCCGACGCTGAAACCGTCATCATCGTGATGGGATCGGGCGCGGAGGCGGTGCACGAAACGGTTGACTACCTCACCGCGCAAGGCAAGAAAGTCGGCATGCTGAAGGTCCACCTGATGCGTCCCTTCTCGCTCGAGCATTTCCTGCAAGCCCTACCCTCGACGGTCAAGAGCATCGCCGTTCTCGATCGCACTAAGGAGCCGGGAGCCATCGGCGAGCCGCTCTACCAGGACATCATCACCGCGCTGACCGAGGGATTCACTGCCGGCAAAGCTCCCATGGCGACATTCCCCAAGGTGATTGGCGGCCGCTACGGGCTGTCGTCGAAAGAATTCACGCCGGCGATGGTCAATCGCATTTACGAAGAGCTGACCAAGCCGACACCGCAAAATCACTTCACCATCGGCATCAACGACGACATTACTCACACCAGCCTGACGTATGATGCGGCGTTCTCCACCGAAGCGCCGGAGACGGTTCGCGCGATGTTCTACGGACTGGGCGCAGACGGCACGGTGGGTGCGAACAAGAACACCATCAAGATCATCGGCGAAGAAACTGAGCTCAATGTGCAAGGCTACTTCGTCTATGACTCCAAGAAATCGGGCGCAGTGACTACTTCGCACTTGCGCTTCAGCAAGCAGCCGATTCGCTCTACCTATCTCATTTCCCGCGCCAGCTTCGTGGCCTGCCATCAGTTCAGTTTCATGGAGCGGCTTGACGTTCTGAAGCCCGCCGATACCGGAGCCGTGTTTCTACTCAACAGCCCCTTCGGTCCCGACGAGGTTTGGGACAATCTGCCGCGCTCAGCCCAGCAAACCATCATCGAGAAGAAGCTGCGCTTTTACGTGATTGACGCCGTGACTGTGGCCCGAGCGGCGGGCATGGGCGGCCGCATCAACACCGTGATGCAGACCTGCTTCTTCGCCATCAGCGGCGTGCTTCCGCGCGAGGACGCTATCGCCGCCATTAAGCACTCCATCGAGAAGACCTACGGAAAGCGCGGCGAGTCTGTTGTCCGTAAGAACTTCGCCGCTGTGGATTCCGCGCTGGAGAATCTGCACGAAGTAAAGGTACCGCAGACGATGACCTCGACCTTCGAGATGCGTCCCGCGGTCCCGGCGAACGCTCCTGCCTTCGTGCGCGACGTGGAAGCGCTCATGATTACGGGCGACGGCGATCAGATTCCAGTCAGCGCCATGCCGATCGACGGCACATTTCCCACGGGTACCACAAAGTGGGAGAAGCGCAACATCGCCTTGGAAATTCCGGTGTGGGATGAGGAACTTTGCATCCAGTGCGGCAAATGCGTCATGGTTTGCCCGCATGCCGTCATTCGGGCCAAGGTTTACGATTCGGCGGCCATCAATCACACACCTGAAGGATTCCAGACCGCGGTTCCCAAGTGGCGCGAATTTTCTGAGCTGAAGTACACGCTGCAAGTCGCTCCCGAGGATTGCACCGGTTGCGGACTGTGCGTGGCGATTTGCCCCGCCAAGAGCAAGAGCGAATCCAAACATCGCGCCATCAACATGGAGCCACAGCCGGCATTGCGCGAGAGGTACAACGAATACTGGAACTACTTCCTGTCGATACCCGAGCTGTCGCGCGACAAGATCTCGCATGGCCAGGTGAAAGACGTCCAACTGCTGGAGCCGCTGTTCGAGTTCTCCGGCGCCTGCTCCGGATGCGGCGAAACTCCTTACATCTCAACCATGACTCGCTTGTTCGGCGACCGAGCGTTGATCGCCAACGCCACCGGTTGCTCGTCGATTTACGGTGGCAACCTGCCGACTACGCCTTATACGGTGAACTCCGAAGGCCGCGGCCCAGCCTGGTCAAACTCGCTATTTGAAGACAACGCCGAGTTTGGCATGGGCATGCGGTTGGCGGTCGACAAGCAGAACCAGTACGCGAAAGAACTGGTCGAGCGGCTGGCATCGACCATCGGTGATGAACTCGCCGTCGGCCTCCTGAGTGCAGACCAATCAACCGAAGACGGCATCTTCGCCCAGCGCGATCGGGTGAAGGCGCTGAAAGAAAAATTGGCAGGGAACAAGTCTTCTGCGGCTCGCGATCTGCTCGCGGTCGCCGACGAGTTGGTGAAGAAGAGCGTGTGGATCATCGGCGGCGATGGCTGGGGCTACGACATCGGCTACGGCGGCCTCGATCACGTGCTGGCTTCCACCGCCAATGTCAACATCCTGCTGCTCGACACGGAGGTCTACTCCAACACGGGTGGCCAGATGTCGAAGAGCACGCCGTTGGGCGCGGTAGCCAAGTTTGCCGCCGGCGGCAAACGCACTCCCAAGAAAGACATTGCCATGATGGCCATGAACTATGGTCGAGCTTACGTTGCTCACATCGCGATGGGCGGCAGCGATACGCAAACCATGAAGGCGTTCCAGGAAGCCGAAGCCTACAACGGCCCGTCGCTGATCATCGCTTATAGCCACTGCATCGCTCATGGCTACGACATGGTCCATGGACTCGATCAGCAGAAGGCCGCGGTTAACTCCGGACACTGGCCGCTGTTCCGCTACAATCCAACGCTGGCCAAAGAAGGCAAGAACCCGTTCCTGCTTGATTCCCGCGCGCCCAGCATTCCGCTGGAGAAATATATCTATAACGAAACGCGCTACACCATGCTGGTCAACAGCAATCCCGATGAGGCCAAGAAGCTGTTAGTTGAAGCCCAGGAAAATGTTAACGAGCGCTGGAAGCTGTATCAGCACATGGCGTCGATGAACTTTGACAAAGTAGAGAAGGCATAACCGCGAGGAGAAATCATGATCGACCTTTCCACTAATTATCTCGGACTGAAGCTGAAGAACCCGGTCGTGGTATCGGCCTCCCCGCTGACGGAGAAGCTGGAGAACTTCGCCCGCCTGGAAGATGCCGGCGCCGGCGCCATCGTGATGTACTCGCTGATGGAAGAGCAGATCGAAGCCGAGAGCGAGAACATCGACAACGCGCTGGAGTATGGGATCAACAGCTACGCCGAGTCCACCTCCTATCTGCCCGATATGCAGAAATACCATGTCGGCCCCGATCGCTATCTGGAACTGCTGCGCAAGGGCAAAGCTGCGGTGACCATTCCGGTCATCGGCAGCCTGAACGGCCGATCGCCCGGCGGTTGGGTGCGCTACTCGGAGTACATGGAGCAGGCTGGCGCCGACGCGCTCGAGCTGAACATTTTCGACATCCCCACCGATCCCGCGCTAACGGCAGCTGATCTGGAGACCCGCTATTGCGATTTGGTCCGCGCCATCCGCAAGAGCGTACACATCCCCATCGCGGTAAAGCTGGGGCCATACTTCACTTCCTGCGCAAACTTTGTCAAGCGTCTGTCCGAGGCTGGCGCCGATGGCGTGGTCATCTTCAATCGCTTCTATCAGCCCGACTTCGATCTGGAAGAGCTGGAAGTTGTGCCGAACCTAGTTTTGAGCAGCCCACATGAGCTGCGGCTCCGGCTGCATTGGGCGGCGATTCTCTATCATCAGGTCGAGACCTACATCGCCATCACTGGCGGCGTTCACGACTCGTCAGATGTTTTGAAGTGCATGATGGTGGGCGCGCATGTTGCCATGATGACGTCCGCACTGCTGAAGTATGGCATCGAGCATATCGGCGTGGTGCTGGCCGGCATGGAGCGCTGGATGGAAGAACACGAGTACGTTTCAGTGCGGCAGATGCGCGGCAGCATGAGCATGGTCAACGTCGAGAACCCGGCGGCATTTCTGCGCGGCAACTATCTCAAGATGCTCGGCTCCTACACCTGGCGCGAGCCGGGCACGGCGCTATCGACGTTCTGATTACGACTCTTCTCCTCAACCATTCCAGGGCCGGCCTTCTAGCGGAAGCCGGCCCTGGTTGTCCTCATTCAGCGGCCAGCCTTGATCATTCAGCTTTCCTGAAGAAATTCACGGCCCCTTCATCTTGTCTTTCACTGTCTTGGCCAGCTTTTCGATCTGGTCGGCTTTCTTAATCACCTCGAGCGACAGCGTGTTCTCGTTGCTCTTATCGACCGACTGCTTAAGCTCGGTAGCCAGTTCCAGCAACTTGTCCGTATCCTTCTTAATTTCCTGCTGGCGTTGCAGATTAAATTTCTTAAGCGCCTCTTTGCGCTGCTGAACCTCCCATGGATCTTCTGGAGGGCTAGTCTGCGGCGTCGGGCTGGGAAGGGGCGAGGGCGCTTGATTGGCTTGAGCCGCACCGCAGATTCCGACCCATAGAAAAAGCGATGCAGTGACCAGAAACCTGCTCCAGCACAGAGCGGAATGTATTTTGGCTTTCATAGGACAATGCGATTATATTCCGCAAAGCAGGGCAGGCTGGTCAACGGCGCGGTCGTCTTACGGCTGCAGTTCCTGGAATCCCGGCCGCCCTGCGCGAATCCGTTGCGAGAAGTCGGGCGCCTGGTCTGCGGCCTGGGCAGCGGGATTGATGAACGCCTTCGCTTTCAGATCGGCATAAGGAAGATCTCCCGCCAGGTTTCCGCGTTCGTACATCATCTGATCCGCGCGCCCGTTCAATAGAATGCGCCAGTCCCAGCGGGGATGAATACCCTGCGCGGCGGCGGCCAGCACATCGATATTCGTCGTGCAATTATTGGTGAGCGCGTTGTACCACTCAGGATGGTCCCGCATCCGGTTGAGGCGGCGCAGGTACTCCAGAAACAGTGCTCGTGAGAGTTGTGGCGTGGCTTTCGTATGGAAAAGGTAGACGTTTTCGCCGGTGCGATAATTCGAGCGCAGCCGCACCACGTCCCGCTCGTCGCTGACGATGTAAATCAATTCGTATTGCCGAAAAAAACCACGTAGCGTGGAATAACTCTGACCAACCTCCTTGCGGGTCTCAATGGAGAAAGCAACGTGACTGCCCTCGCCGAAGTCAAAACTGACGATAGGATGTGCGATCCAGGGCGAGCCCCAATAGGTGAGAAATAGATCGACCCCACGAATGTTGCTGAGATCGAACGTCCTGGTTTCCCAATCAGGAATGTAATCCGTCTCGGAGTGGTAATCGCAATTGCGCACATTATGAATCGTAATGCGATCGCCATCGATTTCGGCCCAGGCTCGGCGAGCAACGTCGGGCTGCCAGTTCCGGTCATTCGAAGGATGCAGCGAGAGCCACCAGGCCAGCACCAGCACGAAGCTTGAGGCCACAACGCCAATTGCCGCCCAGCGGTCTCGCAGCAGCCAGGGCGCCGATAACATGCCTATGAGATAGATCACCGCGGCCGGGAGACGAAGCCATGCCACCGGCAAGTCAAAATACAACGCCGCTGCCGACCAAACCGAGAGCAGTCCTAGTATTACGATTGCCAGTCCAATTCCCGCCATCCGCAGCCACCGCCGCAAGACCATAGGATTTCCGCGCTACTTGAATACCAGATGGCAGGCGTTTCGCCTACAAGCCCGGCGGCTCGATCCTTCCCCGCACTTCAGATTTTTTCCCCAACAGGGCTACTTACTACCGATGGTAGTAGATGTTGCAACAGAGTAGTTTGGGTGTTTCAAAAAGCGAACACCTGGCCGAAACCTGTTACTGCATGGACTCTGCAACAGGCAATGGAGGAAAGAACCAATGCCGCCAGCTTTCCGGTTGTCTCGCCCCTCTCCCAATGCTCTGCTCACAATATGTGCCATCCTTCTTTTTCCGTACGCCCTGCATGCACAGAATTCCACCAGCACGCTGCGAGGTGTGGTCGAGGACCAAAGCGGCCGGCGAGTGACGGGCGCTAAGATCGACGTCCGGCTAAGAGGATCAGGAGCCTCCATCGCGCGCGAGGCCACGGTAAACGATCGCGGAGAATTTCGCATTGATGGTCTTCTGCCCGGTCCCTATCAGGTAGCCGTTACGGCCACGGGTTTCGCGGAGGCCACCGCCGATGTAGACACCGCAGTCAGTGTGGTGCGCGATATCACCATTACGCTGAAACCGGCAGGCGGGCATGAGACGGTAAATGTGCAGGGGAAATCTTCCGGGATTACGACCGAAACGCTGGATACGTCGAGCGCGGTGCGTGGCGGCGTAGTGGACAGCCAGGACCTGGAAACGTTTCCGCTCCCGGCACGCAGCTTTGCCAACATCGCTTATCTGGTCCCCGGTACTGAGCCAGTCGAGCCTTCCGATCCGACCAAGGCGCGCATAACCGCAGTCTCCACCGGCGGAAGCTCGGGCTTGAACAACGAACTGTCAGTTGACGGCGCCGATAACTCCGACGACTGGATCGGCGGCTTCCTGCAAAATTTCTCGCCCGATGGTCTTCAGGAATTCGCGGTACGCACCTCGAATGAAGACGCGGATACCGGGTGGACGACTGCCGGGTCGGTCGTGATCACCACCAAGCATGGCACCAACGATTGGCACGGCGACTTGGCTGTCTATGAGCGCGCGGCAGCGCTTAACGCCCGCTTCCCAATTGAGAATCCCCCGCAAACATGCACAAACGGCGTTTGCGTGAACAATCCCAAGCAGCCGTTTTCACGCCAAAACTATGTGGCGACCATTGGCGGCCCCATCGTAAAAAACAAGGTGTGGTTCTTCACTTCGTTCGAGACCGTGCAGGAGGATGCGAGCGTCGCCTATAGCCCCGCCAGCATGACGCAGTTTAACGCGCTCTCGCAATTGGCGGCACAGGGATTGATCACCGGCTCACCCTATATCGCCACCCCCAACTTTGTTCCGATTCCCTTTCGCGACTACATCGGTACGGTGCGCTTTGACTGGTCGCAATCGCCGAAATCGAGTTGGTTCCTGCGTACCTCGGAAGACAGCTATGTCACCAACAACAACCTGGTGGAGCAGGGCACATTGCCGTCAACGGGTCTGCTGACGCACGACAATTACTGGAATACGGCGATCAGCAATACCTATGCCTTCAATAGCAACACGGTTGGAACCCTGGTTCTCGATTGGAGCTTATTGCATCTCACGCAGACTCGGAATTCAAATCTGGGATACGCGCTGGCCTTCCCCTTCAGTTCCACAGCGCTGACCATCTCCGGTTTCGAAACCTATGGCGATAACCAATTCGCTACTCCGATTACTTTTTTCCCCGACCTGCGCAATCAGCAGAAATACCAGTTCCGCTACGACCTGAGCCACACTATGGGTACCCATTCGCTCAAGTTCGGAGTCGACTTCATTCATGAGCCGGTACTGAGCGGGGCGTTTCCTGGCACAGCCGAGACTCTTGCCGCGTACGTCAATAACCCAACCTATTACATACAGAACCCCGGCGTGTTTGGAACCTTCAACCCACAGTGTGTGAACTTCACCACTTCGGACGGCTCAACTTGCAGTTTCACTCCTGCCGGCGACGGCAGCTTTTCGCAGAATGTTCAGCGTCTGGCGCTGTACGCCGAGGACTCCTGGCGAGCCACGCCCAAACTGACCGTCAACTACGGCTTGCGTTGGCAGTCGACTTGGGGGCTATTCACTGCTTCGGGACGGAGCGAGGCCGATAACGCCGCGTACATAACCATGCAGGCGTTGCAGATTCCGGTTGTGCCCAGCCTGCCGCACGATGACCACCACCAGTTCGCGCCGCGCCTGGGTTTCGCTTACTCTGTCGGCAGCAGCGGGAACACAGTAATCCGCGCCGGCTTCGGCATGTACTACGACGATCTGGCACAGAACGGATGGGCGACTGCATTCCAGGGTGTCAACAACTCCAACTACACCACCGGAACGTGCAGCCTTACTGGAGGCCCGGGCACTTATGCGCTTGTCGGCTCCGGCTGCCTGACTGGCGGCGCCGGGGCCACCGGAAATGTGATTGGATCGCCTTACAAAACGCCCTACGCCATTCATATTACCGGCGGCGTGCAGCACGCTTTCAACAATCAATGGCTGATGAGCGCCGATTATGTATACGAGGACGGCGTTCACGGATACCGCGCTTTCCCCTATACCAGCGGCACCAACTTAACCACTCCATTGATTCCCACCTCAGACCCGAACTATGCGACGGACCAGACGAACGTAGTGCCGAATGTCAATGTGTTCGAGTCTGACAACCGTTCCAAGTACAACGCGCTGATGCTGCATCTGGCAGGCAATACGAAGCGCTTCAATCTGGTCGCGAACTACACGCTTTCCCGGGCGGACACCTGGGGCTGCCTGCTGGGCGAACTGTTTGACTATGTCGACGGGGTTTGCCAACTGCCGAACGGCCAGCTGAATGCTTTCGGACCTGGAGACTATGGACCATCCGGCGAGAACGTTACCAGCCGCTTCGTTCTGGCCTTCACGGTGAACATTCCCGGTGGATTCCAAATAAGCAGCGTCAATCAGTTCGAGAGCGCCCGGCCCATCACCATCACGAATGCAGACAACACCGCCCGCATCTATGTAAACGGAGTGTACACAAGCCTCGACGAATTTCGCGGCACGCCCTACCTTCAGACAGACCTGCGGGTCACACGTCCTTTCAAACCTAACGAGCGCTGGACGATCCTGCCATTCATCGAGTTCTTCAATCTGTTCAACCGTAACAATCCCGGGGCGAACTTCGCGGTCAATGTCGTCCAGCTTCCGGTTCCGGCGGCTCAGATGATCCCAAATCCAGTGACCGGGATCACCAATGTCACCAGCGTTTGTACGAACCCGGGTTGCACTACAACCGCGCCTATCACCAGCCTGAACCAGCTTGAAATACCCGAGGGGGCACTGGGCGACTTCTTCGGTCCGGGAACGACTGTGGGTATTCCCTTCGCGGCGCAACTCGGCATACGTGTGACCTTCTGAATTAGCGATTATCGCAGCGCAATAAAAAGCCGACCCGTAAAGGTCGGCTTTCCCTTCTCTGGCCGGGAACTACTTTTTGAGACCCACAACATAAGTGGAAATGGTAGTAACCTGATCTGGCGTCAAACTCGCCAGCCCCTTGTTATGCGGCGCCTTCTTGCCGGCAGCGCCGCTGGTCAGTAAAGCCGCGATCTGAGGCTGGGTTAAGGCCGTCGCCTGCAACGAAGGACCGACCTTGCCTTCACCCATCGGTCCGTGGCATCCAGCACACTTGGCTTTGTAGAGCGCAGCCCCATCCTGTGCCCAGGCCAAACTTGAGAGCACCGTGAAAGCCGCCAAAATTATGATGTAGCGCTTCATGGAAAGGAATCTCCTTTACGATTTTGCGACCTTGGAGTAGGGACCGCTTCACGGTCGCTTCAGTCAACTGCGTGGCACTACAACTTCTGTGTGAGTATGGCCCGACTACTATCCAATCGCTGCCATTGTAGAGCGGGCCGGGCGATTTGCAACCGAATTCGTGACTTGCCAGAGCGTGCCGCTGTCGGTGGTGCAGCCAGGATGATCAGGCAACCGTCTTTAGCCGGCTGCGCTGATAGAAGAACGAGACCGCCAGCAGGATTGCGCCCAGAACGATGAACGCGACAATGCGATAGCCCCGCTGCAGCGTGCCGATATCGAAGACAAAGACCTTGATCACCGTCAGGGTCAACAAAATAATCGCCTGCCACCGCAGGAACGCCGACTGCTTCCAAAAGCCGATCAGCATCAATGCGCTGCCATACAGCATCCATACGGCGGAATAGGTAAAGGCGCGAACCGTGGCGATGCCCAACCGTTCCGCCTCGGAATAGGCTGCCTCGAATTGCGGTTGAAAATAGTTCATGATTTCGAAGTGGAGCGCCAACAACGCCAGAATGTTTATGGCGATGAGGGCCGCTCCCGCCCATTGCCGGTTGCGATGGCCGCCTTCTGTGAGGGCGTAATAGGCCAGAAGGCTGAGCGCGCCGATTGCGGTCAGATACAGCCCGAATCGAGCATTGATAAGCAACCGGGCAGGATCGAAGGAGTCGACTGCCAGCAACCGCCCCACCCCCAGAACGAGCGCGCACACGCCAAGCACTCGCAACAGTAAGCTTTGGCTGCGGTGCGCAGCCCAGAACAGCGCTCCGCTTTCGATAATCCAGCCTAAGGTGTTCCAGTGTCCTCCCAGTTTCAGGGGAATAGCAATCGTTAGAAAGCCAACCCCCAACGCCAGATAAAGCGGACCGTACAGAGCACTGGCGATGCCGTCGCGCCGTTGCAACAGGCGCGTGAGCACAAAGAAGAAGGCGGCGATCGCTACCGCCAACCAGGCTAATTCGAAACGGTAATGGTCGACGAGAATTAGATAGCTGGTAGCAAAATAGAAACTGGCATTCAGCAGCGCCAACGCGATCATGATGTTCGGAGATGGCTTGACTTCAGGCATCCGCCGGCCGAGAAATGGCGCTGCGGCATACAGCAGGAAGAAGAAAGTCGCGAAGGCCAGAGTCGTCGGCAGTTGCGGCTCCGTGTAATAGGTGGAAGCCCAAGCCCTGAAAAGCAGGCCGGTGCCGATGAAGCTGCCCAGCAGCAGGCGCTTCCAGCCTTTGATCGCCACTACCCAGATGGTTCCCAGGTCGAGCAGCGCCAGGTAACAAAACAACGCCATTTCATGATTCTGGTTGGTGTTGATCAGCACCGGCGTGAGAAATCCGCCGACCATCGCCAGGGCCGCCAGCAACTCTGCATTCTGCCGCAGCGCAAGTACAGCGGCGGTCACGGTGACCAGGACCATCGCCAGGAACGCAACCGGAGCTGGCACGAGATGGTAAAACTGGCACGCTGCCCACAGCGACAGATAGAGGGCGCCGATTCCGATCGCTTTCAGAGAGAATGCAAAGCCCGGAAATCCTTTGCGGCGGAAGCGCTCGCTCCAGAAGAGAAGCGCAATGCCGGCAAGGATTCCAATCGCCACCTGAGTCGCGGGACCGATCCAGTTGTTGTCGAAGGCGAGCTTGAGGAAGTACGAAAGTCCCACCAGCACGGCGACGATGCCGATGCGGTTCAGCCACTGGCCGCCAATGCGCGATTCCAGCGATGCATCGAGTTTGGGATAGCGGGGCGCGCCTGCTCGCACCGGCCCCGGTACCGCAGGTGCCATTTCTCTTACGCGGACGGAAGATACCGCAGGTTGGACGTAAGCTGGCGCTGACGGCAAGGTTCCGGTGATCGATTCAGTCTTGGGCTCGACCACAGGCTGCGCCGGAACAACCGCATCAGATGGATGAGCGACCAGCAATTCTTCCAGCCGATAGACCCGGCGAGTGAGTTCCGCCACCTGCTCCCGCAGGCGTTCGAGCTCTTCGGAATGGTAAGGATCGGTCACACCGGATCGGCTAGTAAGCGCTTACAATACGCGAAACTCAAACCGCAAGCAAAAACCCAAGCTGCGGGATATTTCCAGGCCGTCAATGGCAAAACCGCAGATCCCTCGGCTTGCTGCGATTGCTCGGGACGACAATGTAGGAGAGGAGGCGGATGAAGTTTCATACCGAATACCTGACGTTCAACACCAAGAAGCATCGCGAGTACATTCACATCACGCCGCAGGTGGAGGAGGCGCTGCGCAAGAGCGGCATTCAGGAGGGCATGGTGCTGGTTTCGGCTATGCACATCACCGCCGGCGTGTACGTCAATGACAACGAAAGCGGCCTGATCCGCGACATCGACAAATGGCTGGAGGAGCTGGCGCCCTATCGCAAGGACTACGAACACCACCAAACCGGCGAAACCAATGGCGACTCGCACTTGAAGTCAATGCTCGTACACCATGAGGTCATCGTGCCGGTCACGGGAGGAAAGCTGGATCTGGGTCCGTGGCAACGAATTTTTTATGCGGAATTCGATGGGCAGCGGAAGAAGCGGCTGATCATCAAGGTGATGGGGGAGTAGGAAGCAACTAGCAACTAGCCGGGACTAAGAATCCGGACAAGGTATTTCAGCCCGGAGAGCTCGGATTTCACCCAAGGAATAATTTAGGGTCGGGTTTAACTAGTTACTTGTTACTAGTAACTAGTGCTAGTCGCTAGTCGCTAGAACGTAAACGCCACTCCGCCGCGAACGCTGCGCGCCGACTGACCAGATAGACCGTCTGCCCGTCAGGACCGACGACCGGAACATATCCCTGGGCCAGCAGGTTGCGGAGGTCGATCAGCGCTTCCATGTTTCCCGGCATGCCGTGGAAATGCGGCAGCGGCTGACGAACAAAGAGATTGAAGAACGGATCGGTCTGTCCGGCCGAGGCGTTGAACAGATCGACCGGGGTCAAAGTCTGTCCGCTGGTCCAGCGATAGGAAGCAATCCACCGGGTCTTGGTCCGGGGGAAAATCCCGTTCAGCTTCAGCGCCGCAGTGTGCCGCCAGCCTGGCTGAAGACTGTTGCTGACTGGGTTCCAGTTGATAGCAGGCTGGGCCAGTTCCAGAACGCCGCCGTAGGCGTAATCAATCGTCGCCATCAAGTCGTTCGACAGCCTGCGCTGGAAGACAAAGCGCACGCCTTGCGCCTGCAGTTCGCCGCCGTTGTAGCTGAACGTGCCGGAATAGACGTCAGGCAGAATGTCGCCGCTATGTCCACGTCACCTACGCCAAGCAACGCAGGATCTTTCATGCGATCGTTGAAATATGCCAGCTGCAGCTTATTGGCGCCGAGGCGCTGCGAGATCGAAACTTCGTGATGGTGAGCGTTCTCCAGCAGCGGCTCGCCGTTCACCATGGTCATGCGGGGACCGCTCTCGCTCAGATCCGCGGGGGCTGAATCGAAGCCTTTGCTGGCCCGCGTATTCGGCTCGGAGGTGGCGTAACGATATTCCAGAATGGTGTTGGCCGTCAGGTGAAAGTCAGCAGTAGCCGCCAGGGCGGAAAGCATTGACCTCGCGTCCCAGGAACTGAATCGCCTGGGCGTCTCCGCCCACCTGGAAATCCATGAGATCGCCGACCGAAAAGCCGTTGGCATAAGACATGCCAATGGCTTGCAACGCTCCGCCGTGCGGGGCGGTGTCGGGAGCGGAGAAGCGGCGCACAATCAAGGCCAGGGACTGGCTATAACCGTCCTCGGAGTTGCGGACATAGGAGGCGCGCATGACGCCATCCGGCGTCCCGCTGCCATAGCCTAAGTCACCGGCAAATCCCAAGGTTCCGGTGTGAAAGAGCGATTGCTCGACATTGAAGGCAGTCCCCAGATCGGGCGCGCTGCCATAACCTTCGCTGGCACCACCAGCCATCAGGGCCAACGAACCCTTGAGGGGTTGGTCCTGTTGATCGGTCTCAACCACAATCGCGGAATCGCCGTCGAAACGCAGAACGGGACGGTTGGCAGTTGAACGCAGCGTCCACTTCCAGCTGTCGTCATCGTCATCGCCCTTCTTCAGCGGCGGCAGCATGCGCACCGCTTCGAACAGGGTATTCAGCGTGATGTTGAGGACTTTGCTGGCGCCGGCCGCAAGCACGACATCTTCGCGCAAAGTGGGTAGGAAGGAAGGCGCGGAAACGTGGACATCGTAGTTGCCCGGAATCAGTCCCGTTGAGGCTGAAGAAGCCTTTGGCATCGGTGTAGGCCGTCTGAGACTGTCCGGCGGCACTGACCAACTGTACCGTGGCGCCCATCTGCGGCACGCCGGCAGAGTTTCGAACGTATCCCGAGATTGAGCCCGGATTGACCCCGGCTGACGCTGCGACGCACAGCGAGGCCACCACCACAAACCATGCCAGTATTCGGGTCATTGTTAAAAACCCCCCTGTCAGAGGTTCCCGGGAGCGAAAATGCTGCGGCTACAACCGCACACCGCAGTTCCCAATTCACTCAGCTTACTCGACAGCAAACCGCACCGACGGCGCGATCTGCTGCTTCGAGACGTTGTCGTCAACTTTCACCGTCAGCCTGTACAGGCCAGGTTGAAATGAATTCAGCGACAAGCTCTTTTCCAGCGTAACCTGGTCGCCCACATTGCCCATGGTGTCGGTGGACTCGGAGGAGTGCAGCACCGCCTGATTGTTGGCCAGGTTCACGATTTCGTATTCGATCTTGGCCGACGACTTCTTGGTCTTCTCGTCTGCCTGAAGATTATAAACCTGCATCCACAAAGCTCATGCGCTGATCGTGTTTGAAGCTGGCCGGCTTGCCATCGGCGCCATCCAGATGGGGATAGGCCAGCTTGGTTTCCCCGATGACAAAGCTGCCGGAGCCCACATTCTTGGCTGGCTACTTTCTCCATGTGGTCGGCCAGAATCAGCGACGAAGACGCCAGCTTGTCCTCGTTGTATTCCGGGACCACGATGCCGTGGCTCCAGGTGCCCACGCGATCGCCATTCACGTCCTTCACCACAATGTCGATGCGGTAGCGGCCGGGGCGAAGCGGAACCGCCTTCCAGTAGAGCGAGGAGTGCTCCATCGTCTTTTCCAGCAACTCCGTGGGCACATCCACCTGCACCGTGTCTTCAAACGTCTGCGCAACTCGTCCGGTGATTCCGGTCACGCGACCGAAGATGTTGACCGTGCCCCGCTGAATGCCGTCCTTGGAGACAAAGGTAATGTCCTTGTTCTTCACCTGCAGCGTGACGGGAACCAGCACCGTGTCGCCGGTGACCTTCACGTAATCGGTGCGCACCTCGAAGGGCATCAGGTTGACGTTGATCTTGTGGCTGACGACCTCTTCCAGGTCCTTGAACTTGACCTGGGGAGGCGCCTGGACCTTGGCCATCATCTCCAGCTTGTCGAACTCTTTGCTGTTCTCCAGACCTTGCACCGGGCCGGCGTTGGCGGCGAACGGATCCATACGGTCGGTCCTGCTCGCCCAGGCCCATCTGTTCGTACATGGTCGGCGCCGCCCGGCGTATGCAGTAGTGCGTCTTTCTCGTTGGGATCGGTGGTCAGGTGATAGTCGCCGCAGGAGCAGGGATCGACGAACTCCAGATTGATGTTCTGGCCGACGCCTTCCAGATAGCGATAGCGCCAATCCTCGAAAGGATACGTGCTGGTCGTGCCGCCGCCCTCTTCCTGCGGGCGATCATAGGTGCCGCCGGTGGGATGCGATTCAATCTGGTCGGCCGGTCCCCAGATGATGTAAATGCGGCCGCGATCGGTCTTCCAGCCAGGAATGCCGGCGGCGAAATGCTCGTTGGCATAGGCGATGCGGCGATAGTGCTCTTCCTTGAACTCGTTCTCCGGAGTGTCGGGCGTGGGGTCGCGGCGCAGCCAGAACTGCTCGATGAACTGATCGCGCTCTTCATCGTTGGAAAGCTGCTTGAAGGCCGCTTTCTCTTCCGGCGTGATGATGTAGACCACGTCCTGGTTCAGCCACTTCTTGTAGGTGCGGCTCAACTCCTGCTTCAGAGCCTTGGAGTTGGCCTTCTTTTGTTCTTCGGTCAGCGGAGCGCTTCAGAGGATCGGCAGTCTGGTCGTTGGTTTGCCCCGCGGCAGATGGATTATTCGCGCCTGACGGGTTGCCAGTCTGCGCCGGCGCTACCGCGTTATTGCTCGCGCCAGACTGATCGGCGGTCTGGCGGATTTGTCATCCGAGGGTGCAGGAGCAGAGTTCTGGGCGACCGCGGAAGCAGTAGAAAGACCAAACGCCAGTAACCACACAACCGACCAAGCCAACAAACGCAACTTCATTTGAACCAACGGACTCCTCGGAGAAACACTTGGGGCTGTTAAATTGTATGTTTTTGCACTCTTGAAAGCAAGGTAATCGCCGGACGAAAACGCGTCCTGAGTGCATCGTCCGCTCCTGTCCATGCCAACCCGCGTTCACGGTTGTAAGTTGCTTATAATTATAGGTACGCGAAGCGTCTCGCGGCCCGCAGGCACATTTGGGGTAGTGCCATCGGAAGTTCTTCGGCCGACAAAGTTACCATCCAAGAAACCTGCCAGTTGCAGCTATAATCGTAGGATCGGGAGAGTTCCATTGTTTACGGGCCGCACAGCGACCGGCTATCCCGGTCTTCTGTCGAGTTGGCTGCGCCCAAAACGCCGAAGATACTGCTCTCCAAAGGAACCTTAGGCCGTCTCATTTCGTATTACGTGGCGGGTTCAGGTGCGCAGCAACTCGATTCCGGATCTGAGGTTCGATGAAGAACTGGAAAAAATTCGCACTGATTGCTGCCGTCGTCGTGGTCTTGCTGGCCATCGTTGGCTTCACCGTTCAGCAGAGCCGCAAGGGAGTGGTCGCGGTACAGACCGGAAAGGTCGTCCGTGAGGATCTGGCTCGCGTCGGTCACCGCCTCCGGTGAAATCAAGCCCAAGGTGTACGTGAACATCGGCGCCAACGCGATGGGCAAGATCACTCACCTGTACGTGAAGGAAGGCGACGTGGTGAAGCAGGGGCAGGTGCTGGCCACGCTGGATAACATTCAGTCCGCGGCCGACGTAGCGGCTATGCAATCCTCGCTTAACGCCTCTCAGACCGATGCGCTCGCGGCGCAAGCCGCCGTCAATACCGCTGCCGCGGATCTGAACCAGTGCGCAAGCCGAGCACGAACGCGCCAAGCTCGACTACGAACGCAACAAGACTCTGTACGACGCAAAACTGATCGCCAAGTCTGACTTCGATACCAAGAAGGCGGCTTTCGGTACCGCTACCGCTCAGGTAGACGAGGCCAAGGCGAAGCTGGCGCAGGCCAAGGCAAATCTTGACTCCGCCCAGGTCCACATCAAGCAGATACGCCGCCAACCTGCGGCGCGTCAGCGACGTGCTCAGCAAGACTGAGTATCAGGCGCCGTTCGATGGCGTCATCACCAACCTACCGGTTCGCGAAGGCGAAACCGTCGTGATGGGAATCCAGAATGCACCCGGCAGCACGCTGATGACGATCGCGGACACCTCGATCATTACCGCCGAAGTGAAGGTGGACGAGAGCGACATCGTCAACGTGCAAACTGGGCCAGCCGGCCGAAGTCACCATCGACGCGATGCCGAAGCAGAAGTTTAAAGGCGTGGTGAGCGAGATCGGCGGAAACGCGTTGCTGCGCTCAACCGGCGTCTCCACGGCGCAGACCACCTCCAGCGGGCAGGAAGCGAAGGACTTCAAGGTGGTGGTGGCCTTGCAGGATCCGCCGCCGAACGTGCTTCCTGGACTGTCGGCAACGGCGCGCATCACCACCGCGAAGCGAAGCAGTGCCTTGGCGATTCCGATCCAGGCCCTGACCATTCGCGAACGCGGCGAGCTGACGCCGGAGAAGAAAGACAAGAGCTCGCAGTGCAGGCTGCGGCTCCCGCCGGCGGAAATCCCAAGGAAGAGTTGCAGGGCGTGTTCGTCCTCAAGAACAAAAAGGACGCCGTCTTCGTACCTGTAGTCACCGGCATCAGCGGCACCACCGACATCGAAGTGACCAACGGGCTGCAGGAAGGCGACGAGATCGTTACCGGCAGTTACAAAGTGCTGCGCACGTTGCGCAACGGCGCCAGCGTGAAGGTGGACAACACCGTGAAGCCGAAGGGAGAGGAATCGTAGGCGACGAATCGGATTCCGGTCCGCCCCAGATACGGCGCGCTCTGGGAATGACAAACGGCCGCATGGCAGGAAGGCAGAGGGTCTGAATCCATGACCAACCCGGACCAGCGACCAACTGAGGAGAAGAGGATGGCAACGGAAGTGGCGAGCCTGACAGAGCCGGCGACTCTGGTCGCGCCCGAGCTGCATCATCTGCACCGAAGACCTGTGGAAGACCTACGACATGGGGTCGGAGCAGCAGGTGCAGGCGCTGCGTGGCGTTAACATCCGCATTCAGCGCAACGAATACGTCGCCATCATGGGCCCGTCGGGCTCCGGCAAATCGACGCTGATGAATCTGATCGGCTGCCTCGATACTCCCAGCAAGGGCAATTACTGGCTGAACGGACAACTGGTCAGCGAACTGGATGACGATGAGCTGGCCCGCATCCGCAATAAAGAAATTGGCTTCGTCTTCCAGACCTTCAATCTGCTGGCGCGCGCAACCTCTCTGCACAACGTCGAGCTGCCGCTGATTTACGCCGGTATTCCGGCGGAAGAGCGCATTGAACGCGCCAAGAAAACGCTGGCCTCGGTGGGCATGGAAAAGCGCATGAATCACAAGCCCAACGAGCTGTCAGGCGGCCAGCGGCAGCGCGTGGCCATCGCCCGCGCGTTGGTCAACAATCCGTCGATCATCCTCGCCGACGAGCCTACCGGCAATCTCGACTCCCAGACCGGCGTGGAAATCATGGCGCTGTTCGACAGCCTGCACGAGCAGGGCAACACTATCGTTCTGGTCACCCACGAGCACGACATCGCCGAGTACGCTCACCGCGTCATCCATATCCGCGACGGACAGGTCTTCAGCGATCAAAAGACGGCACGGGCCTGAAATCCATTCATCGGTTTGTCGTGAAACTGCGTACAGCTTGCCGCTGAGCGCTTCGCACTTCGTGGCCGACAGGGTGTACCCTGAAAGGGAGTGGTTAACTTGTTCAGGGGACTCAATGCCGTGTTGTCGTTTCGCCGCATTTTGCTAGTTGTCGCCTTCCTCACCAACTCAGGTTTCGTGCTCGCGCAGTTCCCCGTGTCCATCAATCATGCCGGTGAGACCCTTCCTCCGCAGATGCGCGAGCTGGTCTCGAAATACTGCCGATTGGACTACGAAGGAACACGTCTGGATCCACAGTCGTGGTCGAAGATTCAGCCTCTAGTCTGGTGGAGAAGCAGTCCCGAATACACGCAGATCGATGTTATCTCTCGTTACACGGTGGACAGCGAGCCGGTGTCGAATCATGGCAAATACATCGTGGCCGTGCACTATCGTTTGCTGGGGATCTACGATCTGACGACCGGTTATGTTCCCGAACCGGAGGCCGCGACCCAAGATGTGTCGTTCACCGTTACCAGCGAGAATACCGAGTGGCGGATTGCCGACGCTGAGAACACATTTCCCCATCCCTCGCGGGCGGCTATGTTGAAGTGGCTGAATGACAAGATCAGCGCGGCTCCCGACGACGCGGCGAAGGCCCGCTATCAAGACGCGCTCAAGCAGTTGCAGGCGCAATCGGCGTCGCCCTTTGCAAGGTAAATTTGGAAGGCGGCGCGGCGCTTTGGTTAACTTCCCGCTTTCAAAATAAGAAAAGCCTCCCACTCGGGAGGCCTTCAATTTCATAGCTCGGTTGATTTACTGTTGCGCGCCGACCGCCGGTGGCGTGATCCCCACCTTCTGCGCTGATGTGGCCGGCGTCTTCACCGTGAAGAAATCGTGGTCGTACAAGTTGCGGTACATGACGCCGGCGAGCTCAGCGGCTTTGGGACCGAAGGTCGGACGACCGCCCTCGAGGAATACAACCGTCACAATCCGGCCGTATTGCGTGTTGGCAAAGGAACCAAACCAGCCAAAGCGCGTGCCATCCTTGGAACACGTCCCGGTCTTGCCCAGGATCGGCTCCTCTATGAAATTAGTTCGCAACAGGCGAGCGGTGCCGTACTCCACAGCGCCGGACATGCCATCAGAAATCTCTGGAATGAGCGGACCGATGTCGAGCTTGCGCTTGAGTTTAGGGGTGAAGCTCGTCACTTGCTCGGGTGTGGTGGGATGTTGGAGGTAGTACAGATCGCCGCCATTGGCGATCGCTGCCATTAAAGCTCCCAGCTGAAGAGGCGTCATGGAGATGCTCTCGCCAAACGAACACATCTTGCCGACGCCGCCGAGCCGCTCGTCCAGTTCGGTCGAGGGGTAAATCCCCGGAGACTCACCAGGGATATTTACTCCCGCTAATTCACCCAATCCAAACTGACGCTCGTAATAGCTGAGCTTCTCGAAACCCAGTTTGCGTCCCACGGCTTCAAAGTAGGCATTGTTCGACTTGGCCAGCGCGGTGGTCAGGTCAACTTTCCAATACTTGCCCAGCGGCACCTGGGTATCTTTGGTAATGACGTTTTCGCTCAGCGCGGCCAATGCCACCGCAACCTTGGTGGTCGAGCAGGGTTGCGCGCCGGCCGACAGCGCCAGCCTCTGATTGACCATGGCCAAGATGCGTCCGCTGTCGGGGTCAATCGCGACAATGGTGCCGTTCATACCGCCCAGCGCTTCCACGGCCGCAGCGCGGACCACCGGATCTTCACCGGCCGTGATATCGCCCTCGACCTGGTCATTGGCAAACGAGCTGGCGTAAAAGCGCTCGCCATAATAGTGATGTCTCTTGGAAACGGCTAGATAGTTGACAGGCGTTGCGGAACGTCCCACGGCGTGCGTGGAACGATTGCGGCTGGCAACCGTCGCGCTGCTATGCCGCATGCGCGCCATCTTCTTCTGGGTGGCTGCTGTCTCTGTAATGTGATGGGCCGACTTGCTGTGCGCCTTGTGAGTGACCGTGGGGTGACTAGCGATGGTAGCGGCCGAGGCGCTGAGGCAATTAAGCAGCGCCAATAACGAAATCAGTGCGGCAAAGGGGGAGCGCTTTAACATTGAAAATCCTGGATTCCCTGAACCAATTCGATTCTTGTTTGCCGGAGAACTCTTGCTCCTCCGAGTTTTTCCGCTGTCCCCCGCCACAGGAACGAGAACTTCATACTAGGGAGTTCGGAGTTCGAATTCAACCCAAAACCGCGCGATCCGGCAGCGAACTCATGTATCCCGATAAACACTGATGTTCAAACCAGAAACTTAGTTGCGGGCCATTTTCCTTCCCGGCGTCCGGCCGGGTTGGTAACCCTCTCGTAAGCTCCTGATGATTACTTATCACACTTCAGCCCGGATATGGGCGTAGCAAGGCTGGTTCCGGCAAATTGGCAACCGGTTTGGACTTCCGGTCCGTTTTGGGCAACAAGATGTCCGTCGCCAGCCCTCCCCAAGCTGACCCGAAGCGGTCCCTTTTTTTAGGCAGCGGACGATATCTTCGTCCCAGGTGAATTGCGGCTAACCGAGACGGCAGCCTGAGCAAGCACCTGATGTTGAATGACAAACAGCGCCATCTCCAAACGATCGGAGACGCCCAATTTGTCATAGATCACCGCCATGGCGTTCTTAATCATCTGCTCGCTGGTACGAAGTTGGCCCGCGATCTCGCGATACTTGTAGCCCTGCACCACGGCAGCAATGATCTTGAGTTCGCGGCGAGAAAGTTTCGACGTCGCTCGTTTTCCCACCAGATCCACGTCCCTTGGTTCGACAACCTCCGTCTGCCGGTCGAAACCTCCGCGCGCCAGCTGTCGTACTGCTTCAATAAGCCTATGGGCGCCGACGGAGCGGTAGAGAACGCCTTGCACTCCCAGGGAAATAAAGTCCGCAGCATTTTCTGTTTTGTCGAACAGGATCAGCAGGGCAATCCGTCGCCGATTGGTAAACTCGATGATCTTCCGAATTTCGGTCGCGGCTGGAAGAAATCCGGACGAGACGATCACCACCCGGGGACGCAATCTGTCGATCGCGTTAAGCAGGTGAGCCGGCGTTTCCGATTGGGCAATGATGTGGATGTCGTCTTCCACGGCCAGCAGCTTGGCAATGCCGGCACGAAAGATTGGTAGGTGGTCGGCGATGATGACATTAATCATCGCCGGGCTTCCTCTCGGAAGCGATCTGACGCGAGAGGCCGGTCGATCTTGTCGTTCATTGTTTTTCTTTTCTTACCAGCGGCCAGTCACGGTAGTCCCTCCTGATAGGCGTAAGAAAATCTGTAATGCTGTATTCGATTGATTCCGGCGCGCGATCTGGCCTGGGCGCCCATGGACAGATAGCCAATCGATGCCCAAGTGTCTATCCGCAGTTGCCTATCCCCGTGTCAACCACAGGCAAAACCGACTCGACGTCGCGCCTATCGAATTCCAAAAGCGATTTTTTAGTAGCCGAAACTTTCGCCGAAAGGGAGGGTTTAGCCAAGTACAACCCTGAGAATGGTCGTGTAAAACGGCTACCCTTCCGGCGTGCAACTCGCCCCTGTCCGCCGGAGGGGCTCTTTTTTTTCGCGCGACACCAAAATGCCATCCTTGCGGATGGCGTTCTTGCCTTCGGAATGACTTCCTGGCTATCTCGGGTCAGATCATGCCACGACTTTCGCCCGGCGGTCGCAAAAAGCTCCGTCCGCGCTTCTCGGAGCCAAAAACTAACAGCAGCGCAAGCGCCGCCATCACCACCAGCTCAAACGCGGTGAGCGCCCAGGCATAGCCAAGATGATCGCGTAGCGCGAACTCCACTCTGGGCGTCGAGGAGGCGAACAGGATGCCGATCTGATAGGTGAAGCCTGGCAACAAACCGCGCACTGCATCCGGTGACAGCTCATTGAGATGCACTGGAATGATCCCCCACGCGCCCTGCACCCCCATCTGCATAACAAAAGCGCCGCCAGCCAAGACCGCGAGAGTGCTGCCGAAGGCCCACGCCGGAATCACGGCAAGCGAGACTGCCAGCGCCGCCAGCATGCTGAAGCGGCGTCCAATGCGCTCGGAAAGAAGGCCAAAGAGGATGGCTCCCACCACAGCTCCCACGTTGTAGAACATAGCAATGTAGGCCACGGTGTTGGGCGCGACACCGTGTGCGTGCTTGAGGAAGTCGGGATAGAGGTCCTGAGTTCCATGCGACAGGCAGTTCATCAGAAACATCAGTGCGATCAGATATAGCGAAAGCCACTTGTGTTGCCAGGCGATGCGCGGTCCGTCGATAGTCCGCGCCACCCGGTGCTGCTTCCAAGCCTCCGACTCGGTGACTTTGGTGCGGATGTACAGCGCCAGCAGCGCGGGAATTCCGCCGACCCAGAACATGGGGCGCCATCCCCAATTCGGCAAGATGAGGCGCGCGGCCAATGCAGCCAGCAAATAGCCAATGGCATAGCCGCTCTGCAAAATCCCGGAGAGCACGCCGCGCCAGCGTACCGGAGCATGTTCCATGGCCAGCGACGCGCCCACTCCCCACTCGCCGCCCATGCCGATACCGAACAGCATGCGCAGAACAAAAAACACGGCGTAGTTGGGCGCGAAACCGCATAACAGCCCGATAGTGGAGAAGAACAGTACATTGGCCATCAGCGGACGGCGGCGGCCGTAGCGGTCGGCCATCATGCCGAACAGCAGCGCGCCAATGGGCCGCATGGCCAGCGTGGCCGTGACGGTTAGGACAATGTCACGCTTGGAAACGCGAAAATGTTCGGCAAGCGTGTCGAGGAGAAAGATGACGACAAAGAAATCGAAGGCATCCAGAGTCCAGCCCAGAAAGCCGGCGCCCATCGCATGCCAGCGATCGGAGTTTTCTCCGGAAGCTTCGCTCGGCCGTTCATTCATCGCGTTCGAGTGAAGGTATCAGAGGACGCTGAGAGAGGCAAAGGCGCCGTTGGCGATATGCTGTTAGCTCTTAGCTCTTAGCTGTTCGCAAGACAAATCAGGAGTGTCCGAGGTAAACGAAAGCCCAGGCTGAAACTGTCGATTGGTAGTTTGCCAAAGGCTAAAAGCTAAGAGCTAAAAGCCAAGTGCCAAATGCCAACTGCCAATTGCCGCCCCCCCGCTTCAATCCCCCGGCTCGAACCGGTAGCCCACCCAGGGTTCGGTCAGAATGTACTTCGGCGAACTGGCGTCGGGCTCCAGCTTCTTGCGCAACTGGCCGACGAAGACGCGCAGATATTCGTTCTGCTCCACGCTGTTGCTGCCCCACACCGCATTGAGGATGGCGCGATGGGTCAGCACCTTGTCGCGGATGCTGCGCCATGTAGACCAGCACATCGAACTCCTTCGGCGTGAGGCGCACCTCGCGCCCGGCGACGCGCGACAGAATGCGCATCGAGGTCGATGCGGAAATCGCCAGCTTCGATTTTGGTCTTCGGCTCGGCTTGCGCTCGGAGGCGCGCGCCGCAACGCCGCCCGAACCCGCGCCAGCAGTTCCCCGGTGCTGAACGGCTTGGTGATGTAGTCGTCCGCGCCGGAGTCCAGAGCCTCAATTTTGCTGCGCTCTTCGCCGCGCACCGAGAGCACCAGAATCGGCACCTGCGAAATCTTGCGCAAGCTGGCGGCACAGCTCGATGCCATTCATGTTCGGCATCGGCGAGATCGGTGATGACCAGGTCGGGCGCGAAGTCCTTCACGATCTCCAGCGCCGTCTCGCCGTCGTTGGCGACGCGGATCTCGTAGCCTTGCGCGTTCAGAGCTGGTGCGCAGCACGCGCGTGATCTGCGGCTCGTCGTCGACAACCAGGATGTGCGGGCGGTTATGCATTGCGAAATCAGTTTCACGTTGTCAAGTCCCGAGCACGAGCTGCGAAGCGTGTAGCCTGACACGAATCTGCGGCTTCTACGAGCAGCCTACCTCAAGTTGGATCGCGTGAAGTATCTCGAGCTCGCCGCCACAGGCTCCGGTCTGGACTGACAAGTCAATCAGACAACTTGAAACTCGAAACTTGAAACTGCCTCTACGCTTGCTGCTTCACGATGTGCACATCCACCGCCGGCGCGTCGCGCAGGAAGCGATGCACCGCCGACAGAAACAGATATCGCCGCCAGCCGCTGGTGGCGGAGTGTCCGAAGATCACCTGGGTGATGTGTTTCTCGCGGACAAACTCCGCCATCGCGTGCGCGACGTCTTTGCCTTTCAGCCTGACGACATGCGCGCCCAGGTTCTCGGCAAAACTGAAAGTTGGCCTGCAGCGAGCGCTGCCGCTCGGGATCGTCTCGTCAGCCCCGATATCGACATACACCACGAAAAGCTCGCCGTTGACAGCCTGCGCCATGCGCGAGGCGCGCGCGACCAGGTACTGCGCCGCCGGATTGGAGCTGATGCCCACCGCGATGCGCTCGCGCACCTGCAGCTCGCGGCCGGGATCCGATTTCGCGTCTGGATGTACGGCTCGAGGCTGCGATCCACCACCTGCGCCACGTGGCGCAAGGCGATCTCGCGCAGCGCGATCAGATTGCTGGGGCGAAAGAAATTGCCCAGCGCGCGGTCCACGCGCTCCATGGGATAGATATCGCCGCGACGCATGCGCGTCTGCAGCGCCTCGGGCGTCACGTCGGCCAGCACGATTTCGTCGACCCGCTTCAGCACCCAGTCGGGAACGGTCTCGCGCACCACGATGCCGGTGATCTTGTGCACCATGCGGCGTGACGCTCTCCAGGTGCTGCACGTTCATGGTGGAAACCACATCGATGTTGTTGTCGAGCAACTCGAAAACGTCTTCGTAGCGCTTGTGATGCTTGCTGCCTTCGATGTTGGTGTGGGCCAGTTCGTCGACCAGCACGACTTGCGGATGGCGCGCGAGGATGGCGTCGACATCCATCTCTTCGAAGATCGTGCCCTTGTAGTCGAGTTTCTTGCGCGGAACAGTCTCCAGCCGGGCGGCGAGTTCCTGGGTGGCCTTGCGGCCATGCGTTTCGACCACGCCGATGACGACGTCTTCGCCGCGGCTCTGGCGGCGAATGGCCTCGCTCAGCATGGAGTAGGTCTTGCCGACGCCCGGGCGCGTAGCCGAGGAAAAGCTTGAAGACGCCGCGCTTTTTCTCCGGTGCGGGCTTCCTCCAGCCATTGCTCGGGCGTCTTTTGCATGAGCCATTATTCTGCGGCAGCAGCGACAGAAAAGTCGATTCGGTACAATCATGCGCGTGAACGCGCAGCAGCAGTCCGGACGCGAGCAGGGCCGCGGTCATGGTTCGACCGTCTCGCCGGCGCGCTTGCAGACTGCGCTGCTACCGCTACGCGGTCGCGATCGGCACCATCGCTGTCGTGGTCGTTTGTCTTACCGCCGTCTGCCGGTGAACCCCACCACGGTGGCGCTGACGTTCCTGCTGGTGGTGCTGGGGGTCGCCAGCCGCTGGGGTTTGACCATCGCCACCACCACCGCCGTCGTCGCGACGCTGGCGTTCAATTATTTCTTTCTGCCGCCGGTCGCGCACCTTCACCATCGCCGATCCGCAGAACTGGATCGCGCTGCTGGCCTTTCTGATCAGCGCCATTGTCGCCAGCCGCCTTTCCGAGCGTGCCCGCCGCGAAGCCGATGAAT
Organism: uncultured Acidobacteriaceae bacterium; assembly: GCA_963744265.1. Lineage (GTDB taxonomy): Bacteria > Acidobacteriota > Terriglobia > Terriglobales > Acidobacteriaceae > Bog-257. The sequence continues at coordinate 525,695 of CAVUSW010000011.1, forward strand.
GCCACTCGCCGCCGCAAGGAAGTGGAGCGGCTGTACTTCCTCAGCCAGCAGTTGCTGGCCACGGACAACGTGATGGAGCTGCTCAACTCCATTCCGCAGTTACGTGCGCGACGCCTTTGGATTGACAGGCCGCGGCCATGTACCTGCCCAAGCGCAAGGAGGTCTATCGCACCGGCGCTCGATCACCCGGAACTCAGCGAGGAGCAACTGGAGTCGGTGAGCGGCCGCGGCGAACTGGTGGTCGACGAAGAACGGCAACTGTGTTTTGTTCCGCTGCGCATCGGAGTGCAGGCCGGTGGGCAGTCTTGGGCTGGAAGGCGCGGTGCTCTCGCGCGAAACGCTGGAAGCAGTGGGCAGCCTGATCGCCATTTCGATCGAGCGCGCTGGACGCGGTGGAAACGCTGACCCGCGCGGAGGCCGCGCGCGAAAGCGAGAAGCTGCGCTCGGCTTTGCTGGACAGCGTGACCCACGAATTTCGCACGCCGCTGACGGCGATCAAGCTGTCGGTCACGACGCTGCTTGCGCCGGATCCGGTCAGCCCCGATGCGCGGCAGGAACTGCTCACCGTCATCAACGAAGAAACCGATCGCCTGAACCGGCTGGTGGGCGAGGCGGCGGAGATGGCGCAACTCGATGCTCATCAAGTGGAGTTGCGCCGCGAGCCTCATCCGTGTCAGCGAGGTCGATCGACGCGGCGCTGGAAAAATCGAAGCAGGCGCTGGCCGGGCGCGAGGTGAAGCTGCAGATTCCGCCGATGACTTGCCGCCGAGTGCGTGATCGACATGGAGCGCATTGCCGAAGTGCTGGTGCAGTTGCTGGAGAATGCCGCCAAGTATTCGCCTGCGGGGACGCCATCACGATCACCGCCGAAGCAGCGAAGGCAAGATGGTGAGCATCAGCGTGGCCGATCAGCGGCCCCGGCATCGACGATATGGAGCAGTCGCTGATCTTCGAGAAGTTTTATCGCGGGCGCGATCAGCGCTATCGCGTGCAAGGCACGGGCATGGGTCTGGCGATTGCCAAAGCCATTGTCGAAGCGCACGGCGGCACGATCGGCGTGACTTCGCAACTGGGCAGCGGCTCGGTGTTCTACTTCACGGTGCCGGTCAGCAGCACTTAGCAGTTGGCAGTTAGCAGTTGGCACTTAGCAGTTGGGAGTTGGGAGTTGGCAGTTAGCACTTAGCACTGAGGCCCGCGTGGGGAAAAAGCGTGGGCTTGAATGCCTTAGAAAATTGTCCCTCGAAGACAGGCTTAGCTTCGTCCGTCTTGGCCAAATGCTAAGTGCCAAGTGCCAACTCCCGCCTCTCAATATCCCCGTTCTTTGTCCACCACCCACAACAATGGTTCGCCAACCATAAAACGCCGCAGGTTTTCCGTGTAGTGTCCGTAGTGGCGCTCCCACATAAACTCGGTTAGTCCCGCAATGTGGGGGGTGATTAGAACATTGTCCATCTCCCATAGCGGAGACTCCGGCGGCAACGGCTCCTCAGTAGCAACATCGAGCGCCGCACCGGCAAAACTCTTCGCCCGAAGCGCCTTCACCAGCGCGTTTTCGTCAATGAGAATACCCCGGCCAACATTGATCAGGTAAGCCTCTGGCTGCAATAGGGCCAGCCGCTCGGCATTGATCAGGTGATGCGTCTTCGGCGTTACGGGCAACGCCAGTACCACAAAGTCACCTTCGCTCAATGCCTCCTCAAGGCCATCGAAACCGTACATCAGGTCAACCCCGCCGCACTCTCGCTGGGGATGCTCGCGCACCCCAATTACCCGCATCCCGACCGAGCACGCCAGATCGGCGAGCGGCCTGCCAATTCCGCCCAGCCCCACAATTGTCATGGTCGCGCCATTCACTTCGCGCGGACGTGGACTTGACTCCCACAGATCGTGCTGCGCCCAATGTTTCTGCTGCTGAAACCTCACTGCCTGTGGCAGTCGCTTGGCCAAGGCGAACGCCAGAGCCATGGCGTGCTCGGCCACAACCGGCCCATGGACATCGCGCGCGTTGGTAACCACGATCTCGCTGGCGCGCAACTCGGACGACATGAGCGCGTGGACTGCGGTTGCGGTCGAGTGAATCCATTTCAGCTTCTTGGCAGCTTTGACCTGGTCGCCACGCAGCGACCACGAGATCGCAATATCGGCATCGGCGATCTCTTCCATCACCCGGTCATAGTTGGAGAGATGTACAACTTCGAGCTGCGGAAAATCCTGCCGCAGGCGTTCGGCAAACCACTCCGGAGCTTGCCAGAGTCCGAAGCGGTGATAGAGAGCGATGAGGAGTTTCATGAGGAAAGCAACTAGCACCTAGCACCTAGCAACTAGCAACTAGCAACCAGCAACTGCAAACATGTTCTTCGTGACAAAAACAGTTTTCCTTGACCAACAGAACAGCCAACGATGCTGCGTGGTACACGAACTCGCAGCGCACTTCTAGAGCTAGTCGCTAATTGCTAGTTGCTAGTCGCTGCCCATGATCCGCAGATCGTGGCCCGTCATCTCCTTGGGCTGAGGGACACCAAGCATCCCGAGCATGGTCGGGGAGATGTCCTGCAGCGCGCCCGTCAGGACGCAGGGTAAAGCGGCGGGCGTCGCCTTTGAAGTTCGCCGGTGTTACAGCGTGCTCCGCAACGATGATGAACGGCACTGGATTCGTCGTATGTGCCGTTTGCGGGCCCCCAGTTGCGGGATCGATCATCTGCTCGGCATTGCCGTGGTCGGCGGTGATAATCATAGCGCCCCCGTTTTGTTGTAACGCCGTGTAAATTTGGCCGAGACAGGCGTCCACCGTTTCCACCGCCGTAATCGTTGGCGGAATCTTGCCCGAGTGTCCCACCATGTCGGCGTTGGCGAAGTTCACCACCATCACATCGAAGGTCTTCTGGGCGACGGCTTTGACCACTGCGTCGGCAATCCCTTGCGCCGACATCTCCGGCTTCAGGTCGTACGTGGCGACTTTGGGCGACTGCACTAGCACTCGCTCTTCGCCGGGAAACGGCTTCTCCACGCCGCCGTTGAAGAAGTAGGTGACGTGCGCATACTTCTCGGTCTCGGCTACGCGCAGGTTGCGCAGGCCGCGATCGGCCATCACGTTGGCCAGGATGTTGGTCAGCGACTCCGGGGGCGAGACGACAGGCAACGTGAAATGCTTGTCGTACTGCGTCATGCAGATGTAAGTCAGGTCTTTGGGAACGCGGTTTCGCGGAATCTCGCGGTCGAGTTCTTCAGCGCCTTCCAGTTCGCTCCCATCCTGCGGGGTGAAGTGGCTGTTGCGGGCCAGGCAGCGCGTGATTTGCCGGGCGCGATCGGCGCGGAAGTTGAAATTGATGCAAACATCGCCATCGCGAATATTGCCCAGCGGCTCGCCGCGATTGTCCGTCACCACGAAAGGAATGATGAACTCGTCGGTGACTCCCCGATTGTAGGACTCCTTCACGCCTTGCACCGGATCGATGTAGCGTCCACCTTCGGCGTCGCCGAAGACCATGGCGTCGAAGGCCTTCTTCTCGCGATCCCATTTCTTATCGCGATCCATGGCGTAATAGCGGCCGCTGATCGTGGCAATCTTCCCGACGCCATACTCACGCATCTTCTGCTGCAACTGCTCGATGTAGCCGGCGCCGTTGGTGGGCAGGGTGTCGCGCCCATCCATGAAGCAGTGCACGAAGACGCGCTCAACACCGTTCTGCTTGGCCATGCGCAAGATCGCGTAGAGATGGTTCTGGTGCGAATGTACCCCACCGTCAGACAGCAACCCGAAGAGGTGCAGCCGTCGGCCACCGCTGCGCGCCTGCTTGATCGCTTTGACAAGCACCGGGTTGGAATAGAACTCGCCATTCTCGATCATGAGATCGATCTTGGTGATGTCCATGTACACCACGCGCCCGGCGCCGATGTTGAGGTGGCCAACCTCGCTGTTGCCCATCTGCCCGGTAGGCAGGCCGACATAGCGGCCGCTGGTGTGAATCAACGTGTTGGGATATTCGGCAAGCAGGCGATCATAGGTGGGTTTGCGCGCCAGCGAAATGGCGTTGGCGTCAGACGGCGGAGCATAGCCCCAGCCATCGAGAATGATGAGGACGAGCGGTTTAGGAGGAATAGCCATTGGCGATGCTCTATGCCTTTGCCTTCCCCGTCAACTCTCCTCGATAATTCAGCGCCTTCAATCCCAAATATCGTGCCGCCGGACCCAGCTCTTCTTCGATGCGCAGCAACTGGTTGTACTTAGCTATGCGATCGGTGCGAGAAGCTGAGCCGGTCTTGATCTGCCCTGCCCCGGTCGCTACCGCGAAATCGGCAATGAAGGTGTCTTCGGTCTCGCCCGAGCGGTGCGAGATAACCGTGGTATAGCGATTCTGGTGGGCCAGATTAATCGCGTCCAGGGTCTCGCTGACCGAGCCAATCTGGTTCAGTTTAATCAGAATCGAGTTGGCGATGCCGGCGTCGATGCCGCGCTGGAAGATCTCGATGTTGGTGACGAAGATATCGTCGCCGACGAGCTGAATCTTGCCGCCCAACTCGTCGGTCTGGAGCTTCCAACCTTCCCAATCGTCCTCGGCGAAGGCGTCTTCGAGGGAGACAATGGGATATTGCCGCACCCAGTCGGCCCAGAACTTCACCATGTCTTCGCTGGAGTGCTCGCTCTTGTCCGACTTCTTGAAGACATATTTTTTCTTGTCGCTGTCGTAGAACTCGCTGGCCGCCGGGTCGAGGGCAATTGCGATCTGCTCGCCCGGCTTGTAGCCAGCCTGAGTGATGGCCTCGAGTATCGATTCGATGGCTTCGACATTCGATTTCACCGATGGCGCGAATCCGCCCTCGTCGCCGACAGCGGTATTGTAGCCACGCTTCTTCAGCACGCCCTTGAGTATGTGGAAGGTCTCAACCCCCCAGCGCAGTCCTTCGGCGAACGACGTCGCTCCCACCGGCATCACCATGAACTCCTGGAAATCGACATTGTTGTCGGCATGGGCGCCGCCATTCAGGATGTTCATCATCGGCGTGGGCAGCAGCCCGGCAGTGAATCCGCCGAGATACTGATACAGTTCGATACCGAGATGGTCGGCCATGGCGCGGGCTGCGGCCATCGAGACTGCCAGAATCGCATTCGCGCCCAGCTTACTCTTAGTGGGCGTGCCGTCGAGCGCCAGCATGGTGTTGTCGATCTCGCGCTGTTCGCTGGCATCCATGCCTTCCAGTTCAGGAGCGATTACTTCATTAACGTTGTCGACCGCTTTGAGTACGCCCTTGCCGGCGTAGCGGGACTTATCGCCGTCGCGCAGTTCCAGCGCTTCGTGCTCGCCAGTTGAGGCTCCACTAGGCACGGCAGCTCGGCCGCGTGCGCCACTTTCCAGGATGACATCGGCTTCGATGGTGGGATTTCCGCGGGAATCAAGAATTTCACGGGCAACAATCAGCTCAATTTGAGTCATAGAAGTCCTGAGTCTCTCGCCGGGAATTTGCTTGCGCGAAGCGGGAGGGGTAGGAAACCAGCCATTATACGGGAGCTTGACCCGAGATATCGGTGACGGCCGACCCACCCGGGGAAGCCATGATCGGCGGCCCTGGTTATCCAGGAAGTCATGCCAAATTCACAATGGATTGGGAAAAGGGTTTGCGGCTACGCTTAGGGTTGGGTATCCTCTTCCCGAGCGGTTTAAATGCACCCGACTAGGTGCATCCCGATCATCGGCTGTGGCCAAGGCTGCGACCGCTCGACGGAGTCCAACACATGTGGAAGCGTAAGGAAGACGAATACATAACCCCTAGCGAGCCTATCTCCACCGGCTCGTCATCGATCCCGGTCACGACGGCGCCATCGCGTCCGGCCGACCCCATGCGCGGCGATTCTTTGCGGAGCAATGAAATCGCAACTATCGGCAAGTCCGTCGTGGTAAAAGGCGAGCTTTCCGGCAGTGAAGATTTGATTGTAGACGGCGAAGTGGAAGGCTCCGTCACCCTGCGGGGACAAAGCCTTACGATTGGCCCTAATGGTCGAGTGCGCGCCAACATCGAGGCTCGCAACGTCATCGTACACGGCCGCCTGGATGGCAATATCCATGCCAGCGACCGGGTTGAGCTGCGGAAGAGCGCTTCGCTGACGGGGGACATCTTCACCGCGCGAATCTCTATCGAGGACGGCGCCTTCTTCAAAGGCGGCATCGATATTCAGAAGGCGGAACCTGCTCCTAAGATTGACGCGAAGCCTCAAGCCATCGCGGCGGCGGCTCCCGCGTCTATCACAGCACAAGGTACTTTGCTGGAACCCAAGAAGCTGTAGGCTGCATTACTTGTTCCTTGCCCGGGCGCATCTCGCGATGCGCCTCCAGGGCTTTCCACCTTGCGCCTGCCCATCCCTGCACTTCATCGATCAGAAACATTGATGGTCGCGGCACTCTGCCCATACAATGGAGCCCTGTGGCTCCCGGCATCTTCAGTAGATTATTCGGTGGCTCTGGCCGGCAGGGTGTAGACGAAGAAATCGTTTCCGGACAGAAGATCAGCCGTCGTTCGACAGGCTTCAACGAGTTCATTCGCGCCATTTCGCGCGAGGAAGGCTTGAAGATCCTCGACCTGGGCTCAACCTCGCCCGCTAGTATCACCTTCATGACCGGCCTGGGACATCGCTTCCATCAGGAAGACGTGTTGCGCCTGTCCAGCGACAAGTCGCTCATCATCCCCAACGGCGACGGCGGCAACACCGTCGACGTGGAGCGCTTCCTGCGCGAGAACCTGAATTTCGGCCGTGAAGAATTCGATGCCGTCATGTTTTGGGACTTGGCCGACTTTCTGCCCGAACCGCTGGTGAAACCGCTGATCGAACGCATGCATGTGGTAATGAAGCCCGGCGGCATCATGCTGGCTTTCTTTCACACTAAGGACGCTGGCCCCGAAGCGCCGTTCTATCGCTACAACATTGCGGCCAAAGATACGCTGGAGCTCCAGCCGGTTCGGGCCTTCCGTCTGCAGCGAGTCTTCAATAACCGGCACGTGGAAAACCTCTTTCGCGATTACTCCTCCATTAAATTCTTTCTGGGACGAGACAATATCCGCGAAGTACTGGTTATTCGGTAGGAACGCTGGGCAGCGAACTTCTTCCGCCCCACGGGGCTCGGGTTTAGGTCCCACTCTGGTGGAAGCGCCGGGCTTTAGCCCGGCGAAATCGAACTCCATTAGTAACGGCTTCAGCCGCGGTTGGCCCGGGCTAAAGCCCTTTCCAGATGACACGCTGACGGCACGGCTAAAGCCATGCCCTTCCACCATCGCGCGGTCTGTGCCCGCAAGCAGTCGCCCCCGCGGTCACTGCGTGCCTGCCGACTGGCTAAGCGCTTTGGGTAGAAACCGGGTCGGCCTGTCGACTACATGCTCTGGTCGTATCAGTTCGGGATTCAGCCATTCGATCACTGCGGCGTACCCCAGGCTTTCGGGATCGTCACTGAGATAATGCGGAACGACGGCGAGCACGTGAAATCCTTCCTGCAACTGAAAACTAAGGGTGGGATCGTGCTGCAGGCCTTCGACTACCTCAGTAACATACTCTTCCGGCTTCACCCGGGCCGCACAGGTATGGTAGCCGCGAAGGCGCGATCCCGCACGAATTCGCAACAGGTTCAGGGACTCGGTCAGGCTGCGCCGGCAGCGGTATAGTTTGTCCCCAATACCATGGTGCTGCAGGGTAGGATCGACAATCACCTCAGCGCCATAAAGAGTCTGCCCATTCTTGGGATCGTGATTGGTAAACATGCCGTCGGCAGTAAACTGCTCCCAGTTTTCCAGCATGTCGTAGTGGTCCCAATCGACAATCAGGCTCGCCGCCATCCCTACGATCCTTTCCTCGGGACCGTGCACCGCAACGAATTGACCATCGGGAAATAGACGCAGGTGCGATGACAGTTGCTCGGCGTTCCAAGGCGGCGTGTCGGGATAGATCCGGCGACAGAGCTCGGTTATGCCGGCAAAGTCGCGCGGCGCGGTATTGCGAACAGACACTGGCTGGTTCTGATCGGTCATTCGATTCTGGTCTTCGTACATCTTGTCGGCAAATTGTGCCCTGTAGTTTACTTTGTAACGGCTTCGTAGTGCAGCAAAATCATCCCGCGCGCCGGGTTTTCCGGATCAGGAAGGGGATCACGCCCGGAAGCCGCAGCAGCGCAAACGCTGTAGGTTTAGCGAATTCCGGCAGCGACATCAGCGAGCGCACACGAGAGGCGGCGGACAATAATGGCGCAAATTGGCGGTCGTACTCGCGCTGATAGACGGCGACCGACTCCGCCAATGTGGTCTTACCCGCCAAGAACTTGCCAACGCACTGGGCCGCTACTTGCCCGCTGCGCAAGGCAATGGAAATGCCATCGCCGGCGAAGGGATCGATAAACGCTGCGGCATCGCCGACGCAGATGATATTTCCCCGGACCGGCTGCGGCGAACGATAGATCAGGGGAGCAGTACTGACCGGCTGGGTCACGGCCTTCCATCCGGCGGCTCGCTCCGCCAGTTGGGAATGCAACCCAAAAACCTCTTGCAGCGAAGTCGCGGCGTCGGAGCGCACCATGGCGCAAGCGTTCACCGTGTTCTCCGCTATCGGCTGAACGCCGCAGTAGCCGTTCGGGAAAAAGTACAGGTCGGTCGATCGCGCGGGATTGCTTTCCTCGAAATGCGCCTTCAGCCCGATCCACTTCGGTCCAGGCGGAACCGTTCGATCCGAAGTGAACTGTGACCAGCGGCCCGCGGCTACGATCACGCTCTTAGCTACGAATGTTGTCGATGAAGTCTGCACCTGAAAGGGGCCATCACCATCGCTTGCCACTACTTCGCAGTTGGCGCGAGCCTCGATACCGGCCGCCTGAGCTGCTTTCCACAGATGTTCGTCAAGATCGTAGCGGGTAATGCTGAGGCCGCCTGGCAGAACTGGCGCTTCGAGCACGCGAGTTCCCAACAACAAACGCATGCGGTCGATGACGGGCGCACTCTCGAACAGCCGGTTGGCCGATAGGGCGCCACCGAGCAGCGTAGTCAGAACGTCAAGTGCCTCGGCGGAAACAAATTCTCCGCAAACTTTGTGGCGCGGAAAGTCGCGCGCCTCCAACAAGAGCACACGGGCTCCCTGACGTGCGGCGCTGATAGCGGCAGAGCTTCCCGCCGGGCCGGCGCCGATGACCGCGAGATCGAATTGGGAGGAAGCAAGCAATGAGCAACTAGCAACTAGCTTAAACCGCGTTGCTGTCGATTTTCTCATCCGCCAATTGTTTTCAACAGTCAACAACTTTTGTCAACGAATGATTTTGCTAGTTGCTAGTTGCTAGTTGCTGCCTTTCTCCCTTCCACAGCAACACGCCCATGCGATACAGATAGTGTCTCGAGATCTGAATTTTCCGCACTGGCAATGTTTCCAACATATGCCGCATTTCATCGCAAGTGTAAGCTCTGCGCACCGATGCTGGCGCATCGTGCCAGGTAATCGGGCTGCGAAACAGCGGCAACCCCGCGTAGACCAAAGCCAGATGCAGGCGGCTGCGAATCAGGTCGTTGATCAGCACAGCTCGCCGGCAAACCCGCAATGCCTCGCGCGACAACAGCTGCAACTGGCCGGGCTCGAAGTGATGGGCCAAGAGCGAACAGCTCACCACGTCAAAAGCGCCATCGCAAAACGGCAAGTTCAGGGCGTCTCCCGACACCGCCGCCACGCCATTGGCAGGCAAGTGTGACCACATGCGATCCAGAAGAATTACGTCCAGCTCAATCCCGCGACGAGCCAGAGCCCGGCGCGCGGCTAGAGGCACGTCGCCGGCTCCGGAACCAATCTCAAGCATGGACAATCGCCGGCAATCAGACTCGGAAGTGATTCGCAACAGCAAGTCAATTGTGGTGCGCGTTCCTCCAAACCAATCGTTGATGTGCTTCAAATCGACGAGCGAGGCAGCTACTTCGGCGGGACTGCCCCCGTCGCCGTCGAGCATTTCAGCGATGACTGTGCGTTGCATGCCGGTAAATTGCGTTAGAGCTTCCGTTGATATTCTGGCCAACTCTTCGATGGTATCAACGGTGGGATGTAAAGAAAAAATCGGCCAGGAAAGCAGCCTGCATCGCCACCAAACTGACTCCTGTACTTAATTGGCTCTTGCCAGAGTACCCGCCCAGGAACATCATTCTGCTGGAACCTCTAGAAAACACAGTCAGATGGCTATGTGCTGCCCAGCGGCGGCCGGGCTGACGAAAAGGAGTGGTCAAAAAAGCAACTGCGAGCTTCCGCGGCTCGTCTAACCTTAGAGGGGATTTTTCTCGAAGAGGTGCTGTGAAGATTCGTTTTACTAATGTGCGGAGTGCGCTGGCGGCAATGTTCGCACTGCTGTTGTTCGTCTCCGTCGGGCATGCTCAACAAAAACCGAACATCGATCCCCTGACGTTGGTTCGCCAGGCCTCGCAAAACGAAATCAAGGCCAGCGACGTAGAGCAGTACTTCATGTTCAAAGACAACACGGAGTACAAAGATCATTCCGTCACCAAGGAAATTCTCCGGACCAAACAGGGCGGTCTAACGACCACGCTCCTGATCAACGGCCACCCGCTGACCGCGGACGAACGTCAGAAAGACAACGAAAAACTGGAGAAGTTCGCCAACGATGCTGACGCCCGCCGCAAGCGGCGGGAGGCCAACAAAGCAGACGACAAGCGCGGCGAACTCATGTTGGCGAGTCTTCCGGATGCGTTCCTCTACACCTATGTGGGCACCGATCACGGCCCCAACGGTGAGGAACTTGTGCATTTGAAGTTCAAACCTAATCCCAACTTCAGTCCTCCCAACCACGAAACCGCCGTGTATCAGGGCATGGAGGGCGATATGATTATCGATCGCAAAGCCCTGCGCATTGCCAAGATCGACGGCACGCTGTTCAAAGATGTCGATTTCGGCTGGGGCATTCTCGGCAAGCTCTACAAAGGCGGTAAATTCATCATCGTCCAGCGGGATGTCGGCGGCGGCCAGTGGGAAGAGGTGCAAGAGACTCTCCAGTTCAATGGGAAGATTCTTCTGCTTAAGCCACTGACGATCTGGTCGACGGAGACGATGACCGACTTCCGGCCCATCCCGGCTGATCTTACAACGGCCCAGGCGCTCGACCTGCTGCACAAGAGCGACGAAGTGGTTGCCGAAAATGGCGGCGGCATCAAGGAAGCGCAGAACAACCACAAGTAGCGAAGGGCACGGAAACTTCCGATTCCCTTGTCATCCTTCCTTTTTGTTATCCCGAGCGGCAGTCGACAGAGCACAGAAACTCCCAGATCGTTCGTCTTCCCGAGCGGAGCCAAGAGATCTGCGGTTCGACTGCCGATCGGCATCAGACCTTCAATGTTTCCGTCTTCACCGTCAACTTTTCAATCAACGGCGGCCTCAGATCGTAACCCCGACCTGGCGTGTCACGGATTGCGATTGTTCCCCGCTCCGAGACTTCGACTTCCGGCTCGATGATGTCTTCCTTCCAGTAGCGCTTCGAAGCCGAGACATCTCCGGGAAGCTTGAAATTAGCCAGTGTCGACAGTGCCACATTGTGGGAGCGGCCGATTCCCGACTCCAGCATGCCTCCGCACCACACCGGGATGGCGAAGCGCCGGGCAACGTCATGCACAGCAATTGCTTCGGAGAAGCCGCCGACCCGTCCCACCTTGATGTTGATGATGCGGCAAGCGCCCAATTCCAGCGCGGCCTCAGCATCGCGGGAGCTGCGAATGGCTTCGTCGAGACAAAGCGAGGTGTGTAATTGCTTCTGCAGGCGAGCGTGGAAGTAGAAGTCGTCGCTCCACAGCGGCTGCTCGATCATCAGCAACTGGAAGCGGTCAAAATCCTTCAGATGCTGTTTGTCGGCCAAGGTGTAAGCCGAGTTCGCGTCGCAACTCAGCATGATATTGGGCCAGCGAGCACGGATTTTCTCCAGCACCTCGACGTCCCATCCGGGTTTTACCTTGATCTTGATGCGCTGATATCCCGCTGCCAGTTCAGTTTCAATTTTCTGCAACAGCTGCTCGTGCGAATCCTGAATGCCGATGCTGACGCCGCAAGCGATTTCGCGTTGCGAGCCGCCCAGTAGCTTCCAGAGCGGGATGTCCTTTCTCCTGCGCCTCGGCATCCCAGGCGGCGTTCTCCAGCGCTGCCTTAGCCATGCGATGCTCGCGCACGCGCGCCAGCAAAGCCGGAACTTCGCATCCTGCCTGCAGCGTCTTGCCCAACAGCGCCGGACCGAGGTAGCGCATGGTGACGTCCCACGCGCCCTCGATGTATTCCTCGCTGTAGTAGGGATCTTCGCCGGCGACGCATTCGCCCCAGCCTTCCAGGCCGTCAGCAATGCAGAGTGAACAGCAGGACTCGGCGGGTGTAGGTGCGTCCGAAACTGGTCTCGAAAAAGTGGACCAGAGGCATCTTCAGCTCGCGAAGGGTAATGGCTTCAATTTTCATAGGTTCTTAGCCGAGGGCATTATTTGCTGCCATACGACCAGCTTCTCATCCCAACTTCCCAGCAGGAAAGCCCCATTGCCGTTCTGGTCGGCGCTCATAGCCCAGAGCACACAAATCCACGCGAGAATGCTCTGAGAAACTGCTCCCGATTTTGCAATTGCACGGTCGGCCGCTTGCTGCCGTGTCTCGCGCTCCCGCCTTCCAGGCGTAGATTTCAGCCGGCACTTCGATCCGCGTTTCTGGCTGGAAAACCGGCGTATGTCCGCTGGCAAGCAGAGCGTCCACGCGTTTCGACTTCAGCCACCACTCCGCCACCAGTCTGTCGGTGGGAAGAAACCCTTGCAACGGTGACGACGTAATGCCGTACTGGTTGATGTTGTAGCGGCGCGCGATCGGCGCCCAGTCGCTCCAGGTTGAAGTAGGAGTTCTTGATTTCCAGCGGATCGAAGGTCCACTCCATCAGCTCGTAGCCCTGGGCATGGCATCGTCGCGCTGAAAGAGCTTGATGCGCCGGCCCAGGCCGCTATTGCGATAGCCGCTCTTCACGCCCAGCATGTGCGAGTGCAGATACGAGTGCCCAGTGCGCAGTGCCAGGAATCGAAAACGCAAACCCGACCAGCGTTTCGCCGTCGCCAGGCGCCGATCACCTGTCCGCCGATCTTCGGCGCCAGGGAAAAAATTCGCAGCGGCACCAGTTCGTTGTCGGCGAATCCCCAAACTTCTTTCTGCAGGGCGACGCAGGCACGAAATTCGTCGAGCTCGGTGCAATTGCGCAACTGGACGGCGTCGTCGTTCACGGCTTTTCCTGCTGCTTCGATTCCTGCCACAACGACTTCCATTTCGTCGAGCGAGGCTTCGGCCGGCTTGCGGCCCTGCTCGCGCAGCTTGTCTTCCAGATACTCGAAAGCGGCGGCGGAATTTGCGATTGGTCTTGCGCAATGCCGACTCGGGATCGAGCGACAGATAGCGCGCGATGTTCACCAGCACGAAGAACAGGTCGCCAACTTCATCTTCCAGCCGCGCGCGCAGCTCGGCAGAAATCTTCGCGCCGCGCGCGCCGGCAACGTCCTGTCGCCGATTCCGGCTCGCGGACCGGGCGCGGGATACTCCTCGAGATTCTTGCGCAGCTCCTCGCGTCTCTTCGTTCAGCTTGTCAAACAGCCCTTCGATGTTCGGCCAATCGAATCCAACATGCGCCACGCGCGAGCTGATCTTGTAGGCTTCCATCAGCGATGGCATGGCGGTAGAGACTCCGGCCAGCACGGACTCGGGATGATCCTGCTGCTTTGGCCGCTTTCGCCCGACTCCTGCTGGCGCTTCTTCTTCTCCTCGGCCTTCAGCGCCTGCCAGTTGCGCAGTACTTCGCCGGGCGTGTCGGCCTTGACTTCGCCAAAGACATGCGGATGTCGATCGACCAGCTTGTTGGACAGGCGATCGAGCACATCGTCGATGGAGAAGCGCTTCTCCTCGGCTGCCATTTCTGAGTAGAAGAGCACTTGCAGCAGCAGGTCGCCAAGCTCGCCGGTCAGCTCGTCCCAGTCGCGGGCGTCGATGGCTTCCACCACCTCGTAAGCTTCTTCCAGGGTGTAGGGCTTGATGGTGTCGAAGGTCTGCTCGCGGTCCCAGGGACATCCGCCCGGGCCGCGCAGCCGCGCCATGATGGATACGGCGCGCTCGAATCGTTCGCCTGTGGTCGGCCATTACACCCAATCTAAATGACGCTGGCGGCTGGCGCAAAAGGACAGCAGATCGGGGAGGTGGGTCAGTTTGAATAAGGATGCGTGCCTTTCGCGCGCCGGCGCGAATCGGCACGCCCAGATACCGCTCGCTGCGCAACAGAGGCTTGCTCGGGATGACAATCAAACTGACCCACTACCCAGATTGGGTATGCGGTCAGCGGCTAGGACGCCGCATCTTGTCGCCGCGGAAAGGTGCGAGCCAGCAACCGCGGGTCGTCGGAGATCAGGCCATCAACTCCCCAGCCGGCCAGGCGCAGCAGATCCTGCGCCTCGTTCACTGTCCAAGTGAGCAGCTTCTTCTCACGCGCATGGACCTCATCGATCAAGCGTTGCGAAACCAGCGAGCAGTGCGGAATAAAGGCAGCGATCGGCAGCGCGGTCCAGCGCTCGGCGTCTTCCGCGTGTTCGCAGATGAAGCCCAGAGGGAGCGACGGATCCAGATCGTGCAGGCGCAGCAGTACGTCAGGAAGAAAGGACGAGACCACATATCCGCGCCGGGGCGGCTTGGCACGCAACGCCGCGACCACCGCCTCTTCGTTGCCGGTAACCTTCAACTCGATGTCGAGATAAGCAGTGCCGCCGAAGCGCGTCAACACATCTTCCAGGCAGGCGAGATTGTAGCCGCCACGCCGTTCGAACCCCGAATAATCTGTGATCGCCACTTCCTTGCGGTTGAGTTTTGGATCGTGGGAAAGCACGGTGCGGCGATCGCGCGTGTAACGGACATCGAACTCGAAACCGTCACAGCCGTTGGCCATGGCGTAGTCGAAAGCAGCCAATGTGTTCTCTACGGGAAAACCAGGCTTGCGCCAACGCAGTCCGAGACAGGGCAGCGGCCTGACACCGCGATGTCCCAGAAGAAGCGGAGGTGAGTTCGTATTCACGCGGAAGGAGGATTGCTTTTTGCTTTTTGCTTTTTGCTTTTTGCTTTTTGCTCTTGGCTCCTAGCTTTTAGCTTTTAGCCACTATTTCGGCGCTGATCTTTTATACCCGCGAGAAAATCCACAACTCTTGTACCTGGGAGAAACTCCACGATTCGCCGGCCATAGGCCAACTGCTAAATGCCAAGTGCTAACTGCCGGTTTGCTAGTTGCTGCCCTATTAGTCCAGGTCGAAATCCCGTATCGGCTTGCCAGTGTCCGGTGTTTCTTTTGCGCGCTTGAGCGCTTCCTGAAACTTCTTCTCCAGGAGATCGCCCGAGTGCTTCTGTGCCTCCACCGATTGCCGGAAGAGGGATTCCTTGCGGCTGTCCTGATCCTTCATGGCTTTCGCAGCCGCTTCCAGATCTTCGAAGGTCTTGGGCACGGCCTTGGCAGTGTGCGCGATCACTGCCTTGGTCTCGGCATCAATCTTGAGTAAGGCGCCACAGCAGGGGCAGGCTATCTCGAATGGAGGAAGATTCTTGGGCATGGCGGAATCTTACCGCAGCAGGGCGGAGGCGTGCCAGCGGTGGAACTGTCGGCGCGTCGAAAGGCTAGAAGAAGCGGTACATAAACACGTTGGCGGCACGGCTTTGGTGCGGAATCATCGTGATCACGAGCACACAAGCCGCAGCCCACATGGGAGCAATCCAGAGCCAGCGGTCGCGCAGCGCGATTGCGATCAACTCCGAGCTGGTCGTCATGGCCGCTGCTTCCAGCCGTCCCGAATAGCGGTCGAGCAGGCCAATCACGATCAGTACCACAGCGTAGGAGACAGCCAGACTCAGCACCAGCAGGTACAAGCTCGAATGAAGAACGTGACGGGAATAACTGGCGGGAGAGATCAGCGCCGAGAACATCTCTCCCGCCTGCGCCAGAGAGTTGGCGCGGAAGAAAATCCATCCCAGGCTGATCAGCGCCATGGTAAGCACCCACGAGAAGGCTGTCCAAGCCCAGGCAGAGGGCTGCCAATTCAGCTTCCGCTCCACTTGTTGCGCTTGCCGATGCAAGATCAGAAGCACCCCGTGATAGCAGCCGAACAAAACGAATAGCAGCGTTCCTTTGTGCCAGATTCCGAATAGAACCATCGCCACCAGCAGGCAGAACTTTCGCCACCACTCCTCGCGACGCAACATCGCCAAGGGCAGAAAGACGTAGTCGCGAATCCAAAATGAAAGCGACATGTGCCAGCGCGTCCAGAAGATTGATGGTGTGGTTGATGTGAACGGGCGAGCAAAGTTTTCCGGCACCACAAAACCCAGCATTCTGGCAGCACCGATGGCGATATGCGAGTAGCCGGCAAAATCGAAGAACACCTGCAAGCCGTAGCCAAATGCCAGGCACCACACATCCGGGCCGCTCCAGTTGGTGGCCTGGTCGAAGCCAGCGTTAATGCCTTGTCCGCTAAGAATTCCTTTGCCAAGGAGTTGCGCGATCTGCATCATCAACAACCCCGTGGCGATGCGGCAGAGGCCGCGACCCATGTCGACGCCCGACGGCCGCTGCTCGGAGCGGAATTGCGGAAGCATGTCGGGCAGGCGGCAGATCGGCCCCGAAATCACAACTGGAAAGAACGCCATGTACAGCGCGAATTCGACGAAAGATGGATCAAGCTCTTCGCCGCGATACAGGTCGAGGAGATAGCTCATCGCCTGAAAGGTCCAGAACGAGATGCCAAGCGGCAAAGCCAGGTGGGAGAACTTCTGCAGCGAGGCTAGGGGGATTGAGACGGCGATACCCGGCACGTATTTGAACGTTGCCAACAGAAGCAAGTTGAAAGCCAGGCCTGTCCACAGTACGAGGACAGAAGGACTTGCGCCTCATCCATCGGCCTATCATGAAGTTAATGACTGTGGAGGCGAGAAGAACGGCCAGGAACCAGGGTCCCCACGTGACATAAAGTGCGTAGCTTGCGATGAGCAGCACGGCTTGCCGCACTCCTCGCGAGCGTACTTTCGCCAAGACCAGCAGTCCCAGGACAAGTGCGGCGATGTAGAACAACGCCCAGTAAAGCATGTCGTGCTCCCCGCTCATGGGCGGCCGCCCGATGGAGCCTCGGGCGCGCGTACGGATGGATCGGCTGCTTCAGGGTTTGAGATTGGCGGCTGGCGCTTGCTGGCAGGGCTCTCCAGCAGCGCATTGCGAATTACATTTGCCACCACGGCATCGCCCGTCGAGTTGTAGTGCGTGTCGCCGAAGATGAAGTGACTCAGATACCAGCAGCCGGGCTGGGTGCGGGGACATTGGTCTTTAACGGCGAAGAAAGCTGGAAGCAGCGTAACGAAGCGCTTGCATTTGCCTTCACACCAGTCTTGCCAGATGCGAACTTGGCGGGAATCCACGTTGTCGTGAGCGATTTGCGCCGGCCAGGGATAAACCACAACGCTGATCGGGATGTTGCGTTCCTTCAGTTCCTGCCACAGGAGATCCATTTTCTCCTTTTCCCGACGAATGCCGCCTTCCAGGCCGAGCGGCGCATAACCGGTTTCGTAGGGCGCGGTGTCGGAGACTTTCCGGTAAGTCCAGGCCGAGCGTTCCAGATCGAACTCATTGCCTCCATGACCTAGGTCAAGGTGATACCAACCGAGGCGCACCAGGGTTTTCTCAAAGAAGTCGAAGACATCATTCGTAAGCAGCAGGTGATTGTTAATCCAGAGCCGCAGATTGGAATAGCGGCTGGTCTTGGCGATCTTCTGAGCAGCGGTCGCCACCGCTCCTGATGTGCCTACATCGTGAAAGAAAGCGGCCTCGTCCTGGGCATCTGAGATGTCGATAAATACGATAGCTTCGTCGAAATCGACACGTTCTTTGATCAGCATTCTTGCAGTGTTGAGATAGTTCGAAGGCGAATAGCCTTCCACGCTCCCGTTGAGGAATTCGTATTGCGGGAAATTGGCTGCGAGACGTCCGATAAAGCTATCCTGCCAACTGGTCATCCCCTCCGGCGCGGAATCACCCAGAACGAGAATACGGGGCTGCGCGCTGGTCGCCGGCACCTGCCGAATACGTTCATCGCGAAATCCCAGGCTGTTGGTATTGAACTGGTACGAGTTTCCCAGCCAGGGTCGAACGCACGAGCAGTTTGGCAGGAAGGCAAAGCTCCGTATCGGATCGCGACTGAAGCAGAATCCGTGTGGCCCGCCGGAAACCGCCGCACCCAGAATCGCCGCGCTATAGAAGTAATCGAAGGCGACGAAGCCCGCAACGCTAAATATCAGCGATGCCACAAACAATGCCAGCTTGAGCCGCCATTGCCGCTTGGAGCTTTGTGAAATCAGGTCTGCTGGTACTGGGTTTGTCTGCACCGTACTCAAGATCTCATCTCTCAAAGTGAGCCGCAAGTTAAGCGAACAGCGGTACGGTTACTTGCGCGGTTTGCCCACCCGCTGGGCGGTCGCGAACATCAGCGCCACGGTATCCATGTCCTTCGGTTGGACTTTGCCGGCGGGAATGCGCAGATGGGTGAGATCTTCCAGCTTGAGCAGCACGTCCACTAGCGCCATGGAGTCGATCAACCCTGAAGAAACCAGGCGTGTGTTCTCGTCGATGGCCAGATTCGGTTTTCGAATCATCCCCGCCACGTGCTCAATCATTTGCTGTGTTTCCTGGGTCACGAATCGCTCCTCTCCGATTGCAGTTCTGAATGTTTCTTGCAACAGCTTCTCGCTTGAGGTGGAACGGGCAGGCCTAGCCGATGACCGCGATCCGGCTCGCAGGTTGGCGCTCACCCCGGCCAGCGCAACGCGACACTTTGCGGGTTTCACTGTCGGAGGGATTCCAGGCTGCGATCCAAAACTTATCGCAGCTCCTCCATGCACTCCTCCAGCACCTCGCGCGAAGGACGAGTAACGCTCTCCGGCAGAGTCGCCAGCGGCGGGTCGGTCATGTTGATCATGTCGATGAAGTTGGGCGCGGTGGTGTTCAGGTAAAGCACGCCGGTCAGCACTTCATCCGCTTCGTGCGACTCCATGATGCGCTTGACCGCTTCCGTCTTGTCGGTGGGATCGTAGTCCTTCTCCAGCTTGCGCAGGCGCAGCGTCGAGCCATCGTGCATGGTGACATTGACGCTGGTGCCCGCGTCGTACTCCACATCGATCTCGTCGAAGTGGGGCACGAAGTTCAGGTCGTGCAGCGGCTCTTCGTGGTCTTTCACGAACTTGTACGACTTGGTCGAGCCCTCGTGATCGTTGAAGGTGGTGCAGGGCGAGATGACATCGAGCATCACGGTGCCGCGATGCGACAGCGCCGCCTTCAGCATGGTGTGCAGCTGCTTCTTGTCGCCGGAGAACGAGCGGCCCACGAACGTCGCGCCCAGCATGATGGCCAGCGCGCAGGTATCGATTGGCGGAAGATCGTTGATGACGCCCGTCTTCAGCTTCGATCCGAGATCGGCGGTCGCGGAGAACTGGCCCTTGGTCAGTCCGTAAACGCCGTTGTCTTCGATGATGTAGATCATCGGCAGATTGCGGCGCATGAGGTGGACGAATTGTCCGATGCCGATCGACGCCGTGTCGCCGTCGCCGCTGACGCCCAGCGCAACGATCTTCGAGTTCGCCAGCACCGCGCCGGTTGTCACCGAAGGCATGCGTCCGTGGACGGAGTTGAAGCTGTGCGAGCGGCCCATGAAGTACGCCGGGACTCTTCGACGAGCAGCCGATGCCGGACATCTTGACCACGCGCTCGGGCGCGATGCCCATCTCGTAGAAGGCGTCGATGATGCGCTCGGAGATCGCGTTGTGCCCGCATCCGGCGCAGAGCGTGGTCTTGCCTCCGCGATAGTCGAGCACGGTGAGGCCGATACGATTCGTCTTTGGGGCTGGGGCGGCGGAGTGGTTGTGGTCGCCATTTACTTGCCCTCCTGGGAAATGATGTCGTCGGTGATGGAGCGCGCGTCGATCGGCAGCCCGTTATAGTGGCGAACGCTGCGCAACTTGGCGATGTCTTCGATCGCGATGTCGAGCTTCAGCAGCTCGTGCATCTGCGCCATCGCGGTTCTGATCGACGATGTAAACCCGCTTGTGCGCGGCGATGAACTCGTGCGTCTCGCGGGTGAAGGGATACGCGCGCAGCCGAAGGTAGTCGCCTTGCACGCCGTACTCGTTCTGCAGCTGGTCGAGCGTCTCGACCACCGCGTGATGCGAAGTTCCGTAGGCGATGATGCCGATCTCGTTGCCGTCGTTGCGCACGATCTCCGGCTCGGGAACCAGCGTGCGCGCGGTCTCGAACTTGCGCGCCAGCCGATCCATGTTGTTGGCATAGTCGTCGGGGCGCTCGCTGTACTGCGACTTCTCGTTGTGACCGCTGCCGCGCGCAAACCACGCCGCGCCCGGATGATCGGTGCCCGGCAAAGTGCGATAGCCGACGCGCATCGCCATCGACATCTTTGTAGCGCGCGAATCCGCCCAGCCGTTCGAGGTCTTCCTTGGTCAGAACCTTGCCGCGATTCTGCGGCTTCTCGGGATACTGGAACGGTTCCGACATCCAGTTGTTCATGCCGAGATCGAGGTCGGACATGACGAACACCGGCGTCTGAAGCTGCTCGGCGAGATCGAAGGCATCGCTCGCCATGGTGAAACACTCGCTAGGCGCTGCAGGGGATCAGCATGGGATGGCGGGTGTCGCCGTGCGAAGAGCGGGCGACGAAAGAGATGTCGCCTTGCGACGTACGCGTGGGCAATCCGGTCGATGGACCGACGCGCTGGATGTCCCAGATGACGCCGGGAATCTCGACGTAATAGCCCAGTCCGGCGAACTCCGCCATCAGCGAAATGCCCGGTCCGGCCGTCGCCGTCATCGAGCGCGCTCCCGCCCATCCTGCGCCCAGAACCATGCCGATCGCGGCAAGTTCGTCTTCGGCCTGCACGATAGCGAACGTCGCTTTGCCATCAGGGCCGACGCGGTATGCCTTCATGTAGTCGATCAGGCGTCTCAACCAGCGACGACGACGGCGTGATCGGATACCAGGTCACGACCGTCACGCCGGCAAACATGGAGCCCATCGCGGCGGCCGAGTTGCCGTCGATGATGATCATGCCCGGTGGTCTTGTCCATGCGCTCGACGGTGAAGGGATCGGCCTTGGTGAGCGAAGCGGCGGCGTAATCGTAGCCGGCCTTGGCGGCGTTCCAGTTCAGCTCGGCGGCCTTCACCTTCTTGGCGAACTGCTTGCGCAGAGCTTTCTCAACTTCGGCCATGTCGAGGTTGAGCAGACTTGCGCCACCACCCCGACGTACACCATGTTCCTGACCAGCTTGCGCAGCTTCGACTCGGGACAAACCGCGGCCGTGATCTTGTCGTAGGGCACGGCGATAGAAGGTCAGGTCGGAGCGCAGCTCATTGAGCTTCAGCGGCTCGTCGTAGAGCGCGACCGCGCCGGGCGCCAGCGACAGCACGTCTTCCTTCGCGGTCTCGGGATTCATCGCGACCAGGAAATCGATTTCCTTCTTGCGCGCGATGTAGCCCTTCTTGCTGGCGCGGATGGTGTACCACGTCGGCAGTCCGGCAATGTTCGAAGGGAACATGTTCTTGCCGGAGACGGGTACGCCCATCTGGAAGATGGTGCGCAGCAGGACGGTGTTCGCGCTCTGCGAACCGGAACCGTTTACGGTTGCAACCTGGATGCTGAAATCGTTAACGACGGGCTCACGCACGGCGCCGTGCTCGGCGCCGTGTACTGCAAATTCAGTTGTGGCCATCAATACCCCTTACTACAGATGGATGTCGCGGGCAGGGAGAACGTTTCATTATAGGGCCACTTGGCAACTGGCGGGGAGTTTAACGAGCATTCCTGCGAATGTAATTAACTCCGGCCCGAAGAGATCGCAGAGCCCCGCAACTGGCTGGCGCAGATCGAGCCGATGACTTCCAGCGCCTGGGCACATTGATCGCGACTTACGTCGAGATGGGTGACAAAGCGAATCAACTGCGGACCCACTCCGTTGGCCAGAACGGTGTGCTGGGCGAGTTCGCGGGACAGGTCCGACGAACTGAGGCCCGTGCCGGAGATATCGCAAATCAGAATATTGGTTTGGACTTTGGCGGGATCGATCTTGATGCCGTCGATTTGCGCCAAACCTTCCGCGAGGAACTTCGCGTTGGCATGATCCTGGGCCAGCTTGTGCGGACCTTGTTCCAAAGCAATGAGGCCAGCCGCCGCAAGAATCCCCGCCTGGCGCATGCCTCCGCCGAGAGCTTTTCGATAGTTGCGGCCGCGATCGATCAGCTCTGCACTGCCGACCAGCAGCGATCCTACGGGCGCGCCCAGTCCCTTCGAAAGGCAAAACATCACCGTGTCGGCCTTGGCCGTCAGTTGTGCGACTGGAATTCCGAGCGCGATGGCGGCGTTGAACACGCGCGCTCCGTCGAGATGCACCGACAGACCCGCCGCGTGCACGTTATCGCCAACTTCGTCGAATACCTCCGGCGGCGTGATGGTGCCGCCCGCCATGTTGTGAGTGTTCTCCAGCGACACCAGGCCAGTCTTGGCCGCATGGTAGCTCTTGGTCTTAAGCTTCGACTTGACGTGCTCCCAGGTCAGAACGCCGTCTTCGGCCCAGACGGTGCGCGGCACCACGCCGGAGAAGTGGGCCATCATCGCCATCTCATAGTTGAAGACGTGGCCGCGCTCTTCGCAGATGACCTCTTGACCGTGATGGGTGTGCAGCTTGATCGCGATCTGATTGCCCATGGTGCCGCTGGGAACGAACAGCGCCGCCTCGCGGCCGAAGATCTCGGCTGCCCGCTTCTCCAGGCGATTGATGGTGGGATCTTCGGCGTACACGTCGTCTCCCACCTCAGCTTCAAACATGGCGCGCCGCATTTCGGGCGAGGGCTTGGTGACGGTATCGCTGCGCAGATCGATTGCAGGTGCGAACAGCTTGCTCGGCTTGAGGTCGGATTCAATGGCAGAGGTATACATGAAAACTAGTGTAATCAGAGTGGAAGGAATTCACCACGGAGGCACGGAGGGCAGGGAGAAATTGCTGAGCTTGCTCGATAGCGTCGAACCGTGAACTGATCGCGCAGAGCCAATTGTCATTACGAACGGCCGATTTTGGGCGCGAGAGCCAGGGTCCCCAACTCCCGCCTGTTTTGCGCGAGTCGGAGTGAGAGGAATCGGCTTTCAGGTGGCCAGACAGGAAAGCAGATCCCTTGCCGGCTGAAGCCGGCTCAGGATGGGAAAGGGAGGCCTGATCGGCACGACTGAAGTCGTGCCCCGATACACACCGCGGAATGACTGAGGTTGTGCCCTGATACAAAGCTCACCTCGCATGAGTCGCTCATCCGCATTCGTCGCCCAAAAAAAAACGGGACGCTCGTGGCGCCCCGCCGCGGCTAAAAGCCTCATTTCTAATGGCTACCTAACGCGGTCCTGAAGGCCCGCTCTTTCCACCCGATGCGCCACGGACTTGAACCCTTCGACTTCGCTCGGGGCAGGCTCTGAAGGTTCGCTCCAGTAAGTCGCCCAGGTTAACGTCCAACTGAAGGACGCGAACCTGGGGCACAGAATGCGCTTCGTCAGCAATAAAAAACGGGACGCTTGTCGCGTCCCGCTTCTGACAACTGACAACCGGCCACTGACAACTGCTTTTAGTCGTGCACGCCGTCCATGAACGCGCGCAGCTTGCGCGAGCGCGAGGGATGACGCAGCTTGCGCAGCGCCTTGGCTTCGATTTGGCGGATGCGCTCGCGGGTTACCGCGAACGACTGGCCCACTTCTTCCAGCGTGTGCTCGGAGCCGTCTTCCAGCCCGAAGCGCATCTTGATCACCTTCTCCTCGCGCGGAGTCAGCGTGCGCAGGACCTGCGCCGTCTGCTCCTTGAGGTTGACGTTGATCACCGCCTCGGCCGGCGAGACCACGGCGCGATCTTCGATGAAGTCGCCCAAATGCGAATCTTCCTCTTCGCCAATCGGCGTCTCCAGCGAAATCGGTTCCTGCGCGATCTTCAGCACCTTGCGCACCTTGGCCACCGGAATGTCCATGCGCTTGGCAATCTCTTCCGAGGTAGGCTCGCGACCGAGTTCCTGCACCAGCTGCCGCGAAGTGCGGATCAGCTTGTTGATGGTCTCGATCATGTGCACCGGAATACGGATGGTGCGCGCCTGGTCGGCAATGGCGCGGGTGATGGCTTGACGAATCCACCACGTCGCGTAGGTCGAGAACTTGTAGCCGCGGCGATATTCGAACTTGTCCACGGCCTTCATCAGGCCGATGTTGCCTTCCTGAATCAGGTCGAGGAATTGCAGGCCGCGATTGGTGTACTTCTTCGCAATCGAGACCACCAGTCGCAGGTTAGCTTCGATCAGCTCGCGCTTGGCGTACTCGGCGTCGACGTCGCCCTGCACGATCTCGCGCTGGGTGCGCTTCAGCTCGGGGAAGCTCGGCGCCGGCATCGTGCTCCATGCGCTCCAGGTCGGAGCGGATCTGCCGCGACTGCGTGCGAAATTCTTTCTTCTGCTCTTCGGAACGCGTCGCGTCGGCGCGCTTCTCGAAGTTGACCGCCTGCTTGTCGAGCCCGCGCATGCTGTCGACCGTCTTGTTGACGCGATCGATCAGGCGCTTGCGCTCGGCGTTGGTGAAGCCCAGCTTGCGAATGACGCGCGAGACCATGATCTGCTCGCGGCCCAGCGTCCAGCGGCAGCGGCGATAATCGCGCGGCCGCTTCTTCTGCGGGATGTCGGCCAGCTTCTCGACCAGCTGCATCGACTTCTTGTAGTGCTTGTTGCAGCTCGTCGATCTGCCGGTGATGTCCTTGCAGGCGGTTGGTGCACCACCTCTTCGGTGATCTCCTCTTCGTCGAAGAGAACGATTTCCTTGATGGAGCGCACGCCGCGCTTCAGGTCTTCGCCGATGGCGATGATTTCGCGAATCACGATGGGCGAGCGCGACAGCGCCTTCAGCACGCGCAGCTGGCCGCGCTCGATGCGCTTGGCGATTTCAACTTCGCCTTCGCGCGTGAGCAGCGGAACCGTGCCCATCTCGCGCAGATACATGCGGACCGGATCGTTGGTTTTTTCCAGCGTGCCGGGCGAGAGGTCGAGCTCCATGTCTTCGCCGGCTTCGAGTCTCGTCGAATTTCTTGTCGCCGGGCATCTTGGGCCCTTCGAGCACATCAATGCCCTGCGTGCCGATGGTGGTCAGCAGGTCCTCGAGGTCGTCGGGGGAATGCATGTCGTGCGGGATCAGGTCGTTCACCTCGTTATAGGTGAGATAACCTTTCTCTTTTCCCACATCGATCAATTTTTTGATATCGTCGTACTTATCTTCTAGAGCCAAAGCGGAATTTCCTCTACCTGGCGCCGTCTTAGAGGCGCTCTGTTTGTGTGCACACTACGGCGGGAGCGGTACTGCAGTACCGGCATATGCAGAAACTTTCAGATTTTATCACAGCTCAGGCCCGCCTCCCTAGCCTTTTCTGTACTTTACGGAACTCTTCGGTCAATCAGCCTGGCGTGCTCCAGCATCGGCACAGCTCAGTCCGACACTTCTTACAAAGTTAGATGTTCCTGGCTGCAGAGTTGGCTTCACCCTTTTGCCGTCAAGCACGTTAGGCGCTAGTAAGTCCGACGCATAACCGCATACGTTTCCGCGCAGTGACCGCTGGTCGAACTCGAGTGCAGCCGTCTCGCCCGATGCGCGTCATCGCCCGTCGCAGCTTCATCCGCTCCTGCAGCAGCCTGTGCAGCCGAGGCCGGATCCTGACGTCGCTCCGCTTCTTTCAGCTGATGCTGCAGGTCGTCCAACTGTCGGCGCAGGACGCGCCGGCGCAGCGAGCGAATCGCAGCTCTCCAGCAACTCGGGCGTCAACTCTTCGTGCTCGTCCATCAGGACGGCGGCCAGCAGGCTGCGATCGGCTTCCTCCAGCGGCAGCGACATCGGATCGAGGCCCTGCTCGTGGGCCAGCAGCAGTGCATCGATCAGAGCTCTCGGCCGCAGAGCCATCGTGCAGCCGCTCGCGCGTCAGGGCGAAATGCGCCTGCCGCGCCGGATCGAAGTCCGCGTCCTGCCCTTCGCGATTGCTCGTCCGCACTGTGCCAGCAGTTCCTGGCTGGCCAGCGCGCGAATCAGCACGCGCTCGGCGTCGGTCATCCGCCGCCGCGTCGCGGCAGCTCACTCGCGAGGCCGAACGCGAGCCGCCGCATGGCGCAGTTCCTGCCGCAGCACAGCCGAATCGATGCCCAGGCGATGCGAAATCTCGTTGGCCCACTCATCGCGAACAATGCGGCTGGGCACGCGCTGAATGTGCGGCAGCAGATAGTTCAGGGCCTTGACTTTGCCTTCGGGAGTGCGCGACGGGAACAGCGTGCGCGCGCGTTCGATCAGGTAGTCGAAGTATTTTTGCGAGTGCGCCAGCGCTTCGTCGTAAGCCGTCTGCACCTTTGCGCCGGATGTAGAGGTCGGGATCGAAGCCGGCTTCCAGCGTGAGCACCTTGATCTGGAAGTCTTCGCTGACCAGCAGCGCCAGCGAACGTTCGGCCGCGGCCGCGCCGGCCGTGTCGGGATCGAAGTTGACGACGATGTTCTTGCTGAAGCGGCCGAGCAGCCGCGCCTGCAACTCGGTGAACGCCGTGCCCGAGCTGGCGATCACGTTGTGGAAGCCCGCGTTGTAGACCGAGATGCAATCCATCTGGCCTTCGACCAGGATGGCGTACTCGAGCTTGCGAATCGCTTCTTTCGCCTTGTCGAGATTGAATAGCACGCGCGACTTCGAATAGATCGGCGTCTCCGGCGAGTTCAGATACTTCGGGCCGGCCTTCTCGTCGGTGGAAAGCGTGCGCCCGGTGAAGGCGATGACTTTGCCCTGCTCGTTGGCGATGGGAAACATCACGCGATTGCGAAACCTGGAGTAAACAGTGGTCAGTTGCCGGTTGTCGGCAGTTGTCAGTTGTCGGTTGTCAGTTGTCAGCGCTCGGGCTCTTCTGACAACTGACCACTGGCAACTGACAACTGCTCTTTTTCCTTCCACGAGAACAGTCCCGACTCGCGCAGCAGCTCTTCGTCGAACTGACCACGCAGAGCGTCGCGCAGCAGGAAGCCGTGAATCGGGCGCATAGCCGATGCGAAACTCGGCAATGTGTCTCCGGCGTGAGTCCGCGCGAGGCAAGATACTCGCGGGCATGCGCGGCTTCGGGACGGCGCAACTGCTCCTGGAAAAACGCGCAGGCGCGCTCGTGGATGTCGATCAGGCCGCCGCGCAGCTTGGCGTCGCCGCGCCTCCTCGGGCGAGGAGTAGGTCATCTTCGGCAGCGGAATCTTCAGCTTCTCGGCGACCAGGCGAACGGCTTCGGGGAAGGTGATGTTCTCGATCTTCTGCACGAAGGCGAAGACGTCGCCGGAGGCTCCGCAGCCGAAGCAGTGGAAGAACTGCCGCGTGGCGTGCACCGAAAACGACGGCGTCTTTTCCTGGTGGAACGGGCACAGCCCCTGGAAGTTTTGCGCGCCGCTCTTGCGCAGCTTGACGTACTCGCCCACGATGCGGACGATGTCAGCCTGCTCCTTGACGGTGTACGCAAAATCCCCGGGGTTGGCCATCGTCTTCTAGTGTGAAGCAGATGGAAGGAATCGTCGAATGGGAGATGACCTTGTCTGTGGAAAAGCCTGTGGCTAAACCGAAAGTATCTGTTATCCAGGAGTGGAAAAACGGTCCAATTTGGGCGGGATTCCGCACCTGGGTCTCGGGCTTCGCCAGGCATCCATGCTGAGAGGCGTGTCGTGCCTACGGCACTCGGGTCGAGACATGACGTGTCCCCAGGTTCGCGCTGGGCTAGACTATACCGCCCCGCGTTGCGGGGCTCACATTGGCGCAGTCGACCGAAAACCTTGGGCACGGCACTGCGAGTTCACATTGCCGCGGTCGACCGGCCGCGGATTGAGTCTATGCGCGTGTTCGTGGTATACGCGTGCATTTTGCGGCAAATGGCGATTCCGCGCATGATGTCAGAACATGCCACGAAAAATGCCAGTCCGCGCAGCGGACGCCATAGTCTAGCCCAGCGTGTAACGCTGGGTTGGATGGGGTATGAGGTGCGAGCCCCGTAGGGGCGGCAGCCACAAACCTTCCATCGTGCGCGCGGTCACCGACGGTCATACCGATCCCAAATAGGCTTGATAGCATGTCCCACACGTACGCCCACAATCTCATGCATTGCGTGTTCAGCACCAAGGATCGACTCAACCTGATTCATAAGCCTGAAGAATTGTGGCGCTACGTAGGTGGGTTGGCGTATGCGAAGAGCATCCACGTTGTGGCGGCCGGGGGGACCGGCAATCATCTGCACTTGCTGATATTGTTACCGCAGACCATGACCTTGGCCAAAGCGATGCAGGACATAAAAGCCAATACCTCGCGATGGCTCCGGGAGACGTCAAATAAGTTTCAGTGGCAGGAAGGATACGGAGCGTTCAGCGTCAGCCAGTCACAACGAGCAACGGTGACGGAGTACATCGCGAATCAGGGGAACATCATCGCACGCGAAGTTTCGAGGATGAGTTCAAGGCGATGCTGCAAAAATCCGGAATTGACTACGACCCACGATTTGTTTTCGGGTGACAGACCTGCCGTGCCTACGGCACTCGGATTGAGAGGTGACGTAATTCCAGCGCTGCGCGCTGGGCTAGACTATTGCGCCCCGCGTTGCGGGGCTCGCGTTGGCGCGACCGACACAAACCCATCTGGCGCTGCACGATTGCGTCCGCTACGCGGACTCGTTTCATTTCAAATTCCATCGGCTGAGCGGACTCGCGGTCAGGTCCCTTTGAAGCTCAACGAAGGACTGTTGGCTGAGTTTGGAATCGGTCGTAAGAACTTTACGGCATCGCTTGAGTGCGCTTGGACGACAACGACAGCCCGGACGCTTTGCCCTTATTCTCCCGCGCCCATCAACACAATTGGCGAGGTCGGTTTGTCGGAGCCTTCTTCCTTCTCCACCGTGAGGGCGAAGGCTTTGGCTTCTACGCCTTCGGGCATCTTGTGGTCCATCATGACGGCGTTGCCGTGCTCGTCGGGCTTGAAGACGCCAGCCGCGATCGGTGCGCCTTGCGTGGGGATGACCCACAGCTCGTAGGCCTTGCCCTCCGGCACCGGAGCCAGGTTGCTGGCCATGAACATCATGCGTTTCTGTGAGGGACTGAAGATGGCCGTGCCACTGGGCTGTTTCGGAGCTTTCTGCGGATTGAGCGAAACGTGCACCGCATCGGGCGACGTCAGCAGGCGAAGATTCTGGTTCAGACTGTCAAGCTGGATGGCCTGATCCTGATTGCGATTGCCGAGTTCGGCCAGCTGATCTTTCATGCGGCCATTGCTGCGCCACAAGCTGGCTACTACGAGCAGCAACCCCAACGCGGCAAATGCCGGGACCCAGGCCCACCCCCAACCTCGCCGAGGAGCCGGAGCAGCATCAGGCAGGGACACGCCGCGGGGCTCGGCGGCGATGGCCCGCATCAGTCGCTCTTTGCTGCGCGCCGGAGGCTGAGGACCGCTGGTGGTCAATCCCAGCAGCCCGAGATCGCCGCGCAGCGCCTGCAATTCGCGACGGCAGGCGGCACAGGTCTCCAGGTGAGCTTCCAGCTCCTGGCGATCGCTGCCGGTCAGCTCGTCCAGCGCGTAGAGCGCCAGATCGTCAGCGAATTGTTCGTGTGTCTTCATCCTGCGAATTTCATGGCCCGCGTCGTCCGACGGGCCAGGGCTAAAGCCCCTAGTTAATTGATGCTGCCTGAACGCTGGCCTGAAGGCCGGCTCTACCGACAGCGCCCGATCTCAGCTTGTGCTCATCCCGCAAACTTGGCGCGCAACTGCTGCAGCCCACTGCGGATTCTAGTCTTGACCGTGCCCAGAGGCTCGCCGGTTTTCTCGGCGATTTCCGTGTGGGTCAGGCCCTGAAAGAATGCTAACTCCAATACCTTGCGCTGGTCAGGATTCATCTCCGCCAGCACTCCTCGTACCTTCTCGATCACCAGCGATCGCTCGACCTCGTCCCGCAAGTCGGGTCCGCCGGCGATAACGCAATCTTCAATGTCGGTCTCCGGACGCCGCTTGCGCAAGCGGTCAATCGAGCGATGCCGCGAAATCACCGACAGCCACGCAGCCAGACTACCGCGGCTGGCGTCGAAGGCGTCAGGATTACGCCAGAGCTGCAGAAACACGTCCTGGAGCACATCTTCCGCGCCTGCCGCGTCCTGCAAAACCCGCAGAGCGACGGCGTAAACCACCTTGGCATACCGGTCGTAGAGCTCGGACATAGCCTGCTGATCGCCGGCGCGGATGCGCGCCACCAACCGCATTTCGTCTCCCGCGTCGCCGCGGCTTAACGGGCTCTTCTCGACCGGTTCCATAGGTTAATACGTTTCCGTGAGGCTAACAGATTGTAGCGTCGACATTTTACAAATTTCGGTGCCCCGAAATTTTATATCCAATGATAAAATCCGCCCAATACCCAGGCCCCGTAGTTGATGTAACAAGCGCAAAACCCACGTGACGATATCAGCAAATGCTTGCGCAAACAACTGCCAGAACCGGGACGGGTGAAGTTTTGGGCGACGAATCTCAGGGTGAATCAGCGACGTCCCTGTGCTGCACAGATTCGATGCGATGCGGAGCGGATATGCCACTCGGCTGATCCAGTCATTGCGGTCTTGGCTTGCAATTCAAAAATGAGGAGCAAGACACATGAAGAAGCAATTTCTGGCTGAGCTGTTAATGGCCTTCGCGGTGATTGGCGGCGCCGTGCCGTATGCTGTGGCGGCGCCTATTCCGCGGATGAGTGCGCCTGCGGAAGGTCAATCGCTGTACATGCGACTCGGTGGCTATGACGCGCTGGTTGCGGTGACCAAAGATTTCATTGGCCGGTTGGCAACCGATCCTTCGCTGGCAAAGTTCTTTACCGGCTTGAACGACACATCCAAAGCCCGAGTCGAGTCGCATGTGGTCGATTTCCTGTGCGTGGCCACGGGTGGTCCCTGCATCTACACGGGGCAGGACATGAAGACCGCCCACACCGGCTTGCACATTACCGATGCCGACTGGAATGCTTCCGCGGCGCACCTGGTTGAGACCCTCAACAAGTTTAAAGTGCCGCAGAAGGAACAGGATGAGGTGATGGCTGCGGTCGGCGGACTGAAGGGCGACATCGTGGGAAGGTGAGAAAACAGTTGTCAGGGGCTAGGGGTTAGGGGCTAGTTAAAACCGTTGGTTCGGGACGAAGACTGGGGAATCTCCAACACCCGGTCTCGTTAATCGTTTTTGCATCAGATTAATCGTTTCGCATCAGATTAATCGTTTCGCATCAGATTAATCGTTCCGCATCAGGTTGATCGTTTTGTATCAGGTTGATCGTTTTGTATCAGGTCGATCGTTTTGTATCAGGTTGATCGTTTTGTATCAGGGCACGGCTTCAGCCGTGCCGTAAGATCAACCATCACTTGGGCTTCAGCCCCTGAGGAAGGTTTGCAGGGGAGGAAGCCCTGACTTTTTGTAGCCCGGCATCCGGCACTGCTCAAACAGGCTGCCGAAAAAGTCGTTGGGGGCAAGCTCGGGTAGAGCTGGCCTTCAGGCCAGCGCCTAAGCTCTTTGTTTTTGATTCCGAGCCGGCTTTTAGCCGGCGGCAGCAGCTGTGTTTCGCGAGTTTTTCAGCGGCCAGTCAAAATCGTGCCCTGTTACTCACCAGAACGATTCATGAGATCGCCGAAATGGCTCGTATTCGCCAGGCCCTAATCCCTGGTCACAATTCCCTGCCCTGCTTCCTTCGCTGCTGCATCTCGTGAAACATCTCGGAACGAATGGTTTCTGGCAGTACTTCGCGAATCGCAGGAAAGATGACCTCTTCCTCCATTTGCAGATGAGCGCTAAACATCTCGTCGAGCGCTTTCGTGATCGAGCACATCTCGCCCCCAACGGCGGGGAGCGTGTCTGGATTGTTCTTCACCATCATCAGCAGCGGCAACAGCCGTTCGATCAGTTCATCAATGGCCTGATGCTGATCGCCCATCGCCAGTAGCGCGTGACGGACGCGATCGTCGGCAACCGCACCCAGCCGAGGATGAAGCGTCTGGTCTTCATCGGCCTCGTGCAGCGGCAGCGAGACACTGTAGTAGCGATGAACGCCTGCCGCAGCCTGAGCAACCTCGTCGGGAGTGGCGCCTTGGGCGTGCGCCAGTTTGACGGCGACGCTGGTGAAGTGACGAATGCGTTGGTGGCAGCCGAGGAGCAGGTCGACTGCATCTTCGGATTTCGGCTGTGAGGTGAGCGGAGAAATCTGATTCAGCATGTGGTTCTATTATCGCGCAGAAGGCAGGGGCCAGGGTCAGGGGCCAGGGTCAGGGGTTGGTGATCGGGACGAAGATTCATCTCAGACATTGGGGTCTATGGCGGAGCGAAAGGCGAACCGCAGATCCCTCCGCTTCAACACCCACCAGGTGCAAGGGCAGCACTTGGCGGGCCCTGTGTTCACTGCGATCGCATGACCGCGCGTAGAATTCCAGAGAAATGCACGACGTCTTACTTATAAGACAAACGCCAAGCGTCTTACTAGTAAGACGCTTTCATAAACGATTTGGGTTTGTATCAGAGCACGACCTCAGTCCCTGCAAGACACGCGCCGGGGCTAAAGCCCGAATCAGTTGTCGGATTTACGGCCCGGCTGAAGCCGGGCCCTGATACAAGTCGTAAATGTGATGCAATTTGTGAGATGGCTTGTAGCACGACTCTTACTGATACGACATTCGCGGCAGCCATTGAGTTGTTAGGCTAATGCCTGGCAACTGGCAACTGACCCCTAATCCCTAGCCCCTTGCCGCTGGCTACTTCTGGAACTTCATCTCAACGGTAACCTGCACCGGGACGGGGTGGCCGTCTTTCTCGGCGGGCTTGAACTTCCACTTCTTCACGGTTGCGACTGCGCTGTTGTCGAAGGCCTGCTCGTCGCTGTGCACCACGCGGACAGCTTCCACCCGTCCCTTGGTGCTTACTCCAATCAGCATCACCACCGTGCCGTGATCTTCAGCGTCCGGCCGGTAAGTCTGGAAATTTGGGATCAGGAGCGGAAGTGGCCTTCGGCGGCTTGATGCCTTTAGTCACTCGTTGATACTGAGCGAAAGCCTGGTCGTCGGGAAGGTCGGAAGGGGCGGAGGAAAACGTGGAGGAAGATTCAGCTGGAGTGCTGGCGGTTTGGTCCATCCCCTGCCCGCAAGCGTGCACATTGAGACCGCCAACGCAATGCATAACAAGTTGCGCATTCTGTCCCTGAGAATTGCCAAGTCTTGCCACCATATTAAATGGGGAAGCAAGTCAGGCACAGCGTGGGAAGTCCTTCTCACACCTTTCGCGGCAGAAGCGAAGCGAAAGGATGGCACCAGTTCAAAGAAAGGATCCGGCTGGGTACTCGGTGGAAGCTCAAGGCATCTTGAAGTTGACCTCCACATTGATTATCACCGGCACTGGCGCGCCATCCTTCGTTGCCGGAGCAAATTTCCATTGACTGACCGCGTCCACTGCACTTTGATCTAATCCGTGACCTAAGTGCTCTCTGCACCTTGATCTGTTCGGGCGAGCCCTGCGAATTGACGATAAGCCAAAGCACGACCGTGCCTTCAATCTGCTCTTTTCTGGCGGATTTTGGGTACTTGGGGTCGGGAGACTTGATGACGCGCAGGCGGCGTAACTCCCTTTTCGACTTTGTAAACGACTTCGCCGGACAATGTATGCAGGGAAGCCGGCTGTCCTGGAGAAGTCGGCTGATTGTCTCTTCTCATTCTGAGCGGCTGAGGCCGGAGGTTTCTCTTCGGACACTCTGCTGCGCTTCGAGTTGGCTGCAAGAAGCCGTGGACACAGCAAGAACCAGTACGGCCATCGAGCAAGAACGACTTAGCGATAACAATTCAGCCTCCGTAGGGGAAAAATGCAAACGCCTGGAAGGACGAGCACTGCCGGAGCAAGAGCACATTTTACCGAGCCGCATATTGTAAACTGGTTGTACCGGTTCCGACTCCCTCCGTTTCGCTGATCGAACGCGGTTTTCCCCAAGTTTTCCGCAACTGGAAAGGACAGTTTTGAGCACGAGTATTCGCAATATCGCCATCATCGCGCACGTGGACCACGGCAAGACCACGCTGGTGGACGCCATGCTGAACCAGAGCGGCATCTTCCGCGCCAACGAGACCCACGTCGAGCGGGTGATGGACTCCAACGAACTGGAGCGCGAGCGCGGCATCACCATTCTGGCCAAGAACACCGCGATCTTCTACCACCACATCAAGATCAACATCGTCGACACGCCCGGCCACAGCGATTTCGGCGGCGAAGTGGAGCGCGCGCTCAAGATGGTGGACGGCGTGATGCTGCTGGTCGATGCCAGCGAAGGTCCGCTGCCGCAGACGCGTTACGTGCTGAGCAAGGCGCTGGAAGCCAAGCTGCCGCCGATCCTGGTGATCAACAAGATCGACCGTCCCGACGCGCGCGCGCAGGAAGTGCTGAACGAGGTCTACGACCTGTTCATCGATCTCGACGCCGGCGAAGACCAGCTCGACTTTCCCGTGCTCTACACCAACGCCAAGCTGGGCACGGCGACGACCGACCTCGAGCAAGCCCGGCGAGAATCTGCGGCCGCTGTTCGAAGCCATCGTGAAGACGATTCCCGAGCCCACGGGCGATGCCGACGGGCCGCTGCAGGTGCTGGTCGCCAATCTCGATTACAGCGACTATCTCGGCCGGCTGGCGATCGCGCGCGTGTTCAACGGCACGCTGCGCACCGGCGAAGATGTTGCCATCGCCAAGCGCGACGGCTCGATGGAGAAGATCAAGATCACCAAGCTGTTCTCGTTCTCCGGACTGAAGCGCACCGACATCGTGACCACCGAACTGGGCGACATCGTCGCGGTCGCCGGCGTCACCGGCATCAACATCGGCGAGACCATCACCGACGTCGAGAATCCCGCGCCGTTGCCGGTCATCACCATCGACGAGCCGACCATCGCCATGCAGTTCATGGTGAACACCTCGCCGTTTGCCGGACGCGAAGGCCAGTACGTCACCTCGCGCAATCTGCGCGACCGCC
Source organism: uncultured Acidobacteriaceae bacterium (assembly GCA_963744265.1). Classification (GTDB taxonomy): domain Bacteria; phylum Acidobacteriota; class Terriglobia; order Terriglobales; family Acidobacteriaceae; genus Bog-257. The sequence continues at coordinate 560,843 of CAVUSW010000011.1, forward strand.
TGCAAAAAGAGCTGCTGACCAACGTCTCGCTGCGCGTGGAAGACACCGACAGCACCGACTCGTTCAAGGTGATGGGACGCGGCGAGCTGCAACTGGCGATCCTGATCGAGATGATGCGGCGCGAAGGCTTCGAGCTGGCCGTCGGCAAGCCGGAGATCGTCACCAAGCACGTCGACGGCAAGCTGATGGAGCCGGTCGAGCGGCTCACCGTCGACGTGCCCGAATCGTTCGTCGGCGTGGTCATCGAGAAGCTGGGCGTCGCGCAAGGCGCAGATGCAGAAGATGCACAACCACGGCTACGGCCGCGTGCGCATGGAGTTCGTCATCCCCAGCCGCGGGCTGATCGGCCTGCGCAGCGAGTTGCTGACCGACACGCGCGGCACCATCGTCATGAACTCGCTGTTCGACGGCTACACCGAGTGGCAGGGCGATATCCCACATCGTGTGACAGGCGCGCTGGTCGCCGACCGCGCCGGCATCGACCACGGCTTATGCGCTGTGGGGACTGCAGGAGCGCGGCGAGCTGTTCGTCGGCCCCGGCGTCGAAGTGTACGAAGGCATGGTGATCGGCGAGAACTCGCGCGACAACGATCTCGACGTGAACATCGTTCGCGAGAAGAAGCTGACCAACATGCGCTCGTCGACCGCGGACGAGGCCATCCGGCTGGTGCCGTTCAAGAACCTGAACCTGGAGCAGGCGATCGAGTTCATCGCCGACGACGAACTGGTGGAAGTGACGCCGACCATGCTGCGGCTGCGCAAGAAGATTCTGCAGTCGAATCGGCAGGCCGCGCGCAACGCGCAGCCCGCGGGAGTGCGGGCGGAATAAGTCAGCCTCGCGCGAACACAATTGAACGTGATCTTCAAAATCATCGGCGAGCTGTAGCAGAAGGTGAAACAATCGCAACCGGATCTGCAATCCGGGAGTTGAGGCGCCTGCGCAAAGCCTATGGTTCAGGTCAATGGCGTAAACAGAACCGCATGCGCGCCGATCCAGGCAACCGAGGCACGAGATTCTGGCCGTATGGAGATTCACTGGTACGAGGCGAAGGCACTGGCGCAGAACGACGCTACACAGTTCTCAAGTATTCTGGAATGGGATGAACATGATGCATGCTAATCGGAATTCGGATTTGCGTTCGGAATTAGGGGTTACAGTGCATCCTGGAGCTGAGGAAGCTTTATCAGACCGTTCGCAGATCGAAGTGAACCACAAAGCATCTGCAAATTCGCATAATTGATGAGCGGGTGAGGACTATCTGTATCCGGCGCACGTGATTTCATTCCTGTCGAACTCGCCCCAATCGGCGGAGAAGGCTGTCCGGCGCTGCAACAAGCCTGACCGCTGCCGAAGTGGAATTCGCTCAGTAACACGGCTCGAACTCTCACGAGGAGTATGCCAGTACTTGGCGACCTTGTGCCGGCGACGATTCCGCGCGCTGCTGCCCGGGCTGCTGGCGCGATTGAATTCGAAAGCGGCATTGATCAGCGAAATGTGCGAAAGCGCTTGCGGGAAAGTTTCCCAGCTGCCGCTTGGCCCGAGGATCGTACTCCTCGGCCAGCAAGCCGACATCGTTGCGCAGCGTCAGCAGGCGATCAAACAGCCGCCTGTGCATCGTCGTTCGCGTCCCAGCATGTTTCAGCGCGCTCACCATCCAGAAGCTGCAAGCCAGAAACACGCCTTCACCCGCGGGAAGTCCGTCATCCACGTTCTCGGTGCGATAACGCAGAACAAAGCCATCGGCCATCAAATGTTTTTCGATCGCCTCAATCGTTCCGCGAACGCGCGGATCGTCGACACGGCAAAAATCCTACCTGCGGGATCAGCAGCAGCGAGGCATCCAGTTGGTCGAGCCGTAAGCTTGCGTAAAGCTGCCGAGCTGCGGCGTTGTAGGCTTTCTCGCAAACGTCGCTCGTGAATCTGGTCGCGAAGCCTTCGCCAGCGCTCCATGATTTCGTCTTGACCGAAGTGCTCGGATGGCCTTGATCGCGCGATCAAATGCGACCCACGCCATAACTTTCGAATAGGTGAAGTGCTGCGGCTCGCCGCGCACCTCCCAGATTCCCTCGTCCGGCTGCTCCCAGATCGTTGCCAGATGATCGGTCAAGCGCCCGGTGCAGCGACCGATCGATTCTCGCTGGCGGAATGCCGCCCAAATGAGCGTGCAGCATCGCGTCGGCGACTTCGCCGTACACATCCAGTTGAAGCTGTTCGACGCGGCATTGCCAATCCGCACCGGCTTGGAGTTTTCATACCCGCCAGCCAAGGCATTTCCCACTCCCGTCAGATTTCGTTCGCCGCGAATGCCGTACATGATCTGCACCTGGTCGGGACTTCCCGCCACCGCTCGCAGCAGCCAGTCGCGCCAGGCGTGAGCCTCTTCGAAGTAGCCGGCATTCATCAAGGCGAGCAGCGTGAAGGTCGCGTCGCGCAGCCAGCAGTAGCGGTAATCCCAGTTGCGTTCGCCGCCAAGTTGCTCGGGCAAGAGAAGTGGTCGGCGCGGCCACAATGCCTCCAGTGTGGCGATAGGTCAGCGCCTTCAAGCGTGATCAGCGAACGCTCCACGGCCGTCGGCGTATTCGCCGTTCAGCTTGGCTCGTCCAGCCCATTCCTGCCAGAAGCTCATGGTCTCACTGCAGCGCCTGTTCGGGGTCGACCGGCTGGGGCAGCTCCTCGAATGAGGGCCCGTAGGTGAGCACGAAGGTCACCGACTCGCCTTCGTGATGGTGAATTCGCTGAGGGTCTTCAGGTTCTCTCCGCGAAGCGGCACGCCGGTGCGCAATATCGCCATGTCAGGTCCGGCAATCGCGCGCAGCGCGCCATCGTCCATGCGAGTAGACCCAGGGAACCGAGTGGCCATAATCGAAGCGCAAAACCAGTTCCATGCTCATGGCAACATTGCCGCGAACTCCGCGCACAATGCGGACGAGATGCGGATGTTCGTCGCGGATCGGCATGAAGTCGAGCAGCAACGCCGAGCCGTCGTCGGTCTCGAAGGTGGTTTCGAGGACCAGGGTGTGATGAGGTAGCGGCGGGTGCAGCGGCGCCTCGGCCTTCGGTGCAATCGACCAGTGCCCGTTGTCGTCGCTTCCCAGCAGGGCGGCGAAACAGGCGGGCGAAGCGAAGTGGGCCAGCACAGCCAGTCGATGGAGCCGCTGCGGCTGACCAGCGCGGCGGTTTCACAATCACCAATTAGGGCGTAGTCCTCGATAGGAGTGGACATAAAGGTTCTCTTGGGATGCCTGATACTACAGGCCTCGATTCTCCGCGGATTTGGGGAAATCGTCTTCCTCTCGTCGACAATTGAAACCCAGACGATCGAACCCCAGATATTAAAGCAGAGTCAGAGATCAGTTCCCTTTTTGAAAACGCTTATAGCACCTTCGTAAGGGAGATGGGTGAGATTTCGCTTGTCGGCCTGAATGCCGAGATGCTATGACGGCTGAATGCCGACGGGCTGAATGATGCTGAAAGCTGCGGCAGGCTACTCGTAACGCAAAGCTTCAACCGGATCCAGTCGCGAAGCCTTGACCGCCGGATACATCCCGAAGAACAGGCCCACGCTCATCGACATCACCACCGCGGAGATGACGGCCCAGATCGGCACCGAAGTCGGCATTGAAGGAAAGATCAGCGGCAGCGCAGGTGGCTGCACCGACTCCGACCAGCACTCCCGCCAGGCCGCCCAGTCCGGTGAGAACCATCGCCTCAGTCAGGAACTGACGAATCACATCGCCGCGCTGGGCGCCAATGGCCTTGCGTACGCCAATTTCGTGCGTGCGCTCGGTCACCGACATCAGCATGATGTTCATCACGCCGACGCCGCCCACCAGCAATCCGATCGAGCTGACGATGATGGTCATCAGCGCGACCGTGCTCATGATCTGGCGGAAGTTTTCGGCAATGGCCGCAGCGCTGCTGATGCCGAAGTTGTCAGGCTTGTTGAAGGGAACGTTGCGGCGACGGCGCAGCAGGCCGCGAATCTCGTCCTCGGCCGCGTCCTTGAATCCGGGATAAGCCTCGGCGCCGATGAAGTGGTCGTCGTCGGCGGGATAGTGCTTGCGATAGGAGTGGTACGGAACCTTGACCGTGCGGTCGGCCGACTGGTTCTTGAAGAGCTGGCCCTTGCGTTTCTCCAGCACGCCGATCACCTGGTAGGGAACGCCCTCGACCAGAATCGTTTTGCCGATCCCGTCATGCGCCGGGAAGAAGTTCTTGTCGATTTCATATCCGATAACGGCTACGTCTTCGCGATGCAGGTCCTCGAAGTCGGTGAAGAATCGGCCCTGGATCACGTGCGCGTTATAAACATCCTGATAGGCGGAGTTGGTGCCGGTGTAGTCGAGATCGGTGATTTCGTGCGTGCCATAGCGTGCCACCTGCGGAGTGGGCCGGACCCTCGGGTCGAAACGCGGCATGATTTCCACGGTCACGCTCTTGACATGCGGACATTCGGCAAGAATGGCCTTGGCATCTTCCAGCGTGAGTGGCTTGCGGTTGCGCTCCTCGGGCGTCATGCGTCCGGTGTGGATGCCGGCATCGAAGCGGAAGATGAACAGCGTATTGGTGCCGTAGTCTTCGAGATAGCCTTGGATAGTCGCGGCTGACGCCGACCAGGATGGAGGCGACGAAGATCATGGCGGCCACGCCAATCACCACGCCCAGCACGGTCAGAAACGAGCGCGTCTTGTGCTCGCGCACCGTCTCCAGCGCCATCCTCGAATTTACGCCAAGATGCATCCGCATAAAGAAAACCAGTTGTCAGTGGATCGTGGTTAGTAACGGCGTGATTCGTGGATTGTGGATCGTGAATCGTAAAGCGCACGCCTCCGGCCGGTCCGACAGCCCACCGGCGTGGTGGCCGTACATATCATTGCTTTGTCCTCACCCTCACCAGACAATTCACGATTCACTGATCCACTAATTTTCATACCGCAACGCCTCAATCGGATCCAGCTTGCTGCCTTCCTCGCCGGATACACGCCGAAGAACATTCCTACCGCCGATGAGATTCCAATCGCCAGCACCACGGCGGAATCGGAACCGACATCGGCACCGGCGTCGCGGTTCGCACAATCACCGCCAGAATCCAGGCGATCAGCACGCCGATGGCGCCGCCGACCAGCGCCATCACCGTGGACTCCACCAGAAACTGCATCAGGATGTCGCGCCGCTTGGCGCCCAGCGATTTGCGTATGCCAATCTCGCGAGTGCGCTCCGTCACCGAGGCCAGCATCACGTTCATGATGACCACTCCGCCGATCACCAGGAAAATGGAAACCAGCCCTACCATGCCGGAAGCCAGCGTGCCGGTAAGGTTCTGCCAAGGCCCATCAGGCTGTCGCTGGCCAGGATGCCGAAATTGTCTTCGTCGTTGGGTCCGAGATGGCGCCGGGCCCGCATCAGCATGCGCGCTTCTTCCTGGGTGCGGGCCAGCCACTCTGCTCCGCGCGCCTGAACATCGATATCCAGGCTGGTGTTGCGCCCGTAAATTTTCAGCCAGGTCTCAATCGGGATGTAGACGAAGTTGTCCTGCGACTGTCCAAAGGTGTTGCCGATTTTCTTGGCCACGCCAACAACCTGGAACTCCTGGCCATCGACGGCCAAGGTTTTGCCCAGCGGGTCGGTAGTTGGCGAACAGCTTGTCGGCCACGTCGGCGCCGATCATGCAAACCATGTCGCGATGCTGGTTGTCGGTGTCGGTGATGTAACGGCCGGTCGCGACTTCTTCCACATCCATGTCGCCGATATTGGCGGTCACGCCGCGCAGGTCGACATCTTCCATGCTCTGCCGCTCGGCCCGCAAGTTGGCTGTGCGTCGCACTTCCACGCCGACCGCCTTGGGCAGCTTAAGATTGTCGCGCAGCGACTCGTAGTCGTCCCAGGTGATGTCGCGATTGCGCCGGGTCGCCTTCAGCAGTTCCTTGGAGTCGCTGATGATGGGAAACTTCATGACCAGGAAAACGTTCGATCCCAGGTTGGCGATGCGGCTGGCGAAGTACTCATTCATGCCGCTGACCAGCGCAATCACCAGGATGAGCGTCGAGACCGACAGGATGATGCCCAGCAGCATGAGGAACGAGCGCAGCTTATGGGCGCGCATGTTTTGCAGCGCGATCAGCGTCGGCTCGCGCAGAAAATGCGCGCGCGCCAGTCTGCGTGGCGGAGCAACCGGCTCTGCGGTCGACATTTGCGGTCGTGGAGCTGCCATGCGTTCGGGTCGCAAGCCCCTTGTGCCTGCCGTTCGCGCTCGTCTGAATTGACCAGGAGGTCTTGGACCTATTTTACCCACTCGGACAAACCGGACCGATTGATAATACGAAATATCTCAGCCGGAAGTTGCACTCCAGAAGGAATTTGTCCTGCGGGCGGCAACTTGCCGGGTCTGCCTCTTATACGGGCAGGAGAAACCTTGGTTAGCGGAGATTTTTCAGAGCCAGACAGTCGCCAGCCCGACAGGGATGAAACGGTAGTTGGCGTGGAACGGAATCTCGCCTGCGATGGGATGAGTTCCGCTCAGTCGACCTTGCTGAGTTGGGCGTTCGCCAGCGGCAATCCTTTGTTATTCACTCCGGGATCGAGCTCCAGCTTTCTTCCTTCGGCACTGAAGCGAGGCAGATGAGTCAGTCCCCAGTTGTGCAGCTTGAACTGAACCGAGGTGCCCAGCACGCCGAAACCGTACTTCACGCTGCGGCGGAAGTTGATGGACGACGCTTCTTCAAAATACTTCGTCGGACACGACACCTCGCCAATGCGAAAGCCAAACTGCACGCATTGCGCCAGCATCTGGTTGTCGAAGACGAAGTCGGGAGAATTCTCCATCAGCGGCAAGCGTGGTCAGGACCTTGCTGCTGAAGGCGCGATATCCGGTGTGATATTCGGAGAGCTTGACGCCCAGAAACATGTTCTCGAAAGCCGTCAGAAAGCGGTTGGAGATGTACTTGTAAAGCGGCATGCCGCCGCGCAATGCCTGGCCGCCGATGATGCGCGAGCCCAGCACCACGTCGTAAACGTCGTAGGCCACCATGCTGGCCATGGCCGTGATCAGCAGCGGCGTGTACTGGTAATCGGGATGGACCATGATGACGACATCGGCGCCGGCCGCCAGCGCCTCGCGATAGCAGGTCTGCTGGTTGCGCCCATAGCCGTAGTTCCGGTCGTGCACGAACACCAGCAGCCCAAGTTTCTTGGCCAGCTCGACCGTCTTGTCTTTGCTGTAGTCGTCGACCAGGATGCGGATGTCGACCAGGTCGGGGATCTCCCGCACCGTCGCCTCCAGCGTCAGTTCGGCGTTGTAGGCCGGCATCACTACCGCAACCCGTTTCCCGTTGATCATCGCGTTGTCCCTGGGATTTCCACATTACATAATAACGCGCCTGGGGTGAGAACCCGTCGAGGGGCGAGCGGAGGCGGGTTCGGCGTTCTGCTAATCTGAACAGCTCTTCATGCATCCTGTCCTCACTATCGTGGCTTCGTTCTGCTGTTTGCTGGCGGCTGCCGGAACGGCCTACTTCGTGCTGTGCAGTTGGGCCGCACGCCGTTTTCGGCGGGAACTAAGCCTTGCTGCCGAGGCGAAGTTCACTCCTCCCGTCAGCATTCTGAAATCGCTGAAGGGGCTCGATCCCCACATGTATGCGGCTTTCCGGAGCCATTGCGTGCTCGACTATCCGGAGTATGAGGTGCTGTTCGGGGTAAACGATCTCAGCGATCCGGCGCTGTCGCTGGTGGAGAAATTGCGCGAGGAATTTCCCCAGAAGAATTTGCAGATCGTGCATTGTCCGGCGGTGCTGGGCCTGAATGGCAAGGTCAGCAACCTGGTGCAGATGCTGCCGCACGCCCGTTATGAGCACATCATCATCAATGACAGCGACATTCTTGTGGAGCGCGATTACCTGTCGCGTGTGATGGCGCCATTTGCCGAGCCCGATGTCGGCATGGTCACCACGCTTTACCGTGGTCTGGCTGGCAGAACTCTGGGCTCGAAGCTGGAGGCCCTCGGCCTCAGCACCGACTTTGCCGGCGGTGTGCTGATCGCGCGCGCCATGGAGGGCGGCATTCGCTTTGGCTTGGGAGCGACGATCGCGACGACGAAGACCGTCCTCGGCGAAATCGGCGGCTTGGCGCCGCTGGTCGAATACCTGGGCGACGATTACGAATTGGGAGCGCGCACCGCAGCCACCGGTTACAAGGTAGAGTTGGCCGGAGCTATCCCGGAGACCGCTTTGCCCGACTATTCCTTCCGCGACTTCTGGGCGCATCAGATGCGCTGGGCGCGCAACATCAAGGATCGCCGTCCAGCGCAGTATGTGGGCTTGATCGTAACCTTCGGACTGGTCTGGGCGGTACTCGCGGTGTCGCTGAATCCCTATGCCTGGTGGACCTGGCTGGCCCTCGTCGTAACAACGGTGACGCGGCTCGCTTCAGCGTTGGTCGTCGGCCGAGGAGTTCTGAAAGATCCCCGCGTCGTGCGAGACCTGTGGCTGCTGCCGCTGCGCGACTTGGTCGCTCTGCTGATTTGGATCGCGAGCTACGGAGGAAACAAAGTGGAGTGGCGCGGCTTGCAGTTCAAATTGCGCGATGGGAGGCTGGAGAGACCTTAGAATTTTTCCCGATCAAGAATGCCGGCATGGTCCTGCGGTGGTTTCCAGCCTGCCGAAAATCGTAGTTTGGGAGCGCGACGTTAGGCCCGGCGTGTTCGACCTTGGGTCTCGCGAAACAACTATTAGTCATTGGCTTGCGGCAGCCGCTCGCTTACGAAATCAATTTCCCTTTGGACTGGCGTAATGCGTCCTTCGGGGCCAAACTCATAGAGTTCGCCTCGCCAGAAAAACCGGTTGCTGGTGAAGCTTGCGGCCCAGGTACAGAACCCCAGCAAATCCCGCAAGGGATACAGCCAGCACAGCCAGAGACAGCGCCGATCGCCAATCACTGCCCAACCCACAAGCAAGGCCAGCAACATGCGATTAATCCACGCGAGCGCGAACAAACCAAGGCCAAGCCCCATCCAATCACGATGCCCTAGCGCGAGCAGCAATGCCAGCAAGCCAAACGGGACTGCATACGTTAGTCCCGATCCCACGTGTCCCCACGGCCGTGAGAAGCGCGTACTCTTCATCCAGCGTAACTGGTCGCCGAATGTCTGCCGCAGAGACTGTCCCGCCAGCACGTGTCCTACCTTGTAGGACGACAGCACCACGGTGTACCCGGCTTCGGCGATGCGGTTGCCCAGCACGAAATCGTCAGAATAGAAGTCGGCGGTCTCGCCAATCCCGCCCATAGCTTCGATCGCGTCGCGGCGTACCGCCATAGCCGCGCCCAGCGCGAACTTCATCCGCCTCCACCATGTCAGCGACCATCACTCCCGCCGGCATTTCGACCGACATGCCCAGAGCTTCCAGTTGCGACCAGAAGTCACGCGTCGGAATGCCTTCGTACATGCACGTCACCAGCCCGACCTTAGGGTCCAGGAGCGGTGGCACCACATTGCGCAGAAAGTCCGGCCCCACCAGAACGTCACTGTCGCTGATGACGAAATAAGAGTTCTCTGACGACGCGATCATCTTAGCCAGAGAAAAAACTTTGGCATTGGGCCAGGATGGTTCCCCCGAAATCACGACTCGGGAGGACACACCAGGATACTTGGCACGAAGTTCTTCCACCACGACGAGCGCTTCATTGGTAGCGCTGCGGGCGCCAAAAACGATTTCGAAATTCGAATAGTCTTGCCGGAAAAAGCTTTCCAGAGTTTCTTCCAGCTTCGGCTCCATTCCATGAACCGGCTTTAGGATTGTTACAGCAGGTAAGTCTGGATGCGACGTCGAGCCTGGCTGCTTATGACCACTCCGCGCGTTCAGCACATAGCGAAACGCCGCTACCACCACCATTCCAAAAAAAATTGTGGAGGTAAACGAGCCGAAGATGGCTGTGTACCACAGCAGGTGCCGAACCGACTGATCGACGAAGGCGGTATCTGCCATAGTCAGAAATATTACGCACATATGAAATATTCTTCATTGTACCTTGCGCAACTAAAGCCTTACTCCAAAGGAATCATTTCGAGTCGTAAGAACTAAAGTCACACCATTTTCGGGTCGAGTAGAACGTTCACAAGCTACCCAAAAGTGCCGAAGCAGCTTCGTTCATGAGATCTTTTTGAAAAGCTATTGGACTTTGGCAGCGGATTATAATCATTTACCCTGGAAAACTGGATCCCCAAGAAATGCGGCCAAAGCGGCCTGGCCAAGGCTTATGCCACCATCGTTAGGCGGCACCGAATGGTTGGTCCAGACCTGTAGAGAGTCGTGTGCCAGCAGCTCTTTCATGTCCGACAGAAGAAGCTCGTTTTGGAACACGCCTCCAGACAATACGACGGTATCTGTGGACAAGTCGTGACAAAGCGCAATGATCGCGTCTCTCAGCCCCTGAGCCACCCCGCTTTGAAAGGATCGCGCTATTTCATGCTGGCTACGTCCGCGTTTCCTCTCCTCCGCAACCGCATGTAGCAAAGGGCGAAAATCCAGCTCTCGATCGACGAACGGAAACGGGTACGCTCCTGCTGAACCGCTCGCCTTGTGAGCAAGATCTTCCAGCCACATCGCCGCCTGTCCTTCGAAAGTAATTCCGCGTGTGAAGCCGAGCAAGGCTGCGGCTGTATCAAAAAGCCGTCCCACGGAAGTGGTTGCAAAGCTTCGCACTTCCTTATGCACTAATTCCATCGCATGCTGATATCGGGAAGGAAAGTTGAAAGGTGCCGCGCTCAGGTCGGGCAGCCCTTCCACCTGCGTCAGGAACCCTGCGGCCGCCTGCACCGGATGCTGCGCTGCTGCGTCTCCGCCCGGCAGATCAGCTCTGCGAAGGTGAGCCACACGCTGGAAGCCTTCCTTCACGCTGCCGGCGAAAAACTCGCCGCCCCAGATGCTGCCGTCGTCGCCATATCCGGTGCCGTCGAAGCTCACTCCCAGCACCTGCTTGTCCCACTCGCCGTGCTCGGCAAGCACCGAAGCGACGTGGGCGCGATGGTGTTGCACAGCACGCTTTTCGGCCGCCGGAAGGCTCAGGGCGTAGGTCGTCGAGCGATACTGGGGATGAGCATCGTGCACCACCAGCAAGTCGTCCCAACTCACTTCGTACATTGAAACCAGATCGCGGATGGTTTCCTGGAATGCCTGAAAGGCCTGGTAGTGGTCAAGGTCGCCGATGTGCTGGCTGACGAACGCCTGGCCGTCGACGACGAGAGTAACGCTGTTCTTGAGATCCGCTCCCACGGCAAGAATTGGCCGGTCGATAGGCAAGTTAGCAACCGCCCCCGGAGCATAGCCACGCGATCGGCGTAGAATCATCGGTCCAAACGCCCCGGCGCGAGCGACCGAATCGTCGACCCGTCGGGCAATGGGACGCTCGCCGACCAGAAACGCGTCGGCTACCCCGGCCAAGCGCTCGAACGCGTCGTGTTCGTCATAAGCAATGGGTTCGCTGGAACGATTAGCGCTGGTCATCACCAGAATGTCCGGAGCGCCAGCGGCGAACAGCATGTGCTGCAGAGGCGTGTACGGAAGCATCACGCCGAGTTCATCATTATCGGGAGCGACGCCGGGCAAATCGAATGTCGCAGGCGCGAGCACAATTGGCCGCGCGACGGAGGTAAGCAGACTCTCGGCTTCGCGCGATAGCTCAACCACGGTTCGCGCGACTTCCAGATCCTTCGTCATTACGGCGAAGGGCTTCTCCTTGCGATACTTTCGTTCTCGAATTTCGCCTACGGCCGACGCGTTCCGCGCATCGCATGCCAGGTGATATCCTCCCAACCCCTTGATCGCGACAATCTCACCCTGGTTGAGCAGGTCAGCGGTCCGGCGGATTACCTCGGCGTCACCATGAGTTGTCTGTTCGCCTACTTGAAGCCAATAGTGCGGACCGCACTGAGGACAGGCTACTGGTTGCGCATGAAAGCGGCGATTATCGGGATCGTCATATTCCGCCTGGCAGTACCCCTCCAGCGGCCACGCCTTCATCGTCGTATTGGGACGGTCGTAAGGCAGGCCAAGAATTACCGTGTAGCGCGGTCCGCAGTTCGTGCAGTTGATATAAGGATATTGATAGCGGCGGTCGGCTGGATCGAAGAGCTCCTGCAGACACGCCTCACACACCGGCAGGTCGGGCGAGATGCGGACCGTCGGTTTCTTCGCGGCGTTCGCTTTCATGGATGGTGAATCCGGTTAGTCCCGCCGGCTCGGCGGGCTGCACGTCGATCTCTGAGATAACTGCGGCCGGAGGAGCTTGCGTCTTCAGTTCCCCAACAAAAGTTTGCAGGCTCGGTTCAGGACCTTCGACTTGAATCTCGACGCCCTCTTCGCCATTCAATACCCAACCCGCCAGCCCATGCGCGTGAGCCAATCGATAGACGAATGGGCGAAACCCTACTCCTTGAACCACTCCCCGCACCCGGATGAATCGGGCGACCCTCATCCCGACTTTCCGTCGGCGATGATGCAGCCGCGCCCCTGCCAGCCCGTCTGCACGATCTTGCCGTCCTCAACCAGAACGGGCACGGTTCGCTGACCGCCGGCGAGAGTGAGCAGGCGCTCGCACGCCGCGCCATCAGCCTCCACATCGTATTCGACAAACTCGCGGCGCTTCCACTCGAGCCACTCCCGCATCTCGCGCGTGTAAGGACAACTCGACGTACCGAACAATTCCAGTTTTCCCATGTCAAACTACCTGTCAGACCCTCCACATAATAATGTATTGGGAAGCAGGCCACCTGCTGGACGCGATTCGTCGCTCATCGGCAATTCAGAAGTCTGTTGTACTACTGTCGTGTGATGCGACTCACATCACTAGCTGTTGCGACTCACAGCACTTGCTAGCCGAACCCTCCATAATCCCAAGTAAGCCGCGCAGCGACCGCTGTGCGACACCCAGGCCGCCACCTCGAAGATTGCGATCGTCAGAAGGAGATGTCGAGCAGTATGTTGGAAGCTCTCCAGTCACCGGCCGAGACGACGTATTGGTTGATTCACGGGCAGATCCTGTTCGTGATCATCAATCATTCTCGGGCTCGCATGCTTCTCCTACATTGTGGCAAAGCGTCTTACGCCGCTGGTTCACGGCAACCCCGACGTTCGTTTTGATCGGCCACTCCTTCGTCTGGAACGAGTTGCCAAATATTGGTTTGGGCAATGGAAGCATCCGCGCTACCGGGTCGCGGGAACGATCCACATCCTTATCTTTTCCTGCTTCATTCTGCTGGCGACCCGCGCGTTCTCGCTGCTCATTCTCGGCATGTCCGAGAATTTCGCTGGCCTGGGTTCATCCGGTGACGTCGGCCACCTCTACGGGATCGTCACCGACTACTGCTCAACCATTGTCTTCCTCTGCATGGTGGCCGCCGCGACTCGCCGAATTGTCTTCAGGCCCTCCCGCTACGAGGTCCCGGCAAAATACGGTAAGAGCCACAAAGGCGATGCCATCTTCCTGCTGGCGCTGATCGCGATCCTGATGCTGTCGGAAAGTTTATTTGAAGCTAGCCGGGCGGCTCTTCTGGCGCAACAGGGTCACATTGAGTTTCTCTCTGCCCTGTCGCTGCCGTGGATGCTGAAGAACGGTCTCGGTTCGGCTTCTTCGTCCACTCTCTGGAATCTGCACCGCGGCGCTTACATTTTGGATGTGCTGACCTTTTACTTTCTGCTGTGTTATCGGCCGTTCGGAATTCAGTTCCACGTCGAGACGTCGCTGTTCAACGTGTACTTTGCCAAGCTGGATAAGGGAACCATCAAGCCCGTCCGATGGGATGTCAGCGATGAGCATCTCGATCAGGTGAAATCCTTCGGCGTCAAGAAGCTCGAAGATTTCACCTGGAAGCACCTGCTCGATTTCTATTCCTGCGCCGATTGCGGACGTTGCTCGGACAATTGTCCGGCCAACGCCGTGGGCAGGCCGCTGTCGCCACGCTTCCTCACCATCAAGGCCAGGGACTACACCTTCCAGCATTTTCCGATGTTCGGCAAAGTGGGCAACGGCACTCCGTTAGTTTCGCCCGAGGGCATTTACTCCGAAGATGAAGTCTGGTCCTGCACCACCTGCGGCGCTTGCGAAGAAGAGTGCCCGTTGCTGATCGAGTACATCGACAAGATTGTCGATCTGCGGCGCGGCTTAATCGACGACGGCAACGTGCCCAAGTCGATCCAGAAGGCGTTGAAAGCTCTGGAGAGTCGCGGCAATCCTTACGGCAAGATGGAGAAGAAGAAGGCCGACTGGACCAAGGACAAAGAGTTCCAGCCAACCTGCAACGTCAAAGATTCTGGACGGCAAGACCACCGCCGACACCTTGTACTTTGTCGACAGCATCACGTCCTATGACGATCGCATCCAGGCGATCGGCCGCGCCACCGCGAGGATTCTCGACCAGGTCGGAACGAACTTCGGCATCCTCGGTGCCGCGGAAAAAGACAGCGGGCACGACGTTCGGCGCTTCGGCGAAGAAACGCTTTTCATGGCGCTGCGCGACCACAACGTCGAAGCCATCCATGCGTCGGGAGTGCAGCGTATCGTCACCGCCGATCCCCACGCCTTCAACGCGCTCAAGCACGACTATAAAGATATGCCGCCGGTTGAGCACATCAGCCAAGTGATGGCCCGCGAAATCAAGGCCGGCAATCTGAAACTCAATCCCGGTAGAAAACGCGCGACAACGTATACACCTATCACGATCCCTGTTACCTGGGAAGGCATAACGGTGTCTACGACGATCCGCGCAATGTGGTCGACGCCATCCCCGGCCTGAAGCGGGTCGAGATGAGCCGCTGCCGCGACCGCTCATTCTGCTGCGGTGGCGGCGGGCTGATGCTGTTCTACGAGCCGAAAGAAGACATGCGCATGGGCGTCAAGCGAGTGCAGATGGCCGCGGAAGCCGGCGCTAACGTAATCGTCACTGCCTGCCCCTTCTGCATGGTGAACATGGAAGATGCAATCAAGGTCGCAGGTTTGGAAGGAAAGATGACGGCTATCGACTTGACCGAGTTGGTCGACAAGCACGTCGTGCGCGAACCGGCGAAAGTGACGCAGCAATTAGCTGAACCGGTAACGGTGTAACAGTTTCGATTCGCGGCAAGTTGCCGAAGCGGATGCACGAATCAAGCAATCGGGAGGATGAAAGTGGAAATTCTAGTTTGCGTCAGAAGAGTACCCGACACTTCAGAGAATGAGATCCAACTTAACAGTGCGGGCAACGATATCGAACGCGACGACCTGGTCTATTCGGTGAACGAGCCGGACAACTATGCCGTCGAAGAGGCCATCCAGATCGCCGCCAACGCCGGCGGCAACGTCACCGTCGTGACCGTTGGCACCGACGAGGATGAAGAAGTATTGCGGCGGGAAATGGCGATGGGTGCAAACCAAGGCGTCCTGATCTCGGACGATGGCTTCACGGGCTCAGACGGCCGAGGCATCGCAACCATCCTGAAAGCTTTCGTGCAGAAGAATCATTTCGACTTGATCCTGACTGGAATCCAGGCCGAGGACGGTGGCGCTCAAGTCGGTGGAATGCTGGCAGCGCTGCTCGATTATCCCTTCGCTTCCCTGGTGAATTCTATCTCCGTGCTCGACGGTAGCAAGCTGAAAATCAGCCGTGAGATCGAAGGTGGCAACAAGGAGATGAACGAGATCGATCTTCCCTGCGTGCTTTCGATTCAGACCGGCATTAACGAACCGCGTTATGTCGGCATGCGGGGCATCCGCCAGGTCGCCTCGGTTGAGATCCCAACCTTCGGGGCCTCGGATCTGGGGGTTGACGCTGCCGCAGTTGGAGCAGCCGGAGCCAAGGTCAAGCGCACCGACTACTTCATTCCTGCGCTGGGCAAGGGCGCTGAAATGCTGCAGGGCAGCCAGGAAGAAATTATCGACAAGCTAATTGATTTGATGAAGGCCAAAGGAGGGTTGAACTAATGGCGCGCATCTTCGCTTACATCGTGCACAAGGGCGGCGTGGCCGACGACTCGGCTGCCGAGCTGGCTGCTGCCGCAAAAAGTATCGACGCCACTATCGCCCCAATTGCCGTCGTAACCGGCTGGGGTCCCGAAGTCGACGCCGTCTGCGAAAGCCTGCGATCCTCTTACGCGAGATATGGAAAGTCGCCAATCAGGCGATCGCCTATCCCAACGCTGAACTGGTCCGCCAAGCCCTGGTAAAAGTCATCCCGCGCGACAGCATCGTGCTGGTTCCTCACTCACATTTCGGAATCGATTTGGCGCCCGGCCTTTCGATCAAGCTGAACGCAGCCTTTGTCTCTGACGTAGTGGCCATCGACGGGGTGGACGGTACAGCGCTGAAGCTGGTTCGCCAGGAGTTCGGCGGGCAGGTCAGCGCGCACGTGCGCTGCGATCTCTCCTCGGGTGCGGTCCTCACTATGCGTCCCGGAGCTTTCAAGCCGCTGGAAAGCGCTGCCCTCAGCGGCACGGTGGTCGACAAGTCCGCCGAAGTCGGCACGTTGTCCGCGAAACGCCGTTATCTGGAGACCGTGGTCGCCGAGGCCGGCGATGTCGATATCACCAAGCAGGCAGTGCTGGTTTCCGTGGGCCGTGGCATCCAGGAAAAGGACAACATACCCATCGCCGAAGAGCTGGCCGAAATCATGGGCGCAGCGGTGAGCTGTTCGCGGCCCGTGGTGGACGCCAAGTGGCTGCCGAAATCCCGCCAGGTAGGCTCATCCGGACAGACCGTCAAGCCCAAGATTTACATGGCGTGCGGCATGAGCGGATCGTTCCAGCATCTGGCCGGCCTCAAAGGAAATCCCTTCATCGTCGCCATCAACAAGAATCCCAAAGCTCCCATCTTCCAGGTGGCAGACGTTGGAATTGTCGCCGACATCCTGGAGTTCTTGCCGGAGCTGACCAACAAGATCCGCGAAGCCAAAGGCGTTTCGGTCTAAGAGAAAGGCATCGTCAATGATTACCAAGAAGACCCTGCAACTGAGTTTGAAATCGCTCCAGGATTTCGCCAAGAAGCGCCTGCCGGACGAAGAGCTGATCGAGTCTGGATGAGCGCGACGAGTGCCCAGTGGAAATCGTCCGGTACATGTGCAGCCCCGACAAGCTGGGCATCCAACTCCTGTTCATTCCGGAAGAGTACGGCGGCATGGGCGGAAGCACCTTCGACGTCTATCTGCATCTGCGAAGAAATGGCGCGGATCGACCTGGGCGTCGCCACCTCTTTGTTTGCCACTTTCCTGGGCAGCGATCCGATAACCTTCGGCGCCACTCCGGAGCAGAAGAAAATGTGGCTGGGCAAGAATCGCGGAAGAGGGAATTCTGTTCGCCTACGGCGCCACCGAACCGGAAGCCGGCAGCGATCTGGGAGCGCTGAAGACCACGGCCGACCGCGTCATCAAGGACGGCAAGATTGTCGGCTACAAGATCAATGGCAGCAAGCAGTGGATCAGCAACGGCGGCATTGCTGATGCTTACACCATTCTGGCCAACACGCCCGGCGGTCCGACCTGGTTCATCGTAGAAAAAGGCGCGCCGGGCTTTACCCACGACAAGCCGGAAGACAAGCATGGTATTCGTCTCAGCAACACGGCAGCGCTGGCGCTCGACAATGTCTACGTGGACGCCGACCGGCTGGTCGGCGGCGTGGAAGGCCAGGGCTTGCTGCAGGCGCAGGCGGTGTTCGGTTACACGCGCCTGATGGTTGCGGCGTTTGGCCTGGGGGCCGGATGGAGCGCTGCTCGATCGCGCCATTCCTTATTCCACCAAGCGCATTCAGGCGGGCGCGCCGCTGTCGGAGAAACAGGGCTACACCCACAAGCTGATCGTTCCCAACGTGGTCCGTCTGGAAGCCGCCCGCTCCTACATCGAAGAAACCGCTCTTGCGCATCGACGCCGGCGAGGGAACTTTGAACACCGAAGGCGCCATCGCCAAGTACATGGCGACGGAAGCCGGCGATAAGGCCGCCGATGACAGCATTCAGGCGCTCGGCGGCTACGGCTATACGCACGAATACATGGTGGAGAAAATCAAGCCGCGACGTTCGCATCACCAGGATTTACGAAGGCACCTCCGAGATCATGGAGATGACCATCAGCCGTGACCGCTGGCAGCTTCACCTGAAGACCCGCGGGCAGTACTATCACGAGCAGGCACGCGGACTCGAAGCGTTGCACGCCAGGCATCCCGAATGTCGGCGCCGGCACCGCCGCACTGGCCTCGCACGCCCTGGCCGAAGTAATGGAAACAGCGCGCGCCGCGCGCCTGACCCGTTATCAGCACATTCTGCTGCGCCTGGGCGAGTTGATCGCTTACGCGGAGTGCGCCGGCAGCCTGGCTCGCCGGGCTGCGCTGGCGGCTGAAGGCAGGCTGAACGAGAAAGCCAACGCGCGTTTCGACGCGACCGCACTGGCTGCGCTTGGCCCGGATCTTCGCCCGCGATGCCGCGCTTAAAGTGGCGCAAGACGGTTTGCGCTGGGTGATCGGAGCCGATGGCGTCAGCGAAGGCGATGTCGCCGCACTGGAAGCCAGTTCCGGACTGTCCGCCGTCCTGCGCGCCCAAGCCGGCCAGCTTGCGGACATGGATTACATTGCCGACGTAATCTACGGCCGCGTAAAGAAAGAAGCCGAACAGCCCGTTTTGGTTTAGTCGACCCGGGAAGGCATTCGGCGCGGGTACATCGGACCGGATGCCTTTCTGTGTGCCGGCGCCTTAACCAGACGCGAATTTTGCCGCACCCTGAGGAAGATGCGATTCCCCACCTGTGTGATAACAAGCATGTCGCGTCACATCATGGCAACTCGTGTAAGCCTGAGAATGGCGGCCGCTGCCATATCTGTGTGGCAACAGATATTGTTTCGCCGCACAATTGCAATCCGCAATAGCGATCCCGCAGTCCAACCTGCTCGACAGAATGCTGAAAAGCCGGGTGTCTCATGCCCTGATCATTTTCGTGTTGCCACAAATAGATGTCACGGTTCCTTACGCTCGATATCACCGGCTGCGGCTCTTACGTCACAAACTCCAGCACGCCATATCACAGACAAGCTGTCTGTTGGTCTGTCACATTAAAGATGCTCTCGGCCGCCCTCGATTAACCAGGCCTGGTGAGTAGATCCTCCAGTGTGGAGAGGAAATCACAGACCCTACCCGCGACACTTGCGCACGTCGTGCCGTCCGATAGCCGCCTATTCGTCTAGGTTCGAAATCCGAAAAGGAAGTGCCAGACATGGAAAACACTGCTCATCGCGCGATTGCGATTGTTGGAGTGGGCGCCGTCCTGCCCGACGCTCCGAATGTTCCGGTTTTCTGGGAAAACGTGAAGAACAGCCGTTACAGCGTTAGCGAAGTTCCGCCCGACCGTTGGGATCCCTGCCTTTACTACGATCCCGATCACGCTGCGCCCGACAAGACGTACTCGACGATCGGCGGCTGGGTGCGTGAGTTTCCCTGGGAGCCTATGAAGTGGCACATGGCGGTACCACCGAAGGTCGTCGACGCCATGGATGATGCCCAGAAGTGGGCGATTGCCTGCACGCGCGAGGCCCTGGAAGATTACGGCTATCCCAAGAGGCCGCTGAATTCGGATCGCACGGCCGTGATTCTCGGTAATGCCATGGCCGGAGAGAAGCATTACTTCACCGCGTTGCGTCTGTACTTCCCGGAGTATGCTCGCGAGCTGGCCGAAACTGCCAGCTTCGCTGCCCTGCCAGAGGGGGTACGCCGCGAGATGACGCGAGGAATTGCACCGTCGCATCGGCCAGCTGGTCCCCGCAGTTACGGAAGACACCATGCCGGGCGAACTGGCCAACTGCATCGCCGGTCGCATTGCTAATATTTACAACTTTCACGGTCCAAACTACGTCGTGGACGCAGCTTGCGCTTCGGCTATGGCGGCCTTTAGTGCAGCGACGGAGGGACTGATCGAGAACGATTTCGACGTAGCCGTGGTGGGTGGCATCGACCGCAACATGGGCGCTTCAAGTTTCATAAAGTTTTGTAAGATCGGCGCGCTCTCGGCCACCGGCACACGCCCCTACGCCCAGGGAGCCGATGGCTTCGTGATGGGTGAAGGCGCAGCCATCTTTTTATTGAAGCGTCTGGCGGATGCCGAGCGCGACAGTGACAAGATTTATGCCGTACTGCGCGGTATGGGGGGATCCAGCGACGGCAAAGGAAAAGGCATTACGGCACCCAATCCAGTTGGCCAGAGATTCTGCATCAGCGGGCTTGGGACAACGCCGGCTTATCCCCGGCGACCGCGACTTTATTTGAAGGTCACGGTACCTCGACCCGTGTGGGTGACGTAGTCGAGGCGCAAAGTCTGGTTGATGTGCTGAGCGGTTTTCTCTTCCTAAAGGCTCAATTGCCTTGGGCTCGGTCAAATCGAATTTCGGACACTTGAAAAGCGCCGCGGGCGCGGCTGGAATGCTGAAGGCCGCCTTGGCGCTTCGCGATAAGGTGTTGCCGCCCAGCCTGCATTGTGAGCAGCCCAGTCCAGACATCGACTTCGCTCACTCTCCGCTTTATGTCAACACCGAGTTGAAGGAGTGGACAGTTCCGGCGGATGTTCCACGGCGCGCCGCGGTAAGCGCCTTTGGATTTGGTGGCACCAACTTTCATGCGGTCCTCGAGGAATACATTCCCGGGAGAATGAACGGCAATGGCAAGCATTCGGTCGCGGTGGGCGACCTACCCTCGGGAGTAATTCCCAGCATCGTCGCAAGTGCTGAGAAAGCTTCTCCTCCGGCATCTGCCCCAGCTTCCTACAAAGCTCCTTTGCGCGGTGCACTGGTAATCGGCGCCGACTCCGACGCAGCACATCATCGAGCGTTTGCTTGTGGTCCACAACGATGCCGCAGCGGGACGCGCGCCCGGCCCCAGCCGCTCCGGCTGAAGTCGGACCTGCAAGCTCCGGAACGTCTGGCCATCGACTATGCCGATGCTGCTGACTTGGCGGACAAATCGGCCAAGGCGCTCAAAGCTCTGAAAGCCAATCAGGCGCCAATCTGGAAAGCTCTGCGTCCGCAGGGAATCTTTCGCGGACATGGTCCTGCCCCCAAGGTTGCGTTTCTGTACACCGGACAAGGTTCGCAATACGTGAACATGATCGCGCCGTTGCGCGCCGCCGAACCGCATGGTGGCCGACACTTTCGTGGAAGCGGATCGCATCATGACCCCGATGCTGGGCAAGCCGCTCAGCGAGTTTATTTTTGTCGATCCCACCAACGAGACGCCGTCGCCAAAGCCGAAGAAGATCTGCGCCAGACCGAGATCACTCAGCCCACCGTGCTGACCATCGACTTGGCACTGACCCAGTTGTTGGCCGCATACGGGATCAAGCCCGACATGACCATGGGACATAGCCTGGGCGAATATGGCGCCCTGGTCGCCTCAGGCTCCTTGACCTTCGACGATGCGTTGGCCGCCGTTAGCGCCCGCGGCCGCGGCATGACCAAGGTGGCTGTGACAGATACCGGCCGCATGGCTGCGGTCTTTGCGCCCTTGGCTGAAGTCGAGCGAATCCTGAAGACCATTGACGGCTACGTCGTCATCGCCAACGTAAACAGCGGACAACAGTCGGTCATCGGCGGCGCCAGCAAAGCAGTTGAACAGGCGATGGAGATCTTCCTGCAAGCCGGCTTCAACGTCGTGCCGTTGCCGGTGAGCCACGCTTTCCACACCTCGATTGTCGCTCCGGCCAGCGAGCCGCTGCGTGAGATGCTGGCCACCCTGCACATTCAATCTCCGAAGATACCCATCGTCGCCAATGTGAATGGCGAGTTTTATCCCACGGGACCGGATGTTGTTCCGCAGATGCTGGACCTGCTTGCGCATTGCAGGTGGCTTCTCCGGTGCAGTTTGTGAAGGGCCTGAACACGCTTGTACAACGCCGGCGCTCGCGTCTTTATCGAAGTCGGGCCGAAGAAGGCGTTGCAGGGATTTGCCGAGGAAGTGCTGGGTGAGCGCGGCGACATTATTTCGCTGTTCACCAATCATCCTAAGGTCGGAGACATTCCTTCCTTCAACCAAGCCCTGTGCGCCTTGTATGCCGCAGGTCTGGGCCGCGGGCAGGCTGAGGTCTCACGCGAGATTCCGGCGAAGGCTGCTGTCTTACGGCTGGGATCACGAGCCAGCAATCTCCGCCAAACCAGCCCCGGTAGCGGCAATCGTTGCGGCTGCTCAAGGCGCACTACATTTCCGCTCGACCGCATCCGCAGTGGCAGACCGACTCCTCCTGATCGTCTGCGACGTCGTGCCGTCCAGGCCTCCGAACGGCAACGGTAATTCCTATAACGAACTCGGCCGTCTGCTAGCCGAGAGTCCTGGAACGAGGGCTGGCAAATAACCCACGGCCAGCAGCCTACTCCGGTCTACGCACCAGTGGTGATTACCGGAGCGTCCTGGGCCTGCCGGGAACCGAGCACATTTTCGACGATGGCAATATCGAGCGCATCCTGCGCGGCGATCAATTCATTGGCTCCATCCCCGCTCGATTCCGCAACGCCATGCTCGAAAAACACATCCGCCGCCTGGTCAAGAGCGAAAAAGGCGAGCCAACCTTTGAAGACATCGCCGATGTAGCCGACGTCATCAAGCTGGCCGGTCGCGGCGGCGCCTTCGATCTGGAAAGTGAATTCGGCGTTCCCGCCGAACATCTGGCGGCGCTGGATCGCGTGACCCGGCTGGCTATCGCTGCGGGAATCGACGCCTTGCGTGACGCCGGCATCCCGCTGGTGATGCGCTACAAGACCACCAGCAAAGGCACGCAGTTGCCCGAGCGCTGGGGATTGCCCGACGCCATGCGGGACGACACAGGCGTGATTTTCGGCTCGGCTTTTCCGGGCTACGATTCCTTTGCCGAAATCATTTCTGGCTATCACGTCGATCATGCCCGCCGCGAAGAGTTGGCCATGCTGGAAGGCTGGCGGGCGCGCGCACGGCCAACGGACATTCGGCGCTGGGGCAGGAGATCGACCGGCGCATCGACGAGTTGCGCGCCACGCTCGAGAAGGAGCCTTACGTCTTCGACCGGCGCTTCCTGCTTCGGGTGCTTGTCGATGGGACATTCGCAATTTGCCGAACTGATCGGCGCTCGCGGTCCCAACACCCAAATCAATGCCGCCTGCGCAACCACTGCGCACAGGCCGTGGCGCTGGCCGAGGACTGGATCCGCGCCGGCCGCTGCCGCCGCGTGATCGTCATCTCGGCCGACGATGTCACTTCCGACAACATGTTGGAGTGGTTGGGCGCAGGCTTTTTGGCCAGCGGAGCGGCAGCTACCGACGAGCGAGTCGAAGAAGCCGCTATTCCTTTCGACCGCCGCCGTCACGGCCTGATCATGGGTATGGGCGCCGCCGCTCTGGTGGTCGAGAGCGCCGAGGCCGCGCACGAACGCGGCATCCAGCCTATCTGCGAAGTGCTGAGCGCGGTGACGGCCAACAGCGCGTTCCACGGCACTCGCCTCGATGTCCAGCACATCGGCGGGGTCATGGAAAGCCTGGTGGCCGCAGGCAGAAACCCGCAGTGGCATTGCCCGCGGTGAGGTAGCGCCGCAGATGGTTTTCGTTTCCCACGAGACTTACACGCCTGCGCGCGGCGGTAGCGCCTCGGCCGAGATCCATGCCCTGCGCCGTGTCTTCGGCGACGGCGCGGATCAAATCGTGATTGCCAATACCAAGGGCATGACCGGTCATGCGATGGCTACGGGCATTGAAGATGTTCTGGCGGTGAAAGCTCTGGAAACGGGATTGGTGCCGCCGGTTGCCAACTTCAAGGAGGTCGATCCCGAGTTGGGCGTCTTGAACTTGTCGAAAGGTGGCGCCTATCCCAGTCCAATATGCGTTACATCTGGGCGCCGGCTTCGGCTCACAGATCAGCATGATTTTGTTGCGTTGGGTGCCGACGAAGAACGGAGTCCGTCCCAGCCCAAAGCATCTGGGCTATGCCTACCGCATCGCCGATAAGTCCGCCTGGGAACGCCTGGCTGAGCCGGATGGCAGGCCGTCCGGTCGCGGACTGGAAGTGGTTCACCGGACGCTGCGCGTTCGCGATCAAGGACTGGCAGCGCGGATCGCGGTGACCGCGCGAAGCTCACGAGCTGCGACCGTCCAGCGAGCCGACTGTCCAAGCGCCAACGCGCAGTGGCTGCGCGCCACCGGCTGCAAAGCCTGCAGACAGCGCCCAGCGCCAGCGTCGCAGCGTGTCCAAGCGCCCAACTCCGTGGCGCGCCAGCCGCACCGGTTGCAGAACCGAAGCGGAAGTTCAGTTGTCGCCGCGTCGCCGCGCCGCCGACGGCCGCCGAAGTCCGACAGTAGCGGCGATCCGGTGAAAGAGCGCATTCTGGCTTTGGTGGTGGAGAAGACCGGCTATCCGCAAGACATGCTGGACCTGGATCTCGATCTCGAAGCCGACCTCGGCGTCGACACCGTCAAGCAGGCGGAAATGTTCGCCGCGATCCGCGAGATCTACGGCATCCCGCGCGATGAGAACCGCAAGCTGCGCGACTATCCCACGCTTGGCGCACGTGATCCGTTTCGTGTACGAGAATCGGCCCGACCTTGCGCCGGCAGCTGCGTCCTCCAACGCGCCGCAAGCGCAGCGAATCCGTGCAGCAACGTCCGAACGTGAAACCGTCCACGCCACGGCCACTGGCAATCGCGCCAACGACGGCGCTGACCGATGACGTGAAGGAACGCATTCTCGCGTTGGTAGTGGAGAAGACCGGCTATCCGCAAGACATGCTGGATCTGGATCTCGATCTCGAAGCCGACCTCGGCGTCGACACGGTCAAGCAGGCGGAAATGTTCGCGGCGATCCGCGAGATCTACAGCATCCCCCGCGACGAAAACCGCAAGCTGCGCGATTATCCAACGTTGGCGCATGTCATCCGCTTCGTGTACGAGAATCGGCCCGACCTGGCAGCTGCGACTGCCGACGTCCGACCAACCGCTAACGTACGCACACTCACGTAGCCGCTCCAGGACGTGACAGTCGCCCGTCGCCCAGCTGCCGGTAGCTCCGCCCGCGGAGTCGCTGGCGATTCCGTGAAGGACCGCATCCTCGCGCTTGGTGGTCGAAAAGACCGGCTATCCCAAAGACATGCTGGACCTGGATCTCGATCTGGAAGCCGACCTCGGCGTCGACACCGTCAAGCAGGCGGAGATGTTCGCGGCCATCCGCGAGATCTACGACATTCCGCGTGATGAAAATCGCAAGCTGCGCGACTATCCCACATTGGCCCACGTGATTCGCTTCGTTTACGAGAAGCGGCCCGACCTTGCGGCGAGTGCCACCGGCCTGCGACGCCACAACTTCTGAGCCAGCCGCAACGGTCGCCGCGCCAGTCAGCACCGCTCCCGTGGTCACCGAACAGTCGCGGTCACGGCCGACGATGACTCCATCAAGGAGAAGGTGCTGGAGATCGTCGCCGAGAAGACTGGCTATCCGAAAGACATGCTGGACCTGGATCTCGATCTCGAAGCCGATCTCGGCGTCGACACCGTCAAACAGGCGGAGATGTTCGCGCCGTGCGAGCGGCATACAACATCCCGCGTGACGAGAATCTCAAGCTGCGCGATTTCCCGACCCTGGCCCACGTGATTCAGTTCGCGCAGACGACAGGCGCACGGCGTCGCCACCGGCATCAGCTCGCAGGAAAGCCCTCCGACACCGAGCCTGCCGCGTCGCCGTGACCTCGTCCGCGCCAAAACGCCCGCGCCAGTCACTCGCCAGCTTCGATGCGGCCAACCGTATTCCACGCCGCGTTCCCGTACCCAACTTGCGCCCGCCACTCAACCTCTGCAAGCCAACCGGCGTGACGCTGGGCCCTGGCAGCCGAGTCGTGATCATGCCTGACAAGAGCGGCGTAGCCGATGCGCTGACGCAACAGTTGCAAGACTAGGTGTGGAAGTACTGCGCATCGACGGCGCACCGGATGCGGACGCACTTGACCACACGCCTCAAGAACTGGCTCGCCGCCGGCCCGGTGCAGGGAGTGTACTGGCTGCCCGCGCTGGACAATGAAGGACCGCTCGAGCAACATGAACCTCGCCGCCTGGCATGAAGCCTGCGGGTACGCGTCAAGTCGCTGTACACCACCATGCGCATTCTGTACGAGCAGATTGCTGCGCCGGGAACGTTCCTGGTGTCGGCGACTCGGCTCGGCGGACAGCACGGCTACGACGAGGCCGGAGCGGTCGCGCCGCTGGGCGGCGCGGTCGTGGGCTTCACCAAGACCTACAAGCGCGAGCGCACGGACGCTCTCGTCAAAGCGGTCGATTTCGAAGCCGGACCGCGAGCCATCAGAAGTCGCCGAAATCCTGATTGAGGAAACCCTGCGCGATCCGGGCGCGGTCGAGATCGGCTACAAGGCACGGTCTGCGTTGGACAGTTGGCTTGCAGGAACAGCCCGGCAGTCGATGGCCAACCAGGCCTGACGCTTGGACGAAGACAGCGTCTTTCTCATCACCGGCGCGGCAGGAAGCATCGTCTCGGCCATCACCGCCGATTTGGCGGCCGCGTCCGGCGGCACGTTCTATCTGCTCGATCTGGTGCCCGAACCCGATCCGGACAATCCCGATCTCAAGCGCTTCGTCAGCGACAAAGACGGACTGAAGCGCGATCTGTTCGCGCGCATCCAGGCGCGCGGCGAGCGGGCCACGCCGGCGCTGGTCGAAAAGGAACTGGCGGCATTGGAGCGGGCGCAGGCTGCACAGAGCGCCATCGACGCGGTGCGAGCGGCAGGCGGTACCGCACACTATTTCAGCGTCAATCTTGCCGATGCGCGAGGCCGTAGCCAAAGTCATCGACCAGGTGCGCAGCACGCAGCGGGCGCATCGATGTGCTGCTGCACGCCGCTGGCATCGAGCGCAGCCACTTCCTGCCGGACAAGGACCCGCGCGAATTCGATCTGGTCTTCGACGTGAAGAGCGACGGCTGGTTCAACCTTCTGCATGCTATCGGCGACATGCCTCTCGGAGCGACGGTGGCATTCAGCTCGATTGCCGGCCGCTTCGGCAATGGCGGACAAACGCGACTACAGCGCCGCCAACGACCTGCTGTGCAAGATCACGTCGAGCTTCCGCACTACCCGTCCGGCTACACGCGGCATCGTGATCGACTGGACGGCATGGGGCGGCATCGGCATGGCCACGCGCGGCTCCATTCCGAAGATGATGGAGCTGGCAGGCATCGACATGCTGCCGCCCGAGGCTGGCATTCCTTTGATCCGTCGTGAACTCACTGCCGGAGGCACGCGCGGTGAAATCGTGATCGGCCAGCGTCTCGGCGTTCTGCTGAACGAATGGGATGCGACTGGCGGGCTGGATACAGAAGCCCTGAGAGCTCTCGCGAGCGCCTGACAACTCAAGGACCGATGGTCGGCAAGATCACCGGAATGGGCGTCTACAGCTGGCCTGACCATGGAGACCACGCTTGGATCCCACGGCTCAACCATTCCTGCACGATCATCGTATTGACGGCACGCCGGTGCTGCCCGGCGTGATGGGCATCGAGGCGTTTGCCGAAGCTGCTCTGTGCGTGCATCCCGGATGGCATGTCGACAGCGATCGAAGAGGTGAATTTCCTGGCGCCGTTCAAGTTCTACAAGGATGAGCCGCGGACAGTGACCATTCAGGCTGTCTTTTATCCGCAGGGCGACAGTTTGGTCGCGGATTGCCGATTGATCGGCCGGCGAAGCTGCCGAACCAAGCGGAACCGCAAGAGACCACGCACTTCACCGCCCGGGTGCGGCTGACGAAGCAGGCGCCGGAAGTGTCACCGCCGACGCCCGTGCACTTGTCAGCTGAATCCATCATCGAAGCCGCCGAAATCTATCGCATCTACTTCCACGGTCCCGCGTACCAGGTTGTGGAGCGCGCCTGGTGGGATGGAAAGCGAATGGTGGGCGAGATGGCCGAAGGACTTGCCCGGCAATCACGATCCGTCCGATCGTCCGACGCTGATGGCGCCGCGGCTGATTGAGCTTTGCTTCCAAACTGCCGGGCTCTGGGAGATGGGCGTGCACGGCCGCATGGGTTTGCCGCTGCACGTTGACCAGGTCCGCTGGCTCGCGCTCACCGCAATTGGCCGAGGGCCGTTTGTATGCCGTGGTCACGCCTGATCGAGCAGCGAGGACAGCTTCGATGCCGAGGTCGTGGACGCGAACGGAAACCGCTACCTGCATTTCAGCGGCTACAGCACGGTGGCGCTCCCCAACGGTGTCGACCTTGAGCCGTTGCGAGCGATGCGGCCGCGTCCTGGCACTGACGCAGCCTAGCTGCCAATTTTGGGAACGGTCTCTGAATCGAGGGAGACTCATGCAGCACGAATTTCAGCGCGTGGCGATAGTCAATCGCGGTGAAGCCGCGATGCGTTTCATCCACGCGGCCCGCGAGTTCAATCACGAGCACGGCACGTCGTTGCGCACCATCGCGCTCTTCACCGAGCCCGACCGCCACGCCATGTTCGTGCGTGAAGCCGACGAAGCCTGGTGTCTCGGCGCCAGCCACATCCTCGATCCACGAAACTCATCAGCCCAAGAGCAGCTACGTCGATTATGAGCGGACTTGCAAGCGGCCTTGGCGGCAGGCGCGCGCCGAGGCGGTCTGGGTGGGATGGGGATTCGTTGCCGAGCATGCCGACTTCGCGGATCTGTGCCGCCAGATGGGCATCGTGTTCATCGGGCCTGACGGCGAAGTGATGCGGCTGCTGGGCGACAAGATCTCCTCCAAGCGTTTGGCCGAGCAAGCGCAGATTCCGATTGCGCCTTGGAGCGGTGGGCCGGTGGAGACCCTCGCGGATGCAGCTTGATCATGCCGGGCGACTGGGCTATCCCCTGCTGATCAAAGCCACGGCGGGAGGCGGCGGCCACGGCATCCGCCGGGTCAATGCCGAAGATCAACTTGCGCCGGCATTTGAGAGCGCTCGCGCCGAGGCAGCTTCAAAGCCTTCGGCGACCCAACCGTTTTCATGGAGCGGCTGGTAGACGGGGCGCCCGCCACGTCGAAGTTCAGATCATTGCCGACCACTACGGGACGACATGGGCCGCCGGGGTGCGCGACTGCACCATCCAACGCCGTCACCAGAAAGTCATGGAAGAAGCGCCCTCCCCCGCGCTCTCCGCTGGAAGTGGATCAGTCGTTGCGCGAGGCGGCAGTCCGCTTGAGCCAGGCAGCCGGCTATCGCAATGCCGGCACAGTCGAGTTCCTGTACCAGCCGGCCAGCCAGCGGTTCATGTTCATGGAAATGAATACCCGCTTGCAAGTCGAACACCCGGTGACGGAATGTACGACTGGCCTGGATCTGGTGAAGCTCCAGATCCACATTGCCCGCGGCGGCCGCCTGGAAGCAGCCCAGCCACGCACCATTGGTCACGCCATTGAAGTGCGGCTGAACGCCGAAGATCCGGAGAATGGGTTTGCCCCGGGACCGGGCACCATCGAGCGCTTCAAGATTGCGACTGGACCGGGCATACGAATCGATACCGGCGTCTCGGTGGGGGACTCAGTGCCGCCGGAGTTCGACTCGATGGTCGCCAAGATCATCGCTTTCGGCCAAAGCCGCAAGGAAGCGCTCTCCCGCTTGCAGCGAGTGCTGCGCGAGAGCGTCGTGGTCATCAAGGGCGGAGCTACCAACAAAGCGTTCTTGCTGGAATTACTGAGCCGTCCCGAAGTGCAGCACGGTCAGGTGGATGTCGAATGGCTCGATCGTCTGGCGGCTAATGGCGAACATCTTTCACGCCGTTTCGCCGATGTGGCTCTGGTGCAGGCCGCGATTGAAGTTTACTGTGCCGATCTGGCGGTGGAGCAGGCCCAGTTCTATACGTCGGCTGTGCGTGGCCGGCCGCAGGTCCGCAGCGAGGCTGGCCGAACCGTAAAGCTGCGTTATCGCGGTCAATCCTACTGCCATGAAGACGTATTGCCTCGGGCCGTGAGCGATACCGCATCGAGGTGGATGGGTCGTGCATCGATGCTCACCTCCATCATCTCGGTCCCTTCGAGTATTGGCTCACGACATTCGGTCAACGCTCCCACATGGTGTCGGTTGTGCAGGGATTGAGTTACCGGATCGAAGTCGACGGTGTTTCTCATCGCATCGAGCGCGACGACGGCGGCGTAGTTCACGCGCCGGCTCCGGCGGTAGTGGTTTCCATTGCGGTAAAGCCTGGGCGACACGGTTGCGGCCGGAGACCGTCTGCTGGTGCTGGAAGCCATGAAGATGGAGACGCAGGTCGTGGCTCCGTTCTCCGGCAAAGTGCGGCAGATCATGACCATACCCAACGTGCAGGTCGACGTCGGCGCTCCGCTGCTGCAGATCGAACCTGCGGCAGACGAGCGAAACGACTGAGACGACGGAGCGAGTGGTTTTTGGCACGTCGTTGACCTCGGGTGAAGACGGTGCCAGCAATCGCGCGTGGCGGCAGAACCTGGACGAATTGCGTCAGCTCATGCTGGGCTTTGACGTCGATCCCGTGCAGACGGCGCGAGTGTTTGCCAAGTGGGGCCAGTTCCGTGAACCCAGCGCGCGATACGCGAAGAAGTGCGGCGTCAGGAAGATGAGATCCTCAACATCTTCGTCGACATATGTTCCCTGTTCCGCCGCAAGCCGGGTACCAGCGATCCATCGGTGGCGAAGCGCCCAGCCCCGAAGCCTACCTGTTTACCTACTTGCGCATGATCAAGACGCAAGGCGAGGGACTTCCACCGGCCTTTGTCGACGCATTGCGCCGCGCGCTGGCGCACTATGGCATCACAACGCTCGATCCCTCACCCGCACTGGAAGAAACTCTGCTCTGGATTTACAAGTCGCATCAGCGGGTGGAGCGGCAGATCGCGCCGATTCTGGGCGTGCTCGAACGGCGTCTGCCCCGCGGCGAAATGCTGGACTCCGGATGCGGACGAATCCTTCCGCACGCTGCTCGATCGGCTGATCGCCGATCACTCGCGGAAGCTTTCCCACCGTCAGCGATCTGGCTCGGGAAGTGCGCTATCACTGCTTCGATCAGCCGCTGTTCGAAGGGGCGCGGAAGCTGGTCTATGCCGAGATGGAGGATCACCTTGCCTATCTGGCGATAATCCCGAGGCCGCGGATCGCGAGGAGAGAGTCCGCGCGCTCATGATCGAATGTCCGCAACCGCTGGCTAGGCTTGTTCTCCAGCCGGTTCGCGACCGCCAACCTCGACTTACGGCAGTTGATGCTGGAGGTGCTCACGTCGGCGGTACTATCGCGTACGCACCCTCACCGACCTCTGTTGCCGGGTCTTAGTGATGGGCAACTGCTACGTGTCGGCCGGAATATGAACACGAAGGCAAGCGCTTCCATGTTTTCACCACCCACGCGGAATATTCCGGCCTGGCGGCAACGCTGCACGCGCAACTGCTTCCCCTGATCCGAGGAAGTTCCGGCGACCGACGAGATCGTCCATCGATTTTTATGTTTGGCAGCGAACGGCTCTCTGGCGATGCCGAGAAGCGTGCAGCAGGAGATCCATTCCCTCGTTGAATCAGGCGGGATTTGCCCGGCACGATGCGACGCATTGTGCGTGGGTGTCGTGCGGTCCTGGCCGAGGACCAGGGCATCGGCGGCATGCAGCATTTCACCTATGTGCTCCAAGGATGGCAAGTATCGAGGAGGAGAAGTTCTATCCGCGGAATCCACCCCATGATGGGGAACGGCTGCATCTGTGGCGGCTGAAGAACTTCAAGATCGAGCGGCTGCCGTCAGTGGAAGATGTTTACCTTCTGCACGCCGTCGCCCGCGAAAATCCCAAGGACGAGCGGCTGTTTGCCTGCGCCGAAGTCCGCGATCTGACCCCCGTACGCGATGATGCTGGCCGCGTCG
The DNA here is from genome assembly GCA_963744265.1 of uncultured Acidobacteriaceae bacterium. Taxonomy (GTDB): domain Bacteria; phylum Acidobacteriota; class Terriglobia; order Terriglobales; family Acidobacteriaceae; genus Bog-257. Next base: position 592,672 of record CAVUSW010000011.1, read on the forward strand.
TGCAACTGCCGCATCTGGAGCGCATGTTTGCCGAGACACTGGCGGCCATCCGGCTATTCCAGATGAAGCGCCCCCCGCAGAAACGCCTCTATTGGAACCGGATCCTGCTGTATGTTTGGCCACCGCTCAACTTCAATCCCGATGAACTGCACGACATTGCGCGCCGACTGGCCCCGGCGACCGACGGCCTGGGCTTGGAGCAAGTTGCTCGTGCGCGCGCGCATTCCCAACCCCAAGACCGGCGAGTTGCGCGATATGCTGGTGCGTGTTTCCAATCCCGGCAGCAGGGGTTTGCTGATGACCTTCCGGCCTGCCACCAAACTGCAGCCGCTGAAACCGCTCGCCGAATACGATCAAAAAGTAGTCAAGATGCGCCAGCGCGGGCTCATCTATCCCTACGAAATCATCAAGATGCTCACGCCTTCGCTGGAAGACACGCGGGCCGAATTCCCCACTGGCGATTTCGTCGAGTACGATCTGGATGCCGAGGACGGTCTGGTTCCCGTCGATCGTCCCTACGGCAAGAACAAAGCCAACATCATCGTTGGTGTGATTCGCAACTTCACCGCCAAGTATCCCGAAGGCATGACGCGAGTCTTGCTGCTGGGAGATCCCAGCAAGGACATGGGCGCGCTCGCCGAACCGGAATGCCGGCGCATCAACGCGGCCCTCGATCTGGCGGAAGAGCAAGCGCGTTCCGCTGGAGTGGTTTCCGATTTCTGCTGGAGCGAAGATCTCGATGGACAGCGGCGTTGAGAACATGGACTGGATTGCCCGCGTTCTGCGTCGCCTGATCGAGTTCACCCAGGCCGGCGGCGAAGTAAACCTGGTGGTCAACGGCATCAATGTCGGCGCGCAGCCCTACTGGAACGCCGAAGCCACCATGCTGATGCACACCCGCGGGCATTCTGATCATGACGCCGACGGCCGCCATGGTGCTTACCGGCAAGCGTGCTCTCGATTACTCCGGCAGCGTTTCGGCCGAGGATAACCAGGGCATCGGCGGCTACGATCGCATCATGGGGCTGAATGGCCAGGCGCAGTATTTTGCGCGCGACATCGACGAAGCCTGCCACATCCTGTTCCGCCACTACGATCACACCTACATTGCTTCCGGGCGAGCGATTCCCGCGGCGGGCCGCAACCACCGATCCCATCGACCGGGACGTGCAAACGTATCCCCACGGCGCCAACGGCACCAGCAGCTTCGTGCGCGTCGGCGACATCTTCTCGGACGAGACCAATCCCGGACGCAAGAAGCCATTCGATATTCGCAGAGTGCTGGTGGCAGTCGTTGACCAGGACCACGCTCCGCTGGAGCGCTGGTCGGGCATGCGAGGCGCCGAGACGGTCGTGGTTTGGGATGCGCATCTCGGCGGCTATCCGGTTTGTCTGATCGGCATCGAGTCGCAGCCGTGCCTCGCCTGGGATTTGTGCCGGCGGACGGGCCGGACCAATGGACTGCGGGAACGCTCTTTCCTGCCTCCTCAAAGAAAGTGGCTCGCGCCATCAATGCAGCCAGCAACAATCGGCCGGTGGTGGTCCTGGCGAACTTGTCGGGGTTCGATGGCTCTCCGGAGTCGCTGCGCAAACTGCAATTGGAGTACGGCGCCGAGATTGGCCGGGCGGTGGTGAACTTCAAAGGCCCCATGGTCTTCTGCGTGCATCTCCCGCTATCATGGCGGAGCATACGTGGTCTTCTCCCAGCGCGCTGAACGAGACATCTGGAGGTCAGTGGCGCTGGAAGGAACGTACGCCTCGGTGATCGGCGGTGCGCCCGCGGCAGCGGTGGTTTTTGCCGGCGAAGTTGAGGCCCGGGCCCGCAAAGATGAGCGCCTGCAGGCGTTGAGTCAGGCCATGGCTCAGGCCGACGGCGCGGAGAAAGGTCGGCTGCAAGCTCGAGTGGAACGAGCTGTTCAAGATCGTGCACTCCGAGAAGCTGGGCGAAGTGGCCGACGAGTTCGACCGCATGCACAGCGTGCATCGCGCCCTCGAAGTAGGCGCTTTGCATAACATCATTCCGCCCGCCAAGCTGCGTCCCTACCTCATCCATGCCATCGAACGTGGTATAGAAAAGGAGACAGGACCGGAAGGTGAAAAGTCGGCCGCCAACCATCCGGTGCTGACCTTAAGCGAGAGTTGATGCTTCGCCGTGAACCTGTATTGGCTGGAACAGACTGCCGCGGATGTGCCGGCGGAGAATGACTGGCTTGGCCCCGCCGAGGCGCTTCACCTCAGCGGTTTGCGATTTCCCAAACGCCGCGGTGACTGGCGGTTGGGACGCTGGACAGTCAAGCAAGCCGTCGCCGCTCACTTGAACCTTCCGGCTGATCCATCAGCGCTTGCGGCTATCGAAATTCGTCCCGCCCCGGACGGCGCGCCTGAGGTATTTCTCGCCGACGAGCCGGCAGCCATCGTGATTTCTCTAAGCCACTGCGCGGGGATGGCAGTCTGCGCCGTTATGCCGTCTTCTGCCGCAGTGGGTTGCGACCTGGAGATGATCGAGCCGCGGAGCGATGGCTTCTTCCACGACTATTTCACCGCGGAAGAGAAGGCAATGGTTGCGCGGATGCCGGAAGCGGACCGCCCCTGGCTGTTGACCTTGCTGTGGAGCGCAAAAGAGAGCGCACTGAAAGCGCTGCGCGTCGGGCTTCGGGCAGACACGCGAAATGTGGTCGTGAGTCTGACGGGTCCAATCCCCGGACTCAGGTACGGCGAGGAATACGTTGCAAACCCTCCAGCGATCCACGGAAGTCGCTGGTCTCCACTTCGCGTCGATTGTGAAAACGGCAGAACTTTCCAAGGATGGTGGCAGCGCGCAGGCAGCTTCATGTACACCGCGGTCGCCGATCCTCCACCAACTTCACCACTCCTGCTGGAGATCACGCAGGGAACCACTTAGTCCTAATCCCCACGGTTTATGTGGGCGACCCTGCGGCCTGCTCTGGCCTTTTGCCGATCACGATGAGGCCATGAGCGTAATCAACACTCAGCAGATAGCAGAGAACGCGCATGGCGAGGAATCGCAGCTTCGGAATGCCTTTGGGCCAAGCGCCATAGCGCACGCGAAAAGCTTCGACCTCGTAGCCTCGCACCACAAAATCCGCCGCCAGATCCGCCAATGGATATTGCTGCACATGTCCGGGGTCGCCTGCCCACATGGGAACGACACAAAGGGGATTCGGCGTACCAGATCACCAACGTGCCTCCCGGATTCAGCAACCTGCCGAACTCGTCCATCAGATCCACGTAGTCGTTCAGCGACATGTGTTCGATGACTTCCAGACAGAGAATAGCATCGAAGTGACCGGTAATTTGGCGAGACGATGAATACTCATGTTGGTCTTCTGCGGATATGTCGAGAGTTTCATAGCGTCCCTGTGAAACCAGCGGCCAAAAACTTGCCCTTGAGCGCTTGTCGCCCGCGCCGAATCCAGCAGCCGGCCGGCATGACGGGTGCGATCGAAGATGGCTTGCTCCATTTCGTTCAGCTCGGCGCGATTTTCGCAGGAAAAGCATGGCGCTCTCAGCGTCTTGTACATGACATCGCGCGCCTTGATGCCTTGCCCAATAATTGCGATACCATTTGTCAACGTCTGACATCCAGTCACTCCCGTGAATAAGATCTTCGATTGAAGCTAGTTGCCTACGCCGTAGCCGGCTCAGCTCCAACTGAGCCCGTACCCGTCCGCCAACTCAACAGCATCCGCAGCAGGAAGGCTCCGCAAATCACGCCTCAACCGCGAGCACGGCTCCCAACCGATAAATCGACGACAGCGCGATCGAATGTATCAGCAACAAGTTTCCCAGCACCAGCGCGGCGCCCAGAAAAAGGGCTCGCGCAATGGCGCAAAGACTCGCAGTCCTTCCGTCTTCCGGGCGTGCAGAAAGCCAGCAGCCATGTGCTTTGCAGCGCCGCCTGGAAAACGGCGAATCCAAACAGCCCATAGTGGTAAACCGCGTAGGTGCCGAGGGTCCACGTCGGGATGGTCCACCACAAACAGAGGCGCAGATTGAACCACGCGTCATCCTGTGAGAAAAACAGTTCGCGTCAGAGGCACGCCCACCGCGGTCATGACCGCATTGACGCAATAGGCGTAGAGCAGCGGCTGCGCCGGGAACCACTTCGGCGTGAAGATATACGCAATGATGGGCGTACTCAGACTGGCCAGCACGGCGCAGGCCGGCCACGCAATGCTGGCATTGATGCGCAACGATTTCTCCACCCGCGTACGCAGCAAGCGAGGATCGGCGGCTGCGCTGCTGAATGCAGGCAGGTAGATACGGCGCCATGGCATTACAAATCACCAGCGGATACAGCGACAGAGTGGAAGCCCAGGAAACATAACCAACCGCGTTCTTCCCCAGCAGCCGCGCGATCATGATCGGCGGAAACGCCAGCGTCACCATGTTCAGCAGCGATCCGCCCTGATAGACCAGGCTGAAGCCAACATGAGGACGAAGCGAAGCCCACGAAAACTTCCGAAAGGGCGGACGCGCGATCAGGTTGAAAGCGACGCTGCCGAATAAGTCGCGGCATCCCATGGCAACGACGTAGCACCAGATGCCTTTGTGAAGGAACGCAAGGGTGGCCAGCAGAAGCGTGTAGATCAGGCTTTCGGCCGCTTCCACCGCGCTGACCACTTTGAACCGCATGGCGCGCTCCAGCAGGGCCAGCGGCACCGTGCGCTGGTTGCGCACAATCAGCAGCACCAGAAAAACGGCGGCGGGCAGATAGTTCTCCGGACCCAGCTTCACCAGCCGCAGCACGACCGGCAGCAACGCGCCAATGCACAACGGCAAAGGTCACCGAGATTCCGAGGATGACCTTCTGCGCGGTGGCCAGTTCGGTTGGCTCCAGATCACCGCGCTTGCGGATCAGCGCGGCTTTCAGTCCCAGGTCGCCGAAATAACCGAGAATTCCCTGGGTGACGAAGATCAGAATAGCGAAGCGGCCTACGATCTCCGGACCAAGCCAGCGCGATACCGCAACGCTGCTGCCCACGCTGAGGCCCATGACCACTATTTGGCGGAGGACCAGCGCGATGGCAGCGCCGGTCAGCTTGCCGCGAAACAGCGCTTGTAGCATGGCGCGATAGCCGGAAGGCGAAGGGACCGAAGCGATGGCATCAGCGGTGATCGCCGGTCTCCCGGGGCAGGTTTTCATCGGGAAACAGCGGAGACTCCCTCATCGCCGGCCAGGCGCAGATTACGGTGGAATGCAGTTGCGGCGGTCGCTGAAAGCGCGTGCGTGGAAGTCGCGGCCGGTTCGCCTGTGCGACGCGACCGTAGGCTTAACTCGGGATTGCCCATATTGCGCAACTCGCGAATGTGGTGTTAGCCCGCCAGACCAGTCGTTCGCTCTGGGCGTCGCGGTTCTCTTTCACGCTGCGGCGGAATGCTGGAAAGTGTAGCATGGCAATTATTGTTTTCTTCCCCGGGTTCCGTTCACCCAGTCTTCCCACAAACCGAAGCCCTTCATCTGCACGTCAAGATGAGTTTCCTGGATGGTGTCTTCAATTTGCGCACGCGTAAGCCGCGGACCGATCCTTTGCGGCGCGTTGGCCAGCTCGAAAATCAGCTCTGCGGTCACGGCTTCGTTCTTCTTGAGCTGCGGGAAGTCGACCTTGTCGAAAGTGTCTGACGTAGCGTGATAGTTGACCAGGTAATTGGCCTCGGACTGATTACCTACCAAGGTTGGCACGCCTTCGATCATGAAATCGTAATGGTCGGTTCCGGTCATGGCATCGTTGGTCAACTGGTTCGCGTTCCACTGCGCGAACGGTTGCAGCATGGGAGCGAGGGCGGCGTCTACGTCCTTCCGCCCGCCAGTGGAGAAGCCGGTAATCGGGCCGCTGCCTTCGTCCAGCACTACCTCAGCTACGACGTTGTCGAGTTCGCTTTGATGGGCGCGCACATAGGCGAGCGAACCCAGCAGGCCTTGCTCTTCGCCTGAGAACAGAATGAAACGGATGGTACGCCGCGGACGAACTCCGGCAGCCTTGATGGCTCGTAGAGAGTCAATGACCAGAGCGGCATTGCAGCCATTATCGAGAGCGCCGGTGCCCAGCTCCCAGGAATCCAGATGCGCGCCGACGATTACAACTTCGTTGGGCAACTCACTGCCTTTCAATTCCACGATCACATTGGCGGTTCTGATTTCAGGCCCAACTCGATTCGGCATCGAGATCGACATGGTTACTTTCTCGCCATGCGCCAGCAGCCGGGCGATTCGCTCCGCGTCTTCACGCGCCAGAAGAACTTGCGGAATGACATCGATCATGCCCGTGCCGGTATTGATGTGCCGATAGAGAATGTCGTGCTCGCGGCTGGAGGTAAATGCGATAGCCAGCGCCTTGCCCTTCCTTGCCTTCTCAATGATTTCGGGAGCGCGAAAGTATTCCTGGAAGAGATCGTCCCAGGTCTTCAAGACATCGCTGTGCGCCAGCACGATGGCTCCTGCGATATCGCCGGCCTTGGCGAATTCCGCATCGCTTCCCATGCCGACGTCAACCACTCTGGCGGTCGTCGTTGGCAGCGGCGGTCCCCAGGCGATGGAGCGCGCACGCACATGAAACTGCACCGGGGCAACTACTTGGACCTCAGTATCACCCTCGGCCCATGACTGCGGAATGGTGAACTCTTCAACCCGGACTGCGTCGGCGCCAGCGGCCTTGAATCCGGCCACTGCCCATTCGATCGCCTGTTGCATGGCAACCGTGCCCGGCACGCGTCCACCAATTTCGTCAGTCAGGATGCGAAGGTTCTCCTGCAACGGCGTCGAGGACTTCAGTGCTTCCTGCATCACCGCGTCGTTGGATTGTGCAAAGGTGAAGGGGACGACCGCACTTACAACCACTAGCATGTAAATAAGATAGATCGATCGGCATGAGCGCATGGCGAACGGAATTATAGGCTTATTCTGGTGAGAATTTCTCGACGGAGGATGTCGGCAGGCTAGGTCGTGGGAATCGCAGACAGCGACCTTAGGCGCCCCTAAGAAGCAGTCCCGCTAAAGTTGTAGAGGGCCGCGAGACAGATCACGACCGTGACAGGCACCCGCCTAAACGCTCCCATTTCAGGAAGTTGGTGGCCATCCTGACAGCTGCCGGGGCCCTTGGATCCCGATTAAAAGCTCTTCCTGGCCACCCTGAACGTTGTACAATCAGGGCGCGCTTTGTGGCCGCGAGGCGCGGAATGCGTTCCCGCCGTTCCGCCTGTCTTTTTACGCCCGGCCATCAACGCGAATGGAATTGCTGAATGGGTCCTGAGAACAACTTTCGGATGTTAGTGCCTCGCAAGGACGAGCCGCAGAGCTTGCGTCCCAGTGAGGCCGGTGTCTTTCCTGCGGCTTATCCGGCGACGATCACCCACGTTCCCAGCCTGTGGGATTACTGGCCCATCCTGTTACGGCACAAGTGGACAATATTGTCGGCCGTGGTGGTGGCGTTGATTGCCGGCACCGTGATTGCCCTTTCAACCACACCGATTTACGAAGCGGTTGGCCGCATCGTAATCAATCGCGAGGGAGCCGACACTGCAGGCCTGAAAAATACCGATGGTGGGGCCAGCGATTCCGATGACGACTACATGGTTGCCATGGATACGCAGACCCACGTCTTGCAAAGCGATGCCATCGCTAAACTTGTTATCTCGAAGTTGAACCTCGATTCCGATGCGGCGTTCGCCGGTAAGGGAGCAGCGGCAGCATCCGCCGCGGGTCTCGACCCTCGTCGCGAGGCTGGGCTGGTGGGAAAATTCCACAGCTCTCTGCAAATCAGCTCGATTCCTCGGACCCGTCTGCTGGAAATTCGTTTCGCCAGCCCTGACCCAGCGCTGGCCGCTAAGGCGGTCAACACCGTAATCGACACCTATATCGAGCAGAACTACAAGACCCACTTGGAAGCTACCACCCGCACTTCCGATTGGCTTACTCAGCAGTTGTCCGAGCTACAGTTGAGAGTTCAGGAATCCCAGGAAAAGCTCGTGCTCTATCAAAAGGAGCACGGGATCCTGGGAATTGACGAAAAAGAGAACATCATCACCTCGAAACTCGATGAGTTGAATAAAGAGCTTACGGGCGCAGAGGGCGACCGTATGCAGAAGGAATCGATTTATCGCCTGGCCAGTTCCGGCGACCCTGATCTGTTGTCGAATCTCGATCCATCCAGTGCGATCGTTAAGCTGAGAAGCCAGGAGGCGGATCTACATCGACAATTGGCTGAGGCCAGCGTTAAGTTCCAGCCTACTTATCCGAAGGTCCAGGAGCTAAATAATGAACTCGCGGCGGTGCAGGCGGACATCACGGTCGAAGTTACGCGGTTGGCGGCGAAGTACAAAAAGGACTACCTGGCGGCATTGGAGCGTGAAAAACTGCTGCGAGCTTCCCTGGAGAATCAAAAAACCGAAGAGAACCAGCTGAACGAAAGCGCCATCGAATATAGCCTGCTAAAGCGGGACGTGGACAGCAATCGCCAACTCTATGAAGGCCTGCTGCAAAAATTGAAAGAGGCGGGCGTCATGACCGGGTTGCGCTCGAGCAACGTCCGCATTGTAGATCCGGCGTCTCCTCCAACCGCGCCCTCGACGCCGAACATTCCGCGCAACCTCATGATGTCGCTGCTGGTGGGGTTGGCCGGCGGAGTGTCGCTCGCTTTCATTCTCGAGTCTCGCGACAATACGGTGCACTCCATAGAACAGGCACACTTGATCACCGCCCTACCGGCTTTGGCCGTGATTCCCATGGCGTCTCGTTCGAGCCGATCGCTACTTCAGGTCAAGCGCCCAGCACAGGGAGTGGCTGCCTCGGCCTCGGCCTTGCAGCCGAAGTCGCAGATCGCCGAGGCCTACCGGGCTTTGCGGACGTCCATTTTGCTTTCCAAGACTGGCCAATCCTCCAAGCTGCTGATGGTGACTAGCGCTTTGCCCCAGGAGGGCAAGACCACAACCAGCGTCAATCTGGCTATCGTGCTGGCGCAACATGACGCGCGCGTGCTCCTGATCGAAGGAGACATGCGGCGTGCCGGAATTTCGCAGGTCTTTGGCTTTCAATCCGACGTTGGTCTCAGCACTGTATTGGGTGGAAATACTGCCGCCAGGGCAGCAATCCGGTCCGTCCCTGGAGTTCCGAATCTCTCCGTGCTGCCGGCGGGTCCGGTTCCTCTGAACCCGTCTGTCATGCTGTCTTCTTCGCGCATGCGAGACTTGATAGCGGATATGGATTCGGATTTCGACTACATGATCATCGATACGCCCCCGGTGCTCAGCGTCACCGATGCAGTGCTGCTGTCGAAATTGGCTGACTCCACTCTGCTTGTAATCCGTGCGGGGGTGACACGTAAGGCTGCCTTGCGTCGCGTCTACGACGTATTGGCGCAGGTCGATGCTCACATCATGGGCGTGATTCTGAATGCGGCGGACTTCACCGAGCCCGACCGGTATTACTATGGCAGCCGATACCGCGATTACTATGACGAATCTACGGCTGTTACGACTGGAAAGCTGGAATAGCTTAGATACTGTAACTTATTGACTTCGCAATGATTCTAGCGTAGGCTTGGGGTCCTTGAAGCGCCCTCAGGTTCGATTGGGAGACAACATGCATAGCGCAAGGAAAGTGTCGGTCGGCCTTTTTCTAGTGGTGGTATGTTCGGCGGCCGTGCTGACCGCTCAGACTAGCGGCGCCATGCTCTATGCAACCGGTAACGTAACGCTCAATGGAGCTGCCGTCGCCGATTCCAGCAGCATTTTTGCCGGCGATCGCCTGGTTACCGCGGATTCCTCGATCGTATCCGTCAATCGAAATGGCTCCTCAGTGGTCGTGAGCCCGAACTCAACCGTCCAGTACCAGAAGTCGGCAGTCGAAGTAATTCAGGGTACAGCACACGTCAACACTATCAATGGAATGTCCGCCGAAGCGGGCCAAGTTACCGTGACACCGAAGGACCAGGCAGCGAAGTTCGACGTTGTTCGCAACGACAACCAGGTGACGGTGACCAGCCGTGAGGGCACGGTGACCATCGATGACGGTGGCCAGAAAGTAATGTTGCGGCCAGGCGATCACACTACCTTGGCTTTGGGCGCCGCAAGTGGTCAGGCTTCCCCTCAAGCCCAAGGCGGCGCATTCATCGGCAAAACTGAACCGTCAAGTCTTGTCGCTAGCGGACCCTTCTACACGATTGTAAGTTCGCCTGGCGATTTGCCGTGGTGTGAGGACCTGACGACTTGCATCCGTCCCAATGTTTCCAAGATCAGACCGTGTAAGTGTCCTCCGCCCCCAGGCCATTGATTAACCTCTGACTCTTGTTCTAGTAGCTCTGCAACAGCCGATCCCTGCCCGCAATTTAGATTGCACCTGCATCTCCGGCCGATTGCTTTCCTAACGGAGCCGCGAGTGTGCCTAGAGCGGCACAGGCTGAAAACCAGGCCGCATTCGCAGGGATGTGAAGGTTGAAGTCGACGAAGCTGTGTACCAGCAGTCCGCAGCAACCTAACGCCGCACCGAGTTGAATCCAGCCAGGAGTTCCGGACAAACCAGAGCGAAGTCCGACCCAGAAGGCGTCGTGCAGGAAAATCGAGAGGCTCAGCAAAGCTAATAGGCCTCCGATAAGACCAGTTTCAACCAGCATCTGAGCGTAATCGTTGTGCGCTTCAGTCCAGGTCTTGTCCGTCACAAAGCTTTGATATTGGGGATACACGGCCTCAAAAGTACCCAGACCGGTGCCGGTTGCGAGATGATCGCGGAAGATTCGCAAGCTGTCGTGCGCTACTCTGGGACGATCGCCCGTGACAGTGGCGTCTCTGAACCTGGCAATGCTGGCGAACCTTCCCGGCAGGTCGCTTGGTGCTATCAGCAGCAAGAATGCTATTGCGGCCAACAACAGCCCTCCACCTCCCCAAACTAAGCGCAGTCTCCGCCGCTCTCGAGTACGCATCCATACTACGGCTACAAGCACGAGGAGTTCCCCAATCAAAGCTAGCAGACCGCCTCTTGACCCAGCCAAGAGCAACGAAGCAATTGCAATGAGCAGGCCGAACGCCCATAAGATTGAAAAGGCAGACTTGCGGCCGGCAGCGATGTAATAGGTGCCCGCGATTGGTATTAACATCTCGAATAGTCCGGCAAAATGATCGCGGTTAACGTAAGGTCCAAAGTTAACGTTGGGAGATGGAACAACCCAGTAAATAAATCCGGGGGCGGAAAAAAACTGCAGGATCGCGAACAAACCAAGCACCGAAGAATACACGAGTATGGATAGTCCTAATCGATCCCACGCCCGGTTGGGTGCAATGTAGTAAAGCTGCATGGTTAAGAAGAATACGAGTAGACATAAAGCCAATTTGAGGGCCGCTTCGCTGGTGCTTGCCGGAGCGATCGATAAATGAAGGTTACGTTGGATCAGGACAAATCCGAACAAAGCCACGCCGGGCAAGTACAACCAGGACTTGGCCGCGATCAGCATGCGCGTTCGTATACACCCGGCGGCCCAAAGCAACAGAGCGATTGCGACCAACACAGCCATCGTTCCCCAGGCCCAGGGCTCTACCGAACCAAATGCGAGCGGTGCGCAGAACAACAGACCAACTAATACCAGCCGCGACCAGCTGAAGAATCGAGATTGCATAGTCCTTGCAACGTCAAGGCGTTCGGCCGGATTCATGGATGGCGGGACCATTGAACTGAAGAGTTACCTGTTGGGGCGGCCTGCGCCTGAAGTGGGTCACGTGTTGGTCTCAATGAGACGTCATCCAACCAGAAAGTGCCCGTGATATCCCTGGGGAAGATTCGCCCCGGCAAGCGTACAACTTCGAGGCGTCCCAAATGTGTGGTTGCGCCGGTCGAGAAATCCAGATGTATCTCATGCCATGGAGTCGTTCCGACTGTAGACTCGCTGGTGGCATCGAGGCAAGCCGGACAAGAAGGATCGTAGATATGCAAGCGCGGTCCGCTGTCTGAAGTAATACTGTCGGAACGAACATACGCCGACAGGCGGTACTGCGTGTCCGGTTGCAAAGGTAACCACTGAGAGGCCAACAAGTATGTGTCGTTGCGAGCTACTGTGAAATCAACTCTCATGCAGCGTTGCCCGCTATAGGCATTGCCTGCTGCAAAATTCACAACCGGATAGCGCGCTTCCGCTTTACGCCAATCGAAGCCCTGGTTCAAAGGCTGCTGCTCGAAATCACCATTGAACACAAAGTTGCCTTTCGCCTTGCTGTCGTTCGGCAGAACTCCTAACTTTTCTAGGTCGAGACGAACATGTTGAACCTCTTGACCATTTCCTAACTGCAACAAACGGTCAACGTAAGGGCCAGTTAAAGCGAGCGTTAGAGGGAAACTTGCAGAACTCGCTTTCTCTACCAAGCCATTCCAGGCCTGCCGCGCCGAATCCATCTCGCCGCGCCCAGCCAGATAAGAGATGTAAGCGATGACAACGGGTGGACCGGCATCGATAAATGCCTGCTCCAATTGTGCTGTCGAATAGCCGGCCGAATCACAGATTCGGAACACGTCCTTTCCATATTCGGGCGCGATACGAAGCAGATGGCGGAATTGTTCCAGCGCCAGGTCTGGCCGGTTAGCAAGAAGATAGTAGTTTGCAGTCAGTGAAACGGCTTCCGGATCCATTGGGGCAAGTCTGCGTATTCTATCGATGGCGTTATCCGCGCACGCGCTGTCACCCGCGGAGTCACATGCCCACGCAAGTTGACCCCAATAACGCACCCACGCAGGGCCAAGTTCCGTGGCCAGTCGAGCTTGGCGCACGGCTTGGGGCAAGTCCTGATGTTCAACAGAATTATAGATAAGTGTGCTTAAGCGGTAATGAGCTTCCGGATTGCCGGGCCAAAGAGCCATTGCCCGGGTGAGGCTCGCTACTTTCATCGACGCCGCAAAGGTTTCACTTCCAGCGATGTCTACGGTTTCAATGACGAGCCAAGTCGCACAGAATAACGTAATGCAGGCAAACAGCGCGACAGCCCAGCCCGTGTCGAGCCGCACACAAATCGAGCCACGGGCTCCAGCAGCAGCCCGTCGTTCGCTGGTCGGCGTAGCAAGGTTCCGAGATGCCCCCATCTACTTGTTTGTCCGGTCGTTTCGAATAACTACATGACGCCGAAGATCAGAATCGGCGTCTCTTCTATGGAGTTTGCTTGTCATACACCCATTTATTCGTGGCTTTGCCAACGGGCGTCTCTTCGCTTTCTACGGCGACCAACGTTTTTCCGTCGTCCGCCAGGGTGTACTTTACTGTGTTGGTGGCCTTCGAACCGTCGCCGGCGGTTATCTTCTCATCCAGCACAAGCGCGTCCCCGTCCCAGTACATCCGAATATGAGAAGTGTATAGCGCTGAGTGTTGAACCACTTCTTTCTGGCCGTCCGTACCGGTATCGACGCTCCAGGTGTTGCTTTGGCCGCCATAGACTTGCGTTCGCGAAAGACGGATGTGGGGATCGTGTTGCTCTATCTGGAATTTCACACTGGAAGGCGCGGGATCCTGGAGCGTACTCTTCTGAGCGTTGAATATCCAGGTGCCGGAGAAGTTAGGCTTGGAAGTTTGTTGTCCAAGAGCAAGTATGCTCATCGACAACAAGAGTGGGAGCACGACTAGCAAGCGTTTCATAGAGGCGCATTCTAACATCCGAGCTTTCAGAGTCAGAGCAGTTTTCTGCATCAGAGATACTCCCAATCCGAGTCTCGCTTTCCGCAGCATGAGACCTAAACCACCGCAATGGGCTGCCGTTGCTGAGGGAAATCGCGGGCAGTCTCAGGTGGAGTTTTGGAGCACATTGCGTTTCCGTCTGACCAGCCCGGGAATGTTTGCTAGCCAGTAGGGTTAAGAACGCGTGCCTGACCGTGCTCGGAAATCAAGCTGGCGATGAGTCCAGTCCAGCCCGTCTGGTGATTGGCGCCCAGGCCCTTGCCATTGTCGCCATTAAAATATTCGTAGAACTGCAGGTAGTCGCGGAAATTGGGGTCGGTCTGCATTTTCTGGTTGTCGCCGAAGGCGGCCCGCTTCCCGGCTTCGTCGCGCAAGCAGAGCCGCATTAAACGGCCGGCCAGTTCCTCGGCTACCTCCCACAATGTCATATATTTACCTGACCCTGTGGGACACTCGACCTTGAAGTCGTCACCGTAATAGTCATAGAAACGGCGCAGGCTCTCGACGATCAGATAGTTCACCGGCATCCACACGGGACCGCGCCAGTTGGAGTTGCCGCCGTACATCCTGGAGGTTGAGTCCGCCGGGTCGTAGCGCAATTCATAATGTGCCCCATGGGTATCAAGTATGAAAGGGTGCTCCAGGTAATAGCGGGACATCGCGCGAATGCCGTAGGGAGAGAGGAACTCGTTTTCGTCCAGCATATACTGCAGGATCTTCTTCATGCGGAAGGCGCGGGCCAGCGACAGCAACCGCCGGCTTTTCGAACCGGGCTCGTGCCAGCGTGAAACCAAGTCCGCCAAATCCGGGCGTTTCTCCAAAAACCAATTCAACCGACTCTTGAAATGCGGCATGAGGTCGAGTAACTCCTGCTCAATTACCTCGACCGCGAATAAAGGGATCAGTCCCACCACCGAGCGAATTCGAATGGGAGTGTTCTGTCCGTTCGGCAGGCTAAGCACACTGTAGTAGAAGTTGTCTTGCTCGTCCCATAGTCCTATACCTTGTCCCGCAATGTCAGACATGGCACGCGCAATGTATAGGAAATGCTCGAAGAATTTGCTGGCGACATCCTGGTAGGCGTTGTCTTCACGCGCCAATTCCAGGGCAATACGCATCAGGCTAAGGGCGTACATCGCCATCCATGCAGTGCCGTCGGACTGGCTTACAGTTCCCCCGGTTGGCAGCGGCTGAGAGCGGTCGAACACTCCGATGTTGTCCAGCCCCAGGAAGCCACCCTGGAAAATATTTCTTCCCTGCGCGTCCAGCCGATTCACCCACCAGGTGAAGTTGAGCATCAACTTATGGAACACTCTCTCCAGAAACTCGCGATCGCCTTTGCCGCCGTTGCGCAGTTGTTCCAGGCGATAAATCCGCCAGGCGGCAACAGACTGGACTGGCGGGTTCACGTCACCGAAATTCCACTCGTAAGCCGGCAACTGACCGTTGGGATGCATGTACCACTCCCGGCCCAGCAGGACGAGTTGGCGCTTGGCGAATTCAGGGTCGACCAGCGAGAGAGCGATGCAATGAAAGCCGAGGTCCCAGGCGGCAAACCAGGGATACTCCCACTTGTCGGGCATCGACAAGACTTCATCTCCGTTGAGATGCTCCCAGTCGTGATTGCGGCCTTTTTGCCGTTGCAGCGGCGGAGGCGGCTGTCCCGGATCGCCCTGCAACCAGTCAAATATGTTGTAGTGATAACACTGCCGGTTCCACAGCATCCCGGCCAGCGCCTGGCGCTGCACTCGCCTGGCATCTTCATTGTCCAGCCCGGCGTGGACAGCAGCGTAGAACTCATCGGCCTCGCGGATCCGATCGGCGAACACCTGCTCGAATTCGGTGAAGGCGCCCACCGGCGGTTCACCGGACCGCATGCGTACACGCACCGTCGCGCTTCCCTGCCCGGCAAGGTTGAATCGATAAAGCGCCGCCGCTTTTGTACCCCGTTGTTCAGGGTTGACGGCATCCTTGGCTCCGGCGATTACATAATCGTGAAAAGCGTCTTTAAAGTATCCTGAGACTTCGCCGCCTCCGAAGACCCGGCGAACGTTGGTCTCGTTCTCGCAAAAAAGAAATTCCTCAGGCGGATCGAAATCGAACTGCAAGGTCCCTAGCTCCGGCTGGACAGCCTGCAACCGCGTGCGACTAACCTGTGAGAGTGAAGGCTTCGCCGGATCGCGCCCCCAACTCCAGGTATTGCGAAACCAAATCTGCGGCAGCAGGACCAGCGACGCCGCTTCGGGCCCGCGATTGTGGACCGTGATGCGCATGAGCACGTCGTTGGCATCGGCCTTGGCATATTCGACGAACACGTCGAAGTAGCGGTCCTCGGCGAAGATGCCGGTGTCGATCAACTCGAACTCGGGATCGTTCAATCCGCGCCGATGGTTTTCGTCGAGAAGTTGCTGATAGGGAAAAGCCGCTTGCGGATATTTGTAGAGCATCTGCGCGTACGAGCATGTGGGCGTGGCGTCGAGGTAGTAATAGAGTTCCTTGACGTCTTCGCCGTGGTTGCCTTGCCCGTTGGTCAGGCCAAAAAGGCGCTCTTTCAGGATCGGGTCTTTGCCATTCCACAAGCGCGATGCCGATGCAGAGATTTTCTTTTTCATCGCAGAAGCCGGCAATGCCGTCTTCGCCCCAACGATAAGCGCGGCTGCGGGCGTGCTCGTGGGGAAAATAGTCCCAGGCGTCGCCGTCGGCACTGTAATCTTCGCGGACCGTTCCCCACTGCCGCTCGCTGAGGTAAGTGCCCCAGCAGCGCCAGGGTTTGACGCCGCGCGCTACTTCATCTAGGCGGATCTGTTCGGCGTTAGCTTACGGGCTTGGAGGTCGGGCGATGTTAGACTGGCGACATGGTTGGTTAGGCGCTAACGTTGCAGCATCGACTTATTTGGGCGTGAGCTCGCGAACTCCGGTTGGACTGCTGACCACGACCGAATGCGTCAGGTTCAGAAATAGGCCATGCTCAACGATTCCTGCGCGGGCTTCAAGTTTGCGAGCGAGTTCCGCGGGGTCGGCGATGGGGCCGAAGTCGCAATCGAGAATCATGTTGCCCTGATCGGTCCGGTACTCTTTGCCGTCGGGCGTTTGACGAACCACGTACTTCGCGCCCAGCGACTCCAGAAATCGCGCTTGCGATCGCCAGCCAAACGGCAGCACTTCGATCGGCAAAACATGCATCGTGCCCAGGCGCGGCGACAGCTTGCTTTCGTCGACGACGATGATTTCGCGGGCCGTCGCCTGCGCCACAAGCTTTTCGCGCAACAGTGCGCCGCCGCCGCCTTTGATCAGGTTGAGCTGGGGATCGACTTCGTCGGCGCCATCGATGGTCACGTCGATCTCCTTCGGCAGGTCCTCGGTCAGCATCGGGATCTTGAGCTCGACCGCTGCGTCCCACGATGCTCGCGAAGTGGCGAAACCGACAATGTTCTTCAGTTCTCCAGTTTGCAGCAGTGCGCCGATATGGCGGATAGCGAAAATGGCGGTCGATCCGGTGCCGAGCCCGACCGTCATGCCGGACTGGACATAGCGGACGGCATACTCGGCCGCTGCCTTTTTCAAGGCAGCCTGAGGGTCGGGGTGTGCGGTGGATGCGGTCATCGTATTACGGCGAAAAGCAGATCCCTCGCCAGCTCGGGATGATGACAAAACTTCACTTCGGGAAGCGCAGATCCCTCGACTGCGCACCCACTGACCTGGAAAACGGCGGGCCGAAAAGCCAGGTGGGCGCTCCGCTCAGGATGAGAACAGAAACGGTCGTGCAGCTTTCAACTGTCAGCTGCTCCTGCCCAGCGACTTGCGATAGCGGCTGATCAGCGTGTTGGTCGAGCTGTCGTGCTTCAACTGCGGAGCGGCGTCGCTCTCCAACTCGGGAATAATGCGCTTCGCCAGCACCTTGCCCAGCTCTACTCCCCACTGATCGAAGGAATCGATATTCCAGACTGCGCCTTGGGTGAATACATTGTGCTCATACAGCGCGACCAGCGTGCCCAGCGTGCGCGGCGTCAGCTTGTCGGCCAGGATCGTATTGGTCGGGACGATTGCCTTCGCAAACCCGGAACGGCGTCTGGAAGTCAGGCGAGCCTTCGGCCTTAAGTTCCTCGGCGGTCTTGCCGAATGCCAGCGCCTCGGCTTGCGCGAAAACATTGGCCATCAGGTAATCGTGCATGCACCGTGAGCGGGCTCAGCGGCTGGCAGAAGCCGATGAAGTCGCACGGGATGAGCTTCGTTCCCTGGTGGATCAACTGGTAGAACGAGTGCTGGCCGTCGGTGCCGGGCTCGCCCCAGATGATCGGTCCGGTCTGCCACTCGACGTGATTGCCTTCGAGATCGACGTGCTTGCCGTTGCTCTCCATCTGCAACTGCTGCAGGTAAGCCGGGAAGCGCTTCATGTTGTCCGCGTACGGCATGATGCCGACGGTCTGCGCGCCGAAAAAGTTGTTGTACCACACTGTCAGAAGGCCCATCAGCGCGGGCAGATTCTTCTCCAGCGGCGTGGTGCGGAAATGCTCGTCCATGTCGTGGAAGCCGGCCAGCATCTCCTCGTAGTTCTCCGGGCCGACGGCGATCATGGTGGACAGGCCAATGGCCGAATCCATGGAGTAGCGTCCGCCGACCCAGTCCCAGAAGCCGAACATGTTGGCGGTGTCGATACCGAACTTGGCGACGCCTTCGGCATTGGTGGATACCGCGACGAAGTGCTTGGCGACGGCGGCTTCGCTCTTCAGCGAGTCGACAATCCACTTGCGGGCAGTGGCCGCGTTGGTCATGGTCTCCAGCGTGGTGAAGGTCTTCGACGAAAGGATGAAGAGTGTTTCGTCAGGCATCGAGATCGTGCGTCGCATCGGTGAAAGCGGCGCCGTCGACGTTGGCGACAAAGCGGAACGTCATCTTCGGATCGGTAAAGTCGCGCAGCGCGACGTAGGCCATCTCCGGCCCCAGATACGAGCCGCCAATGCCGATGTTGATGACGTTCTTGATGCGTTTGCCGGTGTGACCCTTCCATTCGCCGCTGCGCACGCGATTGGAGAAAGCGGCCATCTTGTCGAGCACGGCATGAACATCGGCGACAACATCTTTGCCGTCGACTTCGATCTTCGTGCCGCGCGGGGCGCGCAGGGCCACATGCAGGACGGCGCGCTTTTCGGTGATGTTGATCTTCTCGCCGCGGAACATGGCGTCGCGACGCGCTTCCACGCCGCGCTCGCGAGCCAGCTGGACCAGCAGGCGCATGGTCTCGTCGGTGACGCGGTTCTTGGAGTAGTCGAGATACAGAGCCGGCGCCTTCAGCGGTCAGCCGTGTCCCACGTTGTGGGTCATCGGCGAACAGCTGCCGCAGATGAACGTTCTTGATTTTCTCGTAGTGGGCCTGCAGCGCTTTCCAGGCTGCGGTGTCGATGGGTCGCTGGGTGGTCATCTTCGGCTCCGGCATTTTATTCTCCTAGCTGTCGTCCCTATCGGACTCTTCGCGTGGACCCGACGCTTAGGCGCTGAGCTAAAGTGTTCCGCCCTTCAGGCTCGCTTGCGATTACTTCAACGCTTTGCTCTTGGTCTCGATGGACTTCAGCAGATCCTTCCACGAATCGACGAAGGACTTCGCGCCTTCCGACTGCAGATCGGCGGCAAGCTTCGCAAGATCGATTCCGGCCTTGGTGAACGCCGCCAGAACCTGCTCGCAATCTCCGCCGTCGCGAGCGATGCGGCTTACCAACATTGCCATGCTCGCCGAAGGCCAGCAGAGTTTCTTCCGGCATGGTGTCGACGGTGTTCGGCGCGGCCAGCGCTCCGATGTAGAGCACGTCGGAGGCTTTGGGATCTTTCGTTCCGGTGCTGGCGAACAGCAGCCGCTGCGGCACGCGCGCCCAAGTTCTCCAGACGCTGCCAGCGGTCGGACTCCAGCACGTCGCGATACGCCTTGTAGGCCTGCGCGCCGATCGCCGGACCAAGTTTGTCGCGCAGATCGGCGGGAACCTTGTCCATCGTCGCCTTGTCCCAGCGGCTGACGAACAGCGACGCCACCGAGCGAACATCGGGGCTGAGACCGGCTTCCACGCGGCGCTCCAGTCCGCGCATGTAAGCTTCGGCCGCGCCCAGATAATGATCGCGGCTGAACAGCAGCGTCACGTTCACCGACACGCCGGCAAAGATGGCTTCTTCGATGGCGGTGCGGCCTTCTGGGGTTCCGGGAATCTTGATGAACAGATTGGGACGCGCGGCTTTCTGGTGCAACTGTCTTCGCCACTGCCACCGTGTCTTCGCGTCGTAGGCCAGCAGCGGCGAAACTTCCAGCGACACCCAGCCGTCCACGGTCGCGGTGCGCTGTGGATGTCGGCGAACAAATCGGCGGCGCGGCGCAGGTCTTCGATCGCCATCTCGAAGAATGCGTCTTCGACCGACATGCCGCTCGACATCAGCTGCGCCGATCTCGTCGTCGTAGGAGTTGCCGTGCGTCATGGCGTGATCGAAGATGGTCGGATTCGAGGTCAGACCGGTGACCGAGAGCTCGTCGATGTAGCGTCTTCAGCGTGCCGCTGTCGAGCAGCTGGCGAGTGATGTTGTCGAGCCACAGACTCTGGCCGAGATCGTGCAGTTGTTGCGTGGCTTTCATTTCGGATACCTCCTCTTACGCACCCAGGAAATGCGTCCGTTTGATGTCCAGCAGTCGGCGATGCGCCGGATGCTGATGTCCGCCGGCCGATACTGCGCAATTGCTTTCTTGTCCTGCGCGTAGTGACCCTGCTGGACGAAAACCGTGGTCACACGATCTTTCCAGATATCTTTGATGGCCTGCAGAAGGCGCAGTTTGTCGTCGACCATGACGTAGTGCTGCGCGGGATAAAACTTTTCTACGCAGCCAGCTCTTGTTCTTTGTGAATGAAGATCAGCACGTTCCCGCCAAACGCCTTCCACAGTCCGGAACGCTCGACTTTGCGCGGCTGGAAAACAGCATCGCCGTCCGACAGGATCGCGACCTTGCCCCAGCGCTTCACCGCTTGACCACGTCGAGCGCGCCAGGATAGAGACGCGCTGGCGAAAGGGATAGTCGATCAGCCAGTTGGCCATGCGCAGGAAGCGCGGATCGTGCAGGTTCTCCATGCCGATAGCGCTCCAGCGCGCCCAGATAATCGGCATATCCCAGTTCGTTGCGCAGCTCTTCGAAAATTTCCAGATAGCGGCTCGCGCGCCTTGCGCGCCGAACTCGCGCTCGATATGGCGGAACAGATCGTTCTGCAGACGATCGTTGTCGAGCAGCGTGTTGTCGACGTCGAACAGAAACACCAGGTCGTCGCGTCTTGCCCGTCCGTGCAGCAGCTGTCGTTGACGCTTTCTCCGCGCTCATTTATCCCTTGCCGCAGCCTGCGATCGGTTCTCTTCTGTTGCGCTCTTGGGATTGATCCACGGACCATCGGCGCCGATAAGCTGGTTGGCTTCGTCCGGTCCCCACGTTCCCGGCTCGTACTATAGACCGGCGTGACGTTGTCGAGAATCGGCTGCACGATGCGCCACTGCGCTTCCACCAGGTCCTGGCGCGCGAACAGTTCGCCATTACCGCGCATGGCATCGCCCAGCAGCCGCTGATACGGCGGCATGTCGTCGGTGGCATGGCTCTTCAGGTTCAGCTCGACGTCCTGGCCCACCATGCGCTCGCCCGGAACTTTCACCCGCACGCCCAAGCCGATGCTGATGTCGGGGCTGACGCGCATGCGCATGTGCGACGAGCGCACCGGCACCAGTTCGTGGAAGGTCTCGCGCGGCGGACGCTTGAATTCGACAACCGCTTCCATGCAGGTGACCGGCATGACCTTGCCGGCGCGAATGTAAATCGGAACGCCGGCCCAGCGCCAGCTATCGATGTAGAGCTTGATGGCGATGAAGGTCTCAACCGTCGAGCCGGGCGCGACCCCGGCGACCTTCTTGTATCCGTTGTACTGGCCGCGCACCACGTCTTCCGGCTTGAGCGGGCGGACCGCTTTCAGCAGCGCCGCCTTCGGATCGCGTTCGGCTTCGTGATCTTCGCCGGTCGGCGGATCCATGGTGAGATTGCCCAGCACCTGCAGCATGTGGTTCTGCACCACGTCGCGCAGCGCGCCGGTCTCGTCATAGAACTTGCCGCGATCGCTCACGCCGAAGCTTTCCGCCATGGTGATCTGGATGCTGCGCACATATTCGCGATTCCAGATCGGCTCGAAAACCGGATTGGCGAAGCGGGTGTACAGAATGTTCTGCACCGGCTCTTTGCCCAGGTAGTGATCGATGCGGTAGATGTTCTCTTCGGGAAAGAACTTGTGCAGAATGCGATTGAGTTCCAGCGCGGTCGGCAGATTGTGACCGAAAGGCTTCTCGATGACGACGCGCGCGTTGGTCGGCGCAGCCGGATTTCGCCAAGTCCTTCCGCGACCGTTCCGAACAGGCTGGGCGGCACCGCCAGATAATGCAGCGGCGCCTTGGCGTCGCCCAGTTGCTTGCGCAGCTCGGTGAAGGTGGCCGCATCGCCGTAGTCGCCATCGACGTAGCGCAGCAGGCTGATCATCTTCTCAAACGGCGCCTGCTCCAGGCCGCCGTGTTCTTCCAGGCTGTCCTTGGCGCGCTGCTTTCAGCTGGTCCAGGGTCCAGCCGGCTTTGGCGACGCCGATGATCGGGATGTTGAATCCCTCGTCGCGAATCAGGTCCTGCAGCGACGGGAAAATCTGTTTGTAGGCGAGATCGCCCGTGGCTCCGAAGAATACAAAGGCATCCGACATTCCATTCGACATTAGCGTCCTCCTGCCTTGGCGCTTTTCTCGATATGGCCGCCGAATTCGTAGCGCATGGCCGACATCAGCTTGTCGGCGTATTCTTCGTTGCCGCGAGAGGCGAAGCGGGTGAAGAGCGCGGCGCTGATGACCGGAGCCGGGATGCCTTCGTCGATCGCGGCTTGCAGCGTCCAGCGGCCTTCGCCGGAGTCGGAGACGCGGCCTGCGAAGTCCGACAGATTCGGGATTTTCGCGCAGCGCGCTGCGCCGTCAGATCGAGCAGCCACGATCCAATCGACGCTGCCGCGACGCCACACCTCGGCCACTTCGGCGACGTTGATGTCGAATTGGTAAAGCTCGGGATTGCGCAGGGGCGTGGTTTCGGCGTCGACCTCGCGCTTGCACTTTGCCGGCGTTGGCGTTGCTGGATGATGTTGAACCCTTCGGCGATAGGCGGCCATGATGCCGTACTCGATTCCGTTGTGCACCATCTTGACGAAGTGCCCGGCGCCGTTGGAGCCGCAACGCAGATAGCCGTGCTCGGCGGTTGAAGGTTCCCGCGTAGCTCCCGGCGTACGCGGCGCCGATCCGATGCCCGGCGCCAGCGCCATGAAGATGGGATCGAGATGCTTCACCACTCGCTTCGTCGCCGCCAATCATCAGGCAATAGCCGCGGTCCAAGCCCCAAACTCCACCACTGGTACCGCAATCGACGTAGTTAATGCCTTGCGGCTTTAGCTCGCGCGGCCCGGCGAATGTCGTCGTGATAGTAAGAATTGCCGCCATCGATGATGATGTCGCCGGCCTCCAGCAGCGGTTTGAGCGAGGTCAGAACCGGATCGACTACCGCAGCCGGCACCATGAGCCACAGCGCGCGCGGCTTCAGTCAGCTTCTGCACGAACTCCCCCAATGTGGGAGCTGACTTGGCACCCTTGGAGACCAAATCCTGCATGGCTTGCGGGTGCGTGTCGTAAACAACGCATTCGTGGCCAGCTTTCATCAAGCGCTGCACCATGTAGGAACCCATGCGACCTAAACCAATCATCCCGAGTTGCATTCTCTCTCCTTAACCCTTAACTACGATAACTGCCGAAAGCAGATCCCTCGCCGATTGAAATCGGCTCATGCTGACAAAATGTGAAGTTCCTGACGGATACCCAGCCGGTCAGGCGCTATCACTTCGAATTCGCGATCGCCTCTTTGCCGCCGAAACCACATGGTCGACCGTAAAGCCAAAGTGCTCCATCACGACTTTCATGGGCGCCGACATGCCGAAGGTACGCATGCCCAGCACCACGCCGGTGCGTCCGGCATAACGGTCCCAGCCGATCGGCGACGCTTCTTCCACGGTGACGCGCGCGCCGACCGACGGCGGCAGCACGCTGTCGCGATAGGCCTGGTCCTGACGCGTCGAAGAGCGCCCAGCACGGCATGCTGACCACGCGCGTCTTGATGCCTTCCGTCGTCAGTTGCTCCCACGCCTGCACGCACAGCCCGACTTCGCTGCCGCAACCGATCAGGATGACGTCGGGCTTGCCGTCGGGCGCGTCGACCATCATGTAAGCGCCCTTGGCGAGCCCGCTGGCCGCGGCAAACTTGCTGCGGTCATAGATCGGCAGCGCCTGCCGGCTGCAGATGATTTCGCAGGGATGATCTTTGGTCGACAAGGCCACGCGATAGGCTTCCGCCATTTCGTTGGCGTCGGCCGGACGAATCACGATCATGCCCGGCACGGCGCGCAACGATACCAGTTGCTCGATCGGCTGATGCGTCGGGCCATCTTCGCCCAGGCTGATGGTGTCGTGCGTCCAGATGTGAAGCGCAGGAATGTCCATCAGCGACGAGAGCCGGATCGAGCCGCGCGCGTAGTCGGTGAAGATGAGGAAGCCGGAACCGAAGGCGCGCAGGCCGGTAAGCACCATGCCGTTCACGATGGCGCACATGGCGTGTTCGCGAATGCCAAAGTGGAAGTTGCGGCCTTTGTAGTCGCCCAGTTCGCCCTTGGGCTGGAAGTCGCCGGCAAATTCGAACTCCAGCCGCGTCTTGGTGCTGGGATACAGATCCGCCGCGCCGCCCATGATCCAAGGAATTTTTTGCGCCATCGCGTTCAGCACCTTGCCCGAAGCGTCGCGCGTCGACATGCCGCTGGCGCTGGCAGGGAAAGTGGGCAGAGCTTTCTCCCAATCCGGCGGAAGATCGCGCGTGTTCATGCGCTCAATGATCGTCGGCCAAGTCGGGATATTGCGCTTTGTAGCGGGCGAACATTTCGTCCCACTCTTTGCTCAGATCGGCGCCACGCGCGCCCATCTTGGCCGCGAAGTGCTCGCGCACGCCCGTCGGAACCACGAACGATTCGTCCGGCGAAAAGCCGAAGAACTCCTTGGTCAGCCGCACTTCTTCCGGCGCCTAGCGGCTCGCCGTGAGCGGCGGAGGTGTCCTGCTTATGCGGCGCGCCATAGCCGATGTGGCTGTGCACGATGATCATCGTCGGGACGATCGTTGGTCGCATGGAAGCTGCTTGAGACGCGCGCTCGACCAGCTCAATGTCGTTGGGATCGCTGACCCGCGTCGACCTCCCAGCCATAAGCCATGAAGCGCGTGGCGACATCTTCGGTGAAGGCGAGATCGGTGTGGCCTTCGATGGTGACGTGGTTGCAGTCGTAGATCCAGCAAAGGTTGGAGAGCTTGAGATGCCCGGCCAGCGATGCCGCTTCGCTGGAGACGCCTTCCATCATGTCGCCGTCGCCGCAGAGCGCGTAGACATTGAAGTCGAAGAGATTGAAGTCCGGGGCGGTTATAGGTCGCGGCGAGCCAGCGCCCGCAATCGCCATGCCCACACTGTTGGCGACGCCCTGACCGAGCGGGCCGGTGGTGCTCTCCACGCCCGTGGTCCAACCATACTCCGGATGACCGGGACAGCGACTGCCCGCCTGGCGAAACGTCTTGAGGTCGTCGAGGGTCACGGCGAGGCGGTTCTGGTCTTCGTAGCTCGGCTTCTCCGCCTTGATGCCGGCGAGATGAATCAGCGCATAGAGCAGCATCGACGCGTGTCCGGCTGGAGAGCACGAAGCGATCGCGATTCGGCCATCAGGGCTGCTGCGGATCGTAACGCAGGACCCTCTGCCACAGCGCATAGGCAGTCGGCGCGGCGCCCAGGGGCGTGCCCGGATGGCCGGAATTGGCTTTCTGCACGCCGTCGATCGCAAGCGTGCGAATGGTGTTGATTGCCAGTTGATCAATATCGGTATCGTTGTCAGAAATTGCGCGTGCTGGAATCATAGCCCGAACTCCTCATCTATTTTGCGGCTTCGGCGGCTGCGATTGCTGCCGCAACCTTGTCCTTATCCTTATCGACGGCTCCATCGCCGAACCAATCAATTCGTGCTGCATCGGAGCGGTCGAGCAATTGCGAGCCGCGCACCTGCAAGAAGTAATCCCATATCCACTCGACAAAGGTTTCTACTTTGACCTGCAAAGTGGTAAGCAACGCCAAGTGGACCCCGAGCCACATGGTATAAGCCACCGCGCCGTTCAGCTCATGACGGCTTTCGCCCACTTCGGCGATGGCCGCATTACGTCCAATCATCGCCATGATGCCTTTGTCCAGATAATGAAATGCGGTGCGCGGCTTGCCTTCAATGTCTGCCAGAATGTTTTTCCCTGCCCACCGTCCGCTTTGCAGCGCTACGGAACCCAGTTGAGGCAAGGCTCTACCATCGGGGCCCGCGATGTTAGCGAAGTCGCCCAAAGCATAAATATTCGGAAACCCGGTAACCGTCAGGTCAGGTTCGGTCTGGATTCGGCCGCCGCGGCCCGTGGGCAGTCCCGCGCTGTTGGCGATCGGGGCAGCCATCAGGCCGGCGCCCCAAATCACGCAGCGTGTCTTAATGATGCTTCCATCGCCCAGGACCACGTGGTCGGGATGCACTTCGGTCACGCTGCTGTTGAGACGGAACTGCACTCCGTCGCGCTGCAAGACTTTGCTGGCGTATTCATGCGCGCTCTGCGAAAACGGCGGTAGCAACGTACCACCGCGTTCGACAATGTAAACGCGCGCAGCGGTTACTGCCAGATCGGCATATTCGGAGGCCACGGTAGTGTGAATCATGTCGGCGAGGCCGCCGGCCATTTCAGTGCCAGTGGGTCCGGCACCCACGATTACGAAATTCAGCGATCCCTGCTCAACCAATTTAGGATCGCGGTCGGTGTCTTCAAACAGGGCCAGGATACGCGAGCGCAGCCGCTCCGCATCGCTCAGCGAATAGAGCGGGAACGTGTTGGTATCGGCGCCCGGGATCCGGAAGAAGTTGGCTTGCGATCCAGCAGCCAAAACCAGATAGTCGCCCTGATAGGTTTCACCTTCTTTGGTGTGGACGCTGCGTGTCTGCGGATCGACCTTGTCCACTTCCGCCAGCTTGATATCGATGTCCGGGCAATTGCAGCAAACGCGGCGCAACGAGAAGCTGACATCGTTTACGGAGAGCTGAGATGTGGCCAGCTGGTAGAACAGCGGCTGAAACTGGTGATAATTATGCCGATCGATCAGAGTGACCCGCACCGGATTGCCGCTGCGCGCCAACTCCAGCGCACAGCCCAAGCCGGCAAAGCCTCCGCCGACAATCAATACGTGTTTGCTTCCTGGAATAGTTGTCACACACCTACTCGTTCTTTCTTCTGGCGCAACTGGTTTCGCGATAGCTGCAACGAGATTTCTCTCGTCAGCCGCTCGAAGCAGATCGATTGAGTAGTGAAGCAATGACCCTGAGACGAGGTGCCGCACATTCTAACCCAAACCCGCCGCGAAGGAAACAACTTCTGAGAGTCCGCATAATTCCTCCATATTCCGGCTGGAGAGCCTACGTTGTGGGACAAACCGTTGACATTCTGTTCATACTGAGGACCAGGTCGAACGCCGGGATGGTAAGCGGGACACGCCTCCGATCAAGGCTTTCGCCGTAATCGGCTGTATTCACGCGCGCGCAATAGTTGAAGACTACTAGACACGGCCCAGCCGCAAATGAACTATTGCAAATCTCTCTCTATAAAGGTATAAAGCGAAACACTCTCTACTTTCTGTGGCAGCCTGGTGGCTGTCGAAGATCGAGGACAGGTTGAGCTGGTTGTCACGGTAGCTCAGAATTCGTTCTTTGTCCTCGATAGCTTCATGCGGGTAAACGTGGCATCGCTCTCTTGTTGTGGCTTTACCCAGCCAGGCAAGCTGGGGGGTATTCAACTTAATTTATAAATCTTAGCCGTCGGTCATCCGCTTCCGGTCCCATGTGCTTACGATTTTTTAATCACGGAAGACACAATTCGAAACGGCAATGGCTGCGACCAGAAAGTCCGGCTAAACGGGGCATCCATTACGCCAGATGGGTGGCGCTGCCTTGCGTTTTTAGCTTATACAGCACAGCTTCGGCCTTAAGCTTGAGCGACGGGCCCTCGTCAACGCCCTCGATTTTCAATCCGACTTCTACTCCGGCGCACGATATCTATCATCTGTCGCTGTTCGTGATGGCGATTTGCCTCGCAATTTTCCTGGTCGTCTTCAGCCTGATCGTTTATGCGGCAGTCAAATTCCGCGTCGCGGCCGTCGACGACGGACGTGAGCCTCCGCAGATTTATGGCAGCAATCAGGTGGAGCTGGCGTGGACGGTGATTCCCGATCCTGATTGTCGTGGTGCTGTTCCTGGCGTCGGCGCGCGTGATTCATGCCGTCGAGGACGCGCAATTTCCCGCCGAACGCCATCGAGGTGACGGCCATCGGCCACCAGTTCTGGTGGGAGTTTCGATATCCGGAGCTACGGGTTCGTCACGGCCAACGAGCTGCATGTTCCGCTGAGCCGATCCGAACATCCCCGGCCCACGCACATCACGCTGCTGTCGGCGGACACAGACCATAGTTTCTGGGTTCCGCAACTGGCGGGCAAGACCGATCTGATTCCCAATCGCAAGAACGAAATGTGGGTCGACCCCCACGAGACCGGAACTTACGTTGGCCAATGCGCGCAATATTGCGGCGTCGCAGCACGCCAAGATGTTGCTCACGGTCGATCGTGCAGTCGCCGCGAAGACTTCCAGAGCTGGGCGCAGCAGCAGAAGAGTCCGGCCGCGATGTCCGATCAGGTGATTGCCGGGCGGCAGGTATTCGAGTCGAACGCCTGCGTCAACTGCCACACCGTTGCAGGCACGGTCGCCAACGGCAAGTTCGGTCCTGACCTGACGCACCTGATGAGCCGCGCGACGATTGCCGCTGGCGCGGCGACAAATACGCAAGAAAATCTGCGGCTGTGGGTGAAAGAGCCGGACGCCATCAAGCCCGGCGCCTGATGCCTGCCATGCAACTGGAAGAGCGAGGACGTGGATGCCCTGGTGGCATACCTGATGAGCCTGCACTAAGGAGCCAGGAGAAGCTGATGTCGCACGCCGAACCGATGTCGCGGCCGATGGTGGTTTCGCCGGAGCGCGAAGGTTCTCGTCCGCTGGTCCAGGTGCTGCACGACTGGATCGTCACGGTCGATCACAAGAGGCTCGGGCTGATGTACTTCTGCTATGGCATCCTGTTCCTGGTGATCGGCGGCATGGAAGCCTCGATCATGCGCGCCCAGCTGGCGGTCGCGAACAATCATCTGGTCTCGCCCGAAACCTTCAACCGCATGTTCACCATGCATGGCACGACGATGATTTTCTTCGCGGCCATGCCGATCGTTTTCGGATTCGCCAACTACCTGATGCCGCTGATGATTGGCGCGCGCGACATGGCGTTTCCGCGCCTGAATGCGTGGAGCTTCTGGATGAGCGCGCTGGGCGGCATCATTCTGTACTTCAGCTTTGTCGGCGGCTGCGGACTTTACGGCGCCGGCAGCGCTCCTGACGTGGGCTGGTTCGCCTACGCTCCGCTGACCGCTCCGGCATTCTCCGTCGGGACACAGCACCGACTATTGGATCATCGGCATTCTGGTGAGCGGCTTTGGCAGCATCGGCACCGCGCTGAACATCCTGACCACGATCTTCTGCATGCGCTGTCCGGGCATGACGCTGAATCGCATGCCGCTGTTCGCCTGGATGAACGGGGTCATGGCGTGCCTGGTGCTGGTGGCGATCGGCCCCTTGACCGCGGCGCAAATCATGCTGCTGATCGACCGCTACCTGGGCGGCCACTTCTTCGACACGCAGGCGGGCGGATCGGCCGTCATCTGGATGCACTTCTTCTGGATCTTCGGACATCCCGAGGTCTACATCCTGGTGCTGCCGGCATTCGCAATTGTCTCCGAAGTGATTCCGGTTTTCTCGCGCAAGCCGATCTTTGGCTACTCCATCATGGTGGCGGCGACGCTAGCCATCGGCTTCATCAGCCTGGGCGTGTGGGCGCACCACATGTTCACCATCGGGATGACCTCATACGCCAACGCGTTCTTCGTGGCGTCGACGGCAGCGATCGCGGTCCCCACCGGAATAAAAATCTTCAACTGGCTGGGCACGATGTGGGGCGGCAAAATCCGCTATTCGGTGGCGATGATGTTCTGCGTGGCCTTCCTGTGTCAGTTCCTGATCGCGGGACTGACCGGCATCATGCTGTCGGCAGCGCCTTTCGACTGGCAGCTGGGCAACTCCTACTTTGTGGTAGCCCACTTTCATTACGTGATCCTGGGCGGCATCGTCATGGCAGTCTTTGCCGGCGTCTATTACTGGTATCCCAAGGTCACGGGCAAATGCTGGACGAGACCCTGGGTAAGTGGCATTTCTGGCTGTTCGTCATCGGCTTTCACCTGACGTTCGACTTCATGCATATTCCCGGATTGCTGGGCATGCCGCGCCGCATTTACACCTACGACGCCAGCCGCGGTTGGGAGATCTGGAACCTGATCGTTTCGATCGGCGTGATCTTCCAGGCTCTTGGCATTCTGTTCTGGGTGGTCAACCTGATCATGGTCGTACTACAAAGGCAAGCAATGCCGGCAACGATCCCTGGGATGCCTGGACGCTGGAGTGGGCAACGACTTCGCCGCCGCCGGATTACAACTTTGCGACCTTCCGGTGGTGCGCAGCCGGCGTCCGTTGTGGGACTTGAAGCATCCGGAAGATCCGGACTGGAAGTACGAATAGAAGAACCTTTCGACGGCGAGAGGCTGCCGAGGCAGTCGAAAAGCAGTTCCTCGGCACGGGCGCAAAGGAGAACCGGGTTGGCAGCAACGACGATAGCCGTGCCGCAAAATGAGATGCCGCTGTCCGCTCACCTGCGCGGCAAGGTGGGCATGTGGTGCCTGATCGCGGCCGAGTCGGCCATCTTCAGCATCTTCGTCGTCGCCTACCTGTATTACGCGGGCAAGAGCTTCAGCGGGCCGACGCCGGCGCAGGTGCTGCGAAGTACCGATCTTCAACTCGATCTGCCTGTTCTCCAGCAGCCTCACGATTTTGATGGCCGAGAAAGCGCTGCATCGTCGGCAAGATCAAGCGCTTCGGAGCCTTCTGGCTGCTGACCATCGTGCTGGGCGTGATCTTCCTGCTGGGCACGGCGCGCGAATGGCATGGGCTGATCTACGACAAGGGACTGACGATCAGCACTAATCTGTTTGGCACCACGTTTTATTCGCTGGTCGGGCTGCATGCGTTTCACGTGATCGTCGGCGCCACCGGACTGACCATCATCATGATCTTTACGGCGCTGGGACATGTGAGGCAGGAACACTCGCGAACGCATCGGAGTGTTTGCCATGTACTGGCATTTTGTGGACGCGATATGGGTGGTGGTGTTGTCGGTGGTGTATTTCATTACGCGATAAGGCGGCAGGCAGAATGCTATTGGGCGGAACAACGCTAAAGCGCTGGTCCTGATAGGGCATGCTTATGCCGGCCTGATGCCTGTTCCACCCGGGCCGCAGCATTCAACACTGAAAAACAGTGCGAAGCTCGATTGAGAGTTCATGAATAACGAGACGCAGCCAGAACGCAGCACGGAAGGCAAGTTCGTGGTGATGCCGGCGCCGACGGCGTGGCCGTTCGCCATGGCGATGGGCACGGCGCTGACATTTACTGGCCTGTTGACCAACGCCTCGGTGAGCGTGCTGGGAGCGATCCTGACCATCTTCGGGGCCGTCGGCTGGTTTCGCGAAGTGTTGCCGCACGAGCACCACGAACCGATTGCGTTGAAACCCGAGGAGCCTGCCGCCGTGGTCCCTCCGCCGCGAGGTCATGCGGATGGAAGTGGCGCAACAGGTACAGCGCGCCTGGCTGCCGCTCAGGATCTATCCCATCTCGGCGGGCGTGAAAGGCGGCCTCGCAGGTGGCGTCGCCATGGCCATCCTCGCCGTAATCTATGGCGTAGCGATGTACCACAGCGTGTGGTATCCCATTAATTTGTTGGCCGGAAGCCTGTACTCTCCTTCGTCAACCCCCACGATGGAAGCGATGATGCACTTCCGACTGGATTGGTTTTTGTTCGCTCTGGGGATACATGCACCTGATGTGCCTGCTTGTGGGACTTCTGTATGGCGCGATGCTGCCACTGCTTCCGACTCGTCCCATCTTGCTGGGAGGAATTATCGGGCCGCTGCTGTGGACCGGGCTGCTGTACCACATCCTGGGATTCGTGAATCCGCTGCTGGACCAGCGGATTAACTGGTGGTGGTTCGCGGTTTCGCAAGTGGGTTTCGGCGTGGTCGCCGGCCTGGTAGTAGCGCGGCAAAACAAGGTCTTGACCGCGGAGAACATGCCGCTGGCCATGCGAGCCGGCATCGAAGCTCCCGGGCTGATGCACGAGCGCGACGACAAGGACAAGAAACAATGAGCGCTCGTCTCGCATATTGCGCGTGTCTGTTGACGGCGCTGCTGGCCTTGGCCGGATGCAACCTGCCCGGCAAGCCGACTCCCTCTGACATTGTCAGACGTCCCACAGACATTCTGGATCCGGTAGTCCTCTACAGCCAGAACTGCGCCGGATGCCACGGCGCGGACGGCAAACAGGGCCGGCGCCGCCGATCGGCGACCCAGTGTATCTGGCCATGGTGGACGACGACGCGCTGCGCAATGCGATCTCCAAGGGAAGAACGGGCACCGCAATGTCGGCCTTTGCGCAGAGTGAAGGCGGCATGCTGACCGACAAGCAGGTCGATGCCATCATTCAGGGCATTCGCCAGCGCTGGGGACAGCCGCAGATTCTGCAGGGCGTTGCGGCCCCGCCTTATGCGGCCAAGGCTCCCGGCAATGCTCAGCAGGGCGCGGCGGCCTTTGCCACGTTCTGCGCCTCCTGCCACGGCGCGGATGGCAAGGGAACGGCAAAGGTCGGCTCCATCGTGAATCCGAATTATCTCAGCCTGATTACCGATCAGGGCTTGCGGACCATCGTCATCAGCGGCCGGCCGGACTTCAACGCACCGGACTGGCGCAACAACGTTCCCGGACACCCCATGAGCGATCAGGAGATCTCTGACGTTGTGGCATGGCTGGCGGCGCAGCGGCCCAGCCATATGGCGACTACAACTTCTGCTTCCACGACTGCGGCTACTGCGCCCGGAGGACTGCAGTGAGCGATCAGGAAAAAGGCGGAATGTCTCGACGCGATCTGATCGTCAAGATTGGGATGCTCCTGAATGGCGCTGGCCGTCGTGGTCCTGGCCACCCCAGTGGTTGGCTATCTATTGGGTCCGATCGTGCGCGGTGATGGCGGACGCTATCGCAAGTGGATCGACCTGGGCGAGTTGGACGAATTTCCCGAAGGCCAGACCCGGCTGGCGAAGTACAAGAATCCGATCTCCAACCCATGGGACGGCGAGACCGACAACATTCCTTGCTGGGTGCGCCGCATCCAGGGAGAATCGTTCCAGGTCTTCGCCATCAACTGCGCCCATCTGGGATGTCCGGTGCGCTGGTTCCCGCAGTCGGGCCTGTTCATGTGTCCCTGCCATGGCGGCGTGTATTACCAGGACGGCTCGCGCGCCTCCGGCCCGCCTCCGCGCGGCCTGTTTGAGTACACCTACAAAGTAGAAGACGGCCGCCTGATGATCGAGGCCGGACAACTGCCCACCCTGTCGACCAGCGCGAGCCTGCGTGCGAGGAGCAACGGATGTCAAGGCTAGCCAAGATCGGCGACTGGTTCGACGCAGCGGCTGCAAATCGGCGGCACCATCCGCGAAACGATGGAGCATCCGGTTCCGCGCTCAGTCGGCAAGCTGGTTCTATGTCTTCGGCAGCGCGGCGCTCACCGTCTTCATCCTGCAGATCTTCACCGGCATCATGCTGGCGCTGATCTATGTTCCCTCCGCCGGAGAAGCCTGGAACAGCCTGCAATATCTGAATCACGGCGTCACGCTGGGCTGGTTCCTGCGCGCCGTGCACGGCTGGGGATCGAACTTCATGGTCGCCATCGTGCTCATCCACATGGTGCAGGTGGCGCTGTTCGGCGCCTACAAATTTCCGCGCGAGCTGACTTGGATCATCGGCGTCTTCCTGCTGCTGATGACGTTGGGCATGGCTTTTACCGGCCAGGTGCTGCGCTTCGATCAGGACGCCTATTGGGGGTTAGGCATCGGCGCCGCCATCTGCGGACGCGTGCCCTTCATTGGCGCCTGGGTCGTACATCTGCTGTTGGGCGGCCCCATCATCGCCGGCGATACGCTGTCGCGCTTCTTCGCGTTCCACGTTTTCGTCATTCCCGGGCTGCTGATTGGGTTCGTTTCGCTGCACCTGCTGATGGTGCTGAAGCTGGGCATCAACGAGTGGCCCATGCCCGGCCGCCTGGTGCGCCGCGCAACGTATGTGCAGGAATACGACGAGCTGGCGCAAGAAGGACGGCGATGCCGTTCGTGCCGGACGCGGTATGGAAGGACATGTTCTTCTCCGCCTTCATCATCTTCTGCGTGATGGCGTGCGCCGCCTACTTCGGACCCTATGGTCCCAACGGACAGCCTGACCCCACCATCGTCCAGACCGTGCCCAAGCCGGATTTCTTCTTCCAATGGCTGTATGCCCTGCTGGCCTATCTGCCGCCGGAGATGGAAACGCCCGCGCTGCTCATCGGGCCGGTCGTCATCATCGGCTTTCTGGTGTGCCTGCCGTTCTTCGCCGGCGAAGGCGAGAAGAGCTGGAAGCGGCGTCCGATCGCAGTGGTCACGATCCTGCTGACCGCAGTCGCGCTCGGAACGCTGACGCATCTTGCCGGCTACACTCCGTGGAGCCCGATCATGAACGCCTGGAGCGGCGATCCCGTGCCGGTGGAGTATCTGAATGGGCGCTCGCCGCTGGAGCGCCAGGGAGCTGCTGTGTTCCAAGGCAAGCAGTGCCGCAACTGCCATTCCATCGGAGGCTCGGGCGGAATGCGCGGACCTGATCTGGACAGCGTGGCCGTGCGCATGACTCACGATCAACTGGTGCGGCAGGTGCTGCAAGGCGGCGGCAACATGCCCGCTTATGGCAAGAACCTGAACCCAGCCGAGGTCGCCGCGCTGGTGTCGTTCCTCGACACGCTGCATCCGGGGAATCAACGCCCCGCCCAGGACGCGGCCCAAGAAGCCGCCTCGCATGAAAAGTAAATTGCGAACTGCTTGCTAGCGACAAGCGGCAGCAATCTTGCTCGCGGGAGTATTTCGCGCGCAGCAAGCAGCTTGAGATAGCGCCGTGCACCGCACAAGAGATAGGCCGTCCTTTTGTAGGAACGGCCGTTTTGCTAATACACCAATTACCTGGCAGATCGGGCACAAAACAAGAAGAGCCAGGAAGGAACCCGTCCCTTTCCTGACTCTCTAAATATAGTATAGCACATTCAGGGTGGTTTTGGTCACGATTTTCGAGATTTATTATTTCTATTTATATCAGCGCATTGCATAGGTTTTCGCCACGTTTGTGGGGCTTGACAAGATTTTCCCAAAGCGGGAATTCAGCCTCTTGAACCCCGCTTGCCCTAGGGAATGTGCCGACAACAGGGCTGAGGGTTGGCCTTGTCCGTGATTCGATTTGCCTTTCAACAGATCCCGGATGCAGACGCTGGGCGTCGGTTGTCACGCTTCCGCGTGCTGCCTCGCTTAAATAAACGGGCCGAAATGCGCTGCGTCGACGACCTTGCCAGATTCCTCACCGATTCTTAACAACGTGGGAATATTTTCGACAGCATCCATTTTCTGAATCTTGTCCGCATCGACGGTGGAAAAGCCCAGCGCGTCTAGACCCTTCCTGCTCAGGTCTGCGTTGTAGCGCGCGTACAAGAACCGACGGCCCAGCTCCTGGGACAGCGGGACCGGTGGCGCGTTGTACTGCTCCTCCATGCTCATTCCTTCGTTGATGTACCGAGGCACAAGATCCAACATTTCGCGGTCAAGATGAGCTCCGTAGGTGCAGCGGCCGATGGTGCGACAGTTGACATCCTGCTCCACCTGAATGCCGTACATGAGCCCTCCGGGTAACCCTGCCACATTTGCAACGATGTTCTTATTAGGCGCAGCGGCGGTGGCTCCCAACGATTCGGCGGCTCCGGTGCCGACGGAAATAATAAGCAAGTTCTTCTCTCCGCTGCTCCAATTCAACCGGTAAGCGGGCTCGGTCGCCATGCGATACAGCAGAAATGCGGGATTGTTATGGGGAGTCACACCACCATCGACGAACACGAACGTGCGGGAAGGATCGTTCGGATCCCACTGCAAGATCTCCGGCGGAAAATAGACCGGGGCGGCGGTGCTGGCCCGAACCAACTGCCATAGCGGAATTCGCAGGTTGCAGTCCTTGCGGTCAGGATCGTTGTACTTCGCATCGGGATTGCTGCTGATAGGCCAAGGCGAGTCGGTGGTGATATTTTTCGTGACTACCAGCAGCAGGCTCTTGAGTTTCTGCTGCTCCAGTTTCTCTGACGGCTCCAAAGTCGTGGCATGCCCGAACACCTCCTGCAACTTCACTTTCAGTGGATCGGCAGTGTAGAAGTACTTGATGCGCTCAATCAAGCGCGCGGGCTTGAACATCTCATCGCCGTTAGATTGATAGAACTCGACGAGTTGCTTGGTAGACATGCCTTGGGCAAGACCGGCGGCGATGATCGCACCCGTGCTGGTGCCGGCGATGTAGTCAAAATAATCGCAAAGCTTCTGGTTTGTTTTTTTCGCCACCAGACTCTCGATCTTGCTCAGAATGCCTAAGGTGATAAGGCCGCGTATGCCTCCTCCATCCAGAGCCAGCATGCGATGCGGGCGGTCTTTTCCTTCGTAGCGGCTAAGCAAAGACTTCCATCGTTCGGGATGGATCGGCATAGGTCGTTCCTTTCAGTCTGATGTTCAACAGGAATCCCCCAGCACTATGCGATACTGAAAAAGTTTGGAGGCTGGTGCATGATCATAGCTCTATCCGGGAGGAGAGTCGATGCCCCCGATGCCGAACAGCCACGATTTCCACTGCAAAACGTTGCCCGGGTGAAGGACGAAGTCCGGCGGATGCTCGAGGATCATCAAGCCACCGCAGTAGTAAGCTCCGCAGCCTGTGGAGCGGACCTGATTGTCTTAGCGGAGGCAGCCTCTCTGGGTTTGCGGCGGAGAGTGGTGCTACCGTTCGATCCAAAGCGCTTCCGTGAGACCTCGGTAGTCGACCGGCCTGGGGACTGGGGCGCCATCTACGAAAAAGTCATCGATGAGGTCGAAGCCAAAGGCGACTTGGTAGTTCTCGATAAGACTGAGAACGACAATCCTTACGCAGCGACGAATAAGGTAATCCTCGGCGAAGCGATTGCTTTGGCTAGCCAAACTCAAGCGTCGGTTGGAGCGTTATTGATATGGGATGGTGTTTCGCGCGGCAAGGAAGACTTTACCGAGTCGTTCGGTACTGAAGCTCGAAAACTGCAACTGCCCGTATTTGAGATCTTGACCCAGTAGCTATCTGCTCACTCATCTTGCTGCGGGTGACTGCTCCGAACATTGATGAAGCAAGTACTAACTTCTCTCCGCCATGCCTTCGCCGTTGGACCAGACCGTTTGCCGGACCTGCGCCGCAGTGGGCATGCTAGAATCTTTCACCCAGTCTGGAAGACGCTCCCACCTGAGTTAAGCAGATGACATTTACATTTAAGTACCGATATGTGGATTTCGGCACAGTGTTTACTGGCGCGCCCGGAATCCGGAGCGTGGAGAGTGGCGCGGAGTCCCCAAGCACCTTGTATGCGAACGAGTTGGTCACCGACGTAGGTGGAACTTGCTGGGACCGCAACGAACCTCTGGCGATCGTCGATCATCACTTTTCCCGCGACGGCCAGTTTCCCTCAGCGTCGGCGGCTGTACTGCACAAAGCGAAATTGATTCGCGAGAAGTTTGCCAGCCAGCAGAACAATGTTCTATGGCTGGTCACGCACAAGCAACCAGACTTTGACGCTTTCTGTTCGCTGTATTTGGCGCGGTGGATCGTGGAAGACACGGCTGCGGCAATCGACTGGGAGCCGTACGGTTTGCATCCTGATGGCTGGATTGATTCGGCCGACAAGCGCAAGATCGACTGGCTCGATCCCGACATGAACCAGGTTCCTCTCGCACAGCGCTGGGCATTGCTGCTTGCCAGTTATGCCTCGATCATCGACAACAGCCGGCATCTCTCCTGTCCCAGACAGCGCGCGCTGCACTCCGTGCTGTACGCCGCCCTGAAGCGCGGCCGGGATTATTTGAACGAGACTAGCGGCGCCCGTGAGTTCTTCGACGAAGTCAAAGTTTCGCTTCAGGAGAAGCAGCTGAATCCGATGGTGGATTCGGTGCTGGAAGGCAGCACCCAGTTCGCACCGGAGTTGGCGATGCTGGATCGCGAGGTCGAGGCTTATCAGCGCGATATCGAACGCGCCCGCAAGTCGATCGTGTATCTGCCGGAATCGGAGGCGCCCTTCCCGAACTTCTTCAAGAGCGTGAAAGATGTGGCCCTGCCGAAAGAGATCGAGCCGGATCGTTCGTTGGAGACCAACGTCGACCGCTTGCTGCTGGCGGATACGTTTCGGATTCCCACTGACGGGATTTACTTGCGCGATCCCGAATGTTTGCTGTTCAAGGAATGGGCGCGTCTCGACCGGGAAAACTCTGCGCTAGGCTCAGGCTTTGAGTTCACCGCGATTGCGTATTCGGGCGGCCGTCCCGCGGCAACCGTCAACCAGAGCGACTACGTTTTCTCGATCGATCCCGAGCGAGCCAATGGCCGGCACCTATATACCGTATGGTCCCGGCTGCAGACGAAAGAGGTAGAGGCGCTGCGCGTCGCCGGGCAATCGAGCGTCGCATTGGACAGTGGGTCCCGCCGCGGGTCTGGGCCGGCCACCGAAGCATCAAGCAAGCTGTTTACCGATCCCTGGTTTGACGGGCACAACTGCTTTGGCACCATCGTCGCCGCTCCTCATCGTGGCACAAATATCGGGCCTGCCGGAGTGAGGAGCGATTTGCGCGACGACTCTGTCGCCGAGGCGGTGCGGACAGAACTGGAAAACGCCCTTTACCTGGCTGAGAGTCCGACCGAGGGACCGCAAATTCTACTGCACGATTTCGCGGGCTCGGCGAATGCGGCCGAAGACGTACCGCTAAAATTCGATCTCGACGCTCCGCAACTCATTCCTCCGCCTGGCGAAGGATACTTCCGCTTCGGCAGCATTCCGTTGCGCGCCGATGTGCCGATTACTTCGCGGAGCAGCTTCGAGGCACGACTTGTCAGGACAAATCGCGGAGACGCTGTGGCAGGTGCTTTATCCGGATATGCCTTATGACAAACCCGCAGACTTTGTGGAACGCAATGTGGTGGTAACAGCCGATTGCGTTGGGGTCTGGGGACAGCGCGGCATTGTCATTGCGCGAAAAGTCGCGGGCGATGCGAGGCAGCCAGGCGAGAATGGCACTGACCCACTGCGCGACGATTTTGCCGGCGTTGTGGCACTGGCCCGCGACAGCGATCAATTGATCGCGGATGGCCAACAACTCACTCAGCCCCCGCCACCGTCAACTGCGCAGGGCGAACGGAGCACGTCCCGGCAGAATCCACGGGCGGATTTGGCGACGACGATCGTTGCCCAGGGCGAAGAGTTAGCGCGGCGCGCGGCCCAGCTCAGACACAATCTAGCTTTCCCCGATCGCGAATTGCTGCGGCGTTTCTACGACGCGATGGGAGTCGCTGGGTTGCTCGCTACTTTGCGCGATCTGAATCATGCTGCCGCGGAGTATTTGAGCAGCGAACAACTCGCCGAGCAGGCCAGGCTGATGGAAGAAGGCACGAAAACGGCCGTTGCGGTTCAGCGCAAAGTGAGATGGCTGGCAGTCTTTGTCGTAGGTTGTTACGCGACCGAGATGCTTGAGCTATTGGCCCGTCCGTTCCGGGATTTCGACAACACCTGGGGCATGCCCCTCGTTCTTCTGGGTGGACTCTTCGCACTCTTGCTAGCGGCGTGGATCATAAAACCTTGGCAACGGCGGGACGAGAAAAAGTCGGGCCCAGGCAAGCTGCC
Organism: uncultured Acidobacteriaceae bacterium; assembly: GCA_963744265.1. Taxonomy (GTDB): domain Bacteria; phylum Acidobacteriota; class Terriglobia; order Terriglobales; family Acidobacteriaceae; genus Bog-257. The sequence goes on from CAVUSW010000011.1 coordinate 632,497, forward strand.
CATTTGGATCATCGCAGTCGTGGTCCTATCCTACATTGTAGGATTCCTGCTCTGGCTCACATCTCCGCATGCTTCCCGTCCCTAGCCGAATGGCACACGGCTACGCCCCCTGGGCTTTGGTGGCCGGCGTCAGGCACACGGACCACACATTCTTGCAGTATTCATGGATCGAACGGTCAGAGGAAAACTTACCAATCCGCGCCGCATTCAGGATCGACATCCTGGACCATTGCTCCTGATCGCGATGGGCCTGCGCCGCTCTATCCTGGCAGTCGATGTAAGACTGATAGTCGGCGAACAGCAGGTATGGATCGTGATATAGCAAGGAATCGAGGAGCGGGCGAAACAGATCGCGATCCCCGTGGGAAAACTGTCCCGCCGAGATCCCGTCGATCGCTTCACGCAGCACTGGATTTGACTGGTAGATCTGGTAGGGATGATATCCGGCCGCTTGCGCGGACTGGACCTGCTCAGCCGAAAGCCCGAACAGGAAAAAATTCTCGTGCCCCACAGCGTCTCTGATTTCGATGTTAGCGCCGTCGAGCGTGCCGATAGTGAGCGCCCCGTTCATGGCGAACTTCATGTTCCCGGTGCCAGAGGCTTCCTTGCCGGCGGTAGAGATCTGCTCGCTCAGGTCGGCTGCGGGATAGACCTTTTGGCCCAGGGTGACGCTGTAGTCGGGAAGAAACACAACTTTCAGCCGATGCTTAATGTCGGTATCGTTGTTGACCACCTCGCCCACCGAGTTGATGAACTTGATGATCAGCTTGGCCATGAAATATCCGGGAGCAGCCTTGCCGCCGAAGATGAAACGTTCGCGGCGTGATCTCCAGGTTGGGATTATTTTTCAAACGCTGATAGAGGGTGATGATGTGCAGCACGTTGAGGTGTTGCCGCTTGTATTCGTGAATGCGCTTCACCTGGCTGTCGAATAGCGAGTCGGGGTCGACCGTTACTCCAGCGTCGGTTTTGATGGTGCGCGCCAGCCGGCCTTTCACCTCGTGCTGCACCTTGCGCCATTCGGCGCGGAAGGCCGCATCGCCGGCATAAGCTTCCAGTTGGTCCAGTTGGTCCAGATCGCAGATCCAGCCATCGCCAATCTTGCTGGTCATCAGCGCCGACTGCTCGGGATTGCTGACGGCCAGCCAGCGGCGCGGCGTGACGCCATTGGTGATGTTGATGAACTTCTCCGGCCACAGCTCATAGAAGTCGCGGAACAACTCCTTCTTCAGCAGTTCAGTGTGCAACTCGGCGACGCCGTTAACGGTGTGGCTGCCAACACACGCCAGATAGGCCATGCGAACATATTTCTGATCGTGCTCGTCAATCAACGACATGCGAGCGACTCTAGCTTCGTCGCCTGGAAACTTCTTGCGCACCTCATCCAGGAATCGCCGGTTGATCTCGTAGATGATTTCAAGGTGGCGCGGCAGCAACGATCCGAACATGGGTAACGGCCAGCGCTCCAGCGCTTCCGGCAACAAGGTGTGATTGGTGAAGCTGAAAGTGTGGGTAGTGATGTTCCAGGCCTGGTCCCAGCCCATGCCATGCTCATCGATCAACAGCCGCATCAGTTCGGCTACGCCAATCGAGGGATGCGTGTCGTTGAGTTGGATGGCCCACTTCTCATGGAAATTTTCCAGCGGCCTCCCGAAACGGAAGTGAAAGCGGATCATGTCCTGTAAGGAGCACGAAGTGAAAAAATATTGTTGCTGCAAGCGCAGTTCTTTTCCCTGAATCTCTTCATCGTTGGGATAAAGAACCTTGCTGATATTTTCCGCGAACACTTTGTCGGCCACCGCCCCCTGATAATCGCCGCTATTGAATCGTCCAAAGTAGAACGACTCGGTGGCTTCCGATCTCCACAGCCGCAGATCGTTGACCGTTCCTGAGTGATATCCCAGGACAGGAGTGTCGTAGGGAACGCCTTTGACGACCGAGCGAGGAATCCAGCGAACCTTATACGCGCCCTTCGAGTCGGTCGAGGCTTCGGTGTGTCCAAAGTAGCCTACGTTGACCGACGCCTGCGGGCGGCGAATCTCCCAAGGATTGCCATACTTCAACCAGTAATCGGTCAGTTCGACCTGCCAGCCATCCTGGATGGTCTGGTGGAATATGCCGTACTGGTAGCGAATGCCGTATCCGATAGCGGGCACGCCGAGGGTCGACATGGAATCCAGATAGCACGCCGCCAGACGTCCCAGCCCGCCATTGCCCAGCCCAGGCTCGCTCTCCTGCTCGATGATGTGATCGAGATCGAGTCCGAGTTCCGTCAACGCTTGCCGGAAAGGCGCTTGCAGCCCGAGGTTGAGCAGGTTATTGGCCAGGTGAGGGCCCATCAGAAATTCGGCCGAAAGGTAGGAGACGATCCGAACATCCCCACCGGCATAGCTTTCCAGGGTCGCGATCCAGCGGGCGAGAATGCGGTCTCGCACGGTGTAGGCCACTGCGGTGAAGTGGTCTATGTCGGTCGCCGTCTCGAGGGTCTTGGCCGCAACGTAGTAAAGGTTGTCGAGGATTGCCTGCTTCAGGGTAGCGACACTGGTTCCGGTTCGATCGTCTTCCACCGGCACAATCGGATCTGGGGACGGCCTTGGGTTCATGGGTATCTCTCTCCGGGAGATCTCGCGAGAAGAGAATGCTAGGCGGAGTGTGCTTGAAAAACAAGAGGCGGGGTCGGGAATCGGCGTGCTAACGATGTGTTTTAACCCAAACTTAATCAGAAGTGAGAGCGCTAACGCTTGAGAGCGGTTTTGCGATAAACGTAGGAGCGGTAATCGAGCAGAACGTTTTACCGGCTGCTGAAACAGCCGAGTTCCAAGTCTTGCAGGGGCTTGCCTTCCGCGATTGCCCTGAGCCGAATCGAAAAGCGTGCGGCAACCGCGCACGGTGTTGTCGTCACGGGCAGCTACACCGCTGAGCGACCTGCTGCTCAGGCATAGTCAATCGGATGGCGATCGAGCCAGCGCTCATCGCGCACCACAGTCATTTGCTTGGCGGCGGAGCGAGCCATGCTTTCGGTGAGGTCGCGGGTTTTCCAGGCGAATCCGGCAACAAAGCCGATTGCGCTGCCCACGATGCCGCAGGCCACGGTCTTTGCCACCCGGCCGCGGCGCGCCGGCAAGTAGTAGCGAAGAAGCCCGGCACATGCTCCCAGCGTGGCCAGCCCGAGCGAAGCCCGCGCCGACTGCGCCAGCGCTTCGGACAAACGCTGTCCGTTGAGCTGTGCTTCCCGCCCGCGGGAAAGTCCCGACACTCCCGACTTCACCAATTTCCGGCCGTAGCGAAGATTCGATCTGAACGATTCGACTTTCATCGGAACTCCTTGGGTCGCGATTCGCCAATAGCGACGCCTGAATGGGGATGCCCGGCGAGCATTTGTCCCCTGCCATAAGATCGCACCGCTATGTACCTTACGTCTGTGTCGTACGTCACAGCCAGGTTGGCAAGCCGTCGCCGGGGCATCAAAGCATGCCCAGGCGTCGAAATCTGTGCGTTAATTTACAACGTACCACCAATATGGGATTTGTAACCGATTGTTGGGCCATGGCCATGACGTTTCCTGGCCGCAGGACGGGGCACATTCGGTTGTAACTTTTCTCCATTTGAGTGATCTCATCCACATAAAGGATAGCTCTGAGGTGAAGAATGTCGGAAGAATGCTCAGAAGAGCCGGCAGCTAAGCACGAGCCCGAACCGGATGGGGCATCAGAAAGTGACAGTCAAGCTCCGCCCGCGGAAGAGACTGCGGATCCCCAGGATGCGCAGGAGCAAACGGTCGTGGCGCGAGTCGCGCGGCGGACCGGTCCAGCCGGAGAAGAAGTTCGCGATGTGACGCCGCGCGAGCGCAAGCGTATGAATCGCCGGGAGCTGCTGAAGTTAGTGCCGGTCATCGCCATCGGCGCTTTTGCCGTTCCCAAGCTGCAAGAGCCGCTTCTGATGGACGGTCTGCACTTCAGCGATTGGGCTTCAAGCAAGCTGTTCGGCCGTCATCGGCTGGCGCAAACTTTCAGCGACAGCGAGGTCGCCGCCTTCGATCGCTTTCCCTACAACTACTACGACGTTGTCGACCCGGAAGTCGATCTCGACCGGTGGAAGCTGACCGTGGAAGGACTGGTACGGCGACCGGGCGACTATAAGCTGGCAGCAGATTCAGGCATTGCCGAAGGTCGTGCAGAATACACGGCATGTGTGCGTCGAAGGCTGGGACGTAATCGGCAACTTCGGCGGCACACGCGCCTCGGACTTTTTGCGCCTGATCGGCGCCGATACCCGTGCACGCTTCCTGGAAGTCGAGTGCGCGGACGAATACTACGAGTCCATCGACATGGAGACGGTGCTGCATCCGCAAACGCTTTTCTGCTACGAGATGTACGGCAAGCCGCTCGACCGCGGACACGGTGCCCCCTTGCGGCTGCAGATGCCCACCAAGCTCGGCTACAAGCAGGCGAAGTATCTCGACACCATTCGCGTGACCAATGTCTTGAAGGCCGATAAGCGCGGCTATTGGGAAGATCAAGGCTATAGCTGGTTCGGAGGATTGTGAGGAGCCATGGCAAGCAATGCGAGCGCAATTACCAGTAAGCAGGAAGCTCCGCCCCTTACGGTTGCTTACGAACATCCGTTGATCGTTCGCCTGGCGCATTGGTTGAACGCCATAGCTGTCTTCGTTCTCGTCACCAGCGGGCTGCGCATTTTCCGCGCCTTCCCCAGCTTCGGCCCAAAGATCCCGCAGAAGAACTTCGTTATTCCACCACCGCAGCTCACGCTGGGCGGCTGGCTGGGAGGGGCGCTGCAATGGCACTTCACCTTTATGTGGATCTTCCTGGGCAGCGGGTTGATGTACGTGATCTACCAACTGGTGACCGGCCACTGGCGCCAGGTGTTATTTACTCCCCGCGATATCAAAGGCGTGTGGCCCATGGCGCGCCACTATTTTCTATTTGGGCCGAAGCCGGAGGTAGAGGCTGCCTACAATCCGTTGCAGAAGCTTGCCTACACCTCAACAATTTTCTTTGGCGTAATGTCCACGCTCACCGGCATGGCGCTGTACAAACCGGTTCAGTTCTGGTGGCTCGCCTGGCCGATGGGTGGCTATCAGCTCACCCGCATCTGGCATTTCATCTCCATGTGCGGTTTCGTGGCTTTCATCCCCGGTCACCTCATCATGGTGCTGCTTCACGGATGGAACAATTTCTATTCCATGATCACGGGATGGAAGCGCGACCCTGAGTATCTCGACTAAGCGATGTTTCACTACAAAAGATCGACGTCACCGTAGAAGCACAAAGCGCTGGACCTGAGGTCAGGCGCCGCCAATGCCGGCGAGCCCAGGTCAATAACAAACGAGTTGTTTGGGAGGACGGTCTTGCGGAATCCGATGAGCTCGCATTTGCGTACTCCTAATGACACCACCAAATCCGTATGGCTGGCTGCAATCTTATAGCGCCAAATCAGAGATTTCGGATTGGCTTGTAACCTTCGGGAAGGCGGCGACTCTAATCGAATAAGAGCTGGTTGGGATTGGCATGTGGAAAGAGGAATGGTTATGTCTAAATTGTTGGTACGTTTGTTCTTAGCTTCATTGTTGATCGCGGCAGTCGCCGCCGTCGTGATGCACAGCAACGTCATCGCCGGCGAAAAGGCGACGGCTCTTCCCCAGCCCGCGTTGGACGAGCCTCTGGCCTCATCGTCGAGCCAGGAAACAGCGGTAGTCGCCGGCGGCTGCTTCTGGGGAATTCAAGCTGTATTTCAACATGTAAATGGGGTAGTCAGCGCGACTTCCGGGTATTCGGGAGGCTCAGCCGCCACCGCTGAATATGAGATCGTGAGCACGGGCACGACAAATCACGCCGAGTCGGTGAAGATTGTTTACGATCCCTCGAAGGTCACTTATGGGCAACTTTTGCAAGTGTTCTTTTCTGTCGCGCACGATCCGACGCAGCTAAATCGGCAGAATCCGGATGAGGGCACGCAGTACCGGTCTGTCGTCTTCTTCGGCAACGACCAGCAGAAGCGCGTCGCGCAGGCCTATATCGCGCAACTGGAGCAGGCGAAGGTATTCCCACACAAGATCGTCACCCAAGTCGTGCCGTTGAAGGCGTTCTATCCCGCGGAAGGCTATCACCAGAACTACGCCAAGCTGCATCCGGATAGTCCTTACATCGCGCGCTACGATCTGCCCAAAGTAGCCAACTTGCAACAGCAGTTTCCGCAGCTTTACCACAATCAATGAGGGAAGCTTAGGCCGTGCGGGGCAGTTTTTCACCCAGACTGAGTAAACTATGAGCACTAGAAGAAGTTTTCTGACAACCAGTTTTCTATCGCTTGCAGGAGTCGCTTTTATGAGCCTATTTGAACGTTCCAAAGCCGATGCCGCACCGGCAGCTGATGCGGATTACGTCGAGATTGTCGAGTTTAAGGATTCGGGGGAAAAGATCGGTCCTGAGCGCGTGAAGAAAGTAGTCAAGACCGACGCCGAGTGGCGCGCTCAGTTGACGCCCGAGCAGTATCGATGTCACGCGCCACGCCGGGACCGAGCGGGCCTTTACCGGACAGTACTGGGATGTCCACGACAAAGGGATCTTCCGCTGTGTTTGCTGCAAGAACGCGCTGTTCAGTTCGGCAACCAAGTTCGATTCCGGTACGGGCTGGCCCAGCTTCTGGGCGCCGATCGCGAAGGAGAACGTCAAGACCCACAATGACGCCAGCCTTGGCATGGTTCGTTCCGAGGTGCTGTGCACGGAATGCGATGCCCACCTGGGCCACGTCTTCGACGATGGTCCGCGCCCCACGGGTTTGCGGTATTGCATGAACTCGGCCTCGCTGGCCTTCGTGAAGCAGAGCTAGATCGGCGCCCCCGCGACATTCTGAAATCCCGTCATCACGGCGGAGCGAGGGATCTGTGGTTCGGCTTGACCGGGCAAAGCAGATTCCTCGCACCTAACCGGGCACTCGTAATGACAGCTCTGGAATGACTATTACGCCATCGCCAGCCTCTCACCCTATTGGCGCCGGCCTCTCCCGCCTCCGCTGCCTAAAGACAATTGTTCTCAGCTCGGGCCGTTTCGGTATAGCATGTTGCTCCCGCATAGTTGTGCCCAAACGGAGGAGCGCCATGAGTCCTGTCCCGGTGCGAGAGAAAGAGTCAAAGACAAGCCGCCGCCAAACCGAATTCGGTCGAAACGGCGGTGGCCGAGACCGCTGAAGCCAGCGGCGCCAGCGTGGAGAAGATTCGCGAGATCCTTTTCGGCTCGCAGATCAAGAATTACGAAACCCGCTTCGCCCGGCTGGAGGAAGCTCTGGCCCGCGAGACCTCCGAGATCAAAGACACCATGCGCCGGCGGCTGGACTCGCTGGAGGCGTTTTTCAAGAGCGAGACCGAGTCGCTGGCGGCGCGCCTGAAGTCGGAGCGCGACGAGCGCGAGGAAACGCTGAACAACATCTCGCGCGAGCTGAAGACCTCGGCGGCGCAGCTCTCCAAGAAAATTCTCGACCTCGACAACCGGCTGGCGCAGGACCGCAGCGCGGCGCGCCAGGAGCTGATGGCGGAATCGCGCAAGCTGCTCGACGAAATTCGCCAGCGCAACGAATCGCTCAGCGCGCTGCTGGAAACCCGCGTGCAGGAGCTGCGCCATGCCAAGACCGACCGTTCCGCGCTGGCCGCACTGTTCGTCGAGCTGGCCGTGCGTCTGAAGGACGAGAGCGACGAGGCGAAGGAACGGCCCAAAGCCGGTGCGGAGCGCCGGAGCATGAGGCTCCTATGGGCTCCACGCCGGCTGAGCTGAAACGCGATCCGGAGTTCGACCATCCTCAGGATGAGCTGGCCGAACTTCGCGCGCTGCTGCTGGGCCAGCAAATCGTCGAGCTGCAGGCAGCTGCACAAGCGGCTCGACGATCCCAATCTTCGCGCCGAAGAAACTCAGCCAGGTCCTCGCCAAAGCGGTCGCGCTGTCCATCAAGCCGCGATCGCGACCTGCAACGCTCGTTTCTATCCCATCGTTGAGCAAGCGCTGCAAATCTCCGTCGCCCGCAATCCAGCGTTTCTCGCCACATCGCTGGCGCCCATCATCGGCGAAGCTGTTCGCAAGGCGGTCGCCAACGCCTTTCGCAGCATGGTTGAAAACATCAACGTCATGCTGGAGCGAAGCCTGTCCTTCGAGAGCATGAAGTGGCGCTTCGAAGCGCTGCGCACCGGGAAATCGTTTGGCGAGATCGCGCTGCTGCGCAGCCTGCGCTACAAAGTGCAGCAGGTTTTCCTCATCCATCGCGAAACCGGTATTGGTGCTGCAATACGTCTCTGCGCCGGGCGAAGGCGTGTCAGCGAGGCCGAGCTGGTGTCCAGCATGCTGTCCGCCATCCAGGATTTCGTGCGCGATTCGTTCAGCAGCAAGCGGTCGCAGGACCTGGAGACCATGCAGGCGGGCGAGTTCACCATCTGGGTGCATCACGGTCCGCAGGCATTGCTGGCCGGAACGATCTGGGTACTCCGCCGCCGGAGCTGCGCAATGTTTTCGCCAGCGAGAACGAACTGATCCACCAGGAATTCGCCGCGCAACTGGCATCGTTCAACGGAGATGCCAGCGCCTTCGATGCCGCGCGTCCACACCTGCAAAAATGCCTGCTCGGCCAGACAGCACGTCCGAAGCAAGAAGCAGCGTGGTGGCTGGTGAGCGCGTTCGCTCTGGTCGTGCTGGCGATTGGTTGCCTTCGGCTTCGTGCTTCATCGGCGCAACGGCCGCTGGCATCAATATCTGACGCGACTGGGCACGTCAGCCTGGCATAGTGGTAACCGGCGCCGAGAGCAGTTGGGGACATTATTGGGTCTGGGGATTGCGCGATCCCTTGTCGCCCGATCCGCAGGCTCTGGCCGCTGAAGCGGGCATTCCCGCCGACAGTCTCGAAGCTCACGTTTGTGCCCGTATCAGTCGCTCGACGAACGATTCGCGCGAGACGCGCAATTTCGAGACGGAGACAGCACAGACTAGAACAGCAGATGGTGCTGTTTCCCAGTGAACTCGAGCGCGCTGACGGCGGACCAGTCGGTTCGCATGGACAACATCGAAGAGTCACTGATCAAGCTGCAGGAAACGGCCGAGCAAGCTGGGCCGCAAGATTCATGTCGCGCTGTATGGCCGCGCCGACCAGACGGGCGCTGAGACCAAGAACGCGACCCTGAGCGAGCAGCGTGCCCAGCGCGTCTACGAGGCCTTGTGCGATCGAGGTATTCCCGCCGATATGATCAGCGCAATAGGATTGGGCGACAGCGACCCTATCCGTCATGGTTCGGCCGCTTACCAGTTGGAAGTCAATCGCAGTGTTACGCTGAAGGTCCAGTCGCAGTCCGCAGGGAGAAAGGCAATGAGCCAGGTGATCCAGAAAAAGATCTGCATGCTGGGTTCTTTCGGTGTAGGCAAAACAAGTCTGGTCGCACGCTTCGTGCAGGGCATTTTTTCCGCGAAGTACTTGAGCACCGTGGGCGTCAAGATCGATAAGAAGGAGATCAAGGTCGGCGAGCAGGACGTCCTGCTGATGGTGTGGGATCTGGCTGGCGAGGATTCCCGCTCGCAGGTGCAGACTTCGTATCTGCGCGGCGCGGCGGGATATTTTCTGATCTGCGATGGAACCTGGTCGGAATCGCTGGTCACGGCCAAGAGCATTCACAAGCGAGCCGTCGAAGCGGTCGGCGACATTCCTTTCGTGCTGGTCGATTAATAAGTCGGATCTATGGGACAAGTGGCAGATCACCGCGCCGGAGTTGGAGACAGCTCGAGTCCGAAGGCTGGAAGATCAAAATCACCAGCGCCAAGAGCGGTGACGGCGTGGAAGAGATGTTCACCATGATGGCGGAAGAAGTGATGCGCCGCCAGCCCATCAGCAATGCGGCGGGAGAAGGAGAGTCACAGCAGATCCCTCGTCGGCCTGAAGCCCCCTCGGGATGACAACATTCGGTGGCGTCGGCACGGCCACCTGATGGGCGTCCCTTCCCCGCTCTACTTACCGTTCCCAAAGTCTGCCACTCCGATCTTCACGATCGTATGCGGCCGAAATTGTGTCGGCGGAGCCTCTTTCTTATCCTTCGGAGTCTGCGGCGGCGCAATCTCCGCCCACACGCCATAGACTTTGTTATTCAGCGCGGCCACTCCGATGTAGTCGCCGAGAAAATCATCCCGCCGAGGAACAAACGCGTCGCGCGTCCAGGCATAGTTGGTAAAGGTCGCACCACCATCCGTCGAGCGCGCAAGGCTCACCGTGGTCTTGCGATTGTCGGGATCCATCCGCCGATCGTAGAAGATAACATTCACCGCGCCGGTCGCAGGATCGACCGCCAGCCACTGAAAGAACTGGTCGGTGCCATCGTGTGCAGGATTCGAATTCACCCGCACCGCTTTGCTCCACGACTTACCGCCATCGTCAGAGGTGGCACAATACACGCCAATGTCGCCCGTCTCGATAATCACTCCAGGTGACGTACAGCCGTCCTTTGCTGCCATGCCGCGGATCGATGGCGATCTGCGGAAACCCGTTAGCTCGATCCAACCCTGCACATCGAAGTACAGCGGAGCGGTCTGAATCATGCTGCGGCTCTTGCCGAAGGTCTTGCCGCCATCGCGGGACGACGCGAACGCGATCGAGTCGCCGTCGGCCCAGACAGCGTACACAGTCCCGTCGGCAGCTACCGCTCCGGAGAATCCTTCGACCGCGCCGTTATCGTCGCGCGGCAATCCGTGATGCGTGCTGATGTCGATCGGGCGCAGACCAGGTTTGGCCACCATCCGTCGATCGCGAGAAAAGAATCACGCTGTCGTCGAGATGAAATTCCGTCCAGCCTACATATAGGTTGCCCGCATACTGGCTGTTGGTGTTGTCTGCCACAATGTACGGACTTGTCTTCAAAAGGGATGTCCGGCTTGCTGGGCTGCGCGATCACGGCGTGGTCCTGCGCTTCCCAGGTGGCGCCTCCATCCGCGGAGCGGCGAATAAAAATCCCGTTGCGGGTCGCGCCCCGGGCCCAGTAGTTTTCCGTCCCCAGCTTATCGAATGCGATGTAGCAGAGGATGGCCGCGCCGTGCTTGTCATAGGTGATCGATACGTCGCCGGAAACTTTGTAATCGGTGGAAGCTGTGCCCGTCGCCGCCTTCCACGAATCGCCGCCGTCCTGCGAAAACGCAACGCTGGCGTGTGCCTGGTAGGCAGCCACCACTTGCAAAGGATTGCCTGGGTTCACCGCGATTGACGGTTCATTGTGGAATCCAGCCTCGGGGGTTACGGTGAAGACTTTGCCCGGCGCACGCGGAAGCTGTGCGGGAACGGGTGACGCTGTTGGCTCCTGCGCCTGAGCGGAAATTGCAGCGACGATCACTACGACATATAAAAAGCTGGTTCCATGATTTCTCATTCCTGTCCTTGGCTCCGCTGCATTCGAGTTTACGACACCGCGCTTCGGCAAACTGTCATGGCATCTGTCTGCTCAATCCCATGGCTCGCCATAGGGGCATAATTTCCTGGTCTCAGGCAAGTGGCAGGGCGGTATACAATGCCGTGTAACCGAGACAGGAAAATGGAAATTCCCATTGAGGCCGACTTCGGCGCGGTTTTGGATGCCGCTCCTGATGCGATGCTCGTCGTCGATCAGCAGGGCCATATTGTGCTGGCCAACGTCCAAAGCGAGCGGCTCTTCGGGTATTCCCATGGAGAGCTGCTCGGCCAGAAGATCGAGATACTGGTACCGCCGCGCTTCCGCGCCAAGCATCCTGGGCACCGGTCGGGTTATTTTTCCGGCGATCCGCGGGTCCGTCCCATGGGCGTTGGACTCGCTCTCCACGGTCTGCGCAAGGATGGGACCGAGTTCCCGGTGGAAATCAGCCTCAGTCCTGTGCAGACACCCGAATGGCCCCATGGTCATCAGCGCGATCCGTGATGTAACCGCGCGCAAAGGTGCCGAGGACAAATTTCGCGCTCTACTGGAATCGGCCCCCGACGCGATGGTGATTGTCGATCAGCTCGGAAGAATCGTCCTGGTGAATTCCCGCACCGAGGAGCTGTTCGGCTACACTCGGCAAGAAATACTGGGATATTCCGTCGAGATCCTTATTCCAGAGCGTTTCCACTCCCAGCATCACCACCATCGGACATCTTACTTCGCTGACCCGCGGCAGAGGCCGATGGGCAAGACTTGGAACTGTTCGGCCTGCGGAAAGATGGGACGGAGTTTCCCCTCGAAATCAGTCTTAGTCCCGATCAAGACTGCTGACGGCGTACTGGTGGCGAGCGCAATTCGGGATATCACCGTGCGAAAAAAAGCCGAGGACAAATTCCGGTCGCTGCTGGAAGCTGCGCCGGACGCGATGGTCATTGTCAATGAGGCCGGGAAAATCACTCTGGTCAACGCTCAAACCGAGAAACTCTTCGGCTACACCCGTTCGGAGCTCATCGGACGCACGGTCGAGTCGCTGATTCCCGAACGATATCGCGACCAGCATCCACGTCATCGCGCAAACTTTTTTGCCGATCCTCGGGTTCGTCCCATGGGCGCGGCACTTGAGCTGTTCGGCCTGCGGAAAGACGGCAGCGAATTCCCGGTGGAGATCAGCCTCAGCCCGCTGACTACCGAGGAAGGTACCTTCGCCACCGGCGCCATTCGCGACGTGTCGGAACGCAAGCTGGTCGAAGACAGATACAAAAGTTAAACGATGAGCTGGAAGAGGCGGTGCGCCGGTCGGAGAAACTGGCCGCGACAGGGCGGTTGGTGGCCACCATCGCCCACGAGATCAACAACCCGCTCGACGCTCTCACCAACCTGATGCATCTGCTGAAGAAAAATCCGACTCTCGACCAGCGAGGGCGCCGAGTTGGTTGAACTGGCGGAGCGGGAGGTTCGCCGGCTAGCCAATATCAGTCGCCAGACCCTGGCTCCGCATCGCGAGACCAAGTTACCCGTCGTCACTAAGCTTTCGGAGTTGCTCGATGACGTTTGCGCTGTCTATCGTCCCCGGCTGCAATCAGCCAAGATCAAAGTCGAGCGCAACTATCAGATCGAAGGCGAAGTCACGATCTACCCTAGCGAATTGCGGCAAGTTTTCACCAACCTCATCACCAACGCAATCGATGCCATTGGACAGCGGGGTCAGTTATCTCTGGCCATCGAAAAAGCCGGTGACAATCAGGTGGTCGTGCGAGTTCGCGACACAGGTTGCGGCATTCCCGACGGAAAACCTGAAGACCATCTTTCAGCCATTTTTCACCACCAAAGGCGATAAGGGTACAGGGATCGGGCTTGTGGGTCATTAAAGGTATCGTCGACAAGTTGGGAGGCAAGATCGAAGTGGAAAGTTCGACCACCGGCGAAACCGGAACCTGCTTCAGCATTTTTCTTCCGGCCACCCGACGCGAATGGAGCAGGCGAATCTACCCACAGCAACGTTCCCCTGCAAGCTATTTCCTCGCGCCCAGCCTAGTGTAGTGAATTACCGATTTTCTGTTATGTTGGAATACTGATCAGTGCTTAGGGTTCTGAGTCTCGACGATTTCTCCAGGCTCCTCCCCACGCTTCAGCTTTCGCAGCTGTCGTACAATGTGGCAACATGCTGCTTCAATCCGCGGAGGGATGTGTGAGTGGTTGAAACAGGCGGTCTTGAAAACCGCTGTACTCGAAAGGGTACCGGGGGTTCGAATCCCTCTCCCTCCGCCACGCAGTCTCAAGTGCAGAGAAAGCGTGGATCTTTAGTCTTCAAATCTGCGAAAAAGGCCGGACTTTCGCGAGATTTGCTACACGAAGCGGACCAGAGAAAAAGCACCAGCGGGAGCACTTTGCTTCCGAGCTGCCGCTTTTTCCAAAGCGCATATTGGAGGTCCGCTTTCAATAGTCGCAAACGGCGAACGCTTAGCGATCACAACCCGAACACAATGCGAAGGCCGACTTGACTTCCGTACCTCGATGGCTGACTGAGATCGTGCCGGTTTTCTTGAGTAAACGGAGCGGCCGAACACCTCTCGAGGCCTCTTTCCCCTGTAGACCCTTCTCGATGTGACCGAGTTCCCGCATAGGTCAGAACTCGAGGCGTGTCTGAAATGCGATCATTCGGGGACTGCTGTCGCCTCCCAATCCAACGCCCAGCAAGCCAGTGGGAGGAGAGGTAGTGTACGTCAGCGCTCCGAATCCGGTTTGCGTAGAGGGCTTTCCCGGAATGCCGGCCAGCACCATACTCGGGAGGCCGAAGTTGGGATGGTTGAAGACGTTGAAGAACTGAGCGTCGAATCGCAGCTTCACCCGCTCGCTCAGCGGAAACCACTTGGTGATGTAGAAGTCGCTCCAGAAGAAGTCGGGACCGCGCAAGCGTTGCGGCCGAGATTTCCGAATTGGCAGTTCTGAGCGGAGTTCCCGCCGTTGCAAGTTCCGGTAGCCGGATCAACCGCGGACACAAAGGCATTCGGATTGAGCCATTGAATCGTTCCGGGTTGAGTAACGCCGGGAATATTGCAATTGCGACAGTAGGGATCTGCCCCGGGCACAAGGCTTGCGAATTGCGGCCCGCTGCCTTGCACGATGCCGTTCCCGTTTGCCGAGTAGGGCGTGCTCAGCACCGAGAATGGCAGTCCACTGTGCCAGAATACGGTTCCTGAAACCTGCCAGCCATTCAGCGCATACCCCAGCGACATCGGTTTTCACTTTGATCGGCAGTTCATACACATACTGCGCGGTGAGGTTGTGGCGGACGTCGTAGTCGCAGGAGGCCGTAATTGCGGCCGAGCTCTCCCGGCAGAGGAGAGAGAATTCCGGCTGAGGAGAACTGCAGAAAACCGCCGTTGGAGACCTCGTCGAGGCAATGGCTCCAGGTGTAGTTGACCTGCCCTTGCAGGCCGTGTCCCAAGCGTTTCATGGCGGTCAGTTGAAGGCCGTTGTAGTTGCTGTTGGCGCCGGTCGAAAGCTGGGTCACCGCACCGAATCGCGGATCGGTTGGCTGCATGTAAGGGAACGGAGCAAAGCATCCCTGGCACACCGTCTGGTATCCGTTGACCTGCGTGAGATAGGGTTGATCCACGGCGCGAGTGCCCTACGTACTGCGCCTGAACGCTGCCTGTGTTTCCGAATTGATGCTCGATGCCGAAACTCCACTGCATGAAATAGGGCGCGTGGAGCTTGCCATCAGGGACGGCCGTGATCGCGACGGGTGGAAGACAGCTCGCTCGGGTTTGCCAGCGGAGATGCGCAGGAAAGCTCGCCTTGCGGAAAGCCGGCACTGAACGTCTGATTTGCTGCGATGGTTGCATCGACTGCACTGTTAGGCACTCCCGGCGCGATTGCCGTGCCGCCTACCGTTCCCAGCAGGCCGCCCTGAAATGTCTGCACATATGGCGGATTCACACCGACCAGGTCGGCAACACTTCCCGGCAAAATGTCGCTGAACAGACCGAAGCCGGTCCGAAGAACGGTATTAGGTTCGAGCTGCCACGCGATGGCCGTTCTGGGTTGCAGAATCGCCAATGGCGTGGATGCGAAGACATTTCCGAGACCAGTTTGGATCACGTCGCTTAGCGGCTGATTCACATCGTGCGAGATGGAGTAGAACGAGCCGTCGAGACGCGCAATCTGGTCATGCGGATTCAGCGGGTTGGAGTTGTAGGTATCGCGCAGCCCGAACGTCCAGGTCAGCGTCTGCGTGACCCTCCACGTGTCCTGGGCATAGAAGTCGAGATTGAGAAAATTGAAAGGCTCGTTCGGCGATGTTGGGAATGTCTTGCTGGCCGTCGATGCCACGCCGTAGATGAATTGCGGCAGCGTCGTGTAGGTGACGGTTGGGACCGTAGCCCTCCCCGAAATCATAATCATTCAGGCGAAAGATTCGGGTGTTGGTGCCGAACCTCAACTCATGAGCGCCATGGCTCCACGCGAGATTGTCGTTGATGAAGAAACGCGTAGCACGCCTTCCTTGCAGCCAGGTGTTGTCGAGTCCTCCGATGGTGGTGAACGGCGCGTTCGCGCCGCTGCCTTGGAGCACGATCGGGAATGCGGCGAGCGTCTGCTGAAAGTCGCTGGGCGCGAACAGGCTCTCGTACCAGGAGAACGCCGGATTGAAGTAGTTCACCAGGTTCTGTGAGAACACATGCGTGTATCCCGCCGCAAACGAATAGAGTGGCTGCGGGGAAAAGGCATTGAATAGCGGATTGATTGGGTCGGTGTAAGCGGCTTGCAGGCCAGTGTCCGCCTGAAAACGAAACCAGGTGGTGTCGTTGGGGCCGATGTTGTAGTCGATGCGGGCTGTCTGCACCTGCTCGTGATCGTCGCTGGAGTGCGAAACACCTCTCCGATTGGCGCAGCCGTTTCCGTTGCGGAAGGCTGCCCGAAGCTGGAGACCCGTCCGAATTGAAAGGACAACCCAGCACGGCCAGGGGCGTTCCACTGGTGTTCCCGTAGAGCGAAAACATCTTCTGGTAGAACGGCACCGTCTTGCGGAGCAGGTGCATAGTGCGATCCGGTAACGGCATCGGTTCCACCGAGCGGCAGTTGCTGCAAAACATATTGCTGAAACGCGGGGGTGGGAACGGTCACGGTCGTGATAGATAGGCAGCGCGATCCGCACCCACTCGCTATCGAAAAAGAAGAACAACTTGTCGTGAATGATCGGTCCGCCGAGACTGCCTCCAAAGTGGTTCACGGTGGAACCCGGCTTGTGATTTCCGGGTGTGGCATTGGTGAAATAGTCGGCCGCATTGAGGGCTGCGCCGTTCCACAGTTCGTATAGGTTGCCGTGAAACTGGTTGGTGCCGGACTTGGTGACGTAGTTGACCTGGGACGCGCCATAGCGGCCCTGATCGACCGAATACGAAAGCGTATTCACCGTCACTTCCGAGATCGAGTTCAGGCCGAGCACCAGATTGGTCGAGAGGCCGCTGTTGAGATTGGTCAGCGGATCGTTGGTCTCCAGCCCATCCACGATGTACCCATTAGAGAGCGCGGGCAAACCATTGAATTCCACGTTGCCGTAGCCGTTGGTGCTGCCGACAAAATCGTTGCCGCTGCCCGCCGTGTTGATCAGGGCTCCAGGCGCGAACTGCAACGGATAGGTCATGTCTCCGCCCGGATTCGGCAGGTTTTCCAATGCCGGCGCATTCAGAGTCGTGGATGTGTTTGGGTTGCTGGTATTGATGATCGGCGCTTCCGCAGCTGACGTCTACGGTTTGCCTCGATTGCGCCACTCTGAGCGTGAGGTTGACGGTCTGCTTCTGTCCCAGCCCCGAGGAGACATTGTCGGCTTGCTGCGGCTCGAATCCCTGCGCTTCCACTCTGACGGTGTAGGTGCCCGGCTTGAGTTGCGGGAAATTGAAGCGGCCTGCATCGTCTGTCCTCGCACTGCGTTGTAGCCCCGTCTCCCGGTTGACAACGGTCACGCTGGCTTCTGGAACGGCGGCATTGCGTCGAGTCCGTAACCTGTCCGAGAATGGCACTGGTGGTTTCTCCCTGTGCCAGCAATTTCGTTGGAAGCAGTAAAACGGTGGCGGCTGCCAACAGACCGAGTCGAAGCTGGCGACGCAGAAGTCGCCCGGCACTTGTTTTCACGGTGTATCCCCCACGCTTTACGAGGCGAGCCACGGCAGAGCTCACCCACAATGGTAAGCAGCATACACCAATGGTATGTTAACTATAGTAAACTAACTTTATGAATATTATGGTTTAGAGACCCAGACCTTCTCGGCCGCCGCCGTGCCCAAGCGAATCTGGCGTTTCCCCACCGACAGGGAAACCGTGCCATCGTAATTCCGAGATTCCACCGCAAGCCGAACTCCGGGTCGGATGCCCTCCTTCTCGAAGAACTCCAGAAGCTTGCGATCGCGCTCGTACACACTCGTCACCACATATTTCGAGCCGGGTTCCGACTTCGCTGAGCAGGCGCAATCCTCGCTTGCGGCGTTCCGCAGGACTGCGCAGCGCCAGCCCGTTTCCGTGGGGGCAGGTGTCCTTGTGTCCCAGTTTCTCGATCAGTTTCTTCTCGAATGCGGGCGAAACCGCGTGTTCCAACCGTTCGGCCTCGTCATGGATCTCGTACCATGGCATGGCGAAAATCTCCGACAGCATGCGTTCGACCAGGTGATGACGAACAATTGTCCGTTCGGCGATTTCTCTTCCTTGCCCGGTAAGAGCGAATGTGCCCGTCGCTCTTGATTGACACCATGCCGTCCTTAGTCAGGCGCTTGAGGGCAAAGGTTACGGCCGGTCTGGTTACGGAAAGCCAATGTGCCAGAGTTGCGGGAATTACTGTCTGGCCCTCAGCCTCCGCCTCGGCGATGGCCTTGAGATAGTCCTCTTTGGAGATCGTGATCATGGTCGCCAAACCTCAACAAGTGTGAGCAGTCTAGCACTGCGCCTTAATACGTCAGGGCCGCAAAATCGGCTTCGCATGAGGGGGGCAATAGCAGACGGCCTCCGAGACCTCTCTCAGCAGACGATCCTCACTGGGTGACCGGCAAAATGGAGATAATCCATTTGGTCGAAGGACGATCGATTCCCTGAGGTTTGGAACCCGATTCCCCGAAATCGGCCGCGAAAAGCGCTGACGAATTGCCAAAAGACGCAGAAATCAGCGTCGCCAGCGGACTGCTGCCGGAGAATCTGTCGGCACCCGCGACTCTCCGGGAAACACCCAGTCACCATGCGAACCGTTTTGAGAGTCTAGCCGCTCTCAACACCGCGCTTATTCGCCCGAGGATCGCGTAATTCTTCGCCTTTGAATCGCCATAGGAAGTGGACTCACCGATCGCCTGGCCGGGTCTAAGTTGTTTCTCCACTTCCCTCGCCATGCAGTCTCAGTTGCAGGGAAATTCTGCTACGTTGTCCTTGAAATTTGCGAAATAGGCGGCCTTTTTTCGATATTCGGCTTCCGCGTTTGTTGGATAGATCGCGACAACTGAATTCTCGATAGACATTTTATGGTCCCCTCGGCGATTTGCCGTCCTTCTCGGAAGGTCGCGCTTAGCTCCCTCACAAACTATGACAGAGCACGAGCAGTGGGACTGTGGTTTATTGAACAGTGTCGGATCGACACTCAGAGATTCTCCACTCCAGGCATCACGCTGTGAAATGATGCTTAGACAAGCTGGGGGTGACCTTCTCCAAAGGAACTACAAGTGACCGATAACACCGCCGACCTTAATCGACTCCTTCTCCTCTCTTGAGTACTAACGATTTCGAAACCTCCGCTTCCCTTCTTCGCAGTGCAAATTATGAAAGACTTTTGCTGTGAAAGAGTCTGAGACGTAGGACCTTTCGTGCCAGCTATCACAACCTTCCACGTGAGTGGCGTTCGCGATTGTTGAGCAAAACTGCACAGCTTCCGCATCTCCTCAGCAAGATACTGTCTGTAGGTGTCCCGATGACATAGGCGACCGCAACGGCGGTGATCGACCGGATGACTGTTGAACTGCAACGCACCCGATTTCCGGGAGTTCAGAACTTCGAGTGAGATTTCGTCGTCAGCGCGTTTCACCCATTTTCCCAGCCTCCTTTGGACTAAAACCCCATGGAGATAACAAGAATCAGGAGGGCACTCATGCCGAAAGCGGTGGTCGATAAGCCCGAGTCGGAGGTGCAGGCGAGACCGGCGCCAAAGCCTGACTCAACGACCGCGTCGAAGTCTGAATCAAAGGATGGTTCGAAGCCCGAGTCGAAGGACGATCTGAAGTCCGTTGCCATGCCGGAACTCCAAAAGAAGTTGGGGTCGTCGCCGGACGGACTCAGCCAAGCCGAAGCACAGAAGCGACTGACACAATATGGCCCTAACGAGATTGCGGAAAAGAAAACCAATCCCTTTCTGAAGTTCCTCACCTATTTCTGGGGCCCCATCCCGTGGATGATTGAAGGGGCAGTAATTCTGTCGGGAATTGTCCGGCACTGGCTGGATTTTTTCATCATCCTTGTTCTGCTTGGTTCCAACGCCGTGGTCGGCTTTTGGGAAGAACACCAGGCGGGCAATGCCATCGCTGCCCTCAAAGCCAAGCTGGCGATCAAGGCCCGGGTAAAGCGTGATGGAAAGTGGGTTACCCCGGCGGCGCGTGAGTTAGTGCCGGGCGACGTCATCCGCTTGCGCCTGGGAGACATCGTTCCGGCGGATGCGCGCTTGCTGGCGGGCGACCCTTTGGAGGTCGATCAGTCGGCGTTGACAGGTGAATCTTTGCCTGCCACGCGCAAACCCGGCGACGCGGTTTATTCGGGTTCGATTATCCGTCAGGGCGAAATCGACGCGATGGTGTACGCCACCGGTGCGAATACTTATTTTGGCAAGACCGCGCAACTGGTGCAGGAGGCTCATACCGTCAGCCATTTCCAGCGTGCCGTGCTGAAGATTGGGGATTACCTGATCATTCTCGCCGTGGCCCTGGTGGCGTTAATTATTAGCGTCGCCCTGTTCCGCGGCGACCCCGTCCTCACCACGTTGCAGTTCGCCCTGGTCCTTCTGGTAGCCGCAATCCCCGTAGCGATGCCAACCGTGCTGTCCGTGACGATGGCGGTCGGCGCACGCCTGCTGGCGAAAAAAGAAGCGATTGTGACCCGGTTGCCGGCAATCGAGGAACTAGCTGGCGTGGACGTGCTGTGCTCGGACAAGACCGGCACCCTGACCCAGAACAAGTTGACGCTGGGAGATCCATTCAGCGTGAACGGTATCCCTGGTGACCAAGTCATTCTCTGGGCCGCCCTTGCTTCGCGTGCGGAAGACAAGGACACAATCGACTTGGCCGTGATCGGGGGTGTGAAGAACGATCAGGCCTTGAAGGGCTATCAGGTAGTTCATTTCCAGCCGTTCGACCCCGTTCATAAACGCACGGAAGCGACGATCAAAGACGGAGACGGAAAGCAGTTCTTTGTGGCCAAGGGAGCGCCGCAAGTCATTCTGCAGATGTCGACCAACGCCGGTGAGGTAAAACCCGCCGTAGAGAAGGCAGTCAATGAATTTGCGGGACGCGGCTTCCGTTCCCTGGGCGTGGCTCGGGCCGATCAGGAAGGCCAATGGCAGTTTGCTGGCGTGCTGCCTTTGTTCGATCCGCCACGCGAGCAGGCCAAAGCAACCATCGCGAGCGCCCGGCAGATGGGGGTGAACGTCAAGATGGTCACGGGCGATCAAATGGCCATCGCCCGGGAGACTGCCAAACAACTGGGGATGGGCACGGACATCGTTGATGCGAACGCATTGGGCGACATGAAGCATCACGAGACAGCCCAGGCGTCTGAGGCAATCGGGAAGGCAGATGGCTTCGCCCAGGTATTTCCCGAACATAAGTTCTACATCGTTGATGTCCTGCAGAAGGCCGGCCATATTGTCGGCATGACAGGCGATGGAGTGAACGATGCTCCGGCGTTGAAAAAAGCCGACTGCGGCATCGCCGTTTCAGGTGCCACAGACGCGGCCCGCGCTGCGGCGTCCATTGTGCTGCTGGCCTCTGGTCTCTCAGTGATCATCGACGCAATCAAGGAGAGCCGCCGCATCTTCCAGCGGATGAACAGCTATGCGATTTATCGGATCGCAGAAACGCTGCGCGTGCTGTTCTTCATGACGCTGTCGATCCTGGTGTTTAACTTCTATCCTCTGACCGCAGTGATGATCGTGATGCTGGCGCTGCTCAACGACGGAGCCATACTCTCTATCGCCTATGACAACGTTCATTACAAGGACAAGCCCGAGGCCTGGAACATGCGCCTGGTGCTGGGGATTTCCACCGTGCTGGGCGTCATCGGCGTCGTGGCTGCGTTTGGCCTGTTTTATCTTGGCGAGCGCGTATTTCACCTCGACCGCGCGCACATTCAGACGCTGATGTACCTGAAGCTGTCCGTGGCCGGGCATCTGACGATTTTCCTGACGCGCACTCGCGGCCCGTTCTGGTCTATACGTCCTGCGCGAGTTCTATGGATTGCGGTGCTGGGCACGCAAACGCTGGCGACTCTGATTGCTGTCTATGGGCTGTTCATGACACCCCTCGGCTGGGGCTGGGCAGCGTTCGTTTGGGGCTATGCCCTGGCGTGGTTCCTCATCAACGACCGCGTGAAGCTGCTCGCCTATCGAATTTTTGACCCCACCAAAGCTCCCTTGTTAGCCAAGAAGGAGCTCGATCTGAAACCGCAAATCGCCGCCCGTGCGTATGAGCTCTACCAGGAGCGGATGAAGGGCCAAAGCCAGCAGGATCAAGACTGGCTTGAGGCCGAACGGGAGATTGGGAACGAACACGCGGAACCTAGGAGCGCTGGGTAAACACCCTCGTAACCGTTCAAAGGGAAGACTGCGACTTCCTAATCAAATTCGCAGCGAAGGATAGGTTAATAGGTGCAGGAAACTACAGCGCTGAGAGTACGACTCAACTCCGCCGCCCCAAAGGGGCAGAACATGCTTTGCGTTCTGAATGCCTTAGTCGGATCTCCTATCATCGCGACTGATGGTGAAACGGGAAGTATTCGCAATTTTCTCTTCGACGATCAGTCATGGAAGATTCGTTATCTGGTGGTGGACGTAGGAAGCTGGCTGAAGCGGCAGGACGTCGTAATCCCCATCACTGCGCTTGAACAGCCAGACTGGGCGAACAAAACCTTTCGGGCTCACATGACTAAGCAGCAAATGGCGGACAGTCCCGACGTTGATGCGGAAAAACCGGTTACGTGAGCGGAGATGCCATGGCTGAATACTTTGGACCGCTCGTCTGTTGGGTCGACAGGGAGTTCGGCCTGTCATCCCTACCGACTGGAGCGAGCTATCCCGTGCATACCGCCGAGGACCTCCATCTACGCTGCAGTTCGCACATGCTCGGGTATCACGTGTGGGCCACAGATGGCGACTTCGGGACCCTTGAGGACTTTGTCATGGATGAGGCGAGCTGGCATCTAGGCTATCTCGATGTGAGAAGCGGAGACTGGCTCCAGAATCGATCAGTGCTCGTGCCCACAGGCTGGGTACAGTCGGTTTCCTGGCCTGACTTCCGCGTCTATCTCTCCCAAACGAAGACGGGGATATAAACGTCAGGTTCTCCAAAATTGCCAGAATCCTCTGCCCTGTATGGGGGACGGCGATGGCGGAACTACAGGTCAGGGGCCCCCGCTTCTCGAATGGCCCTGGATTCACGAGAGTATAGGAGCGACAGGTGATGCTGAGTCAAAAGGCCAATGAAAGCAGGAACACACCGTGCAGATACAGATAAACACCGACCACAACATCGCGGGACACGAGGCCCTGGTCTCTCATGTGAGTGGGCTAGTTGAGAACTCCCTAAACCACGTCAGCGACCATATCACGCGAGTGGAGGTTCACCTCAGTGATGAGAACAGTAATAAAGGAGGTGAGAACGAGAAACGCTGCGTGATGGAAGCTCGTCTTGAGGGACGGCAGCCGGTCGCTGTGACTCACCAAGCCACAACTGTGGAGCAAGCTGTCGAAGGCGCCGTTCATAAGTTATCCAGACTAATCGAAAGCACTCTCGGACGACTGCACGATCGGGCCAGCCGCCGGAACGATCCCCCTCTGCCTGAACCGAAAGATACGGACCCGTCATGAGTGGTATTAGGACTGGCCGCACGGCGGTTTGCTTGAAAGTGCAACCGACTGCGGTCTCGCCTCCCCGTGTCAAGATACGTCAGCATCCTATTGCGCCCCGAAGCTCAATTCGCGCAGAGCGTGACAGCGGAAGGAA
>CAVUSW010000012.1:0-203196 GCA_963744265.1 uncultured Acidobacteriaceae bacterium
ATCCTGCTGAGCGACAAGAATGTGAAAGCGGTGCTCATCAATATTTTCGGCGGGCATCCTGCGAGTGGACACGCTGGCCAACGGAATTGTTAGCGCGGCGCGCAACACCAATATCCAGTTGCCGATTGTGCTGCGGCTGGAAGGGACGAACGTCGAGCAGGGCCGTAAGATTTGAAAGAGAGCGGACTGAAATTCATCGTGGCAGAGACCATGAAAGACGCGGCCGAGAAAGTTGTCGCCGCCGCCAAGGGGCAATGACGGGAACACAACGATTACTTTCGACAAACCTGCTCACAAGCCGGCACCGATGACATCGACCTTGGGCGACGAAAGCTGGGTCCTGACGTGCCTGGAACTCAGACTGCGAAAACAGCCTCCAAAACCACTTACTCCAATACAGGAGTACACTCGGCGAGTGCCACGGTAATGTTGTCCTAATCGCGTGTTCGGAAGGACGGAAGGGGAATGGCAAAAGCTATGAGCATCCTGGTAAATAAATCCACACGCCTATTGGTGCAGGGACTGACCGGACGCGAAGGGACGTTCCACGCCAAGAACGCGCCGCCTAGGGCACACCGTAGTCGGCGGAGTCACTCCCGGCAAGGGCGGCACCAAGCATGAAGGCTGGCCGATCTCAACACCGTAGGTGAAGCGGTAGAGAAGACCGGCGCCAACGCGACGGTGATTTCGTTCCGCCGCCGGGTGCGGCCGACGCCATCATCGAAGCGGCCGAAGGCGGACTGCCGTTGATGTATGCATCACGGAAGGCATTCCGGCTATAGACATGGTCAACGCCTGGGAGTTTCTGAAGGGCAAGAGCGCGGCTGATCGGACCGAATTGCCCGGGAATCATTTCGCCCGGCAAGTGCAAGATCGGCATCATGCCGGCGCACATTCATAAAGAAGGTAACGTGGGAATCGTCTCGCGCTCGGGCACGCTGACCTACGAAGCGGTGTATCAGCTGACCACGCGTGGCATCGGGCAGTCGACGGCGATCGGCATCGGCGGAGATCCCATCATCGGCACCAATTTCGTCGACGCGATCCGGCTGTTCAATGATGATCCGGAGACCGAAGCCATCATTATGATCGGCGAAATCGGCGGCAGCGCCGAGGAGACTGCAGCGGAGTTCATCAAGCAGAACGTGCGCAAACCGGTTGTCGGATTTATCGCCGGACAAACCGCGCCTCCGGGACGCCGCATGGGTCACGCCGGAGCGATCATCTCGGGCGGCAAGGGAACTGCATCGGAGAAGATCAAGGCGATGGAAGCTGCGGGCATTCACGTGGCGAAGTCGCCGGCAGAAATGGCGAGACGCTGGTGAAGGCGCAGGCGGCGGTGATTGGGCGGTAACGGAAGTGACAGCCGCAGTATTCAGCTTTCAGCTAAGCCGAGGACGTTCATAACTTTTAGCCTTTAGCTCTTAGACGTTTAGCAATTGATGAAGATTGATGGCTCTACGCGCACCTGCTGTCGGCGGACGGACCGCAGATATCTCCGCTCGTGGCTGAAGCCAGTCGGTCGGGATGACAATTCATATTTTCTTGGCTAAGAGCAACTAGCAAGCTAGCAACTAGCAACTAGCGAAAAAGCGCGAAAGGCGCACAGCAAGAAGCGAACTAGCCCAAAGCGAAAAGCCCAAAGCGAAAAGCGAAAAGCGGCTTGGGCATCGAGGGTGAACAGCTTAACTCCGAAAAACTAAAAAAGGAGAAGGGAACTCAATCACGCATGAAGACATTGCAACGCACTCTTTCCATCATTAAGCCCGACGCGGTTGAACGCGGCGCGGCCGGCGACATCATCCACACCCTTCTGCAAAACAAATTCCGCATCATCGGAATGAAAATGCTGCACATCAACAAGGCACAGGCCGAAGGCTTCTACGCGGTACACGTACATCGGCCATTCTTCGAGTCGCTGACCAACTTCATGTCGGGCGGACCGATCGTGGTCATCGCACTAGAAAAGGAAGAGGCTATCGCCGACTACCGCAAGCTGATGGGCGCAACCGATCCCGCGAAAGCCGATGAAGGCACGATTCGCAAGAAGTGGGCGACGAACATCGAGAAGAACGCGGTACACGGCTCCGACGCCGAGGATACCGCGCGCTTCGAACTTAGCTATTTCTTTGCCGGATATGAATTGGCGAAGTAAGTTGCGCCATCGACAGAAGATGGCCTGATAACAAACCGATTTCACCACAGAGGCACAGAGGGCATGGAGTTTTGAGAACCTCTTGCTCGTAATTCTTGCCTCCGTGGTGGAAAATCTGGCAGCGGAGAAGTCTATGGCGCATGTGCAAATCACGTTGTTGGCGGGGCGCACCATCGAGCAGAAGCGACGCGCGGTCAAGCGCATCACCGACGCGATGTGCGACGAACTTCACGTCAAGGCGGAGAAACTAACTATTTCGTTTGTGGAAGTGCCGCGCGACAGCTATGCCCGCATCGGCGTCCTTCTGTCCGACCGAGGCGACTTGAAATAAAGTCGCTTTTCGCCCGGTGGGTGCCATTATCAAAGGGATGAGAAGAATAAAGACAAGGGCCGTCTTGCCGCACAGGCGGGACTTTAGAATCGTGCGTGGAATCTCAGCCGCAAGTTTTTCGGGTGTCATCCTGAGCGCAGGCGGCGCTTCGCCGTCAGAGTCGAAGGACCTGCTGTCTTTTCGCCGGTCACCATCCGCGCGTTTCCTGACTCGCCATCTGGACCGAGAGCAGAACCCTGCCGTCCCTACGGCACTCGGACTAATTCTCAGCGCACCCAGCACTCCGCCCGCCGGCGGCGGGCTACGTACTGGGCTAGACTATTGCGCGCCTATGGCGCTTGGTTCCGGCACATGGGCACGCCACCGCGAAACACACTATAGTTCCCGCCCAGTTCTTCACGCCGCTGAAGTGGCAAGCCGCAGGCAAGTCTTGCTGCAGCCCCTCCTTGACGCTAACTCTGCCGGCCAATACAGTCGAATACTAGGAGATCGTGCAGCTTGGAAACTCTGGTCGGCAAGAGCATCCTGCACTACACCGTCGTAAAGAAGTTGGGCTCCGGCGGCATGGGCGTGGTGTATGAGGCGGAAGACAGCCGGCTGGGCCGCCACGTCGCGCTGAAGTTTCTGCCGCGCGAGCTGGAACAGGATGCGCGTGCGCTGGAGCGTTTCAAGCAGGAGGCGCGCGCCGCTTCGGCGCTCAATCATCCCAACATCTGCACCATCTACGCCATCGAGGAGTGCGACGGCCAGCACTTCATTGCCATGGAGTTGCTGGAGGGCCAGAGCCTGAGCGAAAGATCGACGGCCATGCGCTGCCGCTCGACAAGATCCTCGACATCGGCATCCAGATCACCGATGCGCTGGACGTGGCCCACAGCAAAGGCATCGTTCATCGCGACCTGAAGCCGGCGAACATTTTCATCACCACGCGGGGGCAGGCCAAGATCCTCGATTTCGGACTGGCGAAGCTGACCTACGACCGCCGCGCGGCCATGGAAACCGTGGCCGGCAATGCTGCGACCGCGGCACCGCTCATGCTCACCTCGCCGGGAATGGCGGTGGGCACGGTTGCCTACATGTCGCCCGAGCAGGCGCGGGGCGAGGAACTGGACGGGCGCAGCGATCTGTTTTCGCTCGGCGGCATTCTCTACGAGATGGCGACGGGAAAGATTCCCTTCGACGGCAACACCTCGGCCGTCATTTTCCAGGGAATTCTCGACCGCAACCCGCGTCCGCCTGCCGAGCTGAATCCGTCGGTTCCGCTCAAGCTGGAAGAGATCATCGACAAGGCGCTGGAGAAAGACCGGAGCTGCGTTACCAGAGCGCGGCGGAGATGCGCGCCGATTTGAAGCGGCTGAAGCGCGACAGCTCGGGTCATGGTTCGCGCAGCCGCGATTGCCGGCAGCGCTCCGGCGGCGTCGGCTGCGGCGGTCGAGACGCGTCAGGGCTACCAGCGCGTCATCGTCGATGCTGCGGCACGCAAGCGGCGTCGCGGCGCAGCGGAGCGTTCATCGTTCTGGCCGTCAGCCTGATAATGATCGGCGCCGGCGCCTACGGCCTCTACAACAAGTTCGCTCAGTGGCGCGGCGATTCCGGCCCGATTCCGTTCCAGAACATGACCATGGAGAAGCTGACCAACTCGGGCCAGTCGTGCTGGCGACGATTTCGCCGGACGGCAAGTATGTGGTCAACGTGGTGGACGAGGGACACGGCAGCAGAGCCTGTGGATGCGTCACGTCGCCACCGGCAGCAACGCGCAGATCATGCCCGCGGCGGAAGTCTCGACTATCGCCGGGCTGACGTTCTCGCCCAACGGCGACTTTCTCTACTTCGTACGCGGCGACCCGCAGCATCCCGGCGTGGGATTTCTCTACCAGATTCCGGTGCTGGGCGGCACGCCGCGCAAGCTGGTGGACGACGTGGACAGCGCGGTCAGCTTCTCGCCCGATGGCCAGCAGATGGTGTATCTGCGCAATAGTTCCACCGACGCCAGTTCGACGCTGATCATCGCGCATGCCGACGGCACCGGCGAGCGCGTGCTGGCCAAGCTGCCGCTTCCGGGATATTCCGATCCGGCATGGTCGCCGGACGGCAAGTGGATCGCGGCGGCGGTGCTCGATCCCGGCAGCCAGAACCTGGGGCGCTTGGTGCTGCTCGATCCGCAGACGGGAAAGAGAAGACCATTTATGCCGGGACGGCGATCCTGCAGAAACCGACCTGGATGCCGGATAGCAAGCATCTGGTGCTCATCTTCCACGACGTTTCCAGCGACTGGAACGGGCAGGTGGGCGAGATTGCCATTGCTGCCGGCAAGCTGCATCGCATCACCAACGATCTGAACTCCTACAGCAATCTCACGCTTGGGCGTGACCAACGACGGCAAGCAACTGATCGCGATGCAGATCACGCCCGAAGCCGGCAGTTTACACGATGAGCTCGGATGCAAATGCCAGCGCCGCCGCGAGCCAGATTGACAATCACGACGACATCGGCGTGGGCTGGCTGCCTGACGGACGGCTGGTGGCGATGGATTACGACGGCCACATCGCCGTCATGAATGCCGACGGCAGCAATCGCAGCATCATTTATCAGGAGACATCTGCCGATGGGAGGACTTTCGGTCTGCCGCGACGGCGCAAACGCGCTGTTCTTTATGCCGAACAAGCAGACCAAGGCAATCAACATCTGGCGGCTGGATCTGCAAAGCGGCGCGGTGACTGCCCTGACCAAAGGCAAGATGGACCAGAACGCGTCTTGCGCGCCCGACAGCAAGTGCTTCCTGTATACGCAGCATCGATAAGGGCAAAAAACTGCTGATGGAGATGCCGCTGAGCGGCGGCGAGGCCAAACCGGTTAGCGGCAGGATTGCAGAGTTTGGCACTGTCTCGCCTGACGGACAGCAAATTGCCGCCCTAGTCACCGAAGGCGCTGGGGTCAATACCAGGCTGCTGATCGCTATTCTGCCGGTGAGCGGGGGATTGCCGGTCAAAACTTTTCCTCCCAACCGTTCGATCTCCAATTTTTTCCAATACTCTCCCGACGGGCAGGCCTTGTACTATCCAGTCACCGAGAGAGGCGTATCCAATATAGTGATGCAACAAGTGGGGGGCGCGACGGTGGATCCCATGACGAACTTCACGGACTTAACTATTTACGGCTACGATTACGATTGGAAGAACAAGAAGTTGGCAATAGCCCGTGGGCAGACGAATCATGACATTGTTCTGCTCACCCAACAGCAGGGACAATGATGCTAGTGTGGCCTAGCTTTTGCGCAGCCTGCGGCCAGGGTCTGCGGCGGGAAGACAAATTCTGTAGCAATTGCGGTGTGGCTGTTCCGCAGCAGCCGTTTGAGTCGGCGGGAACGATGGCCAGACCTGCGTTCAGCGACCGGCCGTCGGCGGACCAGGCCGCGCCGCAGGAAGCGTTGCCTGCGCCCGCTGCGGAAGCATTACCGGCTGCGGAAGCGTCACGCACTGCACAACCTGCGCCGGCTGCGGAAATGGTGCCGCCTGCGGCACCGCCGCCACCGGAAGAGAAAACTGATGTGTCCCCAGCTTTTTCACCGGTTCCCACAGCGTTTGACTACGTCGCGCCACTTCCCACAGCGTATGACTATGTGGAACCGGCGGTAGTCGAGAAGCCGCGGCGCAAGTCGCGCCTGTCCGGTGCTGGAGATTCTGGTAGTTATTCTGCTGATCGTGGGAGCCGGCGCTGCGGTGTGGATGCTGCGATCCTCGCTGCCGGCAAAACGCGCTGCCGTTCCCGCCAACGTCGCCGTAACGCTCTCACCCGCGACCGCCCGCGTGGCGCCTGGACATGCCGTCGACTTTGCCGCGACGGTGAGCGGCACAGACGATATCGAAGTGGACTGGTCAGTGCAGGAAGGTGACGCCGGAGGGCGAGTTGTTCCTCGCGGAGCCAAAGCCACAGGAGGGCAAGTTTCGTCGCTGGCGGTTTACATCGCGCCGGATACGGCCGGCACCTATCATCTGGTGGCGACCAGCAGGGCCAATGCGCAACAATCGGCCGAGGCGGAGATTACGGTGAAAGCCGGCAAGTCGCGATAGCTCGGGATGGGCACCCTCGGATTCGCCGTGTGGGCCGCCCGCCTGTTTCTACGCGAGGGTGTTGTCCCAGGTTAGCCCAAGTGAGGGGCGAACCTGGGGCACATGCTGTAGAGATGAAACTAGTTTGTGTCGTTGACTAGAGCATTGACCAAAATGTTTGCCTTGTAAGTACCCATGCCAGTGACTAAGTCATAGCCCGGTCCGGCATTGCAAGCCGATCCGCAGTTGCCGTTGTTTCCGGTGGTGATGTCGTGAAATTCGTTGGCATAGTTTCCAGAATAATAAATCTGGTAGACATCATAAGCGGCCTGGCTGAGAGTTCCCTTACCTTGACGCCGCGCGCAGCGAATTTACGATAGTGAAGAAGGCTGCCCAGTCGGGGCTGGAGATACTGGTACCGTCTACCGTGGTCCAGCCATTTCCGGCGCAGGAGCAGTAAAGCGGTATGTCGTGTGAGACCGATGCAATGTCGGGAACACATCGATTGGTGGTTGACCAGGTTGCACAAGCCGGATTTTGCCATGATGGCTGACCTTCGCCTGTGCTTAGTCCGCCTCCGCTGCCTGACCATGCGGTTTCAGAGCCATAGTTCAACTGCAAGGGGTTGGAAAGCGGTGTAGCCTGACCTAGAACTAGGATCGTACCTCCCACGGCAATGACACAGGGTGAAGTTGCAGGATATTCGGGATGGTGTGCGGAGTCACCCGAGGAAGCTACGAAGGTCACCGGCTGCCCGTTGCCGGCAACGATATTACAGAAGTAGCTGTCATACTGCTGCTCTCCGACGAAATCCGGGGAACCAAAGCTCATCGATACAACAGTGGCGTTATTGGGCGAGGAAGACGCAACCTGCACCGCGGCAAGAAGATCGATCGCGCTGTCGCTCTGGGCTTCCACCAGGAGGATGTTGGCCCGCGGCGCCAGGGCGCAGACCTGCTCAACATCAAGCGATGTCTCCAGGTCCCAGCCCCCATGCATCGGATTACCAACCTTCACCTTTTGGAGATTGCACGGACCAACGTTGAACTGGGCCTGGTAAACGGCCAAGTCAGCTTCAATGGTGGGATCGTCGTAAGCGTCAATCACGGCAATGGTTTGACCTTGGCCTTGATTAGGGATCCGATTAAATCCATAGGCAGCCTTGAACTGCGCCGGCAGAATACCGGTTGGGACAGCGGGGTTTTGGAGCTGATCCGATATGCGAATTGGAGGATGAAAGTAGATGGGCTTGCCGTCGGGAGCTTGTGCCATCAGCGGAGCTACGGCGAAAACGAGAGCAACCATGGCGATCAACAACACGGAGAGCTTTCTCATTGAATTGTCCTGGGATTGTCCTTTCGGGCTTGGGAGGATTTTTGTTCTGGGCGCCCTGAATGCCAACACTATAACCGGATCGCGTCCGCCTCTGACTTGTTTTCATCTTTTCATTCTGGGCGACGTGCCAATTCGGGACGCGTCGTTGAGCGGTGGGCCGGTCCTGATCTGAAGCCTAGGGACAGGCGATCCATGCAGGAAGGGCTGCGACGGGTGGCCTAGGCTTGGATGGGTACCCTCGAGATGGGAGGCTGGGCCACCCGGCAAATCGCAATAGCTGGCTAGAATCTCATTCCAGCCCTCCGCGACCCGCGAACGGGGTAGCGCGCTTTCAGTGAGGCTCAGCCTTCCTTTGTTGTGACTTGATTTGTAATCCGTGCGAAACTAATCCACCTGGATTTAGGAAGAACTGATCCTTATTGGAGACTGTCCGATGTCCGAGCTCGCGCTCCAGCTCATCGCCAAAAACAAACGTACCAGGGATACCTTTCTTGATCTCGGCAAATGTGGGTTAACTAAGGTCCCATCCGAAGTCGGCGAACTGGTCTGGCTGAAATCCCTGTCGTTATCAGACAGATGCCTTAAATGGGACGGTCGCGAGTGGGAGGAAAAAGAGAGTCAAAATGCCGGCGGCAGCAATGACCTCTTGATCGACCTTGGGCCGCTGGCTGGCCTCGCTGCCCTGCAGGTCGCTAAGTCTCTTAGATACCGAAGTCGCTGACCTTGCGCCCCTGTCTCACCTGTCTGCCATGCAAGCGCTTATGTCTCGGGCACGGAGGTAAGCGACCTTTCGCCGCTGGCGGTCTGTCGGCTCTCCAGGCCTTGGATATCTCGCGCACGCCTGTCAGCGACCTTGCGCCGTTGGCGGGCCTGTCTGCCCTGCGGAAGCATTTAATATGGCGCACGAAGGTCAGCGACCTTGCGCCGCTGGCAGGCCTGTCTGCCCTCCAGACGCTCGATATTTCGAATATACCGGTCAGCGACCTTACGCCGTTGTCTGCCCTGTTCGCTCTCCAGACGCTCGATGTCTCGAATGTACCCGTCAGCGACCTCACACCGCTGGCTGGCCTAACTGTCCTGCAGACGCTGAAGGTCTTGCACACGCAAATCGCCAACCTGGAGCCCCTGGCTGGCCTGACTGCCCTGCAGAAGCTAAATGCTTCGTCCACGAAGGTCAGCGACCTTGCGCCACTGGCGGCCCTCCCTGCCCTGCAAACGCTTGATGTGCACGACACTCAGGTTACCGACCTTTCCCCGTTGATTGACCTCATCCAACGGGGTTGTCCTGTGAAGTTGAGTTCAAGTACATGGGAAGGTGACGGCATCTATGTCCAATACTGTCCACTTGCCAATCCGCCGCTTGAGATTCTGAACCAGGGCAACGAAGCTATCCTCAACTATTTTCGTGAGCGTGAGTTAGGTGGGGTGGACCATTTGTACGAAGCCAAAATGCTTATCCTAGGTGAGGGAGGCGCAGGCAAGACCAGTCTACTAAGGCGTTTGTATCGGCCCGGCCAGCCTCTACCTAGCGAAAGCGAGACGACTAGGGGCATCGATATCTCCAGGCAAGAATTTAAGACCAAAGATGGACGGTCCTTCCGCTTGAACGTCTGGGACTTCGGCGGACAACAGATCTATCACGCCACTCACCAGTTCTTTCTTACCCACCGTTCGCTCTATGTCCTTGTCGATGACACTCGTAAAGATTACAAGTCAGTATCGGACGAGGGCTTTAAATATTGGTTGGATCTAATTGATGTGTTCAGCGGCCACAGCCCGACTTTAATCTTCCAGAATGAGAAGGATGGCCGCAGCAAGGCCATCGACCTCGGCGGCATCAAACAGCGTTACGACAATGTGAAGGAACTTTATGCTGGCGATTTGGCGCAAGCCGATGCGGCCAATGATGTGCGCGATGGCATCGAGTTTTTCGCCAGTCATCTGAGTCACATCGGCGAGGAATTACCCGCACGCTGGATCAAAGTGCGGGCGGACATCGAGCAGCTCGCCGCGAAGCAACCTTACGTGCCGGTAGAGAAGTATTTTGAGATTTACAGTGGGCACATCGAGTTTGACGAGACGAAGGCGCTGCTGCTAAGCCGCTACCTGCACGACTTGGGTGTGTTCCTGCATTTTCAGGATGATCTTCTGCTTAAGAATACTGTCGTTCTGCAAAACGAGTGGGCTACGGAAGCCGTGTTCCGCATCTTGGACGACGAAGTCATCAAGAAAAAGCTGGGCCGCTTCGACAATAAAGACTGCGGGCGGCTCTGGAAAGAGAGCGATTATGTCCGGATGCACCCGCAGTTGCTTGCCTTGATGCAAAACTTTGAGCTTTGCTATGAGCTACGCGACAGCAAGCCCACGACCTGGCTCGCCCCGCAGTTGCTACCGCCCGCCAAACCCACAGCACTTGCTGACTGGGGCAAGCCCGAAGACCTGGTACTGCGTTACAAGTATGAGTTTCTTCCCAAGGGAATGATCAGCCGCCTGACCGTCAGGCTGCACCGCTTTGTGCGCAACCCGGAGATGGCCTGGGTTACCGGCGTGCTGTTCGAACGCGTGATCACTGCGGTGCTGGTGGAAGTATTGACAGATGGTAAAGAGATCGAACTACGGGGTCGCGGTCCGGAGGTAAGGGGCTTCTCAGCATCGTTGCCGCCGATTTGGACGCCTTGAACGACTCATTCCAGGGCCTGCGCGACAAGGTTGATAAGCGCGTCCCGTGCAACTGTGGAACCTGCCGTACCGCGCCGGTACCTGAGTTCTACGAACAAAAGGCCCTGCTCAAACGCAGGCAGGACAACCGCCTAAAAGTGGAATGCCCGCTCAGCTATGAACTGGTGGATGTACTGGAGTTGTTGGACGGGATCAAACTGGACAAACTGCCAGGCTGGGCAAACGAGGCGACAAGCGCTACTTCCCAGGTGCCACTCACTGCTTCGCCGCGCGAGATTCGCATCTTCCTCGCCTCTTCCGCTCAACTGCGGGAAGACCGGGACGAATTCGAGCTCTACCTTCTCCGGCAAAACCACGAACTCCTGAAAAAAGGATTCCAGTTGAAGGTCGAGCGCTGGGAGAATTTCTTTAGCGCGATGTCCCAAACTCGCTCTCAGGACGAGTACAACAAGGTTATTTGCCAGTGCGATATCTTCGTCAGCCTGTTCGGAACTAAAACCGGCAAGTACACGGAGGAAGAGTTCGATGTCGCGCACCGCCAGTTTAAGAGCAGCGGCAAGCCACTCATCTACACATTCTTCAAGGATAGTGAGATCAAGACTCTCAGCGGGAATAGGAAAGACTTGCAATCCTTGTGGGCATTTTTGGACAAACTGAAGGAGCTTCGAGCACTTCTACGACCGTTACGACAATATCGAACACCTGAAGCGCCAGTTTCGCGACCAACTCGATAAGTTACTGGAACAGCATGACTCTCCGTCGACTGCGTCTAGAACGCCAAAGGGAGCGCAACACTGAAGTTTGACCGGCTGCAGAAAAAGTCGAAAGCAGATCCCTCGTCGGGCTGAAGCCCGACTCGTGATGACAAGAATAACGGCCTTGTACGGCGCAGCTAAAGCTGCGCCCCTTCAAAATCATCGCCAGGCAAGTTCTTCGGCACAGCGGCGGGTGGCCTGGGTCTCGCAGACAAACCCGCGACGCCCGGGGCACCCGCTGGTTGTTAATGGTCGCGAAAAGAAGAGTGGGAGACGTGGGCCGCCCGCAGGCTCCCCCGGAAGGTCTAGTACCTTCGTAATCTTGACAGATCGACGAAGCGAGTTAGGCTGTTAAGTTGGGCTTGGTGTGTCCAGCGCCTTCTGGCCTCGGTTGAGAGCGCGGAGGGTTGAGGTCTTTGACAAGTCCCGTTCGTCAGCGGTGCGTTTCCCGGTCGCTGAGAGTCCCGTTCACCGAGAGTCCCACAAGGGGAAATTGATCTTTGGGACATTGGGCTGGTAAGTCAGGATATGGGCTGCTAAGTCCTTGCGAATCAATATTTTGATTGCTAACCCCTTTGGGATCAATATTTTGCGGGATACCTCGAACGTAAAATCTTTGCTTTCAAGATTTTGCGAAAAGGAGGGGGGAGGGGGGTAGCCGTGATCCTGCCAGGAAAAGCAAGGCTATTCCTTCACCGCGATGCCCAGCGCTTTCATCTTGCGGTACATGTGGCTGCGTTCCAGGCCCAGCACTTCGGCGGTGCGGCTGACGCTGCCCTGGTTCTCGTCGAGCTTCTTCAGGATGTAGTCGCGCTCG
Source organism: uncultured Acidobacteriaceae bacterium (assembly GCA_963744265.1). Lineage (GTDB taxonomy): Bacteria > Acidobacteriota > Terriglobia > Terriglobales > Acidobacteriaceae > Bog-257. The sequence goes on from CAVUSW010000012.1 coordinate 12,122, forward strand.
TAGGAGGCGCGGGCTTCGTGCAGACTGGAAAAGTCGCCGACGGTTCGCCGTCCGCCCTCGCGATAGACCAGGCTGGGCAGGTGCTTGCGCTCCAGCTTGCTCACCGTGGGATTCATGATCACGATGCGCTCGATCAAGTTGCGGAGTTCGCGGACGTTGCCCGGCCATAAGTAGCGCATCAGCGCATCGAGGGCTTCGTCGGAGATTTCGCGTGGCCGGCGATTGTAGGTCTGGGAAAACTCCTTGAGGAAATGACGCGCCAGAAGCGGAATGTCTTCCTTGCGTTCGCGCAGCGGAGGGACGTAGAAGGGAATTACGTTCAGGCGGTAGAAGAGGTCCTCGCGAAAGTTGCCCTTGGAGATCTCGTCTTCCAAATCTTTGTTGGTGGCGGCGATGACGCGAGCGTCCACCGTGACCAGTTCTTCTTCGCCGACCGGAGCAAAGCGGCCTTCGTCGAGGGTGCGTAGAACCTTCGACTGGGTCTTCAAACTCATGTCGCCGACTTCGTCGAGAAAAAGCGTTCCGCCATCGGCCTTCTGGAACTTGCCTTCCTTGTCGGCGGTCGCGCTGGAGAACGCGCCCTGACGATGGCCGAACAATTCGCTCTCGATGAAGTCTTCCGGGATCGCGGCGCAGTTGACCTCGACGAACATGGCGTCTTTGCGCAGGCTTTGCGCGTGAATCGCACGGGCCGCCAGCTCCTTGCCAGTTCCGGACTCGCCGTAGATCAGAACGCGCCCGTTGGTAGGAGCCATCAGCGAGATCTGCTGGCGAAGCGCTTTGAGGGGAATGCTGTCGCCCACGATCACGCTGCGCGCCTGAAATTGCTTCTTGAATTCCAGGTTCTCGCTGCGCAACCGCTTGGCCTCGATAGCGTTCTTCAGGACGATCAACGTCCGCTCGATGGACAGCGGCTTCTCCAGGAAATCGAAGGCGCCAAGTTTGGTGGCTCGGACCGCGGCTTCGATGTTGCCATGTCCGGAGATCATGATCACTTCGGGATGGTCCGCATCTTCGACCAGCTTCTCCAGCGTCTCCAGCCCGTCCATTCCAGGCAGCCAAATGTCGAGCAGGACGACGTCGGCGGATTTGTGGCGCAAGGTTTCGAGACACTCTTCGCCACTTTCGGCGAGCAGGGTTTTGTAGCCTTCATCCGCCAGCACGCCTTCCAGGGCAGTGCGGATCTGGGATTCGTCGTCAACGATCAGAATGGTTTGCATCTTGATGGGCAGCCGCGACCGCGATTTCCTGGGCTACAGGTAACTCTACGATGAATCGCGCTCCCACGGGAGAGTTCTCTTCCACCCGAATGGAGCCGCGATGATCTTCCACGATCCGGCTGACGATGGCGAGTCCCAAGCCAGTTCCTCGCCGCTTGGTGGAGAAGTAAGGCAGAAAGAGTCTTTCCTTGACCTCGGGAGTGACGCCGTATCCGGTGTCGGCGATCACGATCTCGACGGAATCGCGCTCTTCGAGCAGAGTCGTGGAGATGACGATTTCCTTCATCAAGGAGTTGTGCAGAGCTTCAGCGGCATTGTCGACCAGATTCGCGATGGCGCGCTTCATGGCTTCAGGGTCAGCCTGCACTTGCGGCAAGTCTTCCGCCAGAAAAGTCTGGACCCGGATCCCGTCGAGTCGGCCGTCAAACAGGAGCAGAGCCTGGCTGACGATGGCGTTGATGTCGGACGGTTGCGGCTTCGAGGCCGGGAAGCGGGCAAGCGTCGAGAACTCGTCCACCAGCGTGCGGACCGTATCGACCGATGAGCTGATGGTCGCTGCACATTGGCGGATCACGCTAAGTGATGCGGCATCGGGAGTAGCGCCGCGCTCCAGATGACGGCGAATGCGCTCGGCAGACAAGGCAAGCGGAGTGAGAGGATTCTTGATCTCGTGCGCAATACGGCGCGCTACTTCACGCCACGCGGTTTGCTTTTGCGCGCGCAGAATGTCGGTGAGGTCTTCGAGAACCACTACGTATCCGGTGCGCTGTCTGCCATTGCGCGATGAGGAAGGAGGATCCAGGGAAGCGACCGTGACTGCAACATTCAGAGTCACTCGGGGAGTCACGATCTCCATCTGGCTGGTGGTGCTGCCCATGCGGTCCGCTTTACGCAGCATGTGTTCCAGGTCGGCGACCGCATCTTCCGGAAATAGATCGCTCAGCATCTGCACCGCAACTGGCGGGTTCTCGTCGAGGCGCAACAGTCGACGGACAGCGCCGTTGGAGTGAACGATGTGCGCGGGCTGCATCCAGTGACAGCATGCCTGAGGGCACGCTTTCAAGAATGGTTTCGATGTGCCGGGTTCGTTGTTCCAACTGCACATTCACGTCGGCGAGGTCGTGACGGGATGCCTCGATACGACCGCGACTGGTTTCCAAGTCCGCTGCCATGCGGTTGAACGATTCCACCAGTTGGCCGATTTCGCTTCCCGCGCGAATGTCGACGCGATAGTCGAGACGGCCGCGAGAAATCTCCTGCGTGGCTTCCGCCAGGGCCACCAGAGGACGAGTTACCATCTTGGAGAGATAGAGTGCCAGCCAAGTTGAGGCAAATAACACGCCGACCGTCAGCAACAGCAGAAAACCCAGATACGTGCGACGCAGGCGCCGGCGCTGCAACCGCAGATCGCGATATTGGTCCTGGCTGCTCTCGATGTCGCGCAGGATTCCCGCGTAACTTTGCGGCAACGGCATGGCGACCAGGATCCAGCCATTGTCGCCCATGCGGGCGCGACCTAAGACGTACTTGTCGCCCAGAATGTCGAACGACTTTGCCTGTCCCGGCAGCGTGTTTTGCAGCGGCAGATTATGGCGCAGCAGAGGCCAAGCCTCGGGAGCGTGAAAACTTCCTTCCGCGCGATCGTCGACGATGGCGAAAGCGAAACCGCCTTGCAGCGTAATTTCACTGCGACGGAATTCGTCCATGACGTACGTAAAGTTGCCGGTGTGAAAAGATTTCTGCGCATCGGGAGTGGCGGCAATACGTTCGGCTTCATCGCCAGCATTGGTCGCGGCGTATTCGGTCAGCAGCGAAGCGATTACGTTGGTGCGGTATTCGACATCTTCCGCCGGCCGCGAAAACCACTTCTCGACGGAGTGGTTAAGCAGTCCATAAGAAAAAAGAAAGAGAAAGATGACCGGTCCGAGCGACAACAGCAAAGCGCCCAGCACCATGCGGCTGCGAAACTTGGATCCGAGCATGCCCGTCTTGCGTTCCGCATAAAGCCGCAGCAAAGTGCGGATCAACACGAACGTGAGCGCCAGGAAGAGCAAAAAAATAAGTGCTGAAAGCGCCGCGAAGATCAGCGTCTCTTCGCTAGTATCCGGTTGCAGGAAGGTGAGCTTAAATGTCGCCTGAGCGAAGATCACGGCGAACAGAAAGAAGGTGCAGATCGACAGCGCAATAAGCGCCGGAGTACGGTTCGGCTTCTTCTGTGGGCGAATTGGAGCTGCAGTGGGCAACATTACTGGACTGGCTTAACATTTTCGTGACGCGGATTTTTTCATCACGATGAGAAGGCCAGATACAGGTTTGGGAGCGTAGCCTCATTATAGCCGCGTTTTCCGGGGATGCTACGAAGATATTCTCCTGAGCTGACGGGAAGTACGCGCCGGGCGAGAAGGATTTCTACGGTGCCCATAGAAATGTATTCCAAAGCAGTGAAGCGGATCTGGACAACCTAGCCTGCACGCCTGACTCCCACTGGAACGGTCCGCCGGTTGCGACTGACCAGCCAGACGATCAGCGCAACAATCAAGATCACCGGGACAAGAGGAATCAGGAAGAGTCCGACGAGCACCAACGCTCCAGACTGCGACGTGACATCGCCTTTAACGACCGCATCGGGATGGCGCGACAGGCCACCGCCAATGGTCACGACGTCGCCCGCAACGGACGCGGTTTCACCCAGCCGTATCGGACCGCCGATCGCTACCGCATCACCTTGAACCGTGCCGTCCACCGTGATGCTGCCGCCGATGGCCACAACGTCTTCCGAGGCGCCTTCGACTCGAATGGAGCAGCCGATGCAGACCAGGCTGCCTGCGGTCTCGTCCTCGCCCACCGTGATGCTTTGGCCGAAGTGAACCTGATCGCCGGTGCGAGCATAAAGAGCGGGCGAAACCAGAGCGCAGAAGAGAGCCGACAATGCCAGCCAGCGGATGCGATATAGCATGATTCCGGTTCCTTCCGAAGATGCAGACGTAAGAATAAGGTAATCCCGTCGGCTACTGAAGACAAACCCGATGATCGACCGGCAGATGTCAGGCTGCCAATCCCTTTTCCCAGCAGGATCCGCGGACGTAAACGACTCGATATGAGTAGCGCGTCATTTTAGGTCCGCGCCACTCCAAACATTCTGCCGACCTCCTCAATGGTGCGGCGACCCGGCATGCGACGGCGGACCCGAGTGTGCAGGAGAGGCTGGCCTCACCGGCGCGGCATGGGGCGGAAACTCCGAATCCATCATCGGTCCCGCCGGTCTTCCAGCCGACAGGTTTGCTCGTTGCTGTGGCTCCAGAGGACGGCCCGGATGCTGCTCCATCGCCGGAGCTTTCTGCTGCAGGGGCAGTTTCTCCGGCGGCGGTGGAGTCTTAGCGACCAAAGCCGGACGGCTGGCGGGCGGTCGGCTGGAGGCGTTGACTTGTGGTGGACGGTTGACGGTCGTTGCCGGCTGATTTTCATGTCCCGAGGCATTTCCAGCGGGAGACTCCGCTCCAGCCTTCTCGTTGGAGGGTGGAGTACGCGCCTCATTCGTATTCGTGCTTGGACGTTGATCGGGATGTGCGGCCTCGCCCGCACGCGCATTTTCCGGTTGCGTGTTCCTTGACGTGTTGGCTGTCTCCCCAGTTCGGACATTTGCGACTGGCGGGTGCTGAACTACCGCCGGCCTTTGTGCGGGCACTGGCGGTCGCGTCGCGTTGGTTCCTGCTGCGATGGCACGCGGCGTCGGATTAATCTGCGGATGCGGAATCACCTGCGCCTTCGCAATCTGCTGCGGGTTGACTCGGACCATGTTGCGCATCACCGGTTCCGCGTTGCGAAAAGCGTCGGCCGAGACAGCAGTTGCCGCGACTGTTTGGTAGCGGTAATGCACATTGTTGATATTGGTGACGTTCGTGATGTTAGTGACGTTGATATTGCGGACGTTGGTGACGTTGATCTGCCGCAGATAAACATCACTGTGGTGATACCAGGGAAAGAATGGTTCACCCGGACCCAGAGGGAACCAGGCTGCCACTCCGCCAACGCCGAAAGAGGCAGAGAATCCCGGACCCCCGAGGAAGCCAACGAAGGCCGGCCCATAGATGGGGGCGACGGCAATCGGTCCGGGCAGCCAGCCCCAACGCGGACCAACCTGCACCCAGCGGCCATAGTGGAAGGGAGCGAATCCCCAAGGCGCGTCGTCCACCCAAGTCCAGCCCCAAGGTTCTACCCAAACCCAGCGGCCATACCGGTAAGGAATCCATCCCACGGCTAAGCCTGAGGGATACCAGATTGGTCCGTACTCGGCGACGGTGGCCCACGAACCATAGCCATCCAGATCGTAATATCCCGGAATTTCCGGGCTTACATATTGGCGTGCCTGCGCATTGAGGTACTTCTGGTCGCGCTCACTCGACCACTGATCAAAACTATCGGACGCGGGCACGGTGACCCAACTCAGCTGCACCGGATTGGACCCGGTCAACTGTGCTGCCTGACCGCTTTGCACGGTCTGATTAATACTATTGCCAGTGACCTGCACTTCTCCGCTGTTCACCGTTACCAGTGTCATGTTCTGGTCGGGATACGTGTCGATCCGATAGCTGCCTGCCTGCACGATGGTGATGGCTGCGTTGGGCGTATCTACTTCGACGGAATTGCCGGAACGCAGATCATAGACGCGAATCCGCAGCGATCCTTGCGCTAATCCAAGCTGAAGTAGTTGGTCGGTCAGATTGGTCGTCGTGAGGTCGGTCTGCTGATCCATGCGGATGGCGACATTGCCGGTTTCCAACTCCGCTCGGGCGTCTTTGTCCGTCCACAGACGATCTCCCGTAGTGAGTGGGTAGTTCAGTGTCGCCTGGCTCCAGTCGTTTTCGCCCGATGGCTCGAACGACACAGCGTTTTGCATGTAGCTCAGGCGCGCTACCCGGTTGGGCGGATCTCCCTCATCGCCGAGCAGCGCTGAGACGAACAGCATGGAGCATACGAAGAACAATGTCGCGCAAAACCTGACTTGCGTTCTCAGTCTATTCACCTTCACTCTCCGTGGATCGAGTGCCCCTTGACTTGTTACGGGACGAGGCTGGCAAGCGTTCCAAGTCCGCATTTCTTTGATGATGCTTTTCCTGCAGAGGAGCTAACCGAAGACGAAGTAGTTGGCATAGTAAAAGGCGCCGGTCGCGACGAGAGCCTTTGGAAGAAAGAAAAGTCTCAACCAGCAGGAGGTCGCGTCGGCGAACTCTCATCGATCATAAGAACCCGAGATGATCAAAAGGTTGCGCCCGGTGCTGAGTTATCCAACTAGTGAACGAACCGCGCTCGTAGTTCAGGCGTGACGTAGTAGAGACGGAGCGGTCCCACACGTTCGGTGGGAGCGATTTGGTCATACCAGGGATTCGGCACCGTTGGACGCTCGATGATTTGCAAGCGGAAAGATTTATCAAAGCTCGAGCTGATCACGGTCCAACCCGTAGTTGGAATGGAATCGTCGACCATGGTGATCGCAGGCAGGCCATACCAGGCCTCCATATAGTCCGGACGCATGATGCCATCCATGGAACCGAGTGAAACTTGCTTGACGCCCAGTTCGTGCAGGCGCTTGGCGAGGAACTTCAAATCCTGCCCCCAATCATAGTTGGAATCTACCAGGACGTTCGCTGGGTCTTTGCCTGCGAAGCCATTGAAATATGCCAGATAGTCAGGGTGATGGACAGCGACGGAAACAACCATCCATACAATCAAAACGCCGGCGGTAAGAGCAGAAACAATTCCCGTGCGCGACCATTGCAGCACTTGCACCAGTCCCAACGCGGCGATGATGGAAAGACCAAGGTAGATAGGCTCGATGTGACGAATGCCGATATCGATGCGGCCGGCCATGGCTGGCGCAAGGATGCCAAGGCAGAAGGCGGGCGGGCAATAGATAGACCAGGCGAGTGCGTTGCTTGAGACAAACGAAGATGCCTGGCGCCAATAAAATCAGGAAGGCAATTGGTGTCTTCACCGCCAGCGCCACCGGCAGGTAATACCACCAGCCGTTCATTCGGTATTCACCCAACAGGTAGCCTCCGTGGCCGCGCTCGATTGTGGGCCTTGGCTGCCAGGATGCCGCGAAAGAAATCGGGCGCGGGCAGGTCCAAGCGGAAATGAGACACGAGCCCGAAGGAGAACCCATAAGCGGCCCAGATCAGCAATGCGGCGGTGATGGCAGCCAGAGCAAACGTGGGCGCGCGCTGCCGCGCCAGCCTCCACAAATCATGCCGGCCGGGTCGGCATATAGCCAAGTAGCACGCCAAAGCCAGAAAGATAGTGATGGAGACGTATCCCAGCGCGGTGAACTTCGATAGAGCGGCCAGGGCCGCGCACAATCCGAATAGTAAGGCCCGCAGCCAGGTAGGCCGCTCAGCCCAAATGATGGCGGCCAGGAAAGCCGCTCCTACCGTAGCTCCCAATGCTGTGTCGGTGGTCGCCAACCCTGCATCGGCCAGAACCGTGGGTAGCAGAGTGTACAAGCCAGTCGCCAACACGGCAACGGGTTTGCCGAACATTTTCCACGACCAGCCGAACACCACCAGACAAGCCAGCAAGAAAAAAGGCAGATTACCCAGCCGAAGGAGAAAGATGGTGCGTTGCACGTTGCCTGAGCGGGCGAGTATGGCAAGCCCCTCTTCCCGGATAATGCCTTCTCCGACCGATCGGCTGCCGGTTAGAAAAGGTCCTAGGGCCAGGACCGCACGCGTCACGGGAGGGTTCTCATTGTCGAGACTGAAGGTGTGATCCGACAGGTATTCAATGGCGGCGGCCAGGTGAAAAGGCTCGTCGACGGTCAGGCTAAGCGCGTTATAGGTAGAGATGATGCGGGCACAAGCAATTCCCACCAGGCACAAACACAGCGCCAGGCAGTACTTCTCAAGAAAAGGAGCCAGCCGAGTCTCCCAGAAACCAGGCGGTGAAGATTGGCTCAATCGCAGTACCACTCCGCCCCTTTCGACAACCTCTGAAGCCGGCAATCAGTGTACGACGAAACTTGCCGCTTGCTGGTCCAGAAATTGATCGGAAGCGGTCCACCGTTCCAGACCGGAACTGTTGGCGGTCGCGGAAGTTGAACAGTGCTGGATGCCGCAACGTCGCTTAGACTATAGTCTAAGGCACTCAGTCAGGAGACCGTTCGTGCGTGAAATGTGGAGGAGACCCGTCTGATGGGCGCTACTGGCATGTGGTTGCGCAAACCGGATTCCGCCTCCACCGGCGACCCTTTGGTTCTGGTGGTGGTGGAAGGTAGCGATCGCCGCACCCTCGTGCTCGACCATTTTCCTTTTACCGTTGGCCGTCGCACCGACCGCGACCTGGTGATGGCCGACCCCCGAGTTTCGCGCGAGCACGCCCACTTCATCCGCGAACCCGATGGGACGTATCTTATCGATCAGGGCAGCCGGCACGGCACTTTCGTCAATGGAGAGCGAATTAACCGGCGCAAGCTGGGCCGCAACGATCGCGTCGAATTCGGCGTGCAGGGCGCGGCCTATGCGGTGTTCAGTCCAGACCGCTCTCCCTCAAGCGCGGCCCAGCAGTTCCTCAGCCAGTTCTCTACCTGGAAACCGGCGACCGGTGCGGGCTCCGATCTCGAGATGCTTAATGTATTCCTCGAGGCAGCGCGCAAGCTGAACACCAGCGGCGTGCTCGACGACGTTCTCAACGCGTTGCTGGAGGCGGCTCTGCGGCTGACTCGCGCCGAACGCGGATTCGTCTTCCTGCGCCATGCGGACGGTGAACTTCACCTGGCAGCCGGTCGCGACAAGACCGGCGAGAGTATTAACGATGACAGCACGATCTCCCGGTCCGTGCTTCGCGATGCGGCCAAAAGCGCGTCAGAGTTTCTGGTCACCGACACGGACGACACCGGCAAGCTGGCCGGCCGCGAGAGCGTGGTTGCCCACAATCTGCACAGCGTTATTTGTATTCCGCTGCGCAAGACGGTCATCCAGGAAAAGGCTAAGGAAGACACCAGGGCGGGAGATAGCGACGTCCAAGGCGTTTTATATCTGGATGCCCACTTCTTATCGGGCAAGCTCTCTACCGTGAGTCACGACATCCTGCGCACCATCGCCAACGGCGCTGCCACGCTGGTGGAGAATGCCGCTCTGGTGCAAGCGGAAGACGCGGCCAAGCGCTATCGCCAGGAGCTGGCGATCGCGGCCGAGATTCAGCAGCGCCTGATGACCGTGACCGTCCCCGAGGTGCCCTTCGCCAAAGTGAATGCGGTCAGCTACGCCTGTAAGGATATTGGCGGAGATTTTTTCGACTTGGTCTATACCGACAAAGGGCTGTCCCTGATTGTTGCTGACGTGTCGGGCAAAGGCGTTTCTGCTGCGGTGGTAGCTTCCATCCTGCAGGGCATGCTGTATTCGCAGTTGGCGCGAGACTCATCGCTGCCGGAGATGATCTCCGCGGTCAACCGCTTCCTGTGCGAGAAAGTGGGCGGCCAGAAGTATGCGACGCTGGTGGTCGCTCGTCTCCTGGGCAACGGAGAGCTGGAGCTGATCAACTGCGGGCATGTGCCTCCGCTGCTGGTTTCGGGCGATAAAGTAACCAAACTGGAAGAGGGTAATCTGCCAGTTGGACTGGTTCCGCAGGCGGAGTTTCAGGCGTCGCGGCTGCAGTTGAAGCCGGGCGAGCGCCTGTTGCTGGTCACCGACGGTGTCACCGAAGCGGAAGACGCGACGGGCGAGTTCTTCGGAAACGAGCGCCTGGAGAGTTGCTGCCAGGAAGGGCTCGCAGCCGTTGAGCTGGCGGTGACCGCATTCCGCGGCGATACCCCGTTAACCGATGATTTCACTATCACCGAACTGATCTTTCGCGGCGATGTCACTTCAGGTTGACAATTGTTGCGGCGCAGGACTTCGTCTGCGTAAGCTGGTGGAAAGAAAGGGAAGTAGTTTGCGCCATGGCCACCTGTTTTTCGCCAGCAATTTGAATGCCGAATCGCCCTGCTTTTTCTGAGGCCAATTATTCGTAAATCCTTGGTTCCTTAGCCACTTGTGTGTTGTAATAGTACTTTATTGGTTGTTGGGCCACTTCACTCGCAGGATACGCCATTGTTGCCATTTCTGACTGTCTGGTCGTCGGGTCGATTCTCGTCTCAATTCGTGTCGGATGTTTCGCCACGCAGGCTAAGCTACACCATGTTTCTTTGCGCGTTTGCACTTCTGGCCAGTCTTCCGGCGCTTGCCGTGACCCATGCCGGAAAAGTGCACCACACCGTCCATCATTACGCCGTGCGCACGGCTCTACCCGGTCATTACCAGGTGCAATTTGGCGGCTGGAATTCCATGTTCCCTGGTTCCCACGACATGCTGGTGCGCCAGAACGAAGAACTGGACCGGCTGCAATTGCCGCGCATCGCCGACGATTATGAGCTCATGCGCTACGAATCGGCGCAGGAGCTGGTTCCGGTGAACGAGACAGAGGCCTTGAAGATTGCCGCTGATCTGCCTGAGAACCGGCGCTATTGCCGTCCCTGGACGCGCGATTTTTTGCAGGATTTTACCGGGGCCTTCTACAACGAATTCCATTCCCCGCTGCAGATCAACTCGCTGGTCCGCACAGTCGAGCAACAGCATCGGCTGCGGCGCTGGAATCGCTTTGCCGCGCCCGGAAGTCGGCGACACGGCTTCCACCCACCTGACTGGCGTTACCTTCGACATGTCGCGCCGAGGCTTGACCTTCGAGCAGTACGAGTGGATCCGCAATTATCTGCTTCCGCTGCAGGCCCAGGGCATGGTTGACCCCATCGAGGAGCGTCAGCCAGTTCTGCATGTAGTGGTCTTCGAGAGGTATTCCAGCCGCAACGATCAGAAGAATGCCTGGTCGGAAGCCAACGAACCTACTGAGATGAACCCCTTAGGTAGCGCAGTTTCTGCCGCCAGCTCAACTTCAACTCCGGAAGCAACCGTAACCACAACCGCATCCGCGGGGAGCCAGCCGTAGGCTCTCCACGGGAATTGGCAACAATGAACCGTTTAGCGGACTGGTTCGTGACGCGAGCGGAAACCTGTATGGCACGACCTGCGGCGATAACGTAGTTACGTTTGGCTCTGTGTTCAAACTGACGCCCACGCAAGGTGGTTGGACCGAGACCGATCTCTACGACTTTACCGGCGGCACTACTGGATCTTGTCCCGCGGGTGGAGTAGCTCGGGACGCGACTGGAAATCCTTACGGCACGACATTGTGGGGCGGAGGGCCGGGCTGCGGAGTGCCTGGCCGTGGCCTGGTGTGGGAGCTTACGCCGTAGCCGCTTGGGCTTTTCCCGTCCCGCAGCTCAATCCGAGGTTACGAATTCAGCCATCAGGTCGGATGACAGTCTGGTGGTCAAGGTCATCGAGTTTCCAGCCCACGCGACGCAGGGCTAGTTCTGCTTTCCTGCCTCCAGCACTCCCGCGGCTTTGTTCAAGGCCGCAGTCAGGATCTGCAACTGCTGTTGGGTGAGAGCGAGGTCTTTGTTCTCGATCGCTTCATTCACTCCGGGAATGACCACGGCCGCGTAGCCCGTATGTTCGCCGGGCGCGTAGATGGAATGCTTGTACCAGGGACGGTCGGGCAGTCCGTCGATGAGGAAGGCGCGCTCGGCATTGCGCAGCACCAGATTCAATACCGCGGGATCGCCGGTTAATGCAGGTCTGCATTTTCAGGATATCGCGCTCCGGCTTTCTCCAGCCGCGTGGCCGCTTTGGTAGCGTCAGCAAACGAAGGAGCCTGTGCGCCGAAGCTGGTCTTGGCCTTTAGCTCGGCGGCCTTCACGTACTCGCCAATTTCTTTGCCGTACTCTTCGTAGTTCAGGGGCAAGACGTCGGCCGAAGCCATGCGAATGACTTCCAGCCCATAGACGCGGGCCATCTCCTGCTCATAGACAAACGTGGGATCGCCGAACTTGGTGAACCAGGCGAAGTTGTCGAACGCGGAGTGATACACGCCGTAAGGTCCATGCGAGCCGATGTCGGCCGAGGGAACTCCGAGATGCTGAAGGATACGCGGTGTAGTCAGAGCCGCTGCCCAGATCGCCGACCTTCACGTCCTCGCCGGCAATCGCTGTCGGCTCGATCTGCGGCATCCCCGAAGTGGCTGCGTCGGGATGGCTGGAGCGCTCCGAGTCCTTCTTCTCCGCCGTCAGCTTCCACTGGTCGTACACGCTGCCGCCTTTGGGACTGGGAACCGACTTGGCAATGTCGCGCATGTACTGCTTCAGGCTGGGCACCGCCGATGCGCCGAAGTCGGGACCGGCAACCGCGACGTCCATGTTGAAGTAGGCGATCGGCGCGCGAGATTTCTTTGGCGTGCTGCTCGGCAAATTCGGTCGAGCCGATCAGGCCTTCTTCTTCCGCATCCCAACTGGCAAACAGCAGAGTGCGCTTGGGACGCCATCCAGATCTTCAGCAGCTGGCCAATACCGTGGACGGCTTCAAGCTGCGCCGCGGTTCCGCTGTTGGGATCGACCGCACCATAAACCCAGGCATCGCGATGGTTGCCGGTGAGCACCCACTCATTCGGGAAACTGCGATCCGCGCACCATGCCGAGGACGTCCCAGATGGTCACGTACAGATAGTTCTGCTTCACCGACAAGTGGACTTTCACCGGGCCAGGTCCAACGTGATACGTGAAGGGCAGCGCACCCTGCCAACTGCGCGGAGTTTCCGGCCCGCCGAGATTCGCCATGATGGGCGTTGCGTCGGCATAGGACAGCGGAGTCACGGGAATCCGTCGGGAGATCGGTCGCTGCTTCCGGCGCAATGCGTTTGCTGTCGGGCAGATCAGGCACAGAAGCGATACCGGGAGTTGTGGGATCGCCGGGATAGCGGAACAGATATTGCACCGAGCCGCGCTGCACGCCGGTATCGGGACGCCACGGTCCTTTGGGATATTTGTCGCCCTTGAAGTAGCCGTCGTCCCAGGGATCGGAGTAGATGATGACGCCGGCTGCTCCGTATTGAGCCGCCAGAAAGGGTTTCACGCCGCGAAAGACCTCACCATAGCGAACGATGACGATCTTGCCTTTCAGATCGATGCCCAATTCTTTCAGCTTCGCGAAGTCTTCGGGGCGGCCATAGTTCGCGTACACCACATCGGCGGTGACGTCGCCCGAGGGCGAGTACTCGTTGAATGCGGGCAGGATTCGAGGATCGTTCTGGTAAGGATCGTCGCTGACGTGCTCAGGCGATGGCCCATGCATGATGACGTTCTCCGGAGCCACCACGTCAACCCTGATGTCCAGCGGCAAGGCCATCCAGACTTTGTACTCCTGGATGTAGGAATCGAGTCCCGCGGCTTTGTATTTCGCCAGAACGTATTCGGCGGTCTTGCGATCTTCCGGCGATCCGGCAACGTGCGGCGCGGCGGTCAGGACCTGCAAATGCTCCTTCGCCAACTGCGGATCAGGGACGGCAAGGAAGGTCTGCTCCGCCTTCAACTCGGCCGCCGGATCGCGATAGCCGAAGATCTTGTCGGGAGGCGTGAAGGGCGCAGTGGTTGCGCTGTGCTGGCCCGAAGCTGTCGCACTTTGGTGAGCAGTGCCGGTCGCGCTCTGTTGGCTGAATAAGAAAGTGGAGAAACTTAAGGCGCAGGTGAATGTGGCAAGCAAGAAACGGATCAATCCAAGTCTCCTCAACGAATGCGCGCAGCTCATCACGCGCAATAGCAGGACATAGCAGATTACAACATGAGGCAGGTTGGAGCTAATACGTTGCGAGTGACCTTACGTTTTTTGTCCCGTAATCTTGGCGGCGTGCGCGTCGTTGCCATCGGCTTTGGCAGAGCGTACTCGCGCCTTCTTGCGATGATGCGTAGCTTTGGGACGAATCTGCGCCAGTACTTTCCGCTCCGCTTCCTGCGGATTTTGCGCGTAATCGGGATCGAACATGGCGATCACCGATACTGCGCGGCTGGTATAGCGTCTGGCCCATTGACTCTGGATCAGGGTGCTTTGCACGGTCTTCCAGTGCTCAGCTTGCCATGCCGCACTATTTCCAGGATTGCGCGGAATCGCGGTAGCCCACATCATCGTTCACGGTGCTGAGGAACTGCGTAAATTCCTCAAGATTCACGCCCATCTGAAATACCAGCTGGCTCAAGGCCATCTGCTGCGACGCGGTCAGCTGATCGAACATGCGGCAATAGGCTCTGGCGTTGTAGGTCGCCTGGATAGCAGAGATGCGCAGTAACTTTGTGGCCTCTTCGTCGGTCAGCTGCGGCGAAAGCTCATGAGTTCTGATCTTGCGGCGGAAGTTCTTCTTCTTCCAGGCATCCAGATCGCGATCGTACTGGTCGAGGATGATTTGCAACTTGTCCGGATCAAGTCCTGCCGCCTGCCACAATTGCGCTGAAGACGGCTCGAGGAAAGGATGAGGATTGAGTGGATCGCGCTGGGTATGTTCGGTCGCCGCAACATCCAGACTGAAACCCGCGCCGATAAGCGGCCGGCTTGTCTTGGGATCGGGATAAGCCGCCAGCACCCAGCTCTCATGGCGGCTGTCGCGAAGGATATTCATCAGGCTGGCCAGTTGGAACTTGATGTCGGAATCCTTGAAGTCAAACAACGGCGGAGTAACTGAAGCGGGCGATAGAACCTGGTTCCCCGACGGAAGACTGCTGCCCAAGCTGAGAGTAGGTTGCGGAGGTGCCCCTTGTACTTGAGGCGATGGTTGCGCAGTCGTAGGCAGAACGCTTTGACCCACGGCTTTCTGACTCAAGGCGAGGAAGGCAAATCCCAGTGTCGCCGTGAGAATGCCGTATCCGGTAAGCGTGATCTTTCCGCCTCGGCTGACCGACGCTACGACCATAGTCAGTCAACAATAACCGAAAATTGCTCAGTTCTAAATAGGAAGATTTGCCGGCCCAGCATTAACCTTCGCGACACGTTCAGCCGCAGAGCCAGGCGGCGCAGCGATGCTGTCCCAGGGCGAAGCACCCTGGAGTTGTCACCTGCTTCCGACTCTGACAAACTAGCCAGTTCTGCGGAAACGATCATGGTTCGCGAGCTCTCGGCCGGAGGTGTCGTGTTGCGCAAGATGCGAGGCCGCTGGTTCATCGCGGTCATCGAGCCGCACATGAACCGTCCCAAGAAGTCGGCGAAGAGTTCCGATCGGCGGCGCAAGAGTTCAGCTGCGGCTGTCACCGCTCTGCCGAAGGGCGCCATCGACGAAGGCGAGAAGCCGGAGCAGACGGCCTTGCGCGAGGTCCACGAGGAAACCGGCTTGCGCGCTGAATTGGTCGGCAAGCTGGCCGACATCAAATACGTTTACGTACGCAACTGGGGCGATCACGCGCGCGTGTTCAAGATTGTCAGCTTCTACCTCCTGCTCTATCGTTCGGGCCGGACTCGACAACATTACACAAGATATGCGCGTCGAAGTCCGCAAGGCTTTTTGGCTTCCGCTAGACGAAGCGTCCAAGGCGCTCAGCTACAAAGGCGAACGCGAAGTTGCCGAAAGGGCGCTGCAATATGTGACCGCCCATCCCGAGCTAGGACACCATGCCGCAGACACCTCACGTTGAGCGCCATTTCACTGCGGGCGAAGTGGTCCGCGATGTCGTGATCGGCATGTCCGACGGCCTGACGGTTCCGTTCGCGCTGGCGGCTGGACTTTCCGGCGCGGTCGATAACAGCCACATCGTCGTCGTCGCCGGACTGGCCGAGATCGCCGCCGGTTCGATCGCCATGGGCTTGGGCGGATATCTGGCCGCCAAGAGCGATGCCGAACATTACGAGAGCGAACGCCAGCGCGAGGCGCGCGAGGTGGAGGAGATTCCCGACGAGGAAGCGCGCGAAGTGCAAAAGGTCTTTGCCGACTACGGTCTTTCGCACGAAGACAGCGTTCCTGTAGTTCAGGCGCTGACTCGCAGGCCTAAGGAGTGGGTCGACTTCATGATGCGCTTTGAGTTGGGATTGGAGGAGCCTGATCCCAGGCGCGCCGTGCAAAGCGCTTTGACCATCGCCGCATCGTATGTCGCGGGAGGAATCATTCCTCTGTCGCCCTACATGGCGATGCATAGCGCACGCTCTGCGCTGGGCTGGTCCGTGGTGGTCACGCTGATTGCCTTGGGCGTTTTCGGATATATCAAAGGCCGCTTCACCGGCTCGCGTCCCGGCCGCTCTGCTGCGCAAACTATTGTGATTGGCGGACTTGCTGCCGGAGCGGCGTTCCTGCTGGCCAAGCTGATCTCCTAAACCCAATATGGGAAAAGATTTATCAGATTTTGCTTGACTGAATGAATATTCATTCATTATGATCGTTTCAATTTAATAAAGCGCGCGTCGTTGCCATCCTCACCCCACATCTTACGGCGCGCGCTACTTGTATTTTGGGTCGTTTCTATTTTTATGCCGTCGTTACTGAAGGGGAAAGTGCGTCGAGGATTTCCGCCAACTCAAAACTCAGCAGCGCTTTTGTACTCACCTCAATCAAACTGATAGCAGTCATACGTATCGCCATGGAGAACAGTTTGCTGAAAAACTCGATGGGGCGTTGTTCGGGTAGTGCGGCGCTTCAGCGCCGCGTATAAGCCCTTTATCTTTTGTCATCCCGAATCCGGCTTCAGCCGGTGAGGATCTGCTTTTCGGGTTTTTCAGCAAACTGTGAAGCCGGAAGCAAGCACTGAATCAGACCGCTCCGGGTTGGCCTGAGCTGGAGTCTTCAAAATAGTCATGCAAAGACGGATTGAGAAAGTTGCCGTTCTGGGCGCGGGCACCATGGGCGCCCGCATCTCCGCGCACCTGGCCAATGCCGGTGTTCCCTCCTATCTGCTCGACATCGTTCCCCCTGACGCTGACGGTCCGGCGCGCAACCGCATCGCGGCTGCCGGATTGGAAGCGGCAGTCAAGTCGAAGCCCGCCGCGTTCTTCAAGCCCTCGCTGGCGCGGCTGGTGACCATCGGAAATTTCGAAGACGATCTGCAGAAGCTGGCCGAGGTGGACTGGATCATCGAGGCGGTAGTCGAAGACCTGGAGATCAAGCGCAGCTTGCTGCGCAAGATTGAAGCGATTCGCAAGCCGGGAACCATCATCACCACCAACACCAGCGGCCTGCCCGTGGCCAAGATTGTCGAAGGCTTCTCCGACGATTTCCGGCGCTACTGGTTTGGCACGCACTTCTTCAATCCACCGCGCTACATGCGGCTGCTGGAATTGATTCCCACGCCCGACGCCGATCCTGCGGCGATGGAAGCCATCGCGCACTTCTGCGATCTGCACCTAGGCAAGGGCGTGGTTCATGCCAAGGACACGCCCAACTTCATCGCCAATCGCATCGGCACCTTTTCAGCCTGAATGTCATGCGCCTGATGCAGGAGATGGACTTCAGCATCGAAGACGTCGACGCGTTAACCGGCACGGCAGTCGGCTGGCCAAAGACGGCGACATTCCGCCTCG
The DNA here is from genome assembly GCA_963744265.1 of uncultured Acidobacteriaceae bacterium. Taxonomy (GTDB): domain Bacteria; phylum Acidobacteriota; class Terriglobia; order Terriglobales; family Acidobacteriaceae; genus Bog-257. The sequence goes on from CAVUSW010000012.1 coordinate 29,751, forward strand.
CCGATCTGGTTGGGCTGGACGTTTTGGGACACGTCGTTCGCAACGCCACTAGCAACCTGCACGACGAGCGTGGCGATCTCACGTTGCCCAGCTTCTTCGCGCAGATGCTGGAGCGCAAGTGGCTCGGCGACAAGACCAAGGGCGGTTTTTACCGGAAGACCAGGAAGCCGGAGGGCCAGAGCGAGATCATGGCCGTCGACTGGAAGACGCTGGAGTACCGCCCCTCGCGCCGGCCCAAGTTTCCTGCACTGGAAATGGCCAAGACCGTCGACAGCTTGCCCGAGCGGATCAATATGCTGCTGGCTCCGTCGAAAGACAAGGCCAACATCTTTCTCTGGTCGGCTTTGTCGGACCTGTGGACTTATTCCGCCAACCGCATTGGCGAGGTTGCCGACTCGGTGGTCGAAATCGATCGCGCCATGAAGCTGGGCTTCAACTGGGAGATGGGGCCGTTTGAACTGTGGGACGCCGCCGGTGTTGCCAAAACCGTCAAGCGGATGCAGGTCGAGGGTAAACCAATTTCGCCTAACGTCGAGAAGCTTCTGGCTTCGGGTCAGGAACGCTGGTACGCCGACGATCCCAAAGCGGCCAGTGGGCGTGCCTACTTCGATCTGGCTAGCGGTCACTATCAATCGGAAAAAGTTCCGGCAGGCGTGTGGTCGGTAACGGTCGCAAAGAAGTCCGGACTTGTGGTGAAGAAAAATCCTGGTGCTTCGCTGGTCGATATCGGCGACGGGGTGGGCTGCATCGAGTTTCACTCCAAGATGAACTCGCTGGGTGGCGACATCGTGCAGATGATCACCCAGACTCTGAAGCCCGGCGGTGCAGGCGACAACTTTGACGCTTTCGTTATCACCAACGACGCGGCGAATTTCTCGGTCGGCGCCAACATCATGATGTTGCTGATGGCGGTGCAGGAAGAAGAGTGGGACGAAGTCGATCTCGCCATTCGCCAGTTTCAGGGCATGACCCAGGCGATCAAGTTCTCGTCCAAGCCGGTGGTGGTAGCGCCGTTCGGCATGACGCTGGGCGGCGGCTGCGAGATCACGCTGCATGCCGCGGCTCGGCAACCACATGCGGAGCTCTATACCGGACTGGTTGAGGTCGGTGTCGGCCTGCTGCCCGGCGGCGGTGGTTGCAAGGAAATAACGCTGCGCGCGCTCGACAAGGCGTATCACATCCGTCCTGCCGGCCGCGGCGAAAGTGTTGAACTGATGGAAGCGATGAAGCAGGCATTCGAGACCGTTGCCATGGCGAAGGTATCCACGTCGGCCGCCGAGGCACGGAATCTGGGGTTCCTTTCCACGGGCGACGACATCACTATGAATCGGGAACGTGTCCTGACCGACGCGAAAGACCGAGCATTGGAACTTGCACGTGAGGGCTATCGCGCGCCAGTGCCACGAACAGACATTCCCGCGCCCGGGGAAAGTATTCTGGCGACGCTCAAGCTGGGTGTGCACATTATGCACGAGGGTGAATTCATCAGCGACCACGAAGTGAAGATCGCCAACAAGGTAGCCGAGGTGTTGTGCGGCGGTGCGGTGAATCCGGGTACTCCTGTGAGCGAGCAGTATCTGCTCGACCTCGAGCGCGAGGCGTTTAAGTCCCTTTGTGGGGAAAAGAAAACGCAGGAGCGGATTCAGTACACGCTGAAGACGGGCAAAACACTGAGGAATTAGCTACAGCCATGGCCATCGATAACGAACTCGATCAGATAAAGCTGCAATACCCTGAGCGATCAGAGAATCCGGGGCTCGAGGTAACGATGAAGCTGCTGTCTGGCCTAGCTCCGGTTGGCCCTGTGATCTCTCTCATCCAGGGCCTTCGCGATCACTTTTCCTGGAAGTATGCGATTCGCAGACTCGAAATCCTTCTCAGGGCTTTGGAGGAAGAGGTTCGGCGGCAGGGGAAAACTATCGAGGAAGTGAAAGAAAGACTGGAAACACCAGAAGCCCTCGAAAGCATCATCAGAGCGATCAGCATCACGGTTCAAACTTCGAATGAGCGGAAGATTGAGCAATTCGGAGCTGTATTAGGGTACGAGGCGGCTTCTGGTGATCTGAAGGGTTGGGATGAGGCATCGGCGTTAGTCGAGGACTTGTCGAGATTAACGGACGAGGACGTCAACATATTGGGGCTTCTGGTGCACCATCAGTCCGGATTTGTCGAATCCAGTCCCAGCGAAAGACAGTACAACAACTTGGTTCAATCCATGAGGCAGATATTTTCAGAGTTGGAGCGTAGGCACATCGGCCGCGGTGACTTCTACTCACATGCCTTCAGGCTTATTGGATTCGGATTGGCTGTTCCATTGAACTTCAATCCCTCGGCAATGGGTCCTCAGGATCAAGGCGTAGCAGTTACGCTTCGGGGGGTTCGATTGATGCAGATCTTGGGAGTCTAAGCCCGAAGGGCGGCATAACCTAGCCCAGGACGGAGCGCAGCGGAGTCCTGGGTGGATGGATCAAGTAAGCCGAGTCCCGTCGGGACGGCAGAGGGCCCTAGGTCCCTCCGCTCGGGCTGAAGCCCTCGGTCGGGATGACAAATGAAGTTGGCCTCGGCGTAGGGGGCCTTCGACTCCGCATTCGCAAAAAACCGCGAATGCTCCGCTCAGGATGACACTGGTTTTGATTTGGCTAATTGCTAGTTGCTAATTGCTAATTGCTAGTTGCTGGGGTTAATCATGCGTGATGTCGTAATCGTAAGTGCCGTCCGGACGCCGGTCGGCAAAGCTTATAAAGGAACTTTGCGGGCGACGCGCCCCGATGATCTTGCTGCTGTCGCCATAAAAGGCGCGCTGGAACGCGTGCCCCAGCTCGATCCCAACGAGATTGAGGACGTGATCCTGGGCTGCGCCATGCCCGAAGCCGAGCAAGGCATGAACGTCGCGCGAATCGCGTCATTGCGTGCCGGTCTTCCCGTCGGCATTTCCGCCATGACCATCAACCGCTTCTGCTCATCGGGGCTGCAGTCGATTGCCATGGCAGCCGAGCGCATCATGGCCGGCGGCGCGGAAACCATCGTGGCCGGCGGCGTCGAATCCATGACCATGATTCCCATGGGTGGCAATAAGGTTTCGGCCAATCCCTGGCTGGTGGCGAATTATCCCGATGCGTATTTGTCGATGGGTCTGACTGCCGAGCGGGTGGGCAAGCTCTACAACATCACCCGCGAGATGCAGGACGAGTTCTCGGTGCAGAGCCATAAGAAAGCCATCGCTGCGATCGAGGCTGGCAAGTTCGACGACGAACTGGTTCCGGTGCCCGTCAGCTTCACGACACCCAACGGGAGCAAACCAAAGCGGACCGAGATCGTCTTCAAGATGGATGAAGGTCCGCGCGCCGGGACTTCTCTAGAAGCGCTGCTGGCGCTCAAGCCCGCGTTCCACGCGAAGGGCACAGTCACGGCGGGCAATTCGTCGCAGATGTCTGACGGCGCGGCGGCTGCCGTTGTCATGTCAGCCGAGCGAGCGAATGCGCTGGGACTGAAGCCGCTGGCGCGTTACGTTTCCTTTGCGACGGCCGGCTACAAGCCGGAAGAGATGGGTGTCGGCCCAGTCTACGCAATTCCGAAAGCGCTGAAGATGGCCGGGCTCAAGCTCAGCGACATCGATGTCATCGAGTTGAATGAGGCTTTTGCCGCGCAGTCGCTGGCGGTCATCCAGGAAGCGAAGCTGGATCCAGCGATTGTCAATGTGAACGGTGGCGCCATCGCGCTCGGACATCCCCTGGGATGCACCGGTGCCAAGCTAACGGCTAGCATCATCCGCGAACTCAAGCGCCGCAATGGGCGCTATGGTCTGGTGACCATGTGCGTCGGCGGCGGCATGGGCGCGGCAGGCATTTTCGAGAATTTACAGTAAGGCATTTCACCACAGAGACACGGAGACACAGAGAAAACGATGGAATGGATTAAAGAGGTGCGATGGAAGCACAAGCGCTCCGACCCAAAGTTTCATTGGTTTTACAAACCGAATTTCTCCGTGCCTCTGTGTCTCTGTGGTGAATAAGTTTCAAGAGAAGGAAGGATCATGGCAACCTCGACGGCAGCTCCCAAATCAAAGACGAAAACCACGGGCGGAAGTTTTCTGCTCGAAGATCACAACCTCGACAACGTCTTCACTCCCGAAGATTTTAACGAAGATCACCAGATGGTCGCGAAGCTGGCAGAAGAGTTTGCGGTCAACGAGATTCTGCCGCAAGTCGAAAAGATTGAGCACAAGGAGTGGGCTGTCACTCGTGAGCTATTGAAGAAGGCCAGCGAGTCCGGCCTGACCAACGCCGACGTGCCCGCTGAATACGGCGGCTCCGACATGGACAAGGTGTCGTCGGCCATCATCGCCGAGCACATGGCCAAGTGTGGCAGCTTTGTAGTCTCGATGGGCGGACACGCCGGCATCGGCACGTTGCCTATTGTTTTCTTCGGCACCGAGGAGCAGAAGAAGAAATACCTGCCCAAGCTTGCCTCGGCCGAGATGATCGGCGCTTATGCGCTCTCGGAAGGAACCAGCGGCTCGGACGCGATGAACAGCCGCACCAAGGCCGTGCTCTCGCCTGACGGCAAGCATTACATCCTGAATGGTGAAAAGATGTGGATCACCAACGCCCATTTCGCCGACCTGTTCACCGTCTTCGCCAAAGTCGATGGCGAGAAATTCACCGCGTTTCTGATCGAGAAAGATTTTCCCGGGTTCTCTGTCGGCGCGGAAGAAAAGAAGATGGGCATCCGCGGTTCCTCCACCGCGCCGCTCATCCTGAACGATTGCAAGGTACCGGTGGAGAATGTTCTCGGCGAGATCGGCAAAGGCCACATCATTGCCTTCAACATTCTGAACGTGGGCCGCTTCAAGCTGGGTGCGGGCTGCGTGGGTGGCGCGCGTGCTTCGCTGCAAAATGCGATTGGCTATGCCAAGCAGCGCAAGGCCTTCGGCAAGAGCATCTCCGACTTCGGATTGATTCGCGAGAAGCTGGCCCAGATGGCCATCGGGATCTACACCGGCGAGTCGATGGTCTACCGCACCGTCGGCATGATGGACACCGCCCTGTCCGACATCGAAAAAAATCCCGAGACTATTCGCAAGTCGATCGAGGAGTACGCTGTCGAGTGCTCCATCATTAAAGTTTGGGGCTCGGAGATGCTCGACATGGTAGTCGACGAGACGGTGCAGGTTTACGGCGGCTACGGCTTTGTCGAGGAATATCCCGCCGAGCGCGCCTATCGCGATTCGCGCGTGAACCGCATCTTCGAAGGCACCAACGAGATCAATCGCCTCATCATCACCGGATGGCTGTTGAAACGGGCTATAAGCGGCCAACTCGCGTTGCTGCCGGCTATCAAGAAGACGATGGAAGAAGTAATGGCCGGCCCGTCAGGCGAAGAACTCGAGGGCACGCTGGCTGCCGAGCGCAAGCTGGTCGACAACGCCAAGAAGCTGGCCATGCTGGTGGCCGGAGCGGCTTCGCAGAAGTACATGCAGAAGCTGGCCGATCAGCAGGAAGTCATGGGCGCCATCGCTGACATGGTGATCGAGGCATTTGCCATGGATTCCGCGCTGCTTCGCGCCCGCAAGTCGGCAGAAGCCAACGGCGAAGAGAAAGCCGCGTTAATGGTCGCGATGACGCAGGTCTACCTCGAAGGCGCGTTTGCCCGGCTGGAAGCGGCGGCGAAGAAAGTCATAGCTGCCGTGGCGGAAGGCGACATGCTGCGCACCCAGATGGCGATTGTCCGCCGGCTGGCGAAGCACGAGCCGGTCAACGTGATTGCGCTGCAGGAGAAAATCGCTGCGAGAGTGCTGGAGACCGGGAAGTATGTGACGGCGTAAAGGCTGAAACACGGAGAACCAGAAACACGAGGGAAGAAAGTCTGTTTTTACCACGGAGGGCACGGAGCAACGGAGAAATACGAAATCAAGGGAATGCGTTCATTTAGCAGAATCCAGTTACCGGGCATCTTGAGTTCGGCTTCTCCGTGACCTCCGCGTCCTCCGTGGTGAAGAAAATCCTTCTCTGTGTCTCTCGTGTCTCTGTGGTGATTAGGCTTTCCCTTCCTTCTGTCTCTGGATTTCTTCCATCACCGACGAGATCAGTTCCTTTGCATCGGTAATCGATTTCATCACGATCTGGATATCCATGGCCGGCTTGCCGGGCTGGCGCGCGCTCTGGCAATAGACGCCGTGCTGGCCCACCATAGTCAGCGCATCTGTCAAGACATCGAGAGTAACCGCGAGCCGTCCCCGCGGCACGCCCATCATGAACTCATACTGGTCCAGTTCTTCGCGCTTTTCGTCCAGAATGCCCATGGGGTCAATTGTACTGTCCCGCTCTGGTGTGAATAATGGAACGGCAAGTAATAAAGAGGAGCGTGCAATGCAGAAGAGCCGTTTGTGGATACCAATTTTGATCGCGACGACGATGCTGACGACCGTACTGATGGCGCAAGATAAGAAGCCGCCGCTCAGTCCTCCGGGCGTAGCAACTATGACCTTCGCCGACGGGCACACCGTTACCATCGACTACAGCCGTCCTTCGATGCGCAGCCGGAAGATCTTCGGCGGCCTGGTTCCTTATGATCAGGTTTGGCGCACCGGCGCCAACGCGGCCACCAGCCTGAAGACCGACGTGGATCTGGATATTGGCGGGACCAAGGTTCCCAAGGGCAGCTACACACTCTACTCGCTGCCCGGTATGAACAGCTGGAAGCTGATTGTCAACAAGCAAACCGGGCAATGGGGCACGGAATACAACCAGAGCCAGGATCTGGCGCGCATCGATATGAAGGTTACGCAACGCCCTTCGGGGCTGGAGCTATTTACGATTTCCTTCGACAAGACCAGCGGCGATTCCGCCACTCTCAAGCTGGAATGGGAAAATACTCTGGCTAGCGTGGATGTGAAAGAGAAGAAGTAGGCGAATGCGAGTCGAAGGATATCTTTTGCCGGATCGAAGTCTGACGCGGCGATAGGGGTCCTTCGGCTGCGCTCCCTGCGGTCGCTCCGCTCAGGATGACACCTCACCAACGCCGCTTCGCTCAGGATGACAATCTTAGGAGGTGTCATGCTAAGCGAGTGTTCACCGGGTTGGCGAACGCGAAGCACCTCTGTGGTCCGTTCGACGGTGAGGGGGCGATACAGCCACCAAGGCTAGCTGTGTAGCAGCTCCGACAGGGTCGCTGACTGATCAATCTCCAATGCGAAGGCCTCTCGCAAACAGCGGCGCAAGTCGCCTTCCGTGCTCAATACGATTTCCTCGCGACTTCCTTCGCGAGTCACGATCAGCGTCATATTGGCTAACGTAATACGGCCTTCCGGCGTAGCCCGGCTGCAGATCCAGCTCTTCGTGAAGTGCGACTCGGGCGAAGTTTGGTGGAAGATGCACATCTCCTGGTAATCGCTTAGCAGGTGGGGAACATCGCGGAAGACATACAGCGGCACCTGCCCTTTCTCGTCTTCGCGTAGAAGTTGCCACTCCTCTCCCATGGGCAACACGACGTAGCGATGCCCGTTCACCTGATCGGCGCCACCCGCATGAAACACGATGGGATCGACAAACGAATCGCCGAAGCCAACATCCACCAGCCACGGCTCTTCGAGATCAACTTTCAGCAGCATGTGATCGAACTCCGGGCCGAAGCCGCCGTCCTCGCGGCGCACGCGGGCCGACAGCATTTCGACACGGAAGCCCAGCGCACGCAGCAGTTCGCCGAACAGGCCATTGAGTTCGTAGCAAAATCCGCCGCGCCGGCGCACCACGATCTTGTGATAGAGCGAACGAAATCTCCAGGCTGATCGGCGTGCCCAGCGGGATGTCGAGATTTTCGAAAGGGACGGTGAACAGATGCTGGCGATGCAGGTTGCGCAGAGTGATGGAAGAGGCTGGCGCGGTCCGTCATACTCGATCCGGCGCAAATACGCCTCAACATCCATGATTCAAACCGGCAGCTCATCCTGCAGCCAGCCGGCCTCCTGCAGTTTCGGCTCGGCGGTCAGGTCGAGCACCAGGTTTTCCAGTATCAGCCGCTTGCTGGGAGGATTGGAGCGCAGGGCCAGATCGGCGCGCGCCACCCGGCGGATAGCGCTGGTCAGCTCGCGCCGCGACTTGTAGCGCCGCGCCTGGCGGATGATGTCTTCCGCGGCGAACGGCGGAATGCGAAAGCCCTGCCACAGAGCCTGCCACAACGCGCGCGAGTCGCGCACATTGCGCTCCAGGATGACCAGCATCTGGCGGAAGGTACGCGCCAGCATGTAGAGATGTCCGATGGCGGCCTCATCGCCGTCGCCGGTGCTCAGGATAGCGTCCAGCACGGCCAACGCCCGACCGCGATCGCGCGACGAGATGGCGTCGGTCAATTCGTAAAACGATCGCTGCTTGGCCGCCAGCACCAGCGTCTCAACATCGCCCAGCGTGATGCGCTTCTTCTCGCCGACAAACAGCACCAGCTTCTCCAGTTCGTTGGCGATCATCATCATGTCGCCGCCCAGCGAATCCACCAGCTCGCGCGCGGCGTCGGTATCGAGCTTCACGCTCTTCGGCGCTGGCAGTTTCGATCGCCCACTTCACCGCGTCGCCTTCCTCCACCCGCGCGAATTCCAGCACCGGACAATATTCGCCCAGCGTTTCGCGAATGCGTTCGTAGCGATCTTTGTCGGTCAGATCCATGCGGCGGGCGTCGGCCGGAATGCTGATGTGGTCGGCGATAAATACCAGCATCGCGTCGGGATTCGGATTCTTGAAGTAATCTTTGATGGCGGCAAACTCTTCGTCGTGCTTGCCGCGGCCATACAGGTTCTTGATTCCGCGGATGAAGAAAACCTGGAAGGGCGACATCAGCGAGGGCGTGCGCGCGCGATCCAGCACCTGCTGCAAGTCGACCTCGGCCAGGTCCATGTCGTAGAGGCTCAGTTCGCGAACATCGGCGGGGACCAGATGCTGCAGGATGGCTTCGCGGCAGCGCTTGCGAAAGAAGGCCTCGTCGCCGATGAAGACATATCCCGGAGCCAGCTTGCGCGCTTTCACGTCGGCTACAAACCGGTCGGACGCCGCGAAGCTGCGCATCTAATACGCCTCCAGGATGTCGCTCACAAGGGTCTTGGCAAAACTGTTGGCGACGCGTTGCAGCGCCGGCGCTGCTTCTTCGAAGAAGCTGGCCGCGTCGTTCGATTCCTGATATTGCTCGCGGTAGAAAAAGTTGGGATTGCTCCACAGCACTTTGCCGTTACTGATCGGTCAGAGATGGCCTTGCAGGTTAACCACCACCATCGAAGATGAAATGCGCGCCGGTGGCGGAATCGTAAGTCAGCGGGGCGATAAATACGCTGGTGACGATTCCTGACAGCGTGGCATCCGCCGTGCCGTCGTTCATGGTCACGATCCGATAGTTGGTTCGGCTGCGCAGTTCTTTCACTACGGCTTCGGTAAAGATTTGTCCGACATCGATAGGTCTGCGGTCACATTGGCGAACGCCGGCACATAGATAGTGTGCAGGTCGGACGGCAAGCGCACCGCTGTGCCCGCCGGTGTGATAGCCGCATGCCGTCGTCAGCAGCAGCAGCAGAGCAGCAACCCACACCAGCAAACAGTCGACGGCAAAGTCGATGATCGATCACTGTACGGTCCCTCGCGGCCGGGACGCGATCATGTTCTCGGCGCACTCCACTGCGGCCAGCGCTGCGATCCGCAGGTTGTCCGACGCTGCCCACAGCCAGAAGCCGTTGGGATTTTGCGCGTCGGCCGGACAAACACCTGGATCTGCTCCTGTCCGGCGGCATTGACGTTGCTCGGCGATTCTTCCGCACCCTGCAGCACATCCACGTGTTCGCCGGAGATCGCGGCGGTCAGCTCTTCGACTTGGCGCCGGATTGTCCAGCTCAATGTAAAGCGAGAAGGCATGTCCGTGGAAGATGGGCGCTTGCAGCAGCATCAGCGAAGGTACTGCTACCTTGCCTTGGACAATGCTCCGGAAGTGGCGCTGGATACGGCTTTCGACGCTGGCCAGGGAGGGCAGTGACTTCTCGCCATAGCGGTCGAGCAGATTAAATGCCACCTGCGCGTCGAACACTCCCTTGGGCAGTTGCTGGAACGAGAGCAGGTTCACGGTCTGTTCGTGCAGTTCGTCCATGCCGCGCCGGCCATGTTCCGACGCCGGTTCGAAAACCGTGGCGACGGCGCGCGCAATGTTGCCCACTTTTTGCGCTCGCAGCAGCAGCAGCGCCAGCACAACCGCGGCGGGATGGGCGATGACCACCGGAGCTTCGATGAAATCGAGCTTGCGGAGAAGTGCCCAGTTCGCGCTCGACCCAGGGAGCGCGCAGCAAGACTCCGTCCTGGCCTTCCAAGCGCGTAGGAGAGATCGATGATGTCGCTGCCCGCCTTGCGCGCCATCTCCCAGGTGTTGCGGGTGAAGTTCTCATCGGCGGCGAAGAAGGTGAAATCCACGTTCTCCAGATGTTCGGGAAGAACGCTCTGAATGAAGGTAGGCTCCTCGCCCACCGCTTCCAACTGGCCCAGCGACTCTTCATCGTCAAGCAGGCGGATGTCGTGCGCCGGGAAAGTTGCGATCGCTGAGGACTTCTTTCAGCTCCCGGCCTTTCAGGGTGGCGGCGCCCACAATGGCAACGCGAAACAGGCCGCCCCAGTGTCCTCCATCGGCACGGGCTACGGAGGGATTATTCGGTTCGTTTTTCATCAGGCGTGCGAGGCCTCATCTTGAGGCGGCGGAGGCGGCACCGTGGGCCGGCGGAATACGAAAGAAAGCCGGGCCAGCACTCCGGAAAGAATGTAAATCAGCGCCAGCGCGAACAGCACATATTGCGAGGAAAACCAGATCAGGGCCATGACCAGGCCAATCACGATCAGCCAGCGAAAATTCTGCGGCTGGCGAAAGTTGATGCCCTTCAGGCTGAAGAAGCGCCAGGTGCTGACCATCAGGAACGAGATGGCGAAGACAAATACTGCCCAACCGATGGACAGCCACCAGATCTGCAGCGGATTGCCCTGCACCAGATGGACCACCGCAGCCAGCGCACCGGCGCCCGCCGGAATCGGCATGCCGACAAAGTACTTGCGGCCCGGGCCGGCCGGGATTCGACGGCTGCGGATTGACCTGAATGTTGAAGCGCGCCAGGCGCGAGGCGCCGGCCAGCAGAAAGACGAAGGTCGCAATCGCGCCCAATCTGAATTACGCGCGTGCGCCAGATCGAGGTTGCCTTCCATCGGCAGCATGCGAAATCCCCACATCCAGGCCAGCACCGCAGGCGCGACGCCGAAGGCTATGACGTCGGCGAGCGAGTCGAGTTCCTTGCCGAAGTCGCTGGCGGTATTGGTCAGGCGGGCGATGCCACCATCGAAGAAGTCAAGAACGATAGCAATTCCAATCGCCTTGGCCGCCTGATCGAAGTGCCAGGGATCGCCGGCCGTGCCCTGAATCGCCTGCGAGATCGCGTAATAGCCGGCGGCCATGTTTCCGGCGGTGAACATCGAGGGCAGGATGTAAAGCCCTTTTCGAACCGCCACGCTGGCGCGGCGAATTCGGATCGGCCTGTATGGGCTGGTGGTTCATCGCACCTCCGCGGTATCGCGCAAGCGCGGCGCTACCGGGCGAGGCTGAGCAATAGCCAGCACGCTGGAGCCGCCCTTCACGCGATCGCCCACCCGTACCTTCATCTCGGCATCGGCGGCGAAGATCACGTCGGTCCGCGAGCCGAACTTGATCAGTCCCACTCGCTCTCCCCGCTCCACCGTATCCCCCACCTTCTTCGTAAAGACAATGCGTCGCGCCAGCAACCCGGCGATCTGTTTGAACACCAGTGTGCCCGCATCTGCTCCTACGGTCACGACATTCTGCTCGTTCTGATCGGCGGACACCGCATCCATGGCGTTGCCGAATTTTCCCTTCTTGTACTGCACGTCTTCGATAACGCCATTGACCGGAGAGCGATTCACATGGACATCGAAAACGTTCAGAAAGATGCTGATGCGAGTTTGCGGCTTCGCCGTTCTCCTGGAGGACGGAAATGTCGGTGACCTTCCCGTCCGCCGGCGACACAATCGCGCCCTGGATGGCAGGGATTCTCCGCTCGGGATCACGAAAAAACCAGAGAAAAAACGCCGCCAGCAGCAACGGAACGACGGCCAGGACGGGCAGCGTGAGCCAGCCTACCAGTCCGGCCACGATCACAAACGCCAGCCCGTAATAGATGCCGTCGCGAACCATGGGCAAGTTTGATTATAGAGCCTGCAGTGCGCATGCCCTAGTTTGTAGTCCCTACGATTTCCCGTGCCAACTCGTCCATGCGCTGCTGCACTTGCTGGTACTTGTCACCGGTTGAGGGTCCGGAAAAGCCGGCCAGAATCGCGCGTACATGCCCGGAGCGGTCAAGGAAGATCGACGTGGGAAATGCGCCGAAGTTCACCAGTTGCGGCAGCGTCTTCGCTATCTGCCCGTCGGCGGTCGTTCCGGTCAGCAATAATGGATAGGTAAGTCCAAACTTGGCGCGATAGATGCCGATCTGCCGCAGATTTCGTGCCGTGTCATCGGTGTATTCGTAGGCCAGGCCCACAATCTCCAGACCTTGGTCGTGATATTTGCGGTAAAGCTTTTCCAGCACCGGCGCCTCATCGTGGCAATTGGGGCACCAGGTCCGAAGATGTCGATGATGATCGCCTTGCCCTTGAACTCTGGACTGCTCTGGTCAACCGTCTTGCCCGCTTCCTCCACCCCGCTAAAGCGAAAAGCCTCCTGCGGATCTTTGACTCTCGTGAGGCCCTCGGCGAGGACGTTGGGATCGGCGCTGGCTACGTCTTTGCTGCGTTCCGCCGTGAAGGTTGTGAGGCTGACGAATCCGCCCAGCTGCCCTTTCAGGCTGCCATCCGGCTGAAATTCGCCATCGAGCGCCAGCACATGAATGCCGTCAAAACGGCTCAGGTGAAAATGCGTCTGACTGCCGGTCCCCTGGAACAACGCGCCATGCAATAAGCCCGTATCTCCACTCACGTACTCCAGAATCCCGGTCACCGGCACTTTGCCATCCGTGGTAGCCCGGGGCTGCTGTTGGAAGCTGACCAGCGTGTTCTTCTCCGCGCCTTCAGCGTCTGCGGGATGAATCAGCCAGTCGCCAGCCAGACTCGCACCGGTCCATGGCTTCTCCGGCTGCGCCTCGTGGTGGGGCACAAGGACCAGAGGTATGTGAACCAGGCCCTTGCTGCTCTGGCGGGAATACTCACCCTCCATGCGCTGCGAGGAAACGAAGTGCGCGGCGAGTGTGCCGTCGTAGTAGTCGAGATGAAGCGTCAGGACCTCGCCGTTCCAGGTTGCGCTGCTGAACGGCTGGCGGTCGGTCGCGTTGATCAAGGTGGCTTGGATCAGTTTTCCCTGCAACCGAAGATCGATGCCAAAGTTCACCTCGCCGGCCTTACCCTGGATGGTTCCATCCCATAACCCAATCGGCGGTTGCGAGGTTGCCTGGGCTGACATTCCGAGCGGAATCGACAACGTCCCCAAGCAGATACCCACGCTGCATACTATGAGCCGCAACCAATGTCGCAAGAAGTGCCTCATCACAAGAATTGATTTGCCGGGTAACTGTCAGGATACAGGAAAGAGATGGGGGACGGTCCAAAGGAGTGGAGGTGCACACAGCTGGGGCAGAGCGGCAAAGACTCGGGTCTTTTCCGCCGCGTGAGAGCGGTTAGCAGTTACTAAACAGCCAGACGGTCGGTCCGGAACTTCTGTTCCAGGCTTTCCATCTGGTCCTTCAGGCGGAGCTTCAGCTTCTTCAATCGCACTTCTTCGATCTTCTCTTCTTCAGAAAGATATTTCTTCTGAATCAGGGAATCCAGCTGCTGCGCATACTGCGTATGTTCCTGCGCCAGGCGGCGGAATTCGTCATTGCTTGCCAAAAGCTGATCGCGTACCTGAGTTGCCATTCAGTAGACCTCCGGAGAGTTAACCAACCAAAACGCTAGCATACGCCCCATTCGCCTTCAAGGGCTTTTGTCACGGAACTGCAATAGAAAATTTCAGCAACAAACCGTCTTCGGCAGGATTCCGGTAATAGTCTTTGCGCTGTCCTACCACCTTAAATTCCATTTTTTCATAGAGTTGGCGGGCTGCCTGATTCGATTCTCTCACTTCCAGCAAGACGGAAGCGGCTGCCTGGTCACGGGCGACGTGCAGCAGTTCACGGATCAACTGGCTCGCTGTACCGCTGCGTCGTCGATCAGGCGGCCACTACTACGTTCTCGATTTCCCATTCCTCCAAGGCACAGCGCGCGATGACGAATCCGTGAATGCTGCCGGTGCTGTTTTCATCGACCGCGACCAAGGCGATACGCGGAGGAGCGTCCGCTCCGAACAACGCAGCATATTCTCGCTCTGCCCAGTGCGCGGCAGTCTCTGCCTGCTGCTCTAATTTTCTGATGGCAGAAAGATCGTCGGGGGTGGCTTGGCGAATGAGCACAAGATCAATGCTTGGGCGTGGAGAAAATTTCCGCATCCGATCTGCGGATGTAGTTGACGTCAACGGTCGCGGGGTCGGCGATATCCCCTGCCAGCAGCTTATTCAGACCGATTCGCCCGATCGCATCGGCTTGCAAACGATCTACGAGTTCGACCTTCATCTTCGCTGTGGTGAGAGACTCGCCTACGCTCGCATCCGGCGTCAGCAATTTGCCCCCGCCCGCAGGAGCAGTCTCGGCGAACGTATCGAGCTTCAAAATGTATTCGCGAAGTAGACTGACACGGCCGACGGACACTTGGTATTCGCCAACATATATCTCGCCACGGCCGGCATCCAGAACGGCGGTCACGCTTTCGCCGGGGCGTCCGTACGTTATAGCTATCGCCTCCAGCATGGAAACCTTCGCCAAGGGCTTGTGAAGCACTTCGCAAAGGCCTTTGACCGTTGCCAATCCAACTCGTAAGCCAGTGAAGGAGCCTGGGCCGGAGACGACAACGAATCCGTCCACTGCGGTTTTGTCGAGATGATACTGGTGCAGTGTGTTCGAAATTACCGGCATCAGCTGGGCCGAATACGTCCCGCCTTCGAGAGAGGTAAGTTGCAGAACCTCGAAACTGGCGGCGTCTCCGCGGCAAAGGGCAACGCTTCCTTTCCGGCCCGAAGTGTCGATGGCGATGACCAGCATCATCAGACGCCCTGAGGAGCGTCTTCCACCAGTTCCAGCAGCACTCCGCCAGCGCTGGAAGGATGGACGAACACGTACAAATGTCCGCCCGCCCCGACTTTGATTTCGTCGGAGATGAGACGCGTACCGCTCGCCTTCAGCCGCTCGACCGTGCCGGAGAGATCATCCACATGCAGGGCAACGTGGTGCAGGCCTTCGCCACGCTTGTCGAGAAACTTCGCAATCGCGGAATCTGGAGAGGTAGGTTCGAGCAACTCGATGCGGCTCTCGCCAAGGGGCACCATTGCCAGGCGGACGTTCTCCGCCTCCACCGTCTCCTCCGGCATCACTTGCAAGCCGAGCTTCTCATAAAACTTCCTGGCTTCCGCCAGCGATTTCACGGCAATGCCGAGATGATCAATTTCGCTCATGATGGCGTCCCCATTCTGCTCACAATCTTCTCTACCAGAGAATACGGGTCACGCTTATGTTCGGCAACCTCGGTAGCCAGACGCGTCGCCTCACTTTCGCTGAGGTAATAGGACAACACGCGCTGGAAGAGGGCGTCGCGCAACATCTCCGCAATACGGCCTCGCCAGTTTTCGATACGGCGAGCAAGCGCGCGGTCGCTCTTCGTCTGGTATTCCCGATACTTGTCGATCTCTTCCAACAATCCCGAGATGCCGGTTCCTTCGCTGGCCACGGTCTTCACAATGGGCGGAGTCCAGTCATCATGGCGGATGGCCAGGGTTTGCATGGCACGAATCTCGCGCTCTACGCGTTCGGCACCCTCGCGGTCAGCTTTGTTGATCACGAAGATGTCAGCGATCTCCATAATGCCGGCCTTGATGGTCTGCACATCGTCACCCATTCCTGGCACCAGCACGACTACAGTGACATCCGCGAGACGTACGATGTCGATCTCGTCCTGACCTACACCGACGGTTTCGATCATTACAATATCGCGGCCGCTGGCATCGAGCACGGTGGCCACGTCGGCGGTGGTGCTGGCCAATCCGCCCAGCGAACCACGCGTCGCCATGCTTCGGATATAGATACCGTGGTCGGCATGATGGGACTGCATGCGAATGCGGTCGCCCAGAATTGCGCCGCCACTAAATGGGCTGGTGGGATCAACGGCGACGATGCCGATAGTCTTGCCTTGCTTGCGATAGGCATGCGCCACCTGATCGACCAGCGTACTTTTGCCTGCACCCGGCGAGCCAGTGAGACCCAGCAGCATGGCGTTCCCGCTATAGGGAAACAGAGCTTTCAGAAGCTCGGTCGATTCCAGCGTGTGATCTTCGACGATAGAGATCGCGCGAGAGAGAGCACGCACCTCTCCCGCACGAATGCGGCGAACAGTTTCGGCAATATGATTGGTCGAGCTCATGAGCAAGAGAATTGAGGCGTTTTGAAGGGGCACAGCTTTAGCTGCGCCGTAAAGCTTCTTAGTTAAGTTTTCTTTTCCGAGCCGACGAGTCGGCGAGGGAATCCGTTCATGAATCTCTGCGGAACGACGGAACTGTGTCGCCGGCTGAAGCCGCTCAGAACGGCCGATATACAGCCATAACGGCGCGCCTGAAGGCGCGCCCCTTAAAAACCCACTGCGCAATCGCTTTACTTAATAATGCGCCATTCAATCAGTCCTTCAGTATCTGCCGGGCGATAACCAGCCTCTGAATTTCGCTGGTGCCTTCGCCGATGGTGCACAGCTTCACGTCGCGATAGAACTTCTCTGCGGGATAGTCTTTGATGAAGCCGTAACCGCCGTGAATCTGTACGCATTCGTTGGCGCAACGCACCGCAACCTCGCTGGTATAAAGCTTGGCCATCGACGACTCCTGTGTGGTCTTCATGCCGGCATCTTTCATGGCGGCGGCGCGATGGGTAAGCAGGCGAGCAGCGTCGATCTCGGTTGCCATGTCCGCCAGCTTGAACGCGATCGCCTGAAAGTCGCTGATGGGCTTGCCGAACTGCTTGCGCTCCTTGGAGTAATTCAGTGCGGTCTCGTAAGCGCCTTGCGCCATGCCCAGTCCGAGCGCGGCAATCGAAATACGTCCGCCATCCAGGACTTTCATCGCATCAATGAAGCCTTCGCCTTCGTGACCGAGAAGGTTTTCGAGGGGAATTTCGCAGTCTTCGAAGATCAACTCTGAGGTGTCGCTGGCCCGCAGACCGAGCTTGTTTTCCTTCTTGCCCGAGCGAAATCCTTTGGTGCCCTTGTCTACCACAAACGCCGACAGTCCATGCGTATGCGCCGTCTTGTCGGTAACCGCAACCACCACCGCCACGTCTGCGTAGTGGCCATTGGTGATGAAGGTCTTGGTGCCATTCAGCACCCAACTATTGCGCCGGCGCACAGCGGAGCAGCGAGCCCCGCCCGCATCCGAGCCAGCGCCCGGTTCGGTCAAGCCCCATGCGCCGAGGAACTCGCCGGTAGCCAGCTTGGGAATGTATTTGCGCTTCTGGTCCTCGTTTCCAGCAAGGAAGATGTGATTGGAGCAAAGCGAAGTGTGCGCGGCAACGATGATGCCTACCGAGCCATCCACGCGCGAGAGTTCCTCGACCGCAGTCACGTATTCGACGTAGCCCATGCCGGCGCCACCGTACTCGGTGGGAAAGATGGTGCCCATGAGGCCGAGCTTGCCCAGCTCCTTGATGGTCTCGAGCGGGAACGTGCCAGGCTCGTCCCACGTCATCACGTTGGGCGCAATCTCGCGTTCGGCGAATTCGCGCACCATCTTCTTGAGGTGCAGCTGTTCATCTGAGAGCTGGAAATCCAAACTATTCCTCCGGTTAATCGAACGCGGCGGCGTTCGAGTGGGGCTGCGGAAGGCCGTCGCGAAAAAGGTGAAACAGGCGGTTATAACACAATGGACGTGAGAGAGTCGAAGCCGAGCCACGCATTCGCTAAGAATGGCACTTCAAGCATATGTCATGTTGAGCGAGTGCTCGCCGGGTTAGCGAACGCGCGTCGAAGCGCTTCTATGGTTGGTCCGAGGTTTGTCGCAGCGATAGCGGTCCTTCGACTGCGCTCCCTGCGGTCGCTCCGCTCAGGATGACAAATCTGAAGCAATTGACCGCATGGTTCGGGCGTCGCGCACGTTCACTGATTCAATTCGTCGAGATCGCGCTCCCACAGTTTGATGCCGCCCAGCAAGCCGTCCTCGTTGGAGATGGTGCTGGCATTGCTGGGCAGTTTGATCTTGATCTCAGCGGCATTGCCGCCGCCGATGTACAACCGATCGTAATAGAAGAGCTCGTGCAGTTGTGCGATCGCCTCGCGAAGATGCTTGTTCCACTTTTTGCGGCCATTCTTGTCGAGAGCGCGGCGTCCCAGTTCGTCTTCGTAGGTTTTGCCGTTGCGGAAGGGATGGTGTGCCAGTTCCAGCGAAGGAATCGGCACGCCATCCAGATATAGCGCCGAGCCCATGCCAGTTCCCAGCGTAATCACCAGTTCGACACCAACGCCGGTCACGCCTCCCAAACCCTGCACCACCGCGTCATTGGCCACCCGCACCGGCTTGCCCAACTCCTTGGCGAGAGCATCGGCGAAGGGATACTCAATCCACTTCTTGTTGAGGTTCGCCGCGGTGTAGACCGTTCCCTTCTTGATCACACCCGGGAATCCCACGGACACGCGATCGAAGTCGCCCAATTGCTTGGCGAAATCGGCGATGATCTTGGTGATCGCCTTGGGAGTGGACGGATTCGGTGTCTTCGCGCGCAGCCGATCCGTGAGCGGCTTGCCTGCCTCGTCTAGCAGCATGGTCTTTACGCCGCTGCCTCCAATATCCACGGCCATGGTCCGAATTCCCTGAACTCCGGTCGAGACGGGATCGACATTGGGAGTGGAGGCTTGCTTTTTTTTCTTCGACGAAGAGGCTTTGCTCATGGGTGCTCCTTAACTGACCGGCTTCGAATATTGGGAATTTCTGGATAGCCGAGCATACCGGATAACCAGCCGGGAAAAAAGTGGCCGCCTCAAACGGCGCCAGCCGGTCGGAAGGGCGCCGTTGCAGGTTAATTCCACGCTGCGCCGTCGCAGCGCAAGAAATCAATTACTTCTGACGCACATAACTGTACATGTAGTCGCTCGCCTGAGGATTGCTGGTGACAACCACCGAAGTTTTCAGCGAATCGGTCAACTTCGACGGAGCGTTGCCCGGCAAAGCTTCGTTGGTCAGGAGAAATCCTCCAGGCTTGATCATGGTCCCGAGATTGGCGCGCGCCAGCGATTGTTCCAAGCCGCCGTAATACACGAAAATATTGGTGCCGATAATCAAGTCGAACTGCTTGTCCGGCGCTAACGGCACGGTCTGGAACACGATATTCATGTCCACGGGAGTCACATCCTTGACTATGCTGGGACGCACGCTGACCGCGCGGTTCCAAATGTCGGAAGCACCCTCGGGCACGGGAATCGGAGGCACCGATTTCCCCACTTCACTTCCTAATCTCTGCCAGTACTCCAGGAACCCCGACAAGTACGTCTTGCTCCAACTGTCTGCGGGACTGGACAGCAACTGGATGGTATAAGGTTTGCCGGCGGCAGCCTCGCGGCGCGCGCGCTCCAGATGTTTGTTCACCCGGGCACTGATGTCGAAGGTTTCCACCTCGATGGAGTTCGCCTCGGCCAAGCCCAGACGAATTAGAGAGTCAATCACCGCGAAGGGCTGCGTGGTTTGGGGCGGATAAAAATCAGAGCCCGATTTCTTGTTCACGAAGTCGAGACCGGGACCAACGATGGCAATGCGATGAATGCTGCCCGGCTTCAGCAGCCCTTGGTCCATCATGTGCCGAAAATGCAGATCGAGAAGATAGTCGGGATAGAGATTGCTGTCGGTAGAGATGCCGCGGTCTTGGAAAGCCTGGTAGCGATTAACCTGAGCCAGCTTCTTGTCGTGTTCTACGTCATCACGCAAGCGCGCCAGATTGGCCAGCATGTAGGCCTTGACCTTTTTCTGCTCCTCGGGAGTCTTCAGGCTGTAGCCTTTTTTTTCCAGCAACGCCCGCATTTCCATCATGCCTTCGCTGGGATGCGGACCAGCCAGGGCCTTGATGAGGTCATTGGCCCGCTTGTCGGCAATGGAGTCGACGAAACTGTCATGTCCGTAGCGCGCCAGATATTCATAAGAGATGCGTGGCTGCTGGGTATAGGTGACGCCCAGTCGTAGCAAGTTAGTGAGCGTGTTTTCCTCGCCCGCCTCAATGCGAATTCGGATTTCCTTATCCTGGCTGCGGATCCAGTTGTCCCAGGCGGCAGCGGTAGGCTGGCCTCCCGGTTTTAACTCCGCCGGCAGAGTGCTCAGGTAAGCATTCAGGACCGGCTGTGCCGCTGAAAACGGAACGAACTGGGGCGTCTGCGCGACTGCAAGGCTGAGAGCAAAAAGCAAAAAGAGGAGTAAACCAAGGGCCCGGCTATGTTGGCTGTGCATGGCGATCAAACTTCGGAGAGCTCCGGAGGAAAAGTCGGTGGGGCTACCACCGTTTGAATAGTACTATGCTGCGGCGCATCGGTAGAAGTAGCAGGCTTGGCAGTCCCAAAATTAGTGGCTACTTCTACCTTCACCCAGTGTAGGCACATGCCCATCGGCAGCGGCATCCCATGCTACACTTTCGGGCGTCTCTCCGTTTCGCTGGGAGCAGGCGTGAGGAGAACTGTTGCCAGGAATTCAGTCTAAAGCGAGTTCTGTCGACGCGGCGGGATCTCATGGTCCGGCCCTGGCCATGAGCCGCAATCAACTGCGCCCGACGTTTCGGGTAAGAGACGGCGTCGCTCTAATCGTTTCCAACGTAGTCGGCGTGGGCATTTTCACCACTCCGGCCATCATCGCCAAGCTGGTACCGGAACCGGGCGCGATGCTCGCCCTTTGGATCGTCGGCGGATGCTTGGCCCTCGCCGGGGCAATCTCCTACGCGCAGCTGGGAAAGAGATGGCCGGCTGCTGGCGGAGAATATATCTACCTCTCCAAAGCATATGGCCCAACCGCTGGATTTCTTTCCGGCTGGACATCGCTCATCGCGGGTTTTTCCGGAGCGGTAGCGGCCAGCGCCGTGGGGCTCATCATCTATCTGGGACGGTACTTTCCTGCCTTCACGTCGGACCACAGCTTGTTTTCCCTCAACTTCTACGTGGGAGCGTTCACTATTTCGCCGCGGTCGCTAACGGCTGCATTCATCATCATCGTGTTTGCCTTGCTGCACGCCTGCAATCTGGGAGCGGGCAAAGTGACGCAGAACATGCTGGCCTTGTTGATCCTGGCGATCATTGTGATCTTTTGCGTGGTGGGCTTTGCGGCGGGAGCCGGATCGTGGTCGCACTTCCAATCGACACACGTGCCGCTGCGTCCGATGAACTGGCTGCTGGCGCTGATCCCAATCATGTTTACCTATAGCGGATGGAATGCGGCTTCCTACATTTCAGAAGAGATGTACGATACCCGCCGGACGATTGGTCCCGCGCTGCTGATCGGGACGTCCGTCATCGTTGTTCTCTATGCGGTTTTGAACACGCTGTACCTGTACGCCATTCCTCCGGCGGCCATGCAGAACGCTGTGAATGTCGGCGACGTCGCCGCCCATGCTCTGTTCGGCGTGGGCAGCAACTTCATCACCCCGGTACTGATCATCGCGTTGCTGGGGGCTATCAGCGCCATGACTATAGCGGGCCCGCGAGTGTACTTTGCCATGGCGCGCGACGGGGCGTTTGTTCCCTTGTTCGCCCGCACCAGCCCGAAATTTGGAACCCCGGCGCTGGCGATCGTTCTGCAGGCGGCATGGAGCATCGTGCTGGTGATGACCGGCAGCTTTGAGCAGATCCTGATGTACACCGGTTTCATGATTCTGTTGTGTTCGGGTGCAGCAGTTGCGGGACTGTTTGTGGTTCGCCGCCATGAGCTGCGATCGGACCCCAGGCTTTGGCTCACAATGCTGGCGCCCGCTGTTTTCGTGATTGCCTGCGCGGCGATTGTGGCAGATGTCGTAGTGGGAGATCCAAAAACCGCCTTGCGGGGCATCGTGCTTATCCTCGCTGGGCTTCCGGTTTTCTTCTGGTCAAGGCGACGTAGAGTTGCTCAGTCTCCTACCAAGGCGGAGACGGCGGTTTCTAAAGCTGGTTAAGCCTGCTCACACGCCCTTGGTGCGCGTAGGTGCAGCGCCATTTCACTTCGACCAGTTCGGGGCAGGGACCGCAGATCCCTCCGCTGCGCTCCAACACCCCACCAAGCGCAAAAGCGGCGCTCGGCGGGGGGCCCGTTTGCGCTCCGGTCGGGATGACAAATCGATCGAAGAGTCAGTGGCCACCTTATCAGCCGGCTGCTAATCTCAGACATAAGCGAGGCCCTTCATGAGCCAGACCACGGCAACCATTACCCGCAGCTTCGGATACTTCCTGAACGGCAATTGGAGCACGCACGGACGAGAGGCCGTGGTGAACTCGCCCTACGATCACAGCGTGATCGCCGTAGTGAGCGAGGCTAACCGTGATGCGGTCGAGACGGCGATCGAATCGGCGGTTCAGGCCTTCGCAATCACCCGCAAGATGGCCTCGCATCAACGCGCCACGGTGCTGCGCAAAATTGTTGATGGCATCTCGACCCGGCGCGAGGAGTTTGCCCGCACCATTTGCCAGGAAGCCGCTAAGCCCATCAAGACTGCGCGCATCGAAGTGGAGCGCAGCATCAATACCTTCCAGATTGCTGCGGAAGAAAGCACGCGCATCTACGGCGAGTACATTCCGCTCGACACGCTCGAATCCACGACCGGGCGTTGGGGCCTGATGAGGCGGTTTCCGCTGGGCCCCGTTTTCGCCATCACGCCCTTCAACTTTCCGCTGAATCTGGTGGCCCACAAAGTCGCGCCGGCGATCGCAGCGGGTTGTCCGATCATCCTGAAGCCAGCGCCGCAAACTCCGATCTCGTCGCTGATGCTGGCCGAGATCGTGCATGAGGCTGGCTGGCCTGAAGGAGCGATTGCGGTGATGCCCTTGTCGAATGATGACGCCGCGTTGCTGGTGGCCGACGATCGCATCAAGCTGCTGACCTTTACCGGAAGCGCCAAGGTGGGATGGCAACTCAAAAGCCAGGCAGGCAAGAAGCGGGTCACTTTGGAGCTTGGAGGCAACGCCGGAGTCATCGTCCACAGCGACGCCGATGTGCAATACGCCGTTCAACGCTGTATTGCCGGTGGTTTTTCCTATGCAGGGCAGACCTGTATTTCGGTACAGCGCATCCTGGTTCACCAGCCGGTTTTCGAGAAATTTACTGACCTGCTGGTGCAAGGTGTCCACAAACTGAAGTTGGGCGATCCCATGCAGGAGAGCACCGATGTTCCCCCGCTGATTCGCGAGCAGGACGCTGTCCGCGTGATCGAATGGATTGACGAGGCAGTGAAAGCTGGAGCCAAGTTATTGTGTGGCGGCAAGCGCAACGGCGCAATGGTAGAACCGGCCGTACTTACCGGCACCTCGCCCACTATGCGCGTCAACTGTGACGAAGTATTTGGCCCGGTAGTAACTGTGGAACCTTACGAAACCTTCGATGAAGCCCTGCGCAGCATTAACCGCTCGAACTACGGGTTGCAAGCGGGCGTGATAACGCGCGATGCCCTCCTGATCCAGACGGCCTTTGAAGAACTGGAAGTGGGTGCGGTGATCGTGGGCGACGTTCCCAGCTTCCGCGTCGATCAGATGCCTTATGGCGGAGTGAAGGATTCGGGTCTGGGGCGGGAGGGTTTGCGTTATTCGATCGAAGACATGACCGAGCGCAAGCTCCTGGCAATGGCTCTACGCTAGGGAACAGCGCAGCGTGGGATCTGGAAGATTAGCTCGCGCTGGGCCGGGAAAGGAATGCAGCAAGTTGTAATTCCACTGGCCGCCCGATGGCATTAAGTCGTAGGCGCTATCCAGCGTGGTTCCAAAGAGGTTCCCCGCCGGATCGAGAATGACGCCGCCTTGAGGGTCCTCGCGCCAAGCGAAATTGTAGAGCGTGGTTTCTGTCCAGCCAGACCCCGACGGGGTCAATCGATAGACGACAGAGTTTACGTTGTAATTGTTGTCGTCCCATATGCAGTACCATGAATGTTTGCGCACGCGTGGAAGCAGTCAAGATAACCAACAGCGCAAACAGCATAACGAAGGGAAGGTTCGCGGACTTCAACTGCCGACAGATTAGAGACATGGAGCTTCCTTTCCGCTACGGCGTGATCTCCCACGCCACGCCGTAGCCATAGGTGCCACCTCCGCTCGCGGTTCCATAAAGATTTCCCGCCTGGTCGAAGGTCACGCTGCTGCCTCCGGGATAGCGTCCATCGCTGCCGCCCGTGAAGTCGTGAAGGTCGCTATAAATCCACCCGCCGTCCGAAGGCGTCAGCTTGAACACCGAACCGTATCCGAAAGCTCCATCGCCGTTGGTCGTGCCATAGAGGTTGCCTGCGCTGTCCATCGTCAGCTTGCAGAGGGGGCCGGGGGTAGTTGTGCCCTCGGAGACAAAGGCGTTGACCAGGGCGTAGTTCCAATTACCATTCGGCCGAGGGATCAGTTCGAAGACTGTTCCCCCGTAGGTTGCGCCGCCGTAGGGAGCTCCACCATAAAGATTACCCAGGGCGTCGAAGATCAACCCGCCTACTGGGTTTGCTCCATTTGGGATAGAGAAGGCATAAAGAGTACTCTCCGTCCAAAAGGGGACAGAAGGCGACAACCGAAACGCTGTGCCATCACCGTACGCACCGCCTGAGTTAGCCACGCCGTAAAGATTGCCTGCGTGGTCGAAAGTCAGCCCTCCGGCGATCCATCCTCCATCATTTCCACCCGTGAATTGATAAAGAACCTGTTCCGACCAACCGCCGTTGGCAGGCTGCAATTCGAAGACAACACCATGGCCGCTGGGACCACCCTTTGCGGTGCCGCCGTACAGGTTTCCCGCTTGATCGAAAGTGACGGGAGCGCCTGGACTGGCGCCATCTGGAGCTCCGGTGAAACGGTAAAGCACAGTTTCTGTCCAAGGGGCGAGTATCGATCCCATGATTCTGGCGGGAGGTCTCAGGTTGTAAACCAAGCCGCAACCGGCAGGATCACAACCCCCTTCGTATAACCCACCACCTCCAGCTGTGCCGTAAAGACTACCGTTTGGGCCAATGACCACTCCGGCCTGGGGGTAAATCCCGTTACTGCCCAAGTTCATGTTGAAGCTGTAGAGGATGCTTAGGACCCAGCCCGTGCCCTGGCGGGTAAGCTTGAAAACCGTACCGCCATTGCCATCGCCTCCGTAAACCGCCGTACCGTAGAGATTTCCTCCTCTATCCATCGTTAATCCAGACTGCGGCTGGTCGCCATCCTCGCCAAAGAAGTTATGGATTACGGAGAAGGTTTGCGCCTGCACTAAGGAACTGGAGACAACCAGCAGGAAGAACAGCATTACTGCAGCGAGTTCCGCGGCCTTCCATCGCACACAAATTCGAGACATGAAGTGTTTCCTTTTCCTATGGCGTGATCTCGAACACGACTCCCGCCGATCCGCGAGGAACCAGACCGCCTAACGGCGTGGTTCCATAAAGATTACCGGCGCTATCGAGAATCACGCCTTCCTCCGGAGCACCACCATCGGCGTTGCCGGTGAATTTGTAGAGGATGGTTTCCGTCCACGTATCTCCTCCAGAGGGCGTCAGCTTAAAGACGGTGCCCATGTGGTAGAGGCCGCCACCTGTCGTCGTGCCATACAAGTTGCCGGCGCTGTCGAAGACGATACCCCCGTAGGCAACTTCGCCATCGTAGCCACCGGCGAAGGAGTACAAGAAGCTCGGGCTCCAGCTGCCGTCGGCCTGATGCGTCAGCTTATAAACCGCACCCAATCCGTGCTCGCCGCCGTAAGGCGTGGTGCCGTACAGATTGCCCGCCGCGTCAAAAATCACTCCGTCGCTTGGCTGGATCGCGTCATGGTTCGTGAAGGCGTAGAGGACGGTTTCTGTCCAACCGGACTTAGACTGGTTTGGGCTCAACTTGAACACCACGCCATAGCCCAAGCCTCCCCCGACTGCCGTTCCGTAGATGTTGCCATTCGCGTCAAACGTCAGTGGTCCAATGGGAGTGGCTCCGTCTTCGCCGCCCGTGAACGCGTGCAGAACGATTTCCTGTTTTTCGGGACCGGTCAGCGCGAACACAACGCCGTGACCATAAATGCCGGCCTCAGACGTCGAGCCGTAGATGTGCCCCGCATTGTCGATGCTCACCACCGAGCCCGGATTGCCGGCTCCGTCCCATCCGCCAGTAAATTGATGAAGCGTCGATTCCGTCCAAGTGCCCCCGCCCGGCGTTAACTCGAAGATGGTGCCAAGACCGTAGCTGCCGGCGCTCGCCGCCGTGCCATAGAGATTCCCCCGCTGGTCGAAGATAAGAGCGCCGGCGGGAAAATCTCCGTCACTGCCATCGAACTTGTGAATCAGATTCTCAGTCCAGCTGCCGTCCTCGTTGGGGGTCAACTCCCAAACTACGCCGCATCCGTCGGCGACACAGGTTGTCAGGCCGCCCTCCGCGGCTGTCCCATAAAGATTCCCCTCAGGATCGAGAATCACGCCGCCTTCCGGGAAGTATCCGTCACCGTTGTAGGGATTGAAGCTGTGCAACACAGTAAAGGTCTGTGCCGGCGCCGGTTGCGCTAGAAGACACGACCAAGCCAGAACAAGCGCCAACGCAGCGCCGGTTGCCCGCATGTTTCTGCCTACAGGGAACCAAGGAAGTGGTTTGTAATTTGTCATGGACGCTCTCTTTGTTGCAATGGATCGCCGGCGCCAGCTTCGAACCTGACCTCTGAAAATGATGTGTTCGAGGAAGCTGCGGGTGCTAGGAATTGTGGGCGGGCGATGTTCCTTCGTCAAGCCATTTTCGGCCAGCGAGATTAGATTGGCCTGCTAACACTAGCCACTATCCACGAATCACTATCCACTATCCACTAGCCCCTGCCCTTCCTCCGATAGCGATTGAACTGGTGATCTCCTGCCTTGCGGCAGCTCATCCAGGTCCAATGCGTAATGTTCTCCAGTGTGAATCCGGGGCCACCGAAGACGGTAGGACGCATCAGTATCCCCGTTGATGGCTCAGTCGGCAGCCGCTCTTGTTCCGGCGGAACGGCTTGGCCTACCTCAACGGGGGACACCGTCATGAACTTTTCGTCGGCCAGATCGGCGCGCGCTAGGCTGCCGTACAATGTGGGACCTCCCTCGCATAGCAGATACCGCACTCCCTCTTCCTCTCGCAGGTTGCCAATGGCCCCGCCGAGGTCGAACGTCTCTCCCTCCCCGGCTGCAACTACCACAACGTGGGAGTGGCCGCCCCGGGCTCGTAGGCGCTCGGCCCCGGCTGGTGAAGTAAGGATGGCCGCATCAACCACATCGCCGTCAAACACCTTGTACCGCGACAAGTCGAGGTCGAGCGCGCGCGTGACGAAGATGTTTCGCTCCCGGCCTTTGCCTAGCTTGGTGCGCAAGGCGCGCAGAGCGGGGTCGGCAACCCGGAAGACAATGCCGCGGCTTTCAGGACCGCGCAGGCGCTGCTCCTCCAGCAATGTGTTCATGCCCATCAGCAGGCCGTCGGCATTGGCCCGCAGCAGGTCCATCAGCCAGCGATCGTCGCCCGACTGCGAAATGTCACCACCGGAGCCATGCTTGCCCAACAGCGTGGTTATGCCGTCGAGCGATTGCACGAAGTTGGAATAGATCCAGGGCCTGCCGGCTGGCGGCGGTGGAAAGCCGAAGTTGCCGTAGGCTGCATAAGCCTCGTCCTCGATCGGACTCGGCTCGGCATGGTCGAAAAGCACTTCAAAGCGGCTGGCTCTACCGGTTTCGTCCACAGTGGGGCTCCTTTCGCGATTCTATCTGAAGGGAAGCTTGGCACTTAGCGGTCATAAGACAGGCGGGTGACCCGAAAGCCAGAGGACTACAACCTGCTTTGCGGAATACAGGGATTCACCTTACATCGGTCTGGCAACCCCGCTCATCCAATCATGCATGAGGTGGAAGCAAGGAAATCGGCTGAAGCTGGTGACGGAGAGCGAGGCGCCTGCGCCCACACGCCAGATCTTCGATGAAATGCGCAATTGCCTGGGGATTTCCGCCGTTCCCAAGTTGTACCAGGCTTATGCCGCCTTTCCTGAGTTTCTCCAGCTGCACTGGCAAGCTTTTCGCCCCGCTGTCGAGACTCGGCAATTCTTTCTGCTGGGCGCTCGCCTGGCCGCCGAGTGCTATACCCGGGCGCACAATTATTTCGAGGTTCGCAACCTGGCATCGTACGAGCTGCTCTCTGCCGGTTCCCACGCCCTGCCCCTGGCCCAGGTGTTGGATTATTACCAGTATCTCGATCCCCTCTTACTGCTGATTGCCGCAGCCCAGATGCAAGCTTTCGAAGGACCTGTCGGCCAGCGGCCGGCGATTCCGCAGCGCGGTCTCCATCCCTGCTTTCCAGTTGCGCCGCCATTGCTCAGTGATGCCGAAGCGACACCTGCGGTGCATCGCATTTGGGACGAGCGGCGTCGCATGCTGGAACTGGCCTTCATCTCCGACGAGCACCGTGCGCTGGCCTGCTGCCCGCGGTTCTATGAGGAATATTGGCTGGCCTTGAAAGATTTGTTGCGGCTGCCGCTCTATGCCGATTCCCAGCTTCGCGTCGGCGAGAGCGCCTGGAGCTTGACCCGCGAACTGCCCGCGAAAGTAGATATTGGCATTCCGCTATTGCTGGATGCCGGGCTCGATGACGAGCAGGTGTCGTCGGCGATCAGAATTAACGAAGCTTTCCTGCAGGCGCTCAGCGGGCTGGTGCTCGAGATTACGTTCGCACGTATCGCCTCCGAGGGCGGCACACGCAGGGAAAGCCATGGCGAAAGCCTGTTGCCCGCCGAAAAGCCACCGCAGAAGACCGGGTCGCCTACCCGAGCGGCGTAGCGCAGTTGCTAGCAATTAGCATTGGCATTTAGCACTTGGCGACTAGAAGCTATCAGCTGTCTGATAGCTTCTAGAAACTAATTCTGCCGTTTCCCTAGACGCTAGAGTTTTTAATAAGTCGTATTTGCCAAATGCCAATTGCCAATTGCTAGTTACTCGTTACTTCCAAACTCTCTCGCGCACAAATGCAATCAACTCATCCGTAACATACCCTGATGGCTCGATACGAAACACCGGTTTTGCGGCGACCGGCTTCAGCGAAACGTTGGTCCAGGCGACCTGATCGGCGCCTTTGTGCAGAATCACGGCGTCGGCACGGTCGAGAAACTCCTGCGCCGACAACTTGAAGTCAGCGGTAGATGCGTCCAGTACGGTGAGATAAAGATCAGGCCGCAGAAATCGCATCACGCTGTTGGATTCGAGGATCGCGTTTTCCGCCGCGGCCAATTCCTGTCGCACCCGCGGCATGGCTTCGGCCAGCATTCCCTGCCGGGTGCGCACCCAGAGCGACCGCGCGGCGCCTGACACCAGGAATCGCGAAGTATCACTTTCGCCACTGCGATCGCGCTCCTCGGTGACTGCCCAGGAGTGATCGTCGGTCGCACAATCGCACAACTCACCATTGGCCGAGCAAATGCCGTGGCCATACTGCGTGATCTTCATGGCAGTCCAGTGGAACTCAGGCAGTCCGGCGATAAGACCGGCGACGACACTGGTCTTTCCCACGCTGCGAGAATGTCCACCGACGACGATGAGAGCCATAAGCAGCACCTAGCAGTTAGCAATTAGCAACGATCCCACAGACCGATTTCTGCAGATTAGCTTTGTGTCAGGGCACGACTTCAGCCGTGCCGCCACCGGTCAAAATTGACTTGGGCTTTTTAGCCCCCGGCAGAAGTTCTGCAAGGGCTAAAGTCCCGCCCTTTCTGAGCCTTGTTCGGCACGCCTGAAGGCATACCTTGATACAAAGCAAAATGACCGACAGATGACTTCTAGTAATTGCAACTAGCTCTTCGCCCCAGAATCAGGTTCCTTCTTACGCGTCAGCCGCGTGAGCGTTGCCAACTCCTTGAAATACTCACGGGCTGGTCGCGCCGGCGTGCCAAAGAACAAAACGCCTTTGCCGCGAAAGGCCTTGTGCGGCAGAATGCCGGATTGTCCGCCCAACATGGTGCCTGCCTCAATGGTTACGTGGTCGCCGATGCCAACCTGTCCTCCGATGATGCAGTCGTCGCCAATCTCAGAACTGCCCGAAATGCCGGTCTGCGCGGCAATCACGACGTTGGCTCCCACAATGTCGTTGTGGCCAATGTGTACCAGGTTGTCGAGCTTCGTGCCGGCGCCAATGATCGTCTTGTCCAGCGCGCCGCGGTCAATGGTGCAGTTGGCACCAATCTCCACATAATCGCCGACTATCAGTTCGCCAATCTGGGGGAACTTTTGATATCGCCCGTAGACCTCGTCACGAACAAATCCGAATCCATCAGAGCCCAGCACCGCACCCGCATGAATGATGACGCGGCGACCGAGCCTCGTACCCGGATAGATGACGACCCGCGGATAGAGGTCGCAGTTATCCCCGATCACCACGCCTTCGCCAATGCTGCAACCAGCGCCGATGTGCGCGCGTGCGCCCACGATCGCGTTGGCCTCGATGACCGCATGAGCATCCACGGCAGCCGTCGCCGACAGCTTTGCGGAAGGATCCACGACCGCTGTAGGATGCACGCCCGCGGGATAAGTTTTTGGCGGATGGAGCAAAGCGCCGGCCCCGCAGAACGCGAGCCGAGGCTGCGCGGCAATCAGCAGCGGCTGGCTCGCGGTTGATGCAGCCGCGAATTCTCCGGCGATCACTGCGCTGGCTGGCGAGGCCAAAGCCGCAGCCAGATCTTTCTCCTGCTGAACGAATACCAGGTCGCCCGCTTGGGCCTGCGCGATACTTGCGACCTTCGCTATCACGATGCTTCCATCGCCGACGAGGCGGGCCGAGATGAACTCCGCTATTGCTTGCAGGGTTTGTGGCATGGTTTTGTTATAGCAGGGGCTAGAGATCAGGGGTTAGGGGCTAGGGGTTAGAAGTCAGTCTCGGCGCATCAAATTTCCGATCAGAGCTCCGGTGATTTCGGACGCAAGGATTATGTGCATTCAAGAGGACACCATTAACTCCAGCACCCGTCCTAGCGCGCTCATATCAAAAATCAAAAATGTTGCCCGCGAACTAACCCCTAGCCCCTGATCCCTAACCCCCTGACCCCTGCTTTCAATACAGCCCGGCTCCTCCCGCCGGCCGGGTCTTCCACCTCCGATGCACCCACAGCCACTGGTCCGGATAGCGGCGCACATACTCCTCAATGACCTTAGTAAAGGCCGCGGTATTGGCAACGGCATCGGCGTCATCGTCTCCCGTGCGTACCATCTCGACCGGGCGGTCGAACTCGACCCGATACTTGCGCAACACCGGGTCCCAAATGGTGAAGGCGGGGACCACGGTCGCTCCGGTATGCAACGCGAGGCGCGCCACTCCGCTGGCGGTGCAGGCAGGAATGCCGAAGAAGTTGACGAAGACACCTTGCGGCGGCGTCATATTGGTATCCATCAGGATGCCGACAGTTTGGTTCTTGCGCATGGCCGCAATCAAGCCGCGGGCGAATCCATCTTTGCCGATCATGGTGTTGCCGTGCAGACCGCGATAGCGGGTCACCAGCGCATCCACGTAGGGGTTATCGAGTGGGCGCACCACGATCTGCATGGGATGGCCTTGCAGCGAGTGAAAGAAGGAGCCGACTTCCCAACCGCCAAAGTGGCCAGTCAACAGCAGAACACCTTTGCCGCGCTTCTCGGCAGCCTCAAAGTTTTCGAAGCCCTGGTACACCGCGACCTGCGAGACGTTGCGCGCGGTGTAGCGGGGAAAGAGGCAGGCTTCGCCAAGCAGGCGGCCGAGCGAGACATAGACGCCACGCAGAATCTTGCGCCGATCGCGCAGCGATTTCTCCGGAAAGGCTAGCTCGAGATTGCGGAGTCCCACGCGGCGCAGGCGAGGGTGAAGATAGTAGACCAGCCCGCCAATCAGAATTCCAACCCCACGGGCCAGCGGACGGGGCAATGCGCCGATCAAGCGCACCAACAGCGCCACCGGCCAGTATTGCAGCCTATCTCCCATCAGACGTATCGGCTTTGACGTTAGCACCGGGGAAAATCGCGGTCAAACCGGGGACGGGATAGGAGGTAGAGGCCTCCAACTCTGCCCTCTCTAGTAACTAAGTAGTAAAATGACGGTCGGTGTGGGCTCAGATAGAGGGAAGGGGGCGCAAGTGAGAGGCCCAAACGCCTGACGAATTTAGAAGGTCGTCTGGACCGCTTTTTCTTGGATGCATCAGCCTTGGCTTTGTCAACGCGATCGCGCTTGGCAACGGCGCGCCTGAGACCATAACCTTCGTTAAGGTCCTGCAGTCCGGCGATTCGATGGCCGTTTTGCAGCCGCGCAACGCCACGATTGATAAAGGCCTGCGCATAGTCGGGCTTGAGGCGGATGGCTACGTCGTAATCCGCGATGGCGCCTACTAAGTCGCCCATGGCTTGCCGGGCGTGACCTCGGTTGCTGAAGGCTTCCGCGAAGTCTGGTTTCAGACGGATAGCCTCGTTGTGATCCGCGATCGCACCCTCCCGGTCGCCCTTGGCAAGGCGCGCGTTGCCTCGATTGCTGAAGGCTTCTGCATAGTCGGGCTTGAGACGGAGGGCTTCGTTGTGATCCGCGATGGCCCCCTCTAGATCGCCCTTAAGCTGACGCACGTTGCCACGGTTTATGAAGGCTGCGGCAAGGCGGGGCTCTAGGCGGATGGCATTACTGTAAAAACATATCCGCTCGTCGAGCTGGACGGCGTTATTCCCCCGTTCGAACCAATACTGCGCCGTAAGATCGTTCTTTTTAACCTTGAGAGCGATCGTGGCGACCTCTTTTTGTTTCGCAGCGGCTCGTCTGGCCGAAACGGACGGGGCGTGCAGCACTGCGTCCAACGGGATATTCAGGAAACGGTTGCGCAGCCGTTCCATCGCCGCTAAAAAATACTCCGCCGAAACAGTAAGCGCGTTGTAGCGCTTGAGCGGGGAAAGCGTGCCGGTGAGGCGACTAGCAATTGTGGGCGTGCCGAAGTCGAATCCCTCCAGCATTAGCGGCACGATATTGCGGCGGCTCTGGAATGCGGTTTCGATTTCGCGACGCAACCAATCGCCGGGTTCATTACACCGCTCGAGCGCGGAAGGGGTCAATATGACAAGAAAATGCGCTCGCGCCCTGATGTTTTGGAGGATGACGGTTTCAAAGTCACCGCTGGCGATTCCTTCGTAATCGAAAAAGACATCGAAGCCGTGCTGCGCAAGGTTTTGGAAGATTGCTAGCGCCCAGGGAACGTTGGTACGGCGGTAACTGATGAAAACCGTCTTTTCGATACGCTCCATAAAACGCCCCGGCTTCATAGTAAAGGGCGGGCACGGTCACCTCTAGTAATAAATAGTAAAAGTGGTAAAGTTGGGGGCCGTGGCGCTCGGAGCCGAGGTGTTGAGCCGGGTGGGCTTAGAATGTTCCTGTGTTCTTTCATGCGCGGATCATATTGAAGCCGGAACGGGCCAAGGATTCGGCCAAGATTGCTTTCGAAGGGGACCTGTCACGGGAAAAGTTGCTCTCCAGAATTGCTGTTCCATTTCTGCGAAAAGAAACTTTCTTCTGCGGGGGAACCGTTGTGTCTTCCTCAAGAGTGCAGGAGGTCCGGTTCAATTCAACCCAACAATCTGTTCGTGATTTATCTCCTTTCATTCAGGCACGACGCCTCAATTCTGGCGTCCTCACTCTCAGTCCAGCGGAATACGACGTTATTTGGGAAGGCCATGATATGACGCGCGAGCTGTTAGATGAAGCTGGGAAGATGTTGGGCTCGGACAATGAAGCCAAAAAGCCGCAGATTTTGGAAAGAGTATTCATCGTGCACGGGCACGATACAAATGCGCTGGACCAGACAGAGTTGCTTATTCACCGATTTTGTCTGACGCCAATTATCATCCGAGATGCTGCAAGTGCAGGGCGAACTTTGATTGAAAAGATCGAAGGCAACTCCGATGTGGGGTGCGCGATTGTCCTTTTGACGCCAGACGACATCGGCGGCATCGATCGGGATCATTTGTTGCCACGAGCCCGGCAGAACGTCATATGGGAGTGGGGGTACTTGGTTGCAAAGCTTGGTAGGTGTAAGGTCATCTGTCTTTACAAGGGCGGCGTGGAGATGCCCTCTGATCTTCATGGGCTCGTTACGATTCACGTAGCCGACGACGTGAGAGACAAGGCCACAGAAATCAGGCGAGAATTAATTGCTGCCGGATACATAATACCGTAAGGCTGGAGAGGTTCAATGTCAGATACTTTGTCGGACCGTTTGAAGAGACTTGCCGAAGAGAAACGCGCGAGTGAGACGCGAGAACAACAGGGCCGCACTTTTCAGGAGCGCGTAAACGATTTTATAACAAACAACGCAAGACCAGAATACGAACGCTTAGTCATCCTCATTCAAAAGCGAATTGCCGAGGTGAATCCAGCATTAGGAGATCTGCCACAGTTTCAGTACAGCCCTCTAATGATCCAGCAGGGAAACGCGGTAGCAGCTACTTATTTCGACAAACCAATATTCAATATGCCTAATAACGCTTTACTTCTTTCATTCGGCCCTCATCCCAATGCTATGTATTTCTCGGAACCCCCTCCTTCTCGTCGATATCGCTTACAGGCAGCTGCATCCGATTCGCTGGATCGTATTGTATGGACTGGCGATCTAGGGGAGTTAGAAACCGAACAGCTTGCAGACTTTGTTTTGGAGCACCTGACGCAGTACTACTTGGATCACAAGCCCTCGTGAGTATAATTTTGAAACTCACTCAGCTTAGGTCGGCGCTATACTAGCTTGTTGCAGCTTAGGTTCAAATTTTTAGAACGCTATTTTGTGGTACCGGGATTTGTTTCTGCACCGGTACCGGAACTCGCAATCCCAGGCATGACTCCTTCCATCGTATAGCGCACAAATTGAGCGCCCAACTCGGTCAGTTCATATGGCTTATCGTCATCGAAGGCGGAAGTCATTACTCCAGAAGGGGCCGTTCTCGGTCTCGGTTGAGCTTTCAAGAAATTACCACGATAGTCTTTTTCGCGATGTTGTCGTAGCACATGCCCCGTGCTCAAATCGTGAACCAGCAACTTAAATAAATCGGCCTCAGCGGAGTCCTCGCGAACCCTTTCGCCGTAGATGCCCATCCAAATCTCAAACCTGGTGGCACCCACGTTCTTGTACACGAATTTTATTACGGCGAAGTGTGCCTCCGAGTATATTTCGATCCATTGGATAAATAAACGCACAACGTCATCGGAGCAAATTCTGTGCACCGCAGCGTTCAACAACAAATTGCGAACGAATACCCGCTTCTGTTCGCTCTCTGCGGCTGACCAATCACGAAAACACTTCTTGATTAGACTCAGATACTCAGGACTCTCAAGTCGGCGGCGTATCTGCTCATCAGTGAGGTCCAAGCGTCCCAGAATCTCAACAATGGTGATGCCGATCTCACGAATCTCGTCTTCCTGGAGTTTAAGCCAACTCGCGAAAATTTTATTGAACCGTTCTTGCTCAGCCTCGGACCAAGCGCCAGCAGCAGCGCCAAACACTCCCCCAACACCGGGTATTCCACCGAGGCAAGCTAGCGCGAAACGAGCAAAGCGCGGTCCATACCCGTGCGAAAGCGCCTCAGATAGCTCAGCATTTACACCGTCCTTATCTTCCATCGGCATCCAAATCCTCGTTAAAGAAAGCCCTATTGCTCGCGCTGCAACTGGTTTTATCAGCGCTCAGATGCGTTTAACCAAACACTCGCGCTGTTCCCTTCGCTGTCAGTTACAGTCAGCTCGCACTGAATCTGGCGCGAATCTGCTCCAGGGCTTGCGGTCAACATGAAAGGAATGTGCTGATGCCCCGCGAGACGTTCAGCGGGAACCTCGATGTAGTTCGTCACCATCTCGGAGATATTGAGCGCGTGTTGAGAGATGCGGCCCAAAACATACCGCTGCGGGGATGGAGCCGAGTTCGTAAACACGCCAATCCCGTCGATCCGAAGATCATAGCGCATGATCGTTGCGGCACGTTCACCCTTATTCTCGACGGAGACCCACAGTTCTAGATATATTCCGGTTTCTCTCTTTGGTGCAACCCCACTCGGAGTAAAACAACGAATATAAAAACTCCCAGTCTCTTCTAGTAGCGCTAGCTTGGCACGTCTACCTAGTTTTTGCTGAGCTGTTAGCTGCTCGATGACTGAGCTTTGCTTTACATAAAGACGGTACGGAGCGACCAGCCACGAGATTATTGAGAGGGCTCCGGGGATCCAGTATGGTAGCACGAAATCAGGACGATAGATTAGAACGAAGGTAACTGAAGTTGAAACAACACCCGCGATCAAAAACAATATCCCCCACCCACTCCTGAACACTTCCTGAAGATACCGCCAGAACATTCGCACGTTGGTGTACTTACCTCGTTTCGCTATAATTCGCAGATGGCAAAACCGATGGGAAAGGTGGAACAAGTCTCCAAACAGATATTAGCGTACTTGCTCAGTAATTTTCAGGAACGTGAACTGGGTGTGGAATCTCTGCAGCACGGCTATGTTGGGATCGCCCTAAGCGATCTCAAGCAAAAGTGCTTTGACGCTGACGGTACAACAACTATCGTCGATTTCGACCTTGCCCTAAAGGATCTCGAAGATAAGAGGCTGATCGATACCGGGCCGATGGTTCCATATGACAACCCGCCAAATTCATCAGTTCTTGTTATCGGATTATTCAGCAAACGGGAGTATGTATATCTCACCGAGAAGGGATACAAGGCCGCCAGGTGAGCCACCGGTTGGTTTATTGACTTACTCAATTGTGTTTCGAACTGAGCGTCGCTAAGAGGTGAAATCGCTAAGTTTTTGGAGTAAATCTGCAAGCAATCGCTGATTCGCAGCATTCGGCCTGCTGCGTCCGGCTATCGCGTCATTGAGCATTCGGCGTGAGAGCTTCGTTTCGGTCTCAAGGAATGGCACCGGCAATTTCTCCAGTGCAGGCCGGATCTTCGTTTCCCAGTCGTCCCGTCGTAGGTCTGGATATTCCGTGTAGATGTTGAGAGGTGAGTGAATGAGCCCAGTTTCAACTTCTTCGAGGCTGTTAGATTCCTTGCCAATGTACTTGATCTGGTCGATGCGAACGTGTCGCCGTTGCAGCAGGCCAACGGTCTGCTTGCCGCAAGCATTTCCGTCAACATCGGCGCACTTCACTTCCGCATGATATTCGTACTCGTGCAATACATTGCCGTACGTCTTCACGCGTGCGGTCCGTCGGGTACCGCTATGGTCCGATGTCGTGATGCGATAGAGTTTTCCTGAATATTGGTCAATCCAATCCTTCTTGAGCCATTTCCCGGGATCTGACTCATACGGCGCGATCAGGTGAAAATGCTCCGGATCGGTGCCGATCGGGTGACCGAACGCCTTGACGTGACACGTCAGCAGAAAGCTGAACGGTTTGATTTTGTCGCTGTACCGCTTGCCCTCATTGAGGGTTGCCAGCGGTCGCATGACAGCAGGACTGCTGACGGTGACGCGCCCAACAGCCGGAATGTCCTCGAAGTCCTGACTTTTGGTTGTTAATCCAAGCGCTCTCTGGACTATGCCAAGCCACACTCGCGCGGTCCATTCGCGGTCTTCGCTCTCCGGGTCGGTTGGATTCAAGAGATGTCCTAGCCCGTGCTCAGACCAGCGGTCATCCTTGTTGTTCAACCCCTTTCGAAGCAGGAGAGGCAGGCCTTTATCATCGCGAAGAAATAGCGCATACCGTTTGGCCGAGATAGCAAGGCAATAGACCTGTCGCTGCTTCCTGGTCATTGGGTCGCGGTTGTCATCTTCAATCTTAAGAATTGACCCCGGCACCGCGTCCCGATCGTATGGGTTCAGATCCGCGAAGCACTTTGAGATCTGGCCAACGTCTTCCCAGGACAACGCTTTAACCACGTCGCGCTGCTTGCCCGATCGGCCTCCGCGGCACGGGATCAGATCACCGCGCTCTGTAGCGACAATCGCCATCGAATCGGTATCTTCCATTGCGTACGTGCCGCCCAACTGGCTGACGGAATGCTCCAGGAGTGACAGCATGAGCCGAGCCGCGCCCGTGATCAGAGACGCGAGCGGCGGGAAGCAGTATTCGCCCGGCACATCGGGATGTGCGATATACGGACAAAGAGGTTCTGGATCGATGCCGTGGCACGTGACACGAACTTTTTCGTCGGATTCCTGTCGATGCATCTCGGCATAAATGCCGTAGCTGGTTGCATTCGCCAATACCTTAAGCGCTCTGTCTAGTCGTTCTCTTTCAGACTTGCTCAGGTGCGCTCGCAATGGCAGCCGCTTGCGCTCTTCAATGACGACTTTGAAAAAGTCCTGCGTCCGCGGGTCAACGTCTATTTCGTTGCGCAACTTGGTCGGAACGAGCCCGTCTAGCACGCCACCAGGTTCGATACGAAATGCATCTACGATCTTCGGGACTTTGCCAGACAACAGCACGGATGCTGCGACGTCTGGTAGTGAGAACCACAGTGCATCTTTCGGATCTTTGTTTCTCGCGTAGAGATAATTAACGGCTACTTGCCAATCGTTGCTTTCGGGGTTATACTTTGCGCGGCTCGGCAGGATATCGCCATTTGCGAACGACGCGCACAAATGCCGTCAGATGTTTCCACGTGGCTGGCTTGAAGAGTTTCCCTGGAATCAATCGCAAATGCTCAAGAAAGTCCTCTACCTGTCCTTGGCAATGCTCGACGATGTTGATTCCATCGGCTATAACAAATCGCCAAAGGTCCATCAGGCTGTTGACAGTGGGATACATCGAGAGAAAGTCGGTATAGACGACGGGAACGGCAACTTTTCGAATGTGCGCACTTGTTCGACCGCCGAAGAATGCTGATTGCGCATATCCGAGATACTCTTTGGGAAAGGTCCGGCTGGCGCTCCAGAACCGGCTTGATTCCCATCGCTCGCAGGTAGGCCTTGCCAATCGATGCCGGTGAGAACGCCTTCGTCTCTTGGAGCGCGATGGGATGCTTGTCATACTCCTCAAGCAACTTTTCGGCCAGTTCACACGTGGCCAAAACATCACGCCGGTTGTAATCAATGTACGTCGGCGTAACGACACCATGCGTCGTCACAGATTGTTTCCCATGCTTTACGCCGAACGCTTCGCAGGCCTGCTCCAGAGCCATAGCCTCGATCTGTTAATGCAAACGCGAGAGTGCGAAGGTCCAGAAAATGGCCGTGAAAGATGTAATCGTCTTCGGGTTCTCCGGATGGCGATCCTTCGGGAATGCGATCCTCTTCGTCGGTTTCCTTGCGACCAGTGAACGCCTTTAGCGCTCGCTTGCTGTCAATGTGCTTGATGGAGATTCCAGGGCGATAGCGATTGTCCTGCTCCTGTCCAGAGTCATCGGTATAGGACCACAGACGAAGGGTGAATCCCCCTGCATAGCGTCTTCGCGCATTGACGAATCCAGATGCAATCCGTGAGATGTCGAAGGGAAAATTGAAAGCGACCAGAAGACACTGCGCTTTATAGGCGTTTAGATAAAGCCTTTTTACAAGTTCCGCGCGCGTCAACAAATCGAGGGTACTAACGCCATTCTCTCCAGTTTCCGCCTGATGCGTCGCGACGTACCTCTCCAGCATGCCGCGGTCTTTATTCGGCAGATCATCGCCGTAGAACAGAAACTCTCTCAGACATTCTCCGGCCTCAATGAATCGATAACTACCGAAGGTCAGCCGCTGTGTGGCGTCGGTCCGCGTCTCGGTATCGATGACCATCATCGCATCAGGACGCGGGGGCGGCCTTCGCGATTTTGGGCTTGGTTCCTCGTCCGTGCCTTCGGGATAGACACGAAGGGCAATCGCTAAGACTCGGGCTCACTCTGCGGCACCCGGCTAGACTAGCGCTTTAGCGCGAATTCCTCCAGTGGAGAACCCATCCACCACTTGGTTCCGAGCTTTTCCGTGAGAAATGCATCAGCAGCTTCGAGCACTTCCGGGATCCAATACAAGAATTTCTTCACGAGGTAGATCAGATAATCCATGAAGCCCCGAACGCATCCGGCGGCCGCCAGCAACGGACTGCCATCTGGGTTTTCAAGCGTTCGCTTCGGCCAATCGTGTTGCGCGACACTCAAGTCGGCGCGGTGATCGTTTACCGGCGTCGGAACTGTTTCAGGGCTGTTCGCTTTGGCTGCGACATGGTGATCATCTGTTGTGCTCATTCTATTTTTCTTTCGTTGACACTCGGCGCAAATCATCGGCTTGCTGCCTGGGATCAGCGCCTCGGGTCTACTTTCGCCGCAAGGGCATTTTGCATTCAGCCCGACGCGGCGTGTGGCTGTAACCTTCCGCGCGTGCGCAGCCTCGGGATCGCGTTTTGGCAACTTTAGATTTGTCACGCGGTCCTCGCGTAGATCGATTCGAACGACAGAACCCCCGCGTTGCCCAAGCGGTCCAACTCGGCTATGTCGGCCAGTAGCATGCGCTTTTTCCCGGTTGCGTCAGTAATCGACTTGCCCCGAAACTTCCGTAGCTGTGAAGAGTCGCCGCGCGAAAGGTGGCGATCGACAGCGTTCCAATGCTTGGCAATGAGGCTTGCCTGACGTGAATCGTTGACAGCGATCTCCTGCCTCCCATCCTGAGTGATTACAACCATAAAACGTGGCAGACGGTCACCGGGCTTTGCTAAATATCGCCCATTGGCAGCTTTACGCAGGCCACTTTTGCCCCACCTCAACACTGCCTGAGGCCCAAGCTTGTACTCCCGGGACGCCTCTGCGAGCGAAACCTTCTCCGCTCTCATCTTTGAGATGGCGTGCGCGACGCGGGTCAACTTGTCCTGAAATGCTTCAGACTTCGCTAGGAACTCTGCGGCTGTGCGCGGGGCCATCTCTTTGCGTTTGGCTCGCCGTGAAGACCGAATTGCCCTTTTCTGCGTCGGTTTCCGAGCTTCTTGCTTGCGACTCATTCTTCTTCCTCTCTAACTGCCACTGACCGATCCAGGCTTTCGCTTGACCTATAAGATCTAATGGCACATAATAATGTGTCAACTATGTGCCAGTTGTGCTTATAAGATGAAGACTTCAACGCAAAAGAAAATTGTTGGGGCCATGCGCGAACGGCTGGATGAACTGTGGGAAGGGCCGCCTTCGCCTTCTACGATATCTGTCGCTCAGCGGACGCTCTACGAACAATTAGCCAAGAGTCTTGAGGGAAAGATCGATGGAGTGGAGCTGGATCGCGCGTTGCGGTCGTCAGCCATGCTGGCAGTCTGGGCGGAGGCGGAGCGGAGTTTGAAAGACAAGCCTGAACCGGCTCCAGAGCAACTGCGGAGCATTCTTGAGGAAATCCAGACGCTGGACTTCGCGAGGATGCTCAAGAATACGCTCAAAGAGATATCGCGCAAGCTTCCTCCAAGTCCACGCGGCCAACGAAACACGCTGAAGCCTCCCGAGCAGAAAGCAGCCATCGCCAGGGTGAGCGAGCTCACGAGAAGGCGCGGGCTTAGCCGCAAGCGGGCCTACCAGGAAGTTGCGCAAAATTACAGCGTGCATTGGCGAACAATTCAAAACCTCGTGAATCGAGGTATCGGCAAGCGTGAGGCAGTCGGAGAGAACCGCCGAACTTAGGCTTCTGAACAGAACGGGCCTGCTGTTTGTTGCGAGCAAACCGCAAGCCCTAACTCTCACAGGAGGAATCAGCTCCAATGAAAGCTGCGCCCAACGTATCTCAACCCACCTACTCACCACAACTCCGTAACGGAGTGCTCACGTTATTTGGTTACGGAATCAACGTGCGCGTGGATCGCGGTCATCTGTTCGATCGAAGACGGCGTCGGTGTCTGAGCGTCACCGTTATCGCCTCCCTCGTGTCGGGCACGGGCTCCGCCGTTTGGTCGTCATTGGCAATGACGGGTCGATTTCGCTCGCGGCTATAAGATGGCTTTCGGATCAAGGGGCGGCCTTTATCCTGCTGGAGCGCGATGGTCATGTGCTATCCACAACCGGCCCCGTCCGGCCCTCGGATGCGCCGGCTGCGACGCGCTAAAGCCCTGGCGGAACACTCCGGAGCCGCCTTGCAGATCGCCCGCGAGTTAATCAGCCGAAAGCTGGCGGGCAGGAACGAGTTGTGCGCGACACCTTGCTGGACTCCGCGACCGCCGAGACCATTGGGCAATTCCGGGCTGAAGTAGACATGGCCGAACAGCCATGGACGCCGTGCGTCGTCTTCAGTCACAGGGCGCTTCTGCTTATTGGGCAGTGTGGCGCGACCTCCCTATTTGTTTCCCTAAGAACGATCTGCGCCGTGTGCCCGATCACTGGCGGGCCTTTGATACTCGCAAGTCAGCGCTCACCAAATCGCCACGCTTGGCTACGAATCCTGTTAATGCAATCCTTAATTATCTGTACGCTGTGCTCGAATCCGAAGCCCGGCTCGCAGCGGCTGCACTTGGACTGGATCCTGGACTCGGGTTTATTCACATGGATGCAGCGGCCCGCGACAGCCTTGCTTGCGACGTCATGGAAAGTGTGCGGCCTGATGTTGACTCCTATGTGATTGACTTAGTCACGCGTCAGGTGCTGAAGCGGGGATGGTTTTTCGAAGAGCCAAATGGAGCTTGCCGATTAATGGCCCCGTTCGCCATCCGACTGGCAGAAACCGCCCCGATGTGGGCGCGAGCGGTCGCACCTATTGCCGAATGGGTCGCGCGGCAACTGTGGTCACGCCAGCGGAAACCGAGTCATGAAGCTGCTCCGCCCACTCGCTTGACCCAGAGCCGAAAGCGGGAAGCCAAGGGCATTACATCCGCTCCCGCACCCAAGCCTGTAAAACACCCGCATAGTGTCTGCCGGACATGCGGGAAGACCATCGTAACGGGAAGACACTACTGCTCAGATTGTGCGGTGTCCGCAAGAACTCAGCACATAAAGGCGGTTACGCCCGCAGCCCGCGTTGCCGGGCACTCTCCTGAGGCTCGCATTAAGAAAAGCGACACGTCACGGGAGCAGCGGAGAAAACAAGCAGCCTGGTCGCCGTCGAGCCAGCCCAAGTGGCTCACCGA
Source organism: uncultured Acidobacteriaceae bacterium (assembly GCA_963744265.1). Lineage (GTDB taxonomy): Bacteria > Acidobacteriota > Terriglobia > Terriglobales > Acidobacteriaceae > Bog-257. Next base: position 73,005 of record CAVUSW010000012.1, read on the forward strand.
ACAGTTCTATATCGACAAGATCCAGCCAGCTCTTGCCTGGGTATCAAATTCGCTGATCGCGACTCGGCTTGGCGTTTCCCGCTGTCACGCCACTTTCATTCGCTCGGGCAAGCGCCGCGCGCATCCCCGGCACTGGCAAACGCTCGCACGGCTTGTTCAGAACCTCACATGACAAGGAGAGGTTGCTATTCCGGACTACCTGGGCTACCGAAAAACATCCCACCTTAGTCCAGGGCAGTCTTATCTAGTAGTGATGATTCGCCCAGAGATTCGAGAAGGCAAAGGCTCACTGATCGTGCTGCTTTGCCTATCAAATCGAACCCGATCTCAGGTATTAGCATGCTTTCTTGTCGCTTTAGTTCCTCCCGACACCAGTGATCTCGTTCAGATGTGAAACTTCCGCTGACGGCCAACAATTTCGAGAATGTCGCTTTGATACTTGGATTGGTGGAAGAAAAGAGTGACGTGGAAAGCCTCTCAATTGCGGATGGATCGTCGCGCAGCCTGGCAACTAGCGGTTTAATCAAGTAGCTCGATCGGTAGCGATCGTTTTGCGCCCAAACCAAGTCCGATTCTAGAAGACCCGGTAGCAATTCCGCCGAAGCGATGGCGTACTTCGCATAATCGAGGCCGCATCCCGTGCTCCCGGCCCATCGCGCTGTATATCGATATGCCGCAGCAACTCGCTGTGCGGCCACCCTTGCGAAAGCGCCATCACGACGCCAACCGGCACATAATGAGGCTGAGCCAGAGCGAGCAGCCGCTTTTCGACCTCCGCATCACCTCTAAAATGTTCCGCAAGTATTGCTGCACTGGTCTCGACGGAATCAAACCAGTCATGTCGCTGGGTTCTATCGCGCAACACGGCGAAACATAAGTGCAGGAGCGTTTCCGAGCGCGGCTCCAAACGCGCATTCAGCATTAGAAAACTGGCAGATTGTGAGAAGTTAGCGTCTGACTCAGCGTGCGCGAGCAGATCCTTAGCCAACGCAGAATGCTCAGCGGCAACTTTTGCCAACGCGGTCCAGAGACCCTCTGGTCCAATGCGTGACTTTAGAATGTCTAAGCTTTCGCCCAAAGCGACCTTGATATATACCCAGTTGCTCCCGAGGTAATCTAAGAAAACACGGTTTGGTCGAAGCCCATCAGCGACTGGAATATTAACTTGCTTTCCTTCGAAGCCCACATCCTCTTTCTTGTCGATGACGATTTGCAGATGTCCTAACGCGATCAACCCTGCTGCAGCCGCCTGTCGCCTTTCTTCGTGATCCGGACCGTAACACGGCAGCAACTCGTCCAAATAGTCGATAGCCGATTCTCTCTCAAGGTCTAGACGCCTAAGCAGGGAGTGAAACTGTATGGACGCTTGCGTCTTAACCTCTCCATTCCGTTCGGAATCCCAATGCTTCAATGTTTCCAACGCAAACGCACTATCTCCAACAAAAGCAAGATTCGAGACAATCTGGTACCGCAAGGTTGCGGGGAGCGGTGTGATAAGTTCTCCCACCCGAAGACGCATCTCGTCATCCTCTGCGTACGCTTCGGCGATGGCTTCTAAGGGCGGCGCGTAAGCGTCTAGACATTCGAGAGCGAGAGTTTTCACGCGATCATCGCTTGGGAAGGTGCAGATAACTGACCCCACGGACATCTCCCTCTTGGAAGGCGTTGCGAGCCTGAGCCTCTCAAGAGCCGCATCTATGACTTCGCCTTCGTTTGGAAACGGACGTAATTCAGAAAAGCCCCTCATTACGAAGTCCAACCTCTCAGAAGGGGGATCGCGAAGCAGAGCCAAAAGCCTGTCGCGCGCCTGCGTTGAATCAGGAATTATCTTCGGTATGAACTGCGCAACTCCTGCTGCATCCCTCCTTCTTACTCGTTCGGTTAGGCGTTCCGCGACCTGGATATCCGACATTCCCCATCCACGCAGGAGTGAATCTACCGCCCAGAACGGAACCCATTTATCGAGAGCTTCAAAAAGCTTCTCTTTCATAATTTCTGTCCGTCCCACAAGAGCGCTGTCATGTAACTCGATCGGGTCCCACCGTTCCGACTTCACAACCCACTCATCTAGCGCCGCCACGACCCGCGGATTGTCTCTAAATGCTACGGCCAGGTCAGCCCATACCGAACGGCCGCTAAGGAATGGATGCTGCGTTTGCAGTTCCTTTACGATGAATTGTGCAACATCGTCATCTTGGGGGAACGCCTGCACAAGAACGTGCTGAGCGATTTCCCGATCCATTAACTCGGGATGGGCTGAATGATGCTGGGAAGCCTCAAGGCAAGCGCTTTTCAGCCTAGAGTCCCCGGCCCAGCCTCTGCACAGAAGTACGCTCGTATCATCACGCCATGCGTAATCAAGCTCCAAAGAATATCGGTCTCTGGATAACCTGAGCAATTCCGCGAAGTCATCGTTCGTCTGTTCTTTCAGATTGAGCGCAGCTGCAATACTCGCGATTTTTAGCTCGTTCGAGGCGCTTTCATGGCCATTGGAAATGGCCGTTCTCAAGTCTCGGCTCTCGGGCCAACCTTCCGAAAGAGATGTTATACAGGCCGCACGTTGCACAGCACTTGGCGAACGCAATGCAAGCTTGGCAATTTCTTCACCCTTTTCAATACTTTGACCAAAGAGTTTAGCCACAACAACACTGGCTTCGCGAACGACCAGCGCCTGCTCATCGTGTAGAGCTCGGAACAAAATCGACCAAGTATGTTCCGTAGCTGGCCAGTCCCGCAGTGGAGCGATTGACGCGGGTCCCCAGAATCCTCGCGAAAACATCCAGCGCTTCACCCTCTCTTGCACTAATGACTTAGTTTTACGGGAGCGGACACCTCCCAGCACGTGCCTGAGAAGGCGACTGCGATGCGACTCAACGAACGACGTTTCGATGCGGTCGCACACCGTCGCTCCCACGGCTCTGGAACGAGCAGCAGAAATTGCAAACTCTCCGAAACAGACTTCACCCAAGAGATCCTCGACTGACAGACTAGTGATTGGATCAACCGCAGCGCGTTCAATGGCATCTATCAATTGTTCCGCGTCTTCGTTCCGGCGGCAAAGCCAGATCAAAGCTAGAATGACCTCTCGCCAGCGAGCATCAAGAATCTGAGAGGCGGCCGCTTTCCTTTGGTCAGCTAGTGGATGCCGCGCCAAGTGAACCGCAGCGAGATATTCTTGCAATGATCTATGGAAGAAACTGATCGACGAATTCCCCTGACTCACCAATAAGCCAAGACTTCCTTCCTCAAGATTCGTGAAATAACGCAGCACCGCTCGCGCCTCAACAGAACTTAATCCGAGCCCGAGATCGAGCTCATCTCGTAGAAACTCTTCTAGACGGTCTCGGATTTCGCGCTCCTGCAAAGTACCGCCTGGAAAGTCCGTTTGAATAACATAGGCAATATAGGCGAGTGCTCGCTCGATCTCTTCCGGGCTCAGTGGACCTTGACCGTCGACAAGTGTGGCGGCGCTACGTCTGCTGAGGGGGTGCTCCCGAATGAAATGATCGACTACATACCCATATGCTCCGAAGCGATTGGCCGGAAGTGGCGAATTTTGTAAGTGCAAGTACAACAGCAGGAGTAGCGTCAAAGGAATTTCGGCCAGTTGTGAAAGGTCGCTTGACTCTCCCAGTTCCCGGACAAATATGTCAGTTTCTCTCTCAATGTCTCTTTCGACGGAAGCCGATGTGGCCGCTTTGTCCGGACTTTCGCTTGGCGCGCTTTGCCGCTGAATTCTGAGCCATTTGCCTATCAGGACTCGTTGTAACTCCGCAGACAGTGGTGCTAACTGTCCCACTTGCCACTCCGCGCCTTGGATGGCGACCCGTTCGAATCCATGCGGCCGGCTTACGAGGACTGCCGCTAAATTGCGCGTTTGCACATAGGTCTGAAGTAACTGGCTAGTGGTCCGAGCTGCGGTCTCATCTGTCCATTCATCAAGGCCGTCCACAAGAAGCAGGAGTCGGTCGTCCCGTAGAGCATCCTCAACAAGCTTCCATGTATCAGGCTGATCGAACTGCCTAAACCATTGTTCAAGACACTGAGAGAGGGACACCGGCGCAGCTCTTTTTGCGTTGAGATTTGTCCAATATGGAAACGGAATCCAGACGGGAAGAAGCGCCCCCCAACTAACGGCGACGCGGGCCAACTCTGGATTGTCGGAAAGTAAATCCGTCGCTAGCATCCGCAACAAAGCGCTCTTCCCGCTTCCCGGACCTCCAAGAATCACCGATCTCTGGCTCTGACTCAGCCAGATATCCACACTAACCCTCACCTTGATCTGGTCCACAGAACCCGACAAGTCCCTCCTGGTCCCCTGTCCGCTCATCTCGGCAGAGTCCTGAACAGTCTTGTTCATTCCGTTGGCGCTCACCTTTTTTTCACTAGGGACGTACCGCGACGACGCATACACTGTTGGCGTGACGAAACGGTCTCTGAGCTGAGCTTCTCGTTTTCCAATCTGCGGGCGTATCGGGATTCCGGGGTCATGCCGGGTGAAGAGAACATTGTAAAAGTCGTGCAGCGCTTTTCGGTAGCTAGCTACCTCGGAGGAGTTCAACCGCGTGCCAACCAGATGCAGCGCATCTGTTCCACAGAAAGCCTGAACCCATGCTCGACTAAAAAAGTCATCGACGATTGTAGGCTGTTCCTTCAACCAAAGCGAAAGTTGCTCCGCACCAAGAACGTCGAAGCGGATGTCCATAGCCTCAAGACGTTGAGCGGCCGCCTCGATTGCTTCAGCTACGCCTGTGCTCTCTGTTGAATGAGACGTGCAGATCGAAAAAGCACGCGCCCGTTCACTCCAAGTGCCGCCCAAGAACGTCTCAACCGCTTCCGAAATGTCACCCGGTTGAAAGCTCTTAAGCCTCTTACACTGATACACGCCGTAAAAAGCTGGTTCGCTGAACCGAGCGTACAAATCAATACCTTGTTGAGCTTGTCCGCGTTTTCCGTATAGCTGACACCGCGAGACAGTTGCTTTACTGCGGACATATCTGAGACATAGCCGTTCAAAATTCTCCCAGCTCAGCTCGTGGAGCGGAAGAATTTGCGGGCGCGTTATCACAGGGGGTGATATTGGGGCATCTGACGCCGGCAGTTCCAGCCATGTAGGCACCGCCTCCTCGCCGTATTCATCTTTTTCGACCATTTAGGCCTTCTTCAAAGGATTAACTATAGTGTAGAAGCTTCATCCGAGAGCACATCAAAAAATCTTTCTGGAATGACGACACCAGACCCGCAGCCCAACAGCCTTGGAGACGTCGAATCCGGGTTGCTGCCCTCGGCGGCCAGCATCTATGCGGAATACCCCGACGAGCGGCAGGACAAACGGCAAGTGATGACCCTGCCAGCGTGCGTCAAATGTCCTTGCTACCCTTATGGAGAGTGCTGAGGTACTATTTTGCGAAGAGAGCTGATAGAGGCGCGGGCGGGGAGGAGTAAGCCGCATCGAAAAAAATCACACATTACTTGCTTCAGTTTGGGGAAACTCAGGGCACGCGCCATCAGCAGTCGTGAATAAATTGCCCGCGACAAATTGCTAGGCCGACCACTCAACCGCTAGATTCGGCCACGTGATTTTTTCCAAAGGGCACCACTTTGGAAGCCTTAACAGGCACGAGAATTCCAAAAGACTGTCCTATTTTTTGTCGTGACGCGCGAGGAGTAGGAACATCCCAGCCATGCACTTCAAATTCCTTTGTAGGCAGCTTGCCGACGCCACCACCGGCCCAGATGCATACTGTATAGCTTCGATATGGCTCTCCAGATCTTCTCTCTTCCTTGATTTTATGGTAGACGGTTTTACTAACCTCGTCAGACAGCAACTCTTCGTACTTGGTACGGCTCAATATCGCCATCGCAGTCTGCGCGGAATCAAAGCCAACCTGGCGCGCAAAGGCGTCGTTCACTTTCAAAAATTTCCCGCATTCATCCACTCGCACGTAAGGAGCGGGAACATCGCTCATCACTGTATCTACCGCCTCAAATGCGCGCTCTTGTTCCTTAATTTTCAAGCCGTAACCCACCAAGATAATGACTGCTATAAGAAAAGTACACGCTGACGACACGCCGAAAGCTGAAATCCAGAATGAACTCATTGTCTGATAAGTTCTCAAGTCCAACTTACCAGCAAAAATGCGAGAACGCCCTAGAGGAAAGCTAAATAATACAGCCGTCCCGGAGTGCGGTGCAGGATCGACGCCAACGCGGCCTGTCATTTGCGACCGGTTGCTGTTGTCGCTCAGATTGGCAAACTTGTCAGATATATGCTCGACATCGTCTGTAGTAAGTGAGGCTTCGGGATAAAATAGCGAGAGCAATCTATAACCAAGAGACATGTCTGGCGTCGCACTCTCGGTCGTGTCCTTCACGCATAGGTTGGACTTACACACAAATACAGCCGCCGTCCCTCCAAATCTCCTGATCTTAGCCAATAAAGTATTCTCAATATTCGGTTCAACTCTAAAATCAAGACACAAAATTGCATCCGATTGGTATAGCCGCAGATTCATATCTCTACTGCCGTTCACGCCGTGAACAGCAGACCTAAACTTAACACCCAGCCCGACAGGGACTGGCCTACAAAATGATCTGACTACCCCATTTCCACCCAAGTCTATGTACGGTTCGGTTGGGTGGAACAGTGTTCCGAAGGTATCCTGATCAGTAGGGTTTGCGGAGACGTTCTGAGCGGCCAATGTTTCAGCAAAATACGGTCTGTCGGGCAGGAAGGTCGCGGCAGAGAACTGGCTGCTATAATAGTCTTGTTGATCTTGCCAGGACGTTGCGATGTTGGATTCGCAAAGCCTAGCTACGCCGGATTGGAAAATGAGATATGCTTGACTAAAGTGACGAGCCAGATTCTTCGGTACGGAATCTTCGGCAAAGATACTTGTAAAGGGAGCGGTTTGATTCGATATTTGCAAATTGCCACAAAGCAGCGGAGCTATAGATTGGCTCATCGCAACATCATAGAAGAGACGAGGTTCTTCTTGTTCCTTCAATTGAACCACTGTGTCTTGTTCCTTCAATTGAACCACGGCGGTTTGTTTTTTCAATTGAGCCACGGCGTCTAGCTTCTTCTGATAGAGATTGTCAGGATGCATCGCCGACAAGCCGGGAACAAAGAGGTATCCGTTCTGATGGTCTGACAAATAAATATGAGAACCTAGGTCAGCCCCCCTTGATTTGACTTCGTAAATTACCACGGGAACTTGATTTCTCTCCGAAGGGGGAGCCGGCTTATCTTTCGAGCTGAGAGCTGGAAAAGTAAAATCTTTCACTGTCGACTGAAGGTTGGCGAGTTCGCTAATAAAGTTACTATTGATATGGATTGAGTCTAAGGACTTATCGGAATCAGTCGCTGTATCTTCTAGCACGCTTGAAAGCAGGAAAGACTCGATTCCAGTATGCGTAAGCTGTGTGTTTTCCCATGGTGCATCCAGTGCACTGACCAAGATGCGATTTGTATCAGACAGATTTAGCCAGACTATTGTTCCCAGTAGAATGCTGATCGCAAGAAGGATAGCTGCAGATAATCGCAAGTACCAAGGACTGCCCCGAAATAGCCACCAAGCCGTTGGGCGTAAACCTTCCGGAATCGGGGAACTACGGAAAAGCTCTAGTACGAAGCGGACAATTCCCACGCTAGATTCACCAGATGTTCGATTGATGCGGCGAACGGTACCATGAGCGCATCCTAATTGTAAAGAGAAATTGTTGTCGGCCCTTGGGGCTTATGGGTCGTGTCTAAGTTGGAGAGCGAGGCAAGTATTTTGTTATCCCTTGGTCCTAGACTCTGCTCGCTATTAGATGCGCCATAGGTGCGCCGCCCACGGTCCTGCACGCGCGGTTTGCGCGCCCGCACACCCTGCGCCTCGGGCGCGCTCGGCAGCCCCGCGCCCTAGCGCTCAGCCTCACAAACCGCGCCGGTTCAGTGTGTCCGAGCGCAGTCCGCGTTGCCCTGCCACGAGCCAAGCCCTGATCGCTCAGCCACCGGTCGCGCCCGCATGCCCCCCACGCCCACGGCCCTCAGCCCGCGCCCCGCAGTCAAAAAACACCTCTATTACTAGTTGTTACTAGAGAGGGCAGAGTTGAACGGCTCTACCTCCTATCCCGTCAAACCGGGGACCTCGCACCAATGGAAAAGCGGTGGCCGCAGCCACCGCCCGAGAGATCAAACCAGAATTAGCGTCCACCGGGCGCGCCCGCCGCCGGAGCTTGTGCCGGATTTGCTACTGGCGTTGCCGTCGAAGTTGGAAGCGGTGCGGAGGCAGGAGCCGCTTTAGACGCCGGCATCGGCGCCGCGTCGGGCGTTCCCATGACTCCCGTCGTTGGCTCTGCGGTTGACGGCGTCGTGGTCGCGGCAGTTGGAGTTGCCGGCATTGCATCTGTTGAGTCCATGGCCGAATCCGCATCCTGATCCGCCGACTTAGCCGCTTGAGACGGAACTGGCGCGGGGCTGGCCGCCGCCGTCGTTATCGGAGCCGATGAGGTTGCAGCCGGCGTCTGCGCCGCTACCGGAGTTGCAGTGGGCGCAGGAGCCTGGAGCGTTGCCGCAGCCGGTGCAACTCTTGGTCTCGGCGTAGGAGCGTACTTTTCCACGGTGCGCAGAAGAATCCCGGCATCCTGAGGAGGTGGAACCTGCCCATTCAGCAGCGAGTAGAAAGTCCAATCTTTGCCGTAGAACGCTTGCGTGTCGGCCTGATCTTGTTTGATGACTCCACCGCTCAGCGAGACGCCGAGGAAAAGTCCGCGCGACCGGGAATAGGTAAGCACCTGAGCGCGCAGGGTGATGTCGGTCATGGCCTGGGCATCGCGGCCCACCGGCCCGGCGGCGGCGGAAGCATCCGCTCCAAGTTTGAACTTGCTCTGTAGCATGTGTTGCATGCCATCATCGGTGCGGACGATCAACACCAGGTCCGATGCCTGGCCACCGGCCTGAAAGCCAAAACTCCCGCCCGTCAGCTTGAAAAATGCGGGAGCGCTCCAGCCCTGCTCGGTGCGGCAGGTGGCAACGCCTTTGCCATAGTTCGCGCCAAACACGAAACTGGCCTTCAGCATCGACGGCATGATGGCAATGCACTTGGCTCCCGACATGATGCTGTCGGGGATAGCCCGGTCAGGAGCCGACATGATCTGGCTGAGGACGCTGCTGGCGGTCTGAATCCGGTCAAGGTCCGCGTCTCGTCTCTCCGATGCGGCCGCACAAATTGCCATCGAAAACAGGATCGTCAATGCCACCAAGGTCTTCTTCATCGCTCAACTCCGATCAGGAATGGGGCTCTCGGCCAGTATTTGCTGGCAACTTCATCTTAGAGTGTTTGTTTGGAGAGCGAGCCGGAAGAAAGCATTTGGCTGGTTACTCTTTAGTGTCCCGGAGGAAGGAGCGTTGTCGCTAAAAAGTAACCAGCCCGGAGGATGCGCCTTGAATGGAACACCGCAGGAACCTCGTCACCGCAAGAAAATGAGGGTTGGAAGAGGAGACCCTCGTAACCTCTTCCAACCCTGTCTCCCAGGTTCTGTGGTAGGTGAATGCAGTATGGAACGCGCTAGTAATTCGCGCAAGATAACGGAAGTACAGGTCGGGTAATTGTACTTTAGTAATAGAACAGTCGTTCGGTAACCTGTATCCCAAAATGGAACAAAACAGGCTTCATTCGCTCGAAACCCAATCAGCGCGGCGAAACAAGGTGAATTAGCGGGCGCAGAGCGGCCACGCGCTTGCGGGCACCGCAACCGCTGGGCTTCGTCCTACGGTTGTCGCCCTATTGACTTGTGGAAAGCAGAGAATGGGTTACCGCGTGGACAGACAGGGCAATTCGGTTCTGCACCCCAACCTTGCGTAGAAGTTGCGCGACGTGCGCCTTGACCGTGCGCTCTTCGATTCCCAACGCGTCGGCGATTTCCCGGTTGGAACAACCTGAAACCAGCAGGCGCAGCACTTCGCGCTCGCGATCGCTGATCTTGTCATCGGTCTGTGGCTGCACCTTGCGGGCAGAAGCAGTGGCACGTTCGATAAACGTTGCGAGGACTCGTCGCGGCGCCCATACCGAACCGGCGTGAACTTCTCGAATCGCGTGCTTGAATTCATCGGGCGAGGCCTCCTCAGAGACGTAGCCCTTAGCCCCGGTGGTGATGGCTCGCAGAATATCTTCGTCGCGATTGCCCGGGCCGGTCACGATGATCCGGATGCCCGGACGCACCGCTTTCAGCGCCGACATTGCAGCATAGAAAGCCGCGCCGTTACTGGCGGTCATCAGGATAATGTCTTCATTTGGGCTATGCAGCACGGCGGGAACTGAGGCGGAGTGGACCTGCATATCCGTCTCGGAAGCGAAGATGGAACGAAGTCCCAACAACCGAACAGGATCGGTTTCCACCACCGAAATGCGAATCGTGTTTCTCGTAGAAGGTTTCATAGTCGGCCAGACAATGGTGCTCAAATACGCTATAACACCCTTTTGTCGATTATAGGTAGCACAATAGTGGAAGTCTGCAGCAAAATATCTTGAGGAGCAACCGAAAGGAAGTAACGATAGAGCCGAATCTGCGATTTACGACCATTTCAACCACTGTGGACGCTCGTACAAACCGCAGATTTGTTGTGTTTTTCGTCAAGAATCCCGGAAAGTTCGCTCCCTGGACAGCTTGGGAATGGTATCCAGTCGCAGTTCCATGGCACACTTAGGGGAGCATGAAGTATCACCTTGGTGCTCCAGGTTTTCGGCGAGGAGAAAAGCTGGAGCGCACCAGGGGCTGAGAAAGGGTGTCGGCTTCAGCGGCGCCGCACAAGTATTTTAATTTTGTTATTCCTGGTGGCCTTTAGCCCACCCGAAATCCGCTTTTGTTCCGCAGGCTTTTAAGCGGTGCTACGCCGCAGGCTTGCGCCGCGACTTCTTCGCGGGCGCACCTTTCGCCACTACCCTGATCTCCGACTCGCGCTGTGCGTCCTGGACGCGTTGCGGTGGCTTCTTCGGCATCTGCGCCAGGCTTTCCTTGAGCGCGGCCATCAGATCAACGACCGGAGCAGGTTTGCGCGGCTTCTCGATCGTGGTAACTTCCTCGCCTTCCAGTCGCGCCTTGATCAGTGTCTTCAAATTCTCTTCGAAGGTGTCTTTGTATTTTTCCGGCTCGAATTCACCGGACAGCGCCTCGATGAGCTGGTGTGCCACTTTCACCTCGGCGTCCTTCAGTTCGACATCGGGGCGACCGAAGTTGTCCAAGTCCCGTACCTCATCCTTGTAGTACATAGTGTGCAACATCATTCCGCCCTTGTAGGGACGCAGGAACACCGTGTATTCGCGGTTATGCATGGTCAGCTTGGCGATGGCGACGTATTCGCTCTCCTCCAGCGCCTTGCACAGGAGGGCGTAGGGACGGCGCCCGGCTTCCTCCGGAGTTACGAAGTAGGACGACTCGAAGTAGATGGGATCCACTTCTGAAGCCTTCACAAATTCGAGGATTTCCATGGCCTTGGCGGTCTTGGGCTCGATCTTCTTGATCTCTTCGGGCTCGATGATGACGTATTCGCCTTTGCGATACTCGTACCCCTTAACGATCTCGCTGCGTTCCACTACCCGCTCGTCATGCGGACACCAAAGCTGCTGCTTGATGCGCGTGTTGTCGTCGCGATGTAGCATGTGGAACGAAATGTGATTGCCGCGCGCGCCTGAGAATAAGCGCACCGGCATCGAGATCAAACCGAACGTCAGATATCCAGACCACACAGAAGATGCCATGTTTTCATCCTTTTCCGGACGGACTGCCCTGTGGAAAAAGTGGGCACAATATCATCCGGCGGCTGCCTAAGCCGCGTCAAGCGCTATTCCTCAGGGCGAGACAGGTGCCACGCTGGTAACGGCCAGCGGACTAAGATGCGTGACCAAGCGCGATTTGCCGGTATTGCCGGCAGAATTGGCCCGAGCGCGAGGAATCGCCTGCCGTGCGATACTGGCCTGACACGCGTGACAAGTCTCATCCATGCAAGGGGTTTGCCTGCCGCAGTGGTGGCCATCGGGTTCGCGGTAGTGGCTCGAGCTATGGGCTCGGTCACCGACGGCGGCGCGCTGGTTGGCGTGCTGGTGGCATTCGTTCTGATGCTGGCCTGCGGATTCGCCGGCTTTGTTCCTCTGGTCACGGTATTCGCGTTGACGGTGATCTCCACGCGCTGGGGTCGCCGGCGCAAGGAGCGGCTGGGCGTCGCCGAGCGGCGTCGTGGCCGCAATGCCTCGCAGATTATGGCAAACCTTGGCGTCGCGACCCTGTGCGCGCTGCCGGTAATCTGGTTTCCGGATCTAAGTGAACTGCTGCTGGTGGGAGCCATGGCAGCCTTGGCTGAGGCGGCCGCCGACACCGTTTCCAGCGAACTCGGCCAGGCTACCGGCCGCGGCGCCTACATGATCACCGACTTTCGGGAAGCGCCCATCGGCACCAATGGCGCCATCAGCGTGGAAGGGACGCTGGCCGGCTGCGTCGCTGCCTGCATGGTGTCGTGGGTGAGCGCCAGTAGCGGCCTGGTGGATTGGCACTGGACACCGGTTATCGCCCTAGCCGGCATCAGCGGCATGTTCCTCGACAGCATCATGGGCGCAACCTGGGAAAATGCTGGGAAGATGGGCAACGACTCAGTGAATTTCGTGAGCACCGTGTGCGCGGCCGATCTCGCGCTTCTGGCGACGATGGCGATGCAGCGCTGGGGTTTGTGAGTACCTACATATGGGACGGCTCGGCCTCTCGTATGAGCATCTCCTTGGATCGCGCTTCGCCGTGAACGTCTTTATTGCAGGCACGATCGTCTGGTTTGCCCTGCGACAAATTGACGACAGCAAACTCGCTTAGGCACTCACTCGTCGTCGTCCAACTCGGTAGCGGATGGCGTTTGCCCGGATTTTTCGATGGGCTTGTGATGTAACGTTGGTGTTTACAGGAGGTCGACGATGGAGAAGATTATCCCACGCTGGGAGTGGCGGACCTTCGGTGAGAGTTTTGGCGAAGCCGACGCCCGATATGCTGCATTGAAACCCGATGACGTGCATGAAAGCGATGAGTTGTACTTCCTTTCCACCTCCAACGATGAAAACGTCAAAGTTCGCGACGATCTCATGGACATAAAGACCCTCGAGCAGGTCAATGGGGATGGCTTGGAACAATGGAAGCCGGTGATGAAAGCATCGTTTCCCCTGCCCGCGGCCGAAGCCCGGAAGGTCCTGCAAGCTCTAGGCGTGGCTGCGGATTCTCTGGCTCGGCCCGAGTACACACTCGATCAGTTCGTGGCGGAGTGGGCCGGACCGGTCGGCCGTTTGCGCTCACTGAAGGTGCACAAGAGACGGTCGCGCTACAAAATTAACGGCTGCATGTCGGAGATGACGGAGGTTGTGGCAGACGGCCGGAAAACTCGCACGGTTGCGCTTGAATCGGAAGATGCGGCTCGCGTGATCGCTACGGTGCGTGAGTTGGGCCTGGAACGGTTTGCCAACATCAGTTATCCGCGCGGCCTGAAAGCCATGCTCGGCATGAAAGGTTAAGGTGAGGGCGATGCCACGCTATGCGGTGATCGATGTGGGCACAAACTCCGTGAAATTCAACATCAGTGAAAGACGCCCGGACGGCACCTGGCAAACGCTGGTGGATCGCGCCGAGATAACGCGGCTGGGTGAAAATCTGGACAAGACGGGCGAGATCAGCGCTGACGCGATGATCCGGACCGTCTCAGCCATCGCTGCCATGGCAGCCGAAGCCCATGCTGCCGGAGTATCGGAAATCGCGGCAGTCGGCACGATGGGAATGCGCATGGCACGCAACAGTCAGCAGTTCATTGACAGCGTGGAGCAACGATGTGGCGTGCGGATCGAAATCATCTCCGGCGAAGAAGAAGGGCGGCTGGCGTATCTGGCTGTCAAGTCCGGGCTTGGTCTGGCGGAAGGCGCACTCGCAATTTTCGATACCGGCGGCGGAAGCACGCAATTCACCTTCGGCCGCGGTTTGGCGGTTGAGGAACGCTTCAGCCTGAACGTTGGCGCAGTTCGGTTTACCGAGAAGTACAGCCTTGCGGGGGTAATCTCACCGGAACAACTGAAGGCTGCTATCGATGCCATTGCGTCAGAACTGACGCGGATAGACGCCAGACCCTCACCGGACACTCTGGTGGGAATGGGAGGCGCGATTACCAACATGGCAGCGGTGAAACATCAACTGGCGAAATATGATCCGGATGTTATTCAAGGTTCAGTCATTGAACGCGCTGAAGTTGAAAGGCAGATCGAGATGTATCGCTCCCGGTCGCTGGAGGAGCGGCGCGCTATCGTTGGTTTGCAGCCCAAACGCGCAGACGTTATCCTGGCGGGCGCGTGCATCGTCAAGATCGTGATGGACAAGCTTGCCAAAGACAGGCTTTCGGTTAGCGATCGGGGCCTGCGGCATGGGCTTCTGATGGATCGTTTTGCTGGCTGATCAGGTTGTTTGGAACTGACAATGCTCTGCTGAAAACCGGACAAGTGCGATTACCGAAGCACACGTAAGATCGTGTTCGTAATCGGGTACCGATCTTATTCCGTTGAGCGGAAGCGTAGTGCTAGATTGGCTGCTTCGACCGTGAAGAGATTTCGAATACGAGTTGCAAACATGGCACAGAGCAATAAAACCTCACGCGGAGACGCTGCGTCAGTTGTCGACACATCCCCATCTCCTCAGTGTTGGCAAACCTGGGTTTTCAGCGAAATAGCAAATAGACGTTAGCCTATTCCGGTGTAGCATGTCCTGATCCAACTGTTGCGCGAATTCCTTCGACGGAGCTGAGCTTGCTACGAACGAAACTCCTCCTGCTCTTGCTGTTCTGCACTCTTGCACTTCCCCTCTTCGCCCAGGAGTTCGACTACCTCATCCGCAATGGCCGCGTCATCGATGGCAGCGGCAATCCCTGGATCTATGCCGACATCGGCGTCATCGGCGATCGCATTGCATTCGTAGGCAAGGCCGATCCCACACTGGTCGCAAAACGCACCATCGACGCCAAAGGCCTTATCGTCGCTCCCGGCTTCATCGACATGCTCGGCCAGTCGGAGACCAACCTGCTCATCGACAAACAGGCGGTCAGCAAACTGACCCAAGGCATCACCACCGAAATTACCGGCGAAGGCGACTCCATCGCTCCCACCAACGACCTGCTCAATCAGGAGCGCGCGGATTATTACCAGCACTTCCATCTCACCGCTGACTGGCAATCGCTGGAGGAATATTTCCAGCGCTTGACCAAGCAGGGAATCGCGATCAACCTGGCGACCTATGTCGGCGCCGCGCAGGTGCGGCACATGGTGATTGGCACCGCAGACCGCGCTCCCACCGCCGACGAACTGAAGCAGATGGAGATTATGGTCGACGACGCCATGAGTGACGGCGCAATGGGATTGTCAAGCGCGCTGATCTACGCGCCCGGCTCCTACGCCAAAACCGATGAACTGATCGCGTTGGCCAAAGCCGCGGCCAACAAGGGCGGCATCTACGCCACGCACATGCGCAATGAAAGCGATGCCGAGATGGATGCGCTGAAGGAAGTCTTCCAGATCGGTCGCGAGGCCGGGATTCCGGTCGAAATCTTTCACCTCAAGTGCGCCGGCAAGCAAAACTGGGGCAAGATGCCGCAAGTCATTGCCGCCATCGAGCAGGCGCGCGCCAGCGGCGTCGATGTTACCGCCGACCAGTATCCCTATACCGGAGCCGCAACTTCGCTGGGTGCGGTGATTCCTGCGAAGTATCATGCCGGCGGCACGGACACATTTATCAAGCGGCTGAAAGATCCCAAGATTCGTGCCCAGATCCGCAAGGAAGTCATGGCGCCCAGCACTTCCTTCGAGAATGTGTGGCTAGGCGCGGGCGGCGCTGACGGCGTGCTGGTGATCTCGGTGCTGAATCCCGATCTGCGCAAGTACGAAGGCAAGACCATTGCCCAGATCGCCAAGATGGACAACAAAGATCCGCTGGATGCGCTCATGGACCTGGTTATTGCCGATCGTGACAACGTCGGCGCGGTGTACTTCCTGATGAGCGAAGCCGACGTGAAGCTGGCCATGCAGCAGCCCTGGGTGAGCGTTGGCACCGATTACGGCGCAATAAGCCCGACGGGTCCGCTGGGCGAGTCGAAGTCGCATCCCCGCGCGTATGGCAGCTTCGCGCGAATTCTCGGCAAATACGTTCGTGACGAGCACACTCTGCGGATGGAGGACGCGATCCGCAAATTCACTTCGCTGCCTGCGCAACGCGAGAAGCTTGACCACCGTGGCCTGCTGCGCACCGACTACTTCGCCGACATCACCATCTTCGATCCGGAAAAAGTTCGCGACCTGGCGACGTTCGAGGATCCCAACAAGCCTTCGGTCGGCTTCGAGTATGTCTTCGTCAACGGCGTGCTGGCACTAGAGCACGACAAGGTGACGGGGCAGATGGGCGGCCATCCCTTGCGCGGCCCGGGATACATATTTCGTGACTACATCCCCGAAGGCCTGCCTCCGCGCGGCAAGCTGCAGGGAGTCATAACCGACGAGGCCGGCTGGCCTGTGCCTCGCACCAAGGTCACACTGACCGATGCAGGCGGCGCCGTCGTCGGTACAACAAACTCCAAACGCGATGGCCGTTACCAGATCATCCTGGAGAAGCCATGCAAGAGCTGCTTGTTGCAGGCTGAGCACATGGGCTTTGCAAATCAGCAACGCTCGGGCGTCGATTACAACGGGTCGAATTCGCTATGGTTCAGCTTTGCGATGGAGAGAAGCAAGTAACTGCTAGCCGTCGCTGTCAGATTCAGCCATCAGCCATGAGGTGTCATCCTGTTAAGCGCAGGCGGCCGCTTCTGGCCGACGGAGTCGAAGGACCTCTAGGCGCTTAGAACCCCATTGGTTGCCGGGCATAGGGGTCCCTCGACTCCGCTCGGGATGACAACACCTGAGGAAGTGCGTTCCCCCGCAGTTCAAACTCATGCACATCTTTCCCATATTGGCCGTGTTCTCTCTCTGTTACTTCCGCTTCCCGGAAGCGTCTAACCTAGTCGGGCATCTTCCTACGGAGAGTTGGAACCGGCATGTTGAACTGGAAGACATTTGCGATAGGTTGTAGTCTGGCGCTGGCGCTTTTGTTGTTCGCGCGCAAACCTTCCATGTCCAGTCTCAACGCCCATCGTGCTGTTATCGATCTCACGCACAGCCTTAACGACCGTTCTCCCAACTGGGAAGGCACAGAGAAGTCGCCCTTTCAGTCGACCGAGCTAGGCAACATCAAGCGCGACGGATACTACTCGCGCTTGTTCAGCACTCAGGAACATTACGGCACTCACCTTGACGCCCCAGCGCATTTTGCCGCAGGCACATGGACGGTGGATCAGATTCCCGCTGAACGACTGGTTCGCCCGCTGGTGATTCTAGATGTTCGCACGCGGCGAAGAATGATGCCGACTACGAAGTCAGCGTGCAGGACATTGCTGCCTGGGAGGACAAACATGGGCAGATCCCCGAAGGTGCAGTCGTGATGGCTTATACCGGCTGGGATGAGCGCTGGAATTCGCAGAAAGAATTTCGCAACGAGCAGGCCGATCACCTGACCCACTATCCGGGATTCTCGCTGGAAGCCGCCAAGTTCCTGGTGAACACTCGCGACGCCGTCGGTCTGGGCATCGACACCATGAGCGTCGACATAGGCGCGACCACCACTTACCCTGTGCATGTTTTCACGTCGAAGGAAAGCGTCTACCACCTCGAAAACGTTGCCAACCTCGCGCTGGTTCCTCCCGCCGGAGCGACCGTCGTGGTTGCGCCGATCAAGCTGGAGAACGGATCAGGCGGTCCCGCGCGGGTATTGGCGCTGGTGAAGTAGAAACTGTTTTTAACCAGCTTCAGCTCGTCATACCGCTCCAGTCCAATACCGAGATATAGGCGCCAATTTGCGCTTCCTTCACACTCACTGGGTTTGGATTTCACGGTAGCAAACCGTACGTTTCACTTGATGGTTGTTGGCTTAACCTTCGCAACCACAAGAAGAGTCCCGCCGAAACGCGGGAACAACTCGAAGACTTTTCTTCCTAATGTGAACAAAGTGGCGAAGTGTTTGTCCATGGAACGCGGCTGAAAGCAGGTGTGCAATTCGCAGAGAGAGTATCCGTGCCTCTCCAAGAGGGTAACGAGATTCTGCTCGTTGAAGCTCATGACGTGTTCGGCGCCTTCTCGGAATTTTCCGGCTGAATATCTGAGAAAGTTCGGCGCACCGAACGCATTCGGTGTGGTGATGATGACCTGTGTGTCGCTGGCACAGAATCGTTTGATGCCGTCCAACATCCGCCCCGGGTTGGATAAGTGCTCAATAATATCGCCCGCGATTACGACGTCGAACTTCTGTGTGATTTGCAGTTCGTCAAGCCGTTCGACATCTCCAGCAACGATGTTGGTGAATACTCCCAGCTTCCGGTATTCGTCGATCACCGCAGTGCTGTAATCGACGCCCACAGTTTCCGCTACCTGGGTGAGTTTCCAATGCAGGCTCTGTTTTGCGAAACTAGCTCGGTCGCTGGGTGCCACGTCCGTAAAGCCCACACATCCCAGGTGCAGAACGCTGCGGCCCGAGGCTATTCTTAAAATGAAATCCTCTTTAGCGACGTACATCCCAGATCACCTCGCGCTTCTTGGCGGGCTTGTCGAACCTTTATTGCTGTCCGTTGTAACGATCAGACGCGGTTTGCGGAAAGCGCCGACATTTCGCCAGAACCGATCAGGGAGCGATCCCTGCAAGCTGGCGCCCTTCGCATTCCTCTCGATCGCGACCAGCGAATGCCGCCTAACGCACATGCGCTTTGTACAATAAATAGCTGAAGCTCTCTCGCAGAGCCGCCATGAACCGCCCCGCTAAGGTCTTTGGAATCGAACCCGGTCGCGGCGAGACATAGGCCGTAATACCCTGCGCCGCCATCATCTGCTTGGCCCGGAACATGTGATACGCATCGCTAACCAGCAGACAGCTATGCATGTCGTTGGCCCGCAGGATGACCGCGACCCGCTGCGCCGATTCGTCGGTGTCGCCACCCTGGGTTTCGGCAATCAGATTTCCATCAGGCACGCCGCGCGACTCCAGATAATCGCGGCCCACCTGGCCTTCGCTGAAGTGAGGGTCGTTGGCCGCCCCGCCCGTGGTGATGACGACTGGAGCCAATCCTCGCTCAAACAGATCGTAGGCGTGGTCCAGGCGCGCCCGGTACACCGGTGAGGGATGGCCAACGTATTCCGCCGCGCCAAAGACGACGATGGCATCGACCGGATGTTCTTCGTCGACGCCTGCCTCCCGCATGATTTGCGCGCTGATGTACAGCAGAAATCCCACCGCGCCGAGGACGACGAGCGCCACAATCCAGCGGATGGGATGAAATTTGCGTCTCTGAACCGCCGTGGCGATTACTCCTGACCCAAAAGCTCGACGATCTGTTCCTCGGGTATCGCGCCATGCCGCAGCAGCCGCCAGCGGCCATCTTCGCTGGTCAAATCGATGATGGTGGAGGGCATGTCACGCGGCGACAGGCCGCCGTCCACGATGATCGACAGACAGTCGCCCAACTGATCGCGGACCTGCATCGCCGAAGTGCATTCGGATTCGCCATGAAGATTGGCCGAAGTTGCTGTAATAGGCAGTCCCGCCGAGCGGATGATAGCCAACGGAACTTCCGCCGCCGGCACGCGCAACGCCACGTTGCCGGTATTGGCGGTCACCTTCAGCGGCAGTTTGGGGTCGGCTTTCACGATGATGGTCAGCGGCCCCGGCCAGAAGCGGCGCGCCAGCAGGTAGAAGATTTCGGGGACAGGCCAGGCTAGTTCCGCCGCCTGATCGACCGACTCGATCAGCAGCGACAGCGGCTTGTGTCGCGAGCGCGTCTTGATCTCGTACACGCGATCGACCGCATGCAAATTGAACGGATCGACGGCGAGACCATAAAACGTGTCGGTCGGCATGCCCAGCACTTCGCCGGCGCGAATCTTCTCCGCCACATAGGTAACCAGCGAGGCTTCCGGCTCTTTACTGTTGATCTTGACGATTTCGGGACGCACCGGTCTCTTCTCTTCGTAAGCAGGGTCGGAGCGAACCTAACACATCGCTCCGTGCAACAGCAACACAGCAGATTATCACGAGGCGGCCTGGCAACAACGTACCGATTCGGGAGCGGCCGCCGGTGTACGATAGACGCCGGTTTCACCACCACCATGACGTCTCCGGCGAAATTCGAAGATCGTCTGCGGCGCGTCGCCAGCCGCCAGAATCCGCGCGTGAAAGAGTTGCGCCGCGCCTTTGCGGAAGCGACGCCCAACGAACAGGGCGAGATCGCCGTCGAGGGCATGCATCTGGTGGAAGAGGCCATTCGCAGCGGATTGCGGCTGAGCGTGGCGTTCTTCAGCGAGTCGGCCCGCGAGCGCGCACACAAATTGCTGTCTCAGCTGTCATCCCACACCGAAGCTTTGCTGTTGCCCGACGACGTATTCTCCAGCGCCGTGCCCAGCGAGACTCCGCAGGGTGTAGCAGCTCTGGTGCGAGTGAAACCCTCCTCCATCGAGGATGTTCTGGTTGCTCAACCGGCGTTGCTGGTCATTACCGCGGGACTCCAGGACCCGGGGAATCTGGGGACGATCGCGCGATCGGCCGAGGCTTTCGGCGTGACCGGATTGCTGCTCGGCGAGAAGACCGTCAGCCCGTGGAATTGGAAGGCGGTGCGGGCGTCGGCGGGATCGATGTTTCGCCTGCCCACGGCCAAGGTCGAACTGGCAAAGGCATTGCAGGAAATCAAGTCTCGCGGGGTGCGGGTGCTGGCCACCTCGTCGCATCAGGGCAACTCAATTTCAGAAGCAAACCTGTGCGGACCGCTGGCCTTCATTGTTGGCAGCGAAGGGGCGGGCATTCCCAAAGATGTGCTGGCGCAAGCCGACGAGGTCGTCATGATTCAGCAATCGCCGCGAGTTGAGTCCCTCAATGCAGGCATCGCGGCGTCAATCCTGCTGTACGAAGCGGCCAGACAAAGAGCAAAGGCGATTTCACCACGGAGGCACGGAGAACACGGAGATTGAAGGAATACAATTTGTGTATGGCCGACACGATGGTTCCTACGATGGAAATTGCTGAGCCAAAGATACTTTTCACACCCTCTTTGGTTGAAGCCGATCTCACCGGACAAATCATAGGCGCCGCAATTGATGTGCATCGCGTGCTCGGTCCCGGCCTTTTGGAGTCTGCGTACCAGGCGTGTATGTGCCGAGAGTTGACGCTCAGAGATCTCTCGCATCGTACTCAGGTCGAGCTGCCGGTCCACTATAAAGGCGTGCGCATTGAATGTGGTTATCGTATTGATCTCGTGTGAATAATCGAATTGTGGTGGAACTCAAGTCCGTCGAGCACCTGCTTGCCGTACATGAAGCTCAACTGCTCACCTATTTGCGATTGAGTGGTATCAAAGTTGGGTTGCTCATTAATTTCAACGTTCCTATTTTGCGTCGAGGAATCTTGCGCAGAGTTCTTTAAGAACTTCGTGCCCGAGGCTAAATGAGGGATGAGGGCAGCCGACGGGGCGCACTAAGGTTCTTTAGTCTTCATCATGTTGGGTAAATTGCTGACATTTTTGCAATTGAGTGGATCAAAGCTGAGTTGTTCTTCATTTCAATAATGTGATTGCCATGCGCCGGAAGCGAACGCAGAATTCTCTAAAAACTCCGTGTTCTCCGTGCCTTCGTGGTGAATAAGATTCTTGAGCCTGTTTCCAACCAATCCGCCGCCCGATGACGCCGTCGACAAATCGCGTCCGCTGGCTGATCGCATGCGCCCGCGCACGCTCGACGAATTTGTTGGCCAGGAGCACATTCTTGGCCCGGGCAAGTCCCTCCGCGTGCAGATCGAGCGCGACGATACCGGCTCGCTCATTTTCTGGGGACCTCCGGGCGTGGGCAAAACCACGCTAGCCAAGATCATCGCCCGCATGACTCACGCCGACTTTATCGAGTTTTCCGCCGTGCTCAGCGGGATCAAGGAAATCAAGCAGGTCATGGCCGACGCCGAGCGCGCCCGCCAATACGGCACGCGCACGATTGTTTTCGTGGACGAAGTACATCGCTTTAATAAAGCTCAGCAAGACGCGTTTCTGCCTTACGTCGAAAAGGGCAGTATCCGCCTAATCGGCGCCACCACCGAGAATCCTTCGTTCGAGATCATCTCCGCGCTCCTCTCGCGTTCTCGCGTGTACATCCTCAAGCCTCTGACTGAAGCGCAGATCGTCGGCTTGCTGCAGCGGGCGCTGCACGACGAAGTGCGAGGTCTGGGCGAGTTGCACGTCGAGGCGGAAGAAACCGTGCTCCGCAAGATCGCGGCCTACTCCAGTGGAGACGCGCGCAGCGCTTACAACGTTCTCGACATAGCGGCGACGCTGGCGATCGAACAACAGACTGTCGATCAGCAAGGAGTCAGTCAGCAAGCCCAGGGTGCCGAGCCGCGCATCACCGACGCCATTGTCACCGACGCGCTCCAGAAGCGCGTCCTGATGTACGACAAGGCGGGCGAGGAGCATTACAACCTGATCTCGGCGCTGCACAAGAGTGTGCGTAACAGCGATCCCGACGCCGCGCTCTATTGGCTGGCTCGAATGTTGGAGGCCGGCGAAGACCGGCTCTACGTCGCGCGCCGCGTAGTCCGCATGGCGGTCGAAGACATCGGCTTGGCCGATCCCAATGCGCTCGGTATCACGCTTGCTGCCCGAGATGCGTTCGATTTCCTCGGCATCCCTGAAGGCGATCTCGCGCTGGCGCAGGCGGTGGTCTATCTCTGTGCCGCTCCCAAGTCAAACGCCATTTATATCGCATATGGCGCAGTGCAGGAAGATGTGGAGCGCACCGCGCAAGATCCCGTGCCGCTGCATCTGCGCAATGCTCCGACCGGACTGATGAAAGCGTTTGGCTACGGCGAGGGATATCAATACGCGCACAACCTGGAGTCGAAGGTCGCCAACATGCAATGCCTGCCTGACAACTTGAAGGATCGCGTCTACTACCATCCCACCGACGAGGGCATCGAAAAACGGATCAAGGCGCGGCTGGAAGAGATCAGGAGAGCTAAAGAGAGGAACTAGCGACTAGCCGTTGGCATTTAGCAATTGGCACTTAGCAGTTGGCACGTAGCGACTATTCAGAAGCAGCCTCGCTTTGCTAAATGCCAATTGCTAACTGCTAATTGCTGCGTTTCCGATGCTCTTTTAGAATGCACAAATCCATCACGACGAAGATGCCCGCCTCGCGTGCCTTTTCAGCGGCCCCTTCGTGGATCACGCCCTCCTGCATCCAGATGGCGGGAGCCTTGATCTGGATTGCCTGCTCCACCACTTCCGGCACAGCCTCGGACCGGCGAAACACATTGACGATGTCGATCTTCTCCGGCACCTCGAGCAGCGAAGCGTAGGCCCTCTCGCCCATCCATTCCGTGATATTGGGATTGACCGGAATAATGCGATATCCCCGCGACAGCATATAGTGCGAGACCCCATAGCTCGGACGCAGCGGAGAGTCAGTCAGTCCGACCACCGCGATGGTCTTGGCAGTCTTCAGCAGTTCGGTAACGCGCTCGGCTTCGGTGGTGGGCACAGGCTCCTCGCAGATCCAACAGCCGATTGTAGCGCGCCGAACTACGCGAACCGATGGAGGCCTAGCGCTTGCTCTTGAGTTTGGTCGTGATTCGGCGCGGCGGAGGCAACGGTTTGGCCAGCAATCCGGACAGGTGCTCGACTTCGGTCACCACCCGGTCCAGATCGTCGATCAGCGGCTTGAGCCGATGAGTCACGCCCCCCAGACGATATTCCCTCACCAGCGAGCGGTAGTACCACAGAGTCTTCGCCTTGGGCGCCGAGAAACGGGAGAACGCGCTCTCGCCGTCATAACGCAGGTCGCGCAGAACGGCGCGCACGTTGTAGAGCTTGTCGGCAGCGGACACGAAGCGGGTCTCGGCGTCCTCATGCCGCACCCGATGCAGGTAACGAAACTTGCGGCGCTCCCAACTTTCTTTCTTCTTGGGATCGGTAGCGTAGGAGTCGGTGCATCCGTCGACGATCTTGGCCACCCGCGCCCCGAAAATCTGATCGATCACCTTCAGCATGGGACGCCCGCCGTGGTCCTCGACCGCGTCGTGCAATAGCGCCGCGATGGCCATCTCCTCGTCGCCGCCGTAGTCGAGCACGATGGAAGCGACCCCGAGCAAATGCGACAGATAAGGAATGCCGCTTTTCTTGCGGTCCTGATCCCGATGCACCTGCGCGGCGAACAGCAGCGCATGATCGAAGCGCGTGGTCAGCGGAATGAACTTGCGATCGAACGAGGCGGGAGTTTTGGTTGTCATAAATCAGCACAGGGTTTGCTGGTCACAGAATAGCGGAAAATGCGGGAGCGAGTAACCAGGAATTAGCCGTCAGCTGTCAGCAGTCAGCACTTGGCATTTTGCACTTGGCAATCAGCACAACTCAGCACTTGGCATCCAGCCGGCAGTCCGCCGTTAGCATTCGACGAGCCACGAGCCACGAGCCACGAGCCACCGAGCCACCGCCACCA
The DNA here is from genome assembly GCA_963744265.1 of uncultured Acidobacteriaceae bacterium. GTDB lineage: Bacteria > Acidobacteriota > Terriglobia > Terriglobales > Acidobacteriaceae > Bog-257. The sequence goes on from CAVUSW010000012.1 coordinate 97,598, forward strand.
GCCACTAACCCCTGCCTGTTGTCATCCTGAGCGGAGGCGGGCCGCTTTCGCACGCCGGAGTCGAAGGACCCCTATCACCGCGCACAACTTTCCAAGGCGCACACTTAGCCGCACGCGCAATCATTGCAGCTTTCACCGCGCAGACCTTGTACGCCCTCGCGCGCGATGATCGGCACCATGATCAGCGCGGCGGCCGGATCGGCCCACCACCAGCCTAGCAGCGCGTGCAACAGCAATCCCGCGAGAAGTATGGCGGACAGGTAAGCGCAGAAATCCGCCTGCCGCGAGTCGGCGTGAAGCGCCCGGCTACCTAATTGCACGGCGACTCGGCGCTTGGCCCGACCCAGCAGCGGCATGACAATCACGGCCGCTATCGCGATCAGGATACCGGCAACGCTGCGCTCTGGCTGTGCCTTAATCCAGAGCGCGCGGACAGATTCGATCGCGACATAAATTGCCAGCAGCAAAAAGCAGATGCCCACCAGGCGGCGTGCCGTACGCTCGGCGCGCTCCCGGGCTTGGATGTCCGGGTCGGCGCGCAATCGCCAGAGCAGGATTCCCGCTGACAGGGTTTCGATCACCGAGTCGAGTCCGAATCCGACCAGTGCGACACTGCCCGCCATCAGCCCTGAAATCAGAGCAACCAGCGCTTCGAAGCCATTCCAAGTGATGCTGAAGTATTCCAGACGGCGTCCGCGGGCGACGAGAGGGGCGCGATTCAGCGCAGCAGAAGGATTGATCAGATGCATCGCGGAGCCTTGATAGCCACGACGAGTATAAGCCGAAGCTTGCGTCTTACTTGTAAGACGTTCGCTCCACGTCTTATTAGTAAGACGCATCGAAACTCAAGCGTGAGTACCCAAGAAGCAGGGTTAGGGGTTTGGGGTCAGGGGCTAGCGAAAAGGTTAAGGCCAATCGTCGCGGGCTGACGGTGAACTGTTAACGTGATTGCTGGTTGCTGGTTGCTGAATGCTGAATGCTTAAACTAATCCCTAGTCCCCAATCCCTAGCCCCTAGTCCAGCCTGACCAGAAACACTCCACCCTCTTTCACGTGCGTTTTGCTGGCGACTTCTTCGGCTACGTGCTTGTCGTCGCCTTCGGGGCGGATGCGCACCCACTCTCCGGTCGGGCCGGTGAACTGAATGACGTTGGCGGTCTCGTAACGGTCTTGCAGCTTCTCTTTCAGCTTGCGCGCTTCGCCCTCGCTGTGGAAGGCGCCAATCTGCACGCACCAGCGGCCGCCTTGGGCGATGGGTGCAGGCGCCGAGAGCACTTCCAGCTTCACCTCGGCCGTGCCCGGCTGCCAGACGTCGACTGCCTTGGCCGCCGCCAGAGAAAGATCGACAATGCGATCTTCCACGAACGGTCCGCGATCGGTGATGCGCACCATGGCCACGTGTCCGGTGGTGAGGTTCGTCACCCGCACCATGGAATTCAGCGGCAAGGTGCGATGCGCCGCGGTCATGGCGTTCTGGTCGTAGATCTCGCCATTGGCTCCGCGATGGTGGTTATACGGCGGCCCGTACCAGCTGGCCAGCCCGGTCTCAACATAGATGGGCTTGGCATTGTGAGGAGGGACTGGCGGCGGTTGCGTAGTCGCAGTTTCCGCGGGTGCAGGCGCCGGCGCAATGGTGGGCGGAGGCGGAGGAGGGTGGCTGCGGGCAGTCTTGTGTCCGCCGCAGGCCGAAAGCAACAGCAGGGCCGCGGCCACGCAGCCGAGCAGTGCAGTTTGCCGGATCGCGACTTGAAAGGGCACGCCTTCAGGCGTGCCGTAAAAGCGTCGAAACAAATCGGGCTTTAGGCCCGGAGGCAATTCGGCATTCGCGGCCATCGTGCCGATCGCTATGGCTTGTTGCGTTTGTTCGAGTCCATCATGTCGGCGGCCTGGGTCAGCTTCTCGCTGGCAATGCGCAAGGCATTGGTCGAATGGTCGCGAATGGCCGGCACCAGTTCGTCGTTGATGTACTTGATCAGCTGCTGCGTTTCCTGCTCGATGCGCTTGGAGGCATCGCCCAGCACGTCGTCGAGCCTCTCCCCGGCCGTCTGGAAAGGACGGCGGGCGTTCTTGTTCTGTTCGTTCACGGCGAGCCACCTTGTGAGTAGCGAATAATCGTCAGGCACAAAGATTATGGGATGGATGGCGGCCGCGGTCAATTGGCGAGGATGGTGCGGGAGGGGCAGCATTTGGCAGTTGGCATTTAGCACTTGGCGGTCAGCCATCAGCCGTCAGCCATCAGCAAACCCCTTACGCTGTCATCCTGAGCGGAGGCGGCGTGCTTTTCGCCGCCGGAGTCGAAGGACCCCTATAGCCGCAACGCGGTCTGGTCCGCAACCACTAGCCGACGGCTGATAGCTGATAGCCGATGGCTGCTGTAGAATTTTCCTATCCCTATGCCTTCACGCAAGCTTTCCGGCTCCCAAGTTCGCCGCATGTTTCTGGACTATTTCGTCTCCAAGGGACACAAAGAAGTCCACTCCTCGTCGCTGGTTCCGGCCAACGATCCCACGCTGCTGTTCACCAACGCCGGCATGAACCAGTTCAAGGACGTCTTCCTCGGCCTCGAGAAGCGCGACTACAACCGCGCCACCTCGTCGCAGAAGTGCGTGCGCGCCGGCGGCAAGCACAACGATCTGGAGAACGTGGGCTTCACCAATCGCCACCACACCTTCTTCGAGATGCTGGGCAATTTCAGCTTTGGCGACTACTTCAAGAAGGACGCCATCGCCTATGCGTGGGAGTTGGTCACCTCGCCCGAGTGGTACGGCATCGAGAAAGACAAGCTGTACGTGACCATCTTCAAGGGCGAGCAGGGCATCGCCCGCGACGACGAAGCCTATGACCACTGGCGCGCAACTTTAGAAAAGGACGGCGTTCCGCTGGATCGCATTTACGAGATGGGGATGAAGGACAACTTCTGGCAGATGGGCGATACCGGCCCCTGCGGCCCATGCAGCGAGCTCCACTACGACATGGGCGTGGCCGCCAGCGATGCCGGACATACCGACTGCGAGTTCGGCTGCGAGTGCGGCCGCTACGTCGAGATCTGGAACCTGGTGTTCATGCAGTTCGATCGCCAGCCCGATGGGGAGATGCGGCCGCTGCCCAAGCCGTCGATCGACACCGGCGCGGGCCTGGAGCGCGTGACTGCCGTGATGCAGGGCGTGATCTCGAATTACGACACGGATTTGTTTGTGCCGCTGATTCAGGGCGCGCGGCGGAGATGACGGCGTTAGCGACTGACGACAGGACGAATAAGACGAGGAAGACGTCGAGCAGGACGCACAGGCAGGCGAGCATCGTTGCGCGTCGATTGCGGACCACGCGCGCGCTGCGACTTTCCTAATTATCTGACGGTGTGATGCCGTCCAATGAAGGGCGCGGCTATGTGCTGCGCAAGATCATTCGCCGCGCGATTCGGCACGGCCGACTGCTGGGCAGGAGAAGCCGTTTCTATTCGAGATGGTGTTTGCGGTTCGCGATCTGATGCAGGATGCGTATCCTGAGCTGATCGATAGCGCGAGCGCGTCGCGGAGATGATCAAGGGCGAAGAGACGCGGTTCGCGCACACGCTGGAGATAGGATCAGTCAACTCGACAACGCTGATAGCGAAGCTATTTTCGATGCTTGGGAAACTCAGGACACTGACTATCTCCACTATAAAACTAACGAGAGAAGAGATCGAGCGTCACCATGATCTATTCGGAACGCTTGCAGGCTCGGACCGCGCATCGTCGAAGGATTGCTACAGGGATTGCTAGCGAAACGCGTTGAAGTTGCTCGGGTGACAAAGCATTCAAGCTTTACGACACCTCGGCCTTCCTCGTGACTTCATCGAGGACGCATGGCGCGACGCAGGTATGACATTCGACTCCGCCGGTTTCGACGCCGCGATGGAAGAGCAGCGCCATCGCGCCCAGGCTTCCTGGAAGGGCGGATCGAAAGCCACCGCAAGTCCCGTCTATCAGTCGCTCGCCGCAAGACCGACTTCGAGGGCTATCGCAAGACACTCTCCACCGGCATGCGAGGTTCTGGCCATCATTAAGTCGCACGACGGCACCGGCGTCGGCGTGCAGGAACTGAAGCCCGGCGAGCGTGGCGAGATCGTCCTCGACCAGACTCCGTTCTACGCCGATGCCGGCGGGCAGGTGGGCGATGTGGGCTGGCTCTACGGCGAGGATCACAACACCATCGTCGCCGAGGTCGAAGGCGCGACCTATCCGGTGCAGGGCGTGCGCGCGCATCGCGTCGTCGCCAAGCAGACCATTCACGTCGGCGACAAAGTCGATGCGATGGTCAACGACGAAGTTCGCCGCGCCACCATGCGCAACCATACCGGCACGCACTTGCTGCATGCGGCGCTGCGCAATGTGCTGGGCACGCACGTGAAGCAGGCGGGCTCGCTGGTCGATCCCGGGCATCTGCGCTTCGACTTCTCGCACTTTGCCTCGCTCGACGACGAGGAGTTGCAGGACATCGAAGACCTGGCCAACAAGGAAGTGCTGCGCAACGATCGCGTCGAGGTGATCGAGGACGTGCCCATCGACGTCGCCGTCAACGAGTACAAGGCGATGGCTCTGTTCGGCGAGAAGTATGGCGACCGTGTGCGCGTGATTCGTATCGGGGACTTCTCCACCGAGCTGTGCGGCGGCACGCACACGGGCGCGACCGGCGAGATCGGGCTGATCAAAATACTGAAAGAAGGCAGCGTCTCCAGCGGCGTGCGGCGGCTGGAAGCGGTGACCGGCGAAGGCTCGCTGCGCCACTTCCGCAAAGATCATCAACTGGAAAATGTTGTGTCGACGCTGGTGCGTGGCGGTGACGATCAGTCTCCCGCCGAGGCGTTGAAGCACGAACTGGAACGTCGCGAAGAAGAGCTGAAGAAGCTGCGCAAGGAACTGGAGCAGGTGCGCATGAAGTCGGCGGCTTCGTCGGTGTCGTCGGCGACCGAGAACGTGCGGGAGGTGAAAGGCGTGAAGGTGCTGGCCACCCGTGCCGACAATCTGGAGCGCACGCAACTGCGCACGCTGGTCGACAACCTGCGCAACAAGCTGGGCTCGGGCGTGGTAGTGATGGGATCAGTGGCCGACGGCAAGGTCGCGCTGATCGTCGGCGTAACCAAAGACCTGACCGCGCGGGTGCAGGCTGGCAAGATCATCGCCGAGGTCGCGAAGAAAGTTGGCGGATCAGGTGGCGGCCGTCCCGACATGGCCGAGGCCGGCGGGAAGGATCCGGCGGCACTGGATGCGGCCCTGGCGGACAGCTATGGCGTGGTGGAGGGATTGCTGAAGTAGCACTCAGCACTCAGCGCTCAGTACGTACGGTGCTCAGCATTCGGCAAAGATTTGCTGCCTGGCTCGAATCTCCTGCCAGTTGACAATCGGCGTTATGCTGGGAGCACTCCGAGGATGGCGCCCATCTGATGACTGACCAGGAAAACTCGTTGCGTCTCGTTTGGTGTCGGCCAAGCCTCGCTCAGGGGGCGCGAAATGTTCCATCTCAGGCACTGGCACAACAAGAATCTCCATGACCACAACCAACTGCGTGATGCCGCACGCAATGACGGCTTCGTTTTCCTGACGCTCACGCTTTACGGGACGAAGGCATCTCCTCTCTACACGGCGGTAATGATTCACCAGTCCGACAGTCCGGCTCAGCGCGACTTTTCGGCGCAGTCGCTGACGGAATTCAGAGCTACCATCGATCAGCAAAAGACCGACGGTTGGTATCCGGTAATGATCTGTGCTACCGGCTCGAAGCAAGATCCGCTCTTTGCCGGCGTCTTCGAGAAACAGGACACGCCGCCGCTGGTCAAGCTCCAACTCGGCAATGGCTCCGCTACCGACGACAGCACCATCCAGGGCCAGAACGCGAAAGCCCGCCTCGATAATCAGCGGTTGCGGTGGGTGGCCAGCTATGGCACGCAAGCGCATCCGGCCTTCGCCGGAATTTGGATGCCGAACTCAGGCAACGACACGCTCCTGTGGAACAACGACGGCGTTATGGAAAGCGTTGCCGACTACCAGGCGCGTTTCGAAGCCCAGATTGCAGGATTTAACGCGCCGAGGTTCGTCACCGTAAACAAGGACAACGTTTACACTTCGCTGTTCGTGGCCGACGAGCATCATCTGGCGCACGCCAGCCACGACATGACGTCGGCTGACTACGTCTCGCTGTTCGATACCTGGGTGAATTCGAACCAGACGTTGCCCATCTGCGTGCAAGCAGCAGGCGACGATGTCCAGTCAGCGCGCTTCGCCGCCATCTGGGTACGACAGAAGGACCCGGTAAAGCGCGAATGGACAGCCGCCGGCCCCACAGCCAACGATGACATCGACAACGTGATTCGCGACGTAATGCAGCGAGCGCCCATTCGGCACGCCTCGCTCGCCATCGTGCATCAGAAGAATCTGGTCTATGCGCGTGGCTACACTCTGGCCGAGCCCAACTGGCCCTCCGCTGATCCGACCACTTGCTTCCGCCTGGCAAGCTGTTCGAAGACCGTCACCGCGCTTTGCATCTATCAGCTGATCTCTGAAGGCAAGCTCCAGCTCAGCGACAAGCTACAGGACATTCTTCAGCTGAAGACCCCCTCCGGTGGAGGGCCGGTAGATCACCGCTTCAAGGACATCACTATCCAGCACCTGCTGGAGCACACCAGCGGCATTCCGGCGAGCGATTTCGAGAGCGCCTCCAAAGTTCGCGCCGCGTTTCAGGCGGCCAACCAGCCCTTCTCGTTGCCGGCCAGTGCTGCGGACACCGATTCCTTTATCGCGACCCTTACCCTGAATCAGGCTCCCGGCGAGCTTCAGTACTACAACAACTGCGGCTACTACCTGCTGGGACGCGTGGTGAAGGCGAAACGCAATACCGAGCGGCCTATCGACGCTTATCGCGCTCATCTCTTCGATCCGCTGTACATTACCCGCATACGACGGGGGAGATCGCTGGTCACCGAGCAGGACGCCAACGAGGCCCGCTATCAGAATGAGACGATAAGCGTGGGAAGCAGCGTCATGTCGGACGCCCAACCTATTGTTCCCGGAGACTACGGCACCACGCATCTGGAGATTCTGGAAGGCGATGGCGGGCTGAGCGCGGCGACCCCCGATCTGGCGCGCCTGATTGCGATCATGATCAGCCCGGATGACAGTCCCGCGATGCCGCGACAGACGATTGTCTCTATGCTGCAGCAGGCGGTGGCCCTGGTGGCCGGAGGTGGCTCGCGCGCCGGCTATGGCTTGGATGGGGTCAGCGATTTGGGCGGCGGAAAATTCTATGGGCAGAAAGGTGGCTCCCTCGGCGGCGCTCATAGCGTCTTCCAGTTCAATGGCGACTGGGGATTCACGATGTGTTGGGGAGGCCATTCAGGCGGGGCCGAGCCGGATTGGTATCCGAACTTTCCCGAGGTCATGAACATCGCGGAAACCGCTTTCGTCGATAGCTCGGACCTGTTTCCTCAGTTTGGAATGCCGTCGCTGTGATCGAGGGATTTGGCCTGGATGGAACACCGCGGGATCGTTTCTATCGCCGCCCACGAAGCGCAGCCCTCGGCTGGTTCTGGATGGCAATACAGTTGGACGCTCGGTTCGGGATCACAATATGGGCGGATCCTTCGCTGGGGATGACAAAATGTGAGAGCAGCTGTGAAATGCTTTTGGCCGCAAGATGCGGGGCGACGGCCCCACCAACCGGGCGTAGAGTTTTTTCATGCGGGGCACGAGATCAACAACATAAATCAGCAGCAAAACGGCTTCGATCCGGGCGAAAAAGACTGCATCCTGTTATCGTCCATAACCCTCTAACTCGTATAAGGTGGTTAGCCATGGCAATCGGAGAAACGGTTTACGTCAATTCGGTCCGTGAGCAGTTGCTGGCCGGACGGGCACGCTTGAGCGATGTGCTCGGCGAAAACGGAAGTGAGCAAATGTTGCGTCTGCTGGAAGAGGTGGACAGCGCGCTCGATCGTATCGATCAGGGCACCTTCGGCGTGTGCGAAATCTGCCAGGGCACGGTGGATGAAGAGGTCATACACGAGAATCCTCTGGCGCGGGTTTGTCTCGACTGCCTGACTCCCAAGCAACAACGGGCGCTGGAATATGACTTGGAGCTGGCGGCGCAGATCCAGAAGGGATTGCTGCCGGCCGCTGATTTCTCCCTGGCAGGCTGGGACATTTCTTATCATTATCAGCCGGCGGGCGTGGTGGGTGGTGATTACTGCGACCTGATCGCCGGAAAAGATGGCGAGCTCTATTTCGTGATGGCCGACGTTTCGGGCAAAGGGGTCGCCGCTGCCATGCTCTCGTCGAACCTGCGGGCTGTGTTTCGGTCGTTGATCCCCATTGGCCTGGGGACAGAAGAACTGGTCGGGCGGGCGAACCAGCTTTTCCGGCAAAGCACGCTGCCCACGCAGTACGCCACGCTGGTGTGTGGCAAGACGACGGCGAACGGCGATCTGGAAATCGTGAACGCCGGACATCTTTCCGTGCTGCTGGCGGCGCGATCAGGAATCCAATGTTTCGAGAGCACCAGCCAGCCGCTGGGCATGTTTGACGATCAGCAGTTCAGTGCGGTCCAAGCCAGCCTGCTGCCGGGAGATACGTTGGTGCTGTACACCGACGGTATCTCTGAGGCGGAGAACGAAGGCGGCGACGAGTACGGCGTAGAGCGGCTGCGACGCATCATCGAAGAGTACCAGTTGGGGTGTCCAGCGCAATTAGTGGGCGCTTGCAAGCAGCGGCTCGATCAATTCCGCGGACGTCGCGAGCGCTTCGACGATGAGACATTGCTGGCGATTCAGTACGCGCCGGCGATGCAGCAGCACGCTCAGACCGCGGTAGTGTAAGATACTGGGGATTTCATGGAAGATCAAACAGCGCAATAAATTTTCAATTGGACCGCTAAGTCTCGTGCGTTATCGAAGGCAGCACCCGAGGCAGTATTGTCGAAAATGCACCAGGTTTGTGAGCACCCAGCTGCGTTCTTCATTTGAGCCGCAAGTGTGCGAAGAAATTCGTCGGAATAAGCGGAGTAATAACGCTGTGGAGAGCCGTGTAATCGGTAATAAACGACGCTGCCATTAGCTGAAGGCCTGCTGGCGGCGGGAACGCAGGCTGGGTCAGCACCTACTCGACCGACTCGAAATTCCGCGAGTAGTTCGTTAGCCCCATCGTCAAACCAACTAGGATGGCGTGGTTCGCATACCACCTCGCCTGCGTAACTCTGTCGTAGCAACGAAAGAAATGATCTCGCCCGGAACGAATCGAATTGTAAGCTTGGAGGTAATTGCATGAGGATCGGCCCCAGCTTGCTCCCCAGCCAGCTGACTTGCTCAAGAAATAGCGACAACGTCTTAGAGTCGCAGTTCAGCTTCGCCTCGTGAGTAATGGTTCGCGGCATCTTTACCGAGAACCGGAATCCCGGGGGGACCGAATCTCTCCAACGCTGCCAGGTGGTATTTCTGTGCGGACGGTAAAACGAAGAGTTGATCTCGCTACAGTTCAGCAGGTGCGAATAACGCTCTAAGTGGCTTCCCGTTGAGATGGCATGTGTGGCGAACTGTTTTGGGATATTCCAACCTGCACAACCTACTCGGATGGATCTTTCGACCGGCAAGTCGCCCTCTGCAGGCGTAGCGGCAGTGCTCTTCGCGTTGCGCATCTGTCATTCTGATGCGCAATCGAGCAATTCTGTTCAGCAGAGTGGGTAGGTACACACCAAGCGGAAGCCTGGGCTTGATTGCCGGACCAAACACAGCTTAGTAAGTGTTGGTGCCGAAGAAGGGACTCGAACCCCCACACCCTTGCGAGTACGTGGACCTGAACCACGCGCGTCTGCCAATTCCGCCACTTCGGCACAATCTCAGCGAACAATAGCCGTCGCTGTTGTAGCAGGCAAGGACATATTCTACAGGTGAACTCCCGCAGTTAGCAATCGCGGCCCACTCCGCAGTGCCGAAGGGAATCCATCTGCACCCCTCACGCGAGCGATTGCGGCGAAGAGGTCAGGTCTTCGCCGCTCGTGCAATGCACCACGCTCGCAAGGCATTTCGCGAGCACTCGACGGTCTATACGGCTTTCAACTCGAAGGTCGTAGTGGTGTCGCGGTCCCAATCCTGCCATAGAAACGCGTCCTGACGATTGTCAGCGATCAGCCGCATGGCGTAGCGAACCTGGTCTTCGTAGAGTTCGCAGAAAGCGCCCGTGCGATTCATCCCGCCATTCATTTCGTGGGCTTCAGCCGGGCAGGGCGAGCCGCAAAAATGGCGGACGGCGCAGCGACAGCAGGGATCGATGTCTTCTACCTTGCGTCCCGTTACCAGCTTGAAGGGCGGAGTCTTGAGGATGTCAGGGATTGCGTCGAGGAATAAGTTGCCGCCATTGAACGCGGGAACGCCGATGAATTCGCTGCAGGGAAAAACATCGCCATTGGCCGAAAGCGCGAAGAACGAACGTCCGCCGCCGCAGGGCGAGATGTCGCACATCAGACGGCGAGCTTGCGGCGCCAGAATCGCAATCAGAATATTCGCGAAGTTGGCGACCACCAGACGACGATTGGTTTCGCGGTACAGTTCTTCCGTACGGTCCAACGCCGCCAGATAGTGACGGCTGATGTCTTCGTCAGCCGGTTTGATGTCACGCGCTCCCTGACGTGTACAGCGCACCGGATTCAGCATGCAGGTGGTGACGCCGCGCTCGTGAAAGAACTCCACCGTCTGGACCAGTTGGTGCATATTTTCACGAGTCACGGTGCAAATCACGCTGTAGTTGGAATAGCCGCGTAGTTTCTCCATGGAAGCGACAACCTTCGCATAAATGCTGTGGCCGTCCCAGGTCTTGCGGGTGCGCGTCACGATTTCGTCCACCGCACAATCCAGCGACAGGCCGATAGCAACGCCGCGCTTCATCAGGACGTCGTACTGGGCGTCGCTCAAAACCGTGCCATTGGTCTGAACGCCGAAGCGGAAATCATCGCCATAGCGATCGAAAGCGGCCAGCAGAGCATCCCAGTTCAAAGTAGGTTCGGCGCCGTGAAAAATGATCTGCGGTTTGAATCCAGCAGGCAGAGTCGAGAGGAAATAATGCTTCAGGATCTTCAGGGCAGACAGCACCTCGTCGGTCGGCATGTGACGGCCATCCTGACGCAGTGTCTCCGGCAAATAGCAATAAGAGCAGTTGAGATTGCAGCGCTCGGTGGGATTGAAATACACGGCAGATGGCGTCATGGCAAAACGGAACTTGTCCATCTCCGCGGCGAAGTCGGCGGCCTTTTCCCGGTACTGCTGCAAAAAGGGTCCGGGCGAAAGAGCTTCGCCGAGTTTATCTTTCTGGATCAGGGCCCAGAAGGCAGTGTCAGGGTCGACCAATCCGAGGTAATCGTTGTGGCCAATGTCGAGCGGCTGAAGAGTGTTGCCGTTACCGGAGTTGAACTGTAGGCCGCGAGAAGAAGCGCATTGATCCTGGGCTTCGAGTGTCATGGAAAAATCCTCTCTGTCTGAAATTCAAGGACCGAGGCGAAGGCGCAGTTGCCGTCCGCCTCGGGATAAATGCCGTTTGTCGCGGCGGTTACTTCTTCGAGTCCATCATGACGTAGTGCGACAGACCAGTACCGTTAGCATTGCAGCCCTTGCGAGTGGCGATGATGGGACGCTTGGCATCGCTCTTCTTTGTCGTGTTCACGGAATCACCTCCTTTCGTAGCGCAGTGGAATCGGCGTGCCGATCCGTACCACTGGCGCACCCAAGGCTCGGCGAGCGAGACTCGGCGCAAGCGTGCAGGTACGGATGCCGCAATTCCGGTGTCGTTTGGAGGGGGTGTTCTTGCCCCAGAAATGAAAAACCCACATCCCCGTTTCCACGCGGAGATCATCGAGTTCGGGTTTCAGTCAGGTGTTCTGGCTCGTGAGTTCGGAAGGCTGTGCCTTCGGCGGCATCTTCCACCTTCCCCGTTCATTTTCTGACGAGTGGTATTTAGGAAGCTGCCTTCTCACTTACAGCGGCGGGACCGCTCCGGTATCGCACCGGAATTCCCTGTTGCCTTTGGGAGAGCAACCTGAAACCGATTGAGATTCGTACTCAAGATAGGAGAGCCGAGAAGTCTACGCTAGGACGAACATCACATCGTGATGTTCACCGCGATGATTTAACTGGCGGCCTCAGCCGCTTCGGCAGCGCCTTGAGCGCCATATTCCTTCAGCTTGTTATGCAGCGTCTTCAAGCTGATGCCCAGGATTTCGGCGGCGCGTGTCTTGTTATTGTTGGTCGCTTCCAGAGTTTTCAGAATCAGCAGTTTCTCCGCTTCGTCCACCGTGGTGCCGACGCCCAGGCGCACGGCATTGGCTTCCTGCACGGGAGCGCGCGGAATCACCTGGCCAAAGCCCGGCGGCAGATGCCGGGGCTCGACCAGCGCGCTATCGCAAACAATCACCGCCCGCTCCAACGTATTGCGCAATTCCCGCACATTGCCAGGCCAGGCATAGGCCTGGAAGGCGTGCATCACGTTTTCGCTGACGCCGCCGACGGTGCGATTGTGTTTCTCGTTCATATCAGCCAGCAGCGCCTGCGCCAGGGCGGGAAGGTCGTCCTTATGTTCGCGCAGCGGAGGCAGCTGAATATTAAAAACGTTGAGGCGATAGTAAAGGTCGTTGCGCAGTTGTCCCTTGGCCACAGCTTCTTCCGGAACCTTGTTGGTAGCGGCCAGGACGCGGACATCTACGGACGTTTCACTCTTGCTTCCCAGCCGGCGCAACTTGCGGTCTTCCAGGACGCGCAACAATTTTGCCTGTGTGCCGATTGGCATTTCGCCGATTTCGTCGAGCAGCAACGTGCCACCCTCGGCCAATTCGAAGCAGCCGGTCCGCCGCTCCAATGCGCCGGTGAACGCCCCCTTCTCGTGTCCGAAGATTTCGCTTTCGATCAGGGTCTCGGGAATGGCGGCGCAGTTGATGGCCACAAACGGCTTGCCTTTGCGATTACTCAGCGAGTGCACGGTGCGGGCGAGCAATTCTTTGCCGGTACCGCTCTCGCCCGTAATCAGCACGCTGGCGGTGCTGGGCGCCACCATTTCGATCAGGCGAAACACTTCTTGCATGCGTTTGGAGGGACCCACCAGCGAGCCTAGCACGCCCACATCACGCAGCTTGCGGCGGCTGGCTTCCAGTTCGCGCTCGGTGCCGCGCAGCCGGGATGCATTCTGCAGGATATTACGCAAGCGAGTGGGATTAACCGGCTTCTCGATAAAATCGAAGGCGCCGCTTTTCATGGCGCTGACGGCGGCATCGACGCTGCCCTGGGCGGTAAGCAGGATCACGGCAATCTGCTGTGGTTGAGCGGCAATGCGCTCCAGCAGTTTCATGCCGTCCATCCGGGGCATGCGCAGATCGGTTACGACGATGGCGGGATTCCAGAACTCGACCGTTTCCAGGCCCTCAATCCCGTCACTGGCAGTTTCGGTTTCATAGCCCCAGGCCCGGATTAATTCGGCCAGACCAGTCCGCTCATTTTCTTCATCTTCTACGATCAAAACCTTTTCTTGCGCCATGGAAACTGAGTCTCTCGCGGTTTGGTATGAGCTTCACCAGGATAATGGGCCGGCGGAACACCCGATTAGATGCCACTCAAGCGGCTTCGAGTCGGTTTTTCACCGGTGCGGCTGGCTGGAAGCGGCGTCGTGGCCAGGGGCTTTTCATAAGGTAACACTTCCGGTGGACATTCGTGCTGGCGCGAAAAAGGGGTTGGCCATGCTTTTGCAGGGCAACGCTGTCCAGAGCGGGAAGCTGAACAAATGAGATTATTTGCGGCAGGATAGCCAACTGAGGTGATAGGATAAATGCTGCCACACGGAGAGCAGGATTGCGTCAGGAGTCCAGCGGCAAGCAGTGACTGGGCGCCCGGACATCTAAGGGCCTGCCGGTACAAAATCAGTAAACAGCGGCAGGCACGAACGTAAGGGATTGACAATGAAAGTTTTGTTAATCTTCTCTGCTGCTGTACAATGGCGTGCTGTTGCGAGCAGGTTTTTATCCCTGCACTTGTACCAGAAATCTTGTACTAAAAGAAATTTAGATTGAACCCGAGCTGGGCCACTTTGCTTACGGTACTGCTGAGTTCCGGAGGATCACAAGAATGTTTTCTCGTATTGGAGTAGTCCCGAGACGCTTTATTGCAACATCCGTGGTACTTGCGTTCGTGCTGTGTCTGTTGGCCACATTTGCCGCCGCGCAAGTTGCCATTCAGCCGAAGGACGAGATTTACGGTGGGTACTCATGGCTACATCCTGGCGGTCACTATGATCTTGGTATACCGACGCAGGACGTTACCTCGGGTATCGATATCTCGAACGTTTACTATCTTCCCCGGGCTCACAACCTGGGCGTTTTAGTTGATGGCAGCATGCACTGGGGCAGCAACTACGGTGGTCCTGGAAGTGCCGGGGATTATTACGCTCTGGGTGGTCTTCAGTACAAGTATCACACCGACGTATTTTCTCCCTTTGTCCGGGTATTTGCCGGGGCGCTTCGCCAGGTTGCTCCTGGGTACCCCAACACTCCTATTCATTCCATCGACGAGTGGAATGCCGCGCTGGGCGTGGGCGGCGGCTTCGATTACAACGTCTGGCACGGAGAGAATTCGAGTTTGGCCATCCGCGTTGCGCAGATCGATTACATCTATAGCAACTACACGCAGGTCTACCGCTACACGTCGCCACAGTGGAACAGCATTCGGCTGTCGGCCGGTTTAGTGTTCGGTCTGGGTAACTACTATACCCCCCCGCTGACCGCGGCCTGCACGGTTACGCCTGCGGAAGTGACCGAAGGCGAGCCGGTGACGGTGACGGCCACGGGTACGAATTTCAATCCGAAGCACACGGTGGTTTATGCCTGGACGAGCACGGGTGGCAAACTGGACGCCAGCGACAAGCAGTCGGCGCGGATTGACACCACGGGAGCGGCGGCCGGTAGCTATACGGCCAGCGCAACGGTAAGCGATCCGAAGACCCGGAGAAGCGTATCGGCAACGTGCACGGCAAGTTTCACGGTCAAGGCGAAGCCGATGAATCCGCCGCAGGTAAGCTGCTCGGTCAATCCGTCGACAGTGAAGTCGGGTGATCCGTCAACCATCACCGCGATGGCCAGCAGTCCGGATAACGCTCAGATCACCGGCTATGCCTATCAGGCTTCGGCTGGCAGAATCAGCGGTACCGGCACGACTGCCACCCTCGACACCAGCGGAGCGCCATCAGGCCCGATCAGCGTAACCGTCACCGCGACGGATGCACGCAACCTGACTGGTACCGGCACTTGCACGGTGGGTGTCGAAGTACCGCCGCCACCGCCAACCTGCAGCAAGATCAACTCTATCCAGTTCCCGGATCTCAAACGTCCGTGGCGCGTGGATAACACTGCCAAGGCCATCCTGGACGACGTTGCCAGCCGTTTGAAGGCCGATCCTAACGCCAAGATTGTCATCGTCGGCTACGCCGATGGCGAGAAGGCGCCGATGATCGGAACCGGCAAGAATCGTCATCCGATGAATCTGGCTGGACAGCGAGCGGTGAACGCCAAGGCCTACCTGGTACAGCAGCAGGGCATCGACCCGAGCCGGGTTGAAGTCCGCCAGGGTGTTGGCCAGCAGAAGGTAGCCGATATCATCTGGGTGCCTCAGGGCGTAGATGAGAATGCGTGCGCCGATCTGCAGAACACCACTCCAGTCGACGAGTCGGTGGTGAAGCCGAGCGAGAACGCGTATCCGAAACCACGGAACGCACCGGCCATGCACCATCACAAGAAGGCTGCGCCGGCTGGGGATGCAGCCGCCACGCCGCAACAATGACCGTTCCTTGACCGGAACTCTATCGCCGATGAGAGCACGATGCTCTCATCGGCCTTTTCATTCCCGCTTAATCACGATGTACGGGTTTTCATGCCAACCCGCAACGCCGCACAGCAGGTAAACAGAATCTGTATCAATCGTCGCCTGGCCTACAGCAAGACTTCGCCGGCGAAGACACTGTCAATCCCAGATAACACCTTAACGGTTGTGGTTCTTGGTATCTTCCTTGGTTACATGGGTTATGGCGCGGAGTTATGATGGGAGACGGAAAAAGATAGTGTCTGGGTTACTTGGCGAACCCGAGTTGGGCCACTTTGCTTACTGTAGTGCTGAGTTCCGGAGGATCACAAGAATGTCTTCACGTATTGGAGTAGTTCCGAGACGTTTTATTGCGACATCCGTCGCACTTGCGTTCGCGCTGTGCCTGCTGGGCACATTCGCCGCAGCGCAAGTCACCATCCAGCCGATGGACGAAGTTTATGCTGGCTACTCGTGGTTGCACCCTGGCGGACACTACGATTTTGGAACACCGACCAAGGACAACGCTACCGGGATAGATATTTCCAACGTTTTCTATCTTCCCAAAGCCCATAACCTGGGCGTCCTGGTCGATAGCAGCATGAACTGGGGCACCATGTATGGCGACGACAACGCTGCTACTTATTACGTGTTAGGTGGGTTGCAGTACAAATACCACACCAACTCGTTTTCCCCGTTCGTCCGGGTGTTTGCCGGCACGGTACGCCAGGTTGCGCCCACTTACATCGATCAGTGGAATGCAGCTCTAGGCTTTGGCGGCGGTTTCGATTACAACGTCTGGCACGGATCGATAGGCGGACATGATCCCGTCCTGGCGATTCGCGTTGCCCAGGTCGACTACATCTACAGTAACTATCACCAGATCTTTCCCTACACCTCGCCGCAGTGGAACAGCATTCGGCTGTCGGCCGGCTTAGTGCTGGGTCTGGGCAACTACTACACACCGGCGCTCACCGCGACCTGTACCGCTCAGCCTACCGAAGTGACCGAAGGCGAGCCGATCACGGTGACGGCAACCGGGACGAACTTTAATCCCAAGCATCCCACCAACTACGCCTGGACGACCAATGGCGGAAAGTTGGATGCCTCCGACAAGCAGTCGGCCCGCATCGATACCACCGGTGTGGCAGCGGGAAATTATTCGGCCAACGCTACCATTAGCGATCCCAAAATGAAGAAAATGGGGTCGGCCACTTGCGCGGCCAACTTCACGGTGAAGGCGAAGCCGATGAATCCGCCGCAGGTAAGCTGCTCGGCCAACCCATCGACGGTCAAGTCGGGTGACGCATCGACCATCACCGCGATGGCGACCAGTCCCGACAACTCGCAGATCACCGGCTATGCTTATCAGGCTTCTGCCGGCAAGATCAGCGGCACCGGAACCACGGCCACTCTCGACACCACGGGAACGCCATCGGGCCCGATCAGCGTCACTGTCACCGCGACAGATGCACGCAACTTGACTGGTACCGGCACTTGCTCGGTGGGCGTCGAAGTACCGCCGCCACCGCCAACCTGCAGCAAGATCAACTCTATCCAGTTCCCGGATCTCAAACGTCCGTGGCGCGTGGATAACACTGCCAAGGCCATCCTGGACGACATTGCCAGCCGTCTGAAGGCCGATCCCAACGCCACCATCGTCATCGTCGGTTACGCCGATGGCGAGAAGGCGCCGATGATCGGAACCGGCAAGAATCGTCATCCGATGAATCTGGCTGGACAGCGAGCGGTGAACGCCAAGGCTTACCTGGTGCAGCAGCAGGGTATCGATCCCAGCCGGGTCGGTGTCCGCCAGGGTACGGGTCAGCAGAAGGTAGCCGATATCTTCTGGTGTCCGCAGGGAGCGGATGTGAACGCCTCGCCCGATTTGCAGAACGCCACGCCAGTTGACGAGTCGGTGGTGAAGCCGAGCGAGAACGCGTATCCGAAACCACGGAACGCGCCTCCGGTCCATCATCATAAAAAATCAGCCGCCGCAGGTGCGGCTGATGCAACCGGCAACGCAGCGCAGGCCACTGGAAACGCCGTAGTGCAGGGTACTGAAACTGCGGCAGGCGCAGTGGGCACCGCGGCCAAGAAGACTGGTCACGCTGTGAAGAAGGGCGCCAAAGCGACCGAGAAGGCTGTTACGCCTCAACAGTAAGTAGAGGTAGATGGAACGGAACTCTAGCCGGCGGGAGCAACTCTCTCCTGCCGGCTTTTTTCCGCGCTTCCGTCAATCGGATAGCGAGCGGAGTTCGTGCCGTGCAACACCGAAGTGCGGCGGTGGCATCCGTTAAAGTTATCGACATTTGAAAACGGGCGGTGCCGATTCCGGCAGTGAGATCAATACGGTACTGGCACTTTTACGCGGTACCTAGTTGGTACTTTTCGTGGATACACGGCTCAGCCGCTTAGAGTTATCATGGAGCAAGCTTCTAGAGAGAGCCTCGGTTTTTCTTTCAACATGGATATGCATAAGATCACTTCGTCTGCGGTAAAGCTGCTTGTCTGTTCGCTATTGCTTTTCACCCTTACGGCCTTGGCTTCCGATTGGCGCCTGATCGGACCCGAGGGTGGAGATGTGCGTAGTCTGGCCTATGATCCGGCAAATCCCAGCCGTATTCTGCTGGGCACCAGTGCGGGACAGCTGTTCCTTTCCCAGGATAGCGGCAACTCCTGGAGTCTGTTCGCCCACCTGGGTCCGGGTGACGATTACGTGCTCGACCACATCATCTTCGATCCCGCGCACTCTTCGACCATCTATGTAGCCGGCTGGAGTCTCTACAACTCCGATGAAGGGGACGTGTTTCGGTCTGACGACGGCGGTCGTACCTGGCGAACCCTGAAAGCGGTGCACGGCAAGTCGGTTCGCGCCTTGGCCATGGCGCCCAGCGATCCCAATACGTTGGTTATCGGAGCTTTGGACGGAGTCTTCCGTTCGCGCAACGGCGGCGAAACCTGGGAGCGCATGTCGCCCGAGGCCCAGCAGGAAATCAAGAACATCGAATCGATCGCTATTGATCCGGTGAATCCGGATATCGTTTACGCCGGAACCTGGCACCTGCCGTGGAAGACGGAAGACGGCGGCGCCAACTGGCATCCCATCAGCAAGGGCATCGCCTTCGATTCCGACATGTTCAGCATCATCGTCGATCCCCAGAACCCATCCACGGTCTATGCCAGCGCCTGCTCGGGAATGTATCGCAGCGACAACAGCGCCGAATACTTTCATCGCATCTCGCTCTCGTTGCCCCATTCGGCGATGCGCACGCGCGTGCTGAAAGAAGATCCGCAGCGGGACTCTACCGTTTACGCCGGCACCACCGGCGGATTGTGGAAGACGCTCGACCGCGGCGCCAATTGGAAGCTGGTGACCGACGATTCGGTGATCGTCAACGATGTGATGATTGATCCCAAGAATCCGCAGCGCGTTCTGGTGGCTACCGATCGCGGCGGCGTGCTGGCCAGTGACGATGGTTTTGCCACCTATGACCCCTCGAATCGGGGCTTTGCGCATCGTGTGGTGGGCGGCGTGGTGGTCGATAACAAAGATCCCAACCGCATCTACGTCGGCGTAGTCAACGATAAAAGCCTGGGTGGCTTCTTCGTCTCCAACGATGGCGGCGGGACCTGGAGCCAGTCGAATCGCGGCCTCGACGAGCGCGATATTCTGAGCCTGCAGCAGGCCCCCGATGGCGTCATCTTTGCCGGCACCAATCATGGAATTTTCTATCTGACTTCTCTAAGCGGCGCCTGGCAGCCCGCAACTTTGATTAGTGGGCCGCCGCCGCAATGGCAGGAAAAGGCGCCTGCCGAGCCGAAGCCCACCACCAAGACGGTCAAGGGTAAGGCAGCAGCTTCCAAACACCCTGCGGTAGCTCACAAGACTGCTCCGCCGGAGCACGGAATTGCACCGGAAAAAACTCCGCGCGTGCGCGCCATCGAGATTACCGACAAGGCGTGGTATGCCGCTACCAATGAAGGTCTGTTCGTCAGCGTCGATCAAGGCCACAAGTGGTATGGCGCGCCGGTTGAAGGCGAAGCCGACTTCATCGCGGTCAACAGTTTTGCCGATGGCGCTATTAGTCTGGTCAGCCCCAAGCACGCGTTCCTCTCGCGCGACGCCGGCCAGTCCTGGAGCGAGATCGTCTACCCGCAGTATGTCACTGGAATTTACAACCTGACGGCAATGCCCGATGGCTCGCTGTGGCTGGCGACCCGCGAGGGAGCGGTACGTTCCACCGACGGCGGCAAGAGCTGGGAGCATGTCCTTGGCGGATTGCCGTCGCGCAACGTGTTCATTGTGCGCTATGACGCTGCTTCGCAACGGCTGTTGGCTACGGCGCTCTATGCCCACGGAGTGTTCGAAAGCAAGGACGCTGGCCAAACCTGGCAGCGCACGCCCGATACCGGAGTTTCCATCCGCACCGCTTTGACTTTCCAGGGACGCCTGCTGGCAACTTCTTCCTACAACGGGTTGCTGCTACAGCAAGGCGGTAACGCGGCAGCCTCGTCGGAGACGGCACACGTCGCGTCGGGAAGTTCCACTGCCAACCGCCAATAGGGGTTAATCGAATCGCGCCAAGAGAAGAGAAAAGGGGAGCTTCGGCTCTCCTTTTTCTTTTGGCCCTCAAACCTGCCATCGCCGGACTGACGGCAGCGTTCCCAATTCAAGCGCTGTTCACTCCAAAATTCCCTTACGCGGAAACCCGTATAAACGCCTGAGCCAGAGGATGTTTGCGCATGATCGCGGCTACGAGCCGTCCCAAATTAGAACCCAATGCCGAGCGAGCTCCTCCCGAGCTTGGCTTCATACACAGCCAAGTCCTTATGAATCACACGTAAAGCGCGACCCTGAGATTTGGCGTGCAACATGCTTCTTGTCAGGGTGTCGGAGCGGCAGCAAACCATGAGCGGAAACGGCAAGAAGCTGAGAGACAACACATACGGCAATGGGCGGCGAGGGAGTCAGTCAAAGCGCCGGCCGGCTAGCAGGGCCACGGATTCGCAGGTAAAGGTATTAGCCGCGAGCGATGGAACTCCTGACGGTGATGAGGGTAAGGAACTTGAAGACTTGGATTTGGGCCAGAGCAGTTGGGTGAGCGAAGCAATCTCCTCCTGCGGCGCAGGCGAGGGGCGCGATGCGAAAACGCCGCGCTCCTCGCAGCTGCGTTGCAACGACTGCGCAGGACTGGTGCATGAGTTATCCAACACGATGACAGCGGTATTGATGAATGCTCAGTTGTTGGAGTGGAAGCTGCCTCCTTACAGCCGCCTCAAGCGCCCGGTGCTTGAGGTTGAGCGCAACGCCCAACGCGGTGGCGAGCTGCTGAAACGGTTGCGGCACCAGTTTGGAGAAAGCGCATCCCAGCCTGGCCAATGGCCGAGTAAAGCTGATGCTTTAACCGTGGTGACGGCCCAGGAGCCGAGCGTGTCTACGACGGTGAGCCTGCCGCGACATCTTGCCGCCGGGGCTGCGGCTCCTGGTTTTTCGACCGGACCAACGGAACTCACACTGGGTTGTGACCCCTGCACTAGCAGCTTTTTCCCAAAAGGGGATGATGGTAATGAGCGCTGAAAACGAGTTGAGTCGGTGGGGGGAACTTGCCATCGCCGAGAAGGGGAGTCACGTGATTGCAGCAGAGGCGGTTCCGGTCCATGAGCAGAGCTTTGAAACCAACCTGTTGAACCTGCTAATCGTGGAGGACGAACGGTCGGTACGGGAGTGCTGCCGGGAAGTGGCCCGTTCCTTGGGATTTAATACTCAAACAGCGGAATCGCGCGACGAAGCCTACCGCATCCTGGAAACCGCCAACCCCGATGTGGTTCTGTTGGATCTTCGCCTGCCCGGCAACAACGGGCTTGAGGTTTTGCGCGAGGTCAAGCGGCAGCGTCCCGAAGCGGTGGTCATTGTGATGACCGGTTTTGCCACGGTACAGTCGGCGGTGCAGGCGATGAAGTTGGGAGCCTACGACTACATCACCAAGCCGTTCAATTTCGACGAACTGCGCCTGGAGTTGGAGCGAGTGGCAGGGCATCTGAAGCTTACGGCGGAGAACCGGCTGCTGCGTGAGCAACTGAAATCGAAGCATGGCTTCGGCCAGTTGGTAGGTCATTCTCCGGAGATGGAGAAGCTCTATCGCATCATTGCCAAGGCCGCGCACAGTACCCATCCGGTGCTGATTCTAGGTGAGAGCGGGACGGGTAAGGAACTGGTAGCGCGTTCCATTCACTACTCCGGTTCCTACAAAGACAAGCCGTTCATCCCGGTGGATTGCGGTTCGCTGGTTCCGACTCTGATCGAAAGCGA
Source organism: uncultured Acidobacteriaceae bacterium (assembly GCA_963744265.1). Classification (GTDB taxonomy): domain Bacteria; phylum Acidobacteriota; class Terriglobia; order Terriglobales; family Acidobacteriaceae; genus Bog-257. The sequence goes on from CAVUSW010000012.1 coordinate 119,757, forward strand.
GCTGTTCGGCTACGTGCGTGGTGCTTTCACGGGCGCGGTGCGGGCCAAGGACGGTTTGCTGGCGACTGCCGAGGGCGGAACGATTTTTCTGGACGAGATCGGTGAGTTGCCGGTGGACTTGCAAGCCAAGCTGCTGCGGGCCATCCAGGAGAAAGAGATCCGTCCGGTGGGTAGCACGCGAGCCGTGCCCATTAATGTGCGCATCCTGGCTGCCACCAACCGTGACCTCGACACCGCCGTGAGCCAGGGCACGTTTCGCCGCGATCTCTACTTCCGGCTCAACGTGCTTACCCTGCGAATTCCGCCCCTGCGCGAGCGCAAGCAGGACATTCCTCTGCTGATCGGAAATGTGCTGGAGCGGATCAACAGCGCCAACCAGGCACAACACAGCGTAGGCGAAGATGCTCTGCGGCTGATGCTGAACTACGACTGGCCGGGCAACGTGCGTGAGCTGGAGAACTGCGTGGAGCGCGCCTGCACCACTTGCTCGCTGCCCACCATCCATGTGACCGATCTGCCCACCCAGTTGCGAACCTTCGAGACCCAGGCCAAGGCGAAGGAGACGATAGCCGACCCTCTGGCTATCACCCCGCTGGACCAACTGGAAAAGCAGGCGATCCTGCATGCTATTGAAGCGCTCGACGGCGACAAACTGGAAGCCGCGCGCCGCCTGGGCATCGGCAAGACCACCCTGTATCGCAAACTGAAGGAATACGGCCCGGGACTCTAAGCTTAACCTCAAGGCGCGCCAGCCCAACGCCGATTGAGGATCTAGGCAGACTTGCCAGGCTGACAATTAAGACTGACCAACACCGCCCGCCAGCGGCAGAGGCGAAGTGTGCTTCCGGCATGCGGTGAAAGGAGAAACCATGATTCTATTAGTGACAACCTCTTCCCGGGCAAAGGAATGTGCCGCGGCGCTGGATCGGGGGACCGGCCACAAAACTTACGTGGCCACCTCGGTACCGCAAGCGGTAAGCAAGCTGCAGGCAGCGGAATATGACGGGCTGGCGATCGACCAATCGCTGCTGGAGGCAGACTTTCGCGCCCTCGATACCTTGCTGAACCATGCCGGAATGGCCATGCCGCTGTATGTGAACCTGGCCTTACACAGCAGCGAAAGAGTGGTGCGCGAAGTCCAGGTGGCGCTGCGGCGCGCCGATAAGGAGAAGGTCGTCGCCCTGCGTGCCGCCGGGCAGGTGTTGCGCAATCAGTTGCGCGGCGAAGTGACCGGCATTCTGCTGAACTCCGAACTGGCGCTGCGGCTGAAGTCGCTTTCGCCCGACATTGCGGAGAAGATCGAGTCGGTGCGGCAGCTGGCCGAGAAGATGCGTTCGCAACTGGAAATCGCGTAAGTAAGATCATCCACGGGCGGCAGGGCAAGGGAGGACCAGCTTGTCAGGTAGCGGATTCTCCGGCTAACGCAGGGTAGGCGGCGGGAATTTTCCCGATGCGCATGCTCAGCTTGGCAAAGCCTCCGGACCAGCAGGCGCCGGAAATACAGATTGCCCCTCAGCCCCGGGGGCAGTTGTCCTGATTGAACTGCGTTCAGGATCCGAGGTCGAGTCGAGGGAATGATGGCAGGCGGTATTGCTGGGTGCGGCTTTCTGTCTGCAGATCACGGCCTGTACAACTCGGGCGCGGGATTGTGATTCTTACCAGATGTGCCAGTCTTCTGGCCTTGGTGACGAATCCATGCTTTGGACAATCTTTGCAATTCTGCTGATTCTCTGGCTGCTGGGATGGGGTTTCCATATTGCCGGAAGCCTAATCCATCTTCTGCTGGTCGTAGCCGTGATCGTGCTCATCGTCAATCTGGTAACCGGTCGCAGAACAGTGTAGCTGCCCTAGCCATTCTCGCTTCTCGCTCGCCGAGCATGATCCGCCAGCAGGATAGGCATCGAAGCGTGAGACAGGCGACGAAAAGCAAAGCCAGCGGTGAGGCGATCTTCGTCCTGATGCAGCGTGTCAGCCGCATCGTGCTGGCTATTGTTGCCTTCGTCGCTGCGCTGGCTTTTTTCGGTATCGATATGAAGACGACGCTTGCCGGTTTGGTAATGCGTAGAAGATTGTTGCCAGTCTTATGTCAGATTGAAGTCGAGTTAGGCGACCACAACGCCAGGTCCGGACACTGCCATCCCCCCGGTTTTGGACGAATTCAGGGGCCAGGTCACTAGAAATTCTGATTGACTCCGCCCGGCTAGCGTGCTAGCTTCTTTCATCTTCAACACAGATTATTTCGCTTGACCCCATAGCGGCCAAGGCCATGTGTCCGCTGCCGGGCGTTGGAGGCAGGATGAGCCGCTACTTCTGTTTGCCGGCATCTCTAATCATGGCCGTGATTGGCGCGCTGGCCATCTCGGTTCTTTCGTCACCGGTTTCCGCCGAGACTGACTTCGCCGTTCCGCCTGGGCGTGCGCCGGAACCCGCCGTGATTACGATGGGCCCGGACCACAACCTCTGGTTCACGGAAAATAGCGGTCTGAAAATTGGGAAGATCACCGCGCAAGGTGTTATCACCGAATACCCTATTCCAGGAGCACAGGGCCTCCAAGGCATTACCACCGGTCCGGATGGGAATCTGTGGTTCACCGACGAATTTGCCGGCTTCATCGGTCATATCAATACCGCTGGCGGTTCCGTGGTTACCTACAATCTTCCCGTCGGCAGTCATCCGCAAGGTATCGTCACTGGGCCGGATAACAGACTGTGGTTCGTTGACAACTCCGTCGACCTATTGCATCCGCTGAATGGTTTCCGGATTGGCGCCATCGATATGAGCGGCGGCGTAACTGAATACCCCACCTACATTAACCCAATTGTTTTCGACGCATTCGATTATGTCCCGGGAGAGATCGCGGTCGGGCCGGATGGGAACCTCTGGTTTACGAATGCCAACGCCAGCGCGGTGGGAATACAATTCGTCGGACGGATTACGACTGCGGGTGTAGTCACGATCTTTGATACCGCCGACACGCCAAATGGCATCACGAGGGGTCCTGACGGGAACCTCTGGGTCACTGAGAACAAGCACGTGGCGAGTATCACCACGGGGGGAGTGGAATCAGAATGCTCACTCACCCCAGGTAGCACTGGCTATGCTGGGATCACAACCGGTCCTGACGGCAATATCTGGTTTACGTTACTGGAGCAAATCGGATACGTGACTCCCGGCAATTGCAACACACTGACTGAGCTCGGGGGCGCTCTAACTCAGTTCAATTACTACCTGGAGAGTATCGTCTCGGGTTCCAACGGAGATCTGTGGATATTATCAAGCCTTAATTTCGCCAGCATCCTTGACGTCACCACCAGCGGACAACTGGGAAATATTTATTTGCTCCCGAACCAGGGCTCTTTCCCGGCGTGGAGCACCCTGGGGCCTGACGGCGCAGTCTGGTTCTCAGAGACGTACGCCGATCGCATCGGGAGAATGGACACGAACGGCGTTATCACCCAGACTTGTGACCTCGCTCAAGGAGCTCAACCCCAGGGAATCGTCACCGGGCCCGATCACAATCTGTGGTTCGTGGAAGCAGGCACGTACAACATAGCCAAGATGACCACTGGATGTGCAATCACGGAATACTCGGTCGGGCAAACATTTCCAGGGTTGTGGGAAATTGCCGTGGGCCCTGACGGAAACTTATGGTTCACAGAGTATGCCGCGGCTTATAACAACATCGTACGGATCACCACGGGCGGTGTCATGACCCCGGTTGCAATCCCTACACCGAGCGCCCTTGCGCTTTACGAAACCAGCGGGCCCGACGGTAACGTATGGTTTACTGAGCAAGGGGCCCAGAAGGTCGCGAAAGTAAACCCGACTACCCTCCAAGTTACGGAGTGTCCGTATCCTGGCACCGGCAAACCTCCAGAGGCCATCGTCACCGGCCCCGACGGAAATTTATGGATCATGCTAGGGACGCCCTACGGCGCTATTTCTAAGTTCTCCACCTCATGCAACGTTTTAGGAGAATTTCCGGCGCAGTTCCTAACAGATGACGATATTCGAGTGGGGACTGACGGCGCAATATGGTTCGATCCCTATTACCCAAATACGGTGGGACGTATCACGACTGCGGGGGTAGTAAGTTCCGTTCAGCTGCAGGCGGCCAATACCCAGAACGGCACTCCCACCTTCGGCGCTGACGGTAAAATTTGGATGACGCTAGGGGCTGCCGGCGAGGTCGGCCGACTGAGCGCTATTGGCGGCACTGGAAACGCTATCGTGGCATTGGCAGGCTCGCAGTTCAACGGCGCGGTTGCCAGCTTTGTTGACGGCACTCCGACCGCTACGCAAGCCAATTTCACATCCATGATCGACTGGGGCGACGGCACAGGATTCAGTCCCGGGACCGTCTCCGGGCCGACAGGCGGACCATTCACTGTAAGCGGCACGCATACATACTCCGCCGGCGGGGCCTACTCCGTGAATGTAAGTCTGCATGACACGGTAGACAATTCGACCTATCAGGCGAGCCCCGGCACGGCGCAAGTCACCTCCAACCAAGTCAACTACCTATTGACGGTGTCGGTCAGCGGTAGCGGAACCGCGACCAGCACGGATGGGGACATCAACTGCCCGGGCACCTGCGGGAATTCTTACCCCAGCAATACGCTCGTCACACTAAATGCCACACCGGCGCCAGGTTGGAGCTTTGCCGGTTGGAGTGGAGCTTGCAGCGGAAACGGTTCCTGCAATGTCATCATGACAGGGCCCTTATCGGTTACAGCTACGTTCACCCAGAACCCAGGTTTCTTTAGCTTAACCGTATCCACCACTGGCAGCGGGACAGTGGCCAGCACAGACGGTTTCATCAACTGTCCCGGCACATGCAGTCACACGTATGCCCCCAACACGCCAGTCACCCTGAACGCCACTCCAGGCCAGGGAGGAACGTTCTCCGGCTGGAGCGGAGCCTGCACTGGCACCGGTCCGTGCAACGTCACCATGACCCAGAATCAATTGCTGAGAGCGGTCTTCACCGCGCAGCAAGACATGTTGGTACACAACTTCGGCAGCGGCAATGACGGGCAAAACCCGGTTGCGAGCCTGATCTTCGATTCCGCTGGCAATCTTTACGGCACCACGTCAGGGGGCGGAACGAACCGCAAAGGCACGGTCTTTGAGCTGTCGCCGAACGGCACCGAGACGGTACTGCACAATTTCGGCAGCGGCAACGATGGGCAAACGCCGCTGGGGAACCTGATCTTCGATTCCGCCGGTAATCTTTACGGCACCACTTCTGCGGGCGGGATTTACGGCTATGGGATGGTGTTCGAGCTATCGCCGAACGGCACCGAGACGGTGCTGTACAACTTCGGCGCTGGCACGGACGGGGCGAACCCCGGCGCTGGGCTGATCTTCGATGGTTCTGGCAACCTCTATGGCACGACAGTGAATGGCGGACTTTTCGGCGGTGGGACGGCGTTTGAACTATCGCCCAATGGTGCAGGAGGCTGGACAGAGACAGGTCTATATAGCTTCGGCGGCACCCCTACTGACGGGCTGAATCCCTACTCTGGGCTGGTCTTCGACAGCTCCGGCAACCTCTATGGCACGACCCTGAATGGCGGACTTTTCGGCGGCGGGACGGTGTTCGAGCTGTTGACTCCAGGCATTCGATGCTGCCGGGAATCGCCGGTGTACAACTTCGGCTCTGGCACGGATGGGTTGAACCCCCACTCCGGACTGGTCTTCGATAATTCCGGCAACCTCTATGGGACGACCGTCAATGGCGGGATGTTCAGCGGTGGGACCGCGTTCGAGCTGTCATCCGATGGCGCAGGAGGCTGGACAGAGACAGGTCTGTACAGCTTCGGTGGCAGCCCCACTGACGGGCTGAATCCCTACTCCGGGCTGGTCTTCGACAGCTCCGGCAACCTTTATGGCACGACCCAGAATGGCGGACTTTACAGCGGAGGCACGGCATTCGAGCTGTTCACCCCAGGCATTCGATGCTGCCGGGAAAGCCCCCTGTATAGCTTTGGTAACGGTACCGATGGGAAGAACCCACTGGCCGGACTGGTCTTCAATTCTAGCGGGATCCTTTATGGCACGACCGTGAATGGCGGAGTTTACGGCGGCGGGACGGTGTTCGGGATCACAAGATTAGGAGAAACGGCTCTCCCGTCCCCGACGGCCATGAGGTAATCCAAGGTAGGTTGCGGTGCTACCGTCGCATTGACTGAGTACTGCGAGGTGATTGGATGGAACGTTGGAAAGATTGCGGCACTGCGCCGGCGAATCGAGCGCAGTGCCTCCACCGATCGCGACGTTACCCTCGCGCTCCGGAAAATTGACGCGTTTGAAATCGCCGCTACTCGCGCCCTAGCAGTTTGCTGAAAGACTCAGCTTGGGGTGATTTTGAAGGGGCGCAGCTTGGCTCTGCTGTAGCAAGAGTCCTTTATTTTTGTAATCCCCAATCCGGCTTCACAGTTTGCTGAAAAACACAAAACAGCAGGTCCCTCGCCGGCTGAAGCCGGCTCGTGATGACAAGAATAAAGGACTCGGACGCGGCGCTGAAGCGCCGCACTACCCGAACGACTGATCCATCCGAGTTTTTCAGCAAACTGTTCAGCTGGTGAGGGATCTGCTTTTCGAGTTTTTCAGCAAACTGCCGGAGCTGAACGCGGCTCCCAGGTTGCCGTCCAGAAGGACGACTCAGCTAGCGCAGGCGTTGGTATTCGGTTCGGGCGGCCTTGAGGACAGGCAGATCGGTATCGGCACCCTTCCACAGCTCGAGGAAGTCTTCGTATTGTGTGCGTGCGGTGGTGGTGTCGCCGCTTAGTACTGCTGCGCGCGCCAGTTGGAGCCGCGCCAGGGAGCCGATCACAAAGTTCAGCACGACACCGCGATGATCAAGAATCTTCTGAAATTCCCCGGCGGCCTCGGCGCCGCGCCCTAACTTTAGATAGGCCTCGCCGCGAAGATAAACAGGATACATATGTCCCGAGTCCTGGATTCCCAGTTCATAAGGGACGGCCTGTTCCAGCAACTCGATGGCTTTGCCGGGATTGTTTTTCTGCAGCTCAGCGGCTGCTCGAATCGTGGGCAGCCAGTAATTCTGCAGCATGGTGCTGCGGGGAAAGTCTGCATCCAGCTTCGCCGCGATTTTTTCGGCTTCTGCAGATTGTCCCGTGCGTGCCAAGGCCAGCGCAATCTGGACTTCGACATCTCTGCCGCCGATTTCCTGCGTCTCGGCGGCAATGGCTCGCGCCCTAACTTCGTTTCCGACCTCGGCTTCGTAAAGGGCCGCATTTGCCAACCACATAGCAGCCCTTTCCGGAGCATCCACGTGCTTGGCCGACTGCACCGCTCGCTGGGTAAAATTCCACGCGTGATCTAATCGGCCATGGAACGCCTCGGTGTCCGATTGGGCGGAGAGCAGTGCATCTTCGGCTCCCGGTCGTCCCATGGCCCAGGCTAACTCCGCTTGCATAGTCTGTTTGTCGCCCTGGAGAAAAGCCGTGTAATAGCGATAGAGTCCAAGAACACTGTTGTCCAGGTTGCGCTGGTGCGCCTGCTCATAAATATCGTTTGCTTTCTCGGGCTGGTCCAGTGCGAGATAGTCGTCCATTAAGGCGGTGAACGCGTTTACATTGTTCGGTTGTAGTTGCAGGAACGTCTTTTCTTCATCTGCCGCCTTCTCGTATTGGCCCATGTCAAAATAGTTCGCGGCCAGATTCGCGTGCGGCCGATGGTCGTCGGGATAGACCTGTATCCAATCTAGATAGGTTTGATTTGCCTTACTTATCTCGCCTGTAACCGAGTCATAATAATCTCCCTCGATATGGTATCTTTCGCGCTGACTGCTCACGTGGTCGCGAAGTTCGTAAGCTTTCCGGGCATTCTCCATCGACAGCGTATACTGGCCCGAGTCGCTGTAGGCGGCACCCAAAGCGGCATAAGCGTCGGCGAAGTCGGGATCAAGTTCGACGGCCCGTTTGTAGAACGGCACCGCAGCCTCGGAGCCCTGAGCGGCTTTCATCTTGAGGCCCATGGCATACGCCTGGAGCGCCTCGAGCGACGAGGTGGTGGCCGGCTGCAGTGGAACATCGAACTTCTGTAACGCGGTCAGCGATTCGCCCAACTTCTCGCGCAGCTTTGCAGCCGCCTTACCTACGGCCTTCAGAACGCTTTCCTTGCCATTGGCCGTCACCTGTTCTTCGGCCAGAGATTCGCCATTCTGGCAGTTCAACACCTTCAACTCCACCACGTACTGGCTGCCCAGGCTGCTGATTGATCCGGCAATGTACGCTTTGCTGTTTGAGCGCATGCAAACTTCCCGTGCTTCCACGGGCGTCAGCTTCGTATCGGCTGGGCGGGTCATCATCTTCAATGTTTCCGCCACCTTCTCATCCGACAGCACCTTAAGGAACGGGGACTGGTTCAACGCGACCGTAAGTGCCGTCTTCAACGTGTCGTCGAAGACCGCGTCGCCCGTTTTGTTGTCGAAGTCGGCAATGACGATCGTGTCTTTGTCGGTCAGGCGCGGAGCCTGATGCGCATGGTAGTAAAGAACTCCGGCAATCAGGAGAGCGATCAACAAGATGATGCTCGCTACCAGCATGGGCCAGCGTTTCTTCTTGGTGGCTGTTGCCAGCGTTGATGGCGCTTCCATCACAAGCTGCACTGCAGTTGCACTTGCTCCTGAAGCTGAGCTCGAACTTGCTCGCGTATCTCGCGTATATCGTCCGCTCTCGCTGTCACGCTTCAGTCGTTGCAGATCGGCGCGCATCTCCGCCGCACTTTGGTAGCGTAGCTTCCGGTCCTTCTCCAGCGCCTTGCGGATTACTACGTCCAAGCCGGGTGAAAGTTGTGGATTCAGCTGGGCTGCGGGCAAAGGTTCGCAATGCAGAATTGCGCCCAGAATCACTCCTGAACTTGTCCCGTCGAACGGTATCTTGCCCGTCGCCATTTCATATAAAGCGGCGCCGAAGGAAAACAGATCACTGCGAGCGTCTACCTCTTTGGCTTCAACTTGCTCTGGCGACATGTAGGCCACTGTGCCCAGCATGGCGCCGGGGCTGGTCAGATGGATGTCGTCAGAGGAAACCAGTTCGGTTGTGGCTTCGCCGCCCGTGGGGGTCTTGGCCGTAACCTTGGCCAATCCGAAATCGAGAATCTTGGCATGGCCCCGTCGCGTGACAAAGATGTTCGCCGGTTTGATGTCACGGTGAACGATGCCCTCGCCATGGGCGGCATCGAGCGCGTCGGCGATTTCGGTGCCCAGGTCGAGTAGCAACTCCAGGTCGAGCGGCTCGCCCTGAATGCGATGCTTCAGCGTGACGCCATCGAGGAATTCCATGGCGATAAAGGTACGGCCATCTTCCTCGCCGATCTCATAAATGGTGCAGATGTTTGGATGGTTCAGTGCCGAGGCTGCTCTGGCTTCGCGCCGAAATCTCTCTATAGCATGGCCATCTTGGGCCACATTCTCGGGAAGGAATTTGAGTGCGACAAAGCGATCGAGCCGAGTGTCCTCAGCCTTGTAGATTACGCCCATCCCGCCGCCGCCGAGCTTGGTTACGATGCGGTAATGCGAAATGGTGGCGCCGACCATGGGCGGAATGTTAGGACTAGACGTAAGGCAAGTCAATGAATGAGCAGCGGTTAGTTTTTGTTCGCTATGATAACTGGGGAAATATCTCCATCCCGTAAGTAATCCTGAGCAATTGCGGAATCGGCGCGTCCACCTTACTGAAGATTGTCCCGAGTCCGCTTCTGCGAAATCTGCCACTGACAACCACTGGCATGGTTCCGACTGGAAAACGGGATGTAATCCAAACCGCCGGAACTTCGTTGCAGGAGAGGAAAGGCTCTGGTGCGCCCGGAGAGATTCGAACTCCCGACCTAATGCTCCGGAGGCATTCGCTCTATCCAGCTGAGCTACGGGCGCACTGCAAAAATTATACACGGGCGCATTCGGATGGACGGGAAACGAATTAGCCGACGGTAAACAGCGGCGACTCAGTTCGCGGTGACCGTAATGTCCAAAGTATGTTGCAGCTGGCCGCTGGTTCCTTGCACCGTAACCATCCCAGTCTGGAAAGTCGGCGTGTTGTTCTGCTGAGGAGTACTCCCACCTCCGCCGCCTCCGCACGAAACTGTGCCCGTCAATATACACAGAACCAGACCAAGCATTACGCCTTTCATCTTTGACCTGCCACGCCTGGTCTTGCCGCTCTGGGTCAGCACGAAGCCGGCTGCAAACAGGAAACTGCCCGCCATCGACCAGCCGGGATGGAAGAATTCTGGCTTGCGCCGCAATCCCGCCAGCGTATTTGCCGTGACCGTCAGCGTTGCGGTCCCGCCCGGACTGACGCCGCTCGGGCTGATGGAACAGGTGGTTGAGCTCAGCGAGCCGGACACAGAGCACGAGAGAGTCACGCTGGAGGAATATCCGGCCAAGCCGGCCACGGTGATGGTATCTGTCACCGGAGATCCTCTGGTGATCGTCAAGCTCGCGGTTTGCGCGCGTCACTGCGAAATCGGGACTGGTAGGACCATTCCAGGCGGCTGCCAGCGCTCCTGCGTCTACCGATCCCAGGCCGGTAGCCAAGTCGTAGCCCGGACCGGCGTCATATCCGATCATGCCACTGGCAGGGCAGTCCTTCGATCCAGCTGTGCAAGGCACCATATTATTGCCGGTCGTGATGTCGTGAAAAGCGTTGGACGCACTCGCCGCCAAACCGTACAGAAGAGGATTTACGTTACCCTGGCGTTCGTTTGTTTGTTGCACCAGCAACGTCACCAGACCGGCAAAGGTGGGCGCAGCCACCGAGGTTCCTCCGATGACGGTCAGATCGTTGTCCGATTGCCGGTACCCATTGACGCAGCTGGATTGCGAGCAGATCAGATAGCCGTCGTGATCGGCCGAGGAGCTGAGCGAAACGTCGGGCACGTCGCGCTGTCCATCACTGGGTACGCCGGTTCCGGTTTGCCACGAAGGCTTGGTGAACAGGGTGCTGACGCCGCCGCCACCAGCGGCCAGCGATCCGTCGGCGGCGGTGTCGTTCCAGGCCGTTTCCGGAATGTAGGACAGTGCGGAGCCATTGTTGCCGTTGTTGGCGCCGCTCCAATACTGGGTCGCGCCGGTGTCATCGCCTTCACTGAATTCGGTTCCACCCATTCCCGTTACGTAGGGCAAGTCGGCGGGCACATCGACCGCGTAGCCGTGGGTGGCGCTTTCCACCGGATTGTTGGGATCGGTGGTGAGGTCGCAATCGGCCGCGCCGCTGTCCCCGGCAGCGGCCACGATGGTCTGACCTTGGGTGTTGGCTTGCTGGCTCATGTGGGTGATCGTGTTGATTTCCGTCGAGCTGAAGTTCGCCTCGCAGTCTCCGTAGCTCAAGCTGATGACCGGGGCAAGATTCTGATCGACGGCGTACTGCAACGAGTCGAATGCATTGCTGGAGTTCACATAGATGAGCTTGGCGTTCCTCGCCACTGCTCCCGACCATTCGACATCGAGGTTGGCTTCTCCTACATCATCCTTCACGATACCGGGGTCCGCATCGCCCGGCACCAGAATCACCTGCAGATCGGCCACCGGCAGTTTCGACACGCTGCGGAAGGTCACTACATCATATTGATTGTGGTGCCCGGAATCTTTCGACAGATCCGACTGGCCCATGATGGCGATGGCCTGGCCCGTACCGTTAATCCCGCTGGAATAGAGTCCTTGCACGTCGTAGATGGTGGCGAAATCGTCGGGCGCCAGGTAGTGATTGCCGCTCAAGTCTGAAGTGAAGTGCGGTTGCACGTGTCTGATGACGGAGCGCGGCCGCGGCCGGTAATCGTTCAGTCCGCTGATGGCGGCCACCACGCCACGGAAAGCGCCGGGCAGCGAAGGTTCGATGGCATTGGCATAATGCATTTCGCCGCTGGCGGAGTCCAGGTATTGATGGATGTTGGTGTGAAGCGCCGACTCGACCTGCGTGGCGGTGCCGCTAAAGCCAATCCAGGTGCGGCTGCGCGCGGGAATAATGTTGGTGAATCCTTGGCGGCGCAACCAGCCGGCAATTCGGCTGACATCGGCCTGACTAAGTCCGAAGCGGGTTGCGTACTCTTCCGGTGTCAGCCAGACATGATAGTTAGCGGAGGTCGGGTCCATCTGCTGCTGCAGCAGTGTGTCCAGGCTGGTCTGCTGCGCGGGGGTGAGTTGGAACACCAGCCTCATGCCTTGCAGTTTGAGAGCGCCGCTAGCCGGGCCGCGGTCAAACTTAGTCTGCACACGAGGGCTAACATTCCCTTGCATGCGCCACGATGATGCGTCGCTGATGGTCTGAGGAATGCGATCGGCTAGCGCCTGACTGGCCGAGAATGTGAGTAACCAGGCGAACGAAAGGAAAATCTGCGACAAACTTCGGGGCCGCAACAATGGAGACTCCTCGGAGGGCTGGAACTTCCGCTGACTGTAACCTGTGATTGTGACACGATGCAGGACCACTTCCAAGAAGAACCGCAACGAATATCACCTATCCGTGCCGCGCTAGGAAGGCGTCGTCTCCAGGGACTGCTGTCACTGCCTCCCAAGGCCAGTCGTAACACGCTGAAAACACAGGGCAGTGTTCCTGTTGCGGAGAGTCCTTGCGGTTGCCCCACACATTCGCGCTATTTGCGAATGTGTGGGAGGCAGTCAACTTCAGTTCTGGGGGCACGCGCCGCTTTACGCGGCTCGTCTCTGGCGAGTTCGCGCGGCCTTCTTCGCAGCCTGTTTTCGCGCTGTACTGCCACGCTGGCGAGCCGTCCTCTTCGCCTGCTTGGATAGCGCACTATGTGATGCGGCCGAGTGACCTTCCCGCTTCAGTGCTCCGCTGACCGCTCGCGATCGCTTGGCCGAGGTCTTCTTTTTGGCCGACGACTGGCCTTTGCGTTCGTCCCGCATAGCCTTGGTGCGTGTCGCCTCCGAGGTCGTACCTTTCTTGGGCGCAGGCAGCTTGACTCCGGCGCGTCTGGCTTTCGACAAGCCAATCGCAATCGCCTGCTGCGGAGAACGGGCGCCGTGCTTGCCCTCGCGAATGTGGTCCATTTCCTCCTTGACGAATTCCCCGGCCTGCGTGCTGGGCGATTTGCCCTCGCGGGCATCTTCCTGAGCTCGCTCTAGTGTTTTTTCATCCGGCATTGCAATCCTCCTGGCAAGTTGTTGGCGCGGCCAGATACCAGCAGAGTTCGAGCCGCATTCATTAAAGAGGATGCGAAGTATTCGCGGCGGGATGGACTACACTATTGCGAACGTGTCGTCGTCGGCTCAACCTATGGCGGGAACCATGTCGCGGGGACGTGACCTTCGCCCATTCTTTCTGGCGGCTGCGATCTTGTTGGCGGCGGCTACCGTCATCTACAGTGCCGCCTGGATGTACTACATCCGCCGGCCGTTTCCGGTCGAAATCGGCTTCGACCCCAATTACACCGGCGCAGCCATCGAAGTCATCGATGTTTACCAGGACAGTCCGGCAGAACGGGTCGGGTTGCGGCCCGGCGATCATATCGTAGCCATCAACGGCCAGGGCGTCGCCTCGCGATCGCCTTATTCCAATGTTCAGTTGCGAATCTGGCAGAAATCGCGTCCCGGACAAACGGTAGTTTTAACGGTCGAGCGAGCCGGGCAGTCGCAGCCCTTGGTGTTGAAACCAGTGTTTCGTGCCGAACGAGGCGACGGAGATGTTGCCCCTCTGGCGAAGAGGGTGGCCCAGCAGATTGTCGATTCGTTTCCCGTCCTGTTTGTGGTTGTTGGACTGACGGTTCTATTTCTTCGCGTCGAGGACCGCAACGCCTGGCTGCTGGCGTTGGTTTTTTCGACGTTTGTCTGCGAACCACCCATGCCCGACGGTTTTGGTGGCGCGCCTACTGGTCTGCGAATTTCTCTCCTCTTATTTCGCACGATTTGCAAGAGCCTGTTCCCAGCGCTGTTCTACTTCTTTTTTGCGGTGTTTCCCATCCGCTCTCCGATCGATCGAAAAGCGCCCTGGTTGAAGTGGTTGCTGCTGGTCCTTGGGGCCTATCTCGGGCTAGGCGGTTTCCGGCAGGGAAGTCAATTGCCCTTACCGCCCTTGTCGATGTACATGGACCCGAAGGCGGTCCAGATCGCGAACGAGACTTTAGGTTATGGTACGGTCCTTCTAGGCGTGGCTTCGCTGGTGTGGAGTTTTCTGAGCGTCTCTGACCCGGAGGATCGGCGCAAGCTCAAGGTGATTTTCTGGGGAACCGTGGTTGGGATGACCCCGATTATCTTAGAGAAAGCTGCCGAGGACATTCTCGGATTCCGGCCTTCTCTCTGGCTGAGTGTCGCCGTCGTCATTCTGGTATTCCTGTTTCCCTTGTCGTTCGCCTATGCCGTGGTCAAGCATCGGGTGCTCGACATCCCCGTACTGTTGAGGCGCAGCGCACGTTATTTCATCGTTGAACGCGGCTTTGCCATCCTGATTTTCGTGATTTCCGTCGGCGCGACGTTGGGCTTAGCAGAGGCTTTTGCCACTCATTTCTCGGGCGGCACAAAGGCCGCAATTCCAGTGGGAGCAACGTTTGGCATCCTGCTGATTTCGGGCGCGACCCAGGTACATCGCCGGGTGCGTACCCGGCTCGACCGAGCCTTCTTCCGTAGTTCCTACGATGCCCAGCAGATCCTGGAGAACCTTGCCGCCAAGACCTTGACGGTCAACAGTCGCGAAGATCTGGCCGAATTGCTGCACGATGAGATTCAAGACGCTCTGCATCCGCAAGCGATTTTCATTTACCTACGCTCCGAAGATGGAAGTCTGCACGCGTACGCGGGGCATCCGCCCCCAGAAGCGCTGACACTTTCAACCGTTGAACCTGGAATAGCTGGACTGCTGGACAGCGCCGGGCCAGTCGAGGTGAATCCACAGTTGTCGCATGGCACTCAACTCGATGCTCTGCGAGCGGAGTGCTGGGTTCCAATTCGCGGATCGAGTGATGGGCGCCTGCAAGGGGCTGGGGTACTGGGTCCAAGACTTTCCGAGGAGCCATACTCTACCGGCGATAAGCGCCTGCTGGCGTCGGTCGCAAGCCAGGCGGGCATCGCCATGCGCAGCATTTCTATGGCCGAGAAAATGGCGGAGCGCATGGAAGTCGAGCGGCGTAGCGAGCAGGAGATGCAAATTGCCCGGCAGGTGCAAAGCCGGCTGTTGCCGCAGCAGGCTCCTATGCTCCCCACGCTGGAATGCGCCGGCAAATGCATTCAGACGCGGGCCGTGGGTGGAGACTATTACGACTTTCTCGATTTCGGTTCGGGCCGGCTAGGCTTGGTCCTGGCAGACATTGCAGGGAAGGGAATTTCAGCGGCTTTGCTGATGGCCAACCTGCAAGCTAATTTACGTGGTCAATATGCCCTGGCGCTGGAAGATCTTTCTGGACTGCTGCGGTCGGTGAATCGTCTTTTTTACAAGAACACGGAGAGCAATCACTACGCCACAATGTTCTTTGCGGTTTACGACGACAACAACCGCGTCTTGCGTTATGTGAACTGCGGCCACAATGCTCCGATTCTGTTGCGCGCCAACGGCGATGTCGAGCGCCTGGAAGCTACGGCAACGGTGTTGGGACTATTCGAAGAGTGGGACTGCGCGGTGGCCGAGCGGCAATTGTCAGCGGGGGACGTATTGGTGATTTATACCGATGGCATTTCCGAAGCAGCGCAAGGTGATGACGCGGAAGAGTTCGGTGATGACCGGCTGATCGCTAACATAAAAACTCATCAAGGCAAACCGGCAGACAGGATTCTCGACGACATTATCGCCGAGGTGCAAAGCTTCAGCCACGGCGAACAGGCGGACGACATGACGTTGATTGTCAGCCGCTGCCGCTAGTGCGGTTTGCTGGAAGGGCACGACTTTGTAAGTTGCCGAAAAACTCCGCTTAGGGCGATTTTGAAGGGGTGTAGCTTTAGCTGCGCCATAACAGCTCTTAATTCTTGTCATCACGAACCGGCTTCAGCCGGTAAGGGATCTGCTTTTCCGGGTCCTTCGGCAGGCCGGCCCGATGTCGCGGGACTTAAAGCCCGGCGCTTCCACCAACAGCGAGGCTACGGCTCCGTGTCCGCCGGCGGCGGAATATTTCGGTTCTTCATCCACTGCAAATTGATCGCGCGATTGACCGCGTTCGGCGGAATCTTATTGATGTCAGGCATGAAAATCCGCAATCCTGCCTGGGGCGTCATCTGGATACGTCCATTGACCAGCTGTTCCTGATAACGGGTCAGATCGAAGTTGAACCATTCGTCAGCGGAATTGTCGATCAGGAAAAGGTCGGCTTCGGCCATGGTGAGTTTGCCGAAGTTCACGGTGCCGCCGCTCAGTCGTATAAAGTTGCGCCACTCTTTCACCTTGTTGACCTCGGGCCGCGCCGCCCCGAACACGCTGACCAGGTCTCCGTCTTTGTTGCCGATATGTACATCGGTTAACTTTCCCCGAATGTGAGGTGCGGGAAGAAGCTGTTCCGGATTCAGGTAGATGTCGTCTTCGCCCGAGAGTTCGATGCCGGACGAGCCTTTGGTATTGACCACATCGGCCAGCTTCACGTTCAGCGTTTTCAGCAGGCCCTTGACCGGCAGCTTAAGGACGCGCAGCTTGGCCACATGTAAGTGAATCCGCCCATCGGGCGTGGCGCTCAGATCGCTGACCATCTCGATCGGCAGAGGGATTCCCTTGTGCAATGTGCCGTTCAGCTTCAACTGCTTGCCTTGCGCGGCCAGCGATACATTTTGCAGCGAAGAGCCCTTCAGCATCCCCTTGTTAAGGACGGTAGCCACATCGGCAAGATTCAGCGCGATCACCCCATTCTGGATGTCGAGTACAAACGAGTGGGGATCGTCGAACGATGGAATGACTCCCCGCTGGGTGGGAAACATCTTCCCCCGCAGCCAGCGGACACGAAGCATTAAGCCGGTAGGCTCATACAAGATGACGTTGTGCATCAGAACCGTAGTCTCATCGGAAGCCGCGACTGCGCGAGTCGAGACAGGCGAGGGCTCAACCGTCTTCTCAGAAGATGTGGCGGGCGTCTGGCTGGCTTGCGGGGAAGCAACAGGCTGGGGCTGCGTTTTCGAGCGGCAACCCACCAGCAGGAAAGGCAGAAGAACGAGAAGAAATACACGTCTGGCAAACACCGTCAGCAGCCCTTTCTATTTCTAGCTTGAGGCCCGAGTGCGGCGCCCCGCCCCGTGATGGCCGGCGGCGAAGCGACTCAGAAACATTTCTGCCTGCAAAGTGAGATGCGACTTTGTTAAGCAAGGCAAAATAGCGTCGCTCGCGGCGAAGCTATAAACTTATCGGCCGGCTTTCGACTTCTTCAATTCGCGATCAGCGCTAGCGGGCCGCTCGAATTTGCACTCGCTGGCTTTCTTGTCTAAACGCAGTCCCTGAAAGACCGGCGCCCGCATCTTGACGGCGCCGCTCTGTCCCTCATGGGTCCAGTCGGTGAATTTGATTTCTGCGACCAGGGTTGGCTTTACGTAATGGACTCGTCGATCGCTCTCGACTTTTCCGAAGAATGGATTGCGATCGGTCTCCAGCGAGTGCAGGCGCTTCCACATGCTGGCGTGAGTCTCTTGCGTGAAGCCGCTACCGGCCTGTCCCACCGGAATCAAGCGGCCTTGGTCGTCATAAAGCCCCAGCACCAGGGAACCGAAGTTTTCGCGCGCGCCGCGTGGATCGGTGTAGCCTCCGATCACGCATTCCTGACGCTTGACGATTTTGATCTTCAGCCAGTCGCTGCTGCGCTTCTGCACATAGCAACTTCGGCGCAGTTTGGCGACGATGCCTTCCAGTCCGCGCTGCGCTGCCGCATCGAACAGAGCGGTACCGTTGCCGACGTAGTGATCGGAGTAGCGGACGATATCGTTGGCATTGAGAATCGATGCTAGCAGCTGTTTGCGCTTTTCCAAGTCGAGCCTGCATCAGGTCGTAGCCATCGAGATAGAGCAGGTCGAAGACGTAGTAAACGACGGGGATGTCGTCGCGGGTGCGGCGAATGCGGCGGCCGCCTTCGCCGACTCCGGTGCGCTGCTGCATCAGGCTGAAGGATGGGCGGCCTTGCTCGTCCAGAGCAACGATTTCGCCATCGAGAATTGCAGTTGCGCGCCTGATTTGGCCAGAGATCGCGTGCAGCTCGGGATAGGCCGCCGTCAGATCGTTCTGATTGCGCGAGACCAGGCGTACAGACTTGCCGTCGAGAAACGTGATCGCGCGATAGCCATCCCACTTGATCTCGTAGAGCCAGTCGTCATCATCAAACGGCTTGTCGATGAGCGTGGCCAGCATGGGCCGGATCGCGTGCGGCATCGGTGCTTTGCGGCCAATCTGCGCGGCCTCGGAGATTACCGCTTGGCTGCGGCTTTCGCCGGCACTGACTTTTTTTTTACTGCTCGCGAGGTGGAGACCTTGGTCGACGTTTTAGCAGGCGCACGTTTCGCAACGCTCGAGGCAGTCGCCGGTGAAGCTGTCTCGCCTTCAGCAACGGTCGTCTTTTTCGTCTTCTTCGCAGATGCGCTCTTCGCCTTCTTGGCATCGGCTTTGGCGATCGAGTCGGCGAGCCAGTCATTCTTGCTGGAACCGCCGCGGGTCGAAGCTGCCCGGCTGCTCTTCCATTCGGCAGAGCCGGCATCGCCCGCGATCTGTTGCATCGAGCGCTTGGTCAGCACCGAATAGTCGTACTTGTCGATGTCGTAGCCTTCTTGTACATAGGCGTCGCGATGCTTGATCAGCAGCCATTCCGTCCCTTTGCTGCCCGGCCGCCGCGCCTTCATGTGGATCAGAGCGAACTCGCCCTTCAGCTTCTGGCCGTCGAGGCGGAACTTGAAGTCGCCCTTGCGCATCATCTCCGCGGCATCGCCCTGCGGCTCCCACGTGCCGACATCCCACACCATGACTGTTCCCGCGCCGTAATTGCCCTCCGGAATTGTGCCCTCGAAATCGAAGTACGAAACCGGATGATCCTCCACCTGCATGGCCAGACGCTTGTCGGCGGGATCGAGCGACGGGCCTTTGGGCACGGCCCACGATTTCAACACGCCGTCCATCTCCAGACGGAAGTCATAATGCAAACGCGTGGCGCGATGCTTCTGCACCACAAAGCGCCGCTGCGTGCCTTTGCCGACTTTCGGCGGCGGCTCGGGCGTCTGCTTGAAGTCACGTTTTCGTTTGTATTCTTCCAGAGCCATAAGCATCCTTAGATGAGGTTGCAAGCCGATTTGCTGCCGTCAATTCGTGCCGCTGGTGCGCCCGGAACAGCCCGCCAAATTTGTTACAATCCAGATTACCGCAACTTGGGCGCTTAACTCAGCGGTAGAGTGCCACCTTCACACGGTGGAAGTCACAGGTTCGAATCCTGTAGCGCCCACCAATTCTTCTTTCAATTCAACTTCTTGCGGTGATCCCGCATTCGGTGCTACCGCAACTCGTCAACAATTGCACTTCGTTTCCGTTGAGGAGTTAGAAGTTTGCGTTTCAGAGTGCGCCATGAGATTGCGGTTTTCTTGTCTCCGTCCAACGCTTTCAGCCGTTCCAGAATTATTTCTCTAACTGATTTGGTGACGAGCGGCTCGGCCTCTTTCTTCCGTCCCATCCTTTTCATATCTGCACGCCTCAGCACATGCTACTCAGACCCACTTGCCAAGCGCAACAACCCGTCCTATGCTCTGCGCCCATGTCACTGAAACCCAATCGGAGGACACATGCTTACCAAAGGAACAAAAGTCACTTGGACGACTGCAAGCAACGTCCACGGAAGCGGCGCGTGCATCTCCGATGAGCAGGACGGACATGTCCTTGTTGCTGTCGATGCGCCCCAAGGCGAAGAGCATCGCGTAATTTACTGCACCGTAACTTGGCTCACGCCACAGTAATCCTAGTCATTGAAATTCGTCGCGAGCGTGTCATGACACAGACGACGGTTTGAGCTAGAATACGAGGAGCAAGCCTTCCGTGGTGTGACGGGCAAATCCATCTCGAAGGGCTTTGCAATGAAACGCGAATTCTTGGGCCTCGCGCCCGTCTTCGAACGATTGTTCAGGCCGCTTTATGGCCACCCTTGCTGGGGCGTTCGCCCTGGTTTGAGGCCATCTCTCACATTAGAGTTTGGCAAGCCCCATCTCGACATTCTTGAGCCGGTGAGTGCGTCCAAAGGCGCTTCCGCAAGGGTCAAGGCTTATCTGGCTCGGCGGAGGATATTTGTACATGGTGAATGGCACCTTTGGCTTTACTTCTGCAATTGGGAGCTTCTTTACAAAGGTCAAAAGATCGGGTACCGGTCCGCAGAGGCAAAAATTGAGCGGGGAGGGAATTCTCTCAATGGAGAAAAGCTCATCCGGTTCTCGATAGCGCCCACATCCATGCGGTGTCACTTTGAATTTGACCTAGGCAGCAGCATTAGGACGTGGCCGTCTGATTCGACAAGCGACCAATGGTTGCTGTATACGCCTTCTCATAAAGTCCTAATTGTCCGCGCTGATGGCAAGTATCAATATGGCCGCTCCGACGTCCCTCGAGATGACAGATGGAAACCGATTTCCAATTCCGAACTCGTCAACAACCCGTCAACAAAACTGACCTTTTGTAATCCTCATTTTGCCCAACCCGTATCGGAAAAGAAAGGCAAGCAAAGGGGTTAGGTAACTGAATTCAAAATTCACACGGTGGAAGTCACAGGTTCGAATCCTGTAGCGCCCACCATCGCATCCCGGTCAGCTGATCTTCGTCTCAAGCTCTGCCCAGCGGGCATAGAGTTGATCGACAGATTGCTGCGCGTCGTGCAGTTCGGTCTGGGCTGAGAGCAGTCGCTCGGCATCGCTGGCAATGGCGGGATCCTCGTAGGCCGCACGCACGGCCTTAAGCCGGTCTTCGGCTTCGGCGATGCGTTGCTCCAGCGTTGCGTATTCGCGGGCTTCGAGATAGGGAAGCTTCTTTTGTCCCATGACAGTTGTGGCCGGGCGGCTGTCAGGGGGATTCTTGCGGTCAGGCGCTCTCGCAACTGCCTTGGACGCGCGTTCCTGCTCGTCTTGCCAGACTTCCCACTGCGAGTAGTCGGCGAACCGTCCGGCTTGGCCAAGTCCGTCGAGCCCGACAACGGTAGTGGAAACACGGTCCAACAAGTAGCGGTCGTGGGTGACCAGCACAAGCGCGCCGCGAAATTCGAGTAGGCTCTCTTCCAGCACCTCCAACGTCGGAATGTCGAGGTCATTGGTAGGTTCGTCGAGCAGCAGCACGTCGGCCGGCTGCAGCATAAGCCTGGCGATGAGCACCCGCGCGCGTTCCCCTCCCGATAGGCGTCCCACCGGCTGGTTCAATTGCTCCCCGGTGAACAGGAAACGCGTCGCCCACGAAGCAACATGGATCACGCGATCCTGGTAGATCACGGAGTCGCTGTCGGGCGCCAGGGCCCGGCGCAACGTAACGTCAGGCTCGAGCACACGGTTCTGATCGAAACAGACAATCTGCAGCGAATCGGCAGTGTTGATTTCCCCCGCAGTCGGTACGAGTTCTCGCGAGAGCAGTCGCAACAATGTTGTTTTGCCGCTGCCATTGGGGCCGACAAGACCAACCCGCATCCCCGCAGTAAGGATGAACTCAAGATCTTCAAACAGTGCACGGCCGCCGATTTCGAAGCTGACATTTTCCAGCTCGATCAGCCGCCTGGTCTTTCGCTCCGTAGCCGAGAAATCGATTCCGGCGCTGGCAGTGCGGGTACGCGAATTCAAGTCAGCCAGTTCACCGATAAGTTGATTCGCTTTGTCGATGCGTGCCTTTGACTTGGAAGTGCGCGCCTTGGGTCCGCGGCGCAGCCATTCAATCTCCCGATGCACGCGATTCTCCAACGCGTCCTGGTGTTTAGCCTGGGCGTGAAGGAACGCCTCTTTTTCTTCAAGAAGCTTGCTGTAATTGCCGGTGACGCGCAGCAGTCCGTCGGGATAGGCGCGGTTCAACTCAACCATGGCAGTGGCGACGTTCTCGAGAAAGTAGCGATCGTGGCTGACGACCACGGACGCAAAGGAGGCAGACTGAAGAAGTTCCTCCAGCCACTCGATGGCAGCCAGATCAAGGTGGTTCGTGGGCTCATCCAGCAGCAGGATATCCGGCTGTTGGACCAGGGCTTCGGCGATGGCGAGTCGCTTGCGCCATCCTCCGGAAAGTGATTCGGCTGTAACCTCGAGGTTCTCGAAGCCGGCGCGCCCCAGCGTCTCGGCTAGGCGGCCCTGCCACTCATCGGCCGGAACCGCAGAGCGCTCCAGAGCAGCCTCGATTACGGTGCGTACGGTCTGACCGGCGGCGAACTGCGATTCCTGCTGCACATGGCTAAGGCGGACGCGCTTGCGCAACGCGACTTCCCCGGAGTCGGGCTCGATGACGCCGGATAGAATTTGCAGCAGCGTAGATTTGCCGGAGCCATTAGGCCCAATCAGTCCAATGCGGTCGCCTTCGGCTATGGTGAAGGCGATATTCCGGAAAAGCGGCGTGGACCCATAACGCTTCGAAATACCTTGAGCATTGAGAATCGGTGGCAAGTCGTACAGCTTCCTTTGAAATTGTTATTTTGAGGATAGCAGGGCCGTCGCTCGGCGTGCCCCCAATCACCTCGGGCTTGTGCGGCCGAGACTCATTGCGTTCGTGCAACGGCTTATCGGGTATCTCGACCATGGGTTATCCTGAATCCATGCAGGTGCGCGTAGTCTATCTGGGGATGCTGAAGGACATCGCTGGTCGCGGCAAGGAAGTGATCGAGGTCGCCGAAGGAACACGTCTGACCGATCTATTTGCCCGGCTGGAGCAGGGCATCCCGAGGCTGCAGGATTTTCGCGGAGCCATTGCTCTGGCGGTCAATTACGAATACTCTGCCGGCTCCGCCGAATTGCGGGACAACGACGAAGTTGCCCTGATCCCTCCGGTAAGCGGCGGCCTGGTCGATGAGCCCTCCACTGCCGAAACACCGCTACCCCTAATTTCCGAACATGCGCGGATTACCTGTGAGGCGATCAAGACTGCACCCATCCTGGCCGCGCTGAAGCAACCCGAAGACGGTGCCGTGGCAATTTTCGATGGCATCGTGCGTAATCATTCGCGTGGCCGCCGAACTCTGTACCTCGATTACACGGCGTATGAAGTGATGGCCTTGCGCCAGATGGAACAACTGGCTCAGCAGGCGCTGTCGCGTTTCGCCATCCGCGATTTGCGGATCGTGCATCGCCTGGGACGATTACAGATCGGCGAAAGTAGCGTCTATATTGCAGTTGCATCCGCTCATCGTGCCGCGGCCTTCGATGCCTGTCGCTGGCTGATCGATACTCTGAAGACGACGGTACCGATCTGGAAGCGAGAGTACTTTGAAGATGGCGCGGTGTGGGCCGATGGCGAGCCATTTCCTCCCGACATACCTCGGGCTACGCAAGACGCGTCAAAATAGCGGGACTGGGGTTCTATTTAAGCGAATGCTCCCAAACATCCGGATCTTCGATGCAGCCAGAGCGAGAGGCTGCGCGCTCTTCGTGTCGCTTGTCCTGAGCGCCTTCTCGGCGATGCCGCTGCTCGCCCAGAATCAACCAGCGCAGAGCACCGTGCCCCAGCCGCCTGACTCACACAAGCAGCAGACGCAGAACGGCGTTCCGCATCCGCCCGATTCACCCAAGCAGCAGGCGAACTCCGAAGATCAGCCGACCACCACATTCAAGGTGAATGTGAAGTTGGTGAACGTGTTCACCACCGTCACCGACACAGGCGGAGCTCCGGTCTCGGCGCTGAAGCAAGATGATTTTCAGGTTTTCGAAGACGGCGAGCCGCAGAAGATTGCGGTGTTTCATCGCGAATCGGAATTGCCGCTCTCTATCGTGGTCGCCATCGACACCAGCCTGAGCACCCGCGGTGATCAGAAGTTGGAACTGGAATCGGCGCGCCGTTTCGCGCACGCAATCCTGCGCCCCATCGATGGGCTGTCGCTGTTTCAGTTCAGCGAAGTCGTGGATCAGCTGACACCCTTCACCGCCGATCTCCGCACCATCGATCGCGCCATCAACCGCATCCATTCCGGAGCAGCCACTGCTTTGTACGACACCCTGTACCTGGGATCGGACGCGTTACTTGACCGGCGAGGCCGCAAGGTTATGGTGGTGATAACCGATGGAGGCGATACCGTCAGCAAGACAAACTACCAGGATGCTGTCCGCGAAGCCCAGCAAGCCGAGGTTATCCTCTATAGCATCATCATCGTTCCCATCGAGAACAGCGCAGGGCGCGACATTGGAGGAGAACACGCGCTGATTCAGTTGTCGCGCGATACCGGAGGAAAGTATTTCTACGCCAGCGGCCTGGAGCAACTGGATGCGGCGTTCCGGCAAATCAGCGATGAACTGCGCACTCAGTATCTAATCGCGTACTATCCCAGCGCGCGGCTATCCGATTCCGATTACCGCCGAATCGAGATCAAAGTGAATCCCGCCACCAAGGACTACTCCGATCCATCTGAGTTGGTAGTGCGCCATCGCACCGGTTACTACACCATGCCTGCCAAGTAATTCTCCACCATGCTTTCGGAGCTGTGTGCGCTCGGGTTCAAGTGGAACAGTCCAGAGCAGCAAATCCGCGCGTAGTGCAACTATCGTCTACAGAAGTTGAGGTCATAGTCTAATCCCGGAAATCGGTCGGCTCGACCTCAGCCTGCGTCAATTGATGGAAGTTTTCACTGAGCATGTTCATTATCAGACATAACAATCTTCCAGAAAGCGGAGATTAACAGCTGTTGAATCTGTGAAATGTAGAAACCAAACTCGTTTGGTCAAAAGCTGCCATGACATATCCTCCTTAATTTCTGTAGCTTAAGTTAGCAACTGTTCTCCCGGCAGGTGGCATCCGCATTGCACTACCTTAGACCGGACCCGTACACACTCTACGGGCTGCCTAACAGAACGCCACCGGATACCGAAGGTAGCGAGTGGCGACGGATTCAAGAGAACAAGACAGTTAATCGATTCAAAGTGGGACAATTTTGAGGGGAGATATGACAGCAAAAAGACTGATTACCGGAATGTTGGCTGTGCTGGTAATCGCCGCAGTGATGGCGCCGTCGTTGATGGCCCAATCGCTGGTTACAGGCGATATTACTGGAACAGTTACAGATCCCAGCGGTGCGGTCGTGTCCGGCGCCACAGTAATGCTGAAGAGCAATGGCAATGGCTCGACGCGTAATGCGACAACCGGTTCCAACGGAACCTACCGATTCTCTTTGCTGAGTCCGGGCAGCTACACCGTGAGTGTCAGCGCTTCGGGTTTCAGCAAGGCTGAAACACAGGCCAGCGTCAACATCGGCCAGGCGACGGTCACCGACGTTAAGATGGCCGTGGGCGCCAACTCGCAGACGGTGGAAGTAACCTCGGCTGCGCCATTGGTCAACACCGACAATGCTGACCTGTCTACCAGCTTCGATCAGACCATGATCACCAACCAGCCCAACGGCGGCAACGACATCACCTACGTTGCCCAGACTGCTCCCGGAATCAACATGAACACCGGCGGCGGTTACGGCAACTTCCAGACCTCCGGTCTCCCTGCTACCTCCAACGTGTTCACCATCAACGGTGAGAACGACATGGACCCGTACCTGAACCTGAACAACTCCGGCGCCACCAACCTGACGCTGGGCAAGAACGACATTCAGGAAGCCACGGTTACCACCAACGCCTACGGTGGCCAGTTCGGTCAACAGGCGGGCGCGCAGGTTTCCTACGTGACCAAGTCAGGCACCAACCAGTTCCACGGCAATGCCGAGTACTGGTGGACCGGCCGCGCCATGGATGCCAATGACTGGTTCAACAATCTGAATAACACGCCGCGCCCCTTCGCCAACAATAACGAGTGGGCTGATTCGCTCGGCGGACCGATTAAGAAGGACAAACTGTTCTTCTTCGCTGACAACGAAGGCATTCGCTACATCGTGCCTTCGACCCAGCAGGTCATTTCACCTACCACGCAATTTGCGGCGGCCACGCTGGCGAATTTGGCCACGGTGAATCCTGCCTCGATTCCGCTCTACACCAAAATGTTCAACCTGTACGAGGCAGCTCCTGGGTACGCAAACGGCGTCCCGGCCCTGGGTGGCGCCAGCTGCGGTGATATCGTTGGCTTTACCGGTACTTGTTTCAACCAGTACCAGGCTACCCCGGCGCTGCCCGGTACCGAATACATTATCAGCGGACGTGTCGACTACAACCTTTCTGACAAGGACCACCTCTTCTGGCGGGTAAGTATGGACCACGGCACGCAGGCAACCTACGCAGATCCGATCAACAATGCATTTAGCGCTGCCAGCTACCAGCCGCATACAACGGCCAGGGACAGTGGACGCACGTCTTCGGCCCCAACGCCACCAACAAGTTCGTTTACGCCGGCAGCTACTACCGCGCGATCTTCACCCAGAACCAGGACAGCACCAACGAAGCAACCTTTCCGACATGGGTAGACATGAGCGGCATCGGCGCGACCTCGCTGTTCAACTTGGGCTCGATCTTCCCGCAAGGACGTAATGTCACGCAGTACCAGTTCGTCGACGATTTCTCCTTGACCAAGGGTCCCCATGCCTTGAAGTTCGGCGCCAACTATCGGCCGTTACGACATCACCGACTACACCTTTAGCGAATACACCAATCCGCTCGCCTTCATTGGCGATCAAGACCAATTCTTCAACGGCCAGGCTCTGGAATACGTCCAGAACTTCCCGACCCGGCTGACCCAACCGGTTGCCCTGTGGGGCATTGGCTTGTATGCCCAGGACGAGTGGCGTGTCAGCAAGAACTTGAAACTGACATTCGCCCTTCGCGCCGAGCACGACTCCAACCCGGTTTGCCAGACGAATTGCTCGGCGCAGTATACCGGCCCGTTCACTTCCGAGAGCACCGATCCCAAACACCCCTTACAACACGATGGTCAATGCCAACCTGCATCAGATCTTCCGTGGGACGGATACCATCAACTGGGCGCCTCGCTTTGGTTTTGCCTGGTCTCCGGGTGGAGACAAGACGGTGGTTCGCGGCGGCTTCGGGCTCTTCTACGATGCCTTCCCGGCGTTCATCGGCGACCAATTCATGGTCAACCTGCCCGGCGTGGTTCCCATCACTCTGTTCGGAACGTACCACTGGGCCGATCCGACCCCAGCCGGTGCGGGCGTCAAGCGGTCCGACTTCGGCCGCCGCGATCCGCAGCGGCTTCGCCAGCGGCGCTTCGTTTAGCTCGTTGTCGGCGCAGCTTCCGGGCGTCTTCTGCCCCGCCCAACTTCGCCAGCCAGACTGGCACCTTCCACATCCCGCTGTACCAGGAGTGGAGCTTGCAGTTGGAGCAGCAGCTGGGCGACAAGAGCCTCTTTTGCCCTGGCCTATATCGGGAACCACGGAATTCACGAGCCTACTCTGAACTACCCGAACGCTGTTCGCCAGTGGAGTTGCAGGTCTTCCTGTCTCGCCACTTAGCGGAAACTCGCGACCGTTGGCGAGTGGATACTCGGGCGCCGTTTCCAACGACAACCGGTTGACGGCTAGCTACAGCCGCGCCTGACCTATGGCTTTACGGTGCCGGCCAGCTATACCTGGGCCACGCGATGGATGAAATCTCCAACGGTGGAGTCTTGGCGTATAGCACGACCAGCATCAGCAACCAGATCAACCCGTTCTGCCTGCGCTTGCAGCAACTACGGCAATGCCGACTACGACATCCGCAATTCGTTTAACGCGTCAGTATGTTTGGCAGATCCCTATAAGTTCGGCAACAAGTTCGCCAACGGAGCCTTTGGCGGCTGGACACTGTCGCAGAACTTCTTCGCCCGCTCGGGTCTGCCGTTTACCGTACTCGACACGACCACGAGCATTGGCAACTACAACCCCAACGTTCCCTACATCCCTGCGCAAGTCATTGGCGGAACCGCCTATGCCGGCCAGGGAGCTTGCATCAACGGATTCAGTCAGTGCCTCAATGCTGCATCCTTTGAGGGAGCGTCCGCGTATGGAGCGTTTCCGACGCAGCAGCGCAACCAGTACCGTGGTCCCGGGTTCTTTGACTCGGACTTCACCATCAACAAGAACTTCAAGATCACGGAACGGGTAGCGTTCGGCTTCGGCACGAACTTCTACAACATCTTCAACCATCCGAACTTCGCACAACCCGCAGAACCTCTTCGGGACCGGCGAACTTCGGCCAGATCACCAGCACGACCGCTCCTCCGACCGGACCTTACGGTTCGTTCGCGACTGGTCTGCCTTCGGGCCGCATCATCCAGTTCCAGGGCAAGCTGGTGTTCTAAACACTTCCAATCTGTTTCGCTTCGGCGGCCCTTCGGGGCCGCCTTTTTTTGCAAGTTGCCGATTGCCGGTCATTCTCAATGTGCTATTTGCCCTCTCGTATGGCCAGTACCCAATCCGCGATTTTGGTACACTTCAAAGTTCGGCGGTTAGTCGTCAGTCCCTGATGTCGCGTTCCGATGTCGTGGGCCGGCCTTGGTGCTGGCAACTAACTACTGCTACGAGGTCATAATGCCTAATCCTACTCAGCCAGCAATTCAATTGACCAACACGCCCGATTATCGAGAGAACTATGCCAACAGCGTCCAGGTTCGAGTGAACGTTTGGGACTTCTTCCTGGTTTTTGGAACCCTGCAGCAGCAGGATGAAACTCGGGTGGATGTGCGCAATTTCCAGGGAATCTATCTGAGTCCCCAGCAAGCCAAGGCGCTGCACACCATTCTGCAGCAGAACCTGGTCAACTACGAGAACACCTTCGGCGAGATCAAACTTGATCCGCGCATGGGACCCGGAGCCGGTCCCATCCACTAGCGACGATGGGCGGCGATTCTCCGCAGCAGCGGAAGCGGAAGCCGCCTGAATCTGTCCAGCCTTCAACTCGGGTCGATGACGAGGACGGAGCGGCCCGTGCCCTGCGCTGGCGGCCCTGCGTATTCGCCTATGCGCTCATCTTCGCCTTTCTCTTCGCGACTCATGCTGCGCTGCTGCGGCTACCTTATTTCTGGGACGAAGCCGGATACTTCATCCCCGCTGCACGCGACCTTCTCCTGACCGGATCGCTGATTCCCCACACTACCCTTTCCAACGCGCATCCGCCCTTGGTGATGCTGTGGCTGGCCTTCTGGTGGAAGTTCAGCGCTTTCACGCCTGCGGTGACACGAACCGCCATGCTGATGGTTGCGGCGTTCGCTTTGGTCGGGCTGTGGCGCCTGTCGCGCGACGTGGCCAATCGAACCGTCGCGGCGGCAACCGTGATGTGCACGGCGCTCTACCCGGTATTTTTCGCCCAAAGCTCATTGGCCCATCTCGATATGATGGCAGCGGCGTTAACGTTATGGGGCTTGGCGATGTATGTCGAGCGCAGGCCGGTTGCGACTATAGTATTTTTCGCGCTCGCCCCGCTGGCCAAGGAGACAGCGAATTGTCACCCCCATGGCACTCTTCGCCTGGGAGCTCCTGTGCCCGTTGCTGGACGGTCCGCGGGTGACACAAGGCGAAACTCTTTGTCCCTCACCGCAGCCGGCGGCAGGCATTTTCGTTGCTGCTCTGCCTTCTGCCGCTGCTGCTCTGGTTCGACTATCATCATCATCGCACTGGCTTCTACCTGGGAAACCCTGACATACCTTCGCTACAATCTGCAGGCCACGCTGAACCCTTGCGGATTGTCCTGGCTCTTTCTGATTCGCCTCTGGCACGTACTTTGGATATCTCAACCTATTTTTGCTGACGTTGGGTGCGTTGTTTGCAATGACGCGACCTGCTCTGCCCGACAGCGACGGAGGAACGCGGCCGCGAATCGCAGTGAAACGTGCAGTTCGTGTTTGCGGTGGTACTCGCCGCCAACGTGGTTGCAGAGTCGGTGCTGGGAGGTGCGGTGCTTGCCCGCTACATGCTTCCTGTCGTCCCCCTGGTGATATTGGTGTGCGTCTCCACCATGCGCCGGCGGATACGGCGATGGACGTGGTGGATTGTCTTCACCTGCCTGGCGTTCGTGGTGCAATTGTTTGTTCCGCCGCCTTATCGCATCGCTCCCGAAGACACTCTGCTCTATCGCGACTATGTGGTCCTGCACAAGAATGCCGCCGATGAACTTGGTGACGCGATATCCGCACGCTCGGCTTCTCACCGCCTGGCCGGCTTCGGACGAATTGACCCGGCCGTTTCTCGGATATGTGGCGCAGCCGCTGACGGTCGTCCGCATCGAGAACTTCTCGCCGCTGGAAATCGGGCGGGCCGCGCAGGCGACGGATCAGTTCGACGTCGTGTTTCTCTTTACCACCAAGTGGGAGCCGCCTCATCCGCTTTTGCAACGGCTTGCCTTTGGAAAAGGGCTACAGGAGCGGTTCTTCGACTATCACGAAGATCTGTCTCCGTCCCGGGCGGCAGACATTCTGGGGGGCAGAGTTGTGCGGTACCTTAACCGGAACAATGAGTGGATCGCAATTATTGCCATCGAGAAAGTTGAAGATGCCGCGGCTCATGGTCCGTTCACGACCGCCGCATCTCTCCGGGAATCTGAGACGGCTTCCCAAGCCCGCCGAACACGCAGCGAAATCTTCGCAATAGTCAGAAATTGCGATTTCTGCTTACTGCCTATTCGCATTGCGCTCGCATCCCACTGACTAATTAGCTTGACCCACTTATAACCGTTCACAATACCGGAGGAAATGTATGGCGGATAAGAAACTTGATGGCTATCGCGTGGCGATCTGGCCACCGATCTGTTTGAAGAAGCCGAACTCATCGAAC
Organism: uncultured Acidobacteriaceae bacterium; assembly: GCA_963744265.1. Lineage (GTDB taxonomy): Bacteria > Acidobacteriota > Terriglobia > Terriglobales > Acidobacteriaceae > Bog-257. Next base: position 150,521 of record CAVUSW010000012.1, read on the forward strand.
CTCGCAAAGCGCTGCAGGAAGCGGGCGCCGAAGTGGTGGTCATCTCGCCGAAACCGGGCGACATTCAGGCGGTGAAGCACGATACCAAGACGCAAAAAGTGAAAGTCGACATGACCCTGGATAAGGCCGACCCGGAGGATTTCGATGCCGTGCTCTTACCCGGCGGCGCCATGAACGCCGATGCTCTGCGAATCGAAAAGAAGGCGCAGGAATTCGTGCAGCGGGCCAACAGTGAGGGCAAACCTATCGCTGTAATCTGTCACGGTCCGTGGCTGTTGGTATCGGCGGGCTTGGTGAGGGGCCGTCACCTTACCAGCTACAAGACCATCCAGGACGATCTGCGGAACGCGGGAGCGGATTGGACGGACGAAGCCGTTATTCGTGACGGCAACTGGGTCAGCAGCCGCCAGCCCAGCGACATTCCACAGTTCAATCACAAAATGCTCGAGCTATTTTCCGAGGCGCAGAAGAAGACCCGTAAAGCCGCGTAACCAGCGCTAATCTGAGCGCGCTCGCAACGTTGGAGCGCGCTCTTTCCTTCGCCGACATACGCCACGGGCCTCTTTTCCTCGATCCCGGCGGTATCATAAGCAAGAGACCTGATCGTTTGGAATCGACTCCGCCCACTGCCGGCACGGCGTTCCGCATCCGTGACTACCGCGCCACCGACTTCGACCATCTCTGGCGCATCGACCAGCTCTGTTTCCCTCCCGGCATTGCCTATACCCAAATGGAGCTGAGCGGCTTCATCACCCGGCGCAATGCGATCACACTAGTGGGCGAACTGCAATATCAGCAGCCATCGCCGGACACTCCGCGCGTTGCAGGATTTGTAGTGGCGCATCCCGTTCGTGCGAAGTACGGGCGCATCCTCACGCTGGATATACTGCCCGAGGCACGCCGATTGGGCCTTGCTTCTACTCTGATGATGGAGTGCGAACAGCGGCTACGATCGTTGGGCTGCAGTGATGTTTATCTGGAGACCGCAGTCGATAACCAGCCTGCTCTGGAGCTTTATCGCAAGCTCGGATATGAGATCCTGCGCACTTTGCCCGAGTATTATTCCAGCCATGCGCTTGACGCCTTTCAGATGGGAAAGCGGCTGTAGCCATCCCCTGGCGCGTGCTAAAATCGGCCCTTCTTCGCGCCGGTTTCCCTGCTTAACTATGGCCGCATCCGCTTCCAAATCTTCTCCGCCGCCGCTCCGGGTCGCCATCGATACTGGTGGAACCTTCACTGACTGTGTCTGGATTGAGCGTGGCAAGCTGCGGATGACCAAGGTGTTCTCCACTCCAGCCGATCCCTCGCAAGCCATCGCTGAGGCGCTTTCGGCAATCAAACCTTTGGCCGAGATTGTGCTGCTGCACGGGACGACCGTGGGCACCAACACGCTGCTGCAGCGCACGGGCGCGAAGGTAGCGTTCGTCACCACGGCTGGGTTTGAAGACACCATCGAGATCGGCCGCCAGAATCGACCGAAGCTTTACGACCTGATGTTCGAGCGGGTGCCTCCGCTGGTAGAGCGCGGCATGCGGTTTGGCGTTCCCGAGCGGGTGCAGGCCGACGGCAAAGTCCTTCTGCGACCCTCGTCCGAAGATCTTCGAGTGCTGGCGCGCGATGTTCACGCCAGCCGGGCAGAATCGATCGCAGTTTCGACCTTATTCTCCTTCGCCAATTCCGAGAACGAACGTGCCATCGGGCGTGTACTGGAGGAACTTGGCCTTCCATTGTCGCTGTCGCACGTCATCCTGCCCGAGTTTCGTGAATATGAGCGAGCCAGCACGGTGGTGGTGAATGCCTATCTGCAACCTGTCATGCAAGGCTATCTGCAGCGTCTGGACGCGCGCATGCGCCGCGACTTAGGGAAGACAAAGTCGCGTGTGTTCCTCATGCAATCGAGTGGGGGCATTACGTCGTTGGAGTCGGCGTCGCGCCAGCCGGTCAGGACGGTGCTCTCGGGGCCGGCTGGGGGCGTTGTGGGCGCCACTGCGATGGCCCGCCGCAGCGGATTCGAACGCGTGATAACTTTTGACATGGGAGGAACTTCCACCGACGTTGCGCTGGTCGTCGACGAACCTAAACCGGGTAATGAGGCTGAGGTCGCCGGATTCCCTGTTCGCGTGCCCATGCTCGACATTCATACCGTCGGCGCCGGCGGAGGCTCGCTGATCCGCTTCGATGCCGGAGGCGCTTTGCGGGTGGGGCCTGAATCGGCGGGCGCCGATCCCGGGCCAATCTGCTACGGGCGCGGAACGCAGCCTACGGTGACAGATGCAAATCTGCTGCTGGGACGTTTGCAGGCGGAGAAGTTCCTGGGCGGAGCATTCAGCCTGGATCGTGAACGCACTCGTGCCGTTACAGCGGAGTGGCTGAAGAAGCAAGGCGTGCGGCTGTCGCTGGAGCAATTTGCGGAAGGCGTGATCCGCGTGGTGAACGCCAACATGGAGCGCGCACTGCGTGTGGTATCGATTGAACGAGGATACGATCCGCGCGAGTTTACGCTGGTCGCATTCGGAGGGGCGGGAGGGCTGCACGCGTGCGAGTTGGCGCAGGCGCTGGGCATTCCGCGCGTCCTCATTCCAGCCATGCCGGGAGCCTTGTCCGCCTACGGCATTCTCGCCAGCGATATCGTCAGAGATTATTCGCGCACCGTGGTCTTGAGCATTGGCTCCAAGCTTCCGGCAGCGAATATTCGCAGGCAGTTGGAAGCTCTGGAGCGGCGGGCCGCGCAAGAGTTTCGCGGAGAAGGCTGGACTGGCAAGCTGCACTTCGAGCGCAGCGCCGATCTGCGCTATCAAGGACAAGGTTTCGAACTGAACCTGCGCTTCTCGCCGGCGCTGGTCACGGAGTTTCACCGCGCACACCACACTCGCTATGGATACAGCCACCCAGACCGACAGGTCGAGTTGGTGACTTTGCGCCTGCGAGCCAAGATCAAAGTCCCGCGGCCGCCAGGAGCAACGTTGACAAAATCGCAGAACACGGTCGCAAAGCCGCAGAAGCGTGCAGTGTGGTTCGCCGGGAAAGCAATGGACACCGCGATCTATGATCGCCAGGATTTGGGGCAAGGCAGGAGATACTTTGGGCCCGCGATCATAACCGAATACAGTGCGACCACGGTGGTCCCGGCGGGAACGAGATTTTCCGTTGACCGGGCAGGGAATCTTCTTCTGCAACTTAGCGCACAACAAAAGGCGCCCCGGCGGGCGCCTCGCAAGAAATGACGGAGGTTGAGGTTAAGCTACGTTCCTCCGCCGCTCGTCCTCGTCCTTCTGCTCGTCCTGCAATTTCTTCTCTTCGTGCTTACGTTTGGCTTCGTCGGTGGTATCGCGAGCTGCATCCTTCATTTTGCCCCATGCATTCTCGGCCTTGCCCTTAACCTGTTGGGCGGCGCCTTCCACCTGAGCTCCGGTATCGCCTGTCCACTCGCCAACCTGGCGTTTCGCACGTCCCGCCGCGTCATCCAATTTGCCTTTTACACGATCCTTATCCATTTGACTTACCTCCCTGGTTCGAAACTTGAGAATATTGCTGTAAGGCGCCAGTTTACCGACGCCTCTCGAGTTTATGGTCCTTCACGCACTGGTTGATGCGGGTCTAGACCACGGTTCTGCGGCCGGAGATGAGTTGAAAAATCAGGGCAACCACCGCCAGCACCAACAGAATGTGAATGAACCCACCGAGTGTATAGCTGCTCACCACTCCCAACAGCCACAGCACCAGCAGGATTACAAAAATTGTCCAAAGCATTGTGCCACCCCTTGAATATGTCTCTTCGCCCGGCTATCGAGCTACAAAGTTGGAGGCAAACCCCGCCCTTATGGTTGTGCTGGCTAAGGTGACGAAGCTACTGAAATAGCCGGAGAAATTACTTGGTAACAGGCAACCTCGCGGCAACCGACTCTAGCTCTGTTATGCTCGGCCCATCACCATGAAAGTTGCCATTCAAGGCGAACTTGGCTCCTTCAGTCATGAGGCGGCAGGGAAGATCCTTTCCCGCGCAACCGTTGTTCCTTGCCCACGGTCGGCGGAAGTCTTTGACCGGGTAGAGAGCGGCTCGGTACAAGCAGCAATCATTCCCATCGAGAATTCTCTGGCCGGATCAGTGGCGGAGCACTTCGATTTGCTGCTCGCGCGTGACGTGTTTATTCACGGTGAGCTTCCTCTGCGCATTCGCCATAACTTGATTGCTCTGCCGGGAGTGAAGCTGAACCAGATTCGCCGAGTCTTTTCGCATCCCATTGCCCTCGATCAGTGCCGGAATTTCTTTCGTTCCCGCCCCCACATCCAAGTTATGCCTTTCTATGACACGGCGGGAAGCGTGCGCCATGTTGTGTCCGAAGCGCTGCGGGACGCGGCCGCGATTGCTCCTAAGCAGGCGGCCAAACAATACGGCGGACGCATATTGTTGGCGGGAATTGAAGATGACCGGCAGAACTTTACGCGCTTTCTGCTGATCAATAGCTCGCGCAAAGTTGGAAAAGGATCGAACAAGACGTCGATCGCCTTCGCCCTGAAGAATGTGCCGGGAGTACTCTTCAAAGCGCTTAGTGTCTTTGCGCTCCGCGACATTAACCTCAGCAAGATTGAGTCCCGGCCCCTGCGCGGCCATCCCTGGGAATATGTTTTCTTCGTGGATATCTTGCGTGGAGATGACGAGGCGGCGCGCAACGCGCTGCATCATCTGGGCGAGATCGCAGAATTCGTAAAGGTATTGGGGATCTATCCGGCAGCCAAGAGACGCTCCGCATAGAGACGACACCTGAAAGGGGAACTACGCTTCTGCTGCCGCCGTATCGCGTCGCGCCTGCACCCGGCTGGCATGTTCAGCGGCAGACAGATAGGCGCCGCCCAGCAGCAACATGCCGCTCCAGAACGACCAGAAAATCAGCGTCACCGAAATCGAAAAGGGCCCGTAGACTTCCTGAAAATTCAGCCAGGGCAGTACCAGGATATAGAGATACTTCGCGGCTTCCGACAGCAGGCCGGTAATGATGGCCGCCGGCAGGACTGCGCGGGCGGGGACTTTTCCGTGCGGCAAGATCCAGTAGATCAGGAAGTAGATTCCAATCGTCGCCAGGATGGCAGACGCTTTCATGATGATGAAGCCCAAGCCCTGGAAAATGAAGTTCTGGTCGCCGACGACGAAGCCGAGCATCCGCAAATTCTGCGCTGTCAAGGCGATGGAAAGCATTGCGAGGCAGCCGCAGGCCAGCGCCAGGCCAAGCGAGACCGCCAGGTTCATCAGGTAGGAGCGGTTCTTCTTAAAGCCCCAGATACTGTTAAGCGCGACCTCGAGCGGAAGAAAAATCCCTGTCGAGGTGATCAGCAGCATGACAAACGACAGCACTTGCCCGCGTCCCTTGACGCTGGCCAGAAATTGCAGGTTGCGGATCACAAAATCCTTGTTGCTGGGCAGATAGACGCGCAGTAGCTCCAGTACGACGTTGTACATCGCCGGAGAATGAAGGACGCGGTGTACCACGGTCAGCAGCAGCACGATAAACGGGAAGAACGAAAGGATCGAGTTAGCTGCTACCGAGAAGGCATAGGTGTGTACTTCTGTCTGCATCAGGTAGCGCAAGGTTGACCAGCCGTGCCGTCGCAGGCGGTGCGAAAGGCTGTAGGTCTCTGGGAGGTGTTGAAAGAGCTCGTGTCGGTCGTCTTCCTCCAACAAGCGACGGGCGGCTGTTCCCGCGTTTAGAGGAGTAGCGTGCAACTCTGTGGTTCCATGGGGCTTAATCGGGGAAGCGATGCCGATTGTCGAGGAACTTGCCAAGGCAGACTGCGACCGATTCGGGATCTCATCGCCGGACGCATCAGGGGCACTACTCATCGTTTCAATCGTAACAGAGTAGGCAGGGCTGGTTGCGGATGGGAGTCCGGCTCCTCCAAAACGGGACTGCATGTTTCACATTAGGAACATCGGGAAGTTACTGTGCAGGAAACACTTGCCAAACGGCAGAGTTCCTGTAATTATCTCTTGCTCCCCTTTCAAAGGGCGAACGAGGAGCTTTCGGTTCTTCCGAAATGCGGATTTGGGTTGATGTTTCTGTCAGCAGTTCGATTTCACGCATTGCACGGGTTCCAGGGGTCTGCTCTGGGTGGACGGAAGAAGTAGTCCGCCGGCGCAAACTCGTGGACCTTTTTTCATTGCAGGAAAAGCTGCGAACTGAGCCGCAACCCTTGTTTCCCGGCAACGTTGAGACGTCTTTCAAGGCCGCCCCACCGCTCCAGCCTGCGTTAACCAGCGTAGTTTGGGCTCGGTTGTCAGGGGTGAACTTGGAACGTCCGCGAAGCAGGGGCGATTCCAGATTCATAGTCGAAAGGAGCGGGTTGTGAGAGAGAAAGGTACTGTCAAGTGGTTTAATGGAGCCAAAGGTTACGGGTTTATTCAGAGGTCCACGGGCGAGGACGTGTTCGTGCATTTCTCGGCTATTCAGGAAAACGGCTACCGCAGCCTTAACGAGGGCGAGACCGTAGAGTTCGACCTCACTAAGGGACCAAAGGGCTTCCAGGCCGCTAACGTCGTGCGCGTTTAAGACGTCTCCGCCACGCGGGAGGTTGGGTCACATCAGCGTCAGCTGAAGACTTCAGTTTCCCAGTTGCGGCCAAGACCACTGAACCCTCCCACCTGGGAGGGTTCTCTCTTGTGGCGATGACTTCTCACTCCTGATTAGGCGCTTATCCCGAGCTGCGCGTTACAGCTTTCTGTCAGCGCGGACAGCTTTCTTACGGCATCATCGACCGACTGTTCGGCAACGTCAGGTCCGAAGGCCTGTTTGTCGGCCTCGATGACCGTGACGCTCTTCAAGCCGATGAAGCCCAACATGTGACGTAGATAGGGAATCTGGAAGTCGGCTGCAAATGCCGGAGTGCCTTCGCCATAAGAGCCTCCGCGAGAGACAATCGCCAGGACCTGTTTTCCCTCCGCGATTAGCCCCTGTGGCCCCTTGTCGCTATAGCTGAACGTCTTGCCCGCTCGGGTGATCAGATCGATCCAGGCTTTCAGGGACGCCGGAATCGAGAAGTTGTGCATGGGAACTCCCAGCACAACGACGTCGGCCGCCACCAACTCTTCGATCAGAGCATCGGACAGCGCCAGCGCCTGTTGTTGTTCCGGCGTTCGCTCAGCCGCTGGCGTGGCTGACGCCTGAATCCAGGACTCGGTTAAGAAGGGAAGCGGCTCGGCGACCAGGTCGCGTTCGATAACCCGGCCGTTGGGATTGTGTGCTCTCCATTCCCCGGCAACATGCCGGGCCAGTCGCCGCGAAACCGAATTCTTCCGAGGACTGGAATTGACGATCAGCAGGGTGTTCATAAGCATACCTCTCAGATAATTGTCGCAACTCACTATTGCGTGTTGCAACACACATATAGATGCGAACCACTGCCTGGGGATTCAGCGGTTGGCGAACCGGTAGCAGGTAACTCGACTCGGGGGGAGTGGAAGATCGTAAGTCCCGGCAGCAGGGAAGTTAGAGGGCTAGCCAGCTTCCGGAGGGGGCGCGACCTCCGGTTCGGGCTCGAAAACCAGAGCGCAAAGCCGGCTCAATTCGCGGCAGTCCTCATCGTTCAGCTTGCGCAAGACCTCCGCGACATGAGCATCGATCCGAGGCCGCATTTTGTCGAGGAGTCTTATCCCTTTAGCGGTAATGCCGGTAACCGCTTGGCGCTGATCGCTGTTGCCTCGTGAGCGCTTCACCAGGCCGCGAGCCTGGAGACGGTCCACCAGGCGGGTGATGTCGGAAGCGCGATCGACCATGCGGCAAGCGATCTCATTGCGCGCATGCCCGCCGGGGTGTACCCCCCGCAGAATACGCAGCACGTTATATTGCGGACGAGTGATGCCAAAATCCTCACAGATCCTGTCCATGAGATCGTTCAGGGTGTTCGCCGCCACAATGACGCTTAGCAACGCTTCCTGAGCGGCGCTGGAGAATCGCGGCTGCTTTAAACGGCGGCTGAGGGCCTCAGTCATGAATGTCCTTTATAGGACATATCGGCATACTTGTCACTTGCAGGGACCACTCGCCTCAATGTCATGGCATTTAGCCGGAGGGTGCTAGGGCAGTTCGAGGCTTACCACTTCGCCCTGCAGATTTTCCTCAACCCGGTAGTTCACGTCGGCTTTTACATCTTTCCAGTCGCAAGAGAATTTGCCGGCATTGATCAGGACCAGCTTTTCGCGGTCGGCGGTCCGAAGACGATAGGTCTTGCCGGAGGATAAGACGGTGAGGACGGCTGCCGATCCGGCGGGACAATCGACCGAGACTATCTTGCCACTCAGAAACGCCACAGAGCGTTTGTCGGTATCTTGCCTATGAAGGACGGGCTCAGCATCGCCGTGATCGGCAGTGTCAGACGGTGATGCGACGGTTTGGGCATTGGTCATGTCGACGTCACTTCGGCCAGGCGGATTCCTGGTTGCCATCGACTCGTAATCCGAGAGGCGGAGCATCATCTGGCTGGCTTGCTGCGCGACCCGCGGATCGGAGCTGTTGGTCAGAGTCGCCAGCATGGCTTTGCCATCCGCAGTCTTCTGCTCATCGAGGATGACGGCAGCCAGGTTCAGCCGAAATAGGTCGTTGCGGGGAGACAGATCGACCGCATGACGAATGTTCTGCTCCGCCTCGGGATATTTGCCGGCTTGCATCAAAGCCAGGCCGAGCAAATGATATGCGTCGGCGTACTGAGGATCGAGCTGAATGGCGTGCTGCAGGTACTGCGTGAATTCAGGAGAATTCATGGCGTCGGGTTTAGCTTGCTGCAGCAGTACTGCGGAATAGTAATAGACGCGAGAATCGCTGGAGCCAAGCTTGGCGGCCATCTGAAAATGTTCCTGCGCCTGGGAGACATTCTGGTTTCGCAGATAGGCATAGCCCAAGCCTCGTTGCGCCGCCACCAGATTGGGATTCTGGCGCAGGATGTCTTCAAACTCCTGGGTCGCCTTGGCGGCGTAGTCAGGCGAATGCAAATGCAGATCGGCCAACTCGGCCCGCACCTCCGGAGGATCGAGCGGACGAGCCGTCGCGTCGAAGCTAAGCGGAATTCTTTGGGAACCGTTGTAACGCTTGGCGAGCAGCTTGCCATTGTGCCAATTATTCCAGATAGCCTTCTCCATCTCGGCGGGAGACATTCCAAAAGCGGCCTGAACCGCGTCGGGTATGGGGACCTTTTGTTGGTTGGTAAGCACAAAGTAGCGGGCAGCTTGCGAGATGCGGTCGGTGTCGAACAAATAGTGGGTTACCAGCCAGGATTCGACGTAGAACATATCCCGCCGCTCTCCGCTCTGGTAATACGTCTCGGAGTGATGCTGCACTCGGAACAGGTCCAGCAAGTGAAATTTGCCGCCTTGGTCGAGCAGCTCGGAGCCGGGAAGGAATTGACCGATTTCGATTACGCCATTGTTGACCTTCATCGTGGAAAGGTATTCGGCAAAGCCTTCGTCGAACCAGGGAGCAGTTTCGGGAAAGTTGCCGTTGAGCAGGAGATGAGCGTACTCGTGGAAAACAATTTGCCAGTTATCTTCCTGGCTCATGTCGACGATGATGAAATTCTTGTCCTCGGTCTGCTGAAAGAAACCGGCCATCTCGACCACCTTGCCCTTGAAAATCGGACAATATTGCCGGAATTCCTTGGTATTTCGGAAGGCGATGATTTGCAGCGGTATGGGTTGATTGATTTTGGTGCGGACAAAAATCAGGCCGAAGGCCGCCCGCATCTGTTCGAAGAGGTCAACCACATGCCGGCCATTCTTTTCTCCGGCATCGGTGATGACCGAAAAATGCTCGGAGCGGACTTCGATCCATCCAGGGTCGGCCGCCGTTAAGAAAGCCGGGTGGAGCAGCAGACAGCAAAGCGCGATCCAGAGACCTTTGAGTCGCATGGCAAAGCTCGTAAGAGTAGCTGGTCGGAGATCGGAGGAATGCTACCACTGCGCAATGCAGGCTGGCTAGGAGAACTCATCTCGTTGGCAAGAAAAAAAGCCTTCCCGTCCCGAGACAGGAAGGCTGGGATGCCCTGAGGGAGCGCTCCGCCCGAGCTGGGTGCGGTGGGCATCAGTCGTGATGGCGGGAAGGGGGATCTCGCGTCACGAAAACTTGTTGCAGGGCGTCTCGGCGGTTAGCGGGAAACTCACCTGTCTTCCGCTCGTGACGCCCTGCTGTTGAATTTGCTGCTCCGGCATTTCACCTGCGCCGAAGGCCGTAACTACTTCTGATGTCTTCGCTTGCCCCTTTAGTACTGCAATAGACGGGCCAGTTCCGAAATTGTGAGTTGGCGAGGGTTTGCTGGTTCGAGCGGGGAGGGTGCAAATGTAATTCCTACGCGCACCGGGAAACTCTGTTCCGGGGAACAATCTGGCGCCGTCAGTGACCACAGGTTTTAGGTTTGTCGAGAATTTGCGGCAGCGAACTTCAGCCGTTGCATAGCCCACTTGGCATGTTCGGCAACAATAGTGTCTGGGTCGTGACTGAGTTGCTGCAACACCGGCAGGAAGCGCTCATCGCCGCTATTGGCCATGGCAATGGTCACGTTTCGGCGAAGACCGCTCAACTTCGCCCGCTTCACTGGAGAGCCGCGGAAGATTTCGCGAAACTCTTCCATGCTGAGCTTTGCCAGCCGCTCGAGATCAGGATTGATCAACTGGGGGCGTGGTTCAAGTTCCGGCATTTTAGTAGTCGGCGCTTGCTGGTTCCAGGGACATACGTCCTGGCAGATATCGCAGCCGAAGACTTGCCGTCCCATGTCGGGGCGGAATTCCTCAGGAATCGAGCCGCGCAGCTCGATGGTCAGATAGGCGATACATCGGGTCGCATCCATCTTATAAGGCGCGGGAAAGGCATTGGTCGGACAAGCATCGAGGCAGCGCGTGCAGGAGCCGCAGCGATCGGGCGGAGGCAGGTCGGGCGTCAGTTGCAGGGAAGTCAGCATCACGCCGAGGAAGAGCCATGAGCCCAACTGCTCGTTCAGGATGCAGGTGTTCTTGCCGATCCAGCCAATGCCGGCGTACTTGGCGAAGATACGCTCAATGACTGGACCAGTGTCGACGTAGCACCAGGTGCGAGGAGCGGGAATTTCCTGTTGTGAGCAGAGCGCAAGAAACCGAGTTTCGAGAGCGCGCAGTTTCTCTAACAGAACATCGTGATAGTCGCGCTGCGACCAGGCATAACGAGAGATCCATCCCTGCGTGGAAGAGCCCGCATGCGTGGAGTAGGGCTGGTCGGTGTTGTAGTTGAGGGCGCAAGCCACCACCGAGCGCGCCCACGGCACGGCGTTAGCTAGCGAAGCGCGTTTCAGTTCGTCGGCCTCATTCCGCGCTTCCAGATACTTCATTTCTCCGGCGCGACGCTCGGCGATCCAGTCGGGGAAGAAGCGGTGCTCGGGCGTATCGGCGACGCCGGCAACGCCACAGAGATCGAAGCCGACTTCGGCGGCAAGGCGTTTGAGATGGTCCTTCAGATTAGGAATAGCAGGCACAGGTAGGCTCGCGCTGATTATACGAGCTAAGCGAAGATCTAATTAGCAAGAGTCAAGCCGACAAAACAGCAATAGCAGGTGTAACGGATCGATTACGCCAACGATCGCGAGTGGCGTAAGAAAGTTTATGGCGTGACCTCGAAAACCACGCCACGACCTTAGCCGCTACTTGTCAGCAGAGTGAAAAGCTTTGAAGTGCGTCGCAACTCGGAAGTAAAAGATCCAGAAGAAGGAGGAGCTTAACGCTTTACATTTAACGTTTAGCGTTATACGCTGGCAAGGTGATCAAGTCTTTCCGGTCGCGGGGGACTGAACAGCTTCACGGCCGGCAGCGAGTGAAACGTTTTCGAGCATTTGAACGGGTGGCTCAGCGAAAGCTGCGTCAGTTGGATATTGCCGCCGAACTTCGCGATTTGAAGTCTCCGCCGGGTAATCACCTGGAGGTACTGAAAGGCGATCGGCAAGGGCAGCATAGCATCCGCATCAACGACCAATGGCGCATCTGCTTTATCTGGCGCGATGGCGATGCCTACGATGTAGAAATCGTGGATTATCACTAGGAGGGGCCATGGCTAAATCTCAAAAACTTCCGCCCATTCATCCCGGAGAAATTCTGCGCGAAGACTTCATGAAGCCGCTCGGCATCAGCATGAACCGGCTCGCCCTCGATTTGCATGTTCCGGTAACCCGGATTGCCGAGATCGTACACGAACGGCGGGGCGTTACTCCCGACACCGCGATGCGTCTGGGATGCTATTTCAACACTAGTGCACGCTTCTGGCTGAACGCCCAATCCAGCTATGATCTTGACGTTGCGCAGGACGCGCTGCTGGGCGTTATTGAACGGGATGTGCGCCCGCGGATTGCGTAGAGATATGTTAGTCAGGCGCTCGCCGGACATTCCTGGCTGTTCGAGCTACAGTAGGTCCTTCGACTACGCGTCGGCCGCCCCGCGAAAGCGACGGGTCGGAAAGACAGGCGGACGCTGCGCAGGATGACACTCTTCAAGGAATTGATCGGGCCGGATATCGCAAATGGATGACTGAATGCTGAGCGCTGAAAGCTAATTGCTAATTGCTGTCCTAGATCCCCAGCTTCTTCACTTCCTCGTTGTAATACTTGCGGTAGAGGATGTCCCATTCCTGGGAGCCTTCGAGGATCGTGCGGCGCTGGCTTTCGATCTTCTGCCGGGCGGCAGCGTCGATCTTGGCCTCCTGCGTCATCAGGTTTTCCAGAACGCGGCGAACTTCGAGGCGGATGGTGTTGCGGTCCTCTACAAAGTCGACGCTTTCGACTTCAGCGAGAGTGTCAGCCACGGCGTGCGCCAGCTTATTGATCTTTTCGCGGCTGATTCTCATAGCATCGCCTTACACAATAGAACCGCAGATCCCTCGGCGCCGGCGGCCAGAAGCAGGCCGCCTCCGCTGGGGATGACAAGTTCAAAGGCCCGCGTGATCCTCATAGCACCGCCTTATACTTGCGCACCAGTTCGTTCTTGATCTTCTTGAACATCTCCTGGTAATTGGCGCCGCTGCGCTGCATTTCGTCGGCGTAAGTGTCGAGGATGATGCGAACTTCGTCGTTGATGCGGTCTTCCAGCGCGAGCTCTTCCAGCAGAGCGGCGTTGATGCGATCTTTCACCGCCGCCTTGTCGGAGGTTTCGATGAACTCGCCCTCAACCAGCTTGTTGGTGACTTCGCGGGCGAGGTAGCCCACATATTCTTTGGAGAAGAGCATGTCTTGTTCAGATCAAACAGGGAAACACATAGTTTAACACGGGAGCTGACTCCATTCGGTGCCCGCACGAGGCTTCGCGGACACGCAATTTACCTGTCTGCGCCGTGTCAGCTTTCATGCATCGGAGTATGATGATTTTCTCTGCTGCCCAATTTGGGCCCCGCAAGGCGCGAGAGACTTTTATGCCAGACGATCTATCGACCCTGAAAGACGATATGAATGCCTTCATTCTGGGGCACGGCTTGAGCCGCTTCCAGGGCTACGTCACCGAAGAAGTTCATAGCGTCATGTGGGACCCGCGGGACAATCCCGAAAGCTGGAAGGACTTCGTGGAACTGGCCAAGAAGGCGGGCGCGCAGTTCCTCTCGATGGACGAGGAAGTTCTGGAGCGCGACGAACTCGACTACCTTATTCAGCGCCTGCAGCACGCCAGCTATCCCAGCGACGAAGACATGGAAGAAGCGCGCTGGCTGCGGAACTACGTGGGCAAGACAGGATTCATTCAGCTCGGGTGGCCGCATCAGGGAATTATGTTTCTCTACGAGGCGACCACCGAATGGTACGAGCGCTATCAGCATTTGCTCGACCTGGTTGAAGACTTTGGGACCTTGGCGATCGACGACACCGACCAGGACGACGAACACTAGTAAAACGGTGGAAGGGCATGGCTTCAGCCATGCCGCAAGCGTGTAATCTGTGGTTGGGCTTTAGCCCCCGCAGGACGCGGCTAAAGCCGTTTTCCTGTTCCCTCATTTCCCCGGGCTCAAGCCCGGTGCTTCCACCGGAACAAACGCTAACGTGCGCTGGGTCCTCCGCAATGCCGAACCCGAACTGGTGCAGCGACTCGCGCTGGAATTGGCCTTGCCGCCTTCCGTGGCCCGTCTGCTAGCGGTACGCGGCATTCGGACATCCGAAGAGGCGCGTAAGTTTCTTTCTCCCTCACTGCAAGACCTGCACTCACCCTACTTGATGACGGGGCTTCGCATTGCCGTGGAGCGTCTGCGCGCAGCAATCGAGCGCGGTGAAACGGTGCTCATTTATGGCGACTACGATGTCGACGGCACCACGGCGATCGTGATTCTCAAGACTGCGCTGGAGATTTGTGGCGGCAAGGTCGATTACCACGTTCCTCACCGCATTCGCGAAGGCTATGGCATGCGCGATGAAGTGATCGAGCAGGCTGCCGACCGCGGCATTCGGCTCATCGTCAGCGTGGATACCGGCATCCGGGCATTCGCAGCTGCGGAGACGGCGGAGCGGCGTGGGATCGATCTCATCGTCACTGATCATCATTTGCCGCAGGCCGAGGGCGTGCCCAAAGCGCTGGCCGTGGTCAATCCCAATCAGCAAGGCTGCGAGTATCCGTGCAAGTCGCTGTGCGGCGCTGGAGTTGCGTTCAAAATCGCGCAAGCCTTGCTGGTGGAGAGCGGCCGCGAGCGACTGCTGCCTTCATTTCTCAAGATGGTGGCGATTGCCACTATTGCCGATGCGGTGCCGCTGATGGGCGAGAATCGGGTCTTCGCCAGGCTTGGTCTGGAAGGATTGCGAAAGCCGGTCAACGCTGGGCTGCGCGCGCTGCTGGCCAACTGTCAACTGGATGGCTCGCGTCCCCTGAGTGCCAGCGATATTGCTTTCCGCGTTGCGCCGCGTTTGAATGCCGCCGGACGCATGGATATCGCAGAGCGCGTCATTCAGTTGTTCACCGAGAAGGATGCGGGCAAAGCCGCTGAGATGGCGATGCAGCTCAACGACCTGAACGGCAATCGGCAGCAGGAAGAGCAGCGCATTCTGGAGGAGATTCAGCAGAAGATCGAAGCGACGCCCGAGATGAAAGACGCGTATTGCATGGTGGTGGATGGCGACAACTGGCATCGCGGCGTCATCGGGATTTGTGCCACCCGCATCGTTGAGCGATATTGCCGTCCGACGCTGATCTTTTCGCGAGAGGGCGAAGAGGCGCATGGCTCGGGGCGGTCGATCAGCGCATTTCATTTGCTGGAGGCGCTGGAGTCGTGTCCGGAGCTGTTCACTCGCTTTGGCGGTCACTCCCACGCTGTGGGATGCGCGCTTCCGGTCGGGCAAATTGCGGAATTACGCTCGCGGCTGGATGCTTATGCCCGGGAACGGCTGACGCCTGAAGATTTTGTTCCGGTGCTGGAATACGATGCCGAAGTTATGCTCGACGACATCAAGCATGATTTCTGGCTGGCGTTGCAGAAGCTGGAGCCGTTCGGGGTAGGGAATGCTGTGCCGGTGTTTGTGGCGCGAAATACAAAGCTGGTGCAGCCGGCTCGGGTGATGAAAGAGAAGCACCTCAAGCTTCGCGCTGTCCCGGGAGATCCCCAAGAGAATGGCAGCCGTTTTCAGCGGGCTCACGATGTGCTGGGCTGGCGCATGGCAGAGCGCGTGGCGCAGAATCCGCTGCTCGCGGGCGACGTTTTAGATTTGGCTTTCACCGTCGATTACAACCAGCATCCCGAATTCGGGGGAGTGCAACTCAGCCTGGTGGATTTTGCCCGAGTGGCTCCGATGGCGGTGGCTGCCGGCGCAGAGGAAAACTACGCGTGATCAATTCGTTTCTTATAAAGGCCCTGTTCGACGGTTGTGAACGAATTCGGATTCTCGGCATGTATCAAGGAGCGGTTAGTTTTTTAATTGCCGACTCTACATGCTCGATCAGCTCACAAGGGCTTAGGTTGTGGGTCCAGCAAACAGCAGCAGATTCCCATCGGGGTCCTGGACAACGAAATTCTTGGCGCCCCAAGGCTGCTTTTTCAGCGTCTGGTGAAAGACAACACCAGCGGACTGAAACTCAAGAAACAGCAGCTTGACCTCGCCGGCTGTAGCGACGGTCATAGATACCGACAACAGTTCCTCCCGATCGCGGACCGTCGACTCGATGACTGGTCGCTCGACATACCTTAGATTGAGACGCGCCGCGTCGCGACCCACTTGTGCATAGTAGGGAGGTTTGCCGTAACTGAATACAAGTGTAAAGCCTAACTTCTCACGGAAAAATTCGCATGATCTCTGGATATCGGTGACGAGCAGTTGCGGCTCGGCGCCGACGATCGTTGCTTTGGATGGCGATGATTTCACCTCGACCGACGTGATCGAAAGTCCAGTTTTCAGGGCTTGCCAACTATCGAAGCCGTGCTGTCGCGCGACCATTTCTTGCGCATCGCTGAGCTTAAAGCTCGCTGCAAGAATCTCGGAATCGGACATGTTCAGGAAACGAGGCAAAAGCTGGCGGATTTGTGCGGCCACGGGATAGTGCCGTTCGCGATGCCAACGCAGTATGAGCTTGGCTTGCTTTTTGAGGTTCTCTAGGTTGGGCATGTAGGCCTCCACGATGAAATCGTAGGTGGGCATTGCCCTTCGGCGACGTACCGTTGCATCCTACATGCGCAGATCGCAGTATCGGCGACGCTGTCAGTGGTTGTCAATTGAGAATGACGCCGCGCTGCACGTTGTTGGGCCGCACTCACGTATTTTGTCGTATCACGGGCAAAACGGAAACTAAATGATAGACGCTATGCCTTGCGGGTGCGAAGAATTGCAACCATGCCCACGATTCCCGTACCGAAAAGGATGATGCTGCCCGGCTCAGGCACGACCGAAGGAGCGTCGCTGGAAAGGCTGGCTCGGCTTGGTTCTGCGCCGGCGAAGGTAGGGTTGACGGCAAACGGGTCGCTGTCAGTTAAATAGTCACCGGAACCGGTGGTGAACAACAGGGCGTTGTTATCGCCGATTCGAAGCGTGGGCTGGGCACAGAAGGTTGCGGCTCCGCTGCCACAACCACCGGTTTGTCCAAGCAGGTCGCCGGTGGGACCCAGAAACACGTTCCCACCGAAGGTCTCAGAACTGCGAATGATTGAGGTGCCGGCAAAGGCCGTACCAAAGCTCGCGCCGGGAAGTCCTGAATCTGGTTCGAAGGGGTTGTTGTCGAGGTTATAGGCAAACGGCTGAGTTGCGGCTGCCCCAGTCTCGAAGCCGCTGGCGGGGATGCTTCCGGCGAACACCGCTCCTGGCGCCAGAGCGGTTATGCACATCAAGAAACAAAAACTACGCACCATGGGCCCGACCTCTCGAACTTCGGGGAAGGACATTTCGGATACTTCCCCTTAAATATTATGCTCGTCAAACACCATGATTTCAACACGCCAACTTGAAAGCGGTGGATTGTAAATCACCTCTTGGCTGGCGACAGCGCAGCGGGGTTGCATGTGGGCGTGGACTCTGCCAATCGACGTGGCGGCGGGCAGTTCTAATTTGCCAATGCTGGAGTGTCTGCGTGAGAACTCTGCCGTCCCTACGGGACTCGGACTTATTTACCACTGCACCCAGCACTCCGCCATCCCACCCCAATTCGCGCAAAGGCGGCGCGAATCGGGGACCCCGGTGCGGCTGCGCGCTGGGCTAGGCTATTCCGCGCCTGCGGCGCTCCCCTTTTGCGCCTACGGCGCTCCCTTTTTGCGCCTACGGCGCTCCCTTTTTGCGCCTACGGCGCTCCCTTTTTGCGCCTTTTACTCCACCGGCGAAACACAAAGTTAGTTCTCACGCAGACACTAGAGGGAGTTTTGGCGGGGCAGGCTTACTTTACAGGATTGCGGCACGGGCGTAGTATTCCCATCCGATGGAGATGGTGCTAGCTGAGGTATGTGCAAGCTGTGGCAACAGCCGCTTGCCGGACGGCAGGTTTTGTCTTTTCTGCGGCGACCTGCTGACTGATTCATCTCTTGAAGGTGTACGCCGCGTTCAGGGTGCCAGGGCTTATCCTAACTCCGTGCCCTCTTTGCCAGACACCGTCGAGTACGCAGGCTTCTGGTTGCGCGTATGGGCCGGCGTCATCGATGTCTGCCTGGAGGCCTTAGGAGCGCTGGTTCTGACGCTGGCTATCGATTACGTGCTGCGTCGAACCGGCCGGCTGCTGGGAATCTCACCTTTTGTTTCCAAGGTCGCTACCGGCATGGCGTTCATCCTCATTCTGGCGGTTGGATCCTGGCTTTATTGTGCCTTTGCGGAGAGCTCTTCGTGGCGCGCTACCGTAGGCAAGCGTCTGCTGGGTCTGCAAGTGGTTACTTCCGACGGCGATAAGATTTCGTTTGGACAGGCCACGGTTCGCCATCTGATGAAATTCCTTTCCCTGTTCTGCCTGACCATTGGCTTCATGATGTCCGGTTGGACCAAGCGCCGCCAGGCGCTTCACGACATGCCATGCGATTGCCTGGTCATTCGCGCTCCGGGGAAAAGCTTTTCGCTGCTGGGATGTTGATGTTCGAAGCCGCGAGAGCACAACCCGGAGGGGTCGCGGGCTGAATAGGTTGCAGAAAAGTCGAAACAGTAGATCCCTCGCGGGCTGAAGCCCGCTCGTGATGACAAAGACAAAGCAGTTGGCCGCGGCGCTGAAGCACCGCACTACCCAACAACACTACGAATCTTAAAAGTGCGCCTGCACCTGAGCGCAATTCGTCGTCTCTCGGCTGGTCGTGGGCCTCTCGCTTATAGCGTAAAATCAAGCATAGATGTTTCAATCGTTAGCTCAAGTACGGAAGTGGCTGGTGGCGGGAGTGTGTGTGCTGGTTGCCATCGTGACCCTTTCCTACTGGATTGCGCGGTCCCGCGTCGGACCCACCTTGCACAACGTTCCCAACCGGTTGGGATTCGACATTCAGCAGACCAGCGACGGCTTTTCGCTTTCCAAGTCCGAAGCAGGCCGAACGATCTACACCATTCGCGCTTCCAAAGCAGTCCAATTCAAGGCGGGCGGGCACGCTGACCTGAGAAATGTCCACATCGTTGTGTATGGTCGCACCCACGATCGATTCGACCAGATTTATGGCAACCAATTCACCTACGATCCGCAAAGCGGCGACATCAAGGCCGTGGGGGAAGTGCACATCGATTTGCAGGGCAATGCGGAGGGTCCGCTAAAGCCCGATCAGGCCGCGCCCGACGAGTTGAAGAACCCGGTCCATTTGCTGACCCACTCCCTTACCTTCAACCAGAAGACCGGGATTGCCCAGACCGATGAATTGGTCGAATTCCGGACCGAGCAGGCCACCGGCTCCGCCAAGGGTGCGTACTACGATTCCAAGAGCAATGAACTGCAGTTGAAGTCGGAGGTACATATCGTTACCACCGGCGATCATCCGGCCACCATTATCGGTACCAGTGGAGTGATTCAGAAGGTGCCTCGGCAGGCGGTCCTGCTGAACGCTCGCATCGATCAGCCGGATCGCACTTTGACCGCCGACAAAGGGACGTTGCTGTTTGAGCCGGACAACACTGTGCGGCATGTGATAGCCGAGGGGAACGTACATATTCAGGTTCGCGGTCCCACCATCATTGACGTCGTGGGCCCGCGCGGCGATCTGAACATGGGACCGAAGAACTCGATCCAACAAGCGATCTTGTCGAATGGCGCCAAGTTCGACACCCACGGCGCCAGCGTCGCCCACGGTTCAGCCGACACCTTCATTATTGACTTCGTGGACCAGAACCAGCCTTCGCTCTTTCACATGGTGAAGAACGCCCGTATGAGGCAGGATCCGCAACCGCAGAAATCCGGCACCAGTGGACAGCCAATGGAGATTGCCGCCGACCAGCTGGATTTCCAACTGGAAAATGGCAATCAGATTAAGACCGGCGACACGGTCGGCAAAGCTTTCATTACGATCCTGCCCATGCCGCCCGGCTCGAAGCCCGCAAAGAGCTCCGGCGCGAGCGGTCAGGACACGGGAAGCAACTCGACCACGGTGGCTACGGCCGGCAAGTTTCACGCCACCTTCGACGACAACAATCGCCTGCAGACTTTGCACGGCTGGCCAAATTCGCGAATCGTGTCGACTACGCCGGGTGCGCCCGACAAAATCAGCACGGCGGACAAGCTTGACGTGACGTTTGCGGCCGACGGCGGGGTTGAGAAGCTGATTCAGACCGGGAACTTTGAGTATCACGAACCGTCGGGCAATCCCACCACCGGCGGCCGGGATGCGTTTGCCGATGTCGCAATCTACACGCCGGGCGACCAGATTCTGTTGCTGATCGGGTCACCGCGGGTGGTCGATGGCGGCATGACTACGACGTCGATTCATATGCGTTTGAACCGCCAGACTGGCGAAGGCTTTGCCGACGATGACGTGAAAACTACCTACAGCGAACTGAAGCCGCAGCCCAATGGGGCGTTGCTGGCGAACTCGGATCCAATTCACGTCACCGCCGAGCATATGACCGGGCTCAAGCAACCGGGCATCGCTCACTACACCGGTAACGTGCGGTTATGGCAGACGGCGAACGTGATCCGGGCCCCCAAGATTGACTTCGATAACGATAAACGAGCTGTCTTGGCTGAGTCGGACAAGTCGCAGAAGGTTTCCAGCCTTTTCGTGCAGCAGTCACAGGACGGCAAAACCACACCTGTCGACATCACTGCCGACAAACTGAATTACGTGGATGAAGAGCGACTGGCGCGCTACACCGGCAATGTATTGGCTAAGACGACGACCGGGACGGTTAGCACGCAACAGCTCGACGTGTATCTGAAAGAGGCCGAGCCCGATCCCAACAACAACAGTACGACCGTAGCGCAGAAGCCGGGTCAGCAGAAAGGTCCATCGCTGCCAGGGTCGGATTCGCCAAGTAAGATCGATCACATGGTCGCAACCGGCAAGGTGGTGGTGACCGAGCCGAACCGTCGCGCCGTGGGTGACAAGCTGGTGTATTCCGCCGATGATGGCAAATATCTCTTGACCGGACGATCGCCTAGCATTTTTGATGCCGAACGCGGGTACAGTATGGGGCGATTCGTTGACTTTCTACAGTCACGATGATAGGGTTTTGGTAGAGAGCAAGCGCTCTTCTCCCACCATTACTCGCGCACGTACCACGAAGTAAATGCAGACGTTATCAGCGGATGAGATCGGCAAAAGCTACCGCGGTCGCAGGGTCGTCCACGGGGTCAGCGTCCACGTAAAACAGGGTGAAGTTGTGGGTTTGCTGGGGCCAAACGGAGCCGGCAAAACCACCAGTTTCTACATCATCGTAGGACTGATTCCCGCCGAGAGCGGCCGGGTGCTGATTGATGGCCAGGACATCACCGATGTGCCGATGTACTCTGCGGGCACGGAATCATGGCATCAGTTATTTGCCCCAGGAACCGTCCATCTTCAAGAAGCTGACGGTCGAGGACAACATTCTTGCGGTTCTGGAAGCGCAGTCGATGTCGTGGCACGAGCGCCGCGAGCGGACAGAAAAGCTGATCGACCAGTTGGGCCTGGGAGTCATTCGCAAGAACCGGGGCTACGCACTTTCGGGAGGCGAGCGCCGCAGAGTCGAGATTGCGCGCTGCCTGTGCATCTCACCTTCGTTTATTTTGTTGGACGAGCCCTTTTCCGGGATTGATCCCATCGCGGTACTGGATCTGCAAAAGATTATTTTTGATTTGAAGGCAAGCGGTATCGGAGTGCTGGTTACGGATCATAATGTACGTGAGACATTGTCAGTGACCGATCGTGCGTACATTATTAACGAAGGAAGAATTTTCCGGACAGGCACGCCGGAGCAACTGGGAAATGATGCGGAAGTAAAGCGAGTTTACTTAGGCGAGAGCTTCTCGTTGGTTTAGAATTCAGATCAGGAGCGATCTCCTCAGGGTTCCGTCGAATGGCCTTATTGCAGCCCAAATTAAACCTCAAAGTTTCTCAGAAGCAGATTCTGACGCCTGGGCTTGTGCAAATGGTCAGCGTGTTGGCGCTCAACAAACTTGAGCTGGCTGACATGATCAATGCGGAGTTGACGGAAAACCCGGTGCTGGAGGAACTGGAAAATTCAGTTCCGCTGCTGGACGAAGTCTCGGCGCGCGAAGAGAAGATGGAGCGCGACAGCTCGGCAGCAGCCCAGGAAGAGCAGCCGGCCGCGACCACGCAAGAGAAAGATCCTTTCGAAGAAATCGATTTCGGCTCGTTCTTCTCGGAATATCTTGATCCCGGCCTGCGCACCTCGATTGAAATGGAAGAGAGCGAGAAACCCTCGTTCGAGAACTTCCTGTCCAAGCCCAGCACTTTGACCGATCACCTGATGTGGCAGCTGGGATCGTTGCATGTCAACGAAGATGTGTATCGGGCGGCCGAGCTGGTCATCGGCAATCTGAACGAAGAAGGCTATCTGACCGCCTCTGACGACGAGTTGCTCGGTCTGGCAAACGGGGAGTCGAACGAGCAGCCGGCAGAGCCGGTCTCGGCGCCAGCCGGTGATCCGGCGGTTTCTCCGGCGATGTCGGCGTCTGCCACGGAGGAGACGCAGCCTGAAATCTCAGCTTCTTATATAGCGGTTGCGGAAGAAGAGTTCTCTACCAGCGAACTGATCCAGACGCAGCCGTCTGTGCCGGAGTCGCCTCGTCCCACGCTGGTGCCCCCGCGGACGGTCCCCGCCCGGGTTCCTTTCAGCCGCGATGCCTTGCGGGAAGCTATCGATCTGGTCAAGCAAATGGATCCGATCGGCGTTGGCGCGCGCGACTTGCGGGAATGTTTGCTGGCGCAACTGCACGATCTCAAGCGTATCGACCGCAAGAACGGCAATGGCAATCACGTTGCGGAACTGGAAGCTCTGGACGATGCCCTCGTGCTGGTCGACCAGCATCTGCACGCCCTGCAGAACAAGCATTACAAGGAAGTGGCCAAGGCAATGGCTCGTCCGCTGGAAGCCGTGATGAGTGCGATGGACTTTATTCGCACCCTCGATCCGCGACCGGGGCTGCGCTACAACAAAGCCGAGACCAGGCTGATTGAACCCGATGTGGCTTTCGTGAAGCAGGGTGACGAATACCTTGTCCTGATGAATGACGAAGAAGTGCCACAGTTGCGCCTGAATCCCTCCTATCGCAAACTGCTGAGCCGGGATGTGGCGGAAAAAGATGTGCGCAACTACGTGAAAGAGCGCTACAAATCAGCCATCCAGCTGATCAAGAATATCGAGCAGCGGAAGCAGACAATTCTGCGAGTCTGCTACTCGATTCTGGACCGGCAGCGCGACTTCCTCGACCAGGGGATCGATTTCCTGAAGCCCATGATGATCAAGGAAGTGGCGGAGGAGATCGGGGTGCATCCCTCGACCGTCAGCCGGGCCGTCGCCAATAAGTACGCACACACTCCGCAAGGCGTCTTCGAACTAAGATACTTCTTCAGCGAGAGCGTCAACGGACCTGAGGGAAGCGGTACATCGCTGCTCATCCTCAAGCGCCGGGTCAAGAAGCTCATCGAGGAAGAAGATCCAGCCAGGCCGTTGACCGACGAGCAGATCACCCGCATCCTCCAGTCGCAGGGCATCCAGGTCACTCGCCGCACGGTCGCAAAATACAGGGAAGACATGCGCATCCCGAGCACCCACCAGCGCAGAGTAAAGAACTAGCTGCTGTACCGGCGCTTACGGTCGGTGCCCTGTTGCCGTCCAACGTGACAGGGATTCAAAACCAACTGACGCCGTCGTGGTGAAAAACGCCGCAGCCACAGCAAGCATCCGACAATCAGGCTGGGGCGAGGAGGGAGCTCAATGACAGTAGAGTATTTTGGCCGGCAGTATGAAATCACTCCCGCCGTTCGTGATGAGGTCGAATCGGGCCTCAGCAAACTCACCAAAATTTTGGGTGACAACATCAAGAGCAAGGTCATCCTGGCGGTGGAAAAGCATCGCAACATCGCGGAAATAACGGTCAAGCGCCGACGGGGCCACTTGGTTGGCCTGGCCGAGGCCACCGACATGATCGCCGCAGTTAATCAGGCCCTCGAGCACATCGAGACCCAGGTGCTGCGGTCCAATGGCCGTCGGCGCAATACCACCCGCAAGCCGAAAGACAAAAGCTGGACCGCCCCAGTCGAGGCGGATGCCGAGACGCAGATTTCTGTCGGAGCCACTTCGGCGACGGCGGTTCCGGTGGTGGTGCACAAGTTTCCCTCCATTGCCCGCACCACCGAAGCGCACCTGGTGCACTCCAGCGAGGCGGTGGCGATGCGCCCGATGACCGTGGAAGAAGCGGTGAAGGAATGCGAATTCCGTGACCGCGAAGTGTTCGTCTTCCGCGACGGCAAAGGCAAAGTGAAGGTCCTGCATCGTCGCAAGGACGGCAAGATTGAGTTGATCGAAGTGCCGTAAGGAAGACATCAGCGTTGACATGAAGGGCACCCGAGCGGTGCCCTTTTCTATTCAAATCCTGCAGCAGGTACGAGAGCGGCGCTGAAAAGCGGGACAGTAGCCGAGACTGAACCGCCCACAACGTGTCGGAACGCTGACATAATTCTTTCCAGAAGTTAACTAGTCAGTAAGCCGTCGCCGGGGGACTCTCGCTCATCCAATGCGTTAGAGATGGAAATGGCCCTGCCGGACGGCAACCACGAACCACGGCAGGAAACAACTTAGGGCGCGCCGATTCCATCTCAATCACACGGCCTGATCCTGGTTGAGTAGAAATCAGGCTGGCAAGTTGGCACTATTATGAAGACCGGATTGAACGCTACCCTGGATCCTACGCAACGCAGCAGCGACGCGTTGGAGTTCGAAACCGCATTACGGCGAAAGATTGTTGGGCAGGATGTAGCTGTCGAAAAAGTCGCCGAACTCTACCAGATGTTTCTGGCGGGCTTGAACGCTCCCGGACGGCCGATAGGAAATCTGTTGTTTCTCGGCCCTACTGGCTCGGGCAAGACGCGGGTAGTGGAAGCGATGGCGGAGTCGTTGTTTGGCGACCCTCACGCCTGCATCAAGATTGACTGCGCCGAGTTCCAGCACTCGCACGAAATCGCCAAGCTGGTCGGCTCGCCGCCGGGGTACTTGGGACACCGCGAAACCCATCCGGTGCTGACCCAGGAAGCGATCAACCAGTGGCACACGGACAAGCTGAAGCTTTCGATCGTGCTGTTCGACGAGATCGAGAAGGCGTCCGACTCGCTGTGGCAATTGCTGCTGGGCATTCTGGACAAAGCCACCCTCACGCTGGGCGACAATCGCCGGGTTGATCTTTCGCAGTGCGTGATCGTGATGACCTCAAATCTGGGCGCCACGGAAATGAACGAGATGATCAATGGCACCATGGGCTTTGCGCAAACGCCCGCGCAGATGGACACCCGGCTGGATGACAAGATCAATCGCGCCGCGGTGGAAGCGGCTCGACGGAAGTTTTCGCCGGAGTTCATGAACCGCATCGATAAGATCGTGGTGTTTCGTATGCTGCGGGCTGAACATCTGGAACAGATTCTGGAGATCGAGTTAGGCCTGGTGCAGCAGCGGATTCTGCAAGCTACCGGCAATAACCAATTCGTTTTCAGTTGCACTCCGCAGGTGAAGGAGTTTCTGCTGCGCGAGGGCACGGACTTAAAGTATGGCGCTCGCCATTTAAAGCGGGCCATCGAGCGCAACATCGTGTTTCCGCTCGCCAACCTGGTAGCCACCGGACAGGTGAAGCTCGGCGACTTCATTCGAATCGATAGGGACGAGAGCGGCAAGTTGACGTTTGTGAAAGAAGCCGAAGGAGCACTGGTTCCAGTCTTGCTGGAGCGCTATGGACCGGAGGTGGCGACGCATGCTGCCGCTGCCGGCAAAGGGGGCAAGGTCGCCGCTAGCGGGAGAGGCCGCGAGTTGAGTACGGCGCCCTCGATCGATCGGAAGTGAGAAAACGGCGATCTCGGGTTGCAGTTCCTTGTACTTTATTGAGCAGGAAGATGAGAGTCGTCGTAATCCTCGGTCAAGGATTGCAGGAATGCGACGAGAGATGCCACATCACTTTGGTCGATCGACATATTCTGAAACTGCGGCGGAGAGTTCCGCAGGTTCCCCTGACGCGCCAGTTGTGAATTGAAGATGTAGAAGTTGATTACGTCCTGCACCGTAAGCTTGCTGCCGTTGTGAAAATAGGGATTCGAGTCGGCAAGATCGCGCAAGCTGGGCGTCTTGAATTGAGCGATGGTGTTGGCCAGACCCTGGTCCACCGAGCAGTCATTCCCCGCCGCGCAAACCACGCCCGCCAAATCTGATTGCGGATTGGGCATATCGGGATTCAGATACACATTCCACAATCCCAGATCAGCAAATTGCGGTTGTCCTTGCACGGCGATGTGCCGGAAGGCCTCGCTGGCAGAGGGATGATTGAGAGTCATGGGAAGGTATTGGTTGTAGTTGGCATTGCGTTGAGCAAGAGAAGGGACGGCCAAGTTCAGAAACGCTCCCGGACCGTTTGCCGCATCGTATTCTTCCTGCGAAACACCGGTGCAGTGAAAAATCGTGTCGGTGAAATTTGGCGCGGTGTGACATGAGGCACAATTACCGGCATGCTGCGAGCCGTCCGTGGGGTTTACGGCAATGCTGAGGAAGATTTTCAATCCGGCCAGTTCGTTGATGCCAAATACAAATGGTTGCGAGTGATATCGGAACGCCTGGTTCTTGCCGGTCACAAATATGGGGCGCGTCAGAGCCGTAACACTTTGCAGTAAACGCTGGTTGTAGGCGGCAACGGTTTCACCTGGGTTCGGTTGCCGGGGCAATCGGTTCTGCTCGAGAAAAAGGTCGTAGGGCGATCCCGTGTACAAACCGGTGTTACTTTGCTTGAACAACAGTACCGCCATATACGCCTGAATGAGTTTCGCGACCGCCGCGACGACCTGCTGGTCAGACGCATTTTGCACATCGAGCCGATAGGCAGCCGGAAGAACCAATTGTGCGGGGAGGGTGGGAGACGTGGACAGCAATAAAGTACTGTAGGAAAAGCCGCCGGAGCGTTGTGCCGCCAGAGCTCCGGTGCCGTCGTCCTGGCGGATGACGGCCGCAATTTGCGCGATCGCCTGGCTTTGCTCGTCGGGCGACCAGCCCAGGTTGCGTCCCGTGAGCGTGCTTTGCACCAGATCGATCGGATTATTGAACTCTCCGTCGGAATGAAGGAAGGTCGGGCCGGGGCGCGTCATTAACGACCCTACCATCTGCTCGGCATTCCGCGGCGTGTGGTCAAAGCCGTTGATCAGCCGGGGCAGCGGACTGCGAGAAGTAAAGTCGGCATAGGCTCGGTTTCCCGCTCCCGAAACGCCTTCGAATTCCACGACAAAGTGACAGGAGCGGCAGTTGATCGACTGCCCGGCAAAAGGTCCGGGCAATGTGCCGGATGTAGTTTGCACATTGGCCACTACCGGATCTCCCACGATGAGGGGTTGATTGATGCCAGTCATGTGCGTGGCAAAGTACTGGGAAAAACGCGTCTCCAGAAAAAGCCGTTCTCCCAGCGCAACCTCGGGATTGGGGTAGACGGTGGCTTCTTGTGTGCCTTGGGATCCGTTATCGGATAGGAGAGAAGGGGCCTTGGTTCCTCCGCAAGCTTCCGACAGAAGTAAAGTCCCTAAGGCTAAAGCGCCCAGTATCCAGATAGTGAGTGTGATTCGCGATTCCCGCATGACCCGTCGATTGGCCCCTTCGATGGACATCAAAACGCAGTGTCAAATAAACATGGAACATCAGCAAGTAGCCAATCGGGCACCTGTATCTCACAGCGATGGCGGTGGTGGCGGAGGCGCCGCGCTTTCCGGCGGAGTCTGGTCAGTGGACGCCGGTATATCGCGCTGCGGGGGAAGTGGATAGTATCCGTGCTTGGCGAAGACTTCCAAGCCAGGGCGCTTCACCCGAACTTCGATGTCGCGATAATTGCTGGAAGGCTTTTGCGTGGTGTTATAGCCCAAGGTGTATTGATTGCGGGCTTCCAGGGTAATGCGCTGGTAAGCGCTTTCAATCGACTCCTTAGAAAACTCGTCGAGCACGTCGCCGCCGGTGGCGTTGGTGTAGCGGGGCAGGATGTTGCTATAGCCAAAGCCGGGAATGCGGGCCTTGGCAACCTTGTTGTAGACGGGCATGGCTGCGGTATCGACGCCGATGGCATAGACGGCGATTCCGTCGGTCAGAAGCACTTTCAATACCTGGGTATAACTGGCGCGGCTGCCGTACTCCTGGCCATCGCTGATGACAAAGATGATTTTCCGGTTGGCGGCGGGACGATGAGCCAGTTCCTGCGCTGCCATCAGGATGGCATCGTTCAGCACGTGATATTCACGCGCGGGGGTCTGCACCTGCACCGAGCCCGGCATGGGCTTGCTGTTGGTCTGAGGTCCCGCGCCAAATGGACCGCCGACCACCGATGCGCCGGCATTGGCTCCGGTGTCGTCACGAATGCGTTGCAAGGCCAGCTCCATGCGGGTGGTGTTGCCGAAATCCTGACGCTTGTTTACGGAGTTGCCGTAGGTAAAGACGGCCACTTCGTCGAACGGGCCGAACGCGCCTCCCAAGGCCCCAAATGTCTGATTGATTTTGCGAAGCACCGGTTCCGGCAAGCCTTGATCAATCACCAACGCCGCCGATAGCGGAAATGGATCGCTGGTAAAGAGCGTGAGTTTCTGCAAAGTGCCGTCTTCGTAGACACTGAAGTCCTTGGCCAGCAGGCCGTCAACCAGCTTTCCGCTGTCGTCTTTCACGGTGACCGGCACGGTGACGAAGCTGACGGTTTTCTGTAATGTCATCAACTCATCGCGTCCGCTTCCGCCGCCGCTGGACACGCTGCCGGGCGGTACCGTCTTGATCTCTCGCGAGCCGGGAGGCGGAGGCTGGGGATTGTTCTGATCGGGCGCCGATGATTGACCCGCGCCGGGAGTATTTGGCGGCTGCTCGGGGTTCTCACTGGAAGACGAACCTTGGTCATCGGGCGCGCCCGGAGGCGGTACGTTGACGTTGGGCACCGGCGCGTTGTTCTGGGGCGCGGGGGCGTCCGGCAGCTTCTGGTCCTGCGGCAGGGCATAAACTGTGGCGCAAGCGAGGACCGCCGGAAGAAGGGCGCCTCTGATCCAAGAGCTCAATCGGCGATTGAACATCGGTCTCTGTCGTCTCCAAGGTTGCCAGAACTCTGCACAGTATAACCGACTGGCAAGCGGGGCAGGTTTCGTCGCTGATTCCATCGCCTTGCAATACAATGGATGCATCCCAAAGGAACGAGAAGCTATGCGGTTCCACCGGTTTCCCCACTTTGTCCCCGTCGTGTGCCTGATCCTGGCGTCGTGCCTGGGATTGGCAGCGCAGTCGCAAAATCCACCAGCATCAGCCCAGGCTCCGGCCGCCCAAGCTCCAGCGCAAGATCAGCAGACGCAGCCAGCAGCCCAGCCTCCGGCCCAGGATCAGCAAGCGCAGCCTCCGGCCAGCGATGAGCCGTTGCAGACCTTCAAGGCCGAGGTCAACGTGGTTAACTTGTTCTTCAACGTGAAGGACAAACACGGCATGCTGATTCCTAACCTGACGAAGGATGACTTTCAGGTTCTGGAAGATGGCAAGCCGCAAACCATCAAGTATTTTTCCGCCGAATCGAATCAGCCGCTGACGCTGGGAATCATGATCGATACCAGCGCGAGCCAGACCCGGGTACTGGACATCGAGCAGGAATCCTGCGCCGAATTCCTGCGTGCGGTCCTGCGCAGTAAGGATTTGGCCTTCGTTATTAACTTCGACGTGGATGTGGACCTGGACCAGGACTTCACCAACAATGTGCGCGATCTGACACGCGCGTTGAACAAGATGCAGATCAATGCCGGCATGGGCGGAGGTCCGCCTGGATTGGGCGGCGGCCCCATCCCGACTGTGCCGCGAGGAACGCTGCTGTATGACGCCATCTATCTGGGCGCGAATGAGAAGCTGAAGAACGAAGTCGGCCGCAAGGCCATGATCATCTTTACCGACGGCGAGGATCAGGGCAGCCGATTGAAGATTCAGGATGCCATCGAAGCGGCGCAAAAAGCGGATACCATCTGCTATGTGATTCTGATTGCCGATCGCGGCTTTTACGGTGGCTTTGGTTATAGCGGCGACTACGATATGAAGAAACTGGCCGAACAGACTGGCGGCCGCGTGATCGAAGTCGGAAACAAACAGGACAAGTTGAAGCAGGCCTTCGACCAGATTCAAAGCGAGCTGCGCAGCCAGTACAACATCGGATACACGCCCAGTAATACCAAGCTCGATGGCTCGTATCGTAAAATCCAGATTCACTCCAAGGGCGATTACAAGGTGCAGGCGCGCCAGGGCTACTATGCGATGGCCAAGGACTGAAAAAGCAGTGGATGATGGATAGTGGTTCGTGGATAGAACCTCGCTCAAGAGTCAGAATCCCTCACCGGCTGGACAGTTTGCTGAAAACCTCAGGATCGAGCCAGATCCCTCGCCGGGTGAAGCCGGCGTTCGCGGCATGACAACAATAAACGCCGCTA
This sequence comes from uncultured Acidobacteriaceae bacterium, assembly GCA_963744265.1. Classification (GTDB taxonomy): domain Bacteria; phylum Acidobacteriota; class Terriglobia; order Terriglobales; family Acidobacteriaceae; genus Bog-257. The sequence goes on from CAVUSW010000012.1 coordinate 181,009, forward strand.
TGGCGCAGCTAAAGCTTACGCCCCTTCTAAGTATCGCTCGACATAGCGCTTCCAGTAGGTCGCGCAGCAGCTAGTCTTCATTTGCAAACCTGCCGAGTCGTAGTCCGCATTCGCTGATACAAGTGCACAAAAAAGCGGAGATCCTTGCGGACCTCCGCTACCGCCAAACGGAACACGTGGAATTCTTAGTTCATGGGGTGAGCCGGCATGTACATCATGTCGCCCGGCTTGCCGGTTTCTATCTTGTAATCCGACGGCACCTGGAACAATGAAGCGTCGGGTTCGGCACGAGTGACGCTGGTAACGTTGCTGGTCACCGTGCCCATCATGGGATCGGTGTGCGTCATGCTAATGGGAATTTGCAACTCGGTGGAGACCCAGCGGTCAGTGACCACGGAGATGGCCTTAGCATTGCCAATCTGCCCTGCGGGAATGGTACGGGTAACCCGCGTGCCCTGAGCTTGCAGACCCAGGATGGTTTTCGTGCCCAACGACTCGGTGGTGACATTGGCATTCTCAGGTCCCGGCCCGCGCTCTCCCCGCTCTCCTTCACGTGAGCCGTTAGGCGGCTTGGGCGGATGCAGAGGCATCTGATGTGCGGTCTTGTTCTGGGGATTGAGCATGTAACGGTTGCCCGAAACCGGATCGGTGATCACGACCATAGTTCGCTTGGTAGCCCCGGTAGCCGGCGTAGCCAGTTCGAACTGGATTTCGCGGCGGACGCGGCCTTGCGAGTCGCGATACACCGTGCTCTGGTTATCGGTATGGATAGTGTTGCCATCCGACAATGTGGTATCCCGGGTGGTATCGATCACGGCGGTCATCGGCGCACCGGTAACAACCTGGTGGCTTTCACCGATTTCCTCGTGGAAGAATCCTCCGCCGAAACCAGGACCTTGCATGGTTATCATGCCGGGTCCGCCGGGAGGCGGAGGCGGTGGCCCGGGCTCAGACTGCGCCACCGATATCGCAGACAGGCCCACGATCAATAACCCAAGTGACAACCATCTCGAAACGGCGCCAATACTTGCAGTGTTGCGGTTGCTCATAGCCAGATCCTCATCTTCGATTTACTTTGAACGGTAATGACCTACATTGCGCTCTGAAATCCATTGCCCTCAGTTGACGATGCGAACGGCACGGACCAGTCCGTCGTAGCCGACAACTACGTCTGCAATCTGCGGCTGAGCGTCCTGACTTGCAGCCGGCAACTCCATGCGCACTACCTGCGAGTCGCTGGAACAACTCAGCGGATCGCAGAACATCAGGGCGATGTACCCGTCGTCGCTACTGGTCTGTGATGCCTCCGCCAGCGCAGGTTGAGCGGCGACAGCTGTCTGGTTTGAGACCGGCGAATGTGGCCGCTGCCCTCGGTTATGAAGCACTGCCGGCTGTTGGCCGGTACTCGTCACAGACATCTTGCCTGATTCGTTCGGCTCGGCGACGGGCTTTTGGACGACCGGCATCATGCTTGCGGCTGCCGAAGCAGTCTGCGGCGGTGTTGTCATTGTCTTGGAGGGATGTAGAAGCTGCGTACCCAGGAAAACTCCCACCACGATCGCTGCCGCTACCGCGACGTATGCGCCAATCTCGAAGAACCGGCTCAGCCGCATCGCCATCGGCGTAAAACTGTCGGCCGGGTTCGACAGCAGAGCTGCAGAGCGTCGGCCGCCGCCAGATGGCGCAGAAGCAATGCTCATCGCCGGATTCCGCCGGAAGGCCGCCAGCAGCGCCTGTTCCACCTGAGGGCCAGCTTCCAGGCCAGCAGTTTCGGCTTGCAGCGTCCGCATCGACGCCGCCAGAGAGCGCTGCTTGCGCAGCCAGGCTCCGCAGGACTCGCAGACATCCGCATGGCTCAGGATTGTGTCGTCGTTAGAATTAGAGCAGCCTTGCGACATCTCCCACAACGTCAGAGACGCAGCACTATGTTTGAACTCACGGCATGTCATGATGTGCACCTCGCCGTTACGCTTGCCATCCCGGGAGCTACCGCCGCCGAGTGTTGCAGCTTCTTGCTCAGCATGTCGTGCGCCCGATGCAGGCGCGATCGGACGGTCCCGATGGCACAACCCATTGCTGCCGCCGCGTCCGCATAACTCTGTTCCTGCAAATCGCACAACACCACAACCTCACGATAGTGCTCCGGCAGGGAAAGCACCGCCTTCCAAACGGCCGCCGATGTCTGGCGGCGGGCGATACCTTCACTGGGGTCTTTCTCTACCATCAGCGACGCGGCTTCGTCTTCCACCGGGCTGCTGAGCATCATCTCGGGATAATTCCGTTCCAGCGCGCGCCGCACATAGTTTCTGGCGACTCCGAACAGATAGGCGCCCAGCGCCCCGCGTTCGGCGTCAAAGTCGTGGCCGCGCTGCACCAGGAACATGAAGACGTCCTGGGTGACTTCTTCGGCGATCTGCGCAGAGCCGCTCATGTGCAGGGCAAAGCGAAAGATCGGCCCTTGCCGTCGGCGATACAGCACGGTAAACGCGTCTTCATCTCCGGCCAGAGCCTGCGTCAGCAGTTGCTCGTCGGTTAAGTCAGTCAGCAACGTCACCTCAGGGGTGAACCTGATCTTGTTTCCGTCAGTACTTCACCCAAATGAAACGTAAAGTTCCGTAAAGTTGGGAGCGGCCTCGGGGGCTTTCTAACGGTTTCACATTCAGGTCTGGAGGCGATGGGTGGAGCACGCCTTTCAGGCGTGCATGTCTTAGGGGCTTAACGGAGCGCGCTTTAGCGCCTGAGGTAATCGTTCTTCCTTTACCTCAGCGGCTAAAGCCGGCTTACCTCCGAACCTAACCGCACCGCTGAAGCGGTGCTCCACCCTATAGACATGTGTGAAACTGCTATCGGTCTCCTCGAGGGTGCTCAATCCTTATCGTAGTCGTTCCGAGCCGTTTTCCGATAGGGATGGCCGGAACCGGTACGCACATCCCCTATAACACCGGGCCGGGGGAAACGACGCCAGAATGAGCCTATGACGAAAGAAGCCGCCGAGACAGGCTTCTACAAGGATGAATCAGCCTACGACACAGGCATCTATCCGCGCATCCAGATTTTGACTGTCGAGCAATTGCTGAGCGGGGCGCAGGTACAGTATCCGCAACTGTTGGAAGCTACCTTCAAGAGAGTTCCGAAAGCTCGCGGCGCTGCGGTCGAGCAGCTGAAGTTCTATGGCGGGGAATAGTTCATCGTCTCCCACGCTAGCCCAAAACCGGGCTAGGATGGGGCACCCGGCTTGCGGCGCTGCGGTCGAGCAGGTGAAGTTCTATGGCGGGGAATAGTTCGTCGTCTCCCACCCTAGCCCAAAACCGGGGCTAGGATGGGGCACCTGGCTCGCGGCGTTGCGGTCGAGCAGCTGAAGTTCGATGGCGGGGAATAGTTCGTCGTCTCCCACCCTAGCCCAAAACCGGGGCTAGGATGGGGCACCCGGCTTGCGGCGCTGCGGTCGAGCAGGTGAAGTTCTATGCCGGGGAATAGTTCGTCGTCTCCCACCCTAGCCCAAAACCGGGGCTAGGATGGGGCACCCGGCTCGCGGCGTTGCGGTCGAGCAGCTGAAGTTCGATGCCGCGGAATAGTTCGTCGTTCCCACCCTAGCCAAAACCGGGCTAGGATGGGGCACCCGAGCGCCGTAGAACGACTTAAGTTCGATGCTGAGGTAGTTCGTCGTTTCCCACCATAGCCCAAAACCGGGGCTAGGATGGGGCACCCGGCTCGCGGCGTTGCGGTCGAGCAGCTGAAGTTCGATGGCGGGGAATAGTTCGTCGTCTCCCACCCTAGCCCAAAACCGGGCTAGGATGGGGCACCCGGCTAGGATGGGGCACCCGAGCGGTCTCCCGAATTGAAAAATCGGAAGGTTACGAAAGTACAATCCGGGCGACTGTACTTTCGTAATCTTGACGGATTTCGGCGATCAACTAGGCTGGTAGGTGGGCTTAGTGTCCCAATGGGCGGCGGAGGTGCTTTGGGTGCCTCGCGGCCCGACGATCTTTGAAAGAATGAAGGACTGTGACGGCTCCAAAAACGTGTCAGGCCGCGCCCTTCAAGCACGCGCCGAACCCTACTTCTCTTGCGGCCTGTTAAGACAGGTGGTGTTCCCGAAGTGAAGGCATAACCCCTTGCGAATCAATATTTTGATACCTAAACCCATAGGGCTCAATATTTTGCGGGATACCTCGAAGCTAAACCGCCTACAATCAATATTTTACAATTCGGAGGGGGAGGGGGTACCCGGTGAGTGGGAGCGAGATTTCCCCAAACGGAACTGCTCGATCATCTGCGTAGGGAAATACTCTGCGGTCGAGTTGCCGCCAAGTCTACATGGCTGGTGATGGTTCGGGCCCGGAGTCGGCAGTGTTCTGCTCAGCGACTTCGGCGAAGCTGAACTGCTTGCCAATTCCTTCGTAGATCTTGCCGTCGACTTCCACGTAGGGATAGACGAAATAGTTTAGCGGCGGACCATCCTGCTTGGGCGACAAGGTGATGTCGCGGCCGGTAGAAAACTGCACCCGATTGGCGTCCACGCTACCGAAGAAATAGCCGGCTTTCTCCTTGGCCTTCCACGCCTCGGAGATGTCGACTGGAACCCAGCCGATGTTGCGGGCGAAGAATTCGGCCCAGCAGTGATAGCCGGCGATATCGCCCTTGTCCTTGTTCTCCGGCAGCGGGAAGCCGATGTCGAAGCGGGCGGGAATGTCGTCGGCGCGCAACATGCCGATGAAGGGCGAGTGGAAATCGGTACAGTTGCCGTGCTTGGCATCGCAAGCCCAGACGGCGTCACCGCGTCCCCAGCCCGTGCCGGTCTTGTCGTAACGCATGGTGGTGAACAGGTAGTCATAGGCGGCTTTCGCCTTGGCCACGGTTCCCATCTGACTGCCGGTAACTTTGTCGGCCAGAGACTTAATCGCGCCGTCCGTGGGAATGAGTTTGTCGGGCTGGACGTAGCGCTGCATGGAGACGAGAACCACGCCCGGCTTGGTGTCCTTCAGTTCCAACTGGGCATAGTCGCCACGGGAGAATTCGCGGCGGGTAACTTCATACTCCAGCGTGAACTCGGCCGTGCTCTGAGCCGGGTTGTGGATTTCGGCGTACAGAATGTGATTGCCGTATTCTGACTCTTCCGTCATCTGGGTCTGCACTGGAGCCTTCACGTCGAGCAGCTTCACTGTCTGATGCTCGTCGGTGTGCGCCACCGGAACCCATACTCGCACCAGCTTGCTTCCGCTGGGAATGTCTTTCACGGTGAAGGAGTAAGTGAAGCGAAACTTGCGCGCTGGCGGGCTGAATTTCTTTTCCGGAGCGGCGGTTTGCGCGCTCGAAAACGATCCTGCGATACAGGTCAGCAATAGCAGCGAAAGGGCGCGAAGCTTCATGACACAACCTCTGCGTAGCTTGGATGTGGCTGGATCGAACCGGGTCGCGCAATTTGTCGCGCGCTTTACAAAGCCGGTTTGCAGGTCCAGCATAAACCTAGGTGGTCCAATTGAGTCTGAGACAGTTCCGGCCACCTATATCCGGAGGCACTATTATGGTAAGCATTCCTAAGTATGTCCAAGACTTTCTGCCGGGCAAGCTGGCGTGGGTGGCAACCGCTTCCCACGACGGAGAGCCCAACGTCACTCCCAAAGGCACGCTGAAACTGATGGACGAGAATCACGTGCTCTTTTCCGACTTGTTTTCCCTCAAGACCAGGAAGAATCTGCTGGAGAACAACAAAGTTGCGGTCACTGTCGTGGACGCGGCCACCGCCAAGGGCTATCAAATCAAGGGAACAGCGGAGGTGGTCGATTCGGGCACGCTGTTCGAGGAGACACGCAAGCAGCTGCAGGAATCGCCCAAGGGATTGCCGCCGCTGCACCATGTAGTGAAGATCACGGTGGAAGCGGTGTTCGATCAGTCGGTTGGTCCCGAGGCGGGCAAGCAGATCGCATAGTATCCCGAACGCTGGCTTTAACGCTGCTCTAAGACTTCGGGGCGACTCGGAAGCTGGCAGTAAGGAAGAGCGCGGCTGCGATGGCGGCGAAGATCAGCCCACAGCCCAGCGTGATCAGCGGAACGGCGAAGAAGCGACGATTCCAGCCGGCGCCGATGCGGGCTTCGGACGGATTCTGGGGTCGTAACGAATGGCGCGGCGGCTGCCGACGGGATACTCGGCGGCCCGGCGCACCGTCTCTTCGTAATTGCTGCTCTGGAAGCTGGTCAGCTGGACGGTGATCGGCTGGCCGTCTACCACGTACACGATTTGCAACTGCGCGGCGTAAAGCTGATCATGCTTGGCTGCCGGGAGAGTCACCACTTCGCTTCGGAGGATTTGCGCTTGCCGCACCGGCCATGAGCGTACTACCCGGATTTGTCCCAAAAAGAAGGGAAGACTGACGATGACGAAGAGCACGCAGACAATCAGGCAAGCGACGCCGAGGAATTGAAGGACGCCGGACGAGTGCGGTTGTTGCTGTGGGCGAGTCGAGACAGCGCTGCGATTTTCTGTGCTCAAAGGGATTCCGTTTTGCAGCCGTTGGTGCGGGCATGCGGTGCGCTGGTCCCAGGTTCATCGTCCTTGCTTGGGACGCTTATCTGGGCGAGAACTCACTTCCCGCGCTGCATCTCCTTCAGCTCGTCTTCTACCTTTTTCATCCGCAACAGGATTCGTCCCAGGTATCCCAGATAAACCACCCAGGCTACGATGTAGGCCGCTTTCAAGAATGCAATCGAATTCATCGCGCCACTCCTTTCAGCGCCATCTGCGCGTGGGCCGATTCCAGAGCCTGCTCCTTATCTGCAACTTGTAGCGCAACCAGACAAACAGAATTCCCAGCACGGTGAACGCCGCCAGGTTAATGAGAAAGACGTGCAGCATCGCCGGAGCGAGGCCCGAGTTTTCTCCGCCGCCCATCACCGGCGAAGGATGCTGCGTGCGAAACCAGCGGATCGACATATACACGATGCGGCACATCGGCAAAGCCGAAGATGGCGAACGCCGCGGCCAGCACCTGCGTTTGTCCTCCGGCGGCAAAGCGCCGCAGCACCAGGTAGCTGACATAGATGAGCCACAGCACCAGCGTCGTCGTCAGGCGCGCATCCCAGGTCCACCAGATGCCCCACACCGGACGCGCCCACAGCGGCCCGGTGATCAGCAGCACGGCGCAGAACACCACGCCGACTTCGGCCGACGCGGCCGCCAGCGCGTCGCTCGCTGGGCTGCGCTTCCACAGGTACCAAGCCGAAGCCACGAAGTTGATGAAGAAGCACAGCACCCGCCACCCAGCCCGACGGCACGTGGTAGTAGAAGATGCGTTGCACGTCGCCCATGGTCTGCTCGGTGGGAGCGACCACCAGCGCCAGGTAGCTGGTATAGCCCAGCAGGGCGAGAGTGACGGCAATCGAAATCGGTGCAAGCTTTTTCATTCCGCGTTTCACACTCTTTATTCAGCGTTCAACACCGTCTCGAACAAGCAGCAGGCAAATTGCGGTAAACACAATATCGTAAACCGCCAGCAGCTTGATCCAGAAGTCGGGCGACGCTTCGCCGGTCAGGATCGACGTGGTCGCGTCCACCATCCCCAGCAGCGCCGGAATGGAAATCGGGAACAGAATCAGCGGCAGCATGATCTCGCGGTTGCGAGTGCGAATCGACAGCGCGGCGAAGAATGTTCCGTTCACCACCAGCGCCCACGTTCCCAGCAGCGCAACCACAATCAACTGCCACACCGGACCGACCGACCGCAGCTCGTAGAACACCACGAACAGCGGCGTCATCAGGAATTCCAGGATGACTACAAACAGAAAATTGCCCAACGCCTTCGCCAGGAACAACGCATTCGGCGGCGCCGGCGACACGCGATAAGCGTCGAGCACCTGGTTGCGCAGCTCGCGCGCCCAGGTCTGATTCAGCGCGACCACCGCCGCGAACAGAAACGCCACCCAGATCAATCCGCCGGCGATGCGTCGCGATTCTTCCGCCGTGGGATTGAAGGCGAAGCTGAAGATCACCACCACCAGCAGCGAGAAGAACAGCATGGAGTTGATGGCGTCCTTGGAGCGCCATTCCATGCGCAGGTCTTTGATCAGCGTCGCGCGCGTGACCCGCAGAGTGCTCATCGCGCCGTCCTCATCGCGGAATCTGCAGCTGCATTGCGGGCGACTTGTTCTCGCGAAACGATCTGCCCCTCGGCCATGTGTACGAACTCGTCGGCCACGCCTTCCATCAGCGGCGCCTGATGCGTGACCACGAAGATCGTCTTGCCCTGATCGCGAACGCGTCCCAGCACCGCCGCCATGTCGCGCGCCGAACGCACGTCCACGTTGGAGAACGGTTCGTCCAGCAGCATCAACTCAGGATCGTGCAGCACCGCGCGCGCCAGCGATAGCCGTTGCCGCATGCCCTGCGAGTACTGGCCGACGCGGCGCGTGAGTTCAGGATCGAGCCCCACCCTCTGCATCGCGTCGCGGCCGACTGTGTCGTCATGCAGTCCGTAAAGGCCGGCAAAGTAGCGCAGATTCTCCATGCCGCTGAGCTCGTCATAGAGCAGCGGAGCGTGTCCCATGTAGCCGACGCGATGCGCGACCTCGCGAACCTTCTTCGCTCCCAACAGGGTGAAGCTGCCTTGGCTGGGCTCCATCAGTCCGGCAACGACGCGCAGCAGCGTGCTCTTGCCTGCGCCATTATCGCCCAGCACGACGTAAAGCCGACCGGGCGCGAAGCTGGCCGAAATGTCGCGCATGGCGGCGAAGCGGCCAAAAAATTTCACCAGGTTTTCCAGGACGATGACAGGCGGGGAGTGAGAGTCGTTGATACCTGCCATTGCGTGCGGTTCCGTGAAACCGGCCGGCAATGAATTACTGGCCCATTGTGCCAGGAGCCGTCAATGCAGCCTTTTGGGCCGGAGCGTGCGCCAGGCTGACCAGGCTGCTTTGGCGCGTACTTGGACGCGCACTTGGCTTGGATATTGGTGGCGTGGAAGACGCCATCGCGTCCAAACTTTCCTTCCGCCAGCGCCTGCGCATTGTCTTTGAAGGTGTCAGGCGGAGCTTCCGTGCCGTTGTAAACCACGGGCAGCGTCCGGTCTTGCTCTACCAGTTGGAACTCCAGGTGTGTGCCCTGGCGCTTGATCGACCCAGGCTGAACATTGCCCGCAACCCGCAACCGCTTGCTGTAGGCGCCGTTGCCCATGCCGTTCAGTTCCTTGATGGTGACGTAATAGCTCTTGCTGTCCTGCACGCCGGTGTAGGCGAGATAACCCAGCGCGACCACAATCACCGCCATCACCGCGCCAAAACGGAAATATCTGCGTCCCTGTTCAGACATTGAGAATTACTCCTTGGAATGCAGATCGGCGTCGCGGAGATGAGGAGAGCGAGGCGTCAGACCCGCATCCGTCAATCTTAGGCCAGGCCCCAAACTCATCTTGTCAGGGGCTGCACCCGGGATGCAGTTGCAAGGATAGCGCCTTTGTCCTCACAGCGCCATGTGACTTTAGTCACATACAGATGGGTTAGGCGGCGCCTCGCCTTTGATCGGCCCGCGCCAGGCTAGCCCGGACCAGTTCGATGAGTTCGGGAGGCGGAAAAGGCTTTGGCCGGAAGACTACTTCCAGGCCATCATATTCGGATTCAGCTTCGGCCAAACCGCTCAGCACGATGACTGGGAGCCAATCGTTGGCGGCCCGGATTTGCCGCACCAACTCCGACCCGCTGCATCCCGGCATCAGGTGATCGGTGACTACAACGCCAATGCGGTCGCGCAGCACGCGCAACGTGGCCAAGGCGCTTTCGGCCGTGGTAGCGATTGAAACCTGGAAGCCTGCATTCCGCAGAACTGCTTCGCGGACACTGAGTTGCACAGGATTGTCGTCGATGAGCAGAACCTGGCTTGAACTATTCACGCTCGCGTCTTCCGGCCGCGCTACAAACCGCCAAACACGCTACCATTGTCGCATACCAGCAGGCAAATCATCACCTGTCCCAGATTGCGGCAACCAAACCAGTCTGGCCAGCGGCGTAAGGGCGATCGCAAGACTCCGCCAGCGTGAGCTTTACCGGTTTACCAGCGATAACTCACGGACCCGCTGAAGTGTGCAAAATCACCCAAACTCCGCCGCAATCCTCAGATCTCTTGGACTAAACGGACTGCTGCTGACCGCAGATCTCCTCTACGGCGCGAAGCCAGTCCTGTTCCGGAGATCCGCCATTTCCACCCCGTTGCAGGTAGATCTCATAAGCCCGCACGCGGATCTTCTCCTCCACGTTGGGTGAGGCCACAGTTACGCTAGCATTTTCGGGTGACGCCAAAGCTGGTGCGACTTGTGTGCCATTCCCTTGCTCCGGATGAGTCCCATTTCCTCCGTTGGAAGTGGCCTTGCGAGTGCGCTTCTTTGGTGTCGTGCTTTCTGTATCCCGAGGTGCTTTCGGCATCGTACTTTGCTCCTACTTTCACAGATTTGCATTCGGTCCGCGCTTAACCATGAAAGGTCGCGGCCACATGCGTTACTTCCACTATAACGAATCTTGTCGTGCTTTTGGGGCGCGAAGGTGCCGATTCCCACGATTTTCATCAACTTGGCATCGTCTTCTTGCTGCTGGTCTCATTCCCAGGTAAGTCGCTATCGTTTCTCGACTTAATAGTGTCCAATGAAGGTTGAGGTTGCTGTTTTCCGGAACCAAGTTTGCCATCGTCGCGTATATCAAAGTGGGTTGGAGTCCCGCAATCCCATGATGTTTTTTGAGACACTCCGGCAGATGTTGCGCACCCTGTGGGCGCACAAGCTGCGCTCCTTCCTTACCATGTTTGGTATTGCGTGGGGAGTGGGATCGCTATTGCTTCTGGTCGGGTTGGGAGAAGGTTTCCGCTCCGGCAATCGGCGGGAGCTGAACTCCCTGGGTGAAGACATCATGTTCGTTTTCCCGGCCCGCGCGCCGACGGTTGCCGGCAACATGGTTTCTGCCTTGCAGGCGGCGGCCGGGCGCGCGCCGCCTGGCTGGCCGGCGGCGGCGCGCCGCCGCCGCCGCCGTACCTCGTTCAGTTTCCATGCTGGCCGCGTTCTGGTGCAAAACGGAGACTTGCCGCCCAGGAGCTCTGGCCGGACGATCGCGAAGAGCCGGTCGCCGACGAAAAACAGCTCGAGTCCGACGCCCAGGAACATCGTCTGGACGCGGCGCCGCTGCCCATCGCGATCGACGATGTCCGCAAGGTCCTCAGCGCCGGCTGCCCCGTGCATGTCTCGATGAACACCGGCAACGCGTTCTCCGACGTCGGGCGCGACGGAGTTTTCAACGCCGCCGAAGCGCCCTACGGCCGGCGCGGACGCCATGCCATGCTCATCACCGGCTATACGGGAAATTTCTTTATTTTGAAAAACTCGTGGGGAACGGATTGGGGCGGCCGCGGCTACTGTTTTTTCCGAAGAACGTCCTGGCCGCCTCAGATCCCGACTTCATCGCAGTGTTGCTGAAGAAGCCTGTAAACGCGGCTAGGCTCATGGTTGTCGCGGAAATCGCGCAGGCTGTATAAATCCTCCGAAAGCCTGTCGCGATCTCGCGGCATCAAGTCGCTGGTTCTCAGCGCGCGCTCCAAGGTCGTGATCACGGCGTCCGCTTGACGTGGCTGGTAGCCGTTCTCATCCCACTGCCGCTGCAGTTCGCTGAGTTCTCCTCGAACTCTGTCGAAATTGTCCTTGCTGTCGCTGAACGGCCGCAAATTGTTTTCGGCCCGATCCAAATCGGACCGCACGCGTGCGAACATCAGTTGGCTCTCGTGAAAGTCCGCCGCGCTGGTCGCGCCATACGCACGATCGTACCGGCCATAAGGCGCGGGCTGTTGTGCGGACGCCGTCGCGGTCAAACCAAAACAGAGTAGGCTCGAAACGATGATATTTGGAATTAAGAGTTGTCTCATATCCACCTCTCTGCCTGTTCGACGCCGTCCGGAATGGCACGTTCAGGATGGCTTCCATTAAAATTCGTGACCGGCACGTGATATAGTCGCAGTCGCAGACGCTTAGTAGTATTCTTTCTGGATATCCAGCAACCGGCTCAGGTCGGCATCCAGTGTGACTTGGTCGCGTAACGAGACGCAACCGTTGATTAACGTTCGAAGCCTTTCCACTAGCGACATCCATCTGCCGGCTATCGTAGACGGCATTGTCCCAACTCTTTGCGAGTGTGCTCACCTCGGCGCGCGCTAGATTGTTCAAGGCGGCGGGCGTGCTGGCCTGAGCGGCCTGTAAATCGGTCCAGCAACTTGTCGAACACCGAATGCCCCAGCTGATATTCGTCGGCGCTGTAAAACGGCGATTGAGCGGATCCTCGTTCAACAAAGCAAAGCAGGGCCGCGGCCAAACCAAAAACGTATGCGAATTTCATGGCCTTCCTCCCAACTGTTAGATGCTCACAGTGGGAGTAATGCGTCACCAGCTTGGGCAAAACCCGGGCAGGCGTTACTGCTTCTCGATCCGCATCCCGTAGAACGAGCGCTACACGAAGAACATCGAGACCGCCAGGAACACCACCGCCAGCCCGTGCTGAACGCCGCGCCCTGCTTGTCGGTCAGCGAAACCGCCAGCTCCACCGCCAGCAATCCGAACAGCGTGGTGAACTTGATGATCGGATTCAGCGCCACCGACGACGTGTCCTTGAACGGATCGCCCACCGTGTCGCCGACCACCGTCGCGTCGTGCAGCGGCGTGCCCTTCGGCCTTCAGCTCCACCTCGACGATCTTCTTGGCGTTGTCCCACGCGCCGCCGGCGTTGGCCATGAAGATCGCCTGATACAGACCGAACAGCGCGATCGAAATCAGGTAGCCGATGAAGAAGTACGGCTCGAAGAACGCGAATGCCAGCGTCGCGAAGAACACCGTCAGGAAGATGTTGAACATGCCCTTCTGCGCGTACTGCGTGCAGATCTCCACCACTTTCTTCGAATCCGCCACCGAGGCCTTGGTCGACGCCTTCCAGCTTGATGTTGGCCTTGATGAACTCCACCGCGCGATACGCGCCGGTGGTCACCGCCTGCATGGACGCGCCGGTGAACCAGTAGATCATCGCGCCGCCCGTGATCAATCCCAGCAGGAACGGCGGATACAGAATCGACAGATTCGACAGCAGCTCCGGCTTCAGGCCGTTGGTCAGCGCCACGATGATCGAGAAAATCATGGTCGTGGCGCCCACCACGGCCGTGCCGATCAGCACCGGCTTGGCCGTCGCCTTGAAGGTGTTGCCCGCGCCGTCGTTCTCTTCCAGGTGATGCTTGGCCTTGTTCGAAATCGACGTCGAAACCGTAATTCTTTCTTGATCTCGCTCTCGATGCCCGGAATCTGTCTCGATCTGGCTCGAAGCTCGAAAACCGACTGCGCGTTGTCCGTCACCGGTCCGTAGGAATCCACCGCGATGGTCACCGGGCCCATGCCCAGGAATCCGAACGCCACCAGGCCGAAGGCGAACACCGCCGGCGCCATCATCATGCTGTCCAGGCCCTGCGTGCTGACACCGTAGCGCGATGGCCATCAGGCCCATGATCGTCAGGCCCAGCCAGTAGGCGCTGAAATTGCCGGCCACCAGGCCGGAAAGAATATTCAGCGACGCGCCGCCTTCCCGCGACGACGTCACCACTTCCTGCACGTGCGCGGACTGCACCGAAGTGAACACTTTCACCAGTTCCGGAATGATCGCGCCGGCCAGCGTGCCGCAGGTGATGATGGTGGAAAGCTTCCACCACATGCGTGGTATCGCCGCCGATATTCGGGAATCATCAGGTACGAAACCACGTAGGTGGCGCGCGATCGAAATGATCGAAGTCAGCCACACCAGCGAGGTCAGCGGCGCTTCGTAATTCATCTTGTCGACGTTCTGATACCGGGCTCTTGGCCACCGCTTCGTTGATGAAGTAGGAGATCGCCGCTGGCGATGATCATCATGACGCGCATGACGAAGATCCAGACCAGCAGCTCGCACCTTGGACCAGTCGTTCGTTCACGGCCAGCAGGATGAACGTGATCAGCGCCACGCCGGTCACGCCGTAGGTTTCAAAACCGTCCGCCGACGGCCCCACCGAATCGCCCGCGTTGTCGCCCGTGCAATCCGCGATCACGCCCGGGTTGCGCGCGTCGTCTTCCTTGATCTTGAACACGATCTTCATCAGATCCGCGCCGATATCGGCGATCTTGGTGAAGATTCCGCCCGCCACGCGCAGCGCCGCCGCGCCCAGCGATTCGCCGATCGCGAATCCGATGAAGCACGGCCCGGCGTAATCGCCCGGGATGAACAGCAGGATGCACAGCATCATGAACAGCTCCACGCTGATCAGCAGCATGCCGATGCTCATGCCGGCCTTGCAGCGGAATCGCGTAGCACGGGAACGGCTTGCCGCGCAGGCTGGCGAACGCCGTGCGCGAGTTGGCGAAGGTGTTCACGCGAATGCCGAACCACGCCACGCCGTAGCTGCCCGCGATCCCGATCACGCTGAACAGCAGAATGATCGACCACTTGCAGCGCCGGCATGTCGCTGCAGGACGCCGAAGTAGAGCACGATGATCGCGCCGATGAAGATCTCCAGGATCAGCAGGAACTTGCCCTGCGTGATCAGATAGGTCTTGCAGGTTTCGTAGATCAGCTCGGAGATTTCGAGCATCGATGCGTGCACCGGCAGGTTACGCAGATGCGTATACATCACCAGGCCGAACACCAGCCCCAGCGCGCACACTCCCAGCCCCCACATCAGCAGAGTGCGGCCGCTCGTTCCGCCCAAGAACGTGACTTGGCCCAGATCGGGCAGGATCAAGTGCGCTTCGCCGCCGGCAGCCGACTGTGACGGCTGCGCCAGCACTGTCGCCGGCACGCAAAACAAAATCACGGCCGCCAGCAGCAGCGGAACAATTACGGTAAGGAGCGCGCCGAAACGAGGGCACGCGTACGGTTGGCATTCGGTCGAATCCTCCTGATATTTGGAAGAAGCCTCCCGGTAAGAGAGATTATAACCCCAGACGGGTATTACAGCAGCAGACTGTATACCATGGATCACGATACCGCAAGCCGACGCACACGCGCAACCTTACGGCGGTACCGGTACAGCGGGACGGAGGACCGCATTTGCAATCCTGCGGCCCCTTGACACGCTGGAACTTGGCGCCGGATTATGGCCTTAGTCCCCCCGCAGCGCCTGCATCACATCCACACGCGCCGCGCGCACCGCCGGCAGCGCCGAAGCGATCACCGCCGCGGCCAGCAGCACGCACAGCGGACGCCAGCCACCAGCGAAAGCGCCCGGCATCTGCATCTCCCCGAGATACCTGCCCGCCAAGTCGCGCCAGCGCGTAGCCGCACAGCGCCCCCGCTATCACGCCGATCGCCCGCCATCACCGCGCCTTCCCCGACCACGCCCGCCAGCACCCGCCACGGCTGCGACCCGATCGCCAGCCGGATGCCGAACTCGCGCGTCCGTCCGCTCACCGAAAATGCCAGCACGCCCGCCACGCCCACCACCGCGATCGCCAGCGCCACCGCCGCGAAAACGCCGAACACCAGCGCGTTCAACCGGTCCGGCGTCAGCACCTCCGCGCGAACGTCTTCGAGCGTCGCGGCGCGCTCCACCGGCTGGTCCGCCGACAGGTTGCGGATGATCTGCGTGATCGGCGTCACCAGCGCGTACGGATTCGCCGTGCGCATGCACGAACAGCCGCCCGCCGCCAAAGCTGCCTGGTCGAAGCGGATGATACATGGTCAGCATCGGGCCCGGCACGACGTTTTCATCGTCGACATCGGCCACCACGCCGACAATGCGCCGCGGCGTCGGCGCTGACGCCGACGAACTTCATCACCGGATCGGTCCACATCATGTGGCGGTTCACGGCGTCCTGGTTCGGGAACATGCGCTGCGCCAGGCTTTGGCTCACGATCACCACCTGCTCGCTGCTCTTGGCGGTCCGGATCGTTAAAATCGCGGCCCGCGATGATCGGAACGCCAAGCGCCGCGAAAAATCCCGGCGAAATCGTGCGGAACTGCGCGCGCGGATTTTCTTCGCCCGGCGCCGCGCACATGCCCGTCGGCCGAGAATTCGAAACCCGGCCCGAAGCTGCCCGCATCGCGCCACGGCACCGCGCGTGCCCACCGCTACGCTGCTCCACACCCGGCAGCTCGCTCGATACGCCGCATGCGCTTCCTGGTAGAAACTCGATCACCTGCTCGCGGCGTCTTGCCGTACGACATCATCGGCACATTGATCGCCAGCACGTGCCGCGTGTCGAACCCGGTCTGCGCCGCTTGCAGCGAGAGCAGCGTCTTCAGCAGCATGCTGGCGCCCGCCAGCAGCACGAACGACGCGGCAATCTGCGTCACGGCGAACACCCGCAGCCGCCGGTTCGCGCTGCCCGTGATGCGCGGGCTGCCGCTCGCCAGGCTGAATCCCTGCGCGCTGCCCGCCGAGGGCAGCCGCGGCACAAACGCCAGCAGCACCGCCGCGACCAACGCCAGCCCCACGCCCACCCACAGCATGCTGGAGTCGACCGTCAGATCGAGCGCGCGCACCGAAAAGCGCGCCGCATAACGCGCCAGGATCGCCACCATCGGCCGCGCAATCAGCACGCCCAAGCGCCGCGCCCGCTACGCACAACAGCAGGCTCTCGGCCAGCAGCGTGCGCCGCAGCGCCGCCGGTGCTCGCGCCCAAGCGCCGCCCGGATTCCCAGTTCGCCTTCGCGCCGCACCGTTCGCGCCAGAATCAGGTTCGCGACATTCGAGCAGGCGATGACGAACACCAGCACGCGAGGCCGCCATCAACACCAGCAACACGGTGCGCGCGCTCGACGTGATCTGGTCGCGCAGCCGCACCGCGTCGATCCGAAAATCCGCCTTGCTTCGAGTACGCTTCCGGATGCTCCTTGACCATCGGCTCGCATGCACCGTTCGCAGCTCCGCGCGCGCCGCTTCCAGAGTCCGCGCCCGGCGCGAGCCGCGCCGAACAGTTCCGTCATGCGATGCACGCGTCCCGTCACCATGGTCGCCGAAAGATGATGCGGGCTGGTGACGACGTTGGCGATGATTTCGGTCTCCGCCGGATACGGCACCGACGGTTCCAGCACGCCCACAATGGTCGCCGAACGCGATCCCCAGCCGGACCGTCTTGCCGAGCACCGAGGGATCGCTCTTCAGCTGACGTGGTCCAGAAGCGATACGTCAGCACCATCGCGCCCGCCGCGTTGGGCCCGTCGTCGCGCGGGTCCAGCAGCCGGCCGAGCACCGGACGCAGCCCCATCACTTCGAAATACGATCCGCCCACCACGCCGGCCCGGACCTCGCGCGGCTCGCCCAAGCCCGACCATGCGTGAACCCGATCGTGCGAGAAATCGCCGAACTCGCTCAGCGTCTTCACGCGCGACGCGCAGATCCTGGATCTCCGGCACCGAGAAAGCGGCGTTGTCCATGCCAATGCCGGGCGCGCTCTGCCGGATGTAGATCAGCCGGTCCTCATCGCGATTCACCAGCGGCCGCAGCAACACGCCGCGCACCAGGCGTAAAGATCGCCGCATTCGCGCCGATGCCGAGCGCCAGCGTCAGCACCACGGTAATGGTAAGCCCTTTGGCCCCCGCCAGCGTCCTCACTGCATATTTCAAATCCCGCAAGAAAGCTCGAATCCCTTCAACCATCGCAGTGCCTCCTTACCGTGGCGCACGCACTCCTGCGTGCCGCGTCCCCACTCATGGGGACGCGATGATCTTCCATAAATTATAACTCCCACATACCAGGATCGCGATCACGTAATGGCGTGTGCGGGAACCGGTGAAGGAGGTATAGAACCCCTCAGCAGATGAACCGCGTTGCCGTTCTCGGCACTGTCATTTTTTGGGGTGCGCCATTCGCAGCGTCTGTGGTGTTCCGTGGGACGGTGAGACAGAAGCAGCACATACCCTGGAGTAACGCCCACATCTAGCGGGCCACGGGCCGCCCACCCGCCCCCCACTGCGATATCCTCAATGCAGCCATGCGCACCTCCCTGCTGGCCTTCCTTCTCGCAGCGAGCGCCGCTGCCGCCGCCCCCAAAGCCGAAATTCTCTGGGACCAATACGGAGTCCCGCACATCTTCGCCGCCGATCGCGAATCCATGTTCTATGCCGACGGCTGGGCGCAAGCCCAGGGCCAGGCCAATCTGCTGCTGCTGCTGTACGGCGAATCGCGCGGCCGCGCCGCCGAATATTGGGGCGCCATCGCATCTCGAGCTGGACCGCTGGGTTCAACTCAACGGCGTCCCCGAGCGCGCCAAGCCTGGTACGCCGCGCAGGATCCCGACCTTCCGCAAATACCTGGACGCCTTTGCGCGCGGCATCAACGACTACGCGAAAGCTCATCCCGACAGCCATCGCGCCCGAATACCGCGTCGTGCTGCCCGTCACCGGCGTCGACGTGGTCGGCCACTCCCTGCGCGCCGTCCACTACATGTACATGGGGTCCATGGAGCGCATGCAGCGCGAAGTCAACGCGTACATCAAGAGCCGCGGCAAGCTGGCGCCGAACATTGCTCGCCGAAGAGCCCGAACTCACCGCCGGCTCCAACACCTGGGCCATCGGACCGCCGCATTCCGCCAGCGGCAAATCCATGCTGATCATCAATCCGCATCTGGCCTGGGGCGACACATTCTATCGCTACATGGAAGTGCATCTGGTGGGCCCCGGTTACGATCTGTATGGCGCGCCGCAGATCGGCTTTCCCGACGCCCGTGGTCGGCTTCAACCAGCACGCCGGCTGGGGCCGCACCGTCAATACCATCGACACCGTCGATTTCTACGCGCTCAAGGTAACGGACGGCCAGTACGAATTCGACGGCAAGCTCGCGCAACTTCGAGCGCGAGACGAAGATCCTCAAGATCAAACAGCCGGACGGATCTTTCAAAGAAGAGAAACTCGAGATCCGCCGCAGCGTGCAGGGCCCGGTGGTCTACGACGAGAACGGCGTCGTCGATCGCCATGCGCGTCGCCGGGCTGGACCGGCCGAAGATGCTGGAGCAGTGGTTCCGGATGGGCGAAGCCACGCAATCTGGAGCAGTTCAAGAACGCGCTGCGGCTGATGTCCGTCCCGATGTGGAATGCCAACTACGCCGATGCCGACGGCCACATCATGATGGTCTTCGACGGCCTGGTGCCGAAACGGAAGACGGGCGATCAGCGATACTGGGCCGGGGTGGTTCCCGGCGATACTTCGGAGACCATGTGGACCGATTACCTCTCCTTCGACGAACTGCCCAAGTCGCTCGATCCGCCCTGCGGCTTCCATCAGAACACCAATGAGCCGCCGTGGTGGATGACGTTGCCGCCGCTCGGATCCATCCAAATATCCCGCCTACGTCGCGCCGCCGAAGATGGGCAGCCGCTGTTCCGCACGAAGCGTTCGCTGCACATGATCACCGAGGAGCCGAAGATCAGCTACGAGAAGCTGGTGGCCGACAAGCTCTCCACGCGCATGGAGCTGGCCGACGCGGTGCTGCCGGACTTGCTGAAAGCCGCCGAGAAATCGACCGACGCGCGCGATCAAAGAAGCCGCCGCGGTGCTCGACGCAGTGGGACCACGAGACCAAAGTCGACAGCCGCGGCGCGGTGCTGTTCCAGATGTTCGCCGACAAATATTTCGGCAGGGCAACGGCGACATCGACTCGACAGCTGCGCGTCAAGTTCGATCCCGAGCATCCGGTGGACTCCGCCTACGGCTTGGCCGATCCGTCCCGCGCGCTTGCAGGCGCTGGCCGATGCCGCGGACGAATGCAGAAAGACCTACGGCTCGCTCGATGTCCAGTGGGGCGCAGGTGAACCGCTTCGGCGAGCGGCACGGCCGACATGCCGGGCAACGGCGGCGCGGGCCGCATGGGCATTTTCCGCACGATCGACTTCTCGAAGAAGGTGGGCGACCGCTACTACGCGACGCACGGCGAGACCATCGTGTGCGCCATCGAGTTCGCCGAAAAGCAGACGCGCCCAATGCGCTCTGAGCTACGGCAATTCCAGCCAGCCACAGCGTCCACCAGGAAGACCAATTCCCGCTGTTAGTCGAAAAGCAGCTCCACCCAGTCTGGCGCACCCGCGAAGAAATCGAAAAAAACCTCGAAAAACGCGAATCGTTTTGACGTGGCGCACGCACTCCTGCGTGCCGCGTTCACACTCATGTGAACGCGATTCCCGACGCCGTTGCCAGTGCCCCGTTCAAACCTAGACAATGTCCTTGAGAGCTTGCCCGCTCGTCGGTAATGTGATCTTCGCCAGTGTCCAAGAGAATCCGTATCGCGTGGTCGACAGAATCGCCGCTTGTCGCGGGGTCGACAGAATCGCCAGCTTGTCGCGGGGTCGACAGAATCGCAGCTTGTCGCGGGGTCGACAGAATCGCAGCTTGTCGCGAGGTCGACACGCAGCTTGTCGCGTGGTCGACAGAATCGCCACTGTCGCCAATGTCCATAGATTCAGTACCCAACCACTTGTCGGTCACCACTTGTCCCCCCCAGCCACCGAGTCGTAAAATCAAAAATCAACCGTGCTCCCACTAATCCTGCTCCAACTAGCCTTCGCCGTTCCTCAATCCGACTCCACCCTGGAAATGGAAAACGCCTGGGTCCGCATCGTCCGAGTCCACTACCTGCCTCACGAAAAAACCCGCGCGCACGACCATCCCGCCACCCCCACCGTCTACGTCTACACCACCGACGGCGGCCGTCTCCGCATCGTCCACGACGAGTCGGAAAAACCCGTGATCCGCCCCCTCGTCAAAGCCGGCGCGGTCCGCTTCAACCATGGCGCTGCCGAACATCACCAGGTGGAAGAGCTGGACGGCATCGCCAGCGAATATCTGCGTCTCGAACTCAAAATCGCGCCGATCGACTTGCCTTCCGATGACATCCGCCGCGCCCCGGACGACCGCACTCCCTACGAAAACGCCGATGCTGCGAATCGTCCGCGTCACCTGCGCGCCGCACTCGGCATGTCCCGCGTCCGATCATCCCGAGAACCCCGCGGTGGTTGTATCGGGGAAGAAGTTCCAATGGCTGGAAGCCAACGCCCCGCCCATCGTAAATTCATCCCCGCTCCCGCTGGAGCAGGTCCGAATCGAGTTAAAATCCAACCCGCTGGATGCATCCTGACGCACGCACTCATGACGTTGCTGAAAAAGTCTTGGAGGGGGCCGGCAGAGTCATTCTGAGGGGATATAAAAAAGGTCAACCGCTCCCGCGGGATCGTTTACGCCGCGACGCTGGATAACTAGCCAGCCCGTCTGAGCGGAATGCTCCTGTCAGTTCGCGGCCGGCACTTTTTCAGCCTTGTCGACCACCACCACATCCAACATCGCCTTACTCTTCACCAGCCTCAAACCCAGTTGCCGCTGCACGGCGGCCGCAATGTCCGGCCCCGGTTCGCTGTCGTTGGTCGCCGTCGGCGCTGCTGTCGCCACCGGCGGCGCGCCCTGATCAGAACCGGGCCGTAGCGGCGGAATTGAAGCGCCAATCCCCGATCCATCCTGAAATCGATAACGTAATCGTACTTCCCCGTCAAGCCGGTTTTGTCCAAAATCGGAAGGTTGAGCTGGTTCGCCAGCAGCGCTGTCAATTGCGAGATCTGCTGCGCCTTGGCCACCGCGTGGACACTGGCCCCGTTCTCGCGCGGGGTGATCATATTTACCTGCCCCGGGCTCGCGAGTCCGCCGTTTTTATCCCGCTGAGGCGGACCCGGCGGCAGCGGCGCAGCCGGGTCCCAATCCGTCTCTTTCAGCTTAGACCCGCCTTTGTCGACTACGAGTTCCTGCACCTGGAACTCCCTGGGTTCATGATGCAGCTCCACTCCGAACCTCTCAGCCAACAGGTTTTGCCACATCGCGCCGACCTGCTCTTTGGTCGCGCCTGCCGGGACCTTGGCCACGATGTCGTATCTTTCGCTGTTCATCCAGGCCGGGCCATTGATCTGGTAAGTCTCCAGATCGTACGCAGTCATCAGAACGGCTCTCAGCGTCGCGTAGGACCAGGTAATCAGTCCGGGGTCGGGCGTTCCGGCCCTCCACGCGGCGGACCAAAGTCAACTCCCCCACTTGCAGGAACCGGCGCGGACGGCTTAACCGACGCCACTTCAAACGCCAGGCCCTGCGCGGGCTGCCCGAACGCGAGTTCGCATGCTAAAACCGATATGCCGGCGATTAAAACTATTCGTCGCATTTATTGAATCACTCTATCGGAAATCCC
>CAVUSW010000013.1:0-723854 GCA_963744265.1 uncultured Acidobacteriaceae bacterium
GAACCGTGTACCGCGTTCTTCTCGATGTTCGCCGCCCATTCTTGCGGATAGTGCCCTCTTCGGCTTTGGCCGGATCGGTTGCGCCCATTAACCTGCGATAGTCGGCGATGGCCTCTTCCTTCTCTAGTGCGATGACAATGATCGGTCCACTCGACATGAAGTCGGTCAGCGACTCGAAAAATGGCCGATGCACATGTACTGCGTAAAAACCTTCGGCTTGTGCCTTGTTAATGTGCAGCATCTTCATGCCAATAATGCGGAATTTGTTTTCCAGTAGGGTATGGATGATGTCGCCGGCCGCGCCGCTTTCAACCGCGTCAGGCTTAATGATGGAAAGAGTGCGTTGCAATGTCTTCATGCGTAATGGAGTCCCTCTCGTTTTTTGTTTTTCGCGTTAAGCTGTCAGCGGTCGATGGCCCAAGCCTTGGGCTTTTGCTTTTCGCTTTGGGCTTTTCGCTTTGGGCTTTTCGCTTCTTGCTTTGCGCCTTTCGCGCTTTTTCGCTGTTACTAGTCGCTAGTTACTAATTTGCTCTTAGCCAAGAAAAATATGAATTGTCATCCCGACCGACTGGCTTCAGCCACGAGCGGAGGGATCTGCGGTCCGTCCGCCGACAGCAGGTGCGCGTAGAGCCATCAATCTTCATCAATTGCTAAAAGCTAAGAGCTAAAGGCTAAAAGTTAAGAGAGCCTCCTCGGCTTAGCTGAAAGCTGAGGGCTGACGGCTGACAGCTCCCTCACCGCCCCATCACCGCCGCCTGCGCCTTCACCAGCGTCTCGCCGATCTCGGCCGGCGACTTCGCCACGTGAATGCCCGCAGCCTCCATCGCCTTGATCTTCTCCGCCGCCGTTCCCTTGCCGCCGGAGATGATCGCGCCCGCGTGTCCCATGCGGCGTCCGGGAGGCGCGGTTTGTCCGGCAATGAAGCCGACCACCGGCTTGCGCACGTTCTGCTTGATGAACTCCGCCGCCGTCTCTTCGGCGCTGCCGCCAATCTCGCCAATCATGATGATCGCTTCCGTCTCCGGATCGTCGTTGAACAAGCGGATCGCATCGACAAAATTCGTGCCGATGATCGGATCGCCGCCAATGCCGATCGCGGTCGACTGGCCAATGCCGCGCGTGGTCAGCTGATACACCGCTTCGTAGGTCAGCGTGCCCGAGCGCGACACGATGCCGACGTGTCCTTCTTTGTGAATGTGCGCCGGCATGATGCCGATCTTGCATTTGCCCGGCGAGATGATGCCCGGACAGTTCGGTCCGATCAGCCGCGAGTTCTTGCGCCTTCAGAAACTCCCAGGCGTTGACCATGTCTATGCGCCGGAATGCCTTCCGTGATGCAGACGATCAGCGGCAGACCAGCTTCGGCGGCTTCCATGATGGCATCGGCCGCGCCCGGCGGCGGAACAAAAATCACAGTCGCATTGGCGCCGGTCTTTTCTACCGCTTCGCCTACCGTGTTGAAGATGGGCCAGCCCTCGTGCGTGGTGCCGCCCTTGCCGGGAGTCACTCCACCAACCACTGTGGTGCCATAGGCGGCGGCGTTCTTGGCGTGGAAAGTCCCTTCACGTCCGGTCAGTCCCTGCACCAGTAGGCGCGTAGATTTATCAACCAGGATGCTCATACTTTTGCCACTCCCCTTTCGAGCCTTCCGAACACGTGATTAGGACAACATTACCGTGGCACACACCGCTGCACTCCTGATCGAAGTCAGTGGTTTGGAGGCTGTTTTCACAACTGAGTTCAAGACAGGTAAGAACCCAGCTTTCGTCGCCCAAGGTCGATGTCATCGGTGTGGGCTTGTGGACAGGTTTATCGAAAGGAATCGTCGTTGTTCCCATCATTCCCCCTTCGCGGCGGCAACAACTTTCTCAGCCGCGTCTTTCATGGTCTCTGCCACGATGAATTTCAGTCCGCTCTCTTTCAAGATCTTGCGGCCTTGCTCGACATTGGTCCCTTCCAGCCGCAGCACAATCGGCAACTGGATATTGGTCTTGCGCGCCGCGCTCACAATGCCGTTGGCCAGCGTATCAACGCGCAGGATGCCGCCGAAAATATTGATGAGCACCGCCTTCACATTCTTGTCGCTCAGCAGGATTTCGAAAGCGTGCGTCACTTGCTCCTCGTTGGCGCCGCCGCCTACGTCGAGGAAATTCGCCGGCATGCCGCCGGCGTACTGAATGATGTCCATGGTCGCCATCGCCAGGCCGGCGCCATTCACCATGCAGCCCACGCTGCCGTCCAGCTTGATGTAGTTCAGGTTGTACTTGCTGGCCTCAACTTCAAGCGGATCTTCTTCGCTGACGTCGCGCAGGTCCTTGATCTCCGGATGGCGATAGAGCGCGTTGTCGTCGAAATTCATCTTGGCATCGAGCGCGAACAGCCGCCCATCGGTCGTGGTGATGAAGGGATTGATCTCGACCAGCGATGCGTCGGTATCTTCAGCCGCGCGCGCCAGCGCCATCATGAACTTCACCGCGCCGTTGATGTACTTGGCCTCAAGTCCCAGGCGGAAGGCGATCTCACGCGCCTGAAATGGCCTGCAACCCAAAGCCAGGCATGATGTGCTCTTTGATGATGGCGTTAGGATCTTTGGCGGCGACCTCTTCGATCTCCATGCCGCCCGCGGCCGAAGCCATGAAGACATTACGGCCATTGGTACGATCCAGCACGATGCCAAGATACAGCTCGCGCGCAATAGGCAGCGTCTCTTCAATCAGCAGACGTTGCACCGTTCTTGCCTTCAGGGCCGGTCTGGTGTGTGACCAGATTCATGCCGAGCATCTTGGTGGCCAGCTCTCCGGCTTCCTCCGGCGACTTGGCAATTTTTACGCCGCCGCCTTTGCCGCGGCCGCCGGCATGAATCTGCGCTTTCACTACCACGCCGGTCGCGCCGTCGTCAAACAAGCCCCCGGGCTACGTCGAGCGCGTCTTCGCGATTCTCCACCATCTGGCCGCGCGGCACAGCCACTCCATACTTCGAGAGAATGGCTTTCCCTGATACTCGTGAATTTTCATTTTTTGGTATGACGACAGCGGGAGAACCTTCACCCGCGCTTCTGGCCGATTGGCCGGACTTGTCTACTCCTTACAAGGATGGCGTAACAGTAGGAAACCCTTGATTGTATAAGACCGGGCAAGGTCGAGGCTAGTGCGGAGGCGATTGGTCGCGGTGGGGTTAGAAATTCGGCGCGCGAAAGTCTGGTAAACGGAGAGTGCGATGTTGCGAGGCACATTGTCACGGAATGCGACGGAGTTAGGTGCCCTGTCGCTCTTTGACGAACTGTCCGGCGGATTGGTTCCCGTCTTCCGAAGGCTTTCTCCTGCTGGCTCCCCGTCGCTTCGGCCATCTGTTTCATTCGTGCCGCAATCTTGCCGGGCTTTTTCGGCCTCTTTCAGTGGATCAACTTTCTTCTTCATGCATACAGTCTACGCCAGCTCGATACCGTGAGCCCGGCGCTCCCTGAATCTCAACGGGCCTGTTCCTGACAGGGCAACACCTGCTCAGTCCGAACCTTTCCTTATCGCGACTGAATCTTATCTCCAGGAGAAATTCAGCATGGAGTTAGGACTGAAAGACAAGATCGTTCTCGTAACCGGAGCCAGCAAAGGAATCGGCAGGGCCATTGCCGAGGCTTTGCCGCCGAAGGATCGAAGGTCGCGATTACCGCTCGCGGCCAGGAAGAATTGCAAAGGCAGCGCGCGAAATCAGCACAGAGCACTGGCGCTGAAGTGATCGGCATTGCCGCCGATATGTCGAAAGCCGGCGGACATCACCGCGTGCCGTCGAAGAAGTCGTGAAGCGTTTCGGCACGGTTCATGTGCTGGTGAACAACGCCGGCGGCGTCGGCGCGTTCGCCGGTTTCCATGACCTGACCGACGAGGACTGGCTCGACGTCCTGAACCTCAACGTGATGTCGGCGGTGCGCGCCACCCGCGCGGTTCTCCCTCACATGCAGCGGCAGAAGTGGGGACGCATCATCAACATCTCCAGCGAGTCGGGCACCCAGCCCGATGCCTTCATGCCGCACTACAACGCCTCCAAGGCGGCGATGAACAATCTGACCAAGAGCCTGTCGAAGGCCTATGCGACCGACGGAATTCTGGTGAACACAGTTTCGCCGGCGTTCATCATGACGCCGCTGGTTTCGGACATGTTGCAGAAGCTGGCAAAGGAACAGGGCACGACGTCCCGAGCAAGTGGCGGCGCAATTTCTGGCGAAGAACCGCCCGCACATCGAATTGAAGCGTCCGGGCGAAAGCGAAGAGGTGGCTTCGGCGGTGGTTTATCTGGCCTCGGAGCAAGCGTCGTTTATTACCGGAGCGAACTTGCGGGTCGATGGCGGATCGGTGGCAAGCATGTAAGACGAGCGTGCTCGAAACCAGATTAGCGTGAGGGGACTTCTGCGGTAGCTGTAGTGCTAGCGCCGTGGCCGTCCTTGATCTTTTTCATCCGTTGCCGCTCAGCTAGTTACGGCATGCGCATTCTGCCGGCTTTCGCCCATGTCGTCGGACGGAGCTGCGGACTTTCCTTGCGCACAGGCTTCATGGTAGACGCCCCTTCCAGCACCATCCGGCAGACTTCGTTGATGTAGCGTTCGCTGAGTTCGTCGTGGCGGATAAGAAAGCGCATGTAGATTGCGCCGTAGAGGGTATCGAGCACGAGATCGAGGTCGAGATCCCGGGGCAGTTCGCCGCGCTCGATTCCGCGGCGCAACGTCTGGTAGGCCTCCTGCCGCCGCGGCCGCAGGAAGCGGCTGCGAAAGTCCTCCATGAGTTCCGGGTCCGACTGGCCGCCGGCGATCACCGCGGCCACAATGCGACCGCGAGGCGAGCGCAAAACGCCCAGACACTGGTTCATCTGCAAGCTCATGTCGCGGTAGACCGAGCCGCTGTCAGGAAAATGCAGTTCATCTGTCGTGCTGGAGGCGAAGGCATCCACTACCAGCGCGCCTTTGTTCGGCCACCAGCGATACACCGTGGCCTTTCCTACTCCCGCATCGGCGGCAATGGCCTCGATGGAAAGCTCGGCGAAACCGGCTTTCCGCAGCAGCTTCAGCGTGCTGCGCAGAATCGCCTGCTGTGCGATTGTTCGCAGCGCGGGCGGCCGGGCGGACGTTTGCCGCCATTGTATCCGTCCGCCTGCTTTTGTTCAGAAGATGCCATTTCCTGCGATAACCTCAGGCCCGCCGCATTGAATCCAATACGTATCGTATCGTATCATAGCAATTGTGCTCCTCACGATTTCGTAAGCCGTAATCGCCTTCATCCGGCCCCGATTGGAGTTTCACCCGACCGATGTGGATTGTTGCTCTTAGCGCTGCGGCGCCCTTATACCTTCGTGGTCATGGCGCTGGTCATCATTCTGCTGATGCCCCTGGCGTTCTGCGCACCCCGGTCGACATTTTCCCCGACATCAATATTCCCGTAGTCAGCGTGGTGTGGAACTTCACCGGCTTCGCGCCCAGCGACATGGCCGACCGCATCATCACCAACTCCGAACGCGGCATGACCGTCACGGTCAACAACATCGAGCACATCGAGTCGCAATCGGTGAACGGCGTCGGCGTCATCAAGATTTTCTTTCAGCCGGACGCCAACATTCAGACCGCACTGGCGCAGGTAACCGCGATCGTGCAGACCACGGTGCGCAGCTTGCCGCCGGGCACCACGCCGCCGCTGGTCATCACCTACACGGCTTCGTCCACGCCGATCGTGCAGCTCGGCATCAGCAGCAAGACCCTGCCCGACCAGGTGCTGTTCGACCTGGGCCAGAATTTCCTGCGCAACCAGTTGGCGACCGTGCAGGGCGCGGCGACGCCATATCCCTACGGCGGCAAGATTCGCCAGGTGCAGGTCGATCTCGACATGCCGCGGCTGGAGGCCAATGGCTTGTCGCCCAGCGACATCGTCAACGCCATCAACGCGCAGAACGTCATCACTCCATCCGGCACCGCCAAGATCGGCTCACTGGAATACCAGGTGGAGATGAACAGCGCGCCGAAAACCATCGCCGACTTGAACGATCTTCCGGTGAAGACGATCAATGGCTCGACCATTTACATGCGCGACGTGGCGCATGTGCGCGACGGCTTCGCGCCGCAGACCAACATCGTTCGCCAGGACGGCGTGCACGGCGTGCTGATGTCGATGTACAAGATCGGCAAGGGATCGACGCTCACCATCGTGAAAGCGGTCAAAGGGCATGGTGCCCATCGCGCTGCAGTCGCTGCCGCAGGGAGTGACGGTCAAGCCGCTGTTCGATCAGTCGCTGTTTGTGCGGGCGTCGATCAACGGCGTGTTGCGCGAAGGCCTGATCGCCGCGGCGCTGACCGCGTGCATGATCCTGCTGTTCCTGGGCGACTGGCGGCCGACCATCGTCATCTCGATTTCGATTCCGCTGTCGATCTTCGTTTCCGTGCTGCTGCTGAGCGCGCTGGGCGAGACCATCAACATCATGACGCTCGGAGGTCTGGCGCTGGCGGTCGGAATTCTGGTGGACGACGCGACGGTGGAAATTGAGAACATCGAGCGCAACCTTGCCCAGGGCAAGGAAATGAAGCAGGCGATTCTGGATGGCGCATCGCAAATCGCCGTCCCGGCATTCGTCTCCACGCTGTCGATCTGCATCGTGTTCGTGCCGATGTTCTTTCTGACCGGCGTGGCGCGGTTACCTGTTCGTGCCGCTGGCGGAAGCCGTGTGTTCGCCATGCTGGCGTCCTACTTCCTGTCGCGAACTCTGATTCCGACGCTGGTGATGTACATCATGCGCGGCCACGAGCATCGCGAGGCCAGCGCAAAGACCGTTTTCGGGCGTTATCAGCGCGGCTTTGAGCGCGGCTTCGACAAGTTCCGCAACGGCTACTATCAGCTGCTGGAAACCACGCTCGAGCACCGCAAGCTCTTCGCCGTTTGCTTCCTTGCGTTCTGCGTGCTGTCCATGGTGCTGGTGTTTTTCCTGGGCCAGGATTTCTTCCCCAGCGTCGATGCCGGCCAGATGCGGCTTCACGTTCGCGGCCGTGCCGGCCTGCGCGTGGAGGAGACGGCGCGGTTGTGCGACGAAATCGAACAATACCTGCGGCAGCAGATTCCGAAAGACGAGCTGGTCACGATTCTCGACAACATCGGGCTGCCGAATTCCGGTATCAATCTTTCGTACAGCAACTCCGGCGTCATTGGCACCAGCGACGCGGAGATTCTGGTGGGCTTGAACCAGGAGCATCATCATCCCACGGCGGACTACATTCGCAGGCTGCGCGAAGGTTTGCCGCGGCAATTTCCCGGCGTGGAATTCTTCTTCCAGCCGGCCGACATCGTTACCCAGATTTTGAACTTCGGCTTGCCCGCGCCCATCGATATTCAACTGATCGGCGCCGACATGGCGGCCAACTACAAGATCGCGCAGCAGATTGCCAATCGGGTGCGAGCAAGTTCCCGGCACCGCCGACGTGCACGTGCAGCAGATGCTCGACCTGCCGACGCTGCACCTGGACATCGAGCGCGACCGCGTCACGCAGGTCGGCATGAACGCGCGCGACGTCGCGCAAAGCGTGCTGGTTTCGCTGAGCGGCAGCTTCCAGACGGCGCCGAATTTCTGGCTGAATCCGACCAACGGCGTCAGCTATCAGGTCGCTGTGCAGTCGCCGCAATATCGCGTGACTTCGCTGCAGGACCTGATGAACACGCCGGTCAACAATCCCGCCACTCCGAATCCGCAGGTGCTGAGCAACCTGGTGCAATTGACGCCGGTGGCGCGGGCCGCGGTGGTCTCGCATTACAACGTGCAGCCGGTGATTGACGTTTACGCCAGCACGCAGGACCGCGATCTGGGCGGCGTGGCCCGCGATGTCAACAAAGTGCTGGAGCCGTTCCGCGAGCATCTGCCGCGCGGCACGCAGCTCATCGTTCGCGGCCAGGTGGAGACGATGACAAGCTCGTTCATCGGCCTGGGCGTCGGACTGGTATGGCCGCGATCGTGCTGGTGTACTTCCTGATCGTGGTGAACTTCCAGTCGTGGCTCGATCCGTTCATCATCATCACCGCGCTGCCCGGAGCGCTGGCGGGCATCTGCTGGATGCTGCTGCTCACGCACACCACGCTGAATGTGCCGTCGCTGACCGGAGCGGTGATGTGCATGGGCGTGGCGACGGCCAACTCGATTCTGATGGTCTCGTTCGCGCGCGATCGCATGACAGCCGGAATTCCCGCGGCGCAAGCCGCGCTGGAAGCGGGCTACACGCGTATTCGTCCGGTGCTGATGACCGCGCTGGCCATGATCATCGGCATGTTGCCGATGTCGCTGGGTTTGGGTGAAGGCGGCGAGCAGAACGCGCCCCTGGGACGCGCCGTCATCGGCGGCTTGTTGTTCGCCACCGTGGCGACATTGTTCTTTGTGCCCACAGTCTTTGCCATGATTCACGGCCGCCGGGAAGCCAGGCAGGCCGAGGCGCAGCGGTAATAGAATTCTGGGAGTCTTATACGAAAACCATGGAACCGCAGCACAATCCGGCCGCAGAGAGCGAAGAGCGTTCGCAGCCGGCGCGCTCTGGCGAAGGGGAAACTCGCCGCCGCGAAGATCATCACAACGATGGCGCTGAAACCCGTCACGCTCCCCGGAGATAACCCCTCCGCCGAAGCTGGCGCCCGCCTCTCCGCGCAAGGCGCTGCTCTTGGTCGGCGCATCGTGTTGGTGCTGGTGCTGGCCGGCGTGGTTTCCATGCTCACGCGCAGTGCACGACAGCCGCGTGCTGGCGGACACGACTAGCAGAACGCAGTTCCCACGGTCGCTGTGGTTCATCCCACCGCGGAAAAGCCGGACGAAGAACTGGTGCTGCCGGGCACCTTGCAGGCCTATGTCGAGTCGCCGATCTACGCCCGCACCAACGGCTATCTGCTGCGCTGGTACAAGGACATCGGCAGCCACGTGAGGCAGGGCGAACTGCTGGCGGACATCGACACGCCGGAGGTCGACCAGGAGTTGATGCAGGCGCGGGCGGCGCGGCAGCAGGTGGTGGCCGCGATGGATCTGGCCAAGATCAACGCCGACCGTTATCAGTCGCTGCGCAAGACCGACTCGGTTTCGCAGCAGGAAGCCGACACCCAGAGCAGCGGCTACGAGCAGGCCAGGCGAACCTGGCCGCCGCCGATGCCAACGTCAAGCGCCTGCAGGAGCTGGAAGGGTTCAAGCACGTCTACGCTCCGTTCGATGGGGTGATCACTCGGCGCAACGTCGATCCCGGCGCGCTGATCAATGCCGGCAACTCCGGTAGTCGGGATCGACGGGCCACCAGGAACTGTTCGACATCGCGCGCACCGATCCTTTGCGCGTCTACGTGTCGGTTCCGCAGGCTTACGCGCCGGCCATTCAAGGTCGGGATGCAGGCGATCGTAACCTTGCAGGAATTTCCCGGCCAGAAGTTTACTGGCACCGTGGCGCGAACGGCTGACGCCATCGATACCACGACTCGAACCTTGCTGACCGAAGTCGACGTTCCCAACAAGGACGGCAAACTGCTGCCCGGCTCGTTCGGCGAAGTGCATTTCAAGCCCAACATCGATGCGCAAAAGGTGACGGTTCCGGTCAATGCCATGCTGTTCCGCAACGAAGGAGCCGCAGGTCGCGGTGGTGGGAAGCGACGGCAAAGTGCAATTG
Organism: uncultured Acidobacteriaceae bacterium; assembly: GCA_963744265.1. Classification (GTDB taxonomy): domain Bacteria; phylum Acidobacteriota; class Terriglobia; order Terriglobales; family Acidobacteriaceae; genus Bog-257. The sequence goes on from CAVUSW010000013.1 coordinate 9,650, forward strand.
CGGCACATCAGCATCGGCCGCGACTACGGCACCACGCTGGAGATCGTCGGCGGCGTGGATGTGAACGATCGCATCATCGTCAATCCGTCCGACTCGATCGAGGACGGCCAGAAGGTAAACGTTGCTCCCGCAACACCAGGGAGGCCAGCAGTCATGAAGTGGTTGACCCTGGCAGCCAGTGTCGCGGTCATCGGCCTGTTCGGCCGGCTGCACGGTGGGCCCGAACTACAAGCGCCCCGCGGCGCCCGCTCCCGACGCCTACAAGACGCAGGCTCCGTGGCGTGTAGCCGCTCCCAAGGACACGATTCCCAAAGGCGCGTGGTGGGAAGTCTTTAACGATGCCGAGCTGAACGACTACGAGCAGCAACTGCTGAAGGCGAATCAGTCGTTGCTGGCCGCAAGGACCGGCTGGAAGAAGCGCGCTCGCTGGCGCGCGTCACCTCGGCTGGATTCTTTCCGCAAGGCCACCGTCGATCCCAACGCCGCCGGCACCGCTATTCGGGAAACCGTCCGGAAGTGCTGACGATCGGCAACCGGCCTCTGACGCAGAGCACCTACGAGATCCCGTTCTTCATCAACTACGAGCCCGACCTGTTCGGCAAGGTACGGCGCAGTCTGCAGGCGTCGAATGCCAATCTGCAAGCGACCGCCGCGGACATGTACAACGTGAATCTGGTGCTGACCTCGGAGCTGGCCGCCGATTATTTCAGCCTGCGCGAGCTCGATGCCGAAACCCAGGTGGTGCAGGAATCCGTCGACATCCAGCAAAAGGGTTTGCAGCTGGTGGAGTATCGCCACAACGGCGGCGTGGCTTCGGGATTGGACCTGGCGCAACAGCAGACCTTGCTGGATTCCACGGTGACCCAGCTCTATCTGGTCAAGCAGCAGCGCGAACAGTTTGAACATGCCATCGCCGTGCTGACCGGCAATCCCGCCTCCACCTTCAACGTGCCGGTGCGGCCGCTGAATGCCGATGCCGGTGCCGGTTCCGCTGGGCGTGCCTTCCGATCTGCTGGAGCGGCGTCCCGATATCGCTACCGCCGAACGCCAGATGGCATACGAGAACGCGCTGGTCGGCGTCGCCAAGGCCGCGTTCTATCCGCAACTCACGCTCTCCGGCAGCGGCGGATTTCAGAGCACCAACATCACCAACCTGATCACCGCGCCCAACGCGATCTGGTCGCTCGGCGGCGACCTGCTGCAGCCGGTCTTCAACGGCGGACGCAATCGCGCCAACCTGGCCGCACGCCAGACACACCTACGACGAGTCGGTGGCCAACTATCGCGAGGCCGTGCTGGTCGCCTTTCAGCAGGTGGAAGACGGCCTGTCGGGACTGAACGAACTGTCGCAGGCCACGGGCACACAGAACGCCGCGGTCGCCGACGCGCGTCGCGCGCTGGAGATCGCCAACAACCGCTATGTCGGCGGCGTCACCAGCTACCTCGACGTGATCACCGCGCAATCGACGCTGCTGAGCAACCAGCGACTGTCGACGCAACTGCTGGGCCAGCAGATGGTGACCGAAGTTTACTCTGGTCAAAGCGCTCGGCGGAGGCTGGGACGCTTCGCAGATCCAGAACGAGCAGGTCCATCCCAAGGCGATCCAGGCGATACAGCAGTGAAGCAGCACTTGGCAGTTGGCACTTGGCAGTTGGCACTTAGCAGTTGGCACTCGGCAGTTGGCACTCGGCACTTGGCAGTTGGCACTCGGCAGTTCGCTTTCGCTTTTTGCTCTCGCTTTTTGCCTTTTGCAATTCGCGATCACAACTTACCTCGTAAATCGAAGCAATTGGTTTGTATCAGGGCACGTCTTCAGACGTGCCGCAACCGGCTCAACCCTGATTTTGGGCTTCAGCCCCTGAGGTTTTTTGCAGCGGCTGAAGCCCGCACTCTTACTGCGCTTCGTTCGGCCCGACCGAAGGTCGTGCCCTGATACCCCAGGCTGTGTGCACCATCCTGTCGCATCTTCTGCGAAAAGGGTAGGAGAGAAGACTGCTGATCTCCCAAGCGACACTCCGGTTTTGCCAAGTGCCAAGAGCTAAATGCTAATTGCCAAGTGCTAAATGCGGCCGCCGCCTCTATCATCGCCCCATGATCCCTGTCGCCGACGTTCTCGTGGTGGGCCTGGGTGCCGTCGGCAGCGCCGCGCTATATCAATCTGCGAAGCTCGGCGCGCGCACCATCGGCATCGATCGCTTCGTTCCTCCGCATGATCAGGGCTCGTCGCACGGCGATACTCGCATCACCCGGCAAGCCATCGGCGAAGGCCGCGATTTCGTACCCCTGGTCCTGCGTTCCAACCAGATCTGGGAAGAACTGGAGGCTGCGACCGGGCGCAACTTGATGGTCCGCAACGGTGGGCTGGTTCTGGCCTCGCCCGATCTGCCGGGCAACCATCACGGCTCAACTTCGTTTGTCCAGGACACGATCGATGTAGCGAACGAATTCCGCATCGCCCACGAGGTGTTGAGCTCCTCGGAAATTCAGCACCGTTATCCGCAATTCCGCTTGCGTGGCGATGAGGTCGGCTATTTCGAAAGCGCTGCAGGATTCCTTCGTCCCGAAGCCTGCATTGAGACACAACTGGACCTCGCGCGGCGGCGAGGGGCGCAAGTCTTCACGTCGGAGATCGTTCTCGGCCTAAGACCGCTCGACGACGGCACGGTCGAGGTGAAGACCAATAAGAACTCCTACGCTGCACACCAGGTGATCGTGACCGCCGGCGCGTGGATCCCAAAGCTGTTAGGCAATGACGGCGCTCGCCTTTTCAAGGTCTATCGGCAAATGCTGTGCTGGTTTGCCCTGGCGGCGAATCCCGAGCGCTACACGCCAGAGCGATTTCCCATCTTCATTTGGATCACCGGCAACCGCCCGTGCGACATGATGTACGGATTCCCTGCCGTGGATGGAACGCACGGCGGGCTGAAGATCGCCACCGAGCAGTATGAGGCGACTGTCGATCCCGACGCGGTGCCGCGAACCGTTAGCCAACCCGAGATCGCCGCACTTTACGCCGACTACATTGCGCCCCGCTTTCCGGATATATCCAGCGAATGTCTGCGCACACCACCTGCCTGTACACCGTGACGCCGGACGCGAAGTTCATCGTCGACAAGTTTCCCGGTCAGCAGAATGTTACTTCGCTTCAGCTTGCTCCGGACATGGGTTCAAGCACTCAGCTGCGTTGGGGGAAGCGCTGGCTTTGCGGGCGCTAGGCAAACCAGCCGCGGTAGACTTGACCGCTTTCACCGTACGGAGGTTTGGCGGCGAGGGTGGCTAGAACAATCTCGTAAATCGCTTTGAATCAGGGCACGCCTTCAGGCGTGCCGCAAAGCGGTCTTCTATGATTTTGGGCTTCAGCCCCTGAGGACGGTTCTTGAAAGATCTGCCCTGATCTTTGTAGCGCGTCGTTCGGCACGACTAAACTCGTGCCCTGATACATCCCGAACGATCGATGTGGGGGGCGTGTAGTTATTTCGGCGAAGTTCCCGGCGGCTCGCTGGGATGGGCTTGGCTTTCCTGCTTGTGAAAGAGTTTATGGTCGATGTCGGGCCAGAACTCCAGAAATATATTGCCCAGGCATCCGTAGCCCAACGCCGTGCCCGCGCGGCTGGCAGTCAGGCCGACGCCGCGGTCCGACTGCGGATAGTAGGTATTGGAGATCGTTCCTGCCGTGATGGCTCCCAACACATTCGAGAAGTGAAACATGCGGCCACCCGAGTCTTGTCGGGCCACGAATTCTTCCTCGATCGCAATCCAGGCGCGTCTTCTTGATGGTCCCTTCACCCATCCGAAAGTAGCGTGGATCCTGCTTGAAAAGTACCGGATAGAAGAAGTTGCTAAAGAAGTTGGCATCGGCATTGTCGGCCAGCGCCGCACCGTACCTTTTGCCGAACCCCGCGGCTCCCTGGCCGTAACCCGAAAAGGAGTCCGTAGCTTGTCCCAAGCCTGCGGTCAGACCCGCCGATACGAACGTAAAGGGATCAATCATGGTTCTAGCCATCAGTTGAAATTTCTGGTGCGAGGTTAGGGGCGGTGCATTTTTGACGCTGGTCATGGCGAACATGGGGACAATACCCAGCGCGCGCTGCTTTTCCTCTTGTTTCAAAACGTCCTGCGAATTCAAGGGCTGGTCGTTAGTCGTTTGGGACTGGCTGCGATCTGGGTCGGACGCCGGCGCAGGAGCAGTGTTGGGCGATGCTGTTTGCTGAGCGAGAACCGGGAACGAAAAGGCTCCCGTACAGACAACAACAGCGAGACGAGCTAAGCAATGTCATAGAAACGAACCATCCCGCTGGTACCTCAGGGTTATCGCCAGACAGGTATCCACCAGTCAAAAGAGATTTCGTCAGATTATTAGATGCTTGGCCAGCACTGGAAGGCTAACACCCTTTGAGCATGCTGAGTAGTTCCCGGCGTTGAACGCCGCGCCAACATGTATTTCCCCCAAACATGCTATATAGTTCCAAGAATTCTAAGGGTTTTTGGCTTGGAACGCCAACAGTCCTATACTTGGCAGCCTGCATGATAAGACGTGACTCGAGTCCAGCGGCAGAGCAAAGTGCCAAGGTCAGGCGCCCACGGCCACCGGCCTGGCTTTGGCCGCGCGAACCAGGGCCAGCGCCGTCACGTCATTATGATCCGGAGCCGCGCGCAGGAACTGCTTTACGCCATCCAGGATGACCGTGGCAATCTCGCGCGCATTGTCCTGTGGCGCTCGCTCGAAATGGTCTTTGACGCGGGGAAGCCCGAACTCTTCCTTTTTGTAGGCTGCCTCGACGACCCCGCGGGAAACCAGCAGCAAGGAAGCTCCTGGTTGCAGGGCCGCGGTAGGCGCTTCGTAGGTGGATGCTGAGAACAGTCCCAGCGGCAGTCCCGTGGCCGGCAGCTCGACAATACCCGAAGGGTCGCGTAACAGTCCCGGCGTGTGTCCCGCGTTGGAGTAACAGATGGTGCCGAGTTCCTCGTTATAACAGCCCAGGAAAGCCGCGCACGATCTGACTCCGGCAGCCGCCCGGCGAATGCTTAGATTCAGTTCAAGGCAGAACTCCATCATGGTGTCCGCTTCGTTGATCTCTTCTTGCTCGAAGCGGTCCTTGCCCAGCTTCTGAAATGTCTGTCGCGCCGCCTCCACGATTCCGTGGTTTTCCTCATGCACGCCGGCGACATCCAGCAGGCCAAAAATCACGCGGCATCGATTGGCGCGAAGGAAGTGATACAGATCGCCACCCACGCGCTTGCCGTGGACCATGCCTGCGATGTCGGCCCCCAGCAATGGAGGAAACTCCGCACGGCTTGGCATGGCCGGGCTCGCATCGCGCGTTCGTTGGAAAGAAAGTTTCATAAGGGCGTTCGCAATCATAGCGGAAATTGAGCGGAATGCAACATTGTAGTCATGGCGCAGCTCTGCTCATTGGTGACAATAGGACGTGGCCAATTCTGGGAATGCCACCTTCCTTTAACTGGCACGATAGGATGGATGGGCCTCAGGAGGCTGTCTGCGTGCGCATCGTAAGTGTGGGAGAAATTCTGTGGGATGTGATCGGCGCAACTGAGTATCTGGGCGGCGCTCCGCTGAACTTTGCCGCTCATGCCCGAAAGCTCGGACATGAGGTCTTTCTCGTCAGTGCTGTCGGCGAGGACGAACGCGGCCAGCGCGCGCTCGAGAGCTTGCGGCAGTGGGGAATCTCGACTGAGTTTGTGCAGGTGCTGCCAGACAAGAATACCGGCACGGCTGAGGTGGAACTCGACGCTGACGGCAAGCCTATGTTTCGCATCATGCGCCCAGCAGCTTATGACTTCGTGGAACTAACCGCTCCTCGCCTCAAACGAATCGCAGACATTCAGCCTGACTGGATCTACTTTGGGACGCTGTACCACATGGCAAGACAGACGCTCGCATCGACTCTCAATCTCATCGAAACGGTTCCAATCGGCCAAGCGCTTCTATGATGTCAACCTGCGCGACGGCAACTGGAACCTGTCGATCGTGGAGCAACTGGCATCGCAGGCCAATGTGATCAAACTGAGCAATGGCGAGGCCGAGTTCCTCGATGCCTCGCTTAACGCAGATGGCCAGGAGGGATCGGTACAACACTTCTGCCAGCGCTGGAGCGATCAATACCGCTGCAAAATCATCTGCGTCACCTTCGGCGAACGGGGCTGCGCCATCTTTAAAGATGGTCGCTACGTCGAAGTGCCAGGTTGCAAAGTGCAAGTGGCCGATACCGTCGGCGCCGGAGACGCCTTTTCCGCGGCCTTTCTTCATTGCCTCGATCAGAGCTGGGATGCCCGCCGGTGCGGCGAGTTCGCCAATGCAGTGGCCGCGCTAGTGGCAAGCCGTGCGGGTGCCATTCCGGAGTGGACTGCGGATGAGGTGACGAGTCTACTCCCGCGATAGGCTGCTTCGACTCCGGTGGCGCAGCAGCCGCGCCAGTTCGTCTCAGCAGTTCGGCTCAGATGACATCGTTTGATGTGGCGGCGCTCACTCCTCCAGAACGACTCTTGAGCGCGCCCTCTCAAATTACTCTTCCAGATCCGGATCCGGCTCTTCCGACAATTCCGCGGTTGACATTCGTTCCAGTTGCGTGCGCCAGTCGGTCTCCTGCACAAAGTCACGTGAATCGCGCCAGCCCGCTCGCACCTTCACAAAGAGCTCAAGAAATACTTTGGTGTTGAGCAGCGACTGAATTTGCAATCGCGCGGCGGTGCCGATCTTCTTTAGGTTTGCCCCTTGCTTGCCGATGAGAATCGCCTTCTGCCCGTCGCGCTCGCAATAGATAGCCGCGGCAATGCGGGTGAGCCGGGCGCCTTCCTCATATTGCTCGATGAGCACCGTGGTCGCGTACGGCACTTCTTGCTCGGTAGCCAGCAGCACCTGCTCACGAATCAACTCCGCCACCAGAAAGCGTTCCGGCTGATCGGTAATCTGATCTTTGGGGAAGTATCGTGGACCTTCCGGCAACGCCTTCATCACCGCATCCAGCAGCGTGTCGAGACCCTCGCGTTTCAGCGCCGAGATTGGGATGACATCGGCAAAGTCGTGCAACGCCCGATACTGTTCGATCAGCGGCAGCAGCTTCTGCTTCTCCACCGCGTCAATCTTGTTCAACAGCAGAAAGGCCGGCTGGCCGGTCTTCTTCGCAATGTCGAGCACGAACTGGTCGCCGGTGCCGAACTTGGCATGTGCGTCCACGATCAGCAACAGCAGATCGCAACCCTCCAGCGCGTCGTACACTTCCTTCATCATGCGGCGATTGAGCGAATTGATCGGCTTGTGAACGCCGGGAGTGTCCACGAGCACGACCTGGCCCGCGGGACGTTTACCTTTGCGCTCGACATTGACAAATCCCTGGATGCGGTTGCGCGTGGTTTGCGGCTTGCGGGTAACGATAGCCAGCTTCTCGCCGACCAGCGCGTTCAGCAGCGTCGACTTGCCTGCGTTGGGACGGCCGATGATTGAGACGAAACCGGAGCGAAATGCCATTGTTAGAGATCATAACCCGTCACGACCTCCCTCCGTGCCCAGATGTCCTGAGCGAGGACGCAGGGTGGTGAATCTACATCAGCGTCCCATCCGTGTGATGCCGCATCTAGATAACAGACATCATGAGCACGCTACCTCAGGAACGCACTACATTCGAACGCCAACTGGTGGACGCACGGTTGACGAAGTCCGTCCTACTGTCGCCGCAAACCAAGCACCTCGAACTCAAGGTCGAGGGACTCGACGAGTTTCGCTTCGTCCCCGGCCAATTTGTCTCCATCAAGCATCCGCGTCCCGACGGCAAGGAGCATACCCGCGCTTATTCCATCGCTTCCGCGCCACGCCCCGATGCCACGTTCGATCTTTGCCTGAATCGTGTAGAGGAAGGTTTCCTTTCCAACTGGCTTTGCGATCTGGAAGTCGGCACGACCCTTAAGTTCCACGGGCCCCACGGGCTCTTTACTTTGCGCGAACCGGGGAAGGACGCGGTCTTCATTGCCACCGGCACCGGCATCGCTCCCATTCGCGGCATGATCGAGTGGCTCTTTGAAGAGCCCGAACGCAATCGCGGTCACCAGTATTGGCTGGTCTTCGGCACACGTTACGAGCACAGCGTCTATTACCGCGACGAGTTCGAGCGCATCGCGAACGAAAATCCCAACTTCCACTACGTGCCCACGCTCAGCCGCTGTGGCGATCGGTGGCAGGGATGTAAGGGATACGTCCAGGACCACGTGCGCGAGATCGTCGCCGGCCGCAGCGATATGCAAGCCTACATCTGCGGACTCCATCAGATGGTCGACGCCAACCGCAAACTACTCAAGGAAGAACTGGGCTGGGACCGCAAACAGATTGTCTTTGAGCGCTACGACTGATGAACAGCAATTGGCAATTGGCAATTGGCATTTGGCATTTGGCGATTGGCATTTAGGGCAGGTGGCGGCTACCTCACTAATCTCCACAGATCAGATTCGTATCAGGGCACGAATTCGCGCGCGAACTGTGCTTGTCTCATCGTCATGTCTGCGGCATGATGATGCACATGCGCCTGCGTGCAACCATCACCCTTTGCGTAGTGTTCTCAGCCGCCTGCCTTGCCCAGGACTGGAAGCATGTCCACAAAGCCGATGAGGCAAAGTGGGCCAAGGAAACGGGCCTCGACCCCTGGGTGATTCATAAACTCTGGCACATGGCCTCTGGTGCCTCCGACGAAAAGGACGACGACTCTCGCATTGCTAACCTTGATCTCGAGGGGTTGGCCGAGCGCCATCACGTCCTGCTGGTCACTTATGCAGGCGAGAAAAATTGCCTGACACTTACTGTCTTCAATCGGCTTTCCGAAACCAAGTTTGAAAAGCTATGGTCCGTGGCGCAACCTCCCGATGGCAAAGGCTTCTGCGATACCGACTTCGGCAATGCAGCCGCCGATGCCGCCAGCGGCGCGATTGGGGTGCGCGTGCCTCATTCGCTAACCGATGGATCCATCCGTTACACCGTCTACACCTACGAGTGGAATGGAATCACCTACCGCTTTGCCGGCCAGCACGAGACCCTGGACAAATAAGTAGAACCGATCTAACCCATCTCATAAATTGTCGTACGCCAGATTTGTATCAGGGCACGACTTCGAGTCGTGCCGCAGCCGCGCCTCAAGAGAACGGCTTCACAGTTTGCTGAAAAACTCGGTTTGATCGGTCGTTCGGGTAGTGCGGCGCTTCAGCGCCGCGTCCAAGTCCTTTATTTTTTGTCATCACGAGCCGGCTTCAGCCGGCGAGGGATCTGCTTTTCGAGTTTTTCGGCAAACTGTTCCAGCCGCCGAGGACAGGGGTTAAAACCCAGTCGGAAATGGGTCTTGTTGGCCCGGCTGAAGCCAGGCCCTGATACAAATCGGCATGATGCGATTTATGAGATGGGTTGATGGCTTCTAGACACTCTAGCCATACTGAGTCAATGGGATGGCTTCACCTCGACTTAAGGCGCCGCCACCAAATCCCCGGTCCTTGATTTTTATCCGTGCTCTCGGTGCCGGAGCCTGCCCTGAGCGCAGCCGAAAGGTGGTGAAAATAGCTTGCCCTTGAGCGAATCACTTCAGCGCGTTCCCCAAAAATCCGGACACATCCTGCTTCAGCCGATCCAGAGAATCGCTGCGCAGATACATCATGTGTCCCGCATCGTAATACCCGAGGGTAATCTTGGCGTGCTGCTGGGGATCGAGATTCATGTGGTTCAGCGTGTACTGCGTGGCAAAGTAGGGAGTCGCCAGGTCGTAATATCCCGAGGCCACGAACAACTTCATGTAAGGATTTTTTACGAAGGCCAGCCGCAACGATTCGCTGACATCCGGAAATCCTTGTCCCGCCGAGCCCCAGTCCCATGAACCAAGCCCGCCCAGTACGTTGTACTCCAGGTCGGTCTTGTAGCCGAGGTCGCCGCGAACATAGTTGTTAAACGTTGCGGTGAACGGAGGCCGGATAACAGCCATCGTGGGATCGTAAAAATCTCCCTCTTCCGTATCTGAAAGATTCGGGCCGGTGAATCGGCTGTCCAGCCGTCCTACCGTCAGGCGCTGACCGCGCAGCAACTCGCGGCAGAAAATCCATTGCTTGATGCGCAAATCGTTTTCGTCGACGACGCTGCGGTCAAGTCCGGTAAACCGGCTTACCTGATCGAGGATGCTTTGGCGCTCCTGTGGGCTCAGGCTGTCACCCTTGCCCAGCGCGCTGGCGTAGGGGCCATCCGCGAACTGCTCCGCCTCCCGCAACACGCTCGGTAGGTCGCGCTGCTGCAAATCAGCAGCAAGCTTCTTGTGGTACCACGCCGTCGACGCATAGCTGGGCAGGTAGAGGACGTACGGCAGGTCGTTGCCTCGCGAAAACCCCAAGGTCTCAAAATTCAGAACCGAGGAAACCAGCACGACACCGCTGAGCGCAATACCCTTGTCGATCAGATATCCGCTTAGTCCCGCGGCTCGCGTGGTGCCATAACTTTCGCCCACCAGAAAGAGTGGCGAAGTCCAGCGCTGGTAACGGCTCAGATAGAGCCGGATAAATTCTCCAACTGACGAGAGGTCGCCCTTCAATCCGTAAAATTTCTTGGCCAGATCTTTCTTGGTTGCTCGACTGTATCCCGTCCCCACCGGATCGATGAAAACCAGGTCCGTCTGATCGAGCCAGGTCTGCTGATTGTCCACCAACTCAAACGGAGGAGGAGGCATGCCTCCATCCGGCAGCATCTTTACTCGCCGCGGCCCAATGGCTCCAATGTGCAGCCAGATCGAGGCCGATCCTGGCCCGCCATTGAACGAGAACATAAGCGGACGATTGGGACCGGCATTGTCCAGCGTGTAGGCAACGAAGAAAATGTTGGCTTCGACCTCGTCGTTTTCAGGGTTGCGAATCGGCATCAGGCCGGTGGTAGCGGTGTATTTAAGAACGCGTCCGCCCAACCGAATCTCGTGATGGGTGACGATGGGCGGAGTTTCCTTTTGTGCTTCGGCAGGCTTCTGCGTCTCCGGCGGTGCCTTCAATTGGCCGGACTTTTCAACCGTCTGCTCCTGCGCTTCCGCAGTTTTCTGATCGGTCTCCTTCTGCTGTGCTCTGACGGTCAGAGCGAAGATGCTAAAGATCAGGCAAAGTACCGCTGAGCAGTATCGTTGCAAATATCTATCCTCTCGCCGAAGACCGGCGCTCGCGTTCAATCTTGGAAGCCTCGCGACGCCGCAGCGCCCCTTCATAACGCCGCTTCTCTTCTTCCGTCTCCGGAATCACCGGCGCCACTTCCAACTTCCTACCATGACGGTCCACCGCGACAAAGGTTAGATAGGCGGTTGCGACTTTCTGCCGTGAGCCGGAAATATAGTTCTCCACCAGCACCTTCACCCCAACTTCCATCGAGGTGCGGAAGACACGATTCACCGACGATTGCAAGATGACCATATCGCCCACATGTACCGGTACCAGGAAGTCAATATGGTCCATCGATGCCGTCACCGCATACGAATGCGAATGGCGATGGGCCGCCAGCGCTCCGGCCAGGTCGATCCAGTGCATCAACCGGCCGCCCAGTAAAGCACCCAGCGGGTTGGTGTCATTTGGTAAAACGAGCTCGATCATCTCTGACTTCGACTCGCTCACCGGCCTCGGTCGCAAATTTCCTTCGTTCGGTTCCATAAATTTTCCGGTCAGGCTCACGCGAGCAGGGATTACGTTTTCCAGTCTGCCATGCGATTCGCGTCCCTGAGATTCTTGGTGATTTTCTCGCGTCACAAAGCGCCATCGACAATCGAGCTCTCTCGCCTCGCCAGCTGCGCCTGCACGTAGCACTCAGCCATGCGCTGCACCCGTGCGTCCTCATGCTTTCGCAACCATGTCGCGCTCCCCTTTTCATACAAAAGCTCGCCGTGACCCGCAGGCAGATAGGCGCGTTCGCAGGCGAACCGCACATGCACTAAACCGTCCTGCTCCTCTCCCAGGCAAAACCGCACCGCATCGGCGTGTCGCTCAACCGGAAGACGGCTGCATCTCTTCGCATAGCCCAGATTGCACCCTGACTTCAGTTCTTCTTCGCCAGGGCGCACACCTTGGTGTCCCGGGGCCGTGCAAGTGCCCGCCCAACCTGAGCCCAGGGGAAGTCGCTGCGGAAACGGCCAGTCCGCGTCTAATCGTTGTTCCGGCATAAAAAAGGGACAGGCCACAAGTTCCTCGCAATGCACATCAGATCAAACGCCAATTGTAGCGGTCACTCGGCGTTGCAGCCAGACAACCTGTAAGATTCTCGCCGAAAGTTGAGTGACCGTCCGTCGCTCCTATACCATTCACTCATCCGACAGGAGAAAACAATCACATGGACGAATCCCGCGTAGCCGCTTTGAAAGAGATCCTGGACACCAACCCCGACGACGCCTTCGCCCGCTACGCGCTCGGGCTGGAGTACTCCGGCTCTGGCGAGACCAATGCCGCACTGGATGAGTTCCAGCGCCTGCTCTCGGCCCATCCCGACTACACCAACGGATATTTCATGGCCGCCCAAACTCTCGCCCGCGCCGAACGCACCACGGAGGCACGCGCCATGTTGGGCCAAGGCATCGATTGCGCCCGCCGCACCCGCAATCAGCACGCCCTCTCCGAGATGGAGGCCTTGCTTGATGAACTCGGCCCCGTCTGATCTTCAGCGCCAAGGTTTCCTTTCAAATGAGCTGCGATAAGCGATAATGGGCGGCAGCATGGCTCAGCTTTCATTCAGCGCAAACATGGCCGGCAGCGCCCGTGTACTTAAGCGGTTCCGCTACCTCTTTGCGCTCTCTCTGACGTTGCTGGCTCTCTGCAACTTTGGTGCCTCGCAAACCGGAGCTGCCAAGCTCGCCCAATCCCTGACTGGCGGCGCCAAGAAAGACTCAACTCCGCCTGCTCCGGCCGTTGCACCACCAGCGCCTGCCGTAACTACCCCGGCGCCTTCGGTCGCCATTCCGCTACCCGACGTGGCCGCCCGCTCGGAAGACCTGAACCGCTTGCTGCGCGATGTCGCTGAGCAGCTACCTGCCCCCGAGCAGTTGGATACTAGCAAAACCATTCTGGACGAACGCGAGGCGGATCTCCAGTCCAAGCTAAAGGAAGTAGACGGGCTGCTAGCGGGCGCTCCCAGCTCATTGGAAGTGCGCGAAGAGGAGAACTACTGGAGGACAATTGAAAAAGAAACTGCGGCTTCCAGGCAGCAACTGTTGGACTGGGCCAATGCCGCGCAATCGGCGATCCAAAAATTGCAGGCTCAACAGCCGCAATGGACCGCCACCCTGGCGGAGAATCAGGCCAGTCCCGGTCTGGGTCCCACCCTGGATGTCATCCACTCGTCTGTCGACGCTATACAGCAACTGCTGACGCGGGCCCAGGCCCAGCTGCGATTGATTGTGAACTTGCAGGTACGCGCGGCCACCCAAGACCAACTCGCGCTTAACGTCCTCGATCAACTGGCAAAAGCGCGCGGCCGCCTCGAAGGCCGCTTGCTCGAACGTGACAGCTTGCCTCTGTGGCAGCTGACCCAGCGCCACCAGATCGGGGAAAATAGTGAGTTCTTCCTCACCGCTTCGGCCCGCCTCCGCAGCATTCAAGCCTTTGCCCGAGACAATACCGGTCCGCTAACCGGCCTTGCCATACTCTTGATTCTGTCGCTGTTCGGAGCTTACCGCCTGCATCTGGCGACTCGCCACCTAAAGCCGGTCGACGATTCCCAGGCCAAGGTCCTACACATTGCCCGCCACTGGATCGCGCTTGGCCTCCTTCTACCCTTGCTCTGCGGCTATCTGCTGGCTCCGTTCGCGCCGCTCGCCTTGATCGGCCTTGGCATCCTCGTGTCCCTGGTGCCTATTCTCATTTTGCTTCCTCCCTCCATGGATCCGCGGTACCGGAAGCTGCTCTACTGCCTTTTTGGGGTGTACGCCCTCAATGCTTTCGTAGTATGGATGTCGCTGTCGCCAGCCCACAAGCGAGAGGTTCAGTTCCTTGCCAATCTTGCTATCTTTCTGGCGTTCTTAATTCTGGTCCGGCCCTCGCGCATGTCGCGCCTCGAACGGGCTTCCCGTTCGCAACATATCTTCCTGTTCGGCATGCGCCTCGCGGTCGCCATCCTGGGTATCTCCCTGGTGGCGAACTTTTTTGGGTACGTCAAGTTGGCGCAGTCCATGGGATACCTGGCGCTGTACAGCACGTTTATCGCGATCAGCATGCTGGCTGGTGTGCGCATTTTCACGCAGTTATTACTGGCAGGGATTGAGGTTCCGGCAGCTCAGCAACTGGCCGCCGTGCGCCTGCACCGCGACGGCATCGTCCGTTGGGTCCCCCGCCTCCTGCGCTGGACAGGAATCTTCATCTGGCTCATTGCCACGTTGGACTTGATGGGCGTGCGCGATTTGGTCACCGGATGGATCTTCGAGTTGCTCGACTTCCACATTGCCGGCCGTTCCGCCAATGTCACGCTGGGCGGCGTCGTTGGCTGCTTCCTGATTCTCTTAGTCGGATATGCGATATCCAGCGCGCTTCGCTTCCTGTTGCGCGAAGAACTCCTCAGCCATTTTCACCTGTCACGCGGCTTGCCGGAACTGATTGCCTCCACCCTGCACTACCTTTTGCTGCTGCTGGTGTTCTTCTTTGCCGTGAACCTGGGTGGCGTGGAGCTGAACAAGTTCACCGTGCTCACCGGTGCGCTGGGCGTGGGCGTCGGCTTTGGCCTGCAGAACATCGTCAACAACTTCGTCTCCGGCCTCATCCTCCAATTCGAGCGTCCCATTCACATCGGCGACGTCCTCGATATTGATGGCACCACCGGTAAGGTCACGCGCATCGGTATCCGGTCCAGCACGGTGAAGACCTTCCAGGGTGCCGAGGTCATCATTCCCAACGCAAACTTCATCTCTGGCAAGGTGATCAACTGGACTCTTTCGGAGTCGCTACGCCGCGTCGAACTTCCCGTCGGCGTGGCTTATGGCAGCGATGTCAAGCTGGTATCGAAGCTGCTTGAACAGCCGGCTACTTGCCACGAAAGCGTCCTCACCTCACCCGCTCCGGCCGTGTACTTCAAAGAATTCGGTGACAGCTCGCTCAACTTCGAGCTTCAGTTCTGGGTCATGCAGGAAAGCAACCTCGTCAAAGTGAAGAGTGAGGTTGCGCTGGAAGTGATGCGCCTGCTGGATGAAGCGGGAATCGAAATTCCCTTCCCGCAACGCGATCTTCGCTTGCGCTCGGTAGACGCCAGCGCGGCAGCAGCGTTGCTTTCGCCCAACGGCTCCGCAGAAAACCTGCCCCAGGACGGTAGGAACGAACCCGACTCCAGCGCGATCAAAACCGAGTTACCCGCGAGGCGCTAAGAGAAGTATTCGCGGCTTGCGGAGCGCTGGCCTGCACCTAATGCTTTGTCATCCTGAACGGAGGTTCGCATGGTTTCGCGAACCGCAGTCGAAGGACGCCTATCCCAGTCTGCCACCCTGAGCGCTGCATTCGCGGGAGTTCCGCATGCCGTTAACAAAGTTCACTGGAGTTGTTCTTGAAGGGGCGTAGCTTTAGCTGCGCCGTTAACCTGCCTAATACTTTGTCATCCCGCGGAGGGCTACAGCCGACGAGGGATTTGCTTTTGCAACCTTCTGAAAGCCAACGCACACTACCCGCTAGCCTCCGACTTTCCGCATCGTTGCGCCCCGCTTTCTCCTCTAATGCACAACCCTTCTTGTTCTCCGCCGCCGGGGTGCTGGTGATTTCGATCACCTGCGCGTGTGATTGCAGCAGGCGTAGAATACGGACATTCGCTATTGTTTCCAACGGCCGCGGGAAGATGGCGGCCGTGACCCTGGAGGTATCCAGCCCTTGAACAATCTTCCGCAAACTCTGGCCGAGCTCCGTCGCAGCCACCAATTCTCTCCGGATCGGGTGAGCAACCGCCGGGTGAAAGACGAAATGCGCGAGAACCTGGTCGCACGTCTTCGCAGCGGTGGGCCGATTTTTCCCGGCATCGTAGGCTACGACGACACGGTGGTACCGCAAATCGTCAATGCCATTCTTTCCCGCCATAATTTCATTCTTCTGGGACTGCGTGGGCAGGCCAAGAGCCGCATTCTGCGCGCGCTCACTACCCTGCTCGATCCCCAACTGCCTTACCTGCGCGGCTGCGAGATTCACGACAACCCTTACGCTCCCATCTGCCGCCGCTGCCGTGAGCTGCTGGCCGGCAATCCCGATGACGCCGCAATTTCCTACCTCTCACCCGAGGAGCGCTACGTCGAGAAGCTGGCGACACCGGACGTGACCATTGCCGACCTGATCGGCGACATCGATCCCATCAAGGCCGCCAAGGGCGGTCACGAACTGGGCAGCGAATTCACCGTGCATTACGGGCTGCTGCCTCGCGCCAATCGCGGCATCTTCGCTATTAATGAACTGCCCGACCTGGCCGGCAAAATTCAGGTTGGCTTGTTCAACATCATGCAGGAAGGCGACGTGCAGATTAAGGGCTACCCGGTGCGCCTGCCGCTCGATGTCGCGCTGGTTTTCAGTGCCAATCCGGAGGACTATACCGCGCGCGGCAAGATCATCACCCCGCTGAAGGACCGCATCGGTTCCGAGATTCGCACCCACTATCCCGCGACCGTCGAAGAGGGCATCTCCATCACCGCGCAGGAAGCCTGGACGGAACGCAATGGCCATCAGTTGCAGGTTCCCGACTTCGTCGGCCAAATCATCGAGCAGATCGCCTTCGTCGCTCGCGAGGACAAACGCATTGACAAGCGTTCGGGCGTGAGCCAGCGTCTGCCCATTAGCGCTACGGAAAACGTGATCTCCAACGCCGAACGCCGCGCCATCCGCTCCGGCGAGAAAGTGGTTGTGCCGCGGGTCAGCGACATTTACGCCGCCATGCCGGCGATGACGGGCAAGCTTGAACTGGAATACGAAGGCGAGCTGAAAGGCGCCGACAACGTGGTGCGCGAAATCATTCGCGCCGCCGTGGCTCGCACCTACGACAAGTATTTTCACGGCAACAGCAACATGAACCAGGTGGTGCAGTGGTTCGATTTGGGCGGCGAGGTTCAGTTGCGCGACTCAGCCAGCGCGCAAGAGACGCTGCACAAGCTGCGCGGCATCCAGGGCCTGCTCGACAAGCTGAGCGCTTTGGGGCTGACCGGCAAGGAGCCGTCGGAGATGCTGGTGTCGGGAGCCGAGTTCATCCTCGAAGGCCTGTATGCGCATAAACGCATCGGTCGTAGCGAGGAGCGAACCTTTACCGCCGGCGAAAAACAACCGCGTCGCGAGAAGCCGAACATCCGCGAAGAGGACGAGGAGCGCGAATTCCGCAGACAGCGCCGGCCGTTCAATTAAGTCGCACTTGGCAATTGGCACTTAGCGAAAATGCATTGTGCCGTCGATTTTGAGCTTGAACGATTGATGAACGGAAAAGCTACACGTCAACTTGCAAGGGTGGCTTGTCGGATACGTAATCGCTTCCTAGGCCCGAGGACAAAAGCTAATTGCTAGTTGCTAGTTGCTAGTTCGTTGCTGTCCTATGAAATTCATTCGCTACAAAAAATACGTTCCCGAGCCCGCCTCCGAGATGAGCATGGAGGACCTGCTCAACGCGCTCTCCGATTACCTGCTGCAAAGCGGCTTCCAGCAGCAGTACATGGACTTCTACGACCTTAAGGATTCCGAGCAGACTCTCGAAGACCTGCGCCAAGCCATCGCCGACGCCCTCCTGAACAGCGATCTGTTGGACGACCAAATGCGCGAGCAAATCGAGAACATGAGCGGCGAGCAGTTGGAGCAACTGGTCGAGCAACTCATCGAGCGCATGGAGCAGGAAAACTACATCACCGTCGATCAGCCGCATGATCCTTCGCGGCCCTCGACGGCAAGCGGACAGGTAGGCGATGCGCAGTCGCAAGCCCGCTTTGAGATCACCGACAAGGGCCTCGACTTCCTTGGCTTCAAAGCGCTGCGCGATCTGCTGGGCTCGCTGGGCAAATCCAGTTTCGGCCGTCACGACACCCGCGACACTGCAACCGGCATTGAAGCCAGCGGCGCGACCAAGACCTACGAGTTCGGTGACACGATGAACCTCGACATCACCGCTACGCTGTCCAACGCCATTCAGCGCGAAGGCCTGCACCTGCCATTGAATATCGAGTACAACGATCTTCAGGTTCACCAGTGCGAATACCAGTCATCATGCGCGACCGTGCTCATGCTCGACTGCTCGCACTCCATGATTCTCTACGGCGAAGACCGCTTCACCCCGGCAAAGAAAGTTGCCATGGCGCTCTCGCATCTCATCCGCACCCAGTATCCCGGAGACTCATTGTCGCTGGTGCTCTTTCATGACTCGGCAGAGGAGTTGCCGCTCTCGCAACTGGCGCGCGTCAAGGTCGGGCCGTATTACACCAACACGCGTGAAGGTCTGCGGCTGGCGCAGCGCATCCTGCAACGTCAGCGCAAAGACATGAAGCAGATCGTGATGATCACCGACGGCAAGCCCTCGGCGCTCACGCTGGAAGATGGTCGCATCTACAAGAACGCTTTCGGCCTCGATCCGCTGGTGGTCAGCGAGACGCTGAAGGAAGTTTCCAAGTGCAAGCGCGCCGGTGTGCTGATCAACACCTTCATGCTCGCCTCCGACTACGGCCTGGTGCAGTTCGTGCAGAAGGTCACGGAGATGTGCCGCGGCAAAGCCTACTTCACCACGCCCTACACTCTCGGCCAGTACCTGCTGATGGACTACATGTC
The DNA here is from genome assembly GCA_963744265.1 of uncultured Acidobacteriaceae bacterium. GTDB lineage: Bacteria > Acidobacteriota > Terriglobia > Terriglobales > Acidobacteriaceae > Bog-257. The sequence goes on from CAVUSW010000013.1 coordinate 28,392, forward strand.
GCGCAAGACCAAGACGGTACATTGAAAGACAGTTGTCAGTGGCCCGCTGTCAGTTAGACGCTGCTTACGTTTTCGCTGACAACTGACAACTGCCTCTCTATCCCGGTGGCCACGTCATATCCCTTCCGCCCAGCAAATGCAGGTGTAAGTGAAACACCGACTGTCCAGAGCGCGGGCCGACGTTGTACACGGTGCGATATCCGTCCTCGATGCCGCGTTCGCGTCCGATCTTCGCCGCCACCAGATTGCAATAGCCAATGATCTCCGCGTCCTCGGGCTTCGCGTTCTTCAAATCCACCACATGCTGTTTGGGAATGATCAGCACGTGCGTCGGGGCTTTGGGATCGATGTCCTCGAAGGCATAAACCTTCTCGTCTTCGTAAACTTTCTTCGAAGGAATCTTCCCCGCAATGATTTTGCAGAATAGGCAGTTCTCGTCCATACGACGATGGTAGCCGATTCCGAAGGAAGTTAGCTCATAATGAAACAGCAGGCGTGGTAAGATTGTCTTACCATGCAGACCAAGATTTCCACCAAAGGTCAGGTTGTGCTGCCGGGTCCTATTCGTCGGCGGTTGGGGCTGCAGCCGGGCGATCCTCTCGATGCAGCTGTAGAGAACGGACGAATCGTTCTAACTCCTCAAAAGAAGCGGGCCAAGAAGGGAAAAATTGTGATTGATCCGGTCACTGGGTTTCCTGCCCTTACTTTGGGACCGAATGCTCCTGTACTGACCAGCAAGGAAGTCGAAGAGATGCTTTCCGATTTCCCATGAAATACCTCCTCGATGTGAATGCGCTGCTGGCGTTTGGAATTTTCGACCACGAATTTCACGAGCGAGTCGCTGGTTGGATGCGCGGACTGAGATCGAAGGGGACTCTCAAACTAGCGACATGTTCCATCACCGAAATTGGTTTCGTTCGAATCGTCGCTCAGACTCCACGCTACCGATTTACCACTGCTGAGGCGCGTTCTCTTTTGATGCAGATCAAGCGGCGAGACGCAGCGGTCTTCACGTTCATTTCCGATTCCAATGACATTGCCCGTCTGCCTAATTGGGTTAGCAGCCCTAAGCAGGTTACGGACGGGCACCTCGCACAGCTTGCTGAGGCAAACAACGCGGTGCTCGCGACTTTAGAGAGGAAGATACGAGGAGCCTATTTGATCCCCGAGGACAGCTAACCCGAAACTCTGTTGCTTGCTAGTGATCGTCCAACTAGGAACTGTGGCTCTCTGCTGAATTTCTTCTTGCATAGTCGGACTGTTTATCCCCGCTGCTCTTTCCTACGCGCCAGCAAATATCCTCGGATCAGTTCATTCAGGTCCCCGTCCAGCACGCGATCCACATCGCCAATTTCCACCCGCGTTCGCAGGTCCTTCACCATGCGATACGGCTGCAAGACGTAGGACCGGATCTGCGAGCCAAAATCGATGTCGAGCTTCGAGTCTTCGATGTGTTTGGTGACCTCGCGCTTCTTCTCCAACTCGTATTCGTAGAGACGAGAACGGAGAATGCTCATCGCCTTCTCGCGATTCTTGTGCTGTGAGCGCTCATTCTGGCAGGCAACCACGATTCCCGTCGGAATGTGGGTGATGCGCACGGCTGAGTCGGTGGTATTGACGTGCTGTCCGCCTTTGCCGCCGGAACGATAGGTGTCGGTGCGGATGTCGTCCGGCTTGATGTCGATCTCGATGCTCTCGTCGATCTCCGGCGAGACGTAGACGCTGGCGAACGAAGTGTGCCGGCGTTTGGCCTGATCGAAGGGCGAGATGCGCACCAGACGATGCACCCCGATCTCGCTGGTCAGCAGGCCATAAGCGTATTCGCCATTGACGCCGAATGTTGCGGATTTGATGCCCGCCTCATCGCCCGGCTGATATTCGTAGAGCTGTGTCTGAAAACCCTGGCGCTCGGCCCAACGCATGTACATGCGCATGAGCATCTCAGCCCAGTCCTGCGATTCGGTGCCGCCGGCGCCGGGATGAATGGTGACGATGGCGTTGCGCTCGTCGTTGTCGCCCGAGAGCAGCGTCTCGGTTTCCAGCTTCTCCACCAGCGTGCGCAGTTCATCGACTTCGCGGCGCAGTTCGGCCGAAACGTTCTCGCCTTCGCGTGCCAGGTCGAAGTAAGCATTGATATCGCCCGAACGGCGAACCAGTTCCTCGTGCGTAGTCAGAGCGCTCTCCAGCCGCTTCTTCTCGCGCATTACCTGCTGAGATTTTTCGGGATTCGACCAGAGCGTGGGATCGGAGGCTTGCTTGTCGATCTCGCTTAGCTTTTCGCGCAGCTTGGGCGCGTCAAAGATACTCCTGTAGATCGTGAACCTTGTCGCGTAGCGCCGCGTATTCCTGTTCTAATTCTTCAACCATTTCGTCCTAGATACCTTTTCTTGATCACCAGAGGCACCGAGGCACGGAGATAGGCGGGCAGTTAGCATTTGGCAGTTGGCACTTAGACAAAACCTATGGCTAGGCTAACCGTGATCCATAATCTGCTTCTTCTCCGTGTTCTCCGTGTCTCTGTGGTGAATCCTGTCTTTCACGCCAGTTGCGGCTGCGTCATTTCCGCAGGCTCGGAGTAGCGCAACAGCACTCCCAGCAATGCGATTATCGCACACACCAGCGGGAACCAATCCCCATGCCGGGTGTAGAAAGTAGTGGACAGCTCCAGCGAATACGCTGCCTGCAACTGCGTTCGCTGATTGCGGGGAGCCTCGGCCACCACCCGGCCATAAGGATCAATCACTGCCGTGATGCCGGTATTGGTATCGCGCAGCAGCCAGCGATTGTTCTCGACCGCGCGCATGCGCGCCATGTTCAGGTGTTGTCGCGGTGCGCCGCCTTCGCCATACCAACCGTCGTTGGAGACGTTCACAAACACCTCAGCGCCGTTCTTGGCAAACTGCCGCACTTCATCGGGGAAAATCGATTCGTAGCAAATAAATACACCGGCTTTGGTGTCGCCGACATCCAGCGGCTCGCGCGACTTACCGCGCGCAAAGGTCCCGATCTGCCGAGTCAGTCCACTGGCGAAGCTGAACATTTTCTCGAACGGCACGTATTCGCCGAAGGGCACCAGGTGGATCTTGTCGTAACGCTCCGTCCAGGCGCCCGTCGGTGTGATCGACCGACGCTGAATTGTAGATGTCGGGACGGCGGTTGGGATCGCCTGCGTGCTCAATGCCGATCGATCCGGCAATGATGTACGAATTGGTCGCGCGCGCAATATTAGCCAGCGCGCTCCGAAGGTGCAGGTCGGTAGTCCAGAACGGAGCCGGCGATTCCGGCCAAACGATCAGCCCAGGCGAGTCCGGCTTCTCGTTCTGAGGACGCACGCTGAGCGCCTGCAGAGCATTGAGGTTTTGCACGAAAGTAGTCGAGCGACCAGGTGTCGGAATCGAGAATGGGAATATTTGCCTGGACCAAGGTCGCGCCATGAGCCGTCGCCGAACCCGGCGGCTTCACCAGTTTGCCGGCGTGCAACACGATGGCTGCGACCACTGCCGACGTGAGTAAGACTTTGCGCCGCGAATGGGGCACAAGAAATGCCGCCGCGACCGCCGTATTCACCAGTGCGATCTCGAACGAAAGTCCGTACACGCCGGTCACAGTGGCAATGCGCGACAGGGGAATGTTATCGATCTGGGTAGTGCCCAGCAGGTCCCACGGAAATCCAGTGATATAGGTCCGCGCCAGTTCCACGCCGACCCATGCGAATGGAGTGAACACCAGCGCCCGCAAGCTGAAGCCATTACGGCGCGCCGCAATCATGGCAAGCAGCAATCCAAACAGTCCGTGATAGAGGCCGAGATAAAGCGCAAACATCACCAGCAGCAAGACCGACATTGCTGTCCCAATGCCGCCGTAATAGTGCATGACATGGAAAATCCACGAACAGTTTCCCAGATACCAGATGACGCCGCAGACGTACCCCAGCAAGAATCCCTGCCAGGGTGTAGCGGGGGCAAGAAACTGTCCGCCGTCGGCGAGGACGAGCATTACGTCTTGCTCGCGGCACTTGAGGATTGCGTAGATCAGAGGTGCAAGCGCGACCCAGCTAAGCAGGTAGAAGGAGAAGTTGGGGAAAATGAGGATCTGGAGAACGCCCGACAGACAGGCGAAGAACCATGCTCTCGGTCGGATTCTTCTCACTAAGCGAGTGTAACAAAGAGAAGTGATGGTTAAGCGGGCTAGAGATTACGAGTTGATTACAGAAGAGGAGAAGCCGTGCAGCAAGGGTGTAGAGTTCCTTCGACTCCGGCGGCCAACATCAGGCCGCCTGCGCTCAGGATGACATTCGCAGAGAATGGAGCCGCCTGTGTCCCGGGCGGCAACATCCGGAGACGGGCGGCTGCGACCGGTTTGTCTGAAAGCTGACGGCTGACGGCTATTTGATCGCCACCAGCTTGTTCATCAACTCCGAGTAATCCTTCTTCTCGATTCCGTGAACTTGCTTGTTGTACTCGTCGACTTTCGCCGAATAATTCATTGAGCAGAACTTCGGACCGCACATCGAACAAAACGCCGCTTCTTTGTAGTACGCGTCCGGCAGCGTCTCGTCGTGCATGCTGCGCGCGGTCTCGGGATCGAGCGACAGCGCAAACTGCTTGTCCCAGTCGAAGGTGTAGCGCGCGTAGCTGATGGCGTCGTCACGATCACGCGCGCCCGGACGATGACGCGCCACGTCGGCCGCGTGTGCCGCGATCTTGTAGGCGATGATTCCATCCTTCACGTCTTTATCGTTGGGCAGCCCGAGATGCTCTTTCGGGGTGACGTAGCAGAGCATGGCCGCGCCGTACCAACCGATCATGGCCGCGCCGATCGCCGAAGTGATGTGGTCATACCCCGGCGCAATGTCGATCACCAGCGGGCCCAGGGTGTAGAACGGCGCTCCGTAGCAGAGCTCGACTTCCTTCTCCACCTGCTCTTTAATCTTGTCCAGCGGAATGTGCCCAGGGCCTTCGATCATGACCTGCACATCACGCTCCCAGGCTTTCTTGGTGAGTTCGCCCAGTGTCTTCAATTCGGCAAACTGCGCCTCGTCGCTGGCGTCGGCAATGCAACCCGGACGCAGGCCATCGCCCAGCGAATAGCTCACGTCATGCTTGGCGAGAATCTTGGTGATGTCGTCGAAGCGTTCGTAGAGGAAATTCTGCTTGTGATGATGCGCCATCCACTGCGCCAGGATCGCGCCGCCGCGGCTGACAATGCCGGTAATGCGTTTGGTGATGAGCGGCAGATATTCCACCAGCACGCCGGCGTGAATGGTCATGTAGTCCACGCCCTGCTCCGCCTGCTCCTCGATGACTTCGAGCATGACATCGGCGTTCAGGTCTTCGATGCGCTTCACGCGCGAGACCGCCTCATAAATCGGCACCGTGCCGATCGGCACCGGCGAATGCCGCAGAATGGCTTCGCGAATCTCGTGAATGCCGCCGCCGGTCGAGAGGTCCATCACCGTGTCGGCGCCATAGTGGACCGAGGTGTGCAGCTTCTTCAGCTCCTCGTCGACATTGCTGGTAACCGAGGAATTGCCGATGTTGGAGTTGATCTTGCACTTCGACTCAACGCCGATGCACATCGGCTCCAGCTCAGGGTGATTGATGTTGGCCGGGATGATCATGCGTCCGGCGGCAACTTCGTCGCGGACCAATTCGGGCGCAATCTGCTCGCGCTCGGCGACGAAGAGCATCTCTTCGGTGAGCAGGCCTTTGCGGGCAAAATGCATTTGCGACATGTTGGTATCGCCGGTGCGGGCGGCTTCTTCGCGGCGCTTGGCGATCCACTCGGCGCGCGGCTTGGGAGGGGTTGTGCCGTTGCTGCCATTGGTTCCACTCATAACTTGGGGTACTCCTGATCGAGCTTTGATTATACCGTCTTGAGGTGGACGGAATTCACCAATCCAAGTTTTGTCATTCAACGCGAAAAATAAGGAGACATTGCCAAGCCGTTCGCAGGAAGCGCGGGCCTTCAGGCCCGCGAATGCTCGTCAGTTTTTGTCTCTGGCTTTAGCCACGGCCAGCGGGCAGGCAAGTAGGCAAAACGGCTTCAGCCGTCGCACCTTCCTATGAGCTTCACTTTTCTTGACTGGTCCGCAATCGTCGGTTATCTGGCTATCACGCTCGTCATGGGGCTGTGGTTCCGGCGCCGCTCCAGCAGCAGCCTCGACGATTACTTCGTCTCCGGCCGCAGCGTGAACTGGTGGCTGGCGGGAACGTCGATGGTGGCGACGACATTTGCCGCCGACACACCTCTGGTCGTCACCGGCCTGGTCTATGCCCAAGGCATCTCCGGGAATTGGCTGTGGTGGGGGCTTCTGTTCTCGGGCATGATGACGGTTTTTCTCTTCGCCCGGTTGTGGCGGCGTTCAGGATTGCTCACCGACGTGCAATTCGCCGAGATCCGCTACTCCGGCAAACCGGCGGCTTTCCTGCGCGGCTTCCGTGCGATTTATCTTGGTCTGCTGATGAATTGCGTCATCCTCGGCTGGGTAACAAAGGCCATGACCAGCATTGTCGGCACGACGCTGGCCAATACTCCCATGCTGACGAACATCAGCCGCTTCATGAGCGCGCATTTCGGCTCGGTATGGAGCGGGAACGACGGTGCGGCGCTGGCCATCTGCGTGTTCTTCCTGATTCCGTTCACCGGCCTCTACGTCTCGCTTGGCGGCCTTTGGGGAGTTTTGTGGACTGATTTATTTCAGTTCGTGCTCAAGATGTCGATCGTGATCGCAGTGGCATATTTTGCAGTTGTCGCTTGCGGCGGTATGTCTGCCCTGCTCGCGAGCTTGCGCAGAATCCAGGCCGGCGCGGGGCCGAATGCTGCGAATCCACTCGGCTTCTTGCCCGAGTTCTCGCGCGGCCTGGGAAACGAACCGTTGTGGATGGTTCCGCTGGCAAACTTTTGCGTCTACATCGGTCTGCAGTGGTGGGCCTCGTGGTATCCGGGAGCGGAGCCGGGCGGCGGTGGATACATCGCGCAACGTATCTTCAGCGCGCGCGATGAGAAGCAGGGGCTGCTGTCCGTCTTATGGTTCAACATTGCACACTACGCCATTCGCCCGTGGCCCTGGATCGTCACGGGATTGGCCGTCATCGTCTTGTACCCGGGTCTGCAGCACCCAGAAACGGGTTACATGATGGTGCTAAATGCGCACCTGCCACACCAGTATCGCGGTGTCGCGATCGCCGGATTTCTCGCGGCATTTATGTCGACCATTGCTACCCAGCTTAACTGGGGCGCTTCGTACCTGGTCTCTGACTTTTATCGCAGATTCTTGCGGAGAAATGCTTCGGAGCAGCACTACGTATTGGTCTCGCGGCTTTGCACGATTCTGTTGGTGATCGCCTCGGCCTGGGTCTCGGTACAACTGGGATCGATTGCCTCCGGATGGCAGGTAGTCTTGCAGATCGGTGCCGGTACGGGCGCGGTTTACATCCTGCGCTGGTACTGGTGGCGGATCAATGCCTGGAGCGAAATCTCGGCGATGGCCTGCTCGCTGCTAGTGACCGTCATTCTGAATCGATGGCAGCCATTCACCGGCAACAGCTCGCTGGTGTTTGCCAAGAGCGCCATAACTACCACCGTCATCACCACCATTGTCTGGCTGACGGTCACCATGTTGACGAAGCCGGAGCCGGACGAAGTGCTGCTAAGCTTCTACCGGCATGTGAGGCCAGACGTGCGCGGATGGAAGCGCATCGCATCCCGAGCGCCGGAACTGACGCCCCATCGCGACTTAGGAAGCAATTTAGGTGCATGGGCGCTAGGCTGCGCCATGATCTACCTGTGCTTGTTTGGCACTGGGAAGTTACTGCTGCACCAGGCGGCTATAGGAATCGTGATGCTCGCAGGATCGGCGGTTTGTGCGTTCATGCTTTATCGCGGAGTAGTGCAAAATTTCACAGTCGAGCCGCTGGAGGAATAGGCGCCGACGGAACCGCGGCAAACCGGCGGAAAAGTGTTTTGCCGCTCTGTGGTTCCGGCTCCGGCACACTTTCCCATCGACTGGTTGGCTTACGCCACCGGGCTAATTTCATCTCGCCGTGTTGCGGCTAGCTTGATCGGTTGTTCCGGATCCTTTTCAACCACAAAATCTTCTTTTCGGCCGCGACACGCCTCTTCTGCCCTGCTCACAATTCAGCTTCTTGGCGGTGGTACCCTAGGTGTGAGAGAAAGAAAAATGGGGGAGTTTCGGCTCCCCCTTAGCGACAGAGGCGATATCACTTACCATGGATTCAGTAGTGAACCCTTTGGTTGCACCATGATGAAGATGAATATGCTGCAGGCCGAGCTGGTCGGAACTGTCCCGCAATTTGCCCGGATACCCGGCGCCGAGGAACGTTCGGTGACCCTCGACGGAGTAACCTGGCGCTACTGGTTTGCCGGCTCCGGACCGCCGCTGCTGTTGATTCACGGATTCTTGGGCTATTCCTTCTCCTGGCGATTCAACATGGAATCTCTGTCTCGGCATTTTTCCGTCTACGCCATGGATTTACCCGGCTGCGGTTTTTCGCAACGCCCAGACAAGCCGGAGTGCACCCTGGCCAGCGATGCAGAAGGGGTTCTGCGCTTCATGCAACACTTCGGCATCGAGAACGCCGATATTGTTGGCTCTTCGCGCGGGGGCGGACTCGCCATCGTACTGGCCGCGTTAGCTTCGCGGACTGACCAACTGCATCGCATCCGGCGATTGGTTTTGGTCTCGCCGATCAACCCATGGTCGAGTCATGGCAAAGTCCTGACGCGACTGCTGGCAACCACGCTTGGCGGGATTTATGTAGTCCATGTGCAGCCCCGGATGAAGATCGTCGCTATGCGCTATTTTAAAGCTCTCTATGGTGATCCGAAACGCATTTCGCCCGGAACCTTTGAAGGCTACACGGTAGGCTTAGACGTCCCCGGAAGCTTTGAACATCTGCTGCGCATTCTGCGCTCTTGGCATGACGATCTGGCGGCGATTGGCGAGTCGCTGCACGAAATCAGCGGCATTCCCACACTGCTGCTTTGGGGCTCGCGCGACCGCGCGGTTTATCCGTCTTCCATCCATCAGCTGCACCGGCAATTGAAGAACAGCGCGCTGGTTTTATTTCCGGGGGCCGGTCACTTGCCCTACGAAGAAGTGCCCGACGAGTTCAATCGCGTGCTTTGCGATTTTCTGCTGCACGATGCGCCCCGAACTCCATTTGCGATCGCAGCCGAAGCATAGCTGACGGTCGAAATCCCAGAAACTTAAGACCTGAGAATTGTTAAGCTTTGTCATCCCGAGCGAGGCCGAGGGATCTGCGGTTCGTCAGCCACGCAAACGACTTTGGTTATGCCAAAACTCTCATCTGCGTAAGGGCCGAACTCTTGATTTCGACCCGCTCCCCGGGTTTTCCTTGGTCAAGACCTTCTCCACGAAGAGGAATTACTCAATCGGCCGCTGTATCGCTGGTCTCGCACACCTGAGCAGGCGCATGACGCACCGGCAACCAGGCAGCCAGGGCGGCCCCGACATACATCGCTCCCACCATCCAGAAGCCGTAGATCAGCCCATCGCGATGGGCGGCTTCTCCCACCAACAGTGCCGTGCAAATCTGAAGTGCGCTGGCAAGAAAAGCGAAGGTGTTCTGCACCCGTCCCATCATGTGACGCGGTACCAGCTCCATCATCTCGCTGGAGAGAGCGATACCTCCGGTACCCCGGCACGAGCCCATGACGAAGTAGATCGTTACCGCCAGTGCCAGCCAGCGTGAAACCGGCAGCAGAAACAGCGAAATGGCGATCAATCCCATGGTCAACATCACGGAGCGGTTCACTCCATTGCGGCGGATGAAACTTGAGGCATAAAACACGCTGATGAATGCGCCAATGGCCCAGCCGGCATTCAACCAGCCGTAGCCAACCGCCCCTCCGTGCAGGATGCGCTCGCTCAGCGGCGCCGAGATCACACCTTGCGTCATCATGGCTGCCATGAATAGCGCCCAGGCGACGCCGATCAGCAACACGCGCCGGTTCTCTCCAACATACCGATAGCCTTCCCGCAGTTCGCCAAGATAGCGCGCCACCGGGCCAATCAATGTCTCCATTTCGACAGCTTCTGATGACGGACGCGAGACGGTTACCCGTCCCTTGCGGACCATGAAGACGCACACCATCGAAACCAGATAACTGGCGCAATCGATAAGCAGCACTCCTCCCAGTCCAATGCGGTTGTACACGAAGCCGACCACCGCGCCCGCCATCAGCCACCCGCCCTGCAGAGCCGCCAGCAGCAGCGAGTTCGAATCGAGCATCTTGTCGTCCGGCGTCAGCTCCTGGACCAGCGCATTGACTGTGGGAAAGAACATCCAAAATCCGATGGCGACCAGGATGTTCATGGCATAGACGTGCCACAGGCTCACATGATGGGTGAGCACCAGCATTGCGACCGAAAAGATGATCGCGCCGCGTGCCCCATCCAGCCACAGCATCAGGTGGCGCCGGTCTTCGCGATCGATGATCACTCCGGTGAAAGGCAGCAGAAGAAGTGAGGGCAGCGTTTGTAGGGCGATCAGCGCGCCTAGCGAGACCTCGGAATGCGTGGCCTGCAGGATGTACCAAATCACGGCGGCTGAGTTCATGCCGCTGCCGATCATGGAAATGAGATTGGCTGTGAAAATCAGCCTCATCCCGCGATGCTGCCACATTGCCTTCATACTGCTTCAACTGTAACCCAGGCATGACTCTCGAAGCTGCTCACATATACTGAGAGTGCGAACTTTGCGGCTGAACTGCGCTCATCATTGGTGAATGGCAGCTCAATTCGGCGGCATTTGGCAATCACCATTTGGCTATCAGCATTTGGCAATGACCATTTGGCAATTGGCATTTCGCAGTTGGCCAAAGCATTAACTGTCACAAATGAGCCTTGGAAGGCACCTCATATTTGTTTCGCCAAATGCTAATTGCTAATTGAAAGGATTACGTTGGGCCTGCGTCGTTTATTCAAGAAGGAAAAGCAAGAGCACCGCATCCTGCGCGAGGCCGCCCGGCGCGACGGACAACTGGTGCCCGAGTACCATCGTCCCACTCCGGAGTGTCCGCATCCTGAGCGCTGGAGCATGTATGACTCCATGACCGCCGAGGTCGAGGTGCTGGAGTTCCTGCGCATTCTGGTGACAACCATAAAGCCAAAGCTCGTCGTCGAAACCGGAACCTTCATGGGCGTCAGCACGCTGTGGATCGCCGAAGCGTTACGACTCAACGGCCTTGGAACGATCATCAGCTGTGAGTATGACCCGAAAGTCTTCGAGACTGCGAAGCAGAAAATCGAAGCGTCGGAATTCAGGGATCTCATCGATCTACGCAACGAGTCCAGCCTTGAGATGAAGGTCGAAGGGACTATCGACCTGTTTTTTAGCGACAGCGACATGCCTATTCGTGAACAGGAGGTCCGGCGCTATCTGCCACAAATCTCGCCGTTCGGAATCATCCTTATGCACGACGCCAGTTCACATTTGAAGCAGGTTCGCGATGCGGCGCTCAAACTGGAGCGCGAAGGATTGATTTCCGTGGTCCTGCTGCCGACGCCGCGCGGACTGGTAGTCGCTCAAAAAAGAGAAGGGCGCAAGTAAACGTCAAACGCCGGTGGGGGAAGCAAGACCTATGACAGCGACACGGATCTGTTTGATTGGCGATTACGATGCGAGCGTCCTGGCGCACCAGGCTATTCCGAAAGCTTTGGCTTTGGCCGCGGATGGCGCCCCAGTGCAACCGGTATGGCTCGATACGGAATCTGCGTTGGATGCGGACCTGGAGCCCTATGCTGGGTTCTGGTGCGTCCCGGCAAGCCCTTATCGCTCCATGGACGGGGCACTTCGCGCCATTCGTTTCGCGCGTGAGAAGAATCGGCCGTATCTTGGCACCTGCGGCGGATGCCAGCACGCGATTCTGGAGTTCGCACGCAACGTTCTCAAAATAGCGGACGCCGGCCATATGGAGAGCGATCCATCGACATCGCAGCCGGTGATAACTAACCTGGCCTGCTCGCTGATCGAAGCCGACGAACGGTTGCGGCCGGTTCCGGGAAGTCGTCTGCATGAGATTTATGGGGCTGATGAAATTCGCGAGACTTATCACTGCAGCTACGGCCTCAATCCCGATTATCTGTCTCGCCTGCTCGACGGCGGCTTGCGAGTAGGAGTGATGGGGCCGAACGGAGAAGCGCGAGGTCTCGAACTGCCGGCTCATCCCTTCTTCTTCGCTACGCTCTTCCAGCCTGAACGCTCGGCACTCGCAGGGAACCGCCATCCCCTAATCGCGGCGTTCGTTGGGGCGAGTTCTATCCAGTCCCGTGCTCGCTAAGAATCGGCCCAAGAGTATCTATAACTGATAGCGTCTGCGGGGAAAAAGAGCTACGATTCCGGCGAAGGAAACTCCTTACCGGCCGGCCCCCGCACCACGGACCTACCGGCGACGGAACCCCGATCTGTCTTCAAGCTGCAATGCGGAGGTACAACATGCGCTGGGCACGCCAATTGATTCTCTGCGGGCTGCTGATTTGTTCTCTCGCAGGATGGTCGCAGAACACCAAGATCGTCATTCCCGCCGGAACTCCGGAAGACAAAGACCTCGCCGCCATTGCGGCCGAGCCGGATGCGCAAAAGCGGATCCCGCTTTACGACGACTTTATCAAAAAGTACGCCGGCAACCAGGCAGCGGTCGCCTATGCAGAATGGCAGCTCTCACAGCAATACCTGTCTGCCGGCGATACCGCCAAAGCCTTGGAGGATGGCGACAAGGCGCTCGAACTTTCTCCTCACGACCTGGACATTCTGGTTTCGCAGGTCAGCGTCGCCCAGGCGATGAAAGACAACAGCAAAATTGTCGACTACTCCATACGCGGAGCCGCGGTCTTCAACTCGATCTCGACCCAGCCCAAGCCGGCCGATGTGTCGGATGCGGACTGGACGGCGCGCGTCACGGAAGATCAGGAGTCAGCCCGCTCGAACTACGAGTTCCTGGAAGCTGCTGCTTACAACGCAATTGCAGCCGAGCAGGATCCCGGGAAGCGCATGACTTTCATCGAGCAGTTCACGCCGGCGTTTCCGAAGTCGAAGTTCGAAACCCAAGTTTCGCAATTAGCGCTCTACAGCCTACAGCAACTGAACCAGCCGCAACGCCTGGAGGCGTATGGTGAGAAAGCGCTGGCTGCCAATCCTGACAGCATTCCCACCCTGCTCATGCTGGCGAACGCATACTCCGAAGATCCGAAGCAAGTCGCTAAGGCAGTGACCTATGCCAGCAAAGTAATTGCACTCACCGGCGCGAACCCGGCCAGCCTGGACAAACAACAGAAGCTATCGGCTGGCGTCGCGCACTCGACGCTGGGTTATGCCTACCTAAAGGAGGAGAAGCTGCCGGCGGCCGTACCCGAACTTAAAACAGCCGTGAGCCTGCTGCAGGACGACCCACAAGCCCAGCAGGCGGCGCTGTTCCGCCTGGGTTGGGCATATGCCAAACAGAATCGCCGGGCCGACTCCGTGGCCGTTCTGCAAAAAGCCGCGGCCATCGACGGTCCCTACCAGGGCCCGGCAAGGCAAATGCTGGCGAAAGTAAGCGCAACCGGCAAGTAACAAGTCGGACGCAGGACTATTTTTTGACTAAGGCGTCGGAGAGCAGGTGGGCTTTCGTCGCGAGATTATAAGCACGCTCAAAATCGCCGTCCGAAGTCGCTTTGCGCGATTGTGCAACATAGGAATGGATCTGATTCACAATTTCCTCCTCATCATGAGACAGACTACGGTTGAGTCCGTTCACGGTTTTCTCCGTTACGTCCAGCAATTGAGCCGTGGTTTGCTTCTGCTGCGATAACTGCGCGCTGGTCACATCTGCTGCAATCGCCGTGTCAGGCGGTGCCTCATTGGCAGGATTCGCTGGAGGATGTGCTGCTGCAACCGTGCTGTTGCCGCTACTCGGTGCCGGCGCCGGAGTGGCCGGACTGCTCTGCGCGGTAGCCGGAGGTGGGGCTTGCTTTTTCTTCTTCCGGTGGGTTGTGGGCTCTGGCTTTGGCGGCTCCTGCGGAGGCGGAGCAGGCTGTGGGGTAGGCTGCGGAGGTGGCGGAGCGGCTTCGGAAATCTCGTCCGGCAGGGGAACCGCAATCGTGTCGACGGGAGCCTTCGCCTGGGGTGGCAGCTGTGGCTTTTTCTTGGCACATCCGGCCAGGGCAAACAGCACTATCACCAGAATCGAAACGGCGAATTGGCGGCCAAAAGTCATGGGTCGTTTACAACGCCAGCGTGGCGCTACCCCGCAAGCTGAAGTGGCAATCATTTAGCAGAATCTAGCCTCATGATAAACACATAAGCTGAAAAACGCAGTGGCGATGGTCGCCCGCTGGCGATAAGACCATCCTTCCCGCCTCAGGTTCGGGTGATGACTTCCGTGTTCTCGTCCTGCTTGACCTCAGCTAACGGGAGCACCAGACGGAACGTCGTGCCCCTGCCCATCTCGGTTACAAAGTCGAGAGCTCCGTTGTGCAGCTGAAGAACACGGTAGGTCATGGCCAAGCCAATCCCGCTACCCGTCTTCTTGGTGGTGAAATACAAGTTGAAAATCTTGTCGCGAACATCAGGTGGGATACCGCCCCCCTGATCGCACACCTCAATGGTAGCCGCCATCTCATGCTGGCGGGCCACAATTTTGAGGACACCGCCTTCGTTCATGGCCTGTACGCCGTTGAGAACCACGTTCAGCAATGCCTGCTTAATCAGGTCCGCATCGGCCCTCACCCGAAGTGCCGCAGTAGCCAGCTGGGTCTCGACTTTCACTCCTTGGCGCGCCGCTTCCGGAGTGGCCAGTAAAGCTACGTCTTCGATTAGGCGTCGCAAATCGAATTCCGTCAACCGTAATTCCACCGGGCGGTTGAAGTCCACCAGGGTCTGCACCACCCGGTCGAGACGGTGAATCTCACGGCCTATGATGTCCATGTGGCGGCGGGTGTCGGGATCGACCTCGCGCATCTTCTCTCGCAGCAACTCCAGATGAACCACGATGGCGTTAATTGGGTTCTTAACCTCATGAGCCACGCCGGAGGTAAGCCGCCCAATGGCGGCCAAACGGCGGGAGAGCTCGATCTCGTTCTCGATACGCCGAACCGACTCCGCATCGCGCATGGTAAGCAGTGCTCCGATTCGCTCACCCCGTTCCGCAATGAAATCCAACGCGATCTGTATCCGGCGACCATTCTCGAATTCGATTTCGCGTTGCGGGATCGGCTGATGAAGCGCAAATGCATCCAGAACGATCCTGCCCAGCTTATTGGCGTCGGTGAAAACTTCTTCCACCAGGCTGCCCAGGATCTCTCCCCGCGGACGGCCCACAAAACGCTCGGCGGACGCGCTCACCAGCACGACACGGGTGTCGCGAGTGAAAAGCACTAACCCGTCCTGCAACGTGCCCATGATCTGGTCGAGGTTCTCTTTCAGCGCGCTGAATACCTCTTTCACATCCCGAATCTGTCGGCCTAACCGGTCGATTTTGGTATTGACCAACCCATATTCGTCGGTCGCTTTAGGATCCGGTTCCGGCATGGTGTCGGGCACGCCAGCCGTCATTTGATCGAGCCGTCGGCCAATTGCCTCCAGGGGGCGCAGTGCAATATTGGACACGCCGGCAGCCAGGGCCAGGGAAACCAGAATTGCGATGATCGAAAACGTGAGGGCACGATTCAGTTGAGGCTGAACTTCGCTCTTAAGGAAAACGGTTGAAATACCGACCCGAATATCTCCGAAGGGCTGACCCTCGCGCTGCAGGGGAAGGTACACATCATAAACTCGGGGGGCGCCGTATACCACTTCCAGTTGGCGCAAGAAACTGCCGTTGCGCACTTTCAGGAAATCTTCCCGTTGCTCCAGGTACGTACCATTGGCAACCGGGTCGGTGTGCACAATGGCGCGGCCATTTACATCCGCAATGGCAGCATCCGAGATGGTTGGGGAATAGCCGACCACTGCCTGGAGAAGAGTATTCAATCCTGGGTCCGTTTTTAACGCTTCGTCCAATACCGCCTCAACCTGCTTGGGATCACTCTCGTTGGCGAACGTGCTGCTGAGATCGATTTGAGTGGCTTCGCGAGCGCTCTCCCGGATTTCCTTGGCAACAAAATCGGCGCTGTCGTAGGCTTCCGCCGTGCGCTGTCTCATCAGGTGCGAGACGTACAGGTACGAAAACACGGCAACCAGCGCAAACACCATGCCGCTGATAGCCAGCACGAGCTTTGTTTTTAATCGTATTCGGCTCATCGGGGAACGCCCATGCCATGCGGGGTTGTTGCCGGAATAATATCAGCCCTTTGGACATGACGGAAGCAGGGCGGCTCCATTTAGAGATTGCCAGTCGACCGTGGAATCTAATAGACGGAAGTTTTGCAGACGCAGCACATTACATGGGGATCAGCGCACCTGGGATGGGAGCTATGTTGGGTCTGGTGAAAAGTATTGACCCCAAACAACAGAAGTTGACAATTCCGCGTCTAATTTAGGGGAGTTTGCGAGCTTTCACCCCTCGCGTAGAGCGAGTAATGTATTGGCAGGAGAACAAGGTGGCCCAACCCGCAACCGAAGAGAACAAGAGATTGAAAACCGAGACCGTTACCCAGTTACGCGGCTTATCGCACGATCTCAGCAACTACATTGAAACAATCATGCAGGCGTCTTACCTTCTTGCACAGGCAAAACTCGATGACAACAACCAGAAGTGGCTGGAGTTGATTGACAAGGCGTCACAAGATGCTGCCCGCATCAATCGCGAGATTCGGGAGATCCTGCGGGCTCAAAGTTGATGCCGTTGGCCCCGGTCGCGAAACTGGCGGTCTGCAAGATTAAAGCAAACTTGAGTGCGAGTTGGAGCCGGTAACGGCCCCAACTCGCTGCCTTGTGTCTGACCAAGTCCCCAAGCTACATTCGCGAAGGCGAAAGCTTCTGCAGCAAATTCACTAGCGGTTTGCCGGCGGGCGGTACCGGGACCGCTCCATCGCGAATGATCTGCGTGGCATCTACACTCTTGCCGTAGAGGTCTTTGTTGGCGTCGTTGTCGCTGCCCATCGAGGCACTGCCCAGCGAAGCGCCAGCGAACAGGCCCTTGGACTGGGAATACGACAGTATGTCGACATTGGGATCATTGAACCCGGCAGCATTCGCACCGGATGGGCCAGCTACAGCGGAGGCATCGGCGCCCAGTTTCAGTTTGCCCGAGAGGACTTTATCCGCTCCTCTTTCGGTCATCACCAGTAGAACATAATCGGTTGCGGTGCTCCCCAACTGGGGGCCCAGACTGCCGGTATCCAGCGTATACATCGCTGGAGCGCTCCAGGCTCCATTCATCTTCGCGCCCGTGCGGCAAACGAGAACGCCTCGTCCGTAACTGACACCAAGGCCGATTCCCACCTTCTTGACGCTGGGGTAGACCAGAACGCAAGCCGCTTTATTCAGAATATTCTGGGGTATCTCGTGTTTGTCGAGAATCGTTTGAAGCACAGCGGTCGAGTCAGCCAAGCGCTTCGCGGGCTTGCTCTGGGCAAATAGCGGCAGCGAAACTGCTACACACATCAGCAATACGATAATTCGCTCTTTCATGAAGAAATCCTTTCTGCAATTGGGTGTGATCAGACAACAGGGCCTAAGGTGAAGGATAAGGCTACCACAGTCTAAAACTGCATACATCATGGAAGCCGCTTGGTACGAAACAAGCCGTCTCCCGAGGACACTGCCCAATCGAGTGCACGGAGGCTACGATCCGTGTCCAGCCAAGTCAAGGCAGCGCTCTATGACGAGTCAGGACACGAGATGGGCGTCCATCGTGATGTTGGCTTTGAGTACGCGAGACACCGGGCACCCTTTTTCGGCGTTCTGTGCTGCCTCATCGAATTTCGCCTGATCCGCTCCCGGGATTTTCGCCTTTACCTCAAGGTGCACTGCGGTGATGGTAAAGCCGGCGTCCGTCTTATCCAGGGTTAGAGTGGCGTCCGTGTCGATGCTCTCCGCCGTCATACCCGCATTTCCCAATTGGGCGGAGAGCGCCATGGAAAAACAGCCCGCGTGCGCCGCGGCAATCAACTCCTCCGGATTGGTTCCGACACCGTTTTCAAAACGGGTACTAAAAGAGTACTGCGTTTGGTTCAGCACCCCACTCTGCGTGGATACCGTTCCCTTCCCATCCTTCAAACCACCCGACCAGTGTGCGCTGGCTGTACGTTGCATGCTACCCTCCGAAACGAAATTCATATCAGTTTCACATTACACGAATGTGGTGAATCTCCGGGTGAAAACCGGACGAGAGTTGCAACACGAGATGAAAAAATCCTCAGAATCGCTGGCGACTGGTTTGCCCTAGTAGAAATCGGAGCAACTAAGGAAGTACCCGCAGCCGGGGCAAACCAGCTTGCAGTGATCTTCCCGAAGCGATTCCGAGCAGTTGGGGCACACTTGCACAGTACGCGCTGCCACGTTATTCGCGGCTGTCGCTGCAGGTTTCTCGTTCTCCGGAAGAATTGAGTTAGTGTCTGGGTCATCCGTCATCGCTAGAAGCTCTTCTGATGTAGAGCCTGGTCAGAATTATGCTAGCGCCGATCACGAAAAAGCAAAAAGAAGATGGCTGTCTGACTCCCCCAATGGTACATGTACCTTTGTGGCGAAAATGGTTGAAAATTGTCTAGAATTCTGCAGGCCAATCTCTATAATGCGATACGGGGCATTTTGGTCCGCATGCCCTGGGATGGGCGCAAATTCGCCAAAAGGACGTCTTTTTAAGAGTTTGCAGCCTAGGACGGTGGGGTGAAATACATATGTTTACTAATTAGTTAATACACATTCGTTATACAAGATCTACCTTTTGGTGCTGTTATACCGAGGTTAATCTTGCCCGGAAAGTGCTTCTTTAAGGATTATTGCACGCTAATGGGACCTCGAGACAAGAAGGCCAGAAGCACTTAGAACGTTGTACATGGCAGGTACAAAGATTCACGAAGCAGAGATTGGAAATTAGGAGGTTGTAATCATGAAGAAGATGACCATCGCCGCTCTTGCCGCCCTCATGTTAGCCGGAGCTATCAGCGCCGCTAGTGATGCAACCTCCATTATTTCATTGCACTCCGTCGCAGTGGTCGGCGAAGGGCCGGTGCCCTTCCCGATCCCGTTAGTACTGTCGCCCGGTACTCCGAATAGCGATACAACTTCGTTCGGCACACAATTCTGAAATTTTTCAGGTCGTCAACGACCCAGGAGATCCTTTCCATGAAGAACATTCTGATCGCAACTCTTACTGCCTTGATGTTCGCTACGGTTGCTTGCGCCGCCACGAACTCTCAGTCTTCCGCCACCATCGCCTCATCCATCCGAAACCACGCCAGCTGCAGTGGCTCGCTGCCCTGCACCCAACAAGCCTCTCTAGCTCCCAGCGAAGGCTCGCCCATGCCCGTCTGCCAGCCCGGCCATGACTGCAATGACGACCTCCGCCTCACCGCCAGCGAAGGCTCGCCTATGCCCGTCTGCCAGCCCGGCCACAACTGCAATGACGACCTCCGCCTTACCGCCAGCGAAGGCTCGCCTATGCCCGTCTGCCAGCCCGGCCACAACTGCAATGACGACCTACGCCTTACCGCCAGCGAAGGCTCGCCTATGCCCGTCTGCCAGCCCGGCCACAACTGCAATGACGACCTCCGCCTTACCGCCAGCGAAGGCTCGCCTATGCCCGTCTGCCAGCCCGGCCACAACTGCAATGACGACCTCCGCCTTACCGCCAGCGAAGGCTCGCCTATGCCCGTCTGCCAGCCCGGCCACAACTGCAATGACGATCTCCGCCTTACCGCCAGCGAAGGCTCGCCTATGCCCGTCTGCCAGCCCGGCCACAACTGCAATGACGATCTCCGCCTTACCGCCAGCGAAGGCTCGCCTATGCCCGTCTGCCAGCCCGGCCACAACTGCAATGACGATCTCCGCCTTACCGCCAGCGAAGGCTCGCCCATGCCCGTCTGCCAGCCCGGCCACGACTGCAATGACGACCTACGCCTTACCGCCAGCGAAGGCTCGCCCATGCCCGTCTGCCAGCCCGGCCATGACTGCAATGACGACCTACGCCTTACCGCCAGCGAAGGCTCGCCCATGCCCGTTTGCCAGCCCGGCCACGACTGCAATGACGACCTACGCCTTACCGCCAGCGAAGGCTCGCCCATGCCCGTCTGCCAGCCCGGCCACAACTGCAATGACGACCAAAAGGAACGAGTGGTGGCTCTTTAGCGGAAGGCTTCCAAAGTGGGGAACCTCTTAAGTGCCTTCCCAGAAAGGAGTAATCGGAGGCGAGGTTACTTGCCTTTTAAAAGATCTCCCTTGTGTTGCGTTGACTTCACGGATATGCTTTTAGTGAAGTCATGCACCTACACCTGACAGACTACGTGCTTTGGATCGCCACGCCTCTTATACAGATGGGGGTGCTGATTGCGATGGTCAGACGTGGCCTGCACCGTGACTACCCTTATTTCTTCAACTACACGATTCTGCAAGTCGTCAGCGTACCGGTTCTGTACATCATCTACACCCGTTCGTACCCTGTCTTCTTCTATGCCTATTACGTCAATATCGCCCTCAGTGTCCTGATTTCGTTTGCCGTCCTGCAGGAAATATTTAAGGATGCGTTCCGTCCGTACGAAGCATTACGCGACCTGAGCGTCATTCTTTTCCGCTGGTCAGCATTGGTGGTTTTGCTAGTTGGGGTGATGGTCGCGATTAATACGAATCAGGCGAAGTCTGAAAATGGGGCGATCGTCGATGCGATCCTGTTGGCCGAGCGCAGTGTTCGCTTGATGCAGTGCGGGTTGGTGTTCTTCCTGCTTCTGTTTAGCGAATACCTGGGCATCTCGCGCCGTAGCCTGCTGTTCGGAATCTCCCTGGGGTTCGGTTTCTTCGCGGCTATCAACATGCTGGTGGCTACAGGGATGACCCACCGAGGGGTTTTGCATCAGTCCACCTTGCGTCATATCAACAGCGAAGCCTACCTGGTAGCGGTCGTGATCTGGTTAGGGTACACCTTGGCGGCGGCTCCCTCGGAAAGCAAAGTCGCTGACGTTGCACTGCGAACGAAAGACTGGAACTCGGCGCTCGAGGATGCCCGCGTGCAACCGGGGGCAGACAGCCTACTCGATACCATGGATCGCACCGTGGAACGGTTGCTTTATCCCCGCGAAGAATCGAAGATCAATATCTCAACCGGGCACAGTTAGTAGCGTGACGGATTGACGTCCGCGCTTGCTTTCTTGCTTCCCTCTTTTGAAAGAATGACTCCGCCGGTTCTACACGGGAGTTTTGGTCTTCCGGGCTGGATTGAAAAAAGGTAGCTGACGCACGGTAGCTGCCACCTTGTACCGAACCGCTTCCACTGTCATTTCCATATGAAGTTTCGCGCCCGGCTCGGCATTCTGCGGACGCACGCTGGCTAGCGCGATCAGTTGTTTCAGCAATGGCGACCAAGTGGTCGAGGTTGCTTTGCCGACCTGCTCATGGCCTCTGTAAACGGGCACAGGAACGCGTGACGCTGTGGCGGGAATTTGTGGCGCTAGGCCGATCCCATCGAAAAGGCTTTCCATCTCGTTCCAGTCGATTTCCAGGCCCACGAGTTGGCGTTTCGGTCCGGTTCGCTTTTCCTCCAATAAAACATCCCGACCGATGAAGTTTTCCTTTTCAAAATGCACCAGCTTGTTCAGGCCCACTTCGGCGGGAGTGTACTTTTGTGAGGGGATAAGCGATTTCTTGCTGCTGATGTAATCCACGTCGGCAAGGATCAATCCGGCTTCGATGCGGGCGACATCCAGCGCCAGCATCCCCGCGGGATGTACGTCGAAGCTCCGTCCGGCTTCAATAAGTGCGTCCCATACCTTCACCGCCTCTTGCCACGGAATCCAGATCTCGTATCCCAGGTCGCCGGTATAACCGGTTCGCGAGATATCCACGTTCACGCCACCGATTTTTCCACCGGTCTTGCGAAAATATTTCAGATTTTCGACGTCGGCTTCGGCCACGCTCTTCAGCAATCGCCCAGAAGTAGGTCCTTGCAGGGCCAGCGCTGCAACTTGCTCGGTGATGTCTTCAATCTGGACCTCAAATCCAAATGAATTTTGTCGGAACCAGCGCAGGTTGGGGTCGGCAGCAGTCCAACGGTAGCAGTTTTCTTCCAGCCTGGTAATGGTGCCATCATCAATAATTTTGCCTTCTTCATCGCACCAGCAGCAGTAGATAACTTGATGGACACTTACTTTGTTGATGTCGCGCGCGATGATCCGGTTTACGAAGCGGGTCGCATCGCGGCCAGTGACCATGTACTTGTATAGCGGGGTCACGTCGATGAGCGCTGCTGCATTGCGAATGGCGTTGTACTCGTGCTCGTGGTGAGTTTCGTAAACGCTGACTGCATAAAACCCGGACCACTCGCGATAATTCAGGCTCTGGCAAAGTGGGAAGGTTCGTTCGTGGACCGCTGTTCCGATAGGCACGCTCACTCCTCGCCGGCTATGACGTGGGCGGATTATAACCACGGCGCAAAGGAGACGGCAATACTGCTACGGGTCGATCGAAGAAGCAAGCGCTTCCACGCTCATATCACGCTTCCATCGCTGCAGCGACAAATCGGCGGCCAGCCTTTAGAATGGTGGCCCACCGCTCAACCATCGCTGTCAACGCAAAATCGGCGGAGACCATGACCGGGCCGGACAATCTCGCGCAAGGAAAACATGATTGCGAAAGGCTCATACGACGCCATCGTCATCGGTGGCGGGCACAACGGCCTGGTCAACGCCGCCTACCTGGCTCGCGCCGGCAAAAAGGTCCTGGTACTGGAGCGCCGTCACGTTGTGGGCGGCGCTGCGGTCACCGAGGAGATCATTCCCGGCTTCAAGTTCTCGGTCTGCTCCTACGTCGTCTCGCTGCTGCGGCCGGAGATCATCCGCGACCTCGACCTGCCTCGTCACGGGCTGGAAATTCTTCCGCTCGACGGCACCTTCACGCCCATGCCAAATGGCGACTACCTGTGGCGCGTGAACGATCACGGCAAGACCGTGCGCGAGATGCGACGCCACTCCAAGTTCGACGCCGAGGCCTACGAGGAATTCGGCAAAGCCATGCTGCAGATGTGCCGCTTCGTGAAGCCGATTCTCGCCATGGTGCCTCCCGATCCGACCACGCTCAACCCGAAGGACCTGCTCAAGCTGATGTTCCTCGGCCGCCGCTTCAAGGACCTGAGCGGCGAAGACAAGTACAACCAGGTGCAGCTCATGACCATGAGCGCTATCGACTTCCTCGATCAGTGGTTCGAGACCGATGTGCTCAAGGCCACCATGTCGGCATCAGGAATTATCGGCACATTTCTTGGCGTGCGGTCGCCCGGCACCGCCTACGTTCTGCTGCACCACTACATGGGGGAGATTGATGGCGCATTTCGCGCCTGGGGCTTCGCTCGCGGCGGTACAGGAGCGATCTCCAATGCGATCGCCGATTCGGCGCGTGAATTCGGGCGTCGAGATCAAGACGCAGGTCGCGATTGCGCAGATTCTGGTTCGCGATGGAAAAGCTGTTGGGGTGGCGACCACCACGGGCGACGAGTACTTCGCTCCCATCATCTCGTCCAGCGTCGATCCGAATCTCACATTCCTGAAGATGATCGAGCCCAAGCACCTGAGCGACGATTTTCGCGACGAGGTGAAGCGCTACAAATTTCGCGGCTCATCGGGCAAGGTAAACCTCGCGCTCGACGGGCTGCCAAATTTCACCTGCCTGCCCGGCGAAGGACATCATCTGCGCGGGGCCATTTCCATTTCGCCCAGCGTCGACTACATGGAGCGCGCTTACGATGACGCCAAGTATGGCGACTATTCGCGGCGGCCCTACATCGACATGGTGATCCCGAGCCTGACCGATCCGTCCGTGGCGCCGCCCGGCAAGCACGTGATGTCGTGCTTCGTGCAATACGCTCCCTACAAGCTGAAAGAGGGGAACTGGGACGAGAAGCGCGAAGCCTTCGGCGACAACGTAATCGACACCATCGCCGAATACGCTCCCAACCTGAAGAACATCATCGTCGGCCGGCAGATCGTGACGCCGCTCGATCTGGAACGCGAGTGGGGACTGACCGAAGGCAACATCTTCCAGGGCGAGCTCTCGCTGGAGCAGTTGTTCTTCCTGCGTCCGGTGCCGGGCTGGGCGCAATACAAGACGCCGATCAAGAATCTCTGGATGTGCGGCTCGGCAACGCATCCCGGCGGCGGCATCATGGGCGCGCCCGGCCGGCTGGCGGCGCTGGAAATCCTGAAGCAAGCGAAGGGGAACGGCTAGCCCATGCTCGAGAAGCGCGACGTCGTCATCATCGGCGCCGGGCACAACGGGCTGATCACCGCGTTTTATCTTGCCAAGGCCGGATTCAAGCCGCTGGTTCTGGAGCGTCAGCCCGATCAGTCGGCGGCTGCGCCATCACTGAGGAATTTCATCCCGGATTCCGGTGCTCCCGCCTGTCCCACGGCGTCGGACCGATTAGGTCTGACATTGTGGCAGACATGGATCTGCCTGCGATATGGGCTTAAAGACTTACTCACCCGACGTCCGCGTGCTTTCTCTGGCGCCAGACCGGCAACCTCGCTCTTTACGGCGATACCGCAAGGTCACAGCAAGAGATTGCAAAGCTGTCGCAAAAGATGCGGACGGGATACGGCGAGTTTCAGAAGTCGCTAGCTCGCATCGGAGAAGTCGCCGATCTTGTTGCTGACCATGACTCCGCCTGACCTCGAGGATCCTGCTGCGGGCAATCTTTGGGAGCTATTGAAGACCGGACGCAAGATTCGCGGTCTTGGCGAAAAGGATCTTTATCGCGTGCTGCGCTGGGGGCCGATGGCGGTGGCCGATCTGGTGGCCGAGTGGTTTGAAACCGAACTGCTGCGCGGCACCATCGCCGCGCAAGGAATCTTCGGGACGTTCCTCGGGCCATGGTCGGCAGGCTCCAGCGCAACTCTGCTGCTGCGATTGTGCCGGATGGCAATCTCGCAGGGCCGGCTTCCTACATTGCGGAGGCACGGGAGCGCTGACCGCAGCCATGGCCGCAGCGGCACCGAGGCGGGCGCCGAAATCCGGACTTCGTGCGAAGTGAGCTCGCGTTCAGGGTCAAAGACGGCGCCGTCGCGGGGTTGTTCTGCGCAATGGCGAAGAAATCGACGCTAAATTCGGTGATCTCCAATGCCGACCCCAAGCGTACTTTGCTTGGCTTGGTTGAGCCGCAGCATCTGCAGCCAAGCTTCCTGCAACGATTGCAGCACTACCGGATGCACGGCACCGTCGCTAAGGTCAACCTCGCGCTCGAACGGGCTGCCGAAGTTCAGGCGTGGATGGCGATGCGACGGCTCTGCTCTCGGGCAGAATTCAGATCTCGCCCGAGATCGACTATCTGGAGCGCGCCTTCGATGCCTCGAAGTATGGCGAGTTCTCGCAACATCCGTACATCGAGGCGACGATTCCCACATTGTGGGACAGATCGCTGGCGCCCGCAGGCAAGCACGTAATGTCGATCTACATGCAATATGCACCGTACAAGATTCCGGGATGCCGATTGGGATTCGCAACGCGAGGCTCTCGGGGATACCGTGATTCGAACGCTTGCTGAATACGCGCCCGAACTTCCGTCACTGATCGAGGCGAGGAGAGTCATCACGCCGAAAGACCTGGAGCGGACATACGGCCTGACCGGCGGGCACATCTTCCACGGCGAACTGGCACTCGACCAGTTGTTCACCATGCGTCCGCTGCTGGATTGGGCGCAGTACCGCACGCCGATCAAGAACCTATATTTGTGCGGCTCGGGCACGCATCCTGGAACCGGATTGAACGGGGGCTCGGGCGCCAACGCGGCACGCGAGATTCTGAAAGACCTGCGAAAGTCCCGGCAGAGGACCAGCGGTTAATAATTCCGCTCGAGCGACCGCTACGCCGTCCGCTTTAGCTCCGGGCGGCGCCAGGAGAGTACTTCGGGAGTGGATTGTCTCAGAACCTCGCGCACCTGCAGAGCTCGCAGGGCATATGTGTGCTCCTGAATGGCCCGTCTGCGCATCGCGCCTCCGATTTCACGCGCCAGCTTCGCATCCACGGTCCGCAGCAGATCGACAATGTCGCTCGCATTCCGCGCCACTAGGATCTCGCAGCCCGCCTCGAAGAATGTCTCGATACCTTCCCACGGATCTGAAATCAGGCAAGCGCCAGCGCCTGCGGCCTCAAAGATGCGGGTCGGCGGCGAGAAGCCTGCGCTGCTTATCGGATCGCAAGTCAGACTAAGGACCATCCGTGCCGAGCAATGCAAGCGATTATGATCGCTGGCTGCGATGGGTCCCAGCCAGCGCACATTCTTTGGGAGCGACTTGCTCTCCCAGCCCTCGCCTCCCAACGCAAACGTGAATTCAGGCGCCTGCTCCGCCGCCGAAAAAAAGAATTCGTCCATCCGACGCTCAAGGTCTGGTACACGATCGCCAATGAAAAGCAGATCGCAGATTCGCTCCGACCCAAAAGGCACCGGATAGTGGGTCGTCGAATCAAGCGCGTTATAGATCGGATGGCAGGCTCGCGCACCCAGATGTTCATAGCGCTCAATCAGTGGGGGCCCTCCCGCGTTGGTGAAGATGTAGTCATACTCCGGAATGAGCGCGCGGAAGGGGTGCAAGACGTCGGCTTCAACCCTCGCCAACGTTGCCGGCGCGTCCATGTCCCAGAAGACCACCTGCGTATTGGCTGACCTGCAATCCAACACACGCCGGTCAAGCAGCTCGTCGTCGGTTCCGAGGTCACCGTGCTTGATCACCAAGTCGGCTTCGCAGGCTCGCCTGAACAAAGCCGGCAGGTCGTAAGGCAGATCATAAGCAATCACCTCGGCGTATTCGTAACCTCTTTCGTCGCGATGCTCCCCCCAGGGATATCGATCAGGCTGAGCAAAGGTGATTTGAAATCCGAAGTCCGCCAGATTCTTATAAATGCCGCGGTAATAATCTGCTGCACTATTCCAATAGGACGATGTCAAGCTGGATCCGAAAACAAAGACTTTCATCGACTGAGGCCCTCGCAGATGTCAACCAGTTCCGCTGCGCGGTGGGCGCAGGTGTGACTGCGCAAAATGGTTTTTCTGCCGTTGGCGCCAATTTGTTGACGCGCAGATTCGTCGCGGAGCAGGCGCTGGATTTTGGTTTTCATCTCGGGCCCTGAGTTGGCAACAATGTAGTCTTCCCCAGACCGAAATAACTGCTCTTCATCCTCCCAGGCGGCGCAGAGGAGAGGCGAACCGCAGGCCAGCGCTTCGAACATCCGCACGGAAGGAATGCCATCGGTTTCACTGTGGTATGGACGTCTGGGCATATGCAACGAGAGCGCCGTGCGCGAGTAAACCTCCGGCGTCATCAGATTCGGCACATAACCGCGATATTCAACGCCTGTTTCCGACAAGAACCGGCACTCTTGCTCGGAGTAGTACACCCCGTGGACTACCGGCCTACAGTTGCGTAATTCTGCAACTGACTGAATTAGGTCTTCGATGGGCTCACAACTGCACTCAGTCCCAGTACAGGCGCCTAGCCATAACAGGTCGATATCCCGGGGCACGTCGTGCGGATGGAAGTGGTGCACATCGGCAGCCTCGCGAAACGTCCAGGCAGGAGTCAGACCAAATCCATCACAATAGATGCGCCTGATTGGCTCGGCAAACGCCAGTACTCCGTCGAAGAACTGCAGATGGAAGCGCAACATCTGGTTAGCGTCGGTAAGGGCGCGGCAATTGGTATCGTGAAGCAGGCAGAGAAATCCGAGCTCCGACTTGAGGGAAAGGATCGTGTTCGCGACTTCGGGGTGATTCCATTCGTGAATGATCACGACGTCGGCATCATGCAGTTCCTCTCTTAACGTGTCCAGCAGACTCGCTCCCTGCTGGTAAAAGCGAACATCCAACTTGGGAAACTCTCGGCGAAACTGTTCGATGGCCTGTACCGCGAGTTCACCCTCCCGTCTTACAAGATTGTCCAGCGACCACGAACCCAGCTCCTCATAACACCGAACGTCGTGTCCCATCCGCGACAGCTCTCGCGCCAAACCCCGCAAGAAATGTGCGCTGCGGTTATTCCAGTCGGAAATCCAGGAATGCGCGAAGATGCGGAATCGGATCGTGCCGCTCATCCTGCCAACGCCTTTATTCCGGACCGCATTTCGTCGAGGTCCGAATTGTCATGCCTCGCCGTTCCCGATGTCACACGGGCGGCTGGCTGACAAGCCGTTTGCCGAGATAGCGGGGCAATTGGCAATGTCATTGTCGGATCAAGTTGCTGTAACTTGCAGCCATGTCCGCTTTGTGAAAATCGATGCTGTGATGCCGCCCGCGCTGTTTTAGAGGCTAGCGATTCCGCGCGCGTTGCCCCTGATGTTCTTGTAGAGCAAACACTTGGCACATGCTGTGGAACCTGTCCCTGGATTTAGGCTATCTCTGTCCAAAAGCGGACGCCGCGTTCCGCTGACGGACAAGCCGAAGCTATCTCAACCGCTAAGTTACTGAGAAATCGGCTCAGAAGCTGGCCAGCACCTTGCAGTTGTTTTACCTGGCCGAACTCGGGCGCGTCCTACCGTCGAACCCACTTGGTGAAAAATGCTGCAAGACTTTCGTTTCGCAATACGTCAACTTCGCAAGTCTCCCGCTTTCGCGGCGGTGGCCGTGGTCACACTGGCGCTTGGCATCGGAGCCAACACTGCCATCTTCACTCTGTTGGACCAGGCGCTGCTGCGCACGCTTGCCGGTCAGTCATCCGGAGCAACTGGTGCGCTTGCGTTATGTAGGATCCAACACCGGCAGCATGAGCGCTTTCGGCGGCGACGATCAAGATTATTTCTCTTATCCCATGTACCGCGATCTGCGCGACCAAAATCAGGTCTTCTCAGGCCTGTTGGCCAACGACGAACTACAGTCGGTGGGAGTGCAGTGGAATGGCCGATCTGATCTGGTGCAGGGAGAACTGGTCAGCGGGAACTACTTCGACGTGCTGGGTGTTCGCCCGGCATTGGGACGCCTGTTCGTGCCGGCCGACGACGCTGCTCAAAACGGTAATCCGGTCGTGGTGCTGAGCTTTAATTATTGGAAGTCGAGTTTGGGCTCCGATCCCGGCGTCATCAATAAGGTTTTGTACATCAACGGACATCCTTTCACGATTGTGGGCGTCGCCGACCCGAACTTTCACAGCGTGATCGCCGGCTTCACCCCGAAGCTGTTTGTGCCCCTGGTGACGAAGTCAATCGTGATGCCTGGGTTCAACGACCTGGAGGACCGACGTTCGTCGTGGGCTAACATCGTCGGTCGCCTGAAGCCCGGTGTCAGCCGACAACAGGCCGAAGCGGCCATGACTCCACTTTGGCGATCGATCCGCGCCGGAGAGCTGCCGCAGATCAAGCACGGCAGCGAGCTGTTCCGCAAACATTTCGTCGCAGAGTCGAAGCTGCAATTGGTGGATGAAAGCCGAGGGTTCTCCCCCCTGCGCGATCAGATCGAGGCACCTTTGCTGGTGGTGATGGGGATGGTTGGCCTGGTTCTTCTGATGGCGTGCGTCAACGTTTCCAGTCTGCTGCTGGTGCGTGCCGCGTCGCGCGTGAAAGAGATGTCGGTACGCTACGCAATGGGAGCCTCCAGCTGGCAGATCATCCGGCAGCTACTGATAGAAGGACTGATACTCGGCCTGATGGGCGGCGCGTTGGGCTTGCTGTTCGCGCCAGTGGTGTCTGCCTTTCTGGCTCATAGGATCGCCGGCAGCACTGCAACCGAACTCCCACTTTCGCCGCATCCCGATCTTCGCATTCTGCTATTCAATTTTGGGCTGGCGTTTGTGGTCGAGCATTCTCTTCAGCCTGACTCCTGCGCTGCGATTCATTCATCCTGACCTGGTAAGTTCGCTGAAGCAGCAGGCCACTACGGGATCAAGCAAACACCTGCGCTTCCGCCGGCTTTCGGTCGGCGTGCAGATGGGTTTGAGTCTGCTCTTGATAATCGGCGCCGGCTTGTTCGTGCAGACGCTGCACAACCTGCGGTCGCTCAACGTAGGTTTCACCACCGATCACCTGGTGACCTTCGGCATCGATCCCACTCTGGCAGGCTACGATCCTAAGCAATCCATACCCCTGCAAAAACATCTGCTCGAGGTTTTGGCGGCGCAACCAGGCGTGCGTTCCGTCGGCGGCACCGACAATCCGGAATTGGCCGACAACGGTGAGCGCAGCGACTTCTCCATCGCGGGACACACGTTAAAGCCGGATGACGAAATCCACGTCGAGGTATCAGGGATCACTGCGCAATATTTCTCGGCGCTGAATATGCCTTTATTGGCCGGACGCATCTTCAACGATCAGGACCTCGTCGGGAAACCAAGAGCGGCGATTGTGAATGCCAGCTTCGCGAACCGCTATTTCGGCAGTCCCAAAAATGCGATCGGGCACATGATCGGCCCCGGTCCGCCTCCATCCAGTCCCACCGACATAGAAATCGTGGGCGTGGTGGGCGATGCCAGGCATCGCGACGTACGGACCGAAGCCAAGGCAACGGTCTACAGCCCATACTTCAATGGAAAAGACGAATTTGGCTTTATGCAGTTTTATGTGCGCACCTGGCAGGCTCCAGAGGCGGCTGAACTTGATCTGCGAAGAGCGGTGCAGCAGGTCGACTCCAAACTGGTGATCGATACCATGCGCACTATGGATGAGCAGATTGCCGACAACATTTCCAACGACCGCCTGGTAGCGATGCTGGCGGTGAGCTTCGGAATCGTGGCCACTCTGCTGGCGGCGATTGGCCTTTACGGCGTGCTGGCTTTTGTGACCGCGCAGCGTACCCGCGAGATTGGCATCCGCATGGCGCTGGGGGCGCGCCGCGGAACGGTCGTGCGTTTGGTGTTGGCCGATGTCTTGTGGTTGGCGGGAATCAGCGTCGTGGTCACGCTGCCGATTGCGGTTCTGCTCTCGCGTCTTTTGCGCAGCCAGTTGTATAACGTCAGCCCGGCCGATCCTCTGGTAATGACAACCGGCGTACTACTCATCACGCTGGTGGTTGCGCTGGCTGCGCTCATTCCGGCCCGGCGCGCAGCGTCGGTCAATCCCATGCAAGCGTTGCGAACGGAGTAAGCAGAAAACGATGCACTGGATTTCGCAGGATCTTCGTTACGGAATGCGGCAGCTACGAAAGTCGCCAGGCTTTGCCCTGGTCGCCGTGCTCACGCTGGCGTTGGGCATTGGCGCCAATACGGCTGTCTTCAGCGTGATCGATACAGTCCTGCTGAGACCGTTGCCCTACCACGGGCCGGCACGGCTGATGTTGATTTCGGAAACGGAATCCGTTGCCCCTAACGACGAACTCGGTGTTGCAGCCCAGGAGTATCTGGACTATCGCGATCAGAACCGCTCGTTCACGGACGTAGCGGCGTTCGAAAGCGACGGTTTCAACCTGACTGGCGAAGGCAAGCCGTTACGGATTCACGCGGCGCGCATGTCGGCCTCAGCCTTCCCCACGCTGGGCGTCTGGCCCATGATGGGGCGAGCGTTCACTGGCGAAGAAGATCGCTCTGGCTCTGACAATGTGGTAGAGCTTTCCTACTCGCTGTGGCAGCACCAATACCATGGCGATCCCAATATTCTCGGACGGACCATCAAACTGGATGAGAAGCCGTACACCGTGATCGGGATAATGCCGCCGTCGTTCCATTTTCCCTTTGACGGGAAGCCGTTTTCTGAGATGGCCGACCTGTGGCTGCCCATCGGGTTCTCGCCCGAGGTTATGGCTCCGCAACACCGCGTGATGGAATTCGGCGTGGGATTGATCGGCCGGCTGAAGCCGGGCATGACGCGCGAGCAGGCGCAGCAGGATATGCAACACATCGCCGCCGTCTTCCAGCAAACCCATGCCGATAGTTACCCCGCAACCGCCCGCGTGACGCCGCGCGTTTATGCTTTCGCCGCTCACACCGTGGAGAAGGTGCGTTCCTTGTTGTGGCTGCTTTCCGCGGCGGTGATCTGCGTGTTGCTGATTGCGTGCGCCAATGTCGCCAATCTATTGCTCGCCAGGGCAAATGCGCGCAGCCGCGAGATGGCGATTCGCAGCGCCGTGGGAGCGCGCCGCACCACCCTGCTGCGGCAATGTTTGGTGGAAAGTTCTCTGCTCTCTCTGCTGGGTGGATGTGCGGGGATCGCGCTCGCTCTGGTCTCAGTTGCTGGGTTGCGCAACTTTGGACCGGCCGACGTTCCCCGCCTCCATGAAATCACCCTACATCCACTGGCCTTGCTGTTCACTTTGGGGTTGTCGGTGGTGACGACCATCCTGTTCGGATTCATGCCCGCCTGGCGCCTGTCGCACGTTTCGCCGCAGTCGTTTCTCAAGGATTCGGCGCAAACCGGCAGCTCCCGCAGTAGCCTGCGTGTGCAAAATGCCGTGGCCGTCGGCGAGATCGCGCTGGCGCTGGTGTTGCTGATCGGTGGCAGTTTGCTGATTCGCAGCTTCCAACGCGTACTCAACACGCCACTGGGCTTCGATGCCAAAGATACCTTCGTCGTGCGCACCATCTTCGACACCCAGCGCTATCCCGATCCGGCCAAGCGGATGGCCGTGCAGAAAGAATTGTTGTCGCGGCTCTCGCGCCTGCCCGGAGTGACCACGGTTGCGGCGGCCAGTCATCTTCCGTTGAGCGATGAGCGCGGTATCGGCTTCCATCTGGAACATGCCGCGCCCGACGACTTCCACTTCGCGCAGAATTCACTGGTCACGCCCGGATACTTTCGCGCCATGGGTATCGGCCTCCGCGAAGGCCGCGATTTCAGCGAGCACGACAGCCCGCAGTCGCCGATGGTCGCCATCATCAGCCAGGCCATGGCGCGCGAATACTTCCCCGGCCAGGACCCCGTCGGCCAGCGCTTCACCTGGGGCGATCGCGGCCTGTTCACCATCATCGGCGTGGCGGAAGACGTTCACATCTCCGCGCTCGATGCCGATCCGCCGGCGATGATCTACCAGTCGATGTTCCAGATGCAGACCTGGACTGCCGGGCACACCGCGTTCCTGCTGCGCACCGACCGGGCCGGACAGGATCTGTTCAACGAAGTGCAGCAGCAGGTGTGGTCGATCGACAAAGATCTTCCGCTGTACAACAGCACCACGCTGGCCACCTTGGTCTCCGATTCGCTGGCCCAGCGGCGCTTCACCATGATGTTGCTGGCGGCGTTTTCGGCGGTCGCGCTGTTGCTGGCGGCGATTGGATTATTCGGCGTGATTTCGTATCTGGTGTCGCAGCACCAGCGCGACATGGCGCTGCGCATGGCTCTGGGCGCCGATCGTGGCGATATTCATCGCATGGTGCTCATGCGGGGACTGGCACTTGGTATGTCAGGCTGTGCGATTGGCTTTGTGCTTTCGGTTGTGGGCTCGCGCCTGCTGACCACCAGTTTGTATCGCATAAGCCGCTTCGATCCGCTGACCTTGCTGCTGGTTCCTGTGCTGTTGCTGGGCGTGGTGCTGCTTGCGGTGTATGTGCCAGCGCGCCGCGCGGCGTCCCTCGATCCGATGCAGGCCCTAAGGGCTGAGTAAGGGCAGCATTGGGCATTTGGCATTTGCATAATTTGGCACTTAGCAGTTAGCAGTTAGGGATTGAGAATTGCGGTCGGTATTGGTTTTGTGGCTCCCGAGCAGATCGAACAATTCTGAGTAATCCGTGGGTCAATTAGCAACTAGCAATTAGCAACTAGCAATTAGCAACTAGCAACTAGCAACTAGCAACTAGCAACTAGCAACTAGCAACTAGCAACTAGCAACTAGCAACTAGTTAGAAGACCGGATGGTTTAGCAGGATGCGTATTGGCTCCAATTTCATGATTAGAGAAAGACTAGGTTCGTATCAGGGCACGACTTCTAGTCGTGCCGAAGCTGGCGAGGAAAAGAATCGGGGCTTCAGCCCCTGCAAAAAGCCGAGTCGCACCAGGGCCAAAGATTGTTTGTAGTCACCGGCTCGCAGACCGCAGTTGTTAATAGCTAAATGCCAAGTGCTAATTGCTAAGTGCTAATTGCTTCCGAGGTTTCCTATGCACACCATTCTGCAGGAATTTCGCTACGCCTTGCGCCAGTTGCGTAAGTCGCCCGGGTTCGCCTTGGTTTCGGTACTAACGCTGGCGCTGGGCATCGGCGCCAACATCGCGGTCTTCTCCGTGACCAACGCCGTGCTCCTGAATCCCAGCGGCATTCCTCATGCCGACGGATTGGTCGCGCTACGCTCGCGCTACTTGGCGATGGCCGATCTCAGCAACATCGGTATCTCCGCACCCGACTTCGGCGATGCCGCAGACGGCAGAAACATTTTTCAGTCGGCGGCCGCCATGCAGGCGGCCAGCTTTAACTTCAGCCGCGAAAATACCAATCCCGAACTGCTCCGCGGCGGCAAGGTTTCTTCCGGCTACTTCGATGTTTTCCAGGCGCGTCCATACCTTGGCCGCGTTTTCTCTCCCGAAGAAGACCAGCCCGGCGCGGAGCATGAAGCTGTACTTTCCTATCGCGCGTGGAAGAAGCAGTTTGGCTCCAATCCCAATATTGTTGGCCACACGGTAATGCTGAACCAGCAACCCTATCGCGTAGTTGGCGTTATGGGCGCCGATTTCGAGTGGCCCAATCCGATTGATGTATGGGTCCCGATCGCGCTGCCACCCGGCCGCTACCATGACCAGAATTACCGCTACAACGAAAACATGGGCGGCGTCGCGCGCTTGCAGCCCGGAGTCAGCCTGCAACAGGCGAATGCTTACCTGGAGATGAAGACGCAGGAAAACATTCGCTCCGAGGGTGACAAGAGTTACGGCAAGGCTTCCCGCTGGGGTATGTTTGCCATGTCGCTAACTGAGTTCGTGGGCGGCCCGTTGCGCAAGCCGATGACCATGTTGCTGATCGCAGTCGGCATGGTATTGCTGATCGCTTGCGCCAATATTGCCGGCCTGCAAATCGCACGCGCCTCGGCCCGCGAGCGCGACCTGGCTGTACGCGTCGCCTTAGGTGCACAGCGGGTCCGCCTGATGCGGCAGGCTCTGGTGGAAAGCATCGTACTTACCGTCGCCGGGGTCGCGCTGGGGTTCGCGGTGGCCGTGGCGACTGCTCCGCTATTGCTGAGCTATCTGCCCACCTTGTTGGGCACGCAGATTCAACCTTCCTTCCGCGGGCCGGTGCTGTTGTTTGTGACTGTTGTTGCGGTGCTGTGCTCGCTGCTATGCGGCCTGGTTCCGGCGTGGCACCGCACCCGGCCGGGCTGGTTCAATGCGCTACAGGAGGGCGGCCGCTCGGGCACCGGAAGCCTGATGCATCAGCGTGCCCGATCCTCGCTGGTGGTGGCTCAGATCGCACTCTCGCTGTTATTGCTGGCCGGCGCCGGCCTGCTGCTCAGCAGCCTTAAAGCGCTGGAGCAAGTAGAAACCGGCTTCCAGCCCGAGGGCTTGCTCACGGCGAGCTTCTCGCTACCACCGTCTGTTTATGGCCCGGCGCCGCCGGTCAACGGCGCTTCCGTCAGCAAGGAAGAAGCCGCCAAACAGGATGCTGCGGCGCAAGCGGCAAGCGATGCGAAAGTCTCCGCGTTTTACAGTGCGTTGCAAGAGCGTTTGCACAGTATTCCCGGGGTGAGCAGTGCGGCGCTCGCCGATTCGGTCCCCTTTGACAACCAGGGAGGCTTGTCCAGCTTCAACATCAAAGGCAGAGTGCTTCCACCCAACGATCCCGGACCCCACGGCAACGTTCGCGCCGTCTCAGCGGAATATTTTTCTACCCTGCGCGTACCCGTGCTAACGGGAAGAGAGTTCACCGCGCAAGATCGCCAGGGCACGGAGTTGGTCGCCGTTGTTGACACCGTTCTGGCGCACCAGTATTGGCCCGGCAAGAACCCGGTAGGCGAACATATCGGTTTCGGCAACAAAGGCCCGTGGTACACCATCGTTGGCCTGGTGGCGCATTCCCGCGTGTCGTCGCTGGAGTCGGACACGAACGAAGGCTTTTACTACTTCGACGCCGCCCAAACACCGCAGTTGTCAACCGCCATCATGGTGCGCAGTTCGCGCTCGCCCGCAGATTTGAAGCACGATCTGGCTGCGGCCGTGCGGGCAGTCGACTCCGGTGTTCCTATCTACGACGTGAAGACCATGGAGCTGCGGGTAAATGAATCGCTCATTGGGCGGCGCTTTGTGGTTTTGCTGCTGACCACGTTCGCCGGATTGGCTCTGTTGCTGGCCGCGCTCGGTCTATATGGCGTCATCAGCTACTCAGTGCGGCTACGCACCCGCGAAATGGGAGTCCGCATGGCCTTGGGCGCACAGCGAAGCAAAGTACTGCAGTTAGTGCTTCTGCATGGCTTACGGCTGGCGGCGATCGGCATAGGCTGCGGCCTGGTGGCCGCAATCGGCCTGGGCCACATCTTCACCAGCTTGCTCTTCCAGGTGGGCGTGCTGCACGCGATTCCCTGGATGGTCGCCATCGGCGTGCTGATTGCGGTGGTACTGTTGGCGACCTACTTGCCAGCTCGTCGCGCGGCTTCTATCGAACCCATGCAGGCACTGCGCACGGAGTAGCAGAACTCGGTAGGAGTGCTGGGTTTCCGCTTTGGACAACTCTGCAACTGTGTGCAAGCTTTGCAGTGTGTTGCCTCCATATGCCCGCTCCACTCGCTCGACGAGTGCCTTCAATACCTGTCGGCACAGCAGGTTTCCCGGACAAATCGGCCTAAAGTCTTATAAGCTTGAAAACGCTTGGAGAATTTCAGAGTCAATGCTGACGACTACAGAAAGCATCTTCGTCCCCATCGTCACGGTGGCCGGTTCGCTGCTTTTCATGGCAGCACTGAACTGGGTCTGGCCGTGGGAAAATCGTCGCGAACATAATGACCAGATTGGCTGGCAGCTCAGCATTTTGGGTACGACCTACGCGGTCATTCTCGGGTTCATGCTCTACGCGGTATGGACGAATTTCGGCGCCGCGGAGTCGAATGTGGATCTTGAGGCCAACGCCCTGGTGAATGTATATCGCCTGGCCGATGGGCTGCCCGACCAGCAACGTGTGCAATTGCAAATGCTGGCCAGGCGCTACGTTGACACCATAATTGATCAAGACTGGCCGGAAATGGCCCACAAAAAAATTCCTGACCAAAGCATGCAGATCAATGGGGACATGTGGAAAACGCTAATGTCCGTCAAGGCAGCATCCCCGAACGAGATCACCGCCGAAGACCATGCGCTCTACGAACTAAGCGCCCTTACCGAGCATCGCCGCACCCGGCTACTCCAAAGCAAGTCCCAGCTGCCTACCGTGCTTTGGTGCGTACTCCTCGTCGGCGGAGCCGTGACCGTTGCCTCATCCTGCCTGTTCGGTTCGGCAAATACCGGGCTCCACGCGCTTCAGGTGTTTGCGTTTTCCTTACTCATCTCGCTCGGTCTGGTCGCGATCGCCGATATTCATCGCCCTTTCCAAGGCGCGGTGCATGTCAGCGATTATGCCTTCAGACGGGCTCAACAGAACATGCAGAGCCCGTGATCAGTTGTGCAATTCTTGCTTTGACTGGGTCCGTGTGATAGTTTGGCAGCCTTCTGCCAGAGCTGCCGCTACAGCGGCCGACATGAACGAATTTCTTAACTAAGGCGTCCAGCACTCCGTCTCTTCTATTATGTTTTGGACCAAAATTGTTGTCGCCGTACTCTGCCTCGAAACCTGGCTGGCTGCACAAAGCCTGCCTGCCGGGACTGCGCTTCCGGTTATGCTGAGCTCGACTCTCAACTCCAAAGAGAATAAGCCCGGTGAAAAGATCGAGGGCAAACTCATGCAGGAGGTTCTATTACCGTCCGGCGCTAAGATTAAGTCGGGCTCGCACGTCGCCGGACACGTAGTGTTGGCCGAGGTGACCGGACCGATCTCGCGCATTACGGTAACCTTCGATACTCTCGAGGACCAGGGCCGGACGATCGCCTTGAATGTCAGCCTGCGCGCGATGGCGGCCTCGGAAAATGTTTTCCAGGCGAAGACTCCCATCGATGCCATCTCAACCTACGAGTCTTCCTATGGATGGACCACGAAACAGGTCGGCGGCGATGTGGTGTTTCGCGGTCGCGGGTACATTGCTTCGCCTCAAGGGAAGGTCGGGCGCTGGAACGGTACAGGAGCCTGGGGAAAGTTGACGCCCGCCGGCGATTGCGTGGCCACGAATAAAAACGATCAAGAGCAGGCCCTGTGGGTGTTCTCAACTACAGCCTGCGGAATCTACGGATTTGAGGATCTGAAGGTGACGCATGCGGGAAGCACTGCGCCCCTGGGACAGATTACGTTGGAATCCCCCAAGGACATCCTCATTCGCGGCGGCAGCGGCTGGCTACTGCTAATCAATGGCGCTTCCGCCAATCTCCCAACCTCAAAGTAGATGCTGACTGTGGGCAGCGAGATACGGACGTCGCTAACTCTCGCTTAGAATGTATGATTGCAGAATTTGGCGAATCCGCATACAACAGCAGAAGGCCGTGGCTGCTCTAAACTACTTCGCGACTCGCAGTCGTGCAGCTCTCGAGGTGAACCATGCAAAGCTGGAAAAAAGCACTCATATTCGGATCCATTGGCGCAGGTGTGGCTCTGGTCCTCACGGGCCGCCGGCCTGTCGGGATGGCGGTCGCCGCGGCGGGCCTCGCGGTGCTGGCCTCGGAGTATCCAGAGAAGTTCGAGGCGGTGTGGGAAAACGCTCCTGATTATCTGCAAAAGGGGATGCAGATTTTCTCTACACTGCAAAAGCTTGGGGAAGGTTTTGCCGAACAAGCCGAGCGGCGGAGCGTGAACGCCTGGCGTGACATTCGTTCGGAATACGGTTCGTAGGCCGAGATGGCCAGCGATAAATGACGGCCGAACCTTCAGCCACGACCCGCATGCTGTGAGCGGCGGGCTCCTACTCGATCCCCAGTTGTTTACGCGCGTCGGGGCTAAGACGCTCCGGTGTCCATTGTGGGTACCAGACAATGTTGACCGTGGCATTTCCTACGCCCGGCATGCGCAGCAGCCGCTGTTTCACTTCTTCGCTGATCGATCCTTGCGATGGGCAACCCTGCGTGGTCAAAGTCATTTCAACCTCAATATCGTCACCTTCTAGATTAGGCACGTCGGTGGGCTTCACACGAACTTCGTAGATCAAACCCAGATCGACGATGTTCACCGGAATTTCAGGGTCGTAACATTCTTTTAGTGCTGAGATAACTTCTTCCTGTGTAACGGCCATTCAATCCTCACTCTTCTAGTCTAAAGGAAGATGGAAGGTGCGTCGCGCGGGTAGAATGTCGGACAGTAATTTGGCCCAATCCGTCAGAGCTGGTGAGCGTAATGATCGCTATGAGAGATCAATACTGACGAAT
Source organism: uncultured Acidobacteriaceae bacterium (assembly GCA_963744265.1). Classification (GTDB taxonomy): domain Bacteria; phylum Acidobacteriota; class Terriglobia; order Terriglobales; family Acidobacteriaceae; genus Bog-257. The sequence continues at coordinate 67,823 of CAVUSW010000013.1, forward strand.
CCTCAAGGCGCGGTCCGGGATGGATGGTTTCTATGCGGCGCTGGTGTTCGGCCTTGCTGGGCTCCGTCCAGCCATTGTCTTGCTCCACGACGCGGATAATCGCCAAGCTTTTTCTCGATGTCGCAACCGCCTGGGTGTCCCGCCCGAAAATGTCTTGTTGCCAAACTCGAGCCAGCACTCCGTCGCGGATGTGCGCCTTCATGGGCGGAGCCTCTCCGGTGGCGATCACCACTCCGCGGTCGGCGTGGTCGGCGGGTGTTAGAGCTACAAACTGGGCACTCAACACCTGGCAGTCGAAACTGCCGAAGACGAACTGGAATACCTCGGAATGCTCCTGAATTCCTCCATCGCCAGCGTAGTGCACCACGTATTCCTGATCAAGGACATCACCTGCAGCGAGGTAACCGCTGGAAATCGCTGGATCAGCTAAGCCGTCTTCGATTGCGTCGAATGTGCCATCGGGATGGATGACGCGTGCCATCAGGCGTTGAGCGCCGGGTGGAATCGTCCCGCCTTCAACCTCTTGGACCCTCTGGCGGCTGGGCAAGCGCGTGGCAGTATGGACATAGAGCGATATGCTGCCATCCGGCCGCGCGATAGCAACATGATCGTCGAGTAAGACGACAGCCGCTCCCGCAAATTGCCGGCCTGCGGTCTGACGAGCGGCCTGGATGGCATCGCGACGGTATGGCAAGTAAAACTCAGCCGTCGGCGAGGGGCCTGCTTCAGGGGTGGTTCCAACCGATATCTCTGCTTCACGATTTGCGGCCAGGCGATGGTAGTTATCAGCATTGGGTGCAATACGCAGCCATTCGGCCGCCGCGCGTTGGGCGCCAGCATCGTCTCCGGCCATTTGAAGTTCGCGCACTAGCATCAGTAGAGCAGCCCGGTTCAACGGCGCAGCGGCTAGCAGGCGTCGCAGAGATTGCGCGGCCTGCGCGTGACTTCCTTGTTCCGATAGCGATTGCGCATAGTTTGTCGACTCGGGGGCGCACCCGTCCAGTCTCTGTTGAGCAGCTTTGGTGTCCGCCAAACGCCCTTGCGAGCGGTAAAACCGGATCGCGGCGTGCAATCCCTCGCATGACGGATGGGCTGCCAGTCGACGTGACCAGACGTCGTCCTCACTCTCTGCGGTGAGATCGGCATGGTCGCCGCCACTCCTCGTAGCTGCCAGGATCTCAAGCGCTCCCACATTTGCAACCCGTGTTGCAAGAACATGGCTCGCCAGTTTCGCCGCTTCCGTCAGGTTGCCATCGGTCAAGGCTCTCTTCCCCAGAGCCACATCGGCAGCCAGCGCAGTCGGCGCCAGCGAATGAAGGATTTGCCAAGCCGTGGCAGCGGCCGGATTCGTGGGAGAAAGCTGCGACCACGACTGCGCCAGCAGGAATTGCAACGCCGCCGACTCGCCTGACGAAGGCGACGCACTGATTTGTTGAATTGCGGTTTCAAACTCTCCAACGGCGTAAAGCTCTGCCGCCAGCTCGTAGGTCAACTCCTGCAAAGAAACACCGGCGGGCGCCGGAATATGGACCTGCGGCGTCGATTTCGAAATCGAAACTCGGAAAGGTGTCGCCGAACCCGCGAACTTGACCAAAACCCGATGCGGGCCGGCAGTAACATTGAAGCTCGCTGAGGTGTGATTGGCCGCGTTCCTTGGCAATACCTGCCGAAGCACGCACCTGGCCATCCACGAAAACCTCTGCCATGCCGGCGCTATCAGCATTTACTGTCCAATTGCCCGCCGTGAGGGAGGCAAATTGAGCGGCCGCGTAAAACGTCCCACGATGTGGGAGATAGTCTGGCAGACTAACCCGGCCATCAGGAAACTGAAAGTTTTCCACCGGATGGTTCTCATATGACGCCCGCGCCAGGGGCGCCGTCACCGTGGCCGGCGATGGATCGAAATCGAGCGACGCATTCCGGCCCATGGGGCCGACGATCCGCCAGTCGGTGACAATACCCGCAGCGCGCGAGAGACTGTATGGATCCAGTCCAGGAACGCCATCCATTGCACCACCGAGTAGCGCTGCATTCAGCTCAGGCCAACTCTCTTGAGAGGTCGCCAGCAGCAATCGCAGACGCGGAATTACCTTGCGAAACTCGGGCGTATTTGCCGCCAGTTCATGCACCCGGACAGCAGCCAGCCGTACGCGAGGGTCCCCAGAGGCGGCCGTGCCAAGCTCGCACAGTCGAATCGCCGAATCCAGAACGGTCGCCTCGTCCGCACGCATGCCGGCGACCTCCATCTGTACAAAAAGCGCTTCTGCGTCACGGGGATCGCGTTGCCAAGCCCGGTCTGCAAGCGCGCGGGCACGATTTAGATTCGAGTGTACGAACAAATCGTTCGCCGCCAAACGCGACAGCGCGGAGTCTGATAGTGCTATGGTGCGATGCTCAGATGCTCCAGTTGAATTGGTTCGCGTGGCATGGGACGGAAGCGATATATCAGGCGTGGCATCGTGATTCAAACGGGCCAGAGTCGTTTCTTGCGAAAACGCCGACGCAGCCAGCGCTATGGCAAGCAGGACAAACGAAATCGGACAAGAATGCTTCATGATGAACTAGCCTTCCCCGGTCATATCGACCAGGAAAAGCCTTTTCCGCTATGGGCCGCGGCGATCCACCGTCCATCTCTAGGGAACACCTGCAGCGTAGCTGATAAGAAGACGGTTGCGAAGCAGGTTTTCGCCTGAGTTCTACAACTTTTGGGTGCTGGAAGCGGGGCACTGGGCTTGATCGAGCACGGTACAAGAGACTGATCTGGTGATTTCAAGTATGTGGAGCGACTCCCGCTTCGCGAGGATGCAAGCTGGACATGGGGTTCAGCAGGTATACTTTTTGCACCAATGCCCACGAAGCTTGAAGAGATCATCGCCGCTACTCGCCGCAAAGTCGCAGCTGCCAAAGTGGCGGCAGATCGACGCGCGCTGGGAGTAGCCGCGGAGCGCCATCGTCCGAAGGGATTTCGCAAGTCCTTGCAGTCGGCGGCAAACACCGGCGTGGCCGTGATCGCAGAACTGAAGAAGGCCTCTCCCTCCAAAGGCCTGATTCGCGCGGATTTTCCGGTGGCCACGCTGGCGCGCGAATTGGAGACGGCAGGAGCCGCAGCACTTTCGGTGCTCACCGATGAGGAGTATTTCCAAGGCTCTCTGCAGAATCTGAAGATCGCGTCGGAAGCGACTCGGCTGCCTTGCTTGCGGAAGGACTTCATCGTCGACGAGTTTCAGTTCGTGGAAGCCAGGGCACACGGCGCAGACGCGATCTTGCTCATCGTCGCCGTCCTCAGCCGAAGCTGAATTGAGCGCGCTGTATCGGACGTGCTCGCGAACTGGAACTCGACGTTGCTGTGCGAAGTACACGACGAGATGGAGTTGCGCCGCGCACTCGATGCAGGTTGCGAGATCATCGGCGTCAACAATCGCAACCTGCACACCTTTCAGGTCGATCTGAATACGTCGTTGCAACTGGGCGGCCTAATGCCTGCTGGAGTGGTGAAAGTCGCGGAGAGCGGCATCGAAAGTGGTGACGACATTGCGCGACTGCGACAAGCCGGCTTCGACGCCTTTCTGATTGGCGAATCACTGATGCGAGCGAATCGTCCCGGCGAAGCGTTGCGCGAGTTGCTGACGCAATCGGTGACCGCGCGCTGATGCCGTTGGGAGCGTCGTCATGACTTGGATAAAGATTTGCGGGACGACCAATCTGCAGGACGCGCAGATGAGCGTGTCGTCCGGCGCCGATGCGTTGGGATTCATCTTTGCGCCGAGTCCGCGGCGAATCGGCATTGCGCTGGCATCGGAAATCGTCGCTGCGCTGCCGAATGAAGTGGAGAGGATTGGCGTGTTCGTAAACCAATCACCCGAACGCGTGGCTGAGATCGCCGTGCAGGTTGGGTTGACTGGCGTGCAATTGCATGGGGATGAACCGCCGGAACAGTTGCCGGAGTTTAGAGGCGCGGTGGGCAGTCGCAGAATCATCAAAGCACTGCAGGCGAGAGAATTACTAAATGCGAGTCGGGACATGGTCGCGAAATATTTGCGATCGTGCGACAGTATCGATGCGGTTCTGCTCGATTCTGGGTCGCCGAGTCAACGCGGAGGAACGGGAGATGTGTTCTCCTGGGAGGAAGCGCTTCCCCTTGCCGCGAGCATTCAGGAAGCATTTCCGCTGATCATCGCCGGCGGGTTAAATTCGCGCAATGCCGACGAGGCGGTGCAATTGTTTCATCCTTGGGGCCTCGATGTGGTGTCTGGCGTAGAGCGTGCGCCAGGCAAGAAGGATGGTATTAAGCTACGAGACTTCATCGAGGCGGTGCGCCGGGAACAGCCAGAAGTGGGGTAATCGGGATTATGGAAGATACGAGCATGCAAGAGCCAACCCAGGGCGCAGCGCCGGTCGCTGAAAGCCAACCGCCGAAACGCACTCGCAAAGTTGCCGGGCGCTTTGGCGCGTACGGTGGACGCTATGTTCCCGAAACCCTTATGGCGGCGTTACAGGAACTGGAAACGGCTTATGCCGGGGCGCGCAAGGACAAATCTTTCCGTGACGAATATCACCGCTTGCTGGCCGACTTTGCGGGACGGCCTACGCCGCTGTTTCTGGCTGAGCGGCTGACGAAAGAGCTAGGCGGCGCCAAGATCTACCTGAAGCGCGAAGACCTGCTGCACACCGGCGCGCACAAGATCAACAACTGCATCGGACAGGCGCTGCTGGCGCGGCGCATGGGCAAGCATCGCATCATCGCCGAGACCGGCGCCGGCCAGCACGGTGTCGCCACCGCAACCGTGTGCGCGCTGTTTGGCATGGAGTGCGTGGTGTACATGGGCACCGAAGACATGCGACGGCAGGAACTGAACGTCTTCCGCATGCGGCTTCTGGGCGCTGAGGTGCGCGGCGTGGAGTCAGGTTCGCGAACTCTTAAAGACGCCATCAACGAAGCCATGCGCGATTGGGTCACTAACGTTCGCACCACGCATTACCTGTTGGGCAGCGTGCTGGGCGCGCATCCTTATCCCACGATGGTGCGTGACTTCCACCGCGTGATCAGCCAGGAGGCGCGCAAGCAGATCCTGAAGGCTGAAGGCCGGCTGCCCTCCGCGGTGATTGCCTGCGTGGGCGGCGGTTCGAATGCCATCGGCGCGTTTTATGAATTCATTAAGGACCCAGAAGTGAAGCTGATCGGCGTCGAGGCCGGAGGACGCGGTCACGGACTGGGTGAACACGCGGCGCGCTTCGATGGTGGCGGCCCCGGCGTGCTGCAAGGGACCTATTCTTACGTTCTGCAGGATCAGGGCGGGCAGATTGCGTTGACCCACTCCGTTTCCGCTGGGCTGGACTATCCCGCGATTGGTCCCGAGCATGCTCTGCTGCACGATCAGAGACGCGCAGAGTATGTCTCTGCCACCGATCAGGAAGCGCTGGATGCTTGCCAGAAGTTGGCGCGAATGGAAGGCATCATTCCGGCGCTGGAGTCGGCGCACGCCGTCGCGGAATGTATCAAGCGCGCGCCAAAGATGCAGAATACGGACATCGTGATCGTGAATGTGTCTGGTCGTGGCGACAAGGACATTGGGATTTTGCGGGAGAACTTGCGGTTCTAGGGATACGACGTAGCCTGCGCGAAACAAAAAGCGGATCCGTCACAGACTAAAGTCGATTCGGCATGACAAGAATAAAGGAGTGGGTACGGCACGCTAGAGCCGCATCCCTGCAAACCGATGGCAATCCGATTCAAGAAACGTCCCGGTCTGGTGGCGTATATCACCTGCGGCGATCCCAGCTTGGAGACCTCGCGCGATGTGGCGCTGGCTGGCGATTGAAGCTGGCGCCGACGTAATCGAACTGGGCGTGCCGTTCAGCGATCCGGTGGCGGACGGACCGGTGATTCAGCGGGCCAGCGAACGAGCACTGCGAGCATGGCACCAACTTAGCTGGCGTGTTTGACGTCGCAAGGCAGATCCGGCAGCAGTCCGATGCCGGTCTGATCATCTTCTCGTACTTGAATCCCATTCTGCAGTTTGGGCTGGAGAAGTTCTGCGTCGCAGCGGTTGAAGCTGGCGTGGATGGAGCGCTGGTGACCGATCTTCCTCTGGAAGAAGCCGGCGACTACTTGCACGCAATGAAGGCGCACAAACTCGCGCCGGTATTTCTGGCAGCTCCCACCAGTACGGATCAGCGGCTGCGCGCCATCGCCAAACACTCGCGCGGTTTCGTCTATGCAATCTCGCGCACCGGCATCACCGGAACACGACAGGAATTGGCAGGCGATGCGCGATCTCTGGTCGAGCGCTTGCGCGCGTACACCAAGCTGCCGATTGCGGTGGGCTTCGGCATCTCGACTCCGGAGCAGTTCGCTGAAGTGGGCAGCTTCGCCGATGCGGCCGTTATTGGCAGCGCAATCGTTCAGCGCATTGAACAGAACCCGGGACGGGAAGCCGCCGCTGTGTCAGAATTCTTGTCTTCCCTCACCGGAACAGCGCAAACCACTGCGGCCAGCAGCTAGTCTGCTGTGGACGCCACAAAACCACGAAACGGATGAACCATGGATATCGCGGACTGGCGCAAGAAGATCGACGATCTGGACAGCAATTTGGTGCGGCTGATCAACCAGCGGGCGGAGTGCGCGCACGAGATCGGCAAGCTCAAGCGCAACTCAGCCATGCCGATCTACGAGCCGGACCGCGAGAAGATCATTTACCAGAACATAGCGCGCCAGAACTCGGGACCGCTTTCGGATATGCAGCTGCGTCAGGTGTATGAGCGCCTGATTGACGTGATGCGACAGATCCAGCGCGATGAGATGGCGCCGGAGAACAGTGACTAGAAGCTATCTCATAAATCGGGTTTTGAAAGGGCACGGCTTCAGCCGTGCCGTACCAGCTGCTTGAATGCCGGGCTTTATAGCCCCTGAGGTTACTAGGGGTGGCTGCGTTTCCGATTTATGAGATGGCTTCTAGTGACTTGCGACTAACAATTAGCAACTAACCAAGGGCTAAACGGCCAATCTTCTAAGCGAAGAGCCAACGAAAGGCGAAGAGCGGAAATCATGATTGTTGCGATGTGGGAGACGTGCGAGCGAAGACCAGATTCAGGGCGTAACCGACCACCTGATGAAGATGGGCTTCGCGGTGCATCGCACGACGGGCGCGCGGCAGAGCGTGCTGGCTGCGGTGGGCAAGCGCATCGATTTCGACATTCGCGAGCTCGAAGTTCTGCCGGGCGTGCAAACGGTACACCGCATCAGCGCGCCCTACAAGCTGGTGGGCCGAGCATTTCGTTCCGAGAGCCACAATCGTGCGGCTGGCGAATGGCGTGGAAATCGGCGGCAAAGAAGTGGTCGTGATGGCTGGTCCGTGCTCGGTGGAATCGCGCGAGCAGATCTTCGCCGCTGCCGAAATGGTGAGCAAAGCCGGCGCGAAAGTCTTGCGCGGCGGGGCGTTCAAGCCGCGCAGCTCGCCCTACACATTTCAGGGTCTCGGCCTGGACGCGCTTAAGCTGTTGCGCGAAGCCGGCGACCGCTATGGGCTGATGGTGATCAGCGAGGTGATGGAGATCTCGCAGATCGAGCTCATGATGCCCTACGTCGACATCTTTCAGGTGGGCGCGCGCAACATGCAGAACTTCAACCTGCTGCGCGAGCTGGGCAAGGTGCGCAAGCCGGTGCTGATGAAGCGCGGCATTGCGGCTACTATTGAAGAGATGCTGCTCTCGGCCGAGTACATCATGTCGGGCGGCAACTACGACGTGATTCTGTGCGAGCGCGGCATTCGCACCTTCGAGACCTACACTCGCAACACGCTCGACATATCCGCCATTCCGGTTGTGCACAAGCTGTCGCACCTGCCGATTACTTCCGATCCGTCGCACGGAACTGGATTGCGCGACAAGGTTGCGCCCATGGCGCGGGCGTCGGTCGCTGCGGGTGCGGACGCGCTGCTCATCGAAGTGCATCCCTCTCCCGACGAGGCGCTGTCCGATGGAGCGCAGTCGCTCTTCCCGGAGCAGTTTGCCGAACTGATGGAGCAACTGCGGATGATCGCGCCCGCCGTCGGACGGACGATTTAATCCTTCTTCAGGACGTCATGGCGATTCGTCAGATCACGATTGTGGGAACTGGCTTGATCGGCGGCTCGCTTGGGTTGGCGCTTCATGAGGTGGGGTTTCCCGGAACAATCATCGGCTGTGACAAGCCTGGAGTCGTTGACGCGGCCATCACACGCGGGGCGATTGATCGGGGCGTGACTGACCCACGAGAAGCGGCGTTGGAGTCTGATGTTGTGGTGCTTGCCACACCGGTAGGCGCTATTCTTTCTGTCTTCGAACATCTGGCACGTGCGCTTCCGGCAAGCACGCTGATCACCGATACGGGCAGTACGAAGGAACAGCTGGTCGAACGCGCGCACAAGATGCTCGGCGACGAGGCAGCGGAGAGGGTACTGCCTGGCCATCCGATGGCGGGCAAGGAGCACGGTGGCATCGAATATGCTGACTCGAATTTGTTTCGCGATGCAGTGTGGCTGGTCACGCCGATTAATCCAGAGCAGCCATACACGCCGCGGCAGCGGGAGTTTATCGAATTGTTGCAGTCGATTGGCGCGCGCGTGATCGCCATGGAACCGGAGCGGCACGACCGATTGTGCGCCTGGATCAGCCACCTGCCCCAGATGATGGCCACTGCCTTGGCATCGATGTTGCGTGAGGAACTGGGCGATGACGAGAGCGGTAGCCCAGATCGGCGGCCGCGCCCTGCGCGAGATGACGCGGATCGCCCACAGTCCGTACTCGATGTGGCGGGATATTGCGCTCACCAACAGTGGAAATATTGACGAGGCGCTACTGCGCTTCGAGCAGCAACTGGCGCATCTTCGAGAGAACCTGCGCGGGCCAGGTTTGCGGGAAATGTTCGAGAGCGCGAATCGGTTCGGCGACAAGCAGTAGCCAGTGGCCGGTTGTCAGTTGCCAGTAGCCCAGACATTAAGGCTTGCCATGAAAGAAGGAGACCTCATTCGCATTATTAGGGTTCCGGCCAGCGTGCAGGATTCCGTGGCATTCAAGACGCGATCAACTCTTGAGAAATGTGTCGATCGTGTCTTCCCGATCATGGGCTTCCACGAAGGGTTCATTCAGATCGATGTCGGGGAGTTGAGCGGCAGACGCGCCTGCATGGAGAGTATTTGGATTGAGCCGGACTGTGTGGAACCGGTAAACGAATGATCTTTGCGCCGGAGCGGTGCGTCTCGGTACAATCGTCCGTCCAGCAGAAAATCCTATGCCCATGAACAAGGTAGTTGCGAACGCCGATGAGGCCGTGCACGACATTCATGACGGTGCGACCCTGATGGTTGGAGGCTTTGGCCTGTGCGGCATTCCCGAGAACCTGATCCGCGCGCTAGTCAAGAAGGGTGTCAAGGATCTTCACACTATCAGCAACAATGTTGGCGTGGACGATTTCGGCCTCGGGCTAATGCTGGCCGCCGGACAGATCACCTCGCACAAAGGCAGCTACGTGGGCGAAAACCGGTTGCTGGAAGAAATGGTGTTGACCGGCCGCATCGATCTGGAACTGGTTCCTCAAGGCACGTTTGCCGAACGCATTCGCGCTGGCGGTGCCGGGATTCCGGCGTTCTACACGCCGACCGGGTTCGGCACGGTGGTGGCTGAAGGCAAGGAGACGCGACAGTTCGAGGGACGCCCTTATGTATTGGAGCGCGCGCTGAAAGCCGACTTTGCGCTGGTCAAAGCCTGGAAGGGCGATCGTTGGGGGAACCTGGTGTATCGCAAGACAGCGCAAAACTTCAATCCGATGATGGCCACTGCGGGGAAAATAACCATTGCCGAAGTCGAACATCTAGTGGAACCGGGCGAGATTGAGCCGGAACAGGTGCATACGCCCAGCGTGTATGTGCAGCGGATTTTTCAGGGAACGAATTATGAGAAGCGCGTCGAGCGAAGGACACTGCGCAAGGCATAGAAACTAATCATGGCGACACCTCCAGCTACGAAGCAGAAAGACACCGAGAAGCGAGATCGCATTGTGCGGCGCGTGGCGCGAGAACTGCGCGATGGCTACTACGTTAACCTCGGGATTGGCATGCCAACGCTGGTGGCTAACTGCGTCCCTCCGGGAATTGAAGTGGTACTGCAAAGCGAGAATGGCATGTTGGGCGTGGGCCCTTATCCGCTGGCCGGCGAGGAAGATGGTGACCTGATCAATGCCGGCAAAGAAACAGTCAGCGAGTTGCCGGGAACTGCCTATTTCTCCAGCGCCGAATCCTTCGCCATGATCCGCGGCGGTCACATTGATCTGAGCGTGCTTGGGGCCATGGAGGTCGATGAAGACGGCAATCTCGCCAACTGGATGATCCCTGGCAAGATGGTCAAGGGTATGGGCGGCGCAATGGATCTGGTGGCTAGCGCGAAGCATGTCATCGTGGCTATGGAGCACACCACGCGTGACGGCGCTCCCAAGATCCTGAAGCATTGCACGCTACCCATTACCGGCTTGCGCGTGGTGCACAACATCGTCACGGAAATGGCATACATGCGGGTGACGCAGAGCGGCCTGGTATTGGAGGAGATTGCGCCAGCGCTGACCGTTGAAGATGTGCAGCGCGCGACCGACGCGCCGCTGATCGTCAGCCCCGAACTGAAGATGATGGAATTCTGAAGAACGATCGGCGACGCACGTGCCGCTCCGCAGCCAAAATACTCGCCTATTCAAATCTGCCGCAATAAATAAAGGGCGCAATGAGTGCGCCCTGTTTCTTCTGCTGAGCCTCTTACTAAACGGTTACCGGCTGCTTTACCGGAACCGCCGTCAACCAGTTGAAGCGGTCTTCAACAGTACCATTGACGATCCCATAGAATTCCTTGCGAATCGTCTTGGTGACGGGACCGCAAATACCGTGACCGACCGTGATTTTATCTACCGAGCGAATAGGCGTGATCTCGGCAGCCGTACCGCTGAAGAACAGTTCGTCGGCGATATATAGCATTTCACGCGGGATGATCTGTTCGATCACGGGAATATCCAGTTCGTGGGCGATGTGGATCACGGAATTGCGCGTAATACCCGGCAAAACGCTGTTGCCCAGCGGTGGAGTATAGATGCGGTCTTTGTGCACGACAAAAATGTTCTCACCGGAACCTTCGCTGACGTAGCCGTTGACATCGAGTGCAATGCCCTCGCTGTAGCCGTTCACAATGGCTTCCATCTTGATCAGCTGTGAGTTCATGTAATTGGCACCGGCCTTGGCCATGGTGGGCATGGTGTTCGGGGCCAGGCGGGTCCATGACGAAACGCAAACGTCTACTCCATCCTCGCAATCGGCGGCGCCCAGATACTTGCCCCACTCGTAATTAGCGATGTAGACCTCAGTGGGCGAGTTGAAAGGATTGACGCCGACTTGTCCATAACCACGCAGCACGATAGGCCGGATATAGCAGGGCGACACTTTGTTGGCGCCCACCAGTTCTACCGTAGCCTGAATCAACTCATCGAGAGAAAAGTCCACGTCGATGCGGTAGATCTTGCATGACTGGAGCAAGCGAAGGGTGTGGTCCCGCAGGCGGAAGATTGCCGGGCCCTTGGGCGTGTGATAGCAGCGAATCCCTTCGAATACCGATGAGCCGTAGTTGACCACATGGGCCATCACGTGGATCTTTGCCTCATCCCAGGGAATCAGGTGACCATTGTGCCAAACGAACTCACTTTCCTTAATGGCCATTGCGAGCTCCTTCAAAAGCGGAGTGGTAAAGTTTGTTATGCTGCCGGCCCGAAGATCTTGCGCGCCGAAGTTGCTTTAAGCTCTGCGGCAATCGGTGAAGGTGCACCATTGGGGATTCAGCTTAACTGGAGATTATATCCGACGATTGCAACCCCAAAGCTACCCATTTTCAGGTTTTATGGCACCCGTGACCAGACTCACCAGAATGGATGCACAACGCAGCCGGATGGGTACGAAAATCTTGCGAAAACTCGGAAGTAAGCCGGGCCCTTGATGGCGCTTTAACCCAGAACGGCGTTTACAATGTAGGGCAATCCCAGTTCAATCCGGAGACACCTGCATCCGCACTTACAACCTTTGTATCGTTGGCTTCGGCAAGGTCGGCAAGGCTTTCGTCGCACTCCTTCAGAAAAAACAGCTAGAACTCAGGGGACGCCACGGAATTGAGTACCGCGTGACCGGGGTCGCCTCTGCGCCGACTAGGCTGGCTGGCCGCGCCGCAGGGGTTCACTGCTGAGAAGATCCTTGCGGGGGATTTCTCCGAGGCCGACCGTGCCGCCGAGATTCGCGATTGGCTGCGGCTGGGCAAGGCCGATGCGCTGTTTGAAACCAGTTCCCTGAACGCAGCGACCGGGCAGCCTGCGATTGACTACATCCGGGCGGCCCTGGAGAGCGGCGCCCACGCCATCAGCGCCAATAAAGGTCCAGTCGTACATGGTTACTGGGAGCTGACGGAGTTGGCGGCGGCGAAGGGCCGAAGATTCCTCTTCGAGTCTGCGGTCATGGATGGCGTACCGATTTTTTCGCTCTTCCGCGAGGCCATGCCGGCAGTAGAGATTCATGGGTTCCGCGGGGTCCTGAACTCCACGACCAACGTAATTCTCGAAGGCATGGAATCGGGAATGAGCTTCGAAGCGGCGCTGCGGCAGGCGCAGGAATTGGGAGTGGCGGAGTCCGATCCTACTGACGACATTGATGGAGTAGACGCGGCGGTAAAGGTAGTCGCCCTGGCTAATGTGCTGATGGAAGCCGACTTGAAGCTGGACGATGTTGAGCGCCAAGGTATCCGGGGAATTGCTGTCGAACAGTTGCGCGAAGCCCGAGCGAACGGCGAAGCTTGGAAGTTGGTGTGCAGCGCCAGGCGCGATCCGCGCAGGAAGGTGGCGGCGTCTGTTCGGCCACAACGGCTTCGCCTCTCCGATCCCCTGGCGTTAGTGCATGGGACGTCATCGGTCATCAGCTTTGAGACTGACATTCTTCCGCAACTCATCATCACCGAGCAGAACCCCAGCCTGGAAACCACGGCGTACGGGTTGCTTGCGGATTTCCTTATCGCGGTCAGGAGTTCCTAGGGATCCGCGGGGCCTAGCCCTGCATCCCACGTCAGCAACAACAAAATCCAGTCGGTATCTCACTCTCTCTCTTCGCTAGCAAACGTACGCCGCTGCGTTTATAATCCGGGCTCCCGCGGAGGGTAACGATCGATGCGCGGCGTGCCTCGCTGGTTGGCAGTGGTGGCTGTGCTCGCGATAACGACGGCGGTGTGCGCGTTCACGTTACACCGGGCTCTAGCTCCCGCGTCGTTCGTTTGGCAACTCTCCGCAGCCACAATTCCCGCCGACGGCTTTACTTCCGCCGAACTCACGATTCGCTCCTCGAATGGGCACGATCTGCCCGGCTTGCACGTCGAGGTGGAAACTCCGCATCGCGCAGCGGTGGAGTCTTTGAGCGTGGAAAGCGGCATCGCCACGGCATGGTTAAGGTCGGGCGTGCTGCCGGGCGAAACCGACATACGAGTTACGGGGCCTGGCTTCGCACCGCAACGATCACGCTGCGGACGACCCCCGATAGCGGCGACGCGGTGGGCGACGGCACCCCGGATTTTCTGCGGCTGCACGATCCCGCTGACCGGCTGGCGTTCCGCCGCTGGTTTACGCTGCTGGCGGAATCACAGTACTACCGCGGCAAATCGCTTCCGCCGGAGATTGACGATTGCGCCGCGTTGCTGCGTTTCGCTTATCGCGAGGCTTTGCGTGAGCACGATGCTGCCTGGGCGCACGGCGTGGCACTGCCGGCTCCGGCTTCGGCCGGTGATATTCAGCAGTATCAGTATCCCTACACGCCTCTAGCGGCGGCGTTGTTCCGGGTTCGCGGCGGCAGCTTCTCCAAGAGCGACCTGCGAGAACGGTGCGTTCGCGCAGTTCGCCGATGCCGAGACGCTCTGGCGGCATAATACTTTTTCGGTCGGCCGGAATTTGGCCCATGCGCGTCCCGGCGATCTGCTGTTCTTCCGGCAAGATGCGGGAAGAATGCCTTTCCACGCCATGATCTTCCTGGGCCACAGCCAGGTTGAGCCCGGCAGTGAGCAATTCGTGGTCTATCACACCGGGCCGAATGGGCACTCAGCCGGGGAAATCCGCGGTTGTCGATTGCGCAACTGTTGAACTATCCCGACGCGCGCTGGCGGCCGGTCCCGTCGAATCCGGCCTTCCTCGGCGTCTATCGCTGGAACATTCTGCGAGGGGCCGACTGATGCGGGTAACGCGCGCAATCACGGTCCTTCTTCTCCTGACATGCGATTGTGCTGCCTCTGGTGGCGCAGGAGGACGCCGACACCGAATCGTGGTTCTCGCTCACCAGCCAGCGCACCTATCTGCCCGGCGAGAAGCCTGAGATCGCGGTCAATGCGCACAACGTGAAGCAGCTGGAGTTTCGCGTCTATCGCGTGAACAACCCGGTGAAGTTCTTCAGCCAGATGCAGGAGCTGCACAACTTCGGCGGCCAGGGGCCGGCCATGCCCAAGCAGGCGCATACCTGGCTGGAAAAATTTCACGCCTGGAAGCATCGCATCTGGGCGTGGATTCGCGACTTCGTCCGCGCGCAGTTCTCGCCCGATTCGCGTCACGAGATTCGCTTGTGGCAGATGGGCGGCGGCGAACAGAAGCAGGGCCCGAAGGTCGACACCTATGCGCAGGTTCCGGTGCTGAATCAGCAGCAGGTCGTGTCGGTATGGAAGTGGACGGTCCCGGCGCATGAGCAGTGGGAGAGCGTGACCGTCGCTGTTCCCGTCAGCGAAAGGGCGTCTATCTGGTGGAGGCGACCGACGGCAAGCTGCGCGCCTACACCATCGTCGTCATCACCGAGATCGCGATCATCACCAAAGCCGGGCCGGGGCGGCTGATGAGCTTCGTCGTCGATCGCCGCAGCGGCGATCCCATCGCAGGCATGCCGGTGCGAGTCTGGATCGATCAGAAGGAAGTCGCCTCGAAGACAACCGACGCGCAAGGACTGGTCGACACCGCGATCAACGCAGGCCAAGCCGGAGAACGTTGCGGTGCTGGCGACGAATGCGAACAGTTCGCCATCAACACGCCCGGCGCGTGGAACCTGGGCGACGATCCCAATCGCAATCTGAAGGGCTACACCTACACGGATCGTCCGGTGTATCGTCCCGGCGACACCGTGCACTTCAAGACCATCGTGCGCGCGCAGACCGCCGGCGGCTACAGCGTCCCGCAAGGCCAGGAGCTGCAGCCTGGAGACTGCGCGATCCGCAGACCTACGAAGTGATCTGGACGCAGACGGTGAAGCTCTCCGACATGGGCACGGCGCACTGGAACTACCCGATTCCCGCCGACGCCCACCTGGGCTCGTATTACCTCTCGATGCAGATGGGCGAGCGCTACGTCGAGGGCACCAACTTCTCGGTCGAGGATTACAAGAAGCCGGAATACGCGGTGAAGGTGACGGCGCAGACGCCGCGCGTGCTGCAAGGGCCAGCCCATCAAGGCGACCATCGACGCGCGCTATTACTTTGGCGAGCCGGTGGCGAACGCCAAAGTGAAGTGGGTGGTCCACACTTCGACCTATTGGCCGATGGGCCGCGACGAAGATGACGATCAGGCGGAAGCCGGCGGCGAGGACGAGGCGAAGGCGCCGACAACGGCGACGCGGACGATGACGACACTACGGCGGCGATCAGGAAGCAGAAGAAGAGCGGCACGCTCGACGCCGACGGCAAGCTGCAGATCACGGTTCCGACGCGCGTCGACAGCAAGAAGCAGGACCTGGTCTATCGCATCGAAGCGCGCGTCACCGATGCCGGCAATCGCGAGATCGCCGGCCACGGATTTGCGCTCGCGACCTATGGCAGCTTCTTCCTCACCGCCGAGCCGAACTCGTACGTCTACAGCAAGGGCAGCACCGCAACCATCAACGTCACCGCGCAGGACTACGACAAGAAGCCGGTGCAGACATCGTTCCGCGTGGAGATGAATCGCTGGAACTGGCGCAAAGGCGCGGGCCAGTCGGTCACGACCTCGCAAGGCCAAACCGACGCCAGCGGCAAAGCGCAGGTCAAGCTGACCATTCCCGACTCCGGCGAGTTTCGCGTGCGCGTCGTCGCGACCACTCCCGAGAAGCGCGACGTCGAGACCACAGCTTACTTGTGGGCGCCGGGCGAAAGCCCGTGGTGGAGCGGCCCCGCGCAGGAGCGCATGCAGATCGTCGCCGACAAGAAGAGCTATCAGCCGGGCGATACCGCGCACGTGCTGATCGTCACCGGCAAGGAGCCGGCGTCGGTGCTGGTGACCGCCGAAGGCAACGGGCTTTATTCCGGGCAGGTGATCAAGAGCAACGGCGGCAGCATCACCGTCGATGTGCCGATCAAGCCGGAGTACGCGCCGAACTTCTACGTCGGCGGCAGTCTTCATTCGCGACAACAAGCTGTATCGAAGGATCGAAGAGCCTGAGCGTTCCGCCGACGCAGCACCAGCTCAACGTGCAGCTGGTGCCTTCGAAGCCGCAGTATCAGCCGGGCGAAGCCGCGAGTTACACCATCAAGGCCAGCGACTCCAGCGGCAAGCCCGTCGCGGCGGAGTTCAGCCTGGGCGTGGTCGACGAAGCCATCTACGCCATCAAGCCGGAGACCGTGGGCAGCATCCTGAATGCGTTCTACGGCAAGGTGTATTCGCAGGTCAGCACCGAAAGCTCGCTGACTACTACTTCAGCGGGCAGGCGGGCAAGCGCAAGATGCAGCTGGCCAGCGTGCGCTCGTCGAAAGCGATGGCGCAGCTGAAGCCCGAGCGGCTGGTGCAGCCGAAGATTCGCAAGGCCTTTCCCGACACCGCGTACTGGGTCGCCGACGTGCGCACCGGCAGCAACGGCCAGGCGACGGTGAAGTTCGACTATCCCGACGCGATCACCTCGTGGCGCGCCACCACGCGCGGCGTGACGCAGGACACCAAGGTCGGCAGCGCGGTGATGAACACCATCGTGCGCAAGAACATCATGGTGCGGCTGGTGGTGCCGCGCTTCTTCCGCCGCGGCGACGAGATCACGCTCTCGACCATCGTGCAGAACTATCTGCCGACCGACAAAGACGGCGCAGGTCTCGATGCAGTTCGACGGGCTGCAGGTGCTCGACGGCGCGCAGCAGAGACATCAACGTTCCGACGCGCGGGCTGGTGAAGGTCGATTATCGCGTGCGCGTGCTCGACGTGGATTCGGCCAAGGTGCTGGGCAAGGCGCTGACCGATGTCGAAAGCGACGCCATGGAACTGACGCTGCCGGTGGTGCCGTTCGGCGTGAAGCTGGCGATCTCGAAGTCGGGCTCGATTGCCGGCGCAGGAACGAGCGACACGTCGCAGCCGGTGACCTTCCCGGCCGCGGCAGAGGCCGGCACGCGCAAGCTGACCATCAGCGTCACGCCGTCGATCGCCGGCAGCGTCTTCGCGGCGCTCGACTACCTCACTTCGTATCCGTACGGCTGCACCGAGCAGACGATGTCGAGCTTCCTGCCCGACGTGCTGGTGGCCGATGCGCTGCAGAAGCTGGGCGTGAAGTCGAACATCGATCCGGCGACGCTGCACAAGCAGGTGCAGGCCGGACTCGATCGCCTCTACACCTATCAGCATGACGACGGCGGCTGGGGCTGGTGGCAGACCGACGACAGCCATCCCTTCATGACCGCGTACGTGCTCGCCGGATTGAGCCAGGCGAAGGCCGCCGGCTTCGACGTGAAGCAGGATGCGATCGACAAAGGCCGCGACTGGCTGCGCGGAGTTCGAACAGTCGACAAAGGTTCGCACCGATCTGCGCGCCTACATGGCGTATGCGCTGGTGCTGAGCGGCAGTGACGCGACAGCGCGGTGATCGATTCGGTCTGGACGCAGCGCTCGACGCTTACCGCGTACGGGCAGGCGGTGCTCGGGCTGGCGATGCTGGAGGTCAACGACAGCCGCGCCGAAAGATCTGACGACGCAGCTGGAAGGCGAAGCGAAGCAGGACGACTCGCAAGCCTGGTGGCCGAGCGACAACAACTACCTGATGGACTTCTCCGGCAACACCACGCCGGAGTCGACGGCCTACGCGCTGAAGCTGATCAACCACACCGATGCCAACAGCCCGCTGCTGCCCAAGGCCGCGGTGTATCTGGTCAGCCATCGCAGCGAAGGCTATTACTGGGATTCGACCGAGCAGACCGCGATGGTCATCTACGGCCTGACCGATTATCTGGAGCGCACGCAGGAGCTGAAGCCGAACTACAGCGTCGAGGTGCAGGTGAACGGCAAGAGCGTCGCGACGAAGAAGTTCACGCCGGCCGATGCGCTGGCTCCCGCGACAACGGTCACGCTGAACGAGTCGCAACTCGCGCCGGAGGCCAATCAGGTTCGCATCGTGAAGACGGGCGACGGCCGGCTGTACTGGTCGACGCGCGGCGAGTACTACTCGAACGAGGCGAAGGTCGTGAACACCGGCAGCTTCAAGCTGAGCACGGCGCGCCAGTACTACAAGCTCACGTCGCAGCAGAAGGACGGCCGGGTCGTGTATCACCTCGACAAGCTGTCCGGGCCGGTGCAGGTGGGCGACACGCTGGCGGTGCGCATCACGGTCGGCGGCAACGAGTGGAAGTACCTGATGATCGAAGATCCGATTCCGTCGGGCACCGAGTCGATTGCGCGCGACGATCTTTATGAACTCGACGAGCAGCCCGACTGGTGGGACCGCTGGTTCAGCGATCGCGAACTGCGCGACGATCGCACCACGTTCTTCAACATGTACTTCCCGCAGGGACAGCATGAATACGTTTACCTGCTGAAGGTGGTGAATCCCGGCGTCTTCCGCGTGAGCCCGACCAGCGTGCAGCCGATGTATCAGCCGGAATATCTCTCGACCAGCGATGCGCTGACGGTGACGGTGAAATGAACGCGAAACACAGTGGCGTGGCGAAGCTGTGGCTGCTGAACCTGTTCGGCAATGCCGCGTTGCTGGCGGCGGTTTACTTCTGGCTGCTGTTGCCGGACGCGCACGGCTGGCAGGTTGCCGGGTCGGGCCTGCTGGCGCTTATCGTCATCTTTTTTGGATTGTGGCTGCGCGCCGGGACGTTCGCCTACTTCCGGGTTGCGGAGTTTCGCGAGCACGCAGCTGTCTGGCGCGCGTTCCGTCACGCCCTGCGGCACCTGATAGCCCTGGTGCTGTGGGCGATCTTGCTGGCGGCAATCGAGTGGTCGCTGATTTCTCTTCGCCGGTATGCGCCGCAGTTCGGCGTCTGGTTTTGGCAGAAGTTGCCGGCGTTCCTGCGCTTCGGCAGTCCGCGCCAGGTCTTTCACGCCGCCGACTGGCTGCTCTGGATTCTGATGTGGGTGCTCGCGCCGGCTGTATGGCTGCCAATCGCGACCACGGTCGCTGCCTTTGGGCTGAAACTGAAACGGATGGCGCGCTCTCTGCGCGTGCTGAAGAGGCTCGGTTATTGGCTGTGGTTCTGCGCGCTGATGCTGGTCGGAGCCTACGTGCCTTACAAGCTCATCTGGTGGATTCCCGACCTCAGCGATCTCAGGAAACAAGCCTGGAGCATGGGTCTGCGCTTCTTCATCGCATACGTCATCCTGATTACCGCTTTCGTCGCGCTGCTGCTGATCGTCGGTTCGAGAGTGGAACAGGAAGACCCCGAAGGTATCTCTACCTTATAAGATCCGAGCGCGATTGAAACGCGATCGTTGCCACAATTCTTCACAGCCATCGTGACAGAGCGGACTCTTATAGCTTTGTCATCCCGATCAGAGCGGAGCGGAAGGACCTGCGGTTATCCCGCCAGGAGCGCTGCCCATCGAACGAAACCCTGTACCGACTCTTCTCCATCAACCGGCATCATAGATTGCGAAGGCTATGACTAACTCTATGACCATCGAAATGGCATTCATGAGAATTCCTCCAATCGAGCCCGATCCGCAATCTGAACCGAAGCCCGACCCGGAGCGAGAGCCGGGTTCAGATCCGGATGTCCGGCCGGCGCTTGATCCGGAGCCCGAGCCTATGCCGATGTAATTTGCTCAAGACGTGATTGACTCGCTAGCGAATGGGGGAAATGCTGCGGGAAAAGGCGAACCTCGGTCTATCAGGCGTGTTAAAAGCCATCGGTCTCGTCAACACAGTCCACATTCCGATTGCCTTCTCGGAATCATCGGCTTCCTGCGCGTTGTGAGACCCCACCCGCGGCCAAGTTAGCGGGCAATCCATTCTGCACCCAATCCAGCAGCGTCTCTTTGCCGTTCTGCTGCGCGAGTTGCGCCACTCTGCGCGCGCTTCGGCGTAAGCCTGTCGCAACTCCTCTTCACTCTGAGGAGCGCGCAACGCCTTTTCCAGGCAGCTGTGTCCTCAAAGCCGCCTCCGGCGGGTGCCGTAGAATTCGGCTTCGTAAGATACAGCACCAGGCCTTCACGAAACCATTGCGGCGTACCCGGCCGCGCGTAGGACTCGATCAGCATGTGCAGCAACTCGTGATGAATGGTGCTGTCCAGCGTGCCGGCATCCTGCAGAACATCAGAAGGCTGCATCTGGATGGTGCGTCCCCGGGTCGAAGCGGCCACCCAGCCCGGCTCGCCGGTTGAGTTGCGAAAAGCTGCAACCGTGGCGTAGACCTTCAGTCGCGGCGTGGCGCGATAGATCAGGCCGGTGCTCTCTTCCGACTCATGCAAGCATGCGCGTCGCCAGCGGCAGCAGCGAACGATCGCGATCGGGACGCGTGGTGAGCAGTTCGATGTCTTCGTTGGCCAGCTGTTGCCATGGCGTACCCTGCGCGGCGACTCCCAGCCGTGTGCCGGGATAGTAAAAGCTGAGGATCTCGCGATACGAATGGCCTTCCTCGCCCATCACCTCCGCGCCGACCTGGCAAAGGCCAACGCCATGTCCCGATCCGCGGCCGTGAAAGACGATGTGGTCGCCGTGATCGCTGACGTCGTACAAGTTGCTCTTCAGTCGGTCCCAGCCAATGTGGCGTCCGATGGCGGAACGAAACACCAGTCCCGAGACGGTGACGCTGCTGCTGCCCACGACGCGAACAAACTCCACTCGTCCGCTGGGCGTACGATGCAGCACCGTGACGAGCGCAGTTTTCCGGGAATGTCGATGCCATCGTCGGCCAGCGCGCGCTGCAGATCGCGCTTGGAAACCTCGCTGCGCCATTGCGTGCCGCCGTTGCGCACGCAGTAGTTGATCGGAATGTTGCGTCAGATAAGGCGCGCGCGCTTCATCGTTGCCCAGAATGTAATGGCCGTCTTCGGTGGTGCCTCCGCAGTTCGCGTAGTAATAGGTCGCAGCCGGCTCACCGTCGTACCACAAGACTTCTCCCGCAGTGGAGTCGGCGATACTGGCGCAGATGCGGATCGATGCCGGCGAGCCGCAGGTCCTGGCAATGGGTGGTGTCGCAGAAATCGAAGCCATCGAGCGCGTGGCGACTGCCGAAATGGATGGCGAAGGTGCGCGCCGCTACGGCCATCGCCTTCAGAGCCTCGTCAGACTTGAAGTTGCCCGTCTCTCCTGCCAGCACTCCGGCGATGTATTCCTCCATCGGCATCAGTGCGGTGACCAGGAGATGACCGTCATTGGCGCGCAACTCGATGGGAAAGTCGGCATGAATCGGAGGATCGCCGGCCGCATTCATCTGATACGTGCCGTGGATGCGGAGTTCGGCGGTGGTGGACTTATCGCCGTCAATCTGGACGGACGAACCAGCAGCATGAACAACGAGCGAACTGATGACCTCGTCCTTGCAGGTCGCACATTTTCGCAACTCTGCGCCGGTCCGCATCCGCCCGGAGACGCAAGTCATGCGGCGGATGCAAATACCACAATCGCACTCTGACAACCTGGGGAAAGCCGCTTGGCGAGGCTGACTTTGTGGTGGCGGAGTCAGTGGCAGCCGGATAGGCGTCTCCCGCGATCCACAGCGCCAGCAGCATAGCGATTGCCGCAACAAGTCGTCTCACGGATGCACTCCCGCAGTTTGCCGGGCGACTCTCGAATTCTGCGAGTCGGCGAATGCGGCAAAGATCTCGCGAGCGACGCCGGCAGCGTCAGCTCCGCCATGACCTTTTTCCAGGAACACCACCAGCACAATCTCGGGATTATCGGCCGGAGCATAGCCGGCGAACCAAGCGTGAGTCCATGGGCCTTCATCGGCGGGAGCGGTGCCCGTTTTGCCCGCGACTTCCATCGCCACCATCGGCTGCGCTGCCCGTCCCATGCCATAGCTTACCGATTGCTGGAGTCCCTCGAAGAGGGGCGTGAGCTTTGCGTCATGGTTGGTCCTCAGCAGTGCGATGTTGCGATAGGCCCGGGCCAACTCCAACGGCGTAACGCTGATTCCCCACTCGCCGATCGCCTGCAGCTGTAGCTGTTGTGCAGACTGAGCCAGCAGAACGTTGCCGGCAACTTCGTCCGGCGCAAGCGTCGTGAGCGAGGTGAAGCCATCCTGCACGAAAGTGTCGCGCAATTGTTCTGGACTAAGCCGCGTAGCAACGCTGGTGAAATAGGAATTACACGAATAAGCCAAAGCCGTCGAAGGGTCGAGCGGCTGTGCCGTTTGCGGGATGTGTGCAATCCAATTTGTGTCCGCCAATGGAAAGCTGGCGCTTGCACATCAGCGCGGTGCGCTGATCCACCTTGCCTGAATCCAAGAGCGCCATCAGGGTGAACGCTTTAATGCTGGACCCAGGATGCGCTACGCGACGGGCCGCCACGTCAAGGTGGTACGCGGCCATCACCCGTCCCGAACGAAGGGCGAGGACTACGGCCGCGCCGCGCCGTCCGGCCATAGCGCGGGTAACCGCATTCTGCAATGTCGAGTTGGCCGGCTGAGCGGTCGCGGAGATCGTCGCCGCCAGACACGCGAGCGTCGCAGCACAACACCGGCCGGCCAGATCGAGGCGGAGCATGGCTCGATTGTAATGGCAGCTAGCAACTAGCTAAGGTCGAACCAGATTTGTACCGGAAAGCACTGTGGAAGCTTCGGTCTAAAGTTTCATTGGCGAAGGACCGGAGTGATGAGTCTGAAATTTACGGCGCAATTCGACGGCTGGCGTGGTGTAGGAACACTGTTCAGACGGCAGATCCCTCCGCTTTGCTTCGGTCGGGATGACAGGCAAGACATAGCGATCGGTGGTCGCAACAGGAGCTGCTACTCGCCAGCCGCAGCCCGTTAACTGCTAGTCGCTAATTGCTAGTTGCTCTTAAGCCACGAGCACGATTTTCCCGTGGGCTCCTGAGGGTTTCATGATCTCGGCGTGGGCGCGGCCAGCGTCCGCCAGCGGAATCTTCTGACCGATCACCGGCTGCAATGTCCCATTCTCCAATCCGGCAACCAGAGCGGCATGCATGGTGCGGTATTCCTGCTCCGACGTATTCATGAGCGTCACGCCGCGGATGTCGGCCTCGCGCGACATGGCATCCCGGGGATTGATCTCGATAGTCCCGCGATTGCCGATCACGGCGACCCGGCCTTTCTTTGCCAGCACGGAAAGGTCCTTCGCCAGGTTCTTATTGGCCAGCAACTCCACAATGACATCGACGCCACGGCCTTCCGTTAGCTTCATAAGCTCGTCGAGATATCCTTCGGAGGAATGGTTGAGCACATGATGGGCGCCCTGCTCCTTAACCAGCTTCAGCCCTTCGCTGCTTCCGGCCGTGCCAATCACGGTCATGCCGGCCGCGCGCGCCAACTGTACCGCCGCCGTCCCGACTCCCCCACTGGCTCCGTGGACCAGGACGATTTCTGCCGGCTTCGCCTCTGCGCGCTGAAGCAGCCCACGATAGGCGGTGCCATAGGGAACGCCCATCGCCGCACCCTGCTCGAGGCTAACGTTGTCGGGCAAGAGCTGCAATTGACCTTCGTTGCACAAGGCTTGCTCGGCATACGTACCGGTGCTTGAGCCGGTGGTGTAGACGCGATCGCCTTTCTTCACCCGCTTGACGCCTGCTCCGACGACGGCAACAATTCCGCCGGCATCGGTCCCAGGGGTGTACGGCAAACTGGGTTTCGAGGCATAGGTCCCGGTGCGAATGTAGGCTTCCACCGGGTTGACCCCGGCGGCATGAATGCGGATGACCACGTGTCCCGGACCAGGCTGGGGATCGGGAACATCTTCCAACTTCATCACTTCGGGACCGCCGAACTCGTGTACACGGATAGCTTTCACATTGTCCTCCTACAAGAAAACCGTAGCAGATTTGGGACGACTCTGACCGGTGAACCTGCGAGGTAGGCCGAACGATTGCATGCGAAAAAGGCGGATCGGAACTCGAATTTCCGTTCACGCAGAGCCCAGAGCTAACTCCGAGGTGGGGTCACTCCCCTGATTCCGTCCTCTTTACGTGCTTGTTCGCTCCTTCCGGAACCTATAATCGAAGTGCTCTGGACGACTACGTCTCCACCGGACTGCCTCGCTGCCGCTGCGGTGCATCTACGCCTGCGGCTGCGGTGCCCGGAAACCTGTGCGGATGGCGATCCCCTTCTCCGAGAGAAGCGGTGGAACAGTCACGCGCACCGCCTTTCCTCGCCTACTGCATCCCGCGCCCAAGCCTGGCTTTCGAGTGCTCGGTACCGTAGCCTTGGTGTCGATCCTTGCCAGCGCAAGCCTCGCGCATTACCGCCAATTCCGCCGCACGAAAGCAGCAGGCGCGCGAGCAATTCGACAAGGCCGAGCAGATGCGGGAGGCGCTGAACGGACGTCCCGCCGATCAGCGCACGCGCAAAGAATACCAGCGCGTCGCCGACGCCTATCGCAAGGTGTATTACGTCGCGCCGGCGTCGAGCAAAGCCGACGCCAGCGTGGTCGCGGTCGCCGAAATCCTGGCCGACATGGGCCGCCAGTTCCAGCCCGGCGAAAAGGACCTGCGCGCCGCGATCGGCGAGTACGAGTTCCTGCGCCGCGAGTATCCCGGCAGCAAGTACCGCTTCCAGGCGCTGTTCACCATCGGCCAGATCTACAAAGAGGACCTGGGCGACGACGACGCAGCGCGCCAGACCTTCGAGGAGTTTCTGAAGCACTATCCGCGCAACTCACTTGCGCCGGAAGCGAAACAAGCCCTGGCCGAGTTGAACCAGCCGTAAGCCGGAGCAAGCAACACGGTCGAGGAAGCCCATGCCGAGAAAGATCAGGTCGCCGAACTCCCGGAGCCGGCCTCCGCTCCGATCTGACGACAAAGAAAAAGTCGGGGCTGGCCCTGGTGACGGGATTCGGCACTGGTCGACCCCCGATTACACCCGCGTGGCCATCGATGTTGATAGCGAAGTGAAGTACGAAGCCGGACGCGTGCCCGATCCCGACCGCATTTTCTTCGACCTGCCCGACACCAAGCTCGCTTCGGTGCTGGTGGGCAAGAGCTTCGACGTGCAGGACGGCTTCCTGAAGAAGATTCGCGTGGCCCAATACCAGCCGGGCTCCACTCGCGTCGTGCTGGAAGTCGCCGACGTCTCCGACTACTCGGCATTTCTGCTGCCCAACCCGTATCGCCTCATCATCGACATCCACGGACGCCAGCCGCAGTCGCAAACGCAGATTGCCCAGGCCAACGCGGCGGCGCCCCCGGGAAGTAACGACGGACCGTAACCGCAGTCGAGAAGGAAAAATCGTACCGCTCGGTCGAGAAGGCGAACGAGGCGGGAAAGACGAATAGTGGTTCCACCAGCAGCACGAGCATTGTGAAAGCGGCTTCTCCCCCCAACGTACTTGCTGGGAAGCCGGGTACCCCATCATCACAACCCACTCGTTCGGCCGCTCCTGTCAGTTCAGCTAAAGCAATGCCGCACAAGGTGGTTGTCGACGACGACGATGAGGATGACGGAAGTTCGGATGCAGCCCCCGTTGCCTCGTCGGCGAATTCCAGGGCGCTTAGCTCGAAGGCCGGTAAACCAGTCGATGGGAACGCGGCGACATCGGCAGGGTCTGCCGCGGACAATACGGTTGCCCAAAAAGCGAGCAGCAAGCCGAAGCAGACTACAGCTGTCGCGACAGCCAAGCCACCGGACCCGCTTGTTTTCCGGTCCGGGCGACACCAGTGGTCCGGAGCTGAAGGCGACGACTCAGCCCACGACCGCGCCTACCGCCGTGGCCGTCGCTCCGCGCTCGACTCAGAAGAAAACCACCAAGGCGGCTGCCGCTAACGTGCCGGCAACTCACGAAGCTGAGCCCACTTCGTCTGGCGACCGCAGCCTGACGCGCGCACTCGGCCTCAAGATCGGTCGCATCGTGGTGGACGCCGGTCACGGCGGCCACGATACCGGCACCATCGGCCCCAACGGTCTGATGGAGAAGGATCTGGTGCTGGACGTAGCGTTGCGACTTGGTCGACTGCTGGAGACTCGATTGGGCGCCGACGTGATCTACACTCGCGACGACGACACTTTCATCCCGCTGGAGACGCGAACTGCCATCGCCAACGAGCATCAGGCCGATCTGTTCATTTCCGTACACGCCAATTCCAGCAGCGACCCGTCCGCTCGCGGCGTCGAGACCTATTACCTGAATTTCACCTCGAATCCCGATGCCCTGGAAGTTGCGGCGCGCGAGAACGCCGTCTCGGAGAAGTCGATCTTCGAACTGCAGGACTTGGTGAAGAAGATCACGCTCAAAGATAAGATCGACGAGTCGCGTGAGTTGGCCACCGATGTTCAGCAGTGGCTTTACACTGGGCTGGCCACGCGCCATTCCACGCTGCGCGACCGCGGCGTCAAGAAAGCACCGTTCGTGGTGCTGATCGGCGCGAATATGCCCAGCATCCTGGCGGAAATCTCCTTCGTCTCCAATCCCACCGACGAAGCCAAACTGGAAACACCCGAGTATCGCGAGAAGATTGCCGAATCGCTGTACAAGGGCATCGCCAAGTATGCCGACGGCCTAAGCGGCGTCAAGGTGGCGGCAAAATTCAGCAAGCAAGACGGACAGTAGGTGCCGCTTTTCGCTTTTCGCCCCTCGCAGGGAGCTAGCGGCCATTGGCTCCGAGCCGGTCAGAATCAGTACAGCCTCCTCCATTTGCGACCAAGTTAGCTCCTCAGGTGACGCCCCTGAAGGGGCTCAATCACGTAAATTGCAGCCTACCCAGCGCTCAAGCGCTGGGCTATGATCTTTCGTCCCGCAGAGCGGGACTCGTATCATGGTTTGGTCTATGGCTCGCCAACTTCGATCCTTTTCGCAATCGACTCGCCCGTATTGTTGAAACGCTCTCGGCCCACTTCCCGGAAACTTTGTTGCCCTTCCGGTAGTCTAAAATTAGTAGGTAACTTGACTGTCTTGATAAAGCGCATTGTTATCTTCGTTGTTTTCTGCCTGACAAGTGCTGCACTCGCGGGCGCAGCCGATAGCGCTCACCCTCTATTGCCCAAGTCGTTTGCCGGCTGGACCCAGACGGGCCAGGCGCAAATTAGCGCGAACCCAGCCCAGGCTGACCCTGCATATCCTGCCGTACTCCAGGAGTATGGCTTTGCCGGTGCTGAAACGGTTACCTACACCCGCGAGGATGGACGCAAGTTAACCATCAAGGCTGCCAGGTTCAACGACGCCACCGGCGCTTATGGCGCCTTCACCTTCTATCGCCAGCCGGCGATGAGAACCGAACAGATTGGCACCAAGGCTGCCTCGGCCAACGATCGGATTCTGTTCTTCCGCAGCAATCTGTTGGTGGATGCCAACTTCGATCGCGATTACCGAAATGTCGGCTGCCGAGTTGCGCGAGTTGGCCGGACTGTTGCCGGCTGTCGCCGGTTCCGCGGGAAATCTTCCCACCCTTCCGCAATACCTACCCAAGAACGATGTGGTGGAGAACTCAGCGAAATACATTCTCGGACCACAGGCACTGCTTGCGGTGAAGGCGCCGCTCACTGCCGAGCAGGTCGACTTCGGCCACGAGCCCGAGATTCTGATGCAGGATTACTCGTCGAAGGACGGTCCGCTAACCCTGACCTTGATTCAATATCCGACGCCCAAAATTGCCGGAGATCGTTTGCGTGCCTTGCAAAGCGCAGAGCAAGCAGTTCCAGGATCTCTGCTGGCCAGACGCAGCGGACCACTGGTCGACGTGGTGACCGGCGCTACCGGCAGCAGCGACGCGAAGACTTTGCTGAACTCGGTGAACTACGAAGCTGAGGTCACGTGGAACGAGGCGACCTCATTCAGTAAACGCGACAACATCGGCAACTTGATCGTGGGAGTGTTCGCGCTTATCGGCGTCATTCTTCTGATCTCGATCATCTTTGGTGTCTTCTTTGGAGGCGCACGCATCCTTATGAAGCGCCTTTTCCCCGACCGGATCTTCGACCGCCCAGAGGACGTGGAGATCATCCAGCTCCACCTTAGAGAGTAGCAATCTCTTCCAAGCTATTGAAAATTAACCCATTTATCATAATTCTCTAAAACCGGGCAAATTTCAGTCATTTACCGGCGATTCCCTGAATCCCATTTAACCTATTGAAAACACAGCAGTTTAAGTCCTAGAAATTGCTTGACACGCACTTTCCGGAACCCTAGTATTTGTCCAGAAAGTTTTGACGGTCTAGCCTCCGTTGGAACTATTCTCCCTTGAAGAGAAGGCCGCCCTGTTGCCGGGTGGCCTTTTCGTTTGCGACCAAGCTGTGGGAAAGTCGATGCTGTTGTGAAAAACAGCAGCTCAACGAAGGACAAATGCGAGAACGACGCGCGTGCTTTTCTTTTTTGCGCGTCGCTCGCACTGTCATTTATTTCGCGGAGTCACCTGGCTTCGAACTTAGACCATAAAGTTTGATGGCATTGTCACGCATCACTTTGCGTGCGATCTGACTTGCCTCTGCACGCGTGATCTCCCCATCCTGCATCATGCCCGTCAGTGCGATGGCGAGCGCTGTCCGTCCCGCCGTTGCCGTTTGATATCCAGTCTCCTCCCAGTTCACTTGCGGCGTCAGCGGATACAGATCGGTGCCGAACAGCACTTTGTCGGGATAGAACTCCAGCATGAAGCGAATGCTGGCGGCGATGTGGCGTGGCGAAGTCATCCAGGTTTGCTCGGAGAAGTCGGCGTAGACATTCGGCTTCATCAGCAGGTAAGGGACGAACTGCTCGAAGCCGCCCGCGCCGCCGTGGAGCATGACGAAGTTCGTCTTACGCAACGTGGGATCATTGAACACCGAATCCAGCAGCAGCGGATTGCTGCCCTCCATGCGGAAGTAGCCGCCGCAACCTCCGCCGGTATGGAAGTGCACGGCCATGCCCAGCCGTCCCGCTTCGCCGGCGATGTAGCGCAAGAGATAGTCCTGCAAGATTTTGTAGTCGGCGTCGCTGGGCACGCCGCCCTTCACGTAGCGCGCGTAGACCTGGGCAGCAGCCGCCTCCTTGGCGGGAGCGAAATCCAGCGACCGCAGATACGCGGCCTCAAATTTGATGGCCACGGCCCCATTTCTGCGTTGCAGCTCCAGCAGGGGCGTCACCATCTTGGCCGTATACTGCGCCAGAGTCGGCGGCATGCCGGTAATCTCTAGCTGATTCAGGTAGCGCGCAAACAGCGGCTCCTCGCGGCCGAAGAAGATCTTGCGATCGGGCGACTGCGCCGCCAGCGACGAGTTGTTCAGGGGAAACAGCAGCGTGTCATCGAACGCCACCCAGAGAAAATAAGGAGGCTGCAGCCCGCGGCCCAGCGCGACGCGGTTGGCCAGCTCCGTCTCAATTCCCAGCTGATCCAGCACCCAGTTGGGATAATTGTCGCCCTCCCGCTGCTTGACCTGCTCCTTGGCGGCGAGCAACTCCTGGACGTGCTCCGGCTTGAAGTCGTCGTACTTGTAGCCGAACATGGTCTGCCACGCCTTGATGTAGACCGGATTATCCTCGCGAAACATCAGGCCCGAGTCGGTGGGCTCCAGCGGATCGCAGGGCAGGGCGTCGAAGTCGTCGTCCTTCTCCCCATGCGGCCCGTCCAGCGCCGGAGGATGGGAGTGGTTATCGATGGCCTTGATCTGATTGATCTCGTTCATCAGGCCTGGATCGGGCTGGAGTTGCTGATTGGTTTGCGCGGAAAGCGTGGAGGCGACGGCAAGAACGAAAACGGCGGCAAGCGTTTTCATAGGCTACCTGGCCGAAGATCGGATCTCTCGACTCGGCATGGATTGCGAGAGGGAGTCGAGGCAGTCTATCGCGCCAGCAATCTCTCCCACAACTTCATTTGTGCAGCCGTCCTGCCGTTCCGAACCCAAACCGGGCTTTCGGGAATCCAAAGTACTTGCACTACATGATGGGAGCCGGCCCCTCAGCATCGGCAAAGAAAACCGAAATCTTCAAGGCGCTGCCGGAGATCTGGCAGCTGATCCGGCCGCGCCGTGCGCTGCTCGCTCTCGGCTTGGGCCTGATGGTCATCAACCGCGTCTCGGGCTTGGTGCTGCCGGCCTCTACCAAGTACCTGGTCGACGACGTCATCGGCAAGCAGCACTTCCAGCTGCTCTATCCGCTGGTCGGCGTCGTGCTGGCGGCGACTATGATTCAGGGCCTGACCTCGTTCGCCCTGACCCAGACGCTCTCGAAAGCCGCGCAGAAGCTGATCACCGAGCTGCGCCGCCGCGTGCAGGAGCACGTCGGCCGGCTTTCCGTCTCCTATTACGACGCCAACAAGACGGGCATGCTGGTGTCGCGCATCATGAGCGACGTGGAAGGCGTGCGCAACCTCATCGGCACCGGCCTGGTCGATTTCGCCGGCGGCCTGCTGACCGCCGTCATCGCGTTCGTCGTGCTGATGCGCATCAGCCCGGTGATGACCGCCATCGCGTTCACCTTTCTGCTGGTCTTTGGGATCGGCCTGCGCAAGGCCTTCCGCGTGATCCGCCCCATCTTCCGCGAGCGCGCCAAGATCAACGCCGAAGTCACCGGCCGCCTCACCGAATCGCTGGGCGGCGTGCGGGTGGTGAAGGGCTATCACGCCGAGGCGCGCGAGCACGAAGTCTTCAGCGCAGGAGTCGAGCGCCTGCTGCAAAACGTCTTCAAGACGCTGACCGCGACTTCGGTCATGAGCCTGTCGTCGTCGACCTTGATGGGCGTCATCGGCGCCATCGTGATGTTCATGGGGACGCGCCAGATCCTGGCGGGCAAGCTGACGCTCGGCGGATTCTTCACCTACACCATGTTCCTCGGCTATCTGGCGGCGCCGCTGGTGCAGGTGGTCGGCATCGGCACGCAGATCACGGAAGCCATCGCCGGCCTGGAGCGCACTCGCGAAGTTCTGGACGAAACGCCGGAGAACGAAGATCCCGACCGCACCGTCACGCTGGGCGCCGATTCGCGGCGATGTCGCTTTCGAGGATGTCACCTTCGCTTACGAGCAGACAGAAGACGGTGCTGCACGACGTCTCATTTCACGCCCGGCCGGGCACGGTCACGGCGCTGGTCGGCTCGTCGGGATCGGGCAAGTCGACCATCATCGGACTGATTGCCGCTTTCCACAAGCCGAACGAAGGCAAAGTGATGGTCGATGGCGTCGATCTCTCGACGGTGCGGCTGGAGTCTTACCGCACGCAGTTGGGCATGGTGTTGCAGGATTCGTTTCTCTTCGACGGCACGATTCGCGAGAATGTGGCGTTCTCCAAGCCGGACGCCACTGAGGAAGAAATTCTTCGCGCCTGCGCCATCGCGCGCGTGGATGAGTTCGCGGAGAAGTACGAGCAAGAAGTACGACACCATCATCGGCGAGCGCGGCGTGAAGCTGTCGGGCGGCCAGCGGCAGCGAGTCTCGATCGCGCGCGCCATCCTGGCCAATCCACGCATCCTGATTCTCGACGAAGCCACATCCAGCCTGGACTCCGAATCCGAGGCCATGATTCAGCAAGGGCTTTCCTACCTGATGCAGGGACGAACTACGTTCGTCATCGCTCACCGCCTGTCGACGATTCGCCGGGCCGACCAGATCCTGGTAGTCGAAGGCGGCCGGATCGTGGAACGCGGAAACGCATCGCACATTGTTCGATCTGGGCGGCCGCTACTACGAGCTCTACACCAAGCAGCATGGGATCGAGGAAAATCTTTTTCTCGCACCGGGAGAGGGAGACATTGTGGAAGAAACTACTCCGGTGGAGTCAGCCGCGCAGGCCGTCGATCCCGACCCGACTACACTTCTTCGATAACCCCTGGTCAACACTTTTGCTTTGAAATTCCGTAGCCGTTCAGAATACCCTTGGCCTCGCGGATTACCCCGCAGGGAGGATCATTTTGTCCGCCAGCGCCTCGGATCCCGAAGAAAAGAAGATGGCGTTTGCCCCGCGCAAGCTGCACCACCATTACATCGTCCTGCTGGTTACCGAACTGATCCTGATTCTCGGATTTCCCTTCCTGGCGGGAAACGCGCGCGCGGTTGAAATTTCTCGTCTTCTGGCGGTGGTGGTCTTTGCCGCCGCGCTCTACGCCTTCTTAGGGCGAGGACGATTGACTCTGATAGCGTTTGCGCTGGGGGTGCCGGCTGTGTTCATTCACGTGGCCAACTTCCTCGGCTATTTCGCGCCGGCTGCAAACCCTTGCCACGGTTCTGGGTCTTCTGTTCCTGATTTTCGTGACCAGCGTCTTCATCATTGGTATCGTGTCCATGCCTACGCGTCACGCTGGACACGCTGGCGGGAGCGGTGTCGGCTTATTTCCTGGTAGGAATCACTTACGGGCTGGCGTATGGGTTGGTGGAGCAGCTGCATCCCGGATCGTTTCGCGACACCATCATGCCGGGACATGTCATCAGTCCCAACGAATACATCTTCTTCAGCTTCGTGACCCTGACCACCGTGGGATATGGCGACATCGTTCCCTGGGGTCCGCACGCCCGGGCCCTGGCCATCATTGAAGGCGTCACCGGAATCATGTATCCGGCGGTATTGATCGGACGGCTGGTCGGCTTGCGCAGTTCCCGGCAGGAGCATTCGTAGGCAGAGCCGCTCCCATTGTCCGCTTTAACTCGAAATCCAAACAACTTGTGCCAGGCAACGAGACACTGAAAGACAGGTGCGCTACTTCCCCCAAATGCCATTTGCCATATAGCATCATGATGGAGGTGCCAATTGCGCCGTTTGTTCCGAGTGCCATTCTTTTCCATTGCGCTCATCCTGCTCTTGTTAGCCGCGATCGCTCAACCGGTTTGGGCACACGCGATCTTGATGCAATCAACGCCAAAGCTGAACTCCACTGTGAAAGGGCCCGATGTCCCGATCTGGCTGCGCTTCAACGTCAGGGTCGATGGCAGCCGGTCGCGGCTGCACTTGCTTGGCGCGGATGGCACGCAGCAGAAACTGGAGACCACGAAGCAGCCCACTCCCGATACCCTCACGGTGCAAGCCACCGGATTGAAGCCTGGAAACTACAAACTGACGTGGCAGGTGCTGGCATCCGACGGGCATATCAGTCAAGGCGAAGTCCCGTTCACGGTGAATTAGCCAGACATGATGCTCAAGTTGGTCGACATCTTTGCGTATCTGTCGGTCCTGTTGCGGGCGGGAACGCTCGTCTTCCAGTCGTTGCTGTTGGGAGGCTGGCTGTTTCTCTTCTGGATCGCGCGTCCCAGCTCTGAAGTTGCGGACAGCAGCCTGGAACGGGTCCGGGGTGTTTCGCTGCGCCTGTTTCGCGTGGCTGCGATAGCCCTGGTCGTGATGCAGGTGCTGTACCTGTACGTGAATTCGGCGGTACTGATGGCGACCGCCGAAATTGGGATCTCAGCACGTCGCTGGAGCAAACTTCTTCATCGCCGGAAGCGTGATTCTGCTGGCCGCCCTGACCCTAGCGGCAACCGCGCGCTCGGCAGGCAGGTTCGCCGGCTGGTGGATGGCGCTGCTGGTTCTGCTCGTACTCGGCGCCTCGGTGATGACCAACCACGCCGCCGCCCGCATGGAAGCGCCGGGTTCCCATGGTTATCCTGACGGCTGCTTCACGAAGCCTGTACCGGCTTCTGGATCGGCGGACTGCCTTTTCTGCTGCTCGGATTACACGTTGCCAAGGACAGTCCTACACAGTGGTACATCACGCAACGCTTCTCGCGACTGGCGCTGGTCAGCGTGATGGTGCTGGTGCTGAGCGGCCTGGGGATGAGCCTGGTATACATCGGCTCGTTCCGCTCGCTCTACGGGACTGCTTATGGCGTAATGGTTATTGCGAAGATCCTGATGCTGCTGGCGATGCTGGCGCTGGGCGCAATCAACTTTCTGATGCTTCGCAAGTACAGCCCGGACCAAGCCATGCCTCGTTTGCGGCGGCTGGTGGAGGCTGAGGTCGGAATCGGCATCACCATCGTTCTGGCTGCAGCCGCGCTCACTTCCCAGCCGCCGGCGGTTGACATGCAGAATGACACCGTCAGTCTGCAGCAGATTGTGACTCGGTTCGCTCCCGGCTGGCCACGACTGCAGAGCCCGGACATCGGTCAGCTTTCAACCATCATGCCCGGACAGGCGATTTCGCCTACCGATCCGAGCCGACTGCCCACGATCTTTACCAGCGACGGTCTGCCGGTTTCCACGCGAGTTCTGGCCGACATGAAGTGGTCTGAGTACAACCATCACTGGATGGGCGTGATCGTGATCGGCATGGGACATCCTGGCGTTGCTGGCGCGGACGGGCCATGCCAAGTGGGCGGAATATTGGCCGCTGCTGCTCATCGGAATCGCCATCTTCATTTTCTTGCGGGGCGATCCGGAATGCTGGCCGCTGGGGCCGCGCAGCTTCTGGGCCACATGGGCCAAACCGGAAGTCTTCCAGCATCGCGTGGCCGCGCTGCTCTGCATCGCATTCGCTATCTTCGAGCTGCGCGTCCGCCGGAACCCGTCGCAAGGCGGAGTGTTGCCGCTCATCTTCCCTCTTATGTGCGCGGCCGGTGCGGCGTTGCTGCTAACGCACTCCCACGCCATCACCAATGTTAAGGAAGAAATGCTGGCCGAGTTAAGCCACATGCCGCTAGGAGTGCTGGGGGTGATGGCTGGCTGGTCGCGCTGGCTGGAACTGCGCCTGCCCCCGGAGGACCGCGCTATCCCATCGTGGATCTGGCCGGTGTGTTTCGTCTTGATTGGAGTGGGACTGTTGAATTACAGAGAGATCTAGCGGGTCTCCGCCGCAAGAGGAGTCGAACGGCAGATCTCTGACGGATAACGAGAAGCGCATTCCCGCATAGTTTTGAACTTGGCAGCTTATTGCGAAGCAGTCATCGAGCCAGTTGCTGGAAATAAAAGAAGTTACTGGAGCCGACGATCGGACTTGAACCGATGACCTGTCGATTACGAATCGACTGCTCTACCAACTGAGCTACGTCGGCTTGGTTTCGATTGTAAACGTCGCTGGAGGTTACCGTAAAGGGACCCAAGCCCCTGTTTTCCACTACTTTGCGCAGTTTTCCACTTGCACTGAAACTCTTATCCCCGGATAATTAAAGCAAGCTCAGCTGGCGACTCCGAGCTTACATGAACCGATATTGTCGAGCGGACGTCCTTCGTATCCTGCACATCACGGCCAACCAGTTAGTTGGCTGGCAACGTGCCGGGCTCGTTCCAATTTCCGAGACTTTTACCTTCTACGATCTCCTGCAACTCAAGAAAGTCCGTGACCTAAGGGCCAAGCGCGTACGCCCGGCGGTTATCCGGGAATCCCTGCAAGCCATGCAGAAGCAGGTGGCCGGCATGGAGAATCCGCTGATTGAGGCCAGCGTCTTCAGCGTCGGTTCGCGCGTGGCGTTTCGCCATGAAGGTCACTCGGTCGAACCCATCGCCGGACAGTTTGTGATGGACTTTGCGCCGTCCGGTACGGTGTTGTCGACGTCTAAAGTGAAGCCTATCGGCACTTTCGACACGGTCCCCGATCTGTTTGCCCGGGGCATTGCCATGGAGGAACATCCCAGCACCCACGACGAAGCCATTCGCAGCTACCTCGAGGTGCTGGAGATCGAGCCCGATCACGCTGCCGCGCATATCAATCTTGGCACCCTGTACTACAACCGCCAGGATTTCGTTTCCGCCGAAAAGCACTATCGCCTGGCGGTGGAATCAGACCCTCGCTACGCTCTGGCCTATTTCGATTTGGGCAACGTGCTGGACGAAACCGGCCGCATCCCTGAGGCCGTCGCTGCCTATGGCACTGCAATTCAACTGGCGCCGACCTACGCTGACGCTCACTACAACCTGGCATTGGCTTACGAACGCTTACGCTTGCCACGCAAGGCACTGCACCATTGGAAGACCTATCTGAAACTGGACAACAGCGGGCCTTGGGCGGTCCATGCCAGAAACCAAGTTGCCCGCATCCTCGAAGGCGACCGGCTGAAGATCGTGTACAAACAACAGCCCTAGCCAGATCGCCCGCCTCGTAAACCACCGATCTCACCATTATTTACTCCGCCGGAATCTGCTTTTCATATTCGGCATTCGCCGCGGAAAAAATTGACCAGAACGAAGCTGCCGGTTCCTGCCCGTTCAGCCGCTCGGTCAGCATGGCAAGATGACTATGCCAGCCGGAGGCGACATCGACCATCATGGTTCGACCAGCCAGTCGGCGATGCGTCAGAACGAGCAGAACTTTGTCGGCCTGCGCGGTCAACTCGAAAGTTACTTCCGAAGGCCCGTCCGCTCCACCTCCCCAAGTGAGACTCAGCAGGCGGGGCGGATCACAGCGGATGACTTCGTGACGGGTAGCGTCGCCGCATCCACCCTCTTTAAAGCGGTCAGGAACGGGCTCCTTATGCGATGAGAGACTGGCATGGTCGAAGCGTAACTCGACCGATGCGCCCACGCGTGGCTCCATTTCGCCGGCTGCCAGCCACTGTGCGCGCTTGTCTGACTCTGTCAGATAAGCCCACACACGCTCGATGGGCCCCGGCAGTAGACGGCGGAAGCGGACCGTTCCGGGCTCGACGACGACGCCATAACTACCGGACGGATTCTGCAACGAGTTCGCCAGCCCGTCGAGGATCATGGTCCAGCCCTGTTGGGTTCGGCTCAGCCACTCATCCAATACCCCTTCATGAGTCAAGGTCAGGTCGCAACCTGTTCCCACAGGCACAATGTCAATGCTTACCCGAGTGCTTTGCGGAGAGAACTCCGGCACCGCAAAGGTAAACACCAGGCGCCTCGGCCTGTCGATTTCCAGATATTCCCCAACGTGCTCGATATCCTTGCCGTGACGCCGGTCGATCAGTAAGTATTTGCCACCGACGCGAGGGTCCATTTCGACCCGCGTCATTTCTCCGGTAGCTGTCGTGAACAGCCATTTTCCGGCAGTCAGGGGATTCAGCCAGGCATCAAACACGCGTTCTGGCGAAGCGTCGAAGTGACGTGTGACCCGCAGCACGGGATCTGCATTAACGGTCATGAGATGTTCCCTTCCGGTTCAAGTTAGTCGTGGCGGTGTCTTCGGCCTGCAGCAGCGCCTCAAGGGCATCGAGCCGGCTGGTCCAGAAGCGCTCGTAATAGCGCAGCCATTTTTCGGCAGCGGCCAGCGGCGAAGCTTGCATCCGGCAAACATGCCTTCGCCCTTCCACCCGGCGGCGAAGCAGTCCGGCAGATTCCAGCACGCGGACATG
The DNA here is from genome assembly GCA_963744265.1 of uncultured Acidobacteriaceae bacterium. GTDB lineage: Bacteria > Acidobacteriota > Terriglobia > Terriglobales > Acidobacteriaceae > Bog-257. The sequence continues at coordinate 105,361 of CAVUSW010000013.1, forward strand.
CTTAGAGGCTGCGGCAAATGACATGTTGAAGGGGGCGGCGAGTTCACCGATGTTGCGCTCGCCGGACGCCAGGCGGCGCAGCATCGCGCGCCGGGTCGGATCCGACAGAGCGTGAAAGACGCCATCGAGCATGGGCGAACGTGAAACCATGTGGTTAAATATAAAAGCAGCCTTCCGCAATTGTCAACCATTTAGTTTAATAATTTCGCGGAGCGATTCTTAGAATAGTCCGCTGCCTCCAGCAAATCATGTTCCGGGGCACCGTCGAGTGGTCCCCTGATAAACTTTGTGGCAGCACTCCTTCTAACGCGGGCTGCAATCTTTGCATCCCATTATCCAGACCTAAAATTCTAGTGAGGGTAAGTTTGGCAAGATTGAAACGGAAAGCCTCTTTGGGGCGGCGCAGGCGGATAGTTGTCTTGGCTGCAGCCATTTTGCTGCTATCGGCAGGCTGGGCGCAGCAGGCCCAGTCCCCGCAAGGCGACAGCGCCGCGATTCTCAATCATTTGAATGCCGCCATCAGTTGGTATCGTCACGTTGCAACGGTGGACGCAACCGCTGGACAACCAAGCGACGAGCTGTACCTGGAAAATGCGCGCATCTCGGCCAGCCAGGCTTTGCAACTGGCCTTCCAGGCGGGGCTGGCAGAAGCGACACTGGGTCCGAAGGAGAGTGGCAACGCTGCAAATCAGGGGGCCGCATCCAATGGTCAAGGCGCTTCGGATCAGCAAGGAATCGCGAAAGCAGTTACCGACATCGCCGATCGCGTCAGCCAAACGCAATCGCAGATCGATGATCTGGACCAGCAGATTGCCAGCGCTCGGGGAAAGAAGCGTGAGGAGTTAGTGTCGCAACGTGCCGGCCTGCAGGGGCAACTGGATCTCGACAAGATGATCCAGGACGCGCTGCAGCGAGTTGCCAGCGTCGGCAACAGCGAAAACGGCGGCAGCGGACTGGCCAAACAGATCAATCAATTGAAACAGACTGTGCCGGAGGTGTTTGCTCCCGCGGCTTCCAAGAAGGAAACTTCGGCTTCCAACGGACAAGGATCGAAATCCAGCCGGGCCGAAAGTTCCGGCTTGTTCGGGCAGATATCGATTCTATTCAGCCAGATGAGCGACATGCGCGACATCGATCAGCTGATGTCGGAAACCATGCATCTGCGCGATACCGCGGCCACGTTGGAGGCGCCGTTGCACGACTCGCTGAAGAACTTGATTCGACAGGGACGAGACTTCGTCAATCAGCCGCCCACCGCCGATCCGGCGCAAGTCGCGCAGAGGCGGAAGAGTTTTGAGGCACTCACCGCACAGTTCAAGGCAACCTCCGCCGCTGCCGTACCGCTGCGGCAAGAGATCCTGCTGTTGGATGAGTGTCATGGTGAGTTGCTGGAGTGGCACAACTCTATCGGCAACGAATACGGTCGAGTGCTGCGTTCGTTGCTGACTCGGGTCGCACTCATTTTCATTGCCCTGCTGTTTGTATTCTTCCTGTCGGAGATCTGGCGGCGCGCCACGTACCGGTACATTCATGAGGTGCGCCGGCGGCGGCAGCTCATGCTGATACGGCGCTTTGTGACCGGATTCCTGATGGCGGTGGTCATCGCCATGGGGTTCACCAGCGAGTTCAGCTCGCTGGCGACGTTTGCGGGATTTCTTACTGCCGGCATCGCCGTCGCCCTGCAAACCGTGATCCTGTCGGTCGCGGCCTATTTCTTTCTCATTGGCAAGTACGGGGTCCGCGTCGGCGACCGCATTACGGTTTCTGGGGTGACGGGTGACGTAATCGACGTTGGACCCGTACGCCTTTACTTGATGGAACTGTCGGGAACCGGAATTGATCTTTATCCCACCGGGCGCGTGGTAGTGTTCTCCAATTCCGTGATGTTCCAAGCCACGCCGTTCTTTAAGCAGCTTCCCGGCACAGCTTATGCGTGGCACGAGGTGGCGATCACTCTGGCGCCCGACACTAACTACGCCGTGGCAGAGCAGAAGCTGCTCGACGTGGTGAACTCCGTTTATTCGCAATACAAGCACAATATTGATCACCAACATGCTCTCGTCGAGCGGCTGATTGACTCGCCGGTCTCGGCGCCGATGCCCAAGGCACATCTGCGATTCACGGACGAGGGACTGGAATTCGTGGTGCGGTATCCGGTAGAGATTCCGCGGGCCGCCGAGATTGATGATGAGATGACGAGGAAGTTGATGGAGACAATCGGCGAGGAACCGGAGTTGAAGGCTGCCGTGTCAGGCTCTCCGAAGTTGCGGGCGGCGATCAAAGCGTAGTGCAAGAGTCGTTTTGTATCAGGGCACGTCTTCAGACAAGCCGCAAGCGACTCACTATGACTGGGGCTTAACAGTTTGCTGAAAAACTCGGAAAAGCAGATTCCTCGTGGGCTGAAGCCCACGAGGTATGACAAAAATAAAGGGCTTATATGGCGCACCTAAAGGTGCGCCCCTTCAAAAACGCGTCGAACCTGACTTTTTCAGCAGTCTGTTAAGCCGTGCCCTGATACAACGCAGAACTATTACCCAGAAGGCGGATAGTGTCCTAAAGGTACGTTTTCCGCCCAACAGCCGAACCAAATCACATTCGACATTGCTTTCATACGGGGGCGCCTATCTCCGCCACTTGTTGACATACGGCAGCACGAACAAGTACAGGCCGGTGAGCAGGAGAAAGGCAAGTATGGCTACTGCCGATAGTCCCAGGCGGCTGTTGTACTTCCCCTGTACCACAGTAACGCCGTTGATGATGACGGCCAGTGTGAAGATTATGGACACCCAACGGTGGGTCTGCCGAATCCATTTGCTCCAGTTCACTTGAACCTCCTCGGCAACTACGAATAGCACCTCCCGCTATTTACGCCGAAGCGCGCTCGAGATGACAAGTCTGCTCCGAATGCTAAAATTGAGGGTTTCCTTATCCCACCGCGAAGGATTGCCCTCATGTCAGAAACTAGTGTTCAAGCCGCTGCAACTGTTCCCGCTCCATTAGTGTCGCTCACCGAAGATGAAGTGCTGTTTCGCGATACCGTTCGTCAGTTTGCCGACGAGAGCGTCCGTCCGCACGTGAAGGAGATGGACGAGAAAGGCGTGTTCGAGCACTCGCTGATCGACCAGTTTTTCGAGCTCGGCCTGATGGGCATCGAGGTGCCCGAGCAATACGGCGGAGGAGCGGGCACGTTCTTCGAGGCCATCCTGGCGGTTGAGGAGTTGTCGCGCGTCGATCCTTCGGCGGGAGTTGTGGTCGACGTGCAGAACACGCTGGTCAACAACGCCCTGCTGCGCTGGACGACCGAAGATCAGAAGAAGCGCTACCTGCCGCGCATGTGCAAAGACACGGTCGGCGCCTATGCGCTGAGCGAAGCCGGCTCGGGTTCCGATGCCTTTGCCTTGCAGACGCGCGCCGAGCTGAAGGGCAGCGAATATGTCCTCAATGGCCAGAAGATGTGGATCACGAACGCCAAAGAGGCGGGCGTCTTTATCCTGCTGGCAACGGTCGATCCGTCGGCTGGTTACAAGGGCATCACCGCGTTCATCGTGGAGAAGAGTTTTCCGGGATTCACCGTGGGCAAGAAAGAAGACAAGCTGGGGATCCGCGCCTCCAGCACTTGCGAGTTGATACTGGATGATTGTCGCGTGCCGAAAGAAAATGTACTGGGCGAGGTCGGCAAAGGTTACAAGATCGCCATTGAGACGCTGAACGAAGGCCGCATTGGCATTGGTGCGCAGATGCTGGGGCTGGCTCGTGGCGCATGGGAGTTTGCGGTGAAGTATGCGCAGGAGCGCAAGCAGTTTGGCCGCGCCATCGGCGAGTTCCAAGGTGTTCAATTCCAGATCGCGCAGATGGCAACCGAGATTGAAGCCGCGCGCATGCTGCTCTATAACTGCGCCCGCATGAAGGATGCCGGCATGAGCTTCCTTAAGGAAGCCGCGATGACGAAGCTCTACTGCTCGCAGGTGGCCGAGCGCGTGGCCTCGTTGTGCGTCGAAATCTACGGTGGCTATGGATTCACCAAAGATTATCCGGTGGAGAAATTCTTCCGCGACTCGAAGATCGGAAAGATCTACGAAGGCACGTCGAACATGCAGTTGCAGACAATTGCCAAACTGGTGATGAAGTAGTGAGTGGCAGCCGGTAGCCAGTAGCCGGAGGCTCGACCGCCGGTACGACGATTTCAAAAGGGTCGTGTCAAGGGGCTTGACTCGAAGCATTGTTCCAGCGTGCCACCAGCGGGAGAACGAACTCCGGAAACGACGGCCTTCTGAAGGACCCTGCCTTTTGTTCTCTAACCAGGTAGTCAGACGCCGAGCAGGGTAACTTTCTCGCCTTTCGCCGCAGCCCGAAGTTCAGCATCCAGCGTCGCCAGGGGCAAGTCCCGCCGTTTAGCTAATTCGAGGTACGCTGCGTCATAAATCGTCAAGCGGTGGCGTTCGGCCAGGCGAAGAGTCGCGCCCCAGGCATGCGCCGCCGTGTCTTGATCGAGCGCGATGGGCAGCAGAGCCAAGTCTGCCAGCGTGGAATCGCGGAAGGCGCCGTCATGGCGACGCCGGCGAACGCCCATCTCGAGAATGTTGGCAACTTCCAGCCGCCACAGCGACGGAACCCAAGCCCCGTCGTTGCTTACGAGTTGCAACACACGGCTTACTGCCGGGCTGGTTTCCTCACTGTAAACCCACGCCAAGGTCACCGAGCTGTCGAGGACCAAGCTCATGGACGACCCGCGTCCCGCTCCCGTTTAAGACTTTTCCAGTTGAAACGGACGTTCTTCAGCTTCCGCGCTCTGGTGCGGATGCGGTCGGCAGCAGCCTGGGCCTGTTCGCGATTGCGGTGGTCCTCATTGGGTACCAGGCGCGCTACCGGCTTTCCGTGTCGCGTGATCACGACTTCTTCTCCCTGCGCGACGCGGTCGAGCAGCGAGCCAAGGGTGTTTTTGGCCACGAAGGCCCCCACCTCAATCATGTGCGCCGCACTCCCTTCTTTTATTTAATCTAGCTTAATCTAGCTTACTTTTGACAGATGCGTCAAGGCGCCCTGTGCTTTTTGAGCCAGAACTGACACGCAAGAACGACGAATACTAACCTGTTGTCACCCGACAAGAAACTGTTACAGCGGCTGCCGAGGGATGGTGTTATGCTTTGCTCAACCAGGCTGACTGTGGGGGAATCCAATCCAGGAGCATCACCATGCACCGGAGATCCCTGCCTGTACTTTTGCTGGTTGCAACCTTTCTATTCCTCACCAGTCTTGCGTCGGCCCAGAGCCAATCCATGCAGCAAGCTAGCCCTGGGGCAGGAAGGAAGCTTCAACGGCTTCGTTCCCTTCCCTTCCAACAGCCTGTGGAACACCAACATCGCCAATGCGCAGGTCGATCCCAACTCCGCTGCCATCATCAACTTCATCGGCAGCAGCCAGCCGTTGCATCCCGACTTCGGCTCCGGACTGTACGATGGCCAGACCATCGGCATCCCCTACATTGTGGTACCGGCGACGCAACCGCCGGTGAACATTAACTTCACGGCCTACGGCGACGAAAGCGATCCCGGACCGATGCCGATTCCCTTCAACGCGCCGATTGAGGGCTATCCCAATCCCGGCGACGGCGACCGTCACGTACTGGTAGTCGACAGAGGCAACTGCTGGCTGTATGAGCTGTATGGTGCGTACGAGCAGAATCCGGGACTGTGGAACGCAGCTTCGGGCGCGGTGTGGGACCTGACGGCCAATGAGCAACGTCCATATACCTGGACCTCGGCCGACGCCGCGGGACTGCCGATTCTACCGGGACTGGTGCGCTACGACGAGATTGCCGCCGGCTGCGATCCGACATGCCATCCGCTTCACGCTGCAATACAGTCAAGAAGCATTTACGCCGCCCGCGTCGCACTGGGCTGCGAATTCCGACAACCCGCTAGCCGCGCCGATGGGCATGCGGCTGCGACTGAAAGCTAGCTTCGATATTTCCGGCTACTCTGCAACCAACCAGATCATCCTGACCGCGCTGAAACAGTACGGCATGATCATGGCCGACAACGGGAGCTCACTTTATATCACCGGAACACCTGACTCGCGCTGGAACAATGACGATCTGGGAAACCTGCATCAGGTGACGGCTTCCGACTTCGATGTGCTGCTGATTTCGCCGCTCTACACGCCGCAAAATGTGCCGACCGGCCCGAATCCCACGATCAATAGTTTCATGGCAACTTCGTCGAGCGGGCCTGGACAGCCGGTTACGCTGAGTTGGAATGTGACGAATGGCGAGTACAACATTGTTTCGCCGTCGGTGGGAGCGATTCGTGGGCCCATCCGTCGTGGTGAATCCTACGGTAACGACAACCTACACGCTCTATGCGACCAACCAGTATGGCCGCAGCACGGCGCAAGTTATCGTAACCGTACCTTAGAAGAGCTCATTGCTACTCCACCTCGTGCTTCGCGGTGTAGCCGTCGCGCGCGACGATCGTGTACTTAATGTCTTTATTCTTCTCGTCCTTGATGACCAGCGGCTTGTCGTCAGGGCCAACCAGTTCCACCTTCAGCTTGCGGTAGGTTCCGTCCTGCTTGGTATTCGTCGGCTTGTAGGTGATGGTGTACTGGTTGCGGATGGCCTGCGCGACCTCGCGGAAGATGTCGGGCAATTCGCCCATCAAGCGCGGAGCATAGGTGCGTCCGCCGGTCATCTGGCGAAGGCTTCATCTGGTTCTTGGCTTGGATGTAATCCATCATCGCGGCAGAAGTGTTGGGATTGCCTCCCGACATCGCGTCCACCCGCTCCAGGAAAGCTTCGCCGGTGCAGATGGTGTAGATGGTCACGTTGGGCGTCGCCTTGATCTTCTTCAGCGTCTTGTCGAGAGTAATGTTTGCTGAAGGTGTCGCGGCCGCTGGCAACCACGACCAGTTCTTTGTGTCCGGGAATGCGGTCGAGCCGGTCGAGCGTGTCGAACATCGCGTCGAAGATATTGGTCTCGCTGAAGCCGGGAACGCGCAACGTATTCAGAGCGCCGAAGATGGCCTGCTTGTCCTGGGTGAAGTCGACCAGGATGTGGGTCTTCATGTCGAACTCAACCACCGCAACCCAGTCCTGCGGCTGCAGGTTCGAGGCGAAGGCATAGGACGCATTCAGCGCGTCATACATGAAGTTGTAATTGGTGGCGGCGAACTCGACCAGCAGCACCGCGGTGATCGGCGCTTTGCTGATGGTCACGCTCTGGATCTTCTGCGGCACGCCATCTTCCCAAATCTTGAAATGCTCCTTGGCCACATCGAGCGGGCAACGACAGCGGGCGCCCGTCCTTCTGCAGCACATGCGCGTCGACCGTCACCACCGGCACGTCGACGTGCAGCGAGTACTCGGGATTGTTGTCGGTCACCTTCGGCTTGGGCGGCGGAGGCGGCGCTTCATCCGAGTCGTTCTTCTTGGGCACGGCGATCGGGCCGGAATCGCCCGTCGGTCCGCCCGCGTCGGCTGGCATCTGGTCCTGCTGGCTTTGGCTGGGTTGGGCCTGCTCCGGCGGCGAGCTTCGGTCGCTGCTACCGACTGCGCCAGGCTCGGCACGGCGCACAAAACCACACCACCGCAAGAGCAAGTAACGCCAACTCTGACAGGACTACAGAGCCACAGGTAAATTACCTGGGAACTTAAGGTGTTTCTCACGAATACATCGGGATGCCTCATGGGCCAGACTGTCTGCTAGTATAAATGCAATTTCAGCCTCTTTGATTCGGTGTGGGGCCGTCGAATACTCAGCTTCCTGGTTAGACGTATCGTCTATCCGCATTGGAAGAGCTGAGAAGCTGAGAGATTCCCGGCTGCGCAGCTGCCGGTATCGCCGGTAGCTAAGGAACACAAACATGCTTCGCCGCGTCGCTCTCGTCCTCGCCTGTTTGCTGTCACCGCTCTAGCCGCCTTCTGCGTCGAACCCACGCCAAAGTCCAAATCATGCCGGAAGACCAGGTCAAGGCCGGCATGCACGGCGTCGCTTACACCGTTTTCGAAGGCATGACAGCCCGAGGCCATGGACGTCGAAATTCTCGGCGTGCTGCGCGACATGGCTGGACCGCAAGGCCGACGTCATCCTGGCGCGCCTGCACGGCAAGAAGGTCGAGTACACCGGCGTGGTCGCCGGCATGAGCGGCAGCCCGGTTTACATCGACGGCAAGCTGGTGGGCGCCATCGCCTATCGCATCGGCGAGTTTTCCAAGGAGCCGATCGCCGGCATCACTCCCGCGGCTTCCATGCTGGAGATCAACGGCATGGATAAGACGTCTGCGCCGATGTGGCGCAAGCGCTGCGGGCCGCGAGAAGCAGCAGGTCAGCCGCACCTCCGGCCCGGCTTGCCCAGCGAGTCGAGCCGACGCAATCCGGATATGCGAACCTGCTCAAGCCCATCGACACGCCGCTGGTCTTCACGGATTCAGCCAGGAGACCTTGCGCCTGTTCGCCAAGGATTTCGCCTCCGCCGGCGTCGATGCCGGTGATGGGCGCGGGCTCGGTCAGCAACGACAAGCAGCCTGAGCCGCTGCGAGCCCGGCTCGGCCGTCAGCGCCATTCTGGTGCGCGGCGACATGAATATCGCCGGCACCTGCACCGTCACCTACATCGACGACTCGCACCTGCTGGCCTGCGGACATCCGCTTGCTGCAATCCGGCAACATCGATATGCCGATGACCAAGGCGACGCGTGCTGGCTACGCTGCCTTCGCCGGAGAACTCCTTCAAGATCGTCAACACCACCGAGCCCGTCGGCGCGTTCGTGCAGGATCGCCGCGCCGGCATCATGGGCCGCTTCGATCGCGAGCCGCACATGATTCCGGTGACGCTGACCTTCAGCGGCGTCTCGCATCCCAAGCAGTTCCACTACGAAGTGCTGAACAACGCCAAGATCACGCCCGCCGCGATGATGGCGACCGTCTTCAACGCGATCCAGGGCATGAACGAGTACGGCGAGGACACGACCTATCGCCTGCAGGGCGACATCTCCGTGCTCGGCTATCCCAAGCTGAGCGTGAACGAACATGTACGCGCCGCTCGACGGCTCGACTCCGACGGCTTACGGAATCGCGCTTGTCCATCGGCGAGCACTTCAGCCGCATCTTCGAGAATCCTTACGACACGCCGAAGATCGAAGGCGTCGAGTTGAACTTCGACCTGGTGCCTGACCGCCGCTCCGCGCGCCTGGAAACGGCGCGCACCGATGTGACCGAAGCTCGTCCCGGCGACGAGATCACCATCGAGACGCTGCTGCGGCCCTATCGCGGCGAGAGCATTCTGCGCCAGATTCCGGTCAAGATTCCCACCTCGACCCCGAAGCGGCACGCTGCGCATCCTGGTCAGCGACGGCGACACGCTCGACAAGATGCATCGCGTCTCCGGCCCGATGAGCCGCCACCTCGACCTGGGCTCGACCATCGCCATGCTCAACAAGGAGCACACCAACTCCGAAGTCTACGTCTCGCTGCTGGAGGCCAATCCGCAGGCCATGGTGGAAGACAAGGTGATGCCCACGCTGCCGCTGTCGGTGATGAACGTGATGGACGGCATGCGCGGCACGCAAGACATGATCGTGGTCGGCGAATCGGCGGTGGACGAAGCCGCGACGCCGGTCGACTACGTCGTGACCGGCTCGCAGATCATCACCGTCAACATCAAGTAGAAGAGCCGCTTTTCGCTTTTCGTCGTTTCGCTTTTCGCGATTGGCTCTTCGCTCGTTAGCTATTAGCCGTCAGTACTGCGGTTTACCGATCAGTACCCAACCTTACGATTTGTCATCACGAGAAGGCCTTCAGGCCGACGAGGAATCTTGCTTTCCTTTTCCCGCTCTGCCCTGAACTCCTCAGCTACTCCGAACGGCGGCGCAAACTGCTTTAGCCGAGACTGTCCGCTTCGTCGTTCTTTCCCATCTCGCGAAACAGCGCAACGAAATTCTTCCGTACCGTCGCCGTGTTTGGGTGGTCAGTACCCAGCGATTTGGTGAGGATTTCCAGCGCCCGGCGCATCAGCGGCTCCCCCTCGGGTAGCCGGTTCGTGTCTCTGCAGCAACCGCGCCAGGTTGTTCAGGTCTCTCGCTACATCGGGATGATCAGAACTGTAAGCGGCTTCATCAATCTCCAGAGCCCGTCGCATCAGCGGCTCCGCCTCGGCAAGCCGATTGGTGGCCTGCAGCAATTGCGCCAGATTGTTGAGATCTCTGGCAACATCGGGATGATCGAAGCCGTGCGCCCGTTCGTCAATGTCCAAAGCCCGTCGCATCAGCGGCTCCGCCTCCGTCAACCGATTCGTGTCTTGCAGCAATTGCGCCAGGTTGTTGAGATCTCTGGCTACACCGGGATGATCGAAGCCGTGCGCCCGTTCGTCAATGTCCAAAGCCCGTCGCATCAGCGGTTCTGCCTCCGTCAACCGATTCGTGTCTTGCAGCAATTGCGCCAGATTGTTGAGGTCAATAGCGAGGTCAGGATGGTCAGAACCGTAAGCGGCTTCATCAATTTCCAGCACTCGCCGCATCAGCGGCTCCGCCTCCTTCAACCGATTCGTGGCTTGCAGCAATTGCCCCAGGTTGTTCATGCGGACAGCAACTTCGGGATGATCGGGTCCGTGCAATAACTCTGTAACGGACAGCGAACTTCGATAAAGCGGCTCCGCCTCTGCATACCGCGCGCGATCATTCAAATAATACCCAGCCGCATTCAGCAACCGCGACGCTTCGTCGGATGACAGGCGATGTTCGTCCACCAAGGCCGCACACAATTGCGCGCTAGGTACCAGCCGCTCGCACTTGCCCCAAGTCGCGAATTCAACTTTCGGAAACGCCTCATTCACCGCCCGCACCACCTGCTCGGCCAGCGCCCTCTGCCCCTCTTCCGTCATCCGCGACTTCAGCACCGCCTGCACCATGCGATGCACCGCCAGTAGCTTCTTCTCCGGATCGCGTTCCAGCAGCGAAAACTTTAGCGCGCAAGCGATCGCATCATTCCACTTCAGCGTATCCGAGGCTGCGGAGCTCAATTCTGGCCCGAACTGTGCCGCGCCTTCGATGAAGATCTCTTCCGGAATCGCATCCGGCGGCAAAAATGCCGCCGCTTGCAATAACTCCGCGGCTGCGGGGTTCATCTTCTGAAGTTTTTCGAATGACATCAAGAACGTCTTGGCCACGGAAAGATGATCGGAATCCAGCCCGCCGCGCCGGTCCAGCAGACGCTTGCGATCGTTCCCGCAACAGCGTCAGGTAATCCGCCAACCCGCACGCCGTCTCCTCGATGTACGCTCCCGCCTGGTCCAGCGCCAGCGGCAAACCTCCTACTTCATCGGCGATTTCGCGGGCCAACGCAGCTTCCTGCGAGCCGACGCTCGTCAGCGGATTATCCCCAGTCAGCCTCTGCGCTCTCCGCAGCAGCAGCAGCGCGCCCTGTTCTCTCTCCATCGGAAACAATCGTTGCTTCCCAATCGCTCCCATCGCCTGGGTTTGTGTGGTGACGATGATGTGATGTCCCTTAGCCGCGTCTGCTTTTCGCGTCAGATCGCGAACGATTGCGTAGTCCTCCACGTTGTCCAGCACCAGCAGCCAGCGCTCCTGCTCATCCAGCCAGCGCTTCACCGCGTCCAGCGCCACACTCTGTTCCTTCGCCTCTCGCTCCGGCAACTCCAGCCGTGCCGCCAATTGCGACAAGTCGGAGAATAGCGTTTCCAAACTTTCCGCCCTTACCCACAACACTGCCGGATACTCCGTCCTATGCCGGTAAGCGTATTGCGCAGCCGTCTGCGTCTTTCCCACGCCCCCCAGCCCAGTCAGGGCCGCGATGCCGCTCTTTTCCAGCGTCGCCTTCACTCCCTCAAGGATCTCCTCCCGTCCGGTGAAGAACGGATTCTCCGGAAACGGAACGGTAAAGAGTTGATGCGGTACTGTTGTGCCGGTGACCAGCGGCTTCGGTGACGGCGATTTTCTTTCCAGCGGAGCCAATGTCGGCATCTTCCGCACCTCCGGCGCAATCGGAGACGCTTTCCGCTCCGGCTGGGCTGTAAGGCGTCGAAATAATTTCTCGTAGCCACCGGCGGCGGGATCGTAAAAGCTAAATGGCCGCAGTTCTAGAGGGATGTGTTGTTTGTCGCTCGAAGAAAACACAATCGCGATGAACTTGGTGTTCTTCCCTTCGGCTTCGTATAGTTCCTGGGTGATGACGAACCCTTCCCACTGACCGCCTAGTCCTTTTCCCGCATCCTCTTTTCCTTCGTATCGACGGTGATATGCCTCAGTACAGGCAATCAGCACGAACTGCGCTTCCTGCACCTGGTTCCTGCACCAGCGCGGCCATCCTTCCGCTGGCGACTCCTCATGCTGATCGATGCGGCAATCCACGCCATCGCGCCGGAACCGCTCGGAGAGCTCCCATACGCGATCCATGTGTTCCTGGTTGTCGTGGCTGTAGCTGATGAAGACTCGTGGCGCCATGTCTGCGGGATGATAGCGCACTGAGGCAAGCTCTCCAATGGCAATCTGGTCCCGGCTAGTGCCGCTTCTGACCTCTCTATCCTCTCCAATCCTCTTAATATCAATCACCTATCAGGCCACCTCGAATCCACCCGAAAGTCAGTTCCAAATCATTGAACCAATTTACGAAGCGGCGCATTGTGCCTCACGAGAGCGGAAATTGAGAGGCTCAAGGACCTGCTCACGGGGAAGCGTTTTCCGGAAGTGGGGCAACCGTCCCGCCTCCGGCGAGCGAAGCAAAGTTCCCCGCTAAGGACGGCCCGGCGAAGTCACCGGGCAATGAAGAAAGGACGCCCCACTCGAGGCTTTGTTGCTTGGGTGGGCGGTGAAGAGCAGCTGCGCGGTGAAGTCTGCTCCTCACTATTCAAGAGAATCGCCGCCCTAACCATGACCATAAGGAGGTCAACATGAAGAAAGTAACTTTGCTCGTAACCATCGTTCTGGCTCTAGCTATGTTCGCCGGTGCCCAGCAATTCGTCGATTTCGCCAAGCTACCAGCCAACGGCTCGCCGAGCGCCGTTCCCCTCGGATACGGCGGTCTGCGCTGGGACGCCGTCGAGTTTGTGGCGGCTCCGTTGTATAAAGACGCGAACCTGTACATAGCTGCTAGCGGCGGCATCAACAGTGGACGCGGATTTTTCACTGGTAACGAAGCCATGGTGGCCTTCGGCGGCGGCCCGATGTGCTACCAGAAGTATTCGACGGTTGCTGGGGCAGTGGACGACGGTAAAGTGGACACGCACATCTGTGAGTCCTCTATCTCGGCTTGGGATACCTCTGTCTTCGAAGTCGAATCCATGACGGTATCGGACGGCTGGGACGCGTCTGGCGACTTCATCACGGTGAGCGCGTATAACAACACTACGTTGCTGGGATCTGCCCGCTACAATCTCAGCACCACCGCAAAGAAGCTGGACCTGAAGTCGAACAACTGGGGGCCAGTCACCGAGTTGGTGATTCATCCCAGTCCGGCAGGGTCGTTCGTGCTGTACACCATGCAACTCAAGTAGCGTGGTCGTTTCCTCGATGCTAAGCGGCACGCGAGGACGATCGCCCTTCGAACCAGGGCCGGGCCAACTCATCCCGGCCTCTGAAATTTTCCGCGAAAACGCTAACGGTAGCATCAGTTCCCTTCATTTCTAGACTGAAGCAAACAATGCGGTCGATGGCGCCTGCGCTACGATATTGCCACTCCGCGCTGTGTGTTACGCTCTTGTTATCCCCCTGCCAATCGGCCGAATCAGGACCATGATGAAAGTTTTTCGACTGGCGCTGTTGTGCCCGTTGCTGGCTGCAATCTGCTGGGCACAAGCTACGCGCACCTGGGAACAAACTAAGTACGACGATTTCGAGAAGGGCACGGCGCACGGCGTCGCCATCAGTAGCGATGGCAATCTGACTCTGGCTCCGGCGTTCAGCGCGCTTTACACCACGCCTTCCACCTATCTGTGGGACCTGGCGTCGGACAACCAGGGCAACGTCTATGCCGCCGCCGGATCGCCGGCCCGCGTTTACAAGCTCACTCCCGATGGCAAGGCTCGCATCATCTTTGCGCCGCAGGAGTTGCAAGTGCAGGCGCTGGTGGTCGACAACAATTCCGGAGCGATCTATGCTGCCACTTCGCCCGATGGCAAGGTGTACAAGATTGTTCACGGAGGCCCAGCGCCCGGGCAAGACTCCCGAGGGACATACCACGGCCGAAGTCGCCGCCGCTCAGGAGGGCGCCAAGCCGGGCCCAGCCGGGGAGAATCCTGCCGCTTCCGTGGCCGTCGATTCCAGCTATAGCGCCAGCGTCATCTTCGATCCCAAGACAAAGTACATCTGGGCGCTGGCGCTCGATCCGCAGGGACAGCTTTACATCGGCACTGGCGATCGCGGCGAGATCTTTCGCGTCGATCGCAGCGGCAACGGCAGCCTCTTCTTCAAGAGCGACGAGGCCCAGATTCGCGCGCTGGCCTTCGACAATCAGGGAAATCTCATCGCCGGCACGGACGGCAGCGGCCTGATTTATCGCATCTCGCCGCAGGGTGAAGGCTTTGTGCTGTATAGCGCGCCTAAGAAAGAAATCACCGCGCTGGCGGTTGATCGCCGAGGGAAATATTTATGCCGCCGGAGCAGGCGAGAAGCGCGGCGCAGCGCCTGCTCCGGGCGCAGTCCCGGTTCCGACGATAGGCACAGTGGTGACCGCTCCGGCCATTACCGTCGGCCCGCCGACCACTTCTCCCAACTCGGCGGCACGACGACGTCAACCTTCAGCGCGATTCCCTACCCCACTGTCACCAACGTTGGGGGATCGGAAGTTTATCGGCTGGCGCCCGACGGCTCGCCGAAAACCATCTGGTCGTCGCACGAAGATCTGGTCTACGCGCTGGTCTTCGACCACGAAGGACGTCTGCTGGCGGGCTCGGGAAATCGCGGAAGGATTTATGCCATCCTGGGCAATCAATACACCGATCTGGCGGAAGCCAGCGCTAACCAGGTAACCGCCTTCGCTCCCGCGCCGAAAGGCGGCCTGTACGCCGCCACCAGCAACCTGGGCAAGGTGTTTCTGCTCGGCCCCAGCGCGGTGAGCGAGGGAACTTACGAGAGCGATGTCTTCGACGCCAAGAATTTCTCCCGCTGGGGACGCGTCGAGGTTCGCGGCAGCGGCAACTTCGCAGCTGTTCGCCCGCAGCGGCAACGTCGACAATCCCGACCGCAACTGGAGTCCATGGAAGAAAGTCGATCTGCAGAAGGATCTGCCGATCGACGCTCCGTCGGCGCGCTTTATCCAGTGGAAAGCGGTGCTGCAGCCGGGCAGCTCCATGCCCGTAATCGACAGCGTCGTCATTAACTACTTGCCGAAAAATGTGGCGCCCGAAGTCGAAGACGTAACCGTCATGGTCGGCGCTCGCGATGCCTTCGGGAGCTCACAGCGAGCCGGAGAGCGCGGCCACCGTCGGCTACGAACTGCCCGTTCCCACGGTGAAGGACAAGAATTCCATCGCGGTGAAGTGGAAGGCGCACGACGAAAACGATGACACGCTGGTCTATGACGTCTATTACCGCGGCGACGGCGAGACGCGCTGGAAGCTGCTGCGCGAGGACGTCGACGAGCGCTTCGTGAATCTCGAGTCCGACCTGTTTCCCGACGGCGGCTACACCATTCGCGTCGTCGCCTCCGATTCGCCGTCGCATTCGGCTGACGACACGCTTGACCGGCGAGGCCGTGAGCCCGCGCTTCGAAGTCGACAACACGCCGCCGCGAATCGAAGCGCTGAGCGCCAAGGTCGAGGGCAACCAGATTCGCGTCACGTTGCGCGCGGTCGACAGCTTCTCGCCCATCGGCCACGCCGAATATTCCATCGACGCCGGCGATTGGCAGCTGGTCGATCCGGTAGGCCAGATCTCGGACTCGAAGACCGAGAGCTACGATTTCGACGTGCCGATGCCGTCGGCGAGTGGCGAAGCGGATTCGACAAAAGCCGGCGGCAAGGCGCGCTGCTGTCGCACGCGACTTCCGGGCGAGCACACCATCGTCGTCCGCGTGTACGACCGCTTCGAGAACATGGGGATCAGCAAGGTAGTGGTGAATGTGCCGGGTCAGAAGCGATCTTGAGAGACAATCAGGGAACGACGGTAGACCAAGCGGTGGCTGGAGCACGCGTTCAGGCTTCATCACAGCTGCACAAGAACGGCTTAGCGCTGAGGTGCGGGAGTCAATACCTCAGGCGCTAAGGCGCGGTCCTTGAAATTGCGCGTAATGCACACTTGAAAAGCGTACTCCACCTATTCCGAGGCAAAACCGTTGGGCGGCCAATAAGACTTTTCTTTTTGTCACCCGGAAGGCTTTCAAGCCGACGAGGGTCTGCTTTCCCATCGCACGAGACTTCACTATTTCCGCATAAATGACGCTCCGCTCATCCTCGACCTTCTCGCCATGCTGGTCTGCTCCGTCTACGGCACCATTCCTCTGTTCTGGCTGGTACGTGCATCCCTTCATCGACCGCTGGCGCAAACGCGGCCGCCGCGCCTACGCGTTGATCCTGCCGGTCTGGGGATTCTTCATCGCCATCGCTTTTCTGGTCCTGTGGCCGTTTCGTTTCGTCACACTTCTACACGAACTGGTTTGCTTGGGTGCCCGCAGCAATCTCTGTTCTCCTTGGCTTCTCCGATCTATCGGCGGCGTTCAAGAGCTTCGATCGCGTGCAAGTCTCCGGCCTGGCCGAACTGGAACCGGTCGCCATCGTCAGGAACTGGTGACCACCGGGCATTCGTTCGCGCGTGCGCCATCCGATCTATCTTGGACATCTGTGCGAGATTCTGGGCTGGTGCGTGGGAACAGGATTGATTGCCGCTGTATGCGCTTGGCCGGCGTTCGCTGTCGTCACTGGTTTCGTGATGATCGGAATTGAAGATCGCGAACTCGAAGCGCGCTTCGGCGAAAACTATCGCAGCATATCGGAGCGAAGTTCCGGCGGTGATCCCGCGCTTCGGCCGCTAATGAACGCTCGCTTTCGCTACAATGAGTTTTCGCTGAGCTCTTCCGAATGCAATTCGAACTCTTCGTAGCGGCGCGTTATCTGCGAGCCAAACGGCGCCAGGCCGTCATCGGCATCATCACCGTCATCTCCATCATCGGAGTGGCCGCGGGCGTGGCTTCGCTCATCATCGCGCTGGCCATCAACAACGGATTTCGCCAGGACCTGCAGGACCGCCTGCTGGGCTCGACCTCGCACATCAATCTGCTGCGCGTGCAAAGCGACGGCATTCGCAACTGGCAGCCGCTGCTCGCGCGACTGGAGAAGCAGCCGCACGTCGTCGCCGGAGCTCCCGCCATCTACGAGCAGGTTCTGATCTCCCGCGGCGCGCGTGCGCAGGGCGCGCATCCTGAAGGGCATCATTCCCGCAGGACGAGCGCAAGGTCAGCGCCATCCTCGATTCCGTCAAGCAAGGCTCGGCGGCTGCTCTGACGAACTCCGACCGAGCCGTCACCGCGACTACGCCAGCGATGACGAGCGACTCGGCGTCGCCACGCCGCTTCCCTGCCGCCCATCATTCTCGGCAAAGATATGGCCGACGAGCTGGGAGCGACCGTCGGCTCGCTGGTGACCGTCACCAGTCCGCAGGGCGAGCTGACGCCCTTCGGCATCGTTCCCAAGTACAAGCGCTTTAAGGTCGCGGGCATCTTCGCCTCCGGCTTCTTCGACTACGACAACACCTGGGCGTTCATCCGCCTCGTCCGACGCGCAGCGGCTCTTCGATCTCACCGATGTGGTCTCGGTGCTGGAATTCAAAGTCGACGACATCTATCAGGCGGGCGAGATCGGCCAGACAACTCGAAGCCGAGGCGGGCAAAGGCTTCATGTCGACCAACTGGATGGAGCAGAACCGCGCGCTGTTTCACGCTCTGCGGCTGGAGCGCATGGTTACCTTCATCACCATCGGGCTGATTGTGTTCGTCGCCGCGCTTAATATTCTGATCTCGCTGATCATGATGGTGATGGAGAAGACGCGCGACATCGCGGTGCTGGTTTCGATGGGCGCTAAGCGCCGACAGATTCGCCGCATCTTTATGTATCAGGGAATCCTGATCGGCGTGATCGGTACTGTACTGGGACTGATCGCCGGTTTCGCGCTGTCATGGGCGGGCGGGCACTATCATCTGTTCTCGCTCTCCGCCGAGGTCTACTCCATCGACTATGTCCCCTTCGCACCGCGGCCGATCGACGGGTTGCTGGTAGCGCTGGTCGCCATCGGAGTGTCGTTCATCGCGACTTTGTATCCTTCGTGGTCGGCCGCAAGCGTGTTGCCTGCGGAAGCGCTGCGTTACGAGTAGCAGCAACAAGCGCTGCATAAATTGCAGTACCAGAATCCTTGCTCCCAGTCACTGCAACTGCTCAGATAGAAAAGTAAGGAACGATCTGCTAAAGTAAGGAAGATGAAAGCGACCCTACAAAGGCAAGCTAGGATTACGAGTAAAGGCCAAATCACGTTGCCCGGGACGTCCGGCGAATACTGGGTGTTCACGCGGGCGATCGCTTGCTATTTGAAGGCGATGAGAAGGGCATGCAAGTGCGTCCGGTGAGAACCGAGAGCCCGTTCACAAAGTATCGGGGCATCGGAAACCCAGGCATACCCTCCGGCAGAAAGGGGATTGCAAAGTGGCTTAGGGACCTGCGCGGGCGATGACTACGGCAATCGATACCAACGTGATTGTCGCTTGTGGGACGCGGACGCAACTCTGAGTAGTGATGCTCAATCGGCACTCGACGAAGCCTTGACTCGAGGAGCCTTAGTCGTCGCAGCCCCGGTCTTTGCTGAGTTAATAGCCGCGCCCGGGCGGGATGAATCTCTCTGGACGCGTTCTTCCAGAGATACCGGCATACGGGTCGACTGGCCGCTGGATGAAGGAGTTTGGCGGCTCGCTGGGAGAGCCTTTCAAACCTACGCTGGACGGCGCAGAAGTCAACGCCAGCCGGGCCCTCGTCGAATTCTAGCGGACTTCTTAATCGGCGCGCATGCGGTGCGGCTTGGATACCGACTCCTGAGATCGGACAGCAAGATTTACCGTGATGCCTTTCCTCGCCTGACCATCGTGTCGATCTAGGTTGAGGATTCGAGTCATCGCTACCCTTTCCAAGCACAGGAAGTTCCGCCAACACCAGCCCTCCTTGTCACCTGGCACGGGTTCATACCCCCTATAGCAAATCGCTGACTTCCAGCCCAAGACATGTTCTAATTCTGACAGGCCCGTACTGGTACCCGATTCCCGAAAGGGACTTGGTTGCAACGCTTTGGCCGGAATTTGTGTCGCGCAGGAGCGCACCTGCATCAAACTGTTCAAGACGTGTTGTTACGAGCGGTGAATCTGAAGAAAGGTCTTCCGCTCGGGTCATTCGGATTTAGTGCTCTTTGAGAATCTGTCCTTGCAGGTCCGCACAGGCGAGATGCTCGCCATTGTCGGCGAGTCAGGTACCGGAAAGAGTACCCTCCTGCACATACTCGGAGTGCTTGATAGGGCTTCGCAAGGTGACGTATACTTCGCGCCAACTCGACTTGGGAAGGCTCTCTGAAGAAGGTGCAGCAGAATTCCGCAGCCGCGAGCTTGGGTTTGTCTGGCAGTTTCATTATTTGTTACCCGAGTTTACCGCCTTGGAAAATGTCGCCATGCCATTGCTGATGCGCGGCATAAGCAAGCGCGAGGCGGAACTGCAGGGCCTGCACTGGTTGCAGGAGGTGGGTTTAGCGGACCGTGCCAGTCATCGGTCCGGCGAGTTGTCTGGTGGCGAGCAGCAACGGGTAGCGCTGGCCCGGGCGCTGATCACCGGACCCAAGATCCTGATGGCCGACGAGCCGACGGGAGACCTCGACAACCGGACAGCGGAAGCGGTTTTTAATTTGATCGCCAGGTTACATCGCGACTATCGTCTCACTTCGCTCATCGTTACTCACAATCTTGGGTTTGCGCGCCGCTGCGACCGGGTGCTGCGTCTGGAACGTGGCTGCATGGTTGAGGTGTCTCCGCAGTCGTTGCCGGCATGAGCAACGCGCGGGCTAAATGCGGTGTTTGTAGTAGTACGGGGCCTATGCGGTCCTTATTATTGGTCCCAGTTGCTTGATCTGAGGACCGGCGGGTTGGGGAGAGTCAGGAGATAGAGCTTTATCGGGAGAAAAAAATCCCGTAGAGTTCTAGGAGAGGTCCCATGTTTGAACGGTACACGGAAAAGGCCCGGCGCGTAATTTTCTTCGCGCGCTACGAAGCCAGCCAGTTCGGTTCTCCGTACATCGAGACGGAGCACTTGCTGCTTGGCCTCCTGCGCGAGGACAAGGCGCTCACAAATCGGTTCCTTAGGTCCCATGCTTCGGTGGAGTCCATCCGGAAACAGATCGAAGGACACACTACCATTAGGGAGAAGGTCTCCACTTCCGTGGACCTGCCTTTGAGCAACGAGTGCAAGCGGGTGCTGGCGTATGCGGCTGAGGAGGCCGAGCGGTTATCGCATAAGCACATCGGTACCGAACACCTGTTGCTGGGGCTGTTGCGCGAAGAGAAATGCTTCGCCGCTGAGATTTTGCACGAGCGCGGATTGCGGCTTTCCTCCATCCGTGAGGAACTGGCGCGTACCTCGCAGGAGAAAGCGCAGCCATCGCAACGTTCCCGCGAGTCGTCGCTGTTGTCGGAGTTTTCTCGCGACCTTACCCAGGCCGCGATGGACAACCAGCTCGATCCTCTGGTGGGACGCGATGGCGAACTGGAGCGCGTCATTCAGATTCTTTGCCGCCGCACCAAGAATAATCCGGTGCTGATCGGCGAGCCTGGCGTCGGCAAGACTGCCATCGTCGAAGGCCTGGCGCAGCGCATCGCGGACGGCGAAGTGCCGTCGTTCCTGGCCGACAAGCGCATCCTGGCGCTTGATCTTTCGCTGATCGTCGCCGGCACCAAGTATCGCGGCCAGTTCGAAGAGCGGCTCAAGACCATCATGAAGGAACTGATGGAGTCGCAAAACTCCATCATCTTTATTGATGAGTTGCACACCTTAGTCGGGCGCTGGATCGGCGGAAGGTTCGCTCGACGCTGCCAACATCCTGAAGCCGGCACTATCGCGCGGCGAGATTCAATGCATCGGCGCAACCACGCCGGGTGAGTATCGCAAGTCGATCGAGAAGGACCGTTCGCTGGAGCGCCGCTTCCAGGCGGTAAAAGTTCCGCCGCCGAACGAAGCCGACGCAGTGAAGATTCTGTTTGGCATCAAGGAGCGCTACGAGAAGTTTCACGCCGTCAGCTACACCGACGACGCGATCACTTTCTCCGTGTCGCACTCCAACCGTTATTTGCCCGACCGCTTCCTGCCAGACAAGGCCATCGATCTGGTCGATGAGGCCGGCGCGCGCGTGAAGCTTCGCCAGACTTCCCTGCCCGAGGACATCACCGAGGTGCAGAAGCGGATCAAGTTCATCGTGCATCGCATGGAAAACGCCATCGCGAACCACGAATTTGAGAAGGCCCGCTTCTACTCCGACGAGGAGCGCAAAGAGCGCGAGAACCTGCGTGCCCTGCGCGAAAAATATCATCTCGATGAGTCCTCGACTGGCGTTGTCGGCCGCGAAGACATTGAAGACGTGGTCTCGCGCTGGACCGGCGTTCCCATCGCTTCCATCAAGGAAGAAGAGAGCGCCGAAGCTGCTGCGCATCGAAGAAGAGCTGCATCGGCGAGTGATCTCACAAGACCGTGCCATCTCGGCGCTGGCTCGTGCGATTCGCCGCTCGCGTGCCGGACTGAAGAGTCCCGAATCGTCCGATCGGTTCGTTCCTGTTCCTCGGTCCGACCGGCGTTGGCAAGACCGAGGTCGCTCGCACCTTGGCGCAATTCATGTTCGGCAGCGAGAAGTCGCTGGTGCGCTTCGACATGTCGGAGTTCATGGAGAAGCATTCGGTCTCCAAACTGATCGGCTCGCCTCCGGGCTACGTTGGCTACGAAGAGGGCGGCCAGCTCACCGAGCGTGTGAAACGCGCGCCATATTCTGTCGTGCTGCTGGACGAAGTCGAGAAGGCGCATCCTGACCTGTTCAACATCCTGTTGCAGGTGTTTGAAGACGGCCAACTCACTGATGGTCTGGGCAACACGGTGGACTTCAAGAACGCCATCATCATCATGACCTCGAACATCGGCGCGCGGCACTTGCAGAAGCGCACCGGTCTGGGCTTCCAGTCCGAACTGGACGAAAACACTTCGACGAAGGTCGAAGACATGGTGCGAAACGAAGTGAAGCGCACCTTCAACCCCGAGTTCCTCAACCGGCTGGACGAGGTCATCATCTTCAACGCGCTGACCGAAGTCGACCTGATCCAGATCGTGGAACTGATGGTGCAACACCTGAACACGAACCTGGCCCAGCGTTCCATCACGGTCACGGTAACGGAAGAAGCGCGCAAGTGGATCCTCGACAAGACGGTCGTCGATCGCACCTATGGCGCTCGCCCGTTGCGGCGCGCCTTGCAGAAGTATATTGAAGATCCGCTGTCGGAGGCGCTCATCCAGGGCACGTTCGAACAGCGGCCGGCCTTCATCGAGGTCTACCTCGACCGCGATCAGCTCTTCTATCGCCCGGTCGGCGAGGAGAAGACCGAAGGCGTGCTGCTGTACAGCAACTGATCAACATCAAATAGCGCAGCAAAAAGGGGAGCGATGGCGCTCCCCTTTGTTTGCGACTGTCACCCTCAGCAGGACGCGAGTGGTTGCTCGCGCCAGATTTGTCATCTTGAGGGGAGGGGGCCGCAGTTGTGCCGGTGAGTCGAAGGACGGGTATTCAGGCGGCGATCAGCGCATCGTACATACTACATCCGGCGCGGGAATGATCGCTTATCATAAAATCGCAGTATGGAGTTGATCGTCTATTCCGCTTCGTGGTGCCCCGACAGCCGAACGGCCAAGCGTTTCCTCGACAAGAACCATGTTGCCTACACCGACATCGACATTGAAACCACGCCGGGCGCGGCCGCCGAGGTTATCCGCCAAACCGGCAAGCGCGCGGTCCCGCAATTCGTGATCGACGGTAAATGGGTGCAACCCTATCGTCCCGGTGAAGGATTTTTGTACGAAGAAATGTCTAAGTTGCTCGGACTAGTGGATGGAGGCTAAACAGTTTGCTAAAAAACTCGAAGGGAGGCGCTGTTCGGGTAGTGCGGCGCTTCAGCGCCGCCTATAAGCCCTTTATTGTTGTCATCCCGAATCCGGCTTACCGGGACCCCCGACAAGCGCCGCCTTTGCGCTTGTTGGGGTGAAGTCAGCCGGTGAGGGATCTGCTTTTCGAGTTTTTCAGCAAACTGTAGAGCCCACGGGGTGGAAAGGTTGATCTTCAATCAGATCCCTCATCGGCCTGAAGGCCTCCTCGTGATGACAAGCAAGACTTACCACGGCGTGGCTAAAAGTAAAAAGCGACTGGCGAACGGCGAACCGCGAAAACCGTCCCTCCCCTGTACAATAATGAGTTTCGCTGTCATCCGAACCGCTGCTAAATAAAGGAGTCCCGCTTTGATTGCCCGTTATACCCGCCCGGAGATGGGCCGTATTTGGAGTGATGAAAACAAATTTCAGACGTGGCTTGACGTAGAACTGGCCGCGACGGAAATCCTTGCCGAAGCCGGGATCGTGCCGCAATCGGCTGCCAAGGCCATCCGCGAAAAGGGCGACTTCGACCTTGCCCGCATCAACCAGATCGAGGCCGAGGTAAAGCACGACGTCATCGCCTTCACCACGGCGGTGGCAGAGAAGGTCGGACCGGAATCGCGCTGGCTGCATTACGGCTTGACCTCGAACGACGTGGTTGATACCGCTCAGGCACTGCTAGTGAAGCAGGCTTCGGCCATCATCCGTGTGGATCTGCAGAAACTGCGCGAGGTCCTGAAGCGCCGGGCGTGGGAGTTCAAAGATACGCCTGCGATCGGCCGCACCCACGGCATTCATGCCGAGCCCGTCACTTTCGGACTGAAGCTGGCGAACTGGTACTCGGAGATCCAGCGCGATATCGAGCGCTTTGAAATGGCGTCGGAGCAGATGCGGGTTGGTAAGCTGTCGGGAGCGGTCGGCAACGCAGCGCATCTGGAGCCGGAATATGAGGAAGCGATTTGCCAGCGGCTGGGACTGAATGTTGCGGCGGTCTCGTCGCAGGTGATTCAGCGCGACCGGCACGCGTTTTACGTCGCCACGCTGGCGGTCATTGCATCGACGCTCGACAAGATTGCCACTGAGATTCGCCATCTGCAGCGTACCGAAGTCCGCGAGGCAGAAGAGTATTTCAGCGAGAAGCAGAAGGGCTCGTCGGCCATGCCGCACAAGCGCAACCCGGTCACCTGCGAGCAGATCAGTGGACTGGCTCGCGTGGTGCGTTCGAATGCGCAGGCTGCGCTGGAGAACGTTGCCCTGTGGCACGAGCGCGACATCTCGCACTCATCGGTGGAACGCATCATTCTCCCCGACTCGACTATTCTCGTCGACTACCTGCTTAACAAGACGACCAACCTCATCGACACACTGCTGGTTTATCCCAAGCGCATGTTAAAGAATCTGGAGTCGACTGGCGGGCTGGTGTTCAGCGGACAGTTGCTGCTCGACTTGGTCGAAGCCGGAGTGCTGCGCGAAGACGCCTACCGTCTGGTGCAAGCGAATGCCATGCGCGCCTGGAAAGACGACCTCAATTTCCGCGAGCTGATCATGAGCGATCCCGAAATCACGTCGAAGGTGAAGCGTGAGACGTTGGAGCACGCGTTCGATTTGAAACGGCCGTTAAGGAATGTGGACAAGATTTTCAAGCGGGTGTTCGGGGAGTAAGCCGGCAGGATTAATCGCTGCTGCGCAGTCGTCGCAGAAAGGTGGGAATATCTCGCGATCCGTGCGCGACAGCAACAATCTGGATCGGACGTCGCCCCGCTCGATAAATGACAAGATAGTTTCCAACCGGCCAGAAAAGAACTTCATGCTTAGTGAGATCTTTCCGCTTGTGCCCAATGCCGGGGTTTCGGCCGAGGCCGTCAAAAGCATCAAGCAGCTTGTTGACTAAACGGTCCGCCGCATCGACGCTGTCTTGCGCAATGTAATACCAAAGGTCGTCCAGATCCCGGTCCGCTTCGCGGCTGAGAACGTAGCCGCTCATGCGCTCCCTTGTCGCCGTTCTTGCGATCTTCGCCGGAGCCGGGCGCGCGTTTCTGCCGGATCAACCATCTCACCGCGATCCAAGGAAGCTATACGCCGCCCGAGTTCTTGATTGAACTCCAGCAACTGTCTTGCGCGTGCCTTGTCATACTCTTCCAACAAGCGGAGCGCTTCACGGACCACCTCACTGGCCGAGTTGTAACGGCCTTTCTCGACCTTCCCTTGCACAAATTTCTCAAGGTCGGGAGTTAGCGAAACGTTCATGGAAAGCCTCCAGTCAAACGGTATCTCTCATAACAAACATTGTCAATCTTTGATATTAGTCTGCCTTGCGAGATTATCCCGTCGACAACCGACAACTGACTACTGCCGATTGATGATCGACGCGACATAGCCCGCGCCGAAGCCGTTGTCGATGTTGACCACCGTCACATTCGACGCGCACGAATTAAGCATTCCCAGCAACGCGGCTATGCCTTGGTACGACGCTCCATATCCCACGCTGGTGGGCACGGCGATCACCGGCACTCCAACCAGTCCTCCGACCACGCTGGGCAGCGCACCTTCCATTCCTGCGCAAACGACGATCACCCGTGCCTCGGTCAGCACATCGCGCCGCGCCAGCAGGCGATGAATACCGGCGACGCCGACATCGTAAATGTGCTGGACTTCATTGCCCATGATCTGCGCCGTGACCAGCGCTTCCTCAGCGACGGGAATGTCGCTGGTCCCGGCTGAGACCACAACAATCTTGCCCTTGCCATAAACCGTCTCGTCGCGCGTAAGGGTGATGGCGCGCGCCAGCTTGTGGAACTCGGCCTTGCGGAATTTGCGTTTGACCGCGCGGACTTGCTCGGGCGTTACTCTCGTCGCCAGCACGTTGTGGCCGTGTTTGGCGAGCCGGGCAAAAATCTCTGCCAGATGTTGCGGTGTCTTTCCCGGCCCGAAGATCACTTCCGGCATCCCGACTCGCAACGCTCGGTGATGATCGACATTGGCGAAACCGAGGTCCTCGAAGGGAAGATGACGCAACTGCTGCACCGCTTCCTCGGACGAGAGCCTTGCCGCGCCTTACCTGGTCGAAAAGTTTCTTGATGGCGTCGGAGTTCATCTCGATTAGTTTCGGGCTTCAGACTGCAAGTTTCCAGTCTCAGTGAACCAAGCTTTCCAGTCTCACGGAACATAGTTCCTTGAATGGCCACCCTCTATGTTCCTTCAATAGGTAGCGAATCGTATCAGGGCATGACTTCAGTCGTGCCGAATAAAGCACACCTATTGAGGGCTTCGGCCGCTGCTCACCGATTGCAGGGGCTGAAGCCCGTTCGGTTATCGGTTCCGTGCGGCACGGCTGAAGCCATGCCCTGATACAAAGCGCATTGGGCGGACATACTGGTTGAATCCCAACCCGTAGCTCCGGCGGGCACACCCATTCAAACTCAACTTACGACGCCCTCCGGACACCCGATGGTACGATGAGGAGGCTTCGCCGGCGATACCGAATCGACAGTTTCGCCGACAAGACGTCACTTCACACGAAAACTTAGATGCTCTCGCCGACCGACACAACGCCTCGCATTTTGACGGTGGCCGTCACTGGCGCCAGCGGATCGATCTTCCCCAAGCATCTGCTGGACGCTCTCGAAAGCGACGAACGCGTCGGAACCATCAACCTCGTTATCTCCGACAGCGGCTTGCGCGTGATGGCCGAAGAACTCGGCGTGGCCGGCAGAAACGAAATCGTAACCAAACTATTGGGACGCTCGTCGAGCAAAATCCAGCAGCAGAACAATGCGGACATCGGAGCCAACGTGGCCAGCGGATCGTACGTCACCGACGCCATGATTGTCCTGCCCTGCAGCATGGGGACGCTGGCGCGAATCGCCAATGGCATGGCGATCCAGTTGATCGAGCGGGCCGCCGATGTCTGCCTGAAGGAGCGCCGCCCGCTGATTCTCTGCGTGCGCGAGACGCCATTCAACCGGATCCATCTGCGCAATATGACGCTGGCCGCCGAGGCTGGCGCGACTATTTTCCCGGTGATTCCCGCGTTCTACTTTCGCCCGGCTTCGACCGATGACATCGCGCGCGAGTTCGTGAATCGGGTGCTGGCGCATGTAGGGCTGCCGCAGCCCGGCGCGTATCACTGGAAGCCGGAGTAACCTCCCACCTATTGCCAAAGAATGGGTATGCGCACCGCTCCTCGACTCCACTCGGGGCGGACTCTCAGCAGCAAGATACGAAAAGGCACGAAAAACGTCAGTGGAAGCAGGGTCCCTTTGAGGTGCCGGAGGTATTGTCGCTCCATTTATTTTGGCAGTTACTGTTGGCATCGAACAAATCGTAGCCATCATTGTCCAAGGCGGTATTCGAACGAATATCTTTGTTATTGGAACCCTGGTTTGTCGCGATGCCGTATCGTCCATTAAACGTAGCCATGTTGCGCGAGAATCTAGCCCGTACTGTGGTCGCAATAAAAATGCCGTCTTGACTGTTCCCGTTTGCCAGATTGCCAGTGAGTTCGCCGCCGCTCGCCACGTAGAATCCATCGACATTATTTTCCGCAACGCTGTCGCGCACGATGGCCTGCGCCTCCTTCCCATAGATTCCAGGGCTGAGATAGAAGCCCACCTGGTTCCCTGTGCAGGTCACAGCGTAAACTTGCACGCCACCGGCCACGAGCACGATGCCGTCGCCGGCTGTGAAGTTACTGATGACTCCCGGGCCTTGGATTAGAACAGGCGCGGCCGACTCCACCCGGATGCCTGCCTTGTTCGGACTGCTTGACCCGGTAATCCGGTGGCCGGCGAGATTGAGTTCGACTTGCTGGGTATTGAAGCTAATGGTGATTCCATTGCCAGAGCAATCTAAGTCGTTTGCCAGAACATACTCGCCGCCGTCGCGGATGACGGTTCCACAACTGGTGATCTGGGTTTGTCCGTGCGCAGAGACGACAGCCAATGGCAGTAAGAAAAGCAGAGCTGGAATGGTGAGCTGATATTTCTTGATTCGAGCGGCGCGCAGATTCATGGATCTCATTAAGTCGGTCCTTCCGGGATCGCGATGGGCAGATTTGCTCTGCCTCTGCCTTGGCGCGGAACAATATACCCCAGATTCCCAGTTGCCAACCAGCTTTTCCCGCTCTGGCGACGACCGTCGGCGCAATCCTTCCGTGTAGCCTGCCGGAGAAGCAATAGGATGCTTCGTAGAACACCTCACGAGCCAATTTTTTCAATAACATAGGCCTGTGATCTGGGTCACCATTCAATGTGCGATTGGCCCGCTGAGCCACTAAATCCGCCCATTTAGCCCATCCTGCTTGGCCCTTTCGGGTTCGGGTCATTACCCTATAAATGCAGGTAACCATGAGTGCGGGCCCACGTGGGGTGGGTCAACATCATCCTAACTTTAGAGGCGTAAATGCATAAACCGATTAAGTATGTTGAAAAGGCTGTCACAGTTGCCGCGAAAGGCGCGTGGGTGGTCTTCGACAAACTGAACAGTATTCATCCCAATCCTTCGTTTACGCCCAAGTGGTCCGACAAGCCGCTACTCAAGTCGTATCAGAAATCCAAGCCGCCGCTCGGTTGGCCGCGCGCAACTGACTCACTCTGCCCCAAGTGCGTTCCCGAAATTCGTCAGCAGATTCTTGACGGCAAGCTGCCGGTCGAAGTGTTGATGAACGAGAAGGCCGGCGAGATCAAGGCTCAGATCATCGAGCGCGACGGCAAGATCCTGATGGTGAAAGATTGCCCCATCCACGGTCACTTTGAAGACGTGATGGCCATGGACACCGATTTCTTCAAGCACCTGGAAGATGTTTTTCCCGGCCGCGACATTCGCGCCCACAACGACGAGAAGCTGCATCACCACGGCAGCAGCACAGTGCTGCACGGCCGCGGATCGGTGCTGACCATCGATCTGACTAACCGCTGCAATATGATGTGCGACCCCTGCTTCATGGACGCCAACCAGGTTGGCTTCGTGCATGAACTGACGTGGGACGAGATCAAGACCATGCTCGACAACGCCATCACCATCAAGCCGCGGCGCCAGATGTCGGTACAGTTCTCCGGCGGCGAGCCCACGCTGTCGCCTTACTTCCTCGACGCGGTGGCCTACTCGCGCAAGGTTGGCTACAACAGCGTGCAGGCGGCGACCAACGGCATCGAGTTTGCCAAGAGTCCCGAGTTCGCCAAGCAAGCGTTCGAAGCCGGTCTGCGCTACGCGTATTTGCAATTCGATGGCATCGGCAACGCTGCCAACTCCCATCGTTTGGTCGGCAATCTGTTTGATGTGAAGTTGCAGGCAATCGAGAACCTGCACAAGGCTGGCGTCGAGATCGTTCCTGTCGTGACCATCGTCAACGACCTTAACAACGAGCAGGTCGGACGCATCATCCAGTTCGCGCTCGACAATCCCAAGCGCATCTCGTTCCTCTCGTTCCAGCCGGTTTCGTTCACCGGACGCGATGAGGCGATCACTGACGAGCGCCGCCAGGCACAGCGCTACACGCTGTCTCATCTGGCGCATGACGTAAAGAATCAGACCGGGTTGGGCGAACCCACGCGCGACTGGTTCCCGATTTCATTCATGAGTACCTTCTCCGATTGGGCCGACCTGGTTCACGGACCCGACAAGGATTGGGGATCGCTGAGCTGCGGCTGCCACCCCAATTGCGGCGTCGGCATGGCGGTCATGATCGACAAGGAAACCAAGGAAGCGGTTCCGGTCACGGCATTTCTGAATGGCGACACCATCGCGAAAGATATTGCGAAGGTGAACGACGCGGCGCGCGGCAAGTGGATGTCGATTGCCGGCATGACCCTGGCGCTACTGAAGAATTACGATCCCTTCAAGTCGCCGACGCACTTCAAGTTTACCGACCTGCTGAAGAAGTTCGACAAGACGTTCGGCGCAACCGGCAAGAGTTACGGCAAAGTCAGCGGCGACCGCACTGAGACGGACATCGAAAAGCGCCGGCGCGATCGCTGGAACTTCCTGTTCGTTGCGGGCATGTGGTTCCAGGACCTGTTTAACTACGATTTCCGCCGCACCGAGCAGTGCATCATTCCCTACGCCACGCAGGAAGGCGAGATCAGCTTCTGCGCCTACAACACCGGCGTGGGCTGGCGCAACATCGTCGAGAAGATGCACATGACCGCGACTCTGACCAAGTGGTACGAGGAGCATGGCCGTCACGAGATCTTTGCCGGCGGCAAGAAGGTCAATCTTGACACTACGGAGCACACGCTGAGGCTGGTTGACGAGCACGTCAACGCCGAAGCCAATCACACACTCGACGATCTGGGCATCGCCAAGAATGCGCGTCAGGAGAAGTTCGCGGCACGCGATGCGAAGGTCAAGGCCGAAGCCGAGAAGGCACGCATGCTGGCGCTCTACAAGGAGCACGTGCTGGGCGAAAAGCCGGTCAGCCAGGATGGCTTCGTTCCGCTAGGCAACATCGGCGGTATTAAGCCGGCGCAGCCCGCGGTGGAAGAGCGCGAAGCGGTGTACGGGGATTAGTTCGTGGACCGTGAATAGTGGTCAGTTAAGCCGGTCGCGCAAGCGGCCGGTTTTGTTTTGTGCGGCAACGCTCGGCGCCGATCTGGCTAATAGCGCATTATTTTGAGCGAGCAGGTGGGTGTAGCCGTTTTGTCGACGTCATCCTTGCGCTTGCTGATTTGCTTGTACCAGGTCATTAGCGGCTTCATGGCCGGCGTCTGATTCAGGCTTGGAAGCCGGTCACCGGAGACCTTGCTCGCTCCAGCGCCACTTTCGAAGTAGAGTAACTGGCGACTGCTAC
This sequence comes from uncultured Acidobacteriaceae bacterium, assembly GCA_963744265.1. GTDB lineage: Bacteria > Acidobacteriota > Terriglobia > Terriglobales > Acidobacteriaceae > Bog-257. The sequence continues at coordinate 136,287 of CAVUSW010000013.1, forward strand.
CGCGATTGATGGCAGTCCACAAGAAATCAAAACTGGCCGCCATAAAGCCCTTTCCTGGCTTCGGCGTGGTTAACGACAGCAGGGCCGGATCGTCGAGTACCTCCTGTAACTCTTTCATTTCTTCGTCGCTCAGCTTGCCAACATGAATTTGTCGGCGGCCCGGTTGAAAAAGGTCCATAGGCGTGTGCTCAAAGTGATAAGATCCGTCGTTTTCTACCTGCACGCAGTCGCTAGATTCGTTGGTTTGATTCTCCGCCCAGGTCCGCTGGATCAAGAGGAGTGGCTCCTGCGCAACAGCGGCAGTTAGAGCGATGAAAGTGGACAAGAAAACAGCAATAAGGCGCATATCATTTATTCTATTAGGTAGGTTCCGATGATACGAATGAGCCGATACCGGATCGAACCGCCAACTAAGTCAGAACTGGCCGCGCTAGAGAGTGGACGTATAGCCTTCCAACGCGGCGACAGCGAATCGCTAGACCAATTCCTCCAGAGCCTGAAAACTCCAACTCGCAGGACCTTGAGGAAGAAGACTACCGAGGATGCGGTCCGAAAATAGGGTGCTTTCTACGCTAGCGCTCTGGGATTTTCGAACTATCCACTATCCACCAGTCACCATCCACTTTCCTCACCACCGCTGCGCCACGTGCTGGTGCTGCAATCTCGGCTCCTCATATCCTTTCGGCTTCTGGCGCGGAGGCAGCTTGGGTGGCGTGTAGGGAATTTCCTCGTACGGAATCCGGCTCAATAGATCTGCAATACAGTTGAGCCGGGCGCATTTCTTGTCGTCGGAGGGAACGATATACCACGGAGCCAGCGCACTATCCGTCGCCGCCAGCATGGCATCGCGTGCGCGCGAATAATCGTACCAGCGGCGGTGCGACTCCAAATCCATCGGACTCAGCTTCCAGCGCTTACTGGGGTCCTTGATGCGCGCCTGGAATCGGCGATGCTGTTCCTTCTCGCTTACTTCCAGCCAATACTTCAGCAGAGTAATGCCGTCGGAGATCAGGCTGGCTTCCACCTGCGGACAGCCTTGCAGGAATTTTTGGTATTGCTCCTTATTGCAGAAGCCCATCACGTGCTCGACCCCGGCGCGGTTGTACCAGCTACGATCGAAGATGACGACTTCTCCGCCCGAGGGGAGATGCTCGATATAACGTTGCCAGTAGATCTGGCTTTTCTCGCGCTCGGTCGGAGCCGGCATCGCGACTACTCGAAATACGCGCGGGCTGACGCGCTCGGTGATGCGCCGGATCACGCCGCCCTTGCCGGCGGCATCGCGACCCTCAAAGAGAATGACAATGCGCGCCTTGGTCGCCTTCACCCAGTCCTGAAGCTTGACCAGTTCGACCTGAAGCCGGTCCATCTCGCGCTCATAGTCCTTCTTGGTGAGCTCTGGAACAGCTGTTCCCTTCTTCGCTGGATCGCTGATCGCCTCCAGTGCGGAGTTGCCTGTATGTTTTTTCTTAGCTTTCTTGCCCATAGCCTCTCCTTGCCCCAGCCGGATTGCACTCTGCCGGCTTGCACTCTAAAAGACGCTCACGATTCTACGCCGCCGCTGCAAGCCAAAGCTGTGCCAAAGCCCCGGATCATCAAAAGCAGAGGCGCAGGCCATCTTGCTTGGTAGAATTTTGGTCAAGGATACGGCGCCGCTTGGTTGCAGCCCTGCTCTCAGGGCACGTCATCTTTTTTGTCTAGGAGGGTTCTTCATGGGCGCTATTGCGCGACGGTCTCGAGGCTTGCGACTTCGTCTCATGGTTATTGGGATTTGCGTGATCAGCGGCGCCCACATCGCACTGGCTGCGTCGGCGCAGGCCGGACAAACCTCACCGCCTCAGAACACTGTGCAGACCGGGCCAATCAATGAGCCACGAGGCGCTGAAGAAAAGCCCATGGGGCCGCCGATCGTGAAAGGTATCCAGGCGATCAAGCAGACAGACGCGAAGTGCGCGGAGACCCTCTCGGTGGGCGCCGATGCGCTGTTCGGGCCTAAACGCTGGACCCTGAATCCCGACGCTGGGCAAACCCTGGACGCTCTTGGTCCACTGATCACCAAAGCCGGCAAACATCCAGTGCGCATCGAGAGCTTCACTGACTCCGCCGGCTCCGACAGCCATAATCAGATGCTCAGCGAAAAGCGCGCCATCACGGTGCGCGGCTGGCTGGCCAATCATGGCTTCGTAGCCGGAGGGCACACCGATCGAGGGCTTCGGCCAGCACAATCCAGTCGCACCCAATACCAAGGCTGATGGTTCAGACGATCCCGAGGGCCGGCAGAAGAACCGTCACGTTGACATTGTTATCGACACTTGCGGCCCATCGAAATAACGCAATAAAGACGCCGCCGTTCAGCCCCTGATTCAGGCCGTCGAAGGGCCGATATGGCCGTTCACTGCGCAGTGGCTTCACTCATACAGGTGAGACACGGCACTGCGCCCGACGGCTCATTCCGGCGACAATCGTTCCATCGAGGGGCGCGGCGGTGTGCCTTTTTATACACCGTATTATCACCACGATCATCTGCCGTCCGCGCCCACTTCACTCCCAGAGGTAAGGAAAAACGTGAGCACTCAGACCTTGTCACCTGAAATGCAGCTTCCAATGTTGCCCACCGACTCTCCTAACCATCCTCCAGTCCCCACCAAGCGGCCCGGACTTCGGATCCTGCAGCCCGAGGTTACCTACACTGGCGCGCCCATCAAGCCGCTGCAGAAAGGCCTGCCCAAGCAGACGGAGTCGCTCTGTCCGGAATGCAACAAGGTTATCCTGGCCGATATCTTCGCCGAAGATGGCAAAGTGGTGATGCAGAAGCGTTGCGTCGAGCATGGCGACTTTCGCGACATCATCTTCAGCGACGTCGAACTCTATCTCAAGATGGAGGAATGGAACTTCGGCGACAATCTTGGCCTGTCGAATCCGCAGGTGGAAGGTGGCAAGTCGTGTCCTGACGATTGCGGCCTGTGCGGCATGCACACCTCGCACACCGCGCTGGCTAACGTGGATCTCACCAACCGCTGCAATCTGACTTGTCCGGTATGCTTCGCCAACGCCAATACCGCGGGTTATTTGTATGAGCCTAACCTGGAGCAGATCCGGAACATGCTGGCTACGCTGCGCGGCGAGCGGCCAGTCGATGGGCGCGTGGTGCAATTTTCCGGCGGCGAGCCGACGGTCCATCCGCAATTCTTCGAAGATCCTGACCATGGCGCGGGAGATGGGATTCACCCATATTCAGGCCGCGACCAACGGCATCGAGCTGTCGAATATGGAGTTTGCGCAGCGGGCGAAAGATGCGGGGCTGGCTACGCTCTACTTGCAATTCGATGGCGTGACCGACGACATCTACCTTCGCGTGCGCGGGAAAACGCTGCTCGAGACCAAGATGAAGGTCATCGAGAATTGCCGAGCTACCGGCATGAAGATTGTCTTCGTCCCCACCATCGTGAAGGGCCTTAACGATCATCAGATCGGCGACATTGTACGAGTTGCGATTGAGAATATCGACACTGTTTCGGGTATCAGCTTTCAGCCGGTGGCCTTCACTGGCCGCATCGCCAAACATGAGCTGCTGGCGAAGCGCTTTACCCTGTCCGACCTGGCGCGCTGCGTCAGCGAACAAACCGGGATCACCGATCCGCGTACCGACTGGTTTCCGCTGGCCTGCGTTACTCCGTTCTCCAAGCTGACCGCGGCACTGCGCGGAACCGGAGTGCCGACCATCTCGTCGCACCCGCATTGCTCGCTGGGGACCTACTTCTTTGTCGACGAGAAGTCTAAGAAGGCCGTGCCGATTACCCAGTTCGTCGATGTGCCGAATATGCTGCAGGATATGGAAGAGCTTTCGCGCTCGGCCGGAAAAGCTCGCTTCAAACTCTATAGCAAGGTGAAAGCCTGGAATAAGTTGCAAAAGCATTTCAAGCCGCAATTGGCTCCGCCGGGACTGACGTTCACGAAGTTCCTGCAAACTTTGCAAGGCCTGACCAATAAGAAGCTGGGTCGCGATGGCAAAGACGGAACCTTCACTTATCGCACGCTGCTCGTTGCAGGCATGCATTTTCAAGACGCCTACAACTATGACATCGAGCGGGTGAAGCGCTGCGTCATTCATTACGCGACGCCCGACGGGAAGTTGTATCCGTTCTGCACGTATAACTCAGGACCGTGCTATCGGGAGAAAATCGAGCGGCAGTTTTCGGTGCCGTGGGAGAGGGAAGCAATAGCAACTACACTAGCAACTAGCAACCAGCAATTAGCAACTAGCAACTAGCAACTAGTAACTAGTAACTAGTAACCAGTTGCTAGTAATTAGTGACTGCATCTATCTCACAATCGGTTTGTATCAGGGCATGCCTTCAGGCGTGCCGCAGAGCGGCCTATTATGACCCGGGCTTTAGCCCGAGAAGACTGTTCTTGCAGGGGCTGAAGCCCTGACTTGGTGGCGCATTATTTGGCACGACTAAAGGTCGTGCCCTGATACGAATCAGGAACAATTTCTACGATCGGGATAGCGGCAAACCTCTGCCAGACGTTTCCACACTTCCACTTCATTTTGTCTCAGCATTCGCTTGGTTTAGACTAACCAGTCTTTAGTCATTGTTAATGCGCCGTGGCTCATCACGCTTCTGATCGTTCAGGGCAATGATTCTGCGCTTCGCGGGCTACGCATGTGCGCATGGAGGCTTCATGCTACGTCGTATCGTTCTTTTCATAGTCTGCTGCTCGCTGGCCGGATTCGCGCAAAGCAAGCGTTCGTTCACATTCGAAGACATGATGCAGCTCAAGCGTGTGGGCGAGCCGATCGTCTCGCCCGACGGCAAGTGGGCGGCGTTTTCTGCCGTGGATGTCAACCTCGACGAGAACACGCGCAAGCCACATCTTTGGATCGTCGCTATCAGCGGTGGCGAAGCGCGGCGACTGACTCCGGCAACTGGTCCGGGAGAAGACCGCATTCGCTTTGCGCCCGATGGCAAACGCGTGCTGTTCGAGCAGTCGAAGGATGGCGCATCGCAGATCTGGGTGCAGGACTTCGACTCCTCCACCGGCACGTTGACCGGCGAGGCTCGGCAGGCGACCACCATCTCGACCGAAGCCTCAGGCGGGGTGTGGTCTCCCGATGGCAAGAGCATTTTGTTCCAGTCGTCCGTCTGGCCCGATTGCAACGACGATGCCTGCAACAAGCAACGCGATGACGAGGCCGCCAAGTCGAAGGTGAAGGCCAAGATTTTTACCCAACTGATGTTTCGCCACTGGAATCACTACTGGGACGGTAAGTACAGCCATCTGTTCGTGGTTTCGGCCGACGGAGGTGTGGCTCGCGACCTGACACCCGGAGCGCACGATGTGCCTCCGTTCAGCCTCGGCGGGCAGGACCAATATCAGTTCTCGCCGGAGGGCAAAGAGATCGCTTACACCAGCAACATCGACGAGGTACAGGCCACCAGCACCAACGACGACATCTTCATCGTGCCGGTCGCCGGTGGAACGCCGAAGAAAATCACCACCAATCCCGGCAGCGACGGTACGCCGATGTATTCGCCGGATGGCAAGTACATTGCGTATCGCTCGCAGTTGCGCGGCGGATATGAGAGCGACCGTTTCCGTCTGATGCTATATGACCGTGCGACCGGAAAGATTACCGATGTGTCGCCCAACTTCGATCGCTGGGTCGACTCGATGGCCTGGGCGCCCGATTCGAAGACCATCTATTTCACCGCCGAAAACGAAGGTGCGGCGCCGATCTACAAAATCGATGTGACTGCGACCGAATCCCTGGCCGCAGGAGCTGGTCGCCGGCTTCAACGACAGTCCCATGCCGACTCCCGACGGCAAGATGCTGCTCTTCGATCGCATGTCGGTCACCGCGCCCAATGAGATCTACAGCGCTGCGCTGGACTTCCCACAATGTAGGATGGCGATTCCGCCGAATGCATACACTATTCCCGATTGCCTGCTATCGAAGGCGCAGGCGGTAACGAAGCTGAACGATTCCGTGCTGTCGCAAGTCCAGATGCAGCCGCTAGAATCCTTCTGGTTCAATGGAGCCATCAAGGAAAAAGTGCAGGGCTTCGTGGTCAAGCCACCAAACTTCGACCCGAATAAGAAGTATCCGGTGAAGTTTCTCATCCATGGCGGACCGCAGGGGGCGTGGGGCGATGACTGGTCGTATCGCTGGAATCCCGAGCTGTTCGCTGCCAACGGCTACGTGATCGTGATGATTAACTTCCACGGTTCGACCGGCTATGGACAGAAGTTCATCGACGCCATCAATGGCAACTGGGGTGGCCCGCCGTTTCAGGACCTGATGCTGGGTCTGGACTACGCGGAGAAGACGTATCCCTATATCGACAAGGATCGCGAATGCGCGCTGGGCGCCAGCTACGGCGGATATGCCATCAACTGGATCGAAGGTCACACCACGCGCTTCAAGTGCCTGGTCTCGCATGACGGCATGTTTAACAGCGAGTCGGCCTACGGTACGACCGAGGAGCTGTGGTTCAACGAGTGGGAGTTCAAAGGCACGCCGTGGAGCGACCGCGAGCTGTATCGCAAGTGGTCGCCAGCGCTGTCGGCTCCCAACTTCAAGACGCCGATCCTGGTGGTGCACGGACAGCTCGATTACCGGCTCGATGTGTCGGAAGGTTTCCAGTTATTTACCACCGTGCAGCGACTGGGGATTCCGTCGAAGATGCTGTACTTCCCCGACGAAGGCCATTGGGTGCTGAAGCCGCAGAACAGCCGGCTATGGTATCAGACGGTGAATGGCTGGGTGGATCAATGGACGAAGGCTAAGTAGGAACACGCGATATTAAGAAGCTGTTTCGTAAATCGCATGAAGTCGCGATTTGTATCAGGGCCGACTTGAGCCAGGCCGATAATCTTCGCTCTGCTCCGGGCTTCAGCCCGGGCCCTCAGCGGCTAAAGCCGTGGTTTGACGCGCGGCTACAGCACGACTGAAGTCGTGCCCTGATACAAACCTGACCCGCGGCGATTTGAGTAGTCTTGGGAGCTTGCCTATTTGCTTCCGCGCTCTGGCGAGAATCAACTGCGATGAGCGAGAGCACGCGAGCTTCCCGCTGATGTGCGGGGTGTCTGATGACGGAGTGGTGGAAAGACTTTTTCGACGACGAGTACGTCCGCATCTGGAGCGAATACACTCCGGCGGAGAGGACTGCCCAGGAAGTGGAACACCTTTGGCAGTTGCTGACTCTAGGCGAAGGAAGCCGGGTATTGGACGCACCATGTGGCTATGGGCGGCTCTCGCTGCCGCTGGCCCAACGCGGCGCCACGGTGCTGGGCGTTGATCAGTCAAAGGAGTTAATAGCAGAGGCCGAGCGCACTCGGGCGGATTTGTCTCCCCAGCAACTTCGATACCTGCAACACGATCTTCGTAGTCCGCTGCCGGAAAGCGGGTTCGACGCGGCCCTGAATATCTTTTCCTCTCTGGGCTACGGGACGGAAGAAGACGATCTCAACATTCTGCGGACGCTGGGTGCGGCGATTCGGCCCGGGGGCCTGGTCCTGATCGAGACGATGCATCGCGACCTTGCGGTCCTAAACCTCGCGCGCGGAGCGAAGCATGGCTATCGTCTGCCGGATGGAACCCTGGTCGTGGAGGAGTGGACGTTCGATGCTGTCGCCGGACGAAACAACACCCGCTGGTGCTGGTCCGGTCCCGCTGGTAGCGGCGAGAAAACTGCCTCGCTGCGGCTGTATTCGGCGACCGAGTTGGTTCGACTGGTGGAGCGCGCGGGCCTGCGCTTCCGCTCGGCACATCACGGCTGTTCGCCGGAGCCGTTCACTGCGCAGGGACCCGATCTGGGAGGCAGGCTGGGAATTCTGGCAACGCGAGATTAGCGGGGAGCCGGTTTTCGCGGACCGCGATCTAGTCCAGATCGGCGAAGATCACGGACAGATCGACCGCGATGGGAGAATTTTCGACGGCCAAGGAGTTGGTTTCGATCCAGCTTCCGGTGGCGCAGTCATAGCCGCGCCGGGTTTGGGGATCGACGACCCAAATGTGGCGAATGCCCATCTGGCGATAGTCTTGGAACCTCTCTTGATAGCGCGAAATTCGGTCTTCCGGAGAGAGAACTTCGATGACGGCCAGGGGAGGCCGTTGCAACACTTGCTCGGCCGGTTCGCTGCGTGAAATCAGGCAAACATCGGCGACGCGAAAGCGCTTCGGGGTAATCTGTATCCTTATTTCCGGCAAGGTTCGAATATTCCAATCTTTGCCGTGATTCCGGAACCATTGTACTAATGCGCCCTGAATTTCCGCGTCATCCAGTTCGCCCACGTTTCTCTCCTGCAGTTCGCCGTCAACGTAGTCGCAGTCTGGACTGTAGCTGCTATGCAGATATTCGTCCGCAGTCAACGGAAGCCGTGTGGTTGTCGCCATAGCATCCTCGCCGATAGTGGGTATTGTAGCGCGGGTTCGATTTCTGGTGGGCGAATCGAGTCTCTGCGGCGGTCCGATAGCTGCACGAAAGCGGGAAACCGCAGATCCCTCACCGGCTGAAGCCGGGCTCGGGATGACAAAAAATAAAGGACTTTCTACGGCGAAGCTAAAGCTACGCCACTTCAAAATCAGGTCGGGCCAAGTTTTTTGCCAACCTCCTAGCAAGCTAATGCCGCTTGAAATATTGCACCGCGCGCTCGTGGGCTTCGGCCTTTTCCCGACTACCGAATGTCCCAAGGTTGCGGCGCTTGCCGGTCTTGGCATCCTTCTTGCGAGAGTACAGGCGATATTCGCCGGACTTCAGTTTGCGAATCATGGTCTCTTCGGCCTCCTCAGGTTTGGATGACGAACGCGCCGGGAGAGAGGCCCCTGGGGAACTTTTGATGAAGTCACGGCCTGCGCCCTCAGCGGCTGAAGCCGAATTGACTTAGTAGTGCTTACGGCCGGTCTGAAGACCTTCCCCTTCGGCACGCCGCGCTTGAACCGACTCTGTTCAGTTCGCAACCTTCTGGCGTCTGCCCGATGATATCCTGATCTTGATCTTCCCAACCGCGAGGCTGTAGCAGTTTCATGTCTAATCCAAACATTCCTGAATCCCAACTCAACCCTGAATCTCAAACCAGCGCCGACGCGAACGAATCATTCGGCGAGCTGCTTTCTCAGTTTGAGCGGAGCCATTCGCACAAAATCGAAAACGGTAGCCGGCAACTGGAAGGCACCGTGGTCACCGTAACCAGCGATTCGGTTCTCCTCGACATCGGGTACAAGACGGAAGGCATTCTGCCGCTGACCGCGTTTGAGGACAGCGCACCTCCCAAGCTGGGCGACAAAGTTGCCGTCACCGTCAAGGGCCGCGATCCCGAGGGCTACTACGAACTCACCCGGTTCAAGATCGCACGGCCGACGGACTGGACATCGCTGGAGAGGGCTTTCGCCGAAAAGTCGACGATCGTCGGCACCGTGACCGGCTTAATCAAGGGAGGCTTCAGCGTCGATGTTGGAGTGCGCGCCTTCATGCCGGCTTCGCGCAGCGGAGTTCGTGATGCGGCCGAGATGGAGAAGCTGGTGGAGCAGGAGATCCGCTGCCGCATCATCAAACTCGATACCGCGGACGAAGACGTGGTGGTCGATCGCCGCGTCGTCGCCGAGGAAGAAGAGCGCGCCGGCAAGGATCGCAAATACGCGGAGCTGAAGGAAGGCGACATCGTGAGCGGCACGGTTCGCACACTTGCCGATTACGGCGCGTTCGTCGAGATTGGCGGAGTGGACGGGTTGCTGCATGTTTCCGACATTTCGTGGGGGCGCGTCAACAAGCCGTCTGACGTGCTTTCGGTGGGGCAGGAGATCGAAGCCAAAGTCCTGAAGATCGATGCGGAGAAGCAGCGCATTTCGCTGGGCATGAAGCAGCTGCAGCCGCATCCCTGGGATTCCGTGGCCGAAAAATACAGAACCGGCGAGCGGGTGCGTGGAACCGTGACGCGCACTGCCGACTTCGGCGCGTTCGTCGAGCTGGAGCCCGGAATCGAAGGGCTGGTCCACGTCTCGGAGATGTCGTGGGTCAAGAAGGTGCGCAAGCCCAGCGATCTGGTGAAGGCGGGCGACACGGTGGAAGTGGTAATCCTAGGCGTCAACGTCGGCGAGCAGCGCATGTCTCTGGGCCTGAAGCAGGCGCTGGGCGATCCCTGGGTCGATGTGGCGCAAAAGTTTCCCGTGGGCGCGGCGATTGAAGGGCCGGTCACCAGCATCACCAAGTTTGGCGCGTTCGTGCAAATGGCTGAAGGCATCGAAGGCATGGTGCACGTCAGCGAGATCAGCGCCGAGAAGCGCATCAATCATCCGCAGGATGTGTTGAAGGTTGGGCAAACGGTGAAGGCACAAGTGCTGGCCGTCGACCTTGAGCGCAGGCTGTTGCGGTTGAGCATGAAGCAACTGGTGCCCACCAGCATCGATGAGTACCTGGCGGAGCACAATCGAGGCGACGTGGTCACCGGCCGCATGATCGAAGAAGCCGCCGGCCAGGCACGCGTGGAACTGGGCGAAGGCATTCGGGCCACGTGTCGCATCGCCGCCAGCGCTCCGGCGAAGGAAGAGGCTAAGCCGGAGGCGAAAGCGGACTTGTCGTCGCTAAGCTCGATGCTGCAGGCGCGGTGGAAGGGAGCAACTCCTGTCGGCGGCGCCGCGAAGCCGGAAGCAGTACACGCCGGGCAGATTCGCAGTTTTCGCATCGCCGCGCTGGATCGGGATGCAAAGAAGATTGAGTTGGAGTTGGCTTAGTCGCGACCGTGGATCGGTTGACATCCTTATCTTCCGAGATTTCGAGGGCAAACCTAGAAGTTTTCCCAGTATCGTGCCGGCCCCAGAAGGTGAATAATGCGTAAACGCCGTCTTAGGGGAGGCGTTGGCATGGCAAAAGACGTGAAGAAAGACAAACACAAAGACAAGAAGAACAAGGTCAAGAAAGACAAAGGGGCCAAGCTCAAGAAGAAGGCCGCCAAGCAAGATAAAGACAAGGGCGTGCCCAGCGGGGTTTTGCCTGACCTACCGGCGGCCAAGGGCGCTTCGCCTGCAACGGCCAGTTATAGCGATGGCCATCCGCTGGACAGCATTCAATACGTCGAGGCCAAGCTGATCCTGAAGCCCGACCGTTTCGTATCGGTGGACAGCTTTCGCGACTTCGGCAAGCTGGTAGAGCGTGCTGCGAAGAAGCTGAAAGTGGGTTTTATCGCGGCACCGCAGACCGGACTCAGGCCCGAGATCAGGGAAATTCTTTTCGGCGATACCTCTGACTTCCGCCTATACAACAGCGCTTTCATCTTGCGTCGTCGCATCAGCTATGTCGACGGCTTTCCGGTGGGCGACCCGGAGATTGTCTTCAAGTTTCGTCATCCCGACGAGAAAGCCGCTGCCGCCATGGATGTGAGGCCCAAGATTGCCGGCAAGTATCAGATCAAATTCAAGGCAGAAGTCCTGCCGCTGAAGGATGCGATCGGCGGATTTCGCATGCTGTATTCGCATAATTGTCAGTTCGGTCTGAGCCAGATTCACGAAGGAAACGCCATGGCTATGGGAATGCTGGCCCGGGTGTTCCCGGCGCTCGCGGATCTGAAGCAGGATGACGACGAAAAGATCAGCCTGGTGAACGAGGGCATTGTCGAGGAAGTGCTGTTGCCGCTGGGGCAACTGGATTTCGGAAAAGGCATTGTGGCCAAGTGCGACATCTCGCTGTGGCGCACTCGCGGCGAACATCTGTCGCTGGTGGGAGAATTTGCCTTCCAGGCAAAATTCGATCGCGCCGATGCAGTGCACCAGAAGACGCGCAAGCTGATGGAGCAGTTTTACATTACCCTGCAGCGCGACGTGCAGGACTGGATCTCGCTGGGCACCACCAAGACGGGGATGGTCTACCGGCTGAAGGGGAACGCTCCGCAAAGCCACGAATAAGCGCTGGTTCCGAGACGATCATGGGTGATGCGTTTTTTGTCGCCCATGATCGTTGTCCGGAAGCATGCCTTAAATCCTGTCGAGGTAAGGTTTGCATCAAGGCACCGGCTGAAGCCGTGCCCTTTCAAACCCGATTTACGAGATCGCCTCTAGTTTCTTCCCCCGCTGGAGGCTGGGCACCAGCCGCCGGACGCGTGACAAATTTTTTCATACCTTTTTCATGTTGGTACCGCTAGAATCCTCAGACACTCAACCAACGGCCTTCCGTGGCCCGGGTTCCCCACATGAGCACCGTGATTTCGGCCCTAAAATCTTTTGAGCAGCATCTGGACGACACGCCCTTCACCAAAACCCAGCGCAAGGTGTGGATCTTGTCGGCGATGGGTGTGCTGCTGGATGGCTTCGACTTCTTTATCATCGGCGTTGCACTTCCCTTGATCGCCCACGACTTCCACATGAACGCTGCTACCAAAGGCCTGGTTGCGGTCGCGGCGGTTGCGGGCGCGTTCTTCGGCGCGCTGGTCTTTGGACAAGTTGCCGACCGGGTGGGGCGCAAAGGGATGTTCATGGTCGACATCATCCTGTTTGTGATCTTCTCCGCGGCATCGGCAGCGGCGTGGAATCCGGCATCGCTGATCGTCTTCCGCTTCTTCCTCGGAATTGGCATCGGAGCGGACTATCCCATCGGCGTCTCCTACATCGCCGAATCCGTTCCCACCCGGTTGCGCGGGCGGCTGATTGTGGGCGCCTTCGCCTTTCAGGCGCTGGGATCGCTGCTCGGCGTGCTAATTGGTCTGCTGATCTTGAAGGCCGACCCCACCCTGCAGGCGTGGCGCTTTATGCTTGCCTTCGGAGTTCTGCCCGCAGTGGTGGTCGTGATCATGCGTGATGGATTGCCGGAAAGCGTCCGCTGGCATCTGGCTCGCGGCAATTACGAGAAAGCTTCTCATGCTGCCAGCGCTTTGCTGGAAGCGCCCATCACGCTGAACGCGCAGAATTCTCCGGTCATCCCGTGTGGAACGTCGTTCGGCTCGCTGTTCAAGAAGGGCTGCATCCGCCGAACTATTTTCGCTTCGGTGCCATGGTTCCTGCAGGACATCTCCACCTACGGCATTGGCATTTTCACACCGACCATCATGGCGGCGATGGCTCTGGGCACCACTTCCAGCTTCATCGCCAAGGACATGGGCGCAACCGAGGGCGCGGCGGCCGTGGACATGCTGCTGGTAGTCGGCTTCATGCTGGCGATCGTTCTGGTTCGTTACTTGAGTCGGATCACGCTACAGATCGTAGGATTCCTGGGCATGGGCCTGGGCCTGCTGATGGTGGCTTCGTCGTCACTATTTCCGGCGGCGTCCGATAGTCATATGGGAATGATCTTCGGCGGGTTCATGGTGTTTAATTTGTTCATGAACATGGGCCCGAACGCTACTACATATCTGCTGTCCGGGGAAACGTTTCCCACCGCGATTCGCGCGACGGGTGCGGGATTTGCCGCGTCGATGGCGAAGTTGGGAGCGGTGCTGGGCACGTTCTTCTTTCCCATCCTCAAGGCAGAACTCGGAATTCCGGCACTGCTGATCGGGTTGGCCGTGGCCAGCGCGCTGGCGGCCAGCGTCACATACGGTTTCCGGGTAGATACCCGGGCTTCGCTGGACGGCGTGCCCGCCCAACCTGCGGTGCCACTGTACGCCGAGGCGGCGGCACGATAGCTAGGATCGACATGAGGCTGAATCATGGCAATTGAAACCAAAGTTGAGGAAAGAATATCTCCGCTGGCGGGCAAACCGGCGCCCAAGGACATGCTGGTGGATCTGGCTCTCCTGGAGCGCGATTATTATGAGAAGCGCCCGGACGTAAGCGATCCCAACCAGATGGTCATCTTCGGAACCAGCGGGCACCGCGGCTCTTCGCTGCGCAGCACGTTCACCGAAGCGCACATCCTGGCCATCACCCAAGCCATTTGCGAATACCGCAAGAATCAAGGGACCGACGGCCCGCTCTTCATGGGCAAAGACACGCACGCAGTATCAGGTCCCGCGCAGCGTACGGCGCTGGAAGTTCTGGCAGCCAATGGCGTCGAAACCATCATTCAGCAAAACGATGGATTCACGCCGACGCCGGTCATCTCGCGCGCCATCCTGGTTTACAACCGCGGCCGCAAAGATGGTCTGTCAGATGGAATCGTGGTTACGCCATCGCACAATCCGCCCGAGGATGGCGGCTTCAAGTACAACCCGACGAATGGTGGTCCGGCTGATACCGACGTCACTGGCTGGATTGAGGACCGCGCTAATGATTTGCTGCGAGCCAACAACGCCGGAGTAAAGCGTGTGCCTTATGAACAGGCGATGAAGGCGGCGACCACCCATCAGCAAGATTTCGTGATGCCGTATGTCAACGATCTGAAGAATGTCGTCGACATGGATGCCATTCGTTCGGCGGGATTGAAGATGGGCGTCGATCCGCTGGGCGGCGCGTCCCAACCGTACTGGGAGCCGATTAACTCGGTCTACGGGCTGGGTATCAAGATCGTGAATCCGGTGATCGATCCCACGTTCTCGTTCATGACCGTGGATCACGATGGCAAGATTCGCATGGACTGCTCCAGTCCTTACGCGATGGCGCGACTGGTCGGGCTGAAAGATCAATATCAGGTGGCGTTCGGCAACGATACGGACGCGGACCGGCACGGCATCGTTACGCCGTCCGCGGGACTGATGAATCCCAATCATTACCTGGCGGTCGCGATTCAGTATCTGCTGACGCATCGTGAGCAGTGGTCGCCGAGCGTAGTCGTCGGCAAGACGCTGGTCAGCAGCAGCATGATCGATCGCGTAGTGAAGAAGCTGAGGCGCAAGCTGATGGAAGTTCCGGTCGGCTTCAAGTGGTTCGCGCCGGGACTGTTCGATGGCTCCTGCTGCTTTGGCGGAGAAGAGAGTGCGGGCGCCAGCTTCCTGCGCCGCGATGGCGCTGTGTGGACCACCGACAAGGACGGGCCGATCATGGATCTGCTGGCTGCCGAGATCACGGCTCGCACCGGCAAAGATCCGGGCGAACATTTCAGCGAGCTGGCAGCAGAATTCGGCATGCCGCACTACACGCGCATCGATGCGCCGGCGACTCCCGAGCAAAAGGCCAAGCTGGAAAAGCTTTCTCCGGAATCGGTGAAGGAATCGGAGCTGGCTGGCGAGCCAATCACCGCCAAGCTTACTCGCGCTCCCGGCAATGGTGCGGAAATCGGCGGCCTGAAGGTGACCAGCGCGAGCGGATGGTTCGCTGCTCGGCCCTCAGGCACCGAGAACATCTACAAGATTTACGCCGAAAGTTTCCAGGATGAAGCTCATCTGAATGCCATTCTGGATGAGGCTCAGCAGATCGTGAACAACGCGTTGCGATAATGGCAGCTTCACGGAGCTGGCAATGAAACGGTCGGAGTGGGACAAACGCATTCAGCGGGCGATCGAGTTGGGAGAGCGCTTCTCTTATGCCGCTGAGGTCCTGGCTTTCTATCGGCGAATCCTCGAATTTCAAAATACGCTCTACCAGGAAATCTCGTCGCAGCCGCTTCCCGAACGCAAGGCCAGTGGTTCCCTTCGCCAAGGGCTGCCGGTGGATGCGGCCCTCCGGTACTTGCCCGGCTTGCTGGCGCTGGTCGAGCGGAACGGGCCGTCGAAGCTGGCGGAACAGGCGAAAGCAATCGGCGGATTCAGCCCGGATCAACAGCGGCAGATGATAGAGAATTTTCTGTCGGCAAATGACGCGGAGCAGCGTGGATCGAATTCATTCTTCGCGCGAGTTTTGCTGCAGCCCTATGCGGAGAATCTGGCGGCGGCTCGAACCAGCCCAGCCTGCCGGATCGGCCGGTTCCGTCTGCCCGCTGTGTGGGGCTCGACCGCAAGCTGCCGTGCTTCGTCCCGAGGGCGACGGTGGCAAGCGGTTTCTGCTGTGCTCGCTATGTCTGACAGAGTGGGAGTTTCTCCGGATTCTTTGTCCCATCTGCGACGAGAAAGATTATCAGAAACTTCCCCGCTATTCAGCCGACGATATCGCTGCGGTCCGGGTGGAAGCTTGTGATACCTGCCATTACTACCTCAAATCAATCGATCTGACCGTCGACGGCCACGCTGTTCCCCTGGTGGACGAGGTGGCATCCGTGCCGCTCGATCTGTGGGCCGGAGAGCACGGCTACAAGAAGGCCGAGCCGAATCTGATGGGATTCTAGAAGGCGTGATGACACGCCATAAATCTCTTCGGTTTGCGGTTTGTATCAGGGCACGGCTTCAGCCGGGCCGACAAGTTCCCTTTACTGCGGGCTTTAGCCCCTGTCCTCAGAGGCTGAAGCCGTCCTTTCTAAAGCGGTACTGCGGCACGACTAAAGTCGTGCCCTGATACAAGTCTGACCTTACATACACAGCGAAATGGGCTCAGTCTCGGAGGAACGACATCAGAACGACGTCGATACGCTGCCGTAGCTACGGCAGTCGCGTACTTCATACAGCCTACTGGAGACAAGCAGATCCCGCGGCGGCTGAAGCCGCCTCGGGATGACAAAAATAGGGGGGCTAGTACGGCGTAGCTAAAGCTAGGCCCCTTCAAAACATGTTGAATCGAACTTTTTCCCCAGCCTGTGAAACCGACGTGTTCTGGCCCCGTCCGCTCGCATCGCTGGGGCTGTCCTGCTACTCTGGGAGCTCCAGCATGACTTCGCCGCGCAAGCCTTCCACTCATCCCATACGCTCGTTCTTCAAGCAGATGCCGATGTATGCCGCGTACAAGCAGCTGGGCCACTATCCCGATTACTGGTGGTGGAAGTTGCGCGGCGAGCCCCGCAGAATTCCGCATCTGCTAAAGCAGCGGGCCGTGTTGGAATACGCGCAGCGGTTCGGACTGACCACGCTGGTCGAGACGGGAACGTACTACGGAGAGATGGTTGCAGCCGTCGCGCAGCGCTTCCAGCGAATCTATTCGATCGAGCTCGATCCCCGGCTGGCCGATATGGCTCGCAAGCGATTCCGCGCATACTCTCACGTCGAAATTATCGAAGGTGACAGCCAGACCGTGGTGCCGCAGCTGCTGACGCGGATTCATGAGCGGTGTCTGTGGTGGCTGGATGCAGGCTATTGTGGCTGGGTGGGGCAGGTGGGCAATCGCAATCGCTTGAGCACTGAACTGACGGCCATTCTCGGCGATCGCATTCCGGACCATGTCATTCTGATGGACGATGCCGACGGCGTGAATGGCGAAGGCGGGTCTCCGACTTTGGAAGAGCTGATCGCGTCAATTCACGCCAACTATCCCGACCGGCAGGTCGAGGTGACGCGCAACATTATTCGGATTACTCCGCAGAAGTAAAGGCATTCGTAAGTTGTGCTGGCGTGAATAATCAAGGACGCTACAGGGGCTAGCAAGGATAACCGCAGACCCTTCACCGGCTGAAACCGGTGAGGGATGAAAAGAATAGAGGTCAGGGCTTCAGAGACGGTATCGCGGGTGGTGTCGCCGCTCTGCGGCTCACGACTGTCTCCCACTTTCCCGGGGGCTACGCCCCGGATTTACCGCCGCGTTGCGGCTAGTCTGACTGGTTATTCCCGCTGGTTGTCCACTAGAAAACTTTCTTCCGGTTGTGACACCGTCTCCAGTCCCAGCGAAAAGGCCCTCTGGGGCTGAAGCCCAAGTCATAGAAGCCGCTTTGCGGCACGTCTAAAGAACGTGCCCTGAACGAACCGAAGGTTACCTGACACAAATCGTTTACCTGACACAAACAGCGATCTGCGATATAGGGAAACCTGACAAATCAAAGCAAGGTCCCGCACGGCTGAACCGCTGATTTATCTGACACAACGGATCTGCGAGAAGGTCCTACAGAAATTAACCGCGCAGACAAAACGGGCGCCCCGCGCTACTCGAAGGAGTAAGACACGGCGCCCGTTTATTTATTGCGTGCAGCGGTTTCCAGCTTCTACCGAATGCCGATGAGATAGTTTCGCGAGGCAATACCGTTTACCACGACTTGCAGGTTGGTAGCCCCGGTTTCCATACTCGCCGGAATATCCAGATGGGTGTAGGACGGACCTACATAGCCCACGGCCATAGTGTTGTGGTCATGCGTCTTGCCGTAGAAGACGTGTCCCGTCGCCACGTTGGTGAAGCGCACGATGGGATAGTTGCTGGCACATTGGGAATCGTCTCCGTAGGCACAGGCTTGCGACAGTCCATTGAAGTTTCTGCCGTTGAGCACGATAGTCGTGCCGCGCTGCAGAGTAGTCGTGTTCAACAGCACGCTAGCTTCCCAGGCCGGATTCGCGCTTCCCGCCGCAGTGTAGATCTCGACGTCGTTGGAGCCATCGGTATAGAGCACCTGTCCAGTGGGAAGTACTAGCATGCGACCGTACCAAGACGAATTTTCGGGAGAATTGGGGGTGGCCGGAACCGGAATCAGGTTGGTTCCATCCCACTCGAAGAACGAGGTCGGAATGTTGAAGATGCCCGGGCTGGCGCTGACCAGCACATTGCCGTCGGGCAGCAAAGCGGCTGGACCATCGGCAATATCCAGTCCGTCGGGGAAGTCAGGGCCGGGAGTCCAAGTGCCGGTCGCCGTGTTGTAGACGGAAGTATGTCCGGCACCCGCACCATTCGCGCCGGTGGCGAAGAGCGTGCCGTCGGGCCGCAACATCGCCGGACCAATCTCGTAGGAGCCGTGGGGGTCCCAGAGCTGCACGACGGTGCTACCGGCCGTGCTCCAGGAGCCGCTGGTGGGATTGTAGACCTCCGAGTTCGTCCCGTTAGGATCGTTGACACTGGTATAGGTGTCGACGGTGAGGACTTTTCCTCCGGGAAGCAAGTTCCAGCCTTCTTCATTGTTGCCATCGAACTTACCCGAACCCGTGGGCGTATAGGTCATGGTAGATAAATTGAGCAGGGCCTGCTGCGAGTTCAGGGCATTGGCCAACATGAAAGTTCCGTTGGCCAAGACCACGCTGGGAGCGTCGCCGATGCTGTTCCAGCCATTGGGCGGGTTGACCGGCGTCCAGGTATTGGCGACGGGATCATAGATCGCGCCCTGGTTGGTCCAGACATAGTCGGCGAAATTCTGCTCGCCGCCTTCAATGATCAGGCGACCGTCAGACAATACCGCCGAGGCGAAAAACAGCGGACCGTAATTGGAAGCCAGCGAGGCCATCTGGGTCCAAGTCCCGTTTACGTAGCTCCCATTAATATCTGGAGTTAGCTTGTACCACTGGATATAGCCATCATTCGGGTCTTCCTGATGCACCATAACCGTGCCATCGGTGAGCAGAAGAGCGGTTCCGGCGGGAAAGCTGGGTTGGTGGGTCAACGGCTGCCACGATTGCGCGCTGGCCATACCTGCGGCGGCCAACAGCACGACTGCAGCGAATCTGAGCATTCGCAAAACCTTCATTTTTCTCCTCGATTGGTCGTTCGTCCAAGGGTGGGACGGAGGCTCACCCCCGGTCTATGGCTGGGGCCGTCAACGTTTCGACGGAAGCAAACAGCTTGAGAAAGTTACTCCGAAGGATTGCGGGAAGTCAATTGCGGTTGCGCGACATTTCGATTACGAGAATCCATCAGGCGGTGACCGGGCTGTGCCTTCCAGCTTCCCCGTTATAATGAATTCCGTTCGGAAGCACGGGTGATATCGGTTGGCGAAGAGAACCAGAAGAAACAGTAAAGCGTCGAGTTCCCCGGCCGCCGCTTCTTCTTCCCTGCCAGCTTCTTCGCAACGGGTACGGATCTTCCTGCTGTATTTCCTGCTGGCTCTGGCCACGGTTACAACCTACTATCCGGTCGGCGGTCATCCCTTCCTCGATTTTGACGACACCAAGTATGTGACCCAGAATCTCCATGTCCAGTCCGGCATGTCGTGGAGTGTAGTGCAATGGGCTTTCACCACGTATTACGCCTCCAACTGGCATCCGCTGACTTGGCTGTCGCACGCCCTCGACTGCCAGATGTTTGGCCTTGACCCGGCAGGCCCTCACGAGATCAACCTTCTGCTGCAAGTCGTAAACGTGCTGCTGTTGTTCTGGGTTTTGCAAAGGGCGACCGGCAGGTTGGGGCCGAGTGCGATGGTGGCCGGCCTGTTCGCTTTACATCCCATCAACGTAGAGACGGTTGCCTGGGTGGCGGAGCGCAAGAATCTGCTCAGCATGTTGTTTCTGCTGCTGGCGCTCGCGGCCTATCGTTGGTATGCCAGGGAGCCGCGAGTCGGACGCTACATTCTGGTTGCCGTGCTATTCGCTCTGGGTCTGATGGCTAAGCCGCAAGTGATCACGCTGCCGTTTCTTTTGCTGCTTTGGGATTACTGGCCTTTGCAGCGCGTGTCGCCGAAGACGCAAGCCGGCAATGACACCGGAGCTGAGGTTTTCCCGGCCCGCAGCTTTCTCCAGCTAGTGGTGGAAAAACTTCCGCTGCTGGCGATCAGCGCGGTCAGCGCCGTCATTACGGTGAAGGCGCAACAGGCGGGCGCCTCGGTGCAATCGCTGACGAAATTTCCATTTCCCCTTCGGTTGGAGAACGCGATTGTTGCCTACGGGCGATATCTGGGAAAGGCAATTTGGCCTTCGCCGCTCTCGCCTTTATATCCCTTTTCCCGAACCGCGCCGCCAGTATGGCAGTTGCTTGCGGCCGTGGCCGTGCTGCTGGCGATCAGCGGCCTGGTGGTTGCCGCTAGGAAATATCGATATCTCACGGTGGGCTGGTTGTGGTTTTTGGGAACGCTGGTGCCGATGATCGGGCTGGTACAAGTCGGCGTGCAATCGATGGCCGACCGTTACGCCTATTTATCCTTCATCGGCCTGTTTGTGATGGCGTGCTGGGGATTGGCGGACCTGGCCGCCGCGCGCCGGGTTTCCGAGGCGTGGCTGACAAGCATCAGCGCCGTAGTATTGCTGATCCTGGCGGGAGTCACTCGCCATCAGCTTGCCTACTGGAGCGATGAGGTCAGCCTGTGGACCCATACCATCCAGACCACCTCTGACAATTTCGTAGCCGAGGACAATCTGGGCACGACTCTGCTGGATCGCCACGACATGGACCAGGCCATCGTGCACTTCCGCCGCTCCGCCGCGATTGAGCCGCACGATGGACTAAGCGAGTTGAACATCGGCGT
The DNA here is from genome assembly GCA_963744265.1 of uncultured Acidobacteriaceae bacterium. Taxonomy (GTDB): domain Bacteria; phylum Acidobacteriota; class Terriglobia; order Terriglobales; family Acidobacteriaceae; genus Bog-257. Next base: position 157,322 of record CAVUSW010000013.1, read on the forward strand.
CTACGAGGAAAGAAGCCACCACTGGCCGGAGGCAATTGCGGCCTACAAGCAGGGCATCAGCGAGACGGAAGAGGCCGATATCCGGGCGCGAGGATACAGCAATTTGGGATATGTCTATGTTTACTCGGGCGACGATGCGAGCGCCCGCGGAGCTTTCGAGCAGGCGCTACAACTGGCCCCCGACACGGAACAGGCGTGGATTGGCTTGGGCGTGCTGGCGCAAAGGTCTGGCGATCTGACCGCCGCCATGCAGCAGTATTCCCACGCTAACCAGATTCGACCTTCCGCGCTGGGATACTTGTTGCTGGCTCGCGTTCTACACAAGAGCGGCCGCGACCAGGAAGCGGAAGCGATGCTGCAGACGGCGCGCAGTGCTGCTGTAAACTTTCCCGCCACACAGCATACTGCCGACGAGCTGGTCGGCCGTTAATATAAGTCACTTTGGGATGTATTCAGCCTTGCCATAGGAGAGCAGATCCCTCACCGGCTGAAGCCGGATTCGGGATGACAAAAATAAAGGAGTTTAAGAGTCGTGCCCTGACACACCCCATCGCGATTCCAGATACACCCCCTTCACGATTTCCAGATACATCCCATCACGATTTATGAGTTAGGGAGACTCTGATCAAGTCAAAGCGAGGTCCCGCAGCGGCTGAAGCCGCATACTTTAGCGGGTACTTAACGTACGGCCTGAAGGCCGTACCCTTCAAAACAAGCCTTAGTCAGAGAGTCCTTAGCTCTAGTAACTCCTGATGGATTCCGCCTGAGAGTAGTCATCAAAAAACCGGCGCCACGCTTACTCGGGAAAGAGTAAAACGTGGCGCCGTTTAGTTTGCAGTTATCGGGTACTACCCAGCTTCCTACCGAATTCCGATGGGATAGTTCTGGGAAGCGATACCGTTTACAACCACCTGCAGGTTGTATTCGCCGGTTGGAGCGCTCGGAACGTCCACAGACGTGTAAGTGGGGCCAGTGTATCCCACCGCCATGGTGCTGTGATCATGCGTCCGGGCGTAATAAACGTTTCCGGTGCTCTGGCTGGTAAAGCGCACGATTGGGTAGTTGGAGGCATCCTGGAAGTCGTCGCCGTAGGCATTGTTCTGCGACGCACCGTTGAACTTGAAGCCACTCAGCTTAATCGTGGTGCCGCCCTGGATCGTGGCCGAGGTCAGAACCACGGTCGGATTCCAGCCAGAGTACTGGCTGCCGGCGGAAGTAAAGAGTTCGACATCATTGCTGAAGTCGGTGAACATGATCTGCCCGGTGGGCAGCATGAGGAGGTGTCCGTAGTACGAAGAGTCGGTAGGACCGTTCGGCGGATTGGGAAGGGTGCTCAGGGCGTTACCGTTCCACTCGAACATTTGACCGCCGATGCCGCCAAATCCCGGGCTGGCAAACACGATCACGTTACCGTTGGTTTCCAGCGCGCCCGGACCATCAGCGATATCGAAGGTGCCGGGGAAGTCCGGAGCTTCCGCCCAGGAGTTGCTGCTCACGGTGTAAACGCCGTTGTGACCCGCACCGCAGCTGTTGGCGCCCGTCTGGAACACGGTGCCGTTAGGCATCAACACGGCCGGACCAAGTTCATAGGTAGCGCGACCGGAGCCACCGCAGTTGGCGGCAGAATCCCAATACTGCTCCGGAGTGCTGCCCTGGCTGGTCCAGGCGCCCGTGCCCGGATTGTAGGTTTCCCAGTTCTTGCCTGCGGAATTGTACTGGAATACATAGGCATCGACGTCAAGTAGGTTGCCGCCGGGGAGCAAGGTCATGCCTTCTTCGTCATAGATGTCAAACTTGCCCGTGCCGGTAGAGGTCCAGGCCAGGGTGGATGGATTCAACAAAGCTGCCTGCTTCTGGGTATCGCAGCAGCTGGTCAGCATATAAGTTCCGTTAGCCAGAACTGCACTGGGGCTGTCGCCGATGGAGTTCCATCCGCTGGGGGGAGTTACCGATGTCCAGGTGTTGGCAACTGGATCGTAGATAGCTCCGAGCTTGGTCCAGGCGTCGTTACCATTGTTATATTCCCCGCCATTTATGACGTAGCGGCCATCGGGCAGCACGGCGGAAGCAAAGTACAGCGGGCCGTAGCTGGAAGGCAAGGAAGCAACTTGTGCCCAGGTACCGTTGGCGTAGCTGCCAGTGGAACTTGGGGTCAAGGTCCACCAATTCTGCCAAGTACCGGGATTACCACTCTCGTCATGCACCAACACCCGGCCGTCGGTGAGCAATGTCATCGCGCCGGCTCCAATGTTGGGAACATTTTGTACAGGTTGCCACGTTTGCGCGCTGGCAGCACCCACCGCGGCCAGAACGAGTACAGCTATTCCGAGTGTTCGCAAAAGCTTCATGATTCTCCTCAATTGTTTTCGACATTTGTCTGTAAGGAAGGGTTTCGATGCAGACCGCCGGCTTCCGGGGGGGTTGCCGCAGTTGTACATCTCGACTCAGCAACAGCTTCGGAACTCTACTGCGAATCGTGCGTGGAAGTCAATCGTTAGTTTCAAATACTACTGTGGCTAGTTGCAGTTAGGAATGTCGTAAAGCGAAAGCCTGGAGCGTGGTGGCTCTATAGTCCGCATCTTCAATTGCCGTAGGGAAAAGGGTTTTTCGCATCCCCAGAGAAAGACCAGAATTATGATATTGCGTCCTGATGGGCGGTGCGATGTTGACAAAACTTTTACAAATCGCCCGGCAAGCTAGTTCTTACAGCTACTCCAGTTGTCGGAGTTGTTGCAACAAAGAAGTCTGCGCCGATCTCATCGCAGGTTTGCCCGTCGCGTTACTATCGAATTCCATTTTGGGAAGGATTGCTTGGAAGATTCTGCCGGGCGAAGAGCGCATCCACGCGTCTCTCAGCAGTCGAGAAATCGCTCGACTGGCGTCGAGCTTCCGCCATAGCCGCTTGCGCTTCGTTGTCGTGGCCGGTTTGCTGCAACGCCCGGGCCAGTAGTAGATAGCCAACGTCGGAAGGTTGAATTTTCAAAGCCCGGGAGTAGTCCTCGATAGCGTCGGTCGGGTTTCCCGACAGATGGTTAACAATTCCCAGAGCCAGCCATACCTGTCCATCGCCGGGATTGATCTGCAATGCCTTCTGATAACTCTGCCGAGCCTGCTCCAAGTCCCCTAACTGACGATAGGTTGAGCCCATGCGGGCAAATGTCGTGGAGCGTAGCCAGATATTTTTCTGCACCGCGCCGTCGGTAAGCGCGATCGCCTTTTGGTACTGCTCGATGGCTTGCCGGGGGACGCCGTTTTGCTGATCGTAAGCACCGAGATACATGTAGGCAGAAGGGTCTGACGGATTCATTTCCGCAGCGGCCTGAAAGTGCGGCAATGCTTCCTCGGGGTGTCCCTGATCCATCAAGGTCGAACCAACAATGTTCTCCGCCAGGTAATTGCCCTGGGTGACTTCGAGTGTGTGCGACCAGAGAGTCAGGTTGTCACCCCAGAAACTGATCTGGCGATAGCTTACGACCGCTAATGCCAACAATACTGCGATGCCGGCACCAGCAAGCCCAACTGGCGAAAGATGCCGCTCCTCAGCCAGGTCGGCCACGCCCCAGGTGATCAGGATGAACAATCCGATAAAAGGAATGTAAGCGTATCGGTCGGCCATGGCTTGATGATTGAGTTGCACCAGACCGATCATAGGCACCATGGTTCCAAGGAACCAGAACCAGCCCACCGGCAGATATCGCCGGCGGCCGAGCGCGATCACCAACCCAGTGATGACCAGTAAAACGAACAGCGCCGCCAGGACTTGCCACACCGGAAGCGATCCGGGATGAGGATAAAAGAGTGCCAGTCGAGAGGGCCAAAACGCTTTTCCTAGATATCGGACATAGGAAACGATGGCATTGCCCACGCGAACGGAAAGGGACATGCGCTTGTCGATATTAAGCGTGCCCGCCGCGAGCTGCGACTTCATGGTGATAATGGCACTGGCTGCCGCCAACGCGAAGAGCGGCAACTTTTCCACTACTAACCACCAGAAGCTTCTTTCAGGGAGTACGGCATCGGCCGGCGTCGCCGAGGAAACGCGCGGGCCGGCAAGCGACATCCGTCGCAACGGCCAATAGTCCCAAAGCAGCAGAACGAAGGGCAGCGTGATGACCTGGGGCTTGGACATCAGTCCCACAGCGAACAGCGCTGCGACCACAACGTAGCTTCCGGCTCGCGGCCGGCGAACATACCAACCATAGGCAGCCAGCGCGAGCAGAAAAAATATCATGCTGAGAAGGTTTTTGCGTTCGGCAATCCAGGCTACCGATTCGACATTGATGGGATGCAGCGCAAACAACGCGGCCACCATCGCACTACGCCCGGTCGAGCCTGTGGCCGCTTGCAACACCCAGAACAGCAGCACCACATTCAAGACGTGCAGCAACAGGTTGACGTCGTGCGGGCCGGCAGGATCGTCGACGCCAAACATCTGCGCGTCGGCGGCATGGGAGATCCAGGCCAGCGGATGCCAGTCGGGCACATCGGGGGTAACTGTGCCGATGGAGGTGAATGCCCACTTCACCGTGTCCCAACTTAAGCCGGCGCGGACATGCTGATTAGCATAGAAATACGGACCATCGTCAAAGTTCGCAAACGGGTGGCTGTGAACGGGGTAATAAAGCGCTACGGTTGCGACTACTAAAAGAAGGCCCAACCAGAGGTTCCAACGGACAGGCCGAACGTTCTTGGCTGGCTGTTTGCCGGCCTGCCGGTCTGCAGAGCGAGAGCGCCGCTTGGTTGTGGGGGAAGACTTCACAAAAAAAGGCAGGTCCTTTTCCAGAGCAGGGGTTACGGAATGCTCGCCAGGAAGTGTGAGCGATTTCGCTCGACTCCCAACCTGAACCGGATTATAGCAAGCGGGATTGCGACGGTCTGGGCCCTGTTGTTTCGCGCCGATAATGGTGGTCGTCTCATAAATTGCGATTTGTATCAGGGCCCGGCTTTTAGCCGGGCCGACAAGATTCTTTCGTGTTGGGCTTTAGTGTCTGTCCTCAGCGGCTTAAAGCCGTCGTGTTGGAGCGCATCTACGGCACGACTGGAACAGTCTGCTGAAAAACTCGAAAAGCAGGTCCCTCACCGGCTGAAGCCGGATTCGGGATGACAAAAATAAAGGGCTTATACGCGGCGCTGAAGCGCCGCACTACCCGAACAGCGCCTCCCATCGAGTTTTTCAGCAAACTGTGAAAGTCGTACCCTGACACAAATCTCACACGGGACAATTTATGAGATAGGCTAGATGGCTTTCGGCTGAACTGTCGTGCGCTGCTCAAGTAAAAGTCGACGGGCATGTAGCGTAAAATGTGCCGTGTCTGCTGGTCATGTTTCGATTGCGGCGTGACTTGTTAAGAATGCCGTCGACGGAACAACCGGCTTGGAAGTTTTCAAGCGAGGAAGTCACGGCAACAAATACCCACAAGCCGACGCTGCAGATCCGGCCCCACATGAGTCTGGAAGAAGCCATGGCGGCAGTGCGCCGGTACCTGGACGCGCAAGCGCCTACGCCTCGGGGCGCGTCCGTTCGTCGAGAGCCGGCCGCGGCGCCGGGACAACCTCGCCCGTTCGCTTTGCTGGGGTCCTCGATCGGCCGCTTGTCACAGGTGGCCGCGAAGTGTGGAGAAATTGAGCCCGACGGCAAGGGTGGCGCCTTCGGATCGTACTTGAAACGGATTATCCGCAAGGCGATCGGCTGGTACTCACGGCCGGTTTACGAGTTCGACCGCAATGTCATCGAAGCCTTCGAGCAGACTCGTCTGGACATGCTGGGCCTGCAGCAACAAATCAACGGCCTCACTTCCAACTCAACTCAACCGGCGGAACACGCTGAACTTTTGCGGTCGATCATCGAGCTATTGTTCGCGAATATCGCCACCGTGCAATCCTTGCGGCGGGCGATACAGAACGAGCAACCCGAGTTTCAGTTGAGATTTGAGGAATTGCTGAAGACTTCGGAAGACGAAATTGCCGAGATGAAGACCGCGCTTCTGGAACTGCTGCCACCCGGTCCGACAGAGGACAAATGAAAAAGTCCGAACAGCAGATCCCTCTCGGGCTGAAGCCCGCTCGTGATGACAAATAATAGAGATAGGGGGCTTACTACGGCGTAGCTAAAGCTACGCCCCTTCAAAACAGCCTCACGCCGAGTTTTTCAGCGACCTGTAAGCTGGCTCGGGATCAAGCTGGCTTGAGTGCCATCTCTTCACGAGCTTTGACGTCCCTATGAGTTTTTCAGCAGCCTGCGAAAAGACGTGCTCCACCTTTCCACCTGCAAGAGTCAATCCGCTCTATTCGGTAGCACTCTCGTTCTGCTCGGGAACTTCCGCGGTGACCCAGGTCTTGTCCGGGTTGTAGGTGGTCATCGCTTTGGCGAGGTCGGCCGTCTTGGGTCCTAGATCTTTCTGGATGACGATGCCGCTCTGGTCGACCAGAAATGTCATCACTCCAGAGTTGCGGTACTCAGCCGGATAGGCGACGAACGCGAAGCCGCCCGTCATCTTGCCATCGACCAGAAAGCTCTTGGCGCCGCCAATGGCGTTTGCGCCCTGGCCCGTCAAGATGCGGAAATAGTAGCCGTGGAAGGGTTGCGGGGTATCGTGCTTGCCGCCATAACCTTCACCTGCCGCATACGCTACCAGCGGACCGATGGGACTTTCCGGTTGGCCTTCGGCTACTTTCCAGTAGAGCCCGTTCTGCTTTCCTTCGTCGCTGATGAACTTCTGAGCATACTGCTGCACCGTGTCGCCATCATGCGTCTGCTGGAAATAATCCTCCTGGGCGTCGACCAGAGCATTGCAAACGCGAACGGCGGCGATTTCATTCCGACCGATGCGGCGATAGAGAATTTCCGACACCCCAGCTTTGGTGGCAAAATACCACTGCCCGGCGGCATCTTTCTTCACCGGAAAGGGGAAAGGCCAGTTGTCTGCGCCGATGTAGAGAACCTGGGTGCCGCCCACTTCCTTTTCCCAGCGATTCATCTGCTCGAAGCGCTTCACGAACGTGTCGCCATTGTTCTTGTCCTGCACCGGGTCGCCGGAGGTGATGACGCTGGACGCGGATTGCCCCAGGACGGCCAGCATGGCCGGCTTGTCATCGGCCTTCACGGCTTCATACAGCGCCTTACCCGCATCCTGCGGAGAGGCAAAGGTCTTCTCTCCGGATTCCTGGGCAAAGGCCACCGGCAGGCTTAACGCAAGTACCATTGCAGCAAACAACAGCGCTCTCGATTTCATCACGATCTCTCTCCAGTTTCTGGCAGATATCCGCCAACTTGCATCCCGGCTCTGACGCCAATTCTTACAAGACGGTTCGAAGCCTCTCGACCACATCGAGCTCATCTCCGCCGACCCCCGCCGCCACCGCCGCGAGCCGCCGCCGCCGCGATTAGCGTTGCCCGCGCCCATGCTGGAGCGTCCGCGATTGCTGTCGGCACGCGCACTGCCTCCCGCGCTGTAATTGCCGAAGCCGTCGCTTTTGGCTGCGCCGCCTTGCTGCTGCCCATATCCGCGATAAGCCGAGTTGGACGGCTTGGCAGCGTTGTTTTGGGGACGGTTATTTTGGGCGGGACGGTTCGCATTGTTCTGCCCCGGTTGCCGATTTCCCTGACCATTGTTTGCCCGATGGCGTGTTGTTCGCGTTGCCGGCATTGTTCTGCCGGTTACCGTTGTTGTTATCAAGTTGTCGATGTTGTTATTCGGCGGTTGCCGTTGTTAGCCGGCCGAGTTGTTGCGATTGCCATCGTTGACGTTTACGGTGTTGCCGCTGACATTCGTATTGCGGTTGCCGGAGCGGTTGTAATTATTGCTGCCGTACGGGGTGGGACGAGTATAGGCCCCATTGCGGTAGCGATTGCCGTTGGCGTAAACGTTACTCCGCGAAACGTAAGTATTGCGGTTGTAGACCACGGTTCCACCGTGCCAGTTGCTGTTCCAGTTGTTCCATCCCCATCCGCAGCAGCCGCCGCTCATGGCCGCGCCTACCGCAAAGCCGACGCCGAAAGAAATCAGTCCGGTAGCTACCACCGCGCCGGTGCTATAGCCGGGCGGATAGTACGGCGTCCCGTAAACCACGGTTGGACTGTAAGTGGGAACGTAGACCACTTGCGGATTGGCCGGGGCGATGACGATCGTCTGCGGATTCGGTTGGGTCACCGTCATCTGCGAAGTCGACTTCAGATTTCCCGCGGCCTTGGCCTGCGCGCGCAACCTTTGCACCGCAGCCATCACATCGGCCTGCTGGTTATAAAACGCATCGCCCAGCGCCGAGGTCCACGACAAGTTATTCGCCATGTTATCCAGCACCGAGGGAAACTGCGTCAAAGCTTGGACGCTGGGATCCCAGGGCTGCTGGTTAACTGCCTGGGCCAGCGCGTCGCCTTGCAGGCTGCTGTGATCTTTCAGCCACTGATCCGCCTCGACCACTTCATTGGGATAGGTGGAAGCCGCCAGAACCTGGGCCACCAGGGCGTCGGGATAAAGCGCGATCGGGGCGACCAGGGAATCGAGCTGGCTGGCAGGAATCGGCGCCGGCGGCGCATCCTGCGGCGGTAAATACATGCTCGCATTAGCGGGCGAGGTCACGAGCACGATGCCCCAAACCAGAATGAGGGCCAGAACCTGCTTCAGGCGGATCATGATGTCTTGCTCCAATCTTGGCGCCGGCTCAAGCCGGAGCCATTCCTGTAACTGCGTCCCACGTATGCGATGATGCGCAAAACTACGTTCGTCGGTTGCGATTTCAATGACGTTTGTACATGGGGGCGCGGTTAGGAAGACAGTGGGAAAACTTTGCTAATGCCGTCGTGAAGACTGCAACGGCAGCGCATATCCTACCATGTGGGATACGACGCACCCCCGCGCCGATCTGCATGGATGCGATCCGTTCATTGTAGTGACTTCCTTTGCATTTTTGGAAGCGCTTTGTGGACCGAACGGGGAAAAGCAATCCGGCGAAGGTGAGCGAGTCTGGCGAAGGGTTGTCGACCACTCCTGCCAAGTTACCTCCTGCGGGGCCAGAAGCCGCTTCTCGGGAAGTCACGATATTCCCTCGCCTGTGGCCTGTCCGCGTCCCAGGTAAAAGCTCCTTTACGCAGAGTCATTTCGGGCACACCGTCATTGGCGGACGGGACGATGCTCAAAATATCGAAGCGACAGGATGGCCGAGGTCCGGACAATCGGCGCACATAACGCCGTGCCACCGACACGATGTGCCGCTGCTTGCCCACCGTGACCGCGCTGGACGGAGGCGCGAAGCTGGCGTCAGCTCGAGTCTTCACTTCGACAAAACACAGAATGTCCTTGTCCCAGCCGACCAGATCGATTTCGCCTCGATTGTGCGGAACACGAAAATTCGTGGCTACGAACCGGTAGCCCAATCTTTGCAGATGGAAGAAGGCGTCGGCCTCGCCGCGTCGGCCCAAAGCGAGATGTTGCGATTTTGGTGTACGACTGCCGAACCTCCCCAGAATGCGGACAACGAATTGCGTGAACCATGGCATAGGATCTGCGACGTGGATCGCTGCCGTGACTGTAATATCTGGGCGGGGAATTGCATGTGATGAAGATCACGCTAGAGTGTTGAGGATGGTGAGCGCCTATCTCATAATGGACTCAGGTCGGATTTGTATCAGGGCACGACTTCCAGTCGTGCCGTAATTGGCCTTCAAGTTTACGGCTTCAGCCGCTGAGGGCGGGGGCTCAGGAGACTGTGTTGCGAGTGGTATCGCCGCTCTGCGGCTCATGACTATTTCCCCTCTTTCCGGAGGGCTTACGCCCCCGCCTAACTTCATCCCGCCGCGTTGCGGCTAGTCTCCTTTCATTCCAGCTCTTTGCTCCACCAGAAAACTCTGGCCGGTTGCGACACAATCTCTAAAGCCCACTGGAAAAGGCGACTTGTCGGCCCGGCTGAAGCCAGGCCCTGATACGCAGCCGATCTACGATGATTGGTAAGTAGAGAGGTTAAAACTGCGCGATCTCCCTCGCGGTCGGCGCCGGCTGAAGCCGGCTCGGGAGGTTAGAACATCACATCGCTTAACGCGGACCTGAAGGCCCGCACTACCCGATCATTTCCCTAGATTGCATAGAATGTCCTTGTGGCTGACCCCGATAGGAAAGAAAAAGACATCCTCAAGCTGCTGCCTGCTCCCCAGCGACCGCCCAAGCTCACATCGCGGCGCATCGGCATTCATACGTCGACGGCAGGAGGCCCGGCCAACGCCGCCGAACGCGCCTATCGCCTGGGCTGCAACACCTTTCAGATTTTCTCCTCCAGCCCGCGCCAGTGGAAGCCTTACGAGCTGGCCTGCTCGCAATGCGACGAGATGGCTCGTCTTCGCCAGAAGTACGATCTGCAGCCACTGGTGATTCACGCCAACTACCTGGTGAATCTGGCAGGCGGAAATACCGAATTCCATGCCAAATCAATCGCGGCATTTCGCGGCGAAGTGGAGCGTGCCCTTGCCCTTAGGGCCGAGTTTCTGGTGCTGCATCCCGGATCGTTCCGCGGCAGCAGCCGGGAAGACGGCCTGCAACGCGCCGCGCTGGCCATCGAGCAAAGCGTACGATGGCCTGGATCTGGCGGGCGGCCATCTGCGAGTTCTGATCGAGAACACCGCGGGCTCGGAGTTTTCGCTGGGCGGAAATTTCGAGCAGGTTGCCGAGTTGCTGTATCTGCTATCGAACTTCGTGCCCTCGGGCGCCTGCATCGATACCTGTCACACCCACGTTGCGGGATATGACATCGTCAGCGAAGAGGGTTTTGCCGATACGATCGATCAGCTTCAGCGAACTGTGGGATTGAAGAATGTCTACGTCTGGCATTGCAACGATGCCAAGGCCGAGCGCGGCTCGAAGCTGGATCGCCATCAGCACATCGGCAAGGGAAGCATCGGACTGAAAACTTTTCGCCGCCTGTTAAACGATCCCCGTCTGGCGCACGCCGCCTTCATCGCGGAAACGCCCATCGATGAACCGCTGGACGATTTGGCGAATGTGAATGCGCTGAAGAAGCTGGTGCCAAAGGCGGCGGTGAAATGAAATCGCGGCGCCGTTAAGCAGATCATTCTGGTTTGTGTCAGGGCAAAGTCTTCTTTAAGCCTTGTCATCCCGACCGAAGCGAAGCGGAGTGGAGGGACCTGCTGGCATGTGAGCCGCGTCACTGTGCCCGGCGGGGCCAGCGTGCATGATGGGCCGATGGAGCACCGCTACTTCGTCTACATCCTTGCCAGCAAGTCGCGGACACTCTACATCGGGATTACCAGCGACCTGGAAGCGCGCATTCGCGAGCACCGAACCGGCACCTACGGTGGATTCACCAGCGAGTACAAGGTGAATCGACTGGTGTACTACGAACAATTCCAGTGGGTTGATGTTGCGATCGGTCGAGAGAAACAGTTGAAGCGGTGGCGGCGTGAGAAGAAGATCACGCTCATCGAGCGAGAGAATCCGACTTGGGAAGATCTGTCGGCTGAGTGGGGTAAGCCAGCGCGGATGCGAATCCATGTTCCTGCCAAGTGAAGAGGCAGCAGGTCCTTCGACTCCGCATTCGCGAAACCCGCGCGAATGCTGCGCTCAGGATGACACCCTCGAAAGCTTCGCTTCGCACCGGTCGGGATGACACCTCGAAAAACTTCGCTGCGCTCCGGTCGGGATGACAGCCTCGAGAGGTTGAACGCTACTGCGGCCCCGGCTACTTGATTTGTGTCATCCCGACCGATCCCGCTTTAGCGGGTGAGTGGAGGACCTGCTGTCGTGTGAGCCGCGTCACTGTGTCGGGCGCGGCCGATGACCGCCTCCGCGTTTGAATCCCACCGCAGCCTGTAGAATCAAAGTTTATTCCGCCACTAATATGAAGAGCAGATATGCCAAAGTCTAAGAAGCAAGATCCCAGATCTGGTGCCAGCGACCGGCGCGGCGCAAACCGAGGTCGCCACCGGCGACGCCGCCGCGCGTCCTGACCGTTACGACCCGCAGGTCATCGAGCAGAAGTGGTTCAAACGCTGGGCGCAGAATCCCGATCTCTATCGCTCTGAGCCGCCCACATCAACGCGCAAGAAATATTACGTCCTGGAGATGCTGCCCTACCCTTCCGGCGCATTGCATATGGGACACGTGCGCAACTACGCCATCGGCGACGCCCTGGCGCGCTACATGTGGATGCAGGGCCACAACGTGCTGCATCCCATGGGTTGGGATTCCTTCGGACTGCCGGCCGAGAACGCGGCCATCCAGAACCAGACTCCGCCGAAAGAATGGACGCTGGGCAACATCGCCAAGATGAAGGCGCAGATGAATCGCCTGGGCTTTGGCTACGACTGGTCGAAGGAAGTCACCACCTGCCTGCCCGAGTATTATCGCTGGAACCAGTGGTTCTTCCTCAAGTTTTTCGAGCGCGGTCTGGCTTATCGCAAGAAGAGCAAGGTGAACTGGTGCCCCAAGTGCGCCACCGTGCTGGCCAACGAGCAGGTGTTGCCCAACGGCTGCTGCTGGCGGCACGAAGATACGCTGGTGGAGCAGCGCGAACTGGAACAGTGGTTCCTGCGCATCACCAATTACGCTGACGAACTGTTGCAGGATCTGGAAACTTTGGACGGCTGGCCGGAGAAGGTGCGCACCATGCAGCGCAACTGGATCGGCCGCAGCGAAGGCGCACTGGTTGACTTCAAGCTCGACGGCCCAGCCCGACCGGCTAGGGATAAGATCTCCGTCTTCACCACTCGTATTGACACCATCTATGGCGCTACCTCGCTGCAGTTGGCGCCCGAGCATCCGGTGGTCAGCGACCTGATCGCCAACAATCCCGATCTGCTGGCCAAGGTCGAAGGCCTGATCGCCGAGCAGAACAAGGCGAAAGAGGCTGGCGACATCGGCGGCATCGAGAAGCACGGGGTCTTTACCGAGAGCTATGCGCTGAATCCATTCAACGACGAGCGCGTGCCCATCTGGGTGGCCAACTATGTGTTGCTCGACTACGGCACCGGAGCCATCATGTCGGTCCCGGCGCACGACGAGCGCGACTATGAGTTCGCCAAGAAATACGATCTCGACATTCGTGTAGTCATCTTGCCGCGGCGCGAAGGAGATGCTGCCGACGGCGGCCCCAACGAGCCCGTCCTGCCCTTCACCGAGTCCAACAGTCTGCTGATCAACTCGGGTGAGTACAGCGGACTGCCCTGCCAGGAAGCGATGGCCAAGATGTCGGACTATGCGGAAGAACATAAGTTCGGCAAAGCGACGGTGACTTATCGCCTGAAGGATTGGGGCGTCAGCCGGCAACGGTATTGGGGCACGCCCATCCCAATGATTTACTGCGAGGCGTGCGGCATCGTGCCGGTTCCGGAGAAAGACCTGCCAGTCCTGCTGCCGGACAATGTTCCCATCACGCTGGCCGGAGGATCGCCGCTGGGCAATGTGCCGGAGTTCGTTAACGTCACTTGTCCCAAGTGCGGCGGCGCGGCGCGGCGCGAAACCGATACCATGGACACCTTCGTCGATTCGTCCTGGTACTTCTATCGCTACACCGATCCCACATTGTCTGATAAAGCATTGGACTCTGACACTGTGGGATATTGGTTTCCCATCGATCAATACATCGGCGGAGTGGAACATGCCATCCTGCACCTGATCTATTCGCGCTTCTGGACCAAGGCCATGCGCGACATGGGCGTGGTGAAAAACTCCGAGCCGGTGAAGCGTTTGTTCACCCAGGGCATGGTGATCAAGGGTGGCGCCAAGATGTCGAAGAGTCTGGGCAACGTGGTCTCGCCCGACGACATGGTGGCGCGTTATGGCGCGGACTCTACGCGTATGTACACCTTGTTCGGCGGGCCTCCGGATCGCGATCTCGACTGGCAGGATGCGGGGGTGGAAGGCATCAGCCGCTTCCTGTCGCGGGTGTACCGGTTCGTCGCCCGCAATGCCAAGCCAGATGATCCGGCGTGGAAGGGCGCAGCGGGCGATCAACTTTCTCCGGCGGCACGCAGGCTGCAGCGCAAGCTGCACCAGACCATTCACCGCATCACCGACGATTTCGCCGGCCGCTGGCATTTCAACACTTCCATCTCGGCGCTGATGGAGTTGGTGAACGAACTGCACGCTTACGAAGACAGCGTGCAGCGGGGCGGTGGTCAAGCTGGTCCGTTGTCGCTGCTGGCCGACGTGCAGCGCAAACTGGTGCTGATGCTGGCGCCGTTCGCGCCGTATCTCGCCCATGAGTTGTGGGAGATGCTGGGTGAAACGTCCGACCTGTTGCGGGCACCCTGGCCGCACTACGATCCCGCGCTAGCCAAAGAAGAGCAAGTCGAGATCGGCATCCAGGTAAATGGCAAGATTCGCAGCCGCATCGTGGTTCCCGTCGACGCGGAAGACGAGCGCGTGCGAGAGCTGGCGCTCGCCGACGAGAAGATCAAGGCCGCGACTGAAGGCAAGGAGATCGTGAAGGTGCTGGTGGTGAAAGGGCGGTTGGTGAATATTGCGGTGAAGTAGGAAAAGACCCATGCTAAGGTGGCCGTCGAGTAATGAGCATGAGCATTTCTAGAGAGCGAGAACGTCTGTTGGATTCTTATTTGGCTGCAAGACATCGCATTAAGAATTTCATTGCGATGACACAGATCTACTACGATTTTGTCGTGGCGGGGCGTTTCCTGGAAAATACGCTCGGATTAGAACACTCTGATTACGCCGGAGTGTTGCGCGACATGTGGGTTGGTTACTTTGTCAGCCTCATCGACACAACGAGTGGTGCAACTAACATATTAAGATTATGGAAGTCCCTTTTCCCGGACAAAGTTGATCGCATAGAACTGTGGGAACGAAACTCGAAGGAATGCTTGGCCATTTTTCGCAAGTATAGAAATGAATGCAGTTTTCATGCGAACAAGAGCCTTGTACGCCAAATTAGAACATATGGCGAATACAGCAATGCCAGAGAAGCTGGTACGAAAGTAATCCAGGCTTTCAACGACATCGCGATCGAAATCGTCGCCGAAGACACCAAGATAGAGGGATTTGCCGGGCGCATCGAGAGTTACAGCCGCGAGTTGACTCCACAATGGCCTGCGTTCACGCCCGAATTTCTTAGCCAGTACATTTTCGGCACAGATGCCGCGCTGTTGCCTCCCATTGCCAGTCCCGCCCGGCGGGACGAAAGAGCTTAGCCCAGCGCTTCAGCGCTGGGTGAGCGTCTCATCAGAATTGAGTCCCGTGGGGACGACAGAGGAAATCCTTGGGACTCCGCCTGCGGCCTCGTGTCCACGCGTCCACTGCTCTAGCTCCAGGCTACGATCTTCGGCGCCCACGGCGCAGCGTGTAACGGGCATCTTAAGGCTTCGCCCAATCCTCCACCTCCAAGTGCTTAATCCGCCGGAAGGCATGGTCGCTGGAGACCAGCACGGCGTGAGTTGCCAGCGCGTGAGCGGCGATCATCATGTCGAGATTCCCCATCGGCATCCCTTCCCGTTCCAGCGCCGCCCGCAAATCGGCGTAGCAACGTGCCGCTTCGGAATTCCAGGGCAAAACGTCGACCCGCAGGAGAAATTCCCGGACAGCGATTCTTAGACGCGTCGCCTCGGGCCGTCGCGCAATTCCAAACAACAGCTCAGCTTCCGTAACGACCGAGACTGCCACCTGTTCCATGGGAATTCCCATAAGGCGTTCTCGCACTCGCGGGACATTGCCCTTGATGACGAAGCTAGCCGTGTTGGTGTCGAGAAGATACACCGTTAGCGATTAGAAGAGATCTCGTTCTTGCGGCGGTGAGTCCTCGCGTTCGACCATGAAGTCGTCTGGCACCTCGATAGTCTTCATCAGGTCGAAGAATTCTTGCCAGGACTCTGGCTTGCGCGAGAGCACCACATCGCCAGTCACAGGATCGCGACGAATGTAGACCTCTGCCCCTTCGAACCGGTATTCAGCGGGCAAGCGGACTGCCTGACTGCGGCCGTTCTGGAAGAGTTTGGCAGTACGAGACATCAGAGAACCTCCGTGCCTGGGATATATACCATGATATATTATTCCTAACTTCTGGCAAGTGGGCGCAGCGACGATCAGGTTCCAGGGAGACCGTCGGCGGCTTCGTTAACCGACGAACTGCTCCCGAATCGGGAAATCGCGCTCACAGGCCTTCTGAGGGCCTTGCTCCTCCCCGATGACCCTTGAGGTAGTCGGCACACGCTGTCGTCGATCCTGAGGCATCCTGGAGCGATTAACAGGCACTTTACGATTGACATGTAATAGCAAAATGGTGATGCAAAATAACCTAGACTATGGACACTAACGTGCCAATTTTTGCCGTAGGGAGCTGATTCTTCAGCCGATACCGAGATCTTCGGGCATTTCCAGCGGTGTACCGCAGACCCGGCAGATCACGGCCGAGCAATCGCCGCAGGTGAGCGGGTCGCCAACCTCGCGGGCGCAGGTGGGACAGTACAGCACCGCAGGATCGTGGCCGTTCGAGGGTTTGGGCGGGGTTTGAGCCATAAGTTCCCGCGAATGTAACATAGATTTATTGTGGTGGCGCAGCGGAGTTTTCACCACGGAGGCACGGAGAGCACGGAGTTTTGAAATCTAAGAATTCCAAACGGCGCATTACGTCCATTAGGTAGCGGAGGCCTTGTATGAACCATGTCGGATCGCAGTTTTTCCCGTTCACGCTGGCTCTCCTGGCCTGCGTCATCTATTTCGGATTATTTGCAACGGCGTAGTTCGGCTTGCGCATTTTCATGATCGTCTCCCACGGAGCAATCTGGGGGATAGAAATGACGCGGCCGGGATGGACAATTTCAAACGCGCTGATTTTCGCTGCTGGGTTCGCATGCGCGTGGCACTTTACCGTTCCGAGTTTGCGACGTTAAGACAGCAGGCGCGTCTTTTGGAACGGTAACCAAGATTCAAAACTCCGTGGCCTCCGTGTCTCCGTGGTGAATCGATCCCCGATCATGGAGATTTAAGCTACGAGGAGAGCATGACCGACAACAAAACGATTTCTACCGACGAGCGCATGCGGCGCGAGTTCAACGAGTGGGCCGAGGCCGGCCGCGGCGAGGAGATGGAGAACCATCACATCAGCATCACCCAGCAGACGCTGGCGTTGATGAACCTGAAGCCGGGCGAGCGGGTGCTTGATCTGGGATGCGGCGCGGGATGGGCGAGCCGGCTGCTGGCGAAGGCCGTCAGTGGCAGCGAAAAGCCTGGGCAGGTGATTGGGCTGGATGTGTCGGACGAGATGATCCGCCGGGCACGCGCTGCTTCCTCAAATTACGAGAACCTGTTGTTCGTCGTCGGATCGGCACAGCAGATTCCCTGGGAAGAAAACTTCTTCGACAAGGTGCTCTCGGTGGAATCGTTTTATTACTACGGCGATCAGGAGGGCGCGCTGGACGAGCTGTTCCGGGTGATGGCTCCAAAGGGTGAGCTGTTCATTCTGATCAACCTTTATAAAGACAACGCGTACTCGCTGCGCTGGGTCGACGAGCTGAAAGTGCCGGTGCAGGTGCGATCGGAGCAGGAATATATCGACTTGATGAAAGAGCATGCGTTCGAGGATGTGCGAGCGGTACGCATTCCCGATCTCACGCCCACGCCGGAGGAGTACAGCGGCAAGTGGTTTAAGAATGCCGAGGAGCTGCGCGACTTCAAGCGTATCGGCGCGTTGCTGTTGATTGCGCGCAAGCCGGATTTGATTTCGCCGCCGAAGGGGTATGAGGTGGAGTAAACGGCTCGGGTAGAGCGGCGCTTCAGCGCCGCGTTTGCTGCGGGCTAGAGTTCCGGCCAGGGATTGCGCTCATCACAATGAGCGCAATCCCTGGCTTTTCTTTTGATGAGTCGCTTGGACGCTGGCTTGAGGGCCAGCTCTACCCGATCCCCGAAGAATCGAAAGTCTTAGCGTGTGGACGTCAGTTCCGGTTGAGGCGCGGTGGCGCGATGGAGTTTCAGCGCGTGGGTAGAAAGCAGATAAATCATCAGCTGCACCACCATGGCCCCGCAGGTGTCGAGAACGACGTCTTGCCAGCGGCCGGTGCGCGACGGGATGAAAGTCTGGTGAATCTCGTCATAGGAAGCGGTGACGATGGTGACCAGCATGCCGATGACAACCCACTCCAGCCGCCACAGATCGCGCAGGTAGATTCCCCAAGGGCGTTGCAACACCGCGCACAGGCGGTCGCGATTCGTATTGCGCAGCGCGAGAAAGACCAGAGCGCTCAGGATCCCATAGCCCAGGAAGTGTCCGGTCTTGCGCAAGACCATGTCGAGTTGGGCCACGAACGAGGGTTCAACATGCGGCGACACGATTCGTATGACTTCGTACAGTACGGTAGAAGTGTTGTGCGCCGACGCCATGTCGGTGGATTCCAGCCGGATGATTCCCAGCCAGACAAGGACCATCCACCAGTTGCGGACCAAAGATCGAAACGACGGCTTCAACAAAACAGATGCTCCGAAAAGTAAGCGAAGAACACAGGGTTCCGGGCTATTCGCTATTTAGCTATTAGCAATCCTCGTTGAACTACTCCCGAGGATGGTTGGTAAAACAAAAAGCAGTTGAGCTCCCGCCTGCTAAGAGCTAAAGGCTAAGAGCTAACAGCGGGGCACCAACTATTCCACCCGGTAGTTCGGCGCCTCGCGGGTGATCATCACGTCATGAACGTGGCTTTCGCGCAAGCCGGCGCCGCTGATGCGCACGAAGCGTGCTTTCTGTTGCAACTCCGCGATGCTGGCGCAGCCCACGTATCCCATGCCGCTCTTCACGCCGCCGACCAGTTGATACACAATCATGCCGACCGTGCCACGATACGGTACGCGGCCTTCGATGCCTTCGGGGACAAGCTTCGCCAGACGATTGCCTTCGGTGCCGTCCTCCGACAGAACCGGAACCGAAGAATCGGAGTCGGTAGTTCTGGAAATAGCGCTCGCTGGAGCCTTGCGCCATCGCGGCCAGCGATCCCATGCCGCGATAGGCCTTGAACGAGCGGCCCTGATAAAGAATGGTCTCGCCCGGGCTTTCTTCCGTGCCCGCCAGCAGCGAGCCGATCATCACACAGTGTGCGCCCGCAGCGATGGCCTTGGTAATGTCTCCAGAATACTTGATGCCGCCGTCAGCGATGACCGACACGCCGCTGTCGCGGACCGCGCGTGCCGCCTCGGCGATAGCGGTGATCTGCGGCACGCCCGCGCCGGTAACGATGCGCGTCGTACAGATAGATCCGGGACCAATGCCGACCTTGATGCCGTCAGCTCCGGCGCGCGCCAGCTCGCAGGCGCCGTCGAAGGTGCCAACGTTGCCGGCCAGCAGATCGACTTGCGGCAGCATCGCCTTGATCTTCTGGATGGCCTCGATGACCCGGGTGGAATGTCCGTGAGCGCTGTCGATGGCCAGCAGATCGACTTTGGCGCGGACCAGTTCTTGCGCCCGTTCCAGATAATCGCCGGTAGCGCCGATGGCCGCGCCCACGCGCAAACGGCCATGATCGTCCTTGGCCGCCGTGGGATATTTCAGCCGCTTCTGGATGTCCTTGACCGTGATCAGGCCCATCAGGTTATAGCGATCGTCGACCACCAGCAGCTTCTCGATGCGATGCTGGTGCAGGATGGCCTCGGCATCGGTCAGCGTGGTGCCCACCGGAACCGTGATCAGGTTTTCCTTGGTCATCACTTCGCTGATGGGAATGTCGGTGCGGGTTTCAAAGCGCAGATCGCGATTGGTCAGGATGCCGACCAGCTTTTTGTTCTTGGTGACCGGAACGCCGGAGATGCGATAGCGCCGCATCACCTCCAGCGCGTCGGAGATTTTCTCCTCCGGCGACATGGTGATGGGATCGACGATCATGCCGCTTTCCGAGCGCTTCACCTTGTCGACTTCGGTGGCCTGCTGCTCGATGGTGAGGTTGCGGTGGATGATTCCCAGGCCGCCCTGCTGGGCCATGGCGATGGCCATGCGCGACTCGGTCACGGTGTCCATGGCCGCGCTGATCAGGGGTACGCGAAGTTCAATGTTTCGGGTCAGATGGGTTGAGGTGTCGGCCAGGGCGGGAACAACATCCGACTTGCCGGGCAACAGCAACACGTCATCAAAGGTTAGACGCCTCGGGTACAGGAAAATGGATCATGATAGCGGTTCCATGGAGGGGTAATCATTTATTGTAGAGTTGCGGGGGTGGTTAGGCAAACGGAGAAGGCCCAAGAAGGTATGCAAGTAGACGCTTTGCTCTCAGCCGCTCGTACAGGCGCGTACAACTGGAACCTATCTCGTGAACCTCGCGACGTTGTTTTGTATCAGGGCCCGGCTTCAGCCGGGCCGAAAAGCCCATTCACGAGCGGGTTTTAACCCCTGGCCCTCAGCGGCTAAAGCCGCCTTTCTTGATAAGGCAGTTACGGCACGACTCGAAGTCGTGCCCTGATACAAATCTCAATGGCTTAAAATGGGTGAAGCCGATGTTCGATCGCGACATAACGGAATATGCCAAGGTCTTGTCTCACGCAGTGGAGACCTTTGGCTCTCGAGTAAACGCCGAAGACTGGTTGAATAAGCCCAACCGCGTCTTTCACAACCGAAGCCCTCTCCAGGTTCTTACCCAAGATCCCGCCTCGGTTGAAGATGAGCTCGTCCGAATCGACCATGGCATGTTCCTCTGATTGCTTACTCCTGACGCGTGCCCTTGGGAGATTTTGAACTATTTATCCTTCCCGCCTCGCCGGGAAGAGGTTTCTATCGCCGGTGCGTTGTCCTTGAATCTCGTCCAAGTTGGGCGTATATTTACCAAAGTACTGCTGTGTTTTGGGGGTCCTGTCACTCAGTCCCGGCGTGACGGTCGACCCGCGCAGATTCGGCGAAGCACATCGGTGGGCGAGAGCCCACTTTTTATTTCCACTCCGTAATCCGCTGTGCACGGCGAGTCCAGGCGGCAGCAAGAGCCTGACGGGCGCTCTTTGCTCAATGGCCGGGAGCCGGAGTCCCCGGAAGACGCCGGATGTCTTCTAGGGTGGAAGAGCCGTTACAGAAGACGATGGCTGGAAGCGTTGAGAAAGTTCGGGAGATCGCGGAGCGGGTGGCGCAGTCGAGCGGCCTGGAACTGGTCGACCTGGATCTGCTGGGCGCCGGCAAGGCCCGCATGTTGCGGATTTACATCGACAAGCCGGGCGGCGTGACCCACGAGGATTGTGCGAATTACAGCCGCGAAGTAGGGACGATTTTCGATGTCGAGGATGCTGTCCCGGGCAGCACCTATGTTCTGGAAGTTTCGTCGCCGGGGCTGGATCGCAAGCTGTCGAAGCCGGAAGAGTTTCAGCGCTTCGTGGGCAGCCTGGTGAAGTTGATGACGCGCGATCCGGTGAACGGGAACCGGCATTTCGAAGGCCGGCTGAAGGCGTTTCACGATGGCCATCTCAGCCTGGAGCTGACCGGCCGCAAGCAGTCGAAGAAGCATCAGGCGGTGGAGGCGGGAACGGAAGTTGAGATCGCCCTTGCCAATGTGGAGAAGGCGAACCTGGTGCCCGAGTTTTAGAGGGTTCGGGCAGTGCGGCGCTTGAGCGCCGCGTTGATGCGTTCAGACACCATGGGCTTTAGCCCCGGCGAGAACGCGGCAAAAATCGGAAGCAGATCCTTCACCGGCTGAAGCCGGTTGGGGATGACAAGAATAAAGGGTTGGTGAACGCGAACCTGAAGGTTCGCTCTACCCAACACCGCGCATGCGAACCGGAACGTTAGCTGTACACGGGACGATTACTGCGGAATCGTACGAATAACAAGGTGGCAAGGAATCTATGGCGAGTGAACTGTACAACGTAATCGACGCTCTCAGCCGGGAAAAGGGTATCGATCCGCAGATCGTCGTGAGCGCGGTGGAGGATGCCATCGTCGTAGCCACCCGGAAGTATTACAAGACGCAGGAAAACCTGCGCGCCGAACTCGACAAAGAGAGCGGCCAGATTCGCGCCTACGCGGTACGCTCGATTGTAGAGACCTCCGACCAGATCGAGGATCCCCTCTCGCAGATCACCCTCGACGATGCCAAGCGGGTCGATCCCGCTGCCGAAATTGGCGGCGAGTTGCGCACCTACAAAGCCACCGACGTGCTGGGACGCATTGCGGCTCAACTGGCCAAGCAGGTCATCTTTCAGAAGGTGCGCGAAGCCGAGCGCGACACCATTTACAACGAGTACATCGGACGCGTCGGAGAAGTCATCAACGCGACCATCAAGCGTCAGGAAGGTCAAGACGTCATCGTCGACCTGGGTAAGGCGGAAGGCCGCATGCCCCGCAAGGAACAATCGCGGCTGGAGTCATTCGCTCCCGGCGAGCGGGCGCGTGTGGTGATCTCGCGCGTCGAGAAAGCTTCGAAGGGTCCGCAGGTTGTCGTGTCTCGCGCCGTGCCGGAGCTGGTGTCGCACCTGTTCCAAACCGAAGTACCCGAGATCTACGACAACACGGTGGTGATTCGCGCCATTGCCCGCGAAGCCGGCGAGCGCACCAAGATCGCCGTCATGTCGAAGGACAAGGACGTCGATCCGGTAGGCGCCTGCGTCGGCATGAAGGGCATGCGCGTGCAGTCGATCATCCGCGAACTGCGCGGCGAGAAGATCGACATCATCGAGTATCACGACGATCCAGTGACCTTTGCCGAGAAAGCGTTACAGCCTGCAAAGGTCAGCCGCGTCACCGTCCTCGAAGGGCAGGACAAGCATCTGGAAGTCATCGTCGACGACAGCCAGCTCTCGCTGGCCATCGGCAAGAAGGGGCAGAACGTTCGCCTGGCCGCCAAGCTGCTGGGCTGGAAGATCGACATCAAGAGCGAGGAAGAGAAGCGCCAGGAAGTGGAAGAGCAGATGCGCGGCGTGTTGAACGTCACCGACCACTCCGCTGGAGTCGGTGCCTGACCTGGAGCCGAACATCATTGAGAAGCTGGTGGCGGCGGGAATCACCACCGTGGAATCGGTCGCCGACATGACGCCGGAGCAGCTGGAAGAAGTGCCCGGTATCGGCCCTAAAACGGTGGAAAAAATCAGTATTGCGGTCAATAATTATTTTTCCAGCCTGGATGCAGAGGCAGCCGGCGAGCCTCCGCAGAACCCGCGCTAGCCGACGCGGAAGCGGTTGCCGGCGAAGAAGTAGCGCTGGCGGACGAAGAGGCGGCGGAAGCTGGCGAGAAATCGCCGGAGGAATCCGAAGTCGCGAAGGAAGCTGCGGAGGAAGACGCCGAGTTGGCCGATGAGGAAGCTTCGCTGGTCGCAGCCGAGGCCGAAGGCGCAGGGGATGAAGCCGAAAGAGCTGGCGACGAGGAAGGTCCCGACTCTGCCGGTCAGTCCGGCGATATCGAAGGCCTGCCGGACGAGCCGGACGCGGATTCGGAAAGCGTCGAAGAGCTGGTCGAAGAAGGCCAGTATTACGAGGCCGAAGTGGTCGATGGAGTGGAGAATGCGCCGCTCGCCGACGAGGCTGAGCTGACCATTCATGAGCGCCCGGAGACCGAGAACGAGAATGTTCCCGAGGAAGAAAAGCCGGGAGAAGAACGTTAGCGCGGAAGGCCGCGCTTAGGGAACTCTGATCAAGTCAAAGCGACGTGCCCCAGCCGCTGAAGCCGGAAGATTTCGGGTACGTAACGGACGGCCTGAAGGCCGTCCCCTTCAAAGCCGGACTTGATCGGAGCTTCCTTAGCAGTTGGCAGTTAGCGTCTGGCTAAGTGCTAAATGCCAAATGCTAAGTGCTATTACAACCCAAACCGTGAGGATGCTATGAGCGCGTAAGCAGACGGGAAATAACGGAGGAAACAGGGCGGAATGCATAAGATTCGAATCAACGATTTGGCCAGAGAGCTCGAGGTCAAGAGCAAAGCGATTCTCGATGTTCTTATCAAGGTCGGAGTAACCGAGAAGAAGACCCACTCCAGTTCCATCGAAGAAGATGAAGCGGAGCGGGTAAAGAAGTATTTTGCCGAGCATGAGCCGAGCAGCAGCCGCAGCTCGCGCGCTCCCGTGGCAGCCGACGAATTCAAGCCGAAGATCGACTTGTCGCACATTTCCAAGCCTGGGGATGTGTTGAAGGCTATTACGCAGCGGGCCGCCCAACCTGCCGCCCCTGCGCGTTCCGTTGCGCCTCCAAGTCAGGCTACGTCTCCTGCACCGCGGTCCACGGTTGCTCCTCCGTCAGCCGTTCCGCCCAAGCCGGCGTCTCCTGCTTCCCACTCCGTGGTGGCGAGCGCGCAGCCGGCAGCTCCGCCAGAGCCGCCTAAGCCTGCTCCGCGATTCATCACACCGCAGTCGGTCGCACGTCCGCCGGCAGCCATTGTTCTTCCCAAGCCGCCGGCCGCTCCCGTAGCGCCGCCGCTATGCACCAGCTGTGTCCGAGGCTGCGAAGCCTTCCGAGGCAACAATCGATAATCAAGTAGCTGTCCTCGAACCCGAAGCCGAGCTCTTGGCACCCGAAGTTATGGTCGCCGAGCCACCAATTACGGTTGAACCCGATATGGCAGCGTCGGCCCCTGCGCCGCCGGCTGGTCGAGTAGCACCAGCGCGTCCTGGATCTCCGATGGCTTCACCTCCGCCACCGGGATTGCGTCCGCCGGGAGTTTCCTTGCGTCCCGGGCAGCTGCCACAGCCAGGCGCCAGCGCAACCGCCCCGCATGTAGCGCCGCGGCGATTGATTGTGCCCCAAACCGGACCGCGTCCGGTCTACACCGCGCCGGTTCGTCCGGCGGCCACCACGCCTCCGCGGGCGGTTATGCCGGAGCGGGGCAAGCCGATTTTCCAGCGCCCGCAGCGTCCGGGAGGTCCGCCGATGAGCGGCGCTCCGGGCACTCGTCCGCCCATGCGCCCGGGCGAACGTCGCGGCCCGCATCCTACGCGTTCGGGAGCTCCGGGAACTCGTCCAGGATTTGGTGCGGGTGGTCCTGGAGTCGGTGCGCCTCCGCCGCCGACCGGCCAGCGTCCCATGGGACGCCCCGCGCGTCCCGGTCAGCGTTACATTCCGCGTGGTGTGAAGGAAGGCCCGATGAAGGGCTTCACTCCGCCGCCGCGGCTTTCGCTTTCCAGCGAGCCGTTGCCTATCACGCGCGCCATCACCATTCCGGAAGGCGTCAGCGTGAAAGACCTGGCCGAGAAGCTGGGCATTCGCGCTAAAGACCTTATCGCGCGCTTGCTGGCGCGTGGCGTGTTTGCCACCGTCAACCAGACGCTCGATTCCGATCTGGCCAGCGATATGGCTCGCCACTTCGGTGCGGAGACTTCGGTCATCACCTTCGAAGAGCAGTTGGCCAAAGACGAAGGACCAGCCGAAGCCGAAGAAGGTGGAGCGCTCGCTATAACCCGTCCTCCGGTAGTCACCATCATGGGCCACGTCGATCACGGCAAGACCAGCTTGCTCGACGCCATCCGTTCGACCAACGTTGCCGAAGGCGAAGCCGGCGGTATCACGCAGCACATCGGCGCTTACAAAGTTGCCATCACCGATCCCAACTCGCCGGCCTTTGGGCGCGAGATCGTTTTCCTCGACACGCCCGGTCACGAAGCGTTCACTCGCATGCGTGCTCGCGGATCGAAGGTGACCGACATCGTTGTCCTGGTGGTTGCTGCTGACGACGGCGTCATGCCGCAGACCCTGGAAGCCATCGACCACGCCAAGGCTGCGAATGTTCCGATCATTGTTGCGGTCAACAAGATCGACAAACCCGATGCCCTGCCCGAGCGCGTCAAAAAGCAGCTTGCCGATCGTGGCCTGATGCCGGAAGACTGGGGCGGCAACACGGTGTTTGTCGACGTGTCAGCCAAGCAGAAAACCAATCTCAATCTGCTGATGGAAATGGTTTGTCTGGTCGCCGACTTGGGCGATCTGAAGGCCGTTCCCGATCGGCTGGCGAGCGGCACGGTGCTGGAAGCCAAACTGGATCGCGGTCGTGGTCCGGTGGCAACCGTGCTGGTCCAGAACGGTACCTTGCACAACAGCGACAACTTTGTCGTAGGTAACGTTTTCGGAAAAGTGCGCGCCATGTTCAACGATCGCGGCGTCGCCATGGATGCCGCCGGTCCCTCGACTCCGGTCGAGATCCTCGGCCTGGAAGGCTTGCCGCAGGCCGGTGATCAACTGGTCGCGGTGGCTGATCGTGAGAAGGCGCGCGGTATTTCCGAATATCGCGAAGCCAAGGCACGTGAAGCCCAGCTGGCCAAGAGCTCGCGCGTCTCGCTGGAGGGCCTGGCCGAGCAGTTGAAGTCGGCGGGGCAGAAAGAACTGTTCATCATCCTCAAGGGCGATGTGCAGGGCTCGGTCGAAGTGCTGAGCGACGTTCTGACCAAGCTGTCGAACGAGCGCGTGAAGATCAATATCATGCGCGGCAGCGTGGGAGCGATTACCGAAAGCGACGTTCTGCTGGCGTCGGCGTCGAATGCCGTCATCATCGGCTTCAACGTGCGGCCCGAGCGTAAAGCTCAGGAACTGGCCGAACAGGAGAAGGTCGACATCCGCTTGCACTCGATCATTTACGAAGTGCAGGACGAGATCAAGCGCGCCATGACCGGCCTGCTGGAACCCATCATCAAGGAAACCTATCTGGGACGCGCGGAAGTTCGCGATACCTTCCGTGTCCCCAAGGTCGGCGTGATTGCCGGTTGTCTGGTAATCGACGGCGTGGTCAAACGCGATGCCGAAGTTCGCCTGCTGCGCGACAACGTGATGGTCTTCAAAGGCAAGATCGGCTCGGTGCGGCGCTTCAAGGAAGATGTCAACGAAGTGCGCAACGGCATGGAGTGCGGCATCTCAATCGCCAACTACGGCGACATCAAGGTAGGAGACATCATCGAGGTCTTCGTCACCGAACGGGTGGCCGCCGAGGCGTTCGTGTAAAGCAGTTGCCAGTGGCCAGTTGCTAGTTGTCGGTAAGGCATCGCGAGCTATTTGGTTTTGAAGGGGCGCAGCTTTAGCTGCGCCGTTACAGCTAGAAGCTATCTCATAAATCGGGTTTGAAAGGGCACGGCTTGAGCCGTGCCGTACGAGTCGTTTGATTGCCGGGCTTTAGCCCCTGAGGTTACTCGGTGTGGAAGCCTTGCGGGATTTATGAGATAGCTTCTAGTTATTTTTATCATCCCGAGGAGGGCTTTAGCCCGACGAGGGATCTGCTCTTGAATTCTGATGCGGCTGTGAAAATCGCCGCGTGAACATCATCGTCCCGGAACGGCATCCTCCGCCGCGAGGACCCGGTATCCGGGACGTTGTGCAACCAGGACACGAAAATGATTGCGTATCTCACGCTCGAGATCCGCATTGAAGCCGCGCACTCCTTGAAAGACAAGCGCCAGGTAGTGCGCAGCGTCAAAGACGGCCTGCGGGCGCACTTCAATGTCGCCGTTGCCGAACTCGATGCCAGCGACGCCTGGCAGCGCGCGACCCTTGGCGTAGTCAGCATCTCCGACTCGCGCGACTATCTCGATGGCCTGATGCGCAATGTCGAGCGCCATGCCATCCGCGTGGCCAACAATAGTGGCGGCGAGATCACCGATTCGTTCCTCGACTTCCTGAGCGAGGCGGAATTCGGCGGCCTTTGACCGGGGAATCGTGATAGTCATCACCGCAACCTTGACCGATAGGCGTATGCTCTAACGTTCCCCTGCTTACAGCTTTGGGCTTTTAGCTCTTAGCTCTTAGCAAGCGAGGACAATCTGGAAGTTGGACCGGAAGCGGGTTTGAGGCTTAGTGCCAAGGAAACGTTTGATTAGGTTCTTGTTTTGAAAGGGGACGGCCTTTGAGTCTGCGTGAGAACTAGCTTTGTGTTTCGGCGGTGGAATACGAATCGCAAAAAACAAGCGGTAGGGCGGAATGCTTAGCCCAGCACGCGCCGCAGGCGGAGTCTGGGTGAAATGGTAAATAAGTCAGAGTCCCGTAGGGACTGTTGAGTTCTCACGCAGGAACTAGGTCTGTCAGTTGGGTGTCGAGGAGGCTGGTTTTAGCCGCCGCAAGAGAGCCGTTCGAATTATCAGACGATAACCTAAAGGCTAAGAGCTAAGAGTTGAATATATGGAGAACCGGGGACAGAAATATCATCGCAACCGTGTCGGCGAAAGGTTGCGCGAAGAAGTTGGCGCTCTCGTCGAGGGAGAACTGGGCGATCCGCGAATCGGCTTGGTGAGTGTAAGCGAGGTCCATTTGGCGCCCGGAGGCAAGTCCGCGCGAGTGTTCGTAGTGGCTGCCGGTGACGAGAACGAAGCCGAAGAGAGCATCGCAGGATTGAATGCCGCTCGCGGTTATATCCGCCACGAACTGACCCGGCGGCTGGGCGTACGGCAAGCCCCCGAAATCGTTTTCGTGCTCGACCGTTCGGAGCAATACGGCGGCAGGATCGAAGAGCTGTTGCACAGAATTCAGAAGAGGAAAAAAAGCGGCACTTAGCAATTGGCAGTTAGCAATTGGCCTCTGGCATTTAACCCTGAGGGAAGCTCTGATGAAGTCCCGGTTTTGAAAGGGCTCGGCTTCAGCCGTGCCGCAGGTATCGCAAAATGAACGGGGCTTTATAGCCCCTGCGGCAAGTTCCGCAGGTTATTCAGTGGCCACCGGCCAAGTGCCAAGTGCTAAATGCTAAATGCCGTCCTCGGAAATAGGCCATGCTGGACGAAGTACTGAATCAGATCGGCAGAAGACAGAGCTTCATTCTTACCTCGCATGCCCGGCCCGACGGCGATGCGGTCGGCTCCACGCTGGCTTGCTGCCAGATTCTGCGCAGCATGGGCAAGCAGGCCATCGTCGTCCTCAGCGACGGCGTGCCCGGCATCTACAGTCCACTTCCCTTCAGCGACTCGGTGTTGCAGGATGCCGGCCAGGTTCCCGAAGCCGAGGCGGTCATCATTCTGGAGTGCGACAGCGTGCAGCGCACTCGTCTCACCGGACTGGAGCAGCACTACCTCATCAACATCGATCATCACGCCACCGCGCGTCCCTTCGCCGACGTGAACTGGATCGATCCCGATGCCTGCGCGACCGCCGAGATGATCTTCCGCCTGGCGCGCGAGGCCGGGGTCAAGATTTCGCCTGAAGTTGCCACCTGCCTGTACACGGCGGTGCTTACCGACACTGGCTCTTTCTGCTTCCACGGCACTACCGAGCGCACCTTCGCGCTGGCGCAGGAATTGGTCCGCTGCGGCGCCGACCCGGTCAGCATCGCGCAGAATGTTTATTTTTCTACTCAGCTATCCAAGATGCGCCTGCTGGGAGCGGCGCTGAGCGGGTTGCACCGCGAAGGCAGCCTGGCTTGGATGCACGTGGAGCGCGAGACCATGGAACGCTGCGAAGCCAGCGAGGAAGATTGCGAAGGCCTGGTGAACTACGCGCTCGCCATCAAGGGCATTGAAGTAGCGCTGTTCTTCCGGGAGGAGCCCGACGGCCGTTTTCGCGTGAGCCTGCGCAGCAAGGGTGCCGTCAACGTGGCGGCCGTCGCTCAGGCCTTCGGCGGAGGCGGCCACGAATGCGCCAGCGGTTGCGCCGTGGAAGGTCCCCTGGCGGTCGCCACCGAGCGTCTACTGGCCCAGTTGCGGGTCAGCGGCTATCAGGCGCACGTGCAATGATCGCAAGTCATGAGAGTCTCTGTCCGGTTTGTATCAGGGCACGGCTTTAGCCGTGCCGACCGCAGGCCTCTTAATTTGTCATCCCGAGGAGGGCTTTAGCCCGACGAGGGATCTGCTTTTCTACCCTTTTCCGCAAACCCGCTTTCTCAGGTACATTGGAATTGCACCGCTGAAGCACTGCTCTGCTCGCCCCACGTGCGATGCCGGGCAATCTAGCCTAGACTGGTTTCCTGACGAAACGATCCACTTTGCGACCTACTCCTCCCAGCCTGAACGATCGCACTCGCCGCTCCACCGATGCTCTTGCCCTCATCGCGTTCTGTGGCTTCCTGTTTATTCTCGGACTGCAGCTGGTCGGCCTGGTCGGAGCCGACGAACCCCGCTACGCCCAGGTCGCGCGCGAGATGCTGGCTCGCCACGACTGGGTCACGCCCATGCTCTACGGGCATCCCTGGCTGGAAAAACCGCCGCTCTACTACTGGTGCGCGATGGTGGCCTACAAGGCAGCCGGCGAAGTCAGCGATTCGGCCGCGCGCCTGCCTTCGGCGATTCTCTCCTCGTTGCTGATCGTCTTCATCTTCGTTTGGACGCGCCGCTTCCGCCGCGGCATGCAGCTTGACGCCGCGCTCATCACCGCGTCGGCGGCGCTCATCATCGGCTTCGGCCGCAGTGCGTCCACCGATATGCCGCTGGCCGTGATGTTCACCGCAGCCATGTTGTGCTGGTACGGATGGTATGCCAGCGCCAACCGGGGATGGCTACTCGCGTTCTACTTCTTCAGCGGGCTTGGGACGCTGGCCAAAGGACCGGTCGCTGTTTTCCTGGCCGCCATGATCATCGTGGTCTTTGCCGCACTGCGGCGCGATGGCCGGCTGGTGCTGCGAACTTTATGGCCTATCGGTATCGCGCTCTATCTCGTCGTGACCGTGCCCTGGTTCATCGCAGTGCAGCGCGCCAATCCCGATTTCTTTCGTGTCTTTTTCTTGCAGCACAATTTGGAACGCTTCACCAGCAATCTCTATCACCATCCCCAACCCTTCTGGTTTTACTTGCCGGTAGCCCTGCTGGCGCTGGTGCCGTGGACCGTCTTCGTAGTCGCCGCCGTGGTGGATGCCGTGCGCGACTGGCGCTTCTCCGTTCAGCAGCCCGCCGGGCAGGAAGACTTTCGAACCTATCTGACATTGTGGCTGCTGCTGCCCATCGTCTTCTTTTCGCTCTCGCAATCGAAGTTGCCCAGCTACATTCTGCCCGCGATTCCCGCGGGCGCCATTCTGTTGGCCGATTTCATCCGCCGCCGCGAAGAAGAAGCCATCAAGCCCAGCCTGTGGATGGTCCTGCTGCACGCCCTGCTTTGCGCTGCCGTGCCGGTGGCCGCGCTGATCGTGCCCTTCAAGCTGCTGCACCTGTCGCTGCCGCGCAACGTAATCGTCGTGGCGGCGGCGCTGGCCATCATCACCATTCTCATGCTCTGGCTGACCTTGCAGAACCAGGGCTACCGCGTGCTGCGCTTCGCCACGCTGGTTCCGGTCGTGATTGCCTTCGCCCTGCTGCTGCGCGGCACCGCTCCCCTGATCAACATTTTGCAATCGCAGCGCCTGGTCGAAGCCACGCTGGCGCAAACCGAACTCGGCCGCCTTCCCAGCATTGCGGTATACGATGTTTCGCCCGGCGTGCAGTACGGTCTGGCCTTCTACCGCGATCATCCGGTCGCCAGCTACGAACGAAATGAAATTCCAGCCGGAGATCATATCGTCGTGGCTGCCAGCGGGACGCGCACCGAGTTGGAATATCGTCTCCCCGGACGTAAAGTCACCAAGTTCGGAGGTTTCGAACTCCAGCATCTCGACTTTTACCTGATTACGGGCGACCGGTACCGGCCAGCAGCATCCTTAGGGCGAGAGTGTGGCCTTACCTTTAGGGGGTAAGCTCAAACACCATCCCCACATTGTGCGTGCCGCCCGCAGCGGTTGTTCCGAAGAAATTTCCCATTCCATCGGGAGTTAGTCCGTAGTAGGGATAGGCTCCGTCCGGACTGGTTCCAAAGGTGTGGAGCACGTTTTCGCTCCATCCGCCATTAGCTGGACTCAGTTCGAACGCAACGCCGCAATCGCATCCCGGGTCGCCACCCGCCGAGGCCGTCCCATAAAGATTTCCGGCCGCATCGAACACCAGAGTGCTGGTGGGCGAGCCTCCGTCCGGGCCGCCCTGGAAGCTATACAGCACGGTGTCTCTCCATCCCCCGATATTTGGACCAGGATCGACTTTGAACACCGTACCCGCTCCATCGGCGCCGCCGTAGTAAGTCGTGCCGTAAAGATTGCCGTGGGCGTCGGCAATCAAACCGCCATAAGGGAAGCCCGCGTCAGGTTGTCCCATGAAAGCGTAGAGCGTGGTCAGGTTCCAGATTCCCGCGGCCCGCGTAAGCTTGTACACGGTACCGGCGCCATACTGGCCGCCCAACTCGGTTACGCCATAGAAGTTGCCCGCCGCGTCCAGTAGCAGAAGGCCTAACGAGCCGATGGCTCCATCGTCGCCTCCAGTGAAATTGTGAATCACGGTCTCTGTCCACTGATTGCCGTTGGGCGACAGTTGAAATATGGCGCCGACAGAATACGCACCTCCGTCTGCCGCCGTCCCATAGAGATTGCCTGCCCGGTCGAAGACGACTCCTCCGCCAGGGCCGGCGGCATCAGGCGCGTCTCCAAAGCTATACAACACGCTTTCGCTCCACACACCACCGGACTGGGTCAGTTGAAAGACCACGCCGCATCCGTCGCCGTTACAGATTCCACCTGCGCCACCAGCAACCGTGGTTCCGTAGAGATTGCCCGCGGCGTCCAGAGTTACGCCACCATAAGGATTCTTGCCATCACTGAAGCAGGTGAAGCTGTACAGCACATTCTGCTGCCACTGGCCTCCCACCATGGGTGTAAGTTTAAAGACCGCGCCACAGTCGGAGTCTCCTCCTGTCACCGTTGTACCGTATGCGTTTCCCGCGCTATCGAAGATCAATTGTGATGCGGGATCGCTTCCATCGTTTCCGCCTGTGAAGCTATACACCGATTTCTCGGTGGCGGCTGCCGAGGAGAGGCTCACTAACATTACGGCTGATGCCAGAAGCCATCGAGCCATGCTTTTGGAAAATTCAGGATATCCGCCTTTCATGTCGCCTCCTTGAGAAACATTTCCCAGGACGAAGTTGCGCTTCTTCGGCGGGCTGAAACTGTAGCACGAATTTGATGCAAGCCAGAACAGTGACCGCAATTTTGACATTTAGATAGCAGCCTATGCAGCCATGCGGCTGCGCGAGCGGCCATTATTCAGAAACCCAAAATACCTTCATGAATTATTAGTGTAGGCCAAACAAAACTCTTGACCCCCAGCCAGCTGTCGTAGAGAATCTTGCTCAACTTCCGTTAATCAGTTTATGAACTGTTGAACTGATAGACGGTTGTACCACCGCCGCCTCTTCGCACCTTTGCGTCAGCCAAGCAAAGGCCGCATGTAACGCCACTTCAACTGAAGAACCGAAATACAAAGATAAAGGCAGCGCTTGCACTGCCCTCGGGTGAGCTGTGTTTGTCCCCTTCGTGGGCATCAGGGTGTCCCTAGGTTTGTGCCCTGCCACAGGTGAGGCCTGCTTGTCAGTGACTTGACGGTTACGAAAGACCAACTGGCCTGCTTGTACTTTCGTAACTTTTGAGAGCCGGTCATGCCGGATACGCTGCTGTTAGTCATGAATCATAAGCCGCTTCGCCATCGCGCTTCGTTCCTATCGAGTTGTAACGCGGCCAACGCCGCGAAATTGGCGAAGGAAAAGTACTCTGGCCGAGAAGGAAGAGAGAATTAATGACCAATCATAAGCAGTGTCGGGGTTTGATGTGCAGTAGTAACCGGCTGGCGGCAAAATGCGCCACGCTGGGATTCCTCATGGTGTTCGTCTTTACCTGGTTGGGCATCACCACACCCGCCTGGGCCCAGACTTACCATGTGATTTACAACTTCACCGGCGGACAAGATGGAGCCAGTCCGTTTACCGGCTTAACCATCGATGCGGGCGGAAACATTTACGGAACTGCGTTCAGCGGAGGCGTAGACGGCTTCGGCACGGTGTTTTCCCTGACCAGTTCGGGATCGGGCTGGATTCTGAGTCCACTCCATAGTTTTGCCGGGGGCAATGACGGAGCCGGTCCGGTCGGCAGATTGATCGTCGGACCAGATGGCCTCGTCTACGGCTCGACCTCGGCCGGCGGCGGAATGCCCTGCGCCGACTACAACGGCAATCAAGGTTGCGGCACGGTGTACACCCTGCAAC
This sequence comes from uncultured Acidobacteriaceae bacterium, assembly GCA_963744265.1. Taxonomy (GTDB): domain Bacteria; phylum Acidobacteriota; class Terriglobia; order Terriglobales; family Acidobacteriaceae; genus Bog-257. The sequence continues at coordinate 191,165 of CAVUSW010000013.1, forward strand.
CGCCTCCCCACGCTCCAGCTTCCGTCATGGTGAATTGGGCTTCCAATGTGCTCTACCGATTCTCCGGTAGTGACGGAGCCTATCCTCAGGGCGATCTCACTTTCGATCAGGCAGGAAATATTTATGGCACAACCATCGATGGAGGCTCGGCCGACTGGGGCGTGGTTTACAGCTTGACCCACTCCGGCGGAGGCTGGTCGCAAAACCTGCTTTATCAAGCCGGACAGGACGGCGATGGCCAATATCCCTGGGGCGGAATTGCCTTCGATTCATCCGGCAACGTCTACGGCACGTTTTCGCAGACCGGTCCCGGCGGTTATGGCTCGGTCTACAAGTTAGCCCGATCCGGTTCCGGATGGGTGGAGACTCTAATCCACAGCTTCACTTTTCACGGTAATGACGGTGCGGCTCCGCAGGGCGGACTCATGTCCGATGCAGCCGGCAATCTTTACGGCACCACGGTCCACGATGCCACTGGCGGCGGCACGGTTTTTGAGTTGACGTCCTCGGGCGGCAACTGGACTTACAACTTCATGTACGGTTTACCGGCGGCATCGATCTTGGTCCTTACGACAAGCTGTTGATGGACGCCTCCGGCAATCTGTACGGCACTACCTTCGGCGATGGGCAGTACGGCTACGGTTCTGTCTTCAAGCTGACCCGCTCCGGGGGCGGATGGACCTATACTTCGCTGCACGATTTCACCGGAGGCAGCGATGGATCGAATCCCATGTGCCGCTTGGTGTTCGATGCGAGCGGCAATCTGTACGGTACCGCCTCGGGTGGAGGCGCCCATCAGAACGGAGTAATTTTCCAGGTCACGCCGTAAGAGCATTGTCAAAACGGTTTGATTGGCATAGCGCCTGGACTATTCGGGTGGTCGATGGGTCTGGAAAGCGATGTTTGGGCACAACGGGCCTGGATTTCAGGCCCGTGTCCTAATCTGCTTTGCTAGCTTATCCGCTAGGTCGTTCTATCGCGGCTCGGAAGACTCGTGGTGAGCTTCACTCGGCGGATGAGACGCACTTTCGTGCGGTGCACTCTTAGGCGGCGCCGCGGCGTGCTGCGGCTGGCTCGCGTGCGGAGCAGCCTCGCTGTGACTGGTGTGAGAAGCCGGAGGATGCGCCGTCTCCTTTGGCGTTTCCGAAGCGGCCGGATGTCCCGAGTTGTGCGCTACCGTCGAATTGCTGGGATGAGGTGTGGCAGCGTTACTGGAGTGGGACGTGCTTTCGTGCGCTGGCGGACGGGGAACCGTGTTGCCGGAATGCGACGTGTTGCTCCCGTTACTGGCACGCGTGGCCGGCTCTGTTTCGTTGGTGCGAGCCGGAGGCTGCGCTACCGGATGCTCAGCATTATGGGCAGCGGTAGAGTTGTTGGGATGGGGCGCGCTTGCGGTCCCGTTATTAGCACGCGTGGCCGGCTCTCCTTCGTTGGTGCGAGCCGGAGGTTGCGCCACCGGATGCTCTGCATTGTGGGCAGCGGTTGAGTTGTTGGGACGGGGCGCAGCCGCATTGTTCGGCGTGTTTTCCCGCTCTGGCGGGCGCGGCACCGTGTTGTTCGGGTGAGCAGCGTTGGCAGTGCCGTTGGTCGGATGCGGAACATTCGCGTTGTTGGGAGCTCGGCCATTGGCCTCATTCGTATTGTTCGGCCGGGCATTGATCGCGGGGTTATTGGTTACCGGAGCGTTTCTGGCGGTCACCACGCCGGCCCCGTGAAAGGCTGCCGGCTTTGGTGTTGCCGCAATGGTCGGCCGGCCATGATTGACCGACGCCAATTGGGCACGATTCGTGCTGGCCATCTGTTCATGCTGCGTCTGTACTTGAGTAGGAGCGATGTGCCGCTCGTTGGCCATGGCTCGTTGTTCAGCGGTAGGCTCCGCCCGGACGCCGCCATTTCCGCCGTTATAGCTGACGCGGTTCACCGTGACGTTATTCACCACCCTGGTGTTGTAGACATTATGAATGTTGGTAACGTTCACATTGTTGACGCTGCGGTTGTAATAGAACGCTCCATTGCGCCACTCTCCGCCCGCGTATCCGTTGCCGGTGTAGCCATAACCGTAATTGACCCCTCCGTAGAAGCCGATATGCGGACCCCAGTAGCCTGTATGCCACATAAAGGCAGAGCCACCCCAGCCCCAATAACCAGGCGTCCACAGCACGCCAACCTGCGGGGCCAGCACCCAGGTGCCCGGCACCCAGAAATAGCCTTCCGGACCGTAAGCCCAATAACCGGGCGTCCAGATGTAACCGACACCTGGGCACACAGGCTGTGAATAAACCGGCAGCGGCGGTGGAGCGATTCCCACCGAGACGAAAATCCCGGCGAAGGAAACTGCCGGCACGGCAAATATCAGAAGAACTAACAGCAACAGCCGGCTGGAGCGGACGACACTCATGTTGACCCTTTCATTTTCCGATCATCCATCGCCTGGCCAGTCGCGTGAAAGAACGGTCAAAACTCTCTTAGACAGATTCAAACCAAACTTTGTTTAGCTGTATGTTGGAACCGTATTGGCGAGAATTAGTTGCTGGGTCAGGACAAGATTCTAAGCTATCTCATAAATAATCGGGTTTGAAAGGGCACGGCGGGTTTGAAAGGGCACGGCGGGTTTGAAAGGGCATGGCGGGTTTGAAAGGGCATGGCGGGTTTGAAAGGGCATGGCGGGTTTGAAAGGGCATGGCGGGTTTGAAAGGGCATGGCGGGTTTGAAAGGGCACGGCGGGTTTGAAAGGGCACGGCGGGTTTGAAAGGGCACGGCTTCAGCCGTGCCGGACAAGTCCTTTGAATGCCGGGCTTTAGCCCCGGAGGTTAATCGGATGGCTTCCAGAATCTCTCCTCGTGGATCCGATCTTCTCGGGAAGACGAAGTACTCGCAAATCAAGGGGATATCCTTAACTACGGGTTCAGAATCGGCCGTATACCCCAACCGCTCCTTGCTCCCTTCCTCCGCATCTACTAGCATGGAAGGTTCGTCTTAATTGTGGGGTAGATCATGGCCAATAGCCGCAAGTCCAACGGGAAAGTTCTGTCCGAATCGCCGGTCACCGATCTGTTCGAAGCGGGCCGTCATCCCTCCGAGTCCGAGAAAGCAGTGGGCGGAGAAGACGCTCGCGCCGACGCTGGAGAAGGCTCCGGAGAAGCCGATCGGCGCGCCCACCGGCATCAACCTCGACGAGCATGGCAACGCCCGCTTCACCACCATCTCGGGCATGCCGATTCGCCGCCTGTACACGCCGGCCGATCTTCCCGAAGACTGGAACTACGACCAGTACCTGAACTATCCCGGCCAGCCGCCGTACACGCGCGGCATTCACGCCTCCGGCTATCGCGGCAAGATGTGGACCATGCGCCAGTTCTCGGGCTTCGCCTCGCCCGAGGAGACCAACCAGCGCTACAAGTATCTGCTGGCTCACGGCGGCCAGGGCCTCTCGGTCGCCTTCGATCTGCCCACGCTGATGGGCTACGACAGCGATCATCCCTTCAGCGAAGGCGAAGTCGGCAAGTGCGGCGTCGCCATCGATTCGCTCGAAGACATGGAGATCCTCTTCGACGGCATCGACCTGGAGAAGACCACGGTCTCGATGACCATCAACTCGCCCGCGTCGATTTTGTGGGCGATGTATCTTGCGGTCGCCGAAAAGCAGGGCGCCGACTGGAAGAAGATTTCCGGCACCATTCAGAACGACATCCTGAAGGAATACATCGCGCAGAAGGAATACATTTATCCGCCCGCGCCGTCGATGCGGCTGGTGATCGACACTTTCGAGTTCGGCTCGAAGTTCACGCCGCGCTTCAACACGATTTCCATCAGCGGCTACCACATTCGCGAAGCCGGCTCGACCGCGCTGCAGGAGCTGGCGTTCACCATCTACGACGGCGTCGAGTATGTCGAGTGGGCTCGCCGCCGCGGCCTCGATGTCGACGAGTTCGGCCCGCGTCTCAGCTTCTTCTTCAACGCGCATAACGATTTCTTCGAGGAGATCGCCAAGTACCGCGCCGCGCGCAAAATCTGGTATCGCCTGATGAAGGACCGCTTCGGCGCCAAGAACCAGCGCACCTGGCTGATGCGCTTCCACACCCAGACCGCAGGCGTCTCGCTGACCGCGCAGCAGCCGATGAACAACATCGCGCGCGTCGCGCATCCAGGCGCTGGCAGCCGTGCTGGGCGGAACGCAGTCGCTGCACACCGACAGCTACGACGAAGCGCTGGCGCTGCCGACCGAAGAAGCGGTGCGCATCGCGCTGCGCACGCAGCAGATCATCGCTTACGAATCGGGCGTGGCGCAGACCGTCGATCCGCTGGGCGGCTCGTACTTCGTCGAGCGGCTGACGCTCGACATGGAGAACGGCGCGTTTGACTACTTCGACAAGCTCGATGCGATGGGCGGCATGGTCGCGGCGATCGAGAAGGGTTATCCGCAGAAGGAGATTGCCGAGGCCAGCTACCAGTTCCAGCGCGCCACTGAAGCCAGCGAAAAGATCACCGTCGGCGCCAACGAGTTCGTGGTCGAAGAACCGTCGCCCAACATTCTCTACATCGGCGAAGAGGTTGCGCAGGCGCAGACGAAGAAACTGAATGCCCTGCGCGACCGCCGCTCGAATGACGAAGTCCGCCGCCGCCTCGACGCGCTGAAGAAGGCGGCAGCCCAGGAGCCGACCGCCGGCTGCTGACGGCCAGATCTCGCCGGCGAACACCATGCCGTTCATCGTGGAAGCGGTGAAGGCCTACGCGACGGTCGGCGAGATTTGCGATGCCCTGCGCGAGGTTTACGGGACGTACACGGAGACGGCGTTCGCGTAGAAATGGCTTTACGACTCGGGTATTGGGTAGCGTACCGTTATCTCACGCAATCGGCCAACCAGCTTATGTCTCCAAGCCGTGAGACAATGGTACGCAGGGAAAGTGATAAGGATTTAGATCGGAGTGAAGCGGTGGTGTCCCTTCTTTCCGGAACAGAATTGGCTGGAGCCCCAAGGCAGTGCGCGATACCCCACCTCGTAATAGACGCTGGGGCGGCGTCCAGTCAAGTCCGCGGCGAGAAATTGGCTAGTCGTAATCTCGTCGAGTATTCGCAGTGCAGGAGCGAGACCTTGAAGTTCTATTTCGTCCGACCGAACGGCGGTTATATCAAATCGACTTAAACGCCCTCTTGAAACATCCCTTTAGATCTTCGCTATCGGTAATATTTGAATCATGATGAACGCGGTGTTTGGCCGCCAAGCACGTCGTCTGACGTCAGCGTATCTCGGAGCTCACGATAAGCTCGCGATCCAGGTTTTCCTCGGACGGGAGCAGGAGCTCTAGCCTTTCTCCGAGGTCCTTTGCGGCAGCAGCGAACGTCGACTTGGCCAGATCTGGTAGGATCGCACTCTGCGGTTTGGCGTGGGGTCGCCATGCCGATGATCGTGTCCACATCCCAAATGGGATGCGCGTCAATGTACTCATAGCCATGGAGTTTCAAGCGGCCGGGCCAAAACCCGGAAAGCGTGGCTAATCTCCGCCTCGTCCGCCTGGTCGAGAGTGGTGACAACCGCAGATGCAATGAAGTCGGAGCCTAACTGCCCGGCTTCTTTTCGTAAATTCGAAGCTAAGATCATGGAGCTCATCAGGGGAGATTCTTCTGAATTTCGGAGGCGTCCATCGACAATAAATAGGTCTGACCTTCCCGCTCTCCTGGCATCGCAGACGGCCCAGCAAACTCTTGCACCCTTACAAAGTATGTTTCTGCTGAATCCGCCAGAGAACGCAGTCGATCGGTAAGATCATTCCTTGCCGGCATGGTCGGTCCTTTCCCAGAGCAGGCGTTTTGGCCTGCCCTTCGGATATCAATTCGCTCTCAACCCCACCGCCCTCGCCAGCTTCGCCTGCCGCTCGTCGAAGGTCCAGAACCGTTCGGCGCACTGACTCCAGAGCGGAAGCGACGTGCAAAGTGTCGAGCGTGCGGCAACCGACTCGTCCCGCGTGTTGCTTACCAAGCTCGACGCTCAGGTCAAACGAATTGTGAGCAGGCAAACCCAATCCTGTAGTGAGCTCCTGACCCTGCAAACCTGTTGTAAAGCCTGTGCGCTTTTCGGCTATCGAGAGCCAATTTGACCTGGAAAACTTGCGAGGAAGAACGGCGTGCGCACACTCCGCCCGATGAAGGGGTCACCAGATAGCGACGGATTCTGTCCCAGAAGCCGGTCCTGGTGGAGAGTGGACATCGGAGAAGATAGACGCAACGAAGAAACTGGAATCGGCGTAAATCGTCAATACCGTGCTGCCTGCGCTCCTTGAGGAATGTTTCCCCGGCGGGCAGAACGCGATCTCCGAAAATTTTCTTACGTCGGGCCGCGAAATCGGGCAATGGCTTCCGCGGTTCCGCAGCGCTTGGCCGGAACGATGCGAGCGATTACACGGTCCCGTTCGCGCAACTCTACCGTTTGCCCTGCATTGAGCCACGCCTTCAGGCGGCGCGTATCCCGGAGCTGGCGGATATTAACGGATTGCATAGATAGTCGATAGTGTCACGAAGATGTGGCACAGGTCAATCGCTCCACGTAGATGGTAGATACTCAATAGCGTGACTCGCCTGCGCTCGGCAATCAGCATGTCCACAGCGTCAAGCATCCGGTCCCCAAATATCTTCTTCCGCCCGGGCGGCAAAGTCGGGCATCTCAACTGACGGCTGGTCGCCATTGGCGGGCACAATGCGCCCAATGACGCGGTCTCTTTCCTTCAGTTCCACGGTCTTTCCGGACCTGAGCCAGGCTTTCAGCTGACGCGTGTCCCGCAGTTGCCGCATGTTCATGGATGGCATGATCGCAATGTGACACATAACGTGACACATTGTCAAACTTCGCCCTGTGCCATCGCTCACTTACGAAAGTTCGCCCCAGGGTTTATGATTCAATGTTGAGTTGAGAGTCTCGGCTCGGACAGAGGTCCTCCCTCGGGATGAAAAGCGAAGAGCGAAAAGCGAACAACAAAGAGCGTACCTATGTCCCAAGACCGCAAAATTCGAGTACTTGTTGCCAAGCCGGGCCTCGATGGCCACGACCGCGGCGCCAAAGTCATTGCCCGCGCCCTGCGCGATGCCGGCATGGAAGTGATCTACACCGGCCTGCGCCAGACTCCCGAGATGGTCGTCAACGCCTCGCTGCAAGAGGACGTCGACGTCATCGGCCTCAGCATTCTTTCCGGCGCGCACAACGCCATCGTGCCTCGCGTGCTGGATTTGTTGAAGCAGAACCAGATGGACGACGTGCTCCTGTTAGTGGGCGGCATCATTCCCGACCAGGACATCGCAGCCCTGAAAACCGCCGGCGTAGCGGCAGTGTTTCAGCCGGGCACGCCGATGGACTCTATCATCGAGTTCATTCGCACCAACGTGAAGGCGCGCGGCGTGACCGCCTGAGGAACGCTCTTCGCCAGTCGCGTTTCGCGGTTCGCCCTTGAGGTTCCCCGCACTTCGCGCATCCTCCTCGCCTCCTGGCGAAGACCATCTTTTGCTAACCTAACGCCTTGGTGAATTCCAATCCCACGGAATCGTTGTATCAGCTCGAACGCCGCGATAACGTGGTCGTGCTTCGCCTGACTTCCGCGGATGGAACCAACCGGCTCACGCGGGCGCGAGTACAGGCGCTCACCACAGCGGTTGAAGAACTGGCGTGCCATCCTCCGTCGCTCCTGGTAATTGCCGGCAACGCCCACTTCTTCTCCGCCGGCGCCGACCTCAACGAAATCGCAGCGCTGACCGGAGCCGAAGCCTTTCGCTTCGCTCACCTGGGCCAGCGATTGATGAATGCGGTGGCGCAGTTCCCCGCCCCAACCATCGCCGCGATTCACGGCTATTGCATGGGAGGCGGATTGGACCTGGCGTTAGCTTGCAATCGCCGTATCGCCGGCCCGCACGCGCTGTTTGGACATCGCGGCGCCGCGCTCGGCCTCATCACCGGCTGGGGAGGCACGCAGCGTTTGCCCCGGCTGATCGGCAAGGCCCGCGCGCTGCAAATGTTTTTGGCAGCAGAAAAAGTACACGCCCCGCGCGCCTTCGAGATTGGATTGGTGGATGCCGTAGCCGAAGATCCGCTGGCGGCCGCGTTGGGGAGAGCTTCCTGACTCGGCGCAGGTTCAATTCATCGTGAAATGCGCACCTTCTTAGCCAGAGTATTGTCTTGCATAAGCTCAGGCTATCGGGGACAATGCAAATCTCTTCCCGAGAGATTACGAGGCTACCCATGATGTCAACCATCGCGCTGGCGCTGGGGCAGGACGCGTTTCGAAATCCCTGGGCACCTTTTTTCAGCAGCGGGTTTCTGTTCTTCAGCCTGGCCTTACTGGTCATCGCCATCATCGGCGGCTGGAAGGTTTTCGAGAAGGCCGGGCAGCCTGGCTGGGCCATTCTGATACCTTTCTTCAACCTTTACATCCTGTTAAAGATCGCCGGCCGGCCGGGATGGTGGGTGCTCTTGTACTTGATTCCGCTGGTGAACGTCGTGATCGCGATCGTAGTTGCCATCGATATCGCGAAAGCTTTCGGCCAGAGCGCGTTGTGGGGATTCATTCTGATCTTCCTCCTGGGCGGCATTGGTTATCTGATCCTCGGTTTTGGCGACTATCGCTACCTGGGACCGCAGACCTGATCGGCCGTCAGCCTCAGACCATCAGCTTTTAGCTTTTAGTCATCAATCATCAATCAGTCGTTCGTAGTGCATTCACTCATCAGTCACCGCTAATCAAAGGTGATTTTGAAGGGGCGTAGCTTCAGCTACGCCATAAAAGTCCATTATTTTCTCGAGCCGGCTTCACAGTTTGCTGAAAAACTCGATGGGAGGCGTTGTTCGGGTAGTGCGGCGCTTCAGCGCCGCGTATGAGCTCTTTATTTTTGTCATCCCGAATCCGGCTTCAGCCGGTGAGGGATCTGCTTTTCGAGTTTTTCGGCAAACTGTTCAGCCGGCGGCAGGCTGTGCCCTTGTAAAGGTCACCTGCGTTATCCTCTTGCCATGCGTGTAGCTCTTCCCGCCCGCGACCAGCAACTGGTCCAGATCATCGACTCAGCCCTTGCCGACACGGCCCGCCGCAGCGGCGATTGGCTGGTCTGCAAGCTGGGATGCACCCAGTGCTGCGTCGGAGCTTTCGCCATCAACCAGCTCGATGTACTTCGCTTACAGCAAGGGCTGGCCGATCTGGAGGTGACCGATCCGGCGCGGGCGGCCCAGATCCGCGAGCGCGCCCGTGCGTCGATCGCCCGCCTCGCGCCCGATTTTCCCGGTGATCCTGCGACCGGCATTTTGGACGAGAGCGACACGGCCGCGGCACGATTCGAAGACTTCGCCAACGACGAACCATGTCCGGTACTCGATCCGCTGACCGGGGCCTGCGACTTGTACGCTGCTCGTCCAATGACCTGCCGCGTGTTTGGCCCTCCGGTGCGATCCGAAGATGGCCTGGGCGTCTGCGAGTTGTGCTACCACGGCGCCAGCGACGAACAAATTGCCGCCTGCGAGATGGAGATTGATCCCGAAGGAGTAGAGGCTGCTTTGTTGGATGAGTTGGAGCGAACCACCGGGCGTCGAGGAAGAACCATCGTGGCGTTTGCAGTGGGGCTATAGAAGCGGAAAAGCAAGATCGCTCGCCACGAAAAGAAGCTGCAAACATTCAAGGTGCGTCCCTTCCAAAACACCTTCACCCCTTTGCGATTTTGCCCCAATCTTCTCCGTGCCCTCCGTGCCTCAGTGGTGAATCCGCCTTCCCCGCGTTGCGCGCCGCGCTCCCCTGCTTTATCGTTGATAGTTTGCCCCTGATCTCTTATGACTGACCATCGCCACTCCGGATCGCCGTCTGAGTTCCACAGCAAGGTGAAGACCGACTCGTCCCGCTTCGAGCGCAACCAGAAGGCCGTGGCCGAACTGGTCACCCAGATGCGCAACGAAGAAGAGATCATCCGGACGGGCGGCGGCGACAAGGCAATCGAGTCGCAGCACAAGAAGGGCCGGCTGACCGCACGCGAGCGCATCGCGTTGCTGATCGATCCGGGCACCGAGTTCTTCGAGCTGGGTTCCTATGTCGCGTGGGGAATGTATGAAGAGTGGGGCGGCGCGCCGTCGGCCGGCGTGGTCACCGGACTGGCGCGAGTGCAGGGCCGGCTGGTGATGCTCATCGTGAACGACGCCACGGTGAAGGCCGGCGCGTTCTTTCCCGATGACGGCGAAGAAGGTCATCCGCGCGCAGAACATCGCCATCGAGAACCACATCCCGACGATCTACCTGGTCGACTCCGCCGGCGTGTTCCTGCCGCTGCAGGAAGATGTCTTTCCCGACACCGACGACTTCGGCCGCGTCTTCCGCAACAACGCCGTGATGTCGGCGATGGGCATTCCGCAGATCGCCGCCATCATGGGCATGTGCGTCGCGGGCGGAGCGTACTTGCCGCTGATGTGCGATCACATCCTGATGACCGAAGGCAGCGGGCTGTTTCTGGCGGGGCCGGCGCTGGTGCAGGCCGCCATCGGCGCAAAGTATACGGCCGAAGAATTGGGCGGCGCGAAGATGCACTCGCAGATCAGCGGCACCGTGGATTTTCGCGAACCCGACGACGAGTCGTGCATCGCGCGCATCCGGCTACTGGTCGACAAGATGGGCAATCGGCAGCTCGGCGTCTTCGACCGCAAGAAGGCCGAGGAGCCGCGCTATGCCGCGGAGGAAATCTACGGCATCTTCGATAGCGATCCGGGCCGCCAGTACGACATGAAGGAGATCATCGCGCGCATCGTCGACGACAGCCAGTTCGGCGAATACAAGTCCGAGTATGGCGAGACGGTGCTGTGCGGCTATGCGCGCATCGGCGGATTCGCCGTCGGCATCGTGGCCAATCAGAAGACGCACGTGCAGCAGGTCGACCACGCCGGCAACAAGCGCATGGAGTTTGGCGGCGTCATCTATACCGAGTCGGCGGAGAAGGCCGCGCGCTTCATCATGGATTGCAATCAGAACCTGGTGCCGCTGGTCTTCCTGCACGATGTGAACGGATTCATGGTGGGCCGCGACGCGGAGTGGAGCGGCATCATTCGCGCCGGCGCGAAGATGGTGAACGCGGTGTCGAATTCGGTGGTGCCGAAGATCTCGGTGATCATCGGCGGCTCGTTCGGTGCGGGACATTATGCGATGTGCGGCAAGGCGTACGATCCGCGCTTCGTCTTCGCCTGGCCGACGGCGAAATACGCAGTGATGAGCGGCGCCTCGGCGGCGAGCACGCTGGTGGAGATCAAGATCAAGCAACTGGAGCGCGGCGGCAAGAAGCTGAGCGAGGAAGACAGGAAGAAACTGTACGACGAAGTGAAGGCGACCTACGACGAGCAGATGGATCCGCGCTACGGCGCGGCGCGGCTGTGGATCGACAAGATCATCGATCCGGCCGAGACGCGGGAGGCGATCATCATGGCGCTGGAGGCGGCGGCGCTGAATCCCGACGTGCCGAAGTTCAGCGTAGGAGTGTTGCAGACGTAGGAAGGCCGCGGTTCGCTATTCGCGGTTCGCTCCTAGCTTTTAGCCATTAGCTCTTAGCAGTCGGCGCGAGTTTCCGTTTTGAGTTGTCATCCCGAGCGCAGCGCTGCGGAGCCGAGGGACGACAAATACTGATGGCTGATGGCTGATGGCTAAAAGCTAGTTGCTAGAAGCTATCTCATAAATCGGGTTTGAAAGGGCACGGCTTCAGCCGTGCCGTATGAGTCGTTTGATTGCTGGGCTTCAGCCCCTGAGGTTACTCGGTGTGGAAGCCTTGCGGGATTTATGAGATGGCTGCTAATTGCTAGTTGCTAATTACTCTAGTTGCTAGTTGCTAGTCGCTAATTACTAATGACTGATTCCATCAAACTTATCGAATGTCCCCGCGACGCCTGGCAAGGCCTGCGCGGCCAGATTCCCACTGCCATCAAGGTTGAATACCTGAAGGCGCTGATCGCCGCGGGATTCAAGCACATCGACGCGGTGTCGTTCGTCTCGCCGAAAGCGGTCCCCCAGATGGCCGACTCGGAAAACGTGTTGAGCGAACTCGATCCACCGGATGATGTCGAGATCATCGGCATCGTGGTCAACGAGCGCGGCGTGGAGCGCGCCATCGCCACCGATGCGGTACGAACCGTCGGCTTTCCCTATTCGCTCTCGCCGACCTTCTTGAAGAACAATCAGAACCAGACGCTGGAAGAGAATCTCGATATGCTGGAGAAGGTGAAGCAGAAGGCCGACGAAGCCGGCCTGGACACCGTGGCTTACATCTCGATGGCCTTCGGCAATCCTTATGGCGATTTGTGGAATGCCGAGGAGCTGATCGAGGGCGTTAGTCTGCTCGCCGACATGGACCTGCAGGCGATCTCTCTGGCCGACACGGTGGGGCTGGCCACGCCGCAGCAGATTGCCGATTTGCTGGGCCCGGTGCTGGAGAGGTTCGACGGAGTCGAGATTGGCGTACATCTGCACAGCCGTCCTGACGAAGCGGCGGCCAAGGTTCTGGCGGCCTATGACGTGGGATGCCGGCGGTTTGATTCCGCCATCGGCGGGCTGGGCGGCTGTCCGTTCGCGCAGGATGTGCTGGTCGGCAATATCCCGACGGAGAAGTTGCTGGAGGCCCTGAAAAGCCGTGGCGCGGCATTGCCGATGCTCAAGCCCATAACCGAACTGTTGCGTCTGGCGGCCGACATCGGCGACAAGTTCAGCGGGCCAAAGATGTAGAAGAACAGTTGTCAGTTGCCAGTTGCCAGTTGTCCGCTGACGGCGGGCGGCGCTACACGACAACGGCCGAATTTTCCAAAATTGCGTAAGAACTTGCTCAATGCCTGAACAACAGCACTCTTATTCCACTCTCATCCTCGCCTACGATGGCCCCGTCGCCACCATCACGCTGAATCGTCCAGACAAGCGCAACGCCATCAGCTACGAACTGATTGATGATGTGCTTCGCGCGCTGGAGGAGGTTGAATCGTCTCCAGCGCAGATGCTTATCCTTACCGGCGCGGGCAAGGCGTTCTGCTCCGGCATGGACCTCGACAATCTGCGGTCGATCACGGGCCGCACTCTGGAGGAAAACCAGTCCGACTCGGCGACCATGGCTCTGCTGTTCCGCACCTTATACGAGTTTCCCAAAGTCACGATTGCCGCCGTCAATGGCCCGGCCATCGCCGGAGGCTGCGGGCTAGCGACCTTGTGCGACTTCACCTTGGCCTCCACGGAAGCCAAGTTTGGTTACACCGAGGTACGGATCGGATTCGTTCCGGCGATCGTCTCGACTTTTCTGCTGCGCCAGATTGGCGAGAAGCAGGCACGCGATCTGCTGCTGACCGGGCGAATCATCGGCGCGGAGGAGGCCTTCCGCCTCGGGCTCGCCAACGAGATTGTTGAACCTGGCATACTGCTCGACCGCGCCCGCGAGTTGGCAGCCAGCCTGTTGCAGAACAGTCCAGCATCATTACTTGCCACCAAGCGCTTGCTGAACCATATTTCCTCGGACGCGCTTGCCCGCCAGATCGCCGCAGCCGTGGAGGAGAATGCGCGCATCCGCACCACCGCCGATTTTCGCGAGGGAGTAAGCTCATTTTTGGAAAAGCGCAGCCCGCGCTGGACGGGAAAGTGAACTGCCTGAACCATGGCGGTCAACCAGCTAACAGCCGAACGGTCGTGGTTCTTGGCGGAAAAACCCGGCGATCGCGAACGCCGGCGCAGTCTGGCACAACATTTTTCATCCTTCTCTTGGTACAATGCCTCTCTTCGAGCAATTATCCTTTCGGAGACTCGAAAGACAGAGGCTGCGGCTGTCGCAAGCAATCGCGGGTTGGGAACAACAACATTTCACGAACGCGGGGCTCTTGGCTGAGCAAGGGCAATCCGCAGCGAACACAGGGAGAAACAGGGAGAAAATGATGAGGTTTCGTCTGCATTCCATGGTTGCAATCGTCATTGTAATGTTGCTATTACCCACGCTGGGGCTCGCCCAGAAGCCAGCCTCCACGGCGCCTCAATCGGACTCTTCCCAGCAGCCAGCGGAGTCTTCTCAGGATCAGGGACCGGTTGCGCCGGTTATGAGTGGAGCCTACCCGGTTATGAGCAAGGCAGCCGAGGCCCGCGGACGTCAGATCTTTGAAATGTTCAACCACGTGCAGACCAGTGCTTTTTGGGAGACGCTTTCCCCCGGCTTGAAAAAACATTACGGCGCAGAAACAAAGCTGGCAACGGTCAACAAGAACCTGCGGGAGCGCATGGGTGACGAGAAAACCGTTCTGGGAGAGAACATCGTGCCCTATGTCATGGCCCCAGATACGGTGTATTCGCGGAAGTCCGAATTCAGCAACGTTCGCGTTCCGGTCATTACAACCATTACCATCAACCAACGCGGCGAGATCGACCTTTTCACCATCGGTCCCGAGCCCGCCGTCGCTGAAGGCCGCTATGCCGGCTTTACCGATGAAACCAAGCTGAAGCTGCCCTTTCAAGGTGAGTGGCTGGTGTATCAGGGCGGACGCACCCCTTTCGACAACGTATATTCCCCGAACGACGATCTCCGCTTCGCCATGGATTTCGTTTACCTGAAAGACGGCCACCTATTTTCCGGACCGGGCGGATTCCGCGCCAAAAACAGCGACTACTATTGCTTCGGTCAGCCCATCCTGGCTCCCGCCGATGGAACCGTGGTCAAGGCCGAGGCGGGCTACGATGACAACGATCCGGGTAAGGGAAGCGGCGACTCGCCGGATGGAAATATCGTCATCATTTCCCACGGCAACGGTGAGTTCTCGCAGATCAACCACCTGAAGCAAAACAGTCTCAAGGTCAAGGTGAACGACACGGTAAAGCAGGGCGACGTGGTGGGCGAGTGCGGCAACAGCGGTTCTTCCCCGGCTCCTCACCTGCATTATCAGTTTCGAGAAGTGCGACCACCTTGCTGCCGGCGCAGTTCAACGATTACATTGCCGACGGAAAGCTGGTGGCCAACGGCGAACCCAAGAAGGGCCAGTTCGTGAAGAATGCCCCGACTCCGGCTGGCGCTGCGGCCCCGGCCGCTTCCACCACTCCCGCCAAGCCAGCCACCAAGTAGGGGCTGGAAGAGCGGGCCAGGTTCCTATATCAGCGGGCGCAATGCGGTCTCGACATGCGCCCGCTTTTTTTCTGGTGAGTGTTCAGTTTGAAAATCGAAGAGCGGCAGCCGCACCAGGCGATTCAGCCCGAGGTTTACGAAACTCAGCTTCGGGTGCGCTACGCGGAAACCGACCAGATGGGCGTGGTCTATCACTCGAACTACATCATCTGGTTCGAGGTAGGGCGGGTCGAGATGATGCGCCAGCTCGGTTTCACGTATTGCGAGATGGAGAAGCAGGACGCCCTCCACATCGCCGTGGTGGACGTGCGCTGCCGCTTTAAGGCGCCCGCTCATTACGACAACCTGGTCACCATCCGCACCCGGCTGCTGAATGTCCGCGACTCGCTGCTCCACTTCGCATACGAAGTGATACGGGACGACGATGGCCTCACTCTGGCGGAAGGGGAGACCATCCACATCGTGGTGGACTCCGCGTTCCAGCGCATTCCTCTTCCCCAGAAGTATTTGCCGTCATTTCGCCGGGCAGCGGGAAAAAGTTGAGCCTAATTTTCCGGGTTGCAGTCCTGCGCGCTACACCATCCTCGCCGACTGTGGCACACTTGAGAAGCCATGCAGGCACTTCACATTAACGGCAACAATCTGACGCTGGAAGAGGTACGGCAGGTAGTTTACGAACGCCGTCCCGTGCTGCTGCAACCCGAAGCGCGGCACGCGGTGGAGCGGGCCCGCGCTGTGGTCGACGATCTGGTTGAAGACCAGCGCGTCGCCTATGCGGTGAACACCGGCGTCGGTCATCTCGCCGACCTGCACATTTCCCATCAGGACATTCGCAAGTTGCAAATCAACTTGCTGCGTTCGCACGCGGTCGGAGTGGGCGAGCCCTTGGCGGAAGACGTAACCCGCGCCATGATGCTGCTGCGCGCCAACTCGCTGGCCAAGGGCTTCTCCGGCGTACGGCCGGTCATCATCGACACCTTATGCGAGATGTTGAATCGCGGCGTGCATCCCGTCATTCCGTCGCAGGGCAGCGTTGGAGCCAGCGGCGATCTCGCTCCTCTGGCGCATCTTGCGCTGGTGCTGATTGCCGAGGGCGAAGCCATGCATCAGGGCAAGCGCATGCCGGCGGCTGAAGCCATCGAAGCACGCCGACATCAAGCCGGTGACGCTGGAAGCCAAGGAGTCGATCTCGCTGATCAACGGCACCCAGGGCATGCTGGCGGTCGGCCTGCTGGTAACCCTCCAGGCCTACATTCTTGCCGACACGGCCGACGTCATTGGCGCGCTCACGCTGGACGCGCTGAAAGGTACCGACGTCGCCTTCGACGAGCGCATTCACAAAGCCCGGCCGCATTCCGGACAGTTGCTGGTGGCGCAGAACCTTCGCCGCATGCTGGAGGGCAGCGTGATTCGCGAGTCGCATCTCGACTGCCAGAAGGTGCAGGATGCCTACTCGCTGCGCTGCATGCCGCAGGTGCATGGCGCGGTGCGCGACACCCTCGCTCATTGCCGCCAGATCTTCGAGATCGAGATGAACTCGGCGGTGGACAATCCGCTGGTCTTTCCCGAGGAGAAGAAAGTGGGCGCGCCGAAACGTGCGGTGGGAGCGGCAGTTCCCGGCGTCATTCTCTCCGGCGGAAATTTTCACGGCCAGCCGCTGGCCTTCGCGCTCGATTTCCTGGCGATTGCTATCAGCGCGCTGGCAGGCATTTCCGAGCGCCGTCTGGAGCGGCTGGTGAATCCCGCGCTCAACGAAGGGCTGCCGCCGTTTCTGGCGCCGGGCGCGGGCCTCAACTCCGGATTCATGATGCCGCAGGTCACCGCCGCGGCGCTGGTCAGCGAGAACAAGGTGCTGTCGCATCCTGCCTCGGTCGACTCCATCACCACCTCGGGCAACAAGGAAGACTTCGTCTCCATGGGAATGACGGCGGCCAACAAACTGCTTGCGGGTGGTCACCAACACGCGGAATGTTCTGGCGATTGAGGCGCTGGCGGCGGCGCAGGCGCTCGATTTCCGGGCTCCCCTGGAGACCAGCAAACGCGCCCAAACGGCCATGGCGGCGATCCGCTCAGTCTCTGCTCCCATTGTCGAAGACCGGATCTTCGCTCCCGACTTCGCTCGCGTGGCCGCCCTGATCGCCAGCGGAAAACTGGCGGAAGCGCTGCGCTAGGATTCGCTTCCCTCGCGTCCATAAAATCATTCGCCGCGATCAACTAGCGTTCGTCACAAGTTGCTCGCTCATAAGCGGGCGATTTTTGCGATCAGCTCGACGAGCGTCCCTCACTCACGGCAGAGTCAGCACAGTATTCTCTTGCGCAACTTTTCTCAGGTTCTTGCCGCCCCAGTTGTAATAAACGGTCAGCGTCTTGAGAGCCCCGACTGCCGGGTCGCCGCCCATCGTCTGCGGACTGATCCCGACGGACAGCCGATTGTTGCGCACCATGCCCTGGAGCCGGTTGGTGACATCTTGCTGGCGCGATCCCAGGCCCCACATGGCCGAGGTGATGCGCAGCCCGGAATTCCCACCTCCCCAGCCGCCACCGCCACCGCCCCATGTCGGAGGCGGCGGTCCTGAACCACCTCCCCGGCCCGGCCAGCCTGGACGTCCGGAGTTGGGGCCACCGGTAAACATCTGGGCGTTCACCGTCTGCCCTTCCCGGTAGGTGAAGTCGCGAACATTGCCGTTGGCGTCTTTGGCTACGATGCGCAGGGTCTTGTCCCGGCCGACGGCGGGATCGGTGCCCAGATTCGAATTGTTCACTCTGAAGTTGGGGCCATTGACTAGGCGGCGGACCGTGTTGGTCACGTCTTGTCGCTGATTGCCTGCCCCGTAGTCGGCGCTCTGCACCCACCAGGATTGCGCCATAGCATCGCTGGCGCCCATAACCGTGCATACCGCTACTGCCATCGTCATCAACAGCAGGCGTACAAGACGCATGGAGAGGTCTCCTTTTTGACCATTACTGCCAGGGTTGCTTGCGAAGATTCACCGTGACGTGTCGGTAATCAGCGTCCAGCCGTTTTCCGTCCGGACGAGTCGCCCTTCGGTGGTTCCCCCGGACTGCGAAGTGATTCCCAGGGTGCCAAGTAGAGCCGGAGTATTCTCCGACAGGGTAATACTGTAGTCGCAGTTGTAGCCCGCCTTGCCCACGGCCTGCGCGCTCGCGCACGAGATCTTCTTGAACTTCGTGATCTTGATCATGTAGTCGCTCTTGCCGTTGCTGCCCCCGGCATAGACCGCCAGACACTGCGCTGCCATGAGAGGATTGTTGTCATACTGGCCATTCCTGCAGGCAGCGATTTTCTGTTTCATGCTGTCATTGTAGGAGTCCACGGTCGATTGCACGGCGCCATGCATTTCCTGAGAAGTGGGTTCCCCGGGCACTGTAACCGAGATTCCCGCTTGGCTGCTTTCCTGGGACTCCTGCGATTGCGTGGAATTACCCTGTGCAGTCGGGACAGCCCAGGTTGTAATCGCAAAACACCAGACAAGTAACCCGACAAATTTGATCTTCTTCATTCTTTCCTCCTTCCCCAAGTTCCACGCAATATACACCCATTCCCCCCCGGTCGCGCCTCTTTTATCCAGTTGATGGCGAGGCATTTGCTGCCGGCTTCCACTAAACGGCGTAACCTTCAGCACGGATGCGCTATTGACCATTCGCTTACTCACCTTACATGGGGCTGGCCTCTGCTTTACAATAAAGCTTGCTTTGGCTGTTGTCTTAAGCCGTGGTCGGTTCGGGCGCTGCTCCGATTGCGCCTGGGTCCTGAGTAGCACCCACGATGGCAGGCTTAAGGTGGCGAGGATTTCCTCCGGCAAAACGGCATCCAAGATAACGGAAGGCGCCAGTTTGCCGTCTTATCCTCAAGACCCTGGCGGATTCTCTGCGTATTCATAAACGTGGCAATCAAACTAAAGGTTCCTGATCACCGGCCAGTCGCCCGCGGCGCGCCCCCGGGCAAGGTCCGTCCTTCGGCAAGACCGGCGCGGATCCGTCATTTCTCCACCCGCGATCCCCTGGTGAAGCTGTTCTTCGCCGTATTCCTCATCGCCTGCGTCCTGTTGATGGGAATGTTTACGTACTTCTATGTGAAGTACGAGAGGCTGGTCGATCGCCGCATGGCCGGAGGCATCTTCAGCAATGCGGCCAAGATCTACGCCCGCCCGCGAACGGTTTCGGTGGGCGAGAAGCTGGACGCCGAGGATGTCGCCACCGATCTTCGTCGCGCCGGCTACAGCGAAGAGCGCTATAGCGTCGATTCGCCCATCGGCCACTATGCGTTCACCCCGGATGGCATCCAGGTGATTCCCGGTCCGCAGTCGTTCCACGGTACCGACGGCGCCGTCATTCACTTCGAGAATGGCAAGGTCACGTCCATCGCTGAAACCGGCGACAAAGACCAGGACCTGGCAGCTTACGAACTGGAACCGCAACTGGTGACCGCGCTGTTCGAGGGCCAGGACCGCTCCAAGCGCGAGCTCATCAAGTTTCAAGACATTCCGCCGGTTCTGGTGAATGCGGTGCTCGCCATCGAAGACCGCCGCTTCTTCCAGCACAGCGGCGTGAATTATTTCCGCCTGGTGGAAGCGGCCGCGGTGGATGTGCGCGAAGGCCGGCACGGACAGGGCGGCTCGACGCTCACCATGCAGCTCTCGCGCGGCTTCTTCCTGACTCCGGAGAAGACCATCAAGCGCAAGCTCACCGAGATGATGATCGCCATCGAGCTGGAGCAGAAATTCTCCAAGCAGCGCATCTTCGAGATGTATGCCAACCAGGTCTACCTGGGCCAGCGCGGCTCGTTCACCATCAACGGATTCGGCGAGGCATCGCACGCCTATTTCAACAAGGACGTCAAGAACCTGACGCTGCCGGAAGCCGCGCTGCTGGCGGGAATGATTCAGCGGCCCAATTATCTTTCGCCGTACAAGAATCCCAGGCGCGCGCTGGAGCGCCGCAATCTGGTGCTCGACTCCATGGTCGAGACCGGCGCCATCACTCGCGAGCAAGCCGACCGCGCCAAAGCCGCTCCGCTGAAGCTGGCGACGCCCGAACGTGGAAGCCAGCGATGCTCCGTACTTCGTCGACCTGGTAAAGGACCAGCTCTCCAGCCAGTTCAGCGAAGGCGAACTGAACGACCACGCGCTGCGCATTTACACCACCCTCGATCCCGACTTGCAGCGCGCCGCCGCCGAAGCTGTGGATGAAGGCATGAAGCTGGTGGACGAGCAGGTCGAAAAGCGGCGCACCCACAAGACCAAGATCGGCACCGGCAAGGATGCGAAGACCGAAACCACGGTCGAGACCGGCCCCATGCCGCAGGTGGCGCTGGTGGCCCTCGATCCTCATACCGGCGAAGTGCTGGCGCTGGTGGGCGGCCGGAATTACGGCATGAGCCAGTTGGACCACGCCGTCGCCAAGCGGCCCACCGGCTCCATCTTCAAGCCCTTCGTTTATGCTGCTGCGGTCAATACCGCGGTCACCGGGCAACGATGTTCGCCGACACCAGCTCCGACCCGAACACCGGGGTGGTCACCAATAGCAGACGGCGTGTTCACCCCCGCAAGCCTGATCGACGATTCGCAGGTGAGCATCGCCATACGGCGACGAAGTCTACGAGCCGCGCAACTATCACGAGAACTTCCACGGCGAAGTCACCGCCCGCTACGCGCTTGGCGATGTCGCTGAACAACGCGACCGTCCGCTTGGCGCAGGAAGTCGGCTTCGACAAAGTTGCGGCGCTGGCGAAGGCGGCGGGCATCACCAGCGTGCGCGCCACGCCGGCCATTGCGCTCGGCGCCTACGACGCGACGCCGCTGGAAATGGCGGGCGCTTACACCGTGTTTGCCAATGGCGGAAGCCGGCTGTCGCCGCATGATGGTGCAAGTCGGTGCGCGACGCCAGGGGCAACGTGCTCAACAACTATCGCAGCGACGGCAAGACAGGTGCTCGATCCGCGCGTGGCCTACGTGATGACCACCATGATGGAAGCCGTCATCAACAGCGGCACGGGCTATCCGGTGCGCGCGCGTGGCTTCGACCGCTCCTGCCGCCGGCAAGACCGGCACCTCGCACGACGCCTGGTTCGCCGGATACACCAGCAATCTGCTGTGCATCGTCTGGGTGGGCAACGACGACTACACCGATATCAAGCTCGCCGGCGGCGCGGCGGCGGCGCCCATCTGGGCCGAGTTCATGAAGCGCGCCGTCAAGTTGCCGCAGTACTCGGACATAAAGGATTTTCAGCGCCATCGGGCGTGGTGACCGGTGCAGCTGGACAAGGTGACGAACCGGCTGGCGACGCCGTCGTGTCCCGCAGGACTTACACGGTCGCGTTCATCGCCGGCACCGAGCCGAAGGAAACCTGCGACCAGGCGTCTGGCGATCATCGCGGATTCTTCACCAAGATCTTCGGATTGGGATCGCCTCCGGTCGCGGCTCCGCCTCCCACGACGAACGGGCCAGTGCAATCGGCAGACGGCAATCCTCCGACCCAGGCATCGCCAAATGGCGATCCCGCACAGGCTCAACAAGCTTCGTCCAGGAAAAAGAAGAAGGGATTCTTCAGCCGACTATTCGGCAAGGGAGACAGCGGGGACGAGCAACAGAATAGCGGGGCCAATACTGCAGAGAATGGGAACAATCCCAGCCCAAAATAGGTCTATATTATTGGGCAGTGTGGGACTCCCAACCCATTCGTTCCGTCTGATAAGGCGCGCGAAGCGGATTCCGGAGCTGGAGGTTTGGCCATGGCTCGGCATCTCAGGTCACGAATTCTGTTCCTCACTCGCAGCTTTGTCATCGCTTTGCTCGCGTATGCAACTTGCGCGCCCTCGTTGCAACGCTCAGTTAGCCTCGCCCCCGCCGATTCCCGATGGCAGCGCCTCCGCGGAAACCTTGGAAATGCAGGGCGATCAGTTACGGGCGGAGAAGCGGTACCTCGATTCCATCGACTATTACAACGCCGCGTTGGCCAAGAAACCTACCGCCCTGCTGTGGAACAAAGAAGGCATGTCTTATCTGCTGCTGCAACATCCGGAACAGGCTGCCAAGTGCTTCGATCACGCCATCAAGCTCGACAAGCACGCTCCCGAGGGCTACAACAATCGCGGCTACATCGAGCAGATGAAGAAGAACTACGACAAGGCGATCAAGTACTACATGAAGGCCTTGAAGTTGCGGCCCACCGACGCCGTCTTCCACTACAACATGGGCTCATCGTACTTCGGCAAGCACGACTACGTGCGCGCCGCGCAAGCCTATAAGGTAGCTTTTGCGCTTGATCCCGATATCTTCAATCGCGTTTCGCGCACCGGCGTCATGGCGCAAGCGACTTCGCCTGAAGATCGCGCCGCATTCTCCTTCATGGTCGCCAGGATGTATGCCCAGGCCGGCGACTTCGATCACTCGCTGGAATATCTGCGCAAAGCCATGGAAGACGGCTACAAAGACATCAAGAAGGTCTACACCGAATCCGAGTTTGCTACCTTGCGGACCGACAAGCGCTTCGAAGATCTGATGGCGCAACGGCCGCAAGCCATCCAGTAGCGCCCGCATTTTTGAGGACTCCGAACGTCTGCGATTGCGGCCTTAGATCTGGATTATTTCTCCTGTCCCCGCGAAAGCTGAGCCCATAAAAAGAGGTCCCGCCCAGCAGGACCTCTTGCGACTGCAATTTTTGAAACCGCTCTCTGGCTTATTTCCCTAACTTGGCGCGGGGAGTTCCGACGCCGGTACACTGGTCATACTTTGTACCAGCGTTGTGGCCGGAGCCGTTCGATCCGGTGGTGACATCGTAGAAGTTGGTACCGTAATTGGCGTGCGACATTTCCTGAGAATAAATCAGAGTGTTCTCTTCGTTGGTGTAATTTCCACCTATTTCCGGAGCCTGTCCTCGCCGGTTATTGGAGAGGTTAGCGATTCCGGCCATCGCGGGCGCCGACAGGCTCGTGCCCCCGACGACAAAGAAGCCGTTGTTCCCGTAGGTGTCATAGACCCATACGCCGCTCGCCGGATCGGCATTCAGCGCCACGTCAGGCGTTTGTCGCGCCGTCAGGCCAAACAGCGGGTATTGGAAGTCGGTCCAAGGTCCCATTCCGTTCGTAATGCTCGGCGGGCTTTGCCACAGCTCATAGCGGCTTACTCCACCGCCCGAACCAGACCAGCAACTCTCGCTTAAGAAGTTCCCGTTTACATCGCGGTTGATCGTCGTGCCGCCCACGGAGACGACCCAAGGCGAAGCACTAGGATACTGCGCACCCCATCCGGAATCGCCGGCGGATGCAAAATAGGCGATTCGTTTCCACGAGTAGCGGTAAAAGACGTCGTCGTTCACACCGACTTCACCGGCGAACTCTGCCCCGCCATAGCTGTTGGAGATGTCACCTCCGCCGGCGGCAGTCACCTCCAGGCCGGCCACCTGTTCGGCATAGTAAAGGTCTGCATTGCTGGGACTGCAAGCCTCTACCAGAATGATCTGTGCCGAGGGCGCCATCACGTGTGCCCACTCGATGTCCAGATCCTCCTCACCGCCCCAATCCGTATCGCCGGCCGGTACGCCGCTGCAGCTGGCACTCATGCCATGCAACGTGCCGAAGCTGGTGTTGGCATAGACCTTCGTGAAATTTGCTGCCGGCAAGCCAAAGTAGCTGGAGAAATACGCCAGGTCAGATGCCGCATTCGGATTGTCATAGGCATCCACCAGAGCGATCGCGCCCCAGCCGCCCGTTGCGTGGTTGCCGCCGCCGTTTGCCGGGTTACATCCCGCGTAGAGTGGCCCGACTTTGTAAACGCAGCTCATCGATGCCGGCGTCTCGGCGAAGGTGTAGTCCGGGGTGGGAGAAGAGACTGGATGCCCGGCGGGAACGAAAATCTCGTAGTTGGTGTGCGAGCGTATCCCCGCATCCTCGGGACGGACCACGCTGCTGTCTGGAATAATCACCCTGCCCTGAGGCTTGAAAATCGCAGGCTGAGGCGCTTGATCCGTGGTGGTTGCCGGTTGAGCTTGGGCTGCCGGTTCCTCTGGAGTACGCTCGTCCTGAGCCGCCGCCAGTTGGATGGTCCCTAAAGCCAGTGATGAAAGCATCGCCAATGCAAATAACCCTGTCTTGGTCATGATCCTCTTTCTATCTATTTCTTTGGAATTGAATCTTGATGCAACTGATCTCCCAGGCACTGAGTCAGCCCACGTCTGAAAATCGCCCCCTAAAACTCAATCGCCCTGGGTTTCATTTCTGACTTGCTACAGCTTTTCGGTCCCGGTTGCCGGGTTGGCCAGGTTTACAAGATCACCGGTCGCAGGTCTGCGTGATTGCGTAAAGCCGCACTGCCGGCAGACTTAAGAGACAAGACGGCCGCCGAACACCGGAAGCGATCTCACAAAATGTTCTTGCTGACCTTTCATTGCGGAAGGGCAGGCCTTACCGTCCAAATGTGGAACGGAGAAAGCTTGCTTTAGGCGCGGGAAACCGAAACCACGAGAGCAACCAGAACCTTCTGGACCCTGGAAGCGACTTCTCTGCCGGCCAGCTGGAAATCGCAAAATGCAGGGAGGAGTTGCATGATCGTGCTCCCATTTCGGGACAATGTCAAGAAACTAATGTACCTAGCGCTCCGATTTCCTTAGCGCTCCGACCAACACTCCCGGCATCACATTCTGACCGGACCGCACACCGTTACGAGGGGCACAATCCAGCTGCGTTTGCTTGAGTAGGTGTTTGTTTCAGCTCTCGCCCCGCTTCCGCAGGAACGCCGGAATCTCTAGGTCGTCAGCATCGTAGTTGATCTCAACGCTGCTGCTGGTCGTGTCCATTACCGTGGCTTCTTGCTTATCGGCTGCGGCAGCAATCCGTGGGTCCGGGAAATCGTCTATCGGCGTGGCATGCCGAACAATCTCGGAATCGATGTCGTCAAGATTGTCGGGAACGTAAGGAATCATGCGCGGACGTTCGGCAGCTCGCGGCTCAGGTTCGACTGGCTTGGCTGGCTCCGCCTTGGCTACCGGTTTGGCCGGCTGAGGATCTCGCATGGCAGGAACTTCGTAGGTCGCATGAACGCTGGCAGCCGCGGCCCGCGCGCTTTGCAGAGCCACCACGGAATCCGGCTGCTCCCGCCGGTGGTGCAGCTCCTTGAAGCCGGTCGCAATCACCGTGATCTTCACTTCGTCCTTCATCTTCTCGTCGAGCACGGCGCCGAAGATGATGTTGGCGTCTTCGTGAGCGGCGCTCTGGATGATGGTCGACGCTTCATTCACCTCGGCCAGCCGCAGCGAACTGGATCCGGTAATGTTGATCAGGATGCCGCGCGCGCCGTCGATGGCGCCGGCTTCGAGCAGCGGAGAAGCGATCGCAGCCTGCGCCGCCGCCGTCGCGCGGCCTTCGCCTTTCGCGGTCGCCGTGCCCATCACCGCATAACCCATGCCCGCCATGATGGTCTTCACGTCGGCGAAGTCGCGATTGATGATGCCGGGAATGGTGATGATGTCGGAGATGCCCTGCACCGCCTGGCGCAGAATGTCGTCGGCCACGCGGAACGACTCGAAGAAGCCCGCGTCTTTGGCGACGGCCAGCAGCTTCTCGTTGGGGATCACGACCGTCGTGTCGACCGAGTCGATCAGCTCCTGCAAGCCGCGCTCCGCCTGGTTCTGGCGGCGCTTGCCTTCGAAGGCGAACGGCTTGGTCACGACCGCGACCGTCAGCGCGCCCATCTCGCTGGCCAGCGACGCGATGATCGGCGCCGCGCCCGTGCCGGTCCCTCCGCCGAGACCGGTGGTGACGAACACCATGTCCGCGCCTTCCAGCGCTTCGATGATCTTGTCGGCGTCTTCCAGCGCAGCCTTGCGTCCGACTTCAGGATTAGCGCCCGCGCCGAGTCCATTGGTCAGCTTCACGCCGAGCTGAATCTTCACCGGCGCCTTCGAGCCCTTCAGCGCCTGCAGATCGGTGTTGGCGACTACGAACTCCACGCCTTCCAGGTGCGACTCGATCATGCGATTGACGGCGTTGCCGCCGCCGCCGCCCACGCCGATGACTTTGATCTTCGCGCTGTTCAGCAGTTCTTCGTTGAAGTGAATGCGAATGTCGTTTTCCGGCTGGCTCTTGTCGTTGAAGTCTTCAATCATCGTTACCCCAATAAGCGTGTCATCGCTTTGTATCAGGGCACGAGTTCAGTCGTGCCGCATGAGTCCATGACGTGCTCGGGCTTTAGCCCCTGCACCCCGCTTGTAATCGGCGGGGCTAAAGCCCCAATACAGATGCATTTGTTTCGGCACGACTGAAGTCGTGCCCTGATACAAATCCATTCTGCAAAGTGCCCACCGCTACACTCCCTGCCTGGCAAACAGCGCCTTGATCTTCGCTCCCAATCCGCGATCCAGATTCATGCGCGCCTGCCGCGCGCGATGTCCGTACAACACCATGCCAATCGCGGTGCCGAACTCCGGCTCCAGCAGATCCGACGGCAGCTTGGCGATCGGCACCGGATAACCCTGGCGCACCGGCCGCCGCAGAATGTCGTCGGCCACTTCCAGCAGGCCATTCAGCCGCGATCCGCCGCCGGTGAATACCAGTCCCGCGCCCAGCAGTTCGTCGATGCCCGCCTGCCGCAGATGATCGCGCAACAACTCCATCAGCTCGCGCGCGCGCGGCTCCAGAATCTCGCCCAGCATGCGCTGCTGCATCAGGCGCGACGGACGGTCGCCCACCGACGGAACCTCAATCTCGTTGCCTTCGGGAATGCGCGTGACGATGGCGCAGCCAAACATCTTCTTGATGCTCTCGGCGTCGGGCAGCGGCGTGCGGAAGCCCACCGCCACATCGTTGGTGAAGTGGTCGCCGCCGATCGGAATCGCGCCGGTGTGAATCACCACGCCTTCGTAGTACACGATCAGGTCGGTCGATCCCGCGCCAATATCGACCAGGCAGACGCCCAGTTCGCGCTCATCGGTTTGCAGCACCGAGTCGGCACAGGCCAGCGCTTCGAACACCGTGTCGTCCACGTGAATGCCGGCGCGGTTCACCGCGGAGACGACGTTCTGCGTCGCGGTCGCGCCGCCGGTCACGATGTGGACGCGAACTTCCAGCTTGCGGCCCATCAGTCCGGCGGGATCGCGCACTCCGCCTTGCCCGTCGAGGATGAATTCCTGCGGCAGCAGGTGCAGGGCCTCGCGATCTTCCGGCATGGCGATGCTGCGCGCCTTCTCCACGGCCAGGCGAACGTCGTCGCGGCTGATCTCGCGCGAGCGCGATGCCCAGCGTGATGCCGCCGTGGCTGTTGACGCCGCGAATGTGCGAGCCCGCGACGCCGACCACCGCATGCTCCACCGGCGCCTGCGCCACGTTCTCGGCTTCTTCCACGGCCTTCTTGATGGAGTCGACCGCTTTGTCGAGATCGGCGATGACGCCTTTGCGCATGCCGCGCGAATCGGAGATGCCGTGCCCGCGATAGCGCAGGGCATAGTCATTCACTTCGGCGACGATAACGCACGTCTTGGCGCTACCGACGTCGATCACCGTAAGCAGGTTTTCTGTTTGACTTCCCATGGTTTACGTGTGCTTCTTCGCCTTTTTCGGTGCTATAGCTTTCTTTTGCGGAGCCTCGTGTCCCGGATTGCCGCTTGCCGGCGTTCGCGGCGGAAGCTTTCGTCTGCGCACTTGCGTTCGTGCGAATCCGGATTCACGATCACCTGGTGTTCATAGCGCAGGTCCACCGACTCCAGCTTCTGGAACTGCGTTCGCCACTCCTGCACGTGCGTCACGTAAACCTTGAAGCGCTCCAGGAAATTCGACGAGCCCAGGTGCACCAGCACGGCTCCGTGCGGATCGGTGACGGTGGCCTTCACGTCGTCGGGATCGGACAGGTCGACATCGCTCAGGTCGCCGGAATAGTGCGCTCCGCCGGAATCAAGTTCCTGCATCAGCTGGCTATAAATCTTCATGCGCGCCGCGCGCGTGGAGAGCGGATCGGTGTCGGTAATGCCGACAATCACCGGAAACGAATAGTTTGCCGGCTGGTTCGCGGGAGGCATTCCATGATGACGCCACTGGCATCGATCAGCTCGATATGCGAGTTGACTTCGACGAAGGCCACCGGCGTGCGTTCATGGATGACGATCTTCAGCCGGTTGGGCAGCAGGCGCATCACCGACGCCGACTGCACCCACGGAATCTGTTCCAGTTGCTTCTTGCGCTGTTCCAGCGGCACGAAGAAGATGTTGCGATCGATGTCGCTGGCCATCACGTCCAGAATCTGCGAGCGGCTGACATTGTCGGTGCCGGAGATGGCGATGTTGTCGCTGGAGTCGAGCCGAAAGCGCCAGGACTGCGTCGCATACTGGCGCAGCAAAATCAACGGCACGGCAATGCCGGCCAATATCAGCATCAGCACCAGGGCAATCTTGACTCGGCTGGCGGCCTTGCGCGGCAGCGCTCCCCGGCGCACGGGCACGCGCTTTTGACCACGCAGAAATGGCGACTCGGCCTCGTCGTCGAGGTCGAGCATGCGCGCGTCCAGCGGCGAATCTTCCAGCTCGTTCTGGCGCGCCGATCCGCTCGCCGCTGCTTCGAGTTCCTCGTCCGCGATGGTCGATGAGTTTTTTCGCGCCATGAAAACCGGGTGAAAACCCCTGCAACTTCGACTATTCGCCTCACTATAACTGTTTTCCCCGCGATTAAGGAGGCGCTTTTGGCCTTAGACGACCGCCTGAGAGAACTGGAACCACAAAGGTAACGTCGGAAGCCTCTCTGGCTTTCCCGCAGAGTCTGTTCTTGCCGTGCCTGATCATTTCAGAACGAACTGAACACGGTTAGGCGGGAGAAAGGATTCCTTTGGATGGCGGGCTCATCTAACTGGACATGAGCATGAAAAAGGTCAAGCTTGGTTCGCAAGGTGCGATCGTCTCCCGCATGGGACTCGGTTGCATGGGGATGAGTGAGTTTTATGGCGAGCGGAATGACGAGGAGTCAGCGGCGACGATATTGCGCGCCCTGGATCTGGGTATCAACTTTCTGGACACCGCCGATACTTATGGGATCGGCGATAACGAAGAGTTGATTGGTAAGACAATCCGCGAGCGGCGCGATGAGGTCTTTCTGGCCACGAAGTTTGCCAATATCCGAAAGAAAGAGGATCCAACCTCATGGTCGATCAGCGGCAGGCCGGAATATGTAAAGGCCGCATGCGATGCTTCACTGAAGCGGTTGGGGATCGACCATATCGATCTGTATTACCAGCATCGCGTCGATCCACAAACTCCGATCGAGGATACCGTAGGTGCAATGGCCGAGCTGGTGAAAGCCGGCAAAGTGAAATACATCGGATTGTCGGAGGCGTCTCCGTCGACAATCCGGCGGGCGCACAAGGTGCATCCCATCACGGCGCTGCAGACCGAGTATTCCCTGTGGGAGCGGCATGTGGAGGAAGAAATCCTGCCGACGGTGCGTGATCTTGGCATTGGATTTGTTCCCTACAGTCCGCTGGGCCGCGGCTTCCTGACCGGTACGATTACCAAGCCGAGCGATCTGGGCAGCGGCGATTTCCGGTTCCAGCGGTATCCGCGTTTTGCCGAAGAGAACTTTGACAAGAACCGGGTGCTGGTGGAGCGGGTGCGCGCCATTGCCGCGCGCAGAGGCGTAAAGCCCGGACAACTGGCGCTGGCCTGGGTGCTGGCGAAGGGAGAAGACTTGGTGCCGATTCCCGGAACCAAGCGCAGGAAGTATCTGGAGGAGAACGCAGCCGCGGCCGTTATCGAGTTAACGGCGAACGAGGTGGCGGAGTTGGAGGCTGCTGTTCCCCAGAACGAAATCGTGGGTGATCGATATACCGCAGCGAATATGCAGACGATTGATCGCTAGAGCAGTCGTCGACCTTTGATGCCGTCGGGACTGCTCGGCCCCTCGGGTGACAACTGGGTTTTTCGCAATCCCCTGGCGGCGATGGCCAAGCTACGATCGCGCAGCTTGGCCAGGATCTTGATTTTGTCCGAGAAACTCAACGAAGCTAGCCGCTTTCGCCTGTCTTGGGGCTCCATCTTACTTCTCCAGGTATCTGCTCTTCGACTTCAGACGGTCACCCTACACTCTTCACCGTCCGGCTCTCCAACCGTTCCAGCACCTGCGGCGCCAGCTGCCAAATGCTCCCCGCGCCCAGCGTCAGGATCATGTCTCCTGACTCCGCCGCACTGGTAGCCAACTGCGCCGCTTCCGCAAACGAAGGCACGTAGAGCGCCTCTTGTCCGCCGCCTTCCGAAATGCGTTCGGCCAGCGACTCTCCAGTTACGCCTGCAATGGGATGTTCGCTGGCGGCATAGATATCGAGCACCAGCACGGAATCGGCATCGCGGAAGGCGGTGGCAAACTCATCCATTAGCAGCTGCGTCCGGGTGTAACGGTGCGGCTGGAAGATAACGTGGACCTTGTTGAAACCGCATTGCCTCGCCGCTGCCAGGGTGGCACGAATCTCGGTGGGATGATGTCCGTAGTCATCGATTACGCTCACCCCGTTAGCGCTGCCAATTACCTGGAAGCGGCGATCTACGCCGTTGAAGTTCTCCAGCGCACTGCGAATCTCATCCACCGGAATATCCAGTCCAACGCCCACGGCAATTGCGGCTGTCGCATTTCGCACGTTGTGAGCGCCGGGAACGCGCAGCCGAAATTCCCCGAGATCGTCGCCTCGATAGCTAATTTCAAAGCTGCTCAAAGCCGCACTGTCGCCAGACGGTCCGTATTGCATATGAGAAATGCAAAAGTCGGAATCCGCGCGTGTTCCATAAGTGACTGTCCTGCGTTGCACTCCCGCAAACAAGCGCCGCAGATCTTCGTTATCGTTGCACGCCACCACCATTCCATAGAACGGCACGGAGTTCATGAACTGCAGAAACGTCTGCTCCACGTCCTCCATGTTGCGATAGCAGTCCATGTGCTCTCGGTCGATATTGGTCACCACCGCCAGGATCGGCGACAGCTTGAGGAATGAGCGATCGCTCTCGTCCGCCTCGGCCACCAGATACTGCGACTTGCCCAGCCGCGCGTTCGAGCCCATCGCGTCGACTCGTCCGCCAACAACCACGGTGGGATCGAGTCCCCCCGCCGCCAACACCGCCGCTACCATCGACGTCGTCGTAGTTTTGCCGTGCATGCCGGCCACGGCGATGCCGTACTTCAGCCGCATTAACTCGGCCAACATCTCCGCCCGCTGGATCACCGGAATGTGTTGTTCGCCTGCGGCAATGACCTCAGCGTTGCCAGACTTGATGGCCGAGCTAACGATCACCACGTCGGCGCCAGTCACATTCTCCGCCCGATGTTCATCGCAGATGGTCGCGCCCATTTCGGCCAGCCGCGCCGTGACCGCCGAGAGTTTGCGGTCGGAGCCCGAAACCTTGTATCCGAGATTGAGCAGCACTTCGGCAATTCCGCTCATGCCGATACCGCCAATGCCCACGAAATGGATCCGCTGAATCTTTGCAAACATGGGAGAGATGTCTTTTTACGCGAATCGGGTAGAACCGACCTTCAGTGCCTGCCCTGAGCTTGCCGAAGGGTCAGTGTAAATGCAATCCGAAGCTAGAGTTCTTATTCTACTCAGTGACGCGACGCTCAAGCACCGCTCTACCGGCGACGCCAGCGACCCGGGCCGCCAGGGACGCAATCTTAGCAGCCGCATCAGGATGGGCAAAACCGCGCGCCGCCTGCGACATCTTCGCCAAGCCGGCGCGGTCGTTCAGCAACGTCGCGACCTCCGTCACCAGCCTTGCGGCGTTGAGTTCCGTCTGGGGCAACAATCGCGCCGCTCCCCCTGCAGCCAGCGTTGCGGCATTGTGACGCTGATGATCGTCGGCCGCCGTAGGCAGCGGAATAAAGATGGCCGGCTTCCCTGCCGCGGCAATTTCCGCTACCGTGCTGGCGCCCGAGCGGCAGAGCACCAGGTCAACGCGCGCAAAAGCCCCTGGCATATCGTCGATGAACGGCGACACTTCCGCTGGAACCCTGGCCTGAAGATATGCCGCTTGCGCCTCGGGGTAATCTTTCTCGCCCGTTTGATGAATGATGTAAATCGACGGCATAGCTTCCATCAGCTTGGGCAAGGCCTGCAACATTGCCTGATTGATGGCGTGTGCTCCCTGGCTGCCTCCAAATACCAGTAAGGTCGGACGAGCGTCCTTCGGTCGCCGCGGCACGTTGAAGAACTCGCGACGCACCGGGACGCCAGTAACGTGGCAGTTGCGGAAGTAGTGACAAGTCTCTTCGAAATGCACCGCCGCCGCGCGCACCGTGGGAGCGACCAGGCGATTGGCGAATCCGGGAACCACATTCGGCTCGAAGGCGACGGTAGGGATGTTCATCATGGCCGCCGCCAGCATTGCCGGACCGGAAGCGTAGCCTCCCACGCCAACCATCACGTCGGGTCGAAACTCGCGAATCAGCTTGGCAGAGGCCATCACGGCGCGCGGCAGGTCAAGCACCGTCTTCAGCCGGGTCGCGAAGTCCACGCGATTGAGCCCGCCTACTTGGATAAGGTGCAACTCGAAGCCAGCGGCGGGAACCAGCCGCGTCTCGATGCCGCGCGAGGTGCCGACAAAGATTACCTGTGCCTGATAACGCGAGCGTAGTTCCTGCGCGATGGCAAGCGCCGGAATAACATGTCCGCCGGTGCCGCCTCCCGCCACGATCGCACGCATGGCTATTCCGCTTGCTGGGTGATGTTGAGCAGGACCCCGACGCTGGCCAGCGTGATGAACAGCGAGGAACCGCCATAGGAAATGAACGGCAGCGGAATACCTTTGGCCGGCATCATGGCCAGCACCACGCTGATGTTGAACAGCGCCTGCACCACCACCATGGCCGTGATGCCGGTGGCCAGGAACTTCCCAAACATGTCGTCGGTGCGCAGCGCTGTGCGAATACCGCGATACAGGAAGATGCCGAACAGCGAGACCACCAGCAGCGAACCCCACAGTCCCAGTTCTTCCGCCGTGACCGCGAAGATGAAATCGGTGTGCGGCTCCGGCAGATAGAAGAGCTTCTGCTTGCCTTCCATTAAGCCCAGGCCGGTCAGTCCGCCAGTGCTGACCGCGATCATCGATTGGATGATGTGGAAGCCTTTGCCCTGCGGGTCCTTGAAGGGATCGAGAAAGGCCTGCATGCGCGCCCATCGCCAGGGCACGCGAACGATAAGGAAATACAGCGGCAGCAGCGATCCAGCCAGCGCGTACCACAGATACTTCATGTTCATCCCGGCGACGAACAACACGGCGGCGGAGATGGCCACGCAAGCGATGGCCGTGCCCAGGTCAGGCTCTTTCACGATCAGCAGCGCAAACAGGATCGTCGGCGCGGCAGCCGGGACCAGCACGTTTTTCCAATCCGTGATTTGTTGCCAGCGCGACTCCAGAAAATAGGCGAGATACAAAATGAGTGCCGGCTTGGCGACTTCCGACGGCTGGAACGACAGGCCTCCAAACTTAATCCAGCGATGAGTATTATGCGAATCGCGAAACAGGAAAACCGCAATCAGCAGCAGCGACGTAATCCCGAGAAACGTGAACACCACCGGAGGCCGGCGAAACTTTTTGTAGTCGACGTTCATGATCACGATCATGGCCAGAAGGCCGGCCGCGGCCCATGCCATCTGTCGGATCAGAAAGCCGTAAGGCGAGCCAAAACGTTCCTTCGCCATCACCGCGGACGCGCTGAAAACCATCACCAGCCCGATGAAGACCAGCAATAGCGTCACCGTGAACAGCCACTTGTCGACGCTCACGCGTTTGGCCATTATGAATTGCCTCCAGGAGCGCTGCTTTCCTCGCGCCCCTGCTTCCTTGTCGCCAATTGGCCGACGAGATCTTTGAAAACACGCCCCCGATGTTCGTAGCTGTCGAACTGATCGAAGCTGGCGCACGCCGGAGCCAGCAGAACAACATCGCCCGCGGACGCACTCTCGCTGGCGCGCCTGACCGCGACTTCCAGCGTTCCAGCGCTTACGATCTCTGTTCCGCTGGCTTGCGCCTCGATCTTGGCGGCGGCCGCGCCGATCGTGTAAACCCGCTTTACCCGTTCTTTCAGTAGCGAGTTCAGAACGCTATAATCGCTGCCCTTGTCTTTGCCGCCAAGAATAAGGTGAATTCGCCCCCGGAACGACTCCAACGCCTTGATGGTGGCGTCGACATTGGTAGCCTTGGAATCGTTGTAGTACTCCACTCCACGAACCGTAGCTACATATTCCAGGCGATGCTCCACCGCTTTGAAAGCGGCAACCGCACTGCGAATTTGCGCCGGCTCGATTCCGGCCAGCATTCCAACGCATACGGCCGCCAGCACGTTCTCCACGTTATGCGCGCCCTTCAGCGAGATCTCGCTGACCGGCATAATCTCGCGCTCGCCTTTTTCATCGCGCCAGATGATTTGCTCTTCGCGCACAAAGGCGCCGCTGCCCACTTCGTTTAGCCGGCTGAACCACCGCGCCGGAGGCTTCGCCTTCGCCTCCAACTCTGCGCAAGGTTCGTTGTCGGCGTTCAGGACCACGAAATCGCGCGGCGGTCTGGTTTTCGAAGATGCGCGCTTTCGCTGCGGCGTAATTCTCGAAGGTGTGGTGCCGGTCGAGATGGTCAGGCGTGATGTTCAGCACCACCGCAATATGAGGATGGAAGGTCTCGACCGTCTCCAACTGGAAGCTGCTGATCTCCAGCACTACCCAGGTATCTTCGGTCGACTGATCGACGAAAGTGATCGCCGGAGTGCCGATGTTTCCGCCGACCAACGTCTTTCGACCGCCCGCTAAGAGGATCTCGCCCGCCAGAGTCGTGGTCGTGGTCTTGCCGTTGGAGCCTGTGATGGCGACGATATGTCCTTTCAAGAAGCGCGCTGCCAGTTCCACTTCGCCGATCACCGGAATGCCACGGGCGCGCGCTTGGACCAGCTGCGGAACGTCGAACGGCACGCCCGGGCTGACCACAATCAAGTCCTGGTCACGAAACGTTCGCTCGTCGTGCTGGCCGGTCTCCACGCTGATGCCGTGATCCAGCAGAACTGGAATCTCTTCGCGCAGTTGCTCTGGCGACTTCGCATCGGAGACGGCGACCTCGCGCTCCGCGTTCTGCCAGAAACAAAGCGCTGGCCACGCCGGACTTGCCCAGCCCGACCACCAGCACGCGTTTGCCCTTAACGTCCATTGTTGCCCTTGCCGACCTTAAACGAGCCCCTACCTAAACCGTTCTTTGAAGGGGACGGCCTTCAGGCCGTCCGACAATTCCGATGTTAAGACTGGGCTTTAGCCCCTGAGGTACTCTGACGGCTTAATACCTTCCTTAAATCGAAACCGGCTTCGCCGTCGTCCGGACGGTTGAGGAGCTGACCCGGCCGCAACCCGCCATTGTGTCACGTTCTTTGTGCGCTTACCGCAACTTCAAAGTGGTGAGAGCAAAGAGTGCAAACACCAGCGACGCAATCCAGAAGCGCACAATCACCTTCGACTCGCTCCAGCCCAGCAGCTCGAAGTGGTGATGAATGGGCGCCATCTTGAAGATGCGTTTCTTGCGCAGCTTGTACGACCCCACCTGCAGGATCACCGACAGCGCCTCGATCACGAAGATCCCGCCGATGAACGGCAGCAGCAGTTCCTGCTTGATAATGACCGCTACCGTGCCGATCGCTCCGCCCAGCGCCAGCGAGCCCACGTCGCCCATGAAGATTTCCGCCGGGTGCGCGTTGTACCAGAGAAAGCCGATCGCCGAGCCGACCATCGATCCGCAAAAAATGGTCACCTCCGACACCTGCGGCATCTTGGAAAGCTCAAGATAATCGGCGAACACGGCGTGCCCACTGACGTAGGTGAGCACAGTTAGCGCGCCGGCCGCGATCACCGTGCACCCCATCGCCAGACCGTCGAGGCCATCGGTTAGATTTACCGCATTGCTCGATCCCACGATCACAAGGGACACAAATGCAAGGAACGGCAGAAATGCCAGCGGCGAAAGATATCCATGATGCAGTTTGCTGATAACTAAATCCGGGCGAAAGTGCTTCAGGAAGGGCACGATGAGTCGAGTCGAGTACAGTCCATGGGTTTCGAGCGCGCTCAACGTCGCACCGATGGCAAAGGCCGCCAGAAACTGGTACATCAGCTTGGCGCGCGCGGTCAGTCCCAGGTTGCGGCGGTGCACAACTTTCAGATAGTCGTCCGCGAAGCCGATGGCCCCAAAGGCCAGCGTCGCTACGACCGCGATCCAGACGAAGCGGTTGCCTAGGTCGGCCCACAATAGCGTGGGAATGATCATGCCGACGACAATCAGGACACCGCCCATCGTGGGCGTGCCGGCTTTCTGCTGATGGGCCTTGGGGCCATCTTCGCGAATGTATTGTCCGATCTGGAATTCACGCAACCGGCGAACCACTGCCGGGCCAATGATGAGCCCGATAAACAGCGCGGTCAGGCTGGCGAACGCAGTGCGAAAAGTCAGATAGCGAAAGATTCGGAACGGGCCGATATGGAAGACGACGAAACCTTTTTGATACAGCAACCAATAGAGCAAGTTCTTCCCCGTTCGTAGCTTATGAAGGGGCGCAGCTTCAGCTGCGCCGAGTGACGCCCCCTATTTTGTCATCCCGACCGGCGAACCGGGTCCCCGACGAGCGCCGCTTTGCGCTTGTTGGGGTGAAGTTCAGCCGGTGAGGGATCTGCTTCTTCAACTTTTCGGCAAATCGCGCAAGAGTGCGCACCCTTCTTTCCAAAGCTTTCTAGACCGGCTTGCCGGCCCGGGTTGCGGACCCCATCCACACTTCCAGCGCCCGCTCCAGCCGCACGCCGCGCGATGCCTTCAACAGAACCACATCGCCCGGCCTTGACCTCGCGCCGCAACCACTCGCCGGCTTCTTCCGGCGTATTCACAAACTCAGCACGCATGCCGACCGTCTTCGCACCTTCAACGATAGCCTGTGCCAATCCGCGAACGCCAAACAGCGAATCTATGCCGGCCTTCGCCATGTGCCGCCGGCATTGCGATGCAATGCTTCGCCCAGCCGGGCCCAGCTCTAGCATTTCTCCGGCGACCACAATTCGCCGCTGCGCTGGAATCTGCGCCAGCGATTGCACCATGCTATCGAGAGCCTTCGGATTCGAATTGTAGCAATCGTTGATGACGGTGGCCCCGGCAATGTGGAGGATTTCTCCCCGCTTGTCACCAGCTGATAACGTGGCCAGCGATTCGGCCGCCGTCGCCAGCGGCACGCCATATTGCAATCCCACGGCAACTGCGGCCAGCGCGTTGTAGATGTTGTGCTCGCCCAGCAGCGGCAAGGTCGCCCGCGCCCGCTCGCCTTCGGCGACAATGTCGAACGCAGAGCCCAGCGGCCCTCGCGACTCAATGTTCTGCGCCGAGACTTCCGCTGGTTTGTGCAGCCCGAAGGTCACCACCCGTCCGTGGAAGTCGCGCCCGAATTGCGACACATATTCGTCGTCGGCATTGAGCACCGCTATTCCGCCCGGCGTGCAGCGACTCGATCAGCTCGTACTTGGCGCGAGCGATGGCTGCAATCGACTCAAAGAATTCCAGATGTACCGGCGCAACCATCGTCACCACTCCGCAGTCGGGCGCGCCAGCTTGGCCAGTGCCGTGATCTCACCTGCGTGCGACATGCCCATCTCGATCACCGCGATCTCGTGCTCGGGCTCCAGTTTGAGCAACTGTAGCGGCATGCCAAAATGATTGTTCAGATTGCCCTGCGACTTCAGTACCCGATGCCGGGTTCCCAGCACGTGCGCGATGGCTTCCTTGGTGGTCGTCTTGCCCGCCGAACCGGTCACACCGATCAGCGGCTTGCCCCAAAGTCGCCGCACGGCTGCGCCCAAGCGCTGCAAGGCTACCAGAGAGTCGTCCACTGCGAGCAAGCGTGACTTCGACGCAAATCGCGACAGCTGACTACGTTCCACCACCGCGGCGACTGCGCCACCAGCCAGCGCGGCTTCCACATAGTCGTGCCCATCAAGCCGCTCGCCGCGTACCGCGAAGAACAGCTCGCCCGGCTGCAGGGTGCGCGAATCGATGGAATACCCGGCGGCGACGGCGTGCAGGATCGAATTCCCCGGTGGCCTGCATGAATTCGGCGGCGCGCGAAAGGCTTAGCTTCATGATTTCGCCGACTGCGGCCTGGGCCGCTGCCGTATCCCGCGCCTTGCAACGCTGTTCAACGCTTCGTCGATGTCGTCGAACGGTATCGGCCCCGCGCTGGTGACCTGCACTTTCTCGTGACCTTTGCCGGCGATGAGCACAATGTCGCCGGACTGCGCCTCGTGAATCGCCAGCGCAATGGCCTTTCGGCGGTCCGGCTCCAGCGCATAGTTGGTGCCACTGCGTTGCAGGCCGGGCATGGCATCGTTCATGATGTCGAGCGGATTTTCGCTGCGCGGATTGTCGCTGGTCAGGATCACGAAGTCGCTGCCCGATCCCGCCGCCTCGCCCATCAACGGCCGCTTGCTGCGGTCGCGATCGCCTCCGCAACCGAAAACCGTAATGACTCGCCCCGTTCCTCCGCGCTGGGCTACGAAATCCCTGGCCAATGCGGTCAGATTTCGCAGCGCATCGTCGGTGTGCGCGTAGTCCACGATCACCGTGAATGGCTGACCCACATCGACCCGTTCGAAGCGGCCGGCAACCCGATCGAGCTCATAGGCCGCTTCTGCGATCGCGTGTGGCTCGACATTGCGCGCGTATGCCGCTGCCGCGGCAGCCAGCAGGTTGTAAACATTCACTCGGCCCAACAGCGGACTCCAGATGGGATACTCGCCGGCAGGCGCGACCAGGTTAAACCGCGTCCCGTTCGCCTCGATGCTGACGTCTTTGGCGTGGAAGTCGCCGCTGTTCGATGCCATAGGTGATCAACTCCTGCCTGCTTCTTGCACAGCTTGATGCAGCCGCTTGTCCGTACTCATCTTCAAGGTTGATGACGGCGACGCTGCGGCGGCTCCGTGCCCGATCCCTGAAAGAGAATCGTCTTGGACGCGAAATAATTCTCCATCGTGCCGTGATAGTCGAGATGATCGCGCGTCAGGTTGGTGAACATGGCCACATCGAAGGGAATGCCGTAAAGGTCCGTTGCTGCTCCAGCGCGTGCGAGGAAACTTCCATCACCGCTTCCGTGCAGCCGGCCTGCAAGTGCGCGCGCGAAGAACTGGTTCAGCTCCAGCGCTTCGGGCGTCGTGTGCGGCGCCGGGATAACTCTCGTCCTCGATGCGATACTCCACCGTGCCGACCAGCGCGGTCTTGCGCCCGCCGCGCCGCAGCATCGCGTTCAACAGGAACGATGGTCGTCGTCTTGCCGTTAGTTCCGGTGATTCCGGTGATGAAGAGCGTTCGGCGGGACGTCCGTAGAAGTTCGCGCTCAGCCGAGCCAGCGCGCGGCGTCCATGGTGCACCTGCGCCCAGGCCACGCCTGGCCGCGGAGGCAAGGAGTCGCTGACGATAGCGGCTGCTCCCGCCTTCAGGGCAGCATCGATGTATTGATTGCCGTCGGTGGTCTCGCCGTCGCATGGCGACGAAGCACCAGCCCGGCTTGACCCGCCGGCTGTCGTAGTCCAGCCCTGCAATGGGCGGATCGCCTTGCTGCGCGACATATTCCGCACCATCCAGCAGCTCGAGGAAGTTCATTCTACCCGCATTATAGTCAGCCGAAATTGACATGCCGCGGAACAAGGTATTACATTTTTCAAAAGTAATGGAGATTCTATGGAGTCTGCGCTCACCGTCAAAGGGCAAATGACAATCCCCAAGGCCATTCGCGAACACCTGCATCTGAAGCCCGGCGACAGGGTCAAGTTCTTCGTCCATCCCGATGGCACCGTGGTTCTCTGCCCAAGACTTCCGGTGTCCGCGTTGCGAGGCATAGTCAAAGCCCGGCGACAGGTGACACTCGAACGAAATGGACGAGGCCATCGCCACCGGTGCCGCGGAGAGGTTGCGCCGCCTCAAACGAAAATGATTGGCCTCGATACCAACATCCTGGTGCGGTACCTTGCGCAGGACGACCCGGTTCAAAGCCGCAAAGCCACTGATCGTCATCGAAGGACAGCTGACGGAGCGAACCCCAGGGTTCATCAGCATCGTTGCCCTGGCTGAGACGTATGGGTGCTGGAACGAGCCTATCGCCTCACCGAGAAAGAAATTGCCGCTGTGCATTGAACGAGTGCTTCAGGCCGACGCTCTAGTCGTGGAACACGAAGCAGCGGT
Organism: uncultured Acidobacteriaceae bacterium; assembly: GCA_963744265.1. GTDB lineage: Bacteria > Acidobacteriota > Terriglobia > Terriglobales > Acidobacteriaceae > Bog-257. Next base: position 231,451 of record CAVUSW010000013.1, read on the forward strand.
CGCGACTGCTTTGAGCGCGCTGTGGAAGGCTAGGCTCTTTTGCCGATGCTCTCATCGGCGCGATCAACGCCCAGGCTGGTTGTACGCGAACGGTCACCTTCGATCGGAAAGCACTGCGGCTGCCAGGCTTCGAAGTCCTCTAATCCGTATCGTCACGTTTTCTCATCTTCGGCCATTCCTATCTTCGCTTCCGCCTTTCGCTCAATGCGCAAACCGCACTGTGATGTGCTGTCCTGACAGGCAGGTGACTCCGGCAGCCGGCCACTGCTCGCGCGCCACGCCGCTGCCGATCGCGTTGATCTCCAGTCCTGACTGCTGCGCGGTTTCCACCGCCGAGCGCAACGGCTTGCCCAGAAACGACGGCACCACCACTCCGCTGTCGACATCCAGAACGACAGTGCCGTTCGCGCGGATTGCCCGGCTGGCGTTGGCGGCGGAGGTGGAGACCGAAGCTTGCGCGATTTCAGGGCCGGCGGGCGCTGGCGGCTGTCGCGGCAGGGACCTTGGCTGCCGCCGCCGGCAGCGAATCGTTGCTCTTCGCAGGCTTAGTGGAAGTGGTCGCCGCCTGCGCACTTGGAGCGGCCGCGTCATCGTCCTGTATCGGAGCGCCCAGATGATCCGACGATTCATCTGTTAGATCGTTATCTTTCGCCGACGCCGTCAGCGTCTGCCGCTGCGGACTCTTCACGTCCAGGTCGTGCGGCACGTGCAAGTATTCCAGCACCTGCTGCGCAATTCGCTTAAACACCGGCGCGGAAACCTGTCCGCCCTGGTGCAGTCCGATCGGCGAATCGAGAATCACGGCAATCGTGATCGCCGGATTGTTGACCGGCGAGAAGCCGATGAACGACGCCACATACTTGGTCTTGGAATACCCGCCGGTCGCGGGATCGACCTTCTGCGCCGTTCCGGTTTTGCCGGCGACGGTGTAGCCATCAAGAATGGCGCGCCGCGCGGTCCCGAACAGCACCACGCCTTCCAGCATCTTCTTCATCTGCGCGGCGGTCATGGTGGAAATGACGCGATGCTGCTGCGCGGGATGGAAGACCACCGGCAGCGCTTTGCTGTCGGGCGGAAGCTCGCCGGCCACAATGCGCGGCGGCGTGTACATGCCGTCGTTCGCGATGGTCGAAACCAGCGAGATGGTTTGCAGCGGCGTGACGCCAATCTCCTGCCCCATCGAGATGGCGCCAATCGAAACCTTCGACCAGCGGCTCACCGGCTTGGCCAGGCCGCGCGTTTCGCCTGGCAACTCGATTCCGGTTTGCTGTCCGAAGCCGTAGTCGTGAATGTAGTGATACAGCCGCTCGGTCGCCCAGCTTCATGCCGACTTTGATGGCGGCCACGTCGCTGGAGTGCGCCAGCGCTTCGGCAATCGTCACCACGCCCAGGCTCTCGTGGTCATGGATCTTCATGCCGAACACGTCAATGGAGCCGTGCTGGCAATCGACGTGGTCTTCCGGCGTCACCACATGCTGATCGATCGCCGCAGAGTAGGTAACGATCTTGAACACCGAGCCCGGCTCGTAGATATCGCTGACGGCGCGGTTCTTCAGCGCCTCGGTAGGGACGTTGTTAAACACATTGGGATTGAAGGTGGGCCAGTTCGCCAGCGCCAGAATTTCGCCGGTGCGCGGATTTTCCACCACGACGGTTCCCGCGATCGCCTTGGTGTCCTCCATGCCTTGCTCGAGTTCGTTCTCGGCGATGTACTGGATCGTCTGGTCGATAGTCAGCACCAGGTTCTGCCCGGGATCGGGCGGCCGCTCCACCCGGCTGAACCATTTGCGCCGGGCATCAATCGAGATCAGTTCCTGGCCGGGAATGCCGCGCAGATCGTCATCGAACTCACGTTCCAGCCCGCCCAGACCTTCGTCGTCCATGCCGACATAGCCGAGCACCTGCGCCGCCAACTCGCGCTTGGGATAGAAACGTTTCGGTTCCTTGCGGAAATAAATGCCGCGCAGATTCAGCTCGCGAACGCGGTTGCTGGTTTCGCCGTCGATCTTGCGTTTGATGATAGACGAAATTCCGCGAAGCCTGCATGCGGGCCACAATGTCCTGCGGATCCATGTCCAGCACTTTGCCCAGCAGAGTCGCCGTGTTTTCCTGATCGTGAATCTCGCTGGGCACCGCGAAGACCGAGTCGACGTCAATCGACATGGCCAGCGCATAGCCGTTGCGGTCGTAGATATTTCCGCGGCGAGGCTCGATCGGGATGGTGCGGTTCTGCTGGCGTTGCGCGCGCTGCGACAAAGTCGCCGTACTTGACGACTTGCAGACGCACCAGCCGGAAGCAGATAGCGAGAATCCAAAGGAAAAGCAGCGCGGCGAAGATGTAGAGCCTTCGACTTGGCGTCTTAGGAGCGCTCGCCCGCATTCCCTCGCTACTCCGTTCCGTTGCATTCCGGCTTTTTCCAGCCGGTACTGAGTCGTTTCCTGCGTTTTCCCCGCTGGACCGGAGACGTCTTACAAGTAAGACGTTTGAGATAAATCTTATTAGTAAGACGTCCGCTTTACGCGGCGAAGGCGGTCCGCTTGCTTCGGACCGCCGGTTGAAAACCTAAGTTTTGTTTTGGGGCTAACGTCCCTGGATTACCGCGCATTCGACTTGGGTCGGACAGCCGCTCAGCCAGAAACCGTTCAGCCCCGGCCCTACTGCAGAGCCGACACCACCATGATTCCGTTCACCTTCGCCATGACCGGCGTTGCAGGATCGGCGGTCGTGGTGTCCATCGGCTGCCACTGCCCATCGATCGGACGCTGCATGCCTAGCTCGCGCGCCATGCGGTCGATGCGTGACAGATCCTTCAGCGACGCCTCTTCCAAACTCAAGGCCCGGTTCGACTCGGAGATGGTGTCCCGCTCCAGCTTGAGCTGTTCAATTTTGTATCCGTACTCGATGGCGCTGAAATGCTGCCACAGATACACCATGACCAGCAGAAACAGCATGGCCAGCGTGACGCCGAACGTCAGCATCTCGCGGCGGCGCTTCGGGTCGGTTACTTTGGCCACTCGCGAGTTGTCGATGCGCTTGGTGAAGTAGATTTCGGGTGTGCCGATGAACATGCCGCGCGGCTGCATCGCCGCATGATCGTTCCACTCACCAGCTTGCACCATGGTTGGATAAAGAACTCCGGCTGCCATTTCTTTCTCCTGCCAGACGGCGTCACCGCTTCGCCATCGTCCGGCTTGAAACTTTTGAACACACGAGCCGAATTTCAGGGCCCCTGAACTTATTCACATTCCCCACAGCTTTTTCCGCAGTACCCTCTAGACGTTGCGACAGTTTCGAAACCAATTAACCTACCGCTAAAGCAATCTGCCGCCGGCTGAAGCCGGCTCGGGCGATAAGAAGACTTCCTGAAACGCTGGCCTGAAGGCCAGCTCTACCGACCCGCTTCTTCAGTTCTGCCCAGTCGCTGGCTTCTGCTGCATCACGCTACATCCGCTCGGCAGCTCGCAACTTCGCACTGCGCGACCGCGGATTGCGATCGATCTCTTCCTCTTCAGCAGTCACCGGCTTCTTGGTCAGCACGCGATAAACACCGTCGCGCGCTCCATCCCGCAGCGCATCTTTCACAATGCGATCTTCCAGCGAGTGGAAGCTGATCACCACCAGCCTTCCGCCCGGCTTCAGCACCTGCGGCGCAACGTCTGCACTCAGCAGCGCTCGCAGGTCGTCGAGTTCACGGTTCACCAGAATTCGGAGTGCCTGGAAAGTTCGCGTCGCCGGATGAATGCGCCTCTCAGCCTGGTTCATTGGCCGGGCCGCGGCCGATATCACACCCGCCAGTTGTGCGGTGGTGTGAATCGGCCGCGCCCGAACAATGGCTCTGGCGATTCTCCGCGACCTCCTTTCCTCACCGAATTCGTAAATCGCATCGGCAAGCTCGCGCTCGTCGAAGCGGTTTACCACTTGTTCGGCAGTCAGCCCCGCTTGCGTATTCATCCGCATATCCAAAGGGCCGTCTGCCTGAAAACTAAATCCGCGCGCCGCGTCTTCAAATTGCATGGAGCTGACACCCAGGTCGGCAAGCAATCCATCCACCGATGCCACCGCCACATGCTGGGCCACTTCGGCGAACGAGGCATGCACCAGTTCAATGAGCGGCCAGTCGCCGACTAGTTCTGCCGGCAGTTGTGTCAACCGCTCTCGCGCGCGTTCCAACGCCGCCGGGTCTTTATCGAAGCCAATCAGATGACCCTCGCGGCCGATGCGTCTTGCGATTTCCCAACTGTGTCCGCCTAAGCCCAGAGTGGCGTCGATATAAGTCCCGCCGCGCCGTACGGCCAGGAATTCGATCGCTGGTTTTAAAAGAACTGGCACATGGCTAAATCGACTCTCGCCATGTCCGCGCCCAGAGGCGCTGTTCGCGTCTGAAAACTCGTTGTCCACTCACTCCCGTAAAGCAGATCCCTCGCGGACAAAGTCCGCTCGTGATGACAAAATGGAGGAGCCTAGTACGCAGCGCTCAAGCGCCGCTCTACCCAATTCCTAAATGCCCAATCCGCTGAGGATCGTCTCGTCTTCCTCGGTAAAGGGCTCGGCTACCGCCTTGCGAAGCTCGTCGGCATTGCGCACCACCAGGTGCTTAAGATTGCCCATCACCGCGACCTCGCCTTTCAGGTTGGCCGATTCCCGCAGGATCGACGGCAGCAGCAAGCGGCCTTGCCCGTCAAACTCCACAACCTGGCCGTAATAACTGGTGCGCTCCAGAAACTTCTGCTTGGTCTTGTGCATTTCGGGCAGCGCCGCCAGCTTGCGCTCGATCTCTTCCCAGGCCTGCATGGGATACACTTTGGCACTCCTGCCATCCCAACTGGTGATGTAGAATTGCGCGCTGTAGTTCTCGTCGATCACGCGCTTGAATTCCGCGGGCATCTTCAAACGCCCTTTGTCGTCCAGTCGGGTTAAATGAGTGCCGCGAAACATAGCGCTCGACCTGAACTTCCAATCCCACAACGGAGGTCAATAACAACGTTCCCACTGAGCAACAGCGATCCGGGTTTATAGCCATGCCAGCAATAAAACCATTTCGCACTAAGTTCACCCCGTGAGGAACGAAACGCTTACCACAACTTACCACTTCATCCCACTTTTGACGTATCCTACTCCTAAATAGTTGTGTGTCAAGAGGAAAGTGTGGCCTTTGAGGGACTAACTTACCCGCCACAATTCGTGGTAGCGTTGCAGTCCCCTCGACCCAACAAATTGCGTTTACTGGCAGGGTTCCTCGGCGCGGTAGAGAGAAGAAAACCTCGCGAAGCGGGGTGTTGCGGCAGGATGGACGACGGTGGATCAAAGTGGAAGGTAAAGCGCAAGACGTCAGAAAACCGATCTTGTCCCAGCTTGCCACGCGCTCTGTGACACCAATCTCTTCAAGTTTTCGTGCTTCCGTGTTTCTGTAGTGAATTCCGGAAATCATCTATTCTGCTGCTATGGACGTTTTCGCTCTCACCCGCAAGCTCATCGACATCGAGTCCACCACCGGAATGGAAGCTGCCGTCGGCCAAGTGCTGGCCACAGAGCTGACTCAGCTCGGCTACAACGTCGAGCGCATGCCCGTTGAAGACGATCGCTTCAACGTCTGGGCAACGCATCCCGGGCCATCCAACGCCGCGAACTCGCGCTCTCCACTCACATGGACACGGTGCCGCCGTTCATTCCGTCTTCGGAGACGGCTGATCGCATCTACGGCCGCGGCTCATGCGACGCCAAGGGCATCATCGTGGCCCAGATCGCGGCAGCGGAGAAATTGAAAGCCGAGGGCATTCATGTCGGCTTGCTATTTCTGGTGGGCGAGGAGCGCGACAGCCAGGGCGCGCAGACTGCCAATCAGCAGCCGCGCGGCGTGAAGTTCCTCATCAACGGCGAGCCCACGGAAAACCGGCTGGCGGTTGCCTCGAAGGGCACGCTGCGGGTGGAGCTGATAGCGAGTGGAAAGATGGCGCACTCGGCCTATCCCGAGCTGGGCGAGTCGGCGATCGAGAAGCTGCTCGACGCACTGCACAGCGTTCGCAGCTGAAGCTGCCGACCAATCCCAAAGCTGGCCCGTGCACCTTGAACATCGGCCAGATCGAAGGCGGCCGCGCGCCCAACGTCATTCCTGATCGCGCCGTCGCGCAATTGCTTTTCCGGCTGGTCGGCCCCGCCGAAGAATTGCGCCGGCAAATCACAAACGCTGTCGCCGGCAAAGCCGAGGCCGAGTTCAAGCTCGAGATTCCTTACATGGAACTGGGAACCGTTCCCGGCATCGAGACCATGATTGCGGCGTTTACCACCGATATTCCCGCGCTCACCCGTTGGGGACAGCCGCTGCTGATCGGCCCCGGATCGATTCATGTGGCGCACACCGAAGGCGAGTACATCGAGAAGAAGCAGCTACTCGATGCAATCGATCTCTACGCGCGTATCGCACGGCACTTGCTACAGCCCGATACAAAATAGCGCAAGGCTAGAGCCGTGCCTGTCTCGAGCGACTCCTCGCGCTTAGGCCACGGTCGGATCCCATCGCTTTTCACAGATTCCCGCAATTTTTTGCTATTCCAATCCACCGTATATAGCGCACAATTGGCGACGCACCTATGCCTACTAAAACAGGCGCCAAAAGCGCGCCGAAAAAATCCTCTGCCACCGAGGCTGCCGGTCATCGTATAACCCGCGGAGTGCCGCTTCCCTTGGGCGCATGGTTACGCCGCTTTGGAGTGAATTTCTCGATCTTCTCCAAGCACGCCACTTCCTGCACCCTGGTGTTGTTTCGGCCGGGAGCCGCCGATCCCTTCGTCGAGTTCCCCCTCGACCCTCATTCCAACCGCACCGGGCAGGTCTGGCACGCGTTCGTAGAGGGCCTGGATGCCGGAGTGCAGTACGGCTATCGCTTCGACATGCAGCCTAATCCCGATCGCACGGTGTATCGCTTCAATCCCGAACAGGTTCTTCTCGATCCGTACGCGCGTGTGCTGTCGCATGGAGGCGCGTGGGATGCTTACCAGCCCGGCACCCGGCCTTACCGCAACAGTGTCGTCGTAGAGAATTATTTCGATTGGGAAGACGATCAGCCACTAAATATTCCGCTGGTCGACAGCATCATTTACGAGATGCATGTCCGCAGCTTCACCCGGCATCCATCGTCGGGAGTCGCGAATCCCGGAACTTTTGCCGGCCATCATCGAAAAGATTCCCTATCTCAAGAAGCTGGGAGTAACCGCGGTCGAACTGCTTCCGGTAAATGAGTTCGAAGAGTCGGACACCGACCGCGTGAATCCTTTTACCAGGCGAGCCGCTGCTGAATTTGTGGGGCTACCAGCCGACTGCGTTTTTTGCGCCAAATACCGCCTACTCCTCAAACCTCGCTGACGGCGAGCAGGTTCGCGAGTTCAAGCAGTTAGTCCGCAGCTTGCATCAGGCTGGTATTGAAGTCATCCTCGACATGGTTTTCAACCATACCGCCGAGGGAGATGCCACCGGGCCGACATGGTCTTTCCGCGGCATCGATAATCCCACTTACTACATTCTCGATTCCGACTGGGAATTACGAAAACTTTACTGGCTGCGGCAACACATTCAATTGCAACAATCCCGTGGTCCGCGATTTCATCGTCGATTGCCTGCACTACTGGGTGATGGAGATGCACGTCGACGGCTTCCGCTTCGACCTGGCGTCGATTCTGGGGCGCGGCCAGGACGGCTCGGTGTTGAACAATCCGCCGCTGCTGGAGAGCCTGGCTTACGATCCAGTGCTGGCCAACACCAAGCTGATCGCCGAGGCCTGGGATGCGGCGGGACTCTACCAGGTCGGCACCTTCCCTTCCTGGGGGCGGTGGGCGGAGTGGAACGGCAAGTTTCGCGACGACGTTCGCAAGTTTCGTGAAAGGCGATGCGGGGATGACTTCGGCGCTGGCAACGCGGCTGTTGGGCAGCCCCGACCTGTATCTGACCAGCGCGCGCGAACCTTATCACAGCATCAACTTCGTGACTTGCCACGACGGATTTACGCTCAACGATCTGGTCTCGTACAACGACAAGCACAACCTGCCCAACGGCGAGAACAATACCGACGGCACCAACGCCAACTACAGTTGGAATTGCGGCGTCGAAGGACCTACGGACGACCCCGCGATCAACGAACTGCGCGCGCGGCAACGCAAGAATTTAGCCGCGATTCTGCTGGTGGCACATGGCGTTCCCATGATCCTCTCCGGTGACGAGATTGGACGTACGCAACAAGGCAACAACAATGCTTATTGCCAGGACAATGAAATCAGCTGGCTGGATTGGCGTATGGCCGAAAGCAACGCCGGTCTGCTGCGCTTCTTTCAGCTGATGATCGCCTTCCGCAAACGTAGCTCCCTGATGCGACGCGCCACCTTCTCGTTGAACGGCGAGGGCGGATTCCACATCACCTGGCACGGCACCAAACGCGTTAAGCCCGATTGGGGCTATGAATCGCGCACCTTGGCGATGCAGCTTACGCAACTGCACGATGACGGCTCGCGCGACGACCATCACTTTATCGCCAACGCGTATTCCGGCGATCTCGACTTTGAGCTGCCGCAAATTGGAGAACGGGAATGGTTTCGCCTGGTCGACACTGCGCTGCCATCGCCGCAAGACATTGCCGAGGATGGTCAGGAATTTCCGCTGCTGTCGCAGGAGAGCTACTTGGTGAAGGCGCGCAGCGTGGTCATTTTCATAGCGAAATGATGAGGTGTTTTGAAGAGGCGCGCCTTTTGGCTACGCTGGAGTAAGTTCTTTATGATTGTCATGCCGAACCCACTTTACAGGTCACCAAGAAAGCCAGGTTCGGCGTATCTTTGTTCGACATGTCTTTGTTCGGCGTGTTTTGAAGGGGCGCGGCTTCAGCCGCGCCGTAGAAGCCCTATAATTTTGTCATTCCGAGTGGGCTTCAGCCCACGAGGAATCCGCTTTACGAGTTTTTCTGTAGCCTCTGACGTCGTTCCTTGATGCAAAGCGACTTCTCGAAATCCGAGCAATTAACTATTTGTTGGAATCTGCCGTCTTTGTTTCACCCAGCATCTCGAACTTCCCAGACTCGGGATCGGCCTCCCACACCGAACCATCGCCGATGTCATAGATCCAGCCCCGTATCTCGAGCTCTCCGCTCAACAACCGTGAGGCCACGGCCGGATGTGTCTTCAGGTTTTCCAGCTGAGTCAAGACGTTGTACTCGGTGAGCAGTTGTATCTTCTCTTCCTCGGAAGCGCCCCGATGTTCTCTTAATAGCCGTTCCCGCGACTCGAACGAGTGGCGCATCCAGCTTTGCAGCGCCGGCATGCCGTTGGCTCGTTCCGGCTCGGCCAGGACTTTGACCACGCCACAATCGGTATGTCCGCAGACAATGATCAGGGGCAGCCGCAGCACCAGCATGGCGTACTCCATACTGGCAGTCACTCCGCCGACGTGCTCGCTGTATTTAGGAACGATGTTGCCGGGTGTGCGCTCGGTGAAGACCTCTCCCGGGTGCGTTTGCAGCAGCATCGCCGGATCGATGCGCGAATCGGCGCAAGTGAAAAACATGGCAATCGGTTCCTGGTGGCGCTTCAACTCTTTAAAGAGTTCACGCCGAGCGGGATAAACTTCCGCCTGGAACTTTGCGACACCCTTGACTAGCTTTGCTAAAGCTTCTTGACTCTTCACCACCAGTTTCCTCATCCAACACTTGTAGTGCCCAAGCGGATTGCACGTCACTGACAGTGTAACGGCTGGGGACTAGAATCGCCGCTGTAACAATGTTCCTACAATTAAGCTATCCACCAACACAAAATACATTTAACCGCTAAAAACATCCGCGAACAACTGCTATCAGGAGGACTCATGGCTACTGCAACTACGGAAGTGCGCTTTACTAACAGCGTCAAACTCGACGAAGACGCAAAATCAAAAGTGATTGAAATTCTGAATGCCCGCCTGGCTGACACCATCGATATGAAGACCCAGGTGAAACATGCTCACTGGAACGTGAAGGGGCTTCAGTTCTTCCAACTGCACGAACTGTTCGACTCCATCGCCACCCATCTCGAAGATCACTCTGACCTGATCGCGGAGCGTCTGGTCCAACTCGGCGGAGTGGCCAACGGAACTGCGCGCCAGGCAGCCGCAAACTCCAGCATCAAAGAGTACGACTTGCACTCGGTTAAGGGTGAAGAGCACGTGAAGGCGTTAGTGCAGCGGCTGGGTACACTGGCCAATGCGGCCCGCAAGGCCATCGACGACACCGGCAAGGTGGGCGATCAAGCCACCGCCGACCTGTTCACCGAAGTAACTCGCGGAGCCGACAAAGACCTCTGGTTCTTGGAAGCGCATCTTCAGGGCTGAACTCCGGTGTTGTGAACGGGCCCACAGGTTTTGAAAGGGCCCAGCGTGCGGCGCATCCTTCGGCAAGCTCAGGGCAGGCTCTGAAGGTGCGCCCTTTCAAAGCAGCTTCGCATAACTCGGTTGGCGGCCTGCGCTATTACGTTTGCAACGCCCTCCATTTTTCCCTGCTAGACTGAACCCTCATGTCTGAAGCCACCAACTCCTTAGCGCAAGCGTCCTCTGCCTATCTGCGCTCGGCCATGCATCAGCCTATCCGCTGGCACGAGTGGGGCGAGGAAGCCTTCGCCACCGCCCAGCGCGAGAACAAGCCGATGCTGCTCGACATCGGCGCGGTGTGGTGCCATTGGTGCCACGTCATGGATCGCGAATCGTACGAGAGCGCCGAAGTCGCGGAGATCATCAATCACGAATTTCATCGCCGTAAAGGTCGATCGCGACGAGCGCCCCGACGTCGACAGCCGCTACCAGCTTGCAGTCTCGGCCATCTCCGGCACCGGCGGTTGGCCGCTCACGGTCTTCCTGACTCCCGATGGCCGGCCTTTTTACGGCGGCACCTACTTTCCTCCAGTCGATCAATGGGGACGTCCCAGCTTCAAGAAGATTCTGCTGGCGATTGCCGATGCCTATCGCGAGCGCCGCGACGAAGTACTGAAGTCGGCCGACGAGGCCATGAATGTGCTGGCCAATGCGGAAGGCTTCGCCGGACATCGCATGGAATTTTCGCCGCGGATTGTCGGCGTGATGGTGCAATCGGCGCTGCCCATCTTCGACGAGAAGAATGGTGGCTTCGGCAGCGCGCCCAAGTTTCCCCATCCCGCGTCGCTTGATCTTCTGCTGGATTGGTATGTGCGCACGCGTGAGGAGCGCGTCGCCACCGTCATCACAACGACGCTGACGAAGATGGCGCAAGGTGGTGTGTACGACCAACTGGCCGGCGGCTTCCATCGCTACTCGGTCGATGAGCACCTGGACCGTGCCGCACTTCGAGAAAATGTCGTACGACAACTCGGAACTGCTGAAGAACTACGTGCACGGCTACCAGGTTTTCGGTTTCGAGTTCTACGCGCACGTGGCGCGCGACATCGTGCGCTGGATGGACGAGTGGCTGAGCGATCGCGAGCACGGCGGTTTCTACGCCTCGCAGGATGCCGACATCAATCTCGACGACGACGGCGATTACTTCACCTGGACGCGCGAGGAAGCCAAAGCAGTTCTGAGCGAAGAGGAGTTTGAAGCAGCCTCGCTGCACTACGACATCGAGGAGGTCGGCGAGATGCAGCACGAGCGTTCGAAAAATGTGCTGTGGGTGCGGGCTCTGCCCGAAGAGGTCGCCTCGCGGATGGGAGTCGATATCTCCAAGGCGCTCGACCTGCTCGCGTCGGCTAAGACCAAGCTGTATGCGGCGCGCCTGAAGCGTCCTACCCCGTTCGTGGACAAGACGGTTTATGTCAACTGGAATGCGATGTGCGTATCGGCCTATTTGCAGGCTGCGCAGGTGCTGGGATTAGAGGAGGCGCGCAAGTTTGCGCTGCGTTCGCTGGATCGCATCTTGTCGGAGGCGTGGAACAAGGAGCGTGGATTGTCGCACGTCATCGCCTACTCCGATCCGAACGCCGCCATAGCGCTTCGTTCGTGGATTGCTTGACGACTATGCCTTCACCGCGCTGGCTTGCCTCGATGCCTACGAGGTCACCGGAGCCATGAGTTATTTCAAGTTCGCGCAAGAGATTGCCGACGACATGGTGCGCCGCTTTGGCGATCCGACTTCCGGAGGCTTCTTCGATACCGAAGCATCGCTGGAAGACAAGTTGCAGTTGGGCGCGCTATCGGCGCGGCGTAAGCCGTTTCAGGATGCTCCTACTCCAGCCGGAAATCCGAGCGCGGCGATTGCTTTGCTGCGACTTCACGCCTATACCAACGACGCGAAGTATCGCGACAAAGCGGAAGACACGCTGGAAGTTTTTGCCGGAGCGGCGGAGCAGTTTGGAATCTACGCGGGAACCTACGGCATTGCCGCAACCTGGATGTCGCGACCGCATACTCAGGTCGTGGTCGTCGGAGAAGATGCAGCAGCCGATGCGCTGTTGCAGGCCGCGATCCCTCCATTCGCGGTCAACAAGTCCGTGGTGCATTTGACCGACAGCGAAGCCGTAGCGCAGAACCTGCCCGCAGTGCTGGCGGAGACAGTTCCCAACTTGCCTGCGCTGAAAGAGAAGAAGTCGTTCGCGATCGTTTGCACCAACTTCAGTTGCCAGCCTGCAGTTGCGGATCCCCAGGAATTATCCTCCCTGCTGCGGACAGCAATCGGGGTGAAGTAAACTCCAGTCAAAGAATTTGCCGATGAAGAAGAATTGCCCGCCTGCCATAGCCGCCTACAGCCTCGGGCTGCACAGAAGCGAAGGGGCGACGATTAACAGCGCCGTCCCCGCCGTTCAATATGCCTGATCCAGCAACTCGACCACATGCAGAACTTTTGCGTTGAGCCCCTTGCGCCTGACTCCGGCCGCCAGTTGCAGCATGCAGCCCACATTCGCTGTGACCACAATCTCCGGCTCGACCATGGCCACATATTCCATCTTCTCGTCGAGAATCTTCATGGAGATCTCGTTCTGCACCACGTTATAAACTCCGGCACTACCGCAACAGGAATCGGCGCGTGGCATCTCTAGCAACTGCGCTCCAATCGCCGTCAACAATTCGCGCGGTTGTTTGCGAATACCTTGGGCGTGAGCCAAGTGGCAGGGATCGGAGTAGGTCACGCGGATTTTCAACCGGCGCTTCGGTTCGGTCAGGCCGATTTCAGCCAGGTACTCGGTTACATCCCGGACTTTGGCTACGAATTCCTGCGCTCGCCCAGCATATTTGGCATCGTGCTCCAACAGTCCGGCATATTCCTTCATCGTCGCGCCGCAGCCGGCCGCGTTGCTCACGATGGCGTCGAATTCCGGGCTCAGCATGGCATCGATATTCTTGCGGGCCTGCGCGCGAGCCAAATCCAGCAGTCCGGCATGAGCGTGTAAGGCGCCGCAACAGGCTTGTGCCTGAGGAATGCAGACCTCGATGCCGTTCTTATTGAGGACGCGAATGGTCACGCGGTTCAACTCCGCGAAGGCCACGCTACTGACACAGCCGATCAGCAGAGCCACACGCCCGCGCTGAACGCCTTCGGCAGGATAAGTCTTGCCTAGATCGCGGAATGAGAACTCACTTTCGATGTGCGGCGAGAGAGCGTCCAACTCGGCGACGCCTAGAAGCTTGAGCAACCCACTGCCTCGCGCCAGGCTCTGCAAACCGGATCGCTGATAAAAGCGGAGCAGCTTTGCCGATCGCGACAGCTTGTCGAACGACGGCAGCACTCGCGCGTAAAAGTGTTCGCGCACTTCGCGTTGCAGCCAGGGACGCCGGTAGTTCTCCTCGATCTGCGAGCGCGTACGCTCCAGCAAACTGCCATATTGCACACCAGAGGGACATGCGGTCTGGCAGTTCAGGCAGCCCAGGCAACGATCGATGTGGGTGACAAAAGAATCTGCCAGCGCCAGCCTGCCCTCGTCCACCTGCAACATCTGGTAGATGCGGCCGCGCGGCGAATCCATTTCCGTGCCCAGCGCACGATAGGTCGGACACTGATCGAGGCACAGGCCGCAGTGGACGCACTTCGAGTACAAGTCCCACGTCGGCTTCTCTCCCGCGGAGAAATTCGAAACCGGCTCATCGACGGTCGGAGTTGCGAAGGTCAGAAGAGGAACCTCCCGCGATTAAGAACGTCTTTCGGATCGAGGGCCATCTTCACAGCTCGCATGCTGTCAAGATTCGTTGGCGTGGGGCCCCACGCCGTGACATGGTGCCGCGCTTCGGGCGGACAATGCAGCACTGCCATGCTGGCATCGCGCGGCAACAGATTGCGCAACTCCGATGCGGCGTTGATGAAGTTCACCAGGGTAACGTCGGCGCCGGAGATCGGCCACAAACCGGCCAGCAGATGACCAACTCCCACCCTGCCGATCACGGCAAGCGCCAGGCCGTTTGATTCAGAAACCGTTGCCAGATCGGTCAGGACCGGTTGAACGTCGCTTAACGGGAGCGCCAGCGAGATCAGCAGACAACGCGGGTGTCGCTCAGGAACAGTATGCGAAAAATCAGCGAGTGCGCGCCACAGATCCGCTTCGCTCTGCGGATCAATCTCGTGCGAGACGGCTGTCCCCAGTTCCGCGCGATAGCGAGCGAGGACGGCATCGCTGCCCGCTGCCCGAACATAAATCGACCACGACTCGGATTCTTTTCCCGCCGGCAACAGAGTGCGCGCGCCAGGCGAAACCAGTTCCAGGCTAATCGGCGATAGCGGCGAGTGCAGCACGCGATTGCGAAAATCAATGGCTTCGGCGAGAGTGCCAAAGTCCGCAGCAAAGGTCCGGGTTTGCCGCGGTGCAGGAAACAATTTGAAACTGGCGCCGGTAATGATGGCCAGCGTCCCCTGACTGCCGATCAGCAGCTTCATCAAATCGTAGCCGGCAACGTTCTTTACTACCCGGCCACCGCCTTTCGCCTTTCGGCCATCACCGGTCACGAACCTGATCCCGATGCAATAGTCGCGCAGTCCGCCATAACCTTGCCGCAGAGGACCGGCCATTCCGGTGGCCAGCAATCCGCCGACGGTAGAGCGTTCCGGCAGCGCCGCATCTCCCGCGAACAGCAATCCATTCGCTCCGACCATGGCAGACAGTTGCGCAACTGTGCAACCGGCGCCGATGCCAACGGTGAGATCGCCCGGATCGTAGTGGTCGACCGCCGTCAGCCGCGAGGTAGAGAGCAGCACATCAACCTGAGCGGGCAAGTTGCCTGTCTGTTGCTGCGTGAAGCCTCCAGCCGGAACCACGCTCAAGCCGTGATCGTTGGCGAAGCGCAGTACAGCGCCGATTTCGTCTGGCGAAGCTGGAGTAACCGCAACTCCGGGAGCAACCCCCAGGATGAGATGGCGATGCAGTTCGGCGGGATCGTCGACGACGTGGTCGGTCCCGCAGATCGCGCGCAGTTCGCTCCCGAATCGCGTCATCGCGATGGTGCTCACATCCCCTCCTGCACCAGCACCGCATTCTGCGACGGGCCGGCGATCTCGCGGCACATACGCGGCGTGGGCAGCAATTTCTGCGGGTTCAGAATCTCGTGGCCGTTGAAGGCGTCCCGCAGGCTCATCATTACGTCGAGGTCTTCCTCGGTAAACAGCAGCGGCATCAGGTCGCGCTTTTCCATTCCGATGCCATGCTCGCCGGTGATGGAACCGCCTACATCGATGCAGTATTGGAGAATCTCGCGGCTGGCGGCCAGCACACGCTGGAACTGTTCAGCATTGCGCATGTCGAAAAGGATCAGCGGGTGCAGGTTGCCGTCTCCGGCATGAAAGATGTTGCCGATGACGAGGTCGTACTTCTTCGCCACCTCACCGATATGCTTCAGCACGGCGGGGATTTGGCTGCGCGGGACCACACCATCCTGGGTGTAGTACGAGGGGCTGACGCGTCCCAGCGCCGCGAAAGCTAGTTTGCGGCCCTTCCATAGCAGCGCGCGTTCCTCTTCGTTCTTGGCGCGTCGGACTTCGCGCGCCTTCTGGTGGAGGCAGACTTCGTTCACCGCGATCGCCTGCTCTTCGACCACCTCGCGCAATCCCTCAAGCTCAATCAACAACACCGCTCCGGCATCGAGCGGATAGCCCGCGTGGCAGAACGCTTCGACCGTACGCAAGGTCCAGCCGTCGAGCATTTCCAACGCGGCCGGGGTGATGCCGGCGGCGGTGATGGAGGAGACGGTACGGGCTGCGTCGTCAATCGATTCGAAAATTCCCAACAGAGTTGCCACCACTTCCGGCTTGCGCGTCAACTTCACTGTAATTGCCGTGGTGATTCCGATCGTTCCCTCAGAGCCCACAAAAAATCCTGTCAGGTCGTAGCCACCGGATTCGGCAGCCTTGCCGCCGAATTGCACGATGTCGCCGTTGGGCATCACCACTTCCACCCCGGTCACATGATTCACCGTCACGCCATGCATCAGGGTGTGAGGTCCGCCGGAGTTTTCGGCGACGTTACCGCCAATAGTGCAAGCCTTCTGGCTGGATGGATCAGGCGCGAAGTAGAGGCCAAGATGGGAGACGTGTTCGGAGAGTTGGAGATTCACCACACCCGGCTGCACCACCGCGCGCAGGTTCTCGGCGTCAACCTCGAGGATGCGGTTCATGCGGGTGAAGACGATCACAATCCCGCCTTCCTGCGAGATTGCCCCGCCACTCAGACCGGTTCCGGCGCCACGCGCCACTACGGGAATGCGGGCCGAGGTGGCCACCTGCATGATTTCGGAAACTTGTTGCGCAGTTTGCGGGAAGACGACAACGCCGGGCGTGCTCTTGCGGATGCCCGCGTCGTATTCGTACAGCATCAGGTCTTCAGGACGGTCGAGAACGGCGTCGCGGCCGGCAATCTTCCGGAGATGGTCGATTACGCCTGGCAGACTCATGGAGGGTCAGCGCCAGTGTACACCCGCGAAAGAGCGCACCTACAGCGATAGCATTCCTCACCGCGGCCCGTTCCCAATCTTGGGAGATGGCTCGCCGGCTAGCTCGAAGTCTGGATGTAGGCGCGCATCATGTCCGCCTCGCCCGACTTTTCGTCGAGGTGACAACGCAGCAGATCGCGCAACGAAAGAAAGCCGACCAGGGTTGTGCCATCGCATACCGGCAGATGACGGACGCCGTTGGTCTGCATCACGCACATGGCTTCTTCCGAACTAGCGCTGGGGGTCACGGTGTGCAGGTCGGTGCTCATAACGTCGGCGATGTGTGTGATCAGGGGATCGCGTCCTTCGGTGACCACCCGCCGCATGATGTCGCGCTCAGAGAAAATGCCGACCAGTTTGGTGTCGTCCAGCACGGGCACTGCGCCGACGTTGCAGTCGACCATATAGCTGGCGGCCTCAAACACTGTTTGATTGGGTTGAACATAATGGATGGTGCGATTACTCAACAGGTCCCGGATCGTCGCCATAGTGCCTCCTGAAGGTCGTGGACTGAAGGGGCGCGCACTCGCCCGCGAGGGCGAATTTCCTGGGCCTCCACGACCCCGGTGGCGTGGCAAAACAAAACCTTTGGCGTAGTCCAAGCGGCACGCCAGCCCCGGGAGCGAGGAGCGGAGGCGAGTATAGTCCGAAGGGGCAGCAAATGGGAAGCGGAATTGCCAGTTGTGACATGGATAAAATTGCACACTTGATGCAACCTTCCCGTCTGGCCAGACATACGCGCCGGATTGCGTGAAATTGCTCGGCCCAAGACATTCCCGCGCCACGGCTGATATTCTCAATCGTTTGACGACTACAGTGCGGAGGAAGAACACGAATGTCGAATAGCTTGCAGGGACGTACGGTGGCAGTCTTTGGCGTGGCTAACAAACGGAGCATCGCATGGGCCATTGCGCAACAGATGCAACAGGCCGGAGCGCAACTGGCCATCACGTATCAGAACGAACGCCTGAAGCAAGAAGCCGACGACCTGATTGCCGCCCTGCCCAACTCGCAGGCGTTTCAATGCGACGTCTCGCGCGACGAGGAGATTGCCCAGCTGTTCGAGCAATTGAGGTCGCGCTATGGCAAGCTGGACGCGATGGTACACAGTCTGGCCTTCGCTCCCTCCGAAGAACTGAAAGGCGAGTTCGCCGAAACCAGTCGCGAGGGCTTCCGGATCGCGCTCGATATCAGCGCCTATTCGCTGGTCGCGCTCGCTCGAGCCGTCCGTCCGCTGATGACCGATGGCGGCAGCATCATGACCATGACCTACTACGGCGCGGAAAAAGTAGTTCCCAAGTACAACGTGATGGGCGTAGCTAAAGCGGCCTTGGAGGCTAGCGTCCGCTACCTGGCCTATGACCTGGGCAAGAACAAGATTCGGGTCAACGCGATTTCTGCGGGCCCGATCAAGACGCTGGCCGCGCGCGGCATCTCCGGCTTCGGCGATATGCTTTCGATGCAGGCGCAACGAGCTCCGCTACAACGCAATGTGGATGTGAAGGAAGTGGCATCGACCGCGGTCTTCCTGGCCAGCGACGCCGGCAGCGGAATTACCGGCGAAACGATTTATGTGGATTGCGGGTACAACATTATGGGGTTTTAAG
This sequence comes from uncultured Acidobacteriaceae bacterium, assembly GCA_963744265.1. Taxonomy (GTDB): domain Bacteria; phylum Acidobacteriota; class Terriglobia; order Terriglobales; family Acidobacteriaceae; genus Bog-257. Next base: position 249,937 of record CAVUSW010000013.1, read on the forward strand.
AAGAAGCAACTCGCAACTAGCGACCAGCAACTAGCGACTAGCCAAAGTGTCGCTCTCACCAGTCTGCAAATAATCTCCACTTGGCGATATTTTCTGCTTGCAATATGAATAGACCGGCGATACGCTTCGCCGCAAATCGTTGTAATCCGCGCTCGGCCATGAACATTCACGAGTTAGGTTTCTGGTGCCTGCTATCGCCGGGACGATAAGTCCGCCTGCCACTTGTCCGTGCCCGTCTTTTAGCAGTGTCACTCCATCGAGGAGGTAACCCTCGAGTCTCGAAAAGGAGAATGTTTATGACGAACCATTGGCAACCCAAGCCCTTGACCGGAATCAACCACACGGCAGCAAAAGTCGCATTCGCCCTGACGTTTCTGCTTGCGCTTATCATGGTTATTCCACCTTATGCCCAGGCACAAACCTACACCATCCTGCACAACTTCGCGGGAGGTTCGGACGGATCAGATCCTGAGGCCGGCGTAACGCTTGACCGGGCGGGCAACCTCTACGGTACGGCGTTCTACAGCCATTCCGGCGCCGGCAACGGCTCGGTTTTCCGGATCAAGCTATCCAACCAGATCTTTAGCCCGCTTTATGATTTTGCTGGAGGGGGCGACGGGGCGAATCCGTTCTACGGCGTAGTCTTCGGCCCGGATGGCAGCCTGTATGGCACAACCGAGAACGGCGGCCTGGGCTTCGGAACGGTTTTCAAACTACAACCCCCGTTGACGATCTGCAAATCGGTCCAGTGCCCCTGGGAAAAAACCACTCTCTACACCTTCGGTGGGGGCAGCGACGGAGCTCAGCCACAGGCATCGAGCCAGCTCATCTTCGATCAAGCCGGGAATATTTATGGCACAACCGGTTTTGGCGGCCAGTTTGGACAGGGAACGGTTTACGAACTCACGCGTTCCGGCAGCGGGTGGACGAAGACCATTCTTCACAGCTTCGGCGCTAGCGGTGACGGAGCGGTACCCACGCATAACGTAGTTTTCGACAGCAACGGAAACCTGTATGGGACTACCTACGTTGGAGGCAATTCCGGAGATGGCATTGTTTACCAGCTGGTGCATTCGGGGTCGGGCTGGACGGAAAACATTATCGCCAGCTTTTCCAGGAACACCACTATCGGTGGGATTCTTCTCGCCGGCCTGATCGTCGATCAATCCGGCAACTTCTATGGTGCAACCAGCAGCGGAGGGACAGGAGGAGGTGGCACGATCTTTGAAATGTCGCCCTCCGGCGGCGGCTTTACGTTCACTGTGCTTGCTTCTCTGGATGGAGGCTATCAGGGCGGCGCCTATGGCAATCTGGTGATGGACACTGCCGGCAACATCTACGGCACGGCCCTCAACGATGGCGCTTATGGCTACGGTTCCGTTTTCAAGCTGACGTCGCCAGGGTGGACCTACTCCTCGCTGCATGACTTCCGGTACACGGATGGGTCAAATCCGACCGGCGATCTGACGATTGATGCCAGCGGCAATCTCTACGGCACGACAGACGATGGCGGCACGAACGGCGACGGCGTAGTTTTCGAAATCACACCGTAGCCTACAATTTCGCAGACGAAAGGCCGACATGGCGTCGGCCTTTTGTTGCGCTTCTATTTCCGCTTCACCACAATCTGTCGCTCCAGATCGCCGCGGCGTTCGATCGAAATCTCCACGTCGCGCTCCTTTCTCGAAGCGGGGGAATTTCTCTCCCCACTCCAGCAGCACCAGATTGCCTTCTTCGGCGAAGAGTTCGTCGAGGCCCAAGGTATCGAGCTCGCGCGGCGTGTCGATGCGATAGAGATCGACGTGGTAGAGGTTGACCTCAGGGCCGCGATATTCGTGAATCAGGGTGAAGGTGGGGCTGGTGACGTCGTCTTGCGAAGCGGCCTGCAGGCCTTCGGCGATGCCCTTCACCAGAGTGGTTTTGCCAGTGCCGAGATCGCCGCGCAGGATGACCATGCGCGCGTCCTTCAGCGTGGGCGCCAGCTTGCGGCCCAGAGCCATGGTCTCTTCCGCCGAGTGCGTGATGTGTTCGTGCGGATTCATCGCAGAAGACCGCTTATTTTAGCAGGGGTGCTTGCTCCGTCTCGACAAATGCGGAGAGAGAATGCGGTACCTAGAGCCTTCCCGCTGGGGAAAAAACCGCAGATCCCTCCGCTCCGCTTCGCTGCGGTCGGGACGACAAAAGACGCAAGTGCCGATTTGAGTAAGCTACTCTACCCGATGCGCGTGGTGCTCTCTGTCGCCCATTGCGCCGCGCGGCGAAAAGCTTCGGGCAGACCGTCAAGCAGGTCGGTGGCAACCAGCGAGTGCTCGCCCATGCTCTCGCGCTGCGACGTCGCCGGCCAGTCCGTGCAGATAAACCGCGGCAATTGCGGCGCGCGCGTAGTCGTTCGGCATCTGCGCGATCACGCCTGCCGTCATGCCGGTCAGGATGTCGCCGGTGCCGCCGGTCGCCATGCCAGGATTGCCGGTGGGATTGACCCACGCGCTGCCGTCGGGCAGCGCGATGATGGTGCGGTCGCCCTTCAGCACCAGCACCAGGTGATGATCGCGCGCGAAGTTGCGCGCGACGTTCAGCCGGTCGGCCTGAACCGCCTTGATCGAGATGCCCGCCAGTCGCGACATCTCGCCGGGATGCGGCGTCAGCACCAGCGGCCGGCGGCGGCCATCGAGCAGATTGGTTTGGCCCTCGAAGGCGTTCAGCCCATCGGCGTCGAGCACCAGCGGGACCTTGGTCTGGTGCACGGCTTCGTGCACGAACTGCACCGTCTCCGGATTGCGGCCGATACCGGGACCGATGGCGACCACCGTCATTGGCTTGGTCAAGTCGGAGAAAGCGTCCGCTCTGCGGCTGCGGCCATAGCGATCGAACCGGCCGCGGTTTCGGGCAGCGGCTCGGTCATCAATTCGGCGGCGAAGGCGGCGACACTGGTGAGCACGCGCGCCGGAGTCGCGACGGTGCTCAGTCCGGCGCCGGCCCGCAGCGCAGCCATGCCGGCCATGGCCGCCGCTCCCGACTTGCCGAACGAGCCGCCCACAATCAGCGCGTGACCGTACATGCCTTTGTTGCTGTCGCGCGGACGAGGCGCCAGCAGCGCGGCAAAATCGCGCGGCGTCGTGACCTCAAGATTCAAGGCTGGACACGATCGCCTCCGGAGGCGAGCCGATGGGCGCAACGATGATCGGCCCGCGCAGTGAGATTGCCGAAGACGTGCGCCGGACGCGGCGCGGTAAAGGTGACGATCGCGTCGGCGCGGGCAATTCCATCACCCGATTGCGGTGTCATCGAGTCGGAATCGGCGCCCGACGGAATATCCACCGCGACGACCGGTTTGCCGCTGCGATTCATGATCGCGATGGCGTCGGCGTACAGACCCGTGACCGGCGGCTGAAATCCGGTGCCGAGGATCGCGTCGACAATGCAGATCGCAATTGGCCAGGCTGCGCTCGGATTCGCCTTCTAACTCGTCTGCAGTTGGTTACCTCGACCGGACGCAGCGGCAGACGCTCGAACATGGTCAGCGCGTCGCCCTTCAGTTCGGTGCGCGAAGCCAGCAGCAGCACCTCGACCACGCGGCCGGCGCGATGCAGCTTGCGAGCGACCACGAAGCCATCGCCGCCGTTGTTGCCCTTGCCGCAAACCACGGTGATGCGATTCGCGTCGGGATAGTTCCGCAGGATGAAATCGCGCGATGGCGCTGCCGGCATTTTCCATCAGAGTGAGCGAGGGCACGCCAAAGCGTTCGGTGGTGACGCGATCGATCTCGCGCATCTCGGCTGCGGTAGTGATCTTCATGCGCGCTCCGTGGCCGACTGCTCCAGCCGCCGCAAGACCGTCGGGCTCGCCCATGGCGATCAGGTGATCGCCCTCGTGAATCATTTCGTCGGGCGAAGGATTGAAGCGCATATGCGAATCTTCTCCTTTGATGGCGAGCACGATCACGCCCATCTCCTGCCGGATGCGCGAGCTTTCCAGCGTTTGGCCTGCGACCCGCGACCCTGCCTGCACCTGCACCTCTTCAATCTCCAGCGGCTTTTGCTGGTTCATCGCGGTGTCGAAGAAATCGACGACATGCGGGCGCATGAAAGTCTGCGCAATGCGATATCCGGCGAAGTTGTACGGCGAGACCACGCGGTCGGCGCCGGCAGTGAGCAGGTGCTTCTCGGCTTCTTCCTCGCTGGCGCGAGCGATGATCTTCAGCTTGGGATTCAGACTGCGTGCGGTCAGGATGATGTAGATGTTGATGGCGTCGGTGGTGGTCGCGGCAACCAGGCCGCGGGCGGTTTCGATATGCGCCTGCCGCAGAACGTGCTCCTGGGTAGCATCGCCGACCAGCGTGAGCCAGCCTTCGTCAGAGTAGCGCGCCAGCTTGTCTGCATCCGTGTCGATGACCACGAACGGCAGCGGCTTGCGCGCCAGTTCCCGCGCCGCGCTGCGGCCGACGCGTCCGGCGCCGCAAAGGATGAAGTGGTCCGACAATCGGCTGATCTCGCGGTCCATGCGTCTCCTGCCGAATACCGATTGTAGCTCGAATTCCAGCAAAGCCTGCGTCGCGCCTCCGAAGAACAGCAGCACCAGCCCTACTCCCGTGACGATGAGGAAGGTGTTAAAGATGCGGCCGGCTGGCGAAAGGGGATGAAGCTCGCCGTAGCCGATGGTGGTGATGGTGGTCAGCACCATGTAGAAGCCATCGAACCATGACCAGCCTTCCATGATAGTGGAATCCGGCCATGCCGATGAGGACCAGCACCACCAGCGCCAGGAAGATGATCTTCAGGTTGAAGAAGGCCTTCATCGCAACTCCATTCAACCAGAGCTGTGGTCAAAAACAAAACGCCCGTCACGCAGCGGCGACGGGCGAGGCGAATCGGAGGCAGTGGCTTATGGCTGAGCGCTACCGCACTTGCCGCAAAAGCGCGAATCCGCGGCAAGTTGCTGGCCGCATTGCGGGCAGAAACGCAACGTCGCAGCCGGAAGCGTAGGCGGCATAACTACCGTCTGCGGATGTGATCTCGCCGGGTGGGAGACATCCGTCGGCAACATCGGCGGACTGGCAGGTGGCGAAGGCGCTGGATAAGGCGTGGCGGGCGCGGGAAGACTGGCTATTGGCACTCCTGGTTTGGCAAACGCCACATAAAACATAAGAGCGGCGCCGGCGAAGAACAGCAGAACGCTGAGGAAGTAGGCGGGCTGATATTGGACCTGAATCAGTCCCATAGCTTGCGGTGGAGCACCTGACAGAATTGATTGTTGCAAAGCCAGCAGACTTCCTCCGCCGATGATGCCGCACACACCTCCAATGATGTCGGTGCGACGCTGCTTGAGCACGGAGAGCACCAGTCCCGCAATGCCGGCGACAAAGGCCACCACTACGGACGTCTCTGGCCTAACCTGCTGTTGCGGTTGGGCAAACATTCCCGTACCGCCGCCCACTTGCGGTCCGGCCAGCAGTTGTATTCCGGTGAGCGAAACAACCTTTTGCCCGTTGCACGAAACCTCGACGAAGGGCAGCAGGAAACAGATCAAGGCCAGCAGGTAAGCTGCGGGCGGAAACTTGCGCAACATGGGCGACTCCTTGGGGAGCCCAAAATATCCGACATCAGGCGGTGAAGCAAGGAATCTTTTCGGAGACGCTAATTAATAGCCGCAGATCAGATTTGTATCAGGGCACGACTTCAGTCGTGCCGCAGTGCGACTCAATAAAACGGCTTTAGCCGCTGGCGCAGGGGCTAAAGCCCAGCAAAGAAGGGGCATTTCGGCCCGGCTGAAGCCGGGCCCTGATACAAAACGTCCGATGTGATTTGTGGGATGGCGTACACCTATGCCTAAAGCCGACGCAACCTTAGTCGCCCGCGACTTCGACTTTATCCGGCACAAGTTTCTGCACCCGGCTGTGATGGCGTCTGTAGGTGAAGTAGATCACCATGCCGATGATGAGCCACACGATCAGACGAATCCAGGTATCCAATGGCAGACTGGCCATCAAGCCGAGCGAGACCAGGATGCCCAGAATCGGCACCACCGGGACCCAGGGCGTCTTAAATGGCCGATGCAGATCAGGCCGACGCACTCGGAGGATCCATACTCCAAAACACACAATCACGAACGCCAGCAGAGTTCCGATGCTCACCAGTTCGCCCAGAATTTCGATGGGAATGACGGACGCGAAGATGGCGACGAACCCTCCCACCAGCAGAGTCGAGATCCACGGCGTGCGGAATCGCGGATGCACGGCGCCAGCCCACTCGCGGCAGCAGGCCATCGCGCGACATGGAGTAGAACACGCGCGACTGCCCCAGCAACATCACCAGCATCACCGTAGCCAGTCCGAAAATAGCGCCGAGCTTGACCAGAATTTTCGCCCAGCCGACGCCAGTCGCATCGATACCCAAGCGCGACCGGATCGGAAACATTCAGGTCGGCGTAAGGCACGATTCCCGTCAACAGGCCGGAGACGAGGATGTAGAGGACGGTGCAGATTACCAGCGATCCCAGGATGCCCATCGGCATATCTTTCTGCGGGTTGTTGGCTTCCTGCGCCGCTGTCGAAACCGCGTCGAATCCGATATAGGCGAAGAAAATGACGCTGGCCGCGCGCGGCAATGCCCGACCAGCCATAGTGTCCGAAGGCCCCAGTATCGTTGGGAGGAATAAATGGATGCCAGTTAGCACTCACCAGAGCAGGATGTTTCAGGGCAAACAAGCCGGCAATGACGATGAACATCAGCACGATCGCCAGCTTGACAATCACGATTCCGGAATTGAAGTTGGCCGATTCCTTGATGCCGATCACCAGCAGAAGGGTCACGCCGACGATCGCCAGAAAGGCTACCAGGTTGAACAGGCCGGTTTGCCGTAGGCAGCGTGTTCGGGTTGATATGTTGCGTGGCCAGTGTGTCTTTGATGCGCTCCAGGTGTTCCCAGTGACCACCATAGAAGACCAGCTTCTCGCTGGGCGCCAGGGTCAGGCGAGGAGGTATTCGGATTCCGAAATCCTCCAGAAAGCTGAGGAGATAACCGCTCCAGCCGGAGGCCACAGTGGCCGCGCCGAAGGCATATTCCAGAATCAGGTCCCATCCGATGATCCAGGCGAACAACTCTCCCAACGTGGCGTAGCCGTAAGTGTAGGCCGACCCCGCGATGGGAATCAGCGAGGCGAACTCGGCATAGCACAGGCCGGCAAAAACACAAGCAATGCCGGAGAGGACGAAGGAAAGTACGATGGCTGGCCCGGCATACTTCGCGGCTGCTGATCCGGTGAGCACGAAGATTCCCGCGCCGATGATTGCGCCGATTCCCAGAGTAATAAGGTTGACTGGACCCAAGGCCCGCTTAAGACTATGTTCTCCCGTCTCGGATGCCTCGTGCATCAGCATGTCGAGGGGTTTGCACTTCAACAGATCGGCCATTATGACTTGCCTCTTCTCTACAGCTAGGCTTGCGCACTCGTTTGCGGATTGCGCTTCGACCACAGGAAATACACAGGGATCCCGAGTAGAACGATGATCAGGCCGGGCCACGTGTATTGCGGCTTATAACGCAATAAGACTACATCAATAAAGGTGGCGATCAAAATGTACATTGCGGGCAGTACCGGGTATCCGATGGCGCGATAGGGACGTGGCTCGTCGGGACGCTTGACCCGCAGCACGAACAGTCCAGCGATCGTCAGAATGTAGAAGACCAGCACCGCGAAGATGATGTAGTCGAGCAGCTGTCCGTAGCTGCCCGAGATACACAAAATGCAGGTCCAGATGCACTGCATCATCAGCGAATGGGCCGGCGTGCGGTACTTGGGATGAAGCTTGGCGGCGCTGCGGAAGAACAGCCCATCTTGCGCCATGGCGTAATAGACTCGGGCGCCGGCCAGAATCAGTCCATTGTTGCAGCCGAAGGTGGAGACCAGGATGGCGACCGCCATGATCTTCGCGCCGCCAGCCCCGAAGATCTGCTCGATGACCGCCGTGGCGACCCGGTCTTCCGAAGCGTGCTGAATGCCGCGCGCCAGAATCGTCGCTCCGTGAGCATCGCCATGCAGCGGCAGCACACTGAGGTACACGAAGTTCGCCAGCACATAGAGCAGGGTCACGGCGCCGGTTCCGAGCGCAAGCGCCAGCGGCAGGTTGCGCTGCGGATTGCGAACTTCGGCGGCAGTGAAGGTGATGTTGTTCCAGGCGTCCGACGAAAACAGCGAGCCCACCTGCGCGACGGCAAGGATGGTCAACGTGCCAACCAATGCAATCGGGCCGCCGACGCCGACCTGCACCGGATGCAGCGCGTGCCATCCCGCATTGCGCCAGAACTCGGCGCCAAAGTTGGCGGCAATGGCCTGCGCGTTGCGTCCAACGAAAATTCCCAGCAGCACCAGGCCGAGCAGGGCCGCCGTCTTGGCGACCGTGAAGACGTTCTGCACGGCTGCTCCGGTGCGCACGCCGAAGATGTTGAGCACGGAGAGAAAAATCACCAGCAGGATAGCGGCGAGGTTTTGCGTGTTCAGGCCGACATCCATGTTGCCCAGGACCATGGGGCCAATCGGGATGGGCGGCACGTGCGCAATGTGGATCAGCCAGTGCGTGGACGAGACCGAAGGAAAGAAGATGCCGAGAAACTTCCCGAACGCGATGCCGACAGCGGCGATGGTTCCCGTTTGAACGACTAGGAATAGTGTCCAGCCGTAAAGAAATCCCCACAGCGAACCCAGCGACTCGCGCAGGTAAACATACTGACCGCCGGCGTGGGGCATCATCGCGGCCAGTTCGCCGTAAGCCAGGGCGCCGGTGATGGTGAGAAATCCGGTGACTACCCAGGCGCCGATCAGCAACACGGGCGAATCGACCAGGCGTGAGATTTCGGCCGAGACAATGAAGATGCCCGAGCCGATCATAGAACCCATCACCAGCGTGGTGGCGCTGGTGAGGCCCAGCCCTTTAACGAACTCGCTTTCGCCGGAGGCGAGGGATACGGTCTTCAGTTCAGTGGCCAATGAGCCTCTTTCAGGCTTAGACGTTGCTGGCAAGAATTTACACCAACAGTCGCAAGAATTCTGCAGCAACTTTGGTGGGCGAGCTCAGAAGGTCGGAAATCACTGCGACCGAATCGGCTCCCGCATCGATCACCGAGCGGGCATTGGCGCGAGTGATGCCACCGATGGCGACCAGCGGCTTCTTCGTAGCCGCACGCGCTGCGCGAATGCCGTCGAGACCGACAACAGGATCGGGCTTGCGTTTCGATGACGTGCCAAAGACCGGCCCGAACGCAATGTAGTCCGCTGGGCCGGCATCGGCTTCCTGCAATTGTTCGAGGTTGTGCGTCGAAACGCCGAGGATGCGACTCGGCGCCGATGACCGTGCGCGCGCCTTCGGGCGAAAGATCGTCCTGGCCGACGTGCACGCCTTCGAATTCGGCGGCAATGCAGATGTCGGCGCGGTCGTTCATGATCAGCGTGACGCCTTCGCCCAGGGCATGTCGTAGTTCACGAGCGTGGCTCAGCATTTCTCGCGTAGTGCCGACTTTGTTGCGATATTGGATGAGCGTCGCGCCGCCAGCCGCCAGCTCGCGAGCATAGTCCACGATGGCAGCCGTGGTGCGCAGCGGCGCCGCAAAGCAGGAAACATCAACGATGGCGTAGAGCTTGGGCAGATTCATTAGCATCGTCATGATTCAAGCGCTTCACCACGGAGGACACGGAGCGCACGGAGAAAATAGAAAAAACTTCTAACCAGAGAAACTGAGCCCAAGAAATAAAAACTCTGTGTCTCGGTGCCTCTGTGGTGGGTAGACTTTTCCGTGTTCTCCGTACCCTCCGTGGTGAAATACGCTTATTTCGCAGCTTCCTTCGGCGGGCGCCAGGAACCGCTCCATGAACTTCGTATCGAAGTTGCCGGCGCGGAAGTCGGGATCGGCCATGATGCGCTGGTGCAGCGGAATGCTGGTATAAATACCTTCGACCACAAACATATCCAGCGCCCGCGACATGCGCGAGATGGCTTCGTCGCGATCGCGGCCGCGCACCACCAAGCTTCGCGATCAGCGAATCGTAGTACGGCGGAATGACGCCTTCGGCATAAGCGGCGGTGTCCACGCGAACCCCGGTCCCTCCGGGAATGTTGAACACCGTGATCTTCCCTGCCGAGGGCGTGAAGCGCTCGGGATGCTCGGCATTGATGCGGCACTCGATGGCGTGTCCGCGAAAGCTTACCGGCTGGGTAATGATACTGCTCAGCTTCTCGCCCGCGGCAATCATGATCTGCGACTTCACCAGGTCGACATCGGTCGTCATCTCGGTGACGGGATGCTCCACCTGGATGCGCGTATTCATCTCGATGAAGTGCAGGCTGCCGTCTTCATCCATCAGGAACTCGACCGTGCCGGCATTCATGTAGCCGATGTTGCTGAGCGTCTTCACCAGGATGCCGCCAATGCGCTCGCGCAACTCGGGCGTGACCATTCACCGACGGCGCTTCTTCCACCAGCTTCTGATGGCGGCGCTGGATGCTGCACTCGCGCTCGCCCAGGCTCATCACGTTGCCGTGCTCGTCGGCCAGCACCTGGAACTCGATGTGGCGCGGGCGCTCGATGAACTTCTCCATGTAGAGATCGCCGTTGCCGAAGGCCGCTGCCGCCTCCGACTGCGCCGCGTGAAACAGATTGGGCAGCTCTTCTTCGCTGCGGATCACGCGCATGCCGCGTCCGCCGCCGCCGGCCGACGCTTTCACGATGACCGGGAATCCGACACTGCGCGCCCACTCCAGCGCCTCGTCGGCGGAAGCGATGATGCCGTCAGAGCCGGGCAGAATCGGCACGCCTTCCTTCTTCATGGTGGCGCGCGCTTTTTCCTTCTCGCCCATCAGGCGCGTGACTTCCGGCGGCGGGCCGATGAACTTGATGCCGCAGGCCTGGCGACTTCGGCGAAGTTGGCGTTCTCGCTCAGCAGGCCGTAGCCGGGATGGATCGCGTCGACATTGGCGATTTCGGCGGCGCTGATCACCGCCGGAATGTTGAGATAGCTTTCGCTGCAGGCGCGGCGGCCCGATGCAGATGGCTTCGTCGGCAAAGCGCACGTGCAGCGAGTTGCGGTCGGCTTCGCTGTAGATGGCGACGGCCTTGATGCCGAGTTCCTTGCAGGCGCAAATGACCCGCAGGGCAATCTCCCCGCGGTTCGCAATTAGGATTTTCTTAAACATGGAATTTCGAGGTTGAGTAAGGTTTCACCACGGAGGCACGGAGAGCACGGAGTCATCATTTCAATTAACCGAACGAAAAACGGCTAAAGCGCCGATTGAAAAGGTTAAGCACCAGCAGCCATAGCTCAACGGAGTGTCTGTTGATTCCAATGAAAATTGGGGATCGGAAGAGAAATGCCGAGAACACTGCCATGCTTCCCAATAACATGAGGACCAATCATCTCCCTGCCCTTCTTTTCAAGCCTCCGTGTTCTCCGTGCCTCCGTGGTGAAGACGAACTTGCGAGATTTACTGGTTGGCGAATGCCAAACAGCGGCATTCCATACTCAACCGGGCTTCCATTGGGAACAAACATTTTGGCGATCACGCCCGAAACCTCCGCCTCGATCTCGTTCATCAGCTTCATAGCCTCAATGATGCAGAGCACCTGGCCCTCCTGCACCGTGTCGCCCACCTTGACAAAAGGCGGAGTGCCGGGCGAAGGAGCTTCGTAGTAGGTGCCCACGATCGGAGACTTCACGATAAAGAGGTCCGCATCTGAAGCTGCCTCGCCTTCCGGACTTGAGGGCGGCGACGCGGCAGCCCTTCCCGGGGCTTGCGGGGTTGCGGGGCTTGCAGGAGCCGGCGCCACCGCGACAGGAATAGGCGGCATCGTAGCCAGGGCAGGCGCGACGTGTACCAAAGGCGCTGCGGCGCTGCCCCGTTTCACATGCACCTTCATATCGCCACGCTCGAGTTCGAACTCGGTGATGTCCTTCTCCACCAGAAGCTCGATGAGTTCTTTGATTTCTTTCTGATTCATCGGATATGCCGTAAACCGTCAACCAGATTGTAAATAGCTGTCCGAATGCGGACTGTCTAAGAGCGCTTTCACTGCCCCTCGCTACGGAACTTGTTGTGCGAGGCAATCAGTCATTATGAACGTTGCGCGCGAATTTTGGAAGCGTGCTTCTAAGGATGGTTGCTGAGCAATACAATCTCTGCGAAATAAGTCGGATTCCCCTCTCAACGTCAGAATCGCACCTACCAGGCGGATGGCACGTGGACAGCCACTGAAAACGAGGGTTAAGGTGATTCGATTCGATATCTTGCTCCAAATAGCTGTTGCTGTTAAGGGGCACAGGACCACTCTAAAACGGTCGACAGATTGTTCGGCCAAGCTTCGGGTCGCAAAAACACAAGCATCCTAAACGGGATTCTGGAGTATCTTACTTAGAACACTGTAGGAGGTAAATGGATGGCCAGCCTGGCACCGGTTCACTCGGTACAGTTTTACGATAACCACGAAGCGCTGATTGACCGGCTCAGTGGCGTGGTGTGTTCCGGCCTTCTCATTGGCAATTCGATCTTGATCGTCTCCACAGCGACGCATCGTACGCAATTGATGAAAGCGCTGGAACGACTGGAAGTGGACGTCCGGAATTATGCCCGGGAAGGGCGCTTCGCCATGTGCGATGCCGAAGAAATGTTGGCGATGTTTATGGTGGACGGAGTTCCCGATAACAAGTTGTTCATGGCTTCGGTGGGCAAACTTCTCATGGAAGCCAAGAAGGCTGCCAGCAGTAAAGAACAAGGTCTTACGGTATTCGGCGAGATGGTTGCGCTGCTTTGGGAAGAAGGCAACAAGTCCGGAGCCCTGGCTCTGGAGACGTTATGGAACGATGTGATGAACGAAAGAGCCTTCCATCTGCACTGTGCCTACCCCCGCTGGCTTTTCGGAAGCGAAGCCGAATTCGCGGTCATTTGCGGGAGTCACTCCCACATCCTCGGACTTGCGCCGGCAGCCTAGTCCTCCGCAGTCTCCCTACGGACCAACTAAATCTTGCGCGGCCTGCAGACACTGGTTGCCACGCGTGTAGTCGCCGAGAGCGCGATAGGCATGGCCCATATTCTCCAGCGCCGGCAACCGTACCCGGTCTGCTGCACGACCGTAGCTTTGAGTAACATCCAGCACTTTTTGGTACTCCGCGATGGCCTCCTGCAAGTTGCCTCGCTTCTGTTCAGCGTAGCCCCAGAATAAATATGCTGTAGCGCCGGCGGGATACATGGCAACCGCTCTCTGAAAATGCGGTATGGCGGCGTCGGGGTTTTCCCGTCGCAACAGAGCTTGCCCCAGATAAGTTTCAGCCTGATGGTTTCCAGTTGTGACCTGCGCCGCGTGCGACCACAGGGTGACATCGTCTCTCCAGTAGCCGATCTGCCGATGCGTCATCGCAGCCAGAGTCACCAGTACCGCAATACTCACCAGAGCTAGCCCGACGCGAGGAGTGTTTCTTGAATCGGCTTGCTGTACAGGTTCAGATGAGGCTTTCTTGATTAGCTTCGGGACGAAGTCCGCGACGCCCCAGCAGATCATGATGAATAGTCCGACAAAGGGCAGATAGGCATAACGGTCGGCCATCCCCTGATCGCCCACCTGGACCACGCCAATCATCGGAACCAATGTTCCCAGAAACCAAAACCAGCCAACCATAAGATAGCGGCGTCGCCGGTTTATGATGACCAGCCCCGTCACGGCAAGCAGCAAAAGAAGACTAGCCAATACTTGCCAGGAGCTGAAGGAGCCCGCCGGATAAGGATAGAAAGCCGCCAGGTGAGTCGGCCAAATTGCTTTCCCTATGTATAAGACGTAAGAGACCAGCGCATTCGGCAAGCGGATGTCGAGCCCATACGAGTTTAGAGGATTGATCGCGCCGCCGGCCTGCTGCGCTTTCATGGTGACGACTGCGCTGGCGGCGGAAAGCACGAGCAGTGGAAGCTTTTCCAGGATCAGCCAGGAAAGATTTCTCGGCGGAATCTCCTCTTCGACGGAAGCCTCGTCCGGAGAAATCTGCCGAGTTCCGGCGAACATTCTCTGCAACGGCCAGTAGTCCCACAGCAACAAGACAAACGGAAGGGTAATCATTTGCGGTTTCGACATCAACCCTAAAGCGAAGAAAAGCACGGCCACCAGGTACCGGCCTACTCGAGGACGAATCGCATACCAGCGATACGCTGCCAACGCCAGCAGGAAGAACAGCATGCTCAAAACGTTCTTCCGTTCGGCAATCCAAACCACCGTTTCAACGTTGATGGGATGCAGAGCGAAGAGGCTCGCTACCATGGCGCTGCGACCCAGGTATCCGGTGGCGCGCAGCAAGACCCAGAACAGCAAAACCGCGTCCAACCCGTGCAGCAGCACGTTCATATTGTGATGGCGGCTGGGATTCAGGCGAAAGAGTTCGCAATCCAATGCATGAGAGAGCCAGGTTACGGGATGCCAGTTCGCCACATAGAAAGTAGTGAACGCCCACTTGACGCCATCCCAGTCGAGGCCGTACTTGATGTGCAGGTTGTCGGTCACGTAGGCAGCGTCGTCGACGTCGGCGAAGTCGAAATGGTTTACCGGGGCATACAGCGCGACCGTAACGAGTACGAGAGCCAGAGCGATAAGGGCTGCTCGATTGCCGCGCGGACGGAGGATAGCTGTTGGGAACGGAGACTGGTGGCCCTCGGCAGCGTTCCAACCCATGTCAGATTCTTTCTCTCTCCAGATTTCGTCGAGTTCTGATTCGTGCGCCTAGTAGCTGGCGGCAAGGCTCGAAAAGCAGATCCTTCACCGGCTAAAGCCGGGTTCGGGATGACAAAATAAAGAGCTTTTTACGGCGTAGCTAAAGCTACGCCCCTTCAAAGTCATCCTAGGCGAAGTTTTTCTGCAAACTGTAAAGCCCAGTTCGGGATGACAATGATAGGGGACTGTCTACGGCATAGCTCACGCCCTTTGCCAGCGCCTAGAATTCAATAAGCTCCTTTGTGACCGGCGTCAGCACTTGGCAACCTCCGTCCGTCACCACAACCATGTCCTCAATGCGAATGCCGCCCTTGTCCGGCACGTAGATTCCCGGTTCGATGGTGATCACCATGCCCGGTTCCAGCCGTTCCTCCTGCTGCTTTCCCAAGCGCGGCGGCTCATGAATCTCCAGCCCAACTCCATGACCGGTGGAGTGAGTAAAAAACTTGTCGAGCTTGGCTTTGTGCAGGACTTGACGCGTTGCGCGATCGACATCGCCAGCCGTCGCGCCGGGCTTTACCGCGGCTATGCCCGCCAGCTGCGCCTCCAGCACGGCTACATACCAGCGGCGGTCTTCCCGGCTCACCGGGCCCACATGCACCGTTCGCGTCATATCCGAACAATAGCCGTGCCAGACGACTCCCGAATCTACCACTACGAATCCGCGCTTGGGGATTGGCTGGTCAGAAGCGCGTCCGTGAGGCAAGGCCGAGCGTTTGCCAGCAGCCACGATCGTGTCGAATGACACGCCATCAGCGCCTGCCTGGCGGGCAGCAAATTCCAGCCTGCCGGCGACCTCGGATTCCTTGGCTCCGGGACGAATGGACGGAAGCACCTGCTCGTAGACAGCTGCTCCCATCTCCACCGCTTCACGGATGATCCGCAGTTCGTCGGCATCTTTTATCATTCGCTGTCGCATGATGAGGCCGGAGGTCGGCTTCCACGTGGCTTTCTTGTGGACCAACTTGCGCATGTCCGCGGCGGCCGTGACCGTGGTGTAATCAGCTTCGAAACCGATGGCAGCCGATGGGGCACGACCGAACTGCTTCACTGCTTCACCGAGCAGCGGCCCTTTGGCGATGACGATTCGCGCACCTTGTACTTCGTCATGCGCCTGCTGGGTGTAGCGGCCATCGGTAAAGAAGATTCGCTTGCCGCCGAGAAAAAGCAGCAGACCGTTACTTCCGGTATAGCCACACAGGTAACGCAGGTTTGCCGGATGGGTTACCACAAACCCGTCCAGGCGGTCGTGGGCGAGAGCTAGCTGAAAGCAGTTCTGGCGGGATCGATAGTCCATCATCGCTATGCCTGCTGTGCATTCGCGAAACGCGGGCAGAATACCTACAACTGAGTCACCTTGAGTGGATCCGTGGTCTGCTTGCTGGCGCGGTAGATATGTTGATGGCCCGGCCGATGCGCCGCAGCGTCAATGCGAACATAATAAGTCCCCGGCCCCGGACTGGACCCGAAAGGAATGACCGGACTGGTGGCGTGAGCGGCCAGCTTGAAGTGCTGATACCCCAAAGCAGTGGCACGACCGATGTCGTTCACGGCAACAATGACCACGGTCAAATCAAAATCGGTTGCAGTTTGATTCGTGACCACGGCGGAGCCCGAGACCGCAGTGCCATGAACTCCGGGAGGCACTTTCCAGTCGATGGCGAGCCCGGCAATTACCTGAATGATGAGGTCGCGCTGTACCTGCATATTCGGAATGCTGTAATCGACGACCACCAGCGTGATGTGGTACTCGCCCGGCGTGGTCGGCACACCGGAGATGTTCCCCGCATGCGCGTGCAATTTGAGTCCGGGAGGAAGATTGCCACCCTCGACTTGCCAGGTGTAAGGCTGCGATCCGCCTGTAGCCACCAGGGGCAAGGTGTAGCTCTGACCCAAGATGGCAGTCTGCGGCGGTATCGCGGCGATCTGAAGTGTCTGGCTGAACGCCACACCAGTAGCGATCCACAGGAGAACAATCGAAGCTGCCAGCCGGATGCGCATGGAGGAACATTATAGGGGTTAGGCCGGGAGAATCGTTGCATAAAGCAGGTTGAGAATTCATGCCGCAGGAAGAGACGCGCGAAAATCCGGGCCTGCCGGATGGAATTTGCTTGTGTGCGGCGCGTTAGCCTGCCAAAAATCCCAAATCTATTGGATTCTGTCGCTCAGGGGCTCGCCCCAGGACTCGCGCCAGGTTCCGAAGCTCTCTTCGCAGGAATCGCAGTACCACTCCGGGCTGTCGGGCCGAATGCAACATCCTCCCAAGACGTACCCCTGCGGGCCCAGATCCCGAGGGGCCTCAGAAGGCAACCGCCCGTAGGCGATCTTCTTCACGTCCTCGTTGCTATTGCACCGGGGACAGATAGGTGGACGCTGGTACTTCATGGCTTCAATGATTCTATTGTCCGGCTACTGCCGTCAAGCTGCGCTTGTCCGTCTTGCCTGTGATAGTGCGGGGCAGACTATCGACAAACGTAAAGCTCCGCGGCACCTTGTACGGTTCCAGCAATTCGCGGCACGCCGAGCGGAGTTTGCTTTCATCAATGACAGCTCCCGGTTTGCGCTGCAAGAAGGCAAGCAGCCGAATTCCACCCTTGGCATCGGGCAGCGCAATGACCGCAGCTTCTTCGATACCTTCGATGCGTTCCAATGCGTTCTCGACTTCGGCTGGATACACCTTTTCGCCGCCAATCTTTACCATCTCGTCGGCCCGGCCCGCCAGATACAAATATCCCTCGTCATCGAAAAAACCTTTATCCCCGGTATGGTAGACACCCTTTCGCAGCTTGCGCGCGCTTCCCTCCGGATCGTTCAGGTAGCCCAGCATTACGTTCGGGCCTTCGACGCAGACTTCGCCTATCTCGCCGACGGGGCAAATGCCGTCGTCTTCTCCCCGGATGGTGACTTTCAGATTCGGTAGCGGACGGCCTACGCTGGCCGGATGATTGGATTCCGGAATGTTTAATGAGATGACTGGGGCAACCTCGGTCACGCCGTATCCGGGCAAGATCGCATGTCCGAAGCGATCGGTAAACTCGCGCTCCGTGGTTTCGGGAAGGCGCTCGGCTCCGGCGATACAAAGCCAGAGCGAAGTCGCGTCGCAGGGCGTCGGGTCCAGTGCTAACAGCCGATATTGGCTAGGCACCGCAACCAGGGTAGTCACACGATGCCGTTCGATGGCATCCAGTACGGCCCGCGGAGTGAAACGTTCCATCACCACGACGGTTGAGCCGGCCATCAGCGGCAACAGGATAGTCACATTCAAACCGTAAGCATGAAAGAGCGGCAGAATCGCCAGCATCACCTGGCGGTCGTCAAAGCCGGTGGCTGCCATGCAGCCTTCAGCATTCGAAATAATATTTTCGTCGCTGAGGGCCACGGCCTTGGGACGTCCCGTGGTACCGGAGGTGTAAAGCAGAACCGCCGCCTCCGCTTTTCGAGGCTGGGGAGCGAATTCGGGAGCCGACGAGTAGGTGGTATCGATGAGAACGTGCGGCACTCCAGCTTCGGTCAAGCGCGGAGCCAAATCTTCTGAGGTAAACACGGTCGCCAACTTCGCCTCAGCGAACATCAGCTTCAATAGCGGGAGCGGAGCCAACGTGGGCAAAACCGCAACCGTCTTACCGGCCCAGAGCGCTCCCAGAACCTGTGGCGGGAAATGAAGAGAGTTGGGCAGGAAAATCCCGATATTGTCATCCGGCACCTGCCGCGCGACCGAGGCGGCCGCAGACTGCGTGCGCCTTACTAATTCGGCGAACGAGACCTGCTCGGCACCGGCGATCAACGCGGCGCGATCGGGATAACGCTCGGCAGCCTTCCGAACCGCCCCGACAATCGCACTCGGACTCATGCTTCACCTGAAAGAATTAGGTTCAAGAACAACGCAGGCGAGTGTAGCACTTTGCTCAACGAGCGGTTTGTGACGTAGGAACAGGAGTAGAGAGGCATGCAATGGAGATTGTTCTATCGAAGGACCCGGAGCAGTGAAGCCGCAACGGCCACTCTGCTCCGGCTGGCCTGGGAAGGGGAATTCGCTATTTGGAGTTAAAAGAGTACTCAATCTGACGCATCGCGTCGCGAACGGCCTCACGAGCGATACGGTCCGCTTGCGGCTGCCAGGAGTTCTTATAATTGCAATTCACGTGAATGACATCTCTGCTGGAGTCCTGTATCGCCGTCGGCGGCCGACATGCCCGAGCCTGCGATGCGTATCGAAGCAGTCCGCAACCGGTTGGTGGCGATCTGTAATTTGACCTGCTGGGCTGCCATCTGCGAGGCAACAGCGGCAGTCCTGATTTCAATACGCTGCTCCAAGTCGTCCGGCAACTTCACCTGAAAGGAAATCGGTACTCGGGCACCCTCGGTGTTGGCGCGCAGCATCCGGTCGCGCATCCGTATCGCATCCCGGCGGGCGCGTTGGGACTCGCGCAGGGCCGTAGCGCGGGCGCACTGAGCGGCTGCCTTGTCTTGTTCTACCATCCGCTGCGCCGCTTGGGCTTCCAGGGCGGCGATGGGCACGTTCATCTCGGCCAGCAACTGTGCCTCTTCGGGATATCCCGGACGCAGGTGGGTCCGGATCTTCGCCAGCGCTTGGGCCGCGGAGCCAGCGTCACATTTTGCCTTCGCCACCGCGCCCAGCTGTTGAGCATGCACCAGCGAGAGGTTCTCCAGCGAGCGGAAGCCGCGGGAAAGTCCCGCGAAGGTCGTTATGATCGCCAAGGCCGCAACCAGGTACCTGCGCTCCATACTGCCTCCTGTTACCCGTTAAGACGTAGGAACAACTGATTGGATAGAGTCTTTGGGACCAACCGCAGCTACACCTACATCGGAGGTAGAAAGAACACGTTGAAGGCCATCCGGTGGCCTCTTCAAGTAATTGCAAAATAAGTGCTTATCGCAAGCGATGGATAACTGGACTGGGCTTCAACGTCCGCTTTCAGAATAGGTTGTCCGCTGGCGGACAACGAGTGAGGCTGGGTTCGTGGTTCGTGGTTCGTGGCTCGTTCGTGGCTCGTGCTTCGTGGCTCTGTTCGTGGCTCGTGGTTCGTGGTTCGGCTATTTGCTCCCAGACGCTACTCGTTGCTGGCTTTTAGCTCCGTTGGCCTCTTTTGAGGCCCCGATAAGAGGCCCACGGCGAAGAGCGAATAGCGAAAGGCGAAGCGCGGCCTTTTTCAGCTGGTAGCTCGTGAGGCGGCACACCAGGCTTGGGCGGCGTGCAGATGCTTTTGGCGGGCGTGTAGGCGGGCGCGGCAGCTGGCCGCCGATTCCTGCATTCTGGCCAACTCATTGCGCAGGTTCACCAGATTGTCGCGATAGCGGATCAGTTCCTGGCGAACTTCATGATTTTGGCTCTCCTGCAAGCCCTCGTGCAGCAAGGCGCCGCCCGATCGTAGCGTGCGTTCCACCTGAAGCAAGGCGTCGACCTCTTCGTCCGTTCCCATGACAACGGCGCCGGCAAAGCGCCCGAAGAACCGTTCGAGCTGAGCATTGGCCCGCCGCAGCAATTCCAGGCCGTCATTGTTGTCTACGCGTCCCATTCGCTCTTGGGACCTCCATCCTCGGTTGGCACGCTGTCCGACGCCGGCGCGGGCTGCAGACTCGGCGCAGGTTGCAGTAGCCTCTTGGCCTGCATCCAGCAGTCTCGCACCTCGGACATGAAGCGCACTTGCCGCTGCATCAGGTCGGAGGAGTTGCGCATCTGCGCTTCCAACAGCTTTGCCCGGACAAGATTGTAGAACTGTTCAAACTGCTTGGCGGCGTTGCCGCCGTGCTCGAAATCCAGCGTTCCCTGCAGTTGCTGCAGCACCATCAGCGCGTGTCTGCACCGCCTGCCGAGCGGGCTTCGATGTCGCCATTCTTCATGGCCGCCAAGGCGCGCCGCATATCTTCGATGGCGGAGTCGTAGAGCAGGACGACCAGGTCGATCGGTGTGGCTCCGCGTACGGCGCTGTCCTGATAAATCTGCCTGGCATCGACGATGGTTTTCATAAGCCTCTAGCTGCTGCTGCTACTGCTGCTGGACGCGCTGGGCAAACTGCCCAGTTGAGCCGCGACCTGCTGCATTTGCATGGGATACTCTTCCAGCAAGGTGTTGAGATTGTCGTACTGCGGTGGTCAATTGCTGCTGCAGGCCGTCATGCGCACTTCGAAATCGTTGATCTGGTCGGTCAGGCTCTGATTGGTCTGATTCAGGCCGTTGATGTCGGCCGAGACCAGACCCAGGGTGGGATCGGTCATCTGCTGCATCTGCGTGCTGACGGTTTGGCCCCAGCCCGCCGGCGAGGTGGACTGGAAGAAACTCTGCACATCGGAATAATTGCTGCTCAGAGCCGTGCTCAAAGCTGAGCTGTTGATCTGCAGCGTGCCATCGTCCTGCATCTCGATGCCCATCGACTGCAGGTTGACATATTGCCCGGCGCGCGCTGGTGGAAGTGGCGACCAGACCCAGAGCTGGCTTTGCAGGGTCCGCAACATGCTGTCGCCCGCCAGAACTCCCTCGTTGCCGTGCTTGGGTCCAGCGTATATTGACTGTTGATCGAGCCCACCAGGGCGTTGTAATCGGTAACAAAAGTCTGGATCGCGGTCGAGGCCGTGCGTGGTGTCCGGCTGCACGCTGATCAATACCGACGTGTTCGGGTCGGCGCTGCCCAAGCTGAGCGTCACGCCGGAGATGGCCCCGGTAACGGTGTTGGTGCCGCTGTCGACCGGGACGCCGTCGACAGTCAGTTGCGCATCGACTCCCGCCGCGCTGGTGAAGCTGGTGGCGGAGCTGCTGACGGTAAGGTTGCCATTGGCGCCTGAGGTGTTGCTGGCCAGCACCAGGCGCGAGCCCGTGGAATCGGTGACCACACTGGCGGTGACCCCGTAGCTGCCGGAGTTGATGGTAGCTGGCGGCCTGCTGCAGGGTCGTGTCGCTGGACTGGGAATGTTGATGGTGTCGGTCTTAACCGGATTATTGGGATCGCTGCCGTACTTGATGTCGATTTCGGCGCCCGCCAGCGAAGTGCCGGAAGGAATGTAGTCCGAGTAGCTGCTGGAGGTGGTCGCCAGACTTGCTGACGACGACCGTGTGAGTGCCGGCTACGGCGGTGTTGTCGGCGCTGGCCGAAACCAGAGCATCGTCGCTGGATGCGGTGGTCATCTGGCTGAAGCGCCCATGAATATCTTTCAGGTTGTTCACGTCGGTGGCGACGTGGACAGCTGGGTATTGATGGTGGTCAGCGCGCTGACCTGGGAGTTGATGGTGGTCTGCTGCTCTGCCATCACCGTCTCCGGCTGACGCTCCACCTGCATCAGTTCGTCTGACGATGGTGCTGACGTCGATGCCGAGGTTTTGCCGCTGAAGGCATCGTTGACATTGCCGAGAATGCTGCCGAGGGTGCTGCTGTAAAGGCTGTGCTGGAAGTACTCATGACTGAGCCACCGCTCCTTTCCCGAAAATCGCTTTAACCTGCGTGCCCGCCACTCCTCGGAAAACTTGCTGGGAGAGAAGGGGGACCCGAAGGCCCCACCTTCTCCCCCGTGCAACTCGCGAGTCTGCCGGAAAGCCGAGCGGCTGGTGATCCGCCGCCGGCAGAACGCCTTCCACTTACTGGAGCAGCTTGAGCACGCTCTGCTGCATCTGGTTGGCCTGCGCCAGGGCGGAAATGCCGGTCTGGCTCAGGATCTGATACTTGGTCAGGTTGGCTACCGTCTGCGTAATGTCGGCCGACTGAATGCCGTCCTGCGCGGAAGACAGGTTCTGGGTCTGGTTGGCCATGACATTGCTGGCCGCCTGCAGCCGGTTGATGCCCGCGCCGATGGAGCCGCGCAGTGCCGCCACCTGCGCAATCGCGTTGTTGATGTCGGTCAGCGCCGACTGCGAAGTGCCTGCGGTCTGCAGATTGTCGTTGGCAATGCTGATGCCGTTCATGTTGCTGCTGTCGAACGTGCCCAGCGTGACTCCGATGGTGCTGCTGCCCGCCGTCGTGGAGTCGCTCAGGTAGACGTCCATGGTGCTGGAGTTGGTGGTGTTGGTGAGCGATTCCGCCGCACCGTCGGTGCCGATCTTCAGGGTGTTGGTGGCGCCTGCGCTGGCCAGCGGGTCGGTGGCGCTCGCCGCGGTTCTGGGTGTCGGTGACCACCAGGTTGCCGGTATTGTCCAGGGTGGCGATCAGGCCTTTGCCTGAACTGTTGATGTCGTTGATCAGATCGCCCACGGTAGCGTCGCCGCTAAACGTTGCCGTAGTGTAGGCAGGCACCGCCAGCGTGGTGTCCCAATACTTGACCGAAAGGTCGCCGCTGATGGTGGTGGCGGTTCCGGCAGGGGTCGTAACCGCAGTGGTGAGCTGGTTGTTGTTCGTCGATCCGCCCTGGAAGATGGCTGCGCCGTTGTAGGTGGTGTTGGTGCCGATGCGATCGATTTCAGCCTTGATCGACTGGAACTCCGAATCCAGCGCCTCGCGCTGCGAGCCGTCGTTCACGGTTCCGTTGGCCGACTCCGTAGCCAGGGTGACAGCACGGTTCAGCAGGGTGGTGACCTGCGACAGGGCGCCGTCGGCGACCTGCAGTTTTCCTACGCCTTCATTGGCGTTCATGGCCGACTGGGTGAGGGCGGTGACGTTGGCCTGTAGTCCATCGGCGATGGCCAGGCCGGCAGCGTCATCGGCGCCGGAATTGATGCGCGAGCCCGAGGCCAACTGCTCCAGAGTCTTCTGCAAGTTGGCCTGGGTGATCGACAACTGGTTCTGCGCGGCAAGGGATGGAATGTTATTCAGAATACTGATTGCCATGGGATAGCTCCTCTCTCATGGTTCCACCTTGCCCGAGCTCGACTCGAGCTCGTTCCCGCAGGTGCGCTGCCGGGGTTTTTCTGACCGGCGGAACCTTCTGCCTTTTCACCCATTTCATCGGCCCAGTCCGATTGCAGCTTTAATCGCGGTGCAGTCTTTCCAACTGGAAGCCACCTCATAGATCCCGAACGCTTCCATCCCGAGTAACCTCAGGAGCTAAAGCCCGGCAATCAAACGACTCGTACGGCACGGCCGAAGCCGTGCCCTTTCAAACCCGATTTATGAGATAGCTTCTAGAAATCCTTGACCGCCAGCCTCCCGGCCCGCCACATTAGCGGATTCTCATGCCAGCGAACCGTAACCGTCAGTCCTATCGGTACTCTGCATGCAGGTTTCCAGATCGCCTCAAGCACCCGGCAATTTTTGCCGATGGGTTGGCTGATCCACCCCCCGGCGGAGGAGTCTCGCATGATCCAGCTCACCCGCTTAAACAATTCACGTCTGGCCGTCAACTGCCGACCTCATCAAGTATGTCGAGCAGTCGCCCGACACGGTCATCACTCTGCTGAACGGAGAAAAGCTGGTGGTGCGCGAGACGACCGAGCAGGTGATCGAGCGGGTGCGCGACTTCCGCCGCTCGATCTTGTCAGGCACGCCGGGTGCCTTGCAGTTCTCAGGAATCGAGGATCGACGCGGACCGCCGTTCGTCCCTCCCCAACGCTGAGCCGCGGAAGAGCCGAACCGTGGATAAGAGCAGCTTCGCGGGATTGATTCTCGGTGTGGGCGGCATCGTCGCCGGACTGTTGCTGGAAGGCGGCAAGCTCTCCCAGGTCCTGCAGCCGACGGCGGCCATCATTGTCTTCGGCGGGACCTTCGGAGCAGTGTTGTCTGCAATTTCCCTCGCCGGTCGTCGCCGCGCCTTTCGCCGGCTGATTCAGGTCTTTTTCGAGCCCAAGCTCGAGCCGCAGCAGGTCATCCAGCAACTGGTGGTCTTCGCCAATAAAGCCCGCAGAAATGGAATGATCTCGCTGGATGCCGACTTGCCGGACGTACCGGATCCTTTCCTGAAGAAAGTCCTCGATGCTGGCGGTGGACGGCACCGAGCCGCAGGAGCTTCGCAAGATGATGCAGTTGGAGATCGACAACCAGGCCGAATACGAGGACAACATCCCCAAAGTCTTCGAGTCAGCGGGAGGCTTCGCTCCTACTATCGGCATCATCGGCGCGGTGCTGGGCCTCATTCAGGTCATGCAGCACCTGGACAACATCAACGAGGTGGGCAAAGGGATTGCCGTCGCTTTCGTTGCCACGGTCTACGGAGTCGGCTCGGCCAACCTGTTCTTCCTTCCCAGTTCCGGCAAGCTGCGCCTGCGCATCCGGGAAGAGCAGATCATCCGCGAGATGACGCTGGAGGGAGTGGTTTCCATTCTCGAAGGGATGAATCCCCGGATGCTGGAGAGCAAGCTGTTCGGATTTCTGCAGGACGCCCCTAACGACATGCCAACGACAGCGGGAGATTCACGATGAAAGATCGCCGGCGGCCCGCCGCCCACATCAGTCACGAACGATGGCTGGTATCTTATGCCGACTTCGTTACCCTGCTGTTCGCCTTCTTCGTGGTTCTCTACGCCTCGTCGCAAATAGACAAACGGAAGGCAGCCCGGCTATCGGATGCGATCGAAACTGCCTTTCAGCAGCTTGGTGTTTTCGAAAACGAATCTCGCGGGCCCGGAGGCACGACTGGGAATATGGCTTTGCCGGGCTCTGCCACTCTTACCGTCGACCCGGCACGAAACCTGTCGCGATTGACCAGTTCGAGTATGGGCGTGCAGGAGGTAAATCATAAGAAAGAGAATTTCGACGTGATTCGTCTGGAATTAGAGAGAGCGTTGGCGGCCGAGATCAAGCGGAATGAAGTCGCGCTACGGATGGAGCCCGACGGACTGGTCGTCAGCCTGCGCGAAGTCGGGTTTTTCGATAGCGGCTCCGCGACGATCAAGCCGGGAGCGGAAAATGCTTTTTCGCGGGTTGCGTCGATTCTGCAAGAACATGCCTGTGCGGTGCGGATTGAGGGACATACCGACACCGTGCCGATTCACACCTCACAGTTCGCTTCCAACTGGGAACTCTCAACCGCACGGGCGACCGAACTGGTGAAGTCCCTGATCGAAAATCACGGCGTCCCGGCAGAGAGGCTGTCGGCGGCCGGCTATGCAGAGTTTCATCCGGTTGCCGGCAATGACAGTGCCAAAGGGCGGCAACTCAATCGACGAGTGGACATTGTGATCCTGGCCGCTCCGCTCCACAATGCGGTTGTCGACCGGCCGGTTCCCAGCGCCAAACCTGAGATCCCAGGCCAGGCAATCGATATGGGAAAAACTGCCCCAAAGGAATCTCTAGACAGAAAGACTGGGTAGGCTTGCGGTAGGCAGAGTCCTTACCTCCGTTCCCAGCGCTTCGGCGATCCGCGACAATAAAATGTCGACCGTAAACGGTTTTTCGATGTGAATCACCGACTGCCGTCTCATATTCCGCACAACATCATTCTCCGCATATCCCGACATGAAAACGGTGATCAAATCTGGCTGCATGCTTTGCAAACGGTGAGCCAGGTCAGCGCCATTCATACCGGGCATGATCACATCGGTCAGCAGGAGCCCGATCTGTCCTTGATGCTCGCTGGCTATCCGCAAGGCTTCCTCGGGGCCGCTGGACGGCAGCACGCGATAGCCGGCTCGCTGCAACACCTGGAGCGTAACCTCACGCACAATCGATTCGTCCTCCACCAACAAAATAACCGGCGGCGGGATTGCCCCTTCCGAATTGCAGGAAAGCACTGGTTGGATCGCAGGAAATTTCATTCGTCACCTGCCAGCCGTTAGTCATAATCAACGGCGGTGGCTACGATCAGGAAATGCAAGCCTGCTACCAACTTGGCAGCGATGACGAAAACTGAATTAAGGACAGCGCGGTCATCAAGATACGAATGAAAAGCGAAAACGCAGGATATCCTCCGCCCGGCACCGAATCAGGACGATTCCTCATTTGGTTGCCAGATATGGGAACCGGCAAGCAGAGTTTCAGGTTACGATTTGTGCGTGTCTTCAGGTTTTCAGTGCAGCTACTGCGGCGGGTGGAATGTTACCGAGGTCGACGAGTCCGCCGGCGCTTGGCAACAATACGTGGAAGATTGCCAAGTCTGCTGCCAGCCCAACGTCCTGATTGTGCGGCTTGACCGCCAGGAACAAAGGTTCACGGTTCGAGCCGAGCGGGAAAGCTGACCGTTGGCTTGCGTTTCCCTTCCCGGCACGAGTGCCATAAGCAAAGCAAACGGAACCCAGGATCCGCCAACTCAATCTCACACATTGTGGGATATCGCCCGAACCTTATTCCTAGCAAGTGATTTAGATGATTCGTTTACATGATCGTCGGCATTGCCTCGGCGCCGCCGGGACGCTCCTCAAATAGTTCCTCAATCTGGGCGATCAAGGCATCAGGCCCATCATCCTTGGCCACGAAGCGGTCTACATAGCCGCGCGAAGCTACGCGGACCCCAAAGTAGGGGGAGAGAACCACTGCCAGCATGGTGGGACAAATCGTCTTAACCTGCCTGGCAACTTGCTCAACATCAATGCCCGGATAGCTATTGTCGATCAGCAGCATATCGGGACACGAGTCTTTGACGGCAACCTTTGCCTCCTCAACGGAACTTGTCGACAATACCTGATAGCCAAAGTGCTCGAGCAGCATGCCGCGAACCTGAAGCATATCTCTATCGTGACATAAGCAGAGAATCGCTCTGCGGCGTGATCGCATGTACACCCCCGGATTAATCACAGCTGTCATAAGCACCTCTGTCGCTAATCGAGTCTGTGCTGGTCCCTAGCGGCGCCTGCAACCGCCAATAGAGTGCACGGTTCTGGCCAAAGTCTGCGGAATAGAAAATATGGGAGTTAAGGTGACGGGGCCCATCGCCCGGAAGGAAACTTTTACATAGGCTGGGAAAGGCCGTCACGGTCGCTTGGATCAGCGCTAGGTGACACGGGTTGGGCGGACTATCGCTTAAGAGTTATTGCCCGCAGGCTCGCACGCCTGCGGCAAGCCGTTCTACTGCCAGCTGTCGGGCGGCTTGATTTACTGATTCTTTATTGTCATGAGAGTAACGTTCGGCTGCGGTCAAGGTCCGATCCACGCAAGCATAGGTCTTGGAGAGTAAGTCTTCTGAGCTGGAAATCATGCGAGTCCCGCAGCTTTCGAACCAAGCGCCCAATGGTGCGCCGCTGGTCGAGATCGACCAGGGAATGATCCTAATATTCCGCTCCGCCAAATTCCGTTTCGCTGAGGCGGTCACCGCGTTCCAACTGGCTTCGATGATCAATGGCGCAGAAATTGTGTTTGCGTTGTTGCCATGAATTTCATTCGGGCCGGCGGTAAGAATCAGAACGTCCGATTTCAGTTGCAGCAACTCGGCGCGACTTACGTGATCGGCTTGGGAATATCCGAACAGGATGGGCTCGCGATCATAGTGAGAGCGGATGTCGTCGAGAATGAGGCCGTCGGCGCGGTACAGGCCACCAGAGTTATCGCTAAGACCGACGATCATGAGGCCGGTGCTCGCCAGTCGTTCACAGACCGCTTGTCCGAGAGGACCAAAGCCTTGAATCGCAACCTTCGCCGTCGCTGTGACTTTGCCGATGCGTCGGAGTTCGGCAGAAATGATAGCCGCGATGCCCTCCGCTTCGAACCGATGGAGATTCAATCCACCGAGGCAGTCGGGTCTGCCTGCCACGATCAGGTTGCCGCTGTCTCGACTCTCAGCAAACAACTTCGCCATGCATTCGCGCCGACAGGTCTCACCAGGGAAAATGACTGCTCGTCTGCCCGGCTGGAATCGTAAACGATGGGCCGCAGAATTCAGCAGCCGCATCAGTTCCCTCTCGCTCAGATCGTCCGGATCGCAGACCAGGCCATACGATGCTCCGCCGAAAGGCAGGCCTAGCAATCCAGCCTGCCAAGTACGTTCCATTGCGATAGCTTCGCACACGGAGAGTTGAAGATCGGGGCCTAGCGACAAGCTGCCAATAGTCGACCCAAATAAAGCGCTGTGCTGGACCTGGAACAGAGGCACGCTGACCGCATCTCCGTTATCGCGGACCAGCGGCAGGTAAGAGGTTGACTCTTCAGCCGGATGACGAAGCCGCTCCACGATCCAGGATTCGAGGTCGAGAGCGGCCGCTGCCTCTTCCAGACCCAGCGAAGGATTAAGCGCCAGTTCGTCGAATGGATCGGCAGTTCCCAGCCCCAGTCCTCGAAGATCGGTGGTCATGGCAAACCTCCGGGGCCTCGTCCTAGCGCGCGGCCCCTGCTTAGTCAGGAGGAAAGCAAGCGGGTCAAGCTTGCGCCGCCAGTCCGCCGTTCGCCATCCAGCGATTCGCCGGCTTGAGCGGCGCCTTGGGCAGTATGTCGAGATAGATGACCGCATAGCGGAAGGCGATCACGCCGGCTGCGATCACCAGCACACTCGACGCCAGTTCGCTCCACTTCGGCACATAGTGCGTTCCCATCGCGGTTTGCAGCGCGTTGATCGACACATTGAGCCGGTCGACCATGAATCCGGCCACGACGATCGCGCAGGACCAGTACAGCTTCTCGGGATTCGAGCGCACGCTCTCAAAACTCAACAACGTGATCGGAATAGCCAGGAAGAGCAAGCACTTCCAGCCAGAAGTATCCGGCTTCGGTGGTGCGTTGAAAGGCATAGCCGAAAGCTTGATTGGCAATCAGGTCAAGCGCTTTGAAAAAGGCGTAGACGATGAGCAGCAGCTGGATCATGCGGCCGCAGTCGCTGAGGATGCTGAAATCGATGCGCACATTCAGCGAACGCATGCAGAGGTAGATCGCCATCACCGTCAGCGCCAGTCCAGCGGGAATCGCCGACAGATAAAACATGGCGTGCATGTACTGCGAGTACCACAGGGGATGAATCTTGCCGCGCGCGATCAGGAACAGTCCGCCCAGATACGACTGATGCATCGACGAAAGCAGCACGCCCGCCAGCACCACGCCAATCAGGATTTTGTGATGGTAATAGCAGGATGGTTTCGCGAAAGCGCTTCCACGGCAGCTTCTCGATCACCGCCGGCGCAAACTCAAAGGTCAGCACGGTGGTGTAGGTCATGATGCAGACGCACACGTCGAACAGCACCGAGCGGTGGTTCCACATCACGATGGGATGCCAGAAGCGCCAGGGCAATCCGATCTCGTAGAGATATCCGACGCAAACCGTCAGGTAGCCGAGAAACGAAATCAGGATCGCCGCGCGCAGGATGGGCCGATAGCGCTCCATGCCGAGCAGATAAACCGCTGCGCTGATGCCGAAGCCCGCTGCCGAAAGTCCGATGCCGCAAAGCGTTCCCAAGCCCAACCCACAGGCCCCAGGGCATCTGGTCACTCAGATTCGTGCTGGCCCTGAAGCCCTCGAAGAACCGGATATACGTCGCATAAATGCCGGTAACAAAGATGATGGCTACAATGACGCGCCACAAAGTGATTTCTGATTTGATTCGCGCGATCATGGCTAGCTCCTTTCCCCTTTGATCTTGTTGATCGTGGCTTTCTCTTCGGCTTCGGCCAGCGCTACTTCGCGCCGCCGCTGCGTGACCCAGTACAGCGCCGAGAGAATCGTGCCGCCCATGATCACGACTTTGGGCGAATCGCCCAGCGCGCTGGCGGTAAGCGTCGGCATCGGCTGATTGCCGTTGGGCGCCGGCTTGAATCCCAGCTTCTCGAAGGGCACATCGGAGACGAACAGCACGCTACCGCCGCCGAGCTCTTCCACTCCCTAAATGTGCGGGACGTAAGACGTGTCGCTGCGAATGCGGTTCCAGGCTTCGTTGATCAGTTCATCGCGATTGCCGAAGACGGTCGCCTGCACCGGGCAGGCTTCGGCGCACGCGGTCGACTTGCCGGCCTTCACGCGATCGGTGCACAGGTCGCACTTCTTCACGAAGGGCGCCAGCTTGGTCCACTGATAGCGCGGCACCTGATAGGGGCACGCCAGCATGCAGTAGCGGCAGCCGATGCATTTGTCGGCGTTGTAGACCACCGGGCCGAGCGGGGTCTTGCCGATCGCGCCCACCGGGCAGGCCGACGCGCAGGCCGGATCTTCGCAGTGCATGCAGAGCTTGCGAACAAACTTGTCGCCGCGTGCTTCGACCACCGTAAAGGCCGTGTCGGATAGAGTTGGTTCCGGGTCGGTGCTGAATCCGTGCAGCTGCTTGCAGGCGGTTTCGCAGCTCAGGCAACCGATGCAGCGCTTGATGTCGATGAGTAATGCTTTTTCTTGTGCCATGGCGATTCTCCGTGTCTCTTTTCGATCTGCGCTATGTCAGGAAGAATTCCTTCACCAGTTGCTCGCGTGCACCTTCATCCACCTGGAAGAGCAGGCCTTTGACCGGCAGGCCGCCGTCTTGCGCCAGGGCGGGAGTGAGTTGCTGCACCATTGCTCCGATGCGGGCGAGGCTGTTCTGCATCCACGGCAACACGATCGGTCCTTGCAAAAGGTTCTTGACGTTGGTCGCCATCTCCGGCGCTTTGACACGCACAGCCAGCCGTTCTTGTAGGGGTCGT
Source organism: uncultured Acidobacteriaceae bacterium (assembly GCA_963744265.1). Classification (GTDB taxonomy): domain Bacteria; phylum Acidobacteriota; class Terriglobia; order Terriglobales; family Acidobacteriaceae; genus Bog-257. Next base: position 281,070 of record CAVUSW010000013.1, read on the forward strand.
CGATGACGAGGTTAGGGTTCTTCAGCACTTCATGATTGACCGAGATCAGCACGCCCTCGATCGGCGACAGCAGATCGATGCTCTGCCCTTCGCGCGTGACCGTGCACAGCTGTTGTCCCTGCCGCACCCAGCGATTCAGGTCGGCCAGCTCGATGGAATCGATCTTGCCGAACAGGTTGCCGGCAAAGGCGTCGATGCCGACGCGCGCATTCTGCCGGCCTTCGTCGATGACCCAGGTGTGTCCGGGATGGAAGCAATATCCCTCAGGGACTTCAAAGCCGGCTTTCTTCAGCATGACCGGCGATTGGCATGCTCTTGACCGGAGCGACTTGCAGCGCGTTCACTGCCTCCTGCGGACGGCGGAAGTACATGACGGTAAGAATTAGAAGAAACGTAAGCAGGACAAATAGGATCGACATAAGGCCTCCTTACTCGCTCCGCTCAATGCCTGAAGCTGGGACGATGACGCGGAGCGGAGGACGATCCCGACGAATGCCGCCCGATCTGGGTGGCTAACGCTTGGCTGGTCGAGCTTGGGCAAGGTCGTCACGGCATCGTGCTCCGCTCTTAGACGTGCACGTGGAGGTGCAAACCGCTTCCCGAAAGGGGCGGGGGTTCTAAAGGGGTTAGCGCGAGGAGTGCCGAATGCAGAGACTGACAACCACTGCGTTTTGCAGGGTGACCCTCGCATTTGCAGTAGTGAGTGTTGCGCAACCGATGCTGGTCTATACCAGTTCGGGGGTTTTCTTCAGCCGGCGCAGCAGCGAGGTGGGATGGATGCCCAGGATGCGCGCGGCGTGGGTTTTGTTCTGGCCGGTGGCGTTCAGCACTTCGTGGATGTAGCGGTCTTCCAGTTCCTGCAAGCTGACGAACTGATCGCCGGTCGGCGAGACGTCGAAGGACGACGAGCATCTCTTCGTGCGCCGGCTCTTCGTGATAGTCGCGGACTTCTTCCGGCAAAGCCTCTTCGTCGATCTCGGTCTCCTTCGACAGGATCATGGTGCGCTCGATCACGTTGCGCAGCTCGCGGATGTTTCCCGGCCAGGGATATTTCTGCAGCAACTCGGCGGCGGCGGGCGTGAAGCCGACAAAGTTCTTCTTCAGCTCCTTGTTGAAGAACTGCATGATGTCGAGCGCCAGCGGCAGAATGTCTTCGCGGCGCTCGCGCAGCGGCGGAATGAACAGCGGCACCACGTTCAGCCGGTAGTACAGGTCCTCGCGGAACTCGCCCTTGGCGACCGCTTCTTTCAGAACCTTGTTGGTCGCCGCGATGATGCGCACGTCCACCTGGATCGGCTTGGTCCCGCCCAGGCGCATGAAAGATGCCCTCCTCCAGCACGCGCAGCAGCTTGGCCTGCAGGCTGGCCGAGGTATTGCCGATCTCGTCGAGGAAGAGCGTTCCGCCCGAGGCCTTCTCGATCAGGCCTTCCTTGCGGCGGCGCGCGTCGGTAAACGCTCCCGGCTCGTATCCGAACAGTTCGCTCTCCAGCAGCGTGTCGGGCAGGGCTGCGCAGTTCAGGCTGATCAGCGGCGCCTGCGCGCGCGAGCTGTTGTAGTGGATCGCCTTCGCCAGCACTTCTTTGCCGGTGCCGCTCTCGCCTTGAATCAGGATGGTGGTGTGGTCGCTCTCGGCGGCGCGGCGCGCCATCTCCAGCACCTCGCGCATGGCGGGACTCTGCGTCACCACGCGCCCAAAGTCGTAACGGCCCTTGGCAGTCTCCACCGTGTCGTGAACGCGCACGCGCAGCGCCAGCATCTCGGTCGCGCGCTGGATGGTGTTCACCATGTCGGCAATGTGAAACGGCTTGATGAGGTAGTCGTAGGCGCCCAGCTTCATGGCTTCGACGGCGCGATCGACCATGTGATACGCGCTCATCATCACCACGATGATGGCCGGCGAAATCTTCTTCGCCTGGCGCAAGCACCTCGATGCCGTTGATGCCCGGCAGCACGACATCCAGCAGCGCGAGGTCGGGCTTTTCCTCGGCGATGATCTTCAGCGCTTCTTCGCCGCTGGATGGCCGAGCAGCACTTCGTAGCCCTCGGTCTCCAGCGCGCGCCCGATGGTGCGCAGCGTGAGCGCTTCGTCATCGACAATCAGGATGGAATGCTGCCATGGCTAGGCGATGACCTCCTCGCTGTGCTGCACCAGCTTTGCCCGCCTGCCGGATCGGCAGCGTGACGCGCACCGTGGTGCCGTAGCCGGGAATGCTTTCCACCTGGATGTCGCCGCCGTGGCTGCGCACATAGCTCTGCGTAGATGCTGAGCCCCAGGCCGGTGCCTTCGCCGCGCTTGGTGGTGAAGAACGGCTCGAAGACGTGCGGCAGGATGTCGGCCGGAATTCCGCAGCCGGTGTCGCGCACCCGCAGCTCGATCATCTCGGCAAACTTCACTTTGTCGGCCAGGATGGTGATGCTGCCCGCCCGGCGCCGTCGCCTGCGCCGCGTTCAGCAGCAGGTTCATCAGGATCTGCGACAGCTGATTGGCAGTCGGCGCTGATGCTGGGCAAGTCGGAGGGAATGCAGTTCTGCAGCTCGATCTGCCGGAACATCGGCTGATGCTCCGACGAAGTTCAGCGTCTCGTCGGCCAGCCGCCGCAGATTCACCTTGCTGAGAGCGTCAGCGGCACCGGGACGCGCATAATCCAGCAGGCCGCGCACCGCCGAGCGAGATGCGCTTGGCGCCCTCAATGCACTGCTCGATCTCTTCGCGGCGTTCGTCGTCGGCGTCGCGCCGCTCCAGTTCCAGGTGCGACAGGATGCCCAGCAGCGGATTGTTGATTTCGTGCGCCGCGCCCAGCGCAAGCTGCGCCAGCGAGGCGTACTTCTCGTACTCGGAGAGCTGCGACTCGAACTGCATCTTCTCTTTCGCCAGCTCGCGCTCTTCTTCCAGCCGCCGCACCAACTCCTGCTGCGCCACGATTGCGCTCGTATTCGCGATGGTCGGCGAGCTCCTTCCATCTCGCTGACTCGCGCTCGGCGGCTTTGACGCGGGTGCGCGCAAACACGCCCATCAGAACGGCCAGCACCAGGCCGAGCACGAACCCGCCCCAGAATCCAGCTCGTTGGCCTGAAGCGACGTCGCGTCCGCCAGAGTTGGAGTCGGCAAACAAGAGCCCGGTAAGAATAAAAGTGGAAACAGGGTGCGCCAGTGCGCGGCACGCTGCACACAGCGGCGTGCGGCCCAATTGCGGCCATTCAGGAAGGCTGGGAGGAACATCTACCTCTCCTCTTTGACCTTCGCTCAGGATGGCCACAGGAGCAGTGATTGGGGTCACGTGAGGAGGTGACGAATGAATATCACCAGCGGGAGATCGAGTCCGAAGTTGTCTCGGCGCTGGGTCGATTAATTGAGCACGCCGCCCACGATGGTCCGCAGAACTTCCCCAGCCGGGGAGAAGACAGCGATGTCGGCATCCGCTCCTACTCGCAGCACGCCCTTACGATGCTCGATGCCCAGGACGCGCGCGGGATTCAGCGTAGCCATGCGAATACTGTCTTGAAAACTCAGGTTGGCATAGGCCATCACGTTGCGTATCGCACGATCCATGGTCAGGACGCTACCGGCAAGCTTGCCATGCGACTCACAACGGCCATCGCGCACCTCAACTTCGAACGAGCCCAGGCGGTAGGTTCCGTCCGGCATGCCGGTGGCGCTGATGCCGTCGGTGATCAGGACAGCGCCGTCAATGCCCTTCGCTCGCAGGAACAAATCGACCACAACGGGTTCGACGTGGACTCCGTCAGCAATGATGTCGGCGGTAATTGCGCGGTCGGTGAGAATTGCGCCCAGCAGTCCGGGGTCGCGATGATCAATCCGCCGCATGGCGTTGAAGGTGTGGGTTGCGTGGCGGATTCCAGCCTGGATGCCGGCATTGGCTTGCGCGAGATTGGCGTTGGAGTGACCAATGCTGACGCACACGCCGCGTCGTGATACGTCGCGAATGAGATCCAGTGCGCCCTCCAGCTCGGGAGCGATAGTGAGTATCCGCACCCGCCCATCGGCGGCATCCCACATGCGGTTGAAGGTCTCCGCCGAAGCTGGCTGCAGATACATCGACGGATGTACGCCGCGGCGCGCATGGCTGAGAAACGGACCCTCCAGATGGATTCCCAGCGGGCGCGCGCGGTCCGGATTCGCGGCTGCCGCGCTTCTCAACGTCGTTCCATGGCTTTGGCCAGTTCCGCCAATGCGCTTCAGTGGTTTCATCCATCGGCGCGGTGACGGTCGTCGGACAATAACTGGTGACTCCATGGCGAACCATCAAGCGCTCAATGGCCGCCAGACTTTCGCCGGAGCCTTCCATCACATCATGTCCGGCGCCGCCGTGAATGTGGAGGTCGATCATCCCCGGCGTAAGGATGGAGTCGCCCAAGTCGATGGTTTGGGCATTCGCCGGCACTGAGACGGTGTCGCGCGGACCGAGCGCCGAAATGATTCCATCTTCCATCACCAGCGCGGCGTTATCAATGCGCTCGAGCGGAGTCAGCAGTTGCCGGGCTAGAAGAACTGTCGCCAAGGTTAGCTCTCAATTTGTTAAGGAAACTCCGGTCAGGTCGAAGCGAGGACCCGCAGCGGCTAAAGCCGAATGATTTTGCGGACACGTAACGGACGGCCTGAAGGCCGTCCCCTTCAAAACGACCCTAGTCAGAATTTTCTTACCTGATTGGAATTTTAGAGCAGTTCGCGTCGCTGGGGCGTGAGGCCGATCACAAATTGGGAGGCAATAAGAAAGACGGCCCGAAAGCTGGACCGTCTCCGCGAAACTGGATCAGGAAAATCGGATGCCGTCAGTCGATGCCGTGAATCTTCATGGCAACTAACTGGTCGATGGTGAGATTCTGCATGCCGCGAGAGCGCAGGTCGGCAATGAACTCCGGGGTCACACCGTGAATCCTCATGGCGATCAGTTGGTCGGCGTCGGGATGCTGATAGCCGAGACCGCGCAGCTTCTCGATGAATTCGGGCGAGACTCCGTGGATGCGGAAGGCGATCAGATTATCGAGCGAAACATGATCGTACCCCTCCTTTTTTAGCTGCCCGATCCATTCCGGAGTGGCGCCATGAATTCTCATGGCAATCAGCGTGTCGGCATCCGGATTATAGCCAGCTTGGTGCAAGGAGCGGACCATCTCCGGAGTGACCCCATGGATGCGGAAGGCAACCAGTTTGTCGCTATCGGAAACTTTAATGCCGGCCGCGCTCAACTCGTGGATGAAAGCCGCATTGACGCCGAAGATTTTGAACGCAATCAACTGGTCGGTGTCGAGCCCCTGGAGATGTTCGTTCCGCATTTCCTTGGCGAATGCCAGGCTCACATCCTGGACCGCCATGCTGAATTGTTTGTCCTCGTCGATTCCGCTGAAACCCAGGGCCTGCATCTCCGCCGGATATTTTGCGTCGGGATAGAAGTGGAACAGTCCGGCGCCTTCCCCGTTATCCAGAAATCCTTCACACTCAAACTTGCCAGCGTCGCGCACGATGTTGAAGTGAACATCCTGGCGTCCAGCCTTGGTTACGTCCAGTCCCTGAAACGCGGTCAAAGGCCAGTCGGATTCGCTACTCGATCGTCCGCGACTATTGGACTGGATCAGGGAAAATTCGATCTTGCCGGCGACATCCGAGTGTTTGACGATCCAGTCGCCACTTCGAGTCGATGCGGGAGCCGCGCAAAAGGCGACTGCACTGGCGAAGCAGAGCAGCAACGGAACGCAGAGCTTGGTCTTCAGCGATTTCATGCCATTTACCTCGGATGACGGGTTACAGAATTCCTGCACGTTTCAGCGCGAGCAACTGATCGAGATCCAGGTTGTGGAATCCGTGCTGGCGCGCCTTCTCGACAAACTCAGGTGTAATGCCCTGCACCTTTGCGGCGATATAGTCGTCGGCAGTGAGCTTCGAGATTCCTGCCGCCGACAATTCCTTGATGTAGGCAGGAGTGACGCCCTGAATCTGCATGGCGACCAGATCGTCAGCCGAGGGATTCAAACCCAGCACTCGAATGTCGCGAATGTACTCCGGCGTCACGCGCTGAATACGCATCGCGATCAGGTCGTCAGCACCCGGCTTCAGACCCAGATCGTGAAGGGAGCGGAGATATTCTGGCGTCACGCCCTGAATTTTCATCGCCACCAGATCGTCGGCGTTGGCCGTAATTCCACCGGCGCGCATGTCGCGAATGTATTCCGGAGTGACTCCCTGAATCCGCATGGCAATCAGGTCGTCGGCTCCCGGCATCAGTCCCAGCTCATGAAGTTGACGAACATAGTCGGCATTTACGCCCTGTATCTTCATCGCCACCAGATCGTCAACCGAGAGGTTGTCCAGGCCCACCGCCTTCAGGCTTTCGATATATGAGCCTTGGCCAGGAGCTTGGTCGCTGGCGGTTGCTTGGGTTGGCGGAGTGGGTGGGGCTGCTGGTGTGGGCAAGGCGGCAGCGGGCGGAGCCGGCGGCGCGAGCTGTGCCAGAAGAATCATCGGCCGAACCGCCGTCTCGTTGGCCGGCTTGGCTGAGGAAGAAGGGGTAGCGACTTTTGGTAAGGCGCTAACCTTGGCCGGCGATATCGTGGCCGGGCCTGGTCTCAAGTCAGCATGTGCGACTCGGACGAACGCCTGGCTGATAAGAATTCCGCCTGCCAGGCAAACCACGCCGATCGCCAAGCCAGTGCCGAGAACGTTGCCTCCCGACTTTCTTGCGCCCAACAGCCGCAGCACGCGAGCTGCAAGCGGACTGCCGCTGGCCGCCATCACTAGCGACGGAGCGGTGCGTCCACCCTCCATGTAAGTAAGGGCGCGGGCATAATCCACGACGTTGCCGCATAGCTGGACGGCCATGTCGTCGCAGCAATTTTCTCGTTCCAGGCGAATGCGCCGGCTAACCCACCAGACGGCCGGGTGGTAAAAAAGCACCGTCTCGGCCGCGATCTGGAAGAGATTCACGAAGTAGTCCCAACGCTTGATGTGCGCCAGTTCGTGGGCGATGACGGCTTCCAGTTGGGCTTGTGACAAGCCAGCCAACACGGTCATGGGAAGCAGAACAATCGGACGAAACCACCCGATGACCGCGGGCACGTCAAGCCCATTGCATTGACAAAAGCGGACGGCTCGCCGGATACCGACTTTGCACTGCAGGTCGAGGCATGTCTGCAAAACCCGGTGTGCGACCGGAGCGGCCTTGCGACGCTGCAGCCGCTCGATTACCAACATGCCTCCGGCGGTGCGCAGGCTGAAAAAGATCACGCCGGCAATCCAGATTCTCACCAGCCAGAGGAAGGTGTCGGGGGAAATGCCTGCGGCCGGCGTAGCCTGCATTGAGCCGGCTTGCATCGGCTTCGCGGCAGCCAAAGCTGCCAGTTGGAGTTCGGAAAATCGTCGCTACGGGATGAACGATGGAGACGGATTGCCGAAGGAACAAGAAGGTGGCGACCGGGGCAGCTACCATCAAGATCAGGATTGAGACCGCCATCGCGTAGCGGGTGGCTGCGGTGCGAGCGATTGCCATCAAACCGGCGAACACGGCGGCGAGCACCAGACCTTGCCACAAGAAATGCAACAGGGCCCACGCCACCAGCCGCATTACGGCGGGAGAGAACCAGGCTGAAAAATCGGTCATCGCAGTTTCCTTTCGTACTCGTCCAGCACGCGCCGCAGTTCGTCTAGTTCCTTCCGCGAAGTTCGCTGGCCCGCCAGGGCATGCATCATCAGATCGCTGGCTGAGCCCGCGAAGACCCGTTCGAGGACATCGCCTGCGAACTGCCGTTTGGTCTTGTCGGCGGGCTGCACCGCCTCATACACATGCGCCCGCTGCTCTTCGTTGCGCTTCACACTGCCCTTGACCGCCATGATCTGCAGCAGCTTCAGCACGGTCGTGTATCCCATGGATTTTTGCTCATTCAGTAATTCGTAGACTTCGCGCACCGTGGAAGGGCCGCGTTCCCACAGCACTCGCAAGATTTCGAGTTCGGAGGCGGTGGGCTTCTGCATGGTTGGACGTCGCATAATTCGGAACGATATACGAAAATATTCGTACTGTCAACGAAGACTTTCGTACTTAGTTTCCGTGGAGGCTGGTTGGGCGAAACTCTGCTGCCCGCGTGCTTGTCCGTTTGCCGAAAAACTCGAAAAAGCAGATCCCTCGCCGGCTGAAGCCGGCTCGTGATGACAAAAAATAAACGACTTGGACGCGGCGCTGAAGCGCCGCACTACCCGAACGACCGATCAAACCGAGTTTTCAGCAAACTGTAAAGCCGCATGATTTTGCGGGTACTTAACGGACGGCCTGAAGTGTCTGCGTGAGAACCTCTGCCGTCCCTACGGGACTCGGGCTTATTTACCACTTCACCCAGCACTCCGCCTGCGACTGCGTGCTGGGCTAGACTTATTCCGCGCCTACCCACCCCAATCCGCGCAAACGCGGCGCGAATCGGGGGCCCGGACGGCGCTTGTTTTTTGCGCTTCGCATTCCAACGCTGAAACGCAAAGTTAGTTCTCACGCACACACTGAAGGCCGTCCCCTTCAAAACAAGCCTTAATCAGAGTTACCACTAGTCAGGGAGCAATCGTTCCACCAGAGGCAGGCATTCGATAAGCCGTTGTGGACAAAGGAAAACTGATTGTGGTTGCGGGTTGCGGATCGAGAGGAATATGTCCGGTGGCGAAGTTTGCGTCCGCTGCCGGACAGTCAGCAAGGCCGTTTGGCGGACGATAGAAAGGCTCTTATCTGCCTTGGGCAACGGGCAAACGAAAACGCGAAGTGCTTGCACACTTCGCGTTCTCCGTTACCGAACCTCACCTGGAACCGTTGCTACTCCACTACAAAGCCCATCTGCGGCTTCGAGAAATGGGTCATGGGGAAGGCGAACCCAGCTCCCACCGTCCGAGTCCTCAGGCCATACGCGCCATTGTTCGCGGTCGTCTTGGAACTGGAAGAGCCGATGTGAGTGGGAAAGTGCAAGCCCGAAGTTGCCACATGGGTGGCAGTCCGGTTTTGCGGAACGGTGAAAGCGGTTTGCGAAGCTGGAGCAGTCGGCGATGCCATCACGCTGGCGGCCGCAGCTCGGAAGCTAGTGTTCGTAGGGACGCCCTTGACAGCCGAAGGGTTAAAGTGGGACGCCAGACCGGCATGCAGCTCGTTCTCCAGGTTGGGACTCCCCAGGACTGAAGTGGACGTGGGCAAGTGCAGCCCGCCATTGCCTCCCTGCGCTGACAGAGGCCCGGAAACGACGGTGAGCAGCACATCCGTTCCCTGGTACGAGATGGTGAAGTGCTCGGAGGAGTTAATCGACAGACCGTTGACGGTGCCGAAGGTCCCCGTCTCCGAAGTGAAGTTCATGATTTTGAATTGAGCGCCAACGGCGGGGACATAGCCGTTGATCAAAGAGACGTTGAGAGTTCCATGCAGGCTGGCGGTGGTGGGGTTCAACTGATCGTACTTGGTTCCCGCGGTAGGTCCACCGATGGAGATATCCAGCGCGCCAGCCGTGTTCTGGGTGTAGGCTCCGGTGTCTTGCAGAATGCCGGTCGAAGTTGAGGAGTTACCGGGAGTGACGGTGCCGCTGGAAGCGACCGCGCCGGTGATTGCGCCGGTGCCGAACAGCGATCCCGCCGACACGGTGAGGGCGCCCGAAGTCGGAACCTTGAGGCTGCCGTCATCGGTGGTCGTGCCCGCTGTCTGGGTGTACGACGTTGCGGTTCCTCCCACGGTGAAGGTACTGCCGCTGCCCACGGTGAACCCGCCCTTGTTGGTGAAGCCGCCCACTGTCGTAAGGTTCAGGCCGCCCTCCAGTACGAAGGTTCCCGCCGTGTTGTTGGTGGCAAAGTTAGCCAGCCCATTGGCTCCGTGCTGATCTTGAATTCCCGACCCCGTGCCGTTCAGCACGATCTTCGCTGAGTTGGTCACGATGTTGGCGCCGTTGAACTGCATGATTCCGGCAAGCTGGTACGTACCTCCGGTCAGCGTGGTGCCGGAGAAATTGGTCAGATTGCCATTCACCGTGAACTTGCTGCTGGCGGTGTTCACGATGGTCCCGTTGTTGGTAAAGTTGCCGGCCGTGGTGAAGGGGTGACTACTGGAGATCTCGAAGACGCCGGCGGCTGCGTTGGTGGCAAAGTTGGCCAGACCATTGTCGCCGCTCTGGTTCACGACCTGCGCGGCCGAGCCGCTCAGCGAAATGGTGGCGGCGTTGGTCACGATGTTGGCGCCGGTGAACTGCAGCGTTCCCCCGATGTTGTAAACGCCCCCGGTCAGGGTAGTGCCGGAGAAGTTGGTGAGATTGCCAGACACCACGAACTTACTGCCGGTGCCCACGCCCAGCGTTCCGTTGTTGGTAAAGTCGCTTGTGGCGGTAAAGTTGCGTCCGCCGGAGATGGTAAAGATGCCGGTTGCGGCGTTGGTGTTCAGACTGGAAAGGGCATCCTTTCCGGCTGAGTCGACAAAGCTGGAAGTAGCTCCATTCAGGGTGATGTTGGCGGCATTGGTTTTGATTTCACCACCGGTGCTGCCCAACTGGTCGATTTCCAGATTACCGCTGACATTGTAGGAGCCACCAGTCAGGGTGTTGCTGGCGAAGTTGGTAAACGGTCCTCCCAGCACGTGCATGGAACTTCCAGTAGCCACCTGCAAAGTGCCGTTATTGGTGAAGGCTGAGCTGCTGGGTTGGATCGTCAGCCCCGAGCCGTTGGAGAGAATCGTGCCGTTGTTGATCAATCCCATCTGGCCGTCGGCGATGGTTCCCGTACCCTGAATCAAATTGTTTTGGTTGGTAAGAGTGTAGGCGCCACTGGCTCCGTAAATGTAGTTGCTGGGAAGCGCGGAATTCGTCAGGGTGACTGTACCTGAGCCGGTCAACGTAGTGTTGCCAGTCAACTCCAGAGTGGAATTGTTTCCCGCGCTGTTCAGAGTAATCGAGCCGGTATTGTTGATTGTCCCCTTGACGAAGAGCGTGCTGTTGTTGGCTACCGAGAGAGCGGTGGCATTGGTCAGCGTTCCCTGCGTGGCCCCGTCTAGCGTGGCGGCGTTTCCATAGGGCAAGGCGAACTTGCTGGTCGAGTCGGAACTCAGCGTTCCACCTTGAATGGTGACGTTGCTGGCCAACTGAACGGTGCTTCCGCCCGTGGCCTTGATGGTGCCGTTCTTGTTGTCGAAGGTATCGGTCGCGAGCTCCAAGGTGGCGCCATTGGTGGCTTCCAGCGTTCCAGTATTGGTAGTGCCAGCACTGGTATTAATCTCGAGGCCATGATCGGCATTGTCGGCGTTGATCGTGCCTGAATTGGTCAACCCCATGGAATTGTTTCCGATATCACCAGAACCCTGGATGGTTTGCTGGTTGGTGAGAACGGCGCTCCCGCTCCGGCTGTAGATATAGTTCTGGGGGTTACCATTGTCTACCAAGGTGACCGTGCCGCTGCCCGTCAGCGTGGTGTTCCCCGACAATTCCAGATAGCTGCCGTAGTAAGCGCCATTGAGGGTAATGGAACCGGAATTGTGGATCGTCCCGGTAGTAAAGACGGAGCTGTTGTTCGACACCGCAAACGCGCCGGAAAGGGTCAGGGTGCCTTGCGTGCTTCCATCGAGTGTGACACTGCGATCGCCGGTTACGGTCTCGATCAAGCTGCCGGCGGTCGTATCGGTGCTCAGCGATCCGCCCTGGATGGTGACGCCGTTATAAAGTTGAACGACCCCGCCATTTTCCGCATGGATGGTGCCGCCGGTGTTGTTGATCGTCCCTCCGCTCAGAACCAGGTAGCTGGGACCCAGCGTGGAATTGGTTGCACTCGACTCCATCACTCCGGCATTGGTTCCGTTGACTCCGCTGCCGACGGAATTGCCGCTTACCGAGACGACGAGCGATTGTCCTGCAACGTTGGCGTCAACTTTAGCGCCGTGCTGGTTGACAAATATTAGGGAACTATCGCCGATGGTTCCGGCTCCGGAAATGGTGTTGTTGGTATTGGTGAGGGTGTTGGTGTTGGAAGCTCCGTAAAAATAGTTGTTTGAAATAGCAGAGGGCGCCAAGACGATGTTGCCAGACCCGGTCAGCGTAGTATCGCCGTGCAGGATCAGTTGGCTGGAGCTCCCCAATGAGTTAAGCGTGATGGAGCCGGTGTTGTTGATGGTCCCCTTTACATAGGCCGTACTGTTATTTGCCACGTTAAAGGTACTGGCATTATTCAGGGTGCCTTGGGTGCTTCCGTCGAGTGTCGCACTGTTGCCGGTGTAAACGCCGATCGTGCTGCCATGGCCCGAATCAGTGCTCAGCGTTCCGCCTTCGATGGTGGCGCCGTTCAACAGTTGCACCGAACTGCCGTTCGTCGCCTTAATCGTGCCACCGGTATTGTTAAAGACGTCATTGCCCAGATAGAGCGTGGCGCCGTTGGTGGCTTCTAGTGTCCCGGTGTTGGTGGTGCCGTTGGTAGTATTGATCTCCAGTGAATGATCGGCGTAATCGGCATCAATGATTCCCGAGTTGTTCAAGGTCATCGAGTTGTTGCCGATATCTCCCGCCCCTTGAATGGTCTGCCTATTGGTGAGGGTGTAGGTTCCCGACTGAGCGTAAATGTAGTTTTGCGGGTTAGCTGAGTCGGCCAGAGTAACCGTTCCCGAGCCCGACAACGTGGTATTGCCCGCCAACAGCATGTCACTGTTGTTGTAGCTGCCATTGAGGGTGATCGAACCAGTGTTATTGATCGTCCCTTTGGTGTAAATCGTGCTATTGCCTACCACCGAAAAGGCGCCGGAGTTGGTCAGAGTTCCTTGCGTACTTCCGTCCAGGACGGCGTTATTGCCATAGACCGTTTCGATCACACTACCGTGGCCTGAATCGGTAGTCAGCGTCCCTCCTTGGATCACGATTCCGCTCAGCAACTGCACCGCTCCGCCATTGATGCCCTTGATGGTGCCTCCGGTGTTGTTGATCGTTCCACCGTTCAGGGCCAGATAGCTGGGACCTAGCGTAGAACTTAATGCGGTCGACTCCAGCAATCCGGCGTTGGTTCCGTTGACGCCGCTGCCCACGGAATTGCCGCTTACCGAGACCGTCAGGGTTTGGCCCGCCACGTTGGCGTCAATCGTGCCGCCAGCCTGATTCACCAGGATCATCTGCCCGTCGCCAATGGTTCCCGCTCCCGAGATCGTGTTGTTCACGTTGGTAAGTTGGGTAGTGTTGGTAGCTCCGTAAATGTAATTGTTGTTGGGCCCAGTGAAGGGATTGAGAACGACGCTGCCGGATCCGGTTAACGTAGTATTCCCCTTCAGGATCAATTGACTGTAGTTCCCTGCCGTCTCCAACGTAATCGAACCGGTGTTGTTGATGGTGCCCAGCAAATTCGTAGTGCTATTGTTCGCCACGACGTAGGTAGCGGCATTGTTCAGGGTCCCCTTGGTGCTTCCATCCAGAGTGATGTTGCTTCCGTAGGCGGAGCCGATGGCGCTGCCGTGTCCTGAATCCGTACTCAGCGTGCCGCCTTCAATGGTGACCCCGCTTGCCAGTTGCACCGAGCTCCCGCCAGTCGCCTTGATCGTGCCTCCACTGTTATTGAAGATGTCGCTGGACAGGAAGAGGGTCGCGCCGTTGGTGGCTTCTAAAGTGCCAGTGTTGGTGGTTCCGCTATTGGTGTTGATGGTCAGGGAATTGTCCGCGTTGTCGGCATCGATTGTCCCCGTATTGTTCAACCCCATGGAGTTGTTGCCGATAACGCCGGAACCCTGAATGGTCTGTTTGTTGGTCAGAATGTCGCTGCCGGACGCGCCGGTAATGTAGTTTTGCGGATTGCCGGAATCGACCAGGGTAACCGTGCCCGATCCCTGCAACGTGGTGCTGGCGGTCAATTGCAGAGTGCTGTGATACAACGTGCCGTTGAGGGTGATCGCACCAGTATTGTTGATTGTGCCCCCCAGCAGCTGAACCGTGCTGTCGTTCCCTACCGCGAAAGCTCCGGAGTTGGTGATGGCACCCTGGGTCGTTCCGTCCAAGCCGACCGTGGTTCCGAAGACTGTCTCAATCACGCTGCCGTGGCCTGAATCGGTGGTGAATGTCCCGCCCTGGAAAGTGGCGCCCTGCAGCTGGACGGCGCCTCCGTTCAACGCTTTGATGGTGCCGTTCTTGTTGTCATACGTATTGCCATTCAGCAGCAAAGTGGCGCCGTTGTTGGCCTCCAGCGTTCCAGTGTTGGTCACGCCAACCCCGTTCGCCTGGATGGTAAGACCATGATCGGCGTTATCGGCATCGATGGTTCCGGAGTTAGTCAGCGCCAGCTGGCCGATCGTTCCCGATCCCTTAATGGTTTCCTGATTGACCAGCACCGTGCCGGACACGCCGGTGATGACATTCTGCGGATTGACGGAATCGCCTAAGGTCACCGTGCCGCCTCCGCTCAACGTAACCGACCCCGCGTCGGTAAGCCTCAAGCCTGAAGCATCGCCGGTTGAATTGATCGTGATAGTCCCGGCGTTGCTGATGGTGTTGCCCCCGATGGTCAAGTTAATGCCATCGTTGAGCGACAAACTATTGCCGGAGCTCAACGTCAGATTGTTAATCGATCCATTGATGTCCTCGGTCACAACCGAGCTCGAATTGGTGATGACGGCGTTGTTATTGGTCGTTGGTATCCCGGAGGACCAGTTGCCGGAGACGCTCCACAATCCGGTGTGGCCGGTCCAAGTGTCATCGGTGATGGTGAAGCTCCTTGCGGAGGTCGCGTTGGAGCCTGGCAAGAACAACGCCGCGGTTCTACTGGAAAGGTCGCCTGCACGGCCGGGCGCGATAAAAACGATCCCGGATCCCGGGCGCGAACGCTGCAAAGCAAGGCTGAAGTTGGGCGAGTTATTATGGGCCAGACTTTGGGTAAAGGCTGAAACCACGGGCGAGCAAGCCGTGCCTGCCGTGGCCTGCTTCCCCAGGCTTATCGTGGTGAAAAGAAAATTTGTGGACTGCAGAGGAGACTGGTTCAGGGACAGCCCGCTTCCAGACAGGTTGCATACCGTCCGATTTGACGCGGCGGTAGTCTGAGAGTGCGCCAAGGTAGGCAAGAAGCATCCCGCGCTCAGAACCGCGACTGCCACCCAGCTCAACATCCGCACTGCGGCCGTCCTGGCATTGGTCTGGCGATAGGTGTGTAGTGAAGAAGCCAAAGCTGTTCCTTGCATAGTGCCTCCAAGTCCCGTGAACGTAGGTTTACGGAATTGTCATTCCTTCAGATTTTTAAGAGCGGAGTTTCCCTGATCTCGACTTGAAATTGGCGTAACTATACACCAGCTTTTTCTCACCTCAAAGAAAATTGAGTCTCCGTTAGTACCGATTCCACTTTTTTCATGACTATATACCAGGCTATCCGTTTGGATAGTCGCTAACTACTATTTGTTAAGGGATTACAATTACAAGAAATAATAAATAACTATAGGATTATTTAGCTTGTCGTTACTCAATCAATGCTCTAGTTATTCTTCTAGCTAGTAACCCTCATGCAATCTCGCTTTTCTTGTGCGTTCTCTGCAATGTGTGTCATTAAAGACGGGCATGGCACTAAGTGTTCACAGATACGTGGCCTCTTCGTCCAGGCGCCAATCTTCCCTGGGTCCTTCTCGAAAACTTCCAAGTCCTGGTAGTGCAGAGTAGAGTTCCTCGATTGTCGTTAGCTATTTACAATGTCGTGCCGGGTCACTGCGGGTATCCTTGGGCGTCAGTGTGGATTAGTCAGCCACGTCAATCGCAATCCTCCATTAATACAGATTGGATTTCGGGAACTAGGCGTTCGTGGGGGATAAAGGTCTGTCCATCGCGATCCTTCTTCGGGTATGATCTTGCCTAACTTTTTTCGATGGAAACGCCAACCCAAATCCAACCCATGGTAGCTCGCTGGCGGCGGGCATTCAGGAGCAACCGTGTGGTTGCAGAAGCACATCCTCTCGACGTGCTCATTGCCTTGCTGTCGCGCCGGTCAAAGATGTTCTCGCGCGGTTGGGGAGACGAAACGTTTCTGGCCAGACTTTGGGGAACCGTCTCGGATACGGATCCGTCCTGCAGCATCGCGATCGACTGGCTTGCGACAAAGCGACAGGGCAGGATCGCACAGCGCGACGGGACGTTCGCCTCTCCACTGGCTTCGCTCCCCGGTGAGAGCAACACGGTGCATGTGCGCGCGCTGGTTACGTCAGGGCAATAGGAACGCTTGTGTAATTCTGGCGGGCTCACACGATGAAGGTTACTGGGTGCGGGAGCAAGTCTTTGGTGCTCTCAACGCGCGCGGACTTGACCTGTACCTGGTGGAGAATCCTTTTTATGGCAGGCGCCGTACGGCGGGCGGACCATCTGCGGTCACGGTCAGCGACCACGCGCTGATGGCGCTCGGCATGGTGCTGGAGGCGCGTGCGTTGCTGGCCCACTTACTTGGCCAGTACGAAAAACTGGCAGTTGCCGGATACAGTATGGGTGGACATATGGCGGCGATTACGGCAGCGGTTTCGCCGTTTCCGGTTGCCTGTGCTGCGCTGGCCGCGGGAGCATCAGCCGGTATCGTCTACACCCGCGGACTGATGGCATGGAGCGTGGACTTCGACGGCCTGGGCGGAGGACTGGCACAGCGTGAAGCGGCGCAGGAGCGACTGCAACGCTTCTACGACGCCGCCGACATCACTCGCTATGGCTCGCCCGTTCGCACTGACGCCGCAGTGATCGGAGGCTGCACGCGTGATGGCTATGTCCTGCGCAGTGAGACCGAGCGTCTACATCGGCACTGGCGGGGAAGCATCTTGCGCTGGATTCCTGCAGGACATTTCTCGGCTCTGATGACGAGCCGGCGCGTGCTTTGCGATTGCGTGGCGGAGGCGGTCGAAAAGCTATGACGATGCTCAGCCCGTTGCTCACGGACCAGCGTTCATCGTCGCCGGCTACAGCTTGCAGGCACCGCGCAACTCGCCTTCAGGTGATCGAGCTCGACAGCAGCTATAATAAAGATTCGCATGAATTACTGGTTGATCCTGGTTTTGATGGCGGCGTTGCCGTGGGGGCTCGTCGCCCAAGATTCGCCACAACAGCAACTTCCCACCGCGCCTTCGGCGACAAAGTATCCTCCGCCACCACCGCCTCCGCCACCGGCCCCCGCGACATCGAATGGAGCGAGCCCCAGCGCGCCGGCGCAGAGTCCCGCTGCGCAGAATGCCAATAGCGGTGCATCCGCTAGTGGCACCAGCTCGACGCCGCCGCAGTCAGGCAAAGGGCAAACCGACAACAGTTCCGGTCAACCGGAGTACGGAGTGGGCTCGGCGCAGCCAAGTGCAACTCCCGGCGCAGCGCCTGGCGGCGGTGTTGATGACACCCTCACCGTCATCCGCAAGCGCGTCGACGAAGTCAATGTCGTATTCACCGTAACCGACAAACGTGACCACTTCGTGAAGGACCTGACCCAGAATGACTTTCGGGTGATCGACGACAACAAGCCGGCATTGAGCATTCAGTCGTTCAACCGGCAAACCAACCTGCCGCTGCGCGTGGGCCTGCTCATCGACGCCAGCAACTCCGTACGTGACCGTTTCAAGTTCGAGCAGGAGGCGGCCATCGAGTTCTTGAACCAGATTATCCGGCCGCGGTTCGACAAGGCGTTCGTCATCGGCTTCGATACCACGCCCGAGGTGACGCAGGATTTCAGCGACGATGCCGAAGCGCTCTCCAAAGGCGTGCGCATGTTGCGCGCCGGCGGCGGCACCGCCATGTATGACGCCATCTATTTCGCCTGCCGCGACAAGTTGATGCAAGTCGACAAAGGTCAGATCGCTACCCGGCGCGCCATCATTCTGTTGAGCGACGGCGAGGACAATCAGAGCCGCGTGTCGCGCGAAGAAGCGGTCGAGATGGCGCAACGCGCCGAAGTCATCATCTACGCTATCTCCACCAACACCAGCGGGATCAAGCTGCGCGGCGACAAGGTGCTGGAGCACTTCGCGGAAGAGACCGGCGGTAAGGCCTTCTTCCCCTTCAAAATCGAGGACGTATCGAATGCGTTCTCGGAGATTTCTGACGAGCTGCGCAGCCAGTACGCCATCTCGTACAAGCCAGCCGACTTTGTAGCCGACGGCAAGTATCGCAAAATCGAGATCCTCGCCGACAACAAGAAGTACCACGTGCGCGCGAGGAAGGGATATTACGCGCCTAGACAATAAGGCAGGGGTCAGAGGTCTGGGGTTAGGGGTCAGGGACTAGGGGTTAGTACAGATCCTTCCCGATATTGTCATCCCGACCGAGGACTTTGGTCCGAGCGGAGGGACCTGCTGTCTTTTGTCGCTGAAACCTGCACCAGCTCTCTCACCTAGCCCCTAATCCCTAGCCCCTTCTTCTCCCCGTCATGTAACGTAGTACTGCATGGGCCGCATCCACGTTCTCTCGGAAAACGTCGCCAACAAGATCGCCGCCGGCGAGGTGGTGGAGCGCCCTGCGTCAGTAGTCAAGGAGTTGCTGGAGAATTCGCTGGACGCCGGGGCGCAGCGCATTCGAGTGAACGTCGAAGCGGGCGGGAAAAAGCTGATCCAGGTCACCGACGACGGCTGCGGCATGGTGCGCGACGACGCCATGCTGGCCTTCGAGCGCCATGCCACCTCGAAGATTCGCAACGCCGACGACTTGCTCAACATTGCGACCCTGGGCTTTCGCGGAGAGGCGCTACCATCGATCGCATCGGTCAGCCGTCTGCGGCTGGAGACGCGCGCCGCCGGAAGAGGCCGCTGGCACCGTGATCGAGATTGCCGGCGGCAAGCTGCTCACGGTCGAAGAAGCCGGGCTGCCGCTGGGGACCTGCATCACGGTGCGCGATTTGTTCTTCAACATTCCGGCGCGGCGCAAGTTTCTGAAGGCCGAATCGACCGAGCTCTCGCACATTGCATCGCTGGTGACGCACTACGCGCTGGCCCATCCCGAGATGCATTGGGAACTGCACTCGGCCACCAACGCCATGCTGGTCGCGCCGCCGGTCGCCGATCATTCGCAGCGAATCTACCAGGTTTTCGGCAAGGAGACGCTCGATCAGCTGATTCCGTTGAGCGCGCTGCTGCCGCTGGAGCGCATCGGGCTGCCGCAGCCTCCGCCATGGCGACGCAGCGAGCCAGAAGAAGCGGCGGAGGAGCCGGTGAAAGGCGAGATCAAGCTGCACGGCTTTGTCTCGCGACCCGAGATTCAGAAGCTCAATCGCAACTCCATCTTCATCTTCGTCAACGGGCGGCTGATTCGCGATCGCGTGGTGCAGCACGCCCTCACCGAGGCCTACCGCAACATCATTCCGCCGACTGTCTATCCCGGTAGTGCTGCTGTTTCTCGAGATGCCGTTCACCGAGGTCGACGTCAACGTGCATCCCTCGAAGACCGAGGTGCGCTTCCGGCAGTCGTCGATCCTGCACGACTTCATTCGCGACTCGGTGCGCGCGGCGCTGATGAAGTCGCGCCGGTGCCGGCGTTCATGACCGAGATTCATGCCGGCCGACGGCGTCGCCATCGCTGACGCCCGGGCGCCCGCGATTTCGGCAATCGAGCGAATTGCAGGTGACTGGAAGCCGATGCGGCCTTCGCATTGCGCGCGCAGGAGCTTCCTCCCTTCACCGCGTCGCTGCAATTCGAGGGCAGCGGATTCGCGATTGAAGCAAACGCGGCAATTCCGGTAGCGCGCTTTGGTCCGCAGACCTTCGGCGGTCCCGGCGCGCGTCAGCAGTCGCTGGCTCCCGGCGGCAAACGGCTGCTCCCCGGAGCTCGCCGACGACGACGCGCCGGTCGGACTGGAGTCGCTGGCCAGCCTGAAGCCGGTGGGGCAGATTCGCGAGTCGTTCATCCTGGCAATCAATGCGCAAGGCCTGTGGATCATCGATCAGCACGTGGCGCACGAGCGCATTCTGTTCGAGAAGATCTGCAAGCAGCGGCTGGCCGAGTCGCCGGAGAAGCAGCAACTGCTGATGCCGCTGATCGTCGAGCTGACACCCGGTCAGATGGCGGTGTTCGCCGAGATCTCCGACGAACTGAACCGCAACGGCTTCGAGGTGGAACCTTTCGGCTCGCGAACGATCGCAGTGAAGACCACGGCGGCGGGGGTCACGCCGGGCGATGTCGAACACCTGCTGCACGAAATCCTGGAGCAGTTCGAGCGTGAAGAGCAGTCGCTCAACCTGGACAGAATCCGCACCAACATCGCCGCCAGCATCGCCTGCCACGCCGCCATCAAGGTCAACATGCCGCTGGAGCAAAACAAAATGGAATGGTTGCTGCAGCGAGCTGGCCAAAACCGACTGCCCCATGAGCTGTCCGCATGGCCGTCCGGTGGTTCTGCGGTATTCTGTTAAGGATATTCAGCGGGCGTTTAAGAGAATCTGAAAGAAGCCAGTCAGCTACTCAGCTTTCAGCCGTTAGCAGCTTAGCTAAAGGCACTGCGAGTCGCATCTGCATCGCTGACACAGACCTTGGTCGAATGCTTCGAGGCTGCACGAGTTACCGATCGTCTTTGCAGCTGATGGCATGCTAATTGCTAATCGGCTCGATAGCTGCCTTTCTTATGCACGAACAGCAACTCCAGGAGCTGCGCCGGGAGAAGTGGCGCTTGAACGGGCGGCCGGTCCGCACGCTCGAAGACGCGCGCGAGTTCATCGACTCGGTAGGTTTCTGTCTGCTCTATCCGCAGCGGCCTGCAGTACTGGCGCCTACGTTTGTTGGCGCGTACGCCGGCAGCGATGAGAAACTGCCCACAGCGCAGATGGCGTTTGCCGATCCGCAGGCGCGCGAGGCCAAGGAGCTGATGGTCCGTCTGCTGCGCGAGAAAGCAGCCTACGAAGCGAACGTCTTTCCGGACAACAACTTCATCGTGTCGGCGTCGGCGTTTCCTTATTTCTATGGACTGGTGGGTGACCGCAATCCGCGCCAGCCGCCGAAGGCCGGCTGCACGCTCGGGATACTCTCCGCTGGCCGTGGACACGTTTCCCATCATCCAGAAGGAAGGCCCGATCTCCAAGTACCGGCTGCGCGAGTTGCTGGGCGGCGATATTTCGGAAGCGGCGCTGGATCGCGCGCTCGACGAGCTGTGGGCCAAGCTGCGCATCACCCGCGTCGATTACAAGCAGGACGAGGGCGTCTTCTGGGATGTGTTGTTTCGCTGGTCGCCCGATGCGGTGAAAGAAGGCATGCACGTCTCGGTGGCGGAGGCGTTGACCGCATTAGTTTCGAAATATCTTGACTGTGTGCTGGCGGCGCAGCAGGAAGAAGTCGAGCAATTCTTCTCTCACCTGATCGGCCGGGCGCGGGTGCGGGAGGCCATCAATGCGCTGCAGGCGGCGCGCGAGTTGAGCTTCGTGCATGTAGGCGGACGCGTGATGCTGCAAGTGACATCGCTGCAAGCGCCGCAACCGCTAGTCGTGCGCAAGCCCAAATCCCAGGCCGAAGTTCGAAGCCGCTTCCTCCGCGACCCGGCATGCCGCTGGTCGAGCGGCGTCCGCATGAACATCCACAAGCCGCAAGCAAGCCGGATCGCTCCCAAGCAGGACACTCGCAAGAAATGAGCGCGCCGCGCAAGTTGGTCATCGCCATCGACGGGCCGGCTGGATCGGGCAAGAGCACCATCGCCGCGCGTCTGGCCAGGAAACTCGGCTACATCAATCTGGAGAGCGGCGCCATGTATCGCGCGCTCGGCGCTGAAGGCGATGGAGCAGCAGATTTCGCTCGACGATGCCGAAGCGCTGCGACGATTGGCCGAAAACTCCGCGATGCAAGCTGGAGCCCCGCGGCGAAGGCAATCGTGTGCTGCTGGACGGGCGCGATGTTTCGCAACGGATTCGCGAGGCCGATGTGACCGCGGCGGCGTCGCGCGTGTCGGTGCATCCGCCAGGTGCGGCAGGTACTGGTGGCGCGCCAGCGCGAGCTGGGCGCCAATGGTGGCGTAGTGATGGAGGGCCGCGATATCGGCACCGCCGTGTTTCCCAACGCCGACGTGAAAGTCTTTCTTGATGCGGATGCGAGCGTACGAGCCGAGCGGCGGACATTGCAAAACGGATCGCGCTCGGCCGAAGAAACTCAGCGCGTCCACGCGGAGATTGCGGCACGCGATGAGCGCGATCGCTCGCGAGTCGTGTCGCCGCTGGCCCCTGCGCCGGATGCAGTCATTCTCGACACCACGCACAAGGGCATCGATGAGGTAGTGGACGAGGTGGAAGAAATTGTGAAGAGAGTGGTCAGTGGATAGGGATTAGTTTGGATAGTCTATTTCTTCTTCCGGCCGTTAAGCAGCATCAAGAAAAATCCCCACCCAAGCAAAAGAGGCTTGGATGGGGCACCCTCAGGTTTCTATCTCACACTTCCAAATTCTCTATCCACTGACCACTAACCCCGGCCCCCAGGCCTTTGCCTTCATCCCTTGCCGATCTTGATGTCGCCGGTATCGGTATTCACTAGCAGTTTGCTGACGCCGTTGCCGACCGTGCCGGTGGCGTGGGAAGTGCCGTTAGTCTCATCTACCTTCACCGCATCGAATTCCGAGGTGATGTCGCCCTTGCGAGTGCCGGCGGTAATTTGAAAACCGGCATTCGACGGCAGGGTTAGCGTGATATCGCCGTGGGTGCTGGTTACATTCACCCGATCCGCCGGCGGCTTGCTGGCCAGGGTCAAGGCCACGTCGCCATGCTGCGTGCTCACTGTCATCTTGCCGGGCTTGCCCGCGGTGGTGACTTCCACATTGCCGTTGTTCGACTCCACCTGCAGGTCGCCGGAAATATCTTCCAGGTGAATGTTCTTCGAGCTGGTGACCACCCGGCTGGGACCGGTCAGATCGCTGCCCCGCACCTCGTCGCTGGCAATTTCGATATCGCCGGGAACGGAGGCGATCTCCATGTCGGAGCGCGAAGTCTTGAAGGTGACGGTTTTGGCGATCTTGCTAAGACGAATGTCGTCATAGAAGTCGCCATTCAGATGCACCGCACCGGCAACCTCATCGATGGTGACGTTGTCGAGTCGGCCATCGACATCCAGATCGCCGGCAATCTTGGAGGCCCGCAGCGAACCTTTTGCCAGGCTCGCTTTTGCGGCGCCGGCGATGTCGCTGAGCTCGATGTCGCCATGTTGCAAGGCAATCTTGACGTCAGCCTTTCGCTCGTTGACGGTTACGTCGCCGCGTTTGCCGGCCACGTCGAGCGCTGCGTCGGCAGGCACGAAAATGTCCAGATCCGACTCAACCCCGTGTTCGCCGGCGCCGTCGGTGTTGGCATTCACAGTACCGAGTTGCCGGTCACGGTGATTTGCGGCCTGGTCTGACCGTTATATTGGTCTGGCATCCTTCTGGTTTTGCGCGTACAGCTTCTTGTGAACCACGACGCGCAGTGTGTTGTCGTCGGACGGCGAAATATTCAGGGTGCCGCGATCACACACGACCCGCAGATTGCCATGCGCAGGAAACGACTGCTGCAACGTGTCTTCAAAAGTGAAGGCGGTGCCGAAGATGCCGCCCAGATCGTCGTCCATCTGGATCTGGTCGCGCACGCCGCTCCAGTCGACATCGGAGCTGTAATGAGCGGTGACGCCCAGTCCGACCAGCAAGATGAGCAGGACAATGCCGCCGGCGCCAAGATGGCGGGTGCGATATCCCATGCGGTTGGCGGTCGAATGTTCAATCAGCGCGATCACGCCCCACAGGATCAGCAGTACCGGCCACCAGTGTCCGAACCAGTGCCAGAAGGGAAAGCGGAAGCCGAAGTTCCGCAGAAAGAAGACCAGACCGATCACGATCAGGATCAACGGCCCCGCGATCGAACGGTGCTGACGATAGACCGGCGGCGGAGGCGGCGGCGCGGCCGGTGGCGGAGGATACAGATTCGGGCTAGCCATTGTGCACCTCCCGGTCATCGGGCCCGCGATACGGCCCGATGGAACCTGCCGCAGGAGTCGGAGGCGGCGTCACTACCGAGCCTTGCGGCTGAACCGGATATCCCGGATAACCCGGATAGGCTGAGTATCCCGGAGTCCCCGGAGGGATGGGCTGCCCCGGATTGGGTGGCAGCGTCGCGTTGTATTCGCGCGGGATGTGCCCGTTGGTGGAAGCGCTGTGTTCCAGCAGCTTGATCAAGCCGATCACGATCAACAGTGCCGGCCAGGTGAAGCCGAAGTCCATCCAGTGCGCGCGGCCCATCTGATCGAGCAGAAACAGCACGCCGATGGTGATGAGCACGGCGGGTCCCATGAAACCATGAGCACGGCAGCGGGGGCAGGAGCAATTACGGTTATAACGGTATCTCATGATGTTCTCCTCACCAGCCTCTACGCTGACGCTGCATCAGAACGCGAACCCCGATCGCGATCAGGATGAGCGGCCAGAAACGCCAGATCCAATCGAAGTGAAACACCCCCAATTCATCGAGCAGGAACACGACACCCAGCCCGATCAGGATGAATGCCCCGATGGGCACCCGCGACTGCGGTCCATTCGACCACCGGCTCCCCCTGCGGCAGCATAATCAGCGGATCGTCAGCGGGCACAACATTATTAGCCGGATTAGCCGGAACCCTGGGATCGGCCGGAGCGCGAGGAGCGGGTTTGGAAGTTCCGAATCCCGAAGAGAACAGGTGATTGAAGCCAAACGGATCGGGAGCCGGTAATCCCATTTCACGCGCCTGAGCGGTTTTATACGCTTCAATCGGCATGTAGATGTAGAAAGCAGCGATCGCAATGCCGAACAATCCGCTGCCATGATCGGGATTGGATAACCAGATCAAGGTGGCGAAGATCAGCACATGAATGAATCCCTTAGCGAACTCACCGTTGTACATAGCGCCGACCCCGGGGATCAATCCCAGAACAGCGGCCACTCCCGGGCGGGGAAGTCCAGTAGGAGGAATTACACCCGGAGGCACGGCGGTAGAGCCGGGTGGCGGCATGGTGCCGCTCAAATGCGAGGCTAAACATTCCTCGCAGTAAATAACGCCATGGACGTCTCGCACGCAGCTGCTGCACAGTGGCTTGCCACAGATGCGACAGAATGCGACAGCGGGAACATCGACATGATTGGCGCAGTTCATGCGGTTCTCCTGTTCAGCCGGGCCTGATTCATGGCGACCAATGCCACCGCCGGGAAGGTGGCCAGCATGGGCGGGCCATCGTCACGGCTGGTGTTCTGGCCGCTGCGGTTTTGCGGTTGCCGATTGTCGCTCTTCTTCGGATTAGGATTCTTCGGATTCGTGGGCGCGGGCGCCTCCGGTTGCTGGTTATCCTTGTTCTGGGGAGTCGCAACCCGGCGCAGATCGCGCACGCGCGACTCAATCTCATACACCAGGCGGATGTTCTCGTAATAACGAACCACGCGCGCCTGGGTCGCATAGTAAGTCTTGGTGATGCCCTTCGAGCTCAGGTCGAGATTGCGCAGATCACTCAGGTGGAAGCCGGCGATACCCAGCAGCAAGGTAATGGAGAAGAACGCCATACCGAAAGACATGGCGAAGCGCGGCGTAGCCACGGGTCCGAACATCGGGGCCAGACGGCCCTTCAACTTGTCGAACCAGCCTTCACCGCGCGGGACCGGTACGATATGCTCGGAAGGCAGCGCTCCGACGGTCTGAGCCAGGATATTGTGTACCAGGTTGAGCGGTGGCTCGGCTTCGTCCAGCCCCTTAAGCCAGTGCATGCCGGCCCCGGCTTCTTCCACCATGGTTCGGCAGGCCAGGCAGGTCTGCTGATGAGCCTCGAAGGCCGCCAGCTGCGAGCCGTGCAGCACGCCGTCCAGAGCTTCGGCCAAAAGGGCCTCAACCTCGACGCACTCCACCACCAGCTCGCGCAGATGCGGCGCGATCTGGGGGCCCCGATTGCATTCCGGATTGGTTCTCGCCAGCCATCATCCTACCTGCCTATAGTTACGTTGCAAGAGCCTCGCCAGTTCCGTTCGTCCCCGATTTATGCGACTTTTCACAGTTCCCTCAGGCACATTGAGGACTTTGGCAATATCCTTGTAGTCCAAATCCTGCAAATCGCGCAAAATCACCGCTTCCCGCAGTTCGGGCGAAAGCCGCTTCAGGGCCTCGTGGACCAGCTTCTGAGTCTCCTGGCTCCGCATCCGGGCCTCCGGGCTCGCCGCCCCGTCCTCCAGCTGATCGGCCAGGGTCAGCCCGTCTTCCTGGTTGCCCGGAGTCGCGTCCAGCGAATCCGTGATCCGGTCGTACTTTCCCTTACGGAAGTGGTCCACCAGCAGATTGCGCGTGACCGTCGTGACCCAAGTCATAAATGATGCCCGCGAGGTGTCAAACGTACTGAGCGTGCGATACATCTTGATGAACACTTCCTGGCTCAGGTCCGCCGCGTCATCTGCCGATCCCGAAAACCGGTAGCAGATGTTATAAATCCTCCGGTGAAACTGCTGGACAATCTCCTGCCATGCCGCAGCGTCGCCGGACACACAGCGACGGACAAGGGCATTGACGGCTTGGTTGTCGTCCAATCAGCGCTCCCAAGGGGCGTGACTCCTGGCCCAAATCCCACTCACTGCTAAAGAGTTATACGACAGCCAGGGGCCGGCGGTTCGATGAATCGGCCCTCTAACCTGTAGCTTCGTCCCGCCCGGTTCGTCCTCGATTTCGCCTGAATTGTAGCAGGGGCGAGACGCGGTGCCGATCATCAAGGCGTGCAGCTTCGGTTGCGCCGTAGCGCGGATTCCCCTTGCGTGTCATGCCGAGTGCAGCGAAGCGGAGTCGAGGGACCTGCTTTTCTCCCGGAGTGCTTCAGGCGTCTATTATTGCTTCGGGCCGGCTCTTTTCGTACTCTGGAGGCAACAATGAAGATGAGTAATGGCATCACGATACATCTCACACCGGAACAAGAGCGGCGCGTTCAGGATGTCATTCGGCGTGGTGCCTACAATTCGGTGGAGGAAGTGGTGGACGCTGCTTTGGCAGCTGTGGAACAGCGTACGGTTCCCGGTTTCGCCGGCACTCGGGAGAGCTTCAGACTCTGCTGGCGGAAGGCTTAGCCTCCAAAGAGCTCACGGAAAACGAATTTTGGAGCGCAGTGAACCAGCAGACCTTGCTGGACGAGTACGAGACCGCGCGTTAGCGAAGCTTCGGTCGGCCAAAGAATACGCGTTTCAGATTATTGCTGTGTTTCAGGGCACGGCATCAGCCGTGCCGTAAAGTCATGCCGGCTTTTAGCCGCTGAGGAAAACCCGCGCCGGGGCTGAAGCCCCGAACTTTTTTGCATTCCATTCGGTCCGAGTAAACTCGTGCCCTGCCACAAACCAGGTTCAGCACCGCCCTGAACGCGAAACTCGTTGCGCGATACTCATTGCTCGAAGCTCGTTGCTTGAAACTCGACGCTCGAAACTTGAAACTGGCTTCACGCTCTATAATGTCTGGGCGGCTGAGAGGTGGGTCTCGCCCGCGCTTTTGAAACCACCCGTCGTTTCCTTGCATCAACGCCAACTGGAGGAAGAAACAGAATGGCAAACGAAGTTCCTGCCCTGCCTTACGATTACGCTGCCCTTGAACCTTACATCGATACTCAAACCATGCACCTGCATCACGACAAGCATCATCAGGCCTATGTAACCAACCTGAACGCTGCGCTGGAGAAAGCTCCCGAGCTGCAGAAGCTGAGCGCCGAAGAGTCTGATCAAAGGTCTGGAGAACGTGCCCGAGGCCATTCGCACTGCGGTGCGCAACAACGGTGGCGGCCACGTGAACCACTCCATGTTCTGGAAGATCATGGGCCCGAATGCCGGCGGCGATCCCAACGGCGCCATTGCCGATGCCATCAAGAGCACCTTCGGCGACTTCAACGCCTTCAAAGAGAAGTTCAACGACGCCGGCGTGAAGCAGTTCGGCAGCGGCTGGACATGGCTGGTACGCGACCAGGGCGGTAAGCTGCAAGTCATCAGCTCGGCCAATCAGGACAATCCCCTGAGCCAGGGCTTCTATCCCATCATGGGCAACGATGTGTGGGAGCACGCGTACTACCTGAAATATCAGAACCGCCGCGCCGACTACCTGAAAGAGTGGTGGAACGTGGTGAACTGGGCCGAAGTCAACAAACGCTTCCAGGACAGCCAGAAGTAGGACGTCCAGCGGTTACAAGCGCGATGAGGGTGCGTGAGAGCGCGCCCTTTTCGTCCTTATCTCTCCGCGGTAACGCCCGCTGGGCACCGGGGCCTTCTATTGGTGATGACGCAGCAAGTCGTTCGTGGAGAGTTTGAGTCGACCTCGCTCCAGGACGACTCTACGGAACCGAGCGACCGGCTTGTCTGATCGGTCGGGATGGATCAACATGGATCCGTTCTGGAGAAGCCCGGTGACCTCCGTGTAGACCGGTTCCAGGCGAGCGTGAAATACCGCCCAATGTCAATCCGCCAAAGAAAAAGAGGGTCGCCGAGCCACAATACAGATCATCGGCGGCGTACTTGTTGTGGTCGGCATAGCATCGCTGTCGAGTGGCGAAACTCCATCCTCGCT
Organism: uncultured Acidobacteriaceae bacterium; assembly: GCA_963744265.1. Lineage (GTDB taxonomy): Bacteria > Acidobacteriota > Terriglobia > Terriglobales > Acidobacteriaceae > Bog-257. The sequence goes on from CAVUSW010000013.1 coordinate 309,498, forward strand.
TTGGGTCTCATAGTCGGCCTATTCATGCTGATTGCCCCGAGCATGTTCGTAAACTAAGAAATTTTTCGAGGTTCGTGAGAGATGACACCGAGGTGTGCCAACTCACGTTCCCGGGTTTGGCTGATGTTGCCGACGATCTAGGATCAGCTATTGTTTCAACTCCCAGCAATGTTGGGCTGACTGCCGCATACGAAAACATAGCGAACGTGTGGAGTCAGAACAAGCGGATCGAAAAGTTAAGGTATATGCATCGCAACCCAGTGAAGCGGGGACTCGTGGAGAAGCCGGACGATTGGGCGTGGAGCAGCTTCCTTCACTACGCTACGGGGTAGAAGGAGTAGTGGAAGTCGAGTCTGAGTGGACAGGACGACGACGCGAGCGGATGGGACGTTGCTTGCGGTCAGTGGTAGTGAGTGATTCTTTCACTATAAGAAAAATCCCCGCCCAACCAAAAAGGTTGGACGGGGCACCCTACAGATTTTTCGATATGCACCGTATTTCTACGCCTCACGGACCTCCCGGACTTTTCGGATGGCGATGAGAATCGTGTTACGGAATCGTCGAGTCATTTCCGATTCATACCGTGTTGCCCCTCAGTTCATCGGCAGTTTCGTCGATCCTGCCCGGGGCTCTGCCGGGGGCAGATTTCAGATAACACCGCGAAAGCAGCCAGCAGCGATTCTCTCGATATCGTTCTACAGCATGTCATCAACTTCCCGAGCCAGATACGCCGCCGCGCCGCGGTTCGTTCCGTAAAAACAATGAGCCTTCCTATCCTGTCGTTTGCCATGACAGCGTATCTGCGCGATCGCTGTCCGCGCGAAACGCCCCTCCAGGTTCCACTATGTTTTGACAAATTTGTGACAACTGGCGGCGCGCTCGGCGGTATCGTATCCGCCGGCTAGCGAAGGTGAAGGTCATCCCCGTCTCTCAAGTCGGCGCGATTGGCTGGGGTCGATTCGATGACCTATACCTTTCGTCTCAGCAGCACCGCTGTTGGCGGTCGAGGAGGACAATTACCATGACATCAGATATCCGCAAATGGGCCACCACGGTGGCGCTGGCGGTTGCGATTCCGTTTGCGCTTACAATCGTCGCCAGCCCATCGGCACAAGCTCAGACTTTCAGCGTGATTTACAGCTTCACCGGTCACTCTACTTCAGCCCATCCGATCGGCGGAGTGACCATCGACCAGCATGGCAATCTCTACGGAACATCTGCGTGGGGTGGTATATACGCTCCCGGCACGCTATTTGAATTGAAGCGCGCCGCTTCGGGCTTCACTTACAGCGATATCCACAATTTTGGCGAGGGCACGGACGGCAACTTTCCATGGGATGCTCCGACCTTTGGTCCGAATGGCACGCTTTACGGAACCACCAACGGCGGAGGAAGCGCCGGCGAGGGCACGGTTTTTAACGCCCAACCTCCGGCCAGAATCTGCGGCTCTATATCGTGCCCCTGGGAGGAAACCGCTCTTTACAACTTCACCCGAGGAACCGACGGAGGCAATCCACAGTCGGGGATCATTTTCGATGCCAGCGGAAATATTTACGGCACAAATGTGAATGGCGGCCAGGGATACGGCGTCGTTTACGAGATGACGCCCTCCAATGGCGGTTGGCGCTATCAGGTGCTCTACACCTTCACCAACGGACAGGACGGCGCGAATCCGGTTTCTCTATTGCTATTCGACTCCGCCGGCAATCTCTATGGCACGACGCAGTCGGGAGGCTTGGCCGGATGCGGCGGCTTCGGTTGCGGCACAGTTTACCGACTGTCGCCTTCACAATCGGGATGGACCGAGCACACTCTCTACAGTTTTCACGACGGCACGGATGGAGCGCAGCCGATGGGTGGGTTGATCGCCGACAGCGCGGGCAATCTATATGGAGCTACCGGCGGCAGTGATGCCAGCCCCGGCGGTACGGTCTACGAAATTAGTCCCGCGGGAGGCGGTTGGACGTTCAACTTGATTTATGACCTGCCCGGCGAAGGGCTGGGCCCGGTAGCTAACCTGGTGCGCGACGGTGCGGGCAATCTCTACGGCGCAAGCTGGGGTAACGGTGCATTTGGCCAGGGTGTCGTTTTCAAGCTGACGCCCACCAGCAATGGCTGGATTTACACCAGCCTGCATGACTTTACCGGCGGCACGGATGGCGCAAATGCCGAGGGCGGATTGATCATGGACAGCAACGGCACTCTCTATGGCACTACTTACGACGGCGGGTCGAGTAGCTGCGCCTGCGGCGTCGTCTTCGAGATCACGCCGTAGCAGGATTCCTGCGCTTGAGTCCGGGGGCTTCTCTCCCGTCGAGGGATTCCTCCGGAGTATCGTCGACCCCTCACTATCGAACAACGACGTATGGAATTGCCGGCACTGAGCCGTGATATGTTACTCATCCCATGAAGATGCGTTCCCGCGTCCCACTCGCGCTCATATCCTGCGTGTTCATCGGTTTCGTCGTCCTGGCTCCGACTCCTGCCCGCGCGGCGACTAAGGACGCCTGCAGCCTGATAACTGCGGCCGACGCCGAAGCTGCTCTGGGTGAACCGGTCGCTCCACCTAGAAACGAACCTCGGACTGATGGCAGCGCCTGTAGTTTTCGTTCCGCGCAAGGCGCCTCGCTCACGGCCAAGACAGTGACGCTGAACGCACACTATAGCGACACAGACATCAGCGGGAATGAGAGTGCCATGGCCGACAGTCTAAAGGCGGCCGGATTTAAGAATGTGCAACCGGTCTCGGGCGTGGGAGATGCCGCGGTGTGGGGAACCGCCTCCAAGCTGGGCCGACCGTCGGGAAACCTTACCGTACGCAAAGGCAAGAACCTAATTTTGACCATTATCATTAGCGGCATGGACGACGATGCAACGGCTCTTGATCGCGCCAAGGCGCTGGCGCTGACGGTTCTCCCAAAAGCCTGACGAAACTCCGAACACACCGACCACGCTCGCGAAAGCAGCATCTTTCCCTCATGGCTTTGGCTCCGTCGCTGGCGCGCCTGCTCCCCAATGTCCGCAACGTCCCCGCATTCCCTGACGGACTTTCTCGCGCTCTTCGGGAGTCATGCTCTCCCAGCGCTCGCCTATGCGCCGCCGCCAGTTGGAGCGGTGCCATGAGCGTCCTCCGAAGCTGCCGAACAGCAGCCGGCAAAGCACAAGTATGCCCACCGCTTGCCAGAAGGTGATCATGTGCCATCCGAAGAGCGGTGGCAGCAGCCAATTCCACAGTTGCAACACGCCCTCGCCCACGGCGCCAATGACCACGATCAGGATAAAAATCCCTAGTATGATCTTAAGAACTCTGCTGATCCATTTGGTTACCATGTTCACGTTCCTCACGCTTCCATAAATTCGTCGTAAATCGCCTGTAGCCTTTGCCGCAGATGCAGCACCGCATAGCGCTTGCGTGACAGCAACGTGTTCACGCTCACGCCCGTTTCGGCAGCCAATTCCTTGAAACTGCGCCCTTCCAATTCGTGCGCCACAAACACTTCGCGCTGCTCTTCCGGCAACTCCTCGAGCGCAAACTCCAGTTCGTCGAGCATCACGTTGCGCGCATACGTTGCCTCGGGCCCGGCGTCAGGCGACGGCAGCAGGTCTTCCAGACGCAGCAACTCTCCGTCGTCGTCCACCACGTCGACATCGCTGAATGCTTCCGGCTTCTTCTTGCGGAAGAGGTCGGTGATGCGGTTGCGTGCTACGCGAAACAGCCAGCCGGTTACGTGGTCGATGGGCATCAGCAGACGAGTGGCTTCCACGAGCTCGTAAAAGACGTCCTGCAAAATATCCTCGGCATCGCGCGGATCGGGCACACGCCGGCGGATGAAGTTGCGCAGCCGGGATTGCTCCTGCCTGACCACCTCGGAGATCCGCTGGTCCTGTTCGAGAGTCATCCGCTGCAGGCTCGCCGCTTCTTTCATCTACTCATGTAGACGAATCAGGGGATGCGGATATTGTAGGGTTTGGAAAATTATTACAGAGCTAACGCGGATCGACGATCTTGATTGACACATAAGCGCGGGTTACGGGAGAATCGCTCCCACCTTGGCTGGACAATCAACGGAGGGGCGAATGAAAAGCAGGATGGTTGCGGCTTGCGGAGCCGCGTGTTTGTGTCTAATCGTAGCGAGCACGAATTCCGTTGCATCGGGCGGTACCAAGGCGCAGATTGCGCACGGCGAATACCTGGTGAAGGCCATCGGCCAGTGCGGCGATTGTCATACGCCGATGAACGACCACGGCCAGTACATCATGACGCAATGGCTGCAAGGCAAGAAGCTGGAGTTTGGACCGCTGGTTCCGATGCCGGTCTGGGCTGACACTTCGCCCAATATCGCCGGGCTGCCCGGGTGGGATGAGGATAAAGCTGTGCAGTTCTTCATGACCGGCCTGGCTCCGAATGGACAACCGGCGCGGCCTCCCATGCCGGAGTACAAAATGAATCGCGCCGACGCCGAGTCCGTGGTGGCGTATCTGCGGTCGTTGAAGTAGGGGCCAGGAGTCAGGGAATAGGAGTCAGGGGTCAGGGATTGGGGATTAGGTTAGATTCTCCCATGACCCTGGTCGCGTCCCTAGCCCCTGACCCTGGTCCGCAGCCCCTATCCCCCAAATTAGCCCGCACTACACTTCCAGCCCAATCGACCGCATCAATTGCAGGGCGTTGCTGGTCTGCACAATACCCGGACATAGCCGGTAGTCGAAATGCAATTCGCCGTTCGTCAGATGGTCTTCGAAGTGGAAGTTGGCGGCGCTGCTGCGCATCGACTCGGCAATCTGGGTTAGCGCCAGATCATGAGTGGTAACCATGCCGATGGCGCCGCGGCCCACCAGATTTCGCACCATCGATTCCGTGCCGATACGGCGGTCATGCGAGTTCGTCCCGGAAAACAACTCATCCAGCAGAAACAACACCGGCGCCGGCCCTTTGGCCAGGTCGGCAATCTGCTTCAGCCGGGTGATCTCGGCATAGAAGCGCGAGACGCCGCCTTGCAACGAATCGAGCACACAGATCGACGCGCTCACCGCCAGAGGTGATATCACCAGCCGCTTCGCGCGCACCGGAGCGCCGCACTGCGCCAGCACCGCGTTCACTCCCACGGCACGAACGAACGTACTCTTCCCCGCCATGTTGGGGCCACTGATAATGATGAGCTGCAATTGGTGGCTGAGGATCAGATCGTTGCGCATCGCGTGGCCGCGCGGCAGCAGGGGATGGGTAAATCCCTGCGCATCGAAGACCGGCGAGTGATCGGCAAACTCGGGAAAGACATCGCCGGGATTCTCATAGGCGTAGCCCGCCAGCGACGATAGCGCCTCGATTTCGCCCAACGCTGCCAGCCAGCTGCCAATCGCGGGACCGAACTGCCGGCGCCAGGCTTCGATGGCAAAGGTGAACTGCATGTTCCAGAAGATGAATGGATCGAGCACGCGGAGGATCCAGTTGTGGCCGGAGTCGAGATACTCCATCAGACGGCTCAAGCGGGCAATGGCGCGCGAGGGCGCAATGCCGCCGGTCATGAGCGCGGCTTGCAATTGCTGTAGCTTGGGCGAGGAGAAGCTTTGCCGCTCGACTTGCGCCAGCACGGCAGAGAGCAGCTTGAGATCGTCCGCAGCTTCGTCGGTGGAAGCTGCTGTAGATTCGTCCTTGGCGAAGAAGAGAGCGGCCGCCCGTTCGGCACGTGCCCGGGAAAGATAGCTGACGCCAAGATTGACAAAGCTAATTAGCAGCGCGATGTCTCCCAGTCCCCAAATGCCCCAGACCAGCATGCCGGCGATCCATAGCACGGCCAGCACGGGCGCGGCAATGCGCATGATTCCCGGCTGAATCGCAGGTCTGCTCAATCCCCAGGCTGCGAGCGCTTCGGGGCGGATGGAACGGATGCCCTCTCCGGCGATTGCCAGGTCTTCGCGGAAATTGAGACAGTTGCGCAACTCTGCAACTGCTGCCTGGCGCGCCAGTACTTCGGTTGGAGCGGCTGGCGCCAGCAGCCAGTTCGCCAATGTTTGCTGGCCAGAGGGCGTGGATGCGGTGCATAAGAGCTCGAACAGCGAACCGTGGCCGAACAGATCCAGATCGCGCGCATAAGGGTGATCGGGCTTACAGGTATTGCTCACCGCTGTTGCCCGTACCCGGCCAGATGGTCATCCAGTCGCGCCAGCCCACGTTCGTAAAACGCAATGATGCGCGAGTAGCGCCGGCGAGCGCGAATCACGCGCTCATGAAAAATAGCCAGCACCAAATAGAAGGCCGCCGGAACCAGAAAGAATGCAATGTAGTGAGCGTGGTACTTGAGCAGCCACACCGCGATGACCAATGTGGTTAAGCCGACGATCAGCTTCGCATACCCGAGGGTGCGATGGCGGCCATCCAGACGCGACAGATTGCCGCGCGCCAATTCCAGGCGGCCGGAGTATTCGATGTGCGGGTCGGCGGAAGGCATGGACATCGGTGGTCAGTGGATAGTGGTTAGTGGATAGTGGCTAGTAAATCATACTCGTGCATCAGAGCAGAAATTGGGCGGCGTGGGCGCATTGCGGCGGGCCTTCTTGTGTGAATCCATTCAGGCACCGACCGGAGCCAATCCTTGTCCTATCCACTATCCACTATTCACTATCCACTGCTTTAAACACTCTGCCGCCTTTCATGACGAAGTTCACATTCTCCAGTTGCTCGATGTCGGCCATGGGATCGCCGGGAACAGCCACGATGTCGGCAAACTTCCCTGCTTCCAGCGAACCAATCTGATCTTGAATACCGAGCAGTTCCGCTGCACTCATGTTGGCCGAGCGCAACGCCTGCGCCGGCGTCATGCCGTACTTCACCATCAGGGGAAATTCTCTGGCCGGATTCACGGTCCACGGAAAACCGCCAGCATCGGTGCCGAAGGCGATCTTCACGCCCGCGGCCAGTGCACGCTTGAAGGTCGCGGCGTGAATGCTAATCATGTCGAGCCAAACATGCGAACCCTCAGTCGAACGCCCTTCGGCAACGTATTCACCGACCAACAGCGTGGGCACGTAGTAAATGCCCTTCGCGACCATCGTCTTCAGATCGGCATCGGCGATGTAGAAACCGTGCTCGACCGAATCGACTCCCGCCTCCACCGAGTTATGCACGCCATTCAGCGCGCTGGCATGCGAAGCGACTTTGTGACGCTCGCGATGGGCTTCGTCGACGATGGCCTGTAGCTCCGCGAGAGTGAAAGTCGGAACGTCGTCGAGCACGCCGTCGGGCCGCACCCGATAGCTGCGGTCGGAGTAAACCTTGACCCAATCCACGCCGTTGGAAATCTGCTCGCGCACGGCCTTGCGTCCGCCTTCCGCGCCGTCCACTTCCTCGACGCCGTGGGGCCACTTCAGCTCCCACGAATAGCCCAGCACGGGATACGCGCCGGTCACGTCCATCGCGCGACCGGCCACCTGCATGCGCGGTCCGGGAATGATGCCGTTGTTGATCGCCTTCTTGATGTCGACATCCGCATAACCCGCGCCTTCGGTTTCAAGATCGCGAATGGTGGTGAAGCCGTAGGCCAGCGCCTTCTGCGCCGCGACCGTGCCCAGAATCGTGCGATACGGTGTGGAATATTGCAGGATCTGCACGTTGTAGTCTTCGCTGGTCACGTCGCCTTGCAACAGCACGTGAGTGTGCGCGTCGATGAGGCCGGGCAGGCAGACCTCGTGACTGAGATCGATGACCGTGGCGCCGCTCTCGGGCTGAACGTTTTCGCCGAGTTGATCGATTTTGTCGCCAGCGATTCGAAGCGTAACGTTCTGGCGTGCGGTATCGCTCTTGCCGTCATAGAGCGTGCCGCAGCGGACGTAGGTGATCGTCGGCGCAGTGGGCACTGGCGGCTTCGATTGACTCAACGAAACTGACGCCGCGAGAAGAAGAAGGGCAGGCAGGCATTTCATAAGGTGCTCCGAAGGACGATGCTTACCGGCGACCCACGACTATACCATCCGGGCGGTGAGCAGACGGGCCTTTGTTCGCCGATAAGGCGACGCCTTCGAAGCGCAAATCTCCCCAACTCGCCTTGCCGCGAGCGCTACTGACGGTGCCGCTATTGCGGCTGATTCTGGTTGGCGGGATTCAGTTGCTGCTGATATTGCTGCTGCTGTTGCTGCATCTGCTGCAACTCTTGCATCAGCTGTTCCGGAGTCTTCGCGCCGTTCTGCTGATCGCCGTTGTCAGCCCCCGCTTGTGGCGGGCCAGGCTGTCCCCCCGGCATCATCATAGGGCGACGGAATCCGCCGGGCGGCGGTGGTGCCTGTTGCTCCGGTGGCGGGCTCTCCTCCGCTTCATTGGCGATGGGAACGCCTTCCTCAGGCGGCGTCTCATCTTCCACCTGCTCCTGATTCGGCATCTGGTTATTATTTTGCGCCACGTTTACATTGCTCATGCCAGAGTTCTGCCGAGGCGTGAGAATTATCTTTTGGACGGCGCCTGGATTTCCGGTCACGCCCAGAATGATGTAATCGAATTTCGATCCGTTCAGCAGCGTGTTGAGCACATCCTTGGGCTGACCCGGGCCCAGTTGGGCGACAACCCGTTCGCTGCTCGCGCTGGATGGCATCTCAATCGACGCTCCAGTCTGCACTTGCACCGCACGCAGTACCTGCGACAACGTGGAATTGTGGGCATCGATGCTCAGCTGTCCCCCCTGATACGTGATCCGCGGCGCGGTGGGAGGTGTTTGCTCCAGAGTTGGTGGAGGAGGAGGCGGCTGCGGAACCTCGGCTACCGGCGGAGTTGCGTCTTTCTTCTTATGATGCGAACGCGCCTGGGATGGAGTACTGCTCGCCGGATTGGGCGCTGCACCGCTCGCTGGATTTGCCGCCGCACTATTTGCCGGAGAAGCGCTGTTGGGAACGGTCGCCTGCGGCGCCATGATTTGCGGTCGGCCTGGCGGAGATTGCGCCGGCAATTCCCGCGCGGGAATCAAGAGTCCCGCCGCCAGGACCAACGTCCATCCGAAATCTTTTCCAAGGCGTAACATAATGTGTTAGACGGCCCTGCACCTGGATGGTTACGGCGCCGCGCCGCTGTGAGTATTCTAACCCCGTGGCAGTGTATCAGTTGCTGGAATGAATCGTACCGGGTGTTTTTGCCGAAGAGCCTGGCTCTCGAACATCTGACCAGGGGCAATCCGGCATCGCAGAAATGGGAGTCCGATTGAGTCCGAACTGCAAGATGCCTTCTACCGATATATCGCCGTCCCTCGCTGGCGGCAAGGTGATGAATCCAATGTCCCACTTCGCAGATTCGATCCGATGCTTGCGCCGCCTCGGATTCTTCTTCCTGGCAGTCTTAGTTATTGCTCCTGGCGGGCTTGCGCAGACGTGCTCTTCGGGAGCCGATCTGAACCCGGCCACGAAGACCGCTCTGGAGACGGCAGCCAGGCAGTATCTCGACATGTCAAAAAGCGGGGATGTAGCAGGTCTGAAGACCAATGCCATACCCGCTATTACCGGCGACTTCGGCAGCATCGAGCAGGCCGTCGTCACCAACAAACCATACTTTGCGGAAGGGCAATCCACGGTGACCGGCACATATCTGCTGGATGCTTCGGACGCCAAAGCTCCTTTGCCGCGGGCAGAATTTTATTGTGGCATTTTCAACTCTGCCGACCGCCTGGCTTTCTTTATTCCCAACTTGCCGCCCGGCCTATACGCCATCGTCATCCAGAAAGTCGCGGGCAAGGATCCGATCACCTTGACGCTGATTCTGCAAAACGTGGGCGGGGCGTGGAAACTGGCAGGATATTATCCGCGGCTGGACTCGGTTGGCGGACACGATGCCCAGTGGTATCTGACCAAGGCGCGTGAATTCAAGGCCAAGGGGCAGTCGCACAATGCATGGTTCTATTATCTGACAGCGTGGGACTTGAGTGCGCCGGTGAACTTCATGAGCACGCCGCAGCTGGACAAGATTGCCGATGAGATGCAGAGCGCGCGGCCGGCCGATATCCCCAGCGACTCGGCTCCGCTAAGCCTGTCGGCCAACGGCAAGGTCTTCAAGGTGATGGAACTGGCAGCCGTGCCGGTGGACAACAATCTCGACTTGCGGGTGCGGTATGTGAATCCAGATGCGGGCAACTCCGCTGTGGCGTTTCAGGACAACATGGCCATCATCAAGGCCATCGTGGCCAAATATCCCGAGCTGCGCGATGGATTCAACGCGGTGATTGCGCGCGCCGTCGATAACAGCGGACACGAGTACGGCTCGGTGGTACTGGTGAAGGATATGAAGTAGGAGGCATGCTTAGACGAAGATGCGAGTTGGGAGAAGTGAAGTGGACAACCGCTTTAGTCTGAATAGCGAAAACCTGCAAGGTGCGTTTGTCATGCCGACCGTAGCGGAGGGATCTGCGTCTTTCATCCCGACCGCGGCGTAGCGGAGGGATCTGCGGCTGAAGTCCCCGCATTCTGTTTAGCCCCACCATCGCCGCCTCCATCCAGATTCGATTCCCCAGCTTGTCTTGCTTAGGACACCCCAACCTTCATCTGTGCCAACTCCCGCAGCGATTCGCTATACGGCTCGCGCGCCACGCCACGCTCGGTGATAATCGCCGTCACATATTTGTGCGGCGTCACATCGAAGGCCGGGTTCTCGACCTTCACTCCATCGGGCGCGATTTGTTTGCCGGCCAGATGGGTCACTTCCCGGGAAGAGCGCTGCTCAATCGGGATCTGGCTGCCGTCGGGCGTTTCCATGTCAACCGTCGAGAATGGCGCCGCCACATAGAAGGGAATGCCATGCTCCTTGGCCAGCACCGCGACGGTGTAGGTTCCAATCTTGTTGGCGACATCACCGTTAGCAGCGATGCGATCAGCTCCCACAATGACGGCATCGATTTTTCCCTGCCGCATGATGGCGCCTGCCATATTGTCAGAGATGAGCGTGGTCGGAATGTTATCTTTCATCAGCTCCCACGCTGTCAGACGTGAGCCCTGCAGGAACGGGCGGGTCTCATCGGCAAACACCTCGAGCTTCTTGCCGGAATCAACCGCGGCGCGGATGACGCCCAGCGCGGTGCCGTAGCCGCAGGTCGCCAGCGCTCCGGCATTGCAGTGGGTGAGAATTCCGCCGCTGGCGGGCAGCAGCACCGCTCCGTGTTGTCCCATCGCCTCATTGGCGGCAATGTCTTCCACCAGCATGCGCTGGGCTTCCGTCACCATGGCTTGTTTGATCTGGGCGATCGGCTGCGCGCTGACTTCGTCAAACTTGTTCCGCATCCGCCGGATGCCCCAGAAAAGGTTGACGGCGGTGGGACGGGTGGCAGCCAGCACATCGGAGATGCGCGCCAGATCACACTGTAAGCCAGCAAGATCTTTGGCTTGCGAATCGCGAATGCCGAGGGCGACGCCCATCGCCGCGGTCACGCCAATGGCAGGCGCGCCGCGCACGATCATGGTGCGGATGGCGTCCGCTACTTCTTCATAGGTCTTGCAGGTGACGTAGGTTTCTTCCGTCGGCAGCTTCGTCTGATCGATGAAGCGCACACCCGCGTCGGTCCATTCCAGGGTTTTAATCATGATGATTGGGTTCAATCCTGCTGGTAAAGCGGCGCTTCCGCCCCGCGTCATCGAGCGAGCACATCTTTAGGGCTGGATGGTCATTTTCAACGACCATCCCAGCCCGATTATACGTAGCGCTCTCGGACGCCGGCCTGAAGGCCAGCTCTACCCTTGAAATACCTCACGACCGATGCGCCTCGCAGCGATTGCCCGGCACATTCGTCACCGCCGGACGATCGCAGAAGTCGCACTTGGCGCTTACCGCAAAAATTGGCGGCGGACCAGCCTTCACATGTTCGGCACGAACATCGTTCGCGGTGAACAGCGCTACAAACGGCGCCGGAGCCGCGGCTTTCTCGACATTGGCGCGGCCGCCAGCTTCTTCCCGCTCCACCAGGCACAATACGCCGGCAATCTCAAATCCATACTCGCGCGCCGCCTCAATCGCCTGGATGGTCGATGCGCCCGTAGTGCAGACGTCGTCGACAATCACTACCCGCGCCGATCTCTGCGCGAAAGCCCTCGATACGCTGCCCGGTGCCGTGCGTTTTCTCGGCTTTGCGCACCAGAAATCCATGGATCGGCTTGCCCTGCTGCGCGCTGATCACCGAAGTCGCCACCACGATGGGATCGGCGCCCATGGTCAGTCCGCCGATAGCATCAGCTTTCCATCCGCTGTGGTGAATTTCGTGCAGCACGGTCTGTCCGGTCAGGAGCGCGCCGTTGGCATCAAGCGTGGTCAGCCGGCAATCGATGTAGTAGTCGCTGGTGCCGCCGCTGGAGAGCTTGAACTGTCCTAGGCGAAACGATTTTTCGGCCAGCAACGCCAATAGTTGTTCGCGTGAACTTGCCATAATTTCACGATACCATTTTTCAGCCGGCTATCTTCTCCAGATGGCGGTAGTGGTCGCTGGCCACCCACAGCAAGGTGAACAGCGCGAAGTTGTAGCCGCAATGCATGAGGAAGGACGCGGCCACCGAGTTCGTGCGCACCCGAACCACGGTGAACACCACGCCGACCACGAAGATGCTGAGCACCGGCGCCCAGGCATAGCCCAGCTGCGCGCCGTGAATGCTGGCGAATGCGACCGCCGTCAGCACCACAGCGACGACCAGCCCGAACCAGCGTCGCAGCACCGGGTACAACAAGCCGCGAAAGAACAACTCTTCCAGCAGCGGCGCCAGGGTGATACCGAAGGCCGCCATCATGTATGCGCTGGTGGCGTCGTGGAAGAAATTGTCCATGGGCAGCGATTTCGGAATGGGCAAATAGCGCGACAGGCTTTCGATGACCACCGCCAGGACCGCGCCGCCTACTATGAATCCCGGGGCAATGAGCCCCGGCCAATTCCATTGGATGGCTTTTCCGAAACGCTCATGCGAACGGGTTCGCACCAGCAGAAAAATGAAGAGCAGCACCACCGGATAAGCCGCCGCCTGCGCGCCCACGACGACGCGCGCATTGGTCGCCAAGTCGGTGAACGCCATGTTCCGGTAGGCGGGAAAGGTTCGTGCGATAAACAACGCGATCAGGCTGAAGACGAAGATCGCCACCGTGGTGAAGACCAGCACCGCCAGCACGTCCCAACCCGACCACGCCGGAAAGCGGGGCTCGGGCGGCGGCAGGAGTATGGGCTCGACCGGCGGCAGGAGCATTGGCTCCATAGGCTCGTTCACGGCGTTTGGGACAGCCTCGATGAAAGCGGGCTGCGTCAGGCTCTCGGGATCAGGTGTTGGAGTGGGTGGCAGTGACATTAGGTTCTCTAACGATTATGGATGCGAAAATATACCGCATGACTCGGCCTTGCCGGATTCGGCTAATCAGGCCTGTCGTCCCAACGGGACTCCGATTAATTTTCTGCGTTACCCAGCACTCCGCCTGTGGCTACGTGCTGGGCTAGACTATTTCGCCCTACGGGCTTCCTTCTCGCTCGGGCAATCCACTCGCGAATACTAACCGAAGCGCTCTCGCGTCGACGTATGGTCGTGAGAAATCCGCTCTCTCAACGCGGAAGAAAAGCAGATTCCTCGCTTCGCTCGTAATGACAAATCCTTACCGGAATGCGAGCGCAGCCCGTCATCCAGCGCTCTCCATCTGAGCTACGCCAACCGCTTCTCCATTGCTCTTCGCATTGGACGCGCTGGGCAGCAGTTTGGCTAGAGTTTGTCCGGTGTAGGACTTCTTGACTCGCGCCACCTGCTCCGGCGTGCCCTGCGCCACGATGCGCCCACCGTCCTCGCCGCCCTCCGGCCCCAGGTCGATGATCCAGTCAGCATTGCGAATCACGTCCATGTTGTGCTCGATGATGATGATGCTGTTCCCCAGGTCGGTCAGCCGGTGCAACACTTCCAGCAGCTTGCTGACGTCGTCAAAATGCAGTCCCGTAGTCGGCTCGTCGAGCAGGTACAAGCGTCTTGCCCGTCTGCCGCTTGCTCAACTCACGCGCCAGCTTGATGCGCTGCGCCTCGCCGCCCGACAGCGTCACCGCCGACTGTCCCAGGTGAATGTAGCCCAAGCCCGACATCGACCAGCGTCTGCAACTTCTGCTTGATCTGCGGAATGTTCTCCAGGATCGGCAGCGCGTCGGCCACCGGCGTCTCCAGCAGATCGGCAATCGAATATCCCTTATACTTCACCGCCAGCGTCTCGTGATTGTAGCGTTTGCCGCCGCACACTTCGCATAGAACGTAGACGTCGGGCAGAAAGTTCATCTCGATGCGCCGCTGGCCCTCGCCCTGGCAGGCTTCGCAGCGTCCACCGGCAACGTTGAAGGAGAAGCGTCCTGCCTTGTAACCGCGCTCGCGCGACTCCGGCAGCATGGCATACAGATCGCGGATCTGGGTGAAGACGCCGGTGTAGGTCGCCGGATTCGAGCGCGGTGTGCGGCCGATCGGCGACTGATCGATGCGAATGACTTTGTCGATGTACTCAGTCCCGGCGATCGATTTATGCGCGCCGGGTTCTTCCCGCGAGCGATACAGCGCCTTGGCCAACGCGCGATAGAGAATGTCGTTCACCAGCGTCGATTTGCCCGAACCCGAGACGCCAGTCACAACCGTCATCACGCCCAAGGGGAAACTTACATCGAGGTTCTTCAGGTTGTTCTCGCGCGCGCCCAGAATCGTGATGGCCTTGCCGTTCGGCTGCCGGCGCGCATGGCGATACGTGATCTGCTTCTGGCCGGAGATGTACTGCCCGGTGAGCGAACGCGGCGCAGCTTCAATCTGATCTGGCGTCCCGCTGGCCACCACTTCACCGCCATGACGTCCAGCGCCAGGGCCAAGATCGATGACATAGTCGGCACGGCGGATGGTGTCTTCATCGTGCTCCACCACCAGCACGGTGTTGCCGAGATCGCGCAGCGATTCCAGCGCATGCAGCAGGCGATCGTTGTCGCGATGGTGCAGTCCGATCGACGGCTCATCCAGCACATACAGCACGCCGCGCAGCTTCGAGCCAATCTGCGTTGCCAGTCGAATGCGCTGACCTTCGCCGCCGCTCAGCGTCGCCGCCGATCGGCTGAGCGAGATGTAGCCCAGGCCGACGGCATTGAGAAAGCCTAGCCGTTCGGCAATCTCTTTGAGGATTCGTCCCGCGATGCGTTCCTCGCGCTGGTTTAGCTTGATCTGCGCCGCAGCTTCGACCGCGCGCGATACCGGCAGTGCAGTGAAATCGGCGATAGACATGCCGTTCACTTTCACCGCCAGGCTCTCGGGACGAAGGCGCTTGCCATGGCACGCCGGACACGTCGTCGCCGACATGTGATCCAGCAGCCAGTCGCGATAACCTTCCGACGAGCTGTCTTCCATCGCCTGCCGCAGATAGGCGAAGACGCCGAGGAATCCGCCGCGCTTCTTCTCTCCCTGCTCCGGACCGTAGAGGATGAGGTTCTGCGTCTTGCGCGGCAACTGCTCGAACGGCGTGGACAGGCTGAATCCGTACGCTTCGGCTGCAAGCTGCAGGATGCGAATCAGATTTTGCGATGCCGATCCCGGACCGAGGGCACCGTCCAGCAGCGGCTTCGACCAGTCGGTGATGACCTTGGCCGGATCGAAATCGTACTTGCTGCCCAGGCCGTTGCACTCCGGGCAAGCGCCGTAGAGACTGTTGAACGAGAACGAGCGCGGCTCCAGTACAGGGACATTGATGCCGCACTCCGGGCACGCCAGCTTCGACGAATACAGCCGCTCCTCACCGCCGACCACGGCGATCTGCACCAGCCCGTTAGCGAACTTCATCGCCAATTCGACCGAGGCCGCCAGGCGCCGCTCGATTCCCGGCTTCACCAGCAGGCGGTCCACCACCAGCTCGATGGTATGGTTCTTGCGCTTGTCGAGCTTGATCTCTTCATCGGCGATGTTGCGCAACTCGCCGTCGATGCGGGCGCGGGTATAGCCCTGCTGCGCCAGCTTGTCCAGCTCCTTCTTGAACTCGCCCTTGCGTCCGCGAACGATCGGCGCCAGCACCATCACCCGATCTTCGGGCTTCAGTTCCATTACCTGCTGCACGATCTGGTCGGCCGACTGCCGCGAAATCTGGCGTCCACATTGCGGACAATGCGGGATGCCGATGGACGAGTACAGCAGGCGCAGGTAGTCGTAAATCTCGGTGATGGTGCCGACGGTGGAACGCGGGCTGCGGCTGGTGGTCTTCTGTTCAATGGCGATCGACGGGCTCAGGCCGTCGATGCTGTCGACGTCGGGCCGCTCCATCTGATCGAGAAACTGGCGGGCATAGGCCGACAGCGTTTCCACGTAGCGGCGCTGGCCCTCGGCGTAAATAGTGTCGAAGGCGAGCGACGATTTGCCCGAGCCACTGAGGCCGGTAATCACGGTCAAGGTGTTGCGCGGAATCTCGACGTGAATGTTCTTGAGGTTGTGCTGGCGTGCCCCACGTACGCTGATGCTGGTGATTCCCATGGACTCGGTTCGAACCTGTGTACCCTACACTTCTGCTTCGAGCAGAGCTGGCTTTTCGGGCGGCGTGTGGCGCTGCAACGTGCCGGACTTATGGCGTCCCGGCGAACGCGGCGCTGCAAGCCTGCCCTGAGCGAAGCCGCCGGGCTCCGCTCAATCCCGTTCTGCCCTACTCTGGAAAGCCCGGAAGAGTGTAAGCGTAGCTCTACTCCCGTATCTTAGTTGTCAACACCAGAACGCGTCAACGCGAGGTAAAGTAACAGCATCGGATCTAAGGATCGGTTGGCGCTTCGGATCCTACACTCTATGACGACCTTTCTGCTCACCACTCTGTTCCTGCTAACGCTTGCCGGGTCCTTTGTCTTTGGAGTTGCGGCGGGATATTGGGTGATCTGCGGGATTCTTAACTTCTTCGATCCCAGCCGTACGCGCAAGAAAGCAGCACATTCGCCAGCCTTGGCGCCGACCGCCAGCGGCGACTAGTTCGGATACAGAACCTAAGAACTCGACGACCTGGCACCTTGCAATCCATCGCGTAGAAATTCATCAAAACCAGCCCGTGGTTGCGATTTTGCGCACCTGTCCCACCTAGTTTCGCCACAGTGGTGAGGCAGTTCGCCTCATTCCTTTTCGGACGCCTGACCCAACCTGTTGCGAAATCCATCACTACCGGGGGTGACTGCCATCACAGCGCAACCTAAGTCCTTAGCGCCACACTGAATTCGTAGTCATAGGGGCTCGCACGTGCAGTAGGCGTGACCTCAACTCAAAGCAACGGGATCGTGAGTGTGCTTGGGTTTATTTTTTATCTCTCAACGGGAGAAATCATGAAGAAAGTCATTTTAGCTGTAATGGTTATCGCATTCGCACTCTTTCTAGCGATGCCAAATCTGTCTTGGGCGCAGGAAGATCTCTACAAAGCAAAATGTGCCGGTTGTCACGGTGCTGACGGCAAGGGTACTGCCGCCGGCCAAAAGATGGGAGCTCCGGCTTTCTCGTCCCCAGTCGTACAAAAGGCCACGGATGCCGAGCTCGCCGATTTCATTGAAAACGGTGGCCCGCAGAAGAAAGCCATGCACGCCTTTGCCAACAAGGGCGTCAGCGCGGCCGACGCTGCCAAATTGGCTGTTTACGTGAAGACGCTTAAATAGGCTTCGCGCTTAGGTTTTGTCCGGTCCAGACCGGCTGGAAGCCTTTAAGCCGGTCTGGAACGGAGTCCTCCCCGATTCCGCATCGCCCGACGGCGCTACCCTTCGGCGCCGCTTTCGCCTCCTGGGCTCCGCCTGGGCGATCCCAGCCCCAACCAGCCAAGCGTGGCAGTTAGGGCACTGGAGAAAGCTCATGAGCAAGGGAATCCTCTACGATGCCACCAAGTGCATCGACTGCAAGCAGTGCGAGCAAGCCTGCGCCACTGAAAACGGCCTGCCCTACGACGACAAGATCGCGGCCCAGGAAGTAACGTCGGCCCACAAATACACTACCGTCCTGGTCAAGGACGACAAGTTCATGCGCAAGTTATGCATGAACTGCGACGACCCGGCCTGCGCTTCGGTCTGCCCCGTCGGCGCACTGAAGAAGACCTCGCTGGGCCCGGTTACCTACGACAAGAGCAAGTGCATGGGATGCCGCTATTGCATGGCGGCCTGCCCCTTCGGCGTGCCCAAGTATGAATGGGAGAAAGCCATTCCCGGCGTGCGCAAGTGCATTATGTGCAGCAAGCGCGTGGTTGCGGGAAAGCAAACGGCTTGCGCCGAGATTTGTCCCACCGGCGCCACCAAGTTTGGCGACCGCGACGAGTTGCTGGAAGAAGCTAAGAAGCGCATTCACGACAACCCGGACACCTATCTGCACCACATCTTCGGCGAGACCGAAGTGGGCGGAACTTCGGTGTTGCTGCTGTCGTCGATCGGCTTCAACAATTTCGGATTCCGCAACGACCTGACCGAGCGCGCGCTGCCGCTTTACACCTATCAGGTGCTGTCGCGCATTCCTGATTTCGTTCCCCTGTTCGGCACGCTGCTGGGCGGCATTTACTGGATCACCCATCGCCGCGAAGACGTTGCCGAAGCCGAAGCGCACGAGAAAGATCACCAAGGCGGTGCCCGATGACTGTTCCCCGCGTTCGTTTCACCTTCTGGAAAGCCGTCTTCCTGGTCATCATGGCAGCCGGCATTTACTGCACCTTCGTCCGCTTCTTCCGCGGCCTGGGCGCCTCCACCAACCTCAGCGACCAATTTCCCTGGGGGCTGTGGATCGGCTTCGACGTGATGTGCGGCGTGATGCTGGCGGCCGGCGGCTTCACTCTGACGGCCGCGGTCGAGATCTTCAACATCAAGCGCTTTCACTCCATCATCCGGCCCACCATCTTGACCGCGTTCTTAGGCTATGTGCTGGTTTGCGCTGCCTTGATGTATGACCTCGGCCTGCCCTGGAATATCTGGCATCCGCTGGTGATGCGCAATCCGCATTCGGTGATGTTTGAAGTTGCTTACTGCGTGATGCTCTACACCACGGTGCTGGCGCTGGAGTTTTCGCCCATCGTACTGGAGCACTTCAATCTGCAACGGCCGCTGAAGATCGTGCGCAGCGTGATGGTGGTGTTCGTCATCCTGGGCGTGCTGCTGTCGACGCTGCACCAGTCGTCGCTGGGGACGCTGTATCTGATCATGCCCAACAAGCTGCATCCGTTCTGGTACAGCCCGCTGCTGCCGGTGTTCTTCTTTCTGTCGGCGATTGCCGTGGGTCTGGCGATGACCATCTTCGAATCCTCAATGAGCTCGAAGTACTTCGGCCGCGAGCTCGAACTTCCCATCCTGCGAGATTTGGGACGAGTACTGGTGGTGGTGCTCGCGTTGTACGGCATCCTGAAGTTTGAAGACTTCTACCATCGCGGCGTTTTGAAGCTGCTCTTGGTTTCGAGTTACGAACAGCACTTCTTCCTGCTGGAAATTTTCCTCTCGGTGCTTGCGCCGCTCGGACTGTTGCTGGTGCCGAAGATCCGCCAGAGCGCGCAGGGACTTTATCTCGCCGCCGTGCTGACGTTGCTCGGCTTCGTCACCAATCGGCTGAACGTCGCCATCACCGGAGTGGAAAACGCGGTCGGCGCGCGTTACACCCCGAAGTGGACGGAAGTCGTAATCACGGCCATGTTCGTGGCGCTCGGGTTCGCCATCTTTGGCTTCGTCGCAAAGTACCTGCCTATCTTCCCCGAGGAGAAGGCACACATCCCGGCACTCCGCGAACCGGAAGTGGTGGTAAGCGAATTCGCGGTGCCTGCGCATGCTGGTGACTGACAACTCGAACGGGCTGCCTCAGACAGAGAAGCGAGGAAGTCCCGGTTCGGTGCTTGCGCGCTGGCTACAGCGCCTGGGGCAGAGCGTCAGCGCGAAATTGATGATTTCGATCTTCGTGATCATGATCATCATTTTTGGGCTGCTGGGATACTTCGGCATTCAGGACCAACGCAAACATCTGGAAGACGCCGCTTTGGTGAGCGCCGAGCAGCAGAGCGAAGTTTTGCGCCGCAGCGCCTCCCACTACATGCTCAACAACGATCGCTCTGGCCTGTACGAAATGATGATCAACATGGCCGACCAGCCTGGCGTGGTGCGCGTCCGCATCATGAATCCCGAAGGCGTCATCAGCTACTCCACGGCTCCTGCCGAAGTCGGCAACTCCGTGGATAAGGGCGCAGAGGCATGCTACGGCTGCCACGCGAAATCTCAGCCGCTGGCGCGGTTGAACCGCTCTGACCGCTTCCGCGTCTATCGGGCAAACGGAAGCCGGGTGCTCGGCGTCATCACGCCGATTGAGAACCAGCCCGCTTGCTCCAATGCGGCGTGCCACGCGCATCCTGCCAGCACCCAGATTCTGGGCGTGCTGGATACCAATCTGTCGCTCGCCAAGGTTGACCAGGGCCTGGCGCACGAGAGCCGCGAGATGCTGGCTTCGACCGGCGTGGCATTGATCGCCGTAGTCTTCCTGAGCGGCCTGTTCATCTGGATCGTGGTTCGCAATCCGCTGCGCGAACTGAAGGCCGGCACCGAGCGAGTTGCCAGCGGCAAGCTGGGCCATCAGATTCCCGTCCACTGGCACGATGAGGTCGGCGAGCTGGCGCAGTCGTTCAACGACATGAGCAATCGTCTGCAGGTTGCGCAGGCGGAAATTACGGCCTGGACGCACACCCTGGAACAACGCGTGGACGAGAAGACGCGCGAGTTGAAGCAAGCGCATCAGCACATGCTGCACGTCGAGAAGATGGCGACCATCGGCAAGATGGCTGCTGTTGTCGCGCACGAGATCAACAATCCACTGTCGGGAATTCTGACCTATTCCAGGCTGGTGAAACGCTGGATCGAAAAGAACACGCCGGTTTCTCCCAAGCAGGAAGAGATGAAGGGCTCGCTCGACCTGGTCGCCAGCGAGAGCAAACGCTGCGGCGAGTTGGTCAAGAACCTGCTGAGTTTCTCGCGGGTTTCGCCGATGAACCTGGCCTGGTGCGATCTGAGTCAGGTAATCGACCGCTGCGTGCGCCTGGTGCAGCACAAGATGGACATGGGCAACATTCAGCTCAATCTCGATCTGGCCGCGGACCTGCCGCCGGTGCATTGCGATCCCGCGCAGATCGAGCAGGTGGTTCTCGCCATGGTGATCAACGCTATCGATGCGCTGCCGCAGGGCGGCAATCTTTGGATCGACACACGAGTTGACCCCGACGGCGCGATTGAGTTGGTCATCCGCGACGACGGCATTGGAATTCCCGCGGAACACCTGCCGCACATTTTCGAACCCTTCTATACGACCAAGGAAGCGGGCGGCTCCGGGCTTGGGCTGGCGATCAGCCAGAACATTGTGGAGCGCCACGGCGGACATATCGACATGACTTCGGTGGTCGGGCAAGGAACGACTTTCAAGATTGTGCTGCCAGTTGACAGCCAGAGACCTGCGATGGCCGGCGAAGGAGGAGCTGTCGCGGGTATTAGCTCGGCCGGTGGAAGCGCAGGACTTTAGTCCTGCGATGGAAGAACCCAAATTGAATAAGGGGCTTTAGCCCCGGAGTCCCAAAGATGCGACACGCTCCGCAAGAAATCCGTACGTTCTTCGTTACCGCCGTCACCTGGCAACGCCGGGGACTGTTCCGCTCGGGGCCGATGGCTGACTTATTCCTTGAGACCTTGCTCCGCTACCGAGATCAAGGCCGCTTCCAACTACATGAATTTGTCCTCATGCCGGATCATTTCCATCTCCTGCTTACGCCATCACCGGAGGTCTCGCTGGAAAAGGCCGTTCAACTGATCAAAGGCGGGTTCTCCTTTCGTGTGAAGCGAGAGTTGGGATCGAATGCAGAGATTTGGCAGGAAGGTTTTACGGAGCACCGCGTGAAGAACGCCGAAGATGTCGAAGCGCATGCGGTTTACATTCGTGACAATCCGGTGCGAGCGCGTCTCGTTGAGGATGCGGCAGCATATCCGTACGGATCAGCAGCGGGCAAAGTCACGATCGATCCGACGCCACCCGGGCTAAAGCCCGAATTCACAATGACCGGATATACACCGGACTAAAGTCCGGTGCTTCCACCAATTGGAAGCGGTGAGAACTGGAAGCGGTGCGAACGAATCGGGGTTGAGCCATGGTGGAAGCGCCGGGCTTTAGCCCGGCGGATACGGGAAGAAAGAGGTCCGGGGCTTTAGCCCCGGCGCGTTCGAGGTATAAGAATGACGCAAGGAAAATTGTTGATTGTTGACGACGAACTCAGCGTGCGTGACTCGCTGGCCAAATGGTTTGTGGAAGAAGGCTATGAGGTCGCGATGGCGGAAAGCGCTAACGAGGCCCTGACGCGCGTTGCCGAGCAGACGTTCGATGTCGCGTTGGTCGACATCAAGATGCGCGGCACCGATGGCATCGAGTTGCAGCGCCGGCTGCACGAGATCTATCCCGACATGCTGGTGATCATCATGACCGGCTATGCCTCGGTCGAGACCGCTATCGCCGCCCTCAAGAACGGCGCTTACGATTACGTCAACAAGCCGCTCGATCCTGACGAGATCGCTCACTTGATCGCCAAAGCCGTCTCCCATCGCCGCACTCAGCAGGAGAATATTCGGCTCAAGGAGACGGTCGCGGAGATCGCCCACCCTTCCGACATCATCGGGCAGAGTACGGCCATGAAGCGCGTCTTCGATGCCATCGAGACTGTCGCCACTACCGATGCTACGGTGCTGGTCACCGGCGAGAGCGGTACCGGAAAAGAGCTGGTGGCGCGAGCGGTTCATGCCGGCAGTCCGCGGCGATTCCATCCGCTGGTGGTGATCCACTGCGGCGCGCTGACAGAAACTTTGCTGGAGAGCGAACTGTTCGGCCACGAAAAAGGCGCCTTCACCGGCGCGCAATATCGCAAGAAAGGGAAGTTTGAGATTGCCGAAGGTGGCACGGTTTTCCTCGATGAGATTGGCGACATCAGTCTGAAGACGCAGACCGACCTGCTGCGCGTTCTGCAGGAGCGCGAGATCGTGCGGGTGGGCGGCAATCAGACCATCAAGGTCGATTTCCGCATAGTGGCCGCCACCAATAAGAATCTGGAACAGCTGATTGACGAAGGCAAATTCCGTCCAGATCTTTTCTACCGGCTGAATGTATTTCACATCGAGATCCCGCCGCTGCGCGATCGCAGGGAAGATATTCCATTGCTGGTGGACCACTTTACCCGCAAGTTTTCACGCGAGATGAGCAAGCGAATCACGCGAGTCTCCCCCGCTGCCATGAATGTGTTGCAGCAGTACAACTGGCCGGGCAATGTGCGTGAACTGGAGAACTCGGTCGAGCGGGCCATGGTCGTCGCCCAGGAACCGGAGCTGCGCGAGCAGGATTTCTCGCTTAAGAGCCGAAATGGGGCTGGGCTGGGAGTAGGCGATGTCCGCAACCTGGACGACGTGGAACGCAATCACATCCTGCGCGTGCTCGACGAATGCAGCGGCAATCAGACGCGCACCGCCGAAGTGCTCGGCATCGACCGGGTCACGCTGCATCACAAACTGAAGAAGTACGGCTGGAATCGGAAAGAGAAGGAGCAACTAGCAGCGAGCAACTAGCAACTAGCGACTAGCGACTAGCGACTAGCGACTAGCGACTAGCGACTAGCGACTAGCGAAGAATAATCAATGAAAGATTTTAGGCAACTCAAAGTTTGGGAAAAAGCACACGCGTTGACGCTGGGGATTTATAGCGTTACGTCGCGATTTCCCCGCGAAGAACTCTTTGGCATCACGAGCCAAGTACGTCGATCCAGCGCGTCGATCGCGGCAAATATAGCGGAAGGATGCGGGCGTACAGGCGACGGCGACTTCCATCGCTTTCTGAATATTGCCGCCGGTTCCGCGGTTGAGGTGGAATATTTTCTGCTGTTGGCTCGCGATTTAAGTTTCATCCCAACAGATGTATACGAAAAATTCCAACCTGAGGTTGTGGAGGTCCAGCGTATGCTTGCTTCTCTCTTGCGAAAAGTTGATGCGGCACGAAAAGATAGGCGAATAGCAACCAGCAATTAGCATAGGTGGGAGTGCAACTAGCCTGCTAATGGCCTTGCCCACACGAGTCGCACCAATAGATCGTATTCCTGTGAGACTTAGCTAGTTCGCTAGTCGCTAGTTGCTAGTCGCCGTCTTCCTATGAAAAAACTTCAACTGCTGCCGATCGGGTTCGTGGACGTCAAGCTGCTGGAATGGCTGCAGCAGACGCTCCATGAGAAGTTTCGCGTTCCGGCGGAGATCCTTTCGCCAGCGCTCGATCCTGCGTTTGCCCTTCATGCCGAACGCCAGCAATATCATTCATCCGAAATCTTGGCGGCCATGCAGCGTTACATCAAGGGCAGTACCTGGCGACTGCTGGGAGTCACCCAACTGGATTTATATATTCCGATTCTTACTTTTGTTTTTGGCGAGGCGCAGCTTGGCGGCGGTTCGGCCGTGGTTTCCTATCATCGTCTGCAACAGGAATTTTATGGATTACCGGAAGATATGGATGTGCTCGCCAATCGTTTACTGATCGAGGCGGTCCATGAGTTGGGGCACACGCTGCGCCTCACTCACTGTCACGATTACCGCTGCGCCATGGCGCCTTCTCATGCGGTGGAATGGATCGATATCAAGGACAGCGGCTTTTGTGAAGACTGCCTGGCGCGCGCCCTGGAAGCTGTGTAATCCTGCGCGAGCTTCACCCCTGCGCTTCGTATGTGCGACTGCTTCGGCCGCGCCTTATCGCCTGGTTGGCTTGGGCTGGTCGCTCCACTTCCAGCTGAACAGATGCCCGCGGTGCTCGGCCACCATCGCCGTCACGCCCATGACCCCCATCACCAGGAAGATCGCGAAGAAAACAATTGCTATCACGAGGACTGGCATACTGCACCTCTGGCTGTATTGTGCGTTGCCGATAACCCGGCTTCCGTGATTGCGGTCACAGGTGGGTGTGAGCACGCTTCCGCCGATTTCCGGGCGCGCCGATTCAAGCTGAAGCACCGCTCTGCCAGTCCTTGCGCCTCACTTCTGAAAGCGTTCCATCGCTGCGACGATTGAATATTCTGCATCTAACTTCCGAGCATGAAGCAACAGCGTATGCCGGCTGCGATGACTAACGATCAATCGTTGCGCCGAACCGCGCGGGAGATTTTCGAGCGCGTCGAATTCAATGCCCATGAGGAATTGCGGCGTTCACCTCACGCCCTGGCCTTCTCCGGATTTGCCGGAGGGCTATCCATGGGGCTTACAGGCTTGGCGGTGGCCGCGGCGATGGTTGCGTTGGGCGATGTCCCCGCGCGCAACTTCATCGCTTACGCCGTCTATCCCATCGGTTTCATTGCCGTAATCATCGGGCGCGCGCAATTGTTTACGGAAAATACGTTGTATCCCGTGGCCCTCTTACTGAGCGAACGGCGCCACTTTGTCGATACCGCGCGTTTGTGGGGCGTGGTGTGGAGTTGCAACATTCTAGGCGCGACCGCCTTTGCGGCCCTGGCCATCGGTACCGATGCGCTGAGTGACGCAATCCATTTCCATCTGGTGCAACTGGGGACGCTGGCAGTCCAGGGCAGCAGTTCG
This sequence comes from uncultured Acidobacteriaceae bacterium, assembly GCA_963744265.1. Taxonomy (GTDB): domain Bacteria; phylum Acidobacteriota; class Terriglobia; order Terriglobales; family Acidobacteriaceae; genus Bog-257. The sequence goes on from CAVUSW010000013.1 coordinate 335,027, forward strand.
CATATCTTTTGGAGCGGTGTAATCGGGGGCTGGATCATCGCGCTGGTGGCGTGGATGGTGACTGCCAGCCATTGGACCATCGGCCAGATTGCCGTGATCTGGCTGCTGACCTTCGTGGTCGGCATCGGCCACTTCGCCCACTGCATTGCCAGCACGGGCGAGATTATGTCGGCAGTGTTTGCCAGGTCGGTGGCTTTCACTCACTATCTGTACTGGCTCGGATTGGCGACTGCGGGCAATATTTGCGGCGGCGTAATGATCGTAACGCTTCTGAACTTCGGACAGGTGAAGGCCGGCGAAGACTAACAGCAAAGCTGAGCCGCCGCGAGCCGTCTCATCAACTCACGAACTGACGAGGGAGAAATGCCAACTTCAACATGCAATGATGTCGAGCAGGAAGTCTTTCTGCGCAGTGATGAAGATCCGCCCATCCCGATTCCACCGGGCGAAGATCCACCGCCTCCGATTCAGGAGCCACCCGACAAGCCGGTCGTCGGACCCGACGGCCCGGTGCGAGAGCCAGGTCCACGAGAGCCGAGGAGGTTGTCGACGTAACGGCGGTCGCATCCGCCTTCCAAGGCTGCGGACATCCCGACGATGTCCTCGCCTTGGGTCACTTATATAATTGCCTCACTCAATGAGTTCTTCGTCCGCCTCCGAAGCCGCAAGCTCCCTCTCGCCCGAAATCTCCAGCAATTCGTCTACAAAATCGCGCCGCTGGATTTGGATCGTGGTGCTATGGGCGATCGTCTACATCCCCGGCTTGTTCACGCCGCCGCTGCTGGATGATGCCGACTCGGTCCACGCCGAGGCGGCTCGCGAGATGCTCGTCCGCCATGAGTGGAGCACGCTCTACATCGACGGCCTGCGCTATCTGGAAAAAGCTCCGCTGATGTATTGGACCATGGCTGCGAGTTTCAAAGTGTTTGGAGTGAAAGACTGGGCGGCGCGCTTGCCAGTCATTCTGGGTGTGCTGGCGCTGTTGCTGGCGACGTACTCGCTGGGCAAGCGGACGCTGGGCGAGCGTGCCGGATTCTGGGCAGCCATCGTACTTACAGTTTCGATTGGGCCGTACCTCTTTACCCGCGTGCTGATTCCCGACATGCTCATCGGGCTGTGGCTTACGTTGGGCTTCGACTTTTTCCTGCGCACCCTCGACGAGCAAACGCCCTCGATTGCCGTCTTGCTGGGGACTGGCGGCGACGGTTGCGCTCAATGTGCTTACCAAGGGGCTGATTGGGATTGTCTTTCCCGCCGCCATCATTGGGATTTATCTGATTCTCACCGGTAATCTCAAACACCTGATGCGAATGCGGCTCATCTCCAGCACATTGGTTTTACTGGTGATTGCCGCGCCATGGCATATCGCCGCCGCCATCGAGAACCCTCCCGCTGGCCAGTCTCGCGGCTTTCTCTGGTTCTATTTCGTCAACGAGCATTTCCTGCGCTATCTGGGCAAACGAATACCGCACGACTACGACACCGTCCCACTGCTGATTTTTTGGGCGCTGGTTTTCCTGTGGCTGTTTCCCTGGTCGGCTTTTCTGGTACAGGCAGCGGTCCGAGTTCCTCGTCGCTGGAGCCAGTGGCGCAGCGGCTTGAACCGGCGGCAGCGTGCGATGCTGCTCTATGCCATCTGGGCGGCCGTGATCCTGCTGTTCTTCAGTTTCTCCACGCGCCAGGAATATTACGCAGTTCCCGCGCTGCCTGCGTTGGCATTACTGATCGGCGGATGGCTGCAAGAGGAAGAAGATTCTCCTGCTGGCTCTCGACTGAGACGCAACGGACGGATTGGCTCGGTAGTGCTGGCCGCGCTCGGAATCGTCGTCTTTGTCGCGGCGATATTTCTGCTGGCCCAGAGCAAGAGCACTCCTGCCGATAGCGACCTCGCCGACCTGCTCAAGAAGAATCCCACCGAATATGCTTTGGCGTTCGGGCACATCTTCGATCTGACCCCGCGCGCGCTCGGACTCTTCCGCGTGCCGCTAGCGACGTTTGCGATCGCGCTCTTCGTGGGCGGCATTGTGAACCTGCTGTACCGGCGGCGCAACCTCGCTACCGTCGGCAACTGGGTCCTGACCATCATGATGGTGTTTGTGCTCTTCGCCGTACATCAGGGATTGGTGATGTTCTCTCCCATCCTCTCGTCGAAGAAATTGGCCGACGCCGTGGAGCAAGAATACCGGCCCGGCGACGTGATCGTTTCTTACGGAACGTATGAGGATGCATCTACGCTCAACTTCTACGTCCGGCAGCCAATCCACGTGGTCAACACGCGCACCGAAGGCGACATGTTCTACGGATCGCTGTTTCCCGATGCGCCTGCGATCTTCGAGGACGATGCATCGCTGGCCGCGCTGTGGAAGGGTCCAGGACGCGTGTTTCTGTGGGTAGAGGAAGACAAGATCCCGGCCTACATCAGACAGGGTGGCAGCTACCAACTGGCACGCAGCGGGGGCAAGCTGATCCTGATGAACCGGACATGGACGGCCCAGCAGCCGTAAAGAAGTCTGCCACGCCGCCGACGCTTGCGGAAACTCTGGGCTGTGCGCCATCGCAAATGCAGTGAAGAGGACGGTCAGAAACATCGACCCGCAGGCCTTAGTGCAGCCCCAAGCAATGTTAGAGCAGCCCCAAATGGTCCGGATACCTGGCCTGTAAGGAGCTCACTAACAGGTCAAACTGAGGATGCCGGCGCAGATTTTCCAGGCAGGGGTCCTTCAGAAAGAATGGCCAGCAAGCGAAGCCGGTGTCGACGCTGCGCTCCAGCCATTCAAACGCGGCTTCCGTCCGATTCAGTTGGGAAAGGATGTTGGCGATCTGGTAGTAGGTATGGTGAGCGTGGCCAAACGATTTCGGGTTCGTGCAGGCCCGGTTCATGCAGCGCAACGCCTGATCAGACTTGCCCAGCGCTGCGTGCACTACGCCTTGCGCGCTGATCATCAGCGGTTCCTCCGGCATCTGGCTCGCGGCATTGTCCAGCAGTTGCTGAGCCTGTTTCCATCGCCCGGTCAAGATTGCGAGTTGCAGCGCATAATGGATTGCATATTTGGCTGTCTGATTTTCCTTACGCCAGCGCTCCAGTTCGTCGTGGGCGAGTTGGTATTCTCCGCTCCACAAATAGACCTGAACAATGCTGTGGCTGATGGTTGACTTGGGATTGAAGGGCCTGCCCCGCTCGTACATTTCACGAGCCTGATCCAGCAGACCAATATGCGCCAGGATGGTGCCCAGGCGATTGTAGGCGTGCGGCAAGTTCTTCTGCAGAGCGAGGGCGCGCTTCAATTCGGCAATCGCCTCGAGGTGCTGGAAGTTCTTCGATGGCCCCCAAAGCAAAAAGGCCTTGGCCACATGCCCCTCGGGCAGCGTTGCATCCAGTTCCAAGGCGCGCTGGCAATGTAGCTCCGCCTTCTCCAGCCAACTGCGGCTGGGATCGAATTCGAAGTGACGCGCGGCGCAGACGAAGGAAAGGGTTGCATGCGCGAGGGCAAAGTCAGGGTCGCGAGCCAGGGCATTCATCAGATGTTGCGTCGCGTCTTCCAGCAGCTTGGGATCGCCTGAGGAGCTGAGCCGGTAGCCTCGCAGGAACTCAGCGTTGGCCAGGGGATCGCGGCTGTCGCGAGCGCGAACGGCGCCTTCCGGCGAGCCAGCGGCCGGGTACAGGGCATCGATGACGCGGATTGGTCCGACGAAACGGTAGCCTTTACCCACCACCGTCTCCAGAAAACGTGGCTTCTCCGCGTCGTCGCCCAACGCGTGACGAATCTTCCGCACGATGTTGTTGATGTTTCGTTCGGTATCGATCACGAAATCGGAATGCCAGAGCTGGTCCACGATGTCTTGGCGAGAAACCAACTGTTCGCGGCGGCGAACCAGGAAGATCAGCAACTCCATGGGCTTTTTCTCGAGCTTCACCCTGTGCCCGAAGCGGCGCAGCTCGTAACGTCCGAGATCGAGCTCAACATCCGCCCCGTTGGCATCAGCTCTGGAACTGGCTTTGCCGGATAAACCCATAGACACCAGCAGGCTACGACGATACACCAAAAATACACAAAAAAGAGTTACGGCTTATTGCAAGGCCGCGAAAAGCGGGCGATAGTGTCCTCCACCAATCGGACTACCAGGGAGGAAGAGTATGAAACGGAATTTGTGTTTGTTGCTGACGCTGATGGCGGGAATGTGGTGGATCGGCCAGCCCGGTGTGCCGCATGTAAAGGCGGCGGCAGCGGAGAAAAATGCATTTACGCCGGACACGATCGAATTTGGCCCAGCGCCTCCGTTCCTTCCGGCGGGCGCGCAACTGGCGGTATTGGAAGGCAATCCCATGGCCTCGACGGGCGACTATACGGTGCGTCTGAAAATGCCCGCGGGATATCGCATCCCGCCCCACTGGCATCCGCAGCGCGAAAACGTGACCGTGATCTCAGGGACATTGAAAGTCGGTATGGGCGACCATTTCGACGAGACCAAGATGATGGCGTTTCCCGCCGGCAGCTTCGCCTATCTCGATCCCGATATGCACCACTACGCAATGGCTGCTGACGAGGTCGTTATACAGATTCACGGCATGTCGCCCGTGCAGTTGAATTACATCAACCCAGACGACGATCCCAGCCGGAAGAAATAATCGAGGCAGGCCGGGCTGGGCTTCTCGACCAGAATTTGAAGACGGAGTGCGGTCTAAATACAGCCTGAGAAAAACGTCGCGCCGCAGGTGTCCAGCAGAACAGGGGGTCTGATTCGCTCAGAGCAGAAGCGGCGCGATAGCGATAAGAGCATCGTAAGCGCGAGCGCGCTCCGGCGCAGGAACCTGGATCACGCATCAGGGTGCGGCAGGAGCGAAGAAGAGGTGCGCTGTGCCGCACGCCGATGTGAGATTCGATACCTTGGGTCGAGGCAGTTGGAACGCAGAGACAAAACAGCCGCGGCGCAAAACCGCGGCTGCAGGTTGGTTGGAATTGACTAACGGCGACGGCCCTTCTTGGCTGCTTTCTTCTTGGCTGGCGCCTTTTTTGCAGCCTTCTTAGCCGCTTTCTTCGCAGCTTTCTTGGCCGGCTTCTTGGCAGCTTTCTTCGCAGGCGCTTTCTTAGCCGCTTTCTTGGCTGCCTTCTTAGCCGCTTTCTTCGCAGGTTTTGCGGCCTTCTTTGGCCGGCGCTTTCTTGGCCGGCGCCTTCGGAGCTGCCTTCTTCGCGCTCGTTTTCGCCGGGCTCTTGCGCGGCGCCGGAGGCCGGAGCGCGGCTCTCGCTGGCGACTTCGGGTTCCTCTTCGATCTCATCTTCCACTACCGAAACGGATTCGGGCTCCTCTTCTTCTTCCTCTTCCTCTTCGTATTCCTCGTCTTCGAGGGAATCGCCGTAGGCGCCGTCTCCGTAGTCATCCATTTCGTCGTCTCTGCGACCATAGAGCGTTTCGTCGAACGTCATATGCTTGTCCTCCTGGTGTGCCGGACTCCGCATAACTGAACGGAGGCAGCTCGCAAGGCAAAATTCGGTTTTATACCAAAGACAAAGACCGCTTCAACAGGCGCGCGATTATAGCACGGCAGATTGTCTGCATGCGCTCATCACATGCCCGGCAGAAATTACAGCAACGCGCTTGTTGTAACAGAACATGCGGACGAAGGGAAGAGCGCAAATCACAAAATGCTGATGAATGACCGAGCGAATCCGCGGTCGCGGCTATTTGCGGATGAGCAGCACTTCGCCGGCCCGCAGATTGGCGGTCAGCTTGGGGTTGTCGCGCTTCAGGGCGGCCACCGAGGTGTGGTTCGATTCGGCGATGCTGCTGAGGGTCTCGCCCTTCTTAACCTTGTGATATTTCGCGGCTTGCGGCGCTCTGCGCGCTTGCTTCGACGTGGCTGCTGACCTTGGCCTTGCGCCGGAGTGCTCTTCCGTCGGAGGACTCCGCCTCGGCGCTCTCCGCGACACGGCTTGTAGATGACCAGAGTCCGTCCCGGGGTCAGGGCTGCTCCCTCGCAGATGGTTCCATTTCCGCAACTTCTCGACCGGAACCTCGAAATCGTCGGCCACCGAAGCCACCGTATCGCCCTTGCGCACCTTGTAATGCGATGGGTGTCGAGAGTAGGCGACGGTCTGCGCGTCGTGCCGGCCCGGCGCGATCGGGATGATGAGCTTCGATCCAGCCTTCACTTCATCGTCCGGAGAGATTGTTGGCCTCGGCGATCGAGACGGTCGTGGTGTGATACTTGCGCGCAATCGACGGCCAGCGTGTCGCCGTATTCCACCCGGTGATAGCGCCAGTAGGTCCGCATGTCCGGCGGAATGACGGCGATCGCGGTCTCGTACTTCTCGCGCGAGCCGGCCGGAAGATTCAGGGTGAACGGCTGGTCCTTGGGCGTCGTCATCCGCAGCAGGCTGGGATTCAGCTCCTGCAGGTAGTCGACCGAGGTGTCGACGCACTCGGCCACCAGGCGCAGGTCCACGGGATAGTCGATGGTGACCTGATCGATCTGCGGCGACGGCTCGGGCGCGACCCGCTCCAGCCCATACTGCTCGGGATTCTTGGCCATGATGGTCACGGCCAGGATGATGGGAACGTAGTTGCGCGTCTCCTGCGGCAGCACGCCGCGCCTGATAGAGCTCCCAGAAATCGGCATAGCCGGTGCGCTCCACCGCGTGCTGCACCGTGCCTGGCGCCGGAGTTGTAGGCCGCCATCGCCAGGTACCAGTCGCCGAACTGGTTGTAGAGGTCTTTCAGGTGCGGGCGGCGGCGCGCGTGGCCTTCTCCGGATCCTGCCGGTCATCGACCCACCAGTTGCGCTCCAGGCCGTAGAGGGTCGCCGGACTGGGCCATGAACTGCCACATGCCGCGCGCGCCGGCTCGCGACAAGCGCCAGCGGCTGGAAGCCGGATTCGGCCTGCGCCAGGTAGATCAGGTCCTGCGGCACGCCTTCTTCCTTCAGGATCCGCGAGATCATCTCGCGATAGCGGCCCGAACGCGCCCAGGCATGCTCCAGCGTGGCCCTTGCCCCGCGGGCTGGAGAAGTAGTTGATGAACATCGCCACCTGGTCGTTCATCACCAGCGGCAGGTCGGACTTGGTGGTCTTGATCTCGGCTTCGGCCTTGGCCCTGACGTTGGGATCGACCGGGAAGGTGATGTCGTTGGCTTCGTCGATGGGCGCCGGCTCGGAACGCTGCTCGGTGAAGCCGTCGCCCTGCTTCAGCGCGACCATTTCCAGTTCGTGGACAGCCTCGACGATCTTGCTCGAACTCGCGCTCGCAGCCGCTCGTCGTTGCGGACGTCGAGGTTGCTGGAGAGCAGCGTGTTGAATGCCTGGTCGAAGTTGGCCTTGGCCGCCTCCAGATGGCCCGGCCTGATAGTTGGCCTGCCCGGCGGCATATTGCTTTTCGGCCTGCGCGATCAGGGCGTCGGCCGGGTCGGGCAGCGGCTGGGGCTTGGGGCTTCCGCGACAGTAGCTGGCGGCGGTTGCTGAGGTTTCTTGGCTGGAGGAGTTTGCGGCGCTTTAGCTTGCGGCGGCAGGAAGGACAACTTCTGGGTGCCGCTGCTTCGCATCCTGTGATCGCACACAGGAGCCACAAAAGACAGACCGAAAGCGTGGCGCGTAGAAGTGTCATCGTTTGAAACTATTCCGAAACAACTTTCTCCTGCGTTCCACCGGTTGTTGTGATGTTACTACCGGGGAAATTTGAGGTCAACGAAGCGGGAGTAAGTTACCGCACTTGCTATAGTTTGACGAATCGGAGATCCATGAGGTTTGCTCCCGCTTGCCGCGCCAAGTCGATTGCTAAAGCTTCCGGCCCTTGGCGGCTTGTCCCGGCAAAAGAAATGTCTTAGGGTAGCTGCCTTCACCGCAAAGCTTGAAAGAGCCGAAGTCCTTATACCAGGGTCCTTCCGGCACGTTCGGCTGCGATTCTATCCAAATTCGTAGTTGATTGAGGTCATTGAGACCAATGCTACGGTCGTGCATCCGCTGCACCAGATGGTCGCGAATAGCGACAGGAAGCTGGGACCATGTTTTGATCGCGGGCACTATTCACCGAATACGAAGCGGCCTAACTGGTCGCCCAGGCGCTTCACCTCGCTGGGGTCGCCGGCGGTGCGGAAGCGTTCGGCCAAGTCGAAGAATGCTTGCTCTTTCCGCTTGCCAGCCTCAATTCCTTCTTCGATCAGTTCGACGAGAATACGGTTATCGCTAAGACGGCGGCGTGTGGCCAGGGCATGAACCTGCTTGTCGATTTCCGGAGGCAAGGTCACGCTCCGGCGGATGGACTTCGTAGTTCCTCGCTTCGCAACTGGCATAACATCAATATACACCATTCTGGTGCAACTTGGTACGAAGCTAAGCTTGCGCCAAAGCTGCTTCCAGATCAGCGATCAAATCGCCGGGATCTTCTATGCCCACCGATAGGCGAACCGTCGCCGCTGACACGCCGAGCAGTTCCAACTGCTTGGTGCTGAGGCCAATGTGCGAGGAAAGCACCGGATAGGAAACCGTCGACTCCACGCCTCCCAGGCTGGGCGCCAGATACCACAACTTCAGGCTGTCGATAAAGCGCTCGGCTGCTCGGCCGCCGCCGCGCAGGTCAAACGAGACCATCATCCCGAAATCCTTCATCTGCCGCCGCGCCAGCTGGTGCGCTTCGTGATTCGGCAGGCCGGGATAATAGACGCGAGCAACCTTGGGATGCTGCTGCAGCTTCTCGGCGATACGCAGGGCGTTGCGGCAGGCCCGCTCGACGCGAACATGCAGCGTCTTCAGGCCGCGCAATAGCAGATAAGCGCAGCCGGGATCGAGACAGCCGCCAGTCAGGATCATCGCTGCGCGTGCGGCCTCCATCCACTTTTTCGATCCCGCCAGCACGCCGGCGGTCAGGTCGCTGTGACCGCCCAGATATTTCGTTGCCGAGTGAATCACCATGTCAGCACCCAGTTCCAGCGGCTTCTGCAGCACCGGCGTGGCGAACGTGTTGTCGACCACCACGCAGGCTTTGCGCTTCCGTCCCGAGTTCGCACAGCGCCGCCAGATCGACGCAACGCAGCGTGGGATTGGTGGGCGATTCCAGAAACAGCATGCGCGTCTTGCGGGTGAAATATCGCTCGGCATTCGCTGATGTCGTGATAGGGAACGAAGCGCACCTTGATCCCACAGCGTGGGAGTATCTGCTCGAACAGCTTCACCGTGCCGCCATAGACGTCGAGCATGGAGACGATCTCGTCGCCCGCCTGGCAGGCCGCCAGCACCGCAATCATCTCCGCCGCCATGCCGCTGGAGGTGGCAAGCGCGGCCTCGGCTCCTTCCAGCGCAGCAATCTTTTCCTCAACAGCCGTGACCGTGGGATTCCCATAGCGCGTGTAGAGATATTCGCCACTGTTACCCTTGGCGTAGCGGCGCAGGCCGTCAACGTTAGGCAGCGATGAATACCGAAGTCTGCGACGATGGGAGTGGTCAGCGGAGCGGCCTGGCCGTGGCGATCTTCGCCGGAATGGATGCAACGAGTGGCGTCAGCGTGCGGGGTCTTAGCTAGGGCTTGCTCATGCGGGATCACCTTCGGACGGGAATGCGATGCGAAATGGAAGGTCAGGAAGACCGATTCTTACTCAGGGTACGTATCAAAGCCGATCAGTGTCGCTGCTTCCCGTAATTTCTTGTCGACGGAAAGAAACTTGCGCCCTCGGGGCGCGGCCTCACACCACTCTACAGCGGCAGCCAACTGTAGTGCGTCTGCGGCGCGCAGATCGTAGCGTTTGACGATATCAACGGCTCTGGTCCGAAGGCTTCTGTCGGTTTAATGACAAACCACGCCTCATCTAAAGCGCGCCCGAGTTTCAGCGCCCTGCCCCATCCGTTGGTGTCCAGTTGCCCTATTCGTAACAACCGGGCCAAGGCGCTGGCGATCTCTACCGGCGTAAGCCACCAGATGACGGTTTGGTACCTCCGGCGCCACAGAAGCGACTGCGGTGTGTTGGTCTGGTGGACGCAGAGCGGAACCAGAGCGCTTGCATCCCAAAACGCTAACTGCCGCGTTAGCGGTCCTCCCGTTCTTCCCGCCATATCTGCTCCATTACTTCGTCAGGAACATTGCCCGGAGGGTCTGGGCCAAGGATCCAAGTTCCGCCGCTTGCGGCGCGGAGGGATCAGAACGCCACGGGCAATCAAACGCCGCTCCTGTTCCGAATATTCTTCGGGATGAACGGGAATAATTCGCGCTACCGGGCAATTACGATCGCAGACCAGCACTTCTTCCCCGGCTCTCACCAACTTAAGATGAGCGCTCAGGCGGGCTTTGAGTTCACTGATCTTTACCGTACGCATAGGCCGATTATAGCAACCTGACTATGTAGGTCACATTACGATGGCGATCCCGGTGGTTGATGTTAAGCCTGCACCACGACGCCCGAGGACTTCTTCTGCCTGGTACATATCGCCCACGCCATCCGCGGCGTGTTGTGCGCGATGCCGATGCGGCCGCGGGTGTCGACCAGGATCATGCCGCCGTGGCCGTTGAGCCGCGACTTCAGGTAATACAGCGCCTGCTGCGCCGACTTCCTGCGGCGCCAGTCCGTCTTCCACCCGGTCGGCCGCCCACTTGCTGAGCACCAGCTTCATCATGGGCTCGCCCCAGCCGGTGGTGGAAACTGCCGCGCTGCGATTGTCGGCATAGCAGCCACAGCCGATGAGCGACGAATCGCCGACGCGGCCCGGCGCCTTGTTCAGCGTTCCACCGGTCGAGGTAGCTGCGGCGATGTTGCCGTCGCGATCCAGAGCGCGACCGCGCCCACCGTGTCATGCGAGCGGCATGGACCGAACTCGTCCGGCATCTGCAGGTAGCCTTGCTTCTTGGCTTCGCGCAGACGCTCGACCTCGCGCTCGATGATCAGCTCTTCATTGGCGCACAACTCGATGCCGTGCTCCTGGGCAAAGCGCTCGGCGCCGGTGCCAACGAAATACACGTGCGGGCTTTCGGTCAGAATTTTTTTGGCCGCGCGAATGGGATTGCGGATGTGCTCCACGCAACCTACTCCGCCGGCGCGCAGAGTCGCGCCATCCATGATGAGCGCATCCAGTTGCACTCGGCCATCCATGTTGAGAAACGAGCCGCGGCCAGCGTCGAAGGTTTCGTCCTCTTCCATGGCCACTACGGCAGCCTCGACCGCATCGAGCGAGCTACCACCGCGTTCTAGCACTTGCCAGCCCTGCGGCGGCCGCAGCTTCCACACCGCGCAAATGCGATTCCACCATGTCGTCGGGAATGGCCCACGCCCCACCGTGGACCAGGATTACAGGATCGACAGCCAATGTCGCACCTTTCGTACAAAATTTTCTGGTTGCAGAGGCAAACTCGACAGCATACCAGAAGGCGGGTACATAGCAGATCGCCTGCGTCATGATGCAGTCAGGCGACAGCCTCCATCATAGTGCCGTGCCATGCGGGCACTTATGGTGAAAGCGCAACCATATCAACACTCGGTTACAAATTCGTTTGGCATGGTTACAGAGCGACCGGTTCGTGATAAAACTCCCAAGCTATGAACTACAAACTCGCAATTCGCGCTCTGATCGTCAGTGCCTCCCTCGCGGTTTGTGTTGTCTCGGGGCCAACACAAGCCAATGCAGCAGAGAAGAAAACCGTCGCCCTAAAGGATGCCAAGGGGAACGATATCGGCACCGCTACCATCCTGTCTAAGGGATCGGGAGTCGAGGTCAAGCTCGATCTAAAGAGCCTGCCTCCCGGCGTTCATGCAGTGCATTTCCATCAGAAGGCGCAGTGCGATCCGCCTGACTTCAAGTCGGCAGGCCCGCACTTCAATCCTGCCGGCAAGCAGCACGGCTTCGACAATCCTCAAGGCCATCACGCCGGCGACATGATGAACTTCACTGTCAAGGACAACGGCACAGCAAAGACGACCGTCAAGGACGCCGATGTAGTACTCGGCAGTGGTAGCGAATCGAATTCTCTGTTCGCCAACGGAGGAACGTCGATCATGATTCACGCCAAGGCAGACGACTACAAGACCGACCCCTCCGGCAATTCCGGCGACCGCATTGCCTGCGGAGCCATCACGCAATAGCGTGAGTATCGCCGTATTGCTTTAGACTAGCGCTATGGGCGATCTCGGCCGCATGCTGGTTTTTGTCGGCGGACTGATCCTTATACTGGGGATCGTCCTGATCCTTGCCGGCAAGGTGAATCTGCCCGTCGGGCGCCTGCCCGGCGACATCGTCTATCGCGGCAAGAACACGACCTTCTATTTCCCTCTGATGACCTCCATCCTGCTCAGCGTAATTCTGTCGCTGGTGCTGTATTTTGTGAACCGGATGCGGTGAGAGCTGTCAGCTATCGGCCGTCAGCTATCAGCTGTCAATCTTGCCGACGGGTTCCCTTGCTGCGGCATTTCTACTGTCTACATCATTCGTCCTGACCAAGCCTTGGCTGAAAGCTGACGGCTGAGAGCTGACGGCTCCCCCTTGATACACTGCCTCTCATGGCCGGCACCGAACAACTCGGGCTCGCTTTCCAGGCTCCGCCGCGCAAGATCTATCCCGTGCGCGAGCTGGTCGCCTGCCGTCCGCACCCAGGTGGAGCGCGCCTTCACCGACGTTTACGTCGAAGGCGAAATTTCGAACTACCGGCCCGCCGAATCCGGCCATCTCTACTTCACCCTGAAGGATGGCTCGGCGCAACTGCGCGTCGTGATGTGGCGCACTCAGGCGCGGCTGCTGCGATTCCGTCCCGAGAACGGTTTGCAGGTCATCGCCCGCGGGCGGGTGACCGTCTACGACGAGCGCGGCGATCTGCAGTTTCAGGCCGAGCACCTCGAACCCAAGGGCGCCGGCGCGCTGCAGATTGCCTTCGAGCAACTGAAGGCCAAGCTGGCGGCCGAAGGGCTTGTTCGATCAGGCCCGCAAGAGGCCGATCCCGGCGCTTCCCCGGCGCATCGGTCTGGTCACTTCGCCGCGCGGCGCCGCCCTGCAGGACATCCTGAACATTCTTCGCCGCCGGCATGAGTCGGTGAACGTGCTGATTTACCCAGCGCAAGTGCAGGGCGACGGGGCCGCATCCGAGGTCAGCGCCGGTGTGCGCTATTTCAGCCGGCACGGCGAGGTGGACGTGATCATCGTGGCGCGCGGCGGCGGTTCGTTCGAAGACCTGTTCGCCTTCAACGACGAAGGGCTGGCGCGCACCATCGCCGCCTCCGAAATTCCGGTCATCTCCGCCGTCGGTCACGAAACCGATTTCACCATCTGCGATTTTGTCGCCGACCTGCGCGCGCCCACGCCGTCCGCCGCCGCCGAGCTGGTCATCCGATCGAAGCACGAGCTGACCGAGAAGCTGCACGCTCTCTACAAGCGCATGACCCAGGCCATGAATTACAAACTGCTGCGCGCCAACAATGCGCTCTCGAACCTGGTGCAGAACGCGGTGTTCGCGCGCATGCAGGACTCCATCGCCCGCCGCCAGCAGCGCGTGGACGACCTGGTATTTCGGCTGGCGCAGGCGCAGGCTCGGGTGTCTGAAAAACCATCTACGCCGGCTGGAGATTCTGGAAGCGCAACTTCGCCAACATGATATGCGGGTGCGCCTCGGAGTGATGCGCGGCCAACTCGAAGCGCGCACGGCCGGACTCATTTCCACCGCATCGCGCCTTTTCGCGGCGCGGCGGACTCGACTCGACCGTCTGACGGTCGCCCTTGGACGCGCCGGCGAGACGGTCTTGCTGCGGCGCCGTTCGCGCTGGGAGCGGCTGCACAGCAACTTCAGGCGCTTTCGCCCAAGGCCATCCTCGCCCGCGGCTACGCGCTGGTCTTCGACGCCAAGGGACAGCTGGTGAAGCAGGCCGCGCAACTCAAGGCCGGCGAACAGGTTCGCACCCAGCTGGGCCGCGGCGAGTTCACTGCCGAAGTCAAGTTAGTGGATAGTGAGCAGTGGATCGTGGATAGTGAATCGTGAATCGTGCATAGTGGATCGTGGTCTAGTGACTAGTGGATAGTTTCCTCAATTTAGCATTTATGCGATAAATCCTGAGTTCTTTGACTATCCACTATGCACTAGCCACTAGCCACTTCCAAAATCCCGATGCATTAGAATTAAAGCTATCGACGCGGCTTCCGCCGTCCTTGCGAACCACGATGCTGCAGAACTTCGGCCACATTCCGCAATTGTCGGTGATCTCCATCATCGACATCCTGGTGGTGGCTTCTCATTTATGAATTTCTCAAGCTGATCAAGGGCACGCGCGCCATCCCCATGCTGGCTGCGGTGATTCTGTTGGTGGCGCGTTCTGGCTGGCTCACATCGAGCAGCTCAAGACGGTCGACTGGCTGATCACCACGCTGTTTCCTTACGCTGTCTTCGCGCTTGATTGTGGTCTTCGGCGCTGAGATTCGTCATGCGCTGGCGCGCCTGGGCCGCCGCTTGTCGGCTTCGCGCAGCGGTGTATTCAACGGCACCGACAGCTATGAAGACATCGTGCTGGCGGCCGATCATCTTTCGCAGACGGTTACTGGTGCGCTGATTGTCATCGAGCGCGAAATCGGCCTGCGTACGTTTATCGAGAGCGGCGTGCCCCTCGATGCCAATCTTTCCTACGATCTGCTGATCACGATCTTCCGCCCCAGCGCGCCTCTGCACGACGGCGCGGTCATCGTTCAAAAGGGACGCATCGCCGCCGCCGCCTGCTTCCTGCCCCTGTCGATGAATCCCGTCCTCTCGACGCAATTTGGCACGCGCCATCGCGCCGCCATCGGTATCACCGAAGAGACGGATGCTATCTCCGTGGTGGTTTCGGAAGAAACCGGCTCCATCAGCATCGCCGTCGGAGGCGCCATCGAGCGCGACATCACCGTCGAATATCTGCGCGAGCGGCTGAGCGAAGTGCTGCGCCGCTACGTACCGACGGCGGTGTTGCCCACTACGGTCACGGATCGCGAGATGGCTGCCGAAGATCGCGACGTCGAACGCCACAGCCACGAGAAGGACCTGGCCGACGGAGCGGAGCGCTGACCATGGGCGACTCGATCCGCAACTTCATTCGCAAATATATCCTCAAGAACCTGCCCTTCAAGCTGGTCTCGCTGGCCATCGCGGTGATGCTGTGGTGGGCGGTGGGCCGCGATCAGCCCATTGAGATTCCGATGACGGTGCCGCTGGAATTCCAGCACGCGCCTGCCAATCTGGAGATCAATTCCGACTACCCATTTCAGACGCGGGTCACGCTTGCGCGGGCCGGAGCGGTTGCTGCAAGGCTTGCGTCCATCCGAGGTACATGCCGTCCTCGACCTGCGCGGAGCTAATCCCGGCGAGCGCACCTTCGATCTCACGCCCAGGACATTCACGTTCCGCGCAATGTGAACGTGGTGCAGATCGTGCCGGCGCAATTTCACATCAGCTTCGATCGCAGCGTCGACACGATCAGTGGAAGTGCAACCGCGGGTGATTGGCACGTTGTTAAGTGGATATGGCATAACCGAAGTGACGGCGGATCCGGCGAGCATCACCATCGTGGGTCCGGAGAGACGGGTGCAAGCCGATCAGAACCGCCATGACCGATCCGGTCGATGCCACGGGAGTAGTGGGAAAGGCCACGTTCACCACTCACGCCTACGTGTCCGATCCCTGGTGCGGGTGCAAACACCTGGCCCGATCCAGGTGACGGTCAACACGGAAAAGACTTCAGGGAAACCTGGGCAGCCTTAGGCAGCAAAACCAGTACTAACCAAAGCGTGCTGGTACGCTTGTAGGATTGAGGCCAGGGCCCTCGTTTCAGCGGAATCTTGAGCGCGATGCGGAGCAGGAGCAGCGGCGGAATGCGACAGCTATTCGGGACAGACGGAATTCGAGGCGTTGCGGGCGAGTATCCGCTCGACCGGCAAACCGTCTTCGCCATCGGGCGCGCCCTGGGGCAGCGCCTGGCCGCGCGCGCTAAAAAACGCCCGCGTCCTCATCGGTCAGGACACGCGCGAATCGAGTGCGCTGGATCAGCTCCGTCCTGGCGGCGGGATTGGAAGCCTCGCAGGTGCAAGTCGTCAGCGCCGGAGTCATCACGACTCCGGGCATCGCCTATCTGACGCGGGCTAATGGTTTCTCCGCCGGCATCGTTATTTCCGCCTCGCACAATCCCTGGCAGGACAATGGCATCAAGATCTTCGGCGCGGACGGCTACAAGCTATCGGATGAACTGGAACATGAGATTGAAGCCGACATTTTTGCCCACATCGAGCAACTGGCGGAAGGCGCATCCGACGCTGTGGGACCTGCGTCGGACATGCTGCCCGGCGACGCAAAAGCTGCGGGAGCAATATGCGCAGTGGCTGGCAGACTTCGTCGCCGCCACCGACTTCAGCCACCTGCGTGTGCTGGTGGATTGCGCCAACGGAGCGGCCAGCGCGATTGCTCCCCTGGTATTTCGCGAATGCGGGATCGCCGCCGACTTCCTGCACATCGAGCCCAATGGCCGCAACATCAATGCCGGATGCGGTGCGCTCTATCCCGAACACGTTGCGCAAGCTGTTGCCGCGGCGCAATGGAAAATATGATCTGGGCATCACCTTCGATGGCGATGCCGATCGCGCCCTGTTCTCCGATGCCTCCGGGCGGGTGGTCAACGGCGATGCAGTCCTGCTGCTGGCGGCGCGCGACATGAAGACCCATGTCGCGCTTGCATCACGACACAGTGGTGGCGACCACCATGTCGAACATGGGACTGGAGGCAGCGCTCGACGCAGCGGATTCGCATGCTACGCGCTCCCGTGGGCGACAAATACGTGCTGGAGCAGATGCTGAAGACCGGCGCGACGCTGGGTGGCGAGCAGTCGGGCCACATCCTGTTTCGCGATATGGACACCACTACCGGCGATGGCATCCTGACCGGGCTGCGCGTGCTGGAGGTGATCGCGCGAACCGGCAAGCCGCTGGCCGAGCTGGTTGCCGACATGAAAGTATTTCCGCAGGAGATCAAGAACGTTCACGTGCGCGAGAAGTTGCCGCTCGACCAGCTGCCTGCGGTGATGGAAACCATCCGCGCCGCCGAGCGCGAGCTCGATGGCAATGGCCGCGTGGTGGTTCGCTATTCGGGTACAGAGAAATTGGCGCGAGTGATGATCGAAGCGGAATCAGAAGCAGGTGATGCGGCGCCATACTGACGCCATTGCCAATGCGATCCAGCAGGCGATCGGGGTGTGAGGGCAGGGGCTAGTGGAGTGCTAGGGTGGTTAGTGACTAGTGACTAGTGACTAGGGGTCAGGAATTAGGGGTTGGTCCGGCAGATATTAGCAGGCATTCGGATTTATTTTGCATTCGGGTTGAACGATGTCTCCTTGTCCAAGTTGCCCTAGCCACTAGCCACCAGCCACTAACTACTAGCCCCTGACCCCTAGAACCTTCTCTCCTCAATCCACGCCTTGACCTCGGCCTCGACATCGAACCCCACGCTGCCCATGATGAATCTGCCGTCGAGCTGGTAGGCGCAGACTTCCAGCGGCGTGCCGTCGTAGCCGCCTTGCAAATATCCGCGTACATATAGCCGCGCGAACTCCTCGATCCCCAGCAGCCGGTACTGAAGCACATGCACCATCTCATGAAAGATGAGTTGCGGGGTAAGGGGCTCGTGGAAGACAACCACGTCGTCGAAAGTGATGGCGGCCATGGTGGTGAAGTCAGGCAGGCCGGTAAATCCCAGCTGCTCCAGATCGGCGTAGAAAGGCGGATTGGGAACCCGCTCTTGGCCCGGCTGTAGCACGCGAATCCGCTCCAGATCGACCGCCGGAAAGAAGCGCGACCAGACTTCCCCAAACGCCAGCGGCGCCGCGCGGCTGTAGTAGCGAGCGCGCTGGGCGCGAATGTATTCTGCCACCGCCTGCGAGAACCACGCGATCTGCTCGGGCGAGAGCTTTCCGCCCGGCTGCTCATCTCTCGCCTTCTTCGCGAACGGCACTGCTTACTCCAAATCTCGCCAGTTCGGCCCCACTCCCACGTCAACTTTCAGCGGAACCTTCAGTTGATAGACGTTCTCCATGCGATCTGTCACCAGCCGCCTCATGGTATCCACTTCCTCCTCGGGAACTTCGAACACCAGTTCGTCATGGACCTGCAACAACATCTTCGATCGCTAAATTGCGTTCGCGCAACTCGGCATCGATGCGAATCATGGCCAGCTTGATGAGGTCGGCCGCCGTGCCTTGCAGCGGAGTGTTGACCGCGGTGCGTTCGGCAAAGCCGCGCAGGTTGAAATTCTTGCTGTGAATGTCGGGGATGGGACGCACCCGTCCAAACAGCGTGGTGACTTTCTGATCGCGGCGCGCCTGCTCCAACGTGCGGTCGATGAACCCGCGCACTCCGCTGTACTTCTCGAAATAAGCGTCGATGAAGCGCTTGGCTTCTTTGGTGTCGATGCCGAGCTGCTGCGACAGCCCGAACGCCGACAACCCATACACAATGCCGAAGTTCACGGCCTTGGCGCGGCGGCGATGTTCGGCATTCGACCATCAGCGGCGGCACGCCGAATACTTGCGACGCGGTCAGACGTGTGAATGTCTTGTCCCGGTGCGATAAGCTTCCACCAGCAGCTTGTCGCCGGAAAAATGGGCCAGCAGCCGCAACTCGATTTGCGAATAGTCGGCCTTGAGCAGAACGTGTCCGGGCTCGGCGATGAACGCGGCGCGAATCTCGCGTCCCAGCTCCGTGCGGATAGGAATGTTCTGCAGATTCGGATTCACCGACGAGAGCCGGCCGGTCGCCGATCCCGCCATGTTGAACGTAGTGTGCAGTCGCCGGGTGCAGGAGTTGAGCAGCGCCGGCAACGCGTCAACGTAGGTCGACTTCAGCTTGGAGAGCTGGCGGTAGTCGAGCACCATGCGCGGGACTTCGTGCTCGCCAGCCAGTCCCTCCAGCACGTCCACCGCGGTCGAGATCGTCTTGCCTTTGCCATACTTGATGGGCTTAGGAAGGTTCAGCTTGTTGAACAGCACATCGCCCAATTGCTTTGGCGAATTGATATTGAACTCGAAGCCCGACTTGTCGTAGACCTCGCGCGCCTTGGTCTCGATCTCGCGCTCCAGCCGCCGCGACATTTCCGCCAGCACATCGCAATCGAGCTTGACGCCGGCCTCTTCCATGCGCGCCAGCACCGGGACCAGCGGCAGATCGATCTCGTCGTAAACCTTGCGCAGTCCGGCCTGGTTTACTTCCTCGCGCAGCTTTTCGGTCAAGCCGCAACGTAACATCGGCGGCCTCGGCCGGCGATGGCCCCATCTTGTGATTGAACTTGCGTTGCGCAGTCTCGCGGAGACCGTAGGTCGAATACGTCGGATCGAGCAGATATCCGTAGAGCAGCGGATCGTGGTGCACTCCGGCGAGCGTCAGTCCCGCCTGGCTGAAAACATGCATCGCAGATTTGTAGTCGTGCACGGCCTTGGGAATTGATTCATCGGCCAGCGCCTGCTGCAACGGTTTCGCCAGCTTCGAATCATCGAGCGCGAGGGTCAGCGCTTTGCCGGTTTCAGCCGAGATGGCGACTCGCTGGCTGGCCGCAGGCGCTTCTGTCGGTGGCGGCGCAGCCGTCAGCGAAAGTTGTTCCGCCTCGGGCTCATCGGTGACCTCGACTTCGACCGTGACCGAGGGCGCGGCTGCAGACGACTCCAGCGCAATCGCCAGCACCCTGCCGGGCTTCTTCGCTGCCGCGACGACAGCTTCAACCTCGGCCGCGTTTGTGGCTTCGCGATAATCTGTCTCGCCCAGTTCGATGCTCTCGCTGAGGAAATCCTGTACCAGCGTTGTGAACTCCAACTCGGTAAAGAGCGCGCGGGCCGCGGCCGGATCAGGCTCCTGCGCGCGCATGGTCTCCGGGTCGAAGTCGACAGCGACATTCCTGTCGATCGTCACCAATTGCTTGCTGATCAGAATGGCATCGCGATTATTCTGCAGCGACTCGCGATATGTCTTGCGCTCGACTTCTGAGGCGTGTTCCAGCGCATTTTCCACGCTGCCGAAGCGTTGAATCAGTTCCACCGAGCCCTTGTCGCCGATACCCGGCGCGCCGGGAATGTTGTCGATGGCATCGCCGCGCAACGCCATCACGTCGATTACTTTTTCCGGGGGAACACCGAGAATTTCTTCAACCTTGGCGGCGTCGCAAATCAAATTGTCCTTGGGCGGATTGAGCACGCAGATGCGGTCGCTGACCAACTGCATCATGTCCTTATCGCTGGAGACGACAAATACCGAGTAGCCTGCGTCGACGGCTTTGCGAGCCAGCGTGCCGATCACGTCGTCAGCCTCGAAGCCCGACGCTTCGAGCATGGGAATGCGATAGGCCTCCAGCGCTCGCCGGATGTAAGGAACCTGCTGCGCCAGATCGTCGGGCATGGCCGCGCGATTGGCCTTGTAGCCGCCGTAGGCCGTGTCAACAAATGTCTGCGTCTTGGAGTCGAACTTGCGAAGACTGGTGATGGCCGTTGCCTGCTCGTCGCGAAACGTAGGAGCGGCCACGTCAAACACTGCCGCCAGATATTCCGGCGCAAAGTCGGCGCGCAGCTTGCGCAACATGTTGACGAAGACAAAGGTCGCGCTGGTCGGAATGCCGGTCTTGGTCGACATGGGCCGCTGCCGCGCCATGGCGTGATAGGCGCGAAAGATGAACGACATGGTGTCGATGAGGTAGATGCGGCCCTTGGACCCGGCCGGCTCAGGCGGTGAGGCGACCGCAGGTTTAGAAGCAGCGCTCTTCACTGCGCTGGCCGGCTTGGCAGCGCTGGAGACGGTGGCGGATTTTGCGGTTTTGCGCGTGGAGGGCAAGTAAGAATTCTAACAAGCCTGGCAGCTGCGCATCTATGGCTACAAAGGCAGATTCAGAAACGCACCCGGCGTGACAATCGAGACGCCCTGGAAAGGATTGAGGACCAGGAGGTCAGAGTCGCCCGTAACAATGTGGGTCGCATTCCCATTTACAGCCAGTTCGAGAAACTTGTCATCCTTTGGATCACGGCAGGCGGTGATCTTCACACTTTCTTCGATCCATTGAGCCTCGCGAGTGAGGGCCGCTACAAACTTGCGAATGTCGTCCTCGTCGACATACCGGCTGAACTGCTTTCTGCTGAGAGTTTGGTAGAGTTCGGTGAGCACAGCAAATGAAAGCAATACTGTCCCGGTGCGAAACGCGAGATCAAGGGCTTGGCGAGGCTTTGAGCCGGGTAGGAGTAATGCGCTGATCGAGACGTTCGTATCGAAGACGCAGCGCAACTAAGCGCCCTTCAGGAGAGAATCCAGGACCTCAGGGGTAAGTCCCCGAGCCTTGGCCTTACTCCCAACCTGATCGAGCACTTGCTGGAGGGAAACATTTTCGCCTGCAGCCAGCTCGTGCAGCCAAAGACTCAAAAGGGCTTGAATCTTTCGCTTTTCGTCCGGAGAAGCAGATTCGTAGGCGCGCGCGGTTTGCGGATCGAGCGGAATGGTAATCGAATTCGCCATCACGGTCTCTTTCCTATTCTATGGCAAGCGGACGCCCAGGGGTTAGGCAGTTTCATGGGCGGCTATTTAGAGGTGGGTGACATAACCGAGAGGCCTTGCCACAATTGTGCACATTGAAGAAGTGCGCTTCTCCGTGACCTCCGTGCCTTTGGTGAAATTATTTTTATTCCACGAACATGCAATCTCCATAAGAATAGAAGCGATACCGCTCGCGCACGGCGTGTTCATACGCGCGCAGGATTCGCTCTCGTCCGGCAAAAGCTGAAACCAGCATCAGCAGGGTCGATTTCGGCAGATGGAAGTTCGTCAGCATCGCGCCTACGACGCGAAACTCGAATCCGGGATAGATGAAAATGTCGGCCTCTCCACTCTGCGCCGCGATGGGCGCCAACTGTCGGATGCCATCCCCTTCGACGGCCCGGGTGCCCCACTCAAGCTGCTTTTGCTTGAGTGGGAGACGAGCGGCAAACTCCAGGGTCCGCACTGTCGTCGTGCCCACGGCTACCACGCGCCGGCCGGCATCACGCGCTCGTTGAATCTTTTCCGCCGCGTCCGGAGAAATCTCAAACCATTCGCGATGTAGCTTGTGCTCCTCCACCACCTCCTCGCGAACCGGCTGAAATGTGCCTAGGCCAACATGCAACGTGATCTCGGCCGTCTCGATTCCGCGCTGGTGAATCGCGTCGAGAATCTCAGGCGTGAAATGCAAGCCGGCCGTGGGTGCAGCTACCGAGCCCGGCGGTTTGGCGTAGACCGTCTGATAGATGCTCGCGGTCTTCGCTAGTATCGGGACGATCGATATACGGCGGCAATGGAATGTGTCCGATACGGCTCAACACTGCGAAAAAATCCTCTACCGGATCGAAGCGCAGATGCCGCTCGCCAAACGTTCCACGTCCGACAATCTCGGCCGCCAGCTCGTGAGACGACTCGTCCGCATCGCCGCCAAAATAAACTCGCTCGCCAATGCCGAGCTTGCGGCCCGGATGCACCAAGGCTTCCCATTCCATCGGCGAGGCGGAGAGCTGCCGGGTCAACAGCACCTCCACTTTGCCTCGCAAGAACTCCCTGGCGGCGGGATTGCTCTCTGCGACTCGCTGCGCCCGCGAGCCGCTGCGATGCCCGTAGATCCGGGCGGGCAGGACTTTGGTGTTGTTAAAAACTAGTAAATCGTCAGGCCGCAGCAAGTCAGGAAATTCGCGGAATTGCCGGTCTTCCAGCAAGTCCGGATTGCGGCCGACATGCAGCAATCGTGACGCGGCACGGTCAGCCAGAGGATGCTGGGCAATCAATTCGGCGGGAAGGTGATAATCAAATTCGGCGACAAGCACGAAACAGTTTTCCTTCCGCCAGCGCCAGACGCGTGCCGCCGGGTCGTCTCCATTATGCCCGACCAGTCCATATCACCTGGATCGGTTCATCTTTCCTTTTCGGCGAGCAAGACCTGCGGTACGATACAGAATAGCTTTTAATCAAGGGGTGCGGGGCTCGGCGCATGAAGACAGAGCAACAACACAGGGAAGAAATCATTCGCTTCGGCAAACTGCTTCACCAGACCGGACTGGTGGCGGCAACCGATGGCAATCTGTCGGTGCGTCTGGAGAACGGCAACATTCTTTGCACGCCAACCCTGATGAGCAAAGGCCTGCTGGAACCGCAGGACCTGGTGATCGTGGACCCGCAGGGCAAGAAAATCAGCGGCGCGCGCGGCGTTTCCAGCGAAGTCAACATGCACGTGGTGATTTACCGCAACCGGCGTGACGTCGGCGCCGTGGTGCACGCCCATCCGCCCACGGCTACCGGCTATGCCGCCGCCGGTCTGGCGCTGGATCGCGCGTTGTGCTCGGAAATCATCGTGACCCTGGGATCGGTTCCGCTGGCCAACTACGAAACGCCCGGCACGCCCGAGCTGGCCGAGGCGCTCGCGCCCCTGGTCGCCGATCACGATGCCATCCTCATGGCCAACCACGGCGTGGTCACCTGCGGACCAGACCTGATTAGCGCCTACATGAACATGGAAACCGTGGAGCACTTCGCCAAGATTGCTCTGGTCACGCATCTGCTGGGAAAGCAGCAGCCGCTCAGCGATCAGCATGTGGACAAGCTGCGCGAGATGCGCACGAAATATCGCACGCAGAACCATGCCATGGCGCAGGGCAAGGACTAAATCGGGTTCACTCCCTGGATGCAGCACCGCTTTAAGGGGTGCGCAAAAGCCTCAAAGCAGATCCCTCGCCGGGCTGAAGCCCGACTCGTGATGACAAAATAAAGGGCTCATAACGGCGTACCTGAAGGTACGCCCCTTCAACAATCCCTCGCCGGCTGAAGCCGACTCGTGATGACAAAAAATAAAGGGCTTGAACGCGGCGCTGAAGCGCCGCACTACCCGAACAGTACGCTGTGAAGCTCTGCTTCACCCTGAGTTGGAGCGGTTCAACAAATTCTTCGAGACGGATTAATCAATTGCCGCCGGGGCGGAATTGCGACTCGGCAAACGCGGTAATGCGGTCCAGAGCCGCTTGCATCTCGGCGTGATAGCGCTCCATCGCCGCGTCGTCGGCGTCCGGCGGGACGAAGATCTTGCGGGCGAAGCGCACGTAGATCCGCGAAAACGGTTTCGGAATCACCAGCGCATCCCAGGTCTTCAACACCCAGGCTCGCTCCACTGCGACATAAAACGCGGTGATCGGCGACGCCGCTCATGCGCGCCAGCAGCACCGGGCCTTTCTTCGCGACGTAGCGCGGACCGCGCGGGCCGTCGATGGTGAAGGCGACGGCGTTGCCCTGCGCGAGTTGCTGATTCATCTCCAGCAGTGCGCGCTGACCGCCGCGCGAACTCGATCCGCGAACCGGCACGAATCCGAAGCGCCGGATCACGCGCGCGATGAATTCGCCGTCGAGGCTGTGGCTGGTCATTACCGCCGGATGCTTGATGGCGGTAAAGCCAGGTCGCGGGCAGCACGCAGCGATGCCAGAAGGGAAAGATGCCGGGATAGACTTCGTCGAGGCTCTGGATCGCGCCTTCTTCGAAGGTGGTGGTGACGCGCAGGGTGCAGCCGATCAGGCGCAGCAGGGCGGGAACGATCCAGGAGACCAGCGTGAGCTGAATTCGCTGCGTCAGGGTGAACGCGAGATCACGGTTTCAGCGACTGCGTAGTAGGATCGGCCACGCCTGAATTCTAACCTGCGTACCTCAGCCAGCGGCGCAATTCGGCCAGAGTCGGACGCTTGCCGTACATCAGAATGCCGACGCGGTAGATGCGCGACGCCAGCGACAGCAGGCCGTAGATGGTCGCCAGCATCAGCGCGATGCACAGCGCCAATTGCCACAACGGCGGCTGCTCGATGAGGATGCGCACCAGCATCAGAATCGGCGCAAAGAACGGCACCATCGAGAGCCAGAACGACAGCGGCGAGTTGGGATGCTGAATACCGGGTTCATCAGGAAGACGCCGAGAATGATGGGGATCATCGCCGGCCACTGCATCTGCTGCGCTTCCTGGTCGGTGTTCACCATGGAGCCGATGGCGGCATACATCGAGCTGTAGAGCAGATAGCCGAGCAGGAAGAAGATGGCGAAGGCGACCATGCCGACATGCGGAACGTGAACTTCGCCCAGGAACGACTTGGCCGCCAGCAGTCCCGGCACCGAGAACAAGCAGCGCGAAGATGACCCACACCAGAATTTGCGTCAGCCCGACCGCGCCGACGCCCAGAATCTTTCCCGCCAGCAATTCCTTCGCGGTCACGGACGACAGCAGCACTTCCAGAATGCGCGTGCTCTTCTCCTCGATCACCGAGCGCATGACCGCCATTCCGTAGATCAGACGACGGCGTAAAGCAGCATCACCATGGCGAAGGCGGTGATGAAGAACCGTGGTGCCGCTGGCGCCTTCCTGGCCTTTTTCGATGCGCACCGTCTTGAGATCGATAGGCGTGAGCAGCGAGTCGACGTCGGCGCCGCTCATGCCTTTCTGCGCCAGATGCTGCTTGGTGACCGCCGTCCGTATGGCGTTGCGCAGTTCGAGGACTGGCCGAAGTCGGCGGCTTCCTTGGTGCTGTAGGACGCTTGTGATTGGCCAGCGCGTCGTCGGTGAGCCAGAGAAAGCCGGTGATTTTGCCCTCGCTGACCTGCTGGCGCAGCAGGTCGCGCTCGGCGTCGGTGGTGTCGGTGTCGACCTGGATCGACATAGAAGTGGTTGGCGAAAGAATGCCCTCGTCCGTATCCGGGCTCGCCCTGCTGCTTAGGCGCGCCGAGCTCCTGGCCGACGGCTTGGCGATCTGCGGGATCGTTGGCGACAATGACGATGTTACGCTTCGCCGCCGGAATTCATCTCCGCGAGCTTGGCCGGGATGAGAACGATGCCCGCCATGAACGCCGGCATCAGCAGCGTGAAGATGACGAACGAGCGGGAGCGCACGCGCTCCAGGTATTCGCGCTGCATCAGCGTCCAGACGTTATGCATTCTTGCCCACCTGATCGATGAAGATTTCTTCCAGCGAAGGCTCCAGCAGCTCAAAGCGGCTGATGCGGGCGCGATCCGCGGCCATGCGCAACAACTGTTGGGCGTCGGCGCCCGGCTTCAGCCGCACTTCCACGTAGTTGCCGTAGTTGTTGAATGACTCGACCAGCTCGCAGCCTTCCAGCTGCGGATCGCCTTCGTATTGCATCTGCACGTGGTTCTTGCCGTAGCTGGCCTTGATCTTTTCAGATCGCCTTCAAGCATGGCGCGGCCGTGATCGATCAGGCAGATCGAGTCGCACAGCCGCTCGACCTGGTCCATGCGATGGGTGGAGAACAGGATGGTTTTGCCGGCCTTCTTCAGCTCGATCAGGACGTCTTTCAGCATGACCGCGTTGGCGGGATCGAGCCGGAGAAAGGCTCGTCCATGATGACGAGATCGGGATCGTGCAGCAGCGTGGCGATGAACTGGATCTTCTGCTGCATGCCCTTGGAAAGCTCTTCCACTTTCTTCTGCGTCCAGTCGGCGAGTTGCAGACGCTCGCACCAGTCCAGCGAGCGTTTGCGCGCTTCGGCTTCGGAGAGATCGTGCAGGCGGCCGAGGAAGACCAGGTGATCGAGCACCTTCATCCTCTTGTAGAGGCCGCGTTCTTCCGGCAGGTAGCCGATGCGGTGCAGTTGCTCGCGATGAAACTTCTCGCCGAACAGCCGCACCTCGCCTTCATCGGGCATGGTGATGCCGATCATCATGCGGATGGTGGAGGTCTTGCCCGCGCCGTTGGGGCCGAGCAGGCCGTAGACGCTGCCCTCGCGAATGCTGAGCGAAAGGCGATCGACCGCGACGAAGTGGTCGTAAGTTTTGCGGATACCGCGCAGTTCTACGGCATCGGCCATATGGTCAGTTTCGAGTTTCAAGTGTCAAGTTTCCAGTTCCGAGTTTCGAGCCACCAGCTTCGAATACACATAGCCTCGACTTCGAGCCGCGAGTTTGGAGTATCACAACCAGCGCCATTCCTTGAAACTCGAAACTGGAAACTCGAAGCTTCCCGTGGCCACTATAAAGGCCACCACGATGCCTGTCGAGACAGATTGCGATCACAACTCCAGGAAGTTGCGAACAATTGTCTTCCCTGATCGGTGAGCACGCTTTCAGGATGGAACTGCACGCCCTCGACGGCGAACTTCGCGATGGCGCAGTCCCATGATGACGCGCTTCCATCGCGGTCCTGGCAGGTGGCGGAAATCTCCAGCTCGTCGGGAAGGCTCTTCTCTTCGACAATCAGCGAGTGATAGCGGGTGGCGGTCATCGGCGATGGAATGTCGCGAAAGATGGACTTGCCATCGTGCTCGACCGAACTGGTTTTGCCGTGCATCAGGTTCGGCGCGCGAACGACTTTGCCGCCGAAGGCAGCGCCAATGGCCTGATGTCCGAGACAGACGCCCAGCAGCGGCACACGTCCGGCGAAGTGCCGGATGACGTCGATGCTGATGCCGGCTTCCTGCGGAGTGCACGGGCCGGGCGAGATCACGATGCGCTCGGGATGCAGAGCTTCGATCTCGGCAACCGTCGTTTGATCATTGCGGCGGACGACTACTTGCGCCCCAGCTCCCCAAGATATTGCACCAGGTTGTAGGTGAAAGAATCGTAGTTGTCTAAGACAAAGACCATGAGACCTGTTTCGGATGCCAAATTTTCAACGTATGCTGGCTTCCCCGTGAATCGCTTTGTATCAGGGCACGACTTTAGTCGTGCCGAATCGACTCCAGGAAGATCGCGGCTTCAGCCGCTGCAAAAGTTCGTTCCCGCGGGGGCTGAAGCCCAAATCATTTCCGCGCCGTGCGGCACGACTGAATCGTGCCCTGATACAAAGCATTCATGAAGCTTCCCGAAACGTTCCTAGCCTCCGGCCTGCTCCGCCGCTCGCAGCAGCGCGCTCGCCTTATTCATGCACTCCTGATACTCGCTTTCGGGATCGGAGTCGGCGACGATGCCTGCGCCCGCCTGCACATACGCGCGATTCGCCATGCACCACCATCGTCCGGATCGCGATGCAGGAATCCAGATTGCCCGCATGATCCGCATACAGCACCGAGCCGCCATAAACTCCGCGGCGCACCGGCTCCAGTTCTTCGATAATCTCCATGGCGCGAACCTTCGGCGCGCCGCTCAGCGTGCCGGCGGGAAAGCAAGCGGCCAGCGCATCCAGCGCATCGAGATCGCCGCGCAGCTGCCCTTCCAGCGCCGACACCAGATGCATCACATGCGAATACTTCTCCACATACATCAGGTCGCGAACCTTCACGCTGCCGTATTCGCTGACGCGGCCCAGATCGTTGCGTCCGAGGTCGACCAGCATCACGTGCTCGGCGCGTTCTTTTTCGTCGTTGCGCAATTGCTCGATCAGGCTGCTCGTCTTCTGCGGCATCGGCGCCGCGCTTGTGCGTGCCGGCGATGGGCCGATATTCCAGCTTGCGTCCCGAGACGCGCACCAGCATCTCCGGCGACGCGCCCACCACATGCATGTCGTCGAGCTTCAGGAAGAACATGTACGGCGAAGGATTCACGGTTCGCAGCGCGCGATAAATCTGGAACGGCTCGGCGGGAGGCTTGAAGTCCAGCCGCTGCGACAGCACGACCTGAAAAACATCGCCGGCCGCGATGTATTCCTTGGCCCTGCGCACGCTTTGCACGAAGTCGTCGTGCGAGGTGCTGTTGTGAACTTTGATGGCCTTCTGTCTTGCCGCTGTCGGACCAGTGAAAGTGCTGACCGCGCACGCCGCGGGCCAGCTTGGCTTCGATCGCGGCGATATCGGCCAAGAGCGCGATCGTAGGCCTTGCGCGGCGACTCCGCGCGGACATCGGCGGCGGCGATGATGTGAATCTGGTGGCGCAGATGATCGAAGGCCAGCAGCCGGTCGTAAAAGGTGAAGACGCAATCGGGCAGGCCGACGTCGTCTTTGGCGCGTTCGGGCAGGCGCTCGAACTGCCGCACCATGTCGTAGGCGAAATATCCGACGCCGCCCGAGGTAAACGGCGGCAAGTCCCGGCAAGATGGCGGGGCGGTGTTGCCGCAGATGCTCGCGCAGCAATTCGATCACGTTGCCCTGATGGCGCCGCACTGACGACCCGTCGCGGATCGTCAAGTCCTTGCCCCGCGCGGTGATCACCGTGCGCGGCTGCGCGCCCAGGAATGTATAGCGCCCGATCTTCTCGCCGCCCTCGACCGATTCCAGCAGAAAGGCATACTTCTGCCGCGCGGCAATGCTGAGAAACGCGCCCACCGGCGTCAGCAGGTCCGCGCTCAGAGTTTTGGCCACCGGAATGAGCGTGGCGTCGCGGCTGAGCTGGAGGAAGCCTTTAAGGTCGGGGGTGAGCATCGGATTCGTAGCGCAACGCGAAGTTAACTGGGATTATACGGGAGGCGCAGCAATCGCCCGGAAGTCGCAAAGTACGAATGCCGCTTAAGGATGTGCCGGGTCAACCGGATCGTAGGATTTGGGAGGCAGCAGGAACTGAAGCCCGAAATAGCCAACAAAATAGGATTGATTCGGGCTGGTGGATTCAAAGCTTCGCCCGGCCATCAGAAGCAGGATAACCGGCTTATGGATCTTGTAGCGCGCGCCCAGGCCAAACGTGGGTTGAACGTTGGAGGGATGGAAAGCGCCTTGCGAGTAGAATTCCGCTCCCATCTCGAATTTTTGCGTGAACTCATGTCCAACGACCAGGCCCAACAACCAGCCGTCAGGGCCGTTGTGGACAAACTGATAACCGACCTCGGCATTCACACCCACCGGGCCATCTTCTTAGCGAATTCAAAAGGCAACAGGAAGGTATCGGTAGGCGGAGTGATGCCGCGAGCAACCGCGTTGTTGGGATTGTTGACGAAAAGCTGTGGGAAAACCGAGATGGAAAGGCCGGACTCTCCCGGCATCGTAAAAGCGCCACTTGACTCCTGGGTTGGATTGACCGAGACCGAAGATAGTTCCGGAAGCCGGATGCTGGACCCGCAACCACGCATTTTCATAGGTGAGTTGAATGCGATCGCCTATACCGAAATTGATGTCGACATCCGGGACGTGAGAGACCGACTGATTGCTATAGAAAAACGGCATGTAGCCTAAGTTGATTTCCCAGTTGAAAGGGCCGGGCGTGCCGGGATCGTTGGTATAAAACGGCGGCCCACCCTGGGCGAGCGCGGCGGTTGCAGCGGCGAAGAAGACGAGCAGGAAAACTAGTATCCGCAACACGGCGCCAGTAAATAGAACAATGGGTGGGAAAGGATTAACCGCACTCCATCCGCTAATCGTTATGGGATGGCACACCTGCAGGTTTTATATCATGGGGAAGCTGCCAAGCAAACAGGGTTTACCTTGCGCGCATGACGCGGCACTGCATATACTTTGAAAGTTTGGCCTCAAGATCGGACGCGCATTCCGCCCGCGTGTCCTCTGATCACGCTACACGATGTCTGCACTATTCGGAGAATTTATGGCTACCGCACACATCACTGGAACAGGAAAGCAATCCCTGGGAACAACAGGCCGCGCGCTTCAACCTGGCGGCCGAAAAACTGAAGCTCGATGAAGGCTTGTGGCGCGTGCTGCAGCAGCCCAATCGCGAGATCATCGTCCACATTCCGGTCAACATGGACAACGGACAACTGGAGGTCTTCACCGGATATCGCGTGCAGCACTCCATCGCGCGCGGCCCGGCCAAGGGCGGCGTGCGCTATGCGCCCGACGTGACGCTGGACGAAGTGCGCGCGCTGGCCAGCTGGATGACCTGGAAGTGCGCGGTGGTCAACATCCCCTTCGGCGGCGCCAAGGGCGGCATCATCTGCGATCCCAAGAACATGTCGCGCGGCGAACTGGAGCGCATGACCCGCCGCTACACCTCCGAGCTGATCGAGTTCATCGGCCCCGAGAAAGATGTTCCCGCTCCCGACGTCAACACCAACGAGCAGACCATGGCGTGGATGATGGACACCTACTCCATGCACATGCGCCAGACGGTGACCGCGGTCGTAACCGGCAAGCCGCTGAACATGGGCGGATCGCGCGGCCGCCGCGAGGCCACCGGCCGCGGCGTGATGATCATCTGCGACGAGTCCATCAAGAAGCTCAACATGACGCGCGAGGGCACGCGCGTCATCATCCAGGGCTTCGGCAACGTCGGCTCCAACGCCGCGCTGCTGATGCACAATGCCGGCTACAAGGTCATCGGCATCGGCGAGTGGGACGGCGGCCTGTACAACAGCCAAGGGCATCGACATTCACGCGCTGTGGGAGCATCGCCAGAAGGAAGGCACCATCCACGGCTTCAAGGGAGCCGAGCAGGCCGCCGACCGAGGACCTGCTGATCACCGATTGCGAGATCCTGATTCCGGCCGCGACCGAAAACGTCATCACCTCCGCCAACGCCGACAAGGTGAAGGCCAAGATCCTGGTGGAAGGCGCCAACGGTCCGACCACCGCCGCTGCCGACGACATCCTGGCCGACAAGCACGTCTTCGTCATGCCCGACATTCTGGCCAACGCCGGCGGCGTGACCGCTTCCTACTTCGAGTGGGTGCAGGACCGCCAGGGCTACTTCTGGAAGGAATCGGTGGTCAACGAGCAGCTGGAGCACATCATGGTCTCGTCGTTCGAGGACGTGGTGCGCTACGCCGAAACCCATCACGTGAACAACCGCATTGCCGCTTACATGCTGGCCATCGACCGCGTGGCGTACACGATCCGGCAACGCGGCATCTACGCCTAGTTACGATCCGGTTAATCGGTCAGCATGGAACAGCTCCCAGCGCGGGAGCTGTTCCTGTTTTGGGACAAAAATAATTTTGCCAACACGGCGGCTGTGCCACTCCACTTGGGGCATAATAGCGTCCAAGTTGTGCAGCCGTGGGGAAGTTCTCTCCCTGTAGGTCATCATGCCACGCCTGTATTTCTGCTTACGCTTGTTCGCCGTAGCGGTGGCCTTTCCCGTCATTGCTGCTCTACATTCTGCTGCGCCACGCTGGTGCAGCTCTCGGTTCGCGCGCCATCGCGCTCTCGCGCGCTGCGCACTGCCTCTGCGCATCTGGATGAGCGTGCTGGACTGGGTCAAGGGCATTCCCGTGGGTTACAGCTATTGGGAGCAGTACGAAGCCCCGTCATGCTGGACGAGATCGTCGTGCACCACGACGAATAGCGCATTGCCGGGCCTCTCTTCTGCGATTGCTTTCAATCTAACCGGTAGCGCATAATCGGCTTGTTGCGGCGGCCGCAGCGGCGCGGTGGTGTGCCATCTGGTTTTTGTGAATCTCCCGAACTTACATCACGCTGACCCGCATCCTCAGCATCCCGGTGCTGATCTGGATTCTTATCCAGCAGCCGCTTCAGCTCCGCCAACGGCGAACGCGAGCTGCTGGCCTCGTTCGTCTTCATCGCCGCGTCGCTCACCGACGCCATTGACGGCTATCTGGCGCGCCGGCGCGCCCAGGTCACGACCATGGGCATGCTGCTCGATCCGGTGGCCGACAAGCTGCTGATCGCCGCCGCCTTCATCACGCTGGTGCAGTTCAATCCGCGCACCGTGCCCGCATGGATGGCGGTCATCATCATCGGCCGCGAGTTCCTGGTCAGCGGCCTGCGTTCCATCGCCGCCTCGGAAGGCTTCACCATCCAGGCCAGCGAACTGGGCAAAGCGAAGATGTTGGTGCAGATTGTTTCGGTGGTCGCGGCGATCATCGATCATCACTGGGCCCATCTGCCCTGGTATTTCCTCAGCCTGCCGGTGCATCCCATCGCGCTTGGTTCGATTTGGGTGATGGTGGGTCTGTCGCTTGGTCTCGGCCGCCGATTATTTCGTCGCCTTCTGGAAGCAAGATCGACAGACACGCCGTGAAGCGCCGCCGCCGGCGTTCCTTTGTGCTGAGCCGGCGCAGGAAGCGCAACGATGTCCCCGCCATCTGAGTCATCCGCGCCCGCGCAATGCGTTCAGAGGCGCCGGAATATTCGCCCGCAGAACGACGCCTGCTGCTGTGCGCTGGCCCACCGATCGATCGAAGCTGCGCTCGAACGAGCGTCACCTCGATCTGACGCCTCCTACGCGAGCATCTGGCCGAACCGCGCGGCGCCTTCACCACACTGCATCTGCACGGAAAGCTGCGCGGCTGCATCGGATACGTCTTCCCACGCAGCCGCTGTACCAGACCGTGGCCGAGACGGCGCGAGCTGCCGCCTTCGACGATCCGCGTTTCGAGCCGGTGACCGCCGGACGGAAGCGCCTGGCGTTGAAGATCGAGATCAGCGTGCTGTCGCCGCTCGCAGCCGATCGCTCCGGAAGAGGTCGTCGTGGGGAAGCATGGCCTGGTCGTGACGCAGGGCAGCCGGCGCGGACTGCTGCTGCCGCAGGTGCCGGTCGAATGGGACTGGGACCGCGAGACGTTCCTGTCGCAAACCTGCCTGAAGGCGGGACTTGCTGCCGGACGCCTGGCAGCAGCGGCGCGGAACTGCAGGCGTTCACGGCCGAAGTGTTTGGGGAGGAGTAGCTGACCCAGGTCTCGCCAGTTGCCGGTATCTAGCCTAGGTCCGACCTGATTTTGTCGCAGTACCACCCTGATTCGTGCTCTAGCGAGGCTACTTTCGTGCTCCTCTGCTACAATTTTCCGCAACAAGGGGGTTGCAACTTTCGTTGTGCATCGGTACCATCAGGCAGCTACATGCGCGAGTCTTCAAGCACTTACGCATCCCGGATCCGTCGCTTCCGGCTGCCCCGGCTTTGCATTGCGGTGGTGGGCGCCGATGCCCCCACGATGGTCGAGCGCGCCGAGTCCTTGGTGCGCGATAACCCCTTTTTGGAGTTCAGGTTAGACTACCTTTCCCAGCCGCTGGCGGCGCTGCCGAAGCTCAAGAACTTTCCTGGAAATGCACCCCGAGGCGACCTTCATTGCGACCTGTCGTCGCGCCGTAAATGGTGGCAAGTTCAAAGGTTCGGTCGCCAGCCGAGCTGGCGGTCCTGCGCAAGGCGGCCGACTGCGGCTTCCCGCTGGTCGACCTGGAGCTGCAGAGCGCCGAAGACGCTGAAGGCCGACGATCTGCACGACCTTTCCGACCGCGTCGGGCATGATCATCTCGTACCATAACTTCAAGGCCACCAAGAAGTTGGATGAGCAGTTCGCCGAGATGAGCAAGTATCCGGCCGACTTCTACAAGCTGGTCTCGACCGCCACCAGCCTCTACGACAACGTCGTCATGATGAAGTTCCTGGAGGCAAACTCCGGCAAGCATGAGATGGTCGGCCTGTGCATGGGCGAGCAGGGCATCATCAGCCGCGTGCTGGGAGTTCGGGCCGGCAGCATATTTACCTTCGGCGCGGCGACCAAAGGCGAGGAGACCGCTCCCGGGCAGGTTACTGGCGGGCGAACTGCGCGACATCTACCGCATCGAGATGGTCGACCAGGCGACGCAGGTCTATGGCGTGGCGGGCGATCCGGTCTCCCATTCGCTGTCGCCGGTGATGATGAACGCCGCCTTTCGGCGCGAGACCGTGAACGCGGTTTACCTGGCGCTGCATGCCAAGAGCCTGAAGGATCTGCTGGCCTGCGTGCAGGACATTCCCATTCGCGGCCTCAGCATCACCATGCCGTACAAGCAGGACATCGTCGACGCAGCTGGAGAATTCCGATCCGCTGACCCGGCAGATCGGCGCCTGCAACACCGTGGTCCGCGCCGCCGATGGCAAGCTCTACGGCTTCAATACCGACGTGGCTGGAATCATCGTTCCGCTGGAGCAGCGGATGCGGCTGGCGGGAGCGCGGGTTCTGATCGTCGGCGCCGGTGGCGTCGCCCGGGCGGCGGCTTTCGGCCTGAAGAGCCAAGGGAGCCGAAGTCTTCATCACCAACCGCACTGCGGAAAAGGGTCAGACGCTGGCCCGCCAGGCGAAGGTGAAGTACATGAAGCGCGCCGACGTCGCCAAGCAGGCAGTTCGACGTCATCATCAACGCCACGCCGGTCGGCATGAACGGCAACAAGCAGTCGCCGCTGGAAGAGAAAGAGCTGAACACCAAGTACGTCTTCGATCTGGTCTACACGCCGGCCGAAACCAAGCTGGTCAAGATGGCCCGCGCGAAGGACATGCAGGTCATTCCCGGGCTGGAGATGTTTGTCCAGCAGGGCGCGCGGCAGTTTGAGATCTGGACCGGCAAGCCGGCTCCCGATCGCCGAGATGGCCTACGTCGTGACCAAAGCGTTGGAGCGCCGCGCCGCGGAAGAGGTAGCTGAGGAGACCAAAGTTCCGGCCAACAAAGCCAGCCAAGAAGTCGGTAAAAGCCGGTTCGCCGGAAGTAAGGCTAGCTGTACGGCACTGACTACAGTTTCCTGCATATGGCTAATGCCGGAAGACGGTTGCCTTATTGCCATCGTATCAGACTGGAAACGCCCGCCGGTGCCTCGACTCCCCGGGAGCAACCTATCCTTCCAATCCGAAAAAAACTACCCGTTCGAGTAAGTTCCTCATTGCGGTTTTACTGGCTAAAGGCATAGGATAGAGAACGTTGGGGCTGGTACCTCGTCCATCCCCGGCTAAAGCCTGAATCTGCAGTTCCACGTTCGACAGTCAGCATTCCCTCATGCACAGCGCCCGTAAATCTGTGTGCGAGTACTCCCAGGAGAGACTAAGATGGCGTGGTACGCGTACTGTATTACTGAGCAGCAGGGCCTCCAAAGCGGCACCCGAGCCCGGCGCCCCTTTGCGATAGAGAACCTTCGAGGCGTCAATGGCGCTTCGGTATTTGCCTGTCCCAGCGGAGAGTTTGCGGTCATTGTCAGCGACTATTCCGCCGGCCAAACCCTCACCCAGCAATCCATCGTCGACCACGCCCGCGTGGTCAGCGAGTGTTTTCGAACCCTCACTGTTCTTCCCTTTCGCTTCGGTACCATCTTCGATTCCGACGAAGCCCTTCGCCGCGCGGTTCGAGCCAATCGCAAAACCTTCCTGGAAAGTGTCGACCGTTTGCGCGGCAAAGCGGAAATGCATTTCAAACTCTCTGGTCAAGGACGGAACCCTGGAAGAAGCAGTCGCTGAGCTGCCCGACGGCGTGGGTGGCGAGTATCTGCGCAAGTTGCGCGAGCAGGCCACCCGCGTAACGAGAGCGGCAGACCAAGGCTCGCGCGCTCTCCATGCAAGTGCATAAGCTCTTCTCTCCGCTGGAGGAAGACGTCATCTGCAAGCGCACCGACTCCGGCGGAATGCTCATCGACTTTGCCCACCTGATCGACTCCAGTTCCGTCGCAAAGTATCAGAACCGCTACGGCACCGCGACCCGCCACTTCAAAGATTGCCACATCACCATCACCGGACCGTGGCCTCCGTATCACTTCATGCCCGGAAAACTGCGCACGGTTTCCGGCGGGAATTAGAGATCAATTCCGAACAGTATCTGACCAGGCGGCCCGATGGGTCGCCTTTCTATTTATTGCCTTTTTTTCGCAGGCGGTGTCCTAACTGCCGAAGCCGGGGTTACAATCTTCCCAAACACTCGTTCGAATTTTCAGTTGTTCCTTAGCGCATCCGGCCGGGCTGTGGCTTTTCGGCCGCCTTGCGAGCAGGTACAACCTCGAAGTGGGAACCGGGATTCTCATAGTTGAACGCTGATTTCCCTGTGTGGGGCAGGAAGTACTTCCTTCGTTTAACACTGGCAGGAGTGGAATGGTCCCAAGTCCAAAGCTCCGAGTATTGGTCGTGGACGACGATGCCCATACGGGACGATCGACCACGGCTCACTTGGCGCGCCGGGGATTTGACGTGAGCAGTGCCGCCAGCGGAGAGGAAGCTCGCCGCATGTTCCGGGTCTATGATCCGGCCCTGGTACTGCTGGACCTCTCAACTTCGGGAGCGGATGCTCTCGATACCCTGGAGCGGCTCAAGCAGATCAAGCCCGAAGTCGCGGTAATCCTGTTGTCGTCCGAGAACAGATCCCGAAGTCATCTTCAGCGCCTCCAAGCTGGGCGCCGACGATTACCTGAGCAAGCCTTTTGAGTTGAAGGATCTCGACTTTCGCATCCACAAAGTTCTCGACAAGCAGCGCCCCTCTTCCGAAGTGCCTCAATTGCGCGATCAAGTGCGGCGCAACGGCGATTTCGCCGGCCTTTTCGGTACCAGTCCGAAGATGGAAGAAGTGAAGGACACCATCGAGCAGGTTGCCGACACCACGGCTACGGTGCTGATTCGCGGCGAAAGCGGAACCGGCAAGGAAGTCGTCGCGCGCATGATCTACGCGTCATTCCAGCCGCGGCGAGAAGCCGTTCGTGAAAGTAAATTGCGCCGCCATTCCGCACGAACTGCTGGAAAGCGAGTTGTTCGGGTACGAGCCCGGGGCCTTTACCGGTGCCATCCGTCAGAAGCTGGGCAAGTTCGACTTGGCGAATACCGGGACACTGTTTCTCGATGAAGTCAGCGAGATGCATCCTTCGCTGCAAGCCAAGTTGCTGCACGTGCTGCAGGACGGAGAGTTCTCGCGGCTGGGCGGTAAGCGCGATATCTCCGTCGACGTCCGGGTCCTGGCCGCGACCAACAAGCCGCTGGAAAGAGCCGTCCAGGAAGGGCTATTCCGCGAAGATCTGTTCTATCGCCTGAATGTCATCACCATTCACATTCCTCCCTTGCGCGAGCGCCGCGAAGAGATTCTGGTTTTTCTCGAGTATTTCCTCCGCAAGTACAGCGAGTTCTACGGCAAGCAGCCGGCGCCCTTTGGTGACTACGCCATCAGCCGGATGATGGACTACACCTGGCCCGGCAACATTCGCGAGCTGGAAAATCTGGTCAAGCGCTACGTCATCGTGGGCAACGAAGCTCAGATTATTCGTGAGCTCTCCACTCACAAACCCATTGTCAGCTCAATGGACGGCGCAAGTCCGGTGTGGGGATTAAGGGATGCCAACTCAGGCGGCGAGCATTCTCAGGAGAAATCGCCGGCAATTCCGATCAACGCTACCAAAGCAGTTTCCAGCGAAGCCGACAGCTTGTCGTTGCTCGAGATTGGCAGACGCGCTGCCATGTCGGCGGAGCGGGAGGCGATCGAGCGGGTGTTGACCCAGACGCGCTGGAACCGCCGTCAAGCCGCGAAAATTCTCAAGATCAGCTACAAGGCTCTGCTCAACAAACTGAAAGTGATCGAAGAGCAGAATGCCCAGAATAAGAATCTGACCGCCTAAGAGTTTGCACTGCGATACCACTGCCCAGCATGAATTTCTGCCGTGGCGTGAGAGCGGAATTCTGATGCGAAAACACAATTATCATTCCTGTTCGTAATCACTTCCGCGGTATTGCGCTTGGCATCCAGCGGTGCAAAATCTCGTTTGGAAATTAAAGTGCAAAAGCCAAAGCAACCAAAGAGGCACAAAAACCTTGAAGTGTACCCTCTTCCTTCTGTCTCGACATCTCTTTGTCTGTCTCGCACAGCGGGGCAGCGCCTTGCATCGCCAACCCTGAAGAATCCCTACCTCGCTTGCCTCTTTCTGAAAGCGGCCCAAAGGCCGCTTTTTTGTGCTTGAATCACCATCCGCGCGCCTTGCATCCAAGGTTGGAAGACCACAGGATTGGCATGGGGCGAGGCGAGCGATTTGACGTGCGTTCTCTCGGACGCATATGATTCCGCTTCGCATACCGCATTTTCGCCCGGGAAACCTGTTGGCTTCTTTGCGGGACAGTAGGGGACGAACCTATGGAGAAAAAGAAACTGGAAGTCTTCAAAAAGCGCTTGGAGGACCGTCAACGAGAGTTACGGTACACCATGACCCGAACCGCTCAGGATGGGCGCGAGGCTGATGTGGAATCGGCGCAGGACATTGCCGACCGGGCGGCTAACTCCTATAACAAGGAATTCCTATTCCACCAGAGCAACAACGAGCGCCAGCTTCTGCAGATGGTGGATGGCGCACTCGATCGCATCCGCGAAGGATCGTTCGGACAGTGCATCTCCTGCGGCGAAGAGATCAACCCTAAGCGGCTGGAAGCTGTTCCCTGGACGCGCCACTGTATCGAGTGCCAGGAAAAGCTGGAGAAGGGTGTTCTGGAGCACAGCAGCACCTAGCTTGCGCCAGATCCGACAGTGAAGCCGCCCCTGCCGGGCGGCTTTTGTGTTTGCGGCTCGCTTTTATCAACTTCCCAGGCTGGTCTCATTGCCGCTCTACCGCCGCGAAATAAGCCTGAGGGAGAATTCCTCGCTGCGCCTAGATCTATTCCACAAAACGATATCTGCCGCCGCCGCTTTTCTTGGCTTCATACATCGCCAGATCGGCGCTGTGAACCAGGCTCTCCGCATCATGACCGTGGTCCGGATAAAGACTGATTCCGATACTGGCCGTAGCATACAGCTCGCAGCCGTCTACGATGTACGGCGCCGCCAGCGCCGCCAGGATTTTCTCTGCCACCAGAGCGGCGTCGCTTGCACTCTCGATTTCGGGCAGTAGAATTACAAATTCGTCTCCGCCATGGCGGCTGACGGTGTCCATCTCCCGCAACGTCTCGCGCAAACGCTTGGCGACGGCCTTCAGCAACGCATCTCCGATGGCGTGCCCCTGCGAATCGTTGATCGATTTAAGCCGGTCCAAGTCGAGGAATAGCACGGCAAGCTTCTTGTGATGCCGCTCATCCATCCTCATGGCCTGGCCAAGCCGATCGTTCAGCAGAACGCGGTTTGGTAATTCGGTAAGGAAGTCGTAAAGCGCCAGACGAGACATTTTGTCGGCCAGGGCTTGCGCTTTTCCAACATCCCGAAACACCAGCACTGCTCCCACCACCCGCCCCTCATGGTCGCGGATGGGCGCCGCGGAATCCTCGATGGACGATTCAAGGCCGTCGCGCCGGATCAACAGACAGTCGGCGGTAAGACCCACCGTGTGGTCTTGTTGAATTGCGAACTCCAGCGGGTTGCGGGCGGGCTGCCGGGTTTTCCGGTCAACGAAGCGGAAGACCTCGCCTGACGCCCTGCCGAGCGCCTCTTCCAGGCTCCAACCGGTCATCTTTTCAGCGACGATATTCAGATACGTGATTTTTCCCTGGAGGTCCGTGCTCAGTACGGCATCGCCAATCGAATTGAGAGTATTCTCGGCTCGCCGGCGGTCACCGATTAACGCCTCGGTCGCAACCCTCAACGCAATCATGGTCCGGACCGCGCGAGGAAGCGAGTAACAGTTCAAGTGACGCTTAGGAAGATAATCCTGTGCGCCCCGCTGCACGGCTTCTCGGGCGAGGTCTTCCTCTTCCGAGCCGCTTAAGATCAGGATCGGAACTCCCGGCGCAGCCTGCAATACTCTTTCGAATGTCTGGACGCCCTGACTGTCAGGTAGGGAAAGATCGAGAATAACCGCATTCGCGCTCAGGCTCTTCAGTCGCTCCACGCCGGCATAGAGGCTGCTGGCCCATTCGAGCTCCAGCGACTCAAATTCGGGCCCGGCCAGAGACTCCCGAATTATCCGGAGGTCACGGGAATCATTCGTGATGACCAGCACATGGCTGGTGTGGTGCGGCTTCGACTCTTCCAATGTCAGCGATCTCCGCAAGGGCCGTGCTCAAGAAACGCAGTTCTGGCCCACTTGAAAACTAAGGAATGTCGGGGAGACATCTCGCTCTGTCATCATCGCCAGTTGCTGGATATGAATTAGCCAGCATACGGAGGGTCATCGGGCGCTCGCCACAGTATCATCCCTATTTGGGTCTGATACCAGACATAATACGCGGCTACTCTCGCGAGGACAATCGCCGAATTCGTCAAGTTAGGCGGCAGCGCGTCGGGTCGGGATCCCGGTTGCAAACCCCGCCTCTGGGCTATTTACCCGCGAATACAAGCCATCGATGACATTCGCTCGAGATTCCAGGGCTATTTCGGAGCAGGTTTTGCCGGCGCTTGCTGGTCCTGATGTTGTCCCAGCATCCTGCCCAGCAGTCCGCCAAGGCCGCTGCCTTTGCCATTCAGCAGGCCACTCAGCTTCATCTTGGCAATCTGCTGTATGTCGGGAGCGACCCTGGGATGGCTCGTGGTTCCGGTGACGATTACCGGCAGAACCAGTTCCCCATTCTTGTTGGCCAGCGCTGTGTTCAGATAGCCGCCCACTGCCGTGCCCCCAACCGACTGGCTGAAGCTCTTGCTCAGCACGGCGGTCACGCGCAGGTTAAGATCCTGGTTGAACAGGTTGATGGCTCCGCTGGCCGCCATGTCGCCGATATCCAGCGCGGCCTTCATGTCGTTGGTTTGGGCGACACCGTGGTTGATGTTGAAGCTGCTGCTCATCTGGGTGATGGCCGTGTAGCCTTTAGGCGCGACGCCGTTGAATTTCCCTATCTTCGCCAGCTCGCCCGGAAGATCGAGCTTCATGATCTTGCCATTCACCAGATTCATGGTTACGGTTCCGCTCAACGTCTGAACGATCTCGCCCGACTCCGGGGTGGCGAAGGTTACATTCGTCGTCGCCGCCAAAGTTCCGTAGAGCGTATCTTTGACCGTCGAGACCGACGACAGCAGCTGGTTGGCATCCACGTTGGTGAGCTTGGTATTGACCGCATAGGTCATGGGATTCGGCCGCGTATCCACGGTTACGCTGCCGCTCTCCTGGCCGCCGTAAATCTGCGCGCTCAGCGGATTGAGCTGAATCACGCCATGGTTCAGCGAGACGTTGGTGCGCACGCTGGTCAGCAACGTGTGCTCGTAGACGATGCTACCGGCCGCCAACGTGCCTGTTCCGGTCGCAATTTGCAGAAAGTTGGGCTGCGCTTTCGGCGCGGGTGCGGCGTCGGCCGCGGGAACCAGGCTCCACGACGCCTCGGCCCTTTTCCTGGCGGGCGTTTTCGGATTCGAGCCAGCCGCCAGTTGCTCCATTTCGATTACGTTCAGTTTGTCGGCCGAAAGCGCGAAGCTCAGGCGCGGAGCCTTAAAGTTCGCAATGCTCAAATTGCCGCTGGCGTTCGTCGATCCCAGCGATGCCGAGAGGTTCGTCAGCTTCACCGAGTTCTGGGTGAACTCCAGGTTTGCCTTGTGAACATTGATCGGCTTGGCCAGAGATGGCATCTTCAGCGACGCATCTTGCAGCGCTCCGCTGCCGCTGAACTTCATCGCGTCCGTATTCTTGATCGGGCCGCTGGCATGAACATCGAGACTGACGACGCCGCTGCCGCTCATGCCCTCAGCTCCTCCCGCGCCATAAGCCTTGGCGATGTTCAGCAACTCGTCCACTTTGCCGTTGACCGTCTTCAGCGATGCATCGACATTCGGCGAGTTGCTGGTGTATTGCGCAATCGTTATCTGCGCGGCCAGCGATGTCGCGCCCGAAGTCGCGGTGAAATTGCTGGACTGAATCTGCTGCGGCGTCATCGTCAAATCGACTGGACGGCACTCGTACCGGCTGCGCAATCTGCTTGCCCGTGACTTCCAGGTTTCGTCCATACACATTGCCCGTGAAAGCCAAATTGTTCGTTGGCCCTTGCGCGTGAATATTGGCGGTCAAT
This sequence comes from uncultured Acidobacteriaceae bacterium, assembly GCA_963744265.1. Lineage (GTDB taxonomy): Bacteria > Acidobacteriota > Terriglobia > Terriglobales > Acidobacteriaceae > Bog-257. The sequence goes on from CAVUSW010000013.1 coordinate 377,414, forward strand.
TGTCCGGCGATCTTGGCATTAGGACTGAAGGCCATGTCGAACGCCGCTGCCAGACGCGCTGCCTCCTCGATCGATACATTCGTGGCGCTCACGTTCACGTCGACCACTGCCGGATTCGGACGGGTAGCGATCGTTCCATTCAGCGATACCGGCGTCGATCCCAGCTTGATCGCTCCTTTTCTGATCAGGAGCGAGTCGTTGGCCAGATCGTCGGTCAAATCGAAATCGGCGGAGATTGGATAGCCCACTTCAACTCCACGAACGACGATGTTCTTCAGCTTCAGGGAGCCGTCCACCGTCATCTTTCCGTCGGCATTGGAAAGATTGGTCGAACCCGAAATCACGGCATCGGTTCCGTCCAGCGCAGATTTGTTCAGAAACGTCTGAGCGGCAGAGAGCGAAACCTCTTCCAGTCTCAGGGTTCCCCGGAACGGCGTACTGGCGATGTCGGCGTTGTTGATCGGGCCGCCATTTCCGGTCACGCGAAAAGTCTGCGAGCCGCTGCCCGGCAGATGCGCGGTCAGCTCGAGAGAGAACGGCATGCCGGGCGCATAATCTTTCAGCGTCACGTCAATGTGGTCGTAAACCGCGCGCGGCTGTTTCTTCTGATCGTCGGTGATGGCGATCTGGCCATCGGAAATCTTCAGCTCGCCGAGCCTGAATCCACCGGTTGAGAAGGACCAGCCCCCGGTTTCGCCGGCTGCCGTGGTTGGCTGGGAATCGCCTGGTTCGGCGCAGGAACAACGGGAGCATTGCCCGCGGTCGAAAAGTTCCACACCCCCTGCGCGTTGCAGATCAACTCGATCTGCGGACGCTTCATCTCCAGGCTCTTAATCTCGACCTTCCCGGTCAATAGCGGAAACAGCTTGACTCTAAGATCAAGTTCGGCCACCTGCGCAAATGGCACGTTGCTGTGATAGCTGGGATCTTCTCCGATGATGACATTGGTCGCCTTGACCCTGAGCGGGAAAACCGTCAGGGAGAGCTGTCCCAGTTGCACCGGTCGATTGATCTGCCTTTGCAACTCGGCCTGCACCTGCCCGCGATATCGATTCACGTCGACCAGATGGGGGAGCGCCCAAACCATCCCTGCTATGAGGACAACGACTACGACGATAACGATGGCTGGCTTGCGCATGGCTCCTTACTGAATGTATCCGGGGAGGACGTGGGAGCGGAATTTCAACGCCAGGTCCGGAGCAGGTTACGACGTAGCCGCCGAGGGCTCGTCTTCTTCGGCGTGGATCAGACCGAATTTCTTCAGCTTGTAGCGCAACGCGTCGCGGCTGATATCGAGCAGCTTGGCGGCATGAGTCTGATTTCCATTTGCCTGGTTCATGGCCAGGTCCACCAGCTCGCGCTCCACTTCCTCCAGCGAAGTGCCTCCCTCGGGAATCTCCAGCTTGGGCAGGCTGCGGCCGTCGGGCAACGCCTTGCCAACTGCGCCGCCGTTGTTGTTCCCGACGAAAGTTCAAACGCGGTGAGGGCCGAGTGCTGCTGGGCCACGGCAAACGGCAGATAGTCGGGCCGGAGTTCGTTGGCGTCTTCCAGGATCATGGCGCGCTCGACCGCGTTCTTCAATTCGCGAACATTGCCCGGCCAGTCGTACTTCAGCATCAGCTTGCGAGTCTCGTCGGTAATGCCCGTGACTTTCTTGCGGAACTTGCGGTTATAGCGCTCGATGAAGAATTCCACCAGCGGCAGAATATCTTCTTTGCGTTCGCGCAGCGGCGGCAGAAAAATCGAGATGATGGCCAGCCGGTAATACAGGTCCTGACGAAACGTGTTGTCGCGCACCGCCCGCTCCAGGTCGCGATTCGATGCGGCAATCACCCGCACATCTACCTGCATGTCGCGCACGCCGCCTACCCGGCGGATCACCTGGTCTTCCAGCACGCGCAGCAGCTTGGCCTGCAGCAGCGGCGACAGCTCGCCAATCTCGTCGAGGAACAGCGTGCCGCCGTCGGCCATTTCGAACAGGCCCTTCTTCATGGCCTTGGCGTCGGTGAAGGCGCCGCGCTCGTGGCCGAACAGTTCGGCCTCCATCAGGGTCTCGGGAATGGCCGAGCAATTGATGGCGACGAAGGGCTTTTCCTGCCGCCGGCTTTGGTAGTGGATGGCTTTGGCGATCAGATCTTTGCCGGTGCCGCTTTCGCCCTGCACCAGAATGGTGGTCGCCTCGCTGGTAGCGATCTTATGGACGAATCCCAGCAGCTCCGACATCTTCTGCGACACGCCTATCACGTTGTGGTAGCCGGTGCGACGACGCATCTCGCCGCGTAGCGATTCCACTTCCGAGCGCAGACGCGTCGTTTCCAGCGCGTTCTTGACCGCAACCGCCAGCTCGTCGAAATCCAGCGGCTTGCCCACGAAGTCGTAGGCGCCCAGCTTCAGCGCGGTCTTCACGTCTTCCAGCTGCGGGTCAGCCGTGATCATGATGACGGCGCGCGCGTCGCCCGACTTCTTCAGTTGTTCGAGGAGTTCGATACCGCTGGCATCGGGCAGGCGCACATCGAGCAACACGAGATCGGGAGACTCGTTGTGGGCCACGCGCAGCGCAGCCGCGCCGTTGTCAGCCTCTAGTACGTGATAACCCCACTCTTCACACTTCTGCCGCAGAGACCAACGAACCAGCTTTTCGTCGTCGACGATTAAGACTTTTTCCGAGGGCATTTACTCTGTGCATAGGTTACTACAGGACAGGGCGGACAAGAGAGCCGCCGTCCACCAATGCGGGATGAAAGCCCTTCGGCCGCGGAGCAAGAAAATCGTTAATTTCCGGGCTTGTCAGCTAACCAAATCGTTGTATGCTGCCTCCAACAAGCATTCGCGGGGTGGGGGTGCACCATGTGGGCTCAGCCAACTGGGCCGGTGCACAGAGTCCGGCAAGCCGTCAGCTTTCTGGTTGCAAGTGCGAATCAGGGCCTCTGGGGATCGAAGCTCTCGGTCGTTTTTGCTGGCTTTCGTGCAGGCCAACTGCTGTTCAAGCTGCTCTGGCGAGTAGCCGATAACTCCTTTGTGCGGAGTTCGGCCCTCATCACCGGGTTGTCGCTCGCCTTGACCGGAGTGACGCTGGCGGGAATCGGCGAGTGGGCTGCCGGAAGGTTCGATGGCTCGGCGCCGACCATTGATCCCGCTTCGTCCGTCTCGTCCGCATCTCCAGCCGACTATGAAGGCTCGCGTACGGCCCCGATGATGCCCCCTCTTCCTGCCCTTCCCGAAACCAGCAACTATCTTCCCGCCAGCACTCCCGGATACACCTTCCATCACGACGTGCCCGAGGTCCGACTCCAGTTCACCGTGGCCGACGAACAAGGCCGGCTCGTAAAGAATCTTTCCCCCGCCGACGTTCGCATCCTCGACGATCAGTCGCCGGTGCCCCGCTTCACCAATTTCGAGCGCGACGACAATCTTCCCCTGCGCCTGGGCATCGTTCTGGACACCAGCGATTCCGTGAAGCGCGTCCTGCCCGACGAAAAGACAGCGGCGCTCAACTTTCTCGATCGCGTGATGCGTCCCCAAACCGACAATGCCTTCGTGATGGCTTTCGGCGGAAACGTGCGCCTCTGGCAGGCTCCCACCGCAAACCGGCAACAGTTGATCGACGCGGTCCAGCGAGTCCAGCAACCGGGATGGGGTACGCGCTTCTTTGACGCGCTGTATTCCGCCTGTGCCGGCCAATTTTCCGCGCAGGATGAGAAACAACTGGTGCATCGCGCCATCATCGTCCTCAGCGATGGCGATGACACTGACAGCCTGCGCGGATTGGCGGAGGTGATCGCTATTGCTCAGCGCAGCGAGATTCAGATCTACGCCCTAACCCTTCACCCTGCACGATCGCCGAATCGCGGCGACTTGATTTTGCAGGAACTGGCGGACCAGACCGGCGGACGCCTCTACATCGCGCCCTCCAGCCAGGATTTGGGCCAAGCCTTCGCGCAGATCGAACAGGATTTGCGGGCGCAGTATTACGTTTCCTTCCCGCCGCAAGCCCGGCCCGGCTTCCACGCCCTGCGGGTGCAAGTGCAGACTCCGCAAAAACTGGAGATCCACGCTCGCCAGGGCTATTACGCCTTAGCGCCCTAACTGACCCGCCTACGTACACGATTGCCAGATCGCCGTCGTTCTCTCATCATCAGAACTTGTTTCCTCAGGAAGCTTTGATTAAGTTTCGGTTTTGAAAGGGCACGGCTTCAGCCGTGCCGCACATATCGCAAAATCAACGGGACTTTAGTCCCTGCGGCAGGTTCGGCAACTTATTCGGAGTTTTCCAAAATCGTTCTTGGGGGCTACCAGGAAGGAAGGCTTCCAGAGTCACTCGCCGGCGTCGCGTAGAAGTTTTGCCAACGTCGCCTTGTGTTTTTCGGACTTCGTTTTGGGCTTCTTGGTAGAAGGCTCGGCACGAGTCGGAGGAGGTGTCCCAATCGCTTCGCGCGCCGCAGCCTTAACCGCCGACGCAGCTCGGAACGGCTTGGGTTTTGGAATCTTGGACGGCATGCCGGGACCTTCTTTCATTCCGAGTATCGGGTCTGACAGTTTTGGAAACTCCGACTAAGCCTTGTTTCAAGCCTGACAGTTTTGGAAACTCCGATAAGCCTTGTTTTGAAAGGGGCGGCCTTCAGGCCGTCCGATAAGTACCCGCAAAATCACGCGGCTTTAGCCGCTGGTGGACCTCGCTTTGACTTGGACCAGAGTTCCTTTTCGATTCGACGCTGAGTTTCGCAGAAGGATTTCTCAGTCTGGAAGGAATCGCTCCCGATGGCAAACGTCGCCAATTCCCAAAATAGGATAGTTTATGAAAGTAGTACAGCTACTGTCACAGCGAGCGTGTACTATCTACATGTCAATACAGAGAAACACAACAGTTACTCCTAACTTATTCATCTTACAGGAGATATAAAGTCCCAAAACCCTGACCAAAGGCCCCCTGAATGTGCTATGATGATACTAGAGTCAGATAAGCGGAAAACGCCGATCTGGCTTTTTGTTTTGCCCCAGAGCTGCCAATTCATACCCAATCATACGTAACCTATTAACAAGGCAGCATTTATACTCGGATACCCTTCTAAAATCATGCTGCTAGACCGGTCTTCCTAGTCCGGCTTTGGCGAAGCCGAGCTAAGATGGTTCATGGTTTTCTGCAATGACGCCTCATCTTCCACGTTGACGCAAGTGCAGGACCGGTCAATCTGCCGCGTCAGTCCACAAAGCACTTTGCCGGGACCGACTTCGACATAAGCTCTTCACTCCCAGCGCGATCAGCGCGCGCATTGACTTGTCCCACTGCACTGAGCCGGTGACCTGCCGGATCAGCGCGTCGCGGGCCTGCTCGCCGGTCGTTACCAGCGCGGCGTCGATGTTCGACATAACCGGAATTTGCGGAGCGTGAAAGGCCAGCGCAGCCAAGTCGGCCGCCAGGCGATCCTGGGCCGGTTGCATCAGGGCGCAATGGAAAGGAGCGCTGACCGGCAGCATGATGGCGCGCTTGGCTCCGCGATGCTTGGCCAGCTCAGCGGCGCGTTCGACCGCTGCCTTGCTGCCCGAAATCACGGTCTGGTCCGGCGAGTTGAGGTTCGCGGCCTGGCAGACTTCGCCTTGTGCGGCCTCTTCGCAAATCTGCTGCACCTTTTCGCTGGCTAAGGCGAGAACCGCCGCCATTGCGCCTACGCCCACCGGCACTCCCTCTTGCATGTACTTACCGCGACTGCGAACCGTGCGAACCGCATCGCTGAACGACAGCGTTCCCGCGGCCACGTGCGCGGAGTACTCGCCCAGGCTATGTCCCGCAACGTAGGACGGAACGATTGCCTTCGACTGCAGCACTCGCCACGCGGCGACCGACACGGTCAGGATGGCCGGCTGCGTGATTTCGGTCAGCCGGAGTTGGTCTTCCGGTCCCTCAAAGCACAGTTGCGAAAGTTTGTAACCGAGGGCGGCGTCAGCTTCGTCGAAGGTCTCGCGCGCCACCGGATACATGGCGGCCAGTTCCTTGCCCATGCCCACGGCCTGCGAACCTTGTCCGGGAAAGAGAAATGCGATGGGAGAAGAGTGTGAGGTCATGAGTGGTCAGGTTGACTGAAAGCGGATCCCTTGCCGGCCGAACTCAATACTGAAAAACGCGACCTAAGGCCAAGAACCCTCGGCCTAAGGTTTTCGAAGGCGTACACCGTTCGTTTTCAAAGGGGCGGCCTGAGTTCTTGAAGGGGCAGCCCCGGCGGCCTCAGTTCTTGAAGGGGCGCACCTTTAGGTGCGCCGTAAAAGCCTTTCATCTTTTTCATTCCGAGGCGGCTTCAGCCGCAGAGGAATCTGCTTTGGGCCTCTTTCGGCAGCCCCTCCAGACACTTTGAGATCCGGCTAAACCAATCCTGTCCCCACCCGCCCGGGCTGAGCCGACTCCGCAGCATGGTGGTTCAGGTTCCGGCTGGCCGCGCCGATGCGCTCTTCGATGGTGTGGTTCAGCTTGCTGTTGGCGAACTCCATCGCCACCCGAATCGCATTCTTAATGGCGTTGGCATTCGACGAACCGTGGCTCACGATGCACACGCCTTTGATGCCCAGCAGCGGCGCGCCGCCATACTCCGAGTAGTCAAGCCGCTTCTTGAAGTCGGCAAACGCCTTGCGCGACAGCAGCATTCCAACCTGGCTGCTGATGGTAGCCTGCAACGACTGCTTCAGCAGGAAGCGCACCGTCTCCACCATGCCTTCGGAAATCTTCAACGCCACATTGCCGACGAATCCATCGCACACCAGCACATCGGCTTTGCCGTTGTACAGATCTCGGCCTTCCACATTGCCGACGAAATTCATGGGCAACTCTCTGATCAGCTTGTAAGCCTCGCGGGTAAGTTCGTTGCCCTTGCTCTCTTCTTCGCCAATGGACAGCAAGCCCACGCGCGGGCGATCGGCGCTGGGAAAGCGTCCGGCAAAAATCGATTTGAAATACTCGTCGCCCATGATGGCGAACTGCTGCAGATTTTGTGGCTTGGAATCGACATTGGCGCCTACATCGATGAGGATGGTAGCCGTGCCTTGCGCGGTGGGAAAAACAGCAGCCAGTGCCGGACGATCAACGCCGGGGATCGCGCCCAGTACCATCTTGGCCGTGGCCATGGCGGCTCCGGTATTGCCCGCGGTGACGAATCCTTCGGCTTGTCCGTCGCGCACCATACGCAGGCCGACGCGCATCGACGAGTCGCGCTTGCTGCGGACCGCCTGCGCGGCTTTCTCCTGCATGCCGATCACTTGCGCGGCATTGACGATGCTGATGGGAAGCCTGCGCCAGAAGCGGTGCAGGTCCAGTTCGGCGCGGATGACATCTTCTTTGCCCACCAGCACGACTTCCACGTCATAGTGACGTGTGGCGAGCAGAGCGCCTTCGATTTCGGGTTTGGGCGCGCGGTCGGCGCCCATGGCGTCAACCGCAATAATGGTCGGCATGCGTGCCTGTCAGTTGCAAACTTTCGTAACCGTGAAACCCAGGAAGCGATTCCATTTCGCCGTCGCCTGCGCGAGGCGGAACGGGCGCAGCGTAGAAACAGTTCGCAAAGGAAAGTCCCGAGCCGGCCAGCCTAACTGGTTTCCTCTTTCATGGCGATCACTTCCCGGCCCTTATAATAGCCGCATTTGGGGCAGGCACGATGCGGCAATTTGCGCTCGTGGCAGTTGGGACACTCAGACAGCGACTGCGCCGTCAGATGATCGTGCGAGCGGCGCTTGGAGGTGCGCGCCTGCGAATGGCGCCGTTTCGGATTAGGCATGACTTACCTCGTAACCTGAATCGGACCGCCGCATCGGGCCGGCGACCGGAACTTAGCTTTGCAGCTTTTTCTTGATTTCGTTCAGCGCATCCCAGCGCGGATCGCTGACATGCTGCTCACAATGACATTGCTCGACATTCAAATTGCGGCCGCACAGCGGACACAATCCTTTGCAATCTTCCCGGCATAGCGCCCTGACCGGCGTGGCCAGCAGCACTTGCTCGCGCAGGACATCTTCCAGCAGAAGACCCTCGCCCTGATAATAGCCGATCTCGGTTTCGGCCTCGCTGATCGCCACCTCATCGGCGCGGCGATCCACCCCCAGCGGACGGTAGATCAGATCAAACGCCCAGTTTACGTCGTGGCCCACCGGATCCAGACAACGGGCACAACTGAACTCCAGCCGCGCCACCACCTTGCCCACCGTTCGGATGTCTTCGACGTTCTGGTGATGACCGCGATGTTCCACAATCAGTTCAGCATGGCCCTGGCTCTCTAGCGGGCCGATCTGGCGAAAATCGGGACCAAACTCGATAGCGCCCGGCTGATAAGTCTCGTCGAACTCCACTTTATGGAGTTCCAAGTCCCGAACCCGAATCAGCATAGCAGCACCGGCCTTAGCCTACGCACGAAAACGCCCGACATAGTCCAGGCATCCGGCTGGAACCGGGTCTGGCAGGCCAAGCTCCTGACGGGAAACGCTGGCAGGTACAGACAGGCGGGATCGCGCTAAGGCAAAATACAAGGATAAAGTGCTGGAACAACAGTGTCAAGGCGAGGTCAGGGAGCTAGTCAGTTTGCATTTCACCAGCTTCAATTTAGCATCAGGTCAATGACCTGCGAGATATGCGGCTCGGGCCAGTCGGCGACTCACCACACCCGGGAAATGATGTTAGGCCTGGGGGATCGCTTCGATTACTCCGAGTGCCTCGGGTGCGGCCGGTTGCGGCTGCTGAATCCGCCGCCTGATTTATCCCGCTACTACCCCGCCGATTACTACAGCTTCGCGCCTCGCGGCGCCATTGGGACACTGAAGACCGTTCTGTTCCGGATGCCGCCGGTCCGCGCTCTGCTGGCAGCGGTTCGTCCCGTTTTTGTCCTCGACCTGATCAGGATGCTCAACCTGAAGCCGTCGATGAAGATTCTGGATGTCGGTGGGGGCAATGGAGCCCTGGCCAAAGAGCTTCGCGATTCCGGATTCAGGCGCACGCTGTGCGTCGACCGCTTCGCTTCTGAAGAATCCGACTACTGCCGGCGCGCGACCTTGGCCGAGGCTGAAGGACAGTGGGATGTGATCATGTTTCACCACTCGTTTGAGCACATGGAAGACCAGGCTGGCACTCTGGCGATGGTCAAATCGAAGGTTGCGTCGGATGGCATCTGCCTGCTTCGCATTCCGGTGGTTTCCTGGGCTTGGCAGCACTATGGCGTTGATTGGGTGCAACTCGACTCCCCACGGCACGCCTGCCTGCACACGCCGCGGAGTCTGGAGCTGACCGCCAGCCAAGCCGGGTTCCAAATCGCACAAACGATCTACGACTCGCGTGATTTTCAATTCTGGGGCAGTGAGTTGTACCGCGCCGGCGTCCCTCTGGTCGAGGGCAAGAAAGATCTTCTCCGGCGCTTCGGCCGCAAACAGATGCACTCCTTCGCTATCCGGGCAAAAGAACTCAACCAGCGCGGCGAAGGCGACCAAGCCGCCTTTATCCTGCGACTTAACTGATCCAGGGTGCCCGTTCTAGCCCATCTTTTGGGCTAGGGGGGATTTTCCGACCTTCGCCGCCATCCTGAAGGCTGTCTCTACTCAGCCTCACTCTAGAAGTGAAATCCCACCTGCGCCGTCAACGCTCGTGGCGATACATAATGCGTGCCGCTGAAGGTCGACAAAAAGTTATACAGCGCATAGTTGTTAGTCAGGTTAATCGCAGTCAGTTGCAGGCTCCATTTATACCTGTCCCCCTTAAACAGGTTGTCGATGCCCAGCGCCAAGTCAAACAAATTGCGTGACGCAATGCGGGGCGGATTGTGATCGTCATTCTCGGTTCCCGGTGCCGGAACCCGGGTCAGCGTAGATCCGAACTGCGACGCCAAACAGGTAAACGGCAGCGGAGCGGTTGGAGTTGCATGTATTCCGTTGCAGGTGAATCCCGCCTGAAATTCCTGATCGGCAGTCAGCGGAATTCCGAAGGGATCTGTCATGGTAATCGCCGGTTGGCCGTTCAGCATGGTCGACTGCGGACAATCATTGGCCGCACCAACTCCATAACAGGGCACGGCTCCAGCTACCAGTCCGCTATCGTAGCGCCAGTTGAAGCCCATCCACGGGCTGCGCTTCGTCAAGGGGATCTGATATTGCAGGTGTGCGGTCATGTTGTAGGCTTCGTCGTGGTCAATGCGGAAAACTCCCAAGGGCGCCAGGGGATTGGCTCCGGCTCCCGAGAGTTGGGGAGTGAAGAAGCGGGCCGCGACGCTCGACATCACCACCAGCGCGCTGAAGCCATGGTAGACGGGTACGCTCGCGCGCAAGGCAAATCCCGGAATCTTCGAGTTGTGCCAGGCGATCGGAAAGGTGATCGGCGTATTGCCCAGCACGCTGAAGTCATAGGCGTTGTGCGTGTACTTCCAGATGTATTCTCCGTCGATTACCAGAAATCGTCCCACGGCCTGTTGCAGGCCCGCATGGAATTCATTGCGAAAGCCGGGAGTGATGGGGGTCAGCGAATTGGAGGCGCAGGCCAAGAGGGGATTCAGCACCGCAGAGCTGCATCCGATGCTGGAGAGCACCAAGTTTTCGTTGAAAGGAGTTTCCAAAGTCCGCGCATAGGAGATGCGAAGCACGGTATTCGTTTTCTGGATGTTGTAGGAAATTCCCACCCGGGGCTCTGCCTGGCTGGCGGTCGTCAGGCCGTTGTACAGGTCGCCTCGTATCCCCAGGTTGAACGTCCAATTCTTTTTCGTGATCGTGTCCTGCACGTACATCGATAGTTCTTTCACGTCGGTATGACCAACGAATGGGAACAGCGTTCCTCCACGGGTCAGGTCGTAGGGCAGCAGGACGGGGTTGAATACCGGATACAGCGCGGAGTTGAGCGCGTTGGGATTGGTGATGACGTTAGGCTGAAATCCGGCGCCAGCGCACTGGGTGGGATTAGTAAATCCGTTGACCGGAATGCCGCTGCCATTGATGCAAGGTGCATTCAGTGTGGGATCGACAATGCCAAGCTGATCGTTCTCGTTCAGAAAAGTCTGCTCATATTCGATGCCCGCTTTGATGTTGTGAATGCCTTTGGTATAGGTGACGTTGGCAAGGGCTCCGGAATTCAGCAGCGTACGCTGCTGGGCAACGGTTTCCCGCTGCAGATTGGCTGGGCCAAGATCGTCAAAGGGATCGTTGCTGGGGTAGTAGTTGAAGGCATCACGCCGCACGAAGCCGGTAACGTTCAGAATGGCGTTGGGGCTGAGGGTGTGCGACCAGGTTGGGGCGATGTTAATAGTCTCGATTTTGGCGCGCTGGTCCGTCGGTCCCAGCGGCGCGCCAGTTACCGGATTGGTCATAATTACGCCGCTGAAGTCGTGGGTTTCCTGGTCGTAGGAATTGGGATTCTGAAACCAGGAGCGGGTGTATTGAAAATTCAGATGCAGAGCGTCCGCCGGTGAGAACTGATAGTCAACCCGATCGAAAACATTTTCCTCATTGCCGTGCGAGTGGATCACCTGAAACTCGGGCGGATCGAGGAAACGGCCGGTGTCGAGCCCGTTGGCCGCAATAAAGTTTCCCCAATTCTTGCCGCCGTAAGAAAAGTCCCCGTCCAGATTCGAGGAGCCAAAGCTGCCGTAAGAGGCGGTTAGGTCGCCATGCGGCGTCGTGGAACCGAGTCCCGATCGCGTGGTGACATCGATGACCAGGCTGGTCTTGTCTCCATATTCGGCCGGCGGCGCGCCAGAGATCACCTGCATCGATTGCACTGCGTCGAGCGGAATCTGGTTGGAGAAAACTTTGCTCTGCTGATCGGTGATGGGCTGGCCATCGAGCGAGAAAGAATTCTCCGCGTGGTCGCCGAGCCCGTGAAACAGGCCGTTGGAATCGGCCGCAACGCCCGGCGAAGCCAGCGTCACCAGTGAGCTGAGCTGCGACGAAGTGCTCTCCAGGGGAAGCTTGTCGAATAGCGCGCGGTCTACGTCGGTGTGGAATGTCGAGTCGTTCTCTACCAGATCGCCGGCTTCGCCCTGCACCGTAACGTTCTCGGCAGTGGACGAGATCTGGAGCGTGACCTTCAGGACCAGCGGCACAGCCGACCGAACATCGACGTCCTGTGCGTAGGGAGCAAAGCCCGCGAGGTTCACGGTCAAGTGATAGGGATTCAAGGGGACGTTGGGGAAGGTGAATTTTCCAGCGCCGTCGGTGGTTGTCGAGCGAGTGAAATGGCTAACGGGATTTTGGATTTGGACCGTCGCTCCCGGAACTACCGCACCGGTCGGATCAGCCACCGTACCTGTGATCGACGAAGAAGCTCCGCCCGGCCTCGGCGTGAGCGAAGGCAGGCGAAAGCAGCAGCGCTAGAGCCATGAAGCCAAACATCCGAATTGAACTGCGAATCCTCGCTGTCTGTGGAGTTAGAACTGTTGCTGTTGAATTCTGGGTTGTCGGCTGGAACTGCAATGTGCGGAACATCGATCCTCCAATTTTGCCGGCTTCATGGCCAACGCTCTTGCGCGAACAAAAACGCAAGCAGCGCGGCAAGGGAGCGGCAGAAAGAGCCATCCATCCATGCGCGTCGGGAAGACGCAACCTTACGGTGAAGTTGGATTAGAGGCTTGGAGGTGCCCGGGAAGGCAGGCTGCGGTCAGCCTGGAGCGAAGCGTAATTGACAGCTTGCAGAGTGGTCCGAATCCAGCGGGGATTCAGCAGATCGGTCTTGGGAAGCCGAGGCGTGACGGTGGCGTTATGCCCCACCCGGCACAACTCGCATTGATCGCTGGACGCCAGATTGTCGTAACGGCCCGAACTGGGAGAGACGGTCGCGTGGTTGCTGACTGCCTTGGTGGTGCCCATCGCATGCACCCACGGGTGCAGCAGAACGTGCACAAACACCAACATCAGCAGCCATCCGCGAAGCTTCACGCCATCCCTCGCACCGGCGGAATACGCCGAGTGATAGTTATTCTTACCGGGAGTGGCAAGAAATGTAAAGTCAGAGAGGATGGTGCTCAGGCCGGCCTATATCGAAAATCAGGTGTAAGCCGGCTGCGAACCGGGCTGAAAAGCTACCTGCTGCGGCCAGGACGCATTATTTTCCGGCAGGATCGCAGATCGGCAGCACAGCCCTCACGGGCGAGTTCGAGCCGTAGTATCGCCGCTGGAAATAGAGCGCAGCGGTTACCAGTCCGATCATCACCGGAACTTCGACCAGCGGCCCGATCACGGCGGTAAACGCCTCTCCAGAATTGATACCGAAGACGGCAACGGCGACAGCAATCGCCAGTTCGAAGTTGTTACTGGCCGCGGTAAAAGAAAGCGTAGCCGACTTGGAATAGTCAGCCTTGAGTTTGTAACCCAGGTAGAACGACACCAGGAACATCAGCACGAAGTAGATCAAGAGTGGGATGGCAATGCGGATTACGTCGAAGGGCAGTCGCAGAATGTATTCGCCTTTCAGCGAGAACATCACCACGATGGTGAACAGCAATGCGATGAGAGTCAGAGGGCTGATGCGGGGAATGAAGGTTTTCTCATACCAGGTGCGGCCCTTGGCCTTCACCAGTACAAAGCGCGTCAGCATCCCGGCCAGGAACGGAATACCCAGGTAAATAAACACGCTGCGTGCAATTTCAGCGATGGAGACGTTGACCACCGAACCTCGCAGGCCAAACCACTCGGGAAGTTTGGTGACAAAGATCCATGCATATATCGAGTAAAAGAGAACCTGGAAGACCGAGTTGAACGCCACTAACCCGGCAGCATATTGGGTATCGCCTTTCGCCAATTCGTTCCACACGATAACCATCGCAATGCAGCGCGCCAATCCGATCAGGATCAGCCCGGCCATGTACTCCGGATAGCCCCGCAGAAAGATGATCGCGAGTGCAAACATCAGCACCGGCCCGATCAGCCAGTTCTGTACCAATGACAACACGAGAATTTTCTTGTTGCGGAAGACTTCGCCCAGTTCCTCGTAGCGCACTTTCGCCAGCGGTGGATACATCATCAGGATCAGTCCCACCGCGATGGGAACCGACGTCGTGCCGACGCTGAAATGGTTGAGGAAAGGAACGATATCCGGCAGTAGTCGTCCGGAAAGCACGCCTACTGCCATGGCGGAAAAAATCCAGAGCGTCAGGTGGCGATCCAGAAAACCGAGGCGTGAAGTCATTTGGTTCTACACCCGGCCTTCTGCGCTTGAAAGCGATTTCTTCATTGCCCACCGATGCGATCGATTTCGTTCTGGATCGCGAGCTGGTCAAGGCTAGCCATCGGCAACAAGAGGAAAAAACCGATGCGGCGGTCCAGCATCAGGAAGGCATCGCGGTAGGCGCGCCCGATTTCGTCGGGCGTGCCCTTTACCGCTGCGGGATCGGGAATGCCCCAGTGCGCAGTCATCGGTTGACCCGGCCAGATGGGCACACTTCGTGGGCGGCGTTATCGCATACCGTAAACACGAAGTTCATCTGCGGCGCGTCCGGTTGCGCGAACTCATCCCAACTCTTGCTGCGTAATCCCTCGATCGGCAGGCGGGCCAGTTCCAACTGCTGCAGCGCCTCAGGACGAACCGCGCCCGCCGGATGGCTGCCCGCGCTGTACCCGGCAAACGCCGGGCGCCCCTTGTAGTTCAAGATGGCCTCGGCCATGATCGAACGCGCCGAGTTCCCCGTGCATAGAAAGAGAACGTTGTAGTGGTCAGACATCCCAGCTAATCCGTCGTGGCGGCAACTTGCGGCTTCTTCGCCCGGATGAAGGCGCTCCTGAATTTACCGTCGAGTTCCGAAGCCAAGGCATCCAGATCGACCCCTTGTTCCTGCAGAAATGCGCGTGCATCGGCCGTCTTGTAGAGACGCGTGGGTTCGATTTCGATGGCTTCGAAGCCTGCAGTCGCCAGCTTCGCGGAATACTCCTCGTCCTGCAGCGCCCCGGCGATGCAGCCTACCCACAATTGCATGCTCTCCCGTACTTTCGCCGGCACATCGCCATGTACCACAACGTCGGACACGGCAAAGCGGCCGCCGGGCTTCAACACTCGAAAAGCCTCGCGCAACACGCTGTCTTTGTCGGCCGACAGGTTGATCACGCAGTTGGAGATGATCACATCCACGGAGTTGTCGGGCAAGGGAATGTTTTCGATCTCGCCCTTCAGAAACTCGACATTCTCCAGGCCGGCCTTGCGCTGATTTTCGCGCGCCAGGGCAAGCATCTCGTCGGTCATGTCCAGACCATAAGCTTTGCCTGAAGGGCCGACACGTTTGGCCGACAGCAGCACGTCGATGCCTCCGCCCGAACCCAGATCCAGCACGGTTTCTCCCGCATCTAGTTGCGCCAGCGCCGTCGGATTGCCACAACCCAAAGAAGCCTTCAACGCCTCCGCGGGAATTTGCAGTGCCTGTGCCGCATCGTAAAGGTCGCTGGTGATCGGGTCGCAGCAACCTTCCTGCGCGCTGGAAGCGCCGCAGCATGACGAGCCTCCGGTGTGAATTCGCAACGCGGCCTGACCGTATTTCTCTTTGACTACTTCCTTGATGCTCTGGGTACTCATGGCTTTCTCCTATTTGCAAAGGTTAACGATGTTTTCCGGTTTGACTGCCTTGTTGCGGGTACAACACTCGGCATAAAGAAAGCCGAGGAGTTCCTGCAAGGCTTCGGTGTTGGCGGTGTACCACAGAAAGGTACCTTCACGTCGGACCTTCACCAGATCTTCGTTCTTCAGTTTGTCCAGGTGGTGCGACAGGGTCGAGCTGGGAATATCCAACTCGCTTCCGATGTCGCCGGCCACCAGGCCCTCCGGATGCGCCGACAGCAGCAATTGCATGATGCGCAGCCGCGACTCCGTCCCCATCGCCGAAAACATGTCGGCGAAACGGATGATTTTCTCGGGATCGTATTTCCTGGCCACCGCGGCCCTCCTTAATCTATATTTCTACAAATATCGAAATATGGGAAGGCTGTCAAGCTCCAAGTTGGGGAACTATCTCGAATCAGTTGTGTCGCCGGTTTAACCCGAACCGCTGCACGAAGCTTAGAAAAGCGGATTCCTCCGCTCCTTTGCTGCGGGGCGCGGTCGGAATCGCAAGCGCTATGTTTTGGCAGTGGCTGACAGCTGATAGCTGATAGCTAGTTGACTCCGGAATTCACCGCCACGGTGGGTGGGCCCTGCTTCTCCGGCGGGCGCATGAGACCGAAATTCTGCAGGTAGGCAACGGTGCGCTGGGCGGCTCCGTCGAAGGTGAGTTGGCAATTCACGAATTGCGTATTCTCCCAGGTCACGTCGCCTCCGCCGTAGACCAGCTTGCACTCGGTGAGCACACAGTTCAGAAATCGCTTGTCGTCCATGTACACCGTAATACCCTTGGGATTCCAGTTCTCCAGAACCTGCATGATAAGTCCTCTCCACGATAGTATGAGCTACTAGGATAAACCTTTAGGCTAGGGTTTTTCGCTCCCATCGCACGGCGGGCCGTCAATCAACATCATGCTCCAATAGAAAGTGCGCCGGTTACAATTACGTTGGGCGCGGCGAAACGATTGGACAACCCATTCGGCAAGATCGCATCTTATTGACCGGTACCAAGCGACAAGCCAGTGGTACCGAGAGCATTGGTACCAAGCGATGAGCCAGTGGTATCAAGGGCCCCCTAATCCTTCTGTCGTCGAGCCTCGCCGCAAAGCGAGGCTCTTCGTCTCTAAGGGCCCGGCGCATCCGACTAAGGCTACTCAAAATTAGCAAGCAAAAGAACCGGTGGCGCAGCACCGCCGTGTTGCGTTCGCCGCAACTTATAGATCAGCGTTGAGCTTTGCGCTCGTGGGATTGCCTCACGAAAAAAGGCAGACGAAGGATACTCGTCTGCCAGGTAAGAAGTTGGGAAGTTGCGAAGGGGACCTAGGCGCTCACCCGCTCGGTAACACTAGCGGCTTCGTCGACCGTCGAGCGAACCTGGCCCATGGCCCGTTCGGCGGTAGTGCGAATGGTTTCCACCCCACGCTGCACGCGGTCGCGGTTATTCTCGTAGGTTTCCCGCGCCGAGTTCGCCAGATCGTTGGCGCGATCAGCCAGATTCGTGCGGGCTTCCTCCCCGCTCATGGGAGCGAACAACAGGCCCAGTCCAAACCCCACCCCCAGGCCAATCAGGAATTTCTTCATGCCTTCCTCCTAAGATGATCGTTGCAGTCTTGCTCGCCGCTCTCGAAGAGAGCGAGCAGAAATAACGTTTGGTTAGATGCGGACGGAGACCGAAGTTTGTTCGCGACGTGAAACAAAAGTTTCGCCGCTTCAGGAAGCTCGTCTCTTGCACTTATCAATCAGCCCGGCTCTTGATGCTTACACCAAAAGCTACAGCGTGCGCTTGAACAGTGCGGTCGCGATCGTGATCATAGCCGCCGCCGAAATCATCAGATAAGCCAGGTCAGCGCGGATGGCCACGAACCCGGCATCCTTCAGCAGAATCGCCTTGAAGCCGTGCACCGCATAGGTGAAGGGATCGATATAGGCGATCCAGCGCAGCCAGGCCGGAAATGCCTTGATGGGATAAATCGCGCCGCTGGGGAAGAACAGCAGCGTGTTCAGAATGCCGAAAGTGGCGCGCGGCACCAGCGGATCTTCCACCCGCACCATCATCAGGAACATCATGGTGTTGAAGGCCACCGAGGTCGCTATGACCATCAGGAGAACATAGAACAGGTTCTGCGGCGTGAAGACCGATCCCAGGCCGGAGAGCAGCGATCCCAAGCACAGTGATCACAATGCCGGCCATGATGGCCTTGATCGCGCCCGCAATGTTCAGACCGGCTACCAGCTCGAACTTGGTGATCGGCGTCACCAGGTAGCCTTCGTGCACACCTCGGGCTTTGTCGTCGATGTACAACATGCCGCCGCCGATCATGACCGAGACGAACATGGCCAGCGCGATCGAGCCCGGCAGCAGATACTTCATGTACTCGATGTAGGGATAGAGCTCGACCGTGTCGAGCGTGATCTGCTGCACGATGCGCGAAGGATCGACGTCGGGATTGTTCAGCGCTTTGGTCAGATCGCTGAACTCCTGCTCCAGCGTCGAGCTCATGAAGTTGTCGGTGTTGTCGACGATGAGCGCGATGCGCGGATGGTTCTGCTCGTAGACGCGCCGCGAGTATTCCGGCGGAATGATGATGGCGCCGTCGAGCGTCCGGTGCGCACGTCTTCCATCGCCTGCTGGTCGCTGTCGTACGGCACCGGGATAGAAGGTGCGCGCGTTGGACTGCACCGCCGCCAGCGCTTCGCGAACCTTCACCGCCTGGGTGCCGTGGTCCTGATCGACCACGCCCAGCCGCGCGTCTTTGATCTTGCCGCCGAACGCATTGCCCAGCACGATGAGCTGCACCAGCGGAAACACCATGGCCACCAGCATCAGCGCCGGAGAGCGGAAAAACTTGCGCAGCTCGCGCTCGACAATAGCCCACATTCGGTTCATGGCCGCATCCCCGGACGGTCCGGCATGACGAAGCTGAACGCCTTCACCTGCTCGTCGCGCAGTTGCCGTCCCGTGAAGTGAACGAAGACATCGTCCAGCGTGGTGTTCTGTACCGAGAGCGATTTCACCTGTACCTTGGAGCGCACCGCCAGCTCCACCAGCTCGGTCGTCGTCTTCGAGCCGTTGCTGGTCAGGATGCGATACATGTTGGCCGCCTCCGACTGCACCGAAGTCACGTCATCCAGCTTCTCCAGTTCCTGCTGCCAGTCGGCGGGCGCGTTCAGGAACTGCGCTTCGATGACGTTGGTTCCGGGCACGCTGGCCTTCAGCGCCGCCGGCGAATCGAGCGCCACCAGCTTGCCGTGATCGACAATGGCAATGCGATCGCACAGGCGATCGGCTTCGTCCATGTAGTGCGTGGTGATGAGGATGGTGAGCGCGCGCCTGTTCTTGATCTCGGTCAGCATCTCCCAGACGGCGACGCGCGAAACCGGATCGAGTCCGGTCGTCGGCTCGTCGAGAAAGAAAATCTTGGGGCTGTGTACCAGCCCGCGCGCAATCTCCAGCCGCCGCCGCATGCCGCCGGAGAGCGTCTTGGTCTGCGCGTGACGCCACTTCTGCAGATCGACCGTGGTCAGCAGATCGTCGATGTTGCGTTTGCGATCTTCGGCGGAAACTCCGTAAAG
Source organism: uncultured Acidobacteriaceae bacterium (assembly GCA_963744265.1). Taxonomy (GTDB): domain Bacteria; phylum Acidobacteriota; class Terriglobia; order Terriglobales; family Acidobacteriaceae; genus Bog-257. The sequence continues at coordinate 396,510 of CAVUSW010000013.1, forward strand.
CTTGGCGTAGATGTTCAGGTTCTCTTCGACGGTCAGATCGATGTCGCTGGTCAGCGCCTGCGGAATCACGCCCATGCAATGCCGCGCGGCGTCGGGATCTTTGGCGACATCGAAGCCGTTGATCAGCGCGCGGCCGCCGGTGATCGGCAGCAGCGTCGTCATCATGCGGATCAGCGTGGACTTGCCGGCGCCGTTCGGGCCCAGCAGTCCGAAGATCTCGCCCTGCTGCACGTTGAACGAAACATCGTCGACCGCGGTGAAGTCGCCATACTTCTTGGTGATGTGGTCGACCACGATGGCGTCGCCGCTGGCCGGCGCTTCACAGACCGCGCTGGACGTGGTTTTTGGACTGAACCAGCTCATCGCGCGCCTTTCGTCAAGTCCTTGGGCAGCAGGACTTCGGCGGTCATGCCGGGAACCAGCGCGCCGTCGGGATTGTCGACCTTCAGCTTCAGGCCGATGGTCTTGATGTCGCGCTTGCGGCGGCTGACATCGCGCTGGGTCGCGTAGTCGCCCTCGACCGCCTTGAAGATCACCGTGCCTTCCATCGGCTTGCCTTCCGGCAAACGCACCTTCAGCTTGTCGCCGTCGGCGACGAAGCGGCTTCGGTCTCGGGAGCTTCGGCGCGCACCCAGGTATCGCCGAAATCGATGATGGTGACGATCGGCGTTCCCGGATTCACGACTTCGCCTTGCCGGGTGGCGCGCACGGAAACCGTTCCGCTGACCGGCGCATAGATTTTGGTGTAGCCCAGCCGCGTATCGGCTTCGGCCATTGCGCGTGCGCGTTGGCCACCTGCGCTTCGTTGGCGGCAACGTTGCTGGCGGCGGCGCGCTGCTGATGCATACGCGCCTTGGCGGTGTTCAGGTCGGCCTGCGCGGCGTCGACATTCTTCTGCGCGCTCTCGACCACGGCCTGCTGCGCATTCAGTTGCTGCTCGGCGCGCACCCGGTCCTGGTCGGATTCGACGCCCGCCTTGGCCAGCGCGATCATGCGCTGCGAATCGCTCTGGATGCGAGCCAGGTCGGCCTTAGCCTGCACCAGCGTTGCTTTGGCTGAGGCCAGCCGCGCTTGCGCATTCACCACGCCGCTGTTGGTTTCGCCCAGCGTCTGCGCTTCGGTGGCCTGCATGGAGGAAACCTGCGAGCCGTAGGCGTTGATGGTGGCTGCGGCTGCGTTCTTCTGCGCTTCCAGTTCGGCGGAGTCGATTTCGGCGATCAGGTCGCCGGCCTTCACCTTCGAGCCTTCGTCGACGTACAGCTTCTCGACGCGGCCCATGATCTTCGAGCTGACGATGACCTGGTTGGCATCGACGATGCCGATGAGCACCGTGTCGCTGGTGCGGTCGGTGGAATAGAAGTAGTAGCCGGCCGCAATCCCCAGAAGAACCAATAGGAAGAAGAAAAATTTATGCGGTTTCACTTGCGTTTCCCTTTCTTACGGGGCAGCGCCGTTTGTGAACGGCGCCTGCTTCGGGATATACGTTCTGGGCGGCGATTTTGGCGGCCAGCTTGATGCCCGCATCGCGATCCGCGAACAGTGCGGCGGCAATGAAGTCGAGCACCGCGGCGCGCCGCTCCTGGATGACTTGGGCTCGACGGATTCTCGTTCATGAACTTCCGCCGCAGCGGCGCGGTCAGAAAGTAATGCACGATGGAGCCGATGGCCGACGGCACGAACTGGTTCGGATCCACCGGCGCGAAATTCTCCGCTGTCGATGCCCTCCTGCAGCAGACCGAGGACTCGCATGCCGATGGGCTGAATGTACTGGGCGAAGATGCGGTCCAGATGCGTCGGCCGCCGCGGCTGGCGCTCATCAGCTCGCCCATAAAGATGTGGGCGTAGTAAGGCGACTCGGCGATGGAATCGAAGTGCGCGCTGCGCATAGGACAGAAAGCGCTCGCCCGCCGTGCCCGGCCGGTCGCAGACCGTCATCATGCGGTCCAGAAGGCGCGCAAAAAAGCGATCCAGCATCGCGCCGTACAGCGTTTCCTTGTCGTGGAAGTAGTAATAGAGCAGCGCCTTGTTGACGCCGGCGGCTTCGGCAATGGCATCGACGCGCGCGCCGGCCAGGCCTTCCTGTGCGAACTCCGCCAGCGCGGCCTGCAGGATGGCGTTGCGGCTGGCCTCGGGCTGGCGGCGGCTGCCGCGTGGCGCCGGCGGATTTGCGGACAGAGATTTCATTTAATTAACTAGTTAGTTAGATTAGCAGGAAAGAGTTTGGGATTCAAGACCATGCTTCCTCATAGAGAACGTCTGAATGGCGGAGAATATCCGAAAAGGAGATGCTTGTGCCCCAGGTTCGCCCCTCTTTTGGGCTAACCTGGGATCGCTGCGACTGGATAACCGCGAGATGATAGGTTGTATTCATGTCGGTTGTCCGAGCCTTCCTCAACCCCAGGTTAGCGTCCAAAAGACGGACGCGAACTTGGGGCACGTGCATCCTGACGCCCAGGTTGCTGGGGACGATCATGACGGTCAAAAAAAATCGGCCTGACATCCTAGCGATGTCAGGCCAAAACTGCTGCGGAGGAACCGAGTTTCAAACTACTGTAGTTGGGCCAGGGTCTTCTGCGCGTCCTGCGCGTCCTGACCCTTCAGGTTCAACTGCAGGGCCTTCTGCAATTCGGTGCGGGCGCGGTCCTTGTCTCCTGCGCCACTCAGCGCCATACCGAGGTGATAGCGGAAACCGGATTGTCCGGGGCCTTCTTGACAGCATCTTCGGCCAGCGAAACCGAAACCCGGTAGTTGCCTTTCTTGTACTGGATCCAGGCCAGCGTATCGTTGACCGCATTCATTCCGGGGCGATCTGCTTGGCCTGGGTCGCCAGGCTCAGAGCCATATCGAGGTTCTCGCCTTGCTCGGCATAGACCCACGCCAGGTTGTTGGCCGCGATCGGATCATGGGCATTCTGCGTCAGGCTTGCCTGGAAGTACTTGCCCGCCGATCTTCAGATCGCCCTTGCCAGGTAGACGTTGCCGATGGAGTTGTTGAGGGTGGCTGAGGTCGGTTGCAGTGCCAGAGCCTTCTGGTAATTATCCAGAGCCTGGTCCGGTTTTCCCTCGCACTTCGTAAATCTGACCCATGTGCATGATAAGCCGCCGCGGACTTGGGATCGATGCTGCAGCGCCTTCTGATATTCCGCCAGCGCCTGATCGTATTTCTTCGCTGGTGGCCAGCGCCGATGCGTAGATGTAAATCGCAGGCGGCGCGGTTGGGATTGGCCTTGGCATATTGCTGGGCCAGTGCCACGGCCTTCGCCGGCTGGTTGGTGCCGAACAGCAGGCGATATAGTGCGCCACGGCACTGTCGAAGGTGGGATAAATCTTCAGAGCGGTCTGGAACATCTGCTCGGCGTCGGCGTACTTCTTCTGCCGGCGTAGGCGACTCCCAGATTGACGCACAACAGAGGATCGTTGGGAGCCGACTTCTGCGCTTCCTTCAACTCGTCGAGGGCCTTGTCGTAGTCTCCGGCGCCCAGATCGATGGTGGCGATCAGGAAGTGCGCGGTCGGATTGTTGTCGTTCAAGCTTCTGCAGTCGTCGCCGCATATTCCCGGGCGGTGTCGAAGTCGCGGCGAGTCGCGATAAACCTCGGCCAGCGCCTGCAGGATCATGGGATTGTTCGGGCTGAATGCGATTGGCTTCCTGCAGTTCGTTCTTGGCGCCCGGCCATGTCGCCGGTCTGGCGCAGGACCTGGCCGAGAATGTAGTGGGCCTGGGGATTCTCGGGTGCATCCTTCACCACGTCACGCAGCACGGTCGATGGCGTCGGCGGTGTTGCCCTTGATGGCCAGCAGGCGGCCGTTGGTGATGCGGGCGGTGATGTCGCCTGGATTTTCCTTCAGCAGCCGGTCAGACAATTTCGTGGCATCGTCGATCTTGCCGGTGTTGAGCATGGTTTCCAGCACTGCGAACCTGCAGCTGCTGATTCTTGGGATCGAAGTTCAGACCACGCTGATACTCTTTCAAGGCGGCATCGGTATTTCGCGAGGCGAGGTAAAAGTCGCCGATGGCTGAGGCCACGTCGGCCGAGGTGGGCTGCTTGCCGCGCAACTGCTGCACCATGTCTTCGGCGTCGGCTTTGCGGCCCTCCTGAAGCAATCAAACCAGCCAGACGCAAATAGGGTACCGGCGAATCGGGATTGTTCGCGATCTCCTCGCGATAAATTTCTTCCGCCTTCTTGGGATCTTTCTTGTACAAGTAGAAGCCGGCCAGGTTGGCATAGGCCTGCAGAGCGTGCGGATCGATGCTGATGGCTTTGCGGAAATCCTGCTCGGCCAATTCGTCCTGCTTCAGGAAAGCATAGATGGCGCCGCGGTTCAGGTAGGCGTTGGCGTCATTCGGCTTCAGAGCGATGGCTTTGCTGAACGCGGCGAGGGCGTCGTCCAGGTGCTTCTCGCCCAGCAGAACATTGCCCAGAAGGACATAGCCCTCGGAGTTATCGGGATCGTGTTCGTTAACGTAGCGCGCCTGCTCTTCCGCGTTGCTGTAAAAGTGCGGACCGGATGCCAGGTACATGCCGCCCAGGGCGACGCGAGCCTTGATATGAGTCGGGATCCAGCTCGACCGCCGAGGTCATCTCTTTGAAAGGCGTCCGGATTCTTCCCCTGTTTCATGTCGGCGTTGGCCAGCTGGTAATGCGCCTCGGCATACTTGGGGTCGATCTGCAGGGCTTTCTTGAACTGAATGGCCGCCGAGTCGTACTTCTCCTGTTCCATGTACTTCATGCCGCTTTCCAGATACTTCCTCTTGGCGACATCGGGATTACGGCTGCAACCGGCGAGGACGATGGCCAGCACGGCCATCACAATAGAAACGAGGTAGCGATTACGCATGACTTCTCCTGGGTCACCGTGGGATAATTTGGTCGACATCGGTTGTGATCTGTTTGGCAAAAGCGACGGCTCGGGTTTGCGCCTCTTGCTCATTGTCGTGGTCGATCGGCACGGTGATGCGGACCAGTGCGGCGTCGGTACGGTTCAGGCGCAGCGCATCATAGACCAGATAAAATTTGCCCCAATACTCGCTGGCCACGATGCGTCCATGCGCCTGGTACCAGTACAACACCAGCTGCTCATCCAGGCCTTTGCGCAGGATGTAGAGATTGATGGGAACTTTCCGGCCATCGTCCAACTGCATCTGGTAAACGGAGGACTGTACTGGGTTCCAGCCTGCGCCGGGCAGACAATTCTTGGGCGAATGAATGGTAGCTCCCGTCCTCTGGCTGCGGAAATAGCCGATAAAGAGAGCCACCAGATTGCGGCCCAAGCCAGGTTCCCAATAGCCGCGATGGATGTAGTCGGTCACCTTCAACATATCCAGCGTTTCCTTGTCCAGAGGCCACTCGATAAGCTCCGTGTATCCGGCCACCTTGTGAGGAAATTCCGAAAGCGGCTTGGCCGGCGGGGTGGATTCGCCGTGCGAGAGGTAGCCCATCCCGGTCGTGGCCCCCAGCAGAACCGCAATCATGATCCAGTAGCGGAACCCCGCCTTCATTGTCCCACCTTGGAGACGGCGGGCTGCCGGTCGCCGGGAAGCCATCCCAGCTTCTTCCGGAGCAACGTTATCAGACTATGCAAGGCTAGAAACATGATGGTGGCTACAACAAAAATCACCCATCCGGAAAACTCGTGCATGAACCCTTCCGCCGCTCTCGGCCCAATATAGTTCGCCATGATGGCCGTGATCATGATTCGCATTCCGTTGCTGACAATGGCCAGAGGAATCATGGCCAAAACCAGGAACCACCGCACCGGAATACTCTTCTCCACCAGATAGCCATAGCCGGCGGCCAAAGCCAGCAGCGACATCAGCGAGCGGATCCCGCTGCACGCCTCCACGACCTCCAGCCGCATGTGGGGCAGGATCAGAACGTTCCCCTCCCGCATTACGGGGAACAGGTTGAGCATCTCCAGCACCCGGGTGGCAAACTTCGAAGCAATGAACTGTAGCGGAAAAACAATCTCGTTGTAAACCACCACGGGGATCGGAATGGCGAAAAGCAAGAATGCCATTGGGAAGGCCATGGCCCGCAACATGGCGCCGCCGGTGAAGTAGACGATCAGCCCGCACAGCGTCCCCAACAGCGAAAGCCGCGCCAGCGAGAGTTCTGCACCCAGGCTTCCCAGAAACAACAGGCCCAGCGAAAATCCAACAATCACCATTCCCCACCACGACGAGTGCCGGGGAACCTGGCGTAACTTGTCCCGCCGTTGCCAAATCAAGTACGCCGACAGCAACGGTACCAGAAATCCATGGGAATAGTCAGCATCGTTATACCACTGATATACCAAAAGCTTGATGACGGGAGAGTACAGAACCGCCAAAACCGCTACCAGCAGCAGTCCTTGCCAGCCGAAAGGCTTCAAGGTCAGCCAAACACTTGCGACTCTCGAAGGCGGCTTGCCACCGGGTAAAACTTCGTCTTCCCCCGGCTGTGTCAATGCACTACCCGTCAGCTTGGTGCCCGCCAGCGCCACTCGTTATATCCCCATGTTGGATTTTTGCCCTAGAGCCACCGTGGTGTGTGCAATTATTTTGCCGAGCGGCCTTAATACCATACCAAACAAACGATTGAATATAAACACTTTACCATTATTCGCCACAACAAGCGCAAAACTTTGAATGCAGGTACTGCAATAGTTTGCACATCCGTTCCAGCCCAGTACACTCCCGACGCCAACCCATTCCGGGACTATGTCTCAAACCAAAGCCGCCGTGAGGGACGGCCAGCCTAGACGGTTTCGCCATCCAGGCATCATGCCGCTTCGAATCGGTTCTTCCTCGCGCGGACCAGCTCGTAAGCTTTCCAGTTGCGGGTGGATAAAACGAGGCTCACAACCGGACAATTTTATCCGATTTGAACCCTTTCATCGCATTGCGGGTATCGACGATCAATTTGGCGGAATTGTTCAGGGCCTTGTAATCGAAGTCTGAGTGGTCGGTGACGATCACCACACAGTCGGCATCGCTGGCCGACTCTGTCAGCCCCGCCGATCGCAGGGTGACGCCGTCGAGCCGCAGGCTGGGCACAAACGGATCGCTGTAAGACACCACCGCGCCTAGCTTCTTCAAGAGCAGAATGACATCCAGTGCAGGCGATTCTCGCATATCGTCGATATTGCGTTTGTACGCTACTCCGGCGACGTGGACCCGCGAGCCCTTCACCGGCTTGCCATGCTCGTTGAGCGCCTTCTGCACCTTGTCGACAACGAAATGCGGCATGTTGCCATTGATGTAGCCAGCCAGTTCAATGAATCGCGCCTCGATGCCCGACTGTTTCGTCTTCCACGAAAGATAGAACGGATCGATGGGGATGCAGTGGCCGCCCAGACCCGGTCCGGGATAAAAAGGCATGAAACCGAACGGCTTGGTGGCAGCCGCGTCAATCACTTCCCAAACATTGATTCCCATGCCATCGCACATCAAAGCCATTTCATTGGCCAGGCCAATGTTGATCATGCGGAAGGTATTTTCCAGCAGCTTCACCATTTCGGCAACGCGCGTGTTGGCCACCGGGACGACGGTTTCCAGGGCTTGAGAAAAGAAGAGCCTGCCCATCTCCGTGCAGGCCGGCGTTATGCCGCCCACCACCTTGGGAGTGTTGTGAGTTTGATATACCGGATTGCCGGGATCGACGCGTTCGGGAGAGAAGCAGAGAAAGAAGTCTTCGCCGGCCTTGAAGCCGAGCTTTTCGAAAGTCGGAAGCAGCAATTCGTCGGTGGTTCCGGGATACGTCGTCGACTCCAGAATCACCAGCAAACCCGGATGGGCGTGCTTGGCGATCTCCTCGACGGCGGACACGATGTAGCTCATGTCCGGATCTTTCGTTTTCCGCAGTGGCGTAGGAACGCAGATGTTGATGGTATCCAGATCGCGAACCACGGAAAAATCGGTCGTGGCCCGGAAGCGCTTGCTGGCTTATGAGCTTGGCAACATCGGACGAAGGCACGTCCTGGACATGCGACTCGCCCCGGTTCAATCCCTCGACCTTGTCTGCTAGCACGTCGATTCCGGTGACTACGAATCCGGCTTTTGCAAACTCGACCGCCAGAGGCAGCCCGACATATCCCAACCCGACGATGCCCACCCGGGCGGTCTTGGCTTCGATCTTCCCTTTCAAAGCCTCGAACGTCGCAACAGTTTTTTCCGCAGCCCGCATACCCTATTGCCCCTCACCAGAGCCTAGCTTTGCGCAATTTGTCGATGGCTGCTGGTTTGAAATGCCCCACTAAACGGAGTACCCCAGAGTACCACAATGCGGCCAGTGCTCCGATAAATGGAAAGCCAGCGATTCGTATTGCGCGATCAGGAATTCGCTCGCGCCCAGATGGCTCGCCGGATGGGCGTAGTCAAAACAAGACGATTCTCTTAATTACTACGTACCGGCGATTCCCTTGTTCTGGAGAACCCTGACCACGACGCGCCGGTTTTGCGCCTGGCCTTCAGCCGACTTGTCGCTGCCCACCTGCCGGCTTTCGCCCATTGCGCCGGGCGCCAGCATGTTGGTGAGGGGAATGTGGCCTTGCTGCTGTAGGAATTGCGTCACTTTGTTGGCCCGGTCTTCGCTCAGCTTCTGGTTCAGCGCGGCACTGCCTACCGCCGAGGCATAGCCTTTCACCTGGATCGTGTAAGCGGTAATCGTCTTGGCCTTCTCCGCCAATGCCAGCAACTGCGGTTTGTATTTCGGATCGATGCTGACCTTGCCATTGGCGAAGTAAACCGTCACCTCGTCGAGGATGTTGTAATCGTCCAATTGGCCAAAGCGCTTGTTGGCAGCTTCGATAGCGGCCTTGTTGGCGTCGATCTTTGCTTGCGCCTCGCCCATCTGCTGCTGTTGCTGCTGCATGGCTTGCTGTTGCTGCTCCAGCGCCGCCTTCTGCTCCTCTAGTTCCTGTTGACTCTGTTGGATCTGCTCCTTCGCCGGTTGCAGTCCTGCCTGGATGGTTTGCGCGGCCTGCAGATCGTTGCCCTTGAACTTGACGGAAGTGGCCACCAGCTGATTTTTCGGGTTGTAGGATCCTTCCACCTGCACCTGAAGGCCCGGAATAAGCGCGGCCATCGACATCTGCTTGCGTCGGGCTTTGAAAACTCCCTGCACCTGGGCTACTTGAGTCGTGTCGGTCAGCACTACCACTACGGAGGAGGAATCCGCAGTCTGCACTGTCATGGTGTCGCCACTTCGGCCGGTGATCAGTCCCTGAGCTTTGGCCGACTGAGCGGCGGCAACGCCGCCCAGCGACAGCAGCATGGCTAGTAAAGCGGTTAGGACAAATGCACGGGCAACGAAGTTGGTTCTCTCCATAATTCTTTCTCCTTGGTGCTGCTCTGCTCGGGATGGATGTCGGAGCCGCAGACGAAGCCGACTGCCGCACGCCCGAAATACTATCTGAAAAATTCCCGATGAGCGAGACCTATGCATTGCCGGCAACATCGTCTAGCTCTGCGATTGAACCCCTTTATTGACTGTAACCCGCAACCGGAGTGCATCTGGAAATCGCTAAAATCGCTGTCGACCCCTACAAAAGTAGTTCTACCGCGATCTGACCCGTTAGGAAACCCCGCGCGGGAAATTGCCGTCACAGTATCCAGCACCTAGGCATAGGAGTCCATAGCAGGACAAGGAGGACATATGAGTAAGGTAATTACAGCTTTCCTCGCAATCGTTTTGTCTGTCCCGGCGATAGCTTTCGCCCAGAACAGCGGACAACAGGATGACAAGAAAATGCAGGAGCAACAGAACCAAGCCGCCATGGCCAGTGTGACCGGGGAAAATGATCAGGAACGGCACAACATGTCGGGCATGGTCAGCAACGACGGAAAGATGTTTACCAGCGGCAGCACGACCTACACGGTCAGTAATCCCAAGGCGTTAAAGGCATACGACAACCAGTCGGTGTCCGTCAAATTCCAGTTCAATACGGACTCCAACACGATTCATATTGTTTCGGTGTCACGGGGGCAATAAACCGAAGGATGGGCTCAGGGCTGCGGTGCTGGACCGGTTGCCCCTTCCGATTTCGTGCCAGGCGCCGTAGCCGCTTAGGATCAATCGAGCATCTGGTTAAGGGGCGGAATATCAGTTTCGCCCCTTTGAATTTTGCGAGGTGAACGAACCGCATGTCTAAACCGGCCAACCTAACTTCTCCAACCCGGATCGACCCTTTCGACACCGGAGAAAAAAGCCTAAGAGTAGTGATTGAGACGCCAAAAGGCAGCCGCAACAAGTTCAAGTATGACGACGAGCTAGGCTGCTACCGCCTCAACAAAGTTCTTCCCGAAGGCATGAGCTTTCCCTACGATTTTGGGTTTGTTCCCCAGACCAAAGCCGAAGATGGCGACCCGTTGGACGTGCTGCTTCTTATGGATGAGCCGGCCTATCCGGGGATCTTGGTTGAGTCGCGAATCGTGGGGGTCATTGAGGCGGAACAAACGGAAGACGGCAAAACGATCCGCAATGATCGAGTTCTGGCGGTGTCGGTAGACTCCCACAACCACGCCGACATTAAGGGGCCCGGTGATCTGAATAGCAAGATGATTAAAGAGCTCGAGCAATTCTTTGTAGCCTACAACCGGGAAAACGGAAGGAAATTTAAGCTGCTGGGCTGCAAGGGAATGAAGGCCGCCATGAAGCTCATCAAGAAATCCCGCCTGAAAAAATAATAGGCGCTGCCGCGGCAGCGCCTTGGAATCCGATCGATTTACCTTTGGCTTAGTCGGCTGACGGCTCGTCTATTGCTTGGCCGCAGTCGCGCCTCCACTTTGCTTGGCCAGTTTTACTTTGGCGGTTTCCAGGTCCTTCTGCACTTTGGCAACGTCGTCGCTATCCACCTCGGCGGGAATGGTCTTGTTCCATTCCTCCAGAGAGCGCTCCCAATTGGCGGCGGCCAGCTTCAGGCGTCCGGTCTTCATGTAGAGCTCAGCCAGATGATCATGCACGGTGGGATCGTTGTTGATCCGCTCCGACGCCCGGCGCAAGTTTTCTTCAGCCAGATCGTAGTTGCCCATCTTGTAATAAGCCCAACCAAGCGAATCCAGATAAGCGCCATTTTGGGGATCGAGCGCCACGGCACGGCGAATGTAGCTCAGCGCCTCTTCCAGCCGGGTGTCACGATCGGCCAGCATGTAGCCGAGATAATTCAGAGCCTGCGCGTTTTTGGGATCGTCGGCCAGAACCTTGTGAAACGCTTCCTCGGCCTTATCGTATTTCTTCTGACGCTCATAAATGGAGCCAGCGACGAACAGCGCGTAGTCTTTGTCTTCAGGCTTGGTGGAAAGCTCGATCGCCTTGTTGATGTTCTCTTCCGCCTCGGGCCACTGCTTCACCCGGCTATACATCTGGGCCAGAGCGATATAGACCCGCTGATCGTCGGCGGGATTGCCTTTAAGCAGCAATTTCACGTGCTCGATGGCCGGCCCCGAATTGCCCATGTCGGCTTCCTGCGCGGCGGCAACCATCTGCAGATCGCGGTCGTTGGGAAATTTCTTAGCAGCTTCTTCGGCGACATTGGTGGCTAGCTGCCACTGCTTATTGTCGCGATAGGTGTCGATGATCTGCTGGTACCCGCGAATGGCGTTCTCGTCGCCGAGATCGAGCATGCGGCGGAAAGTCTCGACCGCAAGCTGCGTCTTGTTGGCTTCGCGATAGATGGTTCCGAGCCGCTCCAGAAATACGGCCCGGTTATTCTTGTCGGCAATGGAGTACTCGTCTTCGGAGTGCTCGGTCTTTTGCAGGAGCTGGGTCAGGATCTGGATTGCGTCATCGTATTTTCCCTGGGCTTCATCGATGACGGCGATGTTGTACTGCACCTCCAGCGAATCGGGAACGATGGCCGTGGCTTTCTTCAGCGAATCCATGGCCTGATCGAACTTGCCGTTACGACGCTCGATTTCAGCAATGCGCATATAGGTCTGCGCATCGGAGGGATCGGCCTCGACGATGACTTTGTACTGCTCCAGCGCGGCATCGGTCTGGGAGTCATTCATCAGATTCTGGGCCAGGCCACGCACTGCATCCAGATTGTCGTGATCCAGTTCCGTGGACTTGCGATAGGCGGCGACGGCTTGCTTGTAGTCCTTTTGCTGCTCGTAGGTGTAACCCAGAGCGGAGTACAGCTTGGCGGTGCGAGCCTTGTCGGGAATCGCGTTCAGTACTTCCAAAGCGCGGGCAGAATCGCCTTCCTCGTTGTACAGATAGGCCAGCGTGGTGACCGCCTCTTCCGAGTCAGGCTGAATCGCCACCGCGGCCTTGAATTCGTTTTCCGACTTCAGCAGCTCGTTGTTCAGCCGGTATAAACGGCCCAGGAGCAAATGGTCTTCCACGCTCTTGGGATCGAGCTTCACGATCTGCTCATACTGGTCGATGGCCAGCTTTAGCACTTCTTGCGATTGGGTGCCAGCCTGCATGTCGCCCAGCGAACGCAGATAGATTCGGCCAAGCAGACGACGAGCTTCCAGATTGTTACCATCGCGCTTGAGGATGTCCTGTGCTTCCAGAACAGCGTCGCGGATGCGGCCCGTCTTGGCATAAAGCTCGGCCAGGCCGGCATTCAGGTAATCGGAGCTCGGGTCGTTCTCGATGGCCAGCCGGTATTCATCAATCGCTTTGTTCGCGTAATCGGCGCGCCCGTAGGTGGAGACCATCTCCTCATACATGTGCGCCATCATGAAGTGGTAATACGCGGCGGCCCGGTCAGGCTGCTTCTGGGCTGCAGGTTGGGACGGCTGCGTTGCTGCTGACGAGCCCGCTTCGCTGTCGACCGCGCCGGGAGAACTGGACTCGGGAGAAGCTGGCGTAGAAGGAGCGGTAGAGGCAGGCGGGTTTTGGGCAAAGCCGGCTATCGAGCCGGCAAACAGAAGCGCCAGTAAAGAGACACGGATACGATTTAGGATCATTCAGGACCAGCCACTCAACAGCGATTGGATGCCGCGCCTCACACTGGAGTCTTCACTTATTTTATCCCGCTATTGGCCGCAAAGGGAAAAAAGCGTACGTAATCCCTTGTAGAACCAACGAGAGCTTCCACAAAACCGCGATAAACACTGGAAACAGTTGGACGCAGCAGTTAGCGGAAGGTTAAGAAATGTCAAAAAGAGGGTAAGGCTTGCAGAACCCGGACTTTCCACGAATTCTCCGCCGCCGTAAGCAGCGCAATGTAATGCACCGTGGCATCCTGCGACCGGATAACCTTATCGCCGTCCATAAGTTGGATTTGCAGCTGCAGCGTATCTTGCAGCTCCATGGCCGAGCCCTCGGGCGAGTAGAAAATTGCCTCGACCTTATGGCCCTTGTCGATAAAACGCTGATGCAATCCCGCTTTACTTTGCTCGCCGATGGTTGCGGTGAGCTTGTCCAAAGCGGCTCCCGCAAAGTTAGCAGCGAGCAGGTTAGCCTGGTTGCGGTCGAGCGCCTCGGCCATCGCCTGCCACGCTGTGGCATAGTCGCGAGCCACCGCTTTCTGCGTCGTGTCTTCCACCTGACGAGGCGCGGCGTTCTGCACGCTCAAACTCACTTCCGGAGTGCTGCCGGCCAGAACAAGGTTTCTGGGCATGAAAGCTGCGAGGCTCAGCATGGTTGTTAGTGTCAGACAGATTTGCGCTCGGCGACTCACTCCCCACCTCCCCAATGAATTTCATTGCCCACCACGACTCCCGATGCCACCGAGATGGTTCCATTCGGCGAAGCCGGCAACTCCGCCTGAGCGATGCCCCGTTTGATACGGGCATCGACGGCGCTCTTACCTGTCGAGTCCGTCAGGGTGAACGTAACAATGGTTCCGTCAGGAACGGCATTGCCGGCGCAATCGTGAATGGGATCGGTCTGCACCAGGATTCCGTTCTTGTCGCGCTCCGCTCGCATGCGAATGTTGCAGGGATCGGACGCAACCTCCTGCACCACACGTCGGGTTGAAGCCGGGCCGCTCGATGCAACAAATTGTGCCGCACCTTCCTTCTTCGAGGAGTCCAACTTGGCCGACGCCACTCCCCACTTCGTCGTCTCTACCCGGTCGATACTTTGGCCGTTGACGCTAAGTTCGAACTTCACCGGCTCTGGCTGGGTGACCAGATTCTGATACTTGTCGAACACAAATGCTGTGCCGCTGATGACGCCCGGTGTGTCCGCCGGCACGCGCGACGGCCGTGCCAGAAAAGCGATCGAGCTCACCTCGCCCGCGGTTACGAAGAAGGTTGCGCTGTCCCCGTTTTCCAGCGAGATCATGTACCGTCCAGCGTTTTTCAGATCATCGCCGCTAATCTGGATATCGCGTCCGAGTTGCACTTTGCGCTTGATGGCCGTGCCTGGTCCAACCAGGTAGAGTGTGGTGTCGCCGTTCCCTTCCGTCGGAATGCTCAGGCCTGCACCCGCTTGCACAGTCCCCGGCACCTTCAGATCGGAAGCCTGAGCCGCGAAGCTCAACCAGCAAACCGTCAGCAGACCAATCGCGAATCTCAAGCTCGTCCTCATGTTTACTGTTGGCGATCCAGCATGTATTCGTTTACCGTGACACGATAGTTGTGCACGTTCGAGGCCAGGTCGTCACGCAGGTCAACGGCGAACGGTACTGGAGTCTGCGGCAACAGCGCCTGATCCACATAGCCGTCCGACACCCAGATCACTTTGCCCGCATTGTCGTAGTACGTAGCCAGCACATGCGGAATGTTGACTGTATTCCCGCTCTGATTGATCAGTTCACCTTTCAGCAGATGACGCCCGCGCGCATCGGTCTCCACCCGCTGATGCATCACTCCGATAACGGGATCAGCCGACGCCGGTACCAGCATGGAATTGGGCTGCATCCGCACGCTCTTCACCGTTGCAAGACGCACGCCGGGAAAGTCGATGCGAAATGGTGAAATCTCCTTGGGCAACAAGGTGTGGGAAATCTTGTCGAAGCTGGTTTCCTCGCCCAAAACATTCCCGTCTTTGCCTACCAAGGTTGCGCCCACCGATACGAATCCGGGAACCGTATCTTCGTTTTCAATCTCGCCTACGATGATGGTGCTGTTCTCATGGGTGATCGCATTCATCGAAACGATGCGCACTCGCGGCGCTTCGACGTTCTGCGCGCCCCAGTCGTCATCGGAGCCGCGCGTGATCACGTCCCACCGCAGATAATTTTCCTGAATCACTTGCGGAGGAACCTTGGCCTCTTTCACTACCGGCCACTCCACTTTCCAGCTGTCGCCCTCTTTCACAACCTTGAGATCGCGAGTGTCGTAGAACGCTCCCACTGCGGTTGCGTATTCGAGGGTAGCGCGCACCAGCGCCTCGTTGTCGCTGGCGTGCAGGACCTTGGTGTCGGCCTGCTGTAGCGAAGAGTAGGTGCGCAGACTGCCATCGCGCCCGGAAAGATCGCGGGCAAACGATGACTCATCGGCGTCGCTCGACTTCGCCACATAGGAGTACGCGCCTTTATAGTCGTGCGCCCGGACATGAGCGAACAGCGACTGCACGGCGCCTTCCGGCGATTTCGCCGGAGACAATTCGTTGGGCTGAATGGTCGCCATTGCGATCAACACAACGGTGAGAACAATAATCACGATCGGTAGAACTCGCTTCATCACCGCGCCTCCCGCAGCACCATAGGCTCGCTGGCCACCGGCGCAGGGAATCGAACCGTTTCTCCGACCCGCCGCCGCTCTGGCACCAGTAAGATCAGGAACAGCGCAAACAAGCTGCTGGCCAGCGGCAGAATTCCCCACAGAATGCCCTCGGTCTCGGTCGGCATGAAGCCCACGAACTCAAGCCGCTTGGCCGGAGGAACATCCTCTTTCGTCCACAAGGTGACGTTTCCGTTGTCGTAGGTTTCGGCTTGTCGCCATCCTGCAAAAGCCAGAAGGGGCTCGTAGAAACGGTCGCGGACGAATATGTATTTGAGGCCGTACTGATTGGCGTGCTTCAGCACCGCGCGCAACGATTCCATTCCCGCCAGGCCGTAGTACTTGGAGTTGTAAAGTTGACCGGATCCATAGGCGGTCATCTCCGGCAAAAGTCGGGCGGAGTTGTAGTCGCCATCCACACTGTCGGCGGTCGCGTAGGTCGAAACCTTGGCAAAGCTGTTGCCGAATCCCAGGGTGATATAGCGAAACTTTGCGTGGTCGTCGCGGTTCAGGAATGCGATCACCTGATCAACATTGAACGGCGAGCTGCTGATGGGGTGAATCGTAATCCACGCTACTGAAGTCGCCATGGTTCCCACCGCGGCAATCGCCAGAGCCACCATCGCTTTCATACGGAAGCGTTGAATCAAACTCACCGCCAGCATCCCCACAAACGGCATTGCCATGACCGTCGCCCAGAAGGTGAATCGCTCGAAGGTGAGCACCTGATACGCGCGGCCCAGCAGTATCTTGCCTGCCGGAGTTGTGCCTCCCAATCCCAGAAGCGTGGTGATGTACCAGCCAAACAGCAGCGGGCGCAGTCGGCGTTCGGCTGATCCGCGCATCACGATATACGGAATGGCTAGAATCAGCGCACCCATGGGAATGATCCAGAAATTCATTCCGCTCATGGGATTCAAGATGTAGTTGTCGCGCGAGCCATGCGGAATCGGCATCTGGTTGATCGGATTCTTCAGCAAGGCAATCCAGTAAGGCCACAGCACGATGGCGACACCGGCAATGGCAACTACGGCAAAGACAACTGCCCGTCCTAAAACTCCGCCTAACGAAGCCTGTTCTTCTTCCGTAACGTCGGCTGCGTTGCGGTCGAGGATAGCCAGCGCCAGCACCGGGATAGCAAACAGAATCGAACCGAACATCAGGGTAACGTGATGGGCTGCAGCCGCTGCCCAGGCGAGCGCGACGCCCTTGACCAGGGAGGTAAAGCGTGCGCTGCGCAGCCAGACGTAAAAGTACGGCAGCGCATTGAGCATCAGCGCGGCCGATGCTGTAGTCGGCAACTGACCCGACTGATATACCAGCATCGCCAGCGAGCCGAGAAACACCGAGCCCAGCGCCGCATAGCTCGCGGAAGTTTCATCGACCCATAGCCGGGAGTAGCGATACATGCCGATTGGCAGCAGCAGGATAGCCAGGAACTGCACGAACATGTAGGCCATGGTTAAGCCCATGACATGCGAAAACAACGCGATCCATTGATGTGTCAGCGGCGGGTAGGTAGTTTGCGAAAATCCGCCAAACCATTTTTCATTCCAGGGATTGAACCAATGATGCGCATAGTGCGCCGCGAAAAAAATGTGCGTGTTCGCGTCGTAAGAGCCCGCCGGCAACTGCATCAGCAGCAGCGGGCCGTGCACTGCCAAAGCGATCAGCAGAATGGCAGAAAGAGGAATCGCTCGCGATGGCAAAGTGGGCTGCTTCAATATCAAAGGACTGCCTCCGGCGGCGGTAGTTCCAAGGTTTTTCGATTCTCGAATTCGTCTTAAGGTTTTCTCCGCGGTCACAACTCTTCTAAGGCATTTTCGCGGCGCGCGGCAAAACAGCCTTCGGGCAACATTCCGCATCCCATGCGAATGGAATTTTGCTTTCGCGCTGAGTTCCGTACCTCTCGAATGGTCAGTGGGTAGTCCACGTGAAAATGAAATCTGTGTTGCTTCTCATTGCCTGCTCTTTGTTTTTTGCCAGTGCGGCCGTGGCCCAGACTTTCGAGATCAACGGCCAGTCGTCGCAACCATCGCCATCGCAAGCGCAGCCGAAAAAGAATGGCCAGCCGGCGCAGAACAATGCATCAGGCGAAAACGGCATGGGATGGGGAAGCAGCATCGAAGTGGGCCGCCTGGCGCGCGCTGCCGAAGATGCGTTGCGGCACGGAAATGCGTCGGCAGCCGCCGATTATGCGCAGCGCGCGGTGAATGCCGCTCCGCAAGATAACAAGCTCTGGTTCCTGCTGGGCTATACGTCGCGTCTCGCGGGACGGTATCAAACATCAGTCGAGGCTTACCAACATGGTCTGCAGACCGCTCCGGGAAATGCCGACGGCATGAGCGGTCTGGCACAGACTTACGAGCGCATGGGCCGCACCGACGACGCCAAGCGTTTGTTGCTGCAAGTCATTCACGCCAATCCGAATCGCACCAACGATCTGCTGATTGCCGGCGAACTTTACATGAAGACGGGCGACGCCCAGGAAGGCATCAGCC
Source organism: uncultured Acidobacteriaceae bacterium (assembly GCA_963744265.1). Lineage (GTDB taxonomy): Bacteria > Acidobacteriota > Terriglobia > Terriglobales > Acidobacteriaceae > Bog-257. The sequence continues at coordinate 414,614 of CAVUSW010000013.1, forward strand.
TCTTGCAGCGCGCTGAGTCCCAACAGCCCAGCGCACATGCCGAGCTGATGCTGGCCATGGCGTACTTGAAGTTGAAGCAGCCCGACCGCGCCAAGCAGATGCTGGATCAGGCCAAGAAACATGCTCCAGGTAACGTCGAGATCTTTCAGGCAGCCGCTAATTACTATCGCGAGGAGCACGACTACAAGGCGGCCATCACGACTCTGATGAGCGCGCCGCACATGACTCCGGCAGTGCTTGCCGATCTTGGCTACACCTACGAATTGGATGGCGACAAGCAGCGCGCGGCTGAAGCTTACACTCGCGCCGCTAACGAAAAGCCGAAGGAGATTGGCTATCAGTTGAGCGCCGCGCAGGCGCAACTGCGGATGGGAGACTTGCAGGAGGCGCGCAAGTATCTGAACCGCGCCGCCGCCATTGATGCCAATCATTACCGCCTGCACGCGATTCGCGCCGCGCTGGCGAAGGAAGAAAACCGTCAAACCGATGCCATTGGCGAATACAACGCGGCCATTCGCGCACTTCCGCCGGGAGGCGTGCCCGAGGGCCAGCTCTACCCCGTCCAGTTGCGGCTGAACCTGGCTGAACTCTATCGCGAGAACGGCGACGACCAGTTAGCCGCATCAGCAGATCGCCACCGCCGAGGCGGAAATCGACAAGCTCAATGTTCAAGGAACTGCCCGGGCCGAATTCCTGCGCGTCCGCGCGTCCTTGAAGCTGTCGGACAACGATCTGAAGGGAGCCGAGGCCGACCTGCTCGAAGCCCGCAAGCTCGATCCCGACAACACCAACATTCAGTTGCAGTATGCCAACCTGCTGTGGAAAGAAGGCCGGCAAGGACGACTCGCGGAAAGTCTACGACGATGTGCTCGCCAAAGACCCGACCAATCGCTATGCGCTGGAGGCGATGGGATATCTCTATCGCGAAGAGAACAACGCCAAGATGGCGGCCGAATATTTCAATCGCCTGGCCAAAGATTATCCCGACGACTACGTGCCTTATCTAGCCTTGGGCGATTTGTACACCCAGACCAAGGAATTTGAGCGGGCCGACGCGAATTACCAGCAAGCCTACAAGCTGGCGCCGCAAAATCCCGTGATCATTGCCAATGCCGCCAACGCCGCCATCGAAGCGCAGCAGATCAAGCTGGCGGGCGAGTGGGTCGATCGCGCCAAAGGCAAGACTCAATGACGATCCGCGCGTGATGCGTGAGCGCGAGCGCTATCTGTTCCACGAAGGCAATTATGCAGGAGTCGGCCAATCTGGGCTACAAGGTGCTGCAACAGCTGCCCAAGGATCGCAACGCTTCGGTTTATCTCGCTTACGACCTTTACAACCTGGGCCGCTATGACGACGCGCTGGCCATCGCCAACAAGTACGGTTCAGTTCTGCCGAAGGAGCCGAACTTTCCGCTGCTTGCCGGACACGTTCACAAGCACTCGCAACTCTTGGACGAGTCGATTGACGATTACACCCAAGCCATTCAGCGCGATCCCAAGATGGTGGAAGCCTACGTCAACCGCGGCTACATGCTGAACGATCATGCAGGATGCCGCAGCAGGCTTCTGAAGACTTTCATACGGCGCTTGAAGCTCAGCCCGAATAACGGCATCGCGCATCTTGGACTGGCCTTCAGCGATCTGCAACTGCGCCGCTCGAAGGAAGCTCTCGATCCAGGCCGACGAGGCGCAGAAGCTGATGGGCGAATCGGGCGCGACGCATCTGGCGCCGCGCCACCGCGTACCGCCAGCAGCGTCTGCTGGCCAGCGCTCGAACAGGAATATCGCGCCGCGCTGAAGTACGCGCCTAACGATTTGGCGCTGCATCTGGCGCTGGCCGACACGCTGTATGACATGCGCCGCTATCAGCAATCGATCGACGCGCTGAATGCGGCGCTGGGTCTTTCGCCCGACGATCCGCTGATTTATGCGCAATGGCGCACGCTTACGCGCATCTCGGCCAACGCGACGAGACGCTGCGTTACGTCGAAGCAGCCGAGCGGCAAGGAGGCGATCAGTCGGCGATTCTGCTCGACACCGGCGATGCGCTGCTGACGCTGGGCGACCGGAAGGCGGCGATGGACCGCTTCGCGCGCGCGCTGGATGCCCCCGACGCCAATCGCGTTGAAGCTCGCCTGGCCATCGCGCGGCTGATGGTGAAGTACGGCCAGGATGACGACGCCAAGCAGCAGATCAGCCTGGCCTTCGCCGAGAGCCGCATCGGCGAAGCGCCGCCGGTCACCGCCGAAAACCTGATCGAAGCCGCCAACCTGCTGCTGGCGATGCACGACTTCGATCTGGCGACTCGCTACTTCGAAAAGGCGCAGCAGGCTGGAGCTTCGCCCGACAGTCGTGGCCATCGGATTGGCCAACACGTATCTGGCGCAAGGCAAGACCAAAGCAGGCCGACCAGACGCTGGCCGTGCTGGGCGCCGATCCTGCGGCCAATCAGAACTACGACTATCTGCTGGCGCAAAGCGAGGTGTACCGGCAGCGTCATCAGAGCTGGAACGCGATGATGGCGCTGTCGCAGGCCGATCAGCTGGGCGGCAGCGAGATCGCCGAACTGGAAGGCATGCAGGTGGCCGGCGAGGAAGGCTTGCGGGTGACCGATCACCTGAGCATGCTGACCAACTTCACCACCGGCGGACTATACGACGACTCCACCATCTACATGCTCGACCAGCAGATTTTCGGCATCACCAACAACGCCAATCTGCCGCCGCCGCGCTCGCAGCAGGAATCGCTGTGGACCACCGCGTATCGCTATCACTTCGACAACAACTTTCCCATGGTGAGCGGATTCTTCCAGATCCGCAACGCCAACGGCCAGGAGTCGTTGCCGCAGGAAGCGCTGATCATCAACCGCAACACCTTCGACTACAACTTCAACAGCGCCTTGAATCCGGTCGTGCACATTGGGAATGCGTCGCTGGCATTCAATACCGGCGTGCAATTCACCATCCGCCGCGACACCGAAGCGCCGCAGTACATGAACCAGAACCTGTTTCGCGCAGTTCGTTTACGTCAGCAGCAGTTCGTTCGGCAACTGGCTGTCGTTCAACGGCAGGCATGTATCACGAAGCCGGCCCGTTCACAGCGACCGAGCTATCCGCAGAATTCCAACGATGTCGGCAACTGGCTGCAATTTCACCGTGGGACGTCCGTGGGGCAAGACCGCGTTCATTACCGGATACACGCGGCGCGATCTGACGTTCAGCCCGCAGCCGCGAGCAGTACTTCACCACTTCGACTTACGGGGGACTACAGCGCAAGTTCGGACAAAAGCTGACGGCCAGCCTGATCGGCGAGTACATCCGCTCCTGGCGTACGCAGGACACGCTGTCAGGCGACCGCGCAGGCGCTGCGGCCGGCCGGCACGATCCAGTACGACGCCAAACAAATCCTGGACGGTCGATGGCCAGTTCGCCTACACGAAGGGCGAATCGTTTCAGGAGTATGACAACATGTACAGCAGTTTCTTCATCACTTACATAAGGCCGATGCACCGGTCATTCAGCGACGCCGCTGGGGAGTTCAAGGTCGCCTATCCCTTGCGGTTTTCCGTGGGTCTACAGGCAGAGCAATTTCCAATCTTCACCGGAACTGCCCAGAGCGGGACGCTGATTCGTCCCGTCTTTCGCCTGTCGATTTTCTAGACCCAGGGGAGTACATGAAGATTTGTCTGGTAACGGCTTTTCCGCCCAGCCGGCGAGGGCTGAACGAATACGGGTTTCATATCGCGCGGGAGTTGCGGCGCGATCCGCTGCTGAGCCTTACCATCCTGGCCGACGAACTGCGACGGCCCGGCGGAGGAGTTGCCCGACTACGATGTCATCCGCTGCTGGCGCTTCGACTCGCTGTCCAATCCGGTGCGACTGCTGAGGGCCATTCACGACATCAAGCCTGACGTGGTGTGGTTCAACCTGCTGTTTTCCACCTTCGGCAACAAGCCGGTGCCGGCGTTCTTCGGCTTGACGCAGCCGGTGCTGTCGCGGCTGAGCGGGCGCTACACGCACGTCACCTTGCATCACCTGATGGACAACATCGATCTTGCCGATTCCGGCGTGCGCTTTCCGCGCTTGTATCAGCGTGGCCGGCACGGCCGCGACGCGCATGCTGCTGATGGCGAATTCCATTTCGGTGTTGTTGCCCGCTTATCGCCGCACGCTGATCGAAAAATATCGTGGCGAGAACGTGCATTTCCGCGCTCACGGCATTCTTGGCGGGACGTCCGGAGCCGCCCGACTTCAGCCAGCGCGGCAATCCTGAGCATCGCATTCTCGCCTTCGGCAAGTGGGGAACCTACAAGCGACTGGAGTTGCTGATGGAAGCCTTCGAGACGCTGGCCGCAGAGATGCCGGACGTGCGTCTCATCGTCGCGGGAGCAAATCATCCGCAGACGCCCGGTTATGTCGAATCCGTCGCCGAGAACGTGAAGGACAATCCGCGTATCGAATTCACCGGCTACGTGGCGGAAGACGACATTCCCGAGCTTTTCCGCAGGGCCAGTGTGTTGGTGCTTCCGTATTCTTCGGCAACCGGAGCCAGCGGCGTAGCCCACCTTGCGTGCGAATTTGGCGTCCCAATCATATCGGCGGGAATCGACGACTTTCGCGAGATGGCGCGGGACGAAGGTCTGGCAGTTGACTTCTATGAAACAGGAAGCGCCGACAGCCTGGCGAGCCAATTGCAGCAGCTGTTAGGCGATCCGGAACGCATGCGCGAAATGTCGGAGCAGAATTTCTCCGCTGCGTTGCGCATGACCATGCCCCAAATCATTCGGCAATATTTGCGTTCTTTTGACCTGCAGCAGCGCGCCCGTGCGCTGGAGCCGATCTCGCGCTTTCGCCGGCATTCCGTCGTGGGTTCCTTCGCGCTCGGCCATTTTCCGCGCGGCCGCGCCGAGGTGGCAGCCATGGACATAAAAGCGATTCTGATCGTGGGAGGCGCCGCGCCCGACGCTGCCGCGGAGCCAGTCCCAGGGAAACCGTGGGCGGCGTACCGATCGCCTACCTCGATGTGCTTGGTCTGCCCGTGCTGCAGCACGTGCTGCACCGGCTGCGGCGCTTCGGCGTTTGCGATGTGACCCTGATCAGCGATGCTGCCGCCGATGCTGACCGTTCATGAAGCGTGCGCTAGCGCTGCGCCGCGTGTGCCGCGTATCCAGGCGACCGGCGAGCAACTTTGGCAAACCGCGGAAGAAGTATTCCACAAGTACGCCAGGATGGAGCTGAGCTGGTAATCGCGCTTCGCATCGGTCCCTACGCGGAGGTGGACTACGAAGAACTGATCCAGCACCACCTCGACCATCGCTGCCCGGTGACCATGGCGGTTGATCCCAGGGCGCAGCGCTCGACATGTTTGTGCTGAGCGCTTCGCAGCCGCCAGGACGCGGTCGACGCTGTTCCGCAGCGGGCTGCAGCAGTTGCGCCGGGAATGTAAGCGCTTTCCGGTCGCCGGCTATATCAACCGGCTGCGGAATGCCGCCGATCTGCGGCGGTCTGGCGCTCGATGGACTGCTGGAAAACAATTCCATTCGTCCGGTAGGCATACGAGGTCAAGCCCGGCATCTGGGTCGGAGAACGGCGCCCACATTCATCATCAAGCGCCCGGGTGGTCGCTCCTGCATTTATCGGGGCTCATGCCAAGATCCGCGCCTCTGCGCTGCTCACCCGCGGCACCGTAATTGAACACCACGCGGAAGTGGATTGCGGCACCGTGGTGGAGAACTCCACGCGTGCTTCCCTTCACCTACGTGGGCGCCGGACTCGACGTGATGCACTCGGTGGTTGGCTTTCGCCGCCTCACCCACCTGGTTCGCAATGTGGAAGTCGAGATCAGTGACGGCAAACTGGTCGGCATGGCAGCTTTACGTGCTGTTTCTCGATTGGCAGGCAGCACGGCAGGCTTTTTTGCCTTCTTACCTAAGCAGATTTACCGCGAGACTCTTTGCGCCGTCCGATCGCCAAAGTGCCGCGGACAATCCCGGAGTCAGGGGAGCAGACAGAAAGCTCCACTGAAGTCGTCGGTGGTGGGATCCCAGGCTTCCGTTCCAAACGCTTCCGAATTCCCTCCGTTGGCAGTCGCGAGGAGATATGGAGACCAGTAGTCGGCCCGTAGTTGTCAAAAGAATGCCGGAGAGAATGAATCTCAAACAGGCCCGCAGTTTCCTGAAGGAAGTGCAGCCCTTCTTGAATTCGGACCGGCCACAGGTAGTTTTTGATATGTCGCAAGTGCGGCACATCGATGCCGCCGGCGTCGAGGTGTTGCTGCAGTGCATGCGGGCTGCGGTGAAGCGCGACGGCGATTTGAAGCTGGCCGCGCTGTCGCCGCAAGCCGCGATGGTGCTGGAACTGACCCGCACCGGGCGGCTGTTCGAAATCTACGAGAATTCCACCGCGGCGGTGAAGAGCTTCAGCTGCTTCCTGCCCAACGCATTCGCCATCTCTACGCCACATCCCGCGCACGGGGATCGTCGCTCTGCCGCTCCCAGACTCGCTTCCGCTGGCCTCGGCAGACGATGAACGAGAGGGACCGGATCTGGCAGCATGAGCGTGAACCCAGAGACGATGGTGGCTGACCGCGCCCCGAGAACGCGGCTGGCGCGATTGTTTCTCGCGCTGCACACCGCAGTCTGCAATCACACGCCAAGATCCTGAACGGCAGCATCATGCTGCTGATCGGGTCGGTCTTCGTGAGCCTGGCGAACTTCGGCTACAACATCGGCGTCGCGCGGCTGCTGGGTCCGTCCGACTTCAGCCACGCTGCCGCCGCGGTCACCATTCTGATGCTGATCTCGGCGATCACTCTGTCATTTCAGTTGGTCTGCACCAAGCTGGTCGCGAAGGCCAACACGTCGCAGCACAAGGCTGCCGTCTTCCAGCATTTGATGAAGCGAGCGTGGGCCATCGGACTCGGCCTCGGCGCCTTCATGCTGCTTGCCAATTCGCTGCTCACGGCTTACCTGCGACTGTCCAGTCCGTGGATCATCATCCTGCTCGCCGTTGGACTGGCGATCTACGTTCCGCTGGGAGTAAAGCGCGGCGGATTGCAAGGCACGTGCCGCTTTCGAGGGCTCGCTGGAACATGGCGGCCGAAGCCATCGTCAAGTTTCTGGGCGCCATCGTTCTGATCGAGATGGGCTTTGGCGTACTCGGCGCGGTGGCCGCGATCTCGGCCTCGGTGATTCTTGCCTTCTGCCTGCCCGATAGCGCCAGGGAGCTTCGCGGCTCGCATGTCTGCCGGTCCCATCGCGCCGGTGGGTGAAGCCCGGCAGGCCATCGTGTTCTTCGTCGGCCAGGTCATCATCAGCAACATCGACATCTTGATGGTGAAGCATTTCTTTCCGTCCGGACGAGGCCGGCCTGTATGCCGCCATCGCGCTGGTGGGAAGGCTTCTTTACTTCGGCGCCTGGTCCATCGTCAGCGCCATGTTCCCGGTATCGGCCGAGAGCGAGACGGAGAAACCTGCCGCTTCCCTGCTGGCGTTTCCGCTGCTCATGGTCACGGCAATGTCGATGGTGTTCGTTCTGATTCTGGCGGCCTTTCCGGCATTCGTCTTCCAGTCGCTGTTCGGCGCTCACTTCCATACCGCGAGTCGGCGATCTGAATCTGCTGCTCAGCATGAATGCGGCCGCGACCGGAGTGTATGCCATCGCGGTGGTGCTGATCACTTATGAGATGTCGCGGCGCATCGCCAATACCGGCTGGCTGCAGCTGGTGGTGAGCGGGCTCATCGTCCTCGGAATCACTTGGTTTCATTCGACATTGTTGGAGGTGATCGTCGTCCAGCAGGTACTCAGGATCTTACTGTTGCTTGCGGTCGCCTTTCCCTTCGTCAAGGCGTGGGCGACCGCTGGCGGGAGACTACATGAAGAGGCTACGGCGCGTTACTGAAGCGGAAGTCATAGCAGAGTTCCTGAAGAACGAGTTCTATCAGGAAGAGTTTCACCACGACCGCGAGCAGTTCGAGCAGCTCGTGCTGGGAGCTGACTTGCGGACGAATCCGGTAATGCCTTGCGCCGGGCCCTCTTGTTTCGCCGCCGCGGGCACATGTGGAGAGAGCTGCCGGCCGACACCCAATGGTGGGAAGTGCAAATCGAGCCGCAGGACCTGGAGCGGGTACGAGTGTTTCCCCGGGCGCAGTGGCGCAAGATGGCCAACGGAAGCTTCCTGCTGAAAGACATTGTGCAGGCGCATCAAGACCAAGCCTTTTCGCGGCCGGACCCGCGACTTATGTCGCCAAGGTGCAGGCCTTGAGCTATCACCTGCGCAATCATCAGGACCACAGCGCGGTGTTGCTGATCGGCGTCGATGACGAGCAACCGGTGACGGTGCTGGAAGGCAATCACCGGCTGACCGCGGCGTTGCTGGCGTCGCCCGAGGTCTTGCAGAGCCGCTTTCGCGTCTTTTGCGGTTTCTCCGAGCGCATGTCGGAGTCGTGCTGGTACCAGACCAACGTGCCGAACCTGTGGCGCTATGCCCGCAATCGGGCTCGCAATCTTTTCTATGACCGCGACGCCGATGTGGAGCGGCTGATGCGAGCCGGAGTAGGATTTGGCGATTCGGGATGACGAAGCGGTACTGTCGCCGGTGGGCGCGCGCAAAGCGATCACCGACTCCAAACGGGCCCTATGAATCGTGAATCGGAATTTTGATGTCAGGAGAGCTGCCGATGAAAGCTCATCAAGTTATTGTTAGCCAGAGTGATGGTGCTGGTCGTGGGATGGCGCTGTGCGGATTGCCGGAAGTTGCCCAGGCCCTGCCGCCAGCAAGCGAATCAACAACAGCAGAGCGGCACGACCATCGACCCTTCGCAGGGTCCGCTGCAACCTGTGCCAAGCCAGAACCAGCCGAGCAATCCCAATTCGCCGTCACGCCAGAATACCGAAGAGCCGCCCGAAGCCTGTTCCCGCGACGCCTCCTCCGCAGCCGAAAGCTGAGCAGCAGATGCAGCAGCCGTTGGGCGCAGCCACCGCTGAGGGAGTGCCCACGGTCGGTGGCGCGGCGTCTCGTCCTGCCGGAGAGGCGATTGCGCCCGCCAAGCAGAACCAGCGCCGGTCGCTGCTGATCAAGGTCGGCTTGATCGCCGCTGCGGGAGTTGCTGGCTGGAACGGTTTACGGGCTTAGTCCGAAGGGCACGTCCGGCAAGCCTCAACTGGGACTGCTAAGCCGTGAGACTAGAGCGCTTCTTCGCAGTCTGAACGCGACCGCTGCTGGTTTCCTTTTCGGGCCTCGACGGCTCGGGCAAGAGCACGCAGATCGAGAATCTGCGGCAGTTTCTGACGAGCCGCGGCTTGACGACGAAGCTGCTCGCCTTCTGGGACGACGTGGTTGTGCTCAGCCGCTATCGTGAGGGCTTCGTCCACAAGGTTTACGGAAGCGAAAGAGGAATCGGCGCGCCGGACGCCCGGTCCGGCGCCGCGACAAGAACGTGCGCAAGTGGTATCTCAGCGTCGTTCGTCACGGACTGTATCTGCTGGACGCGCTGCATCTGGTGCGCGTGGTTGGCGCGGCGCGGCGCTCCGGGGCAGACGTCATCATCATGGATCGCTACATCTACGACGAGCTGGCGAACCTGCCGCTCTCGAATATCCTGACCAGAATTTTCGTCCGCATGGTGAGTGGTTTCGTTCCCAAGCCAGACGTGGCTTACCTGCTCGACGCCGATCCCGAGGCGGCGCGGCCCGCAAGCCTGAGTATCCGGTGGATTTCTTCATCTATGCCGGCAACGCCTATTTCGGCCTCGCCCGATGCTGGGGAACATGACTATCATTCCGCCACTTCCGCTCCGTGAGGCTAAGCGCGAAGTGGAAAACACGCTGGCTGTTGCCCTGTCGAGAAGACTACTCCGGCGGGACGCTAAGTTGGACACAGTGCCCGCAGCCTAACTCCACTTTCACCTCGCTGTAACAATTACCTTCCGCCTCCCTTCCTACGCATTCGGCACATCTCTCTTGACCAAGTCTTACTGAAAATAAAAGGCTTAGTAGTCGCTGACGCGGATTGAGTTTGGCACCCAACTTGTAGTGAAAACGGGGTTGCCGCGGGCATCGGCGCCTCGCATCTCGAACGCAAGCACGGGCGTGACAGCGACGACAGCCGAGGTCACGAAGGCATGAAGTGCCCAAGATTTTGGAGGAATTTGCAATGAAGATCTCAATGCTATTCACGTTGCCGCTGGCCGCTGCGTTGATGCTACCGGCGGTAGCGCAACAGATGCCGGTCCGACAATCAGCAGCCTTCAGCAACGTCGTCTTCTTCGCAAGCAGCTCGCAACCAGCCACCACGACGCAGGATGCCAATTCGGACCAGAACATGTCGGCCCGTCAGCCGCTTGCAGCCGGAAACGCGCCAAGGCTTCTGGGGCAAGATGAATCCCTTCGCTCGCAAGAAGTATGTGCAGCGTCAGCTCAGCCCGATCCGCAACCGCGTGAACGAGCTCGACGACCTGACTGCCGAAAATACGAGGCAGATCAAGGACGTCGATGCGCGCGCGCAGGAAGGCATTCGCCAGGCCGACGCCAAGGCCACGCAGGCCGACCAGCACGCCATCGATGCCGGCAATCGCGCGCAGCAGGCAAACCAGACTGCGCTGCAGGCCAGCAATCGCCTGAACACGGTGGAACAGGTGGTCGGCAACATCGACCAGTATCAGCCCGCGACGCAGACCGAGATCCGCTTCCGCTCTGGCCAAACCACGCTGAGCCCGAAGGCGAAGAGGCGCTCGATGACATGACCGCCAACCTGAAGGACCAGAAGGGCTACATCATCGAAGTGCAGGGCTTCTCGACGGCCGGGATCAGGCGGCGTGCAGAGCTCGCAGGCCATGGCGAACTCCGTCGTGCGTTACCTGGTGGAGAAGAACGAAATTCCGGTGTACCGCATTTTCGTGATGGGCATGGGCAATGCGAAAGTGCCCGTCGCCGACGGTGAAACGCAAACCGGCTCACGGCAATCGCGTCGAGATCAGCCTGATGAAGAACAATGTGGATCAGCTGGCGTCGCGTCCAGCCAATGGAACACATGGCTGCCGGGATGAGTAGCGCAGGATTCTTACGGAACGGCTGCGAGTCCAACGCAGTATGTCCCGGCGCAGCAGCCGCAGCACCACGACCTCGGCCAGCAACAGTCAGCCGCAGCATTAATTGATGGAATCTCTCAAACCGCAAACCCCCAACTCCTCCTCCGACCCCTCGCTCCGGCGAGGGGTTTTTTATGACGCGTGCTCCGCCAGGCGGACGCCGTCACGGCAACAAACACGAAGCCGAATGCTGGACCAGGTGTATGAAGGAAGCGACAGCCGAATACATCCATCGTGCGGTTCTATACGGTGATAATCTTTGCTCTGGTGGTATGACAGCTTATGGAAACTCTTTACTACTCGCGAATGTCGTCGCCGGTTGGGCCACTGTTGCTTGGCGTATCGGAATCGGCCCTGGTCATGCTCGAATTCGATCGCGGACTGCCGCAAACGATCGGCGGCCAGCCCATCGCATGGGAAGAATCGGAAACTCGCACGCGCTCTGTCCGCAAGCAACTGGAGGAATACTTCGCCGGAAAGCGGCGCGACTTCGATCTGACGCTTGATCTTCGCGGAACCGAATTCCGCAAGCGCTGCTGGAACGAATTGCTGAGGATTCCTTACGGCGAGACTCGTTCTTATGGCGAGATCGCGCGCGCCGTCGGCAATCCAAAAGGTTTTCGCGCCGTGGGACAGGCCAACCACTACAATCCCATCGCGATCATTGTTCCTTGCCATCGCGTGCTGGCAGGGGGATGCAACTCTGGGCGGATACGGAGGCGGTTTGCCGGTAAAGGCATTTCTGCTACGGCTGGAAGGCGCTGCCTTTCGCGAAGAGCAGGAAGCTCCTGAACCGACGAAGCAACTGGAACTTACTGCGAGCTAGTTTCCATTTCCGGCGTGGCCGCCAGCAGCGTGCGCGTATAGGGATGCGCTGGCGCGGTGGTGATCTGCTCGGTGGTTCCCATCTCGACCAACTCGCCATGTTGCATCACCGCAATTCGATCGGCCAGGTAACGCACAATCGGCATGGAGTGCGAGATGAACAGGTAGGTCAGCTGAAACTCCCGCTGCAGCTGCTTCAGCAGGTTCACGATTTGCGCTCCCACGCTGACATCCAGAGCCGAGACAGGTTCGTCGGCGACGATGAAGCGCGGCCGCAGCATCAATGCCCGAGCGATGCCGATGCGCTGGCGCTGTCCGCCGCTGAACTCATGCGGATAGCGGCGCAGCGCCGAGTCGTCCAGCCCAACCGCGCGCATGACTTCCCGGATGCTCTGGCGCGGTTCGCCGTCTCCGCCATGAATCGCCATCGGCTCGCAGACAATCTGTTCCACCGTCATCCGGGGATCGAGCGAGCCGAACGGGTCCTGAAAGATGATCTGCATGTCTCGCCGCAACCGCCTGAGTCCCGATCCGTGAGCGCGCAATACGTCCTGGCCGTCAAAGACGATCTCGCCCGAGTCCGGCTCGATCAGCCGCAACAGCATCCGTCCCAGCGTGCTTTTGCCCGAACCGGATTCGCCCACCAGGCCAAGCGTCTCTCCGGCCTCAATCGCCAGAGACACATCTCGCACCGCGCGAATTTCGCTCGCCGTCCCGCCGCCGAAGGCCGACTGGCCTCCGCGAAAAGTCTTGACCAGATGTCGGCCTGCAGCAACGACATGCCGTTGATGGTAGCAAATGCTCGCAACGCCGAAAAATTCAATCAGCCGAAATGCCGCGCCGGACAAGGTTCTTGCCAAGATTCTCACAATTCAATTGCGTCCAGGAGCGAGATTGCGCGGTGATGTCGTTTTGATCGAAGCCGCCAGCATCGCGCATGAAAACGCTCCCGCTGGAAAGCGAATTTCGAATTGCACCAAATTTTGGCAGTCGCCTGTGGATGGGCTGCACTCGATTGAAAACAAGCGAGATAGAGTTGCGATTTTTGTATTGACTTCGGCCCGAAGAGGAGTAAAAACACACTCGTTCTTTGACAAGTTTCCAAGGTTCGAGACGGCAGGTAAACAGGCTACCCCGACGCGCAAGCGTGGGAATACCTGGCAAGTCCGGGGACTGATGTGGGATCACCGCAGTGCGCCCACGGTGCATCGCGACACTGAGACCGCAACAATCGATAGCTAGTTGCTGGCTGAGGAGAGCAGGAAACAAGTCAAAGGCAAGATGGAATCCCGAGGCGTTGAACGGTTATTCCGGTTGGTGGTGAGTCCGGAGTTTGAGCTGGATGGTCATGCCGCATACGCAAGTACGCGGCGAGGGCAGTCAGGCGAAGACTCAGCGCGACCCCACAAAATCGGGAACAACAGTTCAACAACACCTCGGGATTTCTTTTTGCTTGCGACATGAACCAGTCCGATTCTCATTTCTGCAGAAGCATTTCTCACTGAATCTTCATCACGAACGGCCTTCGGGCCGTGAGCGATCTGCTATTTGTTGGCTGACATTCATCTTGATCGGCACGAGAAAACAGATTCCTCGCTACGCTCGTAATGACAATCTTCCCCCCATGACAACCTTCAGAAACGAGCCCGCTGACAGCTTTCTAGAGCAGCCTTTGGCTGATAGCTGACGGCTGAGAACTGACAGCTTCTTCTACAACGGTATGTTCCCGTGCTTCTTGGGCGGGTTCTTGTCGCGCTTGTTCTCCAGCATATCCAGCGCCTGAATCAGCTTGCGGCGCGTGTCGCGCGGACGAATCACCGCGTCGAGATAGCCCCGCTCGGCCGCGACATAGGGATTGGCGAAGCGCTCGCGGAACTCTTCGATCTTGGCTGCGCGATCGGCATCCGGATTGTCCGACTTCTCCAACTCGCGCTTATAAACGATATTCACCGCGCCTTCCGGCCCCATCACCGCGATCTCGGCGGTCGGCCAGGCGTAGTTCACATCGGTGCGGATGTGCTTGGACGCCATGACGCAATACGCGCCGCCGTAAGCCTTGCGGGTGATCACCGTGATCTTCGGCACGGTCGCCTCGGAAAACGCATACAGCAGCTTCGCCCCGTGGGTGATGATGCCGCCGTATTCCTGCTGCGTGCCGGGCAGAAATCCCGGAACGTCTTCGAAGGTAATCAGCGGAATGTTGAAGCAATCGCAGAAGCGAACGAAGCGCGCGCCTTTGATGCTGGCGCTGATGTCGAGCACTCCCGCCAGAAACGCGGGCTGGTTGGCGACAATGCCGACCGGCTTGCCATTCAGGCGAGCGAAGCCGATGACGATGTTCTTCGCGTAGTGCTCCTGCGCCTCGAAGAAGTAGCTGTCGTCCACAACGGCGTTGATGACGTCTTTAATGTCGTAGGGCTGGTTCGATTCGGTGGGAACGATGGTGTCGAGATGTTCGTCGGCGCGATCGATAGGATCGGTGCAAGCCTTGCGCGGCGGATCTTCCAGATTGTTCGATGGCATGAAGCTGAGCAGCTCGCGAATCATGCTGAGGCACTCGGCGTCGTCGTGCGCCATGAAGTGCGCGACGCCGGACTTCTCGTTGTGCGTCATCGCGCCGCCGAGCTCGTCTTTCGTCACTTCTTCGTGGGTCACTGACTTGATGACGTCAGGCCCGGTAATGAACATGTACGAAGTGTTCTGCACCATCAGGATGAAGTCGGTCATGGCGGGCGAATAGACGGCGCCGCCAGCGCACGGTCCCATGATGGCCGAGATTTGCGGAACCACTCCCGACGCCAGCACGTTGCGCAGGAAAATGTCGGCATAGCCGGCCAGCGACATCACGCCTTCTTGAATTCGCGCGCCGCCGGAATCATTGAGGCCGATGACCGGCGCGCCAACCTTCATCGCCATATCCATGATCTTGACGATCTTGGCTGCGTTGGTCTCCGACAGCGAGCCGCCGAACACGGTGAAGTCTTGCGCGAACACAAACACCAGTCGGCCTTCGATCCGGCCATATCCGGTAAGGAAGCCATCGCCGAAGTACTTCTGCTCATCCATGCCGAAGTCGTTGCAGCGATGCGTGACAAGCTTGTCGGTCTCCTCGAAGGTGCCTTCGTCGAGCAGGAATTCGATGCGCTCGCGGGCCGACATTTTGCCTTGCTTATGTTCGCGTGCGCGGCGCTCTTCGCCTCCGCCCGCTTCGGCCAGGGAGTCGCGGCGCTTCAGTTCGGCTAATTTCTGTTCCAGGTTCATGGGCGTGATTATAACTAGCGCTGAAGGACGAGCGGCTAGACGATTGCCCCGGTAGGCTCACTCAGCACTGTGACGAGGGTACTTGCCGGATGGTCACACCGGCTCTGGACACCTCCTAGCTGAAGTGTTCCCAGCCCGCTGGTCTTAGCGCCTCCATATTTCCATCGGCCGTAGCCAGCGTCATCTGCCTGCCACGAACAATCTCTCCAATGCGCGTCACCGAAACTCCGGCGATCTGTTTGGGAATGCGGCAACCAGAGCGAGCGGCAAACAATAGCTCATATTCCTCGCCGCCGTGCAGGGCGAGCGTCAAACCGTCCTTTCCTGGACATGCTGGCAGAGCCGGAGCGTACACCATCGCTCCGGTCTTGCTCTCTTCGCAGATGTGCGCCAGATCAGTCGAAAGCCCATCGCTGATGTCGATCATCGCCGAAGCCAGCTTCTTTTTCCGGAGAAACTCGCCAACCGCAATGCGGGGCTCGGGATAAAAGTGTTTGAGATGCGAGCCGGGCCGCAGCTTCTTCCCATCGCGCAGTTGATGCAAAGCCGCTGCCGACGATCCCAGCGTTCCGGTCACATAGACAGAATCGCCGGGTCGCGCTCCGGAACGCAAAATCGCCTCTCCCTTGGGCAGGGAACCGAGCACGACGATATCCGCCAGAACGCCGTCAGGCGATTGCGCCGTGTCTCCTCCGGCCAGCCGCACTGCATAGCGATTCGCCAGCTTGAGCAATCCTCGAACGAAGCCATCGACCCAGCTTTGCGGCAGATCAGCCGGAAGAGCCAGCGACAGGAAAGCTTGGTGCGGCACTCCTCCCATTGCAGCAATGTCGCTCAAACCTCGGGCCAGGCAGCGATGGCCCACCGAGTCCGGCGGATGCCACTCGCGCCGGAAATGTACATCTTCCAGGCTGAAGTCCGTCGTGATGAGAACTTCGTGATCGCGAGGAACTCGCAGGACCGCACAGTCATCGCCGATGCCTTGTCCCGAACGGGCACCTCGCCGATCAGCAGTCCGGCGGATGCGCTGGATGAGCAGCTTTTCCTTCAGAGGCACGCAGTTCCTTCCTTGCCCAACCAACCGGCGATACGGAACGTGATCAAACTGGGCGAGCAGGCGCCAAAAACTTCGTGAACCGACCCGCAGCTAACAGACACCCCAGCACTAAGTTATTCTATCCATTGTGCTTGCGATACTTTAGTTGTAGGCCTTCATCTCAGTTTTGTTGACACTGATGACCTGCTCTGTTACGGTTTGATGTCATCTTTTACTCCAGCCAAGCGCCCGGCGAGGCAGTCGGCTTGCTGCCGGGAAGGTAGGTCGTTAACCCACGACCTCCAGGGACCCCGAATTTAGCAGTTCGGACCAGCAAGGCTTTACGTTCCGGATTTTCATAGGTTAGTGCAGTCGCTCCCCGGAACCATTTTTAACCGAGGGTTATAGTTTTGCGAAAACGCTTTTATATTCTTTTCGTAGCCCGCGATGCGGAAGGCCAGCTACGAAAGATACCGATTCCCATCCATTATCTGTACGTCTTTCTCGCCGGCGCCTTGATCGGCATGTTCACCATTACCGGCATGGCTGGCTCCTACACCCGCATGTTATGGAAGGTGGCCAGCTTCAACCAGCTGCGTTCCGAAAAGACGGCTCTGCAAACTCGCTACGCGCAACTGGAGCAGGTGAATCGCGAGAAGGACATCCAGGTCGCCTCCCTCGGTTCCATTGCCAACGATGTCTCTGTCATCTACGGCCTGAAGCCCAACCGCAAGCTGATGAATGCGGTCGAGGGGCCGGTCAAGCCTGAAGAGGTGACCTACTCTATCAACCAGCTTTATGCCTTGCGCAACTCGGCCATGACGGGTGCGGCAACGGCTGGGTTGGGGGTTGGATTGACCCACGAAGCCAGTTTGTCCGACTGGGTCAATGCTACCTCGGCTCCAACCATCTGGCCGGTGATGGGGCCTATCACGGGCGCATTCGGCGAGCGTATCGATCCGTTCAACGGTGAGGGCGCGTTCCATTCCGGCGTGGATATTTCCTGTCATTACGGACAGCCGGTGCTGGCTCCTGCTGACGGCACTGTCACCTACGCAGATTTCTACAACGGCTACGGACGCATGCTCCAAATCGACCACGGCAACGGCATATCGACTCGCTACGGTCATCTGTCGGGGTTTGCCGTAGCCAACGGCGAGCCGGTCCGCAAGGGACAGGTCATAGCCTACGTTGGCTTGTCCGGCCGCAGCACTGGCCCGCATTTGCACTATGAAGTCCGCATCCATGACACGCCGGTCAATCCGCACAAATTTCTGCGCACCACTTTTGCCGAACTGGCTGGTGGAACGCCCGGCGTTTGAGACGGTTTCGGTCATAACAGAATTTGCCCGAGCCGCAGGATAGCGAGGCTGTTGGATAGTACAAGCTTCAAGCCTCGCGTTGGGTAGCTTTTGGTTTGTCATCACGAGTCGGGCCATAGCCCGGCGAGGGATCTGCTTTTTCGACGTAGCCAGCGGCACTCTTGCCCTTCGGGCTTTCGCTGGTTCATCCCTGCAGCCCACTCCCGCGCGATCGCGATACTGATACCACAACTCACTTGGTTCTCCCCGTCTTCTTCTTACCCTCTGGAGCGTTCTTTTCCGGCTCCGGCGGCTTCTGTGTTTCTGGACCAAGTTCCACCGGAGGCTCGCTCAACACCTTCTTGAAGAAACCGTAGGGAACCTTGGCAGTCAGAACTGCTTCATTTTTGGCCTGATGGATCTCCAGGCTCTCGAAGGCCGCTTTCACGTCCTTGTCCGTTCCTCCAGTATCGATGGAAATCTCCAGCGACTTGAACAACGCTAAGTACGCATTCACGCTCTCGGTAAAGTGCTGAGCTTCGGCTTCGCTGTGGGTGATCACATCGGCTCTGAGGCGAATATCGTTCAAGGGCCGCGCCGAGGCAATCACCACACTGTCGGCCGGCAGCAGACCGCTCCAACCGCCTGGAACCAGCAATTCGCCTCGGTCCTGCGCTGGGCTTGAGGCCGGCGGTCGCGCAATGGTCCACACCACACTACCCAGTGGCACTCTCCGGTAGTAATCGCTGACCAGCGGCGGGCCGCTGAATGGCAGAGCTGCCTGCTTGTAACGATCGATCATCCCGTGGATGGTGTCGGCACTCTCGGTATTGGACACGGCCGCAATGTCGATGCCGAGCAACGCTACCCGCACGGTGCGTCCTTCCACCGGGATAATGTAGATGTCGTAGTCCTGGTATCTCTCGACCCGGGCAGCCAGTTTGTGGAGATAGTCACTCACTTTGGCATTGTCGAAACGGCCCTGCAGAATTTCACTGTACCGGTTCTCGGCCGGTTGGCCCTTGCTGGAAGCGCCGTAGTGAATGGCGAAAGCCGCCTTGTCCAGGTCGCGCTCGAATTCAAAGCCGGTTTGTCGGACAAAGTCTTCGTACTGCGGATCGCGTTCTTTGGGAGGCTTCTTGCCAATGTCCGTAAACAGTCGGATCGGCTCCAGGTTGATGTAGAGCACCGCGTCGGACTCGGGCAGCAAACGCACCGCATCAGGAGCGGCCCGTTTTCGCAGCAGAATGGCGGTCACAATGCCGCCCACGAGTACCACGAGCGCGACGGCAACCCACAACTGGTTCCTGCGGTTTCGCATGGAAGAAGACTCGATCATACGGGAAAGGCCGCGCCTCTCGTCAACTGGCGCGCCCAGCGGAGCAGCCTTGTTTTCTTCCTGCGGCTCCTTTTCGCCCATGCAGCGCCAGCGAGCCGCAAAATTCGCCGTTGGGCTTGATGCGTTCACACTGCCGCGCAGCCTTCGTGCGTCCAATCGTCATATTGCGGATGACATTGTTTCTTTGCTCTTCATTCATGCAATCGACTTCAGGTAACTTCATCGGTTTGCATCCTCCTTGTGGATGGCTGTTTCACCATCCGTGTTCATTAAGTGTGCCCCAGGTTCGCGTCCTTCCTTTGGACGCTAACCTGGGAACTGCACCCTGGTCCCCGTTCCTCTTTTGGACCAAGACAGAGCATTGTCCCCCAAAATACCCCCCTCCCCCTCCCCCCTGTAAATTATTGAAAACACAGAAGACCCTCCGCAAAATCTTGATCGCATGAGACTTGCATGGAAAATCTTGAGCCGCAGGACCTTACAGGAATAAAAGAGGGGGCGCGAGGGGAAAATTCAACTTTAACGGCCAGCGGGTTGGCCACACCAGTCGGTCTAACTGGTGTGAGAAATCCCCTTCTCCACTTGCATGCGACACCGACCAACGACGACCCCCAGACCAAAGACAAATAGGGCAGGAGCGCCGGGGTGAAGGCGAATCCTACCCTAACAATTCAATCCTAATTCTTCTCGCAAATCCGTCAAGATTACGAAGGTACGATGCGCGCAATTGCACTTTCGTAACGTACAAAATCGCTCCCATTCCCAAATTGAAACTACAGATCATCTGGCTCTTGGGACAAAAAAAATCGGTAAAGCACCTAAAAAGTGAACACAACCTGGGTCGCATAAAGTTGACCAATATGATTTACAGCGAGCG
The DNA here is from genome assembly GCA_963744265.1 of uncultured Acidobacteriaceae bacterium. Classification (GTDB taxonomy): domain Bacteria; phylum Acidobacteriota; class Terriglobia; order Terriglobales; family Acidobacteriaceae; genus Bog-257. Next base: position 434,339 of record CAVUSW010000013.1, read on the forward strand.
TGACAAAAACCACCCCGGTTCCGGGAGCATTTTCCAGCATGGTCAGATTCGGTGTGCACTCATTAAAAAAAGGAACGACGAACCCACATAGTGAGCCGGTAAGAGAAAAAGTGCCCACATAAAGTCCCGGAACATTCCCTGGCGGCGGAATTGCAATCGAAGGACCCGTAATCAGGAAGCCAGATCCCCCCGGGGATAAGAAGTTGCCCCAGTTTACGGATGGAAAATATGTGTTCGCGGCGACGGTAGTAGTGTTCGCCGTTCCGCCAAGAAAGTCGCCGTTGGTTGACTCCCCGAACACAGTTATTGAGCTAACGCAGGGGTTACATAGCGTAGGCCAACCGTTGGAGTCGTCAAATGCTCCTGCCGCACTCCAACCGCTTCCAGGCTGGTTCCCAGGATAAACTGTAGTTAGAGTAAACAGCGCGCCCTCTGACTGATACTGGAGCGTGATGGTGCCGTGCGCCGTCGTCGGCGTTGTAGGGGCTTGGCCAATCATTAGCTGCGCAGAGCAAACACAGAAGCTAACCAGCCAAAAACCTGCGAGGATCGTTCTAGCGTGGCTCATAGTTGATCTCCTTCGATTTTCTAAGGGCGATTTCGCGCCAGGTATAAGCGACGGGTGTAGTGCTCTACAAACTTGCGGGGTACTACACCGGCCACCACGAATACTCACTTCTCATCACAAGCAATGAGACTCGATGGAATCCTGTGCCTCAGCTCGAACGAGAAAAAGGCCTGCGACGCTGCGCCGCGTAGGACCAAGGACGGCGCTAATTGAATCGGGGTGCTGGGAAAAGCATTCTTACTCCTGCCGATCCGCCATTAGCAGTGGGCTGACGCCCCGCAGGATTTCCCTGCCTATTTGCGAACGGCTTGGTCGCGGAGTTTCCCCAACATTCAAAAAGGCCCGATTACACACATGGCCGAGTAACCTTAAGGGAAGAGGTCTGCATCATGGCGCTAAAGCGCAAGGATGTCAAGGATTTTCTAGCCTAATGTCGGTAGCACGCGATTTGTCCGGTTGAGATAGCTATTGATCTGGCCACTTTTCTGGCGGCGGAAGTAGAAGACCACGCCAACTATGGGTTTCTATCCAGGGCCGCGACGAAGCTTGTGCCCCAGGTTCGCCCTTCTTTTGGGGTAACCTGGGATCTGGACTAACCTAGGACCGCAATACCGGCCGTCACCAGGAACCTAACCTATTCTCGACTCTTACCATCGGCGAGAAACTAGCAGACGATATTGCCTGACTTGCGATGTCGCTTGATACCGGATCGTCGAGAAGCTTCATTTATCCATAAGATTCGGTTTTAGAAATACCACCAACCGATAAGGATCGTCAAGGCTACGATCTAACTGTTACAACTTCCAACTCTTGCTTAAAGTTATCGCGCAGGAACGAAAGTGTCGTCGACGTATCTCCATAACTTATGTCACCGTCAACGGCCGCACGCACATGTGGGTGGAAGGCGAAACCATTCGCTCTGTGGGCAGCTGCCAGCCGATCAGTCTCGGGGACCAACTCCTTTACGTTACTCAGGAACTAGAAGATATCTCACAAATCGGGTTTGAAAGGGCACGGCTTAAGCCGTGCCGTACGAGTCGTTTGATTGCCGGGCTTTAGCCCCTGAGGTTACTCGGTGTGGAAGCCTTGCGGGATTTATGAGATGGCTTCTAGTAATCGATAGGTCGAACGGTAACGACCAGCAATCCGGTGGGGCGAATATACTTTCGCAAGGGGCGCAGCGCTTGTCCGGTTGCACGCAGCGATAGATGAGTAAATACCGAAAAGGCAAAAATCAGGTCAAACGTAAGATCTCCGACCGCCAGCGAGGTAGGCAGATACCCCGACACTGCTAAGTGGCCTGGCAGATTCACCCTTCTGGCAAAGTTCTCTAGCAGGTCGGTGCAGGAAGACAACTTAAGCATTTTCGGGTTTGCGTGCGATTACCAGAAATTGTTTTCCCATTATCTTCCACGCGATCGGAAACATCAGGTACAACGAGACGAATGCCGCTGGAAATGCCCGGCTATTGACCATGGTATAAGGGAGAAACTGCGGGACCGCTTTTTCCACCTGGAATCTCTGGATTTCCAGGACCTCCTGCAGCGACTGCTCGGAAAGCGCGAGATGATGATCCCAGAAATTCCAATAGGCTCCTCCCACGAAGCTGATGTTCGGCCCCATTGCGATGATACGTCCACCAGGCCTAAGGCATCGCTGGGCTTGAGCAAGCGTCTTGCTCAGCAATTCCTTGGTAGGCAGGTGTTCAAAAAAGTTGCTGGTAAAAACAACGTCCAGGGAGTTTTCCGGCAATTGCCAGGGCTGCGAACAATCCTGTTGTAGGAAGACAACCCCGGAACTAACATATACTGCCGTCTCGGGGTTGAGATCCATAGCATACTTACGAGCACAGACAATGTTATTGATGAACTCACCATATCCACAGCCGAGATCCAGGACGGTGGCGTCAGGTGAGATATAGCGAGAGAAAAAACGGGTGGTCAATACCTGCCAGACTTTATGACGGTACGCTAAATGCCCATCGAAACGCCGCTGATAGATCCGTTGCAGCTCTTTCTCATCGTGGGGTAGGTTTGTCATAGCTCACAAAGCCCTCGATCAGCGCCTCTTAAGGCAGCACAAGCCGAGAAAAAACTGGCGTTCCGCACCCTTGCCGCAACCAACCTCCAACACAGACGCGTTCGGAGTTGCGGCTCTCACAATCTGAAGGACACCCTCCAGCGCCCTCGACCCGGCCGAGGAAGACCTTAGCTTGCCGAGTTAATTGGCACAAGTCGTCGATTATAATGGCAACGCCGGATCAATACCAGCAGACCGCTTCAAGTGGTTGCTACCCGGGGCGATCTCAACTTCCTGGCCATTGGTTCGCGGAACGTTAAACAATTGCGATGTTATGATTACCTCTGATGACGTGTTGGGGTTGGCCCCTGCGCTTCTCTGACGTTTAGTTCCGTATCGAGCAGTGTCATACTGTTCCTATATGCGCAGGCCGAAGGTACTATTTGGCTGTGGAAGCTTCTGGCTGGCCGAGCGTCATCCTCCATCTTAAGGCTGGGTAACACATTCGCAAGAACCCGATCACCTTATGCGAGAACTGATTTGTTCACGACGATAAAGCAGATTTCGAGATATCTTGTCCTTTGCCTGCTTGTCCTGTCGGTTCTGGCGGCGTTCGTGCCTCTTACTCCGGGAATGCCTTCCCGCGGCCCGGATCCTTCCTGGTGCTGGGCGATGAATCAGGCGGTGGCGCAAGGACTAGTCTTTGGTAAGCAGATTGTATTTACCTTTGGTCCGTATGCCTGCATTTATACCCGGTGGTACCACCCAGCGACTCATCGGTTGATGATCTACGGCGGATTGTATTTGGGGATCTGCTATGCCACCCTGCTTTTATTCCTCTCGAGACGAGCGCACCTTGGATGGTTGTTGCTGCTTAGTGCGTTCTTCATTAGCGGGATCCTGACAGTTCCCGACATGCTTCTACATTCCTATCCTTTACTTCTAGCCGCCTTTGTGTATCGCATTTCGGTACCTAACCAGGAAGAAAGCGCCGCCCTCTGTGGCCCGTATTGTGTGCCATCGCTTTTTATCTTGTTCCTCACGCCTCTCGGGTTGCTGCCATTGATAAAGGGCACCTTGTTTCTCATCTGCGGGATAATAGCCCTCTTGTCTTTCATCATTTTGTGGCGCAGACAACGCTTCCGATTGGCCTTTTGCAGCTTGTTTGTGCCTCTCCTCGCGACTCCCGTGTTCTGGCGTCTCTCTGGACAGCCGCTTAGCGGATTACCATATTATGTGTTTCGTATGATTCCGATCATTTCGGGATACTCCGAAGCTATGGCTGCCCCGGGCAATGTCGCAGACATTGTTGTCTACTTGCTTGGGTCAGCCGGAATCCTGTTAGTCATCATCACCGCGCGTGACACGCCATTACCGTCGAGACTATACCTGTTTTTTTCCTTTGCTGCGGTTCTCTTTATCACCTTCAAGGGCGGCTTCGTGCGCCACGATTCACACGCCATCATATCGGGAACTACTCTGCTTTTTGCCGGAATATTGCTCATCTTCTTGCTTAAAAGCGCTTACGTGCGCACCGCGTTCTTCATAGTGCTTCTTGCATGGTCTTTTATTGATCAAGAGTATGTCGCTTCTTCTACATCCACTTTTTACAATCATGTCGACACTTTCTATGATCAGAATACTACCGCCCTGAAAGCACGACTGTTTAGGGCCAAGAAACGGGAGCGCGCCCGTTTTGCAGAGTACCTTGACAAAGTTGCAAAAGAGTCCCACATTCCCTTGATGAAGGGAACTACCGATATCTATTCTTATGATCAGGCTGATTTATTCGCATCGGGAAACAGATGGAACCCTCGCCCAGTCATACAAAGTTATGCTGCCTACACGCCGGCACTGGCCCGGCTCAATGAATCCCATCTCCGGGGCGACAACGCTCCAGACAATCTGATATTTAATATGGAGCCCATTGACGGAAGACTTCCGTCGCTTGAGGACGGGCTAAGTTGGCCAACCATCATGACCAACTATACCGCGACCGCAATGAGAGAAGAGTCCCTGTATCTTGCAAGGAATTCGTCTCCAGGTTCCAATGCTAAACTGGTTCCGCTTATCTCCCGAACGGCTCATTTTGGCGAGAAAGTTTCTTTGCCTTCCTCTCTTCCGCTCTTTGCCGAGCTAGAAATCAATCCGACCTTCATCGGGCGAATCATATCTTTCTTGCTTAAGCCTCCGGCGCTCCAAATTACCCTGACTACGCTCAATGGGACTCATAAGGTTTACCGCATCGTTTCCGGCATGGCCCGGGCTGGTTTTGTAATCTCGCCATTAGTCGAGAATACCGAGGACTTTGCCCTCCTTCTCTCTAATCCGGACTTTCTAAAGGAGAAGGAAGTGCAGTCGATAGAGATTTCGACGGTTGAAGGAAACTCTATCTCGTGGCGCCAACAGTATGGTCTCAAGCTGTTTAAGGTGGAAGTAGAAACTAAAGCTGACATACATAAGCTAATGCCATTCGATGCAGTTGAGGAGCAATACTCTCATTTGAACGACAAAGCTGCCCCAATATCCTGTGATGCCGTCATCGACACCGTAAATGGAATTACTCCGATGCCGGCCAATGCCAAATCCGAGAGGTTGTTATCCGTGATTGGCTGGTTTGCAATTTCTGGTCAAGACGGCATCGTTCCCGACGCGGTATATGTAACACTTACAGATCAACAGGGAAATACGTCTTACGTCAGGACCCGACGCACGCCAAGAAGTGATGTTAAGGCTTATTTCAAACATCCCGAAATGCCCGATGTTGGTTATATAACCTATGCTGATGTTTCAAACTTTCGGGGCAACTATATCCTGGGACTCGCCCGACTGTATAACAATCAGGTGCGCAAGTGCCAGGCGCCCGAACTTCCTATCTCCATCGCGGGACGCGAATGAGCTAAGCGATCCTCGCAAATACCACATTCCTCGCCCGTTTGACCGGCTTTTTCACATCCCTGTAAGATCAAGCTGAACCTTCGTGCGCTGAACGGATTAGAATGCCTCACGATCTTCCCAAAGCCTATGAGCCCGGCGCGATCGAACCGCGCTGGGCCGAGTACTGGGTCCGCGAAAAGTTGTTTCACGTGGAAACTCCCGCTGCTGGCTCTGCTCGACCGGTCTTCACCGTCACTCTGCCGCCGCCCAACGTCACCGGCCGCCTGCACATGGGCCACATGCTGAACCAGACGGAGATCGACATCATCGTCCGCTGGCATCGCATGCGGGGATTTATCACGCTGTGGCTGCCCGGCACCGACCACGCCGGCATCGCCACTCAGATGATGGTGGAGCGCCAGCTGGCTGCCGAGGGCAAGAGCCGCCGCGAGATCGGCCGCGAAGCTTTCATCGCGCGCGTGTGGGAGTGGAAGCAAGCATTATGGCGGCGCCATCCTCGACCAGATGAAGCGGCTGGGCGCCTCGGTCGACTGGTCGCGCGAATACTTCACCATGGACGAGCGCATGTCGCGCGCCGTTCGCGAGGCCTTCGTTCGCCTCTATGAAGAAGGGCTGATCTATCGCGGCAAGTACATCGTCAACTGGTGTCCGCGCTGCATCACCGCGGTCTCCGACCTGGAAGTGGTGCACGAAGACACGCCGGGCAAGATCTACGAAATTCGCTATCCCGTTGTTGGCTCGAAAGACGAGTACATCATGGTCGCCACCACGCGTCCTGAGACCATGCTGGGCGACACTGCCGTCGCCGTGAACTCCGGCGACGAGCGCTACCGCCATCTGCACGGCAAGAATGTTCTGCTGCCGCTGATGAATCGCGAGATCCCGATCATCACCGACGACATCCTGGCCAATCCCGAGTTCGGCACCGGCGCGGTGAAGGTCACGCCCTCGCACGATCCCAACGACTTCGAAGCCGGGCTGCGCAATAACCTGCCGCAGATCGAAGTGATGAACGAAGTCGCGCAGATGAACGAAAACGCCGGCCCGTACAAGGGACTGGACCGCTTCGAGGCTCGTCAGAAAGTTCTGGAAGATCTGGAGCGCGGCGGCTTCCTGGTCGGCGCCAAGGATTACGTGGTGCCGCTGGGCAAGTGCGATCGCTGCAAAACCATCATCGAGCCGCGGCTGTCGACGCAGTGGTTCGTGAAGATTCAGCCGCTGGCCGACCGCGCGATCGAAGTGGTCGAGAAGGGCGACATCAAGTTCGTTCCCGAGAACTACGCCAAGACCTACTTCGAGTGGATGCGCAACATTCACGACTGGTGCATCTCGCGCCAGCTGTGGTGGGGACATCGCATTCCCGCGTGGCATTGCAAAGCTTGCGGCGAGATCATCGTTGCGCGCGAGGCGCCGGCGAAGTGTGCAAGTGCGGCGGTCCGCTGGAGCAGGACAGCGACGTGCTCGACACCTGGTTCTCGTCAGGACTGCTGCCGTGCTCCGCGCTGGGCTGGCCGGACAGCACGCCCGAGCTCGACGCGTTCTATCCCACGACGCTGCTGGTCACCGGCTTCGACATCCTGTTCTTCTGGGTGGCGCGCATGATCATGATGAATTGCCATTTCATGCGCGGCAATCAAGCAGGGCGACGTTCCGTTCCGCAACGTTTACATCCACGCGCTGGTGCGCGATGCCGAGCGCCAGAAGATGTCGAAGACCAAGGGCAACGTGATGGACCCGATCGAGATCATCGAGAAGTACGGCACCGACGCCGTGCGCTTCACGCTGGCGGCGATGGCCGCGCCGGGCACCGACATCGCGTTCTCCGAAAGCCGCACCGAAAGCTATCGCGCCTTCGCCAACAAGATCTGGAATGCCGCGCGCTTCCTGTTCATGAACGTGGACAGGGCGACAGGAGGCGGGGCTGTGGTCGCTGGCGGAGTTTCAAAGTCCCGCGCAGTCCGGTACATCATTCGAACGGGTACCACAATGACGGGTGCCCCATCCTTCCCCGAAGGGGAGGGTGGGCCAAAAGGTGTCTCCGGCTTCAAAGCCGAAACGCTGGAGGACCGCTGGATTCTGTCGCGCTTCAATCGGGTGGCGCAGGAGATCCACGACGCGCTGGAAACCTACCGCTTCCACGAAGCCGCGCACGTGGTCTATCACTTCTTCTGGGGCGAGTACTGCGACTGGTATCTGGAGCTGATCAAGCCGCGGCTGCTCGCCGAAGATCGCGACAGGCGCGCGGCGGCTTACGGGAACCTGATCAGCATCTTCGAAGGTGCGCTGCGGATGCTGTCGCCCTTCATGCCGTTCATCACCGAAGAGCTTTGGCACGCGGTTTACGACGGCAAGCCGCCGGCGAAGTCGATCGCGCTCGTGGCGTATCCCCAGTGCCGACCCGGCGCAGATCAATGCCGACGCCGAAACCGAGATGGCGATCCTGCAGGACCTGATCGTCAGCGTGCGCAACATTCGCGCCGAGTTGAAGGTCGAGCCGAAGCAGAAGTTGCCGATCGAAATTTTTGCCGAACGACGATGTGCGTTCGCTGCTCGAACACAATCGCGGCGCGCTTGGAGCGGCTGGCGAATGTGGAAGGCGTGACGTTTGTCGAGGCGTCGCTGGCCAAGGCTGCCGGAGCACGCAGCACGGCGCGTTTCGATGTGCGCGTGATTTACGAGCGCAAGATCGATGCCGTAGCCGAGCGCGATCGGCTGAACAAAGAGCTGACCAAGCTGACCGCAGGAACTGACGCGCGCGACCGGGCAGCTGAACAACGAAGGCATTTCTGTCGAAGGCGCCGGCGAATGTGGTCGAGGGACTGAAGAAGCGCAAGGCCGAAGTCGAGATGCTGGTGCAGAAGACCAACGAGGCGCTGGGCGAGTTGCACTAAACGCTCTGCGAGATTTGCGCGATACCGTTTGATGAATCATCGCAAACTGTCTTGATGAATTCTCGCGAAACGGCTTTAAGAGTTTTTGTAAACTCGTTTCAATGGTTTTGGTGGTTTTGTACCAGGGCACGACTTTAGTCGTGCCGAACACGACGTACCGAAAAGGTCGGTTCTTAGCCCCTGGCGCATTCACCTGGTCAGAAGTTAAAGCCTGTGGTTCTTTTGCGCCGTGGGAGCATGGTTTGAACAGGTTGCTGAAAAGTCGGGCTTTCAAGTGTTTTGAAGGGGCGCACCTTGAGGTGCGCCGTACACGTCCTTTATTTTTGTCGTTCCTGCTTTAAGAACTTTTCAGCAGTCTGTTGGAAGCCGTGCTCTCATACAAACCGACTTATGCGACGGGCTCTATTAAGATAACGACGATGTAACGAGGCATTGAATCATGGACTGGACAAGCCGCAGGATCACGGCAATTCTGGAGAACGCGTTGCTGGAGGACCGCGCCACGCGCGATGCCACCTCCTACGCCTGCATCGATGTGAACCAGCGCGCCTCGGCGACCATCCTGGCCAAGCAGGACTGCGTGCTCTCCGGCCTGGGCTGCATTCACCGCATCCTCGACGTCTTCGCCGTGCTCGACGGCACGGTCACCTCGCATCCCGAGGTCACCAGCCACACCGAGATTTTCGATGGCGTGCGCCTGCGCAAAGGGCAGTCGATCGCCGTCGTCGTGCACAATGCGCGCGTCGTGCTTTCCTGCGAGCGCGTGATCCTGAACATCATGCAGCGCATGAGCGGCATCGCCACCCTGACCCGACGATACGTCGACGCGGTGGCGGGAACCAAGGCCATCATCCTCGACACGCGCAAGACCGCGCCCGGCCTGCGCCTGCTCGACAAGTACGCCGTCACCTGCGGCGGCGGACACAATCACCGCCTCGACCTCAGCGACGGCGTGCTGATCAAGAACAATCACATTGCGCTTGGCCGGCGGCGTGGTCCCGGCGCTGGAGCGCGCGCTGCACAATCGCCGCGGCTCGCAGACAGGTCGAGATCGAAGTGCGCTCGCTGGAAGAACTCGATGCGGTGCTGGAGCACGGCGCCGAGGCCGTGCTGCTCGACAACATGACGCCCGACCAGGTTCGCCAGGCGGTCGAGCGCGTCCGCAGGCTCGACTTCCGGTGCCGCTGGAAGCCTCCGGCGGAATCACGCTGGAGAACATTCGCGCCTACGCCGAAACCGGCGTCAACTTCATTTCGGTCGGCGCGCTGACGCATTCGGTGCCGGCAGTCGATCTGAGCATGCGCATCGTGCCGGCGTAAAACAGCCGTCAGCAATCCGCCTTCAACAGTGCACGTTTGTCATCCTGAGCTTTTCACGTTTGTCATCCTGAGCTTTTCAGACCATTCGTGTCATCCTGAGTTTTTCAGCGTCGCTAAGTCACCTCTTGAGCGGAGACGGCGCTTCGTCGCCGGAGTCGAAGGATCTGCTGTTCTTTTGCCGCTGCGCTGAAGTGGCGCCGGCACACTTTTCACGGAATGCCGTCCTGGCGCCGAACTTATCGCAAAGAAGGAAATGCTGTCATCCTGAACGGAGCATTCGCGTCCTTGCGAATGCGGAGTCGAAGGACCCCTATGCGCCGCAAACTTCTGTGCCTCCCCGACCCAGCGGAGGGATCTGCGGTTCTCTTGCCCGCAATACAAGCTTCAACCGGTGAGGTACCATAATCCTCACCCATAAGGAGTTTGCATGGATGTCCAGCCTGACAATCCCACCGACACTCGCCTCGGCCGCATCGTGCGCCTGCTCAGCGACAACGCCACGGTGGTGATCAGCGGCACGCGCATCGCCGAGGAACTCGGCACCTCCCGCTCCGAAGTCTGGCGCGCCGTGCAGCAGCTGCGCGACTTGGGTGTGCAAATCACCGGGCATCCCTCCACCGGATATCAACTGGAAGCCGTTCCCGATCTTCTGCTGCCCGAAATCCTCGGCCCGCTGCTAAGCGGCACGATTTTCGCTCACCACATTCATCATTATTTCCGCATCGGCTCGACCAACACGACCGCCATGCAAGCGGCGGCGGAGGGCGAGCCGGAAGGCGCCGTGTTCCTCGCCGAGCAGCAGACTGCCGGTCGCGGGCGCGGCGGACAACTCCTGGGAGTCGGCGCAATCGGTCGGCATCTATTGCTCTGTGGTGTTGCGCCGGCGTGTTCTCCGGGCAGACGCCTGTTTCTCTCGCTGATGGCCGGCATCGCGGTGGCGCAAGCGGTCGAGCAGACCACCGGGCTGCATCCCGATCTGCGCTGGCCCAACGACGTTCTGCTGGGTGGCCGCAAGTTCTGCGGCATCCTGACCGAGATGAACGCCGAGCCGACGCGGGTGCGCCATATCGTGGTGGGCATCGGAATCAACGTGAATCACGCATCGTTTTCCGGCGAACTGGAGCCCATTGCCACTTCGCTGCGCATGGAGAGCGGGCGGCAATGGTCGCGCGTCGAACTGACAGCCGCTCTGCTAAAATCGCTCGACAGCCAGTACCGCAAACTTGCTGAAGGTGGCGCAGCCGCGAGGCCCGGCATCCTGCAGAGCTTCGAGGAGCGCTCGTCATTCGCTCGCTCCCGCCATGTGCACGTCGACGAAGACGAGGGGCTATGAAGGGATCACCGAAGGGCTGGACGATCGCGGGTTCTTGCTGGTGCGCACCAAAGCGGGCCTGCGCACGGTGTTTTCCGGGATGGTTCGCGCGCTGGATGGGAAATAGATCATGCTCTTAGTTCTCGATGTCGGCAACACCAACACCGTGCTCGGCGTCTTCGAGCCTAAACCCGCCGAACGCGGCGTTGTACATTACGGCCGGCTCATTGCGAACTGGCGCGTCTCCACCACCAAGACGCAGACGGTGGACGAATACGGCGTGCTGTTCCGCAATCTGTTTGCGATGAGCGGCCTCGAGTTTGGCTCGGTGCAGGGCATCGGTGATCTCGTCCGTGGTGCCGCCGCTGGATTCGACCCTGCGCGAAGTCTGCGAGCGCTATTTTCAGTCGCGACCGCTGTTCATCGAGCCTGGCGTGAAGACCGGCATGCCGGTGCACTACGACAATCCCGGCCGAAGTGGGCGCCGACCGCATCGTCAACAGCGTCGCGGCTTTCGAAAAGTTTGGCGGCCCGTGCATCATCGTGGACTTTGGGACGGCGACTACCTTCGATGTGGTCTCGCACAAGGGCGAGTACCTGGGCGGCGTGATCACGCCGGGCATCGGCATCTCGGCCGGACGCGCTGTTTGCGCGCACCGCCCGCCTGCCACGCGTGGACATTCGCAAGCCCCCGCGCGTGCTGGCGACCAACACCGTCAACAGCGTGCAGTCGGGTCTGTACTACGGATACCTGGGATTGATCGACGGCATTCTCGAGCGCTGATCGCCGAGCTGGGCGACGACGTCACCGTCGTGGCGACCGGCGGGCTGGCGTCGCTGATGGGCGGCGGCTCCAAGTACATTCGCGAGATCGACGATCTGCTGACGCTCGACGGGCTGCGCATCATCTATGAGCGCAACCTCACCCACGCCCGACGCCGGGCAGACTCCGCCTCCGGCAACAGCGAAAATGCCGAGCCTTCCGCAGCGCCTGACGTTGTAAGCGGCACTCCAAAACGCGATTGACGCTACACTGAAATGGGCGGCATACTCTGATGGTCTGCACAGATCCAAACAACCCTAGAGGCTGTCGAAGAATCATTCTGGGTTGTGTCAGGGCACGACTTGAGTCGTGCCGAAAGTAGTGCGTTAAACCAGGGCTTTAGCCCCGGCCGACACAGGTCTTCAAGGGCCGAAGCTCAAGCGGGCGGAGGCGCTCATCGATCTTTATTTCGCGTGTAATCGCCATCAGTGCTTGACCCTCAACGCGGATGGCTTAAGGAAAGACTCGTTGGTTCCAGACAACCTGCGACGAATCAAAACTTACGGCCTCACATTGCGTAAGGCGTGGGTTTTCGACTCGATTTATGAGATAGGTTTTAGTTTTCCCGAAAACTTTTCAGCCGACGTGCACCGTGCATCACGCTCACTATTGTGGAAAACTACTTCAACTATTTCACCGAAATCGAAGAGCACTTTCAGCGCCGCCGAGGCACGCTGCTGCTCATGTCGCCACTGGACTGGGCGCTGATGGAAACATGGAAGGACGCCGGCATTCCGCTGGAAGCCGTGTTACGCGGTATCGATACGACATTCGACAAATGGGAGCGGCGTCCGCGCAAGACCCGCAAAGTGAACGGGCTTGCCTTTTGCGCGCAGGAAGTATTGGCTTCCGCAGAGGAATTGAAGGAGGCTGCGGTAGGCGCGACACCCAAGCAGCCGCGGATACGGGCCTCGAACGGTCCTCGGTGTCCGACTTTCTCAGGCGCAACGCCGAACAACTCGAACAGGTTCAGTTGCCGGCTACGGCGCAGACGTTGGCGCAGGAGACAGCCTTGAACCTGCGGGGCCTGGCGGAGTCGCTGTCGCAAGCGGCGCCGGTGCAGATGGAAGATCTGGAACGGCGGCTGACCATTGCTGAGGAGAAGCTATTTGCCGCGCTGCTGGCTGCCACGCCGGACGAGGCGCTGTTTCAGGTGCGATCCGAAGCCGATCGCGATCTGGCGCCCTACCGGCGAAAGATGAGCGCTCCGCAAATCGAACAGCTGCAGAAGCAATATGTCCACAAGCGTCTGCTGGAGCAGTATCACGTACCGCGCCTGAGTCTGTTTTACATGTAGCGACCCCCCGATCTAAGTTCGTCTTTGGAATCTTGGGTTAGGTCGCGATTTATAAGTTCTTGTCGAAATTGGTTTGTGTCAGGGCATGGCTTCAGCCGTGCCGCAACACGCTCAAAATGAAAGAGGGCTTTTAAGCCCGCCTTTTATCGTTTATACGCATGCAGGGAAGGTCAGATAACTTGCAACTCGAAATCGAAAAACTGGTTTACGGCGGGGACGGCCTGGCGCGCCTTCCGGCTGACGAACATGGCCGCGGCAAAACCGTCTTCGTGCCGTTTGTCTTGCCGGGCGAGCAGGTCGAAGCCTCTGTCGTCGAGAGCCGCCCCGGCTTCGTTCGCGCCCGAGCTGGATAGCGTGATCGCTCCTTCGCCCGGAGCGCGTCGAGCCCGGATGCCCTTACTTCGGCCGCTGCGGCGGTTGCCACTACCAGCACATCGACTACGCCGCGCAACTCCGCTACAAAGCCGAGATCCTGCGCGAGACGCTGCGCCGCACCGCCAAGTTCGAACTGCAGCAGGAAATCGAGCTCCATTCCGCCGAGCCGTGGGCGCTATCGCAATCGCACGCGAATGCACGTGCGCCATCAGCCCGAGTTCGCGCTGGGCTATTTCCGCTACAGCTCGCACGATCTGCTGCCGGTGGAGACTGTCCCATCAGCTCGCCGCTGATCAATCAGGCGATCGCCGCGGTCTGGACGCTTGGCCGCGCATGGCGCAGTCCCCGAATCGCTGCACGGCCTGCAGTTCTTCGCCAACCACGACGACAGCAAGATGCTGGTCGAAGCTCTATGTTCGTCCCGGCAGCGATGCCAGAGATCTGCCAGCCGTTCGCCGCCGCGCTGCATGAATCTCTACCAGCGGTCGCCGGCGTCGTCGTATTCGCGACGTCGCCAGTGGAGGACGAAACTCGCCAGCGCGCGCCGCTGACCTCGATCGCATGCCGAACCGTCGCAGGCCATCGGCGAAGATTCGCTCTCTATACCACGCTGCGGGACATGACTACCGGGTGAGCGGCGGCTCGTTCTTCCAGACCAACCGCTTCCTGATCGACAAACTGGTCGAAGTCGTCGTCGGCAAACAGACCGGGCGCGCCGCGCTCGATCTCTACGCCGGCGCCGGATTGTTCACCATCATCTGGCGCGCAACTTCGATCAGGTGATTGCGGTCGAAGCTTCGCCGCATTCCTTCGCCGATCTGCGGCACAATGTTCCGCACAACGTGAAGTGCATTCGCACCACGACGGAGGCTTCCTCGCCGAGCGCGCCGCCAAGCTCGCGCCCGACCTGATTGTGCTCGATCCGCCCCGCGCCGGACTGGGCGAGAAGGCGGCGCGAGCGCTTGGGCCGCATGTCCGCCTCGCATGTGACGTACGTCTCATGTGATCCGGCAACGCTCTCGCGCGACCTGCGCGTGCTGCTAGAATCGGGCTATCGGGTCGAGCAAGCGCACCTGGTCGACCTGTTTCCGCAGACGTATCACATGGAAACGGTGCTGCATCTGGCGCGCTAGCCCGATGATCCCTCGCCCGGAGGCTAGTCATGTACGCGATCGCCATCATTCGTTACCGCAAGCCGCTGGAAGAAGTGCAGAAGCACATCGACGCGCACCGCGCCTACTGCCAGGGCCTGAAGCAGGAAGGACTGTTGATTGCTTCGGGGCCGATGGTGCCGCGCAATGGCGGCGCCTGCTGTTGCGCGTTCCCGATAACGAAGCGCAGGCGACGCTGGACAGCATTCGCGACAACGATCCGTACACCCGGTTCGGACGTCGCGCAATACGAAATGTGGCCCTGGGCTCCTGCTTCGGCGCGGAGGACCTGGACCGCTTGTAACCACTCCCGGTTGCGCGCCAAGTCAGACTCCGACAAGGCGGCGCGTGATTAGGACTCTCGGCGGCTGGCCGTGTCCACAACCTCTACCTTCGGCGAACAGCGCACTCGGCCCATCTCAACCTGGGGGCGCCACGCCTCTATTGCGGCGGACAGGAGCCCATCTTCCTCGCGGCTCTGGCTTTCTCCGCAGGCATTCTCGCCGCCAATTATCTCTGGCGCTCGCCCTACGTCTGGCTATCGCGCTTCTTGCATTGCGGCATGCAGCGGCGCTTCTTCGCTGCGACGCTCTCCTCAAGTCGCCTTCTGCTTTAGGATTGCTGGCGATGATTCCGCTTGGACGGCTTCTATCTTCAGGCGCGCGATGCCGCGCAGCCGACGGTCGCCGACAACCTGCAGCCCTTCGCGACCGGCGAGAACGGAGTCGATGTAACCGCACATGTCATTCGCGAAGGATTGATCCGCGACAGCCCTTACGGCGGCAAGCAGGAATCGGTCGATGTCGAGACCGAGCAGCTTCGGCTCGGCGATCACATGCTTGATGCGAGCCGGTCGGCATTCGGCTGACCATCTACAGCAAGCAGATCCGAAGAAGACGAAGCGCGCGAAGGCGGCGACGAATCGCCGCTGCGCGTTTACACCTACGGGGAGCGGCTGCACTTCATCGCCAAGCTGCGCATGCCGCGCAACTATCGCAATCCCGGCGCCATGGATCTGGCCGGCTATCTCGCGTCGCAAGGAATTCGCCTGACCGGGTCGGCGCGCGCCAGCGACGTCGAGGTGTTGCCCGGCTTCGTCGGCAGCCGCATCGGACTGTGGCGCAGCACGGCGCGGCGCAGCGTGCTGGCGCACATCATACAGCTCTGGCCGGGCGAGCGCGGCGCGCTGATGCAGGCCGCGCTGATCGGCGGGCGCGCCTTCTTCGGCCGCGAGATCAAGACCGACTTCCAGCGCACCGGGACGTATCACATCCTGGTCGTGTCCGGGATCAACGTCGGCATACTGGCGTTCGCCGTGTTCTGGGCTGCTGCGCAAGCTTGCCCTTCGGCGAGACCTGGGCGACCGTCCTCACGCATTCTGCTTTCCTGGGGATATGCGTTCGTCGCCGATCTCGGCTCGCCCATCGTGCGGGCCACCATCACACTGAATATTTATCTGCTCACGCGCTTGCTCTTTCGCGATCGCGCCGGGCTGAATGCGCTGGGCATCGCGGCGCTGGGCATTTTGCTGGTGAATCCGCGAACTCTGTTCGAAGCCAGCTTTCAGCTGACGTTTCTTTCCGTGATCGCGGTTGCCGGCATCGCGGTGCCGATACTTGCGCCGGACGCTCTATCCGCTGCAGAACGGGCTGCGAAATCTCGATTCGCCGGAATACGACTTCTGCGCAGCCGACCCGGGCTGCCGAGTTTCGGGTCGAGCTGCGCCTGGTCCGCGACAGCATTGCAGGAGGTGGTCGGCCGCCGCGTCGGCGAACTTTCTGGTGGTGCGGCATCACGCACGTTTGCTGTTGGCTGCCGCCGAATTGCTTTTCGTCTCGACCGTCATCCAGCTGGCGCTGGCGCTTGCCGATGGCCTGGTACTTCCATCGCGCCACCACCATGGCGCTGCCGGCCAACGCGCTGGTCATTCCGATCGCGTCGGTGCTCTTGCCCAGCGCAGTTCTGGCCGTTGCGCTTTCGTATCTGTCCCACTGGCTGGCTTGATCCCAGCGGTCGATCGCCGGATACGCGCTCGACGCTGCTGACCGGAACGTCCGCCTCATCGGCCACCTGCGCATCTCCGACGTGCGTGTGCCCACGCCGACGCTTGCCGTCTCGCTGGTCGCGGCGCTTGCACTTGGCCTGGCCCTGCTGCTGGCCAGCGGCGGATTTCTGGCGGTCGTCGGAGTCGCCGGTCTGCTGGCTTCGCGCCGTTGTGGATCGTGCTCTTGCCGCCGAAGCCGCAGTGGCATCCTGGAGTCTTCGAGATCACGGCCATCGACGTTGGCCAGGGAGATTCGCTGCTGCTGATCACGCCCGAGGGCAAGACGCTGCTGCTCGATGCGGGCGGCATGCCCGGCAACGTCGCGCTCCGATTTCGATGTTGGCGAGGAAGTGGTTTCGCCCTATCTCTGGTCGCGCGGAATTCGCCGGCTGGATGCGGTCGCCATCTCGCACGCCCACAGCGATCACATGGGCGGGATGCGCAGCGTCATCGCGAATTTTCAGCCGCAGCGAATTCTGGTACGGCGTGGAGTCGCCCGGCCGCGGATTTCGTCGAGGTCGAGCAGACGGCCCGCGTCATTCCATGTCGCAGCTGAAGCCGTTCGCGGCCGGCGAAACGTTCGATTTCGGCGGCGTGCACGTTCGCGTGTTGAATCCGCAAGCCGGGATGGGAGGCGACGCAATCCGCGGCAGGACGACGAATCGCTGGTGCTGCACATGCAGTACGGAGAAACGTCGGCCTTGTTGGTGGGAGACGCGCACAAGCGAATCGAGAAGTTCCTGATCGACGAAGCCCCGCAAGCCGACCTGCTGAAGATCGGCCATCACGGCAGCGCGACTTCCAGCTCGCCGGAGTTTCTGCGACGCGGTGCAAGCCGCGTTTCGCCGTAGTTTCGGTAGGGTTCTACAACTCGTTCCGGCATCCCCGGCCGGAGGTGATGCAGCGTTACGCCGAAGCGCATGTCACGACCTATCGCACCGACCTGGCCGGGGCTGTTTCGTTTTATCTGGACGGGAAGACCGTAACGGCTAGGCCGGTTCCTCGCTGACGGCCTCGTCGGCATCGGTGGTGGGATGGTTGCGGTACTCTTCGATGGTCTGCGGCGCTTCTTCGGCCTGATCGGGCCGCACCAGGACCACCACGCCGCCCACGCCGGGCAGGATGTCCTGCGGCGCTTCGCGGTTCTGGATCATGGCCTCGATGCCTGCCGATTCCAGCAGACCGCGCACCACCATCGCCTCGGATTCTTCGTCGCGTATCAAAAACCTTTACCAGTTCTTCGTGCCCTTCTGCTCGTTTCTGCCATAGCTCCTCCATTCGGTTCGATGCAAATGGCAGCGTGAGTCGCCGTTTGCAGTGTTTCTGGTTTGCGGCTGCAATCTCGCCGTTTCGGTGTATGATGCCGCCCCACCAACGATCCTGCGCAACGGTGGGGGACGCGGCGCACATCAAATTGTAGCGGAAAGTAATCGGCACGACTCGACCTGGCCGCCGCGCGAGCGGCTGGTCTTCTCCGAAGGGGAATTCATGGGGCTATCGGAACGCAAGGAAGCGATCGCAGCCGCACAACCGTCAGCAGCGAACACCGGAGCAGGAAGACGAACGCCGCAAGCTGCGCCGGCTGCAGATCATGATGAACATGGTGATGTCGGTCATCAGCCAGGATCCGGACCTACGGTCGAAGAGGCGGCGGAACTGGCGGCCAACGCCAAGCGCGCCGCCTTGGCCATGTTTCCCGACAAGGAGTTCGCCTACGACATCCTCTACAGGCCGCGCCTGCAGCGCCTGATCGCCGAGCGATTTCGCGTGCAATAAGGCCGCCTGCTATTTGCTGATGCTGGTCAGGTAAACCGTCAAGCGTTCCCCAGAACAGCTTGGCCCGCATCTGCACCGGCAGATGCTTGTCGTCGTCGGTGTACCAGATCCAGATGCGGCCCTTGTTCTTCAACAGAGCTCCTGAATCGCCTTCCGGACCCACCCGAATCGTCTGAAATGTTCCGGCCGGAGTTTTGACCTGCTCCTTGCCTTCCACGTGCGCCTGCACGGTCACCGTCTTGCCGCCATCGTTGAGCGGGAACGTGTAGGTCGCGCCCGGTCTGCAGCGGCAGGCTGGCGACATAGAGAATTCCTGAAACCACATCGGTCACGCAGTCCGGGAATGTCGTTTTCCGCTCTTCTTCTGTTGATTGTCTTTCAGATTGTGTTCGTCCAGCACGGCTTTGCCGCGGCTGTAGTCGTAGGTGATGACGGTATCGCGCCGGTGCGAGCCTTCCTCGGTATGCTTGATCAGCTTGTCGAGCACAGGGTCTTGGCATCGAAGTAGGAGTTGAAGCGGTCCTGCACGCGATACAGCAGGGCGACCACGCCGGTGGAATCGGCGGTCGCGGTGATGTGGTTCTGCGCGCCGGAGTGTTCGATCCGCAGCGTCGCCACGCCCGGCGGTCCAGAAGCGCCACTCGCCTTCGTAGTGCAAGGTCTGGCCGTAGGGAAATTGAAATCCGGGACGCAACGGCTGGATGTGCGAGGCGGAGCCGATTTTGCGCTTCGGTTTGCGGCTGGCGCAGGAGGTATGCGCCGGCTGCGGCGTCGCGGCCGCCGGCGCGCTAGTGGCCGCGACGAGCGACACATGTAACGAGAATAGCGAGAACAATAAAATGCGCGCGATCGAAGTCGTCACCTTCACCCTGGGAGCCAGAGGATTTTCGCAATCAGGACCGCCAGCATGGCGGCGGCGCCGAGCAGGGCATTGTACTCGCGATGTCGAAAGTATAACTCACGCGAGAAGCCACTCGTCACTCCGCTGAACCACAACGTGCGCGGCACCAGGCTGGGCACACGCCGCGTGTATTCGGCATATCCCGGGAATGGCTCGCGCAAGTAGACTCTGCTCGCCGCGAATGACCGGCACATAGATGAGAACGAAGTAGAGAACCAGAGCAACGCGCGACCCAGAGATCGCGCGCCGCGATCGCAAATCCAATGCCGATGAGGATGGAGCCCAGGTACAGCGGATTGCGCACGTAGGCATACGGGCCGGTCGTCGTCAGCTCGCGGTCCTTCTTCACCTGTCCCGAGGCCAGTGCGCGAATCAGCAGATTCCGAGCACGCGACGGCCACGCCGCACGGCCAGCGATATGCCAGGTCGGGCCGCGCCCGCCAGAAGTAGAACGCGGCAAACAGAAATCCCAGCGGCACGCGGATGCGACGGGCGATGCGGCTCCAAGTCCACGGGAGCCTTGTCGGTCTGCGGATCAGCCACGCTGTTCTCCGAGCAACTGGTCAGCCGCGTCGATCACCGCTTGCGGCTCGATCGACAGCAGACCTTCATCGGGATGATCGGTGTGCGAGTCGTGTTGTCGACGCTCTCCGGATTGCGCAGCACGATGCTTCGCGTGCCGTAGGGGCCGTTGCGCTCCGGCCGCGTCGGTCCGAACAACGCGACCACGGGCACGCGCAACGCGGCCGCCAGATGCATCGGCCCGGTATCTCCGCCAACGAAAAGGCTGGCGCGGCGGGTGAGCGCGATCAATTCTCCGATGCGAACATTTCACCGGACAGGCCGCATTGCCGCTCGCGTCGCGCACCGCGTTCGGCCAGCGATTCTTCGCCGGGCCCATGATTCACCATGACCGCCATTCCTCGTTCGGCCAACGCCGAGGCAACCGCGCCAAACGATTCCGCCGGCCAGCACTTCGCTCCCCAACCCGCGCCGGGATTCAGGATTGCCGAGCGCCGCTTGCCCAGCTGGCTCCACGTGCGTCGATCTGCCCACGCTTCGGCGGCGGGATCCGACGGGAAACAGCGGATCGATCGTATTGCAGCTCTTGTCCGGCGATCTGCCGAGACAAGCGCGAGCGCCTGCTCGACCACATGTGCTGCCACGAGGATCGACCTGCCGGGTGTAGAACATGGTCGCCGGTCCCTCGCGCGGCTGCGACGAGCCAACGCGCAGTCTTGGCGCCGCAGGCTTTCGCCGCCAGCGCCGAGCGAATCGCGCCCTGCAGATCGAGCGCGAGATCGTACTGCATCTCGCGCACTTCGCCGCCGCAGCGTTCCCATCTCGCGCCAGGTTTGCTTCGCGAAAGCAGCGCTCTACGCCAGGTCTTTGAAATTCGCGACGTGTACCCAATCGACCAGCGGCTTCAGCTGCGAGCGCGGCGCCATGCGACTCGCTGCGCGCGCGCACAGCAACTCCGCCCAGCGCTCTTCGACCAGCCAGCCAATCTTGCAGATCGGGCTTGGCTCGCGCGCAGCGCGGCAATGGCGGGCATGGCATGAATGACGTCGCCCATGGCGCTGAGCCGCACCACCAGAACGCGGCCGGCGAGCGGGATCGGACGAGCGCAGCCGCTCCGCCGCTGGGGACGTCGGCTCTGGCCCTGCGGAGATGCAGGAGCGCTCACCGTAGCGTGCGTCCTCCGCCTGCGGAGCCGCAATTGCGCCAGAAAGTCGGTGGTGGAATGGTCTTTGGGATCGCCGACGATTTCGACGCGGCCGCCGTAGGCCAGCACTTCGTCGCGCTCGGGAACGTTCTCGCGCGTGTAGTCGGTGCCCTTGGCCTGAACATCAGGATGAATCTCGCGGATCAGCGCGCGCACATCGGGCTCGTCGAAGATCACGACCGCGTCGACGTCAGACAAGCGCCGCAAAATTTCTGCTCGCTCGTCGGCAGGCATGAACGGGACGCCCTTCGCCCTTAATCTGCCGAACGCTGTCATCGGAATTCATGGCGACTACCAGCTTTCCGCCCAGCGCTTTCGCCCCGCGCAGATAGCGGACATGTCCGACGTGCAGCAGATCGAAGCAGCCGTTGGCCAGCACGATCTGCTGCGCCCGCCGCGGCGCCATTCGGCCACGCGATCGCGCAAGCTGTCGCGCGAAAGAATTTTGGTTATCGTTTTCGTTCACGCCGGTATCGTCGCCGAATATTGATCGATGGCGGCCAGCAATTCCTTGCCGGAGACCGTGGCCGTGCCGCGCTTCATCACCACAATGCCGCCGGCAAAGTTCGCCAGGCGCGCCGCCGAAGCGGTATCGGCTCCCGCCGCCAGGGCGGCCGTAAAAGTCGCGATGACGGTATCGCCGGCGCCGGTCACATCCACCACCTGGTCGGAGCCGTAGATCGGAATCGCCAGCGGCTTGGCATCTTTCTCGAAGGCCACCATGCCATCGCGGCCGCGCGTGATGACCAGCGACTCCAGCCCCATGCTCTTTCATCATCCGCTCCGCCGCGAAGAACAGCTTTTGATCGTCGTGGCCGATCTTCATTCCAATCGCCTCTTCCACCTCGGGCTCGTTGGGCGTTGCTGCTGTCGTCCCTTCGTACTCCAGAATGCGATAGCGCGAATCGACCGTGATGGGCTTGTTCTCCAGGCAGCCATTCGATTTCACAAAGGTCAGCAGCCGCGGCGTCGCAGCGCCATATCCGTAATCGGAAATCAGAAAGGCGTCCGAAGCGGTGGCATATTCGCGCGCCGCATTTACCAGGTTGAGCAGCGCGGGATGCATTTCGTCCAGCGGCTCGGCTTCGCGATCCACGCGCACCACCTGCTGACGGCTGGTATGCGACATGCCCGGCCAGAATGCGCGTCTTGGTCGTGGTGATGTGTCCTTTCAGTCGCTGGATGCCGCTGGTCGAGATCTTCTTCTCGCGCAAGCGCTCCAGCAGCAGGCTGCCGGCTTCGTCATCGCCCACCACTCCGACCGGCAGAACATTGACGCCCAGCGAGGCCAGGTTCATGACCGCATTGGCGCCGCCTCCGGGGAGTACCGTGCGCTCCCGGTGCTTCAGGATCAGCACCGGCGCTTCCCGCGAGACCCGGGCGATTTCGCCAAACACGAACTCGTCGGCGACCAGGTCGGCCATCACCGTGATCGACACTTCGGAGAACGACTGGACAATCTTCTTCCAGCGCTCGCTGTCTTTGGGATGTTTATTCATCAACTCAAATGAACGCCCGGTGCATGGATCGTGCCACCGGGCGCTGCACAACCCTCGATTGTCTCATGCAGGCTGGGAATTGCGCTTCCGAATCGTCGCCAAAAGCGCCTCTACAGCGGCGCCGGAACCTTCCAGCCGCATCTTGACCGGGACGACATGCAAAGGCCGCAAGGCGTCAAGATGCGAGCCCAGGTTGATGGCATCTTTCTCGGTGGTGACGAAGGCCGTTGCGCCACATCGTCTCCGAAGTTTCAGCAACTGGCGAACATCGGAAGCGCTGTAATGGTGATGGTCGCGAAACGAGCGATTGCCCGCCAAGGCGACGCCTGCCTCTCGCAGTTGATCCAGGAAAAGTTTCGGCCGCGCGATTCCGCAGAAGGCAAAACAAGTCTCGTTCGTGTTCGGCGGAACAATGCCGCGATTCACTCTCCACACGCGCTGGCCGGCGAGCGGAAGATCATCGCCGCGTGTGTCATTGGTCAGCACAATCGCATCGGCGCGCGACAGTGAAGCCAGCGGCTCGCGCAGCCTTCCCGCCGGCAGCAATGAATCCTTCGCGTCCGCTGGCGTGATCAGCACAATGTCGAAGTCGCGCGCCAAACGGCGATGCTGGAAGCCGTCGTCCAGCAGATGCAGTTGCGGGCCGAACTTTTCCTCGGCGAATTGCGCCTGCCGCATAACGATCTTCACCCACGACCACCGGAACTTGCAGCTTGCGCGCGATCAGCAGCGGCTCGTCGCCAAAGTCTCGCGGCGAGCCTGCGGGATCGACCAGCGCCACGCCTTTGGTATCGCGCCCATAGCCGCGCGAAAGCACATCGAACGAAATGCCACGTTCTTTCAGCAACTCGCCCAGAGCTATCAGGAATGGCGTTTTACCCGAGCCGCCGACGGTGATGTTTCCAATGCTGACCACCGGGCCTTGCAGCCTGCGAACCGCAGCGAGCCGCGGTCGTAGCGCCGATTCCGCGCACGCACAACAGCACCGTAGAGTGCAGAAAGCGGATTCACCCGCGCCTCTCGCGTCGAGGCTTCGACCTGGCTGACCGGTGAAGGTTCGCGCAGTAGGCGCAGCAACGCCTTCACGGTTCGTTCGGTGGCGCCTTTTTGGGAGTTCACAACGTTGAAGGCGCGAGCGTCCGAGGGCGTCTCGCTCGTCGTGATTTTCCAGCAAGCTGAAGGACAGTCGGCGTCAACGATTGTGGA
The DNA here is from genome assembly GCA_963744265.1 of uncultured Acidobacteriaceae bacterium. Classification (GTDB taxonomy): domain Bacteria; phylum Acidobacteriota; class Terriglobia; order Terriglobales; family Acidobacteriaceae; genus Bog-257. Next base: position 458,144 of record CAVUSW010000013.1, read on the forward strand.
GTGACGACTCGCAAAGCGTCGGCCTGGCGAAAGGCTGCGACGATGTCGCGAAAGTTTTCGGTATGCGGGCCGACCAGGATCGGCGCTCCCGACAAAGCTGGCTCCAGCACATTATGTCCGCCACGCGGGACCAGGCTGCCGCCGATGAAAGCGATGTCGGCGAATTCGTACAGACTGGCCAACTCGCCAATGGTGTCGAGAAGAAAGACTCCGCCGGCAATCGGCCTGGCGCCGTCCCACTGCGAGCGCCTCTGCGAGCGAGTCCCGATGAAGCCAGCAACGATGCGACCGCCTCGAAGCGCTCGGGATGACGCGGCGCCAGCACCAGCAACGCGCCGGGATATCGCGACGCAACCTGCCGGAACGTCTCCAGCAACATCGTCTCTTCCCCTTCGAGCGTGCTGCCTGCCACCAGCAGCGGGCCAATGTCTTCTCGTTCCAAGGCCGCCGTAAATGGAGCAACGATCGCCGGCTCCGCTGGTGTTCTTACTTCGAACTTCAGATTGCCGCTGACCTGCACGCGTTCAGCCGGCGCGCCAATCTGGACCAGCCGGCGCGCGTCCTCGTCGCTTTGGGCCAGAAACAGATCGACATTCGTCATCACCCGCGTCAGCAATCCTTGAAAGCGCAAATAGCCAGGCAGCGAGCGATCGGAAACCCGCGCATTGACTACCGCGACCGCTGCTCCCGACAACTTTGCCGAGCGCAAAAGATTCGGCCAGAACTCGCTCTCCGCCAGCACCAGCAGCTTGGGACGCAGAGCCTGCAAGTAGGCTCGAACCGCGAAAGGGAGATCGAGCGGAAAATAGAAAACATTGTCTTCGCCGAAGCGCTCGCGCGCCAACTTCTGTCCGGTGTCGGTTGTGGTTGAGACCACGATGCGCCAGTCCGGCAGGTGCTTCTTCAGTTCTTCGATGACCCGCGAGATGGCCAGCACCTCGCCAACGGACACGGCGTGAATCCAAATCGTGTCTGGAGAGACTTCGTGGAAGAGCCGGTCCGGAACCGTACCCAGCCGCTCGCTCCAGCCGGTGCGGTACTTGCCGTGACGCAGCATCTGCAGCAGCCACCACGGCGTGCTGAGAATCAGCACCAGAAACAGCAGCAGGCTGTAGAGCGAGTACACGTTGCGATTGTAAAGCCTGTGATGGACGAGAAAGGGATGCCCATTCACGCAGGGCCAAGTCGGCTACATGATGGGGCCAGTGCTAGGCGGAAAGTACGGAAACTCGGGTGGAAGGGCACGACTTCAGCCGTGCCGCAAAGGCCACCCCTTTAATTTTGTCATCCCGACCAGGACTTCAGTCCGAGCGGAGAGGATCCGCGATTCCGCCTTCTGCGGGCAACGGCTGAAGTCCGCCCACCGAGCCGCTCCTTACGCGTTGATCGCCATGCCAAACACCGCGTTCGCCGCGTCCAGCATCGCCTCTGACAACGTGGGATGCGCGTGGATGATATTCGCCAGCTCTTCCGCCGTGCATTCCATCTCCAGCGCCACCACGGATTCGGCAATCAGCTCCGTCGCGTTCGGCCCGATGATGTGCACGCCCAGAATCTCGCCATACTTCGCGTCGGTGACAATTTTGATGAAGCCTTCGTGCTGCCCCACGATACTGGCGCGGGAGTTCGCGGTGAACGGAAACTTCCCGATCTTCACTTCGTAGCCCGCTTCCTTCGCCTTGGCTTCGGTCAAGCCCGACGCTGCCAATCTCCGGATGGCAATAGGTGGCGTTCGGAATGCGCAGTCTGGCTTGATCTTCTTCGCCGGCTTGCCGGCGATGTGCGTGACCGCGACGATGCCTTCCATCGCGCCCGAATGCGCCAGTTGCGGATATCCGGCAACGATGTCGCCGACCGCGTAAATGCCCGGCTCGGCGGTGCGCATGTAGTCGTCGATCTTGACGAAGCCGCGCTCCACCTTGATCTTGGTCTTCTCGATGCCGACGCCTTCTGTGCGCGGGGCGCGGCCGATGGCGACCAGCACCTTCTCGGCTTCGATCTTCTGCTGCTTGCCGTCGACGGTAAACGTCACGGCGACGCCGTTCTTGGTCTCTTCAACCTTCTCGACCTTGGCGTTCACGAATCCGTTGATGCCGCGCTTGCGATACACGCGCATCAGCTCCTTCGAAACCTCCTCGTCCTCGACGGGAACGTAGCGCGGCAGCATCTCCAGGATGGTCACGTCCGCGCCGAACGATTTGTAGATGCTGGCGAACTCCACGCCCACCGCGCCCGAGCCGATCACGATCAGCGACTTCGGAATCTCGTTCAGGCTCAGCACCTCGATGTTGGTCAGGATCTGCGCGTCGGGCTCCATGCCCGGCAGCATGCGCGCCACCGAACCGGTCGACAGAATGACGTTCTTCGCCTTGATGGACTTCTGCTCGCCGCCTTCGATGGCGACGGTGTGAATGCCGCCCTTCGCCGGCCCGGTCAGCTTGCCGTAGCCGCGCACCACGTCGACCTTGTTCTTGCGCATCAGGAACTGCAGGCCCTTGGCGTGCTTGTCGACGATGCCCTGCTTGCGCTTCTGGATCGCGCCCCAGTTCAGCGTGACGCCGGCGGTATTCTCCATGCCAAGCTCGGTGCCTTCTTTCACGTGGTCGTAGACTTCGGCGTTAAACAGCAGCGCCTTGGTCGGAATGCAGCCGACGTGCAGGCAGGTGCCGCCCAGCTTGTCGTCTTTCTCGATGAGAGCGGTCTTCAGTCCCAGTTGTCCGGCGCGAATGGCCGCGGTGTATCCGGCAGGTCCGCTGCCGATGATGGCTACGTCGTAAATGGTCTCTGGCAAGTTCGTGCTCCAGTTCTGTGATGATAGGTCTGAGAAGCTTCACTCCAGCAATCGCTTTGTATCAGGGCACGTCTTTAGACGTGCCAAGTGCGGCCTATTGATGGTTGGGCTTCAGCCTCCTGAGTCTTGTTCTGCAAGGGCTAAAGCTCGAGTCCCGCAGGATCCGTTCGACACGGCACGACTCAAAGTCGTGCCCCTATACAACCCGCAACATCTCGCGGGAATAAGTTCTAGTTGGAATAATGGCGACAACCAAATAGATGATTGTAAATCACCGGAAGGAGCAAGCCACAAGACGGCCTCCGTAGGTCCTTGAGCCGCCTTACCTTATACCCGGCTTCGAGCGTGCCTCCGGGCTGGCTTTCAGTGCTATGCTGGGCGTAGTCAAGACATGAAGCGCGATGTCGAAGAACCTCCCGTCACGGCCGATACTCCGCCGAACCGCGCCGTCGCCGGCTGAAGCTCGTCGGCAACGCGCTGTTTGTTCTGCTGATTGTGCTCGCCGCCGCCGCCGGCGCGGTCTCCGGCTTGCTGCTGGTCTATTCCACCGACCTTCCGCAGGTCACCGAGCTCGAACACTATCGCCCCAGCCACCATCACCCAGCTCTACGACGACCAGAACCGCGTGATCGGGCAGTTCGCTCTGCAGCGGCGCGTCATCGACAGCTACAACGACTTTCCCAAAGTGCTGCGCGACGCGCTGATCTCCACCGAGGACAAAGAGTTCGAGCAGCACTGGGGCGTCGACGTGTGGCGCGTCTTCGGCGCGGCCTGGCGCGACGTGGTGCTCGACAGCCGCGCCCAGGGCGCTTCCACGCTCACCATGCAGCTGGCGCGCAACCTGTTTCTCTCGCCCGACCGCAACTTCCGCCGCAAGATGCAGGAGGTGATGCTGTCCATCCAGATCGAGCGCCGCTTCACCAAGCCGCAGATCTTCACCCTCTACGCCAACCAGATCTATCTCGGGCACGGAGTCTACGGATTCGAGGCGGGCGCGAACTATCTACTTCAGCAAGAAGGCCAAGGACCTGACGCTGGAAGAAGCGGCCGTGCTGGCGGGCCTGCCCAAAGCGCCGAACTACTACTCGCCCATCAACAATCCCGAGCGCGCGCTGCGCCGCCGCAACCTGGTCATCAACAACATGCTGGAGGACGGCAAGATCACCGCGGCCGAAGCGCAGCGCGCCAAGAACGCGCCGCTGGAGCTCAAGCTGCAGGCCGAGCCCAACGACATCGCGCCGTACTTCGTCGAGGAGATCCGGCAGTATCTCGAGAAGAAGTATGGCGCAGAAGAAGTGCACGAAGCCGGGCTGCGCGTGTACACCTCGCTGAATCTGGAGATGCAGCGCGCCGCGCAACAGGCGGTGCGCGACGGCCTGGCCGCCTACGAGCGGCGTCATGGATGGAAGGGCAATCTGCTGAACGTCATCGCCAACGGCGACACGCTGGCCACCTATCACCATGTCGATTGGGACGGCACCATCGCGCCCGGCAGCTATGTTCACGCGCTGGTGACCGAAGTCGAGCCGCATGGCAGCGACCATCAAGTTCGGCAATTACGAGGCGCGGCTCGGTCCGGAAGAAATCAAGTGGACGCGTCACACCTCGCCGCAGGAGTTCCTGACGCGCGGCGACCTCGTCTATGTCAAGGTCGATCGAACTGAACGGCACCGCCAGCCGCGTTTCGCTGGAGCAGGAGTCCGGCGTGCAGGGAGCGCTGCTGGCGCTCGACAACTCCACCGGCGACGTGAAGGCCATGGTCGGCGGCCGCGACTTCGAGCAGTCGAAATTCAATCGCTCCACCCAGGCGCTGCGCCAGGTCGGCTCGTCGTTCAAGCCCTACATCTACACCGCCGCCATCGACCAGGGACTTACGCCGGACGACACCGTGCTCGACGCGCCCATCACCTTCAACACCTCGTCCGGTCCGTACACGCCGCACAACTACGACGGCAAGTTCGAAGGCGTAATCACCTTCCGCCACGCGCTGGCCGAGTCGCGCAACATTCCCGCGCTGAAGGTGACCGAGCGCATCGGCGGCATCAAGACGGTCATCGACTACGCGCGCAAGTTCGGCATCACCTCGCCGCTGCTGCCGTATTTGCCGGTCGCGCTGGGCGCAGCCGACATCACGCTGGCCGAGCAGACGGCGGCGTTCACCACTTTTCCCAACGATGGCGTGCGCGTGATGCCGCGCTACATCCGCAAAGTCACCGACTACGATGGCCGCGTGCTGGAAGAGAACTATCCCGAAGTGCACGATGTGGTCAGCGCGCGCACCGCCCGCATCATGGTCAGCATGTTGCGCGAGGTGGTGCTGCACGGCACCGGCTTCGCAGCCAGCAAGCTGAATCATCCGCTGGGCGGCAAGACCGGCACGACCAACGATTTCACCGACGCGTGGTTCGTCGGCTTCTCGCCGTCGATCACTTGCGGCGTCTGGGTCGGCTTCGACGAGAAGAAGACGCTGGGCAACAAGGAAACTGGAGCCGTGGCGGCGCTTCCCATCTGGATGGACTTCATGCGCGTAGCGCTGCAGGGACGCGAGTCGGAAGATTTTGCCGCGCCTCCGCCGACGACACCGAGCGCGGTGGCGCAGAAGGTGGACACGCCTGACGGGCTGCCGGGCGACAGCGAGGCGCACTGATGCGCCGCTTCTTTCGCTACCTGCTGCGCGTGCTGGTGCTGATCGTGGTCTTCATGGCGTCGGTACTGACCGCCATGCGCTTCGCCATTCACGGCCGTCAGACGACAATTCCCAAAATCGTTGGCATGACGCCGGCCAGGCTGAGCGGCTGCTCGCCGATCACGGACTGGTGCTGGAGGAGGGCGACCGCTTCTTCAGCTCCGATGTGCCGCCGGGCCGGGTGATGTCGCAGGTGCCGGCGCCCGGGATGCAGGTGCGGCGCGGTTGGCATGTGCGCGTGGCCGAGAGCATGGGCCCGCAGCGCGTCGTCATTCCCGACCTGCTCGGAGAAAGCGAGCGCGCCGCCGAGATCAACATCCGCCGCCGCGGGCTGGAATTGGGAAGCATCGCCACCGCCACGATTCCGGGTGCGCCCGGCGATCAGATTGTGGCGCAGAGTCCGCCGGCCAATGCGGTCAACGTCTCGGCGCCGAAGATCAGCGTGCTGATGGCAGCGCCGGAAGACCGAAGTTCGTTCGTCATGCCCGACCTGGTCGGTCGCCGCGAGGATGATGCGGTCAACGAGATTGTGAGCGCGGGACTGCGCGTGGCGGGAATATCCAGCCAGGCGGCAGCCGCCAGTCAAGCCGCTGCCGCCGCACCGGCGAATGCAACCGAAGCTGCGCCGTCGGGGACGCGGACGGTGATCAAGACCTCGCCCGGAGCCGGCCAAAGAGTATATCAGGGCCAGGGGATAGGGCTGCAGGTAACCCAGTAGGGCCGCTGTTCGCAGTTCGCTCTTCGCGATTCTCAGAGTTCTGACGCGATTATCGCATCGGCCTCGATCTCCACCAGCATCTCTGGCGCGACCAGCGCCGAAACCCCGATCATGGTCGCCGCTGGCCGAATGTCACCGAAAACCTCGCCGTGTGCCTTGCCGACTTGCTCCCATTGACTAATGTCGGTGACGAACGTGCGCGTCCGCACCACATCGCGGAAACTGGCTCCTGCCTGCTCCAGCGCGCGGCCAATGTTCTTCAACGTCTGCACAGCCTGGGCGTAGATGTCGCCTTGCCCGACAATCTTGCCATCCGGGCCGGTGGCGACGGTTCCCGCTACCGAGACGAACGGTCCGACTCTTCACCGCGCGCGAAAATCCGACGATCGGTTCATAAGGAGAATTGCCTGAGATGTTCTTGCGTTCCATGCTGCCCTCCTGGGAAATGAAAATTGTGACACATGGTCCGGCCAGCACGCTTTTGCATTCGGGAGCGGGATATATGAGCCGAAAGTCCAGCCCGTAAGGGCGGTTCAGTCTAGCCCAGGACGCAGCCGTAGGCGGAGTCCTGGGGACAAGTTAAAAAATACTACGTGTCCCTTCAGCGGACGGCAGGGTTGTCGAGCTGGTTGCCAGCAATTTTGGCAGTCAACGTCATAGTCTGCTGATAAGGGCTGGCACGGGCCGCCCGCAGGCCATCTCAGCCAACCAAACCCGCATAAACAGCGCTCAAACCTTACATGTTCGATTGCTTGCGGGGCCCTATCGAAGCAAAATGCGCAGGATGGGGTTTATCCAAAGAGAACCCGTTCAGTTACCAGACACGCAGGAAACGCTTGCACCTGAAAAGAAAGTGCGATAAGTACTCGCATCACATCCAATAAGAAGGATGCAAGCGTAGGAGACTTTTAGAAACCCATGATCCCGGAATCGCACGCTCTGCAGGAGTTGTTCACCGACTTGATTCACCAGCACTTCGACCGCGACATCGGACTGCGCGATTCCGAAGTGCAGGACTATATCGTCAACGTCCTGGCTGAATTCTGCGAGTGCGAACAGCTGTTCAAGGTGTGCGACGCGACCGGCCGGCCGCTGGGCGATGTGGGCGAGATGTTGCTGGAGGCGGACCCCATCTACGGTCCGGCGCCCTCCTTCGACCGCGAGCGCCAGGTCCGCAAGCACATCGGCGACTACACGCTGTTTTTCTCCGGCATGTTTCCCGAAAGCATCAATCACTATCGCCTGCGGCGGCAGCGGCTGGAAAATTTTGTCGACTTCATCAAAGCGGGCAAGGAGAGTTACTACATCGTCTCCAAGTTCGACCAGTTCGAATACGCCCGACTGGCGCCGCTGTTCGCCAAACTGGCGCACGAGTTCGAATCTTGCGTCTACGGCTTAAACCTGGTCAAAGGCGACCTGGAGGAGATGCAGCATCCCATTACACAGCGAGCGAAAGAGATCGTGATGTAGGCGTCTCGATCCGCAAGAAGGCACGGAGAGCAGCCGTGCCTTTTTGTTTGTAACCCCTATGACGAATTGCAACCAGACACGTCCAATTGTTCGTAGAGACAAAGAGGGACAGTGACAGCCGCTCTTTCTCCTGAGAGCGACTACGGAGGTGATGCGAGAAGCCCGGGGCAACCCGGGCCTTCTTGCGCGCCGAATTTCTGCGATACTAGAGAGTTAACTCGCCGCAGGTTGCGAAACATCTCATGGATCCGATCGCAGACCCCAAATCCGTCAAAGTGAACGTCACCACCGGTACCGGCGTGGACATTGAGTGGAAGGACGGACACCGCAGCGCGTACAGCTTCCCGTTTCTGCGCGATGCCTGTCCCTGTGCCTTGTGCAACGAAGAGCGGGAGAAGGACGGCCGTCATCCGGGCGATCCGCTGAAGCCGATAGCGGGCTCATTGCCCATGTTCAAAGCGGCGGCCAAACCGACCGAGGTTGAGCCCGTTGGCAAGTACGCCATTCGCTTCTCCTGGAACGACGGTCATCAGCACGGCATCTATTCCTGGCAGTACCTGCGTGACAACTGTCCTTGTGGCGAGTGCAAGGCGCGCCGCGCCATGGACGCGCCGGCCGTCAGCAGCAGACCGAACTAATCGCGAGTGCCCTCAACTTTGTCGTACCTGAACAAACTGAATCCGCAGCAACGCGAAGCCGTCGAGGCGGTGGACGGGCCGGTCCTCATTCTGGCTGGAGCCGGAAGCGGCAAGACTCGCGTCATCACGTATCGCATTGCCCACCTGATTGAAGGCATAGGCGTTCAGCCCGACTCGATTCTGGCAGTGACCTTTACCAACAAGGCAGCGTCCGAGATGGCCAGCCGCGTCGAATCGCTGGTGGGAGCCCGTTCCCTATCGAAGCCCCTGATCTCCACCTTCCACTCCTTCTGCGTGCGCCTGTTGCGGCGCGACATTGAGACTCTTCAAATCGGCGGAAAAGGCTATCGCAAAGATTTCGTGATCTACGACGAGGCCGATCAGCAGAACGTGGTCAAGGCGGCGATGCGGCGACTCGGGATCGACGACAAGCAACTGACGCCACGCAATGTGCTGGGGCGAATTTCGTGGGCGAAGAACCACATGCTCGATCCGCAAGAGGTTTACCTGAATTCCGGCGACCCGAAGACCGAGCGCGTTGCCCATATCTACGAGGTTTACCGCCAGGAACTGGCGAAGTCGAACGCCATGGACTTCGACGACCTGCTGCTTTACGCGGTACGGGTGCTGAAAGCCTCCGGCGAGACGCGCGAGCGCTATAACCGGCGCTATCGTTACATCCAGGTGGATGAATATCAGGACACGAACCGTCCGCAGTATGAGTTGATGCGGATGCTGGCGGGTAGCGAACACAATGTCTGTGCGGTCGGCGATGAGGACCAGAGCATTTATTCGTGGCGCGGCGCCGATATCCGTAACATTCTGGAGTTCGAGCAGGATTTTCCCGAGGCTCGCATCATTCGTCTGGAACAGAACTACCGCTCCACGCAGAACATTCTCCAGGCCGCGTCGGCGGTGGTGGCAAAGAACATCAAGCGCAAGGGGAAGAACCTTTGGACCGAGCGTAGCGGCGGAGCTCAGATCGGCTACTACGAAGCTCCGGACGGCGAGAATGAAGCGCTCTTCGCCGCCGACTACATTGCCAAGTATCTTCGTCAGGCGCAAAGCGACAACGGCGAGACGCCGCGTGCCGCCGTGCTATACCGCACCAACTCGCAGTCCCGCCTGGTGGAAGAAGCAATGCGCCGCTATCAGCTGAACTATCACGTTGTGGGAGGTTTCAGCTTTTACGAGCGCGCCGAAATCAAAGACATGATCTCGTACCTGAAGGTCATCGGGAATCCGGACGACTCGATTGCTGTGCAGCGGGTGATCAACACTCCGGCGCGCGGCATCGGCAAGACCACAATGGAGATAATCGAGAATATCGCGCTGGAGACGGGAACTTCCATGTGGGGCGCGATTGGCGAGGTACTGAAACGCAGGCTGCTTCCGCTGCGCACTTTGTCATCGCTAAAGAGTTTCAAGGATCTGATTGACGACGCCCGGGCCATGCATTTGGGAACGTTTCGTGAGCGAGTGGCGGAAACCGCGGCGCTCGCAGCTGCAGAAGCCGGAGCTACGTCGGACGAAGACGATTTGCAGCACGATATTGACTTCTCGCCCGCCGAATTTGAAGCCACCGCGGAGCTCGAAACGAAAGACGCGACCGCATTCGCACCGGAGGCTTTCGCCGACGAGGGCCATAGCGGGACTGGTGCAGCGGGAGCTGAAGATGCGGCAAGCCAGGGCGGAGAAGAGCGAGTCGAGGGCTTCCGTGCGCCTGGCGATCCGGCATCGACAGCCGAGCTGCTGAAGTTTCTGATCGATCGCACCGGGTATATCAAACAACTCGAACAGGAGGACACGCCGGAGTCGCTGGCCCGCATCGAGAACCTTAGGGAACTGGTGAATGCCGCCATGGATTCGCGCGACCGGGGCGAGACGCTGAACGAATTTCTCGATCACGCCGCGTTGGTAAGCGATGCCGATCAGTACGACGAGAATTCGCGCATCACGCTGATGACGCTGCACTCGGCGAAGGGCCTGGAATTCCCGCTGGTGTTTCTGATTGGACTGGAAGAAAACTTGTTTCCGCATTCCCGAACGCTGCTGGCGCCCGATGATATCGAGGAAGAGCGCCGCTTGTGTTACGTCGGAATGACCCGGGCAATGGACACGCTCATCCTGACGCGGGCTCGCTATCGCCGCCGCTATGGGACAGACATGCCCGAGCCCAGCGTTCCATCGCGCTTCCTGGAAGAGGTTCCGCAAGAACTGCTGCAGGACTTGGGCTCGCCTCGGCAACCTGTGCGGGCAGGTTCCAGCGATTACGGCGGTACTCAACATTACGCCTACGAGGACGAAGATCAGCGGCCGCAGTACGGGCGGCGCAACCAGCCACAGCGGAATGCCTATAGCGGTCCGGCCTACAACTCGATCGACAACATTGCGGAATTTTTTGCCTCGCGCGGGAAGAAGTTCTCGCGTCCGAAAGTCGAAGTGCCCGCAGTCACGGGACGAACCGGATTTCATCCGGGACAGCGCGTGCGTCACCCCAAATACGGCGAAGGCACGGTGTACAAGCGCGAGGGTGATGGGGAAGATGCGAAGATTACGGTACAATTTCCCAGATACGGTTTGAAAAAGCTGGTCGAAAAATACGCCCAATTGGAAAAGGCGTAACTCCGTCAATGAGGGAATACAGATTTCATGGCAAATACCAAGAGCATTGCCGACAAGGCAGAACGCAAGAAAGTAAAGCGCACAGCGCGCAAGAAGGCCACTCCCAAGGCCCCACGCACCTACGCCCGGGGCGCGGAGAAACGTAAAGTGAAGAAGCTGGCTCGCGGCACCTCGAAGCGTTAGCTATTGCCCCGCCTGGGCCCAAAAGATGACGACAAAAGCAGGTCCGTCGACTCGCTTCGCTCGCTCGGGATGACAGAACGGGGCGCCCGCTTAATCGATGTGGGGCAGCACGATCATCTGCGACAGAAACACCAGGCTCCAGTCCGCTGCGGCGGGCTGGAGCTTATTTCTTTGGCGCTGGATTGCTGGATTGAGCGGCGGGCACTCCATTCGAGGACGCGCTCTGGGGTGACTGGTCGAGATTCACTAGTTCCGTGCCGGGAGGCTGTTCCAACGTGAATTGATCGTCGTGTAGCGGTTCGTTCATCACCAGTTTCACCACTGTAAGCCGGATGGAATATTCCTCCTGCGGGCGATTGATCTCGATTACGTTAGGAAAGCTGATGCCGTTGTAGTCCTTATAGACCTGGTAGGTGGCTTCGGTCGCAACATTGCCCTGTTGGTCGTAGATGACCTGGCGATGCGGTACCAGGTTGGCGCGGTCGAACACGATTTCGCGAGAAAGATACCAGTCGTCGCCCGCGCGGCGAATCACATCGATGACGTAGTCGGGCTGCTGTAATTCCTTCTTCTTTTTGGCGTCATAGATCATCTCGGTACTTTTTTCCAGTACCGCGATGTCGGTCTTGGGGTCGATCTCGGGCAGCAGCAGCGCGTTGTAGATGACCTGGGGCCGCAGGTTCTCCAAAGGATTGGCGGCCGGATTCACCACGTCGTTGTGTCCTACATAAAACTTGTTCTTTGCCGGTACCGACAACTTGAATTGGTCGCCAGCGCTTACCATATCGAATGCCTTGTTGCGTACGATGGGGAACAGCCCAATCATGCGCAGCATATCCGGTTTGCGCACCAGGATGTAGCCACGAATTTCTTCGTAGTCGGTGACTTTCCCTTTTTCTCCCCTCCTACCGACGTGGCAATATCGACCGTGGCATTCAGGGTCTTGATCTGGGTAGCTTCCGCATTAATACGCTCCAGAAGCTCCTGTTTGGTCGCAGTCTGCAATTTCGCCGTGCTGGTGCGCACTTCCACCACCCGGGTGCGGAACAGGCACCCAGTGCCGCCCAACAGGAGGGCGGCAAGAGAAGCGGCGACAAGCAGTCTGGATCCACTCATAGTCGTGAGGCTGAATCACGTAGTATACGGCAGATGCACGAAGCTGCCCGTGGGACTCCTATCCGCACCAGAGATTTACTGGCTAGCAGCGACAGCTTTACGATAGGCTGCGACGTTCCGCGCATGCTCCTCAGAATCGCGAGCGAACCGGTGATGCCCCTTGTTGTCGCTAACGAAAAAGAGGAAATCAGTTTGCGCCGGATGCATGGCGGCTTGCAGCGAAGCCGCTCCCGGATTGGCGATGGGGCCAGGAGGCAAGCCCGGATACTTATAGGTATTGTAAGGCGAATCAAATTGCAAATCTGACTCGTAAATTGTTCCTCGATAGCGTGAGGCCAGCAGAGCCGCGTAGATCACAGTCGGATCCGCCGCCAAAACCATATTCTTTTCCAGCCGGTTGTAATACACGCTGGCCACTCTCGGGCGCTCGTTAGGATCCGCGGTTTCTTTTTCCACGATGGAAGCCATGGTCACGATGCGGTGCATGTCGGAGTTGCCGAGCAGGCCGATCTTCTGCGCCTCCTGCCGGAAACGCCGCACCATCGTGGCCGCTATGTCGTGAGCGCTGTCAATGCGGGTGAACTCGTAGGTATCGGGAAAGAGATAACCTTCCAAGGATTTCGCGCTGGGATCGATATCGCGGAGCAGGAAGAGATCGCCCTGGGCCGCGGTGATGAAGTCGGCTGCCGGACCGAGACCGGCCTGCTCAACCACGGCGGCGATGTCGTAGATGTTGTAGCCCTCGGGCACAACCACCGCACGGGCGTAAACATCTCCCCGAATCAGACGATCACGTACTTGCAGGGCACTGGCTGGCTGATCGAATTTGTATTCGCCCGCTTTCAGCGTGTTAACGCCCTTTACATAATGCAGCAGGAGAAACGCGTCCGCGCTGCGAATGACGCCTTGGCGCTGCAACTCGCGAGCTATGTGGCGGGTGCTCCAACCGGGGCGAAGCAGCACAAAGGTCGTCTCCGCCGGTTGCAGGGGCAGCATCGCCGCCCAGCCAAACCAGAGGACGGCTGCCAAGATGGCCACCAACACGAGTGTGAGTAAAATTCGCACGAAGATAGCAGTTTAGATGAAGTGCGGAGGTTTGGCGCTGCTCACTCCTTGCAGTGAGTTCAACTGGAGCGATCCGGTTCGGCCGAGGATTTTCTGAACTCCAGAAACGATTGCAGAATGAGCACCGCCGCTAGCTGGTCCACTACTTCGGCGCGGCGGCGGATGCTCATCTCGGTCTCCCGCAATAGCCGATTCGCCTCGACCGAGGTCAGCCGCTCATCGTACAAGTGGACCGGCAGCTTGAATTTGCGGCGCAATTCCTCCGCGAAGGCGTGTACTTTCTCCGATTGAATGCCCTCCGCGCCGCTCATGCGTAGAGGAAGTCCCATCACCAGTTCGCCAATGCCATACTGCTTGATCATGCGCCGCAAATGGTCAAGGTCGTTGCGCTTATTGCTGCGCCGATACGTCGGCAGGCCTTGGGCAGTGACGCCCAATTCGTCGCTGATGGCCAGACCGATGGTTCGGGAGCCGAAGTCCAACGCCAGAATGCGGCGGCGTTGCTGCGGAATCGGAGCTTCCGGGGAGGCATTTTCCATTTCGGATACAGCAAAACTATCATGTTCGGAATCTTATGGTTGCGAGTACCATAAGCAAAATGTCAGATCAGTTGCTGGACAATCCGAAGCCGACGCATAAGCGCGCCGAAGATCCTGACATTGCAGACAATGCGGCAGGCGGACCCGTCACGATCCCTGAAATTACCATCAACCGCTCGACATTGGCGGAGCGGGAACGACGGCGAATTCAGCACTTGCAGGCTACGGCGTTGCTGATTCTAGCGGCCGCGACCGTCCTGGTGCTGGTCTATGTTGCGAAGCTGCTGCTGGTCGTCATTCTACTCTCGATACTATTGTCGTTTGTTCTGGCGCCGATCGTCGACCTGCTGACCCGGTTCAACATCCCACGCGCCCTAGGTGCGCTGCTGTCAGTGTCGCTGCTGGTGGTTGCGCTGGGGGCAGCCAGTTATCTTTCTTACAGCCGGGCGCTGTCGATTCATGCACGAGGTGCCCAAGTACAAAGCCCGAATCCAGGCGATGGGAGCTAAGTTCCGCGAGCAAGCGCACGAGATCCAGCAAACCACCGAAACCGTACTGCCCTCGTCCGAAGAAGACAAGAAAACGGTAACAGTTAAAGAATCGAGCAGCTGGACGGACTTGGTGAGCAAGAACGCCAACTCGGTGTCTGAGCTGATGCTGGCCATCACCTTTATTCCGTTTCTGGTTTTCTTCATGCTGAGCTGGCAGGACCATGTGCGATCTTCCTCGGTCATGCTGTTCAGCATGGAGCATCGCAACACGGCCTACGTGATGCTGGGATTGATTGCCCGGATGATCCGATCGTTCATTGTGGGGAACTTCATCATTGGCGTGTTTCTCAGCCTGTGCAGCATCGCGCTGTTTGGGTTGATGGGACTTCCCTACTTCTACTTCCTCGGCGTCATGAGCGGATTTCTCAGCCTGATCCCCTACCTCGGCGTCATTCTTGCGGTAATTCCTCCCCTGATCGCCGATCTGGGGCACCTCACCACGGGCGTGTTCCTTCTGGTTATCTGCCTGGTGATGGGGTTGCACCTGATCGCCATGAACGTGCTTTACCCCAAAATCCTGGGCAAGCGGCTGCAACTGAATCCACTGGCGGTTACGTTGGCGCTGCTGTTTTGGGGATGGCTATGGGGCGCCATGGGGCTGATTCTCGCCGTCCCCATCACCGGCGCCTGCAAAATCATCTGCGATCATATCGAGCGGCTGCGGCCCTACGGCGCGTGGCTGGGGGAATGAGGCCGCTTGTAGCTTTAGCCTTTTAGCCTTCCTTAGCTTACTTTAGCAAGCTATCGAGTTGATATCGTCCTCAACGGCCGGCCGTCTGTGCTGGGCACTTAACTGTTAAGAGCTAAAAGCTTAAGAGCCGAAGGCTAAACGCCAAGAGCCATTTCCGTTAGAATCGACGGTTGGCATTCATTCCGCCTCTGGCGTGAGGAGCTCTTAATGGCACACATGGTGAAGTGCATCAAGATGGGTCGAGAAATGGAAGGTTTGGACGAGCCGCCCTTCGACGGCGAACTCGGACAAAAGATCTACGACAACATTTCCAAGCTGGCCTGGGAACAGTGGCAGGAGCACATGAAAATGCTGCTCAACGAATACCGCCTGCAACCCTGGAAGAAGGAACACCAGGAGTTCATCGTGCAGCAGATGGAAGCGTATTTCTTCGGCGAGGGCGCCGAGAAGCCTAAGGAATACGTCCCACCCTCGCAGTAGCCAGGGAAAACCCGCAATGCTAGTGGCGATTGAGGGACTAAGCGCTGCCGGGAAAACGACTTGGTGCCGATCGCACTTTCCCCACACACACGTCGAAGAGGCGGCCGAGAACATCGCCGCCCCCGATCTCTACGCCGATCCGGCCGAAGTAGGACGATTCTGGGTCAACCACGCGGCTGCGAACTGGCGGCGGGCGCTTGCCCTGGAACGCGAACATGGCATCGCTGTCTGCGATGGCGATCCTTTCCACCTCTACTATTCCTGGGCGCTGTGGAAGTCGGGCGCGCTCAGCAAAACATTGTTCGAGATTGAGTCGGCACTTTACCAGAACGCGTTCGAAAAAAAGCAGATCGGCTTTGTGGGCCATGTTCTTTGGCTGGAAGCGCCCGTCGGTGAGTTACGCCGTCGTGCTCAAGCTGATACCACGCGCCGTCGAAAGCGGCATGAGATGTATCTGGCGTTGGTTCCGTGGATGAAGGCCTGGTTTCAGGAGCGGGAGCAGATTCTTCCCGGGACCGTGCGCGCATTGACGGAGGGATTGCAGGTCGAAGAGCTGAGCAGTGGTTCCGTTCCCCAGAGGTATGACGCAGTCTTGATGGACGAGATGATTGAACGGTTGAGGCGAAGGTAGTGCTGGCGGGATAGGCACCGGCTCCGAAGGACTCTGGTAATTCAGTCGGCACTTCGCACCGCTAAAAAGCTGGTTACGAAACTCCAAATCAGCCGCCCTTGGGGCTGACAACAGGCAACTGACAACTGGCAACTGACTGCTGCCTCTTAAACCTGCGGCGCGTAGACGGCCCAGCCGCGCGGGGCAGCCCAGAAGTCAGCGCTACCGTCCGACGCCGTCCATTTCGCCTCGGGCTGGCTGTTGTCATTGCCGCCATAGGCAACCGGCTCGAACTGCACGTTCGGCCACTGGGTTTGTACTTCGACTCCATTCCACCCATCGCCACGATTGTTCAACACATAGACCAGCCCCGGCTGGCTGCCGGCCCCAGTGCGCTGCATGATGTAGAGATTGTCATCCGCGTAGAGGACTTGCGTCGCTCCTCCAGCATAGCGCTCGTGCGCCGCGACCAGCGCGGCAATGCCGTTCGGCGTGCCGGTCTGCGCCAGCCCGAAGTTGTACCAGTCCATCCAGAAGACGCTGGGATAGCCTTCGTGGGTGAGGATGAAGCTGTAAGCCAGCAGCTTGTCATTGTTGATCGCGTTGTCCGGGATCGCGAATGGTGTCGTGGTTATCGACGAAGGTCACCGCCTGCGACGGCGTATCCTGAACCACTGTTCCCGGCGTCGGCCAGAGTCTGCAGGCTGAAGCCGTAGCTATCGCAGAGGTCCTTCAAACGGTAGTGCAGGGGAAAATCGAAAGCCGAAACCGGATTGTCGGTGTAGCTGTTGACCTCGCCCAGCCAGTCATCCACCGTACGTTCGTCGTCCCAGCACTCGCCCACGCAGAATGCATAGAAGTTGTCACCGTGATTTCTTCAGGTAACGCAGCTCGGCGATCGACTGCACCATCCAGGGCGCATAGCCTTTCACGAAATCGAAACGAAAGCCGTCGAAGCCTATGGTTCTCCACCATCCACTGTCGCCAGCTCGATCAGTGCCGAGTAAACCAGGGGATTGCGGTGGCACAGGTCGGGCATGTCGCCAAAGGTCATCTCGTCGAAAATTTCGAAGGGCGAGGGGTGGAAAGCATTCCCAGTTGCGCGGAAACTTGCCGCTGGCGGGATTGAACTTCGTCCAGCGCGTCTGGCCGTCGATGGGATTGACCTCCTGCGCGTCGCCGCCGTTGTTGTGGTCGAGCACCAGGTCGGCATAGACCTGCATGTTCGCCGCATGCGCTGCGTCGATCAGCGAGGTTAGTTCGGCCTGGTTGCCGAACCAGGTCTTGGTGCGGCTCTTCTGGTTGAAGTCGCCAAGATCGTAATAGTCGTAGGGATCGTAGCCCATGGACGGACCGCCGAGGTTGGCTGCTTTGCATGCGGGCGGAAGCCACAGGGCGGTGAATCCAGCCTGCTGCAGCTCAGGAATTTTGCCGGCGACAAAATTCCACCAGGTGCCGTCCTGATTTTCTTGCGATGGGCAGTTCCAATAGAAAGCCTGAAATAAGACTCCCATGGCGTGCTCCTTATTGTGCGGATGGAAGGAAGCATAGCGCAGTTAAGGGCGGATGGAAGTGATTTGACGATGAAAAATTGAGAAATAGCAGGAACGGTGTCGCCGGCTGAAGCCGGCTCAGTTGCGTCCAGTCCGGCTGGACGCGCGCTGAAGCGCCGCTCTACCCGTGCCAGGACATTTGGAAACCCTGTTACGCCCTGGCGGCTTGCTCGTCCGGACCCAGTGGCAGGAAGTACTGGGTGCCGCGGATGGGTTCGCTGACCCGCCGCAGCAGCGCCTGCAAGTCTTCGCTGCGCTCCACGAAATCGATTTCTGAGGTATTCACGATCAGCAGGTCCGACGAAGTGTAGTGGAAGAAAAAATGTTCGTAGGCTTTGATCACTTCTTCCAGGTAGTCGTCGCTGATGGCCTTTTCGCCCGGAGCGCCCTTCTTCTTCAGTCGCTTCTTCAGCACCTCGGGCGTGGCCTGCAGATAAATGACGAGGTCGGGCGAGGGCACGTTCTGGCGAAACAGCTCGTAGTAGCGGTTGTAGACGTCGAGCTCGGCGTCGCCAAGGTTCAGGCAGGCAAAGAGCTTGTCTTTCTCGAAGATGTAATCGGCAACGTAGGTTTTGTTGGGATTGTGCTTCACGTCGAGGCCGCCCAGTTGCTCATAGCGGGCGATGAGGAACGCAAACTGTGCCTGGAACGCCGCTCCGGGTTCGCCCTCGTAGAAGCCACGCAGAAAGGGATTGTTCTCTGGCTCGCTGATGCGCTGGGCATGCAGCGTTTCGGCGATTACCTGGCAGAGCGTGCTCTTGCCGACTCGGATGGGGCCCTCGACTGCGATATACCGGGGTGGTTCGAAAAGGTTCGCCATGGTCGGAGAAAGGCTACGACTCGCAGAATATCTTGCTCGCGCGTCCGTGGCAATTGCCTGTTTGTAAACCTTGCGCTTTTCGCTGTTCGCGGTTCGCTTTTCGCAGAAACCGGCTCGCGAAGGGGAAACCGCAGAGCCCTCGGCTCCGCGGGGGATGACAGGCGAGAGAGGTGCGATCGGGACAGCCAATTCGGATTCACGACGAGAAGCAAAGAGCGAACAGCGGCCTTCCGGCCAGCTACAATCCTGACAATGCTTGCGGAACTGATCGGCGGGATCGGGCTGGCTGGAGTGGCGACATGGGCCGGATTCCAGACCATGTGGCCCACGTCGCAGGTCATATGGGCGGACGTTCATTGGCTTGGAACCAGGGGCGCGTCAGCTGGCGCTGACGTTCGACGATGGTCCCAACGATCCCTACACCCAGCAGATGATGGAGGTGCTTGATCGTCATCAAGTGAAGGCGACGTTTTTCCTCATCGGGCGCTTCGTACAGCAGCGGCCGGAGATCGCGCGGGCAGTGGTCGAAGCCGGACACGCCATTGGCATCCACACCTGGGACCATCCCAACCTGATCTTCGCTTCGGCCGCGGAAGTTCGCCGCCAGTTGCTGCAGACACAGCAGGCGATTTTCAACGCGACCGGGGTCGATACGAAACTCTTTCGGCCGCCGTTTGGCGGCCGGCGTCCAGCTTCTCTGCGGGTCGCGCGGCGCCTGCGGGCTGCAAACGATCATGTGGAACGTCACTTGTTATGACTGGAAGGCCAAGTCGGCGGATGAGATCGTGAAGCATGCGGAGCGACAGATTCGCGGCGGCGACGTCATTCTGCTGCACGACGGCGAATACCATCGGATCGGGGTTGACCGCAGCCGCAGCGTGGAAGCCAGCGGATCGCATCCTGACGCGATACCAAGGCGAGGGATACGAGTTTGTGACGATTCCGAAGATGATGGCGAGGCAGCAATTGGCAATGAGCCGCTAGCAAATAGCTGCGCTCTTTCATCCCATAAATTCGTCATACGTCAGATTTGTATCGGGGCATGGCTTCAGCCGTGCCATAAAGCTCACGAACAAATTTGGGGCTTTAGCCCGGGGAAGATCTTTTACAGGGGCTGAAGCCCTAGCAGTAGTTACGCTCTTTGCGGCACGACTAAAGTTGTGCCCTGATACGAATCAGTGCATTGCGATTCGTGATCGGGTTTGTGAGATAGTTTCGATGGTCGCCAGTACCGAGTCTTGAAGACCTACACCAGTGCCAGCGCCTCGCTGGCCGCGGCGATCGTGTCCTCGATGTCACCTTGAGTGTGGGCCGTGCTGAGGAACGCCGCTTCGAACTGCGAGGGCGGCAGCCAGACTCCGGCATCGAGCAGAGCCCCGTGGAAACGGCCAAACTTTGCGGTGTCGCAGGTTGAGGCGCGTCTGCCAGTCGGTCACTTGCTTGTCGGTGAAGAAGAAAGTGAACATCGAGCCAACGCGGTTCGCAGTCATCGCCACGCCCGCTTCTTTCGCAGTCGCGGTGATGCCGGCGACTAACTTGCCCTGCCATTTCATCGAGCTGCTTGTAGAACTGCTCGCGGTTGGCTTTCAACTGGCACAGAGTCGCGATGCCAGCCGCCATCGCCAGAGGATTGCCGCTCAGCGTTCCTGCCTGATACACCGGACCAACCGGGGCAATCATGTCCATGAGCTTGGCGGGACCGCCATAGGCGCCAACCGGCAGGCCGCCGCCGATAATCTTGCCCAGCGTGGTGAGGTCGGGCTTGACGTTGTAAAGCTCCGAAGCTCCGCCAAAGGCGACGCGAAACCCGGTCATCACTTCGTCGAAGATCAGCAGCGTGCCTTCGCGCTCGGTGATCACGCGCAGAGCCGCCAGATAGCCGGGCGTAGGCAGCACGCAGCCCATGTTGCCGACCACAGGCTCAACGATGACGCAGGCGATCTGGTCTTTGAACTTGTCGAAAGCGGCCGCGACGGCAGGAACGTCGTTGTAGGGCAGAGCCAGCGTGAACTCGACGAACTCCTCAGGAACGCCCGCGGAGCCGGGAATGCCGAGCGTTGCCACTCCCGATCCGGCCTTGACCAGCAGCGCATCACTGTGACCGTGGTAGCAGCCTTCGAACTTCACGATGATCTTGCGCCCGGTGGCGGCGCGCGCCAGCCGGATCGCCGACATCGTGGCTTCGGTTCCCGAGCTGACGAAGCGTACTTTCTCGATCGCCGGAAAAGCTTCGATCACCAGCGCAGCTAACTCCGCCTCAGTCGGAGTGGAAGCGCCGAAGCTGGTGCCGTTGCGCGCGGCCTGGATGATGGCCTCGATAACTTCGGGCGCGGCATGGCCGAGAATGAGCGGTCCCCAGGAGCCGACGTAGTCGATGTAGCGATTGCCGTCGGCGTCCCAGACATGCGAGCCCTCGCCGCGAACCAGGAAAGGGGGATCGCCGCCGACCGAACGGAAGGCGCGAACCGGCGAGTTGACTCCGCCGGGAATGAGTTGTTCGGCGCGCTTCTGCAAGCTGCGGGATTGGTCGAGATTTCGGGTCATGGGTCGCTGTTCGCCTTTCGCTCTTCGCTTGTGCTCGTAAAACAGAGGAGTTTATCAGGGCGGGCGTTTGATTGACGAAGCGGAGGCTCTCGTCAGACTATAATAACATTGACGTTAATAATGCTAAACGTTATGCTACTCTGTGATTAAGAGCTTTGCCGACCCAGGGACGGAACAGTTTTACGTGTCGGGAAAGAGCAGGGCCATACCTGCCGCACTCCACCGCGTCGCCAAGCGGAAGCTGTTTCAACTTGAATACGCGCGCGAGCTTAGCGACTTAGCTTCTCCCCCTGGAAATCGCCTGGAGGCGCTACAAGGTGGACGCAAGGGGCAGTACAGCATTCGAATTAACGATCAGTATCGACTTTGTTTTGAGTTCAGGAACGGAGACGCTTACAGAGTCGAAATCGTTGACTATCACTGAGGCAGCATCGCAGGATCAGAACGACTGGCGCGACGGACGAAAGGAACGACCAAATGACCGACGAGCGCAAAACGAAGGGCCCGAACAAGAAACAACGGATGTGGACTCTTCATCCCGGAGAGATTCTGCGCGAGGAGTATCTGCGGCCCTTGGGGCTGACCCCCTATCGCCTAGCGCGCGAGCTGCATGTACCAGTTCCCCGGATCAATGACATTGTTCTCGAGAAAAGAGCGATCAGTGCCGACACTGCAGTCCGCCTAGCAAAGTTTTTCGGCACGACGGAGGCGTTCTGGCTGGGAATGCAGGCAGACTATGACGCTCAGCAGGTCAAGAAGTCGCTGCAGAAAGAATTGTCAAAAATCAGTCCGCTCAGGCGTCCGACCGTGACGGCGGCCTAGCCTATACGTGGACCTGGAAGGCCTTTCAGCAAGCACGGTATAGGGTTTGCCGTTCGTCGCTTACCTCGGCATCCTGTCGCACGTCCAACCCCCAGCCGGAATTAGGCATTTGCGGCGGAAGATAGCCGATTTTCCCGGAACCTTCCTGGCGGCGCGGCATCGAAACTGGGATAGAATAGGAGTTAACCTGCGGGAAGTTTCTCTCCCATCAGTGAATTACACATGTCAAAGACTACCAAGCTTATCGTTCTCGGCCTGTCATTTCTGATTGCTTCGTTTGTGGTGGTTGGCGGACTGGGCGTCAAGGCCGATACCAATGACGATGGATCCTATCGTCAGCTCGGCGTTTACAGCGAAGTGCTGTCGCGCATCCGCACCGAGTACGTCGAAGATCCGAACATCTCAGCCGTGACCAACGGCGCGCTGCACGGCCTGCTGGAATCGCTGGATGCCAACTCCAGCTATCTCGATCCCACTGAGTTCAAGGAATACAAGCAGCGCAAGGAAGGCAAGGCGGGCATCGGGGCGGCGGTTTCAAAGCGCTATGGTTATGCCGCAGTGATCTCGGTGATCCCGGGAGGGCCGGCGGACAAGGCGGAGATCGAAAGCGGCGACATCATTGAGGCCATCGAAGGCAAGTCCACGCGCGACATGTCGCTGGCGGAAATTGATGGCCGGCTGACGGGGCCGCCGGGATCGGTGGTGAACGTCTCCGTGGTGCGTCCGCGACGGGCACTGCCGGTGAAGTCGGCGGTCACGCTGGCGATTGTTGCCGATCCGCCGATCACCGACAAGATGATGCAGGATGGCATTGGCTACATCAAGATTGACGACTTTCCCAAGGGACGCTCGCAGGAAATTGCCAACAAACTGAAGGCGCTACAGAAGGATGGCGCCAAGAAGGTCATCCTTGATCTACGCAACTCGGGCGATGGCGAGGAAGACGAAGGCATCGCGACCGCGAACCTTTTCCTGAATCATGGCACCATCACGTATCTACAAGGCCAGAAATATCCCAAGCAGAACTACAACGCCGATCCGCAGAAAGCGGTGGCGCCCAACCTGCCGCTGGTGGTGCTGGTGAATCGCGGCACGGCGGGACCGGCGGAGATTGTTGCGGCTGCGGTGATGGAGAATGCTCGCGGAGACGTGGTAGGGGACAAGACCTTCGGTTCGGGCGCAATTCAGAAAGTCATCGACATGCCCGATGGCTCTGCCCTGATCTTGTCGGTGGCAAAATATTATTCGCCCTCCGGCAAAGCATTGCAGGACACAGCCATCACGCCGAACGTTCTGGTCGCCGACAATAGCGACGACTTCATCGCTCCCGACGAAGACGAAAACGCAGAGGATCAGGACCAGCAGGAGAAGGAAAAAGTCGTTCAGCCGGACGATCAGCTGAACAAGGCGATCGAGGTACTGAAGACACAGGCTACCAAAGCTTAAGATTTCACCATAGCAGCATTGAGGCACAGAGGATGCGAGTTCTCTGTGCCTTTTGTTTTGGTGGCCAAATCCTTGGCTGGTATAGGGTCCTTCGACTCTGCATTCGCAAATGACGCGAATGCTCCGCCCAGGATGACAGCGCGGAAAAGCAGGTCCCTCGACTCCGGCGGCGAAGCGCCACCTGCGCTCACGATGACAAATGACGAAGATGTCTGCGCCTGCGCTCACGATGACAAAATGGAAGCGAGCCCTCGGGTTTCGGCTCCGGTGATCGTTTCAGGATGACAGGCCATAGGGAAATCGCGTAATCTTTGGCATTCCAATCTGACAAGAGTTGAGGAGAGCGTGGCATGAAACGTGTGATCGGACTAGGTGGAGTCTTCTTCAAGGCCAAAGACCCCAAAGCGCTATACGAGTGGTACCGCAAGCATCTGGGAATCGAAGGCTCGCCGGGTGCGGGGGCAATGTGGAACGCCGCGGACAATCCTGAGATATCTGTCTTCAACGTGTGGTCAATCTTTCCGCTCGACACGAAATATTTTGAGCCCAGCCGGTCTTCATTCATGTTCAACTTCCGGGTGGAAAATCTTGATGAGCTGCTGAAGGCCCTGCGCGAAGAAGGCGTGCAGGTAGACGAGAAAGTCGAGCGCCACGAATATGGAAACTTCGGCTGGATCATGGATCCGGAAGGAAACCGGATAGAGTTGTGGGAAATGCCGAAAAGCGGTGACTAGTGGATTGTGGTTAGTAGATGGTAAAAAGAAATACCTGGGAAGCGAATCGAGTCGGAGCCGGGCCATGTGGGGAGTAGCGACGAGACCGAGGAGCCAGACCCATGAGCGTACCCGCTTCGGCTGCAGCAGCCGCTGCCGCCCCGCTTAGTTTTCCGCAGGATTCCTCCGGGCCAATCACCGCCAGAGAACGCATTGCATCGCTCGATGTGCTGCGCGGCGTCGCCCTACTCGGCATCCTGCCGATGAACATCCAAGCCTTCTCGATGATCGGCGCGGCCTACGTCAATCCCACCGCGTACGGCGATTTTCATGGCGCGAACTACTGGGTGTGGTTCTCCTGCCATCTGCTGGCCGACGAGAAGTTCATGACCATCTTCTCGATGCTGTTTGGCACAGGCATTTACCTGATGACCAGCCACATCGAGGCAGCCGGGAAAAATCCTACGGCGCTCCATTTCCGCCGCATGGGTTGGCTGATTCTCTTCGGCGTGCTGCACGCTTACTTGCTTTGGTACGGCGACATCCTGGTGAACTACGGGCTTTGCGGACTGCTGGCGTATTGCTATCGAAAAATGGCGCCGAGGAAGTTGATCCTTTACGGCTTGTGCTTTGTCGCGGTTGCCAGCGCGCTGTTCTTCTATATGGCATGGTCGATACCGCACCAGCCCGCGAACAGCGCGAGATCTTCAACCAGCAACTCTGGCAGCCGACTCCGGCCATGACGGCCAACGAAGTGGCAGCTTATCGCAGCGGCTGGCTGGGGGAGATGCGACAACGCGCCCACGATGCAGCGGTCATCGAATTTTCAGGCTTCCTGTTTCTTGCATTCTGGCGAGTGGAGGGCTTGATGCTGATCGGCATGGCGCTGTTCAAGCTGGGATATTCAGCGCGCGAGCACCGGCCAGAGTGTATTGGGGATTCATCGCGCGCTGCGCTGTTCATCGGCATTCCGGCGATTATCTATGGAGTGCATCGCGACATCGTCACCGGCTGGGACATGCGGTACTCGTTCTTCCTAGGCAATCAGTACAACTATTGGGCGAGCATTCTGGTGGCGCTGGGATGGGTGGGCGCGGCCATGCTGGTATGCCAGTCACCGCTGAAGCGCTTGACCAGGCCGCTGGCTGCGGTCGGGCGGATGGCATTTAGCAACTACATTCTCGATACGATTCTTTGCACGTCGATCTTCTACGGATTCGGGTTGGGATTGTTTGGCAAGGTGAGCCGAGTGCAGCAGATCGAAATCGTCTTTGCGATCTGGATTGTGCAGCTAGTGATCTCGCCGATCTGGCTGAAGTATTTTCAGTTCGGTCCGCTGGAGTGGTTGTGGAGGTCGCTGACGTACTGGCGGAGGCAGGGGTTTCGAAAGATGCCAGCGTATCCTAGGAGTGGAGTGACCGAAAAGTATGATCAGCGAACAGCGTGAAACTCACAACCGCTTGCCGCGAGAAGGGTGGGATGAAGCCTTCGCCGCGGCCGGGCCAGCGGAAAACGATCAATTCCTTCTCGTCCCCATTCCCCAAAACAATTTCGACGTTGAAGAATGGAAGTGGTGAACAGGATCACCCTTTCGCGACAACAGGCGACATGCTCGGGTAATTATAGGCTGGCCTGAAGCTCACCCTTCTTTTCCCCCCAGTTCGCGGACTCAATGTGGCACAATGTCGTCAGTCGCAAGGGCGTCTCTCGCTCCCAAACTGCCTGTGAGGATTTACTGACCGGAGATTGGCTTTGCCCTCAGACGCGCCAACCGCCTTTTTCAGCTATAGCCGCGATGACCTAGAGTTCGCTCTTCGCTTGGCGAAGGACCTGAAAAAGGCCGGGGCAAGCGTGTGGATGGACAAGCTAGACGTTCGTCCGGGTCAGCCGTTCCGGCAAAGGATTGAAGAGGCGCTGACGAATTGCCCTCGACTGCTGGTGATCCTTTCGCCTGCCTCGGCCAACTCTGCGGAAGTCATGGCCGAGGTTGACTTTGCTCTAGATGAACATAAACAGGTCATCCCGGTTCTTTACCGCGATTGCAAGATTCCTTACCGCCTGCGCCCGATTCAGTACGTCGATTTCCGAGGCGACTACGTAGAAGCGCTTGCGGAGTTGCTGAGCAGCATGGAAGTGGAGCCGACAACGGGGCCTCCAGCGGTCTCAGCAATCGTTGTGCCCTCACAAGAAGAGCCAGAAAGACCGCCCGAGGCGCAGGTGGCAGCGGACAGAGTGGCGTGGCTGCACCGGCAAGCCGAGGCAGGCGATGCCCAAGCGATGGCCGAACTTGGATGTATCTATGGCAAAGGAAAAGAAGTTGAACGGGACCGCAAGCAGGCATTCTCTTGGTATGGCAAGGCAGCCGAGGCGGGTAACCTGGATGGCATGTTCAATCTGGCGCTGCTCTATGTTGATGCTGATGCAGAAAAGGACGAGCAGAAAGCCGTCTTTTGGTATCGCAAGGCAGCCGAGGCGGGCCATCGATTCGGGATGTACAAACTCGCTTACATGTACGAGCTTGGCAAGGGGGTCGAGCGCGATTACAAGGAAGCAGTAAAGTGGTACGCAAAAGCTAAGGAACTTGAAGTTTCAGGAGCGGCAGACGCTCTCGAGCGCGTGACTCATCTTCGGGAGCAGCGAGACGAGGCCGTCGCGCAGAAGTCTCGTCTGGAGCGGGAAGAACGCGAGCCGCAGGCGGCGATTCAGAAGACCAACCTTGAACAGCGGAAGAGCAAAGCGGCCGGGAGCGCCGGGTCGGAGGAAGTGAGCAATGCCTTGCAGTCGGCGGCGGCACGCGCGCGGGGTGACTACAGCCATGTGGAGATAGGCAGCTCACCTGAGGGATCGTTCGTCTATAGCAAGTTTTCTCCAACCTTCATCAAGGTAGCGATTGCCGTAGGAATTTTGGCCATTGCTTTCCTGATTTATCTGGCGGTGCGGCCCAAGCCGAAAAGCAAAGAGAATCCCGTGTCTGCAGTTTCCTCGGAGACGGTTTCCGAACTTACTTCGCCGCAGGCCATGAATGACCGGGGCGATGATTACTCGTACGGACGATCAGGATTACAGAAGAACTACGAACAAGCAGCTGCTTGGTATCGAAAGGCTGCAGAAGCGGGCAACGCCGACGGTATGCGCAACTTAGGTTATATGTATTATTACGGCCTGGGATTGGCAGTAGATAATCAGAGAGCCGTTTATTGGTATCTGAGGAGCGCCGAGGCTGGCAACGCCTTGGGAATGGCCTTCTTGGGTGACATGTACAAAAATGGCACAGGAGTCGACAAGGATCCGAAGCAGGCCCTCGGCTGGTTCCACAAAGCGGCGGAGGCCAATGAGCCTTACGCAATGAACGATTTAGGAGAGATGTACGAGTATGGACACGGCGTCAAAGCGGATCGAGAGCAGGCTATAGACTGGTATCGTAAAGCAGCCAAGCTCGGGAATCAGGACGCCGTCGCGAACCTTAAGCGCCTAAATGTAAGTTTGAAATAAGAGTCTTCCGCACCGTCACTCAACTATTCCGTCCAGCGCTTGAACACCAGGCAGCCATTCGTTCCGCCGAAGCCGAAGGAGTTCGACATGGCGTACTCCATGTCGACTTTGCGGGCGGTGTGGGGGACGAAGTCCAAATCGCAGCCTTCGTCAGGATGGTCGAGGTTGATGGTGGGAGGCACGATCTGGTCGCGCAGGGCCAGCACGGTGATGGCGGCTTCCAGTCCGCCGGCGCCGCCCAGCAGGTGTCCGGTCATCGACTTGGTCGAGCTGACCAGCATCTTGTAGGCGTGATCGCCGAAGGCGCGCTTGATGGCCGTGGCTTCCAGTTCATCGCCCAGCGGCGTCGAGGTGCCGTGGGCGTTCACGTAGCCAACCTGCTCGGGCGAGATGCCGGCGTCGCGCATGCGCATTGCGCATCACGCGATAGCCGCCTTCGCCTCCGGGCGCAGGCTGGGTGATGTGGTTGGCGTCGGCGCTCATGCCGTAGCCGACGACTTCGGCGATGATCTTCGCGCCGCGCTTCTTGGCGAACTCCAGTTCTTCGAGAATCAGAATCCCTGCGCCTTCGCCGATGACGAAGCCGTCGCGATCCTTGTCCCAGGGACGGCTGGCGCGATGGGGATCGTCGTTGCGGGTGGACAGCGCGCGCATGGCGGCGAATCCGCCGACGCCCATGGGCGTGATCGCCGCTTCGGTGCCGCCGGCAATCATCACGTCGGCGTCGCCGTACTTGATGACGCGGGCCGCATCGCCAATGGAGTGCGCGCTGGTGGTGCAGGCCGTGCAGGTGGCCTCGTTCGGGCCCTTGGCATTGTGGCGAATGCTGACCTGGCCGGCGGCGAGATTGACGATGGCG
This sequence comes from uncultured Acidobacteriaceae bacterium, assembly GCA_963744265.1. Taxonomy (GTDB): domain Bacteria; phylum Acidobacteriota; class Terriglobia; order Terriglobales; family Acidobacteriaceae; genus Bog-257. Next base: position 486,556 of record CAVUSW010000013.1, read on the forward strand.
GCCGGAATAAAGAAAGGAGAGATCTTGCGCGGGCCGCCGTTCAGCAGGTTGCTGTGCTCGCGCTCGATGACGTCGAATCCGCCAATGCCGGAGCCGATGTTGACGCCGGTGCGCTCGGCCATCTCTTCGTTTTCGACCTTGTAGTTGGCCATGCGCAGCGCTTCATCGCTGGCGGCGATGGCCAGATGAATAAAGCGCGCCATCTTGCGCGCTTCTTTCTTCTCGATAAATTGCAGCGGATCGAAGTTCTTGACTTCGGCGGCGATCTGGCAGGCAAATGCGGAGGCGTCGAAGCTGGTGATGCGCTCCACGCCGCTCTTGCCGGCCAGCAGCGCCTGCCACACCTCTTCGGCGTTGTTGCCGACGGCGCAGATGAGCCCGATCCCGGTTACGACGACGCGCCGGCTCAAACTACTTCGATCCTTTCGCGTGCGAGTTGATGTAGTCGACGGCGTCCTTCACGGTGCGGATCTTCTCCGCATCTTCGTCGGGGATCTCGATCTCGAAAGCCTCTTCGAAGGCCATGACCAGCTCGACCGTGTCGAGCGAGTCGGCGCCCAGGTCGTCCACAAACGAGGCGTTGGGCGTGACTTCGCCCTCATCGACGCCCAGCTGCTCCACAATGATCTGCTTTACGCGTTCATCTACGGATGCCATGAGGTCAGCAATCTCCTTTCGCCCGCTGCGTAGCGGGCGAAACCACTCCTGTATGCCGGTTAGCGGGATTCCCAGACCGCGCGCAGCTTGCGCGGACTGAGCGCGCTGGACTGGCGGCTACTTCTTCGCCTTGGCGTGCTGGTCGATGTACGAGACCGCGTCCTGCACGGTGCGGATCTTCTCCGCGTCCTCGTCAGGAATTTCGATTTCGAAAGCCTCTTCGAAAGCCATGACCAGCTCGACCGTGTCGAGCGAGTCGGCGCCGAGGTCGTCCACAAACGAAGCATTGGGCGTCACTTCCGCTTCATCCACGCCCAACTGCTCCACGATGATCTGCTTTACCCGTTCTTCAACCGAAGCCATCGATTCCTTCTCCTGTCGCGCGCAGCCGCGCAACGCTTTGGGTGGAAACCCGTAAGTCTAATTGCAGCAGGAAACCCTGTAAAGAATGCCAGAACGCGTTCCGGACAACCACTGCATAGGATGAGTCCGGAGCCCGAACGGGTGCATGAGTCCCGTTTCATCCTAACTGGTGGGCTTTGCAATGGTCAACGCGAGAGGTAAACAAAAGCGAGCGAGCAGGCCCCTAAGCGCTTTATGATACAAGCTTCCATGCGAGCTGTGGTGCAACGCGTAAGCCGGGCGTCGGTGAGGGTTCAAGGCGAGCTGGTGGGAGAAATCGGGAAGGACTACTGGTATTGCTGGGAGTGGCGCAGGAAGACAGCGACGCGGACGCCGATTATCTGGCGGAAAAAATGGCGGGATTGCGGATCTTTGAGGATGATGGCGGGAAGATGAATCTCAGCGTAATGGAGCCGGCGGAGCGGTGCTGGCGGTGTCGCAGTTCACGCTGTTCGGCGATGTGCGGCGGGGGAAACGGCCGTCGTTTGACGCGGCGGCGCGGCCGGAGCGGGCGCAAAGAGCTGTATGAATATTTTGTGAAGAGCGTTCGTAGGTTGGGAGTGCGGTGTGAGACGGGAAGCTTCCAGGCAATGATGGAGGTGGAGCTGGTGAATAGCGGGCCGGTGACGATTCTGCTGGACTCGAAGAAGGGGTTTTGAGGGCTTCTAATATGGCTGAGGGGAGATCTTCAAAGCAGGTTTTCTGCAAGCTGAACAGTTTGTTGGAAGGCCGGAAGAACGGATCCCTCACCGGCTGAACAGTTTGATGAAAAACTCGAAAAGCAGATCCCTCACCGGCTGAAGCCGGATTCGGGATGACAAAAAATAAAGGACTTACTATGGCGTAGCTAAAGCTACGCCCCTTCAAAATCACCCTAGGCTGAGTCAGCAAACTGTGAAGCCGGTTCGTGATGACAAGAACAGAGCACTTCTTACGGCACAGCTAAAGCTGTGCCCTTTCAAAACAGTTTCGGCCCGGGAGGTTATTTCGGGTTGGAATCGTCGCTGCTGGGGGCGTTGTAGATGGTAGGCTTCTGCGGCTTGCTCTTGCTGACGGGAGTCGTCTCGCCAGGCGGCTTACATTTCAGCGCCATCACCTCAACATCGGTGGCCTGGAAGCGATCTTTCTCGGGCGACTTCTTGTCTAGTTCCGCTGGAGGAAGTGGCTGCCATTGACCGGTTAACTTCACCTTGCTGCCGGAATCATTCTTGAGCTCATCCGAACCCAAGACCTGCACCCCGAAGCGGTGGCTCATGTTGTGAAGCACGTACTTGCCATTCTTGTCCGGACCGGTGAGGCAGCCAATTACGGTGGCTTGCTTGGCCCCGGGCGGCGGAGTAATCTGGTCGCCGCTGGCGCCGCCGGTGTCCTGGTTCGCACTGGCGGCGTTGTTTTGCTGCTGAGCCGGAGTGCTAGTGGAGGGCGGATTTGGAGGAGCGGTGGCGGGCTCCTGAGCCCACGTAGCCACGCCCAAGCCGGCCGCCAAAATCGTAATGTAAATCGACTTCACAGGCAGTTTCCGAACAACCCTCAAGGATATCTGAGAATTCGACGCGCTGCCGATGGGAGAAGTTGTCAGAGGGAGCAGGATTCACCACCCTTTGGCTACGCTCAGGCTACGACAGGGAGTTCACTGAAAAGCAAAACCTATAAGCGGGAATGATCATGGGGGCAGAAGGTGGGGAGCTTTATCAACAATTCTCTCGGTGCCTCGGTGTTGCAGCCTGCCCTGAGCGCAGCCGAAGGGTGGTGAATACGGGCTCAGTGCTGATTGGCCCAGACCGAAGCGTTTAAGCACTCGACTACGCCGTCGATCACTTTGCCCAGGCCGTCTTGGAACTTAGCGTGGTCGACGATGTACTGGTTCGCGGCCGGGTCGGCGGCAGAAACAGCATTCTGAATGAACGCCAAGGCGGCGGCCTTCTTGTTGGCGCCGGCTTTGTTGCCGAAGAGACCTTCGACTCCTTGCACGATGGCCGGAACGTAGGCGATACCCTGCAAAAGTTGGGCTAGGAAATTCATGATTACCTCCTATAGGTGAGTTAGTAAAAAGAGAAGGCGTCCCTGCCGGGCTGGAGTTTCTGAGAGCTGCATTCCCGGGAATTTGTCCGGGGCTAAACTGAGTGCCGCACGGCGGGATGGGGCTTGCGAGAAGCTTCGTCTTACAACGTAGGACAGAGGGTGGCGGGATAGGGGTCCGTCGACTGCGCTTCCTGCGGTCGCTTCGCTCAGGATGACAACATGAAAAGTGTGCCCTTCGACTCCGGCGGCGAGGCACCGCTTGCGCTCAGGATGGCAAACGGAATGGGGCTGAGGGGTTTCGCTGCCCGCGAATTCTGTGCTCAGGATGGCAGTAAGAAAAGCAAGTTTCTAGTGTTTGTAGCGCAGGTAGTCGATGGCAAGGTGAAAGAGGGTGAGGAGGCTGACTACTGCGGTCGCGATGCCGGTGAAGCGTTGCAGGTAGGCTTCGTGACGGTCAACCCGCTCCTCGATTTCCTGGTATTTTGCCCTCATTGCCGTTGCCCACGACCCAGCGCATATGGGCCTTGAGTTCATCGAGCTTGTAGGTAACGCGGTAGTACGTGCCGGCGGGCGTTGCCCCGCTGTTGGGCGCGAGACTGGCGTTGAACTCGCCCTCGGGACCCAACTGGACGGTGACCATACCGGGGGCGATGGGCTGTCCGGCAGCGGTGGTGAAGGCCGGCCAAAGGATGACGATGGTGCCTTGCGCGGGAGTGCCGTCAGCGCGGTAGACGGTATCGATGATCTGACACAATGTGGGACCTGAGCCGTCGAAGGCATTCAGATGCGGGGTTGGGGCGAGTACCGCAAGCGTGTAGTGACGCTCGAGGGGCCAGGCGTCGAAATGCGCGGACGGCATCGCGGCGACAACCTCGAAGGGCGAAGCAGCCGGAGAAGGAACCGCTTCGCCCGCAACGACGGTACGCGGCAGTGCAAGGACGAAGAGAAGAGAGATGAGGACAGAAAAGAACCGCCCGATGAGGCGGCTGGGGTTGGGCATGGTGTATGCCTCTCTATGATTGGAATTTGGTTGGTGTCCCATGTTGTGGGAGTTCCAGAGTTTCTGAGGGCCATAGGGGTCCTTCGACTCCGCATTCGCAAGACCCGCGAATGCTGCGCTCAGGATGACAATAAGTTTAAAGCGAATGCCGCGCTCAGGATGACAATAATGCTGGCGCGAATATCGCGCTCAGATGAGAACAGTGCTGGCGCGAATATTGCGCTCGGATGAGAACAATTTTAGGCTCGAATGCTGCGCTCAGGACAGAAAAGCAAAGCAGGTCCCTCCGCTCGGACTCAACCACCCCAACAGGCGCAAGTGCGGCGCCTGCCGGGGACCCCGGAAAGTCCTCGGTCGGGATGACAGCTCATTCCAAGCCCGGACTACGGGAGGCTGCGGGGTTCGGCGGCCTGGTAGGTGCGGATGAAGTTCTCCACACTATCGATGTAGACATCGGCGAAATCAACCACCGCACGGCGAGTCTGAATCATGTCCATGGCATCCTCTAGGGCAAAGCCCATGGCCCGCAGAATCGCCAGGGTCATCATGGGGGCGCGATGGACGCCGGCGGCACAGTGAATAAAAATTCTGGACTCGGCGTCATCCAAAGCGGCGAGAGCGAAGTCGACTCCGCGCTGAAACAGGCGCGCCGGCTTAAGCTGAAAATCGTCGTCGGTGGGATTCCAGAGGACATGAACACCGTAAGGCTCGGCCAGGCGAGTGTCGTCGAACTCAACTTGCATGTCGATGATGTGAGTGATGCCGGCGCGAACCACTTCAATCATCTTGTCATCGTTCCAGATGCCGCCGCCCACCGCAATGCGGTCGGTCACCCACGTGATGTCCATGCCAATTTGCTCCTTTACTCAGGCCCGGCGAAAGCGGTGCGCCGGGAGTCCGCCGGGTGCGCGGTCGAACCATATTGCCATTCTACAAGGCGGCAGCGGCGGTGGAGACGGCCATGTCGGGTTCGGGTTCGTCGCGAACCGGTTCCATGCCGATGCTGCTGAGGAAAGCGTCGATGGAGTTGGACGGATGACTGGTTGGGGCGGCCGGCTCGGGCGACGGCGACGGCGAGGGCAGCGCGACGGCGGGCGCTGCCTCTTCCGGCGAGGGTAGGGAGTAAACCCCGGCGAAGTCGAATAGAGCCTTGGCGGCACTGTAGTTGCCGGCCAGGGCGAGATTGATGATAGCTTGATTGATTTCCTGGACAGAAGTCCAGATCTCGCGTTTGATGCGCTCCACAATCATTTGCCGCGACTTCAGGGTGGAGAACAGCGGAGTCTTGGGACGCTTCTTTGCGCCTCGCGGAGTGGCGAACTTGCCGGCCATCGCGCGCTTTCTGGCGGCAATGATTTTCTTGTAAGTAGCGCTCTTGGGACCGGGCATAGACGCCTGCTTTTTGCCGGTGACACTGGTTCTCTTGGTGAATGGCATGGGTTTATCCTCGAACGGAGAGATGAATGGCTAGATCGTAATGGCATCAGCCCCGGCGGCGCATGGGCGGCCGAGTCGAACCGATTGGTTAATCGAACTGCGGAACGATGCACCGCAGGGCTGAAATTCCCACCCCGGCAACCCCGGGGCTGCGCTCAACCTTGCCCCAGAACAGGAAGGCCCAGCCGAAGCTGGGCAGGTGGAAGGCTTGTCTGAGGCGAACCTGCTTGGGCGGCAGCCTCAGTCAATAAAAAACCCAGCGCTTAGGCTGGGGACAATTTCGGGAAGGTCAGTACAAGCTGCTTTCCCGTTCTTCAACTCTAATTCCAATATAGCACACTGAGTAGGGTTTTGGTCACGATTTTGGCACTTTTTATCTATAGCGTTTCCATCACCTTATGGCTAACTGTTGCATTTCTCACTATTGACAGGTAGAAATTACGCTCCAGATTATAGTAGTAGTTGTATGACTTTCACAAAATGTCCCGTATTGGGAATGGTATGAACAGTCTGACCAGGCCGTGCGGAGAATTCGTTTTTGAGGCACCGCGAAGGCTGAGTCTGTGTCGTGCCTACGGAGATTGTGTCGCGACCGGTGGCGCTCTGCGGCTCAGACTCATTTACCACTTGACCGGGGCTTACGCCACCCAGGCTAACTTCATCCCGCCGCTTCGCGGTGACCCGCGAGCTCACGGCTAACCGGGAAAGGAAAGCTGATCTCTCGTCGGCCTGAAGTGTCTGCGTGAGAACCTCTGCCGTCCCTACGGGACTCGGACTTATTTACCACTTCACCCAGCACTCCGCCTGCGGCTGCGTGCTGGGCTAGGCTATTCCGCGCCTGCGGCGCTCCCTTTTTGCGCCTTTTACTCCACCGGCGAAACACAAAGTTAGTTCTCACGCAGACACTAAAGGCCTCCTCGGGATGACAAATCATAGAGTTTGCGGCTAATCGCTGGAAACTGGCGGCTGAGAGCTACGCGAACCTGCGTTTCAGGACGACACGGAACCAGTTGTCAGTGGTCAGTTGTCGGCAAAAGCAGATCCGTCGCTGCGCTCGTGATGACAAATCGCGTGAGCGATGAGAAACGCGGATGGAATACGGCGTAGTGGGCATAGAGGTCCTTCGACTCGCTACGCTCGTTCAGGATGACACATCAAGAAAAGCAGATCCGTCGCTGCGCTCGTGATGACAAAGAAAAGCCTCGGAATGGCGCTGAAGCTGCGCCCCGTCGGCAGAGTTACTCGCGATAGTGGGCGCCGCCGTGGCGGACGTCTGCGCCGCGCACCCAAAAGATTACGTCCTCGGCGATGTTGGTGGCGTGGTCGGCGATGCGCTCGAGGTTGCGCGCGATGAGCAGAACGTCGATTGCCTGGCGGGTGCAGGAGGGATCGTCGTGCATCTTCTGGACGAGCATGACGAAGGCTTCGTCTTTCAGACGATCGACGATGCCATCCATCTGCAGAACGGCTTCGGCCACTTCGGCCTTGCCGTCGAGAAAAGATTCGAGGGCGCGCTGGACCATGGTGCTGACGCCGTCGGCCATGCGCGGGATGTCGACGGGCAATTCGACTTCCGGCTCGCTGATGAGGTCGAGCACGCGTTGCGCGATGTTGACGGCCTGATCGCCGACGCGCTCCAGGTCGGCATTGATCTTGAGGACCGCAAGGATGAAGCGGAGATCGACCGCCATGGGTTGCTGCATGGCGAGCAGGTCGAGCGAGAGCTCGTCGATGTCGCGCTCGGCATCGTTGATGGCGTTCTCGCCGGAGAGAACCATCTGGCAGAACTTCGCGTCTCGGGTGCGATAGGCTTCGGTGGCGCGATCGATGGCCTGCTCGGCGAGGCCGCCCATCCGCAAGAGCTTTTCCTTCAATTCATCCAGTCCCTGCTGGAAACGGCTGCGCATTATCCAAACCTGCCTGTCACGTAATCTTCCGTCCGCTTGTCGGAGGGGGTGGTAAAAATCTTTTCGGTCTTATCGTATTCGATGAGGCTGCCCATAAGAAAAAACCCGGTCAGCTCGGCGACGCGCGCCGCCTGCTGCATGTTATGAGTAACGATAACCACGGTGTAGTGCTGCTTCAATTGAAAAATGAGCTCTTCGATTTTGCTGGTAGAGATGGGATCGAGAGCCGAGGCCGGCTCGTCCATCAGCAGCACTTCAGGCTCGACGGCCAGGGCGCGGGCAATGCAGAGACGCTGCTGCTGGCCGCCGGAAAGACTGGCACCCGACTTCTTGTGCAGGTTGTCTTTCACTTCGTCCCACAGAGCGGCGAGTTTGAGCGAGCGCTCGACCAGTTCGTCCATCTGCTTGCGATGACGAAAGCCGTTGAGCTTCAGACCGGCGGCCACATTGCCGTAAATCGACATCGTGGGAAACGGATTCGGTTTCTGGAAGACCATGCCGATGCGGCGGCGGACTTCGACCGGATCGGAGCCATCGCCGTAAACATCCATCTCGCCGACCTTGACGGAGCCGTCGGCATGAGCTTCGGGAATAGTCTCGTGCATGCGATTGAGGCAGCGCACGAAGGTACTCTTACCGCAGCCCGAGGGACCAATGACCGCAGTCACATGATTGGCAGGCACCGTCATGTCGATGGACTGGAGCGCCTGGTTCTTGCCATACCAGGCGTTCAGTCCACGCACTTCAATTCCGACACCCATAAGAGCCTCTTACGCTCCCTTCATCATTCCGCGGCTGGTGGTGATGCGCACCGCCGCGACTGCGCCGACGATCAGGACGATGAGAATCAGCGATCCCGCCCAAGCCTGCTTGTGCCAATCGTCATAGGGCGAGATGGCGTAGGTGTAAACCTGAAGCGACAGAGCGGCGGTTGGCTGATTGAGCTTCAAGTTCCAGAACTGATTGCCGAATGCGGTGAACAGCAGCGGCGCGGTTTCTCCGGCTACGCGGGCGAAAGCCAGCATGCAACCGGTGATGACGCCGGCCGAAGCAGTACGCAACGAGATGGAAAGCGTCGTCCGCCATTTGGGAATGCCCAGTCCGTAGGCCGCCTCGCGAATTACGTTGGGCACCATCAGCAGCATTTCTTCGGTGGCGCGCGCGATGGTGGGAATCATCATGATGCCCAGCGCGACTCCGCCGGAAAATGCGGAGAAATGCTTTTGCCGAACCACGATCAGCGAGTAGACGGCGATGCCGATCACGATCGACGGCACGCCGTTCAACACGTCGGCGGTGAAACGGATCATGTCGCCAAAACGGTTCTGTCCATATTCGGCGAGATAGATGCCGGAGCCGATGCCCAATGGCAAACCGATGACGCTGGCTACTGCCAGGATGAGTCCGGTGCCGACGATGGCGTTCGCCATGCCTCCGCCCGGCTTCGCCCGGCGGTTTAGGAGTCTGGGTGAGGAAGGCGAGGTTCACCGAGCCGATGCCCTTGATAACCAGGTAAGCGAAGATGGCGAGCAGCGGGATCAGGACCAGAATGGCAGCAAGAATCGCGAACGCGGTGGCGCCCTGATTGACTAAGCGCCGGTATAAGCTGACTGATTGGGTTGCACCTGAAGATGGATTAGGCACGGACCCTCGCAGTTCCGCCGGTGATGCTCCATACCAGCAAGCGAGCCAGCGCATTGACGACCAGGGTTACGAGGAACAGGGCCAGCCCGATTTCGACCAGCGCGCTGAGATACAGATCGCCGGTAGCTTCAGAGAATTCGTTCGCGATGACGCTGGCCATGGTGTAGCCGGGAGCAAACAGCGATTTCGCAATCTGCGGCGTGTTGCCGATGACCATGGTCACAGCCATGGTTTCGCCCAGGGCGCGGCCCAGGCCAAGGATGATGCCGCCGACAATGCCGATGCGCGCGTTGCGCAGGACGCCAACGCGGATCATCTCCCAGCGGGTTGCGCCCAGGGCCAATACCGCTTCGCGCTGGTTCTGCGGAACCGCCGTCAGCACTTCACGAGTGATGGAAGCGATGATCGGCACCACCATGATGGCCAGGATGATTCCCGCGGCCAGCATGCCGATGCCATACGGCGTACCGGTGAACAGTCCGGTCCAGCCCAAAGTTTTTGCCAGAAAGGGCTCGACATAGACTCGCAGCAGCGGAGCCAGAACGAAGATTCCCCACAGTCCGTAGACAACGCTGGGTATGGCAGCCAGCAGTTCGACCAGAAACGAAATGATGGCGCGCAGGGATTGAGGGCACATCTCGGTGATGAACACTGCGACGCCAACCGAGAGCGGAACAGCCAGAACGAGCGCGAGTAGTGATGAGACCAGAGTGCCGAAAATAAAGGGCAGCGCGCCGAAGTTGCCGTTTACCGGGTCCCAGTCATGTCCGTAGAAAAACGAGAGCCCGAACTGGTGGAGGGAAAGTTGCGACTTGCTGACGAGTTCCCAAACGACCAGCACAACAATGGCAAAGACCGAGATCGCACTGAGCAGGATGATCACGCCAAATAGCTGGTCAGGGATGCGACTGCTGCCGGGTTGCGAAGTTCGGATTTTCTGCAAAATGGCGGACGGAGTATGTGGCCGATGTCCGGCATCTACCTTGGCGAGCGACGGCATGGACGTAACCGGCTTGGGAAGCTGGGCATCAGGCTCGCGAGAGTTCATCGATTTGACGCTATCAGACATTTGTTACAGAGGCGTTAAAGGCGGTAACTAGCGACTAGCGACTAGCAGTTAGCGACTAGCGACTAGCAATTAGCAACCAGCAAAAACAAACCTCAAAGAGTACGCAAAGTGCAAGTTGCACAGCGACCCGGTTTTCGCGGGGACTAAAGCCCTCCCCTTACTGCGAATCGTTCGGCACGGCTGAAGCCATGCCCTGACACAAATCTTGTTGCAGCGACCCGCGTCGTACGGCTGCCGTATTGTCAGAGACTGTAGTTGCTAAAAGCTAGCTGCTAGTTGCTCGTCGCTAATCGCTAGTCGCTAGTTGCTAGTTGCTAGTCGCTAATCGCTAGCTGCTAGCTACTAGTTGCTCATTACTAGCTCTTAGTGGATCTGAGAAGTAATCGCTGCCTTCTCCTGGGCCACTACCGCTTTCGGTAAGGGAGCGTAGGACAGCGCTTCTACCATGGTTTGACCTTGATCGAGCATCCAGAAGAGAAAATCCTTCATGATCTTGCCTTTGTTGGCATCGGCTGGGTTAGTGGGAATCAGCAACCACGTGAAGCTGGCTATGGGATAAGCATTCTTGCCCGGCGGATTGGTAATCGATACTCGGAAGTCGGCGGGCATCTTCACGCCCTCGGCCGCGGCGGTAGTGCTCTCCAGACTAGCTTTGATGAAGTTGTGCGAGGAATTCTGTACTACACCGAAAGGGATTTTATTTTGCAGGGCATAAATGAGTTCGATATATCCGATGGAGCCAGGTAATTGGCGGACCGAACCCGCTACGCCTTCGTTGCCCTTACCACCTATACCTACAGGCCACTTTACCGAAGTGCCCTTGCCTACGACGTTTTTCCAGTCAGAGCTTACTTTGGAAAGGTAGTCGGTGAAAATGTAAGTAGTGCCGCTGCCATCGGAGCGATGCACGACAGTAATGGTCTGGTCGGGAAAGTTCACGCCAGGATTGACTTTCGTAATTCGGCCATCGTTCCATTTATTGATCTTGCCGAGGTAGATGTCGGCCAGCACGTCAGGAGTAAACTTCACCTCGCCGCTGACGCCGGGAATATTGTAGGCCGGCACCACGGCACCGAGAACCGTAGGGACATGCATCACCTTCACTTTGGATTGGGCAATCTGCTCATCGCTCATGGGCCCGTCAGTGGCGCCGAAATCCACCGTGCCCGCCTGCACCTGCCGAATACCGCCCCCGCTGCCAATCGACTGATAGTTGATCTGGATGTTGGAATGCAGATTGTGGTACTCGTTAAACCACTTGGAGTAGATCGGATACGGGAAGGTCGCACCGGCTCCGTTCAACGTCGTCTGCGCCGAGGCGCAGGTGGCAAGCACAGCGATGCAGAGGAGCACCCTGAGAGAGCGAATCACGTAATATCCTCCTGGATTTATCCTGAGATAAGGTCAATCGTGGTTCTACGCCGGAATTGTTACAACTTTGTTACATGCGAATGAATTTAGGGTGAAGAGGAGTCCGCCGCGCCAGAAGGGAAAAGCAGATCCTCCACCGACTAAACAGGCTGTCGAAAAAATCGCAATGAGCTGCCTGCCGCCGGCTAAAAGCCGGCTGGGGATTAAAAACGAACAACTTAGACGCGAACCTGAAGGTTCGCTCTACCCGATCATCACGACTGCGAAACTTTCTTAGCAAACTGATGTTCGACACCGCCAACCGGCGGTCGACTTCAGCCTGAGACCGCAGATCCTTCGACTGCGCGCCCGCCTGACCCTCAAAAGCAGCGAGTCAGCAAGGACCCAGCGGCGCGCTCCGCTCAGGATGACCGTTCAAAGGATCGAATGCGAAAATCCTGTTGCCCGGCTTCACATTTTCTGCCGCCGCTTCAGGTCCTCGATGAACATCTGCTCGACCGGCTTGTCGTAGGCCCGTAGAACGTGGCGTACGCTGTGTCCGCTGACCAGGTGACAGACTTCCTCGGCCAGATTCTTGGCGTGATCGCCGGCGCGCTCCAGCGACTGCGTCATGAACAGCACGTGGAAGCTTTCCTGCCGCGGCGCATTTTCCTGGTTCTCCAGATGCCGCAAGAAAATAAGATTACGCAGGCGGTCGAGCTCGGCGTCGGAACGCAGCACAGCGAGAGCCAGATTGAGATCGCGCTGGCTGAAGGCGTCGTGCACATCGGCCAGCATTTTCTCCAGCCGCGAGGCCATGACCGTGAGATCGCGAATGTCCTGCAAATCAATGCGACTGCCAACGGCCGCAGCGCGATTACTGCAGTTCAGCAGCAGATCGCCGACGCGCTCCAGATCGATGATGAACTTCAGACAGGCCAGCAACTCGCGCGCCTGACTTTCATTCACCTGCGTGATGATCGAGGTCACTCCCTGATCGATCACGCGATCGAGGGTGTCGAGTTCCTTCTCGCGCTCGCGAACTCCATCCAAAAGAGAAGGCACGCCGGTGGCGATTCCTTCGGCAACGATTCCGGCGGCGATGCGCGCGACCCGGCAGGCCTGCAGCGTCTGCTCGTGCAGTTGAGCGCAGATGGCGTCTGGCGTGGGGACAGTGGTTTCGGCTGTGCTCATTCGGTTCTCAGGTTCGCCGCCCACACCAGCACATTTGTCTGGGCCCGGGCGTTCGTGAGCCAGCATTGCAGGTGGGTGGATTACTAGTTGAAGGATAGAAGGAGTTTGTAAATTCTCGATGAAATCCGGGTGAAGTTCGGTTGAATTCACAGGCGTGGTGAATTGAAGTTGCAAGAGCGTGTTTCATAAAATCCACTTTGCCGGGCCACGGCTCAAAGCCGTTTCGTGGAGAGCCGCCAATTTCGCAGGCCTAAAGGCCCGCGCTTCCACCGAGGAAAACGCAAAGGGTATTTTTGAAACACGCTCTAAAAACCGGGGGACTATCCCGTAAATCTCCTCAGGTCAGGTTCGCATCAGGGCACGATCTTTTAGTCGTGCCGCACGGTCCCGTTAACGAATCAGGGCTTTAGCCCCTGTAAATATTCTGCAGGGGCTGAAGCCCTCGATTTTGCCACCTGTTCGGCACGACTAAAGGTCGTGCCCTGATACAAATCAGCCCACTTTGACGGATGTTCCGGCAGCTTCATTCGATTTCGGGGAACTTTCTACGCCGGCACGGGCACCGGCTGGCGGGGCAAGGTGAAATAGAAAGTCGAGCCGTGATTCAGTTCGCTCTCGGCATGAATGGTGCCGGAGTGCGCCCGCACCACATGCTTCGCGATGGCCAGCCCCAGGCCGGTACCGCCCGACTCGCGCGAGCGCGCCTTGTCGACGCGATAAAAGCGCTCAAACAGGCGCGGCAGATGTTCGCTGGGAATGCCGGAGCCAAAATCGCGAACATAGAACTGCACGCCTTCTTCGGTCTCGCACGCGCCGATCAGAATCTTGCCACCTTGGTCGCCATACTTCAGCGCGTTGTCGATGAGGTTGGTGAACACCTGATGAATGGCGTCGCGATCGACCAACACCGCCGAGGTCGCCGTGTTCATCATCGAGAGCTCGATGCCGCGGCTGGCAGCAAGTTCGTGAAACGTTTGCACTGCGTCGTCGAGCAATTCCTGCGGCATAGCTAACTGGAAGTTGAAGTTTGTGCTCGCCCGATTCCACGCGCGCCAGCACCAGCAGATCTTCGGTCAGGCGGGCCATGCGCGGTAGCGTTCTTGCGAATGATCTCGACGAATTCCCGTCGATTTTCCGGCAGCGCTGTCGGCTGTCGAGCAAGGTCTCGGCGTAACCTTGAATCGAGGTCAGCGGCGTGCGCAGCTCGTGCGAGACGTTGGCGATGAAATCGCGCCGCGTCTTTTCCACCCGCTCGATTTCGGTCTGATCGTGCAGCACCGCGACCGCGCCACCGCCCGGCATGGGAGCGGCGGTCACATCGAAGATGCGGCCGGAAAAAATCTTGGCGGCGCGAGCCATGGTCACATCGCGAGTGGTCCAGGGCGTTCTGCACCGACGCCAGAATTTCCGGATCGCGCACCGACTGCACCAGCGGCGCGCCCAACCGAACTCCGCTGGGCAGCAGACGCTCCATGCGCTGGTTGGCCCACAGCACGCGCTCGTCCTGAGAGACGGCGATCACGGCTTCCTGCATCGAGTTCAGCAGCGTCTCTAGAGTCTGGCGGCTGTTTTCCAGAGCAGGAAACCTTCTTCCAGCTTGCGCGCGGTTTTATCGAGCGCGGAAGCCACGTGCGCAATCTCGTCGCTCGACTCTTCCTGAATTCGCGCCGACAGATCGCCGGCCGCGACCCGCTCGGCGAAATCGGTGATGCGCAGCAGCCGTCGTCCAATGCGATTGAGTCGCGACGAATGCGAGCAAAAGTGCCAGCAGCCCCGCCAGCGCGGAGCCTTCGAGCAGGTCGCGGCGAATTTGCCGGTTGGCTTCGCGAATGGAGTTGAGCGGATACGCCATGCGCACCGCGCCGCCGGGAATCGGCACGGCGACGTAGAGCAGCTCGACGTTAACGGTTTTGCTGAGACGGGTAGACGTTCCCACTTGCCCCTGCAACGCCGCGGCGAACTCCGGCCGGGTGGCGTGGTTCTCCATCTTGTCGGGCTCGGCTTCGGAGTCGGCGAGGACCTTGCCGCTGGAGTCGATGACGGTGATGCGCGGTGCCGGCAGCGACTGCGGCCTGGCTGGTGATTTGATGCAGCGCTGCGGGCGGGCCGTCTTCGACGCGCGAGGCGAACATCAGGGTCTTCTGCCGCAGCGAAGTCTCGATCTCGCTGCGCAGCATGTTCTCCCAGGCGCGGCCGATGAGCAGATCGAGCGAGAGCGTGCACGCCGCGATGACCACCAGGGCCGCGAGAAACAACTTCACGAAGATGCGACTCTTCACGATGTGCAGCTCTTCAAGGTTTCGGAATTTCGAAGCGATACCCCGCTCCGCGCACCGTCTTCAGATAGCGAGGCTCGTCCGGGTTCTCCTCGATTTTCTCACGAATGCGGCGCACATAGACGTCGACCGAGCGCGGCGTGACGTAGTGGGTGTCGCGCCAGACGGCATCGAGCAGTTGGTCGCGGGTAAAGACGCGGCCGGGATGGCGGGCCAGATATTCCAGCAGGCGGAACTCGGTCGCGGTGGTTTGCGTGAGCTGGCCGCGAACCATCAGGGTCATGCCGCCGCTATCGATCTCGATGTCGCCGGCCTTGACGATCGCCGGCGCCAGCGGACGTTCGAAGCGGCGCAGCACGGCGCGCACGCGGGCCACCAGTTCGCGCGGGCTAAACGGCTTGGGAATGTAATCGTCGGCGCCGAGTTCGAGGCCGATGACGCGGTCGGATTCGCTGACCTTGGCGGTCAGAAAGATGACCGGAGTCATGGCCAGCGACGGGGTCTGGCGAATGCGGCGGCAAAGCTCCAGGCCATCGCCTCCCGGAACCATGATGTCGAGCAGGAACAGGGCGGGCGCTTGCTTCTCGGCTTCGGCGATGACGCCGGCAGTGGCAGCGAAGGTGCGCACGCCGTATCCGGCGGCTTCCAGATGGTGACGAACCAGACGCGAAATATCGGCGTCGTCTTCCACGGCAAAGATGGTTTGTTTCACGGCTGTATTGTAGCCGACGGTAGGGGAAGAACTGTCGTATGTAGGGATCACAGCAATAAGGGTACATGCACCATTGTTACAGGATGATGAAAGTGGGGCAAAAGAAATTGAGGGCCGGGTATCCGAAGTTGAAAGGCGGTTTGTCTGACAAAGTAGGATAATACCCATGACGAGCTTTGGCGTGTACTACAATGTGGGATGTGAGAATTATCGATTTGGACGGCGTTGATAATCGACACAGATTTGTATCAGGGCACGGCTTCAGCCGTGCCGAAAACCGCCTCCTATGACATTGGGCTTTAGCCCCTGAGGACCGTTTTTGCAGGGGCTAAAGCCCTGACCTTTGCAGCGCGTCGTTCGGCACGACTTAAAGTCGTGCCCTGATACAAACCTGGTTTGGGCGATCGATGAAGCCAGAGAACTATCCTGGTGGAAGCGCCCGGCTTTCAGCCCGGCGGAATCGGACGTAATCAGAAATGGCTGTAGCCACGGTTGGCCGGGCTAAAGCCACCTTTCAGACTGCTTGCTTTCGGCACGGCTCAAGCCGTGCCCTTCCATTAAGACTTGGTAACGCACGCCTGAAGGCGTGCTCCACCCAGGACATTTTACGGGTGGGTCAGCCATGCCCGCGTCAGGTAGTCGGTCATGCTCAGCGAAAACAGGATGAACAGGAAGAAGATCGCGGCGATCACCGTCACCATGGTCAGCTTGGTACTGTAGCGCAGGTGCATGAAGAACAGCACGACCAGCGTGCCTTTGATGGTGGCGATCACCAGCGCCACCACGATGTTGAAGATGCCCAGCTCGACGGTCGCGGCGAAAACCGTCAGGCCGGTGAAGACCATCAGCGTGGCCCAGATCGCAACGTACATAGTGATGGGCACAACGTGGGACATCGGGTCGAAATGTTCTTGCTTCGAGCCGGGATGGAAACGGTCTTGTAGATTATCATGGTTAGCCGCCATGTTTCTTGCTGATCAGATAGAGCAGCGGGAATAAATAAATCCACACTAAGTCGACGAAGTGCCAATATAAGCCGACGTTTTCCACCGGACTGTAGTACGACGGAGTAAATGCTCCCCGCAGGCCGGCAATCATGATCCACGTCACCAGGCCGACGCCGATGATCATGTGCAGCGCGTGCAGGCCGGTCATCGCCCAGTAGAGCGAGAAGTAAATCTCGGTGTGCTTGCGGATCGCTCGCCGGATGCGCCGGATCGCCGGTCTCGAAGTGGAAGTTCGGCCCGGGGAATTCGTGATTCTCCCAGTGCTCGTGGTACTCGATCGCCTTGATGCCAAGAAAGCCGAAGCCGAACATGATGGTGATCAGCAGCAGGACGGCCATCAGCTTGGGCTTGCCCATCTGCGCAGCGCGCACGCCCAGCGCCATGGTCAGCGAGCTGCAAATCAGCACCGCGGTGTTGGTCGCGCCCAGCCAGATGTTCATCTTCTGGCTGCCTTCGACGAACGCCTGGTAATACGAGGCGCGGTACACCAGGTAGGCGCAGAAGAGCCCGCCGAAGAACATGATTTCCGTCAGCAGGAACATCCACATGCCGAAGGTGGAGGTCTCCTGCTGCTGCTCCATGTCGGCGAAGTGATGTTGCAGCGCGTGCTCAGCGACTTGGATATCGCTAGGCTGGCCAACGGTGACCTCCTCTTGCGGCTGATGCTCGTAGTCGTAAGCTTCCCAGGTCACGACCGGCGTCTCATCGAAGTTGTGCGTGGGCGGCGGCGACGGCGTCATCCACTCCAGACCGACCGCGTTCCACGGATTCGGCGGCGCTAGTTCGCCGTAACGCAGCGACCACAGGAAGTAAATCATCGGCAGCACATAGCCCACGGCAAGGATCGAAGCGCCCGCGGTCGAGAGCACGTTCAGCACCTGGAACTCCGGCGGATAGGCATGATAGCGGCGCGGCAAGCCCATGTAGCCGAGAATGAACTGCGGGAAGAACGTGGTGTTGAATCCCACGAACACCAGCAGCGCCGACAGCTTGGCCCAGCCCTCGGGATACATTCGCCCGGTCATCTTCGGCCACCAGAAGTGCAGTCCCGCCATGTAGGCCATCACCATGCCGCCCACCATCACGTAGTGGAAGTGAGCTACCACAAAGTAGGTGTCGTGACGTGCACGTCGATGCCCAGCGACGCCAGGAAGACGCCGGTCAGGCCGCCGATGGTGAACAGGCCGATGAAGCCGAAGGCATAGAGCATCGGCGTGTCGTAACGTATCGAGCCCTTGTACATGGTCGCGGTCCAGTTAAAGACCTTCACCGCCGACGGAATCGCGACCAGGTAGCTCAGCAGCGAGAACACCAGCGCCGCATAAACCGAGATGCCGGCGACGAACATGTGGTGCGCCCACACCAGGAATCCGAGCACCGCGATGGCGATCGAGGCCAGCGCGACGAACTCATAGCCGAAGGCGCGCTTGCGCGAGAAGCAGGTGACGACCTCGCTGATCACGCCCATGCCCGGCAGAATCATGATGTATACCGCCGGATGGGAGTAGAACCAGAACAGATGCTGGAACAGCAGCGGGTCGCCGCCCAGTTGCGGATTGAAGACGCCGATGTGGAAAGCGCGCTCCAGCGCAACCAGCAGCAGCGTGATGGCGATGACCGGCGTGCCCAGCACCATGATGAGCGCGGCCGCATAGTTCGACCAGCAGAACAGCGGCAGGCGGCGCCAGGTCAGCCCGGGCGCGCGCATGCGGTGAATGGTGACGATGAAGTTCAGTCCGGTAAAGATCGACGAGAATCCGGCGATGAAGATGCCGATCGCCGCGCCGATGACGTGGGTGTTCGAGTAGGTGGTGCTGAACGGCGTGTAGAAGGTCCAGCCGGTATCCACGCCGCCGGTCACCATGGCGATCAGCGCGGTGATGGCGCCGGCCATGTAGATGTACCAGCTCAGCAGGTTGACGCGCGGGAACGCCAGGTCCTTGGCGCCCACCATCAGCGGAATCACGAAGTTGCCGATCACGGCCGGCACCGACGGAATCAGGAAGAAGAACACCATGATGATCCCGTGCATGGTGAACAGCTTGTTGTAGGTGTCGGACGAGACCAGGTCGCCGGCCGGGGTCAGCAGCTCCAGGCGGATCATCATGGCGAAGAAGCCGCCGATCCAGAACATGGCGGTGATCGAGATGAGGTACAGCATCGCGATCCGCTTGTGGTCTGGTCGTCAGCAGCCACGACTTGATGCCGTAGTTCGAATTCAGGTAATTCTCGCGCTCGACGGTTTGTACAGCGGTTGCCATGTCTCACACCTTCAGGGTTCTGAAAACCTTATTGCCGCGTTCGACGGCACGGGAACAGCGGATGCCGTATTGCTTGCCGCTCCACTCTGCTGCGGTTGCGACAGCGACTTGATGTAAGCCACCAGCGCCATCAGGCTCTCTTCCGATACCTGTCCCTGGAAGGTCGGCATGATGGGCTTAAAGCCGGCCACAATCTTCGCGCCGGGATTCAGGATCGACTCGCGAATATAATTTTCGTCGGCCACCACCGTGCGCCCGTCTTCCAGCTGCACCGGCTTGCCAAAGATGCCGATCAGATTCGGACCGCGTCCCTGCGTATCGGAGCGATGGCAGGTGGCGCATCCCAACTGCTGGAACAGCTGCTGTCCGTTGCCGCCAGCGATCCGGTCGTCCGCCGCCGCTGGTCAGCCAAGCCTGATAGGCGTGCCGGCTCCATCACGATCACCTGGCCGATCATGCCCGAGTGCTCGGTGCCGCAATACTGCGAGCAGAACAGGTGATAGGTCCCGACCTTCGTCGGATGGAACCAGGTGCTGGTAAAGCGGCCGGGCAGAACGTCGGCCTTGATGCGGAATGCCGGCACGAAGAAACTGTGAATCACGTCCTGCGAACTCATGATCAGCTTCACGTCGGCGCCTATCGGAACGTGCAGCTGGTTGATCTCGCGCTGGCCGGTCTCGTGCTCGAACTTCCACATCCACTGCTTGCCGACGGCGTAAACCTCCATCGCTCCTTTCGGCGGCCGCGCTTCCTGGAAGTAAATCAGCGAGCCCCAGGCGAAGAAGATCATGCAGATGCCCAGCGGGATCAGCGTCCAGGCCAACTCCAGCGGCAGCGAGCCTTCAATCTGCACCGGATGCGGATGGGCCGAGCGGCGGTACTTGACGGCGAAGACGAAGATCAGCACGAAGATCAGCAGCGTGAAGAACGCCGACACCGCGATCAGCAAGAAATAAAGTCCGTCCACCTGCCATGCCAGTGCCGAAGCACGCTCAGGAAAGAGTGGGAAGTTCTTCCACATATCGATCAGGCCCGTCCTGTTCCCTTGTTGCTGCTATGTGAGTCTGCCACCCGTCGCGCGCAAGGGCGGCGTGCGTCGGGGACCCCGGTTTGTCACGGCGGAACATCACGATCAGAAATCCGCCGAGAATCAGCATGGTGGCCGCTCCGGCCAAACGCATAATGTTGGTGACCACCGCGCCGTATCGCCCGGTCTTCGGGTCGTAGTGATAGCAGTACAGCACGCACCTGGTCGACCACGGTGCCAATCTTGTCGCGCGACGCCTCAATCAGGCCGAGGCGAATGTCCTTCGGCGAAAACTCCACCCCGTAGTAATACTGAGCGATCTTGCCCGCCGGCGTCACAATCATGATGCCGGCGGCATGAATGAACTGTCCGGTGCGCGGATCGCGGTGGTAGTGGAAGCCGACCGCATCCGCCAGCTGCTTGATCTGCGGCTGCTGCCCGGTGAGGAAGTGCCAGCCGGCGCCGTCGGTCTTGTGGTCCAGATGCTCGTTCATGCGGGCGATGTAGATCTGTTTCTTCTCGGCCGCGTCTTTCGGCGTTTCGTCCGGATTGAAGCTCACCGAGACGACTTCGTATTCATTGCCGGGCGTGAACTTCAGCATGCTGAGCGCGCTGGCCTCGCCAGCCAGCTCTTCGCCGCACAGCATCGGGCAGGTGTAGTACACCAGGTTCAGGATTACCGGCCGGCCTGACTGAAAGTAGTCGCCGAGCTTCACGGTCTTGCCGGTCTCATCTTTGAACTCGCAGATCGAGCGGCACCTGCTGATTGAGCCGCTGATCGATGCCGACGTTCGTCAGGTCGGCGGGACTGACCTGCGAAGCAGGTTGCGTCGTCTTCTCCTGAAATGAAGAGGCGGCTGGGCGAACGCGGCCGTCGCCGCCAGGAGTACCAAGCCATCGCGAGTTGGAAACGTTTCACTGCGAAATCCAATTCTCTCCGGGGCTAAAGCCCCCGATCATTTATGAGCAGCCTTAACGCGGGCCTGAAGGCCCGCACTACCCGAACCTCAAGTGCCGCCGTTCCGCGGCTCGGTTTCGTAATCGCACCGCACCGCGGGCTTACGCCCACGGCTGAAACAAATGACGCCGCTTCGCGGCTTGTACATCGCCAGTTCCATCAACGCAAGCACACGACGATCTCGAACCGTGCCTGCCTCTTACGGCTGCCGCGGCCCTGCACCGGCTCCGTTCGACGCGCCGGGATCGGAGGCCATCGGATTTCCATCTGACATCTGGGCCTGCTCGCTAACATCGTGCGGCGTACTCGGCCGCACCGGCAGTCCACGCTGCTCAATCAACTGCATCGCCAGCGATATCGGAAGATGCACATTCCCGCTCGCATCCGTAAACGGCTGCGGAGGTTCAACACTTCTGCTCCGACTCGATGAAATCGCCCATCTCGCCGGCGTCATTCACCTGCAACCGCGGCTCGGGAAAAACCGACAAATTCACCGGCGGCGTGTTCTGCAAAACCGAATGCGGTATCTGCGCTGGAGCCGCCTTTTGCGCATTCACCATCGGGTTCTGCTTGCCTTGCGGAAACAGAGCTTCGCTGCGCGCCAGGAAGCGGAACATTCCCCAGATCACCAGCTCGATGAAAACCGCCGAGATCAACAGTCCGATCAGGAACAACAGAATGCCGCCGGGCTCAGGTCGGCGCGCTCGTAGTCGACCTGCGGATTCCGCAAAGGATCGTAGTTGTGTGATCAGTGGCCATGTCCCGATCCTTGATGCAAGAAATTTGGCACCTGCGGCTCATAGAGCGGCAACACGGCCGCTGCCGGAAGTTGTAGAAGAAGTACGCCAGCCACAGGCCGCCCACGCCCAGCGGCACCAGGAGTACCAGATGCTGAAATAAAAGTGTCCGCGCTCGTGAGCGAAGTTGGGCACGACGTACCAGTAGATGTCGACCATCCGCATGAACATCAGAAATACCGCGAGGCCGATCAGTCGGCTGCCGGCGCGTTTGCGTTCGCGCGAAAGCAGCAGCGCGAAGGGCAGCGCGAAGTGGAACAGGATGATGACGAGAGCTACCACACCCCATCCGCCGCGAATGCGGTTCAGGTACCAGCCGATTTCTTCCGGCAAGTTGCCCGCCCAGATAATCAGCCACTGCGAGAACGAGAAGTAGGCGAACAGCATGACGAAGGCCAGCATCAGCTTGCCGAGATCATGAAACTGCGTCGGCTTGATGACTTCGCGATACGGACTGTAGCGGGTCAGCACGGTCAGCATGATGATGCTGAACGCCAGCGCCGACAGTCCTTGTCCAGCGAGGAAGATCAGGCCGTAGATGGTCGAGCCCCAGTGCGGATCGAGCGACATGACCCAATCGACGGCCGCGAACGAAAGCGTCAGCGAATAGAGCACCAGCCCCAGGCCGCTCAGTCCCTGAAAGCGCGGCTGAATCCCTCCCGGCAGCGGACGATCCTGCAGATCGCCACGCTTGTTGAGCACAACCTCCAACGCAATCCAGATAGCGAAGTAAATGATCCAGCGCGCAAACCATCCACCCAGGCCGCCGGTGTGCAGGTACCAGCGATTTGCTCGGTCAGCGAGGGATCGTTCATCCACTCGTAAAGATGATGCCGCCAAACAGGATCGGCAGGAACAGCACGAACATCAGCGGCAGGCACTTGCTGGCCGCTTCCAGCATGCGGCGGATCGACAAGCCCCACAAGCCGCCGGAAAGATACTGCACCATCAGCAGCGCCAGGCAGCCGAGACTGAGGCCGAGCCAGAACATGTAGGCGATCAGGTAGCCGCGCAGGAATTCGTCCAGCGAAATCACCGCGCCGGCGATGCAGACGATGACTCCGACGACGCCGACGATGAGCGCGCGCTTCTGCCATTGCGCCGCTTCCGCGGGCACAGCGTAATCGGCCTGGCGGAGGTTCAAAGTTTCGTTACTCATTGTTTCTGCTCGCCTCCCTTAGCCGGAGGCGCTACCGGTGGCTGCACCGCCTTCATCGCGGTTGCCGGTACTTGCGTGTCGTAGGGCGGCGATGATGGTCACGCCCGGCGGCGGCGCGCTGGCGATCTGCGGTCCTGGGGGCACATCAGCCTCGGTCGCGTGCTGGCTCAACTGCAGCGCGCGAATGTAAGCCGCGATGGCCCAGCGGTCTGCGGGCGCAACCTGCTCCGAATAGTCGGGCATGGCGCCGAAGCCGTTGGTCATGACGTCGAAGAAGTAGCCGATCGGCGCTTTGCGCAGGCGATCGATGTGATACGACGGCGGATGCTTGTAGCCGCGCTGCACGATCATGCCGTTGCCGTCGCCGACCTCGCCGTGGCAAGGCGAGCAGTAGATGTTGAAGCGCTGCTGTCCGCGCGCCATCACTTCGGCCGTCACCGGAAACGGCAGGTAGTCGCCATCGTTGCTGCCGATCTTGCCGGTATAGAAGTACGTGTCGGCGTCGAGATGTCCGCGCGCCACGGTGCCGGCGATGATGGGCCGCGCCGAGCGCTTGTCGGCGTAGAAATCGCTTTCCCGCAGCGGCCGCTAGTAGGGCTGGTTCTGCATGTCTTCGCGGCAGCCCGCCAGCAGCAACAATGCCGAGACTAGCAGCGCGTAGGCCGTCAACTTTCCCGGCAGGCCTGCGCGTCGCCGGACGGAACGCACTTCTATCGCGCGAGCCTGATGCTTGATTTGCCTTAGCCGATTAATGCGGCACCTCCGAAATCGAGATCGGCTTCAGACTCTCCATAAATCGCTGCGTGCCGTCCAGATCGAACTTAGGGTCGGCCGCCTCCACACACAGGAAAAACTTGTCGCGCGTCACCAGCGAGAAACGGTCGACGTTGAACAGCGGATGATGCGGCATCGGCAGCCCATTCAGCGCGAACATTCCGAAGACGCCGCAGAGTCCGGCGAACAGAATCGTCAACTCGAACGTCGGCACGATGAACGCCGGCCACGAATGATACGGCTTGCCGCCAATGTTCAGCGGATACGAGATGCAGTTGATCCAGTACTGCAAGCCATAACCGGAAGATCCGCCCAGTATGCCGCCGAGCAGCACGATCAGCGGCACGCGGCTCTTGTGAAAGCCCAGCGCCTCGCTGGCTTCCTCGATCGGAAACGGGCTGTAGGCGTCCATCTTGCGATAGCCGGCCGCATAGGCCGCCTGGGTCGCATGCACCAGATCGGTCGGAGTATCGAACTCGGCCAGCAAGCCGTAAATCGCGGGTGAGAGCTGTGCGTGACTCATTCGGCTTTCACCTCCGCTTCCGGCAGAAGCGTCCGCATTTCAAAGATCGAAATCGCCGGCATGATGCGGATGAAGATAAACATCGCCGTGGTGAAGAAGCCGATCGTTCCGGCGAACACCGCGTAGTCCCAGCGCGTGGGAGTGTAATGGCCCCACGACGACGGCAGGTAGTCGCGACTCAGGCTGGTGACGATGATGACGAAACGCTCCAGCCACATGCCCACCAGAATGACCAGCGAGATGCAGGAACAGCCAGCCTGTTATTGGCGCGAATCTTGGGGAACCACAGCACCTGCGGTATCAGGATGTTGAACAGGATCAGCAACCAGTAGAACAGGGCGTACTGGCCGAACCAGCGGTTCTGCATCATGAAGCGCTCGTAGGTCGAGCCGCTGTAGAACGCGATGAACGCCTCGAAGGCGTAGCCGTAGGCGACGATCAACCCGGTCGCCAGCATGATCTTCGCCGAGTTCTGCAGGTGGCGCATGGTGATCATGCCTTCCAGGTGGTAGAACTTGCGAATCGGAATCGCCAGCACCAGCACCATGGCGAAGCCGGAATAAATAGCGCCCGCAACGAAGTAGGGCGGGAAGATGGTCGTGTGCCAGCCGGGCACGATGGCGATCGCGAAATCGAAGCTGACGACGGTGTGTACCGAGAGCACCAGCGGCGTCGCAATGCCGGCCAGCAGGATGTACAGCGCCTCGTAATTCTTCCAGTGCCGCGCCGAACCGCGCCAGCCCATGGCCAGCAGGCCGTAAAGCTTCTTGGTCACGCGGATGCGTCGCCTTCTCGCGCATGGTGGCGAAGTCAGGCACCAGTCCGACATACCAGAACACGGCGGAGATCGTTGCGTAGGTCGAAACTGCGAAGACGTCCCACACCAGCGGGACTGCGGAACTGCGGCCACACGCCCATGCTGCTGGGATAAGGGAACATCCAGTACGCCAGCCAGGGACGGCCCATGTGCAGCAGCGGGAACATGCCGGCGCAAGCCACGGCAAACAGCGTCATGGCTTCGGCGAAACGGTTAATGGAGTTGCGCCAGGTCTGCTTCAGCAGCAACAGAATGGCGGAGATCAGCGTGCCGGCGTGGCCGATACCGATCCACCACACGAAGTTGATGATGGCGAAGCCCCACGCTACGGGGATCTCGATGCCCCAGATGCCGACGCCAAGCAGGAACAGGTAGGTGACCGCCGCCATCAGCAGGCCCAGCAGCGTCATGCCGACAAACAGACCGAACAGCCAGCCCAGTCCGATGGGCCGCTGTCAACACGGCATCGGCGATGGTGTCGGTGACACTGCCGAAGGTTTGCCCCGGCAACATTACCGGTGGTTCATCCGGCCAGGGCACGTCCTGCAGAATCGTTTTTTCCTCTGGTCCCTGCTGCATCGCTAACTGGGCTCCGACTGTTCAAGTTCAGGATTCGGGTTCTGCACCACCGCCAGATACGAGGTGCGCGGACGCGTATTCAGATCTTCCAACAAGCTGATAATTGCGCTGCTGCGCCTTGATCTTCGACACCCGGCTGTCGGGATCGTTCAAATCGCCGAAGACAATGGCGCCCGCCGGGCAAGCCTGCTGGCAGGCCGTAATCACTTCGCCGTCGCGGACCTTGCGATTCTCTTTTTCGGCCGTGATGCGACCATGGGTGATGCGCTGCACGCAATACGTGCACTTCTCCATGACGCCGCGGCTGCGCACGCTGACCTCGGGATTGCGCATCATCTTGAACTGCGGCGTAGTGAAATCCTGGAACAGCAGGAAGTTGAAGCGGCGCACCTTGTACGGACAGTTGTTGGAGCAATAGCGCGTGCCGACGCAGCGGTTGTACACCATGTCGTTCAGGCCTTCGGTGCTGTGCACCGTCGCGCCCACCGGGCAAACCACTTCGCAGGGCGCGTTCTCGCACTGCTGGCACGGCACCGGCTGGTAATACATTGTGGGATTCTCGGTGCCGCCCTCGTAATACACATCGACGCGCAGCCATTGCATCTGGCGGCCGCGCATGGTCTGCTCTTTGCCGACCACCGGAATATTGTTCTCCGCCTGGCAGGCCACGATGCAGGTCTTGCAGCCAATGCAGGCGTTCATGTCGATGGTCATGCCCCACTTCAACTCGGTGTACTGATAGTTGGGGTAGAGCGTCATCTCCGGCCCGGCGATTCAATGTCTTCGTGCGCGAAGTTAGGATTCTTGATGAAGTCGGCCAGCGTCGCCTTGCGGATGATGTGCCGGTTGCTCAGCGGCTCGGTGAAGCTGGGCAGATCGGAGTAATCGATGTACTGGAAACCTTGCGGATGAGCGAAGCCGAATCCGGAACCGACCTTCTTGATCTGGGCCGCGGCAAACCACGGAGCATCGCTGGTGCGAATCTTATAACCGCTGAAGCCGACATCGGTGCCGACGCGTCCCGCCTTGGTGCGTCCATAGCCGAGAAACACCGTGATCGAATTGTCAGGATGTCCGGGCTGCGGCCAGATGGGCCCGTTCACTTTGCGCCCGTTCACGTCGATCTCGATAATGTCGCCGGTCACCAGTCCCGACTTCTTCGCCTGATTGGGACTGATCAGCACGGCGTTGTCCCAGCACAGATTCATGACGGGCTTGGGCGTCTCCTGCAGCCAACCGTTGTTGGCTTTGCTGCCGTCATAGATCATCGGATCGCGGCGGAAGATGACTTCCATCTGGTCCGAAGTTTGCGCATTGGTCGGCGGAATGTTGCCGCCCTTGGCCGCAACCGTCTTCGCGGCCGCAGCGGTGTTAGCGAAGAAGCCGTCGTACAGCGCCTTGCGCCAGGCGGTGTCGAAGTCGCCGCTCTTCTGCTGGCCCTGCCAATACTTGCGGACAATCTCGTAGCCGGTGGTGTCCGAAGATTCCACTAGCGCGGAGATGAATTCGTACTCGCTCTTGCCGTCGTACAGCGGCGCGATCAGCGGCTGGGTGAGCGACACCGTGCCGTCGAAAGTGCGAACATCGCCCCACTGCTCCAGATAATGCGTGGCGTTGATGTGCCAGTGCACGTGATCGTAGGTTTCGTCCTGATACAAGCCGTGCTGGACGCGCAGCGGCACTTTGTTCATCGCGTCGGCAAAATTCAAATCGGCGGGCGCATCGTAAACCGGATTGCTGCCCATGATGAGCAGCAGATCAACCTTGCCCGCATTCATATCGCCGACCAACTCTTTCAACGCGGCTGTCTGGTCTTGTGGCTTGGCCTCGACCGGATCGGTATAGATCACGGTGTTGCCGCTCGCACCCAGCGCCTGATTCATCGCGTGCGCCAGGGCATGCACGGCAGGCGGCTGATTGT
The DNA here is from genome assembly GCA_963744265.1 of uncultured Acidobacteriaceae bacterium. GTDB lineage: Bacteria > Acidobacteriota > Terriglobia > Terriglobales > Acidobacteriaceae > Bog-257. Next base: position 514,049 of record CAVUSW010000013.1, read on the forward strand.
CGCCGGGAATAACGACCGCTGCGCCCTTGTGAGCCTGAAGATCTTTCACCAGTGCCGCTACGAAAGTCTGCTGCTGCGGATTCCCTGCTCCCGTTCCGCCACCAGCGCCAAGTCCCGCAGCGATGGCACGTGCTAGCGTCTCAACTTCCGAGGCACGCACCGGCAGCCGATGATCGGCCTTGCCGCTGGTATTCGTCGGCGTGCTCTGAATGGAGTAGAAGCGCGACATCTTTTCCTTCAGATCGGGATTGCGCTTGGCCGCGAATCCGCGCGCGTAATACAGAAATCCCGGGAAGCCGCTGGAAAGAAAATCGCCGTCGAGCGAAAGAATGATGTCAGCCTTCTCCAGGTTGTAGCGCGTCTCGACGTATTGCCCGAAGGCCAACTGCGATCCGGCGCGCACGTTATCGCGATTGACTGGCTCCCACTGCACCCACTTCGACTGCGGAAACGCCGTCTGCACCTGCTCCATCAGCGAAGCCATGGTCGGCGAGCTGATGGTGTGGCTGAGAATGCGAAGCCCGCTTCCCTTCAGCGCTCTCTGCCCGTTCAGCGCGCCTGTCAGCGCGGAATTGTAGCCGCTCCAGGTATCGAGATTTCCCAGGTGCGTGATGATCTGCGCGCGATCGGGATCGTACATGTCGAGGATGGAAGCTTGCGCGAAAATATCGCTTCCTCCCAGACCAGCAGGATGGTCAGGATTGCCTTCAATCTTGGTGGGCCGGCCTTCGTGACTCTCGACGATCACCGGAGTTGCGTAACCGGCGAACGGCATGGCGCTGGCAAAAAACAGCGGCTTGCCCAGAACAATTTCATTCGGCTGCCGGACATAGGGAACGATGGGCTCCAGCGGCTGCTTGACGCAAGCCGACAGTCCGGCCAGCGCCATGGAAGCGCTCATCAGCTTGAGGAAGTCGCGGCGCGAAGTGCCCTCGGGCCAGACCGAGGCCTGGCGCGGAAACTCGCGGTGCAGCATCTCGTAAAAGCCATCGCTTTGCGCCAGCTCTTCCAGGCTCCGCCAATACTGCGGACCGCTCTTGGCGCGCGACAGCTTCTGCTGCACTTCGGCAAGCTCCATCTTCGAAGGACAGACTGCCTCGGTTTTCTTCTGGGTCTCTTTATCCATCTTTATCGTTCTATTCGAAAATACCTGCGTTCGTTAAGCTCTCGACGCTGCTCGAAGGGCTTTGCACAACACCCGTGACGTCGCTTTGTATCAGGGCACGACTTCAGTCGTGCCGACACGACGCTCCAAGACCAACGGCTTTAGCCACTGAGGCACAGGGGCTTAAGCCCGCGTGTTGGTACCGATTCCCGGCACGGCTGAAGCCGTGCCCTGATACAAATCCGTTTTTTACAAACTCCCTAGTCAGGCCCATGGCAATTAACGATGGCAAGTAGAGCAACTGGTAATGCCTTGCACGCTGCGAATGTTGTAGCGGTGCTTCAACTCATTGCCTAGGGCAATCTGATCGGTGAAGACACTGCCGTCGTCCAACTTCACCGGATTATCGGAGCTGGGCTGCTGGTACTGCATGTTGAACACCTGATCGCGCGGACGCAGGAATTTTTCCGGCGCGCGATGGCAGTTCAAGCACCATTCCATCTGCAGCGAATTGGCTGCATACATCAGCGGCATCTTGTCCACCTGTCCATGGCAGCTGAAACAGCCGACGCCTTTGTTGACATGAATGCTGTGATCGAAATAAACGAAGTCGGGCAGATCGTCGACCCGAGTCCAGATCAGCGACTGGCCCGTGCGATAGCTTTCGCGCACCGGCTCCAGCATGGGAGCGTTGGTCCAGATCTGCGAGTGGCAATTCATGCAGGTCTTGGTAGGAGGAATGCCGGCAAAGCTGGAACTCTCGACCGAAGTATGGCAGTAGCGGCAATCGATGCCGTCGCCCGCCGCATGGTGCTGATGGCTGAAAGGAACCGGCTGCGCCTGGGCAACGTCCTGATAGGTGGCATAGGGCGAGCGCTGTACTTCCAAAGCCGCCCACAGCAACACCGACACGACCACCACCACTCCGATGATCGATGCGCGCGCAATTGTATTCGCACTACGATGGAAGATCTGGGCCATTTAAGTGAAGCTTTCCACTCTGCGGGTTCGGGCTCCGAATACCCCATCGGGGCCCAGGATGGTGCGGTTGCGGCGACGGACGCCTCAGCCGGGTGTGACATGCATCACCCAAGCGAGTGATTATAACAACTCAGGTTGGTATTGTTGCAAGTGGGCAAGAGCATTTGCCGAAGAAAGTTTTTCCCAAGATGAAATTGGAATGTCGCGAACCAGACGGATCTGCATCAACCCCGCGAAAAATGCGGTTGAGTGCGATGCCGAAAAGAAAGTGAGGCGCAGCAGATTTTTGTTAACCACAGCCATGCACACATGCACTTTTATTGCGCAGCCCATCGAAAGCGACCAGTCAGGACTTTTTTATCCACACCCGACTGCCGTAATGGGACTTGCGCAGTAGGTCAGGTTCGTATCCAACACCTCTTCATAGGCTGCTGAAACATGCTCGGCTGCGCTCTGTTCGGGTACAGCGACGCTCTATTCAGGTACAGCGACGCTCTTGGTAATAACACCGCTTACTGGTAGAGCGACGCTTTAGCGTCGCGTCCAAGTCTCTTACTCCGAAGTCCGGAGCCGGCTTCAGCCGGCGGCACTCAGCGGTTGTAGAGGTTCTCAGCAACCTGTTCAGACGTGCCACACCCGAGAAGAAATGACACGGGCTTCAGCCCCTGTGCCAGAGTTTGCGGGGGCTGAAGCCCTTACATTTGCAATGCGCTCTTCGGCACGACTAAAGCTCGTGCCCTGATACAACCCAAAACCACTTGCGAGATTAGTTGCGCGGGCTAGCCAGTTGCCAGTTGCTAGTTGCTAGTTGCTAGTGGCTAGTGGCTGAAAGCCAAGTGCCAACTGCTAATTGCCAACGGCTGCTTTCCCAAACGTTGGCAACAACAACATCGCAGCCAAATACGCGACGACGCCGCACGCCAGCGTCACCGTCAATCCAAACTGGATGGCGATCACAATCGCCAGCACCGATCCCAGCACACTCGACGCGGCATTCATCGCCCAGGCCCATTCCACCGCACCATGTCCCGCATGATCTTCGCCGGATCTCCCGGCCGATAGAGCACGCAGTCCGCTGGGAAACGGCATCCCCATCACGAAGCCCAGCGGGATCAGCAGCAAGGCGCTGATCAACAGCTTCGCCGTGAAAGCCTGCCCAATCAGGGTTTCCAGCAAGTGCGGCAAGACGAGGACGTAAATCGACAAAGCGATAACGATGAACACCAGTGCAATCAGAACTCGCGTCGGCTCGCTGAACCAGCGCCGCGAGAGCAGGCTGCCGGCTCCGCTGGAAAGCAGCATGAGGAAGACGACCACGGTCAGCGCATACGTCGGATATCCCAGAAACAACACGAAGCGCTGGATGAACGCGATCTCAACCATGATGTAGCCGAGGCCGATGGCGATGAAGTAAAGCACGCTAAGACTGCGTCCCGAGCGGGTTTCCGGCGACAGCGCCAGCGGCACCACCAGAAACGCGAGCACCGCAACGATCGAAACCAGTAGCACGATTCCGAGAATCGCAATACCCAGATTGACCTTCCAGTCGATGCCGCCCTCATCGGCGCCGTGAAACACCTGCTCCGGCTTCAAGGTGAAAAAGAAAAACGGCGCATTGTCGGTGACCGGCGAAACATTGTAGGGATAGGTTTCCGAGAAAGCCTGCACATCCTGGCCGCGAATCAGTCGCGCAAAGGCGGAGTGCGCCATGCCCAACTGATCGGCGGTGACCGGCAGATAAAGCACATTCAGATTGAGATTCGCGTGATCCTCATTCTTGCCCTGAATGTGATTGAGCACGGCCTGCTGCTCTTCCAGCGTGAACGGCGTTCTTCTTCGCCAGCACCACCACCGGCCGGCCATCGGTATCCAGCGGGCCATCGCTCACCACGATGAAGTTGTCTTCCGTATTTGCCACGCCCATCTGGCGCAGCGCTTCCATGGCCTGCGACACCACGCGCAGGGCCTCACGCGGCTTGGCAAACTCCCAGCGCGTGATGGCAATCATGCCATCCGGCTTGAGGTGTTCGAAATATTCGCGGAAGGCTTCGACGGTGTAGAGATTATTTTCGCTGAGCGCGAACGCGCCCGCCGCGGTGGACGCCCAGGTATCGACCAGCGTCATCTGCACCACGTCGTAGCGGTCGCGGCTGTCGCGCACAAACGAGCGGCCATCGCTGACGTGCATATGCACCTCGGGAATCTGGTAGAGGTGAAACGTATAGTCGGCGAAACGATCGCGCATGATGTTGTTGGCGATGATGGGGTTGATCTCGATGCCGGTAACGTTGGGGCTGCCGTTGGCCACGGCGCGCAGCACATCGACCCCGCCGCCCGGCCCGATGATCGCGAAGTCGCCATGCGGACGCAGCACGTTCGCCAGCGACGGCGCCGCCGACATCAGGTTTTGCTCGTAGTCCGGCCTCCAATGATGGGGATCGGTATTCATCAGTGAAGTTTGCGCATCGGCGTCGATCACGATGGCCCTGCCCGTTCCCTGTTGATCGACCTCAACCCGCGATAGCGCATTCCAGCGCGCATAGAGCGGCGCCTCCCGCTTCATGCCCTTGGCATACACAATGTCTACCAGGCGGCCATGGAAATTGAGCGCGACCAGGATCAGCAGGAAACCCGCGACACACGCCGGAACCAGGCGTTTGCGGGGAGCAGCCCAAACCACTGCGGCCAGCGCCACCGCAGCCGCTGCGAACACGATGGTGTTGGGACCGCCGAACACGTTCAGCAGCGGGACCAGCGCCAGGCAGGCCAGCGAGCCTCCCAGCAGATCAGCTCCATAAAGTTGCGTAATGCGTTCGGGATGGCGAGCAAAGATGACGGAGAACAGAAGGCCGGTAATGAAAAACGGCACCGCTGCAACCAGGTAGAGAGCGGTCAGCCGCCAGAAGTTCGTCCAATTGAGTTCCAGCGCTACGGCCGTATGCAGAACAACTTCCAGCACCACCAGGATGAGGACAGCATTGATCGCACAAAGTGAGGCGCCGAGCTGGCCAATCGACCATTGCTCCAGCCACTTTCGCCGCAGGTAGGCGAACACCGCGCCCGCTCCCAGCCCGAGCAGCGCAATGGAAATCGCCAGAAATGCGAAATGGTAAAACAGCACCACCGAAAACAGCCGCGTGAGGCTGAGTTCCAGCAGCAGCGCGGCAAAGCTCATGAGAGCGACCGCGATCGTAACGCTCCACGTTGAAGTCTGAGCCGCGCGTGGAGCGGCAGTAGGTGTCTCGGTTGTATCAATCATGAATGAAGTTGAGATTACTACGAAAGCCCTGGGAATTCGCGGGAAAGGGATGGTGGCAACTAGCGTGAGAATCGTGACCTGGAACGTACCGTGCTTGGATAGAGTGCAGAATTTGCGATGGTCGGACGGAGCGGATAATCTGCGATGATCCGGTAGAGAAAAAGCGGAGAATTTGGGATGGTCGGACGGACCGGATAATCTGCGATGATCGGGTAGAGCGAACCTTCAGGTTCGCGTTTAAGCTGCCACTTTCAATGTCCGAGCCGGCTTCAGCCGGCGGCACCCTCGCGCTCCGAGTAAGACTCCGAAGGGGCTGAAGCCCAATTTCTTATTAATGGCTAGAACGCGGGCCTGAACGCCCCCACTACCCGAACTTCAACTTTCTCCGAAAACCTCTGGGCCGTCACTTCGAAGCTCTAACTCTATCCTCCGGCGATAGCTCCGATAATCAGAAGCGGTTCCGCTCCCGAGGCGACCGCTTCCGGCAATGGCGCATCGGGAGGCTCATGCGACAAATCTTCTTCGCAGGCAAAGAAGCGCAGGAACGGCCGGCGCTGCTGCGTGACGTGGTCGCGAATCGTTCCGCACAGCATGGGATAAGCGGCTTCCAGCGCGTCGAGGACCGAGCGCTGCGTAACCCGGCCTTCGACTTCCAGCTTCACCTCGCCGCTGACGTGGGCCAGCGTCCGCAGATGTTGCGGCAGCTCGACGCGAATCATGGCAGCGTCTGCACCTCGACCGAAAGTACCGCGGGAAGATCGCGCACAATCGGCGCCCAGTTGTCTCCGGCGTCAGCCGACAAATACACCTGCCCACCCGTAGTGCCGAAATACACGCCGCAGGAATCGAGCGTATCGATCGCCATGGCATCGCGCAGCACGTTGACATAGCAGTTGCTCTGCGGCAGGCCTCTGGTCAGCGCCTCCCATTCATTTCCGCCGCTGCGGCTGCGGTAAACGCGCAGCTTGCCGTCCGGCGGAAAATGTTCCCCATCGCTCTTGATGGGGACGACATAGATCGTCTCGGGCTCGTGCGCGTGAACGTCAATCACGAAACCGAAGTCGGTCGGCAGGTTTCCGCTCACCTCCTGCCACGAGTCGCCGGCATTATCGCTGCGCATCACGTCCCAATGCTTCTGCATAAACAGCACGCCCGGGCGCGAGGGATGCATCGCCACATGGTGAACGCAGTGGCCGATCTCGGCATTCGGGTCCGGAATGAATTGCGAGCGCAGGCCGCGGTTGATCGGCTTCCAGGTTTGGCCGCCATCGTCGGTGCGGAAAGCGCCCGCGGCCGAGATGGCGATGTAGATCCGTCCCGGATCGCTGGGATCGAGAATGATGGTGTGTAGGCACATTCCACCAGCGCCCGGCTGCCAATAAGGACCGGTGCCGTGTCCACGCAATCCGGAAAGTTCGTGCCAACTGGTCCCACCGTCCGTCGAGCGAAATAAGGCAGCATCCTCCACTCCCGCATACACGGTGTTGGGTTCGCTGAGCGACGGCTCCAGATGCCACACTCGCTTAAACTCCCATGGATGCTGCGTACCGTCGTACCACTGATGCGTAGTCAGAGGCTTGCCCGATTCTTGAGAACTGTCATACACAAACTTGTTGCTCTCGCCCTTGGGAAAACCTTCCGGCGTTTTCTCTGGGTCACCGCCGGGCGTTTGCCACGTCTTGCCGCCATCGTCGGAGCGCTGAATAATTTGTCCAAACCAGCCGCTAGTCTGCGACGCATACAACCGGTCCGGATCGACCGGCGATCCCTTCATGTGATAAATCTCCCATCCCGCAAAGTGGGGACCGCTGACGTCCCACTTTTCCCGCTTCCCATCCGACGTCAGTACGAACGCCCCTTTCTTTGTCCCCACCAGTACTCGTACCTTGCTCATCCTCACTCCTTCCTGAATTTGTATTCTTGATGGCTGTGCAATTTTGATCCCGCAGCTTACCCGCGATTCGAACTTCGCAGCGGGATCAGCCGGCGTAGGCTTTCATCGCACAGGTAGAGTCCTCCCCAGGCCAACACTCCGACATAGACCGGAACCAAGATGCCGCTAAAGAGCGGACTGCTAATCCGCACATTGGTTGCGACCGCGCCCCCCAGATATCCGGTCAGCAAGATGGCGCCCAGAATCGACGTGCGCGGAATCGCATAAAGGACGACACATACCAGCAGGACAATTCCGATGGGCAGAACCGTGTTGACGGGATAACCGACCTGGACCGTTCCTTCCACGACAGCCCGCACTCGCAAAACTTTGAGGCTGGCATCAAAAAGCATCAAGACGACGACCAGCGCGCTGACGATGCGCCCAGTCCAAAGCATCTTCTTTGAAGTCGTGGTTTGCGTGGTAGAGTGCATCAATCCTTGCCTCCCAATTTGTTTACCTTCGACGTCGCCCGAGATAGCGACCCGGTCAACTGCTGAAAAACTCGGCATAAGGTGAGTTCGAAAAAGCATAGCTTCAGCTACGCCGCGCCCTTTTCTTGTTCATAGTCATGCTCCCCGGTAAGTAAGGATCACTAGTCCTGACCCCAGCGACCTGGTACCCAGCAGCTCTAGTTTCAATCTTTCTGTTATGCCCGGGAATAAAGGCTTGCCCCTGCCAATAAGGATGGGATTCAGGATAACCCGATATTCGTCAACCAGCCCCCACTGCAGCAGCGAACTTGCCAGCGTGGCGCTGCCTAGCACCACCATGTCCTTGCCGGGCTGCTGTTTCAGCCGGGAAGCTTCTTTGGCAATATTACCTTTCACTAATCGGGAGTTGCTCCACTCGACATTTTGCAGGGTGGAAGAAAAAATGATCTTGGGCAAAGTGTTCATCTTTTCGGCGATGGCATCCGGCGGAGCCGAAGGCCAATAGTTCGCCATCAGGTGATAAGTAGTTCGACCGAACAAAATCGTATCCGCTGAATTCAGCATTTCTGCTGCATAAGCAAAGAATTCCTCGTCGACAACATGCCAATCCAGTTCATGGTTTGGCCCTTCGAAGAAGCCGTCTAGCGACACCATATTCGAAACTATGATCTTCCTCATTCCTCTCTCCGAGTGCGAATCCCCGACCATCACGGCCAGCGCCACTCCCCCGATTTCGACTGTAACGGAGTCGAGTCCCGTTCCCGCCACCGTCGCCGAACCTCCGCCAGCACCGCCTCCCGATCTTTCGCCATGCGGTCGATAACCGCACAGGATGCTTCGGTTTCTTCGTGCCGGGTTGCCCAAACCAGCAGTTCGAACAGTACCGGCGCGAGGTCAATTCCTTTCCTCGTCAGCCGGTAATTTATTTTTCGCCCATCCGTCTTCTCTGCCCTCGCCGTGATGATTCCGGCGCTTTCCAGATTCCGCAGACGGTCGCTCAGGATGTTGGTCGCAATCCCTTCGCCCGCTTGCTGAAACTCCTTAAAAGTCCGGCAGCCACGAATCATCAGGTCGCGGACGATCAGCAACGACCAGCGATCTCCGAACTTCTCCAGCGAGACACTCACCGGGCATCCCGACCGTGGCTTCGATTTCGCTGTCCCCAGCATGTCGGCACTTTAGCAAGTTTACTTGCAGAATGAAAGTAATTCTGTCCCATATAGCTGCGGTCTGTCCCGTTTGAAACAGGTTCCACACGCGGTCGCGAGGTCACGCGGGGCCGACGTCATCGGCGCCGCTTCGCCTACTCCGACTCCAGGATGACCTGCGCCATGGCGAATTCTTGGGTGTGAGTGATGGAGAGGTGGGCGCGAACAGCGCCGAGCTGACGGAAGAACTCCGCCGCTTTGCCGTGAAAGATCACAGTGGGACGTCCGCCCGGAACTCGCTTCACCTCAACATCCTGCCAGGTGACGCCGCGGCTCCAGCCAGTGCCGATGGCCTTCATGGCAGCTTCCTTGGCGGCAAAGCGTCCGGCGTAGCGCTCCGCCTTGTTCGGCCTTCGACTGGCAATAGCGGATCTCGTCGGAAGTGAATACGCGCTCCAGAAAGCGCCGCCCGAAGCGCTCGATGGAGGCAGCGATGCGAGGAACCTCCGCGATGTCAATACCGGTACCGACAATCATAAGTCGCGGCCTCGCTCCTCGCTAAGTACCCCTACTACGCGGCAGAAGTCTCTGGTGGCAGCAGATCGTTTCCGCGCGGCGCCTCAAGGGACCACAATACAGGTCGCCTCTTGCCGGAATTGTCCATCTGGCGAAAAGCGAACGGCGAAGGGCGCAAGATTCCCCAAGGTAACACATTGATAATACATGTGTTCTTCTGTCTGGTACCGGACTGACGGGCAAAACTGCTTGGGTTTTTGCAACCCGGTTTGCTATGATAAGCGCGCTCGATTGATCGACGTTGTACGCAGCAGTTCCTGCATCATAGCAATCCCTGCCTGCATCACATCCCGATCGAATTGCAGCTACATCAACTTGAAGGAATATGTATCACCATGGAACAAGGAACAGTTAAGTGGTTCAATGACGCGAAGGGCTACGGCTTCATCAGCCGGCAGAATGGCGAGGACGTATTTGTGCACTATTCTGCAATCCAGACCAATGGCTTCCGCAGCTTGCAGGAAGGCCAGGCCGTCTCGTTCAACGTGGTCAAAGGGCCCAAGGGCTGGCAGGCGGAAAACGTACAGGTTCTGTAGGTCTCGAGCTGGAAAGATCGGAGGGCGGCCCACCCAGGCCGCCTTTTTTATTGGGAGCGGTGGATAGCAATTGGCCGTTAGCAATTGGCACTTGGCCAAAGCATACGTTCTCTTAAAGCTACTCTGAAGCTTGTGCCCCAGGTTCGCGTCCTGCTTTAGGACGCTAACCTGGGCCGGCAGCTAAGGCGTCAGCTTCCACACCACGCCATGCCCATTCTCGCCAAGGTTCGTGCCATAGATATTGCCGCTGCTATCGATCGTCAGATCGCCGGTTGGATTTTCCCCATCGCCGTTGTTGCTGAAGTCGTATAGGTCGGTATAGGTCCATCCACCGCCCGCCGGACTCAGCTTGAAAATGTTGCCCATCCCATGTGTTCCCAAAGAATACGTGGTTCCGTACAAGTTTCCATTGTTGTCCAAGACCAGGTTGCCCCAGCAAGCCAGGCCGCTCGTGAACGAGTGCAGCACGGTAAGCTGCCAACTATTGCCGGAACGCGACAACTCAAACACCGACGCCTCTGTATTTTGTGCGCCTAACGTGCCACCGTACAAATTGCCCGCCGCATCCATAATGAGCCCGGTCCCACCATAACCGCCTACTCCGGGCGCCCCGAGGCTGGCGATGATGTTCTCCGACCATCCTGACCCGGAGCGCACCAGTTGGAACACCGCGCCCTCATCGTAATACCCTCCCGAAACCGTCGTGCCGTACAGATTTCCCCCGCTGTCCAGTATCACGTTGTCAGCGGAGTACTGCGCGTCCGGGTCTCCAAAACCATAAAGCTCCGTGCCCGTCCAACCGCTCCCCGCCCGGCTCAACTCGTAAACGTCACCATATCCCTCTGCACCGCCGAAGACCGTCGTGCCGTAGATATTGCCAGCCGAATCGAACGCGATCTGGCTATAGGCTGCCTCGATTCCGTTGAAATGGCCCACATCGTAAAGCACAGTCTCCGTCCAGGGGCAGAGGACGCTGCGGCAAATGGTGACCGGCGGTCTCAAGCTAAACACGGTGCCTACGCCTTCGAATCCTCCGCCGGCGGTTGTGCCGTAGAGAGCGCCATCGGGACCGAAGATGACGCCGCCCCATGGCTGCTCACCATCGTTGCCGCCGGCAAACGCGTGCAGCTGGTTGTGGATGTAGCCGGACCCGGCGCGCTTCGAGCTGATACACCGTTCCGTCCTGACTAGCGCCGCCGCCGTAAGTGGTGCCATAAAGATTTCCCGCACGATCCAGGGTCACGCCGCTGTAGGGATACAGCCCGTCCGGCCCGGAGAAAGTGTGCAGCACGGTTAAGGTTTGCGCCTGTGCCGTTGGCGCGATCAACATCACGAGCGCACAACCCAGCGCGAGCGCCAGGCTGGTTGATCGGAAGCTTCCGAGAGAAATGCGAGTGGGTTGGCCTGGCCTGGTCATGAGCTTCTCCCCTTATGCGCGGACTCGACGTTCACCTTTTCGGCGGCGCTACTTTACACCCGTTCAGAAGTAGCGTCCAGCGGAACCAGCATCGCGGCTAAGTGGAATTGCCATGTGCCCCAGGTTCACGTCCTTCTTTTGGACGCTAACCTAGTTTGTGCCCCAGGTTCGCGTCCTGCCTTTGGACTCTATCCTAAGTTTGTGCCCCAGGTTCGCGTCCTGCCTTTGGACGCTATCCTAAGTTTGTGCCCCAGGTTCGCGTCCTGCCTTTGGACGCTAACCTGGGCCGAAGCCAACAGTTAGTCGAAATGACAATGCCGCCCAGAAAAACAATATTCACGATCCACGCTTCACGAACCACGATTCACGAACCACGATCCACGCCTAACCTGGATCGAGGGCTACGGTGTCAGCTCCCACACCACGCCATGCCCGTTCTCTCCCAGGTTGGTGCCATAGATATTGCCGTTGGCATCGATCGTGAGATCGCCGGTTGGGTTTTCTCCATCTCCGTTGTTGCTGAAATCGTACAGGTCGGTATAAGTCCATCCACCGCCCGACGGACTTAGCTTGAAAATGTTGCCCATCCCATGTGCGCCTAAAGAGTAGGTGGTTCCGTACAAGTTTCCGCTGTTGTCGAAGACCAGGTTGCCGAAAGGACCTTCGTCGTTTCCAGAAATTGCGAATGAGTGCAGCACGGTAAGCTGCCAACCGTTGTCGGACGGTGACAACTCAAAGACGCATGCGGAAATGCTATCCCCTACCGTACCTCCATAGAAATTGCCAGCCTGGTCCATGATCAGTCCGGCCACCGGATAACCGCCTGCGCCCTCTAGTGCTCCAAAGTTGAAGAGGATGTTCTCCGACCATCCCGAACCGGAGCGCACCAGTTCGAATATCGTGCCCTCACTGTGCGAACCTCCTCCATCCGTCGTGCCATACAGATTTCCCGCGCTGTCGAGCACCACGTTATGGCCGGGGTATTGCGCGTCCGGATCGCCAAAACCATAAAGCTGCGTGCCCGTCCAGCCGTTGCCGGCGCGGCTCAGTTCGTAAACATCGCCATATTCCTCTCCTCCGCCAAAGGCTGTCGTTCCATAAATGTTGCCGGCCGAATCGAACTCGACTTGGCCATAGGATGGCTGGACTCCGTCAAAATTAGCCACGTTGTACAGCACAGTCTCTGTCCAGGGACACAGTACGCTACGGCAAATGGTTACCGGCGGTCGCAAGCTGAAAACTGTGCCGCCCCTCTCGAATCCGCCGGTGAGGGTCGTGCCGTAAAGAGCGCCGTCGGGACCGAAGATGACGCCGCCCCATGGTTGCTCACCATCGTTGCCTCCGGCAAATGCGTGTAGCTGGTTGTGAATGTACCCGGAGCCGGCGCGCTTGAGCTGATACACCGTGCCGTCTTGACTGGCTCCGCCGGCGTAAGTCGTGCCGTAAAGATTTCCCGCACGATCCAGAGTCACGCCGCTGTACGGATACAGCCCGTCCGGCCCGGAGAAGGTGTGCAGCACGGTCAGCGTCTGCGCCTGCGCCCATTGCGCGATCACCATCATGAATGCACAGCCCAGCACAAGCGCGATGCTGGATGATGGGAAACTTCCGTCAGATCTGACTGTGGAGGGTTGGGCTGGCTTAGTCATGAGCTTCTCCCCTATGCACGGACTCAACGTTCGCCTTTTCGGCGGCGCTACTCTACACCCGTTCGGGAATAACTTCCAGCGGAACCAGCATTGCCCTTGGCGGGATTGCTTGGTGTCCATGTCACAAAACTGGAACGGTTCTGCGCTATCGCCGTGTGCATGTACCGGGCGCCCCTGCTTAAGCAAGTCCATGCCTGGACTTCCTGCGAACCAGATGCCCATCGAATTATTCGGCTGAGTACAACCGGCGCGGCTGCAACCCGACCGCTTTCCCTCTCACTCAGAATTTACGCCGGCCCGGCAACGCAACTCTGAAACATGATTCCGATATAATCCTGCTGCATCACCTACAACGGAGTCGGCTTCCCATCTGCGTACGTGCGGGATGGGTGTCTGGCACGGCCACCCATCGCCAGCACGAATCCGCGTTCTACCAATTCAATGGAACCAGGAGGCAAAATGTCGAAGAAGAATTTTGCAGTTCTCTTAATCGTGGTCAGCGCAATGTTGCTTGCGACCGTACCGGTCTGTGCCCAGGATGCTGCGCAGAACGTCCCCGGCGCCGGCGCTCAGCCCAGCGCCGCCAGCGATCAGGACATCCAGTTGCTTCGCCAGAACATTCAGGCGCAGCGGAAGCAGATTACTGCCGCCAACATGACGCTCACTCCCGACGAGGCCACTAAGTTCTGGCCGCTCTATGACCAGTACCGTCAGGCAGCCAGCAAGAACGGCGACGAGCGCTGGGCGCTGATCCAGGACTACGCCAAGAACTACGCGACCATGACCGACGCGCAGGCGCAGGACTACATCAAGCGCGAAGGGGCTAACGAGCAGAAGGTGATCGCGCTTCGCATGCAGTATGTTCCGATGTTTGAGAAAGTCATCTCGCCGAAGAAGACGGCGCTGTTCTGCCAGATCGATCACCGCGTAGACCTGATGATCCAGCTCCAACTGGCATCGCTAATCCCAATGGTCGACGCGAAGTAGATTAAGAACCGGTTTGGCTTATGAGCAGCGCATCACGAGGTGCGCTGCTTTCAAAAACCTCTACACCTGTTGAGAAATAACTTCCAGCGGAATGGTCGCCGGTGCCAAATGGAAGTCTTCGTGTGCCCCAGGTTCGCGTCCTTCTTTTGGACGATAACCTGGGCCGAGGGAAGTCCCGGTGTGGAAAGTCACCGCCACCTCAAAGCACAACCTATCCACGATTCACGATTCACGACTCACTACTCTCCTAGCCCCTGCCTTCTACACTCCCGCCGCGGCCACTCCTTCATAATGCCGCTGGCTGCGTGGCAGCTTCTCGGCATATCCCAGAAAGAAAAACAGCGCGGTAGAGATCAGGCAAACGATGAGCCGGACTCTTGCCAGCGGCAGCGGCGACAGATCCATGAACTTGCCAAACCGCCATGCGGCCCAGTTGATGACCTGTGTGGGCACGACCGTCCAGATGGCGACATAGAACCAGGCGCGCTCGGCGCCTTCGCCGAAGGTGTCGCGGCGGGCGCGCGGCGTCCAGTCAAGGGCGGTCGCCAACACCACCGCCAGCGCCAGCGGATAGTAGAGGTACATGTAGAGATCTTTCAGCATCCAGCGGCCAGTGATCGAGGCGATGACCAGCCCAATAAGGTTAAGCGTGTAGGGGACGATGATGTCGATCCACGCAGCCGTGTAGCAGACGACGCGATACGGCAGGTTAGGCTGATGCACGCCATAGTGTGTGATGTAGGGGCGCGGCTCGCATCCGGGCAGGCGTCCGGCGAGCCCGCGCCACACCACGCCAGCCAGCACGATGGCCAGCCAGATCCAGTGCCGGCGATCGGGCCCGTGCGTGTAAAGGTCATAGGTAAGCGGGTATCCGGGGAGCACCCAGAAAACCCAAATCCAGATAGGAGTATGCAGAACGCGATAGTAACGCTTGTTGCGTTCGCGGAAGACGGCCTGTTTCATGAGTCATTGATGGTAGCGCAGAAAAGCCGCTGTTCGCTAGAAGACGCTGTTCGCAATTCGCTCTTCACTAGAAGCCATCAGCTTTCAGCCGTCAGTCATCAGCTGTCAGCTATCAGCCAAACACAAACGGTGTCATCCCGACTGAGGACTTCACCGGGGCCCCCGACGGGCGCCGCTCTTGCGTCTGGCGGGTGGTTGAGTCCGAGCGGAGGGACCTGCTGTTCGTTGTGTCGCGGCACTGCCTGAATCATTAGCTGACAGCCGACGGCTGACGGCTAGAACAACTCCTGCGCGTTATACAGCAACTGCCCATCGACCACATGCGCTTCCGCCATCAACTTGTGTGGCCGCAGTGGACGCTTGTCGTCGTCGATGTGCAAGACGGTGTGCCCGTGCGCTGTGAGATAGTCGCTCACCAGCATGCGGTGACACTGAAAGTACATGCGCTCAGCACACATGATCGCGTCTTGCCTCCCTCTTGTGACGATCTGATTCCAGTCGCCCCGCTCTCTTCCATTGTCATCCCGAGCCCAGGCGGCCCGCCTTTTTCTTGTGTCATCCCGAGCCTAGGCGACCCGCCCTTTCTTGTGTCATCCCGAGCGGAGGTGGCCCGTCTTTGGCCGCCGTAGCCGAGGGATCTGCTGTTTGCTCCGCGAGATCGCAACAACCGTTCGATCGCCATCCGCAAATTCCGGCGTCAGCATGTAGTCGGCATAGTTCCGAAACGAATCATTGCGCAGCCCGGTATTAGGCGAATCGTCGCGAATCTTCTTACGCCGCCCACCCAGTTCCTTCATCCAGACATAGGCAATCCCGTGCTTCGGCAGTTCGACTTCCAGCGACTCGACGATTGAAGTGCGGCAGCCGGCGCGACATGGGGAATGCGCGAATGTCGACCAGCGTGCGGATGCCGTGACCTTGCAGCGCAGCGATCAATTCGTCGAGCGTCCGGGTGGAATGACCGATAGTGTAGAGCGTCGCCAAGAATAGATTTCCGGTGGAAGGATAGATCCCGGTCCAATACTAGATTCCGGTGGAAGAGCGGACCTTCAGGTCCGCGTCGGCGTTCACAGTTAAAACAGGGCTTTAGCCCCGGCGATTCTCAGCAAAGCCGCCATAATAACCGCATCGCTCGCGGCTCAACCGTGCGCAGATCGAGCAGCACCCGCCCATCCTCCACGCGCGCGATGATCGGCGTCTCCGACTGACGCAGCTCGTCGCAAAATCTCATCGGCGTTCATGCTCGCGTTGCTTACCGCCAGCGCCCGCGTCGGCAGAGTCGATCCCGGCGCCGAGCCGCCGCCCAGCACCGAGCGCGACTCCACAATTTCCAGTCCAGCTGCGGGCAATTTAATTTGCAGCTTGCTGCACGATGTACTCGGCCCGATGCGCCAGTTCATCCTCAGACACGCGCATCATGCGCAACACCGGAATCGCATCGTAATCCTCGCGCAGGTAAGCCAGCAGCGTCGCCTCCAGCGCGGCATAGAACATCTTGTCGACACGCAAAGCGCGGAACAGCGGGTTGGTGCGAATCTTCGCCACCAGCTCCGGCCTGCCGCTGATCAGCCCGGCTTGCGGACCGCCCAGCAGCTTGTCGCCGCTGTAGGTGACCACGTCGACGCCAGCACGCAGGCTGTCGAGCGATCATGGGCTCGCCGTGAACGCCGACCTGGCGCAGATCGAAAAGCTCGCCGCTGCCCAGATCTTCCATCACCGGGATGTTGTGCTTGCGTCCCAGCGCGGCCAGTTCTTCCAGCGACGGCTGCTCGGTGAATCCGACAATCTGGAAGTTGGAGCGATGCACGCGCAACAGCAGTTTCGTTCGCTCGGTGATGGCGGCTTCGTAATCGGCGATGCGGGTGCGATTCGTCGTCCCCACTTCGCGAAGCACCGCGCCGGACTTCGCCATCACATCGGGAATGCGGAACGAACCGCCGATCTCGACCAGTTCGCCGCGCGAGACGATGACTTCCCCGCCCTCGGCCAGCGCGTTCAAGGCCAGCAGCACGGCGGCGGCGTTGTTGTTGACCACAATGGTAGAGACTTCGCGCTCCGGCAGAGTTCAACAGTTGCGCAAACAAGCGACTGACATGCACGTCGCGCTTGCCGCGTTCGCCGGTGGCAAGATCGAATTCCAGATTCGAGTAGCCCTGCGAAATCTCATTGACGTGTTGCAGCGCAGCCTGGCTGAGTGGCGCGCGGCCGAGATTCGTATGCAGGATGACTCCGGTGGCGTTGATGACCGCACGCAGGGAATACGACAGTCCAACCTGCAGCCGCTCTTCGATAGCTAGCGGCAGCTGACCGATAGCAGCCTTGAGTTGGGCTTCGTCGAGAGAGCCTGCCGAGATCCCGGCACGCAGGTCCTCGATGAATGCGCGCGCCGCCTCGACCGTGGCCGCATGGCCGAATCGTTGCCCCAGCGCTTGCAGCTGCGGGTTGCGCAGCAATTCGTCAACCGAAGGAAGCTGGCGAAAGAGGTCGAGATTCCTGCCTGTAGGCATGTTTGCAGTTCGAAGGACGGCTTCAAAAACACGAATTATCCCGGTTTTCGCGTTTTCTTTACACAATCACCCGCAGCAATTCCACAATTTTCACAAATTTTCCTGCATTTCGAGAGGGACTACCGCTTGCATATCATTTAAGCAATGTAAGTTAATGGTACATGGTGAAGAAGGTGTGCAGACAAAGCGATTGGAATGAATTCCGTTCTGAAGGAACTCAATGAAGCCGAAAGTACCGAGGCCAAAGAAGGAATTAAAACCCGCACCACCTTGCGCATGTGAATGCAGAGCGTGCGACATAGGAATACATTGCTGCCGCCAGCCGGATTGCCAGCACCCAGCCTATCGCTCTAAGCCGAGTAAGGCATAGGGTCCCGGGCTGGCTCGCTCGGCCGCGACCGACGCTGTTCTTTGTGCATCCATTCGACAAAAAGAGACTCGAACTCTTCGCGCGTATAGATACCTTTGTCAATCAACAGCGTATTCATTGCATAGATCGTTGCCTTGAAGGCTTCGTCCCTCGACGCACGATTCAGTGCTTCCTCAAACGACATGGTAAATCCCCCGAACAGCAGCGTGAACTGCAAGCATTAAACCACAAGAATATCCCAAAGAGAGAAAACAAATACCCCGCCCGCGCATCCGAAGTAACTCATTCCTTTTGCCAACCTATCGCCACCGCAAGATGCGTCGTAACGCCAGACCTATCGCAATCCCGCCGGCGACGAACCCGGCAGCCCGGCGTCGATCGAAGACGCCGACAAAGCGCGTGCCAGCCTCGGTAATTTCCAGCGCTCCCACCGGTCTGGCTCTCACCATCCCACCACCGCCGCCCCCGCCATTTGTTTTTTCGGACTCTGATTCCGCGCCACCGCCGCCGCCCGCACCTAAACAGTAGCTGACACGAGCAAGCGGAACGATGGTCTTACCGTGCGCTTCAATCGGTTCGCCGAAAACATTTTGTACCTGCGCGGTTACCGCCAGGTGGTCCACCAGCGTCGCGAGCATTTCTTTGGGATCGATCATGAAAGACTCCTCCTTGCATGTGATGCGACTTCATCCTACTTCGACTAAACCGTAACGGCGATTCCAGTGGCTGCGCAGATGCTGCACGGCGCGGTCAATCTCGTCCTTGGCGAGATCGGCGTTCGGGCCGGCAAGAACGTAGCGCGCTTCTTTGCGCGCCGCCTCCAGCAAATCGCGATCGCGCAGCAAGTTCGCTACCCGAAAATTCGGCATGCCCGCCTGGCGCGTGCCAAAGAACTCTCCCGGACCACGCTGCTGCAAATCCAGCTCGGCAATCTCGAATCCATTTTGCGTGCGCACCATGGCGTCGAGGCGCTGCTGAGCTTCGATGGAAACTTTGCCGCCAGTCATCAGAACACAATACGACTTGGCGGAGCCGCGGCCGATGCGTCCGCGCAGTTGATGCAGCTGCGACAGGCCGAAGCGTTCGGCGTGTTCGATGACCATGATATTGGCGTTGGCTACGTCGACGCCGACTTCGATGACCGTGGTCGAGACCAGCACGTCGATCTCGCCGCGCTGGAAGCTGGCCATGGTCGCGTCTTTCTCGTCGGCGCTCATGCGGCCGTGCAGCAGGCCGACATGCAGGCTGGCGAACTCGTGACGAGCGCAGGCGGTCGTGCATCTTGATGGCGGCCTTCAACTCGCCCTCACCGGCGCGCCCGCTGTTGGCGCGTTGGGGTTGGATCGCGCCTTCTTCGATCACGGGATAGACGATGTAGGCCTGACGACCGGCCGCAACCTGCTTGCGCACAAACTCCCACACTTCCTCGGAGCGTTCGTCGCCGACCAGGCGCGTGGTGATGGGCGTGCGCCCCGGCGGCAACTCGTCGAGCACGCTGGTGTCGAGGTCGCCGTAGAGCGTGAGCGCCAAGGTCCGCGGAATGGGCGTCGCGGTCATCACCAGCACATCGGGCTCGGCGACATCATTCGAATCGGCGGAGTCGGCCTTCTTCATCAGGCGAAAGCGCTGCATCACGCCGAAGCGATGTTGCTCGTCGACGATGACCAGGCCGAGCTTGTCGAACTCGACTGTCTCCTGAATGAGCGCATGCGTGCCGATCACCAGTTGCGCGTTGCCTTGCGCGATGTGATGACGCGTCTGCTTCTTGCGGCTCGACTCCTGCGAGCCGGTGAGCAGCACGATGCGATAGCCGGCGGCTTCGAGAATGCGCCGCGCCGATAAATAATGTTGCGTCGCGAGAATTTCCGTCGGCGCCATCAACGCGACCTGGTATCCGTTCTCGATGGCGATGACCGCGGCTTCGAGCGCGACGATGGTTTTGCCGGAGCCGACGTCGCCTTGCAGCAACCGGCGCATGGGCGCGGCCTCGGCCATGTCGGCGGCAATTTCTTTCAGCACGCGCTTCTGCGCGGCCGTGGGATGAAACGGCAGGATGCGCTTGACGGCGGCACGCACGCGATCGTTGATCTCGAACGCGACGCCGGTCTGGGCGCGCATCTTGCGGCGCTTCAGTTCGAGTCCGAGCTCAAGGAAAAACAGCTCTTCGAAGATCAGCCGGATGTAGCGCGGGCGTGCGCGCGGCTTGCAATTTCGTCAGGCTCTCGCCGACTTCGGGCCAGTGCGCCTGCCAAAAGGCGCGACGGCGATCGATCAGTTCCATGCGGCCGCGGACGGCGGCGGGAATGGCATCGGGAATATCTTGATCGAGGTTCTCCAGCATGCCGTGAATGACGCGGCGAAACCAGCGCGTCGTGAGACGTCCGTTGCCGGCGGCTTCGTAGATGGGAACGATGCGGCCGACTTCGAGCGACTGCCAGGCTTCTGCTCTTCGGCGGCTGCCTCCGCTTGCCGACGGATCGTGCAGGATCTCGAACTGCGGCTGCATGATCTGGAAGCGATGGCCGCCGCGATCGCCGGCTTCCACTTTGCCGTACAGAGCGCACCAGCATCCGGCGCGAAATTTGTCCTTGAGATACGTCGCGTTAAACCAGATGCATTTCAGCGTGTCGCGGCCCTGGCCGACGGTCATCTCGAAGATGCGGCATGCGGCGGGTGCGGAAGAGGCCGAAGGTGCGGACCTCGGCGATGACGCTGGCCATCTCGCCCGGACGCAGCTCGCCAATGCCGCGCGGATTCAGCCGGTCTTCGTAGCGAAACGGCAGGTAGTAGAGCAGGTCTTCGACCGTGCTGATGCCCTTCTCCAGCAGGATCTCGGCAAAGCGCGGGCCGATGCCTTTGACGTATTGCACGTTGGTGGAGAGATCGAGCACGGTAAAGATGGTAAATGAAAGGAAGCCGATCAGCACTCAGCTCTCAGCATTCAGCCGTCAAGCGTTTTTAGCTGAATGCTGACAGCTGAATGCTGATTGCTGGTTTTCTGGCATCGAAGCAGCTTTGAATCGTGTCTAAAATAATACGTGCGTCGAAGACTCGTCAAACAAACGATTGCCGTGGTTGCAGGCAATCTTCTGTACTTCTTTGTGCTGATGCCGCACTTGCCGCCCGCGGGACAGCACCGTCCCGACCGGCTTGATCTCGGATTGATCGTCGATTTCTGGGTGTGCGTCGTGTTGTACGGAGTGGTTGAGTTGGTCGATCGGAAGTGGAGAAAAAGATGATCACCACAGAGACACGGAGACACAGAGAATTTTCGGGAAAGGCGCGGGTTGAGCCGCTGAATCCCTGCCCTGATAGAAATGTTTAAGGTTTGAGCGGCCTTGCGCTAGTTTGTATCAGGGCACGACTTTTAGTCGTGCCGAAAAAGCACATCCCAACGTTCGGGCTTTAGCCCGGGCACAACGCGGGGGCTGAAGCCCAAATTATTTATGGCTCGGTACGGTACGGCTGAAGTCATCCCTGGTACAAATCTCGGCGACTCGCGGACGGCTTCCAGAGGATTTCGTCTGAGATAAATTCGCGTACCACAATGCGGGACTTAAGGATTGGGCTGTAGGAGGTATCTCGCAAGCGTCCCAGGACAGCAGGTCCCTCCACTCCGGTCGGGCTGACATCCTGATTAGGAACAGCAGTTCCGCTCCGAGAAAACTTATGCGGTAGACGTCGCGCGATGATTGGTATCGCGAATCGCCGGTTACAGTTGATGATCGTCGTTGAACTCTTGCATCATCTGCTGCAGATCCAACTTGTGCTGCTGCATTTCCTTCTGCAGTTTTTCCATCTGCTGCTGCATTTGCGGAGTCCAGTTCTTCATGGAATCTTCCACCTGCCGCCGCATGTCGTCGAGATCCTTCTGGCTCGGCATCGACTCCCTGACCTGGCGCTTCATCTCGTCAAGATCTTTTTGACTGGGCACCGACGACTCGATCTGACGCGTCATCTCGTCGAGATCTTGCTGGCTGGGCACTGACTTCTGCAGATCGCGCTGCATCTGCTCCATTTCTTTTTGTGCCGGCTTGGCCGATTTCGCCATCTCCCGCGTCATCTTGTCGATGTCTTTCTGCTGTTGCTTCATCGACTTTTCGATTTCGCGGCGCATCTGCTTCATCTCTTTGTCGCTGGGCTCCAGTTGCGCCAGCATCTCCCGCTGCGCGTCGATCTGCGGAACAATCTGGTCGACCTGGTCTCGCAACGCTTGAGCTTGAGTATCGAAGTCGAGCCAGTTCTCACCATCCAGCCTGGAGGTATCGCCGCCACCGGGAAGAGTGATCACCAGCGTTTGTTCGTGCTTTTCGCGCAGGATTCCGACGGAAACTTTGGAGGCGTTGGTTTGCATACTGCGTTGCCAGTCAGACATGTCGTGCACGACTTCGTTGTTAACTTTCACGATGACATCGCCGGCCTTCAGCCCGGCAACCGCGGCCGGACTACCTCCCTCGACCGAGCGGATCAGCACACCGTGTCCGCGGGGAACGCCGAAGAAGTCAGCCAACTGCGGGCTCAGACTTTCCACCACCAGGCCGTGGCGCGCGGACAGAATGGCGAACGACGGGATCTCGACATCGGGTACGTACGCCCGAGGTGGCAGAGGCGCCGGCATGGAGAACGCCTGTCCGCCGCGTGCGTGCGACGCCACCGTCCAGGTCCCTAAAGTTACCTTTACGTCTTTGCGCTGAGCGTTGCGAACGATGGTCAGCATCACCGGCTTCTGCGGAGGGCTGGTGTGGATCAGACCCTGGAGTTGCTCAGGGCTGTCGATCTTGGAACCGTTGAAGGCGACGACTACATCGTTTTCCAACAGGCCGGCTCGACAGGCAGGACCATCTTGATCGACATAAGTGATAATCGCGCCCGACGCATCCTGTAGCTTCAATGCCGAGGCCCGCTCCGGCGTCAGCCCGCCGATGGTCACGCCCAAGTAGCCTCCAGCATGGGCTTCCGGCCAACTGGATTGAGGCATGGCGGCCGCCGGCAAAGTCGAAATCAAGACGGCGACAAATATGGCGCCGAATAAACATGTATTGCGTTTCTGCATAGCGTCTTCCAACCCTGTTTTTCTACTCCGCTATTGACATCTGCGAAAAGCGATTTGCCCGATCGTGGTACGAATTCGCAACGCCGGGCCACCCCCGTTCAACACTCCTTCAGCCGACATCGACGTGGGAACCATGTTGCCGCCTTGCTTGGTGATGTTCAAGCCCGGAAGCTCGGACCAGATGCCGCGTCCGCTGGCCATGTCCGACGTGGCGTGAACCGTCACCGGCATACTGCTGGAGAAACAAACCGTCACGTCCCCCGACGCTGTGTGCAGGAACGAGTCGCTGAATCCGCGCACGCCGATAAATTCCACCGTGATGGGGCCGGCCCCGGTTTCCACTTGAGCGCCCCGGCTCAAGTTATAAAGCTCAACGCTGCCGCCACCGGTTTTCACCGTTACCGGTCCGCGCGCGCTGCTCAGACGCACGCTGCCGCCATCGGTTTCAGCTACCACCGCGCCATCCACGTCGCCCAGAGTCAGATTGCCGCCGCCGCTGGTCACGTGCAGATCGCCAAAACACTTTTGCACCTGAATGCTGCCGGCGCCGGTTTGAATGCTGGAGGCGCGAGTCGATCCGACATACACGCGGCCTCCACCCAGGTTGACCTGCATCTCGCCGGCGACGTTGTTAACGTGCACATCGGCCGCACCGCTGGTCACCGAAAAGCTGCCACCCAGATTGCCGGCTTCGACGTTTCCGCCGCCGCTGCTGATCTTTACCGGCCCAGCCAGATCGTCGAGCCTGATCAAGCCGCCGCCGGTGGTGGCTACGATGGTGGCCGCGATTGCGCTGAAAGTCAGGGAGCCGCCGCGCGTTTCAACCTTCACCAGACTGATGTCGCGCGGCACCTGCACTACAAACTCCACTCCAAAATGCTGCAGATTCTTCTTGGTGCGGCCTTCGATGGAATCCCCTTCGCCGTACTTGCCGGCCGAGATGCGCATCTCTTCGAACTGCCGCTGGGCGGCCTTTTCGCTGGAAGCGTACGAGCGTTTGCGAATGGTATAGGAAACGCGCGGCGCATTGCCCTGCACCTGTACCGAACCCAAGTCGGTGGAGACGTGGATTTCGCGCGCCGCCGGCAAGCTGCCGGTAACTTCCTCGACCCAGGAATTACCGTCGCGATAGGTGCGAGACTGTTGCGCCCAAAGCGGAATCGCCATCGACATCATCACGACCGCGACACACAGACACAGAGACGATGGATATGGATATAGATAAAGATTAAAGCGTTCTCTCCGCGGCTGTGAGTGTGGGGTATGATTCCGATCTTGCTGGTTTGAGCGATCTGCCATTTCGTCCGTGTCTCTGCCGTTAGTCGATTGTAGGCATCGAGTCCAACTCGCGCCTGGACTCAGTGCGAATGTAATCGCTGGGATCTTCTTTGGCCAACTGCTGCAACGCCATACGCACGCTGCTGTCGGCCCGCACCGGCTCCAGGGCTTGAAGCGCGCCGCTGCGTACGCCCAGATTGCTGTCGTCCAGTAAAGCGCTGAGCACGGCATTACGCACGCGAATGTCCTGCTTCACATACGAGCCGACGCCGCCGAGCGCCTTCAAACGCACGCCCGGATTACTGTCATAACGCAACGCGTAAATGAGCGCCTCGCGCGCGGCCGGATCATCGGCCTTGCCGGCCAGCGCCTCCACGGAATTCAAGCGCACTCCGGGGTTGTAATTGCTCTTGGCCGCATATTGCAACAGCTCCTGGATTTTAGGATCGCTGACGGGTCCCTGAACCGAATCCGGAAGCAGACGATCATAGGCAATCTTAACGGTATCGGAATTGGGCTGGCGATCGATGGAGGTAATGCCGGCGATGGATGCGCCCTGAATCGCAGCCGGCTGAGTGGGTTTACCACCGCCGCCGCCCAGCGCACTATACATGGTGCCCAGGCCTCCGCCGAAACCGACGATCACCAGGACTGCTGCCAGCGCCGGCGAGAAGCGCATCTGCCGCAACCATGCCGTGGGATCGAACACGAAACGGTGATACCAGGCGCGATTC
Source organism: uncultured Acidobacteriaceae bacterium (assembly GCA_963744265.1). Taxonomy (GTDB): domain Bacteria; phylum Acidobacteriota; class Terriglobia; order Terriglobales; family Acidobacteriaceae; genus Bog-257. The sequence goes on from CAVUSW010000013.1 coordinate 538,979, forward strand.
TGCTCGGTGTGCTCCAGCGCTTCCTGCAGCCGCATCCGCGCCCCAGCCAGAAAGCTGGCGGAAGGCTCTTCCACCGGCAAAGCGTTCATCTGCACCTGAAATTCCTGCTGGTCGGCGAGCTCGGCAGCGCAGTTCTTGCAGCGCTGGATATGCTGCTCCAACTCGTGCCGCGCATCGTCGGCCAGCTCGTTATACAGGTACAGGCTGACGTTTTGTTGTACCCAATCGCAATTCATAAGACTACCTCTTTAGCCATCAGCTATCAGCCGTCAGCTATCAGCTCAGGCTCTTAGCGATTAGCTTTTAGCTCTCGGCATTCAGCATTAGCATTCGTCATTTGCCAGTCGGCCCGATTTGCTGAATGCTGAATGCTGATGCTTCACTTCACATCCTTCAACGCGGCCCGCAATTTCTGCGTCCCGCGGAACAGCGTGTTCTTCGCCGTCTCTTCTGTCGTGTTCAAAATCTCGCCAATGGTGCGCAGCTTCAGTCCCTGATAGTGCTTCATCTCAAACACCATGCGCTCCCGCGGCGTCAGCTTGGTCAGGGCTTTGGCGATGCGCGCTCCCAACTCTCGCCGCATCAGGTCGCGTTCCGGACTTGCGCCCGACCGCACGTCGGCCACCTGATCGAGCATGTCGTAGGTGCCCCCGTCGGAGTCGGTCGCGATACCCGAGTCTTCCTTGCGCACCTGGCGCTTGCGCAGCAGGTCGAGGCAAAGATTGGTCACGATGCGATAAATCCAGGTGTAGAACGAGCACTCGAAGCGGAAATTGCCGATGTTCCGGTAGGCCTTCAGGAAGGCTTCCTGGTAGATGTCCTGCGCGTCCTGCTCCGAGCGCGTCAGGTGATAGGCCAGGCGAAGCACCGCGCCATCATATTGGCGCACCAATTCCTCGAACGCGGCGTGATTGCCGCGCTGTGCTTCCCGGATCAGCTCCGTGTCGTTCATGCGGCTCTGCGACTGCCCCACCAAACTCCCCCGATCGGAGGGAATAGAGGACGCTTTGTCCGTCTCCCGCCACGCCTCAGGAGGACGGAGCCCCGCAACGCTTACCCCACCTCGCGCCAAACCTGCGCGTGCTGGTGCGCCCGGTCCAACCGTGAGGGGAACTGCTACCGCTTCGGCCGGCATGCTGGTTTCTACCTAGTTAGCAATTAGCAAGCCAATTCTTGTGCCTGCAATTACATAGACGAGCGCTGGCAGAAACCGTGAGCGGCATTATAGCCGCTCTCCTGCTACTTACGTGGGAAGAAAGGCGGTGGTTCCCGCGGCGATACCCTGGGCCCGTCCTGAGGCCCTTTAATCGCGGCTTCTGGACAGGTTTGCGGTTAGCTAAGTAAGATTAGCTAATGAGTTACACGGTCCACCAAGCCAAAACCCAGCTCTCCCGGCTGATCAAGGAGGCTGAGAGCGGCAAGGAAGTCATTATTACGCGGGGGAAAGAGCCTGTCGTGAAGTTGATTCCGGTAGCTGAGCGGAAAACAAAACGTGTTCCCGGTCGCTTAAAAGATCTGATCTCCTGGGAGCCCGACGCATTCGCTCCTCTGACGGACGATGAGCTGCGCGACTGGGGAATATAACGACACCAACGATCCGGAGTGAACCATGAGTTATACCGTCCACGAAGCCAAGACGAATCTCTCACGCCTGATCAAGGAAGCTGAGAGCGGCAAGGAAGTGATCATCACACGAGGGAAGGAGCCCGTCGCAAAACTGGTGCCAATCTCCAAGACTGCCAAGAAGCGCATTCCCGACATGTTGAAAGGCCAGATTTGGTCGGCACCTGATGCCTTCGATCCACTTACCGATGCTGAGCTTCGAGAGCTCGGTTTTGAATGATTGTCCTGCTGGACACACATGCGCTCCGCTGGTGGCTCGATGGGGCAGCTCGACTGTCTCCAATAGCTCGAAAGGCGATTGACGACACGGCCAATACGATGGTGATTTCAGCTGTCGTACCTTGGGAGCTTGCCATTAAAAGCAACATTCGCAAGTTCGATTCGGAACTTCTGTTGTCGCGCTGGCACGACATACTCGAGGCACAAGGCTTCTCCGAGCTACCTATTGATTCTGGTCATGCGCTCAGGGCGGGCCTCTTACCTCGACATCACAAAGATCCCTTCGATCGCATGCTGGCCGCTCAAGCACAGGCTACTGGGTGGCCCATCATTAGCGCCGACCCAGTTTTCGACGCCTACGGCGTACGCCGCATCTGGTAACTGCTAGGGAAACTCCGATAACTGCTAAGGCAAACTCCGATTAACGCTTATTTTGAAGGGGACGGCCTTCAGTCTGTGCGTGAGAACTCACTTTGCGTTTGAGCGGTGGAATGCGAAGCGCAAAAAACAAGCGCCGGCGGCGCGAAAGAGCCTAGCCCAGCACGCAGCCGAACCGGGGTCCCCGAGTCGCGCCGCCTTTGCGCGAATTGGGGTGGGATGGCGGAGTGCTGGGTGAAGTGGTAAATAAGCCCGAGTCCCGTAGGGACGACAGAGGTTCTCACGCAGACACTTCAGGCCGTCCATCAAAGACCCGCAAAACGATGCGGCTTTGAAGCCGCCGCGGAGACGTGATCAGAGGTTCCCCATCATCCAGCCTCGCGTCCCGCCTGCTATTTTGCTTCAGCCTTCCCTAAGCGAAGGCCATACTTCTTGCCGCATTCTCCTTGGCGGAAAGCAGCGCGAAGCGCGGCGTCGTCCGTCCCATTGGCCATCTCGGCCGACCAGTCCGCAACTTTCTGGTCGCACCATTGCCGCGATCCTTCCGGGTATACGGGCGTTGTCGCCGGGCTCACAAGCGGTGCGGGCGCAGGGGCAGGAGTAGGCGCCGGCTTGCTGTGCAAGAACAGCGCAGCCAGTGTGGCGATAGCTCCAAGCACGGCAGCTATGCCGGTTAATATGCCAGGCAAAGACGTCCAGAAAGAAGCGCTTTTAGAGTCTTGGTCCGCCATAGAGGGTCCTTAGTCTTGGTTGCCGGTCGCTTCTCGAGGTGTGCGCTAAAGAAAACCGGCAACGAGCCGTCGTCTTAGCGCCCAGTGCAGACGAGAGGCTCTATCCTAAATGCGACTGCCCCGCATGTTCCACTGGTTTTGTCGGAAAGAAACTACAAACACTGATGTTTTGGCTAATTTTGCGGTTCAGCATATGATTTGCTTCGCGGCGATCTGGAGCGCCATGCTGTGAAACGCCAATCGCGAAACCGCTGGTTCGTTCTGCTGCTGGTGCTCTTGCCCACGCTCGCTTCAGCCGACAAACCGAGTTGGGCCAGAAAAGCCACGGGCTTTGCCGGAGTCTGCCAATCGGGAAATTGCCGGCCATTGCGAATCGTAGCGCCCGATAAGAAGAGTGTAGTGGAAGTTCTCTACCAGGATGGCAATGCCTACCTGCGCGTCACTGGGCCCGACAAGAAGGTGACTGAGATTCGCGACGTCAGCAGCAGTCCGGCGAACGACCTGTTGTGGGCTCCCGACTCGAAGGCGTTCTTCATCGACGGTGGCGAGGGCATGACTTCGCCCGCCTTCGTGCAGGTCTACCTGCTCGACGATCCTCAACCGCGTCCACTGGATGTGACCCAGCAAGCCGAACAGGACATGGTGAAGACCTATCCGCCGTGCAAAGCGCTTCTTGACTCGGCCACTTGCCACAAGATGGAGCGCAATCCCGAATACAACCTGACGGCCATTGACTGGATCGACGACTCGTCGGCGGTAGTGGTGATGGCTGAGATACCATGCACGTCAAACTTCGGCGGCATCATGTGCCAGGCGATGGGCTATGAAGTGGAAGTGCCGAGCGGAAAAATTCTGAAGCGGATGACACCGGCGGAGTTCAAGGCGCAGTGGCAAAAAAACATGGTGCAACGCTTTCGAATCCCCGAGCCACCGCAGTATCAGAATTGAGAACGACGCCGCTCCCATCTCTTCGTCATTACTGCGTGGCTCTGTCGACATCCCTGCGGAAAGGCAAGGCCCGCGATAAAATGTAAGCAACGATAATCTAGTCCCGCTCCTGAGGGACGAAAGATGATAGCCCAGCGCTTCAGCGCTGGGTACGCTGCAATTTATGATTGCGCCCCTTCAGGGGCGGCAGAGAATGATGCTACCCCTGCGTTTCGGCAATGGCTCTGACCCGCGAGAACCGAGCGCCGCCGGCGCGGAATAACTTCGCCCAGTCAGCTTGGTAGGCTGGGCCACCCGCCTCCGAAAATTTGGACCTCATCCACCTAATGTGGAGTGCTGGCCGTACCACTCGAAAGGTCTCGCACAGAGATGTCAACGCCGACGCACTTGACGGCCTGGAAGTCGAGAGTCCGGTGCCCCTTATACGCCAGCTCCAGGTGCGTTGGAGCTAACCATTTCATCTCCACACTTATCTCATCGGATGGCGTCTCATAGTCGTCGGAGAGCTGCAATATTTCCATCGGAGGCTGTGAACCCTTGATCCGGTTCAGGTATACAACGGTCCCAATATAGCCCGTTCCAAACCCACTCTGCGCGATCGTGCGTGCACTCGCTAGCATATTTCCATCCGGGGATCGGGCTTCTGCGGACCAAACCTTCTCCGAACCTTTACAGCCGGATACCACGATACAAACGCCAACGACTAGAAATGAAGCTGCCTTGCAGAGCGAGGGGAAAACACCTGCAGGGGGCCTATTGATCAGTCCCATGTTTGCTCCATTCAAAACCGCGCCCTATTTGTAACATAAGACGATCTGGCGAGGCCCTTTCAGTCTTCCCTTTGCGGCCGCATCTGCCCGCTGCGCAGATACCGGTTGTGCCAGCCCAGCGACTCACTCAACAGATGCGGCGTGTGCCGCCCATACGACAGCCGCTCCGCGCGATTCAGATAGTCGAGCAGCAGAGGCTTGTAATCCGGCGCAGCACATTTCTCGATGATCAGATGAGCCCGCTGCCTCGGCGACAATCCCCGCAGATCCGCCAGCCCTTGCTCGGTCACAATCACCGACACATCGTGCTCGGTATGGTCCACGTGCGAAACCATCGGCACGATGGTCGAGATGCTTCCCTTCTGCGCCGTCGACGGCGCCATGAAGATCGACAGATACCCGTTGCGCGCGAAGTCGCCCGACCCGCCAATCCCGTTCTGAATGCGCGATCCCATCACATGCGTCGAGTTCACGTTGCCGTAGATGTCGGCTTCGATCATGCCGTTCATCGCGATCACGCCCAGCCGGCGGATGATCTCCGGATGATTCGAGATTTCCTGCGGGCGCAGCACGATCTGTTTGCGATAGCTGGCCATGTCGGCATTGACTTCGGTCAGCATCTCGGGGCTGAGCGAAAACGCCGTGGCTGATGCCGCAGTCAGCTTGCCCGACTTCAGCAGACGAATCATGCCGTCCTGAATCACTTCGGTGTACGACGTGAGTCCTTCGAACGGCCCTTCCTCCAGACCAAATAGCACCGCGTTGGCAATGTTGCCCACGCCCGATTGCAGCGGCAGCAGATTGGCCGGGATGCGCCCCTTCTTCACCTCCCAGCCCAGAAATTCCAGGATGTGTCCGGCGATGCGCTTCGAAGTTCTCGTCCGGCGCTTTGAAAGCGCTGTTGCGATCGGGCGAGTCGGTCAGCACCACGGCGACAACTTTCTCCGGCGGCACATCGCAGGTAGGGGCTGCCGATGCGCTGGCCGGTGTGAGTCAACGGAATCGGTCCGCGATTGGGCGGCGGTTGCAGTCCGTAATAGATGTCGTGCATGCCTTCGAGCTCGGTGGGCTGCCACGAGTTGACCTCCAGGATCACGCCTTCCGCCTGCTCAATCCACGTCTTGTTGTTGCCCAGCGACGAGCTCGGCACCACCCGCCCATCTTCCAGCACCGCCGTGACTTCGATCAGCGCCAGATCGAGCTTGCCCAGAAATCCGTACTCCACAAACTGCGCCACATGGCTCAGGTGGATGTCCATGTATTCCATTTCGCCGGCGTTGATGCGCTTGCGCGTCTCGGGATCCGACTGGTACGGCAGCCGCAGATGAATTCCGCCTGCCATGGCGAGCGCGCCGTCCAGCTCCGGACCGGTGGAGGCGCCGGTGAAGATGCTGACCTGAAACTTCTGTCCGCGCAGGTTGGCGTCGGAGATGCGGCGCGCCAGCGCCATGGGCACAGCCTTGGGATAGCCCGAGCCGGTAAATCCGCTCATGCCGACCTGGTGGCCGGGATGGATCAGCGCGGCCGCTTCTTCCGCGCTCATGATGCGGTTCAGCAGACTAGAGTTCAATACGCGAGAGGTAGTAGTTACAGGCGAGAGGGACATCGCAAAGCCTTTCAGACACCAGAAGTCGCCGGACCCGGGGTATGGAGGATATCTATGTAGAAACGATAGGCGGGCCGGCCGCGGGCGTCTGTGAGGTTAGTCACAAACAAAGTTGGTAGAGAGGAAAAAGTGAATGACGACTTGCCTGGACCAAGGCACCTTCGCGGCGTGGAATCGCGATCGCCCTAAAAAGTAAAGACCTGGAGCGCTCCCACTCCAGGTCTTTTCCATTGCGTGATGGAGCAACGGTTTAAGTTGCCACGATCACGATCTCCGGGCCATCGGAGAACTTTGGACAGCAAACCCTTACTTCCGTCTCGCTTTCGAACTCGAAGTCGGCTTTTCTTGCCAACCCGGTGCGACCGATCAAGGCCGCAATTGCTTTCTTACCTTGCAAGTGCTGTGCCAACCTCAACGGACAAGTCGCCGTGCTGATTTTGCAAGCACATACGGATAAACCTCAGTGGCTGCCGGATTCATCTGCTCTTAATATTTGGCTGGTTCGAACTATCCAAATGGATAGGCACGACTATCCTTCTGGTTTGTCGTGAAGGTAGGCTTTAGCATTTCACGATCATCCTGCCGGTTTATCGTGAAGGTAGTCTTTTGCATTTGCGGCTAGTCCGGCTACACTAGCAGCCCTGGAGGAAACTGGTCGTGGACTCGCGCGTCGTCGTGGTTTCGGGCCCTTCGAAAGGAACTGTCGTCCGGCTGGCCGGCGCTCAGCTTTCCGTCGGTCGTGATTCCGCCAACGACCTGTGCCTGCATGATCGCGCCGTTTCGCGCCGCCACTTCTCCATCAGCGAAACCGATGCCGCCTTTCATCTGGTCGACCTGGAAAGCCACAACGGTACGTTCGTGAATGGTATTCCCGTGCGCCGCAAACTCCTGGGTCATGGAGACACCATCCGTGCCGGGCACTGCGAGCTGGTCTTCCTCATCACCGAAGACGAAGAGCTGGTCTCGCACATTGTGCAATTCAGCGAAGAACAGGAGCCGGTCGATCTGCTGTCCACCACCAAGTTGCAGGCCTATCCGGCGCTGGGAAGTTTTGGCACCGATGTCGGCCGCATGGCGCGCGATCTGAACGCGCTCTTTAAGATCGCCAACACCATCAATTCCATTCGCGATCTGGAGCCGCTGCAGCAGGCGCTGCTGCAATTGATCGGCGAAGTCATCCCGGCCGACGCCGCCGCCATCGTGATTCTCCGCCACGCCGAAGACGAGCCTCGATCCAGTTGCACCTGGCACCGGAAACCGGGAGAGACCGCTCCGTTACGCCTGCGCCGCGAACTGGTGCAGCGCGCTCTATGGGAGCGTTCGGCCATCCTCAGCCGGCCCACTCCCGAATCCGGCGATACCGAAAGCGTGCTTTGCGTTCCTCTGGTTGCGGTCGAGAAAACCATCGGAGTTCTTTACCTGCTGGCTACGGGTTCCCGGACCAAGTTCGAAGATGACCATGTGCACTTTCTCAGCTCGGTGGCGGGGATCGCCGCGGTCACGCTGGAAAACGTTCTCGCCCTGGAAATCTTGCGCAACGAGAATCGCCGCCTGCAGGCCGAGCTGGAGATGGGCGATGTCTTGATTGGCGAAAGCAAAGGCATGCGCCAGGTGCAGAACTTCATCGCCAAGGTTGCCAAGAGCGATTCCACGGTCCTGATCCGCGGCGAAAGCGGTACTGGCAAGGAGTTGGTGGCTCGCGCTATTCATCGCAATAGCCCGCGCGCCGAAAAGCCCTTCGTCGCCATCAACTGTGCCGCCATCCCCGAGGCCCTGCTGGAAAGCGAATTGTTTGGCCACGAGAAAGGCTCGTTCACCGGAGCCATCGCCGCCAAGAAAGGCCGGCTGGAAGTTGCCGAGGGTGGCACCGTCTTTCTCGACGAGGTTGGCGAATTGGCGCCCATGCTGCAGGCCAAGCTGCTGCGCGCTTTGCAGGAACACGAATTCGATCGCGTCGGAGGCACTCGTCCGCTCAAGCTCAATGCTCGCGTCCTCGCGGCCACGAATAAGAACCTGGAAGAAGCGATCAAGGATGGCGAATTTCGCCAGGACCTTTATTACCGCTTAAATGTCGTGTCGGTAGTGGTGCCGCCGCTGCGCGACCGGCCTGACGATATCTCGCTGCTGGCAATTTATTTCGCCGCCAAGTATGCCGAGAAGTGCAAGCGCTCGCTGAAAGGCATTTCCGCCGACGCGCGCACTCTGCTGCTCGGCTATAGCTGGCCAGGCAATGTTCGCGAATTAGAAAACGCGATTGAACACGCGATCGTGCTGGGGGCTGGCGACGAGATTGTCCCCGATGACTTGCCCGAGGCTCTGCTGGAAGTGCAGCCCGCCGAGCGCGGCGCGAAATATCACGACCAGCTCAATCAGCTGAAAAAGCAGATGATCGCCGACGCGGTCAAGCAGTCCAAAGGCAACTACACCGAGGCCGCCAAGGCACTCGGCGTCCACCCTAACTACCTTCATAGGTTGATACGAAACCTCAACATCAAAGGCGAGTTGAAGCGCGAGGGTGGGGAGTAAAGCATGTGGCAGAAATCTCCCGTAAAAGCTTCTTTTCTTGGCGCATCCGCCGCTGACCCCTCCTCATGAGCGCCCTCAAGGAAAGAACTTCAAACTGCCCCTTCCGATAAGATAGCCGGGTAAATAAGCTCCATTTACAAAAGGACCGCCGAAAGAGATGACCAATATCCGCCGGTCACCCAGTTATTTGCTTGACAGCAATTTACATCGTGCTATTGTTTCCACGATTCCGGTTGCTAACATTGCACGGATGCTGGACGAGGAGGATCGAATGTCGCTGAGCCTACGTGGTTTTGTGTCCATAGTCATTCTGGTGAGTGCGCTCGTTTTGTCAGCCTGCAACCAATCGAAGTCTGACGGGGGGACGGCGCCAATTAAGGCTTTGGGAACCCCGGCGCCCATCTCCCTTTCAAAAGACTCCGGCGGCTTTTGTGTTCAGAATGGGGTTGAGGGAGGCAACGCGACTATGGGAACGGACGGGGTCAGCTGGACGGCGCCCGTACCCGTCACGATAACGTTAAAGATGCCCTGTCCGGATGCTGCCAAATGTAGTTATGGCCCGACTCCCGTATCAACGGGACCTCTTAGCCCGAACGACAAGGGAAACACATATCCGTATGCCTCAATTACCGTACAAGCAGACGGATCGCAATTCTGTACCATAAACAACGATGGCTTGATCATGAGGTAGTTACTTATCAACTCTAGATAATTTCGGCCAGTACCTCGAATCATGAATTTTTCCAGGAGGGGAGAATATATGACTTCGCGCCAGAGTCGTTTCACTTTCCTTGTCCTTGCCGTTCTAGTGGTCGTGTTGTTGAACTTAGCGCCGTCCGCCTACGCGCAGACATGCAGCGGGAATACGATAACTATAACGGTTACCATGGATGGTTCGAAGAAATGTAAACAGGTCTCGTCCGAAGGGCCGGGCGCGGATGCGGGTTCTCCCGGATACATTCCTGTCACCACCGGTCAGCAGTGCGTCGCTTGGACTGTCGCGACCGCCCAGACATCCATCACTGCTCAGTTTGATCCCACAAATTCTCCCTTCTACAAATTCTCCAGCTCTGATGGACAAGGTTCGCCTGCGCCCTCAGGACAGGCCTCTGGGCCACAAAAAACGAAGTACTCCTACACCAATCTCATAGTAGGCGGCGTTGATTGTAGTAATGAGACGACGCTGGGCCTGATCATGAGATAGTTATCCGTCTTATAGGTGATTGTCCACTAGCACCTTGAATTGCGGATTCTGTTGCAGAGCCGCAAAGTCTGGCGAGTCTTTTATGATCGCTCGTGAATAACCAACATCCACAGCCTTCTTTAGATACGCCAGAGTTTGTTCCGTCCGGTCGAAGTGGTTGTAAACCACAGCAGCCCGAAACAATACCTCACCATCGGCGGGAGCAAGCTCTAAAGCTCTGTTCAAATAGTCGAATGCTGCTTGGCGGTTATCGACCATCGCAGAATAGTCCGCAAGATAGACCAACATCGTTGCATCCCGCGGGTTAACCTGCAGGTTGGAAATCCCAATCGAGATAGCTTTCAGATACTTGGCGGCTGCTTGGGATCGAGAATCCCGACTCCAATAGAGCGCGTCCGCAAGATTGCCCCAAATCTCCCAATGACTATCATCGAGTTTCAGAGCTTGTTCCTGCGCAGCTACGGCATCAGGGTAACGATGCATCAGAATATAAGCGTAGCCCAAATTGTTGTAAGCATCGGGATTCGGACGAAGATCAATTGAGCGTTGAAGTGCATTCACGGCCTCCCGATAGCGGCCCTCAGCGACATAGGCACCTCCCAGAGTCAGGTATCCCTGATAACTATCTGGTGCAAGTTGAGTTACCTTGAGAAACATCTCAGCGGCCTCGGCGTACCTCGCCTGGCCGAAGTAAAATAACCCTAGCCTGCTGTAGACGCTCCAATAGTTAGGGCGCAGAACAATTGCCTTTTTGTAAGTTGCTTCTGCACCGCTGAGGTTACCTACTTTAGTGTAAGCCTCGGCGAGTCCACGCAATGCCTCTTCGTTCTGGCCATCCGAGTCCACTGCGCGCTGGAATTCCTGTACGGCTTTGTCATATTTCCCCGTACCGTTGAGCACATTACCCAAACATACGTGGCCCTCCACGAGGTCCGGACTAAGGGAAAGCGCTTTTTCACAGTTACTGGAGGCCTTGGCTACCCAATCACTGCCCTTGTCCAACCGCTGATATTCCATCCAGTACGCTTCTCCCAACCCCGCATACGCCGGCGCGTACTTCGGATCAATCTTCAGCGCCTGATTAAACTCTGCAATCGCGTTGTCGATATTTTCCGGCTTCTCGTATTCCTGCAGATAGCCGCGCCCGCGTATGTAGGCTTCATAAGCGGCGGGCTGCGTGTCCTGCCGAGCCGCCAGGGCCTGGCGCTGAGCTGACTTGATTCGCGCCGGCAACATGTCCAGCGCCGCGTTCACCACCTGATCCTGCAACCCGAAAGTATCCGTCCCTTGTACTTCAATTGTTTTGGCGGCGATCGGGCGGTGCGTTTTGGAATCCACCAGATAACAATTAATCCGTATGGTTGACCCCGACCGCTGCATACTGCTTTCCAGCACAAAGTCGGTGCCAAATTCGCGGCGCGCCTCTTCCGCCGTCTTCACGTTTTGATCGCGCAGATCGCGCGGCGAAACCACCTGGATCGAATCGGTGTCGCTGGCCTGCACCAGCTTGGCAGTCAGCGTCTCCGTCAACCCCAGTCCCAAGGCACTGGTGGCGGAGTCTTGTCCCACGGTCTCGATCGGCAGCACCGCCAGGATTCTCTGCTGGGTCGGCGCCTGCGGCCACCAGCGCTTGATGAAGTACCCCACCGCAATTCCCGCCACCAGCACCGCGGTCAGGCCCAGCGCGATTCGCCGGTTGCGCCTTCGGTTGGTAACTTCCACCACGCCCGAGCGGCGCACGGTGTCGGTAGAGATCTCTCCGCCGGTCAGCAGTCTGGCCAAGTCGACGCGCAACTCCCGCGCCGACTGGTAGCGCCGTTCCGGATCGCGATCCAGCGCCTTCAAGATCACCGCTTCCAGCGCTGCCGTGATCTTGGAATTAATCAGCGTCGGCCGCACCGGATCGTAGTGCAGGATGGCGTCGATCAGCAGCGACGGCTGCCGGTCAGGGAACGCGCGCTTGCCGGTTGCCATCTCGTACAGCACAGCGCCCGCCGCCCAGATATCGGAGCGCTCGTCGGACGCTTCGGCGCGCAATACTTCCGGCGCCATGTAGGGCAACGTCCCGCTCAGGGCCACACCGGCTGCGACATTGGCGGTTTCGGCAATGTCGTTCAGGGGCTCGACTGTCTGCGCCAGCCCGAAGTCCAGAATCTTCAGCTGGCCATCATCGTTGACGCGAAGATTTCCCGGCTTCAGGTCGCGATGGATAATCTTCTCGCGGTGCGCCGCCTCCAGCCCGCTGGTCAGCTGTATGCCCAGCTCCAGCACCGTCTTCTGCGGCAGCGGCTGGCGGCCAATCTTCTCGTCCAGGTTGAGTCCGGGAATATATTCGGTGACCAGGTAGTCGACGCCGTCCTGCTGGCCGAAGTCGAAGGCCATGGCGATGTTGGGATGGTTCAGCTTGCCGACCGCCAGGGCTTCCTTGCGGAACTGCCGCCGGCTGGCTTCGTCGCTGAACAAGCCATGCGGCAGGATCTTGACCGCGACATCGCGCTGCAACTGCTCGTCATGAGCGCGAAACACCACGCCCATGCCGCCGGCGCCGATCTGTTCGACCAGCCGGTAATGCCCGATGAGTTCGCCACCAATGGGAGCCGGCACAGCCATTGTTCCGGATATTAGGACCTCAGTAGAAGCGCCGTCAACGAAACATTCGGCGAGCCCTGGTCCAAGGAGCAAGCGAAGCGAGCCGCCTCTGGCCCGGTCGTTGCCCGGGCTGCCTCGTGATGCATACCGACCTAACCTGCCTTCGGACCGGACCGCCGCAGCCGACCAGCCGTCGCACTGACGTTCAGCGAGATAATCGCCGCCTGATCCGCAGTCTCCGGCCATTCACTTGACAGCCCCTCGCATCGTGATAACGTTCTTGCAGAGGGATGTGCATCCATGGTCCGTCTTCGGAAAGCTGCTTTCATTTTGCCGGTTGCGGTTCTGTTCCTGACGCTCGGCTGTCAGAACTCAGAAAAGAGTGACAAGACTTTCCTGCAGCATCCGACCATCCGAATCGCAGTCGATGGCAACAATCCCATTCCTAGCTGTTTTGCCAATATTGGTTGGGTGGCTGTGGCTAGCAACGGTAAGGTGGACTGGACTGCCGGCGCCGGCGATACGAATACCTATCAGATTGCGTTTCCCATCAATCCCTATCCCCTGATCGACAGCGCGGGTAACCCCGTAACCACTCCCATCGTGGTCGACAAGTCAGGGACTCAGACCGGAACCAATAAAGGACCGTTTGCGATTGCTTCTTCCGGGGTGGACGCCTGCAAATCGGGTGCCGATGCCAGCCAGTGCTACTTCAGTTATGACATTCAATACAATGGCCGGTCCTGCATCAAGCACTATGGCAGCGGATTTGGAGTCTATGGCACGGGCATCCATATCGAGCGCTGAGCAGCCGGGGTTACGGTCTTAGATCTTCAGAAAAACCTTCTTGCGATACATCCACCAGACCGGCAGGAAACACAGGCTCAGCACGATCAGCGAGTGCAGCAGCGACTCCATAGCCGCGGAACCGAGCGAGCGAAAGAAAACGTAACCCTTCCAACTCAGGAATCCGCCCAGTAGCTCGGAAATCACATAAGCCGTGATCGCATTCTTGCCAAAGATGAGGAAGGGCTTGCTCCACCAGCCGCGATGCAATTTGATGTCGATTATCCAGTAGCACATCGCCAGGCACACCAGCGCACAACCGGCGGTAAAAACGACGTAGGAACTGGTCCACAGTTTCTTGTTAATCGGAAACCAGATTCCCCACAGCTCGCCCGCCACGATGCCGGCTATCCCAACCAGGAACATGCCTGCGGCCTTTTGCCGCTGGGTCCTTTCCGATCGCAACCACTCGCCCGTCAGCACTCCACACAACGCTGTCGCGATCGCCGGAAAACTACTAAGCACGCCCTCCGGATCGCGGGTGCGCTCCCACAAGTGTCCCAGCATTAATTTGCGGTCGAGATACGCGGCCAGATTTCCATCGGGATGCAGCAGCGGAATATCGCGTCCGGGCAGGCCGAATCCGGGCACCGGCACAAAGCGCATCAGAATCCAGTAGCCCACCAGCAGCGCCGCAATCCACGCCACGCGAGCTCGCGTCCCCGAGTACAGCGTGATCAGCGCCGCCGCGCAATAGGCAATGGCGATCCGTTGCAACACGCCGGGAATGCGCCAATGCTCCAGCGAAAGCGAGCCCAGGCCATTCAGCGCCAGTCCAATGGCGAACAGAATCGCACTACGCCTCACGGTGTGTAGCACCAGCGTGCGCCGCGAACAGCCCTTTGCCAGTCGCGATTGGAACGACAGCACCAGCGACACACCCACAATAAAGAGGAAGAAGGGAAACACCAGATCGGTCGGCGTCCAGCCATTCCAGTTGGCATGGCGCAGGGGCCAGTAGGCTTCCACGCTGGTCTGGCTGTTAACTACGATCATGAACGCAATGGTGGCCCCGCGAAAAATGTCGAGCGACACCAGCCGGCCGGGCGCAGCGTGGACTTGCACGGCGGGAATCGCGATCTCGGATGCTGACGCGCTCATGCTCGGGCCATCCTGATTCTACAGACACGGCAAAATCCGGTCAGGAGGCATCCCCCTTTAGAGAGTTGTCGAAATCGCGGCGGCGGCTCGATTTGAAATCTTCATCGGAATCCGTGGGCAGCCCAGATCAGCGATACAGCAAGCGCCGGTAGGAGGGTCAAACCAGTTGAGAAGATTAAGCCGACGCGGAATACCCTTGGCCGTATTTCCTCAGAACGAGCGGTATTTCCCCAAGCCCAGAGCAATTCCATTATCCATCCGAGGGTATAACAAAGACTAGCGGCGACCCCGTACATGGCGACTGCCGGAAACGGACTACCCAAATCTTGGCTTGACTTGAACACACGGGTTCCAATCAGAGCGACAACGAACTCGGATACAAGCCCGACCGCAAGAATAAGAAGATTGAAGGGAATTCGGCGGATCTGCCACCATGGGACCGCATCCCAACGGTGTTTCATGCGACTAATCTACGGCGCTTCTGAGCTTTCGTCCAGCAACGCTCAAACGCTGCTGTCTGCAACCTCCCGCCCGAACTTTAACCACTGGACAAACCGTGTCCGATATCGGACACTTCAATCCGTGAGGGGACACAGCGGCCCAAACCGCCCATCCCTCGGCTTGCCTAACATCCTCATCGCGCAATAGTTAAGCTTGTCCAGGAATGGTGCCCCGCTTGCACCAAGGAAGATTGCAATGGATATCGCCCGTCCCGAACTAAAACGCCGGAAGCGCCGCCGCCAGATTATCTGGACAGTCGTCGGACTGGTTGTGCTGGGTGGAATCAGCCTGGGCATCTCGCGCCTCAAGCCGGCCGCGCCTACCGTCGATCGCAGCACGGTTTGGACCGACACCGTGAAGCGCGGCTCCATGCTGCGCCAGGTCCGCGGTCTCGGCTCGCTCATCCCGAGCCATGAAGATGTTCGCCAGATTCCCGCTGAAACCGAAGCTACCGTCATTCGCATTGACAAACTTCCCGGTTCGCAGGTCGACGCCAACACCGTCCTGGTCGAAATGGTCAATCCGCAACTGGAGCAGGAAGCGCTTGACGCGCAATTGCAGGTGAAAGCCGCCGAAGCTGAATACCAGAGTCTGAAGGTCAAGCTCGACAGCGATCTGATGACCCAGAAGGCCGGAGCGGCCACCGTCAATGCCGACTTCAACGAGGCGCAGCGCCAGGCGCAGACCGACAAGTCGCTCTACGATCTTGGCGTCATCTCCGGGTTGGCGGCGAAGGCTTCCGCCGGCAAGGCGCAGGAAATGGTCACCCGCGACAAGATCGAAGACTGACCGGCTGAAGATCAACGAAAAAGCGATTGTCTCAGAACTCGCGGTGCAGCAGGCCAAGGTTGACGAAATGCGCGCGCTGGCCGAGTTGAAACAGAATCAGTTGCAGCGCCTCCGAGTGCAGGCTGGGGTTGACGGCGTTCTCGTCGAATTGCCGCTGCAAGTTGGGCAGCACGTGCTGCCGGGAACCGAGCTAGCCAAGATTGTTCAGCCCAATCACTTGATGGCCGAGCTGAAGATTCCTGAAACTCAGGCACGCGATGTCCAGATCGGCGAGCCCGCCTCCATCGACACGCATAACGGCGTGATCGCCGGAGAGGTCAGCCGCGTCGATCCGGCGGTGCAGAACGGAACTGTCACGGTCGATGTGAAGCTGACCGGCGAGCTGCCCAAGGGCGCGCGTCCTGACTTGAGCGTCGATGGAACCATCGATCTGGAGAAGCTGACGAACGTGCTCTACGTCGGCCGTCCGGCATTCGGGCAGGAGAGCAGCACCATCTCCATGTTCAAGCTCGATCCCACGGGCAACGGCGCCGTTCGCGTGCAGGTGAAGACGGGCCGCGCTTCGGTGAACCAGATCCAGATCGATTCCGGATTGAAGGAAGGCGACACCGTCATTCTGTCCGACATGTCGCGCTGGGATAACACCGACCGCGTGCGGCTGGAGTAGAGAGGCCGCTGTTCGCGATTCGCTTTTCGCTGTTCGCTTGGTGTCAACGAAGAGACGCTGTCCGTCTTGGTCAACGACGATCAAGTCCCGCTTGCGGGACGAAAGACGATAGCCGAGCGGTTTAAAGTCGAGTCCGCATGAGTAGTAACTTTGCGATTCGGGAGCGCAATGCGGACCGCAAGAAACTAGCGCCAAAGGCGCGGAAGAGTTTAGCCCAGGACGGAGCCGCAGGCGGAGTCCTGGGTACCGCGGAAAATAAATCCGAGTCCCATAGGGACGACAGAGCTCATCGCTTCTAGTCGATATGGAACGAGTGGAACAGAAATTACGTAAGTGCTTGCTGAGAGCTAAAGGCTAAAAGCTAAGGGCCTCTGGCGAACAGCGAAAAGCGAAGAGCGAATCGCGAGAAGGGCGACAACAACATGAGCGAAGCGAATCCCGCTGATTGAAATCGAAAACATGACCAAGGTGTTCTACACCGATGAGGTCGAAACCCACGCTCTCTCCGGCGTTCACCTGACCGTCCGCAAGGGCGAGTACGTTGCCATGTCCGGCCCTTCGGGCTGCGGCAAGTCGACGCTGCTTTCCATCATCGGACTGCTGGACACGCCGACCGGCGGCAACTACAACCTGAATGGCCAGCCGGTGGCGAATCTGGATTTCGGCGACCGCTCGCGCATCCGCAATCGCGAGATCGGCTTCATCTTCCAGAGTTTCAATCTCATCGGCGACCTCACGGTCTACGAAAATGTCGAGCTGCCGCTGACCTATCGCGATGGCATGCCCGGCGCCGAGCGCAAGCGCCGCGTGCTGGATTCGCTGGAGCGCGTCGGCATGGCTCATCGCCTGCGCCACTATCCGTCGCAACTCTCTGGCGGTCAGCAGCAACGCGTCGCCGTGGCGCGCGCGCTGGCTGGATCGCCTTCCATCCTGCTGGCTGACGAGCCCACGGGAAACCTCGACTCGCGCAATGGCGAAGCGGTGATGGAGTTGTTGCAGAAACTGCATCGCGAAGGCGCGACCATCTGCATGGTGACTCACGATCCGCGCTTCGCCGCGCACGCCCAGCGTGAAGTGCATCTCTTCGACGGCAAAGTGGTCGCGGAAGAAGAGCTGCGCAGGCTGATGCAGGAGACGCAATAAAGGCGGCTACGAGCGACTAGCAACTAGCGACTAGCTTGTCTCGTCAGCGTCCTTTTACCTGCGCCGAATAAGCATCGCAGGCGCGGAAGAGCTCAGCTGAATTCGCGGCCTGTACCGCCCTCCGCTAGGACAGTGTGATGTTACGCAAAACTAAAGCGGCTACGATTGCTAATCGCTAATTGCTAGTTGCTAATCATGACTGGACTTCTCCAAGACCTGCGATACGCCTTTCGCCAGCTGCGCAAGAATCCCGGCTTCACCGCCGTGACCGTGCTGACGCTGGCGCTGGGCATCGGCGTGAACGCTGCCATGTTCGCTGTGATCGACGCC
Source organism: uncultured Acidobacteriaceae bacterium (assembly GCA_963744265.1). Taxonomy (GTDB): domain Bacteria; phylum Acidobacteriota; class Terriglobia; order Terriglobales; family Acidobacteriaceae; genus Bog-257. The sequence continues at coordinate 556,950 of CAVUSW010000013.1, forward strand.
GTGCTGCTGCGGCCGTTTCCCTTTCCCCAAGCCGAACCAGATTGTGCAGATGAGCGAAGCGCGTCCGGCCGACGTGGCTCCCGGCAACTCTTCTTTGCCCGACATTCGCGATTGGCGCGCGCAGAGCCACTCTTTCCAGGACATCGCGTGGTACACCACAGGCATTCGCAGCGTCGATATTCCCGGCTTCTCCGATTTCATTCCGGTCATTGTCAGCAGCGCGAATCTGCTTGTCGACCTTGCAGGTCGAGCCGGCGCTGGGCCGCAGCTTCTCGCCGGAAGAAGATCAGCCCGGCCACGGCGATGTGGTGCTGATCAACTCGATCGCGTGGGAGAAATTCTTCAACAAGAATCCCCAGGCGGTCGGCAGCTCGCTCAAGCTGGGCAACAAGATCTACACCGTCATCGGCGTCATGCCGCGGGTTTCGAGTTTCCCTACGTCGGCGACGGCCGGCGGTGTGGATTCCGCTGGTGCCCGACCAAGGAGAACGAGGAGCGCGATTCCCGCACGCTGACGGCGGTGGGCAGACTGAAGCCGGGCGTGTCGGTCGCGGCAGCGCAAGCCGAGCTCGAGCGGAATCCAGACCAACATCGCGAAAGCCTATCCCACACTCGAACTCGACAAGCGCGTCATCGTGAAGAGCTATCGCGAGGTGCTGACCGGCAATGTGCGTCCGGCGCTGCTGGCGCTGCAGTTTGCCGTGCTGGCGGTCTGGCTGATCGCCTGCGCCAATGTGGCCAGCCTGTTGCTGTCGCGCACCACGCGGACGCCGCCGCGAAATCGCGATCCGCAGCGCCATCGGAGCCGGCCGCGCGCGGCTGGTTCGCCAGTTCCTGACCGAAAGCCTGGTGCTCGCCTTGACCGGCGCCGCGATTGGGTTGGCGCTGGCCTACGGCTGCGTGCGCCTGCTGAAGTTTTATCTCGACCTCTACTTGCCGCTCTCGCAGCCACATTCAGATCGATGCTCGCGTGGCGGCGGCGCTGGTCGGCTTCTCGGTTATTTCGGCGGTGCTGTTCGGCCTGGCTTCCGGCGATTCAGGCCGCTCGTGCTCCCGCGCAGGAAGCTTTGCGCGACGGCACGCCCGCAGCCGGTGCCGGGCGCCGGCAAAAGCGTTTTCGCGATGCCCTGGTGGTGGGCGAGATCGCGCTTTCGCTGCTGCTGCTGATCTCCGCCGGACTTGCTGCTGCGCAGCTTGCTGGCGCTGCGCAATCTGCCGCTCGGCTTTGTCCCCCACAATGTGGTAACGACGTCGATCTTCCTGCCGCAGTCCGGCGGCGGCATGGTGGGCAACACCGGCAAGTATGCCGGACAAGATATTGCCCAGGTTTTCTATGCGCCGCTGCTGGATCGCCTGGCGCATCTTCCCGGCGTCGATTCCGCCGCTCTGACCAGCATCCTGCCGCTGTCGCCCAACTTTCAGGCCGGTGGATCGTTCGACATTATGGGCCGGCCCAAAGATCCCGCCAACAAGACGATCGCCGCCATACGCGCTGTCAGCCCCAGCCTGTACTCGACGCTGGGCATTCGACTGCTGCAGGGCCGGTTGTTCAGCGACTCCGATGGACCGCAGTCCGCTGCCGTCGCGGTCGTAAATGAGGCCTTCGTCAAAAAGTATTTTCGCAGACCAGAATCCGCTGGGCCAGCAACTCAAGATCAGCGACAAAGGGCCGCACGGCACCGTCACGATCATCGGAGTCGTCGAGAACACTCACCAGACGGCGATGTCGCGAGGAGGTCCAGCCGGAGATCAACGTTTCCTATCTGCAACTCGGTCCGCACGGACGAACTGACGCCCTACATTCTGGCGTCGTTCACCAATCTCGCGCTGCGCACGCATGTCGCGCCCTCGACGGTGATTCCCGAGCCTGCGTACCACATTGCGGGACGTTCGATCCCGACCTGGCGGTGATGGACATTCGCACCATGCAGGACGTGGTGGACACCTCGCTGGGCAGCCAGACGCTTGGCGGTGCGCCTGTTGTGGATTTTTGCCGGCTCGGCGCTGCTGATCTCGATCGCCGGAATTTACGGTCTGCTGGCCTACAACGTCAGCCAGCGCACCCGCGATATCGGGCTCCGCATGGCATTGGGCGCGACCCGCTGCAATGTGATCCAGATGGTGTTGCGGCAGGCTGTCCTGCTGCTGGGCATCGGCGTGGTCATCGGAGTTGATCGCGGCAATCTCGGTGGGAAGCGTGTTGCGCAGTTTCCTGTATGGCGTGGTGCCGTACGACGCGTCGACGATTGTTGCGGTCTCGCTGCTGCTGCTGGCCTGCGGCTTGTTGGCCAGCTACATTCCAGCGCGCCGCGCCTCGCGCATCGATCCCATCAAGGCGCTGCGGTGGGAGTAAGGAAGAAGCAACTAGTGACTAGCAACTAGTAACTAGAAGCTATCTCATAAATCGGGTTTGAAAGGGCACGGCTTGAGCCGTGCCGTACCAGTCGTTTGATTGCCGGGCTTTAGCCCCTGAGGTTACTCGGTGTGGAAGCCTTGCGGAATTTATGAGATGGCTTCTAGCAAAAATCGCTGATCGCCAGCTACTAAGAGCTAGTTACTAATTACTGGTTACTCATTACTTATTATGATCCAACTCAAGAACGTCGAACGCAGTTACAAAACCGGAGCGGGGCAGACTTGGGTCTTGCGCCGCATCGACCTCACCATCCAGGAAGGCGAGTTCATCACCATCATGGGTCCGTCAGGAGCAGGCAAGTCGTCGCTGCTGAACGTGCTGGCCCTGCTCGACGACCAGTGGGCCGGCGAATATTGGTTTGGCGAACAGCCGGTCCACCTGATGAAGCGCAAGGACCGCGCCGAATTGGCCAAGCGCAAGATCGGCATGGTCTTCCAGAGCTATCACCTGCTCGACGACCTGACGGTGCAGGAGAACATCGACCTGCCGCTGTCCTACAAAGACATACCACGCAGTCAGAGGCAGGGGATGGTGGCCGAAACGCTCGACCATTTCCAGATCGTCGCCAAGAAGGATCTCTATCCCAACCAGCTCTCCGGCGGACAGCAGCAGCTGGTCGGCATCGCCCGCGCGGTGATTCACAAGCCCGCGCTGCTGCTGGCCGACGAGCCTACCGGCAATCTGCATTCCAGCCAGGCCAAAGAGATCATGGAGCTGTTCACCGCGCTGAACCGCGAGGGCACGACCATCGTGCAGGTCACGCACTCGGAGGTCAACGCTTCGTACGGCTCGCGCACGATTCAGATGCGAGATGGCTGGCTGGTCGGCGACACCTCCAATCCGGCGCTTGCGGCCAACGGGGAGGCGGTCCGTTCATGATGGCGCGTCGGTCTCATTCCGCCACGCTGGCTTGGTTGCTTTGCGCTTTGCTGGTCAGCGCGCAGGCGCAGCAGGAAACGCCGAACGCGCCCACGCCCGCAGCCTCCTCCAGCTACACTTGCCAACGGCTCCGCCGCCGCTGTCAATCCGCACGCCGCCGAACCTGGCGATTCCGCATTCCAACAATCCGTTCGCCGCTTATGCACCCAGCCTGGTGCCGAAGCCGCAGTTGGCGAACTCGCCGCGGCTGCAGCAGCTGATTCGCGACGGCAAGCTCTACATTTCGCTGCAGGACGCCATCGCGCTGGCGCTGGAGAACAATCTCGACCTGGCGATCGCGCGCTACAACCTGCCCATCGCCGACACCGACATCCTGCGCACCAAGGCTGGCGGCTTCGTTCCGCGGCGTGAATACCGGCGTGGTGCAAGGCACTCCCGGAGGAGGCGTCGGCGGCTTTGGAGCGGGCGCTCCCGGCGCCGGCGCCGGCGGCACGACCGGAGGCGCGGGTGGCGCGGGCGCCGGCGCTGCGGGTCTGGTGCAATCCACTCTCGGTATCGGAACCAACGTGTCGTCGTACGATCCCATCGTCACCGCCATCACCGGCCTCGAGCACCAGACGCTGCCGCTGGCCAACCTTCAGATTTACGGTGTGCCGGCATTGCAGACCAATACCGGCCAGGTGAACCTCAACTACAGCCAGGCGTTTCCCACCGGTACCAGCTTTAGCTTGGAAGTGGACAACAACCGCCAAACCACCAACAGCATCTTCAGCAGCCTGAATCCCACGCTGAACTCGTCCTATCGCTTCACGATTCAGCAGCAGCTGCTGGCCGGATTCGGCACCGGCCCCAATCTGCGCTATCTGCGCATCGCCAAGAACAACAAGAAGATTTCCGACATCGCCTTCAAGACCCAGGTGATCGCGACCGTGACCCAGATCGCCAACATTTACTGGGACCTGGTCAGCGCCTACGAGGAAGAGCAAGTCAACGAGCAGTCCTTCTCGTTCGCCCAGCAGAGCCTCGACAATGCCAAGAAGCAGCTGCAGCTGGAGGCCATTCCGGCGATGGACGTGATGCGCGCCGAGGCCGAGGTTTCGCGGCGCGACCAGGACCTGACGGTCGCCAAGACGAACCTTCAGCTGCAGGAATCGTTGATCAAGAACGCGCTCACCAAGAACCTCGACGATCCCGTACTGGAATCGATGCCGGTGGTTCCTACCGATCGTCTGGACACGATCGAGATGGTTCCGGAAAAGCCGACGCAGGACCTGATTGCGCAGGCGTTGCTGGACCGCCCGGAGCTGTCGGAGTCGGAGATCGATTTGCAGAACCGCGAGATCACCCGCAAGGCGGCGACCAACGCGCTGCTGCCTACGCTTGCTCTGGTGGGCTTTTACGGCGGCACTGGATTGGCGGGCGACTTGAACCCGTTCTTCTACCGAGCCGAATCACGCCGACTGGTTCCCACCAACTGGTGGGGCAGCTTTCAGAACGCTTTCAACAACACTTCGCCCGACTATTTCGTCGGCCTGAACCTGGCCATTCCGATTCGCAATCGCGTGGCCAAAGCCGACCAGTATCGCTCGGAGCTGGAATACCGCCAGGCCGAAATGCGCGAGCAGCAACTGAAGAAGCAGATTCGCATCGAAGTGCGCAATGCGCGAGTATGCCTTGGAACAGGGCCGAGCCCGCGTGCAAGCCGCGCAAAAAGGCACGCGACCTGGCCGAGAAGACATTTACCATCATGCAGAAGGAGCAGACGCTGGGCGCGGGATCGAGCTTCCAGACGCTGACCGCGCAACGCGACCTGGCTCTGGCCGAACTCGACCTGGTGAATGCCAGCACCGCGTATCAGAAGTCCAAGCTCGAACTGCAGCGCGCCACCGGAACGACTCTGGAAGAGAATGGCATTCAAATTCAGGATGCGGTGGACGGCACCGCGCCCTGAGGGAGAACAGTTTGCCACGAACACAAAGCCAATCCAACCCGGCTACGGCGCACGATTCCGCCGGCGAAGCGCGCGATCGCCAGCGCACCGGCCGCATCCTGGCGGCCGACGATCAGCCGCACATTCTGGAAGCGATCGAGCTGCTGCTGCGTCCCGCCGGCTTCGTGGTCGATACCGCAAAGTCTCCCGCGGCCGTTCGCGAAGCTCTGGCCAGCGAGTTCTACGACGCCGTCCTCATCGACCTGAATTACACGCGCGACACCACCTCCGGCCAGGAAGGTCTCGACCTGCTTTCGGAAATCGTCGCCCTCGACAGCAACATTCCAGTCATCGTCATGACGGCCTGGGGCAACGTTGGACTTGCGGTCGAAGCCATGCGCCGCGGCGCTCGCGACTTCATCCAGAAGCCCTGGGAGAACGAGCGCCTGCTGGCAATCCTGCGCACCCAGGTCGAACTGCATCGCGCCTTGCAGCGCACCCAGCAACTGGAAGCCGAAGCCCGATTGCTGCGCGCCGAAGGCCGGCCCGAATTCATCGCCGCCGCGCCCGCCATGCAGCCCGTGTTGCAGACCATCGCCCGCATCGGTCCTTCGGACGCCAACGTACTGGTCACCGGCGAACATGGCACCGGCAAAGAGGTCGTCGCGCAGACTCTGCACGCTTTGTCGCGCGCGCGCTTCCATGCCGCTGGTCGCCGTCAACACCGGCGCGTTGCCGGAAGGTACCTTCGAGAGCGAACTCTTCGGACACGTGAAAGGCGCATTCACCGATGCGCGCACCGATCGCATCGGCCGCTTCGAGCTGGCCGACAACGGCACCATCTTTCTCGACGAAATCGGCAACGTTCCCATTCGCCAGCAGGCCAAGCTGCTGCGCGTGCTGGAGACCGGCGAGATCGAGCGGGTAGGCTCGTCGCGCACCAAGCACGTCAATGTTCGCGTCATCTCCGCCACCAACATCAATTTGCAGGAAGCCATTGCCGCCGGGCAATTTCCGCGAAGATCTGCTGTTCCGCCTCAACACTGTCGAGATCCATGTGCCCGCCCTGCGCGAGCGCCGCGAAGATATTCCCGCGCTTGCCGCCCACTTCCTCTCGCGCTATGCTACCCGCTATCGTGCTCCGGTAAGCGGATTCGCCGCGCCTGCTCTGCAGAGCCATGATGCAATACGCCTGGCCGGGCAATGTTCGCGAACTGGAGCACACGCTGGAGCGCGCCGTGCTGATGTGCCAAACCGGCGAGATTCAGGTGTCGGACCTCGGCTTGAACGTGCAGCAGCGTGCCGCAGGGTCAGAATCTGGAGGAGCTCAGCATCGAAGAGGTCGAGGGCATTCTGGTTCGCAAGGCGCTGCAGCGCTTTCACGGCAATGTGAGCCAGGCGGCCGAAGCGCTGGGCCTCAGCCGCGGCGCGCTCTATCGCCGCATGGAACGCTATGGACTCTAGCTCGGGCGGCGATTCCAACCCTATCGGCCCGTCGGGTACAAGCCCCGCGCTCGATGGGGAACTCAAGCCCGCGATCCGACCCTCTACCCCTCGCACGCGACGCTTCCGTCTGCTCTACGAAAAACGCATTGCTGTTGTTCGCGATTCTGGCTGCGCTGCCCGGCGTCGCCTTCGGCACCACTCTCATCTGGACCCACGACTGGACGCGGGACGTCAAGATCTCGCTCACTGTGCTGGAATTCTTCCTATGGCTGGTGCTTACGCTGGCGCTGCTCGACCAGATTGTCCGCCCACTGCAAACGCTGACCAACGTGGTCGGCGCGCTGCGCGAGGAAGACTACTCTTTTCGCGCCCGCGGGGCCGCTCCCAACGACGCCCTGGGCGAGCTGGCGCTGGAAATCAATGCCCTCGCCGACATCCTGACTGAGCAGCGCATTCAGACCATCGAGGCGACTGCCCTGTTGCGCCGCGTGGTCGAAGAGATCGACACGCCGCTGTTCACCTTCGATCCGCATCATGCCTTGCGCCTGATGAATGCCGCCGGCGAGCGTCTGTTGCAACAGCCCGCCGCGCGTCTGCTGGGCAAGACCGCTACCGAACTCGAACTCAACGCCTGCTTCGACGCCAGAAATGAGACCTTGGTCTCGCTGCCCTATTCGGCTCCCAATGCGCGCTGGATGGTTCGCAAACGATCGTTCCGGCAGAATGGCGTGCCCCATACGCTGATCGTGCTTTCCGATGTGAGCCGCGCACTTCGCGAAGAGGAGCGCAGCGCGTGGCAGCGCCTGATTCGCGTGCTGGGCCACGAGCTGAACAATTCGCTGGCGCCGATCATCTCGATTGCCGGCAGCCTGTCGTCGCGCTTGCCGCTGCCGCAGCTGCCCGACGCGCAGAACGCCGACTTTCAGCGCGGCCTGAACATCATCGAATCGCGCACCGCTTCCCTGCACCGCTTTCTGCAGTCATATCGCAGGCTGGCGCAGATGCCTTCGCCGACTTTGCAGCCGGTTGAGCTGCGTCCGCTGATCGAGCGCGTCGCCGCGCTGGAAACGCGGCTGCAGGTCGAGATCATGCCCGGCCCCGAACTCGTCTTGATGCATCGATCCCGACCTGATCGAGCAGATGCTGATCAACCTGGTACGCAACGCGGTCGACGCTGCGCTGGAGCAGGCGCAGTCGCCACAGGCCGGAACCGAGCCGGCTCCTCCTAGCGTCAACTGCGCTGGGAGCAGTCCGATCGCAAAGTCGCGCTCATGGTGGAGGACAACGGCATCGGCCTGCTGAATCCCAGCAATGCTTTCGTGCCGTTCTACACCACCAAGCCGGGCGGCTCGGGCATTGGTCTGGTGTTATCCCAGCAGATCGCCGAAGCGCATGGCGGCTCCATCGAGCTGGCCAACCGGCAGAGACGCGCGCGGCTGCCTGGTGAAAGTGATGCTTCCCTATCGCCAGTCCAACAGCTAGCGTGACATCATTGCATCGCGGCATTGCGTCACGGCTTCTTGTTCGAGTGTCCCTCGTGGGATAGCTGGAGCGTCGGCTCCCGGCACCGGCCTTCTTCTCCAGATACTGCACGATCAGCGAAATTCTCCGGTTCGACGGATCGCTGGGATCTTTGGCATTTCGCGGCTGCTGATCGGCGAAGCCGCGCACCTGCGCAACCTGATCGGCGCGCAAGCCATGCTGCTGCATCAATCGTCGACTGGCATTGGCGCGGTCCGTCGAAAGCTCCCAGTTGGTGTAGTTCGCGCGCGCCGGAGTAGGGCTGCGAATCGGTGTGTCCCTCAATGGAAATCTTGTTGGGCAACTTGCCCAGTTCCTCGGCAAGGGTGATCAGCAGCTCTCTGCCGTTGGCGTTGGGCTCAGGTTGTCCGCTCTCGAAGAATGTGCCCTTTTTCGATTCCAGCAGTTCGATGCGCAGTCCTTCGGCGGTCACCGTCATTTCGATGTGGCTCTTCAGCTTTTCGAAGTCCGCGACCTGCCGCATCGCCTTTTGCAACTCCTCCTTCAGCTTCGCCATATTTTCTTTGGTGACGGTGAAGTTGTCGCCCGAGCCGCGTTCGTTGGTGCCCACCATCTTTGAGGTGCCGGTAGGATCCTTGAAGTATCCGCCGACCGCTTCCTGGATCTGCTTGCTGGAATTCATCAGCCACAGCACGATGAACAGCGCCATCATCGCGGTCACAAAATCGGCATAGGCTACCTTCCAGGCGCCGCCGTGATGGCCGCGCGTGGCCGCTCTTGCGCTTGATGACGATGATCTGTTGTGCTGCTGTAGCCATCGTGGTCCAGTCCTACGAAGCAGCTGCGGCTGCCTCGGCCTCCGGCGCTGCCGTCGGGAGTCGCCTCCGCCGTGGCGGCTGCTCCGGCAGCTTGCTTGCAGCACTTCTCGAAGTCCGCGAAGCTCGGCCGCAGGTGGCCGGGAACGGCCCGCCGTCCCATCTCTACCGCCAGCAAGGGCGAGATGCCTTTCATGAAGGCGATCATGGTCACCCGCAGCACGTGCAAATATTCGTGCTCCTCATGCGCCAGCTTGGCCAGGTTGGCGGCGATGGGCCCGATGAACCCGTAGCACATCAGAATGCCGAGAAACGTTCCCACCAGTGCGGCCGCAACCTTCTTGCCAATTTCTTCCGGAGGCCCGCCCAGTGCGCTCATGGTCATCACCACGCCCAGCACGGCGGCGACGATTCCCAACCCTGGCAACGAATCGGCCACCGTGCTCAGCGCGCCCACCGACTGCTCCATCTCATTGGCGTGCACGTCCATGTCGACTTCGATCATCTGATCGACGTCGAAGGCTTCCACTCCTCCCATCAGCACCATCCGCATGGTGTCGCAGACGAAATCCCGGCTCTCATGGTCTTTGACAAAGCTGGGATAGGCGCCAAAGAACTTGCTCTTCTCCGGCGCTTCGATGTCGTTCTCCACCGAGTTCGGACCCTCGCGGCGAATCTTGTTGAACAGGTCGTACATCATCTTCAGGGCATCGAGATAGCGCTTCTTGTTGAACTTCGATCCCTTCAGCACTTGCAGAATTCCGCCGATCACGCCTTTAAGCGTGTGCAGCGGATTGGCCGCCAGCAGGGTGCCCAAGCGCGGCGCCGCAGAATGATGACCATTTCCGAGGGTTGCATGAGCACGCGGATGGGGCCGTGTTCCATCAGGAACCCGCCAATCACGGCGCCCAGAACCACCAGTATTCCAACAATCGCGAACATTCTCTTTTCGCTTCCCGCGATCTGGCTTGGATCAACACTGCGTCTGCCGTGGATAACTTCGCTTCGCTTCGCAGCTGGCTGACGCCGATCCTAAGGACCCTGCGCCTCCTCGGGCCGCTTTGCATCGGGACGATTAGACATGGGCCTCCACCTTGTCTATCGGCCATCCGGCGGAAAACCTTTCCTGGCTGTGGGATGCTCGGTTGTGGCGCTTCCCATTTCCGATTCAGGGCGGGCCTCTGGTCCCAGCCCCTCATCTCTGCTTCGCGGCACCCCTGCGCAGGATGAACTCGCCGCTCTCCAAGCCGGTCATCGTCGAATTTCGCCGTTGCGGTAGCCGATAAACTCCATTACGCTATCGCATACCGATGGCGCGTTAGCCGGACCCGCGAGCTTCTCTTCATGCACCTAAATTTCAATGCTCTACCCAACCTCATCGCCCTGGCGATTCTGGTAGGCGTGTTTGCCGCCATTTCGCGCCAGCATACCAGCGAGCGGGTCCAGTTTTGGCTGGTGGGATGGGCTTTGGTGCTGTTGCGCTCCATCGTGCAGTTCGCTCACGTTGGCTATCCTCACTGGGAAAAAATCTATCTGGCGATCGCTCTCAATAGTCTGGTACTGGCCAGCATCGCCTTCGTGGTTTCCGTAGCCCCCAAGGCCGACACTCTGCGCCGCCAGTTCCTGCTCTGCGGCGTGCTGGGTATTCCGGCGCTGATTTATACCAATGCCATGATCTGGGGCGTGAGCGCTCACAGCTTTTACTATGGATTGGTCGCGGTTTCGCTCACCGCGGATTTGCTCCTCATTTGGAATCTTCACAAGCGAATCACCCTCTATGTGGTCTGTATCTCCTCTGCCATCATTGCCCTGTTAGGCTTGCTGGCCTGGGGGATTGCCAGCGGCAACGACGACTACGGCGTCCACATTATCCTTGCAGCGCTCAATTTCTTTGCCGCAGGCCTGTTCTGGTATCGCTTCCGTCGGCCCTCCGCTGGAGTGCTGACCACCGTCTTTGGCTTTGTTGCCTGGGGCGTGACTTTCCCCGCAGGATTAGTCCTGCATCGGTTCGTACCCTCCCTTCATATCGAGGCTGAGGTCTGGAATATTCCCAAGTACCTGGTCGCGGTCGGCATGATCGTCACCCTGCTCGAAGATGAGATTCGGCAGAGTTCGCACCTCGCCTACCATGATGCCTTGACCGGGTTACCCAATCGCCGGCTGCTGCAAGACCGGCTGGAGCAGGCCTTGGCCCACGCTGCCCGCGCCGGCCACAAGGTAGCCGTTCTCCTGCTCGATCTCGACGACTTCAAGGAAGTGAACGATACCTTTGGGCACCGCGTGGGAGATGCGGCCTTACAGCAGGTAGTGACCCGACTCAGCAGCCGCATGCGCGCCTCCGATACCCTGGCTCGAACCGGCGGCGACGAATTCACCATCGTCAGCGAAGTCACGGCGGCGCAAGGAGCCGAAACCCTGGTGGCAGCTCTGGAGTCGGCGCTGATTCTGCCCCTCAAGGTCGAAGGCCGCCTGGTACGGACCGGAGTGAGCATCGGCTATGCCTTATACCCCGAAGATAGCGCCGATCCGGCTGGACTTTACGCCGCGGCCGACAAGGCAATGTACGAGTCGAAACGCGCGAGCCGGTCCGTCAAGTCGGCGAGCAACGGCACCGCGAACTAATCCGAGCCTTTGACAGCCCTCTCAGCCTCTCCTCCAATGTGGGACAATAGCGAAATTCCCGGTTCACCTCATCGGGGAAAATACTGCCGGTAACCGGCGCTTCGCGCCTATCCCAGGTTACGATGACTCTCTCGCCAGTAACGGTTATGTGCTGTTTCCCCGATGCCGGCATCGGGGAATCCACCGGGGTAATCGCTCCACTAATCTGTTGGTAATCGAAATAATCCTACAGAGTGGTACTACAAAGTGGGACTAAGAGGAAAATGTCTTCATCCTCTGCGAATAGCTCCTCCGTCTTATCAATACCTAAGAGCGGCAATCGGATTGCACATTGGAATGTTGGGTTGGTGATCGTCCCGGAGTTGCCGGCATGCAACCGCTGGCCGGCAAACTGCCTGGTTACCTCACCGACTCCGCTGTTACCGCCCGTCACCCCCTGCGCGAGCCTGGCAGCGAAAGACGCCGGCTTTAGCGCCGGCAGGTTGCTCAGCGCCAGACTTGGCGGTGAAGCAGGGTGGCGACACTGGGTTTCCACTTTGCGTTTTCGAAAGTTGTCTGTCGCCGGTAAGGGGCCCTTTTTTTAACAAAAAGGAGAAACGTCATGTCGTGTGAAAGAAGAAATGCGTCGTTAACGTCTTCGCCGGTTTTCTGTGCACGGTTTGCATTCAGTCTGCTGTTGGCAATCGCGTTCACACCGGTCCACGGTTTCGCCACCAACCCCGACACCCAGAGCTATCTGGGTAACGCGTATGGCACCTATGCCTTTGTGGGAAACACAATCCTTGTGACCCAGACCGCACCGGTTAGCCTGGGAGGAACGTGCGGCACTTCGCAGCAACCCCTGAACGTGCCGGGAAATTCTGCCGGCGTCAACCTGCCACCGATCATAAGCGGCGGCGCCACCAATACCGACGTCTCCAGTTCTCCCCAGACTGCGCAAGGGGTGGCCGATACCGCCAGCATCAGTCTGGTGGCCGGACTCATCACGGCCCAGGAGATTAAAGCGGTCAGCACCACTACCATCGACAGCAACGGGGTGTTTCACGTCAGCTCGTCGGGTTCCACCGTCAACAACCTGGTGATCTTCGGCCACGTTTACAACGGCTCGATTCCGGCCAACACTCGGGTCACGCTTCCCTTGCTGGGATATGTAGTACTCAACGAGCAGATTTCAAACATTAGTAACGCGCAGGCTAACCTCACCGTGAACATGGTTCACGTGCACGTCACCGGATTTAATCTGCTCGGTCTCCAGATCGGTACGGACATTACCGTCTCCAGTGCCACCAGCGGAATGATCAACGTGTTCGCGCCTGCCATCGTCACCGGCCAATCGTATGGAACGCAGATCATCGGACAGTTGCTGGCATCGGCTCCGACTGCGCCCGAAGTTCTTCCCTGCCTCGGCACCGGCGGTTCGGTACAGACGAACACTCTCGCAGGAGTAAACCTGAGCGGCGTGCTTAGCACTGGCACCGTAACCGATACGGTGGAATCAAACCTCACCATACCGCTCTCCAGCGGACAAAACACATCGACCGTGCAGGGGCTGAACCTGTTGAATGGCCTGGTCACCGCAACCGTGATGAAAGCCCAGGTGAATGCGCTGGTGAACGATAGCCAGGGCTACATTTTGTATGGCGCAGATAGCTTCACGGGTATTTCGGTAGCAGGCTATCCGGCGATCAACGACAGCGTACCGGCGAATACCAGTGTTCCGATCGCCGGATTGGGGACGCTCTACCTGAAGCGCGTGATTAACAACTTTCCCAACCCGCACAGCGTCGAGGTGCGAAGTTTGGAACTGGTCGTCAACGTAACCAATAGCTACGGCCTGCCGATTGGACTCGACATCATTGTCGGCGATGCCCAGATCCAACTCATCCCCGACGTCAACCCTTAAACTGCCGGCAGTCGCACCGCATGCTGAGTTGCAGAATTTCGCAACTCAGCATGTGCGTCTAAGCGTCTGGAGACCATGCTGCCGACCGCTTTCAGCGCGGCCGCGTACACCTGCACAATCTTCACAGGCGACAGGCTGGGTGAACGGTTCGTACCGGAAAGATTTTCTTGGAGCAAGCAAGACTGCGGCCCGGATCGATAACTTCCTTCCGGACCCCGATGCGCGTGGCTCACTGTCCCGCGAGGTTCTGTGCAATCGGTCCGGCGATGGGCAGCTCGAAACGCGATCCCGTGGCGGCCTTGATCATGCACACGACCCACAGGATGAACGTCAGCAAACTCAGTACACTGAGCAGGGCTATGCCGATGCCCAGACTGCCCCAGCCGGCATAACCGTAGTGGCTATAGTTGCCGAAGAACCATCCAAACCCGAAGACCAGGCTCAGCACGATGCGGATGATGTGCAAGCCGCCAAATGTGACAATCGATTGCGCGGCGTGGAAGCGAACGTAGGGCCGCTTATCGATCAGGAAGAAGATGATGCCGGTGAGCCAGCCCAGCACGTAGCTCAAAAAGGCAGCGGTATTCTCTGACATGCCCGCGCCAGTGGCTGGAGCAGCTTGCCAGGATGGCGAAGGTTGGGTCGGAGTAACCGGCTGCGGCTGACCGCACGTCTGACAAAACTGTGAGCTGGCTGGAACTTCAGCTCCACACTTCGTGCAATGAGGCATCGAACCCTCCCGATGGACAGCACGATATGCTACACCAAATTGCCTGGCTTAAGGCTCGTTTTGTGACACGGTGCTTCACCGTCTCTAATAACGCCTGCGGTAAAACTGCTCAGCCGGCATCGGCAAGCTTACTCAGCGTGCCTGCGGGGAACGCGTTTGGAGAGATTGCAGAGCGTTTCGTATACCACAGTGTCAGAGCTGCGCGCCAGGTCCCAGGCGCTGATCCGCTGATCGCCGCTGCGGCCAATCAGCACCACCTCGTCGCCAATTGCGGCGCCGGGAACGTGGGTCACATCCACCAGAGTCAAGTCCATCGAGATACGTCCCACCATGGGAGCGCGCTGGCCTCTCAGCAGCACTTCGCCACGGCCCACGGCGGGGTCCAAGTCGCTCAAGGTGGCGGGTATTCCGGCGTGGGTCGATACCTTGCGCGACAAGCCATCTCCATATCCCACGGAGACAACCGCGATACGCGCGGGGGCGGTCGTAACATAAGCGCCGCTGTATCCCAGCGCCTGACCGGCAGCCACGTCACGCAACCCGATGATGTGCGTCTTCCACGCCAGAACCTGTTTCAGCGGCAGCACCGGTATATCGGTCGCCGCCGAACCGTCGCTGTGACTCCAGTGCTGCTCGTAGCCGTAAAGCGCAAGCCCAGGCCGCACGAAGTTGTGCCAGGTATTGGGTCGCGCGCCCACCCCGCCGCTGTTGGCCAAGTGCCGAAGCGGGGGATGTAATCCATGGGCCGCAAGCGTGCGCAGCACTGCATCGAAGCGCTCAATCTGGCGGCCTGTGCCTTCATCATCCACTACCTCGGACGACGCCAGATGACTGAACACGCCTTCCACCGCTACCTGCGGCAAACGCTTCACGCCTTCGGCAAACGATTCCAACTCGGCAAGCGGAAGTCCCAGACGGCCCATTCCGGTGTCGATCTTCAGGTGAACCGGAAACTTTCGATTCAGTTGCATGCGGGCGGCGGCTTGCGCCAGCGCTTTTGCATCTTCCAGGCGAAAGACAGCCGGAGTCAGCGAATTCCGCAGAGCTTCTTCTTCCTCGCCGGCGAACAGTCCGCACATTACCAGGATGCGGCCGGTAACGCCGGCTTCTCGCAAGACGATGCCTTCGTCGGTCGAGGTGACCCCGAACCACTTCGCGCCAGCCTGCTCCAACGCCGGCGCGCACTCCTCCACTCCGTGCCCATAAGCGTTGCACTTGACTACTGCACAAATGATGACGTTGGGGCCGACATGAGTCTGCAGAACGCCAAAATTGTGGCGCAAGGCGGACAAAGAAACTTCCGCCCAATTGGGCCGGGTCTCGATGCGGGAGGAGGTAAGAGTAGTAGCCAAGTATTGATGATACAAGCAGACTGGCGACGGCGACCAACCGGCTGCGTTACTGAGAAGCTTCCCGAAAACTGGTTTCCAGGGTTAACTTCGCCCCTGGAAACGCGACTGAATTTGCGCCCGCGACCCCTGGGTCTTGTTACCTTGGTGCTACCAGTAACTAAACATTTCTACCAAAGAGCTATTCCCAAATGAACATCCGTGGTATAAAACCGTGTGTCGAACTAGGGGTAATCCAAAGACACGAGGTTTGCCAGGCTGTGAGTTCCTCCCGGATCGGATGGACAGTCCATCATGAAAGTAAGCGTAGGCCTGCGAAGCCGCACTCATGATTAACGTCATCATCGCTGACCATCAGGCGATTTTTCGTGCAGGCATTGCCAAGGTGCTTGCCGTTGAAGAAGACATTCGCATCGTAGGACAGCCGCAATCAGCTGAACAGCTATTGAATGCGCTGGAGAAACTGCGGTCGCGCGTGCTGATTCTCTCTTCCAGCTTCCTCTCGTTTCTTCCCGAAATTCAAGACATCGCGGGCCGCCAGCAGATCGCGGTCCTGATACTATCCGACAACAACGAGAACGCGTCCGACTTCATGCGGATGGGAGTACAAGGAGTAATTTACCGTTCCGCCAGCGGCACGATTGTGCTCGAAGCGGTGCGCCGGCTTTCGCAAGGCCAGTCCTTCCTTCAGGGGCCGAACACTTCAGAGGCTGAGATCAACGAAGACCTGGTGGGAGCGCGGGTGCGCAAGCGTCTCTCGGAGAGAGAACTTCGCATCATCGCCGCCATCGTGCAGGGATACAAGAACCGCGAGATCGCGATGCAGCTTTACACCAGCGAGCAGGTCATCAAAAATGCATTGCGGAACATCTTCGACAAGATCGGAGTATCCGATCGCCTCGAGTTGGCATTATTCGTGGTTCATCACCGAATTCTGGCCCAGGCCACAGCTTCCGTTGCGGTCAATGCAGCACGGCCGCGACTCTCGGCAGCCTCGGAAAAGCCTCAGGTTCTCGGGACCACACCTGTTACTTCGATTAATTAATCTGCCGGCTCACGCTGTAGGCCGCGAACCGCGGTCAGAGACTGCGATCCATATACAATGTCATCCCGGAGGTCGCCTGCCGATGCGCCAAGCCATCCGCTTTTCTCTTCTTTCGGTTACGCTTTCGATCATGATTGTTTCAGGTCTTCTTATGAATGCTCAAAGTGTTGGCGCCGCCAATCCGCAAATCACGCCATCCGGTCCGGCGACGGTTGCCGAAGCCGAAGAGTTCATGCGCAACGCCGAGACCCGGCTCAATGACCTAACCGTAAAGGCCAGCCGCGCCTCCTGGGTGCAATCGAACTTCATCACCGACGATACAGAGATTCTATCGGCCGACGCTAACGAGGCGCTTATCGGTGCGACCACCGCGCTGGCCCAGCAGGCCACGCGCTATGACCATCTCAAGCTGTCCGACGAGCTGACGCGCAAAATGTTGCTGTTGAAACTGTCCGCTGCCGTGCCAGCGCCCGCGCCCAGCGATCCGAAAGAGTTGGCCGAACTGGCGCGCATTGGAACCTCGCTCGAAGCCGACTACGGAAAGGGCACGTACTGCCCGAAGAGCGGCAAGCACGCGGGCCAGTGTCTCGACATTGGCGAGATCGAAAAGATCATGGCCACCAGCACCGATCCGGACGAACTGAAAGATCTCTGGGTAGGCTGGAGCGCGGTTGGACCGCCAATGCGCCAGCGTTACACGCGCTGGGTGGAACTGGGCAATAAGGGCGCGAAAGAGATGGGCTTCAGCGATCTGGGTGCCATGTGGCGCGCCGGATATGACATGACGCCCGATCAGTTCAGCGCCGAAGTCGAACGGCTGTGGCAGCAGGTGAGGCCGTTGTACGAATCGTTGCACGCTTACGTGCGCACCCGGCTGGTGGAAAAGTACGGCCCCACGGCAGTTGACGCCAACGGCATGATCCGCGCCGATCTGCTGGGCAATCCCTGGGCGCAGGAATGGGGCAACATCTTTCCGCTGGTCGCGCCGGCGCAACAAAAGCAGCCGTACGACGTGACGGATCTCTTGCAAGCGAAGAACGTCGACGCCATCGGGATGGTGAAGTACGGCGAAGGCTTCTTCACTTCGCTGGGATTCGCGCCGCTGCCGAAAACATTTTGGGAGCGCTCGCTATTCGTGAAGCCGCGCGACCGCAACGTGGTGTGTCACGCCAGCGCCTGGGACATCGATAACTTCGACGACGTGCGTTTGAAGATGTGTATCCAGGTTCGCGGCGAGGACTTTGTCACGGTGCATCACGAACTGGGTCACAACATGTATCAGCGGGCCTACGAGCACCAGCCGTTTCTGTTCAAGAATGGCGCCAATGACGGCTTTCACGAGGCTATCGGCGACAGCATCGCGCTGGCCATCACGCCGGAATATCTGAACAAGGTTGGCCTGCTAGCGACGATTCCCCAGAGCGACGACACCGGCTATCTGCTGCGCATGGCGCTCGACAAAGTTGCCTTTCTGCCGTTCGGCCTGCTCATCGATCAGTGGCGCTGGAAGGTTTTCAGCGGAGAGATCAAGCCTGCCGACTACAACGCTGCGTGGTGGGAGATGCGGGAGAAATATCAGGGCATCTCGCCGCCGGTAGCGCGCAGCGAAGCCGACTTCGATCCCGGCGCGAAGTATCACGTGCCGGCGAACGTGCCATACACCCGTTATTTCCTGGCCCGTGTTTTGCAGTTTCAGTTCTATCGCGCCATGTGCCGCGAGGCGGGATTCACCGGGCCCCTCTATCGCTGCTCGTTCTACGGCAATAAAGCCGCCGGCGCCAAGCTCAATGCCATGCTGGAGATGGGACAAAGCAAGCCCTGGCCCGACGCCCTGTACGTTCTGACTGGCGAACGCCAGATGGATGCCGGCGCGATGATGGAATACTTCGCGCCGCTAAAGCAGTGGCTCGACGAGCAAAACAAAGGGAAACAAGTCGGATGGAAGGCGCCTCAGTAATGGGGCTGGGTCATACCAAGGAGTTCGTAAGCGCTGGGGATGAAATGTGGCACCCATCTCCAGGCACGCGACCACGCGTGGAAGTATCGGCGATCACCCTGCGTTTTACGAATTCCAGACGTACAGGAAGCTCTCATCCGCCGCTGTGGCTACCGACCGGTCCGCCTTGTGGGTTGCACGGTTCAAGGCAGAACGGATATTGACTTTCGAGTCGGGCAGTTGGGAGAGAGGAATTTTCAAGCACTGTCCCTGATCCAGGCCCTCCAGGTCGCTCAAGATCTGAGTGACGATGGACTTGTGCTTTCCGTTGCGTCCAGTGGGTACGTCCGCTCGTTCGGCGACCTTGAACTTACGTTCCGTATTCCGCTTGCTGCCCGGCATTGTTTTGCCTCCCGCTAAAGTATCGTTAATTAGCCACTAACCGAAAGCTAAAGATATCCTAATTTAGGACGCTGCGCAAGCAGTACTCTTGCAAAAGTTATGTTGCGCGTAAGTTATTCTGCCGCTGGAGTTTCGCCAATTTACACCCAAAGAAAAAGTCCCCGTATCGGTTCCTGGGGGCTAGCCTTGTGATTATGAGGTGCCCGGTGCATAAACGTGGCAGGCGATTTGATACGGTCCCGTTAGCGGAAGTTCTGAAGCATGCAGTGGCGGTAGACGGCGAAGAAGTGGTCAGCAGGACAACCGAGAAGGATGAGCCCTATAAGGTCTGCATTAGCTCCATGACGGACAATCCACCGGAGCACCCATGACAACCCAGGACCAAACCATGCAGCAACCCGCCCAGACAAACACTGAACTGCAAACCGAGTCCTTCACCGAATCGACGGCGAGACGAAAACGCGTGTTGGTGGTGGACGACGAACGTATTATCGCCGACACGCTGGCCACAATTTTTCGTAAGGCTGGCTATGAGGCCGCTCCCGCTTATGATGGATCCAGCGCGCTGTCGCAATGCGCGTCTTTCCGTCCCGACTTGGTGATCAGCGACGTCGTCATGCCCGGAATGAACGGGATTGAAATGGCCATTCTGGTAAAGCAGCGCTATCCCGCCTGCAAGATCCTGATGTTTTCAGGCCAGGCCTCGACCGCTAACCTTCTCGAAGAAGCGCGCCACCGCGGATATGACTTCGAGATATTGGCAAAACCGGTTCATCCTGCCGAACTGCTGGCAAGAGTTACGGAATAAGCAGCCGCTCCACGCTTCCAGGATTGGTTACACCCTGCTTCCCAAAAGGCCAGATGCCTCCAGCCAAGGCTTTCTGGTCAATCATTCTGTACGAGGGCAAGACGCAGTTCCTGGTGGCCGATAAGATCGGCGCTCTTCTTGACATTCAGTTGCAACTGAGTCACAGTTCTACGCACGCGCAGCTTCTTCTGTCATAAGCTCTCGCTAATGACAAATTACGGCACTCAGTTGTAGTCGAATCTGAATTTACGGGGAGAGGACGTATGCAATCCCTACCAGGCAAGAACTCCAATATCTTCTGGAAATCTTTCGCTGCGGCAATTCTCGGCGCGCTCCTGTTCATTTCAGGGATCGGCTTATCTCTGCCGGCTCAGGCGCAAACCTACACCATCCTCCACGAATTCACGGGCGGGTTCGACGGAGACTCACCTGAAGCAGGTCTGACCATCGACCGGTCGGGAAACCTGGAGGGAACAGACTTCTCGGGAGGCTTGGCTGACCAAGGTACAGTGTTCAAGCTGGTTCATAGCGGTTCCAGTTGGACAGTCAGCCCGCTGTACAGCTTCGTCGGCGGCACCGACGGGGCGCACCCACAGGCCAGAGTGATTGTCGGGCCGGACGGCAATCTCTACGGAACGACCTATTCCGGAGGCACGGGCAATTGCCTGGAATTTCCCGGGTGCGGCGTCGTTTTCAAGCTTAGTCCTCCGCCGACGTTCTGCCGGTCCGTCCAATGCCCCTGGAATGAAACTGTGCTCTACCGTTTCCCCGGAGGTCCAGCCGGCGGGAATCCCGGCCTCGGCGACCTGCTGTTTGATAGCCAGGGAAACATCTACGGCACCACCGAGTCTGGCGGTGAGATGGGTCTAGGAACAGTCTATGAACTGACGCCCAGCAATGGAACCTGGGTCGAAACCGTTTTGCATAGGTTCAGCGGTGGGACGGATGGAGCAGTTCCCGAAGCTGGCGTAATTATGGACAGCGCAGGTAACCTCTACGGCACAACCGTTGGAGGGGGCCTTGGGCAGAGTGGCACCGTCTTTGAGTTAAGTCCATCCGGATCGGGCTGGACAGAACAGATCCTCCATAGTTTCCAATCTCAAACGGATGGCGATTATCTTACGGCCGGAGTAATTTTCGATCGCTCGGGCAATCTCTATGGTGCTGCCCAGGGCGGCGGCCCAACCGGGGGCGGTACAGTATTCGAGCTCACACCGTCAGGCGGCAGTTGGACCTTCGCTGTGCTTTATAGCTTCGCGAACTTGGGGAACGGCGGGGATGGACCCTACTCCAGCCTCATCATGGACCAGACCGGCAGCCTTTACGACACTACCCCGGGATGGAACGATGGCGGTAATGCGGGCACTATTTTCAAGCTGACGCCTTCCGGTGGTGGCTGGACTTACACACTGCTACACCAATTCGATTTTAACGACGGATATTTTCCGGTAGGGGGCGTGACACTCGATGCCAGCGGGAATCTCTACGGAACCACATCTGGTGGAGGAACGGCAGGCCCTGGAGTAGCCTGGGAATTCACGCCATAGCGGGAACGAAAATCCCCTCTTAAACAAAGGAAGCTTGGGTAGGAAGCCGGCATCCCATTTCTGGTTAACTTGTGCAATAACCTGTTTACAACAGTTATCTGCTGCAAAAGCCGCAATCCGCGCTAAAATTGGTGCGGTTTCACTGGCCGACCATGGAATCACCAAGGTAAGAATCTAAATTAGCTTGGTTCTACAGGAGGTCCACGATGTGTAAAGACAAATACGCGGCTTTTCGAAGCTTGCTAGTGACAACCCTCGCGATTCTCTTGATGGTTCCAGCCGCCTGGGGACAGACCTTCAAGTTACTACATTCCTTCGGGGCAAGTGGCGACGGACAATGGGCGGAAGGAGGCGTGGTAATGGATGGCCAGGGAAACCTCTACGGTGTTACTGAAATTGGTCCGTCGGGAAATGGATGTTTGGGTAACAGCGGATGCGGCACCGTGTACCAGCTTAAGCCGCATTCCGACGGCACCTGGACGGAGTCGGTGATCCACGCCTTCACCGGAAGTGATTCCGCATTTCCTTTCGCTTCCCCCATCTTGGACTCTCAGGGCAACCTCTACGGTACCGCGGACGGTCACGCGGGTGCGGGAACATACCCGGAGGTCGTTTACCAGTTGACACCAAACTCCGACGGCACTTGGACGGAATCGATCCTGCACCAGTTTCCGACCTCGCAAGACGATAGTCCCGGGGCAGTGACGCTCGATCCGGCCGGTAACGTCTACGGAGTGGCCAATCTCGGAGGTGTGAATGGTACTGGCTATATCTATAAGCTGAATCGAGCGACAGGATGGCAGGAACAATATCTCCTCTACTTCGATCCTCACTACCCCTATCTTGACGGTCTAAGTGCGCAAGGTCCGATCACGCTGGATGGCAACGGCAATCTCTATGGCGCGATGATTCTCGGCGGCACGCATGACTGCGGCGTGGCATACAAATTGTCGAATCAGGGAAGCTTTCTCTGGAAAGAGACGGTGTTACACAACTTCGCCTGCGAAGCCGATGGCTTTTATCCCATCGGTGCAACTTTTGGCCCCGATGGCAGCCTCTACGGTGTGACCCAGGTCGGCGGCGACGCCGGAAGTTTTGCCTGCGGGTGCGGAACCGTATTCAAACTCACGCCCAATTCAGATGGCACCTGGACGAAGACGACGCTCTACACTTTTCGCGGCGGTCCCAACGACGGAGCATACCCCGTCAATGGCCTGGTGTTCGATCGCGCCGGGAACATCTATAGCACGACCGACGGCGGCGGTAACAGCACCTGTAGCGGCGGGTGCGGAACCGTATTCAAGCTAACGCCGTCCTCCGACGGTCAATACTCGGAAAGCATTCTGCATTTCTTCACGGGCGGCCTTGACGGCGCTAACCCAATCAGCACGATGGCAATCGACGGAGCTGGAAATCTTTACGGTGCAACCTATCGAGGTGGCGCATACGACGACGGCGTCGCGTTCGAGATTACTCCCTAAAGGGCCATCTTTGTCGTCTGGGAGATCACGCCCTAACGAAAGATGGCTCCTGCGTCAACAAAAACCGCACGTGCTCGTAATGCGAGATAGTTGGCGATAAATCGCCATAGCACTCATTGAGGGTCAAAGAGTGTAATGCCTATTCTCGACAGTTACCCTGTAAACCACAAGTATCGCTCTCTTGGCGATATGGAGTCGCCGCGAGGTTGTTGCTACCCACCGGTGTGATCAGCGAGTCCCCACGTTTTGAGATTGCGTGTCCATGCGTTCCACATATTGAGCGCGAGCCGGGCTGGCCTCGAATGGATCCGCAAAGTACTGCGTTTCTCGCGCCACCTGGTCGCCCCTGAACTCCATGATGCTCACGGTGTAGGATGGCTTGCCGTCATAGGACAGGATGAATTCGGTGACCCAAAGATCACCGCCGCCAATGATTCGCTGGACCGTAAAGCGCTTCTTGTTCGGCTGGATAGAGCGGGTGATCTGTATGTTGCGGCGGCCGCGTATGCGCTCGCCTGACTGTGGGTATTCCAGCACCGCGTCCTCGTGATAGATGCGGTGCTCCGTTTCAAAATCGTTGGCATCAGAGGCCGCCCAATGCTCATCCAGTGCCGCACGTATCTGTTGATCTCCCATCCTCACCCTCCCGCGCTAGGGGGAAAGCTTAGACTCCCGCATGGCCTGGTTTCAAGGGAATCAAATTCATACCTTGAAAATTGCCTCGAAGCCGCTGGATTTTGAAACTGGCGGGATAACTGCGCATGAAAATGGCGCACGTTCACACAATAAATCAGTAACAGATATCCATGCTGTTTTATGTAAGGCGCCGGCAGGTTTCTGCTGTATTGTTGTTGCGCTTGAAATCCGCCTAGCCTACTGACGATCGAAAGGCATCGAAATCAACTTTAAAGGTGAAATAGTTAGCTACTGCAGATTTCACCTTACCCAAGCATATTGGATGGAGGAACTCTTATGAAACACTTCACATTCTTCCTGGTTGCATTTGCAACGGTGACCAGCCTTGTCGCCCTCATTGCCCCTGCATCAGGACGCGCGGCTGGAGAACCCACACCGATCTTCGTTACCGAAATTCCGCACGGATACCGCGACTGGCAGTGGGTTTCGTCGGCCCATGAAGCAGGCACCCTCAACAGTTTGGGTGCTGTCTTGGGCAACGACGTAGCGATGAAAGCCTATCGCGAAAAGAAGCTCCCCTTCCCGGACGGCACCATCATTGCTGCTTTGCATTACCAGAACGTCCCGTCGGAGGAAAACAACAAAGTCTTTGGCCAAGTCCAATCTTTCGTTCCCGGCTCTCCGACGAACATTCAGTTTATGGTCAAGGACTCAAAAAAGTACGCCGCAACCGGCGGCTGGGGGTTCGGTCACTTCCAAGACGGCAAACCTGCCGACGCGGCTTTCATGAAACCCTGCTTCCCCTGCCATGAGAAGGCCAAGGGGACCGACCTTGTCTTTACTCGTTATGCACCTTGATGCTGAAAACTAGAGCAGAAAGGGATGCGACGATGGCGACACACAAATCAAACCGAGTCATGTGCCTGTAATGATTGGCGTGACACCGCCATATCACAAGTGACCCGGGTCGGCGCACCGTTCAGGATCACTTGTGAATGGCCTGTTCATGACACGGAAGCTGATTTAGTTATGGTGCATGCCGGTCATAAGCTTCGCATCATTGAGATCATAACCATTGCCGCAGCGCGGCGGGCCGCCCAGCGGGTTGTAGTCGAAAAAGTTGTGGGGCACCATTTCGAAGCCGAACCAGTGGACCAGGGTGATGCCGGTGCGACCGCCGCTGCCCATCTGGTTGTCGGCATCGGTCGGCTCATGGTGCGTCGACCCGAAATACCACAGCACAATGCCGTCCCCCGTCCCTCCTAGCGGTTGGCCGTTCAGGTACGACAGGAGATAGCTGTTGGGGTTGTACCAGGTGTAAAGCCAGTTGTTGACGCCCATGCCAGTACCGTCTTCCCCGGCATTATCGTTAGTGAGATCCTGGTCGTGCTGCGTGAAGGTTTCCTGGAAGTGACCCTGGCCCCAACGATTGAAGGGATAGAACTGGTAGCCAACCAGGTGTCCGTAGTCGTTGGTCTGGGTCTGACTCTGGACGGTGACGCTGCTGAATTGCGCCTGATTCCAATCCGTGGTCTCCTCGGTGGGAATCGGGGTGTAAGAGTCGGTAGCGATATAGCCGTTCGCATCCTCAACGTGAGTGAATTCTTGCATGTCGTTGTCATCGCGATCGAGGAGCTTGGTACTCACCCGCCAAAGTCCGTTATGCACGTGAGGCTCGGACGTATTGCCGGGAAGATTGTAGCCAGTAGCGCCACTGCGAAAGGTGATGCGACCGTCCTCATGGAAGGTGTACTCGATGATGTAGTCGTAGTTGTAGGCGTCGAACACCGACCACACCACAACTTCCTGGATACGCCGGCGCACGTGGTTGCCTGGTTCTTTGCACAAATATCCGACTCCCTCGTCACGACATTCGACCGCGACCTTGGGCACGGTATCGCGCAGGTAGAGATTGTTGCCCTGCTGTGTCCGAAAGTATACGAGCGCGCCATTCTGCGCAGGCAGATCGGCAGGATCCATCTGGTCCATGCGGTTGTCGCCGAACGACATGTCGTAGTAGGTTTCGCTGCGATCGTCGTAGGGAACGAACATCTCCGCCATCCCGGCGCGCTTGATGATGTATTGCGGTGAGGTGTACTGCGCCCCCTGGATG
Organism: uncultured Acidobacteriaceae bacterium; assembly: GCA_963744265.1. Lineage (GTDB taxonomy): Bacteria > Acidobacteriota > Terriglobia > Terriglobales > Acidobacteriaceae > Bog-257. Next base: position 582,490 of record CAVUSW010000013.1, read on the forward strand.
GTCACATCGAGCGCCTGGGTACCCTTCATACCCATGTTGCGTAAGCCGAAGCGCCAATGCGTATTAGGGTAGTCGATGCGTAGATAAAGGTCCTGGTTCAGGTAAATGCCGACTGCATCCTCCTCGGTCACCTGGCAACCAGTGCCGTTGATGATGACGCGGTCGACCGCGCTGGCAGCCGGGATGGTCAGAAAGAAGATCGCCAGCCCGGTGCAGCCCGCAAGGAGAAGCCGTGCGTTGCGCCGTCGCCCCAGGAGCCACATCGGCAGCAGGATGGCCGCGGCGGAGACAATTAAGCTAATGGTTAACGGTATGGGAGGAAAGACAATCGCAGGAAGGTTCATATTCAATCGCCTCGTCAGGAAATGTGGTTGTCTGAAAGTGAAGAAAAATGTCGCAGTTGCGACGGACGGCCAGCCGCACCCCAAATTCCGATGAGGGGATAGTAGTACGATTTTTGGTTTTGGCAAGGAAATTCGTTGCGGATAGCTGTTGAAATATCGCGATTACACTCATCGAAAGGTCAATGAGCGATATGGCCTGACAGCCAGCAATCTTACCCGTGAATCTCGGAAGTCCAAGGAGGTCCCATGAATTTTCTATGGAACCCAAAATTTCTGGCTGTCTATTGCGGCCTTCTAACGGTCGCTCTAGCCGTGGCAGTGTTTTGGGGCGTAGCCGTAGTTCGCAATCCCACATTCGGCGTTATCTCTGTTCGGCGCATCAATGTCGTTGAGCCTGATGGCACAGTCCGCTTGACCATCTCGAACCGAGCCGACTTTCCGGGCGCCTGGAACCGCAAGAAAGAGTACACACGTCCGGATCGAACCGAAGCTGCTGGCATGTTGTTCATGAACGACGAGGGCACTGAGCAAGGCGGCCTGATCTGGGGGGCGCTGCAGCTTCCTGACGGCAGCATCGAGAATCACAGCCATTTAAGTTTCGATCAATATGAGGAAAACCAAGTCTTTGCCCTCGATGCTGGACAAAAAGGAAAGGATAAGTTTTCCCGTATCACCATTGAGGATCAAGGTGATTTCCCAGTCGAAGAAAAAAGAAAAGCGAATGATGAGATTCAGAAGCTGCCGCCAGACAAGCAGAATGCTGCTTGGAGCAAATTCTTTTCGACACACCGCCATGACGTAAAGCGAATGGTGATGGGACGATCTCCAGATGGCTCTGCAGGTCTGGAGATTCGCGATAAAGAGGGCAAAGTGCGCATTGTTTTAGCAGTAGGCGCCGATGACAAACCACGATTTCAATTCTTGGATAACGCCGGGAGAGTTGTGAAAGAGTTTTCGGATGTCCAGCGCTGATCGATTCCGGCCCAGACGGCGTATTTTCGTGCTTGCGCCTGACATGCCACGGCACGCGACCAGTCTTTAAGCGTACCGACGTGCCGATTAACTTATGATTCTCAAGGAGTGCAACAGCCTGATTAGGCCAATCATCTTGAAACAACCGAACTCTCTTCCTGTCGATTCATTAGGCCGTGATCCAAAATTAAGTTGCGCTTGATTCCGGTGATACTCCCGCGCCAGAAGATACTGCTTCTTCAGGACGTAGTCACACTTGTTCTCGCCGCTCTCAGAATTGCGGCGGCGTCTTCGGCAACGCCGCGGAGTTAATGCCTTCGCAGGTCGCGTTGTCGATCGACAGGTTGCCGTGAGCATCAAGCCTGACCGTCCAAACGGTGTCATAGTCGTCGCTCGGCCAGTCGGGTGCGACCTGGCCGCCGTGATAGGTCGCCAACAGCGCGTTCATAGTGGTAGGGATGTGATCGTGCTCCCAGTCCACCAGCAGGCTCTGATTGGAGAATGTGCCGCCGGTAAAGAAAAAGTCGCTGGCCTGCGTTGCCAATACCGGCGGGTTCTGTGCATTAAGGGAAAAGCTCGCAGCCAGGTTGTAAGGCAAGTTATTAGCGATGGCGTAGGGCAGGACAGTCGTGTTGGTTCTGACATAGGAATAGAAACTGCCTTCCCGGCCATAGCCGCCGTTAAGAGATTGAGCGGGATCGATGGAGTAAACCAGGTTGGGACTGATTTTGCCGCGCAAGGCGTTGGGCAGATCCAGCGCCCGCCACTGTCCGGCGCCAACATAGTTGCCGTCTTCCCAATAGAAAGCGGGGTGAGCCTCGCCATGGCGAACCCAGTAAACGGTTTCATTCGTGTTGATTCCCGCCGGAACGACCGCGCCGCCAACCCCGCCGGTCACTTGAATGTGAAACGTCGTGTTGGTGGTTGTCGGATAACAAGCGGCGGCCACAATCTTTCCCGCCGGCAGCGTCGGATAAGTAGACGGTGGATTCACATTGCTGTTGTAGGTGATCAGACTGGCGCTTCCCGAGGGCGTTATCGAAATAGCGTAGATATAGTTTGGCCCGGCGTAGCTGGCTGGAGGCGTCAAGTTGTAACCGCCAGTCTGGTTGATCTTCGTCATCATGGTGCTGACCGTCTCCCAGGGCGCCGAGAAAACATAAAATCCCGCCGAGTTTGCCTTGATCAGATCGCTCAACAGGGTTTCGTTGGCGCCATTCAAATCTCGAAAATCGAGACCCTGGCAACTGTAAGAACTGCCGGACGGTACTGTTGGACAGTTCAAGAACGGCTGATCAACTCCGTCCGGCACCGGCGCTGACGAATACGACACATTGACGGGATAGCTGCTGGCGGGAACCGCCGGATAGCTTGCATAGGACAACGCGATCTGGTTCAACATGGCGAACTGCTCAATCGCTTCCACTCCCGCCATGTCGGGATAATTGTTGGCGGTCTGCAAATGGGTCATGGGCTCCAGAGCAAAAATGCCGGTGACGTTGTTACCGCCCAGGACGCTCTGCTTCAGAAATGTGGCCATCCTCAGCGAACGCTGCAGCCCGCGACTGGTAAGGTTCGCTGTCGTGGGATTCACATCTCCGGACTCCTGATAGGCCAGGTCCTCGCTGACCACGAAAATCAAATTAAGATGGCTGGCGCTAAGAGGAGCAGGAGTCGGTGGCGGGGGTGGATCGGGAGCAGCGGAGCCGCCGCAACCGGGCAGCAGTGTCAGCGCGATGATTACCAGAAAGAGCGGAACGATGGAATATCTTTGCGAAGGGGCCATGAGTTTCCTCTTCCACGATTGCATCACTTGCGCGGAGGGCTCAGCAGTGATGTCGCGGAAACATGGAAACACTCAGGTCTGAAACAGGCCACATCCCGGTTCGGGAAGCACCTCGGGATCTGCCTGCCGTAATCAGACAGGCGAACTGACAGGCAGCGGCGTGGGCTTTCCGCCTTGGTTCACTTTCAGACAGCATAGGGTTGGGCCAACCTGCCGGTTTAGCTGACGCCATTCTTTGCCGCAGGCTTGGTAAGGATGCGTTCTGTTGTCCAGGTTTCAGAGGCACGCCCTGGGCAGTTTGCATCGATCCGCTGTTTGCCAAATTGATTCGGGGTAGCTGGTTTGCTAAGGTCGTCACCATGTCCGAGCGTTCCACCGAGCAGATACGCGAATTGCTCGACTCCCTCTATCGCGTGGATTCGGGACGAATCCTGGCAACTCTGATCCGCTTGCTCGGTGATTTTGATCTTGCCGAGGAGGCGATGCACGAAGCCTTTGCGGCTGCGCTTAGCCTGTGGCCGACGAGTGGGGTACCCGGCAACCCGCGACCATGGTTGATTTCGACGGCCCGATTCAAAGCCATTGATACTCTGCGTCGACGGGCAAGATTTGATGCGTCGCAAGACGAACTCGCGCGATATCTCGAAGCGCAATCGAGTTCGACGGAAAGCTCCGAGGAAGAGGACAGCCTCGAGGATGATCGGCTGCGCCTGATTTTTACTTGCTGTCATCCATCTCTAGCGCCTGAAGCGCGCGTTGCGCTCACCTTGCGTGAGGTCTGCGGGCTGACCACCGAGGAGATAGCGAAGGCCTTCCTCACGACTCCGCGGACGCTGGCGCAGCGCATTGTGCGCGCCAAGACAAAGATTCGAGAGACACCGATTCCATACGAGGTGCCGACGCCCGAGGAATTGCCGGAGCGACTGGACGCGGTGCTTCAGGTCATCTATCTCGTCTTTAACGAGGGTTATTCGGCTGCGGCGGGAGCCGAGGTAACCCGGGCCGAGCTAACCGGCGAGGCGATTCGACTAGGCCGGCTGCTGACCGAACTCCAGCCCGAGCCGGAGGTTATTGGGCTGCTTTCCCTGATGTTGCTCCAGGAATCCCGTCACGCCGCCAGAACCTCTCCCACTGGAGAGCTGATTTTGCTGGAGAACCAGGATCGCTCGCTCTGGAACCGGGAGCAGATCGCGGAGGGGGTGGCATTGCTGGAGAAAGCCCTGGGGTATCGTGGGACGTCCCGCCGCTTCGGATCCTACACACTACAGGCTGCGATTGCGGCCGTTCATGCGGAGGCGGAATCGGTGGCTGCGACTGACTGGCGGCAGATTGTCGCGCTTTACAACCAGTTGCTACGAATTCAGCCTTCGCCGATTGTAGAGCTCAATCGTGCCGTGGCAATTGCCATGTGCGATGGTCCAGAGGCTGGTCTGGCGCAGATCGACGCGATCCTAGAACATGGCGAATTGGCAAATTATTACCTGGCGCATTCGGCCCGCGCGGATTTGTACCGCAGGCTCGGCAGGACTGCTGAGGCTCGGTCCGCTTATGAGAAAGCTCTGGCGCTGACCCAACAGGAACCGGAGCGGCAATTCCTCGAGGAACGAATTCGGCAGCTGAAATAAAAATTGGGATAGCTGTCGATTTTCCGTCTCCCCAACGACTATAGGACAAAAGAACGATGAGCTACGGCTCCTGAATGAACAGGAAACGAGTCATCGGGAACAAACTACAGAAATCAAGGAGAAAAAGTCATGCCACAGTATTTGGTTTGCAACTACATGCCCGACGACTTCGACCCGTCCACCGTAACCGAAGCGATGATCGAAGAGATCCACGCGCTCAACCGCGAAATGATTGCTGCCGGCGTGAGGAAGTTCGCCTGCGGCATTTCCCCGGCCGCCAACGCCAAGACGCTGCGGGCCCAGCCCGACGGCAAGGTGCAAGTCACCGACGGACCGTACACCGAGACCAAGGAGCACATGGGCGGATTTTGGATACTGGAATGCGCCAATATGGACGAGGCACTCGCATGGGCGAAGAAGGGTGCCATTGCCTGCGATGTGGTGGGCGAAGTGCGCGAACTTCTATTCTTCCCGGCTCCAGAACAAGGACCCGGCGGAAATAAGTAAACAGTCGGGGCCGCCGCGACGTGGGAACATTCGACGAAAAGGAGCCGAATAATGAGGAAGATCATAGCAACTGCATTTGTTTCGCTCGATGGCGTCATGCAGGCTCCCGGCGGCCCTCAGGAAGATACAAGCGGTGGATTCGATCTTGGCGGATGGACCACCAAGTCGCCCTGAAACTAACGAAATGCGAAGCTACGCCGACGGGCGTCATCATGGCGACTTATGAACCAACACCGGGAGACAAGTAGCATCGCCGGCCTGACCGGCTGGCATCGCGTATCGCTTACTAAAAAATATGATCAACCAACTCACTCGTCGCGATTTCGCTATCCGCACCGCCGGCTTTGGTCTGGCTATGGGACTCGCGCCTGCAGCTACGCTGGCGGAGGCTGAGCAAGCCTCGCGCTCAGAACCTTCGCCGGCGATTGCAGACCCATATTCCCTCGTCGATCCGGAACTTCTTCCGGTACTCAAGCAGTTCCCAGCCGTTGACCTCTCACTGGAGATGGCCATCAAGTTTCGGCAAATGCCTGGCATGCCCCCTTTGCCTGCTCCCGCGCCGCAACCCGTGGAGCGGCATATCCCAGGGCCGCCAGAAGCACCCGAGGTTCGTCTGTGGGTCGTTGATCCTGCGCCGTCGGAGAAGGGCAAGCCGGTGTTGCTTCACATGCATGGCGGCGGCTTCATGATGACCGATCCCATGTTGATGACCCAGCTGCAAGGGATCGCGACAGATTGCCACTGCGTCGTCGTCTCGGTTGACTACCGGCTGGCTCCGGAGACGCGTTATCCCGGTTCGCTTGAGGACAATTACGCCGCGCTCAAATGGGTTCACGCCCATGCGGCGGAGCTCGGCATTGATCGCTCCAAAATTGCCGTGGGCGGTGAGAGCGCGGGCGGCTACCACGCAGCGAGCCTCGCGATTCACGCGCGTGACCGCAACGAAGTTCCCATCGTCTTCCAGTTGCTCATTTACCCCGTGCTGGACGACCGCACGGGCAGCACACGTGCAGTGCCGCCCGCCATTGGCCACTTTATGTGGACTGCGAGTGCCAATCGTCTTGCCTGGAGCTCGCTGCTCGGTGTTCCAGCGGGTTCGTCCAAGGTACCGGTAGCTGCCGTGCCCGCCCGGGTACCCAGCGTCGCCGGCCTGCCGCCTGCCTGGATCGGTGTCGGTTCCATTGACCTGTTCGTCGAAGAAGACATGGAGTATGCGCAGCGGCTCGTCCATGCCGGAGTCGCAACCGAGCTTCTGGTCATGCCCGGCGCTTTCCACGGATTCGATCTCCTCGTGCCGGACGCCGAAGCCTCCAAGCAATTTAGCGCGAGCTGGAAGTCTGCGCTGCGAAAGGCATTCGCCACTGGCAAAACTGTTTAGCAGAGAAGCTGGAACTGTCGCGGCAGAGTGCGGGGCAGTGAGGAAATTTTCCCTGGACGATCTGTCGAATAGCGGTCCGGCCATTCGTCTATACGGTGAAGGCATCGGCGATCCGCCAGCCTTCAGAGCGATGAAATGGCGGCCACAACATATTCGCGATCGATAGCGGCCTGATAGAAAAAGCCCATTCTGCGGCAGATCTGGTTAAAATGGGCGACCTTGCCAGATAACGAGGCGATGGATCACGTGAGATAGGAGCGATGCAAATGAGAAATGTAATCTTCGCCATCAATATCACCCTGGATGGCTGCTGCGATCACACCAAAGTAATGGCCGATGACGAACAACTTGAATACTTTACCGGCCTCGTGCGAGAGGTTGACCTGCAAGTCTTCGGTCGCAAGACTTATCAATTGATGGTTCCATATTGGCCAGAGGTCGCCAAGGACCAGTCCGCGTCCAAAGCGGACCAGGAATTTGCTCGAGCCTTTGACTCCACCAAGAAGCTTGTTTTTTCCCGATCGTTGGACAGCCCCGAAGATGGAAATACGAGGATTGTCCGCACGGATCTTCGCGACGAAATACTTAAACTCAAGCAAGAACAAGGCAAAAATATTCTCGTCGGTGGGGTAGATATTCCTTCCCAACTTATCGAGCTTGGTTTGGTTGACGAATACCGTTTTGTCGTTTCGCCGGTCATGGTCGGCGAAGGCAGACGGTTGTTGGAAGGTGTCAGCTTGCAAGAGAAATTGCAATTAAAACTCGTTGACTCAAAGATTTTTAAATCAGGATGCGTTGCGCTTCGTTACCTGAGACAGTGACAGAAGAATCTGGATGGGTGGCCCAGGTCTCGCGGTTTTCGAGACCTGGGGATTTTTAAGAAAAGGTGGGTGGCCCAGGTCTCGCGGTTTTCGAGACCTGGGGATTCTTGTCATCGGTCACTTCCACACTGTGCCCTAAATCACAGCGCGAAGACAACGGCTCCTTTAGCCTACGGTTATGCCTTGGGGCTTGGAGCGCTGGCACGGCGGACACGATCTGCACTTCCTCACATTTAGTTGTTACCGGCGGGAGCCCTGGCTGGCCAGCGGCACTCGCCGCGACTTGTTCCTCAAAGTGCTGGAACAGGTTCGGCAGCGTTACCAATGGGTGGTCGTCGGCTACGTGGTAATGCCCGAACACATTCATCTTCTGGTCAGCGAGCCGCCACAGCGAACGCTGTCGACGGCCATACAAGCTCTGAAACTCGGCTTCGCACGGCGCGTGCTGGCCGAGCAACGCCGCCGACGCCGCAGCGCACAAACGGACTTATCCGTGCACTCTGCAGAGCGCGTTTGGCAAACCCGGTACTATGACTTCAACGTCTGTACGGCCCACAAGCGAGTGGAGAAGCTTCGCTATATGCACCGCAACCCGGTGAAGCGGGGACTGGTGGACGCGCCGGAGCTGTGGCGCTGGAGCAGCTTCCGCGCTTATGCGTATCTAGAGAAGAGGCCCGTCCGACTGAATGAGTGGAGCGCCCACAAGCTGAAGTTTAGCGAAGTGACAACTTTCCCGCAGTGAAGTGCCGCACTTACCCAGGTCTCGAAAACCGCGAGACCTGGGCCACCCGCCGTTCACGCGGGAGTGTAAAGGATGCCGGGACGTTCTGTAAAGGATGTCATGGGACTGAACAACAGCGCGAGACCTGGGCCACCCGCCAACTCCTCGTAGACGGCCTCGTTCCTGAGGGAGTTGCAATAAAAAATTGGCTCTGCTGTCGATTTTCCCCGTGCCCGGCGACTATAGGTTGAACGATCCAGCGGGCAAAGCGTGCTGCTGGCTCTACCAATCGGAGAAGAACAACAATGAAATACATCTGTTTGGGCTATCTCGAGCCGGGCAAGTTCGAAAACATGTCTGAGAGCGAGCGCAACACCATGCTGGACGAGTGTTTTAGCTACAACGACGAACTGCGCAAGAACGGACATTTGGTCGCTGAGGAACCTCTTCAGCCCGCCAACACGGCGGTGACCGTGGGTTGGAAGAACGGAAAGGTTGCAGTGACAGACGGTCCGTACGTGGAAACCAAGGAGCAATTGGGCGGAATCCAGGTGCTGGAAGCGCGAGATCTGAATCACGCAATTCAGCTCATTTCCCAATGTCCGGGAGTGAAGTTGAACTGTGGAACAATCGAGATACGGCCAGCGGCGGATATCAACGAAATGATGAGGGAGAGTGAGCAGCGGCGGCGAAAGAACACCTCGCGATGAGGCGGCCACGAGTCAGAGGTAGGCGGGGATATAATCCTTCACTACTCCATCATGAGGCGCCACGTCCTCATCTTCGGTCTCGTCGGCGGCATCCTCATCGCCACGCTCCAGTACACGGAATACCGCTTCGTCATCATCGAGCACTCCGTCGAGCTCTACGGCGCGCTGGTCGCCATCCTGTTCGCGACCTTCGGCATCTGGCTCGGCCTCCGCATCACGCGCCGTCGCGAAACCATCCGCGAAACGGTGGTGGTGAGGGAAGTGCTTGTCCCCGCGGAAGCTCCCGCCCTCGAACCCTTCGCTCTCAATACGGCCCAGCAGCAGACCCTCGGCATCACGGCACGCGAGCTCGAAATCCTCACCCTGATCGCCCGCGGCCTCAGCAATCGCGAGATCGCCACGCAGCTTTTCGTTTCCGAAAACACCGTCAAGACGCACTGTGCCCGCGTCTTCGACAAGCTCGGAGCCGCCCGCCGCACTCAGGCCGTTCAGCGCGGCAAAGAACTAGGCCTGCTGCCGTGACCGCGTCACCCGAAAGCACGATTTCCGCTCCATTCCTGCAAAATCATCCGAAAGGATGACGACATCCGGCCGCGTTACACTGCATCGTGACTCCATCCTCACTCGCACCAAGGAGCCTCACATGAAGAAAACCGTCCTCACCTTCGGCCTCATCGCCGGCGTCATGATCTCCGTCCTTATGGGCGGCTCACTTCTTATCGCCGACAAGCTCGGCTCCTACCACAGCATGCTTCTCGGCTACACCATGATGGTGGCGTCGTTCCTGCTGGTCTACTTCGGCATCCGCAGCTACCGCGACAACACCCTCCTCGGCCAAATCTCCTTCGGCCGCGCTTTCGCCTGCGGCATCCTGATCACCCTCATCACCTGCGTCTGCTACGTCGCCACGTGGGAGGTCGTCTACTTCAACTTCATGCCCCACTTCATGGACAGCTACTTCGCCGCGCAGATTCACCGGGTCCAGTCCGCCGGACTTGACCCCGCCACCACCGCCGCGAAGGTTGCTGCCATACAGCACTCTCAACAGCTCTACCAGAACCCCTTCGTCAACATGGCCTACACCTTCATGGAGCCCTTGCCCGTCGGCCTTATTATTACTCTGATCTCCGCTGCCATCCTTCGCCGCAGAGCCCCTGTCGAACCCAGGGCCGCTCCAGTCATGACCACATAAATCAAAAGGCCGAAGCATAAGCCCCGACCTTCCTTCTGAACGGTCAGCCTACTTCTTGGATTGCTCTACTTAGGCTGCTGTTTGATCTTGTTGAGGCATTTATGAGATGGGTAGTAGGCTATCTAAAAAGGCTTACGGCCATTCGATAGTTGCTAGTTACTAGAAGCCATCTCATAAATCCCGCAAGGCTTCCACCCCGAGTAACCTCAGGGGCTAAAGCCCGGCAATCAAACGACTCGTACGGCACGGCTCAAGCCGTGCCCTTTCAAACCCGATTTATGAGTAGCTTCTAGTTACTAGTTGCTAGCTACTAGTTACGTCTTTCTAGCTCTGTCCCGAGATCTTCAGCCGCAAATCTTCTGGAATGCGATCGCGAATTTCATCGGGCAACTTTTCCAGGCCGACCCGGGCGCCGAACATCGCGACATCCTTCACTACCAACGGAGCGGGCGTGGCCACAGCGACTAGCAGCCATAACAGCATGGAGAGCAGGAATCCGCCGAGCGCACCGATCTCAAGCCAAAACGCATGACTGGGATGGAAATGACGGATGACTCCGTAGGCCAGCAGGAAGACCAGCATCGAGCCCGACGCCAGAACCATCAGTCCGATATCGATGCCGCGATGCAGGCGTTGCCGGGAGTGACAGAAGGCGCATTCGGCGAGGTGCGCTTCGTAATCGCCACGCATTTCAGGAGCCAGACCGGAGATGTCGTAGCGCCATCCGGCCAGGATCTTGCCCACGACAGGATCAGTGCATTTTGCCATCGAGAAAAGCCGAAAATCCGGCCCGGGAGACGCGCCCACAAGACGCTTACTACAGTCGGACCGCCGCCAGCGGTTGGTGTTGTGCGGCCAGCATCAAGTGGTTACCTAACAAGCTGCGCTGCTCGCCCAAGGCACGTTCCGCCGTCACCCGCGCAATTTCCGGATGATTATTCTGCTCCGAAAGGTGCGCCAGAATGAGGAACTCGGCTCCTCCATCATAGTCGCTCGTAAGAAAATCTGCGAGAGCGTCATTGGAGAGATGGCCGACCCGGCTCATCACGCGTTGCTTCACGCTCCAGGGATAAGGACCGCCGCGCAGCAGCTCGAGATCGTGGTTGGATTCGATCATCAGCACATGACAGCCGCGCAGATGATCGCGAACGCTGGCCGGCATGTAGCCCAGGTCGGTGCAGATCCCTATCTTGATGCCTTCACTGCGAAACGTGTAGCCGACGGGATCGATGGCGTCGTGCGGGATGGTGAATGGAGTGACCGTAATGTCACCGATCTGAAATGCGGTACCTGAGCAAAACAGCTCACGGCGCTCCAACGCTACCCGATGTCCGGCGCCATCGTGCACGCACTTCTGATATGCCTGGTAGGTCGCGCCAGTGATGTAAACCGGGATCTTCAGACGCCGGGCGAGCACGCGAAGTCCGCCAACGTGATCGGAGTGTTCGTGAGTAATGAGAACCGCATCGAGGCTGCGCGGATCTTGTCCGCAAAGCAGCAAGCGCCGCAGCAGTTCCCGGCAAGAGAGGCCGGCATCGATCAGCAATCGGGTGCCGGAGCTGGAGACGAGCGAGCAATTCCCTTTGCTGCCGCTCGCCAATACCGTTACCGACACCGCCATATTCGCGAGCATAACCGCAAGCGCGGCTTCGTGGTAGTAACAAACTCGTTAACGGCTGTGGAAGAACCGCAAGGCATAAGGCCAATCCGCCCGTCCAACGGGCGATTTGGGGCAGGATTTGCACAACAAATATGCAGCTTGCACACGAAATGCACAACAATTAGCGTTTTCCGCTTGTTTGTTTCTGGACTTTCAGGCATCCTTTCACGCAATCGAGGCACAGGCTGTCGCGTGCCGCTTCCCAGTTGAAGACGACCATTCGGCGATGAGAGGTGATCCGGGCCGCAACTACTGCGATGCGGATCTTATTCCGAGCGCCCGCTTCGAAGGCTCTCGGGAACTTGCCGCATGCTAGGTCGGCAACTGTCGAGGCAGATTGGGCCTTGCGTGGCTTTGTGCGGACTACCTCTCGAGCCGAAAAACTCGAGCGCGTTCCTCCGAGTTCGCATTTCCAAAGTGCGCGACTGCGCAACACGCCGGTGCCCGTTGCCGTTTGCTCTGGGCTGAGCGACGGAAGCCACGCTTACGTCACTAGACGTTGGAGCTGTGCCTCTGCCGCGACCCGAGGTGGCTGGCCTCGGGTCGCACGTTCGTAAAAACCGCCGTCGGCTTTCAGCCGTCAGCTATCAGCATCAGAATTCGGCAGCACATAGCCATCCGCAATGAGCTATTCAAAATTGTTCTCGGAGGGATAATTCCGTCTGAGTTTGCCGCCCCCGTGTGCAGGAAGATGGCATTACCAAGAGTAGACAGCAGGGCAAGCGCGAAAGATGGGATTTCGAAGGCGATTTTGCTTTTTGCTAAATGCCAAGTGCTAATTGCTAAGTGCTAATTGCCAAGTGCCAATCGCCAACGGCGGTCTTTCAGAACTTCACGGCTACCGGCTCGCGCTGCGTGGGCTCCGTGATATCGAAGAACTGACGCTGCTGGATATGGAACATACCGGCAACGATGTTTGTGGGAAACGTCTGGATCTTGGTGTTGAGATCGCGCACCACGGCATTATAGTAACGCCGCGCGTTCTGGATGGCATCTTCCAATCCGGTGAGCGATCCTTGCAAGGCTTGGAACTGCTCGGAGGCCCGCAACTGCGGATAGGCTTCCGCCACCGCCAGCAATCCGCGCAACGCATAAGTGAGTTGGCCCTCGGCCTCGCTCTTTTCCGCCGGCGTGGTAGCCGACATGGCCGCACTGCGGTACTTGGCTATGTTTTCGAATGTACCTTTCTCGTGCGCGGCATATCCCTTCACCGTCTCCACCAGGTTGGGGATCAGGTCGTAGCGCCGCTTTAGTTGCACATCGATGTCGGCCCAGGCATTATCGGCGCGCACCCTCAGTTGCACCAGACTGTTGTAGATACCGATCAGCGCAATCGCGATGACCACGAGTATGACAACAATGACAATGAGACCGATCATCGGCTCCTCCAGCACCCGTAGGGGACGAGCGGAAGGTATCACAGGCCGGAAGCGGGAGGCAATCGGGACCGGGCTGTCGGAGGGCTAATTATGTAGAGCGGCCTTCACCCAGGCGCATTTCCCTAATTGGCTCCCCGCTGAAGATGTCGTGGATCGCGTCCGGCGAAAATTTCCCCACCATGCGGCCCCATAAAGGGTTACCATAGCGCGGGTTAGTCACCTTTTCGGGTGATAGCAGTCACTGCCAGACTGCCGGCGGAGGACTGAAATAAGAGCGGCCTGAATATAGTTCGCCCGGCAACATCGGCGAATGGTTTTATCTCTGTACCGGCCCTAAAAGATGAAGAGTTGGAAGTTCGAGGAGGACCTCTATGAGTGCTGGAATCACCACCACGCCCGGCATCAAGACTCCGGGCAACTACATCAACGAAGTTATGGCGCTGGTGAAGGCCAAGAACCCGGCAGAACCTGAATTCCATCAAGCCGTCCAGGAAGTACTTGAGTCGCTGCGCCTGGTACTGGAGCGCCACCCGGAATACATCTCAGCCAAAATCCTCGAGCGCATCACCGAGCCCGAGCGCCTGATTATGTTCCGCGTGCCCTGGTTTGACGACCAGGGAAATGTCCAGGTCAATCGCGGCTTTCGCATCGAGATGAACAGCGCCATCGGCCCCTACAAGGGCGGCCTGCGCTTCCATCCGTCCGTCAACCTCGGCATCCTGAAGTTCCTGGCCTTCGAACAGGTCTTCAAGAACTCGCTGACCACACTCCCCATGGGCGGTGGCAAGGGCGGTTCAGACTTCGATCCCAAAGGCAAGAGCGATAACGAAGTCATGCGTTTCTGCCAGAGCTTCATGACCGAGCTATGCCGTCACATCGGTCCGGACACTGACGTTCCTGCAGGCGACATCGGCGTGGGCGGACGCGAGATCGGGTACATGTTTGGCCAATACAAGCGCATCGTGAATGAGTTCACCGGCGTGCTGACCGGCAAGGGTCTGCACTGGGGCGGATCGCTCATTCGGCCGGAAGCTACCGGCTACGGCTGCGTCTATTTCGCCGCAGAAATGCTGAAGACCCGCAAGAGACTCGCTGGAAGGCAAGGTCTGCCTGGTATCGGGCAGCGGCAACGTCTCGCAATACACCATCGAGAAGCTGCTTCACCTGGGCGCGAAGCCGGTCACGGCTTCCGACTCCGACGGCGCCATCTATGATCCCGACGGTATCACGCATGAGAAGCTGGCCTGGATCATGGAACTGAAGAACGCCAAGCGCGGCCGTATCCGCGAGTACACGGACCAGTTCAAGAAAGCGATCTTCATGCCCACCGATCTGAAGCTGGGCTACAACCCGCTTTGGAACATCAAGGCCGATTGCGCTTTCCCGAGTGCGACGCAGAACGAAATCAACGCCAAGGACGCGACCAACCTCATCAACAACGGGTGCAAGGTCGTGGCCGAAGGCGCAAACATGCCGAGCACGCTGGAAGCCACCAAGCTGTTCCTGGAGGCGAAAGTCCTCTATGGTCCGGCCAAGGCGGCGAACGCGGGCGGTGTGGCAACGTCAGGCCTCGAGATGTCGCAGAACAGCGCCCGGCTGAGCTGGACACGCGAAGAGGTTGACGATCGGCTGCACAAAATCATGATCGCCATCCACAAGACCTGCTTCGAGACTGCCGAAACCTACGGCACCCCGGGCAATCTGGTGAACGGCGCCAACATCGGCGGCTTCCTGAAGGTCGCCAACTCCATGCTGGATCAGGGACTGGTGTAGTTCTTCAGTTCTTGCGTTTGAGTGGCATGCGGGGTGGAGAAATCCACCCCGTGCGCTTTTCGCGAGCGGCTCCCAAAAGAAAACCGCGTTTTCGAAGGCCTCGAGGCACCGCCTAGCGCACAACAAGCGAACGGCATATACTTATGTATATGCCAGAGTTGTGGCCGGATACTCCATAGCGGAGAGTTAAACATGCGAAAAACAGCCAAGATCTTCATGAACAATCGCAGTCAGGCAGTACGCTTGCCCAAGGAGTTCCAGTTCAATACCTCGGAAGTATTCATACGCAAAGAGGGCGGCGATGTAGTGCTGTCGCCCCGGCCAACGAACTGGTCATCGTATCTCGATGAGGCCCCGGTCGCATCGGACGATTTCATGCAGGGCGTCGAAAAGCTGCCGGTCCAGGAGCGTGAGCGGTAATGCCGCAGTTCATGCTGGATACCGACACTTGTTCGTACATCATGAAGCGCTCCAGCGACGTCCTGCTTCAACGTCTGCGCAAAACTCCCGTCAGTGACATTTGCGTTTCGGTTATCACCCAGTCGGAGTTGTTGTACGGGGTCGAGATTTCTCCGCGGCGGCGACAGGATGAAGCCGCTCTCAACGCATTGCTTGCCTACGTGGAGACACTAGACTTTCCCAACGGAGCCGCCCCTCATTATGCGAGTATTCGAGCCAGACTCAAGGCCAAGGGAACGATGATTGGTGCGAACGATCTATTGATCGCCGCACATGCGCGCAGTCTCGGCTTAACGCTGGTGACCAATAACACGCGGGAGTTCGCACGCGTTCCTCAATTGAAGATTGAAAACTGGACAGAGGTCAAATAGCATGCACATCTTCACGCGCGAGTAGAATCGTCCTTCAGTCGGTGACCCTTGACCAGCACTCGCCCCGCTTCCGATTCCCTCCCTCCCTCCGAACGCCTTTTCGAAGGCTTCGAGAACCTGATGCCGTTCCGCGTGAACGACATTCTGCTTGTCTCCAGCCTCTACGACTCATTCATCCTGCGCGAAGACGGGCGGCTCAACGAGTTGCTTATCGGCGAATCGCTGGAGCTCAATCTGCACCATGTTCCCGGCATCACCCACGTTTCCACCGGAGCGGAGGCGATGCAGTTGACGCACTCGCAGCGCCGTTTCAACCTGATCGTCACTAACCTGCATCTCGGAGACATGGACGCCGCGCAACTGGCCCGCGAAATCAAGGCCGCTGGTCTCGACGTTCCCGTGGTCGTGCTGGCCTACGACTACCGCGAGATACAAAACTTCATCGCCCGCAATCCCCGCACCGATATCGACCGCATCTTCCTGTGGCAAGGGAATGCCCGCATTCTGCTCTCGATCGTCAACTACATCGAGGACAAACGTAACGTTCTCCACGACACCAAAGCCATGAGCGTACCCGTCATGCTGGTGGTGGAAGACGACATTCGCTACTACTCCCTTTTTCTGCCGGTGATTTATACCGAGATCATCAGCCAATCGCGGCGGCTGCTCAGCGAGGCGTTGAATGCCGCGCACAAGCTGGTGCGCATGCGCGCCCGTCCCAAGATTCTGCTGTGTTCCAACTACGAGGACGCGGAGCTCCAGGTGCTGAGGTATCGCGAGTACCTGTTGGGCGTGGTTTCGGACGTGGAGTTTCCGCGCCGGGGCGAGCTCACTCCCGAGGCCGGCTTCGAGCTGGCGCGCATGGTCCGCAACACCGTGGCCGACATTCCTATCGTGCTGCAATCCAGCCGTACTGAGTTCATGGAACCGGCGCATCGCGAAGGATTTTCCTTTCTGCAGAAACGGTCGCCAACCCTGCTGGGTGATTTGCGGCAGATCATGATCGACGAGATGGGCTTTGGGGACTTCATCTTTCGCTTGCCCGACGGAAAGACGGAAGTAGCGCGGGCGGCCGATTTGAACGCTCTGGAAACCAAGCTGCATACCATTCCCGAGGAGAGCCTGGCTTATCACGGCGAGCGCAACCACTTTTCTCACTGGCTGATGGCGCGGACCGAATTCGCTCTGGCGCAGAAGCTGCGACCGCGCACCGTGAGCGACTTTGGCACGCTGGCGACCTTGCGCCATGATCTGATCCAGTCCATTGCCGAATACCGCCGTGAGCAAAGTCAGACACTCATCGGAGAATTCAATCCCGCAACCTTTCAGCCCGTGGGTTCCTTCTTCCTCCAGATTGGGGGCGGTTCTCTGGGCGGCAAAGCGCGGGGACTGGCATTCATTCGGCACCTGCTGCACCGGCGCCGGATGGAGCGCAGGTTCCCCGGCGTCCGCATCTCGGTGCCGCCTACGCTGGTGTTGGCGACTGACGTCTTCGATCGTTTTCTCAGCGAAAACGACCTGCTCGATGTCGCCATTCACGGCACCGACGACAAAGAAATAACCCGCCGATTCCTGCAAGCGCCATTTCCTATTTCCTTGCTGGACAATCTTCTGTCGTTCCTGGAGGCAGTACGTTATCCGCTGGCGGTGCGTTCCTCCAGCCTGCTGGAGGACTCGCAGTACCAGCCCTTCTCCGGCGTGTACGAAACCTTCATGCTGGCCAACCAGCATCCCGACATCCAGGTGCGGCTGGAGCAGTTGCTGGAGGCGATCAAGTTGGTGTACGCCTCCACCTTCAGCCAGCACGCCAAGGCCTACGTGAGAGCGACGCCCTATCGCCTGGAAGAAGAGAAAATGGCGGTCCTCTTGCAGCAGGTGGTCGGAGCGGCGCACGCCAAACGCTTCTATCCGGATTTTTCCGGCGTAGTGCGCTCGCGTAATTTCTATCCGGTTGAACCGGTCACCGTCGCTGACGGATTCGCCGCAGTCGCGTTGGGGCTGGGACGGGCCGTGGTCAGTGGTGGCAAGTCGTTGACCTTCAGCCCACGCCATCCCAGGCACCTGGTGCAGTTCTCATCGGTGGAAGACATATTGGCAAACTCGCAAACCGAGTTCTGGGCGCTCGAGCTGAGTCACCCGGTCAACGCCGAAAATCCGGCCAGCGATCTTCGGGAAGTGTCCTTCGGTCTCGATGTGGCCGAAGCCGACGGCACGTTGCAAATGCTGGGATCCACCTATTCATTGGATAACCACGCGGTGTATGACGGACTCAGCCGCGCGGGGACGCGCGTCGTCAGCTTCGCCCCCATCCTGAAGCACGGAACCTTTCCGCTTCCGGACATCCTCGATCAGCTGATGCGAATTGGCGAAGACGCGTTGGGAAGGCCGGTGGAAATTGAATTCGCGGTGCGCTTGCCGCAGCATCCCGACGAGCCCGCCAATTTTGGATTCCTCCAACTGCGTCCTCTCGTGGTCTCGCGTGAAGGCGAAGAGATGCCGATGGAAGACGTCGAACCGCAGCGACTCGTCTGCCAAAGTGCGCAGGTTTTGGGACACGGCCGCTTGCAGGATCTGCGCGACATAATCGTGGTGGACTCGCATCGCTTCGAGCGCGCCCGCAGTCACGAAGTGGCGCAGAGCGTCGCCCACTTCAATGCCAAGCTTGGCGAACACGGAACTCCGTATTTGTTGATCGGCGTTGGCCGCTGGGGATCGACCGATCCCTGGCTGGGAATTCCTGTCGCGTGGGACCAGATCTCCGGCGCGCGCGTTATCGTCGAGTCAGGATTTCGCGACTTCCGGGTCATTCCTTCGCAAGGTAGCCACTTCTTCCAAAATCTCACCGCATTCCAGATCGGGTATTTCACCGTGAATCCCGATGCCGGCGAAGGCTTCGTAGATTGGCAGTGGCTCGCCGAACAGCCGGCTGTCGAGGAGCACGGATGCGTTCGGCATCTGCAATTTCGTTCGCCGGCAGTGGTAATGATGAACGGAAAAACCAGCCGCGGAATGATCTTCAAGCCGGTCGCATGATCTCTCAGGAATTCTGCCGGCAATCATTTCGCGATCTCAACTACCTTCTGAAGCTCGAGAAAACCGATTCTCGGGAAATTTACAGAAATTGCCGTGCGTCTGGCTTTTCCGCATGTTTTGGTCAGCGAGGAAATTGTCCAAAGGCGCTATGAAGAATCCAACCCTTTGACGATAGCAGTACATCTGTATCATGCAGTATGCTGGTGGTACCTCTATAGAAGAATGTCCTGCTTTTTCCGGCATGATACCACCGAAACGTTGTGCGGTCTGCGAGTCGGAGGAGATCACGGCATCTCCAGTAGAGATGCCCGATGAGCTAGGAAAGTGGAAGTTCCTACTCGCAGATAAGGTAGTGTATTGCTGCAGTAATGGGCACAGATTCTTGATGCTCCCCGATGAGAGCCGGAGAAGCGAATCGCTTCTTTAAATGGCTCTCACGCAAGAATCTTCGATTGAACGATAAAAACAGCCAGCAGTCATCAGAATGGGAGCCGCCTTTCGAGGCGGCTACTTTTTTGAGGCCCGGTCGGAATCGGCAACCCACACCACCACAACCGGGACTCTCTTCCGCAAACATCCAGCGTACCGTGCAACTGATCAGCCGTCAGTCGATTCGTAAGGCTTGCACCGGCTCGATGGATGCAGCGCGACGGGCCGGAACCAGTCCTGCGATCAATGCGCAAAATCCCAGCACCAGAATCGCTCCGCTCAGAACCAGGGGATTGAAGGCGCCGACGCCGTAGAGTTTGCTGGCCATCAGCCTGCCGGCGATGATCACCAGCGGCACACCGACAATCAGGCCGATCCCGATTTGCCAGAACGCGCCCCGCAACACCATCTTCACTACGTCGCCGCGATCGGCGCCCAGCGCCATGCGGATGCCGATCTCGCTGGTTCGCCGCGCGATGTTGTAGGCGGTCACGCCGTAAAGTCCAATCGATGCCAACACCAAAGCCAGCAGGCTGAACAACTCGGTCAGCCGGGCAATCAGCCGCTGCTGATTGAAGACGCGAACCACTTGCTCGCCGAAGCTATGCATGTCAATGATGCTCAGGTTGGGATCAATGCTGGCCAGCACTCGCCGCACCTGTGGACCAATCTCCTGCTGCGATCCCTGGTACTGGATCTCGATCATGCTCGCGTACTGAGAATGCGCATCCATCAGGGTATAACTCGGCCTGTCATACTGCACCCTCTGGAAATAGGGAACGAAGAACATGGGATTCTGCTTGTATTCCGTGTCCGACGGATCGCGATACTTGGTGTCTTTCACCACCCCAGCGATCTCGAAATCTCCGCTATGTCCTGGCACACTGAATCCGAAATGTCGGCCAATGGGATCCTCGTTAGGGAAGAACGTACGCACGAAGCTTTCATCCACCACGGCCACGCGTTGCGAGTGTCGCGGTATCCTGCTCTCCGATAGCGCGACCGCGCAGGACCGGCGTGCCAATCGTTTTGAAGTAGTCGGGACTGACTCGTACCCAGCCCACGCCTTTTCCCTCGGTTGACTCAGGCGCCCGTCCCTGGATGGCGATTCCGTTGTTCCAACTATCACCGTCTTGAGGGCTATACATCGAATAACTCACGCTGCGCACGCCCGGAATCTGGCCTAGCCGGTCGCGCAGTTGCTGATAGAGACCGGGCAATCGCTCCAAGGAGTAGCCGTCGGTCAGTGGATAGAATTGCACCATCAACCGGCCTTCCGTTTGAAAGCCGAAGTTCATGTGCTCCAGGTTGCGCAAGCTCTGGGTCACCAATCCAGCCATGGCCAGCAGGACAAGCGATAGCGCTGCCTGCGCAACGACCAGCGATTTCTGCGGCAGGGCGGAGTGGTCGCGGGTGGAACGATTGGCGCCGCGCAGAGCTTCCGCCGGATCGGAGTGTGACGAGATCCACGCGGGAGCAACACCAAAGATGATTCCAGTGATCAGGGAAAGTACGAACGCGAAGGCAAGGATCGGCAGCGATGGCGAGGTTCCGATGGGAACGAAGGTTGAGCCGCGGAATGCGATCAGCAGGATGCCGCGGGTCCCGAAATATGCCAGCACCAGTCCGGCCGCGCCGCCCAGGCACGCCAGCAGCACGCTTTCGGTGAGCAGGGCGCGAATCAAGCGGCCACGGGTAGCGCCCAAGGCAAGTTGCACGGCAGTTTGCTGACGCCGGGCAGCACCGCGAGCCAGCAGCAGATTGGCAAGATTAGCGCAGGCAATCAACAACACCAGTGCCGAAGCGGCAATCAACATGAAAAGACCAGCCCGGTAGCGGGTCTTCAGGCTGGTGATGCCGGCGCCGCCAGGTCCGAGTTTGATGGTCTGTTGGCCGATTTTGTCACGCTCTGAGGCGGCGAACGTGTTGGCAATGGTCGGCAGCCACTGCTGCAACTCGCCGGTGAGCTGCGACTCCACTTGCGACGGCTGCATGCCGGGCTTGGCACGGCCGATCAGGTAGAGCCAATGTTGATTGTCGACGTGCAGCATCGAACTTGCCTGATTGAGCTGCGGCTCCGCTGCAAGGGGAATGAAAAAGTCGGGAGGATCGTCACGCAAGCGGTCACCGAAAAATCCCGGAGGCGCAATTCCAGTCACCGTGAAGGGCTGGCCGCCCACCATGAAGGTCGCGCCGACAACTGAGGGGTCGAGCCCGAAGTGCTCCTGCCACGCGCGATAACTCATCACCATCGCTGGGGCTGCGCCAGCCGTATCATCCTGCGGAGTCAGCATTCGCCCGGCGAACGGTTGAATCCCGAAGGTGGAGAAATAATTTCCCGAGACAAACTCACTGGGGAAGGTTTCCGCCTGAACCTGCGAACCGCTGCGGCGCACGCTGATCTCAGGTTCATTGCCCTGGAACGCGGCAATCTCCTCGAATTGCGGAGTGTTGTCGCGGATATGCCGATAAAGGCCGTAGGAGAACAGTCCCCAACCGCCGTCTTCCTGCTGCAATCCGCCATAGACACAGCAAATATCATTGTCGCCAATACGATAAAGCTGGGCTGGATTCGCTACCGGCAACGACTTCAGCATTACGGCATGCACCAGGGTAAAGATAGCGGTGTTCGCGCCAATGCCAAGTGCCAGCGTCAAAACTGCCGTAATCGTAAATCCAGGCGACTTTATCAGCTGACGGAGAGCGTGGCGAATGTCATGTACCAAGTTGTTCATAATGATTTCTAAAAGCGGAGACACCAGCGGGTCCGGCGACGAGTAGGACTGGCGGAATACGTGTCACCCGAAGAGTGATTAGAATGCATTTCGCTCGCCACGGTTGACCGGCGTAGGTCATTGAGTAGTCACGACATCCGCGTTGCGTTGAATGCTGTCGGCCGGCCTGGTGTCCGGGTTTGCCAGCCGCTGTCCGGAATTGAACGAACGGCAAACGCCTACATTTACAAACGGCCCCGTTCACGAGGGGAGCCCCGCTTCAGCAATGCGCATAGCTTCGCGAACAACTTTCCTTAGCTGGAAGCGGGCCGCCAAAAATAACTAAGTCGTACACGCTACCATCGTCAGGAGCCACCTACGTCATCGTTGCACTGGGGGCAAATCTCCAAACGGATGTTTCAGTTATGTGGCTACTATCGCCTAACGTTGATTAACTGATTAATTACACATGACATATTTACAAATCCGCGGAATAGCGGGACAATCTTCACTGGTGTTAGGCAGTTCTGGGGGAGGGCTGCCTTCCGGGCGCTCTGCGGTTTCCGTAGAGCGCTCTTGAATTTTGGGCCACGGATTTCCTGCCCGGCCCAGGCCTCCCACGCGAACCCCTCGACGCGCCTTGACTTACGTTGCTTACCGAGCCTCTGCGTCCGACAGCACGCTACTGCATCTAATCTCGCATCGGGATGGTACGATAAACGGTTGGCCCGCCGTCGATGGCTGGCGCGGACCGAGGCGACCCCGCAGGAGGAAGAATGGCCAGTAATGCAATTGTGGAAGTGACTGATGCGAATTTCGATCAACTAGTGCTCAAGTCGGACCAACCGGTGATGGTGGATTTTTGGGCAACCTGGTGTGGACCGTGCCGCGCCCTGGCGCCAGTTGTCGACGAAGTGGCGCAGGGTTATAGCGGCCGGGTGACCGTGGGCAAGATGGATGTGGACAAGAACGCCGCCACTCCTCAACGTTACGCGGTACGAGGCATCCCGACCCTGCTGGTTTTTAAGGGCGGACAGGTGCGCGAGCAGATCGTTGGTTACGTGTCGCGCGAAGTGATCGAAAAAGCGCTCGACAAGTGGATCGATAAGGATGCCGAAGCCAATAAGGGCACGGAAGTTAAAAACGACCTGGAAGCCAAAGTTTAAGCGCGATCCGGCAGCTCATTCCAACCGACAATCCCTCAGGAACAACTAACGCCGAAATGGGCTGACTTTCCAGCCAGCCCAATTTCGGCGATCTCGCGGCTTCCCCCAGCCGCTCGATACCTGATATATCGGCATGCTTGGTTAGCGTTCGGGGCCAACCCCGGTCACCGGACTCATGGTTCCGGTGTCAGGGGGTATCACCCGGTCTGGAACGGTCTTGGGGTTGGTACCGGTGCTATCGGCTGTGCCGCCGTTGACCGGGCCAACGGTTTTCGATTGGCTTCCTACTGGTGTCGCGATGGGTGCCGCGTTAGGCGCGACGCCGTCATGGCCCACATTCACGGAACCAGGACGGACTCCCACATTTGACGGCATGGATCCAACACTGGGCATTCGTGCGCTGGGGCCCATGCCTCCGACGGTGCGCCCGCGCTGAGCCCAAGCCAGGCTGGGTAGCAGGCCCAGCAACATCCCACAGATAAGCACTTTCTTCATACGTCATCCTCCGCTACGTTTGATACTCCGCGGTCGTTCAGGCAGTAAGCGACTTACGGCTGGCGCCTTCAATGACCGCACCTGGCGCATGGGCAGGAAACGTGCAACGCTGGTGCCAAGAACGAAAGAAAGAAAACATTGGGCTTAGCCGGCTTCGAGCCAAGTTGCGGCATGGAACTTTTACGGGAAGATGGTAAACACTGCCGGGACCATCCCAGTTCATCAGCGTTTTGACCCGTAGATTCGCATCCTGCGGGTGAATCGTCGTCGCCCCGCGTCGGATTACGATAGGATCATCTTCAGGCATCCACGCACGGTTCAGACGCATCGCCTCTGTCGTTAGGAAGCGGCTGGTTGGGAGCGAATTCAGGCCTCGTGCTATCCGCCTTGTCCGGTTCCCGTCTACACTAGTGATTTGCCTTCGTTCCAAACTTCTTATCCCCTCGGAGCCTCAATGACATTCCTACTGAAGTTCTTAAATTTGATCATGAAACCTGCGGGCATTGGAGTTTGCGCTCTCGGCCTAAGTTTCGTGCTCGCTGCCTTTGCGCAGGACGCGCCTCAGCCGAACACGCACGGCATTGTCGTCGCCAACATGGACCCTTCGGTCAAGCCGGGCGATGACTTCTACGAATACACGAACGGCGGGTGGATCAAGCGCACTGAGATTCCTGCCGACCGCAGCCGCATCGGGGTGTTTTCGGCTCTGGCCGACCAGAGCGACAAGCGCACCGCCGCGCTGATCGAAGAGAGCGCCAAAGGTGGTGGAGCGGCGGGATCGGGCCCACGCAAGATTGGCGACCTGTACAACTCGTACATGGATGAGGCAGGCATCGAAGCCAAAGGATTGGCTCCTCTGGAGCCGCACCTCAAGGCTATCGCCGCCATCAAGGACAAGAAGGAGTTGGCTGCTGCTCTGGGAGCGACGTTGCGCGCCGATGTCGACGCGCTGAATAACACCAACTTCCACACCTCGCATCTCTTTGGACTTTGGGTGGCTCCCGGCTTCAACGATTCCGAGCACTATGCCGCGTACATCCTGCAAGGCGGTCTGCAACTTCCCGATCGCGAGTATTACCTCGCCGACAATCCGCGTATGCGCGACATCCGCACCAGGTACCAGGCACATGTATCGGCCATGCTCAAGCTGGCCGGATTCTCCGACCCGGACGCTCGGGCTGAGCGCATTGTCCAGTTGGAGCATGCCATCGCGGAAGTGCATCTGAGCTTGGCTGACAACGAAAACATCCACAAAGCCAATAACACCTGGACGCAGTCGGACTTCGCAGCTAAAGCGCCGGGGCTGGACTGGACGACTTACTTCAAGTCCGCCGGCTTGAGCAAGCAAGCCAGCTTCATCGTCTGGCAGCCCACTGCCTTTGCCGGCGAATCAGCCTTGGTAGCTTCCACTCCGCTCGACACCTGGAAGGATTGGCTGGCCTATCACATGATCGAAGACTATGCCGGGGTGCTGCCGAAGGCCTTGGCCGACGAGCAGTATGCCTTCTTCGGCGCGGCCCTGCAGGGTGCGCCGGAGCAGCGGCCCCGCTGGCAGCGCGGCGTGGCGGTTGTCAATCGATACCTTGGCGACGATGTAGGACAAATCTATGCGCAGCGTTATTTTTCTCCCCAGGCTAAAGCTGAAGCGCAGGCCATGGTGAGCAATATCATCGCCGCGTTCCGCAAACGCATCGACGCGCTCTCCTGGATGGCCGCTTCCACCAAAGCCGAAGCCCAGGCCAAGCTCACTACGCTATACGTAGGTGTGGGTTATCCGGAAACCTGGATCGATTACTCAGCTTACGACGTGAAACCGGATGACATCTTCGGCAACATCTGGCGCGGCAGGCTTTTCCAGTATCATCGCGACGTCGCCCGGTTGGGCGCCCAGGTTGATCGCAAAGAATGGTCGATGGATCCGCAGACGGTGAACGCGGTCAATCTTCCGTTGCAGAACGCACTGAACTTCCCCGCTGCTATTTTGCAGCCGCCATTCTTCGATCCGCAGGCTCCGGCGGCGTCGAACTACGGCGGTATCGGCTCGGTGATCGGGCACGAGATCAGCCACACCTTCGATTCTGAAGGCTCAGCGTTTGACTCCAAAGGCGCGGTGCGCAACTGGTGGACACCCAGCGACTTCGAGCACTTCGAGGCAGCCACCGCGAAACTCGCCGCTCAGTACGATACATACAAGCCCTTCCCTGACATCTCGGTCAATGGCAAGCAAACATTGTCGGAGAACATTGCCGACCTGGCCGGAGTTTCCGCTGCCTATGACGGCTATCGGGCTTCTCTGGACGGAAAGACCGCTCCGACGCAGGAGGGATTCAACGGCGATCAGCAGTTCTTCATCGCCTACGGCCAGAACTGGGCGTCGAAGAGTCGGGAAGCAGCGCTCCGCCAGCAGGTGCTGGTCGATCCCCATGCTCCGGCGCAGTACCGCGCCGACACGGTTCGCAATGTCGACGCCTGGTATGGGTCATTCGATGTGAAGCCGGGAGAAACACTGTATCTGACGCCGGAAGAACGAGTGAGGATCTGGTAGGAAACTTTACGGGCGGTCCGTCGAAGGAAGTCGATTCGAGCGATGCTTGCGTCCGAATCACGGCGGACCCAACCTTTTCCATCCGCGACCGTCTAGCTCTACTAGCCACTGACCACTATCCACTAGCCACTGTTTTTCAATACTTCCGCAGCACTCCGATCACCCTGCCCTGCACCTGCACCGAGGCGGCAGGAACGATGATGGGCTGCATTGCAGCGTTTGAAGGTTGCAGACGGATCTTGTCTCCCTCGACATAGATACGTTTCAACGTGGCGTCGCTGCCGTTCACCAGCGCGACCACGATCTCGCCATCGCGTGCCGTGTTTGCCTTCTCCACCAGCACGTAATCGCCGTTGACGATGTGCTCGTCCTGCATGCTCTCGCCCGTCACTTGCAACACATAGACATCTTTCGAGCGCGTAAAGTCGGCCAACGAAATAGACTCCGGATTCTCCATCGCCTCCAGCGGCTGGCCGGCGGCGATGCGTCCCATCAGCGGCAGGCTCATACCGGTCTCGGCTGCGGCGGCCGCCGCTACTGCCAGCGACTGCTTCATGAGCCCGCGCGGCTTCAGCAGATCGATGGAGCGGCTGCGATTGTAGTCGCGGCGCAACAGCGCTTTCTGCTCCAGGTTGGTGATGTGCTTGTGCACGGTGGCCAGCGAGCTGAGCCCCAGCCCTTCGGCAATCTCTTCAAACGAAGGCGAGTAACCGTGCTTGTCCACGAATCCGGAGATGAAATCGTATACCTGTTTTTGTCGGCGTGTGAGAGCCATACGATTGCCCAGGCCTCCGCCCCCTATTTTCAGCGAATAAAAGGCGAAGTGTCAATGAGAGTGTTGGCAAACTCCGCTCATCCCGTTCCTTTCTTGGTTCGCCGAGCCGAGTTGTGCCGGAGACGGACCGCGCGTCATACTTTCGAAATTCAGAATTTTTTCCCGGCACCGGTCGATTTCACCGCTTTCGCACGTCGTACTGGTGCCTGACGAAATAGGCAATTCAAACTTAGGAGACTGACCATGCGTTACATGCTGCTGATCTACTCATCTGAGCGGGCCGATGCCCAAACTCCTCCCGAAGAAATGCAGGCCATCATGGATGGCCACTGGGCGGTGATGGAAGGCACCACCAAGGCCGGCATCCTGCGCGGCGCCGAGCCGCTGCATCCCACCAGCACCGCAACGACGGTACGCATTCAGGATGGCAAGCCGGTTACCACCGATGGCCCCTTCGCCGAAACCAAGGAGCAACTGGGCGGCTACTATATTCTCGATTGCAAAGATCTCGACGAAGCCATCTCCTGGGCGGCCAAGATTCCCACCTCCTGCAAGGGTGGCACCGGATGCGTCGAAATCCGGCCCATCATGGATATCCCACAACGTCATGATGCGGTGCGGCAAGTCGTGGCCCAGGCGGTCTAAGTGCAACCGACCTTTTGCTTCCTGGATGATTAGGCTCGTATCAGGGCACGACTTCCAGTCGTGGCGTAAAAGCGGTTCGGAGGACAGCTTTAGCCGCTGAGAGTCGGCGGCTAAAGCGCCCCTGTTGCAAATCGAGCTCATATGCTGAGCAGAGTTACAAAATGCGCTGTAAGATTCTGGTGTTATTGCTCCTATGCGCCGCGCCCGTGTCGTCGCCGGCCGATGTCGCCGACTCAGCCGCGAACGGTTTCACCATCAAGATCGTCGAGAGCATTCACGCCAGTCCTGCCGACGTCTACAACCGCCTGGTACACAATGTGGGAGACTGGTGGAGTTCGGACCACACATTTTCCGGCGACGCCCACAATCTGTCGATCGATGAGAAGCCGATGGGCTGCTTCTGCGAGAAGCTGGCCAATGGCGGCGCGGTGCGTCAAGCAGAAGTGATCTTTTATGCGCCGACGAAGTCTCTGGTGTTGTCGGGTATGTTCGGGCCGCTGCAGAAGTTTGGCGCTGCCGGAACCCTGAGTTTTGCGATCACTCCCACGAGCGATGGTTCGAAGCTCGAACTAACCTACGCTGTCGGTGGTTATCTTCCCGGCGGACTGAATACGTGGGCGGCGCCGGTGGATTCCGTGCTGACAGAGCAGGCCACCCGGCTGAAGAGCTATGTGGAAACGGGCACTGCGGTTGCTGGCGGGGCAAAGAAACAACCGTAACGCAAGCTGAGAAATTTTTCACGAGAAGATAGCTTGGGCAAAGAGAATTTGATCTCCGCCGATTTGCTCGACGGATCCCACTGCGACACGCCGCGCACGCTCGAAGCGCTGTTCCGGGAGGAGTCGGGGCGCATCATCGCCGCGCTCATCCGCATCTCCGGCTCTTTCGACTTGGCAGAGGAGGCCATGCAGGAAGCCTTTGCGGCCGCGCTCGACGACTGGCCGCGGAAAGGCGTTCCCCGGAATCCCGGGGCATGGATCACCGCCGTCGCCCACCGCAAGCTCATCGACCGTGTGCGGCGGGAGCGTACTCGCAGCGACAAAGAGCCTGAGCTGCTATATGAAGCGAAGGTGTTTGCGGGCGAAGCCGATGCAGCGCTCGATGAGAATGCCATGGAATATCCCGACGATCGCTTGCGCCTTATCTTTACCTGCTGCCATCCAGCGTTGAATCAGGAGGCGCAAATGGCGCTCACCCTGCGCACGCTCGGAGGCCTGACAACGTCAGAGATCGCGCGCGCCTTTCTGCTCCCCGAGCCTACCCTGGCGCAGCGGCTGGTTCGCGCCAAGAGCAAGATTCGCCATGCCCGCATTCCCTACGAAGTTCCTGCGCTGGAAGCGCTGCCGGGACGGCTGGCGTCCGTACAGGCGGTTATTTATTTAGTCTTCAATGAAGGCTATTCGGCGACAGCGGGCGAGAGCCTGATTCGTCGCGAGCTGTGTGCCGAAGCGATTCGGCTGGGGCGCACGCTGTGCGAACTTTCTCCTGACGATCCCGAGAATCTTGGCCTGCTGGCGCTCATGCTGTTGCAGGATTCGCGGCGCGATGCCCGCACCAATGCCGCTGGAGAGCTGGTCCCGCTGGAAGAGCAGGATCGTTCGCTGTGGCTGAGTGGACAGATCGCAGAGGGCATAATCCTGGTCGAGTGCGCCCTCGGGCTGCATCGCCTGGGGCCTTATCAGTTGCAGGCTGCGATCGCCGCCGTCCATGCCGAGGCCAAGACTGCCGACTCGACCGATTGGGCGCAGATCGCCGCGCTCTATGCCGAGTTGGCGCGCATCCATCCTTCGCCAGTGATTTCGCTGAACTATGCGGCTGCGGTCGCCATGAGCGCGGGTCTGGAGAAAGGCTTGGCGCTGATGGATCAGCTGGGCGCATCGGGCGAGCTGGAAAATTATCATCTCTACCACGCCGCGCGGGCCGACATCCTGCGCCGCCTCAACCGTCGCGAGCCCGCCATCGCAGCCTATCGCAGGGCGATCGCGCTAGTAACCAATCGCGTGGAAGAAGCCTACTTGCGGCGAAGGATCGCGGCGCTCATAGAGGAGATATAGGCTCGGGAAGGCCCGCGCGCAACTCCTTGTTGGTGTCATCCTGAGCGGAGGCGGCGGCGCACTTGCGCCGCCAGCAGGAAGCGCATAAAGCTCGATCCCTGTTTGCTGATGTGTCCCAGCCGCTGCTTGCCGCCCGAGCTGTGTTCGCGCGGGGTCAACCCCAGATAGCTGGCCACCTGCTTACTGCTGGCGAAGCGATTCACCTGGCCCACGGTCAGCACCATGCCCAGCGCCGTCTGCGGTCCCACTCCGGGATGCGTCATCAGCCGCCGGGCCTCCTGGCGCCCCTCGGCTTCCCGCCGCACCACTACGTCCAGAGCCAGAATCTGCCCGTCCAGCTCAGTTAACAACTTCAGCAACTGATCGCGCCTGCGGGCCGCATGCTCCAGCATGGGCAGCTCCCGCAACTGCTTCCTGCCTTCGCTCGACCACAGCCGCCGCCCTTTCTGCACTCCCTGATTCAGCGCCAGCGCCTGCAGCTGGTTCTTCACCTTGGTCGCAGCCGCATGCGATGATGCCGGTCCAGCAGCAACTGCCGCAAGTCGCGCTCCGCCTCCGTCGGCACCCAGATCCGCGGAAACCGCTCCTGCAGCAGCAGCTTTAAGATCAGCTCCGCATCCCGCCGGTCCGTCTTCTGCTGCCGGGTTTCGGCCGCCCGAATGCGCGCCGCATCCCCGATCCACAACTGGTGCCCGCACTCCTCTAAAAGCCGCCGGAACCACTGACTGGGACAGCCCGACTCCGTCCCCACTAGCACTTCCCCCTGCAGCCCGCGATAAAACTCCGGGCTCGGCGGGATGAAGCAACTTCTTTTCCTCCATCTCTCCGGTCTGATTGTAAAGATCGCTACCTGCTGAAACCCAGAATGAAAATCACAATTATAATCCACATGGTTGGCTCCTTCGGGTTCTGCCTTTCGCAAAAAAGTAGACTACCCGGTTTGGGGCCAACCTGTTATGAGATAAGCGGAGATTCGCTGATTTTGCGAACCGGAGCCGAAGGACCCCTATCCCTGCTGGATAACTTTTCAGTGGTCCGTCCTCCCGCTACGCTCCAACCTTCATCTCGCTCAGGATCTCTTCCACGGTCGCGATGGCGCTGGTGATTTCTTTGTCGCTGTTGTAGAAGTGCGGCGAGAAGCGCACGCCCGCCTTGGGGCGGTAGTCGACCAGGATGTCGCGCCGCAGCAACTCGTTGCAAACCTGCTGCGCGTTGGGCATGTCGATGGAGACCGTGCCGGCGCGCCGTTCGGGATCGCGCGGCGTATTGGTGCGCCAGCCGTGTTGCGAAGCCAGATCCATTAACAACGCGGTCTGGCATTTCGATTTCTTGCGGATATTCTCGACGCCGACTTCGCGAATAATCTTTAGTCCCGGTTGCGCCACCTTGAGCGCGGGAATGTTGGGCGTGCCTTGGGTGAAGCGATAGATGGTGGGCGTGTAGCGGGTAGCGCCGATCTCGAAGCCGAAGGGATTTTCGTGGCCAATCCAGCCAGTAAAGGTTGGCTCCAGCTTGGTCGCCAGATCGGGACGCACGTAGAGATACGCCGTGCCCGGGCCGCCGCATAGCCACTTCAGCACGCCGCCGGTGCAGAAATCCACGTTGAGC
This sequence comes from uncultured Acidobacteriaceae bacterium, assembly GCA_963744265.1. Taxonomy (GTDB): domain Bacteria; phylum Acidobacteriota; class Terriglobia; order Terriglobales; family Acidobacteriaceae; genus Bog-257. The sequence goes on from CAVUSW010000013.1 coordinate 613,652, forward strand.
TTTTGTACGTCGAAAGGCAGCGTGCCCGTCGACTGGAAAGAATCGAGCAGCACATGGGCGCCGACGCGATGCGCTTTTTCCACGATGGCCTCGACATCCTGAATGAAGGCGCTGCGGAAGATGACATGTGAAATCGGCACCAGCAGCGTCTCTTCGTCGATGGCATCGAGCAGGCGCTGGGTGTTGACATGGATGGTGTCGTCGTTGGGCACCATCACCACGCGAGCCCCGCGCTTACGTTGCGCCTCCCAGAAGTACATGACCGAGGGGAAATTCAGGTCGGTATAGACGACCTTGTTGCGGCGGCCGCTGAAGTCGAAGCACGAAGCCACCGTCGCCTGGCAGGTAGTGACGTTCTGCAGGCACGCGACCGATCCCTGCGGGGCGTTGAACAGCGCTCCGATTTCGTCGCCGACCTGGGCGGCCAGCATCCACCATTCATCTTCCCAGGCGCGAACCCCGCGCGTGTTCCACAGCTCAGTGTAATGATGCAGAGAGTCTTCGACGCCTCGAGGCATGGCTCCCAGCGAGTTGCTGATGAGGTAGGTGGTGCGGTCAAGAATGGGAAACTGGGAGCGGTAGCGCAGCAGTTCGTCAGGCATGAGGAATATTGTAGCGGCAAGGACGGATAGGATAATCTTGTTGCGTAAGAAAAACACTTCCTGGACCGTCGCTTACAGAAACTTTGGGGCTCATCGAGGGTTCTTAGGTGTTGGCCCGGATCGCGAGCGGCGGAAGCTCGCGCGCTGCAAGGGTCGTTTCCAATTACCCACACCTGGAATTTATGCGAACTTTATCCTGCCTGCTTGCCCTTACTGTGATCGCGACCCTTGCGGGTTGCGGCGGCAGCAACACCACTCCTACGAATGTCGGACTACTCGGAAACTGGAATATCACGATGTACCCATCCAGCAACGCCAATCCCGTGTACGTATTTGGCCTGTCGCTGTCGCAGGAAGGAAGCAATTACAGCGGAGGCTCCATCACCTATAACGGAGGCGTTGCTGCACCCAGCAACATGTGCATTAACGCCAATACGCTACGGGCGACGGCCACAACCAGCGGCAGCAACTTCAGCATGACGGTCACCGACTCCACCAGCAACACGGTGATCTCGGTGACGGGCACGCTGGCGAGTCAGACCGGACAACTCTCCGGCAACTACACTAATCAAGCCAGCACGGGCTGCCCGGCGAGCCAGGGAACCGTGGTCATGTCTCCTCAATAGGTAAACCAGCGCTGGTGGCCGGAATTGCGCTCTTCGTCCTCCCTCTGAGCGTCACCGCGACTCCGAACCCTGGGTCGCCGCATCCTCATCTACAATATTGGTACCGGGGTTGAGGAGTCCCAAACCCATGTGCAAAGCTTTTTTTGCTGCAGCTCTGCTGCTTTTTGCTGCAACCTTGCTGCAGGCGCAACAGATTCGCGGTGACTACATCGAGTCCCGTTCCACCGACGTTTACGTGGCGCAGTGTTTCGCCAACGGCGAGGTTGGACTCACCGGCAATCAGGCGCTGCTGGCGTGGCATGTGCAGGAAGGTTCGTGGAACGGCGTCAAGCTTGACGGCCTTACGGTGGCGGCGGCAGTGCGGGCGCGCGCCACGCTGGGCGATCCCTATGGCCAGCCGTATCCGGCGCAAGCGGTGCTGATGGTAGACGACGCAGCCAATGCTGCGCAACGCCAGGCGCTGATCGCGCTGGCCCAACATCAAGGCGGCAAGCTGCTGGAAAATGTTGTCCGCGTGGAGTACGTGCCGGTGATTCTCGACGTGCCGGCGGACCTGCACGATGGACATGCGGTGTTGCGCGCCGGGCATCTGGCGACCATCGTGACTCGCCCGCTCAATCATCACGATCACATCTGCGGCAACGAGACCGACTACTATCCTCCGCTGACGAGCGTGGAACATGCCACCTCGGCGGTGGCGCTTACGGATGAGTTTCAGGGCGACGGATTGGACTCGCAGTGGACGGCGCACGGACGCCGCAGCGCTTATATCGCCACCTTTAGCGAGGGTGGCACCGCGGCCGCGTCAATGGACGAGCCGCCGATGCATCATGGCGGAGAGTAGTAAATAGTGGCTAGTGGATGGTGGATCGAGGCCTTCGGTGGCTATGACTCTCAGTGACATTCAGACTCTGTATGCCTACAACCGCTGGGCGAATCAGCGCATGTTCTCGGCGTTGGAGAAGTTGAGCGACGAACAATTCACCGCTGCGATGCAAAGCAGCTTTCCGTCGATCCGGGAATCGGTCTACCACATCCTGGGAGCGGAATGGATCTGGCTGAAACGCTGGCAAGGAATATCGCCGCGCGCCTCTACGCCCGATGCCAATGTAAATTCCGAGACATTGAGCCAGTTAACTCCCGTCAAAATCCCGACGGTGAAGGAACTGCCGACTGTCGCGGCACTGAGGTCATTCGCCGACGATATCGAGCAGGAGCGGCAGAAGTTTCTCAGCACGCTAACCGAGGAAAGCTTGCCGTTCCCGCTTAAGTTCAGCGACATGGCAGGCACGCCGTACGCGGAACCGCTGGTGCAGTTGCTGCAGCACTTGGTGAACCACGGCACCTATCATCGCGGACAGGTGACCACCCTGCTGCGGCAGGCCGGCGCCGAAACAGCATCGCTCGATATGCTGTTCTTCTTTCGCGAGCGACAAGCGCAGGCCACGACCTAAGCCGCGGACGGACTCACGTCGGAAGTGGACTCCGGTTCCCCGGCCGCAATCGGTGTCAGTAAGGGCCAACCTTTTCGCAACACATAGTCGAGCCACGCGCCCGCTATCTGCGAAGTTAAGACAGCCGCCAGAACCAGCGTGGTATAGAACTGCCGGGCTGATAATTCCGGCTTCGAAGGCAACGCTGGCCAGCACGATGCCAGGACCTCCGCGCGCATTGGTGGTGATCGCCAGATTGATCAGGTCCAGTCCGCGGAATCCCGCAAATCGTCCCGCCAACGACACGGAAAGAATTTTGACGACGCAACTGCCGACCAGGAATGCCGCTAGCATCCCCAAGGACAAGCCGCGTACCAAGTCGAGTTTCAATCCCACGATCGCGAAATATACCGGGATGAAGAAAGCGAACGACACCTTGCTGATAGCGTCCAGCGCGTCGGCGAACAGCTGGCGCTTTTTATGCACGACGGCGAACCCGGCCAGGAAGGCGGCGAAGACCAGGCTCACGTCGAGCGCTCCGGCGACCACGCAATATCCCAGCAGAACGGCAATGGCATAGGCCACCGGCGAGTGTTTGGCGAAAACGTTGAAGCGCGACTTATTGATTCGCTTTATGATGCGTGGCAGCAGCGGTCAGCCCAAGCGAAAAGAATCCTACTGTGGCAGCCAGGTGATACGACATTTGCCGCGGATTCAGAACGGTCTTTCCGGCCAAGGCGGTGGCCACCGCCAGAGCCAGCCACAGAACAATGTCTTCCAGCACGGCTACGCCGAGAACCAGGCGCGCAAAACGGGTGTGCAGGATTTTCAAGTCGGCAAAGATTTTGGAAACGACAGGAACCGAAGTGACCGCGACTCCGACGGCAAGAACGATGATGAGAGAAATGCGATTGCCGTTGGGACCTGCCAGCGATGGCCGAATCAGCCTCGAACCAAAGAGCAACGCGAGCGCAAATGGTATGCCGGTACCCACCATCGCCAGCCAGCCCACTTCGCGGCGCTCCTCGCGAGTGAACAGCTGCCGGGTTTCCGCCCCCGAAAGAAACATCAGCAGCAACAAACCCAGCCAGTAAACGAAGCTCAGGATGTTTCCCTGATGCCGGGCGGCTTCGGTAAGCCGGCAGCGAAGGGCAAGCGGCCTATCAACGCCGGACCGAGTACGATCCCGGCTAGAATTTCGCCGACCACCTTCGGCTGACGTAGCTTTACGAAGAAATAGCCAAGCAATTGCGCCAGTCCGACAAGCAGTAAGAGGATGAAAAATATGGAGGTCAGATCAGAGTTCGACATCTCGGCCACTCTCCCGAAACTTAGAATGTGTTTGGCGGGAGAAGGTTTGCCGATTCGGTTACGGGGCTATGCTGGACTTAACACGGACACATCAGAAACTGCCGTGATGAGCATCTGCTTGCCTAGCGGCTTGAAAGGAAGAGCAAGATAAAGCCGTATCAGCGCGGGACTGACGGGCAGTTTTGACTTCACCGTCAGCGGGAGAAATTGAGGCTGGCAATCGGTGACGCGAAAGCCGTAAGTGGAAAGAAAATCCGCAAGGCTGAGGTGGGAAAAGACGGTAACGTGAGTGAAGTCGTCGAAATATTCCTTGTAAGCAAACCTATAGTTGGGCTGAAGGATATTCAGGGTGCCACCCGGCTTCAGCTTGGTATGCGCTTGTTTCAGTACCAGGGCAAACTCGCTTTTCGTAAGATGTTCGAACAGGTTGCTGGCAAAGATAAAGTCGACCGAAGCTTCTTCTATTGAGCTGAGATCGGTAACATCGGCAATCAGCGCTTCCACTCCGGGTTGCAAATTTTCTCTTAGCCCATGCCATTGATCCAGAGCTATGCGCCGGGCACAACGAATATTGTTAATAAAGTGACCATAGCCGGCTCCCAGTTCCAGGACACAGGCCTGGGGCGGAATTAGCGGTTGAAAATAGTATTGGCATAATGTCTTCCACAGTATTTCCCGCTTGGCATCGTAGGGTAGCCGGGTTTCGTGATAGCTCTTCACTTCCATGACAACGGTCTCCAACTAATAACAATTCCGAAGATCATCCGCAGCCCGACCTTCAGCGCGCGAAAATCGTTAACATTTCCTCCCTTACTGACGCCGACGCGGCGGTGAAAAGTTACGGGACACTCTACCAGGCTGAAGCCCTGGGCGAGGGCGCGGTCCAGGAAGTAGGCGTTGAATTCCAGATTAATTTCGCGGTTCAGAGATGGCAGCAGCCGGCGGAGGGCAGAATTGCGGCACAGTTTATAGGTTGTCCCGACATCGGTGAAAGTTCCTTTGCCAACGTGCTTGGCCTCCAGTAATTTCCCCACGAAAAAATTCCCGTAAAACATGAATGTAGTTAATTGGGTATTGAGTTCGCGAAGTTGCTCGACGATTCGGGTTCCGTTGACGATGTCGGCATGAGGCACGAACGCCAAGAACTTATCGATGTCATAAGCACGGAAGGTCATGTCGCCTTCGCAGAGCAGTGTCAAGTCCGTGTCGTGACAATTGGCTCCCTCCTGCAAGGCCCGAAAAAAACAGTGCCCGTAACCTTGACGCGGCTCGTGCACCACCAGGCCACCGGCACGCTGCGCAACTTCTGAAGTCTGGTCTTTACTGTTGTTGTCCACCACGATTACGCGCTTCACTCCGGGATGCTTCAGAAAGTCTTCCACCGCCAACCCGATGCTGGATTCGTCATTGTACGCGGTCAGCACCACCGTCAACTCCGGATTCTGTGGCGGATCCCAGGGCACATTGACGCGTCTCCGTTTTCGCGGCAGCAGTACGAAAAGGTCGATCATGATCAAAATCAGACCGGCAACTACCGGCATGCCGCTATACCAGACGAGCAACTGTGCCAGGTCGAGAGAGTGTCCCCGCGGATCGACAAACAACCCAACAAGCCGCAAAAGAACGCCGAGAAGATAAGCGGCCAGGCCTGCACCGGCGATCAGTACTCCATACATAAGAGCGGGAAAAGTGAAGCCTCGCGTCTCGCTCTCCAGTTTCAGGCTCTGGCTATTCATCATTTCCTCTCGTAAGGAACCACCGGTCCGATTTGGCGCCCCAATAGCGCCTTCCTAGCCAAGCTCCCCAGAAAAGCCTGCGCAGCCCCAATGTATCCTAGCGCCTCTGCCGGCCATCTAGGTTCATCCCGACTGCCGCACTCCGAAGCGGCCACCGCTGAATTCTCTGGAGTGAGTTGGATTCTATATTCTTGCTTGACAATCTCTGCGGTTGTGATAGTTTGTCCGCACTCGCGAACTCAGACGGAGTGGTTGACTGGGCCATCAGTCATCCCACGGCAGTTGGCCGACGGCTGAGGTTCTTCGTAGCCCATAACTTGCCGAGATCAAGATAGAGAAACTGCCGCTTGCGTTGGTTTCCGCACGGTCTTTGCAATGCCCAAAACTTCAGAGCGCCAATGGAGGTTAGCATGTCGAACATAGCTACATTGATGAATGCTGGTCTGATTGCTGCCAATGCGGTATTCAGCCAGGCGGATCAGAACACGATCGAGAGTCTATCCAGCGACGAGGTCAATGCGTTGATCAGCATCAGCCAGAAGGTCACGACCGACTTTCTATCGCGGAACTGCGGTTCGTCCTCGCCTGCAGCCTCGCCCACCACCCACCCCATCGGAATTGTGTTTTAGGTTGACGGGGCTGTCGGCCAGCCCCGCTTACTCTCACCAGCAACATGAATCATGTGAGCCATAGCCGGCGATTGCGCGACAAGATACGCTTGGCCCGCGTCGAGATGGATGCGGCGGCCAGAGGCTTTGTGGACCCATCCACGCTTGCGCGAAATCTATCCCGAGTTTCTCTTCCGTAACCATTCCGTCATTCGCAGCAGCGTGCCGCTGATGCAGGCGGCCGCTGCGGCCTGTGAGAAGATGCTGGACTCCGATCCGATTGCGGAAGGCATGCTCGCCTATTTTCGGAAGCACATCCCTGAAGAAACCGGCCATGACGACTGGGTGCTCGACGATCTGGAGACTCTGGGCTTCCGACCGCGAGGAAGTGTTGAAGCGCATACCTCCGCCGTCGGCGGCGGCGCTGGCCGGCGCGCAATATTACTGGATCCGGCACGTCCATCCCGTAGCGCTGCTGGGTTTCATTGCGGTGCTGGAGGGAACGCCGCCGGACGTCGCAGTTTTTCGAGAATACGGCGGACCGCATCGGGCTGCCGCGGCGCGCTTTCAGCAACCTGCTGCTGCACGGAAAGCTCGATCCCCAGCACCGCGACGATCTGGATCACACCTTGGACGCTTTGCCGCTGACCGAGAGCCCATCATGCGCTGATGGGCGTCAGCGCATTTCAGACCGTCAGCTTGCTCACCCGTGTAGCCGGCGAAGCTGTACAATAGGCAGCCACAATAAGTAGGCTGTCTGTACAGTTCTCCGGGGCCATACGGATGATCGGCAGCACAATTTCTCACTATCGCGTCGTGGAGCGCCTGGGACGGGGTGCGATGGGTGTGGTCTACAAGGCCCAGGACCTAAAGCTCGACCGGCCGGTAGCGATCAAGTTCATCTCGCGTGAGATCGCCTCCCGTCCGGAGCAGCGATCGCGCTTCGTGCGCGAGGCGCGCACCGCCTCGCTGTTGGACCATCCCAACATCTGCACCATCCATGAATTCGGCGAGACCGCCTGAGGGCGATATGTTCATCGCCATGGCGTATTGTCCAGGCGAGAATCTGCGCATGCGCCTGGAGCGCGGGCCCTTGCCGCTGAAGGAAGCGGTCAACATCGCCGAGCAGGTGGCGCAAGGCCTGGCCAAGGCGCATAGCATGGGCATCGTGCATCGCGACATCAAGCCCGCCAACATCATGCTGCTGCCCGACGGCAGCAGTGAAGATCGTGGACTTCGGCTTGGCCAAATTTCCGCGCGATATCGGCTTCACCAACACCGGCGGCGTGGTGGGCACCGTCCCTTATATGTCTCCCGAGCAGTTGCGCGGCGATCCCCTGGACGGACGCACCGACATCTGGTCATGGGGCGTGACGCTTTACGAGATGCTGGCGGGCGAACGCCCGTTCGAGGCGCCGAGCGAAGCGCCTCTCATGCGCGCGATTATGGAGTCGGAGCCGCCGTCGCTGACTGCCCGACGGCCCGACGTTCCGCTGGAGCTGGAGCACAGGTCATCAACCAGGCGCTGCGAAGAACCGCGGAGCAGCGGCAGAAAGGTACCGACGCAGCTGATCGAGGCTCTGCGCGCCTTGACGCTGCGACCGATACCGTGCCGCGTGCTCGCCGGTGGCGCCCGACCCCATGCCTCCGTGGCTGTGCTGCCGTTCCTCAACCTCAGCCCCGAGCCGGACAGCGAATACTTCAGCGACGGACTTACGGAGGAGTTGATTCATGCGCTCTCGCGCTTGCCCGGCCTGCAGGTGGTGTCGCGCACCTCGGCCTTCGAGTTCAAGGGCAAAGCGCAGAGCGTGCGTAAGATCGGCGAGCAGCTCAAGGTGTTGTCGGTGGTCGAGGGCAGCGTTCGCAAGCTGGGCGAGCGGGTGCGCGTCAGCACGCAACTGGTGAACGTGAGTGACGGTTATTGTTTGTGGTCGCAGCGCTTCGATTGCAAGATGACAGACATCTTTGCGGTGCAGGAAGAGATGGCGAAGTCCATCGCCGAGTTGCTGAAGGTGGAGCTGGGTTCAAAAGCCGGCAGCTGGCCTGGTGAAACAATATACCGAGAATTTCGAAGCCTACGATCTGTATCTGCGAGGACGTTTCCAGTGGAACAAGCGCAACTGCGAAGGATTTCAGAAAGCGCTGGAATATTTCGAGCGCGCCCTCACTCACGATCCTAACTATGCGCCGGCGTACTCGGGCATTGCCGACTATCACGTTTCGGTTGCGTCGTGGGGACTGGAGCCTCCCACCGAAGCCTGGCCGAAGGCCAAAGAAGCCGTCAGCCAAAGCGCTGGCCGCCGATGACACGCTGGCCGAAGCGCATGCCTCCATGGGCTTGATCCGCATGTGGTTCGAGTGGGACTGGAAAGAGGCGGAGCGGGAATATCTGCGGGCCATCGAGCTGAAGCCGGGGCAGCCGCTCTGCCGCGCGTGCAGTACAACCTGCTGCTGGTGCAGACCGGCAGGTTTGAAGAGGCGGAAGAGCAGATCCGCACCGCGCTGGCCGGCGATCCGCTTTCGGTGCCCAGCAACATGTATCTGGCAGGGGTGTTTCATTATCGTCGCGAATACGATCGCTCGCTGGAGCAGTGCCGTCGCGCCCTGGATCTGGACGCCAACGATCATCGAGGCTCACGTGGTGATGGGGCTGAACTACGAACAGAAGCGCATGTACCCCGAAGCCATTGCCGAGATGGAAAAGGCGCGCGAGCTCTCGGGAAACAATCCGCTGATCCTGGGGCCGTTAGGCTCCTGCTACGGAGGTTCGGGCGACAAGGCGCAAGTCATGAAACTGCTCGACGAACTCAATGCGGCCGCGCAACAGGCCTACGTTGCGCCCATTAGCTGGGTCATGCTTTACCTGGGAATGGGAGAAATTGATTCAGCCTTCGAATGGCTGGAAAAAGCCGCGGAAGCCCGCGATCCCCTGCTCTGCTATCTGAAAGTCGGACCTATCTACGATCCTATTCGAGACGATCCGCGCTATGCCTGCCTGCTGCAGCGCATCGGGCTCGCCAAACAGGATTTCGATTCCAAGTTGCCCACGGTGACGCAACACCAGAGCAGCTCGGTACGGGTCGTGCCCTAGACGTCAGTGACTCGTATCACAAATGCCACGACTCTTTTAGCTCCGCGATTTTCGCGGGTTCTAGCCCTACTGCGGTGCTAGAATTTTAGTGTCATGGCATTCCCTACAGATCGTCCCCGCCGCTTGCGTCGCACCGAAGCGATGCGTTCGTTTGTCCGCGAAACCCGCCTCAGTCCGGAAGGCTTTGTCTATCCACTCTTCGTCTGTCCCGGCGAAGGCATTCGCAAGGAAGTGCGCTCCATGCCCGGGGTGTACAACTTGTCGATCGACGAGGCGGTGAAGGAGTGCGCCGAAGTGAAGTCGCTGGGCATTCCCAGCGTGATTCTGTTTGGCTTGCCCGAATCGAAGGACGAAGTGGCGACCGGTGCATGGGCCGACGACGGCATCGTGCAGAAAGCAGCCCGCGCCATCAAGCGCGAAGTGCCCGGCCTGCTGCTGATGGGCGATGTTTGCCTGTGCGAATACATGTCGCATGGCCACTGCGGGTTGGTCGACACCTCAGATGCGAATGCCAAAGCGCGCCGCGAGGTGCTGGAGTTCACCCGCGAGTTGGAAGTCGCAGGGCAAAGCGGTGATCGTGCCGGGGGCGCAATCGCTGGGTGCGGCCATCGCCGCCGCAACCGGGCTTGCCGCGGTTTCCGCCGAAGAGTACGAGATTCTCAACGATCCCACACTGGAGTTGCTGGCCCGGACCGCGGTTTCGCAGGCGAAAGCCGGCATGGACATCATCGCGCCGTCGGACATGATGGACGGCCGCGTAGCCGCCATCCGCACCGCGCTGGACGAAGCCGGCTACCAGAACATTCCCATCCTGTCCTACGCGGCGAAGTTTGCCAGCGGATTCTACGGTCCGTTCCGCGAAGCTGCCGATTCGGCGCCGCACTTCGGCGATCGCCGCTCGTATCAGATGGATCCGGCCAACCTGCGCGAGGCCATGCGCGAGATCGAGCTCGACCTGGAAGAGGGCGCCGACATGATCATGGTGAAGCCGGCGATGCCTTATCTCGACGTGCTGCACGAAGCGCGCCTGCGCTACGATGTTCCGCTCTCTGCATATCAGGTCAGCGGCGAATACGCCATGATCAAGGCTGCGGCGCTCAATGGCTGGATCGACTATGAGCGCGTGATGATGGAGTCGCTGCTGTGCATCCAGCGCGCCGGGGCTTCCATGACGCTGACCTACTTCGCGAAAGAAGCGGCAAGGTTGCTGGCGTAGCAAGCCGTCGAAAAGTATGGCATCGAGGTACACATGACACTCTCTGAGGAAACCAAACAGCTGCTCGATGGTGCGAACTTCGTTCATCTGGCTACCTTGATGCCCGATGGCTCGCCACAAAGCGTACCGGTGTGGGCCGGGCGCGAGGGCGATCGCATCGTTATCTGCACCGGGGAGAAGTCGTTGAAAGCTCGTAATACGGCGCGTGATCCTCGGGTGGCGATCTCCATGGTCGACTTTCACGATCCTTATAGCGAGCTGCAAATTCGCGGACGAGTCGTCGAGCGCCGCCCCGATACAGACTTCAAGCTGTTAGATCCGATCTCGAAAAAGTACACCGGCAAGCCATTTCCCATGCGGCAGCCCGAAGGACGTATTGCCCTTATCATCGAGGTCGACAAAGAGCGCTATACGAAGCTGCCGTTTGAGCACACTCCGCCTGCGAGCGCCTGAGCGAGCGAGTTCCAGCCAATTCGCGAAATCCCGTCCCTCGAGTCTCTCTGGCTTTCGCTTGAGAAAGCAAGCGGGCAGCTTTCTTATCGATTGCACGCCGCTCTTTCAGGCAACGCTAGATGCGTTCTCGCACTCCAAGTTAATCCGGGAGACACCACAAATGAAACCATTAGGCACTGCCATAGCAGCGCTTTTGTTCTTCGTTCTCGGATCGACGTTCGCCGCTTACGCACAAGAGCAGCATGAAGACGGAGCGGCGCCGCCTGCTCATCAAGAGGAAGCCAGGCCTCCAGCAAGGCCGGAGACGGAGGCGCCGCCACCACGGCAGGAGGCGCCCAAGCCAGAAGCCCCGCCACACCAGCAGGAAGCTCGACCGGCTCCGGTTCACCCGGACGAACGGCCCGAAGCTCGGCCGGTTCCTGGGGGCCAACCGATTCCGCCTCCGCGGCCAGGCGAAGCTCCCCGTCCGCAACAGACTCCTCATCCGCAGCCGACGCCCCAGCAGCGAAGCGCTGCCCAGGCGGCATGGCAGTCACATCGAGCCCAGAACTGGCAGACGGCGCATCGCACCTGGCAGCAGCGTGGCGGTTATCATGGCTATCGCATCCCCGAGGCGCGTTACAGCGCTTACTTTGGGCCAGCGCACGTGTTCCCCATTTACACCGTTCCGGTAACCGTGGTCGGCGGGTATCCGCGCTTCCAGTACCAGGGCTTCTGGTTTACGGTGGTCGATCCATGGCCGGCGACTTGGGGTGACAACTGGTACTACCAGGACAATGTCTACATCGTCTATACGGATGGCGGATATTACCTGGTCAATCCGAGTTATCCCGGCGTCGAACTGGCAGTGAACGTGAGCATGTAGCCGGCGCCGTTTTGACACCGGGAGCGACAGGCCCGGAAAGGCTGCGGAATTTGTCGCTGTTGCGGGGCGGGCCTTGCGCCCGCCTTTGAGGCGCTTCTAAGACGCGAGGTGTCTCCTGATCGCTCCTCCGGTTAATTTTTGGTGAATGCTGAAGCCGGGCCGTTGACCGTCCACAGGAGGTGCTCTAGTATCCGACACCTATGGACAAGCCGAACCTCGATCAATTGCAGCAAACCTACAAACAGACGGTCGATCAATGGGTAGCCGCCATTCGCGCCGAAGAGGCGTTGGCCACTCCTGATCACTCCGAGACCGCAATGGAGCGCTGGGACAGCGCCGATTTCACCGTGCAGGATGCATGGAAGAAAGCCAAAGAAGCCCGTGACCAGTACAAAGAAGGCCTGCGGCATCTGCACTACGGAATCTAACTCCCACATTGTGAGAGACGACAGCGCGTTTCTCTCACCACCGGCCGGCGAGCCATACAAACTTCAAGGGTGAAGCGGCCCCAAGGGAAGAGCCGGCCTTCAGGCACTTGTCGTTCTGAGCCCGTTAATTGAGCAGCGCGCCGGGATTCTTGCGCACGATGTGCAGCAGCTTTAGCGTGGCCTGGCGCGGCTCGCGAATGCCCTGCTCCCAGCTTTCCACCGCATTGGAGCTGACATTCAGCAGGCTGCGCAAACAGCGCCTGGCTGGCATTCAGGCTCTCGCGCAGAGCGCGAATGTCGCTGGGCTTCATGGGCTTGGGCTGCGGCGGGATCTCAACCGCGCGCAGGTCGAGCCTGGTTTCGCTTTTTTCAGCAGAAGCTACGCCCGGCGTACGCTGCTCTTCCTTGTGCTTGTTCTTCTTCTTGTCTTTCTTCTTACCTTTCTTGCCCATCGCGCTCTCCTTGGTCAATTTACAGGTCCCACATCGTAGGACTGCAAGGCGCTGGCAGTAAATAGCTCTTAAGCGCGGGACTTCAGCCCATCTTCTGCTTAATCGCTGCGCGCCACCGGCCGCCCCTTTTCTCCGATCTCCAGGTGGGCCCAGGGTAGTTCGTGGTCGTGGGTGAAGACGACCAGCCATTTCTCCGGAATCGCGACGTCGTAGAAGCGATGCTTGTTGGCGATGCTCTCCAGAGGATAAAGGTCGTAGCCCAAAACCCAGGTCGGGTCGAGATGCTTGGCATCGGATACCAGGTCGCTGGGATAGGCAGCACCTGGTCGCCGCTGCGAATAATCACCGCCTGCAGGTCGCGGGTGTGTCCGGGATAGACCTTGACCGAAATGCCGGGAGCGATCTCTGCATCCCCCTGCAGCAGCTGCATCTGGCCGCTGTTCACCAGGGGATCGTAGTTGTCGGTCATATAGCTGACCCGGTCGCGCTCGTGCTGCTCGTGGGCATGCTCGAGCTCGCCCTCTTGCACATAATAGTTGGCGCGAGGAAACGTCGGCACCGGCTTGCCGTCCTTGTAGTGGGTGTTCCAGCCGCAGTGGTCGAAGTGCAGATGGGTGTTGATGACGATGTCGATCTCGTCGGGAGCGACTCCCGCCTGCTTCGAAGCTCTTCATCAGCAGCGCCTGGTTCTGGTAGATGGCCTGGCTCTTCTCGTTGAGCTTGTTGCCGATGCCGGTCTCGATCAGGATGTTGTGCTCGCCGGTGCGCACCAGCAGCGAATTCAGCGCCAAGCGGGATGTTGTTGCGTTCGTCGGCCTCGATGCGCTTCTCCCACATCATTTTGGGAATGACGCCAAACATGGCGCCGCCATCCATCGCGATAGGTGCCGTCGGAGAGGATGGTGAGTTCGAAGTCGCCCAGCGTCATTCGATGCACAGAAACGTCTCCTCAATAAGTTCTGATTCGATCATACTGAATTAGTGCGAAGGTGGATCTGGACTTCAACCAAAGGATCCCAAATTGCCCCGCTTTTGTGAGGATGGGAGTGGAATCGGGTCAGCATCCGCCACGCTTGCTTGCGGCTTTCTTTTGGAGTCATCGGTAGTCGCGGAACGAAACTGAATTGGGTCTCTTTTAGCATCACTCATTTGGAGGTGGGCAATGCTGACAAATCGACTTTTGTTCGTAGTTCTACTATGTTCGGCCCTGCTGGGACAGACTGCCGCGAGTCCATCGGGCGGCGGTAATCAGAATCCAGAGCCCGTACTGGCCGCACCTGCGCAGGTTCCTGGCCGGCAACTGTCGGGTCAGACTGGCGACGACTTGGCGCAGATGCGTGTCGATCTGGACCGCATGGAAAGCCTCAACAGCAACATGAGCAGCGAGATCGAGTTTCTCCGCGACCAGAATCTGCAAATCCTATTGCGCACCAACTCGCAGATGTGGACTATCCTGATCCGCGATCTGCGCCGGCAGATTGACCGCGACCAGCAACGACGGTCGACCGAGCCGCAGGCTCCGGCAACGCAGAATTCGGTTCCCCAACCAAATCCGCGCTAACCGCAGCTCTCCGCGAGATAGTACAAGCGCCTCCCTGGTTGTTGACAGGAGGGCCGCCCGCGCGGTGTACACTTGCCCGAGATGGCAAAACTGCTTCCAATCTCCGGCAACCGTGATAGCAGCGACGATCCCATCACTCCGGGAACGCTCTATCTCGTCGGTACGCCCATCGGCAACTTGGAAGACATTACTCTGCGCGCCCTCAGAACGCTGAAGGAAGTTGACCTGATTGCCTGCGAAGACACGCGTCAAACCGCCAAGTTGCTGAATCACTACGGGATTGAAAAACCTACGACCAGCTATCACGAGCACAATGAGCTGACCCGGGCTGCCGAACTCATCGTTCATCTGGAGAAAGGCGACAACATCGCCATGGTCAGCGACGCCGGGATGCCGGGCGTCAGCGATCCGGGATACCGGCTGGTGGCGCTTGCCATTCGTCATCACCTTCGCGTAGTGCCGATTCCGGGAGCGTCGGCGTTCCTGTCGGCACTGGTAGCCAGCGGCCTGCCCACCGACTCTTTCCGCTTTGGCGGATTCCTGCCAGCGAAAGCGGGCGCTAGACGGAGCGCGCTGGAGGCCATCCGCGACTCTGCCCGGACGCAGATATTTTACGAAGCCCCGCATCGCATGGTCGAAGCCATGCACGACGTCGTAGAGGTCCTGGGGCCCGAGCGCCACGTGGTGGTTGCACGCGAGGTGACCAAGTTACACGAGGAATTCCTGCGCGGCCGAGCCGAGGATTTGCGGGCAACACTTGCAGCTCGCGGTGAAGTGCGGGGAGAAATTACCCTCCTAATCGGCAAGGCAGACGAGGTTTCCCACCGGCCCTCAACCAAGACCATCGCACAACGCGTGAAGGACCTGGTGCACGACGAGAAACTCGAAGAAAAAACGGCGCTGAAGCAGGCTGCGAAGGAATTCGGACTATCCAAAAGCGAAGCCTATCGTGAATTGCAACGCGCCAAATCCTAGTCCGTGAGTTGACAATCGCGACGAGGGTGCTCAACAATAGCGGGCAAGTTGGAAGTGGCATGGCCACAATCCTCTCTCGGCATAACGACGGGATGCTAGTCCTCCCGACGGCCCAAAGGCAAAGATAATGGCCAAGATCCTCTGCGTGGACGACGAACCGAACACTGTGACCTTGAAGTGTGCCATCCTGAAGGCCGCCGGGCACGAGGTAACTCCCTCGACCTCCGCCCGCGACGCGATCGAAAAGCTGCAACATAACGAGTACGACGCCGTAGTCACCGATTGGAGACTGGGCGACGCCAACGGGCGCGCTATTGTGCAAGCGGCCAAGACCCACTCCACCATGCCGGTGGTCGTCGTCTCGGGCTACGTGGCAGAAGCCTTTCAAGCGGCTGAGCCCCTTGCCGACCTCTATCTGGAGAAGCCGGTGAATCCGGAAGAACTGGTAACGATCGTCAATGAGTTGCTGAAGACCAGCGATCATCCAGCACAATAGGTGTCTGACCTAATCCACATTCAACAGTGCGCCACCGGGATATGCCTTTCCCTCCAACTTGGCTTTGTGGCGCCGGTTCACTTTCTGTAATCATAAGGAGCTCTGATGCCCACATTGATCTCGCAGCCAACTCGCGTCGCTGCCGCCGGCAATAAGCCCAAGCTGATCGATGAGTACATTGGACGCGTGAACTCGAATGACAGCGCGGTTAGCGTGGCGCACATGCGTAGCCCCCAAGGTTGGACCGAGCCGGGACAAACTCCCGGCTTCGACGAGTTCACCATCGTGCTGCGCGGCATGCTGAGAGTGCAATCGAAAGACAGCGAACTCGACGTCATCGCCGGTCAGGCGGTTGTCGCCCACGCTGGAGAGTGGGTGCAGTACTCGACTCCAAATCCTGAAGGCGCCGAATATATTGCAGTGTGCCTTCCCGCGTTTTCCATGGAGACCGTGCACCGCGATGAATGACGAAAAGGCGGTTCGCTTCGCCCGCTGGGTGTTCCTGCTGGCAGGCGTCGGCGGAGTCGTGGAAATCGTTCCCCTGTACTTTCTGGAAGCATCGCTGGGCCGCAGCCAACCGCCGCCCATCACCCATCCCGAGTTCTACTATGGCTTCGTGGGCAGAAAACTTGTGAAGAGTGTTATGCGAAGCCTAGTCTCAAAATACACTCTACGGCTGCACGCAATGCCGCAGTTGCCAGACCTGAACGCTGGCCCCCTCAGGTCTTGGCGGTAATATGCAATACGATTTCCCGTGTGAATCCAGAAACGCTTGCACTTGCATTTGGGTGGCTTGTGGTCCCGATGACTTGTCGTCAGGATTCACCAGGACAGAAGCGATCACCCATACATTTTTCGGCGGAGGTGTGGCGAGAGAAGTGGAAAGCGAGTTGGCCATAATCAGCGGCAGCAGCTTCGGCTGGCTGGCTTGGCGGTAATAGTCGAAGGTATAGCGCACATAAGGATCCATCACCAGTTCGTCTCCTGACTGCAGCCGCGGCAGCAGGTAGAGGATGGCAGTTCGCCAGTCCACGCTAAATCCGGGATGGCGAAGATAAAAGCGAATCGCGGAACCCGAGTAGAACAAAACGATCAGCAGGGCCAGCACGCCCGCGATTCGAGACCACCGCGCCAACTGCGTCACTCCCGCGGCGGCTAACAACACAACGGCGGGAATGCAAACCGCCAGAAATCGCGGCACCCACAAGGGCTGCACCAGCCCCGCGACTGCGGTAATTGCCAGGGGAACCAGCAGCCACGCCGCCACGAACCAGCACGGCCAGGCTTGCTCGCGCGGCCGTCGCCAGACGGCCCATAAAGCGATCCCCCACAATGTAAGATAGACCAGGCACCGCGCCTTGCTTAAGGTCAAGCTATACAACACATCCAGTGCCTGCCGCCAGCTTGGCCCGGGAATCCAGGCCACATGGGAGCGCTGCGAATGGAGCAGGTATATGGCGGCGGGGACAAGCAGCACGATCAGCATCCCAAGAGATCGTGCGAGGACTTTCCAAGGCACCTGCCTCCGCCACAAGATCAACGATACCCACTGAGCAAGAATGACCAGCACCGCGAAGAAGTGGCTATAGATGGCGGCTGCGGACACTACGGCATAAAGCACACAGTTCGCCCACGAGGCATTCTCCATCATTCGCAAGAAATACCAGCTTGAAAGTGAAACCAGCAGAACCAGCAATGTGTAGGAGCGAGCTTGTTGCGAGAGCTCGAGATGAAACGGATGCACCGCCAAGAGAAGGCAGGCGATGAGAGCTGTGCCGCGCCCGAATAATCGAACGCCCAGCAGGTAGATCACGGGAATTGTCGCTACTGCGCACACTACCGAGAGCAATCGCACTACGAATTCGCTGCTGCCCAGGTGCAGCCACATCCGCAGCAGGCCGTAGTACAAGACCATGTTGAATTCCGAATGCCAGATCCAGCGGCTGAATGTGGCTGTATCTGCCCGCGCGAGAAACACGCTGAACCCCTCGTCAAGCGTCAAGCTTCGTGAATTGAGATGCAGCAGGCGAAGTGCTCCGGCGAGGACGGAGATCAGCCCGACGGTAAGGCAATTGAAAAGTCGCGTTCGCAATTATTTTGAAGGGCGCAGCTTCAGGATGCGCCGTACAAGCCCTTTACTGGATTCCGAACCGGCTTCAACCGACGGCACAGGCTCCAGCTGCCAGCGAATGCCCGTGCTCCAGCCTGCATAGCAGGCCTCAATCTGCTCTAGAACTTCTTGGCCGTGATCCGCTCGGCGCCAATGTAGGGCCGCAAGACTTCCGGCACCAGCACGCTGCCGTCGGCTTGCTGATAGTTCTCTACGATCGCAACCCATGTCCGCCCAATCGCCAACCCGCTGCCGTTCAGGGTGTGTACCAGTTCCGTCTTCTTGCCGCCCTCGGGGCGATAGCGAATGTTGGCGCGCCGAGCCTGATAGTCCAAAAAGTTCGAGCACGACGAGATCTCTCGAAACAACTGCTGCCCGGGAAGCCAGACTTCCAAGTCATAGGTCTTCGCCGAAGACGGCCCCAGGTCCGCTGTCGAAAGATTCATCACCCGATAGTGCAGGCCCAGCTTCTGTAGCACGGTCTCGGCATTGTGGGTAAGCTTCTCATGCTCGTCCCACGACTGCTCAGGCTTGGTGAACTTGACCAGCTCGACCTTCTGGAATTGATGCTGCCGGATAATGCCGCGCACATCCTTGCCATACGATCCAGCTTCGCTGCGGAAGCACGGAGTGTAGGCCGCGAGCGAGATCGGCAGCCGCGCACCGTCCAGGGTTTCGTCACGATAGAGATTCGTCACCGGAACTTCAGCGGTGGGAATCAGGTAGAGAGTCTTGTCGCCGTGTGGCACCTTGAACAAGTCGGCCTCGAACTTCGGCAACTGCCCTGTGCCGTACATCGAATCGGCGTTCACCAGGAACGGCGGCAGCACTTCGGTATAACCATGCTCGCGGGTGTGCAGGTCGAGCATGAAATTCATCAACGCTCGCTCCAACTTGGCGCCCAGGTCCCAATACACGGCGAAACGCGCACCGGTCAGCTTGGCTGCGCGTTCCAGGTCCAGCACGCCCAACTCTTCTCCCAACTCCCAGTGCGGCTTGGGAGTGAAGTCGAATTGCGGCGGCGTGCCCCAACGGCGCACTTCGACGTTGTCGGCCTCGCTCTTGCCGACGGGAACGCTGTCGTCAGGAAGGTTGGGAATCCCAGTCAGGATGTTGCGCAACCTCGCATCCGATTCTTCAGCTCGCTTTTCGGCGGCCGCGATCTTCTCGCGCATGTCTTTGGTTGCGTCGATGAGAGCGCTGGCATCTTGCTTGTTTTTCTTGAGCTGGGCAATTTCTTCGGTAGTCTTGTTGCGCTGGGCTTTCAGGGTCTCGGCTTCGGTTATGGCTGCCCGCCGCTCGACATCGATGGCGTGAAAATCCTTGAGGATGGCATCAGGGTCCATGCCGCGCTGGCGTAGTTTTTCTTCGACAAGAGGTAGATGATCGCGTACGAAGGCTAGATCAAGCATAAGAGATCAGGGTACTCGAAGATGCGGCTCATCACCAAACGGAGAAAGGCTTCACCACAGAGGCACGGAGACACAGAGAACACAAGAAGAATGGGAATGGGCTCGTAGCTCTTAGCCATTAGCTTTTAGCAAGCGGGACCGACCAAGATTTTCTGGTTGCTAAAAGCTAATAGCTAATAGGCAAGGCACTTTTCAGTGCCTCGGTGTCTCTGTGGTGATCAGCCTTCCCTACCCACCGATTCGAAGTCTTGCTGCTTCTTCGCCAGTTGCTGGTGCCAGGCTGCGGCAGCACGCATAAAGGCTTGGAACATGGCTCGCGAAGCCTCATCGCTGTCGTAGGTCCGCTCAGGATGCCATTGCACGCCCAGTACAAACTGATCCGCAGCCGTTCCCTCCACCGCTTCTCTCACGCCGTCCTCGGGACACCACGCGGCCAGTCGCAAACCATCGCCCAACGTTTCGGGCGCCTGATGATGGCTGGAATTGACTGGCATCATCAGTTCATTGCTGCCCGGCAGTGCGCCCGCGTCGCGCAAGATCGCCGCCAGCTTCGATTGGGGATCGATTTGTACCCGATGTGCCTGGACTACGCTCCGTCCCGCTTTATGATTGACGCCTCGCGGCAGCTGCTGATCCAGTGTCCCGGTGCGCCAAACATTGAGCGACTGCAGTCCGTAGCAAATCCCGAAAACCGGCTTGCGCATGTTGTAAGCGTCTTGCAGCAGCAACTCATCGGTATTGTCGCGAAACGGATCGGCGGGCGCTGTGTCAGGATGCCGGGTTGCGCCATACTTCTCGGGATCGACATCGGCCGGGCTGCCGGGCAGCAGCACGCCGTCACACGACTTCACCGCCTGGGCAATCTCCGACGACGTAGCGTTCGCCTCGATTACAACCGGCAGTCCTCCAGCGTTGCGTATAGCCCGCTCATACTGCGGCAGGGCGAGGCTCACATAGAGTGGCCGCTTCGAATTGGGGACCGGGATGGCGATGCGAGGCTTCATAACCCTTACCGACATTACGACTCCGGCGTCAACATAGGCTTGGTTTTGCGTTCGTCCTGGGCGCTGAGCGGAGCTAGACGCTTCGCTTGCGAATCATACAGCTCCATGATCGCCTGGCGAACCCGCGCCGACAATTTGTCCATATCGCGCAGGCGCATGCCCGTCGTCGGAATCGGTTCCCCGATTACCAACTCGACCTCTCCCGGCATCACATGAAAGCTGTTAATGGGCAGCAGTTCATAGGTTCCCACAATCGCCATCGGCACCACGGGCATCTGCGCCCGGATGGCGACGTAGAACGCTCCCCCCATGAACTCCTGCAGCTCTCCGGTATGCGAGCGGCCACCCTCGGGAAAAACCATCAGCGGAACCCCGCGGCGCAAGGCATCACACGCACGGTTCAGGCTACGCAAAGAAGCGTGGGCATCGCCGTAGACGATGGGGATTTGCCCCGAACGCTTCAAATACCATCCTAGAAACGGATAGCGGAACAACTCCTTTTTGGCCATGATGCGGAACTGTACCGGGAGATGTGCGTAGAGTACCGGAATATCGGCAGCCGACGAATGGTTGGCGGCATACACCGCGGCTTGTTCGGGATGAATGTGCTCCAACCCGACTACGCGCACGCGAATGCCGACGGTCTTCAGGATGACCTGCGACCAGGTGCGCGCGAACCAATGCTGCAGCCGTCCGGTCCCATCAAACAGCGAAGCTAACAATGCGAACGTTCCCAGCACTCCGGTGTACAAGTACACGGCAGGCACGAAGAAAAAATACGAGCGCAGCCGGCTGAACAGCGAATTCCGCCGCTGGGTCAGGGACGCGACTTGTTGGTCAGCTTTATTCACGAACGCATCACAAGCATGAGACTGACGATAAATGATTTCACCACGGAGACACGGAGGTCACGGAGTTTCGGATTGTAAAATCTCGGATCTCTCTCGATCGTCTCCAGGCGCTCTTAGTTGTTAGGAATCGAGACGCCCGTGCATCATTCGTTGCTATTAGCTAATGGCTAAGAGCTCAAAGCCAAGCCAACGAATTCTCCGTGGTCTCTGTGTCCTCCGTGGTGAAACGCTCTTGCATTAACACCGAAACTCCCATCGCGGCCATGGCTTCCCCGATCAGGAAAATCGAGCCGGTCACCACGATCAATCCATCTGGCTTACTGATCTCTCGCGCGCGAGCCAGAGCTGCTGGAACTGTCTCCTCCACGAACAACGAAGCTCCCGTTCGCGAGGCCGCTTGCACCAGTTCGGCGGTTGTCGCGGTTCGCGGATTATCGACCTGCGTTACCACCACCCGTTCGGCAATGGGAAACAGAATTTCCGCCATCTCCTGGATAGCCTTGTCGCGCAATGCAGCGAACACTAAGGTTAACTCGCGTCCGGCAAAGTTCTCCGACAGGGCCGAGCGCAGCGCCCACGCACCCGCGGGATTGTGCGCCACATCGAGCACCATTTCGCGCTGATGCGTGGCCACCGACGCCGGCAGGACCTGAAAGCGTCCCAGCCAATTGCGTCTCACGGATCCCTTGTTCCATTTGCCTCGGCGTCACCTTGTATCCGAAATGATTGAGCTCCACGGCCGTCGCGATTGCCAATGCGATGTTGCGTAACTGATGCCGGCCCACCAGAGGTGAATCGACTTCAATTTCCTCACCCATCACCGCCAGTGGATACCGGCTGCGGCCCGGCTCGGCACTCTGCCGCCCCGCCAGATAGGTCGCGGCTCCCGGCGAAACTGGCGGCACATACTGCGCGGCACTGACCCCACGCGCAGCATTTTCCTCGATGGCATGTCCGATCACGTCATTGGCCTGCGGATGTTGCGGTAGGGTGACCACCACGCCGTGCTTGCGAATGATGCCTGCCTTCTCGCCTGCGATCTCTGCGATGGTGTCGCCAAGGTATTTCTGATGATCGAGGGAGATGTCGGCGATCACCGAAATCAACGGCTCGACCACGTTGGTTGCGTCCAGGCGCCCGCCCATGCCGACTTCCAGCACCGCGATCTCGACCCCAATGCTGGCGAAATATTCGAACGCCATCACCGTCAGCATCTCGAAAAAGCTGGGGTGCCAGGGCAATTTGCCGGACTGCACAAGCTGCTGAGCTGTGCGCTCCACGCGATCATGGATCTCGCCGAACTCCGGGTCGGAAATAGCCTCGCCGTTGACGCGAATACGCTCGTTGATGCGGACCAGGTGCGGCGAACTATAGAGTGCGGTCTTGTATCCGGCAACGCGCAGGATGGATGAGAGCGTGGCCGCGGTCGAACCTTTGCCGTTCGTTCCAGCGATCAGGACGCTGGCAAAGCGCCGCTCAGGATGGCCCTGCGCCTCCAACATCTCGCGCACGTAAGCCAGATCGAACTTGTGCGAGGGCGTGCCGGCCAGCTCGTGCCCGAGCGCGTAGAGCTGCTCAACTGTGCGTTGGTACGACATGACAGCTGATTTCAGATTACAACATTCGGCAGGAAGCATTCAGCAGTCAGTGGTCAGCATTCAGCCAGCCACGCTTGTCATCCGGACCGAGGACTTTAGCCCGAGCGGAGGGATCTGCGGTTCAAGCGACATCGATGGAGTTATTGGCCATGCAAGTTAAACATCCTTCAATTGTTCTTCGGTCATGCCGAAATAGTGTCCCATTTCGTGAATGACTGTCTGCCGGATCTGGTGGCGTACTTCGGCCTCGGTGGCGCAGACTGCCTCAATGTTCTTCTGGTAGAGCACGACATAATCAGGCCCTCCGGGCAGGCCAAAAACGCTCTTTTGAGTCATCGGCACGCCATG
The DNA here is from genome assembly GCA_963744265.1 of uncultured Acidobacteriaceae bacterium. Classification (GTDB taxonomy): domain Bacteria; phylum Acidobacteriota; class Terriglobia; order Terriglobales; family Acidobacteriaceae; genus Bog-257. Next base: position 636,828 of record CAVUSW010000013.1, read on the forward strand.
GAACAGCCCCAGACGCAACACTCTGGGCTGGCCGCGCTTCGGGGCCGGCTGGTCTGGAGGCAAATCCTCGACCAGAACGGCGACATTGCGGATGCGGCGACGAAACTCAGCCGGCAGGGAGTCCAGCGCCTCCCCCACGGCCTTGGTAAAATTCTCGCGCGTCATTCTCCACATGCGGATGCTCTCGCGCCGATGCGTTATCGGTTAGGCATTCTCACTCTCTTCCGCCGCCTTCCCTGGCTCAGGCTCTAGCTTTAGCCCACGTTTTTCCAGTTCCGTACGCAGTGCAGTTTTGGCCGCGTCGACGAGATCCACCGAGTCGCGGGCAATCTCGAGTAGTTCGTCATCCTCCATCGCGGAGTACGTCTCTTTGTAGTTAAAATCTTCAGGAATCATTCGCGGCTCCTTCTTAAACGGTGGAGCACAAGTCTACTCAATCTCTGGGGATAAAGCGAAACGATCCGATGAGACAATCGCGCAGAATTAGTCGCCGCAGGGCAGATTTGTGAGCTAGTGGCTAGTTGCTAGTCGCTAGTTGCTCTCCGCCAATTCCTTCTTCACTGCCTCACTCAGCAGCTTCCCATCCACTCTCGCGTCGCCAAACTTGGCCTTTGCATTCTTCATCACCGTGCCCATGTCTTTCATTGTGGGAGAGCCCATCTCGGCGATGACAGCACGCACTGTGGCCGTGATTTCCTCTTCGCCCACCGCCTTCGGCATGTAGGTTTCGATGATGGCGATCTCTTCAGCTTCCTTCGCGGCCAGCTCCGGGCGATTGCCCTTCTCGAACTGCTCGATCGAGTCTTTGCGCTGCTTGATCATGGTGGTGAACACCTGCAGCTCTTCTTTTTCCTCGAGATCGGCGCGTTTCTCAATTCGTTTGTTCTGCAACGCGGCTTTCATCATGCGGATGGTGGAAAGGCGCAGCTCTTCTTTCTTGCGCATGGCGTCAACCAGGTCTTTTTGCACCCGTTCGGTCAGGCTCATGGCGCCATTATAGGGCAGTAGATCACTTTAGCTTGTGATTCAGGGCACCGAAGCCATGCCAACTTGAGGTGGCCCGTCCCGCCGGGAAAGCCTATAGTTAAGATGTCGGCGCGGGTCTGCGCCGGCAATCAACCTGCAGGGGTACCCTATGCTACGCAAGACACGCCTGTTTACTCCCGGTCCTACTCCTCTCCTTCCCGCCGCTCAAAATGCCATTGCCGCTGCGGACATGCATCACCGCACGGCCGAATTCCGTGAAATTTTCACCCGTACCCTTTCCGATCTGAAGACCTTCATCGGCACCAAGAATGACGTTCTGATTCTCGCTTCTTCGGGCAGCGGCGCCATGGAGGCCGCGGTCTCCAACCTCACCTCGCCCGGCGAGAAGGTTGTCGTGTTGAGCGCGGGAAAGTTTGGCGAGCGCTGGCGCGATCTTGCCAAGGCCTTTAACTGCCAGATCGAACTGGTCGAGGTTCCTTACGGGCAGACTTTCGACCTCGGCGAAATCAAATCCAAGCTCGATGGCGCGCGAGTGCTTTACGTGCAGGCCACGGAGACCTCTACCGGCGCACGGCACGACGTGAAGGCTATCGCCGCGCTGCTGAAAGGAACTGACACGCTGTTCGTCGTCGACGCCATCACCGGACTGGGCACAACCCATTTCGAGGTGGACGATTGGGGCATCGACATCCTCATCGGCGGCTCACAAAAGGCGGTCATGATTCCGCCCGGACTCGCCTACCTGAGCGTGAGTGAGCGTGCCTGGCAGCGCATGGAAACGGCCAAGCAGCCGCGGTTCTACTTCGATCTACGCAAAGAGCGCAAGTCGCAGACCAAGGGCGAGTCAGCCTTCACGCCAGCGACCGCGCTGATCGCGGGATTGGCTGCGGCGCTCGACTACATTCGCCGCTCCGGCAACGGCAATCTGGCCGACGGACGCGATGCACTCATTCACAATGCGGAAACTTCGGCTGCCATGGTTCGCGCTGGAGCTCAAGCTCTCGGTCTGAAGCTGTTCGCGCCCACTTGCCCAGCCGCTGCCGTTACGGCAATTTTGGCGCCGGCGGGCGTGGATTCCAGCGCCATCGTGAAAGAGTTCCGCGAGCGCTTTGCCATGGTCGTTGCCAACGGTCAGGGTGAGATGAAGGGAAAGATGTTCCGCATCGCGCATCTCGGCTACTACGACTACCTGGACGCCGTCGGCGTGATCGGCGCACTGGAGCATGTGCTGCTGAAGGTTGCGCCATCCCACAAGTTCGAACTGGGCGCGGGCGTGCGCGCCGTGCAAGAAGTCTTTGCCGGGCAATATGCCGAGGCGGCTACTGTATGAAAATCGTTGTGGCAGACAAAATTTCTCCTTCCGCGTCCGCCATCTTCGGCGAACAGAAGGACTGGACGGTTGTTTCTCCGGACAAAGAGGCGCTTGCCGGTCGAGTTGGCCGATGCTGACGCCATACTGGTTCGCTCGGCAACGTTCGTCGACGCGGCCATGATGGACAAGGCTCCCAAGCTGCGCGTGATCGGACGCGCCGGCGTGGGGGTCGACAACGTCGACCTCGATGCTGCCACCAAGCGCGGCATCGTGGTGATGAATACGCCCGGCGGCAATGCTGTCGCTGTCGCCGAACACACTTTCGGCCTCATGCTTTCATTGGCGCGTCACCTGGTGCGCGCCCACACCACCATGCAAGCCGGCAAGTGGGAGAAGAAGACGCTGCAAGGCACCGAGCTTCGCGGCAAGACGCTGGGCATCGTTGGGTTGGGCCGCGTCGGCGTCGAAGTTTCGCGTCGCGCTCTCGCCTTCGGCATGAAGGTCATCGCGCACGATCCTTACGTTGCGCCGAGTCTAGCCCAGCAATTGAATATCACGCTGGCTCCGCTCGACGAGGTCTACGCGCAATCGGACTACATCACACTGCACGTTGGCTTGACTCCGCAGACTCAAGGCATGATCAACGCCGACTCCATGCGCAAGATGAAGAAGGGCGTTCGGCTGGTTAACTGCGCACGCGGAGAGTTGCTGAACGATGCTGCTGTAGTCGAGGCCCTGCAGTCCGGCCAACTGGGCGGCGTGGCACTCGATGTTTACAGCAACGAGCCGGTCAAAGACTCGCCATTGGCGACCATGCCCAACGTCATCCTCACGCCGCACATCGCGGGCTCGACCCACGAGGCGCAGGAAGCCGTCGGCGTGCAAATCGCGCTGCAAGTGCGTGAGTACCTGCTGAAGGGCGTGATCCAGAACGCGGTCAATGTGCCTTCGATCAGCGAGGAAGAGTACCAGGAGATGCTGCCGTACATCGTGCTGGGCGAGCGTCTGGGCGCGTTCCTGGCGCAATCCAATGAAGGCGGCGTGGAAGAGATGGGCCTGAGCTACAGCGGCGAGATCGCCGAGTGGAAGACCGCACTCATCCGCAATGCCGCCGTGGCCGGCGCGCTGAACCAGATCGCGCACGCGCATGAGCGGGCCAACCTGGTGAATGCGGCGTCGATCGCCGAGGAGCGCGGCATCCGTCTGACCGAGCGCAAGAAGACACGCGACGCCGGCGGCGCTGCTGCCAATGTGCTTCGCATGACCTTCAAGACCGGCCAGCAGGAGAACACCGTGGCTGGCTGCGTACAGCCCGGTGGCTCGCCCCGGCTGCTGGAAATCGACGGCATTCGCGTGGAGGCGCCGCTGGAAGGCAACGTCATCTACCTGCGCAATCTCGACGTGCCTGGCGTGATCGGTCGCGTGGGGACGGTGCTGGGACAGCACAACGTCAACATCGCCAACTTCTCGCTGGGCCGCGGCCGGGAGGGGCAGGAGGTATCGGCAGTCGCGGTAGTGCAGGTGGATGGCGAAATCAGCGAGGCTGTGCTGGAAAGCCTGCGCGGCATCGAAACCATTCTGCTGGCGAAGGCGATTCGCTTCGCAGCCCCGCAGCCGAAGACGGTTTCGGCGTAGGCGAAAACTTGATCGCAAAACAAAGCCGCGCCGGATATTCTTTCCGGCGCGGCAAATTTTTCGAGTGGCTAATGAAAGCCACCTCACAAATCGACTTGTGTCAGGGCACGGCTTCAGCCGTGCCGTAACGGTCAGCAATAACTTGGGCTTCAGCCCCTGCGGATTTCCTTGCAGGAGCTGAAGCCCTTATTTCTTTCCGCGCTGGGTCGGCACGACTAAAGTCGTGCCCTGATACACCCCGAATAGCTTGAAACCATCTCATAAATCGGAAACGCAACCACCCCGAGTAACCTCAGGAGCTAAAGCCCGGCATTTAAGGAGCTGGTACGGCACGGCTGAAGCCGTGCCCTTTCAAAACCCGATTTATGAGATAGCTTCTTGTAAAAGGCCGAAACTGCGCTAATAAATGGAAACCGTTGTCCTGAGTTGAGGCCTTGCTAATGCGCGGCTGTTGGCTGTCCAGCGCGTGCCGCAACTTCCAGCCGTACCTCGGCCCGGCGCTGGGCATACTGAACCGCATCGTAATCGAGATCTGGGCCGGCCTGGCGCAGCGCCTCTTCGGCTTTCGCCTTGGCTTCCTGCGCGCGTTTCACGTCGATATCTTCGGCGCGTTCGGCGACGTCGGCCAGGATCGTCACTTTGTCGGGCAGCACCTCGGCAAAGCCCCAGGCCACGGCGAGATATTGCGTGGTTCCGCCCTGGGTGTAGCTGATCTCGCCAATCATCAGCTCGGTGATCAGCGGCGCGTGCCCCGGCAGAATGCCGAGATAGCCGTTCTTGCCCGGTATCTGCACCTGATCGACGTCCTCGCGGACCAGCAGCTTGTCCGGCGTGATGATTTGTAGATGCAGCGTGTCAGCCATGGCAGATTACGTTTGCGCCTTCATCTTCTCGGCCTCTTCCAGCACCTCGTTGATGTCGCCCTTCATGTAGAACGCCTGCTCCGGAATGTCGTCGTGCTTGCCGTCGACAATCTCCTGGAAGCTGCGCACCGTGTCGTCGATCTTCACGTAGCGTCCTTTCAGGCCGGTGAACTGCTCGGCCACGAAGAACGGCTGCGAGAGGAACTTCTGGATCTTGCGGGCGCGCGATACCGTGAGCTTCTGGTCTTCGCTGAGCTCGTCGATACCCAGAATCGCGATGATGTCCTGCAGGTCCTTGTAGCTCTGCAGCACGCGCTTCACCGCCTGCGCCGTGTTGTAGTGAACTTCGCCGACCACGCGCGGATCGAGAATGCGCGAGGTGGAAGCCAGCGGATCGACCGCGGGATAAATTCCCAGCTCGGAGATCTGGCGCGAAAGCACGGTGGTCGCGTCCAGGTGAGCGAAGGTCGTCGCCGGAGCGGGATCGGTCAAGTCATCGGCAGGCACGTAAATCGCCTGCACCGAAGTGACCGAACCTTTCTTCGTCGAGGTAATGCGCTCCTGCAACTCGCCCATTTCGGTGGCCAGGTTGGGCTGGTATCCCACGGCGGAGGGCATGCGGCCCAGCAGCGTGGAAACTTCCGAACCCGCCTGCGTGAAGCGGAAGATGTTGTCGATGAACAGCAGCGTGTCGGAACCTTCTTCGTCGCGGAAATACTCGGCGACGGTCAGCGCGGTCAGCGCCACGCGCAGACGCGCTCCGGGCGGCTCGGTCATCTGGCCGTAAATCAGCGCGGCCTTCGACTTCGCCGGCTCCTTGATGTTGACCACGCCCGACTCCTGCATTTCGAGCCACAGGTCGTTGCCTTCGCGCGTGCGCTCGCCCACGCCGGCGAACACGGAGAATCCGCCGTGCTTCAGCGCGACGTTGTTGATGAGCTCCATGATGACGACGGTCTTGCCCACTCCGGCGCCGCCGAACAGGCCGATCTTGCCGCCCTTCAAGAAGGGCTGGATCAGGTCGATGACCTTCACGCCGGTCTCGAACATCTCCATCTCGGTGGACTGCTCGTCGAACGCCGGCGCCTGGCGATGGATGGGATTGCGCTTGGCGGCGTTGATCGGGCCAAGCTTGTCGACCGGATTGCCGATGACGTTGAGCACGCGGCCCAGCGTCTCGCGGCCCACGGGAACGGTGATGGGGCCGCCGAGGTCGATGGCCTTCATGCCGCGCACCATGCCCTCGGTGGGCTCCATGGCGACGCAGCGCACGCGGCCTTCGCCGAGCTGCTGCTCGACTTCCAGGATGACGTCGATGGGCGTGGGAACGTTGAAGCCTTCGCTGGTGACGCGCAGCGCCGAGTAGATAGGCGGCAGCGCCGCCTCGGAAAATTGCACGTCCACCGCGGGACCTGCGATCTGAATAACGTGTCCGATATTTTCTGCCATAATCAGTTGTCCGTTGTCAGTTGTCGGTTGTCAGTTGCCGGGCAGACGGCTCGGATGAGAGCGGATTTGAGGGAAGCGATCAGTCGCATTCAAGATGCGTCCCAGCTCCCCGGCTTCCGTAAGCAAGCAATCGTGCTCTGCTCGCAGCCACGATAACCCAACTTCGCGGCGATCACAATCTGCGTTTCAAGTTCATAAAGCGAGCCGCGCGCATGTCCCAGAAACTGCTGAAACTCTCCTCGCGTAGCGCGTCCCTGGCCCTCTGCAATATTGCTCGGCACTGAAACAGCCGACCGTCGCATCTGGCTCTTCAGCCCGAACATCTCTTCCTGCGGCAAGCTTCGACGTGATTGCATAAACTCTCTCCACAAATGCAATCGCCTTTTGCCATGCCAGTAAGATCCTGATATCGACTAGCCTGCATCTATCAGCCCTCGATCCTCGTCGCCTCTGACAACTGACAACTGACAACCGACAACTGCTCCTACAACGCCGCTGCGCCGCTGACGATCTCGATAATCTCTTTCGTGATCGCCGCCTGGCGCGCGCGGTTCATGGTCAGCGTCAGCGAGTCGATCACGTCGTTGGCGTTGTTGCTGGCCGAATCCATCGCCGTCATGCGCGCTGCGTTCTCGGCCGCCACCGACTCCAGCATGCGCCTGGAAAATCTGGAACGCAACATAGCGCGGCAGCAGGTCGGCGAACAATCTCTTCCGGCGGCTGCTCGTAGATGTAGTCCACCGGTGCGTGGCGAACTTCGCCGCCTCTGCGCTCGCACTCCGTCGGCTCCGGCTCCTTCAGGCTGATCCCGGCCTGTCGCGCGCAGCTTCGCCCATGCGCTCGCGCTCTTCCAGCGTGAACTCTTCGGCCAGCGCGACTTCGCGCGGCCCAATCTCCTGCACCGGCAGGATGCGCTGCGCGATCAGCCGCTGCGAGATGACCGACTTGAATTCGTTGAAGATGCACGTACACCGAATCGATCTGCTCCTCGTTGTAAGCTTCGGCGATCGCGTCGGCGATCTCCGACACCTACCTCGTACTCCACTTTGCCCAGCAGGTTCAGGTGCTCGCCGACGATCTGGATCTTGCCCGCGCGTCGCTCCTCGCCGTCTTGCCCACCGGATAGCGCCGGCGCATGAAGTCGCGGCCCTTGCGCCCGACGGCCAGCGATGTCGATGTTCTTGTCCTTGAAGTGTCGAGAAACTTGGTCGCCGCCTTCAGCACATTCGAGTTGAACGCGCCGGCCAGTCCGCGATCGCCGGTGACCAGCACCAGCAGAATGTTCTGCTCGGGCCGCATGCGCCAGCAGCGGATTCACGGCTCGCCGGTCTTGCGGATCGACCAGCTCGGTGCGGCTGACAGTCGACTTCAGAACGTTGGCCAGCATCTGCGCATAGGCACGCGAAGCCAGCGCGCGCTCCTGCGCGCGGCGCAGCTTGGCCGCCGCGACCATCTTCATGGCCTTGGTGATCTGCCGCGTGTTCTTCACGCTGCGGATGCGCCGCCGGATGTCGAGTACGTTCGCCATCGGTTCGTTACGCGCTCGCCTTGCGCCACTGCCTGATGCTCGCTGACGAAGCGCTCCTTTGAATTCCTTGATGACCTTGGTCATGGCGGCGCGCAGATCGTCGTCGAGGATCTTCTTCTCTTCGATCGCCTTCAGCACGCCGGGATTGGCAGTGTCCACGTACTCGTACAGACCTCTTCTCGAAGTCGCGCAGCTGATCGACCGGCATGTCGTCGAGCAGGCCCTGGGTTCCGGCGTAGATGATCAGAATCTGCTTGGAGAACGGCAGCGGCTGGTACTGTCCCTGCTTCAGGATCTCGGTCAGGCGCTGGCCGCGGGCAAGCTGCTGCCTGCGTGGCTTTGTCCAGGTCGCTGCCGAACTGCGAGAACGCTGCCAGTTCGCGATACTGCGCCAGATCGAGTCGCAACGTTCCGGCAACCTGCCGCATGGCTTTGATCTGCGCGCTGCCGCCGACGCGGCTTACCGACAGTCCGACGTTTACCGCCGGACGCACGCCGGAGTTGAACAGATCAGTTTCGAGATAAATCTGGCCGTCGGTAATCGAGATGACGTTGGTCGGAATGTACGCCGAAACGTCGCCCGCCTGGGTTTCAATGATCGGCAACGCGGTCAGCGATCCGCCGCCGAGATCGTTGCTCAGCTTGGAGGCGCGCTCCAGCAGACGGGAGTGAAGATAGAACACGTCGCCGGGATAAGCTTCGCGTCCCGGAGGACGGCGCAGCAGCAGCGAGATCTCGCGATACGCGACGGCGTGCTTGGAAAGATCGTCGTAGATGCACAGCGCGTGCCGCTTGTTGTCGCGGAAGAACTCGCCCATGGCGCACGCCGCGTAAGGAGCGATGTACTGCATGGGCGCAGGATCGGAGGCCGACGCCGAGACGACGATGGTGTACTCCATCGCGCCGAAGTCTTCCAGCGTCTTCACCACCTGCGCGACCGACGAGCGCTTCTGTCCGATGGCGCAGTAAATACAAATCAGGTCGCGGCCCTTGCTGTTGATGATGGTGTCGAGCGCGACGGCGGTTTTGCCGGTCTGGCGGTCGCCAATGATCAGTTCGCGCTGGCCGCGGCCGATAGGGATCATCGAGTCGATGGCCTTCAGTCCGGTGGCCATCGGCTCTTTCACCGGCTGGCGATCGATGACGCCGGGCGCCAGGCGCTCCAATCGGAATGAACTGGTCGGTGTTGATCGGGCCCTTGTCGTCGATGGGCTGGCCGAGCGAATTGACCACGCGGCCGATCATGGCGTCGCCCACGGGCACGCTCATGATGCGGCCGGTGCGCTTGACCTCGTCGCCCTCTTCGACCTCGGTGTACTCGCCCATCAGCACCACGCCGACCTGGTCTTCTTCCAGGTTCATGGCGATGCCGGCAACGTTGTGCGGGAACGACGAGCAGTTCGCCGGCCATGACCTTGTCGAGGCCGTAGACGCGGGCGATACCGTCGCCGATGGACATGACCGTGCCGACTTCGTCGACCGCGATCTTGGTTTCGTAATTGTCGATCTGCTCGCGGATGAGCTTAGTGATCTCGTCTGCTTTGATCTGCGCCATAAGATTCCTTTCGAATGCAGCGGACCTTCAGGTCCGCACCGATTCACTATCCTGCCGTCCCTACGGGACTCGAATTCATATCCACGCTACCCAGGACTCCGCCTGCGGCTCCGTGCTGGGCTAGACTATTCCGCGCCTGCGGCGCTCGATTTTCGCGCTGCGCCGCTGGCGGCAGGCCAAGCCGAGAATGCCGTCCCTACGGGACTCGAACTCATTTCCCTGATCAATCCGCGGCGCTGAAGCGCCGCACTACCTTCTACGCGGTGCTCAACTCCTGCCGCATCTTCTCCAGCTGGCCGCGCACCGAGCCGTCATAAATCGTGCTGCCGACGCGCACCACCACTCCGCCCAGCAACTCCGGATTGGAGATGTAGTGCGCACGAACTTTCTTGCCGGTCATGCGCTCCACTCGCGCTTCCAACTCGCGCTGCTCTTCGGCGACAAGCGGCCGCGCGCTGGAAATCTCCACTTCCGCAAATCCCAGCTGCGCGTCGAGTTCCACCTCGAACTGCCGCACGATGTCATCCAGCATCGCAATGCGGCGGTGATCGATCAGCACCGCTATGAAATTCCGGATCGGCTTCAGCGCGCCGATTTGCGTTGCGATGGCATCCAGCACCGCGCGCTTCTGCTCCGGCGAATATCGCCGGCGATTCCCACACCCGGCGCAGATCGTCGCTGTCGTGCACCGCTTCCGCGATCGACCTGCAGTTGCTGCCGGGCGATGTCGCCGTCAATCTTCTGCGCGAGGATGACGTCGACCAGAGCACGCGCGTAACGGCTGGCAATAGCGGCCATAGCTTACTTGCCGTCCTTTCCGAGCTGATCCACGAATTCGCGGACCAGTGCGTGATCGGTGGGCTCATCCACGCGAATCCTGCGCGCGGCCAGATCAACCGCCAGCGATGCCGCATAGCCCTTCAGCTCGCGACGGGCATTGCGGGCGATGGCCGTGATCTCGGTTTCGGCTGCCTGCACTACTTTCTGCTTGTCTTCCTCCGCGGCCTGCCGAATGCGCTCTTCCTCAGCGGCAGCTTCGCGCTCGGCGGCGCGTGCGAATCTCCGCGACTTCGGTATCCAGCTTGCTCAGACGCGCTTCGATGTCGCTCAGGCGGCGAGTGGCGTCGGCGCTGGCGGCCTGCGCTTCCTTAATTCCCTTCTGAATGGCGGCTGTGCGTTCGCGAAATGCCTGCGGCAACTTCGACTTCAGCAGCAGGTAGAAGAACAACGCAATGCCGGCGAAGTTCAAAGCGATCGATAGCGCAAAGAGGTATCCGGGCCGAGTGCCGAGCTCGTGGCCCCATTTCTCCGCAGTGTGAGGCAGCCTGCTCGGTGGTCTTCGCCAGGATCTCGCCGACGCCGGCGTTAGGATCGCCTCGCGCCGAGATTCGGTCGCGGCATGATCGGGCTCGGTGCCTGTTGAGCAGGTGCTTTGCTGAGCAGCATTCGGCTGCGACGATCCTGCGCCCATACCGCACCAGCAAGCAGAAAAGCAAACAACGCGAACGCCGGCCAGCCGGCTCGACAGTCTCCGGCTCATTGCGCGCCGCCTATGCTGGGGGCAGCGCCGGCCGGTTTCAGAATGGTGCGGATGATGTCGGATCGCCAGCCGCTCGATTTCGCCTTGCAGACCAGCCCGCGCCGCGGCCATATCCTGCTCGATGGCAGCCTGGCCTCGCGAATCTGCTCCTGGGCCTCGGCGCGCGCTTCCGCCAATGCCTGGGCGCGCAACTGCTGCGCCTGCTGACGCCGCGCTTCCTGCGCCTTGAAAATCGCCAGCCGCGCCTCCCGCAGCTTCTGCTCGTATTCCTGGGTGCGGGCTTCGGCGGCAGCCACATCGGCACGCGCTTTCTGGATGGCCCCTCGGTACGCTCGCGCCGCTCGTCCAAGACCCGTTCACAGCGGCTTGCGCACCAGATTCTGATAGATCGCGTACAGCAACAGCAGCAGCACCACCGTCGGGATGGCGTCCGAGCAGTAATTCGCCTACTTGTTTAAGAGTGGTGTCCATTCCTAGTGTCGTTGAGTGCCTACCGCTGAAGATGCACTGAGGGCGCCAGAGAATATAACTGGAACTATTGAAACTAACAGAGCTTGCGCGCCGGTGTCAACGAACGGGCGCCGCTTTTGCGACAGCGCCGCCGCGATTGGCGCGTTATGGCGCGCTCTTCACGAACTCCGGCTGCTTGCCTTCGGCCCAGGGATCGTAGGTCTGCACGAAGATCATGCGGTCGCGAATGGTGGGATGGTCCCAAGCCCAGAATTCCCAGAATTTATTCGACGTAGGGATAGTCCAGCGAGACCTCGCCCAAGATTCTGAAACGCGTGCGCGGCCGCGCGCGGCGCATCGGCACCAGACCATGAATCACTTCCAGCCCATACTGGTCGGCCTGATGCTCATAGTGGCGCGACACCGCGTTGAAGACCGGCGTCGCCAGAAACGTCAGCACGGACAGAATCAGCACCAGCAGCGGCAGCGACGCCCAATCGTCCAGGTCGCGAATTCCCCAGCGCCTCGCCATAGCGCGCCACCAGCCAGTTCGCCAGCCGATATCCGATGTAAAACAGCACCAGCAGCATGCAGCAGAATGATCGCAATTTCCTTCGGAATGTGTCCGAGCACGTAGTGTCCCATCTCGTGTCCGAAGACGAAGAGCGTCTCCGGCGTGGTCATGTGCTCCATGGTCGTGTCCCACACGACGACGCGCTTGGTCGCGCCGAAGCCGGTGACGTAGGCGTTCAGCGTCGTGGTCTTCTCGCTGGCCTTCATCTCGAACATGCGCTCCGGCGGAATGTCCATGCCGGCGCGATGCACCACGCGTTCGATCTGCGCGACCAGGTCGGCGATGATGATCGGTGAGCGGCTCGAACTTGTTGAACATCGGCTCGATCCACACCGGCTCGACGAACATGACGAAGATGACAATCGGGATCAGCGCCAGCCAGAAGTAAAACCACCAGCGCCGCGGGCTGCGGCGCAACGACGGCGTAAAGAATCCAGCCCAGCAAGCTGGCAAAGATGACAGCCCAGCAGCAGGCCTCTTGCCCCAGTCGCCGAACCACGATCCCCAGCGCCTGCACCGACAGCCCGTAACTTCAGGCTGATGTGATGCCGTACATATCGAACGGAAGCTGCGTCAATCTCCAACACCAGGCGAACAGGCGACATCACGATGACGGCCTGCACGAAGCGAAAGCGCGAGGCACGCTCCGCCCAGTCCCGCAGCCGAACGCCGAAGCGCGTGCGCAGCATCAGGAGAGAACCAGAAAGCTCCACAGCCGTGACGATGGGGACACATCGTGGCGTCCAACGGTAAAGCGCGTGGGCTTTGGCCAGTTTGTCTGGCGGAAGGGAGTATTGCAGCGATGGCAGAGGATGGCGCGGAGCCGGCCGATACGGAGCTCGGCTGCGCGTTGCCAGCCGTGGCAAGGGCTGACGGCGAAACGGCAAGCGCCAGGACCACTAGCAACCCGACGCGTGACCCGGTGAAGACCATTCAGGCTCCTCAGAGAGTTTCCAGCGGGAAGTCTATCACCAGCCTGGAGCGGGATATCATCGGGTGGGTGTCACAACCGAACGTTGAGCCGAACCCGGCACTTTGGAAGCCCCAAATGTGTTTCAAATCGACCATCTTTGCACCCTGAACAGGACAGACGTGACGTCACTTTTAGGCTGTTCAGTCGTCCTCAATCCTCTCTGTTTTCAGGCACTTGAAATGCTTTCCCGGAAATTGTGCAACTGCTAGAAAATTCAGCAGCTTATCGTGATTTCTGCTTGACATTTCCACAGCCTGGCGTACCATAAAAGCATCACCTCCGATCCATTTCAGGATCGAATGGGCCCGGAGCCAAGGAAATCGTCACCGCTCCTTGGCATCGGGCCTATTTTATTGCTCCGCCTTCTGCAGTACTCGGCCGTCGGTTGCCTGTGCAGTGGAGTATCCGGGTGCAGTCTTTCTATCGAATGAATGCAAAAGTTCTGTTTGCCTCTGCGGGCTTTTTTTTTGCCTGACTCCCTGGGCTTCCCCGCCGCTAGCCTTGCTCGCCGGCCTCATCTTCGGCGCAATCGCCACTCATCCCTACAAGGACGAATCCCGGCGAGCTTCCAAAATCTTGCTGCAATCCGCCGTGGTGGGACTCGGCTTCGGCATGAACCTGCAAGAGGTGGTCCACGCCGGGCAGGAGCGGCTTCCTCTACACCGCGCTGGGCATCGCCTTCGCCATGATGCCTGGGAACGTTGCTGGGCAGGCTGTTCGAGTTGCGAACCGCGGCCGGCATTCCTCATCTCGACGGGAACCGCGATTTGCGGAGGCAGCGCCATCGCCGCGGTCGGTCCAATCACCGGCGCCACCGAAGACGAGATGTCGGTCTCGCTGGGCACGATCTTCGTGTTGAACTCCGTTGCCCTGCTGACGTTTCCTGCGATCGGCCTGTGGCTGCAAGCTTTCGCAGACGCAGTTTGGACTGTGGGCGGCGCTGGCGATTCACGACACCAGCTCCGTCGTGGGAGCGTCGGCAAAGTACGGCGCGGTCGCGCTCGCGGTCGGTACCACCGTGAAGCTGGCGCGCGCGCTCTGGATCGTTCCCCTGTCGATCGGAACCGCCGCCGTCAAGGGCAGCAAGACGCGCATTCAGTGGCCGTGGTTCATCCTGTTCTTCTGCCTGGCCGCGGTGGCGAACACCTACTTCTATCCCGGGCGCGGCTGCCTATCACTGGCTTGAGCAACGCCGGCAAGCTGATGCTGATCATCACGCTGTTCCTGATCGGCGCCAGCCTCTCGCCGGCTGCTTTGCGCAAGGTTGGCCCACGCCCGTTGCTGCAAGGCGTCCTACTGTGGATTGTCGTCGCCGTGACCAGCCTGCTGGCCATTCGCGCGGGGTGGATACGAATCTAGTGGGGAAGGATCTGTTATTGAAGCCGAGTACGTTTCACTGCCAACTCCTTCGGGCAGCGCTGTTCTTGTTGTTTGCGGTTTCTGTCGCCGCCCAAACCAAAAATGCTGCCGCTCCCGCGGTTTGCGCGACCTGCATCCACGACAACCTTGCCTATCTTGCCGGACCGGAACTTCACGGCCGGGGCAGCGGTACGGTTGATGAATTCCATGCAGCACAGTTCATCGCTGGTCAGTTGAAGGCTTACGGTCTGGCTCCCGCGGCCGGGGATGGAAGCTACATCCAAATCGCGACGATCAAATCGCGGACGGTGACGGCCGCGCCCGTGCTGACCTTTGACGCTGGCGAACCCTCCAAAGGGCAACACATAGTCTGGACGCACGGTAAGGAATTCGCTGTCTTCCGGCTGACAGAACCAGACATCTCCGCGCCTCTGCAAAAGCTGGACCTCAACGATGCGAAAGTTTCTGCCGGCTCGGTAAAGGATGGGGCGGCTGTCCTGCTTAAACTCAAACCGGGAGCCACCATCAAGGAAATGACGTCCATCGTTGGCCCCTACCTGGCCGGCAAAGCATCGCTGGTAATCGTCGAGGAGCCTTCCGACGGACAAGCCAGATTTCAGCGAATGTCTCAGGGCCTGCCTCAAATGGGGAAGCGAATTGACGACAGTCCAGCTGGGCCGGACGCAATCTTTGCCACCCCGGACGCTACCCAACAGCTCTGGGCGCAGCCAGACGGCACGCTCATCAAGCTGCATAGCGATGTCACGCCGTGGCAGACTTCGCAGACCTGGAACGTACTCGGGAAGATTGAGGGCTCAACCCATAAGGATCAGGTCATTCTGCTCAGCGCCCATCTGGATCATCTCGGTATCAAGGATGGTAAGACTTATCCCGGCGCAGACGACGATGGCTCTGGGACCGTCGCCGTGATGGAACTGGCGCGGGCGCTGGCCAAGGAGCCGCGACCTGCACGGACGCTGGTGTTCGCTCTTTGGGGCAGCGAAGAAGCGGGCCTGCTCGGCTCGCGATATTTCCTGAAGCATCCCAGCTTCCAGTTGGCCGGCATCGTGGCCAATCTTGAGTTCGAAATGATCGGTCGTGCCGATCCGAAAGTTAAGCCGGACCAACTTTGGCTGACCGGCTGGGAGCGTACCGACCTGGGCCCGGCGCTGGCGGCGCACGGTGCACTGCTGACCGGCGATCCGCATCCTGACCAGAACTTCTTCACCCGCTCCGATAACTTCGCGCTGGCGAAGGAAGGCATCATCGCGCAGACCGTGTCCAGCTATAGTTTGCACAAGGACTACCACCAGCCCACCGACACCGTGGAAAACGTGGACTGGCAGCATCTCGACAGCGCCATCGGTTCCATGATCGGCCCCGTCATCTGGCTGGCGAACAGCGACTTCACGCCGAAGTGGGGCGGCGGGCAGAAGCCGTGAAACAGTTGTCAGGGGCTAGTGGTTAGTGGCTAGTGGTCAGTTGTCAGTGGTCGGGGTCAGTTGTCAGTGGTCAGTCTGGGATAACTCGAGACCATCTCATAAATCGTTCTGGAATGTGTCAGGGCACGACCTTTAGTCGTGCCGCACGAGACGCTATCAAGATAGGGCTTTAGTCCCTGCGAGATTGGAAATCCCGAGCGGAGCTTCAGTCCGACCTGCTGTTTGACTATTTCCGGAGGGTGATTCTCAAGTTGGACGCGAGGGATTGTCACTTGGTACGGGATGTTTGCTGCGATACACCCAGCAACTCCAAGGCGTTGCGGTAATACTCGCCTCCGGCGCCGCCGCTGTTCTGATGTTGCAGAATATAGCTGGTAATGCGCCGCTTGATTTCCGCTGCCTGCGGAAAATCTTCCGTTGTCCAAAAGCGTTCCGGCTTGTCGAAGAAGCCGATCCGGCTCAGGAACGCCACTCCAAAATAGGTTTGCTCTTCCGCCGATTCCTGGTCGTCGGGGTCGAGCTTGAACGAGCCATCCGCTTGCAATGAACCTTGCAGGCACCAGTCCAGCATCTTGCGGATTTCGGCGGCGAGCGCGTTCTTCTGCTCTGCTTTCATAAACGGCCACGCGTATTTGAAGAGCACCACGGCATCCATGTTGTTGTGATTGGTGTAGTGGCCGTCCTCCATCCAGCCGACGTGGTACTCGACATCCTTCAGCGCTAACGCCGTCTCGCCGACTTTGCCGAGATCAGGCACATCTCCGTCGAGATATCGAATGACATGAAACGTAATGCTGATATCGTCGACGCACGGCAGACCTCCGTCGCGAGCATAGCGCTCACCCCACCACGCAGTTGCGGGATTGCGAAAGTCGCCGAGGATGAGCTTCATGATGACCGGCTTAAGCTGCGGATCGAGTTTGTAGCCTGGTGGAACGCCCTTGAGGATCAGGCGCAACAAATCGGCAAGCGATTCGTTGAATTCGCGCCGATGGTCGACGCCACTGTGCGCAATGTCGGAAATGGAGACCGACGTGAGGTATGCCTGCAGCTTTTCCGGCGAATTGATCTTGTCGAGGAAGCGAAGTTTGTACTTCGGGCGCTGCCTGCTCTCGCTTAGTTCCCGCAGATGATCGAATGAGGCATCCAGTTTGAAAAACCATTCCGTATAACATCTGCCCCAACTGCCGTCGGCAGGATCCTGCTCTGCTGCCGCTAGCTCCAGCTTAGGATCAGCGAGAGTATTTGCCAGGTCCTTGAGCCGCCGATCGACAGCTTTGAAATCGGCGGTGTATCCAAGGAGCCACGAGATCTCGTTCAATATTTGATGCGAGCACTCTGACGGTTGCCCTGCGGCTTCCCGCTGGAAAACTTGCTTGCCCAAAGCACGGGCTTGCTTGACGCGTTCTGGCCGCGAGCTTTCGTAGGCAGGATCGTAAACGGCGAACTCGTGCCTCGCGCGCTCGCGGTATTCGAGGTCGCTTTTCGGAGCTTGCGCGGCAGCGACCGGGCGCGGGCCAGCCAAGAAGATGATCACTGAGATCAGGCTGGCTGCAAAGTAAAGGCGCATGGCTTTGCCTTTATAGCGGGATTTGTTAGAGAAGGGAAAGCAAAAAGGTGAAGGGCGGGCGACTTGCGAGGGTTGAGGTCACAGGAGAGCACGTCATTCAGGTCTGTGAATGACCGTGCTTATTAATATTTGTCATTCTGGGCGAAGCGAGGCCTGCGAAGTGGCAGAGCGTCGTCGAAGAGACCCTATCGCCGCGAAGGACCTGCCACCAAGAGAGGTCCTTCGACTCCGGCGGCTGAAGCCCGCGCCGCCTCCGCTCAGGATGACAAACACGAGCGTGCCAACCGTGGCATGGCTTAAAGGCGCTCCCTTTACTGTCGCGACGGCCGGGCCCGCCAAGCTACGCGTTGGCGCCCTCGAGAGACTGCGACAAGTCTTCCCACTCGGCCATCAGCGCTTCCAGTTCGCCGCGCCGCTTGGCCAGCAGCTCCGTCCACCTCGCCGTTTCTTCCGCGCTGACGAACGACTGCAACTCGCGCTCGCATTCGGCAATGCCGTCTTCCAGCTGCGCAATTCCCTGCTCCACCTGCTGATGCCGCTCCTGCATCTGTTTCAGCTTGATGGGATTGATGCGCTTCTTCGATTGCCCTTGCGACTTCTGCTCGACGTATCCCGGGACATCGGACAATGTGGGAGCCCAGCGCTGCACCGCTCCGCTTCGCTCTCGCCCGATTGCTCGCGCTGCTTGCGCCACAGGTAGTCTTCGTAATTGCCGGGAAAGACCTCGACCCGCCCGTCGCCGATCTCGAAGACGCGCGTCGCCAGCTTGTCGATGAAGTAGCGGTCGTGCGAGACGAAGACCACCGTGCCGTTGTACTTCTCCAGCGACTCCAGCAGCACATCTTTGGCGCGCATGTCGAGGTGGTTGGTCGGCTCGTCGAGCAGCAGGAAGTTCGACGGATGCAGCAGCATTCGCGCCAGCGCGTAACGATTGCGCTCGCCGCCGGAGAGCACGCCGATGGGCTTGAACACATCGTCTTCGGAAAACAGGAAGCAGCCCAGCACGCCGCGCAGCTCGGTCATCGACTTCTGCGCCGCGACATCGGACAGGTCGTCCAGCATGCGCGCGATCGGGGTCGAGTTCCTTGTACTGGTCCTGCGCGAAGTAATCGGGCTCGACGTTGTGGCCCAGGTTCAGCGTGCCTTCGCGTCAGCGGCTCGATGCCGGTCAGCAGCTTGATCAGCGTCGATTTGCCCGCGCCGTTGACGCCGACCAGCGCGATGCGGTCGCCGCGCTGAATGGTGAAGTTCACATCGCTGAAAGACTTCTTTCGGCCCGTAGCTCTTGGCGACGTCGGTGCACTCGACCACCGTGCCGCCCGCTGGGCTTGGGCTGCGGGAAACGTGAAGTGGATGGTCCTCTCGTCCGGCGGAACCTCGATGCGCTCGATCTTCTCCAGTTCCTTGATGCGGCTCTGCACCTGCTTGGCCTTGGTCGCCTGGTAGCGGAAGCGATTGATGAACGCCTCAAGCTGCTCGATGCGGTCGCGCTGGTTCTTGTAGGCGGCAACCAGCGAGTCGCGGCGCTCCTGCTTCTGCTGCAGATATTTTTCGTAGTTGCCGCTGTAGAAGTGAACCCGCTTGTTCCAGATCTCGGCGATGCGATCGACGGTGACGTCGAGGAAGTAGCGGTCGTGCGAGATGAGCACATAGGCGTACGGATACTGCAGCAGATATTGCTCGAGCCAGTTGCGGGTTTCGAGATCGAGATGGTTGGTGGGCTCGTCGAGCAGCAGCAGGTTCGGCTTCGACAGCAGCAGCTTGCCCAGCGCGATGCGCATCTGCCAGCCGCCGGAGAACTCTTCGGTGTAGCGCGTCCAGTCTTCCTTGCGGAAGCCGAGGCCGTCGAGCACCGTGCCGACCTGCGAATCGAGCGCGTAGCCGTCGTTCATGTGGAACTGGCCGGAGATGCGCTGGTAGCGGTCGGCGACCTGCGCGTATTCGCTGGACGCGGGATCGAGCTCGCCCATCTTGTGCGCGAGGTCTTCCATCTCCTGCTCGAGCGCGCTGCAGGTCGGCGAAGACCGACATGCACTCGTCGAAGACGGTGCGGCCGGAGAGCTGCAGGCCGTCCTGCGGCAGGTAGCCGAAGGTGGTGTTCTTGGCGGAGATGATGCTGCCGTAGTCGAGCGACTCGATGCCGCCGAGAACTTTCAGCAGCGTGGATTTGCCGGTGCCGTTGGCGCCCACCAGCCCGACGCGCTCGTTCGGCGTGATGAGCCAGTCAAGATTTTCGAACAGGAGCTTGGGGCCGAAGCGTTTGCCGGCAGAGGAGAGCTGGATCATGATGGGCTAGCAGAAGTATTTATGAGAGGCACATTTCGGGGAGGCGCGGTACGGCACGGAGCTGAAGCGTGTCCTGATACAAAGCATGTCCGCCGGGCTAAAGCCGGCGCTATCTCACGAAGCGCGGAACGCGGCGCTAAAGCACCTGCCACTGCCTGAGCCAAATTGAGCGTTATACTCAAAGCTAGACGGTCGCACTTCTCAGTTGCTCTTCTTCTGGCCCCGCAGGATGCGGTCGTCGATGGGCTTGCGGCCGGCGAAGCCTTCCTGCGTGCCGTGCCAGTGCGTGATGCCCTTTTCGCCCAGCTTCCAGCAGAGCAGGATCACGTCCTCGCCGACGATGCAGGGGAAATCGAGCAGGCCGATGTCGAGGTCTTTCACCTGCACGCCGGTCGCATCGATTTCGGCGACGGCATCTTTGGCGCGCTGCAGGGCTTTTTCGCGCTCGGCCTTGCGCCGCGCGACCGTCGCGACGTCGACCAGCGTGCCGCCGTTCACGAAGATGCGGCTGCGCCAGCGCCTGCTGCTCGGCATCCACTTCTTCGATCAGGGCTTTGGCCTGCATGGCCGAGCGCAGCAGCGACTCCAGCACGGGCAGCAGAGTCTCAGCTTCGGCAACGGTAAAGGTTCGCGCCATATCGATCTCACTTCCTAGCTTGCCAGCGATTGCTGCGCCGTGTGGCGATTCATCAACACGACGGCGGTGCTCCCGCAGATCGACCAATACCGCGGAACCCGCCGCAAAAACTTTTCTCGAGGACGTCTTGCGAATAATCACTGGATCTCTAACATCCTATCAAGTGCCACGCGCGCCCACCTCTTTACGTTCTCTTTTACTTTGATCTGGTTCACGACATTGCCGTCCACCAGGTTCTCCAGCGCCCAGCACAGGTGCTGCGGCGAGATGCGGAACATGGTCGTACACAGGCAGCCCGAATCGTCCAGCGTAATGACGTGCTTGTCCGGATTTTCCTTCGCCAGCCGGTTGATCAGGTGAATTTCCGTGCCGATGGCGAACGACGAGCCCGCCGGCGCCTGCTTCACTGCTTTGATGATGTGATCGGTCGAGCCGATTCCGTCGGCTTTCTGGCAGACCTCCCAGCGGCACTCGGGATGCACGACGACCTGGATGCCGGGATACGTCGCGCGCACTTTGTCCACGTGCTCCGGCAGGAAGCGCTGATGCACCGAGCAGTGGCCCTTCCACAGAATCACCTTGGCTTTGCGCAGGCGCTCGGCCGTCAGGCCGCCCTGCAGCATGATAGGGATCCCACACCACCATTTCGTCCAGCGGAATGCCGCGGGCGAATCCGGTGTTGCGGCCCAGGTGCTGGTCGGGCAGGAAGAAGATTTTCTCGTTGCGGCTGAAGGCCCAATCGAACGCGCCCTTGGCGTTCGACGAGGTGCAGACCAGGCCGCCGCGCTCGCCGCAGAAAGCTTTGATCGCGGCCGTCGAATTCATGTAGGTGATGGGCGTGATGCCGTTGCCCTCGTCGTCGGTGAGGCCGAGATTCACGAACTGCTCCCAGGCATCTTCGACTTGGCCGATCTCCGCCATGTCGGCCATGGAGCAGCCGGCGTTGAGATCGGGCAGGACGACCGACTTGTCCGGGACGCGCCAGGATGTCGGCGCTCTCCGCCATGAAATGCACGCCGCAGAAGACGATGTAGCTGCCTTTGGCCTGCGCCGCCATTTGCGAAAGGCGGTAGGAATCGCCGCGATAATCGGCAAAACGCACGACTTCATCGCGTTGATAGTGATGTCCGAGGATGACGCACTCGCTGCCCAAGTCTGCTCGGGCGGCCGCAATGCGGGCGTCCATCGAGTGGTCGGGGAGTACGAGATAGTTTTCGAGCGAGCAGGATGCTGCTTCTGTAACCGGTGCTGTAGCCATTTTTATGTCTCTGCCTTCAGTCCCGGCCGCGTGACTTCCGTTGTGATCGGAAGTGCACGCCCCGGAACGGGGATGTTGAAAGCTGACTCGCGGCTCCAGTAGATCCACTGCGCTGTTGCGCGCCCGACCTACGGGGATGTTGAAGCTGCAAGTTGACGCTTCTTTACACTCACTTATTCGATGACCTGTCCGCCTCATTCGTTACAAAACGCAGAACCGCGTCTTCTTCGACGCGGCCGTTTTGTTCAAAACGGCGTTGTGACAGAACATCGAATATTTATTGTTACGCGTTGATGAAGAATAGGCAAGGGGAAAGCCGTTGGGCTGCCAGCAAAGGCATCAGGGACGCTTCACCCGAGATTTTCGGCTATCGACGAAACGCAGATCCTTCGACTACGCGGCGAAGCGCCACCTCCGCTCGGTCAGGATGACACACGGAAGAATTGCTAACAGCTAAAAGCTGATAGCTAACAGCTTCTTATCCCCCGATATGCACCATCGTCCTTGACGCCGGAACGAAGCCCGGCTCGCCGATGTGGTGGCGCTCTTCCTTCTGATCGACCACATCGCGAATGAAGTCGGCCATCTCGTCGTCGCTGGCGCCGCCCCGCATCAAGGCCGCCAGATCGTGCTCGCGCACCGAGAACAGGCAGGTGCGGATCTTGCCGTCAGAGGTGACGCGCACCCGGCTGCAGTGTCCGCAGAAGGGATGCGACACCGGCGCGATGATTCCGATCTCGCCGACGCCATCTTCGAAGACATAGCGCCGCGCGGTCTCGCTGCCCATGTGACCGATTTCGCGCAGCGGCATGAACTCAGCCATGCGGCGCAGGATCTCGTCCAGCGTGACCACGATCTCCGGCGACCACACGCGATCTTCTTCCAGCGGCATGAACTCGATAAAGCGGACGGCCACGCCTTCCTCGCGGGCGAAGCGGCCAAAGGCGGTGATCTGATCGTCGTTGAAGCCGCGCAGGAGCACGCAATTGATCTTCACCGGATTGAGCCCGGCGCGCTGCGCCGCGCGCACTCCGGCCAGCACCTGCTCGTAGCCGTTGGGCACGCGCGTGATGCGCGCGAAGCGCTCGGCATCGACCGCGTCCATCGAAACCGTAACGCGCGACAGGCCAGCATCGGCCAGCGGCTGCGCCATTTCGGCCAGCAGATGTCCGTTAGTGGTGATAGCGATGTCGAGCGGGTCGCCTTCGACAGTCTGCATCTGACCCAGTTCGCGAACCATCTCGACCAGGCCTTTGCGCAACAGCGGCTCGCCGCCGGTGAGGCGGACTTTGGTGATGCCGAGTCCGACGAAGACGCGCGCCATGCGCAGGTAGTCGGCAATCGGCATCTCCGGAAACTGCGGCCCATCGCTGCCCGAGCGGCAATAGACGCACTGGTAGTTGCAGCGATCGGTGATGGAGATCCGCAGATCGCTGATGCGCCGTCCGTGTTTGTCGGTTAGAAGAGGCATTCAGCTCTCAGCCGTCAGCTTTCAGCCAGGGCTCTTAGCCCTTCGTCTGCAGGTAGAGCGGCGCTTTAGCGCCGCGTCACGCGTCAGTTCAGGATCCCGAGCCGGCTTTCAGCCGGCGGCAGCTTCACAGCGCTTGTGCCGCAGGCTAAAGCCTGCTCCGAAATCAAGAAAAACGCTTCTATCGCTGGCCTAAAGGCCAGCTCTACCCGAACAGCTCAATTGTCATGGTGCAAGGACGGAGACATGCAGGCGCGCGTGGGAACGCAGCGCTGCTGATCGTTTCCTTTCCAAGCACGGGAGGCGTGGACGTTTCCCTCCACACCCTCGATTCCGCAAACTTCACGGAACACCGCCGCCGCAACCTTGGGTAACCCTTTAGGCCACGGAGGTCGGAAACAGTATTACTGATTATAGATGCAGGGCTTTGGGAAACGCGGCAGAAAGGATGGATCAATCGCCTTTCCATAGCGACCTTGTGACGGGCGGCTGGAATGGAGTCGCAGCCTGAAGCTTCAGCAGGATACTCTCTTTGTCGTAAAGCCTAAGTATTTCTCTCCGGATTCGTGGGTAGTCGAAATCAGGCCACATTTTGCGTAACTCTTCTAAAGCCGACTGCTCATTTCCACAGTAGATTTGCTGAAGAACAAAGCGGAGAATTGCGCGCATGGTGTCCGGATCGTCAGTTTCGAGGCCGCTTAAGGGAGGAGGTAGTCCCTTTACATCTCGCGCGCGCTTTGCTGTTGTCCGGAAATGCTGGACCGGGCCAGGATCGAGTTCCTTCGGCAACTGCTTTGAACAAAGACCAACATCGCGCGCCGTAACGATGTGGATTCTATTGCCTTCAATCGTAAACAGAATCTGCGGCTGCGGAGATCCCGCAAAAGAACTTTCAAAGTAGTCGAAGGCGCCATCCCACGCTCGAAACTTGGATACCGGTGTACCGCTTTGCTTTTCGATAACAAAAGGGTCGTAATCGAAGAACTCCCACACCTTCGGCTCGCCAGAGGTGACGAGCCAATATCGGTAGCAGCAATGGGCGCCTCCTGTCCAGGCCTCGAACAGCAAGTCCGGCTTGCCGTCTCCGTCGAAATCCATATCGGCCGAAGCTCGTACCCAGCCGATGCCCATCTCGGTGGCCGTCAGTACGGGAACCCCATTAGCGGTTTTGAGGGTCAAACGACAGGGATGGCCCACATCGTCCTTCTCGTTGGAAGTAATCTGGACAACAAATCCATAAATCTGCTGCGGCGATTCGAAAGATTTATCGAACGGACAAATCTTATCTTCCTCCGCCTGAAGACAACTCGAAGACAGCAACAGCATGAGGCATGCGACGGGAACTATCGCCCTAGCCATAGTGAATTGCTCACGTCTAGCGCGCTGTCCCACGCTACATCCCTTCGTAGTTCGGGCCGCCGCCGCCCTCGGGTGGCACCCAGGTGATGATCTCGTAGGGGTCCATGATGTCGCAGGTCTTGCAGTGCACGCAGTTCGAGGGATTCAAGTGAATTTCCAGACCGCTGGGTGTGTCCTGCGCTTCGACCATCTCGTAGACATTTGCTGGACAAAAGTTCTTGCAGGGGTTGCCAAACTCGGTTACGCAGCGTTCGTTACAAATCGTGGTGTCGTGAATGACCAGGTGTGCGGGCTGATCTTCTTCGTGCTTCGTGCCGGAGTGGTAAAGATCGGTGAGTTTGTCGAAGGTGAGTTTGCCATCGCCCTTAGCGGGTCCGATGATCTGCGACTCCGGACCGCCGTCGGCAGGCAGACGGTTGAGTTGCTTCATGCGATGATGGCCAGCTTCGTTGCTGTAGCGTGCGCGCACGCCGCGCCCGCCGGTGAATTGTTGAATGCCGGCGTGCACCATTCCGGAGAGAAATCCTCTGTCGAATCCCTGGTGGAAATTCCGCACCGGCCATAGCTCCGTCTTGATCCAGCTCTTTTCCACTCGCTCTTGAAACGACTCAAGCATTCCGAGCGAAAAATCCTGCTTGGCCATGGCGTCGAAAGCGGTCTCGGCAGCCAGCATTCCACTCTTGATCGCCAGATGAATACCTTTAAGCCGCTGCGAGTTGAGGAAGCCGGCGGAATCGCCGAGAATCATCCAGCCATCGCCGGCCAGCGGCGGAACGCACCACCATCCGCCATAGGGCAGCGACTTCGCGCCGTAACGCACCATCTTTCCGCCTTCCAGCAGCTTGGCGATGAAAGGATGCTTTTTGAATTCCTGCAGAACGTGCTGCGGATCGATGCGCGGGTCGGGATAGTCAAGCCCCGTTACAAAGCCCAGCGAAACCGTGTTGTCTTTCGATCCGTAAATCCACGCTCCGCCGTATTCGTTGAAAGTGAGCGGAAAACCCATGGTGTAGATGACTTCGCCCGCAGCGATGCGCCCCGCGGGAAGCTCCCAAAGCTCCTTGACGCCGACGCCGTAGGTCTGGGGATTGCGTTCGCGATCCAGTTGAAAGCGGCCAATCAGCTGTTTGGTCAGCGAGCCGCGCGTGCCTTCGGCCAGGATCACTACCTTCGACTTCAGATCGTAGCCCGGCTCGAAATTGGATTTCTGCTGGCCGTTCTTGTCCACGCCTTTATCGTCGGTGCGTACGCCGGCCACACGTCCAGCCTCAAATAGCAGTTCCGATCCGGCAAAGCCCGTAAATACCGTGATCCCCGCTTCTTCGACTTTGCCGCCCAGCCACTTCACGAACTTGTTAATGGAGATGACATAGTTGCCGTGGTCGCGCATCGGCGGAGGCGTGATGGGAAACTTGAACTTGCCGGTGCGGGTCAGGTAATAGACCGCTTCCTTGACCACCTTGGCGTCCAGCGGCGCTTCCTTCTCGAAGTCGGGCAACAACTCGCGCATGGAACGGGGATCGAGCAGCGCGCCCGAGAGACAATGCGCGCCCACCTCGCGGGCCTTCTCCAGCAGGTAAATGTTTTCTTTGCTGAGTTGAGCGTCCGGATGCCTGGCGTTGTGCTCATCGATGAGCTGCGAGAGCCGGAGAGCGCAGGCCATGCCAGCCGGGCCTCCGCCTACGATGACGACGTCAGCCTCCATTACGGGGCGATCAATACCTGGGAGCGGCTTGCGAAAGACGATCATGGGGCCTGTTCCAGAAAATGGGGAGTTCGGACGCCTACCTCATTCTCGCATTCCTCAACTCAATATGCCACATTGTCAGAGGGCACACTGTTAATGCTAAGACAATGTTGATCTACGCAAAAAGGCAGGCGCAAGTTTCATGCACCAAATTGCAGCCGGAACCATGTAGCTCAGGTAGGCGTGAATCCTCTTTAGACGCTCTTCGCCTTCTTCACTTCCTCAATCAATGGTGGCACGATATCAAACAGATTGCCAACCACGGCAACGTCGGCGATCTCGAAGATCGGCGCCTCCGCATCTTTATTGACCGCAATGATCGTGCGCGCACCTTTCATCCCCACTACGTGCTGAATCGCGCCGCTAATGCCTAATGCCAGATAGAGTTTGGGCGCGACCGTCTGTCCCGACGAGCCAACCTGGCGATCCATGGGCAACCAGCCGGAATCGCATATGGGGCGCGAAGCTGCGATTTCGCCGCCCAAGGCGTCAGCCAACTGCTTGGCCAGATCGATGTTTTTTTGCTCCTTGATGCCGCGCCCGACCGCTACGATGATCTCCGCCTGCGTCAGATCGACCGCCTGCTTGGCCTCTTTGAATGGCGCTTCCGGCTTGTTTCGCACTACGCCGTCGCCGATATCCACAGTGACCGTTTCCACGGGAGCGGCAGCACTGCCCTGCTGGACCTGATCGCCGCGGAAAGCGCCGTTCTGGAAGGTCGCAAAATAGGGAGCTTCGCCGACAAACGAAACGTCGGCCGCAAACTTTCCCTGAAACATCTGGCGGGTGAATAGCAGCTTTCCGCCCTCATACTTGTAGCCCACCGAGTCGCTGATGAGCGAGCGGCCCAGCGCCGCAGCAAGCTTGGGAGCGAAGTCGCGTACCTGATAGGTGTGCGGCATCAGCACCAGCTTGGGCTGTTTCTGTTCGATGAATTGCTTGAGGGCGGCGACGAAGCCGTCCGGGGTGTAGGGCTCCAGTTTGGGCGATTCCAGGGCATAAACTTTCGCCACCTTCTTTGCCGCAACTTCGTTGGCGATGTCGCCGACGCCGCTACCGGCGACCGCGGCTTCCAGAGTCCATCCGGTTTCGGAGGCCAAGGCCTGAGCGCCGGTTAAGGTTTCCCAGGAGACCCGATTCAGTTTGCCTTCACGTTGTTCGACTACGACCAGAATGCTGTCTGCCATTTCAATCCGTTTCCTAGTTGCGGACCAAAGTAAGAGCGCGGTGGCACGCATAACTTCGGTGCGAAGAATTGCAGTTTGCTGAAAAGCCGAAAAAAGCAGAGCCCTCACCGACCAAGGTCGGTTGGGGACGACAAAATAGAGACCTTACAACGGCGCAGCTAAAGCCGCGCCCCTTCAAAACACTCTAGTTCTCGGCGGCCTATCAAGCCACTCGATTATCCTCAGCGTCATCCTGCCGCTGTTGCGCCAGGGTGCGTTCCAATTCGCGGTGACCCAACCTGGTGACTCCGATTGCCCGACGATAGTGTGATCCCATCATCACTAAAATCAGACCCAAGACGCCCTCGATACCCAGCCATATCGGCCAAAACCACGAACCGTTGCGCAAGCTGATGAAGAAGAAGATCCCGAGAATCGCATCCATCCACAGCAAAATCCAGCCAACGGTCAGCAAGACTGAACCCAGACGGCGATTCTCTACGGTGTTGTCAATGGCGACCTGATCGCGATCAAATCCTGGCATAGCGAGCAGAGCTCCTTGTGAAAGATTTGGCCCACCCGGTTAGATGCCGTATTAGCTGTTAGTAATTAGCACTTAGCAATTGGCCAAAGCTTGCTCGATACCCGAATCGCGACTTCCGTCCTCCATGTTCCGCAGACGCCAATCAGCAGCGGCTAAACGCCAAGTGCCCACTGCTAATTGCCGCCTTCAAATTACCCTTATCTCATTGCGGAGCTTTTCCACCAGCTTCTTGGCGATTTCCCCAGGAGGCCCTTCCAGCACCTCCGTCTTCTTGGTCTTCTGAGGAATGTACAGCTTCTCGATCTTCTGCAGATTGTCGCCCAATGCCGACTTGATCTCGTCGAAACTTACCTTTTTCAGCGGCTTGTTCTTGGCCTGCTTGATGCCGATGAGCGTAGCGTAACGCAACTTGTTGATGCCCGACTGGATGGTGAGCACCGCCGGCAAAGGCATGTCGACGAACTGGAAGAAGCCCGCCTCCAACTCGCGCTTTACCCGAATGCCGCTGTCGCTTTTTTCAAGCTGCATGATGATGGTGGCGTGCGGCCAGCCCAGCAACTCGGCGAGAATCACGCCGGTCTGGGCGAAGCCGTAGTCGTCCGATTGCAGTCCGGTAAAAATAAGATCGAAGCTCTCATCCTTGATCGCCGCAGCGAAGGCTTTGGCGGTATTGAAGGCGTCGAGCGTGACAAAACCGTCACCTTCCAGATGGATCGCGCGATCGGCGCCCTTAGCCAGCGCCTCGCGCAGCACCTGTTGAGCGCGCGCCGGGCCGCTGGTGATGACCACCACCTCGCCGCCGTGCTTTTCCTTCTGGCGCAACGCCTCTTCCAAAGCGTAAGCGTCAGGCTCGTTTACTTCGTAGGAAACATCGTCGCGAATCCACGTGCCACTCTCGTTCAACTTGAGTGGCGCGTCTTTCTGCGGGACCTGCTTCATGCAGACCAGAATCTTCACCAGCACTCCTTAGCTTCTACTGATGCCTTTGTAACACAGGCGAAACCCGCAAGTATAAATGAGTGACGGAGAGATGGGAAAGGAATGTGGGTGCGGGTTCCGAAAGGGGAAGGGTCGAATCCATTCGGTCGACCCTGAAGGTTGAGCGGCTTTGCTTGCTGAACGGTCTCCGCAATCTAGGAGGTCGCCTGCTCCCGCTCCAGCAGCTTCTTCTTGCGCTCGATTCCCCAGCGATATCCGGCCAAATCTCCGTCGCTGCGAATCACGCGGTGACACGGTACGGCCAAGGCAACCGGGTTCGAGGCGCAGGCGCGGGCTACGGCACGAACTGCATTGGGTGTGCCGATCTCGCGGGCAACTTCGCTATAGCTGCGAGTTTCGCCGCTCGGAATCTTGCGTAATGTCTCCCAGACTTTCATTTGGAAGGCGGTCGCGCGAACATCCAGTGGCAGATGGATGATTGTGTTTTCCCCGCGAACGGCGGCCAGCAGTGGCTCAACATACTTCTGCATGGCTGTGTCGTCACGATGCAAGGTAGCGGCGTGGAACTCGTGCCGCAGATTGCGTTCCAACTCCGCCGCATTCTCGCCAAAGCGGACCGCGCACAGACCTCGCTCGGTCGCGGCGACCAGCAAACGGCCCAGAGGAGTGGGAGCAATGGCAAACGTGATGGTCGCGCCCGCACCTCCGCGGCGGTACTCGCCGGGGGTCATGCCCAACTGCTCCGGAGCTTTTTCGTAGAGGCGACTGGACGATCCGAAGCCGGCATCGTAAAGAGCGGTGGTTACGTCGTCGCCCTGGCGCAGATTGGTCTTGAGCTGCGCCATGCGGCGGGCGGCCTGGTATTCGCGGGGACTGAGGCCGGTTGCCCGCTTAAAGAGCCGTTGCAGATGAAACGGGCTCAGGCCAACGCGCTTGCTGAGTTGCGCCAGGGTCATGATTCCTTCGGCGTTGTCCAAGAGCTGGCGGGCGCGGGTTACATATTGCGCTTGCGAGGAAATTTCGGTCGGCTTGCAGCGCAGACAAGCGCGATAGCCGGCGCGTTCGGCTTCATTCGGATTAGTAAAGAATTCCACCGAGTCACGGCGAGGCCGGCGGCTAGGGCAGGAAGGCCGGCAGTAGATGCCCGTGGTCCGCACCGCGAAAACGAAGCGGCCATCCTGGCGGGCGTCGCGCGCCATCACTTGTTGCCAACGATTGTGAAGTTCGGTTTGCATGTTCACAGCGTAGTATCCAGCGAAAAAGTGAGCTATCCGCTGCTTGCGGGCAAAAGAAGACAGTTGTCAGTAGTCGGTTGTCAGTTACTGGCCCTACGGCGGCTGTTTAATAAGTCGCAGCGCCTTACGATTTGTATCAGGGCATGAAATTATAAAAGTCTTGAGCTTCGTTCGATTCATTCTGGAAACTCGGCTCTTGCGATCGCTCGATTCGGACACGCAGGTTGCAGTGACAACCATGGGCTCCTCCCGATAGAAACGCACCATAATGCGATTCATCGCACGACTTAGCGCGCGCTGTTCAAGCCGGCATGCACGATTGTTCTTGCTTGCTCGGACGAGTCGAATACGTGACTCTCCATGCCGGCTTTCCGGGCGCCTTCTACATTGTCGAGCCGATCGTCGAAGAACAGCGCCCGATGGGGCTCACAGCCCAGCGCGTCGAGGCAAATACGATAGATCGCGGAATCAGGTTTGATGACACCATGCTCGCACGACCAGATCTGCACCTCAAATTCGTCCAGCCAGTCGAAGCTTTTCCGCAGGTCGCATAGCAGGTCTGGAGGCATGTTAGACAGGATGGCGGTGCGGACTCCATTGCTCTTGATTTCGCGGGCCAGAGCCAGGGCATCCGGGTTGACGCGCAGCCACATTCTGTTTTCCAGCTCCAAAATGCGCGCCAGTTGCGGGGAAGAAATCGAGACCCCGGCGGCATCGGCAAAGCGCTGCCAGTGCTGGGCGCAATCTTGCCGGCCGCAGTCATATTCGTCGCGAGTGTCCGAGTAAAGCTGGAAGAAGGGCGGCTCGCTGACTCCGACCAGGGCTGCGAACTCCTGCCTTTCCGCGAGCGTGGGCGCGTGGCTCAGCACGCGTCCATAGTCAAAAACGACGACATCCCAACGCTTCGATTGCATTGATTTCATTTTCACACAGAGCGACGAGGGGCGGAGTTATCCTATCGAAGCTTCGGATGTCGATTCCCGATCACGAACTGATCTCTGAATCGTTCTGGGTTGTATCAGAGCGTGACTTGCGACGGCCGCGGGACCGCAGATCCCTCCACTCCGCTTCGCTCCGGTCGGGATTACAAGAGAGGGATGTCAGGCGACATCCCTAAATTTCGGGATAGGTTAAAGTTGCTGCGTTTGCTCAGATTGACGGAGGAGTGATGAGCGCAAATCCAGAGAACGGACTGATCCACCTGGCGAGCAAGTATTCGGTGGTGCAGACGATGCAGCGGCTCGAAGCGCTGCTGCAGGAGCGTGGCGTGATGATCTTCGCTCGAATCGACCACAGCGGCGAGGCCGCTAAAGTGGGTCTGACCATGCGGCCCACCAAGCTGCTCATTTTTGGCAGCCCGAAGGGTGGGACTCCGCTAATGCAAGCCGCTCCCAGCATCGCCATCGACTTGCCGCTGAAAGCTCTGTTCTGGGAAGACGCCGACGGGAAAGTCTGGCTCACTTATAACGACCCTGCCTACCTTCAGCAACGGCACCATTTCCCGCTGGAACTGCTCCCCAATATCGCCGGCGTGAGCGCACTATTTGCCAAGGCCGTGGACTAGCCTCGAGGGAACGTTACGTCGCCTTGACCAGCAGACAGGTTACGTCGTCGTGCTGCGGAGCGGTGCCGACGAAACGATCCAGGTCGACCATGATGCTGGCAAGCAGCGCGACCGGGGTCAGCATCACTCCCGCGTTCAGCATGGTGGTCAGGCGCTCCTCGCCATATTCCTGCTGCGCATTATTTTCCGCCTCCACTACGCCGTCGGTGAAAATCACCAGCCAGTCGCCGGTTTGCAGAGTCACCGTGCCCGACTGGTAAGCGACGTCATCCATGATGCCCAGCGGCATGCCGCCCGTCTCCAGACGCTCCATCACGCCGCCTTGGCGGCGCAGCATCGGGTTGTTGTGTCCGGCATTGACGTAGGTCAGGACGCGCGAGGCGGGATCGTACTCGGCGATAAACGCGGTGGTGAAGCGGCGGCCATTCTGGCTGTTGCTGCAGGCGTAGCGATTCATGCGGCCAACCAACTCGGTCAGCGTGCCGGGAGTGGTGGAGAGCGTCCTCAGACTGGCCTGGAATGTCGCCATTAGCATGGCCGCGGGAATACTCTTGCCGGCCACGTCGGCAACGGCCAGCAGAAATGTCTGGCCTTGCGAATCAGAATCAGGACGTGGGAAAACGTCATAGTAATCGCCTGCAACGGTATTGGCCGGACGCGTGGCAAAGGCGATCTCCAGCCCGGACACCTGCGGCGGTTCAGCCGGCAGCAGCCAGGTCTGGATCTCCTTGGCAATCTGCAAATCGCGTTTCATCACCACGCGATCGGCAACTTCGAGGATCAACAGCACCAGCAGCAGCAGGCCGCCCCAGAAGTGGTTATCGAAGGCCAGGACTTTCACTTCGCCACCGCCGCTTTGCCAGGTGGCTTCGCCGCTGGGGAAGCACAACAATATGAGAGCAATCAGCAGCAGAACCCGGCGCGCAGGCGTCAGCTTCAGGATGATCGCCCAGAAGAACTGACTGACGACGTTGAAGAAGTGCTTGCCCCTGCGGCACACCGGCTTCGCGGCTGGAATCCACTTCGTTCGAATAGAGCCGGTAGCTGGAGCGAGCGTCGGTCTGGAACTGTTTCCAGAGCTGGCTAAGCTGCATGCCCTCGGTCACGCGCAGCCAGAAGCGGTCGACGCGCTGCATGAAGGTATCCACGTGCCCGCTGAATTCGTCCTTTCGCGGTGGGCGACCGGATTGCATCTTCGTAGCCATGAGGAAGGTCAATCAGGATTATAGAAGCGAATCGGAAGGCAGACCGCGGTCTCCACACAAGCATTGCAGGGAGGGAGATTTTGGTGCTGTCGGGTCGATCGTCGAGTAAGACAAACGTGTTACTGATGCCGCTCCGGCTGGACCTGCTCATCCAGGAAGGCTACCGACTGGACGCCCGACACCTCGAACCGTTTGCGACAGCGCACGTTTTTGCAGGCCACCAGATCGTCGCGGCGAACCATGTAGGAGCGGGCTTTAGCGAACTTGGCGCGGTCGCGCTCGTCGGCCCGGCCCGGGAGTTGACGCTTCTTGGTACGAACAAACCAGCCCAGGTCGTATTCCGCAGCCTGGTGACAGTGAGGGCAGTTCAAGCGTTGACTTCCTGGTTTCTTGCCGTTCGTCATAAAAGTCGCGCTCGTCCATTCCCGTCTCCGTTCCGGCAACCGGCAGCCCGGTTCAGCGCTGGTCCACCTGCAGCATTAGAACACAGTTACCGCCCTGGTGATGTGATGAGAAATACTTGACCAGGCGGAATCCGGCCAGCAGAGCCCGGCGCGGCCATCTCTGACACGGGCCAGCCTGGACCGCGTGAGTCGCCGGAAATAAAACAAGGCCCAGCGAGGAGATCACTGGGCCTGCCTGTCTGCTAGGAAACCATTGCCCGCAGGTGTGTGGGTATGAGGAGTATGTCCTGCGTCGCTGCACCGCCGTATAACTTGTTACTAAGGCGGTTGGTCTCACTGCTATTGCGTGAATGCAGAATGCCACTCGCTGGTCCCCGCGACAATCCCCTGATAGGCGTAGCAGACTGCCTCTTTGGTCGCAGAATGTCCCAGGCTACGCGAGCGCTGCATTTCGTCCCAATCCAGCGCCCACATTGGCCGGAACGGTGCTATCATTCGCGCCAGGAGGGCTTACCATGCCTCTAATCAGCCTGGTTCTATTCGCGATGGTTCTGTCGGCGCCGGTGGAGCAGATTCAGCCGGTGCAGACCGCCTCTGTCACCAACGACGGTGGCGCAATGCCCACGCAATCGTTTCAACTGACTCCGTCCAAGCCGGAGGCGGACAGGGCGCAAATCCCATCTCAGGACGTGTGCTACAAGATCCGCGCCTATATCTTTAAACGCGATGACGATCGCGCGCCGGAATTCGTGAGAAGCACAACGTGCGGTCCGGGCAAGCCGCAAACGAAAGATGCAGTTTGGCCCAAGGCAAAAGTAGTCCCGGCGGACTAGAAAGCCATCTCATAAATCCGAAATGCTTTCACCCCGAGTAACCTCAGGGGCTAAAGCCCTGCATTCAAACGACTCGTACGGCACGGCTGAAGCCGTGCCCTTTCAAACCCGATTTCTCAGAGAGGTTCTAGAAAAATTTCTGTGACAGACACAGACGAAATCGAGTTCTCACTCCTGCATAGACTCTGAAGACCTCGGGAGCCGCAACGCCCCCGAGGTATTTCGTGCGACGAATTAAGCGGCCTTAGCTTCCACGTTAACCGTGCGGGCGATCTGGCTTAACGTCTTATCGGCTTCCTGCTCTTCCTTCAAGGTCTGTTCCAGCAGGCGGGCCATCTCGTTCTGACCCAACAATTCGGCATAGGTGCGGACGGTGCCGTAACCAGCCATCTCGTAGTGCTCAACGCGCTGTGCGGCGCTGATGATGCCGGCATCTACCGTGCTGGGGTCGCCGCCCTGGGAGACGATCTCGTCACCTTCCTTGATTACTCCCTTCATGCCTTTGCAGGTTTCGCCAGTGGGTTTCTCGTTCAGCATCTGGAAGATGCGGTCCAGGCGTGCCGATCTGCTGCTGAGTGACGTTAAGGTGTTGCTGTAGCGCATTCTTCAGTTCGCTGTGCTGCGCGGCATCAATCAACTTGGGCAACGCGTCGGTAATCTGGTTTTCCGCGTCGTACAAGTCGCGCAGTTCCTTCACGAATAGTTGCTGCAGGTTTTCCAGTTTCATTGAGAACAGTGCCATACTTCCTCCAAAGTGGGATTTGTGTGGTCTGATGTCGCGCGCGTGGCTAGTGTTGGTTCGAAGGCGCAGGTAGGGCAAAGTTTGTCGAAGGGGGACGGCCTTGTAGAGTCTGCGTGAGAACTTCTGTCGTCCCTACAGGACTCGGATCAGTTTTCTACCTGACCCAGGACTCCGCCATCCCACCCCAATTCGCACAAAAGCGGCGCGAATCGGGGACCCCGGCTCGGCTACGTCCTGGGCTAGGCTATTCCGCGCCTGCGGCGCTCACTTTTTGCGCGTTTTACTCCACCGTCGAAACAGAAAGTTAGTTCTCACGCAGACACTTGTAGGCCGTTCATAGATTGACGGCTCTAGAAAAGGGCAGGCTCTGTTGCTGGGGTTGCACACCGAGGCAGATTCACTCACCGCCGCCGACCTTCGGGGCGTAAGGATTGTCATCCATCACCTGCCAGACGGTATCGAGGACCGTTCCATCCACCCACTTCACCACGGCGACGGGTCGATCGAGCAGGCGCGGCTTGGCCGGTTTCCCGCCGCAAATCTTCTCTACTTCGGCTTTGATTTCTTCGATGGAACGAATCGGCAGGCCTTTGCCTTTCACGGCATCGAGCAGATCCTGGCGCTTTGGATTGATAGCGATTCCGCGCTCGGTGGCGATCACATCGACCAGTTCGCCGGGACCGGTCAAGGTCGTGACTTCGTCGACGATGACGGGAATGCGATCGCGGAAGGATGGCACAGCGAGAATCGTGCAACCGGCGAACAGGCAATTCTGCCAGCCGCCGATGCCGTGCAGCAGCCGGCCGTCGGAATGGGTGACCACGTTGGCATTGAAGTTGACGTCGACTTCGGTCGCGCCCAGCACAGCGGCATCGACCATCGACGCGAAGTTACCTTTGCCGTGAAAGTTATACGAGGTGAACGGACTGGTCGCCACGTGGCGCGGATCGCTGGCGATCGATCGCACCGCGTCGAGGTCGAACGTCTGGCCGTCGAGAATGTATCCGATGAGGCCTTCATTCAGCAGATCGACCAGATACTTGGTCGAGCCGCCGCGCACGAAACTGGCCTTCACGTTCGCTGCCTTCATCATGTGCGCGAGGTAGTCGACAAAGGCCAGCGCGATGCCGCCGGCGCCCGCCTGGAACGAGAAGCCGTCGCGCATGATGCCGCTGTCGCGCAGGAAGCGCGCCACCAGCTCCGAAATGCGCAGGCGGTCGGGGCTGCGCGTGATCTGCGTGGTGCCGCTGACGATCTTCGCCGGATCGCCGATGGAATCGACTTCGACGACGTAGTCGACGTTGTTGCCCTGAATCTGCCAAGGAATGCACGGGAAGGGCACGAGATTGTCGGTGACGACGATGACGCGGTCGGCGTAGACGGAGTCGGCCAGCGCGAAGCCCAGCGATCCGCAGGCCGACTTGCCATGCGAGCCGTCGGCGTTGCCGAAGAAATCCGCGGTGGGCGCGGCGATAACCGCGATGTCGATGTGGACTTCGCCGTCCTGCACCGCCTGCCAGCGTCCGCCGTGCGAGCGCAAGCACGCCCAGGCCGCGCATGTGGCCGTGCGAGCAGTAATCGCCCAGCGGGCCGTTCATGCTGCCTTCGATGTGATGCACCGCGCCCGACTTCATCAGGTCGATCACCGGCTCGTGACAGGGAAACGACGCGCTGGGAAACCAGACCAGATCTTTCGCGCCCATGCGCGCGGCGGTCTGCAGCGCGGTCAGCGCGACGCGGTCGCCGTTGCGCAGATGATGATGGCTGCTGATGGTCATGCCATCGCGCAGGCCGCAAAGCCGCAGCGCGGTTTCAAGGTCGGGCACGCGCTTGTCCCCGTTTGTGGGATAGTCGCTGTTGCTGCGGATCGGCGGCCCAGCTTTGCGGCCGGCTGGGCGATGGCCGTCGACGCCTTGGTAGGGCACCTGCTCGCGGCCATTGACCATGGTCGGCACGCGGCGGCCCAGCGGCATTGGTTGATCAGATCCGGTTGCAACCCCCGCGCTCATGATTGTTCTCCTGCTGCCTGGCTCGGCGACGCATGCCCATCTGCTTGGCACGCGCCACCAGCTTCAGCGCGCGCTGCACCACCGGAGCGTCGATCATCTTCGAGCCCAGACTGACGACGCCCAGACCCCGCGCCTGCGCGTCTTCGTAGGCAGCGACGATCTTCAGCGCTTTTTCCAACTCTGACGAGTGGGAGCGAAGGCGCGATGAATGATCTCGATCTGAATGGGATGGATGCATCCCATGCCTTCGAATCCCATGGCGCGGGAAGCTTCGCCCCAGCGCAGCAGGCCGTCCGCGTCGGCGACGTCGCCATAGACCGAATCGATGGCCTGCACATGGGCGGCGTGGGCGGCATTGACCACGCGCATGCGCGCGTACAGCGATTCCGCACCCGTCCGCTGTCTTCGCCACGCCGAGGTCGGCAGTGTAATCCTCCAGGCCGATGGTGAGCGCGGCGATGCGGTCGGAAGCTTTGGCGATGGCGAAGGCGTTCTCGATGCCCAGCGCCGACTCCAGGATCGGCATCAGCCAGATCGGGCGAGTCATATGCGCTCGCTTTGCGATCGAATCGATGGCTCCCACAACGTCAGACACCTGCTCCGGCGTCTCGACTTTCGGAATCAGGATGAGGTCGGGCGACTTGCGGAACGATTTCTTCCAGGTCGGCGAGCCCCAGCGGCAGTTGATTGATGCGCACCATGCGCTCGGCCGCGCCGAAATCCACCGCCCGCAGCGCATTGCGCACCAGCAGCCGCGCAGCGTCTTTCTCGGCGAAGTGAACCGAATCTTCCAGGTCGAGAATGACCGCGTCGGGCGCGTGCAGTCCGGCATTGATGAAGTATTTCGGCTCGTTGCCGGGAAGATACAGCCGCGAGCGCCGCAGGCGATCGCGCGGCGACGGCGCGGGCAGCGCGAACGGCTTCCGGCAATGCCGATTTGCCTTCGCGCCAAGCCCGGCGCGGCGGACCGCCGCTTCCACCCGCGCGGCGATGACAAATGGCAGCGCGCCTTCGTCGACGAGATCGATGTGCGCGTGCTCGACGCCCAAGCGCGCGCAGAACGTCGCGCACCTGCTGGCGGATGCTCTCGCCGTAGTACAGCTCGACGCGCGACTGCAGCTCGATCTCGATGCCGCCGCTGGCGCGCTCTTCGAAGCTGACGTGCAGGTCGGAGCGAACGTCGCTTCCGGCGCGTCCGGCCTCGCCGCGTGCGCAGCGCTAGTTTCGGCTGCTGCCGGCATATGCCTTCTCCACCGCGCGCGCCAAGCTTTGGCCAGGATGGCGTCGGTCATCTCGCGTGGTTGAAGCCGCGCCCTGCGCCAGCGACTTTGCGCCGCCGGAGATGCGCATCATGTCGTAGGTTCGCACCTTGCCTTCGGCCACGACCGCTGCGATCGCAGCGCGAATCTTCTCCGCCTTGTCGCGTCTCGCCGAGGTGGTCGAGCATCATCGCCGCCGACAGAATCATGGCGATCGGATTGACGATCGGCGGATCCAGCTCCGCATATTTCGGCGCCGAGCCGTGCGTCGGTTCGAAGACCGCGACCTCCTCGCCGATGTTGCCGGAGGCCGCGAAGCCAAGCCCGCCGACCAGTCCGGCGAAGGCGTCGCTGATCACGTCGCCAAACAGATTGCTGGCGACGATCACGCCGTAGTCCTCGGGATTCTTGGTCAGCCACATGGTCTGCGCGTCGATGTTGGTGGACCAGAGCGGAATGTCGCTGTACTGCTTCTGCACTTCCTTGGCGACCTCTTCCATCATCCCGGAGGTCTCGCGCAGCACGTTGGGCTTCTCGCAGATGGTGACCGACTTGTAGCCGAACTTGCGCGCGTGCCGGAATGCCGCTTCGCAGATGCGGCGCGCCGCGGGACGGGTGATGATGCGCACCGAAATCGCCAGGTCTTCGCCGGGCACGTTCTCGAACGGCTTGAACTTCGGAGTGCGTGCGCAGCGCGTCGCGCACCTGCTGCGGCGGATTGGTCCACTCCACGCCGGCGTAGAGGCCTTCGGTGTTCTGGCGGAAGACCACGACGTCCACCTTCGGCTCTTCGAAGCCGCCGGCGGGCTTCTTGCGGATGAAGTTCAGCGGATTGCCGGGAAACGACAGGCACGGCCGCATGCAGATATCGAGGTTGAACTTCTGCCGCATGGAAACGATGGGGCTGAAGTATTGATGGCCTTTGCCCCTGCAGTGCGGGACTGAGTTCGGCCTCGGCTTCTTTCTTCGGCTTCGAGGTAATCGCGCCGAACAGGCCGACTTTGTGCTGCCGCAGCAAGTCGATGGTGCGCTCGGGCAGCGCGTTGCCTTCCTTGATCCAGCACTCCCAGCCGATATCGGCGTGAACGTAGTCGGCTTCGAAGCCGACGGCATCGAGCACGCGAATCGCCTCGGGCAGCACCTGATTGCCGATGCCGTCTCCCGGCATGGTTACGACGGTATGTTTTGCCATGATATGCTAACTCCTGATGAACTGCTGTCCCACAATGTGGGAGCTCGTATAACGTCCTGCACGGCCGCTGTGTTCTGCCCAGCTTTCGGCTGACCAGATTCTCGATCCCGCCGGCGATCACCAGCGACTGCGGCACGCTGCCCAGCGCCGGGAAGACGAACTCTTCGCCCGCATAACGAATGGTGCTGGCGGCGAAATCAACTTCGATCGCGTCGCCGGGAATGATGGTCTTCTCCTTGCGCGCGATCGCATCGGCGAACTGCGCGCGCAGGCGCTTCACCAGCTCCGGCGCTTCGATGCACAGGAAGCCGTTGTTGAAGGCGTTGCGCAGATAGGTCTGCGAGAAGCTGCCGGCGATCACCAGCGGAATGCCTTTGCACTTCAGCGCGGTGACGGCCTGCTCGCGGCTGGAGCCGGTGCCGAAGTTGAAGCCGCCGACCACGACGTCGCCGGCCGCGGTGCGCGCGGCGAACTGCGGATCGTAGTTTTCCATCACCACCCGCGCCATCATCTCGGGCGTCATGTCTTCGCGATAGGTGTAGTCCTTGCCGTAGATGCCGTCGGTGTTCAGGTTGTCCTGCGGCAGGAAGACCAGCCGTCCGCGAACGCTGCGCGGGAAATCCGGGCAGAATCTCGACTTTCTTCGGCCGACGGCGGACTGCGTGCGAACTCCTCGAAGTCGTCGTGTCACCTCGCGAGACTGCGAACTTCGCCGGCCCGCAGATATAGCCGGCGACGGCCGACGCCGCGACGACCTCGGGGCTGCCGAGATAGCACTGCGCATCGCGCGAGCCCATACGTCCCTTGAAGTTGCGATTGGTGGCCGAGATGCCGACTTCGCCGGCTTCCAGCAGTCCCGTGCCCAGCCCGATGCAAGGTCCGCATCCGGACGGCAGCGGCTGCGCGCCAGCATCGAGCAACGTCTGCCAGATGCCGCGCTTCTCCGCTTCCTCCTGAACCGAGCGGCTGGCGGCGGCGAGATAGAACTTCACGCCCGTCGGCGACCTTCTTGCCGCGCAGAACCTTGCGCGGCCGCCTCCAGATCTTCCAGCCGCGAGTTCACGCACGAGACGAGGTACGCCTTCTGGATCGCAACTTTCTTCTTCGCGATCTCGGCGACCGATTGCATCACCTGCACCGTGTCCGGTCCGGAGACATGCGGCGTGACTTCGGCGAGGTCGAGCACGATCCGGCCGGCATACGCCGCGTCGGATCGGGCGCAGGAGGATTGGTGCGCCACTCGGCAAGCTTCTCTTCCGGAATGCGATTGATGCCGCTGCGCTCGCAGCTCGCGATTGCGCGCTTCCAGGTAAGCCAGCGTGATCTCATCGACCGGGAACCAGCCCACCAGCGCGCCCCATTCGGTCGTCATGTTGGCGATGGTCAGGCGGGCGTCCATGCTGAGCGACGCCACGCCCGGCCCGGTGAACTCGACCGCGGCGTTCAGCACCTCTTCGTGGTTGTAGAGCCCGCACAGCGTAATGATCACGTCTTTGCCGGTGACGCCCGGCGAGAGCTTGCCTTCGAGCACCACCTGAATCGTGCGCGGAATCTGCCACCAGAATTCGCCTGTCGCCCAGATGGCAGCCGCGTCGGTGCGCACCACCGGCGTGCCGATCGCGCCCAGCGCGCCGTACATGTTGGAGTGCGAATCGGAGGCGACGACGAACGTGCCCGGCAGCACGTAGCCCTGCTCCACCATGATCTGGTGGCCGATGCCTGTGCCCGGCGGATAGAAGTCGATGCCGTGCTCGCGCGCGAAGGCTTCCATGCTGCGATACTTCGCCAGGTTCGACTCTTCGGTGTTCTGGATATCGTGATCGGCGGTGAACACCGGCTGCGCGGGATCGTGCACTTCGCGTGGCGCCGATGGCCTTGAACTTCTTCATCACCGCCGCGGTGTTGTCGTGCGTCATCACATGGAACGGGCCGGATGGAGAGGAAGTCGCCCGCGCGCAGACGGCCGGGTCGGGCCCTTCGGCCATGTGAGCATTGCGCGATTTTTTCGACGATGGTCTGTGCTCCATATTCAGCTAGCGACTCTCGCTTGCCGGCTGCCTGATCGGCCTTGAACAGCTTCATCAGACTTCGCTGTCACACTCGGCACTGCTTCTCCAGGTTCCAGATGGCGTCGATGGCGCGGCGGCGCGCATCGTGCGACATCACCGGCCCGGCCAGCGCTTCGAACTTCTCTTCCACTTCCCTATCGGTCAGCGGATTGCGCGGATCGCCCTTGGGATAGTCGAGCTGCTGCGTGAACTCGCGGCCGTCGATGGTGTGAATGCGCACGATCACGCGCTGCAGCGCCGGGAAAACCTTCTCGATCTCGGGATCGGCCGCGACCACAATCTTCTTCAGCTGCTCCCGGATCAGCGGGTCCATGATCTTTTCCGGCGTGAACTGCAACGGCGTGACCTGCCGCTCGGCAATGGCAGCGGCGATCACGTACGGCAGCGAGTGGTCCGCGGTTTCCTTGGTATGCGGATCGTACTTGCTGGGATCGCTGAGGATGTCGGCGCCGCGCGCGGTGGTGCGAAT
Organism: uncultured Acidobacteriaceae bacterium; assembly: GCA_963744265.1. Taxonomy (GTDB): domain Bacteria; phylum Acidobacteriota; class Terriglobia; order Terriglobales; family Acidobacteriaceae; genus Bog-257. Next base: position 678,450 of record CAVUSW010000013.1, read on the forward strand.
GTGCACTCGGGCGATGTCGTTGGGCTTCAGGTCGTGGTCCTTCACCAGCGCCAGCACCGCCGAGATCGGCGTGTGCGTCAGCGCTTCGGTGGGAAATGCCTTCATCCCACATTGTGTGATACGCCAGGAATCGCCAAGCCCGTCGGTCAGCACGTCCAGCTTCCACTCCGGACCGAAGCAGTGCACCAGGCCTTCTTTGCCGTCGATGACGTGCTCCGGGCCGGTGTAGCCCTTCTCGGCCAGCAGCGCCGCCAGCATCCCACTCTGCGTGGCCATGGGATCGACGGTGTTCTTCATCATGGTCAGCTTGCCGGCGGTGACCGCGCCCAGCGTGGCGCGCGCGCTGGCGCTGATGCCGATGGCGTGCTGAATCTGTTCCGCCGTGAGGTGCAGCATGCGGCCGGCGACAATCGGCGAAACGAAGGCCGTCAGCGTGGCATGATGCCAGCCGCGCTCGCGAATGCCGGGGAAGGCCGCTTCGCACAGCCGCATCTCGAATTCGTGGCCGAGCACCAGGCCGACGATCAGTTCGCGACCATCGCTGCCGGCGCGCTCGCAGGCAGCGATCGCGGCGGGAAAAATGTCGGAGGGATGCGACGGGTCCTGCTTCCAGTAGATGTCGTTGTAATCCATGCAGCGGATCATCAGCGCATTGGCCAGCGACGCCGAGACCGGCATCCATCTGCTTGCCGCTGCCGATCACCGTGGCTTTGCCGGGACCGGCAATCTCGTCCAGCACTTCCAGCGCGATGGCGACATCGTGCTGCTGATATCCGCCGAGCGCGCAGCCCATGCTGTCGAGCAGGAAGCGCTTGGCCTGGTAAACGGCGTCGGCGGAGAGATGCTCGAATTCGCAGGTCCGCAGCCCACTCCGACATTGTGGCAGTGATCGGTGGCTTGCTTGCTGTTCTGTGATCGGAGCGTCGTCGGATGCGTCGCGCATCGAATGCTCTCCGCTTATCTCGCCCAGGTTCTTGAACGGCAGAAACGCCATGAAGTCGGCGTGATGCACGATGTAGGCTTCGGTGGTGCGCTTCACCAGGTCGCCTTCGGCGGCGTGCGCTGCGATGATGTGGCAGACCGCGTCGGGCACGCCGCACTCCATGGCCAGCGCCACGCCGGTAAACGGATGGCGCAGCAATTCGCCGCGCTTGCTCTGGCGGGTCTTGCCGTCCACGTTCTCGTACTCCAGCAGCTTGCCGACGTCGGCCAGAATCGCGCCGGCAATGACCGTGTCCATGTCGATGGGCAGGGCGCGTCCCCATGAACTCGGTCATGCTCTCGGCGGCCTTGCGCGCGATGTGCACCACGCAGCGCTTGTGCTCCATGAAGGTCGTGGGACAGTTCGGCACCAGCAGCGTAAACGGAATGCGGTTCAGGTCGTCGGGCGTGAGCGGGCTGAGTTCCAGCGCGCGCTCCCAGGTCGCGTGACCTGCTCGCGCAGCTCGGGCGACTGGATCCACTCGATCTCGGGCCAAAGTTTCAGGACGGCATCGCGCATATGTCGTCCTTCGCTAGGCGAACGGCACATGCCCATGATTAGCGGGGCGAAATCCCGCTCAGCCAAACAAGTATTCGTATCATTTGGGGCTGGACGGGGCTATGACGTGCGTCACACCACCAGGATCGGCTCCGGATGGCGATTTCTCGTCTTCGCTAGCTCGAACCGGAGAAGGAAAGTGTAACGACCCCAGGTTAGCCCAACGGAAGGGCGAACCTGGGGCACAAGCTATGACGTGCGTCACAGACATCAGGCCTGGTTTCGGACGGCGGTTTCTTGTCTTGCTAGCTCGAACCAGAGAAGGAGAGTGTAACGACCCAGGTTAGCCCAACGGAAGGGCGAACCTGGGGCACAAGCTATGACGTGCGTCACAGACATCAGGCCCGGTTTCGGATGGCGGTTGCTTGTCTTGCTAGCTCGAACCGGAGAAGCAGAGTGTAACGATCCCAGGTTAGCCCAACGGAAGGGCGAACCTGGGGCACAAGCTATGACGTGCGTCACAGACATCAGGCCCGGTTTCGGATGGCGGTTTCTCGTCTTGCTAGCACGAACCGGAGAAGCAGAGTGTAACGACCCAGGTTAGCCCAACGGAAGGGCGAACCTGGGGCACAAGCTATGACGTGCGTCACAGACATCAGGCCCGGTTTCGGATGGCGGTTTCTTGTCTTGCTGCTCGAACCAGAGAAGGAGAGTGTAACGATCCCAGGTTAGCCCAGGCGAACCGGGGAAGCAGAGTGTAACGATCCCAGGTTAGCCCAACGGAAGGGCGAACCTGGGGCACAAGTTTCCGCCTGGGGCACAAGTTTCCGCCCCGGGGCCAAATCCCGGCAATTTGACAAATTCCGGCGGCGAAACTGGGGTAGAATCCTAGCGCCTCGGGGAGGAGTGCAAACTATGGCAATCGACATGGACAAGCTAAACGCCTTTATCGGCCAGTTCGTGGCCGACCTCGGCGCAGCCGTAAGTGCTGGAATGGTGGTGATCGGCGAGAGACTGGGATTGTACAAGGCGCTCGCGGCTCATCCCATGACGTCGGCCGAGCTGGCCGCCAAAACCAGTACCGATGAACGCTACGTTCGAGAATGGCTGGCCTCACAAGCTGCGGGCGGCTACATCACCTACGACGAGAAAACCGACAAGTTCAGCCTCACGGAGGAACAGGCCTTTACCTTGGCGAACGAAGACAGCCCGGCGTATCTGCCGGGGGCTTTCCAACTCGCGCTGGGGTCATTGGCGGCGGTTCCTCGGATCGCCGATTCCTTTCGCACTGGGGCGGGAATGGGCTGGCACGAGCATGATGACGGGGTGTTTCACGGGTGCGAAAAGTTCTTCCGGCCGGGATATGCCGCCAACCTGGTGACCAGCTGGATCCCCGCGCTGCATAACGTCAAATCGAAACTGGAAGCCGGCGGCCGGGTGGCCGATGTGGGCTGCGGCAAGGGGGCTTCGACCATATTGATGGCGAAGGCGTTTCCCAACTCCCAATTCTTCGGCTTCGATTACCACGACAAATCGATTGAGGCAGCTCGGGAGACTGCTCAGCGCGAAGGCATTGCCGACCGGGTGAAGTTCGAGGTAGCCAAAGCGAAAGAGTATCCGGGAAAGGACTATGACTTCGTCGCGGTATTCGATTGCCTGCACGATATGGGCGACCCGGTCGGAGCCGCGGCTCACGTTCGAAAGTCGCTAAGAAAAGACGGTACCTGGATGATCGTAGAGCCGTTCGCCAACGATGCCTTGAAGGACAACCTGAATCCGGTGGGCCGGGTCTACTACTCGTTCTCGACCCTACTATGCACGCCCTGCTCGCGATCACAGGAAGTTGGGATGTGTTTAGGCGCCCAATCCGGAGAGGCGCGCATGCGAGAGGTAATAACCTCGGCTGGATTCAGCCAATTCCGGCGAGCCACGGAAACGCCCTTCAATATTGTGTACGAAGCTCGACCGTGACCGAGACGGGAGAACGTGACGATCCCAGGTTAGCCCAACCGAAGGGCGAACCTGCGGCACAAGGCACACGTGGACCGATGGACCGATCCCAATTTGGGAAGCGGTGGTTACTTTCGTAAGGGGAGCTGCCGGATTTTCTTTGCGACAGCTATTGCAAGGCGGGCACACTGTTAGGTTGGGAGCGGTGTGCCCGATGGCTCCGGAACATTGTGGAGTCTGGAGATCTTTGAAAAAGTCAGTGGATAGTTGCAGTGGATCAGTGGATAGAATGTTATCCCTATCGGCGGCCGGATTCTCGGTCAATTGAGAAAATCGTGCGAACCGCAGAACGTAAGTGCTAAGTCCTTGCGAATCAATATTTTGACCTTCAACTCTTTACGGGTCAATATTTTGCGGGCTATCAAGCGCGCAGAATGATTGTTTTCAATATTTTGCGGAGGGAGGAGGGAGGGGGGTACAGCGGCAAACCCGCAAAGGTAGAAGTGGGATTTCCCATTCACGGAAACACGCGCATCCTGTGCAAGAACAGGCGAACCAGAACGATTCCGGCTCACATCGTCCAGGTAAGATGCTCAAGCTGGTTGGTGATTTCCTCGGGCGGAGTATCCGGTGGGAAGCGTAGAGGCTTGCCGATCACGACCCTCAGTTGTCCGGGACGCGCGATCTTGTGGCCGGCCATCTTCATTTCGTAGAGGCCGTCGATTCGTAGCGGAAGCACGGGAATGTTCAGCCGCGCGGCCAGCATGCCGAATCCGGAGCGGAACGGCGACGGCTTGCCATCGGGCGTGCGCACGCCTTCGGGATAGACCAGCACGCTGTATCCGCGATCCACCGATTCGCCAGCATAGGCGAAGCTCTCGCGCACTCCCGACTGCTGCGGCAGCGGAAAAACGTTGAACAGGAGCCACCACAAGGTAGTATCCCACTTTGTAGGACAGGCGCAGGAACGGGTTCCACGTCTGCGGCGGACGCCACATCTCCCACAGCAGCTCGCCCCACATGCCGACCGCCAGTTTGCGGCGCAGACGCGGCGGCAGGGCGAGCAACGCGAAGCCCACGTCGATGTAGGTGACGTGGTTGCAGCTGATCAGCAGCGGGCCATCGACATCGCGCAGGTTCTCGCGGCCGACGAGCTTGGGATGCGCCATGATCATGGTTGCCGGCCAGGTTAGCAGGTAGTAGATGAACGTGCGAATCCAGGTGATGGGCCAGCGCTGCGCCCAGCGCGGATAGCGGTATCCGCTTTGCGGCGATTTCTGCGGTTCGTGCAGCAGACGTTCCAGATCGCCAACCGTGCTTACCTTGGTGAAGTCGGCCTCGTTCAGATCGACCTGGTAACGGTCTTCCAGAGCGCTCATCAGCTCGACGCGGTCCATTGAACTCAGATTCAGATCGCCTTCGAGCTTGGCATCGGGACCGAGCGACGCCGAACTGAAGTTGCGTCCGGTGATGCGAGCGATCATGTCCGCCAGCGCCCCTTGCGGAGCCGCATGTCGCTACATTGTCAGAGGCAAAATGTTGCTGCGCCGCAGCCTGGATGATCGCAGTCTTCGGCTTCTGAGTGGGCGTGCGCGGAAAGTCCTGCTCTGGCCAGACCAACCAGCGCCGCATCTGCTGGTACTCGGCAAGATGATGATTGGCGCGTTGGACGATTGCTTGCGGATCTGGTGGCGGCGAGTTCGACGGCTGAGATGGTCGAGTCGAAGGATTGGCGGAATCGCGCAGGATCAGCACGGCGCAAGCCTCGGCATTGCCGCCCTGTTCCAGACCGACCACCACGCAGTCGCGGACCTCGGGCTGTTGCCGCAGCGCAGCCTCCAGGTCCTCGGGATAGATGTTCATCCCTTCGCGCGTGACGATGACATTTTTCTTGCGACCCTTGAAGTAGAGATTGCCTTCGGCATCGAGCTCGCCGACATCGCCGGTGCGAAACCAGCCTTCTTCGTTCAGCACCGGCTTGAGTTGTTTTGCCTGCCAATAGCCGGCAGCAACGTTGGCGCCGCGCACCAGGATTTCGCCGTTCTCATCGAGCTTGATTTCGCGGCCTTCCAGCACTTTGCCGATCGAACGCTTGCCGGTGCGAAAAGGATGGTTCAGCGAAATGAGCGAAGTGGTTTCGGTGAGGCCGTAGCCTTGAATCACGACGAAGCTAAGCCGCCGCCAGAATTCTTCGGTCTCGGCATCAAGCGCCGCGCCGCCGGAGATGAAGGCCCAGAACTTCCAGCCGAACTGGTTATGGATTCGGCGGAATCGCCACCAGCGCTTCACAAAGTGCTCGTCTTTCGCGGCTGTGAATTGCCGCTGGAACCAGTGACTGCTTTCCCGCCGCTTCCATATCGCGCTCGATTTTGTCTTTCAGCGACTCCATCAGCCGCGGAACGGCGACGACCACCGAAACGCGCTCCTTCTTGATGACCTGAACGACTTCGGAGGGATTCAGCGTGTCCTGGAAGATCACCGTCGCGGCCAGCAGTTGCGGCAGGAAGATGCCGAGAAACTGTCCGAAGACATGGCTGAGCGGCAGCAGGTTCAGAAAGCGCAGCGGATGAAAGATGCGCTCGTACTGCAGGTACTTGCCGATCTCGCGCTCCAGCGGCTCCAGGTTGGCCAGCATGTTGCCGTGCGAGATGACCACGCCGCGCGGCTCGGCAGTTGTGCCTGAGGTGAAGACGATCTGCACGATATCGTCGCGCGTGAGCGCGGGCGGAACGACCGGCGAATCGGAGTAAGCGCGCAAGCTCGTCGCGCAGCGTCTCGAGATGGAGCGAAGCGAGGCCGGGAATCTGGTTCTGCGTCGAGCCGACGCAAAGCTTGGCGTCGACCTGCTGCGCGACGCGCTCGGCGAAGTCGGGAGCGGCAATCTTGTCGATGGGAACGACGATGGCGCCGCGCAGCAGACATCCGAAGAACGCGGCCACCCACTCCGCGCAATTCTCGCCCCAGATCAGTACCTTGTCGTTCTTGCCGATGCCCCGAGCTTCCAGCTCGCGCGCGAAGCGATGGGCGTTGGCGAGAACCTCGCCGTAAGTCCAGCGCTGGGTCCGATATCCGCGCCGATGGACGTAAGCCACCTCACGCGCGTGCCGCCGGAAGTTGTCGAGGTAGTCCAGGATCGTGGTGCGGGCCATCCGAGACAGTGTAACCGTTGCGCGGTCGCGACTGCGCACGCCGTGGAAGGCGGCTACGCCGGTCGGCGGTTGCCTCGCGAGACTGCCTTGGTCATGTGGCGCAGGATCGCGGTAGCCTGCTTCACTTCCGGCATCGAGATGCCGCAGTAGAGCTGCTTGCCTTCGCGCTGGGTCAGGACCACACCCGCGGTTCGCAAGATGGAGAGATGTTGCGAGAGATTGGCCTTGGAGATGCCGAGCCCCTGTTGCAGTTCGGATGCCCAGCGTTCCTTGCGGCCCGAGCAGGTCGATTAATTGCAGTCGGGTTGGATTGGCAAAGGCCTTGCAGATCGCTGCTTGACGTTCGTAGGCGTCGTGACCGGAATGCGAGCTCTTCTTCATCATCCTGCCCTCCAGGTGCACGAGAACCGCAGCCGATCTCGTCCAGCCAAATAGTTTTGGCGGCCTTTCTCCCGACCGTAAGGCGCGTTACGGGGCGAGAGAAGTTAGGGCAGTGGCCAGTAAAGTTTCGAAGTCGCTGAACTGAGAAAGTATCATTGCGAGCCAAGCTGGCATATCCCACAAAACGGGGGCTAACTCCGGAGTAAATGGCAATCGGTTGAGCCGGTTGAACCAGCCTGGCGAGAAATCGCTTGCCGGGCTCAGCTCTCGTCGGCAGGCAGCCGCAATTCTCCTGCAGTCTGCCTGAGCCTGCCGATTAGACCGATGTCGAAACGTCCTCCTGAGAACTGTTGCTGCTGCTTCCCAGACAGTATCCGTGCTCCTGGCTGGGTTCTTCGGATGCCGTTCCGGCTCCGCAAGCCGCCTCTATTGGCGGTACGATAAGCCGATATGCTGCAAGATCACTCTTCGGCGGTGTCGGCTGCTGATCTGGAACGCCTGCTCCTGGAAGCGGGAATTACCTCCTCCAATGCCGCTGAAGGCATTCTCGGGCTCCACTCCGTCAGTTGGAAGGTCAATCGTGAGTCGGCGTTGTTTCTAGCTGCCGGCCGCGCCGCCTTGTTGCAACTTGCCCATCCCTGGGTGGCCGCTGCCATTGCCGAACATTCCCGAACCTTGCACGATCCCGTCGGCCGCTTTCATCAGACCTTCCGCATTATGTTTACCGTGGTCTTTGCTCCGCTGCAGGACGCTGTTGCCGCGGCACGTCACCTGCATCGGCGGCACGCCAGCATTCAAGGCAGATTGCCGGAAGCTACGGGGCGGTTTGCCGATGGCAGCGCTTACCAGGCCAACAACCTTGCAGCTCTGCGTTGGGTATATGCGACGTTGGTGGACAGCGCTCTGTTGGCCTATGAACTCGTCTTGCCTGGACTGACCTGCAGCGAACGCGAGCAATACTACGCAGAGAGCCGGAAGACGGCTGCTCTCTTCGGCATTCCTGGCGAATGCCTGCCCCCGGATTGGGCTGCGTTCCAGCGATATTTCGATGCCACCCTTGACTCCGACATTGTGGGAGCCAGCTCGACCGCCCGCCAACTGGCCTGGGATCTTCGGTCTGGCGCGGGACTGAGGATGCATCCGCCTTTCTGGTACGGTGCGCTAACGACTCGCTTGTTGCCGCCGCGCTTACGTGACGAATTCCGCTTTCCTCATGGAGAGCGGGAACAGCGCTCGTCTGAACGAGCAGTCCGATGGCTTCAGCGGATTTATCCTCGTCTGCCGGCAAGCCTCCGCTTTGTCGGACCGTACAACGAAATCCAGTCCCGCCTGCGCGGGAATCCGAGCCCGAGCCTGGCCGTACGTTTGAGCAACCAACTTTGGATCGGTCAGCCTTCCCTCTTCGTCCCGCCAGACTTGGCCTGATCCTTAGATGTCAAAAGGCGGAATGTCTACTTCTGCTCTTATCGGAATGATCTCCTCCCCTCCGAGAACAGATTACATTCGGCCCTCTCGTCGGTGATCCAGATTTTCCTGCCCATTTCGGTGTAGCATGTATGCCAACAGTTTGTTCCAGGTTCGTGGGGAACCACCGCAGATCTGCCAGGAGCTACGTTATGAATGTTCTCCTTCTGTCCATGCCTGACTCGTTTGAGCACATGCCGACGATTGCGGTGCGGATGCCGAATGGAGCGTTGTGCTCGCTGGCGGGAAATCTGGATGCTCATCATCAGGTCGCTGTGGCGGACTTGATCCTGGTTCAGCAGAATGTTCGCGAAACCGTCGAGCGGCTCGTGCTCGAACATGCTCCCGACGTTGTAGGACTCTCGGTAATGACCTTCCAGCGCAAGACATCGCTGCGGATCATCGAACTGGTGCGCTCGCTGCGCCCTGGCGTTCGCATCGTAGTGGGCGGTTACGATCCAAGCCTCGCCGCCGATGCCTACATGCAAGACGGCAGCGGCGTCGATTACATCGTGCGAGGCGAAGGTGAAATTACCTTTCGCGAACTGTTACGCGCGATCGAAAACGGCGAAGGATTCGGCAAGATTCTCGGACTGTCGTACCGGACGGAAGACGGCTGGCACGAAAACCCGTCCCGGCCAGTGCATAACCTCGACGGAGATGAGATCCGGTTGCCGAAGCGCGATGCCCGCGTGCTGGGCGGCTATACCATGATGGGACGCCAGATCGATGTGGTGGAGACTTCGCGCGGCTGCACCTTCGATTGCGGCTTCTGTTCGATCATCGAAATGCGTGGCCGCAACTTCCACACCTACAGCTTCGACCGTGTACTTGCCGATATCCGTGACGCCCGGGATCATGGGGCTCGCGCAATTTTTATCGTCGACGACAACATCAGCCTCAACATCAAGCGCTTCGAAGCGCTGTGCCGCGCAATTATCGATGCCGGATTGAACGATATCGCTTACACCGTACAGGCCATGACATCGCCCATCGCCATGCACGGCGATACTCTGGCGCCGTTGATGCGAGAGGCTGGCTTTCGTTACGTATTTCTCGGTATCGAAAATATTTTGGAAGACGATCTGCATTTCCTGAAAGCAGCGGCCAAGAACGAGTTTCGCGAAAACGGGCACGCAACGGGAAACGCCTCGCTACGGGCCATCGACTTCCTGCACCAGAACAAAATGTACGTCGTCGGCGGCCTCATCGTGGGCAATCCCGACGATACTCGCGAGTCGATCAAAGCCAACCTGGAATTCGCCAGCAAGTATGTGGACTGGCCTTACATCCAGCATCCGACGCCCTACCCCGGAACTCCGATGACGAAGGATTTTCGCGCCCGAAACTTAATCATGATCGACCGCCTGGAAGAATATGACGGCACGACCGCCGTTGTTGCCACCCGGCACTTGCAGCCGGAAGAGATTGAATATGAAAGATGGCGCGCCGAACGCTGGATGAAGACGCGGCACATCCCGGCCGTGATTGCGCACGAACCGCTGTTCGTTATTCGCAACTGGTGGAAAATGCTGTCGCATACTTTCCGCGGCAGCAGTATTAAGTCGGTGCTTGGATTGGAAAGTGACCGCAAAGTCTTCGAGCGTTATCGCGGAATCCGGAGCGCTGAGCGCGCGTATCTGTGACTGCCCCGCTCGGCTCCGAGAAACCGTCTTTCCGTGATTCGTTTCTGCTGTTCCACCGCTGTCCAGTCGCTGTATAAACTCAATAGGCTTCCTTTCCATGCTGCCAGATTCCCAATCCCCACAGAAAAAAGCGGGGCTCGCTTATTGGGCGAACCGCGTATTGGAAGAATGCGACAAAGCCAGCCAGGGCTTCGCTGCCGATCCCGTACACGATTTGCGGGTGGCCATTCGCCGCTGCCGCTCCATGGCAGACGGCTTTCTCTCCGTCGACCCCGACCCCGCATGGAAGCAGATGAAGCGACTGGCCAAGCCACTCTTCAGCAGTCTGGGCGATCTCCGCGACACGCAAGTTATGTCGGAATGGGTGACCAAGCTTTTGCACCCGACTGACGCGGCTCGCCAAAGTTTGCTGGACTCTTTGGCGCAGAAGGAGACCGCTCAGAAACAGGCTGCTCAGGAAGCGCTAGGCCAGTTTGACCGAAAACAGTGGGCATCGTTAAACGGCCACCTGGCGAAACGCACCAACAGAATCCCGCTGGAAGGTCATGTGTTTCAACTACTCGCACTGGAGCGCTGGCATGAAGCACATGAACGGCACCGGCAGGCGATGCGCAATCGCAGCGGGGTCGGCTATCACCAGTTGCGCATCGGAATCAAACGGTTTCGTTATACGGTGGAGAACTTCCTTCCACAACGCCACGAAAAATGGGCCCGGGATTTGCGGGATTTACAGGATGCATTGGGCGAGGTCCACGACTTCGATGTCTTGCGCTCCATGATTCGCGCCCACGCCGGAATTGATACCGAAGAACGGGTTCGCTGGCAGCAGCGAATCATCGACGGAACGGCAGAAGCGGCTTAATTTTTATCGCGGAGAAGATGCTGGGCAAGAACTCGCTTTGGCAGGTGTGGCGATCGGAGTTGCCGAGCGGCGCAGCGTTGGAACAGGCGGCGTTGGAGAAACTAAAGACTTGGGCGTCTTTTCTCGATCCCGACCCGGCGCATTCGGCTCTCGTCGCCCACATCGCGCTTCAGCTTTACGACGGCCTTTCTCAATGCCACGCAATAGCCATCAAACCGGAATATCGTCGCATCCTGCAAGCAGCCGCCATTCTGCACGAAGTGGGAAGAAGCAAAGAGCGCAAACGGCCACCAGAGGCGGACCTATCGAATGATTTGCAGGTTAAAACCTCCGCTGGGCTGGACGGAGGAGGAATTACGCTGCGTGGCCGCGACCGCGCGCTATCATCAAGGCGCCTTACCGCATTCCGGCGACTCCTACTTTGTGGGACTCAGTCCGAAGCGCCGCTCCGAGCTGCTGCCGATCCTGGGGATCTTGCGGCTGGCGAACGCACTCGATTTCGAGCACGATCGAACCATCAGTCGCATATCGATCGAACGCGAGAACGGAGCCGTGATCCTGTATGCCCAGGGACTGCAAGAAATAAGCCCGAGCGCGGAACGAATCGCTCGGGCTCGCTACCTTCTAGAGACGGCTTGCCAATTAACCATCGCGGTCCGGCCGCTGCCCGCGAAAGCGATGGCCTCATCGCAGACGGCGGTACGCAAGAGACGCGCGGCCAGAATTTCCTGATGGCAACTGCGTTAGGCTGCCGGATTCCTGTTCTTTTTCTTGTAGGGGTCGCCGACAAATACGAATGGATACTTACTAAGCGCTTGCACATCTCCAGCCGCGGCGTAACGTTCCACTTCGGCCATCAGGTTGGAGGCTTCGTCTTTGGGCATGTTCTTGGTGGCTTGCCAGAATTTATCGGGAAAAAACCAAATACGTTTGCGCTGATCGACTTCTGTCATACTGTCAGAAACTGACTCCATACAACTCCTCCCACAATGTGAGACATACGGGGAACCGATTGGTTTGTTCTGGAATGAAGGCCATTGTTCGAAGATTCGTACCGACTCTTATTATGGACCGCCCCTTCGGGCTTGTAAACAAGTCACAACACACTTACGCTCCGAATTTCTAAAACCATTCTTTCCAATTCCGGGATGAGCGATCCAAGTGTAAGAAAGCATTAGGCGACGAGATTCTGGCTCGCAGTCCCACACTTTTTCATGAATGTTGCCAGCAGCAGATAGTGGATACCCCGGACAGGGCGACGGACCATTCTTGCTGGGAATGCCCATCGGAGCATCAGCGACATGGGCCAGGATGGTATCCCACAACGTGGTAGAAGCAATTATATGTTTGCGGACGGTATTGGCTTCCGATCTTCCGCTTTTCCGCTGAGGTGGGTCAGGGATGAAAGCTACGGGGCACAGCCAGGCGCTCGGGTTGCCAGGGATTCAGCTGCGAATGACTCCCGGTAACAGCCGGACCGGTAAATTTGCGACAACCGATTGGGTGGCGTGTCACCCTTTTCGGAGCGGAAACCGAACGCATCGTTCTTGGTTTTACGTTGGCAAAATTTGCTTGAAACATGTCGGCTGCCAGGCCGATACATTCTCCACAGATCGCCGCCGGCTCACGAAAAAAAGCCACCTTTCGGTGGCGTGGCACTTTAACGGAGCAGCCGGACAAAAAAATTCGCCACGATATCCAAGCTAAGGAGAGGACATCGTGGCGCAAAGTCGATACCTGGCCGAAGGTGACTAGGAGCGGAGCTTGCGGCGAACCAAGCCGGCAATTCCGACCAATCCGCTGCCAAACAGCACGAACGTTCCCGGCTCTGGGGTCGTTCCCCCGCCACCTGACGAACTCACCGACACATCGTCCAGCAAGAAATATCCCGGATCGTTGCGGAAGGTGAACGACAGCTGCGTCTCGGTGCTGGTGGCTGTGTCCGTCAAATCGAATTCCGACCAACCAAATGCCGCTCCGAAGTTGGTAAAGCTGAAAGAGGCTGTCCCAAACTGTACCGAGAAAAAGTTCGGCGTACCGCCTGCGGGATTAGCCAGGTAGAAATCCACTGTGTACTGGGTCCCCACGGTTGTCGGTATTTCCTGGGAGATCGTAGCGGTGTCTCCCACCGGGCCAAAGTAAGCTGAGTAGGTGCCGTCGAAGACACCAATGCCGAAATCAGGGCAGGTAGTTGTGTTGCACACCCCGACAAACGCGGTGTCTCCACTCACGGTCCAGTCGGTGAAATCTCCGGTTTCAAAGCCTCCGTTCTGGACTTGCGCCAACATGGCAGTCCCGAACGTAATAACCGCTAGTGCGAGGGAAATGCGAACCAGTCTTGCAATCAAGGAAAGTGGCCTCCTAGGAGAGTGCGTCGGATTCTCCAGCTTGGTAATGAGCAACCTGGTTACCAAACCAGCAGTGTCTAAGTGCAAGAGCCAGCACGACATCCCAGCCTAAGGGTTCCACGATGTGAAGAAGTTTGCAGTAAACGGAGAAACTTGTTCCCTCGCCGAGGCACCTTGGTGGCTTTTATCGTGAACCGGCTCGATTGGGACGAAACGCTAAGATCTGAGGCTGAGACGCAATTCACGACACTTCAGATAATAGGGTCATTGACGAAGTTGGACCCTACTGAGCGTCCGTAGCAAATGAGTTGACCGGATCGACCCCCAAATAGTGGATTGTCCCGAAGGTTTGCCTTTGCCGACAGAGTAACCATCCTAACCGCTCGGCTGAAACGATCAGTAATCCAGTTCAGCTGGGCGTCCGGTCAGCCGTTCGATGCGCTTGGCAATCGGGGGATGGGTGGAGAACAGATTCGCGAAACTAACCCCGCCCAACAAGGGGGCAACGATAAACAAGTGTGCAGTCGAGGGCGAGGCTTGCATGGGAATACGCTTGGAGTCGGCATCCAGCTTCTTCAGCGCGCTGGCCAAAGCGTACGGATTACCGGTGATCTGGGCGCCGGTAGCGTCAGCCTGGTACTCCCGCGAACGCGACACTGCAAGCTGAATCAAGGTAGCAGCAATGGGAGCCAGAATGAGCATCAACAGCCCGACGAAACCTCCGCCCCGATCGCGGTCATCGCGATCGCCCATGCCGCCGAACAGTGAAGCCCAGTAGCCCATGCGGGCCAGCAACGTGATGGCGCCGGCCAAGGTCGCCGCTACCGAGCTGATGAGGATATCGCGGTTCCTGACGTGGCCTAGCTCGTGCGCCAGCACTCCCTCCAGCTCTTCGTCATTCAGCAAATCCAGAATGCCTTGAGTCACGGCCACGGAGGCGTGCTTGGGATTGCGCCCGGTGGCGAACGCATTGGGCGAATCGGTCGGAATCACGTAAATCTTGGGCATCGGGATGCCCATCTTTTGGGTGAGCCGCTCGACCACTTCATAGGCGCGAGGAAGTTGTTCGCGGGTAACCGGCTGCGCCCGGTACATGGCCAAAGCGATCTTGTCGCTGAAGAAATACGAAGCGAAGTTCATGACAATGGCCAGCACCAGGGCGATTTCCATTCCCCGTTGGCCACCGAAGACCTGTCCCATGAACAGCAGAAAAAGTGTCAGCGCAGTCAGTAATAAAGCTGTCTTAAAGGTGTTTCCCATATCTGGTGAATGTCTGCTAAGTAGATGATATCTGTTGGGAGCGGTTGCGGGAAATCGGACAGCCCGTAACCGGTTGGGAAAACTCCTCTTGGGCCGGAGACACTCGGACCAGGCAAGAAACGCGGAATGCGAAAGCAAGTCGCGGTGACAGCCGGAAGAAAAGCGGTGTTCCGGCTGCGCGACGGATGTACTATCTCCCCATGGCCGAGCTACCAATTCTTCACCCGCAATCGCGCGAGCCCAAGGAAGAGCTCGTGCTCGTCGGCTTTCGCGTGGATGGCCATCACGATGGTCCGCAGTTCTACACCCTGCTCGCGGTAGGTGGCGACAACGAGCGACCGATTACCGCGGATGGCCGCCTGGTTTTCTTCACTCATCTGGGACTGACTGCAAAAGCGCTGGCCCTCGATCCCAGTATGGCGAAGCTCGGTCCGCCACCGACCGACATCGAAACTTTTTGCGATGTGGCGGAAGCTTTCTATCTGGTGAATTCCCAAAACGCCGACCTCGACGGAATCGTGCTCGACTGCCTGCTGATCTTCGACGATCTGGTGCGAGCCACCAAGCTTCACATGCCCGACCGCTATCAGGGTTTGTTGACGGAGTTGGCGGCTCGGCTCACCGAACGCAAGCTGTTACGCGACATCTTCACCAACCCATCGCTTCGCGAGCATGTGGAAGACGCACTGCTGTGGTGTGTCGGCGCGATAACGGTGAAAGGGCGCCTGCTGACGGAGTGACCGGCACGAGCGGATTGCATTGAATTAGCGCCGGTGGCGGAATTCTTAATCCAAATCTCTACGGTTCAGAGGGAAACTCCGCATCTGCCAGCAGTGCGCGGGTCGCGGCATAACTGACTGCCACCGGTGCGGCCGTAGCCAGATAATACGCTACAAACAGCAGCGCGCAGACTTCCGGCGTCAGGAAAGCGGGTTTATTCGCCGCCAATCGATCCAGGAGCACGTGCGGGCCAGCATTCACCAACTGCGCCAGCCTTACTGGACGGATCACATCGCCCCCCGCTGTGTGGACTATTAAGCCGCTGTAATAGGGCGCCAGCAGCGCATGGACGCCATAGATATCGATTGCCGCAAAAATTGTCGCCATCCCGGGTAGAACGGTCCAGCACCAACGCTTGGGCGCAATGGCAAGTAGTCCATAAGTCACAAGCAATATTTCGGGGATGATGACGGCGTACATATACCAGCCACACGACGCCGAGACGCCTCTGGCCATGTAGACCACCAGCACATCGTAGAGCAGGCCGGCCCAGAACAGAGCGTACAGAGCAAGCAAAACAACCAGCCGTGCGGACCGGAGTCCGTGCTTGCGAACGGCTTTCACCAATCCGAACAGTGCTGCCGCCATACCTAACGCGAACACCACATAGATCAGCTTGGGCAATTTCAGGAAGCTCCAGCCGCCGAACCAAACATGTGAGACCAGCACGGAGGTAACGCCCCCGGCCCAGTTCACATGGCGGATAGCGGTAGCCAGGTGGGGCAAGCTGGCATGCGCGGCGATTGCGTCATCCTGTTCTCCGGACCACGTTCCAGTCAACCGACGATTACGCCAGTACCATCCAAAACTAATCAGCAGCGCGAGCACCATCCCGACGGCGGAGTTCAGCAGGATGCGTCTGCGTTCAGCCGGCAACCGCCAGAAACTGTAGACGGCTATTAATACGAATGCAGGCGCTGCCGGCAGGAAATAGGCTTTGCTTAATAAGCCGACACCCAGCACCGCCCCGGCAGCAACGAATAACTTCGAACGTCCCGGCTGAACCGCTAACAGCAACAGCAGAGTCAACAACGGAATAAACGGTAATCGCCAGGCTGTCATTTCCGGCACGGCTGATGTCGATCATGAGCTCTGGCATGCAAGCGATTACGGCCGCTGTCCCCAGGGCCAAGCCTCGCTGGCGAAAAAGCTTCGGGCCGCTGCGTACGCGATGGGAATAACCAGCGATGCCAGCAAGACACTCAGCATTCGGATCAACATCACGCGCCCGGCCAGCGGCCATGTCCATGCCCAACGCAGCGGAACCGACATCATCCAGTAGTAGAGCGGCGCCTGCTGCGCTTCATACAAGGCGGGGCCCGTCCCCAACTGCGCTCCCCACGCGGGAGGAATGGCGCGCGTCTGCTCCTGTAGTGCCCGGCGATCTGCCGCCGATAGTTGCCAGTACGAATCCTGGGTATAGATTGGCGGCGTCAGAACATGCAGCCGCTGCTCCCATGAGAGCGGCAACGAGTGCAACGACTCCTGGACCTCGCGCGACACCGGCGTGGTCGCCACCGGTAAATCCCGGAATACAGTCACGTACTGGATAAACGCGAAATGAGACGGCTCATCGTAGCCTTCCCAGATGGGCAACAAGGCGGAATAGAAGCATCCACGCGCGAGGAAGCAAAGCCAAAGCAGTAGTACCAGCTGCTTGCTGCGAGTCGTCAACGCTTGCTCCTTCGCATCGCCATCTACGTGATTCCCGTCCCCGATCAAGATGCCAGGGATTTGCTGGTATCACTTTTCCATCAGCGCAGCCGCCATGCCTCCGGCAAAGTGGCATCTCCGGGGCCGCATCCGGTGGAAGCCCTTCGAATTGGTGAGTATAGTCAGCGCAATGGAGATCAGAAAGAGCTGGTGGCCACCGCCGCTTCTCCGCTCCCAATATCCTGCGCAGCCGGACTTGCGAGAGCAGTGGAGATCGCACTTGCAAAGCGGGTGTGCGCCGGATTCGCCGATCTCCACTGCTCTCTCCTACCTCATTCTTCTCGGTGGACTCATCATCATCATGGTGACCGGCTACATGGTGGTCATCAGCTACTCCCGCCTTCCGTTTGCCGAGTCGTGGCTGCAGATCTCGGTTGTGGCCCAGGGACGCAGCCCAGTTTCTCCCGACTGGCTCTGGCAACAGCATCTGGAACATCGATTTCTCATTCCAAAATTATTCCTCGCGGTAGACCTTTGGCTATTTCACGCCAGCCAGATATTTCTTTTGGCCAGCATTTTCATAATTCAATTACTACATCTGACGCTGTTGGGCTGGAGCATGCGCGCGCTAGGCGGCTGGCGCGGAGCGCTGTGGCGCTGCGGCTTCGGCGTGGCGGCGTTCTGCCTTTTCTTTCCCAGTCAGTGGGAAACCTTTGTGTTCAGCTTCGAAGTCATCTTTGTACTCTCAGCTCTGTTCGCCAGTCTCTCATTCGTTGCGCTCTTGCTTTACTGGATGAAGTCACAGCCACCGACGGCGGGAGGCTGGCCGTCTGTGTTTCTGCTGCTATCCATCCTGGCAGCGCTGGGAGCAACTTTTTCGCTGGCGAATGGAAACCTGGTGTGGCCCTTACTGGTGGCTGCCGCACTGCTGCTGCGATTGCGTCTTTCCGCAATCCTGGTTCTGATCGTCAGCGGAACGATCGGCATTCTGGGCTACTTCCATGGCTACGTCAGGCCGCCAGTAAGCGCCAGCCCGTGGTTGGCGGCTCACAATCCATGGCAGGTTTTGAAATATCTTGCCACCTATCTGGGCGCTTCCTGGACAACCGCCTATAGCCATTCGGCGATTTTCTATGGATTCGCCGGACTCGCCCTCGCCTTGTGTCTTATCCCACGATTTCGATTGCCGGTAGACGCCTCGCGCGTTTTTTCGGTGCAGCTGCTTCTCATCTTGATGTTTTGCCTGGGAACCGCCTGCATAACCACCTTGGGCCGGGCGAATTCCGGACTCGATCAGGCTTTCTCATCCAGATATCAGACTTTTGCTCTTTTATATTGGTGGGCTCTGCTGCTGCTCTTGCTACTGCCGCTGTTTCGCAGAACGCAGGCACCATTCGCGGTGATCGCGGAGGCATGCCTGCTGGCGATCATGTTGTCAGGAGTTCATGTGGCTGCCGATGGGGTCCGAAAAGCCCGGGCGCACGGCTTTGAACTCAACGTCGCGGCCATCGCATTGATGACCGATACTCATGATCGGGCACAACTGCAGCTTATCTATCCAGACCCGGATTATTTGTGGCAACTGGTGCCGTACATGCGGGAAAAACAATTGTCCATTTTTGCCCCGAATGCCGGGCCGCAACTGGGAGAGCGATTGGACTCCGTATTCGGTTTGGCTTCTCCGGAGGAATGCGTTGGAGCGGTGCAATCGGTAGAGACGATTGGCGACGGCTCATCGCAAGCTCACAGAATCACCGGGTGGGCGTGGGATCGCAAACAGCAGCGGCCTCCGGCTCAAATCGTGGCCGCGGCTGACGGCGTAATCGTCGGTCTGGGAGCGATGGGCGATTGGCGTCCAGCGCTGCGAGCCACTCATCCTTATTTGAAGACCAGCTTCGTGGGATTTGCCGGATACGTACAGAAACCGTCAGCGCCGATTAACCTCTACGCGATTCTCGATGGGAATCCTCCCCAGGCCTGCCCCATCGCAACCGTGAATTATTCTCCCTGAATTATTCCGAGGTGAAGTAGTCCACGGTGATGGGATTCTCGAACAGCGAATAGTCGCGCGTCACCACCGTGATGCCGCTGTCGGTCACGTGATACTTCTGGCGGTCGGCTTCGGTGTCGTAGCCGATGACCGTGCCTTCGGGAATATGAACGTCGCGATCGATGATGGCCTTGCGGATGCGGCAGTGGCGGCCGACATTCACATGCGAGCACAGGATGCTGGTATCGACGTGCGCAATAGGAATTGACGCGCACGTCGGGCGAGAGAACGCTGTTGCTCACCGAGCCGCCGGAGATGATGCAGCCCATGGAGACGATGGAATCGTGCGCCTCGCCGGTGCGGCCGGGATCGTTGAAGACGAACTTGGCCGGCGGATATTGCCGCATGTGCGTGCGAATCGGCCAGGCACTGTCGTACAGGTTGAATACCGGCGCCACCGAGACCAGGTCCATGTTGGCTTCGTAATAGGCCTCCAGCGTTCCCACGTCGCGCCAGTACAGCGCTTCCTTCTTGTTCTCGTCGATGAAGTTGAAGGAGTAGACCTTGTAGTCGTCCACCATTCGGGGCAGAACGTTGTGCCCGAAATCGTGCCGCGAAGTCGGGATCCTCGGCATCCTTCAGCAACACCGGGATCAGCACGTCGGTGTTGAACAGGTAAATGCCCATCGAGGCGGAAACCATGCGCGGGTTGTAGGGCGAGCGCAGGTCGGTTTGCTCCGGCTTCTCCTGGAAGCCGACGACGCGGCCGGTGCGATCGATTTCCACTACGCCGAAATGCTTGGTCTCCGACGGATCGATCAGAATGGTGGCGAGCGTGACGTCGGCGCCGGAATCCTTGATGCTGCCGCAGCATCAGGTCGTAATTCATCTTGTAGATGTGATCGCCCGACAGGATGAGCACGTAGCTTCGGCTGCTCGGAGCCGATGGAATAAATGTTCTGGTAAACCGCGTCGGCGGTTCCCATGTACCAGTTCTCGCTGACCCGCTTCATGGGCGGCAGAATCTCGATGAACTCGCCCAGTTCGCGGCCGACAATGTTGCCCCAGCCTTCGCGGATATGCCGGTTCAGCGACAGCGCTTTGTACTGCGTGAGGATGTAAACCCGGCGCAGGTCGGAGTTGATGCAGTTGGAAAGAGTGATGTCGATGATGCGGTAGATGCCGCCGAAGGTGACGGCCGGCTTGGCGCGATCGCGGGTCAGAGGGTACAGCCGCTCGCCTGCTCCTCCCGCCAGCAAGACTCCGAGGGTATCTCTCATCTGATGATGTCCTGACTGCGAATGCTCCTAGAGGGGCAGGTGACATTTATTTCAAGGGAGGGCACAGCGCTTTGCCGAGCGCTTGCCGACCCGCAAGCGAAAGCGCATCTTAGCACACGCACCAGGTCACGACCCGACGTGGGCGGTAAGCCAGTCGGCAGCGATATCATCCGGCATCGTCCACGCTGATGCGCAGCGACTTCAGGAACTTCACATCCTGCGTGGTCATTTCGAAGTGCAGAGCTGCAGTGCTGGCTGTTGACCGAGGTTGTCTCGCTCTCGTCCTCATCGTGCTGATTGAATCCGATGGTGGCCTCGAGCACCACGAAAACGTCGTATCCCCCGGCTTTGATGCGCGAGATCACCTCCGCGATCTGGTCGGAGTCGGAAAGCGAGTTGTTGATCGCGTCGCCCAGTTCCTTCATCATGCTTTTCAGTCGCTTATCCACGATTCCACCTGCGCCCCTTTGGGATTGCGGACGGGCCTAGCCCTCATACTAGCGTCGAGCCTTAGAACCTGCCAGCCGTTCGCTTATCCAGCGTTAATTCTTTAGATGCCGCGGGGGCAACGGAGGTTTTGGCAGTTTTGGCCGAGTCGGGCGGCGGATGAGGAACGTTTGACTGCTAGAATGATGACGTTCAGCAACTCTGATTTGAGTCTGGTGCTTTGAAGGGGACGACCTTCACGTCGTCCATGAAATGGCTAGTTGTTTGACATACGACTTCGGTCGTGAGAGATCGTTTGTCGAGTATTTCAGCAAACTGTTTATCCCTGGGGGAATTGTGCCATCCCGCGATTTCGGTACTCAAGGCCGCGCCTTATTGCGGGTAGCTGGGCGAAAGACTGGCGAAAACCGCTGGGTGCGGGCCTTCTACCACGCCGGCAGCGTAACCGTTCGCAGTATCGGACGCGTGCTGCACGTTCTGTGGCTGGAAGTCACGGGCTTATTTTTCCTGGTGCTCGCGCTGGTCGGCGGCGGAGCGGCAGTTCGCGAATACCATCGCCATGCCGCGGGAACTGGATCGACCGCCAAGATGCTGTTGGCGTCGGCGTTTGCGCTGCTGTTTGCCTATTTCGGCGTGAGTTCGTTCTGGCGATCGCGAAAGAAGTAGTCTTATGTCTCAGCGTGCAAGCGCCGCACGATCAGGACAGGCTCATTGGCATTGCCCGGGCGGCCGAGGCTAAACACTCTGTTCCAAACAGAAAGCTCGCCACTGACAACTGCTTTGTGATGCATGTCATAGCTGAGTTTTTGAGCGACCGCCGATAATGGAGTCATCTCATACGCCGAGGCCCATACTTCCATGGCCGAAACAAAGCCAAGACCGCCGTCGCTAGCAAGCCTGCCGACACGCAGGAAACTTCTTCGCACATCAGCGTTCATCCTCTTTACACGCCCTCCGATCTGGAAGGCTGGGACTACGACAGCGAAGTCGGCTATCCCGGACAGTTTCCTTACACCCGCGGCGTGCAGGCCACCATGTATCGCGGCCGCCTGTGGACCATGCGGCAATACGCCGGCATGGGCGACGCCGAAGAGTCGAACCGCCGCTACAAGTATCTGCTGAGCCAGGGCACGACCGGACTGAGCGTGGCGTTCGATCTGCCGACGCAGATCGGGCTCGACTCCGACAACCCGCTCGCGATGGGCGAAGTCGGCAAGGTGGGCGTGGCCATCGACTCCATCGAAGACATGATGCGGCTGTTCGACGGCATCAACCTGGAGAAGGTCTCCACCTCGATGACCATCAACGCGACGGCGTCGATCTTGCTGGCGCTGTACATCGTCACCGCGCGGCGCACCGGCCGCGACGTGCGCAAGCTGTCCGGCACGATCCAGAACGATGTGCTGAAGGAATACATCGCGCGCGGCACCTATATTTATCCGCCGGCGCAGGCGATGCGCATCATCACCGACATCTTCTCCTACGCCAACGAGCACGTGCCCGAGTGGAACACCATCTCCATTTCCGGCTACCACATGCGCGAGGCTGGCTCGACCGCAGTGCAGGAAGTGGCGTTCACCCTGGCCAACGGCATGACCTACGTGCAGGCCGCGATCGACGCCGGGCTCGACGTGGACAAGTTTGCGCCGCGGCTGTCGTTCTTCTTCAACGCGCACAGCAATTTTCTGGAAGAGGTGGCGAAGTTCCGCGCCGCCCGCCGCATGTGGGCCCGCATCATGCGCGATCACTTCGGCGCAAAGAATGCCAAATCGCAGATGCTGCGCTTCCATACGCAGACCGCCGGCTCAACGCTGACGGCGCAGCAGCCGGAGAACAACATCGTTCGCACCGCGCTGCAGGCCATGGCGGCGGTGCTGGGCGGAACGCAGTCGCTGCACACCAACTCATTCGACGAAGCGCTGGCGCTGCCCACCGAGCAGTCGGCGCGCATCGCGCTGCGCACCCAGCAGATCATCGCCTACGAATCGGGCGCGGCGCAGACCATCGATCCGCTGGCCGGCTCGTACTACATCGAGTCGCTGACCAACCAGATCGAGGCTAACGCGCTCGCCTATCTGGAGAAGATCGACGCCATGGGCGGCATGCTGAAGGCGATCGAGCGCGGCTTCGTGCAGCAGGAGATCCAGAACGCCGCCTACGAATATCAGAAGGCCGTCGATCAGAAGGAAGCGATCGTGGTCGGCGTGAATTCGTTCGCACTGGAGCACGAGAAGCCAATTCCGCTTGCAACACATCGACGAGTCGCTGGAACGCAAGCAGGTGGAACGGCTGCGGGCGCTGCGAGCCAAACGCGATCAGGCGAAGTGGCAGGCTGCGGTGAAAGCCGTGGAAGACACCGCGCGCGGTACCGGCAATCTGATGCCGGTGATCGTCGAAGCGGTCGAAGCGAACGCCACGGTCGGCGAAATCTCCGACGCCATGCGGCACGTTTACGGCGAATATCACGAGACGGTCGTGATCTAAGGCGGAGAACGGCGCTCGAAGGGCGCCGCTCCCACGTTTCTGCTAGCGACGTCCTTCCTTTTTCGAGGAGGCGGTGGTTTTCGCCTTCGGCTTTGGCTTCGGCATCGACTCTGCCTTTGGCTTCGGCTTGGGCTTCGTCGCCGGTTTCGTGGTCGGCTTGGATTCGAGCTTCGGAGTGGGTTTGGATTCCAACTTCGCCTTGGGTTCCGGTTTGGATTCCAGCGCCTTGGGTTCCGCTGGCGAATGGTGGCGGGCGAGTTGCATTGAGTTGCCGAATATGCTCCCTTTGGTCCCCATGCGTCCGCCCAAATGCGGTGCCAGTCCCGTCTCCCCCACAGTAGCGCTGATCAGAGGATGATGCGGGTGCCGTTGCCGCCGATATGTCATCGGTTTTGGGCAGCTGTTAGTCGGAGGCTTTGCGGGCGGATCTTCCCATAGCAAAATGTAGCTGCATACGTAAAAGGTGCAACCATCCGAAGTGGCAAAATCAACGGTTACCTTAAACTGTCCGGTCACCGGGTCGAAACCAACATCCGCGATGTCGTCGATTGCATAAAGCCAGGTTTCATCAGCGACACCTGCTATGAAGTGCACAGTCGGCGGACCCATGATGCTGATCCATCCGGTGGTTGAGTGCTCGAACTCGGGAATAATCCGCTGATCGAAACTGGCGGGAACAAAGTCCGACCAACCCGTGATCTGGCTGTGTTGGACCTTGCCGAAAGTGCCGGGCAAAGTCAGTTGACCCGCGAAGGTGCAGCAAACCAATGTGTTGTACTTGGGGCCCGTGACCGGAATTCGCGTCACTCCGGGGATACAGACATTCACCACATCGCATGCCATAAGTTTTCTCCTATTTCACGATCACGTGGCCGTTGAGAAAATCCACCCCGGTCGCGCTTGGGGCGGCAACTGTCAGATGTACCGGATAAGGTCCGGCGGATTGGTCAAAGTTCTCGGTCTGGGCTGTAAATGGCTGGCCCGGCGTGACGATAACGTAGACGTCCTCCCCGTAAGGCACAGCTTGGATTTGATAGGTCACGGCAACGTTACCGTTAGCAACCGTCATCCCGGTTATCGTACCGCTAACAATTGGGGTGTAGACGGTGCTGCCAAACGGACCCCCGGCGGGCGGCGGCACGACGGTCGCGGTATTGGCTGACACCAGGAAAAGCCGGCTTATTTCGTCCTGCGAGAGTTGGGAGGGATTGAAGAAATCTGTGGTGAAGCGGATGGTGCCGAATATTCCCGTGGTCTGCGTGGTCGCGACGACCACGACCTGATAGCCAAACCGGCTGAGGTGCGCGGGGTCGCCCATTAACGCTACATCGACCTGCAGCAGCAGCTCCTGCGAGCTCTCGTCAACGCACAGCGTCGCCGAATCGCTGGCGTAGAGAAACGTCGTGCCCCCACTGTATATGCTGGCCAGCCCCAGGGTAATCGTAGCCTGCATTACCGCCAGCACGGGGTAGCGCAGATTTACCGTGACGGTATCCTGATGAAGGTTGTCCCCGTCTTTGATGTTCCACGACGGGATGGCAATGCCAGAGAGAATTACGCTTTTCTGGCCGGGTTGGCCGGTTTGAAATTCAATATGACTGGCAGAAGCGACTTGGGTTGGATCGTTGGCATCCAGCAATATCGGCAAAGTGGAGCTCCTTTTTAGAAAATTGATTTGTTTTTGGACAGGGATGAAGTATAGGCGAACCGTTAGGTAGGAGCAATATGACTGATTTGACTCGGATTACTCGCCTTCGTTACCCTTGCCCGCTGCCACTCAAAAGCAATCGGAGAGGAGCCATTCCATGCCTGAATCATGTTCCAAGGAGCACGGTCTCATAGGGGAGCACACCAGTAAGCTCTCGCGGCGGGAGTTTGCTCGCCGTGCGGCTTTTGCAGCTACCACGCGGTCATCGCGCCGAGTGCGCTGTTGTCGCAAGAGAGCGCGCCCAAGCCGGCGGCCCCGCCCGACACGCCGTCGCAATCGGCAACCGAACTTTCGTCCGACCTCCAGGCCGAGGGTGAGTTGAAATATCAGTGGGTCATCCAGACCTACGGGAGCCACTTAACCGATGCGCAGAAAAAAGATGTGCATCGGCTGATCATGGAAGGGCAAAAACCTCTGGCGGCGTTCCGCGCCTTCCCGCTCGATAACGCCGACCAGCCGGCGACGGTGTTGAAGTTTACCGATGCGGAGCTCGCGCAGAATCGGAGCCGGTCATGATCGGCGAAGACGTGCTGTATCTTTCGGTCCGCGAACTGGGTGAGCGCATTCGCACCAAACAGGTCTCGCCCGTCGAACTCACGCAAGCGTATCTCGCTCGCGACAAGAAGTATGGACATCAATTGAACGCCTTTGCCATGATTCTCCCCGATCTCGCGCTGGAACAGGCGAAACAAGCGGAAGCGGAGATCGCGCAGGGTCACTATCGCGGACCGTTGCATGGCATTCCCTATGCCGCAAAAGACCTGCTGGCCGTCAAAGGATATCCCACAACGTGGGGGGCGAGGCCTTATCAGCGTCAGGTATTCGACTATGATGCCACGGTTATTCGCAAGCTGAACGATGCAGGCGCGATCCTCCTCGGCAAAGCCGCCATGATCGAGTTGGCCGGCGGTTTGGGCTACCGCTTCGCATCCGCTTCCTGGACCCACGCTGCGAAAAATCCCTGGAACACCGACTGCTGGACTTGCGGATCGTCGAGCGGTTCAGGAGCGATCATGGCAGCCGGGCTGGCGGCCTTCGCTATCGGCACCGAGACCTGGGGATCGATTGTGTGTCCCTCCGCCTTCTGCGGCGTTTCGGGACTTCGCCCCACGTTTGGCCGCGTGGGACGCGGAGGCGCGATGGCGCTGTCGTACTCGATGGACAAGATTGGGCCGATGTGTCGCACGGCCGACGACTGCTCGCTGGTGCTGACCGCCATCAGCGGACACGATCCCAGCGATGCGGGTTCGCTGCCCGAATCAGAGGCGCGCTTTACCTACGCCGCTCCGGCGAAGACATTGCGCATCGCTCGTATTGATAAGGCGTGGGAGAAACCCGATCCCGAAATCGCCGCGGCTTTCGAGCAGGCAGTCGGCGTGCTGCAACAGGCGGGAGCGACCATTAGCAGCACTCAATTACCCACTGGGCCGTTCGAAACCGCGGGGGGAATTGTGATTGGCGTAGAAGCGGCATCGGCTTTTTCCAAGTTGATCGACTCGGGCGAAGTAGCACAGCTCAACGATCCATTGAGCCAGGTTGGAGGCTACGTCGCCCAGACCATCGGCGGGCAGGACTACCTGCGCGCGCAACGGATTCGCCGCGTGCTACAGCAGAAGATGGATCGCGTCTTCGAGCAATGCGATGTGCTGGTCGCTCCCTCACAGCCGGTCGTCGCATCCCCGCTAGATACGAACCTTGAAACCGGCTTGTCGTTTGCTGATCCGATTGGAGGCATCGGCAACTTATGTGGATTACCGGCGCAGAGCGTGCCTTGCGGATTCACCAAGGCAGGCCTGCCGATCGGCATCCAGTTTCTCGGTGCAGGTACTGAATGACAGCGCCGTGATCGCGGCGGCGGAGATGTTTCAGTCGCGTACCGACTGGAACCGCAAGCATCCGCAGCTACAAGGATAAGCATCCTCAGGACCAGCAATCACGTCTGATGTGGCGTGGAGATGGCAACCCAAACCTCGTCCTATGGCGCAACCTTGAACGGTGATCAGGTCGAGTTTCGCGTATGGGCGCCGATCCCGCGCGAGATTACACTGCGATTGATGCGCGTGGGCGCTGAGCCGCAAGACATTGCCATGCGTCGCGACGGCGAAGACTTCGTCGCGACCGCGCCGGCCGCAGCTGGCGATCGCTACGCATACGTCTTTGACGATGGCTTGGCCGTGCCCGATCCAGTGTCGAGATTTCTGCCGGAGGGCGTGCATGGTCCAACCGACGATTGTCGATCCCGCCGCGTTTCTCTGGAACGATCATGAGTGGCGCGGCCTGGAACTTCGCGACTACATCATCTACGAGCTGCACATCGGAACCTTCACGCCCGAAGGCGTCTTCGATAGCGCGATCGGCAAACTGGAATATCTGAAGCAGCTTGGCATCACCGTGATTGAGATGATGCCCGTGGCAGCTTGTCCAGGTTCTCGTAACTGGGGATACGACGGCGTATCGCCTTATGCGGTGCAGGCCAACTACGGCGGTCCGGAAGCATTCAAGCGATTTGTCGATGCCGCCCATGGCATCGGGTTGGCCGTGATGCTTGACGTGGTCTACAACCATCTCGGCCCGGAAGGAAACTACCTGCCCAAGTTCGGGCCCTACTTCACCGCGCACCATCAGACGCCGTGGGGGGAAGCCGTTAACTACGACAGTGTGGGATGCGACCACGTGCGCCGCTACATGGTCGAGAACGCTCTGTACTGGATTCGCGAGTATCACCTCGACGGCTTGCGGCTGGATGCAGTGCAGACCATCAAGGACGACTCTCCCAAGAACATTCTGGCGGAGATTCAGGAGCACGTGCAGGAAGCTGGCGCGCGAATTGGATCGCGCAGTGTGCGTGATCGCCGAAACGGATGAAAACGATTCGCGCTACACCCAGCCTCCCGCCGCCGGCGGCTACGGACTGGACGCGGTATGGAGCGACGACTTC
This sequence comes from uncultured Acidobacteriaceae bacterium, assembly GCA_963744265.1. Taxonomy (GTDB): domain Bacteria; phylum Acidobacteriota; class Terriglobia; order Terriglobales; family Acidobacteriaceae; genus Bog-257. The sequence continues at coordinate 706,270 of CAVUSW010000013.1, forward strand.
CATCACGCCGTGCACGCCTTCTTCACCGGCGAGCGCCAAGGCTACTATCAGGACTTCGGCGATCCACAGGAGATTGTTCGTGCCTTGCGCGATGGCTACGTTTTTCAGGGCGAATATTTTCGCTTCTGGCATGCTCCGCGAGGGGCGAACGCAAAAGATGTGCCGCTGCCGGCTAATGTCATCTGCACGCAAAATCATGATCAGGTGGGTAACCGCGCCAAAGGCGAACGGCAGAGCGTGCTGATTCCGCGGGGCGCTCGCAAGGTATCCGCAACGCTATTGTTGCTGGCGCCGCACACGCCCCTGTTGTTCATGGGACAGGAGTACGACGAGACGGCGCCATTCCAGTTCTTCGCGGATTTCCAGGATCCGGCGCTGAAGAAGGCGGTCAGCGAAGGACGGCGCAGCGAGTTCAAGGATTTCAACTTTGATGAGGTTCCCGACCCGGAAGACCCTGCGACCTTCGAGCGATCGAAGCTGACCTGGGCCGACGGTCCAGACAATCGGGACATGCTGGAGTGGCATCGGCAGCTGCTGCAGTTGCGGAAGCAGTATGTGACGGCCGCCGACCGCACCGCCGATGCGCAATACGCCGATGGCGTGTTGACGATGCGAGTGCCGGCCCGCGATCCGAAAGTGCTGGTGCAGGCGGCGCTGCTATCCGATGCGCAATTGCCGACACCCCCCGGCGAATGGTGCGAGATATTGCGATCAGAAGATGGCGGCTATGCGGTCAGAGTTTTCGTCCGGTCGCGATGATGCTGAATTTCCGAGCCGGGAAAACCCGAACCGCAGATCCCTCTCGTACGGCCGGGATGCCGGGGCCAGATAATTCGGTGGCAACCCTGACGCGGCGTTTCGACCCCGGCTGCACGCTGATTGCATCGCAAGAAATCGAGCGGAATCCACGTTCTTCCTGCTGCGCCCGCATCAATCCGAGAAGGCAGTTTTGCCTGTAGAATCAAAGTAGCACTCGGCAAGCTACCTCGCATGGATCCTTCACTCATACGAAATTTCGCGATCATCGCCCATATCGATCATGGGAAGAGCACGCTTGCCGACCGTCTGCTGGAGCTTACCGGCTCGCTGACGGCGCGCGAGATGCAGGCTCAGGTGCTGGACGCGATGGACCTGGAGCGCGAGCGCGGCATCACCATCAAGGCGCATTCGGTCCGCATGATGTATCCCGCGGCCGACGGCAAGACCTACCAGCTCAACCTCATCGACACGCCCGGCCACGTGGATTTCAGCTACGAAGTTTCGCGCTCGCTGGCGTCGTGCGAAGGCGCGCTGCTGGTCGTCGACGCCTCGCAGGGAGTGGAAGCGCAGACGCTGGCGAACGCCTACATCGCCATCAACAACGGGCTGGAAATTATTCCCGTCATCAACAAGATTGATTTGCCCAGCGCCGACATCGAGCGCACCAAGGAAATGATCGAGAGCGCCGTGGGCCTCGACGCTTCGCATGCGCTGGCCATCAGCGCCAAGACCGGGCAGGGCGTTCCGGATGTGCTGGAAGCCATCGTCAAGCACGTGCCTCCTCCGAAAGGACGCGCTGCCAATCAACTTCAGGCGCTGATCTTCGATTCGTGGTTCGATTCGTATCGCGGCGTGGTGGTGCTGGCGCGCGTGATTCAAGGCGTGCTGAGCAAGGGCCAGCGCATTCGCCTGATGTCGAATGGCCGCACCTTCGACGTGGAAACACTCGGCGTGCTGACGCCCAAGCCGGTGGAAGTGGATCAACTCTCTGCCGGCGAAGTCGGCTTCCTCATCGCCAACATCAAGAACGTTGCCGACACCAAGATCGGCGACACCATCACCGACGATCATCATCCCGCGATCGAGCCGCTGCCCGGCTTTGAAGAGCTGAAGCCGATGGTGTTCGCCGGCCTCTATACCGTCGACGCGCACGAGCACACGCTGCTTGCGCGAGGCGCTGGAAAAGTTGCGGCTCAACGATTCGTCGTTCTTCTTCGAGCCGGAAAGTTCAGTAGCGCTGGGCTTCGGATTCCGCTGCGGCTTCCTCGGCTTGCTGCACATGGAGATCATCCAGGAGCGGCTGGAGCGCGAGTACGACCTCGACTTGATCACCACCGCGCCCGGCGTGCGCTACAAGATCACGCTGACCGATGGCACCGTCGTCGAGGTCGACAATCCCTCGCGCTGGCCCGATCCCAGCGAGATCGCGAAGATCGAAGAGCCGGTAATTCTGGCGACCATCCTGACCAATGAGGAATACGTCGGCGGCATTCTGAAGCTGGTGGAAGACAAGCGCGGCAAGCAGAAGGGCTTCGAATACGTCAGCTCGACGCGCGTGATGCTGAGCTACGAACTGCCGCTGAACGAAATCGTGCTCGACTTTTACGACCGGCTGAAGACTGTTTCGCGCGGCTACGCTTCGCTGGATTATCACCTCGCGGGAGCGTGGGAGTCGCCGATGGTGAAGCTCGACATCCTGGTTTCGGGCGATCCGGTGGATGCGCTTTCCATCATCGTGCATCGCGATTTTGCGTACGATCGCGGGCGCGCGCTGGTGTCGAAGATGCGGGAGTTGATTCCGCGGCAGATGTTCGAAGTCGCGATCCAGGCCGCGATTGGAGCAAAAGTGATCGCCCGCGAAACCGTCGCCGCCATGCGCAAGAACGTCATCGCCAAGTGCTACGGCGGCGACATCAGCCGCAAGCGCAAGCTGCTGGAGAAGCAGAAAGAAGGCAAGCGCCGGATGAAACGCATCGGCCGCGTCGACATTCCGCAGGAAGCATTCCTGGCGGTGCTGCGGGTCGGCGAAGACTAGTTCTTCACGCACACCGCGGCGCTGAACTCTGGGATCCCCTAAATCCGAACTATATTATCCAGATGATTCCGTCAGAAATCCGGGCGCTTGAGGCTGACGATGCTGGCGCGTTTTCGCGGCTGCGTCTGGATGCCCTCGAGTCCGAACCCCAAGCCTTTGGCTCCTCCACAGCCGAACACCGGCTCCTCACCCCAGACGTTATCCGGGCGCGAATCTCTTCCGATCCGGCAAACAAGTTAGTCGTGGGCGCTTTTGTTGGCGGACAACTGGTTGGAACGGCGGGCTTGGTCCGTGAACCCAACTTGAAGGAACGCCATAAGGCGCGAATTTGGGGCGTTTATCTGAAAGCGAACATCCGCGGTCAAGGACTGGGCCGCACCATGCTGGCTGAACTGTTGCGGCGGGCCGCCAGCATGGAAGGCGTCGAGCAGATTCTGCTGGCTGTTGCCGCTCCTCAGACCGCCGCCATCGCGCTGTATCACTCGTTTGGATTCACATCCTATGGCCGCGAGCCCCGGGCGCTGAAGATTGGCGATCAATACATTGATGAAGAACTGATGGTGCTACAGCTGAGCAAACATGATTCCGTGGACACCGAACCGGATGTCGGATAGCCTCGCAGTATCTTTGTGCTTTTCAGGAGCGACTTGATGAAGACGCCGCCTTTGATATGTCTGTTGTTTGCGCTCGGGGTCGGCATGCCTTTGCTGGCGGCGGACAGCTTTGTGGTTTGTCAAAGTAAATATGCCCTGTGCACTACTGCGAAGTGCACTCCGGTCCCGGGAAAGAAGGACACAGTCTCGTGTGCGTGCGCCGTAAAGACAGGGTTTTCGGCCGGCCAGCAATCCTGCCAGGATGTCAAGCAGACCAGCGAGGGCGAACAGATCCGATCACGCTATTTCCCGGCCAAGAGTCACATGGTGTGTTCGAATGACCGTCCCTGGGCGTGGTGTCTCGACAAGGCTTGCATCGTCGACAAGAATGATCCAACCAAAGCACAATGCGCCTGCTCGCTTGTAAAGGACCAGGGCCCGTACATCATCGTCACCGATACTTACAATAAGTCCCAGTGTGAAACCGGCATCACGTCATCGGCGACGGTTGCACAGGACCACGAAATAACCGACTTCTTGAAGAACAATGATCACCTCAAGGCGTTTCCAGCTACCGTCTTAACCGACCATGAATGATTCCACGGAAGAAACGTATCGGGTCAGTCCTCCAATAAGAAAGGCACGGACTCTTGTCCGTACCTTTATTCCATAGTGCGGAATCCCGCAGCCGAATTTACAGAATGTACCGCGACAGATCCTGGTCCTTCACAATATCGGTCAGCTTATTGCGCACGTAGTCGGCATCGATGGTCACCTGCTTTTCCTTCATGTCGGGAGCTTCGAAGCTGATCTCATCGAGCACCTTTTCCATGATGGTGTGCAGGCGGCGCGCGCCGATGTTCTCCGTGCCTTCGTTCACGCGGAAGGCAAAGTTGGCAACTTCCGGCCAGCGCTTCGGGAGTGAATTCCAGCTTCAGCCCTTCAGTATCGAGCAGCGCAATGTACTGCTTGGTGAGCGACGACTTCGGCTCGGTCAGGATCTTGATGAAGTCCTCGACGGTCAGCGATTGCAACTCAACACGAATGGGAAAGCGGCCCTGCAGTTCGGGGATCAGGTCGCTGGGCTTCGACACGTGGAAGGCGCCGGCGGCGATGAACAGGATGTGATCGGTGCGCACCATGCCGTAGCGCGTGTTCACCGTGGTGCCTTCGACGATGGGCAGGATGTCGCGCTGCACGCCTTCGCGTGAAATGTCGGGCCCGTGGCCGCCTTCGCGGCCGGCAATCTTGTCGATCTCGTCGAGGAAGATGATGCCGGAGTTTTCCACGCGCTCGACCGCGATGCGCGTGACCTGGTCCATATCGACCAGGCGCTGCTCTTCTTCCTGGATGAGATATTCGAAGGCCTCGCTGACCTTCATCTTCCGCTTCTTGGTGCGCTGGCCGAAGATGTTGGGCAACATGTCTTTCATGTTGACGTCCATCTCTTCGACGCCCTGGTTGGTGATGATCTCAAACGCGGGCATCGATTTTTCGCGGACGTCCAGCTCGACAATGCGCTCGTCGAGCTTGCCTTCGCGCAACTGCTGGCGTAATTTCTCGCGCGTGCGCGAGCCCGGCTCGCCGGCCAGCAAGGGCTCGCTGTTGACGTCGAATCCAATCTGTTTCTGGTCTGGCGTAGCTGGGCGCGGCGGAACTTGCGCCGGCATCGACGGCAGCAACAGGTCGAGCAGCCGCTCTTCGGCGTTCATCTCGGCTTTGTCGGCAACGTCTTCCAGCTTCTCCTCGCGCACCATGTCGATGGCGATCTCGACCAGGTCGCGGATCATCGACTCGACGTCGCGGCCCACGTAGCCGACCTCGGTGAACTTGGAAGCTTCCACCTTCATGAAGGGAGAATTCGCCAGCTTGGCCAGGCGGCGGGCGATCTCGGTTTTGCCAACGCCGGTAGGGCCCATCATGATGATGTTCTTGGGAATGACTTCTTCGGCCAGTTCGGCGAAAGCTTCTGGCGGCGCATGCGATTGCGCAGCGCAATGGCGACAGCGCGCTTGGCCTGATTCTGTCCTACGACATATTTGTCGAGTTCGCGCACGATCTCGCGCGGGGTGAGTTCGTCGAGTGCGACGTGTTCGTCATCGGTAGTTGCGGGAAGATAAATTGCCATAATCAGTTGTCAGTTCTCAGTTGTCGGTTCTCAGTTTCAGCTGTCGGTTTACGGTTCCTGCATTACTGACAACTGACAACCGGCCACTGACAACTGCCTTTACAATTCTTCGATCGTGATGTGATCGTTGGTATAGATGCAGATTTTGCCGGCGATCTTCATGGCTTCTTCGGCGATAGCGCGCGGCGGCAAGCTGCGTATGTTCGAAAAGCGCGGTGGCGGCGGCGGTGGCGTACGGGCCTCCGCTGCCGATGGCGGCGATGCCCGTGTCCGGCTCGATCACGTCGCCTTGGCCGCTGATGAGGAAGGTCTGGCCCTGGTCGGCGACCAGCAGCAGCGCTTCCAGCGAGCGCAGCATTTTGTCGGTGCGCCAATCCTTGGCCAGCTCAACCGCGGCCCGGCCCAAGTTGCCGTGATACTGCTCCAGCTTCGACTCGAAGCGGGCGAACAGCGAGAACGCGTCGGCGGTCGATCCGGCAAAGCCGGCGAGAATCTTGTCCTGGTAGAGCCGCCGAATCTTGCGGGCGGTGTGCTTGATGACGCCTTCGCCGAGAGTGACCTGGCCGTCTCCAGCCATCACGACTTTCCCATCCCGGCGAACGCAAAGAACTGTAGTAGAGCGAATCAAACGCTTACGTGTCATGAATAGGCTTGATTATAACAGCGCCAGACAATCGTTTGCCTAAAGTTGAGTGTAAAGGACTAAGATTTTGCCCCATTGCGCCAAGCCGTGTGGCCAAAACACGCGCCGCCCACGGCGAGGCTGGTTGTCATGCGCTGTAATACAACGTACTATGGCGTCATATGGATAAAACCGTAAGCTTCCGAACCAACTCGGCAAAGGTGGAGGCCCTGGATGCCCTGGCCTCTCTGCAGGATCGCGATCGCAGCTATTTACTTAACCAGGCAGTGGACAACTACCTCGAACTGCAGCAATATCACATGGCGCTGATCGAACAAGGTGTTCGTGAAGCCGATGCCGGCGACCTGGTTGACCACAGCGAAGTAGAAAAGATGGTTGCAAAGCTGCGTCGCAGGAAATGACGATTCGCTGGGCGAGAGGTGCCACCCGTCAACTTGCAGCCGCTCACGCTTGCATTGCCGCAGACAGCCCGAAGGCGGCCGATCAGCTAGTCCTCAAGATCACCGAAGCGGTAAAACTTCTTGCTGCGCATCCTAACGCTGGACGCGAGGGGCGGGTCAAGAATACTCGGGAACTCGCAATTGTTGGCACACCTTATCTCGTCGCGTACCGGATCAAGAACAGGGACACGATCCAGGTGTTCGCTGTCTTGCACGGCAAGCGAAGATGGCCCGACAGCTTCTAACATCCACACGGATGGTCAGACTATCGCTTCACTCCCGCCGCTTGCGGGCTGCCGTCCACTTGCGCCAAAAGATCGTCGACGCGCGCTTCCAGAATATTGCGGATGGAGCACACCCCCAGCACTTTGCCGTTCTGGTCCACGATCGGCATGTGGCGATAGTGCCGTTCCAGCATGACCGCCAGAGCTTCGCCGGGAGTCGTCTCTTCCGTAGCCATCTCCACGATGGAGCTCATCATCTCGCGCACCGGAGTGCTTTTAGGATCGCGTCCGCTGAGGGCAAACTTGGCCAGCACGTCGCGCTCGGTGAACATGCCCGCCACAATGCCCTGCTCATCGATGACAGCAACCGCGCCAACCGTTTTGTCGATCATGGTTTGGACCGCTTCCTGCACCGTTGCCAGCAGCGACACGGTCGCCGGACCCTCGTCGCACCACTTAAGAAGACTCATGACGATAGAATTCCTTTCCCACGTAAGGTGCGAGGTTATGTTTCCCGGCGGCAGGAGTCAAGGACATAGGACACAAAGGATTGCCGGGACGCGGAAAGTGTGGCGAGTTTCACCCTTGGGAGTTGAGCAATCACGGACCGAAAGCGGATAATCCGAGTATGTTTTCACGACGCATTTTCCGGCTAGGGGCGATCGCCCTGACCGTGGCTTTTTCTTCTGTCGCCCTCTGGGCCTTCAAAGACTTCGTCCCGCCGCATGCGGAGAACGCCAGTACCTATCCCTGCAAAGATACTCATCCCACTGAAAAGGTGACGATGGCGGTCGACGTCTACAATACTTCTCCCAAGGCCGACATCTTTATTACACCGTACAGCCAGGAAGGCATTCTGCCCGTGTTTCTGGTCATCACCAACGATGGCGATCAGCCGATCACGGTGAAAAACATGCAGGCGGAGCTGGTGACCGCCCAGCGCAGCAAGCTGGAATCTCTAACAGCCGACGATGTCTTTCGCCGCGTGACCCACATCAACAGCAACACCTCCAGTCCACCGCGAGTGGGACCGATTCCTCTTGGGGGCAACAAGAACAAGAAGGCGCAGAAGCAATCGGAAGAAATCACGAACTCCATTTTTGCGGCGGAGGCGGTTGAGCCGCACACCACCCGCTCGGGATTTCTATACTTCGATGTGCGCGGCGTGAAGCAGCCGGTCGATGGCTCGCATGTCTACCTGACCGGAGTTCGCGACAGCAACGGAAACGAGTTGATGTACTTCGAGGTACCGCTGGTTCCGTCGAATACAGCAAGCGGTAGTGGACAATAACGCCTCACGATCCGGCAGCGTTAGTTCGCGATTGGAGTTTTCCGCAACCTATTGAGGTGTTTGCTCAAAAGCGGCTGCTTGAACCATGCGGTGCGCCTATTCAGTATCTGCATCGCCTGCCAACTTCGCCATCTCCTCGATATATTTCTTCGCATCGAATTTCTTGCCGGCGGCGGCGCCTGACATATATCGCACAGAGCCGAAGATAGGCCGGTCGAACCACGGCCGATCGAATTTGCCGGCAATCGACCAGGCGATTCCGGCATAGCCATTAGGATCGCGGCCATCGAGCAGATATTTGTCGTTGAGATAGACGGCTGTCTGGTAGGCGACCGCAGGCGACGGACTCCACTCCAGAATTTTCTTTGCCCAGTACATGCGCATGTAGTTATGCATCCATCCGGTGTGAAGCATCTGGCATTGGGCCGCGTTCCACAAATCATCGTGCGTCTTGGCCTGCTCCAATTGCTGGCGGGAATAGAGGACGGGCCGCTTGTCGGCTGCGTGCTTGGCCAAGGTACGATGCGCCCAATTGGGCGCGCTCTCGATGGAATCGTAGAGCGGATTGAAGTGCACAAAGTTAATCGCCAGCTCGCGCCAGGTGATCAGCTGATCCAGAAAATCGTCTTTGGCTGCCCGCGGTGCCTTGGCACGCTCCACTGCCTGCACAATCGTGTGCGGGCCGATATGTCCGAAGTGGAGATAGGGCGATAGGCGGCTGGTTCCGTCGACTTCCGGCTTGCCGTGACGTTCAGGGTAATGGGTCAGCTTGCGCGTCACGAAGTCGCGCAGCAGCTTTAGTGCTTCTCCAGTGCCGCCGCGAAACGAGCTCACCGGTTGCACCGACCGGTCAAGACCTTGCCAATCTTCGGTGATATCGAAAGACCCGTCATCGGGCAATGCGAGTAGCCCGCGAGGCTTCCGCCATTCGACCTTGGCCTCCCGATTCAATGGTGGCGTGAGAAATTCTTCCAGCCGCTTTTGCAGCCGGGGACGAATGATGCGAGCGGCGTATTGCTCCTTCTCCAGCAGCTTCGACGGAACCACGACGTCGGCATCCACCGTCCACAGAGGAACGTTCAACTGCTTGGCCGCCAGCTCTCGCCACTGGTGCGGCTCGCGCATGGGATTCTCATCGCCTACCACGAGCGAGGCTTTCACTTCCTGGCAAAATCTCAGCAGCGAGTGTTCGGGATAGCGCCGCAGCACGAAGCCGATGCCGCGCTTGCGAGCGCGTTCCGCAGTCTCGGGAATTGCCTGTGCCAGAAACGCGTAATGCCGCAGATTGGCATGCGGATAGAAAGGCACCGGCGCAAAGAAAATCACGACCGGCTGACGCAGTGAATTGGCCGCCGCAACGGCAACATCGAGTGCGGGATTGTCAAGCGCGCGTTGAGCCCGCTGCATCCAGTACACAACACAACGGCCACCCGAATCGGGTGCTCCAGGGCGGCGAATGGTGACGCGCGGGTCCGACATTAGTTGTTCAAGTTTTGTCATGACGGCTAAGAGAGCAGACCCATCTTCGACGAAGGTTATTGCGATGCAACGCGACGTCGAGTTGTCGCCGCAGATAGCGCGAGCCGCTAGGGAGGGTTGTGACGACAAAACTGTTACTCGCGATTCAATCGCAGCGTTCCAATTAGTGGCTCATCGATCTCATCGAACAACAGAGGAACAATTTTCCATTGAGCTCGCCGTGAGGCGCGCGCCCAGAGATAGCACAAGCTGAGAATCCCAGCAACTGCGAACAGCACAAGCGGATGAAGCAGGCGTACTTCGACAAAGGTGATGAGTGGTATCACAATGGCGAAAAGAGTGAGGTAGGCGCCCAGGATCTGCCAAAGATTGCGCCGGCCTGGCAAGTAAGAGCAAGTAAACGGGATTTTATGCCATTCCCGTAACCGCCATTCCATCAGTAGCAGCAGCAATACGGCCACCAGCGCAACATGCGCAAGCGCCAACAGCCAGCCCAGCCCGAACGCTTCCGGCAGGAAGGCCGCCAGCAGCACCGGCACCAGACCGCAGAACACCAGCAGATATTCGACGCTGTCGAGCAGTTCTCGCGGGTCCGAACCCTCCGCCATCCGGAACACCCAACTGGCCTCGGCCTCAGACGGCAGCTGAAAAACGTAGCACAGCGAGGAAATCACGACTGCGCCAAGGACCAGGGGAATTGCGAGAATCGATTCCAACTGCCAGATGGTCCAGGATTGGCTGGAGCGAAAATGGGCGACCATGCTGGGACCTGCTGCCTGCAGCCCTAACACAAGTGCGATCGCGACCCAGAAGCCCAGCAACAATTTGTGCGGACGACTTCTCCGCAAGGTCAGAATTGCAAACACAAATACAGCCCGCGCCTGCGAGTTCTTTATGACCGTTCCCAGCAAGGCGGCCAGCGCTCTGGCGATTGACGATTTCCCACTGGGCTTCCTTAAGCCTTGTTCCAGAACTCGATTGGCGTGCCGGCGATAACTCAGCAAGTAAGTTAGCAAGGCTAGAAAGAGGACTACTCCACTTCCTACAACGGCTCTTTCACGCAATTCCATGAAATAACCGTCATGTGAGCCAAGCAAAGTCTCATACAGCCCCAGAAACCAGGCAGGCGGGAATAGCAGCATCCCGCTTGGCCTTGCCGCAATGATTTCGTGCCAGTTCGGCATTTCGAACACATAAGGAGTCACAGCCACAAACGTCGCACCCAACAGTGCCTGTATCCACACCGAGACACGATCAAATGCGCGCGGCGGCAACAGGTTCATCAACACGCCTTGGGCGGCACCGAGCGCGAAAAACATAAATAGTCCAGCGCCGAATGTTGCCACCGCGTGAGCGAGAACATAACGAAGCCCAAAGCTCTGCCATCTGCCCGAAGTAAGGAAGGGGAACAAAAGACTTGTCGCAAGATTCAAATCCGCGATGACAAGCGCGGCGATCAGGAAAGAAGCCAGAAACCGCGCGACAAAGACTTGATAGAAGCGGAATGGCAAGGGCTTCAGCGCAAGATAATCCCGCCGACTGGGATACAGGCCTTGCCACTGGACAATGGTCACTAGCCCGGCGGCAATCATGGACAGTGAAATGAAGAACAGACGGTCGGCATGAACTGCCGCGAAGTACAGATCTCCGGTATCGAGATCCTGGAGGTAACGATATTTCGGAATGTAGAGGCGGATGATGAGAGGTCCAATACAGCCCACCACCGCCAGAGCTGTGATTACCAACCTGCGGACTTGATCCGAAGAGATCAGGTCATTCGCCAACTGTTCGGACAAAAAATGGCGCACTAACTCGAATTGGGAGCCGTGGGTCTCGGCGAGCCATGACGGAATCTTCCTGCGCATGATTTATCCCGCATTCATAACGGCAATGACGCGTTCGGCAATGGCTACTGTGTCTTCTGGAACCGCGAGCTGGGCAAAAACCGATTCCAGTGATGCGCTGGCCTGCAACTCTCGCAGTCGCTCTACGGTGTCGTAAGCGACCATTCTTCCTTTGTACAAAATGACTACTTCCGAGCACACTTTCTCCACAACTTCCAAGACGTGCGAACTGTAGAGAATTACCTTGCCCTCGCGGGCCAGCGCCTTCAGCAGATTGCGCAGAACTAGAGCGGCTCCCACGTCTAGACCCGAAAACGGTTCGTCCAGAATGAGCACCTCCGGGTTATGCAACAACGCCGCCGACAACAGGATCTTCTGCCGCATGCCCTTGGAGTAATTCAAAAGCAACTCGTAGCGCGCACCGGTCAGGGAAAACAAATCGAGGAAGGCGTCGATCTTTTCTTCCAGGGTCGTGCGTGGAACGGCGTGCAGCCGTCCGATGAGGCGCAAATATTCGGGTCCGGTCAAGAGCGAGTACAGATGGGGTTCTTCGGGGACGTAACCCAGCTTGCGCAGGAACGAGAGGTTGCCGTCATGGATCCTCGCTCCATCGAACAAGATCTGACCTGCTGTCGGCGCGATGAGACCGGTCAACATCTTGACGGTCGTACTCTTTCCCGAACCATTCGGCCCGAGATAGCCGAGCACTTGCCCGCGGCGAATGTGGAAGCTGACGTTTTCGACAGCGGGAATGCCGTTATAGCGCTTTGTCAGATTCACGGCTTCCAGCATCTCGAACTCCACCGGCTGTCCGGCGCTATCAGTGGATAGCCCAAAAGAACGTACACATCAGGCCAAGCGCGTCAGGCCGGCAGCGACGAGATCCCGACAATCTGCAGATGGCTGGACACCGCGGTAGATAAGTGTTTCTCTGGCAACACAGCCCCAGACCCGCGCTTGGCCCATCCAACCACTTTTTGCTGCGCGTCGTGCATCTGGTCCGTGAACCCTTCAATCATCTCTTCTCCGAACTGACGACGAAGCGCGGCGGGATAGAGCAGCAACACCGCAGCATAGATTTGGCGGCTGAAGCGGAACGCGGGCGCCATAACTTTATGCTCCTTCCTGGGGCAGCAGTTTGTGCCGCGAAGCCCGCCGGACCACGGCATCCATCCGGGCGAGTTCAGCCTTCAACATCAGCCTTCCCGTCCGAGTCAGGCGATAGTAACGACGCCGGCCGCTCGCCTCCGTGTCTGTCTCTTCAATCAGTGACAGTTCGAGCAGGCGTTGAATTGTCGTGTAAAGCGTGCCGGGACCCATGCGAAACTTGCCGTCGGAAAGAATCGCGACCTGCTGCATGATGGCGTAACCATGCCTCTCGCCCTCGGCCAGGGCAAAGAGGATAAAGAACACCGCTGGCGTGAGCGGCAGCAAATGCTGCAGGTCTTCCGGAATATTGTTGCTCTTCGGCGGCATCTGAGCTCCCATCCATCAATGCATCTACTACTGATATATCACTAACTGATGTACCGGTCAACAGCATTCGATCGCACCATGAAAACTCTGGGACCGCTCCGATGTATCGTTTTTGCAATCCGGCTCATCAGATGTTTTTGGGCAGGCAGTTGCGTCATCCTGAATTTTCCATCCTTACAATTTGGAGAGGCGTTTCATGAAAGCAGCGGTCGTAAAGCAACCTAATTCTCCCATCGTTATCGAAGATCGTCCCACTCCCAAACCCGGCCCAGGAGAGGTGCTGATCAAGGTGCAGGCCTGTGGGGTTTGTCACAGCGATGTGCTGGTGGTGGAGGGCGCCTGGCCAGGAATTCAATATCCCCGTATTCCCGGACATGAAGTAGTGGGTGTCATCGAGGAAACCGGTGCGAACGTCACCGATTGGAAGAAAGGACAGCGCGTCGGTGTCGGCTGGCACGGCGGGCAGGACAACACCTGTGCCGAGTGTCGGCGGGGCGATTTTGCCAACTGCCGGAATGTGAAGATTCCCGGCATCAGTTATGACGGAGGCTACCAGCAGTACATGGTCGTCCCTATCGAGGCGCTGGCGGCGGTCCCTGACAGCTTGAGTGATGCCGAGGCAGCACCACTGCTTTGCGCCGGAATCACCACCTTCAACGCACTGCGGCACAGTGGCGCGATGCCGCCCGATTTAGTTGCGGTGCAGGGGGTCGGCGGCCTAGGTCACCTTGGAATTCAATTCGCGAACAAGTGTGGGTACAGGGTGGCTGCCATTGGACGTGGGCCCGAGAACGCGACGCTCGCGACGAAGCTCGGAGCAAGCGTCTACATCGACAGCCAGGCGACGAACGCGGCGCAGGAACTGCAGAAGCTGGGCGGTGCAAAGGTCATCCTGGCGACAGCCCCCAACTCGAAAGCGATGTCCGAACTCATCGACGGTCTGGGACCACACGGCAAGCTGATGGTGATCGGTGCGGGACCCGATGCCATTGAGGTCACGCCGATACAGCTCATCGCCGGAAGTAAGTCGATCCAGGGTTGGTGGTCGGGCATTCCGACCGATTCGGAAGACACGCTCCGCTTCTGCGAACTGACCGGGGTGCGTCCCATGGTCGAAACTTTCCCGCTGGAAAAAGCGGCGGAGGCGTATGACCGAATGATGAGCGGTAAGGCACAGTTTCGCGTCGTTCTGACCATGTAAAGCTGGACAGCGGCGGGATCATCCCGCCGCATTGCCGCTGATTTATTCGTCCGGTCGAGGGTCATCCCACGTCAGTGGTTGTATCGTTGGATCCGTCGTCGGGTAGAATTAACTCACTACTGTTGAGGTCTGCCTGAAGTTAATCTCCGTTTCCCCGCGATATAATGAGGACTTCACTGCAGTGTTGAGTTCTAGTAAGCAATCCCGCGGAAGGACAATATGCCGACAGATGTAATCATGCCCCAGATGGGGGAATCGATTTTTGAAGGAACCATTACCAAATGGCTGAAGCAGCCGGGAGAGAAAGTTCAGCGCGACGAGCCGCTGTTTGAAATCTCAACTGACAAGGTTGACGCTGAGATTCCCGCGCCCGCTTCCGGCACTTTGCAAGACATTAAAGTGCAAGCCGGAGCCACGGTTCAGGTCAACACGGTGGTGGGAACGATTGCTGGCGAAGGTGAAGCTGCCGGCGCTGCCGCCCCCGCTCCGGCCCAGCCCCAAACCGGCTGCTGCGGGAGATGGAAGCAAAGCCGCTCCGACCGAAGCAGCAAGGCCCGCCGTCGAAGAAGCGCCAAAAGCCAAGCCAGCTGGCAAGATCCCGGCAGATCTTGCGGAGGACGAGAAAGAGGGCCTGGAACGGCGGCGCAAGGCAAGGTTCTGGAATATCCCGAAGGCGGTGATCAGGAGCGCGTTCGCTCCAGTCCGTTGGTGCGCCGCATTGCCAAAGATAACAATGTCGATTTGACCAAAGTTTCGGGTACAGGCCTGGGCGGCCGCATTACCAAAGAAGACATTGAGGCATTTGTCACCAAGCACGGCGCAGGAGCACCCGTGCCCGCGGCTCCGGCGCGCACAAGCTCCGGCGGCAGTTTCGGCACCGGCCGCGCCGGCAGTCATCGCACCGCTGCAACCGGTCGGCGGAGTTACACCGGGCGAGGTCGTGCCCATGTCGGTGATGCGCAAGAAGATTGCCGAGCACATGGTGATGTCGAAGCGCACAAGTGCGCATGTGCACGGCATCTTCGAAGTCGATGTCACGCGCATTGTTAAGCTGCGCGAGCGCATGAAGGCCAAGTTCGAGCAAGCCACCGGCAACAAGCTCACGTTTACGCCGTTCTTCGCACGCGCCGTAGTGCATGGCATTCGCCAGTGGCCCATCATTAACTCTTCGGTCGAGGGCGACAACATTCACTATCACGCATCGATCAACCTCGGCATCGCCGTGGCGCTGGATTGGGGATTGATTGTGCCGGTGGTGAAGAATGCCGAAGAGCGCAGCTTTGTTGGCTTGCAGCGGGCGATCAGCGATCTGGGCGAACGCGCCCGCACCAAGAAGCTGAAGCCGGATGAGGTGCAGGGCGGGACGTTCACCATCACCAATCCTGGCATCTTCGGAGCCGAGTTCGGATTGCCCATCATCAATCAGCCGCAGCTCGCCATCATGGGCGTGGGCGGCATCAGTAAGAAGCCAGTGGTGGTAACCGATAAGGATGGCAACGACTCTATCGCCATCCGCTCCAGAATGCACCTGAGCATTGGCTACGATCATCGCGTAATCGACGGCGCCGTGGCCGACCAGTTCATGGCCGAGGTGAAGAAGTTTCTGGAGAACTGGAACGAGGAGTTGCTGTAACTCTTAGAGCGGTTTCAGAACTGGTGTATTCCCGCGAGGGCGGGTAGAGCGGCGCTTCCGCGCCGCGTCCATCGTGGAAGAATTAGGTTGCTTGAGCCACGGCGATCATTAAATGAGCGCCGTGGCTGAAGCTCCGTAATGGGGACAACCCCGGACGCCAGCCTAAAGGCTGGCTCTACCCGGCCCTCTTCTGCTTCTTGGATTCCTTCTCCCGCACCACGCGTTTCGACAACAGAGCTTTCGCTTTTTCCAGTTCCGCTCGACGGGTGGCGCTCAGGTTGTGTCCGGCGCGGTTAATGTAGTACGTCAGCATGCGCATTCCGGAGCCCGGCCCTTTCGGAGAAACCTTCTTCGAAGCCAGGCTTCTGGCAATCGTAGCCGCGCTCTGGTTGAACAGGCCTTCCGGCGGATGAGTGGAGTCCGTGGTGACCTTCGCCACCCAACGGTTCGTCGTCTTCTTCGTAGCGTTTGCGGACGTTTTCTTATTGCTGCTCTTCTTTGCGCCAGGCATCAGCGTCTCCTGATCCGAATATCTTGGCTAGATGCTTGCACGACGCACATAAGCTGTATGGCTCAAGTCACTGTCGCCAGCGGTCCCACAATTGCCACCAGAGCGTCTTCTGCACTTCGGTGAGGTAGGTCTTGGCCCACTCGCGGTCCTTCCACCACGGCAGTCCGAAGAGAAACTCATTTCTGGCCCCGGCTGCTGTCCACTGATATTGCGGCTGCCGATCGCGGAAGATGGAGAGCGCGCGTCGAGTGTGATAGTCGTCGGTGACCAGGATGACCGAGTGCGGAACTGGCTGCAATTGCTGCAAACATTTTCCCGCCTGCGGAGCCTCATCTTTGGTGGAATCGCCATAGATACGACAAATGCTTACTTGGGAGGCGTTGGCTCCTGCGGTGTGGGCGATGAAATCCTGCGCCAGGTCCACATCGGAGTGACCGTAGATCTGACCCGCACCCACATCCACGACAAAATGCTGTCCATAGCCGGCGCGCAGCAGTTCTAACCCGCGCCAATACCGTTTGTCCGCCTGATCACCATTGAGCATGACGATAGCGTCCGATTTTTCGGGATGATCGACGATCAGGTAGCCGCCGGGCTGAAAGAAAAACAGTGCAGTGAGGAGAAACAGAACGATGACAAGGATGACGAGTAGGCGCATAGTGGGCACGCTTTGCAGCGCGTCATCAACTTTAACGCAATTTCAGGGTGGCCGTTGGCGAATGCAAGCCTGCATATCGGGAATGTAGGGTCGGCGAAAGCGCTGGCTGAAAGCCGCTCCACCCGGCCGCGAGCGTCATTGGCAGCCGGCGGGCCTTCGTCGCCAAAGTCCGTCCGCGCTACAATTAAGCTGATGGACACCACTTTGGATCGTAAGACGGTGTTTGAGCAGCATTGTGGCGAATACACCATCAGCAGCGATCCTGCGCGCATGGACATCGATGCGATCCACGGCTATCTTTCGCGCGCCTACTGGAGCGAGGGCATGCCGCGGAAGACGCTGGAGAGCGCTATGCGAGGCTCTCTTTCCTTCGGACTTTTCGAGCGCGACACCCAGATCGGTTTCGTGCGGTGGTCACCGACCGTGCTACTTTCGCCTACGTGTGCGATGTGTTTGTGCTGGAGTCGCACCAGGGCAAGGGTCTGGGAACCTGGCTGATGCAGTGCGTCATGCAGCATCCCGACTTGCAGGGATTGCGGCGCTGGCACTTGACCACGCGCGACGCGCACGCGCTCTATCGCAAGGTCGGGTTCACACTGCTGAGCAAACCTGAGCGTCATATGGAAGTGTTTACAGCCGACATTTATCAGCTTCGTAAATTTGAGTGAAG
>CAVUSW010000014.1:0-565290 GCA_963744265.1 uncultured Acidobacteriaceae bacterium
TCGTAGGGAGTCTGGCCGCCCAGGGCGCCGTGCGGGCGATCGTAGTTGTAGAAGTCCTCCCACTCCTGGAGCTTGTCGTTGAAGAGCTCGGCCGTGTCGATGACCACCCCGTCGAGCTGCCGGTAGAACTCCTCGTTGTCGATCCGATGGGATCGCTCCACCTTGCCGTTGAGCCGCGGGGTGAGCGGTTTGATGTAGACGTGGCGGATGCCACGGTCGAGCAGGTGCCAGTGGAACCGGACTGGAACTCGGACTCCGTTGTCGGTCTGGATCGACTGGACCTCGAAGGGCAGCTTCTCGAGGACGTAGTCGACGAACTGGATGGCGGTCTTCTGGTTGCAGCGGTCATAGATGCGCAGGATCCGCAGCCTCGTGCAGTCGTCGATGGCGGTGAACTGGTAGTAGCGCTTCTTTCGGCGCCCTCGAGGGTTCGATGAACTTCACGTCGATCTGGACCTGGTGGCCCGGCAGGGGCTTCTCGTAGCGCTTCCAGCGCTCCTTGTGGCGTTTGTAGCGCTGCGAGGCCGGCAGACGGTTCATGTCGAGGCGCTTCAGGATCCGCCAGACCCCCGAGGTCGAGATCTCGATGTCGTGGTAGCGCTCCAGGTACATGGAGATCTTCTGCGGCCCGAAGTGGTAGTTCTGCCGCAGGTAGATGATCTTGCCGATGACCTCGGTCTCGGTGGCTCTGGGGCTCAGAGGCCGCCTGGAGCGATCCCGCAGGCCGTCGACCCCGTCCTCCTCGTAGCGCCGGAACCACTTGTAGTAGGCTTCCGGCTGATGCCGTAGTAGCGGCACGTCTTGGCGACATTGCCGGTCACTTCCTGGGCGTGGCGAATGATCGCCAGCCGTCTGCAGCGTTCCTCGCCAGCTCCCGTTCCGTCACCTGGTCTCCTTGTCATTTCAGAGACCTCATGTGTAAACCGTGTCTGTCAGTTTTAGACCGTTGGGGGTGCTCCGTGCCGTTGACCCCTGTTTGGGCGACAGCGGTTATAAGAGTTTGGTCGTGAACTACCAGGAGGTAGTCCATGCCCAAGCGCTATCCACTCGAGTTCCGCAGGGCGGTGTGTGCCCGTCCCGTTGCCGGCGAGAACGTCACCTCGCTCTCCAAAGAGCTCGGGGTTTCCGAGCCGACCCTCCATCTGTGGAAGCACCAGGCGCTGGTTGACGCCGGACGCACCAAGGGCATCAAGACCTTCGAGGCCGACGAGCTCGCCCAGGCCCACAAGACCATCGCCGAGCTCGAAGCAGAGCTCGAGATCACCCGGGCCGCGGCCGCCCTTTTCAACGGCGAGGAGCCCGTTGCCCCAAAAGGCGGTGCCAGGTCGCCAAAGCGCTGAGCGACCTGGGCTACACCGAGCGCGCGGCATGCCGGATCGTCTGGCGTCACCCGCTCGGGCCTACGACCAGTTCAAGTACCACGTGCCCTCTGATCGCCAGATCCGCCGGCTGTTTGCTGAGCGGGCTTGTGGCCCCCATCGATAAGCGCTCGCGAGGCACCTATGGGATGTTGCGCATCCGAGCCGCCCTCTATGCGCGAGCAGAACATGGTGGTCAACAAGAAGCTGATCCTCGACTTTACGTGGGCTGGGCATCAAGGGGCTCCCCGGGGGCCCAAAGCCGACGCAAGAAGAACCTGGTGAATCAGGCCACCCAGAAGGACCTGGTGGAGCGAACTTCACCGGCCCCGGCCCAACGTGCTGTGGCTGACCGACATTACCGAGCATCCCCACCGCTTGGATTCCAGCGGTCGTCGCAACGTTCGGACTAGCCAGACTTAGAAGGATGCTGAGTCTCTCGCCTGGCGTGTCCCAATCAAGGGCTTCGCGTGGCCGTCCGTTCAGCTCTTCTGCAACCTCGCGGAGATCGTCCTTGCTGTAGCGAGCCAGGTCGGTTCCCTTGGGGAAATACTGGCGAAGCAGTCCGTTGGTGTTCTCATTGCTGCCGCGCTGCCAAGGTGCACCGGGGTCGGCGAAGTAGACGTCCATGTCGGTGGCGACGCTGAAGGCCCTGTGCTCGGCCATCTCGGCCCCTTGGTCCCAAGTCAGGCTCCGACGCAAGGTGTCGGGAAGGGGTGTGATCGCGTCGATGAGGCTGTCGCGAACGGCATCGGCGTTGCGTTCGCGTCCAAGGTGACCGAGTAGGACAAATCGGCTGGTCCGTTCGACAAGCGTGGCGATGGCCGACCCTCCGCCCGCTCCGACGATGAGATCTCCTTCCCAGTGTCCAGGAACAGCTCGGCCTTCGACGTCGGGGGGTCGCTGACGTATCGACGTCATCGGGTCGACGAAGCGTGGCCGGCGAACGTCGGGTCGCTTCTGAGGCTTGCGGGCGGTGCGTCCACGGCGGAGCTGCTTGGCGAGCTCCCGCTTGAGCTCGCCCCGGGCGTGCACGTAAATCGCCTGGTAGATGGTCTCAGTGCTCACCCGCATCTCCGGTGCATCGGGGAAGTCCTTCTTCATTCTGCGGCTGATCTGGCGCGGTGACCACCGCTTCTTCAGTCGTGCCTCGACGTAGGAGCGAAGTTCCGCATTGGCGAGAATCTTGGGGGTTCGGGGCCGTCTGCGCCGCTGGACCGAGAGCCGGTGGGCCGTGTGGGGAAGGTATTCACGGTTCGACACCGTGTTGCGCCGCAGTTCCCGACTGATCGTCGATGGCGAACGGCCGAGTTCGGCGGCGATCTGGCGCATCGATCTTCCGGCTCTGCGCAGATCCCTGAGCTGCTCACGCTCAACCAGGCTCAGATAACGGGCATGGATGACCTTTTCAACCCGGTCGAGGTCAACGCGGCCACCGATGGCCCGAGAGGTTCGTGGCGGTGTCATGCCCTTGAGTGTGGGCTCGGGATAGCGCACAATGCGGCCATCGGGGTAGATCCGGCCCCGATGGATGATCGTGATGCCCTTGTCCCAATCGATCGCCGATCGCTTATCGGCGTTCACACGAGCCGCGGCCTGGGCGCGGGTGAGACCCTCCGCCCTGAGCCGCAAGAACTCTTCCCTGCGCGGATTTACTCTCCTGGCCTCGCTCGTGAAGATCCCCGCCTTGTGTGCCCACGCATAACAGGTCACCCGGGTGAACCCGAGCTCTCGAGCCACCGCGGACACGTTCTTTCGTTCCTCGAGGAGACGAAAGAACTCCGCTTTCTCGGCGTCGGTATAGATCCTCGGCGTCGCTCGCTGCATCGTTAGCCCAGCGTTGCGCAGCCATGTGTAGGCAGCCCCAGGATGCACGCCCACTGACCTTGCCGCCGCTCGGACCGTTCCACCTTTGTCGATCAGATCGAAGAACTGCTCCTTTTGCTTCTTGCTGTACTTCGGACCAGCCATCACCATCACCTCCAAGAGGTGTTGCGACGATTGCTGGAATCCAAGCACTTGAGGGCAAGCTCTACTGCTGCGCCGTACTCACGCTACGCCACGCATTGTCGGTTGGGCCATCGACCGGCGCTGCGAGAGCTGCCTTGGTCAATGACGCCTTGCCCATGGCGAGCGATCACGACCGACCGGACCCGGCACAATCATCCATCGGACCATGGCTCCCAGTTCACGTCGTGGGCCTTCACCGAGATATCCGCGCCAAGGGACTGGTCAAGATCGATGGGTACCGTCGGTGACTGTTACGACAACGCCCCCATGGAGTCGTTCTGGGGCACGATCCAGATCGAGCTGCTCAACCGAAAGAAGTGGCGGACCAAGCTTGAACTGTCCATCGCCATCGCCGAATAGATGGAGCACTTGTACAATTGCGAACGTCGACACAGCTCGCTCGACTATCTCCCCCCGGACGAGTTCGAGGCCCTACACTTTGACCAAAACCAGGCCTGACTCTTACAAGCTCGGTCCGGAAAACGGGGTCAAGGTCACGATTCCCGCGAATTCCTTCATGGTGACCGGGACCTAGTGCCGCGACGGCTTCGTCGTACAGCGGGAGCGTTCTGATCCTGAAGCGGGTCCGGGAAAGAACTCCTCAAAGATCTCTAATGCTCGGCAACGTTGGTAATGCCACATTTATTGACGAGGAGGGTGATATCGAGACGGTCCCGCGAGCCACGGCCGGCTTGCATCTTCATGGCCAACATCGACCGCTGATCGGCGGCGACAATCTCAACGTTCCCCGACTTGAGTATCGGTTGCCAGTCGGGCTCCTTGAATACCGGTATGACCTGTTGAGCCGAGTTGTTGAGCCATTCGGCACCAAGCCCTCGGCGTTGACCGATCTCAGCGGCAACGGCGAGCACGTCATCTGTGGGATGAATGGAGCCATCAATGTCTCCGGTGGTGAACCGAGCATCGAACGCAAGCACCATGACCGCCCCGCCAACTAGGTAGATCTTGGCCTTGACGTTGCGAGTGTTGAGTTGGTCCGCAAGTTCGGCGAGTGCCGACTCCATTTCGTCCCGGTTGAAATCACACACTCTCAAGTTCTTCTTCCGCAGCAAACAAGCCATGACGGATGAGCGCTCCAGGCGAGTTGGCGATCTCCCAGGTATGGAATCTCGGGTTCTTGGAGAGATACCAGAAGGGTCGATTGAACCTCTTCGGGTCATTGTTCAGCGAGGTGGAGAGATCGCCTTTCTGGCAGCCTCGTCTTCAACTATCGCAGCGAGGAAAGCATCCCTACGTGTGTCCCCGACGAGGCCTGGGGCCTGGCTGGTAAGGGCATCGAATCCCTCATTGCTGGATCGCCGAAGGGCATCTTTCAGATCGATGACAGCGCGAAGCGCACCATCCTCGCGAATATCGAGAGACAGCCCTTCGCCCGCATCCGCATCCGCATACAACCGATCTTTGATCGTGTTGGCGGTGGCCACCGCGCTGTGCCGCGGCAACGGGGCCAGCCGTATCGCGATCGACTGGCCAGTGGACTCGGCGATCCTGCTCAACAGGGTGAGAGATGGCTCTCGTTGTCCACCTTCTACTTCGGCGATGGTCGATTGGGGGACGCGAGCCATCGCGGCCTAGTTCGTGCGGAGTAGATCGATTCTCTCGCCGCAACCGACGAAGGATTGCGCTCGCTTCGGCCTTTCCATCCACGGTTGTATGATACCAGATAACAGATCACACTGGGACCGGCGGAGTGGGACCGGATCCGCCAGAATCCCCCGATCTGCCACGTGGTACCTCCCCCACGTCCAACCCACGATTTGGGTGGGTACCGGGCGGACATCAACCGAATTCCTGGATCATGACTGGATGTAACCGCAGGTCACAGACTCGAATGAACTCCACGTGACCATCCAGCCTCGGACTCTTAATCCGGAGGTTTCGGGTTTGAATCCCGAGGGGCGCACTCGATGCCGTTGACGAGTCTTGGACCAACCGACGCGAAACGTGTGAGACGGCAGCTGCACCGGCCTCCGGTCGGCGACGGTTTCATCGCCGACCGAAAGGGCCAGGTGGAAATCCTGAATCCTTGAAGCCATTGCGTTCGTCCTTCGTTGCGACTAAGTGTCTCAGCAGTTGATCGCTTGACTGCCGCTTCACCACATGTGGAAGACGGTTGATCTCATCCCCCTTGCTCTTGAGCCGCGCCGTCGAGGTGAGAATCAGCTCAATTCGTCGGCGGGGAGCTTCAACGCCACCAGCTGTGCGGGCGAGCCCACCGGCACATACACCTCGTCCCCGGCAACAGACATCCACCCGTTGATCATTCCTGGCTCCTGCGCCTTCCAAACGATGGCGCCTGTATGCCGGTTCAGGGCCACCACTGCGCCCTGGTATGTCGCCGTCAGGACCAAGTCATTCACGATGGTGACGCCGCCGGTGGGATCGCCCGGGACCTTGGTGTCCCAGGCGACCTTCCCCGTACGAGCCGACATCGCCACGACGTCGCCGTCCATGGTCCCGATCTTTCCGCCGAAATAGAACGTGTGGTCGGGCGTGAGGGTCGACGGGGCGTTCAACGTCGCGACGTAGACGACGCCGTCCGCCGAAGCCGGCGGTGTCAGCACACCTCCGAACGTCCCGGGATAGACCGTTGTCGGGCCCGTGAGCTTCGGGAGGTCGCCATCGCGGTGGATCCCGACTGCGGTCTTCCACAAGAGGTGGCCCGTGCGCGGATTGAGCCCGAGGACAAAGCCCCCCTTCCCGGAGCTGATGGCGACCTCGGGCGACCCGCCGACCGGCCGGCCCACGGGGACGAGCATGGCCTGCACCTCATCGCGGTCGTACAGATCGTGCGGGAAGACCTGGTGGTACCACAGAAGCTTTCCGGTGGAAGCGGAGAGCGCCACCATGGAGTCCGTATAGAGATTGGCGCCGGGCCGGCTCGATCCGTTCGGGTAGGCCGTGGTGCCCACGAAGGGGGCGGGGTTGGCCACGCCCCAGTAGAGGATGTTCCGCCGGACGTCGATGGCCGGGGGGTACCAGGCGCCACCGCCGGAGTTCACCGACGGATTCCCCACAGGTTCTTCGAAAGGACAGTGTCGAAGCTCCAGTCCACCTTGCCCGTGGTCACGTCGAGCGCTTCGAGATAACCGACCGAACCGCCCTTGTAGTAGTTGCCGATGTTCACCGGCACACTTGCGATGTAGACCCGCCCGCCGTATGGGAGCGTCTGCATGTCGACGCCCTGGCCTGACGTCGTGGTGATCTTCCGGGTCCACAGCGGCGCCCCGTCCGAAAGCCGGAAGGCCGCCACACCGGTCGAGGTGGATGCGAAGAGCCTCCCCCATCCCACCGACACGCCCCAGGGCCCGATGCTGAAGCCGAGTGGCTGGGTCTTCCACTTGACATGACCCGACGACACGTCGATGGCGTGACGGCCCCGGCCTGGTCCTGGACGTAGGCCACGCCGCCGATCACGATCGGAGAGGTCGACGCACCCACGGACATGGGCACGCTCCAGGCGGTGGTCAATGTGGACACGGTGGACGCCCGGATCGGCGATGCGCCGGCGTCGCGGGATTGTTGTAGTCGTGATCGGGAAGCGGCCATGCATTGGCTTGTCCGCGCACTTCGGGCGGGGCGCCCGAGACGCCGACCCCATGAGAAGTTGCGCTCGCCGCGGGTCCACGCCTGACATGCGCAAGGCGACGACTGAAGAACGACAAGCGCAGACGACATGGTGGGCCGTCGACGCCTGACCTCGGTCGCATCGGTCTCCTTCCTCCCAGATCTCGCTGACGCGCCGCCGGGAGCGCTGGAGTAGACGCGACGTTCGACATGTAAACCCGATCACATCGGC
Source organism: uncultured Acidobacteriaceae bacterium (assembly GCA_963744265.1). Classification (GTDB taxonomy): domain Bacteria; phylum Acidobacteriota; class Terriglobia; order Terriglobales; family Acidobacteriaceae; genus Bog-257. The sequence goes on from CAVUSW010000014.1 coordinate 7,189, forward strand.
TTCCCAACCTTGAAGCGGCGAACAGCGGTGCCCGAACTCTTCGACGCACACGACTTTCTAGCCGAGCGAGAGCCACCCAAGAAGGATGCGACTCCGCACCCGGAGCCGAGGGCCAAGGCCGGAGGGCAATCGATGTCGAAGTCGTCCGAACGGTAAGCCTGGTCGACGCCGGAGCGGCGAGGGAACCCACAACTAGGGTCTCGGTTCGTGACTCTGCATCGCTCGTCGCCGGCCGGCCGATCGGAACCAGGCGACCGATCATCCGTCGTGGTCCGTCTGAAGCCCCTCAGGTGATCTGGTCACTGCCCTGAGCGAGTTGGCGGCGGGGAAGGCCTCCGGACGGTCAGGATTGAGCCTGTGCCAAAGGGAGCTGCCGCACCTCCCTTCGCCTGCACCACACATCTCCCGCCCGTGTGGAGACGAGTGTCCGTGGTCTGGTCCCGGAACAGGAACGACCCGTGAGCCACGAGGCGGAAGTGGCGGCGCTCGCCGTCGTCGCCGGCTGTCTGGTCCTGTGGGGTCTGCTCTCCGCCCGTTTGGAACGCTGGGATGTTTCCGCGCCCCTCGCGTTCGTGGTCGTCGGGCTCGTGACCAGCAATGGGCCGATCGCCGTGATCCACGTCAATCTGCACTCGTCCACCGTGCGCAGCTTGGCCGAGGTAACGCTGGCGCTCGTACTCTTCGCGGACGCCTCCCGAGTCAATGCCCGTCAGCTGCATTCCGACGCCGCACAGCCGCCGCGGTTGCTCTGTCTCGGGCTGCCGCTCACCATCGCGGCCGGCGCCGCCACGGCGGCCCTTCTCTTCGGGAGCCATGGATTGTGGGTTGCGGCACTCATCGGTGCCATCGTCGCGGCCGACAGACGCAGCTCTCGGGGCTCCCATTCTGGAGGACGCACGCATACCGGCCAGAGTTCGTCGCCTGCTGAACGTCGAGAGCGGGCTCAATGATAGGATCGTGACGCCCTTCGTAAATCTGTTCCTGGCCGGTGCGGTCACCAGCGAGTCGATCTTGGGAGCGCAGAGCGTCGCATCGGCCGCCCTCGACCTTCTCGGCGGTGCGGGCATAGGAATCGGGTTGGGAATTGCGGGTGGGACCCTGATGTCGTGGTCCCGGCGGCGCGGGATGGAGTTCGCCGGAGTTTCGCCCATTGGCCGTCCTTGGGCTTGCCGTATGCGTCTATTCCTGCGCAGTCGTGGCAGGCACGAACGGGTTTATCGCCGCCTTCGTTGGAGGTATGACCTTCGGCGCCATCGACCACCGGAGCGACGAAGAGGTCCTGCGCCTGACTGAAGAAGGTGGCACCCTGCTCTCGCTCCTGGTTGTGTTCGCATTCGGCGCCATCATGCTGGTCCCGGGAATCGAGGACGCAGGCTGGCGCGACGTCGTCTTCGCCGTCCTGGCCCTCGGAATCGTGCGGATGATCTCCGTCGGCATCGCTCTCGCAGGGAGTGGAGTGGATCGTGCCACGGTGGCTTTCGTCGGATGGTTCGGCCCACGCGGGCTGGCGTCGGTCGTCTTCGCACTCATTGCTGTGGACGTGCTGGATCCAGAGACATCCAAGGTCGTCCTCGCAGCAGTCACCGTGACCGTCGCATTGTCGGTCCTTCTCCACGGCATCACGGCATCCCCGCTGGCCGGGCGCTGACGCGTCCCATGTTGTCCGAGTCCGCCCAGGTCTGTGTTCCCCCGAGGCGCCGGCGCTTGCTCTGCGCACGCTCAACCGATCCTCTCGCCGAGCGAGAGACGGTTCATCAGGTGAAGACAGAACATTTGGATGACTCTTCTGGGACGGCGCCGGCCGACGTGAATGAAGCACCCAGACGCACCCACCCGCAAGCCACCTGACGTACGTTTACCACTCCATTACTCCAGGTCCCGGGCCACTTTCCTGCGCGGGGGCGGTTTCCCATGAAGGCAATGCCAGCCACCGAGTCTTTGTCGTCGCGCTCCGCGACTGCCCATGGCTCGTTCTCGACAATGTATTTGTTGACCGCCGCCACCAGCCCCCATGCCGTTTCCAGCGCGCGCGAAAACTGAAACTGCTCAAACTGCGCGTGAAAGTCGGCGATCGTCTGTTGCGCCAGTTCGGCGACGGCGTCATCGGCGGCGCGTCGCGCTCCCGGGGCGAGGGATAAGGTATTTCGCCCTCGAAGTAGCGCGTGATCATGCTCAGCGTGCGGCTGGATAGATTGCCCGAGCCCGTTCGCCAGGTCGGCGTTGAAGCGCTGCACCAGCGCGTCGAAGCTGAACGAGCCGTCGCTGCCGAACACGATTTCGCGCAGCAGGAAATAGCGCAGCGCGTCGCCGCCCAGCGTGTCGAGAATGGTTTCGCTGCGCACGATGTTGCCGCGCGACTTCGACATCTTGCTCTCTTCAAACAGCAGCCAGCCGTGCGCAACGATCGACTTCGGCAGCGGCAGGTCTGCCGCCAGCAGGAACGCCGGCCAATAGACACAGTGGAAGCGCACGATCTCCTTGCCGATCATGTGCACGTCGGCCGGCCAGTAGCGCTCCAGCTTCTGCCTGGTCTCTCGGATCGTCGGAGCCGAAGCCGATCGCCGTCAGGTAATTCGCCAGCGCGTCGAGCCAGACATAGATGACATGCTTCGGGTCGCCCGGCACCGGGATGCCCCACTTGAACGACGTGCGGCTGACCGAGAGATCGCGCAGTCCGCTGCGCACGAAGGCGATCACTTCGTTGCGCCGCGTTTCCGGGCGGATGAAATCGGGATGCTCGGCGTAGAGCTTCAGCAGCCGGTCTTCCATCGCCGACAGCTTGAAGAAGTAGTTCTCCTCGTGAACCGTTTCCGTTGGGCGGCCGCACTCAGGGCAGGGCGCCCCGGGCCGATGACATCGACATAGAGTTCGTCGAACACGCAGTACTGCCCGCTGTACGAGCCTTTGTAGATGTAGCCGCGCTCCTGCAAACGCGTGAACAGCGCCTGCACGCCGCGCACGTGGCGCGGCTCGGTGGTGCGGATGAAGTCGTCGTAGGTGATCTTCATCCGGTCCCACAGCTCGCGGAATTCGCCCGAAACTTGTCGGCAAACTCCTTGGGCGAGCAGCCGGCGGCGGTGGCCGAGCGCTCGATCTTCTGTCCGTGCTCGTCGGTGCCGGTGAGGAACCAGGTGTCCACGCCCATCATGCGCTGGCGGCGGGCGATGGCATCGCACACCACCGTGGTGTACGTGTGCCCGATGTGCGGCTGCGCGTTGACGTAATAGATCGGCGTGGTGATGTAGAACTTTTCGGGCGGTTATCCATTCTTCTGGTCCAGGTACAAGCGGATGCGCTTCCTGCATCACCGTCTTCAGCGGGACGTGATGCTCGGCGGCAATGCGCCGGCAATCCTCGTATTCGGGCGCGTACTGCGAGACGGTGCCGTTCATGCTGCCGATCTTCATGCGAACTTCGCCCCATGGCGTCGCGACGCGTCTCATGACGACGCGGCCAGACACGTAACGCTTCTCGCGACGCGCGCGGATGCCCAGCGTGCTGCTCTCGCGAAACAGCAGCGCGCGCAGTCTGCTCTTCCTGCTCCGGACTTGCGAGTATCGTCAGCAGCGTTCCCGGACGGTTTTTCTTCATCTGCACCGGCGTGGTGAAGACATCCAGCGCGCCTTCGGCCAAAACCTGCTCGACGATGTAGCCGATGAGCTGCGGATTCAGGTCGTCCAGATTGGCTTCCAGGATCGCAATTTCTTCCTCGCCGATGCTGCCCGCCTCTGCCAGGCTGCCGGGGAAATCGTTAGTGTGCGCTGACTGCTCCCGGTCTCGCCCACGCTGATCCGCAGTACATTCGCATGTCCGCAAAATCGCGCGTGCCCGCGCCATAACCGATCTGCTCCGTCGTCATCAGCGGACGCGGCCCAAAGCTTGAGACTATCACCTTCACGATCGCGGCCCCGGTCGGCGTGACCAGTTCTTTCTGGATTTCGCCGGAATAGATCGGCACACCTTCAGCAATTCAAGTCGCCGGAGCCGGAACCGGCAGTACGCCGTGGGCACAAGTCACGGTTCCGCCGCCGACATTCAGCGGCGAGCAAACGAACTGCTCGACCGCGAGCGCCTCCGCGCCGACAGCGGCGCAAACAATGTCGACGATGGCGTCGGCCGCGCCGACTTCGTGGAAGTGGATGTCTTCGATGCTGGAGTTGTGGACCTTGGCTTCGGCTGCGCCCAGGGCCAGAAAGATCTCGCTTGCCGTCTGCTTGGCGCGCTCGCTGATAGCAGCGGCCGCAATGATCTTCAGAATTTCGCTGAGACCGCGCGTCGGCGCGTGACCATGGGAATGCCCAGCACTTTCATCACGGTTCAGAGCTTCGACACGGCGCTCCGATCCACTCTCCGTTGCAACTCCTTCCCTCTTGTCATCCCGACCGGAGCGAAGCGGAGCGGAGGGATCTGTGGTTCGCCTCTTTGCGTGCTCGAGCTCATAGGATGCGTGTCCGTCGCCCAGAACTCCTCGCGCGGCAGGTCCTTTTCCCCGTCGACGATCACGTCGAGCTTCATCGCGGAGATGCCGCCTCGATCTACACGCGACATCTCCAGAACGGCTCCGATACTGAGGTCAGCGACGGTTTTCTGCAGCAGCTCGAACGGAACTCCGGCATCGAGCAGCGCGCCCAGAAACATGTCGCCGCTGATGCCGGAGAAGCAATCGAGATAGGCAATGCGCATGGGAGTCCGCCGGGATGCTTCATCATAGGTAACGCTGAAATGAGCGTCAAACCTGCGTTTGTTATTCTGTTTAGGATGTTATGGAGTTGTCGGAGAGTTTTGGTTCCCCACCGAACGTGTGGTGTAGGGGTGGAGCACGCCTTCAGGCGTGCATGAAAACCGCACCCCTCGAACTGCGCTTTAGCGCCTGGGGTGATTTGCCCTTACCTCAGCGGCTAAAGCCGCATTATTTTGCGGGTGCCTAACGGACGGCCTGAAGGCCGTCGCCTTCAAGAAAAGCCTTAATCAGAGTTTCCCTAAAGGCTAACGGCGAAAAGCGATCGGCGAAGAGCGAAAAGCGGCCCCATGTACCTTGAGCAACAAAAAAATCTGGCTACACATGTCCGCGCATTCCTGCGCGAGAAGTATCACCTCGACTTGCCCAACATCGTCATCGACCAGCCGCCCAAGGTCGAGATGGGTGAGTTCGCCCTGCCGCTTGTCGTTCGAGCTGGCAAAGCAGCTGCGCAAAGCTCCGCGCAAGATTGCCGAAGAGATCGTCGCCGAGATGCCCCTGCCCGAGGGATTCGAGAAGCTCGAAGTCGCCGGCGCCGGCTACATCAACGCGCGGCTGAAGCGCGACGTTGCCGCGCGAGCGCTGGCGAGCGAGCGCGACAGTCGGCACCGCCGAGTCATGCCGGCGAAGGCGCAGCCAACGTCAGCGGCAAGATTCTGGTCGAGCACACCAGCATCAATCCCAACAAGGCGGCGCACATCGGACATCTGCGCAACGCCATCCTGGGCGATACGTTCGTCCGCCTGCTGCGCGCCGCCGGCCACACCGTCGACATCCAGAACTACATCGACAACACCGGCGTGCAGGTGGCCGATGTGGTGGTCGGCTTCATCGCAACTGGAGAACAAATCGAAGCCGGAGATTGCCGGACTGATCGCCGCCACGCCGACGCTTCGATTATTACTGCTGGGACCTCTACGCGCGCGTCTCGCAGTGGTACGAGCAGGACAAAGAGCACCTGAAGGCGCGGCTCGGAAGCGCTGCATGCCATCGAGCAGGGCGGCAACGAGATGGCCGAGATCGCTGAGCTGATCTCGACGGCGGTGTTGCGGCGGCATCTCGAGACCATGGACCGGCTCGACATCGAGTACGACTTTCTGCCGCGCGAGAGCGAGATCCTGCGCCTGCATTTCTGGGATGCTGGCCTTCGAGCTGCTGAAGCAGAAGGGCGTGCTGTACTTCGAGACCGAGGGGAAGAACAAGGGATGCTGGGTGATGACGAGGCCGTCGAAGGCGTCGGCATCGTCGTCTCCCACTTCAGCGCCAAAAGACGGCGCTGAAATGGGGCACCCGGCAGATCCTCGAGCTTCCTCGGGATGCAAGCGAAGAAAGACCGGTCCCGACGAAGACGCCAAGGTCATCGTGCGCTCCAACGGCACGGTCGGCTACGTCGGCAAGGACATCGCCTATCACCTGTGGAAGTTTGGCCTGCTGGGTCGCGACTTCGGATATCGCCGGTTCTACCACTATCCCAATCATCACGAAGTCTGGATTTCCGCCGAGCACGGCGAGCCCGACCATCCGCACTTCGGCAACGTCGCGGCGATCTATAACGTCATCGACTCGCGGCAGAGCCGATCCGCAGAACACGGTGATCGAAGCGCTGCGGCTGCTGGGCTACACCGAGCAGGCGGCGCATTACACGCATTTTTCCTACGAGATGGTGGCGCTGACGCCGCGCTGCGCGATGGAGCTGGGCTACGAGGTCAAGCGAAGAGGATCGCGGCAAGTCCTACATTGAGGTATCTGGACGTAAGGGCTTCGGCGTCAAGGCGGACGACCTGCTGGACGCGCTGATCGCCGCCGCCAAGAAAGAAGTCGACAGCCGCCATGCCGAGCTGGACGAAGCGGAGCGCATCCGCATCAGCGACGCAGATCGCCATCGGCGCGCTGCGCTACTTCATGCTGAAGTTCACCAAGCAGTCGGTGATTGCCTTCGACTTCAAGGAAGCGCTGGCCTTCGAAGGCGAGACCGGGCCGTATGCGCAATACGCGGTCGTGCGCGCGACCAACATCTTCCGCAAAGCGGGAGTCGAGCCGGAGCAGGCGCTGGCCGCCGAGATCGATTACGCGCGCTACTTCGCCGACGACGAGCGGCACCGAAATCTGGGAGCTATGGCTGCTGGCAGGCAAGACTTCGTTCGTCGTCGAGCAGTGCATTGCGACGACCGAGCCGGCGTTCGCCGCCAAGCACGCCTTTCAACTGGCGCAGCAGTTCAACAACTTCTATCACCGCCATCACATCCTCACCGAAGCCGACGAAGAGCGGAAGAAGTTTCTGCTGGCCACGGCCGCGGTGGTGCGTCGCGAGCTGATGCGCGTGCTGGCGGTGATGGGGATCACCGTTCCGCCGGTGATGTAGGTTACGCATCCCGCAACAACGCGAGCAGAGCTCGGATGGGCCACCCGGCTTTGTGTCAGGGCACGAGTTCACTCGTGCCGAATAGAGCCAATAATGCGGGTTATTCCATGACGCTAACCGCCGCGGTGCGACGAACAACAGGTCCCTCCGCTCGGACTGAAGTCCTCGGTCGGGATGACAAAATGTGGTGGACCTGGACGCGGCGCTGAAGCGCCGCTCTACCCGACCCAGTGGCCGCCGACTCTGTGACACGATTCAGTCTTGCTACCTCACCCGGGTTTACCAAATTCTCAACCTCACTCTTCCTGCTCCACCTGCAACGTCGCCGCCTGAATTCCGTCCGCCATTACCGGCAGGATTCCCAGGCGCGAATAAATCGGGCGGATGTGGGCGCGAATCTTTGGCAGCTTGTTGACGAACCATAATGCGCCGGCGATGCAGCAGGCGCCGCCGATGGCCAGGGTGAAGGGAGCGCCAATCCGCGACGCCACGATTCCGGCGAACAGGCTGCCAAAGGGCGTCATGCCCATGATCGCCATCGAGTAGAAGCTCATCACGCGGCCGCGCTTGTCGTCGTCCACAATGGTTTGCAAGACAGTGTTGCTGGCGGCCATCTCCTGCATCATGCCGAAGCCGGTCGCCACCATCAGCAGCAACGACAGCCACAGCCAACGCGAAAATGAGAAGGCAATCAGCGCTCCGCCAAACAGCGCAGCCATGCTGGGAATCACGCGGCCCAGTCCCAGCACCGATCGGCGCGTGGCCAGCCAGGTCGCGCTGATAAGCGCGCCCACTCCGGCCGCGCCCATCAGGAATCCCAAAGTGTGCGGGCCGCCGTGCAGCACGCGCGCGGCAAACAGCGGCATCAGCACGGTGTAAGGCATCCCTACCAGCGACACCAGGGCCAGCAGCAGCAGGATGGAACGGATAGGCACAAAGCCGGAAACATAGCGCCAGCCTTCGGCCAGTTCCTGAAGGACCTGCCGCCTGATCTTCGCCTGCTGCTTCACCACGCCGGTCATCGCCAGCAGCGACGCGATGACCGCCAGGTAGCTGAAGCCGTCGATGAGGAAGCAATAGCCTTCGCTCGACAGCGCGATGACGGCGCCGGCAATCGAGGGACCCAGCAGACGCGAGACATTCACCATCGACGAGTTCAGCGCGATGGCGTTCGGCAGGTCCTCGCGATCTTCCACCATCTGAATCACGAACGCCTGGCGCGCCGGCATGTCGAAGGCGTTGATGGTTCCCTGGAAGAGGCTAAGCAGGATGATGTCGGTGACCGTGATGCGATGGCTCAAGGCCAACACTGCCAGGCAGAACGACTGCACCATCGATAGAATCTGCGTGACCACCAGCACGCGATGGCGATTCCAGCGGTCGACCCAAACTCCGGCGAACGGCCCCAGCAGGAAGACGGGAATCTGGCCGCAGAAGCCGACCAGGCCCAGCAGAAACGGCGAATGAGTGAGGCGATAGACCAGCCACGCGGTGGCGATGCGCGTCATCCAGGTGCCGATCAGCGAGACCGTTTGGCCGGAGAAGAACAGCAGATAGTTGCGATGGCGCAGAGCGCGGATGGCGAACTTCCAATCCGAGCGGGTGGCGGGATTGGTGGCGCGATTGGGAGCGGTCAGGCATGTAGAAATAAGTTATGACGGCGCCAAAGACCAAGAGCTAGAGCCATCGGCGGCTGAAGCCGCCTCGTGAGGACAGATTAAAGACGTGTATCCGCCGCAGTTAGAGCTGCGCCCCTTCGCTATTTCATGAGTTTCTACAAGTACTGCTCGAAGTACGACAATGTCAGATCCCAGGACAACTTTGCGGCCGCAGGGTTATAGCTGGGACGCTGATCGCAGAAGAATCCGTGATCCGCATCTGAGAATGTGACCTGTACCGACGGTTGTTTAGATGCGTGCATTCCTTCCGCGACTTTCTGGCGATGTTCGCCGGTGATGTGCTTGTCCTTCTCTCCCCAGAAGAACAGCATGGGTGCGGAGCAGTCTGACGGCGCGAGCGATGACACCATCGAGCCCACCACCGTAGTAAGAAACTGCAGCGCGCACCGGAACCGATGTGTTGGCCAGGAATGAAACCCGGCCTCCCATGCAGTAACCGACGCAGACGATGTTGGCGTTCCCACGATCGCGGAGAAATCCATGAGTCGCGCGGATATCGTTCTGCAAACCTTCCGTGGTCAGTTGTCGCGCCAGCGCAATCGAAGGCGCGGAGTCATCGTAGTTGCCCTCAAATCCGGGCGAGGAGCGGTGATAGAGTTCGGGCGCGATCGCCGCGTAGCCGGCCTTGGCGAAGCGGTCGGCTACAGACCGGATATGAGCGTTCACGCCAAAGGCTTCTTGAAACACCATCAATCCGGCGCGAGTTTTTTCCTTGGCTGGGCGAGAGAACCAGGCCCGCATCGTGCCGCCATCCGCGACCGATAGTTCTACATATTCCGATTGAATATCAGACATAAATTTTTTCCTTTCCTCCATTCGCCGAAGAGCAGGCACGTATTTCAATAACGCGTGCTTTATTGAATTGTCGAGCGGCCGAAGTCCCCTGCATCGTGTCGATGATTACAGTCTATCGCCTGGCAGATAAACCACAGATCCCTCGGCTAACTGCGTTCGCTCGGGATGACAATTTCCCGGCGGAAACTCTGATCAAGCCAAAGCGAGACGTCCGCAGCGGCTAAAGCCGGATGATTTTGCGGGTAATCAACGGACGGCCTGAAGGCCGTCCCCTTCAAAACAAGCCTTAATCAGAGTTTCCTTGGCTCTGCAGGCTTCGTCGCCTGCGGCTGTAGACGTGGCCGAGATGCAAAGATGTCTACCGAGCCAGGGCTGTATTCTTTTCCCCGATCTTTCAGGCGGCCTGGGTCTCGGAAAGCCCGACGTCCGCGGTTGAGGTTTCCGGCACCAGAAACTGGAACCAGAGCGCTCCGGCTGTTGCCAGACCGGCAAACAGGATGAACATCATGGCAAATCCGAGATGCTGGATGAGGACACCGGTCAGCAATGGGCCGACCACTCCGCCCACCGCCAGCGCGGTTGCGAACAGCCCCATCAGGGTATTGAATCCTCCCTTGCCGTGACTCAGGTCAGCCGACATCGACACGATAGCGACGCCGTAGATGCCGGCGCCCACGCCATCCAGCGCCTGCAATGCGACCAGCGCGATCGGGCTGTGAACGAACGCGTAACTCAGGATCCGCAGCGGCAGTATCCAGAAGGCCACCGCCATGATCGGCTTGCGTCCCCAGCGATCAGCCAGACGGCCCGCGAGCAATGCAACCGGAACCATGACGACCTGTGCGGTCAGTACGGTCGCCGTCATCAGCTTGTCCGATCCACCGAGTTGCTTTACGTACAAAGCAACCGCGGGAAGGATGGGAGCGTTGGCAAAATGAAATAGAGCGACGGCAACAAAGAGCACGGCGATGGCTGGTTGCCGCAACAGCGTCATGACGGGAACACCGTCCTCTTGATTGTCAGTGCGTCCGGTCGCCCGATAAGGATTCAGATCTGCGGGCCGGATCAGCAGAACCGAAACCGTGGCCAGCGCCGAGGCGACGCCCACGGCATAGAAGATTCCCGGAAGTCCAAAGTGCGAGACGATGGCGATGCCCACAACCGCGGCCACGATGTTTCCGGCATGGTTCCAGCTTTGATTGTCGCCAATGGTTTTATTGATCCGCGCATATCCGACCAGAGACAACGCCAATGCGGCCAGTACTGGCGCAAAGAAACTCTGAGCAGCGCCGGCGGTGAACAATAATCCGAGAATGGCGGGGAAGCTGTGCGCCGCCAGAGGAAGACATACGAAGCAGGCGCCGACCAGCAGGGAGGTTGCTCCGAACAGCGCCCGGCGGGAGTTAATGCGATCGGTCAGGAGGCCGGCCGGGGTCTGGAACAGAAACGTCCCAAGGCCGGCTGCGGCGGTTGCAATTCCAATGGAATCATAGCGCCAGCCCGAAGCTCGCAAGAAACCGTTGAGCACCGGCAGAACCACGCCAACGGCTTCGGCTTGAAAGAAATTGGCTGCATTCAAGCCGGCGCGGCTGATGGCCGATTCCTGTCGCTGACTTGTGCTTGGCGCAATGTTGGTAGTTTGCATTCGAATCCGTTAGGGGAGATTGAGATATCAAACTCCTGTCTGTGATGCGCGGATGGGACAATTTTCCACGATGGATTTGCTAAGAAATGTAACCGGGAATGCGGACTCGGGCCCGGCAGATGGCAGGCAGTAATCGGAAATTAACATTGGAGAGGAGTGCTGCCGTTATAAAATCGACGGTTATGCAAGATAAGCCGCTGGAAATCGAGAAAATCGAGGACAAGTCCGGAGCCACCGTATTTCGGATTCACGGGCCGCTGCTGTTGGGCAATTTTTTTCCGTTGCAGACCATGGTTCGGTCCGACAATTCCAACCTGCTGATCATCGACGTGGCGGACATGCCTTATATCGATTCGGCCGGCATCGGCTGCCTGGTGGGCGCTCACGTCTCCCGCGAGAACTCAGGTCGCAAACTGATTATCGCCGGCGCCAACGACCGCCTGCTGACGTCGCTGAAAGTCACGCGCGTCGATCGGTTATTTGTGCTTGCTCCCAATGTGGAGGCGGCGGTTGCACAGTGAATCAGTTGTCAGTGGTCAGCGGTCAGTGCTAGCGATCAGGGCCGGGGATGAGATGTGTTCCCAGATTCACTAATCACTAATCACTTCATAAATCCCACTTCGCCGGGCCGCGGCTAAAAAGCCGTTTCTTGGGGAGCCGCCACTTTCGCAGGCCTAAAGGCCCGCGCTTCCACCGAGAAAGACCTAAGGGTATTTTTGAAACGCGCTCTAATCACTAACCCCTAGCCCCTGGTCCCTGATCCCTCCGCTTCTCGCAGCTCGGACTCCTCTGATAAACTCTCCCGCAAGGATGTGGGCATCCGTACGCAAGCCGGCGCATCATTACTGCGTCTTCGCGATACCAACCCCGCCATTCGATTCAGCGTGACGCGCAGCGCGCGCTCTGCCCAGGAGGTTTGTATGTCTACCACCGTCAGCGCTCCCCAAGTTCACAGCCGGGTGCAAGAGTTCATCAGCAAGCCGCGCAAGATGTTTATCGACGGCAAGTGGGTGGAGGCGGCTTCCGGCAAGACGTTTCCTACTTACAATCCCGCCACCGGGGAAGTCATGGCGCAGGTCGCCGAAGGCGATCGCGAAGACATCGATCGCGCGGTGAAGGCGGCGCGCAAGGCTTTCGATGGCGGCGCGTGGCCGGAGATGTCTCCCTCGCAGCGCGGCCGGCTGATCTGGAAGCTGGGCGACCTGATCGAAGAGCATCTGGAGGAATTCGCGCAGCTCGAGAGCCTGGACAACGGCAAGCCGCTGGCGGTGGCACGCGTCGCCGATGTGCCGCTGGCGGTCGACCTCTTCCGCTACATGGCGGGATGGGCTACCAAGATCGAAGGCAATACCATTCCGATCTCGGCGGGATCGAAGCACGCAAAGTTTTTCGCCTACACGCGGCGCGAGCCGATCGGCGTGGTCGGGACAGATCATTCCCTGGAATTTCCCGCTGTTGATGGCGGCGTGGAAGCTGGGCCCGGCGCTGGCGACCGGCTGCACCGTGGTGCTGAAGCCGGCCGAGCAGACTCCGCTGAGCGCGCTGCTGCTGGCCGAGTTGATTGCGGAAGCTGGATTTCCCGACGGCGTGGTCAACGTCGTTCCTGGTTATGGTGAAACCGCCGGAGCCGCGCTGGCGGCCCATCCCGACGTGGACAAGATCGCCTTCACCGGCTCAACTGAAGTGGGCAAGCTGATCTTGCAGGCGGCTGCCGGAAATCTGAAGAAAGTTTCGCTGGAGCTGGGCGGCAAGTCGCCCAACGTAGTTTTCGCCGACTGCGGAAATGCAGTCCAGCATTCCCGGCGCGGCCAATGCCATCTTCTTCAACCATGGCCAGTGCTGCTGCGCGGGCTCGCGACTCTATGTCGAACAGGACATCTTCGACGATGTGGTCGGCGGCGTCGCCGAACACGCGAAAGGAATCAAGCTCGGACACGGCTTCGATCCCGATACCCACATGGGGCCGCTGGTCTCGCAGGAGCAACTGAATCGCGTTTGCAGCTATCTGGAGGCCGGGCTGAGCGAGGGCGCCGAGGCAGTAGTCGGCGGCAAACGCTGCGACGGACTGGGCTACTTCGTGGAGCCCACGGTGATGGTGAATACGAGTCCCAACATGAAAGTGGTTCGCGAAGAAATTTTCGGACCCGTGGTTTGTGCCACGCCTTTCAAAGATGAAGCCAAGCTGGTGGCGGAGGCGAATCAGAACGAGTACGGACTGGCCGCCGGGATCTGGACTAAAGACATCAGCAAAGCGCACCGCATCGCCGAGAAGCTGCGCGCCGGCACGGTGTGGATTAACTGCTACAACGTCTTCGACGCCGCGCTGCCCTTCGGCGGATACAAGCAATCGGGCTGGGGCCGCGAGATGGGTCACGAAGCGCTGGAGCTGTACACCGAAGTGAAAGCGGTGTGCGTCGCGATCTGAAGGACGTTAGCTATTTGTCATTCTGAGCGGAGCGAAGGCCGCGCAGCGGTCGAGCGCAGGCGAAGAACCTCTATCGCCGGGAGAGAGTGTGCCGGCAATAGGGGTCCTTCGACTTCGGTGGCGAAGCGCCACCTGCGCTCAGGATGACACACGGAAAAGCAGGTCCTTCGACTTCGGTGGGGCAGCGCCACCTCCGCTCAGGATGACACACGGAAAAGCAGGTCCTTCGACTTCGGTGGCGAAGCGGCACCTCCGCTCAGGATGACAAACGGAAAAGCAGGTCCTTCGACTTCGGTGGCGAAGCGCCACCTCCGCTCAGGATGACAGACGTTTGCGCTCAGGATGACAGACTTTGAAAGTTGGAGCTACGCCCTTTCCACATCAGCTCACCTGAGTCAGCTCACCCGAGTTTTTCAGCAGACTCTTCTACCGCCAATGTGGTAGAGACCGGCCACGAATTCTTGCCGCTTCCCTCCCTCGCTTTCCGTATAGTTTATGCATTGGCCATGCGGCCCTCCAATCATGCAGAGTGCGACGCCCAGTGCGCGAAGGCTTAGCTACTCGTGCGGAGCCGCGACCGTTCCGTTGCTGGGCAAGTGTGTCGGCGAAGTGCTCGACGATACCGCCGCTGCGTATCCCGATAACGACGCATTAATTATTCGCCACCAGCAACTGCGTTACACCTACGCCGAGCTGAATCTGCAGGTCGAGCGCGCCGCTCGCGGACTGCTGGCGCTGGGCATTCAGCGTGGAGACCGCGTCGGACTGTGGGCGACCAACTGCGCGCAATGGGTGATTACTCAATTTGCTACGGCGAAGATCGGCGCCATCCTGGTCAATATCAATCCTTCGAACCGCGCTTTCGAACTTGAATATGCGCTCAGCCGGTCGGACTGTCAGACTCTGCTGCTGATCCAAGGCTTTCGCGATTCCGATTACGTGCAGGTCCTGCGTGAGGTTTGTCCCGAGGCCGAGCAGGCGCCGTTCGCAGAGTTGCATGCCGAAAAATTGCCGCAGTTGCGCCGACTGATTTTCCTGGGCGCAAACGGCTGTGACCCGGGCACCACGGAAGCTGATGTGCCGCCAGGCATGCTGGGCTGGAATGAACTGCTTGAGATAGGGGATACGGTCCCGCTGGCTCAACTACGCGAGCGCGAGTCGACCCTGAATTTCGACGACGCGATCAACATCCAGTTCACTTCGGGGACAACCGGGCTTCCCAAAGGTGCAACCTTGTCGCATCACAACGTGATCAACAACGGAATGCTGATCGCCGATGCAATGCGCTTCACCCATCGCGACCGGCTGTGCATTCCCGTTCCCTTCTATCACTGCTTCGGGATGGTGCTGGCGAATCTTGCCTGCCTGACCACGGGAGCCACCATGGTGATTCCCGCACCTTACTTTGACGCTGAAGCAACTCTGCGCGCGGTCGCCGAAGAGCGCTGCACCGCGATTCACGGCGTCCCCACCATGTTCATCGCCGAGCTGGAGCATCCGAGTTTCGCTGCCTGCGATCTCAGCACACTGCGTACCGGGATCATGGCCGGCTCGCCGTGCCCTATCGAGATCATGAAGCGCGTGGTGAAGCAGATGCACTGCCGCGAACTGACGATTGCTTACGGATTAACCGAGGCTTCTCCCGTAATTACCCAAACCACGCCTGACGATCCCATCGATCTTCGCGTAACCACCGTTGGCAAAGCGCTGCCTCACACCGAGGTTAAGATCGTAAATCCGGAAAGCGGAGCTACGGTTCCGATAGGCGAGCAAGGCGAGTTATGCACCCGGGGCTATCACGTCATGAAGGGCTACTACAGGGATCCGAAGGCCACGCGCGAGGCCATTGATGCAGACGGTTGGTTGCACACCGGCGATCTTTCGGTGCTGGACGAAAATGGCTACTTCAAAATTACCGGCCGGGCCAAAGACGTCATCATTCGCGGCGGAGAAAACATCTCGCCCCGCGAGATCGAAGAATTTCTCTACACTTGTCCGGGGATCAGCGCCGTAGAAGTTATTGGAGTGCCGGACCGCAAATACGGTGAACAGGTGGCCGCCTGGATCGTGCTAGAGGAAGGCTCTACCCTGACCGCCGAACATGTTCAAAAATTCTGCGAAGGCAAGATTGCGCGCTTCAAAATTCCCCGTTACGTCAAATTTGTCGAGCAGTTCCCGCTCACCATCAGCGGCAAAGTGCAGAAGTTCCGCATGCGTGAGATCGCCGCCAAAGAACTGGGCCTGGAAAGTGAAGCTGGAATCCAGACGGCCTAGCGGCACTCAATCCAAGCTTGGCGGAATCTGTTGAGCCGCAATTTGAATATCCCGTAAATTCCTGGTTGCGACACAGATGTCCCGTTGCCGGTGCTTGCGCGCGGGATGCTAAACTACCCAAGCGTCCTTATGGAGTTGCTGCTCAATCTGATCTGGCTCACGCTGGGCATGGGCTCGTTTCTGATCTTCCTGCGGCGCCGCCCGCAGCCAGCCAGACGGCTTTATCGCCAGGAAGTTTTGGCGCTGGCTTGCGCACTTTTGTTGCTCTTCCCTGTCGTCTCGGCCAGCGACGACCTGCATCCCGCGCAAGCGCTGTTGGAAGAAGCCAGCAAGCGGGTCCAGCATCTGGCTACTCCTCTGCAAATTTCTCGCAGCTCTGCCGTTCCCATGTTGCCTTTCCTGTTGGCGCTGTCTGCATGGTTTGTGCTGACGGTCCGGCAACCCTGGCGGCCCATCGAGCTGAAGAGCCGCGCCCGCAGCGGATATCGTCTCTCCGCGCGCGGCCGGGCTCCGCCTTCCTTCGCCGGCTGATTGCTCCGTGTCTGCCCAAGAACGATGGAGGCAGTTCCTCAATATCTGTTGGTTGCGATCCTGGCACGCACGCGGTGGCGCGAATTCGTTCGCCTATCCTCGCAGGCTGTGTACCGGAAGAGAGTTCGCGGAATGAAGAGAGAAAGCAGCGGGAAATATTGCGGACCACCCCTGGCACGCCTGGGCTGCTGTTTGTTGTTGCTGGTCACGACATTGTTTTTCTTCGGATGTTCGGGAGATAAGGCAGCGCCGGCTTCTACCAAAGTTGTGGAAACCAACAACGACCCGGACGTCTTCACCATGCAAAACGGCGGAGACTTTCCGCTGACCACCGTACAAGTGCGCAAGGTGACCGATGAAATTCATGTCACCGGCGTGGTCACTCCCGACGTGAATCGCTCGGTCCCCGTGGTCTCGCTGGGCAGCGGGCGCGTAGTCGAAATCAAAGCCAAGCTGGGCGACAACGTCAGCAAGGGCCAGGTGCTGTTGCTGATCAACAGCCCCGACTTCTCGTCTGCGTTCTCCGATTACCAGAAATTCAAGGCCGATGAGGAACTGGCGCAAAAGCAGCTGGCGCGCTCCCAGCTTCTGTACGACAAGGGAGCGATTGCCCAGACCAACTGGAAGCCGCGCAGGATGCCGAGACCAAAGCGAAAGTCGACTTGCAGACCGCCATCGAGCACGTTCATGTTCTGGGCGGCGACGTAAATAATCCTTCTCCACTGTTGCCGGTGCGCGCTCCCATCTCCGGCGCCATCGTGGATCAGCAGATCGACCGGCGGCACCGGCGTGCGCTCGCTCGATAATCAGACAGCGCTGTTTACCATCGCCGACCTTTCGCGGGTATGGGTACTCTGCGACGTCTATCAGGACATGCTGTCGCGCGTGCATGTGGGCGACATCGCCGACATCACGATCGACGGCTATCCGCACGACGCGTTTCCCGGAACGGTGATCAACATCAGCGAGGTGCTCGATCCCAACACGCGCACGGCGAAAGTGCGCATCGAGCTGCCCAATCCCAATCACCTGATGCGCGCCGGCATGTACGTCACCGCCATGTTTCGGGCTCACGACAAAGTCGATCGCGCCGTCGTTCCAGCTTCGGCGGTGGTTCACCTGCACGATAAGGACTGGGTCTTCGTGCCTATCGGCGACAATCGCTTTCGCCGCATTGCGGTGCAGTTGGGCGCGCAGGAGAAGGATGGATATCAGCAGGTCATCAGCGGTCTGAAGCCGAACGACCAGGTCGTCACCAATGCGCTGCAGTTCTCCAGCGCGGCGGAGGAGTAGCCAGGCATGATCCGCTTCCTGGTCGATTTCGCGCTGAAGAACCGCATGCTGGTGCTGGCCCTGGGCGTGGCGCTGCTGATCTGGGGCATCATCTCGTTTCACAATCTGCCGGTGGAAGCCTATCCCGACGTCGCCGACAAATATGTCTGGGTGATCACGCAGTGGCCGGGACGCGCCGCCGAAGAAGTCGAGCAGCAGGTCACGATTCCCATCGAGACGCAGATGAACGGCCTGGGGCACCTCACCCATCTGCGCTCGACGTCACTGGCCGGCCTGTCGTTTATCACCGCCATCTTCGACGACGAATCCGACAACCTGCAGAACCGCCAGCAGGTGCTGGAAAAGCTGACGCTGGTGAATCTGCCGCCGGGATTGAATCCGCAGATCGGGCCTGACTTCAGTCCGACGGGACAAATCTATTTCTACACGCTGCAAAGCACGAATCCGAAGTACGACATCATGGACCTGAAGGCGCTGCAGGACTGGGTCGTCTTCAAGCACCTGATGTCGGTGCCCGACGTTGCCGCCGTGTCGATCTTTGGCGGCGAGACGCGCGAATACCAGGTGCAAGTCGATCCCGACAAGCTGGTGGCCTACGGGATTTCGATGGCGCAAGTGGAGCAGGCGCTCATCGCAAACAATGTGAACGGCGGCGGCAGCTTCATCGAGAAAGGCCAGCAAGCCTACAACATCCGCGCCGTCGGCCTGATGCAAACGACCGACGACATCGGCGCCACCGTGTTGAAGGTGCAGAACGGCACGCCGGTGCGGGTGCGCGACATCGCGATCGTCACTCAGGGTCCCAAGATCCGCCTGGGCAAGCTGGGCAAAGCCATCCGTCACGAAGACGGAACCGTCATCGACAATGACGACGTAGTCGAGGGCATTGTGCAGATGCGCAAGGGCGCCGAGGCGGAAAGCGTGCTGCACAACATCGACCTGAAGGTGCAGTTCCTCAACCAGCACGTGCTGCCGCCGGGCGTGAAGATTGTGCCGCACATTGATCGCGACGATCTGGTCCACCTCACCACGCATACCGTGCTGCACAATTTGACCGAGGGAATTCTGCTGGTCGTGCATCGTGCTGTTTTTCTTTCTGGGCAACATTCGCTCGGCGCTGATTGTCGCGGTCACCATTCCCTTCTCGCTGTTCTTCGCCTCGATTTTGCTGGACTTGCGGCATATTCCCGCTAACCTGCTGTCGCTGGGCGCGCTGGATTTCGGCATGATTGTGGAAGGCGCGGCGGTGATGGTGGAGAACATCCAGCGGCGGCTGGAGATTCGCACCGATCATGGCTCGATGGACGAGACCATTCGCGCGGCCGCCCATGAAGTGCAGCGGCCGGTGTTCTATGCCATCGCTGATCATCATCATTTCGTATCTGCCCATCTTCACGTTGCAGCGGGTGGAAGGCCGCCTGTTCCGGCCGATGGCATGGACGGTGGCTTTCGCGCTGCTGGGCTCGCTGCTGTTTTCCATTCTGCTGGCGCCGGTGCTGGCCAGCCTGATCTTCCGCAAAGGCGTGAAGGCCTGGGAAAATCCCGCGGTCCGCTGGATCACCAGTTTCTACGAGCAGACCCTGAACTGGATCATGGCCCGGCGCAAGGTGGCGCTGTTCGCCCTGATCGTGATTCTGGGCGTGTCGCTGTACCTGGCGGCGGGTGGCGTGATCGGCTCGGAGTTCTTGCCGCATCTCGACGAAGGCTCGATCTGGGCGCGCGGAACGCTGGCTCCCAGCACCGGTCCCACCGAAGGCATGCGCGTCATGGACCAGGCGCGGCTGATCTTTGCCAGCTTTCCGGAAGTGACGCAGGTGGTATCGCAGGTCGGACGCTCCGACGATGGCACCGATGCGACCGGCTTCTTCAACACCGAATACTTTGTCGATCTGAAGCCGCGCGCCGAGTGGCGACCGCAGTTTCGCGGCCGCAAAGAGTTGCTGATCGACGCCATGGACAAGGAAGTGGAGAAGATTCCGGGCGTGGAGTGGGGCTTCTCCCAGCCTATCGCCGACAACATGGAAGAGGCGGTCAGCGGCGTAAAAGGCGAACTGGCGGTCAAGATCTTCGGCTCCGATCTGAAAGATCTGGAGAAGACCGGCGAGCAGATCATGGACGTGATGAAGACCGTGCCGGGCGTCGCCGATCTGGGCCTGTTCCGCGTGCTTGGCCAGCCTAACGTCAACATCAAAGTCGATCGCGCCAAGGCTGACCGTTACGGCATCAATGCTTCCGACATTCAGGACGCGGTGCAGACCGCGATTGGCGGCAATCCGGTCAGCCAGATTCTGATTGGCGAGCAGCGCTTCGACCTGGTGCCGCGCTATCAGGAGCAATTTCGCAGTCGCATCGACGACATCAAGAATATTCGCCTGCTGGCGCCGTCGGGCGAGCGCGTCTCGCTGGGTGAGTTGTGCGACATCACCATCGACGATGGCGCTTCCATGATCTACCGCGAAGGCAACCAGCGTTACATCGCGTTCAAGTACAGCGTGCGTGGCCGCGACCTGGGCAGCACCGTCGAAGAAGCCATGGACAAGGTCAATCGCGAGGTCAAGCTGCCGCAGGGCTACACGCTGGATTGGGCCGGCGAATACGAAAGCCAGAAGCGCGCCAATCATCGCCTGGCCATCGTGATTCCGCTGACCATTCTGGTGATCATGCTGGTGCTCTATTCCATGTTCCGCTCGTTCAAGTGGGGGCTGCTGGTGCTGCTGAACCTCGAGCATGGCGCCGCTGGGCGGCCTGTTGGCGCTTGTGGATTACCGGGACGCACTTCAGCGTTTCCACCGGAGTAGGATTTCTGGCACTGTTCGGAGTGTCGGTGCAGACCGGCGTGATCATGATCGAGTACATCAACCAGTTGCGCGCGCGCGGGCACAGCGTACAGGAGGCCGCGCTGCTGGGCGCGACCCGCCGCCTGCGTCCCATCATGATGACCATGCTGGTGGCATCGCTGGGCCTGGTTCCGGCGGCCATGTCGCACGACATCGGTTCCGATTCGCAGCGGCCTTTCGCCATCGTGATTGTCGGCGGCCTGCTGACCGAGTTGGCGTTGAGCCTGGTGCTGCTGCCGGCGTTCTACTGCCTGGGTGGCCCGGCCAGACGATGTTCTGCCGGAGGAAGAGGAGGGTCTCAGCGAATGAGAACCTTGCTTCTATCAGACGGTTTCAGAGTTGGTGTAATCTCGCGAGCACGGGTAGAGCGGCGCTTCAGCGTCGCGTCCACGGCGGAAGAATAAATTGCCTGAGCGGAGTCATGCGATCCGTTATGCTGCTCTTGCTCATCTCGACTTGGGCGCGGTCTGTCGCGCACAAACGCAATCGCCGCCTGCTCCGGCGCCAACTCCGACGCCCTCTCCATCTCGGCAAGGCCCGGGCGTGCCGCAAGCGCCGTCAGTCGTCATTACCCTCGATCAAGCCATTGAACTGGCGAAGCAAAATAATCCCGCCCTGCAGGCTCAACGGACGCTGGTCTCGCAAAACAAGGAGCAGGAGGTCACCGCCAACTTGCGGCCCAATCCCCTGCTCTCCTGGGATGCGCAATATCTGCCGCTGTTCACGCCCGACCTGTTTTCGTCGAACTACATCGACAACACGGCGCAATTCGATGTTAGGAGTGGGATATCTTTTCGAGCGCGGACAAAAGCGCCAGCATCGGTTGCAGGCAGCCAAAGACAGCACTGCGGTAACCGAGTCGCAGAGTGCTGGACGCGGAACGCACCACCGATTGCCGAAACCGCGCAGCAGTTCGTGGCCGCCTTGCTGGCGAAGTCGAATCTCGACTTCGCGGTAGCAGTTTCTCGAAAGCTACCAGCACACGGTCGGCATCAGCCAGGACCAGCACAAGGCCGGCGCGATGAGCAAGGTCGACCTGCTGAAGATCCAGTTGCAGACCTTGCAATTTCAGACCGACGTCACCAGTGCGCGCATCGCGCTGGTGCAGGCCTTGAACTCGCTGCGCCAATTGATGGGCTTCGATTCAGTTCCTCGCAACTACGATGTCGCCGGCAACTCTGGCTTATGAGCCCATGACCCTGCGTGTCGAAGATCTGCAGGCTCGCGCGCTCAGCACGCGGCCTGATTTGCAAGCGGCGCAACGCGGCGTCACCGCGGCCAACAGCCAGATCGGCCTGGCCAAAGCCAACTCCAAGCAGGACCTGAACGCTACCTTCGACTACACCCACGTAAACGCCGCCAATCTGGGAGCGTTCTTCTTCACCATTCCGCTGCCCATCTTCAATCGCAACCAGGGCGAGGTGGCGCGCACGTACTATGCCCTGACGCAGTCGCAGTTTCAGGAGAAAGCCGCCGAGCAGCAAGTCTTGACCGACGTGAAGAATGCATACGAGATGCTGCTGAACAATCAGGAAATTGTCCAGCTCTACGACAACGGCTACCTGCAACAGGCGCAACAGTCGCGCGACATCACACAGTTTTCGTATCAGCACGGGGCCGCTTCCCTGCTGGACTTCCTGGATGCCGAGCGCAGCTATCGGGCTACGGAGTTGAGCTACCGCCAGGCGCTGGCCCAGTACATGAGCTCGCTGGAACAATTGCGAGCCGCGGTGGGCACGCGGGATTTGCGGTAGAACCGCGATACTTCCGTTGCCGTCCCGACCGGCCGGTCAGAACTCGAGACTTACCGCAGACGGAGCGACTTGTCGCGCGGCTGGTTTGTGTCAGGGCACGAATTTATTCGTGCCGAAAGCGGATCAGAATTGCCAGGGCTTTGGCCCCTGCAAGCTTGATCCAGGGGCTGAAGCCCTCATATCTGTTGGGCTCAGATGGCACGAGTAAACTCGTGCCCTGACACAAAGCACAAGTCACAATTCCTCAACACGACCGAGCTCTCTGGCACGAGCCGACCATGCGCTGACACAAGGCACCCGTCGCGATTTGTCAGCCTGAGCCGAGCTGTCTGCGCGAGTCGACTCTTGTCCCGACGCAAAGCTTGCATCAGGCAGTTGCCCCGTGACTGAAGCCATTTCTGATGGTGTACGATTTCGCCGAGCTTAGCATAGCGCTTCCATCATCAGCGAGAGCATTATCTCCCCGCCTATAATCTTTCTCATGCCTTTCAAGCGCTCGGCCAAAATTTATGACGAGGAAGCGCTGTACGAATATGCCATCGGCGCGCTGGGGCGGCAGATGCGCACGGTCGCCGAGATCAAGCGCCTGATGCGCAATCGGGTGAATACGCAACCCGAAGGCGAGCTGCTGGTGGAGATGGTGGTCATACGGCTCAAGGCCCAGCGCTACCTCAACGACACCAACTACGCCGAGAGCTACTCGCGCTTTCGCAAGGAAAATGAAAAGTTCGGGCGGCTGCGCGTGGTGCAGGATCTCAAGATCAAGGGCGTACACAACGACATCATCGACAGCGTGGTTGGCGCCGCTTACGACAACGTCAACGAAGAGCAACTGGCGCGTGAATTTTTGCGGCGCAAGCGTGTCGTCAAGCCGGAAGGACAGAAGCAGGCAGCACGGATTTTTCGCATGATGACGCGCGCCGGCTTTCCCAGCCGTATCATTTTCCGCATACTGAAGACCTGGGACGTGGACGATGAGACGATTTCCGCGCTGGAGACGGAAGGCAGTGGTTAGGGGTCAGTTGTCAGTTGTCGGTACCCAGTTGTCAGTAGCCAGCGGCAAGTGCGAATTGTTCATGCCTTGTTAAATCGCTCGTTTTGTATCAGGGCACGACTTCGAGTCGTGCCGAACGATGCGCGGAAAAAACTGGGCTACAGCCCCTGCAGCGGCCGGGCTAAACAGTTTACTGAAAAACTCGAAAAGCAGGCCCTCACCGGCTGAAGCCGGATTCGGATGACAAAAATAAAGGGCTTATACGCGGCGCTGAAGCGCCGCACTACCCGAACAGTGCCTCCCATCGAGTTTTTCAGCAAACTGTAAAGGCCAGGTCAGAGAAGGCGGCCTGGCGGCACGCCTGAAAAAGCCTGCCCTGAGCGCAGTCGAAGGGTGCCCTGATACAAGGCATTCGTGAATAGGTCGGTCCTGTAGACTCTTGGCGTGCCGCCCCTGAAGGGGCTCAATTATAAAAATTAAACCTCACCCAGCGTTGAAACTCTGGGCTATCTTGTTGCCGTCCCGCTATGCGGGACTCGATCGTCGGATCTTTGAGACTCCTCGCTAAGCTTGCGAGAATACCTGGTGCGAGGAAAACATGAGAGCCTTAGGATCTCTGATGACTTGAGCAATACAATGAGCCGTCCGACGACAACTGGTTGCTGGCAACTGGTTGCTGACAACTGAATACCGACAACTGACAACTGACTACGGACAACTGCTTCTCATGAAACTCGATCACACCGCCGCCTGTGAACATTTGTCGCGCGTCGACCGCCGGCTGGCGCGCATCATCGCCCGCTCCGGCGCCTGCCGACTGCAACAGGAGACGACGCAAAGCATTTTCGAGGCGCTGCTGGAGTCGATCATTTATCAGCAACTGAACGGCAAAGTCGCCGCTACCATTACCGGCCGCGTCAAAGCCCTTTTTCCGGAGAACATACAGCGCATTCGCACCCGCCGGGGGCTAGTCGAAGGGTTTCCCACTCCCGAGCAGATACTGGCAGCCTCGGAAGAGCTTTTGCGCTCGGCCGGGCTGTCGCGCAACAAGATGCTGGCCATTCGCGATCTTGCCGCCAAGACCCTCGACGGCACCGTGCCCACGCTGAAGCAGGCCCGGCGGATGAGCGACGACGAACTGGTCGAGCGCCTGATCACGGTGCGCGGCATCGGGCGCTGGACCGTCGAGATGCTGCTGATTTTTCGCCTCGGCCGGCCCGATGTCTTTCCGGTCGATGACTACGGCGTTCGCAAAGGCTTTGCCAAGATGCGCAAGTTGGCCGAGCTGCCGAAACCGAAAGAGCTGATGCCTCTGGGCGAGCGTTGGCGTCCCTATCGGAGTGTGGCCAGTTGGTACCTGTGGCGCGCTGCCGACATGAAAGACCTCCCGATGGCGGGAGAGGCGAAGGCTGCAAAATCCGCCCCGGCGACAAAGCGCGCCACGAAAACCGGAACCGCCGCCAAGAAAGCTATCCCGCGGAAAGTCGTCGCTGAAAGGCCGAAAAGCAGATCCTCCTCGACTGAAGCCGGGCTCGGGATGACAAAAACAATCTACTCAGCTTCCCTGGCCTACTATTACGGCGTTTTTTGCAGCGCATTCTGGAAGACCAGCGCCGCTTCCTGCTGGTCGCCTTTAATCTGGGGTGGAATGATCGACGGTATGTTCGTCGGGCAAGCCTTCAGTCCGGCACAGATGTTGACTGCCTTCGTCATGGCAATCTGGAGCGCGGGGTTAGAGTTGGCATCGTCCGGGGAGTCGAGAATGATGAAGTCGATATCATCGCTGATGCTGCTCTGCTTCTGCAGCATGTCTTTGTAGTCGCCGGTCTCGCTTTGGATGACGATGGGTTGGCCGCCGCTCAGGCGGGGATTGCTGCCCTGAAACTCCAGCAACCGCCGGTCTAACTCGCTGCCATAAACGGAGCGGAGATTGCGCAGAACGTGCACTACTACGGGTTTCTTGGTCTTAGGCTTGCAGCCGCCCAACAGGGTAAAAGGTAGGATGAGCAAGATTGCCTGGGCAAACCTTAGTCGTTGTGCCATATCGACATAATATCTGGAGCGCTCGTCTTCGCCTAGTGCGGTAGTGGGCAAGTTTGAATAAGGATGCGTGCCTTCCGCGCGCCGGTGCGAATCGGCACGCCCAGATCCCTCGCTGCGCAACAGAGGCTTGCTCGGGATGACAATCAAACTGAGCGACTACTCCTAGTGCGAGTGGGGGGTGAATCAGGGTTCCCTAACGCAACGAAAGAGTCCGCAGCGATAGGATTCGACCGCGGCCTTTGTCAGTCCGCCACTTCCCGGCTAGAGAAATTTATCTTAATAATTTTCAGAAACACCCTTTCGCAACCGGACCGCTTCATAGATAATGCACGCACTAACTTTCTAGTGTGGGTGGGGCATGAACAAGCGGGGAGCGATGTGTTGCTTATGGCTGGGGCTCTGCGGGCCCTCGCTATTCGGGCAACAAGTATTGCTCTCCTACGTTAGTTCCCCACCTGAGACGGCAACCGCCCTATCGGCTCCGCACATCGCTTTGCCCCCGGCGGGACCGGTTTCTCCGGAAATCAAAGTCGCTTCCGGCGACTTTGCGGTTGGACAACTTATTATTCCTGGAGTAGCCAGCAATTTATCTTTCGGCGAAGCGATGGCGCCGCAGCCGCAGAACGCCGTGTGTACGCAAGCGCTTCCATCCCGTGAGTGGAACCGGCCCAGCGACTACGCCTTTGGCCGCCTGCAATTCAGCAGCACCGCCATCAAGGGAGCTTTTCGCCATGAAAATATGGTGAAAATGGCGAAGAACTTTGTTCCCGGCCAGCCACTGCCCGATGCCCCGCCCTACGTGCCGCTTACCAGCCGGGAAAAGTGGGAGCTTTTCTTACGCCGCAGCCACTCCGCCGATTTCGCCGTGGGCGCACTTATCGATTCGCTTACCGCGGAGGCCAGTGGAGCCTATCCGCGCTTCGGCGGAGGCATGGGAGGTTACGGCAAGCGTCTAGGCGCGTCCGTAGCGGGAGCGGAAAGCGCGACTCTCTTCTCGGCTACCTCTTTCCTACGCTTCTGCATCAGGACCCGCGCTACTTCCGCTCTCGCCAGAACGACATTTCCGATCGCCTGGCCTATGCTGCCAGCCGCGTCCTGATTGGCCGCAGCGATAGCGGCCACAACGTGATCAACACTTCCCAGATCCTTGGCCAATTCGCGCCAGGCTGCCGTGTCCAACGCCTACATTCCATACCGCAATGAGTCCGTAGCGGGCACCATCGAAAACGCTCTGGCTGGAATTGGATCGATTGCCCAGGCTGACATCCTGAATGAGTTCTGGCCTGACATCAAAGAGCTATTCGCCCGCCACACTCCGTCCTCGCTGACCCGCCATCACGATCCCTCCAGCATGACAATTGTCACCGCCCAGCGCTGACAATCCACACTACTTTCCGGTTTGGAACTCTTCGACAATGTTCTTCGTAAGACGAGAGACGGCTCGCTGCATCCCGGAATCGGGCGGCCGGCGGTTCGCTCTTTCAAACTTGCCGCAAGAATGCGATGCTAGAGGTATTCAGCTTGGAAGATGTGGCCATCATGAGGGAACTGAAAGACGATCTAGCGTCGCTGCGCATTGACCGGGAAGTTCCGCGTCCAGGCCGATGGAGATGGTTGACCTGGCTCTTGCTGATCATCATCGCAGCTGCCGGCGGGCTGTACTTCGTGAAGGTGCGTCCGGCCTTCGGAGCGTTTGGCGCAACCGAGGTGGAAAGCGTGCAGCCAACCATCCAGAGCAGCAGCGGTCCTAACGCCGGAACGCCGATCCTTACTGCTTCCGGCTATCTGGTGGCGCGTAAGCAGTCGGTGGTGTCGTCGAAGATCCAGGGGCGGATTTCCTCGTTGCGCGTGGAAGAAGGCAGCATCGTCAATGCCGGCGACATCCTGGCTACGTTGGACAATGAAGATGCGCAAGCCTCCATCGTGAAGGCCAAGGCCGATATCGAATACGCGAAGGCCGATCTGGCCGAGGCCCAGCGCCAGGAAAAGCTGCAGGAAGATCTGTACCGCAGCAGAGTGGTCTCGCAGGACGCGCTGGATGCGGCCAAGGCGAAAGTGAATCTGGCGGCAGCGGCCATCCAGCAGGACAAAGCGACCCTCGATCTTCAGCAGGCTTATCTCGACTTCACCACGGTGCGCGCGCCATTTGCTGGAGTGGTGGTGAAAAAGATGACCGAAGTTGGCGAAAGCGTTGCGCCCATTCCGCCGGGCGTGAACATCTCCACTTCGTCGGGAGCGATCGTCGCCATCGCCGACATGAACTCTCTGGAGGCGGAGGTCGACGTGAATGAGTCGAACGTTTCTCAGCTCCAGCCCAATCAGCCGGCCGAAATTCAGGTGCAGGCTATTCCCGGCCACACTTACAAAGGTGTGCTGCGGCAGGTGATTCCGACGGCCGATCGCACCAAGGCCACAGTCACGGTGAAGGTTTCCATCCTCGACAAGGACAAATACCTCCGGCCGGAGATGAGTTGTAATGTCACATTCCTGGAGCCGCAGAAGCAGACACGGAGCGCCAGCATGCCGCCGCAGCGGGTTATTACAGTCTCCAAAGATGCGGTCGTCACCCGTGATGGCAAGCCGGTTGTGTTCGCGATCGAGGACAGCCGGGTCCACGCGCTGCCCGTCGTGACCGGAGCTGACTTGCATGGCCAGGTGATCGTTAAGCAGGGACTGGCAGGGGGCGAAACCCTGGTCAATAATCCGCCGCAGAAGCTAAAAGACGGGGATTCGGTGAAGATTAAGAGCTAAGTGTCAGAAAGTAAAGGTTAAAGCTAGTCCCAAATTGACGATTGGCATATTAGTGCTAATACATCGAGGGCATAAGCGACACCATAATGCCTATCAAGATGTAGCGTAGATAGGCCATTAATTGGGCTAGAATGCCACTAGGAGCGACGATCGATGCGGCGATGATACTTTGCATCGCCTGGATGGTCGGCAGACGCTTAGAAGTCAAATAAACGCGCTTTCCCGTTTTGGGACGCACGGGAAGCAAATCAAGGCGGAGATTGTTCGTATCGCTGGACGGCTTTGCTTGACCGATTCGCCTTGTGGCTTTCGGGTTGATCGTCACCTAGATTCGCTTTGTATCGGGAGCTTGGCACGCTGTAGATCGATTCGTATCAGGGCACGGCTTCAGCCGTGCCGAAAAGTTATAAAGAAGATTGGGCTTCAGCCCCTGCCTATGGCGAAACCGTTGCGCAATGCCGATTCGAGTCACATCGTGCGACCGTCGCGAACCTTCTTTGTCACGACGAAAACGAGCATGGGACGAGCCCTCCTCCAATCGGAACGCAATGCAACGCTATTGATCGATGTGCTGCGCTCGTATGTGAAGGCACGAAAGTTTCGCCTGCATGATTTTGTCGTCATGCCCGATCATGTACACGTATTGATTACCGTCGGCGGCGACATGACCATTGAAAAGGCGATGCAATTCATCAAGGGCGGATTTTCGTATCGGCTAAAAAAGATTTCGGATATGTGGGTGGGGTTTGGCAACGCGGATTTTCGGAAGTGCGAGTCGACGACAAGGAGAGTTTTTTGCAACATCGAAAATACATTGCTGAAAATCCGATGAAAACCGGGCTGGTCGATTCGCTGGAGAAGTTCCCCTATTGCTTTACTTACTTGGCACGGAGAAAAGCGGCAGGGGCTAAAGCCCTGTAATTTGCGCATACTTGCGGCCCGGCTGAAGCCGGGCCCTGATACGAATCCTTTAGAACGCGAGTAGACAGGATGGTCATGTTGCGGATCTTTAGCGTGCAACAATCCCTGACAGGACTCTTATGCTCGCGTGAGAGTGGTTATTTTTAATACGAATTTTTGCGGGGCGGCTGAGGGCGTGTCCTGATACCAGGCTTGCGGCAGAACGGACCGCCCAACTATTGAGCTTCGGAAATTGTGCCTTGGATCAGAGCGAATAGCGAAAAACCGCCTCGCCAGGAGAAATCATGAGTACAACCGAAATTGCGGCTCAGACCGCTGCCGTCAGCGTGCAAAATGTTCGCAAGGTCTACCAGCGCGACAGCCTGCAGATCAAGGTGCTCGACGGCATCAACCTCGAAGTGCCTAAAGGCGAGTTTGTGGCGCTGATGGGGCCGTCGGGCTCGGGCAAAACCACCTTGCTCAACCTCATCGCAGGCATCGACCGCGTGACTTCGGGACGCGTCACCGTCGCCGGCATCGATCTGGGGCCTCTCTCCGAGGGCGAGCTGGCCAAGTGGCGCAGCCGGAACATCGGATTCATCTTCCAGTTCTACAACCTGATTCCCGTGCTGAACGCGGTGGAGAATGTCGAGCTGCCACTGCTGCTCTCGCCGCTCTCCAGGCGCGAGCGCCGCGAACGCGCGATGACCGCGCTGCGCATTGTGGGATTGTCTGATCGTTCCAAGCATTATCCGCGTCAGCTTTCCGGCGGACAGGAGCAGCGGGTTGCTATCGCGCGCGCCGTGGTCACCGATCCGACCGTCTTGGTGGCCGACGAGCCCACCGGCGATCTCGATCATCAGAGCGCCGAGGAAATCCTGACCCTGATGGAGACCTTCAACAAGGAATTCGGCAAGACCATCATCATGGTGACGCACGATCCCCGCGCCGCCGCACGGGCCCGCGTCCAGCATCA
Source organism: uncultured Acidobacteriaceae bacterium (assembly GCA_963744265.1). Classification (GTDB taxonomy): domain Bacteria; phylum Acidobacteriota; class Terriglobia; order Terriglobales; family Acidobacteriaceae; genus Bog-257. The sequence continues at coordinate 37,186 of CAVUSW010000014.1, forward strand.
TCTGGACAAGGGAGTGCTAAGCAATTGACTGAGTAACTAGTAGCTAGTAATTAGCAACTAGCAAATGCCAGACAAGGGCCAGGATTAGCAGCGGCTGGCACGGTTAGCAGTGGTTCGGTAATTCGCAAACAGCGATAAATCATGAGGAAGTGGAAATAAACATAGTAAGCGAGGAAACAGCTAGTCGCTAATTGCTAGTCGCTAGTTACTAGTTACTTTTTATGAAATTTGCACCGCTGGTTCTCAAGCATCTACGTAAGAACTGGATTCGCACCCTCAGCACGGTGCTGGCCATGGCGGTGTGCATCTTCCTCATCTGCACCCTGCAAACGGTGGTAGACGCGGTGAACTATGGCTTGCATTTGGGCAATGCCTCGCGGCTGGTGACCCGTCATTACGTCAGCCTGGTCTTCAATCTTCCCAATTCTTACAAGAACAAAATTGCCGCTATCCCCGGCGTACAGAACACCACCATCATCAACTGGTTTGGCGGAATCTATCGTGGCGACTTGAAATATTTCTTCGCCAACATGGCAGTCGAGCCCGAGCCCTTCCTGCAGATCTATCCCGAGATCCTGTTGCCGGAAGACCAGAAGCAGGCCTGGTTTCACGATGGACGAGGCTGCATCGTGGGCCGCAGGCTGGCCGAGAAATGGGGCTGGAAGGTTGGCGACACTTTTCAGCTGGAAAGCTTCATTCCTCCCTATCGCGTAGGCAAGCCCTTCGAGTTCGTGATCGACGGAATCTACGACACGGATATGGTGAAGTATCCCGGCACCGATTTGAACTCGATGTACTTCAACTACAAATATCTCTACGAAGCGACCGGACAGAAAGCCGGCGTCGGCACCATCACGTCGTTGATCGACGATCCCAAGAACGCCGGCCGCATCAGCAAGGCCATCGATGCGGAGTTTGAGAACAGCGATACCCAGACCAAGACGGAGACGGAGCAGGCCTTTCGCGCCAGCTTCATTGCCATGGCGGGAAATCTGGCCCTGCTGCTGAACGGCATCGGCCTGGCGGTGGCCTTCACCATTCTGCTGGTGACGGCCAACACCATGTCCATCGCGGTGCGCGAACGGCAGCAGGAGATTGGGGTGCTCAAGACGCTGGGCTTCTCCAGTGGCCTGGTTATGTCGCTGGTGTTGATTGAAGCGCTGCTGCTGGGAGTGATGGGCGGCGCGCTGGGACTGTTCTTCGCCTATGGCGCGATTCTGGCACTGCCCAATATTCCGTTTGGCGTCGGCGACGTGGTGCGTCAGTTCCCCGGACTGGGACTGTCGCCCAAAATCGTGACTTATGGATTAGGTACAGCTTTGCTGCTGGGACTGCTGGCCGGACTGGTCCCCGCGCTGCTGGCCTATCGCGCCAGGATCACGGAAGTGTTGCGGCAAGTATGAGGAAGAGCAGCTAGCATTAGCAACTAGCAACTAGCAACTGAGCAACTAGCAACTAGCAACTAGCAACTAGCAATCTAGCAACTAGCAACTAGCAACTAGCAACTAGCAACTAGCACGCTGGGGATTCGTAGCTGCCTTATGGGTTGTATCAGGGCACGACTTTAGTCGTGCCGGATTACCTATAGAAATCATCGGGCTTTAGCCCCTGAGAAGCAAAGGTTTTCGGATTTAGCTAGTTGCTAGTTGCTAGTCGCTAGTTGCTAATTAACGGATTACTTATGGCACTGCCGATCTCCTATAACGTTCGCAACCTGCGCTCCCGCTGGAAGGTCACGCTGCTGGCCATCTTCGGCATCGCGCTGGTGGTCGCCGCGTTCGTCACCATCCTGTCGATGGCTCGCGGATTCAACATCGCTTTGAGCTCCACCGGGTCCGACCGTAATGCCATCGTCACCCAGCGCGGCTCCATGTCCGAGCTGACCTCGTGGATCGATATCGGCAACGCGAATCTCATCGCAGTCGATCCCCGCGTGGCTCGCGCCGCCGACGGCAAGCCCCTGGCCTCGTGCGAGGTGGTTATCATCACCAACGCTTCCCAAGAAGGACACCACCATCCCTCTCAACATCACCTTCCGCGGCGTCACGCCTACTGCCTTCAATGTGCGCAACAACATCAAGATTGTCGAAGGCAGAAGTTTTACCCCGGGATTGTACGAAGTTATCGTCGGCAAAAAGATTGCCGACCGCGTGAGCGGAGTGGATGTCGGCTCGACCATCAGCATCCAGCGCAAGAACTGGAAGGTGGTAGGCCTGTTCACCGCCGACGACAGTTCCTTCGAAAGCGAGATCTGGGGCGACTACGACGCCATGGCTCCGGCCGTCGGACGCAATGGCGGCTGCGAATCACTGACCGTGCGGCTCACCAATCCGCTGGTACTGGCGTCCTTCGACAAAGACATTCGCGGCAATCCGCAGTTCCAGATGCAAGCCGACTCGGAGCGCAAGTATTACGAGAACCTGGCCGGCAGCACAGGCACGGTGTTGATCGTGCTGGCATCGTTCGTCGCCATCGTGATGGGTATTGGCGCGGTCTTCGGGGCGATGAACACGATGTACGCCATCGTCTCGCAGCGCACTCGCGAAATCGGCACGCTGCGCGCTCTGGGCTTCTCGCGCTTCAGCATCCTGATTTCGTTTGTGATGGAGTCGGTGCTGCTGGCTCTGGTGGGTGGCCTAGTCGGTTGCCTGATAGCGCTGCCGATGAACGGCTTCACCGCGGCCACCGGAACCAACTCCTTCAGCGAACTGGCGTTTGCCTTCAAGATCACGCCCGACCTGTTGCTGATTGGACTGATCTTCGCGGTGCTGATGGGCTTTGTGGGAGGATTGCTGCCCGCCTTCCGCGCGGCAAGAATGCCGATTACGCGAGCGCTAAGAGAGGCGTGATGAGGCAGGGGCTAGGGATCAGCGCTAGGGACTACGGGCTAGGGGTCAGAAGTTAAGGGCCAGCGGTTGGTAGTTCGTGAATCGTGGTTCGTGGATTGTGAATCGTTGCTACATCCCAAATTGTAGATCGTGGATTGGGAACCACATCCAGTTTTCGCTCTTCGCAGTTCGTTTCTGACGTTACGGCATTCTCTCTCAAGCACTGTCATCCCGAGCGAAGCCGAGGGATCTGCGGTTCGGGGGCGGCTGTCATCCTGAGCGAGGACTTCAGTCCGAGGCGAAGGACCCCTATCGCAACCTCAATCCTTCCGGTCGTAGGTTTTTTCTAACCCTAATCCCTAACCCCTGCCTCTAAATCCCCAGCCCCGTCACCCTCCATCCCGCGCCATGCACTTTATGCCGGATGTTCAGCGTGATCAGCAGCGCGGTCATCGACTCCACGATGCGGGCGTTTTCCAGCTTGCCGCCATCAATCGCGCGCACGCCGGGAATCTTGGTCGCCAGTTCCGAAGCCACTTGCCGCGCCCGATCGTCGTCACTGCACACGATCACGTCGCAATCCACCTCGCCATCGCCATCCAGCACCGTAGCCGAGAGACTGTGAAATGCCGCCGCCACCACGACGTTCTTGCCGACAATCTCCTGCGCCTGCTCCGCCGCCGAGCCTTGCCACACGCCCAGCACGCGCGTCGGCCGTCCACCCACGGCCGCCGCCAGCGGAACCGTGGCATCGATCAGCACCGTGCCCTGACGAAACGCCGGTTTGAGTTGCTTCAGCAATTCGGCTTGCCCGGCGAAGGGAACGGTAAGTACCACAATGTCGCACATCTTGACCGCGACCGAGTTTTCCACGCCTTCGACACTGCCCAAAGCCCCGGCTTTTTCGGCAATCTTTGCCGCCACGGACTTTGCCCGCTCGCCATCGCGCGAGCCAATGACGACCGATTCCCCGGCACGCGCCCAGCGCTGCGCCAAACCGGAACCCTCGGGACCGGTACCTCCAACAATCGCGATCATAGATGGCCTCCTGGAGCTAAATGGCAGCGCCTTGAAGGGACATAGCTAAGACCCTGCTTAAGAACTCTGTGCGTCAGGTGTTTTGAAGGGGCACGGCTTCAGCCGTGCCAATAGGAGCTTTGGGATGCGGTCGGCTTCAGCCGCTGAGGTAACCCAGCTGCTCAGACCGGATATCCTCGGTGGCTAAAGCCAGCATCTACATCAAAGAGAGATTGCGGCGCGGCTGAAGCCGTGCCTCTTCTCAGATCACCAAGGCTGCTAGAGAACATGATAACTTGCTCCTAAGGCTTGACTAGCGCCGGTCACGCAACGTGCGTCTCGTCTCCTGACGAATTGACGGGATCCGGCCCCGGATACTTGTACTGCGTGTAAAGCGTATTGCGCTGCGCAGGAACCCGTCCCAGCTCAAGAATGCGCTCCTGAAATTCCGTCGCCGAGGTGTACTGGCCTGCCGTCGAACCCGCCAGCCGCGAAATGTTTTCCTCGAACAGCGTGCCACCATAATCGTCGGCGCCCGCCAGCAGCGACAGTTGCGAAACTTCGCGACCCAGCTTCACCCACGAAACCTGAATGTGGTTGATCGATCCGGCGAGCACGATGCGCGCCAGCGCATGAACTTTCAGGTGCTCGGCCAGCGTTCCGCCATCGCGCGCCAGACCCTTGTGCAAACAGCAGCGTGTTCTCGTGGATGAAGCCCAGCGGCACGAACTCGGTAAAGCCCCCGGTGCGCGACTGAATCTCGCGGAACAGCAGCATCTGGTTGACCCACTGCTCATGGGTTTCGCTGTGGCCGTACATCATGGTCGAGGTGCTGCGGATGCCGCATTTGTGCGCCGTCTCGATCACCTCGCGCCACTGCGCCGCGCTCAGCTTATTGCGCGAGAGCACGTGGCGCACCTGTCGTCCAGAATCTCGGCCGCCGTTCCCGGCAGGGTATCGAGCCCGTTTTCCTTCAACATCAAAAGGTATTCGCGGACCGGCATGCCGGTCAGCTCGACGCCATAAACCATCTCCATCGGCGAGAAGGCGTGGGCGTGCATCTTCGGCGTCGCCGACTTCACCGCCCGCAGGATGTCGCGATAATAAAATGGCGGCAGATTCGCGCGGCAGCCCGCCCTGAATGCAGACCTCGGTCGCGCCCCACGCTTCGGCCTCGCGGCACTTGTGCTCCATCTCTTCCAGCGAAAGAAAATAGGCCGTCTCGTCGCGCGGCCCAACGCTGAACGCGCAAAACTTGCAGCCCACAAAGCAGACATTGGTGAAATTGATATTGCGGGTTATGACGTAGCTGATTACATCGCCCACCAGCCGCTGCCTGACTTCGTTCGCCGCGACCACTAGCCCGAAAAGATCATCACCCTCGCAGTTGGCCAGCAGCAGACACTCCTCGCGGCTCAACACCGCTCCGTCGAGCGATGTCATCACCTTCTCGATCGCCGCTCGCACCGGCGCTGAAACTCGCCGTTGCACGTCCTCCCAATTTGAATTTAGTAGCGTCTGCCGATTGCACCAACTTAGCCCTTGCATGATTCCTCTCTATGTCGATGAAAGCGCGCAACACAAGATTGAGATGTACCGCTTATTAATTGTGGTCCTTCTGATAGTAGCGCTCGCGTACTCCCGGGTGTCATCCTGAGCGGCAACGCTCCTAGGTGTCATCGTGAGCGGAGGTGGCGCTTCGCCGCCGCAGTCGAAGGACCTGCTTTCCTCTGCCGAGAACTAAATCTGCTTACCGAAACAAATCTTTCTCCGCCGGTCTTACCATCTGGCGCGCACTGCCGTTTCCGCGGCGATACGGATAACCCCGGATTATACAAGCCGGCACGCGTGAATCTTTGCCGCAAACCAGCCCCGCGACACACGCCAGTTCGTCGGCCACCGCTTCTTCCGTGGCGTGCATTTTGTAGCCGTAAGGATCGACCTGGCCGCGATAATCGTGAATCACCTTCATTCCGGCAACGCCGATCGCCACTTCGCATAATCCCTCACGCCACGGCCGGCCAAAGCTGTCGGCAATGATCACGGGAACGTGCAGTCCTGTCCGCTTTTTTAATTTCCGATGAATTTGCGCAGCGGATCGATCCGCGTCGGCAGGTAGCAGCACCGCAGTCTTGCCGCCATCGACATTGGATACATCCACTCCGCTGTTGGCGCATACCATGCCATGTTCTGTCTCGGTGATGAGAATGTGTTTCTTGCGGACCACTCGCTTCGCCTCGCGCAGCGCCAACTCCACCACCCGCGCATCGTTACCACTGCTTGTGGCAAAGCGCCTGGCTGCCGCCGACGGTTTCACCGAATCGAGCGCGACCATCCGTCCCTCAGCCTTGGAAACAATCTTGTGCTTGACCACTAGAATGTCGCCCTCATGCAGCCGCAAGCCGCCGAGCGCCAGGGCATCAACAATCAAGTCGGCAACCGAATCGCCGGCAAATACGTCGCGGATTCCCCGCACCGGCAACGCGCGAATTTCTCCTGTCTTAACCGGTGCGGCTATCTGCGCAGATTTCATCACACTGCCGCTTCCCAGGGTTCGGCCTCGCGCCGGCCGAAGCCCCACGAGCGCAACAGGCGCTGCGCGTTGGTTTCGCCTTCACGCCCCACCAGCAATTCCAGCTCATGCGGATTGTCGATATCCAGCCCGATGCCCGGCATTTCGAGAATAATCAGTTCCTTGCCGGTGCGCTTCATGGCTTCGCAGTGAGGCAGAAAGCTGTCGTTGCCAAAGCGCAGCGGGATGATCGCCGCCGGCCGGCGCAGAATGCAGTTGCTGCCGCGACGATCGTAGGCAGGAACAAACACCGCGCCTTCCTCAGGAGCGGCATCCAGCACGCGATGCAGTTCGTCGCGGTAATAAGCGGAATATCGGCCGGAACGACGATGGTCGTGTCGTAGCCCTTCTGCTCGCACCAGGCAGTCGCCATCTCGATGGCCGCTGTCTCGCTCTGGTTATCTGTATCTTCAATCACGATGAAGCCGAATTCCTTTGCCATGGCTTGGGCGCGAGCATCGCCGGTGACCAGCGCCACGTCAATGCGGCCCAGCACTCCGGCTGAGGCGGTCATCACGTCGCGCAGCATGGCTTCGGCCAGTTGGGAACGTCGCCGTTGATCCAGCGCCTCGGCCAGTCGCTGCTTGGCCGTCGCCAGACTCTTGAACGGGATGAGAAGAATTCCGCGCATGGATCCCTTGGAAACTTTGGAACGCCGCCGTCTGCACTGCTAGAACTATCTCCTAATTCGTTTTGTATCAGGGCACGGCTTTCAGCCGTGCCGAAAGACATCATTTTCGCCGGGCTTTAGCCCCTGTCCTCAGCGGCTAAAGCCGGCTTTTTGAAGCGCAGCTGCGGCACGACTGAAGTCGTGCCCTGACACAAATCTAACCTGAGGCAATTCATGAGATAGGTTCTACTTACAGCTCGCCCCTTTCGATTTGTCATCACGAACGGCCTTCAGGCCCCGAGGGATCTGCTTTCTTATCCCAGCCGTCATGCCGGGCAAAGAAAAGCAGATTCCTCGCTTCGCTCGTAATGACACTTCCAGGAGCAAACCTAAATTACCGGCGTTGCTCGAACTACGGTAGTGTCCTAATTTCTTCAAATTAGGATACTGTCCGAACTACCTCAGTCGCCTGTCATTTGTTTCGCGGCGCACGCGTCCAGCACGAACGCCGCTAACTCGCGTTTGTCATCTACCGATCTCATAATGGTGTTGGTACACAGAACGCGCACTCCGCTCATCTGCTGCGCCTCGGCTTCATCTGCACGATCCACCACCAGCACATCGAGAAAATCTTCATACGCCGTAGCGACTCCCGCAATCGTGCTCGGCCAGCCCATCATCGTCATCAGCGCCCCGGCTGGCCCCGAAACCGCCGCCCCGCCGACAATCGGACTTACGGCAGCGATCGGCGCTTTCGTCTTGCGCAGGGCTTCGCGCACTCCCGGCACCGCCAGAATCGGACCGATGCTGGTCACCGGATTACTCGGCGCAAACACGATCGCCTCCGCCGACTCGATGCTCTCGATCACGCCCGGCGCCGGCCGCGCTGTCTCCGCGCCTTCAAAGCGCACCGCCCGCACTTCCACCTGATGACGCTCGCGCACAAAATATTCCTGAAACGTCAGCGTCCCTTTCGCGGTGTCGAGCATGGTCGAAACCCGATCGTCCGACATGGGCAGCACCCGCGCGCCAATCCCGAACTTCATCGCCAACTCGGCCGTGGCGGCGCTCAACGACTTCCCCGCCCGCAGCATCGCGGTGCGCGTCAAGTGCGTTGCCAGATCCAGGTCGCCCAGGCTGAACCACGATGGCTGGCCCAACTGCTTCATCCGTTCCAGGCAGCGGAAGCTGTCGTCTTCGACACCCCATCCGCGATCTTTACTGAGCAGCCCCGCCAGTCCATACAGCACCGAGTCCACATCCGGAGAAACGTGCAGGCCCCACCACTCGAGATCGTCGCCGGTATTCACGATGACCGTCAGTTCCTCCACCCCGCCGCGCGCAAAACCGGCACGCCGCGGGGACCCCGGCTCCTCGGCTGCAACCACCTGCTGCAAGCCTTGCACCAGCTTCGTCCCACCGGTCCCACCCGTAAACACCACGATCATCTATGCTGCCCTTCGAAGGGCGTACCTTCAGAGCCTGTCCTGAGCCCTGCCGAAGGGTACGCCGTTGTCATCCTCTAAATTTGTCATCCTGAGCGAGGACTTCAGTCCGAGTCGAAGGACCGCTACACCTCGCAATTCCGTCATCCACCGCCAATAATTCCTTCAGCCGCTCTCCCAACAACCCGCCGCGCGCCACCACCTCCGGCACAAACTCGGGATACACCGGCAGCCGCTGCATCAGCTTCTGTCCCGCTGCTTCGGTGCGGCGCTGCAACTCCAGCAGATGCGGCCAGGGAGCCTCAGGATTGATGTAATCCGGGGTCAGCGGCGAAACTCCGCCCCAATCGTTGATGCCGCCCTCCAGCAGCCGCTCGTAGCCATTCTCGGTGAGGTTCGGCGGCGCCTGAATATTCATGTCGCGCAGGATCAGGCGAGCGACGGCCAGCGTGCGCAGCATGTCGCCGGTGTCGGGCTCAGGCCATGCGGCCATCGGAATGCGCGGCTTGGCGCGAAAATTCTGGACGATAACTTCCTGTACGTGACCGTACCGCTGGTGCAGCCGCTGGATCGCCAGTAGCGACTCGACACGATCTTCCAGCGTCTCGCCAATGCCGATCAGGATTCCCGTAGTGAAAGCCACGCCCAGCTTGCCGGCATCTTCAATCGTCTTGAGCCGCATCGCGGGAACTTTGTCGGGAGCCTGCCCCAGTGGATGCGCCGCCACCAGCTGCGTACTTGTGCTTTCCAGCATCAACCCCAGGCTGGGATTGCTCGCCCTCAGCCGCTCAATCCAGTTGGCGCTCAGCAGGCCGGGATTGGCGTGTGGCAGCAATCGGGTTTCGCGCAGCACCAGTTCGCACATGGCTTCCAGATAATGCAGCGTGCTGCGATATTCCAGATGCTTCAACGTCTCGCGCATCTCAGGAAACAGCGCCTCTGGCCGGTCACCCAGCGAAAACAGCGCTTCGGTACAACCCAGCTTCTCGCCGGCCTGCGCCACCGCCAGAACTTCCTCTGGCGTCATGGTATGCGCGCCCGGCTCACCCGGATCGCGACGGTAGGTGCAATAGCCGCAATAGTCGCGGCACAGGTTGGTCAGCGGGATAAAAACTTTGCGCGAGTAAGTAATGACGCCGGGATGATACTGCTCTTTCAGGCTGCGAGCCGTGGCCAGCAATTCGGGAAGAATCTCGTCATCACAGCGCAACAGCTGTACGGCAACTTCCGGCGCCAGAGGCTGCGCATCGAGCACTTCCCGCAAACGCTGGACGAGATAATCCGAAGAAATGTTTTCCGGCATGGTGTTCCGGATTGGAGAAGTTATGGGCAAGAATATGCTCGGCTTCGCGACGCTGAATCTGGAGTTAACGTCCCTACCCGAAGCATAGCGCAACTGGCAGAGCGCCGCATCTGCCCACAGCCTAGGACTCGCGCCGCGCACCGTCCAGCCCGTAACGTCCGCGAAAATACAGTAACGGAGTGCCCTCGCCTAGTGTCAATTCCTTCACTTCGCCGACAAAAATGGTGTGATCGCCGGCAGAGTGAGCACCGACAACAGCGCAGTCCAGGTTGGCCAGGGCATCCTTCAGTACCGGAATGCCACTCTTCATCGCGCGATACTCGATGCCCAGCCGATAGGCTGCATCGGGATTGCGCTCCGGGTCGGCAAAGAATTCCGACAGCGCTTCCTGCTCCTCTTTCAGCACACTCACGCCAAACTGGCCGCGCTCGCGCAGGTGCAGATAGGTCTCCGCCAGGTGATCCACGCAGACCAGCACCAACGGCGGATGCAACGATACCGAGCAAAACGCATTGGCGGTCATGCCATGCGTGTCGCCTTCGGTTGTCTTGACGGTAACGACGGTCACGCCGCTGGCGAAGCGGCCCAAGGCAGCACGAAATCTGTCCGGTGTGACTGGCTCTTCCATAAGATGGGTCGCCGGAATTTTCCGCTCGATTCCGACAGAAGCAGCTTCAGGGCGAAGCCGACACGCCAACTATACCTGATCGGTCCCTGACATCAGTTGAGCATCGGCTACCGGAGGGCTCAACCCTTCTCGGTAGTCCGTAATCGCGAATTTTGGCAGTGGACTGCTTTGAACGTAGTCCTCTACTCGAATTGTCATTACGAGCGAAGCGAGGAATCTGCTTTCCTGCCCCGGCAAGCAGAACGATGCGAAAACATCAGATCCCTCGAGGGCTGAAGGCCACTCGCGATGACAAATCCTGAATTGCGCTTCTCACCTTGGATTAAGCCCTCCCCTGCAAACCGGCTGAATTTGCGATAATCTAACCCGCGACCTTAAACCGCGCAATCCGTCGTGGGGGCGGGATGTATCCTCGAGCATTTCAGTATCATCGGGCAAACTCGCAGTCCGAAGCCATCTCGCTGCTGAGCGAACTGGGTGACGACGCCAAGTTTCTGGCCGGCGGCCAAAGCCTCATCCCGCTGATGAAGCTGCGTCTTTCCACGCCCGGCCATCTGGTCGATCTCAACTTCATCCCGGCGACGTCTTACGTCCGCAGCAACGGCGCACTAACTTTCGGCGCGATGGCCCGCCACGCCGCGATCGCCGCTTCTGCCGATGCCGCACGCGTTCCCATTCTTCACGACTGCGCTGCCGGAATTGCCGATCCGCAAGTGCGCAACCTGGGCACGATTGGCGGCTCCATCGCCGAAGCCGATCCCACCGGCGATTGGGCGCCCGTGCTGCTGGCGACGGGCGCGACGATACACACGCTTGGTCCTGACGGCGAACGCAGCATCGACATCCACGACTTCATCCTCGACGCCTACACCACAACGCTGCAACACGGCGAGCTCATCACCGAAGTTGTCGTCCCGCTGCCGGCCGGGCGCAGCGGCGGCGCCTACATCGCGCTGAAGCGTTGTGCTCCGGTTTATGCCAGCGCCAGTGTCGCCGTGCAACTCACCATGGACGACGCGCACCTCTGCAACGACGCGCACATTTATCTCGGCGTACTAGGACTGACAGCCACACGCGTGACCGCGGCTGAAGATGTACTGCGCGGCCAGCCAGTCACCTCCCGGCTCATCGACAAAGTTCGCCAGGCGGTGATGGACATCGCGCAACCGAACTCCGACATGCGCGGCACCGCCGACTACAAGCGGCAAGCCGCCGGCGCGCTGGCCAAGCTGGCCATCGAAGCCGCACTTAAACGCGCTCGCGGAGAATATGTGGAGGTCACGCACCTGTATGCCTGAGGCAATTCCCCGCGTGCGGGTCAGCGCCAAAATTAACGGTAAGCTCTACACGCGAGAAGTCGAGCCGCGCATGCTATTGGTGCAGTTCTTGCGCGAAGAGCTCAACCTGACCGGCACGCACATCGGCTGCGACACCAGCTACTGCGGCGCTTGCACCGTCTTGCTCAACGGCAAGAGCGTGAAGTCGTGCACGGTCTTCGCCTTTCAGGCCGACGGCGCGGAGGTACTGACGGTGGAAGGTCTGGCGGGGGATGGCGAGCTTCATCCCGTGCAGCAAGCCTTTAGTGACGCCCACGGATTTCAATGCGGCTACTGCACGCCGGGCTTTCTGATGAGCACGCTGCAGTTGCTGGCCGAACATCCGCATCCCACAGAGTCAGACATCCGCAAAGGCATCGCCGGCAATACTTGCCGTTGCACCGGATATCAAAACATTTTTAAAGCGATTCGCGCTGCCGCCGCGGCCGAATCCTCCACTCTGGCAAGTTCTGACGCTGACCTTGCCGCCGACACAGCTTCCAGGAGTTAACCTTGGCCATAACTTTTTCCGGCGAGTTCACCACCCCGCGCAGTCCCGACGAGGTTTACGATTTTCTCTCCGACCCTAACAAGTTCGGCCCCCTGCTTCCCGATTTCCAAAGCATGACCGTGCAAGACGCGACGCACTTCACCGTCAAGGTCCGCGTCGGGGTGGGCAACATAAGGGGAACTGCGGAAATCAAGATGGAGTTGGCCGAGGCCACCCGCCCGCAGCGCGCGCAGTATAAGGGACAAGGCACTGCCGTCGGCAGCCAGATCACGCTCAGTGCCGGTTTCGATCTGTCGCCCGCCGATGCGAGCACCAAGGTCGCCTGGCAAGGCGAAGCCAACATCTTCGGCAAGCTGGCCTCCATGGCGGGCGGCATGTTGGAACCGCTGGGCCGCAAGAATATCCAGAAGCTGATCGACGGGCTACAGAAGGCGCTGGCGGAAGCGGTGCCCCTGACTGCCGGAGAAGTCGCGACTCAGGTGCAGGGGCTGGATACGCCAGTCCCGGAGGCGCTACAACCCGAACCGGCGAGGCCTCAAGAGGCAACAGTATCTCCGGTCGAAGGTCCGGGAGTGAGCCTGATAAACTCTGCAGTCCCACAGAGTGGGACACTGTCGGCAGGCCTCCGGTGGAAGCACCGGGCTTCAGCCCGGTGAACTCCGAGCCATCACACGATGGGGCTTCAGCCCCGGACGCGTCAGAGGATACACCTTCCTCCGCTGAGAAGAGTGAGTTTTGAAAGGGCACGAGTCTTGAACGGCACGAGTTTTGAAAGGGCACGGCTTTAGCCGTGCCGTTACGAGGTCTTTTTATTTTTGTCATCCCGAACCGGCTAACCGGGGTCCCCGACAAGTGCCGCAGTGGCGCTTGGTGGGGTGAAGTTCAGCCGGTGAGGGATCTGCTTTTCGACCTTTCAGCTCTGAGGACGAACCCTCTGTGGCTGTGAAGCAGTTCAACTGCAGATCCCTCCGCTCCGGTCGGGATGACAAATTAATGGAGGCACGATGAAACTTCAGCTCACAATCCTCCAAGGAGATCATGGCAACGACAACCCATAACCAGGCCGCTGACTGGGTCGGCCAATCGATCAAGCGCAAGGAAGACGCGCGCCTGGTCCGCGGCCGCGGCAAGTTTGTGGACGACATCAAGATGCTGGGCATGCTGCACCTGGTCTTCGTGCGCTCGCCTTACGCTCACGCCGCCATCACCGGCATCGATGTCTCCGAGGCCGAAGCTCTTCCCGGCGTCGTCTGCACTTTGACCGGTCCGGAGATCTCCAAGCTGGTCGATCCCTTCTTCGAGATCGGTCCCGCGCCCAGCAATCGCATCCTCGACTACCCCATGGCGGTCGATCGCGCCCGCTATCAGGGAGAGCCGGTCGCCGCCGTGATCGCCGAAACCGCCGCCATCGCCGAAGATGCTGCCGAACTGGTGCGCGTCGAATACGAGCCGCTGCCCGCCGTCATCGACGCCGAGTTCGCCGCCTCCGATCAGACCATCCTGCACGAAACCATGGGCACCAACATTGTCTGGCGTGGTGTTTTCGAGTATGGCGACATGGACCAGGCTTTCGCCGAAGCCGCTCACGTCATCCACATCGATCATCTGCACATGCATCGCTTCTCCAGCACGCCGCTGGAAAACAATGCGGTCATCGCGCAGTGGGACCGCAACGATGAGCGCCTCTATTTCTGGAGCAACAATTCGTTTCCGACGATCGGCATCCAGTTGCTGTCGCCCGCGCTTCATCTGCGCATGGACCAGATTCGAGTGCAGACTCACGACATCGGCGGCAGTTTCGGCATCAAGATCACCAACTATCCGCAGATGGCAGTCTGCGCGCTGGCCTCTCGCAAGGCCGACGGCGCGCCTATCAAGTGGACCGAGACGCGCTCCGAGCACATGACCTCGAGCGCGCACGGCAACGAGCGCACGTTTCGCGACACCCGCGTCGCCCTCGATAAGAACGGCGTCATTCTCGCCGTCGATTCCCGGCACATCGACGATTGCGGCGCCTATCCGCGTTACGAGCCGCTGGGCTGCGTGATCTGGTCGCAGGTAACGCCGGCAACCTACCGCCTGAAGAACCTTCGCATCGATTTCTCGCAGGTCGTCACCAACAAATGTCCCGTCGGCCCCAACCGCGGCTACTCGCGCATGCAGCACCTGTGGTTTCTGGAACGCGTGGTCGACATCTGCGCTCACAAACTGAATATTCCTGCCGATGAAATGCGCCTGCGCAATTACATTCGTCCGGAAGAATTTCCCTACACCACGCCGAACGGCTGCGTCTACGATTCGGGCAACTATCCCGGCATGCTGCAAGTGGCGAAAGAGCTGATCGGCTGGGACAAGTGGCAAGCCGAGCGCGCCAAGGCACAGGCGGAGGGCCGCTGGTTCGGCATCGGCATCGGAACCACGCTCGACTCCGGCACCAATAACTTTGGCCAATCGCAGATCGTCAATCCGCAAGCGCCGTTCTCCGGCAACTCGCAGGCGGCCAGCGCCAAACTCGATATCTACGGCGAAGTCATCGTCGCCGTCGGTTCGGTCCCACAAGGTCAGGGTCATGAGACTACGGTCTCGCAGGTGGTGGCCGACATCCTGAACATCCCTCCCGACATGGTCAACGTCCGCGTCGGCTTCGATACCGAGCGCAACGTCCACACCGGACACAGCGGCACCTACGCCAGTCAGTTCGCTGTGTCGGGATTGTCGGCGGTGAACGGCGCGGTGCGATTGCTGAAAGCAGAGATCGCGAAGCTGGCTGCATTTGCCTTGCAAGCGAGCGAAGACGAACTGGAATTCGGCGTGGGCAAGCAGGGTCCTGAGATTCGCGTCCGCGGTACAGAGAAGGCGATTCCCTACATCGGCCTGGCAAACCTTGCCAACGTCAATACCGCCGTCGTTCCCGAGGAGTTGCGATCCATCACGCTGAATTGCCGCTACACCTGGCGCGCGCCGTTTCAAGTGCCTGACGTCGTGCGGAAATATGGCAATCTGACGCTGACCTACTCGTCGCAGCTGCACATCGCGGTCATCGAGATCGATCCCGACACCTATATCCCGAAGATTCTCGACTACGCTGCGGTCGACGATTGCGGAACCGTGATCAATCCCATGATCGTCGAAGGCCAGGTACACGGCGCAACCGCGCACGGCATCGGTGCCGCGCTGATGGAAAATTGTGCCTACGACGAAAACGGCAATCTGCTGGCGTCGACCTTCAGCGATTACACGCCCATCACCGCCGTCAATATGCCGAATCTAAAATATGACCACATCGAAACGCCGTCGCCGCACAGCTACAGCGGCGCCAAGGGCATGGGCGAAGGCGGAGGCGCGCCGCTACACGCGATCAGCGCCGCCCTGCAGGATGCGCTGTTTCGGGAAGGCATCATCATCGACGAGTCGCACAACAACGCCAGCACGCTGTATGAGCTGATCCAGGCAAAGCGACGCGGCGAACTGAAAGAGAACGTGAAGGTTGAGCGGTGAGGCGCTTGACTTTCACTACTGATAAGGAAAAAGACTTTTCACCACGGAGACACGGAGGACACGGAGTTTTCTTTTTCACCGATTTTTCGGTACCGATTTCGTCGCGTGAGGCGCAGGGTTGGGCTTGGGGTCTAGCAGCTTTGTGTACGCAGGCTTGGGGTCGCTGGCTTTGCGTGGGAGCTTCGCGGGCAAGTTGTTCGTCGGCTCAACTTTATAACACCGGCTTTGAAAGCGTCAGCGTCTTCAGCGGGGGCCCTGTGTAGAAAGCTTTGTGAAGGCCGGGCTTTGTGTAAGCAGCTTTGTATCAGGGAATCGGCTTCCAAGCCGTGCCGCAAAGACGATTCCGAATGCGAGCTTCAGCCTCTGAGATCGCTTGGCTTGCGATCGTTGCCTATTCGAACATAGCCTTCAGAAATCTCTGCTAATGGCTAAGCAGCTAGAGGCTAAAAGCCAAGAACCGATAACTGATTGCTGAGAGCTGACAGCTGAATGAAACGCATCCTCATCGTCGGAGCCGGAGCCATCGGCAGCCTCTACGCCGCACACTTGGCGCGTGTGGCCGAGGTGTGGGTCTTCGCCCGCCGCGAAGAGCACGCCCAATCCATCAACCAGCGCGGCCTCCGCGTCACTGGCCACAACGAATTTCACATCCGCTTGAAGGCCGCCACCGATCCGCGCGAGCTTCCCGCATTCGACTTCGGTATCGTCGCCACCAAGGCCAGCCAGACCCGCGAAGCCTTTGCTCCCGTCGCGCATTTGTTTCCTCGCGGCGCTGTCTTATCCGCGCAGAACGGCCTGGGCAGTGAAGAGGTTCTTGCCGACTTAATGCCTTCTGGCTATGTGATTCGCGGCACAACCTTCATGAGCGGCACCCGCTTCGCCGACGATCACGTTCATTACGAACTGAACACCGCAACCTGGATGGGTCCGTTCGAGCCTACGAATACTCCCTTCGCCTTGGTCCAGGAGTTGGCGGCTCTACTCAACGCTTCGGGCCTGAAAGCCGAGGCCCTGCGTGACGCGCGTCCGGCGCAGTGGTCGAAGCTGATCTTCAACGCCTCGGTCAACAGCGTCTCAGCGCTGACGGAGTTGCCGCATTCCCCGCACTTCGCCGCGGAAGCCGAGTTCAGCGATCTCGGCCATCTTCTGCACCAATTGATCGAAGAAGGCAAGACGGTTGCCGCCGCCCTCGGCATCGAGCTGCACGAAGATCCCTGGGCGATGAATTGCCTTGGCGCGCATACCAATCATCCGCCGTCCATGCTTTACGATATTCGTCATCACCACCTGACCGAGGTGGATTTCCTGGGCGGGGCCATCGCTCGCGAGGCCGAGCGCGCCGGAGTTCCCGCGCCGCTGCACACCGCGCTCTATCGCCTCATCAAAGCCAAGGAGGCCAGTTGGAGTTGGAAGAACGAGAACGTGCAGGAAGGTAGTGGATCGTGAATCGTGGATGGTGAATCGTGGCTTATAGACGGCTGTTGCCGGACCGGAAAGGTCTCAGTGTTCGTGACTTCTGTCGCGGAGTTACACTTTAAAGAGTTGAGCGCCCGCGAGAGGGATTATGCAAAGCTATAAGCAATTATTGGCATGGCAGCAATCGATGGTTCTCGTGTCTGAGGTTTATCGGGTCACAAAGACCTTCCCGCGTGAAGAAATCTATGGCCTTACAAGTCAGTTACGCCGTTGTGCTGTCTCAGTTCCGAGCAATATCGCTGAGGGTCAAGGGCGTTCGACTCGCGGCGAGTTTCTGCAATTCCTTGGGCATTCGCGTGGCTCCCTTTTCGAAATGGAGACCCAATTGATCATTGCTGCTGACTTGGCTTATTTGGATCAACATAACCAGGATGCCGTCATCACGCAGCTCACCCGAGTTGCGCAACTTCTGAATGCCTTGATCACCTCGCTGCGATCCGTGTCCGGAAAACGAATCACGATCCACGATTCACGATCCACTTGCGACTAGCCAATGCCTTATCCTATCGACACTGCCAAACTCTCCCGCGTCCGCGAACTGATGACGCGCGCCGACCTCGACGCCCTCGTCGTCCGCGCGCCCGACAACATCGTCTACCTCACGAACTACTGGTGCATGAAGGGCTACGACATCGCGATCTTCCCGCGCGAGGGCGAGCCTACGCTCATCGCCATCGAGCCGCAGGAAGAAGACGCGCGCCGCACTGCCTGGACGCAGGACATCCGCCTGTTCAAGAGCTACGACGATCGCGATCCGCGCCCGCCGACATTTCGCTCGCTCGATGTCGCGCTGCAAGTTCTGAAAGAGCGCGGTCTGACCGGCCGGATCGGCCTGGAGCTGTCGCAGGGAACGCAGAGCGCCGACCGCATGGTGGGCGAGCCCACCACCTGGACGCAGCCCTGGTTCGACGCGTTCAAGCCTGTCGCTCGCGAAGTGGTCGATGCTTCTGCCCTTCTGGCCGAAGCGCGCGCCATCAAGACCGCGCAGGAAATCGAGCGCATGAAGCTGGCCAACGAACTGGCCGCGCTCGCCATGGAACATACCTTCGAGCGCCTGCGTCCCGGCATGAAAGAGAGCGAAGTCGCCGCGATCTTCGAAGGCTTCGTGCACTCGACCGGCATCGGCTTCAAAGGCAAGGTCGAGATGGCGCGTGCCTTCACGCTGGTGTGGTCGGGCAAAGGAATTCGAACTTTCACCGCGACCGGCAACCGTCCGGTGCAGGAGCACGAGCCCACGCTGTTCGAGATCTGGGTCTGCGTCGACGGCTACTGGAACGACCTGACGAAGAATCTTTGTCCCGGCGAGCTGACGCCGGAATATCACAAGCTGCTTGACCTGCTGCTGAAGGTCTTCAACGAAGCCGCGGCCTTCGCCAAAGACGGCGCGAGCCTGCCGGAGCTGGATCGCCTGATCCGCGCGCGCATTGCCGAAGGCGGCTATCCCGGACAGCCGTCGCATCCCGTATGCCACGGTGTGGGAGCTCGCGCCCACGAGCCTCCCTACGCCCATCAGGCGGGCACCGGCACGATTCGCAAAGGCATGGTGCTGGCGATTGAGCCGGGAATTTATTGGCCCGGCGGCGGCGGATTGCGGCTGGAAGACAATTTCTGGATCACCGGCGGCGGCAACGAAAAGCTGTGCTCGTTTCCCGACGACTTCCGCGTGCTCAACCTCGCCCGCGCGGGAAAGGCCGCCCGCTGATGGCGACTCCCGCTGGCAAAACCGGACTCGACGACTGCATGAGAGACGCGATCCTCTCCCGCATTCGCGAAGACGAAATCGTCGCCATGTGCTGCGACGTGATCAATATCCCTAGTCCCACAGGCGGGGAGCTGGCGATGGCTGAGTATATGCGCGCTGCGTTTCACGAACTCGGCCTGACCATCACCTGGCAGCAGGTGGAAGACACGCGCGCCAACGTCGTCGGCCGGCTGGAGGGCAGCGGCAACGGCCAATGCCTGATGTTCAACGGCCACATGGACACCTCGAACACCGGCGACGAAGATTTCCTCACCGGCATCGGCTACAAGCCGCATGCCGTGGTGAAGGATGGCATGATCTACGGCCTCGGCATTTACAACATGAAGGGCGCGCTGGTCTGCTACGTGCACGCCGTAAAGGCGCTGCTCGAGGCCGGAGTCAAGCTGGATGGCGATATCATTCTGGGCGCGGTTTGCGGCGAGATCGAGAAGACGCAGTGGGGCGAGTTTCAGGGCAAAGAATATCGCGGCTACGGCGCGGGCACGCATTATCTGGTCAATCACGGCGTCCTGCCCGACATGTGCATCCTGGGCGAGCCCACCGACATGCAGCTGGTGCTGGAGCACGCCGGCTCGATGTGGGTGCGCTTCGGGCTGACCGGCAACTACGTGCACTCGGCATTTGCGCCCGGCAAGGAAGATCAGAACGCCATCCGCCGCATGTATGACATTGTGGGAGAGGTGATGCGCTGGATTCCGGAGTGGCAGGAGCAGGCGCACTGGGCAGGACGTCCGGGTTTCGTCAATATCGGATGCCTGCAGGCGGGACATCCCTGGCGCGCCAGCCGCACTCCCGAGCGCGCCGATCTTTTTCTCGATGTGCGCGTGCCTCCGACGATCAGCATGACCGACGCTCGCCGCGCGGCGAAGAAGCTGTACCTGGCGATGAAGGAGAAGCATCCGGAGTACGGTCTGGAGTTCGAGACGTACGTGTCGGTTCCGGGCGCGACCATCGACGAGAACCACGCGATGGTGAAGGCGATCGAGCGCAATCATGAACACGTTGTCGGAAAGCCGCCGGTTCGCGACACCGTGTTGTGGTGCTCGGATGCGTCGGTGCTGTCGCGTTTCGGATGTCCGACGGTGAATTACGGACCGTCGAGCGGCCCGCGCGATCATGAAGGCGAGAAGGTCGCGATCAAGACGCTGGTCGACATTACGAAGGTATACGCGCTGACGGCGGCGGAGATATGCGGATGAAGACAGCGACTAGCGACTAGCAGTCATCGATCAGTCGTTAGTTTGTCATCACGAGCGAAGCGAGGGACCTACTTTCGATCTCCGTCGCGACAATTTGGAGTCCGCCCTTCGACTTGAGCCACGGTCGCTCCGCTCAGGATGACACCCTAAAATACTTACGGAGATCCATATTGCCGAGCCCATCCGAAATCCAACGCCGCTACGACAACATCCGCGCCGCCATGCGCGAGCAGGATGTCGACGCGCTCATCGTTTGCGGCAATCAGTACGCCGGATTCGAAGGCGCCGTCTTCTACACCTCCGGCTTCGAGATCGTGCATCGCTACGTCTACGTGCTGATTCCGCTGAAGGGCGAGCCGACCCTGCTCTTCCCGCAGGAAGCGCGCTGGATCGGCGACAAGAAGAAGCCGTTCGTGCAGGAGAAAGTCTGGGCCGAGGTTCCCGGCCGCTGGTTGCGCGAGCGCGCGCAAGACGCAGGCTGGAAGCGCGTCGCGGTCTACGGACTCGACTACATCATGGCCGTGCGCGATTATCGCGAACTGCAGCAGGGCGCGTTCGAACTGGTTCCGTTCGACTTTCACTTCGACATGGCGCGCGCGGTGAAGAGCGAAGAAGAGCTGGTCGAGATTCGCGATTCGATGGACATCATCCACGAAGGCTTCTGGGCGCTGCTGGACGGCTTCGCGCCGGGCAAGACCGAGGCCGAGATCATGGCGCCTGCCGTCGAAGTTTTCTTCGCGCGCGGCGCCGGTCCGCGCATGATGAACATCGTGCTCTCCGGCGAGAACGGCGAGGCCGAAGCGCACTTCAAAGTTCCGGGACATCGCCGGGTCGGCGAGCGCGACCTGATGCTCTACTCGCTGGAGATCGCCGGCGCTGGCGGCTATTGGGTGGAGTTCTCGCGCGCGCTGATCGACGGCGAGCCCAGCAAGCGCACGCAGCAGATGGCCGAGGTTTATCCCGAAGCGATGGAAGCGGCGCGCAAGCTGATGCACGAAGGCGTGCTGGCCTGCGACGTCCACAAGGTCGTTGCCGACACCTTTGCGCGGCACGGCTTCGCGCTCGGGCATCTTTCCGGCCATTCCATCGGTACGACCATGCTCGAGCATCCGGCAATCGGCGCGAAGAGCCAGATCGAGCTAAAGGAGAACATGATATTTTCCCTGCATCCGCAGGTTATCGATCAGGATGGAAGAGTTTGTCTTTACACGCAAGACACTTTTCGCGTGGGTCGAGACCGAGGGCGAAAACCTGAGCAGCATTCCCTGGAAGTTCTACTCGCGGGCCGATGCGCAGTATCCGCCGTCAAGTCAGTATCCGACCGATGGATTGATGCATGAAGAAAGTTCTGGTCGTGGGATGCGGCGCCATCGGCAGCCTGTTCGCCGCGCATCTGGCCAAGGGCGGCGAGGTCGAAGTGTATGCCTTCGACGTCTCGCAGCCACACGTCGACGCCATCAATCGCCATGGTCTGCGGCTGTCCGGCGCTGCCGACTTGCACGTGAAGCTGGCGAAGGCCAGCACCGATCCGGCAGAGTTGCCGGTCTGCGACTACGGCGTCGTCGCGACGAAGGCGATTCACACCGCGAGCGCGATCAAAGCCGCGGCGCGCTGCTTCGATGACAACAGCGCGGTCTGCTCGGTGCAAAACGGCGTCGGCAACGAAGAGCTGATCGCCGAGCACGTGAAGTACGTCATTCGCGGAACGACGTTTCCCGCCGGACATATTGTCGAGCCGGGACACGTAGGCTTCGACATCAAGGGCGACACCTGGATCGGACCGTTCGAGCCGACGAACACGCCGATGGAGCGCGTCGAGGAGCTTGCCGGCTACATGACGCGCGGCGGCATGAACACGATCGCGCTTGGCCGATGCGCGCGGCGCGCAGTGGACCAAGCTGATCTTCAATGCGGCGACGAATCCGGTGGGCGCGCTGACGCGGCTGCATCACGGCGCGGCGACGCGCTTTCCGCCGACCGGCGAACTGTTCGAGGCGCTGATCCAGGAAGGCGAGGCCGTGGCCAAGGCGATGGGAATCGAGTTGCACGGCAATCCGCGAGATCTGGTCGCCAAGGGCGCGAACGCTCCCGGCAAGCACAAAGCCAGCATGTTGCAGGATGTGCTTCGGCGTCGCGCATCACCGAAGTCGATTTCATGAACGGCGCGATCGTGAAGTGGGGCGAGAAATATGGCGTGCCGACTCCGCTGAACAGAGCGATGTGGGCGCTGATCAAGGGCTGGAGCATGCGTGGAGCGAACCGTAGGAGCCGTCAGCTATCAGCCGTCAGCCGTCAGCTAAACATGCTCGCAGTAAACATTTTTCAAAGCCGATAGCCTCCTTGCGGAGGAGAAGCGATAACCTAAACCCCAAAGCTGACGGCTGATAGCTGACGGCTGATAGCTTCCAACAACGAAAGGTACATCCAACTCATGTCCGTTCCATTCCGCATTGGCGTTTTGCAACTCAGCATGGAGCCGCTGCAGCAAACCGTGCGCATGGCGCAGGCCTGCGATCGCGCCGGCTTCGACATTTTCTGGCTGGCCGAAGCTTATCCCTGGTGGCGCAAGCACGGCTTTGAGGCGCGCTCCTCGACCGCCATGACCGCCGTCATCGCCGCCCAGACGCAGCGCATCGTCATCGGCTGGGGCATCATCTCGCCCTACACGCGTCATCCGGTGCAGATTGCCATGGAAGCGCGCGTGATGCAGGATGCCGCCGGTGATGGCCGCTTTCTGCTCGGACTGGGCGCCTCGAAGATCTTCATGAAGGAGATTGGCGAAGGCGAGAAGGGCAAAGACGTCGGCCCGGCAGTGGTGATGCGCGAGAGCATCGAGATCATTGAGGCCATGCTCGCCGGAGGAGCGGTGGAATATCACGGCAAAGCGTTCGATGCATCGGCGCCCGCGCTGAAAGACGAAGCGCACGTCTCGCGAGCCCGCGTGCCAATCTACGTTGGAGCGACCGGTCCGGTGCTGCAGAGGCTGGCAGGCTCGCATTCCGATGGCCTGTTGACGGCCAGCATCACCACCCCGGAATTTTTGCGCTACTCCGCGGACAACATGGAAGAGGGCGCGAAGAAGGCCGGCAAAGATCCAGCGTCGCTCGATCTGGGTGGGGTGATCGTGGGCAGCATCAACCGGGATTCGAAGAAGGGCAAGGAGGGCGCGCGCGAGATGGCGGCGATGTATCTGGCTAACAAAGTGCAGAACATTCGCGGCTCGGCCGACGTGCTGCTGCAGAAGGCCGGGCTCACGTTCGAGGAGATCGCGCCCATCGCCGACGCCATGGAGAAAGGCGGACGCAAAGCCGCGGCCCAGGCCGTTACCGACGACATCCTGAGAAAGACATGCGCCATCGCCGGCACGCCCGACGAATGCTGCGAACGCATCGAGGAATATCGCGACGCTGGCTGCACCAACATCATGCTGGAGATCTGGGGCGACGATCGCGAGGAGCAGGCGAAACTGTTCGGCGAAGCCGTCTTGCCGCATTTCCATCGATAGCGAACGATTCAAGCTACCAGGAACGAAGGGCAGCGCCCGTAACCTCCGCGGGCGCTCCGCCGGTTACGGCAAGATGCCGTACATATCCACCTCGTTTTGCGCTCCTACAAATACATGTCCGTCAGCAATGGTGGGAACGGTGAATTTCACTGCCGTCCCTGCCCGGTCACGCCCGGAATTTTGTTCCGAGTTATACAGTTCGGTCGCCAGATTGTGCGCCAGGTAGGCCCGTAACACAGCGTAACCGCTGTTCTGGTTGTCGCTCTGTATCGCCCAGACGATGGCGCTAATGTTGTTAGCGCCGTTGGTCGTGACCGACGGTGTTGGGCCCGGGAAGTGGAACTCTTCGGGCGTTTGGGAAGTCGGATTGGCGGTCAGCAATTGTCTATGAGGATCGAATGCAAAAGCCTTCAGGTAGTCAAATGCCCCGCCAAAATAAGCGTTATTGCTCCAAAAAGCAGGCGCGCCAAACATTGAGCCAATCGCGTACGGCAGAGTTTGCACGATTTGGCTATCGCTTCCCGATTGCCAATGACCCATGTTGTCCCGGTTAACCAGGTCAATCGTGCCTTCTTTTCCGGCCTGCAGCAGCAAATGTGGATACGGCAAGCCCGGCTGGTCAGGCAGCAGCACTAAGCCGCCGGAGGCCACATCGCTATCGTTATTGTCGAGCGTCGCCTCATCCCAGGGAGTGAAATAGTCGGCCAGCGTAAAGGTGTGGCTGACACCGGACCAAGTCAGCCGCAGAATGCTATCGCCGAAATCGGTTCCCCCCGAACTGCCGGTGAAATCCCCGTTGCCGGTTGGAATGTAAATCGAGCCGCTCGCATCGGCGGCCGACCCCGCGCCGCTGGCCCAATACCCGCCTTCAGCTCCGTTCGGGGTATCGACGAACACACCGCCGGGAGAGAGCGTTGTCTCGTTGAATGCCATCAGCCAACCATGATAGCTGCCGTTATCGCAGTGCGATGCCCACCCCACAAACACTTCCCCATTCTCCAGCATCAGCGCCGACCGCTGTCCTTCGATGAGGGGATCGAAGGTCAGAACTCCTCCGATAGAACCAGTGCCGTTGCCCCGTGCGGTCGCGACAATCACGCGCGGTGGAGCTTTATCGACGCCGGTCCGGATGTCGAGCGCGTGCAAGGTCTGATAGAAAGTCGTGATCTGGGTTTGCATGTTGTATTGCTTGGTTTTCGCCACCAAAAACATGGTGTTAGTCGTAGTGTCGATCACCGGAGTTCCGGTGATTCCAATCTCCGGGACCATGTCCTCGCAGTTAACGTCGTTACTCGACACTGAACTGATCGTGATGAGGGGATTCAGACTCTTTAGAAAGTTGGTTTGCCAAAGTTGGCTGCCGCTGTTCACATCGAACGCGTAAGCCTGATCATGCTCGGTCACAACGAACACCACATTGTGGCTCGTCCCGCCGATGTTGAGTCTGGGTACGTATAAGGGCTGAGCGTAAACCTGGCCTTGCACCGGAAAAACCGCCAGCTTGCCAAAGTGCTGCACCGATACGTTTCCGGTGTTGAGCAACACTTCATGAGCGTTCACTCCCGAGCGATAGTTGTCATTATGATAAGTTGTCACTGCTACTTGGGCAGCGCAAATAGACCCGCACAGCAAAACCACACACCATGCACTACGCATGTGTCTCATGCAGATGAGTCTCCTTTTGTTTGTAGCTACTGAACAGTGGCGGGTGGCGAATGCAGTGAGGTGATTATCGTTTGCACTTAAGGGTTAAGGCAATACGATTTATTGCCATGTCGCAAAACAGTTGTTTGAACCGGGCATTCTGCACTTTCGTCTAACCGCGTGAGGTAAATTCATG
This sequence comes from uncultured Acidobacteriaceae bacterium, assembly GCA_963744265.1. GTDB lineage: Bacteria > Acidobacteriota > Terriglobia > Terriglobales > Acidobacteriaceae > Bog-257. The sequence continues at coordinate 62,696 of CAVUSW010000014.1, forward strand.
CTTCCCAACGATTCCCCCAACCCCCACCATAGCGACCGGCTGCGATCCATCTTCGTTGGCCCCTGCGGCATCCGCGCCGGCTGGCGCGTTCTGATCTTTTGCGTTCTGCTGGCCACTTTTTTCGGAGCCACGATTCCGCTGCAGCGCATGATGTTTCGCCGGCTGGGCACGGACTTTAGCGCTTCCAACGTAATTCTGGGCGAGATGTTTGCCTTCGGCCTGCTGCTGGTGGTCACCGCCATCATGGCCAAGTTTGAGCACCGCCGGCTCGCCGACTACGGACTTCCCGCCCGCGGCATGCTGGGCAAGAACTTCTGGATAGGAGCCTTGTGGGGTTTTGTCATGCTGTCCGTCATCATCGGGATGATGACCGTAACGCATGCCTATTCTCCCGGCACGCTGGCGCTGTCATCGTTTGCCATTCTCAAGTACGCACTCTTGTGGGCCGTGGCATTCCTGATGGTGGGGTTCTTCGAGGAGTTCACGTTTCGCGGCTACGTGCAGTTCACCCTCACTTGGGGTCTCGGATTCTGGCCCGCCGCCGCCATTACGTGCACGATCTTTGCTCTGGCGCACAGCGGCAATCCCGGAGAAAACTGGGTGGGCGTCGTCGAAATTATCCTCATTGCCCTTTTCCTATGCATGGCTCTGCGCCGCACCGGCAATTTGTGGTTCGCCATCGGCTGGCATATGTCCTTTGACTGGGGCGAGAGCTTTTTCTACTCCACACCTAACAGTGGTATCCACGCCACCGGACACTTACTCAACGCTTCTCTGCTGGGATCGAAATGGCTCAGCGGGGGAACTGTGGGACCTGAAGCCAGCGTCTTCGATCTCATCGTAACCATCGCCGGAATCCTGCTGCTGGCGAAGCTTTATCCCGACGCAAAGTATCCGGCGAGCATGCCGATGCCAATGTTGCCAGCGACTTTGCCGCAGGAGCAGTCGTCGCCCGAACTGCTGCCCCCGGCGATATGAGACCAGACCCCGGAGTCCCTGGGGGTACAGACTCGCCCCTCTGTCACGGGCCTTAACCGAGAGGTCATTTTTCTTGCTGCATCACCCGCGTAATGGCGATGTTACGTCAACAATCGATTCGACGCTCCCGCCAACATCCTGGTGCTCATTGACTTGCCCACCGACCCAACGTAAGATTCGCGCCAATGATCGGCCAAAGTATCTCGCATTACCGCATCGTCGAGAAGCTTGGTGGCGGCGGAATGGGAGTTGTCTACAAGGCCGAAGACCTGACCCTGCATCGCTTCGTCGCGCTGAAGTTTCTACCCGACGAATTGGCGCAGGATGCGCACGCGCTGGCGCGTTTTGAGCGGGAAGCGCAGGCTGCTTCCGCACTGAATCACCCCAATATCTGCACCATTTATGAGATCGGCGAAGCGGGCGGCCAAACCTTCATCGCCATGGAGTTTCTTGAAGGTAAGACGCTCGCGGATTTCATTGCCGGGCGGCCCGTGGCCACGGAGGTGCTCTTGTCCCTGGCCATCGAAATCGCCGACGCCCTCGACGCGGCGCATGCGAGGGGCATCGTTCATCGTGATCTTAAACCGGCGAACATCTTCGTTACCGAGCGCAGACACGCCAAGATACTGGACTTCGGCCTGGCACAGGTGGTGCAAACAACGGCCGCCGCGCCCGGCGCTGATGACGCCTTAACCAAGCTGTCCTCGTTGACTCTTCCTGGCGTTCCGGTGGGAACGCTGCAGTACATGTCGCCTGAGCAAGCCCGCGGCAAAGAACTGGATGCGCGCACCGACGTTTTCTCTTTCGGCGCGGTACTGTACGAGATGGCGACGGGGACCATGCCGTTTCGGGGCGACACTCCAGCCGCGATCTTCGACGCTATCCTCAATCGCGATCCGGCGCCTGCTCTCCGGTTAAATCCCGAGCTGCCCACCAAGCTGGACGACATCATTCAGAAGGCCCTGGAAAAGGACCCTGGGCTGCGCTACCAACACGCCTCCGAAATAAGGACAGACTTACAACGATTACAGCGCGGATCGGAACCCGGTCGCGAACTTCGGAGCAGCGGCATCGGCCGCGGTGCAGACTCGCCGGCGATGAGAACGAATCTCTCTCGCAAGCTGGGCGTTCTCGCTGCCGTTCTATTGTTGGCGGCGGCAGTAGGAGGCTACTTCTGGCGAAGTCGACACCACGTCGGCGCCGCCGGCGCAAATACGGCGTCCATCGCAGTGCTGCCCTTCGCCGACATGAGCCCGGGCAAAGATCAGGAGTATTTTTCTGATGGGCTGGCCGAAGAACTGACGAATGCTCTCGCCAAGGTCCCAGGGCTAAAGGTTACGGGACGATCTTCCGCCTTTCAGTTTAAAGGCAAGAATGAAGACTTACGAGCCGTGGGACAGAAGCTGAATGTCGCCAACATCCTCGAAGGCAGTGTGCGGCGGGATGGCAATCATCTCCGGATTACCGCGGAGCTCACGAAAGTGAATGATGGTTTTCAGCTTTGGTCGGAAGAATATAACCCCGAGATCAAAGACATCTTCGCGGTGCAGGATGAAATCGCACGTGCGGTCGCCCAGGCACTGCAAATCAAGCTGCTCGGCGCCAACGTCACCTCCGCCTCTACCGGGTCGAAGGTCATCAACCCGGAAGCCTACCAGACTTATTTGCAAGCTGCGTATTTCTTGAATCGAGGATCGGAAAAGGCCAACTACGACAAGGCCCTGGCTTACGCCAACCAGGCGATCAAGCTGGACGCGAATTTCTCGGACGCCTGGGCGCTGCGGTCAGAAGTATTTGCCAGCATGGCCTCTGACAGCTTCATGGACACCGGGTTAGGATTTCGCCGCGCGCGCGAAGATGCAGAGCAGGCCATCGCTCTGGATCCGCGTTCGGCCGCGGGGTACCTTGCCTTAGCGGATGTACGTCTGCTTTATGACTTAGATTGGGAAGGCGCCGAAGCTGCCCTGAACAAAGCAGCTGCGCTGGAACCAGGAAGTACTGACTTATTCTCCCTTCGCGCTGACTTGGAAGAAATGCGGGGGCGTCTGGACCAAGCCATCGAGTTGCGGAAACAGGCGGTCACCCTGGATCCTCTGTGTTCTCTCTGTTATCTATTCCTGGGAAACGATCTTTACCAAATAGGGCAGTACGACCAAGCCAACACGGTATTGAGGAAGGCTCTGGAACTGGATCCGCAACAGGGATACATGCACTTTGTGCTGGGCCAGATCCTACTGGCGCAAGGGCGTCCGCAAGAAGCCCTGGTGGAAATGCAGCGGGAGCCAAACGACTGGTTGAAGTGGCCTGGCGAGGCAATGGCCTATCACTCCCTGGGCCAGCAACAAGCTTCGGATGCCGCATTGAAAAAACTCATTGCCAGCAATGGTAGCGGGTCGGCGTATCAGGTCGCCGAAGTCTATGCATATCGCGGGGAGATGGACAAAGCACTCGAGTGGCTGGAGCGGGCGTACCAGCAGCACGACGCTGGATTGCCGTACGTCCAATCCGACGGGCTATTTAAGGGCCTGCGCCAAAACCCGCGCTACCTTCAACTTCTAAGAAAAATGCAGATACCGCAGTAATTATGGCGGCCGTAATCGTGCTCCCGAAATCCTGACTGCCGAACACGACCCGTAGGCCCGGCCAGCTATTTCTCAGGGCCGATGTCCCGTCCTGATTATTGTTGTAAACAGCCATCACACTCACAATCATGCGCCGTTCCGGTTACGCGCGTAACAGCGATATCGCGACAGTAATTTCCATAGCAAAGTGAATGTCGCCTGAAATCGGAGCCGCATCTTGCCGTTCCTCTTCTGCAAGACTCCGGCAAAGGCCGCATACTTACGGCGTGAATTTGAAGACCACCCCACAACCTCCAGTACAGTTGGAGTTGCCGCCCGCCGATGCCGTGCCGTACAGATTGCCGTTCGCGTCCATAACCAGATTGCTATAGGGCGCGGCGCCGTCACTGCCGCCAGTGAAGTCGTACAGCTCGGTGTAGACCCAGCCGCCGTTCGAGGGACTTAACTCGAAGATGGTGCCGCATCCGTCCACGGAACAGGTGCCAAACCAATTGCTGCCGCCGGTGACGGTCGTACCATAGAGATTGCCGGCGCTGTCACGCAATAACTGTGCTGCGGGCCCTCCACCCAAGGTGGGAAACGTATGGAGATTGGTGAACGTCCAGCCTGCCCCATTGGGCGCGAGCGAAAAAACCGAACCGGGTTGGTCTCCGTACCCTGGGTAGAGTCCCGCGGCGGTGCCATAGAATGTTCCGGATGGATCCAGAATCATATTGGCAATCGGACCTGCGCCGCCCTGGTTAAAATCGTGCACGTCCTGCTCCGCCCAGTAGGGGTCGCCCGGCGGGGTCAATTTGTAAATCTCGCCATTGCCGTAATATCCGCCGGGGACGGTGCCGAAGAGATTTCCCGCGCTGTCGAAGGTGACGCCGCCTGCGGGATAGGCGCCCAGCTGTCCGAAACTACCGTCCTTGAAGGCGTACGGCGTGCTTTCGGTCCACCCGCCATTGGAGGGCGTCAACTCGTATACGAGGCCGCAATCGGGATCGCAGCTGCCTTCGCCGTCCTGGAGCGGGACACCGTACTGCGTGGTACCGAAGATGTTGCCCGAGTTGTCGAAGGTGACTTCGCTCAAAGGATACGTTCCGCCGTTGCCGTCGAAATGCAGCAGGATGGTTTCCCTCCAGGGGCAGAGGGCCGTGAAGCACGCCGTCGGTGGCGGCTGAAGGTTGAAGACCGTACCGCAGCCAGTGCTGCAGCCGCCCTCTCCTCCGTTACGCGTGGTGCCATAAAGAGTTTGATTCGGCCCGAACACAACCCGCGCCACGGGATACTCGCCGTCTCTGCCGCCGGCGAAGGCGTATAGGGGAGTCAAGATCCACCCCGATCCGGCATGTTCCACCTTAAAGACGGTGCCATAGCCCATCGCACCCATTGCGGCGGTGCCGTAGAGGTTGCCGCTTGCGTCGCTGCTTAACCCGGCCATCGGATTGGCGCCATCTCTGCCGCCGGTGAAGCTGTGCAGCACGGTAAGGGTCTGCGCCTGTGCGGTTGGAAAAATCTCAAGACCTACCGCCAAAATCACCAATGAAATGAGCGTTGCTATTCTCGGCGGCAAGTTGACGTGGAAAGTCGAAGCTGCGATCTTCTTCTGTCGGACCATGTTCATTCCCTCCTTATGGCTCATTTGGCGCAGAAGCATATCACGCGTTATTGGCGGCGCAACGTAATTTTGAATTACCGTGCAAGAGACTGATGAGAAGGTGCTTTAGCGCAGCCGATTCAAGATGATTGAATCTCAATGAGTGTAGTGGCGATTTCGCAACACCTACTGTCGCCACCACTTGATACTGGCGTGCGACGCGTCCCAATAGAAGTTGAAAGCGTCGGTGTCGTCGTCGCGAACAAAGATCCCTTACATGCGGGTATGGTCTTACACCCCGGCAACATTCGCCCGTCTTCTGCTTTGCAGTCCAATGGAAGAGTCTCGATTTCCGTAGGCTGCTTGGTGAAGCCGTCTTGTGTGGGTGTTCCTAAAGGGAAAGTGAAAATCTGAGAGTGCTTCTTCGGTGACCCCCATACGATCCCCACGACTACATTATCCTTTTCCGAGCCAAGGAATACCGTGTCGGCAACGCCATCACAGTCAAAATCAGCAATTTTACTGGAGCCAGCGTTCCACTGAACGGCTGGGTCGGCATTACGGAGCGAGGAGAGAGCAGCCTGTGAATCAGTGCCGTGGCGAGCCACCGCGATTATCTGCGTCAAAGCGTTATTCGCGTGGGGCAGCACGTCTGAGTTTCCACAATTGTCAACCATTAGCTGTCCCGACTGTTCATAGACGAACAGCACATAATCCCGATTCACATTCATCGGAAATCGGCCCGAGGTGTTCTCGCTGAACAAATTGATTCTGGCACCAGGATTGCCTTTAAAAGTGCGAACTGGAACCACGGTATATGTGTCTCCGTCGTAGAAGTCGCCTTTGGCGGAGGTCGAAGTATGAGCAACAACATTTCCAACGAGCACCATGGCAGAGTCGTTGTATTCATCGCTGATAGTAGGCCAGCCATTAGGGCAAGCTGCAAACGCAACAGATGAGTACAGAATAAAAGCGACTAGCGTCCGCATAGCACCTTCCAGAATTTCGCAGCGTAGAGTACTTCTCAGAGCTGTTGGCGATAACAGGCCATATCGCAAGCGAACTTAGAAAATGCTTCAGTCCGATTTCCGAGTGACAGTGTATAAATGCCAACACTGCTCCCGATTGCGCCGTTCCACTCCTTCGCCCAGGGCTACTCCTGAAGGTGCTGTTTGGGTTCGTTTACATTCAGGCAGATTTTGGACTTTCCAAGACTCCCAACTGCTGGAGCATACCCAGCTCATCCGAGCTTCCCCACCGCTCCACCATCTTGCCATCTTTGAACTTTGATATCTGCATACCGCGGACCTTTATCTTTTTACCCGTCGGGGCGAATCCCATGAGGGGACCGGTCTGCGTTCCGGTTAGCGTGTAGGCGAATGCTATGGATTCTTCGTCTGCGACCATTGTTTCCAACGCCACACTCATATCCGGAAATGCAGTCCGCAATCCCGTAAAGAACATGCGATAGCCTTCTGGCCCGGACGCCTGGCCAGCTGCCGGATCGTGGTCAATGTTTTCGGTGGATACGACTTCTTTGAACACCTCGAAGTTGCCCGTCTGGACCGCTTCGGCAAACTTTCCCAGGGCCGCCAGGTTAACTTCCTTGCTCATATACTTGATCTCCTCACCATGTTCTCAACCGCTTTGCTGAGCATCAACCCACGTTGTCTTCGCCGCACAAGCATTAGAGAAGCTAATTGTTGTAATCAGGCCATTGCGCTCACAATCCTCCGCCCGCCCGGTTACTTGCGATAGGGCGACTTCACGCGAGCCATGACGAAGTCCCGTTGATAGGGCATTCGGGCATACTCCGGTGATGGCCGCTGTCTCAATCGCCCGCAGATCTCTGGGGACTATCGCATCAAAGCCAAGGCCAACCATTGGCTGCGCAGCCCGACGGCTCGCATCGGACAATGTCCTTCACATGAACGGCGCCAACCGAGACACAAGGGCTTAGGATGCTGGGTCCTTGGTCCTCATCCTTGGAGTTGGTGATAGCAATTACGTCCCGTGTCGATTCGGCCTGTGCAGATTTGTAATCAATAAGCACGGTAACAAATGTCGTTTCGTTCGGCTGCCTCTTCAGGTCGCGCAGTTGCAGGTAACACTCTCCGCTTGTATTCGGGGCGCTACCCAACCACCGATACTGGAAGTCGCGATTACTGGCGGTGGTCCACGACGACCAATCCTGAGCAATTAGCTGGCATGCCCCCAGGAATACTATCCAGACGACAATGAGTCGTATCTTCATTTCCGTCCTCTCTGTCGGCGACGATTCGCTCGAATCTTTGACCGGATGTTCGTTCTGCCCCGTGCGAGAACGCCTTATTTTACGCGTCGTCCCTTGCCCTGGTGTCGATGGTGTTAACAGGTCATAACGCAAGTAACCCTGAAACAGAACGCCGACCCGGATTCCTTGTGTTATGGGGATTTATCGCCAATTGTCCCGGCACAGAAGGGTACATATCTACGGCGTGATCTCGTAAGCCACACCGTAGTTATACTGGCCACCGTTTGCTGCCGTGCCGTAGAGGTTACCGGCGCCATCGATCACCACCGGACTGTAGGGGTTAGAGCCGTCCGAGCCGTTCATGAAAGTGTGGACGACGCTCTCGGTCCAATGGCCTCCCAGAGACGGCGTCAGTTTGAATACCGTCCCGCAGCCATCGTAGCAACCAAAACTGGTGACACCGCCCTGGGCAGTGGTGCTGTAAAGGTTGCCGGCCTGGTCGAAGGTGATACGGTGAACGGGGATGGCTCCGTCGTGACCCGCGATACCGCGAAACGCATATAACGTGGTCTTCGTCCAGGTGCCATCGGAATTTGGCGTGACCTTAAAGACCGTCCCGCAGCCCAGCAAGCAGAAAACATTTCCTATGTTTCCACCCGTCTGGGTCACGCCGTAGAGGCTGCCATCGGGACCGAATACGACTCCGACAGGCGTGTTGCCATCCGTACCACCGGCAAAGTTGTACAGCACGGTCTCCTGCCAAAGGCTGCCCTGTTTCGTTAGCTTGAAGACAACGCCGGCGTTATGAGTACCGCCTCCCAGTGTCGCGCCGTAGAGATTGCCGTTGGCGTCAAACGTGATGGCGCCGTAGGGAGACGATCCGCTTAGGTTGGGGTAGCCGTTGAAGGTCTGGAGAAGCGATTCTCTCCATCCTGACCCTCGATTCAGACTGTAGACGATGCCGGTATTATTCAGCCCGCCGAATCGGGTGTTTCCGTAAACATTACCGGCTGCATCGAGCGCCAACTCATCAGGATCGCCGCCGTCAAAGTTGCCGGCAAACTGGTGCAGGGTAGATTCGGTCCAGGTGCCATTGGAATTCGGCGTCAACTGATAAACCACTCCGGCGTGAAAGCCATAACCCGTGACCCAAGCCGTACCGTAGAGATTGCCTTCAGGGTCGAAGATGAGGTCAGAGGCAGGTTCGTTGCCGTCGCTTCCGTTGAAAGCATAAAGCACAGTCTCGGTCCAGGTGCCATCGGAATCAGGCTTCAATTGGTAGACGGTGCCGCAGCCGTCGCCGCCGCAACCGCTTCCCAGCGGACCAAGACTGGTGACTCCATAAAGATTTCCCTGGGCGTCAAATACCTGGCCAGCCTCCGGGTACGTCCCGTCGCCATTGCCGAAGGCGTGCAGTACCTTGAATGTCTGTCCCCAGGCACTTGAGCCAACCAAAGCAGTCGCGAGGATTGTGAGTGCAATGGTGCGGATGGCCCTGGACTTCTTGTTCAACATGGTGGTCCTCCAAAGAACGGCAGGGACGCAATCATCGCACTTCCCTGATTTTGCACGGGGCACCGAAACGGCGGCCAATCGTAGCACGGGTTTCGGCTTCATGGTAGGAAGATGTTGTAATCAGACCATAGGCAATGACCTCGACATCGGCATCCCGTCGAGGATCGGATGTGTAATGGCGACGTTACGCCAGCAGTGTGGCCACATTTCCAATAGCAACGGCATTTAGACAAGGCTTCTTTACGGCGTGATCTCCCATACGACCCCGTTGTCCGAAACTCCGCAATTGTAGGTCGTTCCAAACAGATTGCCATTGCGGTCAAGGCTCACTCCGCCATAGGGATTACATCCGTCGTCAGCGCCACCGCTGAAGTCATGCAAGTCGGTATAGGTCCAAGAGCCGTTAGAAGGGCTCAACTTGAAGACAGTGCCGGAGTGGAAAGCGCCCTGGTAGAGGGTCGTTCCGTACAGATTTCCGGCAACGTCCATCGCCAATCCGCCGAAGGGACCGATCCCGTTCTGCTCGAACGAGTAGATAACTTGCAGGTTCCAGCCGCCACCTGCGGGAGACAATTCGAAAACCGCTCCGTTGCCAAATTCTCCGCCCGCGCTAGTGGCGCCAAAAAAGTTTCCGTCGTTGCCGCCAAGCAGGTCGCCCGCGTCGAAGAGAGTGTCATCGAAGTCGAAAATGTCGGAGATGGTCCAGCCGAACAGACCTCCTGGGGTGAGCTGATAGATGGTTCCGTAGTTGTGTGCTCCTCCCGAGGCGGCGACGCCAAGCAAGTTGCCGCTGGCATCGAAGGTCAGGGATCGATGCCGGCTGTCGGCCGTCGCTGGCTGTATCGAAACTGTAGATGACGTATTGGGTCCAGGTTCCTCCGGCCCGAGCGAGTTCGAAGGCGACGCCGGCTCCCGTGCCTCCGCCGGCGTAGGTGGCTCCATATATATTCCCGGACGCATCGAGCGTCAGCGTTCCGACGGGAGTGCCTCCGTCTGTCCTTCCGGTAAAGCGGTACAGCACGCTTTCATTCCAGTAGCACAGAACCCGTCCGCAGGTGCCGGCCGGCGGCTGCAGCTCGTACAGCGTGCCGCATCCGATTCCCTCATTGCAGCTTGTCCCGGCTCCGCCGCGCGTGTTGCCATACAACACGCCGTTGGATGCGATCACCGGTGGCGCTGCGGGGTAAGCGCCATCTTGACCGGCTTGAAAGTTGTACAGCGGGGTGAGGAGCCAGGACGATCCTCGCAGGGCAAGCTTATACACCACACCATAGCCTTGAAGCCCGCCATGCGCTCCCCCGCCGTAGGTTGTTCCCAAGAGATTTCCTGCCTGATCGATGGTTACGCCGGCCAGAGGCTTCGCCCCGTCAACTAATCCACCAAAGCTGTGAATCACCTGGTAGGTCTGCGCCTGCGCGGGTCGCATCGTCACCACGGTCAGCACACCAACCAATACCCACAACGAAATTGCCGTCAGCCGCTGATTGCGTGGAATTGATGTGGGATCTTTTGCCAGTTTCGACATGACTTCCTCCGAATGATGCGGCCTTGAGCCTAGTCTTTTCCATCTGAGCGCTTTACGCACTGCCGCTATACTTGCCGAAAAAATGATTACTGGCGCATCAGGCCATTACACAGCCAATCATGAAAACAGCCCGACCGGGATCGCCGCAGATGTGCAGCGTCAACTTATTCGCAGCAGCCGCCGACGTCAGCATCGCCGCTTCCTCAATGAATATCGCGCATCTTCAAGAATCCCAGCACCCCTCCCAGCAGGATAACCAGCATCGCCCCCAGCGCTCCCATCGATTGGCCAAACGAATGGCGCAGCGTCTTGCCTTTTTCCGGAGCGGCCGGCTGTTTCTCTCCTTCCGCTCCCTTCACCGCTTCGGGAAGTTGCGCCGTCGCGACATCCACGCCGTGCCCCTTACCCGGCGGGCACGACTCCCAGTTGGTTCCCAGCAACGCTCCGCAGGGATGTCCCTTGGCTTCGTTGACCACGTTCGCCTCGAACGCCCAGCGCGACGGAGCGGCATAGCTCAGCCACTGCGCCGGCGCCGGCATTTTGTAGATGGCGCGAATTCCGCCTCCCAGCACGATTACCGGCAGCAGCACCACCGGCAGCAGTGCAATCGCGCTCTCCGTCGTGCTGCTGCGCGCCGAAATCGCCAGGCCCAGCGCAGCCCCCACCAGCGAGGACAGAATCAGGATCGCCGCCGTCTGCCAGTAATTGCCTTTCAACTGGCAGGCAAAATACACAATGGTCAGCAGGGTGAGGCACTGGAACACGCACAAGCCGACCAGCACCGCGAACTTGGAAAACACGTAGGACGGCAGCTTCAGGTTCACCATGCGTTCGCGCTGATAGACGGTCCACTCGCCCACAATGTCGCGGGCCGCGTTGTTGCACCCGAACCACACGGCCGCCACAATCATCAGGAATTCCAGACCGACAATGTTGGCGCCCATTTCGCCGAAGGCCTGGATCGACGTCGGAAGTGCCGGATTGACCCCGGCCGCCGGCTCCTTGATCACGCTGTAAACCATCGCAATCAGTACCGCGAACAGCGGCGCTTGCAGAAGCAGGATGATCAGTTGCGCGCGGTCGCGGACCTTTAACAGCAGGTTGCGGCGTACCAGCATCAGCCACTGAGAAAGACCGAAGCGCCGGCCCGCCTTTGCCGTCTGATCGCCGGATGGAGGAACTTTGCCAGCCCGGTCTTCCACGAACTGTTTGCGATAGCGCGACCGCGCATAACGCTCGCGCCACTCCGATGTCTTCGCTTTGGAGAGGCCGGTCAGCAGCATCTCCGGACTCAATTCCTTTTCCGCCGGCTGCTCCACCTGCGTGGATTTGCTTTCGCTGGCCTGGCCATGGAAGAACTCGATGGAATCGGGATAGGCGGGACCGAAGAACGCCAACGCTCCGCAACCTCCGGGATCGCGCGAGATCATGATCAGGTTGTCGAACTTCCGGTATACGTCGATGCTGGGCTGGTGAATGGTCGTGATGATCGTCTTGCCTTCGCGTGACAAACGCTTCAGCAGATCGACCACACCCTCCGCGTCATACGACGACAGGCCTGAAGTTGGCTCATCCAGAAAAAGCACTGGCGTGTCGCTGATCAACTCCATGGCGATGTTGACCCGCTTGCGCTGGCCTCCGCTCAGGACCTTGTGCTCGGCTGAGCCGATGATGGAGTTTTTCTTGTCCAGAATTCCCAGCTCACTCAAGATCTTGTCGATGCGATCTTCAATCTCCTTGTCCGACAAGTCGGTCCGCAACTTGGTGGAAAAATACAGCGCCTCGCGAACCGTAAGTTGCGAGTGCACAATGTCGTCCTGCGGAACATATCCCAACTGCTGGCGGAACAAATCGTACGAACGATACAGGTCCGATCCGTTGAACAATACCTGTCCCTCGGCCGGCGGCGTGTAACCATTCAGCGCCTTAAGAAACGTTGTCTTGCCGGCGCCTGCCGGCCCCATCAACGCTACTAATTCGGAGGGATACACGGTCAGCGAAATAGGATCGAGCAGCCGCTTGCCGTCGGCAGTGTTGACCGTGACCTCGACTGCCTGAATTAAAACGTTGCCCTGGTTCTCGCGCCGTTGCAACTGCCCGGTCTCGGTCAATTGAAAGCGGAAACTGGCCAGCGCAACTTCCTGACCCGGCGTGATTTTCACTCGCCCGCTGATGCGTATTCCATCCACGAACGTTCCGTTTAGCGAGCCCAGATCTTCGACAAAGGTTCCTTCCGCCGTCCGCTGCAAGCGGGCGTGGTGCCAGGAAATCATGGGAGTGTCGAGCGGCTGCTCGCATCCCGGATCGCGGCCGATAATGATGGAGTTGTGGGTGAAATTCACCGCTTCATACGCGGCTTCGCCAACCGCCGTGCCCTGGTCAGACAGGAGGCGCGAGGCGGGAATCTTGAACGACGCAAAATAGACGTCGTCGCTGGGCAGGATCGCCGCTTCCCTGATCCGGTTCTGGAGTTCGTTGATCGCCGTGCCGTTGCGCGAGTTCAAATCTTCCAGGATGTGCTGCCCATTACGCTGCACAATACGCGCGTGTTCCCACGAGATCATGGGATAGTCGAGAACCACGTCGGAGTCGGGCGAGCGTCCGATGGTAATCACTCGCGAATCGCGCGGACGATCGCCTGCAGTCTGACGCGGAGGACGATCAGTGGTTGTCGGGCGCGGCGGCAGGTCGGTGGTGGGCTGGTACGGCGGAGCGACCATCGTGGGCTCGCGGACTGGAGTGGCCGGGCGCGGCGGAGCCTCGCTCATACTCGGGCGCGGGCCGCCGTCCGGCCACGGAAGCGGAACATTCACACCCAGGGTGACACGTTGCTCCCGCGACACGATGACCGGCGTGCGGGCCGTAATCCTTATGCCGTCAACATAGGTTCCATTGGTTGAGCCCATGTCTTCCAGCGTGTACTGGCGCTCGTATTGATACAGGCGGCAGTGCTGGCCAGAAACCATGGGATGGCTGACCACAATGTCGCAGGATTTGTCGCTTCCAATCAGCCACGAAGCTAACAAGGGAGGCGCGATAGATGGCATGGTATACCCCGAGTGCGTGCCATCGTACAAGACCTGTGAACTGCGGACAAGCACAGATTAAAGTTGTGTGAGTAGATTCGCGCGTACCGTAATTCTTTATCTGCTGCAGCTTGGTTGAAAAATAGAAGGTTCGGATAGTCTGCAGCTTCAGGTGCGCACCAGCCGCAGCTAAGTTACTCCTGTTTTGTCTGTCATCCGACGTGAAGCGCCTGCTTCGCCGACGAGTGCCGATCCTGCAAGCCCTAAAGTGCCCGGACTCTGCCAGGAGATGCTACGCAGTAACTGGACACGAATCGTGCTTCTCGCAAAATAGCCTATGGATAAGGCGCTTAAAATCTTGACCCTCTTGAATGGTCAAGTGCATAATTGCGGGCAATACGGAACCATCGAGCTTCCTTTGCCACACTACATTCTTCAAGAGGCTCCCACCTTGAAGCGCAGACGAAACTACTCGACCATGTCTAATTCTCAGGACCAAGGAGTTTGCCGGTGAGTCAGGAAAACAGCAGGCGGATGGGTGACTACGAAATTCTGGGAGAGCTGGGCAGCGGCGGAATGGGCCGGGTCTACCGCGTCCGCAATGTGCTCTCCGATCGCGTCGAGGCCATGAAGGTCTTGCTGCCTGACTTGGCTGGACGCCAGGAACTGGCGGCGCGTTTCCTGCGCGAGATCAAGGTACTCGCAAGTTTGAACCATCCCAACATCGCCCAACTGCGCACCGCCGTGACCATGGACAATCAACTGGTCATGATCATGGAATACGTCGAGGGCACCACCCTGGCCGATCGCATCGAGCGTGGCCCTATCGCGCCCGGTGATGCCTTGAACTATATCGACCAGGTGCTGAACGCGCTCAGCTACGCTCACAATCAGCATGTGATTCATCGCGACATCAAGCCGGCCAACATGATGCTGACTCCGCAAGGCGTGGTGAAGCTCATGGATTTCGGTATCGCCCGCGCCGAGGAAGATCGCGGCATGACCATGGCCGGCTCAACCCTGGGCTCGTTGAGCTACATGTCTCCCGAGCAGACCATGGGCGAATCCACCGATGCGCGTTCCGACCTCTATTCCGTCGGCATCTCTTTGTACGAAATGGTGACCGGGCAGCGTCCCTTCCAGGGCGACAGCGATTTCTCGATCATGGCGGCCCAGGTTAAGGAAGCACCCAAACCGCCTATCGAGTTGCAACCCGGACTGCCCTCCGCGCTGAATGAAATTATCCTGATGTCGATCGCAAAAGATCCGGGACAGCGTTTTCAGTCGGCAGACGCGTTCCGCAACGCCTTGGGCAACGTCAGTCGCTCTATGCCGCCGCAGCCCGGTACTCGCGGCGGCACGGCGCTAGAAACGCCGGTGCCTGCCGATCTTCTGCACAACGCGCCCACCGCCTCCGTGCCAGGATTTTCTACTCCCCTGGCCACCATACTCGATGCCAAGGTTACGCCGCGCCCGGGTGGTCCGCTGCCCACCATGCTCGACGCCAAGGTCACGCCGCGTCCCGGTACCGGATCGACCGGCACGATACTCGATGCCAACGTCACCCCTCGTCCCGGCACCGGATCGACAGGCACCATACTCGACGCCAAAGTCACGCCGCGTCCCGGTACCGGATCGACCGGCACTGTACTGGATGGCAGGTTCACACCAACTCCGCCGCCGCCCGCGCGTCCCTCCAGCAGCCGAGGCTTGTACATGGCGCTGGGTGCGGTGGTTATGCTGGCCGGTTTGGTGGCGGCAGCGTTTTACTTGCCCAGACATAGCAAGACGGAAGCGACGACCACGACTACGGCGACAGACACTTCCAAGACCACAACGCCGGCACCAACACCTACCCCCGCACCTACACCGCCGGTTACCAAGGGCACGACACCAACTCCTCCGCCCAACGCAGCTGCTCAGGCTGCCGCCGCCAAGGCCCAGATGCAGATGGAAGCGGCCATGGCGGCCAAGGCTGCCATGCGTAAGCAGCAGCTCATGGCTCACAATAGCGGAGCCCCCGGTCCTAATCCCGGTGCTCCCGTGCGCCCGCCGCGCCCCAGCCGGATGTGCCGAATTCGGCTCAAATGGATGAGTTGGAGCATCAGATCGACCAACTGACGGCTCGGGCCGCTTCCGTGAATAACAGCATCGACACCATGCAACGTCAGCAGCAGGCCTCTGGCTACGGCATGCGCGGCGACATCGTAGCCAAGCAGGCGAGCATGAAATTGAACCTGTCAAAAGCGCAGGAGGCCTTTGATCACCACGACGCGGCTCGCGCCGAGCGCTACGCCGCCCTGACCCAGAGCGATCTGGCAACCCTGGAACATTTCCTGGGACGCTAAGAAAGATCAGGACGACAGAACGTTTGTTGGTGGAAGCGGGCGATCAGCGCCCGCTAATTTACTACGCGAGGCTTCCCGACCTTGTTGTCATCCTGAGCGGAGGCGGCGCTTCGCCGCCGGAGTCGAAGGACCCCTAGCACCGCGCCGAACTTCCAGTTCTGTCGTATTCTCGCTGCCCGTGGAAATCCTGGCCTCTCCTCTTCGTCCTACTGCGTGGGACTCGTATCTTTGCAGTACAACCGGCTTCTGCTCAGACCGACAAACCGATCGCGGCCCTCCGCTCCGCAACTATTTTCGGGCCGATTCTTCCACCTTCGCATACGCTGCCAGCGCATCATGAATCCTGGCGAAGATGTTCTCTCGCCCAATGACCTCGGTCAGGTGGTGACGGTCCAGATCGGCTTGCAGATAAAACGCGACTCGCGCCAACGCCAGCGTAACTCCGCGGGCGGCCAGGTCGCATTGCAGGCGCCGCACCACTCGCGCCGCAGTGTAATCCAGGTTAGTGATAGCTTCGGCATCGACCACCAGCCAGCGAACCGGCGACGGGGCTGGCCCTACCATGTCGCGGATCTCGTCAGAGAAGTAGCCGGCATTCGCGTAGAACAGCGCCGCGCTGAAGCGATACATCACTAATCCCGGCATGGTGAACGTTCCCGGAACTGCCGGGGTCAGCTCCCAGGTTCCACCTTCGGCCGGAATCAACACGCCGGTATGAGGACGATAGCTGTGCCGCACCACCCGCAGCAGCGACAGAACCATCGCCAGCACAATTCCCTGCTCCACCCCGACCAGCACCACGACGATCGCGGTAATCAGCGCCAGCGCATATTCGCCGGGGCTCTCGCGACGAATGCTCTCCAGCCCGCGCAGATCGATCAGCTTGATGGCAATGATGAACACGATGGCGCCCAGCACGCAGCGCGGCAGATACTGCAACGGCCGGGTGAGGAACAGCAGCACCAGCGCGACCACTGCCGCCGTCGCGACCTGGGCCAACTGACTCTGCCCGCCGGAACTTTCGACCATCGCGGTCTGCGTGGGACTGCCGTTCACTACAAACGTTCCGCTCATTGCCGCCGAGGCATTGGCGGCGGCCAGAGCCAACCAGGTCCTCGTCCTCGTCCAGCGTTTGATGATGGCGCTCCGCGTAGACCCGGGCGGTGGCCGCGCTCTGCGCCAGAATCATCACGAAGCATGAACCTGCGATGGAGACCAGCGGCCCCAGATCCCTCCAGTGCACGTCGGGCAATCCCAGATGCGGCAGTCCGCCGGCTACCGGGCCAATGACGGTAATGCCGTGTCCGGCAAAATTCCAGATCGCGCTTGCCGCTATGGCGCCCGCCACCGCGATCAGCGGGCCCGGCACCTTCGGCGCTATCCATGCGATAGCGAAAACTCCGGCTACGATCACCACCGAAAGCGCCACGGTTGGCAGATGTACCTGGGCCAGGCCGCGATAAATCTCGATCAACTGTCTTACCGTTTTGTGCGACTCGATCTCGAGCCCTAGCATCCCGCCAAACACCGCAATGCCAACCTGAAATCCCACTCCGGTGAGAAATCCGACCAACACCGTCTGCGAAAGAAAGTCGGCCAGGAAACCCAGCTTAAGAATTCGTGCCAGCAGCAGGAACCCAGCGGTCAACAGAGCTACGGCTCCGGCCAACGCCACATACCTCGCGCTCGTCACCGCAGCCAGGGGAGAAAGTCCGCCCGCCAGAATGGCAGCGGTGGCAGAGTCGGCGGCCACCACCAGGTAGCGCGAAGAGCCGAACACCGCGAACACCAGCATCGGCAGCAAGAGCGTGTAGAACCCGGTAACCACGGGCATGCCGGCGATCTTGGTATAGCCCAGAGCTTGCGGGATGTTCATCGCCGCCAGTTGCACGCCGGCCAACGCGTCGCGGATTGCTCCGGCCCGGCTCAGCGGCCGTATGCCCTCGAACAGCGGCAACCAACGGCGCTCTCGTTTGCCTTCGCTCACTTCTTGTCCTTGGGATCTGCGGAATTGTCCGGAGTCATCTCCTGTCCCAACCTCTCCTCATCCAGACGCTCTTTGTGGTAGAGGTCGGCAATTTCTCTTCTTGCCGCCGTGCGTAGCTCTTTTTCTTTCTTCCTCTCCTCGGCCCAAATCTTGCGGCGCTCGAAAAAGGAAGCGGTACTGGCGCGTTTCTTGGCGTCCTCCCGGCTGGCGCGTTCGGCGCTTTTCTCCTCTGAGTGGGTAGTCCACGCGGCTCTCAGCTCGTCCGCTCGCATCTCCCTCTCTTCGGTTCGTTCGACGTCCAACTGCTCCAGTAGCCGGATATGCGAAGCCACCATGCCGACTAGCGAACTGGTCGTCCAGGCAAAGGTAAATAAGCCGGAGATGGCGATGATCGGGCTGATATTCCGCCAGCTTGTTCCCAGGTCGACCGTGCCGTAGCCCAGCGTGGTGTAGGCGTTGGCGCAAAAGTAAATTGAGTCGGCGGGACGCAGGATGAGGCCCATGTGAACCAGCGCGAACGCCCAGGTCATGATCTCGATCAGGTGCAGCGCCAGCATGAGAAAAACCGACCAGGCGAACAGCATCTCGGCGGTCCACACGTGAGGACGTCCGCTTCGCAGGAAAGCCTCGGCGCGCCGGTGCAGCACCAGAATGCGGTGCAGGCTGACGCCGTGAAACAGCACCAGGCAAACCAGAATCAGCGCACCGATGCCCAACGCCGCAAAGGGCTTGAACTCATCAGGAATTTTCAGTAACAGCGAAGAAAGCTTGGGCACGAGTGTTCTCTGCAATCCCCCCGGCGCTCGCCGTCTTTCGAGAGCGCCGTGACCCGGACTCACCAGACCGCTTGTATCATCGTCCCGCTAAGAAAAATAGTCGAATCTGTGATTTTTTCGTTGCTGATGCGAATAACAGGGTGAAGCGAAAATGGCAACGACAGTCGCATTGCAAAGGAAGCCGATGAGCACGCCCAGAACTCCAGGACAGGTTCACAGCCCTGGTCGATGAGCACAAGAAGATTCTGTACAAGGTCTGCAACCTGTACTGCCGGAACCCCGACGACCGGGACGACCTGGCGCAGGAAATTGTTGTCCAGCTCTGGCGATCGTTTGCTTCCTTCGACGGCCGATGCCAGTTTTCCACCTGGATGTATCGCATCGCCCTGAACGTCGCGATTTCCTTTTATCGTCGCGAGAGCACCCGAGCACGGCATGTTATTTCGGACGACGAACGTATTCTGAACGCCATCGACGAAACCCCAAGCCCAAGCGAAGAGCTGCAACTGCTTTACCAATTCATTGCCGGGCTGGATCCGCTGAACAAAGCGCTTGTCCTGCTCTATCTCGATGGCAACAGCTATCAGGAAATCGCCGACGTACTGGGCATCAGCGAAACCAATGTGGCCACCAAAATCAGCCGATTGAAGAAAACTATGAAACAGCAATTCAGCTCAACCGCACAGGTTTGAGCAAGGAGCAAATCATGATGGATCTGGATGACTTCAAAGAACAGTGGGCGGATCTCGACCGTAAGCTCGATGTAAACATCCGCCTGAACCGGCAGCTGCTGAATGCGACCAGACTCACCCAGACGCGCTCTTCCATGACGCGCCTGTCGATCTATCTGGGACTGGAACTACTGCTATGGGTTGCGATCATCGTTGCCCTAGGCAACTTCATTTACGAACATGTTTCTGCGCCGCACTTGGCTGTGTCGGCAATCGCGCTGGATGTGTACTCGGTCGGCATGGTGATTCTTCTGGCGCGCCAGATCACGGCCGCCCTACAGATTGACTACGGCAAGCCAATAGCCACCATCCAGAAACAAATTGAAACCCTCCGCGTCAGCCGCATCCGGATCCACGCAGTGGGCGGTGCTGGCGGGAGTGGTGGTCTGGATCGCGTTCATGATTGTCGTCTTTAAGGCGGCCATCGGACTGGACATTTATCAGCCAGCCTGGGTGTGGAGCAACGTGGCGTTCGGACTGGCGCTTATTCCGCTGGCCATCTGGGTGTCGAGAAAATTCGGCGACCGCATGGACCGCTCTCCGTTTATTCAGGGGATTATGCGGAGTCTGGCTGGCTACAACCTGAACGCAGCGGCCAACTTCCTCGCGACCCTGAAGCAATTTGAGGAAGAAAGCCCCGCCAGCTAGTGCCTTACTTTCGCAGACGCGCGAGCGACCTGGGCGGAAGGACAGGCAACGTATGCGGGCGGAAGCACGGGCACTCCAACGTTTGCCACAGAAGTACGCAGCAGGATTCGCCCAGTGCAATACACCAGCCGAAAATTCAGCCCGCAAGAGCGGCTCAGTCTAGCCCAGCACGGAGCCAAAGGCGGAGTGCTGAGCAAATTGCAACGTCAGACGGAGTCCCGTAGGTGTCTGTGTCATAGCTCAAGTCGAAACGAAACGGTGGGAAGCATCGCACCAGACGAGCGTAAAAATCAGCCGCGCAGCGGCGAGATGGCGTTAGGCGGGGGCATCAGTCCCCGATCCAGCAGGAAAAAGAAACGAGCCGCAGAGCGGCGACACAGACACCGTAGTGACGGCAGAGGTTTCAGGTAGATTCTTCAGGCCCGCGTATGGACCTAGTTGCCTTGTCTATTACTGTTCCATGGCAGCAGTATCCTGATCGCCGCTCTGAGCCTCATCACCACTTCTATCCCTCGAACTGTCGCCCAAACATCTCGATCAGCGACTTATCGCCGCGCCCTCGAACGATCGCAGCTATCGACCGCTTTATGCTTTCGTTTCCCTTGTAAATCGCCAGCGCCACAACCACGTCCGAGGCAATCGGTGAGCTCTCCGTTTGCAGCAACGAGCGCAGAAACTCAATCGACTCCTCCAGTCGCGAGGCTGCCATCGCTGCCAGCAACACTTTGCGGGACGAGCGGCCCACGGTCCGCTGCCATTTTTCCTTGAGCATCTCGAACGCCGGTCGCAAACGCGATTCCCCCAGCGCCCAGATGGCGGCCTCGCAGACCGCTTCGTCATCGTTGTCGACATATTGGGCAACGAAACTCAAAGACGGCTCCGGAGCGGCTGCCAGCAAACCGGCGAAGCATTCGCCCAGAACCTCAAGTTCGGCATCTCCAGTCAGAACTTTCAGCCGAAGCAGCAGCACCCCGGCGTCGCCGCCATTCGCCGCCAAAGCGCGAATCGCACCCAGCCTTGCTGGAGGTTCGGGATCGACGAGGAGATGGACAACGTCCACCACAGCGTTGGCGTAGCCGGTTCGCACCAGGCCTTGAGCGCTCATCCCCCGAAGCGCGGCAGCGGTGTCGGTCGGCGGACCAAACGACGCTTCTTTCTGAATATGCCGTATGCCCTTCAGATAAATCTCGGGCTCGCGGTAATCCATCTCGTACAAGGCAGCTATGATTTCCGTGATCGCCGCGCAACGCTTGTCGGTCAGCTGCGGATTCTTCATGAATCGATGGAACGCCGTCACCAGCTCAGGCGAAAGTTCCGACACTCGCAGCTCGCCGGCGATTTTTGCTGCCTTGGCCACGACGAGGTTTGACCGGTTACCGAGATAGTTGCGAAGCTCCACGGTTGCAAGCTCCGGTGCCGCCGTGCGCAATGCGCTCAGGCGGTTCAACGCGGTTTCGATAGAATCGGATTTACTCATGTGCTATACGGTCAACTTTCGCCTTGGCCTTCTGCGCAAGAAACCACCCGCGACCTGTCTTTGAAGGGGCGCAGCTTCAGCTGCGCCGTTGTGATCTCATGTTTGTCATTCCGAACCGACTTCACAGACTGCTGAAAAACTCATGACACGTCAAAGCTCGGGTAGAGCTGGCCTTCAGGCCAGCGTCTAAGGTTCCTTGTTTTGATCCCGAGCCGGCTTTAGCCGTCGGCAGCAACTTTGTTTCTCGAGTTCTTCAACAGCCTTTCAGTCGTTAAGGAATCCGCTTGTTTACTCCGGCGAACCGGTCGCTCACGACAAAGAAGACGATACCGCCAACCCACTAGTCGTCATCAGAAGGTTGGCGCAGCGTCTGCGATTTCCTTCCGGAATCTTCGCGCGCTTCCCGACAGCAGAATCGCCGTCACGGCTAGCACACCCAGCATAATGCCGCAGCTCACTCGCAGCGCGGGCCCGCCTCTTAGCCAGTACAAAATTGTGCCCATTAGTAGCGCAGGAAGGAGATAGAGTACCGACTCGATCGTGATTGCGCTTCGGCGGGTGAAAATCTGGAAGCCAACCAGGGCGCAAACCAGAAACAGCAGTTCGGTCAGCGCGGTGGCGAATCCCGCAGCCGTGAAGTTGTAATAATGCAAAGCTACGATGTTGATGGCTGCGTTGACCAGCAATGCCGCCGTCCCGATTGCCAGCAAGACTTTTTCTTTGCGATCCGCCAGCATGGCTGCGGTCAGAACCGTGGTCACACATACCAGTCCCAGCGCGACCGCCAGCCATCGGAAAGCGTTGACGCAAGACAGCGTGCCCTCCAGATAGCGCCCGCGATAGAGGACCTGCACCAGATCACGAGCCAGCAGAGTCCCGCCCACCAGCCCGCATGCGCCAATCCCCAGCGCCAGCCCGCACGCGCCGCGCACCTGCCGCACAAACCGTTCGCTATCGTTGGCGGCGGCAGTCAGCACGGGAATCATCGGCACCATCAGCAACCAGGGCAACAGCAGTAGCGGATTGATGGGACGGAAAGCCGCGGCATAGGCGCCCAGCTCCTCTTTGCCGCGAAGTACATAAACAAAGAACACATCGCAATTGAAATAGATGGTGTAGATCAAACTGGCGAGTCCAAAGATCAGCGCGGGCGCGACGAAGTCCCGCAGCTTGCGCCCGCGCAAACCGGGTCTGGGACGATAGCCCAAAAGGCGCCAACCCAGCAGCAGGGTGATGAGCAAAATCAACGCTTCACGGGCAACCAGCAGCCACGCGAAAGCCGGTCCGGCGGCGGCCAACTTCTTCAGCACCACACTTCCACCCAACACCAGCAGGCCGCCAAGCACGTTCAGCAGCGCCGGCCCTCCCTGCGCCTGGCGCACCTGAAAAACGGGATCGAGCGCGGCAGGTTCGGTGAACAGGAGAACAATGCCGGTCCCCAGCAGAACCCAGCGCTCGGTTTCGCCTTTCTGCAGCATCGCAAAGATGAAAAGCGCGATGGCGAGTACCACGCCCGCGGCCCGGCGATAAGCCATCATGCCTTCCAGGATGGAACGCTCACGTTCGGGATTGCGCGTCGCTTCCCGGGCAGCGACATTACTCAGCCCCAGATCTAAGAACTTGCGAGCGAGAATGAAGATGGTCCCAACCAGCGAGAAAAAGCCGAACGCCGCAGGCGACAGTTCGCGCGCAAGATAGATGGTAATGAGCAGCGCGATGGCAAGTTGGGCGAAGGTACTGCCCAACAGCACGGCTTGGGCAATATTCGGGCTGCGGCGGGTAGGTATCGTGATGCGATACCCGGGATCCGACGTGGAGGACCGCTCGCTTAGTGCCGAAGCCATGTCAGACGAAGAGCCTCGCGCTGCGGACGTCGAATCGCTTTGCGAGTTGTCTGGCTCCGTCATCCCGAAGTTGACGCGATTGCAAGCAGGCTTGTTTGTGACGGTTTCACCCAGGGCTGAAGCGCTGCGCCTGCAAAAGAAAAATACCACAGGGTTGAAGTGACGGCCGCTCGGTGACACTTGCCGAGGACCGCAGCCTCTGAGTAACCATGTTAAGTCACGGCGACACGTTCACAACACGTCCGGCCACCGTTGCCGTCCGTGAAAAACCGCAATCAGCTCTACCCGGTTGCGATGGATGCGGTAGGGAATGATGTACGGAGTACCGGCAACCACCAGTTCGCGAGTACCTGCTATGCGTCCCTGCCTTCCAAGGTTAGGATGCCCGGCCAGTAGTTCAACCGCTTCCAGGATTTTCTTAGCTACCTCGGCTGCCGACTCCGGGCTGTCTTGCGCAATGTAGTCGCGAACATTGGTGAGATGCCGGACGGCGCGCCGCGACCAAACAATTCTCATCGCGGCGCCTTGCGCTCACTCTTCTTGCCCCACGACTGCATCCAGCTTCGCACTTCCTGGTGCTCGACCGCATGCCCGGCGTCCAGATCCTTTACTCCAGCCTCGATCTCGCTTAGCTGCCAGCTTTCAGCCACGACGAATGCCTCGATGGCCTCCGCCGCCAGGAAAGACTTGGAACGGCGGGAGGCCTTCGCCAGTGCTTCCAGTTTCGACTTTGTATGTGAATTCAGGCGGATGGAGAGGGTCGAGGAAGACATTGTGTTCACCTGTATACATTATAAGACATTCGTTCGCCGGAAGAGCTTGGTTACCGGTTTGCGATACCATCGCTAGCGGACTGATTGCATGAACTTCTCACGATCCAGCGGCATCCTCCTGCACCCGACTTCCCTGCCCGGGCCTTACGGCATCGGCGAACTGGGCCCTGAAGCCCACGACTTTGCCGACTTCCTGCATGAATCCGGCCAGCGCATCTGGCAGGTCTTGCCGCTGGGGCCCACGGGTTACGGCGATTCGCCCTACCAGTGCTTCTCGGCCTTCGCCGGCAATCCCCTGCTCATCAGCATCGATCGCCTGGTGGAGCGCGGATATCTCGATGCCCACGATCTTGCCGGCAAGCCTGCGTTCCCCACCGACGAAGTGGACTTCGGCGCCGTGATTGCCTGGAAGCTTCCGCTGCTGCGCAAGGCATTTGCGGCGTTCACGCCGCGGCGCAAACGCGGATCGCGAAGCTTTCAAAGCATTCTGCGAGCGACATGCTTCATGGCTCGACGAGTTTGCGCTGTTCATGGCCCTGAAAGAGGCCCATGACTTAGTCAACTGGACGGAGTGGGGAGCCGAGCTGGCTCTGCGCGAGCCTGCGGCGTTGGAGCGCGCGCGTCATGACCTGCGCGAAGACATCGAGTGCAACAAGTTCATCCAGTTTGAATTCGAGCGGCAATGGTGCGACCTGAAGGCGCACTGCACGCGCAACGACATTCGCATCATGGGCGACCTGCCCATCTATGTCGCCTTGACAGCGCCGACGTCTGGGCCAATCGCCAACTGTTCGAACTGGATGAGCATGGCCAACCGCGGGTCGTGGCCGGCGTTCCGCCAGACTACTTCAGCGCCACCGGCCAGCTCTGGGGCAATCCGATCTATCGCTGGGACGCACACGCCGACAGCGGTTACGCCTGGTGGATTGCGCGCTTTCGCCGCGCGCTGGAGATGCTCGACATGATTCGCCTCGACCACTTCCGCGGCTTCGAGGCCTACTACGAAATTCCCGCCGGCGAGATGACCGCAGTCAACGGAGCCTGGGTGAAAGGTCCCGGCGCGGCGTTCTTCGAGGCCTCGAAACAAGCGCTGGGCAACCTGCCAATCGTCGCCGAGAATCTCGGCGTCATCACGCCCGAAGTCGAGGCGCTGCGTAAGCAGTTTGGATTTCCGGGCATGGCCATTCTGCAATTTGCCTTCGGCAACGATCCGCAGGCGCCCAAGTTCAAGCCGCATAACTATCGCCATCACCTGGTCGCCTACACCGGCACGCACGACAACGACACCGTCGTTGGATGGTGGAGCAGCCAGGCCGGGAGCAGGCAGCATTCGCACCGCGGCCGACGTCGAGAAGGAGATGGCATACGCACGCCGCTATCTGAATACCGACGGCAGCGACATCAATTGGGTGATGATCCGCACCTTGATGGCGTCGGTGGCCGACACCGTTTTGTTTCCGTTGCAGGATGTGTTGGGAGTCGGCAGCGAAGGCCGGATGAATCTGCCGGGAAGTTCGTCGGGAAACTGGCGCTGGCGCTTCCGCGATGAAGAGTTGACCGCGCAGATCAGCGCGCACTTGAAGCAATGGGCCGAGACCTACGAACGATAACCATTATGTACAAAGCCGAAGCTAGCCTCTTCTCGCAGCGATCACGCACTGATCTACAACCTGGCCAATTCAATTCCTAGATTGTTTTGTATCAGGGCACGGCTTCAGCCGTGCCGTAAGCAGTCAACGACAACCTGGGCTTCAGCCCCTGAGGGCAGGTTTTTGCACGGGCTTAAAGCCCAGGCCTTTTTGCTGCACCTCGGTCGGCACGACTAAAGTCGGGCCCTGATACAAAGCGATTTACGAGACAAGTTCTAGTTTGATTCCTACGGCGGGCTGCTATTATGTTGCGCTGAGTGGAGGCCTATGTACTTCGAACAGTTCTATCTGGGATGTCTGGCCCATGCCTCGTATCTGTTCGGGTCCGAGGGCGAGGCAGTGGTGGTCGATCCGCAACGCGATGTCGAGATCTACCTCGAAGCCGCGCAAAAACAGGACCTGCAGATTCGCCACATCTTCGAAACCCATCTGCACGCCGACTTTGTCTCCGGTCATAAGGAGCTGGCCGCCCGCACCGGCGCCACCATCTATATCGGCAAAGCGGCGGAGGCGACCTTTCCTCACGTCGCGGTGACGGATGGCTTCGAAATTACAAGTTGGAAAGGTACGGGTCCGAGTTCTGGAAACTCCCGGCCACACTCCCGAAAGTTGCTGCCTCGTCATCACTGACGAAGAGAAATCGCAGCAACCCTGGGCGGTCCTCACCGGAGATACGCTTTTCATCGGTGACGTCGGCAGGCCCGATCTGTCGAAGACGCATACTCCGCAACAACTCGCCGGCCTGATGTACGACTCGCTTCACCAAAAGTTGATGGCGCTCCCGAACGACGATGCTGGTCTATCCCGCGCACGGGGCGGGTTCGCTGTGCGGCCGCAACATGCGCGCCGAGCGCTCCTCGACGATCGGTACCGAGCGCCTGACCAACTACGCGCTGCAGATTAAAGAGTCGCGACGAATTCA
This sequence comes from uncultured Acidobacteriaceae bacterium, assembly GCA_963744265.1. Taxonomy (GTDB): domain Bacteria; phylum Acidobacteriota; class Terriglobia; order Terriglobales; family Acidobacteriaceae; genus Bog-257. The sequence goes on from CAVUSW010000014.1 coordinate 89,292, forward strand.
TCCAGCAGATGACCGCCAACCTGCCCGCGCGTCCCGACTACTTCCTTGAAGATGCCGCCATCAACCGCGCCGGAGCTGAGAGCCTGTCGGAGTTGCCGCAGCTGACGCCAATTTCCGCCGCCGAATTGAAAGCCAGGTTGGAGCAAGGCGCAGTCGCCCTCGACGTTCGGCCTGCGGAACAGTTCGCCGAGGCACACGTGCCCGGCTCCATCAACATCGCGCTGTCAGGTCAGTTCGCCTCGTGGGCGGGCGCGGTTCTGGGACTTTCGTCGCGTCCCGTGCTCATCGGCGAAACCACAGACCAACTTTCCGAGGCTCGCATACGGCTGGCGCGTGTGGGCATCGAAGCATTGCCCGGCTATCTGGATGGCGGCGTTGCGGGATGGCAGCAAGCGGGGTTTGAGTTGACCCAGTTACCACAGATCACGGTGCAGGAACTGAGCAGGCGGCTGCCCAATCTGCAAGTACTCGATGTCCGCAGGCAAGGTGAGTGGGACGCTGGCCACATTGGCTGGGGCCGATTGGTATCCTTTGGACCGCTTCAAGGCCGAACTGCCGCGGCTTGAGCAGAATGCGCCGGTCGCCGTCCATTGCAAGAGCGGCTATCGCAGCATGGTTGCTTGCAGTCTGCTACAACGCGCAGGATACGACGTGATCAATGTGATCGGCGGATTCGACGCCTGGGAACAGGCGCAATTACCTACGGTGGCGGGTGCCCCCGTCGGGTGCAACCTAACCTTCCTCTGTGACCTAAGTCATTTCATCTGTCAGGCCGTCGTGTTTAGATTTGCAGTAGCGGCGAATAGATGGGCGACCTGCCTGTGTTCTAGCAAGATCCAGGCTGGGCCAATCTCCGCAACCCTAGACGCCGTCGAAACAGGAGAAGCACCTGGCATGGCTGAAATCAATTGTCCCGGGCAGGACCTGCGTTATTGGAAGCTGGACGACATCTACGAAATACAATGTGTGCACTGCGGCGCTCTGATCGAATTCTTCAAAGACGACCCCAGGCGGCTTTGCAAGGCGTGCGGCAAGAAGATGCTCAATCCCCGTAACGATATGTCTTGTGCACAATGGTGCAAGCACGCCAAAGAATGCCTGGCCAGCCTCGGCGCCGATCCGCCGGAGCATGGAGCCTGAGCCTGAGCCTCAGGGTCCGAAGCGTTGCTTGAGGTGCCATCCCGGCCCAGTCCGCTCCATCGTTTCTTGAGGTGTCATCCCGACCGAAGCGAAGCGAAGCGGAGGGACCTGCTGTCCGGCTTATATTGTGGCACTGCCGGCGAGCAGCATGTCCCTCGACTCCGTTCGGGATGAGACCTTCAAAGGACCGAATGTAGGACCACGCCGCTGGCGTGGAATGGCTGAATGCTGTCGGCTGAGTGCTGACTGCTCGCTTCTGTCTCGAACCTGGCCTGCAACGGCTTCTAGTATCCGTGCTCGCTGCCTTCCTCCAGATTCACCTTGCCGCGGAACATGCGATAGACAAAGACGAAGTACACCAGCGCCAGGATCATGCCGATGGTCCACCAGACAAAGCCCACGCTCAAGCCGTGCGCGCCGGCAGCGGTGTTATAGATCGTCAGGCTAAGTTCAGAGCCAGTGCTTGCCGGCAGCACGTTAGGATAGAGCGCGAAGGCCGCTCCTACCAGCATGCCCACGATGTAGGCGCACGACGCTAGGAACGCGCCTTTCTCATTCCGTCGCGAATGCGCGAAGTACATATAGACCAGACTGCCAATCACCACGACGGGAACCAGATATCCGATAGGCCACTTGCTGTAATTCTCGAGCACATGCGGAACAGCATACACGGTTGCGATCAGGCTGAAGATGGTCAGCAGCACCTGCACCGGCCAGAACCACGACGCCACTCTACGCGCGCGGAAGTTCAGTGCGCCTTCGGTCTTAGTTGCCAGATACAGCGACCCATGCACCACCAGCGTGACCAGCGCGACCACGCCGCAAATCACGGTATACCAGTCGAGCATGCCATTCTGCGCGCCGACGCGCCAGTTGGTCCACAGCGGCTCGAAGAAGTAGCCCTCCGCATTCAGCGGAACACCGCGAACCACATTGCCCAGCGCCGCGCCAAAGAAGATAGCCAGCAGGATACTGGACACGCCAAAGATGGTGTCGAAGAAGCCCTTCCACACTTTCTCTTGGATGTGAGCGCGAAACTCGATGCCGATGGCGCGCAGCATCAGCAGCCACAGCACCATCATCAGCGGAAGATAGAAGCCGCTGAAGCTGGAGGCATACAACAGCGGGAAGGCGAAGTACAGCGTGCCGCCGGCTGCCAGCAGCCAGACTTCGTTGCCATCCCATACGGGGCCGATAGCGCGAATCACCGTGCGCCGCTCTTCGTCCGTACGGGCGATAAAAAGATGCACCGCGCCAGCCCCGAGGTCGAAGCCATCCAGCAGAACGTAAATCGCAACCATTACCGCCACGATCATGAACCAAATCGTTGACATGGCTATCGCACCTCCACTGGAATGTCAAGGAATTACTTCGACTTTCACTGCGCAACCGGCGGCAACACGGGTTCAGGCCCGTGCTCGATCTCGCGCCGCACCAGGAAAAGAAACAGTACCGACAGCACGGTATACATCCCGAGGAAGCCGAGGAAGCTGAACCAGCCATTGCCGGCCGATACCATCTTCGAATAGCCGTCCACGGTGCGCATCAGGCCGTATACCAGCCACGGCTGCCGGCCGATCTCGGCGGTCATCCATCCCGCCGTGTTGGCGATGTAGGGGAACGGGAACATCAGCAGCAGGATCCACAGCATCCAGCGCGACTGGTAAAGCTTGCTTGCGCCACAGCAGGAAAGTCGCCACCGCAGTGACCGCGATGAAGATCGTCCCCAGCCCCACCATGATGTGGTAGGTGTAATACAGCAGCGGAATGTTCTCCGGCCAGTCTTCTTTCGGAACTGAGTTCAAGCCCTTCACCTCGGCGCCCCAGCTGCGCCAGGTCAGGAAGCTCAACATTTTCGGAATGACCAGCGGATTGTCGATGCTTTTGCGCCGCCACGTCGGGCTGCCCGAGGATGACCAGCGGCGCTCCCGGCTGCGTCTCCCACAGAGCTTCCATCGCGGCCAGCGTTACCGGCTGATTGCGCGCCAGCATGCGGCCCTGCGCATCGCCCGTCGGAACAACCTGGAACACGCTAACAAACAGTGCGGCGATCACGCCTACGCGCACGAAAATCGTCCCTGCTCCACATGTTTCTCGCTGAGCAGATAGAACGCTCCGACGGCCGCCATCACAAATGCTCCGGTAATGACCGCGCCGCTCATGTTGTGCGCGTACTGCCACCAAGCCCAGGGATTCAGGATCAGCTGCCAGAAGCTGGTCAGTTGCAACGAGCCGTTGGCCGCCCTCTCATAGCCGACCGGATGCTGCATCCAGGCATCGGTGGCGATGATGAAGTAGCCCGACATCCACGAGCCCAGGAAGACCATCAACGCCGAGAACCAGTGCAGCCCTTTGCTCAGGCGCTTCTCGCCATAGAGAAACAGTCCGAGGAACGTCGATTCCAGGAAGAACGCGAAGCAGCCTTCCATGGCCAGCGTCTGGCCGATCACGCCGCCGGCGAAGCGCGAGAAGTGCGACCAGTTGGTGCCAAACTGAAATTCCATGGGAATTCCAGTGACCACGCCGATGACAAAATTGATGCCGAAGATTTTGGCCCAGAAACGGGCGGCGCGGCGTAACGCTCGTCTTTGGTCTTCAGCGCCAGCGTCTTCAGGATCACGATCAGCGGCGCCAGTCCCATGGTCAATTGCGGAAATAGGTAGTGATACGTCACCGTGAACGCGAAGTGCAGGCGGTGGATCAGGAGTGCACTATCCATGCATGAACCTCAGATGAGAAAAAGCTGTCCCCGGCGCGATGCCGCGGCCCGCCGCGTTCGCCGGTTGGTAAAGTGGCATTGGCTAGAATGTTAGCCATCAGACGCACAGGAAACTGTGACTTGAATCACCGATCGTTGTGAAATAGCCCCCGCCGGAACGTCGTCTGCGAGGGGGTCGGCGTCGGTCGTCCGTTACGTCGGCCAGCCCAGCCGAGGCCCGATTCGGAGTAATCAGGATCTGTTCTTCGCCCTACGAGACTGTCTATGGGTGCGGCTTCGGAGCTACACTAATAGTGATGCTCCGTCCCGTTCTTAGCGCGCTTCTTTCGCTGACCTTCCTCGTGGGCTCGGCAGTTGTAGCTGTTGCAACATCCCATCGCGGCTTATGCCCAGCAGCGTTCGGAGAGGCTCATCCTAAAAGATGGCTCGTTTCAATCGGTCGCGAAGTATGAGATCCAAGGCGACCGCGTGCATTACCTCAGTGCGGAGCGCTACGAGTGGGAAGACATTCCGTCATCGCTGATCGATTGGGACGCGACCAACAAGTACAACCAGGAGATTGCCAGCGGGAAGACCCGAATGCATCTGGCGGAGACGCCGGAAGAGAAGGAGGAGCGCGAAAAAGAGGAAGCCAACTCGCCTGAGATCGCGCCCGGTTTGAAGTTGCCCGGAAGCGGAGGCATCTTCCTGTTCGATCAATTTCAAGGTAAGCCCGAGTTGGCCGAGATCGTGCAGAATGGCAGCGAACTGAACAAGAGTGACAAGAAAAAGAGCGTGCTGCGATCGGCGATCAATCCCCTGGCCAGTAACAAACATGCGTTCGAGATCAAGGGAGAGCATGCCCAGGTTCAATCGCACCTGGTGCGCCCCACCATCTATATCGATATTGACGAAGGGCCGCGGAACGATGTCACGCCGGGCGAACGATTTCGCCTGATTCGGGCCGAGGTCAAGAAAGATGTGCGGGTCGTAGGCGGCGTGAAGGTCAGCGTTGGCGGCAAAGTCACCGAGCAGAATGTTTTTCTTCCCGCTGACGTTACCAAGCTGGGAACAGGCGAGTGGCTGAAGCTGGTTCCGGCGCACGATCTCGCGCCCGGAGAATATGCCGTGGTCGAGATGCTGGATCCGCAGGAGATGAATCTCTATGTCTGGGATTTCGGGGTCAATCCCCATGCGCCGGTCAATCCCAACACCTGGCAGCCGGTGAGTAAGGCTGCAACTAGCAACTAGCAACTAGCGAGCTAGCAATTAGCAATTAGCAATTAGCAATTAGCAATTAGCAACTAGAAGGTATCTCATAGATCGGGTTTTGAAAGGGCACGGCTTCAGCCGTGCCGTACCAGCTGCTTGAATGCCGGGCTTTAGCCCCTGAGGTTACTCGGGGTAGCTGCGTTTCCGATTTATGAGATGGCTTCTAGCAATTAGCTACTAGCTACTGTCACTGGGCAGTCGGCAGTTGGCAATTGGCAATTGGCAATTGGCAATTAGTGATTAGAAGCCACCTGCCATCACATGAATCCTCGCCCATAGGTTTGTGTCAGGGCCTGGCTTTAGCCGGACCGACATGCACCCTATTCGTTCGGGCTTCAGCCCCTGCAAAAACGGTCCTCGGTAGGAAGGGTTACGGAGTTATGAGATGGATTGATGGCCTCTCGCAACTGGCGGCTAGTGTTTTGTCATCCTGAGCGGAGGCGACACTTCGGCGCCGGAGTCGAAGGACCTTATACCTGCCGGAATAGTGTTCTTGTCAGCGCCAGGTTTACGGCTCCTCTGGCCCCACCAGGCCCACTCCTGCCACCGCAATGTTGTCGCGCCCGGCCTCCTTTACCTCATACATCAGCTCGTCGGCGCGATGTACCATGGTCTGCGGTGTGGTGCCATCGGCGGGATAGCAGGCGATACCGATGCTGGCCCGCAGCAGCAGCGAGAATCCCTGGCCGGCCAGCCACTCCTTGGTGCGGAACATCGCCATAAGACGGCGCGCGACCAGCAGGGCTGCATCCTTTCCGGTTTGCGGCAATAGAATCGCGAATTCATCCCCACCATAACGGAACGCGGCATCCACCAGGCGAAGGTTCTCGCGCAGCGACTGTCCCACCTGTCCCAGCAGCTTGCTGCCGATCAAGTGTCCATACTCATCATTGACCGCTTTGAAGTGGTCGAGGTCGAGGAACAGCAAGCTGAACTCATAGCCAAACCGTTCTGAGCGATGCAACTCCTCCGACAGAACGGTAAACAGATGACGCGCATTGTACAGACCGGTGCAATCGTCGGTAATGCTCAGTTCCTGAATACGATTGACCGCGCGCGCATTTTCGATGGCAATGGCAGCATAGTCGGCCAGCGCCTGCAACAGCATCTCGCTGGGGGTGTAACGCTTCATGTCGATGTTGACCAGTTGCATGATGCCCAACACCTTGCCGCCCGTTCGCACCGGCATGCATACCACCGAACACGGCTCGGCAAAGAATTCGTCCTTGCTGGCCGGCTCGATCCGCTCGTCGTGGTTTACATCTTGAATGACCAGAGCCTGCCCGTGCTCGATCACCCAGCGGGCCAGGCTTTCGCCCGTCTTTAACTTCAGCGCATTGACGCTCTCGCATCCTTTGCCGACCGCAACCGTGTAATACAGGTCCTCGCTGGTCTCATCCAGCATCAAGAGCGACCAGGTGGCCGGCTTAAAGTAGGCCGCCATTTTCTCTAGAATGGTTTGCAGGATGGTGTCGAGATCAAGCGACGAGGTCAGCGCTTTGGCAACATCGTGGAAGATCTTCAGTTCGTAAGACTGTCGATCTTTGTCAGTGGCTGCAAACGTCATGCAAGGACCCGGCGTACAAGCCTTATGCTGAATGACGGAGCGACGAAAGCCACGACCGCGTGGCACCTGATCGCAAACGCATGGATTGTTACGGCTTTCAAATTCAGACTAATATTACAGAAAAACTGTCCTCCAATCCATTCGGCCGGTATCGGGCGGCCAATTGCTTCTTCTGGGACGCACCAACCTGGGCCCTGTGTCTCGATTACAGTATTGTCATGAACCTGTTTATCAATGGCGAAGATAAGACGTTCGCCGATTCCCTATCTCTGGCGCAACTGGTCGAACATCTCGGCATGAAGGGCGACCGCGTCGCCGTCGAACTCAATCGCCAGATCGTGCCCCGCGCGCAGTGGATCGAAACACGGCTGAAAGACGGCGATCGGCTCGAGATCGTGCACTTCGTTGGTGGTGGATAGCGAGGCAAGTTCCGTTTCGCGTTTTCAGTTTTCGGTTTCAAACATCGCGGAGCTGGCCGCCAGCGCAGGCTCCGTGATGGCAAATGGGCGCCTTGTATCGTCTCCCGGCCACTCGAAACTTAAAAACTGGAAACTGGAAACTCTCTTTGTGAAACCTAAGTGAATAGCAAACTGCGTTCGGTTGACATGTCCGCTGGGCAAAACTAAACTCGAATGTTTACCGCATTGTGGTGCGGCGTTTTCTGAGTGTCAGCGCAATCATGCCGGACTTTTATTTCGCCCGATATCTTCCGTTGTTGATTCACATCCTGGTCGCCGGCGTCATCGCCTGCGCAATGGTGACCCTCTCCTATTTCATCGGCCAGCACAAATACAATCCGGCGAAGATGTCGCCCTATGAATGCGGCATGGAGCCGGTTGGCAATGCCCGCCAGCGTTTCAGCGTGAAGTTCTATCTGGTGGCGATGCTGTTCATCCTGTTCGATGTGGAAGCCGTGTTTCTCTACCCCTGGGCGGTCGTGCAGCGCGATTTGAAGTCCACCGGCCAGGGCATGTTCTGGTTTTGGGAGATGCTGGTCTATATCGGCATCGTGCTGGCCGGTTACTGGTACGTCTGGAAGAAGGGCGTGCTCGACTGGAACAAGCAGGGCAAGGCGGAGAAGATCTAGATGGCACTGGATCCGGCAATCACCGACATCGAGCAACTGAAGGACCGTCCTGAACTGGCGGCCCTGCTGGCGTGGAATCCGGCTGCGGTCACCGGAGCGAAGTTCGATCGCAACGAGCTCACCATCTGGGTCGATCGCATTGCGCTGCGCGAGGCTTGCCTTACGCTGAAGAACGATCCTCAGCTGCAGTACAACGCACTGGCCGATGTCACCTGCGTCGACTGGTATCCCAACGAGCCGCGCTTCGAGGTCGTTTACCAGTTGTTCTCGATCCCGAACAAGAAGTACCTGCGCCTGAAGGTGAAACTCTCGGGCGACGACGCCAACATCGATTCGCTGACTGCCGATCTGGCCGGGCGCGAATTTCTTCGAGCGCGAGGTCTTCGATCTGTTCGGCGTTCGCTTCGATGAGCATCCCAACCTGACGCGCATCATGATGCCCGAGGATTGGGAAGGCCATCCGCTCCGCAAAGATTATCCCGTCGAGGGCTACCGCTAATCATGGCTCACATGACTCCCACCCCGGTGCTGGATCCGTCTGACGACAAGACGATGATCCTGAACATGGGTCCGCAGCATCCTTCGACCCATGGCGTTCTGCGGCTGCTGCTGGAGATTGACGGCGAGACCATCGTGCGCATCATGCCCGACATCGGGTATCTGCACACCGGCATCGAGAAGACCTGCGAAGCCAAGTTCTACCAGCAGGTCGTGCCCATGACCGACCGCATCGACTATCTCTGCCCCATGACCAACAATCTGGCCTACTGCCTGGCGGTCGAGAAGTTGCTGGGGCTGGAGATTCCGCCGCGCGCGCAGTGGATTCGCGTCATGCTGAACGAGCTGACCCGCATCAACTCGCACCTGGTGTGGCTGGGCACGCACGCCATGGACATCGGCGCGATGACCGTGTTCCTGTACTGCTTCCGCGAGCGTGAAGACATGTCTGCGCCTGTTCGAAGCGGTCTCCGGCCAGCGCATGATGACCTCGTACTTCCGCATTGGCGGACTGGCGCTGGAGCCGCCGCTCGGCTTCTTCGATCGGGTAAAGAAATTTCTCGACCGCTTCCCCGCCAACATCGACGAGTACGAGAGCCTGCTGACCAGCAATCCGATCTGGGTGAAGCGCACCAAGGGCGTCGCCTACCTTTCGGCCGAGGATGCCATCGCGCTGTGCGCCACCGGTCCGACGCTGCGCGGCCAGCGGCGTCGATGTCGATCTTCGCCGCGACAAGCCTTACAGCGGCTACGAGAACTTCAAGTTCAACGTGCCGGTATCGAAGGACGGCGACGTTTATGCGCGGTACATGGTGCGGGTGGCCGAGCTGCGCGAGTCGCAGAAGATTGCCAAGCAGGCGCTGGAAGGCATCCCGGAGGGCCGGGTCAAGGCGGACGCGCCCAAGGTTGTGCTTGCCCGATCGCGAGAAGATGAAGACGCAGATGGAAGCGCTCATCTATCACTTCAAGATCGTGACCGAAGGATTCACGGTGCCCGAAGGCGAAGTTTATATGCCGATTGAGTCGCCGCGCGGCGAGATGGGCTATTACGTGGTGAGCGACGGCACGGCCAAGCCGTATCGCGTGCACATGCGCTCGCCGTCGTTTGCGAATTTGCAGTCGCTGCGCAAGATGTGCGAAGGCCGCCTGATCGCCGACGTGGTCGCCGCGATCGGCAGCATCGACATCGTGCTGGGCGATTGCGACAGGTAAAGACGCAGTTAGCAGTTGGCAATTGGCAATTGGCCAAGCCGATAACGGTGTGAGATTTTGCTAATTGCTAAATGCTAAGTGCTAACTGCTAATTGCTGAATCATGAAATTCTCCGACCAACTCGAACAACGCTTCGCCACCATGGTCACGCACTATCCGACCAAGCGCTCGGTGCTGGTCCCGATGCTGCTCTACATCCAGGACGAACTCGGCGCGCTGACCGACGAGGCCATCCACGAGATCGCGGAGCGCACTGGAACTTTCGGACCTGGAAGTGCGCAACGTCATCAGCTATTACTCGATGCTGCGCACGCATCCGATCGGCAAGTACAACTTGCAGGTCTGCACCAATGTGAGCTGCCTGTTGCGCGGCGCCGACGAATTTTCGAACATTGCAAGAAGAAGCTGGGCGTCGGCAAAAAGCAATCGACGCCCGACGGCCTGTTTCATCTGGAAGAAGTCGAGTGCATCGGCGCCTGCTCCTGGGCGCCGGCGCTGATGATGAATTACGAGTTTCACGAGAACCTGACGCCGGAAAAGATCGACGAGTTGATCGACGGGATGAAGAAGAAGGAACAGCAGTAGAGTGATCGGGTAGAGCTGACCTTCAGGTCTGCGTCAAAGTCGTCTTAGCTTAATTCGAGCCGGCTTCACCGGCGACAGCTTCGTCTTAGGCTGAAAGCCCGGTAATAGTTCGCTAGAACACGGGCCTGAAGGCCCGCTCTACAGCGAACAGCGAATGGCGTATCTTAGTTTCCCATCCCGATGAAGTGAAGGTCGTCTCCAAGCGCTTTGGCCTGGGCGCGACCAACGCTCGACCGCTATCTGGAGCTCGACGGCTACAAGGCCCTGCAGAAGGCCATCCAGATGGGGCCTGACGCCATCATCAACGAGGTGAAGGCGTCGAACCTGCGCGGCCGCGGCGGCGCGGGCTTCCCCACCGGCATGAAGTGGTCGTTCGTGCCCAAGCAGTCGGCCAAGCCGAAGTACGTGCTGTGCAACGGCGACGAGAGCGAGCCCGGCACCTGCAAAGACCGCCTCATCTTCGAGCACGATCCCCACGCCGTCATCGAAGGCGTGATGATCGCGGCGCTCGCCGTCGGCTCCAAGACCGGCTACATCTATCTGCGCGGCGAGTATCGCTACCTGATCGAGATCATGGAGAAGGCCGTGGCCGACGCTTACGCGCGCGGCTTCATCGGCAAGAACATCTTCGGCTCGGGCGTCGATCTCGACATCTTCGTCCACTCCGGCGCGGGCGCTTACGAAGTCGGCGAAGAGTCGGCGCTGATGGAATCGCTCGAAGGCAAGCGCGGCGTGCCGCGCATTCGTCCTCCCTTCCCTGCGGTCGTCGGACTCTGGGGCGGCCCGACGGTCATCAACAACGCCGAGACGCTGGCCAGCGTGCCGCACATCATTCTGGGCGGCGGCGAGTGGTTCGCCAATCTGGGCACGCCGCGCAACGGCGGCACGCGCCTGTTCTGCATGAGCGGCGAACTGGAGCGGCCCGGCGTTTACGAGCTGCCCATGGGCTACAACCTGAAGAAGATGATCTACGACGTCTCCGGCGGCATGGCGAAGGGCAAGACGCTGAAGGGCGTCGTGCCCGGCGGATCGTCGGTGCAGATCCTTACGCCGGACGAGATCGACGTCGCGATGGATTTCGATTCGGTGATGAAGGCCGGCTCGATGCTGGGCTCCGGCGGCGTCATCGTGCTCGACGACACACATGTGCATCGTCAAGTTCGCGCTGCGGGTGACGCAAGTTTTATCAGCACGAAAGCTGCGGCTGGTGCATTCCCTGCCGCGAAGGCACCGACTGGATGAAGAAGACGCTGATCGCGCTTTCATAGCGGCGGCGGCGTGGCGAAAGACATCGACAACTTGAAGTACCTGGCGGAGAACATGCTGGGACGCACGTTCTGTCCGCTGGGCGATGCGGCGGCGATGCCGATCATCTCGTACATGCAGAAGTATCGCGCAGGAGTTTGAAGACCACCTCGACGGCAAGCCGTGTCCGTATGAGAAGGTGGCGGAAGCCGGCGATGGTGTAGAGTTAGTGGTCCCGTCGCTTCGCCGACAGACGGCGAAAGGATGGGGCACCCGGCAGACTTGCGCTCAGGATGACACGGATGCTTGAGTTTTCGGCTAATTGCTAACGCTAATTGCTAATTGCTGATTTCTATGGCTGATGTAACCCTTACTGTCGACGGCAAGAAACTCACCGTTCCCGCGGGGACGCTGCTCATCGAAGCCTGCAAGAGCACGGGCATCGAGGTGCCGTCTTTCTGCTATTACCCCGGCCTGTCGCTGCAGGGCGCCTGCCGCATGTGCCTGGTGGAAATCGAGAAGATGCCCAAGCTGCAGACCGCGTGCACCACGCCGGTCGCCGAGGGCATGGTGGTCGCCACCGAGAGCGACAAGATCAAGCAGGCGCGCAAGTCGATGCTCGAACTGCTGCTGGCCAACCATCCGCTCGATTGCCCGGTCTGCGATGCCGGCGGCGAGTGCGAACTGCAGGACATGACCTTCAAGTACGGCGCTGCCGAATCGAAGTTCATGGACATGAAGAACCATCGCGACGAGCAGCAATGGTCGCCGGTGGTTTACTTCGACCGGCCGCGCTGCATTCTGTGCTATCGCTGCATTCGCGCTTGCGGCGAAGGCATGGACGTCTGGGCGCTGGGCATTCAGAATCGCGGCTCGGGCTCCATCATCGCGCCTAATAAAGAAGATCATCTGGAGTGCGAAGAGTGCGGCATGTGCATCGACATCTGCCCGGTCGGCGCGCTGACCTCCGGCGCTTATCGCTACAAGACGCGGCCCTGGGAGATGAAGCACGTCGGCACCGTCTGCACGCATTGCGGCGACGGCTGCAAGACCACGCTGGGCGTGCGCCGCGCCGACACCGGCATGCAGATTGTGCGCGGCGATAATCGCGACAAGAGCGGCATCAACGGCGACTTCCTTTGCGTCAAGGGCCGCTACGCTTTCGACTTCGCCAACAATGCCGACCGCCTGCAGCAGCCGCTGATCAAGCGCGACGGCAAGTTTGTTCCCGCGACCTGGGAGCAGGCGTTCGAGCTGATCGCCTCCAAGTTCAAGGAAGTCCTGACCAGCGACGGCCCGAGCTGCGATCGGCGTGATCGGCTCCAACCGCACCAGCAACGAAGAGAATTACCTGCTGCAGAAGTTCGCGCGGCTGGTGCTGGGCACCAACAACATCGACCATCACCGCACCGCCGACTTCCCTGCTTTCGCCTCGGCGCTGGCGGGCAAAGCAAGACGCGACGGCGTCCATGCGCGACGTCTTCAACGCGCCGGCGATCCTGCTGATCGGCAACAATCCCACCGAGCAGCATCCGCTGCTGGCCTGGCAGATTCGCACCAACGTTCGCCTGCATCGCGCCAAGCTGTACGTGGCGAATTCCTCTCCCATCAAGCTGCGCCGGCAGGCGACGGCGTTCGCGCAGATCGCGCCCGGCTCGGAAGGCAGCTTCGTGCAGTTCCTCGCCGGCAACGATGCGGCTGCCGATGCGGTGGTCTTCGCCGCAGCTCACGCGCGAAGCGCTCGACCAGATGCGCGATGCGCTGAAGGACGAGAGCGGGCTGGTCATCATCTTCGGCTCGGAGTTGCGCGGCAGCGACGTCAAGGCGCTGGTCGACTTCGGCCTGGCGCAGGGCGCGAAGTTCATCTGCCTGGGCGATTACGCCAACTCGCGCGGCGCGGCCGACATGGGCCTTTATCCCGACATGCTGCCCGGCTACGCGCCGGTGTCGAGCGCGACCAGCTTCCACGAAGAGTGGCTGGACGAGATTCCCAGCACGCCCGGGCATGAACCTGCTGCAGATGATGGACGCGGCCAAAGACGGCAAGCTGAAGGCGCTGTACGTCGTCGGCTCGAATCCGGTCGCGCGCTACAACATCGATCCCTTCGCGCTGTCGAAGAGCTTCGTCGTCGTGCAGGACATGTTCCTGACCGAGACGGCTGCCATCGCCGACGTCGTGCTGCCGGTCGCCAACGCCTACGAAAAGGGCGGCACCTTCACCAACACCTGCGGCGACGTGCAGATGCTGAAGAAGGCCGGCGAGTTCTCGGGCGTGCGCAACGACTTCGAGTGCATCGTGCGCATCGCGCTGCGCATGGGATACGACGTGCACAAGCTGGTGCCGTTCGGCGGCGGAGGCACGCGCGCCGACATGGGCCAGACGCGCGGAGCGCAGTCGGGCGAAGCCGATCGTCACGCGGTGTGGCTCGCCGACCGTAATCTCGAGCCGAAGATGAGTCCCTACGATCCGACGGCCATGCTGGACGAAATTCAGCGGCTGGTGCCGGGCTACGACATTTCGCGGCTGGGGCTGCTGTCGGGCCACGACGAGCACACGCAGTTGGTGCAGATTACCGGCGCGACCGGGCATGGGCGCATCCGGAGCTGGTGCTGCCGGCGAATGACACGCTGTTTACTTCGGGCACGCTGGGACGATATTCCGCAACGTTGAACACGGTGATGGAGCGCTACAACCGCTCCACGGCGACATGGAGATCGCCGGCCGGGTACGACCCGATGGTCAGGATGGAAGAGTAGGTCAGTTTCGAGTCGAGTTTCGGTCGGAGCTGTGGCTTGGCACTCAGCAGCTACAGGCGATTGCTCGCGAACTGACTTGGCTGAGATTGCTGAGAGCTGATAGCTAAACTATGGGCATTGGAATCTACATCCTGGTTTCGATCATCAAGATCCTGATCGCGGTCTTCATTCTGCTGACTGCGGTGGCCTACACGACGTTGCTGGAACGCAAGGTCGTCGCCCACATGCAGAACCGCTGGGGACCGTCGCGCGTGGGCCCGTTCGGCATCTGGCAGCCGCTGGCCGACGGCTTAAAGTTTATCTTTAAGGAAGACCTCACACCTCCTTACGCTTACAAGCCTTTGTATTTGCTGGCGCCGATCATCGCGCTGGTCACGGCACTGACTTCCATCGCGGTCATTCCGGTCGGTCCCTGGATCACGATTGGCGGCATTTCCACGCCGCTGCAGATCACCGACGTCAATATCGGCCTGCTGATCATTCTGGGCGTCACCTCGGTCGGCGTTTACGGCGTCGCGCTGGCGGGCTGGTCGTCGAACAGCAAGTATTCGATGCTGGCCAGCCTGCGCGCTTCGGCGCAGATGATGAGCTACGAGATCGCGCTCGGCCTGTCGCTGGTGGGCGTGCTGATTTTTGCCGGCAGCTTCAGCTTGCGCGACATCGTCGATGCGCAGGCGGGCACCTGGCTGGGCTTCATTCCCAAGTGGAATCTCTTCAAGGGCCAGTTCGTCGCCTTCTTCATTTACATCATGGCGGCCTACGCCGAAACCAACCGCATTCCGTTCGATCTTGCCGGAGGCGGAGACGGAACTGGTCGCCGGCTATCACACCGAATACAGCTCGATGAAGTTTGCCATGTTCTTCATGGCGGAGTACGCCAACATGTTTACGGTGGCGTGCCTGGCTTCCGTTCTGTTCCTGGGCGGATGGTCGGGGCCGGTGTTCGGTCCGCCGATTCTGCAGTCGCTGTTGCCGGTTTTCTGGTTCGCGGTGCGGGTTTTCGTTTTCATGTTTGTTTACATCTGGGTGCGCGGCACGTTGCCGCGTTTCCGCTATGACCAGCTCATGGCGTTCGGCTGGAAGTTTCTGTTGCCGCTGGCCATCGCGAATATTGTGGTCACCGCGCTGGTCGTGGCGCTGAAGTAGAAGCGGCAGCTTAGCAACTAGCGTTTAGCTACTTAGCAATTGGCTCTAGCGTTAGCAATGGCGGATTCGATCTAATGACCAATCGGTTCCATTGCCGTATACGATGGTAAATGCTATAGAGCTAAGGGCTGATTGCTGGCTACTGATTCAAACAATCATGTTGCCTCTTATTCTGTTCTTCATTTTCGCGGCGCTGTGCGTCGGAGGGGCGATCAACCTCCTGGTGCAGAAGCACCCCATCAACAGCGCGCTGTCGCTGATCGTGGTGATGGGCTCGCTGGCGCTGATTTATCTGCTGCTGGGCGCCGAGTTCGTCGCCGCCGTGCAGGTCATCGTTTATGCCGGCGCGGTGATGGTGCTGTTCGTCTTCGTCATCATGTTGCTGAACGCGGGCGAGGAAGAGCGCACTGCCGCACGCCAGCCGCGTTGCCACCATGCTGGGCGTCCCGGCGCTGATCATCGGCCTGGGCATCGCGGCCGCGTGGTCAGCCACCTCACCGGCCTGGACCGCATCGCCATCGGCGGTCCCGACGGTCATGAACGGCAGCGACGTCTTCGGCAATCCGCAGGCCGTCGGGCATCTGCTGTTCCGCGATTACCTGCTGCCCTTCGAAGTCACGTCGGTCCTGATCCTGATCGCCATCATGGGCGCCGTCGTGCTGGCGCGGAGGGAGGAACTAGATGGTTCCTCTTTCCTATTACCTGGTGCTGAGCGCAATTCTGTTTGCCTGCGGCGTTGCCGGATTTCTGATCAAGCGCAACATCATCACCATCTTTCTTTCGATTGAGCTGATGCTGAACGGCGTGAACCTGACGTTCGTCGCCTTCGCCGCGCAGCTCAAGTCGCTCGACGGCCAATCTTCGTCTTCTTCGTGATGGTGGTGGCCGCGGCCGAAGCTGCCGTCGGCCTGGCCATCATCATCGCCGTATTCCGCACGCGCGAGACGTTGAACGTCGATCGCGTGAACCTCCTGAAGCTATGAGCATGCATCTCTGGATCATCCCGCTGCTGCCGCTGGCCGGCGCCGCCATCAACGGGCTGCTGGGCAAGCGCTTCCCCAAAGCGCTGGTGAATACCATTGCCCTGGGATTCACGGCGGCGGCGTTCGCCATGGCGCTGTGGGTGGCGGCGCAGTTCGTCGGCCTGCTCGCCGGACCAGATCCCCCACATCGAGCGCTACGCCACCTGGATGAGCGTCGGGCATCGTTCTCCGTCGAGTACGGCATTTATCTCGATCAGCTTTCGCTGGTCATGCTGCTGGTCGTCACCGGCGTCGGCTTCCTCATCCAC
This sequence comes from uncultured Acidobacteriaceae bacterium, assembly GCA_963744265.1. GTDB lineage: Bacteria > Acidobacteriota > Terriglobia > Terriglobales > Acidobacteriaceae > Bog-257. Next base: position 105,790 of record CAVUSW010000014.1, read on the forward strand.
GTTTACTCCGTCGGCTACATGGAGCATGAAGGCGGCTACTACCGCTATTTTGCTTACCTGAACATCTTCATGTTCTTCATGCTGACGCTGGTGCTGGCGAACAACTATCTGCTGATGTTCGTCGGATGGGAGGGCGTGGGCCTGGCGTCGTACCTGCTGATCGGCTTCTGGTTCCTGAAGAAGTCGGCGGCCGATGCCGGCAAGAAAGCGTTCATCACCAACCGCGTCGGCGACTTCGGCTTCCTGATCGCGCTGTTCCTGCTGATCAAGCACTTCGGCACGCTGCAGTACGACAGCCTGTGGCCGCTGGTCAGCCAGTATCCGGTCGAGAGCCGGCGCGCCGGCCTGCTGACCGCGATCGGCCTGCTGATGCTGGTGGGCGCGACCGGCAAGTCGGCGCAGATTCCGCTGTACGTCTGGCTGCCGGACGCGATGGAAGGTCCCGACGCCGGTCTCGGCCCTGATCCACGCCGCGACCATGGTGACCGCCGGCGTGTACATGGTGGCGCGCTCGCAATCCCATCTTCAACCGCGCTCCCGACGCGCTGCATGGCGGTCGCCGTCATCGGCACGCTGACCGCGATCTTCGCCGCCTCCATCGGCATCGTGCAGACCGACATCAAGAAGGTGCTGGCGTACTCCACGATCTCGCAGCTGGGCTACATGTTCATGGCCTGCGGCGTGGCCGACTACGTCGGCGGCATCTTCCACCTGATGACCCACGCCTTCTTCAAGGCGCTGCTGTTCCTGTGCGCGGGCTCGGTCATTCACGGCCTGGGCGGCGAGCAGGACATGCGCCACATGGGCGGCCTGCGCAAGTATCTGCCCTACACCTTCTGGTGCATGACGATCGCGACCTTCGCCATCGCCGGCTTGCCGCCGTTTGCCGGCTTCTTCTCGAAGGACCGAATTCTGTGGTCAGCCTGGAGCAGCGGCCATCACATCGTTGTGGCTGATCGGCGTCATCACCGCCGGCATGACCTCGTTCTACATGTTCCGGCTGTGGTTCCTGACGTTCTTCGGCGAGTATCGCGGCCCGAATCCTGAAACCGCTGGACACGGCCACGATGCCGATGCGCAACATGCCGGACACGCTGGCGCGGCTCACGATGCACAGGACGCACGCGCCGGTGGCAGCCACGGACACGGCGCTCCGCATGAGAGTCCGTGGGTGATGGTGGTCCCGCTGATGATTCTCGCGTTGCTGTCGCTGGTCGGCGGATGGGTTGGCGTTCCGCACTCGCTGCACGGCTCCGATCACTTCGATCACTTCCTGTCGCCGGTGTTCGCACGCAGGCTCCGGCAGCGCTCGGCCGCCGAAGCCGCAACTGCTGCCGAAGGTAAGCCGGAAGCGGAAGACAGCAGCACCGAACTGATCTTCAGCTGGCATCTCGGTCGCGATCGCCGCGCTCGGCTTCTTCTGGCCTGGTACCTCTATTACAAGCGCACCGAACTGCCGGCGACGAATGGCCAAGGCTGCCGGCGGCCTGTACACGCTGGTGCTCGACAAGTACAGGATCGACGAACTCTACGGCGCGGTCATCATCCAGCCGCTGATCTCGCTTTCGACCAATGTCTTCTGGAAGGGCATCGACGCGGTCTGATCGATGGCGCAGTCGACGGCGGCGCCGCCGGAGCGCAGGAAATCTCCGACGCGATGCGCCACATGCAGTCGGGCAACATCCGCTCTTACGCCGGATGGGTGGCCGTGGGCGCGGCCGCGGTAATCGCCTTCATGGTGTGGAGGGGGTTGCGATGAAGTTGATCAACGACAACATCCTCACCATCGTGATTTTCCTGCCGCTGGCAGGCGCGATCCTGCTGGCGTTCTTCCCGCGCCGCGATCGCGACGTGCGTTACTTCGCGCTGGCGAGTTTCGCTGATCACACTTCTGGCTTCCCTGCATCTGCCGTGGTATTTCGTGCGCGGCCAGAGCGGCTTCCAGTACGAAGCAGAACGTCCCCTGGATCTCCCATCCCAACATTCACTATCACCTGGGCGTGGACGGCATCTCGTTGTGGCTGGTCGTTCTGACCACCTTCCTGATGCCGCTGTGCGTGCTGATCTCGTGGAAGTCGATTGGCGACCGGGTGAAGGAATTCTTCATCCTGATGCTGGTGCTGGAGACGGCGATGATCGGCGTCTTCGTCGCGCTCGACCTGTTCCTCTTCTACTTCTTCTGGGAAGCCACGCTGATCCCGATGGCGCTGCTCATCGGCATGTACGGCCACGGCCGCAAGATTTACGCCGCGGTCAAGTTTTTCCTGTACACCATGATCGCGTCGGTCTTCATGCTGGCGGCGATTCATCTGGCTGTACGCGCGCACCGGCAGCTTCGATTTCGTGACCATCCAGCAGCATGATTCAGAACGGACAGGTCTCCGGCTTCGGCAGCGCGGCGCATGTGGCTCTTCCTCGGCTTCTTCGTCGCCTTCGCCGTGAAGGTGCCGCTGTTCCCGGTCCACACCTGGCTGCCCGACGCGCACGTGGAAGCGCCGACCGCCGGCTCGGTCTTGCTGGCGGGCGTGTTGCTGAAGATGGGCACTTACGGTCTGCTGCGCTTCAACGTCGGACTCTTCCCCGAGCAGGCTCGGCGCAACGCTCCCTGGATCATGACGCTGGCCATCATCGGCATCATCTATGGCGCGCTGGTCGCGATGATTCAGCCGAACATCAAGCGGCTGGTGGCTTACACCTCGGTCAGCCACCTGGGATTCGTGGTGCTGGGCATCTTCAGCTTCACCCAGATCGGCGTTGACGGCGCGGTTTACCAGATGCTGAACCACGGCGTCTCCACCGGCGCGCTGTTCATGCTGCTGGGAATGATCTACGATCGCCGCCACACTTACGACATCAGCGAGTACGGTGGGCTGGCGACGCCCATGCCGGTCTACGCGACGTTCTTCGCGTTCATCATGCTGTCGTCCGTGGGATTGCCGCTGCTGAACGGCTTCGTCGGCGAGTTCCTGGTGCTGAGCGGCGCATTCCAGGCCAAGCAGCTTTATGGAATTCTGGCGGCGACCGGCGTGATCTGGAGCGCGTGCTACCTGCTGTGGATGTATCAGCGCGTGTTCTACGGCAACGTCACCAAGCCGGTGAACAAGACGCTGCGCGACCTGGATGCTCGCGAGCAGGTTTCGCTGTGGCCGCTGGCGATTGCCGCGCTGGTGATGGGCGTCGCGCCGATGCTGTGGCTGCACTCCATTGATCCCGCCGTATCGGCCGCGTTGAAGCAGTTTTCCGCCGCGCCACGCAAGCCGCTACCTTCCAGCAAGACGCTCAACTGCAGCACCGGGGCCACCGTTGCGCGCCGATTTTGCGCGTAATGGGGTGGAGGTGATCGGACGATGATTCCGGCCGTCGACTACATTCGGATCCTTCCTGAGCTGGTGCTGAGCGTCTTCGGCATCATCGTCATGATGGTCGATCCGCTTCTTCCCGAACAAGGTTCCAAGAAGCCGCTGGGCATGATCGCCGTCGTCGGCATGCTTGCCGGGCTGGCCGCAACCGTCTACCAGACCGGCTTCTACGGCAACGCATTCTACAACACGCGTCAGCGTCGACACCTTCAGCGTCTTCTTTCATTTCGTCGTTCTGCTGATCGCGCTGGTCGTCATCCTGATCTCGTTCGAATATCTCGAAGTGCAGCGCATTCGCTCCGGCGAATACTACGCCCTGATCCTGTTCGGCACCGTCGGCATGATGCTGATGTCGTCGGCCGTCGAGCTGGTGCTGATCTTCATCGCGCTGGAAATTTCGTCGATCTCGACCTACATTCTCGCCGGCATGCGGCGTCGCGCCGCCGAAAGCGCCGAAGCGTCGCTGAAATATTTCCTGCTGGGCTCGTTCGCCACCGCATTCTTCCTCTACGGCGTAGCGCTGGTCTTCGGCGCGACCGGCACGACCAACGTCTACGGCATCGCGCACTATCTGCAGAGCAGCAGCCCTCGACTGCTGGCGTATCTTGCCGTCGGACTGATGTTCGTCGGCCTCGGCTTCAAAGTTGGCGTCGGCGCCCTTCCACGTGTGGACGCCCGACGTCTATGAAGGCTCGCCCGCGCCGGTCGTCGCGTTGATGTCGACCGGGCCGAAGGCTGCGGCGTTCGCCGTGCTGCTGCGCGTGCTGTTTGCCACCGGCGCTCCTGGCTGGTTCTGGATGGTGTGGGTTTCGGCCGCGCTCTCGATGACGCTGGGCAACATCGGCGCGCTGGTGCAGCAGAACGTCAAGCGCTTGCTGGCCTACTCCTCGATCGCGCACGCCGGATATATCCTGGTGGCGTTCGCCGCCGCCAAGCAGGTTGGCATCTCCGCCGCCATCTTCTACGCGGCTTCGTACGCCGCGATGAATGTCGGCGCGTTCGCCGTCGTCAGCCATTTCGCTTCGGCCGGCGAGAAATACGTCACGCTCGACGACTACGCCGGGCTCGGCCGCCGCTCGCCGCTGCTTGCTGCAATCCTCACCATATTCCTGCTATCGCTGATCGGCATTCCTGTCACCGGCGGCTTCTTCGCCAAGTTCTACGTCTTCTCCGCCGCGCTGCAATCGAACCTGGTCGGCCTCACCATCATCGGCGTGATCAACAGCGCAATCGCTGCTTACTATTACCTGCGCGTCATCGTCTATATGTATATGCGCGACGAGCGGTCGAAGCGCCCGTGGCTCGCATTCCCGCGGGACTGGGAGTCGGGCTGGCGATCAGCCTGATCGCGACCATCTATCTCGGCGTGACTGCCGGGCCGCGTGCTCGAGTACGCCATGCAAAGCGCGCAGGACCTGATGAAGTAATCGCAGCCGGCAAACTACGGCGTACCGATTTTGCGGTGGTGAGATTGAACTAGCTTGAACCCGGTCTACAGCGGCTTGCATGACACTGCGTCGCCATAGTTTCGTTGCTTTTGTGCTGATGGCGGCGGTTGTGTCTCTAGTTCTTTTCTCCCCTTGCTGCCAACCATCGGCGTCGATGGGCGTCACCATCCCAAGACCAGCTTTGCTGTAACTCGCGCCGCTCACCATCATCCAACCCATATCTGTCATTTTTCTCCCTCTCCTCGACAACTGCGGCGCCGCACCCAACTCGGGCTCAGAATCTGATCGAGATGCATTGCGCGCGGCTCTGTTAGATTCCGTTTCTCCTCGACTCCAGCCAATCGAGCGAGCATGTGCAGCGTTAGCGTGCGGTCACGTCTGCATCTTCGGCGATTCTCATCCCGCCTGCTCTCGCTTTCGGAACCAAGGCTCGTTCTAACGGAAGGAAGAACAGTGATGTATTTTGATGAGGGAAGACCATTTGAACCACCCGCAAGGCAGCGAATCTGAAACTTCGCAGCCGAACCGGTTCTGCAAGACAACAGCCTGACCATTCAACTTACGACAAGGTGAAAGCAGGGACGCCCGCTCTTCGCAAAAGTTCCGTTGCAGGCGCCTGCCTTGAAAACTGGCAGCGCGCTCGATGCCGCCAACAACAAATTGCAGGAACTGATGCAGTTGTTGTATCTGCTGAGCCGGGATCCGGCAATTCCCCATGACGCGCGCTATCACGTGACCGTGGCGCAATCGGAGATCGCCCTACTGACGCGGCTGATGCAAAACTACCGCTGACCGCAGCTGGACGAAAATGCAGCGCTCCGTTCAGCGAGCCACTGCCGCACGTCCGGCAACCTGTAGCCGAGTGGCGGCAACGGTCTATTCGACCGGAACAGCGATGTCTCTCCGGTCGAAGACCGCTGCCGCCAGCAACCAGAACAATGCCGACTCCAGAATCGCGATCACCGACCGCTATCCAGTTCACGCGCCCAGTCGGAACGAAAGTTGAAGCGCAAGAACTCCACCAGGATCGGCAATCCCGGCAACCACAGCGACCAGGCGATGCCGTTGGGCATGCAGCACGCCGGCGCGCAGAAGAGGCCAGCGTGCAGCGCCGTCGCCAGATACGGATTCAAGAACGTCGAGAAGAACATGGCGACGTTGCGCGATCAGCGGAGCCCGCCATCACCAGCAGCATCAATCGACCACACTCCTCCGCTGGGCAGCGTGGCGCGCGCCGTCAGCCACACGCCGCATAGCGCCGAACAGCACAGCATAGGCGAATCGCCACGGCCCACGTTCCCAGAATGATCGCCAGCAGATATTCGCCGCGGCTGATGGCTTTCGACAGCACCAGCAGGATGCGGCGCGACTTGCGCTCGTTGTGGATGGCGTCGGCCGCCAGGAATGCGCTGAACACGCAGATGTAGATGGCCTGCTGCTGCACGTAAAACACCACGTCCTCGGCTACGGCACGGTCTCGGCCGAAGCCGCCTGCCGCCAGCGCGGTCAGCACAATCCAGGCGAACAGGATCAGACCGGCCAGCGATGCTCGCGCAAGAAAGTTCGCGGCGATCAGCACGACCAGCTTCACGCGTCGGCTCCCTGTGTTGGTCAGCTCGACGAAAACTTCTTCCAGCGTGCGTCGCACCGGATTCACGCTGAGCACTTCTCCGCCAAGCGCCCAGACTCGCTCCAGTGCGTCGCGCTGCGACGCCGCCGGAACGGTGAATACAGATCTGTCTCCATTTCGCAGTTCGCGACCTGCGCGAAACTTGCCGGCCGGCACGCCGCGCGCGACAACCTCGAAGCGATCGCGCGAGACCAGCAGACTCTTCGGTGCGGCCCAGCTTCATCAGCCGGCCTTTGTCCAGAATGGCGACGCGATGGCAGATCATCTCGATTTCCGACAGCAGGTGCGAGCTGAGGAAGATGGTCTTGCCGGCGCGATTGGCTTCCAGCAGCAGCTCGCGCATGGCGACGCGCGCCAGCGGATCGAGCGCCGACGTCGGCTCGTCGAGGATCAGCAATTCCGGATCGTTGATCAGCGCCTGCGCCAGTCCGATGCGCTGCTGCATGCCGCGCGAGAACTTTGCCCACATTGCGGTCGGCTTCCGTTTCCAGTTCCACCTGCCGCAGGACCTCGCGGCAGCGCAGCCGCAGCCGCTCGGTTCGCATGCCGTTCAGCGCGCCGTAGAAGCGCAGCAGCTTGGCCGCGGGACGATGATAGAGGGCGACATTCTCCGCCAGAAAGCCGACGCGCGCGCGCGTATTCGCGTCGCCAAAGGGTTTGCCCAGCAGCTGTCCCGCCCCCGACGACGGCCGCATGAATCCAAGCGCGAGATGGATGGCAGTGGTCTTCCCTGCTCCGTTGGGCCCGAGGAAACCGAAGATCTCGCCGCGCTCCAGCGACAGCGAGAAGCCGTCGAGCGCGCGCACCCGCTGGCGAGACCAGGGGATGCCGTAATCTTTCGTGACGTTCTCGTAGTCGAGGATGCCTGGCATCGCTCTCGTTCCGGATTCTATTGCAACACAAAAATCTCGCCCGCAGAAACCAAACGGCTGGATAGGCTATCGCAAAGACCCTAGAGCCAGTCTTGCAAATCGTTTTGTGTCAGAGCACGCCTTTGCAGTACGTTGCGGCCCGCAAACAAAACGCCCCATCCGCAGACGGGGCTCGTTGCGCTACGAGCCGAGAATCGGAAGCTAGACGACCTTGGCGAAGATGATAACCAGCGTGAACAGCACCAGGGACTCGATGAAGGCGAGGCCGAGAATCAGGCCAGCTGAATCGCCGGACGCGCGGCAGGATTGCGGGCCATGGCTTCGCAAGCAGCAGCACCGACGCGGCCCTGTCCCAAGCCGGCCAGGCCGGCGGCAATCGCGATGCCGAATCCGGCGGCAATGGCGACATAATTGCCGTGTCCTGAAGCAGCGGCGCGTTCCGCTCCTGCGCAAACGCTGGCATGGCCATCATCATGATGGCCATCAGCGCAAAAAATAACATCATGACTTTCCGCATTGTGTTTCTCTCCTTATGAATCGTTGCCAGGAGGTGGTTGACGTTCACCGTGCTGACGCCCTCACGCTGACAAACCTAGCCACTAGCGACTAGCAGCTAGCAATTAGCTTGAGGCACTCCTGCCGCGCCGCCTCTCCAAGCTAGTTGCTAGTTGCTGGCAGCTAGTTGCTGCCTTCTAATGCTCGTGCGCCACCGCTTCGCCGATATAGACCGTCGCCAGCAACACAAAAATGTACGTCTGGATGATCGCGACGCCGGCGTGCAGCAGCATGAAGATGATCGGAATGCCGATCGGGAACAGGGTAAAGAACACCAGCGTCACCATGTCGCTGGCAAACATGTTGGCAAAAAGACGGATGGTGAGCGACAGAATGCGCGCCAGATGACTGCACACCTCGATCACGAACATCAGCGGCGCCAGCCACCAGACCGGACCCATAAAATTCCTGATGTAGCCGAAGCCGTTCATCCGGATGCCCTGGAAATGGTAGTAGAACCACGTGACCAGAGCGCATCCCAATGGCACCGACGGCGTCGCCGTCGCCGTCTCGAAGCCGGGCACCAGTCCGATCAGGCAGCCCACCAGGATGAACAGCCCCAGCACGGTCAGATATCCCACGTAGCGCTCGTAATCGTGGCCAATGACTTCGTGGCTCTGATCGCTGACGAATGAGTTGATGCTCTCCACGACGTGCTGCAACGCGCCGGGATCGTCCACCGAAAGCCGCACGCGCACCACGATGAAGAACAACAGCAGCAGCACGAAGACCAGCATCTGCATGGCCACGTAGTTTGTGATCGGCGCCTGGGGATAGGTTGCGCGCAGATGAAACAGCGCCCAGGATCGCGTTCGCTACGCCAGCGAAATACTTATTCAGAAGTGCGGTGAACCACAGTTGCTCAGGCATGAATACTAGCTCTTATAAATCGAATCAAGCACTGCGATTAGGCCGTTGGGCACACTGTTGGCATGAGCCGCTCAGCGCACCACATTAATTATTACGTCATTACGGGAAATCAGACTCCGCGCCGCAGCATAACAAATAGTTCTACTGCGACTTCGCTGGCAACGGCTGCGATGGGAAGGCACACACCGCCCAAAAAACCGTAGAGGCCTGCGAGAGAAACATTAAATATAACATACGCACCTGCGGCGATGAAAACATACCGCAACAGTGCCCGGAAGACGATTACTCCGCCTCGCTCGCGGCTCTGCTCTGATGTGATTCGCTCTCCCATCGCGTTGACTGCGCGTTCCAGCCAAACCTGATTCACATAGGAGACAACGGATCCCACAAGAAATCCTGCCGTGACCGGCCAGCGGAAAAGAAGGGAGCACACCACCAGGCCGGCTATTGCCAGCACCAGCAGAAACTTGCGAATGCGCGGCAGAGCATGGTCGAAGAACGCTTCCATCACCGAAGGCGTTGGCTGGGGTGTGACCATTAAGAAGCTACCGTATCGCAGAGGGCCAGACAGAATCGACGCGACAATCGGAGCTATTCCTGCAACTCTAGCTCTTCTGCTTTGTGACCATCCGAATCATGTCGACAAAGCCCGCAATTGCTCCGACGATAATGCCGACCAGAAAAAGCCAGCGCGTGTGTAGCCAATAGTCGCATAGCTTGCCGATCAAAAGCCCTACCACTACCGCTGCCGGAATGATAAATGCGATCTGCGAATAGCGCGCCCAGATAACAGCGGCGCTTTGCTTATCGCTTTGGTCTTCGTCGCCCATACCGACAGCCTATCATTGCACCGCTCGCGATGGGCGGCATAGAAGCTGCCCCAGTCGCATTTTTTCTCGCGGCAGAATCGGCCTCTGTGCCCGCGGTCACTCGACGTAAACTCTATCGCTTCTGGACTGGAACACGGTTTGACCTGTTGTTCGCATGACGGTATGATCGAACTGCGGGGTGGAGCAGTCTGGTAGCTCGTTGGGCTCATAACCCAAAGGTCGGTGGTTCAAATCCACCCCCCGCAACCAACCTAATCCACTGAATTACCACGCCTTCGCTCACCGTGAAGGTTTTCTCTTCTGCCAACTTGGCCACATTTGGATATAACATGTCGCCCAATTGGCCGGCTATCCGCCTGTCATCCTCACCGACTGCAGGTGTGTAGATGTCCAGGGTGATATTCGATCTCGGAGCGTGTCCGAGCGGCTCCTGGCCTGTCTTCATGGGCGTATTTAGCCTGTCCATCAGGCTTTCGTTGGTGTGGCGGAAGACGTGAAGCCCACAGCTTCGAATCCCCGGGGATTCTAGCAGCGGGTGTAGCTTCCGCTTAACAACCAGACAATCTGTCCGGTGTCACCATCGCGCCCGCTGACGCACTCTAGGTTTCCGTCATCGTCAACGCTGGCGATCTCCGTGTTGTAATGCAGCGCAATCGCCGGACTTTCTTCGATGCGCCAAATCAGGAACTTTGCAGAACCTTCTCCGTCCACCGCCGCCCTCTTTTGGGAGACAACTCGAGTATCGCTCCGAGACCATGAATACCTTCTTTTTGAGTCGTGCCGCAGAGGTTGCCGGTACTATCGAAGATGAGCCTAGCAAGAGGGTCCGTGCTGTCGGTGCCATTGCCGAGTTGGGAACCGTTGAGGCGAGCATCGCATCGCCCGCAATTTCGCATCGTGCTTCCGCGATATGGAGGAGACCTCTAAATCCATTTGTGTGGCACATTTCTGAAGCATGCGTGCTGCGTGTCGCTGTGTGCAATTCGCTGAGCGCCCAGGTGGATACAGGCGTCATTCCCTCGACATCAGTCCAGCTCGCTTTCACCTATCACGCTTCCTGAACATGAGTCACACTGTGGGATAACGAACATTCTCGCGCCCAGTTCTCCAGCACATTTGCGGCATCTGCCAGAACAAACAACTTTCCCCTTGTACTTCGACAGCAGCTGTTGTATTTTTCTCAGTGTCGCCGGTTTGGTCTTCTCGGATGTTCACCTCTAACTCCGGCAACAGTTCGTGCTGAAGGGCGAGGGTCTCCAAAGTGAGGTCTCAACGGGACTGAATGGTAAATGACCTACGAAAAGCAGATTGAAGGGCGCACGAACATGAGGGAATCTTCGCGGAAGTTCCTAAGACTGCGGGATCAGCCGAAGGATTGAGTGGGTGGACCTGCAAGGTTTTGGAGAATGACAACGGCGGCACCCAACCGCCAAATCATCGAATCTCGCGCACCTTGCATGAAATATCACCGCGCCCTTTGGAGTGTTTGCCGCAATTCTCGTCATCGTGAATGTCGCGGATCGCGTCAGCGGCGGCGAATTCTCGCGATCGCGACTTTCCCGGACTCTTACCTGGTCCGCGATTCAGTCCCACCTATACGCACACCGCGCGAATCATCAAATATCAACATAAGCTGTTATGCTGGATGGAGTCTTGCGAAAATCACAAAGCTCCAAACCTCCGAACCTCAAACCTTCCCAGCGCCAATTCGTCCTCGATCAGCACCGCGGCCTGAAGATGGCCATCTCCGCCCACGCCTACGTGCGGGGAAATACCTTGAAATTCTATGAGTGGCTGGAATCCTTGGAGCGCGGAACGCTTCCCGAAGGTCCTGCGATCTGGATTTGCGGGGACTGTCATGTCGGCAATTTAGGCCCAGTTGCCAGCGCTGAAGGCAAGGTTGAGATTGAGATTCGGGACCTTGACCAGACCGTCATAGGCAATCCCGCTCACGATCTTATTCGGCTTGCGCTTTCGCTGGCGACCGCCGCCCGCGGCTCGGACTTACCCGGCGTTTCGACTGCGCTGATGATGGAGGAGATGATTGTCGGGTACGAGGAGGCGCTTGTTAATCCAGAGGCCAAGCGTAAGCCCTCCGCAAAGGCCACAGAGCCTATTCAGTTTGTGCTTAAACAGGCTTTGAAGCGCAAATGGAGACACTTGGCCGAAGAGAGGATCGAGGACGTGAAGCCTTCCATCCCTCTTGGTAAATGTTTTTGGACGCTGACGAAGGGTGAAAGGCTGGATATTGCGCGCCTGTTCGGTTCAGAGAAGGTTCGGAAGCTCATCACCTCACTGCGGCAGCGCAAGAACAAGAGCGCAATTGAGGTTGTTGATGCGTCCTATTGGATGAAGGGGTGCAGCTCTCTCGGAAGGCTGCGATATGCCGTGCTGGCTGAAGTCGGCAATCGGAAGAAAAGCGATCTGTGCCTGATTGACATCAAGGAAGCAGTCCGCGCTGCCGCCCCAAGTGTTCCAGGAGCGAAAATGCCAAGAGACAATGCCAAGCGCGTGGTAGCAGGAGCGCGCAGCCTATCGCCTTATCTCGGCAAGCGAATGCTCGCCGCCGAACTTATGGGAAAATCTGTCGTCCTCCGTGAGTTACTTCCGCAGGATCTTAAGCTGGAGATGGATCGCCTTACTCGCGACGAGATTATTGCATCCGCACGTTTTCTTGCCGGAGTGGTCGGAAAAGCACATGCGAGACAAATGGACGAGACGGCACGCAATTCATGGATATCGGACCTTCAGCGCAATCGGTCCAAGAACCTCGACGCGCCCTCCTGGTTGTGGACAAGCGTCGTGGAGTTGGTTGCGAGTCATGAGAAGGCCTACTTAGAACACTGCAGGGAATACGCCCTCGCCTCGGCGAGATAGTCTATTTACTCAAAAGCCACTGTTCGATCATGCCCGCGAGAATCCAGTCTTTATCTTAGTCAGCTCACCTGCACACCGTCGAGGATGGTGCAACTCTGCCATCAACTTTGATACCAGTTAGAACTGACGGACAGGCACCATCGAGTGCCTCCGGGACATTATTCCTTAGTCCTGCATGGCGAATGTCCAGATCAGCGAGCCGATGCGGCTCTGCAGCCCAACAAATGACACATCCAGGTTGACAACCTGGTTGCAAGAAGGATTTGGCGCGAGCAGACCGTCCTGGTGTTTTTTAGACGAGTTTGAAGAGCTAAGCAGGCGGTCAATGTGCTCTTTCAATGGGACCGAATACTGCTTATCGCGAGCCCAAGAAAGAAAGTCGCCAGTCGATAAGAGCACACCCTCGTCAAGGAGATACGCGATGAGGAACAGGTGACCCATCTTCAGGAGAATGATAGGTGAAAGCGATCTGGACTGGTGTCGAGGGAATGACACCTGTATCTACGTGGGGCTGAGCTAATTGCACACGGCGACGCGCAGCGCACAATGCTTCAAAAACGTGCCACGCATTGCGAATGCAATCCAGCATCCCGCTTAAGTGGGCTTGTGCTATTTAGGACCGGTTGCGAGCTGGCTACAACAACTACGAGTGGCGGTCAATTTGTGATCAACCTGTTTCTTTCGCCAGATTGCGTTTAGACATTTTCTGCTGCAGTTGGTTGCACTAAGAGTGCAATCAATTCTTCGTGAAAGGCTTGACCTGCTGGTTCGGAATGACGCCTAATAGAAAAAAGGCGCTAATTGCAATGCGGTTGCATCTGTAATTGATCTGACATCACCGTCTCTCAGGAAATCAATTTGACGTTTCGGTCATCATGGCGGGCACTCTGGCTTGGTGCTTCACGAGGGAAGCTGCATGTTTTTTGGGTTGTATCGCCGAATCCAAAGTTTTCTTGCGTCCGGCTCACGCTTGGGAAATATTGTATTAGTCGTTGTCGCATGCGTGGTTGTTTTATTCTCGGCTACCGATTCATGGGCCGGAACGGACGGGATTGTCTCCGGGACCGTAAGAGATACAAGCAAAGCAGTGGTTCGCAGCGCGAGCGTCAGAGCAGTTAACGTTGACACTGATCTCCGCTATCAGGTGTCAACCAACGACTCGGGTTTTTATTCTTTTTCTGATCTACCTGTCGGTCGCTACAATATGTCGGTCGAGAGTGCGGGTTTCAAAACGTATCGGCGAACCGGGATCACCGTCGACACGAATGCCAAGCTTACTGTCGATGCTGTACTTGAAGTCGGCAACCGTGACGAGGCGATTACCGTAAGCGGTACTTCGGTTCGGGTTGAAACCTCCGACACTCAGATGGGTGAGGTCATTAGTGGCAAGACGATGGTTTCCGCACCATTGAATGGCCGTAGCTATACCGACCTGCTCTCGCTACAGCCTGGAGTTGCGCCCGCAACCTCCTTAACGCCCGACACGCAACAGGACGTGGGAGTCAGCGCCCTTTCGCCGTCGGGTGATTTGAATCCGGGAACGATTTCCATCAACGGGCAGAGGGAATTCTCGAACGCTTTTATCGTGAACGGCAGCGACGCTGAGGAAGATGTCAATGCGGGAGCCGCGATTATTCCAAATTTGGATTCAATTGCCGAGTTCCGCATCCTCACCAGTAACTTCGATGCGGAGTACGGCGGTTATACCGGGGGGCACGTCAACGTCGTTACAAAATCGGGAACCAATCAGTTCCATGGAGACATCTTTGAGTTTCTGCGCAATACCGATCTCGACGCTCGGGATTACTTCTCGCCCACCCGCGGAACTTTTGACCAGAATCAATTCGGCGGTACCCTCGGAGGACCAATTCAGAAAGACAAGCTGTTCTTTTTCGCCGATTATCAAGGCACGCGACTCACTGAAGGGGTGGCCACCGGACTTATTCCTGTCCCTTCAATGCAGGATCATTCCGGCAATTTGTCTGACCTTGCAAGCTCCTTGACCGGCACAGTGACAGGTCAAAGTTGGGCAAACCAGTTGTCCAAAGAACTCGGGTATCCCGTCTCACCAGGTGAGCCTTATTACACCCCTGGTTGTGTGAGTTCGTCACAATGCGTTCTACCAAATGCGGTAATTCCGATGTCGGCTTGGTCAGCGCCGGCAAGGAACCTGTTGCAGTACATTCCGCAGCCCAATGTTGGCGCAAATATATTCTCAACATCGGCGTCCAATGAGACGTTGCGCGACGACAAAGGGTCTTACCGCCTCGACTATAACAGCCATTGGGGACTGATCACCGCTTACTATTTCTTAGACGATTACACGTTGAATAATCCTTATCCGGTGGCCCAGAGTGGAGCGAGTGTGCCAGGCTTCAACGCGCTCTACCTGGGCAGGTCGCAGCTGTTCGGTTTGGGTGACACCAAGACTTTCGGGTCAAATGCGGTAAACGAATTTCACTTTAGTTATATGCGCGATAACAATGATCTAGGCAAGCCGGTAGGCGGACTCGGGGTTAGTTTGGCGTCGCAGGGATTCGTGACCGGCGAAGGGACGCCGGGGATCGTGCCGCTTGATCCACAGCGCGAAGGCGTGGAAAACATCATCTTCAACTCGTACTCCATTGGCACAAACGCCAATGAGTTGAAGCAGGTGAACAACACTTTCCAATGGATCGACAACTTCTCCGAAGTCGTGGGCCGGCACACAATCAAGTTCGGAGCGGAATTTCATTATGACCAAATCAATACCAATCCGGTCGCGCAGTTCAATGGCAGTTTCCTCTTTACGGGAAGTGAGACAGGTTCAGACTTTGCCGACTTTCTGCTTGGAATTCCGAGCCAGTACAACCAGAGTCAGCTGCAGCCATTCTATGGGCGAAACAAATACTTGGGTCTGTACGGTCAGGATACTTGGCGTGTGCGATCGAATTTGACGTTAAACTACGGCCTGCGATGGGATCGAATTGAGCCTTGGTACGAAGTCAATAATGGGATTTCGACATTTGAACCCGGGAAGCAGTCGGTCGTATTCCCCGGCGCGCCCGCCGGCATTCTCTATCCTGGCGATCCAGGAGTCTCCCGGACTCTGGCACCACCGGGAAACTTAGACTTCGCTCCACGCGTGGGATTGGCCTACTCCCCGGACGTAGCGAAAGACAGCCTTCTGGGGAAGATTTTCGGGGGGCCAGGCGATACAAGCATTCGAGCCGGTTTCGGTATTTACTACGAGGCGATCGAAGCACTCTCCATCGGTATTCTAGCGGCAAACGCTCCCTTCGGTATCACCTATTCGAGCCCTGCCCCGCCGCTGTTTGCCACCCCTTTCATTACTGCATCTTCAGGACAATATCAGGGGGAGCCGTTTCCCGCGACATTGGTTACCGGACGAGCATCCAGTGCCAACCCAGATTCCAATATCAACTGGTCACAGTACGAACCCATCAGCGGCATCCCTGCCTACGCGACGACCAACCGCATCCCATATGTCGAGGAATACATGCTATCGGTGGAGCGCCAACTCGGACCGAAAACCGTGTTAAGCGTCAGCTACGTGGGTAATCAGGGACATCGGCTGCTCGTCATGATCGAGGCCAACCCTGGTAATCCCGCACTTTGCCTGAGTTTGAGCCAACCCAGTCAGGTGGCACCGGGTTCGCCTACCTGTGGTCCGTTCGGAGAAAACAATGTGTTTACCACGGCCTCGGGTCAGGTTATTAACGGGACTCGCGGCCCCCTGGGGCCTCAGTTCGGCAGCAATACGTACCAAGCGACGATAGGACAGTCCAACTATAACTCTCTTCAAGTTAGCCTACGCCACACCAGTGGTCGCTTAGAACTGTCTGCCGGATACACTTATGGTAAGTCTCTCGACGATTCTTCGAATCTAGGGGAAGAGGTCAATCCAGTTAACCCCTCCCTTAGCTACGGGCTGTCTTCTTTTGATATCAGGCACAACTTCGTAGTGAGCTACATTTATAAGCTTCCATTTGATACCCTGTTCCATGCCGCCAACCAGTGGACCCAGGGCTGGGAACTTTCCGGAATTACTCACTTCAGTACGGGTTTTCCCGTGACTCTCTTCAGCTACGGTGATAATTCACTGCTGGGGGCGGAGCCGAACGGCATCAACAACTATGGTATAGATGAGCCCGACTACACGGGAGGTCCGCTTAACCTTAATCACAACCCTCAGAATGGGCTACCGTATTTCAATAGTTCGCAATTCACGATGAATGCGCTGGGTACTCCGGGCAATGTGCCGCGGCGGTTCTTCTCTGGGCCAGGCTCGGATAACTACGATATGGCGCTGATGAAGAATATCCGCTTACGTGAATCCAGGTCTCTTCAGATTCGAATCGAAGCTTTCAATATTTTCAATCATGCTCAGTTCTTCGGGCCACAGACGGTCGACGGGAACATCGGCAGCGGAACTTTTGGACAGTTCATAAGCGCCGATCCACCTCGTCTGATTCAGCTCGGGGCAAAACTCGTTTTTTAGGGGCCTTTGAGAGTCCATTCAGCGTCGGATGGGAGAAGTCGATTTTGTCGAACCACTGAATATGCAAATAGTTTCATTGGGTAATAGCTATTGACACTTATTTTCTGATCGCGACCCAATTCCATCTTCGTTCAAAGCGGGGCTACTGATGCCATTGCCTGAAACCGAATCGCCGGGCGCGCTACAAGCCATACTTGTAAGTCGCGGCGTTCGTATGACGCGCCAAAGACGGATCATTCTTGAAATCATCGAAACCGCGAGTCAGCACTTAGATGCGGCGCAGATTCTGCGTAAGGCTACAAGATTGGATCCCGACATTAATCGGGTTACGGTATATCGCACATTAGGTCTCCTGAAACGGCAGGGACTGGTTGACGAACTCGATCTCCTGCACACAAAGGGTGACGGACACTTTTACGAACGTCGCCCTCAGCGGGACCACATGCATATGACGTGTCTCCGCTGCGGCAAAGTTCAAGAGTTTGAAAGTGAATTGTTCGACCGAGTCAAGGGACAAGTCCAGCGCGATTGTCACTTTCACATCGTGGTGGCCCGTTTTGAAATGGGCGGCTACTGCTCACAGTGCCGAAAATACTCAGAATAAGATCGTCGAGGTCGCGCAGATGATGCTAGACCTATCGCGTGTGCTCGTCGTGCGGTTAGCGGGAATCGGTGTGCTACTCACGGCTGCCGCCATGCTATGAGCTCAACCTTCACTGGCCGGGGACAGGTTGAGATCATCAGCTCTCGAGGCCACCCTTCGTTCAAGCGCCCGGCATGAGAACCGCCAATCGCCGGTTGGCGGAACCTATGGTGTAAGCGCAGAAAAATGGAGTGCGACTCGTGGCGAAGTTCGGATTGGGGGACCGGGTCCGAAAGGTTGGATCCACCGAGGTACACATTATCGAGGAAGTCCGCGAATCTCCAAATAGTGAAACTTGCTATTGGACCCTGCTCCAAACTGGCCTGCCAACTCGCGTGTTTGTCAACGAGAGCAACCTCGATGTTGCAGATGTGGGTCGTAATTAACTCGATCCCTCGCCGGGCGCGTCCCAGCCGGCATCCATTGAGCGATCGACTCTAGTCATGGATGCCGCCGGAAATCTCTACGGCACAACCAATGAGGGGGCATTCGCTTATTTGGTGGAACGGTTTTCGAGTGTCGCCCAACGGCAGCGGCGGCTGGACGGAGAAGACCTTGCATAGCTTTGGCAATGGCGCGAACGGGGATGGGCCCCGAGCCACAATCAACGGGGATCCCCTAAGCAGCAAAATAATAATGTGATTACAGAAAGTACCAGATTTCGAATTAACCTTTCTCCGCCAGCGCAGCGCACGCGAAGTGGACCGGCGGCTCCTTCGCAATGGTAAATACCGACGGAGTCATCACTAATCTTGGAAGCCTGAACGGAAGCCAGGGGCGCCCTTCAGATCAGCTCCGCGCGGTATTCCACCGCCGGCCGATGAGAGCTAACCGTGCAAGCCGCGCTCTGTTCATGGCTTGCCGTAGTAGCACTCAGGTCCAGAGATGGTTTTGCCGACCGCCTTGAAAGCTACCTTCCAGTATGTGTCGTCGGGAAATGCTGCCGGAGCCGGCGGGCCGGGCTTGGTGCCCATATCGAATTCAGGTTGAATCTTGAAGCTGAATCCGAAACATCCTTTGGTGGGACAGTCGACGTCGCTCGGTCCCCAGGCGCAAACCGAATTGTCTTTGCAGGTTGTTCCCGGGGCGCAGCCACAGCTGCTGCCGTTCCAGGAACAATAGTTGACGGGCTTACAGAAGTTTTTCTGGTCGCTGGTGAACTCGGCTTGATAAGGCTTCAAGTTTGCTGAGACTTTCAGCCAGCCGCTCAACGGATCGTAGTTAACCGAGGTTAGGAAGTCGGGATCTTTACTCAGATCGTACTGGCAGTTGGGAGTGATCATGCCACCGGTTAGCGGGCAGAAGCCGTACACCTGGCTGTTCACATTGACGCGATAGCGGCCGACCTGTTTCTCGACGTGCTTGTCGTCATCGTTGACTCCGGCTCCCACATACATCCAGTAAGTCATCTGAGTATCGGGCGCGCCGTAGACCATGTAGACGTAGTAGGTGTGGCCGGAGAGAAACGTGGTTTTTCCATCCTGCAGCGGAATGCCGGTTTGCTGTTGATAGGGCACGGTGGTATCGATGTAATACCAGCCTTGATTGGCGGTCAGGGTGCTGCGCTGGCCGGTGCTCTGGCCCATCATGCTGATGCGGCCGGGCCGCTCGAGGGGCTCTTTCAGGCATTCCATTTCCGGCCCGCAGTCGGTGTTGTCCTGGGCTGTCCAGTTTTGCCGGAACAACGGTGCGCCATAACAGTGAGTGCAAGACCAGCTCCAGTTCCTGCCTCCATCATCTGGATTCTTGCCGCATTCGGCCAGGTAGTCCCATTCAATGCAATTGTTCGCATTGTCGTACTTGAGACATTTATCGAGTACCGATTTTAAGGCGCAATCGGCGATGATCGCGGTGCTGACGTATTCGTATGGACTGGTAATGGCAGTGGCCGGCGGACCCTTCTGATCCGGGCCCTCATGTTTATCGGAGGAACATTCTTCTGTCACTTCGGGGGCGCGGAAGAATTCATCCAGATTGATGGACAATGTTTCACGAGGCGGAGTGGTACCGGCCAGCAATCCAGTCAGCGAGCCATCGTTATCGTTAAGCACGGTTTGGCGATCGATATCGTTGAAGGGCAGGAAGATATTGTCCTTCCAGGTGCAGTATCGGTCGGCAATCTCGGTCAAATCCGGCTGAAAGGTGTTGAGTTTGAACAATGGCTCAATCACAAAGTGACGGATGTCGACGTTATTGAAAATCAGATTCCGGGAGTGAAACGCGGGAGGATAATAAAAACCGTTTTCCTGTTTCCAGGCGATGGCGGCATTGGGTATATAGCACGACCGCACCTTATTGGGATCCTTGGAATTGATGATGGGTCCTTGCAGCAAACCCTGGGCGTGTCCATACATGTACTGGCTGCTGTTGCAAACGCCGGTGCCTCCGGACGAAGAATCCCGGTTGTCGGAATTGCAGTCGGTAATGACTCGCGCCTTAATGTTGAGGTAGGCGCTGGAGTCCTGGAACGACGGCCCATCATAGATATTGAACATGCGCTGCCCGGCATTGAAATTGGTGAGGGGGATGCTGATGCCGTTATTCTTCGAGAGGCAATAGCCGCCGGGAATCTGCCCGTTGTCGCACTGCGGAATTCCATTGGGAGTGAAGGGGCCGAGGTCGGAGGAAAAAAACGTCTGCTTGTTGTCTACCGGATCGGGCTGGGTTTGCCCTACATAAACGTTACGCAGACCGACATTCCAGTTGCCCAGCGAACTATCAGATCGGGTGTAGCCACCTCCGGTAACGAAGGTCAAGCCCGGGCCCAGTTGATCGGTAATGGAGCTGTCGGTGACCAACTTCCACCAGGGACGAAGCCAGATAGCGGAGAAGTTTTTCTGTGCGAAGTTGTAGGCGGTAGTGTAGTGATCCAGCACCGTGGGCTCGCAATTCTTTTCGTCAATGTCATTGGTGCCGTTACACTTCAAGTTGACCGGATCGGTGTTCGCTCCACAGTCGCCGGTAGGATAGTTGCACTTGGTGGGATCGCGCAAACCCGAGACGATGGGATAGTAGTCGAGCGTGGCCTGGTCAGGCGGTCCCACTGCAGGAGGATCGGGGCCGCGACCGGGAATGGCAGCCACCGTGTTGGTGGTGTCGGGACCAAAACCATCGCAGCCACTGTTGAGCTGACCGATCTCCATATAGGAAAACATGGAAGTAGAGCAGGCATTGCCAACAAAGGTTTGCAGCGGCGAGGTACCGGAGTTGTAGTCACGCAGCCCGGGCAGATCCTGTAAGCCGCGTTGTTGGGAGGCGTAACCGAACCAGGCCTCGTAGCGGGACGGTCCGCTGTTAGAAGCCGAGGGAATCCAGTAGCAAACTCCGCACGACCCCACGCCGGCCGCCATGTTGTACTCGAAATCGTTCCAGCCATTCATGATCCAGAAGGCGCTGGGATGTTGCCAGTCGGTGGCATAGGGATCGCGGTCGTCATTAATCTTAGGATGGGACAGAATTCCCGGCACCTCGCGGGGATTCTCGCTGTTCTTCACCCCCGCGCGAGCCAGAATGCCAATGTTGGCATAAAGCTTGTTGTCGGTCTCGGTGCCATCTTCGATGTAGAAGCCGTGGCCAATCGATTTCCATCCCACGTTGCGCGCCAGCAATAAGCCCTGCGTTCCGTGAATCGTAATCCAACGCGTCATCGATTCATTCGCCGAGCTATCTTTGACGAAGGTACCCGGCGGCACGGTGCGATCCATGTGAAAGTGCACGGCATAACGGCCTTTGAGTCCGCCCTGGCCGAGCTGACGGAACTCCACTCCCTGAATTTGCACTTGCTTGAATCCCTGGCGAAAGATCACATGACCGCCAAAGAAGTTGCCGGGATCGGGCGGGAAGTCCGGATCGGCGCCCAACACTGGATCGACCGGACCGGTGACGCCCTCGGACACGATACGGATGCTGCGCGACAACAACGCCACCGCAGCGCGAGTCTCGACCGTAGTGCGGTCGAGGTTGAGCTTGGTTTTGATCGCGCCTGGAATCGGGTACGCGATGCCATAGTGCGGATACTGCACGCCGCCATTTTTGACCGCTCCGTTGTCGAGCACGATGCCGCTGATCTCGATGGTGGTGGTGCCAGTGTCCTGGTCAGGTGTGACATCGGAGATGATGGCCTCTTCGGCGTGACCCGGCAGATAGTCGGTCGGAGTGATGACGATGTGGTCGCCTATCTGCCAATCGACCGCGGCATTCACCTCGAACTTGGTGTCGGTGGCTTTCAGATTGGTGATCAGCCGGGTCCAGCTGGTACCGGTGTTCTGCGGTTTGGGGGTTAGGCCGTCGAAGGTGGAACCCTTCTTGCCGAACAGCCGCAGCGTGCCGCCATAGGACACGGCCAGCACTTTGCGTCCGAAATAATACCGGCTGACCGAGGGATCGTCATATTGGTAGAAACAATCGTCCACGCCGCCAGGAAGTTTCTTCGGCGGATCTAGCTGCGAGGCCTTTTTGCAGGACGTGGGATAGATCTTCGTCAGGTCGATCTTGTTGGACGTCCAGATGGTCGGATCGATGGCGCAGGTGTCATCGGCTTGACCATCCGCGTCTTCGCAGTCGATGGCGGGTTCGCTATCGGCGCCCCACAAATGAATGGTCACCAACCCGCCCTTGACGCCAATGGCACCAGTGAGCTTGGGAACTCCGGCTTGCAGGGTGCCGCCGTTCAACACCAGAATCGAGTTTGCGTACAGATCCAGCTTGGCATCAAGGAACGTCAGAGTTCCGGAGAGGACCGAATTGGATGCATTGCCTTGATGGATGAAGACCCAATGATATTTGTAAACTCCGCCTCCGTTTTTGCCGTCGGCCACGCAAGGACCCACAACGTGCAGATCGGAGTTATAGTCGCCGGCGGGCAGCGATTCCGGTTTGTTGGGGTCGGTAACGTTCTTCCCGCAATAAACAAGGGTGTATGGCGGCAGGTGCTCGTCCTTCCGCTGCTGGGCGGCTTCCATCTCGTTGTCGTTGTCCATCACCATCTGGGCGGCGGCGATGGTGGGAAACATCAGCCCCACGACTCCGATGACCAAGAGCAGGAGAAAGGCCGGCAAGCAGACGCGGTTTGTCTTAGCCACAGTTGTCTCTGCGATAACGAACTCATCTCGGGTCTCCGATTTCTCATGGCCGTTCGTGGCTGTCTTCGTCGCTATCTGCGTCGGAGAGAATCCATCGTGGTTGCCAGCTGACGAACGCCAAGGAGCGTCTTCTTTGTGGTTGCTGATGGAAGACTGCGAGCTCTGTAAGTGAAACGACGCGAAGCAGTGCGGAGTCATGGCGCAGATGGTCTCCTTACATACGCGAACTACTCAAAGATGACGGGGCAAAAGGCTGGCTCGGGTCGGGAGCTGACCTCGGCTAGGGGCTGCGCTACATGCACCACGAGGAAGAGCGACTGGGCGGCGACTCGAGGAGCCTCGGCTCTGGAGGGTAAGTTTGCTACGGCCAGGAGGGACCTGTCAATGCTAAAGCTACGCCATCATAAGTATTCCTGTAACCTCGCGCGTAATCCGCCAACCCTGATCCGAACCCCGTCTTCAGCCTTGATGCTTTTCTCACTTGGATGACGACGATTTCTCGATGGTTTTGTTCATGCCCCGTCCAGCCCGCCCTCTGTGGCGTCAACTCAACGCGATACCGTACCCATGCAAGCCGCCGTCTCTGGTGGTGCCGTAAAGATTGCCTAAGCCATCGAAGACCAAACCCCGAAAGGGATCGGCCCCGACAGTGCCGCCGCCTTGAGTGGGCATCAATTCGAACACCGCTCCAGCGTCGCAAGTGCCACCCCCCAAAGTCGTGTCGTAACGATTGCCGACAGCGTCGGCGACCAGAACGGCGACAGGATCAGCGCCGTCCATACCGTTGGGGTTAAACGCATGCAGCACCGCTTTCGTGAGTACCTGCCCGCGTGCTCGTAACAGACGGCGCTACAGTAAAGAGCGGCAGGGTCGCCTTCAATCCGCTGAATAGTTCTTTGGCTAGCATGAAGAGTCCTCCTTCTAAGTGCTGTGAAGATGGCCCCCTCCCTGCCGCCGTGCCGCGTGGAAAGAGGTAACAAAGACCGACTCGGGCAACGTGGTCTCAATTGCAGAGAAATTTGCCACGTCATCGGCGAAATACCGTGGCATGATCCGATATAGCTGATCCACTCTGCCACTTGTCCTTCCGCGTCTACCGGCAGCCCGGGAAGCGAATGGAAGCCAGTTGGGTTAAGAAGTTGTAGCTGCTGGTGGTGGCATAAAACTCGTTGGTGTACCAGAATGTGCAACCGTCAGAGCCATCGATCGCCATATTAGAGTAATCACCCCAGCGGCCTGAGGAGGTAATCTGCGAGCCGGTACCGGAGAGAATCAGCAGTTCAGGCTCCAGGGTGCCGAGCGGGTCGGTGACAACGCGGCCCGCGACCGCGATCGAAGGGTACATGCTGGAGCTGGAGACGCTGTAGCCCATGAGAATGTCGCCGGCCTTGTCCCGCGCGAGCGAGCCCATCCAGCGATGGTTCGAGTCGGGAGCGTAAGTACCCGACTGGAACAGTGACAGACCCGACACAGTGATGGCCCTTATGGGAGCAGTGAACTCGTACCATCTCATTGCGTTCTGTCCACCCGATGCAGTCACTGCATGACTCACCAGCCAGTGCTGAGAAGGCAGCGGTCGAGGCGGACTTGCTCCTACGGACACGAGCGGCGGGTCTTCCCAGTAAGCAAACCGGTACATCAGGCGATCGCCGAGTGAAGCGAGAGCTTCGCCGCCCTCCTCGGGAACACAATACGCCTGGTATCTACCATTGCAAGCGGGGGTGAAGTTGGGTATGGCAATCAGTTGGGAGTTGCCGGTGCCTGTGATGGTGGCTCCTTGAGGATTGGACCAATCGACATGGATGGAGTACAGGGACAAATGCGAGGTGTCCACCGCCCCCAAGCTGCCGATCAGAAAAACATCCTGGTTCGCGGGCGGCGGGATACTTGAATCGATGTCGGCTGGTAGCAGGCTTAGGTCGCTGGTGCTGAGCACGAAGCAAACTTGTTCTGCCGAGGAATCGCCCACCAGCATTTTGGCGCGGTCATAAATGCACGGGTTCGCGTGGTAGGGGCCGGATATATCGTTGTTGGTCTCGACGTAGCTATCGGTCCAAATCCCGTACTTGGGATAGTCGGGGGTACCGTCCAATGGGAACCGGTAGCGATAGTAAGTGCCAGTCGCGTCAGGCGAGGTAGAAATGGCGATACAGGCTGCACCCAGCCCGCCATCGATCACATTTTGGGCCAAGAACCAACGATGGGCGGCCTTGTCCCACTGGGCGATGATGTCACCCTCATTGAAGGTCTCGCATTCACCACCGAAGCCGGCCCAAAGGGCGTTGCCAGCAAAAGGACCAGCCGCGAGAGCACCCGTGGTTTTGTCGTATACGGCGTAAATTATATTTATCCACTGCACAACCTGGGTGTCGCCCACCGACAGGTTGGGATCGGGTGGAACCAGGGCCCGGCCGGTAATGGCTTGGTTCTCTGCGTCGGTTGATCCAGGCAGATTCAAGCCGATTGAATAGTTGGAAGGACCACTGACAGTCTTCTGTTCCACCGGGTCGACTCCCAATCCAAAGGTGGGTCGCAGCGGCATTGGGCGTAGGTCGTCAGCCTCGTTGAAGCCATACGCCTTCGGCATCGGCAGTTTCGCCAAATCCCGCAGAGGTGGAGAGACGTCGAAAACTGCAGCGGCATGGATCGTCGGCTGTGGGTTCTGTCCGGTCAGCGGTAAATCGAGCAGTAACATTATGCCCGTGGAAAGGACGAGTGCGTATAGAGTGGCCGGCCTGCCTTGCATCATATTTTCGGTCTCCTTCCGATCGATAGGACTCGCACGGAGCGTATGGACTCGGAGGACAGAAACTATCTTGAAGTGAGACGACTCCCCGTGTGACCTAACCGCTTTGTCCCTGGCCTGAGCGGATTATGCTTCTATTTCCCTTTGCAAAACAACTCTTTCTTTGTCCTGAAATATGTGCAAAGGCCGGCTTTTCGCGACATTTCTCTCCACTGTCGGCGCCGAACATATTCAAGAACCGGCACCGGCCTGAAAGTCATTCTCGATACGCGAAATCGGACGTTGATATTTCCTTTCTGGGTCACTGCCTTCTTCTCAAAGAAGCCCACTCCCAGCAGCCTCGGCCCACCAAATTGCCAAGAGAACACGACGCTTCACCATGGTGTGGAAGCCTGGTTTCTTGCCTGGGCTAGAACGGCAGCGGTGATAAAGGCGCGAGGCCGCTCCCATCATTGGTTACCTTGAGGTTACTTTCGTAATAAGAAATCGACGTTTATAAGGCTCGAAGGCGAGGCCGGTCCTCTACTCTAAAGTCTAGTGCCGTCCGAATTGGCACCAGGGTGTTGCTTGCAACTATCCCGTCGACAAGACGGGCCGGTGCCAGAAAGAAGCGAGCCGGTGAAGACGAACAGAATCATTACCTACCTTTCATCCTTCTCCACATTGATTGTTCTTTTGACCTTGTCCATTGCAACCCCTCTGCAAGGCCAAACTCCTATCGGTTACTGGAAATTTGACGAAGGATCTGGAAATACGGCGGCTGACTCCTCAGGCAACGCTCATACGGCCTTGCTGTCGAACGACATCAACTGGGTCACAGGAACCGGCAGAAGTGCAATTTCTGCCGAAGCCGCAAATCGCGATTCTGTGAGCATTCCCGCGATTGATCTTCGCGCCACCCATGCAGTGACCATTGCCTTCTGGACCAACCGGGTCTACTCGACTGCCGGAGGAAATGTCCTGCTTGAGACGGCTGGAAACTACCAGGATTCGACCACTGGTTTTGCTCTCCTCCCTGACGATGACACCTGCCACGGAATTCAAGCTGCTCTACGTGGCAACGAAGGCACAACTGCCAACTGCTACAGTCAACCCACCTCCGGAATCTGGCACCACCTCGCCGTGGTGTTCGACAAAAGTCAGACCGGAGGGAGCCAGGTAGGCTTTTATGTAGACGGCGCTTTACAAACCCCCAGCTGGAACGTGTCTGCATCCACGAACACCAACACCTTCGGCAACGATCCTATTTACCTCTTCTCGCGGGGTGGTACTTCGCAATTTAGTTCCGGCACGGTCGGCGACCTCCGTATGTACAACAGCGCCCTTACCCCCGCGCAAATCCAGCAAATCTACAACGGGTCGGAGTTGGGGTCGCCCTCGGGATTAATCAACTATGTCCAGGGCAACTCCGCAACGCCCCAGTCATCTCTGACGACCGTGAATGTCACGTTCACGGCTGCCCAAGTGGCTGGAGACCTCAATGCTGTAGTCGTGGGATGGCACGACAGCACAGCTACAGTCAGTACTCTCACCGACTCACGTGGGAATACGTATGCGCGCGCCATCGGCCCGACCGTTGTCCGTGGAGCACTATCTCAGTCCATCTACTACGCCAAGAACATTGCATCGGCAGGAGCCGGAGCCAACACCGTTACCGTAACGTTTTCACGTGCGGCGTTTCGTCCCGACATTCGCATTCTGGAATACAGCGGGGCGGATCCTGCCAACCCGGTGGATGTAACCGCCGCGAATTCGGGTGAAGGCCTTTCCAGCAGCAGTGGCTCGGCGACAACCACCGACCCGACGGATTTGATCTTTGGCGGAAACACCGTTACCACCAGAACCATCGCTGCGGGCAACAACTTCACCACCCGCCTGTTGACCCAACCGGACGGCGACATTGCGGAAGACCGAACAGTTACTGCTACGGGCAGCTATAGCGCGACTGCCACCGTCATTCCGTTCGGCCAATGGATCATGCAAATGGTGGCCTTCCGCGCACTATCGAATTTCACCATCTCGGCCTCGCCAGCCTCGCTCAGCATCGCGCAGGGTACTCAAGGGAGCTCGACGATTACTACCGCCATCAGTGGCGGATTCGACAGCCCGATCAGCCTGTCGGCTTCGGGCATGCCCAATGGCACGACGGTCAGCTTTAATCCGACCTCAATTCCCGCGCCTGGCGCCGGCAGCTCGGCGATGACAATCACGGTAGGTTCGAGCACACCGACTGGAACTTATCCCATCACGGTCACCGGCAATGGCGATGGAATTCAGCAAACCGCTATCGTGACGCTGACCGTGACGGCACCAGCTAATTTCAGCATCTCTGCCTCGCCAGCTTCGCTCAGCATCGCGCAAGGCACTCAAGGAAGCTCGACGATTACTACAGCGATCAGCGGTGGTTTTAACAACGCGATCAGCCTGTCGGCTTCGGGCATGCCCTCGGGCACCACCGTTAGCTTTACCCCGCAGACCATTCCAGCACCGGGTTCCGGCAACTCGGCGATGGCGATCACGGTAGGCTCAACCACGCCGACTGGAACTTATCCCATCACGGTGACTGGCAACGGCGGCGGTATCCAGCAAACCACGATCGTGACGCTGACCGTGACGGCACCAGCCAATTTCACGCTTTCGGCATCGCCCGCATCTCTCAGCATCGCGCAAGGCACTCAAGGAAGCTCGACCATTACCACAGCGATCAGCGGTGGGTTCAACAGCGCGATCAGTGTGTCGGCTTCGGGCATGCCCTCGGGCACGACGGTAAGCTTTAATCCGCAAACTATTCCGGCACCGGGTTCCGGCAGTTCGGCGATGAGCATCACAGTGGGATCGAGCACACCGACCGGAACTTATCCCATCACCGTAACCGGCAATGGCGGAGGGATTCAGCGAAGCACTACCGTGACCCTTACTGTGACCACACCGCCCAGCTTCACCATCTCGGCTTCGCCGTCATCGCTCAGCATCGCGCAGGGCACTCAAGGAAGCTCGACGATTACGACCGCAATCAGCGGCGGATTCAACAGCACAATTAGTCTGTCGGCTTCTGGCATGCCCAATGGCACGACGGTCAGCTTCACTCCGACGTCGATTCCCGCCCCGGGTTCCGGCAGTTCGGCGATGACCATCACCGTAGGGTCCAGCACGCCCCTGGGAACTTATCCAATCACCGTGACCGGCAATGGGGGAGGCATCCAGCAAAGTACCGCTGTGACGCTGACGGTCGCCGCGGCCCCCACTTTCACCATTTCAGCTTCGCCCGCTTCTCTGACTATCATGCAGGGTACTCAGGGAGCCTCCACGATCACCACGGCGATTAGCGGGGGCTTCAACAGTGCGATCACTCTGTCGGCTTCCGGAGTGCCTGTAGGCACGACCGTTACATTCAATCCGACCTCGATTCCCGCGCCGGGTGCGGGGACCTCGATCATGACCATCACGGTAGGGTCAAACACGCCTATGGGAAATTACTCCATCACTGTGGCTGGCACCGGGGGTGGCATTCAGCAAACGGTAACCGTGAACCTGACGGTCACAGCACAAGTGATTCTGTCTTGGACTGCCAGCACATCGCCGGGTATTGCCGGGTATAACGCCTATCGAAGTACGACTTCGGGCGGGCCTTACGCGAAACTCAATTCCAGTTTAATTCCCACCACCGCCTACAATGATCTGGCGGTGCAAAATGGATATACGTATTACTATGTCACCACCGCAGTCGACAACCAGGGAATGGAAAGCGGGTACTCGAACGAATCCTCAGCAACCGTGCCCTAGAGGTACTGGCTGACCAGAGGAAATCGTAAGCAAGAAGGCCGCTCCTGAGAAGAAGCGGCCGTCCATTTCCCGGGTTGCGGAGAAAGCTCACCGCCTCGGAGGCTTTTCGCAGAGTCCTCCAACTTCCCCGTCCGTTGAGTCGCAAGATTCGGCTTCAAACTTACCTAATCGTGTATCTTCGCAGACCACCCAAGATGAAAACTTGGTTACCACCATTATGCCGTGATGACTTACTCGATTCGATTTCCGGCCTTCTCGTGTAGAATCTGCTCACGTTCCATCTGACTGCGCCCGGTCTTCGTCCTTAAAATCTATGGCCGAATCCTCAACACAAGGACACGCTCGGTGTTACTCAGGAACGGCATTATCCATCTTCCCCGTTCAGTAGTTTTTTGGGCTCGCCTCGCCGTTGCGGCTGCGATTAGATCAGCACTCTCGAGAGCCCGAAGCCGTGCCGGTTACGCGACCTTGCACGAAGGCCCGGGACCTAGCGGCCAAAGCCGGCGACTGGCACCAGTTGCTCTGGCTTTGGCAATAGTGCTGGGATTGACCGTCGTGAGTTCGCCATTGGCGCACGCTCAGACGTTCAACGTGCTTCACAGTTTCACGGGGGGCGCCGATGGAGCCTCTCCTGCCGCTGGCTTAACAACCGACAACAGGGGAAACTTCTATGGGACTACCGAACATGGCGGCGCTAGTGGTCCTAATGGTTACGGTACGGTCTTCAAGTTGCTACACCAAGGCGACGGCTGGACTCTAATCCCGCTGTATAGCTTTTCCGGCGACGACGATGGGGCTAGTCCCGGAGCCAGAGTGATCATCGGCCCCGACGGAACCCTCTTCGGCACTACCCGCTATGGAGGAGGCAGCGGATGTGACGGAAATGGCTGTGGCACGGTGTTCAATCTCAGGCCGCCTGTGAACACTTCATCCAATGTCCTTGACGGCTGGACCGAGACCGTGCTGTATCGATTCAGTGGAAGTGGAGATGGAGCTCTTCCGGCGGGGGATCTCGTTTTCGACCCATCCGGAAACATCTATGGCACAACCGCGAGTGGCGGCTCCTCCCAGAAGGGCACTGTTTACGAACTCACGCCCTCCCATGGCAATTGGACGGAAAGTGTACTCTGGAGCTTCACCGGTGGTAACGATGGTGGACAACCTGCGGGTGGGGTAATTTTCAACCGTGCCGGTAACCTATACGGTACAACTCAGGCCGGCGGTGCCTATCAGTATGGCTTGGTTTTTCAGTTGGCACGCACGCAATCCGGCTGGTCACAGAATACCCTCTACAGTTTTCAAAACCGAATCGACGGAGCAAATCCTGAGGGCACCCTGACCCTCGATCCGACGGGCAATCTCTACGGCACAACTGCGTCCAATGGCCCAGGAGGCGGCGGAACGGTCTTTACCTTGACTCCTCAGCTAAATGGTACTTGGGCACTGGCCGTGCTTCACGACCTTCCCGGCCAGGTCGGCGGTGGTCCGCAATCTAACCTTGCTATGGATGCTGCCGGCAATCTCTACGGCACAACCTACGAAGACGGTGCTGACAGATACGGTTCGGTATTTAGACTGGTGTTTTCCAACGGGGCTTGGGTCTATACCGACCTGCATGACTTCACCTTTGGGAGTGACGGGGCTGAACCGGCCGGCGATGTGATCCTCGACGCGAATGCCAACCTCTACGGCACGGCGTTTGCTGCCGGGGCTTATGGCTATGGTGTCGTCTTTGAGATCACGCCGCTACTGATCACGAACACCTCGTTGCCCCCAGGCACGGTCAATAGTTCCTACCGTGCAACATTATCGGCCACGGGCGGCCTGCCACCGTATACCTGGACCGTCATTCACGGCAGCTTGCCTCAAGGTTTAACTCTAAATGCCAGCAGCGGCGTAATCTCGGGCACGCCTACCGTCAGTGGCACCTTCAACTTTACGGTGCAAGTAAGCGACTCCGAATCGCCCCCCGGCACCGCTACCGCGCCGCTCAGCATCACCGTTCAATCGGCCCTGCAGATTACGACCACCTCGTTGCCGTCGGGTACGGTCAATAGCCCCTACAGTGCAACCTTGGCAGCCACCGGCGGACTGCCGCCTTATTCCTGGAGCCTTATCCAAGGCAGCTTGCCCAACGGTTTAACTCTGAATGGCAGTAGTGGGCTGATCTCCGGCAGGCCCACAGCGGCGGGCACGTTCGACTTCACCGTGCAGGTGAGTGATTCCGCGTCGCCACCGGCCACCGCCAATGCGCCACTTGGCATCACAGTGAATGCCTTGTCGGTATTTCTGTCCTGGAATGCCAGCACATCTCCCGGGATAATTGGCTACAACGCTTATCGTAGTATGACTTCGGGCGGGCCTTATACGAAACTCAATTCCAACTTAATTTCCACCACGAATTACAATGATTTTGCGGTACAAGGTGGGCATACCTACTATTACGTAACCACGTCTATAAACAACCAAGGCCTGGAAAGCAGCTCCTCGAACCAGGCTTCTGCAACTGTACCGTAAGCGTTCTGACAAGCGACTATATAAAACGAATGGCCAGGGTCGATAAGAGTGCGCACGCATGTCGCCAAGCTCACCGGCTCGGGTTGGTTCCAGAG
This sequence comes from uncultured Acidobacteriaceae bacterium, assembly GCA_963744265.1. Taxonomy (GTDB): domain Bacteria; phylum Acidobacteriota; class Terriglobia; order Terriglobales; family Acidobacteriaceae; genus Bog-257. The sequence continues at coordinate 137,597 of CAVUSW010000014.1, forward strand.
AACCAAGCGCGGCATTTGGACATTAGGATCGGCGCCAGCGGCGAGGCGATGATCCGGCAAAGCACAACTCCAATAAGGGTACCAATCGTGTTAGTGATAATATCTGTCATGCCTGAGTACCGGGTTGGAAGATATGCTTGGGACAATTCAATTAGGATACTTACAGCTCCTCCTAGAACGACGCTGAGGAGTGCCGCGTGCTTCGTTCTCCAGGCTACTGTGAAATAGAGGCCAAAGCAAAAACCCAGTGGAATGAATCCTGCAATGTTGAACAGGGCATTGTTTACATAATTGGGCTCTGAACGGAATTCTGCTGCGGGGGATTCGAAAAGTAACTGATGCACCACTAGATACCGCATTGGTATGTCCAGCTCGACTCCTGATCCAATCGTATTATGGACTGTTCTCCCGGTGCGCTCGTTAAAAAGGTAAAGCGCAACTGCTCGGTCTGCCTTGCCAACCGTCGGCTCCCCTCTCTGTGTCCAACCCAAATAGTGCTGGACGACCCGTTCCCTGCTGAGTTCGGTTTCATAAATCGCCAGACCGCTCACTTGGCCTTGCCAGTTATGGCTGCGAAACGGAGAATTGGCAAGAATCAGTTGACCCGCTAGATTGTTGAGGGAAAGACCGAATCCCGGCGACCTTGTTATCAACTGTCCGTCGAGATAGACCGCTGTGCTTCGCCCGTCTGAGGTGACAGTTATGAATGCTTGCTTTTTCAGAAAGACATCGCCAACACGGACTTGTGCCGGTGCAGTTAGACGATCCTCGCTCCCAGGGCCAAGCTGCAGTACAAGATCGGTTAAGTCCTGCTGCATTGAAAACGGTAGGAGATTTGAAGAACCATAAAATGCAAGAATGGAACCGGTACTCCACGCACGGGCAGGCTCGACCCAGATCTCCAGACTACAAGATGGTCCATCCGAACCGGCAAACACAAATGCCTCAGAGCTCAACACTGTACCAGCATCGCCAAAACGGAGGGCGTTCTCATTCGCCACCCACGACACTTTGCTCCTTGGAGAATGGAAAGGCCAGAGACCGGCAACTAAGGTGACGACCAGCGTCAATACACAGAGAGCACCCGGCGCCCACCCCGAGATGTGAAGAGCGCAAAAGGGCAGCCCAGTGATTTGGCGCCTGGACGGCGCCCGTAAGTCTCCCTCGTCAAATGTTCCGCGCATAACTAACCTGGCGTGTAATCCGGAAATATGGGTGCGGTGCCACTGTCTATTCGCCCTCCACAATTGGTCATCTTTCAAGAGCAGTCCGAATACTCAGCATGTATTCCTTTGCCTAGTTCCCCTGGTTAGCATCTCATACTGTTACGCAACTTCTGTTCCTCAGCTGCGGTCAATCATCGCAAGAGTGTGACATGTGTAGCCGAATATCTTCTGGTCACATTAATCGCTAGTCTAGATCGCAGGCACTCCTAACCGTCATGCCAGCGTCCAGGAGGCAAGAACAAAAAAAGGCATGGAAATGTGGAGTTCGCATAACGCCTTCCACCTTCCACGCCCCTGACGACCGCGAACACCGGTGCGATCGCCGTTATATTAACATTGTATCTGATGCTTTCTCAGTTTATGATGACACCATTTACCTGCAACTTTGCAAATGACAGCTACTTACCGCCTCTCACCCGGTGGGAGCGCAGAATGTGCCGTCAAGCAAAACCGCCTCCTTCACACCATGGCGGTGGAAGATAATCTTCCAATTGAGTAATGCCACGCTTGCACTCTACCGCAAGCCCAAACCCTACGGTGCCACTACTTTCGACGCGCACAACTCTACCTTCGCCCGCAAGATAAATAGACTGAATACCCTGCTTTCCGGGAATTGTTATGACAAAGGTCACTGGAGTATGTGATGGGATTATCGACGGACTTCTGACTAATAGTCCGCCGATGCTCACATTCGCGCTGATCGCTTCGATTTCGGCCGTTGATCCGCCGGCCTGACACCTCAAGCGCACCGGATACCCTAGTCTGTAGCGACGGTATTTCCGCTCCTGCTGATTGCTCATCCTCGGCTGGCCGCCCCACTCCCGACTCTAGTTGGCATGGCACTCTCTGTCTCGACTCGCAACCTATATGACTGTTTCGGCATAACTGATACGTGAGAACATGCTTTGGTGATCACCTAATACCAGCACAATCATAAGCCTCGCCTTTAGTACTCTGGTGAGGACTCTTCAGGTTCTCAACAGCGTTCGTTGATATCTTCTACTAAATCGATATGATGTAAATTAGTGCGCGAGCCAATTGCGCTCGACAGTGGGGTGAACCATGGATTTGTTTCCCTGCGCGCAGCCCGAAGAGGTAACGGGGAGGTGTCAGCGAGGGACTTTCACTTTAATTGGCGTCGACGATTTGCTGGTCGTTCCAAATGCGCTGACAGCCTTGGCCTCATAATAATAGATTTGGCCTGCCTCCACGAGATAGTCAATGCAACTGGTTCCGCTAATTAGACTTGTATTAATTTTCCCGTATCCTTTACCCGAATCACGCCGATATACATCATAACCTTTAATCGCATCAGGAGCAGCCTTACTCGCAGGAGTGCTTGCATTCCAAGAGAGTCTAACTCGGTGAGGATGGGATGAAGGTGCGGCGTCTTCCGACGGAGTAGTAGTAGCTCCTAGTGCGTCACTGGCACCGGCCCCGGCGGCTTTTGCGACTCGGTCGATGTTGACTGTTACTGCTTGGTTTGGAGGCTGCGAATCGCCGCGACAATTCGGATCGTCTTGGTCGTTATAGCTATCGGCGCGCAGGCTGCTGCTGGCGATCAGAATGGCGACGCCCACACCAAAGTGAAGCGCCTTAATCATTATGATCTGGGTTCTCATATTGAAGTTCCGGGGATTCTATGTTGGCTTGACCCAGTCCAACCGACGCCCTGCCATCACGCCCGATGTTCCGCCCGGGGATATAGAGACTTGTAAGACCTACCTAAATCAATGGTCGTACTGTCGTCGCCGGGATTGTCGCTTACATCTTTGGCCACAATTGGGAAAGTCGGCAGTGGTCACAACATCTCTCAATTCGGGCGACAAGCTTTGCAGCTTCGTAACAATCGTCGATCCTGCAGGAGTTATCGATGCCATAAACGCGACACGATTGAACGAGCTTTATTCTAACCGTTATCTTGAGTCATCGGGAATCGGCCTTCACCACCATAAGTGGCTGTGCCATGTTGCTAACTGCGGCCCGGTCGGTTTTTCTCTGCTCTGCCCACCCTATTAGCTGAAGTAGGACGAACATACTCAGCATAGAGAACAGAAAGAACACGATTCCTCCCTGGCGGTGTAATCGGCCATTGAGGTAAGCCGGATCTACATACACTCCCAGCATCGCGAGCGTAAAGATTCGAAGACCATTCTTGCCAATGGCGATGGCGATGGCTGCTACGATGATTAGGGTTTTGCCCCAAGCCGAGCGAAGCAAGAGGTGAGCCAGCACCATACTGCTGACCACCAGCATCAGGCTGGAACGGATACTGCTGCATTCCTTGGCAACCTCAACCGTCAGTCCCGGGATGGACAGTACCACACCATCGCGTGACACTGGTACCCGAGCAAATCCGAACAACAGGCAAGCGGCCTGCGCCGAGCCACGCTGTAAGACGTTCACGATGTGGTTTAAGGCACACTCAGGAAGAGGAACCAGCAGTAGCAAGAAACTCAGTGGGAAAATAAACTTCTTGAAACTTCGGCGGCCGAAGCAAGCGACGAATGCCCCAATCCACCATGTCACTACCGCCAGCATGCCCAGGGTAAGTTGAATGTCGGCTGGGAACCTGCTGGGCGATGACCTGCGTTCGAGGATGCCAATTAGGGTAGCTAGAATTAATAGAACCGAGCCCATGCCTAATTCCGGTTCCGGTTTTGTTTTTCGCGTTCCCCACTCCGCAACAATGAGAGCAAGGCTAATCGGGAGAATCAACAGGATGTGCGTGTATGCATCGTTTCGCAGGGCCAAGCTACATGCTGCGGCCAAAGTACGCCACCACAAAAGGACCGAGGCCAAACAAAGAAAAACGAACGTGCGGCGCGGACTCATTTCGTACCTTTGACTGCAGAACTGAGCCGAAAAACCCTGCAGTCTGATAATTGGATCATCAGGTTAATCTTCAATAGGTTTGTTCCGAGCGTTGTCCTCACAAACCCCGCCTAAAGGACAAATAAGGGAGCAAGGCAACCTCCGCAATGCCAGGCAAAGGATCCTCGCGGCTGAACACTGCTTCAACGTCAGAGCGCATTATGGACCGGACGTAGCTTCGCCAATTCTGATGACCATTGAGAACTTCCCGAACTCCTGTTGGGAGATCGGTAATTAGCCGTATCCAATGGACTCCAGACCGGCCACGAGTCGCCTTTACGCCCTCACCAGCCTGGTCGGCAAACAGCATGTAGGAAAAATCTACTCCGGCTCCCAACCCTAGGGAATGGTAACCCCAAGTGCGCCCGTTGACGTCGAGCAGCCTGTATTGACCATCGCGAGGGTCGAGTTTGTACTCCAGTTCGACCAAGCCGTAGTAGTTGATCGCACGCAAAAAGCGCTCCGATAATTCCTCGAGGGGCGATAAGTCGATGGTCTCGACGAAGGTGCTGGCGCGGCCAAATTCCGGCGGATGCTGGCGCCGCCTTCCGACGACCATGCTCCCGATCGCTCGTCCCTCTTTAAAAAAAGCGCAATAGGCAAACTGCTGCTGGCCGTCGCCGGGCACCAAATCCTGAATCATCACTTCCCCGGATTCTACTTGTGCGGCCGCTTTGTGAAACAGTTCCTTCAACTCTGTGCGGTTGTTGGCACGCCAAGCCTTGGCTTTCGTCGCATAAAAAAAGTGCTCTTTAATCGCGGGCTTGACGGCAAAGGGGGATCTGCTCGGATCTCTTCTAGATCTTGCAGATTGCGCGGATACCAGGTCCGCGGAGTAGGGATGCCCAGATCATTTGCGAGTTGATAGGTATTGCGCTTGTCCCACACCCATTGCATCGTCTCCCAGCCCGGCGTCGGCACCCGAAAAAATTTTGCCAGCAACGCGCGGTAGCGGGCGAACGCCGCTACTGTCTCGTCTCTGGTCGGATAAAGCACCCATCCCCGCAGATTCAATCGATGGCCAATCTCCAGGACCGCGTCTACAGTCCGTCTCTCATCGCGAAGGCTGCCGACCGATACCGCATAGGTTGCATACTTCGAGAAACGGGAGATAGAGAACTCGTCGTCAATAATGCAGACCGGCACCTTACGGCGACCGAGGCTGCGGACGATACCAAGTCCCTGGTAATCTCCACCGACCACGACCGCGCCGCCAGGCGGTTGCAGGAAATCGACAGTTTTCGTGGAAACCGCAAGATCAACGGTCATCGCAGCACTCCACTTTCCCTCAACCGCCAAGCTCGTCCTGCCAGGGAGTGCATCAATGCGCGCGAAGCGTAGTGCGTGCCCGAGACAAACTGCATCAGCGGACCAAAACTCCAGGCAGCCGGTGCGCCGATAATATGCAAACCTGACACCGAGGTCTCCAGCCCCTCGTTCAGCCGAGGATATCCCTTACAGCAATGGATCGACTGAACAAGCTCGGGAGCGAGGAATTCGTACTTGGAAATGTCAACGTGGTATCCGGTTCCTAAGAGAACGTGGTCCGCTCTTCTCTCGCTTCCGTCGTCCAGCCGGACTTTCACTTGCTCTCCAGACGGAACGACGGCAACAACACAGCGTCCGAGACTGATAGGCACGTCACGAAGCCGCTCCACTAGCCAGCGCGCGCCGGCCGGACGAACGGATCGCCTCCTGAACTTGTCCTGCAACCCACGTGGAAACCGCCTCAGCATGTCTGGGCGTGCCATCAGCCGGCTAAGTCCCGCAGGGCCCACGTCGGTCGGCGCATAAAGTAACTCCCGAGTGACTTCGCCTAATCCATGGTGAAGGGTCCTCGACAGGCGGCCTTGAAGCCAGTGAATTTTGCGTGATCGGGTGACGACCTCAACTTCGGCACCGCCTTCATGCAGCAGCGCGCCCGATTCGAGTGCACTCTGTCCACCGCCGATCACTAGCACTCGCTTTCCGGCGAATGTCCGCAAGTCGCTATGGTCGGACGTATGGGTGACCAGCGACGCTGGTAGGGCCTGAAACTCAGACGGACGCCAAGCGAATGAAGCGATGCCGCCAGCGATAATCACGTGACGTGAACTGAGAACCTCACCATCTTGGAGAGTAAGCCTGAACCCTTTAGGATGAAACTCGACCCGGTCGACGCGACGCTGATCTATATCGGGCACTGCCCTGCGCTGATACCAGCGGCCATACCGGACAAACTGATCGAGTGGCACCGGATTTTCAAAGTAATTACCGCTCTCGGCCTGAAAAGCTTCCAGCGTTAGAGAGCCGCTCGGGTTCGCAATCTGGGTCGCGGTCCAATTCGAACGCAGGAACATGCCTTGAGGCATATTTCTGCTCCAAAACGACATGGGTTCGCCAAAAACCCGAAGTTCCAGCCCCTTGATCGTGCGTAAATGCGCGGCTGCCGATAAGCCGTAGGGTCCGCCTCCGATAATTGACACATCACAGGAAGTCATGGCTACGCCAGGTATCCGATCAGGTTCTCATTTCGCTGTTGACTTGGCGCCGGCAAAGTTGGCCAATCGATCTCGCCTTCCTTCCGACGGCGATCGTTAGCCTTCCAGACTTTTCTTATCCAGCTAGAACCAGCAGGCTATTTCCCCCAGAATCCCAACCGTCAGATCCTGGTGAATCGCAAAACACATTCTTTGGGGCAATACGGCGACTTTCTAACTAAGTAGCGACAGGAATGATTCTTTTAGCCTGCCAGACTGTAAGTTACCTGGTCTCCTACCAGCTTGGCATAGGCCACGCGCGCTCGTTCCTTGCCTGGACCTTCCACGCGCCACCGGCCGCCTTCGTACACCAAGTTCATCTGGCTCCTCTCTCTCCACCAATTGGCAACATCCCTTGGGAGGGCATTCCAGATGTTGCCCTCAGCCAGCAAGTCACCCAAATGACGGAGCAAGGCCTTGTAAGTATTCTGCTCACGCTGTTCCATGATGTAGTCGGGGTGAACGATGAAGCTAATCAACCCGTGATGCTTCCTAACCAAGGCGATTTGCTTTTTCCACAGGTCGATCGAGTAGTCATCGAGAATCTGAAAGAGTGTGTAGTCCTGCGTGCACGTGACGGGAAGTTCAACGATCTTGCCGATAAAATACGGCATCACGGTACAGGCGCCCCCTCGCTGCGGATCGAGATGCGCCACGTTGGGAATCGACATGTCATAGGAGAACTCGAAGGCGTCATACCAGTCCGCATTGCGGTAGAGGATCCCCGACCGAAATCCCTCGGCACCATATTCTCGCGCATACCTGTTGATGCGTTTCGCTCGCCGCAGAAACTCCGCATAGTCGGCGTAAAGACGGCCGTCATGCTTCAGATCATGAATGTTCACTTCGAAGCCCCGGCTTGTAATACTGTCCAGAAAACGTGGTGAAACCGAATAGCGGTTTTCGGGTATCACCTGGAAGGCGCTGTGGAGTCCAGCCGATTCGTCCAGGTCCATCAAATTGCCACAAAAATCCTTGCCGGCTGAGTCCTCCACGTCGTGCGTCATGATGGCACAGCTGGAAAATCCTTCGGGCCAGAACCAGATGAATGGGATATTCTCCGCTCCTTGCGCCTGCAGCGAGAGGCTCAGCAACTTCTGGTGAACGCGTTCCACGGTGGCATCCACGGGCCAGTCAGGAAACTTGATAGCATCCCATCCTCGCAGGCGCATTTTCTGAAGATGTCGCCGTACCGGTACGCCCATGAGTGGTCGGATTAGGTAGTAGGCTTTCCGCAAGAGTTCGTTGAAAAGTCGCCCGTCTTGGCGGAAGTGAGCCGTGTAACGTTCGCGACGCAGATTCTCAACGACATCGCCAGCCTCGAAAGGGATCTGGATCCCTTGCTCTCCCATCCTCACTTGCTGAAGGGAATCCGAAAGATCTCCGCCTGGGCGCCGGGAAGTGTTGCCACTTGAGAGTCGACCGTAACAAATGGTGTCCGGTCCCAGGCGAAAATATCCTGGATGTTCTGTCGACGACTTCGCTGCCAGGAAGGGCGCTAACAGGTTTACCGGACAACGATAATATTCAGCCAGAAGAGAACTTGCGGAATTCGCTTCCCGACTCGGACGGCACAAAACGCGGCGGCTGATCTGACGCTGAGCCGATTCGTCCGATTGGGCTACGGTTGCATGCATTGTGTGAATAGTCTTTCGGGAAGGCCAATTCAATCGGGCTGGCGAAGCTGTCTGTGACCTGGATGATCTTCCAGTCGAGCATGTGGTCTTGACAACGGAATTGCACCCCAGCGCGGTCGCCGCTGATATCTATATGTCCAATGTAAGTATTGAAACTGCAGCAGTACACTGCGAACTCCGCAGCCCGCCGCCAACTACTAAGTTTGATAGGCCGGAGCCTCGCACGGGCAGGAAGGAACTAGTCAGTGCTTGTGACCGGCATCGGGCTGCAACCCTTCACTAGGCACATTTCGCCAGGGGAGGGGTTCGATCGCAACAGTCGCCGATTGGGCGCAATGATGCCGTCCCATATCCACATATTCAAAGTCGGCTGAACGCACCACCTCGGGATCAAGCAGGTTCCGGCCGTCGATGATTACCGGAACTTCCATAAGCTCGTGTAGGCGTGCTAAGTTCAGTTCCCGGTACTCCTGCCACGGGGTGAGAATCAGCAGGGCGTGTGCCCCTTGGGCAGCTTCGTAAGGCGAGCAACAGTACTCCAGGCGACCGCTCTGAGCCGGAAGTTCCCGCTGGCTGGCTTCCATGGCCTGTGGGTCATGCACTTTGAGCCGAGCACCTTCCGACAGCAACGTTTTGACGATGCGCAGCGCCGGAGACTCGCGAATGTCGTCAGTGCCGCCTTTAAAGGCTAAACCTAGCACGCCCATCCGTTTGCCTTGCAGCACCCACACTGCCTGCCGGACTTTCTTAATGAACGCCTCGACGCGGCGCTGATTAATATTCTCTACTTCCTTCAGTAGTCCACATCCGATACCGTGTTCGCGCCCTAAATGCATGAAGGCGCGAAGGTCTTTGGGAAAACAGTAGCCTCCAAATCCGATTCCGGCGTTCAGAAACTCAGTTCCGATACGAGGATCGAGTCCCATGCCGAGTGCGACTTTGCTCACATCGGCGCCGACCGCCTCACACATATCGGCCACCATATTGATGAAAGAGATTTTGGTTGAAAGAAAGGCGTTTGCTGCGTGCTTAGTTAACTCCGCGGTGCTGATGTTGGTAAACAAGATCGGGCAGCCCAGTGGTTGATAGAGCTGTCCTAACAGTGAGCGCGCTCGTTCCGATTCCACTCCCACGACAACACGATCGGGGTGGAAAATATTCTCGATAGCCCTTCCCTCTTGCAGAAACTCGGGATTTGACGCCACGTCAAACTCAGTATGTAACCTGCCAAGGGAGTCGAGTTTTGCAAACCGGACTATAGTCCTCTTGATCCACTGGGCAGTAATCGCGGGCACAGTGCTCTTCTCCACGATCAACTTATAGCCATTTAAGTTGCGCGCGATAATGCGAGCGATCTCTTCTACCTGGCTCAGGTCGGCTTCACCGGTTTCCTTCTGGGGCGTGCCAACGCAGATAAATAAGATGCTCGCGGCGCGCACGGTCTCCTCTACAGAGGTGGAGATCGTCAACCGACCACCAGTCAACCCGCGAGCGAGCAACTGGTCGAGCCCCGGTTCATAGAACGGAGCCCTGCCGGACTGTATCATCTCTACCTTGGAAGCATCATCATCGGCACCGATAACCTCCCAACCCAACTCTGCAAAGCCAAGAGCCGTGGGCAAACCGACATGCCCAAGGCCCAGCACCGCCAGGCGTGGCTTTTCTTTATCCGACTTATCCTGCAAATTCAATCTCCCCGCTTTCCGATGGCATGGCCAAAGTCTGACCGCTGACTAGAGCAGTTTCGTTATTTCGAGATCACGATAAGAGTCCCAGAACGCATCTGTCGTTGCTGAAAAGAATCTGGTCCGAATACTATCGAGGGAATCAGAGGAATAGAAACGATGGGCTTGCCCATTACTGTCAGCGGCTCCTGATCGGAGCAGAATCTTCGTGCCGACCCCGGCTGCATCTGCGGCATCGATGTCTGACAGTTGATCTCCGATTAGAATGCTCGCCGGTAAATCCAAATTAAAGTCCGCCCGCGCCCGCAATAGCATACCTGGCTTCGGCTTCCGATCCGGGGAGTCACATCTGTACCGGCCTGTCCCATGAACCGGATGATAAGGACAGTAGTATACGTGGGCAATTTTAATCCCTTGTCCAGCAAACTGATGAACCATCCACTCTGTCAACTCAAGAAACTCCGCCTCGGTATAGTAGCCCCGCGCGATACCCGCTTGGTTCGTGACCACGAACAAGACGTAGCCGAGGTATTGCGCCGTTCTGCAAAGCTCGAAGATTCCTTCCCGAAAGTGGAACTGCTCACGAGAATGTACATAGCATTGTTCAACATTAATGACACCATCCCGGTCTAAGAACAACGCTTTATTCTTACAGATGCTCATGCGAAGAAGAGATACAATCCTTCCTGATCAGTAAGGAGGCAGTACAAAAGCTAACTTTCGATCAGCAAATGATCGCAGAAACGATACGCTCCGATAGTGCTGAAAAGCTTGATGGGTTCGAGCAGGTAAGCATGCGGATAAGTAGAAGCGAGACGGCCTTTCGGCGGCAGATATCTAACCTGTTCTTTCCATTATTACTCCATAATTAAGAGGTTGGTCCGCAATACTGGGCCTTCTGTTTTGACGCGGGGTCGGCATTATAGGCCTCTTCTTTTCGCTTGGGGCCGCGCCGCGAGCCGTAGGATTCGACGATCTTTCCGAGCGTGATCCAGACGTTGAGCTTGCAAGAGAATCGGCGGGAAGGTTCGACGGCAAACAACCAGCGCAGCGTCCACACTGCAAGCCTGCGAAACGAGTAGAGCGGTACGCCAAAAACAAGCCACTTAGTCTTCGACTCGATTCCAGCTTCCCGAATGTCGGCGCGGGCTTTGTCGAACCACCACTCCAGGAAGTAGTTCTTCTGCAGGCGGTTCTCCGGCACTGTGTGGTAGACAACGGCAGACGGTTCGTAATGTAGTAGTTCGCCGGCAGCCAGCAACCGACGACCGAACTCGCAGTCCTCACTGCGAATTTCGCTGCCGGGACGGGTCCCAAGTCGGTTCGAAAGCCTCCGTGCTTCTCAAACATTTCCTTTCGAAACGCCATGTTGTTGCCGAATGGAGGTTCGGTGAGGTTGCCGGCCGAACAGCCCAGGTCGAAAACAGCGAATGGGCCTAGCGCATATTTGCCCTCGAGCGATAGCCAGCGGGGAGGCGAGAATGTCCGCTCTGGAAGAGTGCGCCCTCCCGAACCTGCCCACGCACCGTCACGTAAATGAGTCGTCAACTGTTGAAGCCATGTCGGCTCTACGATTACATCGTCATCGGTAAAGGCCAACACATCTCCCTGGGCGTCTTGAATCCCCGAATTCAGAGCATGTGACTTGCCCGGTCGCGGCTCAAACAGGTAACGGAACCTACCGGGATACCGGCGGGAGAAGTCAGTCACTACCTCACAGGTTTGATCGTCGGAGTTGTTATCTACAACCAGGACCTCCCATTCGACATCGTTGGGAAGACTTTGGACCGCGATGCTCTCCAGCGCCTTTACCAAGAGTTGACAACGGTTATAGGTACAGAGAATTAGAGTGACCTTCATTGTATGTATCGCCGCGGGTTATCAATCTAAAGAAGTGTTTTGGCACTACCGGGAAGCGGCCTACGTGCAGCTAAATACAGCGTGTTTCTTATGAAGACGCCAGCTCGGCGATAGTCTCTAACTTTTCTCCGTCGATTTGGTTTGCGGCTCCAAAACCCCAGGACTACCTTCCAGGCACCTTAACCCATAGGTCCTGCGACCCCTGCCTTAGCCATTGTTTGCGAAGGAGGCGGGTCTTGTTGTGCTAAGGCGGCTGCGGCCGTCTGGTCGCTTTTGACTGACTGCCTGAAGATTTCAACAATTTCCCCTGCCACCATCCACACCATTCCCTTCCAATAGAATCTTCTCTTCGAATCCAGGGTCAGAGCCCATCGCAGCATTTTTGGCAGCCCATACAGTCCGATCTTCAACATTCGGAGATAGGCTCTTGGGATCCCACAGATGCTCGGGCCATCGCCCCATTCCCGAACCGATGCTCGGCCATGGTCGAACCAGAATGCTAAGAAATACCTTTTGGTCAGTCGCTCGGTCGATACGGCGTGATAAACAACAGCCGACGGTTCGTACCATAGGCGGTGACCCTGTGCGATTAGCCGACGACCAAACTCGGTATCCTCGTTCCGTATTTCGCTACCTGGGCTGGGACCCATATCGGTACGAAAGCCGCCATACCTTTCAAACATCTTCTTGTGAAAGGCCATGTTGGTGCCAAACGGTGCCCTGTCTAGTTCACACCCATTGTTTCCTAAATTGAAGAGAGCAAGGGTGCCGACCAAGGAATAGCGCCCTTCCATCGCCAACCATGAAGGGGCAGAAAACATCGATGGAGGCAAAATACGCCCTCCCACGCCCGTCCATTCACTGTTGTCTAAAGGTGTTGTCAGGTTCTGTAACCACCTTGGTTCAACGGTTACGTCATCGTCCATGAAAGCCAAGATATCACCCTGAGACGCGCGGACTCCCGCGTTGAGGGCATGTGACTTCCCTTGCCGCTCTTCAAATAAATAGCGAAAGCGGCCCGGATATCGGCGGCAAAAGTCTGCGACCACTTCACGGGTTTGGTCCTTGGAGTTGTTATCCACAACCAGAACCTCCCACTCCACCGAGTCACTAAATATTGTCGCTGCGACGCTTTCGAGGGCATTGGATAAACTCTGACAGCGGTTATATGTGCACAGAATGACTGTAATTTTCATGGATACCATGCCACGTGTAATGGTCCAGGCTCTACGGCTTTCTCTCCAATCGTGTTAGAAAGGCATTCCATCTGGCTCCTCCCAGACTAAGGAGCGCGTCCCCCGTCCCCAATGGCAAACGGCGCAGCATATCCTTCATGGACCGGCCTAGCGACTGCGCTCTCAGCCAATTCTCATAGCGAACGCTCCTTAGGTAGTTTGGTGAGCGGGCCAAGTCTTCAAAGAATGCATCTTCGTCGGCAGTGGTACGAGACCGCTCCTCCAGGGAAGGGTGATCAAAGAACGGATGACCTTCTATCAGAAACCTACAGATGTGGTTCAGGGAATCATCTTTTCCGGAAGCCAGGTCTTCCTCACAGGTGTAATTCAACTTGGCCTCGTATATACCTGACACCGTCACAGCAGGGAAAGGGAGTTCAAATACAAAAATGTAATAGTAAGCCAGTCGAAACGCTTCTCGTTGAATCTCTCTGTTACTGTAAACGTGCAGACATCTTTCCAGCATTCCTGGCAATGCCTCTCTGGAGCGCACGGTCACGATCTGAGAGCCATACTCGTAAAGGGCTCTTGACGCCAAGATAACCGGCTTACCTAGCATCGCCATCTCGAGCCCCATAATCGAGCCAAAGGTCAGTCCAACATCAGCTTCCTCTGCCAGCTCGTACGCATTCACCGAATCTTCCGGCAACACGATTCGAATGTTGGCCGGTAATGCTGATTTCATTTCCTGATAAATACGTAATTCGTCAACTGCTTTGCCGATATAAGGATTGCCGCCCAGGTTGGGATGTACTTTGATAACCAGTTCCACGTCATCCCGTGAGCCCACCCACTGAACGACGTCGCGCACCCAGACGGCTTGCGACTCATAGGGGCCTTGCATGAGCGGATCTCCGGCAATCTCGTCAGTCGATGAAGTAAACAAGGCCCAAAGACGCTTGCCTTGGCTAAGATTCATTCTCTCCCTCAGCGGGGAATCGCCGGTAGACGGGGTATTAAATGGAATCCAGGCTAGGTTGGCGCCATATCGCCGTTGGATCAGCCATTGCAAGGTAGCTTCCAATGCTTCACGGTTGAGCGGCACCTTCGCCCAGATGTCCCAGAAAGCCTTGAATGGTTCTGGACTCATGCAATGCGCATCGGGCTTCACGTTGATGTGGCCACGCTCGTACTCCGCTCGTTCGTGGGTCAACACCCGAATGCCGTGCTGCCGGAATATTTCAAAGGCAACCCGAGTAATGGACTGACGCCCGTTGAACAGAAGAGCAGCATCAACAGAGTGGCCCTCCAGATACTTCCGTATCGCGATTGCTACGATCGCTGCACTGTAAAGAAATCCCCGATAGACCTCGACCACATGATCGTTGTCCATATCAGGTGGATACTGGCGGAAGTATGAAATTACAGAAGAAAGCACCCATTCTCCGAGAGGTGCTTCCCTAAAAGAAGCTCCACGGAATTCATCAGGCTTAAGGCCATGAGACCAGTCAAGTGCAGCAACTCTTTCAGCCTGACTTACAAGGTCTCCCAGCCAGCGGTAGGGAAAACCAAGATTATCAAGCTGAGACTTTGCCGCGATCTGGCAGCGCTGGCAAAGGTCAGCCGGACGCCTAGAAGTCGACTTGGAGTCCCAGTGCTGATCGCATTCAGGCAATAATCCGTCGCAGAGAAGATACTCGACCTTTGCGCCGTGGGCCTGGCAAGCCTTCGCCATGGTCCCTTCATAAATGGTATGTATCCCCCACAGTGCGTAGGGAGAGAATACAAGGATTTGCGCCATTAGATTTGACTCTTTTTGATATTGCCTCTTGTTCGAGACGCACCGACCAAGCATCGACCTCAGCTTTTAATCAAACGGGGGTGGCCGCCGCTTTAGTTGCCCTCGTATCCAGATTTGTATGGTCAGGCTTCTAACATAATTGGGTAAGCGTGTCTAGATTCGGAACTTACCAGATTCTTGATGCTTTGGTACGCTCTATGGCTCCCTTCGATCTGACGTAGAGCGGATTGAAGCAGGGGCGACCGCACAACTTCTGCTGAATTCCATGTTTTTTTAATCGCGGTCGCTAACCTGCACGGCAAATCGGGCTCGCTCAGTGCAACAATAGAACAGCCGGCGCCGAAGAGATCTTGCAATCCCTGGAACTTAGCAAGATAATAAGGGGAGTTGGTCAAGCAGACAACCGGTATACCTTGGGACAGCGCAAATACCGCTGCATGGTAAGCCCCCGTAACGACAATCCGGCAACGTGCAGTCTGTTTTATTACCATCCAGGGGGTATCGAGGGATAGGCCGCCATCCGATCCGTCATCCAATCCCTTTAGAAGCTGCCGGATCGTTAAGTGATCACTGGCACATTCATGAAGCGCGATGGGAATTGGGAGAAGAGGAGCTTCGTGGCGCTTGGCGAATTCTTGCAAGACCGATCGGACCTTTTCGACGGTACCCGTTTCCACCTCTGCATACGATGCGACCCGCAAATTGATCCCGACCGCCCTGCCCGGCGTATTAGCTCGTCCAGCGTAAGCTAGTTCTATCGCTTCGTCGCCGGTAGTCAGCACCCTCGTTGCAGTAACTCCCATTGATTCGAGTAGTGGCAATCCACCTCTGCTGCCACGCAACGTAATTAGACTCGCCTTCGGAAGCGTGCGTCTGGCCCTGGATAGTACGGTCGGATCGCTAAGTGGGCCCATTCCTTGACCGAACATGGCAACTGGAATACCACGTCCTACGGCTGCCTCCATCGTACTTAGGGTTGAAAGGTTCCACTCTCGGCAGCTGTCGGCAAATCCACCTGAACCGCAAACGACGAGCAGATCAGTGTTCTTCAGTGACTCCAGAAAGACTTTGAAATCCCTGTATCGGCCGGCTGGGCCCGAGAACCTCAGCCTCAAACGGAGCAACAGTTCAAGCAGTGCTGGCCATCGCTGTCCAAGCGCCCGCTTCCAGGCACTCAATTGACCTGAAACTCGCCGGGGCAGAAACTGGTGGAACTTCCCCAAAAGGACCTGATCCGCCACCAAGAACATACAACCGGCGCGTGGCAATGGGCCGACGCTTGGGCAATAACGGAGCAGATCGGCGGGAGACTCCGTAAGGACTTCGATGCAGGCATCTGGCCACAAACTCAACAACCGGGAAATGGCCACTTGCAACATCGCGACATCGCCCAGGTTCTTATACTCCGCAGGGCCGATATTCAAACCGGTAGCGACGATGACGCGCATACTTTCTCGTTTCCACTTTCCTGGTGATGCCTGGGTACGTTTGCCAGCTATCGCTGTTACTCAATCGGAACTCCGAAGACTAATATTCACATCACCGCGAACCTGGCAGGAGCACTCCATTGCTTGTCCCGCACGGTACCGTCGATCTCATAGCGCCTACCATGCAGCGAAGCCGGAGTGACGAATGCTGATGTCGCAAGGATGCGTGGCCTGCTTCTGGAGACCCCTCCCCGGTGAAAACCAGCCGTATCGCAGAAAATTAGCGTACCCGGCGGTCCCTGAAGAATCACGTGTTGCGATTGAGGGATTTGCCGCTCCACTTCTCCATCGGGCGGATAAGGTATTCCGAGCGGATCTTCCCACTGAAACACGTGTTCGTACGGACCTCCAAAATGACTACCCGCGAGATATTCCATCGCTCCGGCATCCGCGTCAACTTCACTAAAATAAAGAAAGGTGCGGATCTTTCTGCGGTCCTCGGGGTCGCGATGCCAGCGTTGTGAAGCAAACCGCGTATCGGTTGGCAAGGGCAACGTGTACCACATGTCAAAGTAAATCAGCTTGGACCACAGTCCCAGGTAGGAATTGACCACGTCCAGTATCGATGAATTCAAGCTAAAGTTGAGTATCGTGTTAGTGGCCGTGATGAGAGGCTTGTGATCTTGAGCATACTTGGTGATGATGTAATGCTCAACCGCCCTAAAGTCATGCTTCTCTTCAAAATCTCGCTGCCGCTTCCTGATAACTGACTGAACCTGATCGCTGGAGCTGAATTCGGATACTTCAGCGTGAAGCGCGCTCCACAACCCCTGCTCCTGAAATAATTCGTCGACATGGCATATGGCTACGCCTGTCGAGTAGAGTTCCTCAACCAACCGCTTTTGCGCCGCGTTGAGTTTCGGCGGTGTCAGATGAAATGAGCGGCTACTGGCCGGGTTCCGTACCCAACGCCAGTTAACTTCATATTTCAGCCTCAAGTAGCTATCGTATTGCTGGCGGATCAGAGTACCGCATGCCGGAAGATCTGACATCCGGTTCAGTAATTTTGAGCGCTCGATTCCCCACTTCATCTCGACCCCCACAATTTCAAAGTACTAGATGGCGAAGGCAGAATTTAACTTCGTTCTGGATTATGGGTCGCATTCAGTTTCCGGCATATTCGACTAGGCGCAGTTGACGCAGTTCTGCCACTACGCGGCTGGCGGACTCGATCGAGACGTTGCAAATACGAGCTATCTCTGCCACCGACCTTGTTCCATCAATCAGGAAAATAATGTCGAATAGGGCCTGATTACTCTCAGGACTGGTATAGGCGTCAATATTTATGCCGTATCGCGAGCAGAAAATCTCTCCTTGAAATCGGTTTACCGGCACTCGGTTTCCCTCAACCGTATCGATCATTTTCAAAACCAGATCCCGTGAGTCGGCGAGCCGAGCGACGGAGGCTAACTCAGGAGTATCGTGACTGGAGTGGTATTCGGGATAATAGGGCCAGATGCCGGCGCGGCGTTGCCCTACGCGCGACAACGAAAGCATCGGCACTCGCACGCCGGGCGCGTTGAACTGTCGCTCGTCATTTCCCACTACCGTGCGGAAAGGACCGGTCCATCCATCAGGGTCGCATTCCTTAAGCGCACGACTTAGGCATCGGTCCGCTTCGGTGTCACCTGAAAAGGACAGCTGCAGGGCATGAGGATTCTGTAACCCAAGCATCTCAAGGAAGATTCCCCCTATCATTTTCGGAATGAGTTCCTGGTGATGACTCAGATAGGCTACGGACCCTATTGTTTCGGGCAGAATTAGGAGGCGATATGTATAATGAAGGTCCGTTCGCTTCTGCAGTTCTTGCATTACCTTTAAACCGACCACGACACCCGATAGATCATCGTTGACCATCGCTGGATGGCAAAGGTGCGCACATAGAATAAAGGTCTCGGCGGTTCTCCCTGGAGCAATTACTTCTCCGACCTTCAGGGTCCCATAGCTGAAGTCGGACTTGATAACAACTCGGTAGCGGTCATCTCGCAACGAGTCCTTTAATCTCTGACTACAGCACAAGCCCCAATCCCGTTCATAGTATTTAAAGATAAAGGGAATGGCATCGGGCAGTTCGGGATGAACGTGAAGGTGCTCGAAGAGTTCTTCGCGCGACACTTCACGGTCGATTGGCAGCGAATAGGAAACGACGTGCAAAGGATTGTCCGCATAGGACAGGAGCCGACGCCCGTCGAGCGTTTCGAGCCCGGCTTCTTGGCAAGTCCATTTTTCCGGCACTAGCCAGGTCCAGCATTCGGTTCCCGTAGGATATTCGTGAACCACCATCGGAACTTGGGTGGACAGCGCGCGCAACGCCGTATCATAGCCGTCAGAGACAATATCTCGGGGCAATCTCCATAGCGTCGAAATCAAATCCTCCATGGATGCATTCTCCGGCAGTTCAATGACGGCGTCGTGACTGCTGGCCCGGGCCTTCTCCAGTTCGACCGGGCAACCTCCCGGTCCCTGGGCTGTGGTCCATGGATCCCGGGTGATCTCTCGGGCGAGCAATTCGTAAAAACTCCGGCAATCAATCGTGACCAGTTCGCCCAGCCCAACTTGAGCTATGCGGGATCGGCCCTCGGATCGAGCCATCTGTTCCACACGGCTTCCATTCGGGCGACCATCTGCAGCTTGGATAGGCACGCTCGAAATCCATCCTTGCTTCGCCAGCTTGCCGTTCTGCCCGACGCGACCAGTGAACAGTTTCTTGTATCGGAAAGGAACCCCCAAGGACTCCTCAACATAGTGGATAAACGAGGCCTCCGCTAGGCCGACTCCGATGCCGCTGATCTTCGCGCCCGCTTTTAACAGGCGTTCATGCAGGCAGTCCTTGCCGTAGCTGGTATTGGGTAGTTGGGTAAGCAGTCGCTGTGCCTGAGGGCCCAAACCGGCAGCCGAAAAAATTGGATCGGCTGAACGCACGACTCCGGGCAGATGGCGGAAGTACTCGAGAAACTCCAGCGAAGAACTCCATGTTCCCTCGATGCTCGGCGTGATTTTGATATCGAAATCCGCGTTCCTATCAAAAGCAAACGAGTATGCCGGTAGAAGTAAGGTGCCTTCAGGCCCAATCACCTCGCGCATGGCCGAATAGAGCAATTCGTTCGCCCCCAGTCCGGAGTCTCCAAACTCCGGCGTACCCAAAGTGATGTGGGAGATTTGGAAGAAGACGATATCTCCCCTGCACAAGCCGGTCTGTTTTAAACCCTCGACGAGATCGACCCAGCCGTAATGTGCGTCGCGAGACATCTTAGTTGGGCTGTTCTTCACGGGCGTGGCTTCACTGCGAGCCTTATTCTGCTCGGCCGGTTTCGGATCGCAGGATATCTTGCAAACGTCAATCATGGGGAGCAAAACAGGTCAATTGGCGACGGTTGTGCGAAGCGACGGTGCCCTCTCTGGAAACCGGCCGAGTGAACGTTGCAACTGGCGTACTGTATTCAGCACCTGCGGAAGTCGCTTGAGGATGGCTACCGGGGAGCGACGAGTTTCACGAATTCGAAGCGGCCTTTCATGAATGTTGACCCCGAGCCTCCAGGCAAGCAGCACGATTTCGGTCTGAAAAACCTCATCCGAGGTAAGCGCTAATTCGCATAACTGCTTCGCACAGGCTGCCTCCATACTCTTTAAGCCGTGAGTATCGGTACCAGGATAGGAAAAAAAGATGTGGAGGAAGAAGTAGTTATAGAGAAAGGTAAAGGCGCGACGCCTCCATGGGCGTCCGTCGAAGGACTCGGGGTGCCGCTTGGAGGCAACGATGAACCGCGCTCCCTGAGTTTGGAAAAGTTTAATCGAATCGGAGACGAAATCCGTATTGAGACAATCGCACTCGAGAATGGACAGGTGCGTGCCTCGACTTTGGAGTATTCCCTGCTTGATTGCCTCGCCGTAGCTGGCTCTGGCAATCGAAAGAACTCTAATTAGTTCTGGATAGCTCTGCTGCAGCCTGTAGCAGGCCCGAAGCGTACCGTCCGTCGATCCGTTCTCCACGAGAACGATCTCAGTCAGGACAATACCCTGCGGAAGGCTCTCTATAAAGGACCTGACAAAGCTCTCCAGGTCGAGCGCCTCGTTGTGCGCCGGTATCACGATACTGTATTCCATTGAGTACCTCTCGAACCGTAGAGCGCGCCGACTCCATCGAATCCTCCATGCTCGTATAGTCCCACAGACCGTAGCGGCCAATGGGATGCACACCGAATTGGTGTAGGCGCGGCAAGATGGCTTTTAGAAGACGGTCACGGCTATCGGTATGATGGACATATGCATGCCGGATGACGTGGATCGCGACACACACGACTGCACGGCTGTCGATCCAGCCTAGATTTTCCAGTGCTGCAATGACCTTAGGCTGCAGCTCTTTAACAATATCGATGGCTCGGACCTCTTCACTAGGTATACCCACTTCAACATATAGAGCGCTGTGGCCGGGAGTGCAGGTTCCTTTGCCGATGTTGGAGTAGAAGCCGACTCGATAAAATGGTATCGAGCGGTCGGGCACATAAATCCAGTGAACGCCTTCAAATTCGGGTCGCAGCGCCCCCTTCAGGCCAATGTTAAAGGTGACGGTCGAGCTATGAGAAAGCTCATCTGCGGCATTTCTTAAGTCCGGATCGTTGGTGATGCGGCAAAGGGACTTGAGAGGCATGCTCGAAAAAAGATGATCCCAACTAAAGCTCTCACCCGTGCTGGTTCGCAGCTTCCTTCTGTTCAGATCAATCGCCTTGGCCTGCTGATTGGTCCGAACGGCCTTCAGGCCGTCACCCAAACCCTTCACTAGCGCTCCAATGCCCCCCACTTTGGGATACCAAAAACTCGAATTGTATTCCCCTGTTACCGGCGACTCACCTCGAATGCCTGCACGAACCAGCGCCTCATCGGGCGGGGGAAAGAATCGCTTGACGGCCTTGACAGATAAGCGCTCCAGAGAGATCGCCATGGTCTTCTCGTTCTGGGGGATCAGGAACAAGTCGGCCAGGTGCTGGCCAAATCCATGGACCACAAAGTCGCGGAAGTTAAGGCGTTGAGACGACTTCAAGGCCGGTCGCGCCTCGTAGGACTTGACACATGGATGCAAGATTTCTGGGGGCAACTGGCCAAGGTTGTACTGGATGGGAGCGTCGATTAGCTTCCCGGCTACGAAACAACAGGAGCGCCGGTTGATTTTCTGCCAAGCATCATCGTTCAGACCGGCGTAAGGGATATCAGCAGGACTCTTGTAGCGGGCGAGATGCAGGAAATGCCCGGTATAGTCGAAGCAGAAATCTCCTACCTCTACGGTCCGTGTTAGGCCGCCGACAGTTGGACACTGCTCAAGCACGAGGCCTTCATGACCCAATTCGCGAATAGCCCGCGCGGCCGACAGGCCGGAGATACCGCCCCCAAGCACTATTGTCTGCTTCGTCGATCGTGTCTGCATAGTGATTCAATCTGGCGGCTTGCAAGACTTCCATCCGCACCGGCTGTAATGGTTACGGAGATGTCGTGCGATGTGCGACGTATAGGGCGGTGTTGGTTGGTGCGATTACAGGTTCCACGTCCCAGCCTGACCGCAAGGAACTAACGATCAGTTGCTCCTCGGCCCGATCACTCGGCTGTTGGAGGTGTGAGAAGACAAGCCAGAGCCTATCGTCGTGCCGATCAATCGACCCCAGCAATTCAGGCACATATTCCTGAGGGTCTTTGTGAAATTTCCCATAGATGAAGCGGTTGTCTCTACCCTGCAGATAGAACTCCAGAGCCGGCACAGCGTCGTGATTGACCCACACCTGGTCGTTGGGCGTACTCGATCTAGACAGCTCTTTAAGGATACTCAAGGTGTCCTCATACTCCCCGTAGGGCCACTGCTTCAGCAGGCCTCGATAGCCCGAAAGCAGAATTAGGGCCAAAACTCCAATCGTTGCTGCCGGCCTCGCTGATACCCTGAGGCGTTGTAAAAGGTCCGCAAAAGCGACACCTGCGAATAGAGTTAACCCTGGGGCTAGGAACAAACATTGACGTACTCCGCCGTAAGGATAAATCCTGGCCAGCGAAGCGCAGATAGTTATCAATAAGGAAGTAAAAACCAGCAGTGTAATGGTCTCGTATTTTCGAGTAGTGGCTTGTGCAACGCAAAAGACGATTGCGGCAAGCACAAAACACAGCGCTATCAACTGCCCCGGAATGAAGAAACTCAGCAACCCCTTGGTGTTTTTGCCTAGGAAGTGCAGCAAACTCGTCGTCCTGGAGTCAAAGTAATTCGACACCAAGTACCACGGAATCCCTCCCGGCCGCACCTGGTAGCGAACGGTGAAAGCAAAGGACAACAGCCCTCCCGCGGCAAGGAAAGCGGATGCGATCATTGCATGCGACAGCCTAAAACAGGTATCACGGCTCAACAGAAGACGCATGCAGATTGTGGCGAGAATGCCGAATGCCAGAAAAACTAGCCCATATTGGATGAGCGGCGCGAAAAAGAATGTCACATATAACAGATGCAAGGTGGCGGTTTCGGCGCCCACCGGCTTCCCATCGAAGAAGGCAGTAGATCAGAATTGCCGCCCACAGGACGGTAAGAGAGTATTCGCGCACCTCCTGCGCGTAGCGGATCTGCGAGGCCGAGACTGCAAAGATCGCCGCAGAAAACAGCGCGGCATTGTGACTTACCTTGGCGCGAACCATAGCCAGCATCATGAGGACCGCGAGAAGGCTTGCCAGGACAGAAGGCAGGCGCACTGCCACGGCGCCTTTTCCGACCTTTTGAACAACGTACAAGATGTACGGATGTACAACCGGGGCGCTGACCAGCCGTGTCTCCTCGAGCACTTGCGTCACTGTGCCCTGCGAAATATTCGCCGTGACGGCTTCATCGAACCACAGGCTGCGGTCTCCCAGATGATAAAGGCGCAGCGAGGTAGCGAGGGTGAGTAGAAGAAGCGCAGCGATTGGGAAAAGTCGGCCCTATGGGAGGAAGCTCCCGACAGCTCGCCGGGCTTTGCGATACTAGTATCAGAGTCCCCTCTGGATGCATCGACTTATTTAACAGCTGACTCATTTTCCTAGTTCAACAGGCCGGAAATGACCCTCTTCTGTTCAGACTCAGTCAGTCCCACCGAACACGGCAGACTCAAGCCCTGCCGAGCCAGTCGTTCGGCGACCGGCATCGCCAGCGCATTATCTCGAAGCATGGGCAGGAGACTGATGAATCGGCTGCCAGAGCGGGCGGCATTGGATCTTCTTGTGAATCGAGTCGCGCATCAATCGGCGTGAGTCCATCCCGAACTTCTCCTCTTCGACCAGGATGGTATACATCCAGAAGGTGCTGGCAGCCCAGGGAGCATTTTTCATCGGCACGAAGCCCGGCACGTCTCTGGAGTTCTTCGGTGTAGCGGGCGGCAATCTTTCGCTTGGCGGCGACATAGGCAGCCAAATGCTCCATCTGTGCGCAACCGACTGCCGCCAGCAGATTGGTCAGGCGATAGTTGTAGCCCACCTCTCCGTGCACATATTCGACAGGATCGTCTTTAGCCTGGGTAGTCAGATACTTCGCCTTCCGGGCCCATTCCTCATTGTCTGTCACGAGCATGCCGCCGCCGCCCGTGGTGATGATCTTGTTGCCGTTGAAGCTGAAACAGGCGACATGTCGCCGAGACAACCTAGCGCTGCGCCCTTTATAAGTCGCGCCCAAACCCTCGGTGGCGTCTTCGATTACTTTCAAGACTGAATTTTCTCGGCGACCGCAACGATCGGGATCTAAGTCGACAGGATGACCGAGTATGTGAACGGGAATACGCCGCTGACGCGGCGTCCGGTGCGTCGGTTGTACAGCCTGCCATCACTCCAGCGGCAGTCCCGCTCCAGAAACTCTACAACTCGGGCGGGATCCATCTGCCAGTAGACGGGTTCGGCATCAATGAACACCGGCCATGCACCCACATAGCGAATGGCATTGACGGGTGCGATGAATGTCAGAGTGGAGACGAGCACCTCGTCTCAGGCTGCACTCCTGCCACCAGCAGTGCGATATGCAGCGCCGAGGTGCCGTTCACCGTGGCCACAGCATGCTTCGTTCCGGTTTGCTGCGCCACCATCTGCTCGAACCGGTCCACATAGGAACCCACCGAGGAAACCCACGTGGTATCGAGACATTCCTTCACATAGCGCCACTCATTGCCGCGAATTTCCGGCACAGCGAGGGGGATGAAGCCTGTCGGCAGGCGGCGCTCCCGGAGCGAGTTGTTTCGTTACGTTTCATAAAACGGTGGACTGACAATCGAAAAGGAGAACTTGGATTCCGCGCTATAGCGAGGCTGGTCCAATAAAAGTGCCGCGAGATTTGTCCAGCATCAAGTAGACTTAATTGCGATATTTCCCGTCTTCGAAGTTCGCCATGACATTCTCTTGCACCAATCGAGCGACCTCTGCGATGCCTTGAGCGACGGTGCGGGTGGTCTTGAATCCCAACTGATTCGTTATTCGCGCAAAACGAGACCCGGTAGTCCCGCGGGTCTTCAGCTTTGTGCACAAACTCGACCACGGCATCCGGCGCATAAGGGCGGATCATTCAACCAGTTGTTGTTTTTGGAAGTTCTGATCCGTCGCTCCGACATTAAACACGCGTCCGCCGACATTTGCCGTGCGGCGAGCTGAGAACCAACTGAATCGCCCGGGCGGCATCCCACACATGTACATAAGGGCGCCAGAATTGCTCGCCAAAAACCTTAAGGTGCTTCTTGGTCAGCATCTCCATCGTGAATTCGTTCACCGTCAGATCGAAGCGCATCCGCGGCGATACTCCGTAAACCGTGGACGAACCGCAGCGGCGTCGGACACCAGCCATTATTGCATGACCGCTCTGCAACAACGCCATCTCCACGGCTACTTTGGTCTCGGCGTAGAGGGAAACCGGGCTCAACTCGGATTCCTCATCTACATATTGATTGGCATCCTTCATCTTGCCGTAGTTACTGCAGGTGGAAGCAAAGATGAATCGCCGCACCCCGGCCTGCTGACTCTCCTCGATCAACGCAAGCGATGCGTCGAGGTTGGTAGCACGGGCCAGCTTCGGCTGACGGGAACAAGCCGGATCGCCGACTACGGCCGCCAAGATGGACCACCGCATCCCTGACCTGACACGGCCGCTACGCACTGTCGAGCGATCGCGGATGTCTCCGCGAACGAATTCAAAATCTGGATGGCACCAGACGCCGAGGAGCGATTCGCCGCCATGCGCCAGATGGTCCAGCACGCGGACCTGATGCCCGGCGGCAAGCAAGAGCGGGGCAAGCGTAGAACCCACGTAACCCGCGCCGCCTGTAATCAATATCTTCATGTTAGAATCCTTCCTTTCAGCACATCTTCCTGTGCTTTCTGATAGTCCTCGTGCCGGCCAACATCGAGCCAGTATTCCATGATCGGAAAGCTTACCACTCGGCCGTCCGGCGTCAAGCAATTTCTGTATCAGATCGGTCATGTCGAACGGCCGCCCTTCCGGAATGTAGTCCCAGGCTGACGGTTCAAGCAGATAGGTTCCCGCATTGATAAAAAAACTGAGGGAAGGCTTTTCCTGAAGCTTGGTGATTCGCACATCCTCGCACTCTACGACTCCGAAAGGAACCTGCATGTCGTATTTGCGAACTCCTACGGTAAGCACCGCCCGATGCTTCCGGTGGTACGCCAGCATTTCCTGGAAGGGAACTCCGGTGAGGATGTCGCCGTTGATGACCAGAAACGGGCCATCGGGCCTTTTCATCTGCTTCAGCCCGCCTGCGGTGCCCATGGGGTGATCTTCCTTCAAGTAATTCAGTCTGACTCCGAAGCCTTCGCCGTCCCCAAAATGGTTCACTATGGACTCCGGAAGATAGTGCGTGGTCAGATTTACATCGCGGATCCCGGAGCGGCGGAGCTGTTGAATGGTCAGTTCCAACAAGGGCCGGTCGCCCACCGGCAGCATCGGTTTCGGCACACTTTCCGTCAGCGGGAGCAGGCGCTTTCCGTATCCGCCCGCCATGATCACCGCCGAAAGATCCGAGCGCGACATCCGGGACTAGATCCTTGCGCAATAAAAACTCCACCACGCGGTTCTCGGCATCCACCACCGGCAAGTGATTGATGTCATGCTGATTCATGAGATCCAATGCTTCCCCGGAAGGAATGGAGCCGGACGCGACGATCGGCTTCTGGCTGGCGATCGTTTCGCACGGATGCATCCATGGATTTGCCCTGCAGGATGGCTCGGCGAATATCGCCGTCTGTCAACAAGCCGCAGAGAATCCGGTCGCTTCGTGCACAGGACCAATGCGCCCGTACCCGCTTTGTCCAGAGAGGCGATGGCTTCGGCGATCGACGTGGTAGGGGAAATGACAGCGCTTTCGAGACGCTGCCGTGCGGTCGCTTCAAGTTCGACCTCGTGCTCCCAGATCGCGGCGCAGGATGAGATCATGCAGCACTCCGTCCGCATCCACCACGGGCAGATGATTGATGTCATGCCGATTCATCAGCCGCAGCGCCTCAGCCGGGGCAACCGGCTGCAGGGCCGCGATCGGTTCCAGGCTGCAGATCGAGCCACAGGGATCATCCAGCGTCCGGGACTTAAGAATCGCTCGCCGAATATCGCCGTCCGTCAGCAGGCCAACAAGCTTCCGCGTCACTGGAGCACAGGGCCAGCGCCCCGGTTCCGGCTTTGTCCAAGCGCGCAATGGCTTCGCCAATAGAAGCAGCCGGGGAGATGATGACGCTTTCAAGGCGTGCTTCTGGGATGGTATGGGTCATGATGAGCAATCGGGTATGAACTGGACAGTCTGTTCTCTTCTTGCAACGGATTCGCAGGCGGCTCGGAGGCCAGCGGGAGATTAAATCGTCAGAGTGGACAGAAGATGGTCTTCAGTTACGGCACAGACTCTCGGTGTGGCAGAGTTCAGCATCGCCTGGGAACGGGGATCGAGGCAGATTCCAGTGCTGTCTTGAGACCTTTCGCGGTCGCCGGATTCATCACCGCCACAGTCGTCGTTCCGAAGGCGTTGTTGGCTGCGACTCCAATGGCATTCACTGCCGACAGACGGAAATGTTTCTTCATCAAAAACATACTGCCACTGGTGGAACGGCGTATCGATATCGAAATTGTCGAAATGATAGGTTCCCGCCAACCGTTTTTAGTGCCAGCCAAGGTTGCGGACCAAAGGTCGGCGTTTGTCGAATGCACCTTCAGAACATGCGTGGAATCGTCGACTCGCTGGATCGTTCAATTCAAGTTCGCAGGGAGGCAGAGACGGCAAGGTTCAACGCGGATCGCATTGCCGTCCACGGCTTCGGAAAACAGAAAAGGTACGTCCGGGAAAATCGGCAGCAACCCGCTGGATCAGATCCCGGGTGGCATTGACATCCGGACCCATGTTCCGGAAATCATGATTCGTTATGGCCAGGACGACTGGCTTGCCTTCAGCCGCCTCCTTGAACGCCTGCCGCACATCCTGCTCCTCGAAGCAGCCGGTAGCGCGTTCCAACATTCAGGCATCGCGCGATCCATCGGCGGCAGTTGCCCGGAACCTGATAGTCGTCGGCAGACGGATGATATGGCTGCCAGGTGGCCGGCGCACGGCGCCAGTCTCCGAAACGACCGCCTGACAGCCCGAACTGGGCTGCATCCACCCCGATCATCCACCATAGCCTGGTTCGAGAAATCGAACGGGATATGCTGTTCCAGAAACCAATGGCTGTCCGGTCGGATGACGTGAAACCCAGGACGATGCGCCGCAGGAAACCACTGATGATCGATGACCCGGCGAGACAATATCTGGTGCAGGCTGTCGGACGACGCCCACCAGTGAGTGGCGCAGCGGTGGGCTTCCCGGCGAAACGAATGGGGATGATAGTGAAAATGCAGTCCATCCTGCGATGAGCCAGTCTCGCGGATCAGCCGGCGGTAATGTTCAAAGATATTGTGATATCCCATGTCCCTGCGCCGCGGATTCAAATCGTAGTCGACATGGTCGACGCAAAACCAGTTGTAGATCCAGCCTGCCCCGGCGGAATCGCGAACCTGGGTGCGAAATGATTCCTGCATCAGTTCGGCCAGCATGGCATCAACTTTGTCCCAAGTGTCGTTGTATGCCAGCAAATGGGGGTCGACCACCTTTTGAACGGCGGCCTCCAGTCCGCCCAGATGCACCTTCCCGGCCTGGAGACGGCGCAGTAAATCCACGCTAGGTTCCAATTCGAGATGAAAGATGGCGCGCAACCGTTCAAAGGTCACGTCGACCGACTCATGCAGCGGTCCTTCGGTATCAATGCAATGTACGACGTAAACGCGCTTGTTTTTCATGCGATTCTGTCACTACCGGGAAGCCATCGGCCTTGTCACCGACCTAGCCGGAACGCCAACGACTGTAACTCCCGCGAGGCACATCGTGGAGCACGACTGCGCCCGCACCGACAATGCTTCCCGCGCCAACGTTGATGCCCTCGATGATGCTGGCCCCGGTTCCGATGTGGGCTCCTTCGCCGATGTGAACGTAACCGGACAACGTGGCCCCCGGCGCGATATGTGCGTGAGCGGCGATCGAGCAGTCGTGGTCGACGCGGGCTCCCGTATTGATGATCACATTTGCCCCCAGATGGCTTCCCGGCTGCACCACAGCTCCCGCCATGACTTGGACGCCATCCTCGATATGTACTTCAGGAGCGATGATGGCAGACGGATGAATCACGGTCTCGAAAATATATTGCTTCTCGCGGAACCTTTCATAGACTGGCCCGGCGCAGAACGGTCGAGCCGGTCGAGCCCACGCCATTTACCAGTCGCACATGGTCCGGCGAATGAAGAAAAACTAGCGTCGTCATCGCCCAGATGCGCAATGCCCAGCAAAGGAGGGAGTGAAGGCTTGGGATCGACAAAGCCGAGGAACCTCCGATGTTGCAGGAGCAGCGTGCTGACTAACACTTTGGCGTGACCGCCTCCCCCAACCACAATCACTGGCAGGTTCACGGTGCTCCTCTTCGATTACTGCAAGATGTTTCCAATGAAGCACCTGGTCGGCGAGCAATGTCGGACACCAGCCGGCGACCAAGGACATAGGCTATTTCGTTGGGCGCGATGCCGGTCCCAGGGCGTTTGGCATCCAGGTCGGCCTCGGTTAGCATGTGGCCCCGTTCCAGTTTGCGTCGGGCCACCAGACTGCGGCGGAATTTTTTTCGCTTCTCCATCTCTGCCGCACTGACTATCCGTCCGTTTCCTCCAAGCGCGTCGAAAATATTTCTTCCCTCGTCGACAATGGTCCGCAGTTGCTCCGGATTGGCCGAGATGGCGTGGTCCCATCCCGCCATTTCCTGATCGAGAGTGAAATGTTTTTCGATGACACAGGCGCCTAACGCGATTGCGGCAAGCGGTATCGCGGTGCCCAAGGTGTGATCGCTGAATCCCACTGGCACATCGAAAGCTTGTCTGCAGAGTCGCCATATTCCGCAGGTGAATTGTGTCGTATTCCGGAGGATAGATTGAAACGCAATGCAGCAGCACAATCTGTTCATTGCCTTCGGCGCGAACGGTTTCAACAGCTTGCTCTATTTCCGCCAGAGTCGCCATACCAGTCGAAATGACAACCGGCCGCTGTTTGCGGGCTACATACCTCAGCAGGGGCAGATGCACGATGTCCATCGAGGCAATTTTAAAAAATGGCACTCCTAGCTCTTCGAGGAGATCGACTTCTTGCATAGAAAAAGGAGTGGAGCAGAAAGCAATGCCTACGGGCCTGGCAGTAAGCATGGGCTTCACGATGCTGCTCGGCGGTTAGCTGATAGGCCGTTACCATTTCCCGCAGCGAGCCAAAATGTTTTTTCTTGTCCGAATATTCGGTATTGCGTGCATATTCTTCTTCGGCAATGAGTGAGGTGTCGGTCCAGGATTGAAACTTGACCGCGTGCGCGCCCGCAGCAGCAGCCGCATCGATCATCTGGCGGCAAAGCTGCATGTCGCCATTATGATTCGATCCCACTTCCGCAATGATGTAAGGGGGCTTGCCGGGCCCGACCTCCACGTCTCCAAATTTAGTAGTTTTCATATTTAGCAGTCCCGCCCCGTCCACATATACCCTAAGGCCGGGTAAGCAACACAACACCACCACAGCGGCGCCGGGCGCAGTGCGTTGAGAGCGCGTACATATTCAGCCAACTTTGCCGGATGGAGGACAATGCGCTGATGGAATTCTTCGACGTCCGCTATCGCTGCCCTGAGCGCGCCGTCCCGCTCCTTTACGGCATTCCATATCGGCTCGTCGAGCAAGAGTTGAAAATGTTGCCGGACCAGCGCGGTGTCGGAGACGACCTGCTCCCGGTTGACGGGAAATCTCACCCGAGCTGTGTTGGCAGGATGCTGCCGATAATCCATTCGCGTCACGGGGTCGAACGACAACCTTGCGCCTGATAGCCAGGCTCGCGTTGCAAGAAACCAGTCCACCAGAACTGCCTCAGCCGGGATCGGCAAACAGCGTCGCAGCAAGTCTGAGCGAAAGGCCGAGTTCGAGAAACCAAAGACATTGTTTCGCGGAAACACGTCCTCGGGTTCAAGCTGCGGCGGCAAACTGAAGGTCAAGGCGAGATCACTTCCTTCCTGATCAATAAGCCGCAGCCCACAGCCCGCTAGTTCGCTCGCCTGCAAGTCCGCCCGAGCTGACGCCACGCGGGACGGATGAAGCAAATCATCGCTGTCTACCAGCACCACCCCGTCGCAGGATTCCACAATCCGGGCTAAAGCCTGCTGCCTGATCTCCGCGGGCCTGGCTCCGGGATGCGCTACTACCCAATTCGCCTTCAGGTCTGATTCCAGCATATTCTCGATGGCTTGACTCGCCAGCTCGTCCAAGCCTATCCAGAGCTGGAAGTCTTGATCCGTCTGTTGGCGGAGTGAACCGTACCAATCCAGCAGATAAGGCTCAACGCCCGGATAGATCGTGGTATAAACCGCAAGAGTCATCGAATCCTCTGCCCCGTGCCGGTAATGGTCCATACAACCAACTCGGGGTTACAAAATGATCGGCCCCTGTGCCGCGTTACCCGGATTCATCGACCCGAAAATGAATTGTGTGATTTCCGGCGGCCGGCGCCAAGTATGCCAAGCCACGGCTGTCCTCGCCGTCTTCCGGTCCGAAATGCGCGAGCCTGAACAGAACTTCTGCCATGGCCCAGTCCTCAACGGTATCAATGTCAACCCCTTGCTGCCACGGGATCTCCCACCCTGTCCTATTTTCCTGATGAAATGTCTTGGCTCGCCGGAAAGTTGCACTTCGAGCCCACCAGATCGCCCCCGTGGGACAGAAAAGCTCTGGCAGGTCCTGGCTACGGGCAATCATCTTTTCCTCAAAAATCGGTTTCAATTCGCCCCGTTCATTGAGGCGCATGGCCCACCAAGGATTCTGCCAGCCATAACGGACAACTGAAATCTGCGCTTCCGCTCCAGTTTTCTGAAATTGCCTGTAACTATCGCTGACATCGTCCGCGGTTCGCAACGGACAATTCGGCATCAATTGGGCGATTGCTTCGAACTTGTCAGCGGCGGGATCAAGCCGGAGGAGCGCGTCGGCGGTAACCGCAGAGATAGGCGTGAAGTCATCGGCCAGGCTTTCGTCACGCAGGAATGGAACCTCCGCACCATATTGTCGCGCCACTTCGGCGATTTCAGGGCTATCGGTGCTAACCACCACGCGCCCAAACAGACCGCTCTCCAGGGCCGCGGCAATGGTGTGTGCAATGATCGGTCTACCGCCCAAGGGCCTGATATTTTTGTTCGGGATTCGCTTCGAACCGGCGCGAGCCGGAATGATTGCTATGATTGCTGCCGCCATGATTGGAAATCGCCCTGGCTTGCCGGGCGCCCTGGTAAATGACTATGTGTTTACGAAGTCAGGCTAAACTGAGTTGAGACGTGATGTTTGCCATAGCATTGGTTGTGTTCCATTTTTTCGCCATGCACCAGGGAGACAGGAACAATCGTCCCGTCGGGCAGATGCCATTCATAAGGCACTACGACCGAGGTGGATTGCGAAGCCCGCGATACAAATTCTCCCCTGTAGCCGTATTCCGCAAGATCTCCCGCCACGCTGAAATAGGCCACGTCCTGGTACTTCACGATCATGTCATTGCCGTTTTTTGTTCTAACTGACATCTTGACAGAGTAGCTTTGTGGAAAAAGAGGTAAGGATTTGAACCGGCAAGCAACCTTCCCCTTACCCGTCAAAACGTCGGGCCGCTGCCCATCCAGGAGCATGTTGGCCGTAAAACATGAGCCATTAATTCCCTGCACACCGAGCACAACATAGGGTTTGTCGATGAGCTTTTGTGCGTCATACGATATTTCCACGACCAAGTCATCGCCTGGTCGAAACTGGCTCGTTTCCTCGTCCCGGTCGTTTTTTAGCACAACCTTCTGAATGGTCAGCCCATAGTCGGGATTCGCACAAGAAAAGGAGAGTTCATCCGAAGTGCTGTTGAAATAGGCCTCGATGATTTCCTCTGCCTTTCCGTCTTTATGCAGATGGCCATCCTTCATCCAGATAACCCGTTGGCATAAGTTCCGAACGGCTTCCATATTGTGACTGACGAACAGGACGGTTCTTCCGCTCTGGGCAAAGCTTCCCATCTTCCCCAGGCATTTCCTCTGGAAAGCAACATCGCCGACGGCGAGCACCTCGTCGACGATCAGGATTTCGGGTTCAAGGTGAGCCGCTACCGCAAACGCAAGCCGGACATACATGCCGGAAGAATAATGCTTGACCGGCGTGTCGAGGAACTCTTCGATTTCCGAGAACTCGACGATCTCGTCGAACTTGCGGACAATCTCCGCGCGGCTCATGCCCAGGATAGCGCCATTAAGAAAGATGTTTTCGCGGCCGGTGAGTTCCTGATGAAATCCTGTACCCACCTCCAGCAGGCTGGCGATCCTGCCATTAATGCGAATTCGTCCCTCGGTGGGAACCGTGATCCTGCTCAGAATTTTCAATAAGGTACTTTTTCCCGCCCCGTTTCGGCCGATGATGCCGACCACTTCTCCCCGTTTGATCTGCAGAGAAACATCCCTCAATGCCCAGAAATTGGCCCGCTGGCGCTTTTTCTGTCGCGATCGAAGCCAGGAGATCGGTGCTCGCATCGCCCCTTCAATCGCATGGCGCATGCCGTCGCCTTTGGTCTGCTGATGGCCGATGTTATACCGTTTGCCGAGATTCTCGATCGTGATGGCAAGATCGGACTTAATCGGGATCGTGGGAGAAGCCTTGAGCATCGCTTAAATCACGTCCGCAAAAGTTTGTTCGGTTTTCCTGAAATACCAGGTGCCTGATACAACCAGAACCATCACGCCAATCACTGCAATGCCGAGTCCCGGCCAGTAAATACCATTTCGCGCACCTAACAGGCACCAGCGGAAACCGTCAATGACTCCCACCATGGGGTTGACTGAGTAGAGCAGGCGAAACTTCTGCGGCACCACGCTGCTCTGAAAGCCCACCGGCGAAATGTAGAGGCCAAACTGGACCATGAAAGGGACAATGAAACGGAAATCACGATACTCCACCATGAGAGCGGCAATCCACAAACCGACGCCCAGGGACGCCCCTATCGCCAGCAGCACAAAAAACGGCAGAAAGTAGACCGCCGCCGTTGGCGCCTGCCGGTACCAGATCATAAGGGCAACCAGGAAGATGGTGGAGATTAGTAGATCAACAAAACTGGTGATGACACTGCCTACCGTAATTACTAGCCGCGGAAAATAGGCTTTGGAAATCAGGTTGGCATTCGTCACCAGGCTGCTCCCGCTCTCGGTCATCGCGGTGGAAAAAAACTGCCAGGGCAGCATGCCACAAAAAACCAGCAGCGGGTACGGAATTCCTCCTGAAGGCATCTTGCCAAGCTTGCCAAAAACCACCGTGAGCACAGCCATCGTAAGCAGCGGCCGGATGATCGACCAGCCCACTCCCACGAAAGTTTGTTTATAGCGCACCAGCAGATCGCGCCATGCGATGAAATAAAACAACTCACGATAGCGCCAAAGGTCCCGCCAATACTGCTCCTCTGTGTGGCCCGCTTCGATTAGTAACTCAGTCATTTGCGGTGCATCCCATGTCCCGATGACTCTGAGCAACAAGGCCATACTCGTTCACGATCGCTTGCTCAACCGCATCGCAAAGGGCGTGACCGGCCAGAATGTGGCACTCCTGAATGCGCGGCGTTTCCTGCGAAGGAACTGCGATCAGTACATCCACAAGGTTGCGCAGCTGTCCTCCCCCGGCGCCCGTCATCCCAATAGTGAACAGTCCCAGTCTTCGCGCACACGTTACGGCCTGAATCACATTCGCCGAGTTTCCCGACGTGCTAATAGCAACTGCTATATCGCCTGGAGTGGCGAAGGCCTGAAGTTGGCGGGCAAAGACCTCGTGATATCCATAGTCGTTACCGATGGCAGTGACAGCGGAGCTGTTGGCGTTGAGAGCTAACGCCGGCATCGGATCTCTTTCGCGCAAGTAACGCCCGACGAACTCAGCGGCCAAATGCTGCGCGTCTGCCGCACTTCCGCCATTGCCAAAAAATAGCGCCTTGCGCCCTCCACGGTAAGCGGAGATTAGCGCATCGGCCGCCGCAGCCAGCGACGGCAGACACTCCACAATGAGTTGATTGTGGACTTCTAGGCTGCGCTCCATATTGGCGCGCAGAATGCTGCTGGTCACCGCAGTCTCATTTGTAAGCGTCTTAGGCATGGAGAACAGATGACACCGTACCCCTAATCGGGGAAGAATTAATCCACATTCAAGTGGAAGAATCTCATATTTCTCAGGAGAGTAGCCCCAAGGATCGTCTATCCAGGACGAGCTGATCAGGATTCGACGCGGCAGAAAGTCGATCCCTCCACCAATCCAGCATATCGCTCACAGTTTTGGTTAACTCTATTTCCATGGTCCAGCCACTGCAATTCCGAAACTTATTAATGTCGCCCGCAATGACTGGCTCGTCGCAGCCTCGCATCAACCTCGGATCCTGCAGTACTACAAACTTTTGTTTGCTGTGGGCCTTAATGGTCTCGATTACTTCTTCGATCGAATAAATGCGCTCACTACCTAGGTTGTAGACATCCCCTGGCAAGCAACGCTCCGCCGACAACCAAAGTCCACG
Source organism: uncultured Acidobacteriaceae bacterium (assembly GCA_963744265.1). Lineage (GTDB taxonomy): Bacteria > Acidobacteriota > Terriglobia > Terriglobales > Acidobacteriaceae > Bog-257. The sequence continues at coordinate 172,989 of CAVUSW010000014.1, forward strand.
GACTAAATCGCGTGCGTCGATGATTGCCCGACTGGTCAGATTACCGACCATAAGAGACGGGGGGCGCAATCCGAGCTCAATCTCCACCACCCTCTTTGTGAGATCGGAGCAAACATCACCTAGCTTACCCGGACCCGTAGTATTGAAGATCCGAATTCTGACACACGGAATTGAGTAGTTGGCAAAGTACTGCGCGGCTAGCAGGTCCTGGCCGACCTTGCTGACACCATAGGGATGCAGCGGACGGAGCGGATGATCTTCCCGAACCGGTAAGTTGTGGCTTTCCACCGGCCCATATTCCGCGCTCGAGCACGCTACGACTACAACCGGCAAAATCCCGGCTGCGCGTACACACTCGAATAGGTTGACTGTTCCCCCAACATTGATGTCAATCGTCTCCCGGGGCTGCTCCAAGGATACCGTCGGGTAACTCTGCGCTGCCAGATGAAATATGCGATCCGGCTGAAATGTGGATATCAGGTACGACAAGCGCGCGGTGTCGCGAATATCGCAGTGCGCAAAAGCGCCAGAGCTCCATCCCTCGATCGGCTCGCTGACTCCAAGCCCCAATACGGAGCAGCCAGCTTCCAGACAGTACTTCGCCAGAAATCCACCGATGAAGCCAGCGGCTCCCGTAATCATGATTTTCATAATTGACCCTCACATTGCGGAACCATCGCGTCTACTTCGAGGTTTGCCAGAGTACTTCTTGCACTCTGATAACGCTCAGGAGTACCAATATCGATACATCTACCCTGGCAAACAAAGGCCTTGATACACTTTCGTTCTCGGAGCCACCTGGGAAGCACTTCCCTCTCCAACGAAACCTCGACTCCCGGCGGTATTGCAGCAATCATTTCGCGTGACATTATGTAGACACCTGCATTGATGTGGGATGCATGGATCAAATCTTCTTTCTCCGCAAACATCATAAGATTGCCGATTTCATCCAGCACTACCGATCCACCGTCGCGGCGTTCATCCGCAGGTACAACCAGAACCGACACGGCAGCCTTTAATTCTTTGTGTTTAACCACGAACTTACCGAGGTCAACATCGGTATAACTATCCCCATTCATGATGAAGGCGTTTTCGGATCTAATCAGGTCTGCGGCATTGCGCAGCGCTCCAGCTGTCCCAAGAGGATATGACTCGGGAGAGTACGACAAGCTAAGGCCGCACGCTCGGTCGCCGAAATGCGACTGGATGACGTCTTTCCGGTAACCAACGGCTAGAATCGCCCGTTCGAAACCGTACCGGCGCAACTGCCGAAGCAGGAGCTCCAGAAATGGGCGACCGGCAATGTCGGCCATCCCCTTGGGGTCATCGCCAATGGCGTTCCGCAGACGCGTGCCCGAGCCGCCGCATAGCACCACAGCATCCATCATGCTAGGCATAAACCGCGTCCCGTTCCGTAACCAGCGACTTGTCGTACATTTCATCCAGCTCGTAGACCACTACGCTACTTCCTTTGTTTGAGAACGAGAATGGAACACATAACAGCTTCTTCAGCCGCTCTCGCAACGCCTGACGCCGCTCCGGCACGACGTAAAAGAGCATGAAACCTCCACCCCCAGCACCTAACAGTTTGCCTCCGAGCGCACCGGCGCTAAGTCCGGCTTCGTAGATCTCGTCGATGCTGCAGTTGGTAACCTTCTGCGTTAGCGATCGCTTGATTTGCCAACTCTCGTGCAGTAAGCGGCCAAACTCGGCGAGTGGGCCGGAACCGGTAATCACGGCTTCGGCCTGGTCGACTAACTGCAGCATGTGTTTCAATTCATTCTTTCGCTGCGGCGTCATTCTGACTTGCTCCTCAGCGATCTCAGAAGCCGTCCGGGCAAAGCCGGTAAAGTAAAGAGCCAGATGATCCTGAAGTTCGGTCAATCTACTCGGTGGCGTTAATACCCTTTTTACGTCGATCGAGTTGTCCGTATGGAAGTTGATACGATTGAAGCCTCCATGGGCTGCACTCACCTGATCTTGCGCGCCCACAACCTCTCCAATCAGATCCTGCTCCACGTGGATGGCATCGGCGGCCAGCGCCTGCTTATCACGCATTTTGTCTTGCAGGGCATAGAGGCCGAGGAGAAGCCCCACCGTAAAAGCCGAACTTGTACCCAGACCGGTTCGCGCCGGGAGATCGGCTACGTGGTGAATCTCGAGGCCTTCGTCAATGCCAAGGAATTGTAGACAGGCGCGCACGGAGGGATGCTCAATTGCATCGTTTCTGCGGACGTTTTCGACCTTGCTGTAGGAAATTCGACTATGGTGCTCGAAGAAAGGCGGCAGTCGCCGACAAGTAATATAACAACACTTGTTGATGGTGGTCGCTAGTACCGAACCGCCGTGCTCTCTGTACCACACGGGATAGTCGGTACCGCCGCCAAAAAATGAAATGCGAAGTGGTGTGCTGGTGATTACCATATGCGCGGGGTTCCCTCAAAGACACAGATGTGCGGTTAAGTGCGGCACAGATTCGGGTTACGTTGGAAACTGCCCTGGACCGAGGCCGGCTCAGACACAATTTGTCCAATAACTTGCCCTCAATGCTGGCATGCTTCGAATGGCCGCGAGCATTCTTGTCCATTGGGCTAGACGGTTTGGCTGGATAGACGCAATCCGTTGAATAATTCTTTGAATGACATGACCTCTCGCCGCACGGGAGGTATTAGTGCCGAGAGCGAATAAGCTGCCACAAAGCCGAACGCGGCGACGAGAAGCTGCGAAACAGTACGCTGCGGCGCGACCAAGTGTAAGGCAAGTTCCGCCAAGAAGACACCGACGATACATAGCGAAATAGGGTATAGGATTGCCCCTCCAAGACGCAGTAAGGTCAAGTTTGTTCCTCGGAAGGTGAATTTGAGAATCCATGGGAGAATAGCGAGCAGGACGACGGAGCCGGACAAAGCCACTCCCTTAATGCCGAAAGGCAAACCGATTGCGAAGCTGCCGACCATGATGGGGGAAATGAGTAACAAGAGCTTCAGAAGCCTCTCTGATTTTCCGCGGCTCACAAATGACCAAATGGTCGAATCAAGGAGCAATTGCCCCCAGGCAGATATAGCAAGAATCTGAAAAACAGGAGCGGCTTGCCGCCACTGGTTTCCAAGTGTCAGAACAATCACGGGTTCCGCAGCAACTAAGAGAAAACCAAAAAGCGGAGCGCTCATCCACATTACGAGGTTGATGGCACGCAGGTAATATCGTGCGAACCGTTCAGGATCATGCTGGAGTCTGCTAAAAGCAGGGACAAGGACACTACCGATCGGGGCGCTGAGCTGACGCATGGGTAACATGAGAAGATTGTAGGCCCGCGAATAAAGACCCAACGGACCAGCTCCCCAATACCACCCAATCAGTACATTGTCGGCGCTGCGATTCATATTGTATATAAGGTACGAAGCAGCCACGTGGCCGCCAAACGCGATCATGGAGCCAACTTTGGCGTCGCGTCGCGGCAAACCTGGTATCCATCGAACCATCAACCAAGAAAGTGCCATTCGAGTCAAACTCAGGGTAAGAGGAAAGCCAACCAGCGCCCAATAGCCGGCTCCCCGCCAAGCCATTATGATGGCAACAGGAACAGCCACAGCATACGAAGCCACGTCCCGAATAGCTAGGGATGAAAACCTCATCTGGCGCCTGAGAAGTGCGTCGTGCTGCACTTTCAGCCCCCCGATAAGAAACGTAAGAGACAGCACGAGGGTGATGTCCTTCAGACGTGGTTCTCGATAGAACCAGACCAAGACCGGAGCCAGAGCTGCCGTAGCCAACGTCAGTGTCAACCCGATTGCTATATTGATCCAAAATAAAGTACTCACTTGATCATAGTTAATTTCCTGGCACTGGATGGTGGCTTCGGAAAGGCCTAGATCAGCAAATGCCACGGCCAGTCCCGTGATGGCAGTCACCATGGCTACGAGACCGAAGTCAGCGGGGGTAAGCAATCGAGCCAATACTACCGTTGAGACGGATTGAATGACGAACTGAGCGCCCTGCGAGGCAAGGGTAAACATACCTCCGCGAACGGACCGGCTCTTCAGGTCAGTTTGCAGATGCTCGGTGCTCAGGGTGTCTAACTTTTGCTCTTGCGCTACTAAGCTGGAAGGCATAAGCCAATTAGGAAAAGACGACGAATAAGAAACTGCATAAAGCCGCACCAAGATGGACAGGTTACGTTTATGAAGAAGCTTTCAAATCGATGGGAGAGTTCGATACATCAGGATTCGATGCCCGTGCTGATGAGGCCATGCTAAGAAGGCCGGCATAGACTTCCAGGGTCTTTTGCCCAACCGTATCCCAGGAGTGCCTCTGCTTCACATAGTCACGTATCTCCTGCCTACGACTTTCCAGCTCTACGAATAAATCACTTGCGAAATACCGTTCGATGGTTCTTGCCAAGTCAACAGAATCTTCAGGTCGGAATACAAATCCCGTCTTGCCTTCCACTATCTCTTCCTTCAAGGAACCCACGTTGGCCGCGAGGACTGGCAGACCAAAACTATATCCCAGAAACAGGACACCGCTTTGGTAAATATGTCTGTAGGGCAGCACGAGAACGTCTGCCGCTTTGAAGTAAAGCTCGGTCTCATCATCTGGGATGAAGTCTGGCCTCAGCAGTATTCGACCGGCCTGCAAGTCCTCGTGAACTGCTTTTCGGATTGAGTTCCAATATCTTTCACAATTGTTCGGCCTCCCGGCGATAATCAGCCGATAATCCTCGGATTGAGCCAGGTGCCGTTGAAACGCCGTCACAAGATACTCAACACCTTTGTAAGGCGTGATGTTGCCAAAAAAGAGAATCGTCTTTCTGTCGTCCCCAATCCCCAGCCGCCGCCTCGCCTCGGCCGACGTCAGAGATGTATTGGGAACGGCGTTGTTGATCCCGAAAGGAATGACGGTAATCCGGGTCGCCTGCTGGCCGAATTCGTCGGTGAGCTCGATTTTCATCTTTTCTGTGTGCACGAAGATATGGTCGGAAAGCTGATACTGGGCTCGCAGAGTTAGTCGGTTAACTGGATTGTCCCTACAATCTCTCTTGCCAGCATTCACGTTGTGTACCGTGAGGACAATCTTTTTGCCCAATAGTCTGTAGTACAGCATAAGCATGGTCCGGTCGAATACGTCGAATTTATTGTTCCACAAAATGTGAAAGATTCTTGGCTTCGCTGTCCATGCATAGCGAATCAGTTTGATATAGTACTGCGAAATCCGGAAGACCTTCATTAGGAAGCTAGTACTCGTCTGCTGACTCCCGCGTAGATTAAGAAATGTCACTCCCGACTTACCATGAAAGTTTGGGGTATCTAGCTCATCGCTACCAATCAAATCCAGGGCAGCGCACCTCGTCATAAGTGCGGTTGCCAACCCGAATGCGTAAGGCCGGTCGCCACCGCCCGTAAGCAAGGCCACCGCGGTCTTGTCAGTCATCCCGGAGGCGGTCAACTTTAACAAGCCTCCAACATCCAAGCGATTCGAATCAATAGTCCCATTCATCTCTAGTCCGAGTGAGATCTGCGGCGAGTTCCAGTTGCTTTTAATGAGAAGCGCACCCCGCACTCCTCGTGGTCGGCAGTGACCCGCCAGACCTTACGGAGCGGCTCTCGCTATATTGAAGCGCGGGCTTGCAGCAGCTTCGCGATCTTCAAGCTTAAACATTACCTTGTCCCAACGCCTAACCAACGAAGCTTTCATCTGAGGGAGCACCATCTGGGACCATTTCGCAGTGTTCCAGCCGAACAGTGGTTCCATCCAGGCATATTTCGAGCGCAGACGAGGGACCTTCAGAGATCCTTGAAGTTGTACCGCCAACTGGTGCAACTCCGCGAGAATGTCAGGTCGCTCCGGGTAGAAATGAATACACTGATTCTGCACATACGCTAAGCAGGCTTTTCGCACACGTTCGCTTTCTTCAAGCGATCGGAGGTACTGAATGTGCAGTTTCATCGAAAGCAGCAGCGAGTCTTTCTTCTTATCGGAGTTTCCGATGTAGCTCACGCGGCTCATACCAGTGAGCCGATAAAAGACTCCAGTTCCGGGCACAAAACATGTGCCTTCGGAGGCCAAGAGCACTCGACAAAAATATTCGCCGTCATCGTCATAGTAGAGGCGTGTGTCGAAGGGCCCTGCTGCCTCCGCCAGCTCCCGGCTCGTCAACCAAGTCGCTGGTTGCATGTGCAGGTTTTCGCCCATTTTCCGCAGAAGCCATTCTACGGGGGAAAGGTTTTCCCATAGCGAGTTGTAAATAAAGCGTGCCTGGCGGGTCCGGTAATAGAAGTGGGCCCACGGCGAAGAAAGAAGAACTCGCCTGCTATCAATTTTTTGCAGCGCCGTCAGTTGCCGCTCAATCTTATCGGGCGCTAAAAGATCGTCCGCGCCCAACCATTGGATGTAGTCCCCTTGGCAAAGCTGGAAGGCGTGATTTTCAGCCGCCGAAACCCCCTGGTTCCGGGTGGACACCACCACGACCCCTTTCGATACAAAGTGCCGTGCGACTTCGCCTGTTCGGTCCGTCGAACCATCGTCCACCACGATGATTTCCTTATGTTGCCAGGTTTGTTCAATTGCGGATCGCAGTGTATGAGCAATCCATTCTTCGGCGTTATATGCAGGAATAAGAATCGATACCAACGGTTTCATCGATATGTGCCCTCGGCAAGCGTTCGAGTCAAAGACGGCGAATTTCTTGCTCGATGAATCGGCTGCAGAAGTATTGCTCCAGCAGTCGCTATCTACCTTGCCTATGAGTGATTACGACAGTGTAAGTCTGGGAAGCAGGTTACCATGGTAACCTGTAATCCTATTACCTTAGTACTGCAAGTTTGATACAACAACTTGCCAGGCGCAGCGCCGTCACCTAGCCTTGAAGTCAGCCCGGTACGATATACTGCTGGCAAACTTATCCGGAAGAGAACGGCATCCAATGACAAAGATCCTAAAAGGCATATTACTTTCAGTTTCTTGGGGCGCGCTTTTCTGCGTCAATGCGCAGGCCAACACCATTACCGCAGCATCGTGCTCCTCCTCTGCGGTGCAGGCCGCCATCAACTCTGCTTCCTCCGGAGACACTGTAGTTGTCCCTTCAGGCGCCTGCACCTGGTCGGCCCAAGTTACCATTCCGAACACAAAAGGTATCACTCTAAGCGCAGGCGGTTCGGTCACCATAACAAACGCCAACATCGCTCTGAATTCAAACGGAGCCACTCCTGCGGAGATAACGGGTTTTACTTTCAACGGCACCTATACCAGCAGCAACCCCCCGGCGATCACTGTCTCTGGGTGTGGCGGGTTGTCAAGTTGTGGCGGCGTAGTGACAGCCCTCTATCACGTTGACAACAACACGTTCAGCGATCCGTCCGACCTTGCGATTTTCCTGGTAGTGTCTGGAAATGGCACCGGCCTAATCAACAACAACACTTTCACCGCTGGGGCAGCGTCTGAGATGATCCATAACATGGGTATGGGAGCACAGGATCCAAGCGGTTGGACAGACAATGTACTTCCCGGCTCTGCAAATATGGTCTACATCGAGACCAACACCTTTACCTTCAATGCGACCGGGAATCCTGCGTATTTTTGGGGAACATCTGCCGTCCAGTCTTACTATGGCGCAAGAACTGTATTCCGCTACAATACACTAAACAACGCCCAGGTAGATCAGCATGGCACCTGCGGTAATATTGGCGCAAGGTGGTGGGAAGTCTACAACAACACTTTCAACGTAGCAGTAAACGGAAATCAGTCAGACTATATGCAGCTCCGTGATGGAAGTGGTGTGGTATTTAGCAACCATATATCTGACCCGCAGAACAACGGTGGGAGCGGGGTGATAGAATTGACTGAGGATTGCACATCCGGAACCTATCCTCTGAACTACCAGATTGGTCGGGGAATCAACGAGGCATATAGCCCAGCCTATGTTTGGGGGAATGATTCAACCATGCCTGTCTGGAGTGGTAGTTCCTTTGTGGTGCTGGGTCGCGATTATTTCGCTTCCACTACTGAGCCAGCCAGCATGCTACGCCAAGAGCTTAGTACGGACAATGCAGGCACGACATATGAGTACGTGCCGTATACTTATCCCTACCCACTCAATAACCCTCCTGCGCCTCCGACCAATTTGCAGGCAGTTCCTCAATAATCGTTATCAAGCCGGATCTTAGCGTTTTCGAAAGATTTGCATCGGAAATCCGAGAATCATGATGCCACTAGCTCTTCTGGGCGACCAAGACCATAGTGGTACAGCTCAGATCTTTGCGGCTTAACTTTAGATATCGGGGATCGATTTGCAAGCCAGCCAAATCTGCATACGAACACTTTTCCTCGACGACCGAGAGGCCTGCATCATCGAACATCTGCAGCCAGTCACTCCGCTGGATTCGATTGATATATTGTACGGCGTTTTCGAACCAAAGTCTCCATTGAAATTCGGAATATGTCAGATATTGCTTCGGGTTAGCCGACGGGTCGTACAGTGAGAGATGGTCGCTAATGTTGATACCGTGGATCCCAAAGCCTTTCTTCACCAGCAAAGAAGCCATGCTTGACACAAACTGTGGTGCAGTAGTCGCCGAGATGTGTTCCATTACGCCGGCGCTTATAGCCAGTCGAAATGCGTCACGCGGCAGGCATTCCATCAAGCCGGTTGGGTCCAACACGTAACGGAACCCCAATATTTCGTAAAGATGATCAAAGCTCCTTACAGCTTGGATCTTTTTAATTAGGGAGCGAGCATGGTCGAGGTCACAATGTTCCAAGAACCCCTTTTGGCCGAACCTTCCCTCGAGTTGGCTAACGTAGCTTTTCAGGGCATCCAATTGCCTATTATCCCAAACATCGTAGAGCACAGCCTGGAAGTCAAAGAAAAGCCGCATGGTGAGAGCCTCCCAGTGAACCCACCCGGTGCCGATTTCGACGACCAAGTCGTCTTTTCGAAGAAGCCCATATTTAAGGCACCAAGCAATATTCCGCTCTGCCCTCTCAAAGTAACAAGACGGCATGTGCGCGGTGCTTCTTCTCCTCCCGCCCATCCAATTGCCAAGGCGCCGATAAAGCCTACGCGCCGGAGTGCAGCTGGAGAAGGATTTCAAGGCTATAGCGCTTAGATGATACTTGACCATACAAAGGCCTCGAAGTGGTTAGGTATTGGACGTCTTCTTATCATTCAGCATGATCGACGCCAGCCTCTACGATTCACGCTGGCTCAATGGAGCGCGCCTAGTTCCCGAGTTTCCCTACCGAGTAATGATCCTCGCTTAACGATTCCAGGGGGGCTTCGTTGTCTAATGCATAAGCAGTTCTTACTTGGTCGTCGGCGCCTCCCGGAACCGCGACAGCCCCTACTAGAAATGTAATCCACATAAAATGCCACGTGAATGCCGACTCGGTGACGTTATACACGAGGAGAACGGCCCACAGTGACATACTAAGTGACGCGAAAGCCGAAACGGGGGTAAGCCTTTTGCAAATGATTCGGTAACTCGCAATTAGAAATGCCACGAAAAGTAAAAGGCCTACTATGCCGAGGTTTAGGTAGATCTCGAGATACCCATTATGCGCTTCATTCAAAGCCCCGAATCCGGACGTGTTCCATATCCACTGGAGCCGAGATCCCAACCAGAAGCTCTCATAGCCGGTACCAAGGAGAGGGTTAGTCTGCATCGAGGGAAGAATATTCCATATCTCGGTCCTCTCGGTGAGGGTTGGGTCCCGACCCACGGCCCCAGCCAGCTGCGCATTCATATTGAAACCGAAAGCTAGAATGGGGAATACACATAGGCTTGCAGGAATCAGTGTTTTTAACAACCTGGGACGGCGCAAAAGCATCCGGCTGTGAATTGCCGCAATCACCAAACAGCCCATCAGAAGGCAAATAAGGGAGGTCGCGCTGTTCGCTCTATGCAGCAGCCAAAGCGTCATGGCAATAAAGCCGATATTTACCAGGATAATCCGTTTTGTCCGCCACCGCCTACGGTCGAACCAGCGCGTCGCCGTGTCCCAGAAGAAGAACACCCCGCTGACCAGACACACGACTCCGAGCGAATTCTTGCTGGTCGTCGGTCCAACGGACATCGCGGTTCCTGTCCAGGAGTTGTATTGTATCCCTATGGCGGGGTAGTACTTCACTAGCAAGACGGATAATGGGATCAACAGATAGAAGAGGCGTCGAAGCACAGTGCGGACGGCCTCTAATGGATCAGGGTCGGTCAGAATAACCAGAACTACGAGATAGTTGCCGAGATCTCGAAACCACCGCTTGAAGGATACGAACGGAAAGTCAGACCACAAAACGCTTAATAGCGCGAAACAAAGAAAGGTCGTCAACGCTAAATTGCGCATGAAGAAGTCATGCCACTTGAATGACCGCGAGATTAGGACGCCGACTGCTAATAGTATCAAGCCGCAGGAAATCGAGCGATCTAAGGAGTTCCCCTCCTCAAGGGCCTGGGATACCAACCCAACATGCCCACCTACCCATTGCGAAGGCAGTCGGGTTCCGACGATGAACATCCAGGTCAACGGAACCCACAAAGCTAGCGAGCTACCGGGTACTTTTGCGGGATCAAGATACAGCAACCCTACCAGAAGGGCGAGCCAAGCTACTAGAGCTAAAGAGGGAGACATCGTATCAATCGAGTGTGACTGGACACGTTCAGGGCTCGGTCACGCCAGGCGAAAGTACATGGTTACAGATATGGCCAGCATTCGTCCTTAGCAAGGGAGAGCGCGCCTTTCAAGAAGATTATGTGCTAATAATGAGCGGCGATCAGGCGACCTCAGCGCTCAGGAGGGGACGAAGCCACAGAAAGAGCGCCCCCCGGAGAATACCGCGGATAAGCGGCTTGTATCCACTTGTCGGATACTCAATGAGCAAGAACTCCTGCCACGGACGCTTGATAACCCAAATGATTTTGCTGCTGGGCGGCGCTGAGTTGATCGAAGATCGCATCCATGATTCGGGCAGTGAGCAGGATTTCTCGATAGGGGATGGGCACGCTGGCATCCTGGCTGATCGATCGGTAGAAGGCTTCAATTAGACATTTCATGCCGGCATCCATATGAAAATCCCTAGCCAAAAATAACTTCGCATTCTCAGCGACATTTCCCAGATGCTGCTTCGCTAGGAGAACAGGCGGAATAAATTTATCCGCGTAACTCTTGTACTTATCACCACGAAGTCGCAGCAGCGTTTCATGATCCTGATCGAGAACCAGCCCGCTCTTCGCGCCATAGATTCGGAATTCATGGATTGCCGGTCTCATCTGGGAAGAGAACGTGAAATATGCTGTGGTTCGCTCCTCATCGCAGATTATGACTCGAAGTTCATCTACGATCTCGCATTCGTTTATGTTTTTGAGAAGCGGACTAGCAAAACCATATGCAATCACATGCGGTGAGTCGCCACTAAGAAATTCCGCGATTCTGGCGATGCCATGGCTGATAATATTCTGCAGCAGTTTCCCGGGCAATCGACGAACCCAGTGTTGCTTATCTCCGAGTAACGCTCGCGCATAGCTCGGGTCTCCAAGGTCGTAACCGTAGTAGCTCTCCATATGTACGGGAACACCACCCAGGTAACCGCTCGCGATCAATGCTCGCATACGGCGGGCCACATGACTGAATTGATCATTGTGTCCGACTGTTAACTTAAGACCTTTTTCCTCCGCCAGAGAAATCAGTTTCTCCGCCTGCTCAGCGTAGAGCGTAAAGGGCTTTTCAACATAAACGTGACAACCCTGCTCGAGACAGAACCGAGCAACCTCAAAGTGACTCTCGGGCGGTGTGGTTATGTGAACAACGTCGGGCTGGCTTTCATTCAGAAGTTCAGTCAGATCGGTGAAATACCTCTTGACTGGAAACCGTTCGTAAAGCTGCCTCGCCATCAACGGCTCATGATCGCAAACACCTACGATCTCACATCCCTCAACCCTCTGGATTTGCGAGGCGTGAGCATCAGCGATTTTTCCGCATCCCACGATGGCAACTTTAAGCATATGGTTCACCTTGCTTGAAGCTCTTGAAATAGCGGCGTAATCCCTCCGCAGTAGAGACTTGCGGCGCCCAACCCAATCTAGCCTTCAGCTTCTGATTGCTGTAGCGTGTCTTCCTCCATAAAGAGTGCCAACGACTCCGGTTGAAAGCCGGCGGCAGCTGTCCTTTCGACCAGTCGGAATACTTCTCCCAGAGGTAACAGAACCCATAACCGACCAAGCGAGGGACATACAACGACTTAAATCCTCCTACATTCTTCTTATACAGGCGCAGAAGTTGCCGGCTCGAGGGAAGATCGTCATCGAGAACGTTGAACACCTCTCCATCGACACCCTTGACCAATCCAGCCGAGACGATCGCTGAAGCGCAGTTATCAACATAGGTTAAGGGTATAAGGTTGGAACCGCCAAAGTGTAGAAATAGCCCGAACGTGCCGATCCCCACCCGTCCGGTGATTTCTTTTTTTCCGCTACCATACACACTGCCCGGCCTGACTATGACGTACGGGATTCCATAGCGCTTCCCATACGCCGAAACTAGTTGCTCCTGCTTGCCTTTGGCATAGCTATAGGCGTCCCCACAGAGTTCCGGACGCTCATCAATCGGACAAGATTCGTCCAGGCGCCTGGACCTTTGACGATTTGTATATACGCAGAAGGAGCTAACCACGACAAACCTTTGCAAGCGCGCAAACCGCACGCTTGCCTCGAGCAGGTTGCGCGTCGTAACCACGGAGTTCATTACGGCGTCGGGATATGACTTTCCACCCGTCCCAGACGCCAGATGAAAGATAACCGCAACATCCTTGCAAACAGCTTCACAATCATTCGGAGAGAGGAGATTGCCCTTGAATACCTCGATTCGTGCGGCTCGCGGTCGGCTGTTCAAAATGGCTTCGAGTCTTGAGACGTCGCTGGAGGGCCGAGCAAAGCAAATGAGGTTGCGAAACCCGCGTCTCACTAAGTCCTCTACAACACGTGAACCAATGAAACCTGAGGCTCCTGTCACCAGGATCCTGTCGTCAGGAGTGATAATAAGCTGATCGGGTGCCATTGCGTTCGATGCAAGACTTCGAGTCAATCCACTTTTCTGGTTTGCAGGGCTGACTTGTTGAATGTTCATCGGCTGACCCCACATGATAGCCCCGTGCCAAGGCGATCATCACAAGGCATCTCGATATAGTTTTGTAAATCGTCTCGGACACCGATTTGAGAGCCTTCTTGCGCCTTATAGATCCGCAATCGCAAACCAGGCAAAGTATCAACATGATCAATCGCGACTCCGGCCCGCACCGTCCCCTCCTCATTGGAATCCGTTTCGAACACTGCGGAACGGCGTTTTCGAAACCAGGAGACCGCTTGCCCGGCCGTTGTAAACCACGCGCCTCGACTCCTCAAATCCGCAATCAGGTCGCGATAACACGCGTCCCACAATCTCTCCGGAGCGACGCTGCGATCGTGCCAGTTAATCGTTAAGCATCCCCCAAACTGAACGGTATTGTCAGCCATCCGGCCAAGGAGCGCCCTCGCCTGAGGAGGAGACAGGTTGAGGTGAGTGGGATAGAAGAGAGACGTATCCATTACATGCAACGGCAATTCGAGAAATCGATGCGTCCCAAGAGGCCTGTATACCTGTGTTGCGCCTGCTCTATACCCAACTGTCTCGTTGTAACCAATCGTTGAGTCGTAAGCAGCTCCAGCTTTCTCCAGGGTCGCCGGCGATTGTTGATCATAAAAGAGCCAGTGCATTCGTACGCCGACCTCGGTGGTGCCTGCCAGGTTTCGAATCTCGTTCAATTCCTCAAGCCCACAAGACCTGTCAAGCCAGGCGTCAATCCCGTGGAGACCGACTTCGCAACCTGCAGCAATTAGCTTTTGGAGCGTATCTACGATGTCCCGAGCACCATAGCGAGCGGCGCGAAACTTGGGTGCAGAACCCTGCAACGTTTTCCCTGGACGGCCTTTGAAAGGGAGCACAAAAAACGTTGAGCAGACGCCCCTTTCCAACTCCAGATAGTGATCAGCAAACTCGCTCCAGAAGTCTTTCGCAAATCCAAGGTGAACTAAGGGTAGCTTTAAAGCGGCCGTCCAATTCGTGATCAGACCTCGCGCAGACTGCCGTCCTTGGATGAAATCACGCAAAGAACCGAAGACTGCGCGGTACAAAAATCCGAACATTGTGTGATCCCATTTGTGTGTACGGACCAAGGGATGGTCAACGTCGTGAGTCAGGCAAGCTATGAAACTATACCCTTCCGGAACCGGTGGGATTTCAATCAGTGAAACTCCACAGCCCGTGATCAAGTCCCTTAGGAACGCAATGTGAAGTTCCAGCGCCGGCATATTTGCGTTGGCAGACGGCTGGCCTGCGGTCAGCAGCGTGCGAATCTCACCGAACAGGTTGTAACCGATCCTCGCCAGCACTTGTTCGCTGGACCGAGCGAGGTATGCCACACACTGTTGGGAGTCCTCATCCGTTAAGAGGCTACTCTCTGTCTGCGGAAACGTGACAGTTTCGCCGTAGATTGGGATGCGGCTTTCCTTATAAGAGAGTACACACTCGCTTTGTCGGTGGCTGACCTGATTCTCTTGGCTATCGTCAAAGGGCACCTTCCTGCCGGCATATAGCAGAACAAGATTTGCGGCCACGTTGAACTCGTCTCTTTCCGTACAGACCACAACTTCATACGTCCGACCATTCCGATAGAATTCCCACGGCGTTTTAAAGAGTTCGAAAAACTCCCGGACAACCTCCTGGTCGGCGGAATCTACGATGACGCCTATCATGGCCGCGCGCTCCTAGCTCAAAACCGCAACGGGCGCCTTATTTGCCCGCAACCATTCGTCAAAAACCACGAGACTAAATAAAATTTTATGATTGTCATGTCGGCCGGAGACATGTTGCTCGAAAACGTCGCGCACGGCAGCCGGTCGAAGATATTCATAGATCCTGGAACCACTGTCGAGGAGCGACTCTGTCATCCTGCTGTCGAGGGCACCCCGAAACCAGTCATCCACAACATTCACAGCAAACCCGCGTTTGCGCCGTCTCAAGACTGAATCAGGAAGGAAGGTCCGACACACTTCGCGGTGCAACCATTTCCCTGATCCATTCCTCACCTTAATGTCTGCAGGTAGCCGTTCGACGTATTCCACAATTTCTTTATCCAGGTAGGGGACACGAAGCTCAAGGCCATGAGCCATGGAGAGCTTGTCGGCGTACATGAGGAGTTCGTCGGGGAGGGTCGAGCGGACTTCTAAGAACTGCAGCCCACCCAACTCGTCAGTGCGGCTCATAAGATCAGCAAGATCCGCCCAGCTCTCCAATATGGTATCGCCTGAATCAGAATCGAGCAGTCCGTCCTGGAACAATTCGTCAACCTGATTTCCTGGTAGGATCGACAGAACATGTTGATACCTGCGCATTCGATCCGGAATCGCCAGAGAATAAACTCCCCGCTTCAAGGTCTCATTTCTAGGCAAAACGCTGATGGCGGATGAAATCGGAGTGCGCATCCAACGCGGTAATTGGGCCCACAGCATGCCATAGCGGACGCCAAGATGCCGACGATATCCGCCAAACAATTCGTCCGGGCCTTGTCCTACCAAAGCGACCTTGACGTCTTGGCGCGCTCGTTCACAGACGAAATACATAGGGACAATCGACGAAGTTGCTATCGGTTCTTCCAAGCAGGCAACTATTTTTGGAAGCGCCTCCTCAAAGGTCGATTTGTTAATCGTCACGCTTACGTGTCTCGAACCCATCATGCTAGCGGTTTCACTGGCATCCGCCAATTCATCGTCAGCGAAAACCGAGCCGTATCCGACGGTGTAGGTCGGCCAATTAGTCCCGTATAGGTTCATCAAGGCAAGCAGTAGTCCGGAATCAATCCCGCCGCTTAAGAGCAAACCTACAGGGACGTCGCTGATCAACTGCCGGCGTACCGCCTGCTTGTAGAGGGCCAGCAGCTCTTCTCTGGCCTCGCCAGATGATTTTGCCGGGGCAAAGGCAGTAGGCTTGAATCTGTACCATCGAGTCAATTGATAGGAACCGTCTTGGACTACAAGCTTGGTTCCCGGGGCCAGTTTCCGAACGCCCTTGAGTATGGTGTAAGGCGACGGCGTATAGCGATAGCGCAGGAAGAGATTCAACGAAGTAGGGTCGATGTCAGCCTCATCCGACATCGTTGCACGAACAGCTCGAATCTCCGATCCGAAATACAGACAATCTCTATCGATTCTGTAGTAGAGAAGCTTGATTCCGAATGGATCCCGGGCAAGGACCAGTCGTTTCTGTCGCACATCCCAAATGGCCAAGCCAAACATGCCATTGAGACGGTTGAGCACTTCATCGCCCCATTGCTTATATCCATGGACGATGACCTCTGTGTCCGATTTGGTACGGAAAGTGTGGCCGTAGCCTTCAAGTTCACGTCTGAGTTCAAGGAAGTTATAGATTTCACCATTGAAAACCACCCAGACGGATTCCTCACCATCAGACATGGGTTGATGACCACTTACAAGATCGATGATCGAGAGCCTGCGAAAACCGAACCCGAGTGGTCCGGCGACGTAGTATCCCTCGTCATCCGGGCCCCGATGGATTAGCGTCCTAGTCATCGACTCAATGTTCCGGCGCCGAACAGGCTCAAGGCTTCCGTAGTTATATTGTCCGCAGATGCCGCACATAGGATTTGCCTAGGCTAGAGTCTTCGTTTCGAATGTTCGCAGGGAGTTGCCTGCTAATCCCAGTTTCTGGCTGTTCTAGGTTTCGTGATAATAAGAAGCAGAGGCTCCGGAACGCCTGTGACTGAGCCCAGCGATGCATTGGGACGTTGTCCCAACCGACCAGAAGCTGGCGAGCCCGAAACGAGCCATCGGGCTTTTGCCAACGAATGAGCAGATCTGTGACCACCGCGGACAGGATCCTGTCCATCTCTGGAAAGCGGCCATACAAGAGAACGGCAAGGTTAATACACTCCGCATAATCATAAAACTCCCGGCGATACACTGTAAGCCGGGGCGCTTTGGCGAATGGCAATGGCAGGTCATCGGTATCGACTAAGTTCCTCACATAGTATTCCACTCCCCGCTCGATGGCGTTCCTGCACCGATTGCATTGCGTAAGCTCTTCAATTTTGGCCAGGGCTTTGAGAACGAAGCAGGTGTGAAAGTGGTCGACAAAATCCCTCTTCCCATCGGTTGAATAGTACCAAGACCCGTCCGGGTTTTGAGAGGCCAGAACGAAGTTAAGGTTTCTTCTCGCGACCACCAGGTATTGAGGCTGCGAGAGCTCGATTCCGGCCTTGGTCAAAAGAAACGCCCGATAGGCACTCGCGTTGATGACCCCACCTGGGTCGTCCACTGCAGGAGTGTAAGCACAGCTAGCGGTGTCGGGCGCAATCTCCGAGTCCCGGTAACTGCTGAAGGCGTGCTCGGCGATTGATCGCATGATTGGCAACCACTTTTCGTCTCCATCAACCGCATACGTCTGAGAGAATGCCTCATAAACATACGGCACTGTGGTTATCAGAGGGTACCCTCCCCGATAGTGCCTGTTCTCGTCTCCCAGTCGAACGGGTACCCCCAGCAGTAGTCCTGGTAACCGGGGCAGCGAGTCTCTTGGAGGATCTCTAGGAAGTGGACGGCCCGCTGGTAATACTTGTCTGATCCGTGGATTCCTGCGAGGAGCGCAAAGCCCATAGCGTAATGAGCATCGGCTATCGGAAATCGCTGACGCTTCCAGAACAGGCCGCGCGCCGAGGGTAGAAAGGCCTCAAAGAACACAGATGGAGCTACCGCAAGCGTGCCGAGGAGAGGCCTGCGGTAATAAAGAGCTTTGGCACCTCGTCCGAGTTTGCTCGCAAAAAAACTCTGATGATCGTAGGAAGTCTCTCCGTAACGATCAAGCCAGTTACAGAACTGGCCAACTGCGGTGCTGGTTTTTTCGAGCATAGCTTGGTTCATAAGACTTGCCGATGGGTTGGGTTAATGCGGCGCCACGTTGAAAGAATCGAGCCGTTTGAATCTCACAAGCGAACTCAAGATCGACTTAAGCTTGACTATCTGTTCCTTGCGATGGAAAGCCATGAGTTCCCGAGAGACCGGGCGGGGTGTGCGACGAAGACACGCCCAACAATAGCCCGCTCCTAGAGCCAGGCCTCCGATGATGTACGGCTGCTTGGCGCACCGGTAGACGATTCGAAATAGCTCCCACACCGGATGCCCACCGAGGTAGTAGTCTTTCTCCCCGTAGGAAAACAAGGAGGAGATCACACTGCGTTCTGCCGTTCCCAGGTGCCGGTGGTGAAAGAACGACCTCTCCCGGAACGACTTAGTTCTCCAACCCATCATCCGGGCGGTCGTAACAGCCATCCAATCGACACCTCCGGCCTCATTGGGCGTAAATCCGCCAATCTGCTTAAAGCAGTCCTTTCGAAACATCTGGCAGCCGCCCGCAACATGATTGTGCCCTTCGAAACTTTGCCTCTCAGAGCTGTATCCGTACTCCTCGAAGACCGTTCCCGCAACCCCGAGACTAGCGTCATCCCTGAACTTGCTGAGGAGAAGTTCAAAATAATCCGCATCGAAGGAAAGATCAGCATCGAGATTACCGACGACCTCGTACTCCAGATTCTTGATCCTCTCATAGCCAGCATTGAATGCCTGTACCTTGGCTGCGAAGCTGCGAACTCGCCGTTGCGGCCTTCGGACCATTTCGATCCAAGGATATTGCGCAAGATAGCCGCTTACTATATCGGGAGTCTTATCCGTCGATCCATCATCCACGATCACCCACTTCGTCGGCGGGACCGTCTGCTGAACTACCGATTCGATCGCTTTCTCAATGAACGCCTCTTCATTGCGAGCGGGGGTGATCAGAACGTAGGCTGGAAGGAGGCAATGCTGATCCACATCTTTCCTTCTTACTCCTGTAGCGGAAATGCTGCACACCGCTGCTAAGCACTTGATAAAGCGGGTCGAAATCCCTCATAATCCTATACCGTCTCCTACCGAGCATCGTATCTCTTCTTCTCACTGCGTCTTGTCTAGCTCGTCTGTATCTTAAGTTTGACTGAGGTGCTCGACTTGACTAATCGGTCGGGCGGCTCCTTCGCATAGAAGCCCAGCGACCATCTCAGTGAGCCGACGCCTCTCTATTTGCCAGCTATGTTGTCGATACACCTCTTGGCCCCGTCTGACTATCTGTAGTACCTCCGCAGGATGAGAGAATACATAATCAACTTTACGCGCAAGATCTTCTGCATCCCCAAGCTCGAAAAAGATTAATGATCCATCGTCGAAGTAGTCACAAATGCCGGGTGCCCGTGGAGCGATTACTGGCTTTCCCAAGGCCAGATATTCAAAAATCCTCGTCGGAGTATTAATCTCGGTAAAGGCACTCCGATGATTGGGAATGATGCCAACATCACAACCTTCGATTTCTCGAACCAGATCCTCCAGGCTCCTCGCCCCTAGATAATGTACCGACTCATCGAGACCCTTCTTGCCGGCCTCACCGATCACCTTTTCAAGAAAAGGGGTCGTACGGCCGTAAATCCTTAGCTCCACGAACGGAATAGTCTTGCGCACCAGGCTGAGCGCATCGACTGCAAGATCCAAACCGTTTCGTTCGACCAGAGATCCGTGATACATCATTACCATGCGTTTATTAGAGCTCTGCCTTGGAGAAGTGCCTGAGCGCCCCTCCCGAAAGGGAAAAATTTCTTCATCAGGCGAATTCATCACTACGCCGATCTTTTCCGGTTGACAACTCCGCTCGCCAAACATTCGTTTACATGCGAGATTAACAGTGATCACCAGATTCGCGCGGGCGATGCTCCATTTTTCAAGCCAGCTCAGAAGCCGGACGCTTAGGCTAGTCTTCTTGAGGTTGAAGATCGTCATCATGAGCTCGGGCATCGGATCGTGCTGATCGAGGATCACCTTCGCTCCCAATGCCTTCGGCACCAATGCACTGAGAACCAGAATGTCTGGCATGTTATGTATGTAGACGAGGTCATACCTACGTCGCAGCGAACGCGTGGCCAAGATGAACGCGGAGATAAGAATGAAGGCGGAATAATTGTATAAGTACGACAGCTTGCCGCCGCGGCGATGTGATATAGGAAGACGAGCCACGTTGAGTCCACCCAGCATCTCGCGTTTCGCTTGATTCTCATCTCCAAGGCATATCAGGTCGACCGTCATGCCTTCCTTGATAAAAGTATTGGCAGCCCGGCGCGGGCGTGGGTCGGCAGGATAAGAAGAAAACGTAACCATAGCCACGCGTTTACCCTTAAGGCGCAAATCGGCCAAGGAGTCCTGCGGCCCGGAATATGATACTCCCTGCACGTGCCCTCCCTTCACGCGACAGCCACCGCTTCTTTCTTGCTCTGAGTCATGCTCTCCACTTTCATCTTGTTCGAGGCTTGAATGGCGGCAAGAATTACGGAATGGTCATACTTTTGCAGAATCTCAATATTCTGCATGACACAATGACCTCCGATAATCCCAGGAAAATACTTAACGGGAGGAAAGAATTTTATCTCCTCATAAAACGACACTACTTCGTTGTAGTCTACGTCCGACTGGTCACAATATCGGTCAACTTCCTGGGCCCAAGCAATCATCAAGCCAAAGTAAGTCGTTTCGGTAAGCTTGGCCAACTCGGTCGCCTCCGGCGACGACAAAACCTTCGCCTTTAGTCCCATTGATTCAAAGTGTGTAGCAGCCCGCGCGCCAGCCGCTGCACTTATGGCTCCTACGAACTTGGTGTAAATTGTCAGCTCGTCAAGCATGTGGGCGTGCTTGCCGCGAACCGGACTGTTGACTACTGGGGCGCCGGATTGCTCGGCTATAGCTCGGGTGGTGCCAATTGCCACAGTGCTGTTGACAATGGTCAGAGCTGGACGGAAATACTCAATGTAGCGAACCGTCTCGCCGACAAAATCTTTGATTTGAAACGGGTAACAGACGTGTAGGACGTCGACGTTTCCGATTGGTTTCACCGGCGCAATATCTACCCCAGTTGCTTCATGGTAACGCGAAACTAGATCAAGCAGCGGCTTTCCTACTTCTCCAAGTCCAACAACGACAACCTTTTCCTTGTTTTTCACGGCCTTGAATCTCCTCCTGGAAAGTAAAAGCGTTGCGCTCAGTACTGTGAGGCTCTTGGATCTCCAGATTGCGATGTCAGATGTAACGACGAGATCTAGCAACCGCTCTGGTAGTTCGGCTTGCCGAACTCTTGCTCGTGGCGCACTACCCCATGTACTTGTAGAGCATTCGTCCAGCTGCAGCCAGCACACTACTTGGCACGTGGGACCACACATATTTGCCAATACCGGCTGTCTTGCTTTTTGAAATGTGGAAGGAACCTCGCAGCGGATATCGCAGGTAAGTCAGAGGTGTTCGAACAGCGCCCCAGCGGTCCTTGAACATTAGAAGTCCGGGATTATCGACATCACTTCGCCCCAAGTCGAACTCGCAAAGTCCTTCCCTTCTGGCCTCCTGGATGGCGTTCCAGAGCAAGAGTTGCGTGCCACCCATATTGTTGAACCCACGATCGGAGCATCCATACTTGTAAACAAGCACTCGCTTGTGGCGGAGCGTGAGTATGCTGGCAATCGGCCGCCCATTCTTCGAAGCGACTCGAATCTTGGCTTTGTCCCCAACGCAAGTGACTAGATTTCGAAACCACTCAGCCGGTTGTACAGGCAGTCCCTGCGTGCGGCGCGTCGAAAGCAGCAGTTGATAAAACTTGTCGACCAACGAGTCCGATCTTCCTTCCTCACAAGTAAGACCCTCGCGTACGGCACGTCGAATCTTTCTCTGCACGCAGTCTTTGTGGAGCTTTCGGAAAATGTCATTTAGGTCAGGACGTAGGTCGATTTTGTGGAGGCAGAAAACCTGACTTTCCCCAAAGCCTTCACAGTCTCCGTTAATCAACTCGGCAGGTCTGATCTCGATGTAGCTCCACTTCCTACGGCGGAGCTTCTCCCGTAAACACGATAATAATGAGGCCAGTTGGCCCGAGTGCTCGACCAGCGGCATGCTATGGTCGGAGAAAGGAAGCGATACCAAGCGCTGGCTGTTAAGCCACCCGGAAATCTGACAAAATGGGACAGCGTTGGTTAAGGGATGCCCGGGTGCACAGAACGTAAAGGCCACGGGCTGGTAGCCGTAAGTCAGATGCAACGCTTCAAGCCAACCTCGCGTCTGAAAGACGGAAGCATTGGGATGATTCTCGAGAAGCTCGTCCCAACGTTCATCTCTGGTGGGATCAATCTCATAGACCGTCATATCGCAGTTGGCTGTGGCGCTCTATCGCGAACGATTTTTCGCTGAACGACTGAACCGTTACGCTACGGTCTCTTGGTGTATTGGGAGACGGGTCATCTTGCGGCTGGCTACCATACATCCTGTGACGGTTTGGACAATATTTTCTTGGTCGGAACGGGTGAGCTGCGGGTACATCGGAAGCGAGAGAATCTCGGAAGCGATTTTCTCCGTCACTGGGAAGTCTCCACGCTCATAGCTCAGGGAGCAATAGGCTTTCTGCAAGTGAAGCGGTACTGGATAATGAATACCTGTACCGATACCCGATGCCTTGAGACTGTCCTGGAGTCCATATCGATCTTGTACCCTTACCACGTATAGGTGATAGACGGCTCGAGCCCACGGTGGCTCCGCTGGTAGTGCCACGCCATCTACTGAGCAAAGCAACTCTCGATAGATCCGGGCTTTCTCTCGGCGTTGATCATTCCATTCTGATAGGCGCCCCAGTTTTAATCGGAGAATTCCTGCCTGGATCGCATCCAGCCTGCCGTTGTAACCCTCCACGTCGTGATAATACTTCTCCGCCTGGCCATGGTCGCGCAGCATTCGTATTTTTTGCGCAATGTCTGGATCGTTGGTCGTGGCTGCGCCGGCCTCACCGCAAGCACCTAGATTTTTTCCCGGATAGAAACTGAAGGCGGCTGCGGTCCCCATCGATCCAGCCCGTTGCCAGCATTTCTCCCTTTGCGAGAAATACTGCGCGCCATGAGCCTGGCAGGCATCTTCTACCACGACCAGGTTGGCAGCTGCAGCCAGGTCACAAATCCGGTCCATATCGGCCATCTGTCCGTAGAGATGAACGGGCACGACTGCCGAAATCGTTCGACCAGTCCGCCGCGAAATAGGCCGTCCCGTAAGTTGGTCCCGATCGCACTTGGCCTCCAAGTATTCGCGGAGTTTTTCAGCATCCATGTTGTAAGTGCGCTCGTCAACGTCTATGAATTCCGGATGCGCGCCCGCCTGTGAAATGGCCTCGGTTGTAGCGATGAATGTGTTCGGCACAGTGAGCACGCTATCCCCGGGTCCGACCCCTGCGGCCACGAGTGCGAAACGCAGCGCATCTGTCCCGCTGCCAACACCAACACAATGTTTGACTTTGCAGAAATCTGCAAACTCATTTTCAAAGTCTTCAACCGCTTGCCCTCCTATGAATGAGGCGCTGCGGAGTGCAGTCCGGAAAACCGCGACAAGTTCTCCCTCCATCTCTACATGGGGAGTCACCAGATCAAGAAACGAAATATGGCTGTTACTCATAAGTTGATACCTCCCATTTTGGTGGTTCTCATCTGTCCATTGAATCTAATGCGTGTATTTGACAACCGAGCTTGCCGGCCGGTAACTGATACTCGACCCCTCGCGCTGGTGAAGGTCAAGTCTCTGCTCCCACGATCAGTTCGCCGAGCAAGATGTACTCCTAACCAACCGCCTTCGATTAACTACGGAAGTTCCGCTTTCCAGTCGGCCTCGGTTTGTAATTTACCTTCGCCGCTGATGGATCGAGGAAAGCTGTCATTGATAAACATCACTCCATGTCCAATAAAAACGTTATCCTCAATCGTCACGCCCTCGCAGATAAATGTATGGCTGGACATCTTGCAGCGTCTTCCGATCTTGGCATTCTTCTGAATCTCGACAATGCACCAACATTGGTCTCACCTCCAATCTCGCAAGCGTAAAGATTGATAAACGTGGAGAGCGGGACCTCGCCGGAGCTTTACATCAGGTGCCACACAGAAGTACGACCTTCCGCACTTCGCATGAAACTCCGTCCCCAGTATTTTTCATTGACCGACACGCGCAGTTCGCGACATATCTTGAGGTTGTTCAGCCGGATAGAGAGCCGGGAAGCGCAGGGGTGCGCGACGACTTCGTAGCGACTGAGTGGCGGTCTCTAGCATCTTGACCACCCTCAGGCCCGCTGCCCCATCATTGAACGGTGCCTGATCTTTGATAATGCAATCGACAAAGTAGTCCAACTCCAGACGCAGAGCCTCGACTTGCTCCAATCTAGGGGCCCACATGTCGCCCGATCGGTAGTTCACAAGAAGGTTATAGAGGCCTTCCTGGTTCGTGACTTGCACTCCCTTATCATAGATTTTGATTTTTTCGTCCGCTTCTAAGTCATTCCACACCAGCATCTTTTTTTCGCCGCCAATCAGGGTGGTACGAACTTTTACGGGTGACAGCCAGTTCACGTTGAGGTGAGCGATGACCTTGTTCGGGAAATACAGAGTTATAAAGGCTACGTCCTCAAACCCGTTCAGATGGGTCTGGCCCGTGGCGACGATTTCCTCGGGGCTTTCGCCAATAAGGTAGTCCATGATGGAAAGGTCATGGGGAGCAAGATCCCAAATCACGTTTACATCGTGTTGAAACAGCCCCAGATTAACCCGGGTTGAGTCGTAATAATACAGCTTGCCAAGCGTCCCTTCTTGCAAGAATTGCTTGATCTTTCTCACGGCTCCGGTAAACAGAAATGTGTGGTCTACCATGATTTTCAGATGCTTTCTGGCCGCAATGTTGATCAATTCTTCAGCCTGGGCGGAGGTACTTGTAAAGGGTTTCTCCACAAAAATGTGCTTACCATTCTCCAGCGCGGCTTTGGCAAGTTCAAAGTGCGTCCAAACAGGAGTTATTATCGCGACTGCGTCAATTTCGGTGCGATGAAATTACCTCTGAGCCATCAGCAGTCACCCGGATACCGCGATGTGCTTTCTGCGCACGTTCTCTCGCGGCGGGTACTTTGTCGGCAACTGTTAGCACCCGGACCCCTTCCAGGCCATCAAGGTTCCGTAGGATATTTGGACCCCAGTATCCGTATCCAATTACGCCAAAATTCACCATGTTGTTACCTCTCCTGCGACGTAGTTGCCGGTGACAACACAAGCAACGTAGTAGATGTCAGATTGAGTTACCCGTACGGAGGAGCTAGTGCTTGGCTGACCAATGCCAACCGCAACACGAGTACCGAGCGATCCCGTGCTTAACAAGCGCCGTCGCCTATGATCACGGCTCGCGGCGTACGCAGAGGATTTTCATATCCAGCCAAGGCGACCAAGTTTTGGCATATCTGAGATCGAGGCGCACCATCTCATCGAACTTGACCAGGCATCGACCGCTCACTTGCCATAATCCCGTAATTCCTGGCTTTACTTCTAATACCCTTCGCCGGTGCCAGGTCTGGTAGGCAGCGACTTCGTATGGAAGCGCAGGACGCGGTCCGACCAGCGACATCTCACCCCTTAGCACATTTAGGAGCTGCGGAAGCTCATCCAGGCTACTCCGTCGTAATAAAGCTCCCACGCGGGTGATCCTGGCGTCGTTCGTAAGCTTATAGACACCTGCGCCAGCCCATTGCCGTTCGATGGATAGTGTCGCGCCTGCCCGGCGATCAGTTGCGTCACGTACTCCTCTATGCATCTGAGAATCGTTGTCGACATACATGGACCGGAACTTTAAGAAGGTGAAGGCTTTGCCATATTGTCCGATTCGCTGCTGTCTAAAGAGCACTGGGCCTTTTGACGATGATTTGATGGCCAGCGCAATAATCAGAAAGAGACGGAGCACAAACGGCAAGGATCAGCATACTGCCGACGATGTCCATCATTCGTCTTTATGCCCGCGGGAACGCGTGCGGCACTGTCGCGCTCAGATAGGTCGGGATACAATGTTGGGTTGCTTGGACCGCTGGGTTATGTCATGATCCCATTTGTCCGGGAAAAAGTGAAACGAAATACTAATTTGATTAAATTGCTCAAAGGTTAGAATGTCTTGCAGAATATTGCTGACCCTAGTCAGCATTTTGCTGAGGATGGAATTTCGGTCGTCGATCACCAGCTCGGTAAACATAACCCCGACAATATATTGGTTCTCGTACCAGCCGACTACGTCGATTTCCCGGGTGGATGCCAGCATTGCGGATAAGATATTGGCGAGAATGTTCCACTGGTCTCTGAACTGCGGTAATCCCCCCGCTTCCAGCAGCAGTAAGCAGAAATGGTTTCCTGGAGCGCTCGGTTCTCTTGCGCTCGACCGAGATCATTTGCTTAAACGCCTCTTCGTGCAGGATCTTGCGTTCCCCGCCGGACTGCGACTTTAACGTAAGAGAACCCAGCACTTGAGCCATTCGCCGTACGTTGCTGCATCACGATTTCCTCCGCTGGTTCTAGACCCTAATTCCCTGGGGCCGGAGCAAGTGACTGATTATGACTTAGTCCGTGATGAGGGATTAGTGGGCCGCCAGAGTCGCGCTGGAAGGTAAGAATAGAAGGCCCGATTACTGTCGATTATGCTATTTCTGGCCGGCTGCGGCCGGAACAACCGTCTTGGCGCCGTAATAATGGTAGTAGTCGCCTAGGCTAGCTTCGATAGAGCCATTGAGCAATGCTCCCAGCAGCTTCGGTTGCTCGATAGTCTCAAGGGCTCGTTTCAGTTGCCGTTTAGCGGTTTTCCCGGCCGGGTTACTAGAAGCACCGCGTCCGCCAGACGCATCCATACACTGGTATCGCCCAGAGGCAATACCGGAGGAGAGTCGATCACAATCCAGTCAAACCAAACCGACAAGTGATCCATCAGTCGAAGAGAGTCTTCCCGATTGCATAAGCTCCAAAGGGGCCCTTGGACGGAGCGCCGGCCGGCATAACCCAGAGGGCTAAATCCTCAAGCTGATAGATGTTCATGATGCTGGACCGGGCTTCCTCCAACAATTCGAATAAGGCCCTTTAGTTTCCCCAGGCCGAACTGTTGAGCTAATGGGGCGGCGAAGATCACCTTCCAACAACAAGACCTTCTGCCGCTGCCTTTTGGCCAGAGTGCACGCCAGATTCGCAGCGATCGTGCTCTTGCCTTCTTCTGGCATCGAGCTGGTAAGAAGTAGCCGCTTCAGGGGCTGTTTTTGCTGGAGATGTCTTAACCGGACCGCCAGAAATCGGAATTTCTCCGCGGCCAGACTTTCCTGCGCAGTTATGCTCACCAGTTTACTTTGGAGCGGGCAATCCGGCTGTACGGATTCGAATTGGGGGAACTGCTCGACAGGTACTTTCTCCATCCGGTGGTCGATCTCTGCCTGCTGTCTGTTCTCAGTCGGCTGTTCGTCTTCGGTCACACAATGCACAACACGCCGTTCGGCGACCTCCAACAAATCTGTTGCGACGGACAACTCGGCCAGATTGGTTCCAGACCGTTCAGACTCAGACCTCCGCAACGCGTCAAATATTTGGCTCATGTATGTTAACTCTGTACACTTACAGGAATTCCTGATTCTCCGTCGCCTGATGGCGTGCCCTCAAATGAGATCCAGACGAACCAGCGCTCTTAGCGGCCTCGCCGAACGTCTATTTCGTCAAGTTCCCTGAGGTCCTCCTCCAGCGAAGGTAGGGTCGCCTTTACATTCAAACGAAGGTCCACCGCGATGTCCTCGACGATCTCAGGAGTCACGCTTGGTTTCTGCCGAGCGTAGCCTGTGATGAGTGCGTTTTCGCAGATAGTGTTGATTAGCCGAGGAATGCCGTGGGAGTGGCGATAAACTGCCGCCATGCTTTCTGGAAGGAATACCGGGCAACGACCCGAACGGGCTCCAGCTAGCTGAAGCCGGCGCTCGATGTAACCCCTGGTCTCGTCTAGATTTAAAGGTGCCAGATGTGAGCGATGAGCAATCCTCTGTTTCAGTTGTCGGAGTGCAGCGGAGTCAAGCTTGTCATTAAGTTCCGGCTGCCCGACCAGCAAAACCTGCAGCAGTTTCTCCTGCGCGGTCTCCAGATTCGTCAAGAGGCGGATTTCTTCCAGAATGTCGGCTGACACGTGGTGTGCCTCGTCCACCACCAGCAGGGTTGTTAGTTCTTTTGAACCACGGGCGATCACATACTTGCTGAGATCGAATAGAATCTCGCCCTTGTTCTTACCCGATGCCGGCAGGCCAAAGTCACGGGCGATGTACTGTAAGAACTCGGCCGGCGATAAACAGCTGTTAAAGACATAGGCGTAGGCAACATCGTTGCTTTGCCCAAGTAACTGAAGCAGGCAGCGTAGCAACAAGGTCTTCCCCGTGCCCACTTCGCCAGTCAACACCACAAACCCTTTGTGCCCTCGCACTCCGTGATATAGCGTTGCCAGAGCCTCGTTGTGCCGCGGTGTGGAAAACAGAAAAAACGGATCCGGCGTCAGTTCGAAGGGATTTCGCTTGCAAATTGTAAAAGGATTTGTACATTCGGGAGTGGGGATCAGCCTGCAAGATAGCTAATAGCGGAGCCCGTCAGGATTGTGGCACCGGTCACGGCAGCCGCGACCCATCCGATCCATATCTTCTTCTGCTCAGCCTTTTCGTTGGTGAGACCAGTTATAACCGGAATTTCCGAGAGTACCGCTACCGGCAACAGTACTTTTAATTCCTGTTCACTGTAGACCCGATCATCGATCATCTCGAACGCTCCAGCAACTCCCACGCCCAGCGCTAATCCAACGGCTAGTCCAAGGCCGCAGAACTTAAGGCGGTCGGGGAAACTGGGCTTGGTGGGCAAGCTAGGTGGATCGATAATCCGGAAACGCTCTCCCTGTTGAAGTAGCTCCATACTGGTGGCCATCGCAGACTGGTTCTTTTTCTTAAGAAGGTCATCATAGGTAGCCTTGGATTGATCATAGCCACGGGTCAGGTCTGCAAGTTGCTGCTCGCGTATCGGCTCGTCATTAAGCCGACCCTGGTAGTCATTAATTTTCGCTTTAAGAGCCACAATTGTTTGCTCGTGATTCGTAATCTCAGACTGGTTGGCATGCAGCTGGCTTTGCAATTGAAGCAGTTGAGGCTGGCTTCTTAGATCTTGAGTGCTGGCGATGGCTGTAGGCGATTGATCACTGGCGGGTGTAGTGCTGCCTTTGGTTTTCAATTCCGCGATACGCTGATCTCTCGTCTTTTCCATCGCGGCAATCTGACTTTTCAGCGTACGGATCTCTGGGTATTGATCATTGTATCGAGACTTGAGATCCTCCAGTTGCGCTTTTAGCTTATCGAGCTCCTGATCGATGGTCGACAAATCCATCAGGGAACCTTCAGGGCCCTGCGAACTCCCCCTCAGTGTCCGGTATTCGCGCAGTAATGTCTGCAGGTAAACCTCTTGTTGCTTTGCGGTGTTGAGCGCGTTGTTCTCAGCTTGCAATTGCGACTGCAGTCCACCTAGTATTTGGAGATTACTTCCGAGCTGGGTCGGCAGGTCTGTAACATGTTGTCCCTTGAATTCGCGGACTTTCTGCTCTTGCGTCTCCAGGTTCTGCCGGGCCGCCTCCAACTGGTCTTCGAGGAATTTGGTGGTGCCTTCCGATTCCTGCTGCCGCA
The DNA here is from genome assembly GCA_963744265.1 of uncultured Acidobacteriaceae bacterium. Classification (GTDB taxonomy): domain Bacteria; phylum Acidobacteriota; class Terriglobia; order Terriglobales; family Acidobacteriaceae; genus Bog-257. The sequence goes on from CAVUSW010000014.1 coordinate 202,644, forward strand.
CTTCCAAGTTCTCGTTGATGAAGAGATTGGTCAAATTGCTTGTAACCTGCTGAGCAACAGATGGATCGTGCGCTGAATAATGAATTCTGAATGCGGTGACCCGCTTGTCTCCGTCCTGCACCAGCTCGATATCGATATCCTTGCGCATCCGTTCGACAATCTCGTCGGAACTTAGCCGACGGCGGTCCGCCGAATATAGATTAAGCTCCTCGATAATGTGCAGAAGACGGGTACGACTAAGAATTTGTTGAGTTATGTTTTGCAGCCGCTCTTGCACATCTTCGTTCACATTGGGCACGACGTAATCTCTAGGCATGGTCGGCTGCTCTACCAAGATTAGCGTGCTCGACTTGTAACGTACCGGTAGAATCCAGCTCGAAGCCCACACCGCGAGCCATCCCAGAAGCATTGGGATGAGAAAGTGCAGGTGGCGGCGGCGAACTATTCCCAGGTAGCGCTGAAGATCGAACTCCTCTGGGTCGGGTGCTTTAACACTAGGAGGCATGATTATTTCTTGAGCGGCCGGACAAACTGATAAGAGATGGAAATGAACTCACGATTTGTATCCGGGACGGCAGATATGGCCTCAATTCCAGCGTAACTTTGCTGTACCCGGGTATATCCGGCTTGCATCGAGAGATGTTCGCCCAAAGGGCGCTGGACTGAGACGGTTCCGGAAATTGTGTGCCCGCCAGAGTCGGGCCCAAGAAAGAGTGGAGTTAATGTTTCATAGAGCGAGTAGCCGGCCTGTAGGCCGAGCGCCCAATTGCGATTTAATTGCCACGCGCCGGAGATACTTGCCAGGTCCGAGTGGTATGCCCCTGCCAATCCACCCCCACCGGTCACGACGCGCGAATAGCTGGCTGCCAGGCTCATGCGCTCTCCGCGCCAACTGAAGCTTGTCATCATTAAAGGCGACCACGAGCGCGATGCCGGAAGCGGCGCCTGAGTGGCATCGTAGTGTTGCGGACCACCAGACAACGAAAAGGAAAGTGTCGGCGTCAGGTGGACAGTAGTGAAAAAGAAGACGGTTTGGGTTTGAGTTAGCGTCTGAGTGCTACCCAGGCCTCCTGGCTGTGTCGCCAACGAGTACTGATATTGATACGACACGCCCAGATCGTACTTTTCGCGGAGGCGATAGGAATAGAAAGCGGATGCTCCCGTGGAACTCGAATTGAACAGGCCGGGAACTTCCGCTGGATTTGGGTAGAACAGATTGCTGAAGGTTCCACCTAAACCGACCATACTATTTTCCCTGAACTGATAGCTTAACTGCGCATTTGCGGCATTGTGTAGCTGATCGGCGACAGGGGCTATGACCGCTACATTCGAAGACGGTACCGATCCCGAAACGGGGCCAGCCGAAAGCGGATTGGGTTGGTTGAACGGATCGGATGTCTTCTGAAAAGAATCCCGGAAACTGGCGGTCACGTGTGGACTCAAGTGGTACTGAAAATCGAAAGCCAGATTTTGATTCGACTGGTTAAGTGAGCTCATGCGCTGGTAAAACGTAAAGCCAGGACTGTAGTTGAGTACCCAATGTAGCCGAGTGCTGGTTGCATCGAAGGCGATTGTGGGCCAAAGCGAATAGCTTATGTCGCTTGTGGGAGTTTCGCCTCCCTGGACGTTATTAGAATATGCCGTGCTCAAAGTTAGTCCGGCACGCAAGATGTTCGCCTGGATTTCAGAAGCGAATGCAGTCGAGTAATCTGCTCCGCTTACCGGCGGCGGTGCACTCATTGCCCCCTCGGCTGCTGGCGCGTTAGTAGCTTCTTCTGTGGTGCCAACGTCCACCTGGCACCAGCCATAGGTCGACAGCAGTAGCAGGAGACCCAAGCAAGATCGTGCAAACATACTCGCTCCTAGGGGACGACAATCGTGTCGTGGGGTTGGAGTCTTATGTTCTGCCTGGTATTCTTACCTTTGATTACGTCCTTGTAATTGAAGGAGATTCGCGACTCACCGCCATCAGGGGTCTGCCGCAGAATGTAAATGGATCCCTGCTTGGCAAAGTCACGACAACCGCCGGCCAGCGCAATCGCGTCCAGAACGGTGGCGGAGTTTGTAAGCGGATAGGTACCCGGTTTTGCCACTTTTCCCAAAATATTGAACTTCTGACTATTGATCTGCTGCACCATCACCGCGACTTCTGGTTGCGCGATGTAGGGCTGTAGTTTGTCGGCGATGTCCTGTTCGAGTTTCAAGGGAGTCAAACCGGCAGCCTGTAAGTCTCCCAAAAGGGGCATCGAAATTCGCCCATCCGATCGCACCGGAATAGACCGGGAGAGATCCGGCTCCTTCCACACGTTGATCGCTAGAACGTCGTCATTTCCGATGACGAAGCTGTCATCGTGTGGCTTGTTTGCCGCCTCCATCGTGGGTTGCTCAAGGGAAGACTTCGCGGTCGAGACCAGCGTTTGAGCGCCAGATTGGTTTGCTGCCGGCATTTGCGCCCCAGCGTAACCAGCAAGCAACATACAAAACAGCCCTAGGCTCAGGCGTCTGCCCAATGGCGCAATAGCTTTAATCATCACAACCAACCTCCTTACCGGCCGTTTATCTTCCCCGATTCCACTCAACCCGATCCTGCTTCACCGGAGCCCACTTCCGTTACCTCTCAAACCTGTACCCGCCGGAAGCTGTGAGGAATTAGACGGCTTCATCTGGTATTGCTCTATTTTGTATAGCAACGAACGATAGCTGACCTTCAGCAGGCGAGCGGCTGCCTTGCGATTCCAACTCGTGCTTTCCAAGGCCGCAGTGATCGCGTTTCTCTCAGCTTCCAACTTAACGTTCCTCACCACGGACCTGAGAGAGTTACCACCTGAAATGTCCATGCGCGATGGGTTTGCGGGGGACACAGATGAGTTTACGGAGCCTAGCGACCTTACACTGTCGTACTCAGCGAAATCTTCCGGCTCAGATTTGTCGTCGCCCAAGGCTAGATCTTCACCACCTGCCATGAGGTACCGCTTCACAAAATTTTCCAGCTCGCGCAGATTTCCAGGCCAGGAATGCGATTGGCAGGTACCCAACACGCCTGGCGAAAAGGCGCGCGGCGAGAGGCCATAACGCTTGGCAACCTGTTGCATGAAATGACGTAACAAGAGCGGAATTTCTTCCCGACGTTGACGCAACGGAGGAATATGAAGGGTGTAGGCGCTCAGGTTATAACAGAGGTCCTCACGAAGCTTGTTTTCCGAAACCGCGGATTCAACACTTGTTGTACTCGATGCCAGAATGCGGACATCGACCTCGACTGACGTCCGATTTCCGGGCCGGACAAATCGCTTGTTCTGTAGTACCTGGAGCAGCTTGGCCTGCAGCGCCATCGGCATTTCAGTAATTTCATCCAGAAGAATCGTGCCTTTTTCACAAAGCTCCAGCTTTCCTGGCCGCACGCGTGGCAGTCCGGTTCCGTTTTGTTTCTGCCCGAATAGTTCGATTTCCAGCAAATCGCTTGGGAGCGCCGCGCAGTTAACTTTGGCGAACCCGAATCCCGACCTGACGGACAATTTGTGAACCAAACGGGCAACGGTCTCTTTGCCACTTCCACTCTCGCCCAGAATCAAAACCGGGACATTAGTTACCGCCAGCAGTTCTGCCTGCGTCCGAAGCTTTCGCATGATCGGGCTGGCCCCGACAAAGAAAAGATCGTTGCCAATCTTTTCGACGTCGTCACTGGTGATGTCGGTTTCGACAATCCCGTTTGTTGCAGAAAGGTGACGCCTGATCACCATCTCGAATGGCTGGTCTTCGAGGGGCCTGACCAAATAGTCCCTTGCGCCAAGCCGAATGGCCTCTTGTTGCTTAGGGGTGTCTTCGGGATCACAGATCAGAATGATCGGGAGTTCAGGACGAAGCCGGCGCAGCCAGCGAAGGATATGCAAACCGTCTGTGTCGCCCCGGGGCAAGTCCAGCAGGAGCAGGTCAGGAGCTAATCCCGACTGCACTCGCTCCATGGCCCCCCATCCGGTGGCAGCGCTTTCCAGTTGCCAGGAATTTGCCTCTCCCATTGACCAAAGCGGCCGAAGAACCGAGGATTCCCGGCTCACGACCAACAGCCGTAGGGTTTCGATTGTTTTTTCTGCCACCGATTTAGTGGCTTCTGGGAAGGGCATGGGATAGCACGAAGGGTGAAAGCAATCTAGATCGGCTCAACATCGTATCCTTCGATGCGCACCGCCAGAGATCTCTGAATCGCGTCCAAGGAGATGACCAGCGAACGCTCTCCACTTCGCGAAACGAGAACTCCTTCGACTCCGGTCAGAGCTCCGCTACGGACGCGAACGCGTTGCCCGATCTTGAGAAAAGGATGGGAACAGTAGGGTAACCGCTCTTCCAAAAGGGTTCTAATCGCATCGATTTGTTCGTCAGGAATCGAGGTTCCCTCACCAATTGCTCCGACAAACCTTAGCACACCGTCTACGACAAGGACTCGCTGTCGCTCCTGGTTCATCGGTGCTAGTTTTACGAATACATAACAACCGAACAATGGCAGCTCGACAGTTTTCTGCCGGTCACTCCAGCGATGTACCTGCTTGACCAGTGGCAGGAACGTTCCTACCCCCTTGTCGCTGAGCCGCTGCGCGACCACTTTCTCGTGCCGGGCCCGCGTCTGCACCGCAAACCACTTTTCGATGTCAGTCCCGGCGAGAAACGAAGCCGGCTCGGGAAATCTCCAAGATTGATTGCTGGTGCTCATAGCTTCGCCCTCTGAGTCACGTCCTCACGTGACCCTTGAATTGCGCATTCCTCTGCCCCGACAGGCCAAAGATGAGATTCCTTGGATCGCCAACCGAACCCCGGAAACATCACCCATGCTGGTCATGTCTCGAATGCTGTAGCGAGGTTGTCTTTAAGGGACTTTGGTGTTTTGAAGCATGACGGCAGACGCAAAATCCTGCAAGAGGTACACAGACTCACCGACGCATTTCTCTGCTAAGCGGGAGTTGTACGTCTCAAGAGGAAGAAGATGCACCCAGAGACATCTTTCTCTCATGCTCGAGGACGACACATCGGGCCGAGGCAGATCTGAATCATTATCAACTACTGGCCACTCACATGCCTGGCGACCGGCATGAACAGAACCCCCAGTTGATCGTGCCATGAACCTCCACCAACCGGTGAGATAAAGGTGGCACTTGAGCCATGTTTCGTCGCTTTCGCCTCAACCGCAAGGTGGATACTTGCTTCGGCGCCCAAGAGTCCGGGGCCAAACCAAAGTCAGGAATGCGACGCCATCTAGGTGCAAAGCGGGAAGCCCTTGTCGGCTATGCAAGAATTTTGCTTGTGTTCCTCGAAACAGTTGTTGTATGTTGCTAACAATAACTACAAGTTGCAAAGGCATTCACATACTCTCCCCTGCGACTCAAGCAACACTTGCCCTTGTAGGTTTTGTTTGTTAAAGACTTCCCGAGTTGAAGTCTGGCCGAAGCAAACGGAGCTTCAATTGGAGTGCGGAATGCGCCATCAGTCCACTTCTTCTTCTATACGCGTGCTCGTAAGCGACGACACGCGAGTCCACACTGAGCTGCTCGCTGATGCTCTGAGACGTGACGGCAGCTTACAAGTAACCACTTCACCGACCGGTACGGGTTTGACAACCCGTCCCGACCTCAATGACGTCGATGTTCTCCTTCTTAGTTCGACTTTAGACGAACATGTCGGCCGCGGATTCGAGATCCTCCGCGAACTGCATTCGTCGCACGGTTATGTGCCAGCTGTGATGCTGCTGGATTCCTCGAAGTCGGAAGCAATCCTGGAAGCTTTTCGATCCGGTGCGCGCGGAATATTGGGTAGGCACGAATCCGTGGAGATATTCAACAAGTGTCTGCGGCGAGTGCATGAGGGGCAGATTTGGGCTAATAGCGAACAAATGTCCCTTTTGGTACATGCTCTGGCTTCTTCCCACACCGTCTGCGCCGTAGACGCACGAGGCATGAATCTGCTTTCCAAACGGGAGATGGAGATCGTTCGTAGCGTCGCTCAGGGCCTCACAAATCGTGAGATTGCTGAGCGATTAGACCTGAGCTCGCACACAATCAAGAACTCATTGTTCCGAATTTTCGACAAATTGGGAGTGTCCAACCGCGTTGAACTTCTGTTGATGACCATGAGCCGTGATCGCGATGCGCAATCGGGATTGCAGTACCTCCTTGAAAACCATGCCGATGTGACTCTCCAGGATGAGGCCACTTTGCTCGCATGTCAGCGAGCCGCTGAGCAGGGAGTGCTTATGGCTCAACTCGTGCTCGCTCAATTCTATTCGGACAACAAAACCGACCCGGGTAACGTACTTCAAACCTACGCGTGGTACTCGATTGCGTGTGAAAAGGTATCGCAAGCTTGGAAAGACGTAACGAAAACGATGACTGTCGATCAGGTACTTCAGGCCGAAGAAATGGCTGCCAAATGGCTGGATCGCAGAGAGAAGACCTCTTCGGTACGGTCCGACCGGGGAGCGCAGCGTCGCCAATCCACGAGAGGAGAGGAAGCTCTTGAAAGGGCTGTTGGATAGATCTAACGGTCCGTAATAACCGCCTGGGGGCCTGCACAAGAAAAATTGCTGCGTTTCGGAAGTTTTCTCGCCGCTACCATGGGGCGTTGCGCGGGCCGGACGCGCCGCGGGCTACGGTACATTACTCGTTGCGCATGGAGTTACCTCTTCCCCTCCCTGCTGAGGTTTCACAAATGAAGCGCTGCACGATGAATCCTGTAGCGGCCTACCGAAAGCAACTTACAGAATTCTGGGGCAACTTCAACGGGGTTGGGACTGTAGAGGCCCGTTAGGATAATCAGATTTGGCGTCGCAGGTTGGGCGCCGATGGGTAGTAATCTGATGCCGCACCGGTGAAGGATTGCTGGTAGGTTAGCTGTGGCAGGCTACCGGCGCGGCATCGATATCTGCAAAACGAAAACCCAGTCCGGTGTCCATCCTAAGGTGCAAGCACCGACTGAATCAGGCTAATCCGGCCTTTGCATCGCGGCGCCGGGAGTACAACATCGTTCCGAAGCATGAGACTGAGGCGAGCAGCAAGTAGAGCAGAGACGAGCCACCCTCAGGCACCAATTGGAAGAATTCCTGCTCTTGGCAACTGCCCGGGGCGCCTGAACCGCCCGGACCCGAACCACAGACAGGCGTCAATATGTCGAAGTTGGAGAACTCGCCAGAAAAATATGTTTGTCCCTCAGCCAGTCCTTCCAGTCCTCCGTTGCCCTTGGTACATCCGCCTGCGCCCCAACTACCATTTCCGAAAACCGTGTTGCAAGCCGTGCTGTCGCCATATTGGGTCAGCCAGTTGGCTACATCGGTTGGATCAAAAACGGCCCAAATAGCATAGGAATACCAACCCTGCGTAGTGCCATTCTTGCTGAGCATTCCAAGGGTCAACCAAGCCGCTTCATCATACAGGGCCGTCACGGAGGCGAGGCTCTCGTGCCCGCCTTGGGCGGACATGAGATAGGAACCCCACAACGTGCTGCCGAGATTGTTGAAGGTGTTAACGGTGTAGGTAGCTGCGCTGTAGTTTGACTCGTCTTTGAAGTCATCACAGGTGACCTGGGTCTGCGCGCCCGTGACCGTGTTCGTGGCACTGTAGGAACCGACGTAAATGCCATCCAGAACGTTGTTCGAGGGAGGGCTATTTAGCTCCAGGCTAGTGCCTGCGAAAAGGTTAGGAGCTAAGCACAGCAGCAACGCTCCCATTACCAACCACCCCGAGGTTCGGATCGTGTTCTTCATGATCTATCTCTCCGTACTCGTTTCAGAGAGGGCAGTTGTGGCGCAATCTAAGCCCCTCACCGGAACACGTTTGACTTCTCCGTAGATTCGCCCCGAAGTCTCAGCTTGTCAAGACTGTTAATTTCTGCGACCCCGTTGCAAGCAATTGCAACCCAGGCAACTGGTTTGATAACAATCAGATAAGCCCTCCTTGGTTCGATTCCTTCGGGCAAGAAACTGGCTCGAAGCCAGAGATCGAACCCTAGCCCTTTCAAGTACATGCCTACTCTCATCGGTACGAGCGAGAAAGAGTTGGGGAAATAGCCTCTTGGCGAAGGTTCGGATTGCTGTATCTTAACAATGCGGGGACACCCTTCAATCGGCGAACGCGGGCCTGCATCTGGGAGTTGCGAAGTGAGGATTTCCACCGGTTTTCGTTTCTTTCTATTTCTGATCCTTATCGCTGCCGCTTTTACTGCCTGCTCTAGCGATCCCAACCTTCGTAAGCAGAAATATCTTCAGAGCGGGCAGCGCTACTTTGAGAAAGGCAAGTATCGCGAGGCTGCAATCGAGTTCACGAATGCGCTTAAGATCGATCAAAACTATGCCGACGCCCACTACCAGCTGGCGCAGAGTTATCTGAAACTTCAGCGCTGGTCGTCTGCCTACCAGGAACTGGCTCGTACGGTTGAACTGGAGCCCGAGAATTATCCAGCCCGCATTGACATGGTCAAGCTGTTGATCGCCACTGGCAATTTCCAGCCGGCGCAGGAACAAACGGATCTGCTGTTACAAAAACGCCCAAACGATCCCCAAGTGTACTTCGCAGCCGCAAATCTTCTGGCAGCAGAAACCAAATACCCGGCTGCCATTGAGGAAATGCATAAAGCCATCGCACTCGATCGCAGCGATTCGAATTTGTACCTTAACCTAGCGATGATGCTGATGAAGAACAATCAACCGGCGGAGGCGGAAGAAAACTTTAAGAAGGCGGTGGAACTTGATCCCAAAGGCACAAATGCGTCGATGATGCTGGGCGCTTACTACCAGTCACGCCATCAGTACGCCGAGGCGGAGCATGAATTTCGCCGCGCTATTGGCGTCGATCCGAAGAACCTCGACGCGCTTGCTGCCCTTGCCCGACTGTATCTGGCCGAAGGTAATAAGACAAGAGCGGAAGAATTTCTGGGGCAGGTCAAGCGCGACTTTCCAGACAGTTCGGTCGGCTACCGCATGCTAGGGGACTTCTACTTTACGACTGGCGAGTTGGATAAGGCTATCGCCGAATATGAAGGCCTCTACCAAGAGCATCCCAGGGACCTTGCTGTGAAGAAGAACTATATTCACCTTCTCATGCTAAAAGGTCGACGCGAAGAGGCACGTAAACTAAATGAAGAAATCCTGAAAGCAAGTCCTGACGACAACGAGGCTCTCCTCTACCGCGGGCAGTTGGAACTCTCGGCGGGAGATGTCAATGGTGCAGCCAGCACATTGCAAACCGTCATAAAGAATGATCCGGATAACGCTGCTGCCCACTACCAACTGGGACTGGCGTTTCAGAAGTTAGGGAACCTGGCAAATGCCAAAAGCGAGTGGCAGGATGCGGTGCGTCTTCGTCCCGACCTGGTCGAGGCTCAGCGGGCCCTAGCCTTGCTGGCGATGCGCCAGGGTGACATGAGTACGCTAGAACAAGCGGCCACCCAGATCATCAATACGCAACCCACTTCGCCGGAAGGCTATGCGTTGCGCGCAGTTTCTTACATCAATCGCAACAAATTTGCGGCTGCCGACGAAGACATCCGCAAAGCTATTGCAGCAGATCCGCAAAGTCAGCTTGGTTATGTTCAGCAAGGAAACCTGAAGTTCGTGCAGAAACAATACAGTGAGGCTGGCCAAGCCTATCAGGAAGCGCTTGATCGTGACCCTAATTCTAGCGATGCGATTCGCGGCCTAATGAATACCTACCTGGCCCAAAACCAGATCGAAAAGGCTCTGGCCGTCGCCAATGCCCAAATCGCCAAGGCTCCATCCAATAGCAGCTTCTACGATCTACTTGGCACCGTGCTTCTCCGCAATAAGAAGGACCTGAACGGCGCGGAGACGGCTTTGAAGCGCTCGCTAGAAATGGATGGAAATAATTCTGACGCAGCAATTAAGCTAGGTCAGGCACAGGCTGCCAAGGGAGATATAGATCAGGCTATCGCTACTTATCAGCGTGCGATCCAGGAACATTCTAATGCGCCCGAATTCTATACTCTGTTGGGCGAGTTGTATGAATCCAAACGGGATTGGGCCAAAGCCCAGGACTCGTATCAAAAAGCTTTAGGGCTGAAACCTAATGACCCGCTCGCTTCAAAAAATCTTGCCAATGTCATGTTGCAACGTGGCGGCAATGTCGATATAGCGCTATCGTTAGCCCAGACAGCACGTCGAGGCATGCCTGATTCCCCTGAGGCGGCTGACACGCTGGGCTGGATCTACTACCAGAAAGGCGTCTATGGGTCGGCAGTCAGCCTGTTTCAAGAAGCCCTCAAGCTACAGGAGAAGAACAAAACCCCGGATAGTCCGGACATTCATTACCATCTGGGGCTGGCGTACGAGAAAACGAATCAACCTCTGCTCGCTCGACAGCATTTTGAACGTGTGCTAAAGATCGACCCAAGCTACAGCGAGGCCGCAGAGATTCGGAGACAGCTTACAGAGTTGAAATCATAATAAGCAAGTTGCTGCCTGACGCGGCCCGAATGTCTTCCCTATCATGCGCAACACTTTCAAATCCTGACTTTCCGCATCTACTGATCGATAAAGAGCCGCGCTCGGCTGTGAAACGATAAATGACTCATTCTTCCCCAGATTGAGTTGGTCGACGCGAAACGCGACAAGCCTTGGTTCCAGTTTCGCCGAAGGCGTCACCAAACCGCCCGACTTAAGCCTTCCCTGCTCCAGTCGCTGCAAGATTCAGCTGGTGCCACCTAAGATAATTTTCTTCTTGCAATAGATGATCTATGGGGGTAACATGTGCCGCTATTCAGTAGATCATCTACTGGATCACAGGAGATTTCGATGCCGAAACGAGGCGCACCTCCACTGGAGGCCGATATGCTTCAGGGAACACTCGATTTGCTGATCTTGCAGGCCCTGGTACTGGGTCCAGCTCACGGTCACACTATCGCGTATGCCATCGAGCACCGTTCCGACAATGTGCTGGAGGTGGAGCACGGCTCGCTCTATCCGGCACTTCATCGTCTTGGAGCTTCGGGGCTGGGTGGCGTCGTCGTGGGGCACGTCGGAGAACAACCGCCGGGCCCGTTTTTACCGGCTGACGCCCAAAGGGCGCCGCCAACTAACCCAGCAAACCAGCCGCTGGCAGGAACTGGTGAGTGCGGTGAACCGGGTGCTGCGGCCCGCCGAGGAATAGCCATGCGTTGGAGACGATTCTTTCGTCGCAATCGATGGGACGAGGAACGGGCTCGCGAGCTCGAGGCCTACCTTGAAATCGAAACCGACGAAAACATAGCCCGCGGCATGTCGCCGGAGGAGGCGCGTTATGCCGCCCAGCGCAAGCTCGGGAACACGGCGCTGATCCGCGAAGAGATTTATCGCATGAACAGCGTGCGCTTTCTGGATGCGCTCCGGTACGACCTGCGCTTCGCCTTGCGGATGTTGCGCAAGAATCCAGCTTTACCGCAGTGCCGTCCTCACGCTCGCCTCGGGTATCGGGGCCAACACTGCCATCTTCTCGGTCGTCAACGCCGTCCTGTTGCGACCATTGCCGTACCCTCATCCTGACCGACTAGTCACGCTCTCGGAACGGGCTCCGGGCTGCCGCTCATGTACATCTCCATGGCGAATCTTGACGACTGGCGCGCCATGAATACTGTTTTTGAGAGCATCGGAGGGTTCCGCTCAATCGACGTCACACTCACCGGTCAAGGGGAACCACAACGACTGGACGTACGACAGGTCACTGCTGGCTTTTTTCCCTATGCTCGGAGTTCAGCCGATTCTGGGGCGCTCCCTCTCACCGCCAGGATGACAAGCCGGACGCGAAGCCTGTCGTGCTGCTGAGCGACTCCCTATGGTCGCATGAGTTCGGAGGCGATCCCGGAGTATTGCATAAGAAGCTGATGTTCGACGGCGAGTCCTTCACGCGTCGTCGGCATAATTCCCAGCAGCCGTCTGTCATATGACTTGGCGCCAAGATCAATGCCTTCACGTCCATTGGGGCAAATGGAGAACGTGATTGGCGGTCCCGCACACCGCGACACGCATGACGGAATTTTGGCCTATGCCCGCATGAAACCCGGCGTAACTTTGGAGCAGGCCCGCACAGAGATGTCAGCGATTGCGCGGCAATTGGAGAAGCAGTACCCCAAGACCAACCTGGGCCAGAGCGTCAATGTCGAGCCACTGCTCCAGCCCAGGTCAGAAGGCGCCCGGCAACCCTTACTGCTGTTGATGAGCGCGGTTGGACTGGTGCTGCTGATCGCCTGCGCCAACGTAGCCAATCTGCTGATGTCGCTGGCGGTGGTGCGGCGACGCGAGATCGCCGTTCGCAGCGCGCTTGGGCGCGGGCGCGGGCCGTCTGGCGCGGCAGCACCTCTGCGAGAGCATTCTGCTCGCGCTCATCGGGGGAGCCGTAGGTCTGGTTTTCGCGTATAGCGCAACCGCCGCCCTCGCTCATCTGGCATCTTCGAGCCTGCCTCGAATCGAGGAGATCTCGATTGATCGCTCCGTCCTGCTATTCACTTTGGGAGTTGTCGCTAGTGACGGGAATTGTCTTTGGAGTCTTTCCGGCGATAATGGCCTCTGGACGTTGATCCCAACAAGGTACTCAAAGATGCGAGTCATGGCTCGTGCTGCAGGCCTACACGTATGGGCGTTCGCGGCTTTCTCGCTGCCGCCGAGTTGGCCTTATCGCTGGTGTTGCTGGTGGCCACGGGACTGACTATCAAGAGTCTCTACCACGTCTTGCAAGCAGACCTGGGCTTTCAGCCGAATGGAGTGCTCACCGCGTCCTTGAGTCTGCCCGCAGCAGGTACACGGACAATGCCCAGCGCGGCCGCCTTGTCGAAGAGCTAGTGGAGAAAGTTGCGGCGCTGCCCGGCGTGAAGGCGGTTGGCTGGATCGCCCTGCTCGGCGGATCGCAGACTGATGTTCGCGTCGAAGGCCGTCCCCAACCCCAGCTGGGAAGCGAACCTTACGCTCGAAATTTCCCGAATGACGCCGGGAACACTGAAGGCATTGGGCGTCAAGCTGCGAGCGGGGCCGTGATTTCAATGCGACCGATGACGAAAGCGCGCCGCCGGTCTGCATCATCGACGACAGCTTCGCGGAGCAACAGTGGCCCGAGCGAAAGCGCTACTCGGCAAACGCATTGACTTCGATTTCCAAGCATCGCAGGCGTGCAGCAGTTCGTGGTGGACGGTGGTCGGCATTGTCACATCACGCTGCAAATCTACGGAGCCAGCGGGCAAGTCGCTTCCGGAAGCCTTTCTTCCCTTCGCAGCAGTACTGCCGCCTAGTAAAGCCTCTGGTGATTCGCTCCGACCAGGAGCCCAGAGCTCGCTGGAGCCCATGCTGCGGGAAACGGTTGTACTCGCTCGACCCTGATTTGCCGCTCTATGACGTAGCGTCCACTGGCAGAGCAGTCCGATGTCTATGTCGCTCCGCAAGGCTGTCGGCGGTGTTGCTGAGTATCCTCGCGGGAATCGCATTGCTGCTCGCCGCCGTGGGTACCTACGGCGTGATGGCCTACATGGTTGCGGGGCGCACGCCCGAGATTGGAGTTCGCCGTGCGCTGGGTGCGAAACCGATGGATGTTCTGCGACTGGTACTGAGCCAAGGCATATCGTATTGCGTTGGCAGGTTTGATTGCCGGCGTCTTGCCTCACTTGCTTTGGGACGAGTTGTCAGTCCGATGTTGTTCGGCGTGAAGGCAAGCGACCCTATGATCTTTGCCAGCGTAGGAGCATTGTTGATGGCAGTGGCGTCGGCGGCTTGTTACATCCCGGCACAACGGGCGATGGGACTGGATCCGATTGAAGCAGTGCGGCATGAATGAAGCGTATCGCTAGAGGCAATGGAACGAACTGACTTTGATCGTTCAGCTGCCGTAACTTCAGATCGCTAATTGAAATTGAAGACAAGGAGAGACACTATGCGTATCAATTCATGGTGGACAAACAAACTCCATGGCAGTACGGCTGGCGATGGAGCTGGTCATGACATTTGAGCTGACCGTAATGGCAGCTCAGGCGCAGACTTTCACCGTGCTGCATAACTTCTCCGGCGGAGGTGACGGAGCCAATCCATTGGCTGGATTGAGCATGGACCAAGCCGGCAACCTCTATGGGACAGCGTCGCTGGGCGGCCGGGGATATGGCACCGTTTACAAGTTGGCTCGTCACGGCTCCAGCTGGGCTCTAAACCCGCTGTATCAGTTCCGGGGCACTGCCTGACGGATTTTTCCCCGAGGCCAGGGTAACCATTGCCGCCGATGGCACGCTCTACGGCACAACCTTCTATGGAGGTATTGCAGGAGGGGGTTGCATCCAAGGGGGACCCGTGCAATGTGGGACGGTGTTCCATCTCACGCCGCCCCCCACCGCTTGCACCACCGTCCTGTGTAGCTGGACCGAAACCCAGATCTACGAATTCAATTCCCATCCGTCCTTGTTCTGGCCGAACTTCGGTGATCTGATCTTCGACCGCGCAGGAAATCTTTACGGCGCGGCATTCGCCGGGCGGACATTACGCCGGCGGGGTTTACCAACTGACACCTTCCAATGGCGGCTGGACGGAGACAGACATCTACGAATTTCCTGCAGGCGGTGGCGACGACCAGCCCGTCGGAGGCGTGATCTTGATACCGCCGGCAACCTTTACGGGACAACTTCTGGAGCCCCGGCCGGTGGGAATTATGGCACTGTCTACGAATTGACTACCCTCCGGATCCGGATGGAGCATCGAGCACGCTCTACACCTTTCAAAACGGCAGTGACGGAGGATCTCCGCGGGCTGATTTAATCATGGACTCCGTCGGCAATCTCTATGGCACGACTTCCGTCGGCGGATCGGGGGTGGGGGGTACGGTCTGGGAGCTTTCGCCTTCCGGCGGCGGTTGGAACTTCAGCGTGATCTATTCCTTCCCCGGGTCGACTTTTGGACCATTCAGTCCGGTGCTCATGGATGCGGCGGGAAATCTCTACGGCACCACTCTTGCCGGGGGCGCTTATCAGCAGGGTTCGGTTTTCAAACTGACCCACACCAACGGCGGCTGGACCTACACGTCGCTCCATGACTTTACCGGTGACAGTGATGGGCGCTCCCCTTATGGCCACTTGATTTTCGATGCGAGCGGAAACCTCTACGGCACGGCAGGATGGGGTGGAAGCAGTGGCAATGGGGTGGTCTGGGAGATCACTCCCTAGTCGCCTTCGCGAGCCGCTCAGTTCACGAGATCTTCTATGGCCATGCGGTTTCGGCTCAAAGTGCGCGACCGGATTGTTGCTGACAGACGAAAAGAGGAGATTTGACCATGATGACGCGAATCGTTTCGCTATTGGCGACGTTGCTGTTGGTTCCGATGATGGGTACGGCGGGAACTATCTACGACAACGGTCCACAGGACATCCATGAGCATTACGGAGCATACGGTTTGACCGGCTCTTTCTGGGTGAGCAACACGTTTACTGTGTCGTCCGGCACCCCAACCTTAACCGGGCTTTCGATTTGGATATGGATATTTCCTGGGAATCACAATCCGGCAGCCCAGTTGATCATCAGTTCCCAATCCAATGGTGGCGGCACGGTTTACTTCAACCAGATAGTGCAGTTCTAGCAGACTCCAATTGCTATGCCGATGGGTTCGGTTACAACCATTGCGAAGAGACGGCAAACTGGAATAACGGGCCGGCGATGTCAACCGGCACCTATTGGGTCACGCTGAAAAATGGAAGTTTCCCCAGCGGGGATGCGATTTTCTGGGACGCAAATGCCGGCGCCGGGTGCCAATCTTCGGGTTGCCCATCACAAGCCGTATGGACCAATGGGACCATTCCCTCAGAAACCTTCACCTTGATGGGCACGAGCGGGGACGAGCACGGAAAAACGCCAAGCAATCCCAAGACAAGCAGCATTTTCTTGTTTGGCGGGGGATTCGCAGGCCTGGCGGGAATGCTGCGCCGCATGGTCGGGTAGGGCGCAAGCTGAGTCAGGTCTGCGAACAGAAGGCGCCGGCACCCGCGCTCCCGGATGCCGGCGCCGATTTGCAGCGCGAGCCAATTCCGCAGGAATTGAATTTAGAGAAGGAGGACACGATATGGGTGGCAAGCGGTTGTGGATAAGTCGTTCGCAGATCTAAATACTGCGATGGTATTCATCGTCACGCTTGGACTGACGCTAGTCTCAGCTCAAGCCCAAACCTTCACCGTGCTGCATAGCTTCAGCGGCGGAGAGGATGGAGCCAATCCCCTGGCGGGAGTGAACCTAGACCGAGCCGGCAATTTGTATGGCACGGCTTCGCTGGGCGGTCTCGGCTATGGCACAGTCTATAAGTTGGCGCACCAAGGCTCAGGATGGGTGCTAAATCCCTTGTATCAATTTGCGGGCGGATCGGATGGATTCTATCCCGAGGCAAGAGTCACTATTGCAGCCGATGGCACGTTGTTTGGCACAACCTTCTATGGAGGCATCAACCAGGTAGCTTGTCTCCAGGGGGATGTTCAGACGTGCGGCACGGTGTTCCAGCTCAGACCCCCTGCCTCAGCATGCAAGACTGCAATCTGTCCCTGGACTGAAACCCAAATTTTTCTGGGTAACACATTTCCTAGTTTCTTTTTCCCCCACCCTTGGCGATTTGGTTTTCGATCATGCGGGCAACCTATACGGCACTGCCTTACAAGGCGGTAACAGAGGCGGTTCGGGCGGTGTGTTCGAATTGACACCGTCCGATGGCAGTTGGACCGAAACCAGCATCCTCGAGTTGGGGCTAGCAGGTACAGGCGGATCCGATCCCTTTGCTGGAGTAATCCTGGATAGCGCAGGCAATCTGTACGGCACGACTGCGGGTACTTTCGGCATTAGTAATTACCCCTACGGCACGGTTTACGAGTTGTCGCCATCAGGTTCCGGCTGGACGGTCAGCTTGCTCTACCAATTTCAAAATGGAAGCGATGGATCGTTTCCCAAGGCTGACCTAACCATGGATGCAGCGGGCAACCTTTACGGTACGACCTCCAATGGCGGATCTGGTAGCGGCGGGACGGTCTTTGAACTGACGCCCTCCCAGGGCGGTTGGATGTTCAATGTTCTGTACTCGTTGAATGGACCTCCGGGCCGCGGACCGTTCGGCCCCGTTCTGCTGGATGCAGCCGGCAATCTTTATGGCACCACGATCGCCGGCGGGGCTTACCAGCAGGGTTCCGTTTTCAAGCTGACCCAGTCCAACGGTAGCTGGACCTATAGCACGGTCTATGACTTTACCAATGGCAGTGATGGACGATCTCCGTATGGTCATCTGATTTTCGACGCGAATGGCAACTTATATGGCACAGCAGGTTGGGGCGGTAGCAGCGGCAATGGTGTGGTCTGGGAAATCACGCCTTAAGTGAGGCTGCTAAATACTCGTTTTGGGGAATTTGCGCCGAAGCGTGGGGAAGTCAAGTTCGTCACGACCCATAACCTCCTACGACCACATTGAACTAAGAGGAGAATGGAATATGAAGGCAAGACTGTTCTTGTTGTCAGCGCTTGTACTGTTGTGCTCGACTCTGGCGGCGGCTGGAACCATCTATGAGAACGGTCCGGTAAGTGGAGATTACAACGCTTACCGGTTTAACAACCAAAATTTCGTTACCAACACCTTCACCGTCTCGGGTGGGAACTCTACTGTTACCGGCTTCTCCATCTGGATCTTGATCTTCATGACCGACCATAGTCCGATGGCGGAGTTAGTGATCAGTTCGCAAGCCAATGGAGGCGGCACGGTCTACTTTGACCAGGTGGTGCAGTTTAGCGAATCCAACTGCTATGCCAATGGCTGGGGTTACAACATCTGCGAGGAGACTGCTGGTTTGACAAATGGTCCAGCCCTTTCGAACGGGTCATACTGGATAACTCTGAAAAATGGAACCATTCCGAGCGGAGCGGTTTTCGGATGGGACGAGAATTCCGGAGCCGGTTGTACTTCGCCTGGTTGCCCATCGCAAGCCGAATATAGATATGGGACGATTCCTTCGGAAGCTTTCACCATCACAGGCACTACGAACAGCGACGGCAAGACAACGCCCACCAATCCCAAGACGAGCAGCCTCTTCTTGTTCGGCGGAGGATTCACGGGCCTGGCGGGACTGCTGCGCCGCATGATCGGGTAAGGCGGTGAGCGTTTCGGCCTGTTGGGTCGACACAAGATGTCCCCGCAAGGGACACGCAACCTGGCTGCGAACTGGGAGGGGGACTCGGTTCGCAGCAAGGATGGGCGGCGGCCGGTCATCGATGCCCCCGCCCGCGCTCTGACCGCTTACCCTCACGTGTCTATGCTCATCCATTGATAAATGTCCAGGTTAAATATGGTAAATTCTAACTACGACGGGGCGGAACCGCGGCATTCTCTCTCCATCCGGGGATGTCGTTTCTTGAGCTAAGGAGAGACTAATGAAAGCAATGTTAATAACCCTGGTTGCAGCCGTCCTCGCAATCGGAACTACTGTCTGCGCGCAGGACTTGGGACAGGACACCAAGAAAGCCGCCGATAAAACTGCCGACACAACCAAAGACACCAGCAAGGACGTTGCCCACGGGACCAAGAAGGCAGCCGTCAAAACCGCGGACGTAACCAAAGACACCAGCAAGGATGTTGCTCACGGAACCAAGAAGGCCGCTACCAAAACCGGCGATGCCGTGGGCACAGCCGGCAAAGATACCGGAAAGGCGGTCAAAACCGGGGCCGACAAAACGGCGGACGCTGTGAAGTAGATCCCCGATCTCATGATCATCCTGGGCAGCGAATCGCTGGTTCGACAAGTTACTGGCGCTGGGCAGCCCCACAAAAGCCTGGCATGCCGGCTACTGGAGTCTTCCTGACTCCTTGCGGCCGCATGAAGAGTCCTCTCGGCTGAGGCCTTCCGGCGCACGTTGGGCAAGGCGAAAACCCCTGGTTGAGAGCCACACGATCATGGTCAGCATAAAATCCGGCCAAGTGGCTATTGCCTCCTGCAGTTTTCTCACCCAATATGGTAGTTATGTTTCGAAACATCTCGGCGCAATCCTCAGTCTGCGCGGTTTTGTTCTGTGGCCTCTTATTCCTGCAAACGGCGCCTACCGCTAACGGGCGCGGCTTGCAGGGCGAAAACAACGCCATGGCTACAGAGGCGAGCAATAACGCTCATCCCATTCTGGTTGAACTCTTCACCTCAGAAGGTTGTTCCAGTTGCCCTCCGGCAGACGCCCTCCTGCAGAAACTGGATACTTCCCAACCCATTGCTGGTGCGCAGCTCATCGTTCTCAGCGAACATGTGGACTATTGGGACCATGACGGGTGGAAAGATTCCAACTCCTCCCCTGCCCTTACTGAGCGGCAGATCGCCTACGTCCGCGCTCTTGGACTGAAGGAGCCATATACTCCCCAGTTCATTGTGGACGGAAGCCGTGAAATGCAGGCCAATGATCAGCAATCGGTGAGCAAAGTACTTCAGGAAGCCGCCACCGCGCCCGCGATTCCGGTACATATCGAGGAGGCGAGCGTTGATGCCGGTAATCCAACTGTTCTTCGAACCCACATTGAAGCGGATGGCGGTTCCGACAAACGCAATGCCGATGTCTACGTGGCTGTAGCTCTCGACCATGTGGAATCACAAGTCTTGCACGGTGAAAATGGGGGTCGCCACTTGACCCATGTCGCGGTTGTGCAACAGATCACCAAGATAGGAAAGTTGCCAAAGGGAAAGAGTTTTGACGAAACCATCCAGCTGAAACTTAAACCTGGCACGGATCCTAAGAATGTTCGGATCGTTGCCTTTGTCCAAGAACCGGGGCCTGGCAAAGTGCTGGGAGCGGCTGTGCAGAAGCCCGCAGTCTAGTCCCCCGAAGATGACAAAGGTAACTCAACCGCAATTGATGCAGAGCCGGACCAGCTAGCTTTCCGAGAAGAATCGCACTCTCTTTATGCTTGAGGCGATCATGTCCGTAGGGGTTTTATTTCACGTTTAGCAAGCTACGGAGCTTGCGAACGGCGCGCGGAATGTCTTCTACCGCTGTGCTGCCGAACCCCAGGATGAAGCCAGGGCGCGCGGCCTCGCCCAGATAAGAAGGAGAAAGAGGCCAGATCCAAAGGTTCTGGCGGGCGGCTCGCTCGGCTATTTCCAGATCGCGGCTACCTTTCGGCAGGGTCACGGCCAAATGCATGCCAGCCTCGTCCCCAAGTATTTCCACCGAGGCCCCGAGTTCCCTGCCGATGCTGTCCACCAGCGCGCTCCTTCGCGCGCGGTACAGAACCCGCATCCTTCGAATGTGGCGGGCGAAATGCCCTTCAGCAATAAAGTCGGCCAGCACTTCCTGAAAGAAGGTCGGCGGACCAAGATCCATAGCGCGACGGATGATCAAAAAGCGGTCGACAAGGTCCGCTGGAATGACGACATATCCGAGACGCAAAGAAGGAAACAATACTTTGCTGAAAGTCCCGATGTAGATTACGCGAGCGTTGGTATCGAGCCCTTGTAAGGACGCGATGGGCGAACTCTCATACCGATACTCGCTATCATAGTCATCCTCGATGATCCAGGCTCCTGAGCTCTGGGCCCAGTCCAGTAGTTGGAGGCGCCGCGTAGCGCTCATGGTCACGCCAAGCGGAAATTGGTGAGACGGG
Organism: uncultured Acidobacteriaceae bacterium; assembly: GCA_963744265.1. GTDB lineage: Bacteria > Acidobacteriota > Terriglobia > Terriglobales > Acidobacteriaceae > Bog-257. Next base: position 223,232 of record CAVUSW010000014.1, read on the forward strand.
GTAACGAATGCGGCTCGCGCCTTGCGGCATCGCTTGATGCCGGCGATAACATCCAGCCCTTCCTGGTCAACAGGAACAGGCACCAGATGACAGCCAGTCAGCGCGAAGGCTGCGCGTGCCAAAGCATAACCCGGATCTTCTACCCACACCGGGCTGGCTGGATCGAAGAGAACGCGCGCCGAAATCTCCAACGCCTGCTGAGAACCGGTCACGATCATCACCTGGTCGGCATCGCAGTGTAGTGAGCGCGCAGTTCTCAGATAGCTAGCTATCGTTTCGCGCAGAGCCTTGGAGCCCATCTGCTCGCCGTAATGAAATGACTTGGCGTCCATATTCCGACAACGCCGCGTGACCAGATTCGACAAGATGTGGAGTGGAAAGTGATCGAAAGCCACTTGCCCCACGCCGAATGCTCCCCACCCTCGCAGCCATGGGGAACGCTCAAGCCGGGGAAGACTCGATGTACGACGCGCGACCATACGAGGCGCGGAACGGTTTGACGTGAATCGCATTCTGGCCGGTTTGCTTGACGTGAACTGTTCCGGAAGCGCCTTGGAAACCACCGTTCCGGCGCCGACGCGGCCCTCGAGATAGCCTTCCGCCAGGAGCTGGGCGTAGGCGTTCAGCACCGGGAACCGCGAAACCCCCAGCTCGGATGCAAGCAGGCGAGTAGATGGAATTCTCTGCCCTGGACCGAGGCTGCCATCGACAATGGCCTTCCGATACGCGTCATAGATCTGCTTATGCAGAGCTCTTCTCGACTTGCGGTCTATTGGGATGATGGGCAGAATTCCCGAGGCTACTTTCTTCATTTCCGCGGATGATAATGGTCATGTCGAAGCCCGGTCAAGTGGGTATGGTCTCCGACCATTTTTGAGTTCAATCTAGGCAGTATGGAAGTTCCTTCGATGTTACAGTCGCTAGCCAGCCGGCAGTCTCCTCGCTTGGCCATCAAGGTCGATGGCAGAATTCTGTTTATCAACCCAGGTGACGTGGTCGCGGTTCACGCTGACGGCAACTACGTGTTGCTGCAGCGGGATTCGAGCTCGTATCTGCTGCGTGAGTCGATTTCGATGGTGGCGCAGAAGCTAGAGCCTTACGGATTCATTCGGATACATCGTTCTGTGTTAGTCAACATCTCGTTTGTGGAAGAGATCAGGCCGCATGCAACGGGGGAATATGGTCTCCGGTTGAAAGGGGGAAAGCAATACACCGTTACGCGCACTTACAAGAGAAACCTTAAATCCCTCGCGAGATTCTGGATCGGTACCGGCGAATTCTTTAGCGACCGGCAGCAGGGATCGCAACGCGAAGAGGGATTACGGCAAAAATCTCTTCCGCGTAGTCCCGCTGCCTAAAGCCGTGACTTGGGCGCGTTGGTAAGCGACTCCAGTTCTTCCACGGTTTTCGGCCAGTCCTCACGCAGCAATCTCGACAGGCTGCGGTCGGCGAGCAGCCTGCCGCTGGTCTGGCAAACTGGACAGTAGTTGGTTTCGTTAGTCGCATACCGGATGCGCTGGATCTTCGCGCCGCAGTGCGGGCACGGCTGTTTGTATCGGCCATGGACTGCCATACCCGGGCGAAAGGCCGTGACTTTCTCGGGAAATTTCTCGCCTGCCTCAACTCGCAAACGTTCCGCCCACTGCGCAAGTTGATTGCGTGTCGCGGCGAACAGCCGCTCGATTTCAATCTGCGTTAACTTCTGCGTCAGCGCGAAGGGGGAGAGCCGCGCCTCGAACAGAATCTCGTCAGAGTAGGCATTGCCAATGCCGCTCAGCAACCGCGGATCGGTAAGAGCCCGCTTCAAAGTATGGTTGGCAGATTGGAGCACAGTCGTGAAGCGCTCCAGGTCAGCGTCAAGCACCTCAAGGCCACCAGGATCAAGGGCGCGAAGGCCCGCCTCGCCGGCGACAACATGGAGAGAGGCACGCTTCCTGGAACCAGCCTCGGTGAGAGACAGAGTGCCATTGGCGAAATCGAAAGTCGCGATGCTCCGCGCCTTCGTAGCACTGGCTTTGCGTGGTTGCCAATGAAGCCTGCCGGCGATCATGAGATGCAAGACCAGCCAGAAATCGCCTTCCAGTCCGATGCAGATGCGCTTGCCCATCCGGCGTAAATCGACAACCTTCCTGCCCTCCACGGCCGAGACTGGCGGCGCGGCTGTGCGCAACAGCGAAGGCCCACTGATGCGAACGTGTTCCAGCGTTTGCCCGAGAATTCGCTTCTCCAGCGCTCCCAGATAGGCAACGATGTCGGGCAGTTCAGGCACAGGCGTAACCATTCACTCACAGCAGGGTGTACAGGATCGTACACTGGCTGTCGCTATAACGGAAACTCGATCCGATAGCAACCTTGCGGCTAACTGCTCGTCCAACTCGTCGACGCTCGGGAATGAACAATCTTCCTGGTGTAACGCATTTATCTCGCTACTTCTTCCTGTCGGCCATATAGTGCGCGATCTCACGCAGAGTTGCGGCGCTGTCGCCAAAGGCGTCCAGTGCGGCAGAGGCCCGGGCCACCAGTTCGTCCGCTTTCTTCAGTGAGGCATCGATTCCGAACAAGGCGGGGTACGTCGCTTTCTCGGTCGCAGTGTCTTTGCCGGCGGTCTTGCCCAACTGTTCCGAGGTCTGAGTCACGTCGAGCACGTCGTCCACAATCTGAAACGCCAGTCCGATGTTCTGGCCGAATTCGCGTAGGCTTTGGATCTGCTGGGCATTGGCTGCCGCGTACATGCCTCCAGTGACAACGCTGGCGGTCAGCAGAGCACCAGTCTTGGAGCGATGGATGTACTCCAAGGTCTTCGCGTCAGGACGCGTGTGTTCCGCCTCCAGGTCCATCACTTGACCGCCGATCATGCCGTCGACGGTTCCGGTGGCGTGAGCGACCTCGGCGATGATGGCCACGCGGGCCTCAGCCGGACACTGCAACTTCGCCAGCACTTCGTAGGCATACGTCTGCAGAGCATCGCCGGCCAGGATCGCAGTCGCCTCGCCGAAGGCTTTGTGGCAGGTGGGAAGTCCGCGGCGCAGATCGTCATTGTCGAGCGCAGGGAGGTCGTCGTGAATGAGCGAGTAAGTGTGCAGCATTTCCAGGGCGGCGCCCAACTCTTCGATTCCGGGGGGAATACAGCCTTCCACCATTTGCCCGGCTTCCATACACAGGATGGGGCGCAGGCGCTTTCCGCCGGCGAATACGCTGTGGCGCATGGCCTGGTGAATCGAGGACGGGATACTGCGTGGCCGACGGGAGCAGCCGCTCCAGAGTTTCGTCGATGACGATTCGAGCTTGTTGCAGAGTTTCTTTGAGCATGAAGAAGGAAGTATAACAACGGCGTTGGGCAGGCGCTCCCGAAGAACGAACATCGACCGGACCAGAAACGCTGGCAAGCGATTCCGCAGAGAAATGAGGGCAATGTAGGAAGCAAGTGATGCGGGCGCCGGTCTGGCCGGGGCGCCCGCACCTATCAGCTAGGCAGCAGACGAGCGTCCTCGGCTGAGCACAACGTAGCGTTCCGACGCCAGCAGAACGCCAGGCACATCGGCGGAGTCGCAGCAATCGACTGCGCCGACCGCCAAAGCGTCGGACCACAAACGGTCATCCGCCAGCCGGTGAACACAGACAAACGCGGTCGACGGAAATCCCCGGCACAACTCTTCCAGTTCCGCGAGACTGACCAGTTCCAAGTCTACGACCGCGAACGGCGAACGAAACCGGGCCACTGCCGACTTCACTTCCTGGCTTGACTTCGCAAGCACGAGATTACGAAATTGTTTATTGAGCGATGCAGCCAGACGCTCGGCCAATACCGCATCGTGGTGAGCGAAAACAACATTGATGGGCCGCATGATAAACCTCTTTGCGATGGTGGAAGGATGTTGGACACATCCGTTAAGCAATTTGGTTTCAGAGTTAACCGGGTCGCACCATGCCGGTGCGGGATATAAGTTGTCCAGTATGGCCGGCGCTATTTGGGGGCGTCGGGCTGGGTTACCGATTCGAACGCTTCCGGCTGAAGCTTGCCATTGCGCCTCAGCAGGATTTCGACTTTGCCTTCGGCTTCTTCCAGTTCCTTCCGGCAGGAACCGGAAAGCTTCATTCCCTCGTCAAAGAGTTCGAGCGCGTGGTCGAGCGAGACATCGCCCTTTTCCAATTCCGCTACGATTTTTTCCAATCGCTCCAGGCACTCTTCAAACTTGGGCAAGTTCGAACTCCTGTTGCCGATTTTAGTGCAAATTTCGTTCGGTGGATGTGAAAATTTGCTCGAAAGAAATATTTGCGGAAGGGTAGAAGGGCACGGGTTTAGCCGTGCCGACAGCATGCAATCTGAAAGGGCTTTTGCGTTAGCCACCGTGGCTGAAGCCTTTTGGGATGGTGGGCCGGAGTTCGCTGGGCTGAAAGCCGCTTCCAGCGCCTGCGCTGCTAGAAATTCAATCCGGCGGAGATGACGTTGGTGCGGCCTTCGTAAGTGTTTCGAGCGTCATATTCAAACAGGGTGCTGAATCCTGCGTACAGACCTTTGTAGGGTGTCGTGAGATTGGTCGTGAAGCCCACGCCGTCGACTCCGTATAGCAGTCTCGCGTTGTCCTTGCGAACGCCGCCCTTGTTGGTGGTTTGCCACTGGCCGTATCCGGCCGGACCCGCCAGCAACGACCACTTCCCGTCGGAGCTGAGCTGAAAAGTATGGGATAGAGCATAGTCAACCGACGCGTTTGCGCCGGGATGAACGTCGGTGTCGTGTTGAATTCGATTAAAACCGTAGTAGGTGAAGATACTGGCCTGGGTCAACTTGCTCTCGCTCAGATAAATCGTAGCGCCAGCCTGCGGTCCGGCGGTCCAGAAGCCGGAACTCAGGTTGTCAGCAGCGTGCGGACGATAGCGGCCGGTCGGGGCGTAGATGCTGAGTCCTGCCTGGAAGTCAAGCCACTTCAGGTTCCAGCCCAGGTCGAAGGGCACAAAGTTAGTATTGCTGATGCCAACCGCGCCCTTGATAACGTGGTCGCCCTCGAGTGGATTTCGCGTGTCGAAGCGGCCATCTGAAATCGCGATGTCGATCAGAAACTGCATTTTGGCGCCCAGGAAATGGAACTTCGGGACATATACCACGGTGTTGTTATCGGTCAGTGCGGACAGCTGGCCATGGAACGCAACGAGCTTGCCCTTCGGACCATACAAGCGGTCGGACGAGTTGTACCAGATCTGATTGGCATACGAGAAGCCTGGATCGGGCACGGTCCCACCGTTGGAGAGTGTTGAACCGGGAGAATATTCGGCGCGGACCTGGGCCGCCGAGGAAGCTGTGAGGATCCCAAACACAGCCACCAGTACCAGACAGCCCGAGACATTTCTTCTCAGCCGACTGCCTAGTTGATAACCGCTACGTAGGACTGCCTCGCCGTACGCAAGTCGATCTTCGATCGTCGAGTAGCTCTTAAAGCGAAAGGTTCCCACGCAGGCATTGCCCTCCGGCTTCTCCGCGATGGCTTACGCGGAGAACAGGTTTGCATCGCGTCCAACTACAATCACGTCGAACCGATGACGCCGCCTACCACAGCGATGTCAGGGGAAACTTTGCGCGCCTGATTATCCGGCTACATCAAACGGCTGCGCGTTTGCTCGTGCCTAAAGCCTCCAGCACATCTATGGCGCAGGAGTAGCGTCCAAAGGGCGCGCTGATCTGGGCACCTTGTACCAGGTCTTTGACCGCAAATAGCATGTCGCGAGCGATGGCTACGCCTTCGGCACGGGCCGCATCGGCGGTCGTGGCTTTGGCCATGCGGGCGAAGATTTCAGCAGGAATGGAAACCCGCAGCTCATTCTGCATGAACTCGGCATTGCGAGTGCTAGTGAGCGGCCAAATGCCGGCAACCACGGGAACCCGGCAATGCTCAATCTTGCGCATGAACTGTTCCAGCAAACGAAGATCGAAGACTGGTTGCGTGACCGCCAACTCCGCCCCCGCCTCCACTTTGTATTCGAAGCGGCGAATCTCTTCGTCGATGTTGAGGCTTCCGGGATTGGCGCCGACCGCGATCACAAACCCGGTTGAATTCCCGATGGGATTACCCCCGATATCCAGCCCGCGGTTCAGATTGTGAACAATGTTGACCAGGCCGATGGAATCCACGTCGAAAACGGCGGTGGCATCGGGATAATCGCCCATCTTCGGCGGATCGCCGGTAATGCAAATCAAATTGCGAATTCCGATGGCGCTGGCACCCAGCAAGTCCGATTGAATGCCCAGCACGTTGCGATCGCGGCAAGTGTAATGCAGGATTGGCTCAATCCCTATCTGCTGCTTCACCAGCAGGCAGAGAGCCTGGTTACTCATGCGCGCTGAGGCGCGAGGGCTGTCTGGGATGTTGATCCCGTCGACCCCGACCGACTTCAGAAACTTGGCGCCTTCCAGTTCGCGCTTGGCGTCGGTGCCGCGCGGAGGAACGATTTCCACCATGGTGACAAACTCACCCGCGGCAATCTTGCGTCCCAGATTCGAGCGTTCGCTCAGCGGGGGCGGTTCGACCGGTTTTGACTCGGTCGTCCTGATCGGTTTGTAAGACGCAGCGCGTGCTGCGCCTGCCTTTAAGAACACCTTCATGGCATGGATGTGCTCAGGAGTGGTGCCACAGCAACCACCCACCAGCCGGACTCCGGCGTTAACGAAGCCCTCCATGAAATTCGCCATATATTCGGGGAACACAGATAGATGTTGCGGCCTTCCACGGAGCGCGGAATGCCGGCATTCGGTTGAGCGGCCAGCGGCAGGGTCGTGACGGCTCGCACGCGCTCCAGCGCATCCTGCATGGCCACCGGACCTACGCTGCAGTTACAGCCAATCACATCCGCGCCCCAGGCCTCCAGTTGCGCTCCGTAGTGCTCCGGGCTGGCGCCATCCAGGCAGTTGCCCTCTTCATCGATAGTGACCTGCGCCACCACCGGCAAGTCGGGATTCACGTCGCGAGCCGCCAGCAGCGCCTGATGCAACTCCTCCAGGTAGCCAAACGTTTCCAGCATTACCAGATCGATGCCTTCCTCATTCAGAGCGGCGATCTGTTCGCGGAAGGCAGCGCGTGCTTCCGCGAGCGAAACCCTGCCTAGCGGCTCAATGCGCACGCCTAGAGGACCCACGGCTCCGGCCACCAAGGCATCGAAGGTCTTGGACGCCTCGCGGGCAAGACGGGCGCCCTTACGGTTGATGTCCACCAACTTATCCAGGCATCCGTGCTTCGACAGGCGAAACGAATTGCGCCAAAAGTGTTTGTTTCAATGACCTCGGCTCCGGCCTTCAGGTAATCCTGATGAATGCCGCGAATCAGGTCGGGCGCCGACACGTTCAGCTCGTCATAACATCGATTGATGAAAATGCCCTTGGAATAGAGCAGCGTACCCATGGCGCCGTCACATAAAATAGCGCCCTTCTGCAACCGGGAGATGAGTCCTGTCGACATAATGTTCTAATTGTGGAGTGTTAAACTTGATTGAACTTTATCCCAAATCACGGGAAATGGCCATCCGAAGCACACTGAGCCGCCCTGCCATGCTCTGTTATAATTCAACGGTTTCCAGTAACTCATGTCAAATCATAATGTTTTACGAGGCAATCGTTTGAAGCGCGTTGCCGTCCTCTTGCTCACCTCGGCCACTATCTTGTTGGTCTCGTCCTGCGGTAGCGGAAGTGGAACTTCCACCACGACTCCGCCAAGCAACATATCGCATCGCGCTTTCATTACCAATACCTACTCCGGAAATCTGCAAATCGTAGACACCCAGAACGATACCAGCCCGCTCACGGCCGAGACGACGAACTCTGCCGGCCAGGTTGTGCCGGGCGTGCCGGTGACGATTTCGGTCTCAAGCTCTTTGACCTTTGAGGTGTTGAGCCCCGATAAGAACACCACGCTGACTTACAATCCCAACACTTTGTCGTTCTATTTTGTAGACAATACCAGCGAGACGCTGAGCGCCCAGGTGGCGCTGCCCACCTATACGGGAATGGCCTTATTCTCGCCGGATAGCACGACCGTGTACGCGCCGACACCCACCGTTCTGGTTAGCGGATCGCGTCCCGGCGCGGTGCAAGTGATCAATGTCGCCAACTCGGCGATCAGTGCCAGCTACGCGATTCCGTCGGCCCGTTACATTGCGCTGAGTCCCAGCGGCCAGTTCCTGCTGGTGTTTGCTAATAATTCAGACTCGGTATACCTGCTCAACCTGACCGCAAGTACGGTCACTCCGGTGGCCATCCCCGGTTTCGCCGCGCCGGTAAGCGCATTTTTCAGCAGCGACAGCAATACGGCCTACGTTTTGAATTGCGGTCCGGAATGCGGATCGAGCGGAGCGGCCTCCGTGTCCGAATTCAATATCCCTACACAAACCATTCAGGCCACCGTGCCAGTGGGCGGAGCCAGTGTGGGTCTGCTCAATGGCAGCACGTTATACGTCGCTGGCAGCCCGGTGCCTCCGGGAACGACCTCGACCTTCGATGCCGTCAATGTCAGCAACATGACTCGCATCACTCCCAACTCGGTCGCCATCGGAGACGGTTACCACTCCACGATGGCGCTGTCGACGAATAACAAGCTTTACATCGGCGCGAACACCTGCAGTAACACAGTCAACGGCTGCCTGTCCGTGATAAACACCGCCAACTATACCGCCGACCCGCCATTCCCTCCCAAAGGCGCCGTCAGCAGCCTGCTGGCGATTTCCGGACGCAACGTGATGTACGTCATCCAGGGGGGATACTTGAATATTTACGACACCACCACCGATACCCTCCAGGGCACGCAACTGTCATTTACCGGCGCTCTCTACGGCATCGTCCAGGTGACTCAGTAGGGTAGGTTGGGTCGTGTTGACGAGAACCCGTGTCCGTCTGCCTGGATAAATATCTCTCCGCGGCTTCGCGCTGAAGCCATGCAATCGACCGCTGTTCCCTGTCCAAGAACCACTATCCACTGCATTTCACGGCTGCAGTCTCAAGTGATGCTCTCCCGCTCGCTGCACCGCCTCGGCCGAGAAGGGCAGCATAAACGTGCGGCCATGATAGTAAGCATCCCATTGATCGTTGTAGTGTCCATCGAAAATATCGCCTGACTGACCATTCACAATGTCGAGCGTCGTGCCGTCCAGGTCGGAGAAGTCGACGGTCAAACGCTCTGACGGTCCAAAGTGAGGCCCAACCTGTTTTACCGTCTCGGTGTCGCCGGAGAGCGGTAGGCTGCCGGTACCCGCGCCTTTCTTCAGGATGGGGAAATGGCTCCAGAAGGGATGCTTGATGTCCACACGATGCACTCGCCCCCATCTCCACATGGCCAGCGAACGCGGCGCGCTGGCGTCATTCACGGCAGCCTCGACAGCGGCGGCAAGGAGTTCGTCATAACTCGAATAATTTTGCGGTAGCCAGCGCGGCGGCTGATGAGTCAGAACATTCTCCAGCCAAACCGGACTCATGAACCACTTGTAGTCTTTCCATTCGTCGCCCAGCTTAGGCTGGAGCAGCAATTCCTCCAGCTTGTCGCGCGAGAAGACGGCGATGGTCGCCGCCGCCGAGTCGGTATCCATGGTGCCATCCCAGGCGCGCATTAGTTCGGCAGCGGATTTCGCGCGTTGTGACGCCTTCGGCGTGTGATCGACCGCATAGACGAAGCGTTCGGCGCAGAAGCGATCGAAGGTCGAGACAATGTCGGTCTGGATCGCAAGCATGTCCGGAGGAGTGAATTTCTTGCCGGTACCTAGCAGCTTGTAAATGCGCTGCGTGCGAAACGGAGACATCCACTCCATGCTCAGAGGATAAGGGTAACTGTCGGGAGTTACCCGGCCATTCGCCGTCGCGATGATCCCCGATGGCGGATCGTAGACGCTGGGCAGCTTGTCATAGGGCACATACCCGGTCCACTCGTGCGAGTCATCTTCGCCCGGCACGGGAACGGAACCGTCTCCCGTGGCTCGAATCGGAATCAGTCCGGTGGCCTGGTAACCAATGTGCCCATCGACGTCGGCGTAGACGACGTTCTGCCCAGGCGCGCCGAATTGCGAGAATGCTGCCTCGAAGTCCTGCCAGTTCTTCGCCGAGTTCACGGCAAAGAATGGAATATGCGCCGCTTGCGGATCGTAGATCGTCCATTTGAGCGCGAGCTTACGGTTCTCGCCCGGCAGCAGATCGCTGATGATCGGCCCATGCCGCGTTACCACAACGTCGACGGTCTCTTCCGGCTTGCCTTTCACGCGAATGATCTCTTTGCGATGCTCGGGCTGGATCCATCCCTGCGGCGTCAGGTACTCGCCTTTGTCGTTGAACTTCTCGACATAGAGATCTTCGACGTTGGGGCCGAGATTGGTGAATCCCCAGGCAATCCGTCGATTGTGTCCCACAATGACGTACGGCACACCCGGCAGGGTTACACCGGTTACATCGAAGTCCCCGACCGTCAGATGCGCCTCGTACCACACATTGGGAAGCGCCAGCTCCAGATGCATATCGTTCGACAGCAGAGGCTTGCCCGAAGAGGTGTGCGCACCGGAAACTACCCAGTTATTCGATCCGGGGCGTGGACTTAGACGCGTATCGCCGGCGACAGTGGTGGAAGCACCAGGCTTAAGCCCGGTGAATGTGGACGACCCGAGAGAGGGCTTTAGCCACGGCGCACCAGGGCTAAAGCCTAATTCCAGGGGCGCGTCATCGGCGCGGCTGAAGCCGTGCCCTTCCACCGGCGCCAGATGCCCACGCTTCGGAGTTTGCGGGGCGGCCTCATCTTCTTCGTCCGGAGTAGTCTCTCCTGGAATTTCATTTTCGATTGAGCTGCTGTCCGCTCCGGGCGGATGATCGCGCCACGAGGTATTAACGAACAGATCAGCCGTCAGCTCAGGACCAAGCTTTGCCAGAATCTTTTCCTTCTCGAGTTTGTCCTTATAGAGGCCGTGGTTGAGAAATTCTGTCATCGACAAGCCCACGAGCACGGAGTCCTCAACCGTCCAGACGTGCGGGAAGTAGGTGAGAAAGCGAAACTCCAGCGGCAGGGTTTTCTGATGCTGCTCGATGTAGGCATTGACGCCTGCAGCATAGGCTTCGAAATGCGCTCTTTGGCCCACATCCATGGTGGCAGCCACTTGTTCCGCAACTTGACGGAGGCCGAGAACACGCTGCTCGCGGTCATATTTGAGATATTGCGGCCCGAGAATCACGGCGAGATCTCCCGAGGCAAATCGCCGGGTCATGTCCATTTGCCACAGCCGGTCTTGCGCGGTGACGTAGCCCTGCGCGAAGAACAGGTCTCCCAGATTGGAGGCCGAGATGTTGGGCACGCCCAGCGAATCGTAAGTAACAATCACCGGTGCCACGAGTCCAGACAGCACGACGGTGCCGTCTCTTTGCGGTAGCGAGGCACGCACCGCGCGATAGAACCAGAAATCGAACCCCAGAAACACGATGAGCGCCAAAACCAGGACAGCAATGACGATGCGAAAAATGAATTTGGATTTGGACGGACGAACAGAGGAATAGGTACTGGTAGCTTCCATGGGAAACATCGATTATAGAAGTCTTGGCTGCGATGTGTTTGGATAAGGCAGTTTCACCACGGAGACACGGAGGACACTAGAGTAAGAAAACGAATCGGACAGATGTAGCGTCAAGCAAAAGGAAAATTCAGGTCGATACTACGATCAATCATTTGCGATGGTCTTTGGGATAATCCCGCCGATAGAAAATCCTTCAGAAGATAATTCTCGGTGACGGCGGTATTCTGCAGTGCGATGTCTTTCTGTATACTCCGTGTCCTCAGTGCCTCCGTGGTGAATCGTTTCACACCAGCTTCCGTAACTCCCGCCGCAGAATCTTGCCCGATGCTGTCCGCGGTAGGGTCTGCACGAAGTAGACTTCGCGCGGCATTTTGTAGTGCGTCAGGCGCTCCGCCACGAAGCCTTGCAGCCGGCTGGCAGTATCCTGATTCGGCGGCAGGCCCTCGCGCAGGACAACGAAAGCGCACGGAATCTCTTCTCCCGAAGCGTCGGTTCGCGACACCACACCGCAATCGAGCACCAGAGGATGTTCGAGCAGCACGCTCTCCACTTCGGCGGGAGCAATCGAGAAGCCCTTGTACTTCATCATCTCCTTGCGCCGGTCGACCACGTAGTACAGCCCACACTCATCCACCCGCACAATATCGCCAGTCCAATACCATCCGTCTCGCAGCACCGCGGCAGTCGCGTCGGGAGACTTCCAATAGCCCAGCATGAACTGTGGACCGCGCATCACCAGTTCGCCGATCTCACCCTGCGCGACGTCATTCTCCTTCTCGTCCACGACGCGACATTCGGTCTGCGCCACTGGCGCGCCCACGGAATCGGGCCGGTACAGCTCCGGCGCCAGGAATCCCATGTGGGTCACCGGTGAGGCTTCCGTCATTCCGTAACCCTGACGAATTGGGATGCCGGTGCCCTCCGTAAAGCGCCGCGCCAGCTCCGGCGCCAACGGTGCCGCGCCCGACTTGACCCAGCGCATGTGATGATCCCGGGGAAACTTTCCTTGTTCCGCTGCCTGGCAATAGGCCAACAGCGTGGGTGGCACGCACAAGGTAAGCGTGATACCTTCCTGGGCGAAAATCTGCAGCGACTTTTCGCAATCGAAACGTGCCATCAGCACCAGCGTGCAGCCGCGAATCAACGACAGGTTCAGGCCAATGGTCATCCCATAAATGTGATAGAGCGGCAGGAAGCACAACATCACATCGTCTTCGGCAATTGCGCCCTGCTCGCCCGGAATCAAGGTCTGATACACATTTGCCACCAGGTTGTAATGCGACAGCATAACTCCCTTCGGCAGGCCGGTGGTCCCGCTGGAGTAAGGAAGGGTCGCCACGGTGAGCTGTGAGTCATGCTCCGGTTGGGGAACAGGTGTGCTGCGCAGCTGGAAGAGCGAATCGAATGGCTGCGACCCGCTGGGACCGGGCGTCCGCACCGTGTACACCTTACGCAGGTTGGGCAAACCGGACAGATCGATTCCCGTCAGCAACGAGCCGTCGCTGATCAGTGCCACGGCGTCGGAGTTTTCCAATTGGAAGCGGACTTCACGTTCACGGTACGTGGGATTCAGCGTGGTCGGTATGGCTCCGGCCAACGTTGCGGCGTGATAGGCGACACCGAACTCCCAGCAGTTGGGCAGGAAGATGCCAATCATCTCACCGGGACGAATCCCGGCCGCGACCAGTCCGCGCGCCACCAGTTCCACCATCTCGCCGTAAGCGGCATAGGTGATGCGACGCTCTGGAACCGAGGACGTGTCAATGATGGCGATCTTGGCTCCGTGCCGGCGGCAGGAATCCAGAACCACATCATGCACAAACTGACCTTCGGGGTTATCGAAAAGCTGGGTCCGCAGACGTTCGGCCGATCTTGTCATTTTCTGTTCTTGGGGCAGAAGTTTAGCAGGTTATGACCGTGACCGGGAGGCTGCTGACGAAGGCGAGGTTCGCGCAGTGTCCGGCATCGAATCGGCGTTTGTTATTCTGTCCCACAGATTCGCTTCACTTCGCAATTGCAATCTATGCGCGGACTCAAGGGCAAAAGAGTGGTCATCACCGGAGGCGCCAGCGGCATCGGAGCCGCCACCGCCGCTCGCTTTCTCGAAGAAGGCTCGCGCGTGGCTATTCTCGATCGCGATGAAAACCTCTGCCACCAGATTCGCCAGGAACTTCCAGGGATCATCGGGACTTTTCTCGCCGACGTGGCGGATCGCGGGCAAGTAGAGCAGGCTTTCGGCAATATCATTGTCGCGTTGGATGGGCTGGACGTCGTCATCAACAACGCCGGCATCAGCATTCGTCACAAGTTTCTCGACATCACGCCGGAAGAATGGGACAGGGTTCTCGCCGTAAACCTGACCGGCGTCTTCCACGTCGCGCAAACCGCAGCGCGCTACATGGTTCAGCACGGCGGCGTCATTCTGAATACCGCTTCGACCAACGGCATCGTGGGTCACCCTTTCTACGCGGACTACAACGCAACCAAAGCTGGGGTCATCGAGCTGACGCGGTCGATGGCGCTGGAACTGGCTCCTAAGGTCCGAGTAAACGCAATCGCTCCAGGATATGTGCTGACCCCAATGCAGCGCGCCGAATATTCCGACGCTATGCTGGAGGCGGTCAACCGGAAGATCCCGCTCGGCCGTCATGCGCGGCCGGAGGAAGTCGCCGCCCTTTTTGCGTTCCTCGCCTCCGATGACGCGGCGTATCTCACCGGACAGGTCTACCTTATCGATGGCGGAGAAACGGCCGGAGGGCTGGCCAGTCGGGACTGAAATCGGCTCGGAAATTCAAACATAGGAGACTTAGACGCGACGCTAACAGCGCCACTGTAGAGATTTCTGCGACTTCTGATGACGTCTTACTAGTAAGACGAAGTGCTATAATCTTACTAGTAAGACGCCTCACAAGAAGACAAAATGATTCCTGCAACCACGAAAATGTCGTCGCGCGGTCAAGTCGTAATTCCGGCGTGGATCCGTCAGTACCTTCGCCTTGAGCCTGGAACGCAGTTCATTGTGGTCGCCAAGGATGACGTCATCGTGCTAAAGCGAGTGACCGAGCCGCTGTGGAAAGACTTTGATGGACTCACGACCGAGGCCCGACGTCAGGGGCACCACATGGATCTTGCCATGCAGTCGCTGAAGAAAGCGTTCACTAAGATGATGCGCAGCGCGCGGTGAAACTCTGGCTCGACCAGGCATTTTCATGTCCGGCGTACGGTTTTCGAGATCGCCGCAGCGAATCGATCAGCCCGGCAAGAGGGGGGCGGCTTGTCTAAGTTCGCTCTGATCGCCGGAGCGATATGCGTTCTGGCCTGGCTTTATCTGCTGCTGGCGCACGGCCGGTTTTGGCTGGTGCGGCGCTTGGGAGCACAGACTCCTCCGTTGGCAGCGAATCTTCGGCCCAATCGCAGTTGTCATTCCAGCCCGCAATGAAGCCGACGTTATCGGCAGGTCAGTCAGTTCCCTTCTGCGGCAGAGTTGCGCCAGTTCCCTGCACATCTTCATAGTCGATGACAACAGCACAGATCGAACTGCCGAGGTTGCGCGTCAAGCCGCCAGCGACATCTCTCAAGCCGAGCGTCTAAGTGTTGTCTCCGGCCTTCCATTGCCCAATGGTTGGTCAGGTAAGGTTTGGGCCATGCAGCAGGGAGTGGAACGGGCACTTGCCTTGAATCCGCAATTTTTGCTGCTGACCGATGCCGACGTCGAACACTCCCCACATAACGTTGCCACGCTGGCTGCTCTGGCCGAAGCTGGAGGTTACGATCTCGCGTCCTTCATGGTAAAGCTCCACTGTCGCAGCTTCGCGGAGAAGCTGCTTATCCCCGCGTTCGTGTTCTTTTTCTTTATGCTCTATCCGCCGGAATGGATTCGCGATCCGCGCCGCAAAACCGCGGGCGCGGCAGGAGGCTGCACGCTGGTCCGCCCGGCGGCACTGCAGCGTATTGGCGGGATCGCCGCCATTCGCCAGGAAATCATCGACGATTGCGCCCTGGCGCGCGCCATCAAATCCAGCGGCGGCAAGGTGTGGCTGGGCGTCACCGGCGACACTCGCAGCCTGCGACCGTACGACTCGTTCGGCGAAATCGAGCGCATGATCGCCCGCACTGCGTTCAATCAATTACGCCACTCGAGCTGGCTGCTGCTGGGCGCAGTTGCCGGGATGACGTTGCTGTACCTGTTGCCGCTCAGCTTGCTGGCCAGCCGCGCGTTGATCCTTGCGGTGATCGGCGGTGCAGCGTACCTGCTGATGATTGCGACTTATTATCCGATGATCCGGTTCTATGAACTGAATCCGCTTTGGGCGCTGACCTTGCCGCTCAGCGCTGTGTTCTACATGGCAGCGACGATTCATTCCGCAGTTAAGTTCTGGTCGGGCCGTGGTGGCGAGTGGAAAGGCCGAGCGCAAGACGCGGGGCGCTAGCCGAACCGCACATTCTCTCCTAGAACATTTTGCCGAGTTGCAATCGCACTTCCGGATGTTCGCGCGTGCCCGCGATCTCTACCGGGAGGTAGGTTCCCGCGCCATGCTTGGTGAACAGAGGGTCGAATGGCACCAGCAGCCAATGCTTCAAGCCGCCCATGGTTTGCGACACCGTCGCCTGCAGCTTCACGTCGCCGACGAAGTCGATGCGCTGGCTGTGCAGCCCATAGGAGCCTTTCATCTGAGCCATGACGCCGGGCACGACGAAGCGGAACTGTCCAAAGCTGAGATTGCCCTTGGCCAAACTGAAGTCTCCAGCAAAATCCGCCGGCACGTCGACAATCGTCATGTCGTCTGGCCGCCCCTGGCCACGCCGGCTGACGTCGGCAATAGTGTTTTTGATTTTGTCGGTAGTGAATCTCGCCTCCGCAATCCGGAACGTCCCGCTCAACAGCATCTTCTGCAGCACCGGATCTTTTCCCGGCGGCAGCACCATGTAGGCCTTCAGACTGAGCCAGCCCGTCAGCACCGGCGGATCGGCCTTGGCTGCCAGCGCCAGCACATCCTGCACGCGCGCCTGGCGAATATCCACATTCAGAAGAACAGTCTTGCCCTTTTGCCCCGGGTGGCCCACGACCTCACCGTTGGTCACGATGTCAGACTCGAGAAAATGTGCCTTCACCGGCTGAAGGTAGGTGTTGCCGTTGGTGCCGTCAACGATGGCATGGAACTGCGTAGTCAGATGGACCGACTGACCTCCGCTGTCGAGCTTGAAATCAGGAGTGTCGGTGGTGCCGTCGACCGTGATGTTGTGCAGCACGCCACGATAGTCGCCGAGTGACGACAAGATGCCGGAGATGCCATTGAACACCGACAGATCCGCATGCTGGAAAATGTAATGACCGTCAACTTTGGTATCGGAGGGCTCGTCGAAATCCCATGGGCCGAAATGACCCGTGGTGTCGATCAAGCCGGGCGGAGTGGGATTTGTAAGCTGGGCCTTGAACGTCATGGGCTGCCCAACGCCGGCGGTGTGCAGGGTGAGCCGCCGCAAATCGAACTGCAACGGACCGCGGTTCGGATCCTTACGCAGCACGTACAGTTCGGTGTTGTCGGCATCGACCTGATCGATGACAAAGTTTGCCAGGTGCGTGCTGTGTTTCACCGGCGCCGCCTGCCCGCTTGCTCCGGGCTCTCCCTTCGGAGGAACGTGAATTTCCAGCCCATCCAGTTTGACCCAGTCAATGTGGGCCGGATCGCGCAGCAGTTCGAAAACGTCGGCGTAGACCGTGACCCGCTTCACCGTGATGAGCGGCGGAAACTCGCCGTTGCCGCGATTGGGCAGCACGAAGTTTTCGGCGGTTGCGCGAAACGCGGGGATCAGGGTGACATGCAGGTTTTCCAGCTTGAACATCGCTCTGGTAGTGCTGACGCAACGCCAGCAGAACCCGGGCTTGCAGCCAGCGCTCTATCGGAGCCGGCACCGTCAGGAGGACAACAAACGCGATGCAGCTGGCCAGCACCAGCCCCACCAGCGTCCAAAGCAGTGCGCGGCCTCGTTGACGATCAGGCATGAGGGAACTTTAGTCAGATGCAGAAAACGTTCATCATACTGCCAGCCCGGCGCGAATTTTGTCCACCATCTCCGCCGGGGTCAGATCCGCGGGAATGATCAGCGCATTGGCCGGCTCTTCGAGCGTATCAAATTGGCTGTGCAGCAAATGCGGATCCATGTAGTGGCCTTGGCGGGAAGCCAGACGAGCCGCGATCACTTCCATGCTGCCGCGCAAGTATACGAGCTTAACCTCGGGACTGACGATCAAGCGCTCGCGATACGCAGCTTTCAGCGCCGAGCAGGCCAGCACCAAATTTTCTTGTCGGGCGAGCCACCCGACAATAGCATCGTGCAGAGCTTGCAGCCAGGGTGCGCGATCCTCATCGGTCAGAGGAATTCCAGCGTGCATTTTCGCGATGTTCGCGGCGGAGTGATAGTCGTCAGCGTCGGCGAAGCGCCAGTGCAGATCTCGGGCCAGAGCTTGTCCCACCGTCGTTTTGCCCACGCCGGTTACGCCCATGAGGACAATGATCATGCGGCGGTCGAGCCGTGTGTCATGCCATGATTAATGTTGGCCCTCATCGCGCTTCAGTGCCCGCCAGCGCAGTTGGTCGTATTTGATCAGTTGGTCGGCTTCCCCAGGCCCCTCGCTTCCGGCTGCGTAATTGGGGAATTGCGGAGGCGGAAGCTGGGCCCAAGCTTCTTCAATGGGGGTGATGATGCGCCACTCGGCTTCCACTTCATCGCGGCGGGTGAACAGCGTAGGATCACCGCGCATGGCATCGAGCAGCAGCGTCTCGTAGGCCGCAGGAGTTTCCGTGCCGAAAGCATCATGGTAAGAGAAATCCATGTCGACGCGGATGGCGCGCATCTCCTGGCCCGGCTGCTTGGCGCCAAAGCTCAACGAGATGCCTTCGTTAGGCTGAATGCGCATGGTGATGACGTTGTGGTGCACGTCTTCGGGATTGCGCGAGAACAGCGCCTGCGGCGTGCGTTTGAAGTGAACTGCGATTTCCGTCAACTGGTTGGCCAACCGCTTTCCTGCCCGCACGTAAAACGGAACTCCAGCCCAGCGCCAGTTGTCGATGTGGAACTCGACGGCGGCATAGGTCTCGGTCAGCGAATCGGGCTTGACGCCCGGCTCCTGGCGATAGCCCGGCACGGTTTTGCCGTCAATCTTGCCCGGCCCATACTGACCTCGAATGGTGTGCTTTGCGACCTCGTCTTTGGTCATGGGCCGGATGGCGCTCAGCACCTCCACTTTCTGTCCGCGCACCGCGTCGGCATCGAAGCTGACCGGAGGCTCCATCGCCGTCAGCATCAGCAACTGGAGCATATGGTTGGCGACCATGTCGCGCAGCGCGCCCGTCTCTTCGTAGAATGCGCCGCGGCCTTCGACGCCCAGCTTTTCCGCCGCCGTGATTTCGATGTAGTCAATGTAATTGCGGTTCCACACCGGCTCGAACATGGAATTGCCGAAGCGGAACATCATGATGTTCTGCACTGTCTCTTTGCCGAGGTAGTGGTCGATGCGATAGACCGACTGCTCATCGAACACCTTCGAGACAATTTCGTTTAGCTCCTGCGCGCTGGCCAGGTCGCGGCCAAAAGGTTTTTCCAGTACGATGCGGGTCCAGCCTTCGCTATTGCGCGCCAGGCCGGCATCGCCCAAGCCTTTCACGATTGGCGGCGCCAGCGAAGCCGAAGTGGACACGTAGAACAGGACGTTCTTGCTGGCCCCGTTCTTCTGCATCTCTGCGATCTTCGCCTTCAGCTGCGGATAAAAGTCCGGCTTGCCGGCGTCTCCCGGCAGGTAATGCAGCCGCTTGATAAAATCCTTCCAGCCTTCCTCGGTAAAGTTGCGGGAGTCTTTCGAATGTCGCGGCGCCCTCGTGCATGCGCGCGCCAAAATCCTCGTCGCCGAGCTTCGTCCGTCCGATACCCAGCACTTCGAAAGTTGCGGCTGGTGCAGCCGACACAAGCCAGGTCGTAGAGAGCTGGAATCAGTTTGCGGCGCGTAAGATCTCCGGTCGCTCCGAAGATGACAACCAGGCAAGAGTCGGCCTGGGGCAGAACCGGTTGCTTGAGTTTCTGTGGCGCAGGATGTACGAGAGTGCTCATATCAATTCGCTCCAGTGCGATTGGATGAAGGTCGGCCGCTCAGCGGTGCGCGGAATCGGCATAGGCAAGATGGGGTCTACATGAATTGGGGTTATTTGGCTTGTATCAGGGCACGGCTTTTAGTCGTGCCGTAGTCGCAACTCGAGGATCGGCTTTTAGCCGCTGAGGAACAGGGGCTAAGGCCCTGCGGAGAACGTCCTCTCTCGGCACGGCTGAAGCCGTGCCCTGATACAAACGTCCAGGCATTCGATAAATTGCAGCGCCCCGATCACTTCTGCGTCTCAGCGGATGCAGTGCTGGCTTGCGATACGGCTTCCTTGACTAGCGACAGAACCCGGCGCAGGCCTTTCTCCACATCGCGGCCTAAATCAATGCGAACCACGCGACGATGGCGGCTCGATAGGGCCTCGAAGTCGCCCAGCGACTGGGCGTGTTTCAGAACGCCGAAGCTGAACTTCTCCCCCGGGACATCGATGTCATTGATGTCCTCGGAGGTGAGCTGCAGGAATACGCCCGTATCTGGACCACCTTTGTGCAACTGGCCAGTGGAATGCAAATAACCTGGACCATAGCCCAGTGTGGTTGCGACTTTCCTGGCGTCGCGGACCGATACCCGAATCTGCTGCAAAAGAGAATCGTAGTTGCTCAGCTCTTCGATGTATGGGGTGACGGCAAAGTAATCGCCAGGATTCAGACGAGAGAGGTGCGCGGTGACGATGGCTTGCATCGACGAGCCGCCGCGGCGCAGGGTGTCGCAGGTTTCAGGATCGCCGAAGACGCGTAGCGATTCTTCCGCGATGATGAGCTTTTGTTGAGGTAGCGCGCCGTTTTGCGCATACTCCGCCAGACAGACGCTTCGTATTGTCCTTCGACTCCTGCACGTCGGGCTGATCGAAAGGATCGACGCCGAGCAGCGCTCCAGCGATAGCCGTAGCGAACTCCCACAGGAAAAACTCTTGGCCAAGATCGAGCGCATTACCCAGCGTGTGACGCAGTACCGGGTGCCCTGCCGCTTCCAAGGCTGAGATTTTCGCGCTGACGTCGCCGTCTTCTTCCGATTCGGTCCGGATGTGAACGAATACGCGATCATCGCTATAAACTTCAGGCGGACCCAGGGGCTCTCCGGTGACAGGCACGATTCCCTTACCTTCTTTGCCGAGGCTTTCGGCCACCAACTGCTCAATCCACAAGCCAAGCGAGTTCAGCGACGGAGACGTGACCAGGGTCAGTTTGTTACGCCCAGCATTGGCCAGTGTCCCGAGCGCCGCTCCGAGCCGGGCGCCTGGATTGTCGTTTACTGCCACCGTATCGGCGCATGCCTGGGTCGCCTGCGTGGCGCGGTCGAGCAGCGCGTTGCTATCGCCTCCCATCAGCGCGAACGGAATCATGCCGAAATACGATAATGCAGAATAACGGCCGCCGATGTCGGGCAAATTGAGCCACACGCGGCGAAAGTGATTGTGCGCTGCCTCTTTGGTGAGCGGGCTTTCGGGATCAGTGATGGCAATAAAATTCTCGCTGGCCGCGTCGCCCTTGATTCGCTTAACCCGATCGTGAAAGTAGCGCTGGAACATCTGGGGCTCGGTCGTAGTGCTCGATTTGGAGGAAACTACAAACAACGTGTTACCCAGGTTGATCTTCTGTTCCAGGTGGCGAACCGCGGTCGGCACCGTCGAGTCAAGCACGTAAAGTTGCGGATGTCCGTCTTGCCGGCCGAAAGTATGGCCGAGCACCTCAGCACCCAGGCTGGAGCCGCCCATGCCGAGCACCACTACGAAGTCGAATCCGGCATTGCGGATTTCGTCCGCGAACCCACGAAGTTCCGCGATGTGAGATCGCATGGTTTCGGCGACCGTGAGCCATCCGAGGCTGTGAGCGATGATCGCTTCATGCTCGGGACCGTTCTTCCATAGAGTCGGATCTTTGTGCCAGAGGCGCGAGACGAAGTTTTCCTGGTCGAGACGCTGCAGAAGGCCTCGGAAGTCGCTCTCGATAATTGCCGAGCGCGGCCGTATGGCGATCGGCGATGTCCCGCCCAGCGTCTTCAAGTGTCGACATTAACGGATCGCTGCTCATTTCCACCTCGCACACCGGCCGGGGCCAAAGCCCGATTTTTGGCCCCGACCTTCGCGGGCCTGAAGGCCTGCGCTTCCACCGAGAAAAACTGGAGGCGTCTACGAATCCTGTTTTATGCCCTCACCAGATAGCACAAGCGCCGACAGCCTGCATCGGCGCTTCCAGACCACACAATCGTACACCGGCAAAGTTACGACTTGGTTTTCTTCATGACCTCGCGAGCTTTGGCGACAACGTTGTCCACCGTGAATCCGAAGTGCTCCAGTATCGTTTTGATAGGGAGCCGATGCGCCGAAGTCGTCGCGGCCGACCACCTCGCCGTCAGGGCCGACATGTTCCGCCCAGCCAAAGCTGGTGCCGGCTTCGACGGCGACGCGCGCCTTCACCTCAGGCGGAAACACCTGCGCTTTGTATTCGTCGGTTGTGTTCGAAACAGCTCCCACACGGCATGGAGACAACGCGCGCCTTCACGCCTTCGGCGGTGAGCTTTTCATAGGCGCCGACGCAGAGCTGCACCTCCGAGCCCGTGCCGATCAGGATGACTTCGGGCGTGCCTCCGGAATCGGCCAGGACGTACGCGCCTTTGGCAACTCCTGCGGCGGAAGCGTACTTGCTGCGATCGAAGGTCGGCACGCCTTGGCGAGTGAGCACCAGGCAGACCGGCTGGTGCTTGATCGGCATGATGACGCGCCAGGCTTCGGCGACTTCGTTCGCATCGGCCGGACGAATCAGGATCATAGTGCGGGATGGCGCGGAACGACATCAGGTGCTCGATCGGCTGATGCGTCGGGCCATCTTCGCCGAGCCCGATGGAGTCGTGGGTGTAGATGTAGATGACGGGCAGCTCCATCATCGCGGCCAGGCGCATCGGTGGGCCGCATGTAGTCGGAGAAAATGAAGAACGTGGCGCCGTACGGCCGCAGACATCCGACAGAGCCATGCCGCTGATGATCGACCCCATGGCGTGTTCGCGAATTCCGAAGTGGAAGTTGCGCGCGCCGTAGTTGCCCTTCTCGAAGTCGCCGCCATCTTTGATGAGCGTCTTGGTCGAGGGATAAAGATCGGCCGAGCCGCCGATCAGCCACGGCACTTTCGCTGCGACCGCGTTCTGGACCTTGCTACTCGACGTCGCGCGTGGCCAACGCCTTTGGCGTCGGCGGGAAATGACGGGATGTCTTTGTCCCAACCCGTCGGGCAGTTCCGCGTTCGACATCTGCTGCCACATCTTGCCGAGATCGGGATTCGCTTCGCCCATGCCTCGATATTGCTCGTCCCATTCCTGCTCCCATTTCGCGCCGCGCTCGACGGCTCTTGCTCATGTAGTTCTTGGACTTCGTCGGGAACCAGGAAATGCGCATCGGGAGGCCAGCCGTAAACAATCTTGGTGAGGCGAACTTCGTCTTCGCCCAGAGCCTCGCCGTGAGCTTCCTTGGTGTCCTGGCGGTTGGGCGAGCCCCATCCGATGTGGGTATCGACAATGATCGAGCGACGGACGATCCGGCTTCTCTTTGCGCCGCCTGGATGGCGACGTCGAGCAGATCCAGATCGTTCACGTCGCTGACACGCTGCACATTCCAGTGCCAGCCGCGGAAGCGCGTGGCCACGTCGTCGCTGAAGGCGAGCGAAGTGTGGCCTTCGATGGTGATGTGGTTGTTGTCGTAGAACCAGATCAGGTTGGAGAGGCCGAGGTGTCCGGCGATCGACGCGGCTTCGTTGCTGACGCCTTCCATCAGGTCGCCATCGCCGCAGATGGCGTAAATGCGATAGTCGAACAGATTGCTGTCGCCTTTGTTGAACTGCGCCGCCAGCCAGCGCTGCGCCATCGCCATGCCGACGGAGTTGGCGACGCCTTGTCCCAGCGGGCCGGTCGTGACTTCCAGGCCGGGCACGTGGTGATACTCAGGATGGCCCGGAGTCTTCGACTCCCACTGGCGGAACTGCTTGAGGTCGTCGAGCGACAAGTCGTAGCCGGTGAGGTAGAGCATGGCGTACAGCAGCATGCAGGCGTGGCCGTTGGAGAGGATGAAGCGATCGCGGCCGGGCCAATGGGGATTGCGGGGATTGTGCCGCAGGTAGCGATCCCACAGCACGAAGGCCAGCGGCGCCAGCGCCATGGGCGTGCCGGGATGTCCGCTGTTGGCCTTCTGCACCGCATCCATGGCCAGGGTGCGGATGGTGTTGATGCAGAGCAGTTCGAGCGGCTTGCGTCCGGACGATTTGCGGCTCTTGCCACCGGGCTCGACCCGATATGTTGTGCTCCTGTCGTGGCCTGCTCTTTGCCTTGCACGGAAATGTCTGCCTGACTACTCACCCGCTACCGCCTTTCTGGTGGTTGTCATCTGCGTGTGGTTGAGTTGTTCTGATCTCGATAGCATAGTCACGTGCCTTGCCACTGGTTATCCACGTGGCCAGTAAAACGTGAAGCGCAGCGGCGCTTTCTGCGCGGCGTCGATTTCCATGATCGACATACTCCAGCTCGAGGCGCGGTGGGTATCGAACTCGGTGTCGCGCGGCGGTGTTCCATTCGTCGTCGCTCCAGTGCAGCAAGAACGGCGAGGACGCCACGATGCGCAGCAAAGTCCCGCGGCGCGACTTTGCGAACCTGGCGATTGATCTTCCATACTTCGATTCCGGACGCGGCTGATCGTTGCAATATCGCTCCACCACCGGATCGAGCCGGTCATAAACCCGGTTATCCACCACCGAGCGCAGCATTTTTACATATTCAGCATGGGCCCACATCAGCGGAATTGCCGCGCCCGTGGCTTTGCCAAAGAACATGTGCTCCTCGGGAATATCGGGCGCGTCCCAGATCTGCTCGGGAAACAGTCCGACGCCGGTGGCGAAGGCTTCCGCGGCCCGCAGGTAGACGATCGATGTTGCGGCCGGCGGCCAGTTCGTAGGTCGCGCGCTCCAGATCAGCAGCGGCCAGGCATGACCCACTCCCCATCTCTTAAAGGAAGTGCCATCGGCGCGCTGGCCGTAGCCATCGTGGTTATATCGCTGCCAGCAGGGGCCGAACGGGGTATCGACCTTCAACACGGCGTCGACAACCTTCAGCGAATCCTCGATCAGCGGATCGCCCGGCTGGCGAATGCCGAAGCGCACCAGTTCCAGAAATCCGGCGTCCACGATCTCGTTAGCCGGATACTTGGCACGGTCGCCGGGCTTCTGATTGGCAATCACCAACTCGCCACTGTCCGGATCCTCGTCGCCGCCCGCTCCTTCACTGCTGACGGCCGGGATTGATGCGGATGTAATGCCGCGTAATCCCGGGCACCAGGGTTCCCTGATTGGTGACGGTCCATTTCTCGACGTGCGATTCCAGGAAGTCGGCGTAGGTGCGCACGAAGTCGGCGGTATGCTTGTCGCCGCGCGCTTCGAACATTTCCGCCGCGCAGATGAACGCCGCGATGTTGCTGGCCAGCGTGGAAGGCGAATAGCCGCCCGCTTCTTCCCAGCGCTCTTCGGCGGTAGCCGGGCCTTTGCGGATCAGGTAGGTGCAGGCACGCGAAACTGTAAGGTGAGGATCGAATTCTCCCAGGGCGTTGGCCTTCCACAGGCGCCAAGCCAGCATGATGGGAAAGGAGACTTCGTCCAGTTGCACGCCGGTCCAGTAGGGACGGCCGTCGATCCAGAAATTCTGATAGAAGCCGCCATCTTCGCTCTGCGCAATGGCCAGGTAGATCATGGCGCGCAGCGGCGTAGCTGTGTCGCCCGCGGCCATGAGAGCGCCGGCGCAGTGGACCATGTCGCGCGTCCAGACCAGATGATAGCCGCCCAGCTCGTCATCGCTCTTGTCTTCGCCCCAGGGAATGCTCATGCTGGCGATCATGGCGCCGGGATAGAGCTTGTCTTCGTGGGCCAGCAGAAGATTAATGCTGCGAGCGAAGACAGGAAGCCGAGCGTCGGCGAGACTTTGCCCTCGTTCATGTCAATCACGGCGAGCCGCTTTCGGGTCCGGCTCCACTGATCGACGAAGCTTTTGACATTGGTTGGCAAACGGAATACAGAGCGATTGAAACAGGGTGGCGCCACGGCGTGTGCGGCTGCGGCCGAAGGCCAGCCCGAGCGTAAATTCGTTGCCGTGGCGACAGATCGATCTCGCCGGTGAGGGCGATGTTTCCGTCCAGCGCGCTAGTCGTATTCCCAATCCATTTTGAGGTTGTGAGCCAGGTCGGTCCATCCGTCGCTGGTGCCCACATAGCCGCAGGAAAGCTTTGCAAAATGGGCCGTCGCGCCGAGCGCAATGTAGACGTTATCACGATAGGCGAGCAGGAAACTTGCGCCCCTTGGACTCAACGACTTCGCCGTTGTTGTGCCAGCCGCCGATCTCCAGATGGGGCGCGCACAGAACGTACAGGTGCAGCCGCCCCTGCCACTCCGGCGCCACATTGAACTTGGTGTGAATCAGCAGGCAGTTCAGGTGCGGGTCGCCGATGATCTGCTTCTCGATCGAGTAGCGGCCCTCGGGATCGGTGTTGGTGATCTTGAAGCCCAGGGCGTCGGGATCGATCAGCTCGATCTTGCTGATGGTATTGCGGCGCTCATCGTGGAAGAAAGTTTCGCCGTCGCTGATCATGATACTGCAGGTCGCGAATTTGAGGAGTGTCGATGGTGGGATAGTAGACTTCGGTGTTGACGCCGTTGGCGAGGGTGTACCACAGGCGGCTGGAGACGGAGTAGGCCGTGCCAACACGCGTCTTTGGCGCCGCCCGTCCAACGCGGTTCGATGCCGGGACCGCCAGGGGCTGGATTCTTGCCGATCAAGATGAATGTCTCCCTCGAAGACAAGATGAACGATTTTAAACTCGGAAGGCAGTGGCCGCCGTGGCGCACGCGATCGATGCTAACAGTGATGCCCGCCGCTGACATCGGTTACATCCGCAACGCAGTATTTGCCAGATAATCCAAGAAGTGCCCACCATGCAACCGAAAGAATTACACAAATCATGGCGCCTGACTGAAACGGCCGGAGGCCGAGTGCGGCATCCCTGAAGTGCTATCGCGAGCGTCAAATGGCGCACCTTCAAACCCGCTTAACAAAACTTAAACATCCCGTACCGTAATTCGACAAAAATCTGGAACTTCCCGCCTTATTATCCTGAAAGGCAACCAGAGTGGGGGAAAGAAGACCGCTCAGTTGGCTTTTCCTAGCGGTGCGCGCCGGAGCGTCCTTTGTGACTTGGAAGCGGGGCCCTGGCGAAGTGAAGACGGGAAGCGAGGTCGCAGTCCCCTGCAATTGGGCAGGATGAGTACGTCGCTGCTTCAAGAGTGGAAAGCTAGGATCAGCCCCGCAAGCAGAGTGTCGGATGTATGACATGTCAGCGACAGTTCGACATCAGAATTCGACACTCGCGTTCAGGGGCGAGTTTGCTGTCTGGGCCACTTCTCTAAGTGATTGTCCACGATGAAATTGCACGCCCTCTGCAGCGTCCCGAAAGTGGTACGGGAGTTGCATTTGGTTGGAGCGCGCTCTTCTTGGTGAAGATTCGGACCTGCGGTCGGGACGTAAGTCTCGGACGGAGGATTCACCGGAAGAGCTCCCAATGATGCGGCCCGTCGAGCATTTGTTCGCTGGCCGCCGGTTGGGAATCGGAATTCTGGCTGGGGACTTAGGCTGCGTACCGGTGTTAACAGAACAACCCAACTTCGTAAGACTTTAAGAAACGGAGGAAAGCAAGTGCGAATCGCAATCGCTTCGGATGAGGCAGGACATGAGGCAAAGGAGCGGCTTGCTGCGAAACTGATCGCAGCCGGGCACGAGGTGACCGACGCGGCGCCAGCCGGTGCAGGGCCAATCGCGCTCCGATTATGCCGAACAAGTGGCGCTGTCGGTGCTACGGCACGATGCCGAGCGCGGCATCATCGTGAGCAGCCGCGGCGGTCGGCGCCTCGGTTGCCGCCAACCGCGTGCCCGGAGTTCGTGCCGCACTTTGCAGCGACGCCTATTCCGCTCATGTGGGCGCCAAGACCGAGGGCATGAACGTCCTGGTGCTGGCGCTGCATTCCCTGCAGGAGGAACAGGCGCTTGAGGTGGTTGACGCCTACCTGGGCGCGACCCTGGCGCCCATCGAAGTGGTCGGAGGCCTGCCGCCGCGCCGCCTGCAGCGAGTGTTTTCGCACATCCGGGAAAACATCGCTCGTGACCTGTCGGTCGACGAACTGGCGCAGGTAGTGGGCATGAGCCAGTACTATTTCTCCAAGCTGTTCAAGATGAGCACGGGCACCACGCCTCACCAGTACGTGATGCGTCAGCGAGTGGAGCGCGCGCAGGAACACCTGCGCGAGAGCCGCACGCCCTTGGCCGAAGTGGCGACCCAGGTGGGATTCGAAACCCAAAGCCATTTCACCAGCGTCTTTCGCCGTCTGGTCGGAGCTACGCCCAAGCACTATCGCGAGATGCATCAAGCCAATCCGCACGTTCCCGCTGACATCGGACAACATGCGGACGAGCAGAAAATCGGCGACCGCGGCGTAGACTGCGAGCGCGGTTGAATCAACGCAGCGCAAGAAACAGGCGCGACTTCGGTCGCGCCTCTTTTCATTTACGGCTTGGCTTACTGCTGCCGGGGCATAGACCTGTCCATTTTGGTCTGCGGGATGTGGTCGCATAGCGGCGGCATTCGTCCCGGCTGATCTCATTGACCAGCGCATCGGCGTGATAAATCTGCTTCAGCGACTCGATGATTGCCCGCGAATCCACTTCCACCGCGCGCGCTACCTTGTCGCTGTACTCGAAGTTCCAGGCCAGCGATTCGATGTTGCCGTCGAAGACGATGCCCACGACTTCTCCCGCCTTGTTGATCACCGGACTGCCAGAGTTGCCGCCGATGATGTCGGGCGTGGAAACGGTATCGTAACGGCGTCTTCAGGTTGATCGCGGATTTGTACTTCAGCCAGCTCTCCGGAAGCTGATACGGCGGCTTGCTGCCATGCTTGGCGGCATGTTCGTAAGCTCCGCCCATGGTGGTGAACCACGGGCACGTTCTTGCCGTCTAGCTTGTAGCCCTCGACGGCGCCGTAGCTCAGCCGCAGCGTGAACGTCGCATCGGGCGGAACGCTCAAGCCCTTCTGCGCGAACAGCGCCTTGCCAATGTTTCCGCCGCTCTGCGCAGTACCGATTGCACCTGATCTTCGTCCTGATTGTGGATGGCGGCGCGCATCGGGCTCGACCTGCGCGCATCAGGACGATCAGCGGATCGGTGCTGGCGTCGACGGCGCCTGCGCCGCCTTCGTAAAGCTGCTTGCGAACGGCGACGTCGTCCAGCTTGGTGCCCTCGATCAGTTCCTTGGCGCGCTCGTCCGGCGATCTTGCCGGCCAGCGCTTTCTGCACATCGGGATTGTCGGCGCCGAGCACATCGCGCATTTCGGCCAGGCTCTCGGCCAGCACCACCTGCTCCAGCGATCTTGTAGATGGGAGCGGTGGAGAACAGCCGCTGCTCCAGCGTCGGCAGCTGCGAATCCTGATATCCGCGGATGCGCTGGTTGCTGGGCTTCTGCTTTTCGGCGGCGGCGCGCACGATATCGCGGGCATAGCGAGCCAGATCGCCGCGGAAGCCACCCAGTGTCGTCCAGGTAGAACAGCGGCTTGTAGATCTGCTTCTGAACGTCGACCGCTTTGGCGATCTGCGGCCCAGGGATCGCCGAACTCCTGTTTCCGCTGAGGATCGGAGCTTACGAACTGCTGCAGACTCTTTTCGTCGGCGGCCTTCTGCGCCATCAGCTCCTTGTCTTTCAGGCCAGCTTCGATAGCCGGTGACGGCCTTGAAAGAGTTCTGCAGGCCGAAGACATCGCTCTGCGCCTCGCGTTCGTTCTCCGGCGATTGCGCGCTGAACTTCTGCAGCACGTCGATGCGGCGGGTGTAGGAGTTGAGCTGCAGCGGGTACTGGTAGTCGCGCAGAAAGCCCAACTGATCCATGGTGAGCAAACGGCCGGTGCGGCCCGGATGTCCGGAGACAAAGACCAGATCGCCTTCGATTGGCGCCGGTCGGTCGACCACTTCAGATAGTCGTGGATCTTGGCCGGCTCGCCGTTTTCATAGGCGCGGAAGAACGAGATGTCGAGATCGTAGCGGGGATACTCGAAGTTGTCGGGATCGCCGCCGAAGAACGCGATGGCGAACTCCGGCGCGAAGACCAGCCGGATATCGTCGTACTTCTTGTACTTGTACAGGTTATACATCGCGCCCGAATAGAGCGTGACCACATCGCAACGCATGCCGTTGCTGGAGCACTCCTTCTCCAGCGAGCCCATCTCTTCGCGCTGCGCCTTGCCGGCGTCGGCGGTCGACATGCCCGGCTTCACGGCTCCATTCACCTTCGCGGTGACGTCCTCGATATCCTCCAGCACCACAAATTCCATGCCGGGACACTTGGCCTCTTCCGCCCGCGTCGCAGCGTAAAAGCCATCCTTCATGTAGTCCTTGCCGCCGGTGGAAAGGTCGTGAATGCACTCCTGCGCGATGTGATGATTGGTGAAGATCAGTCCGTCAGGCGAGACGAACGAGGAAGAACCGTTCGGAGCGCGGGCTGAAGAAAGCCGCACATGATCGAGCCATGCCTGGTCAGGCGCGAATCCGTACTTGGCTTGCACTTTGTCTTTGGGAAAAGCGTTGAACAGCCACATGCCTTCGTCGGCATAAGTGAAATTGCCCAGGCATAACGTAAGGAGGCACAACAGAAGAGCAACACGTTTCATGATGAGAGCTCCGGACGCGGAGAACCCGCGTAGGTTGGCATTAGACGTGTCCGGCAAGGGAGCTCCGGGCAGAGTAAGCAAACTCTTGACTATAACTCCGGAGCCGGGAGCAAGGAAAGAGATGGTGAATCAGTTCTGCGCTGACCCACCATTTCACGGGGGAGTGTGACGCCGTCCGGTCCGTCCGCGGACGGCGGAACGAAGCTTACTTGTTGATGTCCTGCTTGCTTGCAGCCGCTTGACCAGGCCCTCGACCCCGGACTTCGCCTGGTCGGGCGCTCCGGCCAGCGCCATCTGCATCTGCTTCGTCGCGTCCGGATAATTGCCTTCTCCGCAGCGATGCGGGCCAGTCCGGCGTGCGACAGCCAGTTATCGGGATATTTCTTGAGCCGCCGACTTGTAGAGCGCGAAAGCTTCGTCCTGCTTCTTCTCGCGTTGCAGTTGACGTCCGTAGCCATACAGTTGCGGCGCAGTGCGCCATCGCCAGAGCCTTGTCGCGTGCGGCTTCGCCTCGCTCGGCTGGCCCATCGCGTCGAGGATGCGCGACTTGGTCATCAGGTTCTCGAAGCGCTCTTCGTTCTGGATGGAATTGTCTTCGTACTTCAGCGCCTCGTTCAGATCCATCTTGTTGTCGACCATGTAGGTGGCGGCGTCGTCCCAGCCATCCCAGGTGTATTGCGACAGGCCGCGCAACTGCTTATGCAAACTGGCTTCGACCACTTCATTCACATTGACGGAAACTTTGAACGGCACAGCGACTTTGTCCCAGCTCATCATGACTACGGCGGAGTCGGGCTGCAGTTGATCGAAGTCGTAGGGCAGCGCATTGTGCATCTCGGTTGCCTGCGGCTTGACCGTGACCCGCAGCGCGTCTTCCTTCTCGTCATAGCTGAAGCTTCCCCAGGCGGTATGCATCTTGGAGAAGATCACCGTCCACTCGTCTTCGTTGGGGATCATGTGCAGGCCATAGGTGCCAGCCTCCAGCGGCTTGCCCTCAATCATCACCGGATCAGGGAAGGTGATGATGGTGTTCTCATTCGCGCCCGCGCGCCAGACCTGTCCGTAGGGCACCAAGCCTCCCCAAATCTTGCGTCCGTTGACCAGCGGGCGATGGTAGATGATGGTGATATCGGTGATGCCGATGCGCTGCGTAACTTGGGCGCGCTGGCTGGGCCGAGGAAGGTCTAACTGCGTGGACTGCGCACTGCAGAAAGTGGCGAGCAACAATGCGCAGGGAAACAGCAGCAGGAAGCGAAGCTTGTGCATGGGGAAGTACCTTTCTTTACGCGGTAGTTTCGGGAAGTAAATTTCGCCCACAAACATGGCAGGCCGGACACATCGACCTTACGTGCGCTTGGACGGAAGCAGCTATAGCTGTCGTAAGCGGTAGAGTGACGAATACGATTCGCCAGACCCTAAATCTACATTTTGCTGGGACGGAAGAATGGCTGGCCCGGGCAATCGCAACCTGGAATGATGGCGCGCGAGCCGCTGTGTCCGCGTTTTCCGAAGTAAGCGGCCGAGGGCATACCCCGCTTGTGTGATGGACGATGCGAGGAAGCGCCGGAGTATAAAAGTATGTTGCACCTCCAGCGCGTCTTTCGCGTCTGCCCAAGGTGCAACCTAGCCTTTTTATCTTCCACTGCGGTCCAGAACCGCGAGAGGTATTCATGTCTACGACGGTGACCGGCCCCAAAGGGCTGGAAGGCATTACCGCCGCGAACTCCGGCATCTGCTACATCGATGGCGATCAAGGCGTGCTCGCCTATCGCGGCATCGACATTCACGAACTCGCCGACCACTCCACCTTCGAGGAAGTTTGCTACCTGCTGTGGTTCGGGCAGCTGCCCAATCGCGCCGAACTGCAAGAGCTGAAGCTGAGCCTGGCTCGCGAGCGCAAGCTGGACGCTTCCATCATCAGCCTGCTGCGGCAGGCTCCCAAGCACGCGCTGCCCATGGACGTGCTGCGCACCATCGTCTCGGCGCTGTCGTTTTACGATCCGGAAGAGAAGGTCAACGATCACGAAGCCAACGTGCGCAAGGCGATTCGCGTCACCGCGCAACTGGCCTATGTCGTCGCCGCTTACGACCGCATTCGCAAAGGCAAGCCGCTGGTTGAGCCGGATCGCTCGCTCTCGCACGCCGGCAATTTCCTTTACATGCTGAACGGCGAAATCCCCAGCGAGACCGCCGAGCGCGCCTTCGATATCGCGCTCATCCTGCACGCCGATCACGAGCTGAACGCCTCGACTTTCGCGGCGCGCGTGGTGGCGGCGACGCTGAGCGACATGCATTCGGCGGTCACGGCGGCGATCGGCGCGCTCAAGGGTCCGTTGCACGGCGGCGCCAACGAAGCCGTGTTTCGCATCCTGGAGGCCATCGACGCTTCCGGCGCCGATCCGGTCGAGTACATCAAGGGCATGCTGGCGCAGAAGAAGAAGGTGCCCGGCTTCGGCCATCGCGTCTATCACACCGAAGATCCGCGCGCCACGCACCTGCGCAAGATGTCGGAGGACCTGGGCCAGTCCAGCGGCAACGCCAAGTGGTTCGAGATCTCGCACAAGATCGAAGAGTTCATCGTCGCCGATCGCAAGCTCAACGCCAACGTCGACTTCTACTCGGCGTCGACCTATCACACGCTGGGCATCGACATCGATCTGTTCACGCCGGTGTTCGCGGTGTCGCGGGTTTCCGGCTGGACGGCGCACGTGATCGAGCAGCTCAACGACAATCGCCTGATCCGTCCGCGCGCCGATTATCACGGCCCGGCTTATCCCAATCACTACGTGCCGATGGATAAGCGTTAGCTCCCATCGATTATTGCTGCACCAAAAGCTTGGCGACCCGCGGCGAAAGTCGCGGGTTTCTTGCAATACGTCGAACCTACTCCGCGTGGTGGAGCACGATTCCCAAGGTGTAGCGGCCGCCGACCTCGCAATCTGCTATGAGTTAGGATGAGAATCGCTGGATGCAAGAGGCAACGGTTGCATGCACATTCCTGACGGCTACCTGAGTCCATCCACCTGCGCCGTGCTCTACGGGGCGGCGATTGCCGGATGGTATTCCGCGCTGAAGCGTTTGAAGCGCATGTTGTTGACTCGGGTAGTGCCGCTGATCTCGGTGTTCGCCGCGTTCTCATTTGTGGTGATGATGTTTAACCTGCCGCTGCCGGGAGGCACGACGGGCCACGCCCTGGGTGTCACCATCGCAACTATCGTGCTTGGCCCCGCCGGCGGAATACTTTCCATCTCGATTGCAATCGTCATCCAGGCGCTATTCTTCGGCGACGGCGGCATCAGTTCGCTGGGAGCCAATTGTTTCAACATGGCCATCCTTGGCTCGCTGGTGGCGTATGGCAGCTACCGAATGATTGCGGCCGGCTCGAGCATCGTGTCCCGGCGGCGCGTGGTGGCAGCGGCCATCGCCGGCTATCTTGCTGTGAATGCCGCGGCGCTGGCTGCGGCCGTCGAATTTGGTATCCAGCCCATGCTTTTTCACGATGCCCGGGGAACGCCGCTCTACGCCCCTTATCCGCTCAGCATCGCGATTCCCGCCATGATGATCGGGCACCTGACATTTGCCGGACTGGCCGAAGCGGTCATCACCGCCGGAGTGATTGCCTATCTGCAGGCGGCTGACCCAGCTCTTTTGCGCAGCACCTCGGGATTGCCGGCAGATGCTGGCGGCGAGTCATTGGCTTTGCGTCCTGCCACTGGCTCGTTACGAAGGCTTTGGATCGCCGTGGCGGCGCTCATGCTGCTCACGCCGTTGGGGATTCTTGCGGCGGGCACGGCGTGGGGTGAATGGTCTCCGTCGGAGTTGGCAAAAGCGGGAGCGACGCAGGCCCAAGTTGCCAAATCGGCGGCGAGTCCGGCGCCGGCAGCGGTTCCCACCGGATTGCAAAAGCTGGCGAATCTGTGGACCGCTCCTTTTCCTGCGTATGCGCCCGGTTTCGTCAAGAGCCGCGGCGTTCGGTTATCTTCTTTCTGCCATGTTTGCCGTGGGATTTCTGCTCTCGGTCTCGCTATGTCTGCACCACTTGTTGCAGCGGCACAGTCGAACGGAATATTCGGGATGAAGCGCGGCTTCCTGGAATCGACCTTTGTCGGTTTTGCGCGGATCCTCGCGCGCGCAATGATTTCGGAGGAAACCGCTCGCCAGCGAGGACTTCTGCAGGCACTCGATCCCCGAGTGCGAGTCGTCGGATTGTTCTCGCTGGTGCTGGCCGTCACGCTCTCCAAGAAGATCAGCGTCGTCGCTGGCGCTCTTCGTGCTCGCAGTCGTAATTGGGATCTCGTCCAGGGTCAGCCTCTTCGTGCTGGCCAAACGCGTGTGGCTGGTAGTTCTGGGCTTCACCGCGGTGATTGCTATCCCCGCGACTTTCGTAACCCCTGGCAATCCGGTCGCAACCCTCGGGTTCCTCACCATCACAGAACAAGGATTGCGGACCGCCGCTATGCTGATCTTGCGTGTGGAGACCGCCGTCACTTTCACTACTCTGCTGATCCTGTGTACTCCCTGGACACACGTACTCAAGGCTCTGCGAGCATTTCGCCTTCCCAAAGAGGCTATCGCCATGCTGGCGATGACGCATCGCTACGTGTTTCTGCTGGTGGAAACTGCTAGCCAGATGTTGGAATCGCGGCGCAGCCGCACGGTGGGCATTTTGAAACCCGCGGAGCAGCGGCGGATGGCGGCCCGGACCGCCGGAGTGTTGCTGAGCAAGAGCATTGAGCTGAGCAACGAAGTCTATCTGGCGATGCAGTCTCGAGGATTTCGCGGAGACGTCCAGATTCTCTCCGATTTTCGCATGGGTGCGTGGGACTATTTAGGACTGCTGGCTTTCCTGCTGGCAGGTAGTCTCGCCGTGTGGATGGGAAGGTGAACGAAGCGATGCCGGCACTCTTCGAACTGCAGGACGTGTGCTTCGAATACGACGGCATTCCTGCGCTCCGCGGACTCTCATTGCAAATCGCGCAGGGAGAGCGCGTCGCCCTGCTGGGTGCGAACGGATCGGGAAAATCCACGCTGTTGCGAATTCTCGATGCTTTGCACTTTGCCTCGAAGGGCTCGGTAATCTTCGATGGCCAACAGTTGACACCCGAACTCTTCCAAGGCGACGACTATGCGCTGGCATTTCGACGCCGGGTCGCGCTGGTCTTCCAGAATCCCGATGTGCAGCTCTTCAATCCGACAGTCTTTGATGAGATTGCCTTTGGACCTTTGCAACTGCAGTGGCCGAAAGAAAAAGTCCTGTCCAAGGTGGCCGACGCGCTCGAACTGATGGGAATCGCTCATCTTCGCGATCGGCCGCCGTATCGCCTGTCGGGCGGAGAAAAGAAGCGAGTCGCGCTGGCGTCCGTTCTGGTGCTCGATCCCGACGTGTTGTTGCTGGACGAGCCCACGGCAACCCTCGATCCGCGCAGTCAGAGCCAGGTTGTCGATCTGATTCAGCAGTGGAAAGGCTCCTCGAAAACCGTGATCGCGGCGACTCATCAGTTGGAGATTGTGGAGGATATTGCTGATCGCATTTTCGTTTTGGAGGAAGGCAGAGTTGCAACCACAGGAACGCCGGCCGAGATTCTTCCCAATCACGAGTTACTGCTGCGGGCGAATCTGGTTCATGCCCATCGGCACTCCCACGGCAACCTCATTCACTCCCACCCGCACCTGCATTCCCATTCGAAGCACGAACACTAGAACTCTCTGGCTCTGGCGAAACGACCGGCTTGCCGATCATCGACCTTTCAAATCGATTGCACCGGGACGGCCAGCAAATCTTCGACCAGTCCAACTTCCTTTTGCACGAATGGTTCGGCATACTGCACGCCGGCAAGCAGGCCGTAGTAGCCGGCCATGGCTGCCAGGCGCTCGCGGATTTCTGCCTGCCGCGGAAACAGCCCGCTGCCCGCCGACTGGTCCTGATACTGCGAACGGTAGGCCATCAGCGCAGCGAAGCGGGTCTCGAATTGCGCCGAAATGTCGACCACAAATGTCGGACGAACGTCGGCATAGAGGCTGGCGTAAATGATTTTGAATGGTCGATGCGGTGGAGCGCCCAGGTCGAGTTTGGCCAATCCCGACAGAAATGTTGCTTCATAGCCCAGCACCGACGCAGTGGCATGATCGGGATGGCGTGCTTGCCAGTAAGGCAGAATCAGCACCCGCGGCCGCAATTGGCGAATAACGCGCGCGACCTTCAGCCGATTGTCATACGTGTTCTCGACCCGGCCGTCGGGAATGTCGAGCGCCTGTCGCCATCCGGCTTTGAGAATGCGAGCGGCCTCGTCCGCCTCGCGGGCGCGCTCCTCGACGGTGCCGCGCGTGCCCATCTCGCCCTGCGTCAAGTCAAGAATTGCGGTGCGATAACCACGCTCTGCCATCTTCAGCAGCGTGCCGCCGCACGTCTGCTCAACATCGTCACGATGAGCGGCAATCGCCAGAATGTCAGCTTGAGCGGCGGCGAACATTCGCGCCTATAACCTCATCG
The DNA here is from genome assembly GCA_963744265.1 of uncultured Acidobacteriaceae bacterium. Lineage (GTDB taxonomy): Bacteria > Acidobacteriota > Terriglobia > Terriglobales > Acidobacteriaceae > Bog-257. The sequence goes on from CAVUSW010000014.1 coordinate 260,123, forward strand.
CCACGGCGACGCCGTCGCGCAGCGGAATGATTGTCGTGTACCAATCTGCCGAGGAGTAGAGCAGGCGGTTCAACTCAACCACGCCCTCCGTGTATTTGTCGGGTTCAGGCTTTGGCAGATCAGGATTGCCTGCCGCGTACGCCACCTTACCGCTCCACAGAGTATTGTCGGTGAGGAACAGTCCGCCCTTTCGCACGCGCGCCGCTGCCATGTTGAAGACGCGCGGATAATCGTGCTTGTCCACATCGCTGAACAGGATGTCGAACTGCTCCTTGCGTTCCGACAACACCTCCAGAGCATCGCCGACGTGGACTTCGATGCGATCGGCTACGCCCGCCTGATCGAAGTAACGGCGAGCTTCGTCGGCATTCTTGCGACTGCCGTCGGTGTAATGGACCTTGCCGCCTTTGCCCACTGCCTTCGCCCACCAGATGGTGGAATAGCCGACCGCCGAGCCCATCTCAAACACGGTCTTGGCGTCGATCAGCTTCGCGTACTGATAGAACAGACGTCCCACCGCGGGGCCGACGATGGGAATGTCGCGCTCCTTGGCCTGGCGCTCGATTTCCTGCAGCACCGGTTCGCGCGGCGGCAGCATGGCATAGAGATAATTCTCAACCCGTTCGTCGGTGAAACTTTGCATCAATCGGCTCCTCCGTTACTGATCTAACCTGAACCGCTTAATCCTCGGGAAGTGTCTGCCCCGGTTTCATCTCCAATATTTCCGGGCCGCCCGGGCCGAGCAGTTTCTTCAGTTCGCCCGGACGCCCAGTCAGAGAGGAAAGGTTCCAAAGTGCATGGGGATGACCGTCTTCGGCTGCAGCAGCATGCAGGCTTTGGCGGCCTCGCGCGGGCCCATGGTGTAATGATCGCCCACCGGCAGCAGCGCGATCTCGGGCGCATAGAGTTCGTGGATAATCTGCATGTCGCCGAACACGGCAGTGTCGCCGGCGTGATAGAGCTTCAGTCCGCCGGGCAACTCCAGCACATAGCCGCAAGCCTCGCCGCCGTAAACCATGCTGCCATCGTCGTCCTGAATGCCGCAGGAGTGTACCGCGTGGGTCATCGTGATCTTGATTCCGGCGACCGTCTGCGTGCCTCCCTTGTTCATGGGGGAGATCTGTTTGGCGCCTTTTTTCTCCAGCCAGGTGCAGAGTTCGAAGATGCCGACTACGGTCGGATTCAGCTGTTTTGCGATGCGCACGGCGTCGCCAATATGATCGCCATGGCCGTGCGTGCAGATCATTACGTCGCACTTCTTGACCTGCTTTTCGTCTTCAGGACAAAGTGGATTACTCAGCCAGGGATCGATATAGATGGTCACACCGTCGGCGGTTTCAATGCGAAAAGTTGCGTGTCCCAGCCAGGTAAGCCGGTTGCCTTGGAGATTCATGAGTGCCTCGTACGATATTGGATGGGAAGGAGGCTACTGGGTTTCCGACTCGCGCCAGCCACGGTACCCGCCGGACAATGAGATCGCGTTATTGAAGCCCATCTTCTTGAGATTGAGGGCGGCCAGCGCCGAACGGCTGCCTCCACCACAATACAAAACCAGCTTGCGATCTTTGTCGGTGGTGATCTTATCGATGTTCACTTCCAGAATGCCGCGCGGCATGGCTACGGCGCCGGGGATAGTTCCCTTCTCCTGCTCGTCGCGCTCGCGCACATCGATCAGGGTAAACTCCTCACCCACTTGCAGCATATGCTTGAGCTGATCGGAGCCGATCTCGCTGATCTGCGATTTCGCTTCCTCCACCAATTGCTTGAACTCGGGTAGCGGCATGTCCGTCTCTCCTTGAGAAGAGAGAATTCTATTGGCTATGAGGGCCAGCCGCAACTCGGGGACTTCGCCCGCGGAGATGTCCGCCGGCGGTGATACCATGCTGCATTGTTGCGCGGCGTAGCGGCGCAATCGCCAGGGGACTTTGAGCTCCCGCAAGACCCGCGTCCCACGCTCGCCTGGCTGAAATCGGCTGCTATGATGAAGAACAAGAGTTCCGGCTTGATGTCATCTCCCATCCCACAACCTGCTGCGTCTGCGACGCTCGATTCCTACCTGCTGGAGGTCGCCGACGCGGTTAACACCACGCTCGATCTGAACACTCTGTTGCAGCGCGTGGCCGAGATGCTGAAGCGGTCATCGACTACGAAATCTTCGCCATCCTGCTGCTGAACGAGAAGACCCAGGAGCTGCGCGTTCGCTTCCAGGTTGGTCATCCTCCGGAGGTCGCCGAGCGCATCCGCATCAAGGTCGGCCAGGGAGTAACCGGACGAGCGGTGCAGCAGCGCGAAGCCGTGCTGGTCAACGACGTTGCGGCGGAGGAGAACTTCATCAACTCCGCGCCCGGCGTTCGTTCCGAGCTGGCGGTGCCGCTGATCGCCAAGAACAAAGTCATCGGCGTGATCGATGTGGAAGCCGACCAGCCGGGCGCGTTCACCGAAGAGCACAAGCGGCTGCTGACGTTGTTCGCGTCGCGCATCGCCATCGGCATCGAGAACGCGCGCTTGTACACGCGCGTGTCGCGGCAGGCGCGGCAACTGACCTTGCTGACCGAGATCAGCCGCGAGCTGACCTCGATCCTGAATGTCGACCAATTGCTGAAGCGGATTGCCGATCTGCTGACTCGCATCATCGACTACCAGATGTTCTCCATCCTGCTGCTCGATCCGACCGGCAGCGTGCTGCAGCATCGCTTCTCGCTGCGCTTCAAGGAGAGCGTGCAGCTCAAGCACGAGATCCCGCTGGGCGTTGGCCTGGTGGGCTATGCCGCGCAACACGGCGCAGGCCGTGCTGGTGCCGGATGTCAGCAAGGATCCGCGCTACATCAAGGCGAATCCCGAGACCCGCTCCGAGCTGTGCATTCCCCTGATCTACAAAGACAAGGTGATCGGCGTGCTCGACATCGAGCACACCCGGCGCAATTATTTCAACGAAGATCACGTGCGCATCATGACCACCATGGCGGCGCAGGTGGCAATCGCTATCGAGAATGCGACGCTGTATGAGCGCATCGCGCGCCAGGAGAAGCGGCTGGAGCAGGACCTGGCGCTGGCGCGCGAGTTGCAGTTCCGCCTGCTGCCGCAGAAGTTGCCGGTGTTCAAGAATGCCGAGGTCGCCTCGCGTTTCGCGCCGGCGCGCCAAATCGGTGGCGACCTCTACGACTTCCTGAAGTACAGCGGCCACGGCGTGACCGGCATCGCCGTGGGCGACGTCAGCGGCAAGGGCGCGCCGGCCGCGATTTATGCCGCGCTGGTCAGCGGCATCGCGCGCTCCCACGCCAATGAAGAGCCCAGCGCAGCGGGCATGCTGGAGGCGATCAATCTCTCGCTTTCGGAGCGGCCCATCGAAGGCCAGTACGTCTCCATGATCTACGCCATCTGGGACGACAACCAGCAGCTGCTGCAGCTCGCAAACTCCGGCTTGCCGCGGCCCATCTACTGCCACGACGGCAAGGTGGAAGAGATTCAGGCGACCGGCCTGCCGATCGGCTTGTTCAACAACGCCACCTATGACGAGCTGAACCTGCGCGCCCGCCGCGGCGATGTCTTCCTGTTCTTCAGCGACGGCATTCTGGATGCGACCAGCTCCAAGGGTGAGATGTTCGGCCGGCAGCGACTGGAAGAAGATTGCGCAGCGACAATGCGCAGCGCAGCGCGGAAGAGTTGGTGGACGCGATCTTCACCGCGGTCTCCAACCATGCCGAGGGCGTGGAGGCCTTCGACGATCAGACGATCGTCGCCCTCAAGGTGAAAGGACCTTCGGCGACGCAAGAAGTGAAAGCCAATCGTCCAGCAGAGCGTCCGCCCGGGTTCACCTACCGCCGCGAAAGCCGAGCCGTCCAGCACGGGTCTCGCGAAATGCACGCCGACACGGTTCCGCTAACCGGCTAGCCGAGCGATACGGTACTCCGCTCTATGTTTATTCGGCTTCGACGATCCGCGAGCGCTATCGGCAATTCGACCGAGGCATTTCGCGGGCTGCGAGCACACCGTCTGCTACTCGGTCAAAGCGAATTCAAATCTGTCGATCCTGCGGATGCTGGCCCGGCTGGGCGCGGGATTCGACATCGTTTCCGGCGGAGAACTGCAACGAGTGACGACCGGCGCGCCAAGAAAGCTGCGAGCCAAGGTGGTTTTCTCCGGTGTCGGCAAGCTGGCAGAGGAAATCGATCAGGCATTGCAGGCCGGCATCCTGCTGTTCAACGTGGAAAGCGCCAGCGAACTTGAACTGCTGGCGGCGCGCGCGGCCCATCTTCGCAAGCCGGCGCAATTTGCCGTACGGGTGAATCCCGACGTCGCCGCCAAGACCCATCCTTACATCTCCACCGGCCTGCACGAACACAAGTTCGGCGTGCCCTGGCGCGATGCCGCCGAGCTTTACCGCCGGGGCGCCGGAGAACGTTACCTGAAGCCCGCCGGAGTTAGCGTGCACATAGGTTCGCAGATCACCGACGTAGGTCCGTTCCACGAAGCCATGGAGCGCGTGGCCTCGCTGGTGCGTTCGCTGCGCGCCGAAGGGCATGACTATTCGCTATGTCGATGCCGGGGGAGGACTGGGCATCGCGCTACGAAAAAGGTCTGCGGTGAGACATTCTCCAGCGAGGCCCAACAATACGCCAGAGCGGTGCGCAAGCCGCTGCGCGGACTGGGAGTCCATCTGCTGCTCGAGCCGGGACGGGCCATCGTGGGACCGGCGGGCGTGCTGCTAACCCGGGTCCTTTACCGCAAGCGTAACGACGGCAAAAAGTTCGTGGTGGTCGACGCGGCCATGAACGACTTGCTGCGGCCGTCACTTTACGATGCGTATCACGAGATCGTGCCCGTCGTTTTGCGCCCAGGAACCGCGGCCCGGGAAAAAGTCGATGTGGTCGGACCGGTATGCGAGACCGGCGATTTCTTTGCCCGCGACCGCATGATCCACGGTCCGCAAGAAGGAGACTTGCTCGCTATTCTCGACACCGGAGCCTACGGCATGGCGTTGGCGTCGAACTACAATACCCGGCCACGCCCGGCGGAAGTGATGGTAGACGGTGGGCGTTCGCGCTTGGTACGTAAGCGGGAATCGATTGCCGAACTGTTGGCACCTGAGCGGCTGTAGCCTACCCACTTCCGTCCTAGCGACGTGACTCTTTAGATACCGCGATTTTGCCGATTGCGTTTGGACCCAAGTTGTCTTATGCTCGCTCTCCACTGGAGAGCCCATGCAACCAAATCGATCTGATGCCGCCACTTCCGCTGCGGTCTGCCTCTGGTGTTATTCCCAGTACCTTAAAAGCACAAGCCGGGCTCGTGACGGACATACGTTCTGCTCCAAGAAGTGCGAGATTGAAGCGCGCGACTGGTTGCAGGAAAGTGTAAGGTCCGCTAGCGAATAACCAAAAGGCGCGGTCTCAGGGCCGCGCCTTTTTTACCTGCAGGACGCTGTATTTCACGCCGCTTTAGCGTTGTCCCCACTTCAGCTTGTTGCGCAGCACATCGAAGAAGGTGCGCCGGACGCGCATCAATTGCACGCTATGCTCCGCCCGACGGCAGAGGATTCGGTCGCCTTGCTTGACCGGCATGCCAATCTGTCCGTCGATACTGAGGAAGGCTTCCTCCGCGCTCGTCTCGACCCGTAATTCAATCTGAGCCTTGTCGGTGACGACCAGTGGGCGATGGGTGAGCGAGTGCGGACAAACCGGGGTCACCACGAAGGACTCGACCGACGGCATGAGTACCGGACCGCCCGCCGCCAGCGAATAGGCGGTAGAGCCAGTCGGCGTGGCGATGATGACGCCGTCTGCTTTGTAGTTGAAAACGAAGACCCCATCGATGAGCAAATCGAAATCCATCAGACGGGAGATGGCGCTCTTATTGACCACTACGTCGTTGAGGGCGAAGTGATGAGCCAGTTCCTGGCTGCCGCGAAACAGGGTGCAGTCCAGAACAGCGCGATTCTCGACCGGACAGTGTCCGGCATCCACTGCCTCCAGCGTGGAGTACATCTCGCTGAGCGGCACTTCGGTCAGAAATCCCAGCGAGCCCAGATTGACGCCTAGGATCGGGACATCTTCGTGGGCTAGGGCACGCGCCGCCGACAGCAGGGTGCCGTCACCTCCCAGCACGAGCGCAAAATCCGGATGCTTGGCACCCATCGCCTTGCGGGGCACCACTTCCTCACCGTTGGTGTAGCGCGCCGTTTCCTGGTCGAGATAAAGCGTGTAACCGCGCTTGCGAAACCAGGCCAACAACTCGGGCAAAATGCCGGCCAGTTCAGGCTTTGATGGTTTGGAGATGATCGCAACAGACTTCATGTCATTCGATAGAAACCTATCCAGTGTAGCGCGACTGACCGGTGGCTGGCTGCGGCCTAGGCGAATCGGCCATGGAGCAGGAACTCGCGATTCCCTTCCGCACCCAGAATGGGCGACTCGATGACTTCAATCTGCGCACCTCCCAGCTCCCGGACCACTTCCGTGACTTTGTCCACCGCCGCTTGCTGAGCCTGCGGGTCGCGCACGATCCCACCCTTGCCAACCTTCTGCCGGCCAACTTCAAACTGCGGCTTGACCAGTACTACCCCCTCGAAACTCGCCGACGACGATCGGATGCAGCGCAGCACCGCTGGGAGGACGAGTGTAGCCGAGATAAAAGAGACGTCCATGGCAAGGAAAGTAATCGCTGCGGGGTCTCGGTCAGACCACAGCCGCTCAGGGGTCAGATAGCGCGCATTGGTCTTCTCCAGCAGACGCACACCGGGATGGTCGCGTAACCTCGCGTCCATTTGTCCGTAGCCGGTATCGACGGCGATCACCTGGACGGCGCCGTGCTGCAAGAGGCAGTCCGTGAATCCGCCGGTCGATGCACCAATGTCCAGGCAGGTTTTGCCAGCCACGTCGATGTGCCAGTGCTCCAGCGCGCGCGCCAGCTTCAATCCCCCCCGGCTGACGTAGGGCGGATCGTCGCCGAGAATGCGAATCGAGACATCATCCATCACGGCCGCGCCGGCTTTTTCCACCTTCTGCTCGTTAACCAGCACACGTCCGGCTAGAATCAGCGCTTGGGCGCGCTCGCGGGAGGGCGCAAGTCCACGCTGCAAGAGCAGTTTGTCGAGCCGCGACTTCACCGCGCCAGACTAGCACGAGGTGAGAACGTTGCGAAGCAAGCGAACGCGTTCCACATTTTACGAAGATCAGATTGACGACGCGCATTCCGCACTTGGTTCGGTGCACTGTGTTAGAAATTTTGAATCCGTGCAACTTAGGAGGTAGGTGTTCGCCCTTTTCCACAGCGTTATGCACAATTGTGTTGAAAACTGTCACACTCTGTTTATGAAAGCGTGCAAATGATTGCGGCTTTCGTTGTGTTTCGCGTCTACTGTTCAACATCCAGCGGCACAATATCTCTTCCCATCTCCATACCTCGATTTCAGGCTGCGATACAATGACGACTTCCCGGGGACGAGGTGAATGGCAACAACTACGAGGAACCGCTCTGATGCATCGTCGCACAAGAAAAGCCTGAGCAAGCCACCAGTAACCGCCGCTGCACAAAAATCGGCGAACGGTAATGGCTCTGCTCCGTCGCCTTCCGACGCGGACGTTCTGCGCCAACTTTATCTTGGTCTGCTTAAGTGCAGGATGGTAGAGGAATTTGCCCAACAGCGATCGTCTGTCGCGGAATATGATTGCGCGATCGGGCACGAAGCCGTGGTAGTGGGCTCAACTCTCGGCCTCCGGGCAGAAGACACGATCACAGCGTCTGGCCGGAACCTGGCTGCCCAAGTTGCCGAAGGAGCATCATTCAACCTGCTTCTCAAGCAAGGGGATAGAGAGAACTCTTGCAGTTACAGGTTAGGTAGCGCGATCGCTTCTGCCGCGATTCCGGTTGATCCCTTTAACCTGGGGACCGGCATCGCACTGACCCACAAGATCGAGCAAAAACGGAATGTGGTGATTGCCCTGTGCACGGAGGAGTTGCAGGCGCTTGACCGCTGGCACGAGGCGCTGAAGTTTGCCGGTGCCCACAAATTACCCATACTTTACGTGGTCAAGGGCGGGGGCGGCAATCCTTCTTCAAGTGACTCTCAGAACGCCGATCTGGAAAACTTCAGCTTTATGGCGCGGGGCTACGGTTTGCCCGGGATCATCGTAGATGGCAGGGACGTGGTCGCCGTCTGGCGAGTGGCGCAGGAGTCCCTCCATCGGGCACGGAACGGCTCTGGGCCAACCCTGATCGACTGCAAAATGGAGTCTTCTCAGGATCCCCTGGCCCACATGGAGCACTACATGAGAAAGCGGAGCGTTTGGGACGACGGGTGGAAGAAAAAGCTAACCCGAGAGATCAGGGCAGAGATTGAAGCGGCGCTTCCAGAACCTGCCAAAAAATACTGATTGCAATGCCACTTAACGGCGCACGGCTTCCTGCTTCGAGACAGCAAGAGCGCGGAGGTCCGCGCTCTGCCAGGAATCAATAACTGCCGGCTAGTTGCTTACAGTTTCTCGTAAAACTCGCACGCCGAGCATGAGATGTACATACCGCCGGCAATGTCGCGCTCGCGATCCTTCACGCGCTTGACGACGCGGGTGGGCTTGCCGCACTTGGGGCAATCGGTGCTCTTGGTGGTGTCCATAATCTTCTTGCGGTCTGCGGTTTTAGCGATCTTGGCCATTCTCTTCTCCTGAAAACTTACAGATTCCTCCCGCAGGCTGCTGCGGTACCAATGTCTACATGGCTTGGAGACAAACGTAAGGCCGAAGCGGATGGGCGCGGCAGCGCGAGATGCACACGTCTTAAGCCCACGCTCTTGAAGAGCGGCTTCGACTGCAGTTGGGCGCGCATGGCACCACTCTCTACTCGCCGGGTAGCAAAACTATTTTACATGAGCCAGAGCAGCGGCGTCAGTTGATCCGTAAACAACAACAGGCCTTCCCGCTAGAGAAGGCCTGTCGTCCGTCCTTACTGCTATCTTTCCGGAATTCTCACCTTCGCATCCGCACGCTTGTCGAGATGTATAGTCTCAATGAAGCGCACTTTGCGTTTGCTCAACTTCATCACCAGCGAGGTAGTGCGCGCGCCGTCGCCGAAGAAGCGCACGCCGCGCAGCAGTGCACCATCGGTCACGCCGGTAGCGGCGAAGATGATGTTCTTGCCTGGCGCCAGTTCATCCGCAGTGTAAATGCGCTTAGGATCGTTGATGCCCATGTCCTTCATGCGCTCGCCCTGCTCTGGGGTGTAGCCCACCAGGCGGCCGACCATGTAGCCGTTCAGGCAGCGAATCGCGGCTGAAGTAATAACGCCTTCAGGCGCGCCGCCGGTTCCCATCACCGCGTGTACGCCCGATCCCAGCATGGCTGCCGCGACGCCAGGCGATAGATCGCCATCGGAGATCAGCCGGATGCGCGCGCCCGCTTTGCGAATCTCGCCAATCAGCTTCTCATGGCGCGGCCGATCGAGAATGATGATCACCAGATCTTCGACACGACGGTCCAGCACCTTGGCGATGACATTCAGATTGTGCGATACGGGAGCTTCCAGATCGACCACACCCTTGCACGATGGGCCGACCACAATCTTCTCCATATAGCAGTCGGGAGCGTGCAGCAGTCCGCCCTTTTCCGATGCGGCCAGCACGGTAATGGCGCCGGGCGAGCCGGTAGCGCAAAGGTTGGTTCCCTCCAGCGGGTCCACAGCGATATCTACCGCGGGATGGCTCTTTCCATCCTGCTTGCCCACCTTTTCCCCGATGTACAACATGGGCGCTTCGTCGCGTTCGCCTTCACCGATAACGATGGTCCCGTCCATCGGCACCGAGTCCATGACGCCGCGCATGGCCTCGGTGGCCACCTGGTCGGCGTGTTTGCGATCACCCTGGCCCATGGTTTTGGCCGAGGCAATCGCCGCCTCTTCCACCACCCGCAGAAATTCCAGCGCCAGATCGGTTTCGAGATTGGCCGTGGGGTCGTGAGTCATTAGGGGATCTTCAGTTTGAACTTTGGTTGTCGCCATGTGGCCTCCGGAGATGTGTGGGGCTTGCGGCGCCGGAACGATGCGATGCTGCTAGCGCGAGCCGATGTCATGCTGTTTATGTAATAGGACGAACCAGGGGAATGCTCGGCACGCCTCTGCTATCCGGCACAACCGCCAAGGATAATCCTCCAGAGAATTTCTTTCCACGTATTTCCGATAAGACCAGAACTCAGCGGTGTTAGTAGTCGTCTTCGTCGCGCTGTCGACCCCTTGTCTGACAACTGACAACTGGCCACTGACAACTGCTTTCAGAACGCCGCGTGCCCCGTAATGTGCTCGCCGATGATCAGCGTATGGATGTCGTGCGTGCCCTCATAGGTCTTCACCGACTCCAGATTGGCCATGTGGCGGAAGATGGGATACTCGTCGGCGATACCGTTGCCGCCCAGGATGTCGCGGCCCATCCGGGCGCACTCCAGCGCCATCCAGACATTGTTGCGCTTGGCCATCGAGACGTGCCAGGGCTTGGCTTTACCCGCGTCCTTCAGCCGGCCAAGTTGCAGGGCCAGGAGCTGCGCCTTGGTGATCTCGCTGATCATCCACACCAGCTTTTCCTGCACGAGCTGATGCGAGGCGATGGGCTGATCGCGGAACTGCTTCCTGAATTGCGAGTATTGCAGCGAGCAGTCGTAACAGGCCATCGCCGCTCCAATCGCCCCCCATGCAATACCGTAGCGCGCCTGATTCAGACAGCTCAAGGGAGACTTCAAGCCGCCTGAGCTGGGCAGCAAATTTTCCGCCGGGATGCGGACATCCTGTAAGGAAAGACTTGAGGTAACGGAAGCCCGAAGCGACCACTTGCCATGCACGTCGGCGGCCTTGAAGCCGGGACGGTCGGTCTCGACAATGAAGCCGCGAATCAGGTTGTCCTCGTTCTCCACTTTGGCCCAGATGATCGCAATGTCGGCGATCGAGCCGGAGGTGATCCACATCTTCTCGCCATTGAGGACGTACTCGTCGCCATCTTTGCGGGCGCGGGTGCGCATGGCGGAGGGGTTGGAGCCGGCGTCGGGCTCGGTCAGTCCGAAGCAGCCAAGAATCTCGCCCAGCGCCATCTTGGGCAGATATTTCTGCTTCTGCTCCTCGCTGCCGAAGGCGTAGATGGGATACATGCACAGCCCCGACTGCACGCTGACAAACGAGCGCACACCGCTATCGCCGCGTTCCAGTTCCTGAGTCATCAGACCGTACTCCACCGCCGACATGCCGGCGCAACCGTAGCCCTTGAGGCTGGCGCCGTAGAAGCCTAGCTCGCCCATAGGCTTGATCAGCTCTTTGGGGAAGCGGCCGTCGCGGTTGCACTGCTCAATGATGGGAACCAGGTTTTCCTCGATGAACTTGCGGGTATTATCGCGGACCAGCCGCTCGTCGTCGTTGAGCAGGGTGTCGAACTCGATAAAATCCACGCCCTTGAATTTGAGTGCCATGATGTCTCTCTTTGTGCTGAACGTTACATAGGAAAATTGCGGGTGGGACGAATATTTGAGGCTATCAGGCGGCCAACAGCGGGTCAAACGGAAGTAATCGGTTTTCTGATTGCGAGATAACCACGAAATCACGGGGGGCCCCACTCATTCGCGGTTTTCTTATGAGTGGGATCTCCGAATCACAGTGTCAAGTACGTCCCATCACAGACAGCGCAGGTCTCCGCCGACCAACGTCCACCTGAGCCTATCCGGCGATCGATGTTGCGAATGGATTGACAACGCGAACTGTGCCGTACCGTTGGCCATTAGCCAAGTCCTCAGAGTATAGAGTGAACGCGCCGGAAGCTTCCGCAGCCTGAATGATCAGCGCATCCCAGAATGAGGTCTTGTAACGAGCTTCGATTTCAAGTGCCTGCAAGATAGATTCCGCTGTATTCGTGACGATTTCCCAGGTGGAGTAGTCCTGCACCAATCGGCGGATCTCGCCGGCAGGCAATGGGTGAGCAGCCTTGCGGCGAAGGCTGACGCAAAACTCCTGCAAGACCTGTGTGCTTAGGATACCCAGGCCGGAATTCCATAAATCTTGTATTAGCGCTTGAGCGCGAGTATGTTTGGCTCCGGTGGACCGATCGTGAGCGTAGACCAGAATATTAGTGTCTACGAAGCACCTATCGCTCATGCAACTCGCTTCGGGAATGAGGAGGCGTCCAACCCAGGTCAAATCCTTGGCGCAATCGAGCCAATGCGCGCCGACGCGCTCGATCGTAACCCTTGCGCTCGCGAATAAGTTCCTCAAGCCTGGCGGCTAGCAGGCGGCTGATGGAGCTACCTTCTTCTGCGGCAAGGACGCGAGCCTCGCGCAGAAGGTCAGCATCAAGTTTCAATGTAACGTTAGTCTTCATGTTATGAATATGTGCAGCACTATTTTACGTGCGGCCTCAGCGAGGCGCAACGGCAATCGGATGGAAAAAGACTGCGATCATTCAAAACCCCGGCGGCCGCTGGCTGGCCACGTTGAAGGTTTTCTCCAGCGCCATGCCGGCCTCGCACAGCGTACCTTCCTCAAACAGCCGCCCGATTAACGTCACGCCATGCGGCACGCGGCGCGGCGGCGAAAACTTCGGCAGCGGATGAGCTGGATCTGGAGCCCAGTCGCTACGAGCTTCCGACACCTCGACAAAGCCGGCGCGCAAGGTGAGGGAGGGCTGGCCGGTGAAGTTCGTGATGGTCAGCATCTCATCACGCAGCGACGGCACCAGCAGCAAGTCAACCTGTGAGAAGACGCGCTCCATCTCCATCGCAACCTTGCGCCGGAAGCGATCGGTCTGCACAAAGTCGACGGCCGAGAGAAATCGCGACTGGCGGAAGGTGTTGGGCCACGCATCAGGCACCTGCATCTTGAGTTGGTTGAGTCCGCCGCTCAGCGTCAGTTCCTGGAACGCGGCTGCGCCTTCGGCGAACAGGATCAGGTCGAGCGAATCGTAAGGCCAGTCGGGAATTGAGACTTCAACTGGCACCATCCCAACTTTCTTGACCGCCTCCAGCGCGGCGCGATCGACATCGGTTGCAGGCGCTTCCTTCATCCAGGCCGGAAAGTAGCCGACGCGCAGTCCTTGCACGCTGGCATTCCCGTTGAAGTCAACTTTGCTGGGTACACTGGACACATCGCCCGGGTCAGGACCGGAGATGGTATTGAGCACCAGTATGGTGTCTTCGACACTGCGGGCCATGGGACCAAGTTTGTCCAGCGACCAACACAGCGTCATGGCGCCGGTGCGCGCGACGCGGCCAAACGTCGGCCGCAATCCCGTGACTCCGCAACGCATGGATGGACTCACGATGCTGCCGCCGGTTTCGCTGCCTATCGCGAAGGCGACCAATCCCGCCGCCGTGGCCGCGCCCGGACCAGCGCTCGAGCCCGACGATCCTTCCTCCAGCAGCCAGGGATTCATGGTCTGGCCGCCGAACCAGATGTCATTGAGCGCTAGCGCGCCCAGACTCAGCTTGGCAACCAGCACGGCACCCGCATCATTCAGCCGTTGGACGACGACCGCGTTCTTATCCGGGATGCGATTGCGAAAAGGTTCTGCGCCATACGTCGTGGGAATGCCTGCCGTATCCAGAAGGTCTTTCGCTCCCCACGGGATGCCGTGCAGCGGCCCGCGATATTTCCCGGCAGTGATTTCCTGGTCCGCTTGCCTGGCTTGCTGAAGGGCCGAGTCGCGGGTGAGCGTGATGACGCAGCGCAGAGTGGGATTGAATTTCTCCAGCCGCGCCAGATAGATCTTCGTCAGCCGCTCAGACGTGAGCTTGCGTTGCTGGATCCAGACCGAAAGCTGGGTAACATTCGCGAAAGCAAGGTCCTCATCGTTACCCGGCAGCGGACCTGGATCGGTCTTGCTGCGCACGAACTCGTTCCTTGTAGGTCCGTCTTTCTCGCCAGGCAAGTCCGGATTCCAGATCGTTGCTGGCGCCAGCGTGGGCTCCAGCGCGACTTTGTGCGGTCCCACCCTAAGCTCATACAGCGGAGCCATCGCGCTGCGCCAGTTGCCAGCCGCCTGGGCGAGTTCGTCGGTGGTCAATTCAACTTCCACCAGCTTTTCCGCCTGAGCAAAAGTTGCCGGAGTTACCTCCGGGCCAACCGGCGGCGCTGTACCGAACGCCGGAGGCGCGCCCGGCGGCAGTTCGCTGGGCTTCTGGTCTTGAGCGTAGGACGCGACAGCCGCGCCGAGCAAGGCAAGCGGCGTATGAGTCAGGAATTGTCGTCGGGATTTTGACATATCGGCTCCTGCAACAGTTCTTCGCCAAGGGTGGGGGCCCCGGGCGCACTAGACTGGCAAGATACACCACCGGACAGCCAGCTAGCGCCGGCCGTGGGTTTCAGCGGAAGATTCCTGCAAGTCCTGTGGCGATATCTCGCGCAGGCGGAGCGCGATCTCAAATCTTGGGGTGGTCGAACCCCGGCCCCAGCGGTTAACTTCCCAATGCGCGCGAACAAACTTGACGGCCGGCGCGGCGGAAAAATCCACTAGCAAGGGATACTCGCCGACGTAGAACTTCTGCGGCAGCGAGACGATGGGCTTGGTTTCCCACGTAGCGCCATCCGAGGATGTGTATAGGGTGATGTCGATCGCTTCCTGCTCGACCACAGCGGTAATAGAGAGCGTCAGCAGAAATATGGGGTTGGAAGCTGCGCTGATGTCGAGCGGCTCGCTGTCACCCTTGGCGGTGACCACGGTGTTGGCAGGTGCAAGAAATGCGTCCAGCATGACGAGACTATTCTATCGAAGGGCCGCGCGCCTGAGGGTGACAGGAGTCACACGGCGAAATCGGGATCTTGTGAGTGGAAATCCTTGCCATTAAGTTCGCGGCAGGCCGTCAAAGAAATTCCGCAGCAAGGCGGCAAACTCCGGCGGCTTTTCCAGAGCGGCATAATGTCCAGCCGTGGGAATCACCTGCAATCGGCTGCCGGGAATGTTTTGTCGCATAAGTTCGGCTTCGGCCAGAGGCACGCTGTCGTCCTCACCGGCGATCAGCAAGGTTGGCACGTCGATGGTCTTCAAGGTCGCGACAGAATCGGGACGCTCAGCCATGCCCCGCTGCACGCCGGCGATATCGTCAGCCGACATCTTCTGCATCATCCGGCGAGCAGCGTCCACAATGTCGGGCCGATTCGTCCGGGTGGCAGTTGACAGCACTTTCGGCAGCATCTCGTCGATGAATCCATCTGTACCCTCGCGCAAAACTTTTTCCGCGCTGGCCAGACGATTAACTTTGCTCTCGGCCGTTTCAGCGCCTGCCCGCGTATTGGCCAGAACCAGCGCCGCCACCTGCTCCCGGTGCCTCCGCCAGAACTCGAAGAGCAGATAGCCGCCGATGGAAACCCCGACAAAAGACGCGCGCTTGATCTGCACCTCGCGACAAAGCAGAGCCAAATCGTCCGCCAGTTTCTGCATGGTGGCCGGACCTTCACCCAGATCGGAATCGCCGTGGGCCCGCAAGTCAGGAACGATGAGCCTGTGCCGTGTACTGAGTAATTCGGCGACAGGCGTCCAGAAATGGTGGTTCAACGGGAAGGGATGCAACAACACGACATCCGGACCGTCGCCGGAGATTTCGTAGAACAGTTGAGCATTGCCGCTGCGAACGGTGGGCATGACTTAGACATTGTACGAAAGGTCTGATTCAGAAAATCAAGATTGCTGTGGGGTAAAATCCAGACCTCATGCTAGGCAATTAGGGACGGTCTAAAGCCGTCCCTTTTCCAGATTTCGCATAGGGGCGATCGTATTCATCGGTTCAGACCCTACGAGGCTCTCAGGCGTCAAGAGCCTTGATAGGGTTGGGGCGTGGTTGTGGACGAGGCGACGGGAACGTATTCCGGCTCCTCGGGCATCACGATCCAGGCGATGATGTAGGCCAAAATGCCGCCGCCGCCAAACAGTGCTACGATCAACCACACCACGCGCACCACGGTCACATCGAGATCGAAATATTCGGCGAAGCCGGCGCAGACACCGGCGATCTTGCGTTCGGCGCGCGGGCGCATCAGCTTGCGACGCCCAGCAACGGACCCAATCCGCTTGCCGCAATAGGCGCACAAATTGGCGTCGTCCTGAATGACTTTTCCGCAGTAGTTGCAGTACATATGACCCTCCCCAATTCCATCTAGTGATACGAAGAGGATAAGAAAAGGTTCCCCGGGATGCAACTGCACCGGGAACCAGTAACTTAGGCGGTGACAAGTTTGGCCGTGCAACAGAAACCTTGTACCATCGCTAACGTGTGAGGCCGGGTGAAAGCAATATTATGAGCCCGGCCAGGGAGAATAATGTCCGATACGGCACTGGTGTCATTCCTTCCGGTTTCAAAAACTCAGGCGAATCTAACACTTGGTGCCATGAAGGCGGTGGCGACCGCTGGCGGCGAACTCCGTCCCGCGGACCGCGAAGCCCTGGAGGGCGCTGCGCGTCACGTGCTCTACGCCGGCGAGGGCCTGGACTTCGCAAACATGGAGTCGCCGACCAGCGCCGCGCTTGCCCAGGCATTTCCGACCGCCGATTTCCGTCGCTATATTATGCAGCTCATCGCGGTCATGGCGTTCGTCGACGGAACCGTGGATGAACGAAAACTGGCGGTGGCACTGGCATATGCCTCTGACTTGGGAGTTAAGGACGACTATGTTCGCGATATAGCGGAAACCGCGAAGCACCACATCGACTGGGTGCGAGCTGACATGTCGCGCAATAATGCTGAAAGCATCCAAGGGATGGATCTGGGCAAGGACTTTGCCGGGCAATTCCTGCCTTACGACACGAATCCCGATCCCGCGCTCACTACCCGTTTTCGAGCTCTCGCTTCCCTGCCCTATGAATGCTTCGGCCGCGCTTTTTACGATCATTACACAGAAGCCGGTTACATTTTTCCGGGAGCTGCGGGCGGACTCTCGATCCTGTTCGGAGTTCCACACGATAGCGCTCACGTGGTCAGCGGATACGGTACATCGGTCCAGGGCGAATTATTGGTGTCGACCTTCACGGCCGCGATGCATCGCAGTGAAGGAATGTCGGGCCACATCCTGCCGGTGATCTTCAGTTGGCACATGGGGATCGTGCTGAATCCGCTCGCAGGATCGGCGAAGGGCGCCTTCGATGGCGAGAAGTTTTGGCGCGCCTGGGAGCGTGGGCGCTTGACTACGCTAGACACGTTCGGACCTGACTGGGATTTCTGGGGGCTGGTCGAAACTCCTCTTGACCAGATTCGTTCGCCTTATAACGTTGCGCCACTGGACGCCGCTCACGCCGCCGACGGAGTACCTGGCCCGGTACGACCGTGGACGGAATGATCCCTATCTCTGGCTACGGAGTCTTATAAGCCTGCTTCATGTAGTGGCGAGCCAGATCGGCGGAGTTGGTAGCCGAGTTCTCGGCAATCACTGCTTTATATTTCTCCAACGCGGTGTCACGTTTCTTCATCAGGTCATACATTTCTCCGGCGGCAAGAGTCGACTTCTGCCGGAGTTCACTATCGTGACCGCTGCTGGCAGCCAGTTCATAGGCCTCCGCCGCGCCGGCGTAGTCGTGCTGCCCGCGCAGCGCTTCTCCCAGCCCGTAGGCCGGCACCTCCATCCGGCATAGTGAGTAGGCGTTGCTACGACATCCCGCCAGGACCTTGCGATAGGCGGTAATGGCTTCGGGTCCATGTCCGGCGGCATTCATCAGATGAGCGTATTCAGCCGCTACCAGGAAATTGCGCGGGAAGTCGGTCTGCATTCCGTTGACAACTCTGAGCGCTTCATCATATTTCTGCTCTCGCCTTAGAAACAATGCCAGCACGATCTTGGCATCGTTGGCGACTTCCATGTGGCCTCCGGCTACCGCCTGCCGTAAATCGTCGAGACCCTTTTGCTTGCTCCCACTGAGACCAGCTACCGAAGCGGCCACTTTCACCGGCCAGCTCAACGAGCCGACAATGTACAAATGCGTTCCCACAACCACTTTGGCGTCGACGTATTTGGGATCGAGTTCCAGAACTCGTTCCTCATCGTGACGCGCGGCCACGGCACCGCGCAGACCGGCAAACCAGGCTTTGTCGACAATGCCGGTGTAAGTCGCGCGTAGGGCCCGAGTAGCTCCCCGGGCATAGAGCGCGTCCACGTCGTTGGGGTTCTTGTCGAGTTGCGCCTGCGAGAGCGCTAGCGCTTGCTCGGTTAGTTGAATGACCCGCTCGCGGACCTTGGGATCGACCGGCGCAGCAGTCTTGGTGAGAAAGCTGTCGCCGGCGTAGGCCTCGGTATCCAGCGCTCCAATGCGTAACAACTCCCTGAAGATAACGCCAGCCAGGGTGTGGTTTACGGCGAAAGGATCGTCGGGGTGGGCCTGCTGAGCTAACTCAAACTCGTGAATCGACTTGTCATACTCCAGGTTGTAAAAGTGGTCGAAGCCTTTGCGGGTATTGGCATCGTTGTCGACACGGGTGGGGACGGCAGGCGCGGGTAAATTAGCCGCGGTACTCGACAACGGGCCCCCGAGAGCGAGTAGCAAGTAGAAAAAAAGATACACCAGTCGTTCGTAAGGTTTCATCGCGCCCGGCTTATCAGAAGTTTACCTGATATCGCGAACAGTCAAAAGCGGATACAAATTGGACAAGCACACTGGATGCGCCCATGTCTAACCTGAAACGCTTGCCCAAGGACTCTTACACCGAGGCGGAGGCCGCCGCAGCTTTGGGCGTCACCGTTGCCCGTTTGCATCAACTGTTGGATGAACATATCTTTACTGACGGTGCGAGGCGGCCGCGATCGATCGAGTTCACCTCCAGCGACCTGCTGCTGCTGAGCTACTGGAACAGCAGTATGGATTCACAGCCGGTGTAAGCCATTCCCGTGCCGGAACGCGAATAACCACGAACCGCTCCGCTTGCCGCTCTTTACTTGAGCAGGGAAGATTTTTCGTAACGTGACCTTCTCACCGGCCCCGTCAAAAGACAGCTATCTCTCACATTTCTGCGCTGTTATCTTTGATTCTTACTTTGGTTGCCCGCGTGCCATGTAGATAGTAGGAGAACGGCACCATGGCCCAGAGCGCCAGGCAAGAATATTGGCGTCCCCCCAATCCGGAGGTTGTGCGATTAGTACAGCCCGTCTCGATGGACGCGATTTGCTCGCATTGCGGAGCGGAGTATCCCGTCGGCGCCCGCTTTTGTCATATCTGCGGGAGTGATCGCGATCCCAGACCCGCCCTGGTACTAGGGCCCATGAGTTTTGCGGACTTCCTGGATATGGCAATTCTCCGCCAGCGTCTGGGGCTATCCGTTCCTTGCCTGATATTTTTTCTCGTCGGCATGACTTGCATGGCGGCTGCGGTATTGACCGGCTTCATTTACCGCGCCGATACGCTGGCCCAATGGCGGGCCATCCAGGTATGGCGCGTCGAATGGTTGCTGGGAGCTGCGGCGGCACTGTTGGCGGGAATTCTGCTGAAAAAGAAAGAAAGCTAACAACGATTAAAGCATCTGTCTTCTACTCCACCTTCGACTGCTCGCCGTTCTCCTCAGAACTCGAATCTTCAATCCTGACATTGCTCGCCTTATACTGCTTGCCGTCGAAGGTGGCTCGCGCGGTGACTTCCGATCCGACTTTCAGAGCCCGCGGATCGGCAAGCGCGGACGAACTAAAGTGAACTTCGTAGTCCTGCTCATCACTGCGATTCGCCAGCACCAGCATGTTGCTGTGCATGTCGAGGCCGGTCACCACGCCCGAGAAGATGTAATTATCGCCCGGCTTGGCGAGCACGACGATCTCCTGAGCCACATCACGATTCTGTCTGTCAGTCGCGAATTGCACGTCAACCAGCGATCCGGGCTGCACGTCGCCGGAGTTGGCCGCACCTTTGGATGAGCTGTACTTGGTGATGCCACCGACCGCGAAGGT
The DNA here is from genome assembly GCA_963744265.1 of uncultured Acidobacteriaceae bacterium. Taxonomy (GTDB): domain Bacteria; phylum Acidobacteriota; class Terriglobia; order Terriglobales; family Acidobacteriaceae; genus Bog-257. The sequence goes on from CAVUSW010000014.1 coordinate 279,989, forward strand.
CACCGGCCGCGACGATAGCTGGTCTTGCACGCTGATTGTTCCTTTGTCGGGATGTAGCGCAATGACCTGGCCGCGGACTTCGGCCAAGTTGGGCTGCGTCAGTACGCGAATATTCTTGGCGAAGACCCGGCTGCCGTCGAGCATGGTGTCGGCATAGACGCGGTCCCCCTTTTGAATGCCCAGAACGGTCGTTTCCGCGCCATTGCGGTAGATGTGCGAGCGCTCGTCGACGACCAGCTTGACTTTCGTTCCGCCGCCGAAGGGCTGGATGGTCAGCCGGTTCCGGACATGATCCACGTGCGTGGCCGTACCTCCGATTAGCGTTGGTTTGCCTTTAGGCAGCGGCGGAGGTTCCAGCAACGGGTCATAAGGATTATCCGCGTCGCTGGCTTCGTTGGCGGCTGCACTGGTCGAAGGCTTCTGAGATCCGCTGTTGATGCCGGCGTTTGTCGCGGAAGATTCCTTTGACGTTGTCGCCACGTCTGTAGCTGGGACGTTGGTCCCACTGAACTCTGGATTCGGAGCAGTTACGCCAGCAGGCTGCGATGCTTGGCCGGCATTATTCTGCACCGCCTGACCATTCTGCTGAGCTTGTCCCACGATGCTGAACACGAAAACGAGAGCTAAACTCCCCAGCGCAATTCTAAAGCTTGCGGATTTCATCGTTGTTGCTGGCTCCAGTCGAAAGCTACCGCTAGACGGGTTGGATGCAATTCGCCGGAACAGCGTTCATCGAGTACTCAAAGAAATGCCTTTTCAGAAGATGCGCTTCCAACGTTCGGTTGGCAAATCCCATCTAAGGTGATTGGTAAGTGGCGCGACCAAGCCACGATTCCTCCGATTGGGAGACTCGATGTTCGCCAATTTCCGACGTTGGATCGTCGCCTCGCTTCTCGTGGCCGCTCTCGCCGTTTCCGCCGGCGCGAAGGACGTAACCCTTAGCATTCCGAAGCGCACCAAGCCAACGCCGGTGCAAAAGCTGAACCAGGAAGGCGTGAAGGCGGTTGAGAAGCACCAATATAAGAAGGCCAAGGCTCTCTTCTATAAGGCGTACCTTATCGACCCTAACGATCCTTTCACGCTCAACAATCTCGGCTACATCGCCGAGCTCGAAGGGCAAGTCGACCGCGCCGAGCGTTATTACACTCTAGCGCAGCAGCAGGATTCCGACGCCGTGGTTTACAAATCCACTGAGCGCGCAGCCGTGGGACAGCCGGTAGCCAAAATCGCCGGTAACGCTGGCGACACTAACATGCAGATCAACCGCATCAACGTCTATGCGATTGGCCTGCTGCAGAAAGAGCACGCTCCAGAGGCCGATCTGGCTTTGCAAAAGGCGCTTAAGCTCGATCCCAACAATCCCTTCACTCTGAACAACCTGGGATTTGCCCGCGAGAAAGAAGGGGAGCTGGAAGATGCCTACAAGTTCTACAGCGAGGCAGCCAACCAGCATTCCAACACGCCGATTGTGGTCACCGTGCATCAGTCGTGGCGAGGGAAGGCCATTAGCGACATTGCCGCCAAGAATGCCGAGAAGGTTCGCATTCTGATGGCGCGCGAGCAGGACACCACCGCACAGGTGGCGCGGTTAAACACGCGCGGGGTCGCCGCCATCAATCGCAACGATTACAAGCTGGCACGGCAATATTTTGAGAAGGCATACCAGCTCGATCCTAAGAACGCATTCGCCCTGAACAACATGGGCTATCTGGCCGAAATCGACGGCGACCGCGAGACCGCCGATTATTACTACGGCAAAGCCAAAGAGGCCGACCAATCGAGCATGAAGGTTGCGTATGCCAGCCGCAAGGATGCCGAGGGTATGAAGCTGGCGGCGGTGGCCGGCGATAGCGACGATGCGGTCAACAAAGCTACTGAGGAAGCGGCCGCCCTGCGCCGCGCCGAGGGCGGGCCGGTCGTGTTGCGCTATCGCAACAATCAACCCGTGGTTGAGCCGGCAATCCCGCCCAAGCCGCTGCCTGAAACGCCAACTCCAACGCCGGAGCCGAGCGGGAACGAACTGCTCCAACCGTTACCTGACAATCAGCAGCCGGGAGCCGCACAAGAACCGGTTCCACAGGCACAGCACACAGTTCCGCGGCCTCCGCAGGCAGACGAACCTGCTACACAACCGCAGCAAGTAGTTCCGCGTCCTCCGCAACCGCAGACGCAACCACCGCAGGACAGCCAGCCCGTGGCTAATCCGAGCGGTGGATTGTTGATGCCGTTGCCCGACAATCAGCAACCGCCGGCAGCACAACAGCCGCCGCAGTAGGCCGCTTTTCGCTGTTCGCTTTTCGCCGATTCGCTATTGGCTAAACCGTACCTGTCCGTTTGCTAAGAGCTAACGGCTAAGAGCTGGTAGCTAGTAGCGAAGAACGGACAGCGGCTTCTCTCATACCAAGTGATTCACCGGCCCAATTCCCTTTCCGACCGGATAGGCCGCGAGAATCGCTCTTCGGACGTAGTCCTTAGCCGCGCGAACGGCTTGCGGCAATTCCCGGCCAAGTGCCAGCTGACAAGCCAGGGCGGTCGCAAAAGCACAGCCGGTTCCGTGGGTCGAGCGCGACTCCAAACGCTCGCCCGAAATCACCTCCTCACGAAATTCACCTGAAATCCCTCCGCTTGCGTTTCCCCGCAAACCTTCTGACTCGCCAGAACTTCCATAACTAAGGTAGTCGTTAGCCGGCATCAGATGACCTCCGGTGATGACGACGCCTCTGGCTCCCAAATCGTGGATCTGCGCGGCCCAGCGGCGAAGCTGAGGAAACGCGGCATCCCACGAAGTTTCAGGCACGAGTGCCGCAGCCCCGACCAGAATTGACGCTTCATTGATATTAGGAGTGACAACATCACACAGCGGCAGCATTGCCCGCAGAACTTCCAGCCCGGCATCGTCCAAGAGCACCGCTCCTGAGGACGACCGGATCACCGGATCCAGCACCACATTGGGAAGCCGTCTTGACGTCAGAAACTCGGCAACTGCAGCCCCAACTTCTCCCGAGCCGAGCATTCCGATCCGGATGGCAGCGATTTCCAGGTCATCAGCCAGCGCCGTCAGCGTCCGGGAAACCAGCTCCGGCTCCAGCGGCTGAACCCCGAAGACCCCCTGCGACGACTGGACTGTCAACGCCGTAATGCAGGTTACGGCGAAGCATCCCTGCGAAGCCGCCGTCTTAATATCGGCGGTGATTCCCGCTCCTGACGAGGGATCGTAGCCTGCAATACTCAAAATGACCGGCGGATCAGACATGGCTCGACTCTAACCCAAAGCAGTTTCGGCAGATACTCTGGCGCTCTGCGGTAGACCGTATGGCACTGTCATCAATCATGACTGGCTCTTTCCGGCCCCTCTAATTTCCCACTAAAAAGCCTGCTATCAGCAGTTTACAGCCAACTGCCGCAAACCCAGGGCGCAATCCTGTCATCTCATTTCCTAGCGCCAAGCTCTTTGTCCGGTCCGCTGCCCTGGCAGTTGGAACAAAATCAACGTCAGAGGGGGCTTTGCCTGGCGCTTGGGCGCTGTAACACGATTTTCCTGAAATGGCAAGCTTCTATTCCTTAGTCCCACCTCTGGGGGTTGACTCTTCGTTCCGGCGGTCAATAGACTTACAGCATCCTGTCAGGAGGACCAACTTAAACGATGAGAGGTGTTTAATGTTACGAGTACTTAGCCCGATGGCGGCGGCTCTGCTTTTCGCCACTGCGTTGGGCGCGGCACCCGGTAATAGCACACCGGAATCGCGACAAGGGACCCCAGGACAGACTCAGGAAGCTAAGCCAACCCTACTTCGGAAAGCTCAAGTCGGGACGGCCTCGTGGTACGGTCGCATCTTTCAGCATAAGAAGACTGCGAGTGGCGAACCGTACGACATGTTTCAATTTACCGCTGCGCACCGCACGTTACCGCTCGGTTCCTGGGTCAAGGTCACAGATCTAAAGACCGATCGCTCGGTTGTCGTCCGCATTAACGATCGTGGACCGATAGCCCGTAATCGGATCATCGACCTGTCCTTCGGTGCGGCAAAAATGTTGGCCATGAACGGCGTAGACCGCGTTCGGTTAGACGTTCTCCAAACCCCCGTGGTGGCCGAGAACTTGGGCCCGCAGTAATTTAGTCTTAATGAGTTAAACTTGGAGCCGATGGTCGCAAAAGATCGGCTGATCGTGGCGCTCGATGTTCCGGGCGCCACCCAAGCTCGCCAAATCGTCCACTCCCTTGGCGAAGCCGCAACTCTATACAAGGTTGGGAAACAGCTTTTCACCGCCGAAGGGCCGCAGTTTGTCCGCGAGCTGGTTTCCTCCGGCCGCAAGGTGTTTCTCGACCTGAAATTCCATGACATCCCTAACACCGTCGCCTCGGCCGTCAAGTCGGCAGCTGAGCTGGGCGTCGCCATGCTCACCGTCCACGCGTCCGGAGGCGGCAGGATGTTGCGCGCCGCCAACGAGGCCGCATCGCAATCCCCGACCCGGCCCATCGTGCTGGCGGTCACAGTGTTAACCAGCTTCAGCGATGCGGACTTGCAGGAAGTCGGCGTCTCCGGCAACGTGCTCAGCCAGGTGCTTCGACTGGGCGCCCTGGCCCGCAGTGCCGGCTGTGGAGGCCTCGTCGCCTCCGCCAAAGAAGCCGCGAGCTCCGTCGGGAGCTGGGCGAAGGTTTCGCCATCGTCACTCCCGGAGTTCGACCTGCCGGAACCGCAGCCGGAGACCAGGCCCGCGTCGTGACTCCGGCCGACGCTATCGCTGCCGGATCCACGCATCTGGTTGTCGGCCGGCCAATCCTTGAAGCCGCCGATCCCGCCCAAGCCGCTGCGGACATCGTCGCGGAAATCGACCGTGCCTCCGGCTGATTCAGCTTGAGTCATGGCTGGATCTCGTCCGTATCCCCTACCTTAATTACAAAAGTGCCGCACGATTACGAAAGCGCCGCTCGAGCTTCTCGTGCTGCTTCCGAGTGAGAAACCACCAGTCATCCGGGGAGAAAATAATGATGCGCTCAAACCGCTAGGAAGGTTATAGTGTGGGGCTTCAGCAACCGAATGATGTGGAGCATTTATGCGATATAAAACATCTTCCGCCCGATCCAGAGCGGCTTTGGCGCTCTTTTCGCTTGCCCTGTTCATGACCGGCATTGCAGCTTCCCAGGAAAAAGTGTTGCATAGCTTCGGCAACGGCACCGACGGAATTAATCCCCACGCCGGGTTGATCTTCGACGCCGACGGGAACCTTTACGGCACAACGGAACTGGGCGGCATTCACGATGCCGGAACCGTCTTCGAGTTGAGCCCCAAAGAAGGCGGGGGCTGGACGGAGAAGGTGCTGCACAGTTTCGGCAACGGCAATGACGGAGCTTATCCGTATGCCGGGTTGATCTTCGATACCGACGGCAATCTCTACGGCACCACCTTCGGGGGCGGCATTCACGAGACCGGAACGGCGTTCGAGTTGTCGCCGAACGGAGGAGGGAGTTGGACGGAGAAGGTCTTGCACAGCTTCAACAATAACGGGACCGACGGGGCTGTTCCCCAGGCTGGCGTGATTTTCGATGCCGACGGCAATCTCTACGGCACCACCTATTATGGCGGCATCCACAATTTTGGTACGGCGTTCGAATTGACCCCCAGTGTGGGTGGAGGTTGGAACGAGAAGGTGCTGCACAGCTTCGGCCGCGGCACCGACGGCGGCTATCCCAGCGCCGGCCTAACCATCGATGGTAACGGCAATCTCTATGGCACAACCTTCCAGGGCGGCATTCACGACTGGGGCACAGCTTTCGAGTTGACCCCAATGGAGGGCGGCGATTGGACCGAGAGAGTGCTGCACAGCTTCAACTTGAACGGCACGGATGGGGCTGATCCCGACGCTGGCCTGATCTTTGATGGCGCCGGCAATCTATACGGTACGACCGCGTCTGGCGGCATTCACGCCAACTACGGGACCGTGTTTGAGTTGACGCCCACCGAGGATGGAGACTGGACCGAAAAGGTGCTGCATAGCTTCAACCAGAACGGCACGGATGGCACTGATCCCCAGGCCAGCCTGATCATGGATGGCAACGGCAACCTATATGGCACCACCTACACTGGTGGTATTCATCTCGCCGGTACAATCTTCGAATTGTCGCCCAGAGAGGGCGGAGGCTGGACCGAGAAAGTTCTGCGCAGCTTCAACAACAATGGCACCGACGCAGCCCTTCCCGAGGCCGGGCTGGTTATCGATGGCGCCGGCAATCTATACGGCACCACTTTCTACGGCGGCATTCACACCTGCAGCGCTGACACTTGCGGAACGGTGTTCGAAGTCACACCATAGTAGGCAAAGTGGTTTCTGCAAGTAAACGACAGATTCTAGAATTCTTATGCCAAGCCAAAGATTCTTTGTGGGGTTGAGAACTGCTCTCGCGGTGGTGTTGCTGACTGCATTTGCAACCGGAACCGCCGTTAGCGCGGAGAAAGTACTGCACAGCTTCGGCCGCGGTACGGATGGAGCCTTTCCGGTTGCCGAGCTGATAATGGATGGCGCTGGCAACCTGTATGGCACAACGGAGATAGGCGGCATTCACAACTATGGGACCATGTTCGAACTGACGCCTCTGGAAGGCGGCGGCTGGTCGGAAAAAGTGCTGCACAGCTTCGGCCAGGGGACGGATGGCATTGGCCCGTCGGGCAGCATGATCATGGACGCCTCCGGCAATCTCTATGGCACGACCGCATACGGCGGCATTCGCAATCAGGGAACAGTATTTGAATTGATACCCAACGGAAACGGTGGGTGGAATGCGAAAGTGTTACACAGCTTTGGCCATGGCACCGACGGAATCTATCCCAATGGCGACCTGACTTGGGATGCTGCGGGCAATCTCTATGGGACCACCAACCAGGGAGGCACACAGGGCTGCGGCACGGCGTTCAAGATGACCCCCAACGAGGGGGACAATTGGTCCGAGGAGGTGCTGTACAACTTTGGCCTGGGCACGGATGGACAATACCCAGCAGGAGGCTTGGTCTGGGATACGGACGGCAATCTTTTTAGCATGACCATCAGCGGGGGCATTCACGACGACGGCACGGCATTCGAGCTATCGCCTAATGGCGACGGGAGCTGGACCGAGAGGGTGCTTCACAGCTTCGGCCACAATACCGATGGGCAAAGCCCGAGCGGCGGCTTGGTTCGCGATGCCGCCGGCAATCTCTATGGTGCCACCACCTACGGCGGCATTCGCAACGAAGGCGCGGTCATCCAACTTGCGCCCCAGCAGGACGGAAGCTGGACAGAAAATGTTCTGCACAGTTTTGGCCGCACCGGGGATGCGCAGAATCCCTGGGCTGGTTTATGCATCGACTCGGCCGGCAATCTCTACGGCACCAGCCTGTACGGCGGCGACGTCGACTATGGTACGGTCTTCCAGTTGGTACCCACAGGGAACGGCGATTGGACGGAACAGGTGCGGCATAATTTCGGCCATGGATCCGACGGACAGAATCCTTACAGCGGCGTTATTGTAGATTCTGCTGGCAATCTCTTCGGTTTGGTTTTCGGCGGTGGCATTCACGGCGAAGGCGTGGTCTTCGAGATCACGCCGTGAGTGGATATTCATCGTTGCGATGCGCCGGCAATCTTTGTGGCACAACCCTAGCTGGGCAATCTGCACCTTCGGGACTCCGACCAACTTGGCATTTGAAGCACCTGCTGGTGATGTACGAATCACGCCGAACAAAAAATGACGGGACCCTCGATGACATCTAGTGTGGAACGGTTGGAGGCTAAGAGAGGAGTTGGATTTCTTCACTCTCCGGGCTGGATGGTGCTGGTCGGATTGGCGGCGCGGGTTCTGTACATCCTGATCGCACACACCTACCGCTTCAGTGTCGGCCACTGGTCCACCTGGGAAATGGCCAACCTAGCCTATTCCCTAGCCATTGGTCACGGCTTCAGCTCTCCTTTTGGCGGTGACACGGGCCCCTCGGCGTGGACCGCCCCACTCTATCCGTGGCTAATTTCGCTGGCATTTCGCGCCTTTGGCATCTTTTCACCGGCCGCCGCGCTGACCATGTTGCTATTCAACAGCGTCTTCGCGGCACTTACCAGTTGGACTGTTTATCGCATTGCGCTCCGCGTCTTCAACGAGACGGTTGCAGTCTGGTCGGGATGGATTTGGGCGCTGTTGCCCTACAGCATCTATTGGTCGGTCAGTTGGGTTTGGGAGACCAGCCTCTCAGCGTTTCTGCTGAGCCTGCTGTTTATGCTCACGCTGGAGATGGAGGATGACAACCGCCTCTCAACATGGTTCGGCTATGGACTGCTGTGGGGCCTTGCCGGGCTGACCAATACTTCTGTGATCGCGTGGCTTCCCTTCTCCGGATGCTGGCTGGCCTTCCAGTTGCATCGTCGCGGCAAGCGTTTCATGGTGCCGGTGGTATTGAGCGCAGTGGTGTTCTGGGCGACGCTGACGCCGTGGCTGGTGCGCAATTACTCGGAGTTCGGCAAGCTGATCTTCGTTCGTGGTGACTTTGGGGTGGAACTCCGCAGCGGTAACAATCCGCAGGCCGACGGGGGATGGATTATGGCTTACCATCCCGGCAACAATGGCATTCTTTATGCGCAATACAAGCAGATGGGCGAAGCGGCTTTTAACACTGAGCAAGCTCGCCTGGCCAAAGAGTGGATTGCTGAAAATCCGAAGACCTTCGTGACACTGTGCTTCCGCCGGTTCCTCTTCTTTTGGGCCGGCCTGCCGCGCAAGGGGCTGGAGCAGGCGAAAAACCTGCTCTTCCTGGGATCGTCGCTACTGGCAATCGGCGGACTCTTGCTGGCGGCCAAACGGCGGGTGCACGGTATCTTCCTGTTCGCCACGCTGGTGGTGTTCTATCCGCTGATCTACTACTTTACGTTTCCGACACCGCGGTACCGGCACGCCATTGATCCGGAACTGGTAATACTCGCGGTATTCTTGATCTCGCAGAATCGGCTGATGTCGGGCCGGGATGCAGCCTCCAACACGATCGCGGTGGACGCCAGGCAACTGGGAACGCGGGCCCTGGTGCTCCGCTTTGTGCGCGGGATTGCAGTTGCGATTGTTGTATTTGTTCTGGTGATAGGCTTCGCACTGCTCAACAACAATTTTTCGCTCGGCCATCGTTCGCGGGCGGCCTTCGATGCCCAGTTAGATACCGAACTGGACAAAGCCATTGCCTGGATTGCCGCCCATCCGGAGGTTTCCGGCACCAATCCGCCACTGATGTATATGGTCGCTGACATCGAAAAGATGACCGGCGATCCTCGCCTGCCCTCCGTGCTCGCAGCCAATGTGGAAACTCTGAACACTCGATACGTGACCTATCGGCTGACTCCGTTCTGGATACGGTTCGCCGATCCCCACGCACGGCTGCCATTTATTACGACCTACGAATTGCGCGGCGAGAGCTTCGACCAACGCTGGTTTGCCTACGCCGTCGACCCCAACAATGTCCACTTGTCGGACGACGACTTGGCGGACTTGTACTCGCTCACTAAGTACAACTGGGGAGCCCGGCATCATCAAGTGTTGGGACTGATTATGTATCGTGATTTCAATGGCGGCAGCGACAAAGTTGACGACACGCTGCGCCGGCTCTGCCAGAAGGAAGCTCGCGACCAGACCTACGACTTCCGGGTGTCCGATGCCTACGTGCAGCGTAACGCCTTCATGATTGCCGCCGGTCAGGCTGACCTGGTTCGCAGCCGCTGGATTGAGCGGATTCTCGACAATCAAACCCCGGATGGCTCATGGAACTATTGCTGGTACGGATGGTGTCGCGGAGTACTCGAGTTTGGCACGGTATATCCTGGCCATACCACGATTCAGGGAGCCTGGGCGCTGCCATGCTGAAGTATCGCTATCCGCAATGGATCCAAGAGCACTATCACTGAATGCTGGGAATTCTTTGCGGGGCGCCCCGATCTCTGGGGGACGGTTCGAACCCCAACTAAATGTCCCTGATACACCCCAGAAGGACTCAGGAGATGGCTGGATAGCTTCTAGAAAATGGCTGCCGATCAACCCCTACTTTGGTCTGCCCAGCCAGGAGTATTGCCAAGCTAACGAAACACTCTGGTAATTCCCACCGAAACGGATATAGGTGCCGTCGCTATAACTCATCTTGATGGACTGATGCTTGGTTATCGGGATGGAACCGGTTCCGCCGATGCGGGAACCGGTCTGCTTTGTGGCCAAGTTGCGTATACCGTTCAGGCTAGTGACACCGCCAAACCAGAAATTGCCATCGAGCGACACCCAGAGGCGTGGCTTGACGTCACGGCTCAGGTGCCCTTCGAAAGAACCAATCGGCTCTTCGGACTGCGGCTTAGGCTCAGGAATATTGTAGTATGCGGGATTCCGGGTGTAGAACCACACGCCCGCATAACCGTCGAGCACCCATTTGCCCCAGCGTTCGGAATAGCCGAACTCCGGCTTGAAAGCCCACCGATTGATCCCCCAGTTAATCAGTTTGGTTGGATCGTACTGTCCCGTTGGGGCGATTACCTTGAGACTGGCGCCCAGCAATATCTTTTGTTTCCACTTCACAAATTTCTGGGGCGGCATGGCTGGACCGCCCTTCAGGTTGACCGACAGCCGAAAATTAGAGTCGAGCAAGCCGGAACGGTAAAGCGACTTCTCGTTGCCCAGCAGCTTGCCCTGAAAGGTTCCTACGGCGTAGGGCAATGAAGCCGTGATGTTGGCCGAGCGGCCGAAAAAGTTGAGGGAATGGTAGTAGCTGAATATGGGAACGCTGTAAGTTCCGGTGGCCCCGATAACGGGAATGGTTCCATTGAAGTTGACTCCTCCGTCGTAGAAGGCCCAAGTCAGGGTAATCGCGTTGGAATGAAGCGGCGTGATGACGTAAGCGCGGGGTGCCAAGTCCTGCGCAGACAGCAATCGTAGCGCGGACCATGCGATCACACTCGACACTGCGAGCTTTAGGAATCGTTGCATGAGCGAGGGTCGGATCGTTCTGCTCAACCTAGACGACGCCGCGCGTCCTTGCAACTAGCATAACTAGCAGTGGGCCGGCTGTTCTTGGCTTGCTATGGAAACCATGTTCACCGCTCGTCGTTTTCACTTCTAAACTTTTGACAAGGTTACTAGTACTTCTGCCAGTTAACGAAACGTGGACAAGCCGATAGCCTCCCAAACAGAGGGTTTCTCTAACCCATACTTCCGTCCGACTTTTGCGCAGACCCTTAATGGCCGCCAAAGTTGCGCCGGCCCCAGTACGACTCCAGAGAGGAAAGTTATGAAGACAAGCCGAATATTACAAATCACGTTCGTCGCCGCTGTTGCCTTTGCCGTCCTCGGTATCGCGTCCGGCATTGCCGTCGCCCAGAGCGCGCAAGTTCAGGGATTGATTACTGGACGCAGCGGCGCCACCATGACGGTCAACACTCAGGATTCCGGAAATGTGGTCGTCCTGCTCAACGACAGCACGCAGGTGGAAGAAGTCGAGGGCGGACTCCACATGCGCAAAAAGCAGATGGGAATGACGGCTCTGGTTCCCGGCCTGCCCGTGCAAGTGAAGGGCTCCTATAATGCCCAGAACCAACTCGTCGCGGACAGCGTTAAGTTCAAGGGATCCGAACTGAAGACCGCTCAGGACATCCAAGCCGGCGTAACCCCGGCTGAGCAGCAACTCGCAGCCCAGCAGCAGCAACTCCAGCAGACCGAGCAGCAGATGCAGCAACAGCAAGCTGCGATGCAGCAGCAGCAGGCCCAGTTGAACGCTGAGCAACAGAAAATCGCAGCCAATAACGCTGCCATCGCCGACGCCAATAAGCGCTTCGGCGAGTTGGGCGAATACAACATTTTGGGAGAAGTCACCGTGCTCTTCGGCAACGGCAAGGTCGCCATTGAGCCGCAGTACAAGCCTCAGCTGTTGCAGTTGGCCCAGAAAGCCGTAACCGTCAACGGGTATGTTATCCAGGTAAAAGGCTACGCATCGTCGGTTGGCAGCGCTGCGTTAAATCAGAAACTCAGCACCGAGCGCGCGGACAACGTCACGGATTTCCTGGAGCAACAAGGACACATTCCTCTAACCAACCTCCTGGCTCCGGGTGCGATGGGCACAAGCAGGCAGGTGGCTCCCGATGCTACGACTGAAGGTCAGGCCGACAATCGCCGGGTGGTGGTGAGGATCCTGCAGAACAAAGGCATCGCCGGAAATTAACCCGGCATACCATCGAGCGCCCTAAGTCTGAATAGCGACGAGTGAATCGCCATTCGCGCGCGAGGTTCAGCGCGAGAGTCGGCGCAGCAAGTCGATAACAAAAGGCAGAGCAGTTCCTTCCGGACTGCTCTGCTTGTCCAGCGTAGAAGAAGCTACCCGTCATTTGCCGCCTCCATCGCACAGCGCTGTACTGCCTCTTGGCGTCATTCACGTTTGGTAACAATCCGTCGCCGATCCGTCTCTGCCTGGAACCCCCCAAAACATCCGTCAAACCTCAAGCTTGCAACTGAGAAACTTTGTAGTTCACGCTCGGCATGTGGCCAAGTATCTTATTAGCGGAGCGGTGGGCCCCGTCAAAGGACAGCATGCGCGGCGCCGATTTAAATCGTCAGCAAGCAAATTCGAGTATGAGGAAAACAAAAGGAGGTAACGACGTGACTGGCAAAGTGGAGCGATCGATCGCTTGCCTGCTTGCACTTAGTATCGCATTTGCATCGCCGGGACTGGCTGTGGCCCAAGCAGCGCCATCTTCTCCGGCCGTCCCGGTTCCGGCTGCCCCTCAGGCCACGACAGCGAAAGCTACGGTAGCTGCGACTTCTCCAGCGCCGGGCGATCCCTGGCCGCGCACCGTGACCTACCAGGGAGCGACGATTTCAGTCTTTCAGCCGCAGCCGGAAAGCTGGACGGGTAATCTGCTCAAAGCTTATGCCGCCGTACGTGTGCAGACGCCGGGTAAGAAGGATGTCGACTACGGCGTGATCTGGTTCACCGCTCGCACCGAAGTGGACAAAGTGAACCGCATGGTCACGCTTGACGATGTCAACCTTACCAAACAGAGCTTCCCTACTCTTCCCGACAACGGCTATGCCTACGCCAATGCCTTCGTGCGTGACCTGCCTGCGACCAAAACCATTCCTCTCGACCTTCTGGAAGCATCATTAGCCGTCACCACGGCCGCCGATTCGCAAAAGAAATATGAGCTTCAAAACACTCCGCCGCGGATCATCTTCAGCACCACGCCGGCAGTCCTGGCTTTGATCGATGGAGCGCCGGTTCTACGGCCTGCCGCCGACAACCTGCAAAAGGTCATCAATACGCGTGCTCTGATTCTGTTCGATCCCGCGAAGAATACGTATTACCTGGCGCTGATGGATGGATGGGTGGAAGCGCCTACAGTCGAAGGCCCGTGGAATCCGGCCAAGCACGAGCCCACCAAGGCGCTGAACAAGATCAGACAGGCATCGGTCGCCAATGGTCAGAATCAGCCGCTGGGAAATCCGCAACAGTCGCTGAAAGAGGCTTATGAAGATGGAGAAGCGCCCACCATTTACGTCAGCACGACTCCGGCTGAATTATTCGTGACCGAGGGAGAGCCGCAACTGGCCACCATCCTCGGCACCAGCTTGTCCTACGTCTCGAATACAGGCAGCGACATCTTCCTCGACTCCACCAATCAGAATTACTACATCCTGATCGCCGGACGATGGTTCCAATCAACTTCCCTGCAGAATGGCCCTTGGACGTACGTCTCCGGCAATAGCCTGCCACCGGACTTCGCCAAGATTCCATCGTACAGCCCTAAAGCTGACATCCTGGTTTCCGTTCCCGGCACACCGCAGGCGAAGGAGGCGTTGATCGCCAACGAGATCCCGCAAACGGCAACCATCTCGCGAACCGCCGCCACACTTACCGTGACATACGAGGGCGCACCGGTCTTCCAGCCCATTGCGGGCACGAGCATGACATACGCCGTCAACACGACTACGCCGGTGATCTACGTTCCCGGCAACACCTACTACGCCGTCAACAACGGAGTGTGGTTCATGTCGGCGAACTCCACCGGGCCGTGGGCCGTGGCTGCCACAGTGCCACCGATGATCTACACCATTCCTCCCAGCTCGCCGTTACATTACGTGACCTACGTGCAGGTCTATGGATATACGCCGAGCGTGGTCTATGTCGGCTACACCCCGGGCTACTACGGAACTGTGGTCTCATCCGACGGCGTGGTGGTGTATGGCACCGGATACTATTACCCGCCTTACATCGGTCCGACCGTTTGGGTGCCCGCGCCTTACACCTATGGAGTAGGCGCTGGATTTGCCTGGAGCGCCAGCGCAGGCTGGGCATTGGGCTTTGGAATGGGCATGGCGATCGGTTCCTGGTGCAGCCCGTGGTGGGGCCCGGTCGGCTACTGGGGATGGGGATACGGAGCTCCAGCGTGGGGCTGGGGAGGATGGGGCGGCGCCGCGGCAGCCAATGTCTATGGACGCTGGGGAAATACCGCTTACGCGGGAACACGCGCCGCATGGGCTAATCCCTGGACCGGCAACGTCGGCACCGGCGCGCGCGGCAGCTACTACAATCCCGTGACCGGCAATAGCGGGGTCGCAGCCCGAGGCGCAAACTACAACGCCTACACCGGCAACTACGAATCAGGAGCCAGAGCCAGCGGCTACAATCCGTCCACCGGAAACAGGTATGCCGCAGGCGGCGGACAGGTTAGCAATGCCTATACCGGCAATTACGCGGCCGGCGCTCACGGCATGGATTACAACCAGAACACCGGTGTAGTGAAGGGCGGAGCAGCGGGAACGTACGGCAATGCCTACACGGGTCAATCGGTGAGCGGCGCCCACGGCTTTGCCTATGACACCAACACCGGCAACGGCGTCGCCCACACCGCCAACAACACCTATGCCGATCACGACGGCAATGTCTACAAGTACAACCCGTCGTCAGGCTGGCAGCAGCACAGCAGTAGCGGATGGTCCGCGCCATCGTCGAGCTTCGATAAGTCGTCGATGGACAATTGGGCTTCGTCGCGCAGCCAGGGATCTCAGCGTTGGAGCAACTTCCGTTCTGGAGGATGGGGCGGCGGCGCAGGCGGAGGAGGCTGGGCTGATCGCGCGGGCGGAGGATTCGGCGGTCGCAGCTTCGGAGGAGGCGGCTTCCGGCGATAAACCGTTCCGCGGGTTGTACTGGATTTCAAAAAAGCGTGCCGACCTCTGATTCGGCGCGCTCTACTTGGTCACGGTGACGCTGTCGGCGATCTTGTTGTATTCCTCGCGTGAAACGATTCGCCGCTCCAGCAACTGGTGCTCGCTGGAATAAGGGCGGCCAGCGATCACGCGATCTGCCGTGGCGTCATCCATCCCCGGAAGGCTCATCAACTGAGCTTTCGACGCGGAGTTCAAGTTCAGGGGCTTGTCTGAGCTGGGACGAGTCAGCCCGTCCCTAACACCCTGAGCTACTGCCTGCGCGTCTTGCTTCAGCTCGGCTGTAGCTTGCGCAGTTTTCGCTCGCACCTGATCGGGATTTGATGGTTGGGAATTGCAGCCGGCGAAGCCGATTGGAATTGCACCGATGACGAGCGCCAGCAAAATGATCCGTACGTGCATACCGTGTGAGATGCAGTTTCGGCAGCGAAGGATTGTAGCCATATCTACTGGGCAAGCGGAAAAGGCACAGCGGAACTGTGCCCTTTGTGTTTCAAGCAGGGAGCGTCACTCTTAGGCCGGTGAAAGCCATCCGGCGATGGATCACTGGCGGCGTTGCGATGCAACTCTGCGGGCAGCGCGATTCTGCTGTGTCGCGAGGCTCCTGCAACCCGCGTTCATCCTTGGTGCAACTCGCGGCAGCTACTTGCCGTAGTGCGCTGCGTTCTTGGCGATGAATTCCTGCTTGTCGGCGGGAACTTCGTCCACCAGAAACATCGAATTGCTCGGGCAAACCGGAACGCAAGCGCCGCAATCGATACAGCCTTCCGGATCGACATAAAGCTGGGGCGCGGCTTCGAAACCCTCTTCATCTTTCTTGGGGTGAATGCAGTCGGTCGGACAAGCTTCGACGCAGAGTTCATCTTTGGTACAGGTATCGGTGATGACGTATGCCATGATTGCGGTCTCCCATTCAGTATTCGTGCTACCGCTTCTCACCACGCGGCAGTCTCGGCGGCACGCTGTCCCTGGCAGGCGGAGTTCGAATACTGCCACGGCTTCAGATGCTTTCGCCAAAACCAATGTACAAATACTTCGACCATTCAAGCGGTGACGGCGGTCACTGTCCTGTTGTGAGCGAGCGCACAGCGGGCTCCCGTCGTCTCAAGACCTTTCCATCTGGCCCCGGTTGTCAACAACGCGGCCCACGAAAAGAGTTGCAATTTCATGGTCACAAGAAACATGAAGCGCCTCTACGCTGGTTGGCCCATGAGTTGCTAGTTATTTGTTAATAACCTAGCAAGCCAGCCAATCAGTGGAATTTCTGCTCGATCCAGCGGGCCACAGCGCAAATTGTGCATCACCAGCAGATGTAGCCAATCTACGTCCGGCGCTCTCCGCTATAATCGGCAGTTCGGCTTCGCTAACTCTGTAAGGAGCATATGAATGCACGCGGGCAAAAAACCGAGAGTGTTAGTGGTTGACGACGAGCAGGTCATTGCGGACACTCTGGCCAAGATTCTCGATCTCAACGGCTATGACGCTTCGGCGGTTTACACCGGAACGGCAGCAGTGGAAAGTGCTCGATCCTTGCGGCCTGACCTCGTCATTAGCGATGTCATTATGCCCGACATGAACGGCATCGAGGCCGCCATCAGCATTCGCGGCTTCCTGCCCTCCTGCAAGATTCTGCTGTTCTCCGGCCAGGCCGCCACGGCCGACTTACTGGAAAACGCGCGGGCCCAGGGGCACGAATTTGAGATTCTCGCAAAGCCTGTCCATCCTTCGGACTTGCTGGCGAAGTTAAAGAGTTAGTTCAGCCTGGCGCAAGTCGCTGACTGCGCAGGATCTGTCGCTGGTGGCGCCCTCTGTTTTCCCCTCCCACGGCCCGCGGAGAGCTTTTCCCGCCATTCGTTTACCTAGGTACTTTGGTACAATTGTCATGAGTCAAAACCCAAAGGAACCCATCCTGGTTGAGCGGGTCCAGACCGGCGTTCGCATGGAGAAACGCCTGCTGAAGGTGCTGAAGGGGCTGGCGGAGCTGAAAGACATGACTCTGGGCGATCTGCTGGAAGGAATCGTTCTGCACGCCTTCGAGGGCAAAGCGCCCTTTTTCTCCCGCGACGCTGAAGGAGATCGAAAAGCTGCGCAGCATCTATGGACTCACGCTGAAGGCCGCCGACAGCCATCAACTCAAGGAGCATCACCGATGAACGCTCTCCCATTTTGTATTCGCGATTGGATTTGCAGTCGCCATGGTTTCCACTTCCCTGCCTGCGCAGGAATCGGCAGATTCTGTCGCGCTAGCCCACACTCGCACCGAATTCACTTCACCGTTGACGCGCCCTTCGAGCAGGCCGCTCCGCTGTTCGGCGCCAATGAAGAGCGCAAGTGGGCACCCGACTGGAATCCGCAGTTCGTCTATCCCACTCCGGCGCGCGATCAGCAAGGCATGATCTTTCGCGTCGACCACTCGCATCATTCCAGCGTGTGGGTGAATACGGCTTTCGACCTCGCCGCCGGGCACATCCAGTACGCCTACGTACTGAACGACGCGATGGCCACGCTGATCGACATCCACCTGACGCGCGAGAGCGCGCAGAAGACCGGCGTGAGCGTGGTCTACGAACGGACAGCGCTGCATGCCCGAAGCCAACGAGCATGTCCAGCACTTCGCAAAAGGCGACGAGAGGGCTGGCAAGGAATGGGCGGAGGCGATCAACGGATACTTTGCCAAGCTGCGAGGAACGGGGTCGCTCGAAAAACGATGACTCTTAGTGGTGGTGAGACAATGTAGCGAAAAGCGAAGAGCGAACAGCGAAGAGCGGCCTCCTACAGTTCCCTTCTTCCTTCCATCGCCTTCTGCATGGTGACTTCGTCGGCGTACTCGATGTCGCTGCCGACGGGCACGCCGGTGGCGATGCGCGTCACCTTCACTCCCGACGACTTGAACAGGCGCGAAAGATAGGTCGCCGTGGCTTCGCCTTCGATCGTGGGATTGGTGGCGAGGATCAGTTCGTCGACGCTGGCCGACTCGACGCGCCTCGCGAGATTGGCGATGCGCAACTGTTCCGGGCCGACGCCATGCAGCGGCGACAGCGCGCCGTGCAGCACGTGATAGACGCCATTGTAGTGGCGGGTCTTCTCGATGGCGGCGATGTTGGTCGGCTCCTCGACCACGCACACCAGCCGCTGATTGCGCGTGGCGCTGGTGCAGTAGATACAGGGATCGACGTCGGTGATGTTGTTGCAGACCGAGCAGAGGCGAAGGCTGGCCTTCACCTCGCGGATGGCATCCGGCCAGCAGTTCGGCGTCTTCATCGCTGGCGCGCAGGATGTGAAACGCGAAGCGCTGCGCCGTCTTGCTGCCCACGCCGGGCAGCTTCTTCAGTTCTTCAATCAGTCGAACCATCGGCTCGGCAAATCTGGACACTACTTAACCCCTCACGTAATTGAAAATCGTTTTCACCACGGAGACACGGAGTCACGGAGCAGGAACAATTTTGTTTATTCTGCAATTCCTCTTGATACGGACTGCTCGTTTAGTTAGTGCGCATTTAATTCTGCAGTGAGTCCCAACTCCACGAGTTGAACGCCTTAAGATTTTCTCTGTGTCTCAGTGTCTCTGTGGTGAACAGGTTTCTGGCTCACATTCCCGGCAGGCCCATGCCGCCGAGCATCCCGCCCAGGCTGGATTTCAGCGCCTCATCCACTTTGCGCGAAGCCTCATTGACGGCGGCGACGACCAGGTCCTGCAGCATCTCGATGTCGCCCGACTTCACGACCTCCGGCTCGATGATGACGCTCAGCAATTGCTTCTGGCCGTTCATCCTGACGGTGACGCTGCCGCCGCCCGAAGAGGCTTCGATCGTGATCTGCTGCATCTTTTCCTGCAGCTTCTCGGCCTGCTGCCGCGCCTGCGCCAGCATGTCCTGCAAATTGAATCCACCCATTGATCGCCTCAGGGACTGAGCCCCTTATTTCTTAAGACTACCGCGGTCTTTCTGGTCGATGACGGTACGAATCTCGGCGCCAAATTTTCCTGCATACGCTGCACAGATCGGATCGGCCATCGCGCGGCTGCGCGCGCCCGCTCCGTTTGCCGGGCGCGGCGGCGGCGGTCTTCGCCTGAACTGCTGTTCCGCCGCTCACCATCTTGAACTTCAGCGGCCGTTCCCTACGCTTGCCGAGCGCAGCCTGAATGATGCGCTTCGGTTCCGGTCCGAGCGCCACATCGATCAGCACCTGCGACATCCGACCTTCACCGAAACTTCGGTGCCGCGCACCGACCACTCGCCTTCTTCCAGGTTGTGCGCCAGCATCTGCTGTCCGGCATCTTCCAACGCGGCTAGCACCGCGTTCCTGACCAGCTCGGCGAGAAATCTCTTCGCTCGCCTGCTCTGCGAATCGCTTCTGATGCCACAGCGACGGCTGTAGCCGTGCTCCTCTCGGCTGAAGTCTGACTCTCAGCCGACGAATTGCCAGACGCAAACGATTGGTCAGCAGACGCTGGCGGGACTGACGAAGGACTTGAGGCCACGACGTTGGGTTGGGTCTCCGCTTTGGGCTCGCTCTTGCGGCTGCGGTCAGCTTCGAACGGCGATGGCCGGGTGAACGGCGAGGCAGCGGGATCGCGCGCAGACGTTGCGTTCCGTGCCCGGTCGCCGATCGCGAGGACACCGTCGATCTCGCAGCTGACCCAGTCGGCACGCGAGAGCTGCCGCCTGCGGACCGCCCAGCCGGCGATCCCGAGCCGCTCGTCTTCGCCGGGCTTACCTCGCCGCTCAGCAACTCCTCCAGCGGCAGCAGTCGTTGCGCATGCACCAGCTTGAGCAGTCCAAGTTCCAGATGGAAGCGCTGCTCCTGCTTGTAGCCCAGGTCGCTGTGCGTGCGCAGCATGATCTGCATGAAGCGCGACAGGTCTTCCTCGCTGAAGCGCTCGGCCACGCGCGCCACTCGCGCCCGCTCGTCGGACGAAATCTGCAGCACCTGCGAATCGCTGCCCGGCAACTTTGGCCACCAGCGCGTTGCGCAGGAAGCGCAGCATCTGCCTGGCGAAATGCTGCGCGCTCTGCCCCTCGACCAGCAGCCGGTCGATGGTGCGCAGCACGTCCTCGCTGGAGTTGCGCGCCACCGCGTCCATCACGTCTTCCAGCACGTCCGAGGAAACCGTGCCCACCAGCCCGCGCACCACATCGCCGCTGAGCGTGGTGCCGCAGCAGGCAATGGCCTGGTCCATGATGCTGAGCGCGTCGCGCATGGAGCCGTCGCCAACCTCGGCCAGCATGGCCAGCGCGTTGTCGTCGGCCTCGATTCCCTCTTGCTTGGCGATGTCGCGCAACTGCTGCACGATGTCGTCGAAGCGCACGGCATGAAAGCTGAAGTGCTGGCAGCGCGAGCGGATCGTCTGCGGAATGTCTTCCGGCTGCGTCGTCGCCATCATGAAGACGATGTGGCTCGGCGGCTCTTCCAGCGTCTTCAGCAGCGCGTTAAAGGCGGCGTCGGTAATCTGGTGAGCTTCGTCGAGAATGTAGATCTTGAAGCGGTCGCGCGCCGGACGATAACGCGCGGCCTCGCGCAGCTCGCGGATCTCGTCGATGCCGCGATTGGTGGCGGCGTCGATCTCGATCACATCCACGGCATTGCCGGCGCGAATCTCGCGGCAGGAGTCGCACACGCCGCAAGGCTCGGGCACAGGATGGTCCTGCGACTGGCAATTCAGCGCCATCGCCAGAATGCGCGCGATGGTCGTCTTGCCGATCCCGCGATGTCCGCTGAAGATGTAGCCGTGCGCGATGCGTCCCTGCTCGATGGCGTTCTTCAGGGTGCGGGTGACGTGGTCCTGCCCGATCACCTCGGAGAATTTCTGTGGCCGGTATTTGCGCGCGAGAACCTGATAACTCATGGAAGGAAGTCTTGATTATACGGTGTGCTGCCGTGGAACGGGAGAGCAGCAAAATGGCCTAATTTGACTGCCACAATGACGGGAAACGCGGTCGCCGCCTGGCCTGTGGGCGCCAGCGCTTAGCTTGGCACTCGGGGTCGATGGCGTCGTTTCGAATGCTGCGTTCGTGCCGGTTACGTTTCTGCCAGAGCATCCTTGCGACGCTGCGCCTGGCGCTTCTTCTTTGGCTGCCAGTTCGGCCTGCTTCTTCTTGCGAGCCTCGGCCCGGGCCTTCTTCTTCAACTCTTCCGGAGAGTACATGCTTCCGCGGCAATCCTTGCTGCCGCAATAGCAGGGCGCATCGTCGTCGCCGTCATAGAGGCAGTAATCGTAGGTAAGTTCGTCGCCCGCCGCGATGTCGCGAATGCTGGCGATGAAAACCCGGCCGTCCTCTTCGTCGGTTTCGCAGTTGGGATCGCAGGAATGGTTCACGAACATGGCCATGCCATGACCGTCGATCACGACCTCGCCGTCGCCGACCCCAAACAGGTAAGTGAAGGACGGCCTTCGTAGCGATCGTCGCCTTCGGCTTTGGTGATGCGCTCGCCGGTGTATTCCAGCACGCGAGTGCCCTTGGGAATATTTTCCAGCGCAAACATCCGGCGGCATGAATATCAGAGGAACGAATGATCAGACGCGGCAAGAACGAATCTCCCCTTGAGTGTGCACTGCAGTATAACGTACCGGCATGGCCAGCCTTCGCCGCCGGTCGGCCACTTGGGTCATGCATCGCCAGCAACTCCGGACTGCAGATCAAGCGCGGGGTCACACCAAAAACGCATGTATTTCGGAGTTCACATTCTGTCTGGGATTTCGTATCTTGGAAGAGACGAATGGAATTCTGGAGGCGCTTTCATGGTGCACGTTCTGGTCCGCCATAAAGTTTCCGATTACAACCGTTGGAAAGACGCATTCGATTCCCATCTCACCGCCCGCAAGCGGGCGGGCGAAACCGGCTTTCGCTATTTCACAACGTGGACGATCCGCACGAGATAATCCTGCTGCTGGATTGGGAAAGTGCCGATGAGGCGACGAAAGTTCATGAGCTCCGACGAACTGCGGAGCGCCATGCAGAAAGCCGGAGTGGTCGGCGCTCCTGAGATCCAATATCTGGAGGACGTCCGCACGTGTCCATCGCACCTCGGCAGACTAATTTCGTAGCACAAATAGCTATCTCGAAAGTTTCTCCAAACCTCTTGACAGCTCGGGTCACGATTTTGCGCTTCAAATCATGATCTTTCGATCACGCTTCTGCTCTCGGCTTTCAAGAATCGTCGACTTCTGGCGAACGCTCGGAAACCTCTAGCCATGCGGGTTTCGCGCGAAGCACGATTTTGTCAAGAGATTTGGCGAAACGAATTTTGCGCGGCATAAACGGATTTTCAGACCACATTGACAAACCTCTCGGGAAAATTAAAATACCCGACGACTCTCCGAAGCGATTGCAACCGTGACCAATACAACCCAAAGTTACGACGTTCTCCTGCAAACTGACTTTCCCGACCTGGAGCTTTACGCCAGCGGGAAGGTGCGCGACATTTACGGATCGACACCGATCACTGCTGTTCGTCGCGACCGACCGCATCTCGGCATTCGATTACGTACTGGCCACCGGCATTCCGCAGAAGGGCCGGGTGCTGACGCAGCTTTCGCTGTTCTGGTTCGACTTTCTGAAGAACATCGTTCCCAACCACCTGGTGACCGCCGACGTGCGGCCAATATCCGCCGGAGCTGCAGAAGTATGCCGCGCAGTTGCGCGGCCGCTCCATGCTGGTGATGCGCGCCGACATGATCGCTATCGAATGCGTGGTGCGCGGCTACCTTTCCGGCTCCGGCTGGAAGGAATACAAGGCCAACGGCGAGGTGTGCGGCATCGCGTTGCCGGCAGGCCTGCGCGAATCCGACAAGCTGCCGGAGCCGATCTTCACTCCGGCCATCAAGGCCAGCAGCGGTCACGACGAGAATATTTCGTTCGATCGCATGGTGGAGCTGGCCGGCCGCGAACTGAGCGAGAAACTGCGCGATCTGAGCATCAAGATTTATCAGACCGCGGCCGATTACGCGGAAACCCGCGGCATCATCATCGCCGACACCAAGTTTGAATTTGGCCAGACGCCGCGCGGATTGGTGCTGGCGGACGAGGTGCTGACGCCGGATTCTTCGCGCTTCTGGCCGAAGGACAAATACCAGCCGGGTGGCGCGCAGGAGTCATTCGACAAGCAGTACGTGCGGGACTACCTGGAAGCGATCAAGTGGAACAAGCAGCCGCCGGCGCCGGCATTGCCTCCGGAGGTGGCGGCCCGGACCAGCGAGAAGTACGTTGAGGCTTATACCCAGATGACCGGGCATCCGTTGCCGGCTTAAGCAAAGCCGATGATGGGCCTGTCCATCCTCGACTGGTTGATTGTGCTCATCGTTTTGTTGTCCGTGGTACAGGCGATCTCGCAAGGGTTTTTTCACGAGTTCTTTTCCTTTGTGGGAGTGATCGCTGGATATCTGTTGGCGGCATGGGAGTATCCGCGTGGTAGCACGCCTGGTATGCGCGGTACGTGAATTCGCCGTGGCCAGCCGACATCGCCGGGTTCTTTACGATTTTTGTGCGTCGTATCGTGCTGGCGGGAGTTCTTGGGCAGGTTCGCTCGCTGGGTGGTGCAAGGCATGGGGCTGAGCTGGTTTGATCGGCTTCTGGGAGCGGCGTTCGGTTTCCTTCGCGGCGTAGTCGTTAGCGCGGTCGTGGTGCTGGCGTTGGCGGCGTTCGCTCCGCAATGGGGATTGCAGCAGTCGCAGGATCGCGCCATTCATGCTGGTGACCGGCCGTGCCCTGGTATGGGCGGCGCCGGCGGAATTGCGGCAGCGTTTCTGGGACGGATGGAATTTGTTGCGCACGGTGCCGCAGCATATCCCGATGCGAGCATGGCAAGAGACAGCGGTAGCCAATAGGAGATTCAAGCGCCAGAAGTGACGATATCAGCGTAGCGAAGAGAGAGGCGTCGTGAAAGATCAACTGGAAGCTTTGATCGTGCAGATGTACCGGAGCGGCATCACCTACTCGGAAGCAGTATGCGAATTCAAGAAGCGATTCATCCTGACTGTTCTGCAGGACAGTAACGGCAACCAGTGCAAGGCCGCCCGCCAGCTTGGCATGCACCGCAATACTCTCAGCCGCACCATCGCCGAGCTCAAACTTGATGCCAAGGGACTTGCGTAGCGGAACACGCCGTCCGCCGCGCAGCGCGCACAGCCTTCCCATCGACAAGAAAGCCGCTCGCTAGAATCGCGAGTCGTTGATCGTTGGCCGCATCGGGCGTCCGGCGCAATTCTCGCGTCATCGATCGCCTGATCCTCAGTCGACGCCATTCGCATCCGTTTACGCATTCACATCTCCAGCATAAGAAAAAGGGAGCAGCCATCAGCTGCTCCCCAGTGCGTCCTGCTCGATGTCGTTACTGCGTGTGATGCGTTGTGCATCGATGGTGTACGCCGGCGCAGCGGTCGAGACCGGATTGCCGTTCTTGTCCAGCAGACGCCTCCGTCATGGTCATCATGAACGGATTCGGCGTGTAGCTGGAAACCGTTCCCTGGAAGGCCATCAGCGTTCCGACCTGCGGCATCAGACGGGTCGGAATTGCCTTCGCCATGGTCAGAGTGATGTCGGCCTTCTTGGCTTCGATGTCATCATCGCTGCCGGCCAGCTGAACCGTGTTTGGCGTAGCGCTGATAACGTTGGCTGCCAGCTTCACAGCCTTGTCCTTGATGGCGTTCCAAACCGTGTCCGCAGCCTGTTGATTGCCCGAGGACAGCACCAGTTCCCACTCCGCAAAGCTCATCTGGACCGGAGTCTTGCTCTTCACCAGATCGGCGGCCTGCTCGGCCGGAGACGGCGGCGGCGGCGCGGCGGCTACGGTGAAGCCGGCCGGCGGCATCACGCTGGACGAAGCCTTCGCGTCGTTGACCAGCTGGTCCCAGCCCTGATCGGAGCCGTGATAGCGAATGTACTTCTTCTTGCCATAGTCGAGGATCTGCTGCTGTCCGGGTCCCTGCGCCAGATTGGCGGCCTTGACGATGAACCAGAAGCCTTCCGGGTTCATCGGCTTGGCTTCGAGGTCGGCGGTGGCCAGCGGATAGATGTCGGCGATGTTGGGCTGCGACTCCCAGCGAACGGCTTCGTGCAGATCCTTCTGCGCCGTGGCGAAGTTCTTCGCCTGCAGAGCGGCAAAACCACGGCTCCGTCAAAGATCGCGCCCGTTTCGTTATGCAGCTTGGTGAAGTCGGCGTCGCTCATGCCGTCCGGCTTCTTCATGTTCTGCAGAGCCTGCAGATCCCTGCTGACCATACTGCTGGGCCTTGGCCAGGTTGTCCTGCATCTGCGGGCCGCCCTGCGACGCCGCGGCGCGATAGTTGTAGGCCAGCAGCGCCAGCGCGCGAACGTTGTTCGGATCGGCCTGCAGCACGCGGTTGGCGGCATCCAGCGTCTTCTGCGCGTCGCCCGCCTGCTGGTAAGCCACCATCAGCAGTTCCAGCGCGTCTTCCTTCATCACCTGTTGGGATAGGTCTGGAGGAAAGCTTCCAGCGCTGCCGCTTTCTGCGCGGGGTTCTGCTGCTGGATGGCGTTGACGTAGGCGTTGTATTCAGCCGGGTCCTTGATCTCTGGTTTGGCTGGGCCGACTGGCCGGCTGGCGCAGGCTGCGCCGCTGCCTGGGCTGCCAATTGCTGGACCAGTGCCGCGCTGGCGAGCACCAGCAACATGATGACGAGCGACTTCTTCATTCTGTTGGCTCCTCGATTCTTGGAGAACTGCTGATAACGCTCACCCGCATGCGGTCACACCGCACGCGATAACACTCGGCCCGAATTCTCGTCAGCGACTGCACGATAACGGGCAAATCCCTCCGCAATCTTCGGCCCCTCATTGCTGAATTGGAATGCAAAGTGCGGAAACCGGGATTATAAGTACGCACCTCAGTGTAAGGCAAGTTGCTTACCACTTTACACGATTCCCGCGCTTCTAAGATGCCGGCAGGCCGATTGCCGGATGCGCGACTGGCAATGCCAACCGCGCAAAGACCAGCTTCGACTCCGGTCGCCTGCGCGCAACTGGCGTCGGCAATCCTGGCAACCGTCGACTTCGCGAGATTAACAGCCGCAACGTTTGAGCATCGTTGTCGTCAATGGCATGCACCTGGCCAGTGCAGACTGCAGGAGGGAAGAATCGTCCTGAATTCACGACGAAGACATGTATAAGACTGTGCGGCTCTTCATTCTCTTCAGGTGATCATGGTCGCAGTGTCGTGACCGGAGGCGGCCGCGGCATCGGCCACGCGATAGCTCGCAAGCTGGCGGCTATGGGCGCCACCGTGGTCCTCACCGGACGCGACGAGGTCCGGGTCCAGCAGGTGGCCGCGATCTGACCAGCCGCGGGCACAAGGCGGAAGGCGTGGGCTGCGATGTCACCGACATGGCCAGCGTTGAGGCTTTGGGCGAGCATCTCCGCAGCAGCTATGGGCGAGTCGACATCCTGGTCAACAATGCCGGGATCGGCGGTCCTTCCGGCTTGCTGCACGAATTGCCGCCGGAGGATTGGGAGGCAATCTTCAACACCAATCTGCGCGGCGTGTATTACATGCTGCGTGCCGTTGTTCCGCTGATGATCACCGCCGGTGCGGGTCACATCATCAACATCTCTTCGCTGGCGGGAAAAAATCCCTTGCCGCGCGGCGCCGCCTATTCGGCATCCAAGTGGGGCTTGAACGGGCTCAGCTACGGGGTTGCCGAAGAATTGCGCGCCCACAACATCCGCGTCAGCGTTGATTTGTCCGGGATCGGTAGACACCGACTTCAGTCCCGCGACGCGGCGGCAAAGACACTGCAGAAAATGCTGAAGCCGGACGACGTGGCCCACGCGGTCGCCATGCTGGTGACCCAGGAGCCGCAGTCGTTCATCAGCGAGGTGCTGATTCGTCCCACGCAGAAACCGTAGACCGGCGCCGACGGTATGGGCAGCGCTCCACCGAGCCTGGGTGAAGCTACATCCCGCCTGGCGCGACGGCCTATAATCGAAGATTTGCCTTCTATTTCTCGTCTCTGACGATTCATGACAGGACTCCATACCGATGAGAAAGAAACTGATTGCCGCCAACTGGAAGATGTACAAAACGCCGGAACAAACAGCCGCATTCTTTCAGCGAATTTCTGCCCCTGGTCGCCGGTCACACCCGCGACGAAATCGTGGTGTGCCCGCCGTTTGTCGATCTGCAGACGGCGGTCGACGCCGCCGGCGGGCTCGAACGTCGCTGATTGGCGCGCAGAATCTGCATTGGGAAAAGGAAGGCGCTTTCACCGGCGAGATTTCGGCTGCCATGCTGACGGCGATTCACGGTCACGCACGTGATCATCGGCCACTCGGAACGGCGGCAATATTTCAACGAAACCGATGACACGGTGAATCGCAAACTGGAAGTTGCGCTGGAAAACGGGCTTGACCCCCATCGTGTGCGTGGGCGAAGTTCTGGAAGAGCGCGAAGCGGGCCTGACCGAGGATGTGCTGCGCCGGCAATGTGTGCGGGCGTTCAACGGCATCTCTGCCAAGAAAGCGGCGAAGATGGTGGTCGCCTATGAGCCGGTGTGGGCGATCGGCACAGGCAAGACGGCGACGCCGCAAATGGCGTCGGATGCGCATCTGGTCATTCGTCACGAAGCCGAAAAAGCGTTTGGCGAAGAGTTCGCGCAGAATCTGCGGATTCTCTATGGCGGCAGCGTGAAACCGGACATATGCACGGCGCTGATGTCGGAGAGCGAGATTGACGGCGCGCTGGTCGGCGGCGCCAGTCTGGATCCGGTGTCGTTCGCCAAGATTGTGAAGTACTGAGGCTCAGAGTTTCCGAGTCTCCATCCGTGAGTCGGATACACGTGGCTCTCGTCGGCATTGGCTGATCGCTTGTCTTTGCTATACTTATGGTGCCTCTACGTTTCTGCTTGGAACCCGCGATGCCTTTGCATCCGGACGTGTGTGCGGAAGTGGTGAAATTGGCAGACACACCATCTTGAGGGGGTGGCGCCGAAAGGCATGGGGGTTCAAGTCCCCCCTTCCGCACCATACCTCATGCCAAGTTGCCAGCAACGTTTAGAGATTTCAACTACGTCGGCGGAGCGCGCAGCTGCGCCGCTCGCCGAAGAGAGAATTGAGAGTTCCATGGTTGTGCTGATTACCGTTGTTCACATTATCGTTTGCGCGTTTCTCATCATCGTCGTGCTGCTGCAGAGCGGGCAGAGCGGCGACATAGCCGCCGCTTTCGGTGGCATGGGCAGCCAGACCGCCTTCGGAACCCGCACCGCCGCCACCGTGCTGACCAAGGCGACGACCTGGGCGGCCATCATCTTCATGCTGACGTCGATCACGCTGTCGGTATTTGCGGCGCGCCGCTCCAATCGCAGCGGATCGGTGCTGGAAGGCACCAAGTCGGCTCCCGCGAAGTCCGGTACCGCGCTCCAGCAGCAGACGCCTGCTCCCGAACCGCAGCCGATGACGCCAGCCGTGCTAAGTTTTTCTGGATTTGTTGAAGCCTCCGCTGCGTGCGGAGGCTTTTCTTTCTGCGACGACGACGTCAGCTGACCAGGTAGTCCAGGGCTTCTTCGCGGGTGGCGAAAGACAGGAAACTCGCGAGCGGAAAATCTGCGGATGGAGTCGTACAAGCGCTTTGGGCATATTCTCCGGTCAGCACCCACGCCGCGCGTTTGACATGCGGCCGGTCGAAGGCGCGCTGGCGATCTTGATGTGCTCAACCGCTTCGCGCGTGAACTCCGCGCCGGTGAAGTCGGCCAGCGACCAGCAACGGATCCAGCCGGCTCCCGGGTCACGATATCCGGCACACGGTCGGCCAACGCCGCAACTTCCTCAGCGTCGCAATCGGTGAAATCCACCAACAAGATTCGCTGGCCGCCGATGGGTCACAAACCGGATGCGGTCCATAAGCTTCTCCTGCCCAGCGTTGGAAATCCACTGCATCCACGAGCAAACTTCGCTGGCGCAGTGATGGGCGAAGTTTACTGCAGAAATCCGGCTGACTCAAGCGGGCATTCTAAGTTTCGCCGGGTGAAGTACTGCGCCTCTTCGTGATAGCTTGGATTCATGATCCACGAGATTTTTCCGGTCGGGCCGCTGCAATGCAACTGCTCGGTCGTAGGCGACGAGCACACGAAAGAAGCGATCGTCATCGATCCCGGCGACGACATCGATGACGTGATGGCGGTCGTCGAGCGTCACGGCTTGACGGTGAAGCAGATTGTGGTGACTCACGCTCACATCGACCACGTCGGCGGAGCGATGAAGCTGAAGCGGCTGACCGGCGCGCCGGTGCTGCTCAACCAGAATGACTATGCGCTGCTGAAGATGCTGGACGTGCAGGCTTCGTGGATCGGCATGCGGCCGCCGGAAGCCGGTGACCATCGATGCCAGCTTGAGCACGGGCGACAAGGTGCGCGCCGGCAGCCTGAGGCCGAGGTGCTTGCACACCCCCGGCCACACCGAAGGCAGCATCTGCCTGTACTTCGCGCCAGAGAAAAAGTTGATTGCCGGCGATACGTTGTTTGCCGGATCGATCGGGCGTACCGATTTGCCCGGCGGCTCGTACGAGAAGATCATGCAATCGCTGCACGGGCCGGTGCTGGCATCTGCCGGATGAGACCAGTGGTTGTGCCGGGACACGGGCCGCTGACCACGATTGGCGAGGAGCGCGCGAGTAATCCGTTTCTGGTGGGATGAGGACCTGCACTGCGCACTTGCGGCGGCGAATTCTTCCGACTTGGTTTCAGTTCGAAGGGTTTTGAAGATGAGGATGACAACCGTGACTCGCGAGGAGAAATACCAGACATTCCGCGCTCTCCACGAACGACCTGGAGCATTTGTAATCCCGAATCCTTGGGATGCAGGAACCGCCAAGATCCTGACCGCGCTGGGCTTCGAAGCGCTGGCGACAACCAGCGCCGGTTATGCGTTCTCAATCGGACGGCCCGATTCCACGGCAGAGTTGACCCGCGATGGAATTTTGGAGAATGCGAAAGCTATTGTCGAGGCAACACATTTGCCCGTGTCGGCCGACCTGCAGGACGGGTTCGGACGCTCTCCGGAAACGTGTGCGGAAACCATTCGACTGGCGTCGGAGGTTGGCTTGGCTGGTGGGTCCATCGAAGATGCGACCGGCGATCCGAGCGATCCCATCTACGATTTCCAGCTTGCGGTTGAGCGAGTTACAGCAGCAGCCGAGGCAGCACACGATTGCCGGTTTCTGCTGACGGCCAGGGCCGAGAACTTCCTGCATGGGCGGCCCGATCTCGACGACACCCTACGGCGATTGCAGGCCTTTGCCGAGGCTGGTGCTGACGTGGTGTATGCGCCAGGACTTCCAAGCCTCGAAGCTATCCGGCAAGCTTGCGAGTCAGTTTCGAAGCCGGTCAACGTCGTCATGGGGTTGAAGGGCGCTACCTATTCCGTGGAAGAACTGGCGGCCGTTGGAGTAAAACGGATCAGCGTGGGTGGAGCTCTTGCTCGCGCCGCTCTGGGAGCGTTTCTGCGCGCCGCGCAGGAAGTGAAAGATAAAGGAACATTTACTTTCGCCGCCGATGCGATGCCCCATGCCGAGGCGAGCAGCTACATGGCGGGCGACAAGGGATAGGTGAACCTTAAAAGGCCGTTCTTGACCGGATTTGGAGCGGTTTCAGAATTAAGGTAGCGGGACGAATGCAGGTAGAGCGGTGCTTCAGCGCCGCGACCACTGCGAACAAATGAATCATTTGAGCAGCCACGGTCATTGAAAATGACCGTGGCTGCTCAAACTTCATAGTCCGGGGGCAACCTTGGACGCCAGCCTGAAGGCTGGCTCTACCCGATCTATACCGACTCTGAAACTCTTTTTCTTAGTTTCTTGCTTTGGCAAAAAGCGCAGAGCGGAAAGCGAAGTGCGCCTCGCCATTAGTTGCCAGTTCTGTCCGAAATATGTCGCGCACAATCAGGCTTTGCGGCACGACCAGGACAATGAGGTAGGACAGAATAGTTCCGCCGATTACGCCGATCGACCCGATGTGGCGCACCAGAATCAAGGACAAGGCGATGTTCAGCGCGGCAGCGACCAGAGAAAGCACAGCCTGTTGGCGGGTGCGATTCAGCGCCGCCAATAGACAGGACTCGACGCTCATGAATCCGTTGACGACAGCCCAGACTCCCATCGCCACCAGCAGCACCAGAGACGGCACGGCAGCCGGTCCGGCCCACAGACGGATTACCCCGCGTCCGAAAAGCACGAGTGCGATCACGCAGGAAAGATTCAGCGCGATCGTGCCTTTCATGACCAACGAGAAAGTTTGGCGAATCCAGTCGTAATCGCCCTTGACGTAGGCCTCGGCGTAAGCGGGCCAGAGCGCCGGAAAGATCAGCGACTGCAACATCGCAGCCAGGCCCACCAATCTCCAGGTGACGCTGTAGGGCGTAACCTCCGACGCCCCGAGGTAATGGCTAACGATCAGATTGTCGGAACTGAAGACCACCACTGCGGCGATCTGGATCAGGAAAAACGATGAGCCCGAGTCAAGGAGGTCATGAATTGCGGCGCGCCGGATGAGCGACGGTCGCGGAAGCAGCCACGGTTTATGCCATGTCACCACAAAAACGAGATTGGCAAAATTGGCCAATGGAAGGCATCCCACTGACAGGACGAAGAGCATTGGCAGGGAAACTCGCAACGCGATACCAATCGCTAGCCCAATCACGCTGGCGACAGCACCAGCGCAGATCGCGTAGCTGTTTCGGTGGAGCTCCTGGTATCCGGCGAGCAGCTTACTGACCAGGTTGCAGGGCAATCCCAGCAACATCAACGTGGCAGCCACCGCAACGGTGTGCTTCAGTTCGGCTGCGGTCATACCGGCATTGACATTGAACAATCCCACCCAGTTGATTCGCGAAAAGACGACAGCAAATACAAGTCCCACCGAGGCGGCGATGCCAACTGTGAGCACGAGTGCGTTGGTGAAATAGCTCGTCGCGGACGATTTGTCATCTAGCGCAAAAGCGCGAGAAATGTGATTGGTCAGAGTGTTGGCGATGCCGAGGTCCAGCAGATTGATCCAGACCACTGTGGTAGTGATGGTTGCCCAGACTCCATACCGTTCAGCCCCGAGGTAGCGCACGGCCAGCGGTAGAGAGACCAGGGTGACGGCGGTTGTCACCAATTTCGCTGCCGTACCCGACCAGGCTGCCTGGAGGATCCGGCCGTGGCGAGATGTGGACAAGCTAGCCTTCATAGTCTGACGCGGTCATAGAGTTGGCGTGGGCGCCGGGTTTCGGCCGGCCCGTAGCGCTTCTGCCGCCTGTTGAATGGCAACAGCGGAGTGAGACTGCATAAGATGGCGCAAAGCCACATCGGGCCATGACCTGGTCGGACGCGGGAAATATGAGGAGCGCGATTCCCGCAACATCTTCCGCGCAATAGCAACCACTGTGTCCACTGCGACAGCTTTAATGCAGTGCGGTTCTAGCGAGAGACATGCAGCCTTACATCCATCCAGGCCAGTGGCTGGTTGCAGAACACGGACATCATCACCGTGTGGAGCAAAACGCGCGGGACTGTTGAAGTGGTTGCGATCGCCATTGCGGGGATGGCGCGAGATCATGATTGTCTTGCAGTTCATGGCTGCGGCCAGATGAGCGCAGCCGCTGTCGTTCCCGAGGAAAAGGTCGCATCGTCTCGAGTACGGCGCATACCTCGCGGATCGGAGCGCCGCTGACGATGATTGTGCGCCCCGGGAGCGAGTTCGCAAGTTTAGCGGCTTCGCCACTCTCAGCGGCGGAGCACACGATAACAGCCTGGACGGGATGTTCTCGGGCCAGTTGCAGCAGCGTTTCGGAGTAACGTTCCAAGGGCCATCTGCGGCCGGGGCTATGCGCGCCGATTCCGATGGCGACAAGCTTCGAGGAAGGGGCAGCCTGCGCCAGTACGATTGATGCCCTTCGGCGATCTCGCTCGGTTAATCGGATTTCCAGGCTGTCATCCGACACGGCTCCGCCCAAGGCCTCCACGATGGCAAGGTTGCGCAACACTTCATGTCGTACCGGCCCGATGGGACGCAGTTGCTGAAAGCCGAGTCGAAACCGCGGTTTGTAAGTCTCTTGGCCGGCGATGCTGTTTCGCGATAGCCAACCCGGCTCGACGCATTAGTGAGTACACATAGAAACGTTGCCAGGTGTTCGTCGGTGTCCCAACGGGGAGAAACGGCGAAGTCGAAATGCCTCCCGCGCAGGCGAGTCCAATAGAGCATCGCCACTGACAGCAACCTCTTCATACCCGGGGGCAGCCATGGAAGTTTTATGTCTGGCAAGCTGAGAACTTCATCAATGTGCGGATTGGTCACCAGCAGCGACCGATAGGCTTGCTGCACCACCACCGTGCATCGCGATTCGGGATAGGCCTTCTTAAGCTCACGGAACAGTGGCGTCGTGAGCACCACGTCCCCCAGTGAGTCGAGGCGGAAGATAATGATGGAGACCGGCCCCTTGTGCGACGTTCCGATGATGGAATCGCGATGAAAGTAAGCTCGCCAGAAAAGTGCCAGCATGGTGGGAAGACGAACTGAGAAGAACAGTGGCGGCAGCATGGCTCCTTTCAAGCTAAGAACGCCGGTGTTGCGGTCAGTGGTGCATTAGACGCAGCGGATTTAGCGATAAGCCTGGTCGTACTGACGCCGCCAATCAGTGGGATGAGTTCAAGCCGTCCTCCCCAGGCGCGGACCTCGCGAGCGCCGACGACTGCTTCCTCGGTGTAATCACCCCCCTTGACGAGGACGTCCGGGCGGATGGCTTCGATCAGTTGCAGCGGTGTGCTCTCGTCGAATATGACGACGGCGTCGACCGAACTGAGGGCGGCAAGTATTCCGGCTCGTTCGGCTTCTGCAACAATGGGCCGCAACGCTCCTTTCAGCCGCCGGACGGAGGCATCGCTATTGAGGCCGACGATCAGGCGATCGCCCTGCCGACGAGCCTGCTCCAGCAAGCGGATGTGGCCAATGTGCAGGATGTCAAAACAGCCGTTGGTAAACACCACGCGCTCTCCGGAAGATTTCCACGCGGTGACGCGAGCCAGCAGACGAGGCAGCCGCAAGACCTTTTCGTCGATAGGGAGCGCCATCTCCTGCGACAGAGCACCCAGCAGTTCTTCTCGTTGAATGGGGACGGTGCCGATTTTGCTGACCACGATTCCCGCTGCGACATTAGCTATCTGGAGTGCTGTCTCGATTACGACACCGCAAGCCATCGCCAACGCTAACACCGCAATCACCGTGTCGCCCGCGCCCGAAACGTCGTAGATCTGTTGGACAATGGCCGGGGCATGGAAGCGCGAATCCGGGCGCAGCACAACAATTCCCTTCTCGCCGAGCGTTACCGCCATGAACTCCATTTGCAAGGATGGCAGTTGGACCTGAGCGGCAGTAAACAGACGATCGAAATCGGCAACTGCTTCTCCGGTTGCGGCAGATAGCTCCTTCAAATTGGGGCAAACCGTTGTCGCGCCCCGGTAGCGAGCGAAGCTGCGGTTCTTAGGATCGACCAGCACAGGAAGGTCGAACTCTTGCGCTTTACGAATGATTGCCTGGCAAACCGGTTCGGTGAGTACACCCTTAGCATAATCCGAGAGCACCACGACCGAGACGTTCGGCAGGGCGGCGAAGGCGTGACCCAGTAGAGATTGATAGTCAGCGTCTGAGAAAACAGGTGCAGCTTCCCGGTCGAGCCGCATCATCTGCTGCTTGCCGGACAGAATTCGCAGCTTGGTGGTCGTGGGTACGTTCGGGACCGTGACTAATGAAGGCTCGATTCCAGCCTTGGCCAGGAGAGATTCCAAGGAGCGCTGCTCGGGATCGCCGCCGCCAAAGCCGGCCAGCGTTACTCGAGCGCCTAAGCCGGCTAGGTTCATGGCAACATTGGCAGCTCCTCCGGGCTTTTCGTCGCGCAGAGTTGCCCGCACCACCGGCACGGGCGCCTCGGGCGAGATACGCTCGACCTCTCCCCAAACATATTGGTCGAGCATCACGTCGCCGACTACCAGGACGCCAACATTATTCCATCCCGATTCAACCAGGGTAACGATTTCGCGCAGGTTGGAAATCATGGTGCGCCTCCGCCCGCCGCAACCGCGTGGCTGATGCAGGTAGCCAGTTCGATCCATTCGCACAGGATGTGACCACAAAGAATGTGGCATTCCTGGATCCGCGCCGGATCGGTTGCGGGCGCTCGCAGACAGATATCGGCCAACGCAGCCAGGTGGCCTCCGGTCCAGCCAGTCATCGCCACCGTCGATGCCTTCAGTTCGCGTGCCTTCCGCAAGGCAGCACAAACGTTCGGGCTATTTCCTGAGGTGGAAATACCGATAACTACGTCTCCCGGCCGGCACAATGCTTCTATCTGGCGCTCGAAGATCTGGTCGTAGCCATAATCATTGGCTATGGCGGTGAGAACAGAAGTATCCGTGGTAAGAGCGATGGACGGCAGCGGGCAGCGATCTCGCCGAAAGCGCCCAACCAGTTCGGCGGCCAGATGTTGGGCGTCGGCTGCACTGCCGCCATTGCCGCACCATAAGACTTTGTTTCCATTCAACAAGGCATCAGTAATCAGGATAGCGGCGCGTTCGAAAGCGTCCTGCTGGGACGCGAACTGACGGATAATGGTGAGATGTTCTGCAATTGCGTCGCTGAAGACGCCGGCCAGGTTCAAAGAAGAATGCATCCGCCCCTCGTGAGCACGTCGAGTGTGAGGGCCTTCTCAGAACCTTGCTTTGGGGACTACTGCTGGTTGGGATTATAAGCGTGACAGATAACAATCGAACCGCGGACTTCTCCAATATCGAGTACGTTTTCCTAGATCGGGACGGAGTGCTGAACCGTAATCCTCCTGACGGCCTATTCGTTACCTGCTGGAAGGAGTTTCATCTGCTACCGGGAGTGGAGGTAGCGATCGAAGCTTTGAATCGGTCAGGCCGTAAAGTGATTGTGGTGACGAACCAGCGTGCGGTCGCGCTGAAGCTGATTTCGCGGGACGACCTGGACCGAGTGCATGGCCGGTTAAAGGAGCAACTGGCCCTCAAGGGCGCTGCTCTCGACGCCATTTATGTTTGTCCTCATGATGTCGGCGAGTGCACTTGCCGCAAACCGCAGACGGGCTTGCTCGAACAGGCCTTCGCCGATTTTCCTGGCGCTAAGCCAGGCAACAGCGTCATGATCGGCGATTCACTGCGCGACATAGAAGCCGGTAGACCGGCTAGGTCTGCGGACTGTGCTCATCGCCGGCTCATTGGACGCGGGAATGCCAGAAGCTCGCCGCGCCTCCCAACTGGCGCAAGCTTGCGTACCGTCTCTGCTGGATTTTGTGCAACACCATCTCTCTAGCGAAGGACAGCCCTTCAAACATGGACGCGGTTGAATCTACACCTCGCGCGGTTCCCTGGCCGAAAGACTCGCGCACTTCAACTACCTGGATTGGCAAAGTCCGCTCGCGAGAATTCCTCGAGCTGACCGGCACGTTCACGCTCATTCTGGTGGCGCTGTGGACGCCGAATCCGGTGCGAAGCGTGGCGGGCTGCCTGGCATTTTTGTGGATCGTGTTGTCCACATTGCGATCCCGGCAGAATGCAACCACTCTTGGTTTTCGGCTGACAGGGCTGCGGCAGTCGCTGTGGGTCGTTTACGTCGCCCTGGCCTTGGCGGCGATGGTAGTGTACGTTGGCTGGCGTATGCACACTCTGCATCCCGTGCTTCACGGCAGGGGCGCGTGGTTAGGATTCTGGGCCTACCTGTTTTGGGCGCTGGTGCAGCAGTTTATCTTGCAGGATTTCTTTCTGCTTCGGCTGTTGCGGCTGATGCCTACCAAGCCGGCGGCAATCGCAACTGCCGCGCTGTTGTTTGCGGTGGTGCACATTCCTAATCCGCTGCTGATAGTTCTAACCCTCGTGTGGGGAGCGGCCGCGAGCGTGATCTTTCTCCGTTATCGCAATCTCTACACGCTCGCTCTTGCGCATGGATTGCTAGGGATTTCGCTGGCCATTGCGGTGCCCAACGCAATTCACCACCAGATGCGAGTCGGCCTCAGCTACCTGCGATGGCACTCCCAACCGCAGCCGGTTCATCGCAGCCAGATCGACCATATGGTGTCGACTGAAGCGTGGGTGATCGCAGACGCTACCAGTCGCCGGCCGTCTCGCCACGCCCTGCCGTAGAAGATCCCAGCGAACGTCGCTAGCAGCACATAACGCCAATTGAAATGAGTAGCGCCTTTGTTGAAGTGCGACAGGCCAAACAGCGCCGCGGTCGCAATCAACGACCAACCACGACCCATTCGCCGCTCAAGCAGGTTTTGCACCCAGCCGCGAAAGAAGGTTTCTTCCAGCACGGCGACGAAAGCGAAAATGGAAATCCAGGACAGCGCGAATCGTCCCAGCCCGGGAAGAACTGCATGGAAGTGCAGGAATCCCAGAGCCAGTCCCAGCGGGATGGCAATCGGAGCGTAGAAGACCAGCTCGCGCAGGCCAACCTTCCAGTCGCGAAGCCGAGGCACGAATTCGAACCCAACGCCGGTGAGCTGCCGGATGACAAGAAAGCCATAAAGTCCTGTGTCCAGCAGTAAGAGGCGACCGAGCGAACGAAATTGTGCTGGCCACGCCGGTTCCAATAGGCGGAATTCGACCACGAATCCCAGAACTACTAACACAACAAAATCGCGCCAGTTACCCCGTTGCTCCGGGTCATGCTCTCGCGCATGCCACAGCAAGACGATGAGCATGGTAGGTAGACAGGCATAGAGAGCTACGAACCACCAACGAAACTCCGGAGTAGCGTGTGCGGCGAGGTAATAAGGAACCGCAGATAAAAGAGCAATCGAGATGCGGCCTATCGCGGACAGACGATTGACGCCGCGCACAACCTGCCCGCCGGCAAACGCGAATGCCAGCGCCGGCAGGAGAAGTAGCGCCGCAGCCACCTCTGCGGAGGCTGTCCAAGCGTGGTGCATGCCAATATCTTAGCGAAGATGTTTAGACGAGAGAGGAGACTTCTATGCAAGATTCAAAACAGATTTGCCAGACTTAATCGGAGTTTCCGGCTTTAGTGTACGAGTTGTTCGAGGGCCTGATGCACGACGGTCAGGCTTCCGGGCCAGAGCGACACTGTAACCGCGGCAGTGAGAACCAAAGCGCCGAGGCCGGTCAGCAACGGAAGGATCGCCTGCACCGGCTTTTCTGGTTGGGATTGCGGACGGAGCAAGCGATCTACCCGCTGGAGAAGCTCGCGGTCGCCTTCCATCAGTGAGCTGGATAAGGAGGTGAGCTCAGGTTGAGCGCCCATCTTGGCCACCCGTACCAGTGCGGAAGCAAGCGTTAAAGCCCGGCGCGCGTCTCCTGATGTCGCCTGGTCGTCGGCCGCCCACTCGGTGAACCGCGCCCAGCCGCGCTCCAAGCCTCTAAAGGCAGGCACGAAAGGCAGGACATCGGGAGCAAGCAAAATCAGGAAGCGTTTGAGATTGTCACCCGCCGTGCAATGTGCCCGCTCATGACTCAATGCGACTTCCCTTTGTTCAAAGGAAAGGCCATGCATCACGCGGCGGGAAATCACCAACTGGGGATGCAGCACTCCGGCAACCGCTAATACGGGAGCTTTGTCGCTCAGCAACAATGCCGGCGTAGGCTCGCCGGGTACCGTGATTTTGCGGCCGTGCTGCTCGCAGCGATGGAGGTAACGAGCTGTTCCACGGACAGCTCCGAGAACGCGCACGATTGCGAGAGCCCAAATTGCAGCTCCCAACACTGCCGTCAGGAAGCAGATGAAGCCAACTTTTTCCCCGGTCGCCTCAGGCTCCAGCCATAAATAGCTGGGAATACAGAATGCGAGCACCGCAAATAAGGTGAGTCCCAGCGGAGCCATGCGCAGAGCGAACAGAAACCGGGCCGCCGAACTTGGCTTCATGCGCTCGGCCATTCGCACGGCCGTGCCCGCGCCCAAACGCGCTGCCAGAGCCAGCGCCAGGTGAATCATGAAAAACGAGGCGCAGCATAAACAAAGCAGCCGCATGGTGTAAGTAAGATTCATGCTTTGCCCATGTGGGCCAGCTCCCGACGCTTCCTGCGGATCTTCTCTTCCAGTTCGTCCAGCAACATGGCATCGTGCTGGCCGACCGCATCAACTAAAGAAGAGAGCAATAGGTCGCGGGAGGGTTGCGGTCCCGCCAGAAATCCGGCTACCAGGTCCCCGGCTCGTCTGCGATCCCATTCCTGGCTGGACAATCGGGCAGAATAGAGAAAGGCCCGCTCCGACTTCTGGCGTTCCAACAAGCCCTTCTTAAACAGCCGGTCGAGGGTGGTCATCACGGTGGTGTAGGCGAGCTTGCTGTCGAGCTTCTCCACGACATCGCGCACACTGCATTCGCCGACCGCCCAAACCACCTCCATCACGTGAATCTCGAGTGGGCCGAGCATGAGCTGCCGACTCCCACTATTGGATGAGTTCCTAATCAAAGTAATTCCTCGTGGAAGCAGCTTAAGCCGGCTTCACCCTTGATGTCAATGATAAGTACCGGCAGGTCTGGCGGATCGAACCCCCCGAATCGGATTCGTCGCCGGAAGGAGTCGCGAGGACAGCGGTTCCATGTCCTTTTCCTGCCATTTTTAGTTACTACGTCATTAATAGTTGATTCCGTTCCTACACTGTGATACAAGTTGAGCACTCGCCTAGGGTGGTCTATTTCAGCAAGCAAAGGTAAATTGCAGTCGGTCCCTCAACAGCGCATCTGTTAACCACCAATCCTGTTGTTAGTGAAATCGCTCCGCGCGAGGGTCATGCTCGCGCCGTGCACAGAACTGGAGAAGAAGGAGAATGGGAAGAATGACAAGAAGTAAAGCTATGATTATGGGTTCGTCCATGCTCGCCGTGGGCGTTCTCCTACTTGGCGCCCTGCCCTTATCAGCGCAGGAAAACAATACCTACATAAACCATGCCACGAGATTTGGAATTTCGCCTCCGCTCAGAGATTTGGCCAAGCTGCCTCAGCCTGCGCACTACGGCTTTCACGAGGCCAATCCCGTTCGCCGCGTTCCCAAACGCCCGGTAATCGGATCGGTCGTAGATCCTGTAGAGCAGAGCAGCCAGCCCTCTCCCGCCGTAGCTTATAGCATCGGCGCCAACATCCTCGGAGTCGGCAACGGCTTCCCCAATTACACGGTTCCTGACGCTCCGCCTGACACCACGATGGCGGTCGGCGACACCCAGATCGTTCAGTGGGTTAACACCTCCTACACGGTCTGCTCGAAGACTTCTCCTTACACTTGCGGACCGGCCATCGAGGGCAACACGCTTTGGACCAACCTCGGCGGCATCTGTGCCAGCAACAATGATGGCGACATCATCGCGCAGTGGGACGTCGTTGCTCACCGCTGGCTGCTGACCCAGAACGTGTTCACCGGCAACTATGGTGTTTGCGTAGCTATTTCCACCAGCGCCGACGCGACCGGCACCTACTATCTCTATGAGTTTCCGGTCGTGGCTAATGGTTTCCCCGACTATCCCAAGTGGGGTATTTGGACCAACAATTATGGGGAAACCTGGAACAACTTCGGTCCTGGCGGCAGCGGCTTCCGCGGACCGGTATTGTGCGCCTACAACCGCACCAAGCTGTTGGGCGGCGACCAGACCGCAGAACAGATTTGCCACCAGTACACGGCTAGTGAAGACAGCTTGCTGCCCGCGGACCGCGATTCGCCAGCCGCTCCTCCGAACGGCCAGGATCAGTTCGCCATTGGCAGCGTCGGCGACGTGGATAACTCCCATCTGTCGCTCTACTCGGTGCACATCAACAACCTGAATGACTGGACGCAGGGCGCGACCTTCACCGGCGACGGCAATTCGCAGCTGCTGAGTGTTGCTACCTACGATCCTTCCTGCAACGGCGCCTACGGCGGCGATTGCGTTCCTCAAAAGGGTATTTCAGACATGGCCGACTCCCTCGGCGATCGCTTGATGTACCGCTTTGCGTACTGGGAAGACCAGCCGCTTACCAATGTCGGCGCAACGCCGCCGATGCCGTTGCCGGCGCAGCACTGGCTGGTCAACTTCGACGTTACCGCTTCGGGTGGCCAGATCGGCGTGCGTTGGATGGAAATCGAAGCTCCCATCCGCACGGTTACGCCCGCCTCTCTCAGCGTGTTCCAACAGGGAACGTATTCTCCTGATGGCAACTGGCGCTGGATGGGCTCGCTGACTCGGGACAAGGTTGGCGACATCCTGCTGGGCTACAGCGAATCCTGCGGCAGCACCTGTCCGGGCGG
This sequence comes from uncultured Acidobacteriaceae bacterium, assembly GCA_963744265.1. Lineage (GTDB taxonomy): Bacteria > Acidobacteriota > Terriglobia > Terriglobales > Acidobacteriaceae > Bog-257. Next base: position 321,417 of record CAVUSW010000014.1, read on the forward strand.
CACCAGCGGCGGAGTTTATCCGTCGGTGTACCTGGCTGGCCGTATGGTTAACGATCCTCTGGGCCTCGGCAATCTGGAAGCTGAAATCCAGGTCGTGGGCGGCAGCGGTTCGCAGCCTGATACAGCGGATCGTTGGGGCGATTACAGCTCCATGCGCATTGACCAAGATGGTTGCACCTTCTGGTATACCCAGGAGTACTACATGGTCACCGCTACCTTCGACTGGAGCACGCAGATTGCTTCCGCGAAGTTTGCCAACTGTCACTAAACTCTGGCGCTTCCACAAGGCCATATAGGCCCGCCGGAAGTACAGCAGAACTTGAACTGAATCCAACGGGGCATCCCTGAACGGGATGCCCCAATTTTTGTGTGCCACGAATGTCAGGCCCGATTGAGCGATCCGGTGAAGATCGGGACTCGCCGCAACCAAGCTCCCGAAGACCGCTAAGCAATTGCCTTGGACCGATCCTACTTGATGCCGCCTGAACCCACAGCCGGATCGAAGACCCGATGTGCAACCCGCGTGGCTCGACGCCTTTCTATCGGTTGGCAAATGTGCCTCAGCTCCAAGTGGGCCAGGTCCACTTCCCGATAGGCGCGGGCCACCGTGAGGTAGCAAAGTTTGCAAATCGAATCCAGCGTACCGTCGTGGTTGTGACGGTGTGCATATTGACTGGTGGCAGGCGGTCCCAATGCCATTCTCGTCTCCCCGCTGATTCCTGAAGGATCTTTTGCCGGCGCTTGGCAAACAAACTAGCGACAAGGTAATGCATTCCTTGGCTGCAGCGCAATCAGGAAGACTGGATCGTTGTTCCCGGGCAAGCCAGGCACTCTCATGGCTTGGTTCGCAGACTTGAGACCGCGACTGCGACTACTCCTTCTCGCGACCGTGCTCGTGGTGCTCGTCGTGCTCATGAGGATGGGAGTGCGTCACGCCGTCATGGGTATGTTGGTGGGTGTGCTTGCCGTTCTGGCCGGACCCGTCCTCATGCGAATGGCCGTGATGCCCGTCGTCGTGAGAGTGCTCATGAGTGTGCGTGACTTCGTCGTGGGTGTGAGAGTGAGAATGATCTGCCATGGCAAACCCCTTTGAGGCTTCACGTCTTAGACTGCAGTGGGCGCGATTATAGCAAAGGACGATTTCCGGCCCCGTCAAAGCAGAACCAATAACACAAAATTTTGGCAACCGCGGCGCCTATTCCCATAATGAAACAAGTGAGGCGTAGCACGGTTTTGTCGTATTACCTATGAAAATTTTGTGCTACGCTGAATTCTTCGTGGAAGGACGAGAACATGAGTCTGGTACGCACGGGCGTCGCGCTGGATTCCGATCTGTTGGACCGTTTCGACCGGCTCATCCAAAGTGAAGGCTACGAAAACAGGTCCGAAGCCTTTCGTGATCTGATTCGTGACCGTCTGAACGAAGCCAGCCTGGAATCGGGCGATGTCTTCGTGGTCGGAGCGGTCACCTTGATTTACGACCACCACTCCCGCCTCCTCCCCGACAAACTCATGGAGTTGCAGCACGAATATCACGCGGTCATCATATCCACGGTACATTCGCATCTTGACCACGACATGTGCCTTGAAGTCGTTGTCGTCAAAGGCAAACTCAAACAGGTACAGGGACTGGGAAGCCGTCTGATCGGCCTTCGAGGCGTGCAGCACGGCAAATTGGTCATGAGTTCTCCGGATTCATTGCTGCGCCAGAGCGGCAAACACGTTCGCGGCAATCCAATTCCCCATCACCACTCGTAAATAGAGGGCGTCCCCGCTTCAGGCAGAGTTATTAATGCGAGTAACACGAAATGCAAAAACGTAAAACGCAACGATTCGCAGTTCGCTTTTTTACTCTGTATGTCACGTCCCGCAAGTGTGCAGTACAGATCGCAGCATGCCTTCTTGTGCTTTGTGCATCCGCCCGGGCGGATACCGGAACCCTATCGGGAACTGTAGTTGACGCGTCTGGCGCAGTGATTGCAGGGGCGGCCGTGATGGTTCGGAGCGCGGACGGCACCGTGCAAAGATTGACACAGTCAGACGAGCAACGGCTCCTTCAGTATTTCTGGACTCTCGGCTGGCAATTATCGACTTGTCGTATCGAATCCCGGTTTTGAAACCAAAGAAATGCCCGTCACCATAGGGACCACCGGGGAACCGGCCCCGTTGCGCATCTCTCTGGCTGTGAGCGCCGTGAGCACCAACGTGGAGGTCCAGGGCCGCGAGGATAGCCTTATCGGAATTGCCGATTCCGCCACCCAGGGAACAGTGGGCGCCAAGGAAATCGAAGATCGTCCGATTCTTCGTGCGGGAGAAATCTTAGAAACGGTTCCCGGCCTCATCATCACGCAACACGCCGGCGGTGGTAAGGCCAACCAGTATTTCCTTCGGGGCTTCAATCTCGACCACGGCACAGATTTCGCGGTATTCCTGGACGGTATGCCTCTTAACCTGCCTTCGCACGCGCACGGCGAGGGCTATGCGGACATGAACGTTGAAATCCCGGAGTTTGTGCAGCGGCTGAATTACGAGAAAGGTCCCTATTACGCTGAGATCGGCAACTATAGCTCGGCCGGATCGGCCGACATCAAATATTTTAAGACACTGCCCCAGAACTTCTTCCAGGTGGAAGGCGGCATGTATGGCTATGCGCGCGCCGTTTTCGGCGTATCGCAAAAGCTCGGCTCCGGTAATTTGCTGTATGGCGGAGAAGCGTATTACGATAACGGCCCCTGGGTGCATCCCGATGCTTATGCCAAATTCAACGGCCTTCTCACCTACAGCCAGGGCAGCGACGCCGAGGGTTTCAGCATCACGGCCCGCGGCTTACCATGGAAAATGGGACTCGAGCGATCAAATCCCCATTACCGCCATACCTCTCGTTGGCTCCTTCGGTGCACTGAACCCAACCGACGGTGGCAATTCACAGCGTTACAGCTTACAGGCTGAATGGCATCGCCAAGGAACAAATTCCGCGACGACCATCATGGCCTACGGATTTTATTATGATCTCGATTTGTTTTCCGATTTCACTTACTACCTGGATGACCCCATCAAGGGCGATCAGTTCGAACAAAAGGACAACCGCTGGGTGACTGGAGTTGCCGCAGCCCACACGATTTTCAGCCAATGGTTTGGCCGCAAGGTGGAAAATACGTTCGGCCTGCAGGTCCGCAACGATTGGGTTCACAACGGCCTTTACCGGACGGAAGATCGTATGCGCACCGACAAGAATGATAGCAACGCCTGCAATGCCGAACCCATCCCCGAGTGCGCCACCAATCCGAATCTGGTCGCGGTACTGCCCGCGGATACGGATTTGAATAAATTTACGGACACGATGTTGGGTTTTTATGCAGAAAATAAAATCCAGTGGGCGAGAAAAATTCCGCTCGGTCCTGGCCCTTCGCGGCGACGAGGCAATCTATAACGTCACCAACTTGACTCCTCCCTATGTTGCCACCGAATTGCCTGGCGCTCCGGTGATCAACTTTGCGGAACTCAATTCCGGTACGGCCACCCAGTTCCTGCCCAGCCCCAAAGCAAGTTTGATTTTCGGCCCGTGGGCCAAGACCGAGTTCTATCTACAAGGTGGATTCAGTTTTCACAGCAACGACGCGCGCGGCACAACGCAACGGATTGAACCGATTTCGCCGGACTATCCTTTCCCAACGCCCTCCACCCCAATTCGCCCCCTAGTCCCTACCAAAGGCGCGGAAGTCGGCGTGCGCACAGTAGCCGTTCCACATCTGCAAAGTACCCTTTCGCTTTGGTATCTGTACAGCGCCTCCGAACTGCAGCAGGATGGTGATACTGGAGGCACGGTTGCTTCAGCATCGCCGAGCAATCGCTATGGCGTCGAATGGGCAAACTACTACACGCCAACGAAACACTTGGCTTTCGATTTTGACTTTGCGGACTCCAAGGCACTTTTTACCACCATTGACCCGGATGATGCTGCACCGGGCAGCCCGGGTGGCAGGTGGGTGCCCGAAGCGGTCGGGTTGGTGATTTCATCAGGCTTCACGGTGCAGAGTTACAAAAACTTTTGGGGGAGTTTGCGCCTGCGCGCCTTTGGCCCGCGCAATTTGACATCCGACGCAATTTATCGCTCCAGCTGCAACGGTATTGCTCAATGCGGAGGTGGGTTATCACATCCATAAACAATGGAGCGTTTTGGCCCAACTTTTTAATTTGCTTGACCGCTCCGATCACGACATTGACTACGCTTATACCTCCCGAATAACGCCAACAGGTGCGGCTGCATTCACAGACGTTTTCCACCCCGTCGAACCGTTTCAAGTGCGAGTCGGGTTACATTACACTTTCGGGTCGAATCAGTGAAGAAGTTTGGACTAATTGATCATATCCCGCAGCAACTTAGAAAATCCCCTCTTTCTCCAAATCCTTCACCACGACTTTCACCACGGCGTCGATAGCCTTGGCGGCGGCTGAGTTGGGATTGAAGGTATCGCTGATGCCCGTCCACACGAATTCGCCTTCCGGCGTTGTGGTTGCGTATAGGTTGGTCTCGACGCGCACGGTCTTGTCTTCCCGCAAGTAGTCCGGCGAATAGACGCGCGGATACACCGCTCCATAGTAGCCATAAAAGGAGTTGTAGTACGGATAAGGAACGGTATAGACCTGGCCGGGAATATAGATGACATCATTCTTGACACTCAGCAGCCGCGAGGTCAGGACGGCGTCGATATGGTGCTCTACAATCTGCGCTTTCAGATAGTTCGGGTCCATCTTGGCCGATTTCGGCCGCAGCAGAATGTTATGTCCCGGAACGGCATGAACTCCATCGCGATTGAGCTGGGCCGCCATGGCATCTTCGAAGTCGGAGCGAATCGCCGGATTGTCGCTCATCCCGATCACCAGCACTTTCTTGAAGCGCTGTCCCGCGTAGCCAGGATTCTTCACGCTGGCCACCAGTTTGGTCCCTTTGCAGTTCCCTACCGCCGATGCAGTCAGCACGACTGCCATCACTATCGCAAATTGTTTCAAGCGTGGATTCTCCTGATCAGAACTGGCAGGTTGCATCAAAGATAGCCGGGCCAGGCTCAGTGGCTGCCAGAGTCCGGATGGCCCGCTTCTCTCGATCGGAACAGCAGAGTGTGGAATGTATCGTCACCCAGTACCCGGCGAAACTCCCGAAAGGCAAACAGCGGAATGAAGACACAGAAGACCACAATACTGCGCGCGGCCAAGTCATCGAGCCGGATCTCGCGAAGCGTTGTTACCATCCGCACGCCGTGCAGCAGGCCTTTGATCATTTCCTCGGCCATGTGAAAGGCGAATACCAGTACGCCAAACAGAAAGGCTTTGTAGATGGCCGACAGAAGCAAGGGCCTGCCTTCATACTTCCGGCCCACGTGAGCGTACTCTCCGATCATAATGACTTTTGAAATCACCAGTGCGTTGATCAAGGCAAAGGCATAACTCAAGTACTTGACGTGAAATGCGCTGAGCAGCAGCGAGCTGTAGGCGGCCAAGGCGCAAAAGAAGAATGCCAGAAACCCGAAAATCCACAGAAACTCCGCTATTTCGTGAATGGCTTTCCGCTTCAGTTCCGGCCGTACGGCAATCTTGGGGTTCATCAGACCTTTCCTAAGTCATCCGCGGATTCGGCAGCCTCAGCCGGCGACCATTGCCTGCTCAGCGTCGAGATTGATATCTCCTAAGCCCGGTAGCCGGCGCTATCTGGGCGTCGATCAGTCTGTTCAACGCACTGACAACTGATCCATCGGTGCTGCAAGCTTATCGTTGACAACCAGGAAAAGGAAGACATGGGCGTCGCTATTTTTAGCCTGCTTCCTTCCACTCTCGCCAAACTTAAGGAGCCGCAATCTGGAACCGCAGGACCGATTGCGCGATGCGGTACTGATACTTGGCAGCGGCAAACTGGATCTGCGCTTCCGTCTGCTGCAGTTGCGCCTGGCTTAACTCGACGATCGAGCTCAAGCCAAGGTTATAGCGGGTCTGCGACAAGGTTAAGCGCCAGGGTCGTCTCATCCACAAACTGCTGCGAGACTCCGATGCGGTTGTAGGCTGTGATGGCAGTCAGCCAACTGGTGCGAACGTCATTGGCGATCCGGTCTTTCAAATCGCGAAGTTGCTCGTCGGCCGCCTGCGCCCGCAATCCCGCCTCGCGCGAGCGCGACACATACTGGAAGCCATTGAAGATTGGCACATTCACGTTCACCCCGGCGGCGCCGTACCAGGTGGGAAACTGCTGCACTCCATTTAGGACGCTGCCTTCGGGCGTCTGTCCTACCACTCCCAAAGCCGACACGGTGGGGAAAAGCAGGTCGCGCTCGGCTTTCTGAAAATGCTGGTCGGCCTGATATTCGTAGCTCTGCGCGGCAATTTCTGGCCGGTTGCTGAACGCCTGGTCTTCCAGTTGGCTGACCGCGTCGGGCGGCGGCTTTAGCTCGGATTCGGTGTCGAGCAACTCAAACTGCTGTTGCCCGGAGTAGCCCAGAACCTGCGATAGCTGCGACAGCGCTGACTGATAGTTGTTTTGCGCGTCCAGCAGAAGCAGTTTGGCTTGCGCCAGGTTAGCGTTGGCAAAGCTGACGTCGACCTCCGAGCGCAGTTTGTTCTGGAACAGAGTTGTGATCTGGTCCGAGACGAGTTGCCGGGCGCTGACCGTCTGTTCGGCGACCTTCTCTTCGGCAAACGTTTGCAGCGCGTTATAGAACGCCTCATCCACGGCCAGCTTGATCTGGTACACCGTGGCGACAGCATTCATATTAGCGGCCTTGGCGCGCAACGCCGACATGGCCACCAGGTTGTTTGTCCGGCCAAAATCGGTAATCAATTGCGACAGAGCCAGTCCGCCGGCAGCGCGATCGAGCAGTCGCGGCGCATTCAAGCTACCGGCAGCGATGCGGCTTCCCTGCTGGCTTCCAACAGCAGTTAGACTGCCGTAGATCGTCGGATAGTAAGCTGACTTTTGCTCGCGCGTGACCTGATTCGAGGCCAGGTACAGCAGATGGTTGACCGAGATCTGGGGATTGTTCTTGATGGCCAGTTCTTCGGCATCCTCCACCGTCAAGCGCCGCACCGCGCCGGTCGTGGGCAACTGTGGCGGCGACGGAGCGGTGGGAGCCGGCGGCATTTGCGGCGCGGGCAAGGTTTGCGGCTCGGATTGCGTTTGCGCCGGAGCGGTTACCGACTGCTGTGGAGCGGCGGCCGGAGGCGCAGAGTTGGTCTGCGCTGCCACCGAGATACCGCTCAGTACAACTGAAATCACAAGCCGAAGGATCGCGCGTCTCAAGCTTGCACCTCCTGCGAATGCTTTTCCTCGTGCTTACGGTGCATTAGGTAGTACGCCGCGGGCACCAGAAACAAGGTTGCCAGGAACGAGAGCATCAGCCCTCCAATGATGGCGCGCGCCAGTGGCGCGTACTGCTCGCTGCCGGCTTCCAGGGCGAGCGCCAGTGGAATCAGTCCCAGCAAGGTGGCGAAGGTCGTCATCATGATGGGCCGCATGCGCATGTGGCAGGCATTCTTGATGGCGTCTCGCAGCGGCTCGCCCCGCCGTCGCAACTCGCGGGTGAACTCCACGATCAGAATCGAGTCCGACACCACGATGCCGGTCATCATCATCACGCCCATCAGCGACATGATGTTGACGCTGGTGTGGGTTATCAGCAGGAACAGAATCACTCCGGTAAATCCCGGTGGGACGGCCAGCAGGATCAGGAAGGGATCGCTGAACGAGGCGAACTGCGCCATCAGGATCAGGTAGACCAGTACCACGGAAAGCGACAAGCCGATGGCGAAGCTCCGGAACGACTTCTGCATCGCGATGACGGCTCCCCGCAATTCCACGCGCGTGTTCGGCGGCAGCTGCGTGTGAGCGATGACATCCTGCACGCGTTTTGAAAGCGCGCCCAGATCCTCTCCCGTGGGTGAAACATACAGATCGATCACCCGGAACAGTTGATAATGATCGACCTCGGTCGGCGTGTTGATGATTTTGACGTCGGCCACGTTTTCCAGCATGGTGGGATCGGCATTGTTCTTGGCGTGCAGAGGAATCTGCTTGAAGTCTTCCAACGACATATTGCCAATCTGATGGGGCGTGTACTGCACGGTCAGGAAATAGTTGTTGCCGCTCTTGGGATCGATCCAGTAGCCAGGCGCGATCATCCCATTGGAAGTAAGAGCGGTGACCACGTTGTCCACTACATCCTTAGCCGTGAGTCCGAGACGGGCTGCCATCTCGCGCCGCACATCCAGTTGGATTCCTGGGTAATCCAGATCCTGCGGAATGAGCACGTCGCTTACCCCGCGGAGGCCGCGAATCTTCTTTGCCATTTCGTTGGCGACATCGTAAGCGGCCTGCTGATTGTTGCCCGATACCTGGATGTCAATCGGCGCCGGCATTCCCTGGTTGACGATGGAAGATACCAGGCCGCCGGTCTGGAAGAAGGTAGAAAGCTCGGGCAGATCGCTGGCCAGTTTTCGCCGCACTCGATCCATGTAAACGAAGCTGCTGGTTTTATGTTCGTGTTGCAATTGCACCTGCACAAAGGCGGTGTGCATTGCCGAGTTGGGCGTGTAGATCGAAGACAAGTCGGCATTCACGCCGATGTTGGAGACGATCATCGCCAACTCGTCCTTGGGGACAACCTCGCGAATGTCTTCTTCTACGCGCGCGATGTAGTCGTTGGTAAGCTCGATACGGGTGCCGCTGGGCGCTTTCACGCTGATGACGAACTGGCTCGGGTCGGTGCGCGGGAAAAAGGCCACGCCCAACAACGGAGAGAGCGCCAGGCTGAGCACGAATCCGCCCATGATAACGGCCACCGTCATCCAAGGGTTATTCGAGCGCCTTCTCCAGCGATTCGTCGTACTTGGCCAGGACGTAATCGTAGCCCCGATTGAAAGGCTCGAGCGTGCGCTCCAGCCATCCGCCTTCGTGCTCGCCCTGGGCCTCGCTGCCGTGTTCGGATTTGATGAAGCGTGAGCAGAACAGCGGCACGACCGACATCGCCACCAGGTAGGACGCGGCCAGCGCCAATACAACTCCCAGGGCCAACGCACTGAACAGATATTTGCTGACGCCGGAGAGAAACACGACCGGGAAAAACACGATGGCCGTGGTGAATGTGGCGGCCAGCACCGCCAACTGAACTTCCTGACCGCCGTGCTCGGCCGCCGTGCGCGCGTCTTCGCCATTTTCCAGGTGACGGAAAATGTTCTCCAGCACCACCACGGAATTGTCGATCAGTCGCGAGAGTACGAGTGCCAGGCCGCCCAGCACCATGGTATTGATCGAACTTCCAAAGGCATTCAGCAGGAGGAACGCGGCCAGACAGGAAATTGGAATCGAGAGCAGTACGGAAATCGTTCCCCGCAGCGAGCCTAGGAACACCAGAATCATCAGTGCAGTCAGGCCCAGGCCGATGCTGCCCTCGCGCAGTACGTTGGCGACCGCAATCTTGACGTATTCCGACTGATCGAAGACTACCGTCGCGATCAGCGTTCTCGGAATGTCGAGCAATTTCTTGACGCGGTCGCGGACGCCATTCACGATCTGGATGGTGTTGCTATTGCCTCCCTGCCGCAGGATCGGCAAGTACACCGACTTCTGGCCATCGACCCGCACGATGTTGTATTGCAGCGCCGAGCCATCGACTGCGCGACCGATATCGCCGAAGCGCAGCACATTATTGCCAATGGCCTTTAGCGGCACATCGTTCATCTGCTGGATGTTTGGCAGTTGGCTATTGCTATAGATGTTGTAATCGTACGGACCAATGCGCACGTCGCCGGCCGGCAGAATGGAATTAGCTTCGTTGACCGTGTTCACCACATCCATCGGGCTCAGCTGCGCCGCTTCCAGCTTTACCGGGTCAACATAAAACTGAATTTGCCGGTACTTGCCGCCGAACGGTTGCGGCACCGATGCGCCCGGCACATTGGCGATCTGGTTGCGCACATTGAACTGCCCCTCATCGTGCAGCTGGGTTTCGCTAAGGCCTTGGCCTTTCAAAGTCACCAGGCAGACCGGCATATTGGAGGCATCAAACTTTAATACGACCGGCGGCAGCGTGCCCGCAGGCAACCTTCGCAGATCAGCCATGGCCAGGTTGGCGATCTCGCTGACCGCCGCATCGGGATCGGTTCCCGGCTGGAAGTAAACCTTGATCAGGCTCACGCCGGTGAGCGAGCGCGACTCGATGTGGTCAATGTTGCTGCCCAGAGTAAAGAAGCGTTCGAAGGTGTCGGTAATGTCGCCCTCAATCTGCTGAGGAGGCATTCCGCTGTAGAAGGTGGCGACCACCACCACCGGAATCCGAATTTCGGGAAACAAGTCGACCGGCATGCGCGTTACCGTAGTCACGCCGACGACAATGATGCCGAAGCACAGCATCAATATGAAGAACGGATATTTGATGGCGAATCCTGACATAAGCTATTCCGCTCCCGAGGTGCTGGCTGCACCGGCGAACGCTGCCTGCTTGGGTCGAACCAATTCACCCGGCTGATAGCTGCTCAGGTTGCCGACGATCACCCTCTCGCCTTCCGTGAGTCCGGAAAGAATCTCGACATTGTTCGAACTCTCCACGCCCACTTGCACCTCGCGAGCTTGCACCCGGTTCTGCGCGTCCAGCACCAGCACGGTTGTCTGGTTACTTTCCGCGCGCTGTAAAGCCTCGATGGGTACGGTCAACGCGTTGGGCCGGCTGGCGGCGCTAAGCGTTACGTCGGCATACATGCCAGGTTGCAGATGGTAATTAGGATTGGGAACGTCGATCTCAACCTGCATGGTGCGCGTGGAGGTATCGAGTGAATCAGTGAAGCGCGTCACCTTGCCGGTGAAGTGTTCGCCGGTGGCTTGCACATGAACGTCGGCGGAATCGCCGATCCTGACTTTCGCGGCAATCGATTCGGGCACCGGAATACGCAGGCGGAGCAGGTCAACCTGAGCCACGGTGACCACGGGTAAGCCGCTGGTGTTAGAGGTTCCGGCTTGCACCAGCGATCCAGTATCGGAAAAACGCCAGGTCACCACGCCGTCGTAGGGAGCGGTGATCCTGGCGTAGTCGCTGAGGGCGGAATAGTGCTGCTGGTTGGCCCGGGCAACTTCCAGTTCCTGCTGCGCGGCCGCCAGCGTCGACTTAGCCGCTTCCACCTGGGCCTGCGAAGCTCGATCCTTGGCGGTGGCGTCGTCCAGTTCCTGTTGCGCGATCAATCCTGGCCGAACCTTGTCGGTATTGACCAGCCGCTCCGCATTGGCGTGCAAGGCGACGTTGTCGGCTTGCGCCCGCAACACGTCACTGCGCGCCCGCTGGATCTCTTCTTCCGCGTGATGAACGGAGGCCTTCGCTTCATCGACCTGGGCAACCAGTTCCGGAATCTCCAGCACCGCCAACACTTCTCCGGTGTGGACGTGATCTCCGATATCGACGTAAATATTCTTGATGTAGCCGGCTACCTTGGCGTGCAACTCGACGTTCTGGTAGGGAATAAACTGGCCGGCAATGGAGAGTGAAGTGGCAATCGTTTCGCGTTTCACGGGGGCCACGGCAGCATAGGCGGCACGCTGGGCTTCTGCGCCCGGCGCGCTTGCGCTATGGGATGAACCGGCGCGCGCTCGCTTGGCAATCATTCCCGCGACAAATAGGCATAGGACAACCACCCCTAACACAAGAAATTTGTGTCGACGGCGAACCTGCATGAACTTCCTCGTTTCCACTAAGGCGGATTCGTAACTCAGATTCCGCTCAGCGTGAACTGTGGCCAAATAGAGACCGGACCCGGGGTAAGACAGAAAAAAATGACCGAGAAAAACCTAGCCTTGCGCAGGCGGAGGACGGAGGAAGCGCCGAACGTATCGCAGAGAGAAATTGCGTGAAGGAGGAGTTATAAAAACGCTTTGGACAAGAGGCTCCCGCTCCAGAAGCAAACCGAAGAGGCAGAGCGCCGCTATCCAGAACAGCACCGCATTACTGGTCTCAACCGACCGGACTTCCATCTTCTGCCCGCTCAACCATAGCTTGGAAGCGGTGATGGGAGTAACCTTCGCGGGACCGGGCCCGTTATAAACTGCGGTTTTCGCATGCAAGGCAAACAAGAACACCAGGGCGCACAGAGTCAGCAACATCGCGAGCCGCAAGGTATTGTTTCGCATGATTCGAAGATTCAAAGCCGGCAACAACCCCACTGTTCCATACTATACGTTGGAACACCGGATTGGTAATCGAGTTGCACCATCGTAAAGATGAAGGCCCTATCGTTTCCTACGAAAATAACCTGGAATCGGCCGCGCGGCCGCGGTTACGATCCTCTTGCTGTTGGGTAGAGATTGCAGGAAACCCGCGAATTTATTGGCTGCCCCTTAGAGATTCTAACCCCGATATGCTGATCCGGAGTCAAAAAGAGATCTCAGATGCAAAACGACTTCAACAACTTAGCTCAACAAAACGCGGCAAAGGAGAACAAAATCCGACCCGCAAACTGCAAAAGGGTACAGACGACCTCTGAGACTTGGATTAAGAGCGAGCAGATGATCGCCTCAATAAAGTGACACAGGAAAGAAGTCACCTTTCGGATGACCGGCTATTCGGAAATTCTTCTCACGGAACTTTTACTTCCGAAAGTGCACCGGGAAAGATGAGCGGCTGGCACGGACTATGGATTATAGCGAGCCTCAAGCCTCGCAAAACCCTGGTAGGGCGGCATGCACTTTGAACCCTTGGCTACTAACCCCAGCTGAGACCGATTTTCGGAGCCCGTTCGACGGGATCGCGCTTGCCCGAGAGGATGGCATCGAGAATGGCTTGGCCACTGGTTCCGGTGATGTCGCTGAGCACATGGCGGAGCTGCAGGTTCATCTGGCTAAGCGCCTTCTGCATGTGCAGAATGTGCTCGGCGGCCATCTCCAGCAGGCTGCCGCGGTGGCGCCACAGAGTATGAATAGCACAGATCGCCTCGGGTGGCCGGAAGCTCGCCCTCAGCAACCCGACCGAGTGCAGATACTGGATCCACTGGCAGTCGGATACGTCGCTCTTGCGTCCCGGCACACTCTTCAGATAGTGTCGTTGACCAAGTAGACCTTGAACCCTCGCTCCTCCAAGATCTGAAACAGCGGGATCCAGTACACTCCTGTCGACTCCATCGCCACGCTCTGAATCCGGCACTGGCCGAGCCAAGCGGCAGTGCATACAGGTCGCCGGTGAAGCTGCTGAACCTGCGCGTCGACTTTTCATCACGATCTGGTGGTATCGCGACGTAAATCTCCTCGGCCCCGATATCGATGCCAGCCGCATCCGGCTCCAATACCAACGATCTGCGCTCCCACTTCTCTCCTCGCTTTGCCATGGTCTTCTCCTTGTACGGAGAACGCGGCCCGAGGTGCGACTCCTTGCAGTCTCCTGATCGAGATCGCTGCGCTGGTCCGCAGACGTCATCACTAACCTATCCGCAGCCTCAGACCCACGCTTCTAGGCGGGCTTATCAAGCACCAATGCCGGTTTCGGGCCGTAGCTTGCCACAATCTCCAGCACAGGTATCATCGCTTACCTCAAGTTCCTTCCGTCCCTATCTGAACGAAGTTCAGTCCGTTGCTTCGACGAGACCGAGCGCAAGAGGCGTTCCCCGCATCTGCCCCGTCAAGAACGGATTTTTCTTCGAATTTACTCCCCCAACAATCAGCAATCTCGGGATATACTCTACGGCCAGCGTAGCGTTACTACCAGGCTTCTGCGTGGGGCGAAAGTCTGGTGTCCTTGTCCAAGTTGAGGACGTGGCAGAAGAAGATGCAGTTTACCAATGCCTATCCAAAGAGTGAAATAAGACGATCGTTACGTCTTTGGGAACGATTACGCGGACACTCCTACGTTTGCATGCTTTACTTAGGAGCCATTGCCGGCATCTTCGCCGGAACGCAATGGGCGGAACTCGATGGTCTTCCCGCACCCAAGGTATTTCCGGCCATGCTCTTGATTTTCCCCGCAGCACTCGCAGGGGCGAGGCTGTTGTTTGTAGCGCTGCATTGGAGTGCCTTTCGCGGCCACCGCGCGCGGGTCTGGAGCACAAGTGAAGGGGGCGCCGCGCTCTACGGAGGGCTGATCTTTTCCTTCCTGATCAGTCTGCCTTTGCTCTGGGCGATGAGACTGCCGCTGGGAGCATTCTGGGACGCGGTGGCGATTGCCCTTCTGGTCGGCATGATTTTCACCAGGACCGGTTGCGCACTGCAAGGCTGCTGCGCGGGCCGGCCTTCGCAAAGCTGGCTAGCCTTCAGAATGCCGGACGTGAACGGCGTCTGGCGCCGCCGGTTGCCTTTTCCCTTGTTTGAGGCAGGGGTTGCCGCCGTAACTTTGGTGGTGTGCATTCGGTATCTTGGCAAGTCTTCTGGCGGCGTTCTATTTCTCGGCGCACTCGCTATGTACGCCAGTGGCCGATGGCTGCTCGAGCCCACTCGCGAAAAGGTGGACCGCGTCCGCGGCTGGAGCGTTCATCGGATTATCTCTGCCTTACTAGTCGCGCTCGCAATCACGGGATTCGTTCTGATCTGGACGATGGAGAACGCCGCCACAACCGCCGCTCATTGACCTTGCAAAGGAGGTAGAGTCGCTATGGCCATGACCCACTGGTATTACCTGCTTTTGCCCTTCCTCGTGCTGGCCGTCATGTCGTTGCTGCGCTTCCGGGGTTGCAGTTTCGACCCGTCGCAAACCTATGGAAACGCAGTAAACAACGACGGTCCGGTCGCATGGTTTCCCCTGGAGGAGTCGCCCGGCGCGACCACCGCGTCGAACACCGCCGGAACGCCTGACGGTACCTATGGAACGGCACCCAGCCCGCTAAGCGCCGGGAATGCCTCCTGGCATTCGCCTGCGGTGGCTTCAACCTCCCTGACGCTCGGGATCAACGATCCTGATCTGGTACCAGCCGACCCGACGGACCCTGACGACTTCTCCATAGCCGTTGCAGGCGCTTTCGTGCAGATTCCTCCAGATGCCACGTCCCTGCAGAACCTGACCGAGTTCACACTGGAATGCCTGGTATATCCCGATTGGGACACTACCGCGCTGGGCAACTACTATTGCGTTCTGGAATTGGCGGCCCGCGTCCTGCCGGCAACTTTGAAGAACCAAGGCTTCGGCCTCTACGCCGGTCCCTCCGATACCACCAATCCAAACACTTCCTACTCGTGGCAAGTGTGGATGGGTAACGGAACCAGCTTCCAGCGTCTGGAAGAAGTTAAGCCCTACACGCCGAATGATCCCAACAATCCGAATCCGGGACCGAATGTCGAAAAGGACCAGGTCACGTATCTGGCTTTCACATACAGCCAAACACAGGGGCAGGCGTTTTTGTACCTCTACACCTCCGATCGCGACCTGGATTACGTGGCCTACCCGTTGATTTTCTCGCCCTACACGCCCGTCGCCTCTGCCGCAAATACCCAGGGATTGCATATCGGGTTGACGGCTGAGGGCCCACTGTTTCCACCCGGCCCGCCCGCGGTCGTGCCTTTCCTGTACCCGTTTATCGGGCAGATGTGCAACATCGCGATCTACAACAAAGTTTTGACCCAGGACACTCTCAGGCACCACGCCACCGTAGCGTTCTTTGTCACACCGGCTTAGCGAAAGGAGAAGACACAGATGCCATCGGCACAGGACATCTTCAATGAGCTACTAAAAATTGGAGACAAGCTGGACACTCTGAATACCACCTCTCAGGCGATCAAGACAGATGACGACCAGCTCCTCAACGTGACCGGCACCGACCTCGGTGAGTTGGTTACGGCCTCAACCTATACGAATCAGGCGCTCTATCAGAACGCACTGCAGAACGCGACCATCATCTGTCTTCTGGAGCAGATCTCCAAGAACACTTGTGACCTGGTGAACCTGGCGACGGTGCAAACCAGGCTGCAGGAGAGCATCGAAAAGAACACAATGCGGATGGCGGGAATCTTAGCCGCCACGCACCCGGAAGCTGCCTTTTCGCTCGAGCGCGAGCAGGCGTTGCGCCGGGACATTGAAAAGTGCTGCCCGCCGGAACCGACACCCCCGGCGTGCAAGCAGAAGCCTTGCCAGGCGCCGAAGCAGATTGATCCGCCGCCGCAGGGCAACGTGATTCAATAGCGTGTGACTCAGCAGCTCGTTATCGGCGCCCTGGTGCTCGCCGCCGACCGTTACAGCAAAGCGGCGGTCAGTCAACGTCTGCGTTCGGGCAGGGTCCTCAGGGCGGGGCCCTGCCTGCGCATTCACTACGTCCTTACGCGCTTCAAGACCCGCGGACTTGGGCAAAGTCCAACTTCGCTGGCGGTGATATGGACAGCCACGGCGACGTTGCTCGCCGTGACCGCGCATTTGGGGATGTTCTTCCAGTCTCCCGCAGCGCAAATGGGTCTGGCGGCTGCGCTCGCGGGATCCGGAAGCAATCTCTACGACCGGCTGCGACGCGGGGCTGTAATCGATTTTCTGGATGTGGGATGGTGGCCCGCGAGCAATGTCGCCGACATTGCCCTGGTCGCCGGCGTGATTGTAGCTCTTCGCTTTCTCTGCTACGCCCCGTGAATGTCAAGGAGAGCGAACCGTCGCTCACCCTGACGCCAAGGTGATTCGCGGCTTTGGGTGGCGCTATTCTCTCTTATGCAGCGCAATCTGTATCCGAGTCGGCGCGCAAGAAGCGGCTCATTCGGGACAGATTGTGAGCTCTGGAGCGGGTTCGTGGTTGAAAGATCCGATCACGAACTGCGCGGTCTGGGGAGCGATCTCAGCGGCGACAATCTCATCAGATGGTCAGGGGATTGCCGCGATGGCAAGGCGAACGGTAAGCCGCTGCTTTTTGCACGACTACTTCGTCCTTTCCATTGACGGTTAGCCGTCCGACGGAAATCCAACCGCCGCGGCGAAACCCGGCTTGACCGTGAGCTACTCCTCGAGTCTTCCCCCTGCTGGTGTTTTTGTGACCTTATGAGGAGCAGTAAGAGATATTCTTGTAAGTGGAGAGTGTCATGTTTCGTAGTTCAAGACACCAAAGAAAACTGGTTCCTCTCGCAATACTCATGTTCTTGGGGCTGACCGTATCAGCCACTGGCCAAGTCAGGATGCCTCCTGGACGCGCTCCGGAACGGGTAGCCATCTTGCAGTACCTGTCGGGCGAGGTGTCGGTCGCTCCTAGTGCAACCAACCAGTGGACAGCAGCACGGTTGAATCAGCCCGTGATGCCGTCGGAATATGTGTGGACGGCGACGAACTCGCGAGCGGAAATCAACGTCGGCGATGGGTTCATCCGCATGAATTCTGAGGCCAGCCTGACGCTTGTCGCCCTTAATCCCAGCAACGTACAAGTCAGCGTCAATCAGGGAGAGATCAGCTTGACGGTTTTCCGCCTGCCTCCGGGAGAGATTTACGAGATCGATACTCCCAACGCCACACTGACCGTAACTAAGACCGGTGTTTATCGCGTTGAGGTCAAACCGGCAGAGGAGAAGACGCTGGTGACCACGCGCAAAGGCTCCATTGTGGCAACCGGTCGTGGACCCGCGGTCACGATAGGTTCCGGGCAGCAGGCGACTTTTCTAGGTGACAACTCATTGCAGCATACGGCGGAGAAGGCGCCTCCTCCCGACGGGTTCGAAGATTGGGCAAGCGTTCGCGATAAGCGACTGGGAGTTACGCGGCCGCCTTTCGTGGTTGGATTCGGATACGGACCATATCCTTACGGGGCGGTAGCAGTCCCCGGCCCACCGCCTTACTAACCCTTGGCCGTGCGAGTAGCGGAGTCCACTGGTTCCTTCGCTCAGCCGATTTCCTCGTCAGTCCGCGACGAGAGACGTCGTGAGGGTACGTCTCGCCCCGATTACACCGTCAAAGTCGCGCTAGAAATCTCCGAATGGGACGCCCGCTGCGTTCTTCACCAGCTTCATTTCCCGTGGTGAGAGATTGTTGTATCGGCCTGAATCGATTTGCTGCTGCCGCGCCTGC
Source organism: uncultured Acidobacteriaceae bacterium (assembly GCA_963744265.1). Taxonomy (GTDB): domain Bacteria; phylum Acidobacteriota; class Terriglobia; order Terriglobales; family Acidobacteriaceae; genus Bog-257. The sequence goes on from CAVUSW010000014.1 coordinate 339,386, forward strand.
GGCGGCATGGCGCGCAGAGCGCGGACGACGTTCTGCACCTCAGGACGCATAGCCGCAAGCTGGCGCTGAGCCGAAGCCGAATGGTAGCTCGCCCCGCTCAAAGCGGCTGCCGCATCGTAGTTTGCAGCCGGATGGCGATATACCGCTTCATGCAGGGTCACGCTGTTCGCGGGAGTCGCCGGTTGGCGAAGAGGGACGCTGCTCTGATAGCTACCGCTAGTCTGCGCTGGCGGAGCGGGATCCGAATAGCCTGATGGATAGCTGCTCGGAGCATAGTAGTAGCCCGGAGCATAGTAAGAGTACGGATAGTAGGGATAATAGTACGGATAGGAATAGGCATAGGGGTATCCGGAATATCCGTAATAAGGCCAGCCAAAATTGAAGCTAACGCCGAAGCCCCAAGGCCATCCCCATCCCCAGCCGCCGTAGCCCCCGCGCCAGCCGTAGCCGCCGCGATAACCGCCGCCGTAGCCCCCGCGCCAGGCGTAGCCCCCGCGGTAACCGCCGCCGTAGCCCCCGCGCCAGCCGTAGCCGCCACGGTAACTGGCGCCATAGCCGCCTCCACCGTGGAATCCGCCGCCACCGCCGCCATGGAATCCGCCGCCACCGCCGCCATGGAATCCACCTCCACCGCCGCCGTGGAATCCGCCCCCACCGCCGCCATGAGCGCCGGCAAAGGCAAACTCAGTTGAACATCCGAACACCATCAATACCAGACTAAGGAAAAGAACCCGCAGGACACCAGGCCGATTCATTTTCTCCCTCCACAGTTGCGCGCGCGACGGCGGCAACAACCGTCATTGTAGGCCAAATTTTTCACTTTTCGACTCGAAAAGTTCAAGGCCGACCGCGCATGCAGCGACCAGCCAGGCAAATTATTCAGCACACTCACAAGTCCTCGGAAATCGACGTCCGTAAGTGGCCCTGATTACGCGATGTAGGCGAGAGGACGGTGCGCTTGCCCACAGATATGAGGTATTGATGCGAGCTTACACAACACGAGCCCTCAACAGGTTTTGGGGTCAATTGTCCGGTTTGCCGACAACCCGTTCAAGTGACTTCCCCGAACGAGATTTCTGGCCCGCCTCAATGAGCCGCTGTCCGGGTATAGGCAGAGCTGCTCTGACGCCGACTGGTCACCCACTGTGTGGCGACTGAAGGCCATGCTTCAGGATTACCCGCTAGATGGCGATTTCACGTCAACAATTCGCGGTTCCTGATTTCCGTCGGTTTTGCTAACATCCGTGGCACCTCTGAAAGGAGAATCCAAATGAGTGGTCCCCAAAGGTTGGTCTCATTTGTGTTGGTGTGCGCTTCCAGCGTAATCGTGGCGGCCGCTCAGTCTCAGACAACGCCTGGCCCGGAAGTCAAGAAGCTGGCAGTAATGGTCGGCAGCTTCACAGTCGAAGACGAAGTGAAAGCCGGGGCAATGGGGCCGAACTCGCCAGCGATGAAATTCACTGGCACTGAAGATTGCAGATGGACGGCAAGCGGCTTCGCCGTCATCTGCGAGGCTGCACTCGAGAGACCCGGAAGAAAATACTCGGAGGCTTCCTTCATCTACTACGATCCGACATCCAAGACATACCAATACCACGCAGTTGACAGTTCAGGAGGAATAGAAAACAAGACTGGTACGGTGAACGGCGACGTGTGGACCTGGCTTGGGGAGAGCATGTTTGCCGGAAAGCTGTATCACACTCGGTACATCATGAAGTTTGTTTCAGCGGACTCCTACGAATACACAGACGAGTCGGGCCAAAGCGAGACCTCCATGAAGGTGTTCGTGAGCGGAAAAGAGACTCGCGTCGCGGCCACCAACCCCGCGAAATCGCCATCAACGCAATGATAGCCATCAGTCATTAGTTCCAAGCTAAAGGGCAACACGAACTTAATATCAAGTGACGCTAAGAGCCGACCAGTTGGGTAATGGCAATATATCGTCTGGATTGCGACGCAGGTTGCGCCTCCGGAACATTTCAGTGTTCAAGACCCTATCTGATCAAGGAGAGCATATATGAGGACGACTGACCTAAAGGGCACGATCTCGGATTCGGAACGGAAGCTCTTGCTGTTCATGGGTATGTTGTCGCTGTTGTCGGGGTTGGCAGTGCTTGGCGAACACCTCAGAACCGACTGGCTTGCGCCAGTCGCCATATTGGTCGGCTTGTTTGGTATTGGCTTGCCTCTAGTGAAGCGAAACGGATGATGAGGAAGCGCGATCACCCCAAAAAAAGTTCGTGCATGTAGACGAAACCATCGGGTGAAGGCACGGCACGCCAACTTGCCGTATAACGCCCGTTCCACTCTCTTGCCGAAACGCGTCTCGAGGGGCTGGACACAGGGGAGCGTAGCCGACTTCGGTAAGTATCGCAGTTGCAGTCAGTCACGGATATTAAGGACGAACCGGTGCATGGTAGGTGCAGATTCATTCGTGCAAGAGGACACGAGCGGTACTTAGAACTATGCTCAGCCATTCATGAGCCGATATCACGCATAATGAAGACGCTGACCGTGGTTGCGATCAGCGTCCTCCTCGGTGGATCAAGATACGCTTGGAACCGGATCGCGACGAGTGCTTTCTGTCTACGGGCCCGTCGACCCACAACGAGTCGGATCTAATTCGCGAAATACCGTGCCAGCGCTAGCTCCCCATTGTTTCCGACAGCAACAATCTTTCCATCTGTCTGTATCAGCAAACCAGAGACCACCGCTTGACTCACCAGGCCGCCGTCGTTGGCAAAGGTCGTATCCAGATCGCCGTTAGAATCGAGCCGGGCCAAGCCGCCCGTAACCGGGGTGCCGTGAGCGTTGGTGATGCCGCCCACCACGATTTGCCCGTTCGATTGCAGAGCGATTGCCTGCGGCTCGTTTTCCGTGTTGCCGCCGAAAGTGAAGCGGGTGGAACTGAAGGAAGTATCCACGACCCCGGTTTCGAGGAAACGCGAGGCTTCGACGTCAGTGTGGAGGTGGCCGCCGGTGCTTACAGTCTGGGCCACAACATAGTCACCGTTCGGCTGAAAAACGACCGGGGAACAGCAACCCGTTCCCGACTGGCTGTTAACCGCGGCCAATGTTTCCGGCGTTACTGTGGCCTGCAGCACTCCCGTGGAGCTGAATTCCACCGATGAAGGTGCTGCGCCACCCACGACCAGGTAGGAACCGTTGGAAAGCTGCGCGAGCGCGGCGGGCGAAGCTGCCTCGGTGGTCTCCTCTACAATCCCACCCGTGCCGAACGTGGTGTCCAGGTTGCCGTTGGCGTTGTACCGCACTAGAACCGTCTGGCCCGGAGTATTCTTGTTAATCCCATCTACAAACCCGCCCACCAGTATCTGGCCGTTGGGTTGCACCAAGACTGCGGACGCCGCAGGAAACGGTCCGCTGACATCGGTCGTCACCAGGCCGCCGCTGCCAAAGGTAGTGTCCAGTTGGCCGTTGGGGGTGAACCGCGCTATGGCAAACTCTTGTGCCCCATCAATGGCAGGAGATGCCGTCCCTACCACGACGATGTCTCCGTTGGACTGCACCGCGAGCGCACTTGGGCTATTGATGCCGTCCGTTGAAAAATGCCGCCCTCGTGGTCCCAATCAGCGTCCCATTCGACGTGTACCGCACGAGAGCAAAATCCTCCTCGTTGGGAACGCCGTTGCCGAGCCCGGTGACTACCGCGATGTTGCCGTTAGATTGCTCAATGGCGGTCAATGGACTGACGGTCACGCCGCCGAAGCTGGTCGTTACTATTCCAGCCGTGCCGAAGCTGGGATCCAGAGTGCCGGCCTTGCCCCCGATAGACTGAGCCTGGGCGAAGTTAACGTGAACCATCAGGCCAATCGCTAATAGGCCCGTGATCATAATTAATTTATCCTTCTTCATTGCTTTTCCTTTTTTGTTTTAATTAGGCTCGAAGCAAACGCTTTTTGTGCTACATCGGTGAGCATTTCGAGGCCAGCGAGAAACAATCCATCTACATTGTCCGCCATGCCCTTCTCTACATTGGTCCGCCATGCCACTTGGCTGCGTCGCTTGTCTGCTTTGGGCCGTAGTGGAAAAAATAATTGCGCGAGGTTTTGGCGGTTGTCCTCAAGATGTAACGGTTGTGTAGATGTTCGGTGAAGAGGGCTCTTCTTCGCATAAGCTCAATTGATTTGGTGGGATTCTTGGATCCTTAGCAGGTTGCGGAAAAACTCGATGGGTTCGACCCAGAGTTCAATGTTAAAGCTGCGAGTGCTGTTCCCTAGAATGCCGCCCGCTCGTCAGCTGTGGGCGAGGCAGGGACTGCGGGCATGATCCTGGCCAGCGTCAAGCGGATCGTGATCGACAAGACGTATTAGCGAAAGCGGCAGCAACTTCGTGTATTCAGTCGCAAGCCATAGGAACTTACAAAACTTACGTTTTTTCGAAATGTCATGGTTGTGTCAGTTGGCTGAGTCTCGAACCCTTATGCCGAAGAACATCGGTTTTCGTTGAAAGTAGCGCCGTTCGTTATCAGGCAACGATCAAACAAGCTATGTATCTCAACCGCATTCCTGTTTTCGATCACAGTGAAGCTGGTTCGAAGCCGTGAAACAATCACGTCAGGGAACGCGCGGCACAACGCGCTCCAGGTTGCGAGCAAGATCTGCCTCTGGAAAGTGCAGGGCCTGGTTGGGATCTGCTGGAGTCAGCGTGATCCGAATGGATTTAAAGGCGGGTTGATTGCTCTTGGCGGCAACGCTGCGGATCGGCACTAAGACGTTGGTCTCCGGATAGTAAGCGGCAGCGCTTCGGCGGGCAATCGCGTATGGAACGATCGCAAATCGGGGCGCTCTACGCACTTCTCCTTCAAAGTGACTGTAGATATCCACGATCTGACCAGCCTGGAGGTTTCTGGCCTTCATATCAAGTGGGTTGAGGAACAGCACCCGGCGACCATTGAAGACGCCCCGATAGCGGTCATTCAGTCCATAGATCGTGGAATTGTACTGATCGTGGGCGCGAACCGTTGTCAAAAGGAACTCGTCAGGCTTCAGGTCATGCTTCGGGATAGGGCAAACGCTGAGCTTTCGCCTTACCAGAGCTCGTTTTGAAGATGCGATGCTTCGCTGCATTCGGCAGATAGAAGAATTTCTCCTTAGCAAGTCGCGCGTTGAAGTTCTCGAATCCCGGAATCACCTTGGAAATTCCATCCCGGATCAGGTTGTAATCCGCCGCTAAGCCAAGCCAATTTGTGCTCGTTCGAGACCCCAAAGTAGCATGCGCCAGATTGGCAATAATCGCTACATCGCTCAGCAGGTCAGGTGAAGCGGGTCGAAAAAAGCCTTGAGAACGATCAATAATGCCCATGGAATCTTCAACCGTGAGGAACTGCTTGCCAGTCGCCTGTAGGTCTTCCTCCGACCGCCCCAGGCATGGCAGGATTAAGGCTCGCTCCCCGGTGATCAGGTGAGCGCGATTCAGCTTCGTCGAAACGTAAGCAGTAAGCTTGCAGCGCTGTATTGCGTGCGCACTGTAGACCGTATCAGGGGTGTTCGAGAGGAAATTGCCGCTAATCGCGAAAAATACTTTGATGTCTCCGGCGAACATCGCGTGCAGCGTCTCGACGGTGTCATATCCCCACTTCTGAGGCGGTGCAAAGTTGAACTCTTTCCCCAGGACATCCAGAAAAGGTTTTGGCGGACGCTCCCACACACCCATCGTGCGGTCACCCTGGACATTCGAGTGTCCACGCACACATACGGTGCCGGCGCCGGGGCGACCTATATTCCCTCCAACCAGCAGCAGATTTACGATCATCGAAACATTGTCGACTCCGTTGCGGTGCTGCGTAAGGCCCAGGCACCATGCGCAGATGGTTTTCTTTGAGGCCGTGTACATATCGGCGGCGACGCGCAGTTGATTTCGAGTCAGCCCGCTGTTCTCCTCAATGTCTTCCCAACTCGTTGCTTCCACGTCAGCTTGCAGGGCTTCGAAACCTTCCGTGAACGTCTTAATAAACTCATGGTCAATCGCCGAGACGGGTCCCGCTCGCTCCCGCTCAAATAGGTCTTTCAGAATGCCTTTGATTGCGGCTACATCTCCATTCACGCGTACCGGGAGGTACAGATCGGCAAGGGCCTGGCCTTTACCCAGCAACGCAAAGGGTAGCTGCAAAGGATTCGAGTAATCCTGGGGATTGGGATTTATCACCCTCATCATGCCGACCTCAGGCAGCGGGTTGACCACAATGATCTTGGCACCATGGTCCTTGGCCTTCTGCAGCGAGGTCAACATCCGCGGATGGTTTGTCGCAGGGTTGTTGCCAAAGATAAAAATGAGATCGGTGTTTTCCATATCTTCCAGCGTGGCTGCGCCCTTGCCGACGCCAAGCGTCTCTACCATCGCCACTCCCGATGATTCGTGGCACATGTTGGAGCAATCCGGAAGATTGTTGGTTCCTAGCTGCCGGGCAAACAACTGCAGAAGAAAGGCAGGCTCATTGGTCGTCTTGCCTGAGGTGTAGAAGGAGGCCTGGTCGGGCGAGTCCAAACCATTCAGCTCCTCCGCGATCATGGCAAAGGCCTCTGGCCACGTGATCGGCTGATAGTGCGTCGCGTTCGCATGCCGTACCATTGGCGAAGTCAGACGCCCCTGCTGATTGAGCCAGTAATCGGACTTTGCGGCCAGCTCCGCTATGGAATACCGGGCGAAGAACTCCGGTCCGACACGCTTCTTGGTCGACTCATCAGAAACGGCTTTGGCGCCGTTCTCGCAAAACTCAAAAACTTTCCGCTTCTGGTCAGGGCTCGGCCAGGCGCAGCTCTGGCAGTCGAACCCAGTTACCTGATTGATCTTCAAGAAAGCTTCGGGCGATCGAACCGGACCCATATCACCAATGCCGTACAGCATGGTATTCCAGATTGCAGGAATGCCGGCGGCTTCTTCAGAGGCAGCCCCGACCCTGAGATCGCCCAGATCACATGGGTTTTGCGCCTGTACGGAAGCCGAGTCATTCGGATCCAGTTCCACCGCGGGAAGAGTTCCGAACGCGCAGGTCCAGCTTGGCGCGATAGTGCCCGTCTCTGCACTGCTCATCCCCTTGGATTACGGCCGAGCTGTCTGACGTTTTCATGGTTTCCTCCTCTTCGACGTTACGATCGCTGGCTTGGATCGCGAATGTCGTCGAGCGTGTCACCTTCGTCGAGCGTGTCACCTTCCTTGAATCGCCTGGTCTGCCATGTGCGAGTCCATTCTCAAGATCGTGGATCCCCCGGGGGTTTGCGGCAGAATTGTTTTCTTGAAGCGTCCCGCGACCCTCCCGATGTCGCTGGGTTGATCGCTGCAGCCTTGACGCGAACCAGCATTTCCCCCTGGCCGGCCTCCGGAATCGAGACCTCTTGGATTCGTAGGACCGACGGCGGTCCAGACTGAGCAAAACGCAAGGCTTTTGTGACGTTGGTGCTCATAACTCTCCAATCTGGAAATCGCTGGCCAATTTACCACAGCTTTCGGAGTGTTGCGGCAACTCTGTGCGACATCACATAGACCGCTCTAGTCATTCGCCATTCCAGAATATTCACGGCGGTGACTTCGTCGGATAGCGCCGTATTCTGCGCGACAAGGACCCCCAGATAGCTGGTGACGCTACCCTGGTGGAGAACGTTCGAGGAATTCCGACTGAATGGCACTGCCGGCGCCCAGATGATCCGAAACACGTTCGCCGTCTGCGGGACCACGCAATTGCGGTAGCCGGCATGCACCGACCGGGCAGGGGAACCGGCCTTGTCCACGGCTGGCCTCGCAATCTCAGAGGATGAAGTTTCGCGCTGACGGCTTTCTAAACCGTCAGAGTCGAACAAGCAAAGCGTGTAAGTCTTAGCCAGATTAAGGCGCTTGCGGGACCAAGCCTGGAAGGTAGGTGCACATCAAGTGCAGACTCGAGTAATGCAGGTCGAGTCATCCAGGCTCGCCAGGATCATTGCAGCGCGGTCGCCGCCTTGCCAGGACCGGTATGTGTTCGGGCTTGCTGGCAGTACAAGGTCGGGTGGAAAGGGATAGATACTGCACTACTTCCCTGACGCCGGTAGAAAGGTCGGGGATGATTCGGCAAGGCCGTGATTTTACTGGGTTTTGTTGGCTGCCCCCCAGGGATTCGAACCCCGATATGCTGATCCAGAGTCAGCTGTCCTGCCGTTGAACGAGGGGGCAACCCTTCAATTATCTGGCAGCGTAGCGTTTCCGTCAAACGCCACACGGGATGGCGATGCGTGATTCGACTTGCTAATTGCCGCCCTTCTCTACTTCCAATTCCAGGCCTTCGACTTTGCGAACTACCACTTGCTCGCCAATTCCGACGCGAGTGGGCGCATGCGCATTCCAAAGTTCGCCCTGCACGAATACCTTGCCTTCCGGATCGATGTCGGTGCGCGCCTGGCCGATCGCGCCGATCATTCCTTGCGAACCGGTGACGACTTTGTTGCGTCGCGCGCGGAGGGCAATCGTCATCAGAAAAACGGTAATCACACCAAAGCGGCACGCTCACGCCCAGCGCCGTCCACAGATTTACCCGCATCTGCGGAATCGGCCCGTCGACCAGCAGCAGTCCTCCCAAGCGTCAGCAGCACAATGCCGCCGAGGCCGAGGAATCCGTGGGTGGCAAATTTCGCCTCCAGCACAAACAACACGAACGCCGCAATGATCAGCGTGAACGAAGCGTAGCGCGTGGGCAGCAGGTTCAGCGCAAACAGCGCCAGCAGGATGAAGACGACCCCACCACGCCGGGCACGACCGCGCCGGGATGGTTGAATTCGGCGTAGAGCGCAAGCGCGCCGACGGCCAGCACCAGGAAAGCGATATTGGGATCGAGCAGGAAATCGAGGATGCGCTGCCGCAGGGTCATCGGCATCTCGTCCACTGCATCGCCCACCAGGTGAAGTTTTACCTGCTTGCCGTTGAAGCGCTTGACCGTGCGGCCCTGAAGTTGATGGAACAGGTCATCCTGATCGCGGGCGACGACGTCGATCAGGTGCTGCTGCAGCGCTTCCTGATCGGTCCACGATTTCGACTCGCGCACCGCGCTCTCCGCCAGTTGCACGTTACGGCCGCGCGGTCCGACGAACGAGCGCATGAAGGCAGCGGAGTCGTTCTCCATCTTCGCCTTCATCACGTCGTCCATCTTCTCGCCGCCCATGATGACCGGATGCGCGGCGCCGGTGTTGGTGCCGGGAGCCATGGCGGCGACGTCGGCCGACTCCAGAATGAAGAAGCCGGCGGAGGCCGCGTTGGCGCCCGCTGGGCGCAACGTAAACGATCACCGGTACCGGCGAGGCCAGAATCTTCTGAATGATGTCGCGCGTGGAGTCGACCAGCCCGCCGGGCGTGCGCAGCTCAATCAAGCACCGCGTCGGCATTGGTCTGGCGGGCGTGTTCGATGGCGCGATCCACGTATTCCGCGCTGATCGGCTGGATGGTGTCGTCGACCTGATCTTGACAACGCTGTTGGCGAAGGCGACGCTCGCGGCACACAGCGTCAGGAGAGAGCAGCAGGCGATGCGAATTCGTGTCATGGGGCCTCCTTCCGGAGGATGGAAACAGAGCCCTCGGCGGCTGAAGCCGCTCGGGATGAAAAATCGAAGATCTGACGGCTTGCCTGAAGCCCACCTTCAAAAGCTCCGACGCGCCACTCACCCTATTGTGGACCTGTTTGCCGGGCTGCGATATCGTGTTTTAGCGCCACGGCCGAGGAATTGGCCGGCTCCAGGGCCAGGGCGCGATCGACTTCGCTGCTGGCCGACGGGATCTGGTTCTGCTTCAGGTCAAGCCGCGCCAGCACCAGCAGCCCATCGACATTGGGCTTCAGCCGCACCGACGTCTGAGCTTCGGTGCGCGCATTCGTCAGCGTCACCCTTTTTCTCCAGCAGCAGCGCGAGTTGCGCATGGGCGGCGGCGTTGCCATAGTCGGCGCCGATGGCGTTGCGGAATTGCGCCTCGGCCTGATCCGGCATGATTCTGCGCCAGCAACTGCCTGCCCCGATCCACGTGATACGCCGCTGCGAGTATGGCCATCCGTCTTGGCCAGCCGCGCCTCGGCAAGATTATCGATTTCCATCTCCAATTGGCGGTACGACGTCTCATCGTAATTGCGCTTGATGCGTTCCAGCGGAAGGCGAAGCTGGTTGGAGGGCAGTAACGCATTGCCCGAGGCCGCGGCGCTTGGCGTCGCGGGGGGCGGCGGAGGTACGCCGCGATTGATCATGTCCAGCAGCGACTTAGCCTCGCCGTCGGTGGGGCGCTGCTGCAACTCATCTCGTCAACTGACGAGCCGCTCCGGCGCTGTCACCATTCTTGAACATGCGCCACCGCCAGATTGAAACGGTAGTCGCCATCATTGGGATCGGCGTTGCTGGCCTTGGAGAAATATTCCACCGCCGATGCTCGCTGTCCTCGCCGCGCCTCCACCACGCCCAGGTTGTTGTACACCTCGGTCAGCGGCAGTCGCGTCGACAGGAAACTGAAGGCCGCAAACGCTTTGTCGAAGTTGCCACGATAGAACTCCGACATCCCGAGCAGGAAATTGGCTTCGCCCGCAGCCGGATCGGTCTTGGGCACGCGGCCGAACCACACTGCCGCCGATTCATATTCGTGATTGTCGATAGTAGGTCTTACCCAACTGCAGCATGGCGAGAGTGTAGTTGGGATTGAGCTTCACCGCGTCGCGGAAGTAGTGGACCTTCTGCAGTTCGCCGGTCGCCATAACTCCGCGAATGTAGTTCTCGAACGCGTCCAGGCGTATGGGCGAGGAAGCCTTCAGAAATTGATCGCGCGTCAGCTGCGGAGGCGACGGCATCTGCTGCAGCAACTGCCATGCCAGCATGGTCTGCAGGTCGATCAGGTTGGTCAGCGGACCACTGGCGTTCACCGGCGAATACAGATGCAGCTTCTTCATGTCGAGCAACTGGGCGGTGGCGCTGAAGGTTGTGCCATCATACATGTAGCTGCCCAGCACCACGTAGTCGGCGTCCATCTGCTCGGCGACGCGATAGATGGTCGCCCGCGAAGGCAGCACGGTCAAGGGAATGCCGGAATGGTCGAAGGCGTAGCTGCGATCGTCGCGGCTGATGACATAGAGCCGCGGCAAAGCCATGCGTTGGGAGAGAACTTCCGGAAAGGCTTCGCTGATCCACTCCAGACCCGGAGAACTCGACTGGTTCTCGAACGGCATGACCAGGAGGGTTTGGGTACCGTGAGTCGACTGCCCAGCCGCCGGCCGGCCAAGCAGGCACAGCGTCGCCAGCAACAGAAGAAGGCACAGGCAAAATCGGAAACGAGGAAGTTGCAAAGCAATTCGATTATAGCTGTTGGAGAATTTCGGGGCAGCGTCAAGGGCTCATCCTGGCGACGCGTTATGGGCGTTCGTCCCTCAACAATGGATGCCGGGCTTCTCATCTAGTTAGCGCCGAAGGAATAGAGCCTTGGGTAATCGCTGCGGAGATGCCAAAAGCGAGGCTGCCCGGTGAGGCTCTATTTTTCTTGAGGAACCTTTTGCAGTGCGTTGGAATCTAACACGTCACCAGCCGAATGGGGGCAGTACCGGACTCTGGGCCACGCCAAGCCGGCAGCGAGATTGGGATTGTCGTTCCGCCGGAAGCGAGGAGGAACCTTATGAGTATGTTCGATAAGCTCTTTGGGTGTTCGCACAAACGTTGCAGCTTCCCCATCACAGTGAGAGGAAAACTTCGCCGCAGTGCGGCAGCCGCGGTTACGGGAACCTATGTGGTCTGCCTGGATTGCGGTCAGGAATTTCCTTACGATTGGAATACGATGAAGCTGGTTCAGGTCAAGCCGGAGACAGCCGGCGAGGCGGTAACCGCCTTCCACGGGCCGAGGGCGGCCTGAGCGGCCATCAGCTTTCTGAGCGAAACAACCATGCGCCCAGCCAAGGGCGCTTACGGGAGCGGCCGGTTTGTTGCTCTGTATACAGAATTCTTCGAGTCATTTGCCTAGGTCCGTGACGTTTAAGGCTTCTTGCGCGACGGCATCACAGGCTTCTAAAGACTCGAACAGCAGATCCCTCGCCGGCTGAAGCCGGCTCGTGATGACAAAGAGATAAAGTACTTGGACGCGGCGCTGAAGCGCCGCACTACCCGAACAAGCGGCATCCAAGCGAGTTTTTCAGCAAACTGTGATGCCGTATTCAGGGTGACAATAATAAAGAACTTACCGCAATAAGGTTATTCCGTAGCGCGCTAAAACTACACCCCTTACAATGAATCGCTGCTAATCAAAGCGTGACCAGAGAAATCGTTTTCCGGCAGCGATCATTTGTTCAGCCTGCCACAGTTCCAAACGTCGCCCACCGCCTTGCTTCCATACTGAACAGCTACCGGATCCCCTGCGGACAGGCTGGCGAACTCGGCTGCGGTAAGCGAGAACATGATCCGGCGCTGGTCTCCGGCGAGATAACGGCTGTAGGTGAACTGCCTGGAGCCGATGCTCAAGGTAAGCGCGCTGTCGCGTACCGGGAAGGGCTGGGCGCTGGTGATTTCGATTTCAACGCCCGCGGTTCCACCCCTTTGCGCCAAAGCCGGTTGAGTTCGTAGCGCAGTGATGGTTGCCGAATGCAGCCGGACTGAAGGAACCATCGGCGGTTCCGGCTGTTGCGCCTGCTCCGCCAGATCGTCACCGCCCAAGGTTTCCACCAAATTTACCGGCGATGTAGAAAGCCGGATGTTGGCAACGTAGATTGCGCCTTGATTCGTTTGGTTGAAAATCAGACGTATGCCGTGGACACTCTGGGCGATGATTTTCCAGCCGGAGAAATTTGCCAGGGGAATGCGCACCGTCTGCAGAATGGGATGCAGGCCTCCATAGATCGACCCCACCGGTCCCTGCAAGTACGATTGATTGCCCGGCTGGCCTGCAAAATTCGGGTCGATATAGCTGCTGATCTTCTGCGTCCCGCTCGCGCTCCCAACGCCCTCGAGTTGAACTGAGAAATCGGTAGGCGAATCCAGATTGAGCGAGCTGCTCTGCCGCGACATCCTGATCTCGAGCGTCGTGTAATTGGAAATATTGATGCCGGTGCCCACAGCGGTCCAGTCGGTCTGGAAGTAGGTATTGTTGCCCCCCGCGGTCCAGCTGATGATTCCCGCTCGCAAGCTGGGATCGTGATTGGGCACCTGGCCGTGAACGATATTAATGTTGGACGCCAGGTTGGGAAATCCATAACTGCTAGTTCCCGTCGGCCCGGTAAAGTCTTCGAAGACCGTGATGGGCACGGGAGGCGTGAAGCCGCGGTCGCCCCGGGTTGGATAAGGCTGCACCACGCCGTTTTCGTCGGTGACGGTCGCCGGAATGCCCCACCAGGGATTGAAGTTCCGGTTGAAATCAGGATCGGTTGAATTTCCCACGTTCCCGCGGAAGAAGGCGAGCACCGCCGACATCGAGGTCAGCCTCTGCTGCGGTGAGCCGGGCGACATAGTATAGATCGCGTTATTCCCCGTGCCCTCGCAGATCGATGGATAGTAGGGCGGAGCCATCTCCGTCCCATCACTCACTTGCCATTGAGTGTTGAAGAAATCGTGGTTGGCGCCCCAGACAATAAACGTGGACTTCTGCAATTGTGGAGACTCGAAGGGCGGCAGGATATCGCGATCGTAGGGATCGACGCCTTCCAGATTATGCACGTCACCATCGCACATGCCGGCCATGATGCCCCAAGGCACGCCCTTGGAATCGTTGCCCAGGAAATCCGTCGGCGCGATTTCAAAGATCCCCTTGAAGGTGAGCGGATCCAGAATCATGAGCGGCCAGATGCTGTTCTGCCCAATGTAGGTGTCGTAGGCGGCACGAACGCCGTCGCCTCCGCGCGAGTGTCCCAGCATCCCGAGGTTCGTGAAGTCGAGATGTCCCTGGAGATTGGCTCCAACCGTAGGCGGGGTGCCTCCGTTGTGGTTCCAGTTACTCAGCGTCTGGAGATGGCGCAGCACTAGAATTCCGCGCGCTTCGATCAGGTCGGGATCGCCATTGGTCCCTGGACCGCCATTGATGCCGCGATTCGTGTTGATGGAGACAACGATATAGCCATAGCTCGCCAGCCGATTCGCCAGATAGTCGTATCCGGTATAGCTGGGGGCTTCTATGTAATTCGGCGGACAGGTGCCCGTGCCGGTATAGGTGAGGTCATCGTCGATGCGCGGATTGCCCAGCATTCCCGGAGGATCGGGCGGCGACTGATAGGGTCGCCCACAGGTCGAGTGGTTGCCATGGAGCACGATCAGAACCGGATACGTTCCGCTGAGCGGTTGTGGATGGTACACCTTGGCGCGAACATCGATCTTGCAGTCGTAACCCTGAAAAGGCTGGCAGCCCGGAAGCACCAGGGGGTCGACGTGAGCTCCCAGATCGTAGTATCCCGTCGCCACCGTCAGTGGACCAACCGGACTGGCGTCGGGCGCGACTTGCTGGGCCAGAGAACGTGAACCACCGAGTAAACAGAAAAGACCAAGCGAAAGAAGAACGCGAAACGGCATTGCTGTCTCCGGGGAAGAAAGTCAGGGAGTGAAACCGTCGAGCCCATTACCAGGAAGGGCCGTGTCTCTCGACGCAGAAGATCCCGGCTGGGGGAAATCTCCCGTCGTCCTAAGATCGTGACGATATAGCTGAAGCGGCCGGTCCAGTCTTTCCGGTGGCGAGCCGGAACGGTTCCTTTACTCGCGGGAAGTTTAGCTGATTTCAAGGATATGCGCCATTGCGTTTTTGCAGCACCGTTAATACATGATTCTGTTCGCTTGAGATCAACCGAGGGATGTCCATTTTGGGGCAACGAATGTGGAAGAGCACGCCTGATCTGGGTTGCCGGATGCACCCGGTGTTATTCTGATAACAACAAACTTGCAACACCGGGCAGGTATTTTGCGGAGAGCCAGCAGCGTGCCTATGCTCCAGAAACGCGTTGACGATCAGCCGACGATCTCGCGCCAGATGCTGCGCGAAGCGGAAGCCGTTTTTCACGGCCACCTCAAACGGGTCGGCCTGAAGCGCACCGGACAGCGCGACACCATCCTGCGCACCTTTCTCGATACCCGCGACCATCTCTCCACCGACGAGCTCTATCGCCTGGTGAAGAAGAAAGACACCGGCATCGGCTTCACCACCGTCTATCGCACCCTGAAGCTGCTGTCCGAGTGCGGCCTGGCCAGCGAAGTCGCCTTCAACGACGGCATCGCGCGCTACGAGCACCAGTATCAGCGCCGCAATCATCACCACATGGTCTGCACCGAATGCGGCAGCTCGGTGGAGTTCTTCTCTGCCGACATCGAGCGCATCGAGCAGGAAATCGGCCGCAAGAACAAATATCTGCCCACTCGCCACACCTTCCAGATCTACGGCATCTGCGACAAGTGCCAGAAGAAGCAGAAGCGGGCGTAGGCTGCACGTCGCTTGCGTGATTCCCGATTTGGCGTGCTTCAGCTGTCGACTTGCCGAGCGTCATCAGAATCTCTGCGCTTCAGTGTATCAGGGCACGACTTCAGTCGTGCCGACCGCAGACCCTCCTTAAGGCTGTCAGCCCGTGCCGAGACTGGCATGTTCTCAGGCTGACGAAGTCCATGGCTGAGGCGTTAGCGGCACGGCTGAAGCCGTGCCCTGACACAGTTCGCTTAGTGCTAAGTTCGGCATGCTGTCACGCTCGGCACTTTATACTGCTACCATTCCGCTCCATGCTCACGCTCACCGAAGCCGCCGAACAGATTCGCGCTCGCCGCCTGTCTCCGCTCGAACTCACGCGCGAATGCCTGGCGCGCATCGAGCGACTCAATCCCGTTCTCAACGCCTTCATCACCGTCACCGCCGATCTCGCGCTGGAGCAGGCTCGCCACGCCGAAGCCGAAATCGCGCCGGAAACTATCGCGGCCCGCTGCACGGCATTCCGCATCGGGCTCAAAGATCTGTTCGACACCGCGGGCGTGCGCACCACCGCCGCCAGCAATCAGTATCGCGATCGCGTCCCAACCGAAGATGCCGAGGTCGTGCGGCGACTGAAGCAGGCCGGCGCGGTGATCCTCGGCAAGCTCAACATGCACGAATTCGCCTTCGGCATGAGCGGCGTGGTCAGCGCTTTCGGTCCGGCCAGAAATCCCTGGAACACCGAGCGAATCACCGGCGGATCGTCGTCGGGCGCGGCGCTGCGGTCGCCGCCGGACTGTGCGTCGCCGCGCTGGGGTCGGACACATCCGGCTCGATCCGTTGTCCCCCGCGCGCTGTGCGGCATTGTGGGACATCGCCCCAGCGCGGACCTGATCAGCATGAAAGGCGTGGTGCCGCTGTGCGACCTCGTTCGACACCGTCGGGCCGATGACGCGCACCGTGCGCGACGCGGCCAGTCGTCATCGATAGTGCTGACGGCGGTCGACCAACTATGCATCGCTGCTGGAGGAAGATGTGTCGGCAGCTGCGGGTCGGCGTTGCGCGCAAGAGTTTCTTCGACGATCTCGATCCGGACGTGGCTGCCTGCGTGAACGCAGCGCCGAGGACGCGTCGGGAAACTGGTGGCGCAGGTTCGCGAGGTCGAAGTGCCGGTCGACGGCTTTCGCACCATCTTCGACGCGGAGATTTACGAGTATCACGAGGCGATGATGGCGAAGACTCCGGAGCTGTACGATCCGCGCACGCTGTTTCGTCTGCAGAACTGCGCCGGGATCAGCGCGACCGACTTACATTCGCGAGCGGCATCGCCTGGAAGAGTTTCGCACCGCGGCCGACACGAGTCTTCGAACACGTGGATGTCGTGATCACGCCGACGACGCCCGCGCCTGCGCCGAAGATCGCTGACCTGGAAGCGCTGGCGATCCCCGACGTGCGTCCCTTCGAGATGAAATATCTCTTGCGCAACACGGCGCCCTTCAGCTCGCTGCTTCTGGCCGAGCATGTCGGTTCCCTGCGGGTTCACCAGCGACGGGCTTGCCGGTGGGAATGCAAATTTCCAGCCGTCCCGGCGCGGATTCGACGTGCTGCGGCTGGCGCATGCGTACGAGCAGGCGACGGAGTGGCATGAGAAGCAACTAGCCATTAGCAACTAGCGACTAGCTCATAAATCGATACGCATTGTTTGTGTCAGGGCCCGCCTTCAGCCGGGCCGATAAGCAGCTGTTACTTGCGATCGACAGCCATCGCAAATAACCCGCCGACCTTTTAGTTTTGTCATCCGGAGCGTAGCGGACCGGAGCGATCTGCGGTCTCCAGAACCTGCGGGAACCGTGGGCACGGCATGTCCAGTGGAATATCGATGCTCAAGTCCCACGTAGTGGGACGGAAGATGATAGCCCACCGTTTCAACGGTAGGTCCGCGCAGTTCTGGAACCGAATCCCCCGCGGACCGCAGAATCGAGGAACGGGGACAGCTCGTCACGGTTATAGAGGTCCTTCGACTGCGTTCGGCTATGCCTCGCTCCGCTCAGGATGACAGACAAAAAAGCCGGGTGCTACGCTCAGGATGACAAGATTGGACCAAGTGGGCGCTGCCATGACCAGGCTCAAAGTCGGAGAGCGCGCGCGAAAAGCAACCAGCAAGCCGCAGCCTTCAGAAGCCCACAAACACCGGCTCCGGCTGCAGCTCGATACCAAACTCCTCCTGCACGCGCGCCTGGATTTCATCTTTCAGCGCGAGATGTCCGCGGCGTGGCGCCGCCGCGATTGACGATCGCCAGCGCGTGCTTTCGCGAAATGCCCGCCGCCCCTTTACATATCCTTTAGCAAATCCAGCGTGCTCGACCAGCCACGCCGCCGGTAATTTGCGACAGCCATCGTCGGCAGGATAGCTCGGCAGTTGCAATCCGCGGCAGCGCAGTCGTGCCGATAGCTCTTCAAAAAAACTCTGTGGCACAACCGGATTCTTGAAGAACGATCCTGCACTGCGCGCGTCTTCTTCGCCGGGAACGATCAGCATCGCCTTGCCATGGCGAATCTCTCGCACCGCTGCTCTCACCTCGACGAGCGATGGTTCTCCCTGATGATTGGCGAAGAAATTTTGCAGATCGGCATAGCGAAGGCTCGGCCGGCCTCCGGCCGCACAGCAAACGACACACCCAGGATGATGTAGCGTCCGCGCTCGCTCGTATTAAAGATGCTGGAGCGATAGGCAAACCCGCAATCCGCATTGGAGAGCGTCTTGATCTCGAGCGATTGCAAGTCGAGGACGCGCACCTGTTGGATCGTCTGCGAAACTTCCTGCCCGTACGCGCCGACATTTTGAACCGGCGTGCCGCCTACGGTGCCGGGAATTCCGCTGAGGCACTCCAGCCCCGCGCAGCCGGCGTCGACTGTCTGCGCGACCAGAGCGTCCCAGTCGCAGCCCGCGCCGGCGAGAAAGATGACGCTTCCATTCGACGCGTGGACTGCGAGACGCCGGCGATCCCGACCTTCAGCACCAAGCCGGCGAAACCCGCATCCGCGACAACCAGGTTGCTGCCGCCGCCGAGCACAAACAGCGGCAGCTGGCGGGAGCGCGCGAACTCGACAGCTTCGATCACCTCGGCTTCGGTCGTGGCCTCGACGAAATAGCGCGCCGGGCCGCCGACGCCAAGCGTGGTCAGGGGAGCCAGCGGAACATTTTCGCGGATCAGCATGCGGATAGAGACACTATAAATGTTGTGAGTGGAAGCGCCGGGATTTGAGGACGGCGGAATCTTGCGCTCCGAGGCTGGGTCCGGAAAAACCGAAAAGCAGGTCCCTCCGCTCCTGCCGTCGACTCCGGTCGGGATGACAAAAATTAGTGCGGGTGCGCTACGGTCGTAGCTGAAAATGTACAGAGGCCGCGCTTCCGGCGTACGCTAAAGCTAGGCCCCTTCAAAATCGCGCAGACTGAGTTTTTGGTCGTGGATGAAACCCACTACTGAGTTTCTTAGCAAATGGCAAAGCCGCGCGCGCTTCATTTAGAGCTTTAGCGACGCCGGTGATAAATCATCCGACCCTGTGACGCAAATCACAAACGGTTCGCCCATCGAAAAGCTATTCTACTTCTCGTCGTCCGCCGGAGAACCCGCCCGACCTCAGGCGTTCGTCGAATGCAACGGTGCGGTTTCTTGACTTGCGCTGTTGGCGAACTTGATAATGAAATGTTTGCTTATACGCTCCGCGCTCATAAGGAGTTGGCTTCGTGGCTTCTTCGGCCAGTTCTATTGACCCAGTACAGCTCGCGTTCGAAAAGGAGTAGCGCCGCTGCGCGCCGGCCAGGGCTCCTCTTTTGTTTTGCGCCGCCTGCATTCGCTGTCCGGCATCGTCCCCATCGGCGCATTCCTGATCGAGCATTTCATCTCCAACTCCGAATCGACCAACGGGGTCCAGGCTTACAACGACCAGGTGAAGTTCCTGACCAGCTTGCCGTTCGTGCATGTGATGGAGTGGGTCTTCATCTTTATGCCGCTTCTCTATCACGCGCTGTACGGAATCTAGATCTGGTATCGCGGCGACTCCAATGTCAGCGAGTATCCCTGGACCGGCAACTGGCTGTACACCTCGCAACGCTGGACCGGCATCATCGCCTTCATCTACATCCTGTATCACGTTATCGACATGCGCTTCACCGGCGTGCACCTGATGGGCGGCGGCTACAAGTACGCGTTCTCCAAGGTGTGGTTCGACTTCCAGAGTCCCTGGATGGTGGCTTTTTACGTGATCGGAATCGTCGCCGCCTCGTGGCACTTCGCTTACGGCGTGTGGCTGTTCGCCGCCAAGTGGGGATTTACCGTGGGCGACAAGGCGCGCCGCAAGTTCGGCTACGTTTGCCTCGCGCTGGCAATCGTACTGGTGGGCATCGGGATCTGGACGATTGCCGGCTTCGTGCGCACGCCGGCCGATCAGGTTCCCTACGTGCAGCACGACTAGACGCTGTTTCCGGGATTGGCGCAAGTCAGGTTTGTATCAGGGCACGACTTCGAGTCGTGCCGTCAACACGGTTCGCTAGAATGCGGCTTTAGCCGCTGAAGACAACGGCTGAAGCCCGGTGGAAAAGCGGCCTTTTCGGACCAGATAAAAGCTGCGCCCTGATACAAAACCCAGAGGATTTCTAACGACGCGTTCGGTTTGTGAGATAGCTCTTGGCAGTACTTAAGACTTCATATGGCTCATCCTAAAATTATTGTTGTGGGTGGCGGGCTGGCGGGACTGGCGGCCACCATCAAGATTGCCGAGATGGGAGGTCACGTCGACCTCTTCTCCATCGTTCCGGTCAAGCGGTCTCACTCGGTGTGCGCGCAGGGCGGCATCAACGCCGCCAAGAACCTGAAGGGCGAAGGCGACTCCACCTGGCAGCACTTCGACGACACCATTTACGGTGGCGACTTTCTGGCCAACCAGCCGCCGGTGAAGGCCATGTGCGACGCGGCGCCCGGCATCATCGATCTGCTCGACCGCATGGGCGTTCCCTTCAACCGCACGCCGGAAGGGCTGCTCGATTTCCGCCGCTTCGGCGGCACGCTCTACAACCGCACCGCATTCGCCGGCGCGACCACCGGCCAGCAACTGCTCTATGCGCTCGACGAGCAGGTGCGGCGCTACGAGTCCGAAGGCAAAGTCACCAAGTACGAAGCCTGGGAGTTTCTCTCCGGCGTCATCGACGATCAGCGCGTTTGCCACGGCATCTGCGCGCTCGATCTGCGCAGCATGCAGGTGCACACCTTCCCCGCGGAAGCCGTCATCATGGCGACCGGCGGCAACGGCGCCATCTTCGGCAAGTCGACGAACTCCGTCGTCTGCACCGGCTCGGCGCAGTCGGCGCTTTATCAGCAGGGCGCGTTCTACGCCAACGGCGAGTTCATCCAGGTGCATCCGACCTGCATTCCCGGCGAAGACAAGCTGCGCCTGATGTCGGAGTCGGCGCGCGGCGAAGGCGGACGCGTCTGGGTGCCCAAGCAGCCGGGCGACAAGCGCGATCCCAAGAGCATTCCCGAAAGCGAGCGCTGGTACTTCCTCGAAGAGTGGTATCCCAAGTACGGCAACCTGGTGCCGCGCGACATCGCCACCCGCGCCATCCACAAAGTCGTGTACGAGCACCACCTCGGCATCGACGGCCAGCCGATGGTCTATCTCGACCTGACGCACATCGATCGCAAGACTCTCGACCGCAAGCTGGAAGGCATTCTCGAGATCTACGAAAAGTTTGTCGGCGACGATCCGCGCGACACGCCGATGAAGATCTTCCCCGGCATGCACTACACCATGGGCGGCCTGTGGGTGGACTTCGAGCAGCGAACGAACATCGAGGGCCTGTACGCCGCCGGCGAGTGCGACTACTCGATTCACGGCGCCAATCGCCTGGGCGCGAATTCGCTGATGTCGTGCATCTACGGCGGATTCGTTGCCGGGCCGAACGCCGTCAAGTACGCGCACAACGTCATCAAGAGCGGCAAGCATCCCGCCGGACATGTGTTCGACTCCGAGCGCAAGCGGCAGGAAGAAATCAATGCACCGCCTGATCAACAACGACGGCACCGAGAATCCGTTCCTGCTGTGGCGCGAGCTGGGCGAGATCATGACCAAGAACGTCACGGTCATTCGCTACAACAAGAACATTCTGCGAGACCGACGCCAAGCTGGTCGAGTTGCTGGAGCGCTATCGCCACGTGAACCTGAGCGACAAGTCGATGTGGGCGAACACGTCGTTCGTCTTCGCGCGGCAGCTTTACAACATGCTGCAACTGGCGCGCGTGATTGCCCAGGGCGCGGCCATGCGCGACGAGTCGCGCGGCGCGCATTACAAGCCGGACTTCCCGGAGCGCGACGACGCCAACTGGTTGAAGACGACGAAGGCGTACTTCGCCGCCGACGCCGACGAGCCGCGCTTCGAGTTCGAGCCGGTGGACACGTCGCTGATCAAGCCGCGGCCGAGAAGGTACGACGCGGCGACGTAGAGCAGTTGTCGGTTGTCAGTGGCCAGTTGTCAGTGGTCGGTGGTCAGTTCTCAGTTTAGGGCGAGTTGAATGATGTCCGGCGAACGAGCAATGTAGGCGAAATAGCTTAGCCAGCGTTTCAGAGCCTACCTGAGAACTAACTGTTGGATCTTGGGACTGGAGTTCAAAGCGCGGCAAGCCAGCGCCGTAGGCGGGGAAGAGCTTAGCCCAGCGCTTCAGCGCTGGGTGAGCGAGAGACGGAATCGAGTCCGTAGGGACGGCGGATGCGGCGAAGGACAGATCTGAGTTTGATAGAGGTCCTTCGACTCCGGCGCGCAAAAGAAGCGCGCCTGCGCTCAGGATGACAGATTTGCGGGGCTGGAACGGAAATCAGGTCCCTCCGCTCGGGCTGAAGCCCTCGGTCGGGATGACACATATTTAAGTTTTTTCTGGATGACATACATTTGAATTTTGCTAAGGCTAGAGGCTGAAAGCTAAGAGCTAAAGGTCAAAAGCTAAGAGCTAAGAGCTAAGAGCCACAAGCTAAGAGCTAACGGCGAAAAGCTAACGACGATAAGCGTACAAGCGATCATGGCAAACTCTAAAACCGTAATCATAAAAATCAAGCGGCAGGACACTCCCGAGTCGAAGCCGTACTGGGAAGAATTCGAACTGCCGCACCGGCCGGGCATGAATGTCACTTCGGCGCTGATGGACATCGCCGCCAATCCGGTGACCCGCAGGGCAAAGCCCACCACGCCGGTCACCTACGATTCCAACTGCCTGGAAGAGATCTGCGGCTCCTGCGCCATGATCATCAACGGCCAGGCGCGGATGGCCTGCTCGGCGCTGATCGACAAACTCGAAGCAGCCGATCACGCTGGAACCGTTCTCCAAGTTTCCGGTCGTCCGCGATCTGGCGGTCGATCGCAGCGTGCTCTTCGAAAACCTGAAGAAGGTGAAGGCGTGGGTGCCGGTCGACGGCACCTACGATCTCGGTCCCGGCCCGCGCCAGTCGGCAGCAAGAGCAGGAGCAGGCGTATCCGCTGTCGCGCTGCATCTCCTGCTGCTGCTGCATGGAAGCTTGCCCGCAGTTCAACGACAAGACCGGATTCGTGGGCGCGGCCACCATCTCGCAGGTGCGGCTGTTCAACGCTCATCCCACCGGCAAGGGCTGAAGATCGATCGCCTGCAGGCGCTGATGGGCGACGGCGGCATTCAGGAATGCGGCTACGCGCAGAACTGCGTCGAAGTTTGCCCGAAAGATATTCCGCTCACCAAGTCCATCGCCGATGTCGGCGGCCAGGTGATGTGGCAGGCGATCAAGGACTTCTTCCGCTCGTAGAAGCCATTACAATCGTCGCAAAATTAGCATCGATTTGTATCAGGGCGCGGCTTTAAGCCGCGCCGCAAACTCGTTTCTAATCCGGCTATTGGCACGACTAAAGATCGTGCCCTGATACGAACCTGATTCCATGCGACCTTAAGATTTGAAGGGTACCGGCCCGACAAACTAGGGCCGTTGTTTGGCGCCTGGGTTTGACACGATTCCGGCCCCATTCTTATGATTCGGCTGGCAATCCGGGTAAAATTAAGTGGGGGCGTTTCAGAAACGAGGTGGTAACGGTGGGCGCATTTGGCGAACGTTTGCGTCGGGAGCGGGAGATGCGCGGTATCTCGCTGGAAGAGATCGTGGCCACCACCAAGATCGGAACTCGCCTGCTGCGCGCCCTGGAAAATGAGCAATTTGAACTGCTCCCGGGTGGCATCTTCAACAAGTCGTACGTGCGGGCTTACGCCAAGTGCGTGGGCATCGATGAGGACGAAGCGGTGGCCGCTTATCTGGAAGCAGCCAACGAAGTGCCGCCAGATAATCGTGTCATTGCTCATCAAGCTTCTTTCCACTCCGAACGGTCACGGGATCGCCGAGGCTTTCCCATCGTGCCGGTGCTCATCCTGCTGGTGGTAATCGCGGGCGGAGTCGGCGGCTGGAAAGCTTACCAGGACCGGCAGCGCGACCGCGACGTTCATCCCGCCGCGGGGACCTCGGGTAATGCAGGTTCATCCGCGTCCACTGCCGCCGCAGTCAGCGGCGAGGGCTCTGCGCCGCAGACCAAGGCCGCATCGGTACCGCCGTCGCCGAGTTCCGCTGCCAGGGCGCCGAACCCAGCTAAGCCTGCCGCCGCAGTTACCAAGCCACCAGTGCAGAGCCAGCCATCGCAGACTATATCTACGATGGCCGCGGGCGCGACCTCAACCAACCCAGCTACGGGAGCATCCTTCGAAGTGACGATCCGTTCTAAAGAAAACGCCTGGATAGCGGTCAAGTCCGACGGAGTGTTCGTGTTGCGCGGCGTCATCAAGCCTCCTGACGTGAAAACCGTTCGCGCCACCAGCCAGGTGATTTTCTGGACCGGCAACGCCGGAGCGGTGGAAGTGTCGTTTAACGGCAAGAATGTTCCGCTGCCCGGCGACATCAATCAAGAGGGCGTGTTGGTGTTCAATGCGCGGGGAGTGATGGCCCGGCCGGCAACGGCGGCACAATGACGAAACCCCGCGCCGATTCGGCCGCTCCACTACTCATGAAAAATATTGGTGAAAATGTAGTTCGCATTGAAGCCGCCGCCCTGCGCGCTCTGGCTGACCGTCTGGCCGGGCCGATGAGTGAAAGCTTCGGTCGCGCCATCGAACTGCTGTACTGTTGCGCCGGACGCGTGGTGGTTACCGGCATGGGCAAGAGCGGGCTGATCGCGCGCAAGATCGCAGCCACGCTCACCTCCACCGGCAGTCCCGCGCTGTTCCTGCATCCCGCCGAGGCCATGCACGGCGATCTGGGCATGGTAGTGCGTGGCGATGTAGTGCTGGCGCTGTCGGCCAGCGGCGAGACTTCCGAGATATTGCAACTGCTGGCCACGGTGAAGCGGTTGGGCGTGCCGCTGGTTACCCTGACTTGCGATGATCTGTATTCGTTGCCAGAATGAGTCGCGGACGCTTTCGACGCTGGCGCAAGCTGCCGACATCGCGCTCGACTGCTCGGTAGCGAACGAAGCTTGTTCACTGGGACTGGCGCCAACGGCTTCGACGACGACGATGCTGGCGCTGGGCGATGCGCTGGCGGTCGCGCTCTCCGAACGGCGGGGATTCAAGGAAGAAGATTTCGCCAACCTGCATCCCGGAGGCAAGCTGGGCAAGCGCTTCATGCGAGTGTCGTCGCTGATGCATACCGGCGACGCCGTGCCGCGGGTTGCCGCAGGAACGCCGATGGCCCAGGTGATTTACGAGATGTCGCGCAAAGGGCTGGGAATGACAACAGTGGTGGAAGGCGAGAAATTGCTTGGCGTCGTCAGCGATGGCGATTTGCGCCGACTGCTGGAACGTCATGGGAAAGAAGTGTTCGACCTTACCGCCGCCGAGTGCATGACGCGGAAACCCAAAGTCGTGGGGCCCGAGATATTTGCCATCGCCGCGCTCGACATCATGGAGCAGAAGAAAATCACGTCCCTTCCAGTGGTGGATGGAACTGGGCGGCTGCAGGGCGTGCTGCACCTTCATGATTTGTGGGGCACGCAGATGTTGTAAATGATTAGACGCTGCGGAAGCTCAAGCTGCATCGCCTTACTTGAATCCATCAGCCATCTCATAAATCGTTCTGGGGCTGTATCAGGGCACGACCTTTAGTCGTGCCAAAAGGGCCCAGGAAAGATCGTGGCTTTAGCCCCTGCAAAAAACCCCTCAGGGCTGAAGCCCAACTTATCATTTACTCGTTACGGCACGGCTGAAGCCGGGCCCTGATACAAAACGATTCGGAAGTAAAGTTCATGCTTCCGAAACGATTTATGAGATAGGTAAATAGGTTCTAGTTACTGGGAGGGAGCGAGTGGCCGATCGCCAGCTATAGAGGTCCTTCGACTCCGGCGGCAAAGCGCCGCCTCCACTCAGGATGACAAATATAGGTGTTTCCGGATGACAGACGGTGAAACACAGGTTTTGTCGCGGTCTTAGACTCTGCCCCTAATCTGGCTTCTGCGCCTTGAGCGCTTGCTCGATGATCCGCAATTGTGCAGAGGTGATGCCCTTAGCGGTCGACTGCAGGACAGCGGTGAATTCCGCAATCTCTTGCGGCGTGCCGGGGAAACCGATGTTGCCTTTCGCGCTATTGGAGTTCGCCAGCGGCTTACCGTCGCCATCGACTACGGCCCACAGCGGCAGACCATCTCCCGCCGGAGCGCCCAACTGCTTGGCCAACTCAGGCGCACCCTCATTGCGTTCGTAATCCACCGGAATGCGGACATAGTAATCATGCAGGATAGGAGCGGCCGCACTCTGGTCAAAGAACTTGTCCATGCGGTGACACCAAACACACCAGTCGGCACCAAACTCCACCCAGCCCAGTTTGCCGCTGCTGCGCAATTCCGCCAGGCCTTTTTGGTAAACCTCGGCGGCAGGCGCTTCCAATGCCCAACGGTTTAGAAACTTCGCAACTTTTGCCGCCGAGACCACGCCCTTGTCCAGCAGACCAGCGGCGGTGCGGGAGGTCAGCAAAGTACCGTCTTTCTCGAAGATCGTGAGCAGGGGCCCGTTGTCTTTCGTCAGCTTGAGATCGGGATCGAGCTTCTGGGCGAATTGTTGCAGACCGGCGAAGTCGTCGACGTTGACGCGAGCTGCGATGAATCCGTTACGAAACAGCGGAGCCGTATCGGGAGCATTCTCGATGGTCTGCTGCAGTTGCGGACAGTGCGCGCACCAGCTGCCTTCGTAAATCACCAGCAGACGGCGACCGGACTTCTGCGCCGACAGGAATGCGTCGTCGAGCATTTGCTTGGAGCTGGCGTTGGGAACGTAAACCTGCGACTGCGACGGCGCGGATTGGACGGCAGTCGGGGTGTCGGACGGGGCGGGTGTCTGCTGCGCCAGGGCCGCGCTGGCGCAGCTGATAACTATCCATAGCGGAACAGAACGACGCAGTTGCATCAACATAGTTTTTGAGCCTGCTCGCTGCGAGGGCTTGAAATTGTCCTGAGCTTTCGGCCTAGAATGGTATATCTTCGTCGGTAATTTCGGGGCCACCGCCGGCAGGGGCTTGGGAGACATCGGGCTCGGGGCCGCGCTGGTCGAAGCCGCTGGAAGAAGACTTGCCTGCTCCGGAGCGTCCGCTGTAGCCGCCTTCGCCGCCGCCTTCGCGCGGGCCGCCGCCGCCCAGCAGCACCAGGTCGTTGATGATGATCTCGGTCTTGTACTTTTTCTGGCCGGTCTCCTTGTCGTCCCAGGAATCGCTGTGCAGGCGACCTTCGATGTAGACCTTGCTGCCCTTCTTCAAGTATTCGCCGGCAATCTCCGCTGTGCGTTGAAACGCGACCAGGTTGTGCCACTCGGTGCGTTCCTGCCAGTTCCCTTCCTTGTCTTTCACGCGATCGGCCGTGGCCAGGGAAAATCGTGCCACCGCCATGCCGGTCTGGGTGTACTTCACTTCCGGATCTTTGCCGAGATTGCCAATGAGAATGACTTTGTTGACGCTCTTCGCCATGAGGGCTGCTCCTGTGTAATTGCGATGAAAGGCCAAATATAGCAGAAAGACAGCTGTCAGCTATCAGCCGTCAGCATTCAGTCCGTAGGCTTCCTGCCGATGCCAGGTATTGCGGCGATGCCAGAGAAACACAGATCCCTTGGCTCCTCCGGACTGCGGCCACTGCTTATCGCCTCTCATTCACTGTAGTATTCTGCGTTCGCGAGGGCTTTCGCCAAACCTTCCGGCGTGGAAGCTGCAATCGAGAGAGGAAAACCTTATGGCATGGATTTATCTGGTAGTGGCCGGATTGCTCGAGATTGGCTGGCCACTTGGGATCAAGATGGCTGAAAATCCGGACAGCCGCATTCGCGGTATCGTCACCGCTGTCCTGTTCATGACCAGCAGTGGAGTTCTGCTGTGGATAGCGCAAAAGCAGATTCCGATGGGCACTGCCTACGCCGTATGGACCGGCATTGGAGCGGTCGGCACGCTGACGGTTGGAATCCTTTTTTACAGCGAACCCAGCGGCATCATGCGTTTAGGTTCGGCCGCGCTGATCGTGATTGGGATCGTGGGGCTGAAACTGGCTCATGGTTAAGCGTGCGGATTTCAGCTTTGGCTTGATGGCTGCGAGCCGACAGCTACTTCGCGAAGATCACGTACAGCATCACGTAAATCACCACGCCGGTGACCGACACATACATCCAGATAGCGAAGGTGTAAGGCGCGATGGCTTTGTGCCGCGCGAATCGTCCCTTCAGCGCGCGAGCCAGCGTGATCAGCACAAACGGCACCACTACCACCGCCAGGATGGTATGCGAGGTCAGCAGAGTGAAGTACAGCGGGCGCGAGAATCCCTGGCCGCGGAAGTGCGTCACTCCGGCGCGCAAGACAAGGTGGTAGTAAAGATAGGAGCAGAGGAACAGCATCGAGGTGACAAACGCCGTCAGCATCAGACGCTTGTGCGCCTGGATGCGCCGGGTCTTGATGCAGTACAGGCCGCCGCCGATGAGCACGGCGCTGGAGCCGTTGAGCACGGCGTCGAGTGCGGGGAAGAATGCCGGACTCAGTTGCATCAGGCCGCCGGTTTGGTGCTGCGGCGATTGGCCACCAGGAAAGATAGCGCAAACATGATTAGCGTGAACAGCGTCATCACCGCGAAATTACTGCTCAGCGACAGGTCGGTCGAGGCTGAACCGGGAAACAGCAGCGAGCGCAGCGCCTCGGTCCCGTAGGTCAGCGGATTGATGCGCATGATCAGACGAATCCACAGCGACGCTCCGGAGAGCGGAAACAGCGATCCCGACAGCAGCCATAGCGGAATCAGAAACAAGTTGATGATGGCGTGAAAGGCCTGCGTCGAATCCATGGGCCAGGCGATGATGAAGCCCAGCGCGGTCAGCGAAAACGCGACCAGAAAGATGGTCAGTACGGTCAGTCCGAAGCTGACGAACGTGAAGTGTACGCCCACGGCGGGCGCGAACACGAGGAAGATGACGCCTTGCGCCGTGGCCAGTGTCGCCCCGCCCAGCACCTTGCCCAGCACGATGACCGAGCGGCTGACCGGCGCGACCAGCACCGAAAGCAGAAAGCCTTCCTTGCGATCTTCGATCACCGACATCATGGTGAAGATGGCCGTGAACAGCACGATCATGATCAGCGCGCCGGGAAAGAAGAAGGCCAGATAGTGTTGGCCGCCCGCTCCGCTGGAGCGGAACGAGGTGCCGAAGCCGGAACCGATCACGATCCAGAACAGCAGCGGCGAGGCGATGACGCCGACGACGCGCGCGCGCTGGCGGTAGAAGCGCACGACCTCGCGCCACCACAGCGAGAGCGCCGGAAGGAGCGTGCCTGCGCTCGCTGGAGTGAGAGTTGCTGGAAGAGTCGCGATCCGGGTTGCCGCCATACCTTGATTCTAGCAGCCATGGTTGGGTTCACCGCCGCAACCTGGTTGTCCGGCACCGAAGATGGCATAGCAAAGCCTGTGCTATGATGCCCTCGCCAAGCGCCGCCTTCACCTATCGCAGCCATGGATTTGACTCCAACCGACAATCTTGCGCCGGGAGATTCGGCTCTGCAGCGGCGTCTATTCCTCATTCTCGCCTCGATTGCACTGATCTACGCTTTTCTGGCTGGACTGCGAACTGTCTCTGAGCCCGACCTGGGATGGCAATTGGCGACCGGACGTTGGGTGGCACAACATCATGCCATTCCTTCGACCGACGTTCTTTCCTACACCGCTGCCGGCCAACCCTGGATTTATCCGGTGGGCGCGGGGCTGATTTTCTACGCCGCGTACCTGCTCGGAGGGTACGCCCTGATTTCGTGGATCGGAGCGGCGGCATGCGTTGGCACAATTGCTTTGCTGCTGCGGCGAGGCTCCGCCGTTAGCGCCGCTATCGCCATCCTGGCTGTGCCGGTCATTGCCTATCGCACTGGACCGCGTGCCGACATGTTTACCGTCGTGCTGTTCGCGGCCTTTCTTTCTCTGCTGTGGGAGAACTATCGAACGGGACGCGCGCGGATTATGGCTGCTGCCGTTGCTGATGGTGGCCTGGGTGAATCTGCATCCCGGCTTCGTGGCGGGAGTGGCGCTGATCGCCGCTTATGTTGTCATGGAATTGTTGGCCATGGTGTTCTCCGGATCGCCTCGCCCGCAAGCTCTGCAAAGGCTGCGGCGAGCGGCTCCGTTATTCGTGGCCACCGCGGTGGCCACGCTGGTGAATCCCTGGGGCTGGGGAATTTATTCCGCGCTGGCGCGGCAGCAGCGAGTCAGCGAAGCTCACCAGTTTTGGATTGGCGAATGGACCAGCGTGCAAGTGAATTGGAGCGCGCTGGCTACCGTGCTTTCGCTGCGGCAAGGCAAGAGCGCAATTTATGCGCTGCTGATTGTCGCCGTGATTGCGGCCGCAATGGCTTTGCTGCGCGCGCAAGTGGGAGAGGCCATCGTGCTGCTGGCCGCGATCTATCCGGCAGTACGTTATTACCGCATGGGGGCGCTGTTCGCCTGCGTGGTGGTGGTGATTGGCGGAGCCGTTCTGGCGACGACCTTGAACCTCATTGCGCCTCGAATCCAGCCGGTACGAATACGCTCACTACTCGCTGCAACCGCGGTCCTGCTGCTGGCCGCGCTGGCACTGCTACGTTGCGTCGATCTGGTAAGCAACCGTACTTACTTTCAGGGCTCGGAACCCACGTCGTTCGGCACGGGATTGGGATGGGCGTTTCCGCAACGCGGAGCGGAATTTATTGTGCGCGAGAACCTTCCCGGCGAAGTCTTCAACACCTACGATGAAGGCGGCTTCGTCAGTTGGGCGCTTGGCCCGCAGCGCCGCGACTATCTTGACGGTCGGGCCATACCTTTCGGGATTAAAGCCATCCAGCGGCATCAGCAGCTAATGCAGGCGTCGCCAGATTCGGCGGCGTGGCAGGAGGAAACCAGTCGCTACAACCTGAACACGGTACTGCTTCCCATCGCGCACCTGGACGTAAGCGGCTATGCCCGCCTGCAGAATTTTTGCAACAGCAAAACCTGGCAGCCGGTTTATCTGGACGAAGTTGCGGCCGTCTTCGTGCGCCGGACAGCGCAGACGGAAGACGTTGCTGCAACGCTTTCCGGTGAATTGCGCCACCGCGGCGCTACCCGCGCAGCTGCCAGGTGGGACTCGCGCAGAGGCCTTCCATGCCTGGGCGAATGCGGCCGGAGTATTGGCTGCGCTGGATCGAAATCAGGAGGCGCTGGCCGCCGTCGATCACGCGCTCGCCATCTTTCCCGACAGCGCGACCATGCACGTGGCTCGCGGCAACCTGCTGCTGGCTACTGGGAAGTCCGACTGAATCCGTCGCGGAATATCAAGCTGCGGTGGCGCTCGATCCCAACGAATTTACCTTGGCGGCGTTGGCTTCCATCTACCGGAAACTGGGCCGCATGCCCGACGCCTACGCCACCATGGAACGCGCCGCGCAAGTGGCGCAGCGTCCGGAAATGGAGTACTTGAATCTTGGCTATACCTATTTGCAAGCGCGGCCCAGCCGGCCTGAGGATGCGTTGAAGGCGTTTGACCAGGCGGAGCGAACCGCTCCCCGGAATATGAGTGCGATCGACGGTGGGAGCTTCGACGTGGCTGTCGAGCAGGGCCGCTCCGATGCCTGGCAATCGCTGGGCAATCTGGAGCAAGCAATCGTTGCGCAGAAAAAGATTGTCGAGCTTCAGCCGAATTCTCCCGATCCTCTGACTCAGTTGGCGCAGTTGTATCGGATGAACGGACAGGCGGAAGAAGCGAAACGGGCAGAAGAACGGGCGGCGGCGATGGGGAAAACTAAGATGCCGTGAGTTGGGATGAATCTAGCAATCCACGAAGACTCCGTGCTCCTCGGTGCCTCCGTGGTGAATCGACTCACAGAGATAGTGCATCACTCGGCAGGCTCAGCGTCGCTCGCTTCGGTCCAGAAGCGATGCCCGGTTCTGCGGATGAAGACATCTTCCAGGCTGGGCTTGTGAATCGAGACGCCTTCGATCTCGCCGGGGAATGCTTCCACCACGTCGGTGACGAAGCGATGTCCGCTCTCGATCTCCAGCCGTACTTCATGATCGAGCACGGTGGGACGCAGACCGAAACGCTGCTCGATACGTTGCGCCAGCGAGTCCGGCTCATTGGATTCCAGCAAGATAATGTCGCCGCCGATTTCGCTCTTCAACTCCGCCGGTGTGCCCAGTGCGACCACGCTGCCGTTGGCGTAGATCGCCAGACGGTCGCAGCGCTCGGCTTCTTCCATCAAGTGAGTCGTGACCAGCACCGTCACGCGCTCTTCATCGCGCAGAATTTGCAGATACTGCCACAAATCGCGGCGAGCCCCGGGATCGAGGCCGGTGGTCGGCTCGTCCAGCAGCAGCACCGAAGGATGATGCAGCAGGCCCTTCGCCAGTTCCAGACGGCGCTGCATGCCGCCGGAAAATTTCTCGGCTTGCTCTTTGGCGCGATCAGCCAAGCCAACGCGATTTAGCATCTCGCTGACACGCTTCTTCAGCGCCGTGCCGTGCAATCCGTAAACGTGGCCAATCAGCATCAGGTTTTCCTGTGCTGAAAGCTTGATGTCGATGCTCTGCGCCTGGAAGACCACACCGATGTTGCGGCGCACCAGCGCCGGTTCGCGGGCGACGTCGTGACCCAGAATCATGGCGTGGCCGCCGGACGGAATCATCAGGGTCGAGAGAATACGGAAGGTCGTGGTCTTGCCGCTGCCGTTGGGACCGAGCAGACCGAAGATCTCGGCGGGCCGAACGTCAAACGAAACGCCGGCCAGCGCGACGCGATCGCCGTACTGGTGGCGCAAGCCTTGTAGTTGGATAACCGAACCGTCGGCAGCGGTGGGATTCAGGGTTACGGGCTGGTGAAGAGTATCGGAAACGCTCATGCGAAGGCCAGGATCAATTCTATACCCGCGGCTGAAGCCAGGTTCGTAGTTGGCGCCCGATGTCACCGGGCTGAAGCCCGGTGCTTCCACCGGCAGGAAAATGCTTTTGAAATGGCTTGACGCCGTCCCGTGAATCGTTTTGTGTCAGGGCGCGGCTTCGCAGTTTGCTGAAAAACTCGAAGAGCAGATCCCTCACCGGCTGAAGCCGGATTCGGGATGACAAAAATAAAGGGCTTATACGCGGCACTGAAGCGCCGTACTACCCGAACAGCGCCTCCCATCGAGTTTTTCAGCAAACTGTTCAGCTGGGCCGTAAGGAGTCAATGATGGTTTGGGCTTCAGCCCCTGAGAGCATGGTTTTTACAGGGGCTAAAGCCCTGACCTTATTGCTGCACCCGATCGGCACGTCTGAAGACGTGCCCTGATACACCCCATTACGATTTATGAGAGCGCTTCTAGCTTACCTTGTGCAATCACTAATAGCTGAAATAGCTGAGAGCTGAAGGCTGATAGCTGATGGCCGATGGCTGATGGCTGATGGCTCACACCCGATTGATCATCATCAGGGCGAACAGTAGCGGCAGGTAAATCACCGAGGCTTGCAGCACGTGACGCGCGCGCAGTTTCGACTCGGGTGCGATAGGCGTCAGCTTCATCGTCCACATGCGAAGGCTGAACCAAAGCATGCCTGCGCCCAGCAGCAGTGCGCCGGCGAAGTACGTCCATCCCGCCATGCCCATCAGCGTAGGCGCCAGCGACACCGGAATCAGCGCCAGGGCGTACATCACGATGGCGAACGCGGTGGAGCGGCCGTCGCTTTCCACCACCGGCAACATGCGGATGCGCGCGTTTTCGTAATCCTCGCGGTAGAGCCACGCGATGGAATGGAAGTGCGGAAACTGCCAGAAGAAAAGTATGGCGAACAGCACCAGGGCTTCGCCATCGAGCCGGCCGCGAATCGCCGTCCAGCCCAGCACCGGAGGCATGGCTCCGGGAAACGCGCCCAGGAAAGTGCAGATGGGATGCACGCGCTTCATCGGCGTGTAGATTCCGAGGTACGTGACCGAGGTCAGCGTGGCCAGCGCGGCGGTGAGCCAGTTGGTCGTCGCCCAAAGATAAAGTATGCCGCCGATGGTCATGCCGAACGCGACTACCGATGCGTGCAGCAGACTCATGCTGCCGGTGACCAGCGGGCGTCGCGCGGTGCGGCGCATCAGCGCATCAATGTCGCGCTCCACCACTTCGTTGATGGCGGCCGTGCCACCGCTGACCAATCCGATACCGACCAACGCGTTCAGCAGCGTCCACGACAGCGAGGAGACGCCCGACTTGGCCGCCGCGAAATATGCGCCGGCCCAGGCGGTCATGACGATCAGCGTGGTGACGCGCGCCTTGGTGAGCGTGGCGTAATCGCGAGCCAGCGAAGCGATGCCTGGGCGAGGAACAGCCAACGGTTGAGTGGCGCTGCTCATGCGATGACGGCCTTTCCGGGTGAGGTGTGGGTTGCAGGTTGAGTAGCGTGAACGTCGATCATGCGCCGCGTCTGGATGGCCAGCACCACGCTGGCGGCCAGCACCAGTGCGCCTCCGGCGACGTGCAACACCGTGCTCACCACCATGATTTGCATGGGCTGCACGGCGTCGTGTCCCCAGGTAAGGCGAGTGAGATAGGCGCAGAAACCGAGTCCGAGCTGAATCATCAGCAGCGCCAGCACCAGTTGGGCCGGCTTGCGCAGATGATCGACACTGCCGTAAAGGGTCAGCACCCGAACCACGGTCCAGCACAATATTGCGGTCACGACGCAAGCGCCGATCAGATGCGGCAACAGCTTCATGCCGGAATGGCGGAAGGCAGCGCCCAGAATCAACTGCACAAATACGCAAGCCACGGCGAGGGCAGCCAGAGTAGGCGTGCTTGGCGATCGGTCGGTTTCGGCGATCGGCTGAGAGTCCTGCAACCAGCCGCGGCTGGTGAACAGCGCCATCGCCACCACAATGCAGAAGATGGTTTGCCCCAGGGTGGCGTGCGCCGTGGAGATTGACCAGGGCAAAAAGTTAAGCACGGTGATGCCGCCGAGGATGCCTTGGCCAACCACTGCGCCCAGTGCGGTCCAGCCCAGCACGCGCATCCATCGACGCGTTTCGACGCGCTGCGTCCATACCGCCATCACGATGATCAGCAGTCCGATGAATTCGGCGATCATGCGATGGGTGTGCTCGTATTTCACGCCGCCTACCATGGGCGGCAGCCGGTAGAGCGAACCGAACGAAGTCGGCCAATCGGGCACCGACAGGCCGGCATCATTGCTGGTCACCAGGGCGCCGGCGACGATGAGCAGAAATGTGGCCCAGGCAAGGATTACGGCGAAGCGATGGTGCGCCGGATTATAAGCGATACGATCAGGTCGCGACGTCAGAACAGGCTCCCTATAACGTTGCGTCCGCGCAAAGCGATGGTCTCGCTTGGGGGGCGATGTTTCCTCCCAACCCGCTCAAAACCGGCGTTGGCTGGGGCAATAAAGAGTTCCTCGGGAATTGCGGTCCAAATCTGCGGCGAACGCTTTGTCCTCAACAGCGTTCGTGGCGATATTGTATCAAACCGGCTGCCGCAATCCGCATCTGGAGCGTCCGGTTGGTGTAACAGTCCGGAGGGAGGCAATTTTGATTGCCCGAGTAACCACCGGAAGCTGTCATCCGTCGTCAGCCGAAACTTTGCTCACAACCAGTCGTGCGCAATTCACATCGAAATTTTGCAAATGACAAACGGACACAGATTGGCGTTTCTGGTAGTCGAGGCCGAGCCTGCCCAAGGACTCTCCACCCGAAAGCTGCTGCTGGAAACGGCCAAGCATAACGTGGTTACCGCCTACTCTCCCGAAGAAGGGGAACGGATGTTCCGCCGGTTTCCTCATGTCGACGTGGTCGCTGTGGATGGGGCCTTCGGCGAGGTGGGCTGCAAGAAGTTGGTAGCCGGGCTCAAGAGTCACAATAAGGACATACGCGTCGTTGCCTTTGTGCCCAATGAGAATGCCCGCTGTGGCTGGGCAGACGAGACTGTCAGCTCACACGATCCGGCGGCGCTGTTAAAGCTGCTGCAGGAAATGGGTGGAAGGACCGACATCTAGGGAAATTCTGATCAAGTTAAAGCGACGTCCCGCAGCGGCTGAAGGTGTATGGTTTTGCGGGGACTTAACGGACGGCCTGAAGTCCGTCCCCTTCGAAACAGGCCATAATCCAAGTTTCGAAAAGAATCACTCGCCGCTGCTGACCTCCGCCGCCAGCCAGGCCAGATAGTCTTCGCTGCCGCTCTCAACCGCCAACTCTACACACTCGGGCAGATCGTAAGGATGCAAACCCTTGAACGCCGACTGCAACTGAACCGCTTTCTCGGCCGTGGTCTTGATCATCAGCAAATATTCCTGCTCGTTGTGGACCTTGTGCTTCCAGCGATAGACCGAGCGGATGGGCCCTACGATGTTGACGCAGGCCGCCAGCCTGCGCTCCACCAGTTGCTGGGCCATCTTTTCCGCCGCTTCCCGGGCAGCGACGGTGGTCAGCACCAGGCGCGCGTTGGTCATCGGAAACCTCCACAGAATTTCCGATGAGACTGTAACACGCCGCAGAAATAGAACGGATAATCGGTGCAGGGCAGCCGGAACGCGTTTTTCTTCGCCTATTCATCGCTTATCGAGATTGGTTCGCCAAACGACATCGGCGGAACTCTCTCTTGACCGGCGCAACGAAGCGACGTTCACTAGTAACTTGGTGGCGTTTCCCACGGAGTTTGCAGATCCCCCGGCGGCTCTGCTCCATAGAGGAAAGTTGTGCCGCCGAAAAATTCAGGTCGTGCACATGAAGATTACGGTCCGTATCGCGGGAAACTGGGTTTATCGCATGCGTCGCGTGCTGGCGACGCTGTGCATTGCCGCATTGGCGGTCTTCCTCGGCTACCGGGTAGTGTTTGGCGCCAACGGTATGAAGGTGTGGGAGAGTAAGCGCGCCCAAGTGGAGCGTCTGGAGAGCGAGATCGAGCGCAAGAAAATCGAGCACGACCAGTTGCAGCATCACGTAGACGGCCTGCAGCGCGGCGATCCCAGCGTCATCGAGAAAGAAGCGCGCGAGCAACTGGGCTATGTGAAGCCCGGCGAAGTGGTGCTGTTCGAGCAAAAGGCGAAGTCCGATCCCAAACCGGCGCCCGCCGCCGTCGCCGAAAACACCGGCCAGAAACCCTAGACACAATTTGACGGTTACCGCCTGCTGCCTGGCCGTGATCAGTTGCACTTATCCCCGGACGTAATTTCCTGCATCTCCTTTTCCGCCGCAATGCATCTCAGGTGGAATAAACTTGTGGCAACTGCATCCGTGGGGACGTCCGCGCCGTACATCCATTGCGATGAAGACTTTCGCGTAGCAGAGCACGCGGAACAGGTTTGCTCGATAAGATCGTGGGAGGGACAGCCGTCCATTGGCTTGCCTCCATCCTGAAGTAGGAAAACTCGCCCGCCCGCGTGGCGGCTGATTCGACAGGAGATGGAAAATGAAAAAAAGAGTGCTGTTGGTAATTGGGCTCTATTTGTGCAGCATGACCGTACTGGGCTTTGCCAAGGACCAGAGCTGGGATGGATGGGTTAGCGATTCCAAGTGTGGCGCCAAA
Organism: uncultured Acidobacteriaceae bacterium; assembly: GCA_963744265.1. Classification (GTDB taxonomy): domain Bacteria; phylum Acidobacteriota; class Terriglobia; order Terriglobales; family Acidobacteriaceae; genus Bog-257. Next base: position 376,799 of record CAVUSW010000014.1, read on the forward strand.
GGCGCCAACGCCGCTCACGCGGCCTGCGCCCAGAAGTGTGTCTCGGCTGGCGAGAAGCCAGTGTTCGTCACCGACAAGGACCAGAAGGTTGTGGCCGTCGATAATCCGGCGGCTCTACAGGACCACTTGGGACATCACGTGCAAGTCACCGGCACCATGACCGCTGACGGCTCGCTGCACGTCGACAGCGTGAAGATGCTCTCGCAAAAGGGTGGTACTGGCGGCGGTATGGACGATATGCACTAAGCTGTAACGCAACCTAGGATTGTGAAGGGCGGCAGAGGCCGCCCTTTTTTGTTGGATCAGTACAAGCGTTGTCCTGCGGGAGTGTTCGACGAAGCACATGTTGAATGGGTCGACGAATGTCCTGTGCACCCGAGCGTGTCGGCCCGGAAAATTACGGCAAGGTATCTCGTACACGGCATCAAGAGTGCGATTTGTATCAGGGCACGACTTCAGTCGTGCCGCAACTGCGCCTGAATAGGACGGCTTCAGCCGCTGAGAGCGCAGGGGCTGAAGCCCAGCGAAGAAGGAGCCTTATCGGCCGGCTAGAAGCCGGGCCCTGATACGAATCTCAAATACAGATCGCACTTTTATGCGATCTAAGCCATGGACCCCGCTGTTACTGCTTCTGGGACGTGCACCAAGTTTTGCTGCCTGACCTGCTGCGATCCGTATCTTCCTCGCGACTTCTCCTCGCGGCCTCGGCTATCCTCGTTCTTGTTTCGCGCGATAATCTCGCGCAATCGTCGCTTCCGCCTTACAATCGGATTTCTGTAAAAGAGTGCGCCGATCGGATTTCATGAGCACGCCAGCGTCTCCAGACACGGTTCTGCGTCTCCCCACCCCTGACGAGGCTCCTAAGAGCTGGCTCGGCAAATTTCTGGCTCACGAGAATCTGGCCAAATTGTCGCATCAGCCCGAGCGCACCTATCCCTGGTACCTGGTGCTGTGGCTGACGGGCGTTGATTATTTCTCTACCCTGGGCTACCAGCCGGGAATTGCATTGCTGGCTGCCGGAGCGCTGGCTGTGCCGGCAACCGCAGTTCTGGTTGCTGTCACCCTGCTGGGAGCAGTGCCCATTTATGCTGCGGTAGCCAAGCGGTCTTATGCCGGGCAGGGTTCCATCGCACTGCTGGAGAATTTGCTTCCGGGTTGGACCGGCAAGATCCTGGTACTGGTTCTGCTAGGATTTGCCGCCACCGACTTCGTCATCACCATGACGTTGTCGGCCGCCGACGCGGCGCGCCACGCCATTGCCAACCCCTATCTGCATCCCATCGCCGGCGACTCGCGCATGCGAGTAACGCTGGGCCTGCTGGTGCTGCTGGCCATCGTGTTCCTGAAAGGCTTCAAGGAAGCGATCCGCGTCGCTGACTTCGTGGCTATTCCCTACCTGGCGCTGAACGTGATTGTGCTGCTGTGGTGCGGCTGGAAAATTCTGTCGCATCCCGAGTTGTTTTCCCATTGGCACGCCGCACTTCTCAGCCAGCACGCCGACTGGACAGCGATCTTCATTGCCTCGGCGCTGGTGTTTCCCAAGCTGGCATTGGGTCTCAGCGGATTCGAGACTGGCGTCTCAGTGATGCCGCTGGTGTCGGGGGCCGAGCCCGGAAAGAAGGAGGAGACCATCTCCGGCCGCATTCTGGCGACCCGCAAACTGTTGCTGACCGCGGCGCTGCTAATGAGCGTGCTGCTGCTGGCCTCCAGCTTTGTTACCGGAGCGCTGATTCCGGAGAGCGCTTACAAAGTCGGAGGCGCGGCCGATGGAAGGGCTATCGCCTACCTGGCGCATCTTTATCTGGGCAACGCCTTTGGGACGGTCTACGACGTGTCCACCATATTGATTTTGTGGTTCGCCGGAGCCTCGGCCATGGCCGGGCTGCTGAACCTGATCCCGCGCTATCTGCCGCGCTTCGGCATGGCGCCCGACTGGGTGGCTTACCAGCGTCCTCTGGTTCTGGTGCTGCTGGCGATCGACGTGGTGGTGACGCTGGTCTTCCGCGCTTCGGTTTCGGCGCAGGGTGGCGCCTACGCTACCGGAGTTCTGGTGTTGATGCTGTCGGCGGCAGTAGCGGTCACGATTTCCTTGTGGCAGGAAGCCAGCGTGCGCAAGCCGCAAACCTTCTTGCTCCCATTTTATTTTTTCCTGGTCGCGATCGTATTCTTGTATACGGTAATCGCCAATGTAGTGGAGCGGCCGGACGGCGCCATCATCGCCAGCATTTTCATCTTCCTGTTGCTTACCACCAGCGGGCTGAGCCGCGCCATGCGTTCCACGGAGATGCGGGTCTCGAAAGCCACGTTCCTCGATCAGCAATCGGCCGCGGTGTGGCAGAGCATCTGCGGCAAGAAGGTCAACCTGATTCCCCACCATATTGCAACCCCGGAGAACCGAACGTTCTTGATCCAAAAGGTGCGCAAGTATTACCGGGTCGAGGGCCAACTGGCGTTCTTGCACGTCAACCTTCTGGACAATCGCAGCGAATTCCTGGCGCCTATCAAGCTACGCGTGTTCCAGGAGGGCGACCATTTCGTAATCGAGGCGTTCGGCGCGGTAGCGATTGCCAATTCGATCGCCTACATCAGCGAGCTGCTGGATCCCATCAGCATCGTACTTGGGTTGACGCGTCGCACCCTGATGAAGCAGTCGCTGGTCTACTTGCTTTTTGGCGAAGGCGAAACCGGACTGCTGGTTTACTCCATCCTGGTGCGGTACTGGGAATCGATAAAGCGAACGAAAGATCTTCCGCTCCTGCTGTTGGTCAGCGAGGCGGCCTATCGCGAACGGCCTTGAGTTCAAGCGAGCAGATCGGGCTAGCGCAATTCGCGTTGCCGATAATTACCGGATGGTCTGGAAAAAGAATGCTACGGGCGGGAGCAGGAAACTGCATCTCCGGTTTTTCGCTTCTTCAGCAAACGGGCAATCGTGTCCAGCAACGCATCCGGACCTTCGCCCTTCGACAGGAAGCCATCGGCGAACCCGATGCCGTCGGGCTCTTCGCTGGCAGCTGAAACAATCAGAATCGGCACGTCCGATTTCAACTGCTTCATCTCCTCGGCCGTTTCTACTCCCGTCTTGTCAGACAAGAAGTGGTCGGCAATCACCAGGTCCACGGGATGCTGCTTGAACAGTTCCAGCCCTTCCTCGCCGGAGGCGGCGGTGAGCACCGAATATCCGGCGCCGAGCAGCAGCAGCTGGCGAACCCGAAGTGCGATTTCGGCGTCGTCAATACACAAAATCAGTGGCTGTTCCGAAACCGGAGATGTCATGGGCTCACCTGCTAAGCCGAGTATAGCCCCGTCGGAGTCTTCCCCACGTCTTTAATACTAAGTTGGCTTGTTCGGAAGCTCCGCTCCCAAAGCAAAGCGCGCTTTTCGCTTCCTCGTACTCAAAGCCGACGGCAGATAGCTGAAAGCCGACGGCAGATAGCTGCTAGGGAACTCTAATCAAGTCGAAGCGAGGTCCCGCAGCGGCTGAAGCCGTATAATTTGCGGATACTTTAACGGACGGCCTGAAGGCCGTCCCCTTCAAAACAAGCCGTAATCAAAGTTTCCCTAGCTTACGGCCGCTGCTCAATGCCAGGTGTAGCCCAGCATGAACTGCAAATTCGCATTCAGGCCGGGATTATGGTTGCCAATCGAGGCATTCGACAAGTGATACGCCTTCACCGAGATATCCCAGGAGTTCGTTCCCTTGCCGAAAATCTGCGCGCCGATTTCCGGTCCGCTGGTGAAGTTGATTTGCGAGGTGTCGCCGGGCGGAAGATTGTGGTTGCTGAATACCGCTCCGCCTACCGCGGCAAAGTAGGGCGCAACCTTGCATCCGCTGGTGAAGTTCCATTTGAAGACCACCGGGTCGACGCCTCCCGCATACTGCCCACCATTGATCCAGTATTCATCGAGGGGAACGATGTCGATCGCCATCTCATAGGTGCCGCGCAGAATCCCGGGGCCGTGCTCATTGGTCAGCACCCGGCCCAGGCGGAAACCGAGGACAAGATTCGACCCGCTAGGCGTGCTGTCGACCGTGGTGCCGCCGCCGATGAACACTCCTTTGTTCCACGCAGGATGCCGGAGCACGTCAACCGGGCTATCGGTGGGAAGTTGAGCCAGCAACGGCAAGCAGGCCAGGAAGCAAAATGACGCAAGACGAATGGCGTTCTTCATCGGGTTTTGAGAGGGTAATGGCAAAAGTTAACAGGTTGTGCCCGGTCGCGCAAACCCTCCCGGCAGCGATCCGTCCAATTTTTCGACGGTTTGTCCAGATTCGCGCCGCGCGGGACTCCGGTTTACCCTGGCTTCCGGACGGTCGCTGGATTACTCCCGGAAGGCCGACGGTCCGGAAGTATGATAAGCGGAGGAGTAGCGAGCCGTGACTACGCGTCAACCCAAGGTTCCCACTCAACTCGGCCCAGCCGCAGTCCAGATCTTTGCCGCCAACGATCGCATCAACCAGGTTCTTATCGAACATCTTGATCCTGCGGTCTGGACAGCCAAACCGCCCGGCAAGGTCCGCAGCATTGCGGCGATCTTCACGCATGTACACAATGTACGCTGCAAGTGGTTGAGGCTAACCGCGCCGCACCTGAAGGTTCCACGACAACTTAACCGCGCGCACTGCACGCCGCAGCAGGCCCGTGTAGCATTGGCCGAGAGCGCCGCTCGTTGCGCGGAGATGCTGGCGGAAGCGCTCGGCGGCGGGGGCCGACGTCGAGACATTTCTCCGAGACGGCTGGGCCCGGCCGTGGCCGGCTGGCCCGGAAATGCTGTGCTACATGCTGGCTCACGAAGCCCACCATCGCGGACAGGTGTGTATGCTCGCGCATCAACTCGGCTTCCCCCTGACGAATGGGGTGATGAGCGGGATGTGGAATTGGGAGAAGCTGTGGAAAGAGTGCGGGTCGCCTGACGGCTCTGGGTTAGTGGTTAGTGGTTAGGGGTCAGTGGCCAGCGGCTAGTGAAATCGATACCGCATTGGTTTGTGTCAGGGCCTGGCTTTAGCCGGGCCGACAAGCACGCTACACGCCCGGGCTTTTAGCCCCTGAGAGCCGTTTTGCAGAGACTAAAGCCCGAAGCTTGCTACCTTGTGGTCGGCTCGACTAAGGTTGTGCCCCAACACATGTCTGGCAAGCGACGAGTTATGAAGATAGGTTCCAATTCTTAGTCTGCTAGTCGCTAGTTACTAGTTACTCGTCACTTCTTTAAGCCCGAAATATCTTCGCGCCTTGTGCACATCTTTGGCAATCTGTTCGCGCAAGGCTTCCACCGAAGGAAACTTGATTTCCGGCCGCAGCCGCTTGAGAAAAATTAACTCCAGCTCCGTCTCCGGCAGCAAGTCGATGGGATGGAAGTTCAGCAGATGGCTCTCGATGGCAAACGACTCCGCGCCAAAGGTCGGGCGGTTGCCAATGTTGGTCACCGCCTCGAAGCATTCCCCGGCAACGCGCAGCCAGGTGATGTAAACGCCGTCGGCCGGCACCAGTTCCTCATAGCGCGCCAGATTCACGGTCGGCACGGTGTACTTGCGCCCGTAGCCGCGTCCGCGGCCGGGATTCGAAAAGATGCTGAACGGGCGGCCCAGCAGCGCGCGCGCTTTGGCGACTTCCCCGCTGGCGATAAGCTTGCGAATCTGGCTGCTGGAAACCGGATGCCCGCGCAGCGAAAGCTCGGGGTAAATCTTGACCTCGAATCCGTACTGCCGTCCCAGGTCGGCAAGCGTGTTCACGTTGCCCTGCGCCTTGTGACCAAAGTGAAAGTTGTAACCTTCGTGGGCCTCGCGCGCGTGCAACGTGTCGGCCAGCACTTGCCGGGCAAAATCTTCCGCCGTCATCAAGGACAAGTCACGGGTGAAGGGCAACACCAGCACGGCGTCCACGCCGGTCTTTTCCAGCAGTTTCAATTTGACCGGCAGCGGCGCCAGCAGTTTGGGGGCAGCATCGGCGCGCAAAATACGCAGCGGATGCGGATCGAAGGTCACGACCACGGACTGGCCACCGAACGCGCGAGCCCGCTCGGCCATACGGCGCACTACTTCCTGGTGGGCGCGATGGACTCCGTCGAAGTTGCCCACGCTAACCACCGTGGGACCAAACTGCGATGGCACTTCTTCAAGATGGCGAAATACTTGCATGATTGTTGTCGGCTGCTACGGCTATTGGGGGCTGTTAATGGAAATGTCCTCGCTGGCGGTGGAAGCGCCGGGCTTTAAGCTCGGCGAAAATTGGACATCATCAGGAATGGCTTCAGCCGCGGCGGCCGGGGCTAAAGCCATTTTCATATTGCACCTCTTGGCCCGGCTAAAGCCGTGCCCTTCCACCGTTTCTTACGCACAATTCTTCTCTAGTTATCGATCAAGTTTTTCTTCTCTCAATTAGCGATGCAACGCAGGCCTGAAGGCCTGCTCTACCATCACTCTCCGGTTACAAATCGAATTCCAGTTTCAGGCCGTCGTGGGCCAGGCGTACGTTTTCAGGCAGCGCCGCATTCGTCTCCTCATGCGGCAGGTCGTGCGAGATATGGGTGAAGTAGGTGCGCTTCGGCTTCAGCCGCTCGACAATCTTCAGCGAGTTCTCTACCGTCGAGTGTGTCGGATGCGGATGATGCCGCAAGGCATCGAGAAATAGGATATCCAAACCTTCGAGTTGAGCCAGCGACTCTTCCGGAACGCTGCTGAAGTCGGTCAAGTATGCCGCCGATCCGAAGCGGTAGCCTTCAATCGGAACATCGCCGTGCATCACCACCAGCGGCGTAAATGTCGCACCAAACAAATTCACCGGACCGTCGACCGGCTGCAACTCAACTTGTGCCAGGCCGCCGTACTTGTAATTCGCGTCAAAGATGTAGCGGAAGACGCTGCGCAAAACTTGCGTCGTCCGGTCGCTGGCATACAACGGAATCTTGCCGCCGCCGGTGACTCGCGGAAAACTGAGCGGCCGCACATCGTCCAGACCGAGAATGTGGTCGGCGTGCCCGTGGGTGTAGAGCACGGCATCGATCTTGCGAATGTGCTCGCGAATGGCCTGCTCGCGGAAGTCGGGCGTGGTGTCGATGAGGACGGTGTGGTCCGGGGTCCCCGGAGCGCCGGTTGTTGGCGCGCTGGGGTGATGGTCGTCCCACTGCACCATCACCGACGGACGGGTGCGGCGGTCGTGCAGATCAGGCGAGGTGCAGACCGCGCAGTCGCAGCCAATCGTGGGCACTCCCATCGAGGTCCCACTGCCCAGCACCGTGAGCGTGGCTTTCATCAGGCCTTGCCGTCAGCGCCTGGCCTGGCTTGCGGACCCCGCGTGATCAGGTTGGTGACTTCCAGGTAAGCCATGCGCAGCTCGTACAAAACGCTTTGCATCATATTTTCTTCCGCGGGAGTGAGGTTGCCCTTGGTTTTCTCCTGCACCAGCGCCAGCGTGTCGATGGTCTGGCGCGCGCCCATCAGGTCCACCTCAGGCTTCCCCCCTTGCGGAGCTGCCAGCCCAAGCTGCATCAGCGCGGTCATGTAGATCGAGGCCACAAACTTTTCGAAGGTGATCTCGAAGTCCTTCGCGCTATGCGGCTGACCTTGCTTGCGCATTTCTTTCTCGATGCGCGCGTCGATCTCGCGCGTCGATTCCTGGTAGGCATCGGCCGAGGCTTTTTGCTCCTGCGCGGTTGGGGCCTCTACTTCAGGCTCAACCGGGGGCGCAGGTTGCGGGTCCTCGGGCTGTGCGGTGTGATTCTGCGCGGCGCGCTCCTGATTGATCCTCTGCTGAGCTTCGTTCTTCTCGCGCTCCCGCTCAGCCCGGCGCTCTTCATCTTCGACAACGTCCTGGCGCAACTCGCCGTCAGTACCGAACAGACGGCGATCAGTCACTACAAATTCAGGTCGCTTCTCTTTTTCTGCCATAGACTCCATTCACTCGCTCAGGAAACTCTGATTAAGCCTTGTTTTAAAAGGAACAGCCTCCAGGCCGTCCGTTAAGTACCTAAAAATTATCCGGCTTCAGCCACTGCGGGAACTCGTTTTCACATGATCAGGATTCCCTGAAAGGAAGTGTCTTCACGGTCGCGCTTTGTCCAGCGATGTCGACGGTGGTGCCCGGCGCCGCGACCTCGCGTCGCAGATAGCCCAGCGCCAAGGTTCGCTCGCCGCTGGGAAACGGCACCCGCGCCGCACTGGTGATCTCGCCCATTTCTTTGTCGTCGGCGCGAACCTTCGTGCCCGGCTGCGGCGGCTCGCCCTGAACTTCAAATCCTACGAACGCCCGATGCACGTTGCCGCGCGCCCGAATGCGTTCCACAATTTCCTGCCCGATGTAGCAGCCCTTGCTGAAATTCAAAGCGTGCTGCTGGCCAGTCTCCTGCGGCAGATCGCGCTCGCGCAGGTCAACTCCAAAACGCGGAACGCCGCGGGCGATGCGGTACAACTCCAGAGCGTCGGTGCCGACAGGCGTGGCTCCAGCCTGGACCAGCGCATCCCAAACTTTGTCGACATTCTCGCTCGCCACCCAGATTTCGTAGCCATCCATCTGCGGCTGCACACTGCGGGCGACCGAGATGCCAAGCTCGCGCCAAACCATGTCGACCACCTGACCGGCTTCGAGTTGCGAAACGTCGATGCCGGCGACGGTCAAAACTTCGCCAGCCTTCGGTCCGGCGATTCCCACCGCACCCAGCTTGTCGCTGATGTCGGCCACCTCGACGTCGTCCATAATGATGTAGCGCTCAAATATCTCAGCGATGGCCGGCGCCTGCGCGCGATCGGTGGTCACCAGAAGATAGTCGCCGCGATTGTAGGCAGTGAGGTCTCCCTGATTGCGGCCTTGCGCGTTCAGCAGGAAGCTGTAGACACCGTGGTTCAGCGCCAGATCGCGAATGTTGTTGGTGACCATGCCATTGAGCCAACGCACCCGGTCTTCCCCGCTCAGCACCAGCTTGGCCTGCCAACTCAAATCAAACAGAGCGCTGCCCTGCAGCAGCGCGCGAAATTCTCCCGCCGTGTCGCCGTACGTGGCCGGGGTATCGGCCCCGCGATAACTCGCGAGTCGTGCTCCTGAGCCTGCTTGTGATGTGGGGATACTCATACCGAATCTTTGATTATAGCGAAGAGAAAAAGGAAGCGCAGAGAGCGCTGCACATGGCATTTACGCTCGGGTAGAGCCAGCCTTCAGGCTGGCGTCCCCGTCACCCTCATCATTTCCCGAGCCGGCTTCAGCCGGCGGCACATCCGTAGGCGACGATCCAGTGATGCCGACGAGTTCGCATCCCGGTTGTTGCGTCTAAACTTGATGTGAGACGTGCGGGAGGCGAGGATCGTGATGGCAGTTCTGATTGTTCTGTTCGGATCGCTGCTGCTTTATCGCGGTTTAGGTGCTGTGGGCGTGGGAGCCTTACAGACATGGTTAGTCTGCGCCCGCCTTGCCCTGGCGACCATGTTTCTGTTCACCGCCATAGCGCATTTCGCCTCGCCGCGGAAAGACATGATCGCCATGGTGCCGCCCAGTTTTCCCCGCCCCGATATGCTGGTGACGATCACCGGAGTACTGGAGGCCGCGGGCGCGATCGGACTTCTGTTGGCGGCGTCCCGCTGGTGGGCGGCCTGGGGATTGATCCTGCTACTGCTGGCGATGCTTCCCGCCAACATCAGCGCCGCGCAACGAGGCCTCATGTTGCGAGGACATCCGGCCACGCCGCTGTGGATTCGGATTCCACTGCAAGCGCTGTTCATCGCGTGGGCGTGGTGGGTTCGGTGAGGCGGCAGTATGGCAATTGGCAGTTGGCAGTTGGCAGTTGGCATCTTAGCTCTTAGCTCTTAGCTCTTAGCCTGCGGATCGCTTATGGGGAGAGTTTGCATGAAGCTATCACCCTATGGCCCGAATCGCCGAGGGTCAGATTTGTGTCAGGGCACGACTTCAGTCGTGCCGTCGCTGCCCTTAAAGAAAACGGCTTTAGCCGCTGAGGGCAGGGGCTGAAGCCCGACGGCGAAGGAATCCTTCCGGCCCGACTGAAGTCGGGCCCTGACACAAAACCGCACCCTCATGCCCATTGGCTCTTAACTGTTAGGGAAGCTCTGATCAAAGCGAGGTCCCGCAGCGGCTAAAGCCGCTTGATTTTGTGGGTCCTTAACGGACGGCCTGAAGGCCGTCCCCTTCAAAACAAAGACTTAGTCAGAGTTTCCTTAGCTCTTAGTCTGCACGATCACTCATGCATTAGTTGGCTGCGGATCGAAGAACTTAGAGCGGATCCCATGTTGAATCGGGTCTGTCGTTTGCTAAAAGCTAACAGTTAAAGGCTAAGAGCCAGCCGCAGCGATTTCCACAGCTGACAGCTGATAGCTGACTGCTGACGGCTCAAAGCTGACAGCCGACAGCTGCCTTGCTAGTATTTCCCCTGACCATGACAAAGCCCAAACGCATCGCAGTTGTTCCCGGAGACGGTATCGGCAAGGAAGTCATCCCTAACGCGCTCGAAGTGGTTCGCGCCTCGGGCGCGCCCGTCGAGTTCACCACCTTTGACTGGGGAGCCGACCGCTACCTCATCGACGGCACCACCATTCCGGCCGACGGCTTTCACATGCTGGCCCGCGACTTCGACGCCATCTTCGTCGGCGCGCTCGGCGATCCCCGCGTGCCCACCAACATTCACGCCAAGGAAATTCTGCTGGGCATGCGCTTCAAGATGGACCTCTACGCCAACGTGCGTCCGGTCAAGCTGCTCGACGCTTCGCTCTGTCCGCTGAAGAACGCCACGCCCGACGACATCAACTTCACCGTCATCCGCGAAAACACCGAAGGCGTTTACATGGACATGGGCGGCAACTTCAAGATGGGCACGCCCGGAGGAAGTCGCGACCCAGGAAGACATCAACACCCGCAAGGGCGTGGAGCGCGTCATCCATTTCGCGTTTCAGTACGCGCGCGACAACGGCCGCAAGAAAGTCATGATGTCCGACAAGTCGAACGTGATGACTTACGCCGGCGGCCTGTGGCAGCGCGTCTTCAAAGAAGTCGCGCAGCAGTATCCCGAGATTCAGACGCAGCACATGTACGTCGACGCGCTCTGCCTGCAGATGGTGCGCGATCCAAAATCGCTCGACGTGATCGTCACCAACAACATGTTTGGCGACATCGTCACCGACCTGGCCGCCGCGCTGCAAGGCGGACTGGGCATGGCCGCCAGCGGCAACATTCATCCCGGCCGCACCTCGATGTTCGAGCCGGTACACGGCTCGGCTCCGCCGATTGCGGGAAAGAACATGGCCAATCCCATGGGCTCGATTCTGACGGCGGCGATGATGCTGGCGCACTTGGGTCTAAATGCCGAAGCAGCAGAAGATCGAGGATGCCGTGCTGGAAGCTGTCCGCCGAGAAGAAGACTACGGTGGATGTGGGAGGAACGATGGGCACGAAGGAATGTGCGGCCTGGATCGCGGAACGGGTGGGGAGATAGCCGCTTTTCGATTTTCGCTTTTCGCTATTGGCTGTTCGCTGAAGGGGGCTCTTGGCTCTTAGGGAAACTCTGATTAAGGCCTGTCTTGAAGGGGACGGCCTTCTAGGCCGTCCGTAGACTGCATCAATTACGATTGCGGCTTCAGCCGCTGAGCGACCTTCGCTGTATCCCGAGGCTGTCAATCCACCCGAGTTTCCCTAAGCCTTTGATTGGTAAGGAAGTAGGCAGCTTTTCCCAATATGGCACTTACGAGCACAGCCAACAACCACTAATTTGCTAGTCCGTTGTAATTGTAAAGTGCCGATTCCTGGCGTTTGCAGCCCCCTAGGGCGACGTTAACCAACTTGATGCTCCTCCGGGTCGTCCGGCCAAACTTGATCGCTCTCAGGGCATTCAAACGCGAAATTCCAAAATTTGGACACCGGCGGCCTTCTTCGCCCCTGAACAACCACAACGATGGTTACGCCGTCACCGCCGCCCGCTTCTCCCCGTTGGCTTGTTTCTGCGCGATTGCTAGTTGCTTGCGCAAAATTCGGATTCCCGCATCCACATGCTTTTCTTCCAGCAAGAACGGCGTGAGGAAGCGCAGCACCGTGTCCTGGGTGACGTTGATCAGCAGGCCGTTGGCCAGGGCGCCGTCCATGATCGGCTTGCCGGGGATGTTCAGCTGCAGCGCCTGAATCGCGCCCACGCCGCGCACTTCGGTCGCGATATCGAACTTGTCGACCAGCTCGCGCAGCTTCAGCGAGAAGTACTCGCCCACCCGCCGCACCCGCGCCAGCAGGTTCTCGTCTTCCAGAATCGCCAGATACTCCAGCGCGACGCGGCAGGTCAGCGGGCCTCCGCCAAAGGTCGTGCCGTGTTTGCCCGGCGTGATGTGCTGCGCGAAATGTTCCTTGGCCAGAAACGCGCCCAGCGGCAGCCCGGCGGCAAGCGGCTTGGCGATGCAGACCACATCCGGCACGACTCCGAAATGATGAAACGCGAACAGCTGCCCGGTGCGGCCCAGCCCGCATTGGATCTCGTCGAAGATGAGCGCGGCCTGATGCTGATCGGCCAGCTCGCGGCAGGCCAGCAGAAATTCCGGCGTCGTCTCCTGAATGCCGCCTTCGCCCTGAATGGGTTCCAGCACGATGCCGCAAACTTTTTCGTCCATCGCACTGCGCAGCGCTTCCACGTCATTGCGCGGCACAAAGCGCACGCCTTCCAGCATGGGATCGAAGTCCTGGCGATATTTCGCCTGGCCGGTAAGCGCCAGCGCGCCCATGGTGCGGCCGTGGAAGGAATTGTCGAGCGCGATGACGATCGACTTCTCCGGACTGCCCACCGCGTGCCCGGCGGCGCGCACCAGCTTCAGCGCGCCTTCAATCGCCTCGGTGCCGCTGTTGGAGAAAAACGCGCGATCCATCCCCGACGCGGTGCACAGCTTCTCGGCCAGCAGTCCCTGGTACTCGTTGTAATAAAGGTTGGAGACGTGGATGATCTTGGCCGCCTGGTCGCGAATGACCTTCACGATGCGGGGATGCGCGTGACCCAGCGCGTTGACGCCCAGCCCGGTAAGGAAATCGAGATAGCGCTTGCCCTCGACGTCATAGACGTACACGCCCTTGCCGCGCGCAATGGCCAGCGGATAGCGGGCATAGGTGTTCAGCAGATACTTCTGTTCCCGTTCGACAATCTCTTGGTAAGTAGACACGATGATGACCTCGCAAAGGTTTTATTGTAACGTGCCGATGCGAGGTGTGAGGGTTCGCTAAGTTTGGCCAGTGTCCTAAAGTTGCCGGGTGCCCCAGGTCTCGCGTTTTTCGAGACCTGGGAAGATCGCATGGATCTGCCACAAGGAAAAGGGGCCAGTCCAACTGAACGAATGAAATGCTTAGAAGCCGAGGCTCCGAGAGACAACAACTTTCCGCACTGACACGTCGCGCTTACCCAGGTCTCGAAAGGCGCGAGACCTGGGCCACCCGCCGATCCGTAAGCTGGAGCCAATCTCATAAATCGTTCTGTATCAGGGCACGGCTTCAGCCGTGCCGAAAAGACCACTTTTCCGTTGGGCTTTAGCCCGTGTCCTCAGCGGCTAAAGCCGTCCCCTTTGAAGCATCGTTACGGCACGACTGGAAGTCGTGCCCTGATACAAACCGCACCTGCGGCAATTTGTGAGACGGCTATATAGCCTTTAGCTTCCATCGCTGGGCGTGATCCGCAAATTGGAATACGCGAAGTGCAGAGCTGTCGCGACTGTGCAGCCCTGCAACTTGAAAAAAGCATTGGTCGCCTTGGCCGCGCACACACAGCTAGCGGGTCAGTCTGATTTCCACCGCTATCGCAGTCTGGAAGATGTCCTGGACTTGTCGTTTGGCCAGACCAGTTGCACAGCAACGGTGGTAACAATGGTAAGGAAAAAGCCTGCAAGCTGCGGATGTTGGGGCCAGACCATTCTGGTCAAGTTAAGTTCCCAGGCCCAGAAGCCGACCGCCGTTCCGATCAAACTCGCTACTAGCGTGATCTTCCAAGTTGTCATGGATGCCCCTCCAGTCTCGACACGAAGTAAGTCCTCTGGCTGTTCCGCAGATTGCGGACGCAATTCTCCCCGGCTGTCGCCTTGACAATGACTTACCCTTACACATCGAAAATCCACCTGCCAGTGACCGATATCACAGATGTCTGTTCGGCCTTCCCGCTAGACTTTTGTCATATGTTGAGCGAGAAACAATTCCGCGAACGCGCCAAGACTGAGCTCCGCCAGATTGCCAATCAAGTATTGAGCGTAGCCACCGACCGCGACATTTATTGGCGGCTGGAGCGCGAGATCATCCAGCCCAATCCGCAACTGCGCAACGCTCGCAGCGCCTTCCTCGATCTGGTGCGCGCCGCCTACGCCGACGCAACTGCCGCGCGCGTGCTTCGCCTGCTCGATGGGCAAGACGGCGCGATTTCACTGCCCCGGGTGCTGGCGCAACTGGAGAGCTATCCGCAGCTGCTGCATGACCGGATCACCGAGCAGGAGTGCGCCGCCGATCAGGCTGCGCTGGCGCAGGCTGCCGAAAATCTGAAGCAAGCCAGCGAGCCGCACTTCGCGCATCATGAGCGGACGCTCTCGGCGCTGGCCGCCACGCATCGCGCGTTGGACGCGGCTATCGATCTCGCGATCTCGACGGTCAAGACCTATTACTGGATTGTGGCCGACAGCTACATCGATCTGGACATCCAGCACGCCGAAGACCCGATGGCGATTTTCTCCTCCGCCTGGGCAGTCGCCGAGCTGGCGAAGTAAGAGAGCCGAAGGGCTGATTGCCGCGGCCGCTTATCGAAAATTCCGATCGGGCAATTGAATGCACGTAGGCTTCTTTGAAGGGGCGCAGCTTTAGCTGCGCCGTAGCGAATCAGTTTATTGTTGTCATCACGAACCGACTTTAGTCGGTGAGGGATCTGCTGTTTTCGCTTCACGCGGACTATTGCTGCGGAGCCGAAGGACAAAGACGAATTCCTCGCGAGCGCAACAGTTTGCCGGAACCTAGAAAAGCAGATCCCTCGCCGGGCTGAAGCCCGACTCGTGATGACAAAACAAAACACCGGCAACGGCGCACCTAAAGGTGCGCCCCTTCAAAACAACCTCACTTTTCCCTGAAGATTCGCTTTAAAGACACGCCGACTCTACCGCGCCGAAATCAACGCCACCGCCGCCAGCGCTCCCACAATCCCCACCGTCTGCATCGCCGAGATCCGTTCCTTCAACAACACTCGCGCCAGAATGACCGTGCTGGCCGGATACAGCGACGACAGGACGGCAGCCACGTCCAGCCGTCCATGCCGCGTAGCCGCAATGAACAGCGCGTTCGCGCCGGAATCGAAGACTCCCGACAGCACAATAGGAACAAGAGCAGCCCGGATCGAGCGGGAATCGCTGGCCGAGAACGCCACGATCCCGAACATCAGAACCGTGGACGCGGTGCGCGCCGCCACCAGAGGCCAGAAAACTCCGCCGTGCAAGCCGGCTTGCCGTCCGGAAATGAGCAGCACTCCGAACATCACGCCCGCCAGCACCGCCAACCCGAGTCCGCGGTGAGAGTCGATCTGGCCATCGGGCCGGGCAATAAACCAGATGCTCACCACCGCCAGCACAAATCCGGCAAGCTGCAGGCGGCCGGGCAGGCCTTCAGTACCCAGGCCAACCAGCACCGGCAAGATTGCGGTAATTACCGACGCCACCGGCGCGACTATACCCATGCGCCCAATGGCAAGTCCCTGATAGAGCGCGGCGACGCCGAACGCGTCCGCCAATCCAGCAACGATTCCCCAATACAGCGAGGAGTGCGGGGGCATCGGTTCGCCGCTGAGCCAGGCCAGCGCCAGCATGAAAATCAGGCCGCAGATCTGGGCTCCGGCCACGACGCGAAAAACGCTGGCCCGCTTGGTGGCGATCCCGCCGGCAAAGTCGGCACCGCCCCAAATTCCTGCCGCTCCCAGGCTGAGCCCCGCGACCGTTGCCGTTCCCGCGTTCATCGCTTCAGGGTACACGCAGGGGCAATGGTTTCAGAAAGGCAGGGCATCTGTGCCAAGGGGCTAAAAACCTAGCTGTGGAAAACCTTGCAAGATTTCAGAATTGATCCGCCCGCTCGGATCGAGCCGCGCTTCAACACAGCGTTCACGGCGGAAGAACAAGTTGCTTGAGCCCACGACGGTCATTGCGATCACCGTCCTGGACTCGAATCCTCGCTGCGGCGCAATCTGAACTGAGGCTGGCTCAACCGGGGGTCCACACCAAACTTAGAATTGTCCCGAGATTGACAACTCCCTCACTATAGAAGGGTTACCAATACCGGAAGTACATGTCCTTTAGTAACCTGGAGGTGATTCAAAATTTCACATGAAGATACCAAAAATAATATTCTGTAACCTGGAGCGGATCTATAATTGTGGAAGCTGCTAAGAAAGTGAGGGTTAGCCGACACGAAATGGCTGGAACCGTGGCATCGAAGTTGCTGAATGAAGAGAGGCCGATGAGCCGTAGTTGCACCAGTGCGTCTTCCCCATCAGCCACCAGCTCCGATGGCCCGAGACTTACAAACGCGGTTTTTCGCCGTTTTCCTGGCGCTGCTCAGCGTCGCCGCGATCGTTTTCGCCTGGATCAATTTCCAAAAGGACCGTGAAGTATTCTACTCCCTACGATGGCGTTTGGTGGGTGGAAGATGGCGGCCATCTGCGCGCCGAGCGGGTCGATGCCGACGGTCCCGGCGCAGAAGGCTGGCATCAAGGTCGGCGATCGCCTGATGGCCGTCGACGGCCGCGAACATCACCAACGTCGGCAGCCTGGAGCGGCAGCTGTATCGCGTCGGCGTCTGGTCCAAAGCCGACTACTCGCTGGTTCGCCAGGGCGTGCCGCTGGAAGCGCCGCTGATCCTGGTTCCGGCCGACCGCTCGCTTCTACGGCGGCCTGCGGCTGATCGCGCTGGTCTACCTCGGCATCGGGATGTACGTCCTGCTGCGACGCTGGACCGCGCCCAAGAGCGCGCACTTCTACGTTTTCTGCCTGGTCTCGTTCATCTTCTATTCGTTCCACTACACCGGCAAGTTGAACGACTTCGACTGGATCATCTACTGGTCGAACGTTGTCGCCTGGCTGTTGCAGCCGGCGCTGTTCCTGCATTTCTCGCTGACCTTCCCGGAGCGCAAGGCGCTGGTCAATCGCCGGCGCTGGCTGATTCCCGCGGTGTATGTGCCGGGCGCGATCCTGCTGGCGATACACATCTGCGTGCATCGATCTGCTGCAGCCCAGCGAGCTGCTGCGCTGGAACCTCGACCGGGTGGAATGGGTCTACCTGGCGGCATACTTCGTCGCGGCGACCTTCACGCTGTGGCACAGCTACCGTCATGCCGAGTCGGCGATTCTGCGCCAGCAGATGAAGTGGGTCACGCGCGGAACTATTCTGTCGGTCGCGCCGTTCACGTTGTTCTACATCATCCCCTACCTGTTCGGCAGCGTGCCCGGATCTGGGCATGAAGGTTTCCGTGCTGTCGCTGGTCTTCCTGCCGCTGACCTTCGGCTACGCCATCTTCCGCTATCGCCTGATGGACGTGGACCTGATCTTCAAGCGCGGCATGGCCTACACCATCGCGGCCGGCGCCATCACCGCAGCCTACTTCGCCGCGGTCGGCGTGGCGTCGGTGCTGTTCCACCAGAATTTCCCCAGCGCCGGTCCGATCGGATTGGTGGTCGCCATCGCCGTCACCGCGTTGCTGTTCGATCCCTTCAAGAACTGGGTGCAGGAGTATCTCGACAAGTTCTTCTATCGCAAGCGTTATGACTATCGCAAGACGCTGATCGAGTTTGGCCGCGACCTGAACTCCGAAACCGATCTCGACAAGATGCTCACCTCGATCGTCGACCGGCTGTCGCGCACTTTGCTGGTCGATCGCCTGGCGATCTTCCTGTCCGATCCCGAGCAGCCGGAGCAGTTCTCTCTGGCCAAGTCGTACGGCATCGCCAACACCAGCGGGCTCGATTTCGACTTCCTGCACGTGGAGCGGCCGGAGTGGCAGGCCGGCCACTTGTTCTTCGACAACACCAATCAGGCGGTGCGCGAGACTCCCTCGGCGCGCGAAGCCATTCGCCGCCTGGAGCTGAACTACTACATTCCCTGCACGGTGATGAATCGCATGATCGCCGTGCTGGGCCTGGGCAAGACCGTCGGAAGGCGATTTCCTCTCCAGCGAAGACGTGCAGCTGCTGGAAACGCTGGCCGGCTACATCGGCATCGCCGTGCAGAACGCGCGCCTGTACAAGTCGCTGGAAGAGAAAGCCGGGCAGTACGAGCGCCTGAAGGAGTTCAACGAGAACATCGTCGAATCCATCAGCGTGGGCGTGCTGGCGGTCGATCTGGAAGACCGCATCGAATCGTGGAACTCGCAGATGGAAGTGATGTTCGCCCTGCCGCGGCTGCGACGCGCTGGGACGTCCGCTGGCCGAGGTGCTGCCGCCGGCGTTTCTGGAAGAGTATCTACCGCGTCCGGCCAGAGGCAGGGCATTCACAACCTCTACAAGTTCCGGCTGGGCACCACCGGCGGCGACACGCGCGTGACCAACATCGCCATCGCGCCGCTGGTCAGCAAAGACTTCAGCGTCATCGGCCGGCTGATCATCGTCGACGACATCACCGAGCGCATCGAGCTGGAGTCGCAGCTCTCGCAGGCGGAGAAACTTTCGTCCATCGGATTGCTGGCCGCCGGCGTCGCGCACGAAGTCAACACGCCGCTGGCCGTCATCTCCTCCTACGCGCAGATGCTGGCCAAGCAGGTGCACGGCGACGACAAGCAGTCGGTGCTGCTGGACAAGATCACCAAGCAGACCTTCCGCGCCTCGGAGATCGTCAACAGCCTGCTGAATTTCTCGCGCACCTCGGGCACTGAGTTCGCCGACGTCGATCTCAATCGCGTCATCAAAGATACGTTGACGCTTGCTGGAGCATCAGTTCAAAACCGCGCGCATCAAGGTGGAGCAGGAGCTGTATCCCGACCTGCCGGCCATCCACGGCAACACCGGCAAGCTGCAGCAGGTGTTCCTGAACCTGTTCCTCAACGCGAAAGATGCCATGCCCGGCGGCGGCACGCTGATCATCAGCACCAGTCAACGGCCATCAACGTGCAGGTGAAAGTTACCGACACCGGCAGCGGCATTGCGCAGGAACACATTCATCGCATCTACGATCCGTTCTTCACCACCAAGAACAAGCCCAAGACCGGCCACAGCGGCGGCACCGGGCTGGGCCTGTCGGTGACCTACGGAATCATTCAGGAGCACGCCGGCAAGATTCGCGTGGACAGCGCTCCCGGCCGCGGCACCACATTCACCATGGAATTCCCGCTGGTAAGGAAGGCCGTCAGTGCCTGAAGCAGCCATAAGCCGAGCCGCTCCGGCGCGCGACGAATTTGCCTCGCTCGGCTCGGTGCTGATCGTCGACGACGAAGCCGCCATTCGCGAGTCGCTGCAGACTCTGCTGGAGTTCGAAGGCTACTCGGTGGAAACGGCCAACGATGGCACAGGAAGGCCTGACGCGCATCGCCGAGCGTCCCTTCGATCTGGTGCTGCTGGACTTCGCCTTGCCCGAGCGCAATGGCATCGAGATTCTGCGCGACATCCGCGAGCGCGATTCCGAGCTGCCGGTCATCATGATCACCGCCTACGGCACGGTGGAGAACGCCGTCAACGCCATGCAGTCGGGCGCCACCAACTTCATCCAGAAGCCGTGGGACAACGAGAAGCTGCTGGCCGACGTGCGCACCGCGGTCGGCCGCCGTCGCGCGGAAGAAGAAGTCATCCAGCTCAAGCGCGCCCTCAAGCAGCGCTACAACTTCGAGCACATCATCGGCAAGAGCGAGCCCATGCTGCGCATCTTCGACCTGGTGGCGCAGGTCGCTCCCAGCCGCTCGACGATGCTGCTGCAAGGCGAGAGCGGAACCGGCAAGGAGCTGATCGCCAAAGCCATCCACATGAATTCGCCGCGCAAGGACCGCGCCTTCGTTCCGGTGAACACCGGCTCGGTGCCCGGCGATCTGCTGGAGTCCACGCTGTTCGGCCACGTCAAGGGCGCCTTCACCAGCGCCATCGCCAGCAAGAAAGGCCTGTTCGAAGTCGCCGATCGCGGAACGCTCTTCCTCGACGAAATCGGCACCATGAGCCTGGAGACGCAGGCCAAGATCCTGCGCGTGCTGCAAGACCGCAAGTTCATGCACCTGGGCGGCATCAACGAAATTCAGGTCGACGTGCGCATCATCGCCGCCACCAACGTCGATCTGCGGCAGCAGGTGAAGGAAGGCAAGTTCCGCGAAGACCTTTTCTATCGCCTGAACGTCATCACCATCGATCTGCCGCCGCTGCGCCAGCGCAAGAACGATATTCCGCTGCTGGTGGAACATTTCATCGAGAAGTTCGCGCAAGGAAAACGGCCGGCCTCCGCTGCACATGACGCCGGAAGCGCTGCGTCCGCTGATGGATTACGACTGGCCGGGCAATGTGCGCGAATTGGAAAACGTCATCGAGCGCGCCGTGGTGCTGGCAACCGGTCCAAGCTCTGACCCCCGACCTGCTGCCCGAAAACATGACCGGCCGCGGCAGCAAGCTGGCGCATCATGGAGCATCGTCCCGACGCCTCGCTGTTCGAGATCATCGAAGACTGCGAGCGCCGCGTCATCAGCGACATGCTGGAGAAATGCGGCTGGAACCAGACCGAAGCCGCCGACACGCTTCCGCATTCCACTCTCCACCCTGAATCAGAAGATCAAGCGGCTGAATATCGAGATCAAGAAGAAGGGGCGGGAGAACGGAAGCAGTTAGCAGTTAGCATTTGGCAGTTAGCATTTGGCGGTTAGCAGTCAGCACTCAGCCTTCAGCATTCAGCCACTCGGGATTCGCGCCTACCACCCCTCCATCTCCGGCGTAATGGATGGTAAGCAACACCATCTTTTCGATCGCTTCAACGCAATCTCCTGACCTGAAAATGTCGTTTTCAGAAACCACTCCAACGGCAGGGCTGAATGCTGATTGCTGAATGCTGTTTGCTCAGCGCTTACTGCCAAATGCCACTGCCAACTGCCGCCTCTCTCACCTATCACACCTAGACGTGAGCCCCGTCACAGCCGTAGTGTGCTATCTCGGAACAAAATGGCACCAGGATGGGTAGCCAAGAAGGGGCGCCTGCCGGGAGGGCGATCATGTCCGAAGACAAGCGGGATGTGCTGGAAGTGTTGCGTTACGAGCTGAATTTCATCGAACAGGGCGGTTATGGAAACTGGTATAGCACCCCTTGGGGTCCAGCTTCCATCTTTCAGGATTCGCTGACTTGTCCCAATCATGGCGATCCCATGCGACCGCACGCCTGTCACGAGTGCCTGCTCTACGATTTCGTGCCCGAGGAATACCGCTCCGACGACGTGCCCTGTCACCATATTCCCCTGAATCGCCACGGGGTTACGGTCGCAACGCCGAACCAGACCGAAGAAGATCTGCGGGAAAATGTGAAGCACTGGCTGAAGCGTACGATTGCAAAAATTGAAGCCGACCGCGCTAAGCAGCGAGCCTGACTTCATCCCCAGTCCCGCAACACTCCGCATCAGTTCGCGGAGTTGTCCCATTTTGAAACCGAAAATCGGCCGACTCGCCGCTTCTGCGTTTCGTCTGATCCCTTTGCAGGTAGAATTCGACGATGCCTTAGAGTGGTTTCGCGCCAGGTCTTTAGGCAATCGGCAGAGCACGCGTCTTGCATGCCTGCTGAAAAAGTTGGATTTGACAGGTTTTAAAAGGCGTTACCTCGGCTACGCCGCAGGAAGTTCTTTTTGTTGCGTCCCGAACCGATTTTTTGTGAGTGAGGGATTCGGTGTTCCGATTTTTCAGCACTTCGTGAAGCATGCTCCACCCGATGCACCAGATGTGAAACCACTATATCCCCGGAGCGCTAATGAAACGCAGCTTCACCGCTCTCGAGCCGCGAGAAGCCTTGCATGTTGCCATCTCCATCGAGGAACGCAATGCCGAGCTCTACCATCGATTTGCCGAGATGTTTGTGGAATTCCGCGATCCTGAATCGCTGGAGATCGCGGGTGTCTTCTGGGAAATGGCGATTGAAGAAAGGCGCCACAGTTCCCTGCTGCAAGGCAAATATTCAGAGCTCTATGGGAAGGTGAGCACCGGCTTGACGGAAGAGGATCTGGTGGAATTCATCGAGGTTCCCAGGCTGGACGACGGCGACCTCTTCGCCGACAATGCCACCAAATGGCGCAACCCCCGGGAGCAGGCCCTGCACGTCGCCCTGAAGGCCGAGGCTCGTGCCCAACTCTTCTATTTCAATCTGGCGGAAAACACTCAGCCGGGACCGCTGCGCAGCATCTATCAGGAACTGGCCGAAATCGAGGATGGTCACCTCGCCTATCTGGAGCGAAAACTGAACCACGACCCTGTCCGTGACAGGATCAATTAAGGCAAGTCTGATTGAGGCTCGTTTTGAAAGGGGCGGCCTTCAGGCCGTCCGTTAAGTACCCGCAAAATCATGCGGCTTTAGCCGCGGCGGGACCTCGCTTTGACTTGATCAGAGTTTCCTTAACTCGCTATAGCAATTCGCCCTCGGTGCGGAGGGCAGCACGGCTTCATCGGTCGCGGAAAAACTCGGCTTGATTCGTCGTTCGGGTAGTGGGGGCGTCGTCCGCCAGATCTAGAGATAACCGGCTTCACAGCTTGCGGACAAGACCCAGGTTTACGGTTTGCTCAAGTCCGCCGGAAACGACTTGAACTCCACCTGCCGTTGCATAGCTTTTTCGGCGCCCTTGGCGTCGGTGGCGTGCTGAATCAGCGTGCCCTTTATCTCGTGGAAGCCTTCCTGCGCCGGCTCCTTACCCGGTGTCGTGGTTATCGTTCCCTTGAAGTCGTACCACACACCATGCACGGTCTTGGTGTTGAAGCTCAAATGATCGCCGGTCAACGAGGTCTTATCGAAGAACTGGTCGATGAATTGACCCTTGTCGCTTTCCGTATCCCCAAATCGCGAGACATATCCGGAGAGCCGGCCGTCTTCCACCGTCAACTGGACGAACTCTCCTTCGCGCAGGAAGGTGTACATCCCGGAAATATCGTCTGCCGGATTGCTCTTGGCGCCATCCTGGGCGGCTAAGGCGTAGGGCCGGCCGGCGACCGCGACGGCCAGCAGGGCAGCGGCCAGGGCCAGCAGGAATAAGCGACGACGAATCATGATTGCTCCTGTCTCCAGCATCATTGCATGCAAGCCGCCCGGTTGCGAAGTAGTATATGCGCGCAGCTAATCGGGCCGCGACACCGTTCTTTTTTCGATATAATCCGGATACACGCCACCCGGTAGAGGATGATGTCGGAAGTCACGGCAGCAAGGCCCCAGCGCGATGTTTACGCCGAAGATGCTCCGGCATTCCTGTGCGAACTTGAGCCCTGGCATCGGGTTTTTCTGCGCAACCTGGGCGACCTGATTTTCCGGCGTGAGCCGCCGCCAGTTCCCACCACCGCTGCGCCCGTTCCCGTCGACAAAGACTTTTTCATTCGCACCGGAATTGCTCCGGTACGCTTTGCCGAATCCTACGCTTCTCACATTGCCTTCGTCGTAATCATCTATCTGATTTGCACGCTGCCGTTTTTCAATCGCTCGCCCCAGTTGCGGTCGCCATTCGAGAACACCAAAATCGAATACTATCCGGTCAGCGAGTATCTGCCGCCCATCAACACGGCGCAGAAGGCGGCAATGAAAACGCGCCACGGTGCTCCCAAGCTGGCCAAACAGGAAATTCTTTCGGTGCCGCCGAATCCCGACAACACTCACCAGACCATCATCACTCCACCCAAGGTCAAACTCGATCATGACGTGTCTCTGCCCAACATTGTTGCCTGGACGCCGATTCCCTCGGCCCAGCCAGTGGCCGCCTCGGCGCGTTCGGTTTCGCAGCTGAAGGTTCCGCAATTCGATCCGCAAGTGGTTGGGCCCACCGCCGATGTTTCGCAGCTCAAAGAGAAATTGCAGTTGCCGACCATGCCGCAACCGTCTGTGGTCGAGCCGCCGCTGTCGGCCGATCAGTTGAAGTTGCAGCGCGGCCAGCTCAACATGGCGCAGATGGAGCCTACGGTCGCTGCTCCCAAGTTGGCAGTGCCGGTCCAGCGTGCCAGCGGAGTCGGCGATAGCGGCGCCAAGAATATTCCGCCGTCGCCCAATGTGCAGAATCTTCCGTCATCGAAAGGCCAAGGTCAGCTGATCGCGCTCGGACTGAATCCGGCCGACGTTCACGGACCAATCTCCATGCCCAACGGAAATCGCAGTGGAGAGTTCCACGCTTCGCCCAGCGGCAAACCTGACGCGCCGGGCACGCCCAACGTCGTGGGCACGGGCACTGCCGACAGTGGCGGCGGCCATGGCGGCAACGGTCCGGCGGGAATCATGGTGGGCGCTGCTCCGCCGGGAGCGAATACTTCAGCCGTAGCGGGAACTCCTGCGCCAGGGGGATCGCTGGCGAAATCGTCCGCCAGCCAAGCCGAGCAATCCGGACTTGGAGGCGCGCAAGCGAATCATTGCAGAGGCCATGAAGCCGACGTTGCCCGGCATGCACGATCGTCCGGCGGCAACCCCGCCTCCAACCTTGCCGGAAGATCCAGATCGCAGCATCGAGCAGCGCATCTTCGGCAGCAAGCGTTATTACTCGCTGATCATGAACATGCCCAACCTCACCTCCGCCACCGGCAGTTGGATCATTCGATTTGCGGAGCTGAAGCAGAGCGACGACAAGAGCGCGCTCACCGCGCCGGTGGTGACTACGAAAGTCGATCCGGCCTATCCGCCCGACGTTCTGCGCGATCATGTGGAAGGGACGGTCACGCTCTACGCCATCATTCGCACCGACGGCAGCGTCGATGCGGTCCGCGTTCTCAACAGCCTCGATCCCCGCCTGGACGACAACGCCATGCACGCCTTGTCGCTCTGGCACTTCCGCCCCGGCATCAAGAATGGCGCGCCGGTAGCCGTCGAAGCGGTAGTACAGATTCCCTTCAGGATGAAGCGGCTGCAGTAAAGCGGCAGTCGGCAGTCGCAGTTGGCAGTTGGCACTTAGCAGTTGGCGGCACTTAGCAGTTGGCAGCTAGCAGTTGGCACTTAGCACTTAGCTTCGTAGTAAGCCAGTTATCAGTTGCCGTTCTCAGTTGCCGGTTACCATTCTCAGTTGTTAGTAGTCGATTGCCAGTTGTCAGTAGTCGGTTGACAGTTGCCAGTTGTCAGTTTTAGCAACCCATGGCTGGGCTGATCTCCGCCGCCACTCCTCGAGCACCGTGAATTTCTTTTCAATTGTCATCCCGACCGAGTGGCTTCAGCCCGAGCGGAGGGATCTGCGGTCCTTCGCGGCGTAATAAGCCTTCCTCTACCTCGCGATCGGTCTGTATCAGGGCACGGCTTCAGCCGTGCCGTTAGGAGTCAAAGATAATTTGGGCTTCAGCCCCTGAGGGAGACTGTTGCAGGGACTAAAAGCCCTGAACTTTTCCGCGCGCGTGTGGCACGACTAAAAGTCGTGCCCTGATACAACCCGGAATGATTCACAGGGTGAGATCTTGCTACAACTGACAACTGACAACTGACAACTGACAACTGACAACTGACAACTGACAACTGACAACTGCACTGAACTGACAACTGCCTACTGCCCACTACCCCTTACCTTCTCAAATTCGTCGCCCGCCTTCCATTCAATCATCGCCGGTTGATTCGCGGCTTGCCATCCCAGCGCGATCCCGAAGCGCGCCATCACCGCATCGCCGCGGAAATCCATGTCCGGCCGATACTCATCGCCCGGCTGATGATATCGATGTGCCACGTAGTCCTGAGCCTGTTGCTCGCCCCACTGTCGATCATGGCCCTGATACTTGTCACCTTCATCGATGGAAAACGCCGGCACTCCCGCGCGCGCGAAGCTGAAGTGGTCGGAACGATAGTAATGGCCGGCGCCGGGCTGCGAGTCCGGCACGATCGTCAGAGAAAACTCCTGCGCCGTTTTCTGAACCACGGGATAAAAGTTTGTCCGCTCGGCTCCGGCCACATTTACCTCTTCCGGAACGCCCAGTGTCGGCACATCGTCATAGTTCAGGTCCAACGCAATGTCTTTCACCGGCACTGGCGGATGTTTGCCCAGATATTCCGATCCGCGCAGGCCCTGCTCCTCCGCCGTGACCGCCGCAAAATAAATCGAGCGCTTCGGCTGCTGCCGCACACTGGCAAACGCCCGCGCGATTTCCAGCAGAATGCCGCAGCCCGTAGCATTGTCTTGCGCGCCGTTGTAAATCGCGTCGGGATAGGTTCCCGGCACAATTCCCAGGTGATCGTAGTGCGCGGTATAGACCACGGCCTGCTCTTTCAGCTTGGCATCGGAGCCCGTCAGCCTTGGCGATGACGTTGTTGGAATCGAAGTGGCGAACTTGGCTGACCATATGTGCTTTGAGTTTGGCCGGCAGCGGCACCGCCTTGAAGCCCGGCTTCTGCGCCGCGGCTATCATCTCGTCAAGATTCATCCCACATGCCTGCACCAGATTGCGGGCTGCGTCACTCTGAATCCACGATGCCACGGTCAGCTTCGGAGCCGGATCGTTGCGCAAGTAAGCGCGCTCGCCCGACCACGAGTTGCGGACCACGCCCCAGCCATAGCTGGCCATATCCGTTTTGTGGATGAGGATGACACCCACAGCTCCCTTGCGCGCCGCCTCTTCGAACTTGTACGTCCACCGCCCGTAATAGGTGAGCGCCTTGCCGGCAAAGAATTTTGGATCCTCCGACGGCGGCTCGTTCACCAGCATGAGCAGCACCTTGCCCTTCACGTCCACGTCTTTGTAGTCGTTCCAGTTGAACTCAGGAGCGTCGATGCCATAGCCCATCCACACGATATCGGCGTCGAGATCGTTCTGCGCCTTGCCAGTCTCATCCATGGCGACGAAATCTCTGCGATAGATCAGCTCAATCGGTTGGCCGCTGTTCGGCACCACCGACAGCGTCGAAACGTCCTGGGTGGCGATGCCTTCCATCGGCACCTTCTGCATGTAAGTTCCGTTATCACCGGCGGGCTTCAGCCCATAGAGAGCGAACTGGGTTGCGATATATTCCGCGGCAATGTCGCCACCGCGTTGTCCGGTACCACGGCCTTCCAATAAATCGTGGGACAGAAAGCGCACCTGGGCGCGGATATTCTCCGGATCCACCGTGGCCATGGCCTGCTCCGCCGCGGGCGGCAGTCCCGCGACATGAGGAACGGCTGCGTCGGAATTGGAGGATGCAGTCGATGGGGAGGGACGAACAGCCTGCGACATCAGCAGGCACGATAGCAGGATGATGATCGGTGAAATCAGCGCCAGTCTACGCAAGTCAAGGTTCTCCTGTCAGTCGAGTGCAAGTGCAGAAAAACTCTTCATTTTACGTGAAATCGCGGGTTGACCGAGGACGTGACCGAACTGGACGCTGCCTAAGTCATTTCGGCCGAGGGCGACTTTGTCAGGGCGGTGGAAGCGCCGGGCTTTGAGCCCGGTGAAATCGTACGCTACCGGAAATGGCTTTAGCCACGGTTAGCCGGGGCTAAAGCCACACAGATTGAATCTTCTCGGCACGGCTAAAGCCGCGCCCTTCCACCATGATCAACGCAAATTTGATCCGCGGACCGCGGATCAGTTTTTCGAGCTTCAACCGGAGCGGAAGTCGCGCACATCTTCGCCCTTATGCCAAAGGGTGGCCGGAGGCTTCTGGCGCAGGGCGGCCAGTTTCTCGTTAACCGCCTCGATATCGGCCTTGGACCAACTCACCGAGGAAACTTCGATCTCGCCATCAGAACCGATGAAGAAGAGCGTCGGCACATTGGTCAGCCCATAAGCGTTCGACACGGCGTAGCCGGCAGGGTTGTCGAGTGCGACCGGGAAGCTGATCCCGCACTGCTGCAGGAACGCTTGCGTGTTCGCCGCATTATCCTGCGAGACGCCGATAAAGCTGACCTTCGCGCCGTGGTTGGCGCGATACATGCGCTCGAAAAACGGGAAAGCATACTGGCAGACAGGGCAGCCGACTTTAAAGAATGCCAGCACCACCGGTCCTTTGGTCAGCGCCTCGTGCAGAGACACGTTGTGACCGTCACCGGTTGGTAGTGTGAAATCTGGCGCGCGGACTCCCGCGATCAGTGCAGCCATTCCGTCAATCCTCCAAAACTATTGGCAATAACAATTAGATTCCGCGGCGCTCTACTCCGACTCAAGCTCCAACCGGCGAAGGATCTTGCGCGTCAGGCCGGTTAATGGCAGCCGTTCCCACTGCCTGCGAGTCAACCATCGACGCTCAGTTTCAATATCTTGCAACTGACCCGGCGCGACCGCAAATACGGAAACCTGGTAGTCGGTATCGGTAATCGAATGCCGAAACCGTGCCCAGGGCGCATCTCCGTTCACATCGTCGGGACGCATCGCCGGCAGTTCCCACATGCCCGCCATTAGCGAGGCCTCACCCGGCCGCCGCACCAGAAGCACCGCTGAGTTCTGACGCAGCAAGGCGTAAGCCAGTTGCCTGCGCTTCCGAGGAGCTTGCGGACGCACCCCCTCTACTCCGCGAGCCTGGCAAAACAAATTGACCGGACACAGCAGACACTGCGGCGCTCGCGGCGTGCAGACGGTTGCTCCCAACTCCATCATCGCCTGGTTGAATTCGCCCGGACGCTTCGGATCCAGTAGGCCTGTGGCCTGTATCCAGACAGCTTCTTTACCGAGTGGCTGAGCGAGCAGACGCCCGACCACGCGCTCCACATTGCCATCGACCACGGCAACGGCTTCTCCGAATGCGATGCTGGCAATCGCCGCTGCCGTGTACCGGCCAATACCCGGAAGGTCGGCCCACTCTTCCGCAGTTCGCGGAAAATTCCCTTCCCGCTCGCGGGCAATCAACTTGGCGGCCTGATGCATTCGTCGCGCCCGATGGTAATAGCCCAGTCCGCTCCAGATCGCCAACACCGTGGCTTCGCGTGCGGCGGCCAGGGACTGGACCGTCGGAAATTTCTTCATGAAGCGGGCATAGTGATCGAGCACGGCGGCAACGCGCGTTTGTTGCAGCATGATCTCGGAGACCCAGACGTGATAGGGATCGTGATCGCGGCGCCAGGGCAAATCGCGGCGATGCAGGTCGTACCAGCTCAGCAAAGCTGTTCGGAATCGGCGGAGGTTTGCCGAATTGAGAGGAAGCGCAGACCTGCTCATGCAGATGCGATTCTAAATGGCGACGCACTGCGTCTGCCCAGTAGTTCCGTAGAGGCGAGACGACTGCTTAGGCGACCTTATTGACCTTGCTCGTGGAGCGGCTCGGGGGCGCCGTGGCGTCGCAGCAATTGCGCCAGGTTTTGGGAAAACGCCGAGCGCGGCAGCACCATATCGCACCCCGCCTCTTGCGCTTTCATCTTCAGGTCACCCTGAACGTGCGACACGAAGGCAATGATGTTGGTGGCCTTCTTCAGCTTCGCCTTCAGTTTCGGAATCATGCTGAGCGGCTTGGCGGCAACATTATTCAGATCGAAGATGATGAGCGACGGTTTCTCTTCGCCGTTCTGGCCCATCTTCTCCTGAAGATCCTTTTCGGTCTTCACGAACTCGACCTTCACGTTCATCTTGCGCGCCGTTTCCTGGATCTTGGCCAGGAAAAACAGATCGTCGACGAAGGCAAAGATGCGCGCCGGCGCGTCCGAGGACGTAGCCAAAGGCTCTGGCTCGGGAGGGGCAAACTCTCTGCCCAGCGGCTGATTCATACGGCCTCCGCGGCCCGGCTTGTGAGTGTTGCCATTGTTATTGCCTTGAGCTGCCCGATAGCTGTGGTCCATGGGTGCGGTGTAAATGCCACCACCCAGCGCGCCGGGTGCGCCCGAACGTTGTCCGGGCTTACGTCCATGGGGACGGTTCTTGCCCGGCCCATGACGATGTTGTCCCGGTGGTTGAGGTGCTGCCCCGTGCACGACGGGTCCACGGCGGCCGCGCCGCCGTCTGCGTCCTTTCCCTCCGGAGGGTCCGGAAGGAGGGTTCGATCCTTGATTCATGTTTCTCTCTATAAAGGTTCACCCGCAGATTGCAGGATCCCACATTGTGTACCGCTGTTCTTTGGCCGCGCAGTCTGCAAATTCAGCAGTGTATCTGGCGTGGCTGCGGTTGGATACTCGCTGAAATCGAATCAGTTGCGTCCGTCTGGCGCCCGGAATTTTTGGCGCGAGGAACGCCTGCACGGAAGTGCGGCGATTGGAGGACGCTTCTATCCTACCTAGTTCTAGGCCCGGAACGCAAGCGCAAAACCTTTCTCAGCATAGGATGCGTCCGCCTGGTAAATGGGTGTGGTTAATTTTTCGTAGCCTCCAGAATCGGCATTCGCTGTTCGGATGTGGACAATGCGACGGTCAGCCCACTAAATGCCGCGCTCGAATCGGCAATTGCTTCCGCCCGCGGATCGGCCTCAAGCTGCCATCTTCAGCAAGGCCTGGAGCGCATCCCAGGCAAGCTGGGCGGCATGTCCGGAGGCAGGCGGCAGACTTCCGACTGCGCGCACAATGTCATCCTTGCCGATCGCACGAGCCTGCTGTACAGACTTTCCCTCAGCCAACTGGGTCACCGCCGAAGCGCAGGCCATGGCGGGCACACAACCTTTGGCGCGAAACCGGATCTCGCTAATCTGGCCACCTTCGATCTTGGCCGACAACTCGAGAATATCGCCGCAGGCGGGATTCTCCACTTGTACGTGAATATCTGCTCCCGGCAGCTCGCCCGCATTACGAGGATGTTCGAAGTGATCAAGAAGTTCCGCAGAATACATGGCCGATGAGTCAACATCATAGCTTACCGGCTTGTCCGGCACGGGCTCCGGCCCTCCCTCCGTATAATCGAAAAGGCTTGAATGTGGCAAATCATAGCTTGCAACGCGTCGTCTCTCTGCAACCCAGCGCTACCGTCGCCTTGCGCGACCTGGGACAGCTCGACCGTCTGGTGGCCTGCACAAAGTATTGCGTGGATGTCTGTCCCGAAGTCGCCGATGGCTCCCGCCTCATCGTCTCCGACTCCTGGACGGCGCAAGCCGAAGCAGATTCTCGCGGTAAAGCCCGACCTGGTGCTGGCTTCCGTTCCCTATCAATCGAAAGCGGTGGCCGAAATCCTGAAGGCGGGCGTGCGATTTCTCGGCCTCACTCCTCGCTCGCTGGCCGACATCTACCTCGACATCGCCGCCATTGCCGGGATCATGGGCGTGCCGGAAAAAGGCGAGACGGTCATCAACGGAATGCAAAACCGCATCGAAGAGGTTCGACAACAAACTGCAACTGGGCCGAAGCCGCGGGTGTTTTGCGAAGAATGGGGAAATCCCATCATCGCCTCCGAGCTCTGGGTCGCGGAGCTGGTGCAAGCCGCCGGCGGCGAATTCCTCGGCGAGCCCGGCAAGCCCATGACAGCAGAAGCTATCGCTGCCTGCATGCCCGACGTGATTTTCGCGGCCTGGTGCGGCGCGGGCGATCGCGTTCCGCTGGAGAAAATCGTAGAGCAGCGCGGCTGGAGCGAAGTTGCCGCGGTGCGTAACGGTCAGGTGTTTTGCATCCAGGACGAGTTGTTCAACACGCCGTCGACGACATTGCTGGGAGGGTTGGACGCCATCGCCTGGGCGCTTCATCCCGAACAGTTCCCGCGTCCATCGGGGATCCGTCAACTTCAGAGCCTGTGAACAGCGCGGCTTGTGATAAAAAGGGACTCCAATGTCGACCATGCAACAAGATCTTGCTAAGGAACTGACTGTCCTGGCCCCTGCCGCCGCCAGTGTCGAAGACCTGATGAGCGTCATCGTCGGGCGGCTTAAGGAGCGGTTGCCCCATTTCGATTGGGTTGGTTTCTACATGATCGAAAAAGCTGGTATCGGTGAAGACCCGGTCCTGGTTATCGGCCCCTACGTGGGAGCGATCACGCCACACACGCGGATACCGCTGAATCAAGGCATCTGCGGCGCTGCTGCCTCGTCTGGCCGCACGGTCATCGTCGACGATGTCAATGCCGACCCGCGGTACCTGGCATGTTCGCTCGAGACGAAGTCTGAAATCGTCGTCCCCATCGTTGTGAAGGGTGAAGTAGTCGGCGAACTGGATATCGACAGTCACACTCCCGCGGCGTTCACTGCCGACGACCGTCAACTGGTGGAACATTGCGCTCGTCTGGTCGGCGTCTACCTGGAGAAAACAACATGATGGACGGCAGCGGCGGTGACTCAGCGGAGCAAATCCGATGATCAAGCAAGTGGTCGCCGCGTTGATGGTCCGAGGTGAAGAAATCCTTTGCTGCCAGCGGACCGAATATCAGGCGCTGCCGCTGAAGTGGGAGTTTCCCGGCGGCAAGATTGAGCCCGGCGAAGACCCGCCTCAGGCTTTGCAACGCGAACTCGACGAAGAACTTGGAATCCGCGCCGAGATCGGTTCCAAAGTCGCCCAACTGCAACATCATTATCAGAATGGCAATGCCGTGGAGTTGCACTTTTTCGTCGTGGAACAATATGAGGGAGAGCTGCAAAACCGCATCTTCCGCGAAATTCGTTGGGTCAACCGGCGCGAACTGCCGACGCTCGATTTCCTTGACGCCGATCGAACCCTGGTGCAGGAGATCGCAGATGGCAAACTATTTTAGGCTGCTTTGAAGGGCGCTGTTTTAGCTACGCCGTACTAGGTCCTTTTTTGTCATCACGAGCGGAGCGAGGGATCTACTTTCCCCGGTTTTCCCTTAACAAATCCCCAACGCGAAACTCCCTAGCTCCCTCCGCGCCCGGTAGCGAACCAGGCAATCGTCAATCCGATCATAATGATGGTAGTTGCCCACGCGATCAGATTGAACCACGTTCCGTTCACGTGCTTGCCCATCAGCTCGCTCTTGTTGACCAGCAGCAGCATGAAGATCAGCACAAAGGGCAGAACAATTCCATTCACCACTTGGGAAAGAACAATGATCTTCACCAACGGAAGGTTGGGCAGCAGGATGACGCCGCCACCGGCAATCAGCAGCAGCGTATAGAGCCAATAGAAAACCTTGGCCTCGCCAAATTTGTGTCCCACGCCGGATTCGAAGCCTAGGCCTTCGCACACCGTGTAGGCCGTCGAAATCGGCAAGATCGAGGCGGCGAACAAGCGAAGCGTTAAACAGTCCCGCCGCAAACAGAATGTAGGCATACTCGCCCGCCAAAGGGCGCAAAGCCTGAGCGGCATCGGCGCCATCGCGAATCTGCCGAATGCCGTGAACATAGAGGGTCGCCGCGCAAGCCACCACGATGAACCAGGCGACCACGTCGGTGAACAGGCAGCCCAGGATCACGTCCCAGCGCGACGCTCTGTACTCGCGCGGAGTGATTCCCTTCTCCACGATGGAGGATTGCAGATAGAACTGCATCCAGGGCGCAATCGTGGTTCCCACCACGGCGATCACCATGTAGATGTAGGACGAATCGCGGAAGGCGGCGCTGTGCGGCGGCTTGAAGGTGGCGACAAACGCCTCCTTCCAACTTGGCCCGGCCAGCACGCCAGCGATAATATAGGCAAAATAAAAGAACGATGCCGCCAGGAAAACTTTCTCCACGCTCTTATAGGTTCCCTTCACCACCAGCAACCACACGATCAGCGCAGCGCCAGGCACGCTGATGTATTTGGAGATGTGGAAGAGCTCCAGGCTGCTGGCCACTCCGGCAAACTCCGACACCACATTGCCGAAATTGGTAATCACCAGCCCCAGCATCATGAAAAACGTGATGCGCAGGCCGTATTCCTCACGGATTAAATCGCTGAGCCCCTTGCCGGTGACTGCGCCCATGCGTGCCGACATTTCCTGCACGACGACCAGCGCCACGGTCATCGGGATCATGACCCAGAGCAGCAGGTACCCGAACTGCGCACCGGCGGCGGAATAGGTGTAGATGCCGCCCGCGTCATTGTCGACATTCGCAGTGATGAACCCAGGGCCGATGACGGCCAGGAACATCAACAGACGAATTCGCCAAACTTTAATGCGTCGCGAATCAGGCATGGGACCGAGGACTTAGGGTGAGATGCGAAGAACACCCAGAATAAACGCATGTTGGGAAATGCGCCAATCGCTATATGGAGGAGACAACCTTCAGGCCGGGGATCTTTTGGAAGTGCCGTACGTTGAGCGTGGCCACATCGAAACCCAGAACGAGGGCGGTTACGCCGATGGCCAGATCTTCAAACGGAAGCGAGATTCCTTGCGCAGCCTGTTGGCCTTCTATGCGTCCTATTTCCTTCGCGATCTCGACAGTTATCGGATGTACTAAAACATCGCGACACAATTCCTCTACGAAGGCCACTCGTCGGCGGCGATCGCGGTCGTCCTTCGCGCGATACGCTCCATGGGTTAATTCCGCAACCGTAACAACCGATGTTCCGACCTCGATCTCTCCGCTTGACGTTCTGATTTGCTCAAGAATTTCTACAACGTTGCGTCCACGCCGTTCAGCGGCTACTACAATACTCGAGTCCAGAATCAATCCCATGTAGGAGGATTCCACGGTTTACGATTGCGAATGATTTCTTCTACGTCGGCAGCAAACTCGGGGTCGAGAACCGGGGATTCTCCTGTCTCTGCTTCGTGCTTCTTGGCCAAGGCGATCGATTCTGACAACAGACGGGCAGGCCGCGAAACGGCCGCCCGTATGATGGCGACAGGCAACCGATCACCTTCACTCTCAATCACCACTTCGGCTCCCTCACGCACGCGTGCCAGGACCGAGCCGAAATCCTTCTCAGCGTCAGATTCCGAAATGTGAATCACAGTGGCTGCCATCCTGAGATTATACCGTTGTCCCGATTACAGCTTCGCCCTAAGCATGTTGATCACATCGTCCGCCGTAATCACGCCAGTCAACACCCCTTCGTCATCGATTACCGGCAAGGTGAGCAGGTTGTACTTGTCGAATAACTCGGCAACTTTCCTTTCGTCGGCTCCAGGATGAACCGTCGTGATGTGACCGGTGCTGAGCATCATCAAAGGTGTGCCCGGCGGAGCCACAACAATCTTCGCCAACGGAACCGATCCCAGAAGCTTGTCCTTCTCCCCGATGATGAAGATGGTGCTAACACTCTCGATTCCACCCTCGAAGTTCCGCAGCATCTCGATGGCATCTTCTACTTTGGCGCTCGGTCCCAGCGCCATATAGTCGGTGGTCATGCGTCCGGCTGCCGTGTCTTCTTCGAAGGTCATCAATCCGGCAACTTCGGCACGCTCCTCCGGCTCCATTTCGGTGAGGATTTCCTGGGACGCGTCGGGATGCATGTCGCCCAACAGATCAGCAGCGGCATCCGGATCCATCTCCTCCACAATGTCGGCCGCGCGGTCAGAATCGAGCGAACTCAAGATCGATACTTGCAGCTTGGGATCGATTTCCTCCAGCGTCTCCGCTGCAACTTCTTCATCCAGAGTCTCGAAGATGGCTTCGCGTTCGGCCGGCGCGAGGTCCTCAACGATGTCGGCAATATCGGCGGGGTGCAGCTTGGCCAGGCGATCGAGCGAGATCTTCAGCTTCACGCGCCGCGCGGGATCAATTTCGATCAAGTCGACGAACTCCCAGGGAATCATCCGCGGAGGAATTCTCTCCAAGAGCAGATGCAGTGCGACGGCCGGCACGACTCCCTTCAGCAGGCGGCGAACGGCTCCGCGCGGACCCACATCCACCGCCCCAACTTTGAGCACAATGTGGCCGTTGCCGCTGTCGGAGTGAATATCGACATCGTTGACCCGCACCACTTTGCGTCCGTGAACGTCGATGATTTGCTGATCGAGCAAGTCGCGTTCCAGCAGCAGCATACCTTCGCCACCGCCATAGGGACTCCATTCGGCAGCCGCGGTTGCGATCCGCAAGCCGCCATTAATCAAGCTGACAGAGGTAACCGGCACCAGCCGATTGCCGTGGCGGGTCTTCACCACGAACCCAGTAACCAGGCTGGCATTGTCTTGCGGAACCAACGTGACTTCACGGACCTTGCCGGCATGCGCGCCGGTGTTGTCGATCACGGTGGTGCCAATTAATTCCGAAAGTGCGAGCGAAGGCATTGCAGTCAATATATTCGATGCCGTCCCAATCCTTCAGCCAAATTTCGCGCCGGCCAAGATTCAGTAAAATTTGGCGGCCCATTCCGGGCCGCTCAACCAGCCCGCCCGCTTTTTCCCGGAGCCAGTGAATTTGGGGCATCTAGTCCTTGTAGATCTTGCATCCAATCAGGCGCACCGCCAACACTCTGGCGACCTTAAACGTGTGCGTGGAGCATTAGCGGTAGCTTGGAGCGAGGTCGAATTCATATGCCAAGTTTTGTGACTGATGTGGAAGAGATACGCAAGCGCGCCGCGCAGAAGATCGAAGATGGTGCGGTAACGAATTCCTATGAGGGTGACGTCGAGCAAACCATCTCCATCCTGAACGAGGCGCTGGCCACGGAGATTGTCTGCGTGCTGCGCTATATGCATCACTATTTCATGGCGACCGGCGTTCACGGAACGGCTGTCCGCGACGAATTTAAGGAACATGCGGACGCCGAACGCGAACATGCCGACGAGATAGCGGAGCGAATCCAGCAATTGGGTGGCAAGCCCGACTTTAACCCGGCCTCGCTACTGCAGCGGTCAGCCTCGCAATACGCCGAAGGCAAAACGCTGGCCGACATGATTAAAGAGGATCTGATCGCCGAACGCATCGTCATCGAAGTTTATTCGAAGATGATTCGTCACTTCGCCGACCACGATCCCACGACCCGGGTGCTGATCGAGCACATTCTGAGCGAAGAAGAAGAACACGCCAGCGATCTGTCCGACCTGCTGTTCATCGTCGATCCCCGCAGCGGCGAGACCGAGGGCGAAGATCCCGGAACGCATCCCCTCGACATGCACCACGACGAGCAATCGCGCCAGCAGCGTTCAGGGAAGCCCAAGACTAGCAGTGCCGCGGCGGAAACCAGTGACGCCGAGGGACAGAAGGGCTCCCACCATCGTGAGCTCGATATCCCAGCCACCCCACGTCGCGGCGGTGGTGAGAAGCAGCCACAACAACCCAATCTGCGCGGCGGCCGCAATCGCGAAGGCGTGGGCAATCTGGTTAGCAGCGATAAGACGGTGCTGGAAAGTCCCGAGCGTGGAGCAACAGATGGCGGAAACCGAGGCGGCAAGACGAATAACAAGAATCGCAAAAAGAGGTAGCGTCGAAAAAAGCTTTGTTGTCGGTTGTCAGGCGTTCTCTGACAACTGACAACTGGCCACTGGCAACTGCTTCTCAGTTCCGAATGTTCTCCAGCAACTGCTCCACTTCCGCCTTCTTGTCTGCCGTGAGCGGCAACAGCGGCAGCCGCGGAACGCCGCCGAAGAACCCGTTGTAGTCCATGGCGTACTTCACGCCTGGAATACTCAGCCCGCCGACGATCCGTTCGGCGGCTTTGGCGATCCGTTCCTGCTTCTCGCGGGCGAGCGCCGTGTCGCCATCTTTCCAGGCAGCATAAATCTCGTAGCAGGCGGTGGGAGCGCAATCGGCAAAGGCCAGAATCGCCCCAACAGCCCCGGCGTCGAGTGAGGGATGTAGTTTCTGCGCTGCGCCAACCAGCACCTGGAATCCAACTTCCTTCTGCCGCGTTTTAAGTCCGCCCACAACCGTAACTCCCGCCGACGACGGCTTGGGGGCAGCGGTTCCAGCCAGCGCGCCGACGGTCACCAGCGCTCCGCCTTCGGCACTGGCAGAAGCGGCTGTTGCGGCGGCCAACATGCGAGCAGTTACAGGCGCGAAAGTCTCGGTCACAGTGGCGGAGCGTTTGATGTGACGCGTGCCTGCAACCATCTTCTGAACTTTTTCGATGGAGCCGGACGACTCCTTGATGCCGGCCAGATTTGGGTGCTCGGCGAGTTCAACCACTACTTCAGCTGGCATGTCGTATCCAGTGGCCTGCGGGAAGTTATAGATGATCACCGGCAGCGGCGAGCGATCGCAGACAAAGCGGTAGAAGGCCTTCATGTTACCCGGATCAGACATCTGCCCTTTGTAGTAATGCGGCGTGCGCACCATGGCAATGTCGTAGCCGAGTTGGGCAGCGTACTCGGTCAGATGCAGCGTCTCGATGGCCGATTCGATTCCGGTCCCGGCGATCAGAACTTTGTCGTTGGCGGCAAACTCGCGGGCGCACTTCAGCACTTCGCGACGCTCTTCGTCGCTAAGCAAGATAGCTTCGCCGGTCGAGCCCTGCACGACAATGCCGGTCACCGGCGTGCGCGAATATTGCTCGACATTCTGTTCCAGCTTACGAAAGTAAATTCTGCCGTCAGGATAAAACGGAGTGGTAATGGGAGGAAAAATTCCGTGTAGAAGCATGAGGTACCCTCCCATTGATTATAGGACGGTGAAGGATAAGGCTGAATGGAAGGTGGTGCCATCGCTGGTGATAAGGCGATGTTATGCCAGCTAGAATGTCTGCATGGCCGGATTCGCGGTTTTCATGACCATTGCCGTTTACGGCTTTCTGATCCTCGTAGCGGCTGGTATCACATCTTTTTGCCTCTACTTTTCTGCGCGAAAGAGAACAGGCCCGAAGGTAAAAGGCAGGCGCAAAATGCTGATCCTTACCGCCATGGCACCATTTTTGGGTGCGGGCTGGTTAGTGGCTGTGTTGCTGCTCCATGTCGAGATTTCGAATCGGATCGCGCACCAAGACTGCGGACTGAGTGGTGATCCTTATGTAACGCTACCCAATGGATACGAACTCGGAAGCCATAACACTTACGATGGCTACATCAAGGCTCCCGGTTATGAAACCGATGTTCCGATCGCAGGCCCAGGTTACGTTCGATCTCTGGTCGATCTGGAATTCTCGGATGGTCGGTTTACTGGGACGCAGTACGATTTCAACACCTATAGCATTCGCACCTTCAGCTTCGATACGAAAACAAGGAATTATCAATCCTCGGCTTCGAGTGTGCCTGCCAGCTTTGAGGACATGGCAACTAGGGCGCAGCAAGACCCGACCTCGTATTGGAAGCTCTATGCCCAGTACAGGCATCATTGGCCAAGCTACGTGCTTCTGCTGCTTATCGTGCTTGGAGAGGGAACGATTTACATAGCAGTTCGGCGCATGTGGAACGCTGCTCTGCTTTCCAGTTCGCAAACGAACACCCATAAGCCATAGCTGGCGAGAGCAGTGGCAACACTCATTGACGATCCACTCCGGACGCTCCGTCCAACCGCATCGACCTTATCGATTTCCCAGCGTCCGAATTTCGGCCACGCCTAACAGGCGCTGGTCGGCGGTAGCCAATACCAAATCAAGAACCTGGGCCGTGGCTGCCAAAAATCGATCGGCAGGATCACGGTGCAGCGAAAGACGGCTGGCAGCCAGCGCGATCTCGTGAGTCAACGGAGCCTCACGCAGAGGAAGAGTAGCTTGGCGCAACCACCGTTCAATGTCATTGGGCAACTGAATTTTGCCTTTGGCTTGCAGAGTCAGGGCTTCCCACGTGCTGATTGGAGAAAGCCAGAGCTCGTTCGCGGGATTGCGCAGCTCGCGTAAAAGGTGGGGTCGCAAACGCTTTGGTTCCAGGTAAGCCCAGAGCCAGATATGGGTGTCGAGCAAGAGTTTCAACCGCGCAGCGCCTCCCACTCCTCCGGCTCACTGGCTGGAGAAATGATGTCGCCGAGGATTTTGGCGGTTCCGTGGCCGGAACCGATCCAGGCGTTGCGATCGACCTGAACTTCTGCCGGCGGGACAACGTCGGCAACAGGCTTGCCAAACCGCGTTACCCGAATCGGTTCCTTCGTCTTGGAAACTTGCTGCAGCAACGAGAGGCACTTGGCCTTAAATTCCGAGATAGCAATTTCCTGCATAGTGGACCCCGTGACTAATTATTCTAACCATAGTCAGAATAATGGTCAAACTGGAAGATAATACGATTGTCATCACGAGGAAGGCTTCAGCCCAACGGGATCTGCTTTTCGTCGCCGCGGGAAGATTCTCCACTGCGCACGAACAGCAGATCCCTCGCTGCGCTCGTGATGACAATCTTGAGAGGGTGACGACCTGGCAAACGCCAACCGCCGAGCACTGACCACGAAAGGCTGAGTGCTGAGTGCTGACTGCTCTTGGCTAGCTGCTAGTTGCTAGCTGCTAGTTGCTAGTTGCTGCTTTATCCGCTCCACATGCAGTTGCTGCAGCGCATAAACCTTCGCCTCGCCCCGTTGCAGAGCCGCAATACCCTCGCACGCCGCCCGGGCTGCTGAGAGCGTAGTGATCGTCGGAATACGCGCGGTCACAGCAGCTCGGCGAATTGCCTTTTCGTCGAACCACGGTTCCACGCCATGTGGTGTGTTGATAATCAACTGAATGCGTTCGCCCTTGATCAGATCAACCACATTCGGCCGGCCTTCTTTGACTTTGTAGACCCGCTCGACCCGCAAGCCTGCCTCTTCCAACACGCGCGCCGTGCCATGCGTGGCCACGATGCTGAAACCCATCTCGACAAAGCGCTTGCCTAACTCGGGCATAAACGGCTTGTCGCGCTCGTTGCCGCTCATGAAGATCGTTCCCGTCGTCGGCAGCAGCTGCCCTGCCGCCGCTTGCGCTTTGGCAAACGCCTCGCCGAAATTGTCGGCCACGCCCATCACCTCGCCGGTAGATTTCATTTCCGGCCCCAGCACGGTGTCGACACCAGGAAATTTTCCCCACGGGAACACGGGCGACTTCACGAAATAGAAATTGCCGGTATCGAGATCGGTGCCACGTTCGATGTTCTCCGGCAGAAACTCGCGCAGCTTGCGGCCCGTCATCAGGCGCGCAGCAATTTTTGCCAGCGGCACGCCGGTCGCCTTCGAAACATAAGGCACGGTACGGGAAGCACGCGGGTTGACCTCGATCACGTAAACTCGGTTGCGCTGAATCGCGTATTGCACGTTCATCAACCCGATGACCTTCAGCGCGCGTGCCAGTTGGAAGGTGTATTCGCGAATAGTCTTCAGCAGGTGAGGAGGAATATCGACAGCCGGCAGCACGCACGACGAATCGCCGGAGTGAATCCCAGCCTCCTCAATGTGCTGCATGATGCCGCCGATCACCACGTCCTCGCCATCGGAAAGCGCATCCACGTCAACCTCGGTCGCCGACTCCAGGAAGTGGTCGATCAGCACCGGCCGCTCCTGCGAATATTCCACTGCCTCTTTCATGTAGTGGATCAGCGACTCGTCATCGTAGGCCAAAACCATGGCGCGTCCACCCAGCACATACGATGGCCGCACCAGCACGGGATAGGCGATGCGATTGGCGTTGGCTACCGCTTCTTCCACACTGGCCGCAGTTGCGCCCCGCGGCTGCGGAATCGAGAGCTCTTCCAGCAGCTTGCCAAAACGCCGGCGGTCTTCCGCCAGATCGATGCTCTCCGGCGATGTCCCAATAATAGGCACACCTGCAGCCTTCAACGGAAGCGCGAGATTCAGCGGCGTCTGACCGCCAAATTGCACGATCACACCGATCTGCGCTCCGCTCTCTGCTTCGTGCTCGTACACCGCCATCACGTCTTCGTAGGTTAGCGGCTCAAAGTACAGGCGATCACTGGTGTCGTAGTCGGTGGAGACGGTTTCGGGATTGCAGTTGACCATGATGGTCTCGAAGCCGTCGTCGCGCAGCGCGAATGCAGCATGGCAGCAGCAATAATCGAACTCAATGCCCTGCCCGATGCGGTTCGGGCCGCTCCCCAGAATGATGACTTTCTTGCGATCGGTGGGCGTCGCCTCGTCCTCTTCCTCATAGGTCGAGTACATGTATGGGGTGAAGCTTTCAAACTCGGCGGCGCAAGTGTCGACCCGCTTAAACACCGGGCGAACATTATGTTCCTTGCGCAGCTGATGAATTTTTTCGCTGCTGGCGTTTCCCTCTTTCAGATGTAAGGCTTCGCCCAGGCGAGCGTCGGAGAAGCCCATGCGCTTGATCTCACGCAAACGCTCGGCGTCGATTGGCTCGGTTCCCAGCGTGGCCTGCACGTCCGCAATTTCTTTGAGCTGATGCAGGAACCAGGGATCGATGTTGGTCATTTGCGCAATCTCGCGCACCGACATTCCCTGCGACAGCGCATAACGAATGTATTGCAGGCGCTCCGGGTGAGGCGTCACCAGCCGCTTGGTCAGAATGCGTGGCTCTATGTCTTCCGCAGTCGCCTTCCTGCCGGTCTCCATGGAGCGCACCGCCTTCAGCAGCGCCTGCTTGAAAGTGCGGCCAATCGCCATGACTTCACCGACGGATTTCATCTGCGGGCCGAGCGATTCGTCGGCGCCGGGAAATTTCTCGAATTGCCACTTAGGGATTTTGACGACCACGTAGTCGAGCGTCGGCTCGAAGCAGGCTGGCGTCTTGCGCGTGATGTCGTTGGTGATCTCGTCCAGCGTGTAGCCGACTGCGAGTTTGGCAGCAATCTTGGCGATAGGAAATCCGGTGGCTTTCGACGCCAGCGCCGACGACCGCGACACGCGCGGATTCATCTCAATGACCACCATGCGGCCGTTGTGCGGATCGACCGCGAACTGGATGTTCGATCCGCCGGTCTCGACACCAATCTCGCGAATGACAGCGATGGCCGCGTCGCGCATGGCCTGATACTCGCGATCGGTGAGTGTCTGCGCTGGCGCCACAGTGATGGAATCGCCAGTGTGCGTGCCCATGGGATCGAAGTTTTCAATAGAGCAGATGACGATGACGTTGTCGGCCAAATCGCGCATCAACTCCAGCTCGTACTCTTTCCAGCCAAGCACCGACTCTTCCAGTAGAACTTCGTGGACGGGTGAGAGATCGAGGCCGCGCGCCAGCAGTTCCAGCAGTTCTTCGCGGTTGTAGGCAATGCCGCCGCCGGTGCCGCCGAGCGTGAACGACGGCCGCAGGATCACCGGGAACCCGATTTTGCTGCTGAAGTCGATGCCGTCTTTCAGGTTATTGACCAGCGAAGATTTCGGCACATCGAGCCCGATCGCAGTCATCGCATCTTTAAACAGCAGCCGGTCTTCCGCTTTCTTAATGGCACCGAGCTGGGCGCCGATCAGCTGCA
The DNA here is from genome assembly GCA_963744265.1 of uncultured Acidobacteriaceae bacterium. Taxonomy (GTDB): domain Bacteria; phylum Acidobacteriota; class Terriglobia; order Terriglobales; family Acidobacteriaceae; genus Bog-257. Next base: position 419,838 of record CAVUSW010000014.1, read on the forward strand.
CGTTGTACTTTTCGAGCACGCCGCCGTCGGCCAACTCGACCGCAAGGTTCAGCGCAGTCTGTCCACCGACGGTAGGCAGCAGCGTAAAAACGCCGCCTTTTCCGCTCGCGGTCAGCATCTCGGCTTCAATGCGGATGATTTCTTCCAGATAGGTGCGGGTGAGCGGCTCGATATAGGTACGGTCGGCCATCTCGGGATCGGTCATGATGGTGGCTGGATTGGAGTTGGCCAGTACCACCTCGTAGCCTTCCGAGCGCAGCGCCTTGCAGGCCTGCGCGCCCGAGTAGTCGAACTCAGCCGACTGGCCAATAACGATCGGCCCGGAGCCGATGATGAGCACTTTCGCGATGTCGTTGCGGCGTGGCATGGATTATGTCTTGGTCACCAAGTCCTTCAGTGTCAAGAAGCGCTTCAGCGGGAATGTCCACTTGCTCTGAATTGTCATCACGAGCGAAGCGAGTGATCTGCTTTTGAAGGGGCGCGGCTTCAGCCGCGCCGAAGGGCTGCTCTTTGTTGAGTGGCTTTAGCCACTGAGGTATCTCGTCTTTAGGACTTCCATGGAAAGCCGAACAATATGGATATTCGGCTGCACTCTTCGACCAGCTTCCGGCCCACAGGATTGCGAAAAATGTAATCAACATGAATCTGATAGTCCTCAGTATCGCGAATCCGATGATCAGAGAATCCAGTCTTGCCAAATCTCCATCGAGGATTGCAATTCCTTCTTCACCCGGAAAGAAAATCCACCTTTGATGAATTGGACTGCGCGCTCCAGAGTCACCGAAGGAGTAATCAGAATATGGAAGTGCTCCGGCATCAAGACATACTCATGAAGCAGGTAAGCGCGTCCGCGATAGGATTGCAGCGTCTCCAGGAACAAGCTCCGCCCACTTCTCATTCCGAAACAACGCTCGTCTTTGCCAAGTCTGGGAGGTGACAAAGTAGGTCTGCCCTGCTCTGGTCTGCTGTCGAGTCGGTCTCAAGTTCGAATTCCTCAGGGGCTAAAGCCCTGGCCGTTTGTTAGCCTTTTACGGCGCGCCTAAAGGCGTGCCCCTTCAAAATCGACAGCACATTCTCACTCCGAGGTGCGGCCCCAAAGCGGCTCCGAGTCACTTCCTTCCACTCCTCCATCATGCTCACAAAATCCTTGAACAGATAGTGCGAGTCGTGCGGCCCGGGAGCGGCCTCGGGATGATACTGCACGCTGAACAGCGGCAGCGATCGGTGCCGCAGACCTTCCAGCGTATTGTCATTCAGGTCGATGTGCGTCAGGTCGACTTCACTCTGCTTCAGCGAGTCGGGGTCGACGGCAAAGTTGTGATTGTGCGCCGTGATCTCGATCTTGCCGCTCTTCATCTGCTTCACCGGATGGTTGCCGCCATGATGGCCAAACTTCAGCTTGTAGGTCTTTCCGCCGAGCGCCAGCCCGATCAGTTGATGCCCCAGACAGATTCCGAAGATCGGAACCTTGCCCATCATGCGGCGAATACTTTCCTGCGCGTAGGTCACTGGCTCGGGATCGCCCGGCCCGTTCGACAGAAACACGCCGTCGGGCTTCAGCGCGAGCACATCTTCGGCACTGGTCGTCGCCGGCACAACGGTCACCCGGCAGCATTCACCAACCAGTCGGCGGAGAATGTTGTGCTTGATCCCATAATCGTAGGCGACCACGTGGTGCTTGGGCGGCGCGTCTTTCACGCCGACAACCCGCGTCGGCTCATGCGAGCGCACACCCTCATCCCACTCATAAACGTGGCGCGTGGTGACTTCCTTCGCCAAGTCCGTGCCATCCATCTTCGGAATCGCGCGCGCCTTCGCCACCAGTTTCTCGGTGTCCGTCTCCAGCGTGGAGATCACGCCGCGCATGACCCCGTTATCGCGCAGGTGCCGCACTAGCGCGCGAGTGTCGATCTCGCCGAGCACCGGAATCTTGTAGCGCTCCAGATACTCCTCCGCAACTTCTTGCGAGCGCCAGTTCGAGCTAACACGCGAAAACTCGCGCACGATCAGGCCTTCGATGTAAGGCCGCGTGGCCTCGTTGTCGTCGGAGTTAGTGCCGTAATTGCCGATTTCAGGATTGGTGAGAACTACGATCTGGCCAGCGTAGGAGGGGTCGGTGAAAATTTCCTGATAGCCCGTGATCGAGGTGTTAAAAACAACTTCCCCGTAACATTCACCTTTTGCTCCGTAGCCTTTGCCGTGGAAGATCCGTCCATCTTCCAGCGCAAGGATTGCCTGCATTGCATCTCCGGGGAGTGGATTTTAATGATTTTATCAGGGAATGCGCGCCAGCATAAGAGGAGCACCGGGGAATTTGCACGCTGCACAAGTTGTCGTGCAAAAGTCGCGCCGGGCTCGAGAAAGCATCTGAGATGCCCTCCGGCTAATCGGATTGCTTCTGCTTATTGGGAATGCGAGCCCCTTTTCCCTGCTGACTCTCCATCGTCTCGCCCGGCCGGAGAAGCGTGGGCTGGGCCGGCGCGGAGGTCTGCTGCTGATCGGCGCCGGTCGGAACGGAAGCGGAACTGCCACCAGAAGCCGTACTGGGCGCGCTCTCGGGCGACGGATGGGCCGCAGTTGCCGCCTGCTGCGGCGGCATTGACGTCTCAGACGCTGGGGAAGAAGCACCTCCAGCTCGCGTGTCCACCGTCGGCGAAGCCGCTCCGCCTCCCGGTTCTGTCACGCTGGCAGCTTTGATGGGCGGCGCGGAATCGAAGACAACTCTCTCGTCGGTCAACTGTTGTAACTCGCTGTTGTGAGGCGCCGCGAAGAACCAGGTCAACAAGTAACCTTTACGCTCGGTGACCGCCATGGCAATCGACAATCGTCGCGAGAGTTCATCATCCGGGATCCGGAACGCCACCGTCCCATGCAGAAACAGGAAAGCGTTGCCGCTGGCGGCGAAAACCTTACCGTCACGCATGTCGGTCGACGATGGGGTGGGTCAAGCCATATTGCAGCAGAAAATCCCTGAATCCCTGGCGGTCATTCACGTCCTGGGGAAACTTCATGCCGGGAAAACAGGCGACAGAAATCGCGGTGACCGTCACCTCGCCAAAGTCGTCGTAAGGAATCTGGCCATCGGCTCCCGGCCGCTTTGCCCAAGCCGAAAACAGTGTCCGGCTGCAAGCTTCCAGAAGGTGCCGCTCGGTTGCGCCCAATGCTCGGCCGGCCAAAATTCTGCCGCGCGCGATCACGCTCAACCGCCGGTTGGACGGCGCCTTCGGCTTCCAGGGTCCATCCCTGAGGGATTCGATAACTGAAGCCCAGTGCTCCATTCTCATAGTAGTCGCCGCCAATCTTTCCGGGATCGAGGTGACCGATCGGCGGATCGGCTTGTAGCGAGGCCAGCCGGTGCGACGATATCGCAGGTCCATCGTAAGGATTGCCGTGGCATCGAGGTGTCGGCGCAATTCCGCGGGTGCAAAGAAGACGACGTGCTGAAACGACGATTCCATCTGCTTCAGAATCTTCTCATCATGGGCCGCGAGCACGATCCGCACAATGTAGCCATCCAGCGTCGTCGCCAGTAGCATGTGCTGCTCGACCCCATGCCGGGTCTCGAAGAAGTAGAACTGATGCCCGGAAAGCTCAATCTTCGATAAGGGCCGCAGCTCTTCGACTCCGCGGAGCAATTCCTGGTCGAGCGCGTACCGCAGGAAGGCTTTGGCATCCTGGTTGTTCCCCGTCCCTACCGGAATCGCGGCGATCGCTATCTCGGTATCGGCGGGTGGACGCCCCGCCAGTTCCAGCAACTGCAGGCTGCCATCGCGTGAGGCCGACTGCGGGATAGGCCGCAAATCGGCATCCGGCGGCAGATCAAAAGCGAAGTCAAAATATTGATTGAGATAATGCGAGGCAGACAGATACGCTTGCTCAGGATAGACTGGTGTCCGCGGATTCGGACGCGGCTGGCGCTGCCGACGCTTGCGCAGCAGGCGCCTGTGCCCTCAGCCCGAGGCAACCACTGAGCACGCTACTTAGTAACACGATTAACGCTTTGGTCGGGAACCCCATCGAATCTCGCGCTTGCTATTGTAGCTATTGTTAGCCGTTACATGCATAAGAGTCAACCGAGGCGAACAGGGCCTGGTTATCCGCCTAGCCGACAGCTGTTCGCGCCAAGCCGCGTTCTCTGTACCCTGATTCGACAAATCCGCAGCGAGAGTTCCTGCGGTTTCAGACGCGGCGTCAGGTACAATCAAGCGTTTGTGGAGCTTTGGGGGTCGAACGCGATGATTGCCCCTGGTTCCTGACGGAGTGCGCTTCTGAACGCTGCCCTCACCCTGCTTGGCTGCGCCCTGGTGGAACCTCACGGGTTTCGCCACTACCTGCGGTCTCATTTTCTCGATACCACGTTCAAAGGCCTGTACCACGCCAATGCCTTCGACATGTTGTTGCTGATTCCCTATTTCGTGGTGCTGATCCTGCTGGCGTTTTACGGAATGCACCGCTATCAACTGGTCTATCTGTATTACAAGCACCGCAAGAACAAGGTGACTGAGCCGGAATCTCATTTCGCCGAACTGCCGCTGGTGACGATTCAGTTGCCCATCTTCAACGAGCAGTATGTTATCGATCGCCTGGTGGATTGCGTCTGCAAGATCGAATATCCGCGCGAGAAGCTGGAGATCCAGGTGCTCGACGACTCGACCGACGAAACCGTACAGGTGGCGCGATCGGTGGTGGAGCGTTATGCGGCGCTCGGACACAAGATCAGCTATCACCACCGCACGAACCGCGAAGGCTTCAAGGCGGGAGCGCTCGATGCCGGGCTGAAAGTTTCGACTCGGCGAGTTCGTCGCCATCTTCGACGCCGATTTCATGCCGACATCCGAATGGCTAATGAAAGTCATCCACCACTTCGCCAATCCCGAGATCGGCATGGTGCAAACGCGCTGGACCCACCTGAACCGCAACTATTCGTTCCTGACCGAAGTCGAGGCCATTCTGCTGGACGGCCATTTCATCCTGGAGCACGGAGGCCGCTCGCGCGCCGGCGTGTTCTTCAACTTCAACGGCACCGCCGGCATGTGGCGGCGCAAGGCAATCGACGACGCCGGCGGCTGGGAGCACGACACCCTGACCGAAGACACCGACCTCAGCTATCGCTCACAACTGAAGGGCTGGAAGTTCCGCTACCTCCAGGACGTGGAGTGCCCAGCCGAGCTGCCCATCGAGATGACCGCGTTCAAGACGCAGCAGGCGCGCTGGGCCAAGGGATTGATTCAATGCGCCAAGAAAGATTTGCCGAAGGTGCTGCGCGCCAACGTCAATCGGCGCGAGAAGATCGAAGCCTGGTATCACCTGACAGCGAACCTCAGCTATCCGCTGATGATCGTGCTCAGCATGCTGCTGCTGCCGGCCATGGTGATTCGCTTTTATCAGGGATGGTTCCAGATGCTGTACATCGACATCCCGCTATTCTTGGCGTCCACGTTTTCCATCTCCAGCTTCTACTTGGTGTCGCAAAAGGAACTGTTCCCCGGAAAATGGTATCGGACATTCCTGTTCCTGCCTGCATTGATGGCGCTGGGTATCGGATTGACCATCACCAACAGCAAAGCGGTGCTGGAAGCGCTCGTCGGCCATCAAAGCGCATTTGCCCGAACGCCGAAGTATCGCGTGGTCAGCAAGCAGGACAGAGGCGCAGCCGCCAAGAAGTATCGCAAACGGCTGGGCTGGATTCCTTAGATTGAAATGTTGATCGGCGGCTATTTCGCTCTGACGGTCTGGTATGCGATCGCCAACGAGAACTACATCACCGTGCCGTTCCTGTTTCTGTTCGTCTTCGGCTACTGGTACACCGGCATGATGTCGCTGCTGCAAGGCCGCTTCGACAGCCTGGTACAGGAGCGCGCCGAAGAGCGCAGCCCCAAGCCGTTTCCGGTCGGGGTGTAGGCTGGAAAAGGCCCTCCGCTGATGGCTTGCGCAATGGACTTTCAAGAAGTATGGCTACCAACCCGTTCCATCGGCCAGCGGTCTCCGGCGGCACCTCTCACCTTGTCTGCCAGCTTTGGCCGCAAGTAGAGAGGAACATCGAATTCGCGCCCTAGACCAAGTCGTACATAACGAAGAAACATAATATGCCGTTGCGAAACTGTTACTTCCTCCCACGGGATTAGAAGCGGTGGATGTCTAAACCGGAATGGCGGCATGATGGCAAGATGCAGCCCTTGGGAATCGCACCCCACAGTTAGACAGTTTCCGTAGCCAGCAATCCAGCGCATTTGACCGCTTTGTCCTGTCCATCGCTTTCCAACGAAAGTTACTCTCAGCCGGAATCGCCTTGCCAAGGTCGTCCATCCACTGATGTAGCTGATGACTGCGCACACGAGAAGCCAGAGCCCTAAGGCGTAGCACGGAATGATGATCCAGAGTGCGGCAAGGTGTTGATTTAGCCAGTTCTGCATATCGTAAGCCGGCGTTGCCGAGCAAGCATTCTAAACCCGTCCGCGCAGCGGACAGCATATCTAAGCCCAGCGTTTCAACGCTGGGTGGCTCAGTGCGCGCATCCGAGTCCCGCCAGGAACGCCATATGGTTTTTCGTGGTGCGGGGCAAATGCATCGTATGACCGGGACTGGGAGCTGGAAAATTTTGAGCACCCAGTCTGGTCATACGATGGACACTCGTTGACGCGCGCCCCTGCCATATTCATATGCCGTCCCTGGCGGGACTCGCATCGTGAAGAGACGCATACCCAGCGTTGAAACGCTGGGCTTAGATATGCTGTCCGCTGCGCGGACGGAATCTCGGCACCGCGACAAGCCTTAGAAGACTCAAAACTAGAGTCCTGTAGGGACGGCATATGAACCCTGCTGTGTGCTAGGCGTCACGGAACATCCTTCCGTTGTTGGATACCCTGCTCCTATGTCCCACACCCATGCCTGGGTCCTCGTGCATTGCGTATTCAGCACGAAACAACGCGCCAATCTCATCCCTGATCCCGACGAGTTATGTCGATATCTTACCGGCGTCGCCAGGGCGAAGAACGTCACTCTGCTGGCCGCCGGAGGCACCACCAACCACGTCCATCTCCTGATCGCCATGCCTCCCGCGACCGCGTTGGCCAAGGCCGTCCAAGAGCTCAAAGGCAACAGCTCGCGATGGTTCCACGAACGCGGAGTCGACTTCGCTTGGCAGGAAGGCTACGGAGCCTTCAGCGTCAGTCAGTCTCAGAAGCAAGTTGTTGCTGATTACATCGCCCATCAAGCTCTACACCACCGGAAGTGGAGCTTCGAGCAGGAGTTCCTGACCCTATTACGCAATCGGGTGTGGCTTACGATTCGCGTTACGTTTTCGACTGAAATATATGGCGGCCCTGGACTCGCTCGCAATCATCCGTTAACCCATTGAATCCAACGCCAGGAGCCGGGAATCACTAGGCAACATCCCGATAACTCTGGCTGCTGCGCAATCCAAAAATTGGGCCTAGCCTACCTTCATTCTGATATCCTGACTTTCTGTGGTAATTAAAGTTTTCTTTTCGGTTCTGGTGCTGTGCACCGCAGCCGTTGTCGCCGTGGTTCTGGCGATTCACTTCCGCGTAAAGCGGCACCTTCGCCAGGAGTCCCCAGTCAGCCCGGCCGTCGGACTGGATGACTTGGAAGAAGCGGAGTCCTCGACCAGCCCCGCCGTTGGACCGGTTGGAGTGACGGAGCCGGGTGAGGCCGAACTTCCTCCGGTGATCCAAGGCACTGCATCCGCCGGCGGTCCAGAGCATAGTGCTAAGCAGTCTTCTTAGTTTCGCGAGGTAGGAACCATGTCGAAAACAGCAATTCATACCCAAATAGGCCTTAATGAGCGACCGTTCAGCCTGATCAAGCAAGTGGCGATCGTGGTTTGCGCCAGCGCGGTGATTGCTGTCTGCGCGCGTTTGGCTTTGCCTTTGCCCTTCACTCCGGTCCCGCTGACCCTGGCCAACTTCGGGGTTCTACTGATAGGCCTGACACTGGGCAGCCGCCGGGGCTTTGCCGCCGCCGCTCTTTATCTGTCCTGGGGCGCGATCGGGCTGCCCGTATTCGCTTCGTCGGGACCGGGAAGTTTTGCCCAGATGCTGGGGCCGACCGGCGGATATCTGTGGGCTTATCCAGTGATCGCATTTCTGGCGGGCTGGATCGCGGAGCAGGGCAAGCCGGGCTTCATCCGCAATCTGGTGGCTGCGGTATCGGCTGAAGTTGTGCTGTTCGCCGCAGGCATCAGCTGGCTGGCGATTCTGACTCATAGTTGGAAGCAGGCAGCGTTCTTTGGACTGTATCCGTTCCTGTTTGCCGAGGTATCGAAGGTGATGTTGGCCGCAGCCGCTGCAGTTCGGTTGCGCCGCAGCTTTTAGGCGCTTGCACCGAGCAAAGTTGCTATGATTTCGTTCCCGTGTCGTAAAACGTATTTGTGAATTCAGGAAACTGCCGGGCGACCGCATTCTTATGAACCGCAATTCTGAAAAGAGCATTCTCGAAATCAAAGTCGCGCATAGTCCCGACTCCGACGACGCCTTCATGTTTTATGGCATGGCGACCAATAAAATTCGTGTGCCCGGAGTGAAGTTCACCCATACCCTGACCGACATCGAAACCTTGAACCGCAAGGCGATGGAAGGTTTCTACGACATCACGGCCATCTCGTTCCACGCCTATCCCTACGTTCAGGACAAATATGCCTTGATGCCCAGTGGCGGAAGTCTTGGCGAAGGCTACGGCCCCATGATCGTGGCCTCGCGCAACATTCCGCTTGATGAGATCAAGCGGCACAAAATCGCCGTTCCCGGAACCATGACCACCGCCTACCTGACACTCAAGCTCTTCGCGCCCGATATCGCGACCCAGGTGGTGCCATTCGACGAGATCATTCCCAAAGTGCTGGAAGGAAAATTTGAAGCCGGGTTGATCATTCACGAAGGTCAACTGACCTTCAATAAGGCGGGATTGCATAAGATTCTGGATATGGGCAAGTGGTGGCGCGACCAGACTGGCTTACCCCTGCCTCTGGGGGGCAATGTCATCCGGCGCGATCTTGGCCCGGAACTTATCGCATCCTGTTGCACGGCGCTGCGCGACAGTATTCAGTATGCGCTCGACAATCGTGAGGAGGCGCTGCAGTATGCCATGCAGTTCGCCCGCGATCTGGAGCCGCAGATGGCCGACAAGTTCGTCGGCATGTACGTCAACGAGCGCACGCTGGATTACGGCAAGGATGGCCGCGAAGCCATCACTAAGTTGCTGGACATGGGCTACGCCGCCGGCATCATTACGCAAAAGCCGAATGTCGAGTTTGTCGGCGATTCGGCGGTTGTAGCCAAGAATTAACCTCTCCCTTGTAGCGTTCGTGAACGGCAAAGCGCTACCCTATTTTCATGACTGTCCAGGAATTCCGTGATTCCCTGCTGCGCGACGAACCCCCTCGCGAACTGACCTCGCCCCTAGCGGGCTTGTGGTGGGACGCCAAGGGAGACTGGACTCGCGCTCACGAATCGGCCCAGCAAGACGAAGGCCCGGCGGGCGCGTGGGTCCACGCCTATCTGCATCGCAAAGAGGGTGACGCCTCCAACGCCGGCTACTGGTACCAGCGGGCGGGCAAGACTGCTCCCCACAGTTCCTTCGACGAAGAATGGCTCGAGATCACCGAGACGCTCTTAGCCTGACCGCAAACCACATTCACGGCTGAATCTTCAGCGGCGCCAGTTGATCGCTCTCAAATTGCCGCCATTGTTGCATCAACGAGGCGGTCGACTGGTTGAGCTTAGGAATGATCGCGACCACCTGCGTCGTGGGCGCAACATCCACTTCCTGCAACATGTTCAACACCTGCAGTAGTGACGCCCGTTGAGCAGCCAGGGTTCCATGATGCGGCCCGCGCCTTGGAGCGCCTTCCTCTTCCTCCTCTTCCGTCCCTACCAGCGCGTCAAGCTGTTTGCTCAGCTCGTCAAGCTTGGCAGTGTCGGTGCCAGTCGCACTCGCACGCAACGACTTTACCTGCGCACGAATTGCCGGCACTTTCGCTGCCACCGATTGCAGCGTCAACAAATCCTGATACACCTGCTGCGAAAGATCGAACTGCTTCTGCAAATCGGCGATCGGCGTCTTCACCCGCGGATCCATCTGCACCGTGAGCGGCTGCGTGTACTTCTGCGCCGTCCACCGTCAGCACGACGGTGTATTTCCCCGGCATGATCCACGGCGAGGTCGGCGCCGGAGCCGTGTTCTCGTAAACCGCGGCGATCGGATATTCCGGCTTGATGCCCGGCACCGGCGCGTAGTGCATGTCCCAGACAAAGCGATGGAAGCCGGCTGCGTTCGACAGCCGCTCCGGCGGACGCACCCAGTACGCCGGAATGCTCAGCTCGGGATCGGCTGGCGGCACGGGATCGGCGCTGGAGAAGCGGCGAACCACTTTCCTGATGCGTCCAGAATCTCCAGCGTCACCGGGTCTGACGAAGCAAGACTTCAAGTAATAGTTGAGGATTGCGCCGTCCGGCGGATTCTGTCCTGCCGGCACATCCGGCGGCAGCGGCGTGTCGCTGTTGGTGTTCCAGCGAACGCGCGTACGCCAGCTCGGGCGCGAACAGGTAAGCGTCGCCGCAAGTGACCTTGTCATCCATCTGCCGCAGCGGCGTGATGTCGTCGAGGATCCAGAATCCGCGGCCGTGGGTCGCGACGGCGAGATCGTCGTCCTTGATCAGCAGGTCGCGCACCGAAGTCGCCGGCATGATTCAGCCGCAGCGACTGCCAGTGATCGCCATCATCGAACGAAACGTAGACCGCGCGTTCGGTTCCGGCGAACAGCAGGCCTTTGCGCTTCGGGTCTTCGCGAACCGAGTTGACGTTCTCGTTGGCGGGAATGCCGTTGATGATCTCCGTCCAGGTCTTGCCGGAGTCGCGCGTGCGATAGATGTGCGGACGCAGATCGTCGAGCCGCAGCGTGTTGATGGCGGCGTATGCCGTCTGCGGATCGGTGTGGCTGGCCTCGAGCACCGAAACCTTCTGCCACGCCGAACAGCTGCGGCGGCGTGATGTTGTTCCAGTTCGCGCCGCCGTCGGTGGTCAGCCAGATCAGTCCGTCGTCGGTGCCCGCCCAGATGCGGTTGATGTCGACCGGCGACGGCGCGAGCGCGTAGATCACGCCGCGCTGCTTCGGCTGCGCCGACGGCTCGGAGTGGAAGATGCCAACCGTCGCCGGCACGTCGAACGTCTTGCGCGTCAGGTCGGGGCTGATCTGCTTCCAGCTGTGGCCGCCATCGCGCGTGGCCCAAAGCGTGTTGGCCGCGAAGTACATCAGGTGCGGATCGAAGGGCGAGAAGACGATCGGCTCGGTGCGAATCACGCGAAAGTCCGGCGATCGCGCAGCGGCATCGGCATAATGTTCTGCGCCTGCGCGGTGCGGCGGTCGTAGCGCGTCAGCTTGCCGCCGAAAACAATGTCGGGGTCGAGCGGATCGGGCACAACGTAGCCATACTCTTCCGCGGCCACCGGATGCCAGTCGCGAAAGGTGATCTCGCCGTCGTTGCCGCGGCTGGAGATGCAAACCGAGCCGCTCTCCTGCTGCCCGCTGCACAGGCGATAGGGAAACGCGTTGTCGGCGTTCACGTGATACAGCTGCGCCGTCGGCTGGTTGTACCACGAGCTCCAGCTCTGGCCGCCGTTCACGGTGATGATCGCGCCCTGATCGCTGGCGATGCATGATGATGTTGGGGTCGTTGGGATTGATCCAGATGTTCTGATAGTCGTCGCCGCCGGGCGCGCCGCGAAAGCCCGTCCAGGTCTTGCCGCCGTCGGTCGACTTCCAGGTCACGGTGCTGGTGATGTAAACCACGTCTGGATTCTTGGGATCGATGGCGGGCACCGGCAGATCGCCGCCGCCGATGCGTATCTTGGGCCGAGGATCGTTGGTCGCGATCGACCAGGTCGCGCCGGCATCGTCGGAGCGGTAGAGCTCGACCTCGTCCTTGGTCGCAACCGACGCGAACAGGCGCTTGCGGATTGCTGCGCGAGATGGCGACGTAGGCCTGCACGATGCCGTCGGGCAGGCCGCCGGCAAGCTGGCTGCCAGGTCTGTGCCGCCATCGGTCGACTTGAAGATGCCGCCGCCGGTGCCGTTCCAGGCGCCGTTCTCCCAGGGACCTTCGCGCGCCTCCCACAATGTGGCATAAACGATATTGGGGTCGGCAGGATCGATCTTCACATCGCTGCCGCCGATGTTCTCGTCCTTGTAGAGAACTTTCTCGAAAGTCTGGCCGCCGTCGGTCGAGCGATAGATGCCGCGCTCAGGGTTCGGGCCGTAAGGATGTCCGGCGACGGCGACAAACAAGCGGTTGGGATCGCGCGGATCGACGGCCATCTGCGGAAATCTGCTGGCCATCGCGCAGGCCGAGATGCGTCCAGGTCGCACCGGCATCGGTCGACTTGTAGATGCCGTCGCCAACGGACAAATCGGGACGATGCAGTCCTTCGCCGCTGCCCACATAGACAATGTTCGGATCCGAGGGCGCGACCTCAATGGCGCCGATCGAGCCCGTTGGCTGCTGATCGAAGATCGGATTCCAGGTGCGGCCGAAGTCGGTCGTCTTCCACACTCCGCCATTCACCGCGCCGACATAGAAGACATTTGGCTGGCTGGGAACGCCGCAGATGGCGCGCGTGCGTCCGCCACGAAACGGGCCGACGTTGCGCCAGTGCATTTCGGTGAGCATGAGTGGTGTCGATCTGCTTGCGCCGGAAGCTGAGGAATGAAAATGCAGAGATCGAAAGGAGAGCTGAGGAAAACAAGCTGCAAACGAATTTCGCATTATCAATCAATCACCATAATCCGACAACCTGCCTGACGCATCTGCTATATGCCCCATGAAAGCCACTCTTCGCGTAACACAGTCGTGGCTGTGGCAACGCGAAAGTGTAATCTATTCGCACCGATCTTGCAGGTAGAGGACCTCCGATTGAGCCATTGTGTAAGACGTTTTGCTTGTTCCATCGTTATTGTTTTTGCTGCACTTTTTCTGAACATCGCCTGGCACGCGCAGACCGTCTCGCCGGAACTGTTCAGCGGTCTGCAATGGCGACTGATCGGCCCGTTTCGCGGCGGCCGCGCGGTTGCGGTCACCGGCGTGCCGGGCGACGGCGCCACGTTTTACTTCGGCTCGGTCGATGGCGGCGTCTGGAAGACCACCGATGCCGGCGTGACCTGGAAGCCGATCTTCGACGGCCAGCCGATCGCCTCCATCGGAGCGCTCGAAGTTGCGCCGTCCGAATCCCAACGTGATCTATGCCGGCACCGGAGAGTCCGACATTCGCTCCGCTCTCAGTTCCGGCGACGGAGTGTACAAGTCCACCGACGGCGGCCAGACCTGGAAGAATATCGGACTGCGCGATTCGCGGCAGATCAGCCGCATCGTGGTCGATCCCGCAGAATCCCGACGTCGTTTACGTTGGCGCGCTCGGCCATGCCTACGGTCCCAATGACGAGCGCGGCGTCTTCAAGTCGACCGACGGCGGCGCGACCTGGACGCGCGTTCTCGACAAAGGGCCGAGCATCGGCGTCTCCGATCTCGCCATCGCCGCAGCGAGCTCCAACATGCTGTTCGCCGGAACCTGGAATACGCATCGTCCGCCATGGAGCACCTATGCTCCGCTGTCAAGGCCCGGGCGGCGGACTCTATCGCTCGACCGATAGCGGCGCAACCTGGACGCAACTAACCGGCAACGGCCTGCCCGATGGCGACTGGGGACGCGTCGGCGTTGCGGTCGCGCCGGATGGCAAGCGCGTTTATGCGTTGATCGATGCCGGCAAAAAGTCGGGCCTCTATCGCTCCGACGACGGCGGCAATACCTGGACGCTGGCCAACGGCGATTCGCGCCTCACCAGCCGCGGCTGGTATTTCATGGGCATCACCGTCGATCCCAACAATCCCGACGTCATCTACATGCCCAACATCGCGCTGTACCGCTCGGAGGACGGCGGCAAGACAATCTCGATTGTGCGCGGCGCGCCGGGCGGCGACGACTATCACCAGCTCTGGGTCGATCCCAAGAATTCCTCGCACCTGATTCTCGGCACCGATCAGGGCACCACCATCAGCGTGAATCGCGGCCAGACGTGGTCGTCGTGGTACAACCAGCCGACGGCGCAGCTCTATCACGTCATCACCGACAATGAATTTCCCTATCACGTTTACGGCGCGCAGCAGGACACCGGCTGCCTCGCCGTGCCCAATCGCACCGATCACGGCAACATCACCGGACGCGACTGGTACATGGTGGGCGGCGGCGAAAGCGGCTGGATCGCGCCCGATCCCACCGATCCGAATATTCTTTACGCCAGCGGCGTTTACGGCAGCGTAGTGCGCTGGGACCGCCGCACCTCGTTGAGCCAGGACATCACGCCCTGGCCGATGCCGAGCTTCGGCAGCGAGATTAACAGCGCAAGTATCGCGATACGTGGACTCCGGTGCTGGTGCTTTCGCCGGTCGAAAAGAACACGCTGTATCTCGGCACGCAGTACGTGATGAAGACGACCGACGGCGGCCTGCACTGGAAGCAGATCAGCCCCGACCTGACCGGCGCGGCGACGGATCTCTCCAGCCCAGACACACTCAGCCGACAACAACGGAGAATGCGAAGGAGCGTGGCTTCGGCGTGGTCTTCAGCATCGCGCCATCGCCGCTAAAGGCCGACGAAATCTGGGCGGGCAGCGACACCGGGCTGCTGCACCTGACGCGCGACGGCGGCAAGAGCTGGCAGGACGTCACGCCGCCCGGCTTGAGCGACTGGAGCAAGATCGCGATGATCGAGGCTTCGCGCTTCGATCCGGCGGTAGCTTACGTCGCCGTCGACCGTCATCGGCTGGACGACCAGAAGCCATACATCTATCGCACGCGCGATTACGGCAAAACCTGGCAGCCGATCGCGACCGGCATTGGCGACCACTCGTTCGTGAACGCGATTCGCGAGGACACTCAAAGGCAAGGGGCTGCTCTTCGCCGGCACTGAGCTCGGCATCTACGTTTCGTTCGACGATGGCGACCACTGGCAGCCGCTGCAGTTGAATCTGCCGGTCACATCGGTTCGTGACATCACCATTCACGGTGACGACCTGGCCATCGCGACCTATGGGCGCTCGTTCTGGATCATGGACGACATCACGCCGTTGCGGCAGATCAGCAGCCAGACGCAGATCGCGAGCCCAGTCTGTACAAGCCAGCAACCGCCGTTCGCATCGACAACGACGTCTTTCTCGGCTCGCCGCTTCCGCCGGAAGAGCCGACGGCGAAGAATCCGCCTGACGGCGCCATCATCGATTACTATCTGCCGTCTGCCGCAGAGGCCTTGACCCTGGAGATTTCCGATTCCAGCGGAAAGCCGGTGCGGACCTTCACCAGCGCGCCCAAGAAAGAGCCGCCGCATCCGCCGATGGCAATCGCCGACCGCTGGATTCCGAAGCCGGTTGTGTTGGAGAACACGGCCGGCGCACATCGTTTCGTCTGGGATCTTCGCTGGGGCAGTTCGGGGGCCAGCCCCGAGGTAGACGAGGAAGGCTTTGGAGCGCCGCGGGGACCGCGCATCGTGCCCGGAGATTATCAGGTGAAGCTGAAGGTCGATGGCAACACCTACACGCAACCTCTGACTGTGACCATGGATCCGCGTTCTCAGGCGACCGCCGCTGAATTGAACGAACAGCAGCGTCTTGGGCTGGAGATATTCTTCGACGTTCGCAGCGGCCGTAAGGCGCTGGCCGAAATCAGCGCCGTAAAGAAACATCTCACCGAGATGCCGGCGCCGATGCTGGCAAAACACCCAGAGATCCTCGCCGAGATCACCAACCTTAACGCGCAGATCGAGAGCATCGAGAAAGGCGAGAAAGCGCCACCCGGTTCCATCACTGGGCTCGAGTCGGCAGTGACTGGATTGTCGACAGCGCTTCGCGTAGTGGAGAGCGGCAATCGTACCGTGCCCTCGCAAGCCATCGAGTTGTTTGAGGCGGCGGAACGCGTCACCAAAGCAGGATTGGTCGACTGGGGGAAGGTCAAGAGCGATCAGCTGGAAAAACTCAACCAGTCGCTGCAGAAGGCGGGGGCCGCACCAATACAGATATCGGAGATCGAACGCGAGCTGGAGTATCTGATGTCGCAATAAAAGGAAGGCAGGTTCCGTTCGACAAGCTGGGACAAAATCCTCGCCGGGACCCGAGAGGTTAGGAATGATCACCACCTCGCAACATTCGCCTCAGCTCATTCTTGAGCGAAGAGCGGGTTTCGCTCTCTACGGGCTGTGCTAGACTCGCTCCGCCATATCCATAAGGAGCGGATCGAGATGCTTCGGCGTGCCCGCAATGTCGCGATCGTCTTACTCTACGCAGTAGCTCTTGCGCCTCTGCCGGCGAAGGCGCAAGGGGGCGGCCAGTCCGCGCTGCAAAAATACTTCGTCGGCCGGCAAGTGACGTTGCAGATCGACATGCCGGGCACGCAGCAGGGCGTCGATCTGCGAATGGATCGCGACGATCCCATGGACTGGAAGGCGTATTCCAACCGGCTGAAACAATTTGGTCCGGCCATTCGCAGCGGCGACCGCTCCACCATCACTACGCTTGTCGTGAAGAAAAATCTGATCGAGTTTCAGTTTGACGGCGGGGGATTCGGCACGTTCTGGGACGACAGCAGTACGACGGTGACACCTTACCACGTCGACAAAAGTAGCTACGAGAAGCAGCTGGAGAACGACATCGGCAACACCAGCGATCCCCAACGAAAGCGCGATCTGCAACGTGAACTGGACCGCGTTCGCAGCCGGCGCCAGCGGGAGCAGGCGGCAGACGACCGGGCGGCGATGATCGCCAGCCAACTCAAAGCGCAGCAGGTGGCCGACAAGCGGACCCGTGGAGGCTCACGCTTCAACCTGCGCTGGCCAGGCAGTATTCCTGCCGACGAACTAACGCCGGATGCGGTGATGAAGCTTCTGGCCGATTACGTCGACTTTGGCGATCTGCAGGCGCAGAAGCCGATTTTGCAGGCGACGGCGCAGAACCCCGCACTCGCCAACAACGCGCCGTCCAATGGCGCCCCGTCATCCCCCATCACCCAACTCAAGCGCGGCATGCAGATCGGCGACGTAAGCCAGTTGCTGGGCCTGGGCCGGCAGACCTCGCAGTCCACTTCGGAAGAGGGTCTGAAGACCCAGATCTTCGAATATCTTCCCGAGGACTACCGGGTGGAAGTGACCTACGTGGATGGAGTCGTGGTGCGGTACTCGATCAGTTCACGGTAGAAAAGGCTGCTTTTAAAGGGACGCAGCCTTAGCCGCGCCGCAAGAATTTGTTTTGTCTTGTCATAGGCGAACCGAGGTCCCCCGGCAAACGCCGCTTCTGCGCTTGTTGGGGTTAAGTTCAGCCGCCGCGGGATCTGCTGCTTTTTTGGTTTCTCAAAATTGTTGGCCCTGTTGCCAGCCTGATCGCAGTTCGTCCCGCTGATATCATGACCCCGTGCCAAAGCAATCGCCGCGCGGAAAGTTCATCACCTTCGAAGGCCTCGACGGCTGCGGAAAGAGTACGCAACTGGAGAAGCTTGCGGCGGCACTGCGCCGGCGAGGGATCGCGGTAGTGACCGCGCGCGAGCCGGGAGGAACCGTAATCGGCGAGCGCATCCGGGCGGTGCTGCTGGATTCGCGCACGGCCGGACTGGATCCTCATGCCGAGATGGCGCTCATGTTTGCGTCGCGAGCGCAACTGATTGCAGAAGTAATCCTGCCCGCGCTGGAGGCGGGAAAGTGGGTGCTTTGTGATCGCTTCACCGATTCCACCGAAGCCTACCAGGGCGGAGGAAGGCAACTCGGCAGCGATGTGGTGCTGCGTATGCATGAGTTATTGTGCGGAGGCCTATGGTCGGACCTCACGATTTTGATGGATTCGGATGTGGGCTCCAGCGTTAAGCGGGCGCGACGCCGGAACAAAGACGCCGCGCAAGACGAAAACCGCTTCGAAAAAGAGAACGAGGCATTTTTCACGCGGGTACATGACACGTTTCTGGCAATCGCGCAGCGTGAGCCCAAGCGCCTGGCTCTTATTGACGCGCGTCCGCCGATCGAGACCGTGCATCAGGAGATTGTGCGCGTAGTGAGAGAGCGGCTAAAGTTGTGAATCGTGGATCGTTGATCGTGGATCGTAAATCGCCGATGTTGACTTTCGGGGCCCAGTGGTCACCGTATTGAACAAGTCAGGCTTTCTGTCGGCTGGCTTCTTAACGATCCACGATTCACGATCAACGATTCACGATTCATCGGTGCTATCGAATGCCTTTTTCTGACTTTCACGGCAACCCGGAAACCGCACGCACCTTGCGGGAGATGCTGGCGCACGAGCACTTTCCCCACGCGGTGATTGTTTCCGGGCCTCAGGGGTCGGGCAAGTTCACGCTCAGTCAAATGGTTGCGAAAGCGATGAACTGTCTGGAGCGGCCCATCAGCGACGGCCTACCGGATTTCTGCGGCCGCTGCGCCAATTGCGTTCGCATCGCCGAAGCCGACGCGCTGGAAGAGCGCTTTGCCGAGGCGGTGGAGGCCCGCGAGAACCTGCGCGACGCCGACAAGCGCGAGACGCGGCTCTTCGTCCAAACTCATCCCGACGTCCTTATCATCCCGCCTGATCCTCCGCAGATGCTGGTAAAAGTCGACCAGGTTCGGCACGTGATTCACGAGATTTACTACAAGCCGGCCGAGGGCCGCGAGCGAGTCTACATCTTCAGCGACGCCGATTTCATGAAAGAGGCCGCTAATTCGCTGCTCAAGATTCTGGAAGAGCCGCCCGAGTTTGCCACCATCTTCCTGCTCACCGACAATCCCACGGCATTATTGCCAACCATCCGATCGCGCTGCATGCATCTGCGTCTGTCGCCGATCCCCGCCGCCGAGGTGGAGCAGTATCTGGCGCAAACTCGTCCGGAGTGGAAGGCAAAGGAGCGAGCGCTGGTGGCGCGAGTTTGCGGCGGCGGACTGGGACGGGCACGGAGTTTCGATTTGGCCGCATACCTGGCGGCGCGCCAGGATGCTCTGACCCTGCTGGCGCCGGCTATGGGCACCCAGGATCACAGCGCGTTATTTCGGGTGACCGATACTTACCGCGCCGGCGCCGAAGGGAAAGCGAAAACCGAGCATCTGATTCGCACCCTATACGCGCTGCTGGAAGACCTGTTATTCCTGAAATCGGGGACGGCGGATCTGGTGCGCAATCAAGACATTCAGCCGGAGTTGGCCCGCATTGCCTCGCAGCTCGATTTTGCCTGGATTGTGGCCGCAGGTCAGCGCCTGGGCGAGATGGAAAGTGGGATGCGCAGGAATTTGCTACGCTCCCTGGCCCTCGACACGCTAGCTACCGCTCTGGAGCCGGTCACACCAAAGTAGCACCGGAACAATTGTCTTGGACGTACGCCTGTGTTAGGGTATCGCTTAACTTCACACCTAGGAAACCCTCGGGGCGGTCACGCCAGGAACTTGCCAGAGAGCTGGATCGTTTTTCGCATCCGAGTTAACAATTGCCGAAGAGGCCGGTGTGCAGTCCAGAGGAGCAACCTCCCATGAAAGATTCCATGGATGCCACCGCCGTAGGACGAGCGCTTGAACCGGAAGTTTTTGCCAACCGCAAACTGATTCGTCCCGCCCTTAATCGTAACGATCATCCGCGTCAGGAACTGGATCGCCGTCAGGAAGGCGATCGCCGCGAACGGCCCGAGCGTGCCTCCAACAACAACGGCAAGAAAACGCCGCCGCCGGAGCAGACCCACGCCGAGAATTTTTATTACCAGAAGCAAATGCAGTCCAAAACTCCGATGGTGCTGGTGCTGCAGGATGGGGAAGAGATCCACGGCGTGATCGAGTGGTACGACAAGTACTGCCTGAAGGTGAACCGCACTGGAGCGTCAAATCTGCTGATCTATAAACCCAGCATCAAATACATGTTCAAAGAAAGCGAAGCCGGTCAGCGGAAGTAGCCGCTCCTATTGAGTTGAGTCCTGATGAAACGAAACCGCGTGCAGAGCGCGGTTTTCGTGTTTGGGCTGTACCGGCAGTAGCAATTGCCAGAGGCCAACTAACTGCTCATTCGATAAAATCGAGCACCGTCTATGTCAACGTAAGTTTTGGAGTGAAGGAGGAGCACTCATGCAAGGCCAGAGATTTTCCATCGGATTGAAGGCGGCCCTGGCGATGTTTACGGTGGCCCTGTTTGTGACGAGCGCTTGGGCGGCTGCCCACGAGAAGGTGCTGCATAGCTTCAACGTGAGCGGCAATGACGGGTTCTATCCCTACGCCGGGCTGGTCTTCGATGCTGCCGGCAATCTCTACGGCACCACCATGGAGGGCGGTATTCACGGCCAGGGAATGGTGTTCGAGTTGACGCCCCAAGAAGGCGGGAGCTGGACGGAAAAAGTGCTGCACAGCTTCAATGGTACGGATGGGGCTTATCCCTACGCCGGCCTGATCTTCGATGCCGCTGGCAATCTCTACGGCACCACCGTCCGTGGCGGCATTCACGACGATGGGGCGGTGTTCGAGTTGACCCCCAAAGAGGGCGGCGGCTGGACGGAGAAAGTGCTGCATAGCTTCGGCAATGGCACGGACGGCGTGTATCCCTTCGCCGGCCTGATCTTCGATGCCGCCGGCAATCTCTACGGCACCACCTACGAGGGAGGCATTCACGGCTACGGGACGGTGTTTGAGTTGACCCCCGAAGAGGGCGGCGGCTGGACGGAGGAGGTGCTGCACAGCTTCAATCTCAACGGTACGGACGCGGCTTATCCCCAGGCCAGCCTGATCATGGATTCTGCTGGCAATCTTTACAGCACCTCCTACGAGGGAGGCATTCACTTGGACCCGTGCGGCGGTGTTGGCTGTGGTACGGTGTTCGAGTTGTCTCCCCAAGAGGGCGGCGGCTGGACGGAGAAAGTGCTACATAGCTTCAACCTCAACGGCACGGACGGGGATGAACCCTATGCCGGCCTGATCATCGATACTGCCGGAAATCTCTACGGCACAACCATCGCGGGCGGCATTCACAACAATGGGACAGTGTTCGAGTTGTCGCCCAGAGAGGGCGGAGGCTGGTTGGAGACGGTACTGCATAGCTTCAACCTCAACGGCACGGATGGGGCTGTTCCCTACGCCAGCCTGATCCTCGATGCCGCCGGTAATCTTTACGGCACAACCTACGATGGCGGCATTCACGCCGCCGGGGCAGCATTCGAGTTGACGCCCAAGGAGGGCGGAGGCTGGACCGAAAAGGTGTTGCATAGCTTCGGCAACGGCACGGACGGGTATGAACCCTACGCCGGCCTGATCATCGATGCTGCCGGCAATCTCTACGGCACCACCGTCGAGGGCGGCATTCACGGCTATGGAACGGTGTTCGAGATTACGCCTTAGCGTTAGGTCAGTTCCGGGGTTAGTGTAGATCCGGTAGAGACGGCCTTTAGGCTGGCGTTCAAGCTCGGCCCGCACTAATAAGTTGAGCCAACGGTCATGAAAATGGCGTTAGCTTCAGTACCTCGGCTGTGGACCTCTCCGAGTTAGCGCCCTCCGGCTCGCTCCTGGCCGATAGCTAATAGCTAAGCTGACCACTGACAACTGGCGACTGACAACTGCTCTTCACAGCTTCGGCAGCATGATCCCCTTCTGTCCCTGATACTTGCCCTTCCTGTCCTTGTAGCTGGTCTCGCAAATTTCGTCGGACTGGAAGAACAGGATCTGGCAGAGTCCTTCGTTGGCGTAGATGCGTGCCGGTAGCGGTGTGGTGTTGGAGATTTCGAGGGTAACGAAGCCTTCCCACTCGGGCTCGAAAGGCGTGACGTTGACGATGATGCCGCAGCGCGCGTAGGTCGACTTGCCCACGCAAATCGTCAGCACGTCGCGCGGAATCTTGAAGTACTCCACCGATCTCGCCAGGGCGAACGAGTTTGGCGGAACAATGCAGACATCCGATTCCACGCTCACAAAGGAGCGTTCGTCAAACTTCTTGGGATCGACGATGGTGCTGTTCACGTTGGTGAAGATTTTGAATTCGTCGGCGACCCGCAGGTCGTAACCGTAGGAAGAGAGACCAAAAGAGATGACGCCTTCGCGGACTTGCTTCTCCGAGAAGGGATTGATCATATCGTGCTCCGTGGCCATTTTGCGGATCCAACGGTCACTCTTAATGGACATGCGGCTCCTTGGGGGCAAAAGCCCCTCTACTATTTGATGGCTGTTGATAAATGGGCTTTAACGATTTGTATCAGGGCATGGCTTTAGCCGTGCCGCCTGATCGCTCATGCACGCGGGCTTTAGCCCCTGTTGGGCGCTATGCAGGGGCTAAAGCCCTAGCTTCGTTCCGCCGCGTTCGGCACGACTGAAGTGGTGCCCTGATACAAACCGGTCTTTTGCGAAAACGTCATCTTACGGAATACTGACGGAATTGACAAAGCGCTTATTCTGGCGTGCTGGGGCAAACAATGCGCTTCGCTGGCATACGGTTAAGTCGGATGGATTCACTGTCTACCATGAGGCTGGAAAATAGCCGGCCCGACCCTGGTGAGCTATCAGGGGATGCCGGGATATGTTGACAATGGGCGCGGGCTTCACTACGATTCGCGCATCAGCTTGCAAGTCGCAGTCGAAGGAAGACTTACCGTGCAAACCCTGCGAAGTGGGATAAAATCGCAGCAGCGCACGCGGTCCGGCAAGCGCACCCTGCGGAGCCACTTGTGATCAAACTGGATCTGATCAACGAAGTCGTCACGAAGACCGGCGTCACCAAGACCAAGGCCGAGATGGCGGTCGAGACCGTATTCGAAAGCATGAAGAAGTCGTTGGCGCGCGGCGATCGCATTGAGTTGCGCGGCTTTGGCGTCTTCACCGTACGGCCGCGGAAAACCGGAATTGGCCGTAACCCGCGTACCGGCGCTGAAGTCAATATTCCGCCCGGAAAAGCGGTCCGCTTCAAGCCGGGGAAGGAATTGCAATCGATCGAGTAGCCGGCGCGAACCGACAGCTTGCTTCCGTTATTGAGGCGTCTCATGGCCGGAGACCAGCGCAGTCGCTTGCTTCCGCTCATACTGGTCGGTCATCCAATTAAGTAAACGATGTCTAACTCCACGCCGCCGGCCTCCTACACCTTCGAAGTTCCCTCGTATCCGCAAGTGTTTGTGGTTGCCCCTCCGCGCCGCCGCTCATACTGGCTACACATTCTCCTTCTGCTGCTGACGGTGCTGACCACGCTGGTCGTGGGCGCGCGTCTGCAGTACAACTTCGTTCACGATCTCCCGGCGTTCACCACGGATACCTTCGCGCTGCCGCTTTTTCCCTGGCGCTGGATCCTGCAGAATCCGGCCCGGCTGAAGATGGGGATTCCGTTCTCCGCCACCTTGTTGGGAATTCTTCTGGCGCACGAGTTTGGACACTTCATCCTGGCCGAGCGCAACGGCGTCTACGCCACGCTACCCTATTTTGTCCCGGCGCCTACGCTGATCGGGACCTTCGGCGCGCTCATCCGCATCAAGTCGCCCATCCGTTCCCGCAAAGCTCTGTTCGATATCGGCATCGCCGGACCAATTGCCGGATTCCTGGTCGCGCTTCCCGTGCTGCTATGGGGATTGGCGCTGTCCAAGCCGATGCCGGCCGATGCGTCGAACTCGGCTCTGGAGTTCGGCTATCCGCTGATCTTCAGCCTCTTCCATCATTTCCTGGCGCCGTTTACCCACAGCACGGCTCCGCTCAGGAGTTTGTACCTACACCCGGTCGGCATTGCGGCTTGGGTAGGAATGTTTGCCACCGCGCTGAACCTGCTTCCCGGCGGCCAGTTTGACGGCGGGCATATCATCTACGCGGTGGCGCCTCGCGCCCACAAGTGGGTCACGCGCACCACGATTGGAATACTGATTCCGCTAGGGGTTTTCTTCTGGATGGGATGGCTGGTTTGGGCCCTGATCCTGGGATTCACCGGCATGAGGCATCCTAACGTGCCCCAGTGGCCCGACATTGGCCCAGAGCGCCGATGGCTGGCAGCCGCGGCGGTTATCATGCTGCTGCTGACGTTGGTTCTGGCTCCGTTTCACGGAGCTGCGTTGTTCGGCAGTTAAGACACTCTGGTTAAGGCTTGTTTTGAAGGGGACGGTCTTCAGGCCGTCCGTTAAGTACCCGCAAAATCATGCGGCTTCAGCCGCTGCGCGATCTCGCTTTGACTTGATCAGAGTTTCCTTAGCCGTTGGCCTTCTGGTGGCACTCCGCGCACTTCACCGGAGTTGCCTTGCCGGCGGCATTCTGCTTCTTATGACAATCGATGCACAATCCCGCAGTCGCTGTGGGATTGTGAAACGCCGCCTGCAGGCCGGTTGTGACCGGCGGGGTAGGCGGCTTGGTATGGCAGTCGGTGCAAGCCTCTTGCGGAGACTTAAGCGGCTTCTCCGGCTTGGATGTGTGATGGCAGACATCGCATTTGCCGGCGACCTTCACATGCGTCGTATGATCGAACTTCACCGCTCCCATGGGCGCGCCCTTCAAAATCATTGGACCTTGTGGCGCGCTTTGCGCCAGGGCGCTGCCGGAAATCATCATCACAAGAAGAAATCCAAGCAGTACTGCGACTAGTTTCGTAACTTTCACGATGCCTCCATCGAGCTTCCCGGGGCCATCCTCGATTCTAGGCAGGATCACTCTCCGCGGCTGTGACGCGGGTGTCAGCAAGGTGTGACAAGCAAGAAGGCCTCGCTACAACGGCGTATGCTGATTGACAGGGATTTTCTGCTCCCGGAGAATTGAACTAGCAGAAAGGATTTGTAGATGTTTGAAGAAGCTGAGAGTAATTCTCTCGACCACCCCGCACCTCCCTCCGACAAGAGCGCCATCCTGAGATACGTACTGCTGGCGGCCGCCGCCCTCTACGTAATTGCGTCTCTCTATCTCATGTACGACATGAGAACGCGCCTCCTCACCCTGGAGCAGAAGCAACTGGCGACGGAGGTGGCCCAGGAAGAGTTGGGCAAGCGCCTTCATGCTACTTCGTCGGAGTTCAAGCAGGCGCTGACCACCGAAGTCGGAACGACCAAGCAGGAGATCGCTGAACGCGCTGCCGAGTTGGAACGCCAGCAGAAGGCTGCCGCCGCCAAGCTCTCGGCCGCCCAGAACCAGCAGGGCCAACAGATTGCCGCGGTCAGCGGCGAAGTCAGTGGAGTGAAGACCGAGGTGGGCGCCGCCAAGACCGACATCCAGAAGACCCAGACCGATCTGGCTGCCACCAACGCCAAGCTGGAACACGCTATGGGTGACCTGGGCGTGCAGAGCGGATTGATCGCCCACAACGCTTCCGAACTCGATATGCTGAAGCGCAAAGGCGAGCGCAACTATTACGATTTCACCTTGCAGAAAGGCGCGCGCCAGCCGGTTTCTACGGTCAGCTTGCAGTTGAAGAAAGTTGATCCCAAGAAAAGCAAGTTCACCATGAACGTCATCGCCGACGATCGCACCATCGAGAAGAAGGACCGTACCGTGGCAGAGCCGCTGCAGTTCTATACTGGCCGCGATCATCTGCTGTACGAGGTGGTGGTTTTTACGGCGAACAAGAACAGTATCACCGGTTATCTCTCGACGCCCAAGAGCGCACCCACACCGGTGACGCCGTAAGTCGGCCGCAGTCTTAAGGCGGGATGATGCAGTGGAAGACGGTCGATTCGACCAGCGTTGCCGCGATTGGCTACGATCCCGGCAAGCGCGAGTTGGGAATTCGCTTTCGCGAAAGCGGAGAAGTCTACTTCTACTTCGACGTGCCCGCAGAAGAGCATGAGTCCTTCCTCGCCGCGGAGTCCAAGGGCAACTACTTGAACCGCGTCTTCAAATTGAAGGGATATCACTATAGCGGGCCTCATCCAAATCCAGATCCGAAAAGAAGCGCCGCATAATTCTGTGAATGCCAAGGTCACTTGGCGTTGGCGGGCTTATAAGGCGGTGCCGGCTTCATGACCGTCGCTCGCATTGCTTCTTCTTCCGGCACGATTTCCTTGTACCCGAGTTCCTCCCGAATCCGGGTTGTATCGTAGGCGATATCTTGGTCGAAATTGAATTTTGGATCGGCCTTGATCGGCACTGAAGACTTAGGCAAGCGTGCTATCCGCTCTGCGACCGTCGGCGTGCGCTCCTCGCCCACGTTGTAGATGCGGCCGGCCGCGGCAGGGTGAAGCGCCGCCAGCACAATCGCTGCCGCCACATTCTCTACGTAACCGTGCGTCCATCGCCATTGCGGATGGTTGCGGAATCCGTAAA
Organism: uncultured Acidobacteriaceae bacterium; assembly: GCA_963744265.1. Taxonomy (GTDB): domain Bacteria; phylum Acidobacteriota; class Terriglobia; order Terriglobales; family Acidobacteriaceae; genus Bog-257. The sequence goes on from CAVUSW010000014.1 coordinate 446,094, forward strand.
CTGTCGCCAGATCCGCGTTGTCTTCCGCTCCGTAGACTTTCGGCAAACGCAACACCGTCCCCGGCAACTCGCGATCGCTCAACGCCACCCGCTCCACCAGAATCTTTTCGTACAGATCGGCAATATCATCGGGAGATTTCGCCTGGTCGCGATACGGATACAGCACGGTTCGCAGCGGTGACTCTTCGCTCAACCAGCCAGTTTCGATCGGCCCTGGCTTCGATGCCGGTGAAGTCGACCGTAAGCCAGATAAACGTCTCCACTGCTGATCCAGACCATGCGGCCCGTGTGTCCGCGAAAAGAACTTCACTGCGGCAGCGCGTCGGCCTCGCCCATCGCCATCATATGGATGACGATATCCGGCTCAGGCTGTAGCAATTCATTAGGAAAGCTGCGGACCGGCATCGCAGCCTCGACCCGCCGCAGGTGACGCACGTCGGCTGGCAGATCAGCTTCGTGCAGGCCACGATGGTAGACGGTTACGGCGTGTCCGCGATCGGCAAGCTGGCGCACGACGTGCGCGCCGATGAATCGCGTTCCGCCGATCACGACAACGATTCATCGCGAGCTACTTCAGAGCAGCGCCGCTCTTCTCGCGCAACACAATGTTCCTCTGGTCGTAGGGCTCGATCAGTCACGCTCAGGTCTTTGCGCGCGTCGAACTGCTGCTGGCGTAACGGGGAACGACACCAGCACTGTCCCTTTCTGTTCCGCCCCGGGCTGAATCTTCGTCTCCACCACCAGCGGCGTTCCCTTATGCTCGCGCAAATCGGGATAAGCGCTCAAGTAGCGGTCAAAGTCGCTGGCCGAGGCCGCATCGTCGGACTGGTCGCCCTGATCGGTCTTGCAGGTTGGCCGAGATGCTCTTGATGTACAGCGTCTTGTCGCTGACATTGCGCAGCGTGACTTCCACCAGGACCATCGGGCTCGGCATGTTGGCCGGCTGGCTGAAGTACACCGCGTCGATGCCGCCTTGTGCCGCCGGCTTGGCCCGTCTCGGTGTAAGCGATGATACCCACCACGATGGCAACGATCACGCAGGGCGATCGCGACCGGCGCGGCCGGCGGCAAGGTGCGCTTGGCGCTATCCAGCTCTCGGTGATGGGAACGTGCCCGGCATCGTACGCCGGCGGGTTGGGCTTATCCGGCTTCTTCGGAACTGTCGCTCTCAGCCATGATTCCTCCAATCAGGGCTAGAGGTCAGAGGTTAGGTCAGCCTGTAGATCATTTTCGCCTATCGCCCGATCCATCTCCACGGCGCTCCACTAGCATCGGACCGATTACATCGTTCACGAGCCGACCTAACCCCTATTCCCTGACCTTGGCCCTCGTGTTTCATCGCCTTGCGAAATTCTTTCTCCGGCAGTGTATTCAGCACATCCGCTGCGGCGTCAGCCAGGCGCGCCGCGCCTGCAGAATTCCGTACTTGATCTTCTCGAAATGCGAAGTGTGGTGCGCGTCGGTATTAATCACGATCTTCACTCCGCGCTCGCGCGCCATCCGCAGATGCACGTCATTCAGATCGAGCCGGTCGGGATACGCATTCAACTCCATCGCCACTTTGTTTTTCAGCGCGGCCTTCAGAATCGCGTCCATATCGAACTGGTAAGCATCGCGGCGCAGCAGCAGCCGTCCGGTGGGATGTCCCAGGATCGACGATATTCTTGTTGCCGATCGCGCGCAGCAGGCGGTCGGTCATCTGCTGCGGCTCCTGATTGAATGCCGAATGCACGCTGGCGACCACCACATCCATCTGCTCCAGCACCGAGTCGGACAGATCGAGTTCGCCGTCAGCCAGGATGTCGACCTCAATCCCCGCCATGATGGTGATGCCGTCGATCTGATCGTTGGCCGCGCGAATCCGGGCGATATGTTCGCACCGCGCGTTTATCGTCCAGGCCGTTGGCGAACGCCAGGTTCTTCGAATGATCGGTGATAGCAATGTACTGGTAGCCGCGATCTTTGGCCGCCTGAGCCATCTCCTCGATGGTGCAGCGCCCATCGGTCTCGACGGTGTGCATGTGCACTTCGCCGCGAATGTCGTCGATGGTGATCAGTTTCGGCAGAGTGTGATTGGCGGCGGCCTCGATCTCTCCGCAATTTTCGCGCAGCTCCGGGGGAATGCAATCCAGCTTGAGCGCGCCGTAGATTTCTTCTTCCGTCGCGCCGGCCACACGCTGCTTGTCATCCAGGCGAAACAGGCCGTACTCGTTCAGGGTGTAGCCCATCTTCAGCGCGCGCTGGCGCAGCGTGACATTATGGTTCTTCGAGCCGGTGAAGTATTGCATGGCCGCGCCATACGATTCCGGCGGCAATGTTCGCACGTCCACCTGCATTCCGCTGCGCAATTTGAAGCTGACCTTGTTGTCGCCCTTCGCCAGCACCTCGACGATGCCGGGGAAGCGCAGGATCTCTTCGATCAGGCCAGCGCGTTGCTCGTCATCGACGCAGCACGGCCCGGTGATCAGCACATCCAGATCGCCGACGGTTTCGCGCCCGCGGCGCAGCGAACCCGCCGGCGTGATCTTCTCGATGCCTTTAATGTGCTTCAGGTGCTCGGTCAGTTTTTCCGCGGTGCGGTCGGCTTCGTCGAGCAGGAATCGCCCCGAGATGCGGCGATAGTCCTCAATGGCTTTCAGGATCTTCTGCTCGCTCTTTTCGCTCAGGCGCGGCAGCTCGCGCAGCTTGCCTTCGCGTGCCAACTTCTCCACTCCGGCGAGATCGCTCACCTGAAAGGCGCTCCACAGCAGCGCGATGGTCTTCGGACCCAGTCCCTGGATCTTCAGCAACTCCAGCATGCTGGGCCGGTATTTCTGCAGCAGCTCCTGATGCTGCGTCAGCTTGCCTTCGCGCGCAGAGTTCCTGAATATTCGCTGCCATGCCTTTGCCGATGCCGGGAATCTCCAGCAGCTTTTTCGGCTCGTCCAACAGCTCCGACACCTGTTGCGGATATCCTTCCAGCGCCTCGGCGGCGCGGCGGTAAGAGCGGATGCGGAACGAGTCGTCGCCATTGACCTCCATCAGGTCGGCGGTTTCGTAAAAGACGTGCGCGATAGCCTTATTGTCCAAGCGCAAACACCTGTGCGGAATTGTAGCTTGTGCGGCAGCGTTGTGTTTGAGTCACAATTGTGCGCCGCGGAGATATAGTACAGTTTCGGAAGGTGCCGCCAGCCGCGCGTGTCTTGGTGCCCGCCGAGGTTGCAGCCTTGATGAAAAACCATGGTCGAACCAAAGTCTATTGTCATCCGCCCCGCACGCAACGTTCTAGGCAGCTTGCGTGTGCCGGGCGACAAGTCGATCTCTCATCGCTACGCCATGCTTGCCGCCCTTGCCAAGGGGCGCTCGCGGTTCGACAACTTCGCTCCCGGCGCCGATTGCGCCAGCACCTTAGGATGTGTGGGCGCGTTGGGCTGCACGGTCGAACGCGCCGAACAGGGGGCGGTGATCATCGATGGACTAGGCATGCAGCTCAAGGCGCCGGACGATCCTCTCGATTGCGGCAATTCCGGCTCGACAATGCGGATGCTGTCCGGAATTCTCGCGGGCCAGGCTTTTAGCAGCGAACTAATCGGTGACGAGTCACTTTCGCGGCGGCCCATGAAGCGCATCATCGAACCTCTGGCCCTGATGGGTGCACAAATTAGCTCCGCCAGCGGAGACCGCGCACCCTTGCGCATCGCCGGCGCGAAGCTGCATGGCATTGAGTACCGCCCGCCGGTTGCCAGCGCGCAGGTGAAGACCTCGGTGCTCTTCGCCGGGTTATTAGCGGAAGGCAAGACCACGATTGAAGAGCCGGCGCGCACGCGCGATCACGGCGAGTTGGCTCTGCGTGCCTTCGGCGCTGAGGTCGAGAGGACGCGCAACTCGGTCAGGATCCACGGCGGACAGACAGTTGCACCCCGCAGAAGCTTACGTCCCGGGCGACATGTCCTCGGCCGCCTTCTTCCTGTGCGCCGCCTCCATCTTTCCCGAGTCCAATCTGGTCATCGACGGCGTGCTGCTGAATCCGACACGCTCGGCGCTGCTGGATGTGCTGGCCGCGATGGGCACACGTACCTCGATGGTGCGCGTCGAAGAACAACATGGCGAACTGGTGGGGACAATCACGCTCATTCCAGGCAATGGCGGGCCGGTCACGATCGAGGGCGCGCAGACCGCGTTGCTGATCGACGAGCTTCCCGTCCTGGCGGCTATCGCTCCCTATACCTCGGGCGGCCTGGAGGTGCGCGATGCTGCCGAGCTCCGCGTTAAGGAGTCCGACCGCCTGAGCGCCGTCACGCAAAATCTTCAGGCGATGGGGGCGCAGGTGGAGCAAACCGAGGATGGCTGGAGGATTCCGGGCAACCAGCACCTGCATGGCGCGGCGATGGAGACCTTTTCCGATCACCGCATCGCCATGGCTTTCGCGGTGGCAGCCCTGCGAGCCGACGGAGATACTCTCATTCAGAATGCCGAGTGCGTCGCCATCTCCTATCCGGCATTTTTCGAGGATCTCGAGAAACTCGTGGAGCGCTAGTCCAGTGCGCCACCAGATCACCTCCATTGCCTAACCAAAGGAAAGTCGAATGCAGCGCGGTAAAACTCCGGTGCAAGCGCTTTCCGGCATGCCAAACTAGAAGCGTAGTTTAGGAATAATCGCTCCCGTGGTGCGGCTGTACTCGTCGTATTGCGCGCCAAACGCGCCGGCCATGGCATGCTCCTCAATTCTGCTCTTGATCTTGAAACCAACATACAGCAGGATTACAGCTACCAATCCCCGCACCTGGCCGCGCACCAACGCCGTACCCAGCAGGCCTAGAATCATCCCCGAATAAATGGGATGTCGCACAAAGCGGTAAGGTCCGCTTCGCACCAGTTCGTGACCAACCTTGACGGTAACAGCGCTACTCCAGTTCCCACCAAGATAAACTCGCGCCCATATGGCAAAGGCAATCCCGGCGGCGGTAATGGCGATGCCGAGCACTTCGATCCACAAGTTGGCGGGAAATATGCGGATGCGGAGCCAGTCCCTGGACGGATCGCCGCCAAACATCGCGTAAGCAGCAGCGACTGTGAGGACGGTATAGGACAGCCGCGAGGAAACCCCCTCCCGTGTTTGCACCCGCTTGGTCCGCATCGCCCAGATCATCCATATGACCAGGAAGGCGATCCACAGATATTCACAAATTCTCATTCCGTCCATCGCGATCCTCCCCGCATATCGCGCCTATTACGTTACAGCACCGGAAATGGTTTCCGAAAGCGATGCCGCCGGGTGGAGGGAGGCGACGCACCTTCTGGCAGCTGCCTGGGGCGTCTCCGGAGCGAATCCCGCTGGACGGCAACAACCTGGGATAGTATCTTTGCGATGCGACGATAACCGTGTCCCGACCGGCGCCTAACCATGGCGGCCTGGTCGGCGGTACCTCGTGCGTCCATCGCAGCAATCAATCCAAAGCCGTTCCAGGGAGCCGGATTTCATGAAGAAACGAGTGTTCGCCGTCGTCATCCTGAGTCTGCTAGTTTCCACTCTAGCTTTCGCGCAAAAAATTAACGTCGATTGGGACCGCAGCGCCAACTTTGCCAACTTTCACACTTACATGTGGGAGAAGAGTCCGCATCCCGCCAACGGACTTTGGGGCCCGCGCATTACGGACGCAATCGACAAGCAGCTTCAGGCCAAAGGTTTGACTAAAGTCGACTCCAATCCCGACGTGTGGGTGGTCTATAGCAACAGCATTCACGACCAGAAGGAGATGGTGGGGACAGGTTATACCCTTGGACCGAGTTGGGGCTGGGGAGGCTGGGGAGGTCCGGTCACCTACAACACCTACGTTACCAAGCTGGGTACGCTAGTCGTAGAAATAGCGGACGCCAAGGACAAGCAGCTTCTGTGGCGTGGATCGGCCACCGATACCATCACCGATAACAGCAATAAGAACATCAATAACCTGGATAAGGCCGTTAACAAATTATTCCAGAACTTTCCGCCAAAACAAAAGAAGTAAAGCCAGCGCCAGTTTTCAACCCGGCCCCAACCTGCGCGATCTTACCGCGGGTTGGGGTGACGCGGTCGGCAAAGAGATGGCATACATACGGAGGGTGCAATGAAGTTACGCCGGTGTTTTCTGGCCTCAATCGCGGTGGCCAGCCTGTTCAGTGCAATCAGCGCGCAGGCGCAATGGGTGATGGTGGCGCGGGCGGTAGCGGGTCGAGTTGAGCAGATGACCAACAAGCCGGCGAATGGGAGCGGCGGTTACGACGTTGCCACCGTGGTGCTGGAAGCCAATGCGGATAAGGTGTATCAGACCGCTCTAACCGCCCTGCAGGCACGCACCGACCTCAGCATCACGAGCAACAACGCCAAGCAGCGCGAGATCAAGTTCTCCAAAGGCGATCAGGTAGCCAGCATGCAGGCTACTCCGCTGGGCGATAAACTTTGCCAACTGGTGATTGCCTCCAACCTAACGGGGACCCAGCCCGACGCCACTTCGCTAGTGGTCCAGGGTGTGATGAAAGTCTGCGACCAGATGCATGTCGTCTGCACCATGGCGAACGAATGACGCTCGCAGCGCTGATCTCCGAAAGCTCAGCCAAACCGCTGCGGTGAAAATGCAGCCAGATCGAAATCCGGTTTATGTCCAGTCAACAATTGCGTCATGACCAATGCCGTCGCCGGCGCCAACATGATTCCATCGCGATAGTGTCCCGTCGCCGCGTAGTATCCCGGCAACGAGGTCGCCCCCAGGATGGGAAGATCGTCCGGCGAGCCCGGACGCAACCCCGCCCACGCATCGTGCAGACGCATTTCCCCGATTGACGGCACAACCTTCACGGCAAGTTCCTGAAAGCGCCGCACCGTATCGGGATCCACGCGCTTGTCGAATCCCGCCTCCTCGACCGTCGCTCCCAACAGAATTCGGCCGTCGCTGCGCGGGATGATGTAAACCTCCGGTGTGCGTACGACGTGCTGAATCAACGGGCCCGGGTTATGCCCGGCTGCTTGCGGCACCAGGCAGGCAATCTGCCCTTTGACGGGTCGGGTCGGCATGCCTAAGGGCTTGATCTCGCGAAGCCCAGGCTCCGGCGCAGTTCACTACTTTGTCTGCGGCGTAAAACGACTTCGCGGTGCGTACACCCGTGGCCCGGCGTCCGAGCACGGCGACCTCGCTAACCGCCGCACCGGTAACGAAATCGACTCCCAGGGTTCGAGCGGCTTTCTCCAGCGCCCTGCCCAGCTTGCGGGGATCGACGCTGCTCTCGGGCAACAGATAAGCTCGCCCGCGCAATGAGATGAGGGGGTCCAGTTGAGATAGCGCCATCTCGTCGAGAGCCCGCGCGCCATCACAAGCCGGCAGGGCGTCGCCTTTCTGGAAGACGATAGTTCCGGCATCGCGAAGATCGGGTGATTGAAATGCCTCGGCTCGCAGTTCCCTGACAAACTCCGGATACATGCGCGCGCTGGCCCCCACCAGTTCCTGCAGCGCGGGCGGAATGCCCGGATCGCAGGAAGCAATCATCCCTCCGGCGGCATAGGTGGCCTCGCGCCAGGGCTCGCCCTTTTCCACGACCAGTACCCTCGCGCCACTGTGTCGCAATCGCCACGCCAGCGACAGCCCAATCACTCCTCCACCGATAATCACAACGTCCCAAGTCTTCACGTCTTCGATTGTAGTGGGTTAGGCAGCGACGGGATCCAGGCGGCGTAGCGGTTCAACTTTTATAACTTGGCTCCGGCTTATTGACGGTTAATAGACTCGCCGCCGGCATCGGTTAGGTGCTCTATCCTTATTTTCATCTTCGAACGAATGTTCGGAATTCGCCGCAGTTTGGCAAATTCCCATCCTTCCGGTGCGCTTTGTTTTTGCTTTAACCATCGGCTGTATGTCCATGAAACCCTTATGAATACCGAGGTCGGTCGAGGGCTTCGCGTGGGCCAGACCTCGGTGACCTGGCTCACCTACGGTGGTGAGGAGCATAACTCAGTGTGACTCATATCACACCCTCACGTGAGTACACTCACTGCCCCTTGGTACTCCTCTCGGCGATGTTTATGAGTTGCCTGGCGTGCGGGATGCGCCGGACGAAAGCGAGGGCTCCGTGAAGCGCTGTGGTTTGATTTTCTTTGCCGGCTTGCTGCTCTTGGTGGCGGGGGTTGCTCAAGCTCCCCAATCTGCGCCCAAGAAGCACTCGTCCGCAACTCCGGCCAAAGCTGCCAAAATGAGCAACGACGATTGCCTGGCCTGCCATAGCGACCCTACGCTCAGCAAAGACGAGAACGGCAAGCCGGTCAGCCTGCACGTCGACGATGCCAAGTTCAAGAACTCGGTGCATAGCATCTACGGCTGCACCGATTGCCACACCGACATCAAAGCCTATCCCCACGATCCCGCGCCGGCCAAGCCGGTGTGCGCCACCTGCCATGCCGATCAGCAAGCCGCCTACGATCATGGAATTCATGCCCAGGCGGCCAAGGCAGGAAATACCAATGTGGCTAAATGCCAGGACTGCCATGGGAGCGTACATGAGATCTTGCCGCCGAGCGATCCGAAGTCCAAGGTCGCGCGCGCCAACATTCCCCAGACCTGCGGCGCCTGCCACGGACAGAAATTCGTGATGGCATCCAGCGGCGTCAGTTCGGCGCCCTTCACTTCGTATCAGCAGAGCGTGCACGGCAAAGCCGTCGCCGCCGGTTCCGACAAGGCTGCAGTCTGCACCGATTGCCACGGCGAGCACGATATCCTGAGCGCGACCGATCCCAAATCGCCGATCAACAAGTACAACGTGCCCGCTACCTGCGCCAAGTGCCATGACAATGTCCGGCAGGAATACGTGAAGAGCATTCACGGACAGGCCATTGCGCGCGGCAACTGGCAGGCGCCGGTCTGCACCGACTGCCACGGCATTCACACCATCAAGGCTCCTACCGATCCCAACTCCTCGGTGGCTTCGGCCAATGTGCAGAACACTTGCGCCTCTTGTCATGGCAGCGTAAAGCTGTCGAGCGAGTTTGGCGTGCCCAGTGGCCGGGTCGCCTCTTATCTGTCGAGCTATCACGGCATGGCGGAAAAAGTGGGGTCGACCACGGTGGCTAACTGCGCCAGCTGCCACGGCGTGCACAACATTCTTCCGCCCAGCGATCCGCACTCTACCGTTAATCACGCCAACCTAGCCAAGACTTGCGGGCAATGCCATCCTGGCGCCAACGACAAATTCATCACCAGCAAGGTGCATCTTGACGGCACTGCCAAAGCCGACTTCGGCAGCAAGGTCATCAGCTTCATTAGCCGGATGTACATTTGGATGATCGTGGTCGTAATCGGCGGCATGGTGCTACACAACCTGATCGTTTACCGCAAGAAGCTGATCTTGCACCGCATTGGTCAGCCGCGAATTCTGTTCCGCATGACCCTGGGCCAGCGCATCCAGCACTTGGCGCTGCTTATCAGCTTCTTTGTTCTGGTGCTGACCGGCTTTGCCTTGCGCTACCCCTCATCGTGGCTGGCTATGATCTTCGTCCACGAACTGGTGCGCAGCTATATCCACCGCATCGCCGGCGTGGTGCTGATTGCGGTCAGCTTGTATCACACGTGGTATGTCATCAAGACTGCCGACGGACGGCAGTTGATCAAAGACATGCTGCCCGACTGGAAAGACGTCACCGACGCACGTGACGCATTCCGCTATTACCTGGGCCACAGCGATCAACGCCCGCTTTTCGGCCGCTTCACTTATGCGGAAAAGATGGAATACTGGGCGCTGGTGTGGGGCATGTTTGTAATGGCCAGCACCGGATTGATGGCCTGGTTCAAGGTCGGAGTCGGCGAACGGGTGCCCGGATGGTGGATCGACGTGGCTATCACCATCCACTTCTACGAGGCGGTTTTGGCGACACTGGCCATCATCGTGTGGCACTTGTATGGGGTCATGTTCGATCCCGATGCCTATCCCATGAACTGGTCCTGGTACGACGGCAAGATGTCGATCGAGCATTACGAGCACGAGCATCCGCTCGACATGGCAGCCATCGAGAAAGCTGACGGATCTCCTGAGGAAGACGCCGAACCGGTCGCGGCGGCTGATCAACCAGAACATGCCGAAACGACGGGCAGTACGAAATAAGCCCCTCGGGCGAGAGCGATGCGGCTCCAAACCTATCGGGATATTGAAGGTTGTAACTCTGGATTTTGGTTACATCGGGACTTCACTGTGGTACTGTCCGCAACACTGGGTGCTTGGCACCGGGGTGAGGCAAAGAAGGGATTACAAAAATGAGTGAGGACACACAAGGGGTGAATCCTCAGGGTCTCGGTCCGTCCAATTCACGAAGACTTCTCCGAAACCCGATCAGTTTGATCGGCATTGCGTTGGCCGCGGTGGCCTTCATCAATATTCTGTTTCTCTTCCTGATCGATGTTCTCTCCGCTCATCCCAGCCCCTATATCGGGATCCTCGCCTACATGGTTGCGCCCGGCTTTTTGGTCGCGGGATTGGTCCTTATCCCTATCGGCATGGCTTACGAACGGCGGCGGCGAATCAAGGCCGCGGGCGCTCCCGGACATTTTCCCAGCCTCGACCTGAACAATCCGGCGCAACGCAGCACGGTCGCGTTCGTGCTGGCCTTCGTAGTCATCTTCGCCCTCATGAGCGCGATGGGCAGCTACAAGGCTTACGAGTTTACCGACTCGGTGCAATTCTGCGGACAGCTATGCCACACCGTAATGCATCCCGAATTCACCGCCTATCAAGCTTCGCCGCACGCGCGCGTCGCCTGCGTGGATTGCCATGTCGGCTCGGGCGCCAGTTGGTATGTGAAGTCGAAACTCTCGGGCGCGCGCCAGGTTTACTACACGGCGCTCGGCACTTATCCGCGACCGATTCCTACACCCGTCCACAATCTGCGTCCCGCGCCCGATACCTGCGAACAGTGTCACTGGCCAAAAAAATTCTGGGGAGCGCAGCTCAAGACCTTCACCCATTTCGGCAGCGATGAGCAGAACACGCCGCGAGTGATTCGCCTGCTGATCAAGACTGGCGGCGGCGATCCGTCGTTGGGCCAAGCCGGCGAAGGCATTCACTGGCACATGAACATCGCCAACAAAATTACCTACTTCGCCACGGACGAGCAGCGCCAGGTGATTCCCTGGGTTCGCGTGGAAGACGCGCAGGGCCACGTTACCGAGTACGCAACGAAGGACAATCCGCCGACCGCGGCGCAGATCGACAAAGCCAGCAAACGCCGCATGGATTGCATCGACTGCCACAATCGCCCGTCGCACGTTTACACGCCACCTGATCTGTCGGTCGATCGTGGCATCACCGGACGCAGTATCGACGCGACCCTGCCGTACATCAAGCAGCAGGGTGTGCAGGTGCTGACCGCCGATTACAAGACTTCCGACGAAGCGCAGCAGGCGATTGCCACGAACATCAACAAGTTCTATCGCGAGAAGTATCCACAGATCGCCTCCAGCAAAGGCGATAGCATCAACGGCTCCATCGCGGAGTTGCAGCGTATCTATCGCACTACATTTTTCCCCGACATGAAGGTGAACTGGAAAACTCATCCCAACAACATCGGACACTTCTATTTCCAGGGCTGCTTCCGCTGCCACGATGGAAATCACGTCAGCAAGGACGGCAAGGTCATCAGCAAGGATTGCAACTCGTGCCACACCGTCATCGACCAGGTTGAGGGCGGAGCGCACATTGCGCAAATCCCCGCGCAGACCTTCAAACATCCGGTGGATCTGGGAGACATGACAGCGGTGAACTGCGCGGACTGCCATAGCGGAGGCGTAGGACCGTAAGGCAGTGGTTAGTGGTTAGTGGCTGGCGGTCAGTGGTCAGCAATCAGCAGTGAGCATTCAGCCGTCGAATGAAACACGGCTGTCATCCTGAGCGGAGCCCGTGCCAACGGGCGCAGTCGAAGGACCCCTATCCCCTGGCCATTCCCGCTGTTCGACCCTTCCAGCAACGTCTCTCTGCCGGCTGAGTGCTGAATGCTGCCTCCCACCAAGTGACGTACATCACAGGCCAACGTGACACCACTCACGGCCCTTCGGGTCGTCGAAATCCTATCGTAGATCCATAGTAACGAGCCGTTGATCCGCTAGAGCGGGGGAGGAAAACAACATGACAGAAGGCAATGGCACTCATCCGGCAGCGAAAAAGCAATACACGCCGCGGCTGATCTTCTGGGAAGTGACCAAGGGCTGCAACCTGCGTTGCATTCATTGCCGCGCCACGGCGACCGAACTGATGTCGCCCGCTGACCTGCCTACGGAGAAAGCGCTGAATATCATCTCCCAGATTGCCGACTTCGGCAGCCCCATCCTGGTGCTCAGCGGCGGTGAGCCACTCTACCGGCAAGACATTTTTCAGCTGGCCGAGTACGCCACCAGCCGCGGCCTTCGCACCGCACTGGCTACCAACGGAACGCTGGTCACCAAAGACGTCGCCGCGAAGATCAAAAATGCCGGCATCAAGCGGGTTTCGATCTCGCTGGACGGCTCCGACGCCATCACTCACGACACCTTCCGCGGCATCCCGGGCGCATTTGAAGCGGCAGTTTATGGTATGCGCAACCTGCAACAGCTAGGCGTCTCGGTGCAGATCAACACCACCATCGCGCGTCACAATGCGCATCAGTTGCCCGACGTGTTGGACTTGGCGCGACGCCTCGGCGCCGATGCATTGCATACTTTCCTGCTGGTCCCCGTGGGCTGCGGCGTGGATATTGCCGCCGAGCAGATGGTAGCTCCGGAAGAATACGAACGCATGTTGAACTGGTTCTACGATCAGTCACTGGAAGGCGGCATCGAGTTAAAAGCCACCTGCGCGCCGCATTACTTCCGTGTGATGCGCCAGCGTAAGGCCGCCGACCGCATCGCGGGTCGTGAACATCCTGTTCCGGCGGCGACTTCTCATCCGCATGAAATTGGCCCCACGGATATGACGATGCCAGGCTCGACCGGAATCTCCCTGAAGCCAGGCGGTGGGCCGCCTGCCGGACATACCGGACATCCGGACGGTCACCCTGGCGACATGAATGCCATGACCAAGGGCTGCCTGGCGGGAACCGGCGTCTGTTTCATTTCGCATGAAGGCGAAGTCTTTCCCTGCGGATATCTTCCCGCTATCGCCGGGGATCTGCGTAAACAAAGCTTCGCTGAGATCTGGAACGACTCTGCGGTCTTCGGCCAGCTGCGCGACGACGACAACCTGAAAGGCAAGTGCGGCTGCTGCGAATTCCGTCACGTTTGCATGGGCTGCCGCGCCCGCGCCTACGCCGCCACCGGCGACTTTTTGGCGGAAGAGCCCTTCTGCGTTTACGAGCCCGGAACTTCGAACCAGATGATTCATTCCATTGCCGAGGCCAAGCGGGTCGGGTGAGACTTTGGTCATATCGCGACAAATACATCGGCTCTAGGATTACGTTATGGCAGCACATATCGGCACTCTGGAGAATTCGCGATTAAGAAGCATGGTGGTTCCGCGCGAACATGGCGCCTGGGGCATGCTGCTGGTGCCCCTGGCCACTGGCGCGGTAGTAGCCTTGCGCAGCGGCGTGAACAATGGCGCGCTCATGCTTTTCATCCTGGCAGCCATGTCGCTATTCTGGCTTCGCACCCCGGTGGAGAGCTGGCTGGGCACCTCAGCCATCAAAGCGCACACCGCTGAGGAGCGCTCGCTGGTTATGACAGCCAGCATCGGCATCGGACTGCTGGCTGCGTCTTGTGTCGCTGCTCTGCTGTGGAACGGCCACAACCGCGGACTGCTGGTGATTGGCGTGATCGCAGGAATTGCCTTCGCTGTGCAGGCGGGGGTGAAAAAGCTGGGCCGCAAGGGACGGATGCCGGCGCAGGTGATCGGCGCCATCGGCCTGACTTCGACCGCAGCCGGCGCTTACTACGTTGCCACCGGCCGGCTGGACCACATCGCCATCGCGCTCTGGTTCGCCAATTGGCTGTTCGCTGGCAATCAAATTCATTTTGTGCAGCTGCGTCTTCGTTCCAGCCGCGCCGGTTCACTCGACGAAAAGCTGCAACCGGACTGCCTTTTCTTGCCGGTCAAGTTTTGCTGCTCGGCGTCCTTATCGCCGCTAACCGTATTCGGCATCTTTTCCGAGGTCGTGGCTGCTGGCGTTCCTCCCTGTCCTACTGCGTGGGATATTCTGGTTTGTGCGCGGACGCCAGCCTTTCGATGTCCACAAGCTGGGCTTCAGCGAGCTGGGACAGGCATTGCTCTTCGGCGGATTACTCTGCATCGCCTTCCTCGTTTGACGGACCCGTTAGCGATAACCCCGAAAACACAAGTTGGAACAAGGTGGGAGGAACCGGCCTGAGCGATTCGAGCAATACGATGCGGAGCTGACCGACTAACGAGCACAGGCCGCTCTCCGCCAACGTTTCGCCGCTGCCGGCGAGCCCAGTTGGTATACTGCGCCACAAGAAAGGTGGCTTGCCCATGCGACCCTCGGCAACTCTGATGACGCTGGCGCTCCTGCTGGCCGCAGGCGTGAGTTTAACCGTTGCGCAGCAACCTAACTCGACCGCTGCGAACAGCGCTTCCCCGTCCTTCGCGCTGACCAGTTCCGCCTTCGCCGCCGGAGCCGAAATTCCCGGCAATACACGCTGCAAAGGTGGTAACGCTTCTCCCGCGCTGCAGTGGAGCGGGCGCCGGCGAAGACCGCCAGCTTCGCCCTCATCATGGACGATCCCGACGCCCCGCCGGAGCGTGGGTGCATTGGGTGATGTGGAACCTGCCGGCGGTCCGCGCATACGCTGCCGGAAGGCGTGCCAAGACCGAGCAGATGGACGATGGCTCGCGCCAGGGCCGCAACAGCTTTCGCAAGATCGGCTACAACGGGCCGTGTCCTCCGGCGAGGACAGACGCACCGTTACTTCTTCCGTCTGTATGCGCTGGACACAAAGCTCGATCTCCGCCGCCGGCAGAGCCGCGCGCGATCTGGATGCGGCGATGAAAGGCCACATGCTGGCCGAAGCCGAGTACATGGGAACCTTCCACGCGTAAGCCGATCGCATCATCAGAGACCGGCTGTAGTGCCGACCTCAACAGGCCGGTGCTACTCACCACCGGATAGAATGGCTGTTCGGATCCGCGCATGCACTGCAACTGGATCTTCTGGGTGGTCTTCAACGTGTTTGTGCTGGCGATGCTGGCGCTCGATCTGGGCGTCTTCCATCGCAAGAAGCACGTGGTCGGCTTTCGCGAAGCCATCGGCTGGACGCTGCTATGGATCGGCCTGGCCGGCATCTTTGCCGTCTTCATTTATTTCTTCGGCCACACCATGGTGGGCGCAGCCCGCTCGGCCAACTCGCAGCTCTCCCTGGAATTCATCACCGGCTACCTGATCGAGCAGTCGCTCAGCGTCGATAATCTCTTCGTCTTCCTGCTGATCTTCCGCTACTTCGCAGTGCCGCAGCGAGTATCCAGCACGAGGTGCTTGTTCTGGGGCGTGCTCGGCGCGCTCATCATGCGCGCCATCTTCATCGCCGCCGGCGTCACTCTGCTGAACCGCTTCCACTGGATCATCTACATCTTCGGCGCGATCCTGATTTACAGCGGCATCAAGCTGTTGCGGCAGCATGGCGCCGAGATTCATCCCGAGAAGAATCCGCTGCTGCGCGTCTTTCGCAAAGTCTTCCGCGTGACCAAGGACTACGAAGGCGGCAAGTTCTTCGTGCGCCGCGGCGCCCTGACCTACGCCACGCCGCTGGCGCTGGTGCTGATCGTGGTCGAGACCACCGACCTGCTGTTTGCCGTCGACTCCATCCCGGCCGTACTGGCGGTCACGCGCGAGCCGTTCATCGTCTACACCTCGAACGTTTTCGCCATCCTGGGACTGCGTTCGCTGTACTTCGCGCTGGCGGGAATGATTGAAGCGCTTCCATTTGCTGCACTACGGCTGTCGCTGATCCTGATCTTTATCGGCGTGAAGATGCTGGCTTCGGATTACTTGCGAGATTCCGATTGGGGTGGCTCTGGGCGCGGTCGTCGGGAGTGTTGTTGATCTCGATCGTGGCTTCGCTGATGTTTCCCAAGAAGGAAGTCGGAACACGCAAGCGTAGATGCGCCGAAATATCGCATGCGCTTTACTGGAAGCGGATATTATCGCCGCTGACCACGGAATGCTTGCGGTACTTGGCGTCATTCTTCAGCGGATGGTCCAGGCGGTAGTGGGCGCCGCGGCTTTCTTCGCGCGCCAGCGCCGAGCGGGCAATCAGCAATCCAGCCTCGCAGGATATTGGCGGCCTCATGGGCGCGGCGATCGCCTGCGTGCGGCAGCCTGCGCCTGCACGGCGCGCAGCTCGGGCACGACCTGCTGCAGCGCCTTGCCGTCGCGCACCACGCCGACGTGCTGCCACATCAGCGACTGCACTTTCTGGATGAGCTTCTCGGTCTCGGCTGACTGCCCGTTGCTGCTGACGCGCTCAGCATGCGTGCTGGCGGCAGTCGCAGCGCTTGCTCGTCCGTGCGCCAGTTGCTCGCGCATGCTCTGGGCCGCGCGCGCTCCGTACACCAACCCTTCGAGCAGCGAATTGCTGGCCAGCCGATTCGCTCCGTGGACGCCGGTGCAGGCGACCTCGCCCGCCGCATAAAGTCCGGGCAGCGAGGTTTGTCCTCAGAGATCGGTGCGGACGCCGCCCATCGCGTAATGCGCGGCCGGACGAATCGGCACCAGCTCCGTCGGCGATGTCGATGTTGTATCGCATGCAGGTGGCGTAGATGGTCGGGAAGCGTTTGCGCACGCGATCGGCATCGAGATGCGTCAGGTCGAGATAGACAGCGGCGTCCGGACGCTTCACCAGTTCCAGCTCGTGCGCGATGGCGCGCGCCACCACGTCGCGCGGCGCCAGCTCCGCCAGCTCGTGATACTTCGGCATGAAGCGTTTCAGCTCGAGGTTGCGCAGGTAGGCGCCTTCGCCGCGCAGCGCCTCCGACAAGCAGAAATCGCGGAGCGCCCTTCAGATACAGCGCCGTGGGATGAAACTGCACGAACTCCATGTCGCTGATTTCGGCGCCGGCGCGATAGGCCATCGCCACTCCGTCGCCGGTAGCGACCGCGGGATTGGTGGTGTCGCTGTAAACGTGGCCCAGGCCGCCGGTGGCCAGCAGCACGGCGCTGGCATGGATCTCGTGCAGTCTGGCCGGACTGATCGAGCACGCGAACGCCGACGACGCGGCCGTCCTCCACCAGCAGGTCGGTGGTGAACTCGAATTCGCGAAAGGTGATGGGCTCGATGCGCCGCGGCTTTCAGATACAGTGCGCGGCCAATCTCGCGTCCGGTCGAGTCGCCGTGAGCGTGCAGCACGCGGTTGCGGCTGTGCGCGCCTTCGCGGGTGAACGCGATCTTGGCTCCGGCGCGGTCGAACTCCGTGCCCCACTCGATCAGCTCTTCGATGCGGGGCGGGCCTTCTTCGACCAGCACGCGCGCGGCCTCTTCGTTGACCAGTCCGTCGCCGGCCTTCAGCGTGTCTTCCAGATGCAGGCGAACTTCATCGTCATCGCTGAGCGCGGCCGCAATACCGCCTTGCGCATATTGCGTGTTGGACTCGGTGACTTCGCGCTTGGCCAGGCAAAGCACGCGGCCCGCCGACGCAAGTTCCACCGAGGCGCGCAGGCCGGCAATACCCGCGCCAACAACGATGAAATCGGTTTCGGAAGGAAGAGCCTGGCATCGCTGATTTCATGGTAGCACGCAGCTCGAACGTGGCAGCAGCTATACCAAGCCCCGCAACCAAATGGGGAATTAGCCCCATCACTCGGCCGCTGATGGTTGGAGTCATCACGGTTTGGTAGCATGATGAGACTGTCTCGCTCGAATTGAGAGCTCACGCATGAGTCTGTCCGCGCTGCTGCAATATGCCGCGTTTCTGCTGGTGGTCACGCTGCTGGTGAAGCCAGTAGGACGTTACATGGCGCGCGTCTTCAACGGCGAAAAAACTCTGCTCGATCCGCTGTTGTGTCCGGCGGAACGGCTGCTCTACCGCCTCACCGGAGTACAGCCGCAAGTGGAGATGACCTGGCAGCAATATGCCGGTGCCTTCGTCGTGTTCGGCATGGTGGGCACGCTGCTCCTGTACACCGTGCTGCGGCTACAGCGATTCTTCCCCTGGTTTTATCCCGCCTACATGACGACGCCGATGACGCCCGACCTGGCGATGAACACGGCGGTGAGTTTCGCGACCACGACCACTTGGCAAGCCTACGCGGGCGAATCGACCATGAGCTACTTCAGCCAGATCGTCGGCCTCGACCGTGCAGAATTTCCTGGCCGGCGCGGCCGGACTGGCGGTTGGCGTCGCGTTTATTCGCGGCATCGCGCGCGAGCGCGCCACCACGCTGGGCAATTTCTGGGTTGATTTGGTGCGCGCGACTCCTGTGGGTGCTGTTGCCGCTGTCGATTGTGGGCGCGCTGCTGCTGGCATGGCAGGGCGTGCCGATGAACTTCCATCCTTACACCGAAGCCAGTACGCTCGAAGGCGCGCGACAGACTATCGCCCAGGGGCCGGTGGCGGCGTTGGAGATCATCAAGAACTTGGGCACCAACGGCGGCGGCTTCTTCAACGCCAACGGCGCGCATCCCTACGAGAACCCGACGCCGCTGGCCAACTTCATCGAGATGCTGGCGATCGCGGTGCTCCCCGCCGCCTTCACCCACACTTACGGATTGATGGTCGGCCGGCCGCGCGCATGGCTGGGTGCTCTATCAGGTCATGGTGTTTCTGTTCGTCGTCGGACTGCTGATCTGCGGCTGGGCCGAACAGCACGGCAATCCGTGCCGCACGCGCTCAGCACCCAAGTCAGCAGTACTCAGGCCGGCGGCAACATGGAAGGCAAGGAAGTGCGCTTCGGCATCGGCCATTCGGTGCTGACCGCGGTGACGACCTCGAACGGCGCCACTGGCTCCTACAACTCCATGCACGACAGCTATACGCCCATCGGAGGCATGGTGCCGCTGATCAACATGCTGCTGGGCGAAATCGTTTTCGGCGGCCTGGGGACGGGAATCTACAGCATCGTCATGATCGCGCTGGTGGCGCTGTTTCTTGCCGGGCTGATGATCGGACGCACGCCGGCCTATCTGGGAAAGAAAGTGCAGGCGGCCGAAAGCAAGATGATCATGCTGTACATCCTGGCCGGCTCGATATCCATCCTGCTGTTCACGGCGCTGGCTGTTCTCAGCAAGGCCGGGCTCTCCGGGCTGGTGACCAATACCGGCACGCATGGCTTCACAGAAATCCTGTTCGCCTTCGCTTCGGCCAATGCCAATAACGGCCAGAACTTTGCCGGCCTCAATGCCAACAGCGTCTTTTACAACCTGACGACGGCCATTACTATGATGGTCGGCCGTTTCGGCTTGGCTATTCCAGCACTCGGCCTGGCTGGCCTGTTCGCCGCTCAGCAGCCAACGCCCGACAGCGCGGGCACACTCCCCACGCATTCCTGGTCGTTTGCGATCCTGCTGACCTTCACTGCGCTGATCGTCTCCGCGCTGAGCTACTTCCCTGCTCTGGCGCTGGGGCCGTTGCTGGAACACCTGACAATGGTGCGCTAGATGCTGCTGGCTCATGGCAGGGTGAGCTATCGATCTCGTACCCAGGCATCCTTCTTCCATTACACTAGAAACTTGACTCGCATCCCTGTTCAAACTCCGTCCCGTTCTTACGAAGTGCTGGTTGAGCGCGGCTTGCTGGCCTCGAC
Source organism: uncultured Acidobacteriaceae bacterium (assembly GCA_963744265.1). Lineage (GTDB taxonomy): Bacteria > Acidobacteriota > Terriglobia > Terriglobales > Acidobacteriaceae > Bog-257. The sequence continues at coordinate 465,805 of CAVUSW010000014.1, forward strand.
CGGCGCGGTTCTGCGCGACATGATTCCGGCCGGTGCGAAGGTTTTCGCTCTGAGCGCGCCACCTATCGGTAAACACTATGGCAATTTGCTGCGCAAGAGTTTCGCCAAGTCGGGCCATAAGTTCGAGCTGTTCACCATGCCCGACGGTGAGCATGCGAAGGTGCTGTCGCAATTGGAGAAGCTCGCGGTCAAGATGGTGCGACATGGCGCCGACCGAACCTCAGTCCTGCTCGCACTCGGAGGCGGAGTGGTAGGCGATGTCGGCGCATTCCTAGCCTCGATCTTTATGCGCGGCATTCCGGTAGTGCAGATTCCGACCACGCTGCTGGCGCAGGTCGACTCCTCCGTCGGTGGCAAGACTGCCGTGAATTTGAAAGCCGGCAAAAATCTGCTGGGAACGTTTCACCAGCCGCTGGCCGTGCTGGCCGACCCCGACGTGCTCAAGACGCTGCCTGAACGCGAATATCGATCCGGCCTATTTGAGGCGATGAAGTATGGCGTGATTCGCAATCCCGCGATCTTCGAGCTGATGGAGTCGAACTGCAACGCTCTGCTGCGGCGCGATGGCGCGCTGTTGGAAACGCTAATCACGGAATGCATTCGCGTGAAAGCCGAGGTGGTGAGCGCCGACGAGCGCGAGAGCGGCGAACGCCGAATCCTGAATTTCGGGCACACCATCGGCCACGCGCTGGAGGCGGAAACGAATTACCGGCGCCTCCTGCATGGAGAAGCGGTGGGCTGGGGGATGATCGCCGCCAGCATGATCGGCGCCAGCATGCAAATCACGGACAGCCAGACGGCGCAGCGGATTTATACCCTGGTGCTCGCCTACGGGCCGCTACCCAAGGTGCCGGTCGACAGCCGCAGCGTGATGAAGCGGCTGCTCTCCGACAAGAAGACGGTCGGCGGCATCCCGCATTTTATTCTGCCCACTGCCATCGGCAAGGTTGAGGTGATCAACAATGTGCCCGCCCGCACCGCTATCCAGGCGATCAAAGAGATAAGGTATTTGTCGAAAGCGTAGTGCGTCGAAGAAGCCGGTACTGCGAATTTTTGGAAGGGGAGCACATTTAGGTGCAGCGTGTCCTCTTTTATGATTCGGACTTCAGCCCACGAGTTCTTTGCTTTTGGGGAGGCCGTTGATATTGGTATCGTGAGGTAACGATAGTGCAGCCATCCACAACTAACACGTCGAGCCATAAGCATGTGAGCAATCAAATGGTAGTGCCTCAGGGGCTAAAGCCCGACGTTGCGGCCGTGCATTACGGCACGGCTGAAGCCGTGCCCTTTCAAAACCGCATTGACGAGAATTACGTCTATGCCTGAGCAGAAACTGGCTTCAAGCGAGCGCATCGTGGGTGCGGCTCCCGTCGGCGCGCGCGATGAAGCGGCGGCCGCCAACGCGGTACGCGACATGTTCACCTCCATTGCCCCGCGTTACGATCTGCTGAACCATGTGTTGTCGATGAACATCGACCGCGTGTGGTGGAACCGTACCTCGCGCGTGTTCTCCGAAGTGCTGCGCCGCCCCGATGCTCAAGCGCTCGATTTATGTTGCGGCACCGGTGACATGACCTTCGCGCTTCATCGCCGCCTGGACGGCTCGCCTACCAAAATAATTGGCGCCGACTTTTCGCACGCCATGCTGGTTCGCGCCGAGCAAAAGTCGGGCAATCGGAATATTCGCTGGGTCGAAGCGGACGCGCTGAATCTGCCGTTTGCTTCCAGCCAGTTTCAGTTGGTCACCTCGGCCTTCGGATTTCGCAATCTAGCGAACTACGATCGCGGATTGGCGGAAATCTATCGCGTGCTGGCGCCAGGAAGGCGAAGTCGGCATCCTCGACTTCGGCGAACCTAAAGGGCTGATCGGCAAGCTTTATCGTGTCTACTTTCGCCGTGTGCTGCCGGCCATAGGGACGATGGTTTCAGGAGTGAGCGGGCCGTATGCGTATCTCCCGGCCTCGGTGCTGCGCTTCCCTTCTCCCGACGAGATGCTGCAGCGCATGCGCAACGCTGGATTTCGCGACGTTTCCTGGACACCGTATACATTCGGGATTGCAGGGCTGTATCGGGGGAGAAAAGCAGGAACCATGGACTAGGGTCTGGTGGTTAGTGAATACGGAACCCGTCTCTGCACGAAGCGGAAACGACGGCGGAAGCTTGCGGCAATTCGCGCAATAAAGAATGCAAAGCAGGTCCCTCCACTCCGCTTTGCTCCGGTCGGGATGACACCTCCACCAGTAATCGCTGCGCTAGCCCCAGCCACTACTCATTACACCTACGAACTAGCTTCCAGTCACGTACGACTAGTCACTCGCACTAGCCCCTAATCACTCGCACTAACCCCTAGCCACTAGCCACTGTTCTTGAAACTGTCCCGCAGAGCATCCTCAATCGTGTATTGGATCACGTGCGGATATTCGGCGCCGAGGAACTGCTGCAAGCGGGCCGTATCCATGGTGTACGAGCCGAGCATGTAAGGCAAAGCTTCGGGCGGGATGGAGGAGATCCCAAACCTCCACAGAAAGCGCAGCACTGTTCGAAAGGCGGCGCGCGTGGGCACGCGCTTGATGGTGGCTTGGGCCAGTTCCGCACAGCGCTGGATCGTAAGAGACTCGCCCCGGCCGGCAACATTCATAATCGTCATCGAAGGATCCGTGTCGGGCCGGTTCAGCACGATGACGAGCAGGCGCGCCATATCGTCCACGTGCAGAAACTGCAGGCGCTTCTCCAGATATTTGTCGCCGCGGGGAAGCATCAGAGGAAGGCGCCGGCCTTCGGCGCGCATACGGGCGGCACGGTTACTCTTGCCCAAAGGAGTGCCGCGCAAAGCCCCCACCATGTAATTCTGCATGGTGGCCCCGGTAAAGATGTGCGGCCGCAGGAGGTAGATGCGACAGTCGCCAAGGCTTTCGGCACGATAGCGCACCACTTCGTCGCTCTCGCGCTTGTGAATAGCGTACGGAAGAGTGTGAGCGCGCAGCGGAGCATCCTCTCGAACTGGGCCACCAGTTTCCGGACCGTAGGCGGCAACGCTGCTGGGAAAGATAAATTGCTTGACGGCACCGCCGGTGCGATTGACGACGCTTACCGCTTCCATTACGCGCGCCGTGCCGGCTACATTGATTTGCCACATGCGCTCCAGGTCGAGAACGCCGGTACGCTGGGGATCGAGAACGAAGGCCAAGTGGAGAACGGACTGCGCTCCGGTCTCGCGCAATAAATCGATGAGTTGGCGGCAGCAGGCCTCCCGGCCCAGATCCATCTCTTCAAAGCGAAGGAGCGATGAACTTTCGGGTGGGCGCATATCCACGCCCACCACGCGAAAGTCCGAAAGCAACGGAAGCAGTCTGGTTCCCAGGTTCCCCGATATTCCCGTGACCAGCACAGTCCGTTCCGATGGCATGACTACTTCGGCGGAGCTCCAGAGTTCGGAGGAGCGGGGGCTCCGGGGTTAGGAGGACCAGAGGCTCCGGGAGGCGCCCCGTTGCCCCGCATGGGCGGTCCACCAGGACGGATGATGTTTGTGGGCGGCGCCGTTGGGGGCGCTTCCGGTCCAAAGTAGGCGTCGTTCAGAACCGGCGTGACCGCGCTCTGTACTTGCTGGATCTTGTCGGTGTACAACTGCCGCTGTAGCGCTGAAGAGATGGTGGTCTTTACTTCGCTCAACGGAACCTGGCGCACCGAAACCACCTTGTAGAAATAAAACGCGGCCGCGTCGTTGAACAATGGCGAAACTTCGCCCGGCTTCAAACTCGAAGACTGCCTCGTGCGCCTCGGGCAGCGAACCAGGTCTGCGGGCGCCAACATTCACGTCGGGAGGAGGAGTACTTATGCCGGAATGCTCCATAGCCTCCTTCTGTAGCTTGGTCGGATCTTCGCCCGCGATCCAGCGCTGCCTGATTTTCTCTGCGTAAGCCTGTTCGTCGGCATCGCTGGGCTTGGGTTTGTCAGCGGTAGCCTGGGCTTTAGGAATGATGATGCGCAGCAGCGTGGCTTCCAGATATTTCTTGCTGTTCTGGTCGTAATACTCCTGGATCTGCTGGTCGGTGGGATGAGCGTACTCTTCCATGTAATGCTGGTTGAGCGACTCGGCCAGGATCTGGTTTCGGGCGAAGGCGAATATCTGCTGTACTTTAGGATCGTTTTCCAGGCCCAGCGCACGCGCCGCATCGGCGAAGGTCAGCAGCTTGGCGTATTGGGCCGCGAACTTTCGTTTCACGTCAGGCGGAACGGGACCTTTGTCGGCAGGCTGAAGAGCGTTGGTCAGCTGCTCGAACTGCTCGCGAGTCAGGCTGCTAACGCAGCCGGCCGGCGGATTGGATACGCAGGCGCCTTTCAAAGTAAGCACGGGCTCACTCATGGGCACGTTACTTGCGGCCGGTGGCGGCGGCGGTGGGGTCGCGCTTTGCCCGTTGGCGCCGGCCGCAGGAGGCGGCGGTGTGGGTTGCGAACTCGGCTGCTGGCTGTAGCCAGTGCAGGTGATGGCACACGTCATCGCGAGCGCCAATAATGTGGAACGTTGCATGAAGTGGTAGTCCTCCGGAATAGTGCCGCCCCTAGGCGGAGCAGATGGATGCAAAAAATCGTACCACATCGTGGGAAAAACGCGGCAAAAGCTGTTGCAAAGGTCTGGCTGGCGGTTGGCGGATTCAAACGGAAACGTGAATAATCGAACTATATGACGGAAGCCGTCAGCACGGCCAGCATGCAGCGAGAGAAGAAGGCCGTTGCCCTCAACTCCATTATTGCGGCTGTCGCCATCACCCTGATGAAGGTCGTGGTCGGGATTGGAACCGGCAGTTTGGGCATTCTCTCCGAGGCCGCCCACTCGGGCCTCGACCTGGTGGCTGCGGCCATAACGTACTTCTCCGTTCGTGTCTCCGACAAGCCTGCCGATGCCCAGCACCAGTACGGTCATGGCAAGATCGAAAGCTTCTCAGCCTTCCTGGAAACGGGCCTGCTGTTACTGACCTGCATCTGGATTGTGTACGAAGCCGGTAAACGCCTTTTCTTTCATTCCGTCGACATTGAACCTACGGTCTGGGCTTTCCTGGTCATGGGCATCTCGATGGCGGTGGACTTCTGGCGTTCTCGGCGCCTGCGGCGCATTGCCAACAAGTACGACAGCCAAGCGCTGCAGGCCGATGCCCTGCACTTCAGTACTGATATCTGGTCCAGTGGGGTGGTGATTCTGGGGCTGGCCCTGGTGTTAATTGGTCGGCATTATTCCCTGCACTGGACGGCCAAAGCCGATCCCATCGCCGCTCTCTTCGTAGCTTGTATCGTGGTCTACGTCAGTTGGCGCCTGGCGCGGCAGACTATCGATACGCTGCTCGATGCCGCGCCCGCCGGCATCCGCGGCCGCATCATTCAAGAGGTTTACCGCGTCCATGGCGTGCTGGAAGTGGCTCGGGTGCGGATTCGCCGCTCGGGCAGCCGCTATTTTGCCGACGTCTCGGTCGGGATGTCGCGCAACGTCACCTTCCAGAAGTCGGAACAGGTGTCTAACGAAGTGGCGTCTCGTATTCGTGCGCTGCTTCCCGATGCCGATGTCGTGGTCAACGCTCTGGCCCGCGCCAGCCGCCAGGAGAGCCTGTTCGACCGCATCCGCGCAGTTGCCACCCGCAACAATCTCAACGTTCACGACATCAGCGTGCAGGACATGGGCGGAAGGCTGCACGTGGAGCAGCACGTCGAACTCGACGAGCGGCTCAGCCTGAAGGAAGCTCACGATCACGTAACCCGGCTGGAGGCGGAGATGAAGCAGGACATAGGCGAAATCTCCAGCATCCTCACCCACATCGAAAGCGAACCGGCTACCATCGAAACCAGCGACGGCCCCGTTCCGGCGCCCAGCTTCGAGCAGCGCTTTCAGGCGGTCACGCAAAGCTTCCCCGAAGTAGTGGACATGCACGACCTCACCTTCAAGCGCGTGGGAGGACGGCTCTATGCGTCGCTGCACATCACCATGCAGGATGATCTGCCGCTGTCGCGCGTACATGACATCCAGACGGCAGTGGAAGGCCGCTTCCGGCAGGAAGTTCCGGAACTGTTCCGGGTGCTGATCCATCCCGAGCCGCAGACCGACAACCGGCGGTAGCAAGAGCGCCTCAGGTTGACCCGAATCACTGTGCGGCCTAACATTACCGCCAGCGGGACCGAGGCCCTCGGCATGGTTGGCCAGATCGTCTCCCACTATCACATCGTGGGGAAACTCGGTGGTGGTGGCATGGGGTTGGTTTACGATGCGGAAGATACCCGCCTCGGCCGCCACGTGGCGCTGAAGTTCATTCCTGAAAATCTGGTCAACGATCGGAAAGCCCTGGATCGCTTCGTGCGCGAAGCCCGCGCCGCCTCGCAACTCAACCATCCCGGCATCTGCACCATCTACGACATCGAAGACGTGGACGGCCAGCCCTTCATCGTCATGGAAAAGCTGGAGGGCGTCAGCCTGAAGGATCGTATGCGGGGCGAGCCGATGGAGGTGGAGGAGATCCTCGACATCGCCATCCAGGTGGCGGATGCGCTGGCCGCCTGTCATGACAAGGGCATCATCCATCGCGACATCAAGCCGGCGAACATCTTCATCACGAATAGCGGACAGGTCAAGATCCTCGACTTTGGATTGGTCAAGCTCTCGGGCGACCGATGGAACGATCCCATCTCGCAGGAAGATCCACTGTCCGTGGCGGGCGACATTTTCGGCACGGCCGTCTACATGTCGCCGGAGCAGGCGCGCGGTGAAGAACTCGATCCCCGGACGGACCTGTTCTCCCTCGGCGTAGTGATTTACCAGATGGCCACCGGCAAGAAACCTTTCGCCGGGAACAACGCGGTCACCACGCTGGAGGCGGTTCTCAACAAGAAGCCAGTGCCTCCGCTCAAGCTGAATCCCAATCTGCCGCCGGATCTGGAAGGCATCATCGGCCGGGCAATGGAAAAGGACCGGGGCAATCGCTATCCCAACGCGCTGGCGATGAAGGCCGATCTACAGGCGCTCAAGAAGGAAACCGATCCTGGCTTAACCACCAGTGGCCGGATGCGCTCGCCTTTCCCTTATCGCATTGCGACCAGCACGTTTCAATCTTCGAGCAAGCTACAGACCTATCTGCTGCTGGCGGTCAGTGCGGTGCTGGTGATGGTGCTGACCCTGGCGGGACTGTGGTGGTTCAAGCATCGTCAAGCGGCGGGTGCCGGCGCGGCGAAGAACACCATTGCGGTGCTGCCCCTGCAAAACGTAAATAATGATATCAGCGTGGATTTCCTGCGTTTCGCGCTGGCCGACGAAATCGCCAATGTTCTGACCTACACGCGATCGCTGGACGTTCGTCCCTCTTCGCTCACCCGAAAGTTTTCGGGCAACGACGTCGATCCCCAGAAAGTGGGCCGCGAACTCCACGTGGCGACCGTGCTGACCGGACACTTTTTGAAGCAAGGCGACAATCTGCTGGTTACGCTGGAGGCGATCGACGTTCGTGACGACCGGCTACTGTGGCAGACCAACTTCACCGCGGCCGCGCAGGACCTGATCACGTTGCAGTCCGACATGGCGGCTCAGTTACGTCAGGGTTTGCTGCCGACCTTGGGGGTGCAGGGTGGGCTGGTCGCTACCGGAACCCGTCCCAAGGATCCCGAGGCCTACGATCTCTACCTGCATGCCCTGGCGCTGCCCCATGATCCCGGACCAAACAAGGATGCGATCGCCGTTCTGCAGCATGTCGTGCAAATGGATCCAACCTATGCCCCGGCGTGGGAGCAACTGGGTCTGCGTGCCTACTACGACACCACCTATTCGAACGGCGGCGAAACCATGTTCCAGCTCTCCAACCATGCTTGCGAACGGGCATTAGCCTTGGATCCCAATCTCACTTTCGCCGCGGGACAGTTGATCACCAACCGGGTGGAGCGGGGCGAGTTGGGCAAGGCCTATGAGGCGGCACAGGCTCTGGTCAAACGCCGCCCGGAGAACGCCCAGGCCCACTTCGTGATGAGCTACGTCTATCGTTACGCCGGAATGCTGGAGCAGGCCGGCACCGAGTGCGATACGGCGCTGGCGCTCGATCCCGGCAACTACGTCTTTCGCTCCTGCGCCTGGGCCTTCATGGAGTTGGGCAAGACCGACCGGGCCGCGGATTTCATCCGCCTGGACGCCGGTTCGGAATGGGCGGCTTATGTCACACCGTCTCTTCTCTTGCGAGAGGGCAAGATCCCAGAAGCCAAAGAAGCCGTGAAGCATATGCCAGCCGCCCCTCGTTATCACCGCGACTTGCTGGAAGCTTGCCTGCAACTGCGGCCGGCGTCAGACCTTGATCGCATCGCACATGAGGCGGAAACCACCTTTCCCGCCGATCCCGATCCCGAAACCTGGTACTACGAGGGATCGCTTTTCGCCTACTGCGGAAAGAAGTCAGCGGCTCTGCACCTTCTGCAAAGCGCCGTCGAAAATAATTATTGCGCTTACTCCAATCTGCTGTCGGACCCGCTGCTGGCTAAGCTCCGCGCCGATCCCGACATCGATAAGCTCTTGACCGCGGCTCATGAGTGCCAGGAGGACGCAATCGGAGCGTCCAACGCGGCGCCGGGGCGCTAGGCTCAGGACATCCTGGGATTTAGTCTTTCTAGACCATCTCATAAATCCTTTTGGGGTATGTTAGGGCACAACTTTTACACGCTGCTGAAAAAGTGGGAAAAGCAGATTCGTCGTGGGCGATTGACGGCGGCGAAAGACAACGTCTGCAAGAAACGGTGGAAGGGCATGGCTTTAGCCGTGCCGAAAACGTGCCCTCTGGAAAGGGCTTTAGCCCCGGCCAACCACGGCTGAAGCCGTTTCTCATGGAGTTCGATTTCGCCGGGCTAAAGCCCGGCGCTTCCACCGGCTTATACGGCGCACCTGAAGATGCGCCCCTTCGAAAAACGTGCAAGTCAGAGTTCTTCTGCGGCCTATGAATGGTGCCTTGACACAAACCTAACTGCGGGGATTTATAAGGTAGGTTCTAATTAAAGTTGCCCGTTCCCACGGCGACGGCCACTTCCATGCAACTCGTCATTTTCCACTTGCTTCTGTATTAGGAGGAGTAAAATTCAACCTAGAAGAGGGCTGTAGCTGCGGACGGAACGCTTCGTCCGGAGAGGCCTTACATGAATATCCATATCAGCTACAAGATTTCCAAAACATCCGACCTCGAAAAACTAATCAACCAACAAGTGGAAAAGCTGGGCCGGTACCTCCAGGTATTCCGTCCTGACCTGGTGCATCTGAAGGGCACGGTCGAGGAAAACTCACGTCACGGTTTCGAGGTGTCACTCAATCTGCGACTGCCCTCGGGGCAGATGGCCGCACAGGAAACTGATGCAACGGCGACCGCTGCCATCAAAGCAGGGTTCGAGGACCTGGCGGAGCAGCTAAAGAAACACAAAGAACAGCTACGCAACCAGCACAAGTGGCCACGCCGTCGCAGTCCCGGACGTGCGGTTGACACAGTCCCCTTCGAGGACACGGTAGCCGCGATTAAGCCGGAACAGATTTCCGCCGGCGATGTCTCCAACTACGTGAACGTCAACCTTCCGCGCCTGAAGCGTTTTATCCAACGTGAGATTGACTATCGAACGCACCAGGGCCAACTCGATCCTGACCAGGTGGAAGTGGAAGACGTAGTCAGCGAAGCCATCGCCAATGCGCTGGGCGAGCAACCTGACAAGCCCGAGCGCATGAAGCTGGAATCCTGGATCCATCGTCTGGCCATTCAGGCGATCGACAGCCTGGCAGCTGAAGGGCGTGGCGATGATCGGGTCCCGCTGGAGCGCTCGCGCGGGGCACAAAACGTGCAAGCCACCGACGAGTCACGGCTGCAATTCCACCAGCCTGACGAAAAGCTATTCGAGGAAAACGTGATTCCCGATCGTGCCGCCAACAATCCCGAAGAACTGGCGGCACGACGCGAACTCATTAGCCTGGTAGAGACGACCTTGCGCGATGCCGGGCGCAACGAGCGCGAAGCGTTCATTCTGTACACAGTGGAAGGCTTCACCCTGGAAGAGATCGCCGACATCAGCAACCACCCTGTGGAGGAGGTGCGAGCGGCCATTCGCAAGGCCCGCGAACATCTGCAACGTGCCTTGCCTATCAAAGACCCTCTGAAAGACAGGCTGGTGGAGTACTCCAAGAGCGCCTGATTCAGGGGGCTGCGCGGCGGTCCCCCTTCATTCATCGCACTACGAGACAACTTGAACAGGAGAAACCGGAATGATCACACGAGATGACATCCGAGAACTCGCTAACTTTCAGTCAGCAGAGGGTTGCGCGATTACTTTTTACTACCAGCCCTCGACGCCACTCAACAAATCGCATCGTGAAGAAGCCATCCTGGTGAAGGACCTGATCCGTGATGCTATGCGGGAGGCGGAAAAGCATGGCAAGAACGGCCGCACCCGCGCCGACCTGGAGCGGATCAACGGGATGGTTGATCCGGTGCATGGAAATGGAGGCAAGGCGAAAGCCATTTTTGCCTGCGGCGCCAGTGGATTCTGGCGCGAATTCGATATTCCTGCCCAGCTTCTGAAACCGAAAGTTGCCATCAGCCAGCGCTTTCACCTGAAGCCGCTGGCGGCGGTTCTGGACGGCGAGCAGCGCGCTTACATCCTATTGGCCGATCGCACTAAGGCGCGAGTCTTCGAGATGGTGAATGACGACATCGCCGAAAAGGAAGACTTCATCAACGAACTCACCCGGCGCGGCAAGAGCGATGGCTATGGCGGCTATGATGCCGGCCACGCCGAGCGCAAGGTGATGAACGAAGCTCTGCAACACTTCAAGCTGGTCGCCGAGCACATCGAGCAGTACTTTGAGCGCGGCGGCCGCGACCGCCTGCTGATCGGCTGTCGCGACGACGTGTGGTCCGAGATCGAGCCGCAGCTGCAGTCGCTGGCCCGGCAGCGTTTGGTCGGCCATTTCCGCATCGATCCCAAGGTCGCCACCCCCGAGCAGGTAAAACAGATGGCGCGAGATCATTTGGCCGAGTACCACACCGGTGTAAAGCAGCACCTCATCCGCGAAGTGATTGGCGAGGCGCATCGCAACGGCCGTGGCGCTATTGGATTGCGTCGCGTCCTGCGTTCACTGGAGATTGGCGAAGTCCTGACCCTGTTGCTGGGATCGAACTTCCAGGCGCCAGGAGTGAAGTGTTATCACTGCGGCCATATGGACCTGCATATTACGCCCGAGTGCGCCGTCTGCGGAAAGGAAAACACCGAATTGGAGGACATTGGCGACGCCATGGTGGGACACGCGATTCGCACCGGAGTGGAACTAGTCTACGTGCCCGATGACGAAGAGTTTGATCGCATCGGGCGGATCGCCGCTCTGCTGCGTTTCCGCGCCGATCAAAACACAGCCGAGAAGGCAGCCGGCTAGCCTTAGAAGAAGGTTGGGACGAAGGCCCAGCCGCGTGCTGCGCCTTCGCTCTTGACCTGCGGCTACAACCTGAGATGCCTGCAGATTTGTGCCCCGCGGATCGGATGTTTTCCCCGAACCGCGTGGTGCTCCCCTCCAGCGGGGCATCACTTTGGGTAGTTCGCGATTGAGTCCAACGCGGTATCAAATCTTGCTTTGTGTACAAGATTTTACAATTCGGCGTTCTTATTTCTTGACACCGCTCGTCTGCGGGTATCTACTATCGCCTGTAGTTTCCAAGGATTACACTCAAGCCTCAGAGTTTGCTCTTTGGAATCATAGCTGCAGCAACCTGTGTTCAATTTTAAACATGCTCCCGGAGAGAGTGGCTCTTCCTAGCTAGCCGGGAAGGTGTATTCCACTGCGGCTTACTGAGGGCGAAAGGCTGGCCATCTTGTTGAGGGTTGTAGAAGGACTTGTCAAGACTCGAGTAATTTCTCATCTTTTGCTGGCGGGCTTGCTGGTTGCGGCCGGACATGCGCAATCGGCGTCCAGCTCAACTTCTTCGGCCCCCATTCCGGCGTCTGCTACCAGCGCTCCACCATCCGACAGAGTGGTACTGAAAGTCGGCAATTTGCAGTTGACCCAGGCCCAGTTCGAGCAGTTCGTCAGCGACATGGAGACCCAGCAGGGCCCGGCGGATCTGAGTCGTAAGAAGATCGCCGAGAACTACGCGTCGTTGCTCATGCTCGCCCAGCAAGCCCAAGCCAATCACTTGGACACCTCGCCGGAGGTTCTCCGGCTGTTGGCGATTGATCGCAACCAGATCCTGTCGAACGCTGAATATGCCAAGTTGAAGGCTGAGGCTAAGCCCACGCCGGAAGAAATCAGCGCTTATTACTCGGCTCATTTGGATGATTACGATGTGGTTCTCCTTCGTCGTTTGTTCATCTGGAAGAAGAGCCCGGGGGTCAAAGACGGACGCGGATTAAGTCAGGAGGACGCCGCGGCCTTCGCCGATAAGGTTCGTCAGACGTATGCCTCGGGTGGGGATCCCAAGAAACTGACTTATGATCCCAACAATGTGGTTCTGGATAACGATCCGCTCTCATTTCAACGTGGCGAGATGCCGGCGAAAATGGACAAGGCTGCATTCGCGCTCACCAAAGTGGGCGAGTGGACGGTGTTGGACGATACCCCCGAGTCCCTGGTCATGTTGCAGTTGGTTCAGCGCAAGCGGCTGGATTTGAAGGAAGTGTCAGAGCAGATCGAAAAGAAGCTGCAATCGGAAAAATTACGGGCGGAACTGGATGAGTTGAAGAAGACAAGCGGTATCTGGATGGACGAGCAATACTTTGCGGCCGGTGCAAAGGCGTCCGCCTCGAGTAAACAGCCTCAGGCTTCGGCCCAAGACAAGTAATAAAACAGAGGAGAAGGGTAAAGATGAGAACAAGAACACTTTTGTACATTGCGCTCCCAGCACTAATAGTGGCTGCGCTCGTCCTTAACCCAGCATCGGCCGTGGCCCAGCAAACCACGACCGGTATCGACTGCTCGCAGATCGCAGCTATGCACCTCCTGCAGCAGGACAACCAGCGCGCCGGCGTGACGTTGATGGATTGCGGCGTCATACCCAGACCGCACGGTACGAGTTCGGGCGATGTAGAAGACGCGCCACCTCCGCAGCCTCCCAACGTCCTGGTCAGCAACCGTTCGTGCACTTCAGGCAGCACGTGCACCAAGAGCGAGAGCAATGTGTGGCACAGCGCCAAAGCGGGCGACAACACGGTCGTCGTCAATTACAACGATCACAATGGCGCCAACTATTCCGGTCTGTCGTACTCACTGGACGGCGGCACCACGTTCACCGAGATCTTGCCACCACCTCTTGGCACCGGCCATGGCGAGAACTACGGCGATCCGATCGTGGTTTACAACTTGAAGCAGCAGCAGTGGTATGCCGGCGACCTGGTAACCGGTTGCGGTGGCCTGGGAATTGGGGTGTGGACCTCTCCTGACGGCATCAACTGGACCGTGGGAGCCTGCGTTCATACTGGCTCCAACGATGACCGCGAGTCGTTTTGGGTGGACAACAACGCTTTCAGCGCGGTGTACGGCCGCATGTACGTCACCTTTAACAACTTCAACGTGAACGGTGGCGAGCTTTTCGTAACCCACTCCGACGACGGCGTAACGCTGGAGCACTCCGACGGCGCTGTCGAACGGCTTCGTTCGCGATGTACAGGTCACGGGCGCGCTGCCTGGGCCGCCACCAGCGAACGTGAGGTATTACAGCACGGTGATCGTGGCTGGCATGGATGAGGGCGGAGGTGGCCTGTCCACTCGTCAGAACATTATCTATCGTTCCCTCGATGGCGGCGTAACCTGGAGCAGTAGCCTCACGGGTCCGCGCTTCAACCCGGTGGGTGATGGTACCTGCCCATCGAACAGCTATTTCGCCAAGGTCAATCCCATCATTCGGCACATGGGATGGGGTGAGCCCGCCGTCGGCCCGAATGGCGTGGTTCATTATGCCTATGCCGGGAAAGGCTCGATTTCGACCGGCGACATTTACTACGTGCGCTCGACCGACAACGGCCAGACCTGGTCGACTCCGATCGTGCTCAACGATCCCGAGACCAATCAGTATCAAAGTCACTGGATGCCGTCCGTCTCGGTCAACTACAATCCCGCTGCTTTTTCGCCGCCAGCCGACGTAACCGTGTCCTGGTACGATCGCCGCAATGCCACCACGTCTTGCAACGTATCGACCGATCCCGGATGCAGCTATTACCGGTATGGCATTCAGTCGTCTGACAATGGCAACACCTGGGGATCGAACATTCAGGTCAGCGATCAATTGATTCCCATGCCAACCCAGGATGACGGTGGCGTTCAGCCCTGCTACGCGGGCGACTACGACTACAACACCGCATTCGAAGGAACTGCCTACATTACCTGGACCGACGGACGCGTTGCAGTCGGCGGCGTTCAGGTGCAGAACGTAGAACTGGAAGCGCTTCCCGAGCCGTAAAGATCGCCTAACAGTGACACCTCAAGGAGGGCAGGAAATTGCTGCCCTCCTCTTTTTTTGAACGGTCCCGGACTTTTCTGACGGGGACCTCCGGACCGACATAATCCTCACCAAGCTGATGGCTGTGTTGGAATCGGGATGGCGTTGCTGGCGCTTCGTCCTTGTCCGCACTAAGGGAAAACAGTAAGCCCGGTGACTTCCCCAAGCCCCTAATGTCCGTGCTATCCTCTGGGCCGTTCCCTTTCCATGAGGAGACCCGCATGAAAGTCACCCGCCGCGATTTTATTGCCACTACCGCCGTCGGCTCCGCGTCACTCGCCCTCGACCTGCAGGGACAGAGCAAGCCCAGGACCAGCGCTCCGACGTCCGGAGCCGACCGCCCAGGAAGCCAGTCATCATCTGCGCCGCACAACGGCTACAACTATCTCGATCGCGGCTATGCCGTGCTGACCGGCGGCGGCGACACGCTCGATGCGGTGATGCAGGTGATCACCGGGCCGGAAGACGATCCCAACGACGACAGCGTGGGCCTGGGCGGCCTGCCGAACGAAGACTGCGTGGTCGAGCTCGATGCCTGCTGCATGCACGGGCCGACGCGCATGGCAGGCTCGGTCGCCGGGCGTGCGCGAGATCAAGAATGTCTCGCTGCTGTCGAAGACGGTGATGGAGCATACCGGCCACGTGATGCTGGTGGGCGAAGGCGCGCAGAAGTTTGGATTCGCCATGGGCTTCCCCAAGGAGAATCTGCTGACCGAGCGCTCGCGCAAGATCTGGCAACTGTGGCGAGAGACCATGTCGAACGACGACTGGTGGGGACCGGGAATGGCCAGTCCGAAATTCAAGTTTCCCGACGACAGCCGGCAACATCTCTGAGAACTCGATGACCGGCAAATCGAACAGATGGAAAAGCTGGCGGCGAAGATCGGCATCGAGCCGGAGTTTCGCATGGCTGCCATCGAGCGCGTGCTGCAGTCCGCCGACCGGCACCATCCACTGCTCGTCGCGTGAACGAGAAGGGCGAGATGTCAGGCGCGACGACGACCAGCGGCCTGGCGTGGAAGATTCCCGGGCGCGCGGGCGATTCGCCGATCATCGGCGCGGGCTGCTACACCGATCAGGACGTGGGCTCGGCGGGCGCGACCGGCAATGGCGAAGAGAACATCAAGGTCGTGCGGCGCGCACACCATCGTGGAGAACATGCGGCGCGGCATGTCGCCGCAGGATGCCGGCATGGATGCGTTGAAGCGCATCGTGCGCAACTACAACGGCGACATCGGAGAAGCTGCAGTACGTCGACATGAGCTATTACATCCTGCGCAAAGACGGCGCATATGCGGGCGTGTGCATGTGGAGCGGGCCGCCGGAACATCCGCGGCAGTTTGCGGTGCATGACGGCGATGGCAAGCGCTACGAGAATGCGGTCGCGCTGTATCAGGGAGCAGTCGATCGGCTGGCCGCCGATGCCGGAAGGAAGCACCTGGCGCCGGAGCAGAAGAAGTAATCGCCCAGGTTGGCAGTGCCTCGTTTTTAAAGGGCACGCCTTCAGGCGTGTCGCTGAGAGCAATCAGCAAGCCTGGCTTTAGCCGCCGACGGTAGCACGCCCTCAGGGCCTGAAGGCCGGTTCTTTTTCCATATCTGACGGCACGGCTGAAGCCGTGCCCTTTCAAGGCTACACTGCGACGGTAACAGTTGTCTCGGTGCGGGTGACTGGGCGGTAGAGCGTGTCGCGCTCGAAGGGCACGCGGCCGGCTTCGGTGATCAGGCGAATCAGATCCTGGCGGCGCAGGCCTTGCGGCGTGGTCGCGCCGGCGTCGTGATAGATCTTCTCTTCCACCACGGTGCCGTCGATGTCGTCGGCGCCGAAGCGCAACGTGATCTGCGCCATCTTCGGCGTCACCATCTGCCAGTACGACTTGATGTGCGGGAAGTTGTCGAGCACCAGCCGCGACACGGCAATCTGCTTCAGGTCGAGCATGCCGGTGGTTTTGGGCAGATGCTGCAGCGGCGTGTTCTCGGGATGAAACGCCAGCGGGATGAAGGTCTGGAAGCCGTGGGTGTCGTCCTGCAGCGCGCGCAGCTTCAGCAGGTGATCGACGCGGTCTTCGTCGTTCTCGACGTGGCCATAGAGCATGGTCGCGTTCGACTTCAGCCCGACTTCGTGCGCGGTGCGCGCAATCTCCAGCCAGTCGTCGCCGTCGATCTTGTGATCGCAGATGATGTGCCGGACGCGGTCGGAGAAAATCTCCGCGCCGCCGCCGGGCATGGAATCGAGTCCCGCTTCTTTGAACTTGATCAGCACTTCGCGCGGCGTCATCTTGCCGATCTTGGAGAAGAACGAGATCTCGACCATGGTGAAGGCCTTGAGGTGTACCTGCGGGAAGCGCTCTTTCAGCCCGGCGATCAGATCGACGTAGTACTGGAACGGCAGGTCGGCATGCAGGCCGCCGACGATGTGGAACTCGGTGATGGCTTCGGTGTAGCCGGAGCCGGCCGTGTTCCAGACTTCTTCCAGCGCCATGGTGTAGGCGCCGGGCGACATCTTTCTTGCGGCCGAAGGCGCACAGGCGGCAGGCAGCCACGCAGACATTGGTGTAGTTGATGTGCCGATTGACGTTGAAGTAGGCGGTGTCGCCGTGCATCCGCTCGCGAACGTGATTGGCCAGCCAGCCGACGGCCAGGATGTCGCCCGAGCGGTAGAGCGCCAGCGCGTCGTCTGCCGACAGCCGCTCCTGCGCCATGACCTTGTCGTGGATCGGGCGCAGGCGCGGGTCGTCGGTCTGAAAGGGATGGAGCTGCTTGGCGCGTAGGCGACAGACGATGGCCATCCCACCAATCATATCGCAGGAGGGAGGCGAAATCACAGCGAAGAGTGACGTTGAGAGAGTTGCCTTCCGTCCGGAAACGCGGTCGATTTAGGCCCTCCGTCTCCAATAGCCTGGGCGCCTACGTCCGTGAGCAACCGCCAGTATCTGGATCATGGAAGGCAGTTCACGGTAGAGGATCAGGAAAGGAAAGCGGCGCAAGACGAACTTGCGAACATCTCCGCCATTGAAAGGCCAGCGCTCCGGAGCCTGAGTGATCATCTCAGTGGCGCGGTTCACTTCGTCCAAGAAATCCGGAGGCTACTCGTTCATCTCGTGCCAAGATACCAGTCGAATGCGGATTCTAATTCGGCTGCCGCAGCCTGGTGGAATTCCAGCTGGCTTAGCCACTGACTCAGCTTGTTAGCGAGCCGGCTGCGAACGTCGCTCCATGGAACGGTCTTTGACTTACCGCAATCCAACTCCTGGATGCGCAAAGCAATTTCGTTTTGCCAAGCCGTCTCGACGTCCTCGTCCACGGTATCATCCAGAGTATCGAGCAACGATCCCGCCAGTTCTGCACGTTCATTTTCCGGCAGAGCCATGGCCTTCTTCAAAAGCTCATTTACCTGTTCGGTCATAGCGATATTTTAACTCACCGCGACAGCAGCAAATCGCCGGCGATGAAGAACAGGAACGCCATCGAGATCAGGCCATTCATGGTGAAAAAGGCGGCGTTCACCCGGCTGAGATCGTCGTGCTTCACCAGTGAGTGCTCATAGATCAGCAGCAGCGCTACGAAGACAACGCCGGCGATGGCGATCTTGCCCAGCCCGAAGGCCATCACCATCCAAACCAGTAAGAGAACTGTCATCACATGGAAGACCCTGGAGATGAGCAGCGCCCGGCGAATTCCGAAAGCCTTGGGCACGGAATACACGCTCGGCCGAGCGATCGAACTCGTAATCCTGGCAGGCGTAGAGGATGTCGAAGCCGGCGCCCCAGAAGACCACCGCTGCGGTCAGAATCAGGATTCGCGGATCGAGCGAGCCGCGCACCGCGATCCAGGCGGCGGCGGGAGCGATGCCCATTGCCAGTCCCAGCACCACATGCGACCAGCGGGTGAAGCGCTTGGTGAAGGAGTACAGAAAGACAATGCCCAGCGCCACCGGCGACAGATAGAACGCCAGCGGATTCAGCTCATAGGCCGCCAGAATCAGAATGGCCGAGGTGACTACGACAAACCAGGTGACGAACGACTTGCTGAGCTTGCCGGCGGGCAGCGCGCGAATCTTGGTGCGAGGGTTAGCGGCGTCGATGGTCGCATCGGCCAGCCGGTTGAAGGCCATGGCCGCCGAACGCGCCGCCACCAGGGCGACGACGATCCAAATCGACGTGTGCAGGTTGGGAATGCCGCGCGCAGCCAGCACCGCGCCGGTCAGACCAAACGGGAGCGTCAGGACAGAGTGCTCCCACTTGATCATCTCCAGGGTCGTGCCAATGCTGCGAAACAAAGCCACGGGTTGATTTTAGCGCGGCGGCGAGATTTGGTGGATTCAGCGTACCGCCGAAAAACCCGGAAAAGCAGATTCCTCGGGGCTGAAGCCCACTCGGAATGAAAAAATGGAAGTTGTACGGCGCACCTGAAGGTGCGCCCCTTCAAAACCCCTGATAAAAAGTCAGCTCATGCCTTGGGGCAGCGGCCGGCGTGACCACTGGCGCTCCCAGGCGGGGACCGTCACGCGTTCGGTCAGGGCTGCCGGTTTGCGAGCCCAGCAAACCACGCGAGTGCCGAAGGGCAGGTTGATGTAGCGAATCAGGTGCCGTTCGCAGTCCAGCAGCAAGACCATAGCTGCGTTGGCCCACTTCAGCTGGCGCGCCGAAGGACGAGGGCGCTCGATCGACCGGCTGAAGATATTTCTTCCGATGCGCTCGATAACTGCGGGCAGAAATCCCGAGGCCACCAGATACGATACGCGCGACACTTCGAAGCCGGAGTTGTTGAGTTTGCGACGCAACTCGGTTGCGGTGTAGCGCCGGCGATGGCCTTGCGCTTCATCTTTCTCGCCCCAAAGCAGGGGATACGCCGGAACGGTCAGGCAGAGCAGCCCACCGTCTTTCAGCACCCGGCGTAACTCACGCAAAGCCGACAGGTCGTCGGGGACAGTCTGCAGAATGTCACCCACCACGATGGCGTCAAAGGAACTGGAAGTGAAGCCCAGCTCTTCAGGACTCGTACAGATCAGATTGCGGCCGCCTTCAATTTGCTGGAACGCCAGGACCGCAAGCGAATTGTGCGTAGTTGACGGTCCGGATGCCAGGTGAATCGCAGAATTCCAATTGCGCGCTACAACCGAAGTCGAGGACACAAGCCTCGCGCTTGTCTTGCACGGCGTGAGTCACCGCTTCGCGTAAAAGCTTGCGCCGCCCGATGTACCACCAGGAAGCTGTCTCGCGCCGCAATGTCTCGAATTCGAAGGAAGCGTCCATGAGCCGAAGCGGGCCGGACCCCACATAACATTGTACCGGGATTGACCTTAGCCGCACGCGAAAGCAGCACGAATGTCCAGGTACGAGGAGCTTGCAACGGTAGGACGGTTAGCCGTCTTTGCGGTAGAGCAGGTCGCGGATCGCGCGCCGCCTCTCGGCGTTCACTTCGCTCTCGGCTTTTAATTCCTCGCCACTGCGGCGGTGCTTGGTGTCAACCTTGGCTGACTCTTCCATGCTGCACTCCGGGCAGCGATTGGCAAAACCGGGTTTGTCCGGCTTCAATTCGAACTCCTGCGAACAGACGACGCAAACTCTAATGGGAAAAGTCATGCAACTCTATGATAATGCAGCCCGAGCACTATGATATGGGCCCACTTGGATAACAGGCTGCTCCAAGGACGAACCCAGAGCATGCCGGGACTTTCCTGGAGTTTGCGGAGTCAGGTGCCAACGCCGCCATCTTGCACGGCTGAGCGGAAATAGTCCAGCGACATCTCGCAGGCCAGTCCGCAGATCGATCTTCGGCTCCCAGCCCAGCAAGCGTTGCGCTTTGCCGATGTCGGGGCGGCGCTGCTTGGGATCGTCCTGCGGCAGCGGTTCGAAACGAATCTTGCTCTGCGAGCCGGTGACGTCGAGCACGACCTGCGCGCATTCCAGGATGGTGAACTCGCCGGGATTGCCGATGTTGGTGGGCTCGTGCTCGTCTGACTTCGCCAGCGCCAGAATGCCGGCAACTTCGTCGCTGACATAGCAGAAGCTGCGGGTCTGCGAACCGTCGCCGTAGACCGTGAGGTCCTCGCCGCGCAGCGCCTGCTTCATGAAGTTGGAGATCACGCGGCCATCGTTGATCTGCAGGCGCGGGCCATAGGTGTTGAAGATGCGAACGATGTGCGTGTCGACCTTGTGATAGCGGTGGTAGGCCATGGTGGCCGCTTCGGCGAAGCGCTTGGCTTCGTCATACACCGAGCGCGGGCCGATGGGATTCACATGTCCCCAGTAGGTTTCCTTCTGCGGATGCTCCAGCGGATCGCCGTAGCATTCCGAGGTCGAGGCCAGCAGAAACTTCGCGTGATACTTCTTCGCCAGCTCCAGGCAATTCATCGTGCCCAGCGAGCCGACCTGCAGCGTTTCGATCGCGATGTTCCAGATAGTCGACGGGGCTGGCGGGCGAGGCCAGATGGAAGATGTAATCCACTTTGCCAAAGTCGAAGGCCCGGCAAACATCCTGCTGGCGAAACTCGAAGCGTGGCTCGTTCCGCAGATGCGCGATGTTCTCCATGCGGCCGGTCAGCAGATTGTCGGCGCAGACGACCGAGTGGCCCTGCGCCAGCAAGGCGTCGCACAAGATGCGACCCCAGAAAGCCCGCACCGCCTGTCACCAGCACACGCATAGAGTAAGATTCTTTCAGGAAGCGGGGATTAATCGCTGCCTCTTCAGGCGCGGACTAACACACCGTGCTTGCGCAGACGAGCCCGCTGATCTTCAATGATGCTTTCCAGCGCTCTTCCAGCGACACGGTCGGCTCGTAGCCGATGAGCTGGTTGAGCTTGGTGATGTCGGGAACGCGCCGCACCATGTCTTCGAATCCCTCTTCATAAGCCGTACTGTAGGGAATGAGGACGATGCGCGACTTCGAGCCGGTCATCTGCTTGATCGCTCAGCCAGTTCCAGGATCGTGATCTCGTGATTGCCGCCGACGTTGTACACCTGCGCCGTTGGCCTCGGGATGAGCCGCGATGCCGACCAAGGCGTTCACCGCATCGTTCACGTGGGTGAAGCAGCGGCTCTGGCTGCCGTCGCCGAAGACGGTGATGTCGGCGCCGGTCAGTGCCTGAGTCGACGAAATTCGGGATCACCATGCCGTAACGGCCCGTCTGCCGCGGTCCTACGGTGTTAAACAGGCGCGCGATGACGGTGGGAACCTTGCGCTCTTTCCAGTAGGCGATGGCCAGGAACTCGTCGATGGCCTTGGAGCAGGCATAACTCCAGCGGCTCTTGTTGGTCGGGCCCAGCACCAGGTCGTCATCTTCGCGAAACGGGACTTGTTCCTGCTTGCCGTACACCTCAGAGGTGGAGGTGATCAGTACTCGCTTGCGTTTGGTTTCCGCCAGCTCAGCACGATCTCGGTACAGCGAATGTTGGTCTCGATGGTGCGCACCGGACTATCCATAATCAGGCGCACGCCGACGGCCGCCGCCAGATGGTAGATGATATCGCTGAGGTCGACCAGTTCCGCCATCAGATGCGTGTTGTTGACGCTGTCAATGTGATAGGTGAACTGAGGATGGATCTTGAGATGCTGGATGTTGGCGATGGAGCCGGTGGAGAGATCGTCGATGACGTAGACTTCGTCGCCCAGAGCGAGGTGCCGCTCAGCAAGGTGAGAGCCGATAAAGCCGGCTCCTCCCGTAATGAGGATCTTCAATAGCGTTTCTCCGGAATACTCTAGACTACTGTGCTCCCGGCGCAACGCAATCCTTGTGATGCAGATCATGGCACGCGCGGCCCTCAGGCCTTATAATCGCCGGTTTCGTTGGGGTTGACCTATGGCTGACCGCGAAGCAGATCTGCTGATCATTGGCGCGGGAATCGTGGGCCTGGCGACCGCTCTGGAAGTGACGCGGCGCTTCCCTCGCCTGCGCATCGTCGTGGTGGAAAAAGAGGATCGACGTTGCCGCCCATCAGACCGGACACAACAGCGGCGTCATCCACTCCGGCATCTACTACAAGACGGGCTCGCTGAAGGCGCGCAATTGCGTGGCGGGCGCGGCTTCGATGAAGCGTTTCTGCCAGGAGCACGGCATCCCCTACGAAGAGTGCGGCAAGCTGGTGGTCGCGACCAGTGCCGAAGAGGTTCCGCGGCTGGAACAGCTGCACCAGCGCGGCAATCGCCAACGGCGTTCCCGGGCTTGCGCATGATGCAACGCGAGCAGTTTCGCGAGATCGAGCCGCACTGCGAAGGGCTGCGCGCGCTGCAGGTGCCCTCCACCGGCATCGTCGACTACACCGTCGTCGCGCAAAAATATGCCGAGCTGATTCAGCAAGCGCAGGCGGCGAGATCGTCTTCAGCGCCAAGGTCGTGGGACTGCGCGAGCGACGGCGACAGCCAACATCGTCGAGACGCAGTGCGCGGGACATTTCGCGCGCGCTACGTCATCAACTGCGCCGGGCTCTACAGCGACGCGATCACCCGCATGGCTGGCGTTGCAGACCGATCTCGAGATCATTCCCTTTCGCGGCGAGTACTACGAGGTGCGGCCGGAACGGCGCCACCTGGTGCAAGGCCTGATCTATCCCGGTGCCCGATCCGCGCTTCCCGTTTCTCGGCGTGCATTTCACGCGGCGCGTGAATGGCAGCGTCGAAGCCGGGCCCAACGCACTGCTGGCGTTTCGCCGCGAGGGCTACACCGGCGCACCGCGCCCGATCTCAGCCGAAGCGATGGAGACGCTGCGCTTCCCCGGCTTCTGGAAGATGGCGCGGCAAATACTGGCGAATGGGCATGGCCGAGCAATACCGCTCATGGGTGAAAGTCGGCGTTCGTGAAGGCGCTGCAGAAGATGGTGCCGGAGCTGCAGGAGTCGGACCTGACGCCAGGGCGGCTCGGGAGTGCGGGCGCAGGCGGTCGACGCAGAACGGCAATCTGGTCGACGACTTCTACTTCGTGCACGGCGGGAGCATGATCCACGTCTGCAACGTGCCTTCGCCGGCGGCAACCGCCTCACTGGAGATCGGCAAGGAGATCGTGGAAATGATGGCAGAGCGGTTCGACCTCCCGCCGGAAAAGCCAGAATCTGCAAACTCGCCTCATGCTAAGCTTTAACGATGGCGCTATATCTGGTCACGGGCGCGGCGGGATTCATTGGCTCGGCCCTGGTGCGTGCGTTGCTGGAACGCGGCGAACAGGTGCGCGGCTTCGACAATTTCGAGACCGGCCGGCGCGAAAACCTGCAAGACGTTTCCTCCCAGATCGACTTTCGCGAAGCCGACCTGCTCGACCTCGACGCGGTGCAATCGGCTTGCCAGGGAGTGGATTACGTTCTGCACCAGGCGGCGATTCCTTCGGTTCCCAAGTCGATCGCCGATCCGGCGCGCAGCAATCGGGTCAATGTCGAAGGCACAGTGAACGTGCTGATCGCCGCGCGCGATGCTGGCGTGAAGCGCGTGGTGTATGCGGCGTCCTCGTCGGCCTACGGCGACACTCCGACCCTGCCCAAGCGCGAAGACATGGCGCCCGTCCCGCTGTCGCCGTACGCGGTCGCCAAGCTGGCCGGCGAATGTACATGAAGGCGTTTTCACGGCGTGTACGGATTGCCGACGGTCAGCCTGCGCTACTTCAACATCTTCGGCCCGCGCCAGGATCCGACCTCGCAATATTCGGCGGTGCTGGCGAAGTTCATCACGCTGATGCTGCGCGGGCGAGCGGCCAACGAATTTATGGCGATGGCGAGCAGTCGCGCGACTTCAACTACATCGACAATGCCGTTTCTGCCAATCTGCTGGCCGCAACCGCGCCGGAGAACGGATGTTGCCGGCGAGACATTCAACATCGCCACCGGCCATCGCTTCAGCCTGAATGAAACCTTTCGAGATGTTGAAGCCGCTGACCGGCTACACCGGCGACGTAGAATACGCGCCCGAGCGGGCCGGCGACATCAAACATTCGCTGGCCGACATCTCGCGCGCGCAAGACGAAGCTGAACTATCAGCCGCTGGTGGACTTCAAGAAGGTTTGCGGCGAACGGTCGAGTGGTATCGGCATGGCGGAAGCAGCCAGTAAACGTCAGCTGGCGGCGCGAGCCTAGGTAGCTACAACAATCTCCAATTCTTTCCGAAAGGAATTCTCATGGCCCGTCACCCCGGCGTTTACGCCACTTCGATACCAGCGAAGGAACCATCGTCTGTCCGCCTGTTTGAAAGCGAAGCTCCCATCACGGTGAAGAACTTCATCGAACTTGCCGAAGGCTCGCGCGAGTGGACGCATCCGCACGACGCGCGCCAAGAGCAAGACGCCGCTCTACAACGGCACCATCTTCCATCGCGTGATTCCCGACTTCATGGTGCAGGGCGGCGATCCGACGGGCACCGGCATGGGCGGCCCCGGCTACCAGTTCCAGGACGAGACCAAGGGCTCGCCGCACAAGTTCGACAAGCCGGGCAAGCTGGCGATGGCGAACTCCGGCCCCGGCACCAACGGCTCGCAGTTCTTCATCACGGTGGCGGCGACGCCGTGGCTCACCGGCAATCACACCATCTTCGGCGAGGTGGTCGAAGGTCAGGACGTCGCCGACAAAATCACCAAGCTCCCGCGCAACCGCCAGGACAAGCCGAACAAGGATGTGCGTGCTGAACTCGGTGAAGATCGAAAGAGTGTAATTAGCCGTCAGCCGTCAGCCGTCAGCCTTGCCGTCCGAGGAACCTACGGCTGTCATCCTGTCTATAACGAGGTTGGGGTTGTCAAGGCACACTGCGGCGGGGACGCGATGTGCGCCTGGTTTTTGACTTCCCTTATTCCCCAGCGCCTTGGCTTTTGACTCTGGGGTGGAAGGCTTTTTGCGAAATAGGCATCGCGGACCCGTCTGCTTTGGAATCGTTAGGTAGTGGCTTGCTGGCCCCACCATCCATCTATTCGGTCACCCACTGCGACCATGATTCTCCACTGCGAACTCCCCGCTACCGGGGAGGCGGGCTGCCCAAACAAGCGTACGGGGGTCCTACTGCTCCCCACAGAATGACCCGGGCTTACCCGCATGACGTGCCAGCTCCGTATACGTCCATCCCTTACGGAGCATCCAGTACAACCTCACTGCCAGCCGTCGCGCCACCATCACCTTGGCCACGGCCCGGCTTTTGCGGGCAGCCAGCGGCGATAGGCTCGCTGCAATTCCTCATCGCCGCGCACCGCCGTCTGCCCCGCTTCCACCAGCAGGAAGCGCATAAAACGCGATCCCTGTTTGCTGATATGTCCCAGCTGCTGCTTGCCGCTGAGCTGTACTCGCGCGGGGTCAGCCCAGATAGCTGGCCACCTGCTTACTGCTGGCGAAGAGATTCACCTGGCCCACGGTCAGCCCATGCCCAGCGGCGTCTGCAGTTGCACTTCGGGATGCGTCATCAGCCGCCGGGCCCCGTCGCGCCCCTCGGCTTCCCGCCGCACCACTACGTCCAGAGCCAGAATCTGCCTGTCCAGCTCAGTTAACAACTTCAGCAACTGATCGCGCCTGCGGGCCGCATGCTCCAGCATGGGCAAATCCTGCAACTGCTTCCAGTATTCGCTCGACCACAGCCGCCGCCCTTTCTGCACTCCCTGGTTCAGCGCCAGCGCCTGCAGCTGGTTCTTCACCTTGGTCCGCAGCCGCAGGCGATGATGCTGGTCCAGCAGCAACTGCCGCAAGTCGCGCTCCGCCTCCGTCGGCACCCAGATCCGCGGAAACCGCTCCTCCAGCAGCAGCTTTAAGAAGCGAGCCCGCGCCGCCTTCGCGCGGACGAGTCGATGGACCTCTATAGCTACAGTCGAATCTTCACACGCCCAGCATTCTTTCGCCTCGCGTATGCCGAATGCGCCAGGCATCTCACGGCAAGAGTAGAGGTCCTTCGACTTCGTTCGTCGCGTTGTGACTTCGCTCCGCCAGGATGACAATACGGATAAGATTTGGCTACTAGCTGAGCGCTGACGGCTGAGACCTGACAGCTACTTCTTCACCAGCTCCCCAAACACCTTCTCGTACTTCTCCGCGATGGCTTCCCAGCGATACAACGCGTCGGCGCGCTGCTTGGCGCGCGTCGGCCAATCGCTCGCGGCTCGCGGCGTCGTCCAGCAGCGCCTGCAGCTTCGCCGTGAGATCGATCTTCTGACTTTGTCGTAGCGAATCGCGGCGTCGCCCGCGGTCTCGGCGTTCTCCGGCGTGTCGAGATACAGCACTGGATTGCTCGGCCGCCATGGCCTCGATCAGCGCGGGATGCACGCCGCCGATCTCGCAGGCGAAGACGAACACTCCGGCATGCTTCTGCAGCGCCCAGTAGCCGTCGCCATAAATCGCGCCGGTGAAACGCACGCGCTCGTCGCCCAGCGACTTCAGCCGCTCGAGGTAGCCGGCGTCGTAAGGATTGTCGCCCACCATCACCAGCGGCCAATCGCTGCGCACATTGCGCCAGCTGCGCAGCACCAGGTCGGGATTGTTCTCCGGCTCCAGCCGGCTGACATAGAGCACGTAGCGGCCCGGATTCGAGATTCAAGCCGTTCAGGTTGTAGTCGCCTGCCGGCATCTCCGAGCCGTAGCCGATGACGACCGACTCGCTGCCGTACTTCGCGAGGTAGTAATCGTGAATGGCCCTGGCGTCGGTCACCAGCTGGTTGGAGCTGAACGACGACATCCACTCGCAGAAGTGCAGCACCTGCGCGCCCAGGCCGTCCCACTTCTCGCGCTTGCGGTCAAGGCCATCGACGTTGAGCACCACCGGCTTGCCGAACAGGCGCGGGATGTAGGCGAACGGGCTGTTGGCGACATTGCACAGCAGCACGACGTCGTTGTCGCTGAAGGCGACATGCACTGCGCCGAAGAAGGTGCTGACCCAGGTGTCGAGATGCTTCTGATG
This sequence comes from uncultured Acidobacteriaceae bacterium, assembly GCA_963744265.1. Lineage (GTDB taxonomy): Bacteria > Acidobacteriota > Terriglobia > Terriglobales > Acidobacteriaceae > Bog-257. The sequence continues at coordinate 493,114 of CAVUSW010000014.1, forward strand.
CAGGCTGGGCACGATCACGCGCCGCACGCGGCGGTCGTAGACATCGTCGGAGCTGGGTGAAGGCGCGGCGGCAATAGACGGTGACCTGGTGGCCGTGGTCGGCGAAGCGCGAGCTGATCTGCTCGGCAAAGCGCTCGAAGCCGCCATAGCGATTGGGAATGCCGCGAGTTCCGACGATGGCAATTTTCATGAAAGAGCAGCAATTAGCAGTTAGCGATTAGCTGTGAGCTTCAGCCATCAGCTGTCAGCCCTTAGGCAATCTTCCGGGATCGTATCTAGCGCACGACTCAGTCGTGCCGGATGAGCGAAAGCGACGGCTTAGCGCTGTCGAAGACGCACAGGGCTGAGCTCCAAAGTTATTGCCGGTCGATTACGGCTCGTCTGAAGACGCGTGCCCTGACACTCACGGCAACTGCCACGGTCGACCGTCGACAACTGACAACTGACGACTGTCGATCGCGCGCGGCGTGTTGCTGAACCACCATAGCAAATCGCGATCGGAGACGCGGCGGCGCGACTGGATAATCGCTCGCTTGCGGCGAATGCTGTCGCGCGCCTTCCACCAGTATGTTACCGCCGACCACAAGCGCCGGTCGCGCACCGCCGCGTAGCCGAAGGTCATCAGGTCGCGCCACAGCACCGGAAAGAACAGCCGCCAGCACAGCCATCCCGAGGCGTTCTTGCCGCGCATCAGGAAGCGGTTCTTCGCCGAATGCCAGTTGATGACCAGCGGCAGGTCTTTGCGGCGTTCGGGCGTCACGCGGCGCACATGCCACGCGACGGCCGTCGGGCGTGTACAGGCATTTCCAGCCCATCACCTGCGCGCGCCAGGCCAGGTCGCCATCTTCGCGGAAGGCGAAGAAATCCTCGTCGAAGAACTCGCCTTCGACCGAGACGTCCTCGATGAAGTCGCGGCGAAAGAACGCCGCCGCGCCGCTGGCGCCGAAGACATACTGCACGCGATCGTATTGGCCGCGATCGATTTCTTCCGCGCCGCGATCGAGATGCCGCATGTTGCGGCGTGAAGTAGATTCCGGTGGAATCGATGATGTTGGTCTTATGCGGATCGGCGTTTAGTTCTGATGTTTCTCCAGGTTCGCGTTTTTGAAGGGGGCCTTCGCCGGGTTCGGCAGACGCCGTGTTTGCGTCGCTGGGGCGGTCAGGCGTGCCGTTAAGGCCCGGTGCTGAGCCTTCCGGCTGGAGTTTTGAAGGGCACGCCTTCAGGCGTGCCGTTCGAAGCGAGCTAGAGAAGCGGGCTTTAGCCCCTGCGGAACCTCGCCCTCAGCGCCTAAAGGCGCAATTTGGGCAGCTTGACGGCACGACTGAAAGCCGTGCCCCTTCAAGTCCGAACCCATGACGTTGGGGACGCTTCCGGCATTGGGTCCCAGCGCAAGAGCTTGCCGCAGAGCGAGCCGGCTTCGGGATGAGCTTCGCCGGCGGCAACCAGCTGCGTAACGAAATCGGGGCTCAGCACGACATCGGGATTCAGGCACAGCACCCACTCGCCACGCGACGCGCGAATCGCCTGATTCTGCCCGGCGGCGAAGCCGACATTGCTGTCGTTGTAGATCACTCGCCAGTGCGTCTCGACCTGCTGCAGCACGCTCGCGGGTTCCGTCGTCGGAGGCGTTGTCGACGATGATCACTTCGAGATCGCGATAGTCCTGCCGCGCGAGCGCAGCGAAGCACTCATCGAGATACTGCGCCGAATTCCAGGTGACGATGGTGACGGAGACCATTGAGCCAGTGCGCTCTGTTAGGCGCAAGATTCAGTTTAGGTGAGTTAATTACGAATGGCGATAGAACGGATCCCACTCATTCCAAAACCAGGAATGAGTGGGGCACCTACCGGCCTTCAACCTTAGTACGCTCCGCGTCCGGACAGCACAATCGGAATCGTGCGCAGGAAGATCTTGGCGTCCAGCCACAGCGACCAGTTGTCGATGTACTTCAGGTCGAGCTGCATCCAGCGATTGAAGTCGACGTGGTTGCGGCCTTCGAGCACCCAGGTGCAGGTCAGGCCGGGACGCATGCGCAGGCGGCGCCGCTGCCAGTCCTCGTATTGCTCCACTTCTTCGGGGACCGCCGGACGCGGGCCGACGAACGACATGTCGCCGCGAAAGATGTTCCACAGCTGCGGCAGCTCGTCGAGGCTGAAGCGCCGCAGCCAGCGGCCGACCGGCGTGATGCGCGGATCGTCGCTGATCTTGAAGACCGGCCCGTCGAGCTCGTTGAGCTGATGCAGCTCGGCGCGCATCTGCTCGGCGTTGTTGATCATGGAGCGAAATTTGTAGAGCGTGAAGCGGCGTCCGCCCAAGCCGCAGCGCGTCTGCCGGAACAGCACCGGCCCGGGCGAGGTGATGCGGATCATGGCCGCGATTGCCAGCAACAGCGGCGAGAGCAACAGCAGCGACGCGAGCGACAGCACCACATCGAAGACGCGCTTGAAGAACAGCCGCAACTCGCTGTCGGGCGCGCTCGACAGGCTGAGCAGTTGCACATCGCGGAAATTTTCCAGATAGATGCGCGAGTAGGCCGGCAGGCAGGAATTCCAGTTGCACCCGCGTGCGGATGCCGAGATCGGCGCAGTGCTGCATCACCGGCTCCAGCCGGGCCAGCTCCTGCAGGTCGACGGCGAAGACGACCTCGTCGACCACGTGGTTTTGCAGGATGCCGCCCACCGAGGTGAGCGGGAAAACGTCGTAACCGCTGAGGTTGGCGGTCGGAGTATCGCCGGAGTTCGGGATCGACAAAGCCGACCAGCCGCAGCCCCATGCCGCGGCTCTCTTCGATCAGCGTCGCCATTTCGCGCGCGCGCGGCCCGCAGCCGACGATCAGCAGATAGTGATAGCGGCCCAGCCGCTCGCGCATCCAGGAGACGCCGCAATAGGACGAGCGCGCGGCCGAGCAGCAGCAGCACGAAATCCACGGCGCCGATCAGCAGCACATAAGTGCGGCTGATGTCCGTCGCGGCGCAACAGATACAAGCCGGCGTAGATCACCACCAGCACAATGGCCAGCTGGCTGACGATGTTCAGGATCGAGCTGGATGGGGTTGCTGAGTTCGAGATCGCGATAGAAGCTGGAGAAATAGCCGACGACGGCCCAGACCACCAGAAAGCGCGGCCAGCAGCGGCAGGTAGTGGCGCGAAGGGATAGATTCCCGGCAGAGCGAGCGCTGAAGAACTGGTAAGTGAACCAGGAGGCTGCGCAGCAGATAGGCCACGACGAAGGCGACGCAAGTCACCCCCAGGTCGTGCAGCAGCGTGATCGTACTGAGAAGCTTGGAACGTCGATCAAACACGATATGCCGTTACTTGCCGTTGGATGCGATGAACAGCCAATCCAGCGGCCTTGCCAGCTGGAGACGTCAGCGAAGTAGGCGCAGGAACGGAGATGGCCCTGACGCCGGAATGCGCACTTCAACATTAACTGTAGCAGGATTTCTCGCGGTCATGCCAGTAGTGTAGGCTACTGGAATGTACCGCTCACGCGGTGCTCGATGCATAGCAACTCGTGCCGTCCAAGCCATCCTGCCGACTAATGAGCTCTGATCGACCACCCGCTTCGACCGCTACATTTCCAGTCGCGCAACCCGGCGTGATGGACCGCAGCCGACTGCGCGTCGCGACATTTCTGGACGGCGCATTTTCTTCTTTCTGCGCCTGTTTGCGATCCTGCTGCCGCACTCGATCAAAGGCTCGCAACATGCGTGGCAGATCGCTTTCGTGCTCTGGCTGGTGAAGCTGGCGGTCGAGCGTCGGCGCCCGTTCCCGCAGCCGTTGTCTGCGCCGCTGCTGGCCTACGTCATCCTCAGCGGAATCTCCACCGTGCTCAGCCCCGATCCGAACCTGAGCTGGGACCGCATGAAGATTGTGTGCCTGCTGCTGGTGGGCATTGTGTTCGCGCAAAATCTGCACCGGCTGCAGCAGGTGCGCACACTGGTGTTTCTGCTGATTCTCTCCGGACTGGCGGCCGCCGGTTTTACCGCCTGGCAGTACACCTACGGAGTGGGAGTGCGGGTTGCGTACATTTTGCCGGACGTGCCGCTGCTACAGCGCGCACGTTCGTTCACGACGACATCATCACAGCGCATTGACGGCCAGCCGCGTTCATACTCCTGCGCAACTGGAGCGCGTGGTGCAGCAGAGCGCCGCCGGGCAACGTGCTTCGCATCGACTACGTGCGCGGCTATCCGTTTCACACAGAGGAGACCATTCGTCACCCGCGAGCAGATCATGCACAGCGGCTTGGGCACGCACTGGCTGCAATTCGCTCGCGGCCGGCCGTTCAAGGCGCAAGGCACGCTGGGCCATTACGTGGACTTCGCCGAGATGCTGATGCAGATCGGCTGCATGACCTGGGCGATGCTGTTGGTCACTGATCCCCGCGGAAGAAGCGTTGCGGCTGCTGTTCGCTGTCGCTTTCGTCGCGCTGACCGCGGCGCTGTTCCTCACCGAGACCCGCGCGGCGCTGGCTGGACTGGCGCTGGGCTGCTTTGTTTCCGTGCTGATGCTGGCGGGAAAGCGCTCGCGCATCTGGGCGATCGCCGGCGCTGGTGGTCCTGGTGCTGGCATCGGCGCTGTGGATTCACCACACGCGCGGGGCGCAGTGGCTGGGCAGCGCACGATCCCGGAACGCAACTTCCGCACCATGATGTGGGAGGACGGCCTGCGCCTGATCGGGCAGCATCCCTGGTTCGGCGTCGGCATGGAGACCATTCGCAATCACTGGATCGGAATGGAATATCCGGGCATTCACCTTTTTCCACGATGAGAGCCACTTCCACACGGACATGATGCAGATCGCCGTGGAGCGCGGCCTGCCGGCGCTGGCGGCGTGGCTGTGGTTCGTCGATTGCTTATGTCATCTTCCTGTTGCGGCTGATCTGCGAAGCTCGCGAGCGCAGCCGCTTCGCCACCGGTGTCGCCACAGGAGTGCTGGCCAGCTTCGTCGCGTTTCAGACCACCGCGCTGGTGCACTACGACCTGGGGATAGAATCGGTGGCCATGATCCTGTTCTTCTACTTCGGACTGGCCATCGCGATGGATCGCATGGTGCAAGATCCCGCGGCGATCGATGTACCGTAGGTATCGCAGCGTGAATCGCAGCAACCGCCATTCCGCCAGGCACCGTCAAATGACGTGGCTCGCCGACAGCGCGCCGCCGCAGTTGGTGGATTCCCGCGCTTCTGCTGACAATGTTTGCGCTGCAGTCGCTGTGGTTCATCCGCACGCAGTCGCTCACCTACGACGAGCCGGGACACATCATCGCCGGGCTGCAAGCGTGGCAGCACGGCCGATTCGAGATGTGGACCGACCATCCTCCGCTGGGCCGCTTCTGGCTGACGCTGCCGCTGGCACGCGCGCACGTTGAGATCACGTCCGAGCCACTGCCGCGCGGCTATCGCGTGACTGCGATGCAGCCAGGGCCGGAGTGGCTGGCGTGGCACACACGTCCCATGAACACGCTGCTGGGCATGGCGCTCGGCATCACGCTGTGGTTTGCTGCGCGGCGACTGTTCTCGGAAGGCGCGGCGAATGTCGCGCTCGCACTGTTCGCTTTTACGCCATCGCTGATCGCGCATTTCTCGGTGACGACGACCGACGGCATCGGCGCGCTGTTCGTCTTCCTGACTGCCTGCCAGGTCGTGCTGTGGCGGAGAAATCCAAGCCGCGGGCAAACGGTGCTGATGGGACTGGTGCTGGGCGGGTTGCTGCTGGCCAAGCTCTACACGCCGCCGGAGATGCTGCTGGCGCTGGTCCTGATGCTGGTGCTGCGCCGCGATGCGACGTTAGCGAGCCTTGCGTGGAATCGACTCCGCGCAGCACGCTCGGAATCTGGAAGCCAGCGCTGGCGGCGCTGGGCATCGCGCTGCTGACCTGGTGGGCGGGATATCTGTTTCACGTTTCGCATCTGAAGGTCGGCGATGGGCAGGTGGTCGCGACGTTCCCCAATCGCCCGACGAAGACCTGGGCGACGAAGGCGAAAGCGCAGCTCAATCTGCTGGTACCGGCAGGCGAATACATCGAAGGCTTCCGCGAGGTCGCGCTCAGCAATCGGCGCGGACGCGCCGGCGTGGTTCCTGGGGAAGATTTATCCCAAGGGCGGCATCAAGGCTCTACTACCCGGTGGCGATCGCGCTGAAGTGGCCGACGATTCTGCTGCTGCTGTTCTTCGCCAGCCTGATGCTCGGGGTCCGCAAAACGTGCCGCGCGCCCGGCGATCTGCTGATCACCTGTCTGTTCGGGCTGGTGTTTCTCGCCTTCGCCTTGCAGTCGCGATTCGCTATTGGCGAGCGACACATTCTGCCGCTATATCCGTTCGCGCTGCTGATTGCAGGCGGCATCTGGGAACACGCTCGCAAACATCGACTGCGGCAGTGGCTGTCGTGATATCTGGCGCTTTGTCTGAACGCTGCCGACGCGCTGCGCTACGCGCCGGACTATCTGGCATACTTCAACGTTTTTGTGAAACCGGAGAACAGCTGGCGATTGCTGACCGACAGCAATCTGGATTGGGGACAGGGCCTGCTGGCGTGCGCGCCTATGAGCAGCAGCATCCGGACGAGACGCTGCACCTCGCCTACTTCGGATCGGTCGATCCCACGCTGTATGGCATTCGCGCGCTTCCGCTGCCGCCCGGCGAACCGGTCGCGGGCAAAGTTGTCGTGGGCGCAAGTTGCTTGTCAGGACAGGTGCTGGATGACAGTAGCGGCTATCGCTGGCTGTGGCCGTACAAACCGGAACGAGTGCTGGATCATGCCATGTGGGTGTTCGATATCAAGTCCGCAGAACAGTGAGGTCGGCGTTTCTGCTTTGCCTGCCCTCGTAAGCGCTATTCGCTAGATATCATTTCCCTGCCCCGATAGCGCTCCACTGGAACTGAATGACCTCGCCGAAATGGCTTACCACGAACTGCGCGTTGTGTCCGCCGGGATAGATGTGAAATTCATGCGGAACACCGCGCGACGTCAGGAGCTGGTCCAACACCTGCGCTCCCTGCTCGAAGCCGTAATCGTCATTGTTGCCGACATCGAAATAGATCTTCATACGTTTCAGGCTGGCCGCGGTGTCGGTACGCGCGAAGTAAAACACATTGTTGCGATCGAAGTACGCGGGTGAACCGAAGACATCGCCCAGCAGCGCACCGGGAGAGCCGGGCGCGCCCGGAACTCATGTCCTTGGGCAGGCCGGGCATCAGCGCCGGCATCTGCGCGCTGACCGCGGCGAACTGAGCGGGATATTTGAAGGCCAGCCGCAACGCTCCGTAACCGCCCATGGAAATGCCAGTGATGCCGCGCGTGGCGCGCGTGCCCTCGGCGCGATACTTCTTTTCCATCTGCGGCATGAATTCCTTGATGAGGAAGTCTTCGTAGCGTACCTTGCCGTTTTCCGAGTTGAGGTAAAAGCTGTGGCCGCCGCTGGGCGCGAGAATCACGAAGTCGCCGACCTTGCCCTGGCGTCGCAGTTCCGAGACCACGTCCCATCCGCCGAAGTTGAGCAGCGATTGTTCGTTGTCGTCCAACCCGTGAAGGAAATAAAGCACGGGATAGTGGCGCGTCTTGTCGTCATCGAAACCGGGAGGCAGAAAGGCGCAATAGCGCACCGGGCGGGTCATAATTTCCGACTTGATGACGGAGCATTCGGCGCGGCCCTGGGCGTGGAGCAGCGGGGCTGACCCAAACTGCGAGCAGCAGAATCGCCGCGCGAACAAGAAACAAATCTTGACTGACTTCAGAACTGGCCTCCGGCTTCAAAGTACTTCATTTCTTGATTCTCGGATCAAAGGGATATTTCGTACTGAATTCGATGCGCAACCGTGAGGCGTCGCCGTGAAGGGGATTCAGCATTACATTGAAGGTTGCTGGGACCAGCGCGCTGGGAATCCGCAGTAAGCAAGAGCGTTGCTCGCGAAGCCATTTCGTTCCGATTTCCCGGGTTCGTTCCAGACGCTCGATCCAGTCCCGCGCAAACGCGCTTGTGTCCAGATGTTCCAGTGACACTGTCCCTCCCACCGCGATGCCGAGCAACCTGTAGTGCGGAGGAATGTCATTGGCGCTGGTATGGACGCAAGCTTCCAGCAGGGCGCCGGCCGGACTCTCCGCTAAATAAACTACTGGGAGACCGCGCTCGTGCCAGCGACCAGGAGCGCGTAGTCCACCTGCTCCGGTCAGATCACGATGCCGGCTCACCCGCCACAACATCATTAAACGAACATACCTTCGTCGATCTGGACAAGTAGTTCTTCGACGATGCGACTACCGGTGTCGGTCTTCAACATCTCCAGAGGGGTCCGGCCACGCAGCCGCGGATTGGGCCGGCGAAGCCAGGCCAGGGCGCGCTCCCGCGATTCGTACACCGACTCCGCCTGCGACAGAAGACGGGCGACGCGCATAACCCGGTCCGACTCTTCCACGGTCAGTTTCTCGCGACGCGAACGGCGATGTTGCAACGTGCGCAGCGGGATTACTAAAGCGTCAATCTCCGGACGGGTGATGCCAAGCGCAACCAGGCGATTGACGGCGGAGGTTGCGAGTTGACGCTCGACCATCTCCAGCATCTGCTGGTCGGTTTTGGGAACGGGAACGCCCAACCACTCGCCAATTTGCTGATGAAGCACCGACATGGATTTACCTCGCCTACATTATGCCATAAAATCACTGGCAAATTGTAGCACCGCTATTCGTATTTCAGCGTCTGTACCGGGTCGAGCCGGGCGGCGCGGCTGGCGGGATAGAGCCCAGCCAGCAGGCTCACGACAATGGAGAAGGCGATAGCCGCACCGATCAGCCACGGAGGCAGAATCCAAACCGCTTCCGACGGAAGCTGATGCCGATGCATGTAGACTGCGGTGCCCAGGTTGATCGCCTTGCCGATCGCGAAGCCCAGCGCGATTCCGAGAATGCCGCCGAAAAATCCCATGGCTCCGGCTTCGGCGAAGAATAGACGCTTCACGTCGCGATCGCTGGCGCCAATGGCTTTCATCACACCTATTTCGCGACGTCGCTCCAGCACCGCCATCACCAGCGTGTTGATGATAGCCAGCGTGGCCACGGCCAGCGCCAGCGATCCGAAGATACCGAGAAACAGATCGAGCACCGTGAAGAAGCGGCGCAGGCTCTTGGTGGCGTCGAGCACGGAGAAGGTGCGGAAGCCCATCTTGGTGATCGCGTCCTGTACCTGGGCAACTTTGCCCGGATCTTTCACCCGCACGGTGAGCGTCATGTAGGTCTTACCACCGCCGCGCAGCGAACTGCGCATGTCGGTGAACTCGGCCATGTTCAGCTTCTCCGTCAAGTCGACGGGCAGAAAGATGCGCCCGCGCGAGACGGTGCGCATACCGCCGTAAGGCTCCTCATCGATGATGCCGACCACTTTTAACTGCTGCGTTTTGCGCACCACGGAGAAGCCGTAGTCGTCGCCACTGTTTGCATTGCCCGCTCCCGCTGCGCCGGAAAGCTGTGGGCGCCCGGAAGTATCGGCATCGGATGCCAACGTCTGATGCTCGCCGTAGCGCAACGTGACTTCCTTGCCAATCAACTCCTTCGGATTCTTGGGATCGAGTTCTTTGGCGAAATCGTTCAGCAGGATGACTTCGTCGGCGTCGGAGCCGGAGAAAAACTTCCCCTGCAGATTGTCGAAGGCCTCGTTCTCGCGCGCCGACATGGGCAGTCCGGTAACGAAGCCGAAATGCGTCTGACCGTCATACACGATCTCGCCCATCACGCGAATCTCGGGCTCGACTTCGGTGACGTATCGCAGGTGCGACATCTTCTCGCGCGCAGGCTCGTCGAGCACGGGAGCGTTTTCCGGATGCTGGTCTTTTTGATCTTCTTCGCGATCGAAGCCGCGGAAATCCTGTTTCGAGGTAACGAAGACGGTGTCGAACATTCCCGAGCCCGCCAGCCGACGCGTCGCTAATTGCTGCAGTCCCACACCGAGGGACAACATCGCCACCAGAGACGCCACGCCCACGGAAATGCCGACGGTGGTCAATCCATTGCGCAGCTTCGATTGCCGCAGGTTGCGGACGGCCAGCTCAAACAGGTCATAGCCCTTCATGCCAGCGCCTCCTGCGAGAGCAGCTTGCCATCGCCGAGAAAGATCAGCCGTTGCGCGAAGCGCTCGGCCAGAGCGCGCTCGTGGGTGACCATCACTACGGTCATGCCGAGCGAGAGGCTCAGGTCGCGAATGAGGTTGAGAATGTCTTCGCCGGTGCGGCTGTCGAGATTGCCGGTAGGCTCGTCGGCCAGCAACAGCAGGGCCGATTGGCCAATGCACGCGCCAGCGAAACCCGTTGCTGCTCGCCGCCCGACAGCTCGGACGGACGATGCTCCATACGCTTGCCCAGCCCGACGCGCTCCAGCGATTCGCGCACCCGTTGCGTGCGCTCGGCGCGATCAACTTCGGCGAAACGCATCGGCAGCTCGACGTTCTCCGTGATGGTCATCGACGGAATCAGGTGAAATGCCTGGAAGACCATGCCAACGTCGTTGCGGCGATAGCCCGCCAGTTCCTCGGACGACATCTTCGCCAGATCGCGGCCCTGAACGATTACCGAGCCGGAGCTGGGGCGATCAAGACCGGCAAGCAAGTTGAGCAGCGTGGATTTTCCGGAGCCGGATTGACCGAGCAGAGCCACGAACTCGCCGCGCTCGATGGTCAGCGAGATGCCGTCAACCGCGCGAATCACGCCTCCGCCCATTGGATAGTGGCGGCAGACGTTCTCGGTTCGCACCGCGGGGACTGACTGAGAAGTTGGTGGAGAACTCATGTGTATTTGATTCGATGCTGGCATGCGAGCGCTGGGCGCAAGCGCCCTTCATCGAACATACGAAAACGGGAGCGCGTTAGCTCCCGGGAAGGTGTAACGATTTGTAAAGAGAAGCTGGGCGCGAAAGATCTCGGCGACAATAGAGGTCCTTCGACTCCACTCAGGATGACAAAATTAAGAGCGGGTGAAACGCTCTCACGTGGGACGGCCAACTAAACCTACCGCTCAACCGCTATGCCTACGGCATTGCCTCCGCCCAGGCATAGCGCCGCGATTCCTTTGTGCACGTCGCGGCGAATCATCTCGTAGAGCAGCGTAGTCAGGATGCGCGCGCCGCTGGCGCCGATGGGATGTCCGAAAGCGACCGCACCGCCGTTCACGTTGACCTTGTTCGAGATCGATTCCGAGCTCGCGCGTGACCGCGATGGCCGCCACCGAGAACGCTTCGTTGATCTCGTACAGGTCGACATCTTCATTCTTCCATCCCGTCTTCTTCCAGAGCTGGCGAACGGTTTCGACCGGCGTCATCATCACCCACTCGGGAGCGAGGCCGCTGGTGGCCTGGGCCACGATGCGCGCCATCGGCTTCAGTCCCAGCTCCTTCGCCTTGCGCAGCCGACATCACCACCAGCGCCGACGCGCCGTCATTCACGCCCGGCGCATTGCCCGCCGTCACGGTTCCGTCTTTCTTGAACGCCGGCTTCAAGCCGCGCAGGGCTTCGATGGTCGTGTCTTCGCGCGGCGATTCGTCCTTGGTGAACAGGACCGGCGGCGCGCCCTTCTTCTTCGACGGCAGTTCGACCGGCACAATCTGGTCCTTGAAGCGGCACTCCTTGATCGCGCTAATCGCCTTGCGATGCGAGTTCAGCGCATACTCGTCCTGCTCCTCGCGCGTGATGTTGTACTTGTCGGCAACGTTCTCGCCGGTGTTGCCCATGTGGATAGTCGTTGTAAGCGTCCCACAGGCCGTCATGCACCATGGAGTCGACGACCTTCTGATCGCCCAGGCGAAATCCCTTGCGCGCGTTCTGCAGCAGATAAGGCGCGTTGGTCATGCTCTCCATGCCGCCGGCGACAACGATTTCCGAGTTGCCGGTCTGGATCGCCTGCTGCGCGAGCGCCACCGCTTTCAGTCCCGAACCGCAAACTTTGTTGATGGTCATCGCGCTGACCTTGGTCAGACAGGCCACCGCCGAGCGCGGCCTGCCGCGCCGGATTCTGGCCCAGCCCGGCCGAGACAACGTTGCCCATGATGCATTCGTCGACGCTGTTGGGATCGATGCCGGCGCGCTTCACGGCTTCGCGCACGACGATGGCGCCCAGTTGCGGCGCGGTGAAATCGGAAAGCGAGCCCTGAAATTTGCCGATCGGAGTGCGCACTGCCGATACGATGACAACGTCTTCTAAAAGCCATGGACGAGTAGCTCCTGAGAGAAAGTAAGTAGCTAGCGAACATTATAAGATGGAGCTACCTTGGCCACGGACGCACAAATCCCGCCGGAAATATCAACCGCTCCCTTCGCCACGCGAGTCGCCTGCTCGCTCCCTGGTGGCATACGGCGATCCTGATCGCGGTGCTTCTGCTCGGCTTCGCTGAACGGCACGCGCGGCAAACATCCGCTCGCCGGCAGAGCAGCAAGCTGCCGCAATATCTCTGGACCATGGCCTGGGAGTGGATCCTGGTCGGGTTCATCTGGCTGGGCATTCGCAAGCGCATTCGGCTGCGCGACCTGATCGGCGGCCGCTGGGCGAACGCTGGAAGATTTCTTCCTCGACGTGGTGTACGCCGGAGCGTTCTGGGTCGGCGCGATGATTGTGCTCGGCACAGGCGCCAAGCTGATGCACCTCGATCAGGCCGGCAAGATCGAAAGCCATGCGCAAGCAGCTCGGATTTCTCGCTCCCGGGTCGAATCTGGAGCTGGCGGTGTGGTTCTGCGTCAGCGCGACTGCCGGCTTCTGCGAAGAGATCATTTTTCGCGGATATCTGCAGCGGCAGTTCGCCGCGATGGGCAGACTCGATGCTTCTCGGCGTGCTGCTTTCGGCGGTCGTGTTCGGAGCGTCGCACGGCTACGAAGGCGTCGCGCGCATGATTCTGATCGCAATTTATCGGATTGATGTTTGGGTTACTCGCGTGGTGGCGAAAGAGCCTGCGCGCCGGAATGATGGCGCATGCGTGGCACGACGCGCTGAGCGGCGCAGTTTTGCGGATGCTGAAATAGCCACGTGTTCTGATGCGGCGTCTCAAGCGCATCATCGCTCAGAATTCGATGAGCTGCGAATTGCAACGTGATGAAGCGCGTTACATGCGCATGCGAGCATGATCATCGCGAGTTGCGACGACTGAAGCGACGGACGTCGTGACGTCGAGCGCACTGCGCGCGATTCCACTTGCTGCGCGTTTTTTGCTTGACTATTTTTTTCAATGACTCTATACAACTAACAAATTGCGATGAAGTGAATGTCGCAATGTTCCATGACAAATGGAAAGGGAGAATAGAAACAATGGCAACGAAAAAGGCTGCAAAGAAGGCTAAGAAGGCCGCAAAGAAGACCAAGAAGCACTAACCTGCTCTTCGACCGTAGCTGAAGGGGACGCGCAAGCGTCCCCTTCGCTTTTGGTCGTTCGATTCAGTGCTACTGTGCGGCGCGGCTCGCACCGGCGGGACGCGAGCAGCGGCGCTTCCTGCTCGGGGCAGATGCTGTTATAGGAACATCGCGCAGCATCCCGGCCGGGCTTGGGCTCGAATTCTCCGGCAGCGATCTTCGCGCGCCATCTCGGCGACCTTCGCTCCTCTGCCGCAATCAGTTGCTTCGGAGAACGTTGCGACTCCACCGCAGTGCCGTTCTCCAAATTGATGAAGACCAGCGCTGACGGCTTGTGTCCCAGGCTCTGGGCCGCGAGCGCATAAATCGAAAGCTGCAGGCTCTCGTCGGCGTCTTCCTGCGTCTTCGGCTTGCCGGTCTTGTAATCGACGACGGCGACATCGCCACCGTCAACCTCGATCCAGCCGATCCAGCCTGCCGCGACACCGCGCTCCGCCGATCTCGAATCTTGAAGCGACGTTCGGTGTCCAGAATCTCGCCGCGCGAGCGCGCCGAGCTCCGACCGCAACAGCGCCGCCAGTTGCTCGCGACCGTCTTTCTCGTACATCTCGCGCTGCAGCGGCTCGTCGATCTTCGCCTTGGCGAACTCGTCGAGGAAACACGCGATGACAGTTTCCTCGTCCGGCGGCCGTCCGGCGCGCACCCCATCGAAGTAGGCCTTGAGCGCCGAGTGCATGGCGTTGCCGAACTGCAGAGCCGCCGTAGCCTCTTCCGGCAGCCGCCAGTCGTAACTCAGCTTGTAAGCCAGCGGACAGAATTCGTACTGCTGGATGGCGCTGGCGCTCAAGTCGAAGCAGGCGTGCATCCTCGCGCGGCGGAAGCTGCGTCCACTGCGAGACGGTGAGCAGCGGCTCGGCCGCGGCGTGGATCTGCTGATCAGTTCCGGCGCCAGCAGCTCGCGACGTCGATGGCGCCCTTCAGCGCCAGCTGCAGCGTCGCTGACCAGTTCGCGCATGTACTTCGGTGGGGAGCGGGCTGCTTCTTGTCCCGCCCGACCTTGCCGCACAGGTAGAGCTCGTCCATGGCGCGCGTCATGGCGACGTAGAACAGCCGGCGCTCTTCCTGCTCGTGCAGTGTTTTGGGATCGGTCGTCAGCCGCGGTGTCTCTGGCTGCGCAGCTGCCGCGGGAAATTCGACCAGCGATTCTTTGTAATTACTGGGAAACGATTGCGAGGCCACGCGCACCACGAAGACACAAGGGAACTCAGTCCCTTGGCGGCGTGAACCGTCATCAGCTGCACGGCATCGTCGAGCTGGCGCGTTGCCAACATCGTTGGGCTCCAGCGCGGCGACGGGATCGTCTTCGTCGGTTTCTTCCAGCAAGGCGCCACCGGCCTCGCGGAAGAGCGTCGACGTAGTCCAGAAACTCGTGCAGCGTTCCCTCGCCGATGATCTGCTTCGGCTTGTTGCTCCAGCGCTCGGCGAAATCGTGCAGGCGCCGCAGCGGCATCGATTCCGGCAAGCCCAAAGTCGCGTCGCGCGATCTCCAGGGCGCATCGGTCATCATGTTGCCGCCGGCAATCAGATCCTGGCGCGCCTGCGGACTGCTTCCACGACGCCGCACCGCCGGAACTTTCTTCCAGCGCCGCTTCAGCGGAGCCATCGTCGCCAGTCAGCGCCAGCTCGGCGCGGAACCGTTCTGGATCGACATCGAACTGCGGCAATGCCGCGACGCGAAACAGCGCCACGGGATGAGACGAATCGAGAATGCGCAACACCGCCATCGCGTCGCGCAACTCGGGCGTATCGAACAGGTCGGCGCCTTTGACCCGAACGGGAATGCCGCGCGTGGTGAAGCTCGGCCACAATCTTCTCGCGATGATAGTGGCTGCGATACAGCACCGCCGATCTGGCTGAGCCAGGTGCCGGGCCGTTCGCGCCGCATCGCCTGGATTGTGTCGGCGATGAAGGTCGGCTTCCTGCTCCAGGCTGTTGCGGAACGATGGCCTGCACGACTGGCGCGGATGCGAACCTCGAGCATCGCTCATCAGGCGCGCGCAGCTAAGCGGCTGCCGCGGCCAGCCTCCGTCGGCAGCCTCGACGCTGAGGATTTCCGGATTGCACTTGATCGCCTGATACGCGCAGCGCAGGATCGGCAGCGTGGAGCGACGGTTGGCCGACATGGTCACGCGCTTCACGCGATCGGGGCCGAAGGTGTTCAGAAACTGATCGAAGGCGCCGCTGGTGGCTCCGCGAAATTGGTAGATGGCCTGGTCGGGATCGCCGACGGCGAAAACGTTCGCTTCCTCTCCCGCCAGCAGGCTGGCGAGCTTGATCTGCGCGACGTTGGAATCCTGAAACTCGTCGATCAGGATGAAGCGTGCCCGCCGCTGCGCGCGTTGCAGAACCGATTGACGGCGCGCTGAGCAAATCGACGGCGCGGGTCATGATGTGCCCAAAGGTTCCCAGGCCTTCCTGCTGCAGCAGATTTTCGGCGTAGCGAAACGCATGCGCGACCTCGCGGCAGCGGCCAAGGATTTCGTCGTCGGACATCGCGTCCGCGTCCTTCGACTTTGCCCATGCGCGGCAGCGGAATCTCGCGGCGCTCCAGTTGCGTCGAGATAGGCGTCGTAGTCGTCAGGCGTGCGCAGCTCGTCGTGACAGCTGCTGAAAAACTTCAGCAGGTCTTCGAGAAATTTTCCCGGCGTCGGCCGCCTTGATGTAATGCTGCAGCTTGAGCTCGGCGACGCGGCGGCGCAGCAGGACGAAGAGGTCTTTGTCGTCGAGCAAGCTGGAACTTGTTGCCCGCATCGTGCAGCAGCCGATAGCAATACGAATGAAACGTGTGCGCCTGCAGGCCGCTGCGAAGCAGCTTGCGCGCGGCCCTGGGCGATCCATCTCGGGATAGAGCGATTGCTGTCCTCTTCCGGATAGAGAATGGCGGCGACGCGGTTGAATCAGTTCGGCGGCGGAGTTGCGCGTGTAGGTGACGGCGAGGATTTCGTCCGGCTTGGCGGCTTCGCTCTGGATGAGGTGCGCGATGCGGCGGGCCAGCACCGTGGTCTTGCCGGTTCCGGCGCCGGCAACGACCAGCATCGGGCCATGCACATGCTCGATGGCCTGGCGCTGCTCATCGGTGGGAACGAAATGGTGATGACCGTTACTTGACATTGGTACTCAACTCGCACGAAGAAAAAGCGAAGATAATATTATGATAGGTTTGGCGCGGATGACAAGGGGAAAGAGCGGCTATTAGCTGTCAGCTGTCAGCCATACAGTTTGCGACATTCGGCCCGCGCTGACGTAGCCCCAGATTCCCTGAGCTATCGCCTCAGGATGACAAAACTTGCGGCTGAATGGGTTGGCAAAGTAGGGGTCCTTCGACTCTGGCGGCTAAATTCGGAGCCTCCTGCGCTCAGATGACAGCGTTTGAAATGGCGTGGACAATTGATCGTGAGCGCTGAATGCTGACGCCTGACGGCTACACTTCCGCTCGCGCATGGCCAGCGCGGCGATGGCGGCGGTTTCGGCGCGAAGGATGGTTTCGCCCAGCGAGCCGCAATCCATTGCGAGGTTGCGAAAGTCCTGCAACTCGTCGTCTGCCCAGCCGCCTTCGGGGCCACGGCAAGGGTGAGGGATGCGGATTCGGTTGCGCGAGCGAAGAAGTCGGAGAGCGCGATGTCGCGTTCGCTTTCGGCGAGCACGATGCGCAGATCGCCTCGCGCCCGTTGTGCCGTCCCTACGGGACTCGGCTCTATGTGGGCGTCTACCCAGGGCTCACGCCCTGGGCTAACTTCAATTCCGCCCCTGCGGGGCTCGTTCTCAGGCGATTCGACGTACTCTGCGCCGGAACCCGACATAACTCTCGCTCGTAAGTCCGTCGCTCGGGATGACAGGGCGAAGAGCGGTCTTCACCTGGTCGTGAAGCAGCGCCAGTGCATCTTTCAGCTTCAGCGGATCGTTGATTTCCGGCGGCGCAATTCGCCGCGACTGCTCCGACGCTTCGCGCGCGATGCGCCGCCAGCGCTCGACCCGCTTCTCTGCGGCGATGCGCGAGATGTTTCTCGGTGCGGCGGGCGATGACCGGAACGATGGTCGTAACGTTCAGCTCGGTACATTTCTCGATCGCCCACTCCATGCGATCGAACTTGAAGACCGCCAGCAACAGCGTGATCGGGACAGGCGTCGCTGGCGGCAATCTCTTCGCCGAGCGCAAACTCGACGCGGTCGTCGGCCGACGCTTGCCACGGTCGCGCGCCGCACGCTGTCGCCGCAGGCAACTTCGAACTCCTGTCCGACACGCGCCCGCAAGGTTCGCGCCAGATGCGCGGCGTGCGCGCCGGTCAAGGCGGCGCGGTCGCGGGAGAACTCGTCGGCAATCCAGCGGCGGCGGGTCATCGAGTGAAGAGTAGCAGAGCCGACGGCGATGGCCATGGCAGCGTAGACGCCGCCGAAGAGGCGGTTCTGGCGGGTCAGCGCTTCCTCGTCAAACAGACGGCTGTTGAGCATGAACTCCAGCGCCGAAACCGCGCCGACCAGCACGGCCATGATCAGCCAACGCTCCTGACGCATCGGGCACGCACACAAAACGGAATGGCGCACAGCGAGAGGCCGAGGTAAATGATGCCGCCGAGGCGGGCGCGCTTGCGGCGCTTGGGATTTTCGTAGCGCAGAAGCACGATGTGCGCCAACTCGCGCGGCTTGGCCAGCCGCGCCGAAAGCGGGCAGCGCGGTCACAACCAACAGAAACCAGGCGTAGATGCGGAGGGCTTTGTCCAAGGGAAGGCTGCTGTTCGCGATTCGCTACTCGCTTTTCGGCTCTTAGCCCTTAGCTGACTTTGTTTTCGTCGTCACGTTCGAAATTCTTGACTGTCTGCTAAAAGCTAAGAGCTAAAGGCCAAAAGCGAAAGAGCGAATGGCGAAAAGCGAAATGCGCCTTCTCGCCTTACCCGAAAATCTCTTTCACCTTATTCAGCAGCGAGCGGCTGACCGGCTTGTTCTCGACCGAGATGGTTGTGTGCAGCTCCTGCAGCAGCTCGCGCTGGCGCTTGCTGAGCTTGGCCGGCGTCTGCACCTTCACTTCGACGAACAGATCGCCGCGCCCATGGCCGTTCAGCACCGGCACGCCTTTGTTCTTCAGCTTGAAGGTCGATCCGGTCTGCGTGCCCTCGGGAATTTTCAGCGGCATGCTCGCCTTCCAGCGTCGGCACCTGGATCTCCGCGCCCAGCGCCGCCTGCGAGAACGAGATCGGCACGACGCAGTACAGATTCTTGCCTTCGCGCTCGAAGAACGAGTGCTCCTTGGCGTGCAGCACGACATAGAGATCGCCCGGAGGTCCGCCGTAAACTCCGGCTTCGCCTTCGCTGGAGTACAGGATGCGCGCGCCTTCTTCGACGCCCGCCGGAACTTTCACCGTGACCGTGCGTTCGCGGGTGATGCGTCCCTGACCTCGGCACTTGTGCAGGGATCGACGATCAGCTTGCCCGAGCCGCCGCAGGTGCTGCAGGCGCGCGTGATGGAGAAGAAGCCCTGCTGATAGCGCATCTGTCCGCGGCCGCCGCAGGTGGTGCAGTTGATGGGCGCTTTGCCGGGAGCCACGCCGCTTCCCTTGCACTGTTCGCACTCTTCCAGCCGCCGCACCTGTACTTGCTTGGTGACGCCGAAGACCGCTTCTTCGAACTCCAGCGTGAGGTCTTCGCGCAGATCGGCGCCGCGTTGGGCGCGCGTGCGGCGGCGTCCGCCCTGGCCGCCGAACATGTCGCCAAATCCGAAGATGTCGCCGAAGATGTCCTGGAAGTCGGTGAAGACGGAGGCGTCGAATCCGCCGGGCCGCCGCCCGGACCGCTGCCGACGCCGGCATGTCCGAAGCGGTCGTAGCGGGCGCGCTTCTCGGTGTCGGCGAGCACCGCATAGGCCTCGCTGCACTCTTTGAAGTGCTCTTCCGCCTCCGGATTGTCGGGATTGCGGTCGGGATGGAATTGCAGCGCCAGCTTGCGATAGGCGCTCTTGATCTCCTGATCGCTGGCGGTGCGCGAGACGCCCAGCACCTCGTAATAATCGCGTTTCACTGTCGTGGCCAGAACTGTTTACCTTCTTACTCTTGATTTATTTCGGATTGCGCGCCACGCGCACCATCGCCGGACGCAGCAGCCGCTCTTTCAGCTTGTAGCCGCGCTGCAGCTCGTCGATGACATGGTTGTCTTCGGCTTCATCGGTATCGACCATCTGCACCGCCTGATGCAGGTTGGGATCGAACAGCTCGCCTTCGGCCGGCATGGGCTGCACGCCCAGCTTGGCCAGCGCATCGTGAAACTGCTTGTCGATGAGCTCGATGCCCGAGCTGAAAATCCTCCAGCGAAGCGGCGTCGGTCTTCACCGCGCGATCCAGGCTGTCGAGGATCGGCAGCAGCGACTTGAGCGCGTCGGCCAGAGCGTAGTCGCGATATTCCTGCTGCTCCTTGGCGTTGCGCTTGCGAAAGTTGTCGAACTCGGCCTGCAGGCGCGCCGCCGATCGAGATAAGCCGCGCGCTCGGCGCGAACTTTCTCCAGCTCGGCTTCGGAGCTCGGCAGCGTCTTTGGCGCCAGCAGGCTGCTCAGCGGCGAATCGTCGTTCTCTGCCGGCGGCAACTCGTGATCCAGTTCCAACTCTGTGTTGGAACCTCCGTTTTGTTTCTTGTATTGCATAGGTCTTCAGTGACTTATTCTGCGAAAAATCTCCCAATGCGTACCGGTGTGCCGACGCTGAGACTTGGAAAAGCAGATCCCTCACCGGCTGAAGCCGGGTTCGGGATGACAAGAATTAAAACATCTCTTACGGCGCAGCTAAACCGCGCCCCTCCAAGAACACCTTTAACTCGACTTTCACAACTCTACGTCGACTCGTTCCAGAGCTGATCGAACAGCCGCGCGATGTACGACACCGCCGTAATGGTGTGCTCGTAATCCATGCGGGTCGGGCCGATCACGGCCAGCGAACCCATCACCTCGTCGCCTACGCGCGCCGGCGTTCCAATCAGCACGAAATTATTTAGATGCGGCATGGCGTCTTCCAGACCCACAACCACGCGCACCGCCTCCTGGCGCGCGTCCAGATAGGCCGACAGCAGGTCGACGATGCGCTGCTTCTCTTCCAGCGTGGCCAGCAGCTGGCGCAGGCGCTCCTTGTCCTGCTCGGTGAGCACCAGGTTGGACGCGCCTTCCACGTAGACCGACTGCGCCGGGCTTTCGGAGGCCAGCGCTCCCTGCGCGTAGAGCTGCTCCACCGACGACATCAGGCGATCGTATTCGCTGCGCTCCTGCTGAATGCGCTTGGCAATCTCGTTGCGCAGCGACTCCATCTCCCAGCCGCGGAAGTTCTGGTTGATGTAGGCGGCGGCAGCTTCCAGATCGGCGACGGAAAGATCGTCGGTCAGCCGCAGCACGCGATCGCGCACCAGTCCGTTGCGCATCACCACCACCGCCAGAACTTTCTTGTCGGCCATGCGCTGAAAGTAGACATGCTCCAGCGCGTTGCGCTGTCCCGGAGCCGGAGCTGACGGTCGACGCCCACGCCGTGCGAGATCAGCGACAGCACGTGCGAGGTGCGCTCCATGAACTCCTGCACGTCCTGCGAGCCCTGCAGACTGCCCTGAATCAGACTTTCGTCGGCCGGCGAGAGCCGCGCTTCGCCGGTCAGCTGCTTCACATAAAAACGATAAGCCTGGGCGGTCGGCACCCGTCCCGCCGAGGTGTGCGGCTGCTCCAGAAATCCGGCGTCGGCCAGGTCGGCCATCACGTTGCGGATGGAGGCCGCGCTGAGATTCTCGCGATTGTTGCGCGCCAGAGTGCGCGAGCCGACTGGCTCGCCCGTGGAGATGTAGGTCTCCACGATGGCCGTCAGGATTTCGCGTTCGCGTTTCCCGATACCTGCCGGTGTGCCCATGCGTCCGATTGCCCGAGGACTGTAACTCACTCTACCGCAATTATTTATGGGAGCGACAAGATACAATCCTGCAGCTTTATTCTAGGGAGCGGGCAGGCTTGTGTCAAGATTGGCACTCTGGTGATTTGAGTGCCAGTCGCTCAGATCGTAGATTGATCGCGTCTTGACCTATTTGACTGATCGCTGCGACAGGTCAAAGCAAAAAAACAAGGTCTCGGTCAAGTCGATCCCGTTTCTCCATCGATCCAGACCTTCCTATCGCCCGTTACACAGGATCCATCGCACAATGAGGCGCCCCAACGATGAGCCATTTGCTTCGATTTTCAAGAATCGTTTGCCGGGCGACGGCAAGGGGCCAGCCCATTTTGTTCTTGCCACCGCGAACACGGGTTCTTGATCGCAAACAAGGAAGCTGAAAAGAAGATACGTCCTTGTTTCGGCTGCAACCTTTCTGCGGTAAGAGCATTTAATAAATGACGGGGTGGGACGGATTTTTGCCCTGCGACGAAGTGAAGGAGCGATGGTATGCCTGTGATTCGAACCTGCAAGAGTTGCGCTCGTAAAAACCGTATTCCAGCCGTTCATCTGGCGGATACCGGACATTGCGGAGCCTGCAAGGCGTCCTTGCCCCCGGTAAATGAACCCTTGGAAGCCAATCCTCAACTCTTCGACGAGATTCTCCGCGATGCCCGGGTTCCTGTGCTGGTTGACTTTTGGGCAGCCTGGTGCGGACCCTGCCGCATGGCGGCTCCGGAGGTGGCGAGAACTGCCGCGGACATGGCAGGCCAGGCCGTGGTTCTCAAGGTTGACACCGAACGCCACCCCGACTTGGCGGCGCGATTCAACGTTCGCGGCATTCCATACTTCGCAGTCTTCTATGCCGGACGTCCAGTCGTTCAACAAGCTGGACTGGTCGACCATCAGCAGTTGGAAACTTGGCTGAGGTCGGCCGCTCCGGTTTCGGCGGCCTGAGGCGCACAACTTGACTTAGACCCGTTCCTCCTCTGCTCACATCTAATGTCCTAAATGCATGGTTTCCCTCCGTCGACGCCAGATCTATGTTCTCCTCCTGATTCAAGACTCAAGCTTTTGAGAAATTGCAATGTCTGGGGCCGCACTTTCATCCCGTCGCACTTGCTTCTGCGCTTGAATGCCCATTGAGCGAACCAACCGCAGCGACGATCTTATATTCGACTAAATCGGTTTTGGACATTAACGGCGTGATTCGATTAAATCGACCGCACGCCTTGGCGCTCTTCATGTGTGGCTGCCGAGCGATCTGGAACCGTCTCACAGAGGAAAGATCATGTCAGCCCTGTCCCATCGTTTGGAGACTCTTCTTGCATCTGCTTGGTTGGTGTATTTACTTCCGGTGAGTGCCCAGGTCTCTGCCAGCTTGTCGGGCCGCGCATTGGACCAAACCGGCACGGCGTTTTCCGGCGCCAGCGTCAGGGCGGAAAACCTGGACACGGCAGTCACCCGCACCGCCGTCACCGATCAGGCAGGCCGCTACCAACTGCTGTCGCTGCCTATCGGGCGATACGAGATTTGCGCGACGAAGGACGGCTTTGCCGAGGAGATCCGCACTGGCATCCTGCTGGTGGTCGGTCAGGACGCCACCGCGGACCTCAGCCTGCAAGTGGGCAAGGTGACCGAGCAGGTGAAAGCCGCTTTGTGGTATCGCAGAAGTTGTTTTGGCCCCGGCCGTGTGGCGGCCACCGGTCCGCTTTCGAGAATCTAATCCCTGAATCCGAAGCCCTCTTCAGCGTCCAGGCAATATCACACGCTTGTGTGATAACAGCTACTCTGCAATCCAACTTCGTGGGGATATCATATGTTCACTTCTGAGAATTCTTCAGAAAGATTTGAGGAGAACTCGACTTGGGCACTCCTGCAATACAGTCCGATTCCCTCCTGTCCTTGATACCAAATGAAGTTCGGAACCAGCTGGCATCGTGCTATCAGTGTGGAAAGTGTACGGCGGGATGTCCCCGCGGGGAGCGCATGGATTCGCCGCCGACCCGCCTGATCCGCTGGCTGCAAATTGGCGAGGAAGCGCGCGCGTTGGCGGCCCAGGCCATCTGGGATTGTGTGTCCTGCCAAACCTGCTCGGCCCGCTGTCCGCAGAGCGTGGACTGCGCCTCGGTCATAGACGCCCTTCGCCAGGTCGCTTTCACTCTTGACACAATTCCCCTCGCCAGACGGCGCGTAGTCGCGTTTCAGCAGGCTTTTCTGAACAACATCCGACGCAATGGACGGCTGAACGAATTGGAATTGACCGCCTCGTTCAAGCTGCGAGCTTTTCGTTACGACCACGCCATTGAGCCATTGTTTCAGGACGCATCTCTGGCGCCGCAACTTCGCAAACGCGGCAAACTCCACCTTAAGAGCGAACGCGCCGGCGATGGTGGCGTGGTAAGGCGCATCTTCGCCAAGTGCGAAGTGGAAAATCACGAAGGCGGGGGCGCATGAAGATCGGCTACTACCCCGGTTGCGCCTTGCATGGATCTTCCAACGATTACGAACAGTCGTTGCGGGCCTGCCTGGGACATCTGGATATTGACTTGACCGAGATTCAAGATTGGATCTGCTGCGGCGCCACTGCCGCTCATTCCCTCAATCACAAACTGTCGCTTGCGCTTCCGGCCCGCAACCTGGCTCTGGCTGAACAGCAGTCGCTCGACGAACTGCTGGCGCCGTGCCCGTTATGTTCCATGCAGTTGCTGAAAGTTTCGGCCGAGATCAAAGAAGCCGACACCCGCGCCAAACTCAGCAGTATCGTGGAACTGCCGCTGGAAGGCCGCACTCGCGTACTCAATCTGATCGAAGTTTTTCAGAAGGTGGGCTTGGACGCCCTCGCCGCCGCAGTGACCACGAAACAGGAGTCCGTCCAGGCCGCCTGTTACTACGGATGCCTGCTCACGCGGCCTCCCAAGATCGTCACCTTCGATGATCCGGAGCAGCCGCAATCGATGGAAGCAGTGCTGAAAGCGCTCGGCATCAAGACGGTCGACTGGAACTTCAAGACCGAGTGCTGCGGCGCCGGCATGACCATGGCCGACGAAGACACCGTGCTGGAGCTTTGCCATCGCATCCTGGAAAACGCCCAGTCTCACGGCGCCAACTGCATGGTGGTGGCCTGCCCCATGTGCCACGTCAACCTCGACATGAAACAAGCCGCAGTCTCACGGCGTTATGGAACCGCAGCTATGCCTGTCTACTATTTGTCCGATCTGGCAGGGCTGGCGATGGGACTTGCTCCGGACGAACTAGGGGTCAACCGTCATTTCATGGAGGCGAAATGGCCCGCATAGGCGTCTTCCTCTGCTGGTGCGGCGAGAACATCGCCCGCACGGTCGACGTGGCCCAGGTAGCAAGACTTTCCGCCGAGATTCCCGGCGTGCGGGTAGCGCTGGACTACAAGTACATGTGCTCCGATCCCGGCCAGTCGCTGCTGCGGGAAAAGATTGCTAGTGAACGGCTGGACCGCATCGTGGTCGCCTCGTGTTCGCCTCATATGCACCTCAAGACCTTTCGCCGGGCGGCCGAACGCGCGGGAATCAATCCATATCTGGTGGAGATGGCTAACATCCGCGAGCATTGCTCCTGGGTGCATCCCGATCGCGGCGAAGCTACCGCCAAGGCTGCCGAACTGGTGCGCATGTCGGTCGAGAAGGTGCGGCACAACGATCCGCTGATTCCCATCAAAGTTCCTGTGACCCGGCGGGCGCTGGTGATTGGCGGCGGAGTTGCCGGAATTCAGGCGGCGCTCGATATCGCCGACGGCGGCTACGAAGTGGTGATGGTGGAGCGTGAGCCTTCTATCGGCGGCAAGATGGCCGGCCTCTCCGAAACCTTTCCTACCCTGGATTGCTCGCAGTGCATCCTTACCCCGCGCATGGTTGAGGTGGGTCAGCATCCACGGATAAAGCTTTACACCTATTCCGAAGTGGAGTCAGTTGACGGTTTCATCGGCAACTTCACCATCACCATTCGCAACAAAGCGCGCTACGTCGACATCGCCAAGTGCACCGGGTGCGGCGAATGCTGGAACGTCTGCCCACTGAAGAAGAATCCCAGCGAGTTCGAGTACGGCATGGGCTTCCGGCGGGCCATCTACGTGCCCTTTCCGCAGGCGGTTCCAGCCAGACCGGTGATCGACAAGAAAGTTTGCGCCAAGCTGGTACGCAACGGCTGCGGCCTGTGCGAGAAGAAGTGTCCCACCGGAGCCATCAGCTTCAAGGATGAAGATCGCCTGATCGAGGAAAAAGTTGGCGCCATCGTAGTAACTACCGGCTACAAGCTCTACAGCATCGGCAAAGATCAGCCTTCAGCGAAGTTGCATGGCTATGGCGAGTACGGTTACGGCAAGTACAAAGACGTGATCGACTCACTCCAGTTTGAACGGCTGCTCTCCGCCTCAGGGCCTACCAATGGCGAAGTCCGCCGTCCCTCGGACGGCGCCGTGCCGAAGAACGTTGTGTTCATGGCCTGCGTGGGCTCGCGCGACAATGCCAAGGGCCTTTCGTACTGCTCGAAGATTTGCTGCATGTACACCGCCAAGCACGCCATGCTTTACAAGCACAAGGTGCATGAGCGGGCAAGCTCACGTCTTCTACATGGACATCCGCTCCGGCGGCAAGGGCTACGACGAGTTCGTGCGCCGCGCCATCGAGCAGGACGGCGCGCGCTACTATCGCAGCCGGGTTTCGAAGATTACCGAAGAGAACGGAAAGCTGATTGTTCGAGGAGCCGACACCCTTTCCGGAATGCCGTTGACCGTCGAAGCCGACCTTGTGGTGCTGGCTTCCGCCATGCGTCCTGCCGATGGCGTCGAAGACCTGGCACGCAAACTCAATATCGGCTACGACGAGTTCGGCTTCCTGATGGAGTCGCATCCTAAGCTCCGGCCCGTGGAAACCAATACCGGCGGCGTCTTCATCGCCGGCGCCTGTCATAGTCCCAAAGATATTCCCGAGTCGGTGGCCCAAGCCTCGGCCGCGGCTTCCAAAGTCCAGTTGACCTTTGCCAACGAGGCGCTGACCCGCGAGCCGGAAATCGCCGGCGTGAACGAGCGCATGTGTGCGGCCTGCTTCCGCTGCATGGGAGCTTGTCCCTACCACGCCATCGAACGGGCCGAGATCCGCGCGCGCAACGGCGATCTCATCAAACGTACCGCTCGGGTCAATCAAGGACTGTGTATGGGCTGTGGAACCTGCGTTGCTGTATGTCCGTCGAAGAGCATGGATCTGGCGGGCTTCACCGAACAGGAAATCTACTCTATGGTGGAGGCGCTGGCATGAGCGAGATCTTCGAACCGCGTGTTGTCGCCTTTGTCTGCAACTGGTGTACATATCTGGGTGCGGATCTCGCTGGCACTACCCGCCTGGAGTATCCCGCTAACTTGCGAATCGTGCGCCTTCCCTGCTCCGGACGTATCGACTTTAACCTGCTGGTCAAGGCCTTCGAGATTGGCGCTGACGCGATTCTTGTCTCCGGATGTCATCCCGGCGACTGCCATTACAACACGGGCAACTATCACGCCCGCCGGCGCTGGATGGTATTTCGGCCGCTGCTGGAAGTGCTCGGCTTCGACATGCGCCGCCTGCACTTCACCTGGATCTCGGCGGCCGAGTCGCGCAAGTTTCAGCAGACCGTCAAACGGGTGGTCGAGGAAACCCGGCAGCTGGGTCCCTACCAATATCCCGTCCCTCCAGCCCCGTCATCCGGCCCCGGACGTGAACCGCAGACGAATCAATTTGATCCCGAACCTGCGCGGCAGCGAGCGCGCGAACTGCTGGAAGCGAAAGAGGTCGACGTTGTCATCGGCTACGGCGCAGCCGGTCCGGTGTTCGTGAAGCGCGCCGAAGACGTTGGCCAGATTACCTGTGAAGATACCCGGCTGAATCTCGCGACTTATCTGGCCAAAAAAGAAGTCCGTGCTATGGGACGAGTTGCCATTTTGACCAAGCCGATGGATGCGGGCGCTCTGGTCGTGCTGGAACGTGAGTCGCAGATTGAAAGCGGCGCGGTACAGACAATCCCCATCGGCGAGCCTGGCAAAGGGAGCTTATGCCGATCTGGACGCGCTGCTGGCGCTGCCTGCCGGACGAGCGCATGGCTTGGTGGGCAGGCGAGTTCTCACGTTGCACCCGCTGCTATGCCTGCCGGCAGGTCTGCCCCATGTGCTACTGCGAGCGCTGTGTGGCCGACAAGAATCGCCCGGTGATCATCGATACTTCACCCGACACCGATGGGCAACTTCGCCTGGCACATCACGCGCGCCTTCCACCTGGCTGGCCGTTGTGTGGGCTGCGGCGCCTGCAATCAGGCTTGTCCCGTGGGCATCGATCTCCGGTTGTTGAATATGGCGGTCCATCGAGCGGTCGACCAGCACTTCGGCTTTAACGTTGGCGGTGATCCTAAGGTCCGAATCGCCCATCGGCTCCTGGGCGCCCGCCGACCATGAGGAGTTCATCCGGTGAGCGAAATCATTTCTTCCGACAACTTGCGCAAGCTCGCCGCGGAATGGATTGGTCAGGGCATTCGGGTCGCCGGTCCTCAGCGCACGGCCGGCCGCGTCCTGTACCTTCCTCTAATGGATCCGGCTAAGCTGCTGCTGGACGGCTTCATTCATCCGGCAAATTCGGCCAAGGAATTTCTCTTCCCGAAAACCGAGACGCTGTATGCCTATCGCGTCGAGGGCCACGATGTGAAACTGCTGGCAGAGCCGGAAATGGAAACTCCACAAGTACTTGCTGGCGGTGCGGCCATGCGACGCGGCGGCGTTTCCCATTCTCGATCACATCTTCAACTGGGATTGCGCCGACGACCTCTACAACAGCGCCGCCGCAATACGACCATCGTTGCGTTGGCCTGCTCCACTCACGACGCGAATTGTTTCTGCACTTCCGTAGGCCTTGGTCCGGCTTCCGATCGTGGTGCCGACGTCCTCCTGATCCCGCTGACTGGCGACACCTTGGAAGTCCGCGCGTTAACCGAGAAAGGCCGGGCGCTGTTTGCAGGCAAGACGACAACCGACAATGTCGCGGCTATGGCAGCAGCCGGGCCTAAACCGCGCTTCGCCTCCGAGGCGGTGCGAAAGTTTTCCGCCGCCAACTTTGAGCATTCCATTTGGAGCTGAACACGCGCTGGCATGCGTGGGCTGCGGCGCGTGCGCCCACACCTGCCCCACCTGCCACTGCTTCGACATCGTCGACGAGCACAGCGCCCGCGTGCGCAACTGGGATTCCTGTCAGTTCAGCCTGTTCACGCTACATGCCAGCGGACACAACCCTCGTCCCGACCAGGGTTCCCGCCAGCGTCAGCGCATCTTGCACAAGTTTTCGATTTATCCCGATAAGTTCGGAGAAATCCTTTGCACCGGCTGCGGTAATTGCACGCGGAATTGCCCTGCCGGTCTGGGCGTTTTGCCTCTGTTGATTGCGATCGAACATGAAGAACATCTACCAGCCTGACCTGATGGAAGTGGCCGCCATACAACGCCACACCACCGACGTGAAATCGGTTAAGGTGCGTTTCCGCGACGCCGATTGCGCCCAACAGTTCCAGTTCCGCGTGGGACAATTCGGTATCTTTTCCGCCTTCGGCTATGGCGAGTCGGTGTTCAACATCTGCTCCAGCTCGACTTGGAGTGACGGACTCGAATTCTGCTTCCGCAAGACCGGGCGCGTCACCGAAGCTCTTTGGGAGGTTGAGGAAGGCGACACCATCGGTTTCCGCGGCCCTTACGGCAACGGCTATCCGGTAGAAGCGTGGAAGGGCAAGAACCTGATTTTCCTCGGCGGCGGCATTGCCATGCCGCCCATCCGCTGCGCAATCTGGTACGCCTTGGAGAACCGCGCCGATTACGGCGACATCACCATCGTTTACGGGGCGCGGACGGTAGCCGATCTGGTCTACGTCAACGAATTGGATGAGTGGTCAAAGCGCGAGCGTGTGCGCGTTATACGCTGCGTCGATCCCGGCGGCGAAACGCCCGACTGGACCGGCGAAATCGGATTTCGTGCCCACGGTCTTCGAACGCGCGCAAGTGCCTGCAGCCGAACTCGGTCGCCCTGGTGATCGGGCCGCCCATCATGATCAAGAACACGATGTCGGTTCTGGATCGCATGGGCCTGCCCCGTGCCTCGGTTTACACCAGCCTGGAAAACCGCATGAAGTGCGGCGTTGGCAAGTGTGGCCGCTGCAACTGCGGTCCCGTCTACGTATGTAAGGAAGGACCAGTCTTCACCATGGAAGAGCTGGCTAACCTACCGCAAGACTACTAACGGAGACCGGGTCGTTTGACGCTGCGCCGGCAATAGGCGCCATGCTCCCTTAGTTGAGCCCCGAAACTCAATGCCGCTCGCCGGCCGTTCATCTCGGCGGGGCCATCAACCCCAAGTCCGATACCGGCGCTCTCACAGTACAGCGCCAGACTCAACCTAACCAGTTTGGCCAGGATTTTCCCTGCGAGGCAACCGTAAAACTGTCAGTCACGGTTGCGGGCACAAGAACAACATCGCATCCCGGATGTTGAGATTCGGATCGCGTATTCTAATGGCGTGCGGCTGGCGACGATAAGCAGCTGCGATAGTCGCGGGACCAAATTCATGGACGTTCTTAAAAGAACTTTTTGAGCGAGCATTTCAAATCGCCGGTCGGGCGAATCGCAGCCACTCCAGGGCGCAGCTCGGCGGTTCGGGGCGCAAGATCATCCGGCTTTCCGGCGAGAGCGGACGCGCGATCGGCGTTCTGTATGGAGTACGCGAAGAAAACGTCGCTTTCCTTGAATTTTCGCGGCATTTTCGCAGGCACGGTCTGCCGGTTCCGGAGATTTATGCGCGAGGATTTGAGCCAGGGCGCTTATCTCGAAGAAGACCTGGGAGACACCACACTCTTTGAGTTTCTCTCGCAGAATCGAGCTGGAGACGATATTGCTGCCCCAGGCGGTTGCAGCTTATCGCGAAGTGGTGAGTGTGTTGCCGCGTTTTCAGATCGAAGCCGGTCGCGATTTGAATTACGAAGTTTGCTATCCGCGAGCCGTGTTCGACAGCCAGTCCATCGCCTGGGATTTAAATTATTTCAAATATTACTTTCTCAAGCTCGCCGGCATTCCATTCAACGAACAGTCGCTCGAAGACGACTTCAGCCGGTTGACGAAGTTCTTGTTGACGGCGGACTCGGATTATTTTCTTTATCGCGATTTCCAGTCGCGCAACATCATGTTGCGCGACGGCCATCCGTTTTTTCTGGATTACCAAGGCGGCCGCAAAGGCGCGCTGCAATACGACATCGCGTCCCTTTTGTACGACGCCGAAGGCTGATCTGCCGCCGGAATTGCGCCAGCAATTACTCGATCACTATATCGCCCTTGTCGGGACTTCATCGAAATCGAGCGCGAAGCGTTCATGCACTCACTACTACGCGTTACGTTTACGTGCGCATCATGCAGGCGCTGGGCGCTTACGGATTTCGCGGATTTTACGAGCGCAAAACCCATTTTCTGCAAAGCGTGCCTTACGCGTTGAAAAACTTGCGCTGGCTGCTGCAGCACGTCGAACTGCCCGTCGCGCTTCCGACCCTGATGGACTCGTTCGAGAGCATGGCAGACTCCGAGAAATTGCAGAGCTTGGTTTCCGGGACGAAAAGCGTGATCGCTGGTTCGAATTTTCAGTTTTTCATACCGCCAGGGGCATGCCAAAGGACGAAACCGGGCACGGCGGCGGGTTCGTTTTCGATGCGCGCAGCGTTCCGAATCCCGGGCGTGAAGAAAGATTCAAGACTCTTACCGGCAAGGACGCGCCAGTGATCGATTATCTCAGCCAGCAAGAAGGCGCGCACCAGTTTCTGGCCAGCGTGATGTCGCTTGTCGATGCCAGCATACGAGACGTATCAACGTCGCGGTTTTACAGAGCTTGATGGTGTCATTCGGCTGCACCGGCGGCCAGCATCGCTCGGTATATTTTGCCGAGCAATTGGCAAAACGTTTGCAGGGTAGGAACGGCGTGAAGGTGCTGGTGCGGCATCTTCGGGGGTTGGAAAAGATTGGAGCAAATGAAAGCGATGATTCTAGCCGCCGGCCTCGGTACGCGCTTGCGGCCGCTCACTGACGACCGCCCCAAGGCGCTGGTGGAAGTCGGCGGCCGAACGATGCTCGAAATCACGCTCTCGCGTTTGCGCGCCTTTGGTATTCGCGACGTGATCGTCAACGTGCATCATTTCGCGGACAAGATTCTGGAGTTCCTGCAAACGAACGATAACTTCGGCATGCATATCGAAGTTTCGCGAGAGGAAGTCCTGCTTGATACGGGAGGCGGCCTGAAGAAAGCCGCGCATTTTTTCCTCGAGGATTCAGCGCGATTTCGAAAGCCCGTTCTCTTGCACAACGTCGACGTCATCAGCACCATCGATCTTCGCCGGATGGTGCAATTTCATACGGAGCATCAGGCTCTCGCCACTCTCGCGGTGCAAGCGCGAGAGACTTCGCGTTACCTGCTTTTCGACGAGCAGCTTCAGCTTTGCGGCCGGAAATCCGGGCAAACCACGAGCAGACGGAATTTGTTCGAGCTCACCAGCAAGTGCAGGCGCTGGCTTTTTCCGGCATCCACGTTATTTCTCCTCGAATTTTTTCGTTGATGACGGAAGAAGGCGTTTTTTCCATCATCGACTTCCTATTTGCGGCTGGCTCCCCACGGAGAAGCGATTCTCGGCTTTCGGGCCGACGAATAGTATTGGCGCGATCTGGGTAGGCCGGACAATCTGGTGCAAGCCGCTCAGGACCTGAGGCAGGGACTTCTTCGGTAGTCGTATTTACTGTTCACGCCTCTTCTACCAAGCTGGATAGAGGACGCCGAAAATGCCCAAACGTCGACTACGTCCGCCAAAACCTCGCGTTTATATTAACTCTGTTTTTCTCACCTCCGCGGGCGTGGCTTTCTGGCCATAGGCAATTACTAGAGAGGACGTGCAATGCGCGTCCCCTCGTTTTATGACCCTCTGCGCGATATCTCTACTGATTCTGCGCTGCCATCTTCTTATCGAGTTGCTGTTTGATGACCTCCAGGTTGAAGCTGGCGCCTTTCTGCATAGGGGGGAATTCGAGGGCGCTCTGAGCCAGTTTCCCTACCTCCTGCTGGACATAGACGAAGCGCCAGAACTGATAAGCGAACCAGTTGTAAAACGCCAACGATCCCTTGTCACCGCTCGGCATGCCGGTGCGCTCGAAGGGATCCAGGCGGAGGTTCGTGAGAATTGGCCAATCAACCTTGACCGTGGCGCCCAGCCAACCGTTTGGCTGATCGGTGAAGCGATACTTGTAATCGTTAATGCGCACCGCGCTCAGAGTACCCTCGGTAAAGTAGAAGATCTCGTGACGCGCCGACGCAGCCTTGCCAGTGATCAGGTCAAGCTGGTTGTAGCCGTCGAGATGAACCTTGTAGTTTTGTCCGGCGAGTTGCTTGCCCTGCTTCAGTTCGTCGACGATGTTTGGGTCGCCGGCAGCCGCTACGAGGGTTGGAAACCAGTCCATACCAGAGAAGATCCCGTTCTCGACCCTGCCTGCCGGAACGTGGCCTGGCCAGCGCACCATGGCCGGCACGCGGAAACCGCCTTCCAATGCCGTTCCCTTGCCTCCAGCGAAGGGAGTCTGTCCGCCGTCAGGCCAAGTGAAGTTCTCCGCTCCGTTATCGGCGGTGAATACGACGATGGTGTTGTCGTCAACGCCCATGTCCTTGAGCTTCTGCATCACCCCACCGACCACGTCGTCGAGCTGCGCCATTCCGGCTTCCTCCTCCGACCAGCCATTCTCTGGCGTGCGCATGGCTTCATACTTCGGAGACAGGTGAGTGACCACGTGCATTCGGGTCGGGTTCAGCCACAAGAAGAACGGCTTGTTATCGGCCTTGGCCTTGTCGATGAAGTTGAGGGAAAAAGCCAGGATCGCTTCGTCCACCGTCTCCATGTTGTATTTGATACCCGCTATGGGGTGGGGAGGCAGAGGCCCGTCATCCTCTATCTTCTGCTTGCCGATCTTGCCCCAGCGTGGCTGCACCGTTGGATCGTCCACATTCGTCGCCCAGGTGTGGACCAGGTTGCGCGGACCCACTGTGTCCTTCAGCACCGGAGGGTAGTTGGGATGGAAAGGATCCTCCATCGCGTCCAGGTGATACAGGTAGCCGAAGAATTCATCGAAGCCGTGGACGGTGGGTAAGAACTGGTTGAGATCGCCCAGGTGGTTCTTTCCGAACTGTCCGGTCGCATAGCCCATGCCCTTGAGCGCGGTGGCGATGGTCACTGCCTCAGCGGGTATGCCGACCGGAGAGCCCGCTTGGCCGACGGTAGTCATTCCGGTGCGGACTGGCAGCTCACCAGTGATGAAGTTGGCGCGTCCTGCAGTGCAACTGGCCTCGGCGTAGTAGTCGGTAAACAGCATTCCTTCGGACGCCAGCTTATCCAGGTTCGGTGTCCGTCCGGCCATGATGCCGCGGTTATAGGCGCCAATATTGAACCAGCCAACGTCGTCGGACATGATGACAACGATGTTAGGCGGCTTGCCGCTGGAGGCTTGCGCGTGACTGATTACGTTGCTGCCAGCGATGACCGTCGAGACCGCCAGGGCCGCGAGTGTAAATCTTCGAACACCTGCACCAAAATCCATATGAGTTTCTCCCTAGCTATGTAGTTCACTGGTTAGTCTCCGCAAGCGGAGGGGGAGGACAAGAGGAGGGTTCCTGGGCTAAACCCGCTAGAAGGAGCCCGCCTCGCGGTGCTCGCAACCGGCCAGGAGTTTTGTGATTGGTACTAGATGGTAGATAGTTATCCCCGTCCAAGCTACTAGCAAAATTACTAACTGCCGCTGGTCTTCTTGCGAGGCAGATCTCATACCTTCAACGATGTTGTCTTAGGGTTCGTAACAGTCGCATCCGACAGCGAGCCCGAACTCATCGCCTAGGAAGAATCAAAATCGTCGGTGTCGTCCGCTGCGTGTAAGGCCAGGACGGTAACGGCAATCGATAGCGCCAGACCGGCGAGCAATCTCAGCGTCGTAAGAAGTCTGCCTTTCAAATTGAACCTTCACATTTCTGTCGTCTTGTGAAAACTTGCTCCGCGCTCAGTTGCCACCATTCGCCGCATTGGTGATTTGAGTCGTCACCTGGTTGAGGTTGAAGCTGGCAGGTGTCTGCCGTGGCTCGATCGAGCCTACCTGGTAATTCCCGCGACAGGTTATGTTGGGCAGTTGGCTGAGCAGCTTCAACCAGTGCGAGAGCTCTTGTGTTTTCTTATTGATAGAGATTATGCAGGCACGGCGGGAAAAAAGCTTGACATTGTCTATAGTGTTATAGTTAACTATAACACTATAGACGTTTAGTCGGACTCACTTGCTTGACGCCAGAGAAAATCCTGATCGAGGGCGAAGGCCGAGATGAACGTCCCAGGAGAATGCAACATGAAACGCCTTTGCTTTGCACTGACCTTTGTTTTAGCGCTCACGAGCATAGCTTTTGCCCAGCACGACGCGCAAACGTCCTCCGCGGCTCCCGTGCCGTCGGCGGCACAGAAGTCTTTCACAACCATAAAAACCCTGGCGGGAGAGTGGGAAGGCTCCGTCAACGTCCCGGAGATGCCAGAGATGTCAGGGGGCAAGCCGATGCACATCTCGCTGCGCGTAACCTCGCGGGGAAACGTCCTCGTGCACGAGATGCAAGAAGCAGGAACGCCGCTGGATGCGACAAAGTACGATCATCCGGTGACGATGCTTTACGTGGACGGAGACCAGCTCACCCTGGTTCACTACTGTGACGCGGGCAACCGGCCTCGCATGGTAGGCAAGATGTCGCCCGACGGCAAGACGATCGAGTTCGAGTTCAAGGACATCAGCGGGAGCCCGGAGTACCACAT
The DNA here is from genome assembly GCA_963744265.1 of uncultured Acidobacteriaceae bacterium. Classification (GTDB taxonomy): domain Bacteria; phylum Acidobacteriota; class Terriglobia; order Terriglobales; family Acidobacteriaceae; genus Bog-257. The sequence goes on from CAVUSW010000014.1 coordinate 528,259, forward strand.
GCATCATTCGGTGTTCACCATGATCGACGCCAATCATCACACCGAGGATTGGACATTCATGATGAAGGACAAGCCGATCCACGCGCACTTCGACCTGCACAGGACAAACTGACGTGCACTGTACTCTAGTAAGGTCTGGTGAGGGTTACCGGAAAAACCATGGACCGTGAGTGGAACGACAGTCAGCCGATTTACCGCCAGCTTCGCGACCGCGTGGTCGCGATGATACTCGATGGGGTGCTCAAGGACGGCGACCCCTTGCCTTCCGTGCGCAACGTCGCGGCCGAGTATCGGGTCAATCCGCTCACGGTTCTGAAGGGTTATCAGCAACTGGTGGACGAGGGGCTAGTGGAGTCCCGACGAGGTCGTGGCATGTTCGTCAATACGGGGGCACGCGGTTTGCTGCTGAAAGGCGAACGGCAGAAGTTCCTGGGAGAAGAGTGGCCGAGGGTCTACGCGACCATCCAGCGGCTCGGACTGAAGGCGGAGGAACTACTGGACGGCGCAGGCGGCCGGTCGTCCGCGGACGCCACAACGCCGGAAACCGCCGACACGGATCCTGGCAAGAAGAAGGAGGGCGGAAGCTAATGGCATGCATAGAAGCCCGGGGCCTTCGCAAGGCCTTCGGCACGACCATCGCGCTCGACGGCATTAACATGCGTGTGGAAGAGGGCCGTATTCTGGGGCTCATCGGTCCTAACGGCGCCGGCAAGACTACCGCACTCCACGCGATCCTTGGTCTCACGCCCTACCAGGGGCAACTGAGGGTGCTGGGACGCGATCCTTGGGACGAGCGCGATCAGCTCATGCGCGATGTCTGCTTCATTGCCGATGTCGCCGTGCTGCCGCGCTGGGCGCGGGTTTCGCAGCTGCTGGATTATGTCGCCGGCGTGCATCCCAGATTCGATCGTGCCAAGGCGGAAGGTTTTCTGGCGAAGACCACCATCCGGCGCAACAGCAGGGTCAGGGAACTGTCGAAGGGCATGGTGACCCAACTGCACCTCGCGCTGGTGATGGCCATTGACGCGAGATTGCTGGTGCTGGACGAGCCGACGCTGGGTCTGGACATCCTGTATCGCAAGCAATTCTACGATTCGCTACTGAATGACTACTTCGATCACAATCGCACCATCGTGGTGGCGACACACCAGGTGGAAGAGATCGAGCACGTGCTCACCGACGTCATGTTCATCGACCGCGGGCGTATCGTATTCGATCGCAGCATGGAAGAGTTGGAGTCGCACTATCTGGAAGTGATGGTGCGCCCCGAGCAGCTCGCGGCGGCACGGGCGCTCAGACCAATGCATGAGCGCCAAGCGATAGGCGGCAACATCCTCCTGTTCAATGGCGTGGATCGTCAGCAACTAGCAGCGCTCGGCGACGTACGCACACCCGGCATCGCCGACCTCTTCGTTGCAGTGATTGGCAATCAGTCTCATCAGGCACAAGGAGCGGCGCAATGAATACGCAATCCAACGCCATACCAGACACTCCGCTCGCAGGGCACGGCTTTGCGCCCGCGGTTATCCCGGAAAGCCGGCTCCTGTATTGGTCGGTGCTGCGCGAAATGCAGGAGTGGCGCTCGATCTATATCGCGCCGCTGGCCGTCGCCGCCTTGGTTCTGGTCGGCCACCTGATCGCCACGATTGGTCGTGCGATGTCGGTGACCAACCTGGCTCAGCGAGGCGCGATACTCGAAGAACACTACAGCTTCGCCGAGTTAGCCATCATGGGGACAACGTTTGTCGTCGCAGTGTTCTACTGTCTCGACGCGCTGCATGGCGAGCGTCGCGATCGCAGCATCCTGTTCTGGAAGTCGCTGCCAGTTTCCGATCTCACGACCGTGCTCTCGAAGGCCGCAATTCCGCTGGTGGTGCTTCCGCTGCTCACCTTCGCAATCACGGTGCTCACACAATTGATCATGGCGCTGATGAACAGCGCCGTACTGCTGGGAAGCGGTTTGAGCGTCGCGACGTTATGGGTCCAGCTTTCGTTTCCCCGGACTTGGCTGGCGCTGCTTTACCATCTGGTGACGGTCCATTCGCTCTGGTACGCGCCAATCTTCGGCTGGCTGATTCTGGTCTCAGCGTGGGCTCGGCGTGCGCCAATTCTATGGGCCGCGCTGCCGGTGCTCGCGATCGCGCTGGTTGAGAAGATCGCAGTTAACACCACGCATTTCGCTGCCATGCTCGGAAACCGCATGGGCGGCGGTGCGGAAGCGATCACCATGCCTGGTGGCAGCCCGATGGATTCGATGACACACCTCACGCCCGGGCATTTCCTGGCGAGTCCGGGTTTGTGGATCGGGCTGGCGATAACTGCCGCATTCCTCGCTGGAGCGGTCCGGCTGCGCCGCTCGCAAGGACCGATCTGAGTCGCTTCACCGTTCCGGTTTTGCTTCGAGTATCCCGACGTTCCGAACCATCAGAGTGTCGCCTCCAACTGGGTATACCGCAGTCAGGACGAAGCCCGTAGCCTCAAAAAGTGTTGTCCATTCGCGCTCGCTGCGAGAACTCTCGGGAGCCGGATTCCTCCTGAGTCACGGGAAAATCGTGAAGTCATGCTTACCCGCACGGCGGATTGGTGGTTCTGCAAGATCATCCAGAAGTCTTGTCGGGAAAGATACGGGGTTGAAGAGCGCTGCTTGCGCTCGATCTCCTCGAATCCGGGTTCTGGCTAACTTCCGAATGGTCGACGACACCCGGAGCCTCCCATTTCATTCTTACCGACTTTTAGTTCGGCTAGTTGCCCAGACTTCCACCGAGGGCTAATCTTGTGTCCGCGCTGACCACGTGTCTAGAAGCGTGTGCCTGGGGACATCGTTTCGAACTACTCCCCTTGAGACAGGAATGAGACAGGAAAAGGAGGCTTCATGACGGATTCCCCGCTCAGCTGGCCAAAGTTGGCCCGCGCCGTAGGAGGTGGGTTAACTGGCAGAGTGCTGTGGGTCCTCGCGATGGCGGCGTTCGCGCCGTTCGCGCACTCGCAAGTTCCGGGGAAGATCCCGGCACCAAACCACCCGCTGAACATCATTCTGGTTATACGCGACCAAACGCGCTACGACCTGCCGGTCGCCGCGGGTTACAACATGCCGGCCCTTGAGCGTCTGGCGCAACAAGGCGTGGTCACTTTCGCAACCACTATGTCGCGTCGGCAATGTGTACGCCCTCGCGTGCGGCGCTGTTTAGCGGGCAGCCGCCACAGGTCAACGGGGTCTTCGACCAGATGGAGGCGGGCTACGTGCCGAATTTGCCGAAGGACCGGCCCAACATGGGTTCCATGATGAAGAAGCTCGGTTACCAGACGGCATTTTTCGGCAAATGGGAAATGGAGGCCGGCCTTATCCCTCCCAAGCCGACGGTCAACTACAGCGAAGCACTCCAGCCCTACGGTTTCGACATCTACCAGCCTGACGGCGACAAAACCGGCGCGCCCGACCAGGGCTACAAGACCGACGTTTACACCGCGTCCGAAGGCGTCCGCTGGCTGCGGGGCAATGTGCCCAAGCTGCGGGCGTCCGGGCAACCGTTCTTCATGATCGTGAGCTTCGTCAACCCGCACGACATCATGTATGCGGACGCCAATGTACCGGGAACGGACCAGGCGCAAAAGGCCGACCTGAACGGTGTGCTCACCTCGCCGCCGAAAAATTCGCTGTACGCCAAGCAATGGAACTCCGCTCCTCTCGCCGACAATGCAGGAATCGCTGTCGGCCCCGGGAATGCCCGCGGCGCTGACGGAATACAACACGGGTTGGTCCGGGGTCCTCGGCTACATTCCGGTGAATCGCCCGGACATGTGGCAGGTGTTCAATGACTACTACCTGAATATGATTCGCGATACGGATACCAGCCTGAAACTGCTTGAGGATGGCTTGGACGAGTTGGATCTCTGGCAGGACACCGTCGTGATCTTCACCGCCGACCACGGTGAGATGGATGGCGACCATGGTGGCCTCCGGGGCAAGGGTCCCTTCGCTATGAAGGCAAATGCCCATGTGCCGTTGATCATTGATCACCCCAATTATCCCCGCGGCCAATCATCCTTTGCGCTTACCAGCCACCTGGACTTGTTGCCCAGCCTGCCCGGGCTGGCGGGAGTTCCCGAAGCCCAGCGCCGCGAGGCCGTGAAGGGTTTGCCCGGCCACGATTTTTCCGGCGTCCTGGCAAACGCCGAGGCCGCATCTCCGCAAGCCGTGCGTCCCGGCGTCCTGTTCAACTACGTCAGCCCCATGACCATTGATTCAGGTTATCTTCTGGCGAGCGATGAACGCAATTGATGCAGAATAAGCCGGCGCCGTCCTTGACAGAACTTCAGCCCAAACTTAATAAACGCGGATTCCTGAGTTTTGCTTTCGACGGGCAGTACAAGTTCGCGCGTTACTACGCCCCCGACGACTTCAATACACCGGAAACGCTCGAGCAAATTCTGGGTCATAACGACGTCCAGCTCTTTGACCTGAAGAACGACCCGCTCGAGACGCGCAATCTTGCCCTTGATCCGGAAAAGAATAAGGAAGTCATCTTGCGCATGAACGCGCTGCTAAACCAGCTCATGGCTAAGGAAGTGGGCAAGAACGATGGAAGTTTTCTTCCCGCCGCGATCCGTCCGAAGTCCCCGCGATGACGAGTGGACCGAGCATTCCGGCGCGGGCGGACAGGCCGGAGAGATGCGCAGTTCCCGCGACGTCATCTTCTGGGCCATGACCCTGCATCTTCGACTGCTTTAAGTCGGGCAGACGAAGTACGGGGTTGCCCCTCGATTGCTTCGATGATGCCCGCGTGACTTTGGCCATCAGAAATTCTCCAGCAGCCACGCATTACTCTCCGCGGTCCGCTGGCTAAATGCCAGGTGATGACCGTCGGGTGATGGGGAGGCAACATCGATCGACTGATTTGGATTGCCATTGAGGAGCACGCTGATTTTCCCTTCCAACTCGATGCGGGCGATGAAGCTTCTCGCATACGAGATGAACACGCCGCCACTCACTGTCGCCAGAAATCCTATGTGTAGCCGGATTGAAGATGCAACATCCTATTGCTAAGAATGGCATCCTGCTTTCGGGTGCTGCGTGTGATGGGATTCGCAGTGATGTGGTTTGTCTGGCGGAATGCGCAAAGCTGCAATCCTGAAGTCAACATAAAGAGCCCTGATGACCCCTAGGCGCTTGCTTTAGCTTTAATTGCTTCGGTCGATACTGCTTTGAGAAGTGTTGCCTGATGAGATCGCATAGCTTAGAGCGCGTTCCAGCGCAACATCGAGCCCACGAGCGACCTGATTGACCTGTTGGTCGCCGAATTGTCCGAACAGAGAAGATGGCCGGTCGTACTCGAAAACCGAACCGCCTTCTTGGTCTTCATAGAGGACGACGCGCAAGGGAGCGTACAATCCAGCGGCCAATTGATGACGTGTCATCCTGGATGCAGTAAGTGGATTTCCAATGTCGTACTGCACAGCGTTGCGCGGGTGACCCGTGATTCGCAACAAGCCGCCGTGATCACGGGAGAGGAAGATCGCAAGCTCAGGTCCGGCTTCGAGTTTCTCCTGCAACTGCTGTGTATCTCCCGAAGCAATTAACGAGGTGATTTCCGGGTTGAGCCTCGGCAGCGAGTTTTCGAGTATTGCTCGCAATTCCGCAAAGCTCTTCGTGGATCGAATGATGACGTGCTCGACTTGGATGGTACGCGTGGTTGTAGTCATAGGCGTTAGCTCCTTGGGTGCAGCCGGTTTTCCAGAGGAACGCAGTTCATGAACATCGTCTCGAATGCAAATCCGCACATTAGCTAGGCGTGACGAGCTGCTGTCCGCCATCGATATCATAGGTTGCGCCCGTGAGGGCGGTGTTGGTCATGATGTGTACGGCGAGCGCGGCCACGTCCGCCGGTCCGACCACGCGTCCGATGGGAAGCGTGGTGCGAAGCTGGTTGCGACGTTTTTCTAGCTGATCGCCCAGCAGCTCCGCGGACAAAGGCGTGTCCACGAATCCGGCGGCGATGAGGTTAACTCGCACGGGCGCGATTTCAAGCGCAAGGTTAGCGGTTAGGGCGGGGAGCGCGGCAGTGCCTGCGCCAGTTATGCTCATGCCGATCGCGGGGCGTCGACCACCAGTACCGCCCATGAAGATCAATGTTCCTCCCGGCCGCACTTTCTTGGCCGCGCTGCGGGCGACGTAAAGTGCCAGCAAGAGGTGCTCGCCGATAAGACCGCGAATCTTCGTGAAGTCCATATCGGCGAGGCGTCCGTAGTAAGGTCGACCGGCTGTCACCATCACATGGTCGATTGTTGGGAGGTCACGGAAGAACTGATCGAGAGCAACAGGATCCGCCGCATCGAAGGCCGCGGTACTTAGGGCATCAACTTCACTGGCAGCGTGCTGGAGGCGCTCAGCATTCCGGCCCGTGAGAATCACCTTGGCCCCTTCTGCACGTGCAAGACGTGCGGTTTCGAATCCAATGCCAGCGCTACCGCCGATGACAACAACGGTCTGCCCAAGGAGCGCCGGTTCACGGTGGATGGAAGGGGGAGTACTCACGGTGCTCATAGATCCTCCGATTCGGCTAGTATACTTCTCGCTACCCTACCAGCAGTCCTGAAGAAGTTCGTCGTCATCGGGAAGCCAAATCGCACAAGACATGCCTTCAGCTTGCGATTCCACAAGTTGAGCAACGTTTGTTAGAACCTTTGACAAATGCGAGCCAGCAAAAAACTAATTCTTGCAAGTTGAGGACAGATGCGGTCGAAAACAGCTCCGACTCGTGTTCAGATGAATGATCGCTCGAATTCCACCATGGCGCCCAAGATTTTCGAATATGAATCGCCCTGAGGGTGCCGACTGCCGACCAAGGTCAGCTACCCGCAGAGCGTCAATCTGACGGCGCGGCCTGCCAAACCTCCTGCCCTTGGCGCGCGCATTGCGGAGCCCGGACCGTAGGGGCACGAAATCCGTGCCCCGGTGAAAGCCGTCGCTTGAAGACGGCGTTAAACCCGTTTCAGATCCTTACGGACCTGAAGTGTAGGTGTATTGGTTGTTCTGCCACTGACCATTGATGAGCGAGTACATGGTCACGTAGACCGTGCTCCCATCGGTCGGCAAGCCGGTTACCTTGGCTGAGAACACGGTGGTGGCCAGGCTCTGCGACTGGTAATACTGGTTGCCACCTGCCACCGAACCGACATCAATCCAGAAAGCTGTGGCCTGGTCACTGGCATCCCAGTGAAAGGTTACCGTGGAGCCGGTCACCGTGGAATTGGGAGCCGGACTCTCGATATTCGCCGGTTCCGAGAAAATCGTGTTATTCAGCAATACTGATAAGGTGAAGCCAAACGCGTTCGCCGTCACCAGGTCAGGCTTGCCGTCGCTGTTGAAGTCATCCACCGCTCCGCTGTACGCGCCGCCTTCGGATGTGTTGTGGTAAACATTGCCATTGCCATCGAAGATCAGGCCGGCGAGGGGCTTAGTTCCGTCGGGGCCGCCTCCAGCGGATTTGCTCTCGCATTCGCAATTGACATCGTTCGAGCACTTTGGCAGAATCCGACCGCGGCACTGCCCGGTCGTCAAGCATGACATGCAGGCAGAGTGCTACTTTGTGCTTTATCTTGCCGAGGTGATGCATGCTTGATCGTCATTGCGTCAGGAAAGCGGCTCGCAGCATTGTTCGATTGTTCCTAATCGAATTGCCGATCCTTCTGATAATCTCCGCATCATCCCTAGCGCAAACATTTACGGTGGTGCATACATTTACGGGTGACGACGGCTCGTCGCCATATTCCGGAGTGACCGTCGATCGTGCTGGCAATCTCTACGGCACGACTAAGTATGGAGGGATGGCAAGCTGTGACCTGGGTTGCGGCGTCCTGTTCAGGCTGGCGCCACAAGGCTCGGGATGGAACTTCGTGCCGCTCTACAAGTTCGCCGGCCCCAGCGACGGCAAGTCACCCATTGCTCGCATCGTCTTCGGACCCGACGGCCGGCTCTATGGCACGACCTTGTTAGGCGGTACCCTGGCAAACGCGGGCACGGTTTTTACCCTCACGCCCCCGCCTACCGTCTGCCGCGGCCCTTGCTTCTGGATCAAGACGACAATATGGTCATTCGAACAGTACGAAGATGATGATGGGCGGGCGCCCGGCTACGGCGATCTTGTCTTTGATTCAGCGGGGAACATCTACGGCACAACCGAGGAAGGCGGCGCGGCTCAAGAGGTGTGCGGTCCCGGCTGCGGCACGGTGTACATGCTGTCGCCCTCGGAGGGGTCATGGAATGAGACTCTCATCTACCAGTTCGGAGATGGCCCGGGATTTCATCCCTACGCCGGCGTCAGCTTCGATGGTAACGGCAATCTGTATGGCACCACTCCTTATGGAGGTTCCGCAAAATGGGGCTTGGTCTACAAACTGACTCCTTCCAATGGCTCATGGTCGCCGACGATTCTCTACAACTTCCTGGATCAGAGTGATGGCGGCGCGCCGACCGCTGGTTTGTTGCCGGACGATGCGGGAAATCTTTACGGCGCGACGGGTACAGGCGGTTCCGGTCGCGGGGGTACGGTTTTCGAGCTGTCGCCCATGGGACTGGACTGGAACTTTACGCTGCTCTATAGCTTCGATTCACCCGGCACCCCCTTTGCCAGCCTGACCGTGGACGCTGCCGGAAACCTGTACGGCACAGATGTCAACGGTGGTCGTTTTGGGCGCGGATATGTTTTTAAACTTACGCGAACCGGCGATTCCTGGACCTATACCTCGTTGTATGACTTTACCGGCGGCAGCGACGGATCCCAACCCTATGGCAGCGTCGCGTTGGACGCAGCCGGCAACCTTTATGGAACTGCCTCAGGCGGAGGCTCAGACGCCGGCCAGTGCCTTGTCGTCAGCGGTTGCGGCGTTGTGTGGCAGATCAAACCCTAATGGGGTCGACCAGTCGAGTGACGACCGCAAACAAAATGCTAACCGACACTCCACACATCAACACTCCCGTCAACTTTCCAGAGTGAGGAGGACGACATCACCATATCCCACCGTCGCATAAGTGCTTCCCGAGAAGTAAAAGGCAAGCTCCCATGATGGGAAACAACGCAACGGTAGAAGCCTGCCCACAAGAGAATCACCAGGCTGTGTAGAACGATCATCACTACGGTCGTCTGCATCACCAGCGCGGCCGCGCGGATAGAACCGAACGTGTAGATGCCCCGGGCCATAATGCGTTTCAGCCATTCGATGAGCGCAGCTACGCCGGCACACTGTAACCAGAGCGTAAGAATTAGCAGAAGGACGGCCGCGGTAGCTTGATGAAAAATCGTCATCGCAAGCAAACTTTCACCCGCCAACGAGGCGCCCGAGCGATCAATCCGGACGAGGCACCTTGGCCAACGTTCCCGAAGTCGTCGGCAGAACGTAGCGGAGGCCCCCGTAAACCATACTCAAATGCGCATTCTTGGGCGTTCCGGGAGCGACATACCAAGGGGCGCGCGTCAAGTAGGAATACTGTATGTAAGCCTGCAGCGCTCCGTGCCTGGGATTCTGCCAGAAGGTACTGATCCAATCGAACGTGGCCTGCTGGATAGCTCGGTTGTTGGTGTTGGGAGAACCGGGTCCGCCAAAACCGATGATTTTCCCGGGATTCGCAGTATCGGTAGTGTCGGGAAAGAAGTTCTGTCCGAAATAATCTGCGCCGTAGTAAACGGCGAACGCGCTTTTCGGGGTCGCTCTCCACTCCAGACCCGCAGAGCCGGCTCCGGCGTGCACCATGGAAAGACTGACGTCGTTGCCGGCGAGGTTTGGCCGGATTACTAATTGCGGGCCGGTTGCGACCAGGTAGTGAGCACCACCGTCGCTCCAGAAGGCGTTGGCGAGGACAACGAGCTTGTGGGGCACCAGTTCGTAGTTTGCAGCGATCTCACCGCCTCCGCCGATAACGCTGTGCGTTCTGAACGCGGTTGATCCAACCGGCATCACCGCGGCATGCGCGCCGGTAGCCAAGCCGGTAAGTTCGGCATGGAAATGCCGGCCGGAGAAATCTTTGTCGTAGGTGACTTTGGAGAGAATGTCGGGCATCAGATTGGCTGCGCCGGCATTGTTATTGTTGTCAAACTGCGAACCAATCGAAGTGAAACCCATCGGCAGTGCAACGTAGGTACCGATATATTGATTGGGGTCTTCGATGCCGACTCCCATGGCCCAGTGTTCGTTGGGGTGATAGGCGGCGCGGAACTCGGCAGCCCGGGTGTAAGGCACTCCTACCATCAGGTTTTGATCCTCGTTATAGGTGATCGCCAAATCGACCGGCATTGGGCCGAGGCCGTTACGGTTGGGCGTCAACCAACTCCAGGTTTGACCGCCTAGAAACTCCCATTTTCCGCGCTTCACGTCCGCGAAGTAGAGTCGCAGGCGCTGGGTCGTGCTGTTTACAGTTTGGTAGACATTGGAGCGTCGTTGCCGCTGAAATCGGTTTCGAGGTAGGCGGTGATCTGGTTGCCTTCGAAATTGCCCTGCGAACTTCACGTCAAACCGAGAGTATTGTGCCGTGGTACGAAATTCCGTGATCTGTCCCTGAGCCGTGTTGCTGAACGGTATCGATCCGAATGCCGTTGCGATGTTGTTCCCGGTGTTGGTGGTGCGGAATATGTTCTCGAAATCGACGAAGCCGCCGATTTCCATAACCGCGTTATCAAATTTGAAAGATCCCGTGGGCGGTTTCTCTTCGTTCCCTGTTTGTTGGCCGGGATGCGCGGACGGCTGTCCAGTGTTTGGCGTGTCATATGTGCCCGTCGCGCCAAGCCCGGGTGAGGACAAATCATAGGTTCTGTCAGACCGGCTACCTGGTCGTCCGCAGCCGGAGTCGCCGGGGCAGGCTTTCGATTGCGCCTTCAGCGTTTGGATTTCCGCCTGTTGTGCGGCCACTTGCTTTTGCGTTTGCGAGAGAGCCTCACGGAGGGCCTGCACCTCGGAAGCCAGGTCCGTACCGTTGGCCGGTGAGGAGCTGGGATCCTGCCCCTGGGCTTGCGCCCATGTGATGCCGGGCAGCAGCAGGCAGGCAAGTAGGATGTGGATGGCCTTCATGTCAGCAGCTCCGCCTTATACCTTCTTCCGTTCGCGCCCGGTCTCAGGAAGGAAAATACTCAGCAGAATCGCGAGAACGATGCTGGCCATCCAGAAAACCACGCTGTCGCGGAAATGAGTGACATGGTTGTGAGTTTCGGTGATGCCTTTACCGAAGGCATCGGCAAACAATGGTCCGATCAGTGCGGTGACGCCGAATGTCAGGAAGTTGATCCCGCCTGTAGCGCTCCCCTTAACCTCGTCGGGATTAACTTCCTTAATGATGGTGTACGGAATCATCGCAGCGCCCGAGAAGATACCGAAAAGGAAGCAGCCCACCACCGCAGGCTCGTGAGTCTTGGTCAAACCGATCAAAGCAGCAGATAACAACATTCCGACGGCGCCTCCGATCAGCACGGGCTTGCGACGGCCGACCCGGTCAGCGAGCCAGCCAAGCACAGGACAACCAACCACCCAGCCCAATGGAACAAGCGAGCCTGTGACTACCGCGTCGTGAAAATTGAACATCCTGTCACGCTGAAAGAAAGCGACGCCCCAGGTCATGTCCCCGATTGTCGTCGGTACAAACAGAAGTCCGGCGACGGCCCCGCACAGGTAGGACCGAGGGTTGCTAAATACGACCTTGTAAGGAGCAAGCAGGGATGCCCACCCGGAAGTGGCCGATTGTGGGCGAGTTTCGGACGGAGTAATCAGAAACAAGAGCACACCGACGGCAAGGCTCGCGATGCCAAGCCAGTGCCAGACGGTTTGCCATCCAAGGCCTCCTTGGAGCAGCGGTCCCACAACGAATTGACCCGCCGACCCGCCCAGCATCCCGACGCATTGGGTAATGCCTATAGCGGTAGCCAGCCAGCGAGCCGAAAAACCATGCACGGCGAGATAGACTGCTCCAGTAAAGGCAAAAGCCGAGCCCGCCCCCTGAAGCAGTCTCCCGGCATATCCCGCGTTGATGGCTCCAAGGCTGAAAATCAAACAACCCACTGCCAGTATGAACACGCCTACCGGCACAGCTTTCTTCGCGCCCAGTCGGTCGAGCGCTGCACCCGCGATGAGGCTTGTCACGGAATAGGTGTAATAGTAGGTGCCGAGAATCGCGCTCACGCCGACAGCGGTCATGCCGAAAGCCCGCGTGAGCTCGGGGATCATGACTGCCGGCGCGGACCTCGACGCATATTCGAGAAAGTAGAAACACATTGCGAGCCCCCAGGCGATCTGGAAGGCTCGCGTCCGCGAGCTACTGGTTGCTTCGGGCACGGCAACGGTCGTGATTGGCGTTGTTGTCATCGCGCACCTCAACTTCGATTAGCGAAACAGGTTGGTTTTGGCGAGATCGACGACTTCGTCACCGCGCCCGTTGAGAACGGCTTTCAGCATGTAGAGGCTGAAACCCTTTGCTTCTTCGCACGGTGATGGTCGGCGGCATCGAGAGCTCCTGCCGTGCAACCGCGACCTCGACTAATGCGGGGCCGTCATAGGCAAGTGCTTGCGCAATTGCGGGTTCAACCTGGTCTGCCGTTTCGGCCTTCAATCCGAGCAGTCCCGCTCCCTCCGCAATTTTTGCGAAGTCCGGATTGCGCAGATCGGTGGCGAAGTCCAGCACGCCGGCCGCCTTCATCTCCAGCTCGACAAAGGCCAGTGCGTCATTCCTGTACACGATCACCTTCACCGGCAATTCGTGCTGCCTCAAGGTCAGCAGATCGCCCATGAGCATTGCGATTCCACCGTCGCCCGACATCGCGATTACTTGCCGGCCAGGATGGGTGACCTGGGCGCCAATGGCCTGAGGAAGTGCATTCGCCATCGAGCCATGGTTGAAGGAACCGAGCAGTCGGCGCTTGCCGTTCATGGTCAGATAACGCGCGGCCCACATCGTGGGACTTCCTACGTCACAGGTAAAAATCGCGTCTTTGGCGGCGAGTTGATCGAGCACGCGGGTTAGATATTGCGGGTGGATGGGCTTCTGACCGGCCTTTCCTGTTGCGAGCTCCTCCAGACCTTTGCGCGTCTTGCGATAATGCGCAACGGATTCCTTCAAATGCGTTTCGGATGAGTTTTGCTTCAGCTTCGGCAGCAGGGCCCGAAGCGTGCTCTTGGTGTCGCCAACGAAGCCAAAGTCAACCTTGCTGCGGCGGCCGATCTGTTCTCCGCGAAGGTCGATTTGAACGATCGTTGCGTCCTTGGGATAGAACGGCTGATAGGGAAAGTCCGTTCCCAGCATTACCAGTACATCGCAATTCATCATGGCGAAGTAGCCGGAAGAGAATCCGAGCAGGCCGGTCAACCCGACGTCGAACGGATTGTCGTACTCGATAAATTCCTTGCCCCGCAAAGCGTGCACGATAGGGGCCTGGAGCTTGCCGGCGAATTCGATCAGCTCGGCGTGAGCTCCCGCACAGCCTGCGCCACCAAGGATGGTGACCTTCTTCGACCGATTCAGGAGGTCCGCAAGGATGTTGAGTTCTTCTTCGGAGGGACAAACCGTGGGCGATGGCTCATGGTAATGCACCCGCGGGCTATGGACGAGCGCCTCTTTCATGGCAATATCACCGGGCAGGGCAACAACGGAAACACCCCGCTTGGAGATCGCAGTCTGCATAGCGATTTCGAGCACCCGCGGCATCTGACTCGGCTCTGAAACCAGCTCACAGTAGTGACTGCATTGCGCGAAGAGATGTTCAGGATGAGTTTCCTGGAAGTAGTTGCTGCCCAGCTCACCGCTGGGAATCTGTGCGGCAATTGCAACCACAGGAACACGGTTGCGCTGGCAATCGTAAAGGCCATTGATCAAGTGAAGATTTCCCGGACCGCAGCTCCCGGCGCACACCGCCAAACTTCCGGTCAGGTGCGCTTCCGCGCCCGCGGCAAAAGCTGCCGTCTCCTCATGTCGTACATGGATCCATTCAAGATCCTTTCTTACGCGAATCGAGTCTGTGATGCCGTTAAGGGAGTCGCCGGAAAGGCCATAGATCCTCCTAACTCCAGCTTCAGCGAGGACCTCTGTCACGAGATCCGCTACTCTCTTGTTGCTCATATTTAAGACACTCCTTTTCCTGAATGTTTAGACTCTTGTCAGAAGATCGAACTGCGACGAGGCCGGGACGAGGGTCGGCGGAGACCCGCCACTCAGAACCGCGTCAATATTGTCCAGGGCCAACATGCCCATCGCTGTACGGGTTTCGATCGTGGCGCTGCCGATATGCGGCAATAGAAATGTATTTTTCAGCGAACGATAGTCCGGGTGAAGCTGTGGCTCGCCTTCAAATACGTCGAGTCCGGCAGCGGCGACCCGCCCGGTCTCCAGAGCAGCGATGAGGTCATCGTCGACCACCAATCCGCCACGAGCGGTATTTACCACGATGGCTCCGAAGGGCAGGAGGCTTATGGTTTTGGAGTTCAAGAAATGGTGGGTCTGGGGAGTCTCCGGCGCGTGCAGGCTCAAGAACTGGCTTACGCGAAGCAGATCCGATGGATTCTCATGGTAGACGGCATCGCCTGCGATTTCCGCAGGCAACTCCGAAGTATCGTAATAGTGAATCTTCATTCCGAATCCTCGCGCTCGACGCGCCACGGCTTGTCCCACCCGCCCCATACCCAAAATGCCGAGGACTTTGCCACCGACTTGCCATCCCAAGTACATGTCGGGGCTCATGGGCTTCCACGCTCCCGTTCGAACCAGTTCCTGAGCTTCATAAGCGCGACGCGAAGCACCCAGCAAAAGCAGCATGGCGATGTCGGCGGTTGCTTCATGGTTGACACCAGGGGTATAGACAACCGGGATTTTCCTGCGAGCGGCGGCATCCAGATCGATGTGGTCGAAACCCACCCCATACGAGGCGATAACTTTGACCGAGGGCGAAATGTTCTCGAAAAACCCAGAGTCCAGCCGGTCTGCTAGGGTGATAAACAGGGCGTCAGCACCTTCAGCTGCGGAGAGCAACTCCTCGCGGCTGAAAGGAGAATGGTTCGGGTTTCGTCGCGCGTTGTAATCGCGGTCGATACGGTCTTCAATTTCCTTCGTGTAACGGCTAGTTACTACCAGAATGGGTTTAGCCATACTCAACATCTCCTTCCAAACGACGACCGGCCAATCGACCAGGCGGTCACATAACCGTTAATGAATGCCCCATCTTTTCCTTCTTCGCCCGTAGGTACAGCAACGCGTACGGATTCGGCGGTGCTTCGCAGGCGATGCGTTCAATGACCTCGATTCCACCGTTCGCCAGCGCCTGCACTTTCCGCGGGTTGTTGGACAGTAGGCGGACACGGCGGATCTTAAGGTCGCGCAGAATTGCGACGGTAAAGCTGAAGTCGCGGCAGTCGGCATCGAAACCTAGAGCATGGTTAGCTTCGACCGTATCTAGTCCCCCGTCCTGTAACGCGTATGCTTTTAGCTTTGCCATCAGTCCGATGCCACGGCCTTCCTGATGTTCGTAGACGACCAACCCGGATCCTTCCTGCGCAATGCTGGCCATTGCCAGTTCCAACTGCCCTCGGCAATCACAGCGGAGTGATCCAAGCACTTCGCCGGTTAAGCACTGCGAATGCATGCGCAGTAGCGGCACTCCGGTTTGCAAATCGCCACATGTGATAACAAACGCACTCTCACGCTCTGTTGTGCCAACCTTGGCGCGTTCAAAGCCAATCAGGTCGAACACTCCAAAGATCGTAGGCAGCCGAGCTGATACCACTCTGATCACACGGACCTGTTGTGCGTGCTTGAGCATGCTGATCTAGGAAGCTCCTTCTTCACACTCCTTGCCTGGTGCAATTCCCCTTCCACAAAATTTGCAGCAAAGACCCTTGTATTTGGCGGGTATATGAGCATCCGACCAGCCTTTGGTGTCGGAGAGCGCCAACATTCTGGCGAGTGCTCAAGTGCTATCTCAACACTGGTACTGGCAGCCTCGTCGGCCCAATTTGTTGCAGGTTTGGCGGATGCTTTAGTCAGCGGGAGTGATGGCAGCCGAAGTGCTAATAAGCAGTTGTTAGTTCGGCTAATACCAGTCGGAGCGAACTAAGCTGGATCATGCTATGACGTTTACGACAAGAATTATCTCTAATAGGCCTGACTTCGACTGTTTCCTCGCAGGTGCAGTATCATGATTTCCATGAGCAGGCGAGCCGCGATCGCGTTGATATACACATTTCTCGTTGCTCTGCCAGGAAATGCAGCAAGTGGCGGCTCCGACCATTCCTCGGGATCAACTGTTCAGCCGTCGAACCAAGCTGCCTCCGAGGTTATCGTTATCGGCTTTCTCGGAGGCTTCGTACCTCATGATGAGCCGCATCATCCCGAAGTTCAGATGATTCGGAGTCTGCGCCAGGAGTATCTCAACGATGTTTACTTCGATATTTTCGAAAACCGCAAAGTCGGCGACGCCTACAAGGTAATCGTCAAGCGCCTGGGCGCCAGCGGCGATGGTGCATCCTCAGCTGACCAGAAGCGCCGAGCGTGTATAGTGCTGTTCGGACATAGTTGGGGTGCCTCGGCTGTGGTAGCGCTATCCCGGAAATTAGAACGCGCAAACATCCCGGTCGCACTAACGATACAGATTGATAGCGTTGCAAAGCCCTTTCAGAATGATTGGCTGATTCCGCCCAATGTCGTCCAGGCGGTGAACTACTACCAGACACATGGCCTCATTCACGGTCGCCGGAGAATCCTGCCTGCCGATCCTGCGCACACGACAATCCTTGGTAATTATCTCTGGAAGTACAGAGGGGATCCCGCAGAATGTCATGGATTTTCCTGGCGCGGCCGTCTTTTGAGTAGAGGCCACACTCAGATTGAATGTGATAGCGACATGTGGTTGCAAGTAGAGACATTGGTACGGTCCCATTTGCCTAATCCAGCACGAGGCGAACCTTTGCCCTCGGCCGGAACAGCAATACTTTCATCAGAGACATTCCGTGAGCAGGTATTCGCAGGGCATGATCAGGAATGACGAGGTGCAGACTTTCTGTTCAGTTGCTACTATCTACGGAACGCCCCTGGACGCCGGGCGGTTACTGAGATGGCAATGGCTGCGACATGATCCGGGAGATTACTGCTTGACTCCGCCTCCCAATCGACAACGTATGGCCGAAGTCTCTGAAGGTCTGTGAAGGTGATTATTGCTTCTCTTCGACATCAACTGGCTAGGGATGGCAAGTCAATAGGCACTCGCGACTGCGATGGAAGGCCGGCATCGTCTTCGCGACCGGGACGCACAATGCCCAGTTTTTTCATCCGAAACTGCAGGGTCGATCGATTCATTCCCAGTCGCGCAGCAGCACCGTTAAGCCCGCCGACAACCCACCTGACCTCTTTCAAAGTCCCTAGGATGTGAGCTCGCTCGGCTTCTTCCAATGTTTGATGCTGCCCGCTATGCCCGCTGGTCGGGACGGTGATAGTGCGATGTTGAAGGTCGCGCGCAGGCACCCGTAAGACGGGACCAGGGCAAAGGATTACCGCCCGCTCGATTAGATTCTGTAGCTCGCGGATATTTCCAGGCCAGTCGTACTCACATAAGGCTTTCATGGTCTCAGGTGAGATGCTCTCATAATGCCTTTTCATGCGTTCGGCGAACTGCCTGGCGAAATGCCACACCAGCAGAGGGACGTCCTCGCGACGCTCACGCAACGGCGGAACTCGAACCGGGAAGACATTCAATCGGTAAAAGAGATCGGATCGGAATTTCTGCTCCTCGACCATGGCGGCCAGATTGCGATTGGTCGCGGCGATAAGCCGGGCGTCAGTGCGTAACGTACGCGAGCTTCCCAGACGTTCAAATTCTCTCTCCTGCAGCACGCGGAGCAGTTTCGGCTGGAGCTCAAGCGGAATCTCCCCGATCTCATCCAAGAACGCCGTGCCATGGTTCGCAACTTCGAATCGGCCGATGCGCTGACCGATAGCTCCCGTGAAGGCGCCCCTTTCATGCCCGAAAAGTTCACTCTCCAGAAGCCCGGTTGGAATAGCGGCGCAATTCAGCTTCACAAACGCATTCTTGCGGCGAGAACTGAGTTCATGAATTGCGCGCGCGATCAACTCCTTGCCAGTGCCCGTCTCGCCGTAAATCAATACGGTCGAGTCGGTCGGAGCAACCATCCTGATCTCGCGCAGCACTGCACAAAGCGCGTTGCTACGACCAATGATTCCATCGAAGATCGGTTCTTCACCGATCTCGTCGTCGAAGAGGCATTCCAGCGAGAGGCCGTCTTTCATCGGAGCGGTCTCGGTTAGGCCATCCTCTCCACCGAAACCTCTCCGCTCCTCATCTTCCAAATACTGAGGCGACGGACTACTCATAAAACTTGTCTCGTCACCGTGCACATCTACATATGGATAATCATTCGAACTCATTGCGTTGCTCCTCACCCATGACCTAGTTCTTTGAGTCCCACATAACCCCGCCAGACCCTAGCCCGGCAACAGCGAACCAGTGGGCTAGGCAATTCTCTTTCACCTCGACTTCGACCAGTCCGGAGCAGCGCTTTCCGAATGACGGCTTCTTTGCTATGTCAAATTGCAACTGGGTCACCATCCGTAAACTGCGGACTCTAAAAAGGTTTCATGATTTACGAACTTACGATGATTCGTAAATTTACTGAGTTCGTAAAGTCAGTCGTCGAGCATTTCCGCCAACGTTCGCGCGCTTGCATTTCCTCGCGTCATCGGCCGAATGAGCCGACAGACACCAAGATAAGCACATTGCGTATGTGGAGAAACCTGAGAAACTACAGAGGCGAACCTGCTTTTTTCTTCAGGTTCGTAACTGGTCTTTAGCAGTGGGCTGCAGAAGAAATCAAGGAGACTTTGCGTTCTTTGTCGTCGCTCAAACTGCTGTTCTCTATTCGATTCCAGATGCTTCCGGTTCCCCGGAATGCAATCCTTCCCGGAATGACGAGGCTGACTTCAGTGCCGGAATCGACGGAGCTGACGATTCTGAGCTTGCCGCCGATGCGCGCGGCCCGCTCGCGCATGCCTTGCAAGCCATAATGTCCGTCTGTACTGCCATTGATGATCGATTCGGGGATGCCGACGCCGTTATCCCCTACGGATACGGCTAGATCTTGCCCGTATTTCAAATCCACGCGTAACCGGCTGGCCTTCGAATGTGCGCTGGCATTGCGAATAGCCTCATAGCCTATGCGGTAGATTTCATCGCGAACGACAGGATGCATTTCTTTGGAGTCGCCCTCCACAGAAAAGGAAGTTTCCATCGAGCTGAACATCCGGCACTCTTCTGTCGCTCGCCGCAGGCCATCTGCAAGGTCGTTTGTCTCGGTCGCGGAGGTGCGCAGCGAATTCAGCGCTGCCCGTCCCTCCTGTATCGCCCGGCCGAGCCAGTTCAGATAATTGTTTCAGCGCGCTGTCGCATTCTCGCTGGATCGGCAGATTGATCCAGGGCATCATCGGCAACCAGCTTGCTTCCCTGAACAGTCTGGATGAGGGTGTCGTGAAATTCTCGGGCGATGCGAGTGCGCTCTCGACAGCCGCTCTTCCAGACGCATACTGTATTGTCGTGCCAGCTGCCGGAGGCGAAGCATGTACAGCATGTAGAGAAATGCCAGTGCACTGACAACGCACAGCGCTATGAACCACGCCGTCTGGTAAAAAGCTGGCAGGATGGTGAACTCCGCCGTGGCAACTGCGCCGGACCAACTGCCGTTGGTATCTGATGCCTCAACGCTGAAATGATAGGGACCGGGCGGAAGGTTGCGATAGGTAACGGGAGTGGCTGCCGCCGATTCGTGCCAGTCCTTGTCTGTTTCCTCCAGCTTGTAACGGAATCGGATGGCCTCAGGATCGGAGAGGCTCACCGCGCTGTAGCTAACCTGCACGCTCGATGTGTGAGCTGGTAAAGAGAGGCGAGGGGCGGGCGTGTAGCTCTTATCGTCGGCAGAAACCGACTGGATGGTGATCGGAGGTGGCACTGTCCGTTTTTCAGAGTAAGCTGCTGGATCGAGCCACACCACTCCGTTGCCGAAGGTAAACCACAGTCGCCCATCGGTGCCTTCGATGGCGGTCGGAAGCGGGCGCAATTGGGCTGCAATACCTGGAAGTCCCTCGCGTCTGCCGAAGTGCTCGCCATTGACCCGATAGTTGGAGTCTGTCAAGGCCGCGGAGATTTCCGCTTTGCGTATATGGAAAATCCCAGAAATCGCGTTGAGCCATAGATCTCCGTTGGCTGTTTCCACGATTCCAGAGATTCCGCGCAGCCATTCGTCATTCACAGCAGCGATGTTGCGGAAGCGTCCCTGGTCAAACTGCTCCAGCCCAAATTCACCCCCAATCCAAATCTCCGATCCTCGTCCGTGGATCGCCAAGATGGTGCCCACTTGAAGACCATCGCTCGGACCGAATACGCGGACCCGATCGCCATCCAAAACCGCCAGCTGATTATTCAAATAGCCAAACCAAACGCGGCCCAGGGCTATCGGTAAATTCGATGATCAATGCGCCCGTCTTTGGGAGGTCGTCGCGGCCACCGTAAGGCGTCCAAATGCCATCGGCCAACCGGTATAAACCGTGGCGGCCGAAGGAGACCCATATTCCTCCTTGTTGATCCCCGGTAATCGTCTGCAGGGAATAAAACTGGTTCGCCATTTCCCGGGGAAGGTTCACGCGAACGAAATCGTGTCCGACAAGATGCCAGAGACAACCTTTCCCAGAGAACCAGAGCGTCCCGTCAGGCGCGCGGTAGGCGAATGCCGAGATCACCTGCGGGAGGCGAAGCTGGGCTTTGCCGCCCGAGACGTAATAAAGATTCGCTTTCGGGATATCGGTGCGCGAGCTGATCCACACCGCCCCGTTGTCGTCAGCGGCCACGGCAAAATCCAAATTCCCCAACGCCTCTTTCGGGAACTCCTGTCTGTTCAGCGGGCTATAGGAGAATCGATGGATACCCTTGGTATCGCCAAACCAAATATTTCCTTCGCGATCGACCAGCTGTGCCATCTCAAAAGGGTAGAAGTCATAGGTTTCAGAACCAGCCGGGGACGCCCTGTTCAGGTCACCACGAAGCCTCTCTTTTGGAAGGCGCATCACAATGGGCTTATCGTCGTACGAGATCCAAAGGCTGTTGTTTCGGTCAAGAAATTGTTGGGAGCCTTTCGCCAGCACCGGATAGGCAGTCGGCTTTTCTTCAGAACCCTCGTTGGAGTCGGACACCGGCCGGGCTGCCGGGTCGGTCATGACGGCTCGATCCGCGTCCAACATGAACCCCTCGACTGACAGATTTCTCTCTGCTGTTTTGAAGTGTCTGGTCCCCGGCAGAAGGTAGATGAGATCCACTGGGGCACCAAAACTCCCAGCCAATGCCCACAGTATCCCCTTGGGATCAAATCCAACCTTCGTAACGGATCCGGCCGGAGCGTTCCAGTCAACTCCGATAGGCTGCCAGCCCAAATGATCGAACTTCCACAGACCATTCGCTGTGGCGGCCCATACAATTCCATCCCGATCCTGGGCAAAACCGAAGACACTTCCGGTCGAAGAGGCGATCTCGCCGCCATAGTTTGTGACCCGCCCATTGTTCAGGAAACTGAAGCCCCCTAACACGTAACCCACCCAGAGGCCGCCAGACGGCGGCCCGAACAAGGAATACAAGTGGGTCGAGAGGAGCCGATCGCCAAACGGCGACCTGAAAGGTTCGAATCGCGTTCCATCAAAGCGAAACAACCCGTTGGGGCCACCCAGCCAGAGGAAACCGTCATTGGTCTGTGCTAAACACGTGACGTCTGCGGGAGCGCCGTCTTTGAAGGTCCATGAGTCGTGGTACACGTGCAAGCGAGCTGATGGGGGTGTTTGCCCAAACAACAAAGGCCACTGATTGAAGGTGACGACCAATAAAAGAAGAAGCCAGCCCAGCTGCGAGCCTGTGACGCGGGTTGAGCTTGCGAAGGCGTCGCAACTTCTAACGGGAACAAAGGGCCGCCCTTGTTTGTATGTTTCTCCCACAGCGCCCACATCTCCATTCCATTTCTCTTCGAGCTTTCGCTTCCTACCTCAGAATGCCGATCTCTCTATTGCTCATTTTACGGCTGGGTGATCCTGCCGCCTAGCAGTCTGACTAACCAGACACAAGAGGTACGGGCCTACGGCATCCTCATCAGTACGCGGCTTTAGAAATCGACTCACGTCTGGTCCTGCGTACTTGTCCCGGCGTTCGGTATGCTACGAAAAGCGGTCGCGCTTACTTGGAAAAGCGAACGAAGAAGCGATCCACCAACGGACCATTGACTGACATTACTGCATTCGAGTCGATCGCGATATATCAGAATCTGCAATCGTCGTCCTGTAGTTTTCTATAGTCCGCTCACCCACTCAGATCTGCAGCAGCCCGCGGCGCACGGCAATCGTCACCGCGTGCGTGCGATCGTTGGCTCCCAATTTGTCGACAAGATTCTTGATGTGGAAGTTCACGGTCGTCTCCGCAATGCGGAGTTGATCGGCGATCTGTTTGTTGCGGTAGCCATCGCGAATGAGCCGCAGAACCTCCAGTTCACGCGCCGTCAGATCCTCTTCGCCCAGATGTTCGGCGAGGCGGGCCGCCACTTCCGCTGGCACATGCCTCCCTCCGCTGTGCACGGCGCGAATGATCTTTAGCATCTCGCTCTTCGGCATACTTTTCAGGATATAACCCGAAGCGCCTGCACGCATCGCCCGCCGTATCTCGGCATCACCGTCTGACGTGGTAAGCATTACGATGCGAGCCTGTGGAAATTCCCCGCGAATGGCGATGATCGCGTCAGTGCCGTTGGCACCGGGCAATCGCAAATCCATAAGCGTGATGTCCGGACGGTGGCGCCGAAACTCCGCCATGGCCTCGACTGCATTCGAGGCTTGCGCCACGAGAGTCATATCCGGTTGCGATCCAAGAATAGTACTGAGACCTTCGCGAAAAACCGGATGGTCTTCAACGCTCAGGATGCGAATGTGCTTAGGAGACGTAGCCATCGCAACCACCATTGGCGTCATTGTAAGTCATTACGTTTTACCAGACGTAAAGCTTTATTCCGCTCCCATCGTGGACGAGGGAACGGTTTCGAGAAGCCATCGATTTGCTGAACCGGGTTCGCAAGCCCTTCGGTTTCAGCCCTCTGTTTCTAGCATTCGACCACCGTCGCCACGACTTACCTCACCAATGATTTCCTCATCGTCGTTACCTCGTCTTCAGCGCTTACGCCTTGTGTTTCGGCGCTTCTCCGCCGCGATCCAGTCGCGGATGTATGCCGGACAATTCTCCAGCGTTACGCTGTCTGCTTCGCAGCGCGCCAAGAACCGAATCGCTGATTGATCGACCAGGATTACATCTTTCATATCCAGAAAGAGGTTATGGCTGCTTGCTTCTGAGCCCGATAAGCCGTTTCAACTCTTCCAGGTTCTCGCCTTCGATTCGACCAATCAAAGTAAGAATCACAGACTCGTCCTTGGTCGCTCTAACAATCTTCAACATGGGTTAGCCTTTCCCTCAACCCACGATCTGCTTCCATGTCCCAAGTGCAACGCGACGACCATTCGCTAGCGCATTGAGAGGAAAGGAGTTCGCAGGAATCACGAACTTACGAAGGATTCGTAAATTTACGAAGTTCGTAAAGGTAGGAACGTGAACTTATATGAGCAGGAGCCCACCAGAGACAGCTAGCTAACCCTGAACTGATGCTTGTTGATCTTGAGCGACTTGATCTTTGATTCCAGAGTAGTCGAAGGGATGCCCAGCTTAGCTGCTGCGCCGGACGGTCCGGAGACCCGGCCTCTGGTTTCGGCCAAGGCGGCCTCGATGACCTCTTTTTCCTGAAGTGCCGGCTTCTTCGAGAGCGTCGGAGTCGCTGGTTGGAGCGAAGACGAAGTGCGCGAGAGCCAACTCTCGTCCACTGAGAAGATCTCTGTGTCACAGAGAACGACGGATCGTTCAATCACGTTCTGTAACTCTCGAATGTTGCCCGGCCAAGGGTACGCCTGCACCAACTCCAAAGTCTTCTTGTCGATGCTCTTTATCTTCTTTCCCGACTTGCCGCGCAAATCGATCGATGAAGTACTCGACAAGCATGGGTATGTCTTCTCTCCGTGCCCGCAGAGGAGGAACCTCGATTGGGAAGACGTTGAGCCGGTAAAACAGATCACTACGAAAAGTGCCAGCGTCGATCGCAGACTGCAAGTCGCGATTGGTGGCAGCAATCACCCGAACGTCAGTTCGAATTGCCTGATTCCCGCCGACACGCTCAAATTCGCGCTCCTGGAGAACTCGTAGCAGCGCGATCTGGGTTTCTGCCGGAAGTTCGCCAATCTCGTCCAGGAAGATGGTGCCGCCTTCCGCCAGTTCAAACTTGCCCAGGCGCCGCTGCAGCGCCCCGGTGAATGCTCCCTTTTCATGGCCGAATAGTTCCGAGGCAATCAAATCCCGCGGAATGGCGGCACAGTTCACACTCACAAACGGACGCGAGGATCGTTGTGAGCGGCGATGGATCGCCCGGGCAACGAGTTCCTTGCCCGTTCCGGTCTCGCCAGTGATGAGCACGGTGGAGGCAGTCGGGGCAACTTTGGCAATCCGGGAGAGTACCATTCGCAAGGCCGGAGAAGAGCCGACGATCTCTTCGAACATCGATGCCTTGCTGATCTCTTCCCGTAGCGCGATATTCTCGTTTCGAAGTCTCTCTTCGGCCTGCTTGCGCTCTTCAATGTCGGTCGCCGCAACATACCAACGCGTAATCTGTCCCTGTTCGTCGCGCACCGGATTGAAACGAACCAAGAACCAGCGATAACTCCCATCGCGCTCCGTGCACTCGCAACTCCAACTCGTAAGCGGAGCCACCGGAGCGAGTGCTATCGGAATAAACGCGTGCCGCCCGTTCCCGGTCATCAGGATGAATGAACCAACCGGGGCTAAAAAACCCTCCGGGTGTTTGCCGCCACTCTTCAAGACTAAGGCCGAGGTGATCGAGCGCATTGCGGTTGGCATAAAGACGTTCGCCTCCGGGTCCAAATACGGCAACGTTTTGAGGCGCGAGGTCCAGCATCTGACGGAGTTCTATTTCCTGCTCCCGGATCTTCTCTTCGGCTTTCTTGTGTTCGGTAATGTCGATTCCCGCGCCCACAAACTCGCGGTTACCACAGGCATCCAGTTAATGCGTGAGCCAGGGCATGGATGTGCTTGATTCTCCCATCGGGCAGCAGCAAACGATAGGCATGCTCGAAATGTGTCGCCCCCGCAGACGCACCATCGATGATCTTCTGGAACTCGGCGCGATCTTCGGGATGCACGCGCTGCGCGATGGAGTCGATGGTTAGCTTGACTGTGGGATCATACTCGAAGATGCGATAGGTTTCATCTGACCAGACAATCTCGCCGCTGTCAGGTTTCCACCCGAAGCTGCCCGTGTGGCTGAGCCTTTGTGCTTCGGCCAGGTAGGCTTCACGGCGCTGCAACTCCTGAGTCAATTGCTCTTGCTCAGTAACATCCATCCCTGTCCCAAGGAAACCCTGGAAAGCCCCTCTTGCGTGACCGGAACACCCACGCAGCGCACGCTACGAATCTCTCCATCTGGCCGCACAATCCTTTTCGTGAAGTCGAATGCGCGATGGTCGACCAACATCGTCGTAATTCCTTGTTTCATGAACGCGCGATCTTCCGGGTGTACAAGAGCCAAATATTCTTCTACAGTCGGCGGCTTGCCACTCGGATCAAGACCATAGATCCGAAACAACTCGGGGGACCAATACTCGAATCCAGCTGCGTTGAACGCCCAACTTCCCATGTGGGCAAGGCGCTGCCCCTCAGCCAGATAAAACTGGCTTTGCTGAAGCGCCTCCTCGGCGCGCTTGCGGTCCTCGATGTCGATGCTGGATCCATGCCACTTGACGATGTTTCCATGTTCGTCCCGCACGGCGACCTTGTGGTGCAGCATCCAGCGATACTCACCGTCAGCCCGCCGGACGCGTGTTTCGTGTAAGAAAGGCTCACCGCTCGCCAGTGACGCGCGCCACTTTTGAACGATCCCTTCGACATCATCGGGATGAATGTACTCGGTCCATCTCCAACCCAGCAGATCTTCCAAGGCCGACCCACGTAGTCGAGCCAACTTTGATTGAAGAAGTCGAGGTAGCCGTCAGGAAGACTGGTGTGGATCAGGGCGGGAGCGGAGTTGATCAGGAGTCGAAGGTCCGGAGCCTGACCTGCCCTTTGATCGCCAAGCGGTTCCTCCAGTCTCATGCTCGGGATTTTAGACGTGCTCATGTTTCGCTGACCCGCACATTCAGACTTGGCAGCGCCAACTTTATCACGGTTCGATGTGGCAGGTCGCGGTGGAGATGCAAAAGCCGACGAACGAGACCGGTCAAGGTCTCACATCCTTAAACACCTCTCCTCAGTGCCAACAGGCTGTCCGTGTGGTAGGGCGGTTGGCACCAGATCTCTATCGTCAGAACGTTACTTGGCACATAAGACGCGTCTTTCCAGAAAGATCACACGATAGCCTTCTTCGGTCTGACAAATGCTGTGATGTGGATGGCAAACCAGCACGAACGTTTGCCAGGAGCTTGACGTGTTGACCTTTCCCTTTCTCGCCATGGTGACCCCAGCGCCGCAAGCCGGCTTCTCCCCCGGAAGCTCCGGCGGACGAAAGCCACGCCGCTGCGAAGCCTACGCCCAAGTGGAAGAACTACGGAACCCCGCTTCTGGTGCTTCTGTTGGCTGTCGCCGTCCTGGTGACGATCACCCGTAATTGGAATTCGTGGGAAGGTGGGCATGTCGAGCAAGTCACGGATGACGCCTATGTTCGCGGCGATCTCACGCCATTAAGTACGAAGGTCGCCGGCATCGTCCGCAACGTCGACGTCTCCGATTACCAGCAGGTGCACAAAGGCGATCTCCTCGTTCAGCTCGAGGACAACGACTATCAGGCGGAAGTGGCACAGGCAAGCGCAGCGGTGGAGGCCGCGAGGGCAGCCATCGAAAATAACCGGCGTCAGCGCGAGCTTCAAGACGCCCGTATTCAGAGAGCCCTGGCGGGAATCGACGAGGCCAAGGCGCAAATAGTGGCCGCGCAGGCGGGCAAGGACGCCGTGGACGCTAATTTGGTTCGCGCCCGCTCAGAGCGAAATCGCCAGGAAGGCTTGTATCAGACGCATTCGACAACCCAACAGAACGTCGAGCAGGCGGTCGCGGCCGAAGGGAGCCTCGCTGGTCAGTACGCCAGCAGCAATGCGGAGCTGAGCCAGGCCAGAACTGCACTGCGCAGCAGTGAGCTGGCAGCCGAAGCAGAGCGGCGTCAGAAGAGTGTTCTGGAGTCTCAGGAGATGCAACTGGCCGCGGACCTGCACGCAAAAGAAGCGGGACTGGTCGCCGCGCAGGTGAACCTTGGTTATACGAAAATCTTTGCGCCGGCCGATGGCAGCGTGGGCGAAAGGCAAGTCCGGCCAGGGCAGCTGGTGTCTCCCGGAACCGAAGTCATTCCTTTTGTCGATCGCACGCGCTGGGTGCAGGCAAACTACAAAGAAACGCAGCTCACCAATGTCCGGGTAGGCGACGCGGCGGAGGTCCGGGTTGACCAGTATCCAGGGCAAGTCATACACGGCAAAGTAATCGAAATCGCTCCGGCGAGCGGATCGCAGTTTTCGCTGCTGCCGCCGGACAATGCCACCGGTAATTACACCAAGGTTGTTCAACGAATTCCGGTCAAGATCGCACTCGACGACAGCGAACTCACCAGGAAGCTGCGTCCCGGGCTGTCTGTGACCGCGACGGTCCGCACCAGGCAATAGACAGGGGCAGTGTGGCTAGCACAACTACAATAGTCCAACCAACACCAGCGCAGATCGCGCGCGCGGCTGCCGCTGCCATCCCGTCGGAAGTGTCCAAACGCCCTCTGATCGGGATCCTCGGCGTCGTGACTGGCGCCGGACTCGTTACTCTCACCGGCCGCATGCTTTCGTTGGGAATGCCGGACCTTAGGGGTCACCTCGGCATAGGCTATGACGCCAGCGCCTGGCTGGATAGCGCCTACAACGCCTCTCTGATGTTTATCGGCCCGTTCAGTGTCTACCTGGGAGGGCTGCTCGGACCGCGTCGCATCTTGCTGTTCGCCGCCGGCCTCTTCACGTTTACTTGCATCTATCTTCCGTTCATCCATAGCTACAGCCTGCTGATCGTTGCGCTTATCGTTGCGGGCCTGACGTCTGGTACGTTTTATCCGCTCACCTTGACCTTCGCTCTGCGCAATATCCCGCTTCGCTATCTGCCATTCACCATCGCGTTGTATGCGACCTTTGTGGACGGTGCAGTGAACGTCGCGCCTTCGCTCTACGGCTGGTACAGAGACTCTCTGTCCTGGCAATGGATGTTCTGGGGCTCCGCGGTGATTGCGCCGTTGATGATGGTCTGCATCTATTTTGGTATTCCGGCGATGCCGCCTCGCAAGGAAAGCGGGCCCGCCCCCAGCTTTGCCGGATTTCTATATCTGAGTTTCGGATTAGCTATGGTCTTTGCTGCTCTTCAGCAAGGCGAGCGGCTCGATTGGTGGCGCTCCGGAGTGTTTAACGGCTGGTTTTGGTCAGGAGCCTTCTTCCTGCTGTGTTCGCTCATACGCCGTCTACGCGGTCCCAATCCCCTGGTGGCATTGCCGTATCTGCTGAAGTGGAACACCGTGTTGTTAGGCTGCCTGCTCTTCTGGTTCCGCTTTACTCTCACCACGACCATCATTCTCATTCCGGAGTCACTGGCGATTCGCGGATTTGAACCCGACCAGATTGGCCCCGCAATTATCTGGAGCGCCATCCCGCTCATCCCCGTCGCGTTTCTCGCCGGGCTCCTGCTACTCCGAAGATTGGATCCTCGCATCCTCTTCGCGGTCGGCTTAGCCTGTACGGCCTTTGCAGCCGTGTTGAATGCCCGTTATGACAGTACATGGGCGGCCCAGAACTTCTATCCCACCGAGTTACTCACCGGCGTCGGGCAGGCATTCGCCTTCATTGGTCTGGTGGGATGCATCGTGCTACAGGGCATATTCTCCGGCGGTTTGTCCAAGCCGCAGTGGATCCTTACATTTTCTGCGTTCTTTCACGTGGTGCGTCTCTTCGGCGGAACCGCAGGCGCCATCTACATGGGCCACTTCCTTGCTGAACGCGAAAAGCTGCACTCGAACCTGCTGGGCCTGCACGTCAGCGGCGGCAACTGGATCACCGATCGGAATATTCATGCGATGACCGCGGGGTTGTATGCCAAGTCATCGGGCATGGCCGCCGCAGGGGCCCGCGCGGTCGATCTGGTTGCGGCCCGAGTGCGGCTTCAGGCCTACAGTTTGAGTCTCATCGACGGGTTCTTACTGGTGGCCTGGAGCTGCGAGTGCGCCCTGATCCTTGTCGCTTTGCTCCGCAAATCACCGTTGAACTATGGCGACCTAAGCACACTTCAGCGCGTGAAGGAGGTGAAATCATGAAGCCCAGAATGCTCATTGTTATAGCTCTGGCATTCTTGAGTATTTTTGCATCTGCCGAGCAGCCCGATACGGCCTCTGCTCCGCGACATATCACACTGCAAGAGGCCGTTCAGCTGGCGCTTCAGCACAACCACCTGGTGCGTATCGACCAATTCAAGGTTGAAGAGCAGCAGCACGTGAAAGAGGCCGCCAAGAGTCGCCTACTTCCCCTCGATACGGAATGAGAGCAGTTTCATTCACCTGACGGACACGCAGTTGATCGAGATTGGCGCCGGCTCTCTGGGAACAGTTGCAGGTAGTCCTTTTCCTACGCAGCCCTCAATTATTAATCAGGGTGGCCGCAACCTCACGACCAGCGGCACGCAGCTGACACAACCGCTCACCACGCTGTTGAAAATCAGAGCAGAGAATGACATCGCGCATGCGGAACTGAAGGCGTCTCGTGAAACCGCCCATCAGACGGAGAACGATGTTGCGCTCAAAGTTCACCAGATTTATTACAAGATTCTGATCGCGCAAGTTCACCGCAGCGCCACCGAAGCCAGAATTACAGCGTCTCAGGACCTGCAGAGCGAGCGCGTCGAGCAGGTGAAATTGGGCAGCACCCTGGAGCAGGACTTGATCGAAAGCCGTGCTCAACTGTTGCAGGCAAAGCAGGAGTTGCTTAGCACCGACCTCCAGCTTTCCGATCTTAAGCTGCAGCTCAACGACGCTATCGGACTTCCTCTGACGACGCCGTTGGATCTCGATCCCAACGCAGAGCAGTTCCAGCCGGAATGCAAGCGCGAAAGCTGCGTCAAGCTGGCGTTAGCCGCGCATCCCGAGATTCTGCAGGCGCGCGATGAAGTCGAGAAAGGCGTCGGCGGCAGTGCATCTGGCGAAGCTTGATATCGGTGTACCAGACGTCTCGGCCTTCGCGCGATACAGTTACCAGGAAAACGTTCCCTTCCTGGCGCGGAACTTCGGCAGCTTCGGAGTTCTTTTCAGCTACGACCTTTTTGACTCAGGCCGCAAGCGGGCAGTGCTGCACGAGCGTGAAGCCCAGTTGTCACAGGCAAAAGAGAACCTTGCGCGATTGACCGATGACGTCGAGCTTGCGGTGCAGACGGCGTACAACAAACTGGAACGGACGCAGCAAATGCTGAGCGTATCGGAGGAACTGTTGGCGACA
Source organism: uncultured Acidobacteriaceae bacterium (assembly GCA_963744265.1). Taxonomy (GTDB): domain Bacteria; phylum Acidobacteriota; class Terriglobia; order Terriglobales; family Acidobacteriaceae; genus Bog-257. The sequence goes on from CAVUSW010000014.1 coordinate 558,905, forward strand.
CGCACCGAGTCCAGTCGCGTGCTGCAGCAGGAGCTTGCCCATGGCGCCGCGCTCAGCTCCCAGGCAGACATGGCTGTGGCTCAGGAGTTTGACGCGAAAACACTGCTTCTTCAGTCGCAGCTGGAGTACACACAGGCGAATGACGAGCTGATTCACGCAATCGGGCAAACTCCTCAGTAGACTCACCCGGGGTCGACGCTCGATGCTCGCGAATCGACATCGCAAGTGAGCTGTTCGATCCGCAAGGAATAAGGTATCTACTTCCGAAAGAGATGAGCATATGGATCTTGCAAAAATGGCGATGCCGAAATTGTCGGCGGTAGTAATCTTTGGGATGCTTTTCCTAACTGACACTGTAGTACCCGCGCAGAACCTGCCAACCAAAGACGAATTGGCAGCTATCGGGCAGGCCCAGTTAATGAACCAAACAAAGCTTTCCCACTACACGTGGCAGGAAACTCAATTCATTTCGGTAAACGGGGAAACGGTCGACTACAGGCTGTACTCCGTAAGGATTGGGGCAAACGGCCAATATCAGAGGAACTTAGTAACCGAACATACTGGTCAGGAAGCGACCTTTGAGCCGAAAAAAAAGGAGCAGCTTTCGCCTTACGGCTCATACGCGCAGCAGCTTTGCGAACTGGCCAACCAATACACCACTCTAAGCAGCGAACGACTCACCGGGGCCAGCAGTCGCGGCGAAATTGTAGTCCTGCTCAAAGACGATTGGATCAAGTTGGCGATTAAGAATTACTCCAAGCCAGGCGATTCTGTTGCCATGACCGTCAATCAGCGCACCCACCGCCTCTTGACAGTACAGGCCAAGTCATACCTGACCGATCCACAAGACGCCGTGACTATCCAGGCTGAATTTGCCGAGTTGCCAGACGGCACCAATCATGTTTCGACCGCTGAAATCGACAGCGTCAGCAGACATCTGACGGTGAAATTGACAAACTGGTCATATCAATGATCTTCATCTCGTGGCGATATCAGTCTCGTCTTCGGGCATCTCGCCTGGACACCGCCGAACGCGCGGTTAGTGGCCTGGCCCAAGAATTCCTCTTCCGGCGACTTACACCGAAAACGATGCCCTTGAATTAGGTCAGAAACAATCTTCGCCGGGGGTTAACTCCTTCATGGGAATATCGTCTCTCGTTATGGAACCACTTCCGTATGTAATGAGGTATAGACCTTCTGGGCTGCCAACCTTTCGGCAATTGTTAAGCTGCTGGCACTTGATATTCTCGTTGCCTCTACTCAATCACGCTTTCTGGCTGCGTCCAGTCTTGCCCATCAGTACTTTAAGCCGTCGGCCCTGGCGTTCATGCTTGGTACTGCACTTGCAAATGGTTAAACCAGTGCCGCGACGAATAGAACGAGTCAAGATTAGCGAAACAATTACGCTTGCGGTTGAAAAGGAAAGAAGTGCAGAACCCAATCCCAGTATGCTACTCGTCCGGACTATTGCAAGATTTTTCAGGAGGATATGCACCCTTTATACCTCTTGGCCTTCCTTCTGACAACGAATCACGCAAGAGCCGAGCCATGTTATGGCGAAAGTATGGAAAGCGTGATTAAAGGGTGTTCAAAGAATGGGCTCGCTCCTGGATCAAGCGGAATGTGATCCAGAGCGCCCTTCGAATGGTGTTCTGTGAATCTACGCAGATGCAAGATCGAGATGCCTGGCTCGAATCGCCCCCCCGTTGTGTGATTGGCGCGTAACTGGGCTGGCGTCACTAATGCGGTTTGCGTTCGTTATGTCGGTGCTGGGCGCTATTCCGACCGTAAATGCTCCCGCTTCCTGAACTGCACGGTCGGGGACGTCATCGATGCACGGCCACAGGCACTGCGAACAGCCTTCACACTTTCCGGCGTGGGTATAGCACGGAACGATCTGTGTGCCGCTCGAGAACAGAGTCAGTGAAAAGGAGAACAGATGCTTAGAGGCTTTAACTATCAGCTGACACCCAAGGGTCATACCGATCTATGTGGAGTAATTCAATGAGGCAAAGAAGTCAGAAGGCAAGATTCTGGACGATCCTTACTATGATCAACATCGTCGCGATGGTCTATCCCGTTAAGCTGTACTTTCAGGCCGACAACGGCGATGCGCAGTTCTTCGCGGCTATCGTCTTGTTGGGAGCTGCGTTTCTGTTGGCAATCACCGACACGGTCAGCGCAATCGTCGCTTACTTGCAGTGACGCTTCCGGCAAGTCTGCGAATTGGGATTAACGGAATGAATTTGAATGTTCGATTTGTCCGCAATTTTCTGCTTGGCGTTATGTGCCTGAGTTTTCTGGTGGTTCCGGCTACGACCGAAGGGGCCGAGTTGAAAAAAGAAACCCAGCAGGCGTGGGATGCTTACATCCAGGCGGCAAATTCGCAGATGGTGCGCCGCACCCACGATCCCTTCCTCTGGGTTGACGAGGTGCCGGACCGCTCTCATAGCGTTCGTGACGGTGAGATTCTGGTTTCACCGATCAGTCAGCAAAACCCTAAGCCTGTGCCTTACGGCCTAATCCACGATTGGATCGGGGCGGCCTTCATCCCTGACGCCAGGCTGGAAGACGTCCTGTCCGCTGTTAGGGATTACGGTCACTACAAGGAGTTTTACAAACCTAATGTTATCGATTCTAAATCGCTGGGTACTGCTGGAACCTGCGACAAGTACTCGATGCTCCTTGCGGACCACGAGGTTATAACCTCCACCGTGCTCGAAGGCGAATACGAAGCTTGCTACTATCGGCTCGATGACCGGCGTTGGTACAGCATCGCGCATACCACCCGCATGTGGGACGTGCGCTACGCTCAGCCGCGTGCGCAGCAGCTTTCCTCCGACCAAGGCAGTGGCTATATCTGGCGCATTTGTAGTTTTACTAGGTTCGAGGAGAGAGATGGTGGTGTCTATGTTGAACTGGAGGTGATTGTCCTGAGCAGGGATATCCCGGTCGCTATTCGGTGGATGGTCAATCCCATTGTGCGCAAGGTCTCGAAGAACGCCATGATGACATCTTTGCATGAGATGGAAGAGGCAGTCGATTCAACAGCTGGAGCCACGAACCGGATCGCGAAACAGTCACGCTAGCCGTGAGCACTAGCCACGGGAGTGCCGGGGTTGGCAGGAAACGCTCCAGCCTTACGTCAAAACCTGAACATAGAAGAAACGCAAAGCAGCAAGCCGCAGCGTTACGGCGTTCTGGCTGAACTCAGTTCAGTGAAGAGCGCCGCCTGATAGTGGCGAATGTGCTCAGGTTCAAGCTGAACGGGTCGGCGATGGAAGTAGCGGCTGCAGTGCCCAACCGCGTGAAGACACGAGTGGAACGCTTGAACCGGCGAAGTTGCGGCCGGATATTACTTCCGCAGACGAAAAACGGCGACGGCAGGGTTATGTATTTGAACGATCTCGCCCAGCAGGTCTTGGCCGCGTCTGCGCGTGGTAAGCCCATGGAGAGGGTCTTCGCGGGGGTGCCGCCAGCTCGTGTGAGCGTCGCCTTTATTCGAGCCTGTAAAGAGGCTGGGATCGAAGATTTTACGCTGCTGACTTGCGTCACACGGCCGCGAGCTGGCTGCGCATGAGCGGCGCCGACATTCACACGGTCGCGCAGCTGCTCGGCATAAAGATCTACGCATGGGCACCAGTTATCAGCATTTGAGCCCCGATTATCTATCAGCTGCCGTCAAACGTCTCGACGGTGTGTTCGGAAATGAACTGGTCAGAACCTCTTGCGACGCGATAGCCAAGCGCCCCACTTCATTATCGCTTTCGGAACTGTGCGAGCCTAGCTTGTTCTCTTTGAAAAGTCTTCGATTGGTTTAGCCCAGGACGGAATCAGCTCGTGAAACCGACGGTGAACATTGCGCGCCATCTTGACCAGCGAGCCAAGCAGATCGTGGGCGTCCTCCCGGGTTTCATGAATGTGTTGCTTCAAGGCGTACTGTTTTATCTCCGCGCTTATCGAGGTACTTCTGGTCGACCCCGGCCGTTGTGTTCGTATACGTGATGACGAAAAAACATTCGCACAACTCGTTCCAGCTCATCCTGTTTGATGCCAGCACATGGATCAATGTCAAACCACTCACTGGAGATAGTAAGTACGTCGCCAAGGTTCTGAAAGGAGCGTTCAAGAGTCTCTCTTTTTCGACATTTTGAGAGCGGCATTAGATTCGTAAGCTCCTTGACTACTTGGGCAATGAACCAATCGAAAGCAGACACCGCATCCCGGCCGCAATCTTCGGCCGCGATGGTTTCTTCCTCAAAATCGACTGGGTCGTTGCGCGTTCCACACGTCGAGCAATATGCATATCGTCCAAGCAATCGTTGAACTCACCGCATGCGCCGCAGGTGAACTTACACTGTTGACTTTCTTCGGCGATATAAAGGCTGGCTTCTCGCCATCCTTTCCAACGGCGTCAGCAACGGCATCCATGTCGATTACTACCTCGCTATCCTTCTCCGCTCGAAGCGCGTCGCCGAGTGATGCGCAACACTGTTGAATATATCCGTGATGGGCCGCGGAAAGGAAACTCGGGCCTTCGAACCAGAGCAGACAGTAGGGCAGGCATCCGGCCAAGGATGGCTTCGCCAATAGCACCACATCTAAGGCAGTTATGCCCGAACCAGCCCTCGCTGTCAGACGCAGTGAAGACCGGCAATGATCCAGGCGCTGGCGGCGGATTCCAGGGCTGTTCGATTCCGCCTAGCTTTATGATCCCTACTGGGACGCCCGGCTGAATCGCATTAACTGCGATCCACTCCATCCTGACGGGTCGATCTCCGGTGATAGTGGTCTGCATTCCCGCCGGCCATTCGCATCCGTAGAGATTTTGAAGGCGATTTTGCCACCAGAATGTGCGATTTCATCGAAGTTTTTGGTTACCAAGGCGTTACCAATCGGCATCAATTGATCGAGCGAAACCTACTTAAGTTTTTTATTTTGTTGGCGTCCCCGACGGGATTTGAACCCGTGTTACCGCCGTGAAAGGGCGATGTCCTAGGCCGGGCTAGACGACGGGGACGCTTACGTGGTGGGAAGTTCTCGTCAAACACTTGATACTAGCAGTCGCTTGGAAAGGGTGTCAAAACCATTTCCTTGGATCGTGAGCCGGGTTGGCTTGACTAAGCGATCTCCCAGCCAGGACGTAGACCCCAATGCGATGGGCGCCAAACTCGATTTACTTTTCCCGGGTTCGCAATCTTTTTAAATTCTCTGTCAACACCCGATCACCCACCCGAAACACCACGTGAAGTGAACCCTTTCGAATTGCAGTCGCACTCGCGATCTTAGCGCAATGGCGGAGCCCTCCGGCTAAATCGTAAAGATAAAGAATGTCGCCTGAGTGGTGGCGAGTTCCTTTTGACGTGAAGTGCGAGTTCCCAGCGCCGCTGCGACTGCCTTATGAAGTACTTGAAAGGGCGAAGGCCGCGCTGGTCGCACTGAAACAGCCGGGACTACGACCAACTCCAATTTCTAATCGCCAAGCCGGCCCTGATAGGACTTCCGCACGCCTATTCCTGCGTACTGCGCATTCGTCTTCCAGTTCTTAAGGCAACACCCGTCGGCAACTCCTCCTACGAATTATGTATGGGGCGGAGAATGCTTCAGTAAACTCGAAGCAGGCGCAGGGGCGCCGTGGACAGATGGACGAGCAACTGGCACGGCAAGCACGGCGAATTCGCAGACTGTTGTGCTTGACGGTGGCTGTTTTCTACGGACTCTGGGAGCACCGCAAACTGCGACCGAACGCGTCTGCCGCAGAATGTGCCGTCTGGCTCAACGAAACTTGCGCCCGCGGATTAAAGTCCATCGACGTTCAATTGTCAGTCGAGGGACAGCGGCCCGTACAGGGTCTGATCGTTAGCAACCACGTCAGTTATCTTGACATTCTGTCCTATAGCGCGGCGGTGCCGTGTGTGTTCATCTCGAAGGCGGATGTGGCAGGCTGGCCAATCTTCGGACGCTACGCCCGATGGGCTGGGAGCGTGTTTGTAAGGCGGCACGACCGGACGGACGCCGCGCGGGCAAACGCCAGCCTCGGCGAAAGTCTTGATAGCGGAGTCCCGGTGGTCCTGTTTCCCGAAGGCACCACTACCGATGGCAGCCGTGTTCTACGCTTTCATTCGACCATGCTGCAACCGGCGATTGACGCGGGTGTCCCGATCACACCTTGCAGCATCCGGTACGAACTGGAAGACGGGGATGTGGGACACGAGGTCTGCTGGTGGGGAGATACGACCTTGGTGCCGCATGTGTGGAATCTGCTCAGCAAAAAATCACTTCGCGCGCACATTTTCTTTGGCGAACCGATAGCAGCCGGTCAAGACCGGAAAGAGTTGAGCCGGATTCTGCATGAGCAGGTTGTCGGGTTACGTCAGGGGTCGCGG
>CAVUSW010000015.1:0-277757 GCA_963744265.1 uncultured Acidobacteriaceae bacterium
GTCCTTCCTCGGGCCCCAGAGGAAAAACAAATGGGCGTTTCTTGACGAGGGGGACGATGACAGTCTTACTGGAAACATCATGGGAGTCTCTGGATGTCGATCGTTAGGAAACCGAGAGGAGAGTCAGAAAGATGAAATTCGGCGAAGTCCCTGTAGCGCCGCCTATCCTAACTGGCGGAAAACAAAAGACTTCCTCCTGCCACTTTGGTGGCGAGAACCTGGGTCCCGAACCAGATTCAGCGCGTTGTGGAAATCTGTTGAAATCGATAGTTTTTAACTGATTGATATTGAACCTGTTGCACGCTCCTTGTTGAAAGTTGTTGCTTCGCGTTGAACGTGGAGGCTCTGACCGTCACAAAATCGTCTACAGTTAGAAAGGCGAATAACAAGCGAAATGGGGTGCGTTTCGAAGCCCCTTCGATTAGGAAAGACGATTTGCGGCGCTTCAAGACACTTTGCCCCTATTATTGCGATGCTGAGTTTTGCCATGACGTCCATACCAAACCTCGGGAACCGCCAAATACGAACGTGAGGTTGATAGTGCAAGTCGATGTCGCGAAGAGTTCCCTGCATCCCGCCGGGGCACTGCAAGTTGTCCTGATCGGCACTCTCACCCAGGATGGTTAAGATGGGTATTGTACCGATCGGCACTTGGTGACCCGCAATTACCACTTGCACGGGCTGATCAGTGTTAATGGTGATGTCTGGGAACGTAAAGGGATTCTCGGTAATGGGTATGCCGTTTATGCTGGTAACCTGTAACGAGGGCTGCGGGCTGGTGGGAATACTGATCTGGTAAAAATTGTTTATTGGGGTCGATTGCGTTACTGGAGTCCCTCCAAAGTCAGTGCACATTGGATTGATGTTGTAGGCCTCGAGGCGAATCCGACTAAAGCCCCCGTTGCTGCCCTGCCCTGTGCCTCCTGTCGCTGTAATGAAACTGTAACCACAACTGCCCCCGGTAATGGAATTGGACACTAGCCTGATGGCGCCACCGCTCCCGGCGCCCGAACCGCCACCAATCCCGAAATCGCCGCCATTCGCACTAAGGGTTCCGTTGACGGTGATCTGAGTGGAACTGGCGATGAGAATTGCCCCGCCACCCGCCCCACCACTCTCCCCAAAAGTTGAGTCGTTACAATTGGAGTAGTAACCCCCGTAGCCTCCACCCCCTGAACCCCCTGGCAACGGAATCAGGAACTCATTGCTTGCGAAAGTTCCGCTGCCGGGTAAAGCAGTGCAGGTCCCAGCCGCCCCTCCACCCGGGCCGTTTCCTGCCGTTGCGAGTCGGCCAAGACCACCCCCTACTCCGCCGCCGTAACCACCAGATCCCGCTGCAGCGGGAATCCTCTGCATGGGGTCGGATGTGACCGGCATCCCTCTTGCGCCGTTTAGGTTCAGTGTGCCTTCGATATCCACGTTACCCGTCGCGAGAAAATAGACCGGCTGGTTGTCATACCACGCTGTCAGCGTGATAGTGACACCCGCAGGAATGGTGATGGTTGTGAAGTTGAATACATTATTCGCAACCCCCGTGCCGTGGAAGTTTCCAGGTATGAAAGGGCCGCTCGTGGATGGGGCATACGCACCATCACTGCCATCCGAGCCGCTGATGAATTGCGCGAAGGCCGCCGTGTTAGCGCAAAGCGCTACCATCATCAAAATGACGATGCAGGCGAAGTCCTTTCCGAACAACGTCTCTTTACTTGGGTGCAACACCTTGGAAATCATGGCCTCTTCCATCCTTCTTATCAACGGCATTGTTTGAATTTGTAGACTCAGGACCGTCGACCAGGTCCGAGTAGCTCAGATTCGACCCGTTGGTCACCGACTTTCCGGAGTCGCCTGATGAAACAGCGTTCCTCTCAAGAAGAGGAATACTTGGTGCGTTAAGGGCACCATTTTGTCCCCGCGTTGGACAGGGCGGTTGAGAGGAATTGCATACACTGAAGAAGATAGCATCTACCTCGATCGTCGCTGCCTGTGAGCCGCGAGGGGGGGCCGTGTTCAACACTGTATATGGCAACGCATCCCACTCTCCCTGAAGCGTTCGCATACTGGTACTCGGATGACTATTCGAGTCGAGTGGATCCGTTCCATATGTCGCTTCGACAGCATCCGGCCATGTATCTCCATCGTTGTCGAAAGTCGCGGCTGGATCTACTACGGTAAAACGGTTTGCAGGTACTGCGCCCAAACCACTGTTTCCTGATGAGGTTGTGGCAACAAGAGCATAAGTGCCTGATGTGTTTCCTGTCGAAAAGGTCATCGTGGCGGATGTCCCAGTCGAATTGATCGAGACGTTACTTACGGTCGGGCCTCTCGGACTGAAGGAGAAGGTTGCGCCACTGAGGTCTGCGCCCGTAACTACAACGTTGGGAATCACAACATTGAATAGAGCTGACTTTGGAAACGTGAGCAGGAGAGCTGGGGCTTGAGTTACGATAAAGCTCTGCGTCGATGTAACGCTGCTGGTACCAACCGTGACGGAAATAGGACCGGTAGCCGCCCCAAATGGAACCGATGTTTTCAGAGTCGACGTCGTGGCGGAAGTTACAGTGGCAACAACCCCGTTGAACTTAACCAAATCTTGTGCAGGATTAATGCTGAAACCCTTGCCAAATATCGTCACAGAGGCTGTGACCGGTCCTTGCTCAGGATTGAAACCATAGATGGCCAGTATTCCGTTCTTGATTGTCGTTGAACGGTTGACGTAGAGAATATTGCCGACTGCATCATATGTGTATGTAATGACCGTGGCGCCGTCGGAGCTGACCACCGTCACGAGTCGGCCCAAGTCATCATAGAAGTACTGAATTGGGTCGGACTGTGCTACACCAGGGATATCGTAGAAAAGTAGCCCAATGCAGTAAAACAGCACTAAAGCCAACCGGATTACCAGAGTCTTCCTAGAACAGCACATATTGTTACCGATCGAAGTCAACCAGTACATTCTTCGAATCACCGACCACTCACTCCCGGACATGACGCAGGCGGATGTAAGTAGGACCAATCACTAATGGTTAGCTGAGTTGAGTCTTCCTGCCCCCCTAGGTTATATGCCGGTATATATGCCAAGTAGCTGAGAGGCCATGGCGGCACTGGAGAACCGCAAAGGCCCGGATTGCCTGGATTTTGAAGTTCAGCCAGCAAGCAGCCAAGAGGATCAGCAGATCCTTCTTCAGGCTCGCGAATGCCGAACCACAGTCCTGCTGGGTCGATCAAATTAATTGGGTTATTCCTAACATAGCGATACAAGTTGGGGTCGGCCGGGATAAATGTTGGCAAGTCCTCTTTGATGAATCGCCCCATAGTGGGGCTGTAGAAACGGGTGCGGTAATAATAGAGGCCGATATTATCGCTTTCCCTTCCAGTATATTGATAACTGTTGCTACTTGGTTGGCCAGTAATCGACGTGCTTCCGAACGGCTCATAACTATACTCGGTTTGCACATTACCCCCAGAATCGGTCAGGGCAAGCGTACTGCCGAGTGCGTCGGTGAGGAAGTACCGCGCTCCGGTTAAGTCAGTCCGGCTAACAAATTCGTCCACTGCCAAACCGCTCAGCATATTGGCTGTCGGCGTCCCGTTGGCAAGCTCCTGGACCGGATTTAGGTAGTCATAGAGAAAGCCAGTATTGATTCCCGCAATCGTCTTACTCACACGTCGGCCGAAGGCATCGTATTGAAAACTTGCCGTGATACCTGCATTGATAGACGACAACTGGTTACGTGCATTCCAGGTGTAGGTGTTCGCACTGTCATCGATAAGATTCCCGTTGGCGTCATATCTCAGTGAGGCACTACCCCACTGCACTAGCTGATTGTCTGCATTGTAGACTCGTTGGGCGAGCACCGGTGACAACCCCAAGTTCGTGCGGGCATACGTGCCTCCCATACTCGTCCTCCTTCCGTCGGCATCATATGTATATGTGAGGTTGCCCAAGGTCATCACACCAAGCTTATACGTGATCCCAGTCGGCTCGGAGGCTATGTCGTAGCTGTAGTTTTCCGTTACCGCGTTGGGAAGCTGAAGCGAAGTGCGGCGGTTGGTGTTGTCGTACATTATATTGACGGTCGAACTGGCCTGATTGATCTGAGTAAGCCGATTAGCATCGTCGAATACGTAGCTGACGGCTGGTTGGCCCGCTGCTGTCATCGAACTCCGCCGGCCGGCAGCATCATATGTATAGCTAACGCTACCCTGCGCTGTGCTCTCGCCCGTCAATCTATTGAGGCCGTCATATGTTCGAGTTATCGTCCCGGAAGAAGAATCCTGAGCCTGAATCAATCGGTTGCCAAGGTCATAGGTATAGGAGGTCAACGACCGATCTGCGTAGGTTGCTTGTGTTCTGCGACTCAAGGGATCATAGTTAAAAGTCGTTTCGTTGCCCCTCCGATCGGTAAAGGTTTGCAGGTTGCCGTCTAAGTCATAGGTGTATCTTTCCGGGTGCTGCAAGGGGTCAACACGAGTGGATAGTCGATCCAGATTGTCATACGTATAGCTGGTCGAGTGGTTGAGTGCGTCCGTGACTGTGATCAGATCCTCGTCTGCGTCATAGACGAAGGATGTGACGCCCCCCAAAGCATCAGTTCTGCCGGTCAACTTGTCCAGAGGATCATATTGATATTGCGTCAGAGCACCCGCTGGATCTAAAAGGCTGAGCAGTCGGCCTGAGCCGTCGCGGCCCAGAACCGTGGTCCTAGAAAGAGGATCTATCACCGAAGCGAGGCTGCCATTCGAATAGCTAAAGTTAGTGGTTTGCGACAGCGGATCGGTGGCGGATACGACTTGTCCAAGATCATTGTAGGTAAAAGTCCATTGATGTTGCAGAGCGTCAGTCAAGGTGATGAGGTCACCTGCAGCGTCATATGTGAACTGCGTAAGGTGATTCATAGGATCGGTGACACTGGTTACTTGACTGAATGTGGGGTCGTAGGTGAAAGACGTTGTCACCGCATCTGGAGTTCCGTAAAGCTGCGTGATGCTCAGCACGTTGCCGAGGGAGTCGTAAGCGTATGACGTCATGCGATTCAAAGCGTCAGTCGTGCTGTTGACAAGGTTAGTGGAAGCGTTCCGATTGAAAGAAATCGCCTCTTGTTGTGGTGTTCCCATGGCGCGGGTATCCGTCAAAGTGTACCCGTTGGAATTGAAAGTGGTTTGCCGGACATTGTTGCGGGGATCCGTGACGGTGATCTCAAGAACGTTGTTGTTTTCGTCCAGAACATATGAGAATTGGAAGACTCCGCCATCTATGCGGGTCTGCCTGACGATGCGATTGTTGGAGTCATACTGGTTGGTCAAGTAAGCTATCAGTCGCGGGTCCTCAATCGTCACCATATTACTCGTCGTGCCGTCGTATGTGTACGTAGTGACGCCGCCTTTCGCATCCATCACGGTGGAGAGGCGCCCATTACCATCATAGGCATACCGCACGACGCGTCCGATATTGTCAGTTGCTTGGGCAATGCGACCATTCGAATCGAGCACAAACTGAATGTAGCGACCATTTGGAGAGCTGACCCTGGTTAGATTGGAGTTGCTGTCGCGCGTCAACGTAAGACTATTACCGTTGCGATCCTGCCAGGCAATAATTGCTTCCTGTTGAGGAGTGCTTGCCCCAGGCGCCTCGGGGAAAGTGATTATGGTCCCATCTTTCTTGGTCAAGACCCACGTTGGATTGCCCCCGAGAGAACCTCCAGCAATAGTTGCACCGAAGAAGCTGGTTGGAGATGACGTGCATACCCACTCCTCGCCCTGCGGTCCGAAGTGAACCCGACCGCCGTCCGGCAAGATTAGGTATATATCGTTATCTTGATCTGGACTAATAATAAAAATGTCATAGGGGTGAGTGGTCCCAATTCCAAAAGCGCGGGAGGTAGGATCATTTGGGCGATATGTTCGAGTCAATCTGAGGAGTATAACGTCCGCAAGTTCCAGATCCGTGTGAGTGTACACAAAGAGTCCAGTGCCAAGATCCACCGGATCTCCGTCAATACAAGGGCCAGGGCAACTCCCTCCCGCCGCAGGACAACAGGTGTTTCCGGGTGCAGGCCCATTTGGAGGGGCGCCAGCATCTCCCACCATTGCCCCCGAAAATCCATAAATTAGCACTCCGGGATCTGGCACAATCTGCTGGCCTCCGGGAGCAACCCGCCCTAAGCCGTAGATGTACCAGCCTTGTGCGTCTGGATTGTAATTCCAGAACTGATAAACCGTGCCAGGCTTCTTATGATAGGTATTTGGGTAATAGAGCTGAGCTCCATCTGGACCGCTTGCGTTGATCTTCGTCAGCCAAGCTCCTCCGGGCTGGATTGTGAAATAGATCGGAACCGGTACATTCGGCAAAGGAAACGGTGGCTGGTTAACCGGAATTGGCGTAATTGTGATCTGGTGGACGACGTGCCCATAATAGTCTTGGATCACCGTGCCCGCGGGGATGAGCAATTCCAGGCCAGGGAGTAAGGGCGTTGTGACGATAGTCTCCTTCTTTGTTGGCACTGGAATCGTGACAACGTGAGCCGTGTCGAGCGAAGGCATCCAAATGATGAAGGGCAAGACGTTCGTGATTCCCGGCTTGACGTTCATGCCGTATTCGAATAGACCGTAGGTTTTCGTACTGGTACTACCGGCAGTTTTTCCATCGATAACAATTTGGCGGTGGCCAGTGATCGCGGTGCCTGGCAGAACAAGAAGGAACCGGCCTGTCGAGTCTGTCCGGGTTTGGTCAGTGGTGCCGTCTAGGCGTATTGTGACATTGGCAAGAGGTCGACCAGATATCTGGAGTACCTGCCCAGCAATGGCCGTTATACCTGGCGACGCCTGCAAAGGTGGCAAGCGACGCGAAAGCGAATCCTGTGCACCGGAGGCTCCGCCTGTGCCCTCTGAAATCCCTACCTCGGCGGTGGGGGTTGATTCGGTTGTGAAAACAATTTGCGTAGGCGGGAGCGGACGATTGGCAGCATCCTTGAGGCCATTCAGCAGTAGTGAGTAATTGGTGCCCGGAAGCAGCGGTTGGTTATACGTAACAAACGCCAGCCTGCCCCGCTCGGCCGGAACGGCCTTGATCGAGACCGTGCCCTGCGGTCCGTTCAGAGTCACCGTGTTCAAGTTAACGGTTGTGACGCTGATGTGTTCCGAGAACCGCAGCGCAATCACCCCGAGAAGCGGAACGTTCTGAGCTCCATTTTCCGGATTGGATGCGACGAGGACTGGTCCTTCACCGCTGGCCAGTGCATCAGGAGGAATTGCGTTGACCAAGCTGAAGGTCTTGGTATTTGGATCGTAAAGCTCACCGTTATTGAGTCGTTCTCCGGTGGCATTGGTACCGCCCCACAAAAGCACGCGGCCATCGGATAGAAGCACAGCACAGTGATTGCGACGTGGCACACTAAGTTCTGCGGATAAAGCCGTTCGGGTCGCAGTTCTTGGATCCCACAGCTCTGCGCTGGAAAGCACGACGCCGGCGCTCGACAATCCCCCCGCGACGAGGACAGTGCCATCGGTCAAAACCGTTGCGGAGTGATATGCGCGTGCTTTTGGGCCGGTCGTTGTCAGTGGACTGAAGGTCGCTGCTGAAGGATCGAAAAGTTCTGCTGTGGCGACGACATTTCCCGCGGAATCGACCCCTCCCAACACAAGGACCCTCCCATCAGGAAGCAGAGTCGATGTTTGCCAGGCGCGTGGCGTTTTCAAGGCGGTCAAAAGCAGGGTTAGCTGACTCGAACCTGGAGGTTCGAGGAGCGCCGAGCTCACAACTCCAGCTCGACCCAGTCCTCCAAGGAGTAACAAACTTCCATCGGGCAGCAGAGTTGCTGTCCGTCCAGGCCCACCTGAGGTGGCGCATCCGCCGTCAAGCGCATCGGCTATCTGGGCAGTAGAGAACGAGGCAGCAGGACCAAGATTCTTGGACCAGAATCCGTCAAGTAAAGAATGCGGTCTCCACGCGATCTCCAAGCCTGTGACACTGCCCTCAACAGATGTAGGGAAATTCTGCTCGGGAACGCCAAGATTGGAGCCCGTACTGCCAGGTGAGCCATAACCCATGGCTGCGGCGGACGGCGGCTGTAGGTGACGAGCTGAAACCTCCGGACGCGAAGTCAGATCCTGTGGCCAAGCGCTGCCCAGAGTGGCCACAAGCAAAACCAAGAACGTAACGAGAATACCCAACCAATATTTTATGTTGACCGCGGGGGGCTTGAGAGTTCTCACGATGGACCTTCCTCGGCTGCCAAGAGGAGTAAGACCCGATCCGTCGACCAGGCGAGAACGAGAAAATCATTCAGAGAACTGGGACAGTACACCCGCTGGCGTTCTCCCAGCAAGCAAAATTCGATAACAAAATTATGTTTTTCAAGGATGTGACACCGATGCAGATCCTAGCGGCTAGTCAAAAGTGAGCGCAAGGTAACGCACGCAGAGAGTCTCTTGGCACCCAAAAAGGGGAAGACCTCCTGCCACCATCGTTGCGGACCCTTGAGCATCGCAGATAGATATTGCGCCTGTGCTGCGAGATAGATGTCAAGACACGGCATGTAGGATCGGACCACATCTCAACATTGCTCAAGCAGACGCTCTGGCTCGAGATGTTGCCGGTGACACTCAGGTCCGGTCGTACGTGCCGGGTGGAGGCGCGATCGGCTATTCGCTAAAGCAGGCATTCAAAGAAGGTGGGGATTATGACGTCGGCGGGATGAAGGCGTTTCGGCCGTACTCCGCTAAGCTTTAGGGGTGGAGCACTTGGTCCCGAATCCGTTTCGAGCGAAACATCCACACACACATCGAGGGGGCTTTCATGCAGACTGGCAGAGCGACTGCCTGCCGTCATACTTCGCCTTTTAGTTGCTTTATCCGCGCCCGAAGAACCGTGCGTACGCAGGGCTTGTCCGACAGATACCGCACTTTCGCGTCGCCAAAGCTTTGTTTTTCCTTGTCCACTCTCGAGAGTATATCGACAGACGTGATTCGCTCAACAGCGTCCTTCTGAGCCCACTCGAACAGATCAATTCTAAGAAGTGCATCCTCTAAGAAATGCTCATCGAGTTTGCAGGCAGCGCATAATGCCCGCGAGCGAACCAGCTTAGACTTGTCATTACGAATTATGCTGGTTACTACCTCGCTGGATTCAAGTTTGCCCGCTGCCCACTACCGAACATCCTTAGAGGGGTCATGCAGTGCATATTGATAGGACCTCTTGATCTAAAACTCTCTCCATGGCCATTCCACGCAATTCTCTTACTAGCGCGCTAAACTGGCCCACAACGTGACCGCCGATTTGATGACTCAGAAGCGCTCTCTGCTGAGTTTTCTTTGGATGATGTCGGAAATTACCCTCAGAACTGTCGCTCCGAAATCCAGCGGGAAACCATATAGAAAGTCGTACGGATAACCCAAAGGGAGCTCCTGCAGATGAAATCTAGGCCGAAATTGACTTGTCGCAATTTACCTAACGCATTGAAAATAGATGGTTTGCCCATACCACTTTAGGGCCGGGAACCTGGGTCCCGAACCAGATTCAGTACGTTATGGAAACCTGTTGAAGTCTGTAGTTTTTAATTGATTGATATTTAACCTGTTGCACGCTCCTTGTTGAAAGCTGTTGGTTCGCGTTGAACGTGAAGGCTCTGACCGACACAAAATCGTCTACAGTGGTAGCGCTCCAACCGTAATTCCTAAAGTCATCCTCAAAGGCAAAAAGCTGGCTATGATTATCACAATCCTGGTGTCATAATCTGGAGCATCAGCTTGCGTGGTTCGATCTTAATAACAGAACTGGAAGGTAAATGGACGTCCCCTTGCGACCGTTTTCCAATCGGCGAGCAGCATGTTATAAGGGAACTGCACTGAGTACCGCAGTAGCCGCCGACGCTGCCGAGCGAAAATGCGGTATAGCTTCTGGCCACCGTCTATTTGCTCGCCATGGGGATTTGATCACAATCCGGATTCGGGCTGGAACGCCTGACTTGCACCGCCTTACAATCGCACTTGGCGCACCATCGTTCTGGTGGCGAGGTTAATGACATCAAGTTGGACTGAACTCTGCGCGATGGTTGCAGGATTCCAATTGCTGGGCCTGATACGGACTGCTATGTCTGGATCTAGGCTAATTCTGTTTTTGTTTAGCACATTTTGCTTCTCCAGACCTGTGTAGATAGCGAGATCGAACGTCATTGGATGGGCCGAATTCCTTAGCCATAGCTCTTGACCAGCGTCGTTCAAGCTCGCAGTCAGCCACTGACCCGGTTGTAGTACGAGATTATTCAATTGCAAGACGCGGGGAGGACTTGTTGTGTTCTTCTCGCCACCCTCCTAAAGCGATAGAAAACGTGCGCGACTGAGCCGCGGGGTCGGGTGTGAGCGTGATGGTCTGCGTCCCGGCGCCGGGCTGACTAATCGTAATGCGGTCGAGGGCATTCGCCGCTGTCGGAGACGAGATGCTCACGGACATCCGCGCACCCATGAGGTTCCACTCGTATGGTCCTGTTTGGAGACCTTGTATTTCGAAGGTCAGCGTAGGTGCGGATGAAAGAAGCGAGAGGGGCACAGGCATCGACAAGATCTGTCCGACGTTTGGGGCCTGCTCAACAGCACTCGCCGTCCTTACAAACGCCGTGGGCGTCTCTAGAGTGGGCCCGGGCGCGGCCGATGTGGGTATCGAAGCCTTCGCTTCAACCGCCGGCAGCGGCCACGTGAATCCAGGAGCTGGCCGCTTGATATAGTACATCTCGAACGGAGTGCCTAAGGCTGCGGATTGCGCCACGCGAGCAACCCCATCCACTTCAGTGCCGCTCGCCGGCTGCATGTGATGGAACAGCGGAACATACATCACGCCGGGTATGCGGGTCTTCTCGTCATTGTTGATCTGCCTTTGTGGGGCGGTAAGCTTGGGTTGGAAGGGTTCGGTGACTTGAGCACTCAATGCCACGCTAACTGGCGAATACTGATAATACGTCCGCGCTAGTTCATCCGTTCCTTGGTCTTCGGTGATTTGCCGCACCTGCCCGTCACCGCTGAAGATGAGAATCATTCCTCCTTTAATTACTGCAGTCCATCCATTGCCAATCTGCGGTTGAGAGTTAAGCTGCGAGAACGGAATACTGAACATAAAGCCACCTGAACCCTGTTGTCCGGTCCAGATGGTCTTGTCGTCAAACTCAAAGCTGTATGAGTTTCGAAGAGGATCGATAATCACTTGATTATGAGGATAATCGTCAGCGTATATCCCAGCCGGGCAGTTCGGATTTGCAACTCGGATGATCCAGGATTGATTTGATAATGGTTGAGAGGCGATTTGAGCTTCGGTGGCAGAAACCGGCGAGGCTCCGCCGACACTGACGAGCCATTCGTAAGGTACGACGCAGTGGGCTTCCTGCGAAAGAGGTCCCTGCGATAATGAGATAATGGGCCAGTCGCCAGCGGTATAGGAGTCTCGGCTTTCACGAAATGCTACCACGGGATCCTGCAATGCACCCTCCATCTCCATCGCGAGGAACCAGTCGAGAAAATCGGCTCCGACTTGATAACCATGCTTGATATTAATTTGCTCGACCACGACTGCGTCATTCGGCTTCGTCGCAAAACTCGTGTCGGACGGATCTTTGCTATAGGTATTGTCAGGACTACTATAAATGGGCTCGACGAACATCGTACGGAATTCGCGAGCGTACACTGCCTCGAGGCACATTCCAAAGCAGTTGCCACCTTTAGCGAGCCCGCGATAAACAAGCTGAAAAAACGCCCGCTCCCACAAGTGCCAACTCCACGGAAAAAGACTAAAGCTCAAGTCCCCTTCACCCACGTCGGTGAATGTTTCCGAGAACTCAGTCCAACTCAGAGCATCCGTTCCAAAGTTTTGAAAGGGCCAAAAGAGATTAGTGCGAAACAGCGCGGGACTCGTAGGCTCGACTTGTGGCTCCGGCATCGGCTTGAAGTTGACATTGAATGAGGCATTGCTGTGCATCGAGGGATCCGTCATTCCCCAGAGGTTGTCGATATCATAATGCGCGGTGATGGTCCCGTCTTCGTCGTCGGAGCCGAGCATTTTCTCGTGAATACAAATCATCCAGACGTCCATCGTATACTCGCCCGTAAGATTTGCGGTCTTCATGAGAATCGTAGGTGGATTGAACTGCTGGTTCCCGTTCCCATAGTTGTCACTGGCAGGCATCCGGCCATGATTGACTTGGCGTGTGGAGTCCGTAATATTTATTTGAATATTAAAGTCATCGTGGTTTGTGTTCTGGAAACTAAACAGCTGTAATTGGAGACCCTTGCCGGTCGGGAACGGACCTTTGTAAGGCCCATCTCCATGCCAAACGACCATCCCATTTTGAAAGCTACTGAAACGACCACCCTTTGGAGTGTCCGTTTCGCCCGAGGTAGGAAAGCCCAGGGTTCCTAGCGGCCCACCAGCCTGAAGCCATGAGGTCTTAATATCGCCATACGTCTCCCAAGCGCCCGTGCCCGCGCTCCAGTAAATGCGAGCCTGTCCAGTCGGGAACGATCCGTTGTTCGCAACACGCGTGCCACCAAGAAAAGTGTTGTAGCGGCCGATCTGCTTTGAACCATCCATCACAGGCATTTCGTCGCTGGTGGGGTAACCGATAAAGCTCGAAGGTCCACCGAGCTCGATCCACCGCTCGCGGATTGCCCCGTGTACCTCAAAGGCCCCCGTTGCAGCCTGCCAATAGATATCGCCGGAATCGAAATGCGAGCATCTGCCGTTAGGCGCAGGTTCCTCGTCGGAATTGGGAAGGCCGACGACGGGACTAGAAGTTGATCCTGCCATGATATTTCCAAGATTGCGGTAATGAAGATAGATCGCGCCGTGTACAGCAAAGGCTCGACCATCGCTTCTAATGACGATCATTCCGCGTTCGAAGTAAGCGGCTTGTCCGCGCAATTCTGTGGAACCAAAGGAATCTCCTGTCGGATAACCAAGATAGTTGCGGATAAACTGGCCGTCGGTAGTCCGCCCGTTCGCTACTGAGGGAGAGTTTAACTTCGTATAGATGGGCAGCGAGATCCATGCCGCTCCGAAGTCTGCCGAGTAAAAGATCGTTCCATTCGCAAACGGTTGAAATGATCCGATGCCGTCGGGCATCGGTTGAGCATTCGCGACTACCGCACCCGAAAAAGTTAATCGGCCCAAGGCGATCCACTTTTCGCCAATCGGTGTGTCTTCGTCAACGCCGATAAGAGTTACCTTCAAGGGAACAGCTGAGGGGGCACCCCATGTATCTCCGGAGATGGTCAGCGTTGCACTCACGTCACCGGGTGTCATCGATATCGCTGGAACGGACAGCGAGACACTAATGTCGAGAGCCTGCCCCTTATCGAGGTGGAGCGGAGTCTTCCCATTTGATTGACCAACTTGAGTGTAGATTTTCTGCTTCTGAGGAGGCTGTTGGTGCCCTCCCTCGGGAAGATCACCTTTTCCCATATCCACATACCCGAACGTAACGGCGTAGGAGGTTAGGCGCGTCACGATAAAATACGGAATCCGCACCTGTAATGGTTGCAGTAACGTTTGCGTCCGACGGGACGCTATCGTTCCTCGCGTCGTTATTGACGACGTCTCCATAGGAGCAAACCCGAAGTCGAGAGGACCGCCGAAGTTCACAGAACTCACCGCACACCCCCAAGTGACCGAGCCGGTTCGAACTGCATGCAGGGTTGACACAAAAGAACCACAAACGCGACTGTTACGAGATGGGAGAGGCGCCGACGGAAAAGGGAGGTCGACCGAAACAGGATCCGCCGGAATAAATTGGGCTCTGGCCAACCTGCGGACTTTAGTAGGACGAGAGCAAAGGCGGCAAACAGAGAAGTGCGTACTGCTAGATGAAGGAAGCGTGACATCGGGTACCCTCCCTTGCTAGATTTGGAATTTCGTGGCCCAGGGAACCCGGGATTGTTCATCCAGATAATTGCGCGAGGACTACTAGTCAATTGAAGATCGACCGAACTATAGCTCTAAAGCGTGGCCGTTTGTCAAGATAATTTTAACATTGGTCACTTTGGTGGTATGCGGCAACGCTTTCCCACCAACCGGCGATTCCCCGGTGGTGGACTCGGGAAGAGCGTGAAAGGCGGCCGACGGAACGTGCTGAGCTATGCGCCGGATCGGCTTAGTATCTTCGTAATCTGCTCGGTACCAATTGGGTGACCGTCGCAGGGGACATTCCATGTAGTGGTTTGCGTATATAAGAGCTCCTGACGTGCCGAGCCACCACCATCAATCGGGTGCTCCAAACCAAGAGTAAACACGTCTGATCCAGGATTGTCGTAATTGTAACCAGGCTTCCTGTATTCTTGGGCGCAGCTTTCAGGCCCTGTCCACCTGGCACTCTCGTGTTGAATTGTCGCTACACCGAACACGTCACCACTCGATGTCGCGGTATAACTCATACGCACCTCTACTTGGGAACCATGTTGCGTGAGAGTTAGCCTCATGGGAGGGCCGGTCAGAGGTTTGGCTCCTGCAGCTATCCCGGCAGCCGAAGGTGTGATTTCGACCCAAAGCCCTGAAAAATTGGGCCCGTAGCCTGACGGGGGCGCCGGACGTTGTTGCGCGATTATCGAACGCGTAAGTGTGTATGGAATCATCGACGCGATCAGCAAGGATAGGATCAGACTCCGAAACCTGCCAGAATTATCGCGTTGCGAGGTGTGGATATCCATGTCATCTCCTTTTCGCTGTTCCAGATTCAGGCCGCCGTACTCTTTTCGCCTGCGGTAATAGGTCTGTTGCTGTGTCCAGCCTCCAATTCAGGTTCCGTCGCCTCCGTCGCCTTCACAAGCTGAGCCAAACACACAATTCCAGAGTTGCTCCACCACCTTTCCAACATCCGTCGCCAAAGAGCCTAAATCGGGAGACTCTCTTGCCTGGGCTGTTGCAAACGATCCTCCGACTAATGCTGCCCAGTTCTTAGCAACTGCCGGATCACTGCCTGGCGTCGTTGTTATATCATACCGGCTCTGCGCCGAGGTACTACCGACATCCTCAAAGCTATGGGTATTGCCCCAGAGTCCACGATGCCCATTGCTACGCCATATTTGTAGCCCTCCGCTCCTGAGTCGCGGAAGTTTACGCCGAATAGAGTCGTACCGTCGGCGGAAAAAGTCACGTGAGCAGAGCCTCCGAAAGCAGTCCCGCTCGGAAAAGTCAAGTAACCACTGTCAAATCCAGGAGATCGGGGGCGGGCGGGCTTGAGGGATTGATGAATTCACCTCCCAAAGCATCCCAGTCAGCCTGGCAAGCCCAATGGGAACTCTTGGCAGGAGTGTTTAACAGTCCTCCCGCCGTCGTCTCCTGCAGGCCCAATCGTCTAGATATCTTCGGACTCGGCAGCACCTGCCTGCCGGGGATTGCCAGTTTTGTCTTCATCAGGCAGGAGCTGTGCCTTCAGTTGCGCGCCGAGAACAGCCGGCAGTTGCGGCACCGGAGTCGAAACGTTGGTTGGAAGATCTTGACCCACCGCCGCAACGCCGAGCACAAGACAGCCGGCCAGGACGATTTTACGGTAGCGCGAATGACTCGGCGCTGAGGATATGCACTTCTTGCTTTCCTTCGTCATTGTTCTCCTCTACATCGAGATTCTTCGTTCATCTGTTCGTCCGTCATTCATGCGTGCACTAGACCGGCAAACCTGGACCTACTGTTTCTGGGCTATCTCTTTAGCGCTCCGCTAGGGTCAACCCTGAGAGCCCTGGCATTTCCAGGCGGGCGGGAATCCACCCACCTAAGACCAGTGGCGCTTGCGTCCCGCTCTCTGCAGGCAGGAGGAGCCGGGCATAGAGTCGCCTTCGTATGAGCACATGCGGAATGACAATAGAGACGACTTGCGGGAGAAATGCGAGGGTGCGCCCGTTGACATGATTCTCACCCCGAGAAGATCGAAGTGCGCGACCGGTGAGTCGACAGGCGCGTCGCCGTTCAGGCGAGCCCGAAACTTAGGTTCCGCAGTGAAGCTTGGTCGATATCACATACGGGTTAAAACCAGACATTGCGAATGGTTGTACTCCGCCCGGGGAGGAATCAGGCAAGACTACAAGGCGACATGATTCAAACCAGGGCGAGATCCGCTCGCGCGGGAGTAGAGATGCGAGCGTTGTGGGTCAACAGCTTGCAATTGGTAGAGCAACTGGTTTTTCCATCACAGCACTGTAGTCGATTCTGTAGACGGTCCTGCATCGCTCGACGAGCGCGTAGCGCAGTGTTTACGCGGGTTGCACGGCTAGAGCACCTGGGCCAAAACCAGGTGGGTCGGCTTCAAGGCTGCCGTGATAACTGTAAGGCATGGAAAAACTTGGTCGGGGAGAGAGGATTTGAACCTCCGACCCCCTGGTCCCGAACCACATTCCAGTCCTCGGTGAAATCTGTTGAAACGCGGTGATTCTAAGTGGTTGCTGTTGCGTTAGTTGCAGCCGGGTTGTTGAATTCTATTGAAACGTGGTGAAGTTTGTAGGCGCGACCGCTACAAAATCGACTACATTTAACATCGCGAAGAAATAGCGAAAGGTTTCTGCGGAAAGAAAAGAGGCTATCAGCACGACTGGACCGTTCGCGAGTTGACTTCCGGTTTGCCCGTCACTCTGGCGCAATCCTGAGGGATAGAGGAGGGCGCCTGTTCGAAGGTCAATGGCTCAAACCAGAATCACGTCGTTGCAACGCCTTTTGGATTGCCTGCACGGCACGCTCAATGTCTGAAAGTTCTGAGTTAGTCAGCCGGGAGAGATACGAGGCCAGGAACTTCACTCGTCGCCTGCGGCCGTCCTTCAGCATAGCCGCTCCCTTTTCCGTTGCCTCGATCAACAGTGCGCGACGGTCGTGCGGATTGACACGCCGGCACGCCAAACCATTAAGCTCGAGCGCATCCACGATACGACTCATGGTTGGGGGCTTTACCTGTTCAGCTCGGGCAAGGCTCTGCAGAGAAACTGGCCCGCCAAAAACGATTACCGACAGCGCCGACAGCCGGGCTGGGGCAATGCCGCTGGCAGTGTCCTGCACACGAACAAGACGGAGCAGGCGGATGGCGGCACCGTGTAGGTGGTCAGCCAGGTCTTCGATTTGGATTCTTTTCCGCATCAATTAGCTATGCTAATTATTGTCTTGACACAGGCTCTCGCTGGTCGTATTAGTTAGCAATGCTAAGTAGTCTAGGCAGTGCGATTAAATAGATCAAGCGGGAGGACCTTTATGCAGCAACATGTCCGACTTTCGCAGATCAGCGCAATTATGCTCGGTGTCCGCGATCTACACCAGGCGCTAGCGTTTTATGAGGAACAATTGGGCCTTAAGGTGATCATGCGGGAGTCCCAACTCGCCCTGTTGCAATGCGGAACTGTAATGCTGGGGCTAAGTCGCGGCCATGTTCATGCTGCGCCCAACGTCACTGGCGCAACAGAGGTTGTCTTTCAGGTGGAGACCGTAAGAGCAGCCCACCGGGACCTGACCTCTAAGGGAGTGCCCTTCACCTCTGAACCGCACCAAGTCACGCCAACCGACTGGGTCGCCCACTTCCGAGATGTAGACGGCCACCTCCTCTCCATTTTCGGACCCGAAGGCAAGGCTTAGCCTAACGCCGCAGCACTTAAAGCGGCCCCGACGACTCTGGACGAATTGTTTGAATGCTAAGTCCAGGAGGAGCGCGAGGTGTTACAAGAAGCTGAACTCAGCACCAACGCTGATTCAGAGAACACCTCGGAGGCTCCTCAGAGACTATGTACTTCATCGGACTCGATGTACACAAGAAGACGATCAGCTATTGCGTGAAGGACGCGGCTGGTCGTGTGTATCAGGAAGGCAAGATTGGATCGACCCGCCGGGAGCTGGATGAGTGGATCCGAACGATGCCTCAACCCCGGACCATCGCCATGGAAGCGACGATCTTTACTGGGTGGATTTACGATCACCTGCTTCCGCATGCCGAGAAGGTGAAGGTAGCGCATCCTTTGATGTTGCGCGCGATTGCTGCGGCCAAGAAGAAGAACGACAGAATCGATGCCGGCAAGATCGCCGATTGCTTGCGGTGCGATTTCCTGCCCGAGTGCCACATGGCAACGACCGAGATCCGCGACCGGCGCCGCACCCTTCGCTATCGCAGCCTTGTAATCAAGCAGATGGTGCAGATGAAGAACCGCGTGTCCGGCCTGCTGATGGAGACCGGAGTCAGCTACAACAAGCAGCGACTTCACAAGGTGGGCTACTTCGCGGAGCTGATGACAGCCAACGAAGACGTGCACGAGAGCATACGGCCCCTGCTGAAGCTGAGCCGGGACATGATCAGCCGGTCGCAGAAGCTCGATTACGCCCTGGTCAGTTCGCTGGAACGAGATCCACTGCTGAAGGAACGGCTGCGGAGGTTGAGGACGGTGCCGGGCGTGGGTCCGATCACTGCGCTGACGTGGGCACTTGAGATCGGCGACTTCACCCGGTTCTCATCGATCAAGCAGGCCATCAGTTACTGTGGGCTCTGCGGAGATGAAAAGAGCTCAGCTGACAAGGTGATGCGAATGCCGATCTCTAAGCAGCGGAACAAGCATATCCAGCGCGTGCTGATCGAGGCAGCCAAACTGGCGCCGCGGGAGTCACCCGAGCTGGCCGTGATCCGGGCCAGAGAACTGGAACGAGGTAATCCGAACCGCGCTACGCTAGCCGTTGCCAGAAAAATGGTCAGCTACATGCTTGCGGTCGAGCGCAGAAAGCAGGATTTCGTGCCTGCCGAAGAGTTCAGCCGAACAGCGGCTGCGTAAGAACCTTTTCCTGATAATGGAAAAGCAAAAACATCGGGATACATGAACGCGCAGGCTGCCAGGTCCCGCCGGTTGCCGACTGGGCGAAGGGGCAATACTCCGGAGGCTCATTACGAATTGTTTCGGGACTGGCAGCGAACACAAACTCAATCATCTGTGACGGCTCTCGCGAGCCCGAGACAGCAAATGGATGTCCGGTCCTGCATCGGATGCGGGGACCATCCGCCGTGAGGCACTCGTGCGCAACCCTGAATCCTGATCAACCAAACGCACGCTCTCCCGAGCGTGCCCAGAGACCTCGCGTTTTCTTCTTGACTTTGACTTACATGGATGTCCGGTCCTGCATCGGATGCGGGGACCATCCGCCGTGAGGCACTCGTGCGCAACCCTGAATCCTGATCAATCAAACGCACGCTCTCCCGAGCGTGCCCAGAGACCTCGCGTTTTCTTCTTGACTTTGACTTACATGGATGTCGGCAATTCGGAAGTTATCGACAGCTGATCTTTCACCTCACTCTTGTACGCAGCGTAAAAGACCTCTTCGGCTCAACAACTTACGATCTCAAATAGGGCATCTGGGTTTTCCGCTACAGCACTGTAGTCGATTTTGTACACGGTGCTGCACCATCCGATGAGCAAAAATGCAATTCTTCCGCGGGTCGGAAGGCTAGCGCACCTGGGCCAAAACCAGATGGCTCTGTTTCGAGGCGTTCGCCGCTATCCTAAGTTGTTGGAATTAATTGGTCGGGGAGAGAGGATTTGAACCTCCGACCCCCTGGTCCCGAACCAGATTCCAGACCTTGGTGAAATCTAGTGAAATTGGATGATTTGAAGTCATTTGTGATGTGCAACTTGTTGCCGCCTTGTTGAAAGCCAGCAAAACTTGGTGATCTTTGGAGGCACGACCAGGAGCAACAAGTCCGGTCGCGATCGAAGTTTTGTCTGCGTCAGAGGCCTCAAACTCAGACACTTGCCAGGCGCCAAGCCCGAGCGGAAGCGCTTCGGCGCGAAGCGTATGATAACGATGATAATGTCATAGGGCAACGGCCGAGGCTTATTGCCTCCTCCTCCTCCAGGATATTGTTAAAATCATTGACATTTCGCCGCCGGCCCGGAAAATGGACGGCGGAAACCCCTCTGTTATAAACAGTTATCTGGAAAGTTCTTGCGGGTTGAGCAAAAAGTTAGAAAAATTACTGTATTCGGTTTGCATTCGAGAGGTCCGATCTGTGGCTCATGACGTGTTCATAAGCTATGCATCAGAGGATAAGACGGTGGCTGATGCAGTGTGCGCTTCTCTTGAGGCACATTCGGTGCGTTGTTGGATTGCCCCTAGGGATGTGCTGCCGGGTGTAGCGTACGGTGAAGCGATCATCGATGCTATTCAGGGCAGTCATATTATGGTCTTGGTTTTCTCGTCAAAGTCAAATATTTCCCCTCATATTCCGCGGGAAGTCGAACGAGCTGTAAGCCGTGGTACTCCAATCATGCCTTTTCGCATCGAAGACGTCATGCCGGGCAAAACACTCGATTATTTCATCGGCAATGTGCACTGGCTCGATGCGTTGACTCCTCCCTTGGAACGCCATCTAGACCGGCTAGCCCAAAACATAACAACTCTGCTCTCGCGCGATGCCCCATTGATCGAGCGAAAGAGAGCACCAGAATATGTCACCGTCGGCCGATCTCAGAGTAGACGTACTAGTTTCCTTATCACCTTGTGCGCAATCGCCACTATCCTCGTCATGGTTTTTGCCGGCTTATACTTCTCACGAAAGCAGACTGCTACGGGAGACGGAATATTGAGTTCGAAGGCCTTATACTCCTCTGCAATTGAAAAATTGGCTCTGCAGGACCCACAAGCGCGCATGCTCGGCATCCGTCAATTGGAGGTAGTCGCCGAATCCGATGAATCATATCGACCCAGGGTGAGGCAGGTATTGGTTGACTTTGTGAAACAGCGCGCGCTGTGGAAGGAGGACGTGGCACTCGAAAGGGACTCGGCCAGAGGCCCAGAT
This sequence comes from uncultured Acidobacteriaceae bacterium, assembly GCA_963744265.1. GTDB lineage: Bacteria > Acidobacteriota > Terriglobia > Terriglobales > Acidobacteriaceae > Bog-257. The sequence goes on from CAVUSW010000015.1 coordinate 20,778, forward strand.
GAGGACGTACAAGCTGCGATGCATGTTATCGGACGCTGGCCGCAAAAAGTGGGACCAAACGCGGATCGACTAAATCTGCGGTACACAGATCTGCGTGGAGCCGAGCTAAGTAGCCTTCACTTCGAACTGTCGTTCTTTTCCAGTGCACACCTCGAACACGCCTTTCTACGCCAAGGGTACTTTGAGGGAGTAGTCTGCGCTGGCACTCATATGGAAGGTGCTTTCTTGGACGACACGCATTTCGAAGGAGCTGATCTAGAGGGAGTATTCTTCGAACGTGCAAAGCTCAACGGCGCGCATCTTGAGGGCGCCACACTGGGCCCTAGACCGGATGCTGACCCCCAACACCAGTATGCCGATGCGGTTGGACTCACCTGCGACCAACTCAAATCGGCTCACGTTGATAAGAGCACGGTACTGCCGACGTATTTGAGAGGCAAAAATTGCCTCGAAAAGTTATCAAGTAAATGACTATAGCCCTAGCTTCTTCGATTCATATCGGTAGCATTATTGCTGGGCATAGCAGAAACATTCGGCTTTGCGGAAACGTTAATGCTCTCCCCCCATTAGCCGATCTAAAGCCCGTTCATATACGCTATCAGTTAGATGCATGCCACCTGAGTACCGACCCTTAGCGGATCTGTTTAAGTGAGCCACCAAACAGCCCCAGTGCTCGGGATCAGCAAGCATGTTTAGCGAGGAAAAGCTCCCCCGCGCTAAGTCGATCAGCACAGTCGGACTAATGAATGCGACTCTGCGAAGAAGTGGCGGTTCGAACACCGTTGCTAACTGCGTCAGCAACCTCGTTGATGCGAAACCGGGATGCACGCGTCCCACAATTCGCTTGGCCCGCGCCAGAATTGCTCCGACCCAAAATCCCAGAATCGGCGACCCGCGTTGAATCATCATGATCGAGTTGTTGATTGCATCTACTTGCACCAAACGCCCATCCGCTGCACGCTTGATAAACCTTTCTTTGGTGAACACGACGGGTACGTTCTGCGGAACACGAAAACTACGGTCCAGAATAACCACATCATAGTCGACCCAGATAACTCGCGAGGCTCCCTCCGACATCAACTTTTCCATCCATTGGAGTCGGGCTAGATCAGTAATGGGCAGCATTTCGCCTTTGCACTTCTGCTTGAACCAACCCGGGATGTAATCGAACAACTCGTCGCCCACAAATCGATAGTCGTATCCTGCGCCGGCAGCCCAATCTTTCACTGTTCCATGACACGTCTTCAGCCATCTAGGTACCGCGTTGGTTCGATAAGACTGCAGGACCAGCGTTTTCACAGATCATCCCCTCCAGTTGCAAAACTATCTGTTGCAGGCAGAGTATGTGCTCGCACCGCATCGGTCCATTGGCGCGAACGGCCGTCCACTGCGCATGCCCGAAGAGTTCATCGTCGCATTCCTGAGCTTATGCAAAGCCCTTTCATATAGCAGGTCGGTCAGCTGGAAACCTGTCCAACAACGGCCCATGAATGCCGCGCAGAGATTGGCAGCCACCCAGCTACTGTGTTTGGGCCCCGCAAGCATATTTAGTGAACAGAAACTTCCTCGCGCTAAGTCGATCAGCACAGTTGGACTGATCTGGGCGACTCTGCGAAGAAGTGGCGGTTCAACACCGTTGCTAACTGCGTCAGCAACCTCGTTCCTGCGAAACCGGGATGCACGCGTCCCACAATTCGCTTGGCCCGCGCCAGAATTGCTCCGATCAAAAATCCTAGAATCGGCGACCCGCGTTCAATCATCATGATCGAGTTGTTGATTGCATCTATTTGCACTGAGCGCCCATCCGCTGCCCGCTCGATCCACCTTTCTTTGGTGAACACGACGGGTACATTCTGCGGAACACGAAAACTACGGTCCAGAATAACCACATCATAGTCGACCCAGATAACTCGCGAGGCTCCCTCCGACATCAACTTTTCCATCCATTGGAGTCGGGCTAGATCAGTAATGGGCAGCATTTCGCCTTTGCACTTCTGCTTGAACCAACCGGGGATGTAATCGAACAACTCGTCGCCCACAAATCGATAGTCGTATCCCGCGCCGGCAGCCCAATCTTTCACTGTCCCATGACACGTCTTCAGCCATCTAGGTACCGCGTTGGTTCGATAAGACTGCAGGACCAGCGTTTTCACAGATCATCCCTTCAAATCTCAGTGTCGCGAGTTTGTTTATGAACAGTTAAGGGCATGCAGCCCCACTCGATAGGAGCGATAGTTGTGTGATGGTTTGCGAAAACAAGTATTCTGGAACCTTGCCGCCTCGAACACAGATGCCGGCTGGTATCCTGGCGTCTAACAGGGCTTTCAGTTCTCTAAAAACCTGCATTTCGCTTCGCCAGCACGGACCAGGAAAACTCAGAAGATCAATACATACTTCGACCCCATCCCGAATGAGTGTCGGACCTGCATAGTCTAGTATAGACAGTCGGTATCCGGCCGCAAGTAAAGTACGTGGGCTCGTGATAAGACAGCCAAAGGGTACTGAAGCTCCGATCACGGTATGTCCGAGAGTCTTCTCAAGCGTGCGGGCAGCCACCAACAGGTTCGCACAGATCCGATGCGAATCGGCGAACTCCTGCTCGAACATGGCTCCATAACTCGCATCCAGCAGCGACTAAGCGACGCATAGGATGAGATACAGTACCGGCTCGTGACTCAAGACAATGGAGCTGTACACGTAGCTTGAATCGTAGCGCATAGAGCGCAAGGCGTTCTATGTCGGCATTTTGTAATGAACAGATCAACATCGTCGAATCGCACGACGATGGGCCCAGTTCCTTTTGGAAGAGGGCGACAGCTGGATCCGTCAACCCTACCTTTGTGCAGAGGCATTGGGGACCTATCTCTGGGAAGATGACCATATCCCAAGATTTCGGCGCATACAGTCATAAGGCCAGCATTTACTTGTAACCGCCACTCTGCGGGGATCTTCTTAGAATGGCCTGCCCGCATTACTGCCTTCGCCAACGCGGCTGTATCTTGTGGTACCCGGACGGCGAGACCCTGTTGAGCCATGAACTCCGCACGCGCATTCGTATCTTCTACGAGGTGGTGTGATCCGACGAGCAACAGATGTGAGCCAGCAGCTACGGCTTCCCAGCAGGTGTTATATCCAGGCCGTCCAATAACAACCGAACCCTCCGTCAATGAACGAACGAGATTGAAATCTTTTCGGACTTCGCCAGGCCAACTCTTGATGAGTGTTGACTCGAGAAACGGACCTGCAGCGAGAATACAACTCTTGCCACGGCTTCTTAAGAGCTCACATGTCGCACTGAAGGTCTTCATAAGCTCAAAAGCGTTGCTATCGGTTCCCAGGCATTCGCCGCCCCCTCCAAGCGTAAAAATGATTTCCGCCGCTGATGAGGGTTTCCGACACGTGCGGGCAATTGGGCCGACGACAGCTACTCGCCTATGCTTGTAAGACTTGCCATGCTTCTGTGTGCCTTCGAAACAAATAACTAAGCTCTAGTGGATGATGTGGGACAAGGATTGCATCAAAATCTCGTTTGGCGCGCTCAATCTCCCGTAGCATTAGGTCAGCGCGAAGACTCCGGAGAACAATTACAGTTCTGATTCCCTGTGATCGGAGTCGCCTGATCAGCGGACGCGGCCAATGGGTGTCGCAGACGACGACGTTGGGTCTGAAGCGCAGTACCGCTAGCAAGAAACTATTGAGCTGCCGATCCACTCTCCATTGGCGGTCTCGAGTGGGATCATCTGGCGCGAGACAATCAGTGACAAGAAAAGAAATTCGGCCCGGCTTTGGAATTGGAGATGTAACGGACGGAGACATTTCTCCGCCAGCTTCTTCAAAGCGTCGGCGATCAGGCTTAACCGCACGACGTGTCCCAGTCCTACGCCGTTGATGGCGTGCAGAGAACTCTTCTCAACTCGACCCCATCGGGGCTGCCTTAACCTTAGACTGCCCCCGGACGTTTGGCCCTTGTCGGTGTCCAGTCATGGGAAGTACGCACTATCTAACGGGCTCGCGTTGCTCGCACCTCGCATGCCAGCTCTCCTCCACCCATGACGTGCAGAGAATTTCGCAGATCCAGTCCGAAATTCCTTAGAAAAAGACGAGGGAACGGATCCCAAGGGACGCGCGATCGCTTCCCGGCCATTCAATAGCTCCAGTGAAAAATGTCAATTCCAGCGTGGAATCGCAGACAGGTCTGGGAACTCGATTCAATAATTTTGCCGACCCAGTCGCAGGCAGGTCGGATGCTCGCCAGAATCTTATCGGGACGCGCTGGCGCGTTGCACGAAAGCAATTATTACTGGCCGCGACGCGACCCTCTTCCCGATCGGGAGGATCGCTTTCGCCCACCACGGCGATCGCCTTTATCTGGTGTCACCTCGGTGTCGGCAGGAGTCAGGTCACCAGAATCGATCCCGAGATCACCGCAATCCATCCCAAGATCGCCACAATCCATCCCCATTTCCTTAGTTACACCGCCGAGCGCGACGTCTGCACCCTCGACATGGACGTGGATGTGAATATGCAGCTCGACCTTAGGAGGCGTCTGTCCCCGGGATGTTCCCGCAGTCGCTCGGCTAAGGACGTGGGCTGGGATATCGTACACGCGACCAAACTCATCTATGACCCGTGGCATAGGGCCTCCTTGTCGATCTACTATCCAAAAAACCCAAAACGACCAGTCCCTTAACTGACGATATAATATACACGCTGCTCCCAGCTTCTGTGAAAATTACTAGAATCTTGCTCAGTCGCAGATCGCGTTTCTCCATGAGCACGTAGCTTCCGAAAGTTTGGATCGAGACTGATGGCGGGGGAGCGAGGAGGCCCAAGTGTCCCCAACGGCGAGCTTTCTGTGACGGAGCGTGACAAGGAGGGTGAGGCTATTGCTCGCCGGAAGAGGGTAGTCTATTCCCGCAAGGCCCAAAACGGGTAGCGAAAAATCATCGTGCGCCTGCCTTAAGCGAGGGGCACACTGAGCGGATGAGTCGAAGGCAGCGCCCCGGGGCCCAGGCACTGCGGCCAGCGCACTCAAACCAGGGGCCCTAGTCACGCATTCAATCTCCGAGGCGCTGCTTGTGAACACAGTTTGGAGGGCCCACCTTTCGGTTCGAGTTTAGCGCTCTTGGGCGAATCAACTCGGTCTCGACGCCCTAATGTCGCGCTCTCCATCCTTTGCAATTCAATGGCTTGCGATGGGTAGAGCACCTGGTTTTTCCATCACAGGACTGTGGTCGATTTTGTAGACGGTGTTGCATCGTGTAAGAAGGGAGGAAGTGCAGTGTTTATGCGGCTCCGAAGGCTGTGGCGCTCGGAGAAATCTGGGGCAAAACCAGGGGGTCGGTTTTGAGGCGTCGACTGGCGATAATAAGTGTTTGAAAATAATTGGTCGGGGAGAGAGGATTTGAACCTCCGACCCCCTGGTCCCGAACCAGATTCAGCACGTTATCGAAATCTGTTGAAATCTGTAGTTTTTAACTGATTGATATTGAACCTGTTGCACCCTCCTTGTTGAAAGTTGTTGGTTCGCGTTGAACGTGGAGGCTCTGACCGTCACAAAATCGTCTACAGTGAAACGGGGTGAACCCCTCCATTGAGACAGTTTTCGGTTGCTACACTCGCAGTCGTTTCTGTGTGGAACCTGCTCTTGAAAAGTCTGGCCATTGTACTTCTGGTACGGCGCTTCCCTCCACCAGGTGACTCCTCGGATGACACTCATAGAACTAGCGCTGGACGACCGGCGCAGACCTAGCGAGAGGTAGCACTCAAACCGCTGCTATCGCGGTTTCTGCATGCTGATGCAACGCATTGAGAAAATCACGAGGTGTAACACCTTCTTGTGCCTTTTCAGCGGCCGCGCTCTGCAGAAGGCTCCTAAATAGATCCTTAACCGCCTGTTCCGGTACAGGATCTCGAATGGCTCTTCCGGCAGAGTCGCCAAACTCACGGCGCGCGGCTTCTCTCGCCTTATTAAGGTAGAACTTGTTTAGCTGAACGGCTGCCTCTACACCCTTCAAGGGATCTACGCGGATTATGTTTTGTAGCCTGCCTGCAAATGCTGGGAGCATTGAAAAATAACGTCTCTGCGCCTCGATAGTCAATGCCACAAGTAAGAACAAATGCTTCGGCAGCGCATCAATTAGAGCTCTGATCCAGACAAGTACCTGAGAACGATTCCTTTCGAGAGAGTGTAATCTTGCTTTTCAAGTTCGTCTAACAAGAGATAGAGTCCGTTGAAGAGCTTGGCTTGGGAGCAGCAAAAAACCAAATCTCGCAACGCTTGTGTTTTAGATTCGACGGTGTCTAGACGAAAATTAACACCAGCATCTCCCTATGTTTTTTCAGGATACGCAAGCCTGAAAACCATTCAAGTGCTAATTCAGTCGCTTCTTCCAATGCATTCGGGCCAGCGTTCGCAGCATTAGCCAGGGCAATAAAGGCGCTTCGCGTCTCGTGACTAGAAACCACTGCGAGAGTGGCTTGACGCTCTGTTTCGTTCAGCGATACCAAATGCTCGGCGAGGCGGCCAAACAATCCATAAACTGCAAATTCTTGAAATATTCTCCTTAGAATGCCGTCGAACGTGGATTCGGGGTCCGGAAGATATCGGATGATGTAGTATCCTTCATCGTCTGTATGTAGCTCCTGAAGCTCTTTCTGGAAATAATTCAGTAGGTTTGTCTTGCCGACTCCCTGTGTTCCTTCGATTAGCAAGACCTGGGAAACACGATCACGCTCGAATGATTCGATAGCCCTAACAACGGGCTCCTCTGAGGTAGTTTCCATATGAGGATGTCCTGTCGGCTCGCCAGCAGGCGGGTATGGGTTGGCTAGAATCCCAAAATGTTCGAGCATCCGATGGCGTTTTTCTTCCTGCGCTGTCTCGCCCCTGCCAAGCCGGTCACGAAGACTCATGCTTCCGCTCTCTTTAGCCGGATGCTAACGCTACTTTTTCCAGGGATCAGAAAATCCCCTTCACCGGAAAAACAAGACTCAAATGAGCAAAAACGACATTGGACAACGAGAGCGCCTAACCCAGAATCGCGTAGTAAGCACTATTCCGCGACAAAGACAAGTTGGACTATGACTACTTGGGCAATTGGGAAGAGCGTGATGGCAATCGCAATATCGAAGCGGAGCTGTTGCGCGCTTTTCTTAAAGAGCAGGGCCACGATCAGAATATTATCGACCGGACGCTATATCTTGTTGAGCGAGAAGCCGGAGATACAAGCAAGAGCCTCTATGACCGCAACCGCGCGGTGTACGAATTGTTGCGATATGGCGTGAAGGTGAAGCCCGATGTTGGCGAAAACACACAGACCATCTGGCTGATCGACTGGAAGCATCCAGAGAAGAATCACTTTGCGATTGCCGAGGAAGTGACGGTCTCTGGTGCCCACGCGGGCGCGAACACGAAGCGCCCCGACATCGTGATTTACGTCAACGGAATTGCGCTCGGCGTATTGGAACTCAAACGTTCCATCGTCTCCGTGGCTGAGGGCATCCGTCAAAATCTCGACAATCAAAAGAAAATCTTCATTGAGCACTTCTTTTCGACGATGCAGCTCGTGATGGCGGGAAACGACACCGAAGGCTTGCGCTACGCCACGATCCAGACTCCCGAAAAGTATTACCTGACCTGGAAGGAAGAGAGCGCAGTCGAGAATCCCTTCGATCGTGCGTTGCTGCAGCTCTGCGAAAAGAAGCGGTTCCTGGAAATAGTTCACGACTTCATCGTTTTCGACGCCGGGACCAAGAAGGTCTGCCGCCATAACCAATACTTCGGGTACGAAGGCGGCTCAAGGTCACGTGCGTCGCCGGGAAGGCGGCATCATTTGGCACACACAAGGTTCCGGCAAGAGCCTCACGATGGTGTGGCTCGCTAAGTGGATATGGGAGAACGTAAAGAATTCCCGCGTGCTTATCATCACGGACCGTACGGAACTCGATGAACAGATTGAGGGGGTGTTCAAGGGCGTCAATGAAAAGATCTACCGCACAAAGAGCGGCGCCGATCTTGTCTCGACCCTGAATGCTTCTACGCCGTGGCTGATCTGCTCGCTCGTCCACAAGTTCGGCGGCAAGGCGGACGGCGATTCAGCTGCTGACGTTGAGGCTTTCGTTCAAGAAATGAAACAGGCATTACCGCCTGGTTTCAAAGCCAAGGGGGATCTCTACGTCTTCGTGGACGAGTGTCACCGCACACAGTCCGGCGAACTTCATAAGGCGATGAAGGCGATCCTTCCGAATGCCATGTTCATTGGTTTCACGGGAACGCCCCTCCTGAAGACCGACAAACAGAAGAGCATCGAGGTTTTTGGTCGCTACATTCACACGTATAAGTTTAACGAAGCCGTGAAGGATGGCGTCGTACTCGACCTGCGCTACGAGGCCCGCGATATCGACCAGAACATCACGTCTCCAGCGAAGATCGATCAGTGGTTCGAGGCCAAAACTAAAGGGTTGAAGGATCTGGCAAAGGCAGAACTCAAGAAGCGCTGGGGAACGATGAAGAAGGTTCTCAGCTGCCAGGATCGTTTGGAAAAGATCGTCGCCGATGTCTTGATGGACATGGAAACGCGCGACCGGCTGAAGAGCGGTCGCGGGAATGCGCTCTTGGTTTCCGGAAGCATCTATCAGGCGTGCAAGTTTTACGAGCTCTTCGAGAAGACGGACCTAAAAGGCAAGTGTGCGATTATCACCTCATATAAGCCGGTCGCCGCCGAGATCAAGGGCGAAGAGAGCCGGCGAAGGGCTGACCGAAAAGACTGCGCCAGTTCGATATATATCGGAGAATGCTGGCCGAGTGGTTCAATGAACCTGCCGAAACCGCCGTGAACAAGATAGAGACATTTGAGAAAGAAGTGAAAGAGAAGTTCATCAAAGAGCCCGGCCAGATGAAGCTCCTGATCGTAGTGGACAAACTCCTGACCGGATTTGATGCGCCTCCGGCAACCTATCTCTATATCGACAAGCAGATGCGCGACCACGGACTTTTTCAGGCGATCTGTCGCGTGAATCGGCTTGGATGGCGAGGACAAGGATTATGGATACATCATCGACTACAAGGACCTATTCAAGAGTCTGGAAGGAGCGGTACACGATTACACGTCCGGTGCGCTTGATGGATACGACAAGGAAGATGTCGCCGGCCTGCTCGAAAACCGACTGAGAAGGCTCGGGAGAGACTGGAGGAGGCACAGGAAACAGTCCGCGCCCTGTGCGAACAGGTGGAGCCGCCGAAAGATTCCGCAGCGCACTTGCGATATTTCTGCGCCCAGGAGTCGGGTAATGCCGACCAACTCAAAGAGAACGAGCCGAAGCGCTTGTCACTCTACAAGCACGTAGCTGAACTGGTGCGCGCTTTGCCAACCTCGCGAATGAACTCCCGGAGGCGGGTTACACTGCTCACGAGATCGATGCGCTCAAGGCCGAAGTTGGACAGTTCGAGAAGGTCCGCGAAGAGGTCAAGCTCGCGAGCGGCGATTATATCGACCTGAAGATGTACGAACCCGCCATGCGCCACCTGATCGACACGTACATCCGCGCCGAAGAGAGCAAGAAGATCGCGTCATTTGACGACATCCCACTGGTCCAACTCATCGTGGAACGCGGTGCAGATGCAGTGGCCGCACTTCCGAAAGGAATTCGAGAAAACCGAGACGCAGTGGCGGAGACGATTGAAAACAACGTCCGCAAGCTGATTATCGACGAGCAGCCGTTGAACCCAAAGTACTACGACAAAATGTCGGAGCTGCTGGACGCTCTCATCGCGCAGCGCAAGAAGGAAGCGCTCGACTACCAGAAGTACTTAGAGCGGATCATTGATCTGGCAAAGAAAGTTGCGAACCCGGCGTCCGGCGAATCGTATCCGAAGGATCTTGATACACCCGGCAAGCGGGCGCTGTTTGACAACCTTGGGAAGGATCAATGCGCTCGCGCTTGCGGTGGATCAGTGCCGTTCGCGCAAGCAGGCAGGATGACTGGAGGAACAATCTCGTTCAAGATTAAAAAGGTTCGACTTGCAATCAAGGCCGTGCTTAAGAACGACGAAGAATTAACGGCAAAAACATTGGAATTGGTTAGGAACCAAAATGAGTACTGAGCAACACAACATCACGGTCTCAGGCCTTCCGGTCGAGATGGTGAGGAAAGAATATAAAGAACCTTCACCTCGGGGTATATCCACCCGGCGGGTCGTGTTCGAGTTGCCGCGCCGCTCAGGGTCAGCAACGAAGCGGTCCGCTTGGCGGTCATCGGCAAACTCGGTTGGATCAAACGGCAGCAGGCGAAGTTTGACCGCCAGCCACGCCAATCGGCGCGGGAGATGGTCAGCGGTGAGAGCCACTATTTTCTCGGACACCGCTACCGCCTTCGGGTGCGTCAATAGCGAGGGTCCAGTCGGAATCGTGATCAGGAACAAATCGACCATCGAACTCCATGTGCGGTCAGGGCGCGAATGTCGAAACTCGCCGAAGAGTGATGATGAATTGGTATCGCGCGCAGTCTGAGAGAAATGCATGCCTCCCCTACTGCGAAATGGCAGAAGCGGCTTGGCGTCGAGGTATCTGCGTTCGGCATTAAGAAAATGAAAACCAAATGGGGCACTTGCACTGTCGACGCCCGCCGTATTTGGATCAACCTCGAACTGGCCAAGAAGTCGGCTGAGAGTCTTGAATACGTAGTAATGCATGAGCTCGTACATCTACTTGTGAGACACCACGATGATCGGTTCATTGCGATTATGGACAAGCATTTGCCTCGGTGGAGAGCTCTCCGGGAGGGATTGAATTGCTCACCGTTGGCCCACGAAGCGTGGCGGGAGTAAGGCGTTTCGCGAATCGTGAGGCAACGCCGACAGCCAAAAATCGCATTATGGGCGACCTCATTCTTGCAGGTGAAGGTATTGGGCCTAGGACTCCAGATTGCGCTGGTCTAACGTTGACGTATCAGTGAGAAGGTGTAAGCTTACAAATGACTACAAGATGAAAACCTTTGGCGAAAGAATTAGAGAGCTGCGAGAAAAGCAAGATCTGTCTGTGAGAGAGCTCGCAAAGAAACTCAAGGTGTCTGCGTCTTTTGTCTCGGACATGGAGCTTGGCCGACGTTATCCATCCGACGACGTGTTAGAGAGGCTGGCGTCAGAACTAGACACAACAATAGGTGACCTAAGAAGCATGATTCTCGACCTCCGATGCAGGAACTAAAGAGGATCTCTGCGAGCAATCCCGCCATGGGTTTCGCCCTGCGGAGAGTCGTCGACGATGGCGTCAGTCCTCAGGTGCTTCTTGACTTTCTCAAGCGGCATGACCGAGGCAAGAAGAAATGAGGACCTACCGCTCCAAATCTGGTCCCTTTGCGGAACAGCCATTCTTCGAACCGACAGAAGTTGAATCGATCTGCGTGGACGAACTGCAGAAACTCAATTTATATCCTTCGTCTCCTGCTCCTATCCGGATCGATCGATTTATTGAGAAGCGGTTCAGCATCCAGCCAACGTACGATGATCTACCGAATGGCCTGCTCGGCTTCACCCGGTTCGGCACGAATGGAGTTGTAGAGATTGTTGTCGCGAAAGCGCTGGATGATGAGGGTACCGTACGGGCCGAACGGCGACTGAGGACAACCTTAGCGCATGAAGGTGGGCATGGCTTGCTTCATGCACACTTGTTTGCCCTTGGGCCTCGGCCCGATTCTCTTTTCGGAGACGGGTTGGCCGCCGACTCTCCGAAAATCCTCTGCCGAGAAGGGGGAATTTCAGGCGTGGGACAGGCGGAAACTAAGAAGCCTCCCTACCGGTGGTGGGAATTCCAGGCGAATCTGGCAATGGTGCGCTGCTTCTGCCGAAGTCACTGGTTGCGAAGGCGCTTGAGCCGCTGCTGACGGTCCAAGGGACGTTTGGCCAGCCAACCTTGCCGGGTGACCGTCGCAAAGATGCAATCCAACTTCTTGCGGAAACATTTGATGTCAATCCGATCGTCGCCAGAATTCGCCTTGAAGGCCTTCATCCTGCCTCGACGGACCGACAGTTGACACTCTAATTTTTTTTGCTTTATAATGTAAGCTAGTGAAAGCTTACGACAGCTACCAAGCGTCAGTTTTGAGCGAGGTAATGAGGAATGAGCAACCACTAAAAGGTCGACCAGACCACTTTGGAGAAAACAACATGAGCGAACACGCAATACTCAAGATCAAAATTCAATCCACCCGCGGGACAAAAGAGTTTTCATTTCCCGCGGACACGACGATTGCCAATGTGATTGTGAAGGCAGTCGAAGCGTTTGGTTTTGTCCCCGGTGACAAATTCGAACTCGTCATTGCGGTCCATGCTGGCGAACCGCTGCAGCCACAGCGAACACTGGCTTCGTACAACATCACGGACGGCACTGCTCTCATTTTGACCTCGATAGGCGGGGGCGTCTAAGGCAAATGGCAGTCAGCCCCGAAGTCACGCGACAATACCTGGAGGATGAACTTGCCCTGGTTACGGACGTAGCAACCACCTATAAGTGGAGCGTCACTCCTGACTTTGACAAGCTCGTCGTGCTCGTTACTATGTCCGCGCACAACGGTGATCTTTTCGTTCTGGAGGTTCGTTGCGACAACTACAAGGAGACGCCGCCATTCTTTGAATTCATCGACCTCGATTCTGGACAGAGAGGAACGCCTCGCGCGTATCCGAAGGGACCGGACAGTTTTTTTCATTCGTCAGGCCCTTGTATTTGCGCCCCATTCAACCGGAAAGCATATAAGTCGGTGGTAGGAACGGGGCCCCACGGCGACTGGAACCTCGGGGATTGGATGACATCCTCGGCGAACAATGTTCCCTGGGCCAACTATTCCAAACTTGGCGACATGTTGGGGTTGATTCAAAAGAGGCTCAGTCGGCCTGAGTGGTACAGCGGTCGAATGGCATAAACCATGTGGCATTGGATCAAGAAATCTAAATCGAAAAGTTCACCGTCGCTTGGTTCAGTGTGGGTACTTGCTTCGGTGCTCAAGCTCACCGTCGAAATGCTGCAGCAGAGCGGCTTTCCGGACAGGCCTCATGAAGGAGTTGTCTATTGGGCGGGACGGCGGACTGAACGTGAGTCGTTTGTGACGACCTGTATTGCGCCACCGGCACAAACCACCCATGGATCGTTCGAGACCTCATCTCGGGCGAATGCTCAGGTGATTATGTTTCTTGCGAACAACAATCTCGAGTTGATTGGGCAGGTGCATAGCCACCCCGGAGGTTTCGTCGGCCACTCTGCGGGTGATGACGAACGTGCGCTCATGCCATACGAGGGCTTTCTCTCCATCGTGGTTCCGCACTATGCGTGTCGTGGAATGCGTCCTCTCACGATGTGCGGTGTCCACCTTTTTGAAAAAGCTCGGTTTCGGCAACTCGCCGCGATCGAGATTGAGTCGCGCTTCCACACGGTTCCAGACTTTGCTGACTTAAGAAATCCATGAATACTTTTCCGGATTCGGCCGAACAGTTCTATACCCAACGCGATGATCGCACAAACCGATGTAGCGGTGTCGTGCGCGCTTACCAAAACACCTCGTGCGCCGTCCGCCTTTCGCCGGAAGCAGCTCGTACCCTCCCTGGGCAGGTAATGTTTGTAGTCGCCGCCAATCTATTGAGTCGATGGTGCCGCGAGGTGACTTTGGTGCTTCAACCCGTGGCGACAGATCCGTCACTAGGATTCGGCACGGGAGATCTGGGCGAGATAGTTCTCTCACAGATGCGCGACGCTGACCCCTCGGCTCATTTCGCGTCGCGAAGTATGCTGTCAGCCCCCGGGTCACCCTCATGATCGGCGACGGTGGTCTCGCCCCGTCAGGCTCAAGAGTGGTTTTCATTAACGCTTCAGGCTGGCTTGCTAGCCTCTCACATCGACAGCCGACCACGTTGCCCAGCCCCGCCGATCACAATTGCCTTGGGTCGGTGGCAGCCGCATGTCTCGGCGTAGCGCAGATGTTTAAGGTGGCCGTGGAAGCTTCCGCGGAACGTTCCTTTCGCGAAGGCATTTTCGATCTTTTTCACTTGAACTGGGCGGAGACGCGCACCCCACCTTATTCCCTTGGCCTGCCGACTTGAATGTCGGAAACATCCTTATGGTCGGAGTTGGGTCTGTTGGATCTTCAGCGGCGTATTGCATGCGATTGGCACGATTGGCTGGACGGATCACAATCGTCGATAAAGATTATGTGGGCGTCGAAAACTTCAACCGCTCGCCGGTATTTGGATATCGAACGTTTGGCCTACCGAAGAGTGAGGCGGTCGCACAGTTCTTGCGCGGCTCCCCTCTCTCGCCTGAACCGCTACCAGTCTGGTTTGACGAGTTGATCCAACAGCGGACCAGAGAGTCATTTGATTTTGACACATGGCTTCCGTTGGCCAACGAATTCAACGTCCGCGCCAACATGCAACACAACGTCCCTCCGCTCATGATTCACGCAAGCACAAGCGCAAACTGGGGCGTAAATCATGGGCGACATGTGCCAGGTAGAGACGACTGCATCATAGATCGCTTTCGGGTCGGGGTATCTGCTAGTGATCTTGCTTGCGCCACGGGGAAGATCACGATTCAAGGGTCGTCCATCGACGCAGCGCTTCCATTTTCTTCGTTTTTTGCTGGTTTGCTGGTCGCGTCAGACCTCGTGAGGGCGCAATTGCCAGAGTATCCGCAGATTCCAAATTTTGCGTTTCTCGATTGGTACGGGGCCTTCGATACAATACAGGCCTGGAACAAGAAGCCTCAGGCCGGTTGTATTTGCACGCAGCAGGGACGCGCCTTCCATGAACGGTTCAATCATAGGACAAAGCACTGGCCACTGTTTCACCTTGAATGAGCGGCCGACCTGGATCTTCACTTTCTAAGCGAGCGGCGTGTTGGATGGGTTAGTCGGAAGCACCATCAATACATATGAACTGCATGGGGTTGCGATGAGCTACAGGAATAAAACATACGTCATATTTGACGGTGACAACGATATATGGGCATACGGCTTCATGAAGGGCTGGAGGCAGAGCGAGCATATCGAGTTCGACTTTTATGATGCTCACGATCTGAAGCCTTTAACCGGGCGAGCGGAGGATGAACAGTACATCAAAGCGAGGCTGAGGCAACGATTCGAAAATACCATTCAAACAATTGTCTTGATCGGACCCAATACGAAGAACCTGTACAGGTTTGTCCGCTGGGAGATCGACACGGCTCAGAACCTAAACCTGCCTATCATTGCCGTTAACCTTAACGGTAAACGCGACCTTGACTCAGATCTCTGTCCCCCAGTCCTGCGTGACTACACCGCCGTGCACGTAGTCTTCAAAGCAAAGATTATCCAGTATGCTCTGGACAACTTCCCAAATGAGTACAAATCGCTAAAGTCGGGAAGTCCTCGTCACTATTCAGAGGATGTCTACCGGTCCCTCGGTTTATGGCCGTCCTCATCCGACAGGGATCGATCCGCATGACTATTTTGAAAAGCCCCTGCTCGCATCATTTCCACGATGGACCTTCGCTGATGAATTGCCCCTGCGCGGGATTCTGATATCTCGCGTCCATGTAGTGGAGCGCCGTCGTCGCATCATACTGCTGCCTGATATACATATTCTGGCCGATATCTGTCACTCATAATCATCGCCACAGATGTGAAATCGTTTTCATCCAATGCGGAATGTCCTCTTCTGTCTTATAGGCAAGTATGACTTGTAGACCAATTATAATCAGCCAAAAGCCTATCAAGAATAGTAAGACCTCGATCAACTGGGCCTTATCGCTAGCACCGTATTGAATGCCGACTGTCTGCGGAAGAACTCCTGCGACCAGCATTCCGATGAACCCTATCGCCTGCCCATCGTTCGCAAGCTTTCTTTGCTTCATCTTAATCCCCAGCCGTAACAAACCGACGATCTTAGTAAAGAGCATAATTGCCACAACAAGAAACACCGTGAGCTCACATATTTGCACAATTACAATCATTGTCCTGAGATCTGCCGCGGCATTAGAAAAGACCAGCGAACCCGCCTCTGCGGCCGTGTAGCTGACCTCAAGCCCTCCCGCGACGACAGGTATGGCTTCAGGCCTACAACAGCACCCACGGCGAGATTGGCGGCAATCGTCGTGGCAGAAGTATCAATCATTCATAATCATTTCCACAGATGCGAAATCGCTTTAATCCAGTTCGGGACATCCTCTTCTATCCTATACGCAGCAAGTATCAATTGCAGACCCACTATAGTTAAACAGGCCCCCACCGACGTAGCGAGAAAGTATACGACTAGGGCGTTATCGCTGTAATTACCTTGGATGCCAAACATTCTCGGGAGGAAAGCCACAATCATTACCCCGATAAGCCCTATTAGTTGCCCAGAAGTAGAAAGTGCCTTTTGCTTGATGTTAATCCCCTGTCTTGCAAATCTAATCGCTCTAACAACGAATCTGGTTCCCGCAAAGCCAATTACTATCACCTCCAACCACAGTAATAATATTATTATCATTGCTGTGGTTTTATATGCTGCGGTAGCGGAGAATGCAGTAGAGCCGACTTCTGCAAAGATGTAACTAATTTCAAGTCCCCCCGCGACGGCTGGTATGGCTTGGGGGCCTATGACGGCGCCAGCAGCTAGAGCGACGGCAATCGTTGTTGCAGAATTATCAATATCTCCGAGTGTACTGTAATCATCCAGTGCTGTAGCCACATCCTCTAGACCATTCGCAATCTGGTATCGCGCCGCGAGGATGGCGCCAACCGCAGACCCTGACTTCAGGAACGCTGTCGGGTCAGCAACCGGCGTGGTGGCGTAATTTTGAGGAAGGTTCTTTTGATACGTTCCCTGCTGCTCCGTGCCTTTCTGATTGGTTTCTGAATTAGCAGCTCCATTCTCACCCAAGATATTCGGGAACGATACCGTTGGCCTAGACGCAACAATATTAAATGCGGAGTTGTCTTGGGCTTCGTTATTTACAAAGCCTGGGGTCGATTGAATGTTTCTTCCACCTGATCCGCTTCCGTAGTTGTTAATTCCTCCTCCCCCAAACTCTTGTTGGAGAAGGCCGAGCAGGCCCTCGAGCTCATTGAGCAGCTGCTGTTCAAGTTGCTGGGTGGTTTCTGTTCCATTGGGATCTTCGACACTCACTGGATTATCCAGGGCATACGAATACGCATTCAGGCTTTGAGGGTTCTGGATGTCCTCATTTTTGGGGCTTCCGAGGAAGACTTGGTCCTGGCTAACGAACTCTCCCTGCGCCGGATTCTGGTATCGGGCGTTCAGATAGTTGAGAGCCGTTGCCGCGTCATACTGCTGCCCTATGTATTTTCTTGTCACCGCAGCAGGCCCAACAACGGAATCTACTCTCACGCCCCCATAAGGGTAGTAGTCAAGAGTCTCTGTGACGCTGCCTGAGGCATTCGTGACCACATTGGAATTCTTCAAAATATCGGTAGATACATCCTGCATGATGCTTGAGGTACCGGTGCTCGTGGCGAGTGTTGCCGCCTTGAACGCCGCCACGGAGAAGGTAAATCCGGTCGAGGTCGACATGGTATAGCCTTCGGTTCGTGCTCCGGAACTCGATGCAACCTGATAGCTTGCATTTCCTGTATTGAGGGACTCCGAGAGGTTCTTCATTATGTAGGTCTGGTTCGATCCAATTGCGGTTGAGCTCTGCGTCACCGGAGAATCGAGGGCATCAACAATGAGGTCGCCTGCGACGGATGTGGTAAGTGTGGAAGATACGTTGGCTGAGGTGGCGATAACGGATGAGGTCGCATCAAGCGGCACTGTTTGGTTTACCCCGAAGAACGATGCCGCACTGATTGAAACGAGATTCGCAGTGGAATAGGTGGAAGAAATATTATGCGTACCTGCAGACAGCCCCTTCACGTACCAAAGAGAAGAATTGCGGGTGCCGTTCCGCGAAATGACTGCCTGCGTTGCGCTTACGCCGTCGACCGTCACTGTCGTTGTCGTGGCACTGCTATTGCCGTTCGCAATTGAAATGACGAGGAGTTCGTTCGAGCCGCTGCCAACGGTAATCGTGGAGGTGACGACCGTTTGAATGGTGCCGCTAAACGCCTTCGTTGAGGTGGCATCAAGCGTGATCGTTGCTGGCCCTCCGCCCGTCGTAGAAGTTGCATCTACGACGGTTCCTGCCAAGAGGCCATTTGCAAAGATGCTCTTCGTGGTCGTTGCCGCGCCACCGAGCGACGCGCTGTAGAAGCTCGTGGGGTAGACCGTTGTCGTCGATCCTTGCGTGAGCGTCACGCGATTACCCAAATAATCATAGCCGTACGTCAATGAGGTATTGGAGGAGCTCGCGCTGATCAACCGATTGTTGTAATCCCAGGTGTATGTGAAACCACTCGATGCATTCGTGAGGTTGCCATTATTATCGTAAGTGAACGTAGTCGAGGAAGCGCCATTGGTGATGCCCGTGACTGCATCGGGGTCGGCGTAGTTGGAACCTGGGCTCCCATTATAGGAATACGTCCCATCAGGACCGGTCAAAATATTGCCGACCGGATCATAGGTAAATGTTTGGAGGTAATTCTGGCCGCTCGCAACGTTCGATGACGACGCCGAGGTGAGTCGATTCAACGCATCATAGGTGTAATTGACGACCCGCGCCGCGTTTGTTGCAGAGTCGTCGATGACTTTCGTAATGTTGCCGTTATTGTCATACGTATACGCGACGCATTGTATCTGAGCGGAGCCGCAGTTGAGCGGCGTGGTTGTCGTGAGTTCGGTGAAGTTCACGGTGGTTGTGGCAACGGTCGTTGAGGCACTGGAAAGCGTCCCGGTGGCATTCATTGTGACGGGTGTTCCGTCATACGTGTAGTCGCCGGAGAATATCGTCTTCGGCACGTATGCGCCGCCCAAGAGCACCGAACCGCTCGCGTTGATCGTCGAGCTCTGGACCGGATCTCCGGTCGTGTCATCCCACATAACTTGCAGTTGATAGCTCGCGGTCGAGGTCACGTCCTGAACGCTCATCTCCCAATTCGAAAAATTCGGCGTGCTCGTCCCGTTCGTGGGGAAGGTGAAGGAAACGGTCGGCACGGCAAGGACGAAATCCGTCGACGTGCCGCTCGAACCAAAGAGTTGCCATGAGGACGTGTTGTTGACCGTGTCGATCGCCCGCGCTTGCCAGTGATAGCTGCCATCCGCTCCCGTGAAGCTTGTCGTCGCAACACTTCCTGCTGTGACAAATGAACTCGTAGCATTCGGCACACCAATGAAGCTCGTACCCGCAGGCTCCACTTCAACCTGGAGCTGAAGCTTGGGAGCAAAGTAGGAATTCACCGTTCCGCCAAAGACGACCGTGTTCTGATTGGTGGAACTTCCTTCGTTGAGCGGGGTCGATCCGTTTGAATAATATTGGCTCGAAGACGAAAGGCTGGGGATAAGATTTTCCTGCTCGACAATCGTGAGAGAACCATTGCCGGAATTTACGCCATTCGAGGTGCTCGTACTGGTAAGGGTTGAAGCAAGATACGCTGATCCACCACCCGCACCATCTTGGCCATCCTGCGAATTCGTCGAGCCATTTTGTCCCGTGCCTTGCGAATACCCTGATGTCTGCGTGCCGCCCACGCCACCGCCGCCGAGACCAGTGCCGTTGCCACCGGTAAGGCCGCCGCCCGTCCCCCCATTGCCTCCATACCACTGATTGAATCCGCCACCGCTCCCTGCACTTCCACCCCACCAACCCCCGCCACCTGCTCCCGTTCCTCCCGCCGCAGTTGTTGCACCGCCGCCGGTCCCCCCGCCGTTATAGCCGCCAACACCGCCGGACTTGCTGCCTGATCCCGTATACGGAGGATTCACTCCGCCCGCACCACCGCCGCCTCCAGCGATAATGAGAACTCCTGATGTTGAGAATGTACTGGTAGTGGAGAACCAGGTCATACCACCACCTCCGCCGCCGCTCATTTGATCACCGTTCGATTGACCAGCACCTCCTTGTTGACCAACCGCGTAGTAATAGGTCGCTCCCGGAGTTACGGACAACATGCCCGAGGCTGATCCTCCCAATCCTGCGGAACCCGATGACCCGCCGCCTTGGGCGCCATACGCAGTAATCGTAAGCGCGGTCACATGAGCAGGTACCGTGAAACTTCCCACTGTTCCGTTGTAGGATTCAGTAACCGATGTCACTAAGGTAAAGTCAGTCGCATTCGGCATGAGTCCGAACAACTGCCACATAGAGGTATTATTATTCGCATCCATCCATCGTGCTTGCCAGTGGTAGCTTCCATTCAACCCTGTGAAGCTCGTCGTCGCGACACTTCCGGGTGCAAGCAACGCGCTGCTTGAAACGTTGGGAATATTCGTGAACGCCGTTCCTACCGGCTCGACCTCAACTTGAAGTTGAAGCGTGGTAGTGGAAATACTTGAAGTGGAATTCAATGTCGCGCCAAATATGACCGTTCCTTGTCCCGTCGAACTTCCTTCGCCAAGAGGAGTGACACCATCGGTGTGGTATTGATTCAAAGAAGCAAGAAGAGGAGTGACCAATATCGGAGAGATCACCAAGGAACCATTACCGGTATTTGTCCCTGTTGCGGTACTCGTACTCGTGAGCGAGTTCGAGAGATATGATGATCCTCCACCACCACCGCCCGCACCATCATTTCCTGTGCTACCGGTGCTTCCACCACCACCACCGCCGTAATAACCCGCACCACCTCCACCGCCGTATGCGTAAAAAAATCCGTAGTAACCGCCGTTGCCCCCTGCTCCTCCAGATCCCGGCCCGCCGTTGCCACCCCCCGAAGCAATTCCACCCGATCCCCCGGTACTTTGCGTTCCGCCCCCTCCTCCGCCACCCCCGCTTGAACCGCCACTACCATTTCCTCCCGTTACGCCGCTTGTGCCACCGCCCGTGCCACCAACCCCGCCGAAACCAGATGAGTTCGCCGTGCCTTGACCTCCGCCGCCAGCAGCTATCAGAATTGGCGTAGTTGAGGCGTAATTATTTTGCGTGGAAAACCACGTCATCCCACCGCCATAGTTGCCACCTCCACCGCCTGTGCCGCCGCCGTCATATCCGTTTTGACCGCCGACGTTGTAATAATAGATATTTCCCGGCGTAACGGAGAGCGTTCCGACCGTCTTGCCTCCCAATCCTCCCCCGCTTCCGCCCCCTTGCGCGCCGTAGGCAGTGATCGAAAGACCAATCACATTTGAAGGCACCGTGAAGCTTGCCACTGATCCAGTGTAGGTTTCGGTCACACTCGTTGCGGGTGCAAGAATAAAGTCGGTTGACGTTGCGCTCGACCCGAAGAGCTGCCATGACGACGTATTGTTGTTCGTGTCTATCGCCCGTGCTTGCCAATGATAGCTGCCGTTCACCCACGTGAATGTCGTCGTTGCAATGCTGCCTGGGGAAACAAAAGGACTGCTCGTCACGTTCGGAATATTTACGAAATTAGTTCCGGCAGGTTCAACTTCAACTTGCAGCTGCAGCGTCGTGGAAGCGCTATCGTTCAACGTCGCGCCAAGCACCACGCCACCCTGATTTGTGGAACTTCCTGGTCCGAGCGGCGTCACGCCATCTAAAAGATCTTGGCTCAACGAAGCGGTACTCACCGCTCCGAGAGGCGTGATAGTTGCAAACCCGTTGCCGCTATTTACGCCGCCAATGTTGCTCGTGTTGATGAGCGAACCGGTAGTCGCCACATAGGACGATCCTCCTCCGCCACCTCCGCCGATTTGAGTGTTTCCGCCACCTCCGGCTCCGCCACCTCCGTAATACCCTGCTCCGCCCCCACCACCCGCTCCGGAATTGTCCCATCCGCCACATCCGCCCGCACCCCCGCTCCCAATCCATCCCGGTGACCCACCACAACTACCCTCTCCAACCCCATATCCTCCATATCCACCGCTCGACTGTGTTGCTCCTCCTCCAGGGCCGCCGTAATAAGGAAATCCAACGTAATTGACACCACTCATACCACTCGTGCCGCCAGCTGCACCCGCGGTGCCCCCTTCTCCGTAAGTGCCTCCGCCCTGTCCGCCACCTCCACCAGCAACCAAGAGAACTGTCGATGTCGTGAATACGCTGTTGGCAGAAAACCAGGTCATGCCGCCGCCGGGATACGCCGCATAACTTCCGAGTGGTCCCTGGCTGCCGCCGCCGCCATATCCGTTCTGACAACCGACATTTATGTAATACGTGGTGCCGGATGTCACGGAAAGTGATCCCGTAACTTCGCCTCCCAATCCACCGCCGCCTCCACCCCCTTGCGCACCGTAGGCGGCGATCGCGAGCTGGGTCGCCCCCGCAGGAACGGTGTATGTCTGCAAGGTACTCGTGCACGAGAACATCGTCCCGTCGCTCGGCGGTAAAGGTCCTCCCGAACCAGACCCCCCGTTGTTACTACCACCTCCGGGCGATATCGGCGTGAACCCGGAACCGGTATCGGTCGTTATCGTGCTCAAGAGCCTATAGAGCCTCGTCGGGTCATAGGTATTCACGGTCGTCACCCCGTTCGGATCAGTCTGCGTAGTGATCTTGTCCATGGGCGAATAATCGAAACTGGAAACGACATAATTCCAACTGCCGCCCGATTCTTTTTCTTGAATACTTGTCACGAGTCCAGCCGGTGCCATACGCATATTCAACTCTGATCCGTCGGGATTCGTGACTGTCACTTGGTTCCCTTGCCGATCGTACGTGTAACTTGTCGTGTAGTTCGTCCCATTAATTGTTTTCGTCTCGCTCGCAAGGTTGCCCAGCGGATCATAGCTTTTCGTATCGAGGGATACCGCATCCGTGCTTGACACGGAACACAAATGACCGATGCCATTCGTGCAACGTGTCATAGGTGTACATGACAGCCGTGCCGGACGCGCCGGCATAGTCTTCCGTGAGCACGCGATTCAAGCCGTCATAGGTGTAGTTGACGGTCTGATTTTTAGGATCGATCCGTGTCGTGAGGTTGCCCGCGTCATCGTAGGTGTAATTCCAGATTCCGTAGGTGGTGTCTGTCGATGCGTGAAGATCGGTCGATGATACCATTCCGTCCCAGGCCGTCATACGCGAAGTTCCGGATATTGCCGTTCGCATCGGTAAGGTTCGTGAGGTCCTGCAGTCCGTCATACGTGTAGTACGTCGTGTAGGTACTCGATCCGTTGTGTTCGCCCACCTGTACAAGATTGCCATAGGCATCGTGATATTCGTTCTTTCGGATTCCCGTTCGCATCGGTCGTCGTCGTTTTCCAATTGTCATAGACATTCGAAACGGTGCCGACGGCATTTGCTGTTGTGAGCACTCTGCCCAATGGGTCATAGGTATAGGTCGTAAAAGTGCTGCGGTCGTCGTCGCGGCGGACTTCGACAGAACTGCTAGCAAAATATGGCAGGGATTGTTTTTGGAGTAAGTCCGACGTTGTTATATGCCTGATCGGTCACTTTATAGGTTCCCGCATCGGTCGCCGATTTTCGCGTCTGGATCAAGCCGATTCAAGCCGTCGTAATAGCTGTAGGTGTCGACGGTCGTACTTGCATTCAAATAATCCGTTTCATGGACGCTCACCGCATTCGACGTATCGGTATACGTATAGGCGGTTTTGAGATCGAGCGTGGAGGTCGTCACTTGATCTGGCTGCAACACTTGGAGCGGACGGCCCAAGCCGTCATAGATGCGTTTGGAAGACGAGATGGTTCGGATCGATCGTCTGCGTGGCTTTTCCGGTCGAATAATCGTATTGGTAGTTCGGTGGATTGGCTGAGCGCATTCGTCGTCGTTGCAGGATAGAGATTATATGCGTCGTACGTATAGGTCGTCGTATTGTTGCGCGGATCGAGGGTTTGCGTCACGAGGCCATAGCTGTTATAGGTATTTTGCGTGTCGTCGCATAGGTCGCTCCCGCTGATCCAATCGTCTTGCTTCGTGAGGTTGCCGGCGCCCACATTCCCGAACCCCAAATCATCGTAATAATATTGGGTCTCTTGAATTTTCGTGCTGCTTTGGTTCAGCAGTGATCTCATCGGAAACTTTCCCGATCACACTCGAGGTCGTGCTCGACGCGTAGGTGAAGTTCGTGATGTATTCGTCGCGAGCCCGTATCGGTGAACGTGCCGTTGTTACTCCCCGTCACCTGGCCCCACTGGATCTTCTGGGTCTCGTTGCCGTTCGCCGTGTTGCAGGTATAGGATTCCGCCGAATCTTCGTGGGTCGAGAGCCCGTCATAATCCATCTCGAGCGTCTGGTCGGGAAACACGAATGCCGCATTGCCGCCGAGTGCTCGTGCTGTCCCATTTCGTGATCGTAACTTTATAGAGATTTCTCGCATTGTCGTAATTCTCAACGCGATACGGTTTTCCGATTTTCCAAAAATTGTCCTGATATTGTCCGGTCGAAGAGCTTATTGCCGTTGCTCGTGTCGTAATACGTCTTCGTCACATTGCCCGCGCCGATCGGTTTCGCGTGACCGTGCCGAATCCGGCGAACTCGTGGTCGACGGGCTGCCGTAATAATAGGTTCCGCCGGAATATTGATAGGTCGAAGTGGAGAGATTCCCCGCGCCGTCATTCGTCGTGATCTTCGAAACGACATAGACCGGATACGGCGCGATAGTTCGCGATCGTGCCGGAAGCGTTCACGAATTGTGCCGCCGCATTATAGGCGATCGCCGAACTGCCGCCCTGCGGATAGGTGATGCTGCGTCAGAAGATCCGCCCGGCTCGTATTGTTATTGACCCATGCCGCATAATGGTTGGTTCCTGCATAATCGGTGTAGCCTTGGATAATGTCCGGGAGGCCGACGCCCTTCGACGTCAGCGATGCGCGTTCCCGCGTCGTATCCACCGTCCGTGTCGAAGAGTCGCCGGAGGATTCCACGCGGTACTTGCTCGTCCAGCCATGCCCGTTATTGAGATACGCCGCATAGTGCGGATTGCCACTGACGTCGGTATATCCCGCAATGATGTCCGGCAAGACCGTCGCCGTTCACGTCAGCGAATCGCGCACGCCGTTATCCCATCCGCTCATTCGCATGAATGGCGATAGGTGAGGTCCCAGATGGTACTCGTCGCCCAGCCGTTGCCGGTATTGAGACACGAGCGTAATGGGCAGTGCCGCTCGCATCGGTGTAACCCTGAAGAATATCGGGAAGGCCATCGCCATTCACGTCCGCAATGCGCACGCCGTTATCAGTCCTCCACTCGCGACAAAGGCGAACCGGCGGCGTCCAGACGGTGCTCGTTGCCCAGCCGTGACCGTTATTGATATACGCGGCATAGTGGGCGTGCCGCTCGCATGAGCCTGAAAAGATGTCCGGCAATCCGTCGCCGTTCACGTCGACGATGATGGCGCCGGTGTCCAGCGCCGTTGCTCGCAAAACAAACGGCGAAATCCCACGTCGAACGAACTCACCCAGCCGCTCCCGGTATTAATGTATGATCCGGACGAAACAAGTCATCGGTGCCGTTGCCTGAGATGATATCCGGCACGCCATAGCCGTTAAGTCACGAGCCGGTATCCGTTATCGACTCCGGTTGGAAACGATACGGCGCGATCCAGTGAACGAGCTCGTCCAACCGTGCCCGGTATCCAGATGCGCCGCTTGGCTGAAATGATGTCAGGCAAGCCATCTCCCGTGATGATATCGGCGAACTCGACGCCGTTCACCTCTTGAGCTCGCTGCCGTTGTCGGCCAGATCGATAAGGTCGTGGCGGATTCCACGTGGAAGAGTCATCCATCCAGAGATTTGGTCTTGATACGAAAAGGTTGAAGACGGCAACGAGACGACGGTTCCTGAAGCTTTTCTCCCGATCTCGGCAATGGAACTCAGAAGCGTGGTATACCCATTGTCTCCCGTCGAATATCCGAGGACATATTTCCGCACCCACGTGCCGTTCACTTTCACGTCAATTTCGCTGATGCGATAATTGGAATTGACCGCGAAAGCCGGTCGCGGAAGAGGTCGCGTTATCGGTGCTTGCCGTCCGCAGAAAATCCACCTCAAAGATGCCGGTCGTGGAATCGTTATTGGTATAGATCGTGCTCGAAGGATAGATCTGACCGGAGTCTTTGAAATAGTTATAGAGTGATCGTGTTGCCATTCGTGTCCGTGATCTGCTTCAGCATCCATTTATAGATGTCCGCTGATTATTCGGGTCGCTTTGCTGGCTGTCCGAAGTCGAACCGAAAACATATTGCGTTCCGTTCTTGTCCGTCATCGTCCAGCTGTCGGTGGAACTCGAAAAGGCGTATTGATCGAACGTGCCGTTTTCCGTGCGGGCAACGTAGCTCGAGCCGGTCGAGGTGACGGTCGTCGTGGAAACAAGCTCGCCGTCGAGCGAAGAAGTGAAGTAATTCAGGGTGCTCGTGCTATAGAGTTGTCGACGCCGCTTTTGTTGAGGCGCTCAATATACGGAATGCTGATCGACCATCCCTCACCGAAAATGCTTCCCTGCTGCGCGTTTTCGCTGTTATATACAAGGTCTAGATTTGGCTGAAGACCGTTCCTGCCCGGCGGAATATCGATCGGATAAGTGGTGTCGAGTGCGCCGGTATTCTGATCGATTTTAACCTGATTCTGATTAAAGGAATTGTAGACGACCGGCTGGAGGTCGGGACCGGGTGAGGTCGGCGGGGGTGGGCTCGCAGGAGGCGGGGTATTATTCGTATTACCCGTTGGAGCTGCGGCACCAGCCGATGGCGCGCTTTGAACCAGTTTGCGGAGTGGTCGCCGGCCACTTGACCCGGATTGAGGAGAAGGTGATGAATCCGTGGTCGGCGTATCCTCAGGTGTCGACTCCGCAGGAGAAGCTCGGATAAGGTGTCGCTATTACTTTGATCGGAGCTGAGCGCTGGCGTGCCGCTCGTGCCGGAATCAAAACCTGCGCCCGTTCCACGCCCATGTACACTCTGCGCAAACGCTGGCTCCAAGGGAGCGATGACAACAGCGGCGATTATAAAACAAGCAGCGAAGCCGATACCATGCCGCCGCGAATACCTCGCTCGCTTACTTCCACTTCTAGCCCAGGATTGATCGGAAGACATTGTTACAAATGGATATCTGAGTCGATCTCACCTCTGGTTCTTGGGGGAAGGAGATGAGCGCGCCAATGTTTTCTTAATCCTAGCAGTTACCGCAGAGCATGCAATCACACTTTTATCCACACCCTCGCGAGAGGAACGGAAAAGGTAGCAACTGCAGCACAGATTGGAGTACGCTTTCACACAATCCTCGACTTATAAAGGAATGCCTCGAAATCGGCTTTAGTTATCCTAAACTCTTTGCCAGGTTTGTGTGCCTTCAGCTTGCCCGCTTTGATATAGCGATAAATTGTCATGACGTTGACTCGTAACTTATCAGCCAACTCTTGCGCTGTGTAAAACTCTTTATTGTGTTCCATGGTGCTTAGGTGGAAGTGGTGGATGGATTGGCAGCTACCACGTTCCGAGAGCCGCCATCAGTTTCCCCTCTTTTCTGATGAGGGCAATTGGTGCCGACTCACTCAAAGCATCTCCTTGTAAAATAAACAAGTCGCCAACGTAGCCAGGACCGCCGCTTACGAAATGGAACTTGACTCCATACACTCTGGAGGCAAACTGTTCCGGGAGTTTCATCATCGTCGAGTCCCCAAGCCTCCTTCACAACGGGTAACTGAATGAGTTCTTGCCATTCTGACATTGATATTCCTTGTGGTGTGTTCATGTGAATAACATGTATTATTAACGGGCTCGACCAAGCTAACTCCGTTATGTCCTTATAACGATACTTTACAGTGGTTTACATGGCAATGTGGATAACTCGACGTTGGATATGCCATTTCTCGCATAAGTTGTTACCTCTGACAGACATATTTTTGTTCGGCACCACGCTCGCGTATCCGTCGAGGAACCGTTTCATTTTTTTGAGCTCAACTTCAGGAAGGCCCGGGTGGTGATCGGCAAACCAAAACAGCGGGATCGTTTGGGGTGGGTTTCATGTGTCGTATCGTTCCGCGCGACCTTTGACATCCCCATAATCCGGCGTAGGATTCACAGCAAGAGTCGCTAGAATATCTGGTCTCGGGAGAACGACGGTATGGCAAAGAAAAATTTATTGAAGATCCCTTCGTTCATAAAGGGGCAGCTCAAACAGCTAGGCGGTGGCACCGTTATCGCGGCCTGTTCACGAGTTTATTCTGCTCAAGAGCTTAAAGCAGGGAAAGTCAGCCATTTGGGCGTGACGCTTGTCGATGACCGGACGATCGTTCCCACCATCCATTGTCCCGCCTGAGGAAAGTGGAAGTACAGCTCCAAGAATATGAACGGCGAAGAAGTAATTCGCAAGGATCTCCCAATGGAAACTCATTACAACTCGGTGGAGACTCCCAATTGGGGAGACTCATGGAACGGGACACATACGGTCGATCTCCCTTATCAGAAATACCCTCGCGATTTCATCAGCCCTCGACTCACTGCGATCAAACTGTCAACTCCTTCGGAGAAACCGACCCAGGGGAAATATGTCGTTATCTTTGAGGTTGATCGTGTTCTCAATCCAAAAGCAAAAGACTTTGAGACGCCTCTTCTCGAGTGTCTAAACCTGTTGCAAGAAAATGTGGGCCATTGCGGCGTTCAAAAGAGCGGCGCGACCGTGGCGGATTATATCGGTACTCTGAGGGTGAGCTGGGAAGTGTTGCCGCCAGGCACCAAGGAGGAAGCCATAGCGAGGCTGTTTCGCGGGCAATCACCTTCGCCACAAAAGAAGCAAGAAGCGGGCGAGCGGTACGATTTTCTGATGGGTCTCAAACCGCAACAACTCGTCTATGGCACGAGCGGTTTACAACGCTATTTCGGAGGACTGATTGAGAATGACCTTGTGGTATTTGAAAATATTGAGTACGGGAACGCGATTTATATCATGTTCGAGGACTGGAAGGCCTTGAGCCAGCGGACGCGAATTGAATTGATGTCGGGGAGGTTCGGCAACAATTTCGAGCGCGTAGTCCACGCGTCTGGCTGGAAGACGGCTGTAAAGACAATTGTTAAACAGCGTAGTGGAGGCCAGAGGTAGGAAATTCTTTGCACAGTACATCATCTAAACATCACAAAGAGCGATGCCGAGACGTAAGAACAATAAGCCAAAAATCCGGATCTTCACGATTTTCCTATTGAAGGACAGTCACGCTGCTAGCCCGCTTAAGCCGGACGTGACCGTTTCAGAATATCCCGTAAGATACGAGAATGCTCAGATCGGGGCGCTGTACATTCAGCCGTCTCACGATCAGCCTCCGGCTTGGTTGTCTTTCTTCAGTGGGTCGGTCCCTGAGCTCACGGAGAGAGTAGTCAACGCGAATACGGCTGCGCTCTACGTCACATCAATCGGCGAACGAACATTTGCCGTTGCATTTGGTTACGGAAGGCATTTGCTTGCGCCAGGATCATGGGAAGAGGACTTCGGTCTACGTGTGACGCTAAATTCAGTTGACCCTAGCCGCATACGAATGTCGATCGAATGAGTCTGGATGCAATAGGACAGCACAGCCAGATCCAAGCAAGTCGAGAGAGAGGCGAACATTACCGAGTTCGGTCTCGATCTGGAGCAAGACCTCGGCGCCGTTACAGGTCCTCCTTCCGACTTCGGGTTAGGTAATCGGCTCACTGAGCAAAGATGGACTCCAAGATCTATTGCGTTGATCTGCCGGCTCGAGCGGATGCTTGAAAGGGTACATTGTTCAATGGCACAGCAATGCATACAAAGAGGCGTTTCCATGGTTGGATCAAATTAAAGAAGTACGCGATGCGAGCAAACGAGCAACTCGACGCTTTGGTTCTTGCGAAGATCAAGCAAGCAGACGCAAGCCGCTTATGGCTCACCATTCCACAGCTGATCGATTGGTCCCGTGTAGCTGGTTTCAAATATAGGGTTGCACGCTCTGCCGATATGTACCCGGATGTTCACCTTAAGACATTTAAGGACGAATGCAGAAACATTGATGATCTTACGGTTGACGATCTCAAAACGCGGCACATCTTCGCTGTCTCTCATGAAAACGATGACGTCATCGATAGCTGGCCTGTATACCGATGCTTATATGCCGAAGTTGATCAGGGGCAGGATACATATTTGCTGACCACGGGACGTTGGTACAAAATCGGTCACCAGTTTTTGGAAAATGTGAATGCTGCAGTAGCCGCAATACCGCAATCATCGCTACAGCTTCCTAACTATCACGACAAGTCCGAGACGGAATACAACGCGCGCGTTGAGCAGGAGGGCCCAACGGTTTATGCGCTCATGGACGAAAAGTTCATACGCATGGGTGGGCGGGACAAAGTTGAATTCTGCGACCTATTTACACACAACAAGGCAGTTATTCACGTGAAACGCTACACGGGTTCAAGTGCTCCGTTGAGCCACTTATTTGCACAGGCCATCGTGTCCGGCACTCTCTTCCGGAGAGAGCCGGAGTTTCGCAATAAGGTAAATGCTGAGTTGCCGGAGGCTTACCGTCCAGTAACATCAGCGCCCGCGACAGGAGAATACGAGGTTGTTTTGGGAGTCGTCCAGTCAATCGTTGGGTAACCTCGTTTTGCCATTCTTCAGCCGCATCAACCTAAAAAACACGTATGAGCGGCTGCAGGACCTCGGATATGGGGTATCGATCCTCAAAATCCAAGCAGTTGAGGCAGCCAATGATCCCCAGGTTCACGATCGGGAAGCGAACTGACAATGGCAGGTTACGATCAGACAATCCGGGTTAAAGCCGCATTCAAAGCTGTGGCTAAAGATTTCTTTTCCTTCCTGCAAGCGGTCGGTCGAAAATACGTGCGACCCGTTCGAATAAATTACCGGTATCGCGGTCGCGGTTTGTTCTATGTGACTGTTGATGGTGGCCCGGGAGGAATCAATGCGTTGTTTCAAGAACTGATTTTGAGCCGCGGCCTTTATTATTACGCGTGTTCGATCAAGAATGCTCGCAAAGAAGACATTGTCCGTCATGCCATCGGCCCGATCTTTCAGCAACTTCTCGAGGAACGATTTCAAAACCCATACAGCAGATTCTTGCGTCGCCACATTCTGGGAGCTATCTACCAAGAGAAATTTGTCCCGGGAGACTTACGGGATCTGTTCTCGCACGAATACGAGATCTTGTTCCGAAAGTGGGATATCGGCTCGCTAGATGACTGGAATTTTATCAAAGATGTGGACGGCTTTCTCACCCGTTTCATGTTGACAAAACTCGGCCAATGTTTCAGGGCAACGAAGTCCCGTGTTCGGGGTGCTTGTCGAACGATTCTACAAAGGCGGGTTTGGCATGTTCGAAGAGGTAAGAGACAAGTTCAATGAAGTCCACCGTGAACGAACAAACGGTTTGCATCGACTTAAGCTAACGTTGAGCCAGCAGCAATTGTCGGACCTTGCGATTCGGCTGTACACCTATTTCGAGTATTTCGATGAGTTTCAATCCTGGCAAACCGTTAAAACCGACAAATTACACGGTAAGCGCTACCGAAGAATCAGATATGGCTCCGAAAAATGGTTGGACAAGAACGGTGAGCCGTATAAAGACGAAAGCGGTAAGGCGTTTGACATGGAGCAGGTGTGGAGTCATCCGTGCCATGATTGTGGTGCGATTCGGAGACAATTTCATTGCGAAGGCTGTGATGTGGAACAGTGTCCACGGTGTAAGGGGCAGGCCCTAGGATGTGGATGCAAGCTGCAGAAGGACTACACTTAGACAACCTGGCGTCCCACGCCGAATTAGGCACCTTTTCAGCGTGCCTAATTCTTCTACACTTAATCGTGGGATCGTCAGTCGATCTGTGTCGACTTCGGTTGCGCCACTTCAGGCGCTTCAAACATTGTGAGGAGTGCGCTTAGGATATTTTCTAATGTTCGATGTAAGCCTCGGCGAGGGCTACTCCCAGGCGCATCACGCCAGATTTGGCACCTTGCGCTCAAAAAACACAGATGTACTCTGTGTTTTTTGTTTGTTGCACGACCTGGCGCAGAACACCAGATTTGAGGTGACCCCTAAGGGGAATCGAACTTTCGTGCTATATGCCTTGATTTTGCTGCTTCCGATTTTTCTCGATCAACGAATAAAGTTGAGTTCGAAATGCCGGATATCCGCTCCGAGCAGAACGGGCTACGTAACTCACGAACTCACTGGATAATAACTGTCGCCTCATTCACCATCCACGGCGCAGCTGCGGTCCCTTTATTAATGGCTTGTACTTTGAATAAAGTGAACGTATACCCGTAAGCCGTCACGGGCTGTCCCAACGGAAGCTGATCTGCCCCCCAAACTTTAACTGTGCCGAATTACGAACGGTCAATGACATTTGTGTCGACGTGATTTTGCCGGTTTCGTAATAGACATTATTGTCATTCAGGTCGTGATAGTCGCCTTCATTGGGATCCATTTTCAATGTTTCCGATCCTACGGGTCCAAGCGATGGAAATGGGAAGAATCGGAGGGTTGCGACAATCTTGTCGATGGTAAATGATTCGTTGGCAATAGTCGTAATATCGCCCGACGGCAAGATACTTTCGAATAAAATGAATTCATTCGGGCGCGTGAAGTCGATCTCCCGCATTATGTCGGATATAGAGCCAGCTCCAGGCGATAACGCGTCCAAATCAATGTTATGTACGTAAGCCGTGATGCCATCAATGGTAGTTTGATTAAGAATCTCTCCTTTAATAGGAGTTGAGGAGGAGGCTCCGCGGACATAAGGGGAAAAGCGAAACTCCCCAAAACATTCGGATCGGTGTAGATATTTCCCGATCCGAGTAATCCTCCACTCCCCTGCGGCCGTCCGGGAGTAGCAGAGAAATAGAGTTCTACTTGTTCCGGCGATCCTGGAGTAGTGCTTGCGGTGAGATACATGCCGGGAGGATATTCGATTGAAAATCCCAAATCCGTATTGACGTACGTTTGCCACCCGGGAACTCCAGCAGTTCGAACGACCGGACTTGCCGGAGCCGCCACGTACTGGCTGTCGTCGTTGTTGTCGCACCCCGGGGAAGGGTGGCAGGTGCGGAATAAGAAACAGAGGACGATGCGATCGTCGTAGAAGATATGCAAGGTGCTCGGCGGATGAACTGGTTGTCACCGAGGTTACCACTGAATTCGTTAGAACGTTTTGATTATGGATCTTGTAATATAGAACACTCCCGCCAATCGCAAGGACTACCCCAATAAAATGATAAGTACTGCTAATCCTGCGAATCCTCGATGAGCCATGGGATTAATGTGGAGCGATATTTACCTGAACGGTGTCGGCAATGGATGGTCCGCCAAGCCCAGACATTGGACATGAGGCCTCATACAGATATGCGCTGGATGTAGTCACCGTTGGAGCATTTACCGTTGCATTTCCTGACAGACCGCCGGCAATGTTGTAGGTTGCGCCCGTCGGATTAAATACTACGGTACAGGTATCGGGAATTCCCGTGGAAGCCCACGCGAGCGTGAGCGGTTCTCCAGAGGAAACTGCGACAGGCCCCGTAGAACCATTTACCGTTAGGACAACAACCGGTTTTTGACTGGATGGGCCGGCGACCGTGAGCACGTTTCCGGAGGCGTTGCCAGTGACATTGCCGCCGCCTGCGAGATTTACCGAAAGCGAATTAAGACTGACTTGAATCTCCTGCCCAGCTGGAGCGTTTGAAGAAACATCTCCGACAAGTTCCACCGTCTGAGTGGTTCCGGCGGGGATCGTTAGGTTTGGCGTAAATGTTTCATCATTGGACGCGGACCCGTTCCAAGTTTCGACATCAGGCCCTACTTCTATCATTCTCAAATTGGTTACTGCATTACAGGCGAATCCTCCGCAACCAAAGTTGAGGCTGCTTACCGTCACATCAGATGCGCCAGCTGTAAGTCTGCTGCAACGAGCACATATGCAGTACCGCCGGGGGTAACCGATTGTGATTGTGCCACAACGTACGGATCAAGTGAGATGGCTAAGGTCGAAGATCCTCCAACGGCAACCGGGGGAACGCTACCGCTCGTTGTTCCTGCTGAAGAATATGAAAGAGTGTTCGGCAGAACCGTCGTCGCAGTAGAGTTTATGTTTGAAACATTTTGCCCGAGAGCCTGCGTTGCGAGTTCAATAGCTTGCGTAGCCACAGAAATGGCCTGCTGGCGCTGCACAGCGGTTGCGCCTGTATTCGATTGGAGAGATAGCAAAAGAGCTAGCGCTAGTTGCAAAATCGTTGCAGTGAATGAAGACATTTGTACGTTGTTATATTTTACCCTTTGACCATAAAGGCTTTCCTTGATAAAAACATAATCCATAGATATCTGCAAATACCGCTGGCTACGTCCCGCGCCAAATTAGGCACCTTGTGAGGGTGCCTAATTCTTTTACACTTGATCCTGAGATCGTCAGTCTTTCACCGGCTGCGGTTGCGACATTCCTTCTTCTGAAAACATTTTCAGGAGTGTGGTTAAGATACGCGAGAAAGTTCGATGTGAGCCTCGGCGAAGGCTACTCCCAGGCGCATCACGCCAGATTTGGCACCTTGCACTCAAAAAATACAGATGTACTCTGTGTTTTTTGTTTGTTGCACGACCTGGCGCAGAACGCCAGATTTGGGATGACCCCCGAGAGGAATCGAACTTTCGTGCTATATGCCTTGATTTTGCTGCTTCCGATTTTCCTCGATCAGCTCACTGATGTGGACTCGAAAGACCGGATCGGCCTCGGCCCGTTCGAAGATCCTGAGAAGAAGTTCGGCGTATCCATCGAGGAACTCCTTCATCTTTTCGAGCTCGATCTCTGAGTGGCAATCAGGGTACTTCTTGGCGAACCAGTAGAGGGGATCGTCTGGGGTGGGTTTCATGAGAGGGATTACTTGCTGCTCGACCTTTGTTCAAACTTGATAAAACCAGAAAAAGCTATAAGGTAAAGACAAGCTTCCCCCACACGCATGAAACTCAAGAAAGTAGACATAGAGGGCTTTAGATCGATCAAAAAAGAGGTCGTCCTTTAAGGTCGACGACAGGGTAACCATTCTGATAGGGGCAAACGATCATGGCAAGTCAAACATCCTCGACGCCATTCTTTGTTTGAACGACGATCATCCTTTTGTCGAAGACGATGCAAACTGGGACCTTTCTGGAGATCAAGAGACCCTCATTACGTGGCATTTCGAAATAGACCGTGAGACGCTGCAAAAACTTAAAGGCCTTCAAGAGGAGGAGAAACCTAAAACTCCCCAGGCGCCCGCTATCGCAGAGGCAGCAAGTGGTACCACGCAACCGGCCACCGCGGTTGCGGCAGAAGTTATATCCGCGACTGAGTTTTATATTCCGAACCGTGACAACGAGATAATATACGGTCGTGATGTTCGTTCGAACAAGGTCGTCATAGTAAGTGTCCCTCTTCCACGATTGCCGGTGATGCACGCGGAAGCCCTTTTGAACTTGCGACCTCGAGTCGAGCTCTTTGTCCCGCCGACGACTAATTTTTTGGATAAAGTGAGTGAGAAAGATTTGGAAACGCCTGATTATGAATTCATGCAAGGCT
Source organism: uncultured Acidobacteriaceae bacterium (assembly GCA_963744265.1). Lineage (GTDB taxonomy): Bacteria > Acidobacteriota > Terriglobia > Terriglobales > Acidobacteriaceae > Bog-257. The sequence continues at coordinate 56,266 of CAVUSW010000015.1, forward strand.
TGTTTAGGCTCGCTGGAATCTGGGACATTAGAACCAAGATGTTTGTTCAAAATGAAGAAACGTCAAAAGTGCTCGCCGAAGCCTCCGTTAAGCTGACTCAAATTCTTAACGATCAGTGGAATCAGGGGAAGGATCTTGGTTGGAAGTTACAGCATACGGGAACAAACGGCGACCATATCGCCATAATGATCCAAGACCCCTCCATCGACAGGCGGTATACCAGGCCGTCCGTCAAGTCGTCGGGGTTTAGGACATATTTCTTGCTCTCAATGATTATCTATGCAAGAACTCGTGGTGCAGCGAATAACTCTTTTATCTATTTGTTCGATGAGCCGGGCACATATTTACATCCCAGAGCCCAGCTTGATCTGCAGAAGAGTTTTGAAGCAATTTCCGATGAGGCACAACTGGTGTATACGACGCACTCACTATTTTTGATTAACAAGAACCATCCAGATCGCAATAAAGTGATAAACAAGACTGCGAGTGGAACCGTAATCGATCAAAAGCCGTTTATTAAGAACTGGAAATCAGTTAGGGAGTCATTGGGTATCTTGCTTAGTAATAATTTCTTAATAGCCGAAAAGACTCTTCTTGTCGAAGGACCGTCCGATATCATTTATATCTTGGAGGCGATAAAAACGCTCAAAAAGAAAGGTAAACTTGATCTGGATTTAAACGATCTTAGTATTGTCGATGCAGGCGATTCAGAAAACTACGTTGCAATGGCAAAACTGATGGTATCGGAAGGACGTCAGGTCGTCGCACTAGTTGACGGGGACACATCTGGCGCAGCGATAGAAAAGCAGTTGGGCAAGGTATGCCAAAAGGAAATTACAGATGGACAGCTATATATCCATAAATTACCTGCAAATAAATCAAGCGAAGATGTGTTCGCCCAATTGACTGATCTAAAGAGTGCTATCAAGAATGTAGCTAATAATCTGATCGGAGATAAAGTTCGTGTTCTGAAAGACGGGATAAATATTTCTACGGCTATCGATGCACTTGCCTCGAAAGGAGAGACGCTTGGAAGGGTGATCGACAGCACGACCGCGGCATGGTTTACGCCGGAGCAAAAGATATCGAAATTATCAATTGCGTTAGAATACGAAAATTTATCGACTAGTAGGAGTGTTCCTGCTGCCGGAGAGGCCGAAATCGAAACTCTTAAGAAGTTATTAAATCTTAGAGGGGAAAAATCCATGAGAGCCGACGGAATATTTGAGGAGGTCAGTCGTTGAGTTAAAACACCCGGCGTCCCACGCCGAATTAGGCACCTTTTCAAGGTGCCTAATTCTTCTACGCTTGATCCTGAGATCGTCAGTCCTTCACTAGCTGAGGTTGCGACAATCCTTCTTCTGAAAAGATTTTCAGAAGCGTGGTTAAGATACTTTTTATTGTTCGATGTGAGCCTCGGCGAAGGCTACTGCTTGATAGTATCTGCCGATTTGCGATCATCTGTGCCTCTGGTTTCAGCGTAATCACTATGTTTTCTCCGCTTACTCCAAGGTTCGATGTGAGCTTTTTCACGAAATCGCGTTTTTCGGGAGGGATGGCAAGATTGTATAGATTTGACGCGGCTTTTGTGAGTTCGAGGAATTCTTCCATCCGTTTAAGACTGTCCGAGCGCCCAGCTTCAATATCGGACATTTTCTTCTTGAGACCAGCGTCTTCGAGCAGAAGGCTCGCTCGCTTCTCTTCAAGTATCCGTTGATCAAAGACACCATCAATGTATGCGTCAGCCAGGCGGCCAAGGCGCTCCCGAATCTGGGCAAGCGCTTGGCGGCAATTCTCCATCTCATTCGCCTGTCGGTTCGCCTTGTCCAACCGGGTAGCAGTTATCCATTGGTGGACGTATACCCGTTCCTCGTCATCGAGCGATAATGCCCCGAGTGTTTCTGCCACCTTGCGGTCTATCTCTTCCTCGCGAAAGGTGAACCGAAAGCACGCTTGGTGACATCGGTAATAGGCATGACCCTTCTGTAGCTCGGCAATCAAGTTATATCCGCAAGAGTGGCAACGTACGAGCCGTCGAAATACAAAATCGTGCTTCACAATGCGGGTCACTGTCTTGCCCCGCAGAATTTGCTGCACCATGTCGAACAATCTCTTGCCTATGATCGGCGTGTGCATACCAGGAAACAACTCGCCCGTCTTGCGAATTCGGATCAGGCCAACATAAAAGGGATTATTGAGGATAGTGGATAGCCCGTTGAGCGATAATTTCGAATTGCGACTATTCGTAAGGCCACGCTTGTACGTCGCGTCGATAAGGCGAGGGAGCGAATACGTTCCGGTCGCATACAGTTCGAAGGCCTCGAGTATCAATGGAGCCTTCACAGGATCCGGAACTTTGGGTTGTCCGGCACCACGGTCCAAGTAACCGATTGGTGCGGCTAATGGGTAAAGCCCCTGCTTCAGGCGTCCATAGAACCCTTTTTTCGTCTCTTCACGCAAATTCCGGATGAAATCGGCAGCAACCACGGCCTGGATATCTGCCGAAAGCCGACCACCTCGAGTATTGAGATCAACGCTTTCGTTTGCGAAGTGAACCTCAACACCGACATCCATGAGATCACCTAGATCAGCCCAATCTTTCAAATTGCGTGCGCTTCGATCAATCTTGTGGATAATCACGCCGTGCGCTTTGCCACGCCGGAGAAGTCGAAGCATATCAAGGAAGATAGGCCTGCCCTTCTTCGCCGCAGTCTCCCGCTCCTCGAAAGACCTCGCGATCTGAATGCCATTTCTGAGCGCGTATCTGGAGATTGCGTCCTGCTGTTCTTGGAGCGATACACCATGCTCACCTTGTCTCGCGCTTGAGACACGGATGTAGGAGAAAAATTGCTTCTCCATATTGTTTGTTATTGATTTGAGCTTGTTGGGGAATCGACCTTTATATTCAATGTTAAGCAGCTCAATCTAAATCGTCAAAGCTTCGGCGCTCATTTTCTAGCCGTTCGAAAATACGCAGCAGGAGTTCACAATAAGCGTCCAGCGTTTCGACCACAGCCTGCTGTTGATCAACCGGCATGTCTGGGAACAACTCGGCTGCCGATATCTGTTTTGGTTTCTTTTCGAAAAGCGCCGTCATGGTGAATACCCTACCGTACTTACCAGAATTGGATAGGTGCCAATTTCTGCATTCTCCGCCAGTCACCGCGTTTGTACTGAGTCGCACAGGTTATTGACTAGATTTCCACAATCGATTTGCAAACTGGTCGCAATGTGGGGGAATGCCGGGACACCACAAGGAATATCAACATCCGAACACGGCACGGAACGCCAGTTTATGCACCTTGAGTCCGCTCACGTGCCTGCTAGTCTAAAGACAAAGGTCGCAATGCGTTCATTGTCACGATGCAAATCAGACAAACAGGCCCTCTGGCAAACTACGTGCGCGTTCACCGAAAAAGGAGCGGACTTAGCAGGCGAGAACTCGGCATCCTTTTGGGATACATCGGCGAGGGACAGGTTCCGCATCACGAGCAGCTCGTATCTCTGCCACCTTTTTCTGTGGCGTTAGCGTACGAAATTGTATTTCGTGTATCGATCGCCGAGCTCTTTCCCGGTGTGCGTCGTCACATCGAGCAAGAAATTGAGCGGCGCATCGAGGCGCTCAAGGAAATGTTGCAGCAACAGAGCGGGAAAGATCGTCACGCCGCAATAACTGCTCACAAGCTGGAATGGATCGCGATGTGGCGCGAATCTGCGTAGTCTTCGCTAAGCGATGGACCAAGCTGCGAGGAAAGTGCGAGTCATTGCTCTTGATGTCAGATATCAGAGACTCGGATACGCGGTGCTCGACGGAATAACGCGCCTTGTCGACAGCGGTGTAATACGATTCCAATCGGGTGTCGGGCACGTCGACCGAGTCACATATCTCGTCACATTGTTTCAACCCGCCGTGGTTGTCCTGCGGACAATCGAGAAGGGCAGCTGCCGTGATCGACCGAGCCTCCGCAAGATCGTTCACAGTATCGATCGCCAGTTACATTCCACCGGGTTCCCCGCCACGCACATCCGCGATGCAAGAGTGAAGCGCACCTTCCGACAGTGCGCGAGAACCACAAAAGAGGAAATTGCGCAGTGCATTGTTGCGTGCTTCCCGGAGTTAGACTGGCAGCTGCCTGCCCGCCGCAAGCTTTGGGAATCGGAAGACAGACGGATGTCTATCTTCGATGCCGCCGCGTTGGGGCTGGCTTATTTCTCGGAGATTGCCCCGGACGCTGTGGATGAGCTTGTTAAAGGAGCAGCAGAATCTTTTCGCCGGCCCCCAGTGGCGTAGCTATATCACGAGCCGCCACTTCTTGGGGGCCGGGCAGTCGGGGGTCGGCGAAAGGAATCTGTTTGTAAGACACATCACGCATCGATGCTACCGCAGTAATCAAGTTGGTGGAAAAGGCAAAATCCTTTCGCCGGCCCCTCGGTAGCGCAGCCCATCGACCGGCCGCTACTTCCTTGAGGGGCCGACGAAAGGATCACCATTTCGTAATTGCCAACCTACTTATCCCTCCACGGATTATCTCGCCAACGTATTTCTTCTTCTCGCCAGCCCAAGACAGGCTCCCAAATCCTTAGGATTAGTGGGCGGTCTAATTCAGGGCACGCAGTCCATGGATGATCAATCTTCCCCGCGATCTCCAAAGCCTGATGTCGGAATTCATGACTTCCGCTTGGAAAAACGTACTTTGGCTGCAACCGCTGAGAGAAATGATGAGAAAAAAGCCGCCATCGTCCCCTGTCTCGACTTCAACAACAATATGTTGCTGATACTGACGCATTCTCGATGCGTGTCCATATGGCTTTTGACGCGCTACGATCAATTCTGTTTTAGGAAAGAGGACATATTTCACTGAGAACCCAGCGGGTGCGTTCTTGTACTGGTATCGTGGATATCGTCCAGGAGGAGAACTACAAGGTTGAGCATCAATTGGAATGAGGGCGACAAAACTTTGCTCGAACGAATTGTTCTCGCCGCAAACGATGAGGCAATCTCCGTCTGTTGACGGTGCATGACAGAGCCATTCGACATACCCGGTATTTGCGAGCTGAATAGTTGGTTTTCCATTTCGGTCAATGCGTAATACACAGCCTGCCCAGCCAGCTTCATTTGCAAGTGCAGCCCATACGGTGATTTCGCCCGAGTAGCGGCCACTATGACATGTTTGAAAGTCCAGGCTTGTTCAAAGGGCGTCCCGTCACGATCCAGGAGTGGCGCAAGGGCTTCGAGTTCCCATTGCAGATTTCCTTCAGATGAAAAGTAATACATCCTGTCGGGCACGTTGGAGTCGAGAAATCGGACAGTGACAAGTACGCCCGAACTGCCGTTCCCCTGAAGGTCCGCGCGCCGAACACGCCATATGAGATCTTCTGGAGTAAGCGGACGGAGAGCGGCGGGAAATTCGTAATTCCAGATAATTTTCTCGGAAATGCCGAGTGCAACCAAGCGATCGCCATCGAGCACGACTCGCTCGAGGGTTCCTTGGAGCCACTGGTCGAGCGCGCTCTTTTTGGCAAGGACTGGGGCTTTGGATTGATGATAACCCCTGGCAGGTCTGAGAGTTGGAAGGTTGTCATATTTCTCCCAACGCCTAGCGTTCTTGGGTGAGGTCTTCAGGTAACTCGCGATTTCTTTCCAGCCGCTCAGAAGGTCGTTGTCTTCCATGACGACATGCAATTGGAACAACACGCTGTCCCAATATGTCCGTTGCTACTGTGAAGGACCCGTAGCAGTATAAAAAATGTCCCGAGGTGGTGGTGAGACACCGCCCGGGCCCCGCTCACGCGGGGGTATTCACCTCACAAACAGATGAACACCGTGCGCGCGACCACTACATTTCGACGTAGTGCTGCCGGCTCCCCCTCGCGGGAACGCCATTACGGTAGCACGCCGTTATCCCCCTATCAAGAAATCGCCCGGACCGCTCAGATAACTTCGAGCGCAATCAGTATCACGATTTTCTATACGAAGCTGCTCGTCACAAATATCTCCGGGTTCGGGATTTCACCAGCGGTATAAGCCATGACGCACCTGATCCTGTTCGACACCAACGTGAGCCATGCTGAAACCGTGATGCGATCACTTCAAGGTTTCGCATACGCGGTTACGAGTGTTTCTGACGTAAGAAGCATGCTCAATGCGTTGCGGCACGCCGACTTCGACATTCTGATCCTGTGCAGCTGTCATGAGGGAGAGTGGAAACAATATCTTGATCAGGCAAGAACGATAACTGCAACCAGGCAACGGCCACCCCGTGTCATTTGCCTCGCGCGAGTCTATCGAGGGCCGCAGGAACGGTTGGATGCAGAACAAAGGGGGGTTCGGCTCGTTTATGAGCGCTAGTCTCAAGTGCCTCGTCGAGGAGATCGACTTTCTATTGGCAGAACGGCGAGAACTCTCGGCTCGTGGCCCTCACTTTAGGATTGTGCATTCGCTTTCGGATGCCCGGCGCGGATTGTACGCCTGGTGAAGAAATTTTCGCCGTCTCCCTCGTGCATCGAGGCCACGAATACCATCTGCGGTTGTCACTCGCGTTGCGCATTCTTGTCGATTACCTTGCAAGACATTCACGAGTTCCGCAAAGCGCCCGCCAGATTGAACTCGGAATCCGCGCTAGTGACTTCTACAAGCGGCATGCCGCGAACGCCTCAGGCCGAACCGTTACGAGGCATTCCGCGATCATCGTGAAGGTCTACGTCAGCCGTTTGCATCGTGCGTTCTCGGTGGTATTCCGAGACGCCGCGATCGGCATTGATCTCGGCAATGTCCTCATTCGCCAGAAGACCGCCGGGAATCAGGTGGATATCGATTGCAGAGCTAGCTGCAACTGGGTACATGTCGATCTTACATCCCGTAACTGCCAACCATTGCGCGGAGGAAACGGTGGCGCAGGAATCTGTTACCGATTGTGCAGCCTGATGCGTTCAGAAAGTTAGAGAAAAGCAAGACCTACCGGAAGAAGGTCTTGATCCCTGAGAATCAAGTGCGGAATCGCCTACCCAAAATCGTTCGCCGTTCCGACCGGAACAAGTTCCACGCGAGGGCAACGCTGCGCACGCTCACGGTCCTCATCCCTCGGGCCTACAACACAGACGCGGCGAGTGTACGGAAACGAGTGGAGCTTTGGAAACCTGGTGCGCACATTGCCGAGAAGTGCGGCGGATGTTTCCGGGATATTGCGTTACAGCCCATGGGAGGCTGGATCGCGACGACAGCACTGGCAAGGGAGTTCGAGACCGTCACTTCCGTTTCGACGTTGATCTGCCGGTCACACCATTAGTCATCCAAAGCCTTCGCAAATGGAAAACTATTTTGGAACTCAGGTTCGAGCAACAGTCGATCTACATGAGGCTTTCCGAGCGCGTAGTCTGGTTGTGATCCTCAGCGCGCTAGCGCTGGGCCGTCAGTGTCGTCTGTTGATTATGGACATCCAGGCAGAGCAGCATTTCCCACAACGCGTCCCAAAACGTCGGACGGAATATTTGCGGACTACAAGCTAAGTTGATCTTGAGCGAAGGTGCGTAAGTTTTGTGACAGTAGCGAGGTGTATCGCCTCAAGGCGCTCTAACAGGGGAAGACACTCCTGTTCTGTATTACGGAGTTCTTGTTCGAGTCTCCTCCTCGGCTCACTGACTCGCGAGCGAAGTCGCCTTTCTTCATTAAGAACAGGACCAGCGACGTGAGTACTAGGGATAAGATCAATACTGGACCACATTGACGAATCGGACGCATTCTGGTGCCCTGACACTATTGAGAAGATGGCAATGATAAATATCGAAGCTATGAAGCAACCAAACCACAAGGCACAACCCACTCCTCCGGAAATATGCCATCCGGTGTAGTCGGATTCAGGCGTGCCAGCGCGAAATTCGGACCTGCTAATGCCGCTTTAATCTTGGCAATCCTTTCAGAAGCGGTTTTCTCGCATACCTCATACAATTCCTGAGCACATTCGCGCGCCTCACTTGATATCTGTCGATACAAATACAGATTTCCCTCCTGCATCCGCTTTGCCATCTTCGACAGTCGGCGCTCAGCCTCTTCTACTAGCTCCACTCCGATCGCAACCTTCCGAGCGGTATCGAGTGCACCGTGCGATAAGGCGAGAGCTTTCGCCGCACGTTCATGTTCCTCGCCCTTTAGCGTTTCTAGCAACCGCCATACTTCTCGTCGACAACCATCAAATGTCCTGTCCACTCCGACAACTGCCCAGTAATTCCAGTCCAGTTCAATCGCCTTTCTTAATACATGCACACACTGTTCCGCCTTGCCAAGCCGCGCAAAATAGCCGGCGGCGGCGTACCAGTATGCAGCCTCCTCAGGCACCAGTTCTGCCGCTTGATTAGCGAGATTGCTTGCAGTGTCTATATCTCCCGTGGCGAATCGGCATCGTCCCAAATGAGACAAGGCTAATGCGCGGTGGTGGTTCGTCTCAGCGAACTTTCTTGCCAGTTCGAAGTTGTGCTCGGCGCCTTCTTGATTGTCCTCGGCGACGGCTATGAAGCCCAAGTACTCATAGGCAAAGTAGTTGGTCCGGTTGGCTTCCAAAGCCTTGTCAAACCTCTCTTTTGCGATCCCATACTCGCTACCGTCGTATCCCTTGACCCCCTGATCAAAATACTGGCGCGACAGGTTATCGAGTGAATTCAAGAGGGTATCCAGAATCTGTTCGGAGACGCGGGTTTGCTTTTCGACGGCCCAGCGTATCTCCGAAAGCCCATGCCCAAATAGTCGCTCAGGCTCTGAATCGTCGTTACAATGTCGTCCGTTCCACGGCTAATCTCGTCGCAGATCATCGCCGATTGGTACTCCAGCTCATTGCGCAATCCTTCGGCATCGGCGCGATGACTTTCCACTACTCGATCAATTCCACGCTTGAACGAGTTACTTACTGCGCGCTTAAGCTCAGTCAACCGCTCTTCATTAGTACGCAAACCGGATGAGGTGGTTTGAAGCTGCGACCAATCTCCAAACGTCATCCCTGTTCCCCGGAATTCGTCTCGGAAGCCCATATGGTCTCCTGCGTCAAAACCGATTGAAGTCAACCTGCGATCAGCCAACCAAGCAGACGACAATTCTTCGATGTCAATCTCGTATTGCCGACGTTTGTATACCATACTTCGCGTCGGCCTTAGGGGGCGAAATGTCGCACCAGGCAACTATCCCTATTTTCGCTCCAACACCTTCGCAGTTCGTATTTCCTGGCACGCCGATTGAGCCTCGCTTTACAAACGCTAACTGCTTGATAACATTAGCATTATGAATGCCAAGGCCTACGATCGCTTTCATAAACAATTATGAACGATTCGACAAGAACTATTGAGAAGTTAGAAAACCTACAACGCAGGGTTGTTTTGGTATGGCGGCGAAGGACGGATGAGATATTCAGAGCGTTAAACGAAGCGAAGCTCAAGCAGATCCGCGAGGATATCAGGAAATAAATCATTTGGCTTCATGAGCAAATTCGAAACTACAAAACCTCTTGAGGGTGAAGGGAGCGATAACATCATCGATTTTCAGGCAGCGAAAGAACGCCTGGAGACAACCAAAGAATCGCCTGAGGCCGTAAAAGAAGAGCTCGCCGCGGAGCTAAAGAAAGGCTGCGATAGGCTCGAAACCCGGTTCAGTGTGTTTCAACAGCAAGCGTTGCCCCTCCTTAGCTCAGAAACGGTGGCAAAACTTCGGAAAGAGAATGAAGAGGTTTATCAGGCTATTAAGGCATATAGAGATGGAGCGTTGGATATGATTTCTCAGGCTGTATCCGTCGAAGAACTTCGCGAGCTTCGCAAAATGAACGCCGAGTTTTGCGGAGAGTTGGAGCGGTATGCTGACCAGGGGCAAGAACGATTGCGCCGGCGCGGATAGAAAAGCTTGGTATCACTATTCGCTCTGGGTCAGAAATCTGCTTGCGCACCTTCCGGGTCCCGATAACCGCGTCCCATTGCCCGAGCGGTTGGCGGCCCTTGAGCAATTGCAGAATCTTTTGGGCGTCGCCCTCCACAGCAGCGATCCGATTTTCATACTTGTTGTTGGTCTAACGCCCGTTCAGTTCGTATTCCATAATGCACGAAGAACAATCCAGTTCGGCCTAGCACTCCGGCCAGCCAGGGGGGCGGGGGCGCGATTTCTAAAGCGGAGCCCGCAGGCCTCATCCCGTCCTCGAGCCCCTTGCTAAATGTGACCTCATGAACCTCATCGATCCGCCAGCCGATAACGAGTTTGATGCGTCTGCTGGTGCCATGGAGGCGAGGCTGGAGCTAGCCAAAGACCTACTTAGGAAGCAGGTGCGGCAACTTACCAATCTCGCGTGCCGTCTCCAAGAACTCATCGAGGGTCTTGATGAGTAAGCGTTTCTCTGAAGAGGTTTATAGCGCACACGGGAATGATCGGCAGAAACGGCGGCTGATGTCGTCGCGGAGATTCCGCTGCGCTGCCCATTGGATGTTTTGGAGGAGCTTCGGTTTGCGTTCCCGCCGAGACTGCGACCTGAGTTCTCTGTGGAAGTCAGATTGGAATTCAAATTGAGAATCTAAGAAGGCGCGACCGTCTACGAAATCGTCTTCCGTGTAGCTGCCCAGTTTGGCAAGGTTTTCTCCCTCCTTCCCCAGAGTTTTTTGCCTTTGCTTTTGTTTTTGCCGCGTGCCTGTGCTCCGCTTCCATCCGCACTCTCGCTGGGCTGATGTGAGCCCCGGTGCATATAGGAGTTCCTCTTCCAGGGGTGCTGCCATCTACAGAGCGATCTCGGCGAAACCAAGTCTTGCCACTTCGTCTCGCTGGACCGGACGATTTTTCGCAGTCACCCGAACGCGGCTTCAGCTCAATCTCTTCGTTCCTGACCGGTTTCTGGTCTAGGCTACCTCTGCCTCAAGACCATACAGCGGTTCGTACACTTCACCTGTAGTCCAGAGCCGATGCAACAGCACCGCCAATTTGCGTGCCACAGCTACTACGGCTCGACGTTTCCCATTCTTGCCGCCACGCGAGGCCAACTGCAGTCCCCATCGTCGCAGCCGACTGTCCGGCGCCAGCCGACTCAGAATGTAGTGCGCAGCCTGGACCAGAAGCCAGCGCAGGTGATTGTTGCCGCATTTCGAGATTCCCAGTTGCGGTGCACTCTCCCCCGACTCACGCTGCTCAGGCCGCAGGCCCAGAAAGCTACCCAGTTGTCGGCTTCTTTGGAACCGACTGGGATCATCCACCGTCAACACGTAGGTCAGCGCAATCAGCGGACCCACACCCTTGACCTGCCGCAACAGCTTCGTCTGTGGATACTTCTTCTCAGCCAGACATTCGATCTGGGCGTCGTAGCCCCGGATCTGATCGCTGAGGGCGCCAATACTGTTCAGCAGGGGCGCCATGGCGAGCTTCAGTTGGGTTGGCACCAGTGTCGCTATCTTCACGGCAAACGCGGCAGTCGTGCTAGTGGGCAGCCGACCACCGGTGCTCTTCACCATGCCACGCACCGCGTTGATCAGCTGGGTGCGTGCCGCCACCAGCGCATCTCGGCTACGTATCACAGCTAGATCCGCTTGCGCCTCCGCACTGCGATGCCAGATCGGAGAGAGTAGGCTGACATCCACTCGCCCCAACCGCGCCAGCATGCGCGCATCCAGTAGGTCGTTCTTGCGGTCACTCTCGTAAATCAGCCGCACCTTCCGCGGATTGGCGACGATGACCTGATGGCTGAACTCTTCCAGCAGCCGGCTCACCCATGGCGAATGTGTACCCGCCTCAATAACGACGCGAGCCGGAGCGAGTTTGCCAAACTTCTCCCGCATCGCATCTGACATGGTAGAAACCGATATCCCTCGACTATCCGCACCGCTACTCCTCCAACACGCAATAGCGACTCCAGCGATCGCCGAGGTCGATTCCGATGGTGTTACCCGCGTAAGGTCGGGGGCTGCTGCTGATTGAACTGCCTGTATACTCCGCTTCATACCGGCTCCTCCTTAATTAGGTGGCCTCCTGCCAGCGGATGATACGTCCACTCCGCCGAGGATCTGGCAGCTACATTTCTATCTACAGTGATGTGACGGAAAGACCAGAAGCGCGCATCAGGCTTATTGAAAATATTGGTCGGGAAGAGAGGATTTGAACTCTCCGACCCCCTGGTCCTAGCCCAGGAGAGCCGCCAAACAAAAATATCCCATGGGCTCCTCTTTACAAAGCAAAGCCCACACGCCGATTCGGCTCTACCCGGGCGAAATCAACCGCTCGTTCATACCGTCCATCGAACCATAACGAAACTTTCCTTGCTCGCAGAATTCCCTGCGGCGACAAGATGGCCTGTACTTGCCGCCGCGTCCCATGGCGTGTTGCCTCCGCTGAACCCCCTGATCTTTAGTAATTCCACAATTTCAGGAACCTCATTCCCGCGCCATCTCGCTTCCAACGTTCGCACAACAATGGCCTCAAGGGCATCAGGAACAGGGAGCGATGTAGGTGATTGTGTATTTTCTGTTGTTCACCTGCATAAGCACTCTTCATCGAGAAATGCGGGTTAGTAGAAGAACGCTGAGGCATTTGATTACGCGAGCGGCGCGCACGCTGGCTTTCGAAACACCGGAGCAGTATTAGAGGCAATTGATGACGAGCTTATTGCGGAAGCAGAGAGCTGGGCCTTGATCCAGATCAAACCAAAGTCGTTCGCTCCAAAGGCCGGCCCACCACAGGGAGTTCGATGTTAGCGGGAATCGCCGCTTCGCCTCACGGCTACCCCGTTCGCACGTAGGATTTCAAAGGCTGCGTCCACAGCTTCAGGCGTTGCAAGCTGAGACGAGCGGTCGCGTCCATTATCTCGATACCACATTCGCCCGCGGCATAAGTTTTGTTCTCGTTATCCAATAGCACCCGCTGAGAAGCTTCGCGCTCGTTAAAGGCTATCTTGTTTCCGTTAAGAAGACTGATCGCTTTCTCGTGGTCGGAATCAGAGATGACAAGTTCATCTGCTCGCTGTTCACGTTCGGAGGTATTCCACTTCATTGATTCAATTGACATGTTGTAAGTAATTGGGTGAGTTTGGTCGACTCTCATTCTGAAGGATGAGATTCTTGCCGCATTGATTGCTTGCGGAACTACAATCCGTCGTATAGAGTGTATGGCCCGTGGAGGTGAAGACGATGTCCTACTGCTCTAACTGCGGAGCTTCGGTGCCGTCAGGAGCGACCTTTTGTGCGGGTTGTGGCAAGAAGCTAGATCTCTCGTCTGGCAATACATCTGCCGCCGCCGCCGTCGCTGCGCCGGCTATGGAGAAGGAGTTCTATCGAGATTCCGGAGTGCTCGTCACGAATGCTCGGTTCGTAGTTGGTCCACACACATTCACCATGGCCGGAGTAACATCGGTGACCTCTTTTACGGAACCGCCTTCGCACAAAGGGCCTGTCGCCCTCATTGTCTTGGGGCTGCTCTTGTCACTTGGCGGTTGCGCGCAAGGAGCGCGAGGTACTTGGGGAGTTTTTTTTGGACTGTTCGTAGTCGCCGGTGGTGTGTGGTGGTTTACGAAACGCAGACCCACATATTACGTGCTACTCCACAGCGCATCGGGAGAAGCAAAGCCGCTGAACAGCCAGAATGCTGACTATATCGGAAAAGTTGTTCAGGCGTTGAACAACGCCATCATATATCGCGGCTAAAGCTGAGCCAAGTGAACGACCATGCTACACAGAGAGGCTACTCAAAGTGTAGTTAACTCAGCGTCGACTTGCAAGAGCGCATTAGCTCGCAAATTGGAGTACCAGCCCACCATTCACGAAGTCCAAGGGTTGATCAGGATTATCTGTACGACTTCGGCGCCACGGCTCCCTATGAGGATGCAGAACGCATTCTCCGCGTGGTATGAAGCAGGGAGCGACGTAGGACCGAAAATATTTACTCAGCCCTCACTCAACAATTTCCTCCCTACCGGCATACGCGGTCTGCCTCCGCTGAAAAGGTGGGCGAACTTGCTCTCGATGGCAGTTGATGGCATACGTGGAGCTCTCGACCGATTCCTCTATTGGCCCGCAGGGTTATTGTAAGGGACCGGGCCTTGGCCCGAGGTGGCGCAAAAGCAACCTTAAGTTTGGACTAGTAAGGTGACGCCACTGCCGCTGTCCTTTTAGGTAGGCCAGCAGATGATGGAGCCATCGAGCCTCATCATTCTTTCGCCTTGCTTGGCGTCTCATAGCGATCATGGCTCTAATATTGCTTTCGTGAGGCGATGAACCAATTCGAGTCGATCCGGATCGCAGGCATTAAGCATCGTATCAATGCGTTTGCGAATGTTCTTCGTGTCTTCGACTGGCTCCGTTCTCATGAGTGATTCGATCGAGACGCTGAGAGCACCAGCCATTGCAACAATCGTATCGAGACTTGGCACCTTCTTGTTCCGCTCAACTTCTCCCCAATAGTTGCCGCTTAAGTTCGCCCGCTCTGCAGCCGTTTCGAGCGTGAGCTTGGTTCTCTTTCGAATGCTTCGCAATCGCTTGGCAAACAATCGTCGATATTCGTCATGTTTCATCAAAAAACAACGTAAATGGCACGGATTAGCCTTGACACATTCAATAGAATGTATTATGTGGTTGTTTGCACTCTATAGATACTATTTCTTAGTATTTGATAGCAACTTTCAAGTGAAGCGAGGCTGCTAATGAGAAACGATCGAGAGCTCCTATTGTCTATATCTCACGGTACTTTTCTTTGGGCCGTTTCGCCTCGGCGAGTCTTAGGGGTTGCCGCTAAGGCCGTCATCGTTCTAGCACTTGGCTGCCTCGTCTGTCTTGTCGGCTGCGGCGGAAGCAATGGAAGCGGCGGCAATAATCCGCCCCCAACGCCAATCATTAGCGTGAGCGGAAGGTCGAGCGTGATGGTTGGGCAGCAAGCCCAATATACGGCGACGGAGAACGGCACATCCATCACACCAACCTGGGCGGTTAACAATGTGACTGGCGGCAACTCGACGGTCGGAACGATTTCTCCTGCGGGACTCTATACCGCGCCGCAAACCGTTCCCAGTCCAGCGCAGGTTACGATCACTGCCACCAGCACCGGCGCGACCGCCGGTGCTGTCTCCGTAACAATCACGCCTTCGACCACGCCGCCTCCCGCGAATCCGATGATCAATTCATTCACGGCCGCTCCATCAACGATTCCATCGGGAGGCTCGTCGACACTTTCGTGGACAACGACGAACGCAGTGAGTCTCTCAATTGACGAAGGTATCGGCAACGTTACTCCGGTCACTCAGGGATCAGTCGTCGTGACGCCGACGCAAACCACCAACTTACACATGACCGCAACCGGCGCGGCTGGCACAACGCCGGCAACGGCGACAGCAACGGTCACGGTGACGGCCAGCGGCGGAATTACGATCACATCGATCGTGCCCGCAAGCGCCTACATCGAAACGGCGGGAACGTTGCTGGGAATCACCATTAACGGCTCTGGATTTGCGTCTGGCGATATCCTTCAGGATTGCGCAGGCAGTACTCCTCTCGGAAACGGTACGTTGCCGAATCAGATCTCTCTGGTTTTGGCATTCCAAGGCAACTGTGCCTCACCAGGGTGGCTCTCCTTCCAGGTTCAAAGTGCCGACGGCAGTGAGCAATCAAACTCGATGTCGATGGCAGGGTACGGAACTCCGGCGACTTGGCCTACAATAGCGCTCTCGGAGAGTACTATTTCGATGCGCACTCCCCCGTATACGTCTACACGAGCAACCTCACGCCGGGTGGAATGATGACGGGCAGCGGCGTCAGCATTGCCGCCGATAACGAAACCGGGGAAATTGTCCGTTCGCAACCGCCAGGAGTAGTGACGTTCGCCGTCTACCAAAACCAGAATGATCAAAATCCGTTCGGAATTGGCAACGGCAATCCTGCCATGGAAGTCGACGCATTGAATCACCAAGCCTGTGGAGCCCAATGGACCACGAATGCCATCGCGTGCTTGGACTTGAGTCAGAATCCCCCGACGATCACAACAAGCCCTGCCGGCGTCGTGGGCAACCAACCATGGCTGTTGCGGATATTCAACGTGAACGGCATTCTCCAAGCTGTGACTTATAATCGCGCGGACGCGACGGTGTGCTCTTATGGCATCCCTTCGTTCACTCCCAACGGATGCGTAGCGGTCCCGGGTTTTACCAAGTCCGGCAACATCTCGCTCGCCAACATGGTAAATGCAGGTTGGGAAATGGTCGCATTCCGCTCCGGCCCGCTGGCCAATACGATAGCTGTCCTCAGTCGATATGACCATCTGGTCGGCTCCGTGGACGTGAATTCCATGACACTGCTCGGCCAGCCCATTTTCTGACCGGCGATCCATTCAACATCGCTGCCGACGAAACGCATGGCACAGCAGTCGTGGCAATCGCAGACGAGACTGCAATGCTGAACCGCTTCTCGGTGATTGATCCTACGGCAGGAACGGTGACGCCGCTCCTGGCCACTTGGACCAATCTCGCGACCGGGCTTGCGGTAAGTTCCGACGGAACGAACCTATACTTGCTCAATCGTGAACAGCACCAGGTAACTCCGAATCAGTAGTTCTGTCCAGCGGACCGCAGTCGCTGTGACAGAGAATGCCTCGCGACAGGAGAGTTTCTGATTTAAGAATCTTTTAATCTCGTGTTTGCTAATGTTTCCACATGGATCGCATCGAACCGGCAGCTGAAAGCGAGTTTGGCGCAAACGAGGCCGTCATGGAGGCGAGGCTAGAGCTAGCCAAAGACCTACTGAGGAAGCAGGTGCGGCAACTTACCAATCTCGCGTGCCGTCTCCAAGAACTCATTGAGGGTCTTGATGAGTAAGCGGTGACTCAGATGAGGTTTAGCGTACAAAGTGAATGATCGGCAGAAATGACGGCTGATGTCGTTGCGGAGATTCCGTTGCGCTGCCCGTTGGATGTTTTGGAGGAGCTTCGGTTTGCGTTCCCGCTGAGACTGCGACCTGAGTTCTGTGTGGAAGTCAGATTGGAATTCAACTTGAGAATCTAAGAAGGCGCGACCGTCTACAAAATCGTCTACAGTGGTCCTGACGGAAAAACCGGAAATAGCGTTTAAGTCGATTGAAAATATTGGTCGGGGAGAGAGGATTTGAACCTCCGACCCCCTGGTCCCGAACCAGGTGCTCTACCAGGCTGAGCCACTCCCCGACGCTGCAAGACACTGCGCGATAGACACGCCGCAGTTCTGGCTATCCCGATTTGTGAAGTGGGATGAGGAACAAGCCAGATGCTCATTATATCAGAGGGATCAGCGCGATCGCACCGCCTGTCACCTCAGGTAGTGGGTGAAAAACAATTTCCGCACTAACCCAACCTCAACTTAGCGCCATTTTCGACGATGGCTGGGAATGATTCCGGCCCAGCCCGCGATCCACAACTGGAAACGGCGCATTGCGGTTTCTAAGGCTGATTTTCGACGCTCCAACCGCAGCCTTTCTTGCTTGGATAGCTGGGCAACGAAGATTGGCCCTGACCGCGAAAAGGGATAGTGTCCTAACCCAAGGGAGTGCCCAGAGCCATAGCTTGACAGCGGATTTCAAATTATGACACCGCCCAAAAAGGCGCTTTTATAACGTCACTGAGATTGGTAGAACCCCAGAAGTCATCCAGCCGTCTTATAAATTCGTAACGCCTTCAACCAAGTAACCCCAGTGGCTCAAGCAACAGATCCGTCGGACTGAAGGACTCCTCGGCTCCAACCCGGTTCGAGCGGGCATGATAGTTTGACCCCGATATCTTATGGCTCCTCTCCTCAGGTGCAAGAAGGAAGTCTTAGGGTCAGATACCTGACAGCATTAGCATGATGATGGAAGTTCTGATGCCCATGTAGTCTTAAAGTGGTTTAGGAGCTTACGGCAGTTACAAGATTCGCAGCCGCCTGCCGCCGGCCGAAATTTTCGGGGGAAGCATTTTTGCGGAGGCTCATGATTTCGCGAGCCGTTTTGCAGGGGCCAGTGTCCGGTCCTCTTGGCCCGGGCACTAACCATATACGTGCTGTATCGCGTTCCGACTTTAGTGTCTACAACAAAAGACGTATTGTCGTGCAAGCACGCGTGGAATATCTTGCACGGCGTAAATAAAGGACTAGATTTTAGTGGTATTCATTCCGGAAGGAATCTGGTCCGCAGCCGAAATGTTTCCAGCCCTGGAGGGAAACGGAGCAATTCTCCCCTAAGATTTTCCCGCAAATCTCCGTAGGAAGATTCTGGCTCGTCGGGTTTTTTTGCACGGTCTGGCTGGTGGCAAATAGTTAGACTACCAATTGCACGCGCAGCAATAGATACAAAGATTGCGCGACTATGGCCGGCGCCACTTCGTCTCCCGCCGGTCGGCACTGCCTGCAGTTCTGCTGTCTTGTTGTCCCCAGGTACTGGCTACCGCTTAACGGTAGCTGCGCTCGGATCCGAAATCCACAGTTCTATTCACACCTCTACGAGGTGTTAAAGGTGCAGCTCCATGACAAGAAAATCCTTGCTTGGGTTGTGGTGTGTGCTGTTATTGGCATTCGTCGCAACTTCTCTACTGGCTTATGGGCGAACAGCGCCCAATCCCATCACACAAAACGGTAACGAAGTAGGGCCAAGTCCTCGCATTACGCAGGCTATCGACGAAAGCGCCTATGTCATCTTGCGCGGCAACACGCGGCCTGAGGCGAAGAACGCCGTCAACTTTGTTGGGCCAGCCAATGCGGCCATGCCCATCGAGCACATCCTGCTCTTCCTGCAGCGTTCTCCTGAGCAGGAGCAGGCGCTCGACGCTTACATCGATTCGCTCAACAATCGCAAGTCTCCGAACTTCCACAAGTGGCTCACGTCTGCGCAGCTTGGAGAGCAGTATGGCGTGGCGGACGAAGACATCCAGAAGATCACCAGCTGGCTGGAGTCGCAGGGGTTCGTCATCAACCGGGTTTATGAGAACAAGATGCTGATCGACATCTCGGGTACGGCAGGCTCGATCGCATCAGCCTTCCACGTCCAGATGGGTGAGCTTGAGGTCAACGGCAAGCAGCACATCGCCAACATGAGCAATCCGCAGATTCCGGAGGCGCTGGCGCCCGTGATCAAGGGATTCTTCTCCCTGAACGACTTCCGGCCGCACGCCATGAACCGGCCCGTACCGCAGTACACGTTCGCCGGCTGCCTGTCGTCTACTTCGCTCCCAACCGAACCTGGTACCTGCTACGCGATGACGCCGCAGGACAACCAGACCATCTACAACCTGAACCCCCTGTACGCGGCCGGTATCTCCGGCCAGGGCCAGACGATCTACCTGGTGGAAGACACCGACACCTATGGCACCGCCGGCAGCAACGGCAAGAGCGACTGGAACACCTATCGCTCCACCTTCGGCTTAACCGCCAACTTCCCGGCCGGCAATTACAGCATCACCCATCCCGGCGAACTGCACCGATCCTGGCACTAACGGCGATGATGGCGAAGCGGCTATCGACGTGGAAGTCGCCACCGCGATCGCACCCAGCGCCAACATCAACCTGATATCGTGCCCGAGTGGCACCGTCAGCTTCGGCGGCCTGATTGCCTTGCAGAATTTGGTCAACGAATCGTCGCCGACACTTGGCGTGGTCAGCGTCAGCTACGGCATCTGCGAAGCCTTGAGCGGCAATGGAGCCAACGCGGCTTTCTCCAGTACCTATCAGCAGGCGGCAGCCGAGGGTTTCTCGGTCTTCGTCTCCTCCGGCGATGAAGGCCCGTCGAGTTGCTCCAACGAATTCGGCGTAGAGTATGACCTCACCAGCCTGGGCATCACCGGTTGGGGTTCAAGTCCGTATAACGTATCCGTGGGTGGCACCGATTTCGAGGACACCTATAACGCGAAGACCGGCCAAAACGGCGGCAATCCGATTAGCAACTACTGGAGTGCGACCAACACCACGTACTACGGCTCAGCTTTGCAGTATGTGCCGGAAATCCCGTGGAACGATTCCTGCGCCAGCACCCTGATCTCCGACCTGGCTCACGGAACCTTCACAACCTACGGAAGCAGCGGCACTTGCAATACCAGTCCGTTTAACACCACCAGCAGCTACATTAGTAGCGGCGCGGGCAGCGGCGGCGCCAGCAACTGCGCTTACGGCGCGGGCGGCGCGAACATCACCGCGGACCTCCTATCGCAGCCTCAATGCCAGGGATGGTCCAAACCCTCCTATCAAACGGGAGCTGCGCTGAGCGGAGGCCAGGCTGTTTACGGCAGCCCCTCCGACGGGGTTCGTGACATTCCCGACGTTTCGATGTTTGCCGCCAACGGCGTTTGGGGGCACTTCGAGACGGTTTGCTGGTCCGATCCGAGCCAGACTTCGGGCGGCGCGGTCTCCTGCGCGGGCGCTCCCAGCACCTGGGCGGGATTTGGCGGGACCTCGGTGGCCTCGCCGACCATGGCTGCTGTTCAGGCGCTGATCAATCAGCAGACCAACACGACTTGGGGCAATCCCAATCCGATTTATTACCAGATCGGCCAAAACCAGTACGGCACCTCTGGTGGAACTTTCGCCGGCAGCGCCTGTAATGCCAGCGGTACCGGCGGCCCAGCCCCGGATGCGCCTTCAATGACGTAACCCAGGGCGATATCGACCTGGCTTGCGAATACAACGGCGCAGTGTCGTTGGCCCACTGCTTCCCAGGCGGCCTCAACTCCCAACTACAACACCGGCATTTACGGTGTGGACAGCACGGACAACGTCACCGGCGCAACCGTTATCAACGGCGGCACCGGTTATACCACCGCGCCAAGCTGTGCCATCGCCGGGCCGACCAACGCCAACCCCTACCTATCGCCGACCAATACGACTCTGTTTGCGGGCGGCACGCAGGCTACCTGTACGGCAGCGGTCACCGCGGGCTCACAAACCGCGGTCTGGACAGTGAAGATCAGCGAGCGCCGGCGCAGCGGGTCAACAGATCGCATTGACGAACAACTCTGGAGCAGTCATCTGCGGACCCTACACACTGGCTGGAGCGAGCACGACGGCCATCGCGACCGCCCTTACGACATCGCTCGGTGGCTGCTCGGCGGTTACGGCGTCCCGCAGCAGCGGCACCGTCACCATTACCTCAAAGACTGACGGGGTATGCCGGCAACTTCATCGTGGGCTTTAGCGGCATCGATTTCTTTGGGCCAGACTATGTGACGATTACCAACACAACCAAGGGTCAGGGACCGAATTACGTCAGCGCCATCACCATTACCGCTGCCGGCTCGGGCTATCAGCCGGAGACTCCGATGACGTTTACCGGCGGTGGAGGCAGCGGCGCAATTGCAGTCGCCAACACCACGCCTAGCACGGCCGCTCAGTCCTATCAGCCAGCCTACGGTGCAGCGCCTGGCTATGACCTGGCAACCGGCCTGGGCACGCCTAACAGCGTGTACCTGGTAAACAATTGCCAGTGGCATGGCGGATCATCGGCGATCTACAGCCCGACTCCGGGCTCAACCCTGACCGGCAGCACCGCAACCTTCCAGTGGTGCGTCCAACCTGGCGCAACCAACTACTGGGTTGACATAGGCTCCACGCCGGAGGGGAATAATTACCTCCAGACCGGCAGCCTGCCTCCGACCACCTTCGCGGTCACGGCCAGCAACCTTCCCACCAACGGCAGCACCATCTATGTCACCTGGTGGTACTACATGAACGGCGCGTGGTCGTACACCGAGTATCAGTACACGGCGTTTGGCGGCGGCAGCACGATCGCCTGCATGAGCTCGCCGACTCCGGGCTCGACCCTGACCGGCAGCAGCCAGCTCTTCACCTGGACGCGGGTTCGCAGTCGACGGCGTATGAGATTGACGCCGGCAGCACCTCGGGCGGCAATCAGTACTTCCAGTCCGGCAACATCGGCAACCGCTACCAGCGACACCGTTACCAACCTGCCGACCAACGGCAGCACCATCTACATCACCCTGTGGTCGCTGGTGAACGGCAACTGGGTGTACAACGAGTACACCTACATCGCGGCCGGCAGTAGCGGATCGCAAGGTGTGCTTACCACGCCGACTCCCGGCTCGCAGTTCACCGGCAGCACGGTTACCTTCGACTGGACAGCAGGCGCGGGTGCAACCAACTACTGGCTGGACGTGGGAAGCACCTCTGGCGGCAACCAGTACTACCAGTCTGGACCGCTGGGTAATGTACTCACAGTCACGGTCAACGGTCTGCCGACGGATGGCAGCACGGTGTACGTGACCCTGTACTCCTACGTGGGTGGCCAGTGGCTGGGCACCACTTACACCTACACGGCGTTCGGCTACACCCTGGCGATGATGCAGTCGCCAACTCCTGGATCGATACTGAGCGGCAACGTTCAGACGTTCACCTGGAGCGCGGGCTCCGGAGCCACGGCCTACTGGATGGATATCGGTTCCACGGTGGGTGGGAACGATATCTATCAATCCGGGAACCTGGGTAACGCGCTGACTACCACGGTGTACAGTTTGCCGGCGAACAATGGCACCACGATCTACGTGACCCTGTACTCACTGGTAGGAGGCAATTGGCTGAATAACCAGTACACCTACACTTCAGGTCCGTAGGATCTGAAACACATGGCCGCCACTCTCCAGCGGCGGCCGCTTTCAGAAGGGCATGGATGGATTCTCATCTGTGCCCTTCTTTATCTGTGTTCTCTGGGTTATCCCGGACATTCTTGGAACAAAGTTAATCTCGGAAAACTCTGAATAACTTGCCGAACTTGCCGCAGGGGCTAAAGCCCCGTTGATTTTGCAATACGTGCGGCACGGCTGAAGCCGTGCCCTTTCAAAACCGGAACTTAATCAGAGCTTCCCTAGAGATCGATTAGAACTGCATTCCTGCAACGGTGTTTTGGGAGAAAGAACTTTGAGTTCTGGTTCGATATTGATATACAGGAACTGATAAAATTTGTGCTGGCTGCTGCCGTGGCTCGTCATTCCCTCTCGCCTGGCATGAATCGAAGTGCAGACCCCGATTTTCAAACTATGACAAGTGATCGCCAATCCGCAGACGCTTCGGTCCGAATCGCAGTCATTGGGTCCGGCTATGTTGGACTGGTGGCGGCGGCTTGCTTCGCCGAAATCGGACATAGCGTTACCTGCGTCGATAGCGATCAGGCCAAGATTTCAGACTTACAGAACGGCTTAGTGCCGATCCATGAAGACCTGCTGCCCGAATTGCTGGCACGCGTGTCTGGCGAACAGCTCGGCTTCTCCACTGATTTGTCGGCGGCGATCAAGGAAGCGGAGGTCATCTTCATTGCAGTCGGTACGCCTTCGCTGGAGAGCGGCGATGCCGATCTTTCCTACGTGGAATCGGTGGCAGCCGAGATTGCGCGCTCCATCAATGGCTATAAGGTGATCGTGGAGAAGAGCACAGTACCGGTCTATACCAACGAATGGGTCCAGCGGGTGTTGGTGCGAAATGGCGTTCGTACGGATAGTTTCGATGTGGTGTCGAATCCGGAATTTCTTCGCGAAGGAGCGGCGGTCCTGGACTTTCTGCACCCCGATCGAATCGTCGTAGGTGCTGACTCGGAACGGAGTTATAGGCTTCTGGCTCGCATCTATGAACCTCTAACTTCCGGAAGCTACTATCGTCGAAGCACAAGTTTGCGCGGCAATAGGTCGGCAGAAAATCCTGCACCCTTGCTGCGCACCAGTGCCAAGAGTGCAGAGTTGATCAAACACGCTTGCAATGCCTTTCTGGCGATGAAAGTCAGCTTCATTAATTCCGTGGCCAATGTGTGCGAAGCCGTGGGCGCCGACATATCCGAGGTAGCGGAAGGCATCGGCAAGGACAGCCGCATCGGCCCGCAGTTTCTATCTGCCGGTATCGGATATGGAGGCTCCTGCTTTCCCAAAGACCTGAAGGCATTTTGCGCTGTAGGCTCAGAGGTAGGCGTCGATCTGAAGCTGCTGCACGAAGTGGAAACCATCAATACTCAGCAGCAGAAGCGGTTCCTGACCAAGATACGCTCGGCGCTGTGGACGCTGAAGGGCAAGAGGCTGGGTGTCTTAGGGCTCGCCTTCAAGGGGGGCACCGACGATCTGCGGGAGTCGCCCGCAGTGAAGATTGTCGAGGCGTTATTAGCTGAGGGCTCTTCTGTGACGGCGTATGACCCGGCCGCCATGGCCAACGCGGAAGCTATCTTTGGCGACAGAATCCGCTTGGGCCGCGACTCCTATGCCGCAGCGGATGGAGCCGACGCTTTGATCATCCTGACGGATTGGAAAGAGTTTGCCGGGTTGGAGCTGGAGAAACTGAAGCCCCTGCTCCGCTATCCGATCATCATTGACGGCCGCAATCTGTATCGGCCAGACGAGGTGACGCGTCACGGATTCACTTATATCAGTGTGGGGAGGAGCACGGCTAATCCCGGGTCAGAGATCGCCGATCAACCGGCAACCAGCGTGCGGAAGGCGCAAGTTATTTAGCCGAGTTTTGGCCATCCAGAGGTTTGGCGGCAGGGCGGAATTGCTGCACTACGCAGCTGTTCGTCATGCTAAACTGTTGGTCCATAAGTAGATGTCAGAGGTACTGGGATGCGGTTGTTGCCATCGAAGTTAGGTAAAGCCTCGAGTTTCACACTGCTGTTAGCTGCCACGCTGTTTTGTACATCAGGGTTGAATGCCGCAGCGCAGGATCAAGCTGCCCCGGCGAAGAATACCGACAGCAATAGTAATGATAATAAGGATACGGGCAAAACCGCTTCGGCTTCGGAAACTGGTAGGTCGAGTCCGCGCAGTGAAGACAGGTCGCTGCAGCTCGGCGTCGGCGACCTGCTGGAAATGAGCGTGTACGGCGTCCCCGACCTCAGCATCAAAACCCGGATTTCCAGCAATGGCGAAATGTACTGTCCGCTGATTGGCTACACGCATGTGGCCGGTCTCACAGCCCAGGAGGCCGAGGAGCTAATTCAGACGCGGCTCTCTGCCTTCGTGAAGAACCCGCAAGTCTCGCTCTTAGTGACGGAGTATGCCTCGGAGGGAGCAAGCGTGCTGGGAGCGGTAGCCAGGCCCGGGGTTTATCCGGTGCTGGGACAGCAACGCCTCTTTGATCTGATCTCGGCAGCGGGCGGACTCAGCGACAAAGCTGGGCGTAGTCTAACCGTGACTCATCGCAGCGATCCTGACAAAACGATTACAATCGACCTATCGCGAAATCTCAAAGATAACCCCGAAACTAACGTCCAAGTCTTTCCCGGGGATACGATCATTGTGCAAAAGGCAGACATCATTTACGTGGTTGGAGATGTGGCCAAACCGAGTGGCTTCCTGATGGAAGGGGGCGGTTTGACGGTATTGCAGGCGGTTGCTCTTGCCGGAGGCACAACTCGCACGGCTAAACTGGGCGGCACAAAGATTCTTAGAAAGACAGCAGGAGGTGGGATGACAGAAACTCCGGTAGAGCTAAAGAAGATTCTTCAGGCCAAGGCGCCTGACTTGCAGCTACAAGCCGACGACATTCTTGTCGTTCCCTCCAGTACAGGAAAGGTCATTGCCGGAGCCACTCTGCAAGCAGCGCTTCAGGCAGCAACCCTTCTTAGTGTCGCCGCAGTTCCATAGGCGAGCAGCTTTCGTTATAGCAAGTTTAGCTACAGAAGATAGGTCTCTCTAAATAACAGCTTCGATTTTTCTCTGCTATTTCTCTGCTTTCGATCCTGCCTCGCCCGCAAAATAAGTTCGCTGACATCCACCATTGCATAACTGGCGCAGAGTCTTTGTTACATACAACACTCTACCTATCCCAGTTGCACCTAGAAGCCGTCCAGGTAAGTTCTGGACTTGGAATCCAGAACTAATGAGGCTTGTCGACAACGAAGTTTCCCAGGAACGAGCATGTCCATTTCGCTCTTGAGAAGGTGCTGAAGGCGTTGGCGGGAGTGTTGACGATGGGCTCGCCTTTGAGATTGAACGACGTGTTCAGTATCGCGGGAACGCCCGTCGCCTGGGAGAAGCGTTCGATTAGTCCGTGGTAGCGAGGGTTGGCGTCATCGAAAAACCGTTTGCAGGCGACCGGTGCCGTCCACATGCGTGATGGCCGGCAGCACGCTATGCTTCGAGGGCCGCACCGGCACGACGTACAGCATGTAGCGCGCGGGGTAGTGCTCCATCGCGTTCGGCAGCTCGAAGAACTCTTCCGTGCGCTCGGCCAGCACCGATGGAGCGAAACGGCCGATAGGGCTCGCGGAACTTGATCTTGGTGTTGACGATGTCCTTCATGTGCGGATTGCGGGCGTCGGCGATAATGCTGCGATTGCCCAGCGCGCGCGGTCCCCACTCGAAGCGACCCTGAAACCAGCCAATCACGTTGCCCTGCTGCAGGCGATCGACCGCCAGGTCCAGCAGCTTGTCGTCATCGTCGACTGCGCTGGTACGGAATGTCGATTCTCGTCCAAGAACTGGTGCACCTCCGCATCTGAATAAGCCTTGCCCCAATAGGCATGATCCATGCGGAAGCGCCGGGGATTGCCGAGCAGCATGTTGTCGGCCCACAGCGCCGCGCCCAGCGCGCCTCCGCCATCTCCGGCGGCGGGCTGAATGAAGATGTCTTCGAAGGGAGTTTCGCGCAGGATGCGATGATTGGCGACGCTGTTCAGGCCCACGCCGCCGGCGATGCACAGATCTCTTCAGGCCCGTCTCTTTTTGCAGTTGCCGCGCCATGCAGAGCAGCACTTCCTCGGTAACCTGCTGAATGCTGGCGGCGATGTCGGCGTAGTGCTGATTCAGTCTTGCAGAGCTCATTGAAGTTTGACGGCGCCTCGCCAAAGTACGCCGGGAAGCCTGAGTCGGCGGTGAAGAACAGCATCTTAGGCGGCCGCGGCTCGCCGAACAACTGCTCAAAGCTTGCTGGTTGAAGGTGCGCGTCGGTGGAGTGCTGGAAGCAGAAGTAATCCATGTCGAGCGAGAACGAGCCGTCCGCTTCCTGCCGGATCAACTTCCACACCTTGTCGACGTAGCGCGGCTGGCCGTACGGCGCCATGCCCATTACTTTGTATTCGCCCTCGTTGACTTCGAACCCGAGGAACGCCGTGAACGCGCTGTACAGCAAGTCCCAGCGAGTGCGGGAACATCATCTGCTTGCTAATATCGATCTGGTTGCCGCGGCCGACTCCCCAGGTTCCCGTCACCCATTCGCCGACGCCATCGACCGTCAAGACCGCTGCCTCTTCGAACGGCGAGCAGAGGAACGCGCTGGCGGCATGCGACATGTGATGTTCGCAGTACAGGATCTTGTCGGTCGGAATGCCCAGCTCCGCCGAGATCTTCGAGCCGACCCACAGCTTGTCGATCATCCAGGTGATCATCGACTCGCGAAAGACCTTGTATGACTGCGGATAGGTCTGGAGCACGCTCATCAGGATGCGGTCGAACTTGCGGAAGGGCTTTTCGTAGAAGACGGCGTAGTCAAGATCTTCGCCCTTGATGCCGCCGCTTTCCAGACAGAAGTTGATGGCTTGGCGGGGGAATCCGAAGTCGTGCTTGATGCGGCTGAAGCGCTCTTCTTCGGAGGCGGCAATGAGTTGGCCATCCTGCAATAGCGCGGCCGCGGCGTCGTGGTAATAGCAGGAGATTCCCAGGATATTCATGTCAGCCTTGGCGGCGAGCCTCTTCCAGAGTGTTGGGTATGGGAGGATGGTCGAACCACTTTTCCGGCCGCTTCTTGCATGTGCATGAGAATCGGAGAAGAAGCGCACCACCAATCCGAAAGGCAAGATCAGCACGAATAAATAATTGTCAGAAGTATGCGGGCCTGGAAGTTGCCGATGGCATGGCCAATCTTCTTCCAGCGCTCCGACATCTTCGCCTAACGCAGGCAACAAACCAGACTGCACGGCGAGGCGACGACGCCGAGGATGGTCCGCCAATGCAGCTTGATGAAATGATGCAACATCGTTCGTTTCCCTTAGAAGAACGAGTAGATGAACGGCGCGATCGCGGAGCTCTGGGCCAGGATCAGCAGCACGGCAAAGACCGCCAGCGTGATCAGGATGGGCGTCAGCCACCAGCGCTTATTGCTCCAGAAGAACGAAAACAGCTGTCCGGCGGTTCCCAGGCGCTGACCGCGTCGTTCTGAAGAAACCCATAGCTCTCCCCCAAAATCGATCAAGGTGTCCATGCCGCTCCGGATAGATGGGCTATCCGGGACAGCAACCGTGCGTCATTGTACCGCAGATTGTACTGGATACGAACACTCGGGGACATTCGGCATCCGCCAGGTCGTGAGTCTCGCAATCAGATGTGTACCTCTACGGCGAGGCGCCCGCGAAATCGCGCGGATCCCAAGGGCACAATGACCGGCACGGAGATCTTCACCAACGTTCTCTATGAAATTGAAAATGGTTACGGAGCGACGGCCGTGGGCGAAGCATGCAACTTGGCCGCGGTCTCCGGATTGGCAAGTAGGTGACGATAAATCCGATCGGCGACGAACGCGTTTCCCGCCTCGGTATAGTGATCGGCGGCTCCCGGAAAATAAATCGACCCCCAAGCGAAGAAAAACTTGTCAAGCTCGTCAGGAGGGAGACGGTGGAAATCGTCGACGAGATCGATGAACAAAACCCCATGCTGGCGCGCATATTCGGCCAGAAGGCTGCGCCATGAGCCTGCCATGTTCTCGGTGATCTCCATGCGTACAGGCAAGTAGACCAGAACGAACACGCTGTTCCGGGCCCGGTTCGTCGAAACCAGATCGTCGAGCATGTAGGGCACGACCTTAGCCGTTTCCTGGTTACGTTCCTTCTGCATCTCAGTCGCAGGGCCCTCGGCTTTCAGACCGAACACACCGCGCAGCAGGCGGGTGATGCTCAATTTGGATAGAGCGTTTTCTGCCCGCGCTAACCGTGGCGACCACATCTCCATGGCACGCGGAACCGGTACGTTGTTGGTAACCAGGTGATCGTCTTTTATCGCGAGAACCGGCTTCCCGTATCCGTTGAATGACGAGTTCTGCATTCGGAATAAGTCAGGCGTGATGACCGCCATAATCTGGATGTCATGATCAAGCGAGGTTCCGTCGCGTTTGTACCAAAGATAGGCCTGGTCCGCTCCGTATCCTCCCTGCCCCATGTTGACGGCCTGGATATTCGGGTCAACAGCGGCCAAAGACTGAGGCCACGCGTGATTGTTGTCGACCCCGTAGCCAAAAGTAAAGGAATCGCCTGAACAGATGATGCGGGTTTTGCCGGGTGGCACGGTCGGCGTGAAATCCGTGTCACTGCGGAACCGCTGAGAGTTCGTCCGCACGTATTTTCCCGGGCCGAACACATTCGGCAGATAGATGTTGCGGAGACTCACCCATCCGAGCTCCCGATCATATTCAGTGAAGAGCCGCTCGGTCAGGGGCCGCTCGGCGAAGGCATCGTGGAAGGCGTAGTAGACATTAGCCATTCCCTCTAGTGCCAGTAAAAGAACGACCGTCGCAGCGATATTGTAGAAGACTAGCGCGGCGGCGCGGCGGACCGAGGAGGAAGGCCTAGCCGTCTCGATTGCCCCAGTCTCCGGCGGAGATTCAGACTCTATCTTTCGGTTCACGTTAAACGGAATCAATAGGAATTTCTTTTTTCAGACTGACTCGGCATTGTACAACGATTTCGCGTTACGTCGAGGCTGATTTACGACGGCAACAGATCCGGCATTCTGCGCCGGCTTGCCATGAAGCATGGAACGCATACAGCGACAAGCATCGGCCGCCAAAGAAATGTCGCCGGAACCGAACAAAAATTGCGGCATTGGGGCACACTCATAAGCTCTAAGTCCGACTTTCCTTTGGCCGCCTGAGTCCCATCTTTTCCGCAGGTTGACGGTCACCTCTCTCATGGCGAAAGACGATCTACGCTGAACTCGTAGCTCTTATTACTTGAGTCGTAGATCAGGCGCCAATAGAAGTTACTGCCCATCGATGCCAGAGTGCGCGAGAGCAGCGTGCGCGTGGAGACTGCGGTTCCGCCAATCGCAACGGTTTCGCGGCCAGGGACACTTTCGCTTGCGTCGTTGACAACCACTGGAATCTTGATTTGTTCGCTTAGCTTCTGGCAAATCAGGGTAATTGTCTCGCGAGCACTTCTCCGCTCCGACGCAAGGCTGATCGGTGTGTCCAGAATGGGTTGCTGATAGGCACTCTGGCCCTGTGAATCGCGCACTCCCACACCAACTATCGCGAAGCTTCCGTCTTTAACCTTTCGCAGCTCAAACTGTCCGGCATCATTGCTCTGGTTGTTAGCATCAACGACGAGCGCAAGAACTGTCTCTTCATCAGGACGGCTGTTGGAAGTAGGACCAGTGTTGAACTCTACACTGAAGCCGCTGTCCCTGATCTGAGCTGCGTTGGGACGGCGACGAAGGGGAGGAGACAGTTGATTGGTTGCACCGTCGGTAGGAGGCGGATACTGTGCATCTTCATAGTCCACGGTCCAACCGTATTTTTGCTGCAATGCGTCGACCGCCTGCAATAAAGGACGCGAGCCCGCCGCATTAATGTGGACCATCTGGCCAACCTGATAAATCAACGGTTTCTTTATGGTGGGACCGGGCTCTGCCTGGGAAAAGCCATTAGAAACCAGCAGGCTTGGCACAAGAGAACTTAGAAGCATGGCCGATCTCGTGATGGAACTTGTAATCAATTAATCGCCTCTCGTAGGTTAGACGGCTACGATCTGCCATCGACACTACGACCTCGTATAAAAGAGGGCACGGATAAGAATCCGTGCCCTGGTGAAAATCGGCGAGAATCGGTTAGAGAAGGTCCACGCGGACATCGTCGATGCCCAGCACATCCCCCGCCCAACCGTTCGGCCACACCGTGATCCAGACATAGCCAGGACCTGCCAGGTCCTGGCTGTATAGAGGCCCGCCCGGTGAATTGGAGTACACCGTGGTCGCCCCGATGGAATTACCGTTCGAATCGAACACGGTCATAACGGTAGTTACCAGGTCGGTTGGCTGTCCCTTTTGGAATGTCATCTGGAAGTTGTACCAGCCGGAGGTTGTAACTGTCGCGAAGGTACTGCCTCCGTCGGCAGAGATGGCGACCGAACCAGTTCCGCTAGGAGTGATCCGGAAGTTATGCTCTCCTCCGTAGTTGCCGGTGATGAAGTTTCCTGGCGACTCGTCGATCCACACTCCTGGACCGCCATACAGAGCAAGCGGCCAGTTGGCGTTTATATACATCTTGATCGATTGGCTGAAATTGCCGGGATAGGGTGGTGGAGTAGGAGGCGCGTAGCCGCCGCCCGGACCGTAACCGAAGTAACTATATCCGCTGTCGCCAAAGTAGCCGTTGATGTAGTCGTTATCGATGTTGTGGACCTCGCCATAGTAGCTTCCGGAAGCGGCCTGCAATTGCAAATCTCCGCCGCCAGAAGGTATCTGGAAGGTAGTTGTAACCGGATTCTGGTTGGAATCCAGCGTTGGGTTCCAATCTCCAGTACCGGTTTCAAAACCCTGAAACGCCAGGGTTGAAACGTAGGTGTACTGATTGTTCAACCACTGTCCTCCAACATACGACCACAAGGTTACGTAGATTGTGGTGTTGTTCTCGGGCAAATTATTCACTGTCGTGGTCAGCACATTACCTAAGTTACCGGACTGGTAGTAATTGTTTGCACCCGGACTGCTGCCCACGTCGACCCAGTACGCGCTGGCTCCCGCACCCGCGCTCCAAGTGAAGGTAACGGAGTTGCCGCCCAGAGTCGAGCCCGGAGTCGGCGTCTGCATGACGGCAAGGCCGGCGCCAGTCGTGTACGCTGTGTAGGTGTATTGGTTATTCAGCCACTGCCCACCTATAAGGGACCACAACGTCACATAGACCTGGCTGCCATTGGTTGGCAGTCCATATACCGTAGTGGTAAGGACATTGCCCAAGTTGCCGGACTGGTAGTAGTTGTTGCCGCCTACAGTGCTGCCCACGTCGAGCCAGTACGCGCTTGCTTGCGAACCAGCCGTCCAGGCGAAGGTCACATTGGCGCCAGGCAACGTCGAATTCGGCGCCGGAATTGTAAGGATGCCCAGCGCCCCAACCGAGGTGTAGGTGTATTGGTTATTTACCCACTGCCCTGCCACATAGGACCACAAGGTGACGTAGAGCGGAACGCCCGTGTTGGGCAGTCCGCCTACCGTTGTGGTAAGCACATTGCCCAGGTTGCCAGACTGATAGTAGTTGTTGCCGCCCGGACTGCTGCCGATATCGATCCAGTAAGCGGTTGCGCCGTTACCTGCCGTCCAGGTAAAGGTAACGGTGGTGCCTGTCAGGTATGAACCGGGAGGCGGCGAGGTAATCATTCCCTTGGACGATGCGCCCCCATTCGCCGTGTAACTGTAATCGCTATGTTGCCATGAGCCGCTGACGAAGTAATACCAGCGCGCCCACACTGTGCTGCCGTTGGTGGGCAGGCTGTTGACTGTGTACGACAGCGTCGAACTGCTGAGGCTGCCTGACTGCGCATAATTGTTGCTACCCTGCGTGGGACCCACATCCAACCAATACGCGGTTGCGCCCGGGTACTCGGTCCACTGGAAGGTAACGGAGCTGCCGGGCAGCGTCGATCCGTCGACCGGACTATAGAGCGCCGGCTGAATCACGTTGAACGAGGCCGTGTTGGATGGGAATATATCGATGTTTGCTGTGAGATTCACGGTTCCAACCGTTCCCCCTGTCGCATTGAACGAGAACGTCCCATTGTTCGGCTGCGTCCCGCTGGGGACGACCGTGACAGAGCCCGTACCGCCTTGCGTGAACGTGACGTTCGCCGGAGTGAGCCCCGGAGTCAGCGGGTCGGGCACCCCGAACAAGCTGGCCGAGAGGTTGAATGTTTGTACCGTTCCTACGCCCAGTGGGCGTGGGGTTTGCCGGAGACAGCGTTAGAGTGTCGAAGTCCTTCAGCAGCGTGTTGTCGATGGCCAATTGAGGAATTTCCTGGTTCGCGAACCAACTATACGCCGGCGAAATACCTCCCGCTGGCGCTTGCTGATTACCCTGCCAGCCGTAGATCGTTGTGTCCACGATCGGAGCCCCACCACCTAGCGACACAACCTGGAATTCGACCGAAAGATTTTGCGTGTTGGGATCGATCTTAAAGATGTGGCGGAAGGTATACCAGCCGCTGGTCGTGATTTTGACGGGCGCCCGGCAATAGTTTCCAAAACCGCTGCTAGGGCTGGGGCACGGGTTCTCCGGATCGCTACTATCACGAAAGGCGTTGGGGCTGGTGCTTACCCAAAAGCCAGGGGTTGGGTCGCCAGCAAGCTGCGTTCCTACGTTGAATACGTAGTCCGAGTCGAAGTTCTGAGCATTATCCTCTATTGCCGAGTCCCAATCGAAGCGCGCATCGGAATTTCCAGCCGCCCAGGACACATCGAGATAGATAGCGGCCTCGGTGATATAGCCGAGCGAAAATAGCGGGACGATATCCAGGTTCGCGGCGCTGGAGCTAAGCAGCGCGTTTGTACTTACCACCGCCGTCGTCGCGTTGGTAACGCTGGTGATCGTGGTTCCCGGTGAAAAGATTGAGTCCATGGTACTAATGTCATAGGCTTGGATGGCAAGGCCG
Source organism: uncultured Acidobacteriaceae bacterium (assembly GCA_963744265.1). Classification (GTDB taxonomy): domain Bacteria; phylum Acidobacteriota; class Terriglobia; order Terriglobales; family Acidobacteriaceae; genus Bog-257. The sequence goes on from CAVUSW010000015.1 coordinate 89,791, forward strand.
ACATCGGCAGCGGTAAAGTTCGCTGTGGCTGACGTGATTATGTTTGACCCCAGCGTAGTCATCCCGTCGGTTACAAAAATTCCGTTCCAGTTTGTGTAGGGTCCATAGCAGTCAGTATAGGGTGGTGCGCCGCCTCCATAGTTGCATTGAGTAGTGTCGACTAGGAGCCGGGCGTGGTAGTTCCCGGTTGCCGATGCGATGCCGCTGGCATACCCACCATTGGTGTAACCGGACGGCTCTTGAACGATTTCCTGAGCAACGCCGATGTTGAACCAAAGGCTGGTGTCAGTTTCGAACCCCTGGAAGACGATTCCAATCCCACTGGCAAGTACTCCCACTGCCAGAATGAGAGTGAGAGCGAGGCAGAACACCGGCCTCTTCGACGAAAGCGCAAACTTTCTTAGTGACATCACGATCCTCCTCAGAGTGTTGAGAGATCTGCGGCTATCTGGGTGAATTTGTTCTTGAAGCTGCTTCGGGAACCTATCCGTACTAATGCGTAACTTTTACGGACAGGTGGCAGAGATCGTCTTGATCGCCGTCACATTCATATAATGAGAAGCCTTGGGGACCTTCGGATCCGCTTCAGCCTCCTTGGCAGGGACAATCGTGCCCGTGATCTCGACCTTATGTCCGAGCTGAGCAGCCAAGTCCAAATCGGCGCTTGAGGACACAATTGACATCGCAATTGGAGCGCCCTTTCCGCGGTTGCTGATCATGTAGGAGTTGGGTGCGGTGCCGCTGCGCAGACAGCCGGTTATGCTACGTTCCTTCGGTGCATCCTGGGCCCGGCTGCCCGGTGCGAACGCGAGTACAAAAGCGCCGACGAGTGCCGCTGTGACGAAGCTGGTAGAACGGGTCAACATGTATTGATCCTCTCGCGGAAGCCTGCACAGGAGCCTGGAGACTTCGCTTTCCATTCCTGAGCGTCATCCGCTGGGTTAAGGCGCCCGAGACTTGATCCGCTGAGGAGATATTCCAGGACGCCGAATCGATTGTCGTAAACCTGTGGCGCGATTGCTTGCGCCATAGGCTCAGAAAACCTTTCTCTTCTCGAGGGTTCGCAACTTACGCGATTCGAAACATCGGAACGTTCAGGTGCTTCAGCCCGGCGGCTACGAAATGGCACCGGCTGGTTGACGCAATCTGTCGAGCACGGTGCTGCGCCTTTAATCACACGAATGATTCGGCCGGCGAAACAGCAAGTGCACGAAACTTCAAGAATTGAGAGGGCGCATCCTACAGGTGGGACAAGGGAGCGGAACTGCCCAGGGACTGCGAATGCCACAACCGAAGAAGAGTCGATCTCTCTTCGGCTCAGTCAAACATTTCTTCTAAAAGCATCAATGGCCTTTTGAAAATTTGCCGATCGAGCGTTGCCCTGCTTCGGCGACGGGATGCACGATAGACGCAACGGTTGCAAGAAAGCAATACAACTTTAGTTGTAGACCGATCCCACAGGGTTTGGGTATCGCGAACCTCTAGAACGGCACATTTTTCTGCGACACTGCACGGCTGGCGGTGCTGCTTGACGACAAGGCGCTTTTTCACCTCAGGGAAACTCTGATCAAGTCAAAGTGAGGTCCCGCAGCGGCTCAAGCCGCATGATTTTGCGGGTGCTTAACGGACTGTCTGAAGGCTGTACGCCTCAAACAAGCCTTAATCAGAATTTTCTTAGGCTGGGCAAGGCCGGGGGCGCGATGAAGTGCGATTCCAGCGCTCAGAAACAAGAAGGGCGCGGATCAGGATCCGCGCCCTTGTACAGACAGATAGTTTACCGCGGTGAGGCGGCGATTATGGTTTCAGATCTTACGGACCTGAAACGTACTGGTAGGAGTTGTAGAGCCAGTTTCCTCCCACGTAGGAGTAGAGGGTTGCGTAGATGGTGCTGCCGTCGGCCGGCAAACTATACACCGTGGTGGTCAGCACATTGCCCAGATTGCCTGACTGATAGTACTGGTTGCCACCGGGAGTGCTCCCGATGTCGAGCCAGTACGCCGTGGCGCCAGAGCCTGCGCTCCAGGTGAAGGTCTGAGTGTTGCCGCTTAACGTTGATCCGTTAGTCGGCGTCTGCATGACTGCCCAGTGCTCCAGCCTGGTTGAACGCCGTGTAGGTGTAAGCGTTGCTGAGCCAATTCCCACCGACCAGGGAGTACAGCGTCACGTAGACCGTGCTGCCATCAGTAGGCAGGCCGTTAACCGTGACTGTCAGTACGTTGCCCAGGTTGCCGGACTGATAGTACTGGTTGCCGCCCGGACTGCTACCTATGTCAAGCCAGTAGGCCGACGCACCCGCGCCCGCCGTCCAGTCGAAGGTAACCGTGCTGCCAGTGAAGGTTGAGTTCGGAGGTGGAGTCGTCATGACTCCCAGCGATGCCGCTCGCGTTGAACGCCGTGTAGGTGTAAGCGTTGCTGAGCCAATTGCCACCCACCAGGGAGTACAGGGTTACGTAGACCGTGCTGCCGTCTGATCGGTAGACCTGTCACCGTCTTGGTCAGCACGTTGCCGAGGTTGCCAGACTGGAAGTACTGGTTGCCGCCCGGAGTGCTGCCGGCATCGATCCAGTACGCCGTGGCGCCTGCTCCCGCCGTCCAGGTGAAGGTCACGCTGGTGCCGGCCAGGGTCGAACCCGGAACCGGGGTTGTAATCACCCCTTTGTTCGAATTGGGATTGTAAGCAGTGTAGGTGTTGTCTACATAACTCCAGATGCCGTTTTGCAGATAATACAACCGCGCCCACACCGTGCTGCCATCAGTGGGCAGAGCCGCTGACGGCCTTCGACAGAACCGTACCCAGGTTGCCCGATTGATAGTAGTTGTTGCTGCCCTGGGTGGGACCAATATCCAGCCAGTACTGAGCGCCGGCGACCGGGAACCAGCGGAAGGTGGCCGAGGTGGCGGTTAGCGTGGATCCGTTCACGGGAGAATAGATCCCGAGCGAGGTGGCTGAATTGCCTACATATACCGTCTGAACGTTGGAGGTACCTAGACTGTAGTTAATGTCAGTGTAGGTAGCGGTGATGGTATGGGTCCCGGCAGTGAACGAGTTATATGCAATGGTCGCCGTCCATAGGCCGTACCCTCCTTGTCCGGAAGTAACGGTCTGCGGTTGACCGGAACCGATCAGAGTGGCGCCGTCGTAGAAATTAACGACGCTCTGGTTAGGCGCGTACGTCGCATTGGTTTGGCTGGGAGTCAGAACCGCAGCGAAGGTGTAGTTCTGATTGGAATTGCCAACCGTCTTGGCCGTGAGACTAATCGTGACGGTTCCTTGGGTCACCGTCTCCACAAACACCGGGGACGTGCTGGCCTGGAAGGTGGCGTTGCCGCCGAAGGTGGCGGTAATGTTATGCGTGCCACCCCAGAAGGCAGCACCGGATGCTGGTCTGAAGGTAGCGGTGTGGGCCGCGCCAACTGTGCCGGTTCCCAGCAAGGCGGTTCCGTCATAGAAGCTAACGGTGCCAGCAGTAGGACCAGCTCCGCCCGCTACGGTAGCCGTGAAGGTTGGCCGCCCGTTCAGAGTTGTCGGGTTCGCGCTCGACGTCACGGTGGTAGTAGTGTTCGTACCCGTGCCGACCGTTACGGTTACCGGGCTGCTGGTAAGTGCCGAGTAGTTGGAATCACCGGAATAAATTGCGGTGATGGCGTTGGCTCCGGTTGTGGTGATGCCGGTAGTATTCAACACCGCCGTCGCCCCGTAGGTATAGATGTTTCCGCTGAAGGAAACCGTGGGCACAACGGTCGCCGTTCCCAGAGCCGTGGACGTGGTCGTGTCGTAGAAGGTTACGGTTCCCGTAGGTCCAGAGCTTGCCGATCCAGAGCCGGTGAGCGAAGTGAGGCCGCCGAAAGTAGCGGTAAGGGGATCGGCAAAGCCCGAATTGATCAGCGTCGCGCCGGCAGTCAGGGTGATGGTTGGAGCCAGCTGCGTAACCGTGACGCTAACCGGAGTGGCGGTCATCGCCCCAAAGGTTGCATCACCGGAGTAGGAGGCGCCGATGAGGTGGGTACCTCCTGTCAGCGTTGGGCTTTGAGCAAAGATGTAGTCGTAGATGCAGGAAGAGCTGGGTACGACCCCGGCCACAAGATAGCCGTAGCCGTTGGAATCCAGAGCCTCCGTCGAATAGCTGTTCCCGTCCACTGTGATATTCACCGTGCCGGTGGGAACGCCAGTTAGAGAGGTGCCCTGCACCTGGACCTGAATCCAGACCAACTGGCCGTAGCTAAACGTGCTTTGATTCGTAATGGTGCAAGCGGTTTGGTTGATGAACTGCGGAGTAATTGTGATCGTGCTGCCTTCCGAATTCACCGTCACTTGCACCGGAGCGGAGGTACTGGAGGCGAAATTGTTGTCCCCTCCGTAACGCGCGGTCACGTTATAGGTGCCACCCGGCAGATTGTTCAGCGTGGTGGAATAAGATCCTCCGCTGAGCGTGGTGTAGGCGACATTCCCGGCAGGAGCACCCGTTCCCGGATCAACCGGCCAGCCGATCGCTCCCTGGCTGACGATGAAAGCCACGTCGCCAGTGGGGGTTCCGGAACCGGCCGAAACGGAGCCGCTCAAAGTGATTGTGCTGCCGTGATTGAACCCGGTTTGTGACAGGTTCAGAGTGGTGGTGGAACTGTTAAAGACGACGTTCTTCCACTGATTAGCCAGGTTCGCGGCGTTGGGCGAACCTAAGCCGGTCGCCATGTCGTAGCCAGTGCCTGCGTTGAAGCCAATCTTGGCTTGCGTCAATGCGGCTGTACAGCTGGAGCCGGACAAGCCGCAAATCAAGTTGTTGCCGAGGGTGACGTCCTGGAATGCGCAGTTGGAGCCAGGAGCAGGCGGTGTTGACGAATTGCAAGCGGCGGTGTTTTGGGCTGCTGCCAATGAATAGTAAATGTAGCCTGGCATGCCCTGGCGTCCGCCATTGGCTTGGTTAATGAGCGCCTGGATGCCAGCCATGCTGGGAGCGGCCACGGAGGTGCCGCCGACAATGCCGGCATCGGTAAAGTCCGCCGGAGCTATTAATCTCGCAAACGCCCTCACTACAGAAGAGGGTCCCGTCATGACCGGAGGCTGCATTCAAAGCGAGGTCGGGATTCAAGCGATGCGGAACTCCAGAGACGATGGGCGGCGGATTCTGCATCTGCCCGACGATTGCGGTTGCGGCAGCTCCTGTCCCGCCGCCGCCGGAGAAGGCGATGGTGGGCGCGGATGTGCAACCAAATCCCTGGAAGTGGGAAGTGTAGCCGGTAAAGGTGAATCCAGTGACTTGTCCACCGCTGATCACCGTTGTTGCTACTGGCTCAGCCGTGCAGCCGCCGCCAGTGAAAGTTACGGTGGGGGCGGACGTGTACCCGCTGCCGGGGTTGGTGATGTTGACGCTGCTGACCCATAGCCCGGTCGCGCCGTTACCCAAGGTTAAAGCCGGATCGGCTGAATTATTAATCCCAGGCCCTTGCTGCCAGGAAGGCCGCAGGTAATAAGCGCTGATTCCGCCGCTGCCCGACCACAAGTCGGTGAAATCGCCCGAGGGTTCGCCGCTCGGGGTTGGGCTGGCGACTCGCGATTCGTTCCATGGATACTCGGGAATGTAAGTCAGAGCTGAACTTTGGTACAGGGGGTTGTTGGATGCGCTCCAGTAGGTGGAGTATCCTGCGCCTCCATCGCCATAAAACTCAGTGCCGCCGACCGATACGCTGTAGGGAGTGGAAGCCTCAGCGCCGGTGGCATAACCAAGAACTTCGTAAGTTTGACTGCCCTGAAGATCGCAACCGGCCGGACCGCCGTCACCGGCAGCGACAAAGACGCTGATGCCCTGCGCGGCCGCCTGCTCAAAGACTTCGGAGTTAAATAGATTTCCGCCGGCGCCTTCGATGGCTTCGCAGGAGCCGTAGCTGATGCTCATGATATCGGCGACGTTGTTTTCGACGATGTATTCGATGGAATTAGTGATGCCATCCACGTTAAACGTCGGAGTACCAATCACGAATTTGACGGTAGCATTGGGAGCGATACCACCCGAGATCTCGACGTCAAGATCAGACTCGCCATCATCGCCCGGCTGAACTCCGTTGTCCTGCCCGGCATGAATGAAAATCGGATCGTTGGGAGGCAGATTGAACATCTGCCGGTAGGTCTGCACATCGCTCATCAGGATGTCGGTGCGACCGACAATGGCGATGGTCTGGCCAGTTCCGTTGATTCCGGCTGCCAGCAGAGGGGCGGTGTTGTAGATGGTGGCGAAATCAGAGGGTCCGACGTAGTGAACGCTGGAGCTGCTGGTATAGGCAGGGCCCAGCTTGAGGTAGTCCTGCAGGTCGCTGATCTTCTGCGCACCAACCATATGGCTCTGGCGAAAGAAATTATGCAGACCATTGACGCCGGCGATGACCGGAGCCAAAGCTTCGGGAACAGAAATCTCGGTGCTGTTGGAGGCGTGGGTTTCGCCTTTGAACTCATAGGTGTGCATCGAAGTCTGGAAAGCATGCTCCACCTGGCCAGAGGTTCCGCTGAACTGGATGACTCGCTTGCCCTTGGTGACGTTCTCTACCTTGAAACCTTGTTTCGCGAGCCAGGCCGATACTTGCTGGATATCGTCATCATGAGCGCCGAAGGCACTGCCGAACTCTTCGGGTGTCACCCACTGGTGATAGTTAGCGGTCTTTTTGTCCTGCTGCTCGTCGATGATGCGGCGCAACTCGCGCGACTGTTCAGGGCTGGAACGCAACACAATACGCATGCCCTGCATAGCAGTGTTGGGATCGAGGTGGCCCATATCGCGTGCCCCTCCGACCACCGATGCATTGGCCACGACGTGGGGGACGTGGCCGTAGAGGGTAACACGTTTGGCGTTATTTACCGGCTTGGTTACTCGCGCTACTGGACGCGCGTTGGTGTACACGGTGGCAGCGGACATCACCGGCGCGAATAGAGATGTCGCCAGAGCAAACATGGCGACGAACAAGGTTGTGCGGAAGCGGCGAACGTATGTCATCAACTCTCCTCGGAAGATCGCGTGGCAGTGCTTTCCTTTTGAAAGGGGCCAGATGCAGCAAAATTTTTACGGCTTGATTGCTTAGAGCAAGTAGGTGGGCGGGTAACCAGCTCTAATTGGGACAGAGCAATATCAGACTACGAACGATTTGATGTCAAGAGAAAAAAGCAAAAGTTTAACTAACTCGCCTACGACATTAGTAGTACAGCACATGGGTGGTTGTTAATTCTGCACTTAACGGCGCTTCTTTGATGAAGCGCGGCAGGTACGAAATTCTAAGCCGGTTCCTTCGGCCTTCTATTTCCTATAGCACAAGAGATCCTCCAGATTAGACTAGTGGAACGAAGAGGCCATTGGTAAGATGACGCTTCGCTTCGCGAGCCATTGTCCAAGGCGCTGTGCGACAACCTTCCCCACGCTGCGTTTTGACAGGTCGAACTGAAAGCGTATCAATCCCAAGGGTGACACCCGGCCAAGGATAGAGTAAAGGCGACCACCCATGACGAGAAATCGGGTCTCAGACAAACCGCGTAACGGGAGGCTGAAGTCTGCGCTGGTGACTCCCTTGTGCATCCTGCTCGGGTTGTTCTTTCTGCCAGCCGGGCCGTTGACCTTGACGGCTCAAGTCGGCATCGACCAGGCCGGAGGACTAAAGGGCACAAGGAATGCGGCGGAATTCCCAGGAGCTTCGATTGTAGAAAAAGTGCAGGCTGCAATCAGCGATTGTGGGTTGAAGCCCTGTGAAGTATACATTCCGGCGGGAACTTATAATAGCAGTCCTGTTTCCAGCTGGAAAAACCGGGATGGTACTGGAACCCGCGTAGGAATTGCGATTCCTTCCAACGTAGAGATTCGTGGTGCCGGGATAGGCCACACTATTCTTCATGTAGCTCGCTCCCGCTCAGATCCAACGGGCACTCTGATGGCCAATGCAGTTGAGTCTGGCCGCAACATTCACATTCATGACATGAGCATAACCTGGACGGATTCCAGTCTAACCTACGACTGGGTCTCGATTTTCATCTGCCATGGCTGTGAGCGGCTTGAGTTGGACCACCTCAGCGTGGAAGGAAACCCTAATAAGCTGGTCAATCTTCTGGATTGCACGGGATCCAGTGTGCATGACAATACATTCGTACTTCACTCGACAAGCTACGGCCATGGGGATAATGCGCTTTCGTTCAGCCGCTTCGACCCTGCGATCCCGGCCGGTAGTGAAGCGGGAGTAGCTCGCGACAATCATTTTATTCAGACTGGCGACTACCGTACATTTTCCATGCTGATCGTGGCCCAATCCGGACTCTATGTTCACTCCAATGTTTTTGAAGCCCATCTTCCTCCTCCAGGAAACGCTACGGGCATAGAATCGGGGCAGGACAATCTGGCTCATTTACCGGAAAATGTAAAAATAACCGGCAATACTTTTCATGGCGCCAGCATAGCCTATGGTGGGCTATCTAATTCGGAAATTAGCGGCAATTTTCTGGACCATGGAGACATCTACATCGCCCTGCAATCGGGAACCATTGCTTCTCTGGGCGGGTTGACTATTGCCGACAATGAACTGCATTTTGGCAGCATCGCCATGGCCGGACTAGAGCGTGTCTTTACCGGCAGGAGCGTGATCACGCGCAATCGCGTGTTCGACGGAAGCATCGGCACGGGCAATTCGTTGGTGGCCCGCGATATTGAAGTAAGCTACAACACGGTAAGGGATTCGCGCGACAGAGCCGGCATCGAGTGCGATGCCTGTTCCGTGATGCGAGGTAACCTGGTTCGCGAAGTAGGTCAGGGCGGCCCGGCAGATCATCATGCAGGATACGTGATCGGCGGCACTGTCGTGGACGTCAGCGACAACATTTACATCGACGAGCAACACGAGTATGCCGCCGGCACGATCTGTAGTGTGGCAAAACCATCCGCAACAACCTGCTTGTTGTCTGGCAAGAGCAGATGGGTCTGGTTGCGGGGCGGTGAGTGGGGCTTTGGCTGGAGCAACCGCTTGCTGTTTACCGACAGGGGAAATCCGCTAATCCACGCGTTCGTCAACAGTGCGCTGCTGGAACTGGACGACGATACCGATGTCTTACCGGCGGGCACACGCTATCATCTGTCGCGCACTACCTCGCATGCCTTCGAGCTGAACAGTGCCGTGATCGAAAGGTTCGCTAACAATGTCGCGATCTCGACTACAGGTAGTTTTCGGAACGCGACGATACAGGAGAGTGGTACAGTTCGAATCCGTAATCTATCCGGAAACGTGTTCCGGCCTTATAGCTGCATGGGAAAATGTGCGATCGATTACCGATCGAATGTAAGCGCGGCTGAGTGAGTAAAACTCCGATGGCGAGTTCTGAGCGCCTAAGAGAGACCGCAGATCCTTCCGCTTCTGTCGGGATTAACTAGAAGCCATCTCATTAATCCGAAACGCTTCCACTCAGAGTAACCTCAGAAGCTGAAGCCCGACATTCAAACGACTCGTACGGCACGGCTTAAACCATGCCCTTTCAAATCCGATTTATGAGATAGCTTCTACATATATCGAAATCTTCAACCCATTACCGGGACATAAACATTAATAGACTTCGTTAACCTGGGTCTCGAATTCTTTTTCGGGGCTTTCTACGGTACGGTAGGACTCGCTCAAAGCTTCCTGGTATACCTGCAACATAGCTTCAGCCATTTTTACAGAAGTGAAATGCTGCTCGACGCGCATTCGTCCAGCTGCGCCCATATCTTCGCGAAGTTCCCGGCTGGAGAGTAACCGCTGTATGGAGCACGCCAGCTCCTCCGAATTTCGCGGGACGACTGTATAACCAGTCTTGCCGTGCTGGTTGACCCAAGGTACACCGGTGGGCAGGTTGGTTGAGATCACCGGCTTGCGGCATGCCATGGCTTCCAGTTGTACTAATCCAAACATTTCCTGGTTAGTTATGGATGGTAGCGCGAAAACATCGCAAGCATGGTAATGAGCAACGAGGTCCTGCTCAGATACCTGTCCTAGAAACTCGACTCGATCGGCAATTCCCTTCTGCCGGGCCAGAGCTCTTAAGGAATCTTCCAGAGGGCCAGTACCGACAATCCGCAGACGCGCTTTGGTATCAGCCATGGCGCGAATCAGGAATTCCACTCCCTTGTAGTAGACCAGCCGTCCTACAAAAAGAACTGTGGGAGGCCCGTCGCGAAGCTCATCCACCCTCTTCCGTCCAGCCTCGTCCAGGTCAAAGCGCGCTATCGGAATTCCGAAGGGAACGACGCGACACTTTTCCCGATATTGGGGAACGAATTTGGAGACTTCAATGTGTTGCGGTGTAGGTACCACGATGCAGTTCACACGGCGATAGAAAGCATGCAGAAACTGGTTGTAGAGAGTGCGAAAGACCGGAGGCAGCGGCCGCACAACGTCGCTGTGGAAGTGGGCAACGATAGGAACGTCCCGGTCCGCCAGCAAGGCCGACAATTCAGCCAGGGGATTGGCGAGGTGGACGTGGATCAGGTCGGCGTCGAACTTTTTCGCCCATACGGGGAAAGACGGAGCGATGGGACAGGACAAGCATTTGCCCAGGCTGGCGGCGCGGGTGACTCGGAGCTTTCCGTTCTCATGCTCCGTACTCCAGCGGGTATTGGCGACCAGGATCTGGAAGTCTACCTGGTCAGAAAGGCCTTCGCAGATTTCCTTCAGAGCGGTTTCGATTCCCCCAACCACCGGATGATAAAACTTTCCGAGCTGTAAGACTTTCATGCCACCGCCTCCTGAAGCTGGGAAGCAATTACGCTGGACAGGACTTGATCGAATTGACCGGCCAGCTTTCTTGAAACAAGGTTCTTCTGAATCCAATCGTGGCCAAGCTTGCCCATGAACTTCCGCAAAGATTCGTCTTTGCCTAAGGTGAGCATGTGAGCGGCGAGAAGTTTCGTATCCAGCGGGGGAAACAGCAAACCGGTTTCGCCGTGCTGCACCAACTCGGCCGGACCCCACTTGTCCACGGCGATCACCGGCACGCCGCACGCCATAGCTTCCAGCACCGAGCGCCCTAAACCTTCCGGACCGCGATTCGGTTGCACCAGGACGTCGAGCTGGGAAAGAATGTTGGGCACGTCGTTTCTGAAGCCGACGAATTTCACCCGGTCAGCTAAAGCAGGCGGCATGCTGCGACGCAATCCTTCTTCATAACCAAGCCCGCGCTCGGTGCGATAGGAGTTATTTCCCGCGATAACGAAAACTGCATTCGGCAGCTCGCTAAGAACTCTCTCCGCCGCATCCAGAAAAATGTCGTGGCCTTTCAACGGCGTGATAGCTCCCACGATGCCAAACCAGATCTCGTCCGGATTCTTGCGCAAGTCTGCAGGCGGCGATGTGGCGGGATGAAAGCGGTTGAGATCGACGATGTTGTAGATGGCATGCGCCGGCAGCGAGCTAGAAACGTACTGGCGAAATTGCGCCAGCACGTACTCCGAAATGCAAACGGCCAAGTCGCAACGCCGGGACAGGAGCGCAAGCAATTTGCGCGATAGCAGGCGCTGTTCCAATCCATCGCGCATATACCAGATCAAAGGAAGCTGCTGCGGCTTGCGAGCCAGAGCACCGATGACATGCGCCTTCACGGCATTGGTGACCAGGGCTGCGGGCTCGATCTCATCCAGCAACTCGCGACAAGCGGCGAGTGAAGGGACGCAGGCAGGCCGCGGCGCGAAGAATCTTGGCCGGCCCGGCATGCATGGCGGTCTCGCCGGTGGCGGCAATGGCTTCCGGCCAAGGCAAAATCCACACCTTCGCTCCGGCCAACTCGGCGCTCTTCTGGAAGGGCCCTTCGGCGGGAATGAGCAGGTGGAACTCATAGGAATCGCGCAGGCGTGCCACCAGTTCCAGCAGACTGAGTTCGGCACCGCCCAGTCCGGAGATCGCGCACAGCACCGCTATCCTAGGCAACGGCACAGGCCACCTCCGTCCGGCACTGCCAATTCAGCAGCACGAAGAGCGACCACACCTCGGACCAGGACTGCAAACGATCCCCCTGTTCCAGACCTTCCAGCAACTGCGCACCGTAAGCGGGATCGAGCCAAAGAGGTTCGTAGAGCCGCTTGTCGCGCAAAGTGTGGGCGATGGTTTCTTTTAATTCGCGACGAAGCCACTGTTGCCAGGGGAAAGTAAATCCCATCTTGCGGCGCCGTGGCATTTCTTCGCCTTTGAGATCGCGCAGAATCCTGCCCAGTGATTCGCTTCCCGACTGCGCCCTCGAAGTGATGTTCCGGCGAAATGGCCAGCGCCGCCTGAAGCAACTGCACATCGAGAAATGGGACGCGCAACTCCACCGAGTTGGCCATACTGAACACGTCAGCATCGCGCAGTAACTGATTGCGCATATAGAACTGCAACTCCAGCGCGGCCAGCCTGAGGAAGTCGTTATCCAGAGACGCGATGCTTTCCTGCAAGCCAGGCCCGAGCGTCTTCGAGTTGTCCTGCTGCCAGCGAATGCTGCGCTGAAGTAAGTAAGCCTCGGCTAAGTTCTGCAGCGGACCGGCATCGGCTACTTTCTTCCACTGGATAGGATTGCCAGTGCGCAGCTTGGACAGAACGCGCGCTGCCGGACGAAGGCCCGCGCCATACTTCAGAAGTCTCGGAACTTTGGTAAAGGTGGTGTAGCCGCCGAACAGTTCGTCGCCGCCGACTCCGCTGAGCAGCACCTTCAAGCCCAGGGAAGCGCCGACGCGAGAGATCACGTAGGTATTGATCCCATCGACTGTGGGCTGGTCCATGGCGCTCAGGGCCGCGGCGAGCGGAATCGCGCAGTTGCTCCGCGGTGAGCATCACTACCTCGTGATGATGAGGCAGGCCGCGTGCAATCTGCTGCGCATATGGAAGTTCAGAGAATTCCTGCTCGGCAAAGGCCACCGTCAGCAGGGTGATGGGACTTCTGGCATAGTGCGACGCCAGCAGCGCCAGCAGGCTGGAGTCGACGCCGCCGGAGAGGAACACGCCCACCGGAACATCGCTGACCAGGTGAGACTCGACGGCGTACTCCAGGCGCTCGCGAATCTGCGAGACCGCCTGCTCGAAACTCTGATGGCTGTCGGCGGGATGCTCAGCCAGGCTGCGGCTCAGCGACCAATATTCGGCAGTGACAGCTTCGCCGCGGGCATTGACGCGCAGCAGGTGGCCGGGCTCGAGCTCGCGAATTTCCTGGAAGATGGTATTGGGGCCAATCACGGCGCCATAGGCGAGGAAGGAATCAACCGCATCGCGATCGAGAGTGAGCGGGCCAACATTGGCGCGCTCCAGCGCTTTCACTTCCGAGGCAAAGGCAAATCCGCGCGGGCCCGAGTAGTAGTAAAGCGGCTTGATGCCCACGCGATCGCGAGCCAGCAGAAGGCTGCGGCCATCCCAGAAGGCGAAGGCAAACATGCCTTCCAGTTTGTTGAGCGCGGCTTCTCCCCAATGCACCAGCGCCTGCAGCAGGACTTCGGAATCTCCGGAGGTGGCGAACTTCGCTCCCAGAGTTTCCAGTTCGGCGCGCAGCCGGCGGAAGTTATAGATCTCGCCATTGAAGATCAGCCAGGAGCCGGACTCGGCATGGTGCATGGGCTGACGCGAGCCGTCGCTGAGGTCGAGGATGGAGAGCCGGGTGTGACCCAGAACGAGGCTGCCGGTGGCCAGAGGAATCTCCACGCTGCCGTCGGCGTCGGGACCGCGATGGCGGGATGCGGCGACCATGTCGCGCACCGCCGCCCGAGTCTGCTCAGGCCGGCCGTCGCTCAAAAATCCCACGATTCCGCACATAGGTTGCTACCCTGCCTCTTTCACGAGTCTTGATACCAGGAACGATCCCCATCGACATTTGTTGGTGAGAAAACGGCTGAAAGAATTCGGAACGAATGCGACGATCTGATCTTTAAGCTTCCCTGCTGGTATAGGAACGAGTTCAGTCTTCTTCCCATAGATACGAATTTCTCTGACTTGGAATAAGTCGGAGACTAACTGTTTCCACTCTGAGGACTTGTAATATCGCGCCATCGCACCATCGGTTCTTCTCTGGATACTGGAGTGGAGTGCGGCCGGCTTGAAAATCTGGCCTGATAGAGTCGCTAGCAAGGCTCCCTGAACGTAGTATTCCCAGAGCGTGCGGTGATAGACCATTACCAAAGCTTCGCCACCCGGCCTTAACACCCGGTGCATTTCTTCCAGAATTTTCCGGGTATTCGCCGAGTGGTGAATAACTCCCCAGCTCCAGATGAGATCGAAGCTGTTGTCTGGAAACTCCATCTGCTCGGCGTCCATTTGTTCCACTGTCCCGCCAAGCCAAAGACTCGCATTCTTTCGGATGTGCTCTTGACCGCATATTCGGTGAGATCGATTCCGGTGAAAGATTTCGCATGTTCTGCGAGCAGCTGCGCATGGCTGCCGTTGCCGACACCAATCTCCAGCACGTCTTTCGTTCCGAGAGAATCGAAGTCGATGAGCCAGTCGAAAGGAATTTTCTTGCAAGGCGCATAGAGCTCGACTGCAGAGAAAAATCGCCTGTCGATTTCGGCATAAAACTCTTTACTGAACTCTTCATATGGAATGCCGTCTTTCCAGTCGTAGCGCATGGGGTGGCTTTCCCACCAGCTACGATTGGCGTCTTGCCAGCCCCTTGCTTCGTCTCCACTCGCTGGAAGCGCAGTAGGATGGCTGAAACCCTGAGGCAGTTCTTCGAGTTCTTTCATGAGCCTGGTCATGGTTGCCCTCCCGCATGAGCTAACTTCGGAAGGCTTTTGCTCGCGATGCCATAGGGCCGCAACAACTCCTGCAGCGATCTGGAAAGTGCTTCCTCGGAAAACGTGTCGAGCGCCCATCTGCTGCCTGCTGAACCCATACGGGCTGCGAGCTGCGGGTCTTGCAGAATCGTGAGCACCGCATTCGCGACGTCGTCCGTCGATCCGGATCTACCAGGAAACCTGTTTTTCCATGAAGCACAGCCTCGGATGCGCCACCGGATAGACTGCCGACCACAGGCTTTCCCGCCAGCGCCGCCTCCACGTAGACGCGCCCAAATCCTTCGCCGCCGACGACTCCCTGCCGCTCCTGTCCTCGACTCGGCAGCACAAACAAATCGCAGCGACGATAGAGTTCAGCCAATTCGGCGTCAGAAACTTCTCCGAGGAACGTGACATTTTGCAGCTACTCCCGCTTCGGCCGCGAGACGTCTCCAGCCTTGGCCTGATCTCGCCATCGCCGACCACCACATATCGCAGGTCAGGCAACGCCTTTAAGATCTTCGGCAGCGCTCGGATCACCGTGTCTACGCCTTTGAACTCGTTTCCTCGAACCAGGCTGCACACCGACAGGAGCAGCGGCGGACTCTGACGCAACTGCTGTCGCCGGTAGCCGGCTCGGGTCAAGCAACGTAGACGCTGGCCTGAGGCCAGCTCTACCCGAGCTTCGCGGCCAACAGTTTTTCAGCGGCGCCAGACTGCAACTGCGTCAAAGGAATCAGGAATCGCGTTGTAAACCACCTTCACGCGCGAACTGTGGATTCCGTCCAGCTTCTGAACCACATCCGCGGTATAGCGGCTGACGGGCAGGATCAAGATCGGCGTTCTTCAAAGCCGCATGTCTGCAGGCGCGAGGTGCCCCACCAAACTTCCACACTGTGGCAGGCGACCCAATAGGGAGTCCGAAAAGCCAGCTTCATCATCGCTGCCACCGGCGCCAGAGCTACGTGGTTGGCAATGACCAGGTCATAGCCGCCGGGTTCCGGCGCGCAGCGGCTTTGCAGCAGGAAATGCAGCCTGGACCAGGACTCCGGCACGCGCCGCGACCGCTCACCATTCCCAGCACGCGGAATTCACTGGGAAGTTCGCCGGAATATCCCCAATCGAAGAAACATAAGACATCCACATTCTCGCGGGCCGAGCAGGCTGCCGCAAGCGAAGAAGCCAGAGTCGAGGTGTACCTCGCGATCCCGCCCCGCGTAAAAATATCGGTCGCCGAGAAGAGGACCTTCATGCGAGGTCCTCCTGCCGCCGCAGCGGACGCGGAGCGGCATTGCAGTTCGTCAGACTTCGTGGAACTGGGGGCGGCGGCCAGAAGGGAGTCATGAGATCTCTAGGTGCGCTCCAGACCGGGATTGAGCCCGAGAGAATAGTCCGGCCTCCGCTGCGGCGGGCCATAGCAACCAGACCGCTCACCAGGACGAAGACCAGCAGGGTCTGAATGAAAGTAGCGATGGAATTATCGAAGTCGCGCTCGACCGACATGGCGCACTGCGTCGCGACCAGCACCGTGATGGCGGCGCTCGCAGAAAGCCGGCAGATGCGATTTCCATCCATCCACCAGGCCCAGCAAGCACTCCCAAAGATCAGCGCGCCCAGCGCAATGTAGAGCACGCCGCCCGCGTCGTAGAGATCGCCGGGCATGGAGGGCGCAATGGATGCGCCGGAACTCTCGCGCGTCGTGGGATCGTCAAACGCCCAGATCCGCGAGCCGAAGTCGATGCCGGCATCGGCGCCGCTCTTGCCGCTATAGATGAAACGCGGCAGCACGCCGCGCATCAGCGGCGACACCAGCACATTGCGTCCCGGAGTGGGGTTCCATGCGCCGGCACCAGCGCCACCGTCAGCAGCAGAGAGTCGAAGCCATGAAAGCGGTGCACGGTTCGCTCGACGCTCCGCTGATCCAGCCGCCGAAGCCGCCCTCGCCGAATCTCGCTTGCCACTTCTTCCGGCCGAACGTTCTCCCACTTGATGCGCCGGTAGGAGCTGCACCACCAGCGCTCAGCACCAGCAAACACGCCAGCGCCAGCCGGAACCAACTTGCGCAGCGACGGACGCTTGCCCGCGAACATGGCCGCAATCAGCGGGATCAGAAGAATCGGCGCCAGGTTCTCGCGATAGGGACTGCAAAGCCGCGCACCAGCGCCGGCAGCAGCACGATCAGATGGATGCTTCCGATCCGCCACTTCGGACCAGGACGGCGGAAGTGGTCCCACCAGACGATGACCGCCGGCACCATGTACAACCTCGCCAGCAGCGCCAGCGGCGTAAGCAACACCAGGGGCAGGCGGCCCGTCCGCGGTCAGGTAAAAAGTCGACGGAAGCCAGCAGAGCAACCGGAATCGCGGCCGCGTAAGCGAACTCAGGAGTAAACGCGCGCGCCAGACCCAGCGGCCCCGCTCCGCGGCGGCGCACCGCGAACGCAGTAAGCCAGCGTCACCAGCATCCAGAACAGCCCGCAATAATCCAGCGTGCGTGTTAACGGTATCGACCGGCAGCGCCACCAGCCGCGAGTGCCATTGCCCCACTCCACCGCGTTGTATGCCAGCATCAAGAAGCGCAGCACGATATCCAGGCCGAAGTCGAGCCACACAAATCCGTACACGGATTTCAACAGCGCTGGTCCATCCGTCGCGCGCCAATCCGGAACAAGGCGCACCGAGAGCATCCAGCAGGCGGTCATGCCCGCCATGACGACCCAGGTAGGAAGTCGGTTCGTAATCCGGCAAATCCCGGCATAGCGCCTTCTTACATCTTGAAAGGGGGCTGCTTAGGTTCGGCAACGCGCCAGTCACAGAAATACCGTGCGACTGCTAACGATGCGCCAACCCGCGCTGGCGACGGACACTCAATTTTGGGAATTCAACTCGGGGCCAGAGTAGAATCCGTGAAGAAAAACTGTCCAACGTCGGGGGTAATAGTATCGGCAACGTTTGCGAAGGTCAATCAGGTTTTTGACTTTTTGTTGTCTGGGAGGCAATAAAATTGCGGGTATTTCGTATCCCCCGAAAGTTGTAGGAGGGCGAAGCGACCCGAATTGGGCTGCACCCTCAGTAAGTTCCCGACGGGTATAATTCCCCTCTCTGATGGAAGTTGTGCGAACATGCGACGCTTGCGGCGCCGTCCTTGGCGGGAGTTTGGTTCCAGGGATGTCTGAGGTCAGCCTGGTGCAATGCGCCTGCGGTTTGGTGATCACTTCGCCGCGGCCCGCGCCAGACGAACTGGGCGCTTATTACCCTCCGACTTACTATTCCTATATCCCAAGAGCAGCGACACGGAAGCGCCAAGTCTTAGACAAGCTGCGGGCCTATAAATGTGGCTATCCGACTAAGGACGGTTTCATTGAACGTGCACTCTGGAAAACAGGTGCGTCTTTGTTCGGAAACTTGTTCTTGTTCTATCTGCCTTACCGCGGTGATGGGAAGAGTCTGCTGGAAGTTGGTTGTGGAACGGGAGCTGACCTGAATTGGGCGCGGCAGTATGGCTGGGACGTACATGGTTTGGAGCTTAGTCAAGATGCCGTTGAGATAGCAAGGAAGCAAGGTCTGGATGTGCAATGCTCGACTTTCGAGAGCGCGCACCTGTCAGTCAATTCCTACGATTGCATCATCATGAGCCAGGTCTTGGAGCACCTATACTCGCCGATGCTGGCGCTAAGACGATGTCACCAACTTCTGCGCCGGGGCGGATTGCTCCTAATTGCAGTACCAAAGTTCGATAGCTGGACCAGGCACGCAATGGGGAACTTCTGGCACAATCTACAATTTCCCATTCACCTTCACCACTTCAACCAACCAGTGCTGGAACAAATGGTGCAAGATGCTGGATTTCAGGTGCTCGAGGTGCGATTGAGTTTCAGATTTCTGAGCTTGTATTATGCACTCCGAACGATGAAGCAATTTCACATTCTCGGGCGTGTATTTACCAAACCGCAAGGAACGCTTAGCGATGTGATGTTGGTAGTTGCAGAGAAACCTTAGATCGTGCAAATGCCAAGGCTGGCGGGTGGCTGAAGGCGTCGGGGCGAGGTACCTTGGGGGCTAAAGCCGCTGGTTATTGTGCAGCTTGATGCGGACCTGAAGGTCCGCACTACCCGAGCGGCATTTCAGCAGCCCCGAACCGCGCTTTTCGGCAGCCCAACCGGCATTTTCTCGGCAGCCTTACTCCTGCGGACAGCGGAGAGCTTCTGAGCTATGGTCCGCGAGCGCGCCGGCCAGGCAGCGGGCTCGCGGACCGGGAAGGCAAAGCGGAGAGTTATTTGTAGGTGACGTTGGTGCGAGCCAGATAATCGCGATGTCCGGAGTCGTCGGTCATGGAGCCAAAGGCCTGACCGGCCAGAGGGTTCGCCTTCAGGCTGTCGCGCACGGCTGCCTGAACTTTGTCCAGACCATCGGCGTTGGCAGCGATGTAGAAAATCCAGAACATGCCGGGCGCTTCGGTGTGAATCGCTTCGGTATCGATTTCGTACTCGACGATGGTGCCGGCGGCGAGCTGCTTCTCCAGTATCGGCACGACCAGATTCTTGGCGACCATGGCGACAGCATCGTCGGGCGCGTCGGCCTTCAGTTTATAAGCGCTGCCGTGGGTGTACAGGCCCTTCCACGATCCGGAGCGCCAGTTGTAATAGCGGCTGATGTAAATGTCGTCCCAGTGTTTGGTAGCGCTCTGCAAGGCAGACGAAGTGGTGCTGCCGTTGTTGTAGAACTGGTCCAAAACATTCATCAGGCCGGCCATGGACATCGCCGACCACCAGTCGTCATGCGTGTTGCCGTCAGGCTGATGGATCAGGTTGACGTCGCTGCCGAAGCCCACGATGGTTCCGTCGGATAAGGCCTTGTTCAGGGTGGGCAGATCGGCCTCGTCGGCCTTGAGCATGTCGGCCCACTGGGCGCGGGGAACATTCCAGAAGCCAACATAGGAGTACATGGGCGGTTTTTCTTTGACCTCGGACATCTGGGCGCAGGCGGGCAGGGCGCAAACCGCGGCCAGGGCCAGCGCACACAGTCCCACGGAAATCCTCGACAATATTCTCATCATTCTTCTCATCCTTTCAGAATTGGATAAAGCCGTCGCAGTCTATAAGGGCAAGTTCGGAAGAGCGTGAAGGGCCAAGCCGCTAAAAATCAGCGGAAAAACTGCAAGCAACAGTGATGACTTGAAGGTAGGCTACTGTCACACGGCTTTCACATAGGCGTCAATAGTAAAAACGTGCTGTTGGCGAGCCACAACGGTGTTGAAAAGGTGGGGGTGCGGGGTTGGCAAGTGTATGGCCGATATAATGCCGCATGGCCATGAACGGATCGACGACGACCGCGCCGCGAGGATCGCAGTTTCGCCGAAGGCTTTGGCTTTTCTCTGGCTTTTCGTTACTGCTAATCGCTCTCCAGATTCTGCATCTACCTGAAAACCTCAACTTTACGGCATTCGCGTTCGGAGAGCCGGGAGCAAACCTGAGTGTCGTTTACCTGGTTCGCCACGGAATGCACCCGAACGTTGATTTCGGACACCCGTATGGACTTCTCGGGATTCTCTTTGCCGATGTTTGGTTCCGAATCGTAGGGCTAACGCCGGTGACGTATTGCGCCGGAACACTGGTCATCGAACTGGCAATGTGTGCGGTGCTCGCCGAGTTTGCCATAACCGCTGAGCTTCCGCGCTTATCGATTCTCTTGTTGTTCGTATCGTTTCCGATATTCGTTTGGGTGAACTATTTCAATGTCGCGCACGCCATCGAAGCACTGTGCTTGATGGCTGCCGTGACGGCGCACCTGAAAGGACGTTACGACTTTGCATTGGCTGCGGCCGCAGGCGCAGTATTTGCACGGCCCGCGCTCGGGTTTGTGTACGGGTTCGTGCTGGTGTGCATTGTGATGTTGAAGATATTCCGGGAGTATTCGCTAAAACCGTCTGTGCTGCTACTTCCGGCGTGCACGACGTTTTGCCTTGCCGCGGTCCTCGCATGGCGGTTCGGATTTACCTCCCTTCGGCAAACAGTCTTTCCAGCAACCGGAGTCGCTAACTATCGGGCATTGGGATATGGGTTCTTTCAGCATGGGATGTCATTCTGGTGGCCGTCCCCGTTCAGGTTTCGCTTTTATCTTGATGTGCCCGGATTCTGGCTGCTGGTTAGCGCATCGGTGTTGCTGCTGAGTCCGGTTGCGGTTCTTCGGGCCCGCAGCGCGATTGCGGAGAGTCTCAGGCGACACAAATCTGAAGTCTTGGCATCAGCCTGTGTCGTCATTTTCGTTTGGATATTCTTCGCATTTTCTCATCAATACGTTGGATCTTGGATTCTGTATCTTTGGTTAGCAGTATGGGCAGTCTCGTTGCTCCCCGAGTTCTTCCCCAAGTACGCGGCGGTCATCGTATTGCTGGTTCTCCTTGCCTTGAATGCCGATCGGCATCAAATTCTGGGTTCCCTGCCCCAATGGCACACGACGAAAATTTCCGGCCTATTTCCTTACACTCTCTCGCAGGGGGATGAAGATGAGCAGACCAAAGAGATTCTTTCTGCCGTCCAGGGCAGCAGAACGGTTGTGCTGACGCACGCAGGTGCGATGCCCCTGCTGCACAACGGATTGGGCGAACCTTTAACGGAGTTCTTTATGCCGGGGATCGCGTTGCCGGAGGATGAACTCCGCATGAAATCGGCGGCAAGGGCTGCAGACGCGGTGATTGTGCCAACCCCATCTTGGAGCGGGTCTGACGAGGAATTTTTCTCGTGGGCCGATTTTCTAGACAGGCGAGATCGCTACCGCCTCATTATTCGTAACCCCAGTGGTTTTGTACTCACGAAGAGTAATGGCAACTGACAGGCGATGGTTGGACAAGCGTACTTTTTCCCGGCGATTCCAGCCGGAAATTCATGGCTTGAATATCGATTCCGGACGATGGAGGACCAATGCGAATTCAGGGAACATGTCGGGGGCGATGGTTTCTCCGCCGGTGAAGTCGATGATGGTTGCCTCCAGCGTGGGAGGAATGCGGCTGATCAGCCGTTCCTGCAAGGTGGCAGCGTCATAACAGCGTGCATGTTCCTGATTGGCGAATCCGCGAACGGAAATCAGTTCGGCTTCCTGGTCATAGGTTCGGAGCAGCGACGGCGTAACCGCGACTGGATCGAAATAGATTCGCGGCGTGAACGCACATGTGAGCGGCAATATCAGACAGGCTCCGGTCGGGCTTAAGACGCGATCGACCTCGCGCATGAATTCGCTGTCGGCGCTTCCCATGAAGTGCTCGAAAGAATTGTGGAGCGTCATCGCGTCGAAAAAGCCATCGGGTATCGAGCTCATGTGCTGAGCGAATCCGCCCAATTGGAAGTGGGGCAAATCATCCTGGTAGGTCAGGTCCTGCACCCAGAATTCGACTTGCGGAAAATGCGCCGCGAACGTCTTCTGAATGGGACTGGCGCATGATGCGACATCACAGTACCGCCTGACCCGAGTGAAGTCCAGGAGTTCAAGCCCGAGGGCATGTTCCAGCGCCTTCCCTCGTCCCTTGTCAATGTCGTAGATCTCGCGGTGGCGCTGGTAGTAAAGGTCCAGGTGGTCGCGGATTGGTCCCGAGTGAAGAGAAATATGCTTCCAGTGCACGCGCGGAGAGATTGCCGCCCTCATCCGCTCAGCTTGTTCCTGGTGGGGACAACCCATGGAAATGGATCGCGATTGCGAGACTCTTAGCCCGGCAGTTCGTACCCGTAAAAGGCGGTAATAGTAGCGCGTCGGGTAGTAAACCGGGCGCAACACCGAGTAAATCAGTGACCGTAGGGGGCTTCGACGTGTGGTGGGAGGGGTCATGATTGAGTGCTGGCGCCCCTTCCTAGCGATTCCAATCCGGGAGCTTGGTCATTTGCGCCTATACATCCACCACCAACTGCTTTGGGCGGCAAGATTGTATCGCTGTTTTAAGCCTGGCTCGTAGGCTTTGTAGAAATCTATGTAGTACATGTCGTCGAGGGCCGGATGTTTGGGCACCATTACGATATCGGCGTCGCCAAAGAAGCGGTCGTCGGAAGGGCGGTATCCATCGCTAATATCGTAGTGATAGGTGGGCGACAAAATTCCTCCGCGCGCGGGCCGGCGCTGCAACGCGTAGGGAAACGGGTTGGTCATGTCGATGGTCAGAATGGTTTCCGAGGGAGTGGTTTCGCGTTCCAGCAAGGCGACGCCGTCGTTTACATACGTGGTGAAGATGGGGCCATTGCTGCGCGGGGTACCGCCCTCGTAAAGCAATAGCGGCTCCAGATCGGGTGAGGTGAACCGCAGGACGGCAACCGAAGTCGAAGGGCTGTGTTTTCTCCACGCCCCATAAGCCAAGCCAACCAGGTCTTCAGTGAATTGCGGCACAAACAGCAGCGCTCCCAGGCAGAGCACGGCGGCGTAAGACGGGCGGCAGGCACGGGCTTCGGCGGCCGGCAATGATTGCTGATCCAGAGTGATTTCGTTGGCCACCAGGAGAGCGAAAACCGCGCACAGAGGAAAGCCGTCCGTTTGGGCATTGGTCGAAATAAGGGCACAGTCAGCGGCGAAGAGGAATGCTCCGATGAGGGGCAACTTCAATCCGCGCCAGCGGGGGACACGATCGCCTAACACCAGCGCAGCGACGAAACCAAGAAGTACGACGGTGAGCAAAACCGCGGTGTGGTCCAAGGTGTTCAGGAGCAGGATTTTAGGTTTGAGCGCACCCGCCCGCGCCCCCGCCGCCATTCGCAAGTCTCCCAGCATGGCAGCCAAATCGAAGCGCAAATACGCCAGCAGGCAGAGGGAGACGGCGAAGAAACCTAGAACCATGCCGAGAATTCGCTGCCGTGCGAGCCGCCATAGCAGCAGGGAAACGACGGCAATCACAACCGCGCCCACCAGAAAATAGCTGGCCTTGAGAAACAACGTCAGGCTGAGTGCAGCGCCGGTGGAGATGCCGCCAATCCATTCGTCGCGCTGGCGGTTGACGCCGCGAGCTACCTCTAAAATCTCCAGTAGCACTAGACCGAGCAGCGCATAGCCGTAGCGGTTATAGGCCATTGCGTGGCTGGAGAGGAAGGGAGATGTGCCCAAGGGGTAGGGCGCCGCGACCAAAACTGCAAGAAAGAAACTGAGTAAGACGCGGGGAGTAGCCGCCATCCGGTCGCGGCCAAGGAAAAAGCACCAGCTGCCGACAATCAGCGCCAGCACCGCATTACCGTAGCCGATGCCGTCGACCGAGCCCCGGGAAATCGTCAGACCCAGGGCCGAAATCAGGGACCACAGGACTCCCCATGAGCTCATGAAATCCAGATGCGGGCGTTGACCATTCATGACCCGCCATCCGTTTTCCAGGGTTATGAAGACGTCGTGTCCGTACATTCGGGTCGGGGACCGCACCGATCAACGCGGTCAAGCCGCAAATCAGGGCCAATCCGACGAAGAAGATGATCCGCACGCGGGCCGGCGATGGCGGCTTCGCGTCCTCCCACAGTGCGAGAAACTTCTCAACACAAGTCTCTGCTATGGGGTCGGCTGGCATGGCGTTGAATTCTACCATCAGGATTGCGCGGAAGGAGCCTTGGACGCGCTCTTCCGGGCGACGCCAACCAGGTTCAAGCCAGATCCCGTCAGATGCATCAAAGCGTTTGCCATCAGGACGAAGGCGTGGCGAGCGACGCGGCGCGGAGTGAGGCCGGGGCCGGTGATTCCCTGCTGAAAACTTTGCGCGGGCCGGACGATGGTGGTTTCGAGTCCGCACTTCTGGAAGGCCAACGATAGAGTCTGGGGAGTGAATTGGTTCAGGTGTCCGACGCCGGCAACGTATCCGTCACCGCGTCCCAACTTTTTCTTCAAGCGCTCTTTGCGCAGTTGCATGGCTCCGTTGGGCGATTTCACGACCAGCAGGCCACCGGGCTTGAGCAGACGCGCGCACTGTGTGATCGATCCCATGGGATCGTACATGTGCTCCAGAACGTCGAGCATGGCGACGGCATCAAAGCTGGCTTCGGGAAAAGGAGGATCGGCAATCACGCCGCATTTTACGTCGTCGATACTGAGTTCTTTACGGCAGAACTCGGGAAACTCGGCATTGATTTCAAGACCGCTCACCTGCCAGCCAGCCTGGTGGGCGTCGGCGAGAAAGGTGCCGATGCCGCAGCCGACTTCCAGCATTCGCCGGCCATTGGCTGGGCCAAGCAGCGAGAGAATGTGACGGTTGGAATGCTTGGTGGCTTCGTGCCACCAGAAGAAATTTTCCTGGCTAAGACCGTATCCGCCGCCGGCGCGCTCTTCGTAATAGCCGTTGACGTAGCTCTCGGGGAAATCGCGCTCGACATAAACGAAAGAACAATCGGAACAGGCGAGGACGCTGATCTGGCGCTGGGTGTAGGCCGGAGAGCGGGTGGGATCGGGACTGGCAGGCTCGTTCTGCACCAGCGAAGAGCGCGCGCTTCCACAGAGCGGACAGGGCATGGCGGTGAATTCTACCATCCAGAGCTCGACGGGCTGGCGGAGAGGATGGGGACCGCTGCCGGAAACAGGTTCTCGGGGGAAAAGCTTAGTTCCTTAATAAGGATAACTTCCCAAAAGCGGGGCGCGAGACATTTGGAGGCTGGCGGAATTGTGAATTTTTCGTGACAGTGTTGCCGTTTTGCGACAAACTGATGATGCTCTCCGGGCCATGTGTTTGGGCAAACACACGATCGAGGAGCGGGAAGGGCCGCAGCATTTGGGCGGCCCCTTTTTATTGCTGGAGAGGATGGTTGTGGAACCTGGGGACGCGGCTGGATTCGCCCGGGACCGTTTTGGGAATCGGTGGTTACCTTAGTTTTGGGAGAGCACGATTCTGCTTCGGGGGCGTGCGGGGTGCTCCGTAAACTGAGGGTTGGACACGGGGTCCGACGCTGCCAGGACGGTCGCGCTGGCGGCGGAATTGATCTTTGAAATCCGGAGAGAACTGGTGGTTGAGGGAAGGTAAGTCTTGTTTCCGCAATACTTTACCTCTAAGTCCAATGAACGGAATACTTTGCGAAGCGGGTCCTTGTTTTCAATACTTTGCGCGAAAAAAGAGGGGGGAGGGGGGTATCTTGGGAGGGGCCGAAAGGCCAGGACCGAACCAAGGAAGTCTCTTAAGCGAATCACAGAACCGCAGATCCTTCGGCTGCGCGCCCGCCCGACCAAGGGTCGGAGCAAAGGCGCGGGCGTTCCGCTGAGGATGACAATCTTGCGGAAGGGAGGCGGCAGGCATAGGGGTCCTTCGGCTGCGTTCGGCTCCGCCTCACTCCGCTTGATCTCATAACGAGGTTGGCCCCAAACCGGGTAGTCTACTTTTTTGCGAAAGGCAGAGGACCCGGAAGGAGCCAACCATGTGGATTATAGGTTGTGATTTTCATTCTGGGTTTCAGCAGATAGCGATCTTTGACAATCAGACCGGAGAGATGGAGGAAAAGAAGTTGCTTCATCCCGCCGAGGCCCGGGAGTTTTATCGCGGGCTGCAGGGGGAAGTGCGAGTAGGGATGGAGTCGGGCTGTCCCAGCCAGTGGTTCCGGCGGCTGTTAGAGGAGTGCGGGCACCAGCTGTGGATCGGGGATGCGGCGCGCATTCGGGCGGCCGAAACCCGGCAGCAGAAGACGGACCGGCGGGATGCGGAGCTGATCTTAAAGCTGCTGCTGGAGGAGCGGTTTCCGCGGATCTGGGTGCCGACGGAGGCGGAGCGCGACTTGCGGCAGTTGCTGCTGGACCGGCATCATCGCATGCGGCTGCGGACCAAGGTGAAGAACCAGCTGCAGGCGCTGGCGCTGAACCAGGGAGTGCAGAAAGGACGGCGGCTGTGGTCGAGCGAAGGCAGGAAGCAGTTGCGGGAGCTGCCCATGCTGGAACATGCGGCCCGCAGGCGCGATCAGTTGCTGAAGTTGTTAACTGAGCTGGACGGGCAGATTCTGGCTCTGGACGTAGTGGTGCGGCGGGAAGCCGAGGGACGGGAAGATGCCCGGCGGCTGATGACGCATCCCGGAGTGGGACCGCAGACGGCGCTGGGCATGGTGCTGACCGTGGGCGAGGTGGATCGCTTCGCCAGCAGTAAGCAGGTGGCCAGCTATCTGGGGCTGACCCCGCGCGAACACAGCTCGGGCGGCAAGCAGCGGCTGGGACACATCAGCAAACAGGGATCGAGTTTTATGCGCTTCCTGCTGGTAGAAGCGGGGCAGACGACGGTGCGCGGCGATGAGGAGTTGCATCGCGCCTATCGCCGGCTGGCCGCCAAGAAAAGCCGGGCCGTGGCCAAGGTGATGGTGGCCCGGCGGCTGGCGGTGAGGTTGTACTGGATGCTCCGTAAGGGCTGGACGTACACGGAGCTGGCACGTCATGCGGGTAGGCCCGGGTCATCCTGTGGGGAGCAGTAGGACCCCCGTACGCTTGTTTGGGCAGCCCGCCTCCCCGGTAGCGGGGAGTTCGCAGTGGAGAATCATGGTCGCAGTGGGTGACCGAATAGATGGATGGTGGGGCCAGCGAGCCGTCACCTAACGATTCCAAAGCAGACGGGTCCGCGATGCCGATTTCGCAAAAAGCCACCCCAGAGTCAAAAGCCAAGGCGCTGGGGAATAAGGAAAGTCAAAAACCAGGCGCACATCGCGTCCCCGCCGCAGTGTGCCTTGACAACCCCAACCTCGTTATAGACAGGATGACAGCACGCTGTGTTCGCCTGCGCCTCACTCCGCTCAGGATCACAGCATAAGGGCGGAGCGCTCTACTGATCACAACACGGGCAACGAGCGTCTGCTCATGACAGCACAGGGAACGAGGGTCTGCGGATGACGCTTGAGAATTGGTGATGAATGGCGAGCGGCTACGGGTCAGCGAGTGCCCAGATCGGCCGCAAGAATCTGGCGAAGGCGAGCCTGATTTGCGGGGAAATCTCCGATGTCGGCAGCGGCGGAGGACGAGGGCAAGAGCCGCGGATCGACAGCGCCGCTGGCCAGCCCGAGCAGCATGGCGCGAAGCAGATCGCGCAGACGCACGGTGTCGAACATGGCGACGGTTGAGCCGGGATACAAGCGCGCGTTGAGCTGGCTGTTGTCGCTGAAAATTCCCGGACGCCCGAGCGCGGCAGAGAGAAACGTGATGCGTCCGAGGATGCTGCCCGCGGTCAGATTGACGACGCCATCGCACTCGGCGATGAAGCGAACGAAAGCGCGATAGCCGAGTTTGCGCTCCAGCACGAAGGGCAAACCGTCGGCAAAGCCTGACGAGTTATAGCGCTGCAAGTCGGTGGAGTTGTAGACGAAGGTATGGAAGGTGAGCTGGTCGCGCAGCGCGCTGGGCAACTCCGGCCAGATGTCGAGCAGCAGAGCCTTGAGGATGAAAGGATGATTTTGCACGATGTCGTGGAAGCTCATCGGCGCCTGCAACAGGATTTTGCGCTGACCGGAGTTGGGCTGAGAACGCTGCGCGCCAACTTCTGCGTGGCCGCAAGATCGTAAGGCCAAGGAATGATGGTGGCGCGATCGCGTCCGATCAAGCCATCGCAAAACGTTTTGAGCTCTGGCGAATACGCCCACACGCCGCGCGCGCCGCTAAGGATGCGCTGAACGCGGCGCAGCTTCTGGTCGGTGAGATCGCGGGAGAGAATCGCCGGCGGTCCGGGAATGACGATCACCGGCGGCGCTTGCGCTTCGACCAGCGATTCCAGATAGCGGAGTTGCGTGTCGGAACTTTGCAGCTCGGCGAAGATCACGTCGTACTTGCCGGGCGCGACTTTTTCGTCCTCGAGCAGAAAGTCGAATTTGCTGGAGAGCATCAGCGCCAGGCAGTAGACGTCGGGATAAATCAGGCCTTCGAGGCGCATCTTGAAATACTTCGCCACCAGCCGCTGCTTGCGCCACCATCGGCTGTGTCCACTGACGAAAGCGATGCGTAACGATTCGCTCAAACGGTCGAGCTCCGCAAGTTGGCGAGACTGGGAATTGCAATTCCGCATTCGCGCAACACGGTCGCGGCGCGGACATCGTAGGTTTGCTCGGCGGCCAGACGGACACCGTTGCGGCGGAGACGCTGGCGCAAGTCGCGATCGCGCAAGCAGCTCGTCGATTTTGGCATCCAATCTCGGCAGGCGAGCGATAGTACGCTGCGGCTTCGCCTTCGGGAAAGAATTCATGTTGCTCGGGAGAATAGCGGGCCAGCATGACGCCGCCGCTGGCGGGAATTTCGAAGGTGCGCATGTTGGGGCCGCCGAGATTTTCCGCGTTGAGCACGTTGAGCGACACTGCGGCCCTGGCCATGATGTTGCTCACCGCACGTCCCCAAACTGGCGGATGAACGCGATGCTGGCCGGAAAGCGTTCTCCACGGAAGCGGCCAGTTACTGCCCCAGATCGCGGCCGTGTGTTGGCGAATGGCGGCAACTTCGTCGCAGCGGTGGCGACTGTAATTGGCGACGAAGGCGACATCGTGAGTCGCGTTGCAGGCGCTCGCAATGCAGGCCTTCGTCATTGGAGTGAGCTGAGATTGGGATTGCGGATGAAACAATTCGGGATCGACCGCGAAGGGAAGATACCTGGCCTCGACACCGTCGCGCTGGAGCCGCTCCATCAAGCTGCGCTCCCACATCCAGACAATGCTGTACTGGCGGAACACTTCGATCAGATCGCGGCGGAGCGCGGAAGCTTCGCGCGGCATCCAGCGAACTCCAATGTACGGATGATCGGGATAATGGTTGACGAACGGCGCGCCGGTGGATTTGCGGATCTGGCGAATCGTCTCAGGATGAAAGAACGAACACTTGACGGCGAAGATCAGCGCGGGACGAACGCTCTGGGCGACTTGTACAGCTTCACGATTGGCGGCGTTCCACATCGCCGGCCGCAAGCACGCGGCGCAAAATACGGTTGCCGGAAAAGCGGCTGGCTTGGATCATCGCCCGCTCGGAGTCGAAGCGGACGACTTCCATGCCGAGACGCTCGAAGGCCCGCGCATAGCTTTCGGCCAGCGCACCTTCGTTCAGCGGTCCGATGACGAGGACTTTATGATTAGCCATTTTCGAAGACGATTCTCGTCAGGCGACAGGTTAGATCGATCGGGAAAAATCAAATGCCGCTGGCAACGGATAACGTGCCATCAAGGTCGCAGGGTCAGGCATTTGGCCAAAATGGCGCACCCTCAACTCGCGCCAATCCGGTGCGCAATATTCCACTGCTCCGGACTGTCGCAAGGCGTTGATCTCGGTCCGCGCCCGCGTCTGCAAATATAGCAAATACATTTGCTGATTGACGCGGCGAGGCAAGAACGCCAGGAGAAATGTGAGCCGCTCCCGGACCGAAGGATGATCGATGAGGTAATGAAAAAAATGTCGCATCGCACCGCGCGCGCTGCTCGATCCGGATTTCGGAGTACGAACCTGATCGGCTTGCGCCAAGTGCATCGGCAGTCCAAGTTCGCTTGGCGTAATACTGATAGACATCGAGCCAAGTCCATTGCGGAAACGTGATCAGGTCGTAAGTACCAGGCTTCGGAGTCGCGCGAGCTACCTGCACGATCGCCTCGGCAATCGCGGTTACAAATACTGTGTTGGAGGCGCGACCTCCATCGTGCGGCAGCGCGACTCGACCGCTGCGAATCTCGCTACGGATCTTGCTGGTAATGTTCTGCAACTCGCCCATCACGTGTCCCAGCCGGAACACAAATGCAGGATGACGCGATGCCCGGCAAAGGCGACGGAACATTTTCTCGGTAAGCAGCTTTTCCAGGCCGTACGAATCGGGGATGCGGAACTTCATCGCTGGGGCATAAACCATGATGGTGCTGGCGAAGACAATCGGCACGCCAGGTTTAGCCGCTGCCACCACACTGCGCGTGATCTGGCGATTTACGTCCCGGTCGATGCGCGGGATCGCGGTGTTGCTCAAGGCAAAATTCGCGATGACATCACAGTCACCGATCAGTTCGCGGGCCTCTGCTGGATTCGTAATGCGACCGTGTCTGCATTCGATACCTTGCAATCGCAGGAAGGCGGATCCCGAAACATTGCGTGTGATCGGCACGACTTCAATTCCATCGACGTCTCGCAAACGAAGACAGAGCTCGGTTCCCACCTGCCCATTGGCGCCGAGGATGGCAATTCGCTTCATGGATTGCGCTTCCCTGCCCTATACAGGGCCTCGACGGCGCGAACTGTCGGGAGGCAACTGCGCGCATTGAACTTCGACGCCTGGCGACTTCGCACTCCGTCGAGAAAGGCCATCCATTCCAGGTAGAAGGCCTGGTAGACAGTAGCGGCTCCGGAATGCTCCATTTTGAGGGAGGCCACATCGCGACCATGCTTGAGATCACGAATCGTGAGATGTTGCGCAGGCCGGCAAGACAACGCCGCAATGCAGTTGTCGAAGCGCAATTCGATGGCATTTGTCGTCGGCCGCAGCCAAGTCGCCAGGTAGTCCAGATCGCAACGAACCATGAGGCGTGCGCAACGTGAGATGCGCCTCGATTTCGCGATCGATGCCTGCCATCAAACACGAAACGTTGTCCACGGGAATCGCTTCGGTTGCATCGCTCAGGTACATCGCCATGTCGAGGGAATGACATCCCAGATCCATCAGCACTCCGCCACCGCCGGAGCTGGCATCATCATAGAAACGGGAATCGGCTCCGGTCTTGGTGGTGAGCGCACCCTCGGAAACGGAGATGGAGCGCAACGGACCAAACCAATTCTCCGATACGAGAGTTCTGGCAAGGATCACGGACCATAGCTTCGCCGCTGAAAGCCGCAGGCCAACGAATATTCCGGATACAGATCGCAGATACGTTCGCGCTTCGGCTGCTGCCGTCGCCAGCGGCTTTTCCGCCAGTACACAGGTGCCGCGTTTGGCGAACAGCTCGTAGTACGGCAGCCTCGCCGTTACCGGCACTGCGAGTAGTACAACATCCGTTTGCGGAAGCTCGTCCAAGATATCGGCTACGCCGACTGCGTGAAATCTTGTAGCTGGCTGCTACGGAGTTTGCCGCTTCGGATTTTTGTCCGCGATATAGGCGAGGCGAATACCTTCGCAGGCGCTGAAGACGGGCAAGATGAATACGGCTCACGATCTCGCCAGCTCCGACAACACCCACAGACAAGCACGCGGTCCGCGGACGGATTTTCAGGCGCTCAACTCGATGTCGACGAGCTCAGTCATGCGTATTTTTCCGGAGCAAAGGAGGCCAGCACACTGGATTGCCGCAATATCTGCTTCGGCGTGCGAACGGGACCAGTTTCGCAGGAACGTCTCTCGTCCGCTACTTGCCAAGACGCCGGCACAAGCATCGTCCGACAGCAGCGATGAAATCGCCTCGGCGAAATCCTGCCGGACCTTCGCGCACCAGCACATCATAGCCGTCCCGAACAGCCAATCCTGCGACCAGTTCAGGACAGGCAACAACAGCTTTTTCGCGTGCCAAAGCCTCGACAAACTTCAAGGGCACGCCGCCTCGGACAAATACGGGCAAAGCGATAACTCGGCACTGTCTGTACAACTCGTCTGAGTCGGCAACAGCGCCGAGAAGATCGACATAGCCAAGGCTCGCAAAGTTTCGTCTCATCCGCAGCCGGCAAATTCGCTCCCGCCAATTTCAGACGCGCCGCCGGATTTTTCTGGAGCACTCTGAGGAAACACTCGTCTCCGCCAGAAACCAGCGCCGCATCAAGGTTGGGAAGAGACGAATAGGTGCCGATGAAGCCGACATTTTCATTCACCGCCGGCGCTCCAGGCCGAAAGGCAGATTCATCCAGGCTGTTGGCCACTACGACCACATTCACGTCGGGAGCAATACGGGCAAGCGTTTCCGCTTCCGGAGGAGACGTCGCCCAGACCTCGCAACAGTGCGGAAGAAAAATCCGTTCCTGCGATACGGCTCGCAAGATAGTTGGCATAGAGCCCTGGTGCGACTTCAACGTTCTTGCCAGTAAGTCTCTAGGAAACTGTGCGCGTCAGATCGGTCAGCACGTCGATAGCATCCGCGATGACATGAAACCCGTTGCGTTTCAGGCTGCGGCATAATGCAGCATAAATGATGGCAGAACGACGAAGTCGGCTTTCACTCTTCGTGCTTCGGCCAAGAACAATTTCGGCTGCGCCGATGCGGTCGTACGACATGGAAAACGGATAGCGCTTCCCGGGCAAGCCAAGCGCGCCTCGGACCAGGAAATCAACTTGTGCGGGATCAGCGAGGCGGTGGAGAAATCGCATGGGGAAAACTGCGGCCGCCATGGCGAACTTCATCGCAAATGCGCGCCAGCGGAGTGGATTCGACCGGCGCCGGTTCGCGTCCCTCGGTAGTGAAGTAGAGCACGCGCTGAAGCAGCCAAGCCGATGAACCAGTTCCAGGTTGCTGCGATCCTCAGATGCAGACCGGTGGTGCGGGAAACGGAAAGTCTGGCAGCACGGTGAGGACGCGCGCCGCGCCTGGCTGGGTCACGATGGGCCGGCCTCTTTTGCCGTGGTCGGCATTGTGCTACGCGTGGACATCGCGGCGGCGGGCCAGCAAGATTCCGCAGCCCTCCATTGCGATGGACGAACAGTGATCTCGTGGCTTGAGCTAGAACATCCGCGCAAAAGCTCCAGTGTGCCCGGCACGATTTGGTCGTGATACTCCATCGCAATGCGCTTGAACCGGCCGAGCACCTCGGGCGTGGCGGCAGCGAAAACGTCGTGCTCCGAACCTTCGATATCGACTTTCAGGAAATCGATCTCTTGAGCATGAGCGAGATCAAACAATCCGGACAAAGGAATGACCGCAATCCCGTCTGCCTGGCT
Organism: uncultured Acidobacteriaceae bacterium; assembly: GCA_963744265.1. GTDB lineage: Bacteria > Acidobacteriota > Terriglobia > Terriglobales > Acidobacteriaceae > Bog-257. The sequence goes on from CAVUSW010000015.1 coordinate 123,267, forward strand.
CGAGTCTACTCGCAACACATGATCGAGCGAGCGAGTACCTACCGCCTGCATCTGTCCTTTGCCAAACCCGGCGCCCAGCGCCATTTCGCAGCAGGTCACAGTTTCCGGACAGGCGCTCGCCACATTAGCTTGCAGATACTGGAAGTTTTCCGCGAAAGGTTCCAGCGCAATCACGCGGCATCGGCGGTTCTGTCGCGCCATCTGAATAGCGAAAACTCCGACATTCGCGCCCGCATCGACAATCACGTCGCCATCAGCCGGCCGATAGAAGCCGCAGTGTAGACATGCTCCAGCCACAATCTCCTGCACTGCTTCCAGCAGTCCCCCGCGTCCGGGGGGATGCGAGATCCGCGTGCCATCCCACAGCACGACTTCATCGCATGGCCGCCCGGCGCGCATCCGTGCTGCACCAGCGTGTCGGCCATTGCGAAAATGCAGCATCAGCGAGCCCATTTGGAAAACACTTTTCAGATACATAAAGAGGCGCGCGAACTCGCTTTGCGGGAGGTAATCAATTGCTCGATAAACTGAGATCATTTTATCAACCACCGGCCGCGGCGAGTAACGCTCCTCGATCAATGCCCGCGCGGCGTCGCGCATCTGCTGGCGTTCGTCGGGGTTCTCGCAGCAGGCGGCAGACCTTGCTGCGCCAGCTCTTCGTCGCTTTCGCCAACCCAGCATTCCCGTCCGTTCTCGTAGTCGATGCCCTCCACGCCTTCCCAGGTCGTAACGACGGGCACGCCGTACGCCATCGATTCCATCACTTTGACCTTCATGCCGCTGCCTCGCGAAGGCGCATAGACCATCACTGCCGCGCGGAGAAAAATTCGGATGGGATGCTGCGAGGTTGTTCGCCAACGTTAAGATCCGGCTGCGACGAATATTGCTGCAGGTATTTGGCGGCATTCCATCCCGCGATGAAGAGTTTCGCCTGCGGGAAGCGCTGCTTCACCAGCGGCCAGATGCGGCTGATCAGCCGCTCGGCCGCCGAGCGGGACGGCTCCCAGTGCATCGAGCCGATCAGTCCGACGATCGGCTCCTGCCACCAGCGGCTGGCATGGTGTACAACGTAGTGTCCAAGCGCAAATGGGACCACCCAATATCGGCCATGGGGATTGATCGATTCGGCCAATTCTTTCAGGCGCGGCGTGAGCAGGCGGACATTGTCGATCCTGTGCAGAAGAAGTTTCGTCGCGCGCTGCGCTTGCCATCAGCGCTTTGCGTCTCGCAGGCCCATGTCGTCCCGCTCGGCCCAATCGATCGCATCAAAGAAGTGCACGTTAAGCAGCGCCTGCGGCACATCCACGCCGAGCCAGCCGGTGGACATCTGTTCCAGGTGCAGAACGTCGTAGCTCGCGCCAAGCTCTCGCTGAAGCAGCGCGGTCAACTCCGCGTCTTGAAGCATCTCGCTGCATGGCCGCATCAGGTTCTGCCATTTGCGCCGCAGACGCGACGAATCAACGTTGAGCCGATGGCAATGCAATGTGAGTTTTCCATCGCAGCTTTCGCAACCATTGCTTCGCTTCGGCGATACGCTCGTCTGGTTCCTCGGTGGCGACAATCTTAACGACTTCGTGATCGCGCGGGCCAATTCGTTCATCAAAACATAGAACCAGCGCGCGGCAGTATCGCCGAAGGGGTGAGGCGCGGCCGGAGTGACGACAACGATCCTCACCGCTGCTGCTCCTGAAGCTGTTCTGCTGTTGCTGGACCGCAGAATCTCATGCCGCGGCCCAGAAATTCCAATACAACTCGCAGAATCTGTTCCGCTGCTTTGTGCCAGGAGAAAAATCGCGCGCGCGATGCCGCCCTTTTTCCGCCATAGTGCGTCTGCAAGCGCCGATCGCGGGCTGATCGCGTTCCATCTGTCGCGCGATGGAAGCAGGATCCTCCGGATCGAAGAGCAGGCCGCAGCCGTCCAGCACTTCCGGCAAACTAGTGGTGTCGGACGCCAGGACCGGAACTCCCGACGCCATGGCTTCGACAAGCTGCAGTCCGAAACCTTCGTATAGCGAAGGATGAACCAACGCCATCGCACCCTGATAGATCGCGGGCAGATCTTCGTCGGCCATTGCGTCAGGACAGAACACTCGTTTCGACAAGCCCAGAGCGAACCGATCCTGTCCGCGACAGCGGCGAAATCCCACTTGTGTTCTCCCGCCAGGACCAGCGGCGGAAAATCATCCGGCAAGTTGTGCGAAGGCTTCGACCAAAGCGCCGACGTTTTTGCGTTTATCGAAGCCGCCGAGAAAAAGAAAATATTCGCGACGGCAGGCGATATTTGTCTCGGACGCGCGCGATCTGCTTCGCGCGGCAACAGCTGATAGAAACCGCTGACTGGCGGCGTTGTGAATCACGATCACGCGATCCGGATCGAGACTATGAAAGCGGCAAATGTCTTGCCTCGAGAAATTCTGAAACGGTGATGTACTTGTCTGCGCTATGCCGCGATGCCAAGTCCGCATATTTCTTGCGCAACTGTCCGCGCCAGCTCTCGCCGTCGCAATACTCTGGCATACGATCGATAACGTCGTGACACGTCAGGACATACTTGCAGACGTGACGATACGGCAGACCGCGGTTGGCGGTGGCGTGAAAAACATCAGGTGCGATTTGCAGCAACTGCCGCGGCAGATCGACTTGCTCCCAGAGAATCTCTCTGCGCGCACGGAAATACCACAGGCGTGATGTCGAGCACGTGCAGAAATTCAGGCGCGATCGGACCGGGCGAAAACGAAAACAGTTCAATCTGGTTGCCGGCGATCTCCTTCATCGCGCGGAACAGCTCGACAGTATAACGGGCGAAGCCGCGCATCTCGTAGTGCATTAAGATGCGGCCGTCGATGCCAAGGCGAATTGGCTTTTCCGCGCCCACGTCGCTCATCAGTGTACTAGCCGAGGCCTCCGCTTCATCGAGCTTCGGTCTCAAACAGCCGCAGGCGCGATCGGGTGCTCGATAACCGGGACCTGACTCATGCCGAGCTTGCAATAGATCAGCTCCGAAGGTCCGCCGTCCCCGCCCATCATCCGGGAAAGGCGTTGCCGGAGCATCGAAATAAACTTACTTGGCCGTCAGTAGCGCTGGAATCTCGAACCCTTATGGCAGGCGTTCAAAGTCCGGAGTGTCCCTACTACCGTCTCCGATATGCTTTTACCGCCTTCTCGAGATAAGAAAGACTTTCTTCGGTATGGTTGAAATGGGTTATAAACGATGGCGGCGCGAAACAATACCTCGCCGTTTGCGGGCGCAATCTGCAGAGCGAGTTGGAGATGTCTGAGGGCAGACCGCTGGTCTTCGATCATCGCGTAATAATTGGCAAGATAAGCCAGAGTAACAGCATCTCTCGGGTTCACTTCCAGGCTCGACAAGGCTCTTGTGATCGCCTTGCGATACGCGTCAGATGCTTGTCCCCGGCGGTCGGGACTCCAATAGAACGCGTCTGCAAGGTCGCCCCAGATTTCCCAGTAACGATCCTCGAGTTTTAAAGCCTGCTCTAAGGCCGCTACAGCATCAAAATATCGGCGCATCAGAAAATACGTGTATCCCAAATTGGCGTACGCATCGGAATTTGGTCGCAGATCAATCGAGCGCTTGAGCGCTGCGACTCCATCCGTGTAACTACCTACCATCACGTAGGCGCCGCCAAGGTTGGTATACCCTTTGTAATTGTCCGGGGCGAGATGGGTTGCCTTCAGGAACATCGCGGCAGCATCAGAGTATTGAGCTTGGCTGTAGTAAAACAGTCCCAACCAGTTATACACGCCCCAATAGTCGGGACGGACGGCGATGGCTTTCTTATACGTTGATTCCGCAGCCGCCAAATCCCCCAAGCTGGTGTAGGCGTCGGCCAAACCTGCGAAGCGCGTCCTCGGAAGTGGGATCGGACTGCACTGCCCGCTGGAACTCTTCTGCAGCCCGGTTATACTTTCCCGTTCCGTTGAATACATTGCCAGAGACAGATGTGCCCCTCCACAAAGTTCCTGGATTCAGCGACAATGCCTTTCCACAGCTTCCAGTGGCATTGGCAATCCAGTCGTTGCCCTTTGAAAACTGTTCATAACCAGTCCAATAAGCCTTGCCTAAACCGGCGTATGCGAGCGCGTAGCTCGGATCAATGTTTACAGCCTCGTTGAAGGCCGCGATCGCGCTGTCAATGTTTTCTGGCTTCTCGTACTCTTGCAGATAACCCCGGCCACGCATGTAGGCTTCGTAAACTGCGGGCTGAGTTTCCTGGCGTGCGTTTAGCTTTCGGCGCTGTTCTGCTTCGACTCGCACCGGCAGCATATCCAAACTCTCGTTCACTACGTCTGTCCTGCAAGGCGAAGATGTCGGTCACATCTGCTGTAATGGTTTTGGCATCGAGTTGACGATGGGTTTTGGAGTCCACCAGATAGCAGTTAATGCGCATCGTTTGCCCCGACCTTTCCAGGCTACATTCCAACACCAGGTCCGTACCAAATTCTCGTCTGGCATCCTGGGCAGTTATTACTCCGCGGTCTCGAAGGTCGCAGAGGAGACACCACTTGAATAGAGTCGCTGTCGCTGGCTTGCACCAGTTTTGCGGCGAGTGTTTCCGTCAAGCCCCGCGCAGAGAGCACCAGTCGCGGCGTCTTGTCCAACCGTGTCGAACGGCAACACTGCCAGAATCCTTTGATGCCTTGGCCGCGGGTACCACCTCCAGGCCGCAAAGGCGATCGCCACTCCCACCAGCAACATTGCCCCGAAAAAAAGCCAAGACACCCTGGTGCCCTTCCGACAGTAACGATGACTGAGTTTCCCGGCGTCTGCGGCTAGTTGCTCGACCCTGTCCCGATAGCTCCTGGTGCGAAGCCTGGAGCTACCTCGGCAGATGCCGCGTTATGGTTTATCGCACTAACTGGGACAAGTGGGCCCTTCAGGCTGACCGTTCTTCGCGCTTCATCGTTCTGGAGTGCCAGCCGCTAGCGTGATGCGACTCTGCAACTCCGGACTGGGGATGTAGTGACCTGCGGAATGGGCGCCGCAACAGTATTCGAAACAACCGGGGCCAGGAAGCGGTATCCGTGGCGCGGAAGCGTTTCAACGTAGAGCGGGTTATCGGCATTGTCATTTAGTGCTGCTTCTGATCTGCCTGACGCATTTATTCACGCCCTGTTCGAAGTCGACGAAGCGTCTCGAGCACCCCAGAATTGTTCCTGAATTTCATCTCGCGTCACCACTTGGCCGGCGTGGCTGACGAGCAAGACAAGAAGTTTGAACGGCAAGATGAGGCAGCTTGATAAGCGTACCGGCCTTACGCAGTTCTTCCGTCGCGAAGATTTAACTCAGAAGCTACCGAAGCGGAGAAGTCCTTGCCTGTCGCTCACCGCAACCCCTCAATTAGGCTCGTCTGTGGGCGCGATTATAACTCCCCCGGCTTGCGGACGAACCCGTTTAGTTAGGTCACCCTTCAAAGGCAACCCTCGCTCTGACAATAGCTTAGCGGGTCATCGCAAACCCATCTCGAAGTCAGTCCTTGAGCATTGATCAGGTCGGCGAAACGGTGCATTGTGGGCACGAAAGCGGGAAGTCGAGAGAGCTTGACCGCCTGCTAATCGGCGGAGCCTTACGGGGGAAGCAACGCTCCGGCTGCCGGCAGACAAGAAAAAGGAGGCCGCCATGAAAGCACAGGCAGTTCCAAGAAGCGCGATAAGTCTAGGGCCGTTTCTGACCTTATTTCTGTTGTTGCGGCCAGCCGAGTTTGACGACAACCTTTCGTGGAAGGTAAGCAGCGACACGACCGCTTTGGCTGGCGCGGCCATGCGCAGGAGGACCAAGACCGGCGAAGAGCACTGGATTTGGCCGGAGGTGGTCAATTCTGGACAGATTCTGAAGCTGCTGATGAGGTTGCGTATCCACTCGAGCCGTAATCGCGCCCGTTGCCAGGGACCAACCTTGCCGCCGGGATGCGTAATGGTGGTGCGCTACGCGTCACGGTAATGGTTAGCGTTCTCCAAACTGGGCACACTGACGAAACAGCGAGCCCGGCCTCGCCAAGGATAATGTCGCGTTAGGGCCAGTTTCACTGCCGCGCGTGCATCGGCCGGCTTTCGTTACTTTCCAATCGAGACCGCCTTGTGGGCGATGAGATTAAAACCTCCGGCTCGGGCATCTGTCGCCAACGCTTCAAGTTGTCGTCGAGCCGCTACGGGATTTCCGGATTTCATCTCGATCTCACCCAGTGCGAGCCGTGCTTCCAATTCGTAGTCGGCGAATCCGCATCGTCGCGCTTGGGCGAGCGCTGCGGTCAATTCCTCGACTGCCGTGACAGGTTGCCCCTTGGCAGCGTGCACGCGAGCAGCCGTAATTGCGACTAGAAGCTGAGTCGTGACATCTTGGCTATTCGCCGACCTTTCCTGGGCGCGATTGATTTGTTCGCCGGCCTCGGAAAGCTTTCCCTCGGCTAACAGAGCCCGAGCCAGCACGCTACAGGCCCAAGCCTCGTCGTCGACGGAGTTGTCGCTTCGAAACTCTTTCACAGCCTCCCGCAGAAGCGGCTCCGCTTCAGTCGGGCGGCCCTCCTCAAGATAGAGTTCCGCCATGGAAGTCTGGCCTTCAGCCAATGACGGTTTCACTCCCAGATGGTTCATGATCGCTAGCCCTTCGTCGTACATCTTCCGCGATCCTGCTAAATCTCCTTCGTATAGCGAGACCTGTCCCAATCCGAAAAGGGCCCATACCCTACCCATTTGATACCCGTCCTCCTGGCTTATTGCCAGTGTCTGCTCCAAAGCCTTCTTCGCAGCGCCCAGTTCTCCCGACTGATATAGCGCTGTTCCAAGCAGAAAGTACCCCAGTCCCAAGTTGACCTTATCTCCAATCTCGCGGGCGACAACGGTTGCTTCCAGCGCAGCCTTTCTGGCGCCCGCGAGGTCGCCCGTTTTTGTCAGCATCTGACTGAGGTTGCACAGGACCACAACTTCACCACGCTTATTACCGATTTCACGAAAAATGGCGCCCGCATCGTTGAACCTGGTGGTGGCGCCCGACAGATCACCTTCGTCCTTGAGCACAAGGGCGATGCCGTTAATCGCAAAGGCCTCATCTTGTCGATCGCCGTCTGCCGCGAAAATTCGCTTCGCTTCCTCAAAAGCGGCAATCGCTTTCTTCGAATCACCCAGGTACCCGTAAGCCCAGCCGAGGCCCATCTGTCCGCGGGCAACCATAAGGGTTGCACCCTGGGCTGAGGCTTTAGCTACGACGGTTTCAGCCGCCGTAGTCATGTGCTTAAAGTCTGATAATGACGAGGCTGCGCCCTGCTCTGCATAGTCGATGCGAGGGTCATCTCTGGCTGGTGGAGGCAGACTTGCGAAGCGCTTCCACCGTCACCAGCGCATCCTTTCCTTTACCCGCCCGGGACTGTGCCCCCGCCAGGAACAATCCATATTCCACATTGTCCGGGAAGGACTTGGACAATGTAGTGAATACCTCGATGGCCTTGTCCCATTGATTCGCCGTTTCCCAGTAGCGACCTTCGATTAAAAGCCCCTCTTCACGTGAGAGTCTGGCAGACTGATCCATGGCTCTCTTCGCTTCATCCCTTGCTCTGGAGTCGTAGCCCAGGTTCCACCACGCCTGAGAAAGTGCCGAGTGCGCGAGAGCGTGCTGAGGGTCGGCCGCAACCGCTCTTTCCAGGAGATCGCGCGCTGACAGAGAGTCGTAAACTCGCAGCTTGGCGAGGCCCTCCGCGTAAAGCCTGGCTGCTTCTGGGTTCGAAGGCAGAGAGGCACGAACGACGTGGGCTTCGGCGGCCGTCACCTGCGCAACGCCCAATTTTTCGCGCAGTTGGGTACCCGCGCGCGACACCAGGTCGAACAGATCGGCCTCGCTTCCAGTTTCCGCCACTAGCGCGATAGTCTCTCCCGCTTTGGTGTCTTGAAGACGGAGGTCCACACGAATCTCACCCCCCGATTTCTTAGGCAAGTCGGTGTAGGATCCCAGGACGACATAGTCCGTACCGAGGTTCTTCCGAACACGTGTCAGAGTACCGGCCGCCAGGGTGTCCACATCTGAGAGATGAAGATCCATTTTCATGCGAGCCACATTTTCATCGGGAATCGTGCGTAGTTGTTCACCCGCCCCCAGCTCCGTCGTGAGCATTTCTGCCAATGCGGTCGAGAGCCAATCAGCGTCGGGCTTTCCCGTTGAATTCTTCAGGCCGAGCACTGCAACCGAGCGCCGCTGTCCAGCAGTCGCGACACCGCGGGCGGGCTGATTTGTGCGTCTTGAGGCAAACCAGGAACGAATGCCCAGCGCACCGGCAATTGTTAGTACAGCCAGCGCCAGTACAACCGCGAAAAGCCATACCCTTCTTCGCCACGGCGAGCGTTGCCGAGAGAGGCGCTCGGGCTCCCCTACCGGCATCTGGGGCGGCGCCGTTGCTATTCGCGCCAGCACTCGCGCGGCGATATCCCTTTCGGCCGCTGACGAGGGCGATTCCGTTATCCGTGGCCCCGGGACTGGCACAGTTTTCGACTCAACCGGCGCGATGAAGCGATACCCCTGGCGATGGACCGTCTCAATGTAGAGCGGCTGGCCGGCATTGTCCCCTAGGGCTGACCGAAGCTGCTTGATGCACTGGTTCATCCGCCGCTCGAAGTCGATCTCGGTTTCTTCCCCCCAGAACTCTCGCTGAATCTCTTCCCGCTTCACGACTTGGCCCGCCCGGTTGGCGAGCATAACCAGAAGCCGGAACGGTTGCGGCGGCAACTTGATAAGGATTTCGGACTTGCGTAGCTCTTCGGTGTCGAGATTGATCTCGAAGACACCGAAGCGGAGTAGTTGCTGACTGGCGCTCAAAGTGGCGACCTGGGCGCAGACGCGCGGAAGTGCGTGGATTATAGCGCGACTCGCCTTCCAAGCCATTCAGATCTCTTTTACATTGCTATCTAACCCTAGATTCATCAGATGGTTAGCCGATCATCTCCCAATCATCCACAAATCAGAGCTTGGGTCCTTGAACCCGGGAGCCGACCGGCGCATTGTGCCGCTCAATAGCGGGAAATTGAGAAATCTCAAGGACCTGCTCTTTAGGGGAACGCCTCCGGAGGTGGGACAAAAATCCCGCCTCCGGGGAGCGAGGCAGGCAGCGAAGCAGTGACCCGGCGAAAAAGATGAGGAGGCAGCGATGAAAGCACGAGCAATTCAAAGCGTGGCGATAGCCCTGAGGCCGTCCCTGAAATCGATGCTGCTGCCTGAAGCCAACGTCGAGGACAAAGCTTCGCGGAAGGAGAGTGGCGCCTCGACGGCTTTGCCCGGTGCGGTCATCCGCACCGCCGCCGGGGCAGCGGAAGCGCGCGCCAGTCAGCCAGCGATGGTCAATCTGGGACCGATGCTGAAACTGCTGATGATGTTGCGCTGCCGCAACTCGCGCCGCGATCGCGCACATTGGCAGGGTCCAACCTTACCACTGGGGTGTGTGATGGTCGTGCGCTACGCGTCACGATGAAGTGTGTACGTCAGGGAGAGTTCTGCTTTATCAAGGGCACCCTGAGTATGGGGCAACTACGCGGTGAAGTTGCTCCTCATCTTTTCGAGTTCAATCGCCGCCACAACCTTTGACCATAAGGAGGTCACAATGAAAACAATAACTAGCCAGATTTCTCACAATTTGGGCCTGGGGCTTCTTCTGCTGGCGACCTGTTTAGTACTGATGGGTCCTTGGAGCGCGCCCGAAGCTGCCGCTCAAGACAAGGCGACCGTCACCGGGGGCCAAATCAGCAAATCCGCTCCTGCGCTTCCACCGGGGATTTCGCCATTCCTCCCAGTCGAGATCATCTCACTTAGCGGTCCGCAGAATTGGGGAGTTACCGGCACCAATCATGTTCCAACCACGCTTCGCGGTCCTGCCAATCTGGCGGGCTCAGGCGGCCCTCTTACCGTGGCTTGTTTTGCCAATGGTGCTCCCGACCCTAATGCACCGGTAGTGGTCGTGCTTCCGGTCAATTGGGCCGCCGGAGGATTAACTTGCCCAGCCAGTTCGGACAATATTGTGCTGGAGTGTACGAACGCTCCTTGCATCCTGATGTACATACCCTGAAGCAGAGTGGACTGCTGCTGCCAGCCTAGAAAACGATCAAGGCGGTCCCACCCAAGGCGGTTTGCTTGGGTGGGATTGTTCGTTGGCGGCGTTGCGATGGAAGCGCAAGTGTCCATCAATTAGGGCTTATTGAAAGTCGCAAACGCAGCATCGATGTCGAGGTAGAGCGGAACCAGAATCGATGCCAGGTTTTGCGTGAGCGTAATCATGTCGGCCGGCCGAGGAGGAAGCGGCGAACCGAAGTGTGCCTGAATTTCCTGCCGCAGCTTCATAGCAGACTCTTGTACATCAGCCACGGGAGGGAAAGGTTTACGGCCGATTTCGGCAGCCAGCGCGCGCAGTGTCAGGGCCATATTTTCTTGGAAGGCCAGCTGGGACTGCGCGATCTCCGGCGGCAGTGTGATCGATCGGGTATCCAGCAGGTATTGCGCGTAGGTGATCTGCACCTGCAACAGCGTGCCCAGGGTGGGCTGCCAACGCCGGAAGTCGTCGCGAATTTTAAGCTTGCGCGCGCGGGACGGGCCAAATTCGAAAAGAACCGCATCCGACTGCGCCTTCACCGTATTGAATCCATTGTTAATCTGATCGCGTAGCTGAACAAGTCGCCCGGTTGCAACCTTGGGGTCGTCTTTCCACGGCTCTTCCATGAGTTGCGACAACATCTGCAAATTCTGGCAAAAGGCTTCTTCCATCTCCTGCAGGGCGTCTTTTACCCACAGACGATCGAAGATCAGCCACATACATACCAGTCCGAGCAGGACACCAAAGACGCGGTCGCGGGCAATGGCCAGTGAGGTCTGGATCGTGAATTCCTGCAAATTGACCAGATAAAACGCCAGCGCCATCTGCACTCCCAGATACGAAAGGCGCGGCGTGGCAGTCGAGATCCAGGCCGAAATTGCGGTGACGATCGCAAACAGCACGGTGAATCCGGCGATCGAGTTCAGGTACGGAAGCACAAAGACCTGTGCGCCCATGCCAAAACCAAAGCCGCCAATCAGCGCTCCCGCAAGGCGTAGAAACTGTTTCTGCCGCGAGGCGCCAATCGTCGACAATGCGGTAATGACGCAGGTTGCGATCGCAGTACTGAGACCCGGCCAATTGATTGACGTGTAGACGAAATAGGCTGCCACCGAGGCCGCCATTCCCCGCAAGGCGAATTTCAGATGCCGGGTACTGCTGAATGCGTCCGGCGCCAGTAGTGGTTGCCGATCTTCTTCCACCACCACCGCCCAGGGCAATTCGCCTGGATTATCCGAACTGGAAAATGCATGCGGAATCAGCGCGACCGTCCTCTCCATCTCCGGCAAAAACGGCAGTTCCGACGGCTGCGTCTGGGTAGGAATCTCGACCAGTCGCGGCGTGCGCCGTTGTTTCAGATCGTCGCGCAGGTCCGCAATCTTATCCGCAAGAGCCAGGCAGCGCGCGCGCTCCGCTTCACTGGCGACGGAAAATTTAGCCGAACGTGCGATTTGCAAACTCGCGGTCAGGTCCATCAACCGGCCCAGCAGGGCCACAGCCGCATTCATCTGAGCCACGAACTGGGGCGGGTATCCTGAGCGCACCAGCATCCGGCGCAGGCGCGAAGTTCCCATGCTTGAATACAGCGCAATCTCTTTCTTGAAACGGAATGAGTGCTGCCCGGCGGCAATTGTCCGCAACAGATCTTCCACCGCCTGCAGCCGGGTGTCGATACCCAGGCTCAGCTGGGTCATGGGGCGCACGCGGCGAAAGACATACTCCACGATGACCGTTACCGCTGTTCCAATCACCACCGAGAAACCGATCCACAACGTATTCTCGGTGCGCGTATTGACGGTGAGCGTGGTTTGGTCCCACAGCGGAATCGCGCCCGCCAGCGTGAATCCGAAACCGATAGCCGTGAAATAGTCGGAAACGATGCTGATCACGTAAAACGCGATAAACAGCGAAACCGCGATCCAAAGAAAATGCGTCAGCGGATCGTCAATCAGCAACATCACGCCGATGATGGTGTAAACCGCGGCGAGGAAATAGACAACCGCAGTCCGGATTCCGGCCACCAAAGTTACATTAGGATTTTCGCGGCTCAGAAACAGCGTGTAGATGGCCCCCAGAAAGCCATTGGGAATTTGAAAGGTCATCACCAGCAGCATCACGATGGTAGCTGAAATGACCATGCGTCCAACCACCCAGGCCCGGCCCGGATAAGGGGAAAGCTCAGTCTTGAGAAAATTCCAGAACCAGCGTCCAGGCGGTGTCGAGCGAGCGCGAGCGTGTGACCGCCGACAGCGCTTCCTCCCGCGCCGACATCGCTATCGCGTCCTGTCCGACGGATCGCGCCGGATGATGACTACGGCCGATTCGCTCAGACGGAAGGGCTCCGTCTCGGCCGCTTCAATTCGCACCCGCACCGGATAACGCGTAGCCAGGTGTACCCAGTTCAGCGAGCGTTGCACATCGGGCAGGCCGGGCCCAAAGGTACCGACCAGGGTCGAGTCCGGCTGCACTCCGAATCCTACGCTGTCTACAATCCCTTCATAGCGCACGTTGGGACGCGACAGCACGTAGACGTAGGCGTGCATTCCCGGCTTCACGTGCCGCAGTTGCGTCTCGCGAAAGTTTGCCACCGCCCACCACACACGCGTATCGATCAGCGTGAATACCTGCTGACCAGTGTGCGCGTAAGCGCCTTGCGAGATGGTAAGGTTGGTCACCCGGGCGTCGAACGGCGCATAGACGCGGCAGTTGTTCAGGTTGTACTCAGCATCGCGGATGACGGCAGCTTTGCCTTCGCGCTGCGCGGTCAACGGCTCCAGTGTCAGGACACCGTGCTGCGATTGTGCCAGTTGCGAGTGGCTCTGCTCCATGACCGCCTTCGTCTGCTCATATTGCGCCTTGGCGGAAAGCACCTGTGCCTGCGCCAGCGATACCTGCGAACGCGCCTGGTCCACGGCCTGCTGTCGCGCCGTCACTGCCGTCCGCGCCTGATCCACCTGATCGACCGTAACAAATTGCTTGGCCAGCAGCGGCTCAATACGATGGAAATTGTTGTACGTGTATTGATATTCCGCCTGTGCCCGGTCCAACGTCGCCTTGGCGCTGGCAACATTAGCTTGGGCTTCGTTGACGGCCGAGGCCGCGCGATCGACATTCGCGGCAGCGCTGTCGGTGTAAGCCTTGGCCGCACCCACCGCGCTCTGTTGTGATGCGATGGTCCGGGTCTCGTCGACAATCTGGCCCTCCAGCGTGCTCAGGTCGGACTTCGCTTTCTGCAGGGCATACTCGTAAGGCCGGGGATCGATCTCGAACAGCAGACCGCCCTGTTTCACGAAGGCATTGTCCTGCACTGCCAGCGTGGTGATAGGCCCGTCGACCTGAGGAGCGATGCCAATGAAATTTGCGAACACTTCAGCATCGTCCGTGCGCGGATACAGCGTGGTTTCGTTTATGACAATCAGCCCGGTGATCACCGCGGCAGCGAGATCGCCACGCTCACAATCTTCCCCAGACGTTTGCGCTGAACTGGAGTCTCGTTATCGGGCATAGCATCTCCTCCTGTTCAGCTGAAGAACAACAGCCAGATCGAAAATGTGAAGAACAGCGCCAGGCACGGATAGACCAGAATCAAAGGCGAAAGCTCCTGCTCGAATTTGATCCGCACAAACAACTCCCGCACGGCGACGGTAAGCACGATGCCGAGCACTCCGCAGAGAATCCAGGACGGGAAAAAATGATCCCAGGATGTTGAACGTCGGCGCCCGCGAGCATCCCGCCGTCGACAGCATGGTCGCACCACATGCGACGATCGCCGGCAGCCGAAGCTTGCCGGGATTCGCCAATGTTGCCATCTCGTGTTCATTTCATGGTGTTTTCGCATAGAGTAAATCGCCCGTCTGATAGGACAGAGCGGCCAGTCCAGTTAAGAGTTGAGTGCGCGCGGTCACGTCCGCCGTGCGCGCGTCCGCCAAAGTACGCTGCGCCGAGACCACGTCGATCTGGCTTCGTACGCCATAGTTGTACGACTCCAGCGCAGCGTTGTAAGACTCCGTCGCAGCCTCCAGCAGCGCCGCCGCAGCCTTCTGTTGCCGCAGCGCGGTGCGTTGCTGTCGAGTACGCCGACCACACCTGGTTTTCCACCTGATCACGGACCGCGTCCACCGTCGCCGCGGCTTGCTTTTGATCCGCGTGAGCCCGCTCCAGGCGGTTTTCCCTGGCCAATCCGTCAAACAATGTCCACGACAGGGTGAGCTGCGCATCCCACGGATTGATGGTGGGCGAATAAACTCCCGGCATCATTCCTTGCTGTCCGTACGCGCGGGCCATGCCGGCATTGCCATCGAAGCTCAGCGTGGGAAAGAAATCTCGCTGCGTCCCTTTCACTTCCGCAAACGTGGCCCGCAGGTCGGCCACCCGTTGCATCAGGTCGGGACGCTGCGCCAGCGCTTTGTCGATGGAAGTCTCCACGGTGTCGCCAATACTTGTCCGGCATCTTGATGGTCTGGATGCTCTCCACTTGAAACTTTACGGTCGGCGAGATGCCAAGCGCGGTCGCCAGATCGCCATGCGCGATCTCGGTCGCGCCAATGGCCGCCTGCAGATTATAGTCGGCTTGCGCGGCTGCGCTGCGGGCTTCCAGAACATCGGGCAAGGTCGCCAGTCCGAACTGCAGCCGAGCTTCTGCCGCCTGGTGCACGGTCTGTGCGTTCTTCAGGTTCGCTTCCGCCGCGTCCTGCAGCCCTTTGGTATCGAGCAGACGGTAGTAAGCCTGCATCACCTCGAAAATGACCTTGCGATGGGTGTCGTTGAACTGAAAGTTCGCAGCCAGCAGAGTGTTCCGGCTGATCGATATCTCCTGCGAGCGCCGCCCGAAATCAAAGATGATGTAGTCGAGGGCTAGAACTGGCGAGAAGGTTTCCACCGTCTGTCGCTGAAAACTGTTCCCAAAGAATATTCCTTCTCGTGTGGTGCTGGCCAGACACCTCAGCCGCCAGCGTCGGATACAGCGTGGATTTGGCGATGCCCAGGTCGGCGGCCCGCGCCTTAGCGTTCTGCCACGCCTCACGCGTGTCGGGATTGTTCTCTTCGGCGACATTTACCAACTCCGACAGGGTGTATATCTTCGCTGGATCGAGAACCGCGGTCGACGCCGGTCGCGGAGGCACTTTCAGTTGCTGTTTCGCCAGCGAGGTATCCCAGGGATGGTCGGGAGCGGAAGGCGGGTTTTGCGCGCAAGCGAGCCCTTCCGCAGCCAGCATGCAGAATATGAGGATGATACGTCCACGAAGACCACACATTCGTTAGTCCGGATGCTCTACTTGCGGCTCTTCTTGAAAATAAGGGGATCATAACACGCAACTCCGCGACCTACTATCGCCCGGTAGAGAGGTGTCACAACCGGAAAGAAAGTTTTCTAGTGGAACAAACAACTGGAGCAACCAGTCAGGCTAGCCGCAACGCGGCCGGATGAAGTTAGCGGAGGGCGTAAGCCACCGGGAAAGTGGGAAACGGTCGTAAGCCGCAAGGCGGCGACACCTCTTGCGACAAAGTCTCTTTAGCGCAAGACAAAGTCTGATGGCGTGCGGCATACGGCATTAGAGGGGACGATAGCAATTCCGCTCCCGGCCATGATGACGTGAGTTGGCTGAGCCGGCCATTCTGCCAAATTGGCGGGTAAGGGAATCGAGCCTCCGCCGTTGAGCGCCAATACTTCAGAAGCGCATCGCGTGAACGACGAGGTTAAGAAAAAAGGGGCACAGATTTTATCCATGCCCCTGGTGAATTCGAACAGCCGGCAAGGACCGTCGGCCTCGGTTTCTCTAAGGACCGGAAACATAGGTGTATTCGTTGTTCACCCACTGTCCCGCAACCAGCGACCAGAGAGTCACGTAGATGTTGCTACCATCGGCCGGCAGGCTATACACCGTCGTGGACAGCACGTTGCCCAGGTTGCCGGATTGATAGTAGTTGTTCCCATACTGCGCGCTCCCGATGTCGAGCCAGTATGCGGTGGCGCCGGAACCGGCACTCCAGTTGAACGTCACTGTGTTCCCGCTCAACGTCGAGCCCGGAACTGGCGATTGCATTTGTCCCGCTCCGCCCGACGCGTTGAACGCAGTGTAGGTATAGGCATTGGCCGTCCACGCACCATCGATCAGCGAATACAGAGTGACGTAGACGGTGCTGCCATTTGTCGGCAGTCCATTTACGGTTGTGGTCAGCACGTTGCCCAGTTGGCCGGACTGCCAGTACTGATTACCGCCCGGAGTGCTCCCCACATCCAGCCAGTAGTTCGAAGCGCCTACGCCCGCCGTCCAGATGAAGGTCGCGCTGCTGCTGGTTAACGTCGAACCCGGAGGGGGCGAGGTCATGACCGCACTTTCTGTCGCCGGATTAAACGCTGTGAAGGTATATGGATTGCTGACCCAGGAACCATTGATAAGCTAGTAGAGGGTCACATAGACGGTGCTGCCATTGACGGGCAATGAATTTATGGTGGCCGAGAGCGTAGTCGTGGGCAGGCTTCCCGACTGATAGTAATTGTTGCCCCCGGCTGTGCTTCCCACGTCGATCCAGAACGCGCTGGTTTGTGGAGGGCCGAACCACTGGAAGGTAGCGCTGCTGCCGGGCAGTGTCGAGCCCTGGGGCGGGGCTGTAAATGCCAGCCTGCGTGGTGGTGAAGTTGGCGGTATAAACGGCCGTAGTGGCTGGAGCCATAACCGTATCCGTCGTGCTGGTATTGCCGTCCGCCCACTGCGTAAAGACGTACTGTGTGCCTGACACGACTTGCGGCGTGACCACGCTCAAGGTGCAGGAATTTCCCGGGGTCCAGCTCAGCGTTACCGGTGCTATATAGGTTCCGGGCGCGCAACCGGTGCCGGCGGTGGTGACAGTGAGGCCGGAGGGCGACGTAGTGATTTCCACGTTGCCCGCAGGGATTGTCGGCGTAAACGACACTCCCTTAAAGTTGGAATCGGGCGGAGCGGTATCAAGCAGGGAAAATGTCTCACTCGAGGCCTGCGATGCCGTGGTGAAGGTCAGGTTATCGGTGATTCCATAAAGATAGGTGAAATCGAGATCACTCAAGCGTGTAGTTAGTTACGTAAAGCTGGACCGTGTTGCCGGAAACGGTGCCGGCCAAACCATATAGGCCGCTGGTGCCGGTAGTGTTGCCATTGTTGACCAGATTCAATCCCCGCCAAAGGGTGTAGGCCAGGCTCCACGTTCCGGAGCCATTGGACTGGCTGTTGACCCACTTTTCCAGGCCGCCATTTCCGATGTTGGCGGTGCCGGTGGAATTGTTGTCGCCATTGGAATCATTTTTCGGGGCGCCCGTATCCGCCACATAGAGAACCGAAGGGCTGGCGAAGAAGTAATTCGACGCACTCAAGTTGATCGGCAAGCCGGCATTGAGATTATTGCCGTTGCTGTTGACGCCAGTCGTGATCGTCTCCTTGCCGGTGCCGCCGGTGTTGCCGTATCCGGTCAGCATGGTCGGCCCGCCGCCGCTGTTGTACAGGCCGGTTGCCGGAGGCGAACCCAGCGTGCCGATGTAAGAGCGGTTATTGCCCGATCCCTCCTTGCTGTCGACCGAGACGTAAAGCGTGTTGTTCAGGATCTGAACGGTGCGCGTATCCTGGGCGATCGTTTTGCCACTCGTGTCAAGGCCAGTAATCGCCGTGGGCGCTGTGTCCGGCCCGCCGACCGGGACGTAGAAAACTCCGCCTGTCCCATCGCTGCCGCTACCCTGGCCCGAAACATAGGCTGTGGTTCCGTTAAGCGTGTAGGCGCTGCGTCGGATTGTTGGTGTTGAAGATGTTGTAGACCGCGGTCGAGGAGTTAACGTTGCCGTTGGCGTCAATCAAGGTCAGCATGCGCGGCACCGGAGTATAGCTTTGCCCCGTCAGGCTTCCCGACTGAGCCAACGCTCCCGAAGGCGCCGCGCCGTAGGCGTCGGGGTTCAGGTTGAAGGCGCCAACATTGATGCCGTACCCCATGATTGTCAGGTATTGGCCGCCTCCCGAAAGTTGTATCGTACCCTCAGACGAAGACCCGTATTCGGCGGCGAGAGGAACGTTCGCCCCCGAAGCGCTGGGCTGCAATACCAGAGAATTCACGTACGATGCGCTGGCTGTGCCGTTCGGAGTGTACTGAAACAGGGTAAGGGGAGCTGCCTGATTGTCTCCGTAGCCGCCCACCGAACTGTTACCGCTGCCATTGCCGGTGCCGTTTGCGACGTTGGTACAAGTGCCGTCGTGGACACCGCAACCCTCGACCGTGACCACCAGATTTCCCGGAACAAAAAAGGTGCCGTCCTGGGCAAACGCCGGTAACGACAACAGCAATGCACCTGCAAGAACGAACGTAGCGAATCGACCTTCTGACATAGCAGACTTTTCCTTGTGCTCCGGATTATCGATCTGGGCTCGGTTGAGTTAAGCACAAGAAAGGGATGTGTCCAGGTTAAATGAACGTGAATTTCTGTCAGGACGTGCTTTTCTGCAAATCCGAGCTGATTGCCTGTGGGGGGCGATTTTGCGTTAGTTATCCGCGAATACAAGATAGCGATAGTTACCTTGTTGCGGTCCAGGAGGCGTTCCCGGCGTCTGTGTTGGCAGATTTGCTTCGCTCTCAACCCTCGCCGGAGAGAACAGATGGAAGATGATAAGTTTGATGAAGGCATAGGGAGGCTCGAAAGCCGGAATGTCATGAATGCTAAGGATTTTCATCTCAGACCTACTGCACAGCCAACCGGGTTGAGAGCGCTGCGATTGCTTGGGCTTACGCTCCTGTGGTTCGTTCTCGCCCTGCTTACCCTCTGGGCTGGGGCGGCCCTTTATGTTGATTTCCGGGTACCGGCACTCCGCATCCCGGTGACCGTGATCTACGTTCTTGCGGTCATCGCAATTGTCTTGAAGGTCAAACGACGGTTCTGGGCCGCTGTTTTTTGTTTTGCAGCTTTCTGCATCGTGCTCACCTGGTGGCTCAGCCTGAAGCCGTCGAATGATGGCGATTGGCTGCCCGACGCGGCGCGAACTGCCTGGGTCGAGTTCAATGGCGATCAAGTCACGATTCACAACCTGCGCAATTGCGACTACCGCACCAAGACCGAGTACTCCAATTGCTGGAGCGACCGGACGGTTTATCTGTCGCAACTTCGTTACGCCGACCTTTTCTTCACCACCTGGGGACCGAAGTATATTGGCCATCCGATTGTCAGCTTCCAGTTCGGCGACAACGATCACGTCGCATTTTCAATCGAGGCACGCTATAAAGTCGGCCAGTCGTACTCGGCGGTTCTTGGATTCTTCCGGCAGTACGAATTGATCTTTATCGCTGCCGACGAAGGTGACGTCATTCGATTGCGCACCAACTATCGCAACCACGAGGAAGTGTTTCTGTATCGCACCACCATCCCGGCGGACCGGGCGCGAAAGATATTCCTCATCTACGCCGATTATCTGAACAAGTTGCGCGATCATCCTGAGTGGTACAACGCGCTGACGCGAAACTGCACCACCACAGTCGATACCAAGATCGCCGAGGACATGCAGAATCCTCAGCCCTGGAATTACCAGCTTCTGCTGAACGGCACACTCGATGAACTGCTGTACGACCGGGGACGTCTGGTCACGGGCGGACTCCCGTTCCCAGAACTGAAGGAGCGGGAACACATCAATGCCGCCGGTCGGGCGGCCGACGGATCTCCGGATTTCTCTAAACTCATTCGCCAAGGACGGGTCGGATTCTAACTATAAAATTCCTCGCAGTTTAATAGCCAGGGAGCCGCTCGGTCATCGACTGCCCATGCGGTTTGCCATGGTTCACCGTTGCCCGCTTATGATTTGGCCGCTGTTGGGATCTAGAACCAACGGTACAGTCTTCGCTGCACGGCTAAAGTCGAAGGCACTGAGAATCGATCCGGCTTCGGCGTCAAACGACTGGTCTCCGATCTGCCCCAGGCTCCAATTGTCTTCGATAAAGCGAAGAATTGACGTCATGTCTTCCAGGCTATGATCGACGAAATTCGTTCTGGCAAATGGAGAAAGCACAAGAAATGGTAAACGCGGCCCATAGCCGCAGCGGTCCTGATAGGCTCCGGGAGCAGCATTGCCGCATAGTTCCGGGCCAAGCAAGGCATCGTTGTTGGGATCGCTGGATTGGTTAACGATGGGCGGCATGACATGGTCGTACCAGCCGTCGGAATCGTCCCAAGTGAGCAGGATGGCCATTTGCGACCACTGCGGCGTCTGCTGTAACTGATTGATGGTGTCTACTAGAAACGTTTGCTCAGCCAGCGGACTGGATGTGGCGGGATGGCCGTTCATATTGTGCGGCGCCTTGAGAAACGTGACCGCCGGCATGTTTCCATTTGCCACTGCAGCCCAGAAGTCGCTGAGGCTGTACTGATGGTTGGCGCGATCGTTTTGACCAATCGTGCTGATGCTGGTCGGCGGAAGGTGATGCGGGTTGGCCGTCGATGCGTAGTACTGAAACGGCGCATAGTGGCCATCGTAGCCGGAGCTACAGATCGCTTTTCCCTGATCGATCCCGATCGGAGTCCAATCGCCGTAGAACCATCCCCAGGTAATCCCTTTGGCGTTGAGTAGGTCGCCGATGCTGGGCCCGCTCATCACGACCGAGGAACCCGACGAGCAATCGTCGTCCGTAGGATTGACTTCGCCAATAACCGTGCCGTTGACCACGATGCTTCCGATGTTCGCCGGACTTGCGCCATGCGTCTGTCCGGCGACCAGGTTCAGGTGTCCCATCACGGTGGTGCCAAACACCGGGGCGAAGAAGTTGTCGTTCAGCGTGAAGTACTGGGCATAGTTCCATAGCGCCGTCACGGTATTGCCATCGTAGTAGCCGAAGTTCAGGTTCATCCCACAGCCGTTACCGGTGGCGCTCAAAAGGGCGAACATGTCCATCAGCCCACCGTGGTAAGCCTTCTGTTCGGCGGTGTAGGCGTTGTCGTTGTCGCAGGTCACGTTCTGGCTGCGATCGAGGCGAAACGGAGCGATGCCGTTGGGATTATTCTGCAGCATGGTGCGGTTATATCCGTTGACCGCCGGCGTGTTCGCTCGGGGATAGAAGGCCGGCTCGCCTTGAGGATTCGCAGCGTTAGGATAGGAACCGAAATAGTGATCGAACGAAACGTTCTCGTCGAAGATCACCACCACGTATTTGACCGGCGTAGCGGTCTGCGCCGCTGGCTGGCTTGCAGCGGGAGTTGCCGCCAGTAGCGATGGCGCGAGCAGTGCTGAAAGCGCCGCCACGAGGGTGAGTTTTCTCAGAGAGTTCCGCATCTTGACACCTTTTTCATTTCGCAGGATTCGAGTTGCGGGTTGGGCACGTCTTTCTACTGTGTGACCCAACCTGTGAATTAGTTAATTCCGGCGGCTATTTTCGCATACCACGATCAGGCAGGGAAGATTCGGCACAAAAGTATTTTGACAATCTGGCGCCGTTGGACATCTAGGCGGTTAGAGTCCCATTGACCAGACTGAGTTGACGGACGGGTTTGGTCCAACGCTGGCGGTAGGCGCCGCTGGGATGAAGTGCCAGGCAGCCGACCGCTGAGTCCGCGTAGCCGTGCTTCGACCATAATCGCGCGCGGATGGCCCTGACTTCCATCAGTCAATTCCGGGATGGGAAGTTGCTGTCAAGGTTTGATAGGTGGGCTGTTCCAGCGCTCCACAGCGTCTACGCCCTTTCGAGCGGGAGGTACGCGCTAAGGCCGCCCTGATTGAACCGCTTTCCGGCGGAAGCACGTGGCCTCATGATCATTTACGATTCCTACCGCTTGCATCCAGGCATAGACGATCACCGGGCCGACGAATTTAAATCCTCGCTTCTTGAGTGCCTTGGATATCTCCTCCGAGAGCGGCGTCTTGACCGGCCGGGCGGCGGAATTCTGGATCGGCTTTCCCCCTGCCATGTCCCAGACGAAGGTTGAGAAGTCATGACCCTCACTCTGCAGCGTGAGATAGGCTCGAGCCCCTCCGATCGTGGCTTCGATCTTGGCACGCGATCGAACAATGCCGGGATCTTTCAGCAACCGCGTGATGTCGGCCTTGCGAAACCGCGCCACTGCTTCCGGATCGAAGTTCTTGAACGCAGCTCGAAAAGCGTCGCGTTTCCGCAAAATGATGCTCCAGGAAAGCCCGGCCTGAAAACCATCGAGCATCAGCTTTTCCCAAAGCGCACGGCTGTCATATTCGGGCACGCCCCACTCTTCATCGTGATAGGCCCGGAGCAGTGGGTCGCCTTCGGCCCAGGAACAACGACGAATCGTGCTCTTAGATAGAGCGTTCATGCTGCCTCCGAAGCCGTCGGAGTTGGCTCACCGCGCAGCAGCCGGGCTGTACTTGCCCGGCTGTTTGTCGAAGGTTTGCTTGCATCCGGCGCAACAAAAGTACGACCATGTGCCTTGGAATTCCGACTTGTACTTGGCTGTGCTCACGTCGACTGTCATCCCACAAATCGGGTCACGAGCTTCCTGATTCAGCAACGGCAAGGACGCACTCTGGCTCATGGGTTGTTCCGCGGCGCCCATTCCTCTCACTTGAATAATTTCCGCCAGGATGCTGACTGCGATCTCTTCGGGCGATGAGGCGTGAATGTCGAGCCCAGCCGGTGCGCGGACTCGATCGATCTTCTCGGCGGCCACACCGCGTTCTTTGAGGTAGTCGAAAACTTTGCCTGCCTTCTTCTTGCTGGCAACGAACGCCACATAGGCCGGGCCTGCGTTAATCGCCGCTTCCAGCGCTTCCTCGTCGCATTCTCCTTGCGTGGACACCACGACGAAAGTCTGCGGCCCGATTCGACCTGGCTCAAGTCGAGATCCGACTGCACCCGGTCCACGTCCGGAAAACTCTCCCGGTCAGCTTCCGGCGCCGCGACGGAAACCGCATAGCCAATTGTCTTGCCAAGCGCCGCCAGCGTTCGCGCAACCGGCGAGCGGCCCAGTATCAGCAAGTGTGGCTTGGCCAGCACCGGCTCGATGTAGATATCCAAGGTGCCTCCACTGTGGCACGTCATCGCATAGTCGATGATGCCTTCCTCCGGCGACGCGGAAGGACTGATGCGAATCAGTCGCGGTTGACCGTCGGCCAGCGATTTCAAGGCTTCCTTCACGACAACAGGTTGCGCACATCCTCCGCCGATCCAACCCCAGATTGTTCCGTCGCCCAGCACGATTGCCTTGTTGCCCGGCTTGCCTGAGATCGGCGCCTGATAACGGACCACCATTGCGATGGCAAAGGGTTCGCCTTTCGCCAGCAGCTCGTCCGCTCTCTTTAGAAACTGATCGAACATGTCGCGGCACCTTTCTGCCAGTCACCGATCTTTCTCGAAATCACCGAATGTCGTTAAAGATATTTTTCCAGAGCCAACAGACTCTGCAAATTATGCGCTGGCGCAAAGACGTCGAGGTGAGGCAGCGCAGCATTCATACCTCGAGTAAGGGGCTGGTAGTCCTTCTGCCCCAGCAGCGGATTCAGCCAAATCAGCTTGCGCACGCGCCGCCGGATGGTGCGAAGTTCTGCGGCCAAAACTTCGGGCTCTCCTGTGTCCCAACCGTCGCTGAGGATCATGAAAATCGAGTCGCGGGAAAGAACCTTGCGCCCATAGCGCCGATTGAATTCGCTAAGCGAGCCGCCGATCTTGGTGCCGCCCGACCAGTCGGCCGAAGTCTCTCCAAGCCCTCGCAAAGCGTCAGACAAACTGGCTGTATGCAACGTCCTGGTGATCTCAACTACATTGGTGCTAAAGAGAAAGGAATCGACGCGCCGGAAATGCTTTTGCAAGGCATAGGCAAATCGAACCAGAAACAAGCTGTAGAGATTCATCGAGCCGCTGATGTCCAGGAAGATCACCAGCCGGTTCTTTTGTCGCTTTCGTCCTTTGTAGGCGAGCGTAATAGGATCGCCACCGCGGGTAATGTTGCGCCGAATCGTTCGCCGGACATCCACGCGATCGGCAAGATTCTTGACTTGAAGCCGTCGAGAGACGCGCTGGCTCAACTGCTGTAACAGGCGCACTACAATCTGCTCCAGAGCTGCCAGGTCCTGTTGCGGAACATCGGAGAAATCTATCTCCCGCAGGCGCTGCTGCGCGCTGGCGCCGCATACCATTTTGCCTTCGCCCTCTTGTAGTGCAGCACCGCTGCTCGGCCGGTCGAAGAAGAAGGACGAACTAGCGGCCGGATTGATCGGTTGCTCCAGCGGGTTCGGGTTCTCGCCCTTTGATTTGTTCGCGCTCCCCCAAAAGGTCGAGAAGAGCCGCTCGAACAAGTCCCATTCTTCCTTGGATGAACACATGGCGGCTCGCAGTGCATGGGCGACAGTGTTGCGGTCCGCAACCCCGATGGCGTTAGTGACCTCAATCGCCGCCAAGGTCTGTTGCACTCCTACCGGCAGTCCGCGCGTCCTGACGAAGCGGCAGAATTCAACGATGGTGCCAGCGGTGCGTTCCAGTTCTTGTTGCTCTGTATTTATTGGCGCTCTCACAGGTCCCGCATCCTCGCAGCCTACTAAATAGTTTCAGTGAGCAACTTCTCAATGCCGGTAGCTTTGAGAGCTGCGTTATCCTCCATCGACTTGGCTATACAGCCGAGCGTCTCCTCGACTGCCTCAGCATCCAAGCGATGCTTTCCCAGTGAGGTCAGCGCCTGGGTGCAATCCAGAGTCTCGGCAACCCCCGGCGGTTTGGCGAGATTTAACTGGCGCACAGCTTGCACGAAGCGCACGACCCCCATTCCCAAATCCTCTTCCACCCCCGGTAAGCGGGCGCGGACTATCTTCATCTCTTTCTCAAAGCTTGGGTAATCGATCCAGTGGTACAGACATCTCCGCTTCAAGGCATCGCTGAGTTCACGGCTCCGGTTCGACGTAAGGATCACGTAGGGTATGTGCCGGGCCTTGATTGTGCCCATCTCCGGAACCGTGATCTGGAAGTCGGAGAGCAGCTCCAGCAGGAAAGCTTCGAAAGCTTCGTCGGCGCGATCGACTTCATCAATCAGCAACACTGGTGCGGATTTCTCTTCCATGATTGATTGCAGCAGCGGACGTTCGAGAAGGAAGTCGCGGCTGAAGATGTGCTTCTCTTTTTCCTCCACCGTCTGCTCGGTCTTCTCCTGGATCTTGATGGCCAGTAATTGCTTCTGATAGTTCCACTCATAAACCGCGGAGCTGATGTCGAGGCCTTCGTAGCACTGCAGGCGGATGAGCCGCGTCCCCAACAGCGAAGCTAGTACCTTAGCAACTTCGGTCTTGCCCAAACCAGCGTGGCCTTCGATCAGCAGCGGTTTGCGCAGTTTGCTGGCGAGATAGACAGCCGTAGCCAAGGCGCGGTCGGCCACGTAGCCCAGGCGAGCGAACCCCTCTACCAGCGCATCGACGTCTTGAATGTCTTTATCAGGATGTGCGGACGACGGCGGCATAAGCAGTAGATGACCAGGCGTACTTAGGATTCCTCACGGCGAAACAGTCGCTTACCCGCCTGCCAGGCCAGCGAGCCCGCCTTGATCGGCTCGGCCTTCCCGTCCGTGCCCGTGGCCGCGAGTTGCTCATTGGGCGCTTGCAGCAAGGCCTGGAAGTTCTTGCTGAATTTCTCGAACATGATATTGGATACCTCAGTAATAACGCGCGATCCCATCTGCGCCAGAATGCCCACCACGTTTACTTCGGAAGTGCTCGTAACCTGAGTTACGCCGCCTTCGAGCGTTGCCAGTTTGCCGCTCATTTTCATGGAAGCGCTGCCGCGTCCTTTGACATCCTGGCCTTTGCCCAACATTTCGATCTCATGGTTCTGCGGATCCATGCGGACAATCTGGATCTCGCCTTTGTAGTCGGTCACGCTGGGTCCGACTTTGATGCTGATTGTGCCTTTGTAATTGTTCTCGTCCACTCGTTCAGTCAACTTTGCGCCCGGAACGCAAGTGGCGACCTTGGCTGGGTCGCTCAGGAAGCTCCACACCTTCTCGATCGGCTCATTGACCTGAAAGGTCTTTTCAATCCGCAGCCCCAAGTTAGTTCACCACCCCTTTCTCCTTCAGAACATTCCACACCTTCCAGGGGGTAATAGGCATGTCGATATGCCGCACGCCCAAGTGAGAAAGCGCATCGACGACGGCGTTGACAAAAGCAGCCGGAGATCCCACATTGGGGGACTCTCCCACTCCCTTGGCGCCAAACGGGTGATGCGGCGAAGGGGTAACCGTCTTGTCCGTCTCCCAGTGTGGAGTCTCGACGGCGGTCGGCAACAAGTAGTCCATAAAGCTTCCGCCCTGCACGTTGCCATTTTCGTCGTAGTCGATCAGCTGCATGAACGCGATCGCCAGACCTTCGGTTAATCCGCCGTGAATTTGTCCGTCGACAATCATCGGATTGATGATGTTGCCGCAGTCATCCACGGCGACAAAGCGCCGCACTTTCACTTCGCCGGTCCCTTTATCGATGTCGACCACACAGATGTACGTTCCGAAAGGAAAGGTAAGATTCGGTGGATCGTAATAGTCAACCGCTTCCAAGCCCGCTTCCAGGCCGGGCGGGATGTTGGTGTACGCCGCGAAAGCAATATCCTGAATGCTCTTGGACTTGGTCGGCGTGCCCTTCACAAAGAACTTGCCCGGCTCCCACTCCAAGTCTTCCTCGCTGCATTCCAGCAGGTGAGCCGCAATCTTTTTAGCTTTGTCGCGAATCTTGCGGGCCGCGACCGCGGTGGCCGCTCCTGACACCGGAGTGCTGCGACTGGCATAGGTTCCCAAGCCATAGGGTGCAGTATCGGTGTCGCCTTCTTCAACGATGACGTCGGCCGCAGGAATCCCAAGCTCCTGCGCGACGATTTGCGCATACGTTGTTTCGTGTCCTTGCCCTTGACTCTTCGTCCCCATACGGCAAATCGCTTTGCCGGTAGGATGCACTCGGATCTCTGCGCTGTCGAACATCTTGATGCCGGCAATGTCGAAGGTGTGCGCGGGGCCAGCTCCGACAATCTCCACAAAGCTGGAAATGCCGATGCCCATCAGTTCGCCCTTCTTGCGCTTTTCTTCCTGCTCCTTGCGCAGTGCCTGATAGCCAATCTTTTCCAGCGCCAGATTCATCGCGGCTTCATAGTTGCCGCTATCGAAGCTCCAGCCCAGGGGTGACTTGATAAGGAAATTTATCCGGCCGGATAAAGTTTTTTCGGCGCAGCTCAACAGGATCGGTCTTCAATTCCAGCGCCAGAACGTCGACCGCTCGTTCGATCAGGTAGGCGGCCTCGGTTACACGGAACGAGCAGCGATAGGCAATTCCTCCCGGCGCCTTGTTGGTATAGACGCCATCCACTTCGCAGAAAGCCGCGGGATAGTCATAAGCTCCGGTGCAAACACTGAACAAACCAGCGGGGAACTTGGTCGGCTGGGCCGCGGCGTTGAAGGCGCCATGATCAGCCAAAGTTTTCACCCGCATCGCCTTGATCATTCCTTCTTTGTCGGCGGCGAGTTCGGCGGTCATGTGGTAGTCGCGCGCAAAGCCGGTGGATTGCAGATTCTCCGAACGCGTCTCGATCCATTTCACCGGACGACCGAGGGTCAAAGAAGCCACCACTGCACATACATAGCCGGGATAGATGGGAACCTTGTTGCCAAATCCTCCGCCGATATCGGGCGAAACCACACGAATGTTCTGCTCAGGAATACCACCGACAATTGCAAACAGGGTGCGATGTGCGTGGGGCGCTTGCGACGTCAGATAGATGGTGAGCTTGCTGGTGGCGCTGTTAAAGTCGGCGACGCAGCCACAGGTTTCCAGCGGCGCGGGATGACAACGCTGAAACACGGCATGAACGTTGGCCTTGACCGCCGCATCCTGAAAAGCCTTATCGGTAGCGGCCTTGTCGCCCACTTCCCAATGAAAGATGTGATTACTTTTTTCTTCGCGATCTTCGCGCAGAATCGGAGAAGCTGGATCTGTTGCCTTGTGAGGATCGATCAAGACCGGCAACTCTTCGTACTCCACTTCAACCAGTTCGGCAGCGTCGGCAGCGGTATAGCGATCTTCGGCTACAACGAAAGCAACTTCCTGAGACTGAAACAAGACTTTCCCGGTCGCCAATACCATTTGTTTGTCGAAGAACAGCGTCGGCATCCAGGCGAGGTTCGCTTTGGCGAGATCTTCGCCGGTGATAACCGCCAGAACTCCAGGCAACGCCTTGGCTTTCTCGGTGTTGATGCTCTTCAACCGAGCATGGGCATAGGGGCTGCGCACCATGTGTCCGTAAACCATGCCGGGCAGTTGCACGTCGTCCACGTAATTGCCTTTGCCCTGGAGGAACCGCGAGTCTTCCTTGCGCTTGATGGGGTGACCCATGCCACCGATTTCAGGCGATGTTTTGAACAACGTCACTTTGCTCCTCCTTGCTCATCTTGCCCGCCGCGTATTGCACCGCCTTCACAATGTTCTGGTATCCGGTACAGCGGCACAGGTTGCCGGAAATTCCCCAGCGAATGTCTTCTTCGCTTGGGTTGGCGTTTTTCTGCAACAGCGCAAAGGACGAAATCAGCATGCCCGGAGTGCAAAAGCCACACTGCAACCCGTGCTCTTCCTTGAACCCCGCCTGCAGGGGATGCATCTGGCCATCTTTGATCAGACCTTCTACGGTCAGAATCTCACAGCCATCGGCCTGAGGGGCGAACATAGTGCACGACTTCACAGTCTTGCCATCGAGCAAGACGGTGCATGCGCCGCAGTGGCTGGTATCACAACCAACGTGCGTCCCCGTAAGCCGAAGCTCCTCGCGAATGAAGTGGACCAGCAACATCCGCGGCTCGACCAGGGCCTCGCGCTCGCGGCCATTCACTTTGACGTGAACTACTTGTTTCTTCGCCATATTGCGATCCTCCGCAGGCTATTTGCTGGCGCGCTCAACCGCGCGCGACAAGGCGCGGAATGCCAATTCCTTCACCAAGCCTGTTTTGTATTCCGCCGGGCCGCGCAGGTCCGAGGTCGGCTGCGCTTCTTCTCCTGCCAATTGCGCCGCTTGCCGCCGCGTCGCCTCATCGAGTTTCTTCCCGCGCAGAAACGCCTCGGCTTTGGCCGCTTTCAGCGCCGTGGGGCCGACATTCGTCAGTCCGATGCCCACGTACTGGCAAACCCCACTGGCATCCACTGTCACCTGCGCGGCTACTGCCGCGGTTGCAAAGTCTCCCACTTTTCTTTCCAGCTTGAAATACGCGCCACCACTGCGCGCCGGAGGGACGGGAATCTGAATCTCTGTGACGATCTCGTTAGCATCCAGCGCGGTGGTGAACAGCGAGACAAAGAAATCTCCGATCGGGATAACACGCTTCCCCGCCGGACCCGTGGCAACGACTTTCGCGCCCAGCGCCAACATGGTAGCGGGATGATCGTTCGCTGGATCTCCGTGTGCCAGGTTGCCTGCAACGGTGGCGAGGTTGCGCACCTGCGGATCTGCGATGACATGGGCAGTGTCGAGGATGATGGGATATTTCGAGCGGATCAGCGGCGAGTTCTCCAAATCGGCTTCGCGCGTGAGTCCGCCAATCTTGAGCTGGCCGTCTTCTTCCTTGATGTATGACAGTCCGGCGATGCGATTGATGTCGATCAGGTAAGCCGGCCGGGCAATCCTGAACTTCATCATTGGAATCAGGCTCTGTCCACCGCTCAGGATTTTTGCGTCGTCACCATACCGTTGGAGCAGGGCGATTGCTTCCGGAATTGTGTTGGCCCGAAGATATTCGAAGGCCGGCGGGATCATGATCTACCCTCCCATCTGATCTTGTAGATGCGAGTCCAAGTGCGAACGCGGGAAAACTTCCACCCCCGAGATGCCATCAGCGGACGATACGTTACCACACACAACGCGCGTACTGGAAGCCCAAGATCAATAAAACGAGCAAATCACAGAAGGGATTGCGAGCGAGCCACCGGGGTTTCCCCTACGTTGTTTTTCGCCAGTCGTCGATCGCCCGGCGAATGGCTTCTGGGGCGAGGTTGCTGCAGCGCATTTTATACTCGGGAATTCCGCCCAGCGCATCGGCCACTTGTTGCTCCGTAATCTGGCTGGCTTCGTCAACCGGCTTGCCCAGCACCATCTCGGTTGCCATCGACGAGCAGGCAATAGCTACCGCACATCCCATGCACTTGAACTTCACCTCCTGCACCATGTCGTTTGCAATGCGCATCGTGATGAGGACGGTATCGCTATCCAGCGGGCTCCGCACCAGGGCCCTGCCGGAAGGGTTCTCGACGTTGCCAACGTTCCGCGGATTGGCATAGTGATCGCGCAACTTTTCGCTATACACCGTTGGCTCCCATGTTGAAGTGTCTGGCAACGGAAGAATATGATACGTCAACGTCGATGTTCTCCGACCTGTACAGCAAAGCTGCCGAGCTCGCCGCCCATGCTAAGCCTTTTGCGATTGCCACCGTGGTGCGGGTGGAGGGTTCTTCGTCGGCGCGGCGAGGCTCCAAGGCAATCATCGATTCGCAAGGCAAGCTTGTGCTCGGATGGGTGGGCGGCGGATGCGCCGAAAGCGCCGTTAAGAGCGAGGCTTTGAAGGCCATCGATACGGGCCGTCCGCAATTGCTTACCTTAGACATGCGCGATGAGGAACTGGGAGTTGGGATGCCGTGCGGAGGAAAAATGGAGGTGTTCATCGAACCCGTTTTGCCCGAACCCGAGCTGCTGATTGTAGGTCATGGGCGCATCGCCGAAACGCTGTCGATCCTCGGCAATCTGATGGGCTTCACGGTCACAGTAAACGACCCCGCGGCTGACCACACTTCGTTCCCCAATGCATCGCGCATCGTAACCGAAGACTTCGACCTCACCGAAACACCGATCAGCTTCTAGAAGTTTTGTGGTGATCGCCACTCAACACAAGCGCGATCATTTGTGGTTACAGAAAGCACTGGAAGGCAACGCAGCGTACGTTGCTCTGATCGCCAGCCGGCATAGGGCCAAACTGGTGCTCGACTACCTGGCAGTGGAGGGCGTGCCGGCGGCGAAGATATCGACGGTCCAGTCTCCCGCCGGGCTCAACCTGGGAGCCGCCACGCCGGAAGAGATCGCTCTGAGCATTATGAGTCAGATGGTGGCGTTGCGACGCGGAGGAAGTGTCGCGGCCCTTAGCCTGAAGGACTCCGATCTGGATGCGCACGCCAGCCTAGCCGACAAGGTCATCCAAGTCTGCGAAACCGGAGACGCCGGATAGCCCGCGCCTAGTCGAGGCAGGTTCACGACTCGACGCGCTGTCGTTTCTTCTTTTCCAAGACAATTTGCGCCATGATGCTGAGAGCGATTTCCTGCGGAGACTCCGCCTTGATATCCAGGCCGGCAGGACCGTGTACGGCCTGCAACTTCTCCGTCGAGCCGCCTTTGGCTTCCAGGCCACTCAGAATTTCCTGCGCTCTCCTCTTATTCGATACCAAACCTAAGTAAACAGCATTGGCCTGCAGTCCTTGTTCGATAGCCTCTTCGTCGAACTTGCCGCGACTGGCTACTACGACATATCGATTGACCCCTGGCGGTAGCTGTGAAAAGTCCAGGGCGTTAAGCACGCGGTCGGCGTCGGGCAGGTCAGCGATGTTGGATAAAGGATCAACTATGGTCACGCGAAAGCCTAATAGCTTGCCAAATTTCGCAAGCGCCAAAGCGACTGGCTCAGTGCCTACCAGGATGAGATCGTCTTCTTGAGCCAAGGAAGCTCGCGGCTCGGCAATCTCTCTGCCTGCCAAGTCGGCGGCCTCGATCATGTTCGTCGCGTTTTCTTCGCCCCTGGCGAGCCGTTGCAGCCGTTCAAAATCGTCTTTGCTGTCGATGTCGAGAAGAACGCCAACGTCATCTACCGGAACCTTCACGATACCGTTCGTGTGATTGCCGAAGATGGCACGGCACCCGATGTCGCCACTAAGGGCCATGACTTCGGGGAACACTGAGCGGTCCAGGAGCACAGGATTACCGCGAAAGCCGCGATAGGTCGGGATCGCAATCTGCGCGCCGGTCTCGATATACCGGTCTATGAGTTGGTTAAAGGTCGCAGAACTTACGAAAGGCTGGTCTGCCAGGACGATCAGCGCCGCATTGATCTCTGCATCGAGCGCTGCGAGCCCGGTTCGCAGCGAGCTACCCATTCCTTCGCGAAACTGCTCATTGATGACGACCTTGACTCCCTCAACTTCAATCTGCCGTTTGATCGCTTCGGCAGAAAACCCCAGCACGAGCACAATCTCTTCGACGCGCGCGCGGCGGAGATTATCCAGAGTCTGCCCTAGTACGGTACGCACCCCCAGCCTGAGCAATTGCTTAGGTTCACCCATTCGACTGGATGTACCTGCCGCTAGAACAACCGCGCCAATTTTAGAGTGCCGCGCTTTCAAGTATCCCTTCACTGCCCTGCTCATGGACCAAAGTCCACACATCGGAGCAAGTTTTTTCTCAGGCCAACATTTTTCGGTCCATATTTTTCGTTAGACTTGATTGTTCCAGATGGCAAGCGCCGCTCTGCGAATGAATCGTCACAGGGTCAATGCATCTACACCAATTCGGTGAATCCGTGGATTGCACTCCTCAGCGGGTGGGTGTGCTTGCAAGTGAGCGCACCCGATAGTCGGTTAGGAACATGCGGGCAAGTAGAATCGGAGGAGAATCCGCACTCCTGTAAAAGTAACCGCTGGATTTCGGCCAACCTTCACACGCGTCGGCAATGCCCTGATTGCTGCCCCAGGCCGCAACGAAGCCGGTGGTTAATAAGGAGGACTATCGTGTGCAACAAATGACACGAGTTCTCCTTGCCACTCGAAATCGGGCCGGCTTTGGAGCAATCGGACACATCGGTTCCAGCGGAGGATCGAATCGTCATTGCCTGTGGGACGAATTTTTTCCGCCTCGGCAAAGCACCGTAGCGCTTCTTCCAGAAGCGGCAACAGCGTGTGGGCTGGACGTCCAGCCCCTAGCTGCGCCTTTAGCCGACGCTCCTGAAGGATTCCCGTGTAGTACAGGCGCTCGTAAGGATCGACCAAGTTGCCAAAGATATCTTCCGCTTCAGCATAGCGGTCTCCTGCTTCACCCGTGAACTGGTCGGTGAGCGCAAGTCCCAAGATTCGCAGTCCCACATGATTACCTGGATCGGCTGCCAGAATATCCCGGCAAATCGACTCAGCCTCTTCCGGCTGGTTCAGGTTTCGATATACCTCGGCTTTCGATATTGCCTCCGCGATGCCCGACGTGGAAATGACTTTCAGCTTCAAGTCCATAGGTCCTCCTCGCTTACTTCTGCTCCGCGGACGTTCCGCGGATCTTGCGCACTATCCAAAGGAGGGGATCGTAGAACTCATCGACGACCCGCTCCTTAAGAGGGATGATAGCGTTATCTGTGATTTTGATCTCCTCCGGACAGACCTCGGTGCAGCACTTGGTGATATTGCAGAGCCCGATGCCGAGTTGCTCTCGCAGCAGTCGGGTGCGGGAAACGCCGTCGAGCGGATGCATCTCCAGAGCTGCCACGCGAACAAAGAATCGCGGTCCAGCGAATTGCTCCTGCTTGTCATGCTCGCGAAGAACGTGACAAACATCTTGACACAGAAAACACTCGATGCACTTACGAAATTCCTGTACTCGATCAACGTCTTCCTGGGAGAACTTCCATTCGACGCCTGGACGCGGTTGAAAAGGCGGGATCTTGCGATTGACCTTGTAATTCCAGGAAACATCGGTCACCAGATCCTTGATTACTGGAAAGGTCTTCAGCGGGGAGATGGTGACCGGCTTGTCCAGCGGCAACGCATCCAGGCGCGTCCTGCAGGTGAGGCGGGGCCGCCCATTCACTTCCGCCGAACACGATCCGCACTTTCCCGCCTTGCAGTTCCAACGGACGGCGAGATCAGGAGCCTGATGAGCTTGTACATAGTGCAGGGCATCCAGAACTACCATCCCCGGGGCCACGGGAATCCGATACTCGACGGGAGAGCCGCCTTGCCGGTCACCGCGGAATATTTGAAAGGTCGCCTCTTGCACGCGTAGATCCTCCATTATTTGTCGTCGGCAACAATCTGCTTTAGCTCATTCGGCATTTCCGGAAGGGGTTGCTGTCGTAACGTCATCGTCGATCCTTCGCGGCGAATAATGTTGTTGTATGTACCGTGTTGAGGATCGAGATTCGGAAAGTCGATCCGACTATGCGCCCCGCGGCTTTCTTCCCTTACCAGAGCGCTACGTGCAACCGCTTCCGAAACAATAATCATGCACTTGAGATCGAGGGCCAGGTGCCAGCCAGGATTGAAAAGACGCGAGCCTTCGACCGAGACACGTGCCTCTCGTTCTTTTAGCTTTTCAATCTCCTCCAAGGCTCGTTGAAGGTCTTCCCGAGTGCGAAAAATCCCGACCAGGTTTTGCATCACTTCCTGCAGGTCCCGATGGATGGCATAAGGGTTCTCACCATCGCGGCGCTGGAACGGCAAGAGCGCGTCACGTTGAGCTTCTTCGATCTGTATATTATCCACGGTCGGAGAAGATACTTCCTTGGCGTGTTGTGCCGCGGCCAAGCCCGCACGACGGCCGAACACCAACAGGTCGGAGAGCGAGTTGCCGCCCAGGCGGTTAGCGCCGTGCAGTCCCGCCGTCGACTCCCCGGCAGTGAAGAGTCCTGGCACGGTACTCTGGCCGGTTTCCGCTTCCACGCGGATTCCGCCCATCATGTAGTGACACGTCGGACCAACCTCCATGGGTCCCTTGGTGATGTCCACGTCAGCCAAATCTTTGAACTGGTGATACATACTGGGGAGCTTGCGCTTCACGTACTCGGCCTGCTTGTGCGAGATGTCCAAGAACGCCCCGCCGTGTTCGGTGCCACGACCTTCCTTTACTTCCGTGTAGATGGAGCGAGCCACCACATCGCGCGTGGAAAGCTCCATCTTCTTGGGATCGTAACGTTCCATGAACCGCTCGCCCAGCTTGTTGCGAAGAACCCCACCTTCACCACGTACAGCCTCGGTCACCAAAATACCTTGGACACCGGGAGGCCAGATCATTCCGGTGGGATGAAACTGGACAAACTCCATGTCCATTAGCTCGGCGCCCGCATCGTAGGCCAGCGCCATTCCATCGCCCGTGCATTCCCACGAATTCGAGGTGATCGGCCAGGCTTTGCCGATTCCTCCCGTAGCTATCACGACGGACTTCGCCTTAAAAACCACGAAGCGTCCCTGCTCGCGCCAGTAACCGATTGCCCCAGCACAACGATCGCCGTCTTTGAGCAGACGCACAATGGTGCACTCCATGTACACATCGAACCCCATGTGCACCCCGCGGTCCTGGAGCGTGCGCAGCATCTCCAAGCCCGTGCGATCGCCCACATGGCACAAGCGACGGAACGAATGTCCTCCGAATGCCCGTTGCAGAATCCGTCCGTCTTCGGTGCGATCGAAAAGCGCGCCCCACTGCTCGAGCTCGCGTATTCTTTCCGGCGCCTCTTGCGCGTGGAGCTGAGCCATGCGCCAGTTGTTCAGCATTTTCCCGCCGCGCATGGTGTCGCGGAAATGCGTGCGCCAGTTGTCCTCCGGATCCACGTTGGACATAGCAGCAGCAATGCCACCTTCGGCCATCACGGTGTGCGCTTTCCCCAGTAACGATTTGCACACCACTCCAACCGACACTTCGTGTGCAAGCGCTTCAATGGCGGCACGAAGTCCCGCGCCGCCTGCCCCGATCACCAGCACATCGTGCTCGTGCGTCTCAAGTGTGTCGTTCAAAATAACCTCGCATCTGGGATCGCCCCCGACGACACTAAGCGCACATACAGGTCGGCCAAGCCCACGGAAAAAAGACTCATCCAAGCGAATAGCATGTGGCGCCCGTTCAGTACACTCGTCCACCGCCACGCCTGGTAACGGGGCCGGCCGAACGTCACACACGAAAAGCAATCCAGCTTGCCGCCAACTAAGTGGCGTAGAGAATGACAAGATAGGGTATACATCGTAAGCAAGATCACGTTTGCCAGCAGGACAAGCGTCCCTACGCCAACGCCGAACTTTCCGTCAAACCAGAAAGCCCGAATCGCGTCGTGCCACAGAAAGAACAGAAAGATTACGGCCAGATACAAGAAATAACGGTGTACGTTTTGCAGGATGAAAGGAAACGAGGTTTCGCCACGGTAAGAGTGCTTGCTCTCGCTCACGGCACAACCTGGCGGGTCGAGAAAGAAAGCGCGATAGTAGGCCTTGCGGTAGTAGTAGCAGGTCACGCGAAACCCGAGAGGGCCGGCGAGAATCAGCAATGCCGGAGACAGGGGCCACCAGTGATGGTGCGCGTCGATAAGAGGAGAATAGAACGGAGAGAGGTACGGACCCCACTCATAGTAGCGCCCCTCGAAGGCCCTCCACGTGGCGTAAATCCCAAATCCTCCGAGAACGATCACGACCGGAATAATTTCCAGCCACCAGGCGTCCCGGCGTTCGGTACTGCCCAAGCGGTGATCGCTTGCTGCGCGAGCCACAACCTCAGCCATAGGTTTTTCCTCAGCGACCTAGACTAGCCAGAAAATTGCGTTTTGAAAACAGAATTCCGGAGAAAGCAGGTGTGGCCTGGCTTTCTGCCGGCTTTGACCTTGCTCCGAGGCCTGCCACAATAGCGAATACGAGTTTTTCTGTGTCAATTTTCAGCCTGACTGCTCCGTAGCGGCGTTCTTCCCGTGAAAACCAGGGATGCTCCTTCGGCGGAGTGCGAGACGTCTGTATGCTAGTGTGATTTGAAGCCATCTCATAAATCGCAAACGCAGCCGCCCCGAGTAACCACAGGGGTTAAAGCCCGGCATTCAAGCAGCTGGTACGGTACGGCTGAAGCCGTGCCCTTTCAAAACCCGATTTATGAGATAGCTTCTTGTTATTTGGAGAGCTTGATGCAACTGACTTCCGACCGATGCCGAACCTGCCTGCGATGGATCATAACCATTATCTGTTTCGTGAGTGCTGCGTCGCCTCTCACATTGGCTGGCCAAGATCAGACGGAGAGCAAGCAGTTCTCCGGAATGCAATGGCGGCTCATTGGTCCCTTTCGGGCGGGCAGAGTTACCGCTGTCGCGGGCGTTCCCGGCGACCCTAATACCTACTACTTCGGTACACCCGGCGGCGGGATCTGGAAGACCACGGACGCAGGACAAGTCTGGCGTCCAATCTTCGACAAGGAACGAGTTGCGTCCATTGGAGCCATGGCGGTGGCTCCGTCGGATTCACGCGTGGTTTATGCCGGCACCGGTGAGCAGACGCGCGGCAGCGGCCTTTACCGGTCATCCGATAGCGGCATGACCTGGAACAACGTGGGTTTGCAGGACGTGCCCTTCATTCAGGCGATTGTTGTCGACCCGCAGAATCCCAGACATAGTTGTCGCTGGTGGAAACTCCATTGGATTTGGGATCCTTTGGCGGCCGCTTCCAAAATCGGCGACAGTCGACCATCGCGGAATCTTCAGGACGGAGGACGGCGGAAAGACTTGGAAGAGTGTCTATGCGAACGATGACACGCTGGGCGTCGTCGATATGTGCTCCGACCCCAGCGATCCGCGCTCGTTATATGCGGTGGTGTACAGGCCCGCCTCCGGGTCCGGCGACTCCGAGGTAAAAGCCACCTCGGACATTGTCAAGTCCAACGACGGAGGCTCTACCTGGGCACCATTGGAGAGCAAGGGCCTGCCTGAAAAAGCTCGCGGAAGATTGGGCATAGCGGTCGCCGGCGGAACGGGCGGCCGCCGTCTGTACGCAATTGTGGACCAGGGCTTCTTCCGCTCCGACGATGGCGGCGCGAACTGGTAGCAGTCCACCAAAGATCCGCGCGTGATTGGAAGCGAATACTTCAGCCGGATTTTCGTCGATCCTAATCATCCCGACGTTCTCTACGTCGCCCAGACGTCACTCTACCGATCGACTGACGGCGGCAAGACTTTCGAGGCCTACGTTGGGGCTCCCAGCGGAGACGACTTTCACGTGCTCTGGATTGATCCCAAAGATTCGGCGCGCATGATTCTGGGCGTGGATCAGGGCGCCATCGTCAGCGTCGATAGCGGCAAGACGTGGAGCTCGTGGTATAACCAGCCGACCGGGCAGTTCTATCACGTCTCCACCGACAATGCGTTTCCCTATCGTGTTTATGGGGCGCAGCAGGACAGCGGAACCGCCGGCGTTTTGAGCCGCAGCGACTACGGCGAGATTCTCGCGCAGGACTGGTATCTCAATTGGCGGTTTCGAGTACGCCTTTATCGCTCCCGATCCGGCGAATCCGGACTTCGTTTACAGCGGCGGATGGTATGGTTCGGTGGTGCGATTCGATAAGAATACCGGTGAGATCGCTACCGTATTTGAAAAGGGACAAAAGTATCGCGCCGCACAGATGCCTCCGCTGGCGTTTTCTCCTCAGGATCCCTCCGTGCTGTATTTGGGGACGCAGTTCGTCCTCAAGACCTCGAACGGCGGATCGAGCTGGCAGGAGATCAGTCCCGACCTGACCGGGTATGGTGAGCAAAAAGAGGAAGCGAAACCAGATCCCGACAAACCGCATCCGCCTGCGATTACATCATTGTCGCCGTCTCCGGTGCAGCCAGGTGAAATCTGGGCTGGAACCAGCAACCGGCTGGTTCAGGTCACTCGTGATTCGGGAGCGACCTGGCAAAATGTATCGCCGCCCGGATTGTCGGAGCCTACTCAGATTCTCTACGTAGAAGCCTCGCACCATGATCCGGCCACAGCTTATCTGACGGTTGGCGCGACTCGCGAATCCACCCCTCCTTATGTTGCTGCGCACCCACGATTACGGGCACACCTGGCAAACCATCGTCAACGGCTTCCCGAATAACGAAATGGTTCGGGTGGTGCGCGAAGATCCGAAACGCAAAGGTTTGCTGTATGCAGGAACCGATACCGCTGTCTTCGTTTCGTGGGACGACGGCGATCACTGGCAGTCGCTTTCCTTAAACCTACCGCCAACTCCCATCACCGATCTGCAAGTTCATGCGAACGATTTGGTCATCTCAACCTTCGGACGCAGCTTGTGGATACTGGACGATCTAACTCCTATACGAGAGATCAATCCGCAGATTACTGCCGCGAACGCCTACCTCTTTCCTCCGGCAAACGGGATGCGGGTGCGCTGGGAGAACTATCAGGACACGCCTTATCCCATCGAAACCCCTGCCGGCCAGAATCCGCCGGATGGCGCCATTGTCGACTACTTCCTGAAAAACGCGGCGGAAAGTGAACTAACGCTAACCATCTTCGACGAGAAGGGTGCTGCGATCGCTAAGTTTTCGAGTGAGGTAAGGCCGGCTGACTTTCTTCCAGCGAATGTTCCGAATTACTGGTTTGCTCACTGCGGACGCACTGACCAAAGCGGCAGGGGTCAACCGATTTGTGTGGGACTTGCGATATCCGCCTCCGCTGACGCTTCCCTACGGCTATTACGGGGATCTTCTGGAGTACACCGAATACACTCTCGCCGATCACGCTGTGCCCGGCCTCACTCCGCGCCAACAACCTCGGGGTCCGCTGGTGGTGCCCGGCAAGTACACAGTCGAGCTGCGCTATGCCGGTCAGACTTTGCGACAGCCGCTTACCATCGAGCTTGATCCCCGCGTCCAGGCATCGCAGTCGGACTTGACGGAACAACGCGACCTCGCGCTGAAAATCAGCCGAGGCATGAAGTCGAGCTATGATGCCTATCAACACGTTGCTGCGCTGCGCAAGGAGTTGGCGGAACGGCAAAAAGCCATGAACGCAAGCCGGCCGGGAGAAGATCAAAGACGCGGCTTCGTCGCTTGAGAAGAAGATCGATGCCGTGGAGAAAGGCTCCAACACCGTTCCTGGCTTCGGACCCGTAAACCGCGATTTGGCGAGACTGATTTTCAGCGTCGAGAGCGCCGACATGCGCCCGGCGGAGACTGTCCAGTCGGCGGTGCAACAGAATTGCGACGCACTCGACAAAGACCTTACGCGGTGGAAGCAACTCAACGAGCATGACATTCCGTCATTCAATGCGCTGCTTGCTGACAGTAAAGCAATGGCATTGCCTCTGAGCGCTGGAAGCTCGAGCGGATGTCAGCGGTGACTAGGGCATACTTAACTGAAGTTGCGCGAAATTCCCATGCGCTTCCTCTTCCGAACTAGAGTCCCTTGTTACCCTGTAGGGTTTAT
Source organism: uncultured Acidobacteriaceae bacterium (assembly GCA_963744265.1). Taxonomy (GTDB): domain Bacteria; phylum Acidobacteriota; class Terriglobia; order Terriglobales; family Acidobacteriaceae; genus Bog-257. The sequence continues at coordinate 163,486 of CAVUSW010000015.1, forward strand.
ACAGACCAAGGCACACATGTATCGAGCGAAACTAAAGCTCGTCACAATTAGGGCGGCAATGCTGGCTCTGATCTGTACTGCTTCCTGGGTGCGATCGGACGCGACCAGTGAAATCATCTTGCGAAGCCGTTATCGAATTGTCTTGGCTGCGGACAGTCGCGCAGTGTATCGCGGAAATGGAAGTACGACGGAGTGCAAGCTTTTCGAAGTGCGAGACGTTTATGCAACCGTGTCTGGAGTGGCTCATTCCGGCCCAAGCTACCGGGTCACGGATGCGATTAGAGAGGGTTTTGCTGGCGGAGGGACATTCGAAGATCACGTTTCGTCTACCGCTATCGTTCTCAAACGGCGGCTGCAGAAAATGCTGGCAGATCTCGAAGCCAACAATCCCACCGAGTATCGATATTTAATGCAAAAATCGACCTATACATCGGACCTGGTGCAATTAGCGATGGCTGAAACGGTGGGAGGGCAACCCATGCTCGGCATTATTGAACTGCGAACCTCCGGCGTAGGAAATGGCCTTACGACGAAGACAGTCGTGTGTCCAGGTAGCTGCAGGCAAAACAATGGGATCTTCTACTTTGGATATTGGGACTACATCAAACCGTACGTGGCAGCTTCAGGCCAGCCGCGAAATGTTTCCTCCGCAGCTTCGATCGACAGGCTGATTCGGATGGAAATCCACGCGCATCCGGATGAGGTTGGTGTCCCAATCAATATTCTTGAACTTAATGGTACCGGAGCGCGCTGGCTCCAGAACGGCGGGAACTGCTTACTCCCCGGAGTTGGCTGGTAACTTCATCCAGGCCGTCGATATCTCTTCTTCGAGTGAATAATCTTCGAGGATTGAGCTTCGAGACTACTGGAGCTTCGCGTACTCCGCTTTGGCTTGCTTGTAGATGGGAACGTCGGGATCGGCGTCTTTCCACAAGGCGAGGAAATCCTGATACGACTTGTGCGCTCCGGCCTTGTCACCCGTCATCGCCAACGCACGGCCAAGCTGCAAGTGCGCCAGCGCGCCGGTCACGAAGTTCAGCATGACGCCGGGGTGGTCGAGCATCTTCTGAAACTCCGCTGCTGCCTTCTGGCCCTGGCCTGCCTTCAGATAGGCAAGACCGCGCACATACACCGGGTACATAGGATCGATTCGTCCACTTCTAGGATTGGGCTGCGAACTCAGCTCGTAAGGAAGGGCGACTTGCAAGGCGGCAATTGCCTGTTCAGGATTGCGATCCAATTCGATGGCGGCCCGGATGGTGGGCAACCAGTAGCCTTGGATCAAAGTATCCTGAGGAAAATCACGGTTGAGTTTGTCGACCAGTTGCTGGGCCTGAGATAGCTCGCCAACGCGCGCGAGTGTGACCGCGGCCATGATATCGGCGTCCCGTCCGGTCCCTTGGGTCGTAGCGTCGGCCATGATCTCACGGGCGCGAGACGTGTTACCGATTTCCGCCTCGCGCAAAGCTTCCCTGGTCTTCCATGAGGCCATAGTTTCTGGCGCCTTCGCATGCTGGGCTGACTCGACTGCTCGCGCGGACAGCGCACGTGCCTTGCTAACTCGACCAAAGTACGCCTCGGTGTCGGACTGATAGGAGAGCAGCACATCCTCTATGCCGGACTTACCGTTCGCCCATTCTGATTGCTCCTGCATCCCGACATTATTCCTCTGAAGAAATGCCAGCATATACGCGGTGGCCCGCATGTCGGATCCATCGACCTTCCGTGCTCTGGCTTCATTGAAGGTAGTTTGGGCGTCGTCCAGTTGGTTCATGGTGACATAGTCAAGCATAAGATTGTTATAAGACTGTGCCGTGTCGGGCATCATCCGAAGGGATTCTTGCTCTTCCGCGGCAGATTTCTCGAACTGTCCCAACTTGATATACAGCTCTCCTATATTGTTATGTTGTACCCAATTTCCGGGATAGCGCCGGTCTAACTCGATATAGGCCTGAAGGGCTTTTTCCAGCTCACCAGTTACATCCGAGTAATAATGCGTCTCGATATTCAAGCGCTGCCGGTCGGATAACCTGTTACGCAACTGGTACGCCATTCTCAGGTTCTGCATGGCCAGGCTGACCTCGCCGAGATTGTGGTAGGTCACGCCCAGGCCCATGTAGGCGTCGGCAAAATTCGGGTCCAGTTCGACGGCACGCCTGAGATAGGGAAGGGCGTCCGTCGGGCCTTGCATCTGGGCTTTTCTGGCGCGGGTGAAGGCCTGCAAAGCCTCCGGCGAAGAACTGGTGGCCTCGTCGAGCGGCCGCTTGAACTGCTGCAGCGAGGCTTTCGATTCTCCGAGCTGCGCCCGCAAACGGTCGCCAGCTTCGCCCATTGCTCTCACGATCTGGTTTCGGCTTTCCGCTTCCGCGCCCGCGCTGGCCAGGGTTGCCCCGGTGCGGCAGTTCACGACTTTCATCGCCAGCCGATAGCGGTTTCCTACATCGGCAATCGAACTCTCCAAAACGGCCGTGCTGTTGGTGCGCAGACAAACCTCTCTGGCCAAATCGAAGGTCAGCGACTCGTTTGGCGAACGATTCATCCCCTTCAGGGCTCCACTTACCTTGGGACCGGAGAGCAATTTGAGAGAGGGCGACTGCTGTAAGTCAACCGTGAGCGCCGTCTTGAGCGCATCGTCGAAAACAGGATCGCCGGTAGAGTTGGCGAAATCGGCAACTACAATCGTGTCATCGGCGGTGAGCGGCCTGGGTCGGTGCGACTGCCAGTACCAGAGCCCGGCCGCGACGGCAATCACAATTGCGGCGAGACTTGCTTTCCTCAGCCATTTTCCGGGCGGCCCAGGCTTGTCGTTTTCGGGTTCTACTTGCGGTGGACGCGGAACGATCTTCTCAAGCTGCGCGATCCGGTCAGCGATCTGCTTTTGCGGCAGAATTCCCGATCCCGTTTCTCGGCGAAGCTGTTTGAGATCTTTCGTTATCTCCGAGGCGTGCTGGTATCGCTGCTCACGGTCCTTCTGCAGGCACTGGGTGACGACGGCCTCTAGCTTGGGCGGAACTTCTGGATTAAGTTCGCGCACGGGAATAGGATCTCGATGCAAAATGGCGTCCCGCAAGCTGTCGCGCGTGGCGCCGATGAACGCTTTCTGTCCAGAGACCAGTTCGTAGAGGACCAGGCCAAAGCAGAACAAATCGGTGCGGGCATCCAGTTGCGTACTTTCTATCTGCTCCGGCGACATATAGCCCGCCGTTCCAATCGATATCCCTACCCGGGTAAGGTTCGAATCCAGTTCTGGACGCAGTGTCGTCCCCAGGGATGCCGCGTCTTCCTCGCCCTGCCGTTGCAGGATCTCACTGGCAGTCTCCCTGGTCGCGGTTACCAACTTAGCCAATCCGAAATCCAGAATCTTGACCTGCCCTCCTTTGGTGACAAAGATATTCGCCGGCTTGATATCGCGATGAATGATTCCTTTGTCATGCGCGGCCTCGAGTCCCTCCGCAATCTGAATAGCGATGTCAAGAACCTTTACCAGCGGCAGGGTTGGCTTTCTTGTCTTATCCAGCGGAGAGGAGACCAACGCAAAAGCCACCAGGTCCCTCAGGGTATTGCCCTCCAGGTACTCCATGACTATGAAAGGCTGGCCGTCGTGCTCGTCGATCTCATGGATGGTGCAAATATTGGGGTGGTTCAAGGTGGATGCGGTCCGGGCCTCGCGGGTGAAACGCCCAAGGGCGATGGGATCGCTGCCCAGTTCTTCCGGAAGAAATTTGAGGGCAACGGCGCGGCCTAGCTTCAGATCCTCGGCCCGGTACACAACTCCCATGCCGCCGCCGCCAATGATGTTGAGCACGCGGTAATGAGAAACCGTCTTGCCGGTCAGACTAGTCGATTCAAACTGGTGCTTTACGGCTGTCGCATCGCCACCTCCTGAGACCTCCGAGCTAGAAGGATCCGTGTCGCTACTGACGCTCGGCCACTCCACGGGCACCATAAGGCGATACCCCCGGCGGGCCACGGTCTCGATGTATTTGGGTTTTTCGGCGGAGTCGCTGAGGGCGATTCGGAGTTTCTTGATCGCAGTGTTGATGCCATGATCGAACTCCACCACCGTATCGTTAGGCCAGAGTTTGTTTTGAATTTCTTCTCTGCTGACGACTATGCCGGCCCGTTCTACCAGCATTTGCAGCACCTGGAACGGCTGTTCCTGCAGGCGGATCCTGCGATCGTCTTTGTGCAGTTCTCCGGCTTTCAGATCGAGCTGGAACGCTCCAAAGCGAATACGGCCTGAGAGGGCGTTTTTCATGCGTCTTTCTGGGAGCGTGGGCGAAGTGTACTACTTTGACGGTATCAGTTCCAAGAGGTGTCTGTGAAATTTGAATCAGGTTGTAACCCAGCTAGCACTGGGCTGAGAATGCCGTCAACTTCAGCCCACCGAATCCAAGCCCAGGTTTGCTATGGCGATAATTCAGGGACTCGGGGCGATGCTCCAGCGCGACCGATCTCCAAATCGCAACTATTTTTATATCAATCGATTACGAGTTCATCGAAAAACTATTCGCGATCCATCCGCAGTGCATTGTCGCCGGCGCCTCGCAGGTTCACACTGGCCGCCAGTTCGACAGGAGACGCGATCATGACAGATTCACGAGAGCTTTACACGGCCACCCAGTTGCTATTCCGAGCTTTCCATTATCTCCACCCCCGGATGCGCGGTGGGGGGCTGGCTCCGCCAGAGCCGATGAATGCCGAGGCGCTGGCAGGATGCATCTTGCACGGCTGCATGTCGCGGGTGGTCCGGGAAATACAGTCACAACGCGAACTGATAACTCAAAAGGTGCCCGGGGCGCCGTGGGGCTGGATCAGCGATCAACGCGCCGAGTGAGGAGAAAACGAGAGGCTACCATGAAAACGCAAACGGCTCCGGAAATCGCAATGACGGTGGGACCGTTCCTAAGACTGCTGATGATGTTGAGAGAACGCAGAGCCAAAGTACAAACCGAGTCCCGGTACTGTATCGGTCGTGGATTTGTCCTGGCTAATAGTGAAGAACCCACCGAAGCCGATACTCAGGCGCCGCACTTGCGGATCGATCAACTGACCTTCGGGCCGTTCTTGACGATGATTCTGACCTTGAGTGAACGGTCAGTACGCAGAGCGTCCAATCGGCAGCCGATCATCTCCGCTGGAGACGATGCGGGGCCTGGCTACAGTTCCCTGGACGAGGAAAACGGTAGACCTCTTCGCTGCAGAGTTCTCGACGCCCTGGGAGCCGCGGCAAGCAGACCTCCATTAGGCCGCGCTAGCATTCATTATGGTTCTGGCAACCTCGCATTGACCGCGGTGGCGCACAAGACCAACGGCTAGCACTGCTACATTTCTGCAGCGATCAGGGCCGCCTCCAGGGGCGGCCTTTTCTTCTTCTCCTTACAGATTCCGTACTTTTCGTTTGTCCGATGCACCACGAACTAGTCGGTGAGACCTCTGGAATCAGATGGTTACAAGGTCACCCTAAGTACAGCACGGATACACCGCCGGTGCATTGTCAGCGCGAGGCAATTGCCGCAAAGTAGGCCCATCACGCAGAGAATTCGCAATCGCAAGATACGAACTCGAAGCGGGTAAATTCAATCAAGAAAAGGAAGAACACAATGACAAAGAAACTGGTATTACTCGCCTCTATCGGAGCTCTGGCATTTGGTGTCACCGCTCAAGCCGCAACCAGCAATACCGGGAGCATCCGACCTAATGCGCCTCGGAGCCATTCGGTTGCTCAGGACAGCTCAAGCCGGCAGGCCTACACGCTGAAGAAAACCCAGCCGCGCGCGGTCCCAGGTTCCAATGCTGTCAAGGTATCGCAGACGGCAAAGAAGTAAGTGGCGCCAGGTTGGCTCGCAAAGCCAACTGCCGTCAATCCTACCGAGTAGGACGGTATCAACCGTCCTACTCTATCCATTTATAGGTGGCACTAAGAAGAAGCAAACGGGCAATGATTTTTAGGAAATCAGTATGAAACTCTTATATCGTATTTTTTATTCCGCGCTCTATTGCCTCGCATTGATCGAGCTGCTCAGCCCGCCTGCGGCTGTTGCCCAGCAAGCTAGTCTATCGGACATGAATGGTGTAATCGATTATGCGCCAAAGCAAAGGTCTTCGGGGGACAATTCGGTTTCCAGGCACTGCTGCCAGTTGGCAATAGCTCTTTCACTCGGTCGGAGGTCCGTCCCCCCGACACAAATGATTATGTCGACACGTGGATGCGCTCTCTTAGCCTGGCCTGGGACTGGAACCGAGCCAATAGTTGGGTTGCTTATTCTTTTACAACTCCGGCTGGTCGATACGACCCGGGTGGATCCTGGGCTGTATTTCCCGGCCGCTCGACGAACAGCATAACGAGTGGGACGACCTTCTACCTCACGAAGGACAATGCGAACGTTGCCAGCCTGTCCACCGACTGGGAGGTTTTAGGGGCAGGACAACACGTCAAAGGAACCTCGGGAACACCTGGACAATCATTCACAATGGAGTGGGGAAGTACCCATGTTCTAGCTCTCGACCAGCAGAGCAAGAAATTGCTGGAGTTCGGTGTGGCTGGTTACGACGAGCGGGTAGTCTCCGGCAATGGCGTCCCCCTTGCAAGTAGCCTGTCCTCCAGCGGCATGCCTTTCTCAATACACGCCATGGGCTTCCAGTCGAACTTTATACTGCCAGAAAAGAATGTGAGTCTTTCCTTCAAGTATGAGCCTGAGTATCGGAGTCCCACAAAAGGCTCCATCATTACATTTAGCGCTTTGTGGACGTGGTAAACACGTCCTTTGTACCCAGTTCACGATCACGGGATGATTCGGACGGGCTTACTTTAAGCGCATTTATTGATTGCGAAGGCATTGCTGGCACTCGCCTATTGGTGCACCGCGGAAAAGCCAGGCTCTCGCGCCGGGTGGTACTCACGCTGTGTACCCGGCGTCTACTGCCAAGTCTGTGCCGGTGATGTGAGAGGATTCATCCGAGGCTAAGAACAAAACTGCCTTGGCGATCTCCTCCGGAAACGCCATCCTCTGCAACGAAGGCTGATCGGGCCTAATCCCACCCAGGGCTTCCCAGGCGCTTGCTTCGCTGCCATGTTTCGCAACCAGATCGTTCCAGAAAGGCATCTTGCTCCACATCGGGGTGGCCACGGCCGCCGGAGAGATGCTATTCACTCGAATCCCATACTCCTTGCACTCCAACGCAGCCGCTTTGGCCAACATGCGAAGGCCTGCTTTACTGGTGCAATAGGCGCTAGCTCCCGCAGACGCCTTGATGCCCGAAGCGGAAGCGATGAGTACGATGCTGCCCTTTTTCTTGGGAATCATCGTACGAAGTGCGCTACGAATTCCCAGGAAGGCACCATCGAGATTGACGGCCATGACCCGGCGCCACTCCTCCAAGCTCATTTCAACTGTGGCCTTCGCGTGAGAAATGCCGGCTGCCGAAATAAATATGTCCAAATGATCGATAGCCTGGAATGCTGCTTGCCAATCTGCCTCGTCGGTGACGTCGAGCGTAAGAGGTGTTGTGTTATCCAACTGTGCAGCGAGAGTGCGCACTCGCTCAGTGTCGATGTCCGCAGCGAAGACGCATGCCTTTCGTTGTGCCAGTTCTGTTACGACAGCCTTCCCGATCCCCGATGCGGCGCCAGTCACCAGCGCGATCTTTTCTGCAAAACACATTCGTCTATCGTAAAGCTAGCTTCCGCAATATGCACCACCCCATCCGGCAGTACAACTGTGACCTGGAGAAACAAGCCGATCAATATACGTGGTGCATACTAAGCCGTTAGGATTAGATTGCAAGTCAAGAGAGGGATACCCATGTCGTACTCCGGAAAACACGCAAGTACTAGCTCCTCCAGCGCACAGCCCGCAGCGCCCGAGCCTTCCTTCGCCGAGCGCACCCGGACCTTGATGCATGTGGGACGCATTGGCAGCCTCTCGACGCTGTCGCGCAAACATCCCGGCTTCCCTTTCGGATCGTTGATGCCTTTTGGGCTCGACGGCCAGGGGCGCCCGCTTTTCCTCATCAGCACCATGGCCATGCACACGCAGAATCTGCAGGCCGACCCGCGCTGTAGTCTGTTCGTGACCGAACCCGACCCTGGCGGAGATCCGCTAGGCGCATCCCGAGTCACCTTGATCGGAAATGCCGCTCGCATACCGGAGCCAGACTTGGCCGCTGCGCGTACGCTCTACCTTGCTAGCTATCCCAACAGCAAGTATTGGGTTGATTTCGACGATTTCTTCTTCTATCGAATGGATGTGGTCGAGGTTTACTTCGTAGGTGGATTCGGAGTGATGGGATGGGTTGCCGCTGAGGAGTATTCGCAGGCCAAGCCCGATCCTCTGGCTGAGCACAAAAGCGACATCATGCAACACATGAATGCCGATCACCAGGACGCGCTTGTTCTGTTGGCAAAACGCTTGGCCGGCATGGATGCGCAGGAAGCGGAGATCACTTCGGTCGACCGTCTCGGCTTCCACCTGCGGGTGAAAACTAGCGACGGGATGCATGGCACACGCATCGCTTTCACGCGTGAAGTAACTACGCCTGCAAAGACGCGGGAAGTTTTCGTCGAGATGGTCAAGGAGGCCCGGCAAGGATAAGGCGGAATCTACCTTTGCGGCTCTTCACCTTCTCTGACATGCGGCCGTCAACCTGGCGAAGGGTGCTCACCCGCCGTCCTATTGCTCCTGCGTAAGTAACTAGATTCGGTCGCTACTCGTAGCGCAAAGCTACCATGGGGTCGACCTTCGTTGCCCGCCGCGCCGGAATATAGCAAGCCAGCAGTGCTGCCCCCACCAGGAGCAGAGTCACAGCGCCGAAAGTCAACGGATCGGTGGCAGTGACGCCAAACAGCAGCGACTCCACGGTGCGCGTCAGGGCCAGCGACCCGGTAATCCCAATCGCCACACCGATGAAGATCGTGCGCAATCCCTGGCCCAAGATCATCCTCAGAATGTCGCCGGAGGCCGCCCCGAGAGCGACACGCACACCGATTTCTCGCGTGCGGCGGCTGACCGAATAGGCCATCACGCCAAACACTCCTGCGGTCGCGAGCAGCAGCGCGGTGATTCCGAAGAATCCGATGAGAATGACGTTGAATCTCCGCGAGCCCAGCGAGGCGGAATAGACTTGTGAAAACGTCCGGAATTTCGCCGGAATCTCTGGGTTGAGGTCCTGCAGGATTCCACGCGCTGCCGATGTGACTAACCGCGTGTCGGCATCACTCAGCATCGTTAAGGTGATCGCCGCGTGCGGCCGCTGGAACAAATTCACGTAAACAGTTGGACGCGGCGGCGCATCGAGGCCATATTCGTGAGTGTCGCCCACGATCCCGACAATGGTCAGCAAACGCAAGTCGCCATCCATGTTTCCAAACTCAATCGTGTGGCCGATCGGGTCCTGATTTGGCCACCGCTCTCGCGCCAGCGATTCGCTGATCACGGCAACGTGCGGAGAATTCGCGCCGTCGCGCTCGTCAAAGATTCGCCCTCGAATCAGCGGAATTCCGAGAACCTGGAAGTATCCGTCCGTGGCGACGCAGAAGTCCGCATTGCCGATGCGTTCTTTCTGCTGGAACGAAGCGCCACAAGACCATCCGGGGTCTTGGGGACTTCCTTCTGCGTCATCAGCAGAAACATTCCGTCGGGAAGGCCGCCATCCATCGGGCAGGCCGCTGGTGGCGCCAACCTTGCGCACGCCCGGAATTTGTTTGAGCCGGTCAATCAGGTTGGAAAAGAAAATCGCCTGACCCGCCTTTGCTTTGGGATCGTCCACCCACGGAAGCGAGACGTCCATCGTGACAATTTTGTCCACGCGGAATCCGGGATTCACTTCGAGCACTTTCATCAGGCTGCGCCCGAGCAATCCCGCTCCGACCACCAGAACCAATGTGATCGCGATCTGCGCCGCCACGATTAGCCCGGCCAACGCGCTGGCTGCCTTGCGAACCCGCTTGTCCACGGCCGCCTTCCGCCAAGCCCTTCCGCAGGTCTCCGGAAGTCGCGCGTGCGGCGGTGAACGCTCCGAGGCCGGCGGCGACCGCGGTGGAAAGGAGGAACGCGAACACAAGCACGGGAATACTGATCGAGACGCTGTCCAGCCGCGGCAGATTTTCCGGCGCCAGCGCAACTAATCCCGCCACGCCCCCGAGCGCTCCCAGTACGCCAAGGCCGCCGCCGACCAGCGAAAGCAGGAATGCTTCGGTAAGGAATTGACGGATCAGCCGTCCGCGCGCCGCACCGAGCGCGCTGCGAATGGCGAGCTCGCGCTCTCTCGACCGACGCTTGCGCCAGCAGCAAATTCGCCACGTTCGCGCACGCCACCAGCAGCAGAAATCCCACCGCGCCGAGCAGCACCAGCAGCGGCGAGCGAGCCTTGCCCGTGATCGAGTCCTGTAGCGGGACGACGATTCCATCTTTGAGCAGATAATCGCCTTGCTCGCTCGATGTATCGTGAATGCGCCGGGCTATCGCGCTGATGTCTTGATTCGCTTGCTCGACAGTCACTCCGTCGCGGAGGCGCCCCACCGCATAGTAGTTATGCGATGTCCTGCTTGGGTTTTCGCCGTCCAAATCGGCCGGCAGCCACAGATCCACGTCTGCCGGGAAGCGAAATCCGGCCGGGAGCACGCCGATAACGGAGAAGACCGCGCCATCAATCTTCAGGTGCGACTGCGAGAGATCCCGCGCCGATCCGAGATACTGCCTCCAATATCCATAGCTGACAAGAACGGTGGGGCCGGCCCCTTTTTTCGCGTCGCTGGCGCTGAAATCCCGTCCGAGGATCGGCTGAATACCGAAGACCTTGAGAAAGTCGGGCGAGACGTCCGCAACCGTCGTGCGCGTCGGCTGCGAAGCTCCCGAAACGGACGCGACGTTGTCTGATTGTACTTCGCAATCGCCTGGAAGCTGCGGCTTTGATCGCGAAAGTCGTCGAAGTTCGGGTCCGCAAGTCGCGACGGCCTGCCCTTCGAGGTGACCTCGAAGACGGCCATGATCCGGTTCGGATCGGGATACGGCAGCGGCCGCAACAAGCACGCCGTATACCACACTGAAAATTGCCGTGGTCGCGCCGATACCCAGAGCCAGGGTAAGGACGGCGACGATGGTGAAGCCAGGATTCTTGCGGAGTTGCCGGGCACCGTAGCCGCAATCGGAGATCACGGAGTGGAGCCAATTACGAATCGGTTCTTCGCCAAGCTGCTCTTTCACCGGTTTGATTTGGCGGCGGGAATGAACCTCTTCGTCGTGGTCTACTTCAACATCGTGAGATGAAAAGAGATTTCGCAGGAAACTGCGGAGTTTTACAAGGAGCCTCATGCTAAACACCTCGCTAGGATGAGTCCGCGCAGCAGCGATAAGCGATTTCGGCTAGAAGCCATCTCATAAATCCCGCAAGGCTTCCACACCGAGTAACCTCAGGGGCTAAAGCCCGGCAATCAAACGACTCGTACGGCACGGCTCAAGCCGTGCCCTTTCAAACCCGATTTATGAGATAGCTTCTAATAACTTTGTCTACCTTACACTCGGGACGTTTCCCTTGGGCAATTCCGGAACGGAAGGCCAAGTTTGTTAGTTGTGGAGATAAATGCCGAATGGCAGTACTTGGGCCTTGAAATTCGGCCCGTAATTCTGCTACCGGCACATACTCACTTACGTTTCTGGTGATCGGGAAGTTCGACGTCGCTAAAGTCATTGGTGTGTCGTATCGCTGGGCTGGCTTCGACACTGTCTCCATCAACTGTGCGATTTTGGAACAAGTAAGTCCAAGATCGGGCATGTCCCTGTGCTGAGCACCTCCGGTCAAGCCATACTTGTCAGCCATTTGCGCCACAGCTGCCGTGGCACCTCATGTGCCGGTGAAAAGCAGGAGTTGTGTGTTTCGGCGGGAGGTATCATGCGAGCGTTGCTGCAGGATCTGCGATATGCGGTGCGCGTACTCCGCAAGAGCGCGGGCTCTACTACCGTAGCTCTATTAACGTTGGCTTTGGCCATCGGCGCAAATACCGCTATCTTCAGCGTAGTGTATGGCGTTCTGCTGCAGCCGCTTCCCTATCGTGAGCCCGACCGGCTGATCACTCTCCGGGGAGGAGAATCGGCGCTCAACCTGGCCGACTTCAAGGCCCAGAACCACACCCTCCTGGAGATGGGTGGATTTGGTGAGTGGCCCCTCGATCTCACCGGCGAAGGAGAGCCCCGGAGTATTCCCAGCGCGCTAATCAGCGGCAACCTTTTCGAGACGTTAGGCGTGAAGCCGATGCTAGGCCGCACCTTGACCGCCGCTGACGACCAGATGGGCGGAGCGCGTCTGGTGGTCGCCAGTTACGGATTCTGGAAGTCCGTCTTGAATGGCAATCCGCAAGCGGTTGGCAATAAGCTTACCCTGAGCGGCGTTCCGTACACGCTGGTGGGAGTGATGCCTCCCGGTTTCGAGATGCCGCGGGGAACCACTCAACTCTGGGTTCCGCTGAAGGTCGCATATCCCGAGGCAGCTCCTGCACGCAATGCCCAGTTTCTTTACGGCATCGGGCGCATGCGAGATCGCCAACAGCTCGCCGCTGTGCAAGCTGATATCGACGCGATCGGCAAGCGGTTGAGCGAAAACTATTCCGCCGATAACCTCGACCGCAAATGGCATGTTGTTCCGCTGCACGAGCGGGTCGTTGGAAAAGTGCAACGGCCCTTGCTGATTTTGTTAGGGTCCGTGGGCTGCATTCTTCTGATTGCATGCGGGAATTTGGCGGGACTGGTGTTGGCAAGAGCTGCCGGCCGCCGGCAGGAAATCGCGGTTCGAGGGGCGCTGGGAGCAACCCGCTTTCGCATCGTCCGGCAACTGCTGAGCGAAAGCCTCCTGCTTTCGCTGGCCGGAGGCGCGGCGGGAGTGATGGTTGCCTATCTCGGGTTGGATCTGCTGCTGGCCATGAAACCGGAGGATGTGCCCCGGCTGGAGAATGTCAGCATCAATTCGACCGCGCTCCTGTTCACGTTGGGAATTTCGCTGCTGGCGGGTATTCTGTTCGGACTGGTTCCGGCATTCCAGCTTTCAGACACTCGTTCCGACAATTTGAATCTCTCAGGACGAGTTGCCGAAACAGGCTTCCGGCGCTCGCTGCTGCGGCGCGTCCTCGTCGTAGCGGAAATAGCAATGGCGCTCATGTTGCTCATCGGCGCGGGCCTGCTGATCCGCAGTTTCTGGAAGCTAAACGATGTCGACCCTGGATTCCGTCCAGATCATCTGGTTACGCTGAGTCTGCAACTGCCCGTCGCACGTTATGACGAGATCGCCAAGCAGGAATCGTTCTTCGCCGAGTTGGACCGCCGCATGCAAATCGTTCCCGGAGTCGAGTCTGCCGCCATCATTTCTGAACTCCCCCTCGGCGGCAGCACGATCTACCACAATGTGGTAGTCGCCAGCCAGCCCCCGATGGCAGCGGGAACAGAGCCCGAAGCCCTGGCGCATGAGATTAGTCCGGGCTACTTCGCGACCATGGGAGTTTCCTTGCTGCAAGGGCGCGACTTCGATCTGCACGACGACCACAACAATGCGCGAGTTGCAATTGTGAGCCAGGGATTTGTGCGGGAACAGCTGCATGGGAAGAACCCTATCGGGGAGCGGCTACGTTTTCCTCGCGCTGAAGACTCCAGTTGGTTCACCATTGTGGGAGTCGCGGCTGACACCAAGCATTCGGCGCTCGATGCCGACGATGCCTCTGCCGTCTACACTCCACTGACTCAGAAAACGCAACCCTGGAAGCGCTGGGGCGTGATTGTCGTGAAACCCAAGACTACCGACCCGTCCAGTCTCATTCCTGCCCTGAAGCAGCAGGTATGGTCGCTCGATCCTCAGCTGCCCCTGACAGAAGCAAAGACCATGGGCGAGGTCATGGCGTCATCCGTCGCACAACGCCGCTTCAGTATGACTCTGTTGGGACTCTTCGCCGGATGCGCCCTGTCACTGGCGATCGTTGGAATCTACGGCGTCCTGTCGCACCTGGTGACCCAGCGCACGCGCGAAATCGGGATACGCATGGCGTTGGGAGCGCAGCGCTCAGACTTGCTCTTACAGATTGCGGGCGAGGGTGGCAGGCTGGTGCTGATCGGAATTGCGGCCGGAATCTTGGGGTCGTTCGTGGCGATGCGTGTCCTGAATGCCCTACTCTTCGAGGTCAAGCCCACAGATCCGCTTACCTTCGTGCTGACGGCAGGACTGCTAGCCGCAGTCGCAATGCTGGCCAGCTATCTGCCGGCTCGTCGCGCTAGCCGGATTGATCCGATAACGGCGTTGCATTACGAATAGGAGAAACCGACAGCTCTGGGCAACAAAACGGAATGGCAATTCCATGTTGCCGGATACAGAATGCGGCGCCGTGGTTTAGGGAAATAGACTACAAGAAACACACCCTCCAAGCCTGCGCAGAACAGGCTTGTCCACGATCGATGTTCGGACCTAGGCCGCCATTCGTTCTGCTACTGGCGGCAATCGTCCCCGAAATCCTACCGTGACTCCCTGAACCACTATCCAAACTCACAACGTGGCGTCAATGGTATCAATCGGGATGCGATGCTTCTCGCGGCTCGCTCGAGATTATCTCCGTTCCGACCCAAACCCGAAGGAGGTAGATCTATGCCCCGAATGAAATCTGCACATTTCTTATTGGTCTTTGGCATCGCGTTAAGCACTGTAGTTTGGACCGCATGTAGTAAGGCGAAAGACGGCGAAGTATCAGCCGCCGCGTCGGATGCGGGAAAGATTCCGATTACAACTACTTCCGATGAGGCGAGAAAGGAATTTCTGCTGGGTCGTGATCTCTCCGAAAGGGCACTACAGCAGGAGTCTCTCCAGCATTTTGACAAGGCGATCGCGCTCGATCCGAACTTCGCCTCGGCCGAGGCGATGCGGGCCAACAACGCGCCGACAGTCAACGATTTCTTTGAGCATCAGAAGAAGGCTGTGAGCCTCCTCGACAAAGCTTCGGAAGGAGAGAAACTTCTCATCCTCTCAACTGGAGCGGCAGTCAACGGAGACGTAGTCAAACAGAAGGAGTATCTCGAGAAACTGGTTGCAGCTTACCCGAATGACGAACGCGCACAGTACAATCTTGCTGCCTATTACTTTGGCCAGCAAGAATTGGGCCCAGCGGTCGAGCATTTAAAGCGAGCTACTAATCTGGCGCCGAACTACTCGCCAGCTTATAACCTTCTCGGCTATGCTTACCGGCAACAGGGCCGCTATGGAGACGCCGAGCAGGCATTCAAGAAATACGTCGAACTGATTCCCAACAATCCGAATCCATATGACTCCTACGCGGAATTACTGCTAAAGATGGGTCGATTCGACGATTCCCTCGCTCAGTATCGCAAGGCCCTTTCCATCGATCCGTATTTCATGTCGTCACACTTTGGAATTGCAGCCGATCAGATGTACTTGGGAAAGTCGGGAGAAGCCACCGCCGAACTTCAGAAAATGGCAGATCAGGCACGTAACGAACTCGAACTCCGGCTGGCATTCTTTGGGATGGCAGTAGTGGCTGCCGATAGCGGCCAACTGGATCAGGCGCTGCAAGCTATGCACAAAGAGTATGCAGTCGCGGAAAAGAAAAATGACGTAGCATTGATGGCAGCGGACCTTCAGGCCGTCGGCAACATTCTGGTTGAGGTCCCGAACTATGATGAGGCCACGCGCCAATTCGACCGTTCCTTTCAGATGATCCAGGCTTCGAGCCTTCCCCAGGACATCAAAGACAATGCGACGCTTCTGCACGACTACGACTTGGCAGGGATTGCCATAGCCAGGAAAGATTATGTTGCGGCAAAAACCCATGCCGCCGAATTTCGTCGTGGTGCAGAGGCGAACAAGAACTCGGTGCAAATACAGCAGGCCCACGAGTTAGAAGGCAGGATTGCGCTCGCCGAGAAGGACTACGGAAAAGCCATTGCGGAACTGGAACAAGCCAACCTGCAAAATCCGCGCAACTTATATCGCTTAAGTCTGGCATACGGAGGAAAGGGCGATACCGCAAAAGCCCAGGAGTACCTGGTGCAAGCCGCCGGGTTCAATCCACTGCCGCAACTGGACTACGCCTTCATTCGCGTCAAATCCCAAAAGCAGGCGGCAAATAAGAAAGCTACCTCTTGACGATTCGGAATTCGTGGCTCAACGTGATGGCTGTTCTGCTAACCGCGGCGCTAGGTTTGGCAGAACAGCCTCCACCTGCGATTACGCAATACGCAAACTTGCGAATGGAAATGGCCCGCGCGAGAGAGCATAACGATTGGCAAACATACTTGGCCAATGCGAACAGACTGCAACAGCTTCTAAACGGTTCTCCCAACACCTGGCTGAACCTGGCGCGTGGAGAAGTACATGCCGGCAATCTCGCGAAAGCCTTAACAGCCGTCGAGCACTTCGTCGCGATGGGACAGTCTACGGATCAGTTGCTCACCTCTGCGGAATTCGCGGGACTTCGCGAGGATCATAGGTTTGCGGCCGTCCGCAACAAGATGGCGGCGAATACTTCGCCGCTGTCGAAGGCCGCCGGAGTCTTTGACATTGCTGAGCCGGGATTCGTGGCGGAAGACATTGACTACGACCCGCACCGCCGCAGATTTGTCGTCACCAGCATTCAAAAGCAGAAACTCATCTCTGTCGACGGCAAAGGTGTCGCTTCGAATTTCGCAGTCTCTCCGGATCATTGGCCAATGCTGGCGGTGAAGATCGATTCCCGGAGGCGCCTGGTGTGGGTGACCGAGGTCGCACTGAACGGCTTCGCGTCCGTGCCCAAGGCAGACTGGGGAAGGTCCGCTATTCTCTGTTATGACCTCGATCGCGGCAGACTACTGGAACGCATCGAGGGTCCGGCAGACAGTGCGCTTGGCGACATGGTCCTTCTCGACAATGGAGATCCGCTGGTCTCCGACGGACAAGGTGGTGGGGTTTATCGGCTGCACCGCGCGAACAAGAAATTGGAACGCATCGACGATGGTAGTTTTATCTCGCCCCAGACGGCAGCCGTTCATCCTGACGGCAAGCACATTTTTATTCCGGATTACCTCCGGGGCATTGGCATCCTGGATCTAACCACCAAACAGGTGCGCTGGCTTGCGACTGAAGACAAGTACGCTCTCAACGGTATTGATGGGCTCTATTTCCACGAAGACAGTTTGATTCTGGTGCAGAACGGCACCTCGCCCGAACGCGTCATCGTGTTTCATCTCGACCCGACGCTCTCGCGCATCATTTCCAGCCACGAACTTGAACGTGCTAGCCCGACGCTTGGCGATCCTACGCACGGAGTCGTCGTCGGCCGCGACTTCTATTACATTGCCAATTCAGGGTGGGACACGTTGAATGATGACGGAACCGTGAAGAGGAATGCTAAGGCTACTCCCGTACATATCATGCGTGCGCGGCTGGATTAAGTATGATTTGTGATGAGTAGATCGTAGCTCTCGGAAATCGGCAATCCAAAGCCGTGATCGGGCAAAGTTTTTACCTTTAGAAGTCATATGATTTTCGCGCATCATGATTTGTTAACTGTTAAGGAAACTCTGATCAAGTCAAAGCGAAGTCCGCCGCGGCTAAAGCCGCATGATTTTGCGGGTACTCAGCGGACGGCCTGAAGGCCGTCCCCTTCAAAACAAAGCTTAATCAGAGACTCCCTTAAGTCCCCGCGAAAAGTCTAATAAAGTGTTTGGCGCCGCACCTGGTGGCGATCAGCTCGTGCACTCGAGTGGGGATGGGCGTTTGATTAGAATAAAGAACCTGAATGCAAACTGACGCCATAGGAAGCAAAGGATCGTCTGGGGACGCAGTCGAGCTCAGCGGCCGGCATTTGTGGCTAGTATGGATCGCTAGCTTCGCAATCTGGGCTCTTATCACGCTGGCCAGTAGCGTCACTCTTTATCAGTTCAACCGTTTAGGGGGGATGGCTGAAAGTTTTCTAAGCACTCTTGCTTTGGAGGCCAGCCAAGTCCTGACCTATGCCCCGCTAACGCCCATCGTTTTCTTCCTCGCCATGCGATATCCGCTACGGCGAGACAACTGGGGACGGCGCTCCCTTCTATACCTCGGCGGTGGACTTTTATTCACTACTGCGCACGTGATCCTACGTGGAGTCACTTATGAGGTCTGGGATTGGAAAACTCATGGCTGGGCATCCATGATTTGGGATTCCCATGCTCACACCTTAAGAATCCGATGGGATCTGTTGGAAACCCTCTTCTTTCTGAACGTCGTGGATGACTTTGCTGAAGCCTTTATTCCTATTGTGCTCATCGCGCACGCGGTATTGTATTACCGGCGGCTCAGCGAGAAGGAGTTGCGTACATCCCAGCTTGAGGCGAAGCTTGCGACAGCCCACCTGCACGCTCTAAAAAGTCAACTCCAGCCTCATTTCCTTTTTAACACTTTGCATTCCATCTCCTCCCTGATGCTCACGGATGTGCGCGCGGCCGATCGCATGATGACTCGCCTCAGTGATCTCTTGCGGATGAGTCTGGAGAGTAAAGGAGAGCAAGTAACGCCACTGAACCTTGAACTTCAATTCGTTAGCAGCTATCTGGAAATCGAAAGGATTAGATTTGAGGATAGGCTCCGCATCGTCATGGATGTTGCTCCCGATACGCTGGATGCCCTGGTTCCTCATCTATTGCTGCAGCCGTTGGTGGAGAATGCCGTCCGGCACGGGATTTCGAGGCTTTCGGCAGGAGGATGCCTCCGGATTAGTGTTAAGCGAGATGGCCCATGTCTTCTTCTGCGAGTTCAAGACAATGGTCCGGGAATGACGCAAACTAGCAATTCCGCCTCTGGGGGCCTGGGCTTGAGCACAACTCGCGATCGCCTGCGTACTTTGTATGGCGACGAGCAGAAGCTGGAATTCTTGCCAGTCGCCGAGGGCGGCGTAGAGGTTCGGGTGAGGATACCTTTCCGCATGGCTTCGACCGGCAACTAGGCGGTGGCGGGTGCTACTTCGCTCGCGGAGCTGACCTACAGGTTTACGAGGCACGAGTTAGATGAGAAGGTAGGCAAAAATGGCGGTCCCGGCAAAGAGACCGCCAGCTAGTATCCACAACGCATCGGCTAGAACACCAGTTTGCCCTGGAATTGGATGATGCGTCCAGAAGGCAAACCTAAGGCGAAGGAACCGTATGGACCGGTTGGTGGCGCCGTCGTGCTGGTGACCTGTCCAAAGTTTCCGGCCCCAAAGATATTAATGGGGTTGTGGAAGTTCGGGTGGTTGAATACATTGTAGAAGTTTGTGCCGAAGCCGAACGCTACCCGCTCCGTGATCTTGAAATTCTTGTTGATGGTGAAGTCGGAGTCGAAGAAACCTGGGCCCCGGTAGACGTTGCGCTGCTGCGTCGGGAAAGCTCCATATGCAGATGCCGCTTCAAAGGCAGCAGGATTGAGGCACTGGCTCAAACCGTTCGTGCAGCTCTGCTGACCAAATCCGAAGCCTCCACCGATCACTTGCGCGGGAAGGTATGGGGTAACACCGGCGGAATTATAGTTGCCCACAGGCGTCGTGCTGTCGAGGACAGTATACGGCAGACCTGAGCGGGCGAAGAAGTTCTGCGACAAAGTCCAGCCGCCAAATGCGCCATTGGCATACTTGTTGCTGAACTTATAAGGCATCTGCCAGACATAGGACGCATTAAACGAGTTGCGAATGTCGTAATCAGCGTTGCCGTAGTTGTTGCATGCCAGACAGAACGGGTTGACTTGGTAGTTGATACTGGTTGTGCTATATGGTATAGCTCCGCCGTTGGAATTCTCGTCGAGCGAGTGACTCCAGGTATAGCTGGCTGTGACGGTAAAACCGTAGGTTAGTCGTTGGTTGAAGCTAGCAGTTAGGCCGTTAAAGTTAGAGACTGCGCCCGAATACCATTCCCCAACCGTCGCATAGGAACCGTTAGTCGGAATTGATGGGAAACCGGCAATCCCGCTGGCAAACGCGTTCGGAAAATTCTCAACTGGCTCGTGAATGCCATGGTTCCCAATGTAGGCGAGGGTTAAAGAAGTTTTGTCGCCCACGGCCTGTTCCAGTTGCAGGCTCCATTGCTGATACTGCGGGGTGTGGAAGGTGCCAAGCTGGCTGGTGAAATTAGGTGCGGAGAAACCGGGAATGCTGGACAAGGAAGCAAACGAGGCTCCGCTGGCGAAACCACCGCGGATAGCAGCGGCCGAAGATGCCGCTTGAGCACCCGCACCGGCTGCGGTCGGATCAGCCCAATTCACTCCGAATAGAGCCATGGGAACTACGTTGGGAAGATTGACCATGAACTGATCGCCGATGACTGCCGGAAAGGCATCGTAGAAGATGCCGAAACCGCCGCGAACGACAGTGGTCTTGTTGCCCGGCGACCAGGCAAAGCCGACCCTAGGTGACCAGTTAATCGAGTCGGTTGACCGGAAGATCTGGTGCAGGTTGGCGTCGATCATCTGGTTGTAGGGCGTAGTTGTGTCGGTACTCTCGGCATTGAAAGCGCCGGTAAACTGTGAGGCGCAGTTCAACTGGCAAACCGGGTTCGAGTTGTGCTCAGCCCGGATGGAGAAGGTTAGTTTCAGGTTCTTGCTAGCGCTCCATTCATCCTGCGCATACAGGCCAATACCCCACAAGGCGACCGGCATGGTAGCTCTGCTGGGAAAATACTGCTGATAGGCTGCCGCCTGGCCATTGTAGAAGCCGGTGACGTCGCCGATCTCGGCAACCGGATTTGTATATTGGCTGAACACGTAGTCGGTGATATCGTAACGACGATAGTTTGCCCCAAACTTCAGCGCATGTGGGCCCTTGGTCAAGGAGAAATCATCCACAAACTGATACTGCGTGACGTTGCGTCCTTGCGGAAAGATCGATAACAGATGGCCCATATCTTCCGCACCTATGGCAGCCATGTATACCCATGTCGGGAACGTTGCCTCATTGGTAGCATCTTCGTTCTGGGTAAAGATTGCCCGATAGTAGCTACCCGCATAGACGAAGTTGTTAGTTGCGTTGGGGCTGAATACGTGGGTCCATTGCCCTTGACCGTCATAGGAGGGTTGGTAGCTGGCTGCACTGAACGCGTTGTTGATGGGATCGGCATAGGTCGCCTGCGTCCCGTGGTCCATGCGTACGCGCCAGAACAAGTGGTCATTATCGGAGAGGTTATAGTCCACTCGCCCGCTCAGGATCCATTCGGTGCCGGGAAGCGCCGGGGTGGCCTGATACTGGACAAAACAAGGACCAGCGAACGTGGTTAGGTCGCCGCAATTGCCGCCATTCGCGGCCGGGGTATTGGCCGAGTAGCCCGGAGCCGTCTCGTATAGGTTGAACATCTTGCTGTATAGCGGAATTGAAGCTGGGTTTACGGTCCCCAGATTAGCCAGGGTAGCTGCCGCAAATCCAGGACTGGGAGAAACAACCTGCTGAGTCGAAGGCACGATGTAGCGGATACCTTCGTTGTTTACGAAGAAGAAGAGTTTATCTTTCTTAATGGGCCCGCCAAATGAATCTGCCCATTCATTATTGTTGGCAAAGGGCCGAGGGGTGACAGGGTTGGTATTGTTGTTGAACCAGTCGTTGGCGTCCATGGCGCGACCAGTCCACCAATATTCGGCATTCCCGTGGAACTGATTCGTACCCGACTTGGTCACATAGGAGATCTGCGCCCCTGCCTGCTGACCGTACTGGCCGGAATATGCGTTTTGTGTGACGGTTGCTTCTTGAATGTCGTTGCGGCCGAGGGTGAGGTTGGTCGCTCCAGAGTTGTTTAAGTTAAGGAACGGATCCATGTCGTTCTCACCGTTGACGGTGAACACATTGGATGTAGCCGGAAGGCCGGAGCTCTGGAAGTTGCCATAGCCTCCCCCGGTATTCATGTTAATGCCCGGCGCAGTTTGCGCAACATAGGTGATGTCGTTGCCACCATTGGGTTGATTCTGGATCATGTTCTGATTAAAGCTGGTAGACAGGTCAGCGTTATCAGTGTTTACAAGTGGTGCCAGGGAAGTTACTTCTACTGTCTGGGAGTTGGCGCCCACCGCCATCTTAACGTCGGCGACCGCCGCCTGGCCAATGTTGACACTCACTTGGGCTTGGGCTTTGCTGAAGCCTGCGGCCGAGACGCTCACGGAATAGCCACCTGGACTCAGCAAAGAAAATCGGTAGGTTCCGTTGGAACCGGTTGTCGCGGTACGTGTCGAGCCATTGGCGTTGCTCGTCAGCGTCACTGTAGCGCCGGACACGACGGCACCGCTTGGGTCTGTCACTGTACCGGTAATATCGCCCGTAACCAGCGATTGCGCTATCATCGACGGCGCCATTGCTGCGGCAATCACCCATACGGCCACGATTAACGTAACTAGTTTTTTCACCTTTTAACTCTCCTCTCGAAGCTGCGGCCAGGTAGGTGCATGTTTGTTTCCTCTTACTCATCTCTCTTTAGCTGGTGGGAGGATTACACGTGCGGCAGGGACGGCGAATGAATCTCCAGGTTCGAGTTACCACAAGTCGAACCCGATCCTACCTTTGTAATGCGGTGCAGTCAGACCGCGAGGTCCCCGCAGCCACCACTTCATGCGGCATGAAGCGCATTAAGCAGCACGAAGCGCACAATGATTAATGATTCTTGGGAGAGTTATCTTTGTACAACTTTGAAGGCTTGGCCCAAGGCCGCACGATATTTCCGCCCGACTGGGAGTCTGGATCCGTCGGTCAGCGTTACATGCGACGCTCTTCCTTTATTCGGCGCCACATAATCTATGAAGTTGCGGTTAACGACGATGGAGCGGTGCACTCTAAGAAATAGATCGGGGTTCAGTCCGGCAGTTACCACATGAAATGGTATGCGTAACGTGGCTTTGCCATCAACTGTTTGAATGGATACACATCTTCCTGTCGCCACAATCGATCTAATTCCGTCAGCGCACAGGTGAACCATTTGGCCGTCTTGCTCTGCGGTGATGAGCGAGCGGGAGCTGTTTGTACCAGATGATGCCGCAACATATTTGTCCACGAGATATAGCAGCTCGTCAGCTTTGTAGTTATAAATGTCCCTGACTGCCCTCGCTAATGACGCCTCGATGACGCGGTCGTCAGCCGGCATCGATATGCAGTTGGCGATCGACTGGTCGCCTTCACGCTTACCCGGCCCCAACACACCAACGATAACTGGGAAATGATTCTCTTCCCTTCTCCGTTGCCGCCATGGGGCTGGGAGCACTTCGGACCGGATAATAAGAAGCTCTGGAGCTAGGTCTTCTATATAGAGTTCGCATTCCGCCCAAGTAGGAGCCGCGGCGAGCAAAGTAAATAGGGGATCGGCATCCACGGCCGCTCTCAGCCGTCCCCGGAACCCGGAGTCCGGGTCGCATAACATAACGCGAATGGGACCGGTCGGCGACGGAGCTGGGAACGGACTCAAGAAGAGTGCACTCATTAATCCTCGATGCGGATATGGTATGCAGGTTTCGCGCCAAGCTCGCCATTAAGCAGCTAGATTCTCAGCTATCAAATCGAGATCAGACGTAGCGACACGACCGTTGACTCTGACGGTGGATAGAGTGGAAGGTTAGCTTAGCGTTTAATCCAGCGTTGTATGTATCGCATTCTAATACAATCTAGTCGCTATGAAATTCTGATCAAGTCAAAGCGCTGTCCCGCAGCGGCTGAAGCCGCGTGATTTCGCGAGTAGTTAACGGACGGCTTGAAGGCCGTCCCCTTCAAAACAAAACTTAATCAGAGTTTCCGTATATCTTGGATGGGTTGCTACAAGTGTGGGGTGAATAGCAATAGGAGGGAATATAGTATCGGTGGTCGAGGGATGAATTGAAGCCAGGCTGGTACACATACTACGGCGCACGTGGCGACCGCAGCACCGGGTCGGACAACGGGTCATTCCTTAAGCTGGGTTCCGGTCGCGAGCCTGCCTGTAATTGATAACGATTCGTAATACTTAGGCCTGTCCAAAGCGTAGCGGGCGCCAGTTATCAAGAGCCGCGATCAATTTCACGTCCATTTGTGAACGCACGCACTCCATTACCGAACACTGGACAAGAGCCCTGACTTAGCACGGTCTTTGGTTTTTCGTCTCAAATCAAACACTTAGTTGATATGGTTTTTGGTGACAAACCTGCTCTACAAGGATTGGAACTCTTGCCGACCGCCGAGAGGTGGGTCGGAGTTCGTGTGAAAACAGCACCCGGTATGGCGAAGACGCCCAGCGGCATAAGAGATCGGTAAAGCTACCTTTTCGGAGAAGCACGTCCCAATGAGTGAGCCAATTCGGGCTCTCATCGCCGACGATGAGAGGTTAGCACGCGAAAAATTACGCATATTGCTCGATGCGGAACCAGACATTCGTCTAGTCGGAGAATGCGGTAACGGCAGACAGGCTGTTAGCGCTCTGCGGCAGCACCGGCCCGATCTTCTATTTCTC
The DNA here is from genome assembly GCA_963744265.1 of uncultured Acidobacteriaceae bacterium. Lineage (GTDB taxonomy): Bacteria > Acidobacteriota > Terriglobia > Terriglobales > Acidobacteriaceae > Bog-257. The sequence continues at coordinate 187,899 of CAVUSW010000015.1, forward strand.
GACATTCATATGCCTGATATGGACGGGTTCGAGGTGTTAGGTGCAATTTCACCAGACGAGATGCCCGCTGTCATCTTTACGACAGCCTACGACCGGTATGCGGTAAAAGCCTTTGAGATGCATGCACTCGACTATTTGCTTAAGCCCTTTGATCAAGAACGATTACAGTCCGCACTTAACAGGACGCGCGCTGAGCTTACCAAGTCGCCCCGGAATGGAGTGGCGCAGCAGGTCTTGGACCTACTTGCCACCTCTAAGACCCGCCTCAAACCGCCAAGCGATTTGTAATTAAAGCGGGAGGCCGTATGTTGTTTCTGGATCAAGAAGACATTGACTGGGTGGAAGCAGCCGCGAACTATGTAAAAATAAATGTCGGTAAAGATACGCACTTACTCCGTGAAAGTATCGGCAAGCTATCAGAAAGGCTTGATCCACGGCGCTTCGTCCGGATCCATCGTTCTCTGTTGGTCAATGTTGGCAAGATCAAGGCCTTGCAGCCCTGCAACCGTGGCGAATACATCTTGACGCTGCGCAATGGGAAAGAGTTGCCGTGCAGTAGAGGATATCGTGTCGAGCTACAGCGTGTGATCGATGACAATATCTCGCTCGGCCATCACAATTGATCGGTTGGCTTGCGGCAGGACCATTAGTGATACCGGCTAGCACCGAAATGGCCATACATCCACCAGACAAATGCGGTTGTCGGAACCATCAACGGCGCCCGCGGATCGGAATGAATGCGACGACTGTCGTGACCTGCCCGATTACTAAATATCCCACCACATTGCGCGTTAGAACCGCCCGAGGAAAAAGCCTAAAGTGTCTGCGTGAGAACCTCTGCCGTCCCTACGGGACTCGGACTTATTTACCCTTCACCCAGCACTCCGCCTGCGGCTGCGTGCTGGGCTAGGCTATTCCGCGCCTGCGGCGCTCCCTTTTTGCGCCTTTTACTCCACCGGCGAAACACAAAGTTAGTTCTCACGCAGACACTAAAGGGCGCCGATGATCCAGAAATCGAGCGGCATCGAGCGGTCCCTCGGGGTTAGGGACGCCTACAAGCCATAGCGCCGAACGTCGTCCGGTAATCGAGAGTGTGATTGAGACCACCGATTTCCTGACTAAGGCGGTGGGTACTCCCAGCAAGCTGACGCAGATTTTAGCGATATCAAACAACTAGCCAGCGTGGAAGTCGCGAGGCGTAGTGCTGCTCTGGTCGAGTCGCTTTCGAGAATTCATGGTTTTGTCTGTAGTCGTCTCTCGTTAGCAAGAGTTCCGGTGGATGGATCTCGCTGCTGCCGCTTGGTCTAAGTGGTGTACTTTCGATGACATATTGCCATAACTAGCAGCGAATCAGCTAGTTAGCCGCTCACCTAGAATTCACCGCCAAATTACCCCCTAATCATTGATCACGCCGTTAAACAGGTCCATTGTGCGTTCACGAGAGCGGGAATGCGAGCACAACTGGCCCGGCCGCTGCCGTAAGGGAAGGTTTCCGGGAGGGGGACAAACAGCCCGCCTCCTGGAAAGCCGATCAGATTTAGGCGGTTGCGGGCTTCGAATTGTTGCAGCCCACAGAGTTGAGGAGTTCACCATGACGATCCACATCGTAAGTACCGAAGCGATTTCAGGCACCCGCGTGACAAAGGTGGTGTGGGCGGGAAACGCCGTAAAGAGGTTGGCGGCGGGCGCGCTGCTTGTCTTCGCAATGCTTTCGCTGGCAACCGCGCAGGTACCGGACTGCTCGCCGGGCAAGCTCTCTGACTACGAAAAGCTGGGGGCGCAGGGCTGCGCGATTGGAGACAAGAAGTTTTCGAATTTCCGCTATCACCAAGCTTCCGACGGATTGCCTAGCGACGCCATCTCGGTCACCCCCGGAACGGTGCCCGACAGTGACGACCCTGCGTTAGTGCTTGAGGCGGCATGGGTTGCGCCCTCGGCTCAGGGGTCCTTTGTCTCCTACACCGTCGAAGTTCAGCCCAAGGGGAAACTTATCAGCGGAGCCACGCTAGAGATGCAATTCGGCCAGATCACCGGCACCGGGGAGGCAAAGGTGATTGCAGAACTCTGCCCGGTGGCGGGCAACACTGACAGCTGCGGTGTGGGAGAACTCAAGCTCCAAGTGGTGCTCGTCTCCAGCCAGCCAAAGAAGGTCATGGACATGGGCGAGTTGAAAACCCCGATGCGTGAAGTTCGCGTGATTAGTCCGTTGAGTATTGCTACTGGGAAGAACGGAACGGCAAAGCTGAACGGCTTTATGACGGTATTTCGCTCCAGCGCAACCCAGACATTCGTTCCCGGCGACCGTTCGACGGTTTCCGTCACCGGGACAGCAGGCCAGTGAGCCCGTACGAGTAAAAGCCGTTTGCCCATGAAGTGAGGAGCAGCTTGAGGTGAAGCTGCTGCTGCAACCGTAAACGATGTAACCACCCATGACCATAAGGAGGTCATCATGAAAACGCAAACTCTCGACCTACACGTTTTGGCAAACGGATTCTCGAGCGGAAAGAAGATCCATGCTGGTGCAATCATTCCATCTCGTTCCGCGAACCGAACCGCGATAGTCTCTGCCTGCATGCTGCTGGCAATTTCCTTGTGCTACCACAAGGATGCTGCCGCGCAACAAACTCAACAGCCGGCTTCCCAGCAGAAGGTGATCAAGGCAGAAATTCCGGTCTTCCTGGCCAAGTCCGTCGACTCCAAGAAGTTGAAGTCGGGTGAGGAAGTCGATGGCAAGATCGCGGTAAACCTGCAACTGAGAGATGGAACAACGATCTCGCAGGGAGCCAGGGTTGTCGGCCACGTGACGCAGGCAAAAGCGCGTTCCAACGGCGATGCGGAATCTTCGCTGGGTATTGTGTTTGACAAGATTGACCTGCCGGGCGGCAAGGACCTGGCCATGACAGCGGTTATTCAGGCTGTGGCCCCGAATCCGAACGCTGGAGCCAATACTGGAGGTGGGATTGGTTACGGAGGCTTGAACGAAATGATCGAGAAGCCTCCGACGCCCCAATTCAACTCCCAGCCAACTCCGCTCCTGAATGACCAGTCGGTGGGAGTTCTCGGGATCAAGAACTTGCAACTGGGAGCCGATGGTGTGCTCACTTCCGACCAAAAGACGGTAAAGCTGGAAAGCGGTACGCAGATCATGGTGCAGGCCCAGATTGCCGGCAGCTGAGGAGACTCTGATTAAGTCGCCGCTCATTCCCTCAGGGGCTAAAGCCCGATTGATTTCGCACCGGTTACGGCACGGCTAAAAGCCGTGCCCTTTCAAAAAACCAGACTTGATCAGAGGCTCCCTGAGGGTTGACAGTACTTGAGGCGGTGGGGACATTGCTTCCCTTGTCCCCGCTGCCCTGTTGCTAGCCTGGCTCGAAGAGGAAAGATATTTCGCCGGATAGACATTCAACCCAGGCATTCGATTTGTCAGCTCACGAAAATGAATACGAAAGTAGGGCAGCACCAATTTCATCCGGAAGCTTAGTTTTCCAGCTCCACTAAGCGGCAAATGAATCCCCATCCGCCGCCGAGTTCGCTCACCGCCAGCATCAGTTCGTTGCTGCCCTTCTTCAAGGGTAGGTAGACGGCGTCGTTCTCCGGATTAACGATGCCGAGGAATCCGGGGTCGCGAAAACTCTGAGCGCTTCGGCCGCGATAGAGAATCTGGCCATTCAGGAATACGCTGACATCGTCGCTATAACCGATGTAGAGCTTTTTCACCTGGTCGCGGTCGGATTCGATGTTGGTCCGGGCATAGACGACCTTCATTCCCGGCTGGGGTTGCAGGCGGGTCGAGAAGTCGGACTGAAACGAAACTTTGGGATGTGGGGCCTCGCGATAGCGATAGAGGACCACAAAGCCGGGTGGCTCCGCCTCAACTTCCTGCCAAGGCTATGGCGTCGCTTTCGGAAGGCGGCAGCGGACGCTCCAGATTACGTGCCAGCGCATCGTAAGAAGGCGAGATGCTCCACTTGGTCAGAGTGTCTGGCGGCATCGGCGGCAGATGCCGTTGCCACGGCGCATCGGGCGTAGTGCGTATCTCAAAGTTTGAAAAGTACGTCGCGCCAGTCAGGTCGTAAAGGGCCACCTGGCCTTTCTGCACGCCGCTTTTCAAGTCGTTCATCACCAAAGCGGGCTTGTCTTTATCCATGTCTTTGACATAGAGCTTTGCCTGCGCGCCCGTCACCTCCAGGCGCAGATGGAACCAGACATCTTTCGGGATGTCGACTGCGCCGGTGAAACCCGGTCCATTGTAGATTTGCCAGTTGCGGCCCGTGTTGAGAACCGGGGTGTACTGCATGGCATCGGGGAGGCCGGACTTGTGCTGGCGAAGATAAACTTCTTCGGCGTTAGCGCCGTCGTCGACGATGCGAAATTGAATGCCAAAAAAGCCGCGCTTTGCGGAGGTGGCGACATCCACATCGATAACGGCGTCGCGCATTTCGAAGTCTTTGACAACCGCCGCTCCCCCATCGAGCAAGAGACACTTGCGGCCCTGGTAGTCAACCGCCTTGGCTTCTCCTTGCAGGTCCCAGCGCGGGGAATCCGCGGGAAGGGAGAGCGCCTGCGGCGTTTGGGAATGCGTCACACAGACGAAGACAAAAGCGATAGCACAAACAGCGAGACGTCGAAACATAACTTGCCTGCACGGTTTCTGTTTACGAATCGAATACGCAGCCATCAATCGAGCACATCCAAACCAACGTTACGGGCGAGGTTCCGCGAGACTCAGCGCAAACTGGCTTCTTCGAACACGACTTTGACCAGGTTCGTTGTCATATCATCGAAGGCCGCCGTCAAATCCTTGTCGCTGCCTGCAAAGCGTTGCTGAAAAGGCGTCAGGTCCACAGCCCCCTTGACTTGGTCGAGGCTTTGAAACATAGCTGGGCCGGTTTGCCTGAGTTTTGCGTTCATTTGATCCACTGCACTTTGCAATAAATCGCGAACTAAGAAGACATAAGTTTTGTCGTGCATAATCGGCCCGTGCCCGGGAACGATGGTGTCCGCGTCCAGCTGGCTCAGGTTTTGCATAGTCTGGATCCACTCGGTGGGATAGCCGTCATAGATATACGGAATCGGATACACCACGAGATCGCCGGCGATTGCGATTTTCTCCTGGGGCAGATAAACCACTGCATCCCCGGCCGTGTTGCCTCGTCCCAGGAACTTGACCTGGACCTCGCGGTTTCCGATGTCGACGGAGAAACCGTGCTCGAAGGTTAGGGTTGCGCTTTGGAACTTGACCGCCTTGAGTTCCTCCATCACCGGGGCACGCTGAGCCAGAGCGCTCTTCACCTCTGTCTATTTCCTCCGCCGTCAGCGGCCTGCCCTTCTTCGTCTTTCCCGTGTCCAGCATCTGTTGGAGTGAGGCCGTAGTTTTTTCCTCCCTGCTCTCCGAACCTGGACCAAACATGTCCATATCTTTTTTTGTTTCCACATGGGCGATGATGGTGAGAGCAGGAAAAGCATCCATGTACGCACGGTTGCCAAAATTGTGATCGTTGTGAAAGTGCGTGTTCAGCAGAAAGCTGACAGGTTTGTCGGTCCACTGGCGGATTTGAGCGATGTCTTCTCGAGCTGCGGACGGCAAGAAGCAGGCATCCACCACGAACACCTGCCTTTCGCCGATAATCACTGTAGTATTGCCGCTGGCGAAGCCGTCAAGATTATCCTGATGCTCAATTTCGTAGACACCGTCGGCTAACTTCGTCACCTTTCGAGCCGTCTGTCCCGCCGTTGGCGTAGCCGATAGAAGCCCGATCAAAATCGCCAGTAACAGCAGCTGCGCTGCGTTGCATCGGAATAGCATGTTAGCCTCGGCTTTGCGCGAAAACCCAGTTCACCAGCTCCGGTTCGGTATAAGCCCACTCCCACACGTTATGGTCGACACCAGCGTACTCGGTGTACAGCGGCTGGCCGCCTGCTTTCCGCAGCGCTGCGATGCGGTCGCGTGACAAAGCCACAGGAACCGACTTGTCGGCGCTGCCGTGAAAGTTCCACAAGGGAGTGCCCAGCGACGCGGTGGGATTCTCGGCAGTCTGCGATCCGCAGCATGCCACCGCCGCGGCGAAGAGTTTCGGGCGTTGCGCGGTCATGTGCCAGGTCCCGGCGCCACCCATCGACTGACCGGTTACATAGATTCGGCGCTCATCGATGGCGAACTCGCGGCACAGGGCATCGATGATTCCCAAGGCCAGCCGCGCTCCGTCGCCTAAGCCGGGGAGCAATCCTATGACGCCCTGTGCCTCGCGCGAAAGATCGTAGTGGACCCATCCGGTGTCGGTCTGCGGTACCACGACGTAACAAGGAAACTTCTTCTGGTTCTCGGGAAGCAGCCAGACTCGCGTACCGAAGACATTGCCCAAGCCCAGTTGCTTCTGGTTGTCGTCGCCCAATCCGCCGCTGCCATGCAGATACACAACCAGCGGCAGTTTTCCGGCGCTCGCCGCCGGCCGGAACAAGCGATAGGGCATGGTCAAGTCGCTCTTGTAGACACGCGCTTCGTATTGCTTCTCCAGCCCGGCAGATTTTTCCTTAAACGTATCGATCAGCGCGATTCGCTGTGGGGACATGGGAGTCCCGGGAGCAAGTGGAGGAGTGGGAACAGGTTTCGCTGACGCAGAAGATGCAAGCGAGAGATTGAAACCTGCTTGTGACGCCGCAAAGCACGCGGTGGCCGAACCCGCCGCCAACCAACGCAATGCATCTCGTCTGGTAATCGTCGGCATAGAAGCCTTTCGCCCCTTTCAAATTGTGATGGGACCCGAACCGCCAATCCGGACCAAGCAGCTGCCAATGACTTCGGCGCAGCCGGCCGGGAACAAGTACGCAAGGACCGTGGGAAAGGGCGCCGGCATCGCGATCTGAAAAAACACGGGTGCAAGCCAGGAGGCCCAGTTCCTGTTTCTCACTCGGATATCAGACCTATGCGCGCCAATTTCGTAAGCGCAGCTTGTTTCGTTCGAGCCGAGACTTGTCCCCGCCGAGACTGTAGTTATCCCATGGTTCAGACATCAGCTTAGATGGCGTTGTCAGATGAAGAACGCTGCTTGGTTGATTGAACGGACTCTCACGCCGTCAGTACCTAGGTATGTCCTACGAGGAATTGATGGGGCAAGCAGACGATACGTCTAAGACTAGGCGGCGGTTAGACGCCCAAAGGTCAAGGGTCAGCAGTAACCATATGTCGCAAGGTATCAACAAACAGATCCGTAGTCGGCTACCTTGAATTTGGCTTTTTAAAGATAACGGCCTGCGCCCCGCGCCCTCCGACAGGTATAGCCACGAAGGCCTCCCATCCGGCGGCCCCGAGTTCGTTTAGTTGTTTTCTGATTTCCTCGGTTGACGCATTGGCGAAATCAACCGTCTCGACGTGATACAGCCATTCCATTTGCTGCCTCCGCTACGCCGCTGCCGAAACCAGCTTGCGGTCTAGCAATCTTACCAATTCCTCAAGCGACCAAACGTGGTCGGCAATCCCGGCCCGCATCGCTGGCGTCACCCTGAGCGACTGATGAATCCGGCAGAAGTTGTAATAAATGTAGTTGAGCGCAACGGCGTGGCGCAGGTTCTCAATTTTCTTGCTGAAAGCGTTTGTAAGCCGCGTGAATCGGCGCATAGACATCCGCATCGTGAGATTCTGGCGCTCGACATAACTGGTGGAGATGTGGCACGGGTCAGGGTCGCCCGATCTGACGGCCAGCCGCGTCTCGATGATCTGCGCGGGGCTGTAGCGCGTCTCCGGGTTTTCGGGAGCCGAGCCGTAGATTTTGACGAGCATCGCGTAGTCGATTTCCATCCCGAATGCGCCCTCAACAGCCTCGACATAGCAGCGGTGTCCGTCCGTCGTTAGCTGTACTCGATGAGTGAGACGGCTAGCAACGTCTACTATGAAAGCGTGTGCCCAACTCGCATCACGCCCACCCGTCAGATACGCCACTACCCGCTTGGAATCAGCGTCGAGCGCAATCCACGTCCAAGCGCTACCAGCGCCGTCTGCCTTCTGCTCGTCCGTGACGTTCTTATCTTTGCCATAGCAGAAATTCCAGTCTCGTCGCATTGAATGCGACGGCTGCGGAGATTGCGGACGTTCGCATCATGGTAACGTTTGCAAACCGCCCCCCCAAGTCGCATAGCAGCTTAAGAAGGGTGTCTTTGCAGACGCCAGTCAGTCTGACGGTTGATCTGATGGAATTTCCTTCGATGAGACATCCAACTACGCGGGCACGATCCGACGCGCTCACGCAATTCATGAATACAGAATATGCTTGAGCTGTCAAGGATGATCTCAAGCTAAAAGTTAGGTTTGTCGAGAGCGCCTTCCCGGGTTTCTATGGGTTCGGCAATTATCGTCTTCGGGTTCACTCTTGGCGCGTGATTCTACCTTAAACCAGACCGTCGATAGCCCCATCGTGTAATCGGTGGTTGGTGGCAAGAACTTCCGGAGGCTATCACTCACCTCGAAGGAGGTCGATTCCTCCTCAATTTTCTTGTGCGATAATGCTTGGTTGTTCATTGAGGCTCCTCCTTTGCCTTACGCTGCGGGGGCTTCGTAATGATCCCCGCTGGTTTCTATAATCTTAGATGCAGTAGTCGATACCGCCATATTTAAACGAATGTAAAGTTCCCAGACCTTTTCCCAAAGTGGCCCCTTCAACTTCTCGACCTGCACATCTAACCCGCATTCGGTCGCAACGTCGTGATATATCGGCCGCCCGTGAGATTTTGTGAACGTTGGGTCGAGAAAGGGCTTAATTTTCTTTCTGATTGCTGTCTCTGTTTTGCCTTTCATAACGCCCGTTGAAAGTGTCTTGATTGCTATGTTTTCCGAAAGCTCTTGAGCTGACTTTATCCACCTGATTTGCGTGGCATCCATTCTTTGCAACTGCTGCAAGAATGGATCAATGCGTCCCTTCGATGAAACAGCCTTGTCAATCAACTCCTTATACGCTTCGATGATTTCGTGCGCTGCATACCACTTTGAGCCGGCAAAGATCTGGGGGTCTATTGGCCCCAGTTCCGATGTCTGGCTCATTATGATGCGCTTAGCGCCGAGGCAAATCATCGTAGCTGCAGATTTTGCCTGCTTCGGCACAAGCACGGTATAGCCGTCCGTACTGTAACTCCTGCAGACGTTAATCAGGCGCTCCGCAGCAAGCCCGTCTCCTCCTGGACAATTGAGTATCAATACCAGGTGCTTGCCGTCAAGGTCGACGTTTTGAAGAACTTCCTCGACCATGTCTACGTCGGCATTCTGAAGTTGTACGTCAAAAACAAACGAGGTAAAGAATGCTGCCACAAAGAATTTGTCTTTGCCCAGCAATTTCCCGATGTCGTTATAAAGCTCCTTGCGAGAACTGTGATGCTGATGAACTTCCTGCATCACCTTCGCATAGCTCAGATGACGCTCGGGAGACTTGATCGTCCCAGCAGAATCTAAGCCGTCTTCACTACGTTCCCCATCTCGCATTTGCTGCCTTCTTGGCAATTGCCTTTCTTTGGTCAGGCGTGAGTTTCTCCGCCCGCGCCCTCCCGCCCTTCAGACCGCCCCGCCTACCGAGGGCGACTGCCGCTGGGTTCTTTCCGCTAAGGTCCAGGCCGGCGGTAGCGCGCACCATCTCAGCGGCGATCTGATTCACATCTCGCTTGCTTGACCGCTTCTGCATACGCCGAGTATGGCACAGCCCTCGACACTTTGATATCAAAAAAGTGGTACAAAGTGTGCATCGTCCCACTAGAGGAACGCAACACCTTTCTGTAGCAATTTAGATGCCAGACCGCTCAAGCAAGACTCAGTTTCTCGGGCAAAGTCGCCCATTACCAACGGTTTCATGTTTGACCTTGCCAACGGCGTTCTTGTAGGCCCGGACGGATTGGTGTCGCGGTGCGGCAGCCGCGGAATGAGCTGATCCCAATTTGGGAAGGGTGGTTACTTTCGTAAGGCAAGCTGTTGGATTTTCTTTGCGGCAGCTGCCGTCGGCCGGAGACACTGATAGGTTGGGACTGGTGTGCCCAATGGCTCCGCTGGAGTTTGGAGTCGGGAGATCTTTGATAAACAGTGGTCGGCTGGCATCTGCCAATTCGGGGAAGTTCATTGTTATCGCCAGGGTAGTGGACTGGATCGGGCGTTCCGGGAACGGGACATATCAAACGATGCCCTTGCTTGCTAAGGAAACTCTGATCAAGTAAAAGCGAGGTCCCGCAGCGGCTAAAGCCGCATGATCTTATGGGTACTTAACGGACGACCCGAAGGCCATCCCCTTCAAAGCAAGCGAGGTCCCGCCGCGGCTAAACCGTTTGCTGAAAAACTCGAAAAGCAGGTCCCTCACCGGCTGAAGCCGGATTCGGGATGACAAAAATAAAGGCCTTATACGCGGCGCTGAAGCGCCGCACTACCCGAACAGTGCCTCCCATCGAGTTTTTCAGCAAACTATAAAGCCGCATGATTTTGCGGGTACTTAACGGACGGCCTGAAGGCCGTCCCCTTCAAAGCAAGCGAGGTTCCGCCGCGGCTAAACAGTTTGCTGAAAAACTCAAAAGAGCAGATCCCTCGCCGGCTGAAGCCGGATTCGGGATGACAAAATAAAGGGCTTATACGCGCCGCTGAAGCGCCGCACTACCCGAACAGTGCCTCCCATCGAGTTTTTCAGCAAACTGTAAAGCCGCATGATTTTGCGGGTACTTAACGGACGGCCTGAAGGCCGTCCCCTTCAAAACAAGCCTTAATCAGAGTTTCAGAGTTTCCCTAAGTCATTTCGAATGAATATTTTGACCTGTAAACCCATATGGCTCAATATTTTGCGGGGTATCTCACTACTAAGTCTATATTTATCAATATTTTGCGGGAAGTAGGGGGAAGGGGGTACCTACAAGGAGAGAAGCCCGTGATCATCATCACTTCTGCCACGTCTCCCGAAAATGCGGTGCGCGGAAAAAGCCGACTGGCGATATCATTACCTACGCAATCAGGAGCGCAACATGAAGAAATCGAAGTCCACGACCGAGCGCCTCGAGCGTGAGCAGCTGTCACCCTTAGTTACACCGACCGATTTGAAAGCGGGTGCCACGAAAGATATCGCTGGCGCTATGAATGCCATTCTGGCGGATGTGTTTGCCCTTTACTTGAAGACCAAGAATTTCCACTGGCATATGAGTGGGCCGCATTTTCGCGACTACCATTTGCTTCTGGATGAACACGGCGACCAGCTTTTTGCCATGACCGACGCCATCGCCGAGCGCGTTCGGAAAGTGGGTGGTACTACATTGCGCTCGATCGGGCACATTGCCCGCATGCAGCGCGTGGCCGACAACGATGCCGAGTATGTCGAGCCCGAGGACATGCTGGCCGAGTTGCGCGAAGACAATAAGACGCTGGCTGCGCGATTGCGCGAGGCCCACGGTGTCTGCGAAGAACATGAGGACATTGCCACGGCCAGCCTGATCGAAGTCTGGATCGATGAAACCGAACGGCGCACCTGGTTCCTGTTTGAGGCAAGCCGGCGAGCGGACTCTACCGGACATTGACCGTTACCGCCGATCGCGTACGGGGACCTTCAGGAGAGTTCGCGATCGTGACTTATGGATGGATTCAGCGCGGCGAGTCGCCTCGCACCACAGGCTGCTTCGCCGCGCTCCACTCGCTGTAAGATCCGTCATACATCGCGGCCGGATATCCCAGATAGCGAGCAAGAAAGTAGGTGTAGGAAGCTTGCAGGCCGACCTCGCAGTAGGAAACCACCTTCTTGTCATGCGTCGCACCAGCGGCATCGAACTTCTGCCGCAGCTCTTGCGGAGACCGCAACACCGGATTGTCCTCGCTCACCAACGCCGTTTCCCAGAACATCGGTTCGGCGCCTGGAAGATGGCCAGCGCGGTATCGCTTCATCGGCCGCGCGTCGATGATCACGACATCCGATGCGCCCGCCTTCTCGGCCGTGAGCTTCGTCATCCAGTCCATCTTCGCGACAATCTCCGGATGCGGATGAATGGTTAGCGTTCCTGGATTAATTTTGGGCTCTTCGGTTGAGGTGGGCCGTTTCTCGACCAGCCAGCGATCCATACCGCCGTCGAGCAGCGCAGCCTGATCTCCGTGGCCCAAGTAGTCGAGCGTAAAGAAGAGGCGCGTTGCCATGGGATCCCAATCGGGCGCGTAGTACACGACACGGGAATCGTCGCCGATGCCGATGGCCTCGAGATTCTTCTTGAGTTCTTCCGGAGACAACAATTCGGTTCCGGGATCTTGATTGCTTACGAACTTATCCATCGGCAGAAAGCGGGCGCCAGGAATGTGGGCAGCCTGATAGTCGCCGCGATCGTGTCCGATGTGAACGATAACCAGATGCGGATCGGAAAGATGGTCGGCGAGCCATTGGGTGGAAACCACCAGGTTCGGATTGCCCGTGTTTTTGTCAGGCGCGGCGACCTTAGCATCGGCGGCGTTGGCGATGCGGCCCTGCAACGACAGCAGGCCGCAACAGAGCGCCAGTGGCGCAAGTATGCAAACTAGACGGTATTTCATTCTCTTCTCCAGCGTTGACTTCAGAATTTCATTTCCCGGCTGAACTCGCGTTTGAGATCGGCGCGGACACAACAAGGTCGTATCCGTCATGATTGACCCACTCGTACACCGATCCGTCGTACATAGCCGCCCGATAGCCGAGATATTTGGCGACGAAGTAGGTGAAAGACGACTGCATTCCCGTGCGGCAATAGGTAACGACCAGCTTGTGCGGATCAGCGCCGGCTCGGGTGAAAGTCTGTTGCAGTTGTGCGGTGTCCAGCAGAACGGGAACAGTCTCCGACTGCAGCAATGTCTTCCAGTACAAACCGTGCGCGCCGGGCAGGTGACCGGCTTTCGGCACGGCTTCCGACATGACCGCGCCGTCGAACTCCCTCGGCGGACGCGCGTCCAGCACGACGTAGTCGCTCGCTGCAGCATTTTTGTGGACGATTTCGCGCATATGAGCAGCCGTGATCAGGACATCGTCCTGAACTCGCGGCGTAAACCTCGCCGGCGCTGGATGCACCGTTTGACGGTTCGTAGGCCTTGCCTCCGCTGTCCATTTCTCCATACCGCCATCCAGCAAGGCGGTGTCTTCGCCATGCCCCAGATAGTCGAGGGTGAAGTAGGCGCGCGCTGCGAGAAGGCCACCACTCTCTCCGCAAAGAACGACCGTGGTGTGATCTCCAATGCCCAGGCTTTCAAAGACGGACTGGAGTGTCTCTACACGCGGCAAGTCATTCAGCGAATCCTTGTGCTGCTCGACCAGTTCGTCGAGCGGCAGGAAGCGAGCGCCGGGTATGTGGCCCGCGTCATATTCGCTGCGGCTGCGGCCGACATACAGGACGACGAGATTCTCGTCGGCGAGGTGCTCCTGTAGCCACGATGTCGAGACCAGCATCTGGGAGCGAAGCCGCGTCTGATCGGCGACTGCGCCGCTCGGGACCAAGACGAAAAGCGCCGCTCCCATCAGTGCAACCATCGTCGTTGCCGTCGCTGCATTCATTTCTGCGACCTCATTCAAGGTATTCATTACTCCGCCCTCAGTAGCACGCTGGGATCGAGCTTGGCGATCCTGGTCAGCGGAAGAAATGAAGACGCCAGTGCGATCAGCACCAGCAAAGCTGACGACGCCGCGAAGGTCACGGAGTCGCGAGGGACAATTCCGTAGATGAGCTTCGACATGGGAGCCGACATCAGCCAAGCCGCGGCAAATCCGCATCCCAGGCCAGCCAGGATAATGACAAGTACTCTGACCATCATCGAGCCCATCACCCGTCCCGGAGTTGCGCCCAATGCGATGCGGATGCCGATCTCATGCTTGCGTTCCGTCACTTCCAACGCCATCAGTCCGCTGATGCCCGACGCGGTGATCGCCAGCGCCAGGACGGCGAAGATGGTGAAGAAGAGGGCAGTGTTGCGCCGCGGCGCCAGCGAATTCTCGCGCACCTGGGCGAGCGTTTGCATATCGGTGATCACAGCTTCCGGATCGAGATCGTGGACGATCCAGGAAATCTCCGGCGCAATCTCGGAAGTCGAGCGCGAGCCCCGCACCAGCAAACTCATGGAATGACTTTCAGTCTGGGCAAACGAGCAGTAGGCTTCGTCAACCGGCTCCTTATCCAGGCCTCTCTGCCTGACGTCGCCAACCACCCCAACCACGGTTGCTTCCGCCTTCGGCAGAAATAAAATCCTCTTCCCAATGGCGAATTCGCCAGGCCAATAATGCTGTGCCAGGCGCTGATTCACAATCACAACCAAGGGACGTTGATCCGTGTCGCCTGCGGTGAAATCGCGCCCGGTGATAAGCGGCATACCGATGGTCTGGAAGTAACCAGGCGTAACCGCGCGTCCGCTGACCATTCCTCGCCTCGCCGTTGCGAAGCGGTTCTGCTGGCCTACTTCGAGCGGATATTGATCATTATCGTCATGCCCATACAAGGGAAACGTGCTGGACAGCGCCACCGATTGCACTCCATCCAGCTGTTTCGTTCGCTCTAGTAGCGAAGCATAGAACTTCAGGTAGCTCGGCTTCAGCAGATAGATCCGCGCGGTGGTGACACCGGCGGGACGAAAACCCCCGTCCATATGCTCCAACCGGAACACCGTCCGTAGCGTGAGCCCCGCTCCCACCAGCAACACTACGGAGAACGCCAATTGGGCTCCGACCAGAATTGCTCGCGCCCGCGCGCTCAGCCGTGCGGGGTTGCCGGCGTTCTCGAGCTGGGCGCTGAACAGAGGCGTTTGCCGCAGACCGATCGCGGGCACGAATCCGACTACGACGCCGCACGTTAGCGACAGCACGAAGCAGAAGGCAACAACCTCGGGGCCGATGTGAAGCTCGGAAGCCAGAGTTGTGAACTTGGAGGTAAATGGGACCAGAACATCGATGCTCCAGAACGCCAGCAGCAGGCCTAGCGCTCCGCCGCCCGAAGCCAGCAGCACGCCTTCCGTAATGAAACTGCGAACAATTCTGCCGCGGCTCGCACCCAAGGCAGTGCGTAGCGTCAACTCCCTCGATCGAGCCAGGATTCGCGAAACCATCAACCCGGCAACGTTGGAGCAAGCCAATAGAAGCAGCAGCAGTGCCGCAGCGGCGAGTGCGATTAACACTGGACGAATCTCGCTTGTCAGCTGTTCATGCACTCGAACAATAGAGATGTCGTAGCCCTGGGAATCGGGATAAGCATCAGGGTACGCCGCGCGCAATTGTCTGGCGATCGAGTGGAGATCATCCCCAGCCTGTTGCAGCGAGACACCGGGCTTCAGCGTGGCAAACGCGCTCATCATCCTGGCGGTGCGACTATGAATAAAGTCCTGGCCGGAGCGTGTCGGGCAAGCGGCGGTAGGCATATAAACGTCAACCGTGCCGGGAAACTGCGGAATGGGCGGCAGCACCCCAACCACGACATGCTGCTTGTCGTTCATGGAATAGGTCCGCCCGACCACCGTGGGATCTCCTCCGAAACTGCGCTGCCAGAATTCGTAACTAAGGATGAGCACAGGATGAGCGCTGGGACGATCATCCTCGTCCATAAACGTTCTGCCGTAAAGCGGCGTAACTCCAAGAACACGGAAGAAGTTGGCCGAGACTACCGCGGTAACGACGCGTTCCGGCTCCCTTCCGCCAAGCAGGGTAAACATCATCTGGTGGTACTCGACCAGCGAATCGAGAGTGCGATTGCGTGACCGGTAATCCTGAATCTCCTGCACTGAGAAGGGCTGATTGTCGATTCCCAGCGCAGGCTGCATTTGCTTGAGTTGCACCAATCCATTACCGCCGGCAAAAGGCAGCGGACGAATCAGGATGGCATTCGCGGCGCTGAATGCTGCTGTGCCGGCGCCGATGGCAAGTCCAAGGATGACGATGGCAACGCAGGTAAAGCCCAGGTCCTTGCGCATCATGCGCAGCGCATAGTCCACATCTTGGGAGAGGATTTCTCCATGTTCGCGAATTGCAGTTATCACCAGGCCGCTGGCAGTGTCCCACCAGAAGCGCGCTTGCGCCGTACCGCCAAGTTGCCGGGCATCGTGCCGCTGATCGCGGAACAACGACTGCATCTCGCCGCTGAAACGGTCCCGAAATTCCTCCGGCAGCAGACGCAGCAAAGCGCCAAACAGCCGCTCGGAAAAAGGTCTGGACGCATTGTTGGTCTCTGGCATCAGGCAAACCTCAGCTCACGCGTTCTCCGGACCCAGGACGTGCTTCGCTCTGGCCATGGCCAGCACGCGCTCCATGCGCTCGGCTTCGGCTTCGGCCAGGGCGCTGCCGAGTTTGGTCAGCCGGTAATAACGCCTGCGCTGGTCGTCGAGGCTGAAGTCCGGGCGGTCCTCGGACTCCTCGATGAATCCGTCTTCCAGCAGTCGCTTGATGATTCCGTAGAGCGTACCCGCGCTGAGCCGAACTTCATCGTTCGTTCGGCGAGCGATTTCCTTACTGATCACGTACCCGTGCTTTTCGCCGTCGGCGAGCGCCAGCAGCACATGGAAAAGCGCCGGCGTTAACGGCAAGTACGATTCAATAGTTCTCTTCTTCGCCACTAGTGGGCCTCGTTTCATCCGGATGCCGCGACTGCATTCGTCTTGATTTTCCAGCCGCTTCGCTCAAACACCTTTACATTAGTACGCTGACGTGCATACTATTACGTTGCACGATATATACGCCCGCGACCCGGGCCAGTCAAGAAAAAAATGAGGAGCCCCCAATGGAAACTGCGCTGTCATTCGGGATCGGTATTGCCATCGGAATGATATCGGGACTAATCGGATTGGGAGGCGGTGTCTTTCTCATCCCTATCCTGGTCTACGGCTACGGCATGGATCAGCACCGCGCGCAGGGAACGTCGATCGCAACTCTGCTTTTGCCGATCGGTGCGTTGGCGTTTTGGAAATACTATGGCGCTGGAAATGTGGATGTGAAAATTGCTGCGTTGATGGCCGTGGGGTTCTTCGTCGGAGGATATTTTGGCGGCGCGTGGGCGCAAGCCATCTCTACCCTAATGCTGCGCCGCATCTTCGCGAGCTGTCTGGTTGTAATTGCAATAAAAATGTTCTTGCAAAAATAGATCTGCACGGTAGAGAGGGTGCTAACCTACAGCACCCGTCAGAAATCCAATGTTTTGACTATCCATACTGCCGCTCGCGATCCTACGGCGGATCGACGATCTACGCGGCTGATTCGCGCTTAGCAAAATGCATTTCAAGAGTCGGAGTGCCGCTTTGCGGGAGAATAGCCTGCTCACTGATATGCTTTCGTTGTCGGACGCAGGAACCATTTATCTGGCGATGTACCAAAAGGATATTCCTTGAGTTCGAGGCCAATCCGTTGGCTGGCGTATCTGGCTGGCTGGACCGTGTTCGCGCTGTTCTTCATCAGCGAGGATACGGGCCGACTTCTGTATCAGGGCCAAACCGTCCGGTGGCACGGTTATCTCGTGGTATGGCTTACAACCGCATACGCCTGGGCTTTTCTGGCCCCATTCGTGTGGTGGCTGGCGCGCCGCTTTCCCATCCAGGAAAAAACCTGGGCGCGTATTGTCGGACTTCATCTGCTGTCGGGCTTCGGTTTTGCACTGATCGAAGCGGTCTTGTTCGCCTTGATCACGCCGGTGTTTGGCCTGCTGCCCTGGTTCCCCCGGAACTTTGCCGCGACCTTCCGGGCCGTGCTTCCTATCGACTTCCATTTGAATGTGATCATTTACTGGATGATCGTCGGCGTTCAGCACGGCGTGAGTTACTACCGCAAGTTTGTGGAACGCGAGAGATTATCGGCTCAACTCCAATTGCGTACAAGCCAGCTTGAGAGTCAACTCACCCAGGCAAACCTGAACGCACTGAAGATGCAACTCCATCCTCATTTTCTTTTCAACACGCTCAACGCAATCGTCGTGCTGGTCCGCCAACATAGAACCGTAGAGGCGGATGAGATGCTGACTAACCTCAGCGAACTCCTGCGCCAAACCTTGGACGGATGGGAGACGCAGGAGGTTCCCTTGCGTCGCGAAGTGGAGTTGATCAACCTTTATCTCGACATCCAGCGGGTCAGGTTCCAGGACCGTTTGACCGTCGCATTGAGTCTCTCGCCGGCGACGCTGAACGCTTTGGTCCCGAGCCTATTGCTGCAGCCGCTGGTCGAAAATGCAATCCGGCATGGCGTCTCGAAGAGTTCCGCGCCCGCCAGGATCGAACTGAAATCAAACTTAAAAGACTCGCTCCTGGAGATACAGGTTTGTGATGACGGCCCCGGTATTTCGGGGGAAAGCTCCGGAAACGGTGTGGGATTGAGCAATACGCGAGCGCGCCTCGCGCAGCTCTATGGCGAGCGACAGTCCTTGCGTCTTGCCGCCCGCGCAGGCGGAGGCACCGTCGCGACGGTCTTGCTGCCCTATCATCCCGAGGAAGGCCTCTGATGAAGCGGTCCTCTAGTCAGCAGGCTGAACCGGGCGAGGTTCGGACTTCTCCCGACGGCCTGCGGGCTCTGATCGTGGACGATGAGAATCTGGCGCGCCAGGGGATCAGGATGCTCCTCGAGCAGGATGCCGATATCGGAATCATCGAGGAAGCCGGCAACGGAAAACGCGCGGTCGAACTGATGCTGACCGGCAACTTCGATTTAGTCTTCCTCGATGTGCAGATGCCGGAGATGGATGGCATTGCGGCCTTGCGGCGCGCCGGAGCTAAATTGTCGGGCGCCGTGATATTCGTAACCGCCTACGATCATTACGCGGTCGAGGCCTTCGAGGTGAACGCCGCCGATTATCTATTGAAGCCCTTCACAGCGCGGCGGTTCCGCCAAGCCTTGCAACGAGCAAAAACCCGCATTCGCAGTGGCTCGCAAAGAGTCGATGCCCAGGTGCTTTCAATACTGGAGCGGATTGCGAGCCCCCCAACCTATCTGAATCGGATCGCGGTGCGGGGCACCACAGGTACGAGCTTTGTAGACACCAAACAGGTGGATTGGCTAAAGGCGGCGGAGAATTACGTGGAGTTGCACGTGGGGCCCGATAGCCATCTGGTGGAGGTCACTATGGCGGAGATCGCAAAACGCCTCGACCCAGCCCGCTTCGTGCGGATTCACCGCTCCGTCATCGTAAACGCCGAACGTATCCGGACTGTGCAGTCCGCATCCCACTCAGAGTATCTGGTGACCCTCGCTGGCGGAATGCAACTCCGCTCGGGACGAACCTACAAGGAAACTATGCAGAGGTTGATCTCGAATCCGTTTTGAGGGTTCACTGCGGCCCCTGGAGGGTGAATCGTGCCTCTTGGGCCCGAGCAAAGCAATTCCTCTGATTCCGACTGACGAGACGATACGAATTAGCTTTTCCGTACTTGCCGCGCTCATCGAAAAATGCCTAATGGGCGGGGGCTTTGATTTCCAGTTCTTCCAAGCTCGCATGAACCCTGGCAACGTCGCCGGCATATTTGTTGGGGTCATCCTGATACAGCTTCTGGAAGAGGTTCAAGTCTTCCTGGAAGTGAGCGCGAGATTCTTCGATGCGGTTCTGACTTTCTTCCGCCAAAGCCAGGTTGTTCAGCGTCGCTGCCACATACGGCAAGTACGTGTCCGGATCTCGCTGCGCCAGTTGACGGTAAGCCTTCAAGGCTTCCTGGTAATGCTGTCGCGCCTCGTTGGTTCGGTTCTGGACTGCATCCAGGATTCCCAGGTCGTTTAAAGTTGTCGCCAAGTAGGGCAAGTACGCGTCCGGGTCCACCTGCGCCAGTTGACGGCGAATTTCCAACGCTTCCTCGTAATGCCGGCGGGACTCTTCCAGTTGCTTTTGTTCTCTCTCCACGAACGCCAGGTTGTTCAGCGCCTCGGCAACCTTGGGCAGGTAAACGTCCGAATGTTGCTGCGCCAATTGACGGTAAATCTCCAGCGCACTCTTGAAGTCCTGAGCCGGCTTCTGCCAACTGCATGTTGGCTCTTTCGAGGGAGCCCAAATTGTTCAGCGTTACGGCCAGGTCCGGCGGAAAAGGCTCCAGGTTCTGCTGCGCCAGTTGGCGGTGAATTTTCAAAGCCTCTTCATAGTGCCGGCGGGCTTCCTCCGGCCGGTTCTGGAGTCGATCCAGGTTACCCAGATTGTTCAACGTGGTGGCCATATCGGGCAGATAAACCGCCGGATTCTGCTGCGCCAGTTGCCTGCGCAGTTCCAACGCCCGCTCGAAGTGCTGGCGAGCCACTTCCATCCGTTTCTGCGCTGTATCCAGGTCCTGGTCATCTGACGTGATTGCTAGGCCAGAGTCCAACAGAGCCGAGCCCATCGCGTCATGCGCAAAGGGATTTTCCGCAACTGCCAGGGTGTGCGACCACAGGTCGTAATCGCTAGCCCAGTAACTCATCTGCCGATGAGTGACCAAGCTCAGCGCTAGCAATACGCATAATGCGGGAATTACTCGCCAAGGGAGAGGAACTGCTCTCGCCTCCGCCAGGTCGGCCAAGCCGAAAGCCACCATCACAAAAATTCCGATCAGGGGTAAGTAGGCATAACGATCGGCCATGGCGCCTTCTCCCACCTGCACCAGGCCGATGACGGGAACTAAAGTACCCAGAAACCAGAACCATCCAACCGGCAAGTAGCGCTTGCTGCGAAAGATAACTACGAGCACCGTGATAGCGGTCAAGGCCAGCGCGGACAGCATCCATTGCCACGCCGGGAGAGCCATTGCGGGATGGGGATACAACGCAAGCCGGGTTGGCCAGAGGGTCTTCCAGAGATACAGCCCATAAGCCACGATGGCATTTTCGATTCGTACCGCGAGTGGAAACTGTATTAGAGTACGCACCGCGTATCCCGCACGCTGCACCCTTAGGGTGATCAATGCACTCGCGGCCGAGAGGGCCAGCAATGGAATTTTCTCGAGCAGCAGCCTCGGGACCGTCGACTGCGGCACGGGAACCACAGGAGGCAGACTGCCGGCAGTTCTACCCAACGGCCAATAATCCAGCAGCAACAGCACAAACGGCAAAGTAATGACCATGGGCTTGGCCATCAACCCCAGGGCAAACAGCGCCGCCACCAGCAAATATCGCCGCCAATCCGGCTTTCGAGCGTAGCGTACATAGGCGCAGATCGCCGCCAGGAAGAAGAACATGCTGAGCACGTTCTTGCGTTCTGCTACCCATGCGACCGACTCGACGTTGATCGGATGCAAGGCAAATAGCGCCGCCACCAGCAAGCTCGGCCCCACGCGCCGTGTAATCCACCCCAGCAGCAGGAACAGCAACACTGCATTGGCAGCGTGGATCAGCACACTGTCTAAATGATGGCCTGCCGGATTCAAGGCAAAGATTTGGTAGTCGAGAGCGTGAGAAAGCCAGGTCAGGGGATGCCAATTCGCCGCCGCAGTTGAGGTAAATGCCCATTTGACTGTGCTCCATCCCAGGCCCTGATGGATGTGGGGATTCGCGGTGACATAATCGGAATCATCCAGGACGATGAACGAGTGCTCAAGGACCGGGCCGTAGAGCGCGATTGTCACCGCCGCCAGCAGAAGGCAGAGAATGGCGTTCAGCTTCTTGCCTGCAACGAATGGCCCTGTTTTCGGAAGTTCTTTTGGGTACAGCCGCTTGCGCGCTGGGACGCGGGTTCTGGAGAGAGTCTTGGCCCGGCTCATTTCGTTTACCCGATTGTACACAGCCCGCGAAAACGACCAATGGATCGTGTAACACGCTCAGATTCCCCATTGTCTAGGCGCATTGACCTACGTGAAATTGGAAGGAAGATGCGGGGCTGGGGAATGTTAACAAGATGTTAAACTCTCGTGGTGCCGACTTACCCCTTTTAGCCGAAGGAGCGTTCATTGTTGCCTGGGATTATTTTCGCTTTCTCTGTTGGCTCTGATTCGTGGAGCATGGTTC
Source organism: uncultured Acidobacteriaceae bacterium (assembly GCA_963744265.1). GTDB lineage: Bacteria > Acidobacteriota > Terriglobia > Terriglobales > Acidobacteriaceae > Bog-257. The sequence goes on from CAVUSW010000015.1 coordinate 209,756, forward strand.
TGCAGGTTTTACTGCGCGGGATCAACGCGAGTTACGCCTATGCTGCTTGGCCTGTAACGATCTCGTTGTTAGTCGGGCTTCTTATAGCGAAAGGTTGTTGGCCGCGCCTCGCCTTTTTGCCTCTCTTCCCCGTTTCGGGTGACGCTTTAAGAGCTCTTTTCCAGTTTCGCTTCCGGCGTTGCGAAGGTCCCAAATCGATTGCTCTGGGAGCAATCCTTCTCTTGGTTGCAACAGGTTGCGGTGGAGGAGGACAAAGTTCACCGACTACCCCCCAGCAAGGCATTCAGGACGGCCCTCCCGCTTCTTTTACGCCCACTGCGGTGACCACCTTCCACAACAACAATGCCAGAACCGGCGCCAACCTGACCGAAACCTGGCTAACCCCTTCGAATGTCAGCGCCGCCACGTTCGGGAAACGTGCTGCGATTACGGTCCAAGGCGACATCTTTGCACAGCCGTTGTATGTACCAGGGGTTACGGCGGGTCAGGGATCTCACAACTTAATCATTGTCGCGACGGAACACGACCAGGTTTATGCCATCGACGCCGACACCCATCAGATCGTTTGGCAGAAAGACTTCCTCGGTTCATCCGGAACCGTCACCACGCTTCTCCCGTCGGATCTCCTCAATTGCTCTGCCATCGCTCCCGAGGTCGGCATAACCGGTACGCCGGTGATCGATACCACTACCTCGACGATCTACGTGGTGGCCCGCACGAAAGAGACCCAGAGTGGCCAGCCGGTGTTCTATCAGCGCCTCCACTCACTCGATCTGACCACTGGACAAGACAAGTTGACGCCCACTGTCATCACCAGCCCACCGGACCCGAACGGCGAGTTTGGAGCGGCCCAGTTCGATCCGGTGCTCAATAATCAGCGGTCAGCGCTGCTGTTGACGAATGGACAGGTCTATGTGGCCTGGGCATCGCATTGCGACCTTGGCACCTATCAAGGCTGGGTCATGTCTTTCGATGCGAGTACCCTCCAGCTGACCGGCGCTTGGACGCCATCGCCATCGGGCACTTTCGGTGGCATATGGATGGCTGGCTCAGGGCCTGCCAGCGACTCCAGCGGCGACGTTTATCTGCCGGTAGGCAACGGCCCAAGCGATGCCATGACCGGAGGATCGAACTACGGGGATTCGGTAGTGCGGCTGCATAATTCCGCAAATCAGATTTCGGCCATCGACTATTTCATACCTTTCGATTGGAAGACACTCTTCGACGACGATCTCGACTTGGGATCCGCGGGATCGATACTTCTGCCCGACCAAACCGGAGCAGCACATCCTCATTTGTTGGCGGTAGCCGGCAAAGATGCAACTGTATACTTGCTGGATCGCGATAACCTGGGACACTGGCAACCGAGCAACGACGGCCAAGTGCTCCAGAGCTTCAAAAGCGACTCTCAGCACAACTTTTCGACGCCGGCGTTCTGGAACAATACCTTTTATTTTGGATGGTTTGCCGGTCCAGTCGAGGCGTTTCGCTATGACCCAACCAGTCAGCAGATCGACCCCACACCCATTTCCTCAACGGGCTCATGGACCCTTGGCTATCCGGGAGCTTCGCCCTCGGTTTCGGCCAACGGGACTTCCAACGGTATCGTCTGGGTGCTGCGGAATAACGGCACAGATGCCGACCTTCGCGCCTATGACGCTACCAACTTAAATAACGAACTCTACGACTCCGAAATGTCTCCCGAGCGGGACAATTCCGGACCATCCGTCACCTTCGGCGTTCCGACCGTGGCCGACGGATGGGTATTTGTAGGCACGCGTGGCGAAGTGGATATCTATGGACTCTTGTCAAGATAAGCCGCGAATCATGGAAATTACTAGAAGCCATCAAACCATCTCATAGATCGGGTTTGAAAGGGCACGGCTTTAGCCGGGCCGTACAAGTTGTTTGAATGCCGGGCTTTTTAGCCCCTGAGGTTACTCGGGGTGGATGCGTTTTGAACCTGAACCCGCCTTACTCAATGGATCTGCTGCTATCTGTTCTGGTCCAGCTTCTACTCTGTCTTATTGATTAGTTTGCGCAAAACAACCCGATCCGGATTGAGCAACTCAGCGACCCGAGTTGCGCTGACCCCGGCGACAATGATCAGTCCGGCTTGGTTACTGACGTCACTGAAAATTCCTAACCTCTGCATCTTCAAAGCTTGATGTTGATTGTCATCGGTGGGGCTCAGGTAATGCACCAAACCAGTCTTGTAGCGATGGAGTAGGAACAGGTGGGCCAGCGTCATCAGCCGCTTTTTTCGCAACGACGGATCGAAGGTATTCATGTCGCGGATCGAAAGCAGCTTGTGGCCATGACGGTCCTGGACATCTGCGAAAATGATGTTGCCAACCCTGTCCTTCGAATCGTTCCACAAACTGAGTTCCAGGAAATCCGAGCCGGCGGCAACTGGACGCAACTGTGCGCGGTAGACCGGCGGCAAACCGTTATGCTCGGCCCAAATTTGTAGCCAATCTTCCAGGAGTTTGGGGGGAACTTCGGTCTGTACCAGGTGCTGATGTTGGGTCGAACCCTTGCCCATCGCCGTGGTGGTGGCCGTGCGCCCGGAAGCGGCCATTAGGGCGGCATCTAGACGGGGACCGCCGACCAGTGTCTGGGGCGTTCGGTAGGGCGACTCCAACAACCTGAACTTCCTCTGCAAACGTGCCAGCGACAACATTCCATCCTGCAGCAACGCGGTGGCAAAATCCTCGGCTGCAAGACCATCGATCTGGTGTCCTCCATAAGTGATGAAGTTGAAGACAAAGCCGAGTTTGCCCAGTTCTTCGGGAAAATGCTTCATCTGATCGTCGCTCATGCCGGTGGTGTCCCAGCTAAACGAAGGTGATAAGTTATAAGCCAGCATCTTGTCAGGAAATTCTGCGTGAATTGCGTCGGCGAAGGCCTTCGCTTCTTCAATATCTGCCGTGGCAGTCTCCATCCACAAAATATCCGCGAATGGCGCCACAGCCAGAGACTTAGCGATGGCGTACTCCAGACCTCCCTGCACCTGATAGTAGCCCTCAGGCGTCTTAGCCAGCTCGCAATCCCAGGTTACGTCGATGCCCTGCGCTCTGGCTTTCTCGCGGGCCGTATACCACGACGCCCGCTTGGAGAAGGCCAGCCATTCCTCGGCGCTCAAGTCAAAGGACTCACCCTGGCTAACCCGGAACGCGATGACATCCGCGACGGCTTGGCGATAGGTCTTAAGATCTGCCGCTTCCTGCCAGGCATCCAGGAAACGCGGGATGACCTTGTCGAGCATATTGTCCACCAACGCATCGGCGCTCTGCTTGTACGTTTTGGCGTTCTCCCCAATAAGCGGCAGCAGCCCAGTGGTTTCGAGCCAGGCGCTAGCGGCGGCATACTCGGAGTCCGACATAGCAAACATCATGTGCCCTCTTACCTCGTCGACTCCAGCTTCGTAGAACTTTCTCTGCAACGCGAGAAATACCGCCTTGTAGCTCGGTACCTCGAGGTTGGTCACGCCCATGATGAAGGGTTGGTCGCGCTCATCCGCACACCCATCCAGAAGGCTGGCCGCCTCCGCGTCGGTGCGAGCCACGATAATTCCGGGCACCTTCATGATGTCGAGCTGGAATCGCGCGGCATTGAGGCGCTGGATCTGCTCGTTCTCTGACACCAGAACCTTGCCGCCCTGGTGGCCGCATTTCTTCACGCCGGGCTTCTGGTCCTCGATGTGGTAACCCGGCACACCCACTTCCACGAATCGGCGGATCAGATTGCGGACATGGGCTTCGCCTCCGTGACCGGTGTCGGCATCGGCAATGATGAACGGCCGATAGTCGACCACAGGAGTCGCGGCCAGCTGTTCAGGCTTCATGCGGGAACGAAAGAACAGTTGATTCTTGTCGGCAGTCAGGAGAGCGCGAACGATCGACGCAGCCTCGTCCGGCACTTGACTTAGAGGATAGCTGGCCAGGTCAGCGCCCGGATCTTCAGTGATGCTTCCCTTGGCTGACGTGGCCCAACCGCCCAGGTAGATGCCTTCGATTCCCAGACGCTTGATGGTCACGGCCTGTCCGGGTGAGTAAGGACCGAAGGTGGTGATCGCCTTGCCAGCACCAAACAACTCTCTGAGCCGGGCATAAAAGGCCTCGGCTGCGGCCCGCGCCACCGGGTAGTCGGCGGCAATCGTACCTCTCTGTTCAACTACTTGACGAGGTGAATACAGACGAATTATGTCCTTGAATCGCGGGCTTGCAAACCATTCGCTTACCTCTCGTACGGAGTCTTCGAACGAACTCATCGCTGACACCTTTCGCCCCGTTCGCGGTCATCACCGAGCGGATTAGTCCTAATGCAATCGATGACCAGAATAGTAACTCTCTGATTCTCTCCGTGATAGGAAGAAATGGTGAGGTCGGCGGGTGAATAAATTTGCTTTGCTGGTCGCGAGCGCCCTCGGCGGCAGGCGCACCGATCGGAGGTGACTGGGCAATTCCTTGTCCGCCACTATCTATTGCCCGTCTATGCGTATTGCTGCCAAAGACCGGCCCAAGCTTGTAAACGCTATTCGAACTGAAGCACGACAATCTCGGGATTGGATCCCAACCGCAGCGGCGGTCCCCAGGTTCCGGCTCCGCTTGAAGTGAAAACCTGCATCTTGCCGATCCGGCTTAAGCCGTATACAAACTGCCGGTAGATCCGCCGCGCCATCCAACTCCAAGGCATGAACTGGCCAACGTGAGTATGTCCGGATAGCTGCAGAGAAACGCCCGCAGCCTCGGCGATTTCCGGATGGTCGGGAGCATGGGTCAGGAGAATGCTGGCACGATCGCGATTCAGCCGGAGGCCGTGCAGCACCGACGCAAGCTGCTCGTTCCGGATCGCGTTCCTGTAAGGCACGCCGATAATCTGCAAGCCGTCCACTTCCACCAACTCGTTGCTGAGCACGCGTACCCCAGCCGCTGCAATGGCACGCAGATATTTGCTATCGTCGCCAAATTGCTCGTGATTTCCGGCGACAAAATAGACACCTTGTGGCGCGGTCAACTCGTTCAATGGCTCGGCTGCCCGCCCCGCGTCGATGGCCGTGCCATCATACAAATCTCCGGCAATAAAAATCGCGTCCGGCTCTTCCGTCAGGATCTTGGTCACCATGCGCCGAAGAAAACTGCCATTTCGCACGTGTCCCAGATGCACATCGCTGATCAGCGCCGCTGTCCGCCCTCGCCAGGCTGCCGGCAAGTTCGCCAGCCGCACCGTCGTTCGCGTGATTCGCGTCCAACTGGCGTTGAAAACCCCGTAGAGTCCGGCCACTACGGCAACGGCGAACAGCAATTCCACCGTCCGATGGAAGTTGACGTTCACCCCGGCCAGCCAGGCAATGCCGAAAATAATCCAGGAGGAAACCGCGGCCAGGAACAGAAAACTCAGCAGCCCAACCCAAACCGCAGCCGCTCTGTAAAACGCGCGCAGGGGAGCATTTGTATAGCGAAAGGCGAGTAGCGAAGCGGCCACGAAGGTCACCGACAAAAAGCCGAGAACCAGTTCGATCCACAGCGCCCCATGAGTCTCGCTTCCTGCGGGTGAAAACGCCCACGTTTTGTAGAGGAGAAAATGCGTCAGGACAAGGACAGACTGAACAATCGCAACGAAACCAATTAAGCGCACTCGCATGGGCATTAGATTCCCCAGCCTGCCATTCGGATTGTTGGCACACTGTTTCTGCCTCACCGCGTGAGTTTCTAAGTCGAGTGCAGAGCGGCGATTGGATCGGCGGAGGCGGCCCGGGTTGCGGGCAGCGCCGATGCCAGAAGCGCCATGAGCATCATCAGCAAGACGCTCCCTATGTAGATTAGCGGGTCGGTCGCGGTGACCCCGAAGAGGAAGGAGCTGACAAGTCGTGACAAGGCGAGAGACCCAACCACGCCAATAGCGCAGCCTAGCAACGCCAGCTTCGCGCCAGAAATAAGAACAAGCCGGGCGATGCCGGTGCGCTGAGCGCCGAGTGCCATACGAATGGCAATCTCCTGGGTGCGCAGCGAAACGGAGAAGGCGACGACCGCATAAATTCCGGTGATGGCGAGCAGGAGCGCGCCCAAGGCGAAGGCGGTGATGAGGGTCGTGTTGAAACGGCGCGGCGCTTCCACGTTCGCGATCACGTCATTCATGGGCTGCACTTGCTGTAGAGCGAGCAGCGGATCGATCTGTGCGACGGTCGAGCGCAAGGTTTGCGTCATCTGCTCAGGAGGGAGGGCGGAGCGCAAGGCAATGTATCCGCCGGCGGGGGCGGTCAGTTCTCCCGAGAACTTCGAGCCGTAGAGAATAGCGGGTTGCTGTGCAGGCGCATACCACTGGTCGTCAGCCGGCTGATCGCGAGGGCCTACCGCAGCGTCGGCAACAATTCCAACTACGGTTGCCCACGGCAGTCCCTTATGCGGATTGCCGACATGCATTCGCTTGCCGATAGCGCTCTGGCCCGGCCAGCAATGTCTGGCCATGGACTGGTTGACGATCACGACCAGGGGCATGTTGGCGCGGTCGTCTTCCGTGAAGTAGCGGCCATCGAGCAACGGGATGCTCAAGGCGCGGAAGTAATCGCCGTAGGTAAGCGCGAACATGGAGAACTTGAGCTTCCAGCCAGTCACCGGCGCGCCTTCGACGGTGTAGGCAGCTCCCCCTAGCATGCCGGACGCCGGAAGCGCATTGGCGATGCCGACTGCAATGATTCCTGGCTTGCTCGCGAGCTGGTCCACAACCGCACGGTTGAAGGTGTCGAACGAAACCTGGGTGGGATACTGCTTGAGCGGCAGTTGATAGCCGGCGACCAGAACATGGTCGGGACGAAAGCCGGGATCGACGGCGCGCATCTTCTGGAAGCTGCGCAGAAACGCGCCAGACGCCGTAAGCAACACCAGCGCGATGGCGATCTCGGAGACCACCAAGGCCGAACGCAGCCAGGTATGACTTGCTCCACCTGTGCCCGTCCGCACGCCCTCCTTCAGGCTGTCCGTCAAGTTGGTCCGCAAGGCGGCGAAAGCGGGCGCAAGGCTGCACAGCGAGCCAGTCACCAGCGCCAGCAACATGGCAAACATAGCTACGGCCCCGTCCACCGAGATGGAGTCGACGCGCGGCATGGACTCGGGCAGCAGATGTAAAGCGGTACGGATCGCGATCGCGGCAAACGCCAGTCCCAACAGGCCGCCAGCGAAGCTGAGCAGCAGGCCTTCGAAAATGGATTCACGAACGATCATGCTCGACCGCGCACCCAGAGCCAGCCGCACCGCATATTCGCGACGCCTGCGGATGGCCCGCACCAGCAGCAGCGCGGCGATGTTGACGCAGGCAATCAGCAGAACGATGGAGACGGCTACAAATAAGGTGCGCAGTAGCGGCCGTGCGTCGGCGACGGCGTGCTCACGCAATGGCTTCACGTCGCCTCGAATGTGAATGGCAGACATTCCGGCGGGAAATTCGCGCATGATCTGCTGAGCAACGCGGTCCGCATCTTCCGCGGCCTGCCGGAGGGTAACGCCATCCTTGAGGCGGGCAACCATGTGATATCCCCAAAAACCCGCGCTCTGATCGGAAATTTCATCGGGCGTGAAGCTCATCGGCACCCAAAGCTGCGTCTGGTCGAGATGCCCGGGCTGCAAAGGAAATTCGAAACTGCGCGGCATCACGCCGATAATCGAGTACGCCTTGCGGTCGAGATCGATGGTAGTGGCGAGGACGTTAGGATCGCGGTGGTAGCGGTTCAGCCACAAGGCGTAACTAATCACGGCCAGCGGCTGGTGGGCATCCTCTTCTTGTTTCGTGAAAACGCGGCCGAGGATGGGTTGAACATCCAAGGGTTGGGAAGACGCCTGCGGTGAACCGGGCTGCGTCAACATTTTCCGGAGTGGCGCCGCCGGAGACCTCATAACTGGTCGTCGCGTAGCCGCCCAGCGAGGAAAATGCGCTGGTCGCGTTCGCGTAGGTGCCGATCTCGCGGGCGGTCACGGGAGTATTCGGGGCTCGGCCGTTGCCGAGGTGGTCTCCCAGCAGACACCAGGCGGTCCGGATCGCTAAACGGGAGCGGTCGCAGCAGGATGCCTTCCACCAGCGAAAAGATCGCAGTCGTCGCACCGATGCCGAGAGCCAAAGTGAGAATGACGGTCAGAGCGAAGCCAGGAGCTTTCCGCAATTGGCGAAATGCGAAGCGGAGATCCTGTACGAACCCGTACATACCGTTTTCTCTGACTCCCGGTCTTCGGTTTGGTGAGCAACAGCGTAGCCGGATTAGACAACGTTTAACCGCTGCGGTTCAATCGGCAGAGACTGAGATGCGCTGGCGGATTGCGCAGCCGCACTTTCTGCATGCTGATGTCGACCACGGGAAACTTCCCACGTTGCAGGCGACGCCGGTCCCGCGTACATAAGCCACCGGCTGCGAAATCAAGGTAGAAGTCCTGATTTAGTTAGAATGACGAGATTCTGGTGAAAAGGACTGGAGCGGTGCTGCTGAGTCTGCATGAGTCCTTCTCAAACATATCCTTGCCGGAAGACTGGGCAATGGAGTTGTCCATCGTGTCACACAGAGAGGTTTCTGACCCTGGGGGTCCATCGTGGCAGCATTAATTACTAACAAGAAACCCCCGTCAGTGCGCGGCCTTGGCGAAATTGCGCTCCGCGTCAACAATCTGGACGCGATGCAAAAGTTCTACCAGGAAATCATCGGCCTGCCTCTGATGGCCAGAGATGCAAACAGCGCGTTTTTCAAGATCGCGGAAGGTTTCGGCGGCCACACTCAAGTGCTGGCCCTATTCGACCGCTCAGAGAAGGCCGGCTATCGCGGGCCCGATGCAGCGACTTCCACTATCGACCACATCGCATTCGAGATAGACCTCGCCGATTTTGCCAGCGAAAAGACGAGACTGGAGGAACTGGGACTTCAAGTCAAAACCGCCGAACACGCCTGGGTACATTGGCGTTCGCTTTATGTAACCGATCCCGAGGGAAATCTGGTGGAACTGGTGTGCCTCGACCCTAGTGTCTAAGAAACGAAGAACGAACTTCGGACGCTCACACCTGCGCCAGACGCACCTCGGAAGAATTACGTTTGGCAGGAGGCGTTGCCGCGATAGGTAATCGCAGCTCGACCTCGAGGCCGTGAGGCACGACATTCTTTGCCGACACCGTGCCGCCGTGGACAGCCACAGCGTTGCGAACGATGGCTAATCCCAGGCCCATGCCGCCAGTGTTCGTTCCGCGGGAATCGTCGACGCGATAGAACGGCTTGAAGAGCAGTGGCAAGGCGTTCTCAGGAACGCCGGGACCGTTGTCGCGAACCGACACTACAGCCATGTCACCCACCTTGCCGGCGCGAACCTCGATCTTGCCCTCCTCGCCGGAATAGAAGATGGCGTTGCGAACCACGTTCTCGATCGCACTGCGTAAAAGGCCGGCGTCGCCGTTCAGCTTGATCTCGCCGTTTTCCTGATAGGCAATGGTGGCGCCGGTGGCGGCAGCTTCGAAGTGGGCGTCGTGCAATACATCATCCATTATTTCGTTGAGCGAGAGCGGTTCAAACTTCGGCTTCTGCTGCCCACTCTCCAGCCGGGCGACGATCAGAATGCGCTCCAACATGGAGTCGAGCTGGATGCTGTCCTGCTCGATGCGGTCGAGCATTTCAGCACGCTCATCGTCGTCGGCGGTGCGAGCCAGGGTCAAGGCCAGCCGGATGCGGGCGATCGGCGAGCGCAGTTCGTGGGAGACACCACTGAGCAGATTGCGTTCGCTCTGGATCTGATTGCGCAGCTCACCGGCCATGATGTCGAAGTCGCGCACCAGGTCGGCAATCTCATCGCTACGGTTGCCCAGATTCTCGCCCGCGCGGATGTCGAGATTGCCGCGAGCAAGTTCGTGGGTGGCATCGCGCAGACGCTCGATGGGCTTGGTCAGATAATGCGCGATCAGCAGACAGATAATCGCAGAAAATAGAGTGCCCAGCTTTAAGGTCCAGAGAAGGTCGCCGGGAATACGTTCCGACAGCGGCGGCGGCGTCAGTTCGGCGATCAACACATATTGCCCGCGCTCAGTGGTGGCGCGCGAGGCCAACACATTGGCCTCGTAAGAATGGTACAGACCTTCCTTTTTCTCGGCGGATGCCGCGCCCCGCAGAATGCTATCGGGTAGTGGGCGGCCGGAAAGCTCTCGTCCACCAGCGTTCAGCAGCCAGAAGCGTGAGCGATTGGCCAGGGAAAGATTATCGAGCAATTGCGCCAGCCCCGGCTGCCCCTGTTGTTCAAATCGTCTGGCCGCAAGATCGGCCAGCACCGGCATCTCGCGGCGCTCGGGCTGGATCCACCAGGGATGCTCGGAGGAAATGCGGTAGTGGACACGCAGATACAACGCGCCCAGCAAGATGGCTTGTGCCACCCAGAAGGGGAGGAAGATTTTCCAGAACAGGCGGCGGCTCATACCCGGCTCTTCTCCGAAGCCTCGGCGGCGAGAAAGTATCCGATGCCGCGAATCGGGCGAATCAATTCGTCGGTACCGGGACAGGCGCCCAACTTCTTGCGCAAGCGGCTGACGTGAACATCCACGCTGCGATCAAAGGCATTGAGCGGACGCCCGAGCGCGACCTCGGCAATCTGCTCGCGGGTGACCACGCTGCCGGCGTTGCGCAACAGTAACTCCAGGACGTTGAATTCCACCGAGGTGAGATCCACGGGAAGATTGCTGCAAGTTACGGTGCGAGTGGCGAGCGACATGCTGATCTCGCCCACGTCGAGCACCTCATCGTGCTCATTGCGATGCGCGCCGGGAGCGGCTTCCCGGGTACGGCGAAATATGGCGCGAACCCTGGCCACCAGCTCCCGCGGATCGAAAGGCTTGGCCAGGTAGTCGTCGGCGCCGATTTCGAGACCCAGGATCCGATCGACCGCCTCGCCGCGAGCCGTGAGCAGGAGAACAGGAACCGACGATTGCTGGCGGAGGATCTTTAATAACTCGAACCCAGTGCCTCCGGGCAGCATCACATCGAGGATAACAAGTTCGTGCTCGCCGGAAAGGGCAGCGTTCAGGCCCGAGGCGTGGTCGTATGCCGCATCCACCTGGAAGCCTTCGCTTTCGAGGAAGCGTTTGAGCAGATTGACCAGACCGCGGTCGTCGTCGACGATGAGCAGACGATTCACCGCACTCATTTTGCCTCTTCCGGCGCGCGGCTGCGGTGAAGAATTGTTTCGAGATGGGTTGTTATCCTTCACACTTCTTAACCTTCCTTCACCCAGTCTTAACCGCTGCGGCGACCACCATTCAGTCTAATAGTGGTCTAATAGTATGGATGTAATACTACTGCAACCGATGCGCCAAGTTGCAGTTACGCGACGCAGGATGAAATACGGTGACAGTTTTGTGCCGCCTCCGTCGTTATTGCTGGCGAGGAGGAGTTCGTGAAGACAGGGGCACTGCTGTACCCCGGAAAATGCCACGTCAGAGTTAAGGAGGCTAGCGCGTTGTCGTGCGGAAAGCTGCGCAAGCCAGGCGTGTGCCTGTTAATAGGGGCGATACTGGCAATTTGCCTGATCTTGGCCGGGTGTGGTTCGAAGCAAGCGAAGAGTGCGAAAGCCGGCGCTCCGCCCCCGGCAATTCCCGTAGGAGTGGCTACGGTAAAACAGGGCGATTTCGACGTTTATCTAACTGGCTTAGGTTCCGTACAGGCATTAAATACCGTTTCTTTGAAGACCCGCATTGATGGCCAGATCATGCAGGTGAATTTTCGGGAAGGCCAGGATGTGAAGGCCGGAGAACTGCTTATCCTGATCGATCCTCGCCCCTATGAAGTAGCGTTACAGCAGGCGCAAGCCAACCTGCAGAAAGATGAGGCTCAGCTTACCAACGCGAAGGCTCAGTACGAGCGTAACAAAGTGCTCTATGAACAGGGAGTAATCGCCAAGCAGGACTTGGACACGCTGGAAGCTTCTTTCGGAACCTACGAGGGCACCATCGCCAGCGACAAGGCGGCCATCGACAGTGCCAAGCTGAACCTGGTGTACTGCCACATCGTTTCTCCGGTCAATGGCCGCGTCGGTCTGCGACAGGTCGATCCCGGAAACTACGTTACTGCAGCCAGCGGCACGGCCATGCTGGTGATCACCCAGCTGCAACCCCTGGCAATCGTGTTTACGCTGCCGGAAGATCAGTTGCAGGAAGTAGCGCAGCACATGAAGCAGGGAACGCTCGAAGTGGATGCCTATAGCCGCGACGATCAGACTAAGCTCGCCACGGGCAAGCTGCTCACCATCGACAATCAGATTGACCAGACGACGGGAACGGCCAAACTGAAGGCGATCTTCGATAATGCCGACAATGCGCTTTGGCCGAACCAGTTCGTCAACTGCCACCTGCTGCTGCAAACCCTGAAGAATGCCATCACAGCGCCGGCCAGTGCGATTCAGCGCGGGCCTGACGGCAGCTTCACCTACGTCGTCGACAGCAGCAATACCGTGCAGATGCAGCCGGTGCAGTTGCAATTGACCCAGGGCAGCACCGTGGTCGTCAAGTCAGGCCTGCAAGGCGGCGAGCGAGTGGTGACCGATGGGCAAGAGAAGCTGCAGGCCGGCGCCCGAGTAGCGCCACAAGCTCCAGCCAAAAAACAGCAATCAGCGGAAACTATCGGCGGACAACCATGAGTATTTCGCGGCCGTTCATTCTGCGGCCCATCGCGACCTCGCTGTTGATGGTGGGCTTGTTGCTGGTGGGCATCGTGGCCTATCAGCAGTTGCCTATCTCGGCTTTGCCGCAGGTGGACTACCCCACGATCCAGATAGTGACGTTCTATCCGGGCGCCAGTCCCGATGTGACAGCGTCGTCGATCACGGCGCCGTTGGAACGCCAGTTCGGCGAACTTCCCGGGCTGAGCCAGATGACCTCGAGCAGTTCCTTCGGCGCCTCGGTCATCACGTTACAGTTCGACTTGGAAGAGAACATTGACGTGGCCGAGCAGGAAGTACAGGCCGCGATCAATTCGGCGCAGACTTATCTTCCCGCCGATCTGCCCACGCCTCCGATTTACAGCAAAGTAAATCCAGCCGACGCTCCGATTCTGACTTTGGCCATGACGTCAGACAGCATGCCTCTGCCGCAGGTTGAGGACCTGGCGGACACGACGTTCGCGCAAAAGATTTCGCAGTTGCCCGGCGTCGGGTTGGTGAGCATTAGCGGCGGACAGAAGCCGGCAGTGCGCATCATGGCGAATCCGGTGGCGCTGGCCTCGTATGGCATGAGCCTGGAACAGCTGCGTACGGTGATCGGCCAGGTCAACGTGGATCAGGCCAAAGGTCAGCTGCAGGACAATCGGCAGGCTTTCACCATCGGCGCCGACGATCAACTGCTCAGCCCGCAGGGTTATGCCGACACCATCGTCGCCTACAAGAACGGCAATCCGGTGCGGCTCTCCGATGTCGCGACTGTAGTCATTGGCGCGGAAAACGTGAACCAGGCAGCCTGGATGAACACCACTCCGGCGGTGATTCTCAACATCCAGCGCCAGCCCGGGGCCAACATCATCAAGGTGGTCGACAGCATCAAGCTGCGGCTAAAGCAGTTGCAGGCGAACTTGCCGGCCTCGGTGAAAGTTACGGTGCTGACCGACCGCACCAACACCATTCGCGCCAGCGTCAAGGATGTGCAGTTCGAAATGATGTTGACCATTGCGCTGGTGGTGATGGTCATTTTTCTGTTTCTGCGCACCCTGGCGGCGACCATTATCCCCAGCGTCGCCGTGCCGCTTTCCATCGTGGGCACGTTTGGCGTGATGTATCTGCTGAACTACTCGCTCGACAATCTTTCGCTGATGGCGTTAACGATTTCCACCGGTTTTGTGGTGGACGACGCCATCGTGATGATCGAGAACATCGATCGTTACATCGAGGAAGGACATAGCCCGCTGGAGGCCGCGCTGCTGGGGTCGGGGCAGATTGGCTTCACCATCGTGTCATTGACGGTGTCGCTGATCGCCGTGCTGATTCCGCTGCTGTTCATGGGTGACATCGTGGGTCGCCTGTTCCGCGAATTCGCCGTGACCTTGAGCGTGACCATCCTGCTGTCGGCAATCATTTCGCTGACCCTGACGCCGATGATGTGCTCGCTGCTGTTGCGGCATCGGGATCAATCGAAGCGCGGCAAGCTGTACGACTGGTCGGAACGCGCCTTCAACAACATCATCGCGTTCTACGGCCGGACGGTCAAGATGGTGCTCAACCATCAGACCACAACCTTGCTGATTACGATCGGTACGCTGGTGGCTACCATCTATCTCTACATCGTCGTGCCCAAAGGCTTCTTCCCGGTGCAGGATACCGGCGTAATTCTGGGCATATCGGATGCGCCGGAGAGCATCTCGTTTGCGGCCATGGCAGAGCGGCAACAGGCGCTGTCGGCGGCGATCCTGAAGGACAAAGATGTAGACAGCCTGTCATCGTTCATCGGCGTTGACGGGACTAATACCACGCCCAACAGCGGACGCATCCAGATCAATCTGAAATCGCGCGACGAACGCAGCGACGATGTGACTGCAATCATGAAACGGCTGCAGGGAGAAATTGCCGGGGTCGAGGGCATCACGCTATACATGCAGCCGGTGCAGGACCTGACGGTGGAAGATCGCGTCAGCCGCACTCAGTATCAATTCAGTTTGGAAGATGCCGATCCCAAGGAGCTGGCGACCTGGACGGCCAAGCTGGTGGCAAAACTGAAAACCTTGCCCGAGCTGCGAGATGTGGCCACCGATCAGCAGAACCAGGCGGCACAGGCCAATCTGGTCATCGATCGCGATACCGCTTCCCGTCTGGGAGTCACGGCCAGCGCCATCGACAACACGCTGTACGACGCCTTCGGGCAGCGGCTGGTGTCGATCATGTTTACCCAGCTCAACCAATATCACGTGGTGCTGGAAGTTGATCCGAACTTTCGCACCGACCCCGATTCGCTGAAGTCGATCTACGTGCCGAGTGGAAGCTCGCAGAGTCCCGCCGCCACCGCAGCGAATGCTCCTGCCGCCAGCGGCGCCGCCACCAGCGCTCTGAGCGCGGCCACCGGACAGGTGCCGCTGAGCGCCATCGCGCATTTCGAAACCAGCACCGGTCCGTTGACCATCAACCATCAAGGGCAGTTCCCGTCGGTGACCATCTCGTTCAACCTCGGCGGTAGCGCATCGCTGGGCGAAGCGGTGAAAGCCATCGACAAGGCCAGCGCCGACATCGGGTTGCCACCCAGTATTCAGGCTACGTTCCAAGGCACGGCGCGGGCGTTCGAAGCTTCGCTGGCCAACGAAGGCTGGTTGATCCTGGCTGCCATCGTTACGGTGTATATCGTGTTGGGCGTCTTGTACGAGAGCTACATCCACCCCATCACGATTTTGTCGACGTTGCCGTCGGCAGGCGTGGGAGCCATCCTAGCGCTCACGCTGTTCCACATGGATCTCGAGCGTAATGGCATTGATCGGCATCATCCTGTTGATCGGCATCGTGAAGAAGAACGCCATCATGATGATCGACTTCGCGCTGGAAGCGGAGCGCAAAGAAGGCAAGTCACCGGTGGATGCGATCTACGAAGCCTGCCTGCTGCGCTTCCGTCCCATCATGATGACGACGTTTGCGGCATTATTCGGCGCGGTGCCGCTGGCCTTGGGCTCGGGCACCGGCTCGGAGTTGCGGCGGCCTCTGGGCATCACCATCATCGGCGGCCTGATCTTCAGCCAGTTGCTGACTTTGTACACGACGCCGGTGGTTTATCTGTGGTTTGACCGGCTGGCCCAGGCACTCCGGCATATGCGCGCGCCCAAGCCCGCGGAGGCCGTTGGGGATTAATGGGGATGACGGTTGTATTTTGGGGAGCACGCCTGAAGGCGTGCTCACTGGATACGGCGATTGATTGGTTTGTCTATGAATGTCTCCGCACCCGCGATCGAGAGGCCAGTAGCCACCACGCTGCTCACCCTCGCCCTGCTTCTGGCTGGGGGATCTGGCGTACCGGCAATTGCCGGTGTCTCCTTTGCCGCAGGTGGACTTCCCGGTAATCTCGTTTCGGGCTTCGCTGCCGGGCGCCAGTCCAGAGACCATGGCTTCCGCCGTTGCCACTCCCTGGAGCGGCAGTTCGGCCGCATCGCCGGCATCAATCAGATGACGTCGGTGAGCCAGCTTGGTTCGACCGGCATCACCATGCAGTTCGATCTGGACCGCAACATCGATGCCGCCGCGCGCGACGTGCAGGCAGCCATCAACGCGGCCCGGAATTATCTCCCGCCCAACCTGCCCCGAACCCGTACTTACCGCAAGATCAATCCCGCCGACGCGCCGATCATGATTCTGGCATGACCTCCGACGCCATGACCCAGGACCAGATGTACGACGTGGCTGATTCGATCATGGGACAGAAGCTGGTCCCAAATCGAAGGTGTGGGCCAGGTGTTCGTCTGGGGATCTTCGCAGCCCGCGGTCCGTATCGAGGCCAATCCGCTGCGCTGAACAATATGGGCCTCGGCCTGGAGACGGTGCGTACGGCCGTCGCTGCTGAGAATGCGAATCAGGCCAAAGGATCGCTGGACAGCGACGGCAAGAGTTGGATGATCCGCGCCAATGACCAGCTCAAGAAGGCGAAAGACTACGCCCGATCTATTGTTGCTTACCGCAACGGCGCTCCGGTTCGCCTGAGCGACGTTGCCGACGTGCAGGATTCCTACTCCAACATCAACAACATGGGCAGCTTCAACGGCAAGCCCAGCGTGCTGATGGTGATCTTCCGCCAGCCGGGCGCGAACATCATCGCGACGGTTGACCGGGTGATTGCGGCGTTGCCATTCCTGAAAGCTTCGCTGCCGCCGGCCATCAACATGGAAGTCGGCCTGGATCGCACCACGACGGTGCGCGCTTCGGTGTCCGATGTAGAGCGCACCTTCATCATCTCGGTTATCCTGGTGGTGCTGGTGGTGTTCGTTTTCCTGCGCGAGGTGCGCGCCACGCTGATTCCCAGCGTGGCCGTGCCGCTGGCTATCGTCGGGCACCTTCGGCATCATGTACCTGTTCGGCTATTCGCTGGACAACCTGTCGCTGATGGCGCTGACGATCTCCACCGGCTTCGTGGTGGACGACGCCATCGTGGTGCTGGAAAACGTGATGCGCCACGTGGAAGGCGGCATGAAGCCTTATCCAGGCGGCATTGCTGGGGGCGCGCGAAATCGGCTTCACCGTGGTCTCCATGAGCACGTCGCTGATGGCCGTGTTCATTCCGATTCTGCTGATGGGTGGCCTGATTGGACGGCTGTTCCACGAGTTTGCCGTCACCTTAAGCGCGGCCATCGCGGTGTCGATGGTGGTATCGCTGACCACCACGCCGATGTTGTGCGCGCGCTTCCTGAAGGCGCACGATCCCGGCAGTCATGGCGCGTCTGTATCGCATGAGCGAGCGCGGCTTCTTACTGGCTGACCCGCGGCTACAGGAGTTCGCTGGGATGGGTGCTGCGTCATCAGCGCTGATCTCTGGTCTGGCCATCATCATGGTTTTCGTGAATGTGGCCTGTACATCATCGTGCCCAAAGGATTTCTTCCCGCAGCAGGACACGGGGCGTCTTTCGGGAACGATCATGGGCGATCAGGATGTTTCGTTCCACGGCCATGCGCGACAAGACGAATGAGTTCATCCGCATCGTGAAACAGGATCCCGGCGGTGGAGAATGTGCTGGCATTCGTAGGCGGCAACGCCGCGCAGAACCAGGGACGCATGTACGTCGACGCTGAAGCCGCTGATCGAGCGCAAGGTCAGCGCCGACCAGGTGATCGCGCGGCTGCGTCCCAAGATTTCTCACGTGCCGGGCGCGACACTGTATTTCCAGTCGGTGCAGGACCTGCAGATCGGCGGCCGCCAGTCCAACGCGCAGTATCAGTACACGCTGTCGGGCGAAAATCTGGATGAGCTGTACGAGTGGGCGCCGCAGTTGCTGGCACAAGTTGCGCAAGATTCCTCAGCTAAAGGACGTGAACAGCGATCAGCAGGTGCAGCGGGCTGGAGGCGAACGTCGTCATCGATCGCGACACGGCGTCGCGGCTGGGCATTACGCCGCAGCAGATCGATGCGGTTCTTTACGACGCCTTCGGGCAGGAGCAGATTTCGACTATCTACCAGACCCTGAACCAGTACCACGTAGTGATGGAGGTCGATCCCAAGTATCAGCTCACGCCCGACGCGCTGAAGAGCGTGTACGTGATCACCAGTCCGGGGCGCAGGTTCCGCTGTCGGCCTTCGCGCACTTTGCTCCGGCGAACACCGTCATTGTCGGTTAATCACCAGGGACAATTCCCGGCGTCACGATCTCGTTCAACCTGGCGCCCGGTGGCGATCTGGGGACGGCGACGCGCGTCATCAGCAGACGCGAGCTGGAGATGCGCATGCCGGCCTCGATTCACGGCAGCTTCCAGGGAACGGCGGCGGCGTTCCAGGACTCGCTCTCCTCGGAGCCGATCCTGATCCTGGCGGCGCTGGTGGCCGTATACATCGTGCTGGGCATGCTGTACGAGAGCTACATCCATCCCATCACAATTCTCTCCACGCTGCCCTCGGCCGGCACCGGTGCGCTGCTGGCGCTGATGCTGTTCCACATGCAGCTCGACGTGATCGGCCTGATCGGCATCATTCTGCTGATCGGCATCGTGAAGAAGAACGCCATCATGATGATCGACTTCGCGCTGGAGGTGGAGCGCACCGGCAAGAATCCGCCGAAGAAGCCATCTACGAAGCGGCGCTGATTCGCTTCCGTCCCATCATGATGACCACGGCGGCCGCAATGCTGGGCGCACTGCCGCTGGCGCTGGGACGCGGCGTCGGATCGGAGATTCGCCGTCCGCTGGGCATCGCCATCGTCGGTGGCCTGATCGTCAGCCAGATGTTGACCCTCTACACCACGCCCGTCGTGTACCTCTACATGGACCTCTTCAAGGATTGGGTGATGGCGCACCTGCCGTGGCGCACCAAGACTGCAGAAGAAGGAAGAAGTGCCGGTCTTCGCGGACTGACGCTGCAAATTGCAAGTATTCATCCAGAGCTAATTCTCGCAGTACATATTGATGGTTGCGAAGGTCTGCTCAAGATGGAAGTGGCGTCCTATACTGTCCATATAATTTCTGGCTTCGGGATCATGTAACGAAGAGTCCATACATACCTTCTGTCGCGCCCAGTGCGGCGAAGTTCCACCTCCACGATAGGTAAAGCCGTACACCTTGCGGCGCTCGCGCTGTTCGTAGAGCGCCAGATTAGCATCGAACACGGCCGGCCAAACTATCCAATAACCTCCCGTAATGATGGGCGCATGGCTGGCGAGCACCTCCGCCGTCAGCGAGCCGAATCGCTGATGCAGATCGCGCTCCACACCGGAAACCGATGGCCGGCCAAAAGCGAATACAGCAGCCACGAACATCAACGCCGCGGCAGCCAGCGCAGCCAATCGGGGCTGGAACGGAATTCGCTGCAAGGGCGCAACGGCCGCCAGGGCAGCGGCAGTGGAGAGCAGGAACAGTGCGGGATAAATATAGCGGGGCACGTACATGTTCGCCCGCGTCCACGCTAAGGCTCCGACAAAAAGCCAATACAGCACAGCGGTATTGACAAAAGCGAGAGACAGCAGCAGCGGGCGTTTACTGGAGCCCGGCAGCAGGGTTGCGATGATTCCCAGTGCTGCCGGGACAACCATCCACCAGACAAAAACCGACTTGGTCAAAACCGCACCTTGGGTAGTATGCAGCAGTGCCAACCAGCCGGGTATCCAAAGATCGCGGGACACCAGACCTGAGAGGGTTGACTGATAACGGGCGGTAAACATGAATACCAGACCGCAAGCGGCTCCGGCCAACACTACCCCGAGCGACCTGAAAAGTCCGCGCTTCTGCCGGTCGATTAGGTGACATTGCAGCACCAGTGGGATTAATACGACGAACGCAGCCGAGTTCACCCAGTGACAGAGAATCATCAGCCCTAATGCCAGCAACGTTTTCTTTTTCTCTGCCAGGATGAGTGCGGCAAAGGCCAGCGCGAAAGAAACTCCATAACATTGACCTACGAACCAATCGAACTGTGTGGGCTGAGATACCAGCAGCAACAACCAGATATTTTGCAGAGCTGCCGCCGTCAGCCAAAAAATGGAAGCCTCAAAGAAATAGGCAACCAGCAGGAAGCTGCACGCCAGCCCTGCGCATGTGCCCAGGATCGACTGGAAAATCAGATTTACCAGGGGATGTCTGAAAGGTATTGCCAGCAGCGGCACCAACATACCGTAACGGTTTGTCTCCCAATAAAACGGCTTCCAGTGCTGTAAGCTGACCAGCACAGGCACGATAGAGTCCGCATTCTGGTTCTGTTGAAATTTGCCGAGACTGATCCAGGAACCCGTCAGGACAATCAGCGCCGCCACTGCATACAGCACATATTTTTCTGCCCGGCGCGGCAGTTGGCCGATCGCGAGTTTCTGTTCACTGCCCGAGGGAGTTTGCGGGGATTTCGGTCGCATCGGAGCTCCGGCGGAAGAAACAACCCTTCCGCTGATAGCTGCTTATTTGCTCATGAACCGAGACTTCTTGCAATCCTTGAGTAACCCCTGGGTCTCGCGGGACATAGCGCGGGGTCAAATCCTCACCCGCCAGGAAGCGGTCTCTTTTGTCAGCGCCAGAAACGAAAGCCGACTTGGTACTGCGCGTTTTCCGCAACGGAATCGCAATCCGCCGTAGCTTTCTCTGGTTTGCTACCTCTTCTGGAAGGGGACGAAATGTCCGGTCTTGTCCAGATCGAGGCGAAGGTTGCACTGGCCCGGGGCGACGTGCTCGAAAGCCACGCTAAAGTCCGGCTCGGGACTCGGCAGCTCGCCCGAATCCATCGGAATCCGCAGCAAGTCCTGCTGCTCGTCATAGGCGCCGGTCATGTCGGTGCTCTTGGACACGATCAGAGTCCACTGCTTCGAAGTGGGAATGACGAACAGCGTGTAAGCGCCAATGGGAAGCATCCTGGCGCCCACTTGAACGGGCGTATTGGTGAATAAGCGTCATGGGCTTGCCGCCGGGCGCCCACACCTTCCGAAAGGAACCTGCGCTTCAACAGGCTTCTTCGGGTTAAGGGCGACGTGTTGATACTCGACCGCGAGTTGTTTGTCCTCGTCGAAGTTGCAGGTTGCGTTCCCGGTTGAAGTCGCGCCCTGCGCGAATGCTGTAGGGGCAAGGAAAAGCATGGCAAGAATGACGATATAAGAGACGAACCGGCGCATGGCCGGACCTCCGCGCGGAACAGTGTACGCCCAAGCCTGCCACCAAAGTCTGTGATATTAACCTGGCAAAATCGAACCTTGCCATGCTTCGCTTGCACCTATCGGGTGACGGCCTGCAACTTCCGTGGGACGACGATCCTGATACCATGGTGGGTGATCGATGAAACTGCTATCGCTTTTTCCGCATCTCTCAGAGAGTCGCTCTCGGCTTTAAGCGCAATCCTCATAATTCGAGGAGTAAACACTCGCCCGAGCGGCAGAATCTGGATCGCATCAGCAGCCAATGACGCAGGAGCAAAAAACTTTACCAGTGCGTGGCAGGAGCGCATGTCGGCGATGCGCAACCTGCCGCCTGTGCTCAAGATCGTCTGGGACTCCGGACCGGTCGTGGTCGTGCTGGGCTTTGTCTTTCGCCTGCTCGCGGCGCTGCAGCCGGTCGGCCTTGCTTTACGTCAGCAAGCTGATCATCGACGCGATCGTACAACGTCGTCTCCCGAGCATCAGGCGATTCCGCATCGGCTGTGGTGGCTGGTGGCGGCCGAGTTCGTCATCGCCGTGCTGGGCAACATCCTCACCCGCGCCATCGACTACCGGATTCGCTGCTGGCCGACAAGTACACGCGCCACGTCAGCATCCAGGTGATGAGGCACGCGGCCGAGCTGGACCTGATCGCCTACGAAGACCCGGTCTTCTACGACCGGCTGGAGCGCGCGCGGGTGCAGGCGACCGACCGGCTGGCCATGATCCAGATGCTGGGCCGGCTGGTGCAGCAGGTCATCACCACCATCACGCTGTCGGTTTCCATCATCTACTTCTCGCCGTGGCTGCTGCTGCTGCTGATTGCCGGCGTGCTGCCGGCGTTCCTCGGCGAGAGCCATTTTGCCTTCCTGGGATATGCCAAGAATTTCCGCCAGACGCCGGTACGCCGGCAACTGGATTACCTGCGCGTGCTGGGCGGCAGCAAGGAAGCCGCCAAGGAGCTGAAGCTGTTCGGCCTGAGCAAATTCCTGACCGACCGCTTCACCCGGCTGTCGGACGAAGTGTACGAGGAGAACGTCGCGCTCTCGAAACGCAAGCTGATTGCCGGGCGCGTTGCTGTCGATCATCGGCATCGCTTGGCTACTACTCGGCTTACGTTTACGTCATCTGGCGAACGGTGATGGGCGCGCTCACGCATCGGCACGCTGTACTTTCTTGGCGGGCGCGATTCTGCAGGCCAGCACCAATATCCAGCATGATCTTCTCGACGCTGTCCGGAGTTGCCGACCAGGCGCTGTTCCTCACCGATCTGCTGGCGTTCTTCGAGATGCAGCCGACGATCCGCTCCAAGCCGAACGCGCTGCCGGCGCCGCGGCCCATCCTGCGCGGCTTCGAGTTCCGCAACGTGTCGTTTGCCTATCCCGGCAGCGAGCGCCGCATCCTGAAGAACCTGGATTTCACGCTGCATACCGGGCGAGCGCGTGGCGCTGATCGGCGAAAACGGCCAGGGCAAGACGACCATCGTCAAGCTGATCACCCGGCTCTACGATCCGACCGAGGGGCAGATCCTGCTGGATGGCGTCGACCTGCGCGAGTACAGCCTGGAAGATCTGTACCGGGAGATCGGCGTAATTTTTCAGGATTTCATGCGATATGAGATGACTGCCCGCGAGAACATCGCGGTCGGGCGCATCGAAGAAATAGAGAACATCGGAACGAGATTGTGGCGGCGGCGCACAAAAGCCTGGCCGACGAGGTGATCGCCAAGCTGCCGCGGCGGATACGAGCAGATGCTGGGGCGGCGCTTCGAAACCGGCGTCGATCTGTCGGGCGGCGAGTGGCAGAAGCTGGCGCTGGCGCGCGCGTATCTGCGCGATGCGCAATTGCTGATTCTGGACGAGCCGACGGCGGCGCTCGATGCGCGCAGCGAGTATCGAAGTGTTCGAGCGCTTCGCCGAGCTGACCGGAGGCAAGATGGCGCTGTTCATCTCGCATCGTTTTTCGACGGTGCGCATGGCCGACCGCATTGTGGTGCTGGCGGACGGGCAGATTGCCGAAGACGGCAGTCACGAGCAGCTGATGGCGCTGGGCGGCCAATACGCCGAGATGTTCGAGTTGCAGGCCGCGAGTTATCGCTAGGAAATCACGAATGACATGGCACGAATCACAGAGATGTGCTGGTGGAGATTGCCGACCGCACCGAGCCGGGCACGTCGCCGACGCCGGCCAACGACCGGCGAACTGGCTCAGCATGCCGCGCGAGCTTGGGCGCAGACGCTGGTCTGGGTTCCCGGCGACCAAGCAGTCCGATCATTTCGCCGAGCGGCTGACCGCGCTGAATCGCCGGCTGGATACCGCTGCTCAGCCGAAGTCGATTTCCCTGCCGAGCCCGACGAGCAGCTTCCCGAAGACCTGCAGTGGATGCACGACAACGTGCGTCTGGTGCGCGTGGCGCAGAGCGGAGTTCAGCAGCGGCACGCCGTCGTTGCGCCGCGTTCCGCATGTGCGCACTCCGGCAAACGCCGTGATGCCGCGCGTGCTGGCCATCGCCCAGGACTTGCTGCACGCGGTCGAGTATCGCTATTCCGACCACGCCTTCACCGCTCTACGTGGAAGCGTTCCAGACCGTGACCGGCCTCAACATGAGCGAGCTGTCGCTGCTGATCCCGGCGCTGAAGCTGGTCGCTGCTGGAAGAATTCGTCGAGCGCGGCGAGAAGGTGCTAGCCACGCCGGACGAGCCGCAACGATCAGTGACCTGATCGGCAGCCTGCGCGAGCTGTCGGAGGCGCCGTGGAAGGAATTGCTGGAGCCGCTGATCGTCTTCGAGCGCGGTACTGGCGGCGATCCGGCGGGGCTACGCGCGCATGGATTTTCAGAGCCGCGAGCTCTATCGCCACACGGTGGCGCATTTCGCCGAACACTCCGACTGCTCGGAGTTGGAGATTGCGCAGCTGGCAGTCGACCTGGCGCGCGAACGCGCGAAAGCATCCTGCACGCCGATCCTCGCCTGGCGTGGCGAAGATCGCATGTCGGCTATTACCTGATCGGTGAAGGCGCTAACGAACTGCGCGCGCGCGCCGGGGTGCGGCTGCCTTTCGGCGAGCGGGTGCAGGAATTCCTGCGCCGCCATCCCGACGAGTTTTATCTGGGCGGCATCGAGATCCTGACGCTGCTGATCGTGATCGCGATCATGACGCCGGTGTTCAACGCCTTCAACACTTCCTGGGCCGCATCTTCGCGATCATTCTCGTGCTGCTGCTGCCGTGCAGCCAGAGCGCGGTGGAGGTGATGAACTATCTCACCACCGCGCTGCTGCCTCCGCGCATCCTGCCCAAGCTCGACTTCTCCGAAGGCATTCCCGACGACTGCGTCACCATGGTTGTGGTGCCGACGCTGCTGCTCAACGAAAAGCAGGTGCAGGCGGCTGGTGGACGATCTGGAGGTCCGCTATCTGGGCAACATCGAGCC
This sequence comes from uncultured Acidobacteriaceae bacterium, assembly GCA_963744265.1. Classification (GTDB taxonomy): domain Bacteria; phylum Acidobacteriota; class Terriglobia; order Terriglobales; family Acidobacteriaceae; genus Bog-257. The sequence continues at coordinate 234,457 of CAVUSW010000015.1, forward strand.
GCAACCTGCATTATGCGCTGCTGACCGACATGCCCGACTCGGCCGAAACGCCCAACGAAGACAGATCCTCTGGTCGAGCTGTGCGCAGGAGCTGATCGCGGAGCTCAACGAGAAATATGCGCGGCAAATGGCCTGGGCAGTTTCGCGCTGTTTCACCGCCATCGCATCTTCAATCCGCGCGAAGGCGTGTGGATGGGATGGGAGCGCAAGCGCGGCAAGCTGCTCGACTTCAACCGGCTGATCAAAGGCGAGTACGACAGCTTCCCGGTCAAGATCGGCGACCTGTCGCTTGCTGCCGCGGGTGCGCTTTGTGCTCACGCTCGACGCGATACCGAATTGCCGCGCGGCACGGCGCACCGGCTGGTCGGCGCGATGGCGCATCCGCTGAACCAGGCCATCGTCGATCCGCGCGAGAACATCGTGGTTGCGGGCTACGGCATTCTGCAGCCGCGCGTCGGCATCAGCGTGCAGAGCGCGTCGCAGTCGCGGCTGGCCAGCATCTACTCCGGCCAGACCGGATTCGACATCTACACGCGCGCGACCTCCGACGTTTATCAGGACCTGAAGGGCGAAGGCATCTTCACCGGCAAAGGGATTTACGAAGTCGAGACTCTGCAGCCGGGTGCTGGAGCATCGCTTCCCGCGCAATGCGCTGCTCAGCCATGACCTGATCGAAGGCGCGTACGCGCGCGCCGGACTGGTCAGCGACGTCGAGGTGATCGACGATTATCCGTCGCACTACAGCGCCTACAATCGCCGCAAGCATCGCTGGGTGCGCGGCGATTGGCAGATCGTAAGCTGGCTGTTCGGCACGCGTGCCCGACGAAGCCGGCCGTCGCGTTCCCAATCCGATTTCGTTTCTGTCGCGCTGGAAGATTCTCGACAACCTGCGCCGCAGCCTGGTCGAGCCGGGGATCTTTCTGCTGTTCGTGCTGGGATGGACCGTGCTGCCGGGCAGCCCGCTGTATTGGACGCTGGTGACGATCGCGATTCTGTTCGTGCCGCCGTGGTTCCAGTTTGCGTTCTCGGTGGTGCGCTCGCTGATCGCAGGACGGCTCGGCCCATTCGCGATGCGGCTGTCGGGCTGGGCGCCGCATGGTCAGCGTCTTTCTGACGCTCACGTTCCTGGCCCACCAGACGCTGATCTCCGCCGATGCGGTGTTGCGCACCTTCTATCGCCGCCTGGTTTCGCGGCAGCGCCTGCTGGAATGGGAGACCGCGGCTGAGGCTGAAGTTGGAACCGGCAAGCGCACGTTTGTCGACGTGCTGCTGAACTGGACGCCGGCGGTGGCGCTTGATCGTCGGCGTGATCGTCTATTTCGCGCATCGGCACGGTCTTCGTATCGCGCTGCCCATCCTGTTTCTGTGGGCGTTCAGCAAGCCGGTATCGTTCTGGCTGAACCGTCCGCCGCGTCCGCTGCACCAGAACGTCACGCGCAGGACCAGCGATTCCTGCGGCGCGCCGCGCTGCACATCTGGCGCTACTTCGCGACCTTCAGCAACGCAGGAACACAACTGGCTGATCCCCGACAACGTGCAGGAAGAGCCGGCGCGAATCGCGGCGCGGATCTCGCCGACGAATCTGGGCTTCCTCTTCAATGCGCGGCAGGTGGCCTGTGAATTCGGCTACTTGACCGTGCCTGCAGTTCGTCGAGCAGACGCTGCGCACGCTGGACACGGTTGCGCGTCTGCCAAAGCATCGCGGCCATCTGTACAACTGGTACGACACGCGCACGCTGGAGCCGGACCAGCCCGCGTTTCATCTCGACAGTGGACAGCGGCAATCTGGCCGGCTTCGCTGATCACGTTGAAGGGCGGCTGCTCAGATCTGCTGCAACGGCCGCTGCTGAATCCGGCGCTGCTCGACGGCTACGCTGATCATCTCTGCGCGCTGGCCGAGATGAATGTCATCTCCAAGCGAGTTGCGCGCTCGTTCGAGGCGCAGACCGAGACTTCCTGGCTCGACCGGCTGCTGTCGCCGGTGGAGCTTCCGGCGCCCAGCCGAGTCGTGCTGGCGAGGATGCGGGTTGGTTCGCCGCAGCAAACTCGCGACCTGATCGGAACAGGTGCGGCAGAACGTCAGCGATTACATGCCCTGGCTGCTGCCCGAATTCGCGCCGTTGCGCAACGATCCGGCACTCGCTCCGCTGTCCGATTGCGGTGCGATTCCGCTGGCGCGCTTGCCGGAATGCATCGAGCAGCTCGGCGCAGCTGGAAGTTACCATCACCTGGGGATGGAACTGCTGGACCTTGCGCGAGCTGCTGCTGCTGCAACTTCCGGCGGCGCGCCTCAACTGCGCTGCGTCTGATCGAGCAACTGCGCAGCATCGCGGCGCAGTGCGAACAGCTGGTCCGCGAGATGGATTTTGCTTTCCTGCTCGATCGCCGGCGCAAGCTGCTCTCGATCGGCTACGACGCGGAGACCGGCAAGGTCCACGCCGCATGCTACGACCTGCTGGCGTCGGAGGCGCGCATCGCCGCCTTTATCGCGGTCGCGAAGGACGACATCCCGCAGGAGAGCTGGTTCCTGCTGAGCCGCTCCCACGTTGTGGTAATGGCCGTCCGGTGCTGATCTCGTGGACCGGAACCATGTTCGAGTACCTGATGCCGCGCTGTGGATGCGCTCCTATCCGGAGACCATGCTGGAGCGCAGCAAGGAGGCCGCAGTGCTGGCGCAGCAGGAATTATGCGGCGACAAGGACATCCCGTGGGGCATTTCCGAATGTGCGTTCGCCAAGGTGGAGGAGAACGGCGTCTATGGCTATCGCGCCTTCGGCGTTCCGCAACTGGCGGTGCAGCAGGATGAGGAGCGGCTGGTGGTCGCTCCCTATGCGACCATGCTGGCGCTGGCTATCGATCCCGCGGACGGCCATCCGCAATCTGCGCTGGATGACGAAGAAGCGGTGGTTCGGCAAGTACGGCTATTACGAGGCGGCAGACTTCACTGCCGACGTGCGGCCCTCGCGCCGTCAGCGTTACGCCCTGGTGCGCTCGTGGATGGTCCATCACCAGGGCATGAGCCTGCTGGCCATCGCCAATTTCCTGAAGCCGATGTCGTGCAGCAATGGTTCCGGCGCGATGCCCGGGTGCAGGCGACGGAGCTTTTGCTGCAGGAACGTCCCGTGGCGCACGTGGCCGCCGCTCCACAGAAGAAACGCCGGACAAAGGTACGCAGTTAATTGAAATCAGCGCTGAAATTCTCGATTTTTGTCGCTGTACTGGTGTCGGCAGTCGCTCTCGGCGGCTCGGCGTACGCGTTGGCAGGAATCTTTAACGCTGGACCGCTCATGCGGAGAGATGACTACTTGCAGCTCCAGCATTTGTTTCATGCATGGGTGCTCTACTCCGCTATAGGCCTCGGGATCACGATTTGGCTCTGGTGGACTTATCGACGGGAGTACGGCAACAGCTGAACCCCTGGGTGCTCGAATCCCCTGGTCGAAGCAGCCTCCGGCTCTTTGGGTTTGTGAGGTCTCAGCTCGTATGTCCGAATTCGGACAGCCGCTTCTATTTTTGGGCGAGAGGCCTCCCGTAGACTCTGTAACTCATTGAATCCATAGCCTGTTGGCATTGGCAAGCCATCTGCACTGTCATCTACGGAGACGATATGGCTGCCAACCCCGACGAATCGACCATCCTTATCGCCGAAGACCAGGAACATGTGCGTGAGGCGCTGGCCATGCTGCTGCGCGGGCACGATTATTCCGTGACGCTGTGCGCCTCTCCCAACGAGGCGCTGGCGGCGGCCCGAGCAACATGCGCCCGACCTGGCCATGGTCGACATGAATTACCAGCGCGACAGTACGTCGGGGATCGAAGGCCTGGAGTTGATTCAGCGGCTGCGCGAGTTGGACGGCACGGTGCCGATCATCGCGCTCACCGCGTGGGGGAATGTCGATCTGGCGGTGAGCGCCATGAAGCATGGCGCATCCGACTTCATCGAGAAGCCCTGGCGTAACGACGCTCTGTTGGAGAAAGTGCGGTCGTTGACCCGGCGCGTGCAGGAGATCCGGTCGTCACAGCGCGTCTCCGAATATGAGCGTAATGATGCGCAGCAGTTGCAGACGCGCATCGTGCCCCAGCGTCACTTGCTGGCTCCGGGAGTCGAGCTTTTCGGCGACAGCATTCCCGCGGGGGTGGTGGGCGGCGACTACTTCGGTGTGTGGCAGCCGACGGCCGACATGCTGCACTTTTGCATTGCCGATGTCTCGGGCAAGGGCACGCCTGGTGCTTTGATTGCGGCTATGCTGTATGCCTCGGTCAGCACGTTGTCATCGTCCAGCAACAGTCCCGAGATCATTCTGGGCCAGGTGGAGACTACGTTGCGCAATCAACTGGGCGAAGGACATTACGTCACCATTTTCTACGGCGTGCTCGATCTGCGGAGCCGGGTGCTGCATTTCGTAAATGCTGGGCATTGTCCGCCGATCCTGCGCCGCAGCAACGGAGCCGTCGAGTCGCTGGGTCCGACGCGTCCGGTGCTGGGCTTCATGCTGGAGGAAGGCTTTCGTTCCGAGCGCCTGGTTTTGGCGCCCGGCGACTGCCTGCTGCTCTACACCGATGGCGTTACCGAAGCCGCCAACGATTCAGGCGAGGAGTTTGGTCCGGACCGGCTGGCAGCCTTGCTCGACGTGTCCGTCGGATCAGAGCTTGCAGCAGCACCACGCAAGCATTATCGATAATGTTCGTCAGCATGCGGCCGGCAACTTTACTGACGATGCCACCCTGCTGCTGATCTCGATGCTCGGCAGCACGCCTGCGACGGCCATTCGACCCACGGCGCAAGCTCGTACCGTCTAGAGTCGCGTAGAGTCGCGCAATCCCTTCCCTGCTGTCGTCCCGAGCGTAGGCGGCGCGGGGTTTCGCTGCTGGAGTCGAAGGACCGCTTGTTAGGTGATGTTTAACCTGGCAAGGGATCCGTTCTTCGACTCGTTTCGCCAGTTCCTCAACTTGCAACTCCCGCCCCAAACCCGGAAACTCGTGACTTGCTCAAACACAGCTTCGATGTAATCGTCCTGGGCGGCGGCGCTGCCGGCCTGATGTGCGCCATCGAGGCGGGCAAGCGCGGCCGCCGAGTTGCCGTGCTCGAGCACGCCGATCGCATCGGCAAGAAGATCCTGATCTCCGGCGGCGGGCGCTGCAACTTCACCAATCTGCATTGCCGCCCGGAGAATTTTCTTTCCGCCAATCCGCACTTCTGCAAGTCGGCGCTGGCACGCTACACGCCGGCGGATTTCATTGCGCTGGTCGCGAAGCACGGCATTGCTTATCACGAGAAGAAACTGGGACAGTTGTTCTGCGATCGGTGCGGCGCAGGACATCGTCGACCATGCTGGAACGGGAATGCGCGGCCGCTGGAGTACGAGATTTTCACTGGTGAAGGCGCGAGGTGCAAGACGTGCAACACGGTTCGAGATTTGTCGTGCGCACCGATACCGCCGAGTTCCATGCTCCTGCTCTGGTGGTCGCAACCGGCGGATTGTCGATTCCCAAGATCGGCGCGACATCTTTCGGCTACGAATTGGCGCGGCAGTTCGGGATCAAGATTCGCGAATGCCGTCCGGCTCTGGTGCCGCTCACCTTCAACGCGGAAGATCGGAAGAGCTATTGTGATCTCGCCGGGGTTTCGACCGAGGTCATCGCCGCCATCGGCCGCCAGCAATTTCGCGAGAAGATGCTGATCACCCATCGCGGGTTGAGCGGTCCGGCGATCCTGCAAATCTCGTCCTACTGGAACGGCCGCGAGCCAATCGCGATCGACCTTGCTCCAGAACAGCAGATCACGGCCAGCTTGCGTGCGAGCAATGCGCGCCGCGATCTCGCCGCGGCGAAATCCGCGCTGCATGGGGCGTTGCCTATCCGGTTGGCGGAACGCTGGCTCGAATTGCATCCGCCGGCACGATGGACTAATGCCGCGCTCGATGAAATGGAAAGTGTCGCTTCATCGCTGGGAAGTGTTGCCCAGCTGGAACCGAAGGCTACGAGAAAGCCGAGGTCACAGCCGGCGGCGTCGACACCGATGAACTCTCAGCCAAAACTATGGAGTGCCGCAAAGTTCCCGGTCTGTACTTCATCGGCGAAGTGGTGGACGTGACCGGACAGCTCGGCGGATTCAACTTTCAGTGGGCCTGGGCTTCGGGCTTCTGCGCCGGACAGGCGGTGTGATCGCGAAAATCTCGTTTGGGTAGCTCCTTGCGCGTCACGAAAGGCCGGACGCGGGCAATTCGATTCGTGAATTACTTCGTTTTGTGTCAGGGCACGCCTTCAGGCGTGCCGAACCAGGCGCAAAAAACGTCGGGGCTTCAGCCCCTGCCAATAGAGTATCGCGGGGAACGAAATTCAAGGAATAGCCTCAGCTCAGCCACTCCCGGTCGGAGAATGACTGATGTGATGGGCGGTGGGAATCGCTCGGATTATCGGTTATAAACCGGCAACGGGCCACGCAGCCTTTTCCACACTTCATCGCAGGCCTGTACCACATCGTCAGACAGCGGCCCATCGTCCACGGTGGCCAGGTTTTCATTCAGCTGCTCCAATCGCGATGCGCCGAGAATCACGCAGTCGCTGGCAGTGTGATGCAGCAGCCAATTTAGCGCCAGGCTAACCAGCGACCGCCCCGCCGACTGCGCGATCTTGCGAAGCTGTTCGACGGCGTTGAAATACTGCTCGTGCCAGTAACGATCCTGATAGAGCTTGTTGTTGTCGAAGCGCGTGCCTGGTGTGACGTTGCTCTGCTTGTGTTTGCCGGTGAGCAGTCCGCCCGCCAGCGGGTTGTATACCACCGTCGAAATACCGAACTCTTTGCACATCGACAAATATTCCTGCTCGATGCCGCGCGCCAGCAGGTTATACATGGGCTGCGAAATGTGGGGAGCGTTCCAGCCGCGCTCTTTCGCAATCCACAGCATCTGCACCACTTGCCAGCTGGCGTAATTCGACGACGCCAGGTAGCGCACCTTACCCTGCTTCACCAGCGTCTCCATCGCTTCCAGCGATTCGTCGATGGGAACAGTGTGATCGGGCGCGTGCATGTAATAAATGTCGAGATAGTCGGTGCCCAGCCGCCGCAGGCTTTCGTCGATGGCGCGCATAATGGCTTTTCGCGAAAGTCCCTGCTGGTCGGGCTCTTCGCCGACCTTGAAGAACACTTTGCTGGCGATGACCAGATGGTCGCGCTTGCTCTTCATCGCGTTGCCGAGCATGGTCTCGGCTACGCCGGTCTGGTACACGTTAGCCGTGTCGAAAAAGTTGATACCAGCTTCGATGCAACGGTTGACCAACTGCGTCGAACCTGCCTGATCGAGCGGCTTGCCAAAGGTCATGGTGCCAAAACAAAATCGCGATACTTCCAGGTCGGTATGCTTCAGTTTGATTTTAGGAATGCTCATGATGTTCTTCCGGCGTGCCTACCGCATAATGAATGTTACCGCTTCTGAGTTGTCATGACGAACCGCCTTCAGACTGTGAGGCATCCGCTTTGCCCCACTCAGGGGAACGACAGAAGAAAGCAGATTCCTCGCTTTGCTCGTAATGACAATCCTGAAAGTTGAGACCGTCCGCACAGATTGAAAGGTTACTCTTACAGCTCTTTCGACATGGTAATGAAATGGATGGGCTGAGTAGCATCCTTGATTGTCTCGGCCGACTGCGTGCCGGTCTCGACGAAACCAAACTTGCGATAGATGTCCGGAAGTTCCGTGCGCACGTTTACGATTCGTATGTCGATCGCTTTGCATCCCGCAGAGCGGCAATACTGTTCGGCGTAGCGCATCATCTGGGCTCCGATTCCCTGCCTTTGTTTGGCCCGATCGACGGACAGCGTGCCTAGGTAGGCGCGTTCGCCGTTGAATCGCAAATAGAGGCACGCCGCCGGGGCATCCTCGCGGCCCAGCAGCAGGAACTTTCCTTCGCCCATCATTTGCTCTATCTGCTTCGGGTCAGTGCGAACGCCTTGCCGAAAAGCCCGCATAACCGCAAACGCACGGTTGATCAGCGAAACTAAGTGTGGAATATCGGAGCGGGACGCCTCGCGGATCGCGTCGGTCGTCTCATCCATTACCGCGAACTACCCTTCCTCAGGGCTCAGTCCCGCCTGGAAAACCATGCGATCGGTGGCAAAGAAGTTGGCCAGCGAGCAGGCGCCAATCGTCAGTAGGTTGGCCACCATGTATTGCAGATGCAGTGAGCCCACCAGGAGGCGCATTAGCACCAGGTTCCCGACAATCGAGATCAGTCCCGTGGACAGATTGAAGCGTATCAGTCGCCGCAGCACTCCGGCTCTACTCCCCCGCCGATCCGCCCAGGTGTAATGCTCGTGCCACAGGAAATTGTGCACCACCGCGCACTCCACCGCCAGTCCGGTGGCCAGCAGATAGTTCATGTGCAGCAAAGTTTTGAACAGAAACAGGAAGCAGAGTTGCACTCCGATGCCGACCGCGCCGACCATGTGGAACTTCAGCAGGCGCCGCAATAGATCTCCCCACGTTCTCGTGGATCGGACGATGCTCACGCCAGCCACCATTCCGGGCGCAGAGGCACCGCGTACTTCAATCCGACATTAGGAATCATGATTTCCAAGTCTGCGGGGGGCTTACAACGGCACCACAGAGTGTACCTCATTCCGCCCATTCTTAGGAGAAAGGACGGTTACAAAATGGCCGTTTCGTGCAAAAGTTCCCCTTTTGCGAATCGAGCCGGACTCAGCACCTCGACATGATTCACAACCTCGGTCTGGCCGTGAAGGATCAAGTCAGCCGCAATCTTGCCTGTCGCCGGCGAATGCATCACGCCATGTCCGCTGAATCCGTTGGCGCAGAAGAAACCCTTCACCTCCTCAACCGGGCCGATAATCGCATGGTGGTCAGGCGACATCTCGTAGAGCCCTGCCCAGGCACGCTTCGGATTCACCGCAAGGTTCTCGAAGCAGGGCACTCGATCGGCGGCGCGAATCAGCACCTTCTCGATAAATGCCGGGTCAAAGTTCGTCTTGTATCCCGGCGTTTCCTCCGGATCGTTCCACGCCAGCAGGAATCCCAGGCTCTCCGGCCGGAAGTGAAAGCCGTTGGTCATGTCGATCACCATCGGCACTTCATGGGAGACGCCGTCGAAGGGCTCGGTGGGGATCAGCATGCGGCGCATCGGTTCTACGGGAAGCTGGATTCCCGCAAGCGCCGCGACTTGGGCTGCCCATGCTCCTGCCGCATTGACCACGATCGCGCGTGCTCACCGGTCCCCGCGTGGTTTCAACTCCGGTGATGCCCGCTCCATTATGGTGGATCGCCGTCACCTCGGTCGCGCGCCACAGGGCTGCGCCTTGTTCGCAGGCGCGAGTGGTGAATCCGACCATCACGCTGTAAGGATCGACGAAACCATCAGTGGGACAGAAACTGCCACCCAGCACATCGTCGGAGCGCAATTGGGGGACGATCTCGACGATCTCCTGGGAAGTGAGCATGCGAACTTGCTTCAGCCCGAGTTTCTTTTGCAGCGCCTGATTTGCCTTCAAGTAATCCAGATGCGACGGCTTGGTGGCGACGAACAGGTAGCCCTGACCGCGGTATCCCGAGGGATGTCCCAGCCGTTCTTCAAATGCCGCGTAGAACGGGATGGAGTACAGCGACATCTGAATGTTGGGCGCGGTAGCAAACTGCGCGCGCACGCCGCCCATGCTCTTGCCCGTAGAACCTTTGCCCTGGTGCGATTCGCGCTCGACGATCAGCACATTGCGGCAGCCCGCTTCGGTGAGATGCCATGCGATGCTTGCCCCGACAATCCCGCCGCCGATGATCACGACCTCCGCAGTCTGCATTTCTCTTTGGCCCTCGACCCGCCAACATTGTATGCTGCGAGAAAATTGAATGCCGTGATTAAAACCGTTTTCGGAAATAAGCTTCCCGATTTTGTGGGGAAAGTCCGGCCCAAAATCCTTGAGTCTCTATCGCGCAAGGAGCACGCCATCCATGCCCACTAGTTCCGTCGTTCAAATCCTGACTGCCTCCATCGCGCCGGTCATCGTGATCTCCGGCATCGGCCTGCTGTTGCTCAGCATTACCAACCGCTACGGCCGGGCCATCGACCGGGCTCGGCTGCTGATGCGCGAACTTCAAAGCGGCGACGCCGATAGTGCGCACGCCCGGCATCTCGAGGAACAGTTGCGCCACACCCACCAACGCGCCCGCTTGTTGCGCGGCTCCATGGTCTACAGCTCGGTAAGCATTTTCTTTGTGACTCTGACCATCCTGTCGCTGTTCGCCGAGCAGGTATTTAGTTTGCATCTCAACTTTCTGGCATTGCTGTTTTTCGCCTTGTGCCTGATTTCGCTGGTGATCTCGATTTATTACTCCATTCGCGACATCACGGTCTCGCTGGCGGCTTTGGAAATGGAGATGTCGAGCGTGCAAGGGGCGCTGCGCCGCTCCCGTTGATCGAGCCTAAGCGTCACGATTCCTCGTGATTCGCCTCACAGACCCTCTGTTCTCAACCGCCTAGCCTAGCCTATCGGGGTCCAGACCTACGCGGCTTTCTCAGCGTCGGGTGCACTTGCCTTCAGCCACACAAAGGATGGTCATGCCTGTTCGCAACGCCTTTTCCAAAGCCGTAGTTCGCGATTTCTCCCTTGAGGAACTGGAGCAAGCTGCCCGCCTGATGCGCGGCTACGACCTGGTGGCGCTTTGCGCCGCCGGCTCCGGCCACGCCGGTGGCACGCTCTCCATGATGGAGATCGTTGCCGCTCTCTACCTGAAGGTCGCCAACCACGATCCCAACAATCCCGAGTGGACGGCAGCGCGACCGCATCATCTGGTCGGCCGGCCACAAAGCTCCCGCGCTCTATCTGGGCTTGGCCTTTGCCGGATACTTTCCCATCGAAGACGTGGTCACGCTGCGCAAGCTCTATTCGCCATTCCAGGGACATCCGCATCGGCTGAAGCTGCCGGGCGTCGAAGTTTCCAGCGGTTCGCTGGGACAGGGTCTCGAGCATCGCCGTGGGCATGGCGCTGGCGGGCAAGCTCGACGCACGCAAGAGCACACGGTCTTCTGCATCATGGGCGACGGCGAGCAGCAGGAAGGCAGCATCTGGGAAGCCGTGATGGAGGCCTCGCACTACAAGCTCGACAACCTGGTCGGCATCATCGATCGCAACCGCCTGCAGATCGACGGCTGGGTGAAGGACGTGATGAATGTCGAGCCGCTCGAGGAGCGCTATCGCAGCTTTGGCTGGGAGGTCATCGAGGTCGACGGCCACGACATGCCGCAGGTGGTCGAGGCGCTGCAGAAGGCGAAGAAGATGCCGGTTGCCGGCAAGCCCACGGTGATCATCGCGAACACCGTCAAGGGCAAAGGCGTCAGCTTCATGGAGAACGTTGCCGGGTGGCACGGCAAGGCTCCGAGCTACGACGAGATGGTGAAGGCGCTTGACGAACTGGGCTTGAAAGAGACCATCGCTTACGACGCTCTGCTGAAAAAGGCGCACGAGTATCAGACAGAAGTGGAAGCGAAGCTCGACGCCAAGATGCCGAAGCTTCTCCCGCGACTACTGGTGGAACAGCGGCAGCACCATGCAGGTGAAGATGGAGCCGACCCGCAAAGGCTTCGGCAAGTCGCTGCAGAACAACGGTGACGACGAGCGCGTGGTTTGCCTGGGGCTCGACATCTCTGGCTCGATCACCATCAGCGATTTCTATGCGGGCAAGCCCGAGCGCAAGAATCGCTGGATCAGCATGGGCATTGCCGAGCAGTCGGCCACCGCGGCGGCGGTGGGCCTGGCGCGTGAAGGCAAGCTGCCGGTATTTGGGACGTATGGAACGTTCGCGGCGGCGCGCAATCTCGACCAGATTCGCGTGTCCATCTGCTACGGCAACTTCAACGTGCTGATCGCGGGCGCGCACGGCGGCGTTTCTGTCGGCCCCGACGGCGCAACGCACCAGGCACTGGAAGACCTGTTCGCCATGTGCGGCCTGCCCAACATGTCGGTCGTGGTGCCGTGCGACGCGATCGAGACGCGCAAGGCGACCGACTATCTGCTGCTGCAACACGTGGGGCCGAAGTACATTCGCTTCGCCCGCGAAGCCACGCCTATCGTCACCACGCGAAGACACGCCGTTTGTGTTTGGCAAGGCCAACGTCAGCCGTCTGCGCCACGAGACGCCGAACATGATCGATGCCTTCGACACCGTGCTGGCTCGCGACTACAAGGACGAGGGCGAAGACCTCAGCATCATCGCCTGCGGACCGATGGTGCCGGAGGCGATGCGCGCGGCATGGATCCTGAAGAAAGAGTTTGGCTACGAGACGCGCGTGGTCAACATTCACACCATGAAGCCGATCGACGCAGGCGGCCATCGTTCGTGCCGCCAAAGAAACCGGCGTGATCGTCACCGCCGAAGAGCACCAGATCGGCGCGCTGGCGTGGCGGGTGAGCGGCATTCTCACCGAGAGCGCCGAAGCTGTATCGGCATGCCGATGATCACCGGCGCAATCGGCGTGAAAGACCGCTTCGGCGACTCCGGCGCGCCCTGGGAGCTGATCAAGGAGTTCGAGGTCAGCGCCGAGCACATCGCGCAGAAGGCGGTGGAACTGCTGGCCATCGCCAAGTTGAGAAAGGAAGAAGAGCGCTTCGAGATGGCTCACTAGCGGCTTAGACCCGACTGCATCCTGGCGTGTTCCACTACGAGATTTCTTTTCCGATTGTGACAGGATGAGACCTTTCCGGGGAGCAGGCAAACCCGAGCTCACGTACTGCAAGAGCTCAAGGCTAACCGCCTCACCCTTGCCCTTCCATTGATAACCCGCGACCACGGGGAAACCGCGCACCCAGAGGATTTCCGTGCCAAGAAGAATCACCGGCCAACTGGCACGCTGTTCCGCCGGGATGCGTTTTTCGGCGAAGAGCCGTTTCAGTTTCTCCTGCGACCGGCTGTGGGCAGGCCAGAAGCGATCTCCGGGACGCCAATTGCGGACGCTGAGCTGAGGGCCAATCAAGGCAGCATCTAGCAAGCTGGGGTCTGGCGCTTCGCGGGCAAACTCCTCGGCGAGAGTCAATGCCCGCAGGGTGAGGCCAAGCTCGGCAATATGGACCTCGCCGGGAACCGGCAAAACATATTCGTAGCCCAGTATCGATTCGGTTGCGGACTCGAGTTGCCGCAGTTCCAGGTAATCGTGTTTGCACTCCGCCAGCCAGCCGCGCGGCAGTTCGGCCCTGGCGAGAGTGCCGGTTGCGCAGCGCAGCAACTTCTTGACATGGTCGAAGTCAATGGCTATACATGCATCTTCGACGAACCGTTTGAGAATGCGGCGCTGCAGGGCCAATGGGAGATCGGCAAAACTGTCCAGGGAAAGGCGATGGCCCTCCGCTAGAGATTCTTCCTCAGGCTTGACCCGCAACGATAGTTCCTGCTCCGTGATCGTTTGCCAGTATTCCTCTTCGGCGCGCGACACCTCGGCCGCGTCGCTCAGCAAGGCGCGAATATTGGGATTGAACTCGCGCTCCAGCAACGGCAGCAGATCATGGCGCACACGATTGCGGGTAAAGCGGCGGTCGAGATTGGTTTCGTCCTCGCGCCATTCCTGGCCGAGACATTCGAGGTAAGTTTCGACCTCGTCACGAGAGACGCTTAGCAGGGGGCGAATGATGCGGTGGTTTTCCAGCTCAAGGATAGGATAGATCCCGGCAAGGCCTCGCGTGCCCGCTCCGCGAAGGAATTTCAGCAGCACGGTTTCGGCCTGATCGTCAAGAGTGTGAGCAGTAGCAACAGCGCCGAACCGCTGGGCGGCGCAGAGATCAGCCAGCCATCGGTAGCGCAGCTCGCGGCCGGCGGCCTCGATGCTGAGCTTGCTGGTTAACGCATAGTCGCGCACGTCGGCGTGTCCAACGAAAAACTCCAGCGCGTGTTGTTTGGCCAGCTCGGCGACGAAGGCCTCGTCGGCCTGCGACTCTTCACCGCGCAGACCGTGGTTGAAGTGGGCCACCGCGAGAACGATGCCGAGCTCGTCGCGCAGGTCGAGCAGCACGCGCAACAGCGCAACCGAGTCCGCACCACCCGACACGGCTACTGCCACGCGGCCCCCCGCATGCATCAGCCTTCGTTCGCGGATATATCGAAGAACCTTGTCGTGCACGCGGTTTATAGTACGCGAAGCACCCATGGCCAAAACAGTGCGGTACCGCAATTTGCCGTTGTTCTCGTGGATGAGTTTCCTGCACCCTGATCCTCGTCGGCTTAACTCTGCTGGGTTGAGGACGTGAGTCATTACCAGATAAAGAAGCGGGAACATTGATGCGGTCGGTGGGAAGGAGAAAGCAGGTCCCTCCACTTCGCTTCGCTCCGGTCGGGATGACACCGAGAGATTGGTAGCGAACAGCGGCTAGCATCGCGAATAGCGGCTAACAAAGAGCGAATGGCGAGTAGCGAAGAGCGGCCTCTCTACTTCGACAGGGCGCCCAGGGCGGCGCGGAAGATGGCGTCGAAGTTCTCGCGACCAGCGGACTGCACCGCGCGCTCAACAGCCTTCTCGGCCAGGGCTCGCTGATAGCCGAGATTGCTGAGGGCGGAGATCACGTCTTCCTCGACTGCCGAATGCGAGACCACGGGTTGCGGCGCGCCGAAGCCTTCCAGCTTGTCGCGCAGCTCGACGCACATGCGCTCGGCAGTCTTGCGGCCGATGCCAGGAATCTTGGTCAGCCGGGCGAAATCGTTGCCGCGGATCGCGCCTACCATGTCGGCGGTGGCCATGCCGCTAAGGATGGTGATGGCCAGCTTCGGTCCGATGCCGCTGACGGTGATCAGCTTTTCGAAGAGCTGCTTTTCTTCGGGGCGCAGGAATCCGTAGAGCGCCAGGGCGTCCTCGCGGACGTGGGTGTGGATGTGCAGCGCGACTTCAGCGCCTGCCGCCGGCAATTCGGAAAATGTAGGAATGGTGATGATGACGTCGTAGCCGACGCCGCCGGCCTCAACAATGGCCTGGTTGGGATGCTTGGCGATCAAACGTCCGCGAAGATGAGCAATCATAAAGGCAGTGATCGTGGTTAGTGGTCGTGGATGAAAGGCGTGTGAAGAATTGCGCAATTTCGTTGCCGTGATCCGCAGGGAGCGGCGAACTGCGTCCCTCCGCTGAGGCGCTCTTTACGATCCACGATCCACTAGCCACCGTTCTTACGGCCTTCTCCGGTGATAGACGGCGAACTCGAAGCCGGAATTCGGTGGGAAACAGTTCGTTGACTTTGCGCAGGCGCTCGGCCATCGCATTCGGAGCCAGCAGCGGATAGTCGCGCTCGCGCAGGTCCTGATAATCCACATCGAGATAGAGCGACAACATGTAGACCGCGATGGCGTCGGCGAAGGTTGCCAGCAGGTATTCGTGTTTGGCCTTTTCGGCTTCGGGACCATTGGTGGTTGCGACTTTGCGCAACTCGTAGGCGTCGAGCGAGGTCTCGCCGCGGGCCTTGTCATCCACCTGCTTCCATACCAGGTCGGAAAATTCCTGCGAGACGCCGACGAGGTCCACGAAGTTGTGACCAATGTTGATGAAGAACTCGAAGGCGATGGCGAAGCTGTCTTCCATCAGCCGGGTGGAGATGAAGACGCACTGCGAGTCGCCCAGCGTCTGATTGCGATGGCAGACGGCGCTGTCGGAAAGCTGCACATCGTAGCGATCGGCGATCATGGTCTCATCGCCCAGATTCAAGGTGAGCGGGACAAAGTAGTACGCCTTGCGATCCAGGGCGGCGGCGATGGTGCGGGGCACGGCGGCGATCATGCGCTCCAGATCGGCGATGCCGGGGGTGATCTCTCCCATCACCGAGTAGCAGATGCCGTTGCCGGCCTGCGAAACCGGCGCCATCCGCACTACTTCAGCGGGAGTCCGAGTTACAGCCTGGGAAGTCGAAGACATGAATGGTTGATTGTAACGCAATCAAAAAATCGGCGAACGAAAGGAATAGGGGGCTATGTCCTGAACTTGCGTTAATGAAGAAAAAAGGTTGCCGCCCACGACCACAGCCCGTCGCGGTTTTCCACGGGGGAATAGACGAAAGCGCCGGATGCGGGCCGTGCCCCGATTATGTCGGCGATCGAAACGGTAGCCGGAAAAAATTCGCCATGATTTCTGCTGCACCGACACCGGATGTTTGCTACACTCCGCTGGAATCTCAGGGCCCCAGCCCGAACCAAGGCCCGCCACTTCAATCTGAAAGGTTCAACCCATGCATCGTAGTACTGCAAGGACCCTCTTCTGCGCCTGCGCGCTGACACTTTGCCTAGCCGGGCTGATTTTCCCCTGCTCGGTTATGGCTGCCGGTCCCGACACACCATCGACCTCGCCGACGACCGGGAAACTGGACGTTACGTTCAACATTACGCTGCGTACCAGCCTTCCCAGCAGCGCCGTCATTGGTTGCGAGGTGACAGCAACCGTATCAGGCGACGACGGCACCTTCAGGGAAGTATTCGCCACGGCGGGCACCCGAAGCGGCAGTACGGCGACTTGCGATGTGTGGTTTTATTACTCCTGGCTGCTGCTGCACCCGGGTAGTGACAGCATAAGTCTCACCTATGAGGTAGGGGTACCGCCGGAGGGAACCGGCACGCCGACTCTGCCCTACCGCGACAGCGTCCAGAGCGGTACCATTACGCCCGTACCGGCAAATGGAACGATCACGCGTATCACCGTCGATACGACTTTGTAAGCAGTTGGCAACAGAACTTAGGGAAAGTCTGATCAAGTCAAAGCGAGCGGCGGCCGCGTGATTTTGCGGGTACTTAACGGACGGCTTGAGGGCCGTCCCGTGCAAAACAAGCCTAAATCAGAGTTTCCCTAGCTCTAGCTCTAGTCGCGAGCGATGGCGCCCACCGTGGCATGAGCGACGCGGAGATAGTCGGCGGGAGCAATGAGGATCTGGGTGCCGCGCACGCCGGCGGAAATCGAGATCACGTCCCACAGCTCGATGGTCTCGTCGGCATAGACGGGATAGTCTTTCTTCGCTCCCAGCACGGTGACCCCGCCGCGAATGTATCCGGTGAGCGGCTGCACTTCCTTCAGGTGAACCAGTTCCACTTTGCGATCACCGGTGAGTTTGGCTAGCGCCTTGAAGTCGAGCTCGGCATTGCCGGGGATAACGGCGAAGCATGGCCCGTTGCGATCGCCGCGGGCCAGCAGGGTCTTGAACACCTGCTCGGGGGCAGGCCGATCTTAGCGGCAACGCTCTCGGCGGCCAGGTCGTCGGGATCGACTTCGTATTCGCGCAGTTCGTAGTGGATCCCCAGACTATCGAGCAGGCGAACGGCGTTGGTCTTCATGAGAAGCAGTGGTCAGTTGCCAGTTGCCAGTTGTAGTGCAGTTGTCAGTAAAAGGCAGTTCCACGGCGAAAGCAAGTGCATCATCACGGCGAAGGCAAGAGCATCTTGAAGTCTTCGTGAGTCTTCATGGTGAATGGTGAGCGCTGAATGTCGAAACTGACAACTGACCAACTGACAACTGACTACTGCTTACCTACTTGCGGCGCGAAGACAGGATACCGAGGATTTCCTGCAGGCCTTGCCGGACTTTCTTCACCTGATCGGCAGGGTTTTGTTTAGGAAAGGGCAGGCCCGACTGCTGCTGCGCGGATTTGGCTTCGCCCTTCAGGTGCTGCCGGGCTCCGGCGATCGTGAAGCCTTGATCGTAGAGCAACTTCTTGATGCGGAGAACGTTTTCCACGTCGCGCTGACGGTACATGCGCTGGCCGGTGCCGCTCTTGACCGGCTTGAGTTGGGAGAATTCCGTTTCCCAGAAGCGCAGCACGTAGGCCGGTAGGCGGCAGAGACGTGAGACCTCGCCGATGCGAAAGTACAGCTTGTCCGGGATGACCGGATCGGCAGCGCGCTGCCCTTGCGATTTTTTTTCTTCTCCGTGGTCACAAGTTCGAGGCCTCAGACCAGAGTCTTCTAGCGATGGAATGCCGGCTCGAAACCGACTCTTGGCTGCGGAAGCATTATAACGAGAGAACGGTAGGTCGTGGCTAGAGGATCATAGTCAGGGGTAGCTGGAACGATACACCCAGGAAGCAGCGCCGGAAGTCGCCATGAAAGCGGTTGACACTGATTTTGGGTAGCGCCACAATCAGCGCACCGTGACGTTCCCTTTCCCCTCAGCTGTACTAGCCGGACGGCGCTTCTACCGGCTAGGGCTATTAATTCTGCCGACGCTGGCGATCAACCTTCTAGCGTGTCAGATCTCTGTCGCCTCATCTCCCCAAGACAAGAATCGGGAGCGTCCCAAGCTGCCTTACAACATGATGGGACTACAAAGGGAGGAGATCGAGGCCTACGAAAGCAAGGCTGAGCCGGTAGGTGATGCTACCGCGGCGCTGGTGGCGCTAAACAAAACCGGTTGGGACATGATCCACAGATACTTCCCCGCCTTGGGCAGGGAGGCTACGAGCGAGGAGACGGAAGGCTCATCCCGATGACCCGATGGATGCCCGCTTCCTGGCAAGTTACATGAGTGAAGATGTGGCCTCCAGTCCTATGCCACTGTTGTGTGCCATCTGGTCACTTCCGGGCGCCGAGCTGTCCGGCCGCCTGAAAGCTCTCCACGATGAGCTGTCGCCGGCGATGACGCTGGAGGACTACTCCGCCTGGAAGCTCGACGATCTTCGTAAGGCGGTCGGCGATATGACGAATCCTGCCAAGACCGTGCAGGGCGTGAAATACCGAACGCCGAAAGCCAACCTGTCATTTCCTCAGGCTCTTCGTCTGTATGCCATGACCATCGCGTTAGTCAGAATGGAGACGAAATGGGCCGACAAGGCTGACTCGCCTCCGCCCGACATGGCCGACTTCACCAACCGGCTTCGTCATCAACTGCCGGTGCAGATCCGCGACGGGGAAACGGTGG
Source organism: uncultured Acidobacteriaceae bacterium (assembly GCA_963744265.1). Classification (GTDB taxonomy): domain Bacteria; phylum Acidobacteriota; class Terriglobia; order Terriglobales; family Acidobacteriaceae; genus Bog-257. Next base: position 253,327 of record CAVUSW010000015.1, read on the forward strand.
CGCTTTTTCTTTACCGTCCGGGGGCCATCAATCAGCCGCTTACCAAAGAGGATTTTGAAGAGCGGGCCGACGTAGTTGTGATCACGAGGAAGGGCACGACCTTCGATGTGGAACAATTTCCGGTATATCTGACGGTGGACCAGAAAGAGTGGAATCCTGCGTGGATTGAAGCCAAGGATGAGTCCAACGACACTACCCTGCTGGCGCGGAAGTACGAACACGATTGGACCCGCCTCGATGGACCATTTTTGTGGTTCCGTCCTGACCAGTTGAATGGGGCCGTCGTATATCGGGCTACAGTGAAGTTTCAGGGGGACGAGGTCGTGATTGAAGCCGAACGAGGCATTGCCAGTCGCGGCGGAGTGAAGCGAGAGCGGCGGCCGCCGGACTACGATCCAGCTCAGATGACGGCGTTCCTGCCGGGTGTCGACACGCCCGCCACGCCAGTGGATTCCCTCACCGTCGAACCGTCCAGGGTGGAGGATCAGGTAGGCGGTTTAAAGCGCCCCGGTCCGTACTTCTCGAACGGCTTTCGGGCATGGTGCGCTTATGGTCTTTCGACGTCGGGACTGGCTCCAGATGGAAAAACCTGGATAGCTGTGCCTCCCGAGGAGCCGCGCCCGGGAGCAGGTTCTCAAGCGCAAGCGGCTCTGCCGCAGGCGGCTTCCGGGGATCATACGGCCGCGCAACGTTAAGTCCCAGGCGACGAAATGTGACTGTGCCGATTGTTGAAACTGGTGAACCCGCAGTGATGCCAGGTTAGCCCAAAAGAGGGGCGAACCTGGGGCACAGATTCTACCGGCGGATGTGATTTGTCTTTCATCGCCGGAAGCTGGGAATGAGATTTCGGCCGCTTCAGTCGTTGTGCCACTCAACTTGATTCGCATCTCTCACACATTCGCAAGCGGCGCGAATGTGTGGAGCGCGCAGCCAACTCCGCAACAAGTTGTCGAATCTTAGCTCGTGCGGTCGCAGCAAAAGAAGAAGGGCGTGCGGCCATTTGGCTGATTCAATGGCCAAGAGATGAGCCCTGCGGGTTCAGGAGTGGGATACGGGTATGGTCAGGTTGCGCAGCACTGCACCTCTTTTCGTTGTGGGATTGATATTGTTATTGATGGCCACGGGATGCGGGGGGGGTTCGAATAGCTCCGGCTCCGGCAGTAGCGGCAGCGGAGGTAGCGGCAGTAATGGAGGCAGCAGCGGAAGCGGAGGCGGTGGCGAGTCGACATCTCCTACAGTGAGCAACTTTGCGCTAACGCCCAGCGTGGCTGCTCCGGGACAATTCGTCAACTTCACCTGGAACACGACGAACGCAACCGCGATTTCGGTAACTCCTTCGATTGTGAATTCCGGTCAGGACGATGGCCAGGCGTTGCCGTTGCAAGCTGCTCCGTACACCGACACGGGTATCCCGACAGGCACGACCACGTTTCAGGCCATGGCCAGTTCGGGGACAACGAACTCGCAGCCGGCGTCGGCGACCCTGACCATCGTGCCGGTGAACCTCACTGCATCGCCGATGACTATTCAGGCGGGAAACCCGGTCACGTTGACCTACAGCGGGCCAAACAACGGCAGTACTTACGTGTTGACGACTCTACCCGCCAACACCACTACTCCGCTTACTCCGAGCTGCAGCGGCAACACCTGCACGGCGGCTTATACCACGCCGCCACTGAACAGCAACACAACTTACCAGATATCGGCGAAGGGACCTGTAGGCAGCGGCAACAGTGGTACTGCCGTCTCGCAATCTGTGCTGGTGACGGTCAATCAGCCGACAACCTTGACGTTCACCGCGCAGCCCAGCACAGTGTCGCCCGGCGGGTTAGCGGTTTTGTCATGGACGACCCAGAATGCGTCTGCGGTCAGCATCAATCAGGGAATTGGAAACGTGACCCCGGTAAACATGGGAACCCATAACGTGAATCCCCAGATGACGACGACCTACACCGCGACGGCCACGTCGAGTTATCCCAACACGCCGCCGGTGACGGCAACCGCGACGGTGACCGTGAGTACCGGTGGAGTTTCGAACCTGAACCACATTATTTATATGGTGCAAGAGAACCGCGCCTTCGATAACTACCTGGGCGTGCTGGCCGAGTACCGGGTGAACCATATACCGCCGATTCCGGGTGCGCAACTCAGCGATGTAAACGATTTGCACACGTTGCCGCAGGGATACACCATCGAGAATCCGCAGGGGCAAGCATTCGGACCGTTCCATCAGCGAACCGAGTGCATTGAGAATCTCTCTCCGTCGTGGGATGAGACCCATTACGACATGGATCTGGTGGGAAACGACTGGATGAACCTGACCGTCAACTCCCAGTATTTAATGGATCGGTTCCTGGACACCACGCTTTCCGGAGGCACGGGCGATCAGTATGACCCGACGCATTCGCGGCCGTTGGGATATTACGATCAGACGGATCTGCCGTTCCTGTACGAGCTAACCACCCAATTCAGCAGCAGCGATACCTGGTATTCGCCGATTGCCGCCAACACCGTTCCTAATCGGATGTATCTGTTTGCAGCGACCTCGTGGGGGCACGGATATCCGCCGAACAGTCCCAGCGATCCGGCGTGGCAACGGCCGACGTTCTTCCGCGCGCTGACCCAGGCGGGCATCACCTGGCGCTACTATTATCAGGACAACAGCGTGTTTCTGGCGAACTGGGCGGATTGGAACGATCCGCAAATCCAGGGAAACGTGCGCAACATTGCGGAGTATTACAACATTCTGGCGAGTCCCAGCGCCGATACCGATCTGCCACAAGTTGTGTTCATCGAGCGCGCAGCTTCGACTGCACTGGATGAGCATCCGGGCAACAACGTGCAGACCGGCTCCGCCGATGTGCAAACCATCCTGAACGCGCTGCTCACCAGTGCGGCATGGCCCGACTCGGCCTTCATTCTTACCTATGATGAAGGCGGCGGACTGTTCGACCACGTGCCGCCGATTCTGGTGACGCCGCCGGACGGTCAGTTGCCCACGGATTTGCAAGGGCACACCCAAGGCCTGTTCAACGTGACCGGATTCCGCATACCCGTGGTCGTGGTGTCGCCCTGGTCGAAGCCGCATACGATCTCGCACATGCCGACGGACTATACCTCGATCCTGAAACTGATCGAGACACGGTTTAACGTGCCGGCGCTGACCCAACGCGATGCTACGAGCGGAGACATGACCGACCCGAGTGCGGGGTTCTTCGACTTCACCACGCCGAATATGCTGACGGTTCCGCCGTTACCCACCCAGCCGACAAACGGAACCTGTAACTATCAACTGGAGGGCGCACCCCAGTAGCGGCTAATGTCGAACGCATGACAAAAGGCCTCCGCAAACAACCCGCGGAGGCCGGTGGTGAAACAGAATCGGCGAGGCTTTGCGGCCTCGCCGGAATCAGTTACCGCTTTTTCTTTTTGGCGGCTTTCTTCGCAGCTTTCTTCTTCGTTGCCATTTTGTAATTCCTCCTTGTAATGGAACCTTCCCTTGAAGGTTATTGAGCGTTCATTGGCCCAAAATGCCATAGCTGCCCAAGATGTTGCACGAGCAGTATGTCTATCGCAAGATATTGCGGTTACTTCTCCGGAATGTCAACAAAAATCTTTAAAAATTATCTTGCGCCAACTCCTTTTTAGTGATCCGGCTTCCTCCGCGCTCTAATTTGGGGGAGAATTGGCCGGTTTGCTTTTGGAGTAAACTGCCCAACGTGCGACCTGATCCCATCGAACTCGAGGTCTTCAAGCACCTCTTTCACTCCATCGCCGAGGAGATGGGCGCAACGCTTCGTCGCACCGCATTCTCTCCCAACATCAAAGAGCGTCGCGATTATTCCTGCGCGCTGTTTGACGTCGCCGGACAAGTTCTCGCCATGGGCGATCACATGCCGGTTCATCTCGGCTCCATGCCGATGTCCGTTCGTGCTGCCATCGCCGAGCTCAAGCTCGCTCCCGGCGATATCGCGATGTTGAACGATCCTTTTCGCGGCGGTACACATCTGCCCGACATCACGGTGATAGCCCCGGTTTTTGTCGGAGACGCCAAGCCACGAGCCACCACTGATCGCATCCACCGCGACCAGTCAACTAGCCGAGCCCGGCATCCCGACGCGCCGAGTTTTTTTGTCGCGTCCCGCGCGCATCACGCCGATGTCGGTGGAACCTACGCTGGCTCCATGGGCCCATGCCGAGAAATTTATCAGGAAGGATTTCGTATTCCGCCGGTAAAGATTGTTCGCGGCGGCCAGCCGGACCGCGATGTGCTTGCGCTATTGCTGAACAATGTTCGTACCCCCGCGGAGCGTGAGGGCGACCTGCGCGCGCAACTGGCTGCCTGCCACACCGGCATCGCGCGTTTGCAGCAACTCTGCGAGCGCTACGAGATAGGGCGGGTGCAACGCGCCGGCCACGCATTGCTCGATTACTCCGAGAAGACGATGCGCGCCTTCCTCGCTACCGTTCCTCCTGGGACTTATGCCGCCGAAGATTTCCTCGACGACGATGGGGTTGACGCTAATCCCATTCGCATCGCTGTGCGCGTCACGTTCCCTCGCAAGTCCTCCAGTACACGGCCGGTGGTCGTCGATTTCACCGGCAGCTCGCCGCAAGTCGCCGGTAGCGTCAATGCGGTTGAGGCCATTACGTATTCCGCGTGCTTCTATGTCTTCCGCTGCCTGGTGCGCGACGATGTTCCTGCTACCACCGGTCTGATGCGCCCCATCCAGCTCATCGCTCCCGAAGGCACGGTCATTAACGCCCGCCCTCCGGCTGCGGTTGCCGGCGGCAATGTCGAGACCTCGCAGCGCATTGTCGACGTGCTGCTGCGCGCACTCGCGCAGGCGCTTCCCGATCGCATCCCCGCAGCATCTTCCGGCACCATGAACAATCTCACCATCGGCGGCATGGACACGCGCGCCGGGGAGGCTGTGCCGTTCGCCTATTATGAGACAATCGCAGGCGGATCGGGGGCCAGCCCTGCAGACGATGGTGTCTCGGGCGTGCACACCCATATGACCAACTCGCTGAACACACCGGCGGAGGCGCTGGAATATAGCTATCCTTTTCGGGTAATGAAGTACGAACTGCGCGCCGGCAGCGGTGGCGCGGGTAAGTATCATGGTGGTGATGGCATCTTGCGAGAAATTGAGTTGCTCGCCGACGCGACGATGACTCTGCTTGCCGACCGTCGCAAGACTCGCCCCTATGGACTCGCGGGGGGCAGCGACGGCGCGGCCGCCCGCACCATAATCGCTCACTTAGATGGTTCGACCGAAGTCTTGCCCGGCAAGTGTAGCGTGCGTTTGCGGCGCGGCGAACGAATTCGCATCGAAACTCCGGGCGGCGGCGGCTGGGGAGTTCCTGACGCAAGAAAGGGCGGCTCGGACCTGGACTCCCTCTAGGACGGCATACATTCGACGCCACTTGGCCTTCGTTCACGTTCAATGGCTGCCAGTCAATCGAGAAAGGAAGAACCCTCATGAAGTCTCCCAAGATAGCCATTCAATCTGTGACCTTGATCGCGATCTTCTTGTCCCTGCCTGGCGGGCAGGTCTCAGCCCAAGACAACTCAACTCCCAAGCCTGAGCTTGGCCGGCCAATACGCTTTGCTGTCTCGCCGCCACTGCGCGAACTCGCCAAACTGCCGGCGCGTGAGCATTATGGCTTCCAGGAAGAACGCGAACCCCTCCACGTGAACTTCCATCCTGGTAGGGTTTTAGGTCATCCCGTGGATCCCGTGGAGCAGAATATCCCTGGCGGCCCTTCCAGTTTTTCGGTTGGGCTCAGCGTACTGGGAATTGACAAGATGTGCGGCTGCGCTCCACCGGATACGAACGCCGCCGTTGGCGATACTCAGATTGTAGAGTGGGTGAACTTGCAGTACGCGGTTTACAACAAGAGCACAGGCGCGCTGGAGGCCGGCCCCTTCGATGGCAACTTGCTTTGGCAGGCCTTAGGCGGAGATTGTTACAACGAGAACGATGGCGACGTCATTGCCGAATGGGACAAGGTCAACCATCGCTGGCTGCTGGCGCAGAACTATTTCGACGAAAGCGGGGGCGACCTGGGCCCGTTCTCCGCCTGCGTCGCCGTGTCCACCAGTCCCGACGCCACCGGGACATACTATGAATACGAATTTCCTTTGGGCAATGGCTTTCCTGATTATCCCAAGTGGGGTATCTGGCCTAGCGGCTACTTCCAGACGCAAAACAGCACAATCCCAAACGGCAGCTACGCGGGCGTTCAGGTCTGCGCCTATAACACCGCGAAATTGATTGTTGGCGATAGGACGGCCGAACAGATTTGTTTCCTCACTTCGCCCAACGACTTCAGCTTGTTACCTGCCGACATCGATTCCCCCACTCTGCCGCCTGCAAATCAGGATGAATTCTTCATCGGGAGCTATGACGTCGACCAAACTCAAAACCACTTATATCTGTACTCAATGCACCCCGTCTACGCCAATCCCAGCCAGTCAACCTTTACTGGCAGCGGATTGGCCGATCCCATAACTGTCCCGACCTACACACCGTTCTGCCCGAACCTAAATTCTCCCTGCGTCCCGCAGGAGGGTACGGGTACCCTACTCGATTCCTTGGGAGATCGCTTGATGTATCGCTTTGCTTATTGGAATGACGGAGTGCCTTCCCACGTCCCACCGAATGCTGGCCGCCTGCCACAACAACATTGGTATGTGAACCATGTCACCACAGCCTCAGGTGCACAGGCTGGTGTTCGCTGGTACGAATTTCGGGCGCCGGTGCGGACCGTCACCACATCCGGCGTTTCGCTGTTTCAGTCGGGCACGTTTGCTCCCGATTCCAACAATCGCTGGATGGCCTCTATGGCACAAGACAAGGTCGGTGACATCGCGCTCGGCTACAGCCTGGCTAGCTCTTCCGTATACGACTCAATCGCTGCCACTGGTCGGGTGCCCACCGATCCTCTCGGCCAGATGGAAGCCGAGACATCGCTGTTCGCGGGCACTGGCTCGCAGGGAGCGCTCTTTCGCTGGGGTGACTATTCAAGTATGGCAATCGACGCTTCTGACGGTTGCACCTTCTGGTATGCGCAGGAGTATTACACGGTCCCGGCCAGTTCTAACTGGCAAACTCGCTTGACATCCCTCAAGTTCAGCGGCTGCCAATAAATCGAGAAAGGAACTGGCGGGTTGGCGGGTGCCTATCCTACCAACGGGTGTCCACCGAAGCCGCCGGGGTATCAGCCCAGAGAGACAAACCGAGTCTCCCCTGCAGCGGACAGCACACTTGTGCAAGGACAAGGTAAACTGATCGTGTGCCCGCCCGACTAGATCACCCATAGGTGTTGAACTATGCCTGACCTCGGTACTCGCTATCTCGACGAAATTTTTCGCAACCTACGGGGCCACAAGCGTCTGGCCGACGATGCCATGGCTCAGCTCAACGACGAGCAGTTCTTCGCGGCTATCGATCCCGAATCCAACAGTGTGGCCGTCATCGTGAAGCATATGGCCGGGAATATGCGCTCGCGCTTTACCGATTTCTTGACCAGCGACGGCGAGAAGCCCGACCGTAATCGAGATCGCGAATTTCTGATGCACAACGATGCCAAGCGTGAGGAAGTGCTCACCTCGTGGGAACAGAACTGGCAGCTCGTTTTCGAAACCGTCAACTCGCTTCATCCCGACGACTTGGAACGCACGGTCACCATCCGCGGCGAGCCGCACACCGTGTTGCAGGCCCTGAACCGGGCTGTGACACATTTGGCCTACCACGCCGGGCAGATCACATTTCTGGCGAAACACTGGAAGGGCGCGGAATGGAAGTCGCTCAGCGTCCCCAAAGGCCAGAGCGAGCAGTTCAATGCCAAGATGTTGCGAGAAGTACAAAAGCCGCACCTGAAATCCGCCACGGGAAAGCCAAGGCGCCGGATGGAACCGGCGCCGTTTTTGGCTGGAGTGATGATAGTGCCGTTACTTCTTCAGTGAAGCCATATCGATGACGAAACGATATTTCACATCGCTCTTCAGCAAGCGCTCATAGGCTTCATTGATCTGCTGGATGTCGATTTTCTCGATATCGGACGTGATGCCGTGTTCGGCACAGAAATCCAGCATTTCTTGTGTCTCCCGAATTCCGCCGATGCTTGACCCCGCGAGCTGCCTCCGTTTGGATATCAGCTGAGACCCTACCACCCCAGCCGGCTCAGGAGGCGCCCCTACCAGGGTCATGGTTCCGTCCCGCTTCAGCAGATTGAGATAGGCATTCAAATCGTGTTGGGCGGAAACCGTGTCGAGTATGAAGTCGAAGCTGACAGCATGTTTTTCCATGGCCGCCGCATCTTTGGAAAGCACTACTTCATTTGCGCCCATCCGCAGCCCGTCGTCAATTTTGTTCGGCGATGTCGTAAACAGCACCACGTGCGCGCCGAAAGCATGGGCGAACTTCACTCCCATGTGACCCAGCCCGCCGAGTCCCACGACGCCGACCTTCTGTCCCTTTTGTACGTTCCAATGACGCAGGGGAGAGTAGGTGGTAATGCCAGCGCACAGCAAGGGAGCGGTCGCCGCCGGATCGAGTTTGTCGGATACGCGCAGCACAAAAGCCTCGTCGACCACAATGCTGTCGGAATAACCGCCGTACGTCACGCCGCCCAAGATCTTGTCTTCGCTGTTGTAGGTGAAGGTGGCCATGCTGTCGCAGAATTGCTCCAGGCCTTCCTTGCAGTTTGGACACACGCGGTCCGAATCCACCATGCAGCCTACGGCTGCGATGTCGCCCTCTTTGAACTTCTTTACAGCGTTGCCGACCTTCACCACCCGGCCAACAATTTCATGACCCGGGACGCAGGGATACACCGTGGGCATTACACTCTCCCACTCGTTTCGTACGGTGTGCAGGTCGGAGTGGCACACGCCGCAGTAGAGAATTTCAATCTGCACATCCTGCGGGCGGGGAGCGCGGCGCTGAATGCTTCCCGGGGCAAGTGCGGAGGTTGGGCTTGCCGCCTGATAGGCTCTGGCGGTAAGGGTTTTTGCCGCTTGTTTTTCTTCCTGAAGAGTAGTAGTTGCGCTCTGGCTCATATTAAGTATTTCTCCTCATCGAACCTTATTCCCCGCCGCCTCCGAGCGTACTGGCACGACGCGTCAATCTACTGGTGGACGTGCCAACACTCAGAACTGCCAGGAAAGTTATGCCATAACCGGAAAGGAGGAATCTCCTGAGCCTCCGGCTTCGGCCTTGATGTTTTCGTTTTTATCAATGCTCGGGCAGTATCCCGCCCATGAACATCAATGAACTGGTTGCGCGACGTTCGTGGCGGGCGGGATTTTTTACCGCTGGCTATTCGATGATGGGACGCTGTAGAAGGTCGCGATTCCCCACTGTTTTATGCGTGGTACACTTGTCCGTTTGCCCGTTGCACGCCGTTCGTTCAATTGAGCGCCAACAGCGGGATTCCATTCTTGACTTCGCTGGAGACGGGCTTTGGACCGGCTCTGACAAAGGATAGAAAGCAGTATTGACGAGTCATCTTTTATGTCGAATACCATGATTGCCGTTGTTAAGCCGGCGCCCGCGCCGGGCACCGAAATCCGCGAAGTTCCCATCCCAAAGTTTGGACCCTCTGACGTTCTGGTCAAAGTCAAAATGGCGTCCATCTGCGGCACCGATCTCCACATTTATCAGTGGGACCAGTGGGCCCAGCGCCGTATTCATCCCCCGCTCATTCCCGGCCACGAGTTTTGCGGCTACGTGGAAGCCGTGGGCAGCGAAGTCACCAGCGTGAAGGAAGGCGACTTCGTCTCCGCCGAAATGCACGTGGCCTGCGGCAAGTGTCTGCAATGCCGCATCGGCGAAGCTCACATCTGCCAGCACGTGAAGATCATCGGCGTCGACGCCAACGGCGCCTTCGCTGAATACGTGGTCATTCCCGAGAGCAACATCTGGAAGCTCGATGCTTCCATCCCGCCGGAATATGCTTCCATCCTCGATCCGCTGGGCAACGCTGTGCATACCGTGCTGGCGGGCGACATCGCCGCCAAGAGCGTCGCCATCACGGGTTGCGGCCCCATCGGACTGTTCTCCATCGCGGTGGCGCGCGCCTGCGGAGCTACCCAGATCTTCGCCCTCGAGGTCAACGAGCATCGCCGCAAAATTGCCAATCAGATGGGTCCGGACTTTGTGCTCGATCCCACCAAGGACGATGTCTACCAGATTGTGATGGACAATACCGGTGGCACCGGCGTGGATGTTGTGCTGGAGATGGCGGGACGAACCGACGCGATTCGAACAGGATTCAAAATCCTGCGTCTCGGTGGCCGCATGTCCCTCCTCGGAATTCCCTCCAAACCAGTCGAACTCAATCTTGCCGAAGAAGTGATCTTTAAGGGCGCAACGGTGCAGGGCATCAACGGGCGGCGCATGTATCAGACCTGGTATCAGATGACCGCGCTGCTCAAGGCCAACAAGCTCGACCTGCATCCGGTCATCACCAACCGCATCGCGATGAAAGACTTCGCCTCTGGTATGGAGTTGCTGAAGACCGGCGAGGCCAGCAAGATTCTGGTGTATCCCAACGGGACACGATGAAGTCGACTATGTTCCCTAGGCGGATTCGGTTGGGCCTGGGCTTGTGATGCATTTCCTTGACATTCGGCGGACCGAGTGTCATTGTCTGATTTGCGAGCATCAAAATAGGAGGTGAGTTATGGTTAATAAGTTGAGCGACTTGGCAGAGTTCCTGCATACTGACTCACTTCCGATGTGGCTGAAAGAAAAAATCGAGCTGCAGCGGAACGAAATTGTGGCTGCCTTACAAAGAGGCGATGAATTTATTATCTCTGGTCCGAGCGGAGAGGAGATAAAAATCTCGCCTAAGCCCGTTGCTGCCTAGTGATCGCGTTAGCTGTTTCTGCTCTCATTACTGCCTATCTCCTTGTACCATACGCGCTCTTTCGCTTCATACTGGGTCGATTTGTTCCTCTCCGGCTGTTTCAGGAGCGAAAGACCGAAGACATCACTCGCGCGATTGTCACCTTGGCGGTTGTGTATTGCGTTTCTTTGTGGGCAGTATGGTGCTGGCCGGGCTGCAGAACCCATCCGTTCCAATTTCCTGATAGCGCTAGTCTCAGAACAACCGATTACCGAACCGTGGCGAGTGGCTTGTACAGTGAAGCCATTTTCAAAGACCACGAATACCAATTTTGGGATGCCTTCGGGAGAAGTCTTGAGCGCCAGGGAAGATTCCTTTGTTGGTACTACGCCTCCGTCCTCTTGCTCGCTCTTTCGTCCGGACTAGGAATCAAGTATTACGGCAGGCTGAGGCGAAACAGCGTGTTCGCGTGGATAGCGGACTTCTACTTGCTACCTCACATATCTCAGTGGTACGTGCTGTTAACGCCGTTCACTTTTGAAGACAAGCGCACCACCGTCAAAGCTGACATTCTGATGACAGACAATACGCTTTACCGCGGGAATGTGGCCGAGCACTTTATCGATAAAGAGGGCAACCTCTCCGGTTTGTTCTTGGCGGGTCCGCAAAGATTTGATCGCCGTGCGTATCTACGTGAGCAAGATGCCTGGGGATCCACGCGCAGTGCAGCATCGTTTTGGAGGACGATACCAAGCGCTAAACTCTACCTCGTTGCAGATAAAATCGTTAACCTAAATCTCAACTACCATCCTCCACTAGCCACGACTGACAGTGAATACATCGTCAAGAAGTTCGTCTATGGAAGGGGCGTCGCCAAGGACGTCCGATTCACGATTACAATCACTGCCCCCACACAGTAGCAAATGCCAAGTTTCCCTTCGCCTGGGTGGCTGGTTTCCCCCCGTCCACGGTCCACCTCGCAACGCGCTAAAATGTGGAGTCGCATTTCGGAGAAGATTGATTCATGTCCACAGCAACCCGCACCAATCCGCTTTCTTTCCTTACCGATCAATTGAACGACCTGAAGCAGAAGGGCACCTACTTCAAACTGCGCGTGCTTGACGACGAGCAGGCCGCGGTCTGCACGTTCGACGGCAAGAAAGTCATCAACCTCGCGTCTAACAATTATCTTGGGCTGACCACCCATCCCAAGCTACGCGAAGCCGCCCTGGAAGCTACGAAGAAATACGGCGTCGGTTCGGGCGCGGTGCGCACCATCGCCGGCACCATGAAGATCCACATGGAGCTGGAGGAGAAAATCGCGCGCTTCAAGAATGTCGAAGCCTGCGTGGTCTTCCAGTCCGGCTTCACCGCCAACGCGGGGACGGTTTCGGCGATCCTCGGCAAAGAAGACTTCATTATCTCCGACGAGCTGAACCACGCCAGCATCATCGACGGCGCACGGCTGTCGCGCGCGAAAATCAAGGTCTTCCGCCACAAGGACGCGGCGCACGCCGAAGAGCAGCTGGAATCGATCAAGAACGAGCCGGGACACAAGCTGCTGATCACCGACGGCGTCTTCTCCATGGACGGCGACATTGGCGTGCTGCCGCAACTGACTGCGCTCGCCGAAAAATATGGCGCTATCATGATGGTCGACGACGCCCACGCGTCCGGCGTGCTGGGCCGCAACGGACGCGGCACGGTTGACCATTTCAATCTGCACGGCCGCGTCGACATTCAGGTCGGCACGCTGTCGAAGGCCATCGGCGCGCTGGGCGGCTACGTCTGCGGTACGCGCGACCTGATCGAGTTTCTTTACCATCGCGGACGGCCGTTCCTGTTCTCCACTTCGCATCCGCCGTCGGTCGCGGCCACCTGCATCGCTGCCTTCGACGTGCTGGAGCAGGAGCCCGAGCGCATCGAGAAGCTGTGGGAGAACACCCGCTATTGGAAGCAGGAACTGGGCGCGCTAGGATTCAACATCGGCGGCGTGAACACTCCCGCCAGCGAAACGCCGATCACGCCCATTATCGTGGGCGACGGCCGCCTTACCATGGATTTCTCGCGTGAGCTGTTCAAGGAAGGCGTGATGGGCACGGGCATCGCTTTCCCGACGGTACCAGAAGGCAAGGCGCGCATTCGGACGATCGTGACCGCGACCCACACCAAAGAAGAATTGGATCAGGCGCTGGAGACGCTGAAGCGTGTCGGCAAAAGGATGGGAATTCTTCCCTAGCGCACCGTCATGTGAAGTTCACTTTAAAGGTGCGGGCCACGGTGCCAACAAAGTCGCTGGTTTGAGTCTGTTGGCGCACACATATGACACGATTGAATGCCAGTCGCGTTTTGAAGGAGTTCGCCTTCAGCCGTGTCGTAAGAGTTTAGGTATGACTCGGCTTTAGTCGACTGATGGATTCTTTGGTCACGCCATGGCTGCGCCCGCTATTTTCGAAACCGAGTTACCTCAGGGGCTAAAGCCCAATTCTCCAGGAGGCTTGTACGGCGCAGCTGAAGCTGCGCCCCTTCAAGGCAACAGCTCAGGATCGCATCTCTATCAGCTCGGGAAATCTCATTGCTCGCTGGAACAGATGGGCGCTTGTCCCATTTGCTCTGGTTGTGGCGGTCCTCGCCATTCCCTATTTCCTGACCCATGGTTTCTTGCCGATTGGGCTCGCCCTGCAGCGCGGCTTTGCGCTGGTTTGCCATCAGCGGCCCGAGCGCTCGTTCTGGATCTTCGGCGCACCGGTCGCGGTTTGTGCGCGATGTCTGGGAATCTATCTGGGAGCAGCGATTGGATTGTTGCTGCGAATGTCCCGGCGCATGGCGCTGCGTCTCTTGATCGGCGCAGCCGCGCTGAACCTCCTCGATGTCGCTACCGAGTTCGCCGGCCTGCACGGTAATTGGCTGGGAACGCGTTTCGTTCTGGGCCTTGCGTTAGGCGCGGCCGCGGGTCTGTTGATTTCGACGGCGATCGCGACCGCCGTCGTTGACTTACCATTGCTCGACTACTAATCCAGCGATGGACGCAGTCAAATTGCCGATCAGTGCCTCCAGGGGCGTTTGTCAGGACTAATGGGTCAAGGCATTGTATTCTGGCGGCATCTTGCCATAGGGGTCGCGCTGTGAGGTTCCGAGGAACTCAGTGGGTTTTCGTCCTTTCTCTCTTATCAGTAGTCACATTGCATGCTCAGGGAAAGGTTGATTCCTCGAAGTCATATGGTGCAGATGATACCGGTGGAGAAAGATGTCAGCCTGGAGGTGCTTGATCGGGGCGGCACTGGCCATCCGTTGGTTCTGCTAACCGGCTTGCCGGATACGGCTCACGTCTTCGATGAGTTCGCTCCGAAACTCACGGCCTGGTATCACGTCTATGGCATCACCCGCCGCGGCCGTGGTGCTTCCAGCAAGCCGGAACCCAACGCAATGAACTATACCGCCGGGAGGCTAGGTGAAGATGCGCTGGCCGTCATCGATGCGCTGCATCTCAACAAACCTGTCATCGCGGGGCATTCCATTGCCGGCGAGGAGCTCAGTTATATCGGATCGCATCGTCCCGAAAAGGTTGCCGGACTCATTTACCTGGAAGCCGGTTATCCTTACGCTCTCTACGATCAGGCCAACGGCGAGTTGGAACTGGATGCCATCGAATTACGGAAGCAGCTTGGCCAGTTCATCAATGGGTATGCTCAGGAGCCGGTTAAAGATTACGACGAGCTGATTTCCAATCTGGAGCGGGTTGAGAAGGAGATCAAAAAGCACCAGCAAGATACGGGAAACCTTCCTCCCACTCCGGTGAGCCCGAGGATGACTCCGGATCTATTCGCCATCATGGAAGGCCGGGAAAGTTTCACAACTATCCACGTACCCGCCCTCGTGATCTTCGCAATTGATCCCAGCCCCATCTCCGGCGATGGTCCCCAAGCCCACGCCCAAGCCGTGCGACAGACGCTCATGATACGCGACAAAAGCTTGCAGGTCGCTGCGTGGAAGCGGCAAGTCCCTTCAGCCCACATGGTCCTGATTCCGCATGCCACCCATTACGTCTTCCGGTCAAATGAGGCCGATGTCCTGCGCGAAATGAACAATTTCATCGCTACACTCCCCGCAGCAAAGTAGTCGAGGGACACAGGCGGCTCACTTGGCGCGTCGTTCGTTGCGATCTGCAACCAGGTGCTGTTAAACGAACTTCGTTTATTTTCTTCGTTCAGCCTTGATCGGAACGAGAAGTCGTCTTGTGTTCGCGGAGATATGTTGCGCTGCCAGGAACGATTCAGGGAGTCCTCACGCTTCGTACACCACTTTGCCGCCGACGATCGTCACCACCGCGCGGCCGGTGAAATTCCAGCCGTCGAACGGCGTGTTCCTCGACTTCGACAGCGACTGCGACGCGTCGAAGGTCCACTTCTTCTTGGGATCGAAGATGGTGACGTCGGCGTGCGCGCCTTTGGCCAGCGTGCCGCGGCCGGTCAGGCCGAAAATCTTCGCCGGGATTCGCCGACAGCAGCTCGACGATGCGCCACAGCGTCAGCTTGAAGTGATGATGCAGCACGGTGAGCGCGATCGGCAGCGCGGTCTCCAGGCCGGTGATGCCGAAGGCGGCGCGCTCGAACTCCACCTGCTTCTCGTGGAAGGCGTGCGGCGCGTGATCGGTGGCGATCGCGTCGATGGTGCCGTCGAGGATGCCCTCGATCAGCGCCTCGCGATCGGCGGCCGAACGCAGCGGCGGATTCATCTTGTAATGCGTATCGAACTCGCCGACGTTTTCGTCGATCAGCGTGAAGTGATGCGGCGTGACCTCCGCGGTGACGCGCAGCTTGGCTTTCTTCGCGTGGCGCACCGCCTCCAGCGCCTCGCGCGTCGAAAGATGCGCCACATGCACGTGGCCCTTGGTTGCGCGCGCCAGCGCGATGTCGCGCTCCACCACGCTCGACTCCGCCGAGTTCGGCATGCCGTGCACGCCCAGCCGGAACGACGTCGGGCCATAGTTCATCGAGCAGCCGCACGGTCACGCGCGTGTCTTCGGCGTGCTGCACCACGGGCATCTTCAGCCGCGCCGCGGCTGCGCAGCGCGTCGCGCATCAGCTTGTCATCGAGGATCGGCTTGCCATCGTCGCTGACGGCGACCGCGCCTGCTTTCTTCAAGCGCGGCGAAGTCGGTCAGCTTCTCGCCGGCGCTGCCCACGGTCGCGGCGGCGATGGGAAAAACATTCACCAGCGCGCCGCGCTGCGGCGCCAGCATCCAGCGCGTGATCTCGGCCGAGTCGTTCACCGGAACGGTGTTCGGCATGGGGCAGACGGAGGTAAATCCGCCGGCGGCCGCCGCGGCCGTGCCGGTCGCGATCGTCTCTTTGTGCGACTGGCCCGGGCTCGCGCAGATGCACATGCAGATCGATCAGTCCGGGCGCGACGATGGCGCCGCGCGCGTTCAACGTCTGCTTCGCCTGGCCGCGCAGTTTGCCCGGCGGGGCAACCTCCGCGACGCGTCCGTCGCGCAGCAGGACATCCATCTCCTGATCGACGCCGCTGGCCGGATCGATGACGCGCCCGCGTTGTATCAGCAAGATTCCATTTGTCTTCTAAAGCAGTACCTCAGTCGGCACAAAAGGGTAATGCATCGCTAAACCCAGGCTGACATCCCTGCTGACTTTGGGTTACAAGAATCAAAGGCTTCTACGGCACGCCTGAAGGTGAGCCCCTTCAAAACAGCTCCAACCCATCTTTCAGCAGCCTGCCAATGGCGTGCTCTACCCAACTCATGCATCTGGAACCTTACTAGTCGTTACGCCGCTCCCAGCGCCATGGCCAGATCGCCATGCGCGTCTTCACTCCGTTGCGCACCTGCTCGTGAATGCACCGATTGCGGTCCGTCGGCCACTTCGCTGGTCAGCTCCATGCCGCGAATCACCGGGCCGGGATGCATCAGGATGGCATCGGGCTTGGCCAGCTTCATGCGCTGCGGCGTGACCTGGTAGTGCGCAATGTAATCTTCCACGCTGTGATGCCGCCCGGCGAGCCGCTCTTTTTGCACGCGCAGCGCCATCACGACATCCGCGCCCTGCAGCGCGGCATTCAGATCGTGGCTGACGGTCACTCCCGGCGCCAGCGTGGCGGCAACTTCGGGCACAAAGTCGCGCGGCCCGCAGAAAATCACGTCAGCGCCGAAGCGCGACAGCAGCTCCGCATTCGAGCGCGCCACGCGGCTGTGATACACATCGCCGACAATGACCACGCGCAGCCCGCGCAGCTGTTTCTTGTGATTCAGAATGGTCAGCGCGTCCAGCAGCCCCTGCGAAGGATGCTGATGCATGCCGTCGCCGGCGTTCACGATCGGCACCGGCATGTATCGCGCCATCAGGTGCGCCGAGCCGCTGTTGGGATGCCGCATCACGATCACGTCGGCGCCGATGCACTCGACCGTCCAGCCGGTATCGATCAGCGACTCGCCCTTCTCGATGCTGGACGACGTCGCCGTGACCAGCGTCGTCATCGCGCCCAGCGCCTTGGCGGCAAACTCGAAGGAAGTGCGGGTGCGGGTCGAGGATTCGTAGAACAGCAGCACCACGCGCTTGCCGTGCAGCAACTGCGACGGACGATTCGGATCCATGCGCCGGGCCAGCGCCAGGATGGCCTCGATTTGTTCGGTCGTCAGCTGGTTGATGCTCAGCAGTGAACCCAGTTGCGGCTTCATTGTCCTTCCGGCACCCGCTCCATCAGCAGCACCTTGTCGGCGCCGTCGATCTCCTGCAGCTTCACTTCGATGATCTCGTTGGGCGTGGTCTGGATCTTGCGGCCGACAAAGCTGGCCTCGATGGGCAGCTCGCGATGTCCGCGATCGATGAGCACGCAAAGCTGGATGCGGCGCGGGCGGCCGTGATCGAACAGCGCATCCAGCGCGGCGCGCGCGGTGCGGCCGGTGTAGAGCACGTCATCCACCAGCACGATGTCTTTGTCCTGGATGTCGAACTCCATCGTGCTCTTCTTCACTTCGGGACGAGTGCCGACGGTGGAGAGATCGTCACGATAGAGCGTGATGTCGAGCGTGCCGACGGGTACTTCGGTCTTCTCGATGCGGCCCAGAATCTTCGCCAGCCGCTGCGCCAGCGGCACGCCCCGGCGCATGATGCCCACCAGTCCGAGGTTGGCGACGCCGTTATTCTTCTCCACGATCTCGTGCGCCAGGCGAACCAGAGTGCGCTCGATTTCGGAGCCGGAGAGGATTTGCGATTTCTCGCGAAGATTGGGAGAGTGCGTCGGAGGCTTTCGTCATGCCGCTCGAATCATACGAAAAGCAGAAGGCAATGAGCAACTACGACCGAGCGGGATGTGATCCAATACGGCTCTGTAGTCTACTCGTTGAGCATATACTTCATCAGCTCTCGATGCAATATTTATGATGATTCTGAGGCTAATGAGATATTCCGACGTTCGCGATGTTTGATGGATCACGCCTTCGATTATGAAGTTAATCAATCCGGATCATGGAAGATCAATATCCCTTCCATTTCGTGCGTACCATCTCCAGGAGATCGGATCGGTAGATAGGCAAAAATCAGTGACACTGCGCAGCATGATGTTGTGGGCATGAAACAAGCGTCGGAGCCATATCATCCGGGGAACGGCCTGGGATGCTGGCATGATGGATGTGGAAGTTCCTGACGGGGCTGCAGGCGCGGAAGAATGCCGCCATCGCATCGCAAGCCATTGCCGCAAACCATCCAGAAGGAACGATGACGACGGCCGCAATGCCTGGAAGAAAACGACGTACACGGCTCACTGCGTCATTATTAGCAGCAGCATGGGCGCTGCGAGCAGATAACTCACGCAAATCCCGAAGCGTTTTGCCCACTGCCCGCCCACACCCGAGCTAAGCGATTGTTACGATGAGGTTACAGGCCGCTCGAATCACTTCAAGAGTACCTTCAGATTATTTCTTATGATCCTCTATATCCTCCGTCATGCCAGTGCCGGCTCTCGCCGGCAGAACCCTCTGCTCGACCGCAAGCGCGGCCTGGACAAGGAGGGCAAGCAGCAGTGCCTTTTGATCGGCAATTACCTGACCGCAATGCGCGTAACCCTCGACGCGATCATCTCCAGCCCGCTGAAGCGCTCACTGCAGACCGCTTCGCTGGTGGCGACGGAGGTCGGGTTCGAACAGAAGATCGCGGTCGATCCGAGCCTGGAGCCAAGCGGCAAATTCGCTGACTTTGAGGCGATGCTCGCAAAGCACGCCGGACAGGAAACGATGCTGGTTGTTGGCCATGATCCCAACGCTACACAGTAACCGGCGCACTGATCTCTGCGCAGCGCGGTGGACGTGCCAGCCTTCGACTGCGCAAGGGTGCGATGGCTCGCATCGATATCAGCCGGCACCCCGGTCAGTTGCTGGGACTGGTCGGATACACGAATGCTGCGTCAGGTTCAGGCAAGCACGGCGAAGAGCTCGCGGCGAAAGACCTCGCGAAAGTAGCCCGCTTCTTTGCGCAGAGACCACAGCTCCAGTTCTGCGCCGGTGCGCCCGGGGCGGATCTCTGGATGAAGATACGCTTCGGGATAGGTACGGACAGTAGCGCGCAACACATCGCTGGCGCGGTCCTGGTTCAAGGCGACGGCCAGTCGCAGCAGCACGATCGCCCGTTTAGAGTGTCGTTGTTCAGTGGCCGCGATATAGCGGAAGGCCCGATCCTGCGGCGCCGGCCGCGATTTTCCCAGATAGCGCGCAATGCCTGAAACGATCGAGCGCTGCGCCGGCGTAAACCCGAAGAGCTCCGAACCAGCGATGACATATTGTGCGTGCCGATGATGCCCCTGATAGTTAATGAATTTCCCGATGTCGCGCATCATCGCCGCCGCTTCGAGCCAGTGGCTATATTCCTGCGGCAATTCGTGCATCGATTGCAGGTCGCGGAAGAGTTGCGTCGCGTGCTCGCGGACCGGTTCCGCTTGGCGCGGATCGACGCCGTAGCGACTGCAGGTCGCCAGCACGCCTTCCCAGCGCTCGCTCTCTAACTGCTGGTGCGCGGAGGTGCGGGCATCCTGCTCGGCCAGCATCTGCGCCAGCACGCCATCGCGCACCCCATGGTCGGAATAGCGGAAGCCGGCAAGCCCCAGAAGCTCCGGTAGCTCGGCGAAAACATCCGATCCAGCCACAATGATCTCCGGTCGCGGTCCCACACCAGGGAGATTGCTGCGCGCCTGGTTGATCATCTTCGTGAGCTTCGTCGCCAGGCGGCGCACCGCCCGCGACTCAGTTGCGTTGGTGGTTCGGATGGCAGCTTTGGCCGGTTTGCACTCGCGGCCTTCACCACGACGGCGCTGCCCGCGACAAGCGCCACCGCCGTGCCGGAAGTCGCAATCACCGGTATTCGCTGCGCGTGTCCAATGCGCTTGCCCACACGGCCGAGTTCGCGGCGAATCAACCGCTTCATCCGCGCGATATCTTCGGGCGCTGGCGGATCGACTGATGCAGAAACTCTTCAGTCAGCCGTACCGCGCCGAGGGGCAGGCTAACCGATCGACTGATCCGTCTATGCTCCGAGAGCGTGATCTCGCAGCAACCACCGCCGAGATCGACCAGCAGGCAGCGGCCAGTGTGCGCGGCTCCAGCATCACGCCGCGATGGATCAGCCGTCCCTCTTCAAGGCCGGAGATGAACTCCACGTGCCAGCCGGACTCGGACTTCACCCGGCAGGAAGGCGCGGGCGTTGCGCGCATCGCGCAGCGCCGCCGTGGCGACAGCCCGCACCCGATCCGCGCCAGCCGAATGCACAGCGCAGTAGAACCGTTCGACAGCGCGCAGCGTGCCGACATGGCTTCGGGCGAAATCAGGCCGCTCTCGAAGACGCTCGCGCCGAGCCGCGTCACCTCCCGGTCTTCGTGCAGCACCTCAAGGCGATGCCGCACGACGCGGGCAATTTTAAGCCAGCAGGAATCGATCCGATATCGATCGCAGCAAGGGTCTGCATTCTGCGCATGAACCTGCTTTACGCTAACTTGATTTTTTCGACGTGACACGCGGTAAGCAGCGCCGGCGCCGCGGCGAAGCCCGCCATTCTCCGATGAAGCGGTGGCCGGTGGTGGATGTGATGCGCAGAGCGCTTTCGTATGCCTGCTGTGCGCGCACTTCGAGATCGCTCTCCAGCAAGGCACCCTCTTTTCCCAGCGCCTCATGCGCCTCCCCGGTCACCATCACCCAGTCATGCCATGTGCCGATGGCATCCTGCACACGCTTGATCGCTGTGGCGAGTACCTTGGCCGCGGGATCATCTTCATCCGACTCGGCAACATAGCGCGCCTTCTCGCGCCGTTGCGAAAGTCATGCAGGTTTTATCGTCAAGCAGCGGCATCGCATCCATGAGGCGCAGATAATCCTCCAGCGCCAGGCGGCCGACGGCCGATGAACGCGATTGAAGATGGAGCGCCGTTTGGCAATCTCGCGCATGAAGTCCTGCTCGACCTCGAGCACTCTCTGTGCATGATCATCGAGCGTCGCGCAGAGCGCATCTGCGGCCGTGGGCGCGGCGGGCCTTTAACCATGCATCCAGCGCGCGCGCCTGTTCCGCCATCTCGTTGCAGATGCGCCGCGCCGGTGTTGGTCGGCGCTCGCGGAGTTCGTCGGCCTGTGCCAACTCTCGAGCAGCCTTGTCGCCTGCCGGAAGAAAATTGTCCGCGAGCAGCTCGCGATGCACATCGAGATCGCGCACCGTGCCAGCGGCACGACGGACCTCTTTAACTGTCGCAGCCAACGCTGGCGCGCCTCTTCTGCCGCCTTGCCCAGGCCGCGTGTGCCCGCCTCCCGCGCCAGCGTCTCCAGCGTCGCCTCCACGCGTCGTGTGCCGGTACGCAGGTGGTCAACTTGTTTCTACCTTTCGGCCAGTTCCTCATGCTTGCGGCAGGCATCCAGCTTCTCGCGCATCTCCGCAGCGACGGCGCGTAGATGCTCGAGCACCGGCGGTACGTCCACGCTCCGGCTGGTCTCTCCCGACTGGTATTCTGCATGTTTCATCATGTCTCGTCCCATCGTACTTCCCGTGCAGACCGATGCTGCACCCGCTGGCTTTCTCTCTACGCGTCGCGCCTGGACCATCCTCCTCCTGGTCTGGTCAGCTTTGCGTGTTGCCGCGCTCTTCTCGCCGCCATTGCTGGATGACGCCGACGCCGCGCACGCGAATGCCGCACAGCACATGGCGCTCTCCGGTGATTGGGTCACGCTGAAGATCAACGGTGTCCGGTATCTGGAAAAGGCACACCTCTCCCTACTGGCTCACCGCCATCGACGACTACATCTTCGGCTATAACGTCTTTTCCGCCCATCTCCCCATGGCCCTGGGGGTGCTGGCGGTCCAGCAATCCTCGCGTGGTACTGGGCGCGACGCGCATTCAACGAGCGTGCCGCGTTTTATGCGGCCTTGTGACTGTCGCTGCGCACCGGCGTCGGGGTCTTTCTTTCACGCGCGTGGAACTGCCGGAGGCGCTGCTCACCTTCTTCATTGGCCTCGCGCTTTACTGCTTTCTGGTTGGGCTCAAGGACCGCAGGCCTGCTCTGTTTTTCGTGAGCTGGGCGTCACTGGCCTTTGCGACGCTGTCCAAGGGCCTCATCGCTCCGGTCTTCTTCCTCGCCGCAGCAGGGGCGTGGCTGGCGCTCACCGGCGAATGGCGGCGTTGGCGCGCGAGATGCGCATCGTGACTGGACTGCTGCTGTTTCTGGCGATCGCGGCGCCATGAACAGTCGTTCGCCGGACTGCGCAACCCGGACCAGGGCAACCCGGTCGGCAACCATCCGACATTCGGCCACGTGCATGGCTTCTTCTACTTCTACTTCATCAACGAGCATGTGCTGCGCTTTCTGGGCAAGCGCTATCCGCACGACTACAACGAACAGCCCGGATGGATCTACTGGGTAGGCCAGATTGCGTGGCTCCTGCCATGGAGCCTCTTGTCCACTCGTAGTCCGTCGCGCATGGCGTACACGGCGTCGGTGGACGAGCCCTCTCCAAGCCGCGGACGACGCTGCGCGTTTTTTCGCAGCCGTACGATCTGGCTGCTGTCGCTCTATGCAGGCATCATGCTGGTTTTCTTTTCCATCTCGACAAATCCGGAGTATACACCTTTCCCGCCTATCTGCCACTGTTCATGCTGACGGGGGCCGTGCTCGCATCCTTTGAGCTACGGGCAGAACGCATCGACGAGGGGGCGCGTGAAGGCACCGATGGCTGGCTTCTCGGTGCGCGGGGTCTTTTCGCGACCGTGGGGATCCTCTCCGCCGCCGCCCTGATCTATGGACTCTGGACCTCGCGGCATCTGCCCTTTGTGCCGGACATCGGCACATTGCTGGCGCATCGCGGCGTGGCCGACTACTCGCTCTCGATGTCGCACCTGTTCGATCTCTCACAGGACCTTCCTCGCTGCACTGCGGCTGCCGGCGACCATCGCGGCCATCGTCCTGCTGGTGGGTCCGCTGCTGGCATTGGAGTTGCGCAGGAAGAAGCGGCACTTCGAAGCCACGCTTTCCGTGGCCTACACGATGGCTATCTTCCTCATCCCCGCGCACATCGCCTTTGTGCGGTTTACGCCGATGCTTTCCTCTGAGCCGATGGCGGCGACGATCGATCGCATCGCCGGCTATCCGGCCAGCGAAAGCCCCGCAGATCCTGCAGCGAAACAGGCGACGCTGATCGTCTACGGCGACCAGACCGACGGCGCTTGCATCATGTGCTCTTACGCACGAGGCGCCAGGCGCTACTGGTGGCAGACCGCTCATCCACGATGCTGTGGGGTTCGATGTGGCCGGATGTGCCGCACGTTTTCATCGACGACGAGGAACTTGTCTTCGATCTGGGGTACCGGCGAGCGCAAGTTTCTCTTTGCGCAGGCGGAGCGGCGCGATCAGATAGAGGGAGTGCTGGGAAAGCGGCTGATCTGCCCCATCCAAGAGCTGAACGAGCGGCCTCCGGATCAGGCCGATGTCGAGGAAGGGTCTCCGTAGTGAGCGCCGATTTCGCGGTCGGCGGTGTCTGCGTCCGGAATCGCGGGAGAGGCATGCATGCTTCGCATATAGCCACCCTTTTCCACGGTGTATTGCTCCCCCGCACCACAGGATCTGGTTGCTGCCATAGCTCGCAACCCAGAAGCCAAAGCCCATCAGATCGCGCAACGGAAACAACAGCATTGTGCGCAGCAGAGCATGTTCCTGCACCACAGCTTTGCCCACTGCCGCGGCTAGCAGCATGCGGCTGACGATGCCCCACGCAAGTGAGGCGGCAGCGAGCCATGGCAGATGCAGACAAAGCGCGGCGACAAACGCGAGCAGCGCAAACGGCATGCTGAAGGTGAGCGACGTCCGAAAATGCCCCTTAGGCCACCGAGAGCCCCGTACTCTGCTCCAGCGAACCTGGTGGCGCATGGAGTCGACGAAGCCGGTGTTGAGCACGATGTGGTTGATCGCATGATGCGAGAAGATGACGCGGTGGCCCTTCGCCGCGACCAGGTTGCCGAGAAGAAAATTGTGGCCGGCACGATGCTGGCCGGGTTCCACGGAAGCCACCCATCTCCTGCACGCACGTGGTGCGGAC
>CAVUSW010000016.1:0-208632 GCA_963744265.1 uncultured Acidobacteriaceae bacterium
TTGGTGCTTTCATGCAGCATCGTGTGATGCGTAATCTCCCAAGTCCAGTCTTTATCCTGTTGGGGAGTCGGCAACTCGCCAAACAGCAGCAGGTACGCCACCTGCAGATAATTGCAGTGTTCCGCCAAGGTTTCGATGTCGTAGCCGCGATAGCGCAGGATGCCTTTGTCGCCGTCGATGAAAGTGATGCTGCTCTTGCAAGAAACCGTGTTGGTGAATGCCGGATCGTAGGTCATGAGGCCGAAGTCTTCCGGGCCGGTTTTGATTTTTCGCAGGTCCATGGCCCGAATGGTGCCGAGCTCGACCGGCGATTCATAAGTTTTATCCGTGCGATTATCCGTGATGGTCAAAGTGTCTTTCGACATGACCTGTACCTCCTATGAAAAAGCAGCACCTGGGAGAATTGGAGCGCCATGCTGCGAACGAGTGTTCGTCCGAGGCCTATTCTAATACCTGGATGCCCGAAGCCTCCGGGCGGCGAACACAGGCCTGAGCGACGAAGATCACATCTGTTTGTGATGTCCGACAGGAGCTGGAAGGACTACTTTTTGTCGCCGGCGTTGTCGGAAACAGAGCTGCTTTTTTCCGGGCTCTTCTTTTCCGGGCTCGACGAGCCTTCGTTCTTCGAAGTCTCCGCCTTGCCTTCCCCCGAGGATGACGAACTCGACCCGTTGCCGTTCGAAGCGCTGCCCTTCGACGACTTCTTGGCATAGTCCGTTACATACCATCCCGAACCCTTGAACTGCACCGCCGGCGCCGAGATCAACTGCTCCAGTTCCCCACCGCAATGCGGACAGATCGCCAGCGGAGGATCGGAGAATTTCTGGATTCGTTCCGTCAGGCTATGACATTTCTTGCACTGATATTCGTAGAGAGGCAATGGTGTCCCCACAATCGTTCTAAGTTATTGATTCTATTTTCCGCAATCGGTTGCGGTCAATTGGCCCCAACCGGCTATGAGCCGCAGAACGGCCTGCCCCTTACTTCGCTCCGGATACGAGCTAACTGAGGCGCGGCCTCCGCAAACCGATTGATCAAGACCCAACCCGCACTCGTATGTACAAACTCTAACAATAAGCTGAATCGCCATGGTGTGCACTTTTGAACACACAAACCATCTCTCGCCGGGTTATTATTCTCGAACACCACGCTATTGCGCTAAACATCTTTGGCCGTCGCGGGTGCCGAGGCTAGGCCTCCAGCAAAGGCGGCATTTATTGTTCAACGAGTACACCCGCAAAATACCGGCATATCTGTTGCTTACGGTCTTTGCCGTATCTTGTGTTTCGGCCCAGGATAGAAGCCCGACTCCTGCCCGGCTGGTCATTCCCGACGGCACTCCCGTCACCCTTCGACTAGCGGAAAACGTTTCCTCGGCTCACGCCCGCGTAGGAGACGACCTGGATTTTGTCGTGGTCAGAGACGTCAGCCTGGGAGGTTTCATCGTCATTCCGGCAGGGACGGTGGCTCGCGGATCGATCACAGGAGTCAGGGGTAAGCAGTTCCTGGGAATCGGAGGCAACGTAGCCCTGAAGCTCGATTCGGTAAGGCTGGCCAACGGCGATCAGGTCACGCTGCGTGCCCGCATGGCGGTGAAAGGGCGCTCCCGAACCAAGCTGATGGCTGCGGCGATGGTCGCCACTGGCTTGATCTTCCTCCCCGCTACCCCGGTTTTCATGCTCATCCGTGGCCACGACAGCACAGTCGTGAAAAGTACCGAGATCGTAGCCCAAATCGAAGGTGCTACCCCGATTCTATCGGCAGGGTTACCGCGCTCGTCAGAAGGCTCTTCCCAACTGGAGGAGATGATGGACTACCTGCCGCCGCGTGTCTTTAACGGTGAGGGACGCGAGGGCGATATGTTGAACCTCGTCTTCGTCGCCCAACAGGAAGACCTGCAAGACGCTTTTCAGCGTGCCGGTTGGGTCAAAACCGATAAATGGAAGCTGGCGTTCGTTTGGCACCTGTTGCGGCATGGAATCGATGACACCAGGGTGCCGATGGCCAGGTTTTATCTGTTCGGAAGGGTACAGGATTATTCGTATGCCCTGCCGGATCCTAACGCAATCGTCTCGCGCCGGCATCATCTTCGAATCTGGAAAACTGGATACACCGAGAATGGAACTCCTATCTGGGCGGGCGCCGCTACCCACGACGTGGCTATTGAAATCGCCAAGCGGGGCCACTTGATCAACCACCGGATTGATCCCGAGGTTGACGCAGAACGCGATTTCATCGGAGCGAACCTGACCGATACCTCCTCGGTTAGTGGGCAGGAATACTTGCAGGGGGCAGCTCCGGTTTTTCAGGCGCAAACATCTTCCGGCGAGTCTTATCACTCTGACAGCAGAATTCTGCTACTGGATATCCATTCGGTCGCCCCGGCAGACACCCGCGTAGCAAGTCAATCGTCCGCCGTCATTCCAGGGCCTCCGCTGCCCATCGCATCTCCAGTGCAGCCTTTCGAGAGCAATCTGATCTCGCCCCGTTAAATTTGGACCCACGTTCCTTACGATTCTACGAAAATCCTGCACGCAAAGCCCCAGGCTTATCCATCGGGACAGCATGAAGAGCGACTGTGCTAGGCTGCCAATCTATTGGCACCTTGAAAGAGGGGTCTCATGTCGCTTTCCGAAGTCGCATCCATCGCCACGGCTATTAGCGGTTTAGCAGTTACTGTGTCGCTGATCTATCTCGCAATCCAGACCCGGCAAAATGTGCGCCACACGACAGCTCTGATCCATCAAGGAACCGCTGCTCGAACCACAACTATCCTGCGGGGATGGATGAACGCCGATACTGTTGCAGCATGGATTGAGGGCAATGGGGGCACTCCTACTGCGCGTTTGTAGATAGTCTTTGTACCGGGGAAACGACGCCGCCTGAAAACCTTGTCTGAGCCGAAATCTGCTCGACTTTAGCGGCAGCGCGGCAGGAGTCACTCACTGCTCGTGGAAATCGAGAGCAACGCGAAGCTGATTCTCGCTTGGCATTTGGGGTATCGCAGCGCACACGACGCGCAGCTCTTTGTCGAGAAACTGTGTCGAGAAACTGCTCATGCCACGCTTTTTCCAGACAGAACGACTCGCATGGGTTTTCCAGCTTGCATTTTCCATAAACTCCCTTCATGATTTCGGGGCATCACGCAGGAGCCAATAAATGACTACTTTCCGCAGAGACATCCAGATTGTAATGTTAACGATGGTTGCAGTTGTCTTGTTTGCAGGTGCAGCCCTTTGCCCAGCATCGGCACAAACCCGCTACGAGTCCGTTTACGACGGACACAAGATTATCTATCCGGCATCCAACATCTCCGTGCCCGGCCGCCCTCACACGAACTACTTTTTCGTCGACTCGGACCAACCGGCCCCTCAACCCCCCGCGGGTGCTGAAACCCCAGGGTCCGTGGCCTGCGTCTATAAGTTGGTAACTGGACCGGCCGGCTGCCCGATTGCCACCAGCACAACCGTGCCCACCGGTGGTATCGGGGCCATTGCCATCGTCGACGCCGGTTACTACCCGACCGCACAGTCCGACTTGGACGCCTTTGACTCCTACTTCGGTATTCCGGCTACGACCATTACGCAGGTCTGGCCCGGCCCGATACAGCCACCCGTTTACGGGGATTGGGAGGTCGAGGAAGCATTAGATATCGAGTGGTCTCACGCCATGGCGCCGCACGCCAAGCTGTTCCTGGTCGTCTCGGCCCTGTGTAACACCCCGTCGTGCACCACCGATCCGACTTGGCAAGCAGTGCAGCTCGCCGGATATCTAGTGTCTCAGAACGGCGGCGGCGTGGTGAGCATGAGCTTTGCCGATGCAGAAATTCCTCAGGAGCTTAGCAACGATCAATACTTCACTTCCCCGGGAGTCGTCTACTTTGCAGCCGCCGGCGATGGGGGACTTGGCGTGAGCGCTTATCCGGCAGCGTCACCGAACGTGGTGGCGGTTGGAGGAACCTATTTTAACCGCGACCAAAACGGAAACTTCACCTACGAGCAGTACTACACTGGCGGCGGCGGAGGAGACATCAGTCCATACGAGCCGCGTCCCAGCTATCAGAATGGCATTGCCAGCATCGTAGGAACCCAGCGCGGCTATCCTGATGTCGCTTCCGACTTTTGTTGCTCTGCCATTTACCTCCAGGGCTGGACTTCAGTCGGAGGTACCAGTTGGTCCTCTCCCACCTTTGCCGGAATCGTGAATGCGGCCGGCAGCCGACACCAGTCGTCCTTGGCGCAGCTCACCACCATGTACAACGAGCTGGCCAGTCCCATCCAGTACCATGCTGATTTCAACGACATCACGACCGGTGATTCGCGTTGCAAAGTTGGTTGGGACCTGTGCACCGGCATCGGTTCCACCCATACTTACGCCGGCAAGTAACCGACGAGGCTCCCGGATTGCCAATTCGATCTGGTCAAGACGGGAGCCCGCGTCACCCTGTTACCTTGATGATTTCTAGGAAAATCAAAAATTCAGATCTGCCGGCTCGGATGGCTGGGGTGGGATGAACGACGAAATCCGCACCGGGCCAGGAGCCGAGGAGGCGGCCACTTAACTTCTCTTTCACAAAATAAAGCCACACGATCCCAGTTCATGTGGGGCGTCCAGAGTTTCCGCTCGGGAAAAAAGCGGAGATGTGAGGAAGTGGATCAACAAGTCGTGGTGACAGCCGACTGTGTCCAAATTTGTGCCCACCACCAAACCATACTCGGCAGTGTGATTGCGCGCGAAGCTCCAGTTTCACGCGCACTGGTGCGAGCAGTTGCGACCGCATGTGGATATTTATGGGAACGGGCGCAGCAGCCGATGGCTACGTGCGCCCGTAAGTGTCTGTAATTTTTGGTCGGGGCGACTGGATTTGAACCAGCGACCCCCTGCGCCCAAGTCGTATTTGAGTGATTTCTGCGGACTACTCCGGTTGTCTGTGGCTGGTGCGAACCGGCCATTTATGCGGTTGTTCGCATAGAGTCGATTTCTGGTGGCTTCACTCGATTTCTTGCCAGGGTCCCTACAATTTTCACTACAGTGGGCGCGCGCGGTCAAAGCATTCTTTTCCGGCCACCCACTGCCCCCCCGCGGGCCGGGGGGTGCTGGCGCGTACCATCTACCTCCGCAATTTTTCCGCTAAAAGCACTTGCACTCGGCGGCTGCTAGAGTGACTGTATGGCAGGCCATCTCCCTCACGGAGAGAGTCTCGGCGTAGCGCATCGAGGGATGGAATCAAGACTTGGAAATTGGGGATAACTCAGTGGCAGAAATCTAGGCGGCGGTTGGGCTGTTGACAGGCGTGAAAACATGTCCGCAAGCGCACCGATAGCTTTGGAGCGTGGAAACTGTCTCGGTGAAACCATTCATGGTAATGGTTTGGCAACTCCACTCTTGCAGAGTCTTTGTTGCCGCAAATAGGGCATTCATTTGGTACGAGAAATATTACGCTCTTCATTTCTTTGGTTCCTTCGCCTGGAGACGGCGGTCGCGATGAGGTTCGATGCGCGGCTGGCCGGTGTTCAGTTCGCACTTTTCTCTCCCGCTGCTGCCCCGCAAGTCGGACATGGCACGGCGAGGCTTTGCTTAAGATTTAATTGTCGAATCATGGTCGGGATGATGCACCAGGAAGCGATGAGGCGACTGCTCAATTTTGAACATTTGATATAAAAAATCGCCTGCCCAATTTAAAGGAGTGTCAAGGCGAGAAAAAGCCTAGGCGTTCTTGGTTTGTATTGAAGGCGGATCAAGGTTTTCCGACCTTCAACCCTGGCAGGTCCCCATGATTACCTGCCTGTTAGTAATACCGTTGGCCAAAAGAAAGTGTTACAGCGAAGAATTTGGCGGGTTTCTTGGTTCGAGGTAGGAGTTCAGTAGCCTGTTCGGCGAGGGCGAGATGGAGCTTGTCGAGCGTCTTAAAAATCTCTGCCTTTACCATGGCAAGGCGCGCTACCTGCTCAAAGAGGTTGGCGAGTGAGTGCCGGCCGATATTTCGCGCGACATGAGCCTGTTCGCGAAAGTAAAAGGCTTGATCGACTTCGGCATCAGCATCCCAGTGAGCCATAGGACCCTATTTTATAGACCGTGGGAAAGAAAGGAACACTACTCGCTACTGGGGTAGGCATAAAGCGCTGAGCGAATTGTCAGTAACACGCAAAAGACGAGGCTGACGATACGCACCACGAGTTTATTGGCCTGCCTGCCGTAACCGGCGAGAGCAGCATGGCCACGGTCAGTCCTGTTACAAACGCTCCGATCACCGCTGCCCAAACGGCAGCTCGGCGCTGTTTCAGTGTTCTTTTGTTTGGCTCTGGCTGTTTCCACATCATTCATTCCCCAATGAAGGCAATTATCTCACCAAATGTCAAACGGACTCGAAGCAGATTAGGACACTACCCACGCATCTGTGGAACGGAATCAGAACGGGCGATAGGGGTACCATTTGCGGCAGAACCTGAAGCTTGCTCCATGAGTACCGCCGAATGTCTACTGAGTCGGCGCGGGCGCAGGTAATCCGTGCTCTTCGCGCCACTTCCGAGTAGCAGCCTCGTCTTCCTGTCTTGTTGTTCCCGAAGTACATCCAGTACTTGAACGAGCACGCCCACATTCATCGTGGGCTGGCCCTTTAGCAGTTGCGCCTTGTCAGTCGCGATCGCTGCGGACACGGTCCTTTGGTACGCGTTCAGCTTTTTGATGTCTTCATCGGTGATGCTACCGACCATGCGCTTGGCGAGATCATCGAAAATATCGCCCAAGTCCTTTTGCATGGTTTCACTTCTGCGATCACCTCAGGGGATGCTGTCAGCGCTCGCTTAATTGTGTGATCGCTCTTGCCCAGTTCGCGTCCAATCTGCCGATAGCTGTGACCCATAGCCGCAAGCGTTTTGGCTGTCGCCAGCTCGGGGCCGATTAGAGAGACCGCGCCTTTCGTTTTCGGCATGGCTGCACCTCACTGGTTGGATCTTACGCACATATGCGCGCAAGAAAAAGGCTGATGCTGCTTCTCCCAGCAGCTTCTTGGCGGACCCCAGGCGCCCCCTTGGCAGGCCCCCGCTCTGCTGCGTACACATGCGGCTCCGGGCAATTTTTCGCCAAAAAAGGCGGGTGTGCGAATGCAGGACATCTTGTCATTTTCATCAACTGACTGTAACGACAAGGCCGAACTGCAGGTTTTCAAGGTAAAAATGCGGCTTTCGACGGCATGGCAACGGCGCTGGGTTGCGTCTATGACACAAGGTGAAATTGCAAAAAGCCCTACAAAAAGCACCGGCCCTCAGTTCAATAGCGCCGTGAGTGGTGCACATGGCTAGCTCGTCGGATGTCAGTATTGTGCTCATAAGTCTGTGCAACCAAGAGCACTAACAGAAAAACGATTACCCCCACAACGATCAGTTTATCCTTTAGCGATATAGGCACTGGGTTCACTACCAACCCACCTAAGAGAATCAGGATAGCCACTACGATCAAGAAGTTCGACATAGCCATCCCCTTTCTTTGGCATGTTGTACTAACATTGAGGCAAGAAGGCAAGCGATAGTGAACTTGGCACATTTAATCCAGACCGCCTCAAGCCTTCCGACCGATGCTTCTGCCTTGGAGAGTGCCATATCCGCTCTCGAAAGAGAAATCGCATCCCTAGAAAGCTCATCGGTGCCTTGGGAGCACCGATTACCGTGGTTCACAGCAGTAGTCGCGCTCGGTGTTGCGATGGAGCTTTGGGTAATTTGGCACGACCGTCGCGAGGGAATGCTCGCTTGGGGTCGAGGAACAATCTGCTGGCCTCCCAGTAGGCCAGCCTTCGGGAAATTCGTAGTAGAAATCATGACGTTTTGCTAATAACTGGCGGTATCGTGGGTGAGCTTTGGGCTGGTATCGCGATCACATCAATCAATGGCACCCTGCGCAGTAAGAGTGCTGAATTGCGCAGTAAGAGTGACCAACTACTCGCGCTTATTACCCAAGAAGCTGGCGACGCGAAATCCTCTGCCTCCCTAGCTGACACATCTGCACAACAGGCGGAGACGGCGTCCTTAAGCGCCTTGTCTCTAGCTGACACCGCGCATAAAGAGGCCGATTCCGTCCACCGAGAGGTAGGTGCGGCAGAAGGCCAACTTACGCAGCTAAAATCGGAAGCCGAAAAGACGAAAGCTGACTTAATTAACCTTGCCATTTGTAACGCGCCAAGGGTCATAACCAACTGGTTTTTAGGTAATGCCAAGTCGTATGTTGACCCGTTGCGACCAATGGCTGGCCAGGTAGTATTTATTGAGTATGTTCCAGACGCCGAGGCTCGCCGCGCGGAACTCAGCATCGAACGAACGCTATCTGATGCCCAATGGAACATACAAAGACCAGTGACAGTCGTAGGCGATCTGGCAGACGGGGTTTCATTGCAACCATCCGAGCCTACATCGGAACAGGTAAGGAAGCAGGTCGCAAACTGGCCTCTGCATCGGAAAGCAAGTGACGCAACAGACGAATTGTTGAAATTTATCCTCATACAACTGGCAAGCGCGGAAAGGGGGCACTCCTATCAGCGACAAGAACGCCTTACCCCAGGGGCGATACGAATACAGGTAGGACTATATCCACCTGCAGTGTATGTGAGTCCACCGGCGGAAAAGGAAAGCGCGTCTCTCAGGGAAAAGAACAGACAGGAAGAAGAGAAGGCCGACGTAGAAGAAACGCGCACGCTCGAAGCGGAGTGGGCCAAGCTGTCACCCGAATACCGAAAGTTTTTCGAGCAAAGACATGCAGAGTGGGAGGAGACAAAGAAGAAAAACCGAGAGCAGCAACGGCCCATGCCAAGTCTTGAATCCGCCTTTCTGATTGGCCGTTATCCTCTGTGGACGCGAAACGGCAATATGTCGATCCGAGTGTAACACGTTGGCATCAGCCGACTGCGGGCGCTAAACGTTAGCCAGTTGCGAGCACTCGATAAGACTCT
The DNA here is from genome assembly GCA_963744265.1 of uncultured Acidobacteriaceae bacterium. Classification (GTDB taxonomy): domain Bacteria; phylum Acidobacteriota; class Terriglobia; order Terriglobales; family Acidobacteriaceae; genus Bog-257. The sequence goes on from CAVUSW010000016.1 coordinate 8,939, forward strand.
GGTTATTCAGGACAATGACGAGCCGCTTGCAGTGCTGTTGAAGTACGAGCATTTTTTGGCGATGCAGGAGCGAAGAATGGGCGACGATGAGTAGCCTACTTGTCTTCCGTCGCCTCACGCACGATTCGCACGGCGGCTTGGCTGGAGTCTTCGGTTGTTTGGCCGGGCCTGTGCGCCTTGAGGACATGCTCCGCGAATGCCTTGTTGATATGCGTGTCCTGTGGAAACGGCTTCTTGCAAACCGAGCAGCGCTTTACGCCGTCAATTTCGAAAAGGTGCGGCGGCTTCCTTGTCATGCGCCAATTTTACGCCGTTGCTATAAGCGTTCAAGCCCTGTGGAAATCAAACGGCACCACTACCGGCAGATCGGGTCCGTGATTCCTGCCGCCATCGCGGGCGTGATCCGCAAACTCTGATGGGACGCGGCAGAAGTTCGTTTCAAATTAGGACAGTATCCGCGCGGAGTGAGCGGAGTAGGTCTCTTTAGTTGCATATTCTCAAGGTTTTGCAACTCCGCTGTTCTGACGGAGTACGGCGGAGTGACCGGAGTGCTCCGCTGGCTCCGCTTTACTCCGTTCGTTGACCGGAGCGCCAACAGACTCAAGTCACGGAACATACGCCCGTCGCTCCCCTCACTCCGCTACTTCCAGCTTGCGATACTCGCGTTTGTCTTTGCGCATGATGCCCAAGCTAACGCATTTCTTCAGAAAGTCAGTGGTTGCCTGATCCCCTCGCCCGTAGATGATCTTAGCGTCTTTGAACCTCACAGTCGGGGGAAAGCGCCGGTAGGCACGCTGCTGCTGCAGATTGAATAGCAGCCCCGCCCCCGTTAGCTTCGCATACCCAAGAGGCTCATCATCCTCGTCCAGCACGCGCCTGACAAAAATTGTGGGGATGTTTCCGCACACTCTGCCGAAACCCCCGATCACTAGGGCGGCTTCGCTGTCGGGACTAGCTCTGCTGGGCCGATCAATGCCGATCCTCACGTCACTGCCGTTGACTAGCACGCGCGACCCGCGCGCTTGCAGGAACCACCCGTGAGGGTTCTCTTCCAAGGACGGTGCGGCTTCCTCAGCTTTTGCGGAGGGCTTCTTGGGGTGATGGACGGCAGTTATCGCAGCCGCACTCTCGCGGATTATCTTGCGGATGTCCTGATAGACCCGCGTCACATTGCTGCCATCCTTTTCGACTTCAGGGGCATACGGGTTAGCGAGTCAATGATGACCCAGGCGGGTTGTGCGGCCCTCACCATTTCGGCCAAGTCTTCCGGTTTCCATGTGGGCGGTGCGTCGTTGTAGTTCCACAGCATGAGGCCTTCGGTATACCGCTCAGGCCAAAATGCCTAGCAAGCATCCCAATCAAGTCATTCACCTGCCCGAAGCCATTTTCAAAGTCAAGATAAAGCACACGCCCCTGTGAGGTTCGGTGACCTAGAAAAGGTATGCTCGTCGTGACACACAGCGCAGCTTGATACAGCAGTGGGCTCTTCCCGATTTCCGAATCACCTACAACCCAGCTATATTCGCTTCGGGATCAGGTCGGCAATGAGGGGATCACCGCCTCTTGAGGCTTCACATCGCTGCCGCAATTCACTAAGGGTGTAGATACCCCATCTCTGCGCCAGTGTGGAAAGCCTGCTATTGCGTTATCGGCTGTCATCGGACGCAACGCTCACAGTCGCCATCTCAGTTGACCTCGCCTCTGTCAAGAAGCGCGCAACCTCATCGGGATGGAATAGCAACCGGCGGCAGATTCTCACAGAGCGCAACTTTCCCTTGCGCATCCAAGACCTGACCGTGTGGGGCGATACGAAAGCCTGATCGGCCACGTCCCGCAAGGTGAGCAGTTGGGGTACGGTGTCCGGCATGGCCTTACCTCGCCCGCCATTTCGATTGAGTTGGAGCATTTGTTTGCTGCTGACTTCGGCCTGTGCTCTCAGCCGCTCATCCACTGCCTTTGCCGGAATGCGCCAGCGACCATCGACTTTGTGCGCAGGCAGCTTGCCCGCCCAGAGTGACTGATAGATAAATACAAGCTAACGTGAAGCCGACGAGCAGCAGTATCGTCCCCCCAACATCGTCGCCTTATAGGAAAGGACCGCGCGGCTTATCGGACGCGCGTTTGTCATCTGGCCATAAGATGGCTGTTGCACCGCTTACTTAGATCAATCAGGCCTATCCGCACTCCACGGTATAACCTCAGCGGTTTGCTACAGGCACCAAGCCACCTCCGCCTAGTTTATAGTCCTGGCGGACACCCAGCCACGCGAACACTGCACTGACCAGACGAGCGCGTCCGCCGATCCATATCCGTCGATTATAAATACTGATCGCCTGAAAGTTCCGGTGGCTCTCTATAGTGGACATTTTGTTTCGAGTTGCCCGCAAACGCTGCACAAGTTGAAACAGGTTCTCATTCTCAATGAGAAGTGATCTCCCAAGGATATAAAGTGCCCCTTCGTGCAACAAAGAATTGGCATCCTCGCGCTTTTTCAGTAATTCCCAAATGGGATCCTTTGGGCGTCGTCTCTCCGGCAATCGGCAACGAATCGTTCTCCAATGTGTTGCATCAGATGGCCTGATTTTGGTCTCGTACTCTTCATCTAACAGCGTCGCGGTGGCAGATTCCACTGCGATTGCCGAGTCTAGGATTGATTTCCTGTAATCGTGCGCCGCGTGGGCAGCAATCGCGTCGAGAAACAGGGTGTCGAAGATTGGAGCCCTGAATTCGGAATCGCAAGCGCAAGCATCCTCGATGTGCGCTCTTGTCACAGCCTTTTCCACTATTGCTTTGCAACAAGTACCCTGCGGTTGCTCGTGCCCGCCTGGGACGGCGGCGGCGGCAATTCGTCGAGTTCGAGCCATTCCCATGAATTCAAGTCGTCGCCCCTGTGCTCTATCGGATTGTTTACTAAAGTGCCGGAGGGCATCAGCAGTGATCAGGCAGTTTCAATGGGTGGAGGACTCTGCGACAATAAGAAACAGGCGAGGCGGCTCACGTCCTTGGGCTTATACCGTTCGACATGCTCCCGCTCAATCTTGAACGCGATCTCGTCTGTTTAAAACAAAGAAAGCTCTCCCACGTAACCCGAAACCGACCTGCAAGTATCCACCCTCTTGCCGTGCATTAGGCCTCGTATTGAGGAGAATAGGATCGGACTGATGAATTGGACTCCGGGACTTGAACGGATTTCATAAAGCAAGGGATCTGTGAAAGATAGCTTCCAATGTGTCGGGCGACGAAGCCAAGACACAAATTTCCATAATGGGATTCTCGCCGGAGAAAGTGTTCGATTAGTCTATCTCCAAACTCGTTCTCGTCTCGCCCTCACGGGTCGCTCACGACTCTTGATGAAATATACCTCATTGTAAACTGCTCTCCTCGTTGCAATTCCGTGGAGTTCAAATTCGGTGAGACATGTTCGTGTGGCTGCAGTCGTCTTTGCTGTTTTAGGCATCATTTACATGACTTGGCGTCACTGGAGGTCAAGGACAGGTTGACCAAAACACTTAAAGAGCATTTGATTCGCTGTGAGAAAGCAATGCAGTCGGCAAAGCCAATTCTCGGCCGTACGGCTTCCCCGATGACTACCGTACGGTAACGGTTATTGGCTTTATCTCAACGCTCGTTGAACACCAAGAATCAGTCTTGCTGCTGGTTATGCACGAAAAAGCAGGTTCTGCGTCCGCTCTTGTCAGGCCGGTTGTTGAGGGAGCGTATCGAACGCTGTGGATTAACCTCCCTGCCACGGACGAAGAAGTCACTAGATTCAACAACAAAGACAGGATTGACTTGGAGTTTGGCGAAATCGCAACAGCGCTGGACCAAGCGTACGCCACGGGGGCTTTTTCCAGGACTTCAAGACTCGGATATGGAAGCATCTCAACAGCTACACTCACGGTGGGATGCAACGATAGGGAGGCGTTTCGTCCAGCATGAGGTTGTCAACAACTACACTAAGGAAGAAATTACGAGATGACAACCACCGTTACGACGATAGTCCTACTTACAATTTCGTTCTTTCTCAAGAGACACGGCCATAGACTCAGGAAATGGATTCAGGCGTTGCTGGAGACTTACGGCCCTGTAGCGATGGCAAGAAGGGCGACCTATGTGATTGCCCAGGGGCACCGTCGTAATTTGGTGTGCCGAAAACCTGCAGGCCGGGGGAGGGCCTGGGTGCAGAACTGTCCTAACATGATGATGATGATGATGCATGCCCCGCCGCAGCAATTTTATGTGAGCTCAGTGCCATCTCCCATACTCGCTTCGGGCTCATGATTGCCAATCCTCCCCGCTGCAAGCACTGTCTGCAATCTTGGTAGTGGCCTAATTCCGTGCTGCCGCCCCAAACCGACGTTCAATCAGCCAAGCACAAGTCGCTACGATTGCAAAACTGGTGGCTAGTAAGGCAGCAGCATTCAGGAGCGGAATAAACGCAAACGGCGAGCGGGGTAGTCGAAAGCTCCACCCCGTGAGATGCCAGAGGAGCGCATCCACCACGGATACCGCGATACGCGCGACAAGCAGCGTCCCAGCAATCAGCCACGAGATGCGAACCATAGACCTCATTACCTGTAGCCCTTCCGCTTGCTCAGATAGCTGGACTCAAGGGAAGCAGAGCTTGGCGTTAGCCTCATACCGCCGCTTCCATTATTGTGGCTTCGCCGATGCGCCTCGAACCACTTCCGGCCCGTTCCTGCTTTAGCCCGGCGAAGGCTAGACGGCCGACTACCAGATTACCAAGCTGTCACGAGCGCGACACAAGCAGATGCTTTGTCAGCCGAGAAAGCAACCGCACGGGGCGGGAGTGTTGCGTCTCGACATCTCCACAAGATTCAAAAGGTAATCGGACTTGATGGCCCAATTGACATTTTGAGGTATGGCATTTGTCAACTGAAACGCCTTCGCTGCGTCGAGACTCGCGACAACGACGGCAACGATGTTCCCGTTGTCATCAAACAAAGGGCTGCCACTCGAACCAGGCTGTATGGCAGCTGAAATCTGAAACCAGCGGGGATCGTCCTGAAAGCCGCTTTTGCTTGAGATTACGCCCTCTGAGAATTTCAGATAAAATCCAGTAACGGACTGAGCGGATAACCGATTGTCGAAACCCTCTGCCCAAGCGCAACGTCTTTGGCTGATATAAGTTGGAACGGCAACCGGGGGCACAAGTCGGCCAATTTTGTGCTATCACTTACACGAATTATTGCGAGATCGTTGGCAGTGTCCCTCACAACGAGATCAGCACTCGCACTGTCTTTCCAGCCGTGGAAGGTCACAGCAATTCGTTTGGCACCAGACACCACATGCCAGTTAGTTGCAATTAAGCCACTATAGTTAACAGGAAGCCAGTTCCAGACTTCTCCGCATGTTCCGATGCGGATGTTGACGCCTGATCCGTAACCTTAGGCCACACCCGAATGAGCACTAAATCGTACGGACCCTTCGCAGTGGAGATAGATCCGCGGAGTACCGAATCATGCTCTAGCGACAGTGTTGTGCCGGATGGCTTTTTGTCAGCCATGAACCATGTGGAAGTGAACACGTCGGGAGACGCGGTGCTGCGAATTTCGCCTTTAATCTCATTCGGCTGCCAGAGCGGAGAGTCCGATTGAAGAATTACGGCAACATAGTCCGCAGCGCTTCCCTCCGGTGCTTTGACGATTCCAAGCCTATATCGGTTCTGAGGATCGCTCCAGATGCCTTCTGGTGCGTTCCGGGGCTCGCTGCTTGTAATCTGCGCTTCAGTGATCGTCAACTTCGGTCTTGGTGGGTACAACTGCCGCATACGTGCCTGAAAAGCGGTTTCGCTGTACCCGGTATACCCCAATTGCTTATAGAGCTTGGCAACCGCTTTGCGAACAGTACGGCCTACACCCCACCAATCCGTGCCACGAGTCTCCGCTTCTCCCACTCGTTCCCCATCGACCGCACCTAGGACACGAATGGAAACTTGTCCTCCAACCTGACCAGCCGACCAACTGCCACGTACCACACACGTCTTGAAGAGATTGTCCGGTGGCACTTCACTCTCATTTGAGACAACCGTGAATCCCCGCGAGCGCGCTTGTGCTCGCAGTTCCTCGGCGATTCCGTATGGGTCATTTGCGAAATCCCCTACAAGAAGGTATTTGCAAGCGTTGATTTCTTGCGATTTTGCTGGCCCGGCCGCTGCAATGAGCAGCAACACTGCGCCGAGCATCGTCAGAACTACTTCCAAGATTCGTCCACGGCCCATGATCGTTCCCCGTTGACTGGGTTTCCATTTTGGCTTAGAGGTCGCGGCAAGTATACGCTCGTGCACCGCTCTTTCCTTGTCGCCGACGGCAGCGGAGTTTGCGGTAATATTTGCAGTGCCGGATAGCTGCGGGCCGATCACCTGCGGCTATAAGCTACGCATCTCTGGTGGGTGTGACTGCGCATCTCTGGTGAGATGCTTGTCACGGGATACTGTGCGGCTCGGTAATCATTCTACCGCAATCGGGTTTATACTCAATGTGGCCGTGTAGCTCATGTGAATAGAGCACGTTCCTGCTAAGAACGGGGTAGCTGGGTTTGAATCCCGCCACGGCCAATATTGACTGCTACTAACCGTTCTGCTATTATCATCTCAGCAGGAACACTATTCACAGAGCGCATCGGATCTGTCCGCGGCCTCTGGAAAAGGGCTGAGACGACATGAAATCGCTTCAGCCTTTTCCTTTTTTGAGATCTCGCAACAATTGATCTGTTCTAATGCACGGCACATCGAAGTGTGCGCATATGTTTGGCACCTTTACCATCTTCGATCCGATGCCGACCAATTTTTCCTGTGAGACAGCCACTGCTCCTCCCGCCATTGCGTGAGCGATCACCCAAGCGTCCGCGCCGTTTAAGAATTTATCCCCTTCAGCCTGATCGCAAGTTTGATTAACATGGTCTGCAATGGCAGTAAAGTAAGCAAGCACCTCGTCATCTGGGTCTACAAACAGCTTGCCCTCTTGTCGGCGCTCCTTTGCCCATTTTGCGATTTGGTCATCACGACCAGAAATATCGACTAGCTCTATACAAACATAGCGAGGAGAACCGATAATTTCTTCGTTCGCCTTCTGCACCAATAAGTCCCAGAAATCGGGAGCTATGTCGAAGGCAAGGACGCCATTCGCCGCTTGAATATAAACATCTGTATCTAACCAATACGCGGCCAAAGCAATTATTCTCCTATGCTGCCGTAACCAGCTTGCCTAAAACCTGAGTCTTTATGCCCAACAAACTACATGCTTCGGTTACCAGCATGGAACCGCTGGAGTATGCGCCAGCAACTGCAGAGGTTAACGTGCTGCTATTGCGAGCGAAAAGCATATTGTAGTAATGGCCCGAAGACTTCTCCTCTTCGGATTTGTTAAGACGCTTTTGCAATTCGACATCATAAAATTCTTTCATCTTCGCGCTGAACGATTTGTAATCGAGCATTCCCAAATCGTAAGCCTTGCGCAATACAACCATTCGGCTGACACGGTAGCGCATCCGAAGCAGATAAATATTCTCATCTAGAGGCGCAGAGCTATTCCATGCATGAATGAACCCTGCGGTCGGCACTAGAACCTCTGCAGCAATTTGATTGCACCTGATTTCCACTTCGTTAACCTGCTGGGCGGACTTCCTGTGAAAGTCTGGATTGGAGACACCTTCCGCGCCAAGCCATACGTGAGCGATTTCATGAGCGAACGTGAAAAGTTGAGCTACTGCAGCATCGCGCGTATTGATGAATATGATGGGAGTAATCCGGTCTATGAGAGCAAATCCCCGGAACTCTTCTACGGAAAGAGGACGATGGGTGTTGCCGCACGCTGTACCACTCCGCAGCACAATAATCCCGGAAGCCTCTGCGTTGCGAACCAGACGCGTAAGAAAAACAGAGGTGCTTGCGCTTTCAGATCGGGTTTGCTCATTTACTTCGAGTTGCTGTCGAATGTGGGCCGCAACAACTTCGACCCTCGACGTGAGATCGAAACGCCCAACAAAACTACGAGGCTCTATACCCTGTTCAGCAAGGAATTCCGCATACCAATGTTGCTTGCGAATTGCGTCTTCCAGTACGGCCAATAAATCTGGACTCGGGGCAATCGGAGGCTCCCCAGATACTGTTCTGAGATCAGGAAGGGGCATCCCGCTGCGAGGCAATCCAGAAAGGAGTAAATATCCAAACGGGAACCGCAGCTTACTGGCTAACGTTAAGGCTTGCGGATATGTTGGTTCGGCCTTGGCTTCCTCCCACGACTGAAGTTGCTCCGGCGCGCAGCCAAGCAACCTTGAGGCCTCCTCGACAGAGAGGCCCATGCGATTTCTTCCCCACGTAACTATTGCTGGATTGATTCGCACTTGATCTAGGCGCTCCACGACTCCCCCTTCCGTGATACGATTCACGTAGGCGAAGCCTGTTAGGGCAGGCTGTATGCCGGCAGATCAAAAACGACGACACTAATCCCGCTGGCAGGCGGGAATTTTTATTAAACGGCCTATTTTACGCTTTGTCCCCAGTCCTGGAACATCAAACGCGTAGGCGTGGGTTAATGTCCCTGGCACGGCACGAACAGGCTTGGGACCGCCTGCTGACGCTAACTGGGAGTCCCGGTGATCCATGACGGTGCGGACGGATTCCTGTGGAACCAAGCGCTAACTTATTCACTACTAATAACATCGTTAGTTCCAGAGCACCGGAACTTCACTGGAACCTGGAACCTTGTTCCAAGTTCCAATCCGGGTTCCAGCGATGGTGGAACCTTGCAAGCGCTTAACTATGCAAGCCCGGTCGACATAATCGGGGCCTAGGTTCCAGCCTGCCCGCCACCCACTTTTTCGAAGATGCCATCGCAGGTCTTCCGGAGAGCACCGATGCTTCTGCCCCGTTGAATCAGGCGGGAGAGTGTCGACCGCGGGACGACCTTGTCGGCCGCCTCTTCGAATCTAAACTGATCCGGCAGCTTGTCCCACTGAGCTCTCTGTTTCGGGGTCAGCGCACTCAAAAGCTCCAGGTCGTCAGGAGCTACCTGCTCGAACCCTGCCAGCTCGTCATTGGCGCCGGTCACCGCGCGGATCAGGACAGGATGCATCTCACGGCCTCGCACAATCCCGTTGATAACACGCACGTCATCATCTCGGCAGTCAATCCCCAGTCGGACATCAGATCGGTTGAGCAGATCGAGTGAGCCGCAGACCTCCTCAAGCCAATTCCGCGGATCGGCTAGGAGGTCGGCTTTCAGGCCTCTCTTGTCCCTCTTGCGCAGGTTGAAGGTATTGAGCAGCGCCGCTCTTAAATTCCGCCAACAACGTTCGCAGGTGCCGATAAAGGCCCAGCACGTCCGGTTTCTTGGTCGTATCGAGACGAAAGAGCATCTCTAAGGGGTCAACAAAAACCACTGCGTTCGGCTTCCGTTTCAGGGCGTATCCGATCAACCTCAGCTTTGGCTCGGGCGCCGTTTCCGAGACTGCTTTCAGCAAAGCTTCTGTGGCCGGTTCGTCTGCCTGATCGCGCTCTAGGTAGACGTCCAGGTCATCTGGCACGCGAGGAGGTGGCACTCCGAGGCGGGTGGCAATGGCGGTGATAGCCTTCTTGTAATCCGATCCGCCGGTTTCACAATCCACAACGATGCAAGGCCGTCGCTCCAGCTTGCGCCCGCACCAATCCAGGCCGTTGATGAGTCGAACCGTAAGGTCAGCAATGACTGGCGACTTACCCATGCCAAAGGGACCGGCAAACGCGGCCAGTTGTCCTTCGCGGAGCAGGCCCTCAATTATCTCGGCTCGCTCTTCGGTGTTGCGTTCGAAGAATCCCGGCGCCGCCGCTTGGGCCGCTGCAGGCTTCACTTGGCCTCCGATCAGGGTGGCGACAGTAGAGGGAGCGGGAGTATCAGCGCGGGGATTCGTGCCCATCTGCCTCACCTCGGTTGTCCCGACAGTCGCTTGCGGAGGGTTTCAGCGTTTCCGTCTTGCGAATCAGCACCACGCGGCCCGCCTCGAACTTAAGTTCAAGCGTTCCGAAGAATCGGGACTGCTCCAAACTATGAAGAAGGTCATTCATTGCCATTTACGGGCCTCCTCCTGCGTTCCACGTCCCGCCCATCCGTAGCGAGAACCAATGCCAGCGCGCCAGCGAATGCAGGGTCGCACAACGATTCTTGGAGGCAGCGCAGGATTGCCGCCGCCTCGTCTTCTCAGGTGAGCATCGCATCCTGTTGCACATCACACCGCCTCGTTAGAGAGCGACTGTCGAGCTGGGACAGTGCCAGCTTCTATCAACTTTTCCGCAGTATCGGGTTTGAAGCGAATCGCGCGCCCAATGCGGACGAACTCGATTTCACGACGCCACACTTTCTGCCGCACGGTAGCTGGCTTCAGCCCACGGCATCGGCAAACTGTTCGACCGTCATCAGGCCCTTGCGAACTGGCTGCATTTTTCCTCCGCAATGTGCGGGCTATTCGCGTGATTACATTCTCCTTTAGTTTTCTTTTGTAGTCATTATTATTCGCTTGCGTTAATGTATTTTACGTGCTATAAATACTCCGTGCGCCGCAGCGAAAGACAGCCCGAACTTGCTGGCCTTCAGGTGGCTTTTCCGCAATCAAGGTTTTTTCATCTCGATAGTGCAATTGGACTTATTGAGACGCTCAAGCAGAAGCCGCAACCGGCGCTTATGGTGAGGCGAATGCCCTGGATGCAGAAATATGAAAGAGTGCGGCGAGAACCTAAAGAAGAGGGCCGCCGATCCTTCGCGAGGTCGTACATAAGTGGTGGCACCCGCTGGAAGGTGTCGGAGATCCGAAGGGTCGGAGTTGTTGCCTTGGCAGCTAACCTTCTTGGGAGACATTTTAACGCGAACTACGCCTGAACAGGGGACCCGGCATCCGACCCCGAGGGGAAGCGTTTCGCTTCGTCTGGCTCTGAATCCCGAATGGCACAAGCTCGCGGGGCCCTGCGCCCGCTGTGGACGGTATTACCTCAAAAAACGCGCCTCACAAAAGGTCTATTGCTCGCGAAGATGCGGAATGCCACGACAGCGGCAGCCCGAACCCGCGAGAGGGAAAAGGGACCACGCGGACAAGCTATGCCGGTCACAGGCAGCCATGCAGAAGTGGGCCACAACCCGCCCAAAGGACGATTGGAAGGGTTTCGTCTCGAAGCGGGAAGCGGACATCACTCCCAAATTCCTAACCCGAGCAGTGAACAAGGGCGAACTGAAAGCGCCCACGAAAGGCAGGTAAACCATGTCGCTATACCGTCGCGGAAAAGTGTGGTGGATGGATTTTCACTTCCACGGGCAGCGCGTTCAGGAAACAACGGAAATGACTTCGATCACGCGGGCACGCGAAGTCTTCGAGAAGCGAAAACAAGCCTTAAAGGACGGCGCGGCTGGCATTCGAAAGCAGCAGCAACCCCGGCTCTTGTCGATTGCAGCTAAAGAATGGCACGAAATAAAAAACCCAGCATGGTCCCCCCGTACAGCCGACATTGCCAGGACCAGCATGGATCACCTATTGCCTGTGCTCGGCAAAAAATTGTTGGTCGATATTGAGGCAAGGGACATCTCGAATTACCAAAAGGCGCGATTAGCCGAAGCCGCGTCCGGCAGGACGGTCAACATCGAAGTAGGCATGCTGCGCCAGATCATGCGGAAATATGGCGCGTGGGCGCGCATTCAGTCCGATGTGAGGATGCTTCCTGAGCGGCAAGATGCGGGGCGGGCCTTGTCTGCCGAAGAAGAATCCGCCTTGCTGCTGGAGTGCGGAAGGTCTCGGTCACGCATCCTGCTGCCCTTCGTTGTGCTCGCCTTGGAAACCGGCGCACGGTTCAATACGGTTCGGACCTTGCAATGGAAAAACATCGACTTTGCTAACCGCTGTCTCCAATTCGGCAAAGACAAAACTGAAGCCGGGACGGGCCGGACGGTCCCATTGAATCATCGTGCCGTCGCAACCCTGAGATTCTGGGAGCAACAGTTCCTAAATCGCAAACCGGAGCATTAGTGTTCCCGCTGGAAAAGTGCAGCGCCACCGGCAAGGAACAAACTTTCGGGTTCACCGGTGCCATCGTGTACGAGACAGACCCAACACAACCAATCGGCGACATCAAAGAAGCATGGGAAGGCGCAAAGAAACGAACCCGACGCTATTGCCCGAGTTGCAAGAGCGGGATTTTGGCGGACAAACCGAAACCCGAGAAGGGATATGTCTGTATCGAGTGCAAGGAAGAAGTGCAGGACCTCCCCGTCGGCCTCGTTCCCGTCCGCTTTCACGATTTGAGGCACAGCGCCGTTAGCCGAATGATTGCTGCCCGCGTGCCTCTGCCGATCATTGCGAAGATCGTAGGTTGGACGGCCGGGACAATGGCGAAGATGGCCGCACGTTACGGGCATTTCGGGATTGAAGAACTGCGGGGAGCAGTGGAAGCCATTAGTCGATATGGGGCAGAAATTGAGGCAGGGTCCCTACAGTTTTCACTACAGTCAGAAGCCGATGTCAGCAGCCAGCGCGCTAACTAAGTGAGAGGATTGGTCGGGGCGACTGGATTTGAACCAGCGACCCCCTGCGCCCAAGGCAGGTGCGCTACCAGGCTGCGCTACGCCCCGACTAGCTTCGATTATAGCAATCCTGGCAGCACCTTCCCTGAATGGCTTCCGTGACACGGTTCCCGGGGAATGGCCGCTATAATGGAAAGTTCATGCCTGGTCTCGTATACGCCGCGGTTGCTTATGTGCGCAGCCCGGTTGGGATCTTCGTAGAAGAGCTGCGTCGCGAACTGCATCCCGCGCATACTCACGCGGATGCTCACTTGACGATCCTGCCTCCTCGCCCGCTGCGCGGTACCGAACAGCAGGCCATTGCTTTACTCAAGGAAGTCGGCCGGTCGGCCAGTGCTTTTGAGGTCACGATGGGCGACGTGGAAACCTTCATTCCGCTGACTCCTACCGTTTTCCTGCGGGTAGCGCGCGGCGCTTATCGCATGCGAGAGTTGCATGACAAGTTGAATCGCGGCGTCATGGCGTTCGAGGAGCCTTGGCCTTACATGCCTCATCTGACGATCGCGAAAATGGACCAGACCGACGAGGCTAGCAGAGTGCTAGGCATCGCCCGCCATCGCTGGCAGGCCTATCAGGGTTCGCGGGACGTGCGCATTGAATCGCTGACTTTCGTCAAAGGAACCGGGGAACGCTGGCTTGATTTGGCCTCGGTGCCGCTGGGCAAAGCAACGTCGAAATGAGCGGCCGGTAGCGGGCTTTCGCGCAAGCTGAGCTAGTTCTTATCGCAGTGCTATATACCGGGGGTTTGCCAAAATAAAACAAAATGAAGTTCCGATCGACAAGTGTTATCTGGATGGTGTTCCTGTGCGCGGCCTTGCTGGCGAGCGCCCGGGGGATTAGTTCGCAACAGGGCAGGGACGGTGACGCATCTCCCAACGTGTGGGGTGGGATGCACGTCTCGATGGAAATGAGCGCTGGGGGAGCTACTTTGGAATTCGATTGCGCCCGCGGAACTATAGCGGAACCAATCAAGGCCAATGCCAAAGGTGAGTTCAGCGCCCGCGGAACTTATACCCCGGAGCAGCGGCGGTCCGGTCCAAAAGAACAATCCTCCGCACGACCTGCCGGCCATCTACAAAGGCACCATTCAGGGCGACACGATGCAATTGGAAATCGTGCTGGCCGACAAGGAGCAAGCGCCCGAACCACTCACCTTGACCCGAGGCAAAACCGGGCGGGTGATGAAGTGCCGATAGCGGCTGCACAGTGACGCGCTTCCAGTTCGACTTTCCTTCTATACGCTGAATGTAACGGGGGCATTCACCAACGGTGCGGAGGGGACACTCGACCTCTATGGCGATTCGCTGGCCAACGTTGGCACGCTGAGCAACTCGGGCAGCGTAACTATCGGCAGCGGATCTACGCTGCACCTCACCAACCAGCCCAACGGAATCACGGACGTGCCGCTGAACTCAGCGCTAACGGTGAACGGAACGTTTACGGCCGGATCGGCCAATGGTTTGGCGAAGCTGGCGAGCGTGGAAGGATCTCTTGCCCTCGGAAATTTGCAGACGACGGCGGACACGCCGGGCGGTGGCACCCTGAATGTGGCTGCGGGTGGCAGCGTGGCCCTGAACAATTCGGGTACAACCTTATCCGTGACCGGGGGGCTGAGCGACTCCGGATCAATAAGTATCGACGGCGGGACGGCCCTGGGCGTGACGCAAGGTATGACCTCTCTCAGCGACGGGAGGCAATGGCGGGCTGCACTTGCCCACGTCCACTTCAGTCCTGGGGAGTCCCAACCTGGAGAACGAGCTGCATGCTGGTCTGGCGTCCCACTTTAACCCTTCGGCGGTCAAGGGCGTTCCTACGAACACCAGCTTCCGAGCTGCGGCCGCCAGCGTGATGGCATCGCCGACTGCTCCAGCTGCGCAAACCGCCTTCACTGTTCCGCAAAACCGGACTGCCACCCATTTGGCAACTTCGGGCTTGCACTTTCCCACTCACATCGGCTCTTCCAGTTCCAAGACGACCGCGAACAATGGCGCGTATGGCCTGAGGAATCGGACAGTCGGAGCTGGGTTCGCTTTCCCCATGACCCATTTCTCGAAGCCGCAGATGGGCTTTGTAGTGGAATAGCAGCGGCCCTAGGTGAGTTTGATAACAGAGAACGCGAAGTGTGCGAGCACTTCGCGTTTTCGTTTTATAGACTCGGGCTCCAAAGCAGCAGAAAACTCCTCCGGCGTTCGCTGAGGAGCAGACGTCAAGGATTTAATTTCTAGTCTTCTTGTGCTTCTGCCCCGGGTTGTAATAATGCCTCTGGTGCAGTCTTGGTCAAAGCGGAGTACCACCTTCTCGATCTAGCTGCCGTATCACAGCCACGCGATTCTTGGCGGCTCTGGTCGACTTTACAGACCCAGAGACACAGACGAGCTAGCTGAATGGCCTGCAGGGCGGCGGTCCGGAAGAGTCTACTATTCGGGATGATGGATTCCTAACAGATTACCTTTACCTAAATTTCCGCCTGCCTGACTTTGCCCGTGACAGGGGAGATATCTCCCGCCAAAATACACTAGACCCTTGCGGGCTAAGTGTAGCGCCTCACTCGCAAAGTGCCGAGAGGGGGCGGCACACCTCGCGGTCCTCTCTTTTCTCAAACTGCATTCGCCCGGCGTTAAAATGTTCGGTCGTGTGGTATTCCAGACAGGTGCGAAATATCGCATCCGATAAACTCTCGAGGAGGCTGGGAAACTCTGCTGGTTCGATTTAGGAGGGGAAAATGAGCTGGGTATATCTCGTCCTGGCGGAGGCTTTCGAAATTGGCTGGCCGCTTGGACTGCTGCTGCCCCAAGATTCAACCCACCGACTCAAACTGGCACACTGATCCACATATGAACGTCGCTCACTGGACATTAAATACGAAAGCCCTTGTTATCGTGGCCGCCTTAATTGCGCCAGGAGTCTGCATTGCGACTGGTCCTCAAGCGCCTTCAAATGAAGCGCGCACCGATCGTTATTTTCAGAGCATCCGCAAGGACCCCACTCAGCTGCTGGTTTTTCTCCGAGAGATGCCAAAGGGGGGCGACCTACACAATCATCTCCTTGGTGCCATCTATGCTGAGTCGTTCATCCAGTGGGCAGCGGAGGACGGCCTTTGCGTGAATTCCCAAACGCTCTATCTCACGCCTCCCCCTTGCGAAAGCGAAAAAGGCACTGTGCCGGCCAGTACTGCACTGTCAGACCGCTTTCTCTACCGGCAAATGATCGATGCTTTTTCGATGCGCAACTGGCAACTCTCCGGCGAGTCGGGTCATGACCATTTCTTCGACACCTTCGATAAGTTCATCGTGGCGGGCTATGGCAATACGGGAAAAATGCTGGCCGAAACCGCGGCCCGGGCAGCATCGCAACACGAGGTTTACCAGGAATTGATGCACGCGGCAGCCATTCAAGAGATTTCCGCTCTAGTCAGCAGGACAGGGTGGGATGACGATTTTTCTCACCAGCGTGAAAAACTGCTGGCCGGCGGCATGGCGCAGGTGGTTACTGCGGCCCGCAAGGAGATGGACGACGCAGAGTCTAGCCGCGACTCATCGCTGCGGTGCGTGACCACGCAGCCCGATCCCGGATGCAAGATCACCCAGCGCTATCTGTATATGGTGTTGCGCGGATTACCCAAGCAATTTGTTTTTGGTCAGATGGTGCTCGGGTTCGAGTTGGCCAGTATCGATTCCCGCTTTGTGGGAATCAATCTTGTATGCCGGAGGACTGGTACGTTCCGCTGCACGATTTCCGGCTACACATGCGTATGCTGCAATACCTGCACAGCGTGTATCCCAAAGTGCATATTGCATTACATGCGGGCGAATTGGCGCCAGGCTTGGTTACACCGGAGGACTTGAGCTTTCACATTCGCGATTCAGTTAACATTGGCCACGCGGAGCGTTTGGGACACGGTGTAGCCGTAATGTATGAGACCCGGCCCAGGGAGTTACTGCAAGAACTTGCGGATCGCAACGTCCTAATCGAGATTTGCCTGACCAGCAATGCCACCATCCTTGGGATCGAGGGAGAGCGGCATCCTTTGCGCCAATACATCCGAGCCGGAGTTCCAGTAGCACTGGCAACCGATGACGAAGGAGTGTCACGATCGGACATGACGCAGGAGTACCTGCGCGCGGTGCTCGACCAAGACCTCAGTTATGTCCAACTCAAGAAGATGGCGCGCGCCAGCCTGGAGCACGCATTCATTTCCGGTGCGAGCCTGTGGAGCGATGGCCGGAGCTTTACGCCGGTGAGAGAATGCGCAGCCGATGTGAGATGGTCAAGAACGCTCACCGAGCCGTGCCAGAGGTTTCTCGACAAGAACGAAAAAGCCAAGCTGGAATGGGTGCTCGAGCGCCAGTTCCTTGCGTTTGAGTCGCAATCCTGGCCGACGGCGAAAGCGATCTCGGATTACGACCGAGGGCCCTCTGAAGCCACTGCCGGGGGGCGGAGGCTCAAATCCTCTCCCTGAGCAAATTGTTTCCAACTATACGGTCCTGTGCGGATCAATTTGTGATCCACTCCAATTCTGACGCCTGCACTCCAATTGCGTCCCAGAGGCCGTCGCGCCCAAAGTGCCATGAGAATGAATGCCGCGTGGATAATCGCGCAGCAAAAAGCCGCCGAGATTATCCTCGGCGGCTGAGGCTCCAAGCCATGACGCTCGGCCATGGCTAGAAGCTAATTCGACGGATTCACCTGGATCTTCGCCATCATGCCGCCATCCTCGTGGTCGAGAATATGGCAGTGATAGACAAACGTTCCGGCTATATTCGGATCGCGGAAGTCCAAGCGCACTGTGATGCTGGGATAAGGACCGCTGCCTGACCAGTTGGGGATGGTGAAAGTATCCTGAAGTTCAGGGTTGGGCACCGGCACTCCGTTAATCGCCATCACCAGGAAGTGCAATTGGTGAATATGGAAATCGTGCGCCTCGCCGGCACGATTCTCGATGGTCCAATCTTCTACCGCTCCGATGTTGGTCACGATGGCCGGCGGATCATCCATGTGAAAGACTTTCGGCCTTTGCCCGTTAACCGTAATGAAGTACTGGGTTGGTCCATTGCTTCCGATGGTCTGCTCGGAGAAGTAAAGATTCCGCGTCGCGGTCGGCAACTGGGCTGCGAGCCCCGCGAATCGCTGCGGCTCGGTAGGCGGCTTGACCGTATGGGTCGCCGGATGAGGTTCCTTGCCGTTGCTGCTCCCGATGAGATTTGCCAAAGGCTGTTCCGGATTCGGATTGCCGACCGGGCCGCTGTCAAAGCCCTCGGTCACGAACGTACCCGTCTGCCCCTGAGGAAGCCCTGGCGTAATGAATTCGGCGCGCCCAGCCGGCGGCAGATTAATGGTTGTCTGTGAAATCGGAGTGGTCAAGGGAATACCATCCAGAGCCACTACTTGAAGCGGCTGCGCCGTGGTTCCGAACTGCAGCTGCAAAGTGAGAAATGCCTGCGTGGTGGCGTTGACCACTCTCCAGAATTCCGGCTGGCCGTAGGTCGTGTTAATGATGGGCGAAGGCGCGAAGGGATAAATGGCCGGCTGATAGTTGATGGTCAGCTGGTTCGGTCCGGGCAGCCAGGAGTTGGGGTTGTTGAACTGCTGGCGAATAACCAGCACCCGTTCCGGCAGGCCCTGCGTACCCTGAATAGTGCCTTCAATAATGAACGCGCCCGCCGCGCCGCCATCCACCTGGGTTGTGGTGTTGCCATGCACGTGGGGATGGTACCAATACATTCCCGGCGAATCGTTCGAGGGCACCTGGAAGCTATACAGGAATGCCGGATCGCCGGACTGAATGATGGTGTTGATTACGTCGTCCTGGTGGCAGATGGGCGTAATGTTCAGCCCATGCCAATGGATGTTGGTGGACCCAGGCATCACCATGGTACCGTTGCAAGGATCGTCGGGAGTACCCGGGTGTTGCTGCTTGGCCGGCTCCATGTGCATCATCTTTTCCATGTACGCTTTTTTGGAGCCAGGGGGTGGGGTAACGTGGTCGTAGGGCGCCTGAATGTTGTCGGTGAAATTCAGGTTGAGCGTGTCGCCGGGATTGAGGCGCAGCGTCGGCGCTTCGACCTGTTGACCCTGGTACATGTACACATAGCAATAGTGCATGAAGCCGTCAGAGCCCATCTGATTTTGCAAAGTCATGCTGAGGTTCAACACCCCGTTCTGACTAAACAAATCCAGCGGATTGAGCACCGGGGTGCCGGGCAGCGGTCTCATCGGACAGGTCGGTCCCTGGGCCGAGGCAGCCGCTAAGGAAACTCCACACAATAGAGTAAGTAGGACAACTCGAAACAATGGACGCATTCCTGACTCCCTGAAATCCTTTTCGTACTTCGATGAATCTTGCAACGGTACCATGGCCGCTGAATGAGCAGCCATGCTCAAAATAACCTGGGTGGAAACGTTTGAATGGACAATAATCCGTTACTAAACGAGTCCATAGCGGGAGACACGGACGACTCAGTAAGAGAGCATGTCGTGCCGTTCGAAGTCACCTGAACAACCCCGATCGAGGAGCCCAGAGGCGCGAACTCAGCCACGTACAGAACTCCGCCCGTGCCGGTGTTGTCCCTGGTCACCAAAGATCCTACATAGGTCCAGGGATTGTAGAACAGGTTCAACGGCGCCGAATTACAACCTGCGGTGACCTTACCCGTGTTTTTGTTGAAGAAAGCCGCCGTAACGGTATTACCTTGACTGTTGCCGATATAGAGAAGGCTTTCATCCGGACTAAGCCAAACGCTTGCGGAATTAAAGCCCGGCCCTACCGCGTTGTACGGTGTGCCGACCGTGTACTGCACCGTGGGGGTCAGCTTGCCGGAAGAAATGTCGGAGACTTCGATGGTGGTTGGCACCGAAGAATCACCGAAGATGGCGAAGTGTCCGTCTTGCGTAATGTCCACACCCTCGGGAAAGAAGGCAGCGGCGAACCCGGTTGAGTTCTGTTCGTCGTTATTGGACATGGGTATGCCATTGGCGATGTTGAAGGACTGAATCGAACCGTCTCCGTAAGCGGCCACCAGGATATTTCCATTGATTGCCATTCCACCGATCCAGCCGCCGTTCAGGCCTGCCGCGCTAACATCCCCGAGAAAGGTAAGCTGGCATCCTGCTCCGATGGCGAACGTCCCAATCGTGTTGGAAAGGCTATAGCCTGCGTAAAGATAGTTCTGGTTCAGCGCAATCCCGATGCCGTTGGCGCTGCCGGAGTCGGTGGCCGAGCCTAGAAAATTCCCTACCCGCGTCTGAGTTTGAATATTGATGGAAGCAATATCACCGGTCCCGGCATCGGAGACATAAGCGCATTGCGCAGAACTATCGTGCAGCAAGTTGACTCGCGGCGTTCCGAAAAAGCCGCCGCCGATTCCCTTGCCTCCGGTGTTGACATTGGTTTGGAACGTCAAGGTGGGACTGCTTCCTGAAGTCCCCGGCACAAAGAAGCTTATATAGCTGTGCATCAAGCCATCGTCATTCGTTATTACATAGGTTGCCTGCGATGGACTATGCGATGGGTTCTTGGCCGCACAAACCGCGACCAGCGAGGCCAGCATGATAGCTGTTAGAAATAATCTCAACCGGTAACTCATGTCTTTGATTCCTCTGGAAGGCGAGAACAACGGCGCAATGGATACTATATCGAAAACTCTGTCTATTCAAGCTAAACTGGTTCCCAATTATCCAAAACCAAACCGGCATAGTTGCAGCTTTTCGCAAGAGTTGCGGCTAGTCTGCTAGTTACTAGCAGTAGTAGTAGTCGAGCCTGATTCATGGAGAAAGTGACTCCACGCCAGAACCAACTTGTTCCAGCTAAGTTGCCGTGATGAGGATCACCACATTTACCGCGGCTACGGTGAGTGTAGGAGAAAATCCGGGCTGCTATCTTCGGATGAATCGCACTTCCGCTGGATGGAGAACCGTGCGTCGGAAGGACCTAAATTCATTGCGGTTATCTTTGCAACTTGGCGCAACTGCGTTGCAAGAAGCCTGCGACAAAAATTTTGGCGCAGCGGTCATCAGGCTGCAATTATTCTGACCGCTCGGGCGAGTACCCTTCGTCTACACTCACGACAGGCCCTGAATGCAGGTATTGCCCGGGAATCATTGCCCGGCGGCCTCTTGAGGTCACCGTCAAAATAAATTGGCAATACTATTAAGGAGATCGCGATGATCAATGTCCTCAATTTCTGGCTGCTGGCAGGAGGCCTGCTCGTGGTCATGCTGGCTTCGCTCGAAGTGGGACGCAGGATCGGCATCCACCGTAAGAAAGCAGATCCCGAGGGTGCCAGTACCGGCCTGGGGGCAATTGAAGGCGCGGTCTTCGGGCTGATGGGGCTGCTGATTGCCTTCACCTTTTCCGGCGCGGCCTCGCGCTTTGATGCACGGCGCCAGCTGGTGGGCGAGGAAGCGAATGCCATTGGCACGGCGTATCTGCGAATCGACCTGCTGCCGCAGTCGGCACAACCGGCGCTGCGCGAAGACTTCCGCAATTATGCAGACGCGCGTCTGGCCACTTTTCGCAAGGTCAGGACCGACATGGAAGCGGCCAAGGCAGAGTTCAACCTGGCGAACCAACTGCAGGGCAAGATATGGAATGAGGCTGTCGCTGCCTGCAAAGAGGTCAACTCTCCGGCGGTGACCACGCTGGTGCTGTCGTCGCTGAACGAAATGATCGACGTCACCACCACCCGCGCAGTGGCCACGCAAACCCATCCGCCCCAAGTCATCTTTTACGGACTAGGCTTGCTAATGATTGCGACTTCGCTGCTGGCCGGCTACGGCATGGCCGGCGCGAAGAAGCGCAGCTGGATACACATGCTGGTGTACGCCTTCATCACGGCTTCGACGCTGTACGTGATTCTCGATATGGAATATCCGCGTGTCGGACTGATCCGGGTCGACTCCGCCGACCAGGTTCTGATCGACGTGCGCAGCAGCATGAACTAAGGCCGCCGAGCTTTCTCGGGCTAAGGGCGGCTGGGGAGAACCAACAATAATGCCTTAGCACCAGAAGCGCTCGTCTCTCAGCCGACGTCGGGATCAGCAATTCTGAGGTTACCTCAGGCGCTAAAGCGCGCTACATAATTCGGTGTATCCCTGCACGCCTGAATGTGTGCTCTACTCAATGCACGTTATCGATACGAACGGGAGCTCAGCAATGAAACGGATTCTTGCCATCGTCCTTACGGCAGCGGTTTTTGCTGCTGTACCTGCCTTCGCTCAGAAGCAATTCAAGATGGCGGACCGCGTCAAACTTGGCGGCGAAGGCGGCTGGGATTATCTTATCTACGACAATGTGGGACATCGGCTCTTTATCACCCGCGGCAGCCACGTTATGGTGGTCGACACGGCCACACTGAAGATGACGGGCGACATTCCCGACCTGTCTGGGATCCACGGCGTGGCGCTGGCTCAGGAATTCAATCGCGGATTCGTCAGTAACGGCGGCGATAACACCGTCACCATCTTCGATCTGAAAACGCTGAAGAAGCTGGACAGCGTGAAAGTAGGCGAGCGTCCGGATGCGATTTTGTATGACCCATTCTCAAAGCGCGTGTTCACCTTCAATGCACGGGGACAGAATTCGACCGCGATCGATGCGGCCACGGCAAAGTTGTCGGCACGATTCCTCTGGGCGGCAAGCCGGAGTTTCCCGCCAGCGACGGCAAAGGCAAGCTGTACGTCAATATTGAAGACAAGGGCCAGATCGCGGAAGTGGATGTTACTAAGCTGGCGGTGCTGAACACCTGGCCGATCGCTCCCTGCCAGGAGCCCAGCGCACTGGCCTTCGACGTGGAACATCACCGGCTGTTCGCCGGATGCGGCAACAAGATGATGGCGGTGGTCAACTCCGACTCGGGCAAAGTCGTGACCACGGTGCCGATCGGTGAAGGCGTCGATGCCGGCAGATTCAATCCCACGACGCAGGAGATTTTCATGTCGTGCGGCGAAGGGGTGCTGACCGTGATCCACGAGGACAGTCCCGACAAATACACGGTCCGGCAGAATCTGGCAACAGCGAAAGGTGCACGGACGATGGCGCTCGACCAGGAGAACGATGTCGCTTACCTGGTTACGGCGCAGCGCGAGGCTACGCCGCCTGCTCCAGGACAGAGGCCGGCGATGGTGCCGGGCAGCTTCGAGCTGATCGTGGTCAAGGCGGAGTGAATCAGTGGTCAGTTGCCGGTTGCCAGTTGTCAGTAAAAGCAGGTCCTTCGACTCCGGCGGCGAAGCGCCGCCTCCGCTCAGGATGACAGCTAAGATTTAAGGATAGCGTGAAAGCCCCTGCTTATTTCCCCGCCGGCTTCTTGGCGCTGGGCGGCAGCAGATCGTTCAATCGCAGATACATGGCCGCCGCGCCATAGTGATCGGCCCAATCGGCTGAGAGATGGACCAACGCCGCGCCGCGTGTAATGGTGTGTCCTCCAGAGAGCGCCGCTGACTGGCCGAGCGTGCTGTCGTCAGCCTTGGCCAGCACCTGCTCGCAATAGGTGAAGGAATCTTGCAGCGCCTTAGTCAGCACATCCTTGGAATCGGTTTCGCTGAGCTTCGTCTCGCGCGCCGGCTCGCCGGCGATGGCCGCGCACAAGCCGTTATTGGACTGCGCGATGTGCATGACCAGGTGTCCAAAAGTGATCTGGTCGGGCGTGGGCTTGTAGCTGTATTTGGCAGCGGGCATCTCGTCGGCAGCTCCGATCAGGTTCTTCGAGTAGCGCTGCTCCATCGCGCGCACGGTGGCGACGATGGGATTGGCGGTGGCTGAGTCCGTTCCCTTGTCTTTATCTTTATCTTGGGCGATGGAAGCAGGTGCCACGGCCAGCAGCAGAAGAGCGATAGCGATCAGTCTCATAATTCTCCTCACGAAAACCTGAGAAGAGCATACCGCAACTCGATGCGTCCGTTGTCACGCACATAACAAGGTTGCCGGCCTACTTCCTCGCCAGCACTTCCAGGATGCGGTCGAAATCTTCCAGCGACGCGTATTCGATCAGGATCTTGCCTTTGCCTTTGCGATCATTGATCGTGACCCGCGCGCCCAGCGCACTTTGCAGCAAGCGTTCCGCTTCCTTCACGTTGGGATCGACCACGCGAACTTTTGCTTCCGCCGGAGCCCGGGGCTGGATCAGATGGGTGACTGCCTCCTCGGTCTGTCGAACAGAAAGCGCATGCTCGTTGATCCGTCGGGCCAGCCGCTCGATCTCCTCAGGCGACTCCAGCGCCACCAGCACCTTGCCGTGGCCGAAGCTGAGCTGATTCTTCTCCACCATGGTCTGCACCGCGGGCGGCAGCTTCAATAGCCGCAGGAAGTTGGCGATGGACGAACGCTCCTTGCCGGTGCGCTGCGCCATCTGCTCCTGGGTCAGGCCGAACTCGCGGCTTAGCCGTTCGAAGGCGCGCGCCTGCTCCATGGCATTGAGGTCTTCGCGCTGCAGGTTTTCGATGACCGTCATTTCCATGGCCTGCTCGTTGGAAACCTGGCGAACGATGGCTGGGATGGCCGGCAGGCCCGCGGTATGCGAGGCCGCCCAACGGCGCTCGCCGGCGATCACCTGATAACGTCCGCCCGCCACCGGCCGTACCACGATGGGCTGCACGACGCCCACTGCCTTGATGGAAGCGGCCAGTTCTTCCAGCGCGGTGGGGTCGAGCGACGCGGTGCGCGTCTGATAAGGATTGCGGTCGAGCTGGCTGAGGGGGATCTGGTGAACCTCGTCGGCGTTGGCCTTGGGAGCCGCAGCCGCCGAGACCGGTGCATGTGGGACCTGCCGCGACGGGAGCAACGTTTCTAATCCGCGACCCAGAACTTTGCGTTTGTCAGTGGTCATAGAAAGTCAGTAAGTAGCGACTAGCAACTAGCAACTAGCAACTGGTAGTTGGCACTTGGCACTTAGGGAAACTCTGATTAAGGCTTTTGAAGGGGACGGCCTTCAGGCCGTCCGGTAAGTACCCGCGAAATCATGCGGCTTCAGCCGCTGCGGGACCTCAGCTTTGATTTAATCAGAGCGTCCTTAGCACTTGGCACTTAACACTTGGCATGTGGCTCTTAGCCTTTACCTCTTTAGCTCTTAGCAAGAAACTCATCTCATTGAGCGTTTGGTTTATGTCAGGGCACAACTTCAGTCGTGCCGAATGATTCCGGCATGTTGAGGGCTTTAGCCCCAGCAAAATCCGAAATTGCGTTCACGATTATTTATGTCCTACAATGTAGGATATACCCCATTGTGGGACTATATCGCGCTGCCGGCCCTAAGCGCCAAAGAGGCCTTATCTCAAACCCCGCGCTCCCATATTCGCGCGAAAACAGCTTACTGACACTAGCGTTCCCTCGACTACTCCTCCTAGCCGCTCGCCTGCTCCGCCTCCTTGGGATTGGTCACCCGCTCGATTATTTCTTCCGCCAGCTTAAGATACGCCTCGGCGCCGCGCGAGTGTGGATCGTAGGTCAGGGCCGCCTGGCCGTGGCTGGGCGCTTCAGCCAGACGAATATTACGCGGGATGGCGGTCTGGCACATCAGATCGCCAAAGAAGCCGCGCAGCTCCGAAGCCACCGACTGCGCCAGGTTCGTACGCTCGTCAAACATGGTGAGTACCACACCTTCGACCGCCAGGCCGCGATTGAGTTCGACCCGGATGCGATCGATGGTGTCCAGCAACTCGGTCACGCCCTCCAGCGCGAAGTACTCGGCCTGCATGGGAATGAGCACGGTGTCGGCGGCGACCAGCGCGTTGAGCGTCAGCAGATCGAGCGCCGGCGGGCAGTCGAGCACGATGAACTGATAGCTGTCGCGTAGCGGCTGTAACGCGTGGCGCAGGCGGTATTCGCGATAGTCGAGCGTGACCAGCTCGATGTTGGCGCCCAGCAGGTTCTTATGCGCCGGGATGATGCTGAGGTTCTCGACCTGGGTGGGCTGGGCCGCGGCTTCGGCCGAAACTTCGCCCATGATGAGCTTGTAGGTGCTGGGCCGATCGGGATCGCGCAGGAAGCCGAGGCCGCTGGAGGCATTGGATTGGGGATCGCAGTCGATGAGTAGGGTCTTGGCGCCGTTGGCGGCAAACGACGCGGCAAGGTTGATCGCCGTGGTGGTTTTGCCCACGCCGCCCTTCTGATTGGTAACCGCGATGACCCTGCCCATGCTCCCGCCCGCTAGCGTCTGGCAACTGCCCAAGCCGCAACTTTTGTCTTTAAGAAGCTTAGTCCGCTTTGTCGGACAGAGGCAATGGCGGAGTCGCGGAACGGGAAACTTTTCCGAGGAAAAGCTGTGCAATTCGCGAAGGAGCGAGCGGAAGAGGCTGATTCGGCAGTGGGTAGGCCAAGGGTGGGGCTGTGGGTAAGTCAAGAAAAACGCGACGCGGCGACATGCCTCCGACTGATAAATGCTCGGTCATCGCCGACGTTGAGACTACGAATGCGCGTTACTGCCATCCACGCTGTTCCACGTGGAACAATGCAGTGGACGCGGACCTCTTTGTGTTTTCCGCGCCCTCCAAAGAATAACGAACAACAACAGATTGACTGTAAACAATTGATTCTAAACATGAAATTTGTAATGTTCCACGTGGAACAACTGTGCCAAGATGGGGAGCGAGCTTACGTCTCGTTCCGGGAGTCGGCGTCAAACCCATCGTCCCGTTCACTATGCTCCATGCTCTCGTCTGGGTACTCGGCTCGGCTAAATCTCCCTCTAATCTCCCGATTTAACATCTCGGACATCGTCCAAAGCCGAATCGCTTCCGGCTGTTTGACAGCTCTCAGCGCGAACGCGGATTCAATCAGTCGACGAGAGTGTCTTGGAGTCTGCCTCTCTCAGATTCATCTCAATTTCCCACTTCACCGGTGGATTACGTCTGCGAGCTAATACCATAATCGCCCCCGAGTCGCTGCATTCGATCGAAATTCGGCGCAATTGTCCCACTCTACTAATTCGATTCGACCTACGAGGCCGACTGAACGCCACTAGGGCAAGAAAGTGAGGAGCGCTGCGAGATTCTTAGAAGCGTGGGAATTGGATGTAGCGACCTCTTGGTTTGTCATCTCGAGCGCGGCAAGGAATCTGTGTTCACAGGCACATCGTCCACCTTCGTATTGGCAGAGCGGGGGATTTTCCTGTCAGTTCCATACAAACGAACGCCCCACCCGATCAAACTCGATCTAAGTGGGGCGTCTGTTGGCCAGTTTCTAGTTAGCGCGAACTTAGTTCAGTCCGAGAACGTAGAGGACAAACGAGCCTCCCGGGCTGGGATAGAACTTGAGCTCGGTGATTGGTCCCCAGACGGGGAAGACCAGCTGAAATTTCTGAGCTTGGGTCTGCAGATCGTATGTCTGCGAACCAATCAAGGTGCCGTTGTTATACGCCTTCACCAGGAGGGTCTGTTCACCGTCGTCGGCCCACCCCTCTGAGACATAGACATAAGCGGGGCTGAATTGGCTGAGAGCATTCGGACCCACGCCCGCCGCTATCGAGGCTGAGCAAATGCTCTTGGCTGTGTGTCCGCCATGTTTCGGGTAGCACAGCGGCCCGCCGCCGAAGGCAACGAGGGCTTCAGGTCCGGTAGTGAACCCTGCTCCTACTTCCTGGGTCCCGTTCGTCCAGGACCACTGCAGTGGGTCGACAAAGTCGAGCCCAGTCCAATTGAGACCCGCGTACCCTTCCGGAATCGCAGTCGGCGTGGCCGTCGCCGTCAGGCTGGTAAAGTCAATTAACGTTTGTGCGCTGGCACACATCGCCAGGGCCAGAATAGAGACGAGCAACGCAATTTTTTTCATCGAATACCCCTTCAAGACAGAGTGCGCATACCTAGCATGCCGGCATGAACTTCTTGCTGTTATGGACTTCCGCTTGGCCTGAGGAGGTCGAAATTCGTGGCCTATTTTTCCTGGGCGCTGGCAAACCATCTCGCATGAGAAGGTAAAGCCCAGGTTCGGTGGTGAGACCTGCTCTTTGCAGACGCAGATCTGCGCCGCGTTCGTGCCGACATGTTGGGATTTCAGTCAGCCCTTACGAACTCTTGGGAGCAGACTTTTAATCCCCACGGACTTGGGGGCCTCATGTCTTGCACGTACGTTTCGTTCTTTCGATTTTCTAGCTAACTGGTCGTGAACCCTGGGAGCGAAGGTTACTGGATTGTGCGCTGAAGTTCGATTAAAAACAATTACCAAAACGTGCAGCAAATATTGGCCATAAAGCAGATAATATATATTGTTTTGTGCCATTTAGGTGGATGCTGCTGACAGCGACTTACATGGCGGGCGAGCTTTCGTTCATCAACAAATCGCGATATGGGGGACTTCAAAATCTGCCGAGAAACTCAAGATAAGTAGGTCCCTCGTCGGCTGTCGTTGGTGATAAAAAAGAATAAGGAGTTGGACGCGACCCTAAACATTGGATCAATCGGACATTTCTTTAGCAAGCCATTCGCCCGACATCCCGGCGGCGGAAACGGAATGCATTTCTGCGTCGCGGCCCAGCTTCGCGGGTGACGGAGTGATTTCGATCTCTCCTCCGCATTCGCCGGTTTTGGAGTGAAAGAGAATCGTTAGTTACTCCATTCCCTTGCATCCCGACGCCGAAACCCGGAAACTGTAACCACGGCATGAACATCGCACTTTTCGGCGGTACCTTCGATCCTATCCATCGCGGACACGTTATCGTGGCCCGCGCCGCGGCCGCCAAGTTTGGCCTAAAGCAGATCTGGTTCGTCCCCGCTGACATTCCGCCGCACAAACAGAAGACGCCGATCACCTCGTTCTATCATCGCTATGCCATGATTTCACTGGCGCTGGCGGGGGAAAAAGATTTTGTGCCGTCGTTGCTGGAGGCGCCTGATCCCGAAGTCGACGGCAGCCAGCGCAAGCCCAGCTACTCCATCGATACCGTGCGCCGGGTCAAGAAGAAACTGAGCAAAAGTGACCACCTGCACTTCCTGATCGGCATGGATGCTTTTAAGGACATCGCCAAATGGTACAAGGCGGACGAACTGCTGGCCGAATGCGACTTCATTGTGGCGGCGCGGCCCGGATTTTCCCTGGCGGATGTGGCATCGTCGCTGCCCGCGAAGTTGCGACCGCAGCCGGCGGTGACAAAATTGTTCCGCCAGCAGAAGATGGAAGGGCCGCTGGTTTTAGCGAGGAGCTACTTTGCAGATGTTGCCGGAGACTCACGAAAATGTTTCGGCGACGCAGATCCGCGCGGCCGTCGAATCGCGGCGGCGCGCTCAAGCGGCTGCTGCCCGACGCGGTCGCCGACTACATTCATAAAGAACATCTGTATCGCAACTCTGCAACTAAGAAGAAGTAGAGGTATGGTTGGAAGAGGCTTGTTCGAGTTTGCTGGAACTGGCTTGTTCGGGCTAGACGCGGAAGCCTGGACTAGGCTCCGCGTCATAGCTGCATTTTATTGATTCCGAGCCGGCTTCAGCCGGCGACACCATCGAGGTAGCCACTGGAAAATCGAACTGATCGCATGAAGAAAAATGAAACCCGGGCCGAGGTCGCCCTCGCTGTCCGCGCCTGCGAGGAGAAGAAAGCCACAGACATCAGCGTGCTGCAACTGGACGCGCAGGCCAGCGGCTTCACCGACTACTTTATTCTGTGCTCGGGCGCCAACCCGCGGCAGGTGCAGGCCATCGCCGACGAAATCGATCAGAAACTCAGCGCCACGGGTGTCGAGCCCAAGCACATCGAAGGCAAGACCCAGGCCGAGTGGATCCTGATGGACTACGTCGATTTCGTAGTCCACATCTTCTCCGAAACCGCCCGCAAGTTCTATGACTTGGAACGCCTGTGGAAGACGGCGACTCGCATCCCTCTCGCGGACTTGGAGAAGCCTGTTCGCAAACCGGCTGCGAAGAAAGCGGCCAAGCGTGCAGCCCCGGCGGTAAAGGCGCCGGCGAAGTCGGCGGCCAAAAAGACAGCCAGCAAGCGTGCGCCCGCCAAACGCCCGCGCAAGAGTTCCTGAGCCGTGAAACTGCACATCGCCTGGATCGGCCGGACCAAGAGCGCGCCCATTCAATCGTTGACCGCGGAATATCTGAAGCGTCTGTCGCGCTTCGCCGCCTGCGACGCGCACGAGCTGGCGTCGGAAAGCGCGCTGCTCAAACTGGTCGAGAAAAATGCGCGGACGCACCCAGCCGGTGCTGGTACTGCTGGATTCGCGCGGCCGCCAACTGGCCTCGGACGAGATCGCGAACTTCCTCGAGTATCACCAGTCTCACGATACGCAGGAGTTGCTGTTCGCCGTCGGCCCGGCCGATGGCTGGAGCGAGCAAACCCGCGCGGCGGCCCAGAGCATTCTCTCGTTCGGCAAGATTACGCTGCCGCACGAGCTGGCGCGAGTGGTGTTGCTGGAACAGCTCTATCGCGGATTCACCATTCTGAAAGGTCATCCCTACCACGGGGGACATTAAAAGAGTTGGCGTTGACTCGAAGTACCACTTCAAAATACGCGGACGGAAGCCGGCGGGCCCATCCACGACATATTCCCTGCTGCCGCGTCATAATACATAGCGTGTCTTACCCGGAGCCGTCCCGCATGTTGTTTCGCTGTCTTTTTCTCGCCCTCGTCCTCACTTTACTGCCATCCCACATTGTGGGACAATGGGCTACGCCTGCCGCCGCGTTCCCGCCGCTGGAGCAATGGAAGATCGCCGTGATCGGAGGCAATGCCGCGACGCTGCAGGCGCTTTACAGCAGCAATCCTCCTGCCCGAATCATGACCACCGCAGGGGAAACCAATACTGCCGCCGCCGTTGCTTTCTGGACCGGACTCAAGGCGCGGCGCATGAAGCTCGACATCATTCAGTCCGAGTCGCCGCAGGCAGGAGTGCAGCAAATCGTTTTTCAGGCAGAGATTCTTTCCGCCGCTACATCTCCGTCCCGCACTGTGTATGTCACCGAAGGCCAGCTCTGGAAGCAGGAGGGAGGCCAGTGGCGGCTGTCGGCAACCAAGCGCAGCGAGCCTACGCGGCTGCAACAACCTACTTCCACCAGCAAGGTGATTTACGCGCCTGGCCTCGATGCCCATGCTGAGATCAAAGAGGCTCTGGCGCAGGCCGCCAAAGAACACAAGCGCGTGATCGTGGTCTTCGGCGCCAACTGGTGTTACGACTGCCACGTTCTCGACCTGGCGTTTCATCGGACGGATGTAGCGGCCGTGTTGCAGCACTCCTACATTGTGGTACACGTCGACGTGGGCGAAGGCGATAAGAATCAGGACATCATGCAGCAGTATCAGGTCCCGATGAAGAAGGGCATTCCCGCGCTGGCCGTGCTCGACAGCAACGGCAAGTTGCTCTACAGCCAGCAGGGCGGCGAGTTTGAGAAGGCGCGATCGCTAGCTCCAGAAGACGTGCTCGCCTTCCTCAACAAATGGAAGCCGGCCACGCCGTAACGGGCACGCGGCAGATCAGAGCGGTTTCAGAATTGGTGTAGTGCGACGAGACCGGGTAGTTCGGCGCTTCAGCGCTGCGTAGAGCGTTCCCCGTAGAGCGTTCCCTCATGATGTGTCATCCCGAGCGAGCGCAGCGAGTCGAGGGACCTGCTTCTACTTTCCTTCCACTGACGCCGCATGCGCCAGGGCGCGGTTAGCATCGGCCATTCGACCTTCACGCTGATACAAGCTCGCCAACTGCCGCCAAGGTTGAGGATCACCGGGCTTCAGGTTGGCGGCTTGTTCCTGAAACGTAATCGCCTTGTCGATCTCGCCCAGCTTGGCCCAGGCATTTGCCCGTCCTTGCGCCATCCGAAACTCGAATTGTCCGTTATCGGAGGGCTTCAGGTTCCACGAGGCGCTTCGATCGGCCTGATCGAACGACGCCAGCGCGCTTTGCGGCTGACCCATATCGAGGTAGAGATATCCCACGTTCATTAGCCGGGCCCACGGCGTGGCGGAGTAGCGGGCAGCATGTTCCTCGGCGTCAATCGCCGCCTCCATCCGTCCTCGTTTCGCATAAGACTGCGCTAGCGAGTCCCAAGTCGATTCACTTGGACTGAGGGCAATGGCGGCAAGATACTCCTGCTCCGACTCGTCGAGATGACCTTCCGCGAACAGTAGGTTGGCGCGGGTCCAATGCAGGAACGGGCTGTCGGGGAAAATGGCCAGCCCTTTATCGGTTGCGGCCAGCGCTTCCGAGTTGCGGCCCAACACTTCCAGAACCGAGGCCGCATTTGCCCAGGCATTGAACGCCTCAGCGCGATTGTTTCCCGGCGGCCGGGCGGGCAAAGGCGCAGTCGCACAGTTCAGCGGAAAACGCTCGATCAGCGCTTCGTTCTCCGGCGCGCGGCGCACAAACACTGCTGAGATTTCATCCATGTAAACCAGAGCCCAAATTTTACTGCTGCAAAAATCCGGCAGCCGGATGAACTGCGTGCCTTGATAACGCGCGATCGGCAGGATGATGGTGTTGATGTTGTAACGGCTTACTTCCTGTTGCCAGAGATCGGAATCCGGCGGGCTCTGCCGCAACTGAATTTCCCGCTCAATGCGTTCCAGCCCGAACGGTATGCCGCGGCCGTCGATGTAATCGCGACGCCCGGGGCCGAGCCGCCAGCTCAGATAGCCGCCCAGGGTATAGGTGTTGAACACTTCGCCGGGGAGCTGCTCGCGCTCAATGAATTCGGCCGCACGTTGCGGAAACCACCAGCCCAATCCGGCGCCAAAGGTGCTTTCTTCCTGGGTCTGCAGGTAGTAGTGATTGGTGACCAAATCGAAGCAGCGCACCAAAGCCAGCGCGACCACCAGGCCAGCCAACGTAGTCGCCAGGATCAATCGCACTTTCGGCTGCTTGATCCGCGAGCCCATCTGCGGCAGCACTTCGGCGATAACGTATCCGCCCACCACCACCACCACGCAGGCAAACACGCCATCCATGCGGCCATAGCGCACCGCCGGCACGGTTGCCCCCAGCAGCAGAAGTCCTGCTCCGGGACGATCGCGCAGCAACGCAACTCCGCCGGCAATCACGGCGATCACCAGCAACACATAGATCATGGCTCCCGGATCGCGCAGCGGAAGCGAATACAGCAGGTTCCAGCTGAGTGGCACACTCTGCCACTCGCGGAACCAAAGCTGATGCTGCGGTATGACGCGTTGCTGGCGGATCAGCGCGCGGTATACGTCCCAGCCCCAGGGATTCACCAGCGTCGCCACTCCCGTAGCCAGCAACCAGGGGAAGGCTCGCCGCAATCGAGCGACGGCGGCAAGACGGCGCTCGACGCCGAACAGCGATTCCAGCACCTCAGTCACCACATACATTCCAACCAGCGCCAGTCCCGCCGAGAAACCTAAATGAAGATTGACCCACGCCACCATCAACAGCGGCAACAACCACAGACGGGCGCGGCCGGTCTCGTAGTTCTCCCACAGCAGAGAGAGAAATGCCGCGAACAGCACGACCGTGAACATGTCAGCGCGAGGAGCGGTGCGCCAGGCAATCAGCGGAACGGCGAGGATAGCAATCGCCGCGCTGGCCGCCGAGCCTCGCCGAAGCAGCAACGCCACCGTGCCGGCGCACGCCGCGGCTCCCAGCCAGGAAATCAGGGCGAATCCGCCGAGCAGGTAAGCGAGATAAAAAATCACGCCTGCGCCCACCGGATAAATCCAATTGCCCTGCGCGATGTAAGTGAAGGCTTCCACCGGCGGAGCGTGATGATGCTGCAGCACCCAGCGTCCGGTGGCCATCTGCCAGCCCAGGTCGTAATCCTTAATAGTGCGCAGACCAGCCAGAAATGCGTAGATCAATGCGGTCGCAGCCAGAAGATAGAACAATCGCCGTTGCAGCGAAGAACCTTGAGCAGTCGCCGCTCGCCGTCTAGTCCCGCTTGACAACCCATTCACCGAATCGGCTGGCGCCACGAACGATAGGGCTGAGGGTCGCAGGAAACGGCCGAACGCTGAGGGCATGCAGAAAATATACTAGAGACCTTCTGGCTCTGTTGACATGCGGCAGCCCGATCCCAACGATTGAGGCTTCGGCGCCATTGTTATGCGACCTGCTCTCATTCGTGTCCTATCGAAATTCACAACAACTTGTCTTTTCTTTTTCTTACTGCAAACGCCGAGTTGTTATATAGTTAGTCAGATTTTTTAGGCCCAGCTTCCCCGCCTCACTTCGTTAAATTACCTCAGGAAGGAACCTTGCCGTGTGCTCATCATCGTGTCAGCAGCGAAGGTGTGTCTTGTCTAAGACCCTCAGTTTCGCTCTATTGCTTATGCTGTGTTTGACTTTGCTGCCCGCCTTCGCGGCCGCAGCCGCCCACACTCCATCCGTCTCCATCACTTTGAATCCCAGCCTGCCCAGCCCGGAGCTGCTGGGTACCAGCATCCTCTGGACTGCCACCGTGAATGGCGGCGCCCAGGGCCATACTTACGATTATCAATTCAGCGCGGCGCTCCAAGGTCAGAACCAGGTGGTTCGTGACTTCGATCTGCCTAACACTTTTACCTGGGTACCTTGGACAGTGGAAGGAACCTACGTGGTTTCGGTGATCGTGCGCGACATCACGCAGCAACCCTACATCGTCTATCCGTCGGTTCCGGTGCAGTACATCCTGAATCCTATCGTCACCGCTCCCGGCGGCTCGGCCGTGAACATCACCAACCATCCTCTAGTGGCGTTGTTCAGTGCCGGACCGTGCACCATCGGCCACTCTATTCGAGTGCGATTCCAGCAGAATGGTTCGCAGGCCTCGATGACCACCAATGCTGTGCCGTGCTCGACCTCGAGTGCCAATTTCCTGGTCGCGGGTATGTTGGCTTCGACTCAGTACCAGATGCACTGGGAGGAATTCGCCACCAACTTTGACAACAGTGGCCCCAACCTCTCGTTCACCACCGGACACCTTCCCAACAACTTTCCTGCTGACGAGCACTTTACGGTGAAAGTTCCTCCCACGCAGCACGACGCAGCTTTTCCGCTGAACTTGTTTCAGTTGGTTCCCGGCACCGGCCAGCCCTTCATTCTGTGGCCCACCGCGACCGACCTCATGGGGAACGTAGTTTGGTACTACCCTGGCGAGGCGCTGATGACCCGCATGCAGGCGGGCGGAAACTTCTTCACGCTTTCGAATCTGAAAATGAACGAGTACGACCTTGCCGGAAACCAAATCCTGTCGACCAACATGGAGATCCTCAACGAGCAGCTGGCCGCCAAGGGCTATCCGGCGATGACTTCGTTCAACGCTCATGAAACCCGGGTGTTGCCCAACGGAAACCTGCTCTTACTGGCGGCTCGCGACGAGGTTTCCACCCAGTATCAGGGAGGAACACAACAGAATCCGGTCGACATCCTGGGCGACATGGTTCTGATTCTGGATCACAACATGCAACTGGTGTGGGCCTGGGATTCGTTCGCTCATGAGGACTTGAGCCGCACGGCCCCTCTGAACGAAATCTGCACCAACAACACCCAAGGCTGTCCGCTGTTCAATCCTGCGTTTTCTCAAGCGAACGATTGGCTGCACTCCAACGCGGTGCAGATGACGCCCGATGGAAACATCATCGTCTCCCAGCGAGACCAGGACTGGCTCATCAAAATCAACTACAAGAACGGCCAGGGTGATGGCAGCGTGCTGTGGCGTATGGGACCCTACGGCGATTTCACCATCCTGAACCCGCCCCAGACCCTGTGCGGCCAGCCTGCTGTTTATCCCTGGTTTACGCATCAACACGACACCACCTTCCAGACCCAAACGGGTGTGCTGGAAACTCTGACTGTCTTCGACGACGGCAATCTGCGCTATACGGAATGCGGCAACACCGGTGACAGCCGCGGCATGGTCTTGCAGGTATCGGAGACGGCCCGCACCGTCACCATTCAAACCCGTGCAGATCTAGGAGATTACTCCTCGGCGCTGGGCAGTGCTCAACTGCTGTTCTCCGCCGGCAATCCCACTTATGCCAGTTTCGGCAACGGGTTGCTGCTGCTCCCCGCTCACGCTGCGCAATCTACCGAAACCGATCTCAGCGGCAATATCGTCTACCAACTGCAAGCTAGTTGGTGGTCCTACCGGACGTTCCGCATGCGCGATCTTTATACGCCGCCGGAACCATAAACCTTGCTGGCTGTCTGACCGGAAATTGGTTAGGCAGCCAGATAATCCCACAATGTGGTAGTTGTAGTTTCTCCCTATAGCTAAGAAAACTCTGATTAAGGCATGTTTTGAAGGGGACCGCCTTCGGTGTCCGCGTGAGAACTCGCTTTGTGTTTCGGCGGTGAAATACGAAGCGCGAAAAACAAGCGCCGTAGGCGCGGAAGAGCTTAGCCCAGCACGCAGCCGCAGGCTTGTATTCCAGAAAGAAAAGCCGCAATTGACTAAGCGATATTCCGGCGTGGATTATGAGAAATTCATGTACCGAATGCGATCAGTTAGGGGATAATGTTCGCCGCCTTGGGGGTACTTCGATGAAGGCTTGCTTCGCTTCGCTATCGCTGTTCGCTCTTGTGTGCCTGGCACTTGCTGCTGCTGTTCCCGCCCTGGCTCAAGGAAATGTCTATGACAACGGACCGGTCAACGGAGAGACTGAGGCTTTCACCATCAACTTTGGCAATTCCGTTAGCAACTCGTTCACCGTGTCCAACAACAATGGCAACATTGGGGGCATGGACTTCGTCGCCTGGTTGTCTCCGGGAGACACGATCACCTCCGTCGAAATCCAGATCGGCAACCAGGTATTTGCGAACAACCTGATGGACATGACCGTCTCGCTGACTCAATCAGGCTGCATGATTAACGTTTTCGGCTTTGCCGTTTGCCACGAGTCCGGTACCTTTAACGGCCCCGACTTAAGCAACGGAACTTACTTCGTGACCCTCAGCAACGCCGACGTCCCTGATGGCGATCCCACGTACTGGGACCAGAACGCCGGCATAGGCTGCCAATCGCCGGGTTGTCCGTCTCAGGCCCAGGACAACATTCTCGGAACGATTCCTTCGGAAACCTTCACCCTCACCGCGCAAGGCACCACATCGACCGGCACAACGCCTGAGCCCAACAGCATCCTGCTGTTCACTTCGGGTTTTCTTGGCGTGGCCGGAATCTTACGACGCAAGCTGTTCTAACAGCTTTCGGAAGAACCTGGATGCTGTCTCATCAGTCGGGTTTGAAAGGGCACGGCTTCAGCCGTGCCGTACGAGTTGTTTGAATGCCGGGCTTTTTAGCCACTGAGGTTATTCAGGGTGGAAGCATTTCGGATGTATGGGATGGCTTCCAGTATCGATGGGCCGTTATCCGGATTTTAAAGTTGGAGGAGGATTAACTTGAAACTGCAAATCGCTCTCGCGTGTCTGACCCTGGCTGCAGTTCCCGCCATGGCGCAAGGCACGCTTTATGATAACGGTCCCATCAACGGAGAGGTCGATGCCTTTACCATTAACTTCGGCTTTGCGGTTAGCGACACATTCCATCTGGCCAACTCCGCTACAGTAAGTGATATATCGTTCGGAGCCTGGGTGGAACCGGGTGACACCGTAACCAGCGTCGAAGTAGCCATCGGCAACACCGGTTACTTTTCTAACAATCTGTTCGACGCAACCGTTGCCCTGACCCAATCCAACTGCTTCGCCAACGGCTTCGGCTTTAGTGTCTGCCAGGAATCCGGCAACTTCCCCGGGACGAACCTGAACGCCGGCAACTACTTCATTACCCTTCAAAACGCCACCACGGTGGACGGCGATCCAACGTACTGGGATGCAAACTCCGGCCTAGGCTGCATGTCTCTTGGCTGTCCGTCTCAAGCCGAGAGTCTCGACGTGGGATCGATTCCTTCGGAGGCCTTTACCCTGAGCAGTTCTTCCGAAACCTCGACAACCGGCGGCGCCACCCCCGAGCCCAGCAGCATGATCCTCTTCGGTTCTGGCATTGCTGGCCTGGCCGCCGTATTGCGGCGCAGGTTTTTGTAGAGCTCGCGGAAGAGCATCGTTCTATGGGGGCCAATGATTGGCATACAACGAGGTGTACCTTGAAACTGCACATTGCTTTGCTGATCCTTGCATGTCTGGCGTTGGCCGCGGTTCCCGCCATCGCCCAACAGGATCTGTACGACAACGGTCCGGTCAATGGACAAGTCGATGCCTGGATCATTAATTCCGGCTATGCCGTTAGTGAGACGTTTCATCTCTCCAACGCCGCTACTCCGCAGAGTCTCTCGTTCTGGGCGTGGGTTGATCCCGGCGACATCGCGATCAGCGTCGAACTGGCGATTGGCAACACCGGATACTTTTCCAACAATCTCAATGACGAACTCGTCAGCCTGACCCAGTCCAACTGCTTCACCAACAACTCGGGCTTTGATATTTGCCAGGAGACAGCGAACTTATTCTTCGTTCCGACCCTAAACGCCGGCAACTACTACCTCACTCTGAACAATGCAGCCACCTTGAACGGCGGCCCGGTTTTCTGGGATGAAAACTCTGGAGTAGGCTGCCAGTCGAACGGCTGCCCATCTTCGGCCCAGGAGGTCGCGTTTGGAACGATTCCGTCGGAAGCGTTCACGCTGAGCGGCGCGCCGACTACCTCGGGCACGACTCCGGAACCCGGCAACCTGCTGCTGTTCGCTTCAGGTGCTATCGGCCTGGCTGCGGTCTTGCGACGAAGATTGTTCTAGTTGGTTTCGGCAGGAGCAGATAGGATGGGCCAATTGTCTGGCATTAAGGGAGAGTTCTCAGGTGAAAATGCATATAGCTTCTCTCACATTGCTATGTCTGACTCTGGCGGCTGTTCCGGCGATGGCTCAGGTTCCGGTTTATGACAACGGTCCGGTTAACGGGCAGACCGACGCCTGGACCATCAACCTCGGTTTCGCGGTCAGCGACACATTCCATCTCTCCAGCACGGCTCTCTCTCTGGATGCTGTTGATTTCTGGGCGTGGATAGAGCCGGGCGACACCGCGATCAGCGTCGAAATAGCCATCGGCAGCACCGGCTATTTTTCCAACGACCTGTTTGACGAAACTGTTCTTCTGACCCAGTCGAATTGCTTCAGCAACAACTTCGGCTTCGATGTTTGCCAGGAGGAGTCCGCCAACTTCATAGGCCCTGCCCTGCCCGCCGGCAATTACTACCTCACCCTGGAAAACGCCACGACCCAGGAAGGCAACCCGCTGTACTGGGATGAAAACTCCGGCGTAGGCTGTCACTCTCCCGGTTGCCCGTCGCTGGCTGAGGACAACAGTCTGGGAACCATTCCTTCGGAAGCGTTCACGGTGGACAGCTACATAGAAACCACCACCTCCTCCGGCACCGGTACGACTCCTGAGACCAGCAGCATCATGCTCTTCGGCGCAGGATTGCTTGCGGTTGCCAGGCGGCTGCGAGGCAAGTTGTTCTAGCAGGTGCGAAAGAAGTCATTAGGATGGGCCCCTTATCCGGCACTAAAGGAGGGTTCTCAGGTGAAACTACACATCGCTTTGCTCACATTACTATGTCTGACTCTGGCCGCTGTTCCCGCCATGGCTCAGATCGTTTACGACAACGGTCCGGTCAACGGTCAGGTCGACGCCTGGACCATCAACTTCGGTTTCGCGGTTAGCGACACCTTCCACGTCGACGGCAACACCTCCCTGAGCAACATCTCGTTCTGGGCTTGGGTTGAGCCGGGCGACACGGTAACCAACGTGGAAGTAGCCATTGGCACCACGGACTACTTCTCCAACAACGTGTTGGACTCAACCGTCTTCCTCACCCAGTCAAACTGTTTCACCAACAACTTCGGCTTCGATGTTTGCCAGGAGTCCGGCAATTTCCTTTATTCTGGCCTCTACACCGGCAACTACTACCTCACCCTGGAAAACGCCGTCACCCCGGAAGGCGATCCGGTGTACTGGGATGAAAACTCCGGCGTAGGTTGCCAGTCGAAAGGCTGCCCGTCGCTGGCCAAGGACAACAGTCTGGGAACCGTTCCTTCGGAAGCCTTCACCCTGAGTTACATCGAAACCACCACGACCTCCGGCACCGGCACGACTCCCGAGACCAGCAGCATCATGCTCTTCGGCGCAGGCTTGCTCGCGGTTGCCGGTCGGCTGCGCGGCAAGTTGTTCTAAGTATCTTTTTTGCGTCAGGGTCGCTCTGGATTTCGAGGAGTGGCTTCCAGGAGCAGTCTGACTATAAGCCATCTCATAAATGATTTCGGTTTGTATCAGGGCCCGACTTCAGTCGAGCCGAAAAAGACTAGCGACTACCAGGGCTTCAGCCCCTGCAAAAGACCAACCGGGGCTAAAGCCCGAATTAGTTGTTGCCTTTACGGCCCGTCTGAAGCCGGGCCCTGATACAAGTCCTTACATGATGCGATTTATGTAATGGCTTGTGGTTTGTTATTGAAGGGAACGACCTTCAGTGTCTGCGTGAGAACTAACTTTGTGTTTCGGCAGTGGAATACGAAGCGCGAAAAACAAGCGCCGTAGGTGCGGAATAGCGTAGCCAGCCGCAGCACTGGGTGAAGTGGTAAATAAGTCCGAGTCCTGTAGGGACGACAGAGGTTCTCGCGCAGACACTTCAGGCCTTCCATAAAATGCCGGAAATCGTTCCTGGCTTTAAGTACTGCGGAACTTCGCTAGTGTCCCTTCCCAAATCCCTTGTGTCGCTGACGGTTATAGCGGGCCAGTGCGTCGTCGATGACGGGCAATGCGTCGCGGGCCGGTAGAATCTCGTCCACCTCGACGGCCTTGCCTTCCAGTTGTTTGTAATCCAGGAAAAAGCGCCGCAGCATATCTAGGCGATGCTCCGGCATCTCGGCCGCCTCGTGGTAGTCGTTGAACTCCGGATCCTGCGTCGCCACCGCAATAATCTTATGGTCGCGCTTACCGGTGTCGATCATGGTCATCAATCCGATGGCGCGGGCATGAATCAACGTCAGCGGAACCACTGCTTCCTGACACAACACCAACACGTCCAGCGGATCGTCATCCTCGGCCAGCGTCTGCGGAATGAAGCCATAATTCGCCGGATAGTACACCGCCGAATACAGCACGCGATCCAGCTTGATCAGGCCGCTGGTCTTGTCCAGCTCGTACTTCACGCTGGAGCCGAAGGGAATCTCGACCACCGAAAAAAATTCTAGTGGAAGCTTGTCGCCGGGAGAGATGTCGTGCCAGGCATGAGTCATGGGGCCTTCCGAAGAATATCTATTAAAGAACATCTATAAAGATGCCAAGTCTGGAATCGGAGACCGGCTGCAATTGGCACAATATAGCTGCACCCTTGAGATTTGTCATCACGCGATCCTTATCATCACCAGCGATTCTTGTAATCACGCGCGCAGCGAGGGATGTACTTCCTGCCGACAACTGGCCACTGACCACTGACCACTGTCCGTTTCTCGTCACGATCGCAGCCAGGGATCTGCTCTTGCTGACAACTGACAACTGACAACTGACTACTGCCCCACTTCGGATGTATCATGCTAGCCAAATCTCGCCCGGACAAAGGACACTTTCCATGCAGCCTTCAGTTCCCGAACCACTCCTCAACTGGAAATTGGCCGCCAGCCCCAGTGTGCGTATGGCCATCGTCCCAATTACGACTATCTTCGTACTTGCCTTGGCACTGACTACCTCGGCGCAGGCGCAAATGTACACCGTCCGGCACAGCTTCACCGACCAAGGCGATGGCGGACATCCCGACGCAGGCGTGACCGTAGACGCAGCCGGAAATTTGTATGGCACTGCGCCGGGAGGCGGGGCCAGGGGAAACGGCCTGGTGTTCAAAATGACGCGGCACGGCGGAGTCTGGACCTTTGCCCCGCTCTATTCCTTTCAGAACGGCGGCGACGGGCAGAGTCCTGAAGCCCGCGTGGTCTTCGGTCCCGACGGCAGCTTGTATGGCACCACAGCTTTCGGCGGCAGCAATGGCGGGTTTGGAATTGTCTTCAACCTGCGGCCCCCGGCGCACGGTTGCCGAAAGCGTCAATTGTCCCTGGACCGAAACCACACTGCACACTTTCAGCGGAGGCACGGATGGCGCCTATCCCGGACAAGGTGATCTTGTTTTTGATCAGGCTGGCAACGTATATGGCACCACCCAGGGTTACGGTAGCGTGGGCACGGTTTTCGAGCTGACCAAGCAGAATGGCGGATGGACGGAAACCATTCTCTATACCTTCACGCATGGAGAGACACCGGTCGCCGGAGTGGTTTTCGACAGCGCCGGTAATCTCTACGGCACGACGACCTATGGAGGCATTAACAACAACGGCACCATTTTCGAGCTGAGTCCCTCCGGTTCCGGCTGGACCTACCAAACGCTTTATGAGTTTCAAAATAATGGAGACGGCCAAAACCCACAGGGAGGAGTGACCCTGGATGCAGCCGGCAATCTTTACGGCTGCACCGTGGCCGGCGCCAAGACGGTTTACGAGTTGCAGCCCTCCAACGGCAGCTGGATTTTTACTCC
Organism: uncultured Acidobacteriaceae bacterium; assembly: GCA_963744265.1. Lineage (GTDB taxonomy): Bacteria > Acidobacteriota > Terriglobia > Terriglobales > Acidobacteriaceae > Bog-257. The sequence continues at coordinate 50,873 of CAVUSW010000016.1, forward strand.
GCTGTATGCCTTCACCACCTACTCCGAAGGCTGCGACGTCAGCCTGACCTTCGACCCGGCCGGGAACCTTTACGGTACGGTGGCCATCGGTGGCACCATCGGGGAAGGCATTGTTTTCAAACTGGCGCCGTCTGGCGGTAGCTGGACAGAAACCGATCTCTACAATTTCGGGCAGGGAGGAAAAGGCGCATATCCCTATGGCAGCGTGGCCCTCGACGCCGACGGCAATCTCTATTCCACTACCAACGCCGGCGGGGAATACGGACAAGGTGTCGTCTGGCAGCTTACACAATAGCGGAACAGGAACTATGGCTTAGTGGCGGCGATCTTAGCTCGCGATTTTGGCCGTATTGGGGATTTAACCCGAGATATCTAGTGTTAGTGTGGTCGTAGCAGAAGCAGGATCACAGGCCCCCGTGGAGCCGTCCGAACATGCGGGCAAGCATGAGCGACATGATGAGGATGCCCGCCCCGAGGACAAGCGCGTGCTGGGTCTTGCGCAGGTTAAAACTGCCCACACGACAGACAAGCAAGTAGCCGACGGCAAGGTTGAACAGGCCCCATAAGACGTTGACCGTCGAGGAGGACAAGCCTACTCCAGGCGGTGATGCAAAGGGGCTCTGGAAGGCATTCCCCGAGATCCCGTTGCCGAGATGGGGCAGGGCGTTCGCAAGGAATGCGCCCCCGAAGAAGTAGGCCACGTAGTGGTACCAGCGCATCTAACTCCCTTCCGACTGCGACCCCGATGGTAGCGCAGACGGGTCAAAAACTAAAATGCTGTGAATTAACAACAATTAGCCTTTGTTGATCCAAGTACTACAAGCCGGACGAGGCTCCAGATAGCTCCATCTGGAGGCCCCGCAAAGTCAAAGGCCGCTTTCTGCTGCGAGGCCATAAGCTCAATCGGCCGAGCAATTTGCCGCAGGCACAAAATTAAACAAGCCTAAGTCTGTTAGAAATCTCAAGGGTAAACGACTATCTACATGTGCCCGGCCCTGAACCCATATCGGTTGGCGACGTGAGCCAGGATTCTCTGTATGAAGAGGTAGCGGACGCCTACGGTTCTGCACTCGACCGCCTTGCGCGGGCTTATGAGTTTGATCCTGAGGCGCGCCGTGACCTGCTCCAGGACATTCATCTCCATCTCTGGCGCAGCTTGGCGAACTTCGATCAGCGATGTTCGCTGCGGACCTGGGTATACCGTGTCGCTCACAACGTAGCCACGGGGCACGTGATTCGGCAGAGCCGGATCAGGAACAGGCTGGTGACCATCGAGGAGATCGAGACCATGCCTGGCAACGATCAACGTGAACTCGCCGTCAGCCAGGCCCAAGCGCTCGATCGTCTCTCCATGCTGATTCAGCGTCTCAAACCGCTCGATCGTCAGATCATCGTTTCCTATCTGGAGGGGATGGCCGCGAGCTCGATCAGTGAAATCACTGGTTTATCGCCGGCAAATATCGCCATGAAAATTCACCGGATCAAGAACATCCTGAAGCGGTGGTTCGCTGCAGGAGGGCCCAATGCCAAGTGAGTTTCCCATGAACGACCCGCAAAATATTTGGCAAAACCAGCCAACGGAGGCATTCAAAATGTCAGCAGATCAATTACGCCACAAGGCGGAAAATCGTCGGAGGAGGGCCCGTTTCGAAGTGCTCTCCTCAATCGTCATCGCGGTCATCATGTTCGTATTCTTAGCGCGGCAGCTCGCCACGGTCCCCGAGTCGTTTTCGCCCGTCGTGCTGGGTCCGCTAAGCCTCTGGAGCAGCCGAATCGGGTTCGGCGTGCTATGTCTCTGTTGCATTTATGTCCCGTATCGAGCATACAAACGGCTGTGGCCGGGGCGCCTGGCGCCGGATGCGACGCTGAACACCACGGTCCAGTCTTACAGAGGCGAACTCGAGAAGTGGCGCAACTCCGGTCGGAACAGCAAGGGGCTCCTCGCGTTGTTTTTCTTGGGTATGGCAATGGTTACGGCGCCAATGATGATGGTTAGAGTGCCGGCCCCCATCAGGGCAACCCCCATGACCGGCCCACAACTTCTGCTGAATGTGGCGCCATTCCTACTTCTCGCCATGGTCTGGGCATTGATGCTTTACATCACGAAGCGAAGTCGGCTGAAGCTTCGACAGGAGATCGAACAGTTACGCACGTTTGAGAGAGAGAACCTATCGTGACACCAGATACTTCCGCATCTCTGGGTGCGATGATCTGGCGGGGGTTGACGAGGGAACTACCTTGAGAGTGCCCCATCCAAGCCAGGGTTGCTTGGGTGGGGAGTTCGTGGGGCTGTGCCATAGCCTTGTTAGCAGTCTTTCTCTCTGCCTGAAAGTCAAAATCCCCACCTAACCAAACGAAGGTTGGATGGGGCACCCGGCCTGTTGGGATTTATTGTAAGTAAGTCAAAGGTACTCGTTGCCCAAGGTCCACCTACGGCGTGATCTCCCAGGTGGTCCCGCCATTATAGGTTCCACCTTCCGACGTTGTGCCGTACAGATTGCCCTGACTATCGAACACCACATTGCTCATAGGAAATGCGCCATCGCTGCAAGGGTAGCCGCCGCTACAGAAATCGTGAAGCGAGGTGTAGGTCCAGCCGCCCTGGGAGGGTGTGAGCTTGAAGACTGCGCCAAAATTGTAAGCGCCTCCTTCGTTAGTCGTGCCGTAAAGATTGTCCGCTGCATCCATCGACAAGCCGGCATAGGGTCCAGACCCGGTGAAACTATAGATCAGGGAAAAAGCCCAGTCGCTGGAGCGCGTCAACTCGAACACTGTTCCTCCGCCGTCTGACCCTCCGCAGCAAGTTGTGCCGTACAGATTACCTGCCTGATCAAAGATCAATCCAGAGTAAGGGTATTGGCCGTCAGTTGTATCCTTGGAACTTATACAGAATGGTTTCCGTCCAGCCCGACCCGGAAGGTGTCAGTTCGAAAACCGTTCCGTAGCTGAGGCGTGCGCCGCCGTTATTCGTGGTGCCATAGAGATTGCCGGATTGATCGAAGATCACGCCGCCCCACGGTCGCAGCCCGTCTCCATCTTCCGTGACGAAGTTGTGCAGCACGCTCTCGGTCCACACGCCGCCTGACTGAGTCAGCTTGTACACCGTGCCGCAGCCTCCCTGACAATCTCCGGTGCCGCCGCCCGAAGTGGTGCCGTAGATATTACCTGCCGCGTCGAAGGTGAGATCGGCCCCGGCTGGCTGGCCGCCATCGGCTCCCCCGGTGAAGCGATAGAGCACGGTCTCGGTCCAGTTTCCCAGGGCGTTGGCGGTGGCATGTTGCGGAGGTCTCAAGTTGAAAACCGTGCCACAGCCTCCTTCACAACTCCCACCACCGCCGCCGAAAGTTGTACCGTAGAGACTGCCGTCGGGCCCGACTACTACTCGGGCGTAAGGATTGCCTCCGTCAAGGCCTCCGCGAAAACCGTACAGCTGGCTAAACAGCCAGCCGGAATTTTTCTGCGCCAACCTGAAAGCGGTCCCGCACCCCAAATAGCAACCCATTCCTGGGCCACCATAGAAAGCCGTTCCGTAGAGATTTCCGCCGCGATCGATGCTCAGCCCGGCGTAAGGATAATCGCCATCTCCCAAACCACTGAAGCTATGCAGCACAGTCAATGTTTGCGCCTGCGCTGATTGCGCGGCAACCATGGCCAGCGCAAAAACCAGCGCCAGTACGAAGCTCGATCCCCGCAGTGCTTTGATCAAATTGGGTAGGGAATGCCGTGCCGGGTTCGTCATGATAAGCCCTCCAAGGACCTGTAATCCTTAACGATTGCTAGCGCACGATCCCGCACTTTACACCCAAACCAGCCGGGTTTCCAGCGTCCAACAATCCAAAAACGAGGCTGGCAAACGTTGCTTCCTGCTGCGGCTTAACACCAAAACCCAAAACAAAGAGGCGCAGAAAAAATCCACTGGGGACTCTTCCGCGCCTCTCAGAATTTTCGATCCGCTCTTAGTAGCGGTGTGGCAGCTTCTCTTCCGTTTCCACCGAGCTCGTCAACGTGCCCACCAGATAACTAATGACAATAACTCCTACCACGGCAATCGTAACCAGGTCCACCTGCTCCTCCCCCCACTCCGGCCGCTGTTGCCGGAGCCATGTTCGTCCCGTGCAATCCTACTGATCCGGCCGCGCCTGCCCGGAGCCGCACCGGATAATGTGCATCGTTTGTAACACGATTTTCACCCGGTTGCAGCACAAAATCACGCGGCGTCCCGTTAACTCCCCGGGTCGCACCACCCGCACGCCTACAGGTTTCTGTTCGACTGGTGCTTTCGGAACTTTCCGGCAATCTGAGAAGTCGGTCGCACCATGAAGAAAGCGCTTCGCCGCTTCACCATGATCCGTCATCCTGAGCGCAGCAGCGCTTTGCCGCCGGAGTGATCTGTCATCCTGAGCGCAGGCGGCGCTTCGCCGCCGGAGTCGAAGGACCCCTATACCGATGCCATTATCATTTGTCATCACGACCTGGCGGGCGATCTGCTTTCCCTGACAACTGGCAACGGACAACTGTTTCTACGCGGCCTGCGGCCCGGTCTCGGCGACCACTCGCACCAGCGCCTCCGGACCGTCGGCGCCCACCACGTAGCGATCGGCCTCCACCTCCGGCCACTCGCCGTAGATGTGCACCACGTAGACAATCTTGCCCTCGCGCTTGGTGTCTTTGAAGATGCGGATGATCTTCCGCGCCGTCGCATCCGGCAGCCGGTGACACATCAGCGCGATGTCGAACGGCACCTGCTTCTCGGCCGCCTCCAGCGCTTCCTTCTCGGTGCTGATCGCGGTTACTTGGTGGCCGGCGGTTTCTAGCACCCGCTGGCGAAGCAGGGCCAGTTCCTGGTCGGTGGTGAGGATAAGAATCTTCATCTGAGGATGTCCAAGGTGAGCGATGAATGCCGGATCAGACCTTCCGGAAAATTGCTCTTGCGGAGGATATCAAAAGACACGGCACGCGCGGGCGGAATTTGCGGCACGTCGTGAAGGCTGTCGTCAGTTCCTTCCGGCAAGGTCAGGCGCAGCCTCACAGGCTACCGAAAAAGTCGGCTTTGAGAGCGCGGCTTCAGCTGCAACGCCCAACTGGGGGAAGGATCGCGGCTTCAGCTCCACCGCCCAACTGGTGGAAGCGCCGGGCTTTAGCGCGGCGAAAATCGAACTCCATCAGAAACGGCTTTGGCCGCGGTTTTCAGCTGGCCGAGCCTTGTTAAGTCTGTCATCCCGACTGGGGACTTTAGCCTATTAACTTTGTCATCCGGACCGCAGCGAAGCGGAGCGGAGGGACCTGCTTTCTTCGGTGCGGCTCGTTCTGCCGCCTCGCTCAATATTGCCCGTACCGTCCCCTGACCGATTCCAGCAGCTTCTGCGTGTCATAGCCGACGCCGTCCTTAAAAACGATTTCGACATTTTCGACATCGGCAATCTGCTTCGATGGATCGCCCTTGATCACCACCAGATCGGCGTTCTTTCCCGCCGTCACTGAGCCGATCTCTTTCTCCTTGCCCAAATAAATGGCGCCGTTCAGAGTAGCAATCTTGATCGCCTCGACGGGAGAGAATCCGGCTTCGACCAACAGCTCAATACCGCGCTGATCTCCAAATCCGGGAAGCACGTCGCCTCGGCCAGTGGGATCGGGGCCGGAGAGCAACAATCCTCCGGCAGCGACGAAGGCGCGCTCCATCTCCAGGTCATGCTTCCAAAGCATTGCCGGATCGATCTTCGGAACAGGCGCAGGCGCCGACGCCGGCTTTTGCCGGACCAGGAAGAAATCTTCGCGCGCCTGCGGAGTCATCGCATCCAACACCTGCTGCCGCAGCGGCGGACGCCCTTCGCCTGCCTCCGACTCGAACACCGGCAAGGTTGACGTAACCGCCACATGATGGCTGACCAGCGTAGCAATCAAGTCCTTCGCCTCGGCGCTGTTGGGATCCATGCGCGCCAGCGTTTCCTCGCCCTGGCTGTCACTACAGACATCCGGCTTCTTGTCAGGATCAAGCTGCGTATTGACGAAGAAACCATGCTCCAGATCGTCGATGCCCAGTTCGGCCGCTTCCTTATAAGTAACCGAGCAGAGATGGCCCGTGACTTTGATTCCGCGTTGGTGGGCCGCGTCGATGGCCGCCTTCAGCTCGGCACGGGTGATGTTCATATACGCCTTGAACGAGGTCACGCCCTGATCGGCCCAGTATTCCACCGTCTGCCGCGCATCGTCGGCGCTGGTCAGATGCGGCATCTGAATAAAGTAGCTTGTGCTTCCTTCCAGATACGGCCCAGTCACATCGAGATGCGGTCCCGGCAGTTTGCCGGCGTCGATGTCGTGCTTCAGGTTGAGGTCGGCGTAAGTTTCCACGCTGCCGGTGGTGCGCATCGTGGTCACGCCGCCGGCCAGATAAAGACGCGGCGCCGAAAATGTCATCTGCGGCACCAGCACGGGCTGGTCAAAATGCGGCTTGCTGTCGAGGTTCGGCCGCACAATGTAGAACAGGTGATTGTGCATGCCTACGATGCCCGGCATCACCGTGTACCCACGAAGATTCAAAACGGTTGTGCCCCCGGTGGCGGCCACATCGGCACCCTTCTGGATTGCCGTAATCTTGCCACCCTCGATCGTGACATTTTGATCGTCGACCGCCGGGGCCCCGCTGCCGTCAATGATCCGCACATGCGTGAGCACAACCTTGGCAGCCTGCACGCGCACGAACTGCTGCACCGTCTTCGACAGCTCGGGATTCTGGGCCGGTAAACTGAGCGGGAAGCAAAAGAACAGCCAACAGAATGCGCGCGGCCATGTAGGTCCTCCGTGGAATGGCAGCAATTGTACGCGCATCCAGGTTGTGCATTCGGATGTGCCCCGGTGTGCCCCAGGTTCGCGTCCGTCCTTTGGACGCTAACCTGGGCTGAGGGCAAGTTCGTCAGCAGTGATGCACGGACTGCCGCAGCCCTCGAATCACGGCCGCGATCCTCAGAGGCAGAACACCTCTATCTCCTTCATAACCCAGCACATTAGCCTCTTTTTCCCCGAATTCATCATCCTTCAACCACGCAGCGAATCTAATTATGTAAGTATCGACACATCCCATCGCCGGGCTGCGTGTTTATATGCACCAGCGCAACTATCCACCTGAATTTGAAACTATGCTTGAAAAGATACAACTGAAGAAGCGCTACATCTTCGCCAGCGATTTCGACCAGACCCTGAGCTTCAACGACTCAGGTTACGTGCTGGCCGAGCTGCTGGGAATTTCCACCAGCGAATTCGAGCGCAAGTCCACCGGGATGGCACAGCTCAACCTGGTGCAGCAGGGGGGCGAGCTCGCCTATCTGTTGCTGCACGATCCTGAGTTCCGCTCGCGGGTGCGCCGCGAACATCTGTACCAGGCCGGCAAGGCCGTCCGGCTGAAGCCCAACATCGACTCGCTCTACAGCTTTCTGTCAGACGAGGTCGCGGGCTACCATTTCGATTTCTACGTGATCTCGGCCGGCCCGGTGGAGGTGATCCGCTCGGCCCTGGAAGGGATCATTCCGCCCGATCACATCTATGGCACCGAGTTCGAGTACAACTCCGACGGCGAGATCGAGCGCATCAAGCAGGTCACCGCCGGCTATGGCAAGGTCGCGGTCATCGACCAGTTGCTGGAAAAGCTGCGCACCGGCCCCGACCGCATCGTGTACGTGGGCGACGGCAGCTCCGACATTCACGTCATGCTGCACGTCAACCGGCGCGATGGCTTCACCATCGCGGTGTCGGAGAACAAATACCTTGCGCCCATCGCCAAGCGCTCGGTCATCAGCGACAGCGCGCTGGCCATTCTCGTCCCGATCCTCGAAGAAGTTGTAGGCTGGGATTCGGCGTCGATTCGCGACTTGTTCGAAGCCAAGGGCTTGCTGATCCAGCAGTGGGACAAGGTGCAGACCGATATGCTGACCATCGTGCCGGTCGCCGTGCCTCAGGAGGATTTTCCTGAAGAGCAAGCCCGCATCGCCATCGCCGACTGATGGACTTCGCCTATAGGCGACGGACAAGCGAGAGAGCTGGGTGCCCCATCCAACCTTCTTTTGGTTGGGTGGGGATTTTCCTCTCCTCCGCTAGAAACCATCCGCCTCACGACAATTTTGATGTCATCCCAACCTTGCGTTGTCATCTTGACCCTGGAAGGCGTGCGGCTTCAACCGCTGAAGAAATCTCATCTTGTAGGTGTCATCCTGAGCACAGGCGGCGCTTCGCCACCGGAGTCGAAGGACCTGCTATCCTCACACCGGTCAAAAACTTCCGCTACGCCGCGGTCACCCGCACCTCGTCATCCCGCTGCTTGAAGATCTTCGGCGCAATCATCAGCAACACCGCCGCCACGATGGCATAGCACGCCACCGTCGGCAGCGCGTGACGGTTGTGCATATATTGTCCCGACAATAAAAGCGCCAGTCCCACATGCCGATTCGCATTGCTGACCGCCAGGGTGCGCACGCCGATGCGATCCGTGCGCATCAGCAACTGCATCGCCGCAATCGACGAGATCAACAGCAGTACCACCGCCAACACCACCCACGGCGTCACCCTCCGCAACTCCGGACCCATCTTCCACAGCAGGATGACAAACACCAAAATCAGCACCGCATTGCCCAGCCGGTTCATTGCCGGCTGCGCTTTCTTCGAGAAGGCTGGTGCAAAGTACGCCAGCGCCATGCCTACCACCAGCGGCACAAATTCCTTTTCCAATATCTGGAACGCCACTACTCTCGGCGGAATCCAGATATCGCGCTCGTACAACTTGGCCGCTCCATAAACCAGCAAAGGAATCATGATCGGCGTCATGACCGCACCCCACACCTGATAACTTGCGGCCAGGTGCATGTCGAAGCCCCGCCGCGCCAGGTTGCGGGTGAGCAGCGGTGCTCCCGGAGCAACCGCCACCATGAACAGCCCGGCAGTCTCCGACAAATCCAGTGGCAGGATTCGCGCCACTATTAGCGCCACCACCGGAGGCACGATGAAGGTCGCCAGCAGCAATCGCAACCACGCGCCCCAGGTCAGCCCGCGCCAGTTCTTCACCAGCTCGTGCCAACGCAAACTCATGCCAATGGACACCATCAGCACGAATATCGATGCGGGCAGAAGAGCTTTCATCGAGGCTTGGCCGATCCTTGCGAGTTCATCTTCAATTCTGACTGAAGTTAGCATTATCGCAGCCAGCTTGCGGCCGATTCGACTTGAATGCCGTTTCCTACATGATTTTGGGTTGTGTCAGGGCACGACTTTTCGTGAATCAGCCCTGCAAAGAGGCTTCCGGGGCTAAAGCCCGAATGAGTCGTCGCATTTACGGCACGGCTGAAGCCGTGCCCCACGAATTGGCGGGGTCCTGATTTCAGGGACAAGAATCTGTAAGTAACATCACAAACCTGAATGACAACCGCTTCGACGCTGGCGAACCCTAGTATCTGTTGCGGGAAATGGCTTGATGAACATCGCCACTTTGAAAGACCTTCTGTGGGGCGAATGCGGTCAGGACCTGATCGAATATGCTCTTGTGGCAGCCCTGATCGCGTTGGGAGCGATCGCCGTGATGAACGGCCTCGCCACCGGCATCCGAAATGCCTTTAGCGAGATCTCCAGCGATCTGACTAGCGCAGTTCACTTGCGCCACTAAGCTGCAGGCCGTACGTTCAAGTCCAGCCGCGCCGGTTTAATCACTTTAGTTTCCAGGGGAAATCTCTTCTTGCCCAGATGGCTGCGCGCCGTCCGCGCGGATTCTGACGGGTAACCGAACCAGAAATTCGGTTCCTTTGCCGACTACGCTAGTGACGTCGATCTGTCCGCCATGGGACTCTACAATGCGTCGCGCCAGCGACAGGCCCAATCCGGTGCCATGTCCCTTGGTAGTGAAGAACGGGCGGAAGATATTGGGCAGAGTTCTCGGGCGGGATGCCTTTGCCCTCGTCGGCCACTGTGATGAGCGACGTCGTCACCGTCGCGTTCGCAGAGAGACGCGGATGGTGCCAGGCTTGTCCATGGATTGAATGGCATTGAGCAGCAGGTTCAGCAGCACCTGGTTGATCTGGTTGGGATCATGGTCGACCGGCGGCATCGCGTCGCGTTTCTTCTAGCTCGATCCGTGATGCGCTTGGTGATCGCCTGCTGACGCGCAAACATGACTGCGTGTTCGGCCGTGCGCGCCAATATCGCTGACCCGGAACTGCGGCGGCTTGGGCCGGGCGGTCTCCAGCAGCTCAGTGAGAATGCGATTGATCTGGAGCGCTTCTTCTTTGGCGTCCTTGATGACTGCGCGAGCCGCGCTGTTGGGCGGGAGGTCGCGGCTAACGATTTCGATGACGCCGGCAATTCCCGCCAGCGGATTACGGATTTCGTGCGCCAGCCCGGCGGCCAATTCTCCCAGAGTTGCGAAGTGTTCGGCGCGCGACATCTGCGTCTGATGCAGACGTTGAATTTCTTCCCGGCTGGCCTTCAGCTGCGCCACCATGTCGTTGAAGTCGCGGCCCAGGTCGCCGATTTCGTCATTGCGGTCGGCGAAGCTGACGGACGCGTTCATGTCGCCGAGACGGACGCGGGCAATCTTATCTTGCAATTCGAGCATCGGCCGGCGCACCGAAACCGCGAACACCATGATGACAGCGGCACAAATCAGGAACGCTCCCGCGGTGGCGACGGTGATGACCACGTGCCGCTCGCCGGCCGCCAGCGAAAGGAAACCAGCACAAACAGCAGCAGCCCATTCAGCAGAACTGCGGCGATAGGCAGCACTGCCTTCAGCGCCCAATTGATGTGCCGCTTGCGCGCGACCGGATCGGCTCGACCGTAGGCGAAGTTGCTTGCATCGGGGCAAAGTCGCTCGGAATCGGTATGGTTGCTGAAGCCGTCATTGTCTACTGTCTCTCGCCTACACTCGGCCGCAAGTTTCTCAACTTTCAATCCAGGGCTGGCGAAACGGAACTGATTCTTGGGGCCTTCTTTCCTCAGCCCATGCCGTGCCAGCCCTGATTCCTCATGCGTACGCGTGTAAGCCGGGAAGCAGATACGTGACGCCGAGGAAGGTGAAGATCACGACGCCAAATCCCAGGATGGCGAAGTACGCGGCCCTACGCCCGCGCCATCCACGCGTGATCCGCATGTGTAAGTAGCCGGCATAAACCAGCCAGGTGATCGCTGCCCAAGTCTCCTTCGGGTCCCAACTCCAGTAGGAGCCCCAGGTGCGGTTGGCCCAATAGGCGCCGGTGGCAATCATGCCGGTCAGCAGCGGGAAAGCGATGCAGATCGTCTTATAGGTAACGCGATCGAGCGTGTCGGCGGAGGGCAGCAGACCTTCCAGATCGGCGCGTCGCCACAACAGCATCAGGTACAGCAGTGAAGCAAAAATACCCGTCACCATGCCTCCTAATAAGAAGGGGCTGGCGGCCAGGCTGGTCGGGAAGAGCCCATCCTGGTCGGGTGACGGGTAACTGGCATCGCGCACGCGGAGAGCGAACGCAGCCAGGACAACAATCTGCAACAAGATACTGATGAACACAGCCCTGTTGGCGAGTTCCGTAAAGCGAATCGTCTTTCTTGGCGCGGCTCGAGAGGTAAAGGGCCAGGGGAGCGACGGCGGCCAGCGCAGCAATCACAAACAGCCAACCCAGATCAGGGACGGTGACGAACAACCGCATGCCTCTGCCGATGAACATGTCCGACTTGTCACGCGCATCCCAGGCGGTGACCGACAGGCCGCCCCACTTCTCGAAGCGAGTGGCGACGATGGCGACGTAGATCGCGCTGACCGGTCGCGCTGGTCAAAGCCAGGAATGTTTCGGTCTTGAAGTTGTCCTTGATGAGGAACATCATGGCCAGGGCGAAACTGACGGCGCAGGCGGCGTAGGCCAACATGGCCAGAGTGACGTGCACATGCAGCCAGGTGGATTGCAGTGCCGGAACCAGCGGCCGCACTTCCGACGGCAGCAGTTGCATCAGGATGACGCAGACTACCGCCAGCGGCATGGTGATGCTGCCGATAATCTTCACCCCAAACTTCTTTTCGGTGACCAGGGTGAGCAGCGCCACCGTCCAGACGAAGCTCAGCAGCATTTCATAGATGCTGGCGAAAGGAGGCCGTCCGGAAAGATACCAGCGATGCGCCACCGCCAGGGTGTTGGCGACCAGGCCAATCGCAGTGGCCGTGGAAGCGAACTTCACGTAACGGGTCATGCCCGTGACGCCAAATCCCATGTAAAGCGCGCCCGCGGCTGCGTAGAAGATGAGCGCCACATACAGAAGATTGCTTTCGCTGAACAGGCTTCCGCCCGCCTTAGCCGCGCCCAGCAGGGCCACGATCAGCAGGAACGTTACCGAGAGTCCTACCAGGACGAGCAACGCATTTCCGCCGGTCGCGGCGGGCTGCTTCCATTTGTACAATTCGTGCTCGGGTTGCCATCTTTCTTTCCTCCGTCTTTCGCCTCGCCACGCGCACAAGGGTGTGCGCCGGGGATTCAATTCTTACTTCACTCCCGCTAGCGTCAGTTCCGGTTGTTCCTTCTGAGCCGACCGAGGGATCGCCGACGCGGTTTCCAGTTCGGTGCGAATGTTGTCGACCAGTTCGTTAAACTTCTGCTCAAAGCGATCGCGGTTCTTGTTGGCCTGGCCGCCGACCCACAGCACCAGCCGGCCTCGCGCGTCGGGTACCGCGGCGATCCAGACCCGCATGTGCACCATGTAGAACGCCACGAACAGTCCCGCTCCCATCAAGACGACACCCGCCCATACCAGCCACTGTCCCGGCTCATGCGAGACTTCCAGCCCGGTGTAGTAGCCCATCTGCATGTCGCGATATTGGAAGTTGTAGTTGGTCTTCTCGCCTTGCGCGCTCTCGTTGTATGCCGGAAAGAGCCACAGCTTGGCATCTTCGCCGGTAGCTTTGTTCTTCACTTGCAGACGGAATGCGGGATTCACGGGGTCATCCGAGCGCTTGAAGACCTGGTTGTCGCGCACGAAGAAGTCAGGAATGTATTCAGCCAGGGTGACGCTGGTATTCGCGTCGAGATCCAGCGGCTCATTCATCGGCTAATGTCATCTCGCGTGAAGCGCCGCCTTCGGCAGTGGCGACGACCTTCAATCCATCCAGATTGCCGGTGGTTCCGAAGCTGGCTTGGTAGAAGCGCAGTCCTTGATGAATGAGCGGATCGTTGACCACGATCTCCTTCGACTCGGCTTCCTGTCCGTTCTGCACTACGGTCAGCTTCGACCACCAGCGTTTGGGTGAGCCGTCGGCATAGTTTTCTTGCCCGGCTCCGTAGCACTTCAAGCTGAAGGGAAGCTGCTTGGTCCCGCCGGTACGTAGTTCGAATCATGTTGCTGGTCTGCCCTTTTTGCAGCGCCATGAAGCCGCTGAAGCCGAAGACCCCATCAATGATGGCGCCGGCGAAGATGAGAAGCAGGCTGGCGTGGACGATGTACACCGCCATAACCGAGAAACGATGACGTTCGGAGAACAAGGAGGGTTCGTTCCTGTCGGCGATGCGTTCGACCGGCCAGCCTGATTTCTTCAGCGCCCGTTCGGCGGCATTCAATCCATCTTCGGCATTGGTGATAGGCAGCTCAATCTTGTTCTGGACTGCGGAGCGAAAGTGTGAATCGGTCTTGCGATAGGGGCGCGCGTAGAAGCGCCAGGCATTGGGGAAGCGATCGATCGAAACCAAAATGATGCTCAAGCTCACCAGCCCGAGCAAAGTCATGAACCACCAGGCATGAAATATATCGGTCAGCCCCAGGCGATCGAGCCAGAGCAGCGTCGCCGGGGAATACGCGCGCGCGAGCTTGTCGGGATCGGTAGCGGGACGCTGCAATATGAAAGTACCCAGCGCAGATGCGACACCGACCAGAATCAGCAGCACAACTCCGGTGCGCAGATTCGACAGGGTTTTATGAATGCGTTTTGGTATGGATAGAAGACTGAAGGCCATGTGCGCTCCTTCCCGTGAGCAAAGAGATAAGTGCACGTCGGAAGCCACAACACCTGCGCGGTGTAAGTTGTTGTTGACTCGATAACTTGCTCGACCTTTTGGATTGAGGGATCGCTGCCGGGTGAGGCATATCACGCATGGCGGTGATGAAACTGCGCATTGCGGCCAGGAATGCTTACTGCGAGCGGTGGTAGCAGTAGATGTAGTCGGTGATGATCGGCGCTTCGGTCATGGGAATTTCGGTGGTCATCACCTGCTCCAAGTGAGAGGCACCGTGTCCTGCAGTTTGTCGTTGGAGAGGAGATAGCCTCCGGGCTTCAACATGGCGGCGACATTCACGCGCGCCAATGACTGCTCAAAGGCGCCGTAGTACAGGAAGATGTTGGTCCCGATGATCAGATCGAATCGCTGGTCAGGCGGGAGTGGCAGTTGTTGGAACACGATATTCATATCGACAGGGTTGATGCGGCTGACGACCGCGGAGCGGACCTTCACGGCACGGGTCGCGAACCCCGGTGAACCCGGGGGCACGGGGATCGCAGTCACCGGATTCTCCGATCTGGGCACCCAATCTCTGCCAATACGGCGTAAACTTCAGCGCGAAAGTCGTCACTCCAGCGGCCGTCCGCGAACCACGGCAGTTGCACTGTGTAGTCCCGTCCCGAGAGCGGCATTCTTTTCGGCCATCGCCAGGTGCACGTTCACCCGCGAGCTGATGTCCAGCGTGTAGAGTTCAACGCTCTCCGGCTTCGCCAGGCCGAGCCGGAACAAAGAGTCGAATATCGCGAATGGCTGCACCGTCTGGGGCGGATAGTAATCCACGCCCTGCTGCTTGTTCACAAAGTCGAGACCGGGACCGACAATCGCTACGCGCTGAATGCTGTTGGGCTTCAGCATTCCTTTTTTCAGCAGCGTTTGCAGGCTCAAATCGATATCGTAGTCGGGCCACAGGTTGCTATCCAGCGATATGCCTCGATGCTCGAACATCTGATCGCGATTGGTTTTGGCCTGCTCCCGTGCTTGCAGAAACTCTTTTTGCATTCGCGCCAGATTTGCCAATAAGTAGGCTTTGAGTTTCTTGCGGTCTGCAGGCGAGTTGAGAGAAAAACCTTTTTTCTCAACGAGAGTCCGCATCTCCAGAAAACCCGGGTTGGCGTTGGGTGCTGCCAATGCCTTGATCAGATCGTTGGCCCGATTTTCGGCGAAGGCATTTACCAGGCTACTTCGCCCATAGAGCGCCAGATACTCGTCATCAATACGATATTCCTGGGTGTAGGTCACGCCGAAGCGCAGCAAGTTGGTCAAGCTGTCTTCCTCGCCGGTGTCGAGACGCTGCCGGATTTGCGCATCCGATTTCTTGAGCCACGCGATCCAGTCCTCAGAACTCACGCTGGCAGTTGGATGAGCGCCATCGCCGGAACTCATTTTTTGGAGGACAGGCTGCGCCGATTCGAGTGACATGAACTGAGGATTGGCCGTTTGCCCGGCACTTGCCGTGGCAAAGCTGGCCACGGCGGCGGCGATCAATAGAATCTGGAGGCCAGCGCGTTTAGGCATCGCGAAATGCGGACAAGACCGTGCCGCCGATTGTTGTCGCGAGAACCGCTTCCCGTCATCGATCGTTCCAGTCGATATCCGACCCAACGCACGTATGTGCATAACGACGAATACAGCATTTCTCGTTCCATTGAGTTCGTCCCTCTAACATATTGCCAAATGAGACATAGTCGGTATCGCGACGCACTTGCACGTAACTGAACCGCGAGAAATGGCCCGAAATCTGTGAGGTATCACCCGGTAGAGGGAAGCCTAGGCTTTTATTCGCCAAGTACCTCGGTGGGGGATTTCACCTTTGGCTGTGGGTGAAAAGCCAGTTTCCGGTCTTACGGGGGCGCGCGAAGTCGGCGCAGGAACTCTACTAAATGTCTTATCATCAGTCACTTGACTAATCGAAAGCGACAGCCATCACTGCGGTACGTGACGTGCTCTGTACAGGTTGGTTGGGGTGGAGGTCGCAGTGAAGGCAGTACGGTTGATCCTGGGTCTGGTTCTGATCGCGAGCGCAAGCTGGCTGCACGCCGCCACCCATCCCGTTCCGCTCGACAAGAACACCGACTCGGCGAAATGCATCGAATGCCACGGAGATAAAGCCAAAGGCAAGAATGTTCACTCCGCGATTGCCATGGGCTGCACCAGCTGTCATGAAATCCGGGTCAACAAAGATGTCACTCGGGTAAAGCTGATCACCACCACGCCGCAGGCGCTTTGTATCACCTGCCACGCCGACAAGAATGCTGCCGACCTGAAGGGCAAAGTTCATCCGCCCGGAGTTCGCGATTGCCTTAAGTGTCACGACCCGCACCAGTCCGATAACAAGTTTCAGTTATTGCAGCCGACCTCCGGCGATAAAGGGCAGAACCTTTGTCTTACCTGCCACACGCAAGGGCTGAATGTTCCGGAGAAAGGCAGCCGCCATGCCGCCCTCGACATGGGTTGCGAAACTTGCCACACCATCCACAAGACGGGTGAGCCGGGCAAGTTGGAGTTCGACTATCACCTGACGAAAACTACTCCGGCGCTGTGCATCGACTGCCACGACGTGAAGGATGCCAGCCTGATCAAGGCGCACCAGGGCCAGCCGTTCGCCACCGCCAATTGCATTCAGTGTCACGATCCGCACCAGTCGGCGCAGGCGAAGCTGATGCAGAAGTTCACCCATCCGCCGTTCGCCGACAAGACCTGCGAACGTCTGCCATCAGCCGGCAAAGGACGGCAAAGTCGTTCTGACTCAGACCGATTCCAAGGCGCTATGCGTAACTTGTCACGCCGAGCAAGCCGAGAAGATCGAGAAGGCGAAAGTACAGCATCCCGGCGCGCAGGGCGAGTGCGTCGCTTGCCACAATCCTCATGCCGGCAAGACTCCAGGCTTCATCCAGCCAGATCCGGTGAATGCCTGCCTGGCTTGTCACAGCGAGCAGGCTGATCAATTCAAGAAGGCGCATCTGCATCAGCCGGCATTTGGGCAAGGCTGTGCCACCTGCCACGAGCCGCACGGCGGCGACAACGATCACCTGCTGCGCGCCAAGGGCAATGCGCTGTGCCTGGAGTGTCACGGTCCAGACTCTCAACCGCAGAAGCTGGAATCCGAGCACCTTATCACCATCTTCAACGGCAGCGTGAAGCTGCCCGACGACTACTACGTGAAGAACAAGGTGGTCATCCTGCCCATCAAGTACGGACTCGGTCACCCGGTAGAAGGTCATCCGGTCACCGACGTGATGGATCCGACCAACGTAACCAAGGTCAAGACTCCGATGAGCTGCCTGACCTGCCACCAGCCGCATTCTTCGGCGCAGCCCGATCTGCTGGTGAAGGACCAGGCCAACAACATGGCGTTTTGCGATACCTGCCACAAGAACCGAATCGACATGCGGCAGATGCCGGCAACGGGGAGTAAATAACGATGTCAGCCTTTCGCGCACATTCGCTTCGCAGCAAAACCACGGTAGTGCTGGCGGTCCTGCTGGCCTCGGCGCTGGCTTCGCCGAATTCGGCTTTTGCCGGCAACAAGAAGAAGACCACCACCGACACCACCGCCGCAGACCGGCGGACCGATCGTCGATTTGTCCAAGATCGACATTTCGCAAGCTGGCGTGGCCGCAGCCGCCTTCCATTCCGCGAGTTCGTTACACGGCCTACTTTGCGGGGATGAAGATTGACCACACCCCGGCTGCGTCAAAACCGAAGCCCAAGGCAACGTGGATGGACCGGCTGGCGGGCGCTCAGTCGCAGCAAGAGAAATTCAATCCGAAGGATTTCCCCTTTCAGCTGCTGGGACCCTATGGCATGGCTGTCGATTCCAAGGGCCGCCTCTATGTAGCCGATCAGAGGGTGGGAGCGGTCTTCATTTTCAACACCGAGACCCGCGACGTCGAACTCATCGCCAACGGCCAGCAGGCGCACTTTGGCTTGATTAACGGTGTTGCCATTGACGACGACGATCGTGTGTTTGTCTCCGACGGCAAATTGCATCGCGTCATCGTCTTCAATGCCAAGCACGAGGTGGTGAGCCAGATCAACGAAAAGCTGATCGATCCGGTGGGACTGGCGATCGATACCGAGAATCGCTTGCTCTACGTGGTCGATACCCAAGCCGATCAGGTCGTAGTCTACGACGCTGACAGCTTGAAGGAACTGCGCCGCATCGGAACAGCGGGCAAGAATCACTACCTCACCACTCCCGGAGATTTCGGCGGCCCCTCGAATGTAGCCGTGGACAAGGATGGCAACGTATACGTCACCGACACCATGAACAACCGGGTAGAGATCTTCGACGCCGACGGCAAGTTCATCAGCACCTTCGGCAAGAACGGCGATGGGCCCGGCTATTTTGCGCGGCCCAAGGGAATCGCGGTCGATGGCGATGGACACATCTGGGTAGCGGATACGGTTCAGAACCGTTTGCAGGTTTTCAATCGCGAGGGGCAATTGCTAACCTACATCGGCGGATACGGCCACTATCCGGGCCAGTTCGAATCGCTGGTCGGTGTTGCCATCGATAAGAACAACCGCGTCTTCACCTCCGAGCAGTATCCCGGCCGGGTACAGCAATACCGGTATATCACCGACGCCGAGGCTGATGTGTTGAAGAAGGAAAAGGAAAATGCGGCTGGGACGCATGTGAAGGTGTCCGACACGCCGCAAACAACGGCGGCAACCAACTCCCAACCCTCGCCCGCAGCTGCAGCTGTGGCCGACGTGAAGAAATGAGCGGACCCTCGAGCATCGAGTAGTGTGTTTTAGCGAAGCAGCCCTCCTTGTAACGGGCACGGTTAAAAGCCGTGCCCGATTGCTTGTTAGTCTGGTTATTCCAGCCGCCAGTCTCTACCGACTCTCGACTTAGCCTTCCAGTGCGGCTTTTCACTGAAATCGCCAGCGGTTTGGTTCATTTCACCCAAATGTGACCCCAATCACAAGCTGGTGCCAATGTGGGAACAGCAAGCCAACCAGCCCTGTTTTCATAGGGTTGCTGGAAGGCAAGCGGCACACTGCGGCCCTCCTCCATTTCGGCGAGGTAGTTGCACTTACACCAGCGGACGCCAAGGGGCCTGGCATCCAAGTTTCGCAGTCCTTATCAGGAGATCGATCTCATGAAGAAAGTAATGATACTGATGCTAGTTGTTATCGCAGCCTCCGCGGTCGCGATGGCACAAATTCAGCCCCCGACGTCTGACGTCCTGGGAGCTCACTTAAACTACGGTCGCGGTTGCGCGGCCTGCCACGCCCCGCACAGCGGCGCATGGGGCAATGGCGCCAACAAGTCTGGCGATACTACTGCCGGCAACTCGATTCTGTGGGGCCAAGACGTAGGTAACCTGTTCGGCAAGACTATCTCAACCGGCAGCACCAACGGCACCACCTCAAGTTACGTCGAAGTCCTACCCACCAGCATGTCGGCTGGCACCCCTGACGTGAACAACCTTTTGACGTGCCTGAGCTGCCATGACGGCAACTATGCCCAGGGCGCCATGATGAAGAACCAAGTCTATGAGAGCCTGCCGGCAACTTATGGAACCTACAACAAGATTCCGACCTTGCTTGGACAGGACGGCAACGGCGCCGGAGACTACCTCAACGACCACCCGGTGGGCCTGAATGCTGCTGTTTCATGCGGCGGACAGTACAACTGGGATTGCACGGAAACCAATGGCGTTATCTCGATGACCGGTCCGAACTCTTCCAAGTTCGTTCAGAACTATGGCTTCTTCGTTAGCCTTAGCGCCTACAACGGCGCTGCTACCGTTATGTGCACCAGCTGCCACAACCAGCACTTGATGAACGTGGTAAGCGTGACCAACGGCGCGAAGTCTGGTCTGCCGACCGGCTACTACGCGACGATGTTCTTCATCCGCGCGCCTTACAACCCGGCCAGCGGAACCGCCGGTTCCAACCAGACGGCTCAGTTCTGCCGCCAGTGCCACGGTGGCGAGGCCAACGAGTCGAACGGCAGCTACACCATCCCGACGACCTTCTAGTCTGTCGGCTTTAACCGAGGGGAGGAACTCCCTCCCCTCAATCTCTAACCTCAGGGGTGAGGAGAAAATCATGAAGTACCCGCAATCAATCTGCGCAGTGGTTCTGCTCTCGATCTTCACCGCCTCCGCCCAGGTCGCCTCCCACGCCCCCACCCAGCTCGCGGCCCCGCAAAAAACGTCCAGCCAGCCGAGCGGCAAGCCGGTGGCGCGAATCAACGGAACGGTACTTACCGACCGCGATTTGCAGCGTGAAATGTTCACCATGTTTCCCTATGCGCTGCAGCATAACGGCAACATTCCTCCAGAGATGGAGCCGCAGATACGCAGCGGCGCTTTGAAGATGATCGTTTTTGAAGAACTGGTCTACCAGGATGCGGTGCGGCGCAAGATGACCGTCTCGCCTGAGCGGCTGAACCGAGCGGAAGTGGATTTCCGCAAGCAGTTCGCCACTCCCGCGGAGTATCAACAATTTCTGAATACCGAGTTCCAAGGTTCGCAGCAGCAATTGCGCGAAAAGATCAAACGCTCGCTGTTGATCGATCAGCTGCTGAAGGCCGAGGTGGATAAGAAATCCACGATAAGCCTGGTCGAGCTGAAGGCCTACTACGACAAGAATCCGGCGCAATTCGAATATCCGGAATCCTTCGCCTTCCAGACGATTACGATCCTGCCGCCGGCCAAGGCGACCCCAGCTCAATTGCAGGAAGGGCGCAAGCGGGCCGATGACGCGCTCAAGCAAGCGAAAGCCACGAAGAATGACGAAGACTTCGGCATGCTGGCGGAAAAAATGTCAGACGATGATTACCGCGTGATGATGGGCTATCACAAGCCCGTCGACCGCGCCAAGCTTCCGCCGGTCGTTGTGCAAGCCCTGCTGAAGATGCAGCCTGGGCAGGTTAGCGACATCATCCAGGTCGAGCAGGCCTACACCATACTGCGGTTGGTCAAGCATGTCCCGGCTGGCAAAATGAAGTTCGACGACGTAAAGGAATCACTGCAGAAGGATCTGCAGAAGAAGAAGGTCAACGAGGTTCGCGCGAGCTTCGATAAGCAATTGCACCAGGGCGCCAAGGTTGAGGTCCTGTAAGGACGAGGGATATGCCGTGCGCCGAAGCTTCCGAGTTGCGTTTCGTGGGTTAACAGGACTCCTCCTTTTGGTCCTGCCTGCGGTTGGCCAAGTCCAGATAGGCGACCTGAGCAGCAACCTGAACGGAATCATTTCTGCTGGATACGCGGCTGACTATGGAAATGAAATCGAGTCGTCCCACGGTCTGAACTTAGGCGGAAGCGCCACAGCCTCCGGATACTACTACAATCCCAATTTTATATCCTATAATCTCTCGCCTTATTACGGACAGTCGCGGGCAAATTCCAACTACCAGTCCATCTCCGACAGCAGCGGAGTCAATTTGTCGACTGCCATCTTCAGCGGCAGCCATTTTCCGGGACAGGTTAGCTACGCCGCCGCTTATAACAGCGAAGGACAATTTGCCGTTCCCGGATTACCGAACTACACCACTCATGGCAACAGCGACACGTTTGGGATTAACTGGAGCGCCTTTCTTCCCGGCCTGCCCAGCCTTACGGCAAGCTTCCAGAGAGGCAGCAACCAGTACTCCATTTACGGCGATAACTCGAACGGCAATTCAGACTTCCATTCTTTCTCCCTCAGTTCCGCCTATTCCATCGCCGGTTTCAACCTGGGGGCCTCGTACAATAATGGAGTCTCGAACTCACTCGTACCGGAGGTTTTTCAGGGTGAACAGGCCGGCACAATTACAACCAACAACAGCGGGTACGGCGTCAACGTTTCACACAGTCTCCCCCTGAATGGAAATTTCTCCACCAGCTTTTACCGGTCAGACATCGATACGGACTATCTGGGTTACAGCTATAAGGGAGACTTTGACACCGTGGTCGCTACGGCGGCGGTCCAACCCACGCAGAAGCTGCACCTATCGACATCGGCCAGCTACACCGATAATCTGGCCGGAGAACTCTTTCAATCGGTGATCACTTCCGGGGGCAATCTCTCGTCGAGCAGCAACCTCTCGTCGAGCTCTTCGGGTAGCGCTGTCTCGTCGAGCAGCACTCTCCTGCCGACCAACAATCTGGATTCTTCACATGCCTGGGACCTGAACGCGGCTGCCAGCTATTCCCTGGCAGCAAACATGACACTCCAGGGACAGGTCGATCGCCGCGATCAGGCTTACCTGGGAGAAAATTTCGGCGCTACCTCGTATAGCGCGGGCGTCACCTACGCTCATGGTTTGCTGGGCGGTACACTCAACACCGCGCTCAGCGTGCTCGACAGCATGATCGATGGCAGCAGCCAGAACGGTCTGGGGTTTTCTACCAACGCGATCTATACGCGCAGAATCGGGCGCTGGTTCGTCGCCGGATCCTTCAACTATTCACAGAATGTCTCGACCGCGCTGATCACCTATATGGCCTCCTACTACGGCTACTCGGCGAACGTGCGCCGCCGCTGGGGCAGCTTTAATTGGAATGCAAGCGCCAATCTCAACCATTCCGGGCTGACTAGCCAACCCGGCACGCTGAGCAGCGGCCAGGGATATAGCACTAGCTTTGGATATGGACGCTGGATCAACCTTACCGGCAACTATGCCAAGGCGGACGGCATCGGGCTCATTTCCGGAGGCGGAATAGTGCCAGTGAATCTACCGCCGATTCTACCGGAGAATCTGATCACGCTCTACGGCGGTACCAGTTACGGCTTTGGGGTTTCCAGTTCGCCGATGCGAAGGCTATCCTTGACGGCCAGTTACTCCAAGGCATCCAGCAACACCTCAGCCGCAGGCGTCGCCTCTGCCAACCAGTTCGAAGGCAAGAATGCACTGGTTCAATACCAGTTCCGTAAGATGTACTTCACGGCGGGATACGCCCAGCTTTCGCAGGGCTTCAGCGTTTCGGGAATTGCGCCATCTAATGTATCGTCGTATTACTTCGGGGTGTCCAGGTGGTTCAATTTCTTCTAGCGGGAGCGCGCACGAGATCCTACTTCTTATTCCACGTCGCCTGCGCCGTTCTGTTCTTGCTGACCCCGGTGCTGGCGTCCAAGACCAAAGAGAAGCCCGTTGAGCCCACGCCGCCGGATATGGTGCTGGAGGGCGGGCGCAAGCTCAGCTACGAACGCAGCTTCAGCTCGCAGCGTGAGGTCAAGCCGAAACGCGGCTTCTGGAACAAAGTGCTCGATTTCGTTGCCGGCGAGCCCGATTTCCGCAGCCTCGTCCGCCCCTACAGCATCGTGGTCGATTCCCGTGGACGCATCATTGTGAGCGACCCCGGCGCCTTCGGAGTACACGTCTTCGATTTCCAGCAGCAGAAATATAAGTTCCTGGCTCGTCTCGATAAACGCAAGGAGCCCATGCTGACGCCGCAGTGCGTCGCCGTGGATGCACAAGACAACATCTACGTCACCGACTCGGAGTCAGGCAAGGTGTTCGTCTTCAACTCCGACGGCAAGTTTCAACACACCATCGGCAGCCTGAAAGGCGGCGAAGGGTTCTTCAAGCGTCCCACCGGGATTGCAGTCGATTCCGCGACCCAGAGGATTTATGTCACCGACACGCTGCGAGACAAGATCTTCGTGATGGATATGCAGGGCAACGTAGTGCAGACCATCGGGAGTAACGGCGAAGGACCGGGCGAGTTCAACTTCCCCACCGAGCTGCGGCTCGACGGCCAGAATCTCGTAATAGTCGACGCGATGAATTTTCGCGTGCAGGTGTTGGACCGCTCTGGACAGTATCAGTATGCCGTCGGCAAGTTGGGTGACGAGTCGGGAACCATGTTCCGGCCCAAGGGAATCGGCTTTGACTCGGAAGGCGATCTCTACGTGGTCGATGGATTGTGGGGTGTGGTGCAGGCCTTTAATCGCCAGGGAGAACTGTTGTATTCGTTCGGCGAACGCGGCACGGCGCCGGGCGAGTTCCAGTTGCCCGCCGGCCTGTTTATCGACCACAACGACCGGATCTATGTAGTCGATTCCTTCAATCGTCGCATTCAGATTTTTCACTTCTATGCACAAGGAAAGCCGGCCAAGGGAGGCGTGCAGTGAAGTTCAAGCTGCTGATGCTTGCCTTCTTAACGCTGTTGATGGCGGCGAGCCTGGCACAGGCACAGATTAGCGGAGACGTAATCGGCACGCATGACCTCACGCCGGGCAGCAAGTCGCCGATTACCGGCGCGCGTCCGGGATCATGCTCGTACTGCCACGCTCCGCACTCGGGATTAGCGACTGGTCAGTCGCTGTGGAACCAGACACAAACCAAGGCGACCTATCAGGTTTATACCAGCACTACTTATCACCAGAAAGGCCAGCAGCCGATCCTGGGCTCCGATAGTAACCTATGTTTGAGCTGTCACGACGGAACTGTCGCGGTGGGTAATACGATTACGGCCGGGCAAATCACCATGATCGGTTCCATGTACAGCCAGGATGTGTTCGGCACCAATCTTCAGTCGTCGCACCCTTTCAGTCTGCAGTTGCCTATCAAAGATACGATCGACATCATAGCGTCATTGGTTGCGCAGGGTAAGACGGGCGATCCGTTAGGAAAAGTGAGGCTGATCAACGGCAACATCGAGTGCACTTCCTGCCATAACCCGCATGTACAGGCGATTGACAAGGTATCGCTCAACTTTCTGGTGCGCGACAGCTCGAATGCGCAGATGTGTCTGGCCTGCCATGATCCCACGCGAACGATGTCGGGACAAATCAATCCTCTGCTGGGATGGGCTACCAGCGCGCATGCTTTAGCGACGAACAAAGTATCGGTGCAGGCGAGTCTCGGCAGCTATGGCACAGTCGGCGCCAACGCGTGTCTCTCTTGCCATGAGCCACACAATGCACAAGGCCCGATGCGCCTGCTGCGCGAGCCGAATGAGCAGGACTGCATCGCATGCCACAATGGCAGCTCGAATCTAAACCCTGCGATCACCAATGTGTATGCTGAGTTTGCCAAAGTAGGACATCCCTTTCCTTCGGGGAACAACGCGCATGACGCTGCTGAAGCCGTCTTGTTGAACAACAACCGTCATGCTACATGCGCGGACTGCCATAATGGACATTCGTCCAACCAGGTAACCATCTTTCCGCCGCCTCCAGCCATTCGTGTGTCACAGAATGGCGTTGCGGGAATCAGTGCGACGGACGGTATATCCGTCATCGATCCCTCGGTCAATCAGTACGAAAATTGTTTGCGTTGTCACGGTACAAGCTCGGGAAAAGTTGCCAATCCCATCTTCGGATATCTACCGATAAGAGCAGTTTCAGCGGGCGATCCTCTGAATGTGATTCCGCAGTTTGCCGCCACGGCCACGTCGAGCCATCCCGTCACTCACACCCGCAGTAGCTCGCTACCGCAACCCAGCTTGCTAAGCACGATGTTGGATTTGAGCGGTGGCACGACCCATGGTCGTCCCATGGGCAACCAGACATTCTGCACCGATTGCCACAACAGCGACGACAATCGCGAATTTGGAGGCATTGGTCCCAGCGGTCCGCATGGTTCGGTGAACAAGCACATCCTCGAAAGAGACTATGAATTCAGCCAGACGACTGCGCCGGGTCAGTTGATTACCAACCTCTACCCGAATCCGGACTTAAGCATCAAGGGGCCGTACGCGATGTGCGGCAAGTGCCACGACCTTAACAATGTGGTCTCGAATGGAAGCTGGAACCAGCACGGTTTGCACATCAACACCGGTTTCACCTGCTCGGTTTGCCATACCGCTCACGGCATGGGCGCAAGGAGTGGCACCATCTCCGGCGAGCGCCTAGTGAACTTCGACGTTAACGTGGTCGCCCCGAATGGTGGCATTCCGGTCTCCTATACGCGGGCTACCAATACCTGTGTTCTGGTCTGCCACACCGCCGCACACAACCCAGACGGCTCCGTCACCCAAGGCGCGCAGAAGAACAACGGCTTGAACAATGGTGCGGCTCCCCCAAAGAAACGATGAGCCTAGGCGGATGACTCCCGCCTGTACCAGAACAGCTATGTCGAATTCCGGCGTGCGCGAGCTACTGTTACTGCGCGTGTTTCGTAATGTGAGCAACACAGCGCGCCGGTGCAGATAAATGCGGTAGTGGATCGCGAGTGCAGTTGACACGTTTTTACTGCGGTCGACTCCGAACGAAGACCGCCGCCATCCCGTCCTGATAGACGAGCTGAAACCGCGGGTCCGATTGCAGCAAGCTCGCCAGATTATTAGTCTTCTGCAGAATCACCACGCCCGCCTGATTCAAATACGGATCGTCGGCATACGACGGTGCACCATTGGCGGTGCTGAAGAAGAGTTCCTCCAAATCGTCACCATAGAGATCGGTGCGGCCGTCGATCGCTACCAGCCGATCCGGCATGTACCAGGTGAGGAAGCCTCCCCAGTCCAGCGTGTTATAGAGGGGGCCTGGCGCCGGATGCTGGCGCAAGTAGTTCACTGCGTTGACGGGAAGAAAGCTGCTGATCGCCCGGTCAAGGCCGCGAGCGTTGAAATCTGTGCTGCGGGCAAAAACCACCAGTGATATCGCGACCACCGCTGCTACTGACAGGCGTTGCGCCCAGGTTTCACTGGGTTCCCGCTCACCCACGTCCGCCAGAGTGTCGGCAATGCAGGCCGCCGCGGGAATGCAAATGAACCAGGCGTCGCGCATGGTGCGGAATGCCACAACGCCAGCTACCGACAGCAGGAGCAGTTTGAAAACGTCAACCTTGCGCTGCCGGCCGACAGCGAAGAATGCGAAGGCCATCAGCAGCAGTTGGACGAAGTGACTGTAAGCGCGGAAGTTCAAAGGCTGTAACTCCCGGATCATGCGGTAAGGAACCTTGGCCCGCGAGTACTGCAAGATCACTCCATAAAGGTGGTAGGAATACGGTCCGACGCATGTGGCGATGACGCATGCCGTAAAAACAACGGCCAGCGTGGCCAGCGGAAGGATGGGAGCTTGTAGCCACGCCGGGGTCCAACCTAAGGATGCGGCCACTCGTTGCGCCAGGTTCACCGCCAGCAGCAAGCCGACCACTAATAGCCCATAGATAAACTGGATGTGCAGGTTCGCCCAGAGCATAAAGATCAGCGGCAGCCAGTAGAGCAGTTGCACGCGGCCGGTGCGATTGGCTTCCAACACCAATGTCAGGGTCACGCAGAACAGCATCATGGAGAAGAAGACGGGGCGCGGCATCAGGTTGAAGAGAAATGCCGAGCAGGCGACGACCGCGAGAATGCACGCCGTCCAGAATTGGCCGGAAAGACGGCGCAACATCCAAAAGATGGAGTAGGCCACGCCCAGAGTCAACAGCGTTCCGTACACTCCAATGCCGACGAGGCCAAACCACGCGTAAGCGCGTGACAGCAGCACCTCGTAACCCCAGCTATAGGCAACCCAGGGGCGATCGGCTGCGGTCCATGTGAACAGACCATTGTGAGGAACGGCAAGGTGCTGGATGATCCAATCGCCTGTCTTAAGATGCCACCAGATGTCGAGGTCGAGCACGGAGAACTTCAGGTTGAACGCGATCACTCCCACTGTGACCAGCAGGCCGGCCAGCGTGAGCAACTGTAGCCAGCGTAGACGCAGAAGAGGGCGCAGTTCATCGACAAAGGTCACGGTTCAACGCTCCTGCTGCTTTGCTGGATCGTTCGCGTATAGATAATGTGGAACAACCAGGATAGCCTGCTCCTGCCGAGCCTCACTGCTTCACGGATGCAGCGCTCTGGATATGTAATCCATTTCTGGTGATGAAGTTCTCCAGATACTGTATCTGCTCAGGTCCGTATTGAGGATCTTTGCGGACTAATTTGAGACCAATATTGCATTCCTGGTTAGCCTTCTCAATTTGACCAAGGCTGTTATAGCTCGCACACATCACCACGTGCGCGTCGCCGTTGCCAGGATCAAGGTCTGCGGCCTGCTGACCCAACTCAAGGGCGAGCTGCGGATCTTGATCTCCAACAGTTTTCGCGCGCATCAGGCGTTGGAAAGCAACCATTGGACTCAGATCGAATGTTCCTTGGTAAACCAGGAGTGCACTGCCGCCAATCTTCGCCACCGGTTTCTGATTCCTAAAGACTCGGCGTGTCGGAGCGCTCATACGCCCTAATCCGACTCCGTCCGCTACGGCGCTGCTCAGTATCATGGTGCCGGTAAATGGCGTTTCGAGCTGGTCCCACTGGATCTCGGAAATGCCGCGGCAAGGAATGCCGTAATCGTTGTTCCGGCTGTGGTACGTTCGCAGGAAGAAGCAATTCGGCGGATGTGTCTTCGCAATGTAGTCGCGAGCCATCTTCTCGGCCTGGCCCCAGTCGACATCGGAGGCGGCGATAAAGCGATAGGTTTCGCTTGGCCCGCCCCAAAGCTCGTTGCTGTAACTCAAGTAGTTGGGGTACACATGCAATGACGTGAAAATCTGGAAGCCCAGTATCGCTGCCACTGCGACCATTGCCCACCTGCGATCCCGAACCCGACTCCAGGTTCCCGCAGCCGCAAAGATCATCAGAAAAGGCAGTACCGGCAGCAGATGCCGGCTGCCGATGTTCAGCTTAGAACTCATGGTGAACATGAGGTACAAAATCACCGGCCCATATAAGGAACAGTAGCTCTCTCGATCTTTGTCTCCAGAAGCGCCATGACAGCGCCGAAACCAACACCATCAGAAACACTGGCAGCGTGTATTTAATGGCTGCCGCGACCGGGAAGTAGAACCAGTTCCCTGTACGGTAGAACCGGCCCAGCAGGAAATAGGGCTCTCCAACCTCGGACTGAACCAGCACGTCCTGCAAGCCAGTCAAATAGGCTTGCGGCATAAGCTGCCAGCGCTGTAGTTGCAGGATCAATTTGGTGTCAAGCGCACCGTGAGCCCGCGGCAGTTGCGGAGGGCTCCATACCGCCGCCGCTCCCGGGCGTGCTGCGTAACGAAATCCGTAGCAAGCCCATAGCACGGTGAAAGCAATGGCTCCTACAACGATGAGTGCGCCTGCGTAACGCAGCAGCTTGCGACCAAGTTCTTTATGGCCGAAGAGAAGCGCGTCGCTGAGCAGTAGCACGGGCAAGATAACCGCCAGTAGGACAGCCGAATGTTTCACACATAATGCAAACCCCGTCGCCAGAGCGACTGCCAGCAATCGGGTGGAGTTCGGCTCCGTCGCATAGCGGTAAAGCGTGTAAACCGCCAGCAGGAAACCCAGCGACGCAGCGACATCGGTTGTGACCAGCGCTCCATTTGCCAGTATGTTGGGATCGAATGCTACCAGCGCTCCCGAAATGATGGCCACCGGCAGCCCGAATAATCCGCGAGCAAAGAACCAAACAGTCAGCAGCAGAAGAACAGAGAACAATGACGCGGCCCACCTTGCCGCCGTCAGCATGGTTTCCGGATTCGCGAAGATGAAGTCGTGGCCGACACCGAAATCGATGTCCTTGCTGTTGGCCATTCCGCATGGGTGGGGAATCGGGTCCTTGATCGACATCGCCATTAGCGGCAGCGCGGCGACAATTTTCACCAGTGGAGGGTGCTCGGGATTCCAGCCAAAATCGTTGCACTGCAAATAGCGATAGCCAGCATGCAGGTGGTCGACTTCGTCCGAGGTAACCGAAAGTTGCCAGACGCTGGTCCATAACTGTGTCACCATCACAACAATCAACCCAGCCAGCACGATCCATCCGTGGTTACCGTGGCGAGACCGCGGAGGCTTTGGGGCAGTGGCAGGCGCAGGCGCAGGTTCAATCTCGGTATGCTGCAGCACTCCCGTGCACCTTGGTTCGGTCTCCTTTGATTGTGGAGTCTTCGTCATTTCTAGAGGTTCCGACCACGACGCGGGAATCCCAACCTAGAATGAGCACCTTGTATTCCAAACTTGGCGGCTTCTTAAGTAACGAGTTAGCCATCGATCGGCGGTCTTGGCTA
Organism: uncultured Acidobacteriaceae bacterium; assembly: GCA_963744265.1. GTDB lineage: Bacteria > Acidobacteriota > Terriglobia > Terriglobales > Acidobacteriaceae > Bog-257. Next base: position 80,780 of record CAVUSW010000016.1, read on the forward strand.
ATGGCTCAGCCGCCTCGACGGCGCGAAATCACCCGGGATCTGCGGACTAAGACGCTTCGGTCCCGAGTCTGGCTTCGGGCCATGCTGCCTTGGCGCAATCTAAGTTACTGAGACTCAACGACAAGCGATCAGATTCCTTCCCGGGCAAGTTTGGAAGGCCCTGTGCACTTGCAAAAGAGGTTCTAGGTGAGCAGATTCTCGCGGTTTCTGCTGGCACGAATGGCGAGGAGTGGCAAAGAAATGGCCGACAATAGCAACGAACTTCAGGATGCGACCTCGGTTTGGAAGCCGGGACAAACCTATGCCATGGCTGTGGTTTGTCTGGCGATCGGTCTGGCGATTGGATACTTCCTGCGCGGCTCAGCCGCTTCAACGCCTCCTGTTACGGCGATGGCGGCGACTGCACAACCCACGGGAGATCCGCACGCCGGCATGGGACAGCGGCCGATGCCTACCCTGGAAGATATGAAGAAGATGGCCGACAAGCAAGCCGCGCCACTGTTGACCACGCTGAAGACCGATCCCAAGAACGCGGCTCTGCTCAACAAGACCGCGCTCACTTATAAAGCGGCCCATCAATTCAAAGACGCGATTACGTACTTTCAGAAAGCCCTGGATATCGATCCTAAGAACGTGGCCATCCGTGACGACATGGCCTCGTGTATGTATTTTAATGGCGACGTAGATGGCGCTCTCGACCAGCTGAATAAATCGCTGACCTACGATTCAAAATTCCCCGGAACGCTGATGAACATCGGAATCATCAAGTGGCAGGGTAAGAATGATGCCAAGGGCGCCATTGCCTCATGGCAAACCCTGCTGAAGTTAAATCCCGACTTCCCTCAGAAGGAAATGATCGAGCACCTGATTACGCAGGCGCAGCAGCCACAAACTACCATGCCAGCGTCGGATCAACCTAAGGGGTAACGGGATACCAGGTCAGGCATTTACTGTCGAAGATGGTGTAAGCGTCTTGGACAAATCAGGACGGCACTATCCTCGCCGTCCTGATTTTCCGTGGTGTATGGCGATCAGAACAGCTTTAGCCTTGCTTGCGTTGTCCTTGATCCTGCTTGTCGTAATCGGACTGAGGCTTCTTGGACTGATCCATGTCCTGCTGCCCGGATTTCTGGCCCTGTCCCTGCTGATGCTGCTGCTGCTGTCCCTGACCCGGTTTCTGCTGCTGGCCGGACTGCGATTCGTTTCCCTGTTGTTTATTCTGCTGATCTGACATCATTAAGCTCCTTGGGGTCGTGAGGCCAGCAAGATCCGTGGTACCTTGCCGGCGGTTAATTTCTGAGCGGTACGACGGAGACGCACCACGGCCGCAGTTTGGCGGCCTTAAAGCCGCTCGCTGGTGTACGGAATCGGCCTGTCCGACTTTTCAAAGTCAGCATGCGCCTCGCCCGTCGAGGCTACATCCTGAGCTCCCGTACGGCCCAGAATCTCCTTGGCCTTCTTCGTCCATTCCGAACTGTCACAGTGAACCGAGACGAGGATCCCGCCGTCTTTGATCCGGCCTTCATAACGCTTGGCCTCATACTCCGGGATGCCAGCTCCGATCAAGGCTCCAGTCAAACCTCCGACTGCACCCACGGCACCAGCTCCGGCGAGCGCGGCTACGATAGGACCGGCGGCGATAAAGGGCCCGATACCGGGAATCGCCAGGGCGCCGATGCCGACTAACCAACCCAAACCTCCGCCAATCAGGGCTCCGGTGGTCGCTCCGGTTGTCGCTCCTTCCGGTGCCTTGGTGTTCTTCTCGTGCGCAAACTCCTTCGATCCTTCGTTATCAGGGAACAGGACGGAAATGTCCTCGTTGCGGAAGTCGGCTGCCCTTAGCTCATCAACACCACGTTCCAGTTCGATCCGGTTGCGGTAGATGCCAAATGCTGCTGTGTTCTTACCTGCCATGTGGAATTCCTTTTTCTTAGTGGGTTAGTGTTTAGTAACGACGGTCATCTCATCGTTAACGTTGGCTTCACCCGCAACTTGGGTGGCCTTGGCAAGGACGGCGTTCCGCTCATCTTCGGAGCGAACCGGGCCCTTCAACGTCACTTTGCCGTTCTGCGAAATGACCTTGAGGTTGTGGGCGTACGTCGAAAGCGACTTGTCCTTGACCAGGGATTGCCGTATCTCTCGGGTTAGTTGGAGATCAGAAGAGTCATTCTTCTGCTGGTCCGCTGTTGGTGCCGAACTCTGCCGGTCTTGTTGGTTGACTTTGGAATTATCCCCCGCCGTTTGGGATGTCCCGGATGTGTCTTGCCCCCAGGCGGGAACAAAAACTAATAGAAACAACAACCCACCGAGACATTGACCGACAATCTTGCACTTTCGCAAATGCATTAAGGGCTCCGATTGATATAGTTGCGCTTTAGCTGAACTGATTTACCTTCTGAACTCGATAAAGTAGATGCCAAGCTTATGTGCGGGTTTGCACCAATGCTTTTTTTCTTTTCTTACGCTTATTTCGTTCTCCTTGCGGGCTGAGGCGCATCACACTTCTGCAGTTGCTAACAAAATCTAGTATTGATCTTCGCGTTTCAATCTAAGAGATGTTGTAACCATCAGGGCTGCAGCAATTACAAGGAGAACTATGCGCACGTTAGGTATGATCGGGATTATTCTTCTCGTTCTTGGAGTGATTTCATTTTTTGTCCCCGTTCCGACCAGCAAGACTCATGGCGCCAAAGTTGGAGACGCTTCGATCAGCGTAACTACGCATCACGACGAGAAGTTGCCGCCGGCCGTCGGCGGAATCCTTTGTGCCGCCGGAGTTGTCCTTCTCATTGCCGGCTCAAGGAAGGCCACCTAACCGCCGACAGTTCCCCAGGCAAGAGAGCTCGCGGACCTGTGCCCCAACCTGAAGCTTTCCTGGCCCCAAGTGTTTTCCGGGCCACCTGCCCAAACACCACTGGGGCGCTCTATCGGGTGTGAAAGCCGGCCTCTTTCCTCAAAGGAACCGCGAAGCAGCGGTCAAGGCATGTTTTTTTATCTCTTTAAGCTCGGCCTCGGCGGTTAACCAATCGCCCTCGGCATTGCCGCCCTTTGCTCCACGTTGACGATAAATTTCGTAGGCTCGCTCTCGGATCATCTGCTCTGGAAGTTGAGTCGGTTGCGATTCAGCGTCGATCTGGCCGTGGCTGGAAGGCTGATTCATAGATTTGTCCTTTGCTGATTTGGATGCGATGGTCAAGCCGACAGGCCGCACGGCGATTCGATCATTACAATCTTTTCATTGGCTGGCGAAAGCACTCCTACGCGCCAGGGGAAACGGGAAGTGCTAGACCTGTTATTGGGTAAAATGTGGGAGCGGAAACCAGGAGATAATATGTCGGAAAATTATCTGCTCAAAACCGAACCGTCGGTGTACTCTTTCGCCGATCTTCAACGGGATGGTGTCACCATCTGGGACGGAGTCACGAACCCTACCGCAGTAAAGCATTTACGCGAGATGAAGCCTGGGGATAAGTTGATCCTGTACCACACCGGAGACGAAAAAAGCGCCGTCGGCACCGCATCAGTGGTTACCGTCGATGCCGCCGATCCCAAGACACCTATGGTGAAGATCAAGGTTGGAAAACCGCTGCCCAAGGAAGTTTCTCTGGCGCAGATCAAAGCCAACCGTCTATTCGCGGATTCGCCGCTGGTGCGACAGGGAAGGCTTTCCGTGGTGCCTTTGACCGCGGCACAGTATAAGGCCTTGACCGGCGAGTAGGCAGTTACTCTTGTGGATTTAAACCCGTGACGGCGCCATGGTTCCGAACAACTCGCGATCCGGGCAGTCAGGAGGGCTAGTGAGTTCCCCGACGACCAACTCTTCCTTCGACGCGGGTGCGCTGTTTGACGCCCATATGGCAGCCGAGTTCACCACTCCCGATCTGGACGCAACCATGGCGACCATGACCGGCAATCCGGTATTAACGCATGTGCCGGTTTTGACGGGAGGCAGTGGTTACGACGAGGTTCGCAGTTTCTACGGCAGATACTTCCTTCACCATTGGCCGACAGACACCCAAGTCACGCGCATTTCCCGCACCATCGCTAACGATCGCCTGATCGACGAGATTATCGTGAGCTTCACCCACGACGTCGAGATGCCTGCGATGCTTCCGGGCATTAAGCCCACGGGCAGGAAGGTGGAGTTGGCACACGTTGTGGTGGTCGGGATAGAAGACGGCAAAGTGGCTTACGAGCGCATTTACTGGGATCAGGCTTCCCTGCTGGTGCAGATTGGACTGCTCGATCCTGCGAAGCTGCCGGTTACAGGAGTGGAACAGGCGCGACGCATACTCGATCCCACGCTGCCCTCGAATGAGCTGATTCATCGAGCCGAGCGGCGCTAAGCGATCACTTGGCGCCGAGCAGCTCCTCTAAGCGTTGCCGGCGAAACGCGAAGATTGCTTCCACGTCGCGCCGGGCCCGCAGCCAATGCGCCAGTCGTCCCACGATGCCAAACGGCAACGCGTACTGAACTTCGTCTCGAATTCGAGTCCCGTCATTCTCCGCCATGAAGCTGTGTTCATGGTGCCACCGCGCATACGGTCCTCGCACCTGGTTGTCGATGAAGCGATGCGGTGGGCTCCAGTCGGTGATCTCGCTGGTCCAGCGCATCGGAATGCCGTGCCAGCGCAAGCGATATTCGATCAGCGAACCGGTGCGCAGCTGGTTATCCACGCGCGCGATGCGGAAGTCGAGCCAGTCCGGCGTGATCTCCTGCAGGTTCTCCGGCCGGGAGAAAAAAGCGAACGCTTCTTCCAGAGGTTGCGGGACCCATTGCTCGCTCATGAGCTCATAAGTATGCGGCACTGCGTTCTCGTTGCCCCTGCGCTATCATAGCCGGTTTGAACTTACTGGCCGGTGCCTCTGATCCGCGCCAAGGAGATTCTTCGATGAAGCACCTGATAGTGCCAACGTTATTCTTTATTGTCGTAATGGCATTGCCATCGGCAAGCCAACAGCTTGCTACCAAAGTTCCCGACCTGGCCCAGCTGCAGAAAATGACTGCTCGCTTCGCTCCCACCGAGCTCAATGTCGATATCGGCAATCTTTCCGTCGGCGACCATCGGGCGTTGGTCAAGCTGATCGAAGCCGCGCGCTTGATCGACGACATCTTCATGACGCAATACTGGAGTGGCGATCGCGCGCTCTATGCCAAGCTGCAAAAGGAAACGTCTCCGCTGGGCAAAGCTCGCCTGCATTACTTTTGGATTAACAAGAGCCCGTGGTCGGAGCTCGACGGCAACACCGCTTTCATCCCTGGCGTGCCCGAACACAAGCTGCCGGGTGCAAATTTCTATCCCGAATCAATGACCAAGGAGCAGTTCGAAACCTGGCTGAAGACGTTGCCCGAGCAGCAGCAGAAACAGGCAACCGGCTTTTTCACTATCATCCGCGCCGACGGCAAACACGGTTTCAAGATCATTCCTTACAGCGAGGCTTATAAAGAAGACCTTACCCGCGCGGCTAAGCTATTGAATGAAGCTGCCACTCTCACCGACAATGCGTCCCTGAAGCACTTCCTCGCCGCGCGCGCCGCAGCCTTCCTCTCTAACGACTACTACGAGAGCGATGTTGCCTGGATGGACCTCGACGCGCCGCTCGACATCACCATCGGCCCTTACGAGACTTACAACGACGAGATCTTCGGCTACAAAGCATCCTACGAAGCCTACGTCAATGTGCGCGACGAAGAGGAAAGTGCCAAGCTGGGCGCATTTGCCAAAGACCTGCAGGAGATCGAGAATAATCTTCCGCTCGATCCCAAGTACCGCAATCCGAAGATCGGCGCGCAGGCACCCATTCGCGTAGTGAATGAAGTGATGGATGCCGGCGACGGTAATCACGGCGTACAGACCGCGGCCTACAACTTACCCAACGACGAACGCGTCATCGCCGAGAAGGGTAGCAAACGGGTCATGCTGAAGAACGTGCAGCAAGCCAAGTTTCAGCAGATCCTGATTCCGATTTCCCAGCGCGTGCTGGCCGCCGACGAGCAGGCCGACGTGAATTTCGACGCCTTCTTCACCCACATCCTGGCCCATGAGCTGTGCCACGGGCTGGGCCCGCATCAGATCACCCTAAATGGCAAGCCCACGACGCCGCGCGATCAATTGAAGGAACTTTACAGCGCCATCGAAGAGGCCAAAGCCGATGCCACCGGACTGTTCGCATTGCAATACATGATCGATCATGCGCAGGCAATGGGACTGGAAAGCGTGCTGAAGCCAGATGCCAATTCCGACAAACGCCTCTACACGACTTATCTTGCCTCGTCATTCCGCACTTTGCGCTTCGGCTTGGGGGAGGCGCACGGCAAAGGCATGGCCATGCAGGTGAACTACCTTATCGATAAGGGCGGGTTCGTGGCGCGTCCGGACGGAACGTTTGCTGTAGATTACGCGAAGATCAAAGATGCGGTACGAGACCTGACGCACGACTTGCTGACGGTAGAAGCGGAAGGCGACTATGCGGGCGCGAAAAGAATGCTGGACACGCTGGGAGTGCTGCGTCCGGAATTTAAGCAAGCACTCGACAAGCTGGGCGATATTCCGGTGGACATAGAGCCCATCTTCGTGACTGCCGACCAGGTTGCGCCGCAAACCAAGAAGTAGCAGAAAGTGGTCGCGATGGAGGATGCCTGATCCGCAACCCAGTGTGGCGCTGCCCTACTGGATCACTTATTCCCGGCACAGATCCGCGATCTCGTCCGACGCGAAGACGGTATCGGCCATGCCAAACACCGCTGCTGCGCTCGGTGGAGTGTTGGAGTGGAGGCCGCGGATTGCTTTCCCGGCGCCGGCTTATGCCGCCATGCCTTCGTCCATCCACTGCTTGAACTTGGCAATCTGCTCGGCGGGCCAGGGTTCGTCGCAAGGCATGCTGCCATCCTCCAGGCGAGAGAGAATCGCTTCAGCCTGAGCCTTGACATCGGCGTAGGAAGACAAGTCAAGACCAAAACTCTTCATCGCATCCACGTCGGGAGTGTCACGAAATAACGGGCGAATGTCGCTGGCGAAGCTGAGAGCCATAGAACTCCTTGAAGCAGAGTTTTGCCTGAAGCGTGCTCTTGAGAATTAGCCGGATCGCAGGACGTGCAATTTCAACTGGTAACCGTTCTCCAATCCCGGCGGTTCACGATCATACTTGCGATGGTCATCACCACGCAAGGCGACAAGTTTGCATAGACAGTCCGCTGGTCCCGGAGAGCGGGTCGCGACAGGTGTCGAAAATCTCTCGCTGGCCGCCGGAATCATCCTCGTGACGACCACCAGGTTAATTTTCTCTTTCGCAATTGCCTCACTGCCTTCACAATCGAACCTTCGATGTTCGTTGGTGAGGAGAGTATGGGAATGGATACGCCGCTAAACGGTGTGCTCTTTGTCTTTTGCTCCATGGTCTTTTCTACGCTGGGATTATTTCTGATCCGGCGTCATCTCAATATCGAGTGGCTGAAGCGGCAACACGAAGTAGCCAGCTTTTTCTTCTTGATGATTGGAACCCTCTACGCAGTGCTGATCGCGTTCGCTATTTTCGTAGTGTGGGGCCAATTTCAGGATGCCGGCAACAATCTCGAGCAGGAAGCCAATGAGGTCGGTAACCTCTCGCGCATGTCCATGGTTATGCCCGAACCGCTGCGCACCAATATCCGCACTGCGCTGCTCAATTACCTCAACTCCGTGGTGAAGGATGAGTTTCCGGCGATGGCCGAGGGTCGCGACAGTCCTCGCACCTGGGACGCAGTACAGAAGCTTTGGGATGTTTACAATACCGTCGAACCTGACAATCCCCGGATGCAGACCTATTACTCGGAATCGATCAAGCAGCTCAACCAACTCTCCAACTCCCGCCGAATCCGCCTATTTACCAACCGCGGCACCGTGCCTACCACATTGTGGTACCTGCTTTTTATCGGCGGGGTCATGCTGATCGTCTTCACCTGGTTCTTTGGCCATGAAAGCGTCTGGTCGCAGGCGGCAATGACTGCAGCGCTGGCGGGAGTTCTGGCTTTCAGCCTGTTCCTCATCGACTCCTTCGACAGTCCTTATTCCGGAGTGGTTCAGGTTACTCCCGCGCCGTTCGAGTTGGAGTTGGTGCATATCACGGCACGGGGAGCCATGTGAAGCAGAGCTGCCAAGGCCTCTTTAGGCGAACGGGTTAGGATGACAGCAAGAAGCTCGTCGGCGGTAAATGCTTGATCCGCGATCACTGTCTACTTGGAAGGCGGTTTTATCCCCGGCGTGTAGGTAATACCCTTGGTCTCGAACAGCGTGGGCGGCAAGCCGGTGTTATAGGTCGCTGCCGTGATGAACCGCTGGTTCGTCATCTCCCCGTTGCGGTTGCGCACCGTGCTGTATGGCGTCTGGACTCCCTGCATCAACTTATAGTTTGCAAACACTACCGACTCGTCGTCCATTTGCCGGTCGAGCGGGTCGCGCCAACTGTAGCTGGTCTTCACCGGCAGGTGCGTTCGCGGATCGACCGAGATGGTTACGCTGTCGTTGTTAGTATTCAGAACGGTGACCTGGTCGGCGAGATTGTGCTCCACCATCGCCGTACCGTCATACAGGATCATGGTGCCCGGTGCGGGCAGCCATTTGCGGATGACCCATTCCAGCGAATGGTCGCGGCGGCGCAAATAATCTTCCATGTCCTTGGGGTCCTGGGTCGCCGTACCTTTGTAGGTGATCTCGTAGCCCTTGTCGCCGATATATAGCTCGACGATATCGCGCTGCTTGGTGAGTTCGACGCGCTCCTTGTCGGGCCACTCCCAGAAGCGCCAGAACTCGATGCTCATGCTGTTCGGTTTTCCGTGATAGAAGCCGTAAGTGCGGCCCTCGGTCTTCATGTCCTGGACGTTCAGGTAGGCGTCACCACCCAGCCCGCGGATCATGTCGGTGAGGACCTGTAACGCCTTTTGCACGCTGGGATCTTTGGTGGAAGCGAATTGCGCGGTCGGCCAGGAGGCGGGGACATTCGTGGCGACGGGAGCGGCCTGAGCGCCAGGCGAACCTAACGCCGGAGTTTGAGCAATCGCGGAGATGGACAGCCACAGGACGATGGGGGCAACAGCTCGCATGGTTGAGTACATTCTAAACGGCAACCTCATCTTCAAGGCCGTGGTGAATTACTTCTTCTTCCGCCGCTTTGCTGGCGCGGGCTTTTCTTCCACCACAGCGAACTGGATCCGCTTCTGCGTGCGGTCGATGCGATCTACCAGCACGCGAATCGGATCGCCCATCGAATAGGTCTTCCGGGTACGCTGCCCGATGATCTGCCGCGTGTTCTCGTGATACAGGTAGTGATCGTCAGGCAGCGAGCCAGCGGCACCAGTCCCTCAATGAACATGTCGTTCAGCTCGACAAACATGCCAAACTTGGTGACGCTCACGATCAGCCCGTCGAACTCTTCGCCCACGTGCTGCTCCATGAACTTCATCTTCTTCCATTCCATCAGCTCGCGTTCGGCTTCGTCGGCGCGGCGTTCGGATTGGCTGGACTCCTCGGCGATGTCGTGCAGCTCGTCCTCGGGAATCGGGCCGCCCAGCGGGACGGTCCGTTTGTGATCATCACGACGGTGTGGTTTCGAAGACTCCCACTCAAGCAAAGGCGGCTTGAGTGGGGCACCCAGTTCTTTGGGCGCTGAAGCCTGAGGGTGCCCCATCCAAGCTTCTTTTGCTTGGGTGGGGGTTTTCGCCGAGCCTTCCTTTGTTTGCGGCGTTCTCTTCGACCACGGCGATGGCGACTCGCTGTGCGCGACTCCTCCCACGCCGACCGGCACACCGTGCTCTTCCTGCTCGGCGGAATCACGCAACACATCTTTCAGAATGCGGTGCACGATCAGGTCGGGATAGCGCCGGATGGGCGAAGTGAAGTGCGTGTACGTGGGCGCGGCCAGCGCGAAGTGGCCTTCGTTCTTCTCCGAGTAGCGCGCCTGCTTCAGCGAGCGCAGCATCAGGTACGACAGGATGCGCTCTTCCGGCTTGCCCGCGATCTTCTGCGTCAGCTTCTGATACATGCGCGGCGTGATGTGCACTTCTTCGGGGAGCTCGACCGTCTTCGCCTGGCGGCCGCTGCCGTAGCGATCGCGCCGCTCGGCCTTGAACTGCACGCGCTTCACCGGCAGCGGCCCGACGCCCAGCGAATAGCCGAACTTCGCGGCAATGGTTTCGAAGTCGAAAACGCGCTTGGGATCGGGCTTCTCGTGGATGCGATACAGCGAGCGCGACATGCTTGTTCTCCAGATAGCTGGCCACGCATTCGTTGGCCGACAGCATGAACTCCTCGATGATGCGGTTGGCGATGTTGCGCTCCGAGCGCGTGATGCTCTTCATCAGTCCGTGCTCGTCGAACTCGATCACCGGCTCCGGCAAATCGAAGTCGATGGAGCCGCGCCGCACACGCTTGCGGTTCAGAATCATCGCCAGCTCGCGCATCAGCTCGAAGACATCGACCAGCGCTGTGATAATGCTGGCGCTGCGCCGGGTCGCCTTCGAGGATGAGGTTGACGTTGGTGTAGGTCATGCGCTCGGCCGAGCGGATCACGCCCTCGTTCAGCGTGTAGCCGACGATCTCGCCCTGGTGATCGATCTCCATCACGCACGACAACACCATGCGATCGACCTGCGGACGCAGGCTGCACAGGTCGGTCGAAAGCTCGATGGGCAGCATGGGCACGGCGCGATCGGGAAAGTAGACCGATGTCCCGCGCAGGCGCGCTTCCAGATCGATGGGCGAGCTCTTCGCGCACGTAGTGCGCCACGTCGGCGATGTGGACCTGCAGTTCGAAGTTGCCGTTCGACATGCGGCGCACGGTGACGGCATCGTCGAAGTCGCGCGCGGTTTCGCCGTCGATGGTGACGATGGGCAGCGAGCGATAATCGCGCCGATGGCGCAATTCGCTCGACGGGATCACCGGATCGAACTGCTGCGCCTCCTGCAGAACCTCGACCGGGAAACGATGCGGCAGGTGGAATTTGCGGATGATGATCTCGACATCGACGCCGAAATCGTCTTCGTAGCCGAGAATCTCGATCACCCGCCCGCGCGGATTCTCCGCTCGGCGACGGCCACTCGGTGATCTCGACTTCGACGACCACGCCTTCCAGATCGCCCCACTCGTGCTGTCGAGCCTCGGCACCCAGCACGCGGTCGCGATCCGCCGGCTTGTTTCGCCCCGGTTTTCGTTGTTCGCTCTCCCACTCAAGCAAAAGCGGCTTGAGTGGGGCATCCGCGGATGAATGGGATACCCGCGGATTGAGCGGGGCACTCGATTGGGGCGTCCGCTTGTGCTTCACCGCCCGGCCACTCCATGCCGCGCGGAATGATGATCTCCTTGCGTGACTTTCTCGTCGATGGGAGTGACGTAGTTGTGCCGCGAGCCGTGATGGAATGTCCCGACCACGGTCGGATTGCCGCGCGTGAGCACGCGCAGGATGCGGCCTTCGGCGCGGCCGTCGTCGCGTTTGCGGCCGAGCTCCACCAGCACCTGGTCGCCGTGCATGGCCGAGCCGATTGCGCTGCGGATGGATGAAGATGTCGCCGCCGACGGTACTGCGCTGGCCTGCGTTAGGGATGACGAAGCCATAGCCATCGCGATGCATAGTGAGGCGGCCGGCGATCAGGTTCTGGCGCGCGGCGGCGTGTTCGGCCAGGGTATAGCGATCGCGCCCGGTCTCGATCAGCCGAGCCAGTCTTCACCAGCGCCTGCAATCGTTCGGCAAGTTGCTGCCGCTCCTGGCCTCGCAGATTCATCTCGCGAACCAGTTGCTTGTAGCCAGCGGAGTGGTGCGGCTGGCGTTCGATATGCCGCAGGATGGACTTGATCAGTGAGCATGATTCGCCTTGCTATCCCACCGGCTCTGAACAGTCTAGCCGCCGGCTCTAATCCCTTCGCCGTAATCCGTTCACCAGTTGCTTACTAGATGCCCACGAAAAATTATGTAGGGGTATTCCCTGATATAAGAACTCGCTGTATGGTAGCAATAATTACATCGCACATAGGGCGCGCATTCGGTGTGCGCTCAACAATGAGCCCGAAAGAGCCGCACCAAACCAGCAGATTCTGAAGAAGAGCTGTAGAAGTTCGGTTTGGCAAAACAAGTGCCTCTCCAACCGAGGTCCCAACGGCCGCCGATTCTTGCGGTGGAAGCACTTACAACATCAGAAAGGATTTGACTACCTATCATGTGGAAACCTACGAATTCCCCGTCCACCAGCCCAACTCCCAGCCCCGAGCCGCAGCGCAGCTTACGCGCCGCCGGTGGCGGAGCCGGTAAGCGCTCCGCGTCCGCCCAGCCCCCCACTCAACACGCAGGAGCAGGCTACGCTGGGCAAATCGCTGGTCATCAAGGGCGAGGTCACCGGCTCGGAGTCGCTGTATATTGACGGCCGCGTGGAAGGCTCCATCAATCTGCCCGGCAATCGCGTCACGGTTGGCCGCAATGGCGTGGTTTCGGCCAACATTTCGGCGCGCGAGATCGTGGTACTGGGCAAAGTGCGCGGCAACATGACGGCCAGCGACCGCGTCGATATTCGCGGCGAAGGCTCGCTGACCGGAGACGTGGTCGCCCAGCGCATCAGCATCGAAGATGGCGCGTACTTCAAGGGCGGCATCGACATTCGCAAGCCCGGCCAGAAGGTGAACGGCGAAGCCAAGGAAAGCGCCACGCCTACGACGACAGAGGCGGGCACAGGGGCGGCTGCGGCGCGAGCCTAGATTTTTCCCGGAAGAGGATTACCAAGAGCCGGTTTCCAAACTGGGTGCCGGCGAGTCTTTTCAGGTGATCCTCTTCTTGACTCCATCGCGCTGTGGAACGAGTCTCTGGATTGACGGCAGTGATTTTGATTGGCCGTCAGCACGCAGGACTCGGCATTCGGCCAGTGAAGAGAATGCGGTGTCATGAGCAATTAAGCTCCAGGGCTTCCGCGAAAGAGCCTGGAGGCTGAACGCTGATAACTGAATGCTGACTGCTGCTTCACCGCTTGCAATCTGAGAATAAGGGTGAACCCGATGTGGGATCGCTTGCTTCAACTGCTTCCGGTCGGTTGCCGCCATCGCCACACGTCAGTACCGTTCTCGGCTGCCCGCTCCAGAGCGAAGAACTCCAACACTTCGGAGTGGGACAGCGTCTCGCAAGAGGACTCTGGGCCCTACGTGGTTTGCCTGGATTGCGGTCGCCATTTCCCCTACGACTGGTCGAGAATGAGGGTAGTGAAGTAGAGCACTTGTCAGCAGTCAAGGGTCAGTTGTCAGCCAAACATACACGACCTATCGCGCATCACGATGCGTGTACCTTGTCGAGCTAGCCGGCCGCTGCGATTCTACGGCTCCACTCCGCCCGTCGTTCTCTCCACCACTGCCTCCGGAGCCGTGATATTGGGCGTTGCCGGCGCCTTCTTGCGGCGCAATTCCTGCGGCAAAATCGATTTCGTCACCCACAATCCCAATCGCCACCGCAGCCAGCCAGGCCACGCTGATCACCAGCAGTGACAACAAGTCCGCCTTCCGGCTGCCATTCACTGCGATGGTTCGTGCCGTTGCAAAGCCCGCAACAGCCGCAAAAATCGCGGTTCCTAACGACTTCGTCAACTCGCGCCACGGCATTCCCTCCAGCAGCACCAGCTTCTTGCGGTCCAGCAGCCAGGCCAAGGCGACCGTGTGCATCAGAATGCCGATGTCGGACGCGATGGCCAGTCCGGTCACATCGAAGCGATGAAACATGGCGGAATAAATCGGCAGCGAGGCAGCCACGATGATGGTGCTGGCGATCATCGGCGTCAGCGTATCGCCCGCGGCATAGAACGCGCGCGAGTAAAGCGCCTGGGCCGACCACATGGCCAACGATAAGGCGAACCAGAAGAAGTAGATCGCCGTCTCGCGCGAATCCTGGAAATTGAAGCGCCCTCGCCGGTAGACCAGATCGATCAGAGGCAATGCCGCCGGCATCATCCACGCCGAAGACAGGAACGAGGCCGCTGATATCCGGAACACCGATCCGTTGACGGTTGCGGCAAATTCTTTGCGCTTGCCTTCGCCAAACAGGCGGGCAAAAAACGGCATCGATGCTTGCCCGGTCGCCTGGCCAAGAATTGAGATTGGCACGGCGAACAGTCGCTTCGCGTAATTCAAGCGGGTGATATCGCCGGCGCCACCGGAGGCGAAGTAGCGCAGGATCCAGTCGTCGGCCGACACTAGCGACACCCCGAGCATCAGCGGGATCGATAGCCGCACCCACTCGCGAAATTCTTGATTGCGCCAATCGAGGTTCAGGCGGTATCGCAAACCGTCCTGCGCGGCGCCAACCACGTTGATAAGGAACGGTCCCACGACCGCCCCGACCAGCGCGCCGTAGGCCAGCGAAGAAATTCCAAACCGCTTCGCCCCCACCAGCCCGCCCACAATGATGAAGACGTTGTAGAAGATGGGACTGAATGCGGGGTAGAGGAACATCCGGCGGGACAGCAGCACTGCCGACACGATACCGCCGGCGTAGAAGAAAATCTGTCCGGGCAGCAGAATGCGTGTCAGATGGACACAGAGGTCCAACTGCTCGGGCGAAAAGTGGGGAAAGATCACCCGCTCCACTTGCGGGGTAAAGATCTCCAGCAACACCGTGCCTATACAGACCACGACGGTCATGATGGTGATGGTGGAATTGAATGCCTCGTGCGCTTTCTTGTCCTCGCCGCGCGAGGTGTACCGCGTATAGATGGAAATGAAGGTGATCGAAGCCGTACCGCCGGCCAGAATGTAGTTCAGAAAATCTGGCAGATTGAATGCGCCCACGTAGGCATCGGTGTTGAGGCCGGCGCCGAACGCCCAGGCAATATAGGCCTCGCGCAGGTAACCCACCACGCGCGACAACATGACTGCGGTCATCAGCAGAAGCGTGGCGGAAAATGCGCTGTGCTGGTGGGAGGGCCGCAGAATGCGGAGCAGCCGCGCCCACAGGCTGGGCGGCTGTTCGCTAGGACTAAGTGCGGCCGGAGACGGCATCAGACTGCGATTTTACACGCCAACTCCAGCCTATTCCTGCCCCCGAACCACGCCGCTAAACTGACTGGGCGTGCGCTCTTGTTAAAGCGCTCCCGTCGCTGTCATTGGATTGGAGGTATACGCGGCTTTCGCGAGCCGGAGTCGAAGGCTGTGCGAGTTTGCCGAAGGGACTATCGCGGGGAGTGGGATTACTCAGCCACCACCCTCACAACGAAGATGCGGCCGCCTGCTGTCGTCCCTGAATCTCGATGTAACACGTTGATCAGCGAGACGGCAGCGGGGGTGACACCTGGAATGCGGCTGGCCTGGCCTAAGGTCTGCGGCCGCACGCGGCTGAGCTTCTCGTTCATCTCGCGCGAGAGCCCGGAAACTTTGCCGTAGTCAAACCAGTCGGGAATCATGCGCTGCTCCGAGCGCTTCAGGCGCTCGATTGACTTGGTCTGCTGATCTAGATAGCCGGAGTACTTGATCTCGGTTTCGACCGACTTCAGCTCGTTGCGAACGGCAGTTGCCAGTTGCCGGTTGTCAGTTGTCAGCGGTGCAGTCATGTGATCACCGACATTCCCGGTATTATCTGAGGTTGTCATCCCGAGCGAGGACTTCAGTCCGAGGCGAGGGATCTGCGGTTCGTTGCCAGCGGAAGAACCAGACAGTGGCAGCTTGCTATTCGAACCTTCAACCTCCACTTCGCGCGCAAAGAACTCTGGCATCAGCTTGGCCAGCACCGGCGCGAGACTCTCGATTTGCACCTCGGGCCGCTTTAGGAATTGTGCCAGCGTCTGACCGGCAGCCTTCGCTTCCTTCAACAGATCCAGCGTTGCCGCCGATCCCTCACTGACAACCGCCGACTGACAACTGACAACTGCTTCATTCACCCGCGTCCGCTCCAGAAGTTCCCGCATCGCCTTCATGCGTTCCTGCTTGGCGAGATAGTCGGCCCAGGCGGCATCGTTGATCAGTCCCACGCGGCGTCCATGCGGCGTCAGCCGGCGGTCGGCATTGTCGATGCGCAGGTGCAGGCGAAACTCCGCCCGCGAGGTGAACATCCGGTACGGCTCGTTCGTTCCCTTGCTGATGAGGTCGTCGATCAGGATCGCCGTGTACGCTTCGGTGCGATCGAGAATCAGCGGCGGCTCGCCCTTCACCTTCAGCGCGGCATTGATGCCGGCCATCAATCCCTGGCACGCCGCCTCTTCATACCCGACTGGTCCCGTTGATCTGCCCGGCGAGGTAGAGGCGCGCAATCTTCTTGGTCTCCAGCGTGCGCTGCAGCTCGGTGGGATCGATGGAGTCGTACTCGATGGCATAGCCGGGGCGCAGCATCTCGGCGTTCTCCAGGCCGGGGATCGACTTGATGATGGCCAGCTGCACCTCGATCGGCAGCGACGTGCTCATGCCGTTGACGTAAATCTCGTGCGTGTTCAGGCCCTCGGGCTCGAGGAAGAGCTGATGCGTTTCCTTGTCGGGGAACTTGACGATCTTGTCCTCAATCGACGGGCAATAGCGCGGCCCGATGGACTGGATCTGCCCGCTGTACATGGGCGAGCGATGCACGTTCTCGCGGATGATGCGGTGCGTCTCCGCCGTGGTGAACGCGATGTAGCATGGCACCTGCTTGTCGTGATGCGCTACGCGTTTTGTTCGGAAGCTGAAGGGCGTGGGATCGTCGTCGCCGGGCTGCACGGTGAACTTCGACCAGTCGATGCTGCGCCCGTCGAGCCGCGGCGGCGTGCCGGTCTTCAGGCGGCAGCCGCGCAGCCCCAGCGCCTTCAGCGATTCGCCCAGCAGCACAGCCGGCGGCTCGCCGCTGCGGCCCGCCGGGATATTGCTGCTCGCCGCAATGGATCAGCCCGTTGAGGAACGTGCCGGTGGTGATGATGACGGCCTGCGCGCCGACGGTGCGGCCATCTCTGAGCTTCACGCCGACTGCGTGGCGCGAAGCAGTTGTCAGTTGTCGGTTGTCAGGTGTCAGTTTCTGGTCATGAACTTCTTCACGGAGAACTGACAACTGACCACCGACAACTATTTCCGCCACTTCGGCCTGCTTGATCTTGCAGGTTGGGCTCCGACTCCAGCACCTCGCGCATCTTCTGCCGGTATTGCTGCTTGTCGCACTGCGCCCGCGGAGACCACACGGCCGGCCCGCGCGAGGTATTCAGCAGACGGAACTGAATGCCGACCGCATCGGTCACCTCGCCCATGATGCCGCCCAGCGCGTCCACTTCGCGTACCAGGTGTCCCTTGGCGATGCCGCCCACGGCGGGATTGCACGACATCTGCGCGATGAGATCGAGGTTGAGGGTGAAGAGCGCGGTGTTCAAGCCCATGCGCGCGGTGGCCATGGCAGCCTCGCATCCGGCATGACCGGCGCCGACGACCACAACGTCGTAGGTTTCAGTGAACTGCGGCAAAGAGATTTACCCCAAAATGAGCCGCTGAGGCGGCCATTAGCTAATTCTATCAACTGGGACGATGCGCTCGGGGCTTGCGCCCAACACGAGAAGTTCCCGCCTTGTGATCCGCCGCTCTCCTCCCGTATAGTGTTCTCACTTCCTGGTGCCAATTCTTACGTGGGGGAAATGATGGAATTGCAAGCTTTTCTGACGGCGCTCGAGCAGCGCATTGCCCGCTACGACCTGTTGTGCCATCCCTATTACAAGGCATGGACAGCCGGCCAGCTGACGCGCGAAGATCTGCGGGAATATGCCGGCGACTATTATCATCACGTCGCGGCTTTCCCGGCTTATCTCAGCGCGTTGCACTCGCGCCTGGACGATGGCGAGCTGCGCCGAGCTGTGCTGCGCAACCTGTGTGGCGAGGAGATTGAAGGCCGTCCGCATAGCGAGTTGTGGCTGGATTTTGCCGAAGGCATGGGCGCCGATCGCGAGCAGGTTCGTCAGCGTGAGCCGCTGCCCGAGGTGCGCGAGTTGATTGCCGAATTCCGCCGCGTCGCCCGCGAGGGCTCGACCGCCGAAGCGCTGGCCGCGTTTTACGCTTATGAATCGCAGGTGCCGCGGGTGGCCAAAGAGAAGGCGGATGGCCTGGCCCAGCGCTACGGCGCCGACGCGAAGACCTGTGGCTACTTCAAGCTGCACCAGTTTGCCGACGTGGAGCACGCGGATGTCTGGCGCGAATTGTTGAGCGCGGAAATTTCGGCGAATCCGGAGCAAGCCGAAGAGGCGCTCAACGCGGCGGAGACCGCGGCGAAGTCGTTGTGGCACGCGCTGGACGGGATGGAAGCTCGGCGGACTGCGGTAGCGGCGTAGGATCGTCGAACCGCAGAACCTTCGACTACGCGCCCGCCCGGCCCGCAAAACAGCGGGTCGGAAAAAAAGAAGAAGCGGGCGCTCCGCTCAGGATGACAATAGAGTATTCGGTTTTCTGATCGCCGCGCTGAAGCGCCGCACTACCCGTTCTGGTCGAGACAATACAGCAAGTCTGACAAACTACCGGCCTGCTTTACGCCCGCTCGAAGGCATGCTTGGCATGCAGCTCTTCCAGCGCGTGGTCCTTGACGGCGTGGAAGGCCTGCGCTTGCGCCAGAAGTCCATCGGTGGCGCGAGCGTTATCTCCCGCCAGTTCGACCATCCCGCGAGAGGCCAAATCCTTCGCCGCTGTCAGTAGCGCGTCCACCATATTAGGGTCGGCGGCTCCCAAATACTGCGCATCGCAGGGATCGGCGATCAGCACCGGCTGGCGCTCGCTGCCGCTGCCCCAGAAAACCTTGCGCGCGACAAATTCCTCCACCTGTTGGGGCGTGGCGTTCGCGAACGTGAAATGCTGATGGCGGATGCTGTAGCTGCGGCTCGACACCGGAACCGGTTGCCGTTTGCCTGACTTCAGCAGCTCGAGTTGCTTCTCGTCGAGCGCCTTGCGCGCCGTGTTGATGCAGACCCAGAACGCCAGATCGCTGTCGAGCGAGGGCAGCGCTTCCCTGACCGTTTGCGCCAAGTTGAGGGCGAGGTCGGCATGCAGCGGTCCGCCGTCAGCCAGGTGCAGCGTGCCATGTAAGACGTACCAGTCGCTGCCGCCCTCGGAGCGATGAAACGGCCATTCCAACTCGATGCGCACGGGCATCCCGTGCAGCGTGACTCCAGTAAACATTTTCTCTGTCGCCATAGGACTCGAACATGCGCGGTTGCCTCCGCCAGGCAGCGGCGCAAAAGGAGGATTTCAAATTCAATTATGCCGCAGATGGTGATGAGATAGTAAAGGAGCCGGTGCAGCAGCGTCCCATTTGAGGGCGCCCTCATTGACATCTGAGACTGAACTTCAGGTTGGAAGCACCGTGGCTTCCCGGTGGAAAGATGGATGTACCGCCGTTGGTAGGGGGCTGCTGATCCTTGGTGTTAATGATTCGGGATGTTTCCCAGCCAGTCTGGGAAGGATCGGTCGGGCGATGCATGCAGCTCACTTCCCACAGAGGGTCATCGCCGGCTTGAGGAAGGCTCCAGTTCTTGCACACCGGGCGCCACCTTGTTCCATTGGTGCCGATAGCCACCCAGGTATAAAAAAGATAAGTCTCGCCACCCGGTGCAATAGCGTCTCCGGCCAAGTTAACTTGGTACTTTCCCGGGCTGAGGGTTGTGCAGGTCGCGCTTCGTACTGTGACTTGGGCGCGGCTTCGTTGCGCTAGCGCCTCGTCGGCGGCAGACTTGTCCGCGGCGGTCTTGTCGGCGATAGCCTTGTCGGCAGCGGCTTTGTCCGATGTTGCAGTCGCGACCTTGTCTGCCGCCGCCTTAAGGGCGGCCGCTTTCCTAGTGGCGGCCCGCTCAGCCGCTCTCTGCGTCGCCCAAGTTTCATCCGCAGTCTTAGCCGGAGTCGCATTGGAGGGGGCGGCGGTCGCTTCGAGAGGAACGTCCGACACTAGCAGATCGACCTTGGCTCCGCTTCTCACCGTTTGGCCGGCTTGAGGAAATTCCTGAAGAACCAGGTCGCGCGCCACTCCCGCTCGGGATTGCCGCTCGACGTCGCCGACTGCCAGATGGTGGTCGGCGAGCGATCGCTGCGCGGACTCGAGAGTTTGCCCGATCAGCGGAGGGATTTCGACCTGAGTCGCGGCCGCGGAAACGACCAGGTCGACCGCAGTCCCGCGTTTCACCTGTTCGTCCGACGGAGGATACTGGCTGAGCACGACATTGGCATCGGTCGTCGCATCTTCGCGCGCCGTCGTCTGGCCTGCTTTGAGATGCGAAGCTTCGAGCGCGGCGGTAGCGTCGTTCAAGGATTTGCCACGAACGTTGGGAACGGTCACCTGTCGGGGCAGCAGCAGGTAGACCAGTGCCACCAAGGCCACGATGCCAATTGCGATGGCCGGAATCAGCCAGGATTTCTTTTTCCCCGGGGCAGACCCCTTGATTGTTCCGGGGCTGAGTGGAGCGCTGGATGTCTGGGCGGCTGGCTTCTTGATCGCCCCCGCTGGTTCTGGCGATTCCGCGATGATCTGCTCCGACTTATTCGTTTGCCCTCCCAATTGTTTGCGCAGAGCGGCAATCAGCAGTTGAATATCGGGAGTCCAGCGAGCATGGGTCAGCTCCACGAAATTGCGATAAGCCAGGTCCTTGAGGTCATCAGGCAACTGATCGGGATGCGGCATGCTTGCGCCGCGAACGATCACGGGAATTACGGGGATGTCGCGCCTTAACGCCGACGCGGTTTCCAGCCGGACGAAATCCGTGGGATCGTCGAGCCGCCTTTTTCCGGCATCATCCTTGGCGTCGAGCCAGTTCTTGCCGATGATGGCCAGCAGCACGCCACAGGTGGCAACACTTTCGTCAATGGCTTTGCGAAAGTCGCGCCCAGCTTCAATGGTGGTTACATCCATGAACACCGAGTCTTCGCCGAATTGGTCGACCAGATCGTCGAACAAACGACCCGCTTCGCCTTCGGAGTCATTTCTGCGATAACTGATGAAGATTGCCCGCATCGCTGGTTTTCCGCCTCGCCCGCTGTTTGTTCTGTGGTTTGGACGAACGGTATCTCGATTCGGTCCTGAGGGTCAAGAAGGAATCGGCAACGAGGTGTGCCCGATGGAGTTTCATCATTAATTGTCCCAACATTGGAGCTGACATTCGGAACCGTCCATTGCACTGACCCAGTTACAATCGCTCTCGATGTCTTTCCGCTTTCAGATCGAAGCTCGCGACGGCAAAGCGCGTGCCGGACGTTTCTACACTCCGCACGGCGAAGTGCGGACTCCCGTCTTCATGCCGGTGGGGACCGTGGGCACGGTCAAGGGCGTGCCGCAAGACACGCTGGAAGAGTTGGGCGTCGAGATCCTGCTGAACAACACCTACCATCTTTATCTGCGGCCCGGAGTCGAGATGGTTCGCCAGCTTGGCGGCGTCCAGAAATTCATGGCGTGGGACCGCCCTATCCTGACTGACTCCGGCGGATTCCAGGTGTTCAGCCTCAGCGATCTACGCAAGGTAACAGAGGAGGGCGTGGCTTTTCGCTCGCATCTCGACGGTTCGTCGCACTTCTTCAGCCCGGAGAGCGCCATCGCTGCGGAAATCGGACTCGGCGCCGACATCATCATGGCCTTCGACGAGTGCACGGAGCATCCGGCCGAGTATGCCCGCACCCAAGCTTCAATGGAAATGACCCTGCGCTGGGCCGCCCGCAGCAAGAAATATTTCGAGGAGCACAAGCGGGAAGTACCGTGGTTTTCGCGCGGACTGAAGTCCGCTGCGAGTCTTGATCAGCCGCTGAGCGGCGCGGTTGAACAGTCCGCCACAGAACTCGAAAAGCAGACCCCTCGTCGGCCTGAAGGCCTTCTCGGGATGACAAATGAAAATAGTCGCAATGGCGCGGCTGAAGCCGCGCCCCTTCCAGGCTCCGAGGCTGTGCCGGGCGACGATCGAGATCAAGGCATCGGCCCGCCGGTCGAAGGCCAGACGCAGGCGCTGTTCGGAATTGTTCAGGGCGGAATGTTCCCCGACTTGCGCCGCGAATCGGCCCAACGCACGGTCGAGCTGGACTTCCCCGGATATGCCATCGGCGGTCTAAGCGTCGGCGAGCCGCGCCCCATGACCTACGAGATGGTGGACTCCGCAATACGTTTCCTGCCGGAGGACAAGCCTCGCTATCTGATGGGCGTAGGCACGCCGGAGGAAATTGTGCATTACGTTGCCATGGGTGTGGACATGATGGATTGCGTGCTGCCCACGCGGGCTGCCCGCCACGGTCTGCTCTTTACCTCCGAGGGCCGCATCACCATCAAGAACGCCCGCTTCGCCGGCGACGAAGGTCCGCTCGATCCCAACTGCCGCTGTAAGGTATGCGCGCGCTACTCGAGAGCGTACCTGCGGCATCTCTATGCTTCCAACGAGTTGCTGGCGCAAATGCTCAACACCATTCACAATCTGGCGTATTACCTTGACACCATGCGTAAGGTGCGGCAAGCTATAGAACTTGGGGATTTCGCGACTTTTCTAGCCGGTGTCCGGCCACCGCATCTAGCTTCCGAATCCGCGCAGCAGCTGCGTGGTACAGAAGCCCCGGAGAGCTGAGCGTTCCTTTAGCGGCTTTCACTGTTCGGATCAGGCCCCCAGCAGACGCGACTGCGGCGATTGTCAGAAGCCCCGGCGGCTTCCGGCAAAGCGCGCTAAAATAGAGGTCAGGGCATGTCTCTGGCGTGGCGTCGGTACGCTGGCTGACGACCATCCCTTCCGGGTAACTGCGGCGCGGGCTGGAACGGGGATCCTGATGTTCCGTTGAAGTCCCTGAACATCCCAGAGTGTCTGGACGCCAAGGATGGAGTTTGCCCGCGGGGCGCAAGAACGGGTGTGGGTAAGCGGTTTCCTTAGGAATTTTTTGGTGGAGTCTTGCCGCGGCAGGACCACCTCCACGAAAGTCAAGGTCAATGGTTAGAGTGGCAGGTTTATTTGCTCAGGGCATCGGTGGCTCCGCTCCGATCCTGATGATGGTTGCGATCTTCGCAATCTTCTATTTCCTATTGATCATGCCGCAGCAACGCCGCCAGAAGAAGTGGCAGGCGATGCTCTCGCAGGTCAAGCCGGGCGACAAGGTGGTCACCAGCGGTGGCCTGACTGGCGCCATCATGTCGGTAAAGGATGATGCGGTTGTCCTGCGCGTACCCCCCGACAACATCAAGATTGAAGTGACACGTGCCTCGATTGTCACCTTAACGACTCCGGAGGATCGCCCGAAGTCTTAACCGGGTTGCTGTTTCTCATGAATAAGAATCTCCTCGCTAAAACAATTCTGATTATCGCGGTGCTGATCGTTTTCCTGTTCGGCATCTTCGGCATTCCTCAACGCTTTACTCCGCCAGGTTTGCTGGCGTCGCTGCAGCAGCGCATTCACCTGGGACTCGATCTGAAGGGTGGCACCCACCTGATTCTTCAAGTCCAGGTCAATGACGCTGTCAATGCCGACACCGACCGCGACGGTCGAGCGGCTGAAGGAAGACTTTAAGACGGCTAACATCGCCTTCGGCGAAATCTCCAAGCCGGATCCGCAGGGCCATCCCGAAGTCATCGAGATCAAGGGAGTACCGCCGGAGTCGTCGGGCGAGTTGCGGCGCATCGTCAGCGACAAGCTGCCCGAATACGATTTGACCTCGGGAGCACAAAATTCCTGGACCCTGACCATGAAGGCGTCGGTCGCCAACGACACCAGAAAGAAAGCGGTGCAGCAGGCGATCGAGACCATCCGCAACCGTATTGATCTGCTAGGCGTTTCCGAGCCGGTGATTCAGGAACACGGGTTGGGCGATTATCAGATTCTGGTGCAGTTGCCCGGCGTGGACGATCCTGCCCGAGTCAAGGAAATCATGCAGTCCACAGCCATGCTGGAAATCCGGCAAGCGGTTGGCGGTCCGTATCCCAGCGAAGCAGGCAGCGATGCAGGCCAATAACGGCGTGCTTCCTCCCGATGCGGTTCTGATGAAGGGCGTCAACGGTGCACATGGTCAAGATGAGCAGCGGACGAGGCCTACTGGCTGATCAGCCGCACCTCGGCGGTGAGCGGCAGCGACCTGCGCTCGGCCGATGCCGGCTCGCGACGAGAATGGGCGTCCCGACGTAAAGTTCACACTGACTGGCGAAGGCGGACGGCGCTTTGCGGCCTTCACGGGCGCACACGTGGGCGACAAGCTGGCGATGGTGCTCGACAACAGGGTGAAGCAAGTCGCCACCATTCAAGAACAGATTCATGATCAGGGCCGCATCCCGGGTGCGTTCACGCAGCAGGAAACGCAAGACGTAGCGCTTGACGTTGCGTTCGGGCGCGCTTCCCGCCGGCATCAAGTATCTGCAGGAAGTGACGGTCGGACCCTCGCTGGGTGCGGACTCGATTCGCCAAGGCGTGCGAGCCGCGATCATCGGCATGGTGGCGGTCATGATCTTCATGCTGTTTTACTACCGCGCGGCTGGTATCAACGCCGACTTGGCGCTGATTCTGAACCTGGTGATCCTGCTGGGGTTCCTCGGCTTCAGCGGCAGCCACGCTCACATTGCCGGGAATTGCCGGCGTAATTCTGACGGTCGGTATGGGCGTGGATTCCAACGTGCTGATCTTCGAGCGTATTCGTGAGGAGCTGCGGCATGGCAAGACGCCGTCCTCTGCGGTGGACCAGGGATTCGCGCATGCCTGGACGACCATTATCGATACACACGTCACGACGATCGTCTCCGCCGTCATCCTGTTCCTGTTCGGAACCGGTCCGGTCGGGGATTTGCCGTAACCCTGAGCGTCGGTTTGCTGGCCAATCTGTTTACGGCAGTCTTCGTTTCGCGCGTGATTTTCGAAGCGATTCTCAATCGCCACCAGCGTGGCGAAGCGTTGAGCATTTAGAGGCAGTCACCACTGAGGCACATTAGGACTTTTGGAATCACAGGGATTAGGGACATCAACAATGTGAGTCGAAAGTCACGATCGGGCTGCACCCGCGACTTTCGATACAATCAGTGGCCATGCAATTACTCAGTTGCTAATTGCTAGTTGCTAATTACTGATTTCAGTAAGGGGCTAGCGGTGGAGTTATTTCGTAATACCAACATCGATTTTCTGGGCAAGAAGTGGTATTTCCTTGCCTTCTCGCTGATCTTCAGCGTCGCCGGAATTTGCTCGATGCTTGTTCTGGCACCACATTCCGTTGGGCGTTGAGTTCCGCGGCGGCACGCTGGTTTACGTGAAGTTCGCGCAGACGCCGGACCTGGACCAGATCCGCAAGGTACTGGATCGCGCGGGACTGCACGATCCCCGCATTCAGCGCTTCGGTCCGACCTCGGATAACGAAGTGCTGGTTGATCTCGGCACTGCAGGAGACCAGCGAGGCGGCACTCGATCAGGGCAAGAACACCATCATCCGGGCCCTGGAGCCAGCAGAAGCCCGGCAGGCAAGCAGGACCTCAACAACACCGGCGCGGCCAGCCTGCAGCAATACCTGCTGCAGAAGGACCCGCTGCATCTGGGCGACGGATGCCGCAGAAGCTACTCCGCCATGGCGCAGCAGATCGACGACTTCCGCAACAAGCAGCGCGGCGGGATCCTGAACTCGGTCGACGAGTTGCGCGGCGTGGTGCCGCCGGAAGTGCGTTAGCGCGCTGTCAGCAGGACTTCTACACCTCGAATTTTGTGGTGCGGAACGTTGAGATCGTCGGCCCGCAGGTTGGCTCGCCAGTTGCGCCACCAGGCCATCATGGCGACGTTGTACTCGCTGGCCGGCATGCTGGTGTATCTGTGGTTCCGCTTTGAGATGATCTACGGCGTTGGCGCGGTGGTGGCTTGCTTCCACGACACCATCATCACGGTAGGCTTCTTCTCGCTGCTCAATAAAGAAATCAGCCTGACGGTCATTGCCGCCATCCTGACGCTGATCGGCTACTCGATGAACGACACCATCGTCGTCTTCGACCGGATCCGCGAGAACATCAAGCTGCTGCGGCGCGAACCGCTGGCCGACATCGTGAACAAGAGCATCAACCAGACGCTGAGCCGGACCATTCTTACTTCGGGCCTGACGTTCCTTACGGTGCTGTCGCTGTATGTGTTCGGCGGCGAGGTGCTGCGCGGGTTTTCGCTGGCGCTGGTGATTGGAATTCTGATCGGAACCTACTCCTCGATCGCGGTCGCGGCTCCGATGCTGGTGGCGTATCAGGATTGGCGAGCAAGCAAGGGCTGGCCAGGCGGCTGTGCAGCGGCATGGCAGCTCAGCCGCGCGAGGCGAAGGCCAAGCGATCAAGGTGAAGGTGTAAGGCCATAAGCAAGCGGCCAAGGCGTATCGATTTTCGTAGAAGCGATTTGCCGCAACGAGTGCCCGAATTGCGCTTGCTGAGGTGTATACTTCGGGTCGCTATCGTTGAGGGCGATGGTGTGTTTCCTGCAGGTGTATACTTCGGTCGCCATTTAGGACATCTCGTCTGGCTGCTGCCCGGAGCCGGAAATTTCAGCCGCTTTGGTTCGGGAGCAAAATGCTGAAAGTCCGGTGTCTAAGTAGACAGAGAGTTCTTCGGAGAACAGGCTATGTTTGAAGACAGCCTCATGGAATCGGGCGGCAGGCTTAAGACCAAGCAGGGGGCGACCACTGCTATTTCGTTCATCCTCCAGATCCTGCTGATCGGCGTTCTGGTGTTACTGCCGCTGGTTTTCACCGAGGCGTTGCCGAAGCAGCAGCTGATGACGTTCCTGGTTGCGCCGCCGCCGCCACCGCCACCACCTCCGCCGCCGGCGGCTGCTCCGGTGATCGTAAAGAAGATTCAGAGCGAGCTGGACAACGGCCAGCTGCGCACCCCGACCGCCATTCCCAAAAAAGATTCAGATGATTAAAGAAGATGAGCCGCCGCCGAGGACCGGACGTGGCCGGAGTGGTGGGCGGCGTTCCGGGTGGCGTTCCGGGCGGCGCCATGGGCGGCGTTCTGGGCGGCATAATGAGACGTGCCGACGGCCGTGCCCAAAGCCGCGACCCCGCAGCGCGTTCGCGTTTCGCAAGGCGTATCGCAGGGACTGCTGATCCACAAGGTGACAGCCGACCTATCCGCCGCTGGCGCGCCAGGCCCGTATTCAGGGCACGGTGGTGCTGCAGGCGGTGATTGGCAAGGACGGCACGATCCAGAACCTGCACGTGGTCAGCGGGCACCCGATGCTGACCAACGCGGCGCTGGAAGCGGTAAAGCAATGGAAGTACAAGCCTTACTACCTGAACGGCGAGCCGGTGGAGGTGGAAACCACGATCAACGTGAACTTCACGCTGGCGGGCGGATAGAGCTTCGCGGATTGCCGTTCTTTGCATCTAAGTTTCATGACCGGTCAGCTGGTGCTGAAGGTCGCGATCGAGCACGATTTGACAGTATGTTCGCGCAGTGCGAGTTTGCCGAAACCGCGCTCCCGAGCGGAAGGAGTGCGGCTCGATGAAGTTCGAATCACCCGCAGTAACGAACGTGTTCTGCTGTAACCGAAGTTCCGAGGAGGAAAAGTCGACTCATGTTTCTAGCTAACCTTGCAACCTACGCTCTCAGCCACGTGCCCACGGCTGCCGCCTGGATTTTCCAGGAAGCCGCAGTGGGTTGGGATCCCGTCTCCCTGTGGAGACAGATGGGAATCCTGGCGAAGATCGTGGTCGTCATTCTGTTCATCATGTCGGGCTGGTCGATTGGCGTGATGATCGATCGCGCCATGGCGTTCAGCGCTGCCCGCAAACAGTCGCGCGCTTTCGCTCCCGCCGTTGCCGGCGCCCTGCGTGAAGGCAAGATCGACGAAGCCATCAAAGTCGCCGAGCGCAACAAGAAGAGCCACCTGGCCAAGGTCGTCACCGCCGGCCTGCAGGAATTCAGGGCTCACGGCGATTCCACCGACATTCCCGGCGAGCAGATCGAAGCCTCCAAGCGCGCCCTGGAGCGTGCCGAAGCCATCGTTCACGCCGAATTGAAGCGCGGCCTGGGCGGCCTGGCGACCATCGGTTCGACGGCTCCCTTCGTCGGACTGTTCGGCACCGTGGTCGGCATTCTGAACGCCTTCAAGGAAATTTCGACCCAGAAGGCCACCGGTCTGGGCGCCGTCGCCGGCGGTATTTCCGAAGCGCTGGTGACCACCGCTATCGGACTGTTCGTCGCCATTCCGGCCGTCATGATGTTCAACTACTTCACCAGCAAGGTGGAAGCCTTCGACGTGGAAATGGACAACAGCTCCAGCGAGCTGATCGACTATTTCCTGAAGCGTCGCAGCGTCCGCCGGTAACTGGAGAGGCTCGGCGCAGTAGCTGAGCTGACTCCAGCCGACGAGGAGGTTGAACTCATGGCACTAGCAGTACGCAACGAAGGCACGCAAGGTCAATTCCAACATCAACGTCACCCCCATGGTGGACGTGATGCTGGTGCTGCTGATCATCTTCATGGTCATCACGCCCATGTTGCAGAAGGGCGTGAGCGTGGACATGGCCAAGGTGAACAGACCCGACGCCCATGCCGGATGCCGACAAGGAAGATGCTTTGCTCATCGCGGTCATGCGCGACGGCAAGATCTACTTTGGCACCGACGCGATCAACGGCCGACGAGCTGACCAACAAGGTGAAGGACCGCCTGGCCAACAAAGTGGACAAGCGGGTCTTCATCCGGGCCGATTCGCGCGCCAAGTACGGCTGCGTGGTGGATGTGGTGGACAACGTCCGCGTCTGCCGGCGTCGATGACGTGGGTTTGTTGACCGAGCAGAACAAGACGGGTCCGGCCGACAAGAAACCGCCTGCACGGCGGCGCACTACGGGCGCTGGCGCCCAGTAGGGAGTCGATTTATGGCAATGGCAATGGGAGGGTCGGCAGCGGGCCCTCAGCCGACATCAACGTAACGCCGATGATTGACGTGTTGCTGGTGCTGCTGATCATCTTCATGGTGATCACGCCGCTGACGCCGAAAGGCCTGGATGCGCTGGTTCCCCAGCCGCCCAAGGACAAGCAGCAGCAGCCGCCGAGCAACGACCGCACCATCGTGGTGCAGGTTCTTAAGGGCGCCGGGCGACAAGCCGGCGCTGAAGATCAACCAGGACGACGTGACGTGGGAGAACCTTGAAGGCCGTCTGAACGACATCTTCAAGACCCGCGCCGAGAAAGTGATGTTCGTCAAGGCCGATCCGGACCTGCCGTTCAACGACGTGGCGCAGGTCATCGACATCGCGCACGCCGCCGGTGTCGACAAGGTCGGGCTGATCACCGCCAAGATCGAAGCCGGCGGGTAGCCAACCGTCGTGAGCACCAGGAACGTGATTCGGGAAGCACTCCTCCTTCTGGAACGGCGGGACGCGCTCAGCGGCGTCCCGCTGTCCTCTGGAACCCGAAAACACGCAACGGAGAGTGACAGCAAACATGAACAAGAGCGGACGGGTACTGACGGTACTTGCTGTTCTGCTCGCGTTGCTCTCGGCAGTGGGTTGCAACAAACTGAGAGCGCGCGATCAACTCAACAAGGGCGTGCAAGTCCTACAAGAACGCAAAATACGAAGACGCCATCGAACATTTCAAGAACGCGGTCGAGCTTGATCCCAGCCTGACCAACGCCCGCCTTTATCTGGCGACCGCGTACATGCCCAGCAATATATTCCCGGCGCCGATTCGCCCGACAACAATCGATATGCCGAGCAGGCCATCGACGAGTTCAAGCAGGTGCTGGACCAGCATCCTCCCAAGGAGCAGCAGATCCACAGCCTGAAGGGCATCGCCTCGCTGTACTTCAGCATGAAGAAGATTCGACCAGGCCAAGGAGTACTACGAGAAAATCGCGGAGCTCGATCCCAACGATCCCGAGACCTATTATTCGCTGGCCGTCATCGACTGGATGCAGGCCTACCAGCCCGACCAGAAGGCCCGCGCCGAGCTGGGCCTGAAGCCGACCGACGAGCTGAAGGACAAGAAGGCCTGCGCGAGCGCTGAAGGACAGCGAATGCGCAGAAGGTCGAGGATGGCATCCAGAACCTGCAGAAGGCGCTTGCAGCTTCGTCCCGACTACGACGACGCCATGGCGTATTTGAACCTGCTGTATCGCGCAGCGCGCCGACTACGAGTGCGACAATCCGGATGCCCGCAAGGCCGACCTGAAGACCGCCGATGACTGGGTCGACAAGACCATGGCCACCAAGAAGGCCAAGGCCGAGAAGGCCGGGCCGTCCGGCATCGTGACCACCGAGACCACTCAGTAAGGCGCGATCAGGCTGGCAATCTAGATTCGTCGATTCGCCCCTCCGCAAGGAGGGGCGTTTTCGCTTGCACTCACACCTGTGCCCAGGTTCGGCCGTCGGTTGGGCTGCCTGGGATCACCACGCGTGGAAGCTTTCTACCGAGGTTAACGGCCAAAACACGGACGTGAACCTGCGGCACACGTCTATCGCACGCTTGCACACTGGGCCACTCACTTCGGCGCTGGCTCAGGTTTGGGCTCGACGAACTTTGCTCCGTCGATGGGCACGTTCTGCTCGACCTTATCGATCTGAATGGTGAAGCTGCCGCTGGGCCGGGCAATCGTCCAGCGATACGGCGTCTTCACGCCGCCGGCATCGCGATAGTCGGCAAAATCCACCTGCGTCGGATTCAGTCCCAACGGCGTATCGGTGTAGTGCACCATGCGCACCAGCAAGCCCGAGGTCTGGTCGAAATAAAGCTTCACCGGCGGCTGGCCCTTAGTGAGACCAGCACAACGTTGGTCTCGTGCTCGCCGACCTTTTCCGGGTGCTCCTCAATTTCAGCTCGGTAAACTCTGTTCGAACTGCGCGGGATAAAATGCCTCCGCATCCAGCTTGGCGGCCAGCTGATCGGAAGCCGACATCTCCCGCAACGGACGGCCGGGAAATGCTATCCAGCCCGCCTGACCGTTGTAGGCGGTGACGCTGTCGCCTTTGGGCGTGTGCATCACTGACACCCGCTGGTCGGGTGCCTTAGTGTAGATGTCGATGGGAACCGGCTTGCCCTCGGGCATCAGCGCATTGCCCTTTTCCACGCGAGTGGAAACTTTGTCGACAGCGGCCTCGCCACCCAGGGCTTGGATATATCTTCGCCAGAACCGGCGCGCCAGACGGCAGCTTAGCGGGATCCATGTCGTGGTCGTGCATCGCTTCCATCGCTTCCGGCTTGGGACGCTTCCGCCAGGATGGCTGGAATCGCCTGCGGATGCGGCGATCCGCGATGACAGGTGTTGCAGGTGACCCCGCGTTTGCCGTCAAAGTTGTTCTTGTTGATGGCGAACATCATCTGCATCATCTCGCGGGCGGTTTTCTTCTCCTCCTTGTCGTCCTTGTCGAACTCAAGCTTGCCCGCAGGATTGGCAACATGGCAGAACTCGCATTCCACGCCCAGGGCCGCCGTGATGAACTGCATAGATGGGATTAACTGATCCGCCGGAATGTCTTTCAGCACCTGGATATTCTTGTATTTCTGGGCTGCGGTTTGAGTACCGGCCACGGTGCTTGCCGGCTGCGACTGAGCCGGCTTGGCATCGGCGCTAATGATTGCTCCCGCAACAATAAGTGTGAGAACCCCTGCCGCTGCCAAAGCGAGCTTCTTTCCCGGGCCCGATCCCCTGACTTCTTTCACGTGTCCTCATTCCTCAACAGATTTGAGTACAGGAAGTCTAACAAACCGAGGCCGCGAAATCCTGAAATGAGCCCGTGCGGACGTCGTCACACAGCCCTGTGACGTTTCCCCGCGCGACGCAATGCTCATGCAGTACAATCCAAGCTTCTGTGGATGTGTGCGTGAGCCGCCCGCCTTCCGCGCTCCCGGTTTCCGCAGAACATCTCTCGAGCGGCGCTCCGCCCCGCAAGCCAGGCCGACGCCGCAGAGGCACAAGTCATGTTCAAACGAGTGCTGATCGCCAATCGTGGCGAAATTGCCGTGCGCATCATCCGTGCCTGTCGCGAGATGGGCATCGAGTCGGTAGCCGTGTTCTCCGACGTGGACCGCAAGGCGCTGCACGTCCGCAAGGCCGATTACGCTTATCACATCGGGCCGGCGACGGCCAGCGAGTCATACCTCAACATTGACAAGATTCTCGATGTAGCGCGTCGCAGCCGGGCCGAGGCTATCCATCCCGGCTACGGATTTCTCTCAGAGAATGCACGCTTCGCGCGAGCTTGCGCCGACGCCGGAGTGAAGTTCATCGGGCCGTCACCGGAGTCGATGGAAATGATGGGCTCCAAGACGCGCGCCCGCCAGAACATGAAACGCGCCGGCGTGCCGTTTGTCCCCGGTTCGGAGCGGGGCTTGGATCTAGAGGCAGCCGAGCGGCTGGCTGAGCAGATTGGTTATCCGGTGATGCTGAAGGCCGCTGCCGGCGGCGGTGGAAAAGGCATGCGCATGGTGTCGTCGGCTGCGGATTTGCGTTCGGCCTACGAGAATGCGCGCAGCGAGGCTCAACGATCTTTCGGCGACAACGAGGTTTACCTCGAGAAGTTCATCGTCAACCCGCGTCACGTGGAGATGCAGATCTTTGGCGACGAGCACGGCAATGTGGTCTATCTGGGCGAGCGCGAATGCTCGGTACAGCGGCGGCACCAGAAGGTGCATGGAAGAGTCGCCCTCGCCTATCGTCGACGATGACATGCGGCGCCGCATGGGCGATATTGCAGTTCGTGTGGCCAAGGCGGCGAATTATTAGAATGCCGGCACGATTGAGTTTCTGGTCGACCAGCAGCGCAACTTCTACTTCCTCGAAATGAACACCCGCCTGCAGGTGGAGCATCCGGTCACTGAGTTTGTCACCGGGCTCGACCTGGTGCACCTGCAAATGCAGGTTGCCTCGGGAGAGAAGCTGCCATTCAAGCAGGAAGACATTAAGCTGCGCGGCCACGCCATCGAGTGCCGCATCTACGCTGAAGATCCGGACAACAACTATTTTCCTTCGCCGGGCCAGATCACGCGTCTGATTTCGCCGTCGGGGCCGGGTATTCGCCGCGACAGCGGCATGTATGAAGGCTGGAACGTGCCTATCGAGTATGATCCGCTGCTGGCCAAACTGGTCGGCTATGGCGAGGACCGCGAGCAGGCCATCAACCGCCTGCTGCGCGCGCTGTACGAGTATTTCGTCGGCGGCATCAAGACAAATGTGTCGCTGTTTCGCCGAATTCTGAAAGACCCGGATTTCCGCTCGGGTAATCTTGATACCGGATTCCTCGATCGCCTGCTGGCCAAGCCGAGCAATGAAACCGACGTGCGCCGCCCCATCATGGCCGCCATAGGTGCGGCGATTTTCGCGACCATGGATCCCAAGGCAACGTTGCCCGGTGTGAACGGCGGCCTGCCGGTGAATGGCAACTCGGTGGCGCCGGCTCCAGCTTCGAACTGGAAACGAACCGCCCGGGCCGAGGCCGTAGGTGAGCGGTAGGGGCAAAAGTCATAACATCCCCGCCCTAACCCGAAAGATGGGGACAAAAGCAGGTCCCTCGACTCACTTCGCTCGCTGGGGATGACAGAACGAGGCACCCGGGTTCCCAAAACACTGCGCGAGCGGTGAGTTTGTTCAGAAGAGTTCGATTGGTTAAAGCGGATGGCTAAGAGCTAGCAAGTAGGCCAAGGGCGAAGCGCGAATCAGCGAAGAGCGAGACTTTCATGACCTACGACGTTGTAGTCGACGGCAAAACTCATCAAGTGGAACTCACACGGGGCGAGAAGACCTGGCAGTGCAAGGTTGACGGCCATGAAATCGAAGTCGACGCTGCGCTGACGGCGCGCGACGTGCTCTCGGTCCTGGTCGACGGCAAAGCTTACGAGATCAAACGTGAGCGCTCGCTACAGGGCGAGCTGCACATGGTCATCGGCAGCGCGCGCTATGCCGTGGATGTGCAAGATCCGCGTTCGCTGCGAACTCGTCGCGCGGTCGCCGGTGTCGGAGGCTGGTCCGCAAAAGGTGAAGGCTCCCATGCCGGGTAAGATTGTTCGCATCCTGGTCAACGAACAAGACGAAGTCAAAGCTGGACAGGGCATCATCGTGATGGAAGCGATGAAGATGCAGAACGAGATGAAGTCGCCCAAGGACGGCCGGGTGCAGAAGATCCTTACTGCGGAAGGCTCGACCGTGAATGCCGGCGACACGCTGGCTATCGTGGAGTAGGAAACCGTTTATCGACAAACGGAAATTCCCGCGGTAGCATAGCCCTTAAGTGATTGACATCCGTTATTCAGCAATATAAGATGCCTCACTTTGGTGTTCCCCTTAAGAAATACCAGAAGAAGCTCCCTTCTGCCAGTAAAGAAGCTCATAATTCGATCATTCTTGACCGCATGGCAATGCCCATAGCCGGGTGAGATTATTTCGCAGTGGAGGCCTGTCAATTATGGTGGAAGCAACAGCCCAACCCAACAAAGTCTTTATAGCTTGGTCTGGTGATATCGGTCGAGCGCTGGCCGAAGGCCTAAAGGACATTGTGCTGGATCCCCAAAAACACGTAGAAGGGTGGGTTTCAAGTGTAGACATCGCAGCTGGAAGCCAATGGTTCACAGAGGTGAACAAAGCGCTCGACCAAGCAGCGTATGGCATCGGCATTCTAACTCCTGGAGCCGCTGCTGCGCCGTGGGTGAATTTTGAGGCTGGATTTCTCTATGGCAGACTGAGAAACTTTAAGCTGCTGCGGTTCGAAAGAACAGTCCTAGGACCGTTAAGTAACCTGCAGCCGGTCGACGCCACAACTGAACAGGGTATCGCCAAGCTGCTTGGTGACATACTCCCTTCTTCTAGTATCGCTGCTGCATGGGCCAAGGAGGTCTATCCCAAGTGGAAGGATCTACTCGATGCGCAGCTTGGACATGACGCGGCCACAGTATTCTCGACAAACATCCATCATCACGTAGGACAGTTGGCCGAGGCGATTCTGACTCACGCCGAGAATTCAACTGCAGGATCCAACAGGCTTCTACAGCAAACTGTCATCGAATCAATGGAATTCCTGCGCCAGCACATTGCAGGTGCGACTAGATTTACCTATTCTTTGCCAGCGTCAGATTATCCCGAATACCTTTCAAGGCTGCAACGATTTAAGGTGCGAGTCTCCGCGATCGCACTGGTCGACCACCGAGAAAGATTTTGGCAACAAGAGCAAGGACGGCGAATTCTGGCTAATACAGCGAGGGATAGCGAGAGGGTTTTCGTATTTCTCACACCGGAGGATTTGGCGAGGTCATTCGATACGATTCTCGCTCATGCTCGCAAATATACGGTCGCTGTGCTCTCATACCAGCGTCTAGCTCGTGAATCTCCAGATTGTGTCAGGGACTTTGTTATCATCCAGCATGATTCAGAGAAGTTGCTTGGGATACGAAGAAACGGGTCGAGTCATTAGTTTTGTTGCTGACGTCGGGGAGATCGCACGGCACGAAGAAGAGTTTACCCGTATCCTGCGGCACTCTACTCCCGTTGATCCTGACGAAAACCCGCGAGTTGAGGATTTAGTGCATCAAGTATTCGAGGAGTTGACAGCTTACCCCAAGAGACCCGTTGAGATGTCAGCCTATATTCCGGAAGTCGATGAGTATGACGCCCACGAGGAAGAGCATGCGTATTACGTTGACATGATGGATGAAATGATTGCAATTATCGAGGCCTTTCGGGGTACTAAGGATCGTCCCTTAGATGTTTTGGAGTTCGGGGCAGGTACAGGTCTATTCACCAAGAGGATCGCCGCTCTGCCGAATGTTAATGTCACAGCAATTGAACTTGATTGGGCTTACTACACACGTCTTAAACACAACGTCAGGAGCCAGGGCACCCACTGTTATAACGAAGACAGTCGTTTTTTTAGCCCTCCCGGCCGTTTTGATCTGATTGTTTCTTCATTTTCGGACCACCACATACCATTATCTGATAAGAAGAAATATTTCAATAACGTGAAGATGAACTTGGTTTCCGACAGTTCACTCTTCATTGTCGGCGACGAGTTCTTGCCTGATCATGACTTACATAACAAGATGGATAGAATGTTGGCACTCGAAAAATATCATGGGCATATTATCGGGTTAGCTCGAAGTAAGGGACAAGAGGTTCTTGAGCGCCTCGAATGCGCTGCGTTGAAGTCGGGCTTGGCGGCTCTCGACGAGCAGTTTGGCAAGATTCAGATCCGGGAAGCGGGTGATTATAAGGTTTCTTGCCGCCAATATGAGGAATTTCTCGTGAACAACGGTCTAGCGTGGCAACGCAAAGTGCTCATCGGGCCAAAGGATCATTTTGAAGCGTTAGGAGGCATTTACGTTTATGTGATCGGAGTGCGTAAGGGGTCCGCCCCAACAGGTAATGTAGACAAGAAAATCTAGGCGTTTCGTGAAGTCCCGCGAACGAGTTCCTTCACCAAAAGCCTTCTGCACCGAGTCCGCCAACTTCGCCAGCCCAACTCGCGTCCTTTCCGGCGAAGGGCAGACTACTTCATAGTGCCGGCCTGCTTCAGGATGTCTTCGGCGAAATAGTTATCCATCGTGGCCTGGTCGCGAATGGTTTCGTAGTACGCAGCTTTCAGCAATTGCTCGCGGCGGTCGCGTAGTTGTTCGCGGATGGCCTGCTGCACACGAGGATCCTTGAGTTCGCGCTGGCCGGCAGACTTCCTTGCTGATCAGCTTCACGATGCGGAAGCCGAAAAGCTGATGGCTATTGGGATCACCTACCGGCAGAATTACGGTGTACTGGCCGGGCTTCAGTTTGTTGGATAGCGTCGTAGGCCGTCTTGTCGCCCTTCAGCGAGGACTCCGGGACGAATCCCAGGTCGCCGCCGTTTTGCGCGGTCTCCGGCTGCTCGGAATAACTCATGGCGACGGTAGCAAAGTCCTCGCCGCTATCCAGGCGATTGTGAATCATCTGGATCTTCTTGCGAGCGTCGGCCTCGTTCTGCGCCTTCATGTTCTTGACTTGCGGATTAGGCTGCGTGGTCACCAGGATCTGCGCCAGATGGTATTGCGGCTC
The DNA here is from genome assembly GCA_963744265.1 of uncultured Acidobacteriaceae bacterium. Lineage (GTDB taxonomy): Bacteria > Acidobacteriota > Terriglobia > Terriglobales > Acidobacteriaceae > Bog-257. Next base: position 117,661 of record CAVUSW010000016.1, read on the forward strand.
GATCAGATTGAACTCGGCCTTGTGCTGGTTGTAGTAGTTGGTGATGTCGTCATCGGTGATGTTGATCTTCGACGTGACTTCCTTGTTCAGCACCTTGTCGATGGTGAGCGAGCGGCGCAGGTCGCGCTTGAAGTCGTCGAGCGTCAAGCTGGCGTTCTTTCAGGCGCTTATCGAATTCCTCCTGGGTGTAAGGCGCCTTGATCTCGGCCAGCTTGGTATTGACTTCCTCGTCGGTAGCCAGCAGGCCCAGCTTTTCGGCGCGCTGCATCAGGATCTCGTTATCGATGAGCTCGCGCAGGATGTTCAGGCGCAGCGTGTCGGCCTGTTCCGCGCTGGGCTTCTGCGGCGAGTCGGCGACTGGTTGTCGTAGTACTTCTGGACTTCCGTGCGCGTGATCTTGCGGCCATTGACGCTGGCCATCACGTCGTCGCCGTCCTGTTTGCCCGAACAGCCAAGGCTCGGAAGCAGCAGACCCAAGGCCACGACAGAATGGTCGCGATGGCTGGAGCCAGGTATTCTGCTTGCTTTTCAGTTCCAAACTTTGCCCCTCCTGAGAGGCAAATACTGTGCTGCCAGCGCAATCTCGCTGAAGATCGATTGCCGGCCAGCTATTTCGCTGGGCGTGGCCGGGCTTGGCTGGCTTGACTCCGGTAGGTGTGGGCTTGGCCGGAGCCGGCGGCGGCTGGACACCCGCAGCCAAGAAGTTGCCGATTCAACGCAGCCCTGACCTCGTCAGCGTCCAAGGCCCCTTCCAACCGTTCGCCGTTGATAAACAGGGTCGGGGTCGCGCTGACGCCCAGGGTGTCGCCCTCGGCCATCGACGCCTTCACGATGGCATCGGACTGCGCCTTGATGCACGCCTGCAAGCGAGTTAGTCGGCGCCGTTCTTCTTGCCGAAGTCCAGGGTAAGCCGGTCCAGTTCGTTGAACGACGCCTGCGCATTCTGCTGCGACCCGCTGATCGCGCGCTGGTTGGCATGCAGATAGTCCGCCAGTCTGCCAGTACCCCGGGCCGCTTTCCTTGGCCAGACAATTGGCGTCATTGGCGGCGTGCTGCGCCCAGGGATGTATCGAGATCAGCGGATAATCCTTGTAGACGATTCTTGATCTTGTCCTGTATTGCGGCAGGATCTCGTCATCAGGGTGCTGTGCATGCGGGCGCAGAACGGGCATTCGAAGTCGTCAAGTTGACGATGGTGACCTTGGCGTCGGGATTGCCGCGCACCGGCCGGTCCGCCAGCTTGATCTTGTTCATGGTCTCGGCGTAAACGTCCTTGGTCAAATCCAGCTTGATGAACCGGACCAGTGTTTTGCCGTCCTTGGAAAGCAGGAAGTCCAGCGTTCTGCGTCTTGTCCTTCGCGGCTCATGGTGACGGGCAAGCTTTCGTAGTTGGGAAACTCGCTGGCGCCCGGCTTGCCGAGGGTAATGGTCACGTCGGGGGGCATATTGAAGTAGGCCCGAACCTGCCGTTGAACACGAGCTGCCACCTCCGGAGATATAGGAGGGACGCTGGATTGCGCCACGGCTACGGCGCACAAGAATAGACACAAGACGGCTGATCGTCTCAAGAGCAAGTCAAGAACCACCTTTTAGGGAAAAACATGAACTCTTAATTATCTCATGAAGAGCTTGTTTCCTACCCGGAGTCAGCGGGTCGATCCCGGCCCCTTCAGCAAGGAATCAATCGGCAGTGTGGCGTTCATCGAGCCCGACCGAAAGCCCTCAAGATCGAGGGTGACATACAAGAATCCCAACGCCTTGAAGATTCGCGTAAACTCCGCGGCCATTTCCACGGTCAGGGCGCGAGGCAGTTCTTCACGAGCCACTTCAAGGCGAACAATCTGACCATGGTGACGGACCCGGAACTGCCGAAAGCCGAGGCCACGGACGGCCTCCTCTCCCAGTTCCACAGCGGAAAGCGCTTCCCGGGTAACCGGGCGACCGTACTCAATCCGGGAAGAGAGGCAAGCCGAAGCCGGTTTGTCCCAGATACGCAACGCCGCTTCTCGGGCGAGAGAGCGGATGTCCTGCTTGGTCAGGCCGGCGTCGAGCAACGGAGCTGCAATCCGGTGTTGCCGGGCCGCCTGCTGACCGGGGCGATAGTCTCCCTGGTCGTCGACATTCACGCCATAGGCAATAGCATCAAACCCGGACCGCTGGCGATGTTCTTCCATCACGGTAAAGAGTTCGTCTTTGCAGTGGAAGCAGCGCGCCCCATCGTTGCGCAGGTACTCAGGACGCTCCATCTCGTCGGTATGAATGACCGTTAGCGGAATGCCTTGTTCCTCGGCGAAGGCGACTGCATCGCGCATCTGCGAGCGTGCCAGGCTGGGAGAATCAGCCAGTACGGCCGCCATGCCGGCACCCAGTTCACGATAGGCAGCCCAAGCCAGGAAACCGGAATCCACTCCGCCGGAATATGCGACCAGCAAGCGTCCCAGCGAACGCAGTCGGTCGCGCAGAGAACGCATTTTGGCCTCGAGGTTTTCTACTTCGGCGGGCAGGTTTGAGGGCAAAGCCGGCATGATTCATTGTAAGACACAACGCCCGAGGGAGTGGGTTGTCCCTAGTACAACCTCTGCAAGCGCTTGAGAGTTCCGAAGCTGCCGACATTGGAGAGGCTGAAAGTGAAGCGGTAAGAATTTTCGGCGCTCACCACGGAAAGGTCATAGCGTTGATACTGAAAAACAACGCCACAACAGTCCCAGTTGTAATTGGTCTGAATCGTGGCTGCCTGGATGTAGGAGAGGCGTGCGTCCGCCGACACACTTACGCCACCGCTAAATCCCAGCTTATTCATGTTGCCGTAGATCAGCCCGAGGCGGTATTGATTGTAGACATCCGGCGTAGCGACTCCGTTGACAATGGAGACTTCACCCGGGGCGTCCAGATACGCTTGGCCGCCATTTACGTACCAATTCCCCCAGCGATGTCCGGCAAAGATGGTGCTGGCATTCACTTGATGGAGCACGGGATCGTAGTCGAGCGCCCACTGAAAATCGGTAGCTCCAGACTCCACTTGCAGACGCGAAATGATGGGGGAGAAGATCCGGGGTTGGGTGAGGAAGGCGATTCCGGTGAAATCGACGGTGCTGTCGAAGACGTTGCGTTGGCCGGGGACGAGCGCGCCGCCAAACGTCGGGTTAGCAAAGTATTTCTGAGCGATCTCCCAACTCACGAGTTCCTTGGCTGGACCCGAGCTGTCATCGCAGCTGGCCTCCCGTGCGGTCTTACTTGCGGCCGCTCTTTCCGCCGTGGTTGACAGGAACTCGGATTTCAGAGGTTGAAAGCATCGCGCCGTCGAGCTGGTTTTCTTGGAGTAGAGCCGATTGATGACACCGTACTCCACTTCATTCGTATCGGCCAAAATGTCGCGGTAGTCGAAGCGGATAATCTGGCTGAAGTTGTCGATTCCGGTCTGATAGCGGTAGATGGCAAAGGGCTCAACCGTATGCTTGAGTACGCGGCCAAAAGGCTTATGGTCGAAGATTCTGGACAGGGTGGGAGGCCGCACCTCCATCGATGCATTGACGACATTGCGATTGATGGCGTTGCTGACGGCCACGCCGAGACTCTGCGTCGGACTGGACTCGAGCTGCTGGCTGTATAAGGTTTCGCGGGCGCCGACCTCGGGGCGGAGTGTCCAGCCGTAGAGGAACTTCGGCAACGCAATGTAGGGATTAGCGTCGATCCGTCCGACGACCGGCGCAGTCGAAAAGCCGGGTTCATTCCGTGAAACGCCCTCAGCGGCGACGTCGTAGGCATACACGAAATCTGTCCGGCTAAAAGGCCGCTCCGCGGTCGAGAATTCAAGGCTGGGCGTATGGTTAATCTCTATGAATTGACCGGGGCCCGTACCCTGGAAGTCTCTGATACCGCGCAGCCAGGAAGCCGAGGCCATAACCATTCCAGCTCTTGGTCACGAATCCAAAAGTGCGCACTTCAGAATTGATGGCCTCCGTAAAGCCTTGGGCAAAAGCCAGACGGAAGAGGTAGGAACTGAGATAGTCCACCGATAGGACGCCGCGAAAGCCGTCGGGCAGATCCTTCCAGCCGTTCACCCTGAGGTCTTCACCGCCTTGGTTCTGACCACTGTTTGGCGCGCCTTTCTGATCGATAACGCCGTAATAGGCGGCCTGCATGCCGTAGGTGTAGCCGATGGTGCGAAACTCTCCGAACCTGGGCCCAGCCGCGCGCCGCATAGAGCGAAGCCCCGAGGGTAAGGTCGGCATTGCGGCTCAGCACCCAATAGAACGCATCTCCCAGGATGAAGCCCTTGGTGCTTGACTCTCCAATTTCCGGGATTAGAAAGCCGCTTTTGCGCCCGAAATCCGTCGGATGTTCCGCATAGGGAGCGTAGAAGACGGGAATGCCGCCCAGCTTCAACGTGGCATGGTGCATCTGAACTTCGTTGCCCATTTCGATGTCGGCGACTTGAGAATCCCACTTCCACTTGGGATTGGGTAGTCGGCAAGAAGTCACGAAGCCATAATGAACGCGATAGCGGTCCGGCCCCAGCTTGTCGACCACCTTTCCAGTAAAGAAAAACGGCGTCGAGGAGGTGAGGAACATGACCTTGTTGTGTACCCGGACGCCGCTCGAACCGGTCACGTCATAAAACGTCCCGGTATCGCGGCTGATGTCGTACGTGGCGTGGGTGCCGACCAGATGCTCGTTGTGACGGCCGCCATCGAATACTACATGTCCCGACGCGGTCAATTGGCCGGTGGAGGCGTCATAGATAACCTCGTCGGCGTGCAATGTGCTGGTGCCGAAGCGAATTTCCACGTGCCCTCGGCCGGTATAGATGTCCTGATTTTTGTCCTGTTGATCGGCACGAATGAGCACTTCGTTGCTGCCCAGAGGAACATTCATCGCCGGCGGCGCGGGACCCAGTTCCTGATCGTTGCTGCTTTGAAGTTCCTGTTCAATGATCTTTTCGGTTTGGGTGTCTTCCTGACCGGTGTCGGATTGCGCAGTGACTCCCGATTTCGGGGCCGGCTGCTCCGGCGGTGTAGCCGGCGGGCTATCCTGGAACAAGTCGTCCAGGTCATCGTCGTCATCCTCATCGCTGGGCGAGGAACTTGGACTGGCTGAAGGCGGCGGCGATGACGTCGATGGGGTCGGATTTTGCTGCTGCGGCGAGGGACGCAACTGGCTGGTTAACAGGCCAGGCAGCAGAAACAGATGACACACCAACAGCGCCGTGATAATCAATCGAATGCGAGGAATCATCGAAAGGCGTACGTCCCTTCGCCGCTAAGTTCGAATCGAGGCGGAACCTTGCAACTTAGCACGTTGCATGGGGACAGGCAAAACGCGAATCGCCTCCGCTGGTTACGCGCGGCTCTGGACGTTCTCTTAAACCCGCTTGGCGTTTACTGGTTGCGCGATCGACGCGTTCGAGTGCAGGGTGTTGCCTGGTCTCAGACACGGCAAGCGGACGACCTCTTTTTCTCATTTCCCGTTCATGATCGCGCGCCACGTTTTCGACGCGCGATCATTCACGCCTTGCCAGAATAGGAATAGTCGCGCCACGACATGACTGAACAACCAGACGCTCTCCTTAGATCAACCTGCCGAGTCCGCGCAACCAACTAATGAGGTCTGGCGGAAGGAAATCCACGCGCGCGTCGCCGGCTATCGCAATCGCCGCGGACGCCGCATCGAAGGAGCGTTCACCATGCGCTTCCCGTTTCCCGTTTCGGAGGCGACGGAATCTGACGCCGCCCCGGGACCAGCGGCCGAGCCCTCACTCCGAGAAATTGAAGTTGAGGAAGTTGTGGAAGATGTTCAGCTTTCTGCTCTGCCCGACCGTGTTGCCGGTGAGCCAGTAGCGGAGCCGGCAGGCTATCGTGAGAGAAGAATTCGAGCGCTCTGGCGGTTCCCACGGTTGAGCCCGAACCGGAAGCAGCTCCACGCCCAGCTCCGGTGCCCCGCCCAAGATCGAAGCCCAAGGTGATCGCATTTCCACGACAGGCGTCGGAGGCTCCAACGGTCGTACATCGTCTAGCCGATCCGGTAGTTTCGGAACAGCCGCGCATTCTTGACGTGCCGGAAGAGTTGGAGGCATTTCCCGGCTACGCCGTTGCTCGATGGATTACAGTTTGCGGCGAACTCCCAGCAAGCCGCTGCGGCGCCTGCCGACCACATCGAGTTGCCGTTCCACGCGGTTACGATCTCCGCAGCGTCTGTACGCAGGCCTTGTCGATTGTGCGTTAGTAGCGGCGGCTACGGCTGTCTTCGGCGCGGTGGGCTACAAGATGCTGCCCAAGCTGGTATTCACCAAGCCCCTGGTGCTGACGGCAGCGGTGGTGCCTGTGCTGCTGTGGGCAGTCTACCAATATCTTCTTACCTTTATGCCGGGCGCCACGGCGGGGATGCGAGTGGCGAAAATCCGCCTGAGCACCTTCAAAGGGAACCAGTCCCGAACCGGCGTCACCGCCGCAGCCGGGTCATCGGCCTTTATTTCTCGACCGCATCGCTGATGATGGGATTGCTCTGGGCGCTGGTCGATGTGGACATGCTTTGCTGGCACGACCGCATCAGCCAGACTTACCTGACCAGCCGCGAGTCAGCCGCATCGCATAACTGCTGCCGACTGACGAATGCGACGCTGAAACGTTTTTTAACGCCCAATTCTCGAGCTCGTAATTTCATCTTCGCGCGGTCCCCCGCCGGCTGACAACTCAAGCATAAACAGGTACATTCAAGCGAGCCGATGCCGAAGCGCCTTGCCGCTGATGACGGAATCGGCAAAAGCAGTACACTGATGTACTGCTGTCCAGTACTTGAGCAGCCGGAGAGCTGCCCGGGAACTCCGGGAACAACTATGTCCACACCATCGAGAACCTGCAGCGACCCGCAATCAAAGTTTTCGTCGCCACGTCGGTGATGCTGACGTTCATTTCGTTCTGGCGGGCGGCGGCCATCGTGCTGTCCGACCTGGCCTCGTCGGCCTACTACGTGGGCGGCGATGCCGAGAAGGTCATCGGCAAGAGCGCTCCCTGGTTCGTGCTGGCGGTCATGCTGTTCAGCTACGCGGTGCGGGCCATCTACATCGAGTCGAGCTCGATGTTCGTGCGCGGCGGCGTGTACCGCGTGGTGAAGCAGGCCATGGGCGGCACGCTGGCCAAGCTGTCGGTCTCGGCGCTGCTGTTCGATTACATCCTGACCGGCCCCATCAGCTCCGTCGCTGCCGGCCAGTATGTCGCAGGCTTTCTGACCGATACGTTTCACCACATCGGCTACGACATCACCGTTCCCGGACAACAGCTTTCGCCGCGTTCTTCGCCGTTGCTGGTGACCCTTTACTTCTGGTGGCAGAACATCAAGGGCATTCACGAGTCGAGCGAACGCGCGCTGCAGATCATGAAGATCACCACCGTCATGGTGGTGATGCTGATCGTCTGGTGCCTGATCACGCTGGCGAAACATGGCGGCCCAGCTGCCGCCGTTGCCGTCGCCCGCCACCATGCATCACAACAAGGAGTCGCTGGGCTGGCTGCTGGGGACGTGGGCGGCAGCGCATTCCGCTGATCATGCTGCTGGTCGGCTTCGGCCACTCCGTGCTGGCCATGAGCGGCGAGGAGTCGCTGGCCCAGGTCAATCGCGAAATCGAGCATCCCAAGCTGAAGAACCTGGAGAAGACCGGGCTGGTGATCTTCCTCTACAGCCTGTTCTTCACCTCGCTGGTTTCGTTTTTCGCGGTGATGATCATTCCCGACGGCGTGCGCCACGAGTACTTCGCCAACCTGATTGGCGGCCTGGCGATGAACGTGGTCGGGCCTTACACGCTGCGGCTGATCTTCCAGGGATTCGTGGTGCTGGTGGGCGCGCTGATCCTGTCGGGCGCGGTGAACACCGCCATCGTCGGCGCCAACGGCGTGCTGAGCCGCATGGTGGAAGACGGCGTACTGACCACCTGGTTCAAGAAGCCGCAACAAGCGCTTCGGCACCAGCTATCGCGTCATCAACATGATCGTGCTGCTTGCAGATCCTGACCATCATCGCCAGCCGCGGCAACGTCTACCTGCTGGCTTCGCTGTACGCTTTCGGCGTGATCTGGAGCTTCTCGTTCATGTCGCTGGCGGTGGTGGTGCTGCGCTACACCAGTCCCGAGAACCGCGAATGGAAGGTGCCCGGCAACATCCATATCAAAGGCGTGGAGATCCCGGTCGGACTCGGACTGGTCTCGCTGCTGCTGTTCTCCACCGCCATCGTGAATCTGTTTACCAAGCAAATGGCGACCATCGCGGGCGTTTAGCTTCAGCCTCGTATTCTTCGTCATCCTGACGATTTCGGAGACGCATGACGGCGGAAGAACATGCCTCCGGCAAGTCGGGACTGGAGCAATTCAACGTCGCCGGCGACCGGGAGCTGAGCGGCGAGGCGATGGAAGTGCGTCCCGGAAACATTCTGGTGGCGGTTCGCGATCCGCGCAATCTCTATTACCTGCAAAAAGTGCTGGCCAAAACCGACACCACGAAGACCGACGTCGTGGTGATGACCTCGCGCGTTTATCACCGCGAGCACTCCTTCAGCGGCAGCGAGTACGCGTGGAAACCTCGGAAGTGTTCAAGAAGTACGAGCAGGAGCTGTTCACCTCGGTGGTGGCCGTGGCCGAGAAACAAGGGCAAGCACGTCTCCCTGCTGGTCGTGCCGACAAACGATGTGTTTGAAAGCATCGTGGCGACGGCACAGCGGCTGCACTCCTCGGTCATTGTCTGCGGCATGTCGAACAAGCTCACGGCCGACGAGCAGGGCAAGCTTACGGGCGATGCCTGGGAGCGGCTGCCCGAGCCGCGTCCGCGATTGCGGCTGGTGGTCTTCGAGCCCGATGGTACCAGGCACGAATACATGCTGGGACCGCACACGCCGCGTATGCGGCAGGAAGATGTGGACCTGCTGCACGGTTTGTGGAAGGAAGTGACCAGCGATCCGCGATATCGCGAGCTGCATCACTATCATGTTCTGAATGTCGCGCTGCAGGAGATGTCGTCGCGCATCCATGATCACGGTGAACGGCGAGAGGATGTCATGAAGGACATCTATGACGAGATGCAGCGGAAGAGCGGCGATCCCATCGCCGAGGATGACGCTCCGTCGACCCCGCCCACGTAACCGGCCGCCTTACGCTCACCGGGAGCGCCCTCTTGAAGTTGGGCGAAGACGACGCGCCGTCATCTCGGGTTTGCCGCTGCCAGTTCGAGACCCAACCGACCCTCCTCGCGGTTGACGTTGGCGAGCAGTTGTTGGGCGCGCTCCGCGTTCTCGCCTTTCGACTGGTACAGAAGAAAAGCCGTCAGCTCGTTTCGCGCTTCGCGATAGAACTTGAGTGGGACCAACGCGTAAGCCCGCACCAGATGGACCTCCGGATAGTTGTGCCCAAGCTTCCATGCGTCGGCTTTTCGTTCAACGCACTGATCACTGAGATGCAAAAATATTCAGAGGTTGGCTGCGAAACTGGCTATCGCGCGAGGAACCATGTGTTATCGAACGGGATCCGAAAATGATTTTGAGTTTGTGCGGATCCATAGACTGGCGCGCACCAGCCGCAATTTCCGCCGGCAGAATCTTGGGATTCGGCCGGAGGGAAGTTGAGTCCTCGGCTGCAGCCTCGGCATCACAAGCTGCGTTGTCATATCTCCCCAAGAGCTGGGGAAGGAAAAAGGTGAACTTCGACTATGAACCATGTTCTGCTGCTTGCGCTTGTCATCGGAATCGTTGCCGGATTGCGTTCGCTGACTGCTCCTGCTCTGGTGAGCTGGGCTGCCCACCTGGGCTGGATCAATCTGCTGGGCTCGCCATTGGCCTTTATGGGATCGACAGCGGCAGTAGCCATTTTCACTCTGCTGGCCATCGTCGAACTGGTGGGAGATGTGATGCCGAAGACGCCGGCACGAACCACGCCGGTACCCCTGATCGCGCGCATCGTTCTAGGCGGACTGTCGGGCGCCTGCCTTTACGCCGCAGCCAGCCAGGGGTTGGTGATGGGAGCAGTTCTGGGTGTGATTGGGGCTTTGATTGGCACTTATGGCGGCTACCATGTCCGTAAGGCGCTGGTGAACGGCCTCAAGGTGAAGGACATCATGATTGCTATACCTGAGGACATCATTGCCATCGGCATCGCTTATTTTGTGGTGCGATAGCCGAATGACAAAACTAAGGGCTGATACGGGCGCACCTAAAGGTGCGCCCCTTCAAGAACGCGTCGAACCCGACTTTTCAGCGGCTTGTTCAGCCGGTTCGGAATCTGCGTTTCATCCTTCTACCAGACGCGGCAGGCAGGCTTCCGCACCATGGGCGCGTCGGCTTTGCAGCCGAACGCCTTCTGGAACTCCGGCATATTGCTCGACCACGCCGTTGACGCGGTCTTTGCCCGGCGAGTGCTCGTTCACCTGCGCCATCATGCGGGCGAATTCGGGACGCTCGTTTTCGCACCAGATCTGTGCCCAACCCACAAAGAAGCGCTGGTCAGGAGTAAATCCATCGGTGGGCTTCTCCGGAGCGTTAGCCAGCACATCAAGCAAGGCCATATGAGCAATGCGCATGCCGCCGTTGTCGGCGGTGTTCTCGCCCAGGGTGAGCTTGCCGCGAACGTGCACGTCATCGACCGCGATGAAGCTGTCGTATTCATTGACGAAGCAGGACTCGAGGTTGTCGAACTGCTGGCGGTCTTTGTCCGTCCACCAGTTGTGCAGGTTGCCCTGGGCATCAATTGGCTGCCTTGATCGTCAAAGCCGTGCGTCATTTCGTGGCCGATGACCGCGCCAATCGCGCCGAAGTTCACAGCAGTCATCAATCTTGGGATCGTAGAACGGCGGCTGCAGAATTCCCGCCGGAAAGTTGATGTTGTTTTCCTGGCGGATTGTAATAGGCGTTGACCGTGGGCGGCGTCATGCCCCATTCGCTGCGATCCACCGGCTTGCCGATCTTGTTCAGCTGGCGCTTGAACTCGAATTCATTGGCGCGCAGAGAATTGCCCAGCGCGTCGCCGCGAACAATGGTGAGCGTGCTGTAATCGCGCCACTTGTCAGGGTAGCCGATTTTGTTGGCGATGTGCGCCAGCTTGTCCAGCGCCTGCTTCTTGGTCTCGGGCGTCATCCACGAGAGTTCGGTGATGTCGGTCTTGAGTGCGGCTTCCAGCTCATGCACCATCTTCAGCGTGGCGGCTTTGCTTTCCGGCGGAAATTCCTCGGCAACGTAAGCCTGGCCCAGCGCCTCGCCCAGGTCGCCGTCGGTGAACTGCACGCAACGCTTCCAGCGCGGACGCAGTTCCTTCGCCCCGGTCAGCGTCTTGCCGTAGAAGCTGAAATTTTCCTCGACAAACGGCGTGGGCAACAGCTGCGTGGCACTGTGTGACGGTTTGCCAGCGCAGATAAGTCTTGAGGTCATCCAGATTGTTGCTGGCGACGACCTGATTCATCCCCTTCACGAAGTCGGGAACTGAGACATCGAGACTGGTGAACGCGGGACCGTTGATGGTGGCGAAATAGTCCTTCCAGACGAAAGCCGGGCTGAGGTCCTGGAGCTGCGCGGTCGTCATCTTGTGATAGACCTTGTTGGGATCGCGGCGCTCGATGCGATCCATCGAAGCCGTGGCCAGTGCGGTCTCAATCTTCATCACGGTCTTGGCATCGGCAGCGGCCTTGTCAGGCGACTCGCCCATGAGCTGGAACATCTTGGTTACGTGCTCCACGTAAGCCTTGCGCAGCTCGACCGACTTCTCGTCGGTCTTCAGGTAATAGTCGCGGTCGGGGAGCCCCAGCCCGCCCTGGTCGGTGCCGGCAATCTCCATCATCGAATCCTTGGCGTCGGGCTCGGAGCCGAAGGCGAACAGCGCGTGGGCGCCGCTGCTGTGCAGATAGCCGATCAGCTCGGGCAATTGGCTCTTGTCCTTGAGCGCCGTCGATGCGGTCAAGCGATGGCTTAAGGGGAGCAGCTCCTTTGGCGTTGATGCCGGCCTCGTCCATGCAAGAGGCGTAATAGTCGCCAATCTTCTGATTGTTGGAGCTGCGGTTGGGATTGTCGGCGGAATGCTTTTCGAGGATGCTTCGCAGCACGAACTGGTTGTGATCGTGCAGCTCATTGAAGCGTCCCCACGCCGGCTGATCGGCGGGAATGGGATTGTTCTTGACCCAGTTGCCGCAGGCGTACTGGTAAAAGTCATTGCAGGGATCGACGGACTTATCCATCGCGTTGACATCGAAGCTGAGCATTGGCTTTATCAGGTCGGAGGAAGAAGAGCTACCGCTGGTTTGTGCCTGTGCCGCGAGTCCGGCGAAGAGCAGGACAGCAGCTATAGGAGCGAAACGTGGCATGGAATAACCTCGAGTGAAGTAAGAAACAGAAATCGGTAGTACATGGTGCCGATGAAAAGAGTCTTACGAGCAGATCCCTCGCGGGCTGAAGCCCACTCGTGATGACAACCTCAAAGAACTCGCAACGGCGAGCGCCAGGGGCATTTCCAGGTAGAACTCTCTATCGTACAGTCTCACCACACCCGGCAGGCGTTTTCTCGGACCATAGGCTGCCCCGCTTTGCAGCCGAACGCCTCCTCGAACGCAGCCGAGTTTTGTACCACGCCATTGACTCTCCAGCGGCCCGGCGAATGCGGGTCGATGATGGCCAGCTTGCGCGCCTGCTGATCGGTTACGTTCTGGCACCAGATCTGGCCGTAAGCCAGAAAGAAGCGCTGCTGCGCCGTGTAGCCGTCGATGGGCTTCACCGGGGTGTTGCCGATGATGTTGGTCAGCGCCATGTAGGCCAGCTTCAGGCCGCCGTTGTCGGCGGTGTTTTCGCCCAACGTCAGGCGGCCATTCAGCTTCACTTCGCCTTTGTCGTCTTTGACGCTTACGAAACCGGAATACTCGTCGGCGGTGCAAGTGGCGCGCTCTTCGAAGGCCTTGGCGTCGTCCGCCGTCCACCAGTCCTTCAGATTTCCGTCGGCATCGAACTTGCGTCCCTGATCGTCGAAGCCGTGGGTCAATTCATGGCCAATCACGACTCCGATGGCGCCATAGTTCACCGCGTCATCCATACTCTGGCTGTAGAACGGCGGCTGCAGAATACCGGCGGGGAAGTTGATGTCGTTCATGTTGGCGCGGTAATAGGCATTCACTGTCGGCGGCGTCATGCTCCAGTCCCGTTTGTCGGTGGGCTTCTGAATTTTGTTGCGTTGGCGCTGCACCTCGAAGGCGCTGGCCCGGGTGACGTTGCCGGCGTAATCCTCGCGGGTCACGATCACGGTGCTGTAGTCCCGCCACTTGTCGGGATAGCCGATGTTGTTGACGATGGTGCTCAGCTTCTCGTACGCCTTCTGCTTGGTGGTATCCGACATCCAGGTCAGCTGGCCGATGTCCTGATGCATGGCAGTCTCAATGGCCTGCACCATCTTCAGCGTCCGTTCCTTGCCTTCCGGCCCGAAAGTCTTGTCGACGTAGAGCTGGCCTAATGCCATGCCTAGCTTCTGATCGGTGGATTGCACACAGCGCTTCCAGCGCGGCTCGATTTCTTTCTGCCCCGACATGTAGGCGCCATTGAATTGAAAATCCTCGTCGACAAACGCTTTCGATAATGATGGAGCATAGTTGTCGATGGTGCGCCAGCGCAGATAGACCTTCCAATCGTCGAGCGACACCGAGCTGATCTGGTCGTTCACCGTCTTGAAGAAGTCGGGATTGGTGACGTTCAGCGTGCTGAATTTCGGCGCGCCGCTGTCGGCGAAGTATTGCGTAAGTTCGAAGTTGGGCGCGAGAGTCACGATTTCCGTCGCCGGCATCATGTGATCGCGATTCTTGGGATCGCGGCGGGCGGTGCGGTCCATCGAGGCCTTGGCCAGCCCGGTCTCGACGGCCAGCACGGTCTTGGCTTCGGCAGCCGCAACTTCGGGCTTGTCGCCGGCCAACTCGAACATCTTCTGCACATGCTCCAGATACTTCTGGCGCGTCTCCACCGACTTCGCATCGTCCTTGAGGTAGTAGTCGCGATCCGGAAGAGTAATACCGCCCTGATCAAGATTGGCGATGGTCTGACGCGAGTCGTGCATGTCGGGCATCTGGCCAAAGGTAAACAACGCGGGAATTCCGTCGCGATGCATGGCTCCAATCTGCACAATGAGATCTTGCTTCGTCTTGATTGCCGCAATCGCATTCATCTCGGGATCCAGCGGCGCGGCGCCTCGTTTTTCGATTACGGTTTCGTCCATGCAGGCGGCGTAGTAGTTGCCGACTTTCTGCTCGATCGCGCTGTGCTTGCCCGGAGCCTGCGTCTGGTCGAGGATGTCGCGCAGGACGTAGAGATTGCGCTCGTCGAGTTCGTTGAAGCGGCCCCAACGCGACTTGTCAGGAGGGATGGGATTGTTCTTCATCCAGTTTCCGCAAGCGTACTGATAGAAATCCACGCAAGGATCGATGGTCTTATCGATGGCCGTCAGATCGAAGTTAGGAATTTGTTTGGGAACGTCGCCAGAGGTGTCGGAAGTTGATGTTTGAGCCACGCACAGAGCGCCGACAAGGAACAATACAAACGAGCAGAGAATCCGCATGACTGCCTCGACTGTAAGAATTCGCCTCGCCTCTCTCGGGTTGGTGCGAGGTCGTGTGACGATGGGACCATCAGCGTCCCAGGGAGAAGTGCTCATCTCCACAAGAGACACTACTACACCGGCACTTAGACTGTGAAATTCGGGCGGGGTGAGCGGAGACTAAACGCGTCTTACACTCGCCCTATCGTCAACTTGCGCAGCGGCACAGACCGTTGCTGGTGTTTCGGCTAGATAGCCGCAGCACGCGCCATTTCGGTCGAGCCGTTCAAGGCTTTCAGCCATAATCTGTAGTAGTCGAAGCGAGCGCTGGCGTCGGGGTCTCGGACCAGGCTAACCAGACTGGGATAGAGCGAAGTGAGTCCATCCCAAGTGCCGGGTTCACTGTCCAGAAGCTTCCATCCTACTTCGTCGAGTGTCCAGTTTTGCTTGATCGAGCTGCAGAAACAGCAGGCGGTCACCAAGTTGTCGCTGGATGAGTTGCCGCCCCGGGCCAGCGGTCTCACGTGATCGCAACTGGCGAAATCTCTCCAATAGGCGAGGTGGCAGTCGACGAGCCTCTCATCGCGCTGCCAGGGAAATTCCACCGGCAAGATGGCCGACAACGCTCGAAGAACCGGCCGGAACACTGTTTTTCGGCCACAGTAGCGGCAGGTAAATCCGTCGCGGCGAAATATGCGCACTTGCTCAGGAGGAAGGGGATAGGATTTCTTGCCCGGCAGTTTCGGGAAGCCGGGTATGGACGCCAGGGTGTTAACGGCGGCAGCCTTGTCGCCACTCAGAAGATAATGAATGGCATCGGCATAAGTACTCGAGAAGTCTTCCACCTCTTCGCCTCCGGATTCATAACAGGCCTTGGCAAGGGTGCATGGTAGAAAATAGAAGCAGAAGCGCAGGGAGTATTCCACTCGATTGCGGTCTCTTCCCGAATCTTGACTGAGTGCAGTGCGACCGGACCGGTTTCAGAAGATCTTGAGATGGATGGTCAGATATTTCTTGGGATCCTGGCGAACTGCTTTGATGAGGTTTTGCGTCTCGACCAGCAGGTCGTTGGCATTGTTGTACAGCGAAGGATCCTTGAGGAACTTTCCGGCCGTGCCTTCGCCCTTGTCGATCTTGTCGGTGATGCTGTTCAGATGGGTAATGGTACTGTCGATCTTACGGCCCAGCTCATCATCCGTCGCCAGGCGGCCCAGAGTACCTTTGCCTGCATTGATGCCGTCAATCAGCTTGTTCGCGTTGTTGATGGTCTTGTTGGCGTTGTCATAGAGCGCCGGATCCTTGAGCAGCTTGCCCGCGGTTCCCTGGCCGCTGTCGATCTCGGTGATCATCTTGTTCACAGTATCGATCGTCTTGTTGGCTTTATTGTAGAGTTCATCGCTGTTGAGCAGCTTGCCGACCGTGCCACTGGGCGAATTGATCTGAGTCATGATCTGCTGCAACTGAGTCACGGCATCGTTGGCGCGATTGAACAGGGACGGGTCATAAATGATCTTGCCGATGGAACCCTGTCCGCTCTGGATGAAGGCGACGATGTCGTTTAGCTTTTTGACGAGGACGTCGAGATTCTCCAGCGTGCTCTGGCTGGCGCGCACCACATCCTGCAATTGCGGGGTATCGCGAGTGGGTAGCTCGGCTCCGTTCTGCAACGGACCACCCTTCGCCTGACGGCAATCCATGTCGACAAACACCTCGCCCAGAACGCCCGCGGTGGTCAGCTCAACCTCGCAATCGCTGCGCATGGCATCGGCGTACTTGGTGGTGATCTTCATGACGATCTGCACCGGCGCAGCTCGCCGTTGGGGATCGGCGGTTACATTAATTCCGGTGACATTGCCGATATCGACGCCTTCCAGACGGACCGGGGCGCCGACGCGTAGGCCGCCGGCATTGTCGACATACGTCCGCACAATAATCTTCCGGGTAAAGAGGCCGGTGGTGCCGGTCATGACGAAGATGAGGACAGCCAGGGTGATGAGGGCAGCCAGGACAGTGATTCCTACCCTGAGCTGCGACCATCGAACCTGTTTTTCGCTTGGCACGCTCTACCGATCGCCCCTTGGACGCGCTGCCATACCGCAGCAACTGCCGCCGAATGCACTTCTGCGAGATTCAAAATCATAACATCTTAGCATCCGGCGGCAAGCCCACCCTCAGAAGGCGGGGGTCAGTGGCCGGAAAATCAGGCTCCGGAAGGCGGAGCAGACGGGTTTGGCGGCTGCTCGCTTGGGGGAGTGGGGTTAGTTGCTCCCGGTGGCACGTAGGGCGGAATCGGCGTGGTCAACTCTTCCACATTTGCCGGGACAACGCCCTGTACTGTCGGAAGATGCTTCACCTGTCCGGATTCAGCGTCTGCTATATCAATACCCAGCTTGGACAGGGTTTCGGAGGTCACCTTATCCAATTGCACCTTCGATTTTTCGTAGTTGGCAGCAGCGTTGAGAACGTTCGATTCGGCGGTGGTCAAATCGCTGGACGCCTGTAATACCAGAGTCGGCGTCGAAGCTCCATAGCCAAACTTCTTTTGCTCCGCTGTCAGGCTCTCCTTTTTGTAATCGCGAGCCGCGATGGCCGCCTGCAGAGCCGCGTAGTTCTGCTGCACGGTAAATTGTGCATTGCGAACTTCGATGGTGATCTGATTTTCGATCTGCTGCAAGCCGACCTGGGATTGCCGGTATTCCAACTCCGAACGCACCTGTGCGGACTGCGCACCACGGTTGCGAAGAATAATGTTGACGTTCACCCCGACGCCTTTGTTCGGCCCTGTGCTGTTGAACAGATCATGAAACGCGTTCGGGTAGCCGCTTCTAGGGATCGTTCCCGGATTCAAACAGTTCTCATACGGAATCGCTCCCGAGAAGTCGCACGGAGGCAGGAGCGCAGTTTGATCGCCAGCCAGAGACGAGGCTCCATAAAACGCGAACAGGTCGACGGTAGGACGCAGGGCATTCTTGAGGGCTTTGCGCGAGATCTCGGCATTGGTAAGAATAATGCGCGCCTGAGCAATCTCGGGACGGCCCTGCAAGGCTTCCTGGACCAGATCCTGGACCGGGCGAGTCTCTTGTGGCTCGTCGATTTGCAAGGTGTCCGTCGGAATTACAGGCGCATCCGCCAGGATGGGGTCGGTCATGTTCTTGGTGATAGCGTTCTTCATCAACAGTTGTTGCAGTTGGAGCTGGGTTTGCGAAGTCAGCAGGGCCTGGTTCGCGCTGGCAACGCCACTCTTGGCTTGGACCAGAGTGATCGGCGCCAGCGTGCCGATCTTGATTTCCTCTTCATCGTCCGATTGCGTTTTGAGCGCCAGTTGTAACGCCCGCTCGTTCACTCTCACCGCTTCGTACGCGGTTACCAGGTCCCAGTAGATGTTTTCGATTTGCGATACGGTGGAGATAACCTGCAGACGAAAAATCACGTCCCCATTCTCCCGATTGTTGCGCGCGATGCGGATCCAGCGCAAGTTGGGATCGAAGCCGAACCCCTGCAGCAGGTGTTGAGTCAATTGAAAATTGAAGTTTGGCGATACCTCCGGATTCACCAGGTTGTAAGGCGAATTCGTCGTTTGCCGAGTATTGTCAAAAGTAACCGCCGCCACAGTTCCGGTTGAAAATGCCTGCGTGTATCCGAAGTTGTAGGTATTGGTGTTTTGCACCAGGGTGGGCACCCCGCTGAAGAAAACACTTGGCTGGGGCAAGGCTGAGTGGTTGCCCTCGATCGTGCCGGTGAGGACCGGATCATAGCTCGGGAGCGGAGGGCCTCCGCCGAGCGTGGATCCCACCAGGCCTCCTGCTCCAGCGCCGGCTCCGCCTATTCCTATTTGAGCGCCGCCCGCGCCGGTGCCGCTGGCTCCGGTGGACGCGCTGCCGGTTCCTCCAGCAGAGACTCCGCTTTGCCCGCCGGGCGTGCCTATGTTCACTCCCTGATTAACGCCTAAGCCCAGCAGGCCGGATTTCGTGCGCAGCAAGTCCGTGTCCGCAATGGAGAGGTTGTAACGCTGCAAGACGATGTCGAGGTTATTCTCCAGCGCCATGGCGACCGCGTCGTTAATCGACAGATACATCTTGCCGTCGCGGAATAGTTGATCGGTCCGCGCGGAATTGGTCAGGTTCGCAGGGGGAACGCTTTGTGATCGGTAGGGAGCGATCACATTGGGAAACCCAGACTTCGGCTTCGAATAATCCCGGTCCGAATACAGATGGGGGGCATTATGCTGCGGAGCGGGCGCTTGCGGCATCGGCGTCAGCGGAGGAGGGGTAGCCAGCGTGCTCGGCGACGTTGCGTTTTGAGCCCAACTCGCGCTGGCAAGCAGACCCATAAAGCCCAGCGTAAGGATTCTTCGGACCGCGGACTTAACGAAACTGGGAACAGACATTTCCTCATCTCCTGGAACTGACAGTCAGTTCATGATTCTCTAATCAACAGTTGTCTCTGGAGCCTTTGTTTAATACGCACGAAAGTGCCGAAAGGTTCACGATCATCTGGATGTTTTGGACGTGCGAATCTGATTGTAACCTCTGGACAAGTACGGCTTCAGGAGTAAAGCGCTCAAACGCCTGACGCGTACATGGACTCGCGACTGCGCGGTACTTCAACCGAATTCAGGATAAGACAGTTGAGCGCAAGTGCGCTGCGAAAAGCGTAGCGTCACAACCGGACGGTTCATTTCTCCAAACAGAAAAAGGCCGCCGACGCGGGTGCGCCAGCGGCCTGTGCCATCACGAAAAAGTTAGTCCTTCTCGTGGGGAGGAGTGTCTTTGGACGGATGAATCGGATGTTCGTTGTCCAGATCGTAGTAGGTTCTATTGGGATGATCGGACTTGATGCCGGGGATCGGCTTGTCATTCTTTGAACTAAGCCGCGGCTCGGTCATTTCATCGTCGGTAAAGCCATAACCCTCGGTGTAGATCGCCTGATTGAATACGCCGCCATTAGGCTGCAAAGCGATAGCGTAAATCGGGAAGGCTCTGCCCCCGCCGGGATAGACGGTAGCCACGTAATCGGCCACCATTCTGCCGGAGAAGGTTTCAGGCAACCAGCTCAGCTGCATGGAGTGCGAAAGCTGGCGACCTGCAGTCCAGGTCGAACCTCCATTGCTGGTGATCGAAAAGCCGGCGAATAGCTGGCAACTGTTGCCACAATTCGAGACCGGATAATAGTAGTAGGTCATGGCCATATGGGCGGTGCTGCCGGATGTCCCAATGTCAATGCCCATGCCGTTGATGAAGTGATCGACTCCGCTGCCGATGGGATCCAGCGGAATGCGGAGCTTGGAAGCCCAGTGAATTCCATCGCTGGAGCTGCTGTAGACGATGTCGTTTGCCGAACAACCGCTTTCAAAGCTGCAATCGGACCAGGAGGCGTAGACGGTGCCTGCGCCATCGATGGCGGCGGAGGGAAGTCCGGCACTGCGCAGGCCTCCGGCCTCACCATGGCTGGGTGCGTTGGCGATGCTAATCGCTGCCGTCCAACTCTGCCCGCCGTTCGTGGACATGAAAGCCGACATGCCGCCATTGAAATCGGCGAACGGAACTACGACATTTCCGTTGGGCTGCACGACGGGATTGCCGCCGATTCCGTAATCATTGGCGGCGGTAGTTAGGGGCGTGCTCCAGGTTTGTCCACCATCGCTGGATGTGCTCATGTACAGCAAGTCGCCGACGTCGGGATTGTCAAACTCGACATAGCAATTTCCGTAGTAGGGACTGGTTGCGGTGTTGTCGCAGGCGATCCAGTTCTTGTCCGCGTCGCGGTTGGTAATCACATAGATCGGGTTGCCCCAGTGAATGCCATCAGGGGAGCGGCTGACCGCGACGGTATCGAAGTTTCCGATTGGCAGAGTACAAATCAGCCATTGACCGTGCTTGGCGTCATAGGCGACAGCAGCGTCGCTGGCTGCGCTATTGGGACCGCTACCTTCGAACTGGGTCAGGCCGGGAAGGTAACCGTTGGTCCAGGAGATGCCCGAATTCAACGAGGTCGCCCAGCCGATATCGGCACCGCCGCCGCTGGAGATGCGGGCGACTTGAAAAGCTGCGACAATCACCGGGCCATTGGCAAAGGCGCCCGGCTCGACTTCGGTCATGTGCTGACTGCTTTGGTTGGTGAAACTATCTTGACTGAGCTGCCTGAATAAGCTCTGCGCGCTGCCTGGAACGGATACCAGGACGGCTAAGGCGAATCCGAGCGTGATGGTCGACACTGCCCGGCTGATGCCGAGGCAGGGGGACGAGTGCAAACATTTCATGAGAAAACTTCCTTCTTCGTGGTTAATTCAGAATGGTATTGACTCTGCACGAGAGAGCTGGTTGCACGGGATAGGATGAGAAGAGCTTCCCACCTTCGAGGCCGATGAAACTCTAACCTGCAGAGTCACTTGGTGTCAACGAAAACGATAGTAGATGCGCCCGCGCTCGATATGATTAGCCCGTTTTGAACACACAGCGTGGCATCATCGCATTTGGTCTGCAGGGCAGTCGCAAATCATGAGCGGCAATCTACCGGGCTTGGTGCCGAATCAATCGCGACGCTCAGGGTCAGGACCCGTTCAGGATCGCCGGCACTACCGCGCTACGTCTCCGTCGTGCGACATGCTAAACTTTCTGCCTGCTACTACCGTTAATCGTAACCCGGACAATCGACCATTCAAGGGCTCCCGAGATTGTCGACTCCATCATTTTTATCTTGTCGAAGTACGCATTAAGGGGAAGAACTCGTGCTACGAATTCAATCTTTTTTCCATTCGCCGGTTTCCTGGACCTTCGCTTTCATTATGCTTCCGATTCTTGGGGCCGCACCCGCCGTCGCGCAGCACACCGTGGTGCAGGATGCCGGAGGCGGGAGAAAGATGGAACTGCATTACAACGCCGCCGGCCAGGTGACGGAGACCCGCACCCTGGGACCAGATGGCCAGCTTCTGCAAAAGGACGTCCTGGAATACACTCCCGGGAGCTACGTGCCCCAGACGACTTCCACGTCGTATTGGCCAAACGGGCAGGTGCATAAGATCTCGCGAAACACCTATGACGACAACGCGAACTTCACCGGCGAGTTCATCCAGATCTTTGACGAGTCAGGGAAACAAATCGGCGGGCACCGTTTGACCCACGATCCTCAAACAGGGATGTACCAGTGCAACGAGTGGAACATTGCGGCTCAGGACTACAAAGCAATGGAATGTCCGGCTGGCGAGGAATCTTCGGGAACTCCCGAAGTCGCGAAGAAGTTCACTCAAGACGAGGTGATGCAGCAATTGCAGCGCGCGCGGCAGGCAGCCAGCAAAGAACAAAAGGCTGGAACCACATCAGCGACGCCGGCCCAATCCAGTCCGGCCATGAATATGAAAGAAGTGGGATTGATCCTGCCGGCCCAGATTCGCCCCGGCCAACGAGTGTCTGGCAGCGTGGTGGAAGATCCCAGCAAGTACGAAGGAATGCCGGAGGTAACAGTCACGCGGGTGACACTTCCATTTCAATCGTCGGGTGCTGCCTCGACCTTGGCAGGGTGGGTGATCGAGATCTCCGGTGAACCACCCCAGGCAGCTGACGGCCCGATTGCACTAACCATACCGCCGGGACAACTCGAACTGGCTTTCGCATTTCATCCCGCTGGCAACCCCGGTGCCTTGATTTCCAAGGCTGTCACCACCCCACATAGCCCTCGCGCAAAGGGGAAAGCTCCAACTTCCTACCAGGCGCCGGCGATCTGCCTGAAAAATCAGCTGTGTGTGGTCCGCGGTCCGTTCAGCGGAGACGCCAGCAAGACTTTTGCGGCATTCGAGGAGCAGCCGGCAAAGATTGTCGCCGAAACTCCTGAGGCAGCCTTCCTCGCCGTTCCCGACGCGACAGGCCCCGGTCCAAGGCCGCTCATTGTTGCGGAAGGACCGAAGGTCTTGGCGTTTCCCATGGTAGTTGGGCGCCTCAGTTTTCGGCCCGATAGCCGCACTCTGAAAACGGGCGACAAGCAGTTGATGTATTCGACCCTGGAAGGGCCCGAAGAATTGCCGGACGCGGAATGGCGTCCAGGAAATTATCCTTCGTCCAATCTCGCTCAGGCACAGAAGCTGGTTCCGGGATTTCAAATGCCGCGTGCAGGCCGGGAGCGGAATGAAGAACGAGAGGCGGAAGAGAAACGAGCTTCCAAAGAGAAGCAAGCCGGACAAAAAGGCGGCACTGAAGAAAATGAAGGTGGAGAGATTCTGTTAGTCATCAAGAACCTGACCGCTCAGCAGTTCACGTTCCGCGAATCGAAGGACGGGGTATACATTTTCCATCTCACCGCTGACTCGTTCAAGATGGGCGAATTCAAATACAAGTTTGTCGTCGAGGCGAACCAAGCCGGTAATTTTGATCTACAGGCCTACGTAGTACCGTTTCTAGCGCCGGTGACAGGGCAACCGTTTCCCCTGACAGGCTCCCCGTCGGGAAAGTAGCTTGCCGGAAGTCTGACGCGACCAGTGGGTGCTAACTGTTGTGGCAACTCTGATCAAGTCAAAGCGAGGTCCCGCAGCGGCTGAACAGTTTGCTGAAAAAGTCGAAAGGAACAGTCTGTCGCCGGCTGAAGCCGGCTCCGGATATCTAAAATAAAGAACTTAGACGCGAACCTGAAGGTTCGCTCTACCCCGTTCATCACAACTGCGGGAGTTTTTCAGCAGACTGTGAAGCCGCATGATTTTGCGGATACTTAACGGACGGCCTGAAGTCCGTCCCCTTCAAGACATATCAAATCCGACTTTTACAGCAGCCTGTTAGGGCGCGAAATAACTGGAGATATCCAAGACCAGGGCTGTCGATCCATTCGCGTTGGCATCGACAGAGCCGTTGGTTGTTGGCACGATTGCCATGTTCGACGTCACCGCCCCGTCGTAGGCGTTCAATGTCGAAGCAGTCGGTCGCGGCTGGCCGTCCGGCCACAAGGTCAGGACCCATAGCGGTCCACTCGGAACTACCGTCGCATTCAGCACCAAAGCCCTAGCCGAGGAAGAGACGCCGCATGGGCTGCCGCCGATGTTGGCTACGATCGTCCCGCTGAATATGCCAATGGTCTTGCGGGTGTCGAGAGCGCGGCAGGGAGCGCTGGGATGTAACGACAATCCGCCCGGTCCGGGCGCTGCGAAGTACCCATTGATGTCGATCACCAGATCTGTATCGTCAGTACCCTCCACTGAAATTTCGCCGTTGGTGCCGGCCGGTATGATGCCTGCGTTGGCGACGACGGTGCCGGTGGGCGCATTCAAGGTCGAACTGGTGGGCTGCGGTTGTCCCGTGGGCCACGCACTGAAGGTGTGGAGCGCACGGGTCCGTGGAATCGCCGTGAAGTTGAAGGAATACGCTTCGGCGCTAGAAGGAATATCGCAGCTAACTGCTTGGAGTACGGGAAATGTACGAGTCTGGGTAGCTCGGAGGTATGGACCTCCGAGTACGCCATTCGCCCAGCGAGTGTCGACTACGCGGCAAGGTTTCAGCGGGTACAAGGCGAGTGCGGAAGGATTGGACGCTGGTGGCACGAAGTAGCCGTTGATGTCCAAAACGACATCCGTCGTGCCGTTGCTGGCGAATACATTGACGGCGCCGCCGAAGCCGGCCGGGACAATTGCCGCGTTGGCCTTGACTCGTCCGTCGGGAGAGTTCAAGAGGGAGATGGCTGACCTGTCCTCACCCGTGGGCCAGACCGTCAGGTACCCCAGCACTCCGTGCGGAACAATGGTGACATTGAACGAGTAAGCTGCGGCCGTAGCGGGCATCCCGCGTAAGCATGGGCTATTCGGGATAACGAAGGTCCGGTACGTGCCTATCTGAATTGGCGGTCCGCCAAACGGGCCGTTTGCCCACCGGGTATCTACCACCCTGCAAGGAGTCATGGGGACGAAAACGAGTGCCCCCGAAGTTGCGCCGGCAATCACTGAGACGGTGTTGTCATTGGAGTTGGTTACGTAAATCCGGTTGCTGCTCCAGTTGGCCGCCAAAGCCGAGGGGTAGGCCCCGACAGGAACCGTGGACGTAAGGTCACTGGCGCCATCAATCATGGTCACGGTGCCGTACCACAGATAGTTTGTAAGGTAAGCCTTGTTGGTGACTGGATCGACCACCACGGTATTCGGATTACTGCCAACCAGTACGGTGCTGACGACGGAAAGTGTTGCACCGTTGACGATCGTTACTGAGCCGCTTCGTTCGTTGGCTACATAAATCTGGTTGGTGACCGGGTTGACTGCTAACGCCGAGGGCCCCAGGCCCACGCTTAGAGTGGTGCTCGATTTCGTTGCCCCGTCGATGATAGTCAGGTTGTTGCTGCCGTAGTTGGCAACATAAATCTTATTAGTCTGCTGGTTGATCGCCAGTGCTTCCGGGTAGCTCCCCGCGGCGACGGCGGAAGTAGTGTTGGTGGCGCCATCGATTATGCTCACACTGCCCCCACCGCAGTTGACCACATAGATCTTGTTCGTAGTTTGATTGATCGCCAATGCTTCCGGATAGCTCCCTACGGAGATAGTAGAGGCAGAGTTCGTGGCGCCGTCGATCACGGTTACGCTGTTGCCGCGATAATTGGAAACGTAAATCTTGTTGGTCACTGGATTTACGGCAATGGCCATGGGTTCATCGCCAACTCCGACCGTGGAAGTGCTGTTGTTCGTGCCATCGATTACCGTGACCGTATTGCTGTTCGCGTTGGCCACATAAATTTTGTTGCTTGTGGCATTTACGGCGACAGCCTGTGGAGCCCATCCTACCCCGACCGTTACGGTAGAGTTTGTCGCTCCGTCGATCACGGTTACATCGTTGCTATTGGCGTTGACCACGTAGATTTTGTTGGTGACCGAGTTGACGTCCAGCGCAACCGGCATGGCATCCGCGATAACCGTGGTTACGAGAGTTTGCGCCGCGGCGGAAGATGAGGTAACCGCGAACCCAAGCAGGAACAGTACGGCCAGAAGCATTATTCCCAGGAGTTTGTGGCCCACTGCGACAGAAATTACCCGGGCCTTCGCGAAGGCTCCGCGGCTGTGGCGACGGGAGGATGCGGCGCTGTCAAAGTCCGTCATGATCGCTGGCGCCGCCCTTCCCGAGTGTCGGAGAACGCACTCTTTCGCGCGGCACAAACACAAATGTTGGGAGGGTCTTTGACTGCTCTGCCGCTTCTTGCCCGACGGCCAGGAGGGAGATTAACGAACTCGCTTCGAAACGCCCGGCACCTACCTGCACTGCCGGCCACAGTCTGAAAAGCTGCCTACGTGCTGCGATGTGATTTACCTGAACGTTAAACCCGCATTGCCTTCCAGAGCAATACTTGAGAGCAGCATTTTGGTAATGAGTTTCGGAATGGGAATTACCAGCAGATTAATTGCGGCAGGCGGGAGCGTTCTGCGCTTAGATCACGAAACACGAGGATCGCTGCGAAACGAATGCAGCACCGAGCTGCGGATCGGCGAAGGGCTCGTCAGCCCGGTTGTGTCGCTGTAGGATGGAAATGCATTTCAATGTAATGGGAGCGTGTTATGACATCTGCACTGGCCGATCTGGAGCCCAAGGAATTATGGAAGCACTTTGCTGCGTTGGCGGCGATACCTCGGGCGTCGACCAAGGAAGCTGCGGCGCGCGACTACGTGCTGGCGGTGGCGGCGCGACCGGGCTGGAAGCGGTGCACGATAAGGTAGGCAACACCGTAATTCGCAAACCAGCTCGTCCGGGGCGCGAATCTGCGCCGATGGCTCTGCTGCAGGGTCATCTCGACATGGTCTGCGAAAAGAATGAGGGCACGCCGCACAACTTCGATACCGATCCCATCAAGGTGAAGCGTGAAGGCGATTGGCTGAAGGCCGAGGGCACGACGCTCGGCGCCGACAATGGTGTGGGCGTGGCAGCCGCTCTGGCAGTGATGGAGAGCAACGACATCGCGCATGGTCCGCTGGAGTTCGTCTTCACCATCGATGAGGAAACCGGGCCTGACCGGGGCGGCGGAGTTTCCCGGCGGACTGCTGAAGGCGAAATACTTTCTGAATCTGGACAACGAGGAGAAAGGCACCATCTGCATTGGCTGCTCGGGCGGCTTGAAGACTACGGCTCGCCGCAAGGTCGCGTTGCATCCTGCTACGGGCGATACAGCATGGCGCATCAAAGTACTTGGCTTGAAGGGCGGCCACTCGGGTGTGGACATTCACCAGGGCCGCGGCAACGCGTTGCGGATCCTGGGCAGCGTCGTGCACGCCGGGCTTGACTCGTTGCCGATTGAGATTGCCGAGCTCAGCGGCGGGAGCGCGCAGAATGCGATTCCGCGCGAGGCCTTTGCGGTGGTGGTTCTCGATGCGGCCCGGCAAAAAGAGTTGGGGGCGCTGGTGGCCAAAGCGGAGGCTGAATGGCGAGCCGACCTGGGTGGCTTCGATTCTGACCTGCAGATCACGGTGGAAAAGGTGGTCCGGCCGGAAAAAGTGTCTGGACGCTGCGGATGCGAAACAGACGGTGAATCTACTGGTGACCGTGCCTCACGGGGTTCTGGCCATGAGTCCCGATGTCGCCGGTCTGGTGCAGAACTCAACCAACCTGGCGACGGCAGCGATCAAGGGCGACACGGTCGAGATCGTGACCAGCCAGCGCAGTGCAATCGAGAGCAGCAAACACGCGGCCGCGCGTATGGTTGCGACTGGATTTCGGCTGGCGGGGTTCGAGGTGGAGCATGCTGGCAGCTATCCCGGCTGGAAGCCTGAGCCCAACAGTGACATCGTGCGCAAGCTGCAATCGGTACACGAGGAAGTTTTCGGCGAACCTGCAAAGCTGATCGCCATGCACGCGGGACTGGAGTGTGGGGTTATCGGAGAAAAATATCCGGGCATGCAGATGGCCTCGTTTGGGCCGACCATCGTGGACCCGCATAGTCCAAACGAGCGGGTAGAAATATCGTCCGTCCAAAGCTTCTGGAAATATCTCAAGACGGCCCTGGAGCGGATCTAAGCGCGAAATCGACCATCCCGTTCAGTCACCAACACCGTCTTCCGTGGGGTCATCGCAGGCGTAACGCAGAACTGCGTTCCTGCCGTACTTTCCGATCCTTCATAACTTCCGATGGAGGGAGTTGTATCGCGCCAGCCCAGCATAGGAAGTCCTGTAGGGAGCAATTTTCCTGCACAGAAGCGGCCGGTTGGAGCGGAGGGTCATGTCAGTCGCTCGGATCAATGCAATGGCAGTCAATCAGAGAGCATCTGATATAGCATTAAAATGCTATATATAACAGGAAATTATTTCCATATATGTGCCTATACAATGCTAAACTTTTGTATAATTTTTCTTGTGCTTCAATCGACTAAATGGTATTAACAGAGCACTTTTTTGGCAGACAGCAATGGTGGCGAACACTGGCAAGGCCCTGGGAGTTGGTAGTATCTCTTTTATTTACTAGGACTACAGCGGCGGAAAGAGCGCTTTAAATGGATGAAAGTCCGCATTCGCTTCAAACCTCATCCTAACGGCACAACAGTGGGGGCCGTGCTGTAGTCCAATCCTTAATCACTTTTATCAAAATCATGCTTCCATGATGGCTACGCCATTTGGGTAGACGGGAAGTTGGAGGTCGGAAATGTCGCTCACACCCAACCAGGAACAGCGAATGACGAGCCACAGGAAAATTGTGTCTGGTGTGGAATCCATGCCTTCCCATACAGCTTCTGGAAGCGATTTCTCTCTGGAAGAGTCTCCTGACTGGCTGGTGCTGCAGACCCGAGCGCGCTTCGAACGCAGGGTGAGTAACCAGTTGCTGAGTCAGCACCACCCGGCATTCATCCCGGTGGCGCGAGAGCGCCGTCGTTGGACCGATCGATATCAGACCATCGAGCTGCCCATGTTCCCGGGTTACGTCTTCGTACGGGCAGTGTTGAGCGCTAACGATCGCCTGGCGATCTTGCAATCGAGTGGGGTGTTTGGCTTCATTACGTTCAACGGCAGCATCGCCCGCATCTCGGATCGGCAAATCGGATATCTGCGAATGATCGCCGAGCGGAACAGTCCCTGGTCGCCCTATCGCTTCATTGCCGAGGGAACGCCGGCGCGGATTCGTAGCGGCCAGCTTGGCGGATTGGAGGGAATCCTGACCACCGATAAGGCTGGCAAAAAGCTGGTTATCTCACTTGAGCCCATGCGGCGCTCGATCGCCGTCAGTGTCGAAGCCTGTGACTTTGAGATGCTATGAACATCGGGCGGAATTGAGATAGCGGTCATGGTTCGCCAGTTTCCGGCTTGATGCCGCTGGTCAGCGCAGCTTGGCATATTCCGCTTTGGCCTGGAGCAGGATCGAATTGTCCGCATCGGCATCCTTCCACAAGTCCAGGAAATCTTTGTAGGCCGTCCTAGCGCCATCTTTGTCGCCGTACAGCGACCGCGCGCGCGCCATTTGCAGATGGGCAAGCGCGCTGGTAGGGAAATTCAGTACAACTCCGCGGTGGTCGAGCATCTTCTGGAATTCCGCTGCAGCCTCTTTGCCTTGGCCCGCCTGAAGGTATGCCAGCCCGCGCAAGTATGCAGGATATCCATAGGCGATGCCCGGTGTAGGCGAGCCAAACTCATAGGGGAGGGCCACCTGAAGGGCCTCGATGGCGGCAGTGGGATCTTTTTGGTCGAGGGCCAACGCGGCTCGTATGGATGGTAGCCAGTAATCTTTCACGATGGTGTCGGAAGGGAAGCTTTTGTCGAGATCGTCGGCTAATGCCTGAGCTTCCTTGCGATTGCCACTGCGCGCCAGGGCCAGTGCGGCCAACACTTGAACATTCTTTCCACCGCCCGAACTCATCGCCTCCAGAGCTTCGCGGCCGGCACGCTGGGGGTCGCCCAATTCGGCCTCGTGCAGCGCGCCGTCCAACTGCCATAGCGCGGCAGCCTCTTTTGCTCCCGCCTGCGATGCCGAATCGCGAGCCATCTGGGTGAAGTGCCGTGCCTTACCCAGGCGACCGAAATAAGCATCGCTGTCCGACTGCATCAGCAGCAACTGATCTTCGATACCTGGCTTGCCCAATGCGGCTGCGATCTGGCGTGCCATGTCGGGTTCGTCGTCGCGAAGAAAGGCGAGAGCGTAATACTCGGTCAGCAGCGCTTGATTTTCCAGCTTGCGCGTCTGCGCCTCATCCAGCACGGCCTTGGCATCGTCGAAGCGGTTCAAGTTTATGTAGGTGCCTGCCAGGTTGGTGTAGTTGATGACGTGGCTGGGATTCAGCTGCAGGGCAGCTTTCGCCTCGGTCAGAGCCTGGTCATATCTGCCAAGTGCGCCATAATCGGAATCCAGATTGACATACGAAGCTTCTTCGCGAGGATAGGTCTGACGCAGTAGGAGATAGGCCTGGATAGCCTGGTCCACATCACCGGTGACCAGATCGTGATAGTGGCAAATGATGTAGAGCTTTTCCTTCTCGCTGGTATTGCCGCGCAACTGGTAAGCCTTGGTGGTGTTCTCAGCCGCCAGACTGGGTTCGTTGAGATTGGAATAGGCGACTCCCAAGCGGGCATAGGCCATGGCGAAGTTGGGATCGAGGTCAATCGCCCGCTGGAAAAACGATAACGACGGCTGATCGCCCTCTGTGTCCTGCATCTTCAAGCCCAGGCTATAAGCCTGCAACGCTTCCAGCGACGGCGTGGTGGCCTGCTCGATCGGAGTGTCATATTTCTGCACCGAGGCCAGCGACTCGCCCAGCTTCTCGCGCATTTTGGTGGCAGCCTTGCCCAAAGCGCCCAGCACTTGTTCGCGACTGCCAGCCTCGGCCTGCTCGTTTCCCAGCGAGTCGCCGGTGCGGCAATTAATGGCCTTCACGCCGATGACATAGCTGCTTCCCAAGGCGGAGATCGACCCTAACAACATGGCCTTGCTTCCGGTGCGCTGACAGATTTGTCGCGTGATGTCGTCGGTGAGATGGGTGTCCGTGGGAAGTCCCATGAATCGCAGTTGCTCGTTCACCTTCACGGCAGAAAGAACATTGAGGAAGGGTGACTGTTCCAGGCCGACGGTCAGAGCTTGGGGAAGCGCAGCGTCGAAGACAGCTTCGCCGGTAGTGTTGTCGAAGTCGGCGAGAACGATGGTGTCTTTGTCGCTGAGCCGGCGGGCTTGGCGCTCGCGCCAATACCAGGCGCCGGCGATTGCCACCAGCAGCAGAACCAGAACGATGGACCAGATCGCTTTATGCGCAGGTTTTCTGTCACTGGCTCGCCGCCTGGGAACTGGTTCTTCGGGAGGCCTATCCTCCAGTACCGCGACGCCGCGGGCTGAGCTTGGGTCACGCCGGACAACGGAGCCAGACTCGCCCGCAATTTTCAGAGCGACCGTAGGATCATTCTCGAAGCGAATGTCCCGATCGACCCGCTTCAAATCGGAGCGAATGTCAGAAGCATTCTGGTAACGAAGATCGCGCTCTTTCTCCAGCGCTTTGTAAATAATCCGTTCCAACTCCATCGGCAGATCGGCATTAAGGCGAGTCGGTTCGGCCGGCGTTTGATGCAGGATAGCGTCGAACACGCCTGCCGCGGTATCGCCGCGAAAGGGCAAAGTGCCGGTGGCCATCTCGTATAACGTCGCTCCGAAAGAAAATAAATCTGTGCGCCCGTCGAGAGGCTTGCCTAATGCCTGTTCCGGCGACATGTAGGCAATGGTGCCCAATGTCGTTCCCGGACTGGTGAGGTGAGCATAGTGTTCGATGGTGTCCTGGGCGTCGGCCGCAGCCGCGGTCTTTGCCGGGATCGCGGTTGCCAATCCGAAATCCATGATCTTGGCGTGGCCGCGTCGGGTCACAAATATGTTGGCCGGCTTAATATCGCGATGCATGATGCCGTGGCTGTGAGCGGTATCGAGAGCGTCGGCGACCTGCACCGCGATCTCTATCAGTTGCCGCAGCTCCAGAGGCTTGCCGCCAATCACCTTCCTCAGCGTCTCGCCATCCAGATATTCCATGACAATGAAGGTCTGGCCTTCGTATTCGTCAATCTCATGAATGGTGCAGATGTTGGGATGATTGAGAGCCGAGGCGGCCCGCGCTTCGCGGCGAAAGCGCTCGAGAACCAAAGGATCTTTGGCGACATCCTCAGGCAGGAACTTGATTGCGACGAAGCGGCCGAGTTTCAGGTCCTCGGCTTTGTACACCACGCCCATGCCCCCAAAACCGAGTTTTTCCAGGATGCGGTAGTGGGAAATGGTCTGGTCAATCATGGATGGGCGCAAACATCCTTGGCGTGTCATGTTAGGGACAGCCGAAAGGCAAGTCAATGTTACCGCTCTTCGCTTTTCGCCGTTCGCTCTTCGCCAGATCGAAGGGCGCAGCTTGCGATTGCTACGAGACATCCTTTTCTATCTTCACGACGAAACTTGCTCGCCGAGAGATGCGCTGTCAGCATCGCAGTGCTGCGCGGCGCATGAGCGGTGGCCGGAAGGCGAGGGCTGTCCGGGTACGCAAGAACGCTGACCTGGTCAATCGAGCGGGAGAACTGCGGCGATGCCGGATACCTGAAGAAGAGTGCTGGGAGACACCCGTCCGCAAAGGCGCCGTTATGCCAGCAGCGATTCACAACCTGGCGCCTCCTGCGAGAGATTGCCGCTGTGTGGCTTTATGTACGTAAGGCAGGGTGGCTCTTGACGGCGGTTTCTTGAGCAGTGCGATATCGGCCGGGATGGAGCGGTTGGTGACCTGCCTTTGCCGGCGATCGGGGTGGCTCTCCGACAATAGACCGGCATGCAGAAGGATCTCGCTGAGAGAATCGATGGCCTGGGTAAAGCGCTGCGTGATTTTCGCCCGGGAGCAGCGCAGCATCTCCGCCACTTCGTCGTGAGAGAAGTCGTACAGTCCAACCAGGGTGATGATCTCGCGCCTGATCTTCGGTCAGCTTCGCCAGGCAAAGCTCGACGTCGCGGGCGAAGATCACCTGCTCCTCGAAACTGGGAATGGCGTGGTGGGAGACGCGGGAGCGGAACAACTCGCGTCCTAGCAGGGATGGCAGTCTTCCCACCTGACAGGACAGTTCGAAGAAGTGCCGCACCAGAGCGAAAGTCTGTCCGCGGAAGCACAGCATTTCCGGCCGGGGATCGATCTCCGGAAGTTCCTCGGGCACAGGTTCGTTCACTTGAAACAGCAACAGCTGGGCTTGGCGAGCTGCCAGCTTGTAACTCCTCATTGCAGCCTCCCAGCAAATGGAATGGCTTCGACTGAGCCTTTCAGAACCGCGGATGTCGGTGGCTTGGCGCTGCGATTTGCGACAGCGGCAGGGCGCGGACTGAGCCGAGGTGAAGTGAATCGTTGCCCAGAACCTGGCCACAAGGCCGGCAATAGCTCTGGGTGGATTTAGAGCGGCGCAGTCCTAGCGATCCGCAGCGCTCGCAGTACTTCAATTCGTAGGTAATGCATTGCAATTTGGGCCCCTTTTCTTTATCTATGCGCAAAAGCAAAAGCCCTGCGACGGGCCCCTTTAGCGATTGGGACCCGTACGCAGGGCTCGTTTCATTTACGATGACCTGCTACTGGTTAATGGTTACGTGCAGAACGGCGGCCGGTCCGAAGAAGCGCGAGGAAAATATTAAGAGTGCGAGTCGTCCATTCCCGCGCCCGGCTTCGGCCTCCCGGACCTTAAGGGATCATCCGCTCTTCTTGTTGGCGGGTGAAGTAACCTTCTTCGTATCCGGACTTCAAAATGCTTCCGTTCTTCACAACGACACTGAGTCTTCCCGAGAACCGCAGATGGCGGAGAAGCTTTTCGGTGGCTGCCGACAGCAGCCTGGCTTCCCTGGTCATGCGCCGCAACTCGGCGAAGCTCCTTTCTTCGGCAGTCGGTTCGGTCTGGTTCATCGCTCCTGTTCCTCGGCCAGAACCGCAGAACCTGCAACCATTCGACTGTGGCACAGGGGAATCAGGGTGGTCAACAAAATTATTGCTTTAAGGATATTACTAAAGTACATGTATTACTTTCAGAAAATATCCTCGACATGACCCTTCAACACCTGCAGGACAACCTGCGTGCCCACATCCGCGCCCGCATTCAACGGGGAGAATGGACGGGCAGCAGCTTGTCCCGGGAAGCCGGATTCCAGCAGGGCCACCTTTCCAACTTCCTGAATTCCCGCCGCGGCCTGAGCGTGGAATCGATGGATCGTCTGCTCGAGACTCTGGGTATCGGGGTGCTCGATCTGGTGGATGCGGGAGACATCCAGCGCCGCGCCGTTCTGCCCGGGCCGCCTGCCAGTTTCGAAAATGTTGCCATGGTGTCAGCCGAGAACTCCGTGCTGCCGCGGTTCACCGCGGACCAGATCGTGGAGACGCGCAGTTTCAACAAGTCGTTCCTGCAGAAGCTGAAGCCCAATGACGCCGGCGAGCGTGCCGATTGGCTGCGGTTCGTGCTGATCAAGCTAGACGGCAAAGCCGGGCGCAGCCTGTTGCCATTGGAAATATCGGCGGTGACGCTGCTGGTCGACCGCCATTACAGCTCGCTGCAACCGTATCGGCGATTACGGCCGAACCTTTATGCCGTGCGCCTGCAGCAGCGGTGCTTCCCGAGCTACGTGTCGCTTTCCGGCGATCAACTTATTGTGCGGCCTCACGATCCGCGGTATGCCATCGAGTTGGTTCGAATTGAACACGGCCGCAGCTATTCCGAATACATTGTGGGCCGGGTGTGTCACGTTGGCAGTCGAGGTGTGAGCCGGTTGGTCTCTGCTATGATTTTCGCTACGACCGCGGGAGGACAGCACTTATGGAAGAACATGGCGGGACCACACCGGGGGTGCGGCGGAATGAAGACATCGCGCTCGATATGATGAAATTCATCGCCGTGACCACGGGATATGGGAAGGCCGGTTCGCCAGGAGCCGGTTTTCAGGGCGAAACGGTTTCCAAAGCGGAGGACTATGCCCGTCACCTGCTGGACTTGTACGGTCAATGCCTGGCGGCAGTGCAGGGCAAGAAGTAAGCCGAGCACCAGGTGGAACCGGACCGGAGTCGCGGACTCCGGTATTTTTGGGTCACCGCGAACTGGTGATTGCGGTCACTGCCTGCGCGGTAGGCCGGGGCGACCATCAGCATGGCGAGGTGCGAGATGGCGAGCCTGGACCCAACCTTTCATCAGGAAACAGTCAGCATTCATCACGAGCACGAAGAGCTCATGGCGCAATTGGATCAGTTGGATTCGGCGCTGGAGCAAATCGTCTGCTACTCGGAAATCTTCGCCGACCTGGCCACTGCCAACCAGGCGATAAGCCAAGGCAAATGGATGGCGGAGTGGCTTCCCAAGCATTACGAGCACGAGGAAACCACGGTGCTGGCTACCATCGCCAAGATGAGTCCGGAACTGGCTTCGTTTGCCCGCGAGATGCAACGCCAGCACAACGAGATGCGGGTCAGGCTGGAGGGTTTCCGCGATCACCTGGCGCAATTGGAGCAGAGAGACGATGTGGAAGCCGCAGTCGTTGAGCTGAAACGCGAGGGCAAGGATCTTACCCGGGTGATGCGGTTGCATATGGCGGTGGAAGAGAAGAAGTTTGCCGGCCTGGAGAACTGAAGCGATCAAGCGGCGGCCGGGCTGAATCCGAAAATCTCCAAGGTAAATCACGGAACCGCCCGCACTTCCGCGGTTAGGATTGCGCGGTGGTGGTGGTGAGAGTTACGTTTTTGTATTCCGGCTTCGCCTGCAATTCCTTTATCTGGCGGTCAGCGTCGCTCTGGGAACAGTAAGGACCTATTGCCAGCAAACCTAAGGGAGTGCCATTGGGCACGGTTGCGCTGGCGGGATCGAAGCGTACGTACCAACGACGGTTTCGGCCCTGATTTTCGGCCCGGCGGTTAATGAACACTACTGCGGTGGTGGCAAGCAGGCAGGCCGCAGCCATCAAGACGCGAAAGGCGATGTGCGGCTCGCGCAGATAATCCATTACGGTTTGCGCCTTCACATCTTTGAGGGCACCGGCCAGATATCCGGTCAAAAGGGTTGAGATAGCCTTGGTGTAACTGGAGAATTCAGTCTGCTCACTTTCGTCGGAGGGTGAGACGATAATCCCCAGGACCCATCCCAAGCCGACCCCAACGCAGGCGGCCACCACGTTCATCAAGCGAATCGGCCAGGTATCACCATAGCCCAACGCTGCGGCAAACAGCAGTACCAAGAGAATGACGTAGTTTAGGTTGGCCAGAATTGCGCCGGAGCTGGTGTTTTCCGTGAAGCGTTTCCAGAAGTCCGCCATGCTGTGCTCCTCAAAACGCTGCCGACTCTATCGGAGCGATTGTTGAGTGTCAAGCAGCAAGGCGGGCGGATCGGTGGCCAGATGCAAAGCGCGTTTTTGCCGAATGAGATTTGTCGCTAAGGCAGCTAACATCCGGGGGACTCGACGGAGCAGGGAACAGCAATGTGGCTGCCGAGGGGGACACCTCTAGCGCACACCTGCCATGAAGTACTCATAGCATGAAGCGGCGCCGCCGAGCGCTGCTAAGCCATGGCTGCGATTTGCTCGTCCAGATCGGTTAGAGCCCGGCGAAGCAATTCGGAATACCGCTCGCTGTTACTGCGCTCAAGTTGTTGCAGTATGCCTCTGCGGGAAAGGACCAAGTCCTTTTTCTTGAACTTTGCTTGCAATTCCTCAGCAGAAAAGTGCGGAATTTCGTTCGGTAAGGGTGGATTATCAGACTCTTCTATTTGCGCTTCTACAGATTTACTTTCCCAACCACGTGCCATGCTTCCATTATAGCTTCGTAGAAGGTTTTTCAGCTCAGTAAAAAGTCTGTGAATGTACATCTCAAGTTGTATTTCCCCTATCGAAACTGTCGCTGACGATGCCGCGGCGCGACTGGCTAAACAACCTTCGTGTGGAAACGACCAATCCTGGCCGCTGCGGGGAGATTATGTGCTCTTATCACCGCAGTCGAAACTCTGTCACCCGATCCATGCGGGCATATGTCCCGAATCAGGAAGCTAACAACGTTAGTCGTCAAACAATGGTTGACGAATGAAGGCATAGAGCCAAGAATCAAGGTAACCATAGGATAGTTACCCTGATGCGTATCCTGGTTGTGGAAGATGATGCGCCGCTGGCCAGCTTCGTTCGTAAGGGGCTGGAAGCCGAGCACTATGCGGTGGATGTCGCGCCTGATGGCGAACTGGCGCGGTTGATGGCGGTCGACAACGATTACGATCTGCTGATTCTCGATTTGAACTTGCCCAAGCTGGATGGCATCGGCGTGCTGAACGCGGTGCGGCCTAAGAAGCCTTCGCTTCCGGTGCTGGTATTGACGGCGCGCAGTCGGGTCGAAGATCGGGTGCAGTCGCTCGATACCGGGGCTGACGACTGCCTTATCAAGCCATTCTCCTTTACCGAACTTTCGGCCCGGGTACGGGCGCTGCTGCGGCGCGGACCACGTACGGTTGAAGCGGTGCTGCGGGTGGCTGACCTGGAACTGGATCGAGTGGAACGCAAAGTGGAAAGAGCGGGAAAGCGCATCGAACTTACTTCCAAGGAATTCGCTCTGCTGGAATATCTCATGCGCAACATGGGCCGCCGGGTTACCCGCGCCATGATCGTCGAGCACGTGTGGAACCTGTCGTTCGACACTACGACGAATATTGTCGACGTGTATATCAACTACATCCGTAAACCCTTCACCCCTGACCAGATGAAACAGCACGTGCTTCCCTTGCTGCAGAAGTAGAAGATCGGACTGCTGCGCGGGGCAGACCTTTTCTAATTGGGGGCCGCAGTTTGCCGCCAGCAAAAAATAAGCCGGAGCGCTAGGCTCCGGCTTACTTATGACCCAAGGGAGGGTCGGTTGAATTTAGAACAGCCTGCGGCGCAGCATGCCGGCCAAGCCGAGGATGCCGGAACCGAGCAACATGATGCTGCTGGGCTCAGGCGTCGTACCGCTGCCGGAAGTAGTCGTTGAGACGGCATCGCCGCTCAGCGTGAACGCTTCCGAAGGAATCGATCCCAGAGTGTTTTCCTGGGCGGATGACGGACAGCCGGGAGCAGTGCAGCCTACACCGGAGTTCTCATCCCAATAGAGCGGGTTGCCGTCTTCGGTAGTCGCGTTCTGCAGGGTGAGGTAGTAGCTGCCAGGGTTCACGGTCGGGCCACTGAACGTGCCGGACTCGGCGCAAACGTCGAAGCCGAAGTTGTTCGTAAAACAGTTCGACTGGGTCAGGCTGACGGTTCCGTCGAACAGATTGTTAGAGAAGTATCCGTTGCTGCCAATCTGTACTTCGGTGCTGGTCACAACGTCGCCTGGCTCAACCCATGCCCAGAACGAGAGGTCCGTGATTTGGTAGGCTTGCCCGCTGATAGTAAACGTGTTACTAACCGCGAAGCCAAAGTTGATGGTCCAAGCATCCACCTGTCCATTGACCAGGCCGTTGTCGTAAACACAAACCGGATCGCCGAAGCAACCCTGTGCCGTCGCGGGAACCGCGGCTAGCATTAGACAAAGAGCAAACAGTGTCAACAAAGCTATGCGCGTTTTCAAGGATCGAACCCTCCTTTAGGTTCAGTTTTTCTCGCTAAAGGGGCCGGTGTGGGTTGGTATTACCTCGACCACACGAATTGACAAGAGCAATCCAGGTGCCGCGCTAAGTCTCTTTGGTTTCTGTGTTTCGGCGTACTTGGTGTGCAGTGAGTTGCGACATTGTTCTAGGCGGTTTCCATTGACCTATCAAGGCCTAAAGTGCCTGTTGCTAAAGTGACACTTTAAGGCCCCTTGGGTGATTACCGACGTGGGCTTCAGCGATTCTAGCCGTCAGCCGAGTTATCTAATTCTGGGCTGGCCAGCCGGCCCGGGCCGTCTGGCTTGGCAGCCAAGGGCACGGCAATCGAATCGTCGCCGTGCCCCAGGGAAGAGTCAGGTGAATTTAGAACAGCTTGCGGCGCAGAACGCCAGCCAAGCCGAGGATGCCAGAACCGAACAGCATGATGCTGCTGGGCTCAGGCGTGGTGCCGCTGCCGGAAGTGCTGGTGGTGGTGCCGGAGCCGCTCAGCGTGAAAGCTTCCGAAGGAATCGATCCCAGAGTGTTTTCCTGGGCCGATGACGGGCAGCCAGGCGAGGTGCAGCCTACGCCGGAGTTCTCATCCCAATAGAGCGGGTTGCCGTCTTCGGTGGCCGCGTTCTGCAGGGTGAGGGTATAGTTGCCCGGACCCAGGTCGGTGTCGGCGAATGTGCCATGCTCGGCGCAAACGTCGAAGCCAAAGTTGTTGGTGAAGCAGTTCGACTGGGTCAGGCTAACGGTTCCGTCGAACAGGTTATTCGAGAAGTAGCCGTTGCTG
This sequence comes from uncultured Acidobacteriaceae bacterium, assembly GCA_963744265.1. Taxonomy (GTDB): domain Bacteria; phylum Acidobacteriota; class Terriglobia; order Terriglobales; family Acidobacteriaceae; genus Bog-257. Next base: position 156,440 of record CAVUSW010000016.1, read on the forward strand.
CCAAGTTGTACTTCGGTGCTGGTAACAACGTCGCCCGGCTCTACCCATGCCCAGAATGTAATGTCTTCCACGGAAGTGGCGGCGGATAGATGGAACGTGTCGCTAACGGCGAAGCCGAAGTTGATAGTCCAGGCATCGACCTGTCCGTTGACAGGACCGTTGTCATAGACTGGTCCCTGAGCCATGGCGGGAACAGCAGCCAATGTCAGACAAAGAGCGAGCAGTGACAGCGAAGCGATACGCAGTTTCAAGGATCGAACCCTCCTTTAGGTTCTAAGTTCAGCCTTTTCTCGCTAAATGGGCCTGTGTGGGTGGATATTGCTTATCGGCCACACGAATTTGATAAGCAATTCGTTTACCGCGCTAACTATATTTAGTTTCAGTGTTTCTGAGCATCGAATGTGAAGGTACTTGCAACATTGTTCCAGAGAATCTCCATTCGAATCGAGTCCAGGACGCTGATTGCGGCACTTTAAGGCTATCTGCGAGGAGTTGGTCGGCAGTGTGGGTTTGGCGTTCTCGCCCTTTTCGCCCAGTCACGGTGAATGGCTTTGTCGGCGGAGGCGTGGTTTCACAGCCGGGCAGCGCGATTGCCTTCATGCCTCTTTCTTTAGTTTTTCCTAATCTGCCTTCCCTCTAAACCATTGATTTTTCGGGCCGTCTCCCCATCCCTTTGGTTTGCTTCTTGCAAGAATAACTGCCGGAGCAGGATCTCATGGACAGTGGACTCTACGCGGCGTGCGCTGGCTTGGTGGCGCGCACCCAGGCGCTCGATCTGGCAGCGAACAATCTGGCCAATGTCAATACCAACGGGTATAAGGCGCAAGTGCCGACCTTCACCTCCCAGCTGGCCAGCGCCGATGCCAGCGTCGCCGCCAGTCCCATCGCTCAGGCGGTCAACGACTTTGGCGTACTGGGAGGCAGCCGCACCGACCTGCTGCAGGGGAGTCTGGAGCGAACCGGGAGCGATTTCGACTTCGCGCTGCAAGGCGAAGGCTGGTTCGCGGTGCAGGCTGGATCCGGCCGTCTCTATACCCGTAATGGAAACTTTCATGTCGATGGCAACGGCCATTTGGCGACCGCAGAAGGAAATCTGGTGGCTGGGGCGCAAGGCGCCATCACTATACCGCCGGGCAAGCTTTCGGTCAGCAACGATGGAACGATTTCGGTGGACGGCGCTTTGGCCGGTCAGCTCAAGGTGGTGCGGTTTGCCCCTGAGACTACGTTGACGCCAGTGGGCGATACTTCTTTCTCCGCTCCCGGCGGCAACGAGTTGAGGGGAAAAGCCTCGATCGTGCAGGGTTCGCTCGAGGGCAGCAACGTGAACGGCATCTCCGCCGCGGTTGGCCTGGTTGCCTTGCAGCGTCATGCCGACCTGCTGCAGCAGGCTCTGACCGCCTTTCACTCCAACTTCAACCGCATCGCGGCGCAAGACCTGTCGCGTATCTGAGGACCTGCTATGTTTCGTGCGCTCTATACCGCGGCTTCCGGCATGGGGGCCCAGCAATTAAATCTGGACAACGTCGCCAATAATCTGTCGAATTCCAGCACCGCCGGCTTTCGCCGGCGCCGTTTGCAGTTTGAGGACATGATTTATCAGAACCTGGTGATGCCGGGAGCGGCGGCGACGCAGAATACCACGGTGGCCTCGGGCTTGCAGATCGGTCTGGGCACGCGCACCGCGGCTTCGGAGGTGATCCAGGCGCAGGGCGATTTCGACTCCACCGGCAATCCGCTGGATCTGGCGATTCAAGGCGCGGGCTTCTTTCAGGTCAAGATGCCGAGCGGCGAGACCGGCTATACCCGCGCCGGCATGTTTCATCTCGACAATCAAGGGAACATGGTGACGGCTGACGGCAACCAGCTGGACCCTCCGATTACGATTCCCCCCGATGCCCTGACGGTCACGATCGGCACCGACGGTACGGTGACGGTCACCCAGCCGGCGCAGACCCAGGCGCAGCAGGTGGGCAGCATTCAACTGGCGACCTTTCAGAACCCCGGCGGCCTGAACAGTGTAGGCGCGAACATGTATCTGGCGACCACCGCCTCGGGCGATCCCATTATCGGCACGCCCGGCGGTTCCGAAGGCCTGGGGACGCTGCAGCAAGGTGTGCTGGAACAATCCAACGTAAACGTGGTCGACGAGTTTATCCAGATGATCCTGGCGCAGCGATCCTATGAAGCGAATTCGCGAGTGGTGACCGCCGCCGACCAGATGCTGCAGGACTTGAACAATCTGTCCCGTTAGGAGATGACGTGCGCCAGGGAACACATCTCATCTGGTTCCGAGTACGAAACGCGCTGCCGATATTTGTCCTGGCTCTGGCCACCTCACGGTTCGGGCCGGCGTTGTCCGATGCGAATGCGGTGCAGCAGCCAGCGGCGGCGGCGGTGGCGCGCGCCCTGCGGATCGATGCCACCCCGGAGCAGATCCAGAGAAATCTGCAACTGCTTGGAGCACCGCCGTCTCTGCCGGCCGGTGCAAGCTTGCACCTGGTTTCGGTCCGGAAAGGATTCACTGCGGGTACCTGGCTGCTGCGGCTGGACTGCTCCTCGCGGCGGGATTGCCTGCCCTTTCACGCCGTGCTGAGTACCCCTGCCGGCGGGGCTGCTTCACAGGCCGGCGAGTGGACCTCGGCGGTGCAGGCTCTTGCACCAGAATCGCCTCGCAGGTCAGGACCATCGGCTGTTCTTCTCGCCCACAGTGGAGAGCGGGTAAGTCTGGTGGAGGAGTTAGCCGGCATGCGGCTGCAGGTGAAGGTGGTGTGTCTGCAATCGGGTGGGCTGGGCGACCGGATTCGGGTGCAAAACCCGGCGACCCATCGGGTGCTGCTGGCCACGGTCGCCGGCAAAGATTTGGTTCGAGTGGAGTAGCCATGACCATGTATCGGGTATTCGCCGCTGTTCTGGCGATTGGCGGATTGATGGGGACATCCGGGGCCAAGACCAAGAAGGAGACGCCGCTGTCGCCGACCTCGCTGCAGCTATTCCTCCAGCGGGTGCAAGGGCAACCGGTGGCGGCCACCACTTCAGTCGGCAGTTTATGGCCGCTCGAAGGCGGGCCGCTTACCGACTTGGCAACCGACTACAAGGCCCGGCGGCTGAACGATCTGGTGACGGTTCGCATTGTGGAGCAGACGCTGGCGCAGGCCTCAGGGGACGTGGCGGCGCAACGCGCTTTCACCTCCAACTCCGCCGTCACCGGTCTGGCGGGACAGGTAAACGTTGCCTCGTTCAATCCGCTCTACGCCGTCAATTCGGCTAACAATTTGAAGGGCACGGGCAGCGCCAACAGCCAATCGCTGTTGCAGACCAACGTGTCGGGCCGGGTGGTAGCGGTGTTGCCCAACGGCTATCTGGTGGTGGAGTGCGAACGCCAGGTCAGCTTCAACCAGCAGAGCCAGACCATCATTCTGCGCGGGGTGGTGCGTCCGGGCGACATTGCCTCGGACAACTCCGTGCTATCGACGTCTCTCAGCGATCTGGAACTGGAATTGAAAGGCAAAGGCGTGGTCAGCGACGCCACCCGCCAACCCAACCTGTTTATGAGGCTGCTGATGAAGATTGCGAACTTCTGATGAAACTGGGCCCCCAATTCGGATTGTGGCTTTCCATCTTACTCATCGCCGGTGCTCCTGCGGGGATGACGGCGCAGGAAAAGATGACGGCGCAGGACAACAAGACACATCTTGCCATTCGCGACCTGGCCAGCATCGAGGGGGTGCGGGAGAATCCGCTGATTGGTTACGGCATGGTGGTCGGCTTGGCCGGAACCGGTGACCGGCGGCAGACCATGTTCAGCGTTCAAACCCTGGCCAACATCCTGCAAAAGATGGGAGTGCAGATTCCGGCCGGGTCGGTGAGCGTGAAGAATGTAGCCGCGGTGTTTGTTACCGCATCGCTGCCGGCGTTCGCCCGTCCGGGAACGCAGATCGACATCACCGTTTCCTCCATCGGCGATGCCACCACGCTGGAAGGCGGCACCCTATTGTTGGCGCCGCTTTATGGTGCTGATGGTCAGGTCTATGCCGAAGCCCAGGGAGCGGTCACTTTGGGCGGTTACACGGCTGGCAAGTCAGGCACCAACTCAAAACAAGTCAATCATCCTACGGCAGGCCGGATTCCCAATGGCGGACTAGTGGAGCGCGACGTGTCGATTGACTTGCGCAAGCTGGCGCGGATTTCGTTGCTGGTACGCGATCCCGATTTCCGGCTGAGCAGCGAAATGGCTGCCGCCATCAACCAGGAGGTTGGGCGTCCCATGGCAACCGCGGTCGACAGCGGACGGGTGGAGCTGCAGAACGTGCCGGTAAACGGCATTTCCGAACTGATGGCCCGTCTGCTGAGTCTGAAAGTCGAGATCCATCCCCGGGCCCGGGTCGTGGTGAGCGAGCGCACCGGCACGATCGTCATGGGTAAGGATGTGCGTCTGAGCGCGGTCTCGATTCTGCATGGCGATCTTTCCATCGAGATTGCCACCGATTATCAGGTGTCGCAGCCGGCCCCCTTCAGCAATGGCCAGACTGCGGTGGTTCCCGACACCCAGGTCGAGGCCAAGGACGATAAAACCAAGCGCATTGAGCTAGGCGAAGGGGCCAGCGTCGAGCAACTCGTAAACGGATTGCAGGCTATCGGCGCGACTGCCCGGGATGTAGTGGCGATCCTGCAAGCCATCAAGGCCGCGGGCGCATTGGAAGCTGACCTGGAGGTGATCTGACCATGACGCTATCGATCTCACCGCAATTGAACCGGTCGGCCGCCGCCCCAGATTCCGCGCAGGCCAGCCCTGGGCCCAGCAAACTGACCAAGGCAGCCCGCGAGTTCGAGTCCATTCTGCTGCAGAACTGGCTGGAGAAGATGAACCACAGCTTTGCCGGATCGGACCAGAGCCAGGATGCGGCCCACGATACCGTGAGCAGCCTGGGAACGCAGGCCATTTCCACCGCTTTGGCGGCCCGGGGCGGAATTGGAATCGCCAGCATGCTGCTGCGGCAGTTGCAGCCCAAAGAACAGCCGGCGAAGGACGCGGGCGCAAGTCCGGCGGAAGCTGAGATTCATCTGGGGAAAGCGATTGGCCGATAGAGTGAGAGCACGGCTGGAAAAAAGCGCTGTCAACATTAAAGTTCTCTCACCAATTGCCGATCACTCAATTGCAGGGCAATACACTTGGAACGAGGTGCTGCGATGAGAATTGACTTAAATCCGTCTACTACGCCGCAACTGGACCGCAGCCACGGTCCGGCTGCCTCGGCCCAGTCGGCCCAGGAGACGACCGGGCCGGCCATCTCCGGCGCCCTCGATGTGGCGAACTTGTCGACCGGAAGCGATGCCGTACAACAACTGAAGGCGAATCTTGACAGCGTTCCCGACGTGCGTCAGCAGCGAGTGAACGACTTGCGGCGGGCAATCGGCAACGGAACGTTTCAGGTATCGCCCCGCCAGATTGCGGATGCGATGCTGGCGGATACTCGCGGTATCGCCAGTTGAGATAACTTACCCGCGCAGAAGGGCATGCCGATATGGAGCTGAGCACGGGACAGGTGGAAGCATCGGCGCGGATTGCAGCGGGCCGGTTTGATCAGTCGGCCAAGGAGCGGGGGAAGCGCGCCCCTCGGCGTCGCCCGCAGGACAATGGCTTGCTGCCGACGCCAACGCAGACGGAGACGCAGATGCAGATGCAGATGCAAACCGAAGATCAGAGCTTGACCGAGGAAGGGCAGCCGAGCCATCAGCTGGATGACCTCGCCTAAGGGAGGCACGCGGTGACGAAAATCGGCGCGGCGGGAGCTTCGACGTCGGGGGCTGATCAGGAGCTGGCCCTGCTGGAGACCCTGAAATCTCTGCTGGAGACGGCGATTCATTCCCTTACGGGCGGCGAAGTCGGCGCTCTGCTGGAAGTGAGTCAGCAGATCCGTTCGACGGCCGACGAAGCCATGGCTTTGTCGCTGCAACTCGGTCATCTGCCCGGAACACCCGAAGCCCAGCAGCAGCGGCGCAAGCTGCTGGCGGAGTTGAGCCAGCAACGGGCTTTCTGCCGTGCCATGTTACGGCGCTGGCGGCGCTCGCTGGTCTTGCGCCGGCAATTGCTGGGCCTACAGGCCGAGCCGGTTCCTTATACCGAATCGCTTGACGCCAGTTGGTACTAGATGAGCGGACTATTTGGCACGATTTCGATTGCCTTGGGCGGGCTGCAGGCCCAGCAGGCCGGACTGCAGACCACGACCAATAATGTGGCCAACCTCAACACGCCGGGCTATAGCCGTGAACGCCCAATTCTGGAGGAAGCCGACCCGATTGTCCAAGGCAACGTGGCCTTCGGAGGAGGAGTCGAGCTGGAAGGCATCCAGAGCCTGCGCGATAACCTGCTTGACCTGCAAATCAGCGACGAAACCCAGCAGCAGGGAAACTCGCAAGCCTACGTCAACACCATGAACCAGGTGCAGACCCTGTTTCCCGACGATACTACCGGCATCGGGACGCAGATCAGCGCATTCTTCCAAAGTGTGAACGACCTGTCCACCAATCCCTCCGACCTCACCATGCGGCAAAGTGTGCTGACCGCGGCCGGGGAAGTGGCAACTGCCTTCAACAACACAGCCAACCAGATGAGTGCGGTCAGCACCCAGTTGAACAGCGATGTGCAGCAACAGGTTGAAGAAGTTAATCAGATCTCGCAGCAGATTGCGGCCATCAACGTGAAACTGGCCGGGGTCAGCAGCACCGGTCAGGACTATGGCAGCTTCCTGGACCAGCGTACCGCCCTCATCCAGCAACTGTCGGGGATTATCGACGTCTCGCAAATCAACGATGGCACGTCGCTGACCCTGACCACCAAACAGGGAGCGGCCCTGGTGGTCGACGGACAGGCTTACGCTCTCAGCACCTCGCCAGATTCGAGCGGAATGCAACACGTCTACTCTTCGCAGGGAAACGACATTACCGGCGAGATTTCCGGCGGCCAGCTGGGCGGCTTACTGCAGGCTCGCGATCAGACCTTGCCTTCGTTGCAGGGCCAATTGGACTCGCTTGCCGGGGGCATGGTGCAGGCGTTGAATGCGGCGAACCAGGAAGGGTACGGACCTGAATGGAAATCCCGGCGGCAATCTCTTTGATCCGATCACCGGGGCCGGGGCGGCTGCCAACATGGCGGTCGCGATCACCAATCCGGCGCTGCTGGCCGCCGGTTCGGATGGCACGCCCGGCAGCAACGGCAACCTGGCGAACCTCTCCGCGGTGGCGAATCAGGCGGTGATGAATGGCATGACGCCCGGCGGCGCCTACGGCAACCTGGTTTTCCAGGTGGGTACGGACATCAGCAACGGCACTACGGATCTCAATGCCAGCAATGCCATGCTGCAGCAACTGCAACAGCAGCAAACCTCGGTAAGCGGCGTGTCGCTGGATGAAGAAGCGTCGAACCTGCTTCTCTACCAGAGGGCGTATCAGGCTGCGGCCCAGGCTATTACAGCCGTAAACCAAATGCTGGAGACGGTAATCAATATGGGAGCCAGCACATCATGAGGATTTCTCCCCAGACTTCGCAGATTCTGCTGAACGCTCTGCAAGTTTCCGACCAGGCCGAGCAGAAAGCTCTTACCCAGCTAACTACCGGGCGGCGGGTGAACGTTGCCTCCGACGATCCGTCTGCGGCCGCGCAAGAGGTGAACATTGCCTACCAGATCGACAGTTGCGACCAGTACCAGCGCAGCAGTTCCAGCATTTATTCGGAGCTGCAGACCGCCGACTCGTCGTTGAGTTCGGCGGTGACCTCCTTGCAGCGCGCCATCACGCTGGGAGTGGAAGGGGCCAACGGCACGCTGTCGCAACAGGACCGCGACACGGTGGCGCAGGAAGTGAGCGGCATCTCGCAGCAGGTCTTGAGTGTTGCCAACCTCACCTACAATGGGCATTACGTTTTTGCCGGTACGGCCAATTCGCAGCCTCCTTATGTCGTGGACAACACGGTGCCCGGAGGCATTGCTTACCAGGGCAACGACAATGTCAATTCGGTTGAGATTGAACCTGGGCAGTCGGTTGCCGTAAACCAGCCGGGGAGCAAACTCTTTTCGGCTACGGGAGCCAGTGTTTTCGTGGCGCTGAACGATCTGGTCACCGCCCTGCAAAATCCCAGCAGCACTACGGACGATATTGGCAACGCGACCACCGAGATACGAAACGCCTATGACCAGCTCACCTCGGCCCGCGCCTTCTACGGCAGCACCGTCGACCAGGTACTCAGCAGCCAGGATTTTCTGGGCAGCGAGCAAGTTCAGCTCAGCCAGCAGCAGAACAGCACCGTAGGCGTCGACATGAATGTCGCTGCCACCAACCTGTCGAATGCCGAGGAGGCGCGCAACGCAGCGGTCCAAGCCGCTGCCGACACCAACAACATGACTCTGATGGACTATCTGTCGGTGGGGCACTAAGAGCGCAGAGCGGGAGGTGCTCGAGTTCGAGGGCAGCAAGAATGTTAGGCTGTTGGGATTATGACCGCCGACGAAGTCAAACAACTGTTGCAGCTGGAGCCGCTGGCGATTGAAGGCGGCTTCTTTCGCGAAACCTATCGCTCGCGCTGGACTGTCTCGGCCGAATATCTGCCCGACGCCTTTGCGGGCTCGCGCTCCATCGGCACCGCCATCTACTACATGATCACGCCGGAGACATTTTCGGTTTTGCATCGCCTGCCGGGTACGGAAGTCTTTCACTTCTATCTCGGCGATCCCGTGCTCATGTTCCAATTGCTGCCCGACGGAAGTTCGCGCACCATCACGCTGGGCCCCGATCTGCTGAACGGTCAGCAACCGCAGGTGGTGGTGCGAGGCCAAGTCTGGCAAGGATGCCGACTGGCGCCCGGTGGGAAGTGGGCGCTGATGGGGACGACCATGTCTCCCGGCTTCGATTATGCGGACTACGAGAATGGAGAGCCCGAGCAACTGATTACGCAGTACCCCGCGGCGGTGCAGAAGATCAAGGAGTACACGCGGTAAGTCCGCGGTTCGATCTTCGCGATTCGTAATTCGCAGCGAAGCGCAAGACCAGTTCTGCGCCGGAGTCTGCTTGCGCTTCCTCCCGCAGAGGAGTTGTAATACAAATTTGCCACCGTAATACAACGTGATAAGCTTTGCTCCATGAAGATGAATGTGCAAGCCCGACTAGACCGCCAATCGCAGGTAGCTTTGGAGAGGCTGGTGCAGCACCTCGGCTGGAGTCCGTCGCGGGTGGTGCGCGAAGGAGTGCGCTTGCTTGCCAGCTGTTACGGCACGCCGACCAAGAAAAAGGTGATTGGGATAGGGCGGTTTGCTTCCGGCCTGCGTGATCTCGGCTCCAACAAGAAGCGCTTGCGGGGATTCGGGAGGTGAAGCCGGTACTGCTCGACACGGGAGTTGTGGTTGCGCTTCTGGACCGAAGCGAGAGGTATCACGTCCGTTGCGCGGACGCCGTCGGGGAATTGGAGCGGCCGCTGATCACTTGCGAGGCAGTCATCGCCGAGAGTTGTTACCTTTTGCGCCGGCTTCCCGGAGCGGCCGAAATGATACTGGAGAATGTTGCGCGCGGAATTTTTCACATTCCATTTCAACTTTCGCAGTCCGCCGGGCCGGTGGGAACCATCCTGCGGAAGTATCGCGACCAGCCGGCAGATTTCGCCGACGCCTGTCTGATTCACCTGGCTGATCAACTGAATACGGGTGAAATTCTTACGCTGGACCGCGACTTTATGCAGTACCGCTGGCGCAAGACTCGCAGGTTCGATTTGCTGATCGATCTGAACTAAACGGATCGTTGTTCTGTGAGACGCGAAAAGCGAATCACGAACCTGCGGCCTCTCTCATCCGCACTTTCCCGTCCCATGGCACGTCCGGAATTTCGACGAGCAGTTTCCCGGTTCGGCCAACTCGCCGTCGGGGCCGATGCAGGTCTGGGTGTGCATGCACCAGAAGATGCCATCGTTGGTCGGAGGCACGGTGGGGTCGGGTTCGGCCTCGATGAATTGCCCCTTCCAGCGCAGCGCCGGGCACAGATCTTCGCGTGGTGTCGAAGCGTTCGGCATCGAGATTGAGCATCATGCGGCACCTCCGATCCGCCGCCCGCTTCGGAGCATTCAGAATGGCGCGCTTCACCGCAACCTTGGCCAGCGTGATCTTGTACTTGTTGTGGCTGAGCGGCTTGGCTCCGGCAACGGCCGCATTCGCCGCAGCCATCGCGGTGTCAGGCGTGATGGTCTTGCCGACCAGCGCCTGCGCGGCTTCCGGCGAAATCCACGGAACCGGCGCGACCTGCCCGAGTACCACGCGAGCACTCTTCACCGTCTTGCCGTCCATCTCGAGCGCGACGCTGGCCATCGCCAGGGGCCAGTCGAAGGCCGCCTTCTGCCGCACTTCGTAGACTCCCGATTTCAGATTTTGCGACGGCGGAGGCACGACCAGTTCGATCACCATTTCGCCAGGCTTAAGATCGTGTTCAAGTTCGTTGTCGGATTTCGGAATGACGAAGAACTTCTCCAGCGGAATCTCGCGCACGCCGCTGCCGGCGGCTTTCGCCGAGTAAGAGACGAATCTTTGCGCCGTAGGCGATCAGCACCGGAGCGATGGTCGATGGGCTGACAAAGTACGCCGGGCCATCGTTGCCGAGGATCGCCGCGTAACGATTGTCGCCCTCCAGCACCATCGACTTGCCGTTGGGAGCCTTGGGGAAAAGTCCCATGCCGTTGCGGAAGTACCAGCAGCGCGGGCGCTGGCACATGTTGCCGCCGATGGTCGCGAGGTTGCGAATCTGCGGGCTTGCCGCTTCGTTGGCGGCTTCGATCAATGCGGGTATGCGCTCGAAGTTGTCGGTTCGCTTCGGCCAGTTCCGCGATCGTGGTCAGCGCGCCGATGCGCAAGCCGTTGCCGGGCTGATAGCTGATGCCGCGCAGCGCGTCGATCTGCTTGATGTTCACCAGGCGCTTCGGCGTGACGACGTCAGTCTTTCATCAGCGCTAGCAGATCGGTGCCGCCGGCAAGGATTGCCGCGTTCGTCGCCGAGCAGCGTCGCGACTTGTTCTTTGCTGGTCGGGCTGACGTATTCAAAGGCCTGCATGAATTCTCCAAAGTCCCACAATGTGGGGCTAAAGCCCCGGTTCTATAAAATGTGCGCAACGACGGCCCTGAAGGGCCGCTCTACCCGTTCGCACGAACGTACCCTTTCGCACGAGCTACCCGTCCTCCTGCCTTCCAGCGCTTCCAGCACGCGTGCCGGCGTGAGCGGCAGGAACGGCACGCGCACTCCGATGGCGTTGGCGACCGCGTTGGAGATCGCCGCTCCGGGCGAAACCACGGGCGGCTCAGCCAGGCCGATGACGCCGCGCTCGTCGTAGCCTTTGCCGGTCATCATGTGGACCTTCAGTTCGCCGATGTCGGCGATGCCCGCGAGGCGATAGAACTCCATGTTGGGATTCAGCATGCGGCCGGTCACGGGATCGAGAATCTTCTCCTCGTAGAGCGCGTAGCTGATGCCCATGATGAGCGCGCCCAGCACCTGGCTCTCCGCGGTCTTCACATCGACGACCAGGCCGCAATCCTGCACCGCGACCATTTTGTTGACGCGCACGATGCCGGTTTCGGTGTCGACGGAGACATCGGCCATCTGCACGCCGCCGACGCCGCTATTGGTCAGGTCGGGCGGCTTCGACTTGTCGGGATTCTTGCCGCGAACGGTCATCGGCATCGCGCCAATCTTCGCGCAAGCCTCTTTCCACGACAGGCTGCGGCTGGGATCGGCTTTCACTCGCACCGTCCCGTCCACCGCTTCCAATTCTTCCGGCTGGGCCTTCAGTGCGGGAGCGACTTTGGCGAATAGCTGATCGCGCGCATCGACCGCGGCGCGCCGGGTGGACGCAGTCACGCCGCCCGAGGTCGTGCTGCCGCCGCTGGCGCCCGAGACGGGATAGCGGCTGTCGCCGATCAGCAGCTTGACGTTGCTCCATGGGGATGCCCAGCGTATCGGCGGCAACGATGGTGATGATGGTGCGGGCGCCGGTGCCGAGGTCCTGCGTCGCCATCTTGATCTCGACCGATCCGTCAGGATGAATGGTGAGATCGCAATCGCTGTTGTGGCCGCGGCCGCCCCAGGTGTGCATCGAGAGGCCCAGCCCACGCTTGATCGGGCCGGCAGTCTTGTCGCCGCGCGGATGCCAGTTCTTCTTCCACTCCATCATTTCGGCGGCGATCGGCAACTCATCGCGATAAATGCTGGCGCGCGGGCCGGCGAGATCCAGGTTGCGGGTGATGAAGTCCAGCGGATCGATGTTCAGCTTGGCGGCAAGGTCTTCGATGCGCGCCATGGTGATGACCGCGGCCTGCGGATGATTCGGCGCACGCCAGGCCCGCGCGCTTCCCTGATTCGTGGAGATGGCGACGTTCTGCTTGCGCTGGTTGGGAATCTTCGAAGATGTAGGGCAGCGGAGGCGTGCCGCCGCCGCCCATTCCGCCCGTTCCCCAGGAGCGCGATTCCCAGGCGACCAGCTTGCCATCTTTATCGGCGGCGATTTTCACGCGCGCGAAAGCCGAAGGCCGCATGCCTGCGACTTCCTGTTCGGCGTCGCGCTCCAGCATGATCTTCACCGGCTTGCCGCCTGCCGTTTTCGAAAGCTGCGCGCTCGCGATGCCCCAGCGATCGGGCGCGAACTTGCTGCCGAAGCCGCCGCCGATGTATTGCTGCATCACTTGAATGTTTCCGGCGGGAATGCCGAGCGGCTCGGCGATCTGCGGCGCGATGCCGGAGAGATTCTGCGTCGAAATATGGACCAGCATCTCGTTGTCGCTCGGGCCACTCCGTCGCCATGCCGTGCGTTTCCAGACAGCAATGCGTGATGGCCGAAGCGCCGTACAGTCCTTCGCAGACGGCCGCTGCCGATGCGAAAGCTTTGTCGGGATCGCCCTGCGTTTGCACGCGCGGTCTTCTTGTAAGGCGAGCGCGGCGCGGTTGCGCCGCGCGTATTTGGCGGTGCGCAGCGCCTGCACGACGCTGGGATCGACGCCCGACTCCTGCGTGTCCTTCAGATATTTCTCGTCGGGATGGAAGCTGATGCCGTTGCTGCTTGATGGCGGCGATGACCTGCTCGTCGGGGACCTGGTTGTCTTCCATGTCCTCGAAGTCGTCCCGGCTGACCGGACCGTTGTCGGGCGCGATGTTCTTTGGCGGCTCGGCGTCGGAAACGAAATGGGGCAGCACTTCATACTGCACCTTGATGGCGCGAATCGCGTCTTCGGCGGTGGGCTCATCGACCGCGGCGACGCCGACCACTTCATCTCCCGCCCAGAAGATTTCCGTGCCCGGCTTCTGAATGATCTGGACAGCTTTCACCCCGGCCATCTTTTCCGCGGCGCTGGTGTCGATGCTGGTGATGCGGGCGTGCGCGTAGGGACAGCGCAGGATCTTGCCGGCCAGCAGATCCTGCGGGGTTGTAGTCGTAGGTATATTTCGCGCGGCCGGAAACTTTCACCGGACCATCGACGCGCGAAATCTTCTTGCCGAGCAGAGGACGGGTTGCGGGATCGGGCCACTGATAGTCGCTCATGAGGCCCTCTCATCCGTCTTACCAGTAAGATTTGTGATCGAAATCTTACTAGTAAGACGTGCAGCTTGCACCTTGTTGGTGAGGGCAACGGCGCGAATTCCATCGTAGGTGCCGCAGCGGCAGAAATTGCCGCTCAGGCCGCGGCGAATGTCATCTGGCGTGGGATTGGGATGTTGCTCGAGAAAATGCGTGGTGGCAACGACGAAGCCGGGAGTGCAAAAGCCACACTGCTGCGCGTCGTGGTCGACGAAAGCCTGCATCACGGGGTCAGAGCGTCGCCTTCGGCCAGGCCTTCGATGGTGGTGATCTTAGCGCCTTGAGCGTCGATCGCCAGTACAGAGCAAGCGTAGACCGGCTTGCCGTCCAGCAGCACCGTGCAGGCGCCGCAGGCACCGCGATCGCAGACACGCTTCGCTCCGGTCAGGTCGAAGGTATCGCGCAAGGCGTCCAGCAGGGTCACGCGGGGCTCAAGCTGTGCGGTCAGCTTCTTGCCGTTGACCATCAGCGTGACTGGAACTTTGCCCGGCCCGTGGACCGCGACGTCCTCACCCGCAGCCTTCACCACGGTCGGGCCCAGAACCAGCGGCACGGCGACGCCGATACCGGAAATCTTCATGAAATCGCGCCGCGTAACCCCTGCAGCTTGGTCGGGCTTGCGCGCCGGATCGTCGTCCTTCATCGTGCCTCCATGAAAATACAAAAGACGATCTGCCTGCTCGCAGCCTGCGAGTATAACTCCGGCGGCAAGGTTGAGACGGGAGGATTTGGAAAAAGTGAGAGAGGTTAGCGGCGGCAGGAGCAACTGGCGGAAGTGGTGTTCTGAATCAAATCAGAACGATTCACGGAACGAGTTCTCGATTCCAAAGAGAAGGCGGCCATCTTGCGAGCCGCCTTCGAGAGGAAAAAGAGAAATGTTCCAATCCTTTACTTCTTTAAGGTCCGAATGTAGCTGACGAGGTCTTTGATCTGGGCGTCGGTCAGATTGCCTTTGAAGGGCTTCATTTTGCCTTTGCCGTTGGTGATGGCGCCGGTCAGATCGGAATCCGACATGGCCTGCACATCCGGGCCGCCCAGAGGTTTCAGGCCCATAGCTTTGGCCATACCGTCGCTGGGGACGCCAGCTGGTCCATGACATGCCTGGCACTTCGCCTTGTAGGTATCTGCGGCGGACTGCGCCGCGGCCAACGGAGGCAAAGCCAGTGCGATCACAAATCCGAATAGAGCGATACGTTGTAAGAGTCTAAGTGTCATTCGTTTTCCATCTCCTTAGGCGAACCTCTTGAGGTTCGAGAGGAACAAAAGCGCCGCAACTGGCGGCGAGGGTACTGTACTCCTTTGCTGTCGGAGATACGCCATACAACTTCCGCGTAGGCAGGTGGGGGAAAAACCCGCTAAGCGGGTGATATGCCGCAAGAATCGGCCCGTGAGCGCCGCTGTGCCTCGTGGTTGCTTTGCACATAAGGCTATGTTCTTAAGCGACTTAAGCGAATCGTCGCTGGTCTCGCTGGTTTGGCATCTGCTGTGCCTTTGATACAGCCAGAATCGTTCTGGCAAGAGAGGCTCCCGTGGAACCGACGTTAGCAGTGATTGGCCTTAATTTCCGCACCTCACCGGTCGCCGTACGCGAGCGCTTCTGGATCAGTCCGACGCGGCGCTTTGAGTCGCTTCTTCAGTTAGTGCGCTCGGAAGGGATTGAGGAGGTCATCGATTCTGGCCACTTGCAACCGCACCGAATTCATCCTGTGGGCCAGCGATGTTCCCACGGCCGCCAATTCCGTATTGCGATTCCTGACCCAGGAATTCCAGCTGAAGCTGTGCGAGTGGTCGCACTTTTACCGGCTCATGGACGACGTCGCTCTTACCCATGTTTTCCGCGTGACCTCCAGCCTGGATTCGATGGTGCTGGGCGAGCCGGAAATTACCGGCCAGGTGAAAGAAGCCTGGGCGTTGGCGCAAGAGGCCGGCACCACCGGACGTTTTCTCGACGCGGTCATGCAAAAAGCGCTGACCGTTTCCAAGCGGGCCCGCACCGAAACCGCGATTGGATCATCGGCCGTGTCGGTGCCATATGCGTGCGTGGAACTCTCGAAAAACGTGCTGGGCGAGCTGGCAGGCCGGGAAGTGTTGCTGATCGGCGCCGGCAAGATGAGCGAACTGGCAGCGCATTACTTGATGAAGGCAGGAGCCAGTCAGGTCAAAGTGATGAACCGCACGCCGGCTCGGGGCGAAGAATTGGCCCAGAAGATGGGAGCCACGCCGGTTTCGTATCGAAGACAAGCTGCAGCATTTGAAGAAAGCCGACATCGTGGTCAGTTCCACCGCCTGTCCGCAGGTGATCCTCAGCCGCCAGGAAGCCGAAGATATCGCGCGCGAGCGGAATCACAAGCCGATGGTGATGATCGACATTGCGGTTCCCCGAGACATCGATCCCGGCGGTACGTGAAGTCGAAGGCATTCATCTGTTCGACATGGACGACCTGGAGCACATCGTGAAGCGCAATGCGGTGGGCAGGCAGTCGGCCGCTGAAGCAGCGGAAAAAATTGTGCAGGCGGAGGTGCAGGGCTTCCGTCGCAAATTGATGGCGGAGCGAGTTGTGCCCACCATCGTTGCCCTGCGTCACCGTCTCGATGAACTTTGCCGGCAGGAATTGGATGTTCTCCGCCAGGAATTTGGACCTTTCACGGAAGACCAGGATCAGGCACTAACAGCATTAACCAGCCATATTACGCAACGAATTGCTGGTTCGCTGGCCCGTGAATTGAAAGAACTTCCAGAGAGGACGGAACAGGACATGCTGACCGCCGCGGTAGGCCGCCTGTTTCACCTTGAACAGCCTTTAGTGGCTGCCGCCGGCACCAAGAACTAGAAGCAGCGACTAGCAACTAGCAACTAGCGACTAGCGACTAGCAACTAGCGACTAGCAACTAGCTTTCGACAAGCCGTTAAGAACTTTGTGATGTAACGCTCGCTCAGTTATTTGGAGCGAGCATTATTAGCAGCGACGAATAGCGATGAATGACGTGGCAATCAATATCCGGCGCTAGTTACTAGTTACTAGTTACTGATAGCTAGTCGCTAGTTGCTAATTGCTAGTCGCTTCTTTAAGGAGTACCAAATGTCTCAAACTGCGCAAGACAACAACAAGAACACGACCGCCGGCTTCACCACGGTGCAAGCCTATACCTTGGCGGTGATCACGCTGGTCATCGGAATTGCGGTGGGCTACTTTGCCCGCGGATCCGCCAGCGTGTCCCCGGCCGCTGACAATGTTCAAGCTTCGGCGCCCGCTGCCATGGGCAGCGCTCCCATGGGATCAGCCCAACTGCCGGGAATCGGTGCGACCCAACAGCAGCAGGCGGCTTCTCCCGAGATGATCGCCAAGGCGGCTGAGCCGCTGCTGGCTCAGCTGAAGACCAATCCCAACAATTTCGACACGCTGGAAAAACTTGGCAACCTGTATTACGACAGCCAGGCTTATCCGCAGGCCATTGAGTACTACGAGAAGGCGCTCAACCTTCAACCCAACAACGCCGATGTGCGCACCGATCTGGGGACCGCATATTGGTACACCGGAAACGCCGACAAGGCGATCGCCAGCTTTGAGAAAGCGCTGGCAATCCGGCCCAATCATCCCGGAACGCTGTTCAACCTGGGCATCGTGAAATGGCAAGGCAAGAAAGATCCCAAGGGCGCCGTGGTGGCGTGGGAGAAACTGCTGCAGACCAACCCGGATTACCCGCAAAAAGATCAGGTGCAGATGTTGATTGAGCGCGCGAAAATGCACGGAGCGAACCCAGCCAAGAGTTGAGTTTCCTTTCCATGTGCGTGGGAGTCTCAACTCCTGCGCTCGTGATCGCTCACCCCGGGACGACGCTGGCGCAGAGCTCGTTCCGGGGTTTTTTCTTGCCCGCGGTTGACCGTTGCCAATGCGAGTGAAAGCCGTCTGCCATCTGCAACCGCTGCAACCTTTCGCCGGCCATGAGTCTCGTCACTGATTTCAAACCAGCGCTCACATATAATCCTCCGAATCAGAGGGACGTTAATGAGTTCGGCAGGCGTACATCAGCAACCTGAGGTTTTGTCTCCGCCCAAATCGAGGCGGTGGGCCGCGCTGCTCGATCGACCCTGGATCCTCGGCTTGATTCTCCTGGTTGCGACAGTTGCTCTTTACTATCCGGTCCACAGCCATCCGTTCGTTAATTTCGACGACAACGACTACGTGTATGACAACCCGCAAGTGCAAGCGGGATTGACCTGGAGAACGGTCAAGTGGGCATTCACTACCAACGTCGCCGCCAATTGGCATCCCCTGACCTGGCTGAGTCACGCCTTGGATTGCGAACTTTTCGGAACTAGCCCTGCCGGTCCGCACGAGGTCAACGTACTGTTGCACGCCCTGGACGTGCTACTGCTGTTCTGGGTGCTGCTCCGCGCCACCGGCTACGCTGGGCGCAGTTTCATGGTGGCTGCTCTGTTTGCCCTGCATCCCCTGAATGTCGAATCGGTAGCCTGGATTTCCGAGCGCAAGACCATGCTCAGCGCAGCTTTTTTCCTGCTGGCTTTGGGAGCCTACCGCTGGTATGCGCGCCAGCCTGGGGTGGGCCGATACTCTTTGGTGGCATTGCTGTTTGCCGTGGGACTGACGGCCAAATCCCAGATCATCATGCTGCCTTTGGTGCTGTTGCTTTGGGATTACTGGCCGCTGCAACGCATCTCCTTCGCGTTTAATCAGGATTCCGCGGTGAAGCCGCCGGCAACGGCGTATCCGGCCAAGACGCTTACCTGGCTTTTGTGGGAGAAAGTGCCGCTGTGCGTCATCTCTTTAGCCAGCGCGGTAGTCACCATGAAAGCCCAGCACGGAGCCAGAAACTGGTTTCCCCGGACTTCGCGAGTGGGCAACGCCTTTCTTTCTTATGCTCGGTACCTGGGAAAGACGTTCTGGCCCTCGCGCCTGGCGCTCCTGTATCCCCACCCCGGAGCGTCGATCAGTTGGTGGCATGTTTCGGCGGCAGCTCTGATTCTGCTCATCATTACCGCCTTGGTTCTTGCCGGCCGGCGATATCGCTATTTGTCCGTGGGCTGGTGCTGGTTCGTAATCATGCTGGTGCCTATGCTCGGTATCGTGCAAGTGGGTGTGCAGGCCATGGCCGACCGCTACGCGTATCTATCAGTATTAGGCGTGTTCATTATGTTGTGCTGGGGCGTGGCCGACTGGGTTGGACAAAAGCGCCTTTCCGCCTGGCTGATGCCCGCTGTCAGTGTGGTCGTGTTGTTGGCGCTGGCAGTGGTTGGGCGCAATCAGATTAACTATTGGGAGAACAATGAGCTTCTCTGGAAGCACACCTTGGCGGTTACCAAGGCTAATTGGATAGCGGAAGATGAGCTAGGCTCGGTATTGGCGATGGCGGGACGGGTTCCCGAGGCTATGCCTCACTTTTACCGCGCATTGGCCCTCAATCCCGTGGACTCGACCAGCAATATGGCAATCGGCATCTACCAGAGCCGGCGAGATGATTTCGCCGACGCTCTCGATCACTACAGAGTCGTGGTGAAGGACGAGAAAGCCAAGCCCAGCGTCCTGGTGGAGGCCTACCGGGGCATGGCAAAAGCATATCGTGCCCTGGGGGAGACGGCCGAGGAAGAGGAATGCCTGGAAGCGGCTAAGAGATTGAGCCAGTAGTGGTTTAGCTATTTTGTAGACACAAAGCTGTCATTGCTCTCACAGAAGACGACCCTTCCGGAACCGGCGCTCTCATGCCACCGACTTCGGCGAGGCTCTTTCTAATAAGTCGCTGCCCAGAACAAAAACATGCTGTAATCGCCATATAATCAATAGCATACACATAAAAGTGGCACAACTATTGGGCTAGTATAGAAGGACCTATTGGCGCTTAGAAGCCCTGTCGCAGGGAAATTGCCTAGAACAATGTCGCAAACACCTGCACAGCGAACCCGCCGAAACCCGCAAATTAAAGGGACTTAGCATGGCATGCGGATTGCTCTTGGAAAGGTAGCCTCTCTCGCTATGGGGCAAATGTGGGTCTATCACTGAATTGAACCTAAAGGAGGGTTCGTTCCTTGAAAATGCGTATTGCTTCGCTGTCACTGCTCGCTCTATGTCTAGCATTGGTTGCTGTTCCCGCCACAGCTCAGACTGTTTATGACAACGGTCCGGTTAATGGACAGGTCGATGCCTGGACCATCAACTTTGGCTTCGCCGTTAGCGACACGTTCCATCTTTCCGCCTCCACCACCCTGAGCGACATTTCGTTCTGGGCTTGGGTAGAGCCGGGCGACGTTGTTACCAGCACCGAAGTACAGGTTGGCAACCAGGGCTATTTCTCGAACAACCTGTTCGACGGAACCGTTAGCCTGACCCAGTCGAATTGCTTCACCAATAATTTCGGCTTTGATGTTTGCGCCGAGTCCGGCACCTTCAGCGGTCCGGCCCTGGGCGCCGGCAACTATAACCTCACCCTGCAGAACGCGGCTACCGAAGACGGCAACCCGCTCTATTGGGATGAGAACTCTGGCGTAGGCTGCATGTCGTCTGGCTGCCCGTCATCCGCCCAGGAAAACACTCTGGGTTCAGTTCCTTCAGAAGCTTTCACGCTGAGCGGCTCCGGTGGAACCACCACCAGCACCTCCGGCAGCGGCACGACTCCTGAGCCCAGCAGCATCATGCTGTTCGGTTCTGGCATCCTGGGCTTGGCTGGCGTTCTGCGCCGCAAGCTGTTCTAAATTTCAACCGACCCTTCCCCCAGGTCATTTCAAGCCGGAGCATCTTGCTCCGGCTTATTTTTTGGACTCACGTCTTCAAGTGTGCCGCGGTGGCTGCGATCCAGCTTGCCAGGCGCACGGGAAAGATGCCGATTGGCGATTCTGCCGGTGTCGCTGACCGGCGCCGCAAAATGGTCGGATACACTTGGTGTCCGCTGGGCCAAGTGGCTTCCGTGGAATGAAAATACTTCACAAGCGGTTGAGCCGGGAGAAAATGGGCGAGACTTCCAAGCGTTGGACCGGTTACAAAACGTTGGTGCTGCTGATCGCAATCGGATCCTGCCTTCGAATCTTCGCGGTTCTCCAGCACAATCCCATGGATTATCTATGGTCCGACCCTTTGCGCCACTGGGAGAATGGAGGTCTTTTCCCCAGAGGCCGTTACACGGGCGCCGCCGATCCAATTATGTATCAGGTATACATTTTTGGCCTGCGCAAGCTCACCGCCGACAATCGCATCCTGGTCGCCCTGGCCTCCGCAATTCTTTCCGTGCTAATGCCCTGGACCTACTATCGAGCAGCCAGGAATTTTGGCTTGCAGAAGAATTCGGCGTTGTGGGTGTGGCTGCTGATTGTCTGGACTCCCTCTCTTTTTGCCATTTACCACTACATCATGATGGAGACGCTGCTGCTGTTTCTGGAAGGCGTCGCTCTTTGGATGACCGCGCGGCATCTGCGCAAGGGGGGCAGTCAGGCTTTTCTGATTTCCGTGTTCTTCTGGATGCTGGCCTGCCTTACAAAACCCACGATCATTCCTCTGGCCGGCGTTTGTCTTCTCTGGAGCTGGTGGAAGAAGTCTGTTCCGCTTCGCGTCATTGTGGGGGCAGCGGTTCTGGCCGCAGTTCTGCTGGTGCCGCAGGCGATCCGCAGTAAGGTGCAGCTTGGTTTCGTAGCCCCTTTTGGCAATCCCTGGCTGACGAAAATCCAGCACCGGTCGGGCGCCAGAACGATTTATGTTTATTTCTATACTCGCGCCAGTGAA
This sequence comes from uncultured Acidobacteriaceae bacterium, assembly GCA_963744265.1. GTDB lineage: Bacteria > Acidobacteriota > Terriglobia > Terriglobales > Acidobacteriaceae > Bog-257. Next base: position 177,761 of record CAVUSW010000016.1, read on the forward strand.
CTATTCCATTTCAAGACCAGTGCCTACGAGTACGAGATGTACTTCCGCTCGCCCAGTTGCAGCATGCAGCCGCTATCGCCGTTCAGCTCCTGGACCATCCGCCGATCGCTGCAGGATTCCAAGGTGACGGTGGTCGTCCATGCTGAAAATGGCGCTCGAGACTGGGCGAACGCTTATGCCGGTTTGAATGTTGGCGCCGAGGAATGGCTCGCGCAGTGGGGTGAGAATATCGTGTTATTCTTTTTTGCTCCATCCTGGCCGGAGAGCGCCGTCCACCAGTGGGAAGACTGGCTGGTCTACATTACCCGGTGGATGTGGGCTCCTTTGATTGTCGTGGTTCTGGCATGTAATTTTCGCCAGTTCCTGCATCGCCGGTTCGAACTCATTCCGGTTGCAGTCACGGTGTTCACGCTCATCCTGGCGTTCCAAAATGTCGTGACCGCTGAGGGCCGCTACCGCAAGCCTCTGGAACCTCTGCTGCTGCTGAATCTGGTTTGGGTGTTAGGAAGCGGGCGCGGAATTCGTCGTGGGTCCGGCATCGGCGTTGAAGATGATGGTTCCTCGCCGATCGCTGGCCAACCGTTACCAGCCGAACCACGCGCGCCCGACATTCACTTATGCGATGGCGATGCGATGCGGCACTTTGTCCCAAACACGGCGTGAATACCTCATTGACTGCGGTCAGAAAAGATCGGATATACTCGTCACCCCAGGGGGATGCGTTGGCTTCCATCGGTCTAAAACCACAAGTAGAAGTGCGGGCTCCAGCCAGGTTTTTATTTATGGATTCCCGCGCCCGCACACTATTTCTCGGTTTCTTGCTGGCGGTTGCAACCGCCGCGGTCTACGCCCCGGTACACAATCATCCGTTCTTCAATCTGGATGACTATTTCGATGTGGTGGACAACGTAAACGTTCATCACGGTTTGAACTGGGAAACCGTCAAGTGGTCTTTTACCGCCTTTAACATGGCCAACTGGATCCCGCTCAGCTGGCTCTCGCACGCGTTGGATTACTCGATGTTTGGCACCAATCCTGCCGGGCATCACGACGTCAACGTACTGTTTCATGCGCTGGATGTGGTATTGCTGTTCTGGGTGCTGAAGCGGGCTACCGGTTACACCGGCCGCAGCTTCATGGTAGCGGCGCTGTTCGCGGTTCACCCCATGAACGTCGAAGCCGTGGCTTGGATCGCCGAGCGACGAAGCGTGCTCAGCATGTTCTTTTTCCTGCTCACGCTGGGGGCTTACCGATGGTACGCGCGGAATCCGCGAGACAGCCGCTATCTGGTGGTTGCCTTGCTGTTCGCGCTGGGCTTGCTGGCCAAGCCGCAGGTGATCACTCTGCCGTGTGTTCTTCTGCTGTGGGATTACTGGCCATTGCAACGGATGTTTCCCGGGGCTCCGAGTTCTTCCCCTCCGCCCTTGTCGATAATGCCTCAGCAGACTTTATCCAAACTGATCTGGGAAAAGGTTCCGCTGCTGTCGCTCTGCGTCATTGACGCGTTTTTTACGGTCTACGCGCAGAGATCGGTTCGTCCCGGACTGATGCCACCACTCTCGTCGCGCCTGAAAAATGCGGTGTTCTCTTATGTCATGTATATCAAGCAAGCATTCTGGCCAACGGGCATGGCTCCGGAGTTGCCGCATCGAGGCGCGTCCCTGGCCGCCTGGCAGGTAATCGGCTCCGTGGCAATTCTGCTTGTGATTACAGCTCTCGTCCTGGTGGCGCGAAGATATCGCTATCTGCCGGTCGGATGGTTCTGGTTCGTGGGAACGCTGGTCCCCATGATTGGAATTCTTCAGGCGGGCCGACAGGGAATGGCTGATCGATTTGCCTACAACGCGTACCTGGGGCTGTTCATCATGATTTGCTGGGGAGTGTCGGACTGGGCAAAACAGCGGCGCGTTTCGGTGGCTTGGCTGGCCGGCGCCAGCGCGGTTGCCCTGTTGGCCCTGACCATGGTCACCTATCGCCAGATCGGTTATTGGAAAGATAACTACACTCTGTGGTCGCATGCCGTGGAGGTCGTACCGAACCATTGGGCGGCCGAGGTCAACGTCGGCATGCAACTGGTGCAACAAGGAAAAACAGCGGAAGCCATGCCTTATTTTTTCCGGGCTTCTGCGCTGAATCCGAATGAAGCCATAAGCAATATGCAGGTCGGCTACTATGAGCAAACCCGGGGAAATTTAAAGGAAGCGATCACTCACTATCAGGGTGCGCTGAATGATTTCAACCTGACCGACCCGGAGCGGGCCCGGATCTGGCAAAACATGGGCGTGGCTTATCGTGATCTGGGAGATCCCAGCAAAGCCCAGGAATGCTTCCAGACGGCAGCGAGCTTCCAGAACCACTGATTCAGGAGCGGGCGTGATCGATCGCACCCCCTGTGACATAACCTGCGACCCGAATCGAATACCAGCACGCCCTGGCCCTCAGCGCCGGAATGGGTAAGCATTCACCCAATGGAAGCCTCGGTGGATGAGCAGGAATTTCTTGGGATCCGATAAATCGGTTCGCTCCATATTGGCGATGATGTGATGGCCCTCGTAATCGCCTTCCAGAGTCATGCGATCCGGTTGCGGATTGTCAAAGGTGAACTTCGTGTACCAGTGCACATCCTCGAACTTCCAGATGGTGAAGCGCTTCTTTTCGGGATCGAGCTTGAGATAATACTGCAGCTGGCCATCGTCCATGGTCTGAATGGTTAACAGGGTAGGAACGTCGAGAATCACCCGCCGCCATCGGTTGGCGTCAGTCGTCAAAGGCGGCTGAAGCACATTGTCAACCAGGAACGTATCGACCGTCCAAATGCCGCGGATCGGAGGTGGCAGATACGTTTCATTTTTCACCTGGTCCTTATAGGCCTGATTTCCGCAGATAATCAGAGCGGCTACTCCGATTCCCAGCTGAAGAAGCCACACTCCATAATTCATTTGCTTGTCTTTGAAGAGCGGCACCGCCGGCGTCAACTGCACTTTGCGCTTGAACAGAAACAGGTCGATCAGCCGCTGCATGTCGGGCAGCAACAGGAACAGGCAGAACAGGATCAAGTGAATGGAGTAGATCTTCCGAGGTACGTCATAGCATAGGTTCAACATGAACACATTGGTCATCATGGCCAGCGTGATCAGCGATCCCAGCACGGTAAATTGCGGAAAAATGAGAAACAGGCCGCCCAGCGTTTCACCCACTCCACCAAAAAAGCTATAGGCGTGGGAGGCTCCCATGAAGGCCCACAGCAGACCCATAGGCGAGGTCTCGCCGTAGGTGTCGACCAGCCTGGCCAGGGAAACTTCGGCAAACTGCATGCGAAACAGCTTGTTCATGCCATAGCTGATCATGGCCACGGCTACCGCCATGCGGGCAAACAAGCGAAGCCACTCGTAAAACAGCCGGTAGTTCGTTCGCTTGCGGTCGAGCCATGACCAGATGACGGTGGCGACCGCGGCCACTACCGCGATGCAGAACAGCAACACCCAGTCGTAAATCTGGTCGCCGCTACCATTGGCAACTTCGATAAAGGGACCGGGCACATGCAGCACATGCTCGCCCACCCAGGGAACCACCACGTGCCACATATCCCGTAGCGGATTGCTGTAGTTTACGTAGGCGCCGAGAGAGCCCACCGAACGCGGGTAGACATACAGAAGGAAATAACAAAATCCGAATCGGAAAGCGATACGAGTGGCCAGTGACCACTGCGACGTATCCTCTTGCGCGGAAACCGGCTCTTCCCGCTGCAACTGCGGTATCATGAGGCCCTCTTATGGAACAGTTATCTCTCGTCGCCCGGAGTGCGGGACATGTCCCTGTCCTGGGCGCGGAACTCGAAGCTCAGGCATTTTCCCTCGAATGGACGCTTTGTGCAACTGGGTTTGACGATTTACCGCTGGCCAATCATGTTCCCCGGCGAGCTCAGGTTCTAGTGCTTGTGGGCCGCCGCTGCCGCCCGGCGTAAGGCAAACGATTTCTGGATGCACTGCTCGAATTGCTCATGATCGCCGATGTCGCGATACGCGACCCCCATGTTCTGATACAGCTTGGCCTGTTCCAGCGGATCGTCCATTCCAGCCAGGGCGATTTGGTAGAACCGGATGGCATCGCGCGGGTTCCCGTGTTGATGTTCGTAAATGGCGATGGTGAGATTGGAAATAGGATCCTTGGGAGCCAGCGCCGCCGCCACCCGGTAATGAGCGATGGCCTCCTCGCTATGGCCCTGGCTCGACAACAGGCCGCCTACCATGTCTTCGGCAACCCAGTTGTTTTGCGTGACCTGCAACGCCCGTGTCCACATGGCGAGATTGTCGTTCCAGTAGCCGATCTGGCGATAGGTGACCACGGTCAGCGCCAACAAAACCAGAGCGCTGATGCTGGGGAGAAACGCGGCAGGAAGACGCTTGTGCTTAGACCAGTCCGCTACCCCCCAGCAGACCAGAATGAACAGTCCGAGAAATGACTGATAGGCGTAGCGATCAGCCAGTGCCTGCCGGCCCACCTGAAGAATTCCTATCACGGGCACTAGCATTCCCAGGAACCAGAACCAGCCTACGGGCAGATACCGATAGCGGTATCCTGCGAGCACCAGAGCCGTAACCGTCAGCAACAACATGGAGGCGAGAACCACATGCCACGCGGGTAGGAAAGTTCCCGGATGCGGATACAGGATCGCCAGCTTCCACGGCCAAAACGCCTTCTGCACATAGCGCGCGTAGGCGACAATCGCATTTTCAATTCGGATAGGAAACGTATACGGCCAATATCTCGGCCGGCCGATACCTTGCGCCTTCATGGTCACCAGCGAGCTGACGGCACACAGGAACAGCAGCGGCGCTTTCTCCCACAGCAGCCATTTGAGACTTCGGGCCGGCAAGGCGGGCAGCGGCTCGTCTTCGCGCCCCGGCTCTCCGGCAAACATCCGCCGCAAAGGCCAGTAATCCCACAACAGCAGAACGCAAGGCAAGGTAATGATTTGCGGTTTGGCCATCAGCCCCAGCACGAACAGAGCGGCGACCACGGCATAGCGGCCCACCCGAGGCTGGCGCGCGTACCAGCGATATGCCGCCAGGGCCAGAAGGAAGAAAAACGTGCTGAGCATGGTCTTGCGTTCCGCGACCCATGCCACCGACTCGACATTCATGGGATGCAAGGCAAATAACGCCGCCACCATGAAACTGCGGCCGAGATACCCGGTCGCTTGCAGCAGCACCCAAAACAGCAGCACGACATCGATCGCGTGCCAAACCACGTTCATTTCGTGATGGCCCGCCGGATCGATGCCAAAAAGTTGGCAATCCAGGGTATGCGACAACCAGGTTACCGGATGCCAATTGTTGTCGTCGAAAGCGGTGAGCGCCCACTTGATGGTGCTCCAGGTGAAACCCTCCTGCACATGCAGGTTCTCATAAACATATCCCTGATCATCCAGATTTGAGAACGGGTGATGCAGCACCGGAAGATAAAGCAGGATGGTGACAACGATCAGCAGAAGGCTGAGCGCGATGGCCCACTTATGTTGCGACGTGAACCAGCCGAACCTGGGCCGGGAATTGGTCTGCGGCGCGGAAATCAACCCCACACTATTCATTCTGCGTTCCGTGATCGCCGCGATTATATCTGAGCTGGTTGCTCCAGGGCTGTGACGTGATTCACAACCGCCCTACGGTATCGAGAACAGTTTCCAGCCGTCTGCCTCGAAGTTGAAGATGAAGTCGATCAGCTTGGGATTCGAGCATTGATCGTTCTTGATCCGCGCTACCAACACGGCCTGTCGAACGCCACTGCGGGTTATCTCGCTGGCCGCGGTATTCACTTTCTCGGAATGCGTCAGCAGCTCGCGATACGAACAGGCGCGGCCGCTGTTCTGCAAATCAATGGGCGCGTTGAGGCACGACGAATCGAACAGCTTACAGTACAGGCCGTGATGCGCCAGCAATTGCTGCTCGACGTCATCCCGGGTCAGGTGGTTGACTTTCGGTCCAAAGTTGACGCCGCTTTCCGGAATATAGGACAGGAATTTCTTGGTGTCTCGCTTCGCGAATGGCAGCGAAGAATTCGCGCTCCAGCGAAGTCGTCGACGGCGATGTGCTGGCTGTGCTCGATTCTGGGCTCGACTGGGCTGCGGCTGGTCTCGCAGTTCCCACCAGCATCATCACAAGCAGGGATGCGCACAACCAGATGCGATCTGTACGAAACACGCGCCTCATTTCTTGCGAGCTACCTTCGTGGATTTGGTTTTTGCCGCGGACTTGGTTTTAGCTGCGGATTTGGTTTCCGCCGTGGATCTGGTTCTTGCCGCGGACTTTCTTTTCGCCGCCGCCTTCCGGGGTGCAGCCGATTTTCGAGTTACGTCATTGCGGCCGACTCCTTTCGCGGCTGCGCCTTGCAACTCTTCCCGCCGCCTCTTCGGCAATCGCTCCCACACCAGCCGATAGGATTCGGCAATCAGTTCCCGCAACTCGGAGTCGGGCAAGGTATTGAGTTGTTCCAGCGCGATCCACTGTGCTCGCGCCATGTAGGGCGCAGGACGAACGCCCGGACGCTCGCACATCTCCATGAAGGTTTCAGGCGAGCACTTGAGCGATAGCCGAACCGGCGCCGGCTCCAGCACCGTCACCACGAACAGTTTGCCATCGACTTTGAAGCACAGGTCGGCGCCCCACTGCACGTTTTCCGTGGTGTGAGGAAACTGCAGGCAATACCGTCGGATTGCTTCAATGTCCATGATCGTTGTTTCCAAAAGATGCTGCGGTGACGGTAGTCGATGCACGGCCAGCGCTTGCTTATACGAGCGCCGTCCCTACGGCACTTCGATCCCCCCGCAACGCCAACCGGACTTCCCTCGGGCTAGGTAGTTCCGCCTCATGCGAGGCTGGTTGTGGCGGCGGTTCTGACTTTCCTCCACGAACACTTCTTGCACATAATTAGATCATCAACCTACTTCCCAACTTATCGCAGGTCAGGTTCGTATCAGGGCACGGCCTTGGCCGTGCCGTCCAGGACAATCCCATGATGACGGCTTTTAGCCCCTGAGGCCAGGGCTTAAGCCCGCTCTCACGGGCCTGAACCCGCCTTCACAGACTCCTGAAAAAGTCAGGTTCCTCGCGTTTTTGAAGGGGTGCACCTTTAGGTGCGCCGTATAAGCCCTCTTATTTTGTCATGCCTCGTGGGCTTCAGCCCACGAGGAATCTGCTTTTCCAAGTTTTTCAGCCGGTCTGTTCAGGCATGCACAAACGCCAGCAATGAACGGCGCCGCGGTTTAGCGCCTGAAGTAATGTGTTTTGTTACCTCAGGCGCTAAAAGCCAATCATCCCCGGACTTAACTGCACCGCTAAAGCAGTGCTCTACCCTATTTGCCCAACCTGAAACTGCTGTGAAACGCTGCGATGCTACGACGTCTCCCCGGCCGCCATTTCCCTCCATTCGCGCATCATGACCAGCTTAGTGTAAGCCACGCGAAAACCGCGGCGCTCCATGTTGCGTTGCGATCCGCTGCCCGGGTTGGTGCTGACCACCGCATACTCGCATCCGGCCTTGGCCGCTTCGTGCAGCCGAAGGGCAATCAGCGCGCTCTGCACCCCGCGGCCGCGAAACTCCGGAAGCGTCGAGGCGCCGAACAGAGCGGCGATCCGCGCTTCGGGAATGATGCGACCGGCGCAACCGCCCGCCGCCTTGCCGTCGATTCGCGCCAGAAACGCCAGCGCGCCCGGCAGCGTGGCGAAGCCGCCAAAAACATCTTCACCAACGGTAACTTCCTGCGAAAAGCCCTTGGCAAGCGTGTGGGTCCAGGACGACACGTTCTGGCGCGAGGCGCGTTCGATGACGATTCCCGCAGGCGCGGTGAACGGCTCCTCCGCGTTGATCCGCCGAATCAAAACAGAATTGAACTCGGCAATACGGTAGCCGCGTTCGCCAAGTAACGCCGGCAGCGACATGTCGGCCAGCGGCGAGAGAACAATTGTGGACGGCACGCCCCGGCTGCGGAAGAAGTCTTCCACGCGATCCATATCGTCGGAACGCACTTCTCTGTAGAGACCCATGCCAACCATCTGGTTGGAGGGATAGTCCGTGCCGCCGAAGAAGGCCACGCCTCCGGCGACTGTTTCGGCTTCGCAGGGCGTCGCCGGATTGAAGCGGCGCAAGGCTTCGACGCAATCGGGCAGAATGGTTTCCGCCATCTCCAGACGGCGGGCAAATTCCAGGTCAACAAAATCGGGTAGCTGCTGAGCGGCAGCAACTTGCACTTCAGACATTGGAAACTCCTATAAAAGTTTGCAGACAGAGTTGGGGATTGCACCGCGAAAGGGCGCAGCATCAGGAGGAGTTTCGGTTATCGGACGGCGATGGTCACAGGCGGCTCGGCTAGCAGTTTAACCCGAAAGGCGGGAATTTTGCACCCACATTCGGCCCACATTCGGATAGCCGCGATCAGATTTGTGTCAGGGCATGACTTCAGTCGTGCCGCAAGTCGTTCAAGAATAAATTGGGCTTCAGCCCCTGCACGCTGGTGGCAGGGCCTGAAGGCCGGGTGCGTCGGCTTGGGATATGGCACGACTCGAAGTCGTGCTCTGACACAAACCTAAACCCTCCGACCTCATACAAACCTGAATCTTCGATCTCACAGGTCTGAACCGCGATCTCACACAAACCCGAATCTTCGATCTCATACAGGCCTGAACCCTCGATCTCATACAAGCCTAAGTCTTTGATCTCATACAAAAACCAGAGTCTTCGATCCGATACAAACCTGAACCCTCGATGAGGTTTGTGCTAGCTTTTCCTCATCATGTCCCCTCAACCCAAATTATCGCTCGCTGGAAGAGTTGCCCTCATCACCGGAGGCTCACGCGGCATCGGCGCGGCCACCGTCCGGCTGTTCGTCGCAGCCGGCGCTCGCGTGGTCTTCAACTATCAGCATGCCAAGAATGAAGCCGAGCGCATCGTCACGGAATGCGGGGCCGACGTCTGCCATGCGATCCAGGCCGACCTCACCGGCACGGCCGGCGCCGAGTCTCTGGTTAGAGCTGCCATCGAACGCTTCGGCGGACTCGACGTGCTGGTGGCGAACCACGGCATCTGGCCGGCTGACGATATCCCCATCGACCAGATGACCGATGAGCATTGGCAGAGGACCATCGCGACTAATCTGGACAGCGTCTTCGCGCTGATCAAGCACTCGGTGGCGCAGATGAAACGGCAGGCGCGTGGCGGGCATATCGTGCTCATCAGTTCCACCTCCGGCCAGCGCGGCGAGGCTGGGCACACCGACTACGCCGCCTCCAAGGGAGCGCTCATCAGCATGACCAAGGGACTGGCGACCGAACTCGCGCCGTATGGCATTCACGTCAACTGCGTCGCGCCCGGCTGGGTAGCGACCGATATGACCACCGAGACGCTTGCCCACCCCGAGACCGGCAAGAAAATCTCCGCCACCATCCCTTTGCAGCGCGTGGGAACTCCAGAGGAAATTGCCGGACCCATTCTGTTCTTGTGTACCGAGCACGCCAAGTTCATCACCGGCGAGATTCTTAACGTCAACGGCGGGGCAGTGCTGGTTGGTTAGTAGTTGAAAAACGCGTCAACCTTCTCGGCGCAGAGTGGCCAGGCTGGGTCGTAGATCATCTCGAAACCAATGCCGGCGCTTTCTGTTGCGACCGCTTCCAACGTGTTCTAGATCACAGCCAAACGTCCCCCAGCTGACCAGGATGGGTGGAGCAGGCCTTTAAGGCCTGCGTCAAGTCAAAAGCCCTGTAGGTTGGCTTCAGCCACTGAGGTTCGTTGTGACCATTCCTCATCGCGGCAACACAAGTAACTCCACTTACTTTGTTACGGCCAATACCGACTCCAAGCGGAACCTCCTCCAATCTTGTGAGATGGCCAGTTTGTTCTGCGAAACCCTGCTTCACTATCGCGAGCAGAAGAGATACTTGCTGCACGAATTTGTTGTTATGCCCAATCACTTTCACTTGCTGCTGACGATTCCTTTCGGGTGCCACGCTGGAGCGCGCTCTGCAATGCATCAAGTGTGTTCTCGCATGAGGCGTGCAGTCGGGTCGGACTTCGCTGCGCGATCTGGCAAACAAGCTTTCTCGATCGTCGCCTGCGGGACGCCACCGAATATGCCAGGTTTCGCAACTACATTCTGCAGAATCCGGTGCGAGCGGGATTGGCGGCAGAATGCTCGAATTACATCTACTCATCAGCTAACGCGGAGTACGACCGCGATGATGTACCTCAGTGGCTAAAGCCAGAGCCAGAGATGGCAGATTTAGCGCAGGCCTAAAAGGCCTGCTCCACCCAGACGCGTTAACCCTCATATCCAATAATTCCTCGGAACTCGCCTTCCCAAGACGAACCCAGTGTCCAAAATTTGGAATTTCGCGCCTCATTGACTTGAGAGCGCTCCCAGCACGTCCGACGGCCCAAAGTAGGTTCTCGGACTAGAAGTCGTCCCAGAGGGGCTACAATGCGCAATAAACGCCACTTTACGGCGTCAGCATGCTAGCTAAAAAGTGGCCTACGATAACGCCATCTAAGTGTCAATATGGGAACAATTAGGCAAAGCCTTATTCTTCAGTCATTTGCAGCAGAATCGGACTGCTCGTCTTGAGGCCGGTTGTATTCACATTTGGCGAAATAGATTCATATATTTTATAATAAAATTAATTATTGTAACTTTACTATTGATATTTATAACAATTAAGTTCATTATGACTTCGAACTGAGATTCCTATGGCTTCCAAAACCACCTGTCCGGAATGTAGCCAGCCCTTCAAGATCATGCGACTCGCCTGTCCCAGCTGCAATGTCGTGATGGAAGGGCAGATTGAGTTGCCGACCCTGGCCCAGCTCTCGCTGGAAAATCAGGCATTCGTGATGGCCTTCATGCGCCATCACGGCTCGATCAAGAAAATGGAGAGCGTGTTCGGCATCAGCTATCCGACGGTGAAGAATCGGCTGAACGCGATTGCTGCCGCGCTGGACAAGTCGATACAGGCGCCGTCGCCGCGGGCTTACGTGCTTGAGCAGCTTTCCCGCGGACAGATTACGGTGGAAGAAGCTTTGGAGAAACTTGGTTGATATCGCAACAGAGGAGATCGTTATGTCGGCCGAAACCAGGAAAGTATTGGAAATGCTTGCGGAGGGCAAAATCACGGCTGCCGATGCCGAGCGCTTGTTAGAGAAGCTATCCGCCGCGCCGGACGGAGCCACTGACGAAAACAAGAGAATCGCCGGAAATTCAGACGCCCCGGCCAAGAAATTCTTGCGGGTGCTGATCGAGCGGCCGGGAGGCAATGATGTCAATGTGCGGGTGCCGTTGAACTTTGTTCGTTCGGGAATAAAGCTGGCCGGGATCCTGCCGCCGAACGTGGTGGAAAAGCTGCAGGCGGAAGGGATTGATCCAACATTCTTTGGTCAGCAGACCGAAGAAACGCTCGACGAACTTCATGTCGACCTGGAGACGAAGTCGGGCAAGCACGTCCGGGTATTTTGCGAGTAGGGAACGTCCGTGGACCTGCCGGCGGCGAGGTGCCGCGGAACGATCTACGTCGGGAGGCGGCCTTGCGCAGCTACTCGTCGCTGGGCGACTCGGCAAATCCCATTTCACCCAGGTGCGACTCGCCCAGGTTGACGTTCGCTTCGGTCGTACTGCCTTTGCTGCGAAGCTCGTCCAAAATAGCAGCCACCTCATCGGCCGGCAGCGCCGCGCTGTGGTGCAGGAACTCTTCGAGTCCTGCTGGTTCAAAGACCTGGACCCAGGAATTTGCCCCGAGGTTGTAGTTGACCTGGTACTGAGGTGGATCAGCTTTCAGACGGAAGATATGTAAGGTTCCTGACATAAGTTTTGCCGTTTCGGACCGGGTATGTTGAATGGAAGGGTGTAGCACGCCTTCAGGCGTGCATGTATTGCCATCCCATAGAAAGCGCTTTAGCGCCTGAGGGAATGTCATTAATTACCGCAGCGCCTAAAGCCGGTCTGTCTTAGAACTCAAATGCACCGCTAAAGCGGTGCTCCACCCCACCAAGTAAGGCGGTTGCATTTTATGATTTTGAACGCTGGTTAGGCAAGACGAAGTCACCCCAGACACAAAAAATGGCGTGGATGATTTCCCCGCTTGGCGGCATAGATTAAGAAACTCAGGACTCCATGCTCGAGGCTTCTGGGAAGCGTAGCTTCGATTTCGACAACGCTTTATTCAGCATGTCCTCGACCTCAGGCTCTTCCCAGTTTTTCGACATGGCCAACTCGCTTACCAGCAGATAGCGGGCGCGCTCCAGCATTTTCTTCTCGCGGAAACTTAGAGGCTTGCCTTGCGCCAGCAGCAGCAGTCCTTTCAGGACTTCAGCCACGTCAATCAGCGAGCCGGTCCGCATCTTGTCCGAATTTTCTTTGAAGCGGTATTTCCAGTCGGCGTGGTTTTCGCATTTGCCGTCGGTGAGAAAATCCAGGATCCTCTGCACCTCACCATTGCGCACCACTCGCCGCAGTCCCACGCTATTCACATTGTGAAAGGGGACCATGACTTTCAGGCTGCTGGCTTTTATTTTGAGAAGGTAGAATTTTTCGACTTGAGAGCCGATCGTACGACTGCTGATCTGCTCGATAACGCCCACCCCGTGATTCGGGTAAACGACCTTATCTCCGATGCTGAAACTCTGAGTATTCATGAGGGCCGGAGGTGCTGCTCCCAGAGCTGGGCGCTGGGTTATGAGGAGGACCACTACATTATCCTATGATTATACGCCTGTTCCGCGAAACGGGTCAATTGGCGCGGTTTTCCAGCAAATGGCTGTTATTGCATTGTAAGTGTCGCCCCTGCCACGCGCCTGCCGTCCCCAGCCACTATTTTTGGAATTTGCCAGTCGCGTATAATCCTTAGATGCCTTCGGGTAACATCCGGTGGCCCGAACACATCAAGTCCGAAGTATGCCTGAGCACATCAAGAAAAAGCTGTCTGAGGAGATCGCGCTCCTCGAACACGAGCTGAATCACGAACTGCCCAAAGAGCTAAAGAAGGCCGTGGCCATGGGCGATCTCAGCGAGAACGCCGAGTACCACATGGCCAAGCAGCGGCAGGAGTTTGTGCGCGCCCGCCTGGGTCAGTTGAAACAGCGTATGGCCGATCTGTCGATGATCAACATGGCCAACATTCCGCACGACCGGGCTGCCATTGGCTCGACCCTGGTGGTTTACGATTCCACCAAGGATGAGAAGATCGAATACAAGCTGGTTACCAGCGAAGAATCCGATGTGACCAAGGGATTGATTTCCACCAGTTCGCCCATTGGGCGTGCCCTGATGGGCAAGAAAGTGGGCGATGTCAGCGAGGTCATTACCCCGACCGGCAAGCGCGAACTCGAGGTGCTAAAGCTGACCACCATTCACGACATTCACGACGAGGCGTAGCGTAGCGGAATGACCTGGACGAGCGCAGTGGGGCGGTCCTGCAAGTGGCTGTTGTACAAGATTGTGCATGGCCTGGCGCTCACCCGCATCTCACCCAACGCGCTCACCTTCATCGGACTCCTGATCAACGTCGTCGCCGGCATCCTGTTCGGCTACGCTCATGCCGAAAACCAGCGCCGCATGTTCCTCTACGCCGGGCTGGTGATTATCGGCGCCGGCATCTTCGACATGGTCGACGGCCGCGTGGCCCGGGCGACCAACCAGGTCACCCAGTTCGGCGGCTTCTTCGATTCCATCATCGATCGCTATAGCGATGTGGCCCTGTTCTTCGGCTTGCTGGTGTACTACGCGCGCGCCAATCGCTTCTTCTACGTTGTGATGGTGGCGTTCGTGATGATCAGTTCGGTGATGGTGAGCTATGCCCGCGCCCGCGCCGAATCGCTGATTCCCAGCTGCAAGGTCGGCTTCATGGAGCGTCCCGAGCGGATCGTGCTGGTGATTATCGGAGCGTTGTTCAACCGCATGGGCCCGGTGCTTTGGGTAATCGCCATCCTCAGCACGATCACCGTCATTCACCGCATCTCTCATACCTATCAAGTTCTGCGAGAGATTGAGCCTCCTCCGATTCCGGTTCCTCCCGATCCGTTGAAGTTTGAGGAGATGGTGGGATAGTCAGTTACGCCGTAGCGAGTCCTTTTATTATTGTCATCACGAGTCGACTTTAATCGGCGGGTCTACTTTAAATCGGCGAGATTCTCTCTTCGATTTCAAGATTTTTTTCTCTCTGGAGAGGTGGTGGAGAACCTCTCTCTTTTTTAGCTTTGCGGACACAGTTTGACTCCATCATAGGGTTGATCGTTACGGAACATTCCCCAAGCCGCATGCAGCAGTTTGCGCATGACCGCTACCAACGCCTGCAGCTTAGCTTTGCCATGATCCAGCAGACGCTGATAAAAAGCTCCCAGCCCAGGATCGTGTTGCACCGCCACCAGCGCCGGCATATAGAGGGCGGCGCGCAGGTAAGCATTGCCGGCTTTGCTGATGCCGGGGGTTTCTGCGCAATCGAGGAGCCCGACTCATGATGCTTGGGATCCAGACCGGCGTGCGCCACCCACTGGCGTTGATCCAGCGTGTCGGGCAGAACCGCCAGTTCGCCCAGCACGGCCAGGGCACTGCTTTCGCCCAGCCCCGGCACACTCAGCAGGTGCTGCCAGCGGCGAGCCAACTCGGGCTCGCCCAGAATCACCCCCACCGCCTGCCGCCGCAACTTGGCAATACGCTTCTCGATGTAACGCACCTGGGCCTCCAGCTCGCGCACCAGACAAGCGGGCAGCGCGCGGCTGGCCCCCAGGGCATGCTGCCGATTCTTGTGCTGCGTACACATGCGGACCAGCGCCGCGATGGTGCGGCTCATCGCCCGCAACTGTAGCGCCGCCGCCGAAGGCGGTTGCCACTCCACCAGCGGCATCCGCTCCGCATACTGGCTCAGCACCCGCGCGTCTACCGGATCGGTCTTGCTGCGCTGCCCCAGCGATTCCAGCAAACCGCCGCACCCGCCGCGGATTGGCCACCTGCAACTTCACCGCTCCCCCCATGCGAGCCAGCACCAGCGCCACGTCCAGACTGTAGTTCCCGCTGGCTTCCAGACAAACCGTTACCCCCGCCGCCCGCAAACTCCGCAGCCGCTTGACCAGCTGTTGCTGCCCCGCGGCCGTGTCGTCATAGTGCTCCACTACCGCGCTCCCACCCTGGTTGCCCATCGCCACCACCAACTCCCGCGCACTCACATCGATGCCTACGTACCAATTTTGCCCAGCCTGGGACTTGTTCATAGTCGCCCTCCGTTTTAAGCTGGACTTCGGCTCCCGACCCTGTGCATCCTCTCCCGCCTGCCTTGTGAATGCAGGCTCAATGGCCTCGGATTCTCCACGGCGTGAGAAAGGTAGGGCAGGGGCTGCTCTCGCTGCAGGCTGCCGACTTCGCGCCTCGGGGGAACTGCTTGGCCTCCCGCCGAGGCCCGCTGCCTTCCTCTTACCTCATGACGGCCCAGGCTAACAGTGTCAGCGAAGATACAAGGGATCTGCTCTTACAGCCCCTTCAGAGGCTGTACAAAGAACTGTTGCCTGGGCCCGTCTTGAAGGAGGGTTTGAAGGGAGCGGGTTTGAAGGGGCGCGCCTTTAGGCGCGCCGATAAGCTGACTTTCTTGTTACTCCGAGTGGGCTTCAGCCCACGAGGCGTCGCCGGACTGAAGCCCGGCTCGGATCATAAGAGCAAAGGTCATACAGCGCACCTGAAGGTGCGCCCCTTCAAAACACGACCGCCGCGACTTTGAAATGAGCTGGGAATCCTCACTCCCGATTCAACCGCCAGATCCCCAGATTTAAATACGTCGCGTAGGTCACCCACAGCAGATACGGCAGAAGCAGCAGCGCCGCGGTCGGTTGCAGTCCGTAAAAGACGAGGATGTTGAAAGCGATGGCTAGCCAGAGAATCACAATCTCGGCTAGCGCGACGCCGGGCATTCTGGAGCCAAAAAAGATTCCCGACCACGCAACATTCAGCGCGAGTTGCGCGAAAAAGATCAATAGCGCCGAGCGCGCTCCCCAGCCATATTCACGCCAGACCAGCCAGGCCGAAATGGCCATCAGCACATAGAGCGTGGTCCAGACCGGACCGAAGACCCAACTGGGCGGGGTACCGGGGGGCTTGCGCAAGCCTGGATACCAGTCACGAACACTATTCCCGGTGAAGAACGAGCCCAGGCCGCCCGCCCCCAGGCAGATCGCGAAGAAGACGATGAGCACTAACCAGGGTTTCGCGTCCACGGAAGTATTGTATCGGGGAAGCAGAACTCATCTCATCAAGCGAGCTGGGTTGTGTCAGGGCACGGCTTCAGCCGTACCTGCGTTGTTTGGAAGAACGGCTTTTAGCCGCTGAGGACACGGGCTAAACGCTCACTGAGCCTCAATCGTTTGCGACTAACGAGGTCGGAAAGGCAAACCGCAGGTCCCTCCGCTCCGCTTCGCTGCGGTCGGGAGGACAAACTATGAGAGAAATCGCGCCACGCACGTCGACCGCGTGCGATTCCACCGCGTTGAGAAATACCAGGAAGCACAACGCGCCTAGAAAGACGGCGATAAATCGTTTGAGCAGACGCTTTCCGGTCACGCGGAATTAAGATGCTGGGGCGGCTCCCAGGAGTTAGCCAGCGCAACAATTTATCCGACCCGCAGAACGATCTTGCCGTAGTTGGCCCGTTGCAGCAGCAGCCGGTGAGCCTCTCCAGCTTCCTCCATCGGCAGGGTGTGCCCGATCTCGGGATGGAGTTTGTCCTGCTCGATCCAGGGCTGCATGGCGCTTAGGCTGCGATCCATCAAATCGCGATCCTTGGCCAGCACGCTCAGCCACAGGCCGTGAGCGCTCAGGCTCTTCGCCATCATGATTCCCGAATCAAACTGGTGTCGCTGACCGGTCGCGGTGCCATAAATGATGACGCGGCCAAAAGGCCGGCAGCAGCGCAGGCTCTTGGCGGTGTGCTCGCCGCCCAGCATCTCGAACACCGCGTCCACGCCTTCGCCTTTGGTCAACTCCTGAACCCGTTGCTCATAGTCGACTTCGCGATAGTTGATCCCGTGATCGAGTCCCAGCTTGGCCACTCGCTGCAGCTTCTCCTCCGACGACGAAGTGCCATAGGTTTCGATTCCCAGCACCTTGCCGATCTGTACAGCGGCGGTGCCGACTCCTCCGGCAGCGGCATGAATCAGCACGCGACGAGTATGGTTATCCGGCCATAGGATCGGTTCGAGCGCATCGGCCGTCAAGCCCGATTTCCAGTACGCCAGATACGCGGTGAGGAAATTCACCGGGAAGGCAGCCGACTGTTCCGAGGTCCAGCCCTTGGGTTGCGGCCATAGGAACTTGGGCTTCATCGCGACCTTCTCGGCTGCCGCGCCCCATTGCATGTAGCCCATCACGCGTTCGCCGGTTTTTTCCACCACGCCGGCAAATTCGCGGCCAGTGATGAAAGGCGGTTCCGGCATCCCGCTATAGGTGCCGCGCGTGGTCATGGTGTCGGCGAAGTTGACCCCGACAGCCTCGACCTTCACTACGACTTCGCCGGGCTTGGGCTGCGGTTCGGGTACATCGCGGACTTCCAGAACTTCAGGACCGCCAAATCGAGCAATGACGACAGCTTTCATAATGAGTCTGATTCTACGACTAGCAGGGTGGATGAAATTTAGACGCGTTCACACGTTAGAGGTTCCCGCTCGTCTGTTCTAAGCTATGCCGATGCCTCCGGCGTCTTCATGAAATCCAGCGAGCGCGAAATGTAAGCCTTCATGTCGCGGCGATGCACCACGGCATCCAGCATTCCGTGTTCCAGCAGGAACTCGCTGCGCTGGAAGCCTTCCGGCAACTTCTGACGAATGGTCTGCTCGATCACGCGAGGCCCGGCAAATCCAATCAGCGCTCCCGGCTCGGCGATGTTCAGGTCGCCCAGCATGGCGAACGAAGCGGTCGTGCCACCGGTGGTGGGGTCGGTCATTACCGAGATGTAGGGGACCTTGGCATCGTCCATGCGAGCCAGCGCGGCAGAGATTTTCGCCAACTGCATCAGGCTGACGACGCCTTCCATCATGCGCGCGCCGCCCGAGGCCGAGACGACGATGAGCGGCAGCTTCTCAGCCGTCGCTTTTTCTACTGCGCGAGTAATCATCTCGCCCACGACCGCGCCCATCGAGCCGCCGATGAAAGAGTACTCCATGGCGCTGACAATCACCGGCTTCCCGTCGAGTTGGCCACGTGCGTTGATGACCGCATCGTTCAGCCCGGTCTCCTCCTGCGAGCGCTTCAGGCGGTCGGAATACGCTTTCAGATCGGTAAATTGCAGCGGATTAGTCGAGACCAGGTTATTATCCTCGGCCTCATACTTGCCGTCGTCGAGCAGGTACGTCAACCGGGTGCGGGCATCGATCCGGAAATGGCGATCGCACTTGGGACAAACATTGAAATTCTGGTCGAGGTCCTTCTTCCAGATGATCTGGCGACACTGGTCGCACTTGACCCAGAGGCCCTCGGTCTTGACCTTCTTCTCGCCCGAGGTGTCGAGGTCGGCGTGTTCTCGCTTAAACCATGCCATGGAGGTAGTAAGCCAGTGTAGCCGACGGGACGAGCAGTTGTCGCGCCGCCGGACGCATAGCGGGTGGCTTAGTTTGCATATCGGTGCAGATGGCGGGTAGAGCGGGCCTTCAGGCCCGCGTTGAGGACTTCTGTAAATCTCAGAGCCCCTTCAGAGGCGACAGAGCAAAAGGGCACCGAATCGATAGCTCGCCGGGATTTTAAAACGCTCCGCCCCCGCCACCACCGAACCCGCCGCCGCTGAAGCCGCCACCGCCTCCGCCACCCCAGCCCGAGCCGCTGCTGCTGGCTCGCGGAGCCGCCACGAATGCCTGGTGCGCATCCATTGCCATGGCGTGCATCGATCCGGCAAAGAAGATGGGATTGAATCCAACATACGGTGTCGGCCCGACGTACCACGCCGGAGGATTCTGCACGATGCCCTGAAACGCCTTCGCCCAGCGGTTTTCGATGCCCAACGCCATCGCATAGGGCAGAAACTTTTCGAAGGTATCGGGCGGCATGCGCTTCAGCCGGTCGGCATCCACGCGATTGATGAATTCCTGGAAGCCGAGGATCTCAACCTTGGTGCGCACCCCTTTCAGCGACTTCGCGGTCATGATGCGCGCAAACAGGAAGACAATGACCACAGCGATCAGGCCGGAAGCGATCAGCAATCCGGGCGAATCCAGCATCGAGGCCCAGCCCAGCACTTGGGCGATGACAAATGGCAGCGCGGTGATCACCACCCCGGCCAGCACATAGGCGTGCGCCGAGTCGGGATCGACCGAGTACATTCCTTTGCTCCTCAGCTCAGCCAGGATGTCTTCCTTGATGGTCGGGATCGCCACATAGAACTGGTTGCGTAAATCCGACAACTGTATCTGCGTGGCGCCGGCGGGGAACATGTGATTCAGCATCAGCCGCTCGTGCGCTTCCAGCGTGCTCCACTCGGGCTGCGGCTTCAGCAGATGAAACGTGTAATCGCGATGCGAGAACAGCAGCGCCTTCGACTCCGTCTCCTCGATCTTGAGATAGCCCTTGACCGCCAGATCCACCAGCGTCGAGGTGATGTCGCGGGGATGTACCGCGTCCTCCATCAGCGAGCCCACCTCGGCCGGCGTCATGCCTTGCGGCGGCTCGTACATCGGCGCCACTGAAATGTCGGCCTTGGGATCGCGTCCCTTCGTCCACCAGAAGAAGAACATCACCACCAGCGCCCACAGCGGGAGCAGCACAATCGGATTGCTGCGCAGGAACCACATCGCCTCCGTCAGCCGGCTGGGCTGGGTCAGCACTCCCTTGCTGAGGTAGACGTCCACGGTCAGGCCTTCGCGCATGGCGAGCGCATCGTTGGTCGACACTCGGACCACGTCACCGCCGACCACCACCAGCGCGTCCTGCTCGCTGGAACCGTACACGCCGGTGAAGGCCTGTGCGCGCAAATTGCCATCGGCTCCGCGCGGAAAGATGATGGTGGCTAGGGCGCTGTCAATCGGCACCGGCCAGTCGTTGCCGGTCACGTTCCAGTAGAGTTCGTCGTGGTCGTCGAACCAGCGCACTACGTTGGTCAAGTTGTAGTGAATATCGACGGTGCGCGTGGCGTTCACCGCATCGGGAATCAGAATCTTCAAGTGCCGGCTGCCATTTTGCACGCTGGAGTCGTACTTCAGCTTGTGGCCATGTCCGTCGCTGACTCCCGTCACCGTCAGGAAGAGCGTGTAATTGGAGCCGTGCGGCCCGGGATACTGGATGGGAATATCGCGATAGATACCGTGATACTCGCCATCGAAGACCACCTCCAGATGCTCCAGAACCTGCGCTGTTCCATCGCGCGCAACGGTCATCGTTGTGGTGTAGCGGGCAATGTGCCAGTCCCGCGCCGCGGCTGGCATGGCAAAGGCGAGGCATAGGACGGCGAGGGCGAGAATTCGGAGACGGCATTTAGCAGTTAGCATTGGGCACTTGGCATTGTACTGGCAGCATTTGGCACTTAGCATTCAGCATTTGGCAATTGGCGTCTAGCACGGGCACGGTCTTTTGCGGACTCCAGTTTACTCGGCGGTGGCGGGAACTGAGCGGTTAACTCGTTATCATTTGAGCCGTGTGCTTCAGTCCTCCCAAGTGTGTCATCCTGAGCGAGCGCAGCGAGTCGAAGGACCCCTATGGTCGCGGATCTGATCCTGAGCGGGCACGACCTATGCTCCCTCCGCTTGTCTCGAGTTCTTGGTTTGTATCAGGGCACAACTTTAGTTGTGCCGTAACCAGTTTCTCTAGAGATTGGGCTTCAGCTCCTGCGTCGCAGGAGCTGAAGCCCGGGTTCTCATGCGCCTAACGGCCCGGCTGAAGCCAGGCCCTGATACAAAACTCAAAGTGGACGAGTTTGGTTCTACATCCCTATTTCTACCGAGATTTCCGCATAATCCACATTATGCCAACGACTACGCGAGGCGTTACTCTTTCCTAGGAACCCGATGGCAACCACCGACTACAGTCTGGAACGCGGACTTCCCGTCAGCATGGAAGCCGAGCGCTCGATCCTGGGCGCGATCCTGCTCGACAACTCGCTCTACGATCAGGCCGCCGAACATCTCACGCCCGACGACTTCTCGCTTGACGCGCATCGCCGCATTTACTCCCGCATGCGCGATCTGCAGGAAACCGGCCGCCCGGTCGACATGATCACGCTGGTCGAAGAACTTGACCGCCGCAAGGAAGTGGAAGCCATCGGCGGCGTGGCTTACTTGTCGTCGCTCATCGATGGCGTTCCCGAGCGGCCCAGCATCGAGCACTACGTCCGCATCGTACGCAACAAGGCCCTGCTGCGCGGGCTGATCAACGTCGCGCAGAACGCCATCGCCGAAGCCATCGAGCACGCCGACGAAGCCGAAGAAGTGCTGGGACGCGCCGAGCAGGCCATCTTCCAGCTCTCCGAAAACCGCATTGGCCAGGGCTTCCTGAACATCCCCGACATCATCAAGAGCTCCTTCGGCTCGCTGGAAGAGTTGATCGACCGTGGCCAGGAAATCACCGGGCTGGCCACGCACTACACCCAGCTCGACAAACTGACCAGCGGGCTGCAGCCATCGGACCTGGTTATCATCGCCGCGCGGCCCTCGATGGGCAAGACCGCCTTCGCCATGAATATTGCCGAGAATGCCGCCGTGCTTGACGGCAAAGTGGTCGGCGTCTTCTCCCTGGAAATGTCGCGCGAGGCGCTGCTCAAGCGCATGTTGGCCTCGCACGCGCAAGTCGATTCGAAAGAACTGAATCAGGGATTTCTTAGCAAGGATGACAAACGTAAGCTCGTACGTGCGGTTGAAGAATTAATGCAATCGAAGCTGTACATCGACGACACGCCGGGCATCTCCGTCAGCGAGATGCGCGCCAAGGCACGCCGCCTGCGGCAGACAGAAGGACTCGATCTGTTGATCGTCGATTATCTGCAGCTGATGTCGGCGGTGCCCATCGGCGGCAAGCGCTTTGAGAATCGCACCCAGGAAGTCTCGGCCATCTCGCGCGGACTGAAGGCGCTGGCGAAAGAGTTGAAAGTGCCGGTGGTGGCGCTCTCGCAGCTCAGCCGTGCTCCCGAAAGCCGCGGCGGTGATCATCGTCCGCAACTTTCCGATCTGCGCGAGTCGGGCTCCATCGAGCAGGACGCCGACGTGGTGGCCTTCATCTTCCGCGAAGAGGTCTACAAGAAAGACGATCCCGACCTAGACGGCATGGCCGAACTCATCATCGCCAAACAACGCAACGGTCCCACCGACACCATCAAGATGGCCTTCATCAAGCGGTATACGCGGTTTGAAAACCTGGCGGCGGAGAGCGAGTACAGGCTAGGCTGAGGCGCATCCAGGACCGAGGCAGGATGACGGAAGGTTGTCGACGTACTGTCAATACCGCGATAGGTCGGAAAGTCGTGAGACATCCAGAGGTGGTCGATAATCGTCGTGAGTCGAACGGAAGCTCGTGTTGCGCTAGATGAACCGGGTCGCATCCGCAAAGTCCATAGGCCGGACACTGATATCGGTGCATCAGACTGGCAAGCGCGGAAAATTCGGCTAGTCAGTGATGGTGCTCAAGGTGAGGAGCACCGGACCGCGAACGAACTCCCGCGCTGTCTCGACGCGATGAGCAACGGCGATGACCATGAAAGGCATTCCGTCAAGCTACTACCTCGGAAGTAGCAAGGGAGTGAGCAACGTCTGAAAAAGCGCCTGGACGGCAACGGACATCCCAGCGTTCTTGCCGGTTCGGAATGCAAGGATTCGCGCCATAACAAGCAGAACGATTAATGGGTAAGGCGGATCCGTTCCTGAGCAGCATTCGCACCTTGGCCCTGACGTTTTCCGGAAAGGTCCGGGTCCAGCCGAGATCGAACTCCACAGCATTTCGCGACTGCGGCACGTATGCGGGCTTGCGCGTCCTGATCGTTGCGAACCAGCGTGTTCTTCTTAGCCCTTGCCTCGCATACGGTCTAGCAATTGCGACACTGTGATTCCCTCCCGGCGCGCCTCAGCCTCCAAAGCTCTCTTCATCTCAGGATCAGCGCGCCAGCTGTATACCTTCTGTTTTGGCCATGCACTACATTGTAGTGCATCCTGCAGGTTTGACGCCAATCGTTGGCTGAGTGGGCTGAGGCTAGCTGCCGCGCCTTCAGCGCTGGTTTTCCCGATCAACCTTCATGCCGCCACTCACTCATAGCTGCGGGATTCCACGCATTCGCCAGCGCCTCTTGTGGGATACCATCCTTACAGATGAAGGAACACTACCGCCGCTGGATTCATGACTGGGAAGCGCGCATGACTTCGCGCGATAACAATCGCGTGGTGCGCCCGTTCGAGTGGGGCCTGGACTGGACCACGCATTGGCCGGGAATCGAGCGCTTCGCAGTTCCGCAGGATCAGGATGACAAGGACGCGATGCTGCGCTACATGTCCGACGTCAACGATCACCTGGTCGACAACAGCGACGAGTTCTTCCGTTACACCACACCTCACGATTTCCGCATCGAGCATCGCAAGGTCGAACTATTTCACACCGGCAGCGAGCCTCCCAAGAAGCAGCTCAAGGACCAGTGGGGCAAGTTTCTGCGCTTCACCTCGCCGGTCGAGTCGCCTTATCCCGAGAACAATTGCGTCAACGCGCGCTGGTTTCCGGCCAAGGGTCATCGCGCGGTGGTGTTGCTGCCGCAGTGGAACGCCGACGGGGTGAGCCAAAACGCGCTGTGCCGCATCTTCAACCTGCTGGGCATCGCGGCCTTGCGCCTCAGCATGCCTTATCACGACATCCGCCGGCCGGCGGGCATCACCCGCGCCGATTATGCCGTGTCCGCCAATGTGGGACGTACCATCGACGCCACCCGCCAGGGCATCGCCGACATCCGCTCCTGCATGGACTGGCTGGAACAGCGCGGCTACTCGCGACTGGGAATTGTCGGGACCAGCCTGGGATCCTGCTACGCGTTTCTGGCCAGCGCGCACGACGCGCGCATTCGGGTCAACGTGTTCAATCACGCGTCAACGTCTTTTGGCGATGTAGCGTGGACCGGGCAATCGACACAGCATATCCGGCAGGCAGTTGAGGCGGTGCTGACCCAGGAAGAACTACGACGCGTCTGGATGAGCATCAGCCCCATCGTTTATTTCGATAAGTTCAAGCGCTGGCCGAAGAAGTCGCTGATGATTTATGGCCGCTACGATCTGACATTTCTACCGGAGTTCTCGGTACAAACGGCGGGCGAATTTATCCGCCGCGGTCTCGACACGACGATTAAGGCTCTGCCCTGTGGACATTATTCTCTGGGCGAGACGCCCTACAAATATATGGACGCCTGGCACATCTCGCGCTTTTTGGCTAAAGCCTTCGCGGCGTGACCTACACCTGTTTCACAATGGCCGAATTCGGTGAGGGCGGGTAATGCGGCGCTTCAGCGGCGCGTTAACGATGCCCATAGAACCTCGTGAGGGTATGCGCTCATCACGATGAGCGCATACCTTCACCTTCCTTAGACTGGTGCGGACGCCGGCCTGAAGGCAGGTTCTACCGAGCCAGATCTCCTGAAACCAGTTGGCAACGAAATGTAACTACGGGTGCGGCGGCATCGGCTCTGGTATTTCCACGGCGACCACTTTGCCATCCGGGCCGATCTGCAGCACCGGTGCATAGAGTCCGAGCAATTGCCGCCGCCACCACATGCCCGTAGCGCGCTTCTCCCCCATGGTGGTGAACCAGTATTGCCACAGCACGGCGCGCACCTGCTTGGGCGGCGCTTGCGGAAATGGATTTCGCGCAAACAAGGCCAGCACATCCGGAGATCCCGCCAGCAGTCGCTCTTCGGTGCTGGGCACGATCATGTTCTCCCGCCACGAGCCTAGCGAAGCAAACCACAAGTTCCACTCGAAGCGCGGCTGGTAAGGCGCGTAAATGCGCGGCGGCTTGCTCAGATCCTGAGGCTTGTATCGAAACGGATACGCTGTCCAGTTCTGCCCATCGTTTGAGCCTTGAAACTCGATCTCATAACGTCCGCGGGTCATCACGGCGAACAGCCCATAGCGATTGGCAATGCGGAATGGCTCCAGCGCCGCCACCGGCGAGGTAGGCAGCGGCAAGTGCGGCAGAAACATCCAGACCAGCTCGACCGTCGTAGTATAGAAAATCCAGATCAGCATCACGCTGGCAAGTGCCAGCTTGAGTGCGGCAAAAGGGTTCGGGACGCGGGCCGGTCCATATTCTGTCTCAGGCTCTGATGAAGGCTTTTCCTCGGACACGGACAAATCGGACGTAGCTGCTTGAGGAGCCGTCGCAGCCGGAACGAATTTCTGCTTCCAGTCATCCGGGAGAAACTTGGCGATAAACCGATCGTCGAGCAGCAGAAATCCCAGCAGCAGGACCAGATAATTCAGGAACGTATAGTTCGCGGTCAGGATGACCGGAATCTGCCACGCGGTCACGATGAAGAAGCACATGATGCGCCAGCGCCGCGGCAGAAACAGCATGAACACCAGGCCGAGTTCGAGTACCAGCGTTGCTCCGGTCGAGAAAGCGTGAAACCAGTGCGGCAGATGTTGCACGTACCAGCCGACCCAGGTAGGCAGCGGGCCGTTCTGGTAGTAGTCGTCCATGGCGGTGAAGTTTCGCCATTCCGGATCGCCGCTGGCCAGCTTCACCACGCCGGATTCGAAGTAGATGCGAAACCATTCCCACTGCAGCAGGAACAGGCTGGCGCGCGACGGTGGACTCGAGCGGCCCAAGCCCGGCAAGAATCCTGCCGGCGCGAAGAAGAGCGAGATGAATCCCGCCTCCAGCAACATGCCGTCGGATTGATAGCCCGAGAAATCCTGCGCCGCCGCCACGAAGGAAAGAAAGCATACGAAGCAGATGAACAGCATTCCCCGCGGCCACACGTTCAGGACAAGCAGCATGGAGGCGAGAAGGCCAATCCAGCAGATCGCCATCAGCATGTGGTTGCTGCTGGAGAGCCAAAATAGCGGTGGGAGCAAACCAGAAGCGCGCTGGGCCGAACTGCCGCGCCACCGCGTCCAGATAATCGCCGGCCGGCAGAATTCCCTCAGGGCCGATAAGTCCGCGGATCTGGAAGATCAGCGAGAAAAATGCGGAGAAGTAAATGAGCCCCAGCGCGCGTAGAACAATCCAGCGCGGGATCAGCCGATCCGACGCACCAAATTGCGGATCAAACCAGCGGCGGATCGCGGAACCGGGCGTCCAGTCCATGAGTAGAAAATTATATAGAAGCTATTCGGCCAACATCCTAAATCCATCTCATAAACGACCGCAGCCTGGTTTGTATCAGGGCAGGTTTTGTATCAGAGCAGGTTTTGTATCAGAGCAGGTTTTGTATCAGGACAAGTTTGTATCACCACAGGTTTGTATCAGGGCAGGTTTGTATCAGGGCAGGTTTGTATCAGGGCAGGTTTTGTATCAGAGCAGGTTTTGTATCAGAGCAGGTTTGTATCAGGGCAGGTTTTGTATCAGAACAAGTTTGTATCAGAACAGGTTTGTATCAGGGCACGTCTTTAGACGTGCCGCAGCGCATCATCATGACTTGGGCTTTAGCCCCTGAGGGTCACCTTTTGCACGGCTGAAGCCGGGCCCTGATACGAATCTCTTTCACGAAAACTATGAGACGGCACCCAATCCTGAGAAACGAGATGGGAACGGCTAATTCTGAGAAATGATGGCTTCTACTCGAGCGAGCTACTGAATCCTCGCCAGTTCGGCAACGTAGAGTTGATTGCCGGGAAATTCCTTGGCCAGCCCAGCCAGCAACATGCGCGCAGTCTGCGGGTCTTTGTCACGCAAGGCCGCCACCGCCAACAGCAATCGCGCAAAGGGCGCCAGGTAGAGTCCTTTGTCGGCGGTGAGGCGAAGCCGCTGCAGGCCTTCGGTCTTGTCGGTCTCGGCCCCAGTCATGCGCAGCATCCAGCGCACCGGCGCCGAATTGATGCCCAGCAGATAATTCTCCACCCCCACGGCGAGATACGCGTCATAGCAAGTGGGATCGATGATCAGCAGCCGTTGGGCGATGGTTCGCGAGGTCTTCATGTAGCTCAGGCTGGCCAGATTGCGCTTCTCGATCAGCGCCGTGTAGTCGCCGCGCAGGCCGTTCGCCAGAACCTGGGAGAACAGAGCGTTCTTATCGTCCGGCTTCTGAGCCAGTATCTTGTTCGCGGCCGCGTCGCTTTTGGCTAGCTCACTCTCGAATTCCGTCTTCACCGCCGGATCAGGAGCCACCTTGGCACGATGTTCGAACTTCTGATCGTTGGTGAACAAGTCGGATTCCAGAATGTGCAAACGGTCGAACTCGGAAAACAAATAGGCGGCTGCGTTCGACACGTATCCGATGGGATCTTCCGGATGGGCCAACTGGTAGGCCTGGAAGGTACCATGCGCCGTGCCGAAATCGAGGTTATACATCTGCTGAAATCCGCGCTCGATGTTGGGCTGAGCCGCCGTCTCCTTCGAGGACGACGCGAAACTCACACATCCCAGGAACGTCAGCGTCGCGCTTGCCAGCAGCGCTTTCCTGCCAATCTGTTGCAATACCTTCAACGGTTACACCTTTTCCGTCAGAACTTCCATCAGCGGCAACCTCAGCACGATCTTCGCACCGCCGCCGTCACGGTCGCCTATTTCGACATGTCCTCCGTGGGCCTGAATCGCAGCTCCCACAAATGCCAGTCCCAGCCCGTGTCCGGTGGAGTGCTGTCCCTTTACAAAGCGCTCAAAGATGCGATTGCGCAGGCTGGCAGGAAAGCCGGGACCATCGTCGGCGACCACCAGTTCGGCTTCATTATCTTTTGTCCCCACTACGATATTGATTGTGCAGCCCGGCGGAAGATGCGCTATCTCATTATCCAGCAGATTGGCTATGGTGCGATGTAAAAGTGAAGCATCGGCTTCGATACGCACTGTTTGCAACTCGGTGACAACTTCGTGCCGGTGTTCTGCCATGGCCGGTTGATATAAATCCACCAGTTGCTTCACCAGCGCGGAGAGCTCGACCGGTTCCTTGTGCAGTTGTAAAGCACCGGCATCGGCCTCGGCGACATCGAGCGTGGTGTTCAGCAATCGTGCCAGGCGATCGAGACCTTCGATGGCTTCGGCCACGCGCTCGTGCCACTGGGCTTGTCCGCCGCTGGAAAGTGCGACCTCAAGACTGCCGCGAATCGAAGTCACCGGGCTCTTGAGATCGTGAGCGACGGAATCGGTGAGGACACGCATTTGGTGTACGGAAGATTGGATGCGCTCCAGCATATGATTGAAGGTGCGCGACAGGCGGGTTATTTCATCGGGATGCGGCCCTTCCGGCAGACGGCTGCCCAGGTCGTCGCTGCCCATGCGCGAGACCGCGTCGCTGATCCTTTGCACCCGCGCCAGGGTGCGATGGGCCGCCAGCCAGGTAATAAGGAAGCCGAGCGCCACGGTGACGCCCCAAACCAAAAGGCAGCGTTCGGTCAGGCGGTCGAGCATTTCCGCTCCGCTGACGTCGTCAAAGCCCAGATACAAACCGCCGGCGGATCCACGATCCTTAAACACCACCCGAAATGGTTTCTTCCAGCCCGGCACCTGAACCGCCCCCGGCTCGCCCGGGACCAGTCGAGTCTTCAGAATCGACGGGATGAACACGTCTTTAGGAGTGGGGCCCACCCAGATGGGCGCGTCGCCGGGAACGGTTTGCAGATAGAAAACGGATTGGTGCTGGCCGCTGGCATCGTCGTCGTCGGAAACCTCGCGCGAGGCCAACTCGGCGACTTCCGCCACCAGCCGGTCATAAAGGGCGTCTTGCGGAGTGTTGGCGGCAACATCGGCCATCACCTCGGCCTCGCCGCTCAGCCAGGCATCGCTGCGGGCGCGAATGTCGCCGACGATCAGCAGGTACATGATGGCGAACGCCACCGCGCTTCCCAGCGCAAACGCCACGGTCGGCCAGATGGCGATGCGCCATGCCGCCGAGTGCCCTTGCGAGCTAGGTTTCCTTGAGAACATAACCAACGCCGCGAATGGTGTGGATCAGCGGCTTCTTATCGTCGGCATCCACCTTGTTGCGTAAGCGATAAATCTGCACGTCAACCACATTGGTTGCCGGATCGATGCGCATGCGCCACACCCGATCGAGAATCATGGTGCGCGTCACCACCCTTCCCGCATTGCGCACCAGGTACTCCAGCAGCGAGAACTCCTGGGTGGTCAGTTGCAACAGCTCATTACCCCGACGAGCTTCACGCCGTACCAGATCGAGTTCCAGGTCGGCAACCCGCAACCGTACCGCCTCGGGCTGACCGGGGGTGCTGCGGCGAAGCAGATTGCGCACGCGAGCCAGCAGTTCAGCCAGCGCGAATGGCTTCGTCAGATAATCGTCGCCACCTTGTTCCAGACCCCGAACGCGTTCGTCGATCGAGCGGCGCGCCGACAAAATCAGTACTGGAGCGCTATGACCCTGCGCTCGACAACGCCCGATCAGGTCCAGGCCATCCATATCCGGCAGGCCGAGATCGATGATGAATCCATCGTAGATTTCCTCGCCCGTAAGCGCCAGTGCCGAACTGGCGTCCACCGCGATGTCGACCTGATAGCCTGCTTCGGTCAGGCCGCGATGAAGAAACTCTCGAATTGCCACATCATCTTCCACTACCAGTAGTCGCACCGCTTGCCTCGCGCAGCAGATTCGTCGGACCTCAACGATACCCCGGGGCCCTGCTTCTTGTCGCAACCTGTCCTTCTGTCGAATTCCTGCGCTGCGCTATGCAGTCCGGAAATCGATCACAAGACAGGGTGTTTATGCCATTCTAGGCGGCATCGGCCGGAACTCCACGGGCCGGAAGATGACATTCTGTTCATCTTGGTGACGTCCAGGTTGCGCGCAATGCCATTGACACCGTTGGCGGCAATACTGAGGCTGAAGCCATGGAAGCGCATCTCACCCAGGACCAAAGAGCTTTCATCCGGGAAGCGCTGGAAACCGGCCGTCTTCGCCGCGAAGAAGAAGATGCCGTGCGGGAAGCGATGTTGCTGTGGGAAGAGCGCGAGCGTCGCCGCCTGGAAATTCTGGCCAGCGTCGATAAAGCCGAAACCTCTCTGGCTCACGCCCCGGGACGCAAGATTACCAACCGCGAGGAAGTAACCCAGCTCGCCGACGAGGTTAAGCGCCGCCGCCTGGCGCGGCTGTCCGCTGAGCAAAATCCCCGCTGATGATGGGCGAGTTTATCCTTGCTCCTGAGGTGGAAGCAGAGCTTGACGCAATTTGGTTGCGCATCGCCCAGGAGAGCGGCAGTGTTGACATCGCCAACCGGGTTATCGATAACATCACCGGAGCGTTTTTAGCTGTTGGCACAGCATCCCTTTATTGGCCGCCGACGCGATGAGGATTGGCGGCCAGGACTCCGAAGTTTTCCAGCCGAGGAGTATGTCATCGTTCATCGCGTCGTCCAGAATCACATCGTTCTGATTCTGCATGTTGTCCATGGGAGCCGAGACATCGAAGCCCTATTGGAGTAACCCTCATGCGGGCTCCGATCGTTCAGTTTTATAACCGGGTTCAGCCTGCCTCATTTATGATGACCCTGTCGGCGAGGATGTGAGAGGGCCGTTTCGCTCCCAATGAAATTTCTTCATCCCGGTTTTCGTCAAACGGTTCTCGTGTCACTGATCCTGAGTTCTGTCCCAGGGTTCGCTTGCAATGGCCTCTCCACCGGCCACACGTTCTGGATCCGGTTGAGTTCTCCCGTTTCGTCCTATAGTTCGAAGCCTGGCGACTCCGTAACGGCGATTCTCACCGAGTCCGTCGAATGCGATAGCGACGTTATCTTTCCAGTGGGGA
>CAVUSW010000017.1:0-427206 GCA_963744265.1 uncultured Acidobacteriaceae bacterium
GAGCGGGCCATGACCAGCGTCGCGCTCACCAGCCGGAACGATGATCCGCCAGACAGGCCATCGCTGGTTCGCCGCGTTGGCAGAACCCGTCTGGCCCGGGCCGCCGGGTGCGCGGCTGGCCAGGAGACGCTCGGCACGGGCTGGCGCCCCGGTCCCCGGCAGGCCCCGCAGCCCAGCGAGCCCGGCGCAAGCAGCCTGGCAACGAAGGGAAAGCGGGCGATCGCATGCAAGAGTGATGCCTCGGAAGTCGCGGTGCCAGGCAGGCCGTCGATCGTGCCTGCTTGTGCTGTGGTTCTGATCAGCTTGATTCAGCTCGTGCCTGTCGCGATGAATCTGCCATTGAGCCATCGGCGGTCCTCTGGGCGATAGAACGAGATCTCGCTGGGTCTGATGGAGAACCTGACTGAGCTCTTCGCTACGTCGCCCTTCTGGCCCAAGGCGAGGAAAGGGGCCAGGCTGAGGAGGTCAAGGCCGGGTCGCTGCGCGCGCTGGCGCGATGGTTGGCAACGGCACTGGAATTTGACCCCGCCGACCCCTGGCGACGGTGGGAAGATGACCGTGTCGTACCCAAAGGGGAGCCGTGCAAGGAAATGAGGCCCGACACCTGGTATGAATGAACAGGCGTCCTCGCGCAGCACGCGCCGGGGCGGCGGCGCCCTGGCTAACCAGCGGCGGTCTCCCGCGTCCGGGAACACCTCGCTGAGCCGTCCGGTGCTGACGTGAAAAACGAACCCCCGGACCGGGACATCCAGCGAGATCCAGGGATGTGACCTGGCCTTCTGGATCTGCTCCTTGGTGTTCGCCTCAGCGTCAGTGAAACTGCAAACCTGGCCGGCGCGATCGGCGCCTCCCCTGTCTCCTTCGGAGCCGCTCCTCAAACTCGCCGTCGATGAACCTGAGCATCCCGCAGTCGGTGTGATTGATGATCATTATTCTCTGGTGCCCAGCGACCTGATCGAGAGAACCAGCGACCGGACTTCGTCGTCGTCGATCACGGTGCCGAAGTTCCTGATCATGTCGAATCGTCAGCGGCGAGACCCAGCAGCTGCTCGATGCTGGTGAGCCGGGGATCCGCACAGGTGACGATCGCGATCTTGCGCCCAGCGGCCCCCCGCGGCTGGGATCGTAGCCGTTGGCGATGGTTGCATTGGCGCTCAGCGCCTCGTCGATCAACCCATAGACCTTCTCCTTCTCCTTCTCCATGGTCCGGCTCGCCGGCCTGCGGCTGCGGGAGCGCTACCAGGACTGGGACCGCGGCCCGTTCACCGGGGAGAGCCGGGACCACATCTCGGTCTACGAGGTCACCGCAGCGCCTGCCGGATGAACGTGGCCACGGCGACCGGCTTGGCGATGAAGGCGGTGTGCGAGCCGTAGATGGTGTCGGTCGTGGCGCCCATCCGCTGCGCCATGAACCGTCCGCGTCCGGCGAGATCGCGTTGTCGTGCTCGGAGACCAGGAACCAGGACGGCTTGCTCTTCCAGCCCGCCGCGATGGCGTTCTCGTTGAGCGCCGCGGCCGCGAGCGGGCGCTGGGTGGCGAACATGACATGGCCATGTCCACCGGCACGTCGGCGCAGAACGTCTCCCGGAACTGCTCCTCTTGGCGTATAGGTCGGGACCGCCTGCGGCGCCGGGCGCGTCGTCGGGGGTCGGGGCGGCCGTCTTGGCGAGCGGGGTAGCGGGAACGGCTGCTGCACGCTAGCGCAGCTCTCGCCCACCTCCAGCCCGAACGCCGCGAGAAAGACCAGGCCGGTCACGTTCTCCAGGCGGCCGACGCCTGGGTGATCACGGCGCCTCGGTCGGAATGCCGACCAGCACAACAGGGCCGTCGATGGCCTTGACCAGGCCGCTGACGACGCTGGCGTCGAAGGCGACGCCTCGCAACGGGTTCGGCGGGGCGAGCGCCGTGTCGCAGGCGCTCTCGAGCTCGCGGTCACTCCCGCGAACCCGGACGCGTCGGCGAAGACGCCATGGACGAGGACGACGGTGGGACCTGGCATCAGGGTTGTCCTCGGATTGGAGAGGTGACCCCACGACGCTACGTTCCGGACCCGAGCGGGCCGACCCAGGGGTGCGCTGGCCGGGCGTGGGGTAGTACCGGCATGGAGGGGCCCCGGGGGCGGTGGCTGCTGCAGGAGGCGGTCGCCATCGTCCGAGATCAGCGCGGTGCCTCGACGCCCTGAGCGCTAGGCATAACCCCGCGAAGACTGCGATTTCGGCCAATGCGGAGGCGAACCGGGCCGTCTGTGCGCTGTCGCCGTTCACCGCCAGGCGAGCTCGGCACGGTATGGGGCACTGCGTCTCACGGTCATCACGGCAGCTCCTGCAGGGCCATAGCGCCCCCCGGCGGGAGCGTCCGATCGTCTGTGTAAGTGACCGTGGCGGTTTTCATGTCTGGGGATCCGGCCTTCGAAGTAGATCGTCAATGCCTGGAGCGCCTGTTTCCACCCCGAGCTGCGGATCCCCACGTTCGGGCGGCGTTCACGTCCACTGGAGTGGTGTATGAGGTGCCTGATGAGTTTTGACCGTTTCGTCCTGGCGGGCGTGTCGCCGTGACGTAGACGCAGCCACCTCGTGATCCTTCGAAGTCCTTAGTCCGACGAAGAGGAAGACAGGATGGCCGTGGGTGACATTGTGCCGGTTCCCGGCACGCAATTCGAGAGAACGCTGGAGTCGGCGACCCCGATCTTCTGCGGGAGATGATCAAGGGTTTCGCGCAGCGAATCTGATGGACGCCGAGGTGGAGGGTATCTGCGGAGCGGGTTACGGCGAGGTGACCCCGGACCGGGTGAACTCCAGGAACGGTTACCGGCGGCGGGAGTGGGACGCCGGGGCCGGGACCGTCGAGCTGGCGGTGCCGAAGCTGCGGCAGGGCACCTATTACCCGGAGTGGCTGCTGGAGCGGCGCCGCCGAACGGAGCGGGCGCTGACCACCGTGCTGGCGACGTCGTATCTGCTCGGGCGTCTGCCGCCGGGTGGAGAAGCTCGCGGAGTCGCTGGGGGTGACGAAGCTGTCCAAGTCGCAGGTCAGCGTCATGGCGGCGGAGCTGGATGAGATGGTGGCCAGCTTCCGGTCCCGGCCGCTCGATGCCGGCCCGTACGCGTTCGTGTGGATCGACGCGCTGACCCAGAAGGTCCGCGAGGGCGGCCGCACGGTGAACGTGCACGCCCTGATCGCCACCGGCGTCAACGCGAACGGGAAGCGGAACCCTAGGCCTGTGGAACGCGCCAGCTTGCGAGGACGGCGCGGGGTGGCTGGCGTTCCTGCGCGGCCTGTCCGCCCGCGGCCTGTCCGGGGTGCGACTGGTCACCTCCGACTGCCACCACGGGCTGCGGGACGCCATCGCCGCGGTGCTGCCCGGCGCATCCTGGCAAAGGTGCCGGGCGCACTACTCCCGAGTCTGGCCACGAAGGTGCCCAGGTCGGCGCAGCCCTCCGGGTGTGACGCTGGTGCAGGACCATGTTGGGACAGCCGACGCAGCCTCGGTGCGGGCCCGGCGCCACCCAGGTGGTCACCGCGCTGAAGGCGAAGTTCCCGGCCGCGGCGGAGCACCTGGATGACGTCCGCGAGGACATCCTGGCATTGCCGCACCGCCTTCCCCGGGAGATCTGGCGCCAGGTGTGGAGCAATAATCCCCAGGAACGCCTGAATAAGGAAATCCGCAGGCAGACCGAGTGTCGTCGGCGTCGTCCCTCCCGTGACGCCATCATCCGCCTCGTCGGCGCTGTCCTGGCCGAGCAGAACGACGATGAATACAAGCCCGCCGTTGTTACATGGAGCCTGGAGACCGCCGCCGCCTCCAGCAAGGTAACCACCAGTCCTGAAACTAATGGGAGTGACGTGACAATCGAGGCTATTGGTGCTTAAATAGAAACCGATCACAATGGGCTTCATACACCACCCGTCGGGACGCGATCGGGCGGCGGAGCTCCTCGAAGTTGCGCACTGCCAGGTAGAGGACTTTGAGGGCGGCCTGTTCGGAGGGGAACTGGCCGCGGTTGCGGGTCACCTTGCGCAGCCGGGGTTCATCGATTCGATCAGGTTGGTCGTGTAAATCACCCGCCGGACCTCGGGCAGGAAGACCAGGAACGGGACGAATTCCTGCCCAGTGCGCCCCCCACAGCCGCACGATCGCCGGGTAGCGGCCTTCCACCGTTCGGCGAACGCCTCCAGCGCTGTGGCGGCGGCGGTCTCGCCAGCGGCGGTGTAGATGGGCCGCAGGTCCCGCGACAGCGGCACCCAGTACTCCCGGAGGCGTCCCGCAAGCTGGCGCGGATCAGATGGACCACGCACAGCTGCACCACGCCCGTGGCCAGGTCACGGTAATCGCCTCGGGCAGGCCGGTCGGCCATCACAGCAGACGATGCACACGTCGGCCACGCCCCGCGATCTCAGCTCGGACAGGACTGACATCCAGAACTTCGCCGATTCCCCGGTCGTGGGGCCGACCCACAGGCCCAGGACCTGCTGGCTCCCTCGCAGTCGATCCCGATGGCCAGGTAGACCGGCCGGTTGGTGACCACGCCGTCCCTGATCTCGACCATCAGGGCATCGATGAAGATCGCTGGGTAGACGCGATCCAGCGGCCGCGACTGCCATTCGGCCAGTTCTTCGAGCACGCCATCCGTAACCCGGGAGATCAGGTCCGCCGAGACATCCACGTCATACATCTCACGCAGGTGGGCGCGGATGTCGCGGGTGGTCATCCCCCGCGCATACAAGGCGATGATCCGGTCATTGAACCCCTCCAGCCGGGTCTGGCCTTTGCGGACGATCTGCGGCTCGACGTCCCTGCCCGGTCCCGGGGCACCGCCAGGTCCACCGCCCCGGCATCAGTCAGCACGGTCTTGCCAGTGGTGCCGTTGCGGCTGTTCGCTACCGCGGCCAGCGGCATCATGTTTCTCATAGCCCAGGTGCCCGGTCATCTCCTCCGCCAGCGCCCGTTCCAGCACGGCCTTGGTCACCTGGGACAACAGCCCATCCGGGCCCAGCAGCTCCGCGCCCTCGGCCTGGGCACGGTCCAGCAGCTGATCGGCCAGCTCGTCATCAGCCGCGGCAGGCGGCCCGGCGGGCCCTCACGTTTGCGGCCCATCTTCGCAGTGTCTGACATCACGTGTCCTTCCGCGAGCCACCCACCCGGGCGGCTCACCGTCAGGCCACGTCATTTACACAGCTGGTAGGCACGCCCGTCCCGGCCGCCCGATCATGTACTTGGTATGCGGTTCCCGGTGTCAGCAGCAGGCCATGATGATCAGCCGTGTCCCTGACGGCGGCGATAGCACGCACTCAGAGGGCGGGCTGTTACCGAGTAGTCGTGCAGGGCGGTCTCCCGTCATCGCAGTCTCCCTGCCGGGCGTGGACCGTGGTGCAATTGAAGGCATGGAAGCTGCCGTAGGCAAGCGGATGCTGGGGTTGAGCGGGCTGGAGGTATCTGCGCTCGGGCTCGGCTGCATGGGGCTGAGTTACCATCGCAGCGCCAATCTGGACCGGGACGAGGCGATTGCGCTGATCCGGCAGGCTGTGGACCTCGGCGTGACCCTCTTCGACACGGCGCAGGTCTATGGCCCGTTCACCAACGAACAGCTCGTGGGAGACGCGCTGGCTCCCGTTCGTGATCACGTCGTCGTCGCCACGAAGTTCGGGGAGGTCGACGTGGACGGTCGGCCTGTCGCTTCAAGCCAGCCCGAGCTGATCAAACAGACCACTGATGCCTCCCTGGCTCGCCTCGGCGTCGAGACGATTGACCTGCTCTACCAGCACCGCGTCGATCCCGAGGTGCCGATAGAAGAGGTCGCCGGCGCGGTCAGGGACCTGATCGCGCAGGGCAAGGTCAGGTACTTCGGCCTTTCCGAGGCCGGAGCGCAGACGATCCGCCGCGCGCACGCCATCCAACGAGTTGCCGCGGTCCAGAGCGAGTACTCGCTGTGGTGGCGGCGTCCGGAGAACGAGGTGCTCCGCTATGCGAGGAGCTGGGCATAGGGTTCGTGCCGTATAGCCCGCTGGGGCGCGGCTTTCTCGCGGGCGCCATCGACGAGCACACCACCTTCGACCACGCAGACAACCGCAACGCGCTGCCGCGCTTCCAGTCGAAGCGCGCAGGGCGAACCAGGCACTTGTGGACCGTCTCCGAACGATCGGAGAGCGAAAGGGCGCAACCCCGGCGCAGCTGGCGCTTGCCTGGCTCCTCGCCCGGGCAACGTGGATCGTACCGATCCCGGGGACCACGAAGGTGCATCGACTCCAGGAGAACGTTCGCGCTGCAACCACCCAGCTCACCAGCGGCGACCTTGCCGAGATCGAGCACGCCGCCTCCGAGGTCACGATTGTGGGCGACAGGTATCCCGCGGAGCTCGAACAGAAGACCAATCACTGACGGGCCACGCGTACCCGGACTTTGAGACAGATGCCGGTCAGCACATAACCACGCAGTCGGCCAACTCACGCTCATCGCGGCATTATGCGGGTGATCGCTGTCAAGCTGGTCATGATGCTTGGTTGTCGTCGATCTGGTGGATGAGGCGGGCGAAGAGTTCCTGGCGGCTGGTCTGGCCGTGTGCAGCGGCGTGGTCGTGCTGGGCTGCGAGGGTGGGCCGGAATTCGATGCTGGTGTGGAAGTAGCTGCAGGTTTCGCAGATGGACTCGAACGCGCAGTCCAGTTGCGGTGGCCGGGTGCACCAGCCGTTGCCGAGCAGGCGGTGGTGCTCGCGGCGCAGCCGGGTCATTTTCGGCAGGCGGCGTCGGCGGGGAGCTGGGCGGGCTGGCCGTAGAGAGCTTCGACTTTCTCGGACACGGCGAAGTACTCGTCAGCGACGGTGCGGCTGGCGATCTTCGCATACCGCAGGGTCATGTCCAGGCTGCGGTGGCCGAGCAGGGCGGCGATGGCTTCCAGGCTCATCCCGCGGTTGATGGCCTGGGTGGCCAGGGTGTGCCGGAGCTGGTGGGGGTGGATGTGCGGCAGGCCGGCGGCAGCGCCGGCCTTGTTGATGAACCGGGTCACGGTGTGGCGGTCCAGGGCCAGGCCGTTTTCGCGGGGCAGCAGCAGCGGATGGCCGGAGCGGGACATGTGCGGCGCGGTAGGCATGGATCAGGGTGACCAGCTGCGGGTGCGGCGGCAGGTAGCGGTCCTCGTGGAGCTTGCCGACCGGGACATGCAGCAGGGCCCGGCGCCGATGAGCACGACAGCGTCAGCGCGCAGGCCGGTGTATTCGCTGACCCGCAGCCCGGTGCGCAGCAGCATCTCGACAGTGAGGCGGACCAGCGTCCGGCGGTCGGCCTGGGCGGCGCGCAGCAGTTGGCGGCAGTGGCGTCGTCGAGGGCTTTGGGCGGGGTTTTTTTTTTTTTTTTTTTTTTTTGTCGTCTACTGGCTCAGTTACGTATTGCTGCTCTCTATTTCGTAAGAAACCGAGAACCGGAACAGGAATGGAATACTGTAGCTATTGAGCCCAAACTGCGGTGACATGCCAATCGTCATGCCGTTGGGAGCAGTCCAATTGATAGTTGGCCCCAGATATTGCGAGGTCAGATGCAGGCCGAAACCGTTGGTCGTGCCCAGGCCGCCGTACATTTCAGCTCCAGCCTGAAACTTTTCCCGGCAGAAAGTGCATTCCTGCGAGTTCGCCGCCAATTGCAACGGCCGGCTCACGCCCAGCGCATACCCGAACTCCCAGAAGGGGTCAGAGAAGTCCTTTTCGGTGATGAAGTTTTCGCTGATGTTCCAGCCGCCAACGTCGCTGCCAAGAATTAACTTGAGCTCCAGTTCGCGCTCGTGATCCATGCGTGCCAGCCAGTTTGGCATCAGCATGTCATCGTTGCCGTCATGGCCTACCACCTCGCGCAGGGTTTTGTCTGCGCTGGTGTCCTCAAACTCGGCATACAGTACGGGATTGATCCAGTGCTCGCCCATCCAGGG
Source organism: uncultured Acidobacteriaceae bacterium (assembly GCA_963744265.1). Lineage (GTDB taxonomy): Bacteria > Acidobacteriota > Terriglobia > Terriglobales > Acidobacteriaceae > Bog-257. Next base: position 7,910 of record CAVUSW010000017.1, read on the forward strand.
ACGAAGGCGATTTTCCCAGCGAAAGCCAGTGAAAATGGTGCTCTGGTTTGCGGTGGCTTGGCCGTCCAGATAAAACTCGGTGGTCCACCAGGCGGTTACACCATACTCAGCCTCCACGTCCGCTCCCAGGAAGGCGTCGCCTCCTTTGGGATTACCCACTACGCTGTAATTTTCCAGGTCCAGATTGCCGGGCTCTTCCATGTCTTGTGAATAAGTTACGAAATAGGGTCTTTCTTGCCCGGCTGTTCACATAGGCGGGCACAACCACCGCCAGAAAAAGTACGGTGGCCCAACTGCCCTGTATCAGTAACCGTAAAACGCGCAACCGGTTCATAAGTGCTCCAAGTATTTCTCTAAAATCTGGTTGACCGGACTCCGGGGTACCGTTATACTTACATTTAGATTACAGTTGCAACACGGTTGCAATACTTATGAATTGATTAAACCTGATTCGCGATCTGAGTGCAAGCGGCGGAGCAGATTTTGTTGCAACTCGGTTGCGTCCCAATGTAACGAAGGTGGGGTACCAACATGCCTTTCCCGGAAACCGAAGCTCCTGGAGCGCTGCAAACCGCACTGCTGAGTCGCGGAATCCGCATGACTCGCCAGCGCCGTGTCATTCTTGAAATCATTGAGACCGCGACCCAGCATCTGGATGCCGCACAAATCCTGCGTAAGGCTGTCAGAATCGATCCCAATATCAACCGAGTTACGGTCTATCGCACCCTAGGCTTGCTGAAGCGGCATGGCCTGGTCGATGAACTCGATCTGTTGCATGTCAAGGGAGAGGGGCACTTCTACGAGCGGCGGCCACAGCGCGATCACATGCACATGACCTGTTTGCGCTGCGGCAAGGTGCAGGAATTCGAGAGCGATCTGTTCGACCGCGTAAAGGGACAAGTGGAGCGTGACTGCCACTTTCACATTCTGTTGGCGCGCTTCGAGATCGGCGGCTACTGCGCCAGTTGCAGGAAATAAGAAATCACCACAGAGGCACTGAGAACTCCGTGCCTCTGTGATAAAAGAAGCTTGGCTTCTATCTGGCGGCGGCCGTCTCCTGCACCTCATAGATGCTGTACCAAGGGGTAGCTGCTTTCAGCGCGTTGTTTACGTTATTGATGTTCTTAACGCCTTCATCTTTCAGCCACGTCTCAAATGCCTCGCCACCCTTCTCCGCATAGATCGGGATTCCGTCTTTCCAGGTCGCGCGTCCGCATAGCACGCCATTGAACTTCACTCCGGATTCAGCCGCAAACTCCAGGTCTTCGATGAACTCGGGATTACTGACGCCCGCCGACAGGAAGATGAACGGTTTGCTGGTGGTGCCGGCTGCCGCCCGGAAGTGATCGAGCGCCTCTGCTTCGTAGTACGCTTTCGTCCCTTTAAACGACGTCGCGCCTTCCACGAATTGCAGGTTCACGGGAATTTCCACCTTCAGCACGTCGACGCCGTAGCGGTCTTTGGAGAACTCCTCCATCGACTTCGCTACTACTTCGGGCTTCAGCTTGGCGAAGTCCGCGCCTTTCTCGTCGATGCCCTCTTTGTAGCCCACCAGCTCCAGAAAGAACGGAATGTCGTTGGCGCGGCACTCGTCGCCGATGCGCTCGGTCCAGGCATGCTTCAGGTCGTTGATTTTTGCTCGTCGTAAGGCGAGTAGTAAAGCAGGATCTTGACGCAATCGGCGCCCGCTTCTTTCAGCCGCTTGGCAGACCACAGGTCGAGCAAGTCAGGCAAACGGCCGGGCGTCTGCTTGTCATAGCCAGTCTTCTCGTAGGCCAACAGCAGGCCCGATCCCTTGGCGCGGCGCTTCGCGGCCGGTAGGCCCCACTCCGGATCCAGCAGGATGGCACTGGCGTGTTGGTCAAAACTTCAGTGACGTAGAATCTTGAATTCTTCCAGTTCGTCATCCGTGGCATACTGCGCCCAAGCGCTTTCTTAAGCGAGCCACGCTGATCCATGGCGGCGGCGGCAATCACGCCGCGATCGTTGGAAACAGCCTTCATGCCCGCTAGTTTTCCAGGAGTCAGTTTCACAGTGAGACCTCCACGGGCTGAGATCGCCCGGTTCGATGAGATAAGATTGGAGTGCAGTCCCGCAGATTGCGGCTGGGCCCAAGAACCGCAGGACAAGAAATTCTAAATGAAATACTTTTCTTGGGCGAGACTAGCGGTTCAGGTTTACCGATCCGCTTTAGCAGATTGGCTTCCCTCTCGGGAGTGGCGAGTAAAAGATATCCTTTCAAGCCAGTCTGCGCACCTGCGGGTACTCAGCAGCGGCTTGCCGCATCAAGGAGGGCGTGGATTCCGACGATTGATCCACGTAGTCTTCGAATTTGATGTCGTGCAGCCTCACATCTTTTACACCGGCCAAGTAATCTTCTCCGATTCTTTTGGCGATATTGCGAACATCGGGAGAGACGATCTCTAAGGCAATTTGCTTGCCTCTCGCAGCTAAGAAGGACCTAAAGAGGTGTTAGCGGCCGCGTATCGGTTGGGGGAAATGAGTAACCAACAATTACGACGCGACTTACCTCCTCAAGGGCCTTTACAGCTTGGTTCCAGAGACTCTCGATCATCGGACCGTAAGCGTCGTATTTTTTTTGCCGCACGGGCGTTATTAATAGGGGTGAGGAAGGGACTCCTTCGAGTCTCCCTCCTGATGCTGAGAGGACCTGGGGTGTGGTTTCACAAACGCACGTCCGGCTCAGGTGACAGCTAGAGCCGTCGAAAAGAACTCGCCGGGGATGTTGGGAGGGGTAGTAACAGTGGGCCGTTTCTACATAGCCGCCACTCCACCGGTTCTTATGCGTGGCGTAAGGGAGCGAGGAGTGCGAGTACAAAAACAAATCGGTGGAGTCAGGGATTATTGACTTATATGCTAGCGACGGAAGTCTATCCCCGTGTAGGGAACCAACCAATTTGTTGACCATGCAGCTTGAATAGTTTCCAGCCAGTAGTGAAGGTAGCTTCGCCATCCATTGAACCTTCCGTGAACCGTCGAGAACAGCCCGGAAATCCAACCCATATCCAAGATTCGGGTTCCAACCCGCAGTGCCAGGAAGGGCCCGATCGAGCAGCGTGTCCCAATTAAAAGTGGCGAACGAATCGTTAGGACCACAGTGCTCAAGAAGTTTCCAATATAGGGACATCGGAGGGCCGTTTTGCGCTTCATTAAGGACATTGGCGAAGATGAACGTCATATTATTGAAGACTTGCGTATACGAGACGACACGTTCAAACTGTTCTGGGCTTAAGCGACCATCACTAGTTGACTCTCTTAAGTTGTTGAGGTCGCTCTCAACAGATGTCATGAAGTCCTCGATATTTTCAGTCCAATTCGCTGCCTGTTCCGGTGGCACTGCGCGATAATGCTCTAGAAAAGAAATAAATGGCCGACGCTCGCTAGGAACGCATGCGAGGTGGCAGCCTGTGGAAAGCTTCAAAGAACCCGTTCGCCAACGGTACAGGCGCGCCGTAGGCATTGAGGTGGTAGTGATGCGAAGCGCCGGCTCCGAACAGCCAAAGCGTCCTGGGGGCGTTTGAAAGAACCCGAGCTCTGCCTCTCGGGGTAAGATTACTCGTAAGCAAATCTCAAAAAGTCGTCATCTACGTCCTAGGAACGAAGACAGCCAGAGAAGATTACTCGTATGCGCCTTACTGTCTCAGCGGCAAGCCAGTCAGCACGGCCTGCTGCTTTGCCACCAGCGACTCGATTCCTTTCTTCGCTAGCGCCAACATCTTTGCGAGTTGGGCATCGTCGAAGGGACGCCGCTCCGCTGTGGCCTGCACCTCGACCATCTTCTTGCTGCCGGTCATGACCAGATTCATATCGACATCGGCGCGGGCGTCTTCCTCATAGCAGAGGTCGAGCATGATCTCGCCATCGACAATGCCAATGCTGGTCGCCGCCACATAGTCGCGAATGGGCGCCACCGTCAGCGTACCCGACTCCACCATGCGGCGCATGGCCAGCCCCATGGCCACAAAGGCCCCAGTGATGGACGCGGTGCGCGTGCCGCCGTCGGCCTGGATTACGTCACAGTCGAGGAAGATGGTGCGCTCACCAAGCTTTTCCATGTCGGTTACGGCGCGCAGCGAGCGGCCGATCAGTCGCTGGATCTCGTGGGTGCGCCCACCGGCTCGGCCCTTCGTGACCTCGCGTGGAGTGCGGGTAAGGGTGGAACGCGGCAGCATTCCATATTCGCTGGTCACCCAGCCTTTACCGCTGTTGCGCATGAATTGCGGCACGGAATCCTCGATGGTCGCGGTGCAGATCACGCGAGTGTTGCCCAGTTCGATCAGGCAGGATCCTTCGGCGGTGGAGATGAAGTCGGCCACGATGTTCACCGGCCGCATTTGTTCAGGAGCGCGATTGTCAGAGCGAAAGATCATAAGCGGCGATTGTACGTGAGCTGTCAGCCCCTCAGCATTAGCTTTGGAGCGCATGACCATTGGCTCTTGGCTTTTAGCTCTTAGCCCTTAGCATCCCGTCCTCGTTGTCATCTTGACCGACGACTTTGGTCCTAGCAGAGTGATCTGCGGTTTCTCCAGCGCCATCCTAAGTGAGCGATATCACTACCCGCCCAAGTCCACATGCTCGACATTATCAACTTGTCGTCCGAGGAAGCGTGTAGCCAGGCGCTTGAACTTTTCCGTCGAGTCGGTCACGTAGAAGCGGAAGGTGCGATGTCCTGCGGAAGTCGCTACTGCCGTAGAGGTCCTTCGACTCCGTTCGCCTTTCGGCTCACTCTGCTCAGGATGACACACTGAATTTTCGACGGAGTCCGATGCTCTGCCTTTGTCACTCGCCGTTCGCGAGAAGGTAGGATCATCCAGAATGATCTTCCGCACCACCCGCGCGGTCGACTCGGCCGAGTCCACAATCTCCATCGTCGACGGCACGATCCGCCGCAGCAGAGGAGCAATCAGCGGATAGTGGGTGCACGCCAGCACCAGTACGTCGGCGCCTTCCGGCGCTTGTGCGATGGCTTCTCCCAGATAAATTCGCGCCACCTGTTCGGTCACGGGATGCTCAATCCATCCCTCTTCCACCAGCGGCACGAACAGCGGACACGCCTTCTCATGCGCCTGAAGGCCGTGCTGTTGCAGAGCGTTGCGATAGGCATGGCTGCTGACAGTGGCTTCGGTGGCAATCACGATAGCGGCGCGGTTCTTGCTTATCTCGGCCGCCATGGCCGCGCCCGGTTCCACCACGCCGATCACGGGGACGTGCGCGGCCGTCTTGATGTCTCCCAGCGCGAGCGCGGTTGCCGTGTTGCAGGCAATCACCAGCAGATCGATGTTCTGCGCTTCCAGAAATCTGGTCGCTCCGATGGCGTAGCGTGCAACGGTCTCGGCTGACTTGGTGCCATAGGGCAGCCGTGCCGTGTCGCCGAAGTAGAGATAGTGCGCGGGTAGCTGCTCGGCCATGGTCTTCAGCACGGTGAGGCCGCCAACGCCGGAATCGAATACGCCAATGCGCGGTAGGGTCATTGCATGTCCTTTACGACCTGGCCCATGTTGCCGGCCTCGTAGAATCGGCGCAGGTCGGCGTGTCCGGCAAGCGTGTCGCGCTCCTGCCCATTGACCAGAATCTTCACGCGCCCGATTTTGCTGTCGTTGGCGTTCAAGGTGACCACGATTGACGCGACCGTCAACTCCTCCGCCAGAACGCCTGAAGGATGAGCGTCGGCGAAAGCCGGGTTCATATCCACGATAGCTGCATCATCACCCATCAGATAGACCTCGCGCACATCCGAGCCGGGACCGATAGGATGCGGCGAGGAAGATTTCAGATATTGGGCAAGCAGAGCCCGTAGCACCGCGCGATCGCGCTCGCTGCGTTCCGTAGGCAACGGGACCGTGATCTGCGTTTTGCGTAACGTCCCGTCGCTGTCGGCTGCGACATACAACGTTACCGGCTCAGGTGGTCCGTTGCCCGGAGGCGCCATTGCCAACTGCTCTTCCGCTGCGGTCTGGGCGTCGCGAGCTACCTTTCTCTTCAGGTGAAGAGCATAAAAGCCAAGCGCGACGGCAATCACCGCCAGCAGCGCAAACATCACCAGGATCCGTCGGGTCACGGGCGAACCTCCGGCAACTTCGAGCGAACGGCGGCGATACCGGCGGCAATCGACTGCGCCACCTGTTCCTGGTACTCAGCGCTGGCAATATTCTCGACATTATCGTCCGGGGGAGCAATCTCGACCGCAATGGCCGGGGCTGCAATGTTGTTCATCGGCCGCAGTGGCGCCACCAGCGTATTGTTCGGCAGCTTGCGCGATTCCAGTTCCGCGGCTACCGATCCGGCTACCGATCCACTGAGATCGAGGAATGCCGCCTGCGCCGTGTCCCAGGGTAAGAAACCCTGCCTCGACAGGTTGACCGCCGGCAGCATCGAGGTGAACACGTGTACGCCTCGGCCGGTATTGGCGGCGTGCAATGTTAGATACAACGCCGGACGCGCAGCGTTCGCCGATACAGCGCGCTGGTCCACTGAAATCGCGACATCGGAATTGCGCAACATTCCGGCGGCAATGCCGCGGCTCGCCAGTTCATGCTGCACCCGCCGCGCCAGCGCCAGCACCACATCTTTCTCCGTCAGCGAGGGAGTAATGGCTGCTCCGGTGTCCGCTCCGCCATGAGCAGGATCGATCAAGACCAGGAAACGCGGAACCGCCGGTGGTTTGGGTTGAGGTGCAGCAGCTGGCGGTGGTGCTTGCGCCTGTGGCTCGGCAGCGGGCGGCGGTGGAGGAGGCGGAGGCGGAGCTGCAGCCACGATAATGGTTCTGCCGCCATCGGCAAAGTTGGCCATCAGCGGAGCGGTTCCCATTACGTCGAGTTGGGCCAGCCCATCATGTTCAGAGAAGACCGCGCCGGTTATGACTGGATCGTTGAAGTTAAAATTGTCCTGTCCGCTGGAGATCACGGGTTCGCGCCGAAAGGTGAAACGCACGCGTCCCGGCTCGGTCGCAATCGAAGGATTCACCGGGCTCGGAAAGCTGACCACCAGCCGGGGAGGATTCCCCTTATCCAACTCGAGCGCGAAGCGCATGGGTACGTCGCCGATGAACAGGCGTCGCGCCGAAGGATGCAGTTGAACCGGCGTTGCCAGCAGCTTGGTCAGTAGCTCGGGAACCGCGCTGAGCGGGACATATCCTCGGCCGTTTTGCAGGACGAAGTTCGCCGGCAGCTTATAGTTCTCGCCCCGAACTTTACCTTTATCCTTGCCATCGTTGAATTGCGCTTCGGCTGGACGGCCACCGGGAGGAGTAAAGCGCAACTTGTATTTCTTGCCATCGGGCTTGGCATCGATAGAACCCAGCGGTTCCAGAAGCTCTACCAGTCCAGCGTAGGGCTGACCTTTTTCGTCAAACAGTGGGACAGAATACGAAGTTTGCGGAGAGTAGACCGTGAGTTGGTCCGGCGTCTGAGCTTGAACTGTCGCAAAGTGAGCGATCAGTGCGGCCAGCGTCGCGGCCAGCAGGGTAAGCCCTAACCAGAGGCGGGAACGGTTATCGGCCAGCGGGAACCTCGAAGTCATGCAATCAATCCGCAAACAAACAGCAAGTCCCCTCAACCATAACCGTATCGAACCGGCGGTACAAATCCGTAATTATCGTGCGCCTGCTGTTGCGGTCTCCTGCTGTCCACCTGCGGGGTCTTGGGCGGCCTCGTTCAAGGAATAAATCGTGAGCCCGCTCAGCATCTTGGGATAAAAGTCGGTGGACTTCTGCGGCAGAACCTCGCCCGCGAAGGCTATGTCGCGCACCTGCTCCATGCGCACGGGATTCATCAGGAATGCCACCTGCGCCGTGCCCTTAAGCACCTCATCCACGGCTTCGGCCGCGTCGCGCATATATTTTAAGTGCTTTTGCGCCCGAATGTCTTCTTCCGACATACCCAGCGTCTCTTCCAATACCACTTTATGCAGCTGTACCACGTCGAGCCCACGCTGCTGCTCGGAAAGTCCCTTCAGACTTCGCGATTGCACATCCGTTCGAGGACGCAATAAAAAGCCGCCATGCGCCGTCACCGCTAACAAAGCCGTGTGGTCTTTGCCAGCTTCGTGCAGCCGCTGTAGGGCTCCGGGGACATCGGAAAGAGGACCTATATCCTCGACCTCGAAGTATTTGCGCAGTTTCGTCACCATCTCAAAAATGGCGAAATCCTCCAGCCCAAACACGACCCGATGAGTGGGAAGAACAACCAGCCCCGGAGAATCCATGTTGACGAAGGTCATCATCACGCGCTCGGTGGGAGCCTGTAAATCTCTATTGGATTGCTGGCGCTTCTCGTTACGGTAATTCAGAGCAGTCTCGTAGCGATGATGGCCATCAGCAATGATCAGCTTCTTGTCCGCCATCTTCGACCGCACACTCGCAATGATTTGCGGATCCGAGACTTTCCACATTCTGTGCAGCACACCATATTCATCGCGCACTTCAACTGTGGGCGGACCGTCCTGCCGCAAAGCCGCATCGACCGCGCCACCCGGATCGCTGTAAACCATGAAAATCTGGCCACAGTGTGCCTGAGTAGCGCGCAGCAGGTTGAAGCGGTCAGCTTTCGGTTTGCTCAGAGTTTGCTCATGCCGGAAGACTACTTTCCTGTCGTAATCTTCGACTCGTCCCAAGGCAATGAAGCTACGCCGCTCAATCTCCGCTCCCGCCGGATCGCCGGGAACTCTAAACCGCTGTGAATAAACGTAGATACTGGGTTCAGGATCGCGTACCAGAATGCTCTCGCTCTGCCATTGTCGTAGCCACGCGGCGGCACGGGTATAGACGTTGTCTTGCTCGTTGTCGGCAGACTGCGGTTTACCCAAGATGATCCGCACCAGGTTGTAAGGGCTGGCCGCGTAGTAGCGGTCTTGCATGGCTGGGCTGATCTTGTCGTAAGGCTGAGTCATTACGTCGCCAGCCGACACTTTCGAAGAGTTATAACGGATCGCCTGAAAAGGAATTATGTCTGCCATAGAAAGGTCCCTTTTCCCGAAAGCGGAAGGAATGAGCGATGGCCTTCGGGAAGCCCGATTGTAGCAGTAAGAAAAGGAAACCAGAATCGTTCCTGTCACATCCATACGTGCATCAAACCAGTACGGTAAAGCGTGCAGCACGGCGACGCGAGCTTATCCGGCCGCCGCAACTGTGATACGATTCATCTCACCCCAGAGGATCCTATGGCCCGCGGTTGCAGTAAGGGGTTCGGGTCACGCGGCTCGACCATCCAGTGCTCGTATCTAATTGGTGCGGCGGGACGTTTTTCCTGCCAGCCCGTCCAATCCCCCGTGCATGCCTGTCAACGATTGCTGCTGCTTCTCGGAGTGTGTCTGCTGGCTGGCTGGGTCGCGATGCCGCTGGTGGCGCAGACCGACGATGTTCACATCACGCCGCGCGAAACCAAGAAGGCCGACGCCACTGCCCCTCCAGATCTTCCCGGCGATCCCACGCTGAGGACTCACACCAAGCCCGTAAGGAAGGATGTGGATCTGGTCTTGGTTCCAGTGACCATTACTGACCCTATGAACCGCCTGGTCACCGGCCTGGAGAAGGAGAATTTCCAGCTCACCGACAACGGCCAGCCGCAGCAGATCCGGCACTTTTCCAGTGAGGACGCGCCGATTTCGCTGGGCGTGATCTTCGACGTTAGCGGCTCGATGTCCGACAAGATCGACAAGTCGCGGCAAGCGGTGGTTGAGTTCTTCCGGACCGCTAATCCGCAAGACGAATTCTTCCTGATCACTTTTTCCGAGAAGCCGGAAGTGCTGGTGGACTTTACGTCGTCTATCGAGGACATCCAAAGCAAGCTGGTGTATGCAATTCCCAAGGGCCGCACGGCACTGCTGGATGCGATCTATCTGGGCATGAATCGCATGCAGAAGGCACATTACGAGCGCAAAGCCCTGCTGATCATTTCCGACGGCGGCGATAATCATAGCCGCTACACCGAAGGCGAGATTAAATCGATGGTGCGGGAAGCCGACGTTCAGATCTACGGCATCGGCCTCTACGATCGCGAGGCCAAGACGCCGGAGGAGCGCGAAGGTCCGGCCTTGCTCAGCGACGTGACGGAAGTTACTGGTGGACGGACATTTGTCATCGACTCGCCGAACGAATTGGCGGATGTCGCGACGAAGATTGGTATCGAGCTGCGCAACCAATATGTGCTGGGATACCGTCCAACTAATCCGACACGTGATGGTAAATGGCGGAAAATCAAAGTGCGGCTCAATCCTCCTAAAGGCTTGCCGCCGCTGCACGTGTACGCCAAAACTGGATACTATGCACCTACCGAATAAAGGCTATCTTCTCCTGGTCACATGGGTTCTTCTACTGGGAACGTGGTTGGCCGCCCAGAATACTCCACCTCCGCAGTCACCCGGCGCCGATTCTGCGCAGCCGCAATCCGGCGCGGCCACGCAAGCGGCTCCTGCGCAGCCGCAATCGGGCAGTACTCCAAATTCAGAAGCAACACCCGTCGCACCAGCTCCCAACCAGCCGGGAGACACCATACAGGTTCCCACGCAACAGGGAGAAGCTCCTTCCTCGGAACACAATGACGTTTTCGTGTTCAAGAAAGAAGTGGATGAAGTCACGCTGCATGCCACCGTGGTTGACGATCAGAATCGCCTGATCACCAGCCTCGCCAAGAACGACTTCACCGTCTATGAAGACGGCAAACCGCAGAAGATAACTTCGTTCCGTAGCGAAGACATTCCCGTGGCTCTGGGGATTGTCATCGACAACTCCGGTTCCATGCGCGAAAAGCGCGCCAAGGTGAATGCTGCCGCCATCAGCCTGGTGCAGTCCAGCAATCCGCAGGACAAGGTATTCGTGGTCAACTTTAACGAGGAGTATTTCCTCGACCAGGATTACACCGGCAGCGTTCCCAAGCTCAAAGATGCGTTGGAACGTATCGAGTCCCGCGGTGGGACCGCGCTTTACGACGCGGTTGTGGCGTCGTCGGACCACCTCAAGAAAAGTGGCGAGTTGGAGAAAAAGGTGCTGCTGGTAGTGACTGACGGCGAGGACAATGCCAGCCGGGAATCTCTTGAGCAAGCATTGCGTCGCCTGGAAGAAAAGAATGGCCCCACGGTTTATACCATCGGTTTGTTGGGCGATGAGCACTCCAAGCGCGCCCGCCGCGCTCTCCGCGAAATGGCGGAAGACACCGGCGGCGTGGCTTTCTTTCCCAAGGATTTGAATGAAGTGCAGGCCATTGCCGGCCAGATCGCTCACGATATTCGCAATCAGTACACCATCCAATACAAGCCTTCAAATCCGCAGAGCTCGGGTGGCTACCGGACGGTGAAAGTCGAAGCCCAGGCCCGTGGCTACAAAAAGCTGCAGGTACGCACCCGTAGTGGCTACTACGCCGGGCAGGAGCGCGCCTCTGCCGGTGGACCGAGTGGCGGCAAATAGAGCAGATGCTTCACCGGTAATCATCCATAACGAGCGCCGTCCGGCGAGTTCCGTAAAGCGAACTATCTAATTCGGCAGTTTTAGGATGGAATAGTCCGACGAAGTCGAAGGGGGTGGACCCCTGCTTCGAGCGAGGATCGACGATGACTACATCCCAAATCGCTGCTGTCGTGAGCCATCTGAAGCCAAGATTTCTGGAGGGACTTGCTGCACCAGACGTCAATGTTATCTTATCGGCGGCGAGCCAGCGTCGCTTCGTCGCCAATTCCGTGATCGTCAATCAGGGAATCGTTGCCAGCCATCTGTTCTTGCTGATGAACGGCCGCGCCCGCTACTTCGTTATGTCATCAGAGGGCCAAAAGAGTTTGCTTTTGTGGCTGCCACCCGGGGAAATCTTCGGCGGGGCGGCGTTCCTGTCGACGCCGCAGGACTATCTGGTCAGTACGGAAACTGTGAGGGATAGCAGCGTGCTGATGTGGGACCGCGCCACCATTCGGGGCTTGGCGGAGCGCTATCCGCGCCTGGTGGAAAATACTCTCCTGATCATGTTCGATTATCTGGTTGCCTATCGTGCGATCCACATCTCGATGACCAGTCATAGTGCGGGGCAACGACTTGCCCGGGTGTTGGCCAGCCTTGCCAGTGGCATTGGGCACAAAGTGCCGGCGGGAGTGGAACTCGATGTCAGAAATGAGGAGTTGGCCAGCGAGGCGAATGTTACTCCATTCACCGCCAGCCGGCTGTTGAGCCAGTGGCACCGTCAAGGGCTGGTCATAAAGAGTCGTGGCAAAATTGTGGTCCGCTCGCCCGAGCAGCTTTCCGGGTGCGAGGTCTGAGGTTTCCGGTCGCCAATTCTGAAGAAGATTTTGCAATTTGCCATGCCTCCATCATTGCTCTTGCGCAACGACTGACTTGCACTCGCGCAACGACACCACCGATCTATCCCGGTCACAATGTAGGGAGTCAGTTCTGCGCCGTTTGTCCATGACGCCGGTCGATGAACTTTGACTTGGGCGAGAGCAGCTTCCTGGTTGACATCCGTTCGAATCTTATCGTCGGCGATTTCGAATCCCGTAAGACTTCGTGTTGATGCTGTTAGAGTGCGCCGGCGCCGGATCGACGTGCGCCGCCGCAGGTCTCCCTCCCAAAGAAAGTGTGAGTACTTGCCAAACCAAATTACTGTTCTTTGCGTGGATGACGAAGCCAACATCCTTATGTTGCGCCGTATGCTTCTGTCCATTGCCGGATATGCCGTTCTGACCGCAACCAACGCCGACGACGCCCTTGGACTGTTCCGCCGCAATCCGGTGGATCTTGTTATCACCGATCAATTGCTGTTGGATACAACCGGAACCGAACTGGCTGCGCAAATGAAATTGTTTAAGCCGCACGTGCCCATCGTGCTACTTACTGGATTGATTGAACCGCCTTTGGAAGTCGGCTACATCGATTTGGTACTTACCAAGGGAATGAACCCGCCAGACTTTCTGGCAGCAATCGCAAAGCTAGTTGCGGGCTCGCGTTCGCGTTTGGGCCAAGCAGAAACATCCTGAAGCCCGCTGGCTCGCTCTCCTGCGAGCTAACCGCGGGCCGGGAGTCGCCGTGCCGGCGTGGCCTGTCTATTTGGGTGCGATGGATTCCAGAACTACGGTCGTCTTGAGCTTTTGAACCGGGCTCAGCGACAGCCCCTTGTCCTTGGCCAGTTCCAGCAATTCCGAATAGGCGGCGGAGCCACGCTTGGCTCCGACTTTAGCAGAGAGCTCAAGCACCCGGCCGGCTGGCCAGGTCCAAAGTTCCAGGGTGAGTTTGCGGAATTTTCCCTGGCCTGCGATTTGCCAAGCGGTCGATTGGAGGTCTGCAATTCTATGGACGCGGCTCCAGTCGATTGAAAGCTGTGCTTGTTCCAGTAATTTCTTTTGTTCTGGACTTAGCAAGTCAAACACCGCGTTCCCGGTGAGGGGAAGCTGCTCGCCGGCATAACCGTTGGTAAGCGAATATGAGGGTTGCGCTACGCTTCCCGCCACATCCACTTCACACTTATACTTCCCGTTTCCCTCCGAAGGGTTGAAGAACTGCTTTCCGTTCCGCGGCCGCAGTTTCACCATAAGATCGTTGCTCGCTCCCTGCCTCAATCTCACGATCACGCCTTGGGAAAGCAAATCAAGTTTGTCGGTGTCGAAGAGGTATACGTGACCGGCAGCTTCTCCCCGCGCGCCGAACGCTGTAACCGCAAGCTGAGTTTGTGCCGGAGAAAGCAGTAACTTCACTTCAGCTGAACAGTCTTCTTGTGCCGGCGATGCTGAGCATAAAAAGACAACGGTCAGAATTCCAGCGATGAGACAGGACACATTGGGGTTTCGCGGAGCCATCATTCTGATTCTAAGACGTGAATGGGGGTAAACTTCGACGCCCCGGGCTTCACGGTATATTCTCCTGCACACATTTCCATTCACGACTGAGGTGCGCATTCATGGCCATGCCGAAGAAGAGTACCATCCCCGCTGACAAGATCGAGCTTTACAACCAGCTGATCGCTACCAACCCGAAGATCGAACGTAAGGGCGCAACGCATCCCTACACTTCTCTCAACGGACATATGTTCACGCTACTGAATCCGCCCGGCGCACTGGCTATCCGCCTGCCCGAAGCGGAGCGGGAAAAGTTCATGAAGAAGTACAAGACCACTCTGTTCGAGGCCTATGGCGCGGTTATGGCCGAGTTCGTCGCCGTTCCCGATGCTTTGCTGCCCAAGACGAAGGAACTCGCCAAATATCTCGATCTGAGCTTTGCGTATGTCAAGACGCTCAAGCCCAAGCCTTCGAAAAAGTAGGCGTGATCGTCCATTTGTATCTCGCAATGGCGTGAGCGGGCCCAACGTGCTCGCTATTCAGGTGCCCGTAAACACGCTCCTTTTGTTTGGGTTAGGATTTCGATTTGATCTTCGATGCATGTAGTCAAAACTGGAAGCTTACTTCTTCACCGCCTGGAACTTCGCCAGCACCTGCTGGCCGTTCAGTAGCTGCAGTGTTTCGCCGTCGATGCGGTATCCCGTCGTCGCCTTCAGGGCGGCGAGAAACGTCTGCTCCTGCTGCATAACCGGAGCAGAGCACATCTTCATGGTCGTACCCGCGGGGGTGAACTGCAGTGCGCCCTGCTCGGCAATATAGCTTCCGGTCAGGTTGTTGCAGCCCGTTGAGCCGGAGAGGCCACCCTTCGCGTGTAGTACCAGGTGCGGGGCATGGCCTTCACCCGGAGATGCGGGCCTGCCGTTCAATTCAGCCAGCTCCCAGTGGGTCTCACGCAGCTTGGCTGCTGATGTTGCTGCAGTGGGCGACTGCACTTGCTGCAGCATGATGGTTGCCTGCGACGGGGCGCCCTTGGTTATCACCGGATAAGCTGTGGTCGAAGTAAATATCATCTTGCCGTTCACACTGATGTTCGCGTGCAACTGATAGGTGTGGGCAGGATCGATGTCAGCCGGGTTGTAAGAAAGCTGGAAGGGAATAGGGACTTGCTGGCCGGCGGGCGCGAATAGGGATTCGCCGATAGTCTTTGCGGATGCGTCTTGCAACGATACATCCTGCAGCTTGACGTCGATAGCAGCGTCCGCAGGCAGGGCGACGCGTTCGCGGTAGGCAACTGTGCCCGTGATCGTACCCTGCGCCGGAGTAGCCTGCGACGCACTGGCCGGAGCCTGATTCGTCTGCGCCGAACTTCCTTGGGCCCAGCACGAACCGCTGAAGGCTATGACTGCAAGTGCTCCCACAACCATGGCGCTACACCGTGACATGGATCGCTCCCCTTCGCGCGCAGTGACCTTTGCCATCACGCAAAAATGGGTGACGTCCGTTTGGTCTTTGGGCGCTTGTAAGATTCAGCCGGAATTGTAGTGGAGAGCAGCATTTGGGACAAACGGCTCCTGCAGCGAACGTCACTCCTGGAGATTCAACCAGAACAGTGGTTCCACACGACGCCGAGCCTCCATATCATTTGCAAAGAATCTTGAGAGCCGAAAGCGAAAAGCGAAAAGCGGCTCTTATCATTGACCGTCCCGTTCCGCTTCACGTACGCTTGATGGTTATTGCGCTCACGACACTTATGAAGACTGCAGAAATGGACATGGCCTCTCTCCGCGTCGCCGAGGAAATCACGGAACTGGTCGGCGAAACCCCCGTTCTTCACCTGCGAAAGCTGCCTCCACCTGGCGCCGCCGATGTCTATGCCAAGCTCGAGTACCTGAACCCGGGCGGGAGCATCAAAGATCGCGCCGCCCTGGGCATGATCACCAAGGCGGAACGGTCGGGCAAGCTGCAGCCGGGAGCGACCATCTTTGAAGCGACCGCGGGAAACACCGGAGTCGGTCTGGCTCTCATCGGAAGCGGCCGCGGTTACAAAACCGTACTCGCCGTGCCCGAGGGTTTTTCACAAGAGAAGGTTACGCTGATGGAAGCGCTGGGCGCGGAGGTGATTCGCACTCCCGCGGACGCTGGCATGCAGGGTGCCATCGATTACGTCAAACAGCGCGCCGCCAAGACTCCCAATGCCTTCATCGCTCTGCAATTCGAGAACCAGGACAATCCCGATTACCACTACGAAACCACGGCGCGCGAATTCTACGATCAGCTAGGCGGACAAATTGACGCGATCGTCATCGGCTGCGGCACTGGCGGAACGTTTAGTGGCGTGGCGCGCTATCTTAAGGAACGCAATCCGAAGACGCTGGCTATTGCCGTCGAAACCCAAGGTTCAGTGCTGGGCGGCGGCCCTAAAGGCGATCATGAAGTGGAAGGCATTGGCGCCAGCTTCATTCCTAAGACCTTCGACGGTTCGCTGGCTGATGAGATCATCGCCGTCACCGACCGCGATGCCTTTGACATGGTGAAAAAGCTGGCTGCGATTGAAGGTGTGCTAGCGGGATCTAGCGCCGGCGCCAACGTGTTCGTGGCCATCGAGATTGCCCGCCGCCTGGGCCCAGGCAAGCGCGTCGCGACCATCATCCCCGATTCCGCCGAAAGGTATCTGTCGAAAGGCATCTTCCAGTTCAACGATAAACGCTGAAGGATTTTTTACCACGGAGGACACGGAGAGCACGGAGGAAAGGCAGATCAACTTGATCACTGCGCCGCATGAGCTTCGTCCCGAATAACGCACTACCAAGAGTTTCCAAGTTCTTCCGCTTCTGTATCCTTACGGTCTTTTTTCAGATTGAGAATTCTGACCTCATGGGATTGAGAATTGCTCAGTTTTCTCCGTGCTCTCCGTGGTTTTCGTGATGAAAGCTCTTCTAACTCCGTGCCTCCGTGTCTCTGTGGTGAAATAGCTTTTCTATGCCTAAAAAGAATGTTGCCGGATTTTCCACTCGCGCGATCCATGTCGGCGGTGAAGCTGACCCATCCACCGGAGCTGTTGCTCCTCCGATCTTCGCGACCTCGACCTACGCCCAGGAGGAGCTTGGCAAGACGAAAGGCTACGATTATTCGCGCGCCGGCAATCCTACCCGTACGCGACTGGAGCAGAATCTTGCCTCGCTGGAGGGCGGCATCGCCGCGCCGGTGTTCGGCAGTGGAATGGCCGCGGTTAGCGCCCTCTGCCAACTAATGAAATCCGGCGACCACGTCGTTGCCTCCAACAATCTCTATGGAGGCGTGCCCCGGCTCTTCAACCAGATTATGGTGAACTTCGGATTGGAGTTCACCTACGTGGACACCACCGATCCGCGCAACGTCGAGCGCGCCATCCGCAAGAATACGCGCTACGTCTACATCGAGACCCCGACCAATCCGCTGATGGGGCTCACCGACATTGCCGCCGTCAGCGAGATCGCGCACAAACGCGGCTGCGAAGTTGTGGTCGACAATACCTTCATGTCGCCTTACTTCCAGCAGCCGATTAAATTTGGCGCCGACATCGTGATGCACTCGACGACGAAGTTTCTCAACGGACACAGCGATGGGCTGGGCGGCGTGCTGGTTTGCACCACGCGCGAGCAGGCGGAGAAGCTGGCGTTCATCCAGAAAGCCGTCGGTGCGATCATGTCACCCTTCGAATGCTGGCTGGTGCTTCGCGGCGTCAAGACACTGGCCGTCCGCATGAAACAGCACGACGAGAGCGGCCGAGTGATGGCCGACTATCTCAGCGGACATCGCAAGGTGAAGAAGGTTTTCTATCCCGGACTGAAGAGCCATCCGCAATACGAACTGGCCTGCCGCCAGATGTCGGGCTTCGGCGCGATGATTACGTTTGAGACCGGGTCGCTGGCCAACGCCAAACGGCTGTTGAAGCGGGTGCGCCTCTGCACCATGGGCGAATCGCTGGGCGGAGTCGAGACTCTGATCTCGCATCCGGCAAGCATGACGCACGCCGCCATCGGCGAAAAGGCCGCAAAGCTATCGGCCTGACGGATGGCATGGTACGGATTTCGGTGGGGATCGAGGATGTGGAAGATCTGATTGCAGATCTGGAGCAAGCCTTAGGATAGCCGACACAGGGTCGCGATAGAAGTCCCCAACTCCGATTCGCGAAACTCTTGTGGGCTGGGCTCAGGACGACAAATAGAAAAGGTGTCGAGGTAAGAATGCAGCTGATGGCTGACAGCGGACGGCTGTCTTACTGTCCCTGCCCAGCCGTTTGACCAACGATCTGGTAATCGTGCTTCTTGCCGTTGGCGTCAATGACCGTGACCTTGTTGTCCTTCTTCAACTCGTACTGAACGGTTTCACCGGCCTGCATCTGCGGCTTAGTTTCTTTCTGGCGGGCGATGGAATAGGTGCTGGAGTCAGTCTGTAGCTGATAGACGATCCAGTTCTTCATCGGCTTTTTCTTGTTGTTCTGGGCGTAAGTGCCGTTTTCCCACTTCACGATTTTGCCTTGCTGGTAGGTGTCAGCGGCGAATGCGAGGCAGGACAGCATAAGCGCGAATAGCAATGCCGAAATTCTTCTTCTCACGGCGATTCCTCCGAGGAAACCTGTGCGGCTCAAGGCCGCGCTCATAAATGTGCCGTCCCTACGGGACTCGGATCTTGAGGGTAGTATACCCAAGCGTTGAAGTGCGGGGCTATCCTATGTTGTCCCACTCCGTGGGACTGGTGTGGTCTGGATTTGGCTGACAGCTGAAAGCTGATGGCTGACGGCTTCCTCAAAAGAATTTCGTTACGCCTTCTTCCAGCACGCAAATCTTTTTCTCGATCCCGCGTCGTTTGGCGTCAACCTTCAGCCGCTTGACCGGTTCGTCCACGGGTTCGTACGAGAGCCGGAAAGTTCCATAATGCATGGGAACCATGCAGCGCGCGCCCAGATCGAGGAAAGCCTGCACCGCATCCTCGGGACTGGTATGCACCGAACGGTACGACGCCGGATGATAAGCCCCAATCGGCAGCAGCGCTACCTCGGGGTGCAGCCGCGTGCCAATCTCCTGGAAGCCGTCGAAATACGCCGTGTCACCCGCATGATACAACGACTGCTTACCCGTTCGCAGGACATATCCTCCATAGCCGCGATGCATGTCGCGCACGATGCGAGCGCCCCAATGCCGTGCCGGCACATGCGTGATTTCAAGATTGCCCAACTGAAAATCTTGCCACCAATCCAACTCCACGATACGGCCATATCCCAGGTCGCTTACCAGGTCGCGCACGTTACGCGGCACGATAATGGTTGGCCGCTTGCCCGACTTCCAGCGCGTGAGTCGTGCAATGGCCCGCAACGACGGACGGTTCAGGTGGTCGAAGTGCGCGTGCGAAACCAGGACCGCGTCAATCGCAGGCAGATCGCGCGGCCGCAGTCCCGGCCTCCGAAGCCGCTTCAGAACAAAGATCCAGCGCGCGAAGTTAGGGTCGACCAGGATGTTCTTGCCACCCATTTGCAAAAAGAAGCTGGAATGTCCGATGAAGGTGACGCCCAGTTCACCCCGTCCAGCTGAGACTGGTTTGCGAGTGACCCCGGTTCGAGGTGTCATAGCGGAGCGACGCACGAGAGTGCCGAATTGTTTGGCCTTGCGGCGGATTGTGATTCCTAACATAGAAGTTGTTAGTCATTAGACGCTGGCCGTTGCCGCGGCGATGCAGCCGGGAGGGAATCTCGCTCTCCAGCAGTCGTCGCCTGCAGGTTACGGAATAGCTCTGCATAATCGCAATATCGTCGAGTGCGTATCCCGATATCTCGCTGGAATCTCGTCCCATATCTCTTGAACATCTCTTAAATGTTCTAGTCTAGCTTTTTCCAGTTTTCTCCCCAGCTTCCTTGACCTTAGTCTCCCACTCAGCTTAAATCATTAGTTCGGGCCGACGCGCCAGCGGCTCCCTGCTGCGCGCGTCTACCCCGATGACATTAAGGAGCAGCAAATGCGTATTGCCTTTCTCGGTTTGGGCATCATGGGACGCCCTATGGCCTCCCGCCTGGTCGCGGCCGGTCATGAAGTTTCGGTGTGGAACCGCAGCGCCCGGCAGCATGTCGACGGCGCAACCACGGCCGTATCTCCGGCCGATGCGGCCAAAGAAGCCGACGTGGTCTGGACCTGCGTGGCTGACACCGCCGCTGTCGAGCGCGTGATGTTTGCCGAGGACGGAGCGGAGCAGTCGCTGCGCGAAGGCGCTATCGTCGTGGACTCCAGCACGATTTCGCCGTCAGCCACCGTACGTTTTGCCCAGCGGGTGAATGCGCGCGGCGTGCATTGGGTGGATGCACCAGTTACGGGCTCCAAGATCGGCGCGGAAAACGGACAGCTCATCTTCATCGTGGGGGGGGCGCCCGAGCCCGTGGAGTATCTCGATCCGCTTTTCAAGGCGATGGGCAAGCAGGTCATTCATATCGGCGACACCGGCAAGGGCCAGGCCGCGAAGCTCGGCATGAATCTGATGATTGCGCTTATTTACGAGGGTTTCGCCGAGGCTTTCGTTCTGTCACGGAAGCTCGGCGTCGAACCCGCGAAGCTGATCGAGTTGATTCAGGCCTCGATGGTGCGGTCTGGAGTCACCGACTACAAAGCACCATTCGTGCTGCGCCGTGACTACTCGCCTAACTTCCCGTTGCGCCTGATGCACAAAGATATTCACCTCATGCTCGATATGGCGAAAGAGAACCGCGTCAAGTTGCCTGCACTCGAAACCGTGGATGAGATTTATGAGCTGTCGAGCGAGGAGGGTTGGGACGATCTGGATTATGCGGCCACGCTGGGGTTGCTGGAGAAGTGGGCAGGGCTGGGGGGACAGCCGAAATAAGAGAGCGGCGCCTTGTTCAAGTTACGGGCATGTCGTTCAGTGGCTAAGAGCCACAGCATCTCGTGGTAGTGACGGAAGGCCGGAAGGCCGTTCCTTTTACAAGAAGCACCGCGCTACTCTGATGTGCCGCCGGACTGAAGTCAGGCTCCTTCGGGAAGGTGCGGCCTTGACACGCCGCTGAAGCGCCGCTCTTCCACCTGCGCGGCACGCTCTGTCATCCTTGAAGCGCTCTGCTTCTTTGCCGCCTCCTGGCGACTCACTTCCGCATTGCGTTGCTGCAGAAGGATCCTGTTGGCAGCATGGAAGCGGAATAGGTACACGTTCCGGCTGTACCCGACGGCGCGGCCGTGAACAACACGCTCCACGCAGGGTTATTGGGCAGGCACTGTCCAGGAGGCGAAGTGGTGACGCTCTCGCTGGCGACAAAGTCGGTAGGAAGGGCGATGCCGATTCCGTAACAGGCGCCGCGAGGCGACATGAAATCCGAACTATCCCAGGGGCAATCGATGGCCGCTCCTGCCCAGTTGGAACAGGCATTCTGACATTCCTTATAGCCACCGTCTTTGGAACTCAGCACGCAACCGCAGCTGCTGGTCGACTGATTCCAGCCGCAGTAATTTGCCGGTCCACAGTGCTCCTCGATAGCGTTGGTATAGTTCTGGGCGAATTCCGAGAAACCCATATTCATGTTCACCGTCAGAATGCCGGTCGTAGAACTGTAGTCGTAGCACCAGGCAAAATCCGACCCGGCTTTTCGCGACGAACATGCCGTGATTGTGTCGGCCGTATCCTTGGCGAAGGCGTAGGGAGTGGCGCTCTTATCGACCCGGGTTACCCACAGCTGGGTGGGATCCGATGGAGTGAAGTCCGTTCCGACATACATCGAATACGTCTGCACGGTTGTCGGCTTGGCGAAGAGCAGGAAGGTATAGTAGGTTTGGCCGCCGGTAAATACGTTGACGGCCGCTGCGCCAAACTCGTTCCAGCCATTCTGCGCATTGAGTGACACCTTCGTATCCATGTAATAGTTACCATTGTTCACGGTAAGGCTACTGCGCTGGCATGTGGTTTGACCGGCCAGCCGAATGAAAGGCGCTGTGCCATCGTCACTTGGAACCAATCCTTCGCGATACAGCGGTATACCGTAACAGTTGGGCATGGTGCAGGTGCGGGTCCAGTTCGGGATGGGGTCGCACGAGGTGCCATCGGTGGTTGTGGTCGCGGGATACACAACTGTAGTCACGTAGTCATAAGGGCTGGTGTTGGCCGTTCCGCAGAGCGGCTCTGGCAAACTGCAACTGCCCCACGGCGCAGGCATATTGCGTTTTATGTCAGAGGCGCATTCCACGGTTTCCACCGGCGCACTAAAAAAATTGTCCTTGTTGACGGAAATGGTTGGCAGATAACTTTTCTGGTTGGCTGCGCCCAGCAGGCCGGTCAGTGATCCATCCTCGTCGGTGAGCTCCGTCTGGCGGTCAATGTCGGTGAAGCCATTGAACATTCCGTCAGGTCCGCTGGCGCCGCCCGCACTATTAAAGTAACGACTCGTGGCTAGTGTTCCGTTCGTATCGTAGGTTCCTGGGTTGAATAGCGGTTCGATTACGAAGTGACGTATTTCGACGTTGTTGAAGAAGAGATTCTTCGAGTCGAACGCGGGTGGATAGTAAAACCCATTGGGCTGCTTCCATGCGATAGCGGCGTTGGGCAAGTAAGCCTGGAAGTTCGGCATTGCCGCAGGATTCAACGGCACTCCGGTCACATTGCCGTACATCCATCCCCGGGCTTGACATGCAGGGCCTCCATTGCCGGGGCTGGTATTGCAGCCATCGAGCGTAGTTTTGGTGATATCCAGATATGCGTTGGAATCTTGAAAAGACGGGCCATCATAGATATTGAAAAAACGTTGATTTACGCCAAAGTTTTCCAAGGAGAAGGAGATGCCCTGGTTCGAGTCGAGACAATAGGCGGCTTCACTTTGGCTCATTAAGTTCAAAGAGCATTTGAGCGTAGGATCCAGCTTCAAAGTGAAGATGTTGAAAGGTCCGGCATTCGACGCGTAGGGATTTGCCGGCTGCGTGCTGCCGATGAAGACATCCTTGTGGGCCAGCGCCCAGTAGCCGGGAACCTCGTCCGAATCGGTATAGCCACCGCCTGAAACAAAGGTAAGTCCTCCGTTCTGCACATCGGTGATGGCGCTATTCGACACTAAATACCATTGCTGCCGCAGCCAAAGCGCGGCGAACCCTGTTTCCGCCCAGTTGAAGGAGGTGGTGAAGTGATCAATTGCGGTGACGGTGCAATTTGCCAGCCCCGGGCCGGAATCACAAATGGGAACCGAGCTGTTGTCACTGCAATCCAGGCCTGAAGGACATAGCGTAGGCGTTCGTGCTCCACCTTGACTGACCTGGGGATAGTAGTTGACGGCATTGTTGGAATTGGTGGGCGGCGCCAAAGGATTGGGCACTGGCGCAATGAGCGGCGCGTTTACGTCACCGTTGGAAACCAGGCCATAGCAAGACGTGCTGGGGCCAATGGTAAAGAAAGCGTTCTGCGCGCTGACGCAGGAGTTGCCCACGAAGCTCTTCAGCGGAGAGGTGCCGTAGCGCTGCTGTGTATCCACCTGTTGCTCGGCTGCGTAGCCGGTTCCCCAATACTCGTAGCGGGAATTGCCGCTGTTGCCCCCGGGCGTCAGCCAGTAACACATGCCGCAACCAGTAGCTCCCGCTGCCATGTTGTACTGAAAATCGTTCCACCCATTCATGATCCAGAACGAAGTAGGGTGGACCACGTCGGTGGAGTAGGGCACCTGGTCGGGCGCTCCAGCAGGGGGAGGAGGTTCGGGCGCAGCCAGAATTCCTGGAACGCAACGCGGATTCTGGCTGTTGATCACTGCGGCGCGGGCCATGACTCCCAAATTGCTAAGGAACCTGTTGCCCGCCTCGGTACCGTCCTCGAGGTAGTATCCGTGCCCGATGGAAAGATATCCGACATTGCGCGCCAAGGTGACGCCTTGGGTCCCGTGCACCGTGTACCAGCGAGTCATAGAATCAACCACCGAGGAATCGGCCACAAACGTATTGGCCGGAGTCAGCCGGGCCATGTGAAAGTGGACGGGATAGTGCATAATGCGTCCGCCTTGTCCCAGTTGGTAGAACTCCACGCCTTGCACCTGGAACGATTGGAAACCCTGACGCACGAGGGTATGTCCACCGAAGAAGTAGCACAGGCCCGGTTTGCTGTTGCAGACTGGGGGATTGCCGCTCATGCACTTACTGGAAGCGGGAAAGCTCGATCCCAGCCGGTCGCCGCCGGAAACGATCTGAATGCTGCGCGTCAACAGACCGACCGCCGCACGGGTCTCGACACAGCGGGTTTGAGGGGATGAGCAGGTGACTTGCGGATCCTGATCGGGACCGATTCCGGTCGGAACGACCGATCCGGTGTCATAGGTTTGTCCGTTGTGATCGTAAGCCACGGCCGCCGTGAGAGTGAGCGTGGTCACTCCTTTTGTAGTGCTGACCGACTGGATGCTCATCTGTTCGGAATGGCCGGGCAGATAATCGGTGGTGGTAAGGACAATCTGATCGCCCGCTTGCCAATCCACCGCGCGGTCGAGCACCAGAGTGGTGCTTCCTTTGTGGATCGTCTGATTCAATCGTGCCCAACTGGTTCCAGAGCTTGAGGGGAGCAACTGGGGTAGATAGGTTGCGCCTTTCTTCCCATACAACTCCAACGTGCCGCCGTAAGAAACAGCCAGGACCTTATAACCAAAGTAGCCAGGAGTGGTGCCGCCTCCGTCGTAATCCAGCGGCATGTAGGAGTAGAAACAATCGTTCACATTTCCCGGCAGATTTTGATTGAAGCCGTTCACGTTCATGGCCAGCACGCACGAAGTGGGGTCAAGACTACCCGTCGGGTTGGAATTCCAAAGGACAAGGGGTACTCCGCACGGGCCTATAGTGTCGGAAGTGGGGGTTTGGCAAGGAATGCCTTGGGCCGTGCCCGACGTGCCTTGATCCGGACCGTAGAGGTGAATGGTGACGACTCCGCCCGCCGTGCCAATGGGTGCAGTGGTACTGCCGGCGATCAGGCTGCCGGTGTTTTCCACCAGAATGGATTCTGCCCAGAAGTCGATGTTATTATCCGTGAACGACAGGGTGCCACCGCTGATGATGTTTACGTTGCGGTACTGAAAAGTGCCGGCGCCAACCGTGCAGGTGCCCGTTAAGACAATCAGGTCTCCACCGGTGCCTTCGGGCAGCGATCCGGTGGTGCAAGTCGTGGTCTGCGCGCTGGCTGCCGCACCCAGAGCTAAACCGAGGACCGCCAGAATGCTGAGCAACCTCACGGAGAATGCGCGAATGCGGTTGAGAATCTCCTGGTGACTGCCAACGGCCGATGTCGGGTCAGAATGCATGATCTTCTCCTGCGGGGTTAAGAATCGTGGGTCGGGATTTGTCGATCGTAAAGCGTTAGTCGCTACGCTGGTCTCACCAAACATGGTAGTCACACAGTGTGGCAGTCGCTACGTTGGCTGGGTGACAATCTCTAGCCAAGACCGTCTTAGCAATTGCAGTTCGGCAAAACAGATGAATCAGGCATCAGCGTTCGCTGGCCAGCAGCCGAGCGGACACGAATCTGGCTGATGAATAGGGGCGCAGATATCGTATCCGGACGGCTTGCGCTGTCAAGTAGCAATTTCGACATTAAAGATGCAGTAACCTGTTCGCAGCCAGGGCGCAAGGGATGAGCAATTTTGTTCCAGCAACGGATGGAGGGTCTGATTCAGCAAAGAAAAGCGCGCCCCTTCATTCAAAGGAACGCGCTTGAGGCTATGGCAGGAAGCTAGCTATTGCTTAATGATGTTCTTGCCAAACCCGATTTTCAATCCCACGGAGAGCCGTACGCTGTTGCGCGGACCATTCAATAGGTTCGAGAAAAAATTATAACGAGCATAGTCAGCGGCGACGCGTATCCCATAGTGTGGGGTAATCTCCCAAGTGCCTCCGCCTCCGAAACCGTAAAATACCACAGTGTCAGACTTCGACATGCTTGGGCCAATCAGGGCGGTGACAATGCCTGTCTGTATCGGGTCTTTCGGCTTGGCAGTGAAGTTGGAGTGCAGAGCCCCGAGTGCCGGACGCGCAAAGAGAGTTAGATGTTTGAAATGGCGATAATTGAATTGCGGTCCACCCTCATAGGTCTGGGTGGAGGTGTTATAAGGAACGGCGAGTATGTAGCCGGCGGCAGTAACGGCAGAAACGGGATCAATTTGCCTGCGTGCTCTGCGAAAGATCGCTGGGAAACAGTGAGGTGTGGCCATCGAAGGTGCTGAAATCGAAGCCCAGCGTCAGCCAGCTGCGATAGTTATAGCCAAAGTCACCATCGAATCCCCGCTGAGTCAAATTCAAGGATGGCGTGCTCAGGTAAGAATAAGCGCCAAAAGCGGCGAACTGCGTAACATCGGTTTGTTGTGAGAAACAGCTGACAGCAGTCAGAAGAACGAAAAGAAGAACAATCGAGGAAAGAATCTTAGGCCGCATTAAAAAAAACTCCTTGCCACTCGCCCTAGGTTCGGGAAGTCGGCCAAAATAAATGTTTTCAGTAGACGGTGGATCGTGGACGTGATCCGAAGGAGCGATCCGTTCACTGGCCCGAGTCAACTGTGCTGCAACTCAGTTTGCTCCCTTGGGCACAACGAATCTGTAACCAAATGGGAATGTTTTGGTCGCATTCCCAAACTGGAACAATCGGCTTGGGTGGAGCGTGAGTCCAAACTCAGATTAACCTACAGGTACTGTGGCCGCAACATTGAGTGCAGTCCCGCTGATACGACTTCCGTGGTAGAGCAGAGGACGACTTTAGCGAGCTTCGTCTAGCCGCCGGAACGGGCCAAGATGAGGCGTTTGGCGATGATGGAGTAAACCGATGCATTGAAGGCCAAGCCGATGTGCGTGCCGCAGACCTCGAAGTCACTTTGTGCGTCGCCCGTCATGCAGTAGCGCCAATCGGCGATGCCATCGTTGCGGGTGTAGATTGCGGTCTCGAAAACGGAGCCAGGCATCTTGCGACGTAAAGATGCCAGGAAGTCGCAAGTACAGCGTCCGGTGTAACAGGTGGGAAGCACGCCTTGACCATGTTCCTCGAGGATATGCTTGCGGACCGCGTCAGCGGCATGCAGGATCGTCCGGTGCACCACTGTGCCGCGAAAGGGTGAGGCCAGAGTAATTACGGAGGCGACATCGCCGGGGCGCTGGCTGGCCACGGAGCGGGCAATGATGCCTCCGAGGCTATGGCCAATGAGATGGATCTTGCGATCTGTGTCGTAGAGAGCCCTTTCGATGTTGTCATTGAGTCGCTGCTGGATGAGGAGGTTGGGACATTCTGCGTTAAGGCCGATACCGGAGAAATACGGGCGATAGCCAATCCGGCCCAGCCAGGAATGCAGTTGTGTCAGATAAGCGTCTGTACCCAGGAATCCTGGAACCAGCACGACGGCCGAGCCGTCGCCACGCGGTATGCCGAGTCCGTAATAGACGGGAGAGGCATGCAGCAAGAGAAGGTCAGCGGCAAACAGCGCTTCCTTCCAAATGGTTACGTCGGCTTCGGCATTTTCTGATTGAAAGGCGTGGGCTGGCGGCGGGGCCATAGACGAGTCCGTAACTCCCTGTCTCGGTCGGTTGGAAAGGCCCGCCCCAAAGGTCACCAAAAGTCTACGCCGCGAGGAGCCGGTTGGAGGCAGCTTTCGGTTGATTAGTGTAGCTGCAGAGACTATGGGTTGCCAACAAGCAATTTTTGGAGGTGCGAAATCGTAAACAGGGTTCTGAAGGCCACGCGATGGCAGAGCGATCGAGAGAGCATCGGCTCCAGCGAAGGATCGAAGCCCGTAACGGAAGAAATGACGTGCCGTCACGATTGGCGGCACGTCAAGGAGGTGTTCACTGCACTCCAGGTTTGAAGTTAGTGCTACACCTGATACTTCAGTTCGTCGCGGTTCAGGCAGTTGCGTGAGCCGGTTGCACTTTGATGGTCCGAGCCGGACGCTTGTGGCGAGGCGTTTGGTCTTGGTCGCACTCTTCGGTCTCGGGGCGGTGCATTACCGTGTCAATCAGTGCCTTTTCGGCATTGACGAACGTCTTGACGCCTTCCCGGGTCAGGTCAGGTATCGGAATGAACGGAAACGGCGTAATCATGTTCAAGGTCTGTCCCGCCGCCTTCACTGTGGGCGCTCACCTGTTTGCCGGCCACGTCCATCATCTTCTTCTGGGCGTCGATGAAGGCATCGGTAGCCTCTTTCGCCAGCGTGGTCAGTTCCGTTTTTTTCGTTTTACGGGCTGACTCTTTGGTGGTCGCGTTGGAGGTTTCCTCAGCCAAGATGTTGAGGAACTTCTTCTGAGCATGAACGAAAGTGTCCATCGCATCCTGGGCGGTCTCGACCAGCTCTTGGCTGTCGAAGCCCTTGCCGGCCTTGATCGCGGTCAGCCAGGTATCCGTCTGCTTGCTGGCCAGCTTCAGGAAGTCCAGCTGCATGTCGACGAAGGTGTTGAAACCACGCTCCGCCAGGTCCGTGATAGCGACCGCCGCTGCGTTGCCGGAGACGCGTTCCTTCACCCCGGTGGTGACGATTTCGTATTCCTTCTGTGCCAGATTGAGGAGTAGTTTCTGGCCCTCGATGAAATTCGACATTCCTTCTCCCGCCAGTTCGGTCAGCACGGCAGCGGGGCAAAAGTCAGAGTCGGTGATCCGGCTCCGTACCAGGTTCATGGCATTGGCGTTCTGGCTCATCGCCAGGTCGACCAGGATCCGCTGGGTAGCAAAGAAATTTTCAACCCCCTGCTGCACCCATCCGGACAGCAGAGAAACAAAGGATGAATCCCCGATGTGGACTGTGGAGGACTCGGTTTTTCCATTTCTAGGCATGATAACCTCCGATTTGCTGCAGTGCAGCATCAGCTAAAATGTAGTATTGTCAGTAGGGCATGTCAAGCTTTTTATAACTAATTTTGCGACGCAACATGGAGTTAGCTAGTGGACGCCGCCACCGTGGTCATTAAGAAATACGCAAACCGCAGACTCTACGACACTTCCAACAGCCGGTACATCAATCTGGATGACATCGCGGCGTTGGTCCGAAACGGGAAGGATGTCCAGGTGGTGGACGCAAACACCGGTGAGGACATCACGCGCGTGACGTTGACCCAGATTATCGTCGAGGATGCGAAGGAGCAGCCCACCGGCTTGCCGCTTGAACTGCTGCGTCAGCTCATCGTCGCGTCCGACAAGGTGGGTCAGGAATTCATCATGTGGTATTTGAAGTCGGCGTTTGATACCTATCAGAAAGTCCAAAGCTCTTTGCAAACCCGACTGACCGAAATGCACTCGGCCGCGCTATCACCGTTGCAGATGATGAAGAGTTTTATCCAAAGCTCGGCGCCGGAGAAGAATGGTGAATCAAGCCAAGAGTTGGAGGAACTTCGCAGGCGGCTTTCCGAACTGGAGGCGCGCCAACGAAAGCCGCGGACGAAAACGCGGCCTGCTAAGAACAGCGCAAGGAAGAAAGCGAAGAGCTAGCGGCTAGTCGGTTCAATGCCGGCAAGCTAAGGGATCGTGGACATGCATTCCACGTGACCTTCCGTCGAATCGCCGTCGCGCTCCAGTGTAAAGTGAAATCCCATTTGGCTGGCGACTCTGACCGGAGTTCCATTCAGCAGGTAGGGATGGAAAGTGTAATCCCGCAATGCATCCCTGGTGGCTGCCACCAGCAAAGGGTGACCCTGCGCTAGTTCGTTGCCCACGATCTTTCCATTTTCATCAACGTTAATTTTGAAAATGACGTCGCCCTCGATTCCTTTGGCCAGAGCTTCCTCGGGGTACCGTGGCAGCACTTTATGTTCGACTAGGCCGGCCATGTCCGCGGCGGAAACCTGCACTGTCTGTGGTGGATTAGCCTTGGGTTGCGATGGAGCGTCTGCGGGATTTTGTGCAAATCCAAGTGCAGTGCAGCAGACAAAAAACACAACTGCCGTCCTGATTCTCAACATAAGCCTCCAACCGAACTACGCGGCCCGGTTCTTGCAGAGTAGTAGCCCTGCCTAACTAAGATGCACAGTTTTATTCAACCGGGCAGTTTTGCCGCTGCGAAAGTTTCAAATTATGCGTCGCGACCGACAACTTAAATTCCCATTATGGAACTGACCATAGTGCGTCTTGACAATGACTCCTACCCAGTCCACGATTCGCTTAGAGCTTCGCCTTACCATTGAAGTAGCGCAAGAGCATAAGACTTTGCAGAAGGGAAGTCTTTGACTGTGCGAGGGGCGTGTCAAAAGTTTAGCGAGAACAGTCGCGGGCAGCTTTTGGTCCTCGCAAGGCCGCAGGGGAAAGATGGAAAAAGTTCTCGGTTTAGCTATGACGGGCGGGGGCGCTCGCGGTGCTTATCAGGCTGGTGTTCTGAAACGCATCGGCGAGATCAAACGAGTTCAAACTAACGGCAATCCATTTCCCATCATCGGAGGCGCCTCGGCGGGAGCGATCAACGGTTCGGCGGTGGCAGTGGGCGCCGATGAGTTCGGAGAGGCAACTGCCGTCCTAGCTCAGCTTTGGGCCACTCTCAGACCTTCCGACGTCTTTCGTTGCGATCTTGTGTCACAGACCCGAAACTCCCTGATCTGGATCATGGATCTGTCTTTTGGGGGCATCCTGGGAGGCGGCAACGCGCGGTCTTTATTGGATGCGACTCCCCTGCGATACTTTCTTGCGAGACATCTGGACTGCGCCCGCATCCAGGACAACATCAAGCGGAAGTATCTTTACGCTCTCGCCATTTCCGCGACCAACTACAACTCGGGCAAGAGTTATCTCTTCATCCAGGGCGCTAAGGGCCATCCCATGTGGAACCGCAGCCGGCGAGTCACGCTGGCGACAAAAATTACCATCGAACACATTTGCGCCTCCGCCGCTATTCCACTGGTGTTTCAGCCGGTGAGACTGAAGACGTCGCACGGCACGGCATTCTTTGGCGATGGATGTTTACGTCTTCAGCAGCCTCTCAGCCCGATCATACGGCTGGGCGCGGAAAAGATTTTCGCCATCGGAGTTCGCTGCGAAAAGCTGGAACATCAGGAACAGAGTGGCAACCAGAAAGATCCTTCATTGGCGCAGGTGATGGGTGTGATTTTCAATGTGATGTTCCTGGATCATCTGGCCACCGACATCGAACATCTGGACCGGCTGAATCAGTTGCTGGTCGAGGGCCATATCAGCCATCTGGGAGTTCCCGGACCAGAACAGATGCGTCCGATGACGACGTTGCAGGTTACGCCTTCCGTCAACTTGACATCGGTGGCCGAGCAGCATCAGAAAGACATGCCGTATCTGATCCAATATTTTGTCAACAGCCTGGGACGGGATGCGGCGTCGTGTTCGGATCTGATGAGCTATCTGCTGTTCACATCCAAGTACACCCGAGATCTCATCGAGCTCGGTTATCACGATGCCAGCCATCGAATCGATGAAATCGAAAGTTACCTATATTCGTCCGACGGAGGGGATGACGAGAGCCCTCTGGTGGGCACAACAGGAATAGGCAAGTCGCGGCCGATAACCTCGATAGCGAAACGAACGTCGAGCCTCAGCAAGACACGCGACTGACACTCCATCGGTTGTCATTCTGCTGACAGTCGCCGTCACGGTCAACGGTTCGCCGAAGTCAGGTGGTCCATGGCGCAATCCGCGAACATCGTACAGTTGAAGCCGCGAACGCTGCAGGCTTTCGCAACCTACATCCAAGAGGCCGAGCGGGGCATGGAGCCCTCGCTGCAGGGGCGCAGCTCATTCTTATGGTCCGACGCCAACCCTGAGGGATCACAACAGGTTCGCCAGGGACAAATTGTTGCCCAATTATGGGCGGGCGACGGTCCGGTCAAAGTTCCGAATGGCCTGATCCACGATTGGGTCGGCGCCGGGTTTGTTCCCGACGCAACCGTGGAGCAAATTCTGGCCCTGGTCCAGAACTATGACAACCACAAGAATATTTATCAGCCCGAGGTGATCGACTCCAAGCTGATCAGCCACGACGGCAATGACTTCAAGATTTTCCTGCGACTCCTAAAGAAGAAAATCATCACCGTGGTTCTCGACACCGACCATGATGTGCACTACGCCGCTCTGGACGAAAAGCGCTGGCTTTGCCGTTCCTATACCACGCGGATTGCCGAGGTCGAAGAGGCCGGCACGCCGAAGGAGAAAGTTCTGGAGCCCGATACCGGGTATGGCTTCTTGTGGCGGCTGTACTCGTACTGGAAGTTCGAAGAGAAGAAAGGCGGAGCCGGGGTCCCGGGCGAGCGCCGCGCTTCCGCTCGGGGCAGTGATGGAGTCTACATCGAATGTCGCGCCATTTCGCTGACCCGCGACATACCCCTCGGGTTGGGCTGGATCATCGAGCCCATCATCCGCAAGCTTCCGCAGGAATCGCTGATCCACACCCTGGAAGCCACGCGGCGAGCGCTGGTAACGGTCCCCTGAGTCCAGTCCAGCTAATCTCCGGCAGCCGCCAAGGTTCTCGCAGATTCCTGCTCGGCCCTCGCTGACGGGACGTTTTCCGGAGTACGTGAACCTGAGATCAGGCTGCGCGCTTTCTTCGCCGATTACCGTGGAGACGCGCTTGACCGGCTTCCTGGTTGTGCCAGCCTTGGCGGGAGATGAGAGTGGCACCGTTCGCCGAAGCTTTGGCCGTCTTCTTCGCGATGACCGGAATTGTTGCGTTCGGCCGCTTGCGCTTTGGCGGCGTCGGCTCTTCTTCAACTGCGGGCTTACTACACTCCGGCTGCTCTTGAGGAGCTCGGCAAAACTGGTCGTAACAAACTTCTCCAGATGCTCCGGATCAGGCACGGCGTGAACATCGCAGGTGAATCCGAAGTACGCTGTCCCGTTGTAGCTGAGGATGGCGCAGTTGACGCCCATCTCGCCGCCGATCGGCACATACGGATACCACGAAAGCATCTTGCGTCCGAGCAGATACAGCGGCAACTGCGGGCCGGGTACGTTAGTGCAGATGATGTTGCACAGGCTGAGCGGCAGCTGGCTGGCCACCGGTCCGATCGCCGCCCAAGATGGCGGTTGGAATCGGTCGAAAACAAGCCGCCGGCGAAGCCCACGAACTCGGCCGCGCGTGCCCGCTTCAGGTACTCCATGCGCTCGCGAACGAAGGCAAAAAGCTTTTGCGGATCGCGAATGTCCAGCGGGAGCGTAACCGGGCAGGAAGGAGATTCGGTTGCCCAACTCGTTCACGTCGCCGTTGCCGCGAACGTTCACCGGAATCATGATGCGGACCGAACGACCTTTCAGCTCGCACGCCGCGCAGTTCCGCGTAGCGCCGAAGGGCCGCGGCCATCACCGTCAGGATGACGTCGTTCACCGTTCCACCACAGCTTTCGCGAAGCGTCTTGAATGTCCGCCATCGGGATCTCGGTCCAGCCGAATTTCTGCGGTCCCTGGCAGACGACGTTGAAAGGCAGCCGATCGGCCGGGGCGGCCAGTTCCGGCATGACGTTCATCAGATCGGATAGCGGACCTCCGGGGTTGGCCAGGGCTTCTTGCGCGCAATTGAGAACCTCCGAGTGCAAGTTGAGGGCTCCCTTCACCGCGGA
Source organism: uncultured Acidobacteriaceae bacterium (assembly GCA_963744265.1). Lineage (GTDB taxonomy): Bacteria > Acidobacteriota > Terriglobia > Terriglobales > Acidobacteriaceae > Bog-257. Next base: position 41,191 of record CAVUSW010000017.1, read on the forward strand.
GAAGTAAGACTTCACCAAATTTTCGATCAGCTGCGCTCCAGCGTCGCGTGGCGGCGGAGCCTGAAATACCGGCGTTTGCTGGGCGGAGGCGGTGGCACCGGGCTCGGATCCATGAGGACATTCATCACCCCGACCCCGGCAATTCCGTCGGCCAGGCAATGATGAATGCGGGCCACCAGACCAGTGCGATTGCCTTCCAGACCCCGCACCAGCGTGAGGTCCCACAGCGGCTCGCTGGCGATCCAGATGGGAGCTCACAATCTTGGAGGCAAGCGCCTTGAGGTCGTTCTCCGTTCCATGCGATAAGGTCACCTGGCGAATGTGATTCCGGATATCGAAGTTGGGATCGAATTGCCAGCTGGGCAGGCCGAGGTTGAACGGCGGAAACACCACATGCTGCGGTAACGCGGGATCAGCGGAAGCTTCGACTCGACAAAGTCGCGGAAGGCTTTAAGCGGGATGGCGCCCTCGAAAATGCTGACGCAGGCGATGCTCAGCGGTTGGCCGGGACGTTCGACGTACAGGAATAGTGCATCTCCCCAGGAAAAGGAATTACTTTGCTGCAAACTCCGCCATGTCAGTCTCCAATGGAATCTACCGCCCGTGGTGCCTGCCAGATCTCGGATGAGAGCAGGACTTGCGTCTCATGATGCGGGAGCTGTGACCGTCACCGCAGTGACGAGCGACCATTTTGGGAGTGATTCCTGTTTCGGGAACAGGCCACCAGGTTCGATTTCCTGTCACCGTGTCCACGCCTTTTGTGAGAAGGTGAAGGAGCAAGCTCCAGGCCTCTGCACAGGAGTTCCATGGCAAGTTCTCCGCCAGCTACGATTTCGACTTCATCGTCGTTGGCTCCGGATTCGGCGGCAGCGTTACCGCCCATCGCCTGACCGAAAAAGGCTACAAGGTCGCCGTGATGGAGATGGGCCGGCGCTGGACGCCGGAGAATCTGCCGCAGACCAGCTGGTCGCTGCATCGCTGGTTCTGGCGGCCGAGCCTGGCGCTGCGCGGCTTCTTCAGCATGCGCTTCTTCCGCCACGTCACCATCCTGCACGGCTGCGCCGTGGGCGGCGGTTCCATCACCTACGCCTGCACCTGCTGCGTCCTCCCGACAAAGTGTGGGACAGCGGATCGTGGAAAGGGTCTGGCGGACTGGAAAGCCGAGATGCCGCAGCACTACGACACCGCGTCGCGCATGCTCGGGCGTCATCGAGAACAGAATTCTGGGGCCAGGCCGACCATCTGTTGCAGCGAGTCGCCGACGCTGCCGGCGTGGGCAACACCTTCTATCGCACCAGCGTTGCCATCTTCCAGTCGCCGGAAGGAGAGCCCGGCGGCACGACGGTTCCCGATCCTTACTTCGGCGGCGAAGGCCCGGAGCGCACCACCTGCATGGGTTGCGGCGGCTGCATGATGGGCTGCCGTCACGGCGCCAAGAACACGCTCGACCAGAATTATCTCTATCTGGCCGAAAAGCGCGGCGCGCAGGTTTTCGCCGAGACCGAGTAGTCGACGTTCGTCCGCTCGGCGGCGCAGCGGATGGCAGCGCGGGATACGAAGTTCGCACCGTGAAGTCCACCGCGCGCTTTCGGCAGCATCCGCGGCGCTTCACCTGTCGCGGCGTGGTTTTCTCGGCGTCGTCGCTGGGGACGATGGAACTGCTCTTCCACCTGAAGGACAAAGGCTCGCTGCCGGCGATCAGCGATCAGCTGGGCAAGTATGTGCGCACCAATTCCGAGTCGCTGATCGGAGTGCGCGTGCCGGGCTCGCCAGACGACCTGTCGAAGGGCGTCGCGATCGGCTCGGGCGTTTACATCGACGAGCACACGCACATCGAGGCGGTGCGCTATCCCGAAGGCTCCGACACGATGGGCCTGCTGGCGACCATTCTGACCGGAGGCCGGCCCGGGCCCGGGCGAGTTGCGCTTTGGCTGAAGAACCTCGTCGTCTCGCTGCTGCGCCATCCCTTTCGCACCATGCGTTTGCTGCAGCCCGTCAAGTGGGCGCGCGAATCGCGTGATCCTGCTCTGCATGCAGGCGCTGGACGGCCACATCGACATGCGGTGGGAGCGGCACGTGTACTGGCCGTTCCGCAAATTTCTGGTGAGCCGCGGCACAGCGGTGCCGACGTTCATTCCCGCAGCCAACGAGTTCGCCGAGAAGTTCGCCAAAATGGCCGGAGGAACGGCGATGAGCATGCTTCCGGAGATCCTGTTCAACGTTCCCGGCACGGCGCATTGCCTGGGCGGTGCGTGATTGCCGACTCGCCCGAGCGACGGCGTGGTCGATTATCGCAACCGCGTCTTCGGCTACAAGAACATGTATGTCTGCGACGGTTCGGTAGTCGCGGCCAACCTCGGGCGTGAATCCCAGCCTGACGATCACCGCGCTTGACCGAGCGCGCGATGAGCTTCATTCCCGCCGGCCTCGGGGACAAGGTGGGACGACGCGGCGGAAATGCGCAGTACGTAGATCCGAACTTCAAGCTAGAGCGTTCACGATGTATCGCCGAGCGTCAGCGAAGCCAGCGAGGGTTACTGCTAAATCTGCTCACAGCGAAACAGCTAGATTCCTCGCTGCTCGTAATGACAATTCTGAAGCGATCGCTCTCTTCCTTGGAGACGTGACGCCGCCCGCCTCGCCGTATTACCCTTCCATGCACAATGGAGGGGTGATGAACAAGATCCTACGACGCAATCATTATCGGTACAGGACAAGCCGGCCCGTTCCTGGCCATACGGATGGCTAAGGCTGGACACAAAGTCGCCATCATCGAGCGCGGACTGTTCGGCGGAACCTGCGTCAACACCGGCTGCATTCCGACCAAGACTTTGGTCGCCAGCGCGCGCAGTGGCCTACATGGCGCGACGCGCCGCGGAGTTCGGCGTCAACACCGGCGCGATGTCAGCGTCGACATGAAGAAAGTGAAGGCGCGCAAGGACGAAATTCAGCGGCCGTCGAAGGATGGCGCCGAGAGCCGGTTGCGCGAGCAGGCCAACATCGACGTCTACAAAGGGCAGGCGCGGTTCGAGTCGGCGCACGTCGTGGCGGTCGGCGACGATCGCCTGACCGCGCGACAGATCTTCATCAACGTTGGCGGCCGCGCCGTCGTTCCGCCGATGCCCGGCCTTGACCAGATCACCTACTTCACCAACTCCTCAATGATGGACGTCGATTTTCTGCCCGAGCATCTCATCGTTGTCGGCGGCAGCTATATCGGCCTGGAGTTCGGCCAGATGTATCGCCGCTTCGGCAGCAAGGTCACCATCCTGCAAAGAGCCGCGCGTCTGATTCCGCGGGAAGACGAAGACGTTTCCGATGCGATCCGCGGGATCGTGGAGAACGAAGGAATCACGGTTCGCACCAACGCCACCTGCATCAGCTTCGAGAAGCGTGGCGACCAGATTCTCGCGGGTGTCGATTGCACCGAGAATCCCGAGCCGGCCGAGGGAACCCACGTTCTGCTCGCGGTCGGGCGCAGCCCCAACACCGACGATCTCGGTCTCGACAAGGCCGGAATCGCGCACGACGAGCATGGCTACATCACGGTGGACGATGAGTTGCGAACCAATGTGCCGGGAATCTGGGCGCTGGGCGATTGCAACGGCCGCGGCGGATTCACCCACACTTCGTACAACGATTACGAGATTGTCGCCGCCAATCTGCTGGACAACGACAAGCGGCGCGTCAGCGATCGCATCACTGGCCTACAACCTGTACATCGATCCGCCGCTGGGCCGCGCGGGCATGACCGAGACCGAGGTGCGCAAGTCAGGGCAAGAAGGCGCTGATCGGCAAGTACCTGATGACGCAGCGTCGGCCGCGCGAAGGAGAAGAGCGAAGACCCAGGGCTTCATGAAAGTGATGGTCGACGCGGAGACCAAGCAGGATCCTGGGCGCGGCGGTTCTGGGCATCGGCGGCGACGAGGTCATCCACTCGCATCCTCGACGTGATGTACGCCAAGGCGCCGTACACCGTGATATCGCGCGCCATGCACATCCATCCCACAGTGTCAGAGTTGATCCCGACGATGTTGCAGGATCTGAAGCCGCTGACGTGAGTTGAACACGAAATATCCGCGGCTGTATAGAAGGGATGCCGTACTTGAACAGGACTGCGATCTAGTGCGCGCGCTACTCAGCACCCGCCTGCGGCTTCATGCTGGGATAGGCTATTCAGCGCCTGCGGGGCTCGAAATTCACGCTTTGTGCTCGAACAGACTCGGAGACCTTTCCTCCACACGACTAACTGGCTCGCCTCGGCAGCCTGCTGACTCCATCTTCATACATTTCTCCGTATCATTCCTATATGGAAATCGCCATCCAATGTCGCGACCTGCGCAAGACCTACGACGGCAAAGTCGAGGCGGTCCGCGGGCTCGACCTGACCATCGAGACCGGAGAATGCTTCGGGCTGCTTGGCCCGAACGGAGCAGGGAAGACCACGACCATCGAAATTCTGGAAGGCCTGCTGGCGCCGACTTCCGGCGAGGTCGAGATCCTGGGCAGGACCTGGCAACGCACCAGCGCGAACTGCGCGAGTGGATCGGCATTTCGCTGCAGGAGACGCGGCTCTCCGAAAAGCTGACGGTCCGCGAGACGCTGCAGCTCTTCTCCAGCTTCTACCGCCAGCCCACCTCGGTCGATGCCGTTCTGGAAGAGCTTGTCGCTGCAGGAGAAAGCCGACAGCTGGGTCGGCAAACTTTCCGGAGGGCAGAAGCAGCGGCTGGCGGTGGCGACTGCGCTGGTCGCCAATCCGAAGATTCTTTTTCTGGACGAGCCGACCACCGGCCTCGATCCGCAAAGCCGGCGGCAGCTGTGGGACATCGTTCGCCAATTTCAGCAGCGCAATGGAACTGTGCTGCTGACCACGCACTACATGGACGAAGCGGAGCGGCTGTGCGATCGGCTGGCCATCATCGATCATGGGCAGATCATCGCGGCGGGAACGCCGGCCGAGCTGATCGAGCGGCTCACCGGCCATCACGTGGTCGAGTTCGCCGTCGCGAACGCGAATGGCGACGACGGACAGTGCTGGAGCATGTTGCCGGGCGTGCAAGTCGGTGCGCGCCGAGGATGGGTTGTTTTCGCTGCAGGTCAACGAGCCGCACGAAACCATTCCCGCGCTGCTCGCTGCGGTGCAGAGGCAGGGCGCGCAACTGGTGCACCTCACCACGCGCCAGGCCAGCCTGGAAGACGTTTTCGTGAAGCTGACTGGCCGGCATCTGCGGGAGGATTGATGGCAACGACTGAACAGCCGCCGGTGGTTTCGACAGCACCCGAGCAGGCAGTCATCACGAATGGGCGCTGGTCCGGCTACGTCCGCCTGCTGCAGATGCGCATGCTGGAGCTGTGGCGCGAGCCGGAAGTGATCTTCTGGGTGTTCGTGTTTCCGCTGCTGCTGGCGCTTGGGACTGGGAATCGCTTTCCGCGACAAGCCGCGCCGACGTCACCGCCGATCGCCATCGTTGACGGACCGAAGGCGCAGGAGATCGTGGAGCTGCTGCGAGCGCTCGCCGCAACATGCGACTGATTCATGCCGAAGTGCTGGATGCAGCCGCGGCGCTGGATGGATTTCGCCTGGGCAAGTATGCGTTGGTGGTCACCGCGGACGAAACGGGCGTTCACTACCGCTACGATCCAGCGCGGCCGGAGAGCGTGCTGGCGCGAACCCAGGTTGACGATGCGCTGCAGACTGCGGCCGGCCGGAAGAACCCGATCAACGACGACCGCACCGCAGCGAGCGAGCCCGGCGCGCGCTACATCGACTTCCTGATTCCCGGCCTGCTGGGCATGAACCTGATGAACTCCGGCATGTGGGGCATCGGATTCGCCGTGGTGGATATGCGGCAGCGCAAACTGCTGAAGCGCTTTGTGGCGACGCCGATGCGGCGCACCGATTTTCTGCTGGCGCTGGCCAGCAGCCGGCTGGTGCTGATGATTATCGAGGTTGGCTTGCTGCTGGGCTTTGGCGTGCTGGTGTTTCATATGCGGGTGGAGGGCTCGTTGCTTTCGATTCTGCTGATCGGCGCGCTGGGCGCGGTTTCGTTTGGCGGAATCGGATTGCTGACTGCCAGCCGCGCGCAGAAGATCGAAAGCGTCAGCGGGTTGATCAACCTGGTGATGATGCCCATGTGGATCTTCTCCGGCGTGTTCTTTTCCTATGAGCGCTTCCCGAAGATGGTTCTTGCCCGCGATCCGGGCGCTGCCACTGACGGCGCTCAACGATGCTTTGCGGGCCATCATTCTGCAAGGCGCGTCCTTGCGGTCGCAGCTCGGCCGGATCGCGGTGCTGGTGGTCTGGGGTGGAGTGTCGTTCGTGCTGGCTTTGCGCTGGTTCCGCTGGAGCTAAGGGAATTCCTGAAGATGTGCGGCCAGTGACTCTTGGCGTTACCTCAGAAATTGTCATTACGTGCGGAGCGAGGAATCTGCTTGCTTCGTCCCCGCCGCGATAGCACCCGCGACGGTGAAGATTATCGCGAGACTATCCTCTGCCGTTCCGGCGGCGGCGCTGTAGAACTCCAGCCGCGTCGGGATTGACCAGCACAGTAAAGCCGTTTCGAAGTTGGCTGGGATCCACTTCCACCAAGATGGCACGTTCGCCCTCAATGCATCCGCCCAGTACGCGTCCCAAGCTGAGCAGCGAACGGCTACCGCAGACTTCGCAGGCCTCGCCTCCGCTGTTGCTGATAATCTCGCAATCGGCGCACAGCACTGCTTCCAGCAGAGGAACGGAATTCAAAATGGCGTCCCACTTATGACCGTCGTCCATAGAAGACTCTGTGCTTACCCTAGCGGTCGGCGGGCGACTGGGGAAGTGCCTTCTAGGGGAAGAAGCAGAAAAGTAACGGGGTGCTAGCTGAAACGGGAATGGGAAAATCGCCGCCGATTTCCTGGATTTAGCGGGTGTAATTTCGAAACTTGGCTCGCTCAGGAGACATCGGCGCTGGCCGCTGGGGGCAACAGGTTGTGATTCAGCGCGAACAGCGCCAGCTCCAGGCGATTGCCGACGCCAAGCTTGTTGAAGATGTTGGTGAGATGCCGCTTGACCGTCTCTTCGCTGATGCCGAAGGTCTCGGCGATGTGCTTGTTGGTGGAACCTTCGGTGATCAGGGTAACCACTTCCAGTTCGCGCGCGGTAAGGCCGAAGGTCTTGCGCGGTGGCGGAGCCGTCTGCGCCGCGAGGTCGCGCAGCACCTGAACCAGGTTCTGTACCGGGCGTCCTTCCAGCCAATACTGACCCTGCATCACGGCGCGAATGCAGGCCGACAGATGCGCTACCACCGCATCTTTCAACACCACGCCGCGGGCGCCGAGTTGCAGCGCTTCCAGGATCTGCCGCTTGTCGACCTGCCCGGTGAGGACAATGGTGCGCGTCGCCACCGTTATCGGCAGTCAGTTCGCGCAGCGCCTCCATGCCCGGCATCTTGGGCATGGCTAGATCGAGCAGCAGGATGTCGGGACGCAAAGTGCGCACCATGTGCAGCGCTTCAACACCGTCTTTGGCTTCGGCGACAACTTTCATCTGGGGATCGGCCATGCAGCATGTTGCGCAGACCAATCCGCACAACCGGATGATCGTCGGCAATCAGAACTCGAATTGGAGTAGCCGCCATCTTAGTTCCTCACATTGAGGGATGGTCTCTCATGTTCATGCTGCTGAACCTTCCGCCGGAAGTACCGCAGGGCCGACTTGCTCGGCCAGTTCCGCCTTCCACCGCGCGCAGCGCGGCTGCGGTCTCTCCAGCACAGGCTCAGCTCCGCGGAAAATCGGAGTCGCGTCCCATTCGTTCCAAAGTCGCGCAGCATTGTGACAATTGCCGCGCGCCAATCATCATGCTGCTGCCCTTAAGATAATGTGCCCGTTCCCGAAATGCCATTGCATCCTTAACAGAAATGCGTCGCGCAGCTGAGTCAAGTGCTGCGAGCTTCGGCTAGATAATCCCGACAGAGTTCGACCAGCACTGCCGGATCTTTGGCCGTAGCCTGCCGCAGAGCGATCAAACACCTCGGGAGTAAAACGCTCATCCATCGCTATGTCGTTAAGTAGCTACCCCATTAAGTAATGCGATATCACATAGGTAATCCTTCCCGGCGCTGGCGTCAAGCGGGACAGCGAATGCAGGTATTTTCGCCATACTTGTAGTCGTTCGAATCTATGTTTGCGAATGGTTTGCTTCGCGATTCAGGAAATTACTGGAGCTTGGAAAAATCTGGCTTCCGTTTCTCTAGAAATGCGCTCAGAGCTTCCTTGGTTTCAAGGGAGTCCAGGCGTTCGGAAATAACCATAACTTCTTCGCGCATGGCCCGCTCCACTTCCGGCTGCTGTCCTCGCGTCATCAGCGCCTTGCAGGTCAGCAACGCCGTCAGTGGGCTTTTCCGCCAATTGCTGGGCCACTCCGGCCGCGGTGGTCAGCAACGCACCGGGCGCTACGACTGCGTTCACCAATCCCAGTTCATAGGCGCGCCGCGCGCTCAGGGGAGAGCCCAGCATGAATAACTCCGCCGCGCGTTGCCGGCCGATGGCCATTGGCAGCAGCACGGTCGACGCCGCCTCCGGCACGATACCCAGGTTCACGAAAGGCATCACGAACCTGGCATCTTCGGCCGCATACACCAGGTCACAATGCAACAGAATGGTCGTGCCAACTCCCACAGCCAATCCCTGCACCGCAGCCACTATGGGCTTCCGGGCGCGGACAACCGCGTGAATGAAGCGAACCGCCGGGGGAATGGCTTGTCCCTTCCAGGGCGTCTTCAGGAAATCTTCCAGATCGTTGCCGGCGGTGAAGGCTTCGCCCTTTCCGTGCAGCAAAATTACGCGCACGCTGTCATCCGTTTCAGCCTTTTCCAGCGCGAGGGACAGAGCGTCATACATCTCCGCGGTTAACGCATTTTTCTTCTCGGGACGATTGATGGCAATGTGCAGTACGGCGCCATTCCGTTCGCTTTCGACGTGGCTCATGGTGTAGTCCTCGGCAACCGGCATTGTAACGCGAAGTCTAAGGCAGATTCAGCGACATGAGAGTCGCGACTCGCCGACCTGCACGATGTTTATCATCCGGCGCAGCGAAACGGAGCTCAGGGATCTGCGGTTTCAGACAAGCGGAGTTCATCAAAAAAAGCTTCTTCCGATGGCTGAGAAGTGCCTCCTGTACCCGCAAATGAAGCGGCATTTTGTTGTAAGCTGGAGTAGGTGAAAGACTCTTCTTCTATCACGTTCGAGTCGCTGGAAAATCGCACGCGATTCCTTAGCGGGCTGTACAGTGACCTGCTGGAAAACGGTATCCGCTACTTCTTTCCTGGGGCTACGCTGCAGCGCGTTCCGCAAGGCGCAGAGCAGATGCCAGGCTTGCTGGGGGCGGTCCCCAGCGGAGGCCAGGTTGAGTTCGAATGGATGGGTAGCGGATATTCGCTGAGTGCGAGTTCGAAGCTGTCGGATCACGAACGCCGCCTGTTGCGCAGCATCGGAATGGTGCTCTCGGCGCGCTATCAACTGCTGACCAATCAGGAGCTGGCGGCGCAGAGCTTTCAGCTTTTTCGTGGGCTGCCGGAGGACCGTTTCGTCTCGGCCTTTCTTGATCCCGCGCCGCACACCAGCGCCGAAGCCATTGCCGGCCTTCCCGACCGCATCGCAGACGCCATTGAAGTCCTGCGCACCAGCAGTATGAGTACCTACGAAAACCGGCGCATTGCCACTGGAGTTCTGTTTGTTCGGCTCCATGCCCGAACCCTGCCATACGCCGCCGGAGACGCCCAAGCGTGCGCTGCCCTATACCCACTACCTCACCAGCATTCGCAGCTTCCATCGCCTCTGCGACGGCTTGCGAACCCTGGCGCTGGTCGACCAGAACGGATTGCTGGCAGAGTTGATTGACGTGCACGACTGGGCCGAGCCTTACCGTGATATGCCGCTGGCCGTTCCGCCGTCTGCGCAATACGCCGACCACTGCCGCGCTACGCTGTGCGGCGGACACATCTGTCTCATTCTTTCGCCCAATGGCGAAATTAAGATTTATTCCGACGGCGTACCCGTTTTTCGCTTTATCGACGGCAAGTGGCGGCTGGTGGATGCCCGTCATCGTTACGGCGTATGGAAGAAGACCATTGGTAATGCAGCGCTGGCGGAGCGCCTGTTTGAGGTCGCGCTGAACCTTACCGAAAGCCGCCGCGGCGCACTCTTCGTAGTGTTGGACGATCGCGAGTCCGCGAACCGACTGGTGTCACAGCCCGACCTGCTCGACCATCTCAATCATGACGACCTGATGGACGGCATCACCAGCAAGGATCAATTGCACTACCTGTTGCGCGACAAGAGCATCCTCGACGTTCCTTCCACAGTGCTGGAAAACATCGCCCGTATCGATGGCGCGGTGGTGCTGTGTCCGGATGCGAACCTGCTCGCTTTTGGCGCCATCCTGCACCACCATTCCACAGAGGAAGCGTTGAATCGCACGGTTGAAGGAGGCCGTACCACCGCCGCCATCGCGGCATCGCACTTTGGGACGGTTCTGAAGATCAGCGAAGACGGCCTGATCTCGATGTATCGCGGCGGTCACTGCCTGTGGGAGATGTGAGAGCTGACGGGCCCATCGGTTTTGAATTGGGTGGCGTATGCCGTCAACAGTTTGCTGAAAACTCAAGAGAACAGATCCCTTGCCGCCTGAAGCCGGCTCGTGATGACAAAGAATAGGGGAATTGGGCTGCGGCGCTGAAGCTCCGCACTACCCGAACGACGGATCAAACCGCGTTTTTCAGCAAGAGGTGCTCCACTCTGAACGAGCTACTAATGGCTCGCCGCTCAACTGGCGATCTTCACCAACTCATCGCGTTCCTCTTCGACCGGCGGCAACGGTTCCTCAGGGCCGCTGTCTCGCGCCGCCAGATGTTTAACGCGCTGCCATGCGTCGCCAAGGGCTGCCGAGGCCCAGAAGACATGACCTGCCGTGAGCGGTCCGGCCACCTTGTGGTTGCCGATTGCGGCCAGTCCCATCGACGCGATGCAACCGCAACGTGAACAATCCGGATCACCACCAAACTGGCAGGGCTCGACTTTCGTCTTCAGGTCCGCCGAGATGGTGCGCGTGGTGCGGGCGAAGATGCAGTCCGCCGGCGACTTGGGAGGCGTCAAGAACTCCTGCAGCATCCCTTCCGACATGTCGAGCTTAGGGAAAACCTTGCGCAACTCCAAAAGCTCGGCGATCACTTGCCGCCGCTCCTCGGCCGAAAGGCATTCGATGGGATTCGTGCCCCGCTGCGGTGTGAAGATGCTCATCCAGATTTTCTCTGTTGCCGGGTTCTCCGACCAGAGTGCAAGAAACTCGCGAATATATCCCGGCCGCTGGACCATCGCGCTCGTGATGGTGCAATGGATTGCGACGTGTTGTCCTTCGATGTTGCGCAGAATCTTGTCGTAAGTGGCGGGCTTGCGGCGGATGTCGTGCTCGGGCTGCAGTCCATCGACGGAAACGGTGATTCGCAGCTGCGGAATGAGGGCCCAAGACCGAGGAATCGGCCGGAAAGCGCTGGTCACCACTTGAACGTGGATGCTGCGGTCGGCTAGTTGTGGCAACAGCGATTCCAACTCGCGATAACGAACCAGAGGATCGCCACCGACAATCGAAAGATGCAAAGGCTGGTGCTCGTCGACTAGTATGAGCACGCGACGAACGAGATCGTCTCCCTTGAAGTCGGACAGGCTGCGTAGGTTGACTTCGCCAAGGTGCGCGTCCTCGTAGGCATAGCAGCCCGGACAGCGCAAAGGGCATTCACGAGTGATTTCGATGGATAAGGTTGGTACTTGACCGCCAAGGACTCGGCCCCAGGTCTGAAGAATCGGTTTGATTTGCAAAACACTCCTAGCCCCGCTGCTATGTTTGATGTCCCAGAGATGGAACGGTTGCTATAACGTCGGCGTCGTTGCCGTACCCGCTCTGCGAGGTGAGAACTTGAACATGAAGACCGCCCTACAGTTGCCAATGTCCGCGAATTGCAAGCTAACCTCCTACCTGGACAAGGCCAGTTACAATGGGAGGAGTGTCCATCAGGCGTCAACCGGAATTCGAATTTGATCTCACCGGCGGAATCCTTTGTCTGGACTTCGCCAACACCGTCAGCCGACGCGAAGATGCTGAGCGTCGCAAAGAGCACCTCTCAGACTATGCTGAGCTGCTCGTCTTTGCCAGGCAGTCTGGACTTTTCTCTTCAAAGCAAGTCCATGAGTTACACGCTTACGCCGAGCGTCACGCCAATCAGGCGCTGCGAGTCTTTCATAACGCGATAGCCTTGCGGGAAGCGCTCTATCATGCGTTCCGGGCAATCGCTCAGGACCAACCGGCTGCCGCCAGCGATCTGCAACAGATCAACGAAGCCGCGCTGGAAGCTGGACAGCATCGCTGCCTCGCTCACGTCAATGGAGGCTATCGTTGGGAATGGCGATGGGATGAGAAGAACCAGTTGGAACGCGTTGTGTGGCTGATAGCGCAGTCGGCGGCCGAGTTGCTGACCTCAGACAAGCTTCGCACGGTACGCTTTTGTGAAGCTCCCGATTGCGAGTGGCTCTTCCTCGATCAGAGCCGCAATCGCAGCCGCCGCTGGTGCGACATGACCAGTTGCGGCAACCGCCAGAAAGCCAAACGTCATTACCAGCGGGCGCGAGAGTGATAGGAAAATCGTACCGGGCCGATTATCGGGACGTACGACGGCGCGCTCTCACCGCCCCACGATGACGCCCTTCTCCACCGGTTGCACTAACTGCTCGGGATTAGCGAAGTTGGCCTGCGCAATCCGGATCTGCTCCTTGAAGTTGTCCACCATGTTCTCGCGCAAACGAACCTCGGTGGGCTTCTTGGCGATGCTCATCTTATCGATCTTGTCCTGCAGCCGAAGCAATCCGTAGAAAAGATTTTCCGGCCGCGGCGGGCAGCCGACGACATACACGTCGACAGGCACGATGCGATCGACGCCCTGCAGCACGGCGTAGGTATTGAACGGACCTCCCACGGACGAGCACGCGCCCATGGAGATGCACCACTTGGGATCGGGCATCTGGTCGTAGATGCGCTTCACCACCGGCGCCATCTTCAGGGTCACGGTGCCGGCGACGATCATCAGGTCGCTCTGCCGCGGACTGGGGCGAAATACCTCCGAGCCGAAGCGCGCGATATCGAAGCGCGAGGTGGACGCGGCGATCATCTCGATAGCGCAGCAAGCCAGGCCAAATGTCATAGGCCAAATCGCGGACTTACGCGCCCAGTTAAAAACGTAATCGACGGTGGTGACCAGAAAGTTCTTCTCGAACTTATTTTCAATCCAGCCCATGAATACCTTCTCTCGATCCCAGCAATATATCGGTCCCCTCGTACACACTCGGCAGTTAATCCTGACCGAGGATTTTAGTCCCATTTCAACGGTTGTTATCCGACCGAGGGCTTCAGCCCGCGTGGAGGGACCTGCTGTCTCCCCACCATCTTCGCCGATGGATGTACCAGCAGGCTGTGACCGGCGTCACAACCGTGCTGAAGCGAGTCTAGGCCGGAAAGAGGGCCGATTCAAGCGGGATTCCAGACAGACCGAACGTCTTACACCGAAGCGCAGGAGGCACGACATCGCGCGGATATGGCATCGTCCGCCGCACGCGAACCGCAGATCCCACGGCTACGCTCCGGGATGACAAATCAATAAGCTTCCTGACAACCCTCGGTCGTGATGAGAAGGCAGTTTGCCGGTTGCCAGTAGCCGGTTGCTAGTAGCTTCAGGCCGCCCGGTCCCATTCGGAGATAAACGCATCCCCAACCGTCCACTCGCTGGCGACAACGGTATCGAACGGAAGCTCAAGGAACCGAACATCCACCTTGGACGGCATTTTGTCCACCTCGATCCCCATCAGCCACCCCAATCGGCGCTTTACATTCAAATGTAACGACCGGATGAGCATGGGCGCCACTTCCTCGGCGAAGGCACGTTGGTTCACGGAAGTCGCATTGTGGCAGTGCACCTCGACCCTGCAATCGTCCGATTGTCGTGATTGCGTCAGGAACTGGATGGTGATCTTATCGCGATCCCAGTAGCGGCGGCGGCGAGAGGTACGCAGTGTCAACTCGATCAGCTTCTGCGCGACGTGGCGTTTCTGCGCAATCGAGATTTTCGGCAAGTAAAGTCGTAGGTACGGCATCAGGGTAGCCTCCTACTCAATTCAATAGTAAGATGCATCCCACGTGCCAGAAGTCAACTTGCTGGGGATAAGTGACTTACCCCATCCTGATGGTAAGGGAACTAAGTAGAATGTTCCAGTAACCCGCAAATCCCTCTGGTGTTCGGCCCGCATTGGCTCGCCTCGCCAAGCCGCGATTGAGGCCGGCATCGGGGCTCATTCCTTCCTACTGCTCGGCGTAATACCCTTCCCGGGTCTGCACGATGAGATCTTTGTTGTTGGTGGTCAAAGTAATCTTGTGATAGCCGGTTCCGGCATCAGCCTTGTCGGGGGTATAGCCCAGGCTGTACTGATTGCGCAACTCTTCTTCGATCTGGGTATAGATCTCATTGATCGGCTGCTTCTTGGAGACTTCGAAGAAACGCCCGCCGGTTTCTTTCGAGATGCGTTGTAGGACCTTCTTGCCGTCTGCCGGCTCGACATGCTGCGGATATCCGCCTCCACCGCCGGGATATCCCATGCCGCCGTGCCGGCCCATGCCGCCTCCCATGCCGCCCATGTGTCCGTAATGCCCATAGGCATCGGGATCGGCGTACAGAATGGAATAGACCATGGTGTTGGCGCGTTGCGCGGTCTCAATCGCCCGATCCAGGGTGACTTTGCTGCCGGTGTCTACTCCGTCGGTCAGCAGGATCAGCGCCTTGCGGCCCTCCTGCTTGCGCATAAGCTCATCGGAGGCGAGAAAGACTGCGTCATACAATGTGGTACCTCCGCCCGTGCGATGATGCCCGCCTCCGCCACTTCCGCCACCACCACCGCCCGGAGAGCCGCCCGCCTGATCGAATTGCGGCATATCGAGTTTCTCCAGCGCCGCCTCCAGCTTCTGGTGCGACGAGGTCATGTCCTGCAGCAGTTCGATGTCCCAGTCAAAGTGAATGACGAACCCCTTGTCCTTTTCCGGACGCATCAGGTCGTTCAGGAAACCATAGCTGGCGCTGCGCTCCTGCTCCAACACGCGGCGCTGGCTCGCGCTGGTATCCACCAGCAGGCCCAGAGTAAGCGGCAAGTCAGTTTCCTTGGCGAAGTAATGGATGTTTTGCGGATGGCCGTCCTGCTCCAATTTGAAGTCGTCTTTAGTGAGGTTGTTGACGATCTGGCCGTGTTTGTCGCGCACAGTAGCGAGCACGTTTACCACTTTGACATCCGAAGAAAAGGTCGGCGTCTGCTGACTGGGTGAGTTTTCCTGGCTGGGCGATGCCTGCTGGCTGGGAAGGGCAGGACTGGCCAGCAACAGGAAAATCGCTGGCGTCAGCCAGCGTTGCCATAATGCGACGCGCGATCGAGCGGCCACTGGACTCCTTTGTGAGAGAGAGTTTTGCGGATGAATGCTGGCGAACCTATGCTAACCAGCACAAACCCTATCGAACCACAGAAGTTGCCGCTTGGCGAGCGGCGAGAAATTTTGGAACTGGGCTTGATGAAATCGTGAAATAGCGCGACAGATTTCACTTTTCCACCGTCGTGCATAACCTCGGCAGCGGGCCGAACCTTCTGGCGCCCCATCGCGGCAGTACGCTCAGGAGCTTTTGAATCGGAAACGGGAGCCCCCGACTTCCCTGCGCTCTTCGGGTTCTTCATCGTAGGCGCGCTGTCTCCGTCCCTGTTTCTCCGCGGTAGATTTCCCCGCTGTTTACAACGCAAATGACGTTCCCTTGTGCTAGTCTCAGGTGGTACTGTGATCGCAAGCGACAAGCCTTCCGGCAGTCTCCTCGGAATCCAACCTGTGAATCTGCTGGACTAAGGCATTGGAGCCTGTTCACCTTTTCGCAAAAAAGCAGCGAAAAGGATGGATAGCCCTGTGCCGCTTATGTCATAAACTGTAGGCACCGCTCTATTACTTAGAAAGAACCAGCACGGAATGTCATCAAACGGCTTTCATAGCAGTTCCTCGCGATTCAGCAACATGCGTTCGCTGTTCAGCATGTTCTCCAGCGATCTGGCCATCGATCTGGGAACGGCGAACACTCTGGTTTACGCGCGCGGCAAAGGCATCGTGGTCAACGAGCCCTCCATCGTCGCCATCAACAAAAACACCGGTGAAGTCGAAGCCGTCGGCAAAGAGGCCAAGGAGATGCTTGGCCGCACTCCCGGCAACATCGTCGCCATCAAGCCCATGAAAGACGGCGTCATCGCTGACTTCAAAGTCACCGAGAAGATGCTGAACTACTTCATCCAGAAGGCGCACAACCGCAAGATGCTGGTGCATCCGCGCATCGTCATCGGCGTGCCTTCCGAGATCACGCAGGTGGAAAAGCGCGCGGTCATGGACTCGGCTTATCGCGCCAAGGCCAGCGAAGTGCATCTGGTCGAGCAGGCCATGGTGGCCGCCATCGGCGCGGGCCTGCCCATCACCGAGCCCAGCGGCAACATGGTGGTCGACATCGGCGGCGGCACCACCGACATCGCCGTCATCTCGCTCAGCGGCATCGTGTATTCGCGCTCCGTCCGCATGGCCGGCAACCAGATGGACGAGTCGATCATGAATTACCTGAAGCGCAAGTACAACCTGCTGATCGGCGAGCGCACGGCCGAGCAGATCAAGATCGAGATCGGCTCCGCCTATCCGCTGGAGAAGCCGCTGACCATGGAGATCAAGGGCCGCAACCTGATCGAGGGCGTGCCCAAGACGATCACCATCGACGACAGCGAAATTCGCGAGTCGCTCAGCGAATGCGTTTCGACCATCATGAACGCGATTCGCGTCGCCCTGGAGCGCACGCCTCCGGAGCTGTCGGCCGACATCAGCGATCGCGGCATCGTGCTGACCGGCGGCGGCGCGCTGGTGAAGAATCTGGACAAGCGCATCCGCGAAGAAACCGGCTTGCCGGTGTCGATTGCCGACGACCCGTTGTGCAGCGTGGTTCTGGGCACCGGAAAAATGTTGAGCGACTTCAAGCTGCTGCGCAAAATATCGATTGACTAGGGTGCGGGAGAAGAGCCTTGATTGGTGCTTCGGGGCTGCTCATTTCGATTTGTCATCACGAGCGAAGCGAGGGATCTGCTTTCCTTTGCACCGCGAAAGGCCATTGTGAATGGTGACTGGGGCACTTCTGGGTGTACATCGTGTCCAGCAAGTCGCGGCGAATTTACACCGGCGTTACGGTTACGAATGACATCGGCCGGCGAGTGCGGGAGCATAAAGCAGGAGTAATCGAAGGGTTCACGCAGCGCTACAGAATTAACCGTCTTGTGTATTACGGGCAATTCCGTTATGTCGGAAACGCGATTGAAAGAGAAAAAGAGATCAAAAGCCTGCACTCGCGCGAAGCGTGTGGCATTGATCGAATGCACGAATCCGACTTGGGACGACTTGTCTGAGGAGTGGGGAAAGCCAATCGCGCGGCTGAGAGTTTCGGCG
Organism: uncultured Acidobacteriaceae bacterium; assembly: GCA_963744265.1. Taxonomy (GTDB): domain Bacteria; phylum Acidobacteriota; class Terriglobia; order Terriglobales; family Acidobacteriaceae; genus Bog-257. The sequence goes on from CAVUSW010000017.1 coordinate 58,761, forward strand.
AGTGAGAGGAAAGCAGATCCCTCGCTGCGCTCGTGATGACAACTCGAAACCCCGCTGAACCGGCAAGGCAGTTATTTGGGTTCTCTGATACAGCGTAGTTTATGGACACATTCCTCGGCCGCTATAAGAACCTGATCGTGCTGGCGGCCATCCTGTTCGCCCAGATTGTCGCGCTAGCCGTGCAGGTGCGCCGCCCAGCGCAAGAGGGCGAAACCCGTCTCATCCGCTTGTGGGCCATTTCCGCCGTCACGCCCATCGAAAAGGCCGTGTCCACAGCCAGGAGTGGGTGCAGAATCTTTGGACCACCTACGCCTACCTGCGCGGCGTCCGCCGCGAGAATCGCGAACTGCGGGCCGAAATCGAGCGCATGAAGATCGACGACGCTCGCATCAGCGAAGATGCTCGCATGGCTCGCCGGGTGCAAGCGCTGCTGGCCTTCAAAGAGCAATACGTCGACACGCACTATCGCGGCGCAGGTCATCGGCACCAGCGGCAGTGAACAATCCCGCGTGCTCTACATCGACAAAGGTTCGAGCGACGGCATCAAGCCCGACATGGCCGTCATCACTCCGACCGGCATCGTGGGCAAGATCGTGCAGGTCTTTCCCGACTCGTCGCAGGTGCTGCCTATCAACGATCAGTTCAGCGGAGTCGGGGCCGCGCTGAAAGATTCGCGCCTGCAAGGCATTCTGAAGGGCGCTGCCAACGGCGCGACCACGCTGCAGTACATCATGAGCGACGAGAAGGTCGTTCCCGGCGAAGAGGTCATCACCAGCGGCGGCGATCGCATTTTCCCTAAAGGCTTGCCCGTGGGCAGAGTGGTTTCGGTCGAGCCCGGCAAAGACCTTTTCCTCAACATTCGCGTGCTACCGTCATCGCGGCTCGATCGGTTTGGAAGAAGTGCTGGTGGTCACCAAGATCACGGAGAAGATGCCGGATTCGAAAGACCTTGGACCTCTGCGCGCCTCCGACATTCTGGCCGAGCGTTTGCCCACCGTTCCCACCAAGACCGAAGTCGACGCCGCGGGCAATGCTAAGCCCGGGACCGTGACGCCGGGCGCGGCTATTGCACCCGGGGCTCACCCAGCTAATGGAACCGCAACTGGTAAGCCAGTCACCGGCGCCAACACGAGTGCGACTAAGGCAGCTGCCAGCGGAGCAACAGCAACTGCGAACAAGACTGCTGGAACCAGCACCGCGAATAAGCCGGCGGTGACCACGACTAGTCCACGCGCGACCACTCCGGGTACGACGCCGGGAGCCGCCGCAAGCGTGAAGCCAAAGCCGGCGACGCCCGGCTCTCGATCCCGCCGGCACAAACACCAAGCCCGCGAACGGCAACGCTCCGGCGACAACTGCGCCGCGAACCCAATCCGGAGCAACCGATGACGACGATTTACCGGTAGCACCGAAACAGCCCAAGACGGAACCTGCTCCGAGCACGAACTCCAATCAGCCCGCCACTTCTCCGGCAGGAGCGCCGCCGCAGCCATGAGCAGCCGGGTCATGCCATTTCGCGGAAGCCTGACCTCGCGGGAGCAGGTTTCCGTCTACGAGTTCAGTTGGCTGGCGGTCATCCTGGTTCCGCTGGTCGCGGTGCTGATCCAGATCTTCATTCCGGTGCGGGTCCGCTTTCTGCCGATCATCGATCTGCCGTTCCTGGTGACAATTTTCTTCGCCACCGCGCGGCGCAACCCCATCAGCGGATGTATTACCGGCTGTCTGATCGGCTTGACGCAGGATCTGTTCGCCGGTCCTAGCCATCCGCTGGGCATGTACGGTATCGCCCTTACGGTCATTGGGTATTTAGCTTCGTCGCTGGGCCTGAAGATCGATGTGGAGAATCCCGGCTCGCGCTTTCTGATCACCTACATCTTCTTCGCGATTCACCAGGGGGTGTACTACGGTGTGGCACACGGGCTTCTGCGCGAGGCGTTGCAATGGAGCTGGAGCCATGTGGCGATCTCGGCCCTCGCCAATGCCGTGATCGGCATCTTCGTCTTCAAGTTTCTGGACAGGTTTAAGCAGCGGTAGCGGCACGACAGAGCCGGTTCTATCCGCGATATTGGCCACCGACGGATGTGTCGTCTTCGGGGCCTCGGTTCCCGTTTCATTTCATCACACCGTTGAAGCGGTGGGCGTTTTTATTCCGCGCCTGGGGCGCTCGCGCCTTGGCTAAACCTGTATCGTCTTAGTTGATGGCGAACCGGCTTCCCAAAGCCCAACAGCCATCCTTTTCCCCTGCTTTCTACCTCGGAACCGGGCTACAATAGTGCAGAGTTTTCCGATCCGTCACTAGTCACGAAATCGAGTGCATTTTGGCAATGCGCAGCTTTGCCAGGCGGAGCTGACCTCGGCCGGAACTCTCGGTCAGATCGATAACATTGCAACTGTAGTTCTTCGGAAAGATGTAGTGGATGTTAGGTCGCGAGGAAAAAGTCTCCCAGCTTCGGCTCACGGCAGTGCAGTACATCCTGCTGGGGATTTTTTTGGTGCTCGCCTTCGGACTGTGGCGGCTGCAGGTCGCCCGCAGCGACTACTACAACACTCTGGCCGAGCAGAATCGCATCAAGCAGGTTCCGATTCTCGCGCCGCGCGGCAAGATCCTCGACCGCGAAGGCCGCATCATCGTCGACAACTATCCCTCGTTTTCCGTGCTGCTTGCTGCGCGATCAGAAACGCGATCTGCAGGCCGATGCCGACAAGATTGCCGCCGGCCTGCACATGCCGCCGGATGAGCTGCGCGCGCGGCTGAAGCGCATGGCTGCGGTGCCGGGCTATCAGCCGCTGTTTCTGAAGGACGACATCACGCCCGACGAGCTGGCCTTCATCGAATCGCACAGCGCCGAACTGCCCGAGCTCGACACCATCACCGTGCATCGCCGCCTGTATCCCAAGAACGGATTCATGGCGCACGTTATCGGCTACGTCGGCCAGGTGAGCGAAGACATGCTGAACCAGCCGCAATGGGAGCTGTATAACCCCGGCGACATCGTCGGCATGTCGGGCGTCGAGCAGTATTACAACGATATTCTGATGGGCAAGAACGGCTCGCGCCAGGTGCTGGTCAACAGCCGCGGCAAGGAAGTCGGCACGCTCAGCGACGTGCAGGCCGTTCCCGGCAAGCAGCTCAAGCTCACCATCGATCTCGACCTGCAGATCGCCGCCGAAGAAGCGCTGGAGGGCAAGCCCGGGGCGATCATTGCCATGGATCCGCGCAACGGCGAGATTCTTGCGATGGTCAGCCGCCCGGCGTTCGATCCCAACGAATTCGCCGTGCGCATCAGCCGCGACGAATGGAACCGACTGGTCACCGATCCCGGCAAGCCGCTGCTCAACAAAGCCATTCAGGCGCAGCTGGCGCCCGGCTCGGTCTTCAAGATCATCATGTCGATAGCCGGCCTGCAGGAAGGCATCGCGCAGGAGCTGATCGTCAACTGCGGCGGTGGCAGGACTTTCTACGGACGCTTCTTCAAGTGCGGATCACGAAGCACGGCCGGGTCGATATCTCGCAAGGGGATTTACGATTCGTGCGATTCGTATTTCTACACGCTGGCCGAGAAACTGGGCATCGGCCACATCGCGAAATACGCCACCGTGTTCGGCTTGGGACAGAAGACCGGCATCGATCTGCCGCAGGAAGTTTCCGGCGTAATGCCGTCGGAGGAATGGAAGATCAAGAACTTCAAGCAGAAGTGGTATGCCGGCGAGACCATCTCGGTCGGCATCGGCCAGGGAGCGGTCGCGACGACGCCGATCCAACTGGCGCGCGCCATTGGCGCTATCGCCAGCGACGGCGTGCTGGTGCGGCCGCACGTGGCATTCCCCGATCAGTTCCCGCCGGGCTTCAAGCAGGTTTCCAGCTACAACGACAAGACCCATATCCAGATCGATGAGGACAACTGGGAGACCATCACCGACGCCATGGCCGAGTGTCACCCGCATCGGAACCGCGGCCGCGCCGCATATCGATGGCATCGATTTCGCCGGCAAGACGGGCACGCGCGCAGACCATTTCGGCTGAGGCGCGCAGCAAGATGGGCGCAAGGAGCAAGTCGAAGTTCAACGACAACGCCTGGTTCGTGGGAATCACGCCGCGGCGCAATCCGGAGATCGTGGTGGCTGTGCTGATCCAAGGCGGTGGCATGGGGCTGGCGCTCGGGCCTGCTGGCGGCCAAGGTGATCAAGGCTTACGTCGCGAAGCAGCGCTCGCGTCAGACGCAGGTCGCCAAGGCGAGTGGACGGTTCCCGGAGGCGCTAAGCAGGCCGAAGTCGCTGCCGTCTGGCATGAGGGCGATCCCAAGACTCCCGACAAGACTGCAGGCCGGACACTTCACCGTTGCCGCCGACGGCACGATCAAGCCGGTGAGCGCCGCTCCCGGCGCTGGAACCGCCGATAAGCCAATTCGCCGCTGCCGATCTCGAAGCTACGGAATCGCACCCCGAGATGGCACAGCCCGAAGGCGATGCCCCTGATCCAGCGGAGGCTACGCCTTCCGAGGCACAGCCCCACAGTCAGCCGGCGCAACAAACTCCCGCCAAGAAGAAGACGCCAGCCACCAGTCCACCAGTTGCTCCGCCGGCCGTGGCCGTTCCCGCGAGGCAGACCATGAGCCGATACGTTTCCTTCCGCGATTTCGACTGGGTGCTGCTGGTGCTGGTGCTGCTGATTTGCGCCCTCGGCGTGGTGGAAATCTACAGCGCGACCCTGAGCACGAAGTTTGCCGGCGTGCACCTCAAGCAGGTGTATTGGATTCTGGGCGGCGTGGCGCTGATGTTCCTGGTGAGCGTGCTCAATTATCAGGCGCTGCATCGAGCGCGTGCCGCTGCATGTATTTGATAGTCGATCGGCTCGCTGCTGGCGGTGGAAGTGTTCGGCAAGAAGTATCTGGGCGCGCGCCGCTGGGTGCAGCTCGGCTCCTTCCACTTCCAGCCGTCGGAGTGGGTGAAGCTGGTGCTGATTCTGGCGATGGCGAAGTATTTCGCCGACACCAAGTCAGAATGCACGGCCCAGGACATCGTCAAAGCCGGAGCGCTGGTGGGCGTCCCGATGCTGATGGTGCTGGCGCAGCCCGATCTCGGCACCGCGCTGACCTACCTGCCCATCGCCATCATGGGATTGTTCCTGGGCGGGATGAAAGCCAAGCACGCGTTGATCATCCTGGTGATTGGAGCCCTGCTGGCGCCGGTGGCCTGGCATGTCCTGAAACCCTACCAGCGCGACCGCCTGACCAGCTTCATGGAGCCTGAGGCCGACTCCCAGGGCCATGGATACCAGGTGATCCAGTCGCTGGTTGCGGTTGGATCGGGCGGCATCTTCGGCAAAGGGACCGCTCACGGCAGCCAGACCCAGGGGCAGTTTCTGCCGGTGCCGCATACCGACTTCATCTTTGCGGCCTTCGCCGAGGAGCACGGATTCATCGGCGCTATGGGCTTACTCCTGCTATACTTTATCGTGCTGATGCGTCTGATTCAGAACGCTCAGACGGCCCCCGACCGGGCTGGAGCCTTCGTGGTCATGGGCGTGGTTGCGGTTCTGGCATTCCACCTCCTGGTCAACGTGGGAATGGTGGTTGGTTTCATGCCGGTCACGGGTATTCCCTTGCCATTGATGAGTTACGGGGGATCGTCAGTACTGTTCATGTTCCTGGCGCTGGGGATTGTGATGAACATTCGCATGCGCCGGTTCGTGAACTGAACACCAGAAGAGACTTATCGTTAGGGGCGCCATCGGGGCGCGAAGCATTGAACAGCCGGCCTCATCCGCCGGGAAGCTCTTGCAGAAAAGCATTTTGGCTTCCAAAGGGTGACAACAAGATTACGACCGCCCTCACGTACGAGGGTACACACCGGCCGCAAGGAGAAAAGGCCGGACAGGATTGCAAAGCACGTTGTCGGAGGCGGGAAACGGCCCCTCAGCATGATGCTGGGTGTGACGCCACAAACCTCCGGCGAGGTGCTCGATACGGTGCTTAAGATTCCACAAAGTTGTTGCCGTACGAATCAGGTCGGGTCCGCACCCGGACAACCGTCCCGGTGTGTCCTCGACCTAACCACCCGTCCCGTATTCCTGTCCCGCTTTCTGCCGCCTGCGTCCGGTTAAACCGGAGCATCCATGAACAAAGAACTTTACGTGTCCTCTACGCCCCACGAAACCAAGGTGGCGTTGATGGAAGACGATCAGCTCGCCGAAGTATTCTTCGAGCGGGAAAATGAATACACCCTAGCAGGATCGATCTACAAAGGCCGCGTCACTCGCGTGCTTCCCGGCATGCAGTCCGCCTTCGTCGACATCGGACTGGAGCGCGACGCGTTCCTCTACGTCTCCGACTTCCTCGAATTGACGGGCGATGAGGAAGAGGATGAGGAGTTCGGCGAGATTCCCGCCCCGCGCGGCGCCATCGACGTAAGCAAGCCGCAACCAGTGGAAGAAGCGCATAGCGCGTCGACTCAAACTGCATTTGTTGAACCTGACACAGAAGAGGAATCGGAAAACTTCCTCGAGGACTTTTCCACTCCTGCTGATGAGCAATCCGTAGCCGGAGGAGACAGCGAACCCGCTTCCGGGGACGAGCGCGAATCAAAGAAGGTGCTCGCCGCTGGCGTGGCCGCCGCCGTCGTGGTGGCCGCCGTGGCCGTCCCGATGAGCGCGACGCCCGTCCGGAATCAACTACGTCCGAAGCTGCGGCTCCGGTTGAGCAGAATTCCCGCGCCGCCACCGCGTATCGAGCCGCGGCACGAGTCGCGTCCCCGCTCCGACTACGGTCCGCCGCCCGGCTACACGCCCATGGTTCTCCCCGGAGAATCGATTTCCAAGTATCGCAACCTGGCTCCCGCCGCAGCCGAGAGCCAACCGGCGAGTTCGGTCGACGACGCTGTCGTTCCGGCCGCTTCGGTCGAAGACTTCCCTCTGCCGGAATCGAATGTCGCGGTTCACGAGGAGATCGAAGACGAAGCTGCTCATCTCGATCAAGGCTTTACTGACTCCGAAGCGGAGCCCGAACCGGTTGAAGCGGCGCCTGTCGTCGTCGAAGAGTCGCAGCCTCGCTCCCGGCGCGGATTCTGGCGGTCACGCCGCAAGCCGGCCGTTGCGGTCGAGTCGGAAGCCTGCCGCCGCAGGCGCGCCCGATGAAGCGGCAGTCAGCCACGAAGAAAGCGAGCCCACTGACGCGGCGCGGCATCTGGAAGTTCCCGTTCGCCGAGACCACCGAGAGTGACGTGGTTCGCGGTCGCGCCCGAGAGTCACGCAACCCCACGAGGTTGAAGTCGAAGCGCCGACCCAATCCGAGTCCCACGCTGTGGTATCCCCGGCCACGGCCGAAGTCGTGATTGAAGGCGAGTCCCACCCCGCCCCGATTCGCTACGCATGAGGACTTCAATGTCGAGCGCATGGCCGCTCCTTCCGTAGCTCCCGCAGGCCGCACCCTGGAGCACGAGGTCTCTGGAAGACGAGGAGACGGAATTCCAGCCCGTTCCCGACGACCTCAGCGCGATGAGCGAAGTTGCCGGCGACGAGGAGCTGGTGCTCGAAGAGGAGACGCTCGACTCCGACAATGGTTACTCAGGACGCTGGATTCCCAAGATTGAAGACGTTGACGAAGACGAGGTTGTTGCCGCCGAAGAGCGAGGCGAGAACATCCTGGCAGCGGACGAGGAAGGCGAAGAAGAGGAAGAGAACGGCGAAGAAGAAGAGACCAACGGTCGCGCCGAGTTGCGCGCCGCATCTCCCACTGCGGGATATCAGCAGCGCACCGCCGAGCGTCCCGGCTTCGGTCGCCGGGACTTTCGCGATCGCGGCCGCCGCGGTGGCTCGCGCCGCAACACGCGCGCCCGTCCCAACAGCAACCGCAATCAGCCGCTCATCACCGATCTGCTGAAGGAAGGGCAGGAGGTGCTGATCCAGATTGCCAAGGAGCCCATCGGCAAGAAGGGCGCGCGCATCACCAGCCACATCGCGCTGCCCGGCCGCTTCCTGGTCTACATGCCGACGGTCAACCACGTCGGCGTCTCGCGCAAGATCGCCTCCGACGAGGAGCGCCAGCGCCTGAAGCGCATCGTCACCAGCGAGCGCGAAAACGGCCTGGGCGGATTCATCGTTCGCACCGCCGCCGCCAACATCAAGGAAGAAGATCTGCGCGCCGACATCCGCTTCCTGAAACATCTGTGGGCCGAGATCAAGACCCGCGCCGAGAACAGCAAGTCGCCGGCGCTGATCTATCACGACCTCAACCTGGTGGAGCGCGTGTTGCGCGACCAGGTCAACGCCGACTTCTCGCAGATCTGGGTCGACACCGAAGACGAGTACGAGCGCGTGGTGCGCTTCGCCAACCGCTTCCAGCCGTCGCTGGTGCGCCGCATCAAGCTCTACACCAAAGACACGCCGCTGTATCGAGCAGTTCGGCATTCAGGACGAAATCAACCGCTCGCTGAAGTCGAAAGTCTGGCTGAAGAGCGGCGGGCACATCGTCATCAACCAGACCGAGGCGCTGGTCGCCATCGACGTCAACACCGGCAAGTTTGTCGGCAAGACGCAGCGGCTGGAAGACACCATCGTGAAGACCAACGTCGACGCCATCAAGGAAATCGTGCGGCAGATTCGCCTGCGCGATCTGGGCGGCATCATCGTCATCGACTTCATCGACATGGACGAGCGCAAGAATCGCCAGAAGGTCATGATGGCGCTGGAAGAGGCTCTGCGCAACGATCGCGCTCCGTCGAAGGTGCTTCAGTTTAACGATTTCGGACTGGTGGCCATCACCCGCAAGCGGGTGAAGCAGTCGCTGGAACGCACGCTGGGCGAGTCTTGTCCTTATTGCGTCGGCGCGGGCTTCGTGAAATCGGTGCCCACCGTCTGCAACGAACTCTACATCGAGATGCGCAAGATGGCCAAGATCCACGACCACGACGACATCACGTTGCGCGTGAATCCCGAAGTCGCCAAGGCCCTGAAGGCCAACAACGGCAAGCTCATCAGCGAGATGGAAGAGCTGACCGGCAAGACCGTGCTGGTGAAGAGCGATCCCGCCCTGCACCAGGAGATGTTCGACATTCACTAGCTAGAGGTTAGGGGTTAGTGGTCAGAGGTTAGCAAAACCACGTGTGCCCTAGGTTCACCCCTCTTTTGGACTTTGTGCTTTGTGCCCCAGGGTTCGGCCCACTTTTGGGCTTTATGCTTTGTGCCCCAGGTTCGCCCCTCTTTTGGGCTAACCTGGGTGCGACGCATTCGGACGAGTGAAAGAGTTGCACTTTCTTCTCAGTCCAGCGATAGTTAGCTATGAAGGTCTTGACGCGGTTTGTAACGTCTGCTGCCGAGCCGAGGCAATTTCCGCCCGCGGGCGCGCCCGAGATCGCCTTTCTGGGCCGCTCCAACGTCGGCAAGTCAAGCCTGATCAACTCGCTGGTGGGCAGCAAGATCGCCAAGACCAGCAATACTCCAGGCCGCACCCAGACCATCAACTTTTTCCAGGTACGCCGTCCCGGCAAGCCGCACCCCGACTTCGTGTTCGCCGATCTGCCTGGTTACGGTTACGCGCGCGTGCCTAAGGAAATCACCGCGCAATGGGCGCAGTTCATCGATCCCTATTTGGAGAAACGCGAGTCTCTGGCTTTGTGCCTGGCGCTGGTGGACGTCACTATCCCTCCGCAGGAACTCGATCTGAAGTTGCTGGAATGGCTTGGCCACATCGGGCGTAACTTCCTGGTGGTCGCAACCAAAGCCGATCGCATTTCCGGCAACCAGTTGCGCACTTCGCTGCAGAAACTGGGTGAGCAGTTGCACGTTGCTGCCGATCGGATGATTCCATTTTCAGCAAAGACGCGCGTAGGCCATGATGAACTCTGGTCGGCGATCAAGGTTGCCGCGGGTGTTGAAGACCCGGGCTCCCACAATGTCGCACAAACGGGATAGCGGTTGGACTTTCAGCAGTCAGTTGTCAGCGTCTCGCGCAATATCGGTAATTCAAGCCCAGCGTGCCGCTTTAACCTCAACTATCCACGAACCACCATCCACGAACCACTGCCTTAAGGCCAGATCTCCAATGCGGTCTTACTCAGGATCTGTTGTTTCACGGCTTCGCTGAGGGGCAACGCGCGGAACTCGGCCAGGTTCTTCTCGATTTCGGGCACGCCCGGCCCCGGCCAGTCCGTGCCGAACAGCGTTTTGTGCGCGATCTCTTCCAGGCGAGGGAAATATTTCAACAGCGTCTTTGGAGGGATGCCGCTGATGTCGAGAAAGACGTTGCGGTGCCTCCGCACCAGGAAAAATGCGGTGTCCATCCATAGCGGCCGCCCACCGTGGGCCAGCAAAATCTTCAGCCGGGGAAAATCGACGGCCACATCATCCACATAGATGGGATCGCCGAACTTATTGCGTGCGCCGGGAAAAATCGACGTGCCGGTGTGCACCATGATGGGAATGCCATTGGCTTCGGCCGCACGGTAAATCATCTCCAGCTCTTTGACGCCGTTTACGTAGTCGTTGGGATAAAGCAACTGATGCGGCGGATGAATCTTGATCAGCTTGATCCCCAGCCGCACGATCTGTTCCATATCCGCGAGCACGTTGGTCGTGTGCCGCGGGTGCACGCTGCCGCATGGAATCAGCCGCTTCGGGTCGGCCTTCACGTAGTTGGCAATGAACTCGTTCACTGCCGGAGTAAAACCGATCACCTCGGGAGCTACATAATTAATCAGCACCGCGCGGTCCACGCCGATCGCGTCCAGGTGCTTGAGGAACGCTTTCGGTGAGCTACAATACTCCGCAATCAGGTCGAAATCCTTGCGGGATTTCTTCATCAGCGCCAGCGCCTCCGGCTTGAACAACTCCAGGGGCTGGATGTGAATGTGGCAATCAGTGACGATCATAGTTAGTGGATAGTTGCTAGTGGTTAGTGGATAGTTAGCTTGTCATCCGGAGCGAAGCCGAGGAATCTGCGGTCCGTTGGCGAGTCAACAGTTACCAAACCCGGCTTGTCCGCTGACACTGGAAACTGACAACTGCCAACTGCTTCAATTCGCCGCCGCCATAACCGCTCGCTTGGCAAACACGCGCACCATCTCCCGCCGATATTCCGGCGTAAGCGCCGAGGTGGTGAGTGGTTTCGCGGTCCGCGCAGCCATCGCCCCAATTTGCTCCGCAATCTCCTCGCTGGGAACCATTCCCACAAGGTGAGCATCCGCGTCCTTTACCAGGAACGGCGCAGGATTCAGCGCGGTTATTGCGACTCGAGCATCTTCAATGCGGCCAGACTTCATCTTGAGCGCCACGGCAACCCCGGCTAGAGGATAGTCGATACTGCCACGAACCCGCAGCTTCTGGTAGCTGCCGCGCCATCCTGCCGCCGCTTCCGGCAGAAACACTCGGGTGACAATCTCGTTCGGCGCCAGATGCAGCCGCACGATGCCATCGTTTACGTAGAACTCTGACAATGGGGTATGCCGCAATCCGCTTGGTCCCGCAATCTCGACTTCAGCCCCCAAACACAGTAAAGCCGGAGGAGTATCCCCCGAGAAGGCCGCCCAGCAGAACTTTCCGCCCGGTGCGACGTGGCATAGGTCGCCGTCCTTCTTTAAGCAGAAGCCGCAACTCTTGCGCCACAATAGCGACTGGTTGTACCAGAGACAGCGAGTGTCGAGGCAGACGTTGCCGCCAATCGTTCCCATGTTGCGCAACACGGGCGAAGCCACGGTCTTCACAGCGTGGTAAAGCACCGGGTAGTCTTTGCGAATCACGGAGGAGTGCTCAATGATGCTCAGCGCGGTCAGAGCTCCAATTTCGATGCCGTCGCCGGGCAGGGTGCGAATACCACGAAGCTCGCGAACGCCGCGCAAGTCGAGCACATACGGCGGTGTGAACAGCTTTTGCTTCATCGAAGGCAGAAGGTCGGTGCCTCCGGCCACAACCTTTACTTCGCCCCCATGCTTTGCCATAAGTGAAACGGCCTCATCGAGGGTCTTGGGGCGCAGGAGTAGAAAAGTCGGCAAGCTCACCGCTCACCTCCCACGGGCGAACCGGCATCGGTACCTTGTCTCGCCGGATCGAGCGGATGCCGTTTCGGCCCCCTGCCTCGAAACCACAGCGAGCCTCCATGCTCACGAAACGTCATCGGCGCTGTTGGGTCGACGGACTCCGTCATCTCAATTCGCTTCAGGCCTTTCTTGGCTCTTAACGCCGATAATATCCGCTCCGGAGTAAAAGGAGCCTCACGCAGTCGGACTCCTACAGCGTCGTAGATCGCATTCGAGATCGCCGGAATGGTCGCTGCTAATGAGCCTTCGCCAGCTTCCTTCGCGCCGAACGGCCCTTCCGGATCAATGCTCTCGACGATGATGCACTCGATGTCGGGTGACTCCTCCGACGAGGGACTGCGATACTCCAGCAACCCAGGATTCATCAGCAGGCCATCTTTCCAGATCATTTCCTCTTCCAGCGCTTGCCCCAGGCCCATCCAAACCGAGCCGATCACCTGGCCTTCGACAGCGACGGGATTCAGCGCGCGGCCGCAGTCATGCGCTGCCCAAATCTTATGCACCGTCACTTCGCCGGTTTCTTCATCGACGCTGACATCGGCAACTTGCGCCGAATAGGAATATGCAGGCGACGGTCCGACGCCTCCGCCTTTGTGCTTGCCGCCACGTGCCGCCATGGGAGGAGCGTAGGAGCCCGTCCCGGTCAGCGCGCCATGGAAATCAATCGCCGAAACTACCGCTTCCTCGAAGCTCAAATGTTCTTTGGGGCCTTCTTCCTTGCGGGTCTGCAGAACCGAGCCGCGAAGAATCTGCCCATCCACGCGGCCACTTGCCGCCGTTTCTTTCGGCTCCAACCCATCCGGGTCACCATGATCGTCCTTGCTAGTGATTGTGCCGCGCTTATAGACGTGGTCATTGCGCATAACCACATCCTCCGGAGCGCAATTCATTTTCTTGGCGGCAGCGCTGACGATGTTCTTCTTCACATCTTCCGCCGCGCGGAGAGCAGCATTTCCAGCCATGAATGTAACGCGGCTGGAATACGATCCCAGATCGATGGGCGTGAGATCAGTATCGGCGGCGATGACCCTCACTCGCGCTAGCTCGCACCCCAGCACTTCGGCCACAACTTGCGCCGTCATGGTGTCGGAGCCTTGGCCAATCTCGGACGCACCGGTATATACCACTACGCCGCCATCGCGATCGATCTTGATATTTACCGTCGAATGGGGCATATCCGAACGAATGATGCTGTTCGCTGCTCCGCTCACATAATGACTGCAGGCCACTCCCAGCCCTCGTCCCTTGGGCAACTTGCCTCTGCGCTCCTTCCAACCGGATCGCGTCACAACCTGATCGATACATTCAGGCAGCCCGTAGCTCAGAACTCGTAGACCATTCACCGTAACCGTCGGCGGCTTCAACAGATTGACCCGCCGTACTTCGGCTGGATCGAGCCCAAGCGTGGCCGAAATTTCGTCCATCTGCGATTCGAAGGCAAAACGTACGTTCACCGTGCCGTGTCCACGCATCGCGCCGCAGGCTGGCTTATTGGTCAGTACGCGATATCCGTCGTAGCGAATGTGGGGAATGTCGTATAGCGCACCCAGTAACGCGCCCGAATAAAGAATGGTTACCACACCGTAGGAGCAGTACGCTCCGCCGTCCTGGATCACTTTGCAGGCCACCGCGGTGATGCGTCCGTCATTCTTTACCCCGGTCTTCAGGTCGATGATGGTGCGAGGCCGTCCGCGATGCGCCCAGAACACTTCCTCGCGCGTGTAGGTGATCTTCACCGGAGCCTTGGCAGCGCGCGCCGCAACTGCAGCGATGATCTCCAGGGGAATGATTTCGCTCTTGCCGCCAAAGCCGCCGCCGACCAGCGGTTTGATTACCCGGATCTGCGACATCGGCAACTCAAGCACCAGCGAGAGCTTGTGCTGGAGATAGTACGGAACCTGGGTCGATGACCACACTGTCAGACGTCCCAGTTTCCCGGTATGCGGATCGAGTTCGAAATTCGCCAGCGTGCAATGCGGCTCCATGGCTGCATGTGTTACTTCATTGGCGATGTAGCGCCCCTCGGCAATGTAGTCGGCGTCGGCAAATCCCTTGTCGAGATCGCCAAATACGTGGTGATAGTCCTTCTCAATGTTGTGCGGACGGTTCTCATGAATCAGGTCCGTTACTGCCTTCATCGACTCTTCGGGATCGAAGTACGCCGGCAGCGGTTCGTACTCCACCTCAATCAACTCAATGGCGCGCTCGGCAATCTCTTCCGTCACCGCCGCAACGCACGCCACGTGATCACCAACATAGCGCACCTTCTCGACCGCCAGCGCAGTCTCATCATGTCCTACAGGAAGAATGCCGTAGGGATTAGGCGCATCCGCGCCAGTTACAACAGCAACTACGCCCTCCAGGGCCTTCGCGCGTGAGGTGTCAATGCTCTTAATCCGCGCATGCGGATAAGGCGAATGCAGAATCTTGCCCACCAGCATTCCCGGCATGCTGAAATCGTCGGCATATTTGCCGGCTCCCGTGGTCTTGCCCGCGGCGTCGATCATCGCGATCGACTTGCCGATAACAGAAAAATCGCTCATCGATTACTTCGCCCCCACTAATTCGTGCTTCATACCTTTTTGTTCAGCGTCGATCGCCGCGCGGACTGCCTGGTACATTTGCGAGTAGCCAGTACAGCGGCACAGATTGCTGCTGAGCGCCTCGCGAATCTCGTCTTCACTAGGCTCGGGATTATTCGCCAGCAGCCACTTCACGGTCATCATGAATCCCGGAGTGCAAAAACCGCACTGCGAGCCGCCGAAATCGCCATAGGCCTTCTGCAAAGCCGCCAGGCTGCCATGATCGGCGACGCCTTCGACCGTGGTGATCTCCTGACCTTCGCAACTGGCTGCAAGCATCGTGCAAGCGAGCATGGGTATGCCGTCGACTTGCACCGTGCATGCGCCGCAGGAAGAGTCGTCACAGCCGCGCTTGGATCCGGTGAGATCAAGATCCTGGCGCAGAACATCGAGCAGCAGCTTGCTGGGCTCGATCGCCAGTTCGTGAGTACGTCTATTGACGCGGAGTTCGATCAGTTCTTTTTTCATTTCGATAACCTGTATTTAGCAGTTAGCAATTGGCATTTAGCCAAATCTCACGACTAAGTGCAAATTGCTAACTGCCAATTGCCTGGGTTCAATACACCGGCACATTGGGGTCGATCTGTCTCGCCCAGCGGTCGATGCCCCCACGCAAGGATTGCACCTTCTCAAATCCCTGTTGCCGCAGCCATGCCGTCACATTCATCGACCGCACTCCGTGATGACAAACAACGACGATGTGTTTCTCCGGATCGAGCTCCTGATTGAACCTCGCTGGAATATCGCCCATCGGGATGTGTTTGCTGCCGGCAATCTTTGCCGTCTCAAATTCCCAAGACTCGCGTACATCCAGTACCACAGTGTCAGACTTCAACATCGAGCAGCGGCTTTAGTTCTTCGGGTGCGATCTCGTAATCCATTGCCCACCTTATTTCCCCGCCCACTTCGGCCGGCGGCGTTCCATAAACGCAGCGATGCCTTCCTGCGCGTCGGCGGTCTTCATCAGATCGTCAAAATAAATCTGCTCAGCGCGAGCCAGGCCTTTGTCGAAGTGGATCGAATCCCACGCATAAAATGCCTTCTTAGCAACGGCAATGGCTTTCGAGCTTAACTGCGAGACTCGCTGCACACACTCAGCTACCAGCGTCTCGGGATCCTCGGACAATCCATTCACCAACCCTGCAGCCAACGCTTCTTCTCCCGAGAGCGTTCGTCCTGTAAGGACTAACTCTGCTGCCAGCTTCTGTCCCACAATGGCAGACAAAGCAATACTAGCCACCGGCGGGTAGCAGGCCAGCTTGATCTCGGGAAATCCCCATACCGAATCAGGCGACGCATAGACGATATCGCACATCAGCGCCAGTTCCGCCCCACCGCCCAGACAATGCCGGCGAACGCTGGCGACGGTCAGCTTGCTGCTATCGACTACTGACCGAATCACGCTGTGGAAGGCCGTCAGCATGCCACGGATCTTGTCTGGCGTGTGCGCTGCGATGTCGACCCCACCGGAAAAGGCCCGCTCCGACCCGGCAAAAACAATGATGCTGATCTCCGGGCGGGCCTCGATCTGCTCCAGGGCCGCCCGCATCTCGTCCATCATCGTAATGTCAATGACATTCAGCGGAGGATTGCTCAGTACAACCCGCGCCGCCGGAGGATCCACGTCGACCGTGATGCGGGTGAAACTCGTGCTGGCTGTGGCTGAACTCATTGTGCAAACCCATGACGCCGATCTGCCGAAATGGTCACGAAAGTAGATCCCTCGCAGGCTAAAGCCTGCTCGTGATGACAAAAGTAAAGGACTCTTACGGCGAAGTTAGAGCAGCGCCCCTTCCTTGCTGCTACTTCCCACTGAACTTCGCCGGACGCTTCTCCATGTAAGCCGCCAGCCCCTCCGTCGCATCGTCGCTTTCGAAGAGCAACTGCTGATTCTCTCGCTCCAGCGCCAGCCCGGCTTCCAGCGGAATCTCCCAACCGGTTTGTACGGCTCGCTTGATCCGGCCGACCGCCTTGGCCGCCTTGTGAGGCGGGCAGAATTGGCGAGCGTACTCCAGCACCCGATCCATGAAGTTTTCGCGCTCGAAGATCTCATTCACCAGTCCAAGCTGTTTGGCTTCGTCAAAAGAAAACGTCCTGCCCGTGACCATCAGCTCGATCGCCTTCGACTTCCCCAAAAGCCGCGACAGGCGCTGGGTTCCACCGGTTCCTGGAAGCACACCCAGGTTGACCTCAGGCAATCCGATCTTCCCGGCATCCTTGCGCGCGACGCGTAGGTCAGCTGCCAGGGCAATCTCTAACCCTCCACCGACGCAGTGCCCGTTCAATGCGGCAATCACCAGCTTGGGAGTATTCTCCAGCCGTAGTAGCGTCTCGTTAGCATGCAGGCAGAAGTAGTATTTGAACGTGGGATCGACCTCGGTCAGCATTTGGATATTGGCGCCCGCCGAGAAAAACTTTTCGCCCGCACCCGTCAGCACGATCACATGAATATCGTTGTCCATGCGCGCTTTCAGGATGGCGTCATCGAGCTGCCGGTTCATTTCATAGCTGTACGTATTGGCCGGAGGATCGTTGATCTCGATCACCGCTACGCCCGCCTCGGCGCGGTAGTGGATCAGTTGCGTGGCTTCGGTCGCGGCTGACTGGGCGCTACCCATTGCTGACACTTCCTCCCTGGTTTGGCTTCAATTTCGGCATGCTTAGTTTCGGCGCTTGGCTGACGATTCCGCATCTTTGGACAAGTGCGTTTTCTTTTTTGTCCGACTCACCTGTGCCTGCTTTTTCGACTCAAGGATTGGCTTGTCGGCTGCCATTTTTCCGGCACGTATTCCGCGCAGAAAAATGTCGCTGATCTCTTGTGCAAGAACCTCGGCACCGGGATCGATCCGTGGGTTGTACCAGGTGTACAGCCAATTCATCATCCCAAACAGGCCCATCACCGCGGTGCGGGTGCTGATGCTACCCCGTTCATGCCGTCCGCCTTGGCCAGATCTTCGACGAGTCCCACGCAAAGGTGGTAGTACTCGCGCTTGGTAGCGGCCAGTTCGGTTCCATAACCATTCTTCAACACATCATCTTCATGCGCCAATACCTTCATGGCCTTCTGCTTGGCCACCGAGTAATCAATATGATTGCGGACAAAGATACGGATGCGGGTCTCGGGATCAGCGCTGGCCGCCAGGCGCTGGCGCAGGCGTTCGATAATGGTGGTAAAGGTGTGCTGCTGGATGAAATACAGCAACTTCTCTTTCGACTCGAAATAATAGTAGAGGCCAGCCAGCGAGATGCCGCTCAAGCGCGACAGGTCGCGCATCGAAGCGCCTTCGTAGCCCTTTTCGGCAAAGACCTCGGTCGCATAGTCGAGGATCTCGGCCAGACGGCGGTCGAAGCGGGTATCCAGCACGCGGGATGGGGAGGAAGCGGGCATACAATGGCGACGGTCGGGAAGCGGCGAATGGCGAAAGAGAAAGTCTTCGAACGTTCGTTCTAATTTTACCTGCGACCGCGCTATTTCCGCAACCTCGGTCATCTCGGTCCGGCGAGCCATCGTCAAGAGCGCGAAAGAGTAGAGATCCCGCACATGGGCCGTCTCTGCCGGAAAGTGACACTGCGTCGGTAGTGCTCACGAAGAGATCATGCCCGTCCGGTTTTGGGGAAAGGGATTACAATTTTCCAGTTAGCCGCAGCCGCGCGTTGACAAGTACGCTCGCGAAAGGGCAAACTGCTCCATTCTTGAAGATTCCGTGCCGCGGGCAGCGGATGCGGACGAGATCTCGCCAAAACGAGCCTTTGATGACCGCGCCACAACGCGTTTCGTATCGCATGGAGTCCACGCTGGAAAGCGTGAATAAGGCCGAAGAGATGGCCGACCAGATCGCGGCGCAGGCAGGCTGGGACGAGGATACGCGCGGCGGGATTTCCATGGCGGTCCGGGAGGCTATGATCAACGCCATTCTGCACGGCAACGCTTATGATCCGGCCAAGCGGGTAAATTTGACCTTCGAGCAGAATGGGCAGGAACTGATTGTGACGGTCACCGACGAGGGCAAAGGGTTTGTGCCGGACGAGGTTCCCGACCCGCTGGCTCCGGAGAATCTTTTGAAACAGTCGGGCCGTGGCATATTCTTAATGCGGGCCTTCATGGACGAGGTCCGTTTTCGTAAACTAGATCCCGGCACTGAAATTACTTTGATCAAGCGGCTCCAGGGCAACGAACTGGACCGCCAGGAGGCTTCCACGTGAGCATGAAAGCGAGCACGCGACAGGTAGATGGCGTCACCATCGTCGACTTGAGTGGACGAATCACTCTGGGCGAAGGCAGCGTGGTGTTACGCGATACCATCAAAGACCTGCTGGGCAAAGGGCAGAAAAAAATTCTGCTGAATCTGGGCGATGTCAGCTACATCGACAGCTCGGGCATCGGCGAGCTGGTCAGCGCTTTTACGTCCGTCCGCAACCAGGGCGGCGAGCTGAAGTTGCTGAACCTGACCAAGAAAGTCCACGACCTGCTGCAGATCACCAAGCTGTACACGGTGTTTGACGTGAAAGACGACGAGGCTGTGGCCATCGGCGCCTTCGCCAAATAGCAGCTTCGAAGTCTGTCCGCGGGTAACAATATCGAACGCCCTTTCGCGTCTGCGCGGAGGGGCGTTGCCGTCTTGGCAAGGATTCGTCCTTGGCAAGGGCACTTAGTCAGAGGCGAAATGCCCGCAGATCTGGAAATGGTAAAATCTGCCGGAGTCACAGCCGTGAGGAAGCAGAGAACATTCACCGTGGTAATCGAGCGGGACGAAGATGGCTACTATGTCGCCACCGTGCCGGTGCTACGCGGCTGCCACACTCAGGCCAAAACCCTCGATACTCTGATGAAGCGCATCCGCGAAGCCATCGAGCTGTGCCTAGCAAGTGAGGGAAGTGATGATACACAACTCGAACTGGTTGGCATTCAACAGATCTGCGTATGACACGATTGCCTCGCCTATCGGGCAAGGAAGTAGTCCGCATCCTCGAAAGACTGGGCTTCAAAGTTGCCCGAACTCGCGGCAGCCACACTTTCTTAAGACATCCTGATGGAAGGGTCACCGTTGTTCCGGTCCATTCCGGAGAGACAATTGGACCTGGACTTCTTCGCACCATTCTGCGAGCTGTGGAGATGTCCGTCGACGAATTCCGGAAACACTCCTGAGGGCGAGGAGTTTCCCGCCGACGCCCGGGCGCGGACTCAGTTCATGGAAGCGGTGGTCTACAATTCTCTTATCATGCCTCGCATCTCGCGACTCGAAAAAGATCAGGTTGACCCGGAGACCGGAAAGATTTACGACGTCTATCTCCAGGAACGCGGCAACGTACCCAACATGTTTCGCACGGTGGCGCACCGTCCGGAGATCTTTCGCACCATGATCGCGCACTTCCGCGCCGTCATGAATACCGGGACGGTGCCGGCTAAGCTGAAGGAACTGGTGATCGTGCGCACGTCGCAGATCAACAGTGCGAATATTGACTGGCTTCCCATACCGCCTTGGCAAGGCGGCTAGGCTGGAGCGAGGAGCAGCTCAACGATCTGGCAAACTTCCGCAAGCGATCCGATTTCACCGAGGCTGAGAAAGCCGCGATGGAATTGGCTGAGCGGACCACGCGCGATTCCAACAGCGTAGACGATGCATTCTGGAACGAGTTGCGAAAGTATTACGACGAAGGCGAGATCATCGAGTTGCTGGCGGCGATCGGCCTGTTCAATTACTTCAATCGCTTCAATAACGCGCTGCACATGGAGCCGACGAAGTAAGGCAGAAACAGCACTTGGCATTTAGCACTTGGCACTTGGCCTAATGCAATGCCAAATGCCAAATGCCAAATGCTAACCAGCTTTTAGTGCTCGCTGCTGATTTTCGGCGCGAAGCGCATGCCGTAGAACAGCACAATCGCCGACAGCGCCACAGCTACGACCATTGCGGTCAAGCCCATCTCCAGATTGCTTCTGTCGGAGATGTAGCCGATCAGCGTAGGCGAAAAGGCATCGCCCAGCAGGTGAATGGTGAAGATGTTGACTGCCAGGGCGGTTGCGCGGATGCGTGCGCTCACCGAATTCACCAGCGCCGCGTTCAGCGGAGCGGTATTCAGCAGCAGGAAGAATTCGCCGAGGAAAATCGCGGGATACATCGCCGGCCCGGGAAGATAGATAGCGACCACGATGGCCGGAATCGACAGCGCCATGCCGATCGCCGAGATCAACTGATAGGCAGCCGGCGTGCGCCGCAGCAGACGATCGCCCAGCCATCCGCCCAGCAGCGTCGCTACCGTGCCGGAGACAACGGTCATTCCGCCGAAAATCATGTTGGCGCGATCCAGGGGCACATGCCGCATGCGCGTCAGAAACGTCGGCATCCAGACTTGCAGGCCGCCGATGGCGAAGGTCATCATGGCCGCGCCAAGGGTGATGGTCCAATAAGCCTTGTTCCGCGCCAAGCCGCGCATCGAGCCGCGCTCTTCGCTGTCGGCCAAGTGATCGCTGGCGCCGCGAACCGGCTCGCGCAGGGCCAGCACGCCAAACGCCAGCAGAAATCCGGGCATCGCCGCAGACCATGAACGGAGTGCGCCAGCCATAATCGGTGTCCTAGGTAGCCGCCGATCAGGTAACCCAGCGCGCTGCCCACCGGAGTAGCCAGGTAGAAGAAGCCCATCACGCGGCCGCGAATGTTTTCGGGGAACAGGTCGGCGAGAAACGCGGGCGAGATGGCGACGAACGTCGCCTCGCCGATGCCGACGATGACGTGGCGCAGCAGCAATTCGTCGTAGGTGTGCGTGACCGCGCTCAGCAGCGTGGCGGCGCTCCACACGAAGGCGCCCGCGGCCATGATCCACTTGCGCGGATAGCGATCGGCCAGCGGCGCGATCAGCGGCGCGGCCACCATGTAGCAGACAAAAAAGGCCGAGGTCAGGAAACCGACTTGCGCGTCGTCGAGATGAAATTCCTTCTGGATGAGCGGCTGCACGGCGAACAGCACGTTGCGGTCGATGTAGTTCAGGAAGTTCAGCGCCGTCAGCAGCAGCAGCGCGGCTTCGAGCGTTGTGTCTTGGCAGACATGGGTGCGCGGAGGATAACACGGCTTCGGCGCAGCGGATTGTGTGCAGCGCTGTAAAAATACTTCCGCATCGAGTGCAGGTGAACGAATATGCTGTGTGACGGCGAGGAGAACTGGTCAACAGCCTGGGCAGTCCAGTCCGCGTAGCCGCGCGGCAAGCTGTCGTGTATCTGCGCGAGCGATTGTCCACCCTTCTCAGCTAGAGCATTCCCAGCAATTACAAACTCTTGCGGAGGTCCATGAAGCGCCTGCTGCCGTTTCTCTTTGTACTCATATGTTCGTGCTCGCCGTGCTGGCACAAACCTCGCAGACTGTCACCACCCAGACCTCGACAGCGCCAGCCTCGCAGACTGCGCCTGCGCGCAGCCGGCACCTCCACCGCTCACCGCAAGAGCGAATGTTCTTTCCCAAGGACTGGTATTGGGGATGGGCGCAGTTCGATCTGGCTCCGCCGCACAACGAAATCGATCCCAACCTGTGCGCGGCCAACGCCGGCAATTCGGCGGGCGTCAACGCGCAATGCAACGCGTTTGCCCGCTACATGATTTCCGGGACGGTCGAGATTCGTCCGTTCGGGCGGAACATGCTTCGCCGCCTGTCAAGTTCTTCTTCGATCCGAACTTCCTGTTCGGCAAGAACGTTCCGCAGACGCTCTACACCTGGTCGTGGGACGGAATCGGCATGGAGTACGCGTGGGGTGTTGGAGTCAACCTGCCTAAGCGATTCGAGTTCCGCTTCACCGCGCATCCCGAACATGGCGCGCTTCGGATCGCGCGATCAGCCGCTGGGTCCGGCGTGGCTGGGCCCGAACGGTCCCTGGGGACAGTACAACGCCATCGGCGTGCGCAAATATTTCGGGACGCGGCGAGAAGGGACTGATTAGTTAAGAAAATGCGTATTCACCACGGAGGCACGGAGGACACGGAGTTTTTTGATTATTTTTTGACTTGCCGCGGCGCTTCGTGTCTCTCAGCCAAAATGCTAGCTCGACTGGGGAAGATTAGCTAATCGATGTCAGTCGATGACAGTCCCTCACAGACAAGCAAATGCGCCATACCACAATTGCTTCCAATGTCTTCTCCGTGCCTCCGTGTCTCCGTGGTGAATGCCTTATTTTTTCGGCCTGGGATAGCGCGCGATCACGACCGTGCCGATGCCGCCGCGCGGACGGAATTCGCCTTTCACTTCCGCCCATTTCGGTCTGGTGGCGCGGACCACGTCTTCCAGCACGCGATTGACGATGTTCTCCTGGAAGATGCCGAGGTTGCGGTAGCAGGTCAGATATTCCTTCAGCGACTTCAGCTCCAGGCAGTCTTTGTCGGGCATGTAGCGGATCCACAAGGTGCCGAAATCGGGCAGTCCGGTCTTGGGGCAGACTGAAGTGAACTC
Organism: uncultured Acidobacteriaceae bacterium; assembly: GCA_963744265.1. Taxonomy (GTDB): domain Bacteria; phylum Acidobacteriota; class Terriglobia; order Terriglobales; family Acidobacteriaceae; genus Bog-257. The sequence continues at coordinate 81,802 of CAVUSW010000017.1, forward strand.
CGGAACGTCGATCAGGATTTCGTAGTTAGGAAATTGGTTGGGCCAGGTTTCGATCTCGGGAAACTTGGCATCCAGGCCGGACTCGGCGTGTTCCGGCGTATAGCGCTGACTCTTTGCCATGCCCTCTATTGTAGCGGCGGTGCGATCCACTCCGCCCGACCTATACCGGGCTTTGCGGCCATTGACGGTCGCTGGCGTCGTTGGAGCGCGAACGTCGGCTTGAGCGCCAGGGTGCCCTCTCGCGTTCGACTGACTGAATGATCTCGGAGTTCAGCTCCGCCCCGAGCAGGATGAGAAAAGCTGACCCAGTAGAGCCAGATCAGCAGGGCGATGCCGCCCCCCAGAACGCCATATGTCCTGTTCAAGATGGCAAAATGCCCGAAGTACAAGCTCAAGCCGTCGGATAGCAAAATCCAGCCCACGACGACCAGGATCGCTCCTGGCAGGGAAGAGAGAAAGCGTTGTTCCAGATTGGGGCCATGAAGTACAGGCCTCGACGGCGAGCACGATGAAAATCACGGCCAGCAGGTAGCGCAAGACCGGCCAAAAAAGCGCGAGTGGATAGGCGCAAGCCAAAATGCGCGGCAAGAAAGCCGTCAAAGAGGAACCTGCGATCATAAAGGCGAAGGCGACCGTGACCAACGTGCCGATAAGAAAGGTGAGTTCCAGGGCCAGCAAGCGCGTCTTCCAGAAAGGCCGGTCTCAGTAACATCGTAGGCGACATTCAGGCCTCGATCGGCGGCGGAAAAGCCGCTGGAGCACGTCCAGAGCGTGCCAAGAGGCCGAAGGACAGCAGCGCGCCGCGGCTGGGAGATGAACACATCGGCTACGATCCGGGCGATCAGGCCCATGCTTTCCGGAGGGGCAACTCGGGCCATCGTGCCACGATGGTGTTGAACAGATCGGGAATTGGTAGATAGGCCACCAACGCCGCCAGCGCAATCAGTGCCGGGAAAAAATGCCAGGACGAAGTAGTACGACAGAGCCGCCGCGAAGGAGAGGATGTTGTTGTTCATCACGTCATTGGCGACACCGACGATGATTCGCTTGCATAGCCGGAGATGCATGGGAAGTCCTGGGACTCCTGGAGTGCGATTGGCACACCCAGGTTAGCCCGACAGAGGGGCGAACCTGGGGCACCATGCACACGTGGGATGAATACCCCCAGCGAGGGGCTGCGTCAAGGCCGCAAGGCTGCGTCTTAAATGGTTGGGGCATCAGATATCTGGTGCCACCGAAAAACCGGGTTGACGGACGAATCGCCAAGCCGCTGCCACCGCGTTACAGGAGCGTAATCCGGTGGAAGTTATGCCCTACGTTATACTTATAGTTTCGAGAAAAAATGGCAGCCGCATCTGAAAACGGCCATCGCAGCACGAACGGAAAGCTAACTTGGATCATCATCGTTGCCTTGATTCTGGCGGTGGTGGTGCTGGCCGCTTTCGTTTCTCTTCGTCGTTCGCAGGTGGCAATTCGAGTCGGCCATGCCGACCGGGAAACCATTACAGCCAGCATCGCCACCAATGGCAAAATCGAGGCGCTGGACAACTTCCAGGCCTATGCTCCGACGTCGACCACGGTAAAAAAGATTTACGTGCAGCAGGGCGACTGGGTGAAGCCGGGCCAAATGCTTCTGCGACTGGAAGATGCCGATGCCCGCTTGCAGGCTGCCCGAGCCGAGGCGCAACTGAAGGGCGCGGAGGCCGACTTTAACGCGGTGCAAAGCGGCGGCACGCGGAAGAAGTGTTGACCACGCGCAATGCTCTGGTCAAGGCGCAGGCCGATCGCGATGTCGCGGAGCGGAACTACAAAGCAATGCAGCGGCTGCTGCAAACCGGGGCGGCCTCGCAGGCCGAAGTGGATGCAGCCAAGAACCGTCTTCGGGTCGCCGATTCCAATGTGCATCTGCTGCAGCAGAAGTTAAAGGGCCGCTACTCGCAACAGGAAGTCGGACACGTCGAGGCGCAGCAGACTGAGGCGCAAGCCTCGCTGCAAGCGGCCCAGGAGTTGCTGAAGAATTCGAACATTACCGCTCCTCGGGCCGGCATGGTCTATTCGCTGCCGGTGCGGGACGGAGCGTTCGTGAATACTGGAGATTTGCTGGTGCAGGTGGCGGACTTGCACAAGGTGCGAGTGCGTGCCTTCGTCGACGAGCCCGAGATCGGCAGGCTGCAGCCGGGCAATTGGTGGAGGTCACGTGGGACGCGCTGCCCGGACGGGTGTGGAGGGGCACTTTGGAGACATTGCCCACGACGGTCGTGCAGCACGGTACTCGCACCGTCGGCGAAGTCACCTGCGTCATTCGAGAATGACGACTTGAAACTGCTGCCCAATACCAACGTCAGTGTCGCGGTCGTCACTGCGCGTAAGGAAAATGCCCTGACCGTGCCCCGCGAAGCCATCCATCAGGACGCCAACGGACAATATGTTTTTCAGGTGGTGAACGGCGAATTGAAACGGCGCAACGTGAAAACATCGGTGTCTAACTTGACCCGGGTGGAGGTGACCAGCGGCCTCTCTGACAATGCGGTGCTGGCGTTGGGAGCGCTCAATATGCAGTCTCTGCGAAGTGGGATGCCGGTGAAACCGGCTACTCCATGAAGATCTCTTGTGACTAAACTTTTCGTTGCGTGTGTGCTGCTGCTGGTGGTGGCGAGCACCAGCGTTGCCGACCCCGGCAGCAATGCAATTGCTTTCTCTGGGCCGCATGAATGAGGCGCGTGAGCGTGCTGATCCAACCGCGACGATGCGGAATCGCTCAACCTGCTGTCGCGCGCCTACTACGCCATGGAGCGGTGGGACGATGCGGTGAAGTATGGTGAGCGGGCGGTCAGCCTCGAGCCCGGCAATGCTAAGTATCATCTCTGGCTGGCGCGCGAGTACGGACGCAAAGCGGGAGATTCCAATCCGCTGGCTGCCGCCGGACTGGCGCGCAAAGCGAAGAGCTGAATTCGAGCGCGCGGTGCAACTGGATCCGGCGAACGTTCCGGCGCGGGTTGATCTGGCCCAGTATTACACCGAGGCTCCCGCGATCATGGGTGGGGGACTAGACAAGGCCCGCGAGCAGGCTGAGCAGGTGGCCAAGTACGATGCGGCCAAGGCGCATTTGATCCTGGCGTCGGGTTGCCGAGAAAGAGAAACAATACGCGCGAGGCCGAGAGCCAGTTCCGGGCGGCGAGTCAACGAGCGCGAAGAATCCGGCCGACATGTGGCTGCAATTGGCCGCTTTCTACCGTCAGCGGGGCCGCTTGGACGACATGCAGAAGGCGGTGCAGAGCGCGATGGCGCAGCCGGACAAGCCGGCCGAATCGTATTTCGATGCGGCCAACGAGCTGTACCTGGGCAGCCGCGATTTTCCTGGGGCCGCGCAGTATTTGCAGAAATACTTGTCTTCGGGTGAGCTGGTCGAAGGCGCGCCCGCTTTTCGCGCCCATTACCTGCTCGGCCAGCTCAACGAGAAGATGGGCAGACAGCGGAGCCGCGGCTTCCGAGTACCAGGCCTCGCTTTCGTTGGCGTCCGGATTTGCCCCGGCCAAGAGAGCTCTGAGTCACGTGCAGTAACAGAATGCCTTCGGCGTCGATGGCAGTGTAGAGCACGGGATGCACTGCAAAACCCCGGCGTTCCAGGACGAAGACGAAATCGGTTTGCCCGCCGCGCGAGGGTGGCTGCTCTGGCGTGCGCGTTGTTGTGCTATCCCGGAGCTGGGGACAGCGGCCGATCCGCCTGCCGGTCCAATTCCATTTCGCAATGCGGTCGAGCTGGCGCTGCAGCACAGCGGCGTCATGGGCATTGCCGCCATCAACCAGTGGCGTGCGCGCAAGGCCTATGAGGAAGTGCGCGCCAACTACATTCCGCAGCTGACGATCGGTTCCGGTCTGGGATACTCCTACGGATTTCCGCTGACGCTGGAAGGCTCGGCGCCCTCGGTGGTCAACTTCAACTCAGTGCAGTCGTTGTTCAATCTTTCGCTGCGGCAATTCATGAAGGCGGCGAAGATCGATTGGCACGCGACTTCCCTGGATGTGCAGGACAAGCGCGACGCGGTCATTCTGGATACGGCCCTGACCTACGCGCAACTGGCTCAGCTGACGGGCAAGATCCAGGCACTCGCGCGAAGCGCAGACGGCGGCCGAGAAAGCGCAATTTGTCAGCGAGCAGCGCTTGCAGGAAGGCGTGGACAGCAAGCTCGAGGTCACCAGGAGCCAACTGGTGACGGCGCGCATCCGCCTGCGCATCGCCGAGGCGCAGGGACAGTCCGACGTGTTGCGCCAGCATCTGTCGAACCTGCTGGGAGTGCCGGCGGACTCAGATCGCGGTCGCAGCCCGACTCCGTGCCGCAACTGCCGGCGATTTCGCAGGATGACGATCTGCCGGCGCGGGCTGTGGAGAACAGTCTGGCGGTAAAGCTGGCGGAGCAGAAAGCAGCCGCCGCGCAGGCGCGGGCCAAGGGTGAGCACAAGGCGGCGGTGATGCCGACCATCGATCTGGCGTCGCAGTACGCCTATCTGGCCAAGTTCAACAACTACGATCTGTATTATCAAGAACTACACCGCCAACAATTTCAGCGGCTGGCCTGAACATCAGGATTCCCATTCTTCAACTCGGTGCAGAAGGCCAAGGCGCAAGAAGCCGACGCCGACGCCATGATCGCCGGGAAGCAGGCGGACCTGACGCAAGAACAGGTCAGCGAAGACGCCTGAAGCTGCAGCGCTCGTTGCGCCAGCTTGTCGGCTGCGCGCGACGTGGCCAAGCTGGAGTGGGAGGTTTCGCAAGGCGATCTGGAAGGCGTGAAGGGTCGCGATGCAAACCGGCAAGCGCCAACACGCGCGACGAGCAGAACGCCGAACTCGACACCGACGACAAGCAGGCCGCCTATCTGGACGCGGAATTCGAGCTCAGCCGGGCGGAACTGCAGCTGCTGCGGCTTACCGGTGAACTGGAAAATTGGGCCATTCCACCGCCATAAATCGACCATTCGCTGCGGTATCAAGAAATGCATCTAACTTTAAGATTCTCAAGTAGTTCCGTGATCATCGAACAGATGGTACGATAGTTAGTAAGACTATGCCTTTGAAAACGCTATTTCTGAACCCCCCTTCTTTCGAGAACTATGACGGCGGCGCCAGCTCGCGCTGGCCTGCTACCCGCGAAATCGAGTCCTACTGGTACCCGGTATGGCTGGCCTACCCGGCAGGGATGCTGGAAGGCTCGCGCCTGCTCGACGCTTCGCCGCACAAGGTGAACGCCGCAGGAGACCATCCAAATCGGCAAGGAGTACGAATTTCTGGTGCTCTTCACCAGCACTCCGGGCTTTCAGGGGGACATCAAGCTGGCCGCCGCGATGAAGGCGGCCAATCCGAAGCTGAAGATCGCCTTCGTCGGGCCGCACGTCACCACGCTTGCCGGAAGCGTCGCTGCAAAGAAGGCACGGCGCATCGATTTCATCGTGCGCCGCGAGTTCGACTACGCGGTCGTCGAGTACGCCAACGGCAAGCCGCTGAACGAGATTCTCGGCGTCTCGTATCGCGGCGCCGACGGGCAGATCGTGCACAATCGCCGATCGTCCGGCGGTTGCCGATCTGGACGCGCTGCCGGATGTGGTCGACGTCTACAAGCGCGACCTCGATCCGCGCCGCTACAACGTGCCGTTCCTGCTCTATCCGTTCGTCTCGCTGTACACCACGCGCGGCTGCCCGGCGCAGTGCACGTTCTGCCTGTGGCCGCAGACGCTCAGCGGACATCCCTGGCGCAAGCGCTCGTCCGACGCGGTTGCGGCCGAAATGGAGAAGGCCAAGGAATACTGGCCTTGGGTGAAGGAATTCTTCTTCGACGACGACACCTTCAACATCCAGAAGGCGCGCACCATCGAGCTTTGCGCCAAGCTGAAGCCGCTGGGCCTGACCTGGTCGTGCACCTCGCGCGTCACCACCGATTACGAAACGCTGAAGGCGATGAAGGAAGCCGGTTGCCGGCTGCTGATCGTCGGCTACGAATCAGGCGATCAGCAGATCCTGAAGAACATCAAGAAGGGCGCCACGGTCGAGCGCGCGCGCGACTTCACGCGCGACTGCAAGAAGCTCGGCCTGGTCGTTCACGGCGACTTCATCCTCGGCTTGCCGGGCGAAACCAAGGAGACGATTCGCCGCACCATCGACTTCGCCAAGGAACTGGATGTCGAGACCATTCAGGTATCGCTGGCGCACGCCTATCCCGGAACCGAGCTTTACGACTACGCCAAGGCGAACGGCTTCATCCTGAATGAAGGCTCGCAGATGGTGGACGAGATGGGCCACCAGGTCGCGATGATCGAGTATCCCGGCATCTCGCGCGACTACATCCTGGAGATGGTGCATCGCTTCTACGACGAGTACTATTTCCGTCCGAAGGCGATCTTCCGCATCGTGAAGCGGGCGGCGTTCAATTCCGATCGACCGCAAGCGTCTGTACACGGAAGCGAAGTCGTTCATGAAGCTGCGCGCGGCGCGCAATCGCTCGGTGAAGGAGACGCGCAAGCAGCAAGCGCTCCGGCACCGCCACCGGGGCCGCCGGCGGGAACTGCGAACAGCGAAGCCAAGTCCGAGACCGCTGAAACGGTCAGCGTCTAGAGGCTGGCGTGACCGTTCGCAAATACCTGATCCTGCTGGCCGTAGTGGTCTTCGGTTCGTGCGGCGATGTGTGTCTTGGCCGCGGCATGCGGGACTTCGGCGCCAGTCAACAGCAGCCAATTGGACGCTGCTGCTGACTGCCCTGCTGAATCCCTGGGTGTGGTCGGCATCTGCCTGCTGATCCTGTTCTTCTGCACCTATCTCACTGCGCTGTCCTGGGCCGATCTCACCTATGTCCTGCCGGCCACGGCTCTCAGCTACGTCCTGATGGCGCTTGTTGGCCAAGATCTTTCTGCATGAAAATGTCACCTTCACGCATTGGCTGGGGATCGCGTCTGATCACCGCGGGAGTGGGATTTGTCGCCACCGGGCCAGCGCTGACATCACCGATTGAGCCGACGCTGCTATCAAACATCTCAGCATCCATGCTGAGGAACTGGCGCTTGACCAAGAACGCGCGGAGCGACGCATGAGCAGCGCACTCGCATGGGCGCGGCATCGCCGCCATCGTCATCACCGCGACGCCGGGGACGTCCTGCAATCGCGCGCCATGAAAGAAATCGGCGACCTGGGCGAGATCCGGCGCTCGCGTGGCTGGTTGCAAGTGGTGCGGCGCGTCGTCTCGAGCCCGCGTTCATGTTGGGCCTGTTGTTCATGGCTCTGGCATTCTTCAGCCTGCTGGTCACGCTGTCATGGGACGATGTGAGCGTGGTCGGACCGGCATCGGCTTCGCTGACCTTCATTGCCAATGCATTCGCCGCGCGGATATTCCTGAAGGAGCGCGTGGATCATCGCCGCTGGCTGGCGGCAGCTGTTCGTGGCCGGCGGCGTCGCTTTGCTGGCGCGGTGAGGCAGGAGTCAGCATTTGGCATTTAGCACTTGGCATTTAGCATTTGGCCGCTAGCAACTAGCCTCTCTGAATCTACATCTGAATCGCTGTTCGAAATTGAATGGTCTCTATCAGAATGCCGATTGCTGACCGACGTTGGTACGGTAGAGCTGAGGGCCGTGAACAACGGCTAATGTCTTCGCTGGCGGTGGAAGACCCGGGCTTTAAGCCTGGCGAAATGGGACGCCATCAGAAATGGCTCACAGTTTGCTGAAAAACTCGAAAAGCAGATCCGTCGCCGGCTGAAGCCGGCTCGTGATGACAAAAAATAAAGGACTTGGACGCGACGCTGAAGCGCCGCACTACCGAACGACCGATCAAACAGAGTTTTTCAGCAAACTGTTCAGCCACGGGGGGCCGAGACTATAAGGCCTTTCCAGATTGCATTCTCTCGGCCCGGCTAAAGCCGTGCCCTTCCACCGTTTCTTGAGGACATTCTTCTGCAGTTATTAATGAATGCTAAGTGCCGGATGCTAAGGAGACTCTGATCAAGTCAAAGCGAGGTCCCGCAGCGGCTAAAGCCGCATGATTTTGCGGGTACTTAACGGACGGCCTGAAGACCGTCCCCTTCAAAACAAGCCTTCATCAGAGTTTCCCTAAGCGCCAAGTGCTAATTGCCAATTGCCAAATGCCGCTCCCCGAGGACTCATGAGAAAGCTTGTCATCCCCTGCATTGCTCTTCTGCTATTGGCTGGTTGCTCATCCAGTAACCCAGCTACAAACCAGAACCAGTCGTCATCCGCGGCCAAGCCCGCGCCCAAGCCGGCGGAGTACGAAACCGGCCGCGTCGCCTTTCAAAAGATGTACCTTTCGGCTCGCGGATGGGCTGCCGACGCCACGCCGTTCCGCTTGCAATCGCAATTCGCGCCCGATGCTCCCACGGCTGAAGGCAAGGCCGGCTTGTGGCGAGCCTCGTTTGCCTCGCCTGCCAAACGCATGATGAAGATGTTTGTGTGGTCGGGACTGGTCGGACCGGATGCCCCCGAGCGAGGCATCACTTTTTCGGCCGAAGACACCTGGAATCCAACCAACGCTTCAACCCAGCCATTCAATGTCGGCTTCCTGAAGACTGACAGCGATGCGGCTTACCAGATCGCGCAAGAACACGGGGGCGACAAGCTCACCAAGAAAGATCCCAAGCAGCCGGTCGTCTTCGTTCTCGATTGGGATGCGTCGAAGAACGAACTGGTATGGCACGTTATTTACGGCAGCAGCGCGGATGAAGCGAAGTTGCGGGTTGCCGTCAGCGCCACGACCGGAGGATTTCTGCGAATCGAGAAGTAAGTGTGAGGTTGGTTTTTTGAGAAACTCGGAAAACGAGTCAGGTGGAACCCGACGGATTCCGCTTGAACCCATGATTACTTATGGAGAGTCCGTACGCGAGAATAGCCCCCGCAAGATTTGTCATCACCAGCGCAGCTAGGCATTTACTGTTTGCCTGCTCCCGGCACAAGTAGAGCCCGCCCGGAAACCGGGCGCTTGTAATGAGCCTTCCGCAAAGAGATGGTCCCTTTCGCGGTCTCAGTAAGTCGCGATTCCCGCCAGGTTGCCTACTTGCCTGATGCTCTTGTCGGCTTCCACCCGGACCAGACTGGAACACCTTTATCATCGCGAAGCGTAAAGGTGTTACTTCCCACGGTGATTTCACGAGCCAGGATCTCTTCCTCGGGGCTATTCGGCGCTTTGGAGCCGACGACGTCTACTTTATCGCCCTTGCTGAAAGACACTTCGATTTCTTTCAGGAAGTCTCCGGGGCCCACGTAAACCAGAACAGTTTTCGTATCGGTTTTGACGGCAAGCTGCGTGCCTTCAGTTCCGCCGGGGACCGGACGAACATCTTCGATCACCCCTTTGACTTTCACTTCGTTGGCGACGTCATATTTGGGGCCCGTCTTGCTCGCGGTTTGAGCCCAGCTTAATGGCAACACCATTGCGACCACGGCGACGATGAGAAGCACTTTTGACCGTACTCTGAAGTTCATTGTCGAAACCTCCTTCCGGCAAAACAATTTCCTGCTAATCCTCGCAAGGTGCCAGTCACGACGCCGAAATCTGTTCCATCACCGGACCGTGATAAGGCCACAGCGGCGATTTCGCGACGCCATCTGGCGCCCCCAACTCTTGGTCACCGCAAGCCTAACCATAGCTCCAGGATGAACTTAGCGCAGTGAGTCCGGTCACTCCCAGGCGTGACCTCTGACACGGACGGCACCTTCGGAGACTGGGGGAGCAGCTTTGGCGCTATTTAAGATGGAAACTTAGTTGCCTTATAGCGCTTTCGTGTCATAATCATGCCACTGCCCGACCAGAGTTTGCTGTAAAAGGATGCGTTTTTGCTGGCCTATTCCTTTGCCCCCAGGTTTCTGACTAGGCTTCGAGTCACCGGCCTGAAGCAAGAGGATTTGCGCGTGGAGCGCGTCCTGGGCTTTTCGCGCCTGCTTCTGGCACTAACGTCGCTAGTGGCTTGGATCATCCATCCGGCTGGGCTGGTATCTCATTACCGCGTGGGATTGTTCTTGTTGCTGGCTTATACGCTAGCCAGCCTGGTGCTTCTTATGCAGTTGCAGATGGGTGGCGAGCCCAGCGCCAGATTTGTTTTGGCCGCGCAGATCAATGATGTGGGCTGGCCGGCGCTGTTGTGTCTGTTCGCCGAAGCCCCCAATAGTGTCTTTTTTGTGCTGTTCTTATTTGCCATGATTGCGGCCGCCTTCCGCTGGGGCTTTGTGGAAACCATGGCAACGGCATTGATCAGCGCGGCCTTGCTTCTGTTTCAGGCGATTATGGTCGCGCGCGGTCCGGCAGCGGTACGAGCATTACTGTTTACTTCGGTAGAGCCGGCCAGGCTCCTCATGCGCTGCGGATTTGTCTTGATGGCGGGCTGCCTGCTGGGGTTTCTGGCGGAAACCGAGAAGGAACTGCGGGCTGAGATCGCACTCACCAATCGGCTACTTTATCTGGCGCGAATTGGCAATCGCTTTGCCGTAGCCCTGCAGAACATCCTTTCCGAACTGGCGCATGTCTTTCAGGGCGGCCCGGTTTATGAGGTAGTGGCCCAAAGCAGTACCGGCCGGGCGTTCCGTTGGGAGGTGCCCTCATCGGCACACCCCATGGTGCAAGTCCAGGAGATTGCGCCAGCCGACAAAGACGCTGAGATGATGTGGGACTATCCCCACACCTTCTTCATGAAGCGAGAGAACGGCCAAGTCAGGAGTTGCATTACGGCCTTGGATGAGGAAGGCCGGCGACTGGAACTGGCACAGGTGAAGCATCTGGAAATGCCTGTCCCCGGCATTGATTCAGTGCTGGTGGTCAGCCACGAGATGGGACGGGACTGGTGTGGCCGCTTTGTCTTGTTGAATGCCAGGCTGGGCCGCGAACGCGAACACGAACTGCGGTTCGCGCAAAATCGTGATGCGACAACTAGCCCCCGCTCTCTATTCGGTCTATCTGTTCCGGGCTTTCGCTCGCGGGCGGGAGTCACCGAGCGGGCCCGGGTGGCGCGGGAGTTACATGACACGGCGATTCAGTCTCTGATCAGTATCGAGATGCAGGTGGACGTGCTGCGCCGCCGGGCCAGCGGCGACTCGCGGTTGACCTCGGAGTTGGAACGCATTCAAGGGCTTGCTGCGCCATGAGGTTCTGAATCTGCGCGAGCTGATGCAGACCATGCGGCCGGTCGACATCGGCCCTCATCAATTTCTTGACTTTATTGCCGAACTCGTGGAACGTTTCTCCAGAGACACTGGCATTGCCGTGCGCTTCATTTCAGAGTTACAGGAAGTAACGCTTCCCGCCGCCACCTGCCGTGAACTGGCGCGGGTGGTGCAGGAAAGCCTGGTCAATATCCGCAAGCACAGCGGGGCGCAATCCGCAGTGGTGCGCTTCGGGTCGCAGGATGGTTCGTGGAAGCTGGTGATAAACGATGACGGGAACGGGTTTCCTTTTGCCGGGCGTTTCACGCTCGGAGAGCTGGACGACATGCGCCGGGGGCCGGCCGTCATTAAGGAACGAGTGCGTGCGGTCGGGGGAGACATGGTGATCGAATCGACTCCAGGCCATGGATCAAGGTTGGAAATTACCATTCCGCAGAAAGGATACGAAGTCCTATGGATAAGAAGGAGCCGTCAGTGCGCATCGTCATTGCGGATGATCACACGATTTTTCGCGATGGCTTGCGCCGCCTGCTGGAGGCGGAGCCGGAGTTGGAGGTGGTGGGCGAGGCTGCCGACGGCGCCGAGGCCGTCAGCCAGACCCGGGAGCTGAGTCCCGACATTCTGTTGCTGGATCTGGCGATGCCGCGCGTTCCGGGGATGGATGTATTGCGCGATCTGTCGTCCAATGGCGACGGCTGCGCACCAAGATCATCGTGCTGACCGCCGCGGTGGAGCGCCTGGAGATCGTGCAGGCGCTGCAATTGGGCGCGCGCGGCGTGGTGATGAAAGAAGCCGCCACCCAGTTGCTGATGAAGGCCATCCGCACCGTCATGGCTGGGCAGTATTGGATTGGCCGGGAAGCCGTCGGCGACATCGTCGAGTTCATGCGCACCAATCCTTCCGGCGAAAAGCCGCCGCGCAATTATGGTCTGACCAAGCGCGAGATGGACATTCTGACCACCATCGTCGCCGGCCTGAGCAACAAGGAGATTGCCCGCAAGATTTTCGCTCAGCGAAGACACGGTCAAGCATCATCTGACCAACATCTTCGACAAGGTGGGCGTCGCCAGCCGGCTGGAGCTGGCACTGTTCGCCATCAACAATCGGCTGACGGAGCCGCCAAGCTAGCTAGCGAGAGTTACGACGGCTCGACAGGATACGTCGCCGCCGTCGAACCGCGACGAGAATGCCTGTGGCCTTCCGCTGTGCCGTCACGAGGGCCACATTCGTGTCAGTAATCGCCTTGACGATTCCGCGGCATGAGGGCAGCGATCTGCTTTCTTTGCGTGGAATTGCGTCTTATTCAAGTACATGTTTCACGACGGGTTTGCATCGATGCAGCGACAACGTTCGCTGCAGTCGTGTTTACCACTTAGGAATATCGATCAAGGGGAAGCAGCAATGAGGATCAAGAGGCCTCTGTATCTCGCTGGTGTCTTGGCGCTAAGCCTCGCCTTTTTGGCGGGATGCTCGCAAAAAGGAAACCGCACCGACGCCCAGGTGGCAAGCGACGTTCAGACCAAAATTTATAGCGATGCCGGGATTCAGAGCCGGCAGATCAGCGTGCAGGCTGCGAATGGCGTAGTGACGCTGAGCGGCGATGTCAACAGCGATGCCGAACGGACTGCGGCGGCCAACGATGCCGCGACGATTGCAGGCGTGAAAACGGTAGTCAACAATCTGCAGGTGCAGCAGGCTCAGGCAGCTCGCCGCAACGCCAGCGCGGAAGCCGGCTAAGGGTGACAAGAAGAACAGAACTCGGCGGCTCGCCGTCATGGCCAATCGGACAACTCGGCCAACAACGACATCCAGGCCAGATACTCTTCCGCCAGCTCCGCCGTCCCGGCCGAGCAGACGCCGGCAGCAACTCCGGCTCCTCCTCCGCCGCCGCCGCCGCCTCCGCCGCCGCAGAAAATCACCGTTCCGGCGGGAACACAGCTATCAGTGCGGCTGAATGATCCGCTCGACTCGGAGCGCAACCAGGTGGGCGACACATTTCACGGCTCGCTGAGCACGCCGATCGTGATCGACGGCGAGACCGTGATTCCGTCCGGCGCCGACGTGGTTGGCCGCGTGGCCGATGTGAAGAGCGCCGGACGATTTGCCGGCAATTCCGTTCTGACCCTGGAGCTGACTTCGCTGTCGGTCAACGGCAAGACTTACAACGTCCAGACCAACCAGTGGTCGCGTCCGGCAAAGGTGAAGGCAAGAACACCGCGACCAAGGTCGGCGTCGGCACGGCTGCGGGCGCGGTTCTGGGCGGCATGATCGGAGGAGGCAAAGGCGCTGCCATCGGCGCGGCCAGCGGCGCCGGTGCCGGCACCGGCGTCGCGGCGGCCAAGAAGGGTCGAGCAGATCAAGCTGGGTCCCGAAGCGGTGCTGAACTTCCAGACCATCAATACCCTGACGGTGATCCCCAAGAACACGAACGATCGCAATGCCGGCCGGACGCCGCTGTCGTGACCATCGAAGCCTGCTCATTATTCGCGAAACCGGGCGCGATATGCTGGTCGTGACTGCGCTTTTTTGCATCTAACCTTCTGTGGCCTTTTTAGGCTGCGATATCCTCACAGATGGTTACCATGCCCAAAATTAGTGCTTTGCTGCATACTCACAATGATGCGCTGCGACTCGGCCGCGCCCTGCAATCGCTTCGTCCCTGCGACGAAGTGCTGATCATTGATGATGGCTCCGAAGACGATACCCTTAAAGTCGCGCGCGAGTACGGCGCCACTTTGAGAAGCGCGATTCCCGGGGTTACGGCGGGAGCCTACGCCATGGACGCCTCGCATGAATGGATTCTATGTCTTCGTCCGAACGAGTCGCTGTCTGACGATCTGGAGGCCGCCTTGTTCGAATGGAAGGACCAGGAGCCGGACGAGTGCACGAAGTGTTACAAGGTACCTGTACGCGAAGAGGACGGCGGCAACTGGCAAGAGCGTCCACCGGAGGTACGCCTGCTCAATCGCAAGATGATCAACTGGATCGAGGAGCTGCCGGGAAGCCAAATCTGTGATACCACTCTGAGCGGCCATCTGTTGAGCTTCCAGCAGCCGTAGGAGAGGATTTCAGCCCAAACTTTGGACCGACTCCTGGAATGCGCGCTGTTCGTAACCGGGCTGGCATTTGGCAGCTTTCTGAATGTTTGTATCAGCCGCATTCCGCGCGATGAGTCGGTCGCCAGCCCTCGATCTCACTGCCCCGCCTGCGGCGCAGCCATCCGCTGGTTCGACAATCTTCCGCTGCTGAGCTGGTTGTTGCTGCGCCGCCGTTGCCGGGATTGCGGCTGGCGCATTCCATGGCGCTATCCCGTGGTCGAGTTGCTGACCGCAGTCTTATTCGTCGCCTGCTTCGTTTGGTTTGGACCGACGTGGCTGACCCTGAAGTTCTGCGTCTTCAGCTTCCTGATTGTGGGACTTATCTTCATGGATGCCGAAACCGGCTTGCTGCCGCGAGAGTTCACCTATCCGGGAATCGCTTTGGGATTGGCGTTTTCGTGGATAGCGCCGACCGACAGCGCCGGCACGCAGTTTCTCTTAAGCCTGTACAACCAGCACTGGGAAGATGTCCACTGGCTCTCTCTGCTCGACTCCGCGCTGGGAACTGCCGTGGGCGCTGGTTTTCTTTATGTTGCCTGGGGTCTGTACTATCTGGTTCGCAAGAAGCATGGCATGGGTTTCGGCGATATTGCGCTACTGGCGATGTCGGGCGCATTCCTGGGTTTGAAGCTGACTTTGTTCGTCATCTTCACAGCACCGCTGCTGGCCCTCATTTGCACGATGTTGCTCCTGACGTCGGGAGCCGGAGAGTCGGGCTCCGCTGATGCATCGAAAGGGGAAGCAACGGCCGCAGGCGTGAGAGCTTTCTTTAACCGCGAAATTCCTTTTGGAGTCTTCCTTGGCGTGTGCTCTTTGGCGGCGATGTTGATTGGCGAGCCGGCGTGGCAGTGGTATCTGGGGATGTTCCGCTGAAAGAACTGGCGATGAGGTCGGCGGAACTCTGCTGGCGAAGACGTTCGGCTGCTTGCTTCAAGTGATGCCGGGTATGGGTACGGTGAAACTGCCGCCACTCCTTGGCCGTCAAAGGCCCAATAAACGGATGATCCAGTAACTTTACGCGGCTGCCGAACCGCCGCTCTGCGTCCGCCAGGGTTGCGTCCATGGCGACCAAAGCGTCATAGAAACGCCGCAAGGAGTCAGGCGCAAGACCGCTCTTCGGGGTTAAGTTGGAAGGGGCAGTACGACCCGAGGGCATAAATCCCAGTTTCGTTACCCAAAAAGTCCTGCCCCGATCTTGCAGCGAAACTTTGCTTCCGAGCGGTCTGCCGCCTTTCATGACGTTGGAAATGCCCTTCGTCGTTCCGGTGTAGGTGAGAAGCAGATGCTCGAAGATGAAGGCACAACTCCACTTCCCGGGCGGAGCCTGGTGCCAGCCGCTTTCGGAAGCCTGGAGCGTTAGCTGTTCCACTTCGCGCCGGATCTGTGCTAACTCGGGGGACAAGAGATTGCTCCGCAGGATGGATACGGGAACTTAGTCCCGCTTTTCCGGTAGCACTAGTATGAACCTGAATGAAAGATTTGTTGAGTGGCAATCTACTAAATATTCTCAGGGCGTTCGATTTTTTGTATCAGATGTGTCATTTGGATGGCGTTTGCTGACGGCATGAGCGGTGTAACCTTGGTTGCAAGGGCGGGTGCATGAAGAGAAGTGATATTGACCTGCAAAGACTGGTTCGACGGGCTGGCCCAGTCGCGTTAGTTCTTCTCTTTGCGATTGGCGCCGCGGCACAGCAAACGCAGGTTACGCTGGACCCAACACAAACCAAGATCAACTGGACATTGGGAGACGTGCTTCACACCGTGCATGGCACTTTCAAACTGGTCAGCGGCAACATGGTTTTCGATCCTCGAACCGGCAACGCCAGTGGAGAGATTCTGGTCGACGCGAAGAGTGGAGAGAGCGGCAATCATACCCGCGACGGCAAGATGCAGAGGGAAGTTCTGGAAAGCGCACGCTATCCCGAAATCACATTTCTCCCCAAGCATGTGAGCGGCAATCTGGTCGCGCAAGGCAGTTCAACTCTGCAGGTTCAGGGCGTCTTCCGAATTCAGGGCGGCGACCATGACCTGAGGCTGTCGTTGCCGGTTCAAGTCCAGGGATCGCAAGCAACCGCCACCGCGAAGTTCGACATACCTTATCAAGTCTGGGGCATGAAAAATCCCAGCACGCTGTTCCTTAAGGTGGACAACAAAGTGGAGATCGATATCTCAACCGTGGGGACGATCGTGAGCACCTCGTCCGCCCCCAGACCGAGCCAACGCTAGGATCGGGATTGACGGTGAGCCTCCACGCGGCCCACCGGGTTGAATGGGACAATGCCCGGGGCGCGGACGCTGGCTACTGGGCGGCGCGCTGGCTGTTCGCTTCGATTTTCGCAATGTCTCCGCGAACATGCTCGGCGCGCGGTCCTTTGGGCTCTTCCAGCAGAAACAATTGAAACTCGGCAAGCGCGTCCTGCTGGCGATTCTCCTGCTGATAGGACCGGGCCGCGATGTAATGAACGAAGGACGGGTGGTCCTTGTCGGAGGAATGTGCCTGGCGGGCGCTGACGATGGCGGCGTCGAAGTGCCGATTCATATACTCCGCGTCGGCCAGCAGCATCAGACTCTCGGAGTTATTAGGCTCCACAGTGACCGCCTTCTGCAGCAGGATTTCGGCTTGCGGGAAATTCTTTTGCAGGATGCACATCTTGCCGTAATTCACGAAGGCGGGAGCGAAGTGGTCATCGGCGGCGATGGCCTTTTTCAGCGCCTCCTCTTCGCGAGGAAGATCATTGGTCTTGGCATACAGCACACCCAGGTTGTTGTAAGCGGTGGCGTATTGCGGAGCAATAGCGATGGCCTTGTCCAAATGCTCCTCGGCCTTCTTCCAATTTTGTTCCGCCATCTCCTCATTGGCCTTATCGACTTCCTTGCGGGCCTTTTGCGGAACGTTCAGATCAGCCGCCGAGACCATGCCGGAGTGGGAGGAGAGTGGTTTGGGTCCCGTCTCTGCCAACTGGCGCACCGTGATGTACTGGGCCTGCGTAACTTTGCGCAAATCGACGTCGAAGGTGGGGCTATCGGTCGTTTCAACGCCATCTCCGCTAATCCGGACATGGTATTCACCCATGGGCACCCCGACGAAATCGGCTTCCCCAATGTCATTAGTGTAGGTGGTGCCGATCACCTGATCAACCGAGCCTTCCATCAAGCAGACTTTCAAGAAGGGGCCGGCGTTCCGGTCATTGGACAAGACGACATGTACGTGTACATTGCCGCTGCCCCCCGGCCCGCCTCCGCGGAGTTGACCTTGGGCACAGACAATGGCGCAAGTAATAAAGAGGGAAAGAACGAAAGGAGCGAGCCAACGCCGATACTGCATAATTGCCTCCCCGAGATCACGGCTTGGGAAATGATCTCGTGAGCCGGGCTGACACCGTAGCGAGCTTTCGGAACACGCCCGGGTTGAGTCGCAGATCGTGAGCGAAATGGGTTGGAGAGCGGTCGCCCCACGAGCTGCGCAATAGTGCAATGATTCTATACCCGTCTGGCAACGGTCTCATGGGGAATTTTTGTCAACTTTTTGTGACGGTGCTAGGCGGGATGGATGGCGGCCGGCAACCCTCGGGATCATGAAGAACGCCCCAGCCGGAGCCGGGGCGTGGGATTGCGAAGCAGAGTCATACCTCGCGTCTAAGGAAACTCTGATCAGGTCAAAAGCGAGGTCCCGCAGCGGCTGAAGCCGGATAATTTTGCGGGTACTTAACGGACGGCCTTGCAGGCCGTCCCCTTCAAAACAAGCCCTGATCAGAGTTTCCCTAAGAATTGCGGTCGACGATGCTTATGCGCCAGTCTGCGGACGCTGGCACATTTTGCCTCCGCAGCAGCTGGTGCCTTTGTCCTTCGACATCATTGGGCACTTACCGTCAGCGCAGCAGGTGGTCTTGCCGTCCTTGTCCTTTGACATCATGGGGCACTGTTTGCCGTCTTTCCCCTGGCAGCAGGCACCGCCTTTGCCCTGGGTGCAGGCACCGTCTTTACAGCAGCCGGCGTCCTTGCCGCAGCACGCCATTTTGGATCCGGCCTGATCATGGTTGCAGCAGGCGCAAGTTTTGGCGCTATCGCCGGTGGGAGCAGGTGTGGTTTGAGTTGAATTTTGGGCCATAAGGCCAAGAGCCATTACTACTGTGCTTAGAAATATGAGAGCTTTCGATTTCATGATTTCCTCAGAATTCCGGTGATGCGAACCGATACGGTTCGCGGTGGTTCGGGCGCGGCAGCGCAAAGCGCCGCGTAAGAGAACCGTGCCGGAAAGAATCTAGATTCTGAGGTCGGCCTTCTGGTCGAAGACAGGCTTGATGAAATGGGGGGAATCGGCAGCCAGCAAAGTTCTTCGACTGCGCCGCAGTTGATCCAGATCAACATCCGCGGATCGAACGTTGCTCAGCTCGAGAGTAAAAGGCCCCCGAGGAACGATGACGAACGCCAGGGGTTGTGCCGGCTGACTGCTCAACTTGCAACAGCCCGGATCCATGCAAGTCGATGGCGCGGTAAGCGAATTTGACGGGCAGCAGGGCCGGACGCTCGCGTGGTGCTTGCAGGACGAAGGCATGGCTGGCTGGCGGACTTGAGACATTCGAGCGTGGCATTGCGCCGCGTGAGTCGCTAGAACAGGGGTCGCCAGGCCGGTTTGGGCACACAATAGCAGGGCGATCGCCAGCATTGCCGACAATCCGCTACGCATTTTCTGTTTTGTACCCATACCTTGCCAGTATGAGCGAGAGGCCTGCCCTGAATCTGTGACGCATATCACCTGGCTCCGGTTTGACTGCCCGTGGGCAGAATGGCGATACTGGTGCGCCGACAGCTGGAACCTTGAGCGTGGAGTTTCTCGGCAGATTCGTGAAGGAGAAAGAAACCAAGGTGAAGAGATCGCTGTTGTTTGTCATGATACTGACTGGTTGGACGGTTACCCAGGTTTGGGCGCAAGGAAGAGGTCTGCTGCTGCCATCGGCAGATCTGTTCTCTGCGGCGCAGGCGGCAGGCACGAACGGAACTTCTCCCGGCGCGCCGGCAGGGAAGATTGGAGCCTCGGCGGAATGGGAGCCGCCGAAGGACTTTCTGGCCAATGCCCACGCGGTGTGCGATAAGGTGGCGGGTCCGGCAAGTTACGGCGAGTGTTTCATCCATCAGATGTCGGTAGCGGGCGCGTCCGCCGATGTGGTGAGCTTTACCCGGATGCTATACCAACAGAGCGAGGGGCAAGTCGGCATCCTGAACGCTTTCAAGAAATATGGTCCGGTCGATGCCGCACAGGTTTTCTATCCGCTGCGTGCCAATGACAACTATGGTCTGCTGCTGGTAAATGGCGATCCGGAAATTCTGGATGTCGACGACATGAAGAAGCTGGATCTATCCGCCATGAGGCAAGATCCGCTGTTTCAGGCCATGACCCATCAGTTTCCCAAAGTAGACTTATTTCCGGGCGATCGTAGCAGCAGCGATCCCTGGCCGAGAGTGCAACCTTTACCCGGCGGCGGTCAGCAGTTTGTCGTGACCTATCCACTGCTGAACGGATGCCATGCGTGCGCGCGTTTGGGACTGGCGCGGTTTGGCTGGGATTTCGATGCCAGCGGCAAGTTCCTGCGGACCACCTATATCCCTACGCCGCCTCCTCCGAAGCTTCTGAAGCGGCCGCAAAAGACACCGCCGCCCCAGCCGCCGTCGCAATCGCAACCTCAGGCGCAATCGAATCCGCAATGAGTTTTGCTCATGCGCAACTCTTCGCGGAGTGTCATCCAGCTGGCAATGGATAGCTGCTGCCGGAGAAATTGAATAGCGCGTGGTCTGCTAAACTCCATTTCACGATTCGAGCAGGCTCGGAGGAAGTATGCGTAAGGCGCTGGTGTTTCTGGTTGTGGTGATGTTGACCCCATTTGTGCTGGCGCAGTCGGGCAGCATCGGCGCTTCGGCAGTCTGGCAGCCAGCGAATGGCTTCGTGGCGACGGCCCAAGCCGCCTGCGCCAAGTCGTCTGGTTCGCCGCTCCAGAACTGTCTGATCGATCAGATGAGCAAAGCTGGAGCATCGGCTGACGCCATAGCGTTCACCCGCGAACTGTACAAGCTGAACGGCGAAGTTGGCATCCTGTCGGGCTTCAACAAGGTTGGACCGGTCGACGTGGCATTTGTGGCTTATCCCTTTCAGGCCAATCCCGGTCATGGATTGCTGCTGGTCAACGGACAGCCGCGCATGGTGAATGCCGAAGATCTGTCGTTGCTCGACCAGAAAGGTTTGCAAGGGAGCTTTCAGTTTCAGGACTTGGAGAACCAATATCCCAAAGTCGCGATCTTTCCCGGAGATCGCAACGGCAAGACCTGGCCGAATTCGCAAACCGGCTCGAACGGAGGGTTGCAATTCGTAATCGGATATCCTCTGCGCAACGGTTGCCCGACCTGCGCTCACGCCGGGTTCGCGTTGTTCCAATGGAATTTCGATCCCAGCGGAAAGTTTACCGGAACCACCTTCATGGGAATGACTCCGGCGCCGCTGAACTAGCCGGCGCCGCCTGATTCCGTGCCGCGCTGAGTCGGGCGCCTTACTTCTGCAGCACGGTCAACTCGGCCAGCACTTCTTCGCTGTGCTTGTTGGGATCGACGTCCATGTACTCCTTCACGATCTTGCCTTGCGGATCGATCAGGAAGGTGTGACGCGCGGCGAGTTTTGCGACACCGTAATTCTTCAGCGAGCCATACTCCTCGGTAACCTTGTCGTCAGGATCGGCCAGCAGCTTGAAAGTCAAGCCTTCCTTGGTGCAGAACTGCTGGTGCGATTGCGTGTCCTGCACGCTGACGCCGATGACGACGGCATTCTTCGCGTCATATTGCGCCTGATCGCGCTGAAAGTTGTGCGCCTCGATGGTGCAGCCGCTAGTCATGTCCTTGGGATAGAAATAGAGCACCACCCACTTGCCGCGATATTGCGAAAGGGTGACTGGCTTGCCTTCCTGAGAGTTGAGGGTGAAGTCGGGAGCGGTTGTGCCGACCGCGGGGACGGAGGCGGCCCGCAACATCCGGGGCGCGATGAAGGCGATGGCCGCGATGAGAATCAGAAATCCAAAAATCTTGCGCATGAAAAATACTCCTTTGTCGCTGACCCGAATTGGATGCTGTGACAACTCACAAAGATTGCGGCAACTGACAGGGGCTAAAGCATCCGTCCTTTGGCGCTTGGTGCATTGTGCCCCAGGTTCGCGTCCGCCCTTTGGACTTTCTGCTTTGTGCCCCAGGTTCGCGTCCGCTTTTTGGACGCTAACCTGGGTAGCCGCTAACCTGGGTAGACGCTAATCCTGGCACAGCAAAATCCACCCACCGAACATCTTCAACTCGCGTTCTCTTACCGGTTACTCCTACGGAAAGCTCACTTTCAAAATGGTTCCATTCAGTCCCACCATCCATCCGTTTTGCGGATTGGCAAAGGCCACGGCCCAATAGCCGGTGACGCCGGGCAGAGCATTCCACGTCGTCCCCTCATCCGGCGTCCAGGCTGCTCCTCCGACATCGGCGGTGACCACGACGTAGCGGCTGTAATCGGTCGGTCCCCGCTTCGCCCCGCACGCGCACAGGTGCCGTTGCCCGCCGAACCCCGTGGTATTGCTCAGGTAAGCCAGCCCGAAGACGGGATAGCCAACGGGCGGCCGGTTGGTGAGCTGCCAAGTGTGGCCGCCGTCATGTGAGGCTGCGGTCTGGGCTGCCGAGGAGGCGTTGACGGCCCCAGATCGCCGCCGCCCAGAATACCGTTGGAGGCGTCGCGAAAAGCCACGGTAAACCCGCCTGCGCTGGGCGAGCTGTGCAGCGGCGTGTCGTACGCCGCCCAGGTGTTGCCGCCATCGGTGGTAGCCAGAATTCTGGCGATGCTGGAGCCGCCAGTCGCAATCCAGGCATTACTCGTGCCCTGCGTGGCCACACAGGTTCCGCTGGAAGAGAACGACGCTTCGCCCGGCAGTGCTGGCGGCATGTTGTTGGCGATGCTCTGCCAGGTCACGCCATCGGTGGTGCGCAGGTCGGGAAATACGCCATTCACCGAATCGCTGTGCGCGATCCCGTTCGTCGGAGTCCAAAAAGCCATGCAGTCGTAGAAGGCGCCGACGAGCGTGTTATCGAACTGCTGCGTCCAGGTGTGACCGCCGTCTTGTGTCTTGTAGATCGCGAAGTCGGTGGGGTAGTTCCCGATCGACATCACATAGGCTATCTGATCGCTCACCCCTTGCACATCGCGAAGCTGAATGTCGTCGGAATTGCCGGTCGGAACAATGCCCGTTCGCCAGGTATTGCCGCCGTCGGTGGTGACGACGTAGGTGCTGTTGGTTCCGACGGCCCAGACGATGTTCTCGTCGACCGGGCTGACCGCGATCAGCAGAGCAGTCGTGTTGCTGTTCTGGGGCGTGAGCGTCGGCCCTTGAGCGAAGGCTGCTGGCGCGCCGAGCGCCGCAAAAACCACGACGGCAAAGAGGAAAAAGGCTGGCATACGTTTCGACACGGTCCTCACCTCCGAAACCAGATTTGCAGCGGAGTATAGGTCGGCAGCAAAAGAGGTGTCAAACGGGCTGCTCCGGCGCAACCTGTCTTGATCTGTGCCCCAGGTTCGCGTCCGTCCTTTGGGCGCTTTGTGCTGTTGTGCCCCAGGTTCGCGTCCGCTTTTTGGACGCTAACCTGGGTAGACGCTAATCCTGGGCCCAGCAACGCTTCGAACGATCGCGCAAAAACCTTTCCTCACGCGGCGGTATCTTCGTTCGCGACTCCTGCGTCCTTCTCATCTGCTCTTGACGACAGGATGGGAACCAGTTCCAGTCGCTGACTGGCAGCCTCTCGCTCAATTCGCTTGACCTGCTCCGTGCCCGCGTTCGCTCGCGCCAGCGGCCCATTGAGCGAGCAGAAGAACTGATCGACGTGCCCGCACGGATACGCCACTGGCCCCCGACCGCTGCCGGCTTCTTGATCCTCGTTCCCCGTCCGCTCGGCATCAGCTTGGGCCTCAGCCGCATCCAGTTTCGCGTAGGCGGCCGCTTGCTCTTCGATCTGCGCTATCTGGACGTTCTGATCCTCATCCTCATCCGCTTCTTCAGCCTTCAACTCAGGCAGCTCACCCTCGAGTTCGAAATCCTCCTCAAACGCTTCATAGCCGCCGGCCACAGTTGCGCCATTCGTCTGGCTGAAGTCGGCGCCGTTCGCCGGGTTCGAGCTGGCCGTTTGCAGCGCGTACAGCACTAGTCCGGCTCGCTTGTTGTCGAGGCGGCTGTGCAGGACGGCATCGATCACCTGCATCAGCGCCATCTGGATCGAGTCGGCGTCCTCCAACGGCGGCAATTCCAGCGGAGCAACCGGCGGGCCGCTCGACTTTGCTATCGCAGCAGCCTGCACGCGGTCGGCGCGCAGCGGGCGTCCGATGTAGGTCAAGTGGAAGTAACAGTAGTTGCGGCCACGCAACGCGGGCGAACCGCAAAACTCACCGTTGACCTTGATGTGTTCGCACTGCCGGGCAGCCTTTGTGCTGTCAATTTTCATATTGCGGATCAGGCTGTTGCGTCCCTCTTCATTCGTGCAGTCGATTTCGGGTACCTTCATTAGGTTTACCTCTGACCTAATGGAATGGACCCATCCGGGATGATTGTAAGCTCGTCCCTAGGCTGTTCGCGATGACGATAGTGACGGTTGGATTGGATATTGCCAAGCAGATATTTCAAGCTCACGGAGTAGACCGGACGGGCAAGGTGGTATTGCGGAAGCGGCTTAAGCGAGCCGAGGTGGCGACGTTCTTTGCTGGAGTCGAACCTTGTCTGATTGGACTGGAAGCCAGCGGCGGAGCGCACTACTGGTTTCGGGTATTGAGCCCATTGGGACACACCGTACGCCTGATCGCGCCGCAGTTTGTTAACCCACTGTAAATCTCAGAAGAACGATGCCAACGATGCTGAGGCAATCTGCGAAGCTGTGAGCCGACCGAGCATGCGTTTCGTTCCGGCCAAGCGGGTTGAACAGCAGGATCTGCAATGCCTGCACCGGGTGCGCTCTCGGCTGATCGGTTGTAGGACACAGTTAGTCAATCAGATTCGTGGGCTGCTGGCAGAGTACGGGATTGTTCTTCCGCAGCATGTTGCTCAGTTGCGCCGTCATCTGCCTGCACTGCTGGAAGACGACGGGAACGAACTCACGATTTCTACCCGGTACTTGTTCCATTCGCTCTACGAAGAGCTGGTGGAACTGGAAACCAAAATCACTTCTGCTGATGAGCGGATCGAGCGGCCTTCCGAGAGAACGCGTGTCAGCATATCGCTGCGGTGGAAGGCATCGGGCCGGTGACGGCCACGGCGGTTGTGGCTGCCATCAGTGACGGTCAGGCTTTCGGAATGGAAGGCAGTTCGCCGCCTGGCTGGGTCTGGTGCCGCGACAACACTCCAGCGGAGGTAAGTCCCGACTGCTGGGTATCAGCGAGCGCGGCGATCCCTATCTGCGCACGTTGTTAGTACACGGAGCCAGATCGGTGGTTTATCGGGCCAAGGCCAAGACTGACTGTCGGAGTCGATGGATCAACGACAAGCCACGGCGTTGGAACAGCAAGAACTTGCGTGGCGCTCGCCAACAAAAATGCGCGCATTCTCTGGTCCTTGATAGCGGAGCAACAAGTGTATCGGCCCGCTGTCTAGGTTCTGTACCTGAGTTGGGGATGTCCTAGTCGAGATGCTTGAGCCAAACATGATGGCGAAAGTGGTGAGACCAGCCTTCTTCAAAACCTGCGGGGGCAGGGCCGGGATCTGCTGTTCGTGTGCATAACGACAATCTGGGTGCCCCACACAAGCCGGTTTTGCTTGTGTGGGAAGTCGTTGCTGCATGGCGCGTCCATCTTTACTAGACTAGCCACTATCCACATTCCACTATCCACTTGCTCCCCACCCCCTCCCCCTGTTCGCCCGTAAATTCTTGAAAACACAGAAGACCATCCGCAAAATCTTAAGCCCACAAGACTTGCACGGAAAATCTTGAGCCGCAGGCATTTACAGGCACAAAATTGCAGGATGGAGCTTTCCAGGAGGGTGATATCTGACTCGAACAACTGACAAACGACAACGGATCACTGCGGTGCGGCAACGACTGACCCCCAGACACAAATAGACAGGAGCGCCGGGGTGAAGGCGAATCCTACCCTAACAAACCAATCGTAATCTCTATCGCGAATCCGTCAAGATAACGAAAGTACAATAGGCGCAATTGTACTTTCGTAACCTACAAAATCATTCTCATTCCCAATTTGAAACGCAGTCGAAGAGTCGAGTCCGGCAGCACGAAACGTCAGTATTAGAAGGCTAAAAAGGCCGTTTGAAATAAGCCCTGTGCCCCAGGTTCGCGTCCTTCTTCTGGACGCTAACCTGGGCGGACATTAGTCCCGGCGTGTTAACGGAACCTCTTCGATTCGCGATCCGCGGAATCTACACCCATGCTAGTCACGATTGCGGGAATCCCTGGTTAGCCCAACCGACGGGCGAACCCGGGGCACAACCTGACAGCTAAGAGCCGGGTGCCTCTCCCGATGCCGGAGCTGGCCTGCAGCCTACTCGCCGTGCTTACCACGTGCCTGATACGTCCCCGCCACTACCTGTGCGATCAATTTATGGCCCGACTGGCTGGGGTGCACATCGCAGGATGGCGGGCTGGTCGCTGGGTTACTGGCATTCAGCAATCCGGCGACACAGGTGTTACCCATCGCCAACGGATTCGAGGCTGCAGCCTGGAATGCCGAAAAAACGTCGGCTACTACGGCGCCGTACTGCGACGCTGGTGCGCTAATCGCCTGGTTCAATCCCGCCGTAAGCGCGGTCTCAAATTGGTCGGAGTAATCGATCGAGTAGTAATTCACCAGCTCGATGGTCCCGGTATATCCGGTGGCCCGCAGACCGGCGAGAATGGTTTGCATATGAGCTTCAGCTGCCGCGAAAACCTGGGGAGCGCCGTTTTCGATACACGTCGGATCGCCATTGCACTGCTCTTCCAGAAGGATCAAGTCATTCGCGCCCAGCATGACCGTTACCAGCGCTACGTCGTTATGGCTTTGCAGGAAGCCGGTCGCAAAAGCAGACTGGGTCGACCTGGCGGAGCCGTAAACCACGTGCAGAGGAAAATAGGAGCGATACAGGCGGCATCCATTGTCGGGCGCGGTCAACGACAGGAAGCTGCCGGTCGTCTCACCCGGACAACTGCCATTGCTCAGGTTCAAGGTCAAAGTCAGGCTGGCCCAATCGCTGTGGGCTACGAAGTTTGTGGAATCGTAGTACTCGTATCCCGCCTGGTCGATATACCCGAAAGCCACGCTGTCACCCAGCGCGAGGTATTCATTGGAGGTGCTGGGGCGATCCTTTGCCGAAGCGACTCCGAGTGCGCAAATTCCGGCCATCACCAAGACGCTGAAAACTTTGCCTACCTTCATGGCTGCCTCCTAGCAGGGGAAAATGAGTCGGACAAGCGTAACAGATGACGGTACGGGCTTGATGCCTTGTGCCCCAGGTTCGCGTCCTGATTTTGGACGCTTACCTGGGCTGACACGAGTTGCAGCATGTCACCCGAACCTCTTCGATTCACGATTCGCTGAATCTGCACCGCTCCGCGACTGCGGGGGAATCCCAGGTTAGCCCAACTGCGGGGCGAACCTGGGGCACAGGCTGATGGCTGATAGCTGACGGCTGCAAAGTGACAATCCCTCCCCGCACCCGATAGCATTAAAGGTTTGGAGCTTTCGCAGGAGGCAATCATTGTATGGCGACGATGGAACAGAAAGCACCGGGCATTCACACCGGCGCGCAGCCGAAGACTTATAAGAACTTCATCGGCGGCGAGTGGGTCGAGAGCCGCACCGGCCACACCTTCGAGAACCTGAATCCGGCCGACACTCGCGAAGTGGTCGGCATCTTTCAGAAATCCGACAAGCACGACGTCGAACCAGGCCATCGAAGCCGCCAAGCAGGCCTTACAAGAAGTGGCGTCTGGTGCCCGCGCCGCGCCGCGCCGAGATGCTGTACAAGGCGTCGGAGATCCTGATCGCGCGCAAGGAAGAGTACGCGCAGCAGATGACGCGCGAGATGGGCAAGGTGATCAAGGAGACGCGCGGCGACGTGCAGGAAGCCATCGATTGCGGCTACTACACCGCCGGCGAAGGCCGCCGCCTGTTTGGCCCGACCGTCCCGTCGGAGCTGCCCAACAAGTTCGCCATGGCCATGCGCCAGCCGCTGGGCGTCTGCGCCATGATCACGCCGTGGAACTTCCCCATGGCGATTCCGTCGTGGAAGCTGCTTCCCTGCGCTGGTCGCCGGCAACACCGCGGTGATCAAGCCGGCGCAGGACACGCCGCTGTCGACGCTGAACTTCGTGCAGGCGCTGACCGATGGCGGGATTCCGGCGGGCGTGGTCAACATCGTCACCGGCTTCGGCGGCGAAGTGGGCACGCCGATGGTCGAGCATCCCGAGGTGCGCGCGGTTTCGCTCACGGGATCGACGGCGGTGGGCCGCATCGTGGGACAGGAAGCGGCGAAGACGTTTCAAGCATTGCTCGCTGGAGCTGGGCGGCAAGAATCCGATGATCGTGCTCGACGACGCCAACCTCGAGCTCGCGCTGGAAGGCGCGCTGTGGGGCGCGTTCGGCACCACCGGACAGCGCTGCACCGCGACCAGCCGCATCATCGTGCAGAAGGGCGTGTACAAGAAGTTTGTCGACGCGCTGGTGGCGCGCGCGCAGAAGCTGAAGGTCGGCAACGGGCTGGACGAGAGCGTCGACATGGGCCCGGCGGTCAACTCGTCGCAGATGGAGACCGATCTGAAGTACATCAAGATCGGCAAGGACGAAGGCGCGAAGATGCTGTGCGGCGGCCATCGTCTGGAAGGCGAGGCGTACGAGCATGGCTGGTTCGTTGCGCCGACGGTGTTCGCCGATGTCGATCCCAAGATGCGGATTGCGCAGGAAGAAATCTTCGGGCCGGTGGTGTCGATCATTCCGTGCGATGGGCTGGAGAACGCGATCGAGATCGCCAACGACATCGAGTACGGGCTGTCGTCGTCGATCTACACCAAGGACGTGAACAAGGCGTTCACCGCGATGCGCGATCTGTATGCCGGCATCACCTACATCAACGCTCCGACGATTGGCGCGGAAGTGCATCTGCCGTTCGGCGGAACGAAGGCCACGGGCAACGGTCATCGCGAAGGCGGAATCGGCGCGATCGATTTCTATACCGAGTGGAAGTCGGTGTACATCGATTATTCGGACACGCTGCAGACGGGCGCAGATCGACCGGCCGGAGTAATCGATTATTAGCCCACTTGTCCGCAAAGCACGGACAAGGGTGGCACCTGCGCGAAGGTATACTCCATCATCTAAGGACGCTTCATGGCTACAAAGCTGTACGGAAGTCATGGCCGCGAGCCGCATGGTGAACGTGCGCTACGCCATTCGCGATCTGGCGGTGGTTGCCGACGAAGTCGCGCGCGAGGGTCACAAGATCCTCTACCTCAACATCGGCGACCCCTGTAAGTTCGACTTCCACACGCCGCCGCACATGATCGAAGCGGTGCTGAAGGCGATGGTCGACGGCCATAACGGCTACGCCGAGTCGCTGGGCATCAAGCCCGCGATCGAGGCCATTCGCAACGAGGCCGAGCGCAACGGCTTTCGCGACATTCAGAGCATCTTCGTCGGCTACGGCAGCGGCGAGGTCATCGACAGCTGCCTGACCGCGCTGCTCAATCCCGGCGACAACGTGCTGACGCCGAGCCCCGAATATCCGCTGTACGGCGCGATCATGGCCAAGCTGGATTGCCCGGCGAACGCTTACGATCTCGACGAGGACGAATGGCTGGGAGCCGGACGTCGCCGACATGGAGCGCAAGATCAACTCGCGCACGCGCGCCATCCTGCTGATCACGCCCAACAATCCGACCGGCGCGGTGTATTCCAAGCGCACGCTGGAGAAGATTCTGGAGCTGGCGCGGCAGCACGAGCTGATCATCTTTGCCGACGAGATTTACGACAAGCTGATCTTCGATCCCGCCGAGAAGCATGTTTCGATCGCCACGCTGGCGACGGATGTTCCCATCGTCACCTTCAATGGATTGTCGAAGGCGTACCTGGTTCCCGGCTGGCGTATCGGATGGGCGATTGCCACCGGTCCGCGCGAGGTGCTGCATCCTTATATGGAAGCGGTGCACCGCCTGCTGCGCGCGCGCTTGTCGGCGCCGCATCCGTTCCAGCACGCCGATCAAGCCGGCGCTGGAGGGCCCGCAGGATCATCTGGTGGAGGTGCTGCGCAAGCTGAAGACGCCGTGCCGAGCTGACCGTCGAGTGGGCGAAGCGCACGCCGCACGTGAAGCTGGTGGCGCCAAAGGGCGCGTTCTATGCGCATCCCACGCTGGAGATTCCGGAGGACGATCTCACCTTCGTCACCGATCTGCTGAAGCAGAAACATGTGCTGGTGGTGCATGGATCGGGCTTCGGCGAGAAGCCGGGCACGCGGCACATGCGCATCGTGTTCCTGCCGCCGGAGCCGGTGCTGAGCGCGGCCTACGACGCGATGACGCGAATTCATGAAGGAGCGGTATCGGTAATTAGAGGGGAGTCGGGAAACAGCTTGATGACGCCGGCTGAAGCCGGCTCGAATCGGAGAAAGGAAACTGTACGGCACGACTGAAGCCGTGCCCTGACACAACCGTGGGACAGGGCGAAAGGTATTGTGTTCCAAATCGCTCTTGAGCCAGATTAGGTTTTTGTTCTATGGTCGATATTCATTGCCACATTCTGCCGGGAATCGATGACGGCTCCGAAGTCGTGGGAGATGACGGCGGAGATGTGCCGCATAGCCGCGCAGGACGGCATCACCCACATCGTGGCCACGCCGCATAGCAACGATGTGTATGACTACAATCGCGAACGTTTCACCGAAATGCTGGGTCAGCTGCACGATGCGGCCGATGGCAAGCTGACGTTCAGCCTGGGCTGCGACTTTCATTTTTCCTACGACAACATTCAGGACGCGCTGGACCATCCGCGCCGCTACACCATCGGCGACTCGCAATATCTGCTGATCGAATTCAGCGACTATGGCATTCCGCCGAGCGTGAAGCAGGACGTGTTCGCCATCTGCCAGCTGCGGCATGGTTCCCATCATCACTCATCCCGAGCGCAACCGGCCGCTGCTGAAGCATCCCGAGATGGTGCTGCAGTTGGTGGAACAGGGCTGCCTGGTGCAGGTGACTGCCAATGCGGTGACCGGATCCTGGGGCACCGAAGTCCAAAAAGATGGCGGAGTGGCTGCTGAAGCGCGAAGCGGTTCACGTGATTGCCAGCGACGCGCACGATCCGGTGCATCGTCGGCCGATCATGTCGGAGGCTCGCGAGGCGGTAGCGGAGATTGCCGGGGCTGACGTTGCCGAAGCGCTGGTCACGCATAATCCGGCGGCGATTGTCGAAGGCAAGAGCCTGCCTTATCAATCCAGCTACCGCTAGGAGGCTGAGCCGTTCAGATTTGGCGTCGCCGACTTTATCGTCCGGTGCAGCGCATCTCGCCCACATCTTGTCCATTCACGGAAACAATTCCAGTGCGAGCCTTCGCGTTGGAGGCGGGTTCGGCCGGCTGCTCGGGATCGGCATGGGCTGACACTGGAGCGTTTGCGGGCTTGCGGTGCGCCTTCACTCTGCGCATCACACTGGCTTCCGCCGCCTGAATACCTTTTCTGGCAAATTCGGCTCCGCTGCGCGCCGACTTCGCAGCTTGCTGTTCCGCATGACGAAACGAATCGATCAAGCCCATATCGACCTCCACACTACAGGAAGATGCCCCTGGAGAATTAGAAACCCTTGGCTAAAAAAATCAAGTACGTATATCACTGACGGATTCGCGGATTGAACGCCGAGTACAGCAGATCGGTAAGAAAGTTCACCAGCACGTAGGTCAGGCCGATCATCAGGATGCAGCCCTGCACCAGGTAGTAATCGCGATTGGAGATGGCCGTGACCGTCAGCCGTCCAATGCCCGGCCAGGAAAAAATCGTCTCGGTGACGATCGCTCCGGCCAGCAGCGCTCCGAATTGCAGGCCAACGACGGTGAGGATCGGGATCATCGCGTTGCGCAGCGCGTGCCGGTAAACGACCGTGCGCTCCGGCAATCCTTTGGCGCGCGCGGTGCGGATGTAGTCCTGCCCCAGTTCTTCCAGCATCGAGGTGCGCACCATGCGGGTGAGGATCGCCGCCAGCGCTCCTCCCATGGTGATGGCCGGCAGCACCAGATGGGCTGGCGAGCCCGAGCCCGACACCGGCAGCCATCCCAGCTCGATCGCGAAAAACAAAATGAGAATCGGCCCCAGCGCGAAGTTGGGGAACGACAAGCCCGAGCAGCGAAACGAAGCTGAGCAGGCGATCGTCCCAGCGATTGCGGCGCAGCGCCGAGCGCACTCCCGCAGGAATCGACAGGCCAAGCGCCACGATGAGCGCGGCCAGCGTCAGCTCCATGGTCGCTGGATACGCTTGCGCGATGACGTGGCCGACATTCTGATTGAAGCGCAGCGAGCGTCCCATGTCGCCGTGCAAAATACCGCGCCAGTAGTTCACGTACTGTTGGCCGAGCGGAACATCGAGGCCATAAGCGTGACGCGCCGCAGCCAGTCGGTTGCCGCCGCGCCTTCGCCCAGCATCTGCTGGATGGGATCGCCCGGCACCAGATGGATCAGCAGGAAGACGACGGAAACCACCAGCCACACGACCGGCAGCATGTAGAGCAGCGCGAGAAGCAGGTAGCGCAGCATCAGTGGATCACGGGAGTTGCGGTGGAAGATGGGAGCTGCGGTTGGGGCTGCGCGATCTCGATCTTCACGCTCTCCACGCGCAGCCCGTCCATGGTGGCGACGGTATACCGGCGTCCTTCGTACTCGAAGCTGTCGCCCGACCGCAGGAATCTTCTGCAGTTGCGCCAGCACAAATCCGGCCAGGGTCTCGAAGCCTTCGTCGCGCGGCAGCACGATATGATATTGCGACTCCAGATCGCGAATGTTAGCCGCGCCATCCAGCGTCATCGATGCAGCGCCTGGCGCGACAGCGGCTTCGGCTGACGTCGAACTCGTCTTCGATCTCGCCCACCAGTTGCTCCAGCACATCTTCTACCGTCACCAGTCCGGCGGTCGACCCAAACTCGTCCACCACCACCGCAAGATGGCGCTTGCGCACTTTGAACTCAATCAGCAGATCGGGCAGCGGCTTGGTCTCGGGAACCACCAGCACCTCGCGCATGATGTGCCGCACTTCCAGGCCGCTGGGCCGTGTGACCGGACGTCCCGAAGCGGTGCGGTTCACGCGATAGCGCAGCCAGCGCATCAGGTCCTTGGCGTAAAGCACGCCGATAATGTGCTCCGGACCGCGTTGCGGATCGTAAACCGGAACGCGCGAATGCTGCTCGTCGACCACGCGCTGCAGCGCTTCTTCGAGCGAAATATTTGCCGGGCAGCGAGAAGATATCGGGCCGCGGCACCATGATCTCGCGCACCGAAATGTTTTCCAGGTCAAGCGCGCGAAGGATCAGTTCCTCCTGCGGTGGTCGCCAGGATACCGAGCCGGCGGCTGGCGGAGACGATCAGCTTCAACTCCTCCGGCGAATGCACGCCGCCCTCGCGCACCTGGCGCATTCCGAAAGCCTTCAGCACGACTCGAGTCGAAGCGGTCATAAACACCAGGAACGGCGCCGCCACGGTCATGAAGAAGTCCATCGGCCCGGCCACCGCCAAGAGCGACCCGCTCCGTGCGCTGCAAGGCAATCGACTTGGGAACAACTTCGCCCAGAATGACGACCAGATAGGTCATCAGCACGAAGGCCAGTACCACGGCAACGCCATGCGCGTAGAGCCGCGAGTGCGGCAAGGGAAGAAACAGCGGCTCCAGGATGTGCGCGATGGAGGCTTCGCCGATCCAGCCCAGGGCGAGGCTGGCGACGGTGACTCCGAACTGCACGGCGTTGAGGACAGTCATCGAGCTTCTGATGGAGCTTCTGGACGGTGCGCGCGCCAATGCGATGCGCCGCGATCATCTGTTGCAGGCGCGTCTCGCGAACGCTGACCAGGGCGAATTCGGCGGCCACGAAGAACGCGTTTGCCGCGACGAGCAGAACCACCGCTACAATGCGCAGCACAACGAAAGTAACCATTGAAGCAGAAATCTTACCATCGGGGGCAGCGGACGATCCGGGCATGTCCCGCGTTGTATCTTCCGCACTGCTGTCCGTCCCTGTCTTCCGACCGCCCGACCCATCAGCTTTCCTAAACCGAAACGTACAGGGTATTCTGATGCAGCCAGCCATACACTGCAGCGATGGTCACTCCCAGCCTGTGGTGGAGCTGTGCGTCTGGCGAACGGAGCCGACTTACCTTATGCGCATTCTTATGCTGACTCAATTGTTTTCAGCGATCTTGCTAGCCTCGACTATCTTGCCTAGCGCTTTTGCCCAAACCGCCAAGTACGGACCTCATCTGTGGGCTCCGCCGGTCGATCCTGCCATCCTTGAGACGCGCGTCAATGAACAACTACAGATTGCGCAGAAATCCGTTGACCAGATCCTTGCCGTTACCGGCCCGCGCACGATAGAAAACACACTGCAGCCCTACGACCAGGCAGTCGAGGCGCTCGACACTGCGGGCAATGGCGCCGGATTGGTGCAGAGCGTGTATCCGGACGCCGCCATGCGCGATCGCGCGCAGCTGATGGTGCAGAAGGTCAGCGCCGCGGCTAGCGAGTTCAGCCTGAATCAAGCCCTCTATAAGGCGGTCGCGGCCATCGACATCTCGAAGGCCGATCCCGAGACCCGTTATTACGTGACCCGAACCCTGCTCGAATTTCGCCTAGCAGGCGTGGATCGCGACGACGCAACTCGCGCCAAGATCAAGGCTCTCAACGACGAGATCACGAAGTACTCCACCGACTTTCAGCGGAACACGCAGGACTCGGTGCTGAAGGTCGTGGTGAAGAATCGCGCCGAGCTCGACGGTCTGCCTGAAGATTTCATCGCGCGCCATCCTCCCGCTGCCGACGGCAGCATCACCTTGACCAGCGAGCCGCCCGACGTTCAGCCGGTCTTGAAATTCGCCAAGAACGCCGATCTGCGCAAGCGCATCTTTCTCGCCTACAACAACCGGGCTTATCCGCAAAACATTCAAGTGCTCGCTGACCTGTTGCAGAAGCGCCAGGAACTGGCCACTTTGCTTGGTTACAAACACTGGGCCGACTTCAACGCCGCCGACAAGATGGCGGTCAACGGCAAGAATATCGGTGACTTCATCGACCAGATCGATGTAGTGTCGCGTCCCACCGCCCAGCGCGAATACCAGATGCTGCTGGCGCTGGCCAAGAAGCAAGATCCTTCGCTCACCGCCATCTCATTTTCGGATCGCGGCTATTACAACGAGCAGTTGAGAAGGGCTGACTACGATTTCGATTCTCAATCGGCCCGGCCTTACTTTCCCTATGACCGGGTGCAACAGGGAATTCTTGACGTCGCTTCACGCTTGTTCCAGGTAACATTCCGTCCCGCCAAAGACGCTCAGGTTTGGGACCCCTCCGTTACCGCCTGGGACGTTTTCGATGGCGATCGGCAGCTTGGCCGCTTCTACCTCGACATGCATCCCCGAGCTGGAAAGGACAAGTGGTTCAGCTCCTTCTCCATCCTCGATGGCAAGGCCGGACAGCAACTGCCTGAAGCGACGTTGATCTGCAATTTCTCCGGCGGAAAGCCCGGCGATCCCGGATTGATGGAGTACGGCGAAGTAACCACGTTCTTCCACGAGTTCGGTCACTTGATGCATTGGATATTCCAGGGCCAGCGCCAGTGGGCGGGATACAGCGGCAACTTGGAGAGCGATTTTGTCGAGGCGCCCTCGCAAATGCTGGAAGAATGGATGCACGATCCTAAGGTGCTCGCGACCTTCGCGCTCAACTACCAGACCAACCAGCCTATTCCGGCGGAAATGGTGCACCGCATGAATCGCGCCGACGCTTTCGGACGCGGTCTGTGGACGCGCACGCAACTGCTCTACACCGCCGTGTCTTTCGATCTCCACAATGAGACGCCCAGTACTGCCAGCATCGACAGCGCTTTCCCCGACAACACTAAGCGCTTCCTGCCTTACCAGTTAGTCGACGGCGATCATCAAATCGCTTCATTTACCCATCTCACCGGCTACTCTTCTTCGTACTACACCTATCTGTGGGATAAGGTGATTGCCGAAGACTTCTTCGGACAATTCAATCCCAACGATCTGCTGGCGGCCGATATTGCCAAACGTTATCGGAAAACGGTTCTGGAGAAGACAGGCTCGATGCCGGCCAACGATCTGGTGAAAAACTTCCTGGGACGCCCGCAGAGTGTCGACGCCTTCGTGGGCTGGATGAACCAGGAGTTTGACGAGAAACCAGGAACTCCAGTGGTGGCGGCTCATTAGGATTGAACAGAAAACGATAGGCTGCTGGGCACAATGGCGCGCCTTCAAAATCAGCGTGGGTCGGCACTGCGATTGCATAGTGCAATCGGACCTTAGTCCGCAAGAATAAATTACCCAAAGCGGGGAAAAAGTATCCACCCTAGATTTACCCCGGGTTAAGGCCGTGTAAGAACCTAGGGAAACCTAAGGAAAACGCCCGATTTGCCCAACCCTTCAAGCACGAGATACTTCCTCAACGATTGCCGCTGAGTCTGCGGCGCCTCAAGCGTCACTTCCTACCGGCCGAACGAACTAAAACCAAGGAGTGTGTTCTTTGAAGCGTGTATTCTTGTTGGCAGTCGTATGTGTAAGCTTGTCGCTCGCCGCGCTCGCAGCCGTGAACGTCACCGTCAGTAGCCCCATCAATAATTCGCAGGTCGGCTCTCCGTTCAGTGTAGTTGCCCGTGCGACCAGTTCTTATACCATCACCGGTTGGCACATTTATGTCGACGGAAACGACGTTTATTCCGGAGGTCAGACAACTTCCATCACCGCCCCCATCACTGCCGGCGCGGGCAATCACCAGGTGGTAACCCGTGCCTGGGACAGCAGTGGCGCGTACGGAAGCGTAACCCAACAGCTCACAGTCGGCAGCGGTGGCGGCGGCAATGGCGGTGGTGGCAATGGTCTGCCCACTCCGCCACAGGGTGCAATCGTGTTCAGCGATATTGAGAATCGCGGCAACTGGATGTTGTGCAACGAACCATCCTGTGCCGGTGGTGACGGTGATGGCGCCTACTGGATGGCCCAGCATCAGAGCAGTCCTTCGCGCGATGGCTCCAGCATGGAGTTCTTCAACTCCGGCATGTGGGACAACGCCCTGTTTTCCGAGAAGCTAGGCGCCAACAATAACGTCCACAATTTCCTCTGGGACTTCTATTTCTACGTAGACAGTAACTCACAAAACGCCACCCAGGCGCTGGAGTTCGATGCCTTCCAGTTCGTCAGCGGCTATAACTACATGATTGGCAGCCAGTGCGATTATGGCCATGCGGTTTGGGACACTTGGGATGAGGCTTCCGGGCACTGGATGCCGACTTCGATTTCCTGCCCCAAGTTCACGGCTAACACGTGGCATCACATTCAGTGGTACGAGACGACCAATACCAGTTCACACCAGTACACCTACGTCACCCTGGTGGTCGATGGACACAGTTACCCGGTCAACACCACGCGCAACGCCCGGAACCTCGGATGGTCCAACAACCTCGGCGTCCAATGGCAGCTCGACGTGAACGCCAGTGGCGAGGGCTATCACGAGTGGGTAGATAACGCGACGCTCACCATCTGGTGATCGTGCTTTCACCTTGAAGTTTGAATATGCGAGGGACTCCGAATGTTGAGTCCCTCGTTTTGTCTGCTAGACCGGAAGAAATGCTGAGCGACGAACGAAAACTGGCAGCCGATGTTTCGATCATGGTGTCATTTTTGGAGAAGCGGCCGGCCATTCGGATAAAATAATGGCAGCATTGGAAAACCATGGAGCGAGAGTGGCGGAATTGGCAGACGCACCAGACTTAGGATCTGGCGGGTAAAACCGTGGGGGTTCGAGTCCCCCCTTTCGCACCAACTATTTTTTAAGCCATCGCGAATACGCAGTTTCCTCCCACTTAGTAAGACCGAGCCCACCCAACTCTGCTGGCTATCCCGCGGCAGGCAATTGCCGACTTGCGAGGATCGAGAGAAAGACCTTCCCTTCCTGCGTCCGCTGATCAAAAAGAATTCTGCGCGGAAATCTCTCGAAAGGTATATAAGTCGATGGGTATATGAGGCATTCGTCCCGGCGACTGGCGGTTATTTCGACAGGTCGAAATATGCTCTGGCCCGCCCGACTTTGGCGGAAAAGCAGTCACATGAAAACTCTATCCATATTTCTGTTCTTCCTGTTGCTATGCGCTTCCTGTGCTGAGGGCCAAGTGCTTTACAGCAACGGCCCCGATCCCGGCACCATCGGAGCCTGGCCGATTAACTTCGGTCAAGCGGTTTCCGACTCTTTCACCTTGCAGGCCGACTCGGTAATCACGCGCGTGGTGCTGTCCATATGGGCCGCGGATGATCGCAACCCTCCGCAGTCGGCCAAATGGGAAATTACCACCGAACCGTTCGGCGGAGAAGTATTGGCTAGCGGCGGGTCTGTCCTAGGACTCATCACCTACACCGACGGCAGGCTGTACACGCGCTGGACGATGGAAATACAAAACATGAATGCCAGGCTTACGCGTGGGACCTATTATCTGCAAGTCTACGATGTCATCACGGCGTGGAGGACGCTGGGCCTTCTGGGGAGAGAGTAACGGCGTTGGGTGCACTTCGCCAGGATGCCCGTCAACCGCTTATTTCGATCCAGCACTGGCCAATGGCTATGGCTTGACTCGGCCCATAGGTTCAGAGTCATTCGAAATTATCGGTACTGCAGGTTTCCCTCCAAGCCGGTGAGACGAGATTAATCTGTCCTACAGCCGACCTAGAAGCTGTCCGGCTCTGCTGACATCCTGCGGAAAGGCTCGGGGTTGGCGAGGAAATACTGGCCACGACAGTGCCAAAAGAATGAGGTAAGCGAGGACATGTGAGCAACCACAATCCGAGTCCCGCCCGCGGGACGAAAGATCATAGCCCAGCGCTTCAGCGCTGGGTAAGCTGCTTTAATGATTGAGCCCCTTCAGGGGCGGCCCAGAGGATGTCAACTTGGAAGCTGCCCCGTAATTGCACCCGCGTCTAAGGCTTTTGTTCTTGTGATCACGAGCCAGACTTCGGCCCTGGCAAGAAATCTGCTTTTCGACTCTTTCGGCAGCCTGCTGCAGTCGTGCGCTCGGTACAAATCGAACCTGCGCCGATGGATGCTCGACGCTTCGTTACTGAATCCATACCCGCCACCTACGGCAGCAACATTCCGCTAACCGCTACGATAAACTCGTTGGCCAGACTCCGTTTAGCCTCAGAGGATCGATCATGAAGCTGTTGACGAAGTTCAATCTCATCCTGCTGGTACTGTTTGGGATTTGTGGACTGATCATTGCGCAAGTCTCCTACAGCTTTCTCATCAGCAATGCCCGCCGCGAAGTCCTGCAAGAGGCCCAACTGATGATGGCCAGTGCCAAGGCAGTGCGGGATTACACGGCTTCCGATATTGGGCCGCTGCTCGCCCAGGTTCCGCAGAACAAGACAAAGTTCCTGGCAGAAATGGTACCGGATTTCGCAGCCATCACGACCTTCGACCGGATGAAGCAGAAGTATCCGGAATATGTCTACCGGGAGCCCGGGCTGAACCCGACCAATCCGGCGCATCGCGCGGCCGATTGGGAAGCTGATGTCATCGGATATCTGCGCGACCATCGTGATCAGAAACAGGTCACAGGCGAGCGTGCGACGCCGGCTGGTCCTTCGCTATATCTGGCAACCCCGATCGCCGCCGAGCAGTCCTGCCTGCAGTGTCACGGCGAGCCGGCAACGGCCCCGGCCAGCATGATCGCCACCTACGGTTCCAAGAACGGATTTGGATGGAAAGAAGGTACGGTAGTCGCGGCCCAGATCGTTTCCGTGCCCATGTCGGTGCCGGTCGACATTGCCAACCGGGCATTCCATCGGCTGCTTCTGTATCTCGTCATCACTCTGGTGATCACCATCGCAGCATTAGATGCCGGAGTCTACTTCATCGTGATTCGGCCTTTGCAGTTGGTGTCGGAGACGGCTGACCGCGTCAGCAAAGGAGAAAAGAACGTGCCTCCATTGCCAGTGAAGGGAAGCGATGAGATCGCGACCGTGACCGCTTCCTTCAATCGCATGCAGGTAAGTTTGGCGAAGGCATTCAAGATGCTGGGGTAGGCGGCGCGATCAGCTACGGAACGAGGCCAGGAACTTCTCGCGCTCCGGTTGCGACTCGATCTCCTGGGCTACTTTGAGGCACAGATCTTCGAGGGAGTCGCAACCCGGTGCCGTCCGCTTCACCACGATCTCGGCAATTGGTCCGATGTACCGGGCAAGCTCTTTGGTGAGACGCTGCAGGGCAATCGGATCGGCCCATGATGATGTTTCGCGGTCGAACTCTGGTACCTTTGCCGCGTCTGGTCGGCTCGCAGCCAGCGGCCCGGCTTCGTGGGCTCGACTTCGGATCTCCCACCAGCGGGCGCAATGCGTCGATCAGTAGCCGAATGTCAGACTTCCAGCGCACATGGGTCAACTCTACGCAATTGCGATAAGCCAGGTCTTTCAGCTCTTCCGGCAACTGCTCGCCGCGGGGCATCTTCGCGCCGCGCATCAGCACTGGAATGACCGGAATGTCGCGCCGCAGCGCAGAAGCCGTTTCGATACGCACGAAATCCGAGGGATCATCAAGACGCCGGGTTCCGTTGGCATCTTTGGTGTCAAGCCATTCCGGGCCGATTATCGCCAGAACTACTCCGCAGTTGGCGATATTTTCGTCGATGGCTTTACGAAAATCGCGACCAGCCTCGATGGCGGAAACGTCCATAAACACAGTGTTCTCGCCGAACTGCTTGACCAGGTCGTCGAACAAACGGCCCGCCTCTCCCTCCGCGTCACTGCGTCGATAGCTGATAAAAATGGCGCGCAAGCTAGTTTCCTTAGGTACGCCGGAGCTTTATTCTTGCCGCTCGAAGCAAAGTTGGTCGCCACCAGCAGCAATCGAACAAAGTGTACCCCTTGTCGCGCATGCGAGGGAGTGGTGGGTCAGGAGCGCAGCGACAGTCTCCGGACCTGACATTAGCGCCGCGGCCTTCAAGATTTGTTATCCACCAGCGCCGCGGCAGCCTTCAAGATTGTCATCACGAGCGCAGCGGCAGCCTTTAAGATTTGCTATCCACCGGCGCAGCGGCAGCCTTCAAGATTTGTCATCCACCAGCGCAGCGGGTGCCTTTAAGATTTGTCATTACGAGCGCAGCGAGGGATCTGCTTTTTCTTGCCTTGCCGACACTTCTACTTCACGGTGAAGACCAGGAAGTAATCCATCTTATCGCCCTTCACCAGATCGTCGTGCTCTTCCAGCAGGCGGTAACCTGCTTCCTGGGCCTCGCGCAGAACTACGTCTTTGTGCACGCCGTGGTCTTCTCCGTTGCCATCGCGGTCGATAATTCCGACCCGCGCTCCTGGCTTCAGAGAGGTTCGCAAGTTGCGCAACAGTGCAACCGGCTCCGCGACCTCGTGGTAGGTTTTCAGCAAGAGTACAGAATCGATGCTATCAGCGGGAAGGTCAGCATTGTCCGGCTTGCCGACTATCGTTTTCACATTGTGTAGCTGTTCCTTCTGGATGCGGCGATTGATGTATTGCAACGCCTCCGGATTGATGTCGACGGCATAGACAACTCCGGCACTGGTCACGCGCCGGGCGGCGCGAACCGTGAACCAACCCGAACCCGCTCCGATATCGGCTACAGTTTTGCCGGGCGTGATGGCGAGGATGTCCATCACCTGATTGATATGGAGCCTCTCGTCACGCCCGGGAGTTTCGAAAATGGAGAGATCGCCGGTATAGGGCGTGCTGGTCGGGCGGTGTTGCTCTGGCTGCGCGGCTGCGGTCTGCGCCAACAAGGCCGGCACAGGGGTGGCAAGAAACGTCAATAGCAGCGCACTCAAGCGTACCAACGAAAAGAAACGGCCAAGTCGCATATTAAAGACCCCCCCACAGATCGGCAGTCTAATCATCATGACACTGACAGGTGCCGAGCAGTGTGCAGTCCGCCACGCTTTTCTGCGATACGTCGAACCCTCATTGTGATTTGTTATCCCGGCGGAGCAAGGAAATGTGATTTGTTATTCCGCGAAACGACGAATTGTCGATTTGTCAGCTGGACCGAGCGAAGAATCGTAGTTCTCATCCCGGCCGGAGCGAAGCGAAGGGATCTGCGGTCGTCCTTCTTGGGCGACACATTCGCCAATTCGATCCGCTAATTTCCGGCGGCCGGCAATAAACCATACACGCTGAGCTGGTTTGCCGTGCCGACAAAGACCTTGCCATTCGCCACCGTAGGGACGGTGAACTTTGAGGCCGGTCCGGGATTGTCGCGCGTCAGGCGCTGGTTGGAGTTGTACAGTTCATGCGTAAGGTTCCTGGCGTCATAGGCGTGCAAAACCGCAGGCCCCTGATGCGGATCGTAGTAAGCGTCGGTATGCACCGCCCATACGATACCGTTGTTGTTGCCATTAGCCGAGATGCTCACGGTGCCGCGGGTCAGGTGATAAATCGCCGCAGACTGCGACACCGGAGAAGTCGACAGCATGCCATTGCGAATTGCGAAAACCTTGATCGAATCGTTGTAGGGGCTGATTCCCGC
Source organism: uncultured Acidobacteriaceae bacterium (assembly GCA_963744265.1). Taxonomy (GTDB): domain Bacteria; phylum Acidobacteriota; class Terriglobia; order Terriglobales; family Acidobacteriaceae; genus Bog-257. The sequence goes on from CAVUSW010000017.1 coordinate 123,824, forward strand.
TCCGAAGTAGAGACGGCCATTCCAATAGGCAGGAGTTCCCATCTGCTGTCGCAGCTGGCCCGAAAGCTCCTGCACAATCTGCGGATTGCCTTTCCCGGCACTGTAATAGCCGCCAAAATTGTCGCGATTGAGTAAATAGATGTGCCCGTTTTTCCCGCTGCTGATCGCCAGGTGTGGATAAGGACCAGGCTGGTCGGGCAGCAGGACGACTCCCGACGATCCCAGATCCAAATCGTCCTGGGCCATCTTGGCCTGGTTGAACGGCGTGAAGAAGTCTGACAATGTCAGACCATGAGTTCCGGATCTCAGCTTCACGATGCTGTCGCTGAAGTTCGCACCCGGTTGTTCACCGTATGCATCGAAGGGACCGTTCGCGATCGACAGATACAGGTTGCCGTCGGCATCGGCGCTGATGCCGCAGCCGCTCATCCAGATACCGCCCTGGTAACCGTTGGGCGTGGAAACCCAGGCCCCGGCCTGCTTCATGGTGATCGCGTCATACGCGACCACCCATCCGTGATAGAGACCGGAATCGGCATTCGACGCGAACGCAACCAATACTTTGCCCTGGGAAAGCAGCAAGGCGGCGCGCTGCAATTGAAAGCGCGAAGAAAAAGAGAGCACGCCGTCGTTGCCATCCTGGGCCGTGCCGGGATAAGACGCCTGGATGATGCGCGGGCCGCCAAACTTTTCCGCGCCCGAAGTCATATCCAGGGCGTGCAGCCGGTGATAGAACGCGCCGTTCTCTTTGGTGGCAGCCACAACGATAAAGCGTGTTGCTGGCGACATCGATGACGGGAGTACTGGTGATCCCGATCTCGGGCAGAATGTCGCTTGCGTTCACGTCCGTGGGTGACAGAGTTGTAATCCCTACCTCCGGATTCAAGAAGCTTACTTTCCACAGCGGCGCGGGAGTCGGCGAGTCGGCGTCGAAGGCGTAAACGCTATCGTGTTGCGTTGCCACAATCACGACATTATGAATTCCATTGCCCGGCATGGCGACCTGCGGCATGTAAAGCGGCTGCGCGTAGACCGAGCCGTCAACGGGAAAAGAGTACAGCTTGCCGAAGTGCGCGGCGTTCACGTTGCCGGGAGTGAGAGCGGTTTCGATGATGTTCTGCCCGGTACGGGCGTTGTCGTTGTGATACGTGGAGACAACCGCCAGTCCTGCGGCAGCCAGGGATTCGGCAGTCGCACTTTGCGGACGTGGAGAGGGGTCAGCCGCCAGGAAATCGTCGCCCGACTCGGGAGCACCCGTGGCACCTCGGGACTGCCGCAACTGCATAACCAGCAGCACCACCACGATGCCGGCGCCCACGGATAGCAGCTGCGAGCGGTTGCGTGACAGGGCCGCAACTTTCTGCCAATTGTGCAGAGTGAAATAAATGAGGATGCCTAAGCTGAGACAGGTCACAGCCAGCGTTATGACAGATTCTGAAAATACTAAAATAGCGTGCTGAAACATGAGCAGGTTCGATAGATGCGTTTGCCGCTTACCCTCATAACCCTCGAACCAGGGAAAAGTATTGCGTACCCGGAAGAAGGATTGCGTTGCACGACAGCAGCGTTACAGCGTTCAAAATACTCCGCATCGATTCAAATAAATCGATTCAAATGAACTGAGATGCTTGCGCCATCGTGAATGATGCAGGCAGTGGACTGGTTAATGCCAGCATGAAACGGCAATAACCTGTTAAGAAGTGTAGCGCAGTCGTGCCGAAATTCCAGGCGGCAATTTCTGGATAACCGTGTTCAATGATTTCGCGCGCTTTCCCGCTGCTATGCAATTCTCCGCCCGCAGCAGCGCCTGACCACATGTAGAATCGGGGCATGGCTTTCCACGGATCTGGAAGTGATACAAACTCGCGCAAGGGCCGAACTCCTCCGCCCGACGACACCCGCCAAGAGGCCGCCTATCTCAAGCAACTGGGCGAGAAGCAGCGGCCCGTACGCATCAAGCTCATGGACGGCGAGTCGGTGCGCGGCTGGATCGAATACTACGACCGGCGCATGGTGCGGCTGACCCGCGAAGGCGCGCCCAACCTCTTCATCTTCAAACATGAGATCGCCTATATTGCCGAAGACACCGTTCGCAAGCCGCGCGCCGAGAGCACCTCGGCTCCCCACAACGGTACTCCCCCGGGCGAAGAGCAATGAGCCGCTACCTGGCAGAGGTGGAAGTGATTGCGCGCGAAGCCGGCGCATTGCTAATGCAGCATTTTGCCGGGCGCGTAATTATTGAGTACAAGGGCGACGTCGACCTGGTGACTGCAGCCGATCGGGCCTCGGAAAAGTTAATTACTGAGCGCCTGCGCGCCCGTTGGCCCGAGCACGATCTGGTAGGCGAAGAAGGCAGCCGCAGCGATACCGGCGCCGACTATCGCTGGTACGTCGACCCCCTCGATGGCACCACCAATTTTGCCCACGGCTATCCCGTGTTCTGCGTCTCGATCGCGCTGGTTCGAAAGGATGGACAACTGGAAGTTGGAGTTCTTTACGATCCGACACGCGATGAGATGTTTGCCGCCGAGCGTGGACAGGGCGCTACGCTGAACGGCAAATCGATCCACGTCTCCCAGACGACTACCCTGGCGGAGTCGCTTCTGGGGACAGGCTTTCCCAGCCACAAGCGGCACAAGAATCCCAATATCCATTTCTACCACCAGCTCACCCTGCGCTCGCATGGTGTGCGCCGCGCCGGTTCGGCAGCGCTCGATTTGGCCAATGTTGCCTGCGGCCGTTACGACGGATTCTGGGAGTTCAACTCGAATCCCTGGGACACCGCGGCCGGCGCACTTCTGGTGCAGGAAGCCGGCGGAATCGTAACTCGCTTCGATGGCTCGCCGTTTCGCCTTGACAGCCGAGAGGTGCTGGCCAGCAACGGCCTCATCCATCAGGAACTGCATCACGAATTTCGCGGAAATCTTCGCCGGCCGCGGGCTGGAAGAATTGCCTTCGCCGGTGGAGTACGCCAGGACACGCGAATAAATGGCCGCCGGGCCGTCGCCTGAATTTATCCGAACCACCGTTCGGCCCCGTCACAGTCCCCTGTGACTGCGGTAAAATTACTGAGTGAATAACTCGCTGTTGAACCGCACCGTTGAAAAGCGCCCTGACATGGTCCGTTTGCAGGGGCGAATCCTTTTCCTTACCGAAGATCCCGAGCTCATCAAGCGCCAGCTCGCCGGCGAAGACCTGCCTTGGGACACCGCAGCATCCCGAGCGCAATCCCAAGCTGCGCGACGACATCTCCACCGACGAGATCACCCCGGCGCACATCTGCTTCTTCTTCGACGAGACGCTGGGCGAGTTTCCCTACACCGGCCTGAAGTGCGGCAACGAGACGCCCATCAAGCGCGGCGACGTGAAGCGCGGCGGATTCGTCTGCGCGGTCAGCGGCAAGCGGCGCGGCAAAGGCTCCAGCCGCGAGCAGTCGCCTTATGCCGAGATGTCGGCCGGCATCAAGCTGGTGATCGCCGAGAACATCGAGCGCATTTACAAGCAGAACTGCCAGAACCTGGGCGTGCTGACCTCGACCGACTTCGGCATGATCGACAAGATTCGCGGCGGCGAAGAGATTCCGCTGGTCGAATTCACCGAGGGCGAAGACGAGATCACGCGCCAGGTCATCGAGTACGGCGGCCTGTTCCCGTTTAACGTCGCGCGCATGCAGGGCAAGGTCTTCCTGCCGCCGATCACGACCAAGCCGCGGCCCGATGACCATCGCCGAGAAGATTTTCGCGCGCCACATGGTGCACGGCGCCAACCAAGTCGGCGTCGAGGCGGTGAAGCCCGGCGACACCGGATTCGCGCGCACCGATCTGCGCTTCAGCCACGAATACGTCACGCCGATGGCGGCGATCTTCTTCGAGCATTTTCTCGGCAAGGACGAGCCGGTAACCGACGCCGAGCACCATCATGTTCTTCCGCGACCACCTCACCTTCCTCGACGAGGTGCTGTCGGAAGAGAAGCGCAAGATGGGGCTGCTCGACCTGGCGACGCAGTTGAAGCTGAAGCAGGAAGATTTCGCCAAGTCGCGCGGCATCAAGCTGCATGGCGAGTTGAAGGACCGCAAAGGCTCGGAAGGAATCTGCCACTCGATCGTCACCGAGAGCTACGCGCTGCCCGGCCAGCTCAACGTCGGCAGCGATTCGCATACGCCGCACGTGGGCGCGATGGGCTGCGTCGCCTTCGGCATCGGCACCACCGACGTCTTCAACTCATGGTTCACCAAAGACGTGCGCGTGAAGGTGCCGGAGTCGGTGAAGGTCAGTCATTCGCGGCAAGAAGCGCGAGAACGTCACCGCGAAAGACTTCATCCTGAAGCTGCTGTCGATGGAGTACATCCGCTCGGGCAAGGCGCTGGCCAAGGTCATCGAGTATTCCGGCGAGGCGATCGAGGCGCTGGGCGTGGACGAGCGCGCCACCATGACCAACATGGCGGCCGAGATCGGCGGCTTCACCGGCATCGTCGCGCCGGACCAGAAGGTCGTCGACTTCCTGATGGAGCGCCGCGGCATGAGCGAGAACGAGGCGCAGACGCTGATCGAAGGACTGTACAGCGATCCCGACGCGCACTACGCGCACGTGATCGAACTGGATGCGACGGAGATTTATCCCATGGTGGCGACGCCGGGCGATCCCGGCAACGGCAAGTTCATGCGCGAGCTGAACACGCCGGTGCCGGTCGAGATCGCCTACGGCGGCACCTGCACCGCGGGCAAGAACGAAGACATGGACATGTACGCGCTGGTGCTCGGCGATGCCTTGAAGCAGGGCGGAAGGTGGCCGACAGCTGCAAGTTCTATCTGCAGTTCGGCTCGCAGGAGACGCGCGAGTATTGCGTGCGCAAGGGCTATCTCGACATCTTCCAGAAGGCTGGCGCGCAGGTGATCGAGCCCAGCTGCGGCGCCTGCATCAATGCCGGGCCGGGCGTTTCGACGCGTCCTGACCAGGTCGTGATCAGCGCGCAGAACCGCAACTTCCCCGGACGCAGCGGTCCCGGCCAGATGTACCTGGCGAGTCCGCTGACGGTCGCGGCCAGCGCGATTGCCGGCTACATCGTGGAGTACGAGCCGGCTAGCGAGCGCGAGCCGGCGAGCGTCGCTTAGTGCAAACCTCGGCTTCTTGTGTGTGAGCCAGCGGCCGCTCTCCGCAGGACGGAGTGTTTTTTGATACTATCGAAGTAGCTGATTCTTACCCGGAATTCTCCATAAGAGAGATCTTAGGAGACACTGTTTTATGGCTTATGTGATCGCGGAACCTTGTATCGGCACGAAGGACACGGCTTGCGTCGATGCCTGTCCGGTGGACTGCATCCACCCCAAGAAGGACAGCGAGAAGTTTGCCGCCGAAGAGATGATCTACATCGATCCGGTCGAGTGCATCGATTGTGGCGCGTGCGTGCCGGTGTGTCCGGTGTCGGCGATTTTCGCGCTCGACGATCTGCCGGAAAAGTGGAAAGAGTACACCGAGCGCAACGCCAAGTACTTCGGCCGCTAGCCAGCGCGCAGAATTACGAAAGGGCACACCCTGTGGGTGTGCCCTTTTGTTTATTGTCCTAGAACCCTGATCTTTCAAAATCGAGAGCCTGTCATCCTGAGCGAAGGCGGCGCTTCGCCGCCGAAGTCGAAGGACCCCTATTGACGACTAGGTCTCTGGCGGCGATAGCGGTTCTTCGACTACGCTCGACCGCTTCGCAGCCTTCGCTTCGCGAAGAATGACAATACCTGATTGGGACGCTTCGCCGCGCCTTCCGAAAAAGCGCCCTACGTTCACCTCTTACGACATTTTCGCAAAGGCCCAGAACAGCGTTCCCGACAACACGATGGCCACCGGCAGCGTCAGCACCCAGGCCATGATCAGGTTGCGCACCGTTGCCCCACTGCAGGCCGGTGCCGTTCGCCGCCATGGTTCCCGCTACGCCCGACGACAGCACATGCGTCGTGCTCACCGGCAGGCCGTACATGTCGGCCGCGCCAATGGTCAGCATGGCAGTGATTTCAGCGGCCGCGCCCTGCCCGTAGGTCAGGTGGTCCTTGCCGATTTTCTCGCCCACGGTGATGACGATGCGCTTCCAGCCGATCATCGTGCCCAGTCCCAGCGCCAGAGCCACGGCAACCTTCACCCAGGTCGGGATGAACTTGGTGGCGTGGTCGATGTGCTTCTTGTAGTTGGCCAGCACTGTTCGCATCGGCGACGGAGATGTCCGGATGGCCGGACTTCTGCATATGCCGCAGGGCTTCGCTGACCAGATACATGTCATTGCGGAAGTTGCGGACCTGGTCCTGCGGGATGTAACGCAGTTCCTTGTAGTTCACGATTTCAGTGCTGATGCCGTTGATCAGGCTGCGCAGCGCCAGCATGGTGTTGGGCGTGAAGTCCTTGGTGCGCACATACGCCGTGACGTCCTCGCGCGGATCGCCGACCACCGCGCCCGGCGTGACGTATTTGTCCAGCACGTTGGCCGCCTGTTGCTGAGATGGCAACGAAGTCCGCCGACTGCTGCGGCGTGATGGCGTGGTTCAAAGCGTAGGCCGTGGGCACGGTGCCGATCAGGATAAGCATGATCAGGCCCATGCCCTTCTGGCCGTCGTTGGAGCCATGGGCGAAGCTGACGCCAGTGCAGGTAAGGATGAGCAGGGCGCGAATCCAGAACGGCGGCGGTGCGTCGCCTTCCGGCGCTTTGTAAAGGCGCGGGTCACGGATGAAGAATTTCGAGAGGCTGAGCAGCGAGGCCGCCACGACAAATCCCACGATCGGCGAGAACAGCAGCGACTTGCCAACGTTAAGCGCCTGCGCCCAATCCACACCGCTGGTCGCGGTTCTGGCTTGCATCAACTGGTTGGCGATGCCCACGCCGATGATCGACCCGATCAGGGTGTGCGAGCTGGAATTGGGTATGCCGAAGTACCAGGTGCCCAGGTTCCAGATGATCGCTGCGGTCAGCAGCGCGAAGACCATGGCAAAGCCGGCGCCGCTGCCCACTTGCAGAATCAGTTCAACCGGCAGCAGCGAGATGATGCCGAAGGCCACCGCTCCGGTGGAAAGCACCACGCCGATGAAGTTCCACATCCCCGACCACGCCACCGCGATGTGCGGATCGAGCGAGTGCGTGTAGATGACGGTCGCAACCGCGTTGGCCGTGTCGTGGAAGCCGTTGACGAACTCGAAACCGAGCGCGACCAGCAGTGCGATTCCCAACAAGTATGAAAGGGAAGATCGACGGCGAGTGAACCGCCGAGAGGTCGGAAATCAGGTGATAGCCCGCATAGACAAACCCAATGGCCAGCGCCCCGAGAAAAATTGCGGCGCCGATCTTGCCGGGAGACTTGGAAAGCTTCGCGTGAACTGCGCTGGAGCGGTGCTGCCGGTGGTGCGACAGGAAACGGCGAGGCAGTCGCCATGCTTTGTCCTCTTCTTCTTATGGAATGTTGTTTAGAATGCCCCGAGAGAAAATTCTCGTCGGCGAAAGGTACTATGCGGACATACGCTGAATCATTAACACACGATGAATGGAAGGTGAATTCCTGTTGACTGGCCTGGGTGGAGCATGGCTTCTAGTCGTGCGTCGACGACCGCGTCTTCAGACTCGCTTTTAGCGCCTGAGGTATGCTGCTGGTTTTAAGCGGCACGAATCGAATCGCATCAGGCCCGCATCCAGATGAGACGAGGTTTTATGGGCTCTCTTCAATGGCTGGCGCAAGACATCCTTCCTGACCCGATTTCCCCGGAACAGGATCTTCCGCAGAACCCCGATGCCGGATTGCTGGACGCCTATTCGCGCGCGGTAGTTGGCGCGGTACAACGCGTGGGACCGGCGGTAGTGCACATTCAGGTGCGTCAGGGACGCGGCGAAGGCTCCGGCTCGGGGTTTGTCTTCACGCCCGACGGATTCATCCTCACCAATAGCCATGTAGTACACGGCGCATCGGACATACATGTTTCTAACGCGCTGGGCGATCGCTTTCCCGCCGAACTGGTAGGCGACGATCCCGACACCGACTTGGCGGTGATTCGAGGCGAGCTGGGAGCGGCTTCGGTTCCGCTCGGAAGCTCGCGCAAACTGAGCTGTGGGACAGCTGGTGATCGCGATAGGCAATCCGCTGGGCTTTCAGCATACGGTCACGGCTGGTGTGGTCAGCGCTCTGGGTCGCACCATGCGCTCGCGATCGGGCAGACTGATTGACGGTGTGATCCAGACCGATGCTGCCCTGAATCCCGGCAACTCGGGCGGCCCGCTGGTCGATTCGCAGGGCCAGGTGATCGGTGTGAACACCGCGACCATCATGGGAGCGCAGGGCATCTGCTTTGCTATCGGAGCCGACACCGCTGAATTCGTCGCCTCGCGGCTCATCCGCGACGGCCGAATCCGGCGCAGCTACATTGGCGTGATGGGGCAGGGGGTTGTACTACATCGGCGGCTGGTGCGCTATTACGATTTGCCGTCCGAGAGCGGGCTGTTGTTGCTCAACGTTGTCGCCGGCGGCCCTTCCCAAACCGCGGGATTACGGGAACGCGACATTCTTGTGCGGTTCGCGGGCAAAGCCATTGCCAGCGTCGACGATTTGCATCGCATGTTGACCGAAGAGCGCAGCAACATCGCGTGCGAGGTGGAAGCAATCCGCGGTACGGAACTACTGGAACTTGTCGTTACTCCGCAGCCGAGAAGAGATTGACTCCCACAATGTGGTAGTACCAGTAGGTGGGATATACAACCGAACCGCCGGCAGGGCCGCCTCATTGGTCTAACGACTACATCCGCCGTTTCGCTGGACGCTGGGCCGATAAAGGCCGCTCCGGTAAGCGCGCGCGAGTCTACAAAGTGCCGTTCCCGTTTTTAGTTCTTTTAATATTTTAACCTTCGTGTAACATAGGAGAACTTTGCTCAGTTAGGTTTGCGTCCTCGTATGGTTCGCCGTTCCCTGGATGATCCGTCCCTGGTGTTGAATCGAGAAGCCTCGTGGCTGGCGTTCAATCGCCGTGTGCTTGAAGAGGCTGAGAACCCACGCAATCCTCTCTTAGAGCGGGTAAAATTCCTCGCCATCACCGCCCGCAATCTGGACGAATTCTTCGAAATTCGCGTCGGTGGCCTTATCCAGCGCATCGAGGACGGCCAGACCGAGCCTGGGCCCGACGGCCGCACTCCGCAACAGGAGGCCCAGCTTGTAGCCCAGCTCACCCACGAATTCATGCGCGATCAGTATCGTTGCTGGAACCATTCTCTGCGACCGGAACTCGCCCGCGAAGGCATTCGCGTGGTAGGGATGAAAGACCTAACTGCGGAGCAGCGCGCCTTTGTCGCCGATTATTGCGAGCGAGAACTGGATCCTCTGCTCACTCCGGTCACGGTCGATCCCTCGCACCCATTTCCGCGCGTCATCAACAAGGCGCTGTGCCAGGCGTTACTGTTACGCCGGCGTCGCCGCGCATCGTCGACCTATATGGGAGTGGTGACCGTCCCTCGTGTTTTGCCGCGACTCATCAAGCTGCCGCCACGGAACGGTACTGAAGACTACATCTTCCTGGCTGACCTGGTGGCGTCCCACACTGTGGACATGTATCGCGGCTACGAAATTATCTCGGAAGCCGCATTTCGCGTCACCCGCAACAGCAACCTCTACCTGCAGGAGGAAGAGTCGCGCAACCTGCTGGAATCGGTGCGTACGGAGTTGCACAACCGGCGTAAGGGCGACGCGGTGCGGTTGGAAATCGAGGCCGACGCCAATCCTGAGATGGTGGAACGCCTGCGCGGCTACTTCGAAATGGAGGCCTGGCAGATTTATCGCACCGATGGCCCGGTCAACTTGTCGCGACTGTTTCATTTTTACGACGAGACGGAACGGCCCGACCTGAAGTTCAAGCCATTTGTCGCGCGCGAGCTGCAGCTCAATCGCAAGTCACAGGACATTTTCGAAGAGATCCGGCATCGCGACATTCTGTTGCATCATCCCTACGACTCCTACAACTCGGTGGTCGGATTTATTCGCACTGCCGCTGAAGATCCCAACGTGCTGTCGATCAAGCAGACGCTTTACCGCACCAGCGAAAACTCGCCGATTGTGCGCGCCCTGATCGAAGCGGCAGCAAAAAAGGAAGTCACGGTGGTGGTGGAGGTGAAGGCGCGCTTCGATGAAGCCAGCAACATTCGCTGGGCGCGCTCTTTGGAGGACGCCGGCGTGCAGGTCTTCCATGGACTAGTCGGTCTGAAGACCCATTGCAAACTCGCGCTGATGGTGCGTAAAGATCCGGACAACGAGACGCGCCTCTATGCACATCTGGGAACGGGAAATTACAACTCGATCACTGCGACCTACTACACCGACCTGAGCCTGCTGACCGCCGATCCGGAGATGACCTCGGCAGTCCACGGCGTGTTTAATTTCCTCACTGCTTACGCCGAGCGCCCCAGCTACAATCCGCTGTTGGTGGCGCCCATCGATCTGGCTGAGCGCTGCATCAATCTGATTGCCCGCGAAGCCGACCACGCGCGCCACGGCCGTCCGGCGCGAATTATCGTCAAGATGAATTCGCTGCTTGACCGCAACATTGTGCGCGAACTCTATCGCGCCTCCCAGGCGGGTGTGCAAATCGATCTGATTGTGCGCGGCATCTGCGGCTTGCGTCCCGGAGTGCGCGGGGTCAGCGATCACATCAAGGTGCGCAGCATTGTCGGTCGCTTTCTCGAACATAGCCGGATCTTCTACTTTTCCAACGGCGGAGAAGAGGAGATCTATCTGGGTAGCGCGGACTGGATGCCGCGCAACCTGCTGGAACGGGTGGAGACGCTGTTTCCCATCAAGGATCCGATGTTGAAACACCGCATTCGCTTCGAGATTCTGGAGGCCTACCTGGCAGATAACACGCAAGCTCGCATTCTGCAGTCCGACGGCACGTATGTCTGCGCCGACGCTTTACGATCGCGATCGGCCAAGCGTGTTGTCCACTTCAATGCCCAGGAATTCCTGATTGCTCTCTCCGAGGGCAAAGTCACGATGGATGCAATCCCTTCACTCCCGGCGCCACGGCGGCGTACCGTTCGCAAGCCAGTTAGGGCAAAATAAGAGTCACCGATGGAAATCTATTTCTTGCGCCATGCCAATGCCGGTGAGCCGAAAATTTCTCCGGTCAAGGACGCCAAACGCCCCATCGACAAGCTGGGAATCGAGCAGTCCCACGATGTGGGACGTGCACTGGCAGCTCTCGACACCACGGTTGACGTAATCATCTCCAGCCCTTTGCGTCGCGCCACGCAAACGGCTGCCGTGGTAGCCAACGAGATCGGATACGAGGAAAAGGTCATCACCGACGCCGCCCTGCTGCCCGGAGCAAGTTATCAGCAGTTTCAGGAGTTGCTGGTCCGTCACAGCCGCAAGGAGGCGATCATGGTGGTCGGACACAACCCCAGCATGACAGAGTTCTTGAACAAGAACTGTTTGGGGAAGGCCGGCACGATGCCATCGAAATGAAGAAAGGAGCCGTGGCGAGGGTCGAAAAGATTGGCCGCAAGCCGGCTGTTCTGAAGTGGTGCATGCCGCCGAAAGTGGTGCGTCTCGATTCAGCAAGCCTCGGCCAGCAGTTCGCGTCCGAAGACAGTCTCGAAGTAATTCTTTTCCTGCTCCACCGCCCACAATTCCAGGTCAATTCCTTCCGGCGGATTCGGCTTGAGCATCAGGCGCACTCGCCCGTCCTGATGAACGCGGACCTTCAATTCGCCTACGGCCGCTCGCCGTCCCTGGTCCAGGGCTCGCGCCAGACGCAGCAGGGCCACGGCTTTCGATACGTGAATCTGCTCGATGCCCGGCAGCACCCGCATTACCTGGTCGCTGGGCGAGGGAAGCGACTTGCCGACATAACGCGCGATGGCAGCGATGATGCGCCGCTGCAGCGGGCGTGTAGCCGAAGATCTCGGAGTTCGAAATGACGTAGTAGGTGTGGCGGCGGCGGCCGGAGCGGTTGATGTACGCTCCCACCTCATGCAGCATGGCGGCCGCCTCCAGCCAATCCGCGTACTCGGGCGGCAATTGATGCACCGACTTGCAGCCGGCGGAACAGCTGCAGCGCCAGATCGCGGATGCGTTGCGCAAACTGTAAGTCGGCGCCGTAGTGCTTGGCCGCCGCCAGCAGCGCATCATGCCGCTCCGACTCCACCCGCTCGCGCATGGCGGTGCTGGCGTTGTAGTCGGCCATCATCTGCGCCAGCAGGCCGTCGCGCAAGCCCAGCGGCAGATAACGGAAGCTGCGCAATTTGCAAAGCTGCATCAGCTCGGCAAATACCATCGCGCCGGCAATGATGATCTCAGCCCGGCGCGGGCCGATTCCGGGCATGGCTCGCCTCTGCGTCAGATTGCGCTTGCTCAGGATTTCAGCCTGCGAAGCGACGGCTGCCCTCGGAACGGTCTGCGGTTTGCTCTCGTCATAGCCGCGCAACTTGGCCGCGTACAAGTCCTGACAGAGCCGCAGGCGTACCCGAGGTCGCGATCGTGATTTGCAGCTTGGCGTCGATGATTCGTTTCTTGATGCGCGACACTTCGCGCTGGATCACGCCGCGCATCTGCTCCAGCTCGCTCCGCCAGGGCGGATCGTGATGGAGAAATGTCTGCGTCAGGCGCACGGCGCCGATGGGCAGGCTGACCATGTCTGCGATGTGTCCGGAGATGGAGAGGGTCAGTTCGCAACTTCCGCCGCCGAGATCGATCAGCAGGGCGCGGCGCTTGGCGATGCGCGCAGCCGACAGCACGCCGAGGTGGATGAGGCGGCCTTCTTCCAGGCCGGAGATGACCTCAACTTTCCATCCGGTAGCGGTGCGCACCCAGTCGAGAAACGCGCGGCTGTTGCGCGCGTCGCGCAGGGCGCTGGTTGCTACCACGCGTACGCGGTCGGCGCCATGGGTCTGCGCGGCCCGATGAAATCGCCGGAGCACGCGCAGCGTGTGCGCCATGGCCTGCGGATCGAGTACGCCGTCGGCGAAAACGCTCTCGCCCAGGCGTGTGACTTCGCGGTCTTCGTGGAGGGTTTCGAGGCGGCCGCGTACCACCTTGGCTATTTTCAGCCGGACCGAGTTCGAACCGATGTCGACCGCGGCAAATGTGGGCATGCAATGCTGGACATGAAAGTATCAGTGACTAAAGCGTCATTTACAAGCGGATTAAGCCGCTGGCGGAGTCTCTGGCGAGATTCAACATACATTCATCGCAGGTTCATGGATTTGAAATGGCAGCGTGTTTGGGAATTGCCGCTTCCAATGGCTATGGCCGCGGTTCCCTAAATTTGAACTGCTATATTCGGGGGGTGTTGTCGGCATCAAAAACGGGGATAACGACTGCGTCCGAGGCGAACGGTGGCTGTCCTGTCGAACGTCACACCGCTCTCTGGCTATGGTCAATCATCGCGGTGGGCGCGGTTTTGCGGCTGGTAGCGCTGGGGCACAAGAGCTTCTGGCTCGACGAGATCGCCAGCGTCGTCATCGCTCAGAAACCCAGCCCTGCGTTCTGGCATTTTCTGTGGCACGACGAAGGCAACATGGCGCTGTACTACATGTTGCTTCGGCCGTGGCTGCGCTTTGGTAATAGCGAAGCTGTCGTTCGCTTGCTTTCAGTGCTACCCGGCATCCTTACCATTCCTTTGATGTATTTTCTCGGCAAGCGCTTGTTTGGACGCGGCACTGGGATTCTGGCGGCAGCGCTATTGGCGCTCAATCCCTGCGCCATTGGTTCCTCGCAGGAGGCCCGCGCCTACAGCTTTCTGGTGCTGTCCGTTGTTGCTTCCACCTACTGCTTCGTTCGCCTGATCGAAGTCCCGTGTTATCGGTTCGCCGTTGCCTATGGAATTGTTGCCGGCGTCACTTGCTACTTTCATTATTTCGGAGTGCTGGTTCCGGCTGCGCATGCCATCTCACTGATGGTGATGCCGCGCGGCCGGCGGCCGTGGAAACAATACGCGATCGCAGGTGTAGTTTTCGCGCTCTTCGCAATTCCCATTCTTTGGCTGATTCACGCGCAGGATATCGGCCACATTTCCTGGGTGCAGCCGCCCTCGCTGCTGGAGTTCTATCACCTGGGAGTGTTTCTCGCGGCCGACGGCGGAAAGGCTGTCGGAGCGGTGCTGCTGGCGTTCGATCTCTTGCTGGTAGGCTTTTTCCTCGCTTCGACTCAAAGCCGTGTGGCGGAGCGGAACGATCTGCAGCGCTGGCGTTACTCGCTGGTGGCGAGTTCATTCTTCTCACCCATCGTCATTGTGCTGCTCGTCTCGATTGTGAGGCCGGCGTTCTATCACCGCTTCCTCATCATCTGCCTGCCGTCGTTTGTCATGATGACGGCGTTGGGCGCTCTGCGGCTTCGTCATCGCCTGCTGCGGATTTCTGCCGTCGCCTGCGTTTGCATCTTGTCGCTGGTGGCTACCGTCATCCTTTACACGCGGGTGACCGAGGACTGGCGCGGCGCGGTCAGCTATCTGATCGCTGAGTCTCGTCCGGAAGATCGCGTGCTGTATTACCAGTCGCTGGGAGCGTTTGCAGGCGAGAACTATTGGAATTGGCTGCCGGGCGGAAGCGCGCCGCGTCCGAAGGAGATTGACGTAAATCCTCCGAGCAGCGATTGGGCGCAGCAGATCGGGGATGCTCCGCGGGTGTGGCTGGTGCTGTATCGCGCCAAAGCTCATGATCCCGAATCGCGCGCCATCGAGCAGGAACTGTTGAAGAGGTATGACGCAGGTGGCGAGAAGGGGTTTCGCGGCGTGAGCGTGATTGAATATGAGGTCAAGCACTAGCTGTTGCTGAACGCCGGAGCGAATCCGCGGCTCTGCCTATCGCGGCTTGCGCAGCGTGAACAGGACGAACGTGTACTCCAGTCCGAACTGTTCCCAGCGAATCGGTTTCTCTTCACACTCCAGATCGACCTCGCCGGTCAGTTCGAATCCCACCGACTTCGCCAACGCAAGCGCAGCCTCGATCTCGGGCTTGGAGAAAATCTTGATCGGCGTGCCGTGAGCGAACTGCCCGCGCGTATCGATCGGAGTGGGGTAGTAGTCGGTTGATGTGATCAGCAGTCCATTCGGCTTCAGCAGGCGATACATTTCCTGAAAATAGTCTCGCAGCGGCACGCCGTGTTCAATCACGCTCATGCAGGCGATGGCGTCGAAGAAGCCGTCGGCGAACGGAGTGCGCGTCAGATCTCCGGGAATGTAGCGAATGGGGCCGCGACGCGTGGGATCGGTGAAGCTGAGGTTGATGCCGTACAGATCGCGATAGCCGTAGAGAAACAGCGCCGGCAGAACATTGCTGTAAATCTCCGCGCCGGCATCGAGAATCCGCGCCGAGCGATCGGTGTTGGCGAGGATGGTCGAGACCGCTGCCAGGTGGTCCCAGTTTTTCTCCTCGCCGCGATGCAGCGGAACGTGCAGTTGCTTGCCGCTCTCGGTTGCCGCATCGCCATTCCGCGCGGCTCTTCAGAGTTCCATTCGCGATGTGCGGTCCGGGAGCCTGCGACAACTCGCCCGCTCCGAATTTCAATCGTAAATACAGCCGATAGACAGCGTCCGGGCTGCAAGATCAGTCCCTTCACGCGGCGAAAGAATCGGCGAGAGGCAGGGACCTTGGGCACAGCGTTGGTTGTGAGGATGTGGTCGGATTCGCCAAACAAGGAAGATATCCGTCGCAAGCCTGCGGATGCAACCCAAGGCTTGTAAAATCCTAAAGCCAATTCGGCGCCTGCCGATTCTCCTCCCAGAGTTGAAGTATTCTGAGGAGTGGCGCTGGTTTGGGCGCACGCGAACGGAGGTCGTGGAACCCGCGTTTCGCTCGAGCATCCAAGAGCTAATGGCCGATCTGTCCCAAGATACTGAGCAACACGAATCCCTGCGCTAGGTTCTGAAGGAGGAGAAGCAGGAGTTTACCCGTCCGGCGTCGCGCGAGTCGAGGCTGGCGCTGGCGGTGCGCGCACTTCGTCATCGCAACTTCCAATTGTTCTTTGCCGGCCAGCTGATCTCGCTGATCGGCACCTGGATGCAGACCGTTGCGCAGTCGTGGCTGGTCTATCGCATGACCAATTCGGCGTTGCTGCTGGGCGCGGTAGGCTTCGCCAGCCAGATCCCCGTGTTCATCATGGCGCCAATCGGTGGCATCGTGGCCGACCGTCATAATCGCCGGCGCGTGGTCATCTGCACGCAGATCTCGTCGATGATTCTGGCGGCGATTCTCGCGGCGCTCACCCTCACCCATCGCATCCAGGTGTGGCAGATCATGGTGCTGGCCTCCGGACTCGGTGTGGTCAATGCGTTCGACATTCCCGCGCGGCAGGCATTCCTCATCGACATGGTCGGCCGCGAAGACCTGATGAATGCCATCGCCCTGAACTCTTCCATGTTCAACGGCGCGCGCATCATCGGCCCGGCAGTCGCCGGAATATCTGGTCGCCTCCATCGGCGAAGGCTGGTGCTTCTTCGCCAACGCGGTCAGCTACATCGCGGTCATCGTAGGATTACTGCTGATGCGCATCGAGCATCCGGCAAAGCTGGCGACCCAGGGCTCGCCGCTGGAAAACATCCTCGAAGGTTTTGCCTTCGCGCGAAACACCGGTCCAATCCGCGCGATTCTGCTGCTGCTCGGACTGGTGAGCTTCGTAGGAATGCCGTATGCCGTGCTGATGCCGGTTTTCGCTGACCAGATCCTGCACGGCGGCGCGAGAGGTTTGGGCATTCTGATGGGCGCGACCGGCGTGGGAGCATTGCTGGGCGCGGCCAGCCTGGCGGCGCGGGTTGGAGTCAGAGGGCTCGGCAAGCTGATTGCGCTGTGTGCCGGCGGCTTCGGCCTCAGCCTGGTGCTGTTTGCGTTCTCGCGGATTTTCTGGCTCTCGACCGTGCTGCTGTTGCCGGTCGGCTTCTTCATGATGGTGCAGATGGCGTCTTCGAACACGCTGATTCAGTCGATGGTGCCCGACCATCTGCGCGGCCGAATCCTGGCGGTGTACTCCATGATGTTCATGGGTATGGCGCCGTTCGGAGCGCTAACGGCCGGCGCGATCGCTCATCACATTGGCGCGCCTTGGACGGTCGCTCTCGGTGGAGTGGCTTGGTCGGCGGAGCAATCCTCTTCGGGATGAAGATGCCTAACATTCGCCGCGAGGCGCGGGAATTGGTGTTGGCGCAAGGCATGACTGGCGGCGCACCTGCCGAAGACATGACCAGCCGGGGATTGTCATAGGCTCGCTTGGTCTGAGCGAAACTTCTCCGCCGCGATGGGTTTCCAATCAAGAGCTGAAGCTACGCTGCTTGCAAATCACCTTTGGCCGAATTTTCGCGCAAACTCTTTAGCCTGTGCAGAAGACCTTTTACTGATTCGTGGCCGCCGGCTTGTGCACCGTGCCGCTGGCGACGCCCAGGCGACGTAGCCGGTCGCGCGCCTGCGAGGCTTCAATGGATCGCGGATAGCGCGCGATCAGGCTGTTCAACTCGCGAACGCCGGCATCGCGCTGGCCGAGCTCCAGCAGCGCATAACCCTTCTTGAGTTGGGCCGCCGCGGCCTTGCTGCCGCCGGGATACTGCTCCAGCACCTTGTCGTAATCCTTCACCGCCGCTTCGAAGTTGCCTTGCCGATATTCGATGTCGGCCAGGTAGAACTGTGCATTGCCGGCCAGATCGGTGTTCGAGTAATACTTCAGGTAATCGGCGAACTCCTGCGACGACAGGTCATACTTGCCAGAGTTGTAGTCGCGCAGCGCATTGTTGTAGAGCACGTCGGCCGGCGGCGCTGCATTGCCTGCATCGCCCCCCGGCGCTGCCGTTGCAGGCGGCGCACCCCCTGGTGCAGGCGTCATGCCCGGCTGTCCGGCAGCCAGATTCTGCCCGCCTCCCTGCATGTCGTCGAGCTGCTTGCTGACCTTCGCCAGCCGCGACTTCAACTCGTCCACCGAATCGTGCAGCGACTGGATCTGGCTGGAGAGCTGATCGAGCTTGCCACTGTTGTCGGAACTGAGACCCTGCATCTTGTTCTGCAGATCGTTGACCGTGGCATTCATCTTGTTGACGCTGTCGGCGCTCTGCTCGATCAGGTTCTTCATCACGCCCATGTTCATATCGATGGACTGCTGCATGCGCGCGACCTGGTCCTGCAGCGACTGCACCTGGGTTTGCAGCTGGACCATTTCTTTGCTCGCAGCGAAGGCGGGAACTCCCGCTGCGAGCACCATTGCCGCCATTGCCAGCCGAACTTGTAATTGCGAAGTCGCATAGGTCCTATTCCGTAGGAAGATTCCTGGTCGCTAGGGTGCCGATTACGTCCAGCCCCTTTTTGGAGTTTCGAGGTGGGCTTTGTTTTGAAGGGGCACGCCTTCAGGCGTGCCGTGCAAAATCTTTTTCGAAACTTGGCTTTAGCCACTGAGGGAGTTCGGAGTTCCAGGTGGCTCGTCCATCAAGAAAACCGTCCCTTTTAGCAACAAAGCGAGTCACCTCAGGGGCTAAAGCCCGAATTCGTCGACGCTGTACGGCACAGCTAAAGGTGTGCCCTTTCAAAGACAGCCTCGACATCAAGACAGTCTCGAAATCAAAGACGCCCCGAAACTTGAGCGTCGAAGACAACTTCGGCAACGCCTACTCACAAACTTCTTTCTAGAGAGACTATCGTACGCTGCGAATGTCATCGCCGACGACTAGAACTACGCAAGAGGGCGGTAGACCAAATTGATTTCTCCGCCCTCGTTCTTTCCCCTGGCGCCGTCAGCTCTGATACACGAAGTGCGCGCGCCGGTTCTGCGCCCAGCACGCTTCGGTGCTCTCGGTGCAGAACGGCTTCTCCTTGCCGTAGCTGATGGTCCGAATACGGTCGGCCGGAATGCCCAGCGAGACCAGCGCCTGCTTGGTCGAGTTGGCGCGATTGTCGCCCAGCGCCAGGTTGTACTCGGTTGAGCCGCGCTCGTCGCAGTGTCCCTCGATGGTGAACTTCATGTTGGGATGCTGCTGCAGGAAGCGCGCGTCCGCCTGCAACACCTGCTGATATTGCTGGGAGATGTCGTAGCTGTCGTAATCGAAGAACACATCCTTCATGTTCGACGCGAACAGCTGGGCCTGGGTTTCGTTCCGTGGTGGTGGTGGAGTGGCGGTGACGGTAGCAGCGTGACGGTGACGCGCGCCGTGGCTTCCTGTGTGCCCGAGCTCGTTGGTCGCGACCAGGCGATAGGTGGTCGACTCGGTCGGCGTCACGGTGCGCGAACCGCTGGGATCGACCTTGCCCAACTGATCGATGATGACATCGGTGGCGTAGTCGGTCTTCCAGGTCAGCGTGGTGGACTGTCCGGCATTAATGGTATTGGGATTGGCGGTCAATGAGGCAGTAGGCGCCGGCGCAGGTGGCGGCGGTGGCGGCGGTGGCGGCGCGGCCTTCTTCTTGCCGCAGGCGCTGACCAGCTAGAACGGCAGCAAGTGCGACGACGACCTTGATCCATTGACTCCTTGTAAGCTTCAACTCTCTCCTCCAATTTTGCGAGAGCACTCGCAGCAGTTCATGGTAGGGCCGAAGTGTGCTCCTTCCGTCGCCCTAACGTTACTCGACCCGATCTCCGCATGGTGCAGAATCGAATCTCAGGGCCCCAAGAAACGGTCGTCGATATTCCTGCGACCGGCTCAAGCCGAGTACTGCTCGCCCCTCGCCAATACTGGCGCAATCCAGCGCCCAGCCAAACTATCCAGATTACTTGAAACTCCAGTTGGGCTGCGAGTTCTCGCCCGACGTAGTCAACTGCCGGTGTCTCGCTGCCGTCGGCCAGCATGCTCCAGATCTGCACTTTGCCGGTGCGATTCGACTGAAACACGATGTGCCGCCCGTCCGGCGACCACGATGGAAAATCGTTGCGTCCGCCATCGTGCGTCAAGCTGCGCCCACTGCTTGCTGGCGATATCCATGACGTAGATATCGCTGGCGCCCGGCGCTCCCGGCCCGTAATGCCGCACCCAGGCGAACGCCAGGAACTGTCCGTTCGGCGACCACGACGGCGAAACCGCATAACCCTGATCGGTCACGCGCACCACGTTCGTTCCGTCTGATGCCATGGTGTAGATCTGCGGCAGCCCGGTGCGCCCGCTGACCCAGGCAATCTGCGCGTTGGTCTTCGGATTCCACGTCGGCGAAACATCGGGCCCCTTGTTTTCCGTCAGGCGGCGAGGATTGCCGCCGGACGAGCTGACGGTATAGATCTCGGTGTTGCCGGTGCGCGACGACGAGAACGCAATGTTCTGTCCGTCCGACGACCACGCCGGCGAATAGTTGTCGCCGCCGAAGTGGGTGAAGTTGACCAGCCGGTCCCAGCTCCAGCGAGTACATCAGAATCTGCCAGCCTTCTTTGGTGACGCCGGAGAAAGCGACGCGCGAGCCGTCAGGCGAAACATGCGGCGACAGCGCGATCGTAGCCCAGGTGCGTCAGCTGCTTCTGATTGGCGCCGTCGTAATCCATCTGCCAGATTTCTTTCGAGCCGCTGCGACTGCTGACGAAGTAGAGCTTGGTCTCGGCGATGCCGTGAATGCCGCCGCCCAGCCGGAAGATGATTTCGTCGGCAAAGCGATGCGCGATCAGCCGCGCGTTGGCGTCGTTGGCCTGCTTCGCGATATTGCTTGCCCAGCACCTGCGGCGACTGCGGGTTCTTGGTGTCGTAGAGCCAGCCCTGGACATTAAGAGACCCGCCTTGCACGCCAAGGTTGCCAAAGGCCAGCATATTGGCGTTGGGCGGCGGGCTGCCCCAGTCGGCCAGATGCACTTCCTGCGGCGCGCCCGGGACCGACAGCGGATAGAAGCTGCGCGAAACCATGTCGAAGATTCCCGCCGCTCTGCAGGTCGTTCGACAGCGTGGTATTGAAGGTCATCGCCAGGTTTTGCGTGCCGCGTGTCGGTGGTGATCGGCTTGAAGTCAGGCGCGGCGAGACGAATCTTCTCGACGCCGAGGCCGGTGCCGGTGCGAATCCAGTCCTGGGCGGACAAGAGCGGTGATAGTGAGCGAAAAACGCGAGGAACAATACCAATAGGACTGCCGAGTATCGTTTCATTGATCCATTTCCTGAAAGTACGCTAGCCTGATCACGCTGGCGCTGGACAGAGCTGCGCCTTTAGCGCCAGCGTCGACGTCCCGGCTTTCGGCCGATCGAGTCGGCTTTCAGCCGACGGCAGCAACTCGGTTCCTATCATGTCGCGCTTTGTCAGATCGCAAACAGCAGATCCCTCGTCGGCCTGAAGCGCCTCCTCGTGATGACAATTCACAAACTGCGTCGGCGTCTGCCCTCTACCGCCTGTAATCAAACCAAAACTCCACCGCGACATACCGTCCCGAATACTCCGGCGGCAGCGGTCCAAACGTATCGATCCTCTGCAACGCCCGCATCGCCGACTGATCGAGCGACGGAATTCCGCTCGACTGCTCGACTCGAATATTCTCCGGCTGGCCCGAGCGCGTGATCTCAAAATAGATGTAAACCCGCCGCGCCGTGTCGATGTCGCGGATCGACTTCATACTTCAGCCAGTTCTCCGAAACTTTGCGCCGCACCCCATCGACATACCAGCCGAAGCGGCTGCCGAAATCTCCCGTGCCGCCGGTAAAGCTCAAGCCGCCTTTGGTGCTGCCCGCGGTGAACGAACCATACGGTCCGCTGACCGGGCCGCCCTCGCCAAACGGAATCTTGTTGTCCTCGACCTTCGCTACTTCTTTCGGCGGCGGCTTCTTCTGCGTCGATCTCGTGCGGTCCCTTCTGCTTGGCGTCGCGCTCGGGAATCGGAATCGCCTTCGGCTCTTCCTTCGGAGTTTCCTTCGGCTTCGATTGCGCCAGCCCCTTCGACTCGTTGGCCAACACGTTCTGCGTCTGCGTCGGCGGCGTGGGCAGAGGAATGCTGCTGACCAGTGTCGCGCTCATCGCGCCGCCTCCGCCCGTGGTGCCGCCCCAACTCTCGCCGCGTCCGCTGGGAATGCAGATAGCCGAACAGCGCCAGCGCGAACAATGCGGCGTGCAGCGCCACCGAGCCGATCAAGGGCCCGCGAACATTGCCCTCGGTCGGAAAGATGTCAACGTCGGCTGCCATTCTTCTCCAGCGGCTGGGTCACGATGCTCACGTTGGTAATGCCGGATTGCTTCACCGCGTCCATCACGGTGGCAAATGCGCCGAAGGGAACATTCTCATCGGCACGCACGAAAACCGACTGGCCCTCGGGATCGCGAATCTTCTCGTGGATCCGCTGCGCCAATCTGGTTGATGTTGATGGGCTCGTTGTTCAGAAAGACACGCTGATCGCGGTCGATGGTGATGACCAGCCGCTCTTCGGTGATCTCCTTCACCGTCTTGGTGTGCGGGATGGCGACCTCGATGCCCGACTGCAGCACCGGCGCGGTCACCATGAAGATGATCAGCAGCACCAGCACCACGTCGACCAGCGGGGTGACGTTGATGTCGGCGAGCGAAGTTTGGGTGCGTCCTTGTGCGATTGGTGAACGCCATTACCGCCGCTCCACGCTCTCGGGCGTGCGCACGGCTCCGGCCTGCGCGCGCTCCACTTCGTTGATCAGCTCCAGGCTGAAGTCGTCCATGCGCGCGCCGAACTCGCGAATGTGCTGGGTAAACATGTTGTAGGCGATGACGGCGGGAATGGCGGCGAACAGTCCGGCAGCAGTAGTGATCAGCGCTTCGGAGATGCCCGGCGCAACCGCGCGCAGTGTCGCCGCTCCGGCGGTGCCGAGGCCGTGGAAGGCGTCAATGATGCCCCACACCGTGCCGAACAATCCGATGAACGGGCGTGACCGCGCCGGTCGTCGCCAGCCAGGGCAGCCGGCTCTCCAGGCGCGTCAATTCCTCGGAAGAGGCGATCTGCGTCGCGCGCTGCAAGGCCGGCATGCGGATGGGATACGACGCCTGCTTGCGCAGTTCGTCATACGCGCCCTCGAAGACCGCGACCAGCGGGCTGGGCTTGAACTGCTCAGCCACGGCAGCGACATCGTGCAGGCGCTCGGACTTGCGGAACGTGCGCATGAAGCGATTGCTCTGCACGCGCGCGCGCCGGAACAGTCCCCACTTGGAGAAGATGATGGCCCAGGAGGCGACGCTGAAGATCAGAAGGATGACGAGAACAGCTTTGGCGACGAGACCGCTGGTTTCAATCAGACCTGAGATTTCACCGCCGATGGCCGAAGCGAGCACGCAATAGCACACATTCATGAGACAGAACAGGCTCAACTTTCGTTACTCCGCATTATAAGCATTTGACGGATTAGAAGCAGGTTTGCGCAAAGAGGTGCCTGTGGAGTAACGGAGGCTGGATCAGCTATCAGCCAGCTGTTCGCTCTTCGCCTTTCGCTTTTCGCTAGAATGCAGGCGTGAAGCTGATTCGCAATATCGGCTTGTATTTCGGCCATTTGCTGACTGCGTTGATCGGCACTGCGATTGTGACCACCCCGTTATGGAAGCTACACCGTTCGACCTCCGCGACAGGCGTCCTCTGGCAGGAAGTAATTCATGAGCATCTGCTGTGCCGGATTGATCGGAGTTCGGCAGCGTATTTGGGATGGAGGTCAAAGGTCGGAGCCTGGGTCTGGATCGTGCCGACAGCTTGGCTCGCATTCCATGCGTTCTCGGTTGTGTCGTTGAAGCAGAGCCAAAGTGTTCTGGCACAGACGGGCGGCTTGTGGTCTCAGATTTTCGGGTTCGACTGCATGCGATCAACCGGCGGTCACGTAGCTGCCGCAATTTCTTCGAGTTCACAGTAGCATTTGTCCGCTCCGTCGCTTATTCACTAGGAACGTTGGCCGGTATTCACTTCTCTAAGCCAGTGACACCATCGGTCATCGAGACTAACAGTCGTGATGTAATTTCAAACTGACGGCTGACAGGCTGATAGCCGACAGCTGCATTGGAATCCCCGTGCTGCTGGAACTGCGAGTCGAAAACTACGCGGTCATTGACAACGTTGCCGTGGAGTTCGCGCCCGGTCTCAACCTGCTGACCGGCGAAACCGGCGCCGGAAAATCCATCCTCATCGACGCGCTGGCACTGTTGCTCGGCGACAAGGCCTCCAGCGACGCGGTCCGCCATGGCACCGAAAAAGCGACCGTCTCGGCGGTGTTCGACGCCGACTCGCCCGCGATCGCCGCGGTTCTGGAGGCCAACGGAATCGACGCCGAAGAAGGCCAGATCATCCTGCGCCGCGAGATTGCGGCCGGCGGCAAGGGCCGCGTCTTCATCAACAATCAGCCGGCGACGGTGACGGTGCTGAAGCAACTCGCGCCGCACCTGGCGGTGATTCACGCGCAGAACGAGGCGGTGCTGGCGTTCGATGCGGGATCGCGGCTGGCGCTGCTGGACAGCTTTGCCGGCGCCGACGATGCGGCCGTGTCGAAGACGCTTCGACGACTGGAACCAGGTGCGCCATCGCATCGCCGACCTGGAGCGCGACGAGCACGATCGCCTGCGCCTGCTCGATCTGTGGAGCTTTCAGCGCAAGGAAATTGCCGACGCGCGCTTGCAGCCGGAAGAAGACACGAAGCTCGAGGCCGAAAAGCGCGTGCTGGCCAATGCCGAGCGCGTTCGCAATGCGGCGATGGCGGCCTACGACGCGCTGTACGACAGCAATACGTCGGCGGCGGCTTCGATTCGCGCGGCGACTCGCCAGATCGAGGAGCTGTCGCGCTTCGACGAGCAGTTTCGCGATGCCGTGCCGGAGCTGGAGTCGGCGCGCATCACCATCGAAGACATCGGCGCGACGGCTGCGCGACTACGCCGAAGGCATCGACGCCTCGCCCGAGCGCCTGGCCGAGGTGGAAGACCGGCTGGCGGCGCTCGACCGCCTGAAGCGCAAGTATGGGCCGAAGCTGGAAGACGTGATCGCGCTGGGCGACGAGCTCGAGCGCAAGCTGAACGAGATGGAGAACAAGGACGAGGTCCTGCGCAAGCTGCGCCTCGAGCTGGCGCAACGCGGCGGAGCAGTATCTCGAAGCGGCGCGTGCGCTTGTCGCGGCAGCGTTACGAAGCGGCGCGCAAGCTGGAGAAGCTGGTCGAGAGCGAGATCAACGAGCTGGCGATGAAGGCGCGCTTCAAAGTCGAGGTCGGCGGCTCGGACGAAGAAGGGAACTGGACAGCCCGCGGCTTCGACCAGGTGCAGTATCTGATCTCGGCCAATCCCGGCGAGCCGCTGGGCCCGGTGGACGAGATCGCCTCCGGCGGCGAGCTGTCGCGCGTGATGCTGGCGCTGAAGACCAGTTGTGGAAGCCGGACAGAGCAAGCGCAGGCCGTAACGAATCGGGTGCCCCATCCTCCTCGCCGCAGTTGGCGAGAGGGTGGGATCCAATGCCGGTCGCAGCGCACGCTGGTCTTCGACGAAATCGACAGCGGCATTGGCGGGCGCGCGGCCGAAGCTGTCGGCAAGAAGCTGAAGCAGCTCTCGCGGACCAAGCAGGTGCTCTGCATCACCCACCTGCCGCAGATCGCATCGTTCGCCGATCAGCATTACCTGATCGAGAAGCGGGAATCCGGCGGGCAGAACAAAGACTTCGGTGCGGCCGCTCGATGCCGACGAGCGCACCCGCGAGATCGCTCGCATGATGAGCGGCGCCAAGCTGACCGACACGTCGCTGAAGCACGCCGAGCAGATGCTGAAGGCGAACCAGTAGTCGGTAGTCGGTTGTCAGTGGAGTCGAAACGTATGTCGTCTTGTGTGACACGATGTAGCTGCCGATCAAGTACGCAATAAGATGTTGGGCTTCAGCCGGTGCTGCATTCTAAGACGCAATGTGTGAAGTGTCCTGACGTTAGAGCCGAACTTCGTGTTTCGTGCCGCTGGCGTCATCGAAGTCGCTGACTACGGAGCGTCGCTGGCGCGCAATAGACTGGCTCACGCACGCAGCCGCAGACGATGAGTGCTTGCTGAAGCTGCTGGAAATCAGTCGCGAATCCCGCAGGGACGACAGAGGTATCTGACGCAGACACTGAAGCCCGCAATTGGCGATTGCCAGACTGCGGCACAGCTGAAGACTGCGCTGACACAAGCCAGAGCCACTGCTGCAATGGTTACCGGCCGCCTTACCGTGATCGCCCCTTCTTTTCCCGCGATCCTGCGCAACAGCCCGATCTGGCCGTTGTGATAGCTCTCGTGATAGTGCAGGCGGGTGAAGGCATCGCCGATGGATCCGGTCAGCGGCGGCCGGTTATACTGCTCCGGGAACGAGCTGGCCAGCGCTTCGTCGGACATGGCGGCCAGGCCGGGAATCAGTTGCTGCTGCGAGTCGTCCAAGAGTCCGCGCAGCGTCGCCAGATCGAGCAGTCCGTCGACGCCGCCGGCATGAGCTGCCGCGCTGGTAAAGTTCCGCCTGCGTTCTCGCCGTGAGGACCGGAGTTCCGCCGGTGAGCGTAAGCAGTAATCCGCGCGACAAAATCACGTGTCCCAACACCCAGTTCAGGCAGTTGCCGGAAGGTTGCGGCAGCACCAGGCTTTCTTCGTGGCTCAGTCCGTCCAGATTGCGATTGATGGCTCCGTAGCTGAATTCGTACATCTTCACCAGATCGCTGGCATTCATGATGGCGCTCGCTCTTGGATGAAGTGGATTCGCAGACGATTGTACAAGGCCGGAGTTCGCGTGTCTGCGGCATGACAACGCCGAGATCGCGAGTTGCTGCCACGCATTTCAGTTCCCGACATCCAACTTGAGTGCGACAGTTCGTCGCGGCGCGGTGAACCGCAGATCTCCGCTCGGACTGATCCCGGCAACGGCTCAGTCGGGGCACGGTCAGCTGCTCGGTCACATAGATGAGCTGCTAGCTGAACCACCGGTCTGATCGCTCGCCGTTGGCTGCTGAATTTGCGCCGCAGAGTGCGTAATTGCGCTATTCGGGCCGGTTACATTGGTGGTTACCCCGCTGTTACAATAGAGTAATCGTGGGGAAACTCGGGTTCGAATTCGTATACTGAGTACAGGATGGCATGAGTCAAACTGACGCGAAGACCTTACTTTTGTTGAAGCCGCGGGGCTTTTGCGCCGGAGTGGTGCGCGCCATCGATATTGTCCGCATCGCGCTGGAAACCTTCGGCGCGCCCATTTACGTGCGCAAGGAGATCGTCCACAACCGCTACGTGGTGGACGAGCTTACCGCCAAGGGCGCCATCTTTGTCGACAGCGTGGAGGAGGTTCCGGCCGGCGAGCGCGTCATCTACAGCGCGCACGGCGTTGCTCCCGAAGTGCGCGCAGGCCAGCAAGCTGCGCGAGTTGCGCGTGATCGACGCGACCTGTCCGCTGGTGACCAAGGTCCACGTCGAGGCGGTGAAGTTTGCCCGCGAAGGCTATTCGCTCATCCTGATCGGACATCGCGATCACGACGAAGTCATCGGCACGCTGGGCGAAGCTCCGCTGGTGACGCAGGTGGTGGATGCGCCCGAAGACGTGGACAACCTGCACGTGCCCGATCCGGATCGCGTCGCCTATCTGACGCAGACCACGCTGAGCCTGGACGAGACCACGCACGTGATCGAAGCGCTGCGCAAGCGCTTCCCCAACATCAAGGGGCCGCACGCGCAGGACATTTGTTACGCGACGGAGAACCGCCAGACGGCGGTGAAAGACGTTGCCGCCGAGTGCGATCTGCTGCTGGTCGTGGGCTCCGACAACAGCTCCAACTCGAACCGGCTGGTCGAGGTCGCGCGCAACCTGGGCACGAACTCGCACCTCATCGAGAACTATCGCTCCATCAAGCCGGAGTGGCTGCACGACGTGAACACCGTCGGTCTTACCGCAGGAGCTTCCGCGCCCGAGATTCTGGTGCAGGAGGCGGTAACTTTCCTGGAGGAGCAGGGTTTCACCAATATGCGCGAGGTGGAAGTGATGCCGGAGCACGTGCGCTTTGGATTACCGCCCGAGATCGTGGAGGCGATTGGCGCCGCGCCAGCGATGCGCGACGCGGTGAGTGGCGGAGTAAAAGAAGCAATGGCAGATCCTTCGAATCCAGCCGAAATGCGTTTCGGCAAAATCGATGACATCAAGAGCCGCGTAGCCGCGGCGGTCGACGCTTCGCGGCAATATCCTGTTCAGTATTCAGGACCGCGAAGACGGCTACTGGTGCGGCGAACTGGGCGCCGACACCACGCTGGTCTCCGACTACATCCTGCTGCATCGGCTGCTGGGCACCGAAGATCGCGGTGCGCACGCAGAAGTGCGCCAGTCGAGATTCTGAACCGGCAGAATCGCCGACGGCGGCTGGCCGATCTACAACGACGGCCCGTCGAACATCAGCGCCTCGGTGAAGGCTTACTTCGCGCTGAAGATGGCGGGCTACAGTCCCGATCATCCGCAGCTGAAGAAGGCGCGCGAGCGCATTCTGGCGCTGGGCGGCGTGACCGAGGTCAACACCTTCACCAAGATTTATCTGTGCTTCCTCGGCCAGTACGATTACGACGCGGTGCCGGCGATTCCGCCGGAGATCGTGCTGTTTCCCAACTGGTTCTGGTTCAATCTGTACGAAATTTCGTCGTGGTCGCGCGCCATCCTGGTGCCGCTGTCGATCGCCTACGCCAAGAAGCCGTTCAAGAAGATTCCGGACGAGCAGGGCATCGACGAGCTGTTCGTCGGCGGCCGCAGCAAGAGCCAGCTGCGGCTGCGCTGGGCGAAGAAGCTGGTCAGCTGGCGCAATTTCTTCCTGGTGCTCGACCGCCTGGTGCACTTCTTCGAGCGGGTGCACGTTCGTCCGCTGCGTTCGCGGGCGCTGAAGGTGGCCGAGAAGTGGATGCTGGAGCGCCTGGAGATGAGCGACGGTCTGGGCGCGATCTATCCCGGCATCATGAACTCCATCATCGCGCTGCGCTGCCTGGGCTATTCGCTCGACGATCCGCAGGTGATTCGCGCGATGGATGAGTTCGAGAAGCTCGGCATCGAGGAAGAGACAACCTTCCGCATGCAGCCTTGCATGTCGCCGGTGTGGGACACGGCGTACGCGGTCTTCGCGCTGGCGGAGAGCGGAGTTTCGGCCAACGATCCGCGGCTGGTGCAGCCCTGCGAATGGATGCTGAAGAAGCAGGTCACGCGCAAGGGCGACTGGTGCGTGAAGAATCCCAAGGCCGCGCCCGCGGGCTGGTACTTCGAGTTCAACAACGAGTTCTATCCCGACGTGGACGACAGCGCGCAGGTGCTGCTGGCGCTGAGCCGGGTGAAGACCAGCAACGAGAGCTATCACGACCAAGTCGGTGCGAGCGCGCGCTCGACTGGATCCTGTCGATGCAGTGCAAGAACGGCGGCTGGGCCTCGTTCGACAAAGACAACGACCGCATGGTCTTCCAGCACATTCCGTTTGCCGATCACAACGCCATGCTCGATCCGGCGACGGTCGACATCACCGGACGCGTGCTGGAGTGCCTGGCGAGCCTACGGCTATTCGCTGAAAGACGAGCCGGTGCGGCGCGCGGTGGAGTTCATCAAGCGCGAGCAGGAGCCGGATGGCTCGTGGTTCGGGCGCTGGGGCGTGAACTACATCTACGGCACCATGCTGGTGCTGCGCGGGCTGGAAGCGGTGGGCGTGGATTATCACGAGCCCTGCGTGCAGCAGGCCGCCGAGTGGCTGCGCATGATGCAGAATCCCGACGGCGGCTGGGGCGAGACTTGCGGCTCCTACGACGATCCCAACACCAAGGGCGTCGGCCCGAGCACGGCTTCGCAGACCGCGTGGGCGGTGATGGGATTGCTCGCGGCCAACGACACGCGCAGCGATTCGCTGCAGCGCGGCATCGCTTATCTGCTGAAGACGCAGCGGCGCGATGGATCGTGGGATGAGTCGCTGTACACCGGCACCGGTTTTCCGCGCGTGTTCTACCTGATGTACTACATGTACCGGCAATATTTCCCGCTGCTGGCGCTGACGACGTATGCCAAGGCGACGGCGGCGTCGCGAAGAAGAGCGGATGCGGCATGCGCTGCGCAGCCGGGAGCTAGAGCTCAGCTGTCCGTTGTCGGTTAACCGGTAGCAAGCTGGCCAGCGTGTGAGCCATCCGTGCGTTCAGCATAACTGCGTCAGCCTGTGCTAATGCTGTCACTGACAACTGACAACTGGCTACTGACAACTGATCTCATGAAATGTTTTGTCACAGGCGCGACCGGATTTCTGGGAAGCCATGTTGCCCGGCAATTGCTGGCGCGAGGCGCTGAGCTTCGCGCTTGCTGGTGCGTCCGACCAGCCGGCTCGACAACATTGCTGACCTCCCGGCCGAGCGAGTGGTCGGCGATCTGCGCGATCTCGAGTCGCTGAAGCAAGGGCATGGCGGGATGCGAGTTCGTCTTCCACGTCGCCGCCGATTATCGCCTGTGGGCGCGCGAACGGCCAGGAACTCTACGACTCCAACGTCGAAGGCACGCGCAACATCCTGCAGGCGGCGAGAGATTCCGGCGTGCGGCGGGTTATTTATACCAGCAGCGTTGCCACCATGGGCTTCGGCAACAACGGCCGCCTGACCGACGAGAACATCGCCGGTAACGCTCGCGAACAT
This sequence comes from uncultured Acidobacteriaceae bacterium, assembly GCA_963744265.1. Taxonomy (GTDB): domain Bacteria; phylum Acidobacteriota; class Terriglobia; order Terriglobales; family Acidobacteriaceae; genus Bog-257. Next base: position 154,300 of record CAVUSW010000017.1, read on the forward strand.
GATCGGCGACTACAAGCGCAGCAAGTTCATGGCGGAGCAGCTGGTGCATCGAAGCGGGCGCAGGCGGGCAGGACGTGGTGATGGTGAATCCCACGACGCCGATCGGCGAGCGCGACATCAAGCCGACGCCGAGCGGGCAGATCGTCGTGGATTTTCTGCGGCGCAAGTTTCCGGCGTACGTCGATACCGGCCTGAATCTGGTCGACGTTATCGATTGCGCCGACGGGCATCTGCTGGCGATGGAAAAAGCGCAGCCCGGGCGAGCGCTACATCCTCGGCGGCGAGAATCTGACGCTGAAGCAGATCCTCGACAAGCTGGCGCGCGATCACCGGATTGCCGTCGCCGAAGATCAAGCTGCCTTACGCGCGTGGCGCTGGCGACGGGCGTGGTGGATACGCTGGTCACCGGCAAGATGCTGCAAGCGCGAGCCGCGGGTGACGCATCGATGCGGTGCGCATGGGCGCGCAAGAAGATGTTCGTCACCAGCGCCAAGGCCGAGCGCGAGCTGGGATGGAATCCGCGGCCGGTGGATGACGCGCTGCGCCGCGCGGTGGAGTGGTTCCAGGCGAACGGCTATGCCGCGTAAGCCGGTCGCGATTGTCGCGGCCATGCCGGTGCGAGTTGGCGCCGCTGTTCGGCAAGCTGCAATCGCAGCAGGTGAACGGCGTCGAGCTGTTCGAGCTGCCGAATGCGGTGGTAGCGGTCGGCGGCATCGGCGAGAAGTTTGCGCGGCGCGCCGCCGAAGTTGCGATCGAGTACGCGCAGCCGAAGCTGCTGATTTCGGCCGGAATCGCGGGCGCGATCTCGCCGGAGCTGAAGGTGGGCGACGTCGGCCGGATTCGCGAGGTCGTCGATGTTGCCACCGGCGACGCGCTATCCGGCGGACGGCGGCGACTGGGTGCTGGCGACGTCGCAGGATGTCAGCGACGCGGCGGAGAAGCAGAGCTTGCTGAGCAAAGTATGGCGCCGACGTGGTCGACATGGAAGCGGCGGCGGTAGCGCAGGTGGCGAAGGAGCGCGGCCTCGAGTTCGCGGCGGTGAAGGCGATTTCCGACGACGCCGAGTTCGCGATGCCGCCGCTGAATCGCTTCATCGACGACAGCGGACAGTTCGCCACCCGCCGGTTTCTGATCTACGTGGCGCTGCATCCGCGATGGTGGGCGACGCTGGGCAAGATCAAGACGAATAGCGAGCTGGCAGCAACGAACCTGTGCGAGCAGCTGGAACATCTAATTGAAGCAGTGGTCAGTGAGTCGTGGATCAGTGGATCGAAGATTGAGTAATGCGGTTTCTAACTGATGCACGTCAACTGATCCACGACAACGAATCATGTCGGTCGCGACACAACTCGGCGACAGCGACTCAGGCAACAGGCCATCCCCTCGACCATGCAGGCCGCGGTCTATCGCGGCGTCAACGACGTCCGCCTGGAGACCGTTCCCGTCCCGCAGATCGGGCCGGGCGAAATTCTGGTCCGGGTGCATACCTGCGGCATCTGCGGCACCGACCTGAAGAAGATCGCCACCGGCTCGCACTCGGCGCCGCGCATCTTCGGGCACGAGACCACCGGCGTCGTCGCCGCGGTCGGCGAGGCGTCACCGACTTCCGGATCGGCGACCGGGTGATGGTCTTCCACCACATCCCCTGCGGCGACTGCTATTACTGCCGGCACAAGGTCTTCGCCCAGTGCCCGACCTACAAGAAAGTTGGCGCAACGGCCGGCTACGAGGCCAGCGGCGGCGGCTTCTCCGAGTACGTCCGGGTGATGGACTGGATCGTCGCGCAAAGGGCGTGGTGCGCATTCCCGATGGCGTGTCGTTCGAGCAGGCGTCGTTCATCGAGCCGGTGAATACCTGCATGAAAGGTATTGAAACGCTGAGACTTACGCCGGGCGAGACGGTTCTGGTCATCGGCCAGGGGCCGATCGGCATCATTCTGGCGGTGCTGGCGCGACGCCGCGGCGCGCGGGTAATAACTTCCGATTTGCTTCCCGCAGAGGCATACAATAGCTAAGGCGTTTGGCCTAGACGAAAACATCGACGCCTCCACCTCCGACACCGTGCAGACTGTCAAGGAGCTGACGGAGGGCCGAGGGGCCGATGCCGTCATTCTGGCAGTAGCCGGGAACGGCTTGATCCGTCCGGCGATGGATGCGACCCGTCCGGGGGGGCGGGTTTTGCTATTTGCGCAAACCCAGCATGGGGAGGCCACCATCGATCCCGCCGCGGTTTGCGTCGATGAAAAGAGTCTCTTGGGTTCGTACAGCGCTTCCGTGGATTTGCAGGAAGAGTCGGCGCGATTTGTGCTGAGCCGGGAGATGGATCTGGAGCGGCTGATCAGCCATCGTTTCCCTCTGAGCGAGTCGGTTGAGGCGTTGCATTTGGCTGCCCATCCCAAGCCGGACTCGATGAAGGTCGTGATTCAGCCGGGCAGCGAATGGAAGGACCAGTAGAGTGAACGGACAAATGACAGCGGCGGTCCTCTACGGTAAAGAGGACGTCAAAATCGAACGGGTGCCGATCCCCACGCTGGACGAAGGGGAAGTGCTGGTCAAGGTGCAGGTGGCCCTGACCTGCGGTACCGATCTGAAGGTCTATCAGCGCGGCTATCACGCGCGCATGATCGTGCCTCCGGCGCTGTTTGGCCACGAATTGGCCGGCGTCATCGAAGAAGTTGGCCCCAACGTCAGGGGCTTCAAGAAGGGCATGCGCGTGGTGGCGCTGAACTCCGCGCCCTGCGGCATGTGTTTCTACTGCTCCAAGCACCAGGAAAATCTCTGCGAAGACCTGCTGTTCAACAACGGCGCTTACGCCGAATACATTCGCATTCCGCGCCGCATCGTTGAAACCAACATGCTGGCCATTCCGAAGCACGTGAGCTTCGAAGAAGCCGCGATGGTCGAGCCGCTGGCCTGCGTGCTGCGCGGGCTGCACGAAACCAAGATGGAGATCGGCGACACGGTGGCCGTCATCGGCGCCGGGCCGATCGGGCTGATGTTCGTGCAGGTCGCGAAGCTGAGCGGCTGCAATGTGATTTCGGTGGTGAAGCGCGATTCGCAGGTAGCTGCCGCGCGGCGCGTGGGCGCCGATCAGCGCGGTGCAGATCACGGAGGTCGACGATCCGGTGAAGGCCGTGCGCAAGCTGACTCCCGATGGCCGCGGTTGCGATGTGGTGATCGAAGCCGTTGGACGTCCGCAGGCATGGGAGTGGTCGATCGACATGGTGCGCAAGGGCGGCACCGTCAACTTCTTCGGCGGCTGCGCCAGCGGAACCACGGTCGCTCTCGATACCCAGCGCCTGCACTACAACGAGCTGACGCTGAAGGCCACGTTCCATCACACGCCGGAGACGGTGCGCAAAGCGTTCTCGCTGATCTGCGAGCGGAAGATCAAGGGCACCGACTACATCACCGGCGAAGCGCCGCTGTCGCGCCTGCAGCAGGTGCTGCGCCACATGCTGAACCGCAACGGCGACATCAAGACGGCCATCATTCCCGGGACTGTAGAGCAGTTGTCAGTTGATCAGTTGTCAGTTGCCGGCGTACGAGTCGTGATTGCCGGTAGCTCGTGAGGTTACTCGAAGCCAACGATATGCGATTTCGGCGTGAGTGCCAGCCAATCTCTAGAGCCGGACTGGGATGCGAGTTGAGCTGCACGGTGGTCGTTAGCCTCGGCGTAAGGGCCACCTAGATCACAAGCTCTGAGCGACGAGCGGCTCAGTCCTCGACACGTACAATTTCAATCCTCTAATGTCTTCTGTTCCGACCGACAACCGCGTGTACTCTGCGCCGCCGAGTACCTCTGCTGCGCCGGCTGGCAGGCCTTGCCGCCGGAGTACGCCATCCCGGAGCGCGCTCCGTCACTGGAAGAGGCGCAGCAATACTGCTCGCGGCTGGCGCACTCGCATTACGAGAACTTCTCGGTCGTCACCTGGTTTCTGCCCAAGCATCTGCATCAGCATTTCTACAACGTCTACGCCTATTGCCGGATCTCCGACGATCTCGGCGATGAGGTTGGCGATCCGCAGCAGTCGCTGGCGCTGCTGGATGCATGGGAAGCCGAACTGAACGCCACCTACCTGAGTCTGGTCGAACCGCCGCTGCGCGACGTGCGGCAAGACGTGGAGAAGCTCGAGGCCGGATGCGTCCGGGCGAAATCCAGTGAGCCCGCGGCATCCCGTGTTCATCGCGCTGCGCGAAACAATCCGCGAGTTCGACATCCCGCGCGCGCCGTTCGCCGAATCTGCTCACCGCATTTCGCCAGGACCAGACCGTCACGCGCTATCCCACATTCGAGGACGTGCTCGGCTACTGCAAGAATTCGGCGAATCCGGTCGGGCATCTGGTGCTGTATCTCTGCGGATATCGCGATGCCGAGCGGCAGCAGCTTTCCGACTACACCTGCACCGCGCTGCAACTGGCGAACTTCTGGCAGGACGTCGCGGTCGATTACGGCAAGGGCCGCATCTATCTTCCGCTGGACAGCCTGGCGAAGTTCGGCGTCAGCGAAGACGACATCGCCGCAGCGCCGCGCCACGCCGCAGTTCCTTGAGATGATGAAGTTTGAAGTCGGCGCGTGCGCGCGAGTGGTTCGCAGCGGGCCTGCCGCTGGCCGGCAAGGTCGACAAGCACCTGGCCATCGACATCGAACTGTTCAGCCGCGGCGGCCTGGAAATCCTGAATGCCATCGAGCAGCAAGGCTACGACGTGCTGAAGCAGCCGCCCGGCCATCTCCAAGCCGCGCAAGCTGTGGCTGGTGGCGCGCGCGGCGCTGGGAAAGCTGTTGTGAGCGAACACCCGCTGCAATTGCGGGCGGCCTACAGCGTTTGCCGCCACATCGCCCGCTCGGCCGCCAAGAATTTCTACTACGGCTTCCTGGTCCTGCCTGCCCGCAAACGCAATGCGCTGTCGGCGGTGTATGCCTTCATGCGCCACGCCGACGACATCTCCGACGATCCCGTCGATTCCCGCCGAGCAGCGCCGCGAAAAACTTGACGAATGGATGAACGCGCTTGCGCCGCGTGGTCGACGGCGAGCGCACCGACGATCCCGTGCTCTTCGCGCTGGCCGACTCGCAGAAGCGATTCAACATCCCGCTGGAGCTGCTGGAGAAGCTGGTGCACGGCACGGCGATGGATGTTCCGCGCAACGCTGGCCGCAAAACCGCCAGACGACGTCGGCCTCCGCAACTGCAGTACGAAACCTTCGATCAGCTCTACGACTACTGCTATCACGTAGCGTCGGTCGTCGGGCTGGTGTGCATCCGCATCTTCGGCTATCGCGATCCGCGCGCCGAGAAGCTGGCCGAGGAAACCGGAGTCGCGTTTCAGCTCACCAATATCCTGCGCGACGTGAAAGAGGATGCCGGGCTGGGACGGGTGTATCTGCCGCGCGAGGATTTCGCGCGCTTCGGCATCGACGTTCACGCGCTGACCAACGGCTCGGCGCCAGCAGTCGCTGCGGCCGGTGCTGGAGTTCGAGGCGCAACGCGCGCGCGGCTTCTATCGCTCGGCCGAAGAGTTGCTGCCGCTGATCGACGAAGACAGCCAGGCGGCGCTGTGGACGCTGGTCGAAATCTATCGGCGGTTGCTGGAGCAGATCATCGCGCGCAACTACGACGTGTTCTCCGAGCGGGTGCGGCTGAGCACGGCCGAAAAGCTGACGCGTCATGGCGAAAGGATTCTCTGCGACTCTCGCATGAGTGACGCCGCCAGCGACAATCGCAAGCCGCGGCACGGTCGCGGTCATCGGCGGCGGCCTGGCCGGTCTGGCCGCCGGCAGCGCGCTGGCCGATGCCGGCTATCACGTCGAATTGTTCGAGCGGCGTCCCTATCTCGGCGGCCGCGCGTCGTCGTACGAGCTTCCCGGCACCGGCGAAGTGGTCGACAACTGCCAGCACGTGCTGCTGGGCTGCTGCACCAATCTCATCGACTTCTATCGCCGGCTCGGCGTCGAGCAGCAGATTCGCTGGTACGACGAGATCACGTTCATCCTGCCCGGCGGCAAGTCGTCGACGCTGAAGCCGGGAGCGCTGCCCGCGCCGTTTCATGCCGCGCCTTCGTTTCTCGAGTCATCGGTGCTCGACCTGAAAGACAAGCTGGCGATCGCGCGCGCCATGATGGCGCTGATCCCTGCGCTGCCCAGCGATAACGGCGAGAACTTTCAGGCCTGGCTCGAGCGTCACGGCCAGACGAAGCAGGCGATCGATCGCTTCTGGGCGCCGGTGCTGATCAGCGCGTTGAATGAGGAGCTGGATCGTATTTCGGTGCGCTATGCCGCGCTGGTGTTTCGCGATTCGTTTCTGAAGTCGGCGGAGGCCGGGCGCATGGGCGTTCCCGCCGTGCCGCTGTCGCAACTTTACGGAACGGCTGCCGCACTACATCGAAGCGCGCGGCGGCAAGGTGCATCTGCGCGCCGCCGGTCGATTCGATTCGCAGCCGATGGCGACGGCGTGCGACTTGTGCGTCGGCGGCGAAGAGATTCGCAGCCGATTACGCGATACTGGCGACGCCGTTCAACGCGCGTCGAGAAGCTGCTGCCGGATGCTGCCGAGATGGAAACGTTGCGACGAGCAGGCGCGCAGCTTCGAGACGCTCGCCGATCACCGGCATTCATCTGTGGTTCGATCGCGAGATCACGCCGCTGGAACACGCTGTGCTGCTGGAGCGCACCATCCAGTGGATGTTCCACAAGTCGAAGATCCTGGCCACGCGCAAGGATTCGGCGCAGAAGGGAAGCTATCTCGAACTGGTGGTCAGCTCGTCGAAGACGCTGGTCGACAAGCCGCGGCAGGAGATCATCGATCTTGCGGTGCGCGAACTGGCGGAGTTCTTTCCCGGCCGTGCGCGAAGCCAAGCTGACAAAGGCCACGGTCGTGAAGGAAATCCATGCGACGTTCTCGCCTGCGCCGGGCAGCGACGCGTTTCGCCCATCGCACACCACTCCGTGGCCGCGACTGTTTCTTGCCGGCGATTGGACGGCGACCGGATGGCCCGCGACCATGGAAGGCGCAGTGCGCAGCGGCTACGGTGCGGCCGAAGCGCTGAGGGCGGGGCAGAAGTTCCTGGTGCCGGATCTGCCGGCGAAGGGATTGATGAGATTTTTTGAACGGTCTCAATCGGTAGGACCGCTGCGGATCACGCCTGCGAAACGGGGAAGCGGTCTGAAAGATGTCAGCATTGAACATGACCGCTACTTTGCCGAACCATGACTCGGGCGCTCCTGGCGGGGTGCGTTTTGTGTCAGGGCATCCTTCGGCTGGCTAATCGTTGGAACACTCGCCGGTCGGCAACTTACTCAGGCGAAAGCCGTCCACGATGCGGTGGAAGAGTTGTTCGTCGGCCGCATAGGTTTTTTCGGGTGACTGCAGGGTGAACTGGTACAGAATGCCACCTGCCCGGCGATAGGCGATGATCCGGTCCCGCCTCATCGCAGTAGAGTTTTCCACCCAGCGGTCTTCCAGGCGTCTGGCGCTCAGTCCCGCCAGGTTCGAGATTTGCCGGCCAATGGCTTGCACGTCCTTCTGGTCGCCGATCTCACCCAGTGACGAATAGTAATCCAGGGTCGCGGCCGTCGACTCCCCATGGTCTTCCAGGTCATAAAAATTGAACACGTCGATATAGCGGCTGGATTCGGCTGTGTTGAAAGCTTTCGTTGATTGCGGCGCCACCGGATCCACCGTGAACCCGCGGTTGGGATCGGGCGATTTTGCGCCATGACCGACGATGCCCGCCGGCAGCAGAACCGAGTATCCGAAATCGCAGTTGGTGTAGCGGCCGGTCCAGAGGGTTTCGGTATCGGTTTCGTGCCAATGCGGCGCGGGCGTTTTCGTCTGCGCGGAGGCACAGGCCAGAGCAATCATTAAGAAGGTTGCGTATCGCATTCTGAAGACGCCGTTCCTGCGGAGATTACAGCGCTCTGCAGCTCAGGATAATCTCGCGAACGCGCGAATTCCTCGCGAGGAGAACCACAGGTCCCTCCGCTCCGCCGCGCTCCGGTTGGGATGACAGGCAAACTAAGATCACAATGCGTGCTGAAGCGCCTTACTCAACTCACCACACCTTGCACACCTTGTCTGCGGGCTTCACCATGGGCGAGCCGGCTTGCAGCCGAAGGCCGTGCCGAACTCCGGCATGTTCACCACCACGCCATTGATGCGGTACTTCGCCGGCGAGTGCGGATCGGTGATGGCCCGTGCCCGCTGGTCTTCCGGACGATCGTTCTCGCAGGCCCACTGCGCGAAGCCGACGAAGAAGCGCTGGTCCGGCGTCAGACCGTCGCGATCCGTCAGCTTCTGGCTTCTTGTCGGCGTTCTTCCAGGCGATGTAGGCCAGAATCGTGCCGCCCAGGTCGGCGACATCTTCGCCTTCGGTCAGCTTCGAGTTGATGTGGATGTCGTCGACCACGACGTATTGCGCGTACTGATCAACCACGCAATCGGCGTGCTTCACGAACTGCGCCGCATCCTGCGTGGTCCACCAATCCTTCAGATTGCCTTTGGCGTCGTACTGGCGGCCTTCATCGTCGAAGCCGTGCGTCAGCTCATGTCCGATGGTCGAGCCGGTATTGCCGTAGTTGGGAGCGTCGTCCATCTTGGCGTCGTAGAGCGGCGGCTGCAGAACGCCGGCAGGGAAGTTGATGTCGTTCATCTGCGGGTTGTAATAGGCGTTGACCGTCGGCGGAGTCATGTCCCACTCGCTGCGATCCACCGGCTTGCCAACCTTGTTGAACTCGCGATGGTTTCGAATTCCTCGGCGCGCTCGGCGTTGCCGTAGAAATCGTCGCGGGTGATGGTCACCGAACTGTAGTCGCGCCACTTGTCGGGATAGCCAATCTTGTTGCGAATGGAGTGCAGCTTGTTCAGCGCCTGCTGCTTGGTCTGCGGGACTCATCCAGTCCAGTTGCTGGATGCGCAGCCGCCATGGCGTCTTCGATCTGCTGCGTCATCTCCAGCGTTGCGGCCTTCAGTTCGGGCGGAAAGGTTTTGCGAACGTACTCCTGTCCCAGCGCCTCGCCCAGTTGTTCGTCAACATATTGCACGCAGCGCTTCCAGCGCGGCTGCAATTCCTTCGCTCCGCGCAGATATTTGCGGTAGAAGTCGAAAGTTCTCGTTCACGAAGGCCGACGAGAGATAGGGCGCCTCGGAGTTCGCCACATGGAAACGGAGGTAGCTTTTCCAATCGTCCAGCGGGACGGACGCCAGCTGTGCGTTCACTTCTTTCAGAAATCCGGCGACTCAACATTCAGAATATCGAATGGCAGGCACCTGGCTGGTTGCGAAATAAGCCGTCCAGTCGAAGTTCGGGGCGATCTTGTTCAGCTCGGCCACCTTCATCTTGTGCGTGATCTTGTAAGGATCGCGCTGCTCCACGCGGGTGAGCGAAGCCTTGGCCAGGCCGGTTTCGATGCGCATCACGGTGGCCGCCTGTCCTGCTTCGCCGCTCGGCGGGAATCGCCGAGCAGCTCGAACATCTTCTGCACATGCTGCAGATAGCGCTCGCGAATCTCCTTCGATTTGGGATCGTCCTTGGTGTAGTAGTCGCGGTCGGGAAGTCCCAGGCCGTCCTGCGACAGTCCGACAATCATCGCGTCCGAGTTATCCGGATCCTGCTGGGAGCCGCTGCCGAACAGACATGGTCTCGCCTTCCAGATGCAGGCGCGCCACCAGGGGCGCCAAGCTCGTGAACGTTCTTCAGATTCCCTGGATCTCGACCAGCGCGGGCCGGATGGGCTTGGCGCCGCGGCTTTCGATCGTCGCCTCGTCCATGCAGGCGGCGTAGTAGTCGCCGATCTTCTGGGTGACGGCGTCGCGGTCTTTGGCCATCGCGGCCTGTTCCAGAATGGCGCGCAGATATTTCAGATTGTCTTCGTACAGCTTGCCGTAAACGCTCCACGAGGTCTGGTCCGCGAGGGATGGGATTGTTCTTCTGCCAGCCGCCGCAGGAATACTGATAGAAATCGACGCAGGGGTCGGCCGAGCGGTCCATGGCGGTGACATCAAGACTGGGCGTGTAAGCCAAGGTAGGCTCGACATACATCTGGGTTGGGGGTGGACTGGCGCCGGGATTGGTGCTTTGGGGCGCGGCCTGCTGGGCAAAAGCAGTCGCGGCAAGAAGGCAAAATGATAAAAGTAGAGCTACTCTGAGGCTCACGGTGATGTCCTCCGGAGGAACGCATGAGCATAGCAGAGCGGCACTACTGGAGCGAAGCGCCTAGGCTCGAGCCCAAAGCGGGAGCTAACCGTCCCAAAACGCCCGGATAAGCCGCAACGGGCAAAAAAAGCTTGCATTTAAGTATAGTTCAGTTACTCTTCTACCCTATACGCACTTTGCGGTCGCCCATGGTATGTGGTCTTGCCGAACGGTCTTTGCAACGGGCTGCTCTTTGCCTGGCCGACCGGTCCCCCTGAGTAGCGTCCAAAATCCAGCTTCCAGATTCGACAAGGAGATCCATGAAAGGGCTTAAACCTTTTCCGTCCGATTGGCTTCGCAATTTTACTCTGTGCCCTCATCAGCGGCTGCGCCTCGCATGCACCGCAAAGTGGTCCCGGCGCGCTCAATGTTAGCCAATTCAATTTGAATCCGGGAGCTATCGGTGTTCCCTATGAACAAGTGCTGATCGCCTCGGGAGGTCAGACCCCTTACACGTGGACGCTCACCAACGGTACTTTGCCGCCCGGCTTGTCGTTGCAGAGCAACGGAATCGTTAGCGGAACCCCAACCCTGGTCAGTGGGTTAACCTATCCCGCCACCTACAACTTCACCGCAACAGTAACCGATTCACAGACGCCAGTCCCGGCCTATAACACCCTCGCCACAAGTGTCGTCATTAATCCGGCTTTGACGTTCCCGCCAGCCACTCTACCGCCCGGACTCGTCGGTGCGAACTATTCCTCCGCGGTTTCGGCCAGCGGTGGAATTATGCCCTACACCTATAACATCGTCTTCGGGAGTTTGCCGGATGGCTTGACTCTTACGGCCAGCGGCACTGGCGCCGGAAACATCAGCGGTACACCGACCACCGCCGGGACGTTCACCTTCACAGTGCAGGCGACCGACGCCGTCTCTGAAATCGCCACGGAAGCATTCACCATCACGATAACCGGCAAGCTGCAAGGCAATTACGTTTTCTCGCTCAACGGCTTCGACGCCGCGAACAACGGGCACCCGTTCTACATAGCTGGCAGCTTCTGCGCTGATGGGAATGGAAACATCAATCCCGCCGGTAATCCCTCCTGCCCGGGAAGCCAAACCCCCTGTAACGGTGGTACCGCCGGTGTTTACGTGCTGGATCAAGTCGGTCTAAACGGAGTGCAAACCTGCATGCCTTTCACCGGGACATACAGCCTGCCCTCGGGGACCAATTTTGGCTCAATGGTTTTGACCTCTCCTACTTTGGGCAATTACTTTTTTGACATCGTGATTGGTTCGACCCAGACCCGGCTTATCATGACCAATCAAGGCCTCTACGGCTCGGGCCAGATTACCCAACAGACGAGCACAACGCTGCCGAGCGCCGGCGCCGGCTACTCCTTCGGAGCGTTTGGTACCGATGCCGCCGGGAATCGTTATGCGGGAGCAGGGGCTTTTGCGGTCAACAATTTGCTGGCCGTCACCGGAGGTGAGGAAGACACCAACGATAACGGCACGGTGAACAATGGCACCGGATCGCCGATCCCGATCACCGGGGGCAACCTGGTGGTAACACCGTTGGATGCCAATACAGGTCGAGGAACCGCCAGCTTGACCACCGCCTCAGGAACTTCCAACTATGCCTACTATGTGATATCGAACAGCTCGCTGGTAGCGATCGACACCGACAGTGGCGGTCCAATGACCTTGCTGTCGATAATGCAGCAAGGAGCCGCAGGAACCATCGGTGGGACGTCCTTTACGAATACAAGTCTCAAGGGACAGTCGCTCATGCAGTTGAATGCGATCAACAGTTCGGGCTTGCCCGATATTTCGGCTGGTGTGGCGTCCTTCGATGGGGCCGGAAATATCGCTAGAACGGATGGGTTGCCGGGATACTATACCGATGAGAACAACGGCGGTACGGTCACGTCGAACAGCATTGTCAGTGGAACCTACAACGTTGATCCAACCTGCCCAATTCCCCCTAGTAACGGCGCGTGCGGCCGAGTAACGGTATCGCTTACCGGTGTTACCAACAATCCCGTCTGGTATCTGGTGAGCACGAACCAGGCATTTGTGGTGGGCACCGATCCCTCCGTGACTTCTGGTTCCTTCGTCCAGCAGAATGTTCCGGGGAGTGGTTTCAGTATTGCGTCGATCCTGGGCTCTTATCTGGGAGGTACGAGCAATCCCGTCACCGCGAGCGTGACTAACGAGCTTGACGTGGTGCTAACTCCTCCCCCGGGCGGAATTCTGAGCTTGACCAATGAAACAAGTGGACCTGGCGGATCGCCGCCCCAACAACACCTCGTGGCGTATTACGATTGCGCTGACACTCCCGGCTCGACAACATGCCGACGCGATGGGGACGGCTTTCGGAAGATTCGAGGTGACGCCGGCCAACACCCCGCCATCTCCACCGATATCGATTCTTTACATTATCGGAGGAGGATCATCCGGCATTACAGGAGGCAAGACCGGCCTGGTAGGAGTCAATCTCGGAACCACGACGGGCGCACCCGATCCGAATCCGCGGATTACGAACTACGGCCGATAAGCCTGGGGACGACCTTGTAACCAGCCGGCATCCAACGGGTGCCGGCTTTACTGTAGGGTGTCCGGTCTCTTGGAAATGTGGCCGGAAGCGGCCCAAATCAAGGTATACTTTGTAGATAACTGGCTTCGAGTGGGAGTCTCCCTCCACACACGGGGCCCGGGCCTTGAGGTAGGCGGGCGATGGCTGGGGAGCAAGAAGGAGCGGCGCGCCAAGCGCAGGAGGGTATTGCTGTATCCAGCGGGGACAGTTCTGCCCCGACGCCCAAACCTGCTCTGGATTCGGAAGCCAGAACCCTTCCCGGCGTTGACCCCGCGGATCATCACTTGGAGGCACGGAGCCACCCTCCCAGGCTCGCAAGGCTCGTCCTCCTCGGCTCCCAAGAGCGATCCATCCGATGCGGTGACCATCGTCAGCCCAAGCGACGCACGGAAGCGCGTGCGTCAGGTTCACCGCCGCATCCCATCTTCTCGCATATCGGCGCCACCATTTTTCACGAAGGCGACGTTCTCGGCGGCCGCTACGAGATCCACAAGATGCTGGGCATGGGCGGCATGGGCGCGGTTTACAAAGCCCGCGACATGGAAGTGGAGCGCGTCGTCGGGCTGAAGGTCATTCGTCCCGACCTGGCGGGCAATCCTGCCATCCTGGCGCGCTTCAAGCAGGAGCTGGTGCTGGCGCGGCAAGTCACGCACAAGAACATCATCCGCATCTACGACCTGAACGAAGCCGATGGCGTGAAGTTCATCACCATGGAGTTCATCGAAGGTGAGGACTTGCGCACCATCCTGACGCGGCAGGGCAAGCTCTCGCCGGAAGAAGCGGTCGGCATCATGCTGCAGGTGTGCGCCGGATTGCAGGCGGCGCACGCCGAAGGCGTCATCCATCGCGATCTGAAGCCCAGCAACATCATGCGGGACAATGCCGGGCGCGTGGTCATCATGGATTTCGGTTTGGCCAGAACCGTCCAGGGCGACGGCATGACCCAGACCGGAATGATGATCGGCACGATGGAGTACATGTCGCCCGAACAGGCGATGGGCAACGAGCTGGACGCCCGCTCCGATCAGTTTGCCATCGGCCTCATCTTCTACGAGTTGCTCAGCGGCGTTCATCCCGTTCCATGCGGAGAGCGCCATCGCCAGCCTGGTGAAGCGCACCCAGGAGCGCGCCGTGCCGCTGGTGGATGTGGATGCGGCGATTCCGGCGGCGCTGAGCAACATCGTGAGCGAAGTGCCTGGAACGCGATCCCGAAGCGCGCTTTGCCTCGGTCCAGGAGCTGATCGAGGAGCTGGAGGTTTGGCAAGGAAAGAAGCCGCGCACCGGCCCATCGTCATTGGCTCGGCCAGGCGGTCGCAGGCCTGCTGCGGTTCGAAGCATTTTCCCTGGAAGTGGCTGGCGATTGGGGTGGCGGCGGTGTTGCGTGGGAATTGGCGCCGTCGTGGGAGTTCGTTCCCGCGCCCAGTCCTGCTGCCGGGACAGCCAGCTGTACAGGGGCCGGTAACCTCGCTGGCGATTCTTCCGTTCTACAACGCCTCTGGCGATTCCAGCCTGAACTGGATGGGCTCCAGCATTGCGGAAGCGTTGAACTCCGATATCGGCCAGTCGGCGCATCTGCGCATGGTTTCGCCCGATCGGTTGCAGCAGGTGCTCAGCGATTTGCGGGTCTCGCCGCAGTCGCCGCTCGATCTTCAAACCGTGAAGCGCATCGCGGAGTATACCCATGCCGACACGGTTGTCTTCGGTCAGTACGAGAAGATCGGCGATCAGATACGGATCAACGCTACGGTCGCTGATTTGGCGAACGACCGCAGCACGGCCGTCAACACTGACGTTGCCGGCGAGAAACAACTGCTGAGTTCGCTGGACAAGATGGCGGACGATCTTCGCGAGAAACTGGCTCCTACCGCCGAAGTATTGAAGGAGCTGCAGGCCCATTCGCAGCATGCGGTTACGAAGTCTATTCCGGCGCTGCGTGCCTATGACGAAGGATCGCAACTGGTGCGCGCCGGCGACAATACGCAGGCGGTCACGAAATTTGAGGAAGCGACGGCGCAGGATCCCAATTTCGCCATGGCGTTTGCGAAGCTGGCGCAAACCTACGCCGCTCTCGGCTACGACGATAAGGCCGAGCAGGCATCTCGACGCGCGATTGAACTGAGCGACAATCTTCCGGCGCAGGACCGCTATCTGATCCAGGCAATTCACGCCAGCATGATGCATGACTCTGCCAAGGCGATTGCCGCTTATGAGGAGCTGGCCAAGGTCAATCCCGACGATACCGAAGCGCAGTTCGCTCTGGCAAAACTCTACGAAGACTCGAACAACTTTGCTGAGGCGAAAAAGTATCTGGCCAACGTCCTGGCCTCCGATCCTAAGTACGTAGCGGCGTTGCTGGCCAGCGGACGAGTTGAGATAAAAGACAGCAATCCCCAGGCTGCGCTCGATCCTCTTAACAAGGCTTTGAGTCTGGCGATTCAATTCGATAATCAGGAGCAGAAAGGTTCGATTCTGCAGGCCCTGGGCATCGCTTACCAACGGTTGAATAAGCCTGACGATGCATTGCGCAACTATCAACAGGCACTGGAAATCAGGAGGAAAATCGGCGACCAGAGCGGCATTGCCTCCACCCTGGGACAAATCGCGCAAGTTCAAGACGCAATGGGCAATTTCAAGGCTGCGCTCGAGCAGCTATCAGGAGGCGATCGAGGTCGACCGGAAGATCGGCAACAAGGACGGCTTGACCCAAAACCTCATCAGTCTGGGCTCGTTCTATCTAGACCATGGACAGTACGATGACGGCCTGAAATATACCAACGAAGCTCTGCAGATTGCTCGCGACACCCAGGACGAGATGTCGCAGGCAACACTACTGAAGAATATCGGCGCTGCGCAGTTCAGCAAGGGCGAGTATCAGGACGCGCTGACGTACTTCCAACAGGCGTTCGAGATCCAGAACCGATTGAAGTTGGAAGGTGGCGCGACCCAGTCTCTGCACAACCTGGCGATGACCAACGTCAAGCTGGGACAATACGACACTGCCCTGTCGCAGTACATGAAGGCTTTGGATGCGCAGTCGCGCTGCCAACGACAGTAGTGGAGCGGCGCGGGAATCGGCCGACATGGGCGCTCTGTTCGCCGCCCAGGGACGCTACGACGCCGCCTTGAAGGCGCAGCAGGAAGCGGTCAACACCTACCGGCAGCTCAACGACCGGACCTACTTCATGGTGGCGGCGCTGGCCGGCTATGGTCACACGTTGTCTGCCGTCGGCCGGGAAGACGAGGGCCAGAAGAACATCGAAGAGGCGCTGAAAATTGCCGTCGAAGCCAAGAACGACACCGTTACGGCGGAGGCGCTGAACTATCTCGGCGACAACTATTTCTACCGTGGCGATTACCCTGCTGCCCGGCAGCAATATGAGAAGGCGCTGCAGTTAGCCAACAAATCGAAGGTGCGCGAGCAGGTTGTGCTGGCGAATCTGAATCTCGCGAAGCTCGATGTCGCGCAAGGAAAATCGCAAGCCGCAGTGTCCGCTTTGAAAAAACTGAAGCAGGACGCCGACTCGATGGGATTGAAGGCGGAATCGGTGCAGGCCTCCATTTATCTGGGAGAGGCACTGCTTGCGACCAAACACCCGGACGCCGCGCGCGAGGAGTTGGATAGCGCAGTTGGCCGGGCGGAAAAACTAGGATTGCTGGTCGAGCAGGCTCGTGCGCAGTATTTGTTGGGCAGTGCGATCGCCAGCAGTGGCAAGCCAGCCGAGGCAGTTCCCCATTACCGCGAGGCGGTGAGAATCCTGGAAACGATTGTGAAGGAAGAGGGAGCGGGCCGGGTATTGGAACGCTCCGACCTGAAAGACATCTATCGTACTGCCAGCAAGTCTTACCAGGGCGGCGCCTAAACCCTATTTGCAAGTAAGAAGCCCCGGGGAGAAATCCCCGGGGCTTTTTGTCATTTGCTCTCCGTTATCGGAGGGCAGAACCCAGATCCCGCCGGTGCCGGCTTCGACTGCATCTTTTCAGTAAGTGCCTTCAGCGACCCCAGGGGAGGACACTGCATCCCTCGTTGCCCGCTGAAAAGGAAAGTGGCAACGATATCGGAGAAGCCTGTGCCCTTACCCGATACGATCGGATCATTATTGGGTGAAAAACCATTAAAAATACTGCACCAATTATTAGAGCCAATAGGATCGGCTGAAAGAAAATCTGCGGTGGTTACCGATACCGGCTCTGGAGTAGTGAACTTAGTGCAGATGGCGATGGTCGGATCCATTTCTGTGGGACAGGTAACATTGTTCCCCATAGAGTCTTGGCAAGTAACGGTGTAAAGAACGCAGTTTCCCCCGGTTCCCAGATAAATGATGCAATTCTCGTTTGCAAAGTCGGTTCCGAGCAAGCGCTGGTTATAGAACAGCGTCTGGTTCATCGGAGTTTGCTCGACCGTCATGAAGATGTTGTCATTGTTCTGGAAGCCCATTGGATACGTGACCCCCATTTGGTGGCTGCCAAAGACGTAGTCGGCCTCGGTGCCGCCAGCTGGTATGAGTTGCGTCACCTGAGACTGCGAAGAGGTCGTAAACTCCCAGGCAGAGACGTCGATGGCCGTGCCGCCGCTTGCGCCGCCGCCACGCTTGCTCCCCGAGCTGGGTTGAGCAGCCGTGAAGCCCGCCCAAAGCTTATTGCTTCCACCCATAGCATTGTCGCCCGAGGTTAGCTGTAGCCCCTTCGGATTGGTCTGAGCGTTATACACAATGTTGTAAGGCACATTGAGAACGGTCGGAGCGCCCGGAATCGGAGTTTGAGTGTCAGGAATAAAGACGGGATCCAACCAGACCTCCAACACACCATTCGGCACCCCTGGAGTGTACTGAATAACCACTTGGTGATCTACTCCATCGGTACAACTTGAGCCATTGCAGGTGCCGCCCAAGATCGGTATCGTCGTGTTGATTGCCGTCGAGTTAAGCAGGCAGCTGGTGACATCATTGTTCTGGCCGATAGTGTAGACGCCGGGAAGATGTACGGGACTGTTAAATAAGCTGTAATTCCCCCCACAAGTCTGGATGGCGACGTGGTTTGAGTTGGGGTCCCACGGGTCGTCAAAGATATCGAACTCGACCGCCAGGCTATTGTTGATGCCGGAATAGCCTAAGCCACCACCGCCCGCACCCACGGCGGTTAGACCGCTGCCGCTGGCCCCCTGCGTTGGATCGGTAGCATTGGAATTCTGAATGATGAACGCGAATCCGTCCCCGGGATTACAACAGGCGGTCGGATTGTGTATTTTGAATTTGAACCAAGTCGTGAAGCCTTGGTTCACTTGCTGTGGAATTCGGAAGTACGCCGTTGAAGTTTCTGCTGGATACTGACTACCGTCCGTCAGGCGCAGAACCACCTGGGAATCATAGCCGGTCAGGCGGCTGCTGCCGTTGAGGCTCAACTGATGAACGGCCGTGGGTGAAGAGAAATCGGGGTAAAACCTGATCTGCTGGGCGATGGCTGGCGCGACCAGCGACAACAGGGCGGAGACAAGCGCGAAAATACGAAGCCGGATTCCAGATTGCATTGCGTGCTTCTTTCCACGCCGCAGTACGAACGCATTGGAGCTTGTGCCTGCGTACGAAAGGCGCTGTTCGATGGATCCCAGGTGCAACGGCCGCGGGTGCCTATCGCGCTGGGTAGTTGGCCGCAATTTTGCGGTGGTCGAAGCTGGATGTCAAGGAAATCCTTTGGCCCTAATCCGCCCCGCCTAAGGTCGCAGCAGGACTCCTAGACAAAGGTGGCCAACCTTGAAGCACCTTGGAGTGGGGTGGAGTTTGTGGCTATTGTCGATCGTTGCGGTCAGCCTTCTTCACCCATTTATGGAAGCCTAAGCAATTGTCGCGAACGAGGGCTACTGGCGGCGTAATCCAAAGATAGAGTGCCGCAGTAAAGCCACGTTTAAAGGTACTAGAACGAGAGCCTTCGCGGGCAGAACCCGCGAAGGTAGCAAAAAGGTTGAAAAGCTCGCACTGGTGCTTAGGCCGCTTGGGTGGAAACCCGCCGGATCGCCAACGACATCATAAGCCGCGTTATGCCCGAGACGAAGATGCTGATGCCGAACAGCGTTCCCACCACCCAGTCCGAGTTGAACGGCCAGTGGGCCCAAATCAGGATGCCCAGCAGCATGGTAACGATGCCGTCGAAGAGCACCCATCCCCAACCGTTGTGCGGCCTCATTCTAAATGCCAGCACCAGCGCGAAAATTCCATACACCAACAGGAAGGACGCCAGGAACAACGTCAGCGCCAGCAATCCGCCTACCGGATGCATCAGCAGGTAAATTCCGGCAATGATGTAGATGATCCCGAGGACAAATTCCAGCAACACATGCCAGCCACCGTGGGTGCGAACGCCGAAGATGATTTGCGCCACGCCGTTGAAAGATGGCGGACCATCCCACCACCAACGTAATGACCAGTCCAGCCTCCCAGGGGGCCAGCATGGCGATGATGCCGACAATGATCATCAAGATGCCAAGCACGATCGACCAGCCGGAAGCCCGCTTATTCCATAGAACTGCTTCAGCCATAGTTCCTCCATGTGTGTGTGGGCGCAGGCAGACACAATTGCCAGCGCTGAAGCCGAACAGCAACCGCTAGAGACAAAGCCCTCGTGAAGATAAGGGTGAACGATCGAAAACTATTGTGCGTGAGCGGCGGAGGATATTCAACGATTTAATCGCTCGACGACCGGTTCGATAATATCGAAAAGTCGCATATCGACAGCCACCTTGCCCTTTTTGCCGCGGATTTTTTGGCGAAGCTCTCGGCGGCGTCGGCCATGAAGGCATTGGCGAAACGGGCTCCCCACACCACGTCGTCAAAAGTGTAGGAGGTCCGCGTCTGGACAATCGTCGAAAAAGTCTCGTCGAAGGCCTTCAGCAGTACCAGAATCTCGGCGTTGGATTTTTGCAGCGATTCTGATAGTTTCCCCGTGCAGAATGGACTCTGCTCGTCGATAGGGTGTACGACAGTCCAGGTCAAGGGAAGAAATACAACACCGTCGCGCTCCAGCCCAGTGGATAATAGCGCCGGGTATGGACCCCATCCACGTTCTCAAAGCGGCTGACAATGACCTTAGCCGAGACTTCAATCAATCATTGGAGCGGGCATTGGCGACGCGAAATTCCAGCGCGGTAATGTTCTGGTATGGCGCCACCACGGCATGGCTGCTGAACAGAACGTTCGCCGTCGGCCGCGAAATGCGGGCAAACACCAGCCCGGTGACGATGGCAAATCCCATCAAGTCCGGCAAGCGCCTCAACGGTCACCACAATGTTGGCGGCCACTCCGACGGGCACGATATTGCCGTACCCAATGGTCGAAAGGTCTCCACGCTGAAGAAGAAGTCCCGCCAGAACGGAGGCAGCGCTGCTCCGGGAACCGTGTTGATAATGCGCATTGGTGCCGCAGGCCAAATAGGCCAGTGCAAATACTGCGTTGGCGACCAGATACGAGCCAATGCCGAGCAGCAGGAATCGCCTCCACGGCATGGTCAGCAGGAGGTGATAGGGGCTCAGGGATGCCAGCAGACCCAGACCCGGCGTTGCACGTTGAAGCTGCCGTCGCGATTCAGCAGGCGCTGCTGACTCTCGCGCGAGACGACCGCGCCAAATCCGAGGTCGCGAAGGTCCTGCTCGCTGATGGATTGCGGTCGCGAAACCATGAAGGTTCGATGCCGCAGACTCAAGGGGCGTTGCAGAAGTATACCGGTCGACAGCGTTAATCTTCCAGCACCGGACAGATCCGATTAGGCAGAGTCTAGTTCACGCGGTTTGTCGTCGGGCCGTTTCGACTTACAACCCGTACCTGGAAGCGCTGTTCGTCGAATTCAACTTCCTTAGTCGAGGCGCATTGGGCGCATAGCCACACAACCTTTTGCTTGATGTTCGCGGGCAGTCCCCAGGCCTGAGGCTGCTTCACCGCAGAGTATAGATCTTGCCCGTGCCAAGGCGCTTGAACTCGACTTCGCAATCCGGGATTTGCGCACTTCCCAATCCGCGGAGGTCGCATACCTGACTGGTTGGATGCCGTGACAACCCCAAAGGTCTAGTCCGCATTTTGACATTGCAGGCTGGCGAGCATCCGCAGAGGTCCTGCAACCCAGTTCACCTGGCCAGCGAAATAAGCAATCTGCGGGCCAGGATTTGCATCCAACGTAAGCTGAATTGTGGAGGGTGGATGGAACGTCGCTGTCTTGCCGGGCAAACCGTTACCCGCTGGGCGCCACCTGGGACGGAACCGGCGTTAACTTTGCGCTCTATTCGGAAAACGCAACCAAGGTCGAGCTGTGTCTCTACGACAACCGCAGCCGGCGCGAGACCGAGCGCATTCAACTGCCCGAGCAAACCGCCTTCGTGTGGCACGGCTATGTTCCCGGCCTGCAGCCCGGCCAGCTTTACGGCTATCGCGTCCACGGCCCCTGGGAGCCGGCACGCGGATCTGCGCTTCAATCCCGCCAAGCTGCTGATCGATCCCTACGCGCAAGCGCGATCACCGGCCGCGTCGACTGGGAGCAAGCCGATCTATCCCTATCGGTTCGGCGGCGACAACGCCGACCTGAACATCGACCGCCGCGACAGCGCCTCGGGTATGCCGAAGAGCGTGGTCGTCAGCCCCTATTTCGACTGGGAGCACGATCGGCCGCCGCGAATCCCGCTCAGCGATTCCGTCATCTACGAGATGCACGTGCGCGGCTTCAGCAAGCTGAACGAGCACATCCGCGAAGACCTGCGCGGCACCTATGCTGGACTGGCGTCGCCGCCGGCGCTGAAGTATCTGAAGCAGCTTGGGCATCACCGCCGTTGAGCTGATGCCGGTGCATCAGTTCGTTCACGACAAGGTGCTGGTCGATCGCGGGCTGCGCAATTATTGGGGCTACAACACGCTGAACTACTTCAGCCCTCGAGTCCGAATACTCTTCCTCCAGGCGACATCGGCGCGCAGGTCCCGGAATTCAAGGCGATGGTGAAGGCCCTGCATCGCGAAGGCATCGAGGTCATCCTCGACGTGGTGTACAACCACACCGCCGAAGGCAATCAGCTTGGGCCCGATGCTGAGCTTCCGCGGCATCGACAATCCCACGTATTACAAGCTCGTGCCCGACAATCCGCGCTACTACATGGATTACACCGGCACCGGCAACAGCTTGAACGTGCGCCATCCGCAGGTGCTGAAGCTCATCATGGACAGCCTGCGCTACTGGGTCACGGAGATGCACGTCGACGGCTTCCGCTTCGATCTGGCGGCGACACTGGCGCGCGAACTGCACGATGTCGACCGGCTGGCGGCGTTCTTCGACATCATTCATCAGGACCCGATCATCTCGCAGGTGAAGCTCATCGCCGAGCCGTGGGACGTCGGCAGCGGCGGCTACCAGGTCGGCAATTTCCCGGTGCTGTGGGCGGAGTGGAACGGCAAATATCGCGACACGGTTCGCCGCTACTGGAAGGGCGACGAGGGACAGCTCTCCGATCTTGGCTATCGCCTGACGGGCAGCAGCGATCTTTATCAGAATGACGGGCGCCGGCCTTACGCCAGCATCAACTTCGTGACCGCGCACGACGGCTTCACGCTGGAAGACCTGGTCAGCTACAACGAGAAGCACAACGAGGCCAACGGCGAGAACAACCAGGACGGCGCCAACGACAACAATTCCTGGAACATGGGCGTCGAAGGGCCGACCGACGATCCGGAGATCCTTGCAGCCCGCGAGCGCCAGAAGCGCAATTTGCTGGCGACGCTGTTCTTGTCGCAAGGCGTGCCCATGCTGTGCGGCGGCGACGAAATCGGCCGCACGCAACGCGGCAACAACAACGCCTACTGCCAGGACAACGAGATCAGCTGGTACGACTGGAATCTCGACGAGCGCAAGACCGAAGCTGCTGGAGTTCACGCGCCAGCTCATCGACTTTCGCCGGGCACACCCCAACCTGCGACGCCGCAAGTTTTTTCAGGACCGCGAGGTCTATCACTCCTCGCTCGAAGGACATCGCCTGGTATCGCGACCGACGGCCAGGAGATGACGCAGGAGCAGTGGAACACCGGCTGGATGCGCAGCATGGCTCTGATGTTCAACGGCAACACGCTCGACGAGATCGACGAACTGGGCGAGCCGATCGCAGACGACTCGTTCCTCATCCTGCTGAACTCTTCCGCGGAAGGCGTCACTTACACTCTGCCGCAATCGCCCCTGAACCGCGGCTGGAAGCAGGTGATGAATACCGACGATCTGGATCAGCCCTTCCGTGACGTACCGATGGACGGGGCTCTCGACGTGGCTGGCCGCTCGATACTGCTGCTACGTGAACTCGCGCCCGAAGAATCGAAGCAACCCGATGCCGCAGCGAAGGAGGCTCTCGAACCGATGCAGGCCGAGCTTGATCCAGTGCCCGCCGAACCTGTCCTGGCCTCCGCGCAGCGAGAAGAATCGAGGCAGCCGGATCCAGAGCATGCGGCTGCGGATGAATTGCCTGCCGAACCCATACCGGTTATGGCAGAGACCCCTGCCCCGGGGAATCAGTGGCCGGAGTGCGGCTTCCAGCATCCGTCGCCAGTTTAGTCGCTGCTACTTTTGGTGAAAGACGCCATGCGCGATGTCAGGCCAGAACTCTTTCACAACGTTGAAGAATCCATCTAGTGCAACTTCGTCCAGCCAACGCTGACCAATCTTGGTCCACGTGCGCTCCTGTGAGGGGTAATAGAATGATGAGATTCCCGCGGCAGCTCCGTTGCCAACAATCTCGGAGAAATTAAAGGCGTTACCGCCGCTGTCCGTCCGCGTCACCACGAGTCGGCTAATGGCATACCCGGTGCGATTGAAGAAACCGCCGTGTCCTTTGGTGAAGTATCGTGGGTCTTGTTTAAGGGCCACGGGCACAATGAACTCGGTGAAAGCGTTTCCTACAGCCTGATCGGCAAAGAAGTGCCAGTAGTAGCGGGCATAGCCGGCGGCGCCCTGCTGAAATTCGGGAGTACTGTTCTCGGCCAAACCAATCCCTGCCAGAGCGCCCACATAAATGAATGTCGAGTAGTCAAAGCTATCGTCGAAGAAAAGCTTGAACTTGCCCTTCGCATCGAGCGGGGGAACATTGGCATCCGCGCTCACCGCACGGTAGTTGGGTATGACCCAGAGAATACGCTTGGGCTGCTCCTTCGAGACCGGAGTCTGGGCGGAGCTTTGCTCCAGCTTCGAGGTCTCGGGAAGTTTTGTGTCTGGTCCCGGCTCCTGCTGCTTTTGCGCTTCGCTCGACGCAGAAGATGACGGTTGCTGGCTCGAGGGAGATTGTTGCTGAGCCACGCTG
The DNA here is from genome assembly GCA_963744265.1 of uncultured Acidobacteriaceae bacterium. Lineage (GTDB taxonomy): Bacteria > Acidobacteriota > Terriglobia > Terriglobales > Acidobacteriaceae > Bog-257. Next base: position 178,330 of record CAVUSW010000017.1, read on the forward strand.
TCACTCGGCGCATTGGGTAGAGCCGCCAATGACGTTCGAGCGGCTGTTCCTGCGCGTATAAACAGGCAGAAAGCAGCGCCAGGGAAATGGCTGCCGACAGTTGCAGGAAAAGCCTAAGTTTGCGGGTCATATTCGATGATCAAATGCTCTGCTGAGTGTATCAATTGGCTGGCACTTCTTGACCCGGAAAACTATGACAAGAAGATGACGACTGAGTTACGCAATGGTCCGCACGATCGTGCGAAACTCTTCGTTGCTCACTAATCCGCCGGTTGCGATAGCCTTGCGCTTCACCGATTCCAGAACGACACTACGCTGCGACTCCTGTAGGTCAAGGCCAAGTTCCTCCGCTTTCAGCCGAATGCTGTCGAGGCCGCTCTTCTTGCCCAGCACGATGCCGCGCGTGGCGCCGACAAGCTCGGCGGCATAGGGTTCGATGGCTTCGGGAATGTGAAACTGGCTGGCCACGGCGCCACTCTCGCGCAGGAACAGATTGTCGCCGATGAGCGGTTTCCAGCCCTCCAGTTCATACTTCCCAGCTCGGCGCACTACTTCGGACACTTCGCGGATTCGCTCCAGGTTCATCTCGACCGGAACATCGTAGAGGCATCGCAACGCCAACGCCACTTCGGCGATGTCGGCGTTACCGGCGCGTTCGCCCATGCCGTTGATGGTTCCCTGAATCCAGGTAGCGCCTCCGCGAACTGCAGCAATAGCAATAGCCGTACCCAGCCCAAAATCGTTGTGGCCGTGCCAGTGAATCGGGATGTCATCGCCGACCCAATCTTTCGCCCATCGCACCAGGAATTCGGCCGCCTCGGGCGTGCAGACGCCGATGGTATCAACCAGCACGATCTCCTTCGCGCCAGCGTCGATGGCGGCTGAGTAGATGTGCCGCAGGAATTCGAGATCGGCGCGCGAGCCGTCGACGCCAAAGAAGGCGACCCGAATGCCATTCTCAGCGGCAAAGCGGATGGCATCGGTCGCCCGCCGCACCGCCTCGTCCGGCGTAATGCCGTAGGCCTTCAGCTTTATCTCGCTGGTGGGCACCTCGATCACGGAGGCTTGCAGTCCCAGACGCACCAGTTCCTCGACATCGCCGCGAGTGGCGCGGGCAAAGCCCCACACTTCGGAGTGCTTCAGTCCGGCACGCAGGATCAGCGAAATCGCTTCGCCGTCTTCGGCAGACACTTTGGGAAAGCCTGCTTCGATCCGTCCCACCCCGAGCTCGTCCAGCTTCCTGGCAATTTCCAATTTTTGTTGTGGACTGAAGACGACTCCCACCGTCTGCTCGCCATCGCGCAGCGTTGTGTCGTAGAAGCGGATGGTGCGCGCGCGATCGAAGTCGGCACGAACATCCGGCCGCGAGTTGAGTTCACTGGTCCAAACTTTGCCGGTTAGATCGGTCATATCGAATAATACTTTCAGCGTCGGTCTTCGTTGCAAGCCGTCAGCAATCAGCACTCAGCACTCAGCATTCAGCCCTTAGCAGATTGGTGACTGAATGCTGAGTGCCACCTAGGTAATAAATTCCTTCACCGCAGCGCGTTTTCCTCCGTCACAGCCTTTTTGTCATACGCCTCTTCCCACGAGATCACGGGATTGCGCAGCACACCAATCTGCTCGATCTCGCACTCCATTACGTCGCCGGGCTTGAGGAACCACGCTTTGGGATCGGCGCTGAAGGCCGCGACTCCCGACACAGTGCCCGTCGAAACAACATCTCCGGCACTGTAGCCCATCGCGGAATAGTGCGACAGGATCTCCGGGATGGTGACCGACATTTTGCTGCTATGCGAGCGCTGGCGCGATTCTCCATTCACCCGCAGTTCCATCGCCAGGTTGTGCGGATCTTTGATCTCGTCAGCGGTGACGATATGAGGGCCGAGCGGACAAAAGGAATCGATGCCTTTGCAGAAGCTGAAGACGCCCGACTTCATCTCGTTGCGCTGGATGTCGCGAGCGGTAATGTCGTTGAAGATCACGAAGCCGCCGATGTAGTCCAAAGCACTTTTCGCATCGAAGTGCTTGCCGGCTTTCTTGACCACGATCGCCAGTTCCAGCTCGTAGTCGAGCTCCTGCGTGAGATGCGGCGGGAAGATTACCGGCTCGCCGGGCCCGATGATGGCGTCAACGTTCTGAAAGAAGACGATCCACGGCAGCACCGGATGGGAGAAACCAGCCTTCTCCGCTTCATGATGATGTTCGCGAAAATTGCCTGCCGTGTGGAAGAACTTCTTGGGGAGGATGGGAGCCTTAAGACGAATTTCTTCTCGAGGGAAAAAGATGGGCTCACCTTCTGCACCGGCCTCTGGTTTCTGTGTCGTGACATGGTCGAGGGCGGCACGTGCGGCGTCGAGACTACGATCCCCGCCTTCGAAGAGCAGACGCATGTCAGGGGGAACGCGGGCGTCGGCAATCTGTCGATAGGCAGGATCGTTTTTCGATTCGCGAAGATACAGCTTGTAGGCGGCGTTTAAATCGACGATGCGACCATCCGTGGTCAACGCGCCGATGCGGGGATGCGAGTATTTGTCGAGAAACGTAACCAGTCTCATGCGATTCGTGGTGATTAAGAAATAGGAAAATCAAGGCGCGAGGATGAGTTTATTGAGGATGATGGCGTTTCGCAAACTGTGGGGAAACGATTCAGTCTCTGACGGCGGTACAGGCATTGCAAACTCGGCTGAGGGCGCGGAAAGCGATCAGAGTCACTCCAGGCGAAAGATGATGCGGCTTTACCGGCTCATCGCGCAACAGGTCGGTACTCAGATATTTCTTGTTGTCGTCAGGGAAAACCGTGGCCACGACCGCCTCGTCACCGAGGGCGTCTTGCACTTGGGCGGCAGCCAGGAAGTTTGCACCTGAGCTGATGCCTACTGCCAGCCCCAATTCGCTGGCCAGCTTCTGGGCCATCAGGATGGAATCCCCGTCGGATACGCTGATCACGGGCTCCAATTGTTCCAAGTGGAGAATGTCGGGCACGAACTCGTCAGAGATGCCTTGAATGCGATGTTGTCCAACCTTGCACCCGGTCGAGAGCGTGGGTGACTCCGCAGGCTCCATGGGATAGACACGGGTCGAGAGGTCCATCCTCTTGAGGAATCGCCCGACACCCATGACGGTTCCACCTGTTCCCACGCCGGCGACGAAAGCGTCGGCGGCCAGACCTTCGTACTTCAGCTGCCAATACAATTCCGGGCCAGTGGTGTGCTCATGCGCCTCGACGTTAGCGGTGTTGGAAAATTGTCGCGGCAGGAAAACGTCGTCCCGCTGAGCGGCCAACTCCTCGGCCATGTGAATGCTGCCCAGAAATCCACCCTGCGCTTTTGTGACCGGAATAATATTTGCCCCGAGGCTGTGGATCAGGTCCATGCGCTCGCGGCTCATCCAGTTCGGCATAAAGATGGTCACCGGATGTCCCAGGGCCCGGCCCAGCGCGGCGAAAGAGATGCCGGTGTTGCCGCTGGTGGCTTCGACAATCGTGTCTCCCGAATGGATGCCGCCCTCGGCATAAGCCTGGCGAAGAATGTGCAACGCCATGCGGTCCTTGATGCTGCCGGTGAAATTCATCTGCTCGCTCTTGGCGAAGATGGTGCGCTTGCGGCCGTGGATCTCGTAATCGATAGCCAGAAGAGGGGTGTTGCCGATAATTCTTTCCAACCCGGCAAAGCGGGCGGTGATGTCGGACCGAACCATCGCAACTGTGAGAAGCATGGGAGCTTGAAAAGATGGGGAATCAAAAGCGCTGTTTCGGGAACTCTGTCCGGAACATGTGAGTTTGCACCGCGGAAGCCGTCCGCGCTACGGAATACGTCACAGATGATTGTGATGCCCTCTTTTGTTGGCCAACGCTTAGGGTTTTGGCGCAATACGCGTAACCTCGTGAAGAGTCTCGGGCCAACGTTCGAGTAGTCTTTGTCAGGCTCGGCTATTGGTTTTGTCAAAGTGCCATTGGACCAACTGGTGTACGAGTGCTTGCTCTCGGCAATCACAGTCGGTTAACGGAAGTGTTTCAACGAATTGGGGATGGCACTTGTCGCCAATTCCACCGCGACCGGCGGGATCCCAAACATAGGCCAGTCCTTGCAGCAGAGTTTTTTTGAATTTTGTCACGAGCGACTATCCGATCGGCGTGACTGAGCTCCTGCTCTGTCGCTGGTGTCCGATTGCGGTCTCTCACCTCCCGATCATTTGCGAACCCAACCCTTTTGATATCAGAGCCATAGCTGATCATTCCCAGCTCATCCAAAAATCATCTCCAGACCATTGAACCAGATTGCAAACCGGCGCATTGTGCCACACGAGAACGGGGAATTGAGCGTGGCTCAACAACCGGCCTCAGGGAACGAAGCAAGAACCCCAGCGCGAGTGGACTAGGTGACAGCCACCGACGCAATGAAGACAGGATGCTGTTATGGACGCGAAATATGACTTGCTGATGGACAGCATGGCGGTTCGGCTCACGCTCAACACGGTGGCCCTGCTGCTCTGGATCGCCGTGCCCGTGGGTGTGCTGGAGTTCGCTGTGAAGTGTAGGAGTTTTGCAGCAGGTGCCCGACTCAGGCCTCTTTGGCTTGGGCAGGCAGTGAGGAGAAGCTACGCGGTTGAAGTTGACTCCTCACTATTCGACATAAATCGCCGCCCGAATCATGACCCAAGGAGGTCAATATGAAAAAGGTAACTTTGCTCGCAACGATCATTTTGACTCTGGCGATGTGCGCCAGTGCCCAGCAGCTCGTCGATTTCACCCAGCTTCCGGCTAGCGGCTCACCGCAACCCGTTCCCAACGGATACGACGGTTTGCGCTGGGATGCCATTGAGTTTGTGTCTGCCCCGTTGTATCCCGACGCGAACCTGTATATAGGTGCTAACGGCGCCGTTAATAGTGGACGTGGATTTTTCACCGGCAACGAAGCTATGGTCGCCTTTGGCGGAGGGCCGATGTGTTACCACGATTATGGCGCGACCGTAGCCGATGGTCAGACGGACAAACACATCTGTGAGTCCTCTATCTCGGCATGGAACAAAGCTGTTTTCCAGGTCGATTCCGCCATCGTCTCGGACGGCTGGGATGCCAGCGGTGACTTCATCACTGTGACCGCCTATAACAACGGTGTGCAAGTGGGATCATCGTTCCAATACCCGCTCAGCACCACTGCCCAGAAGCTGGACTTCACGAAAAACAACTGGGGAAAGATTACCGAGCTGGTGATCCATCCCAGTCCGAAAGGATCGTTCGTGATTTACACGCTGGAAGTCAACTAGAAGGCCGTTTTCCCGTGCTAAACGGCACGCGATCGCGGTCACTTTCCGAATCAGGGGCGGGCCAAGCTCGCCCCTGGAGATTTTTTCAGCGAGCTCATCGTCCCCAACTATGCCGTCCGATTATTTGAGGTTGAAGGTCACGCCCATCAGTGCGCCGCTCATGTGCGCGTCAAAAACGAAAAGGCCAGGCGGGTTGGTTCGATAGTTCGTGTCCAGATAGCGATAGCCGGCCTGCAGAATGCACTTCTTGACCCGGTAGCCGAGCAATCCGACTACTTGATAGTCCACCGCCGAGCCGCCTCCGCCTGCGTCACCGGCGACTGTCATGACGACCTTAGGCGAGAGTCCAAATTCGAATTTCATCCCAGCGACACCGTCGACCCAATTCTGGGAGGTGGAAATGGCGTTGAAAATCTGCGGCTGGAAGTTCAGGCTCTCCCCCAGGTGCCAATAGCGGAGCCCAATCAGGGCATCGATCTTGACCTTCTCGTGGTCCACGATGCGATAGCCGATCTTGGGAGTGAAGATGGTCTCCGTCACTTTCAGCTGAATCGAATTCAAATCCTGTTCCTCGGGAAGACCGTGATCCGCTTGAAGTTTGACCCAGATGAAATCGAATGGCATCACAAGGTGGCCCTTGCGAACCTCCACATTTCCCATCAGCCCAATGTGGAAATGCGAAAGCACTTCGCCGGGGCTGGCATGCACGGCGACATTGTGACCCAGCGCGCCGGTCGTTCCGCTCATCCCCGGAAACCAGAGATAGGGGCTGATGGCAAAGTGCCAGCCATCGTCGTCGGCCGCAGGCGTTGCCGGTGGGGCAGGAGCGTTTGGTGTCTGATCTTGCACGGTCAGGTCCGACGGCCCTTGAGCGACTGCAGGTATACAGACGAGTAAGGCCAGCGTCATAACGGCCGCAGTAAACAATGTCTTATAGTACGAACGCATTACTTCTCCTTGTATCCCTGTCCTTGACTGCGAGAGCTAACGTCAGGACTTAATCAGTTATGTCATCTGAACGAGGCTAACTCCTCAAGATGAGCTGTTTGCCTTGTCCAGGGAGATCTATTTATGCCGGCCAGCCTCATAGACTGGACGCGCCAGCAACGCTGTTAGTACTGCATGCAAAGCACACGCCGGCCACAGCAGGTAGCTGACGAAACCCGCGCCGACTCTCAAATATCCAAGATAGAAGGCTGCCATTAGATTATAGGCAAACAATGCCCGGGTAGCTTGAGCGGTTGTACCATTTCTGTTCGGCCAGCACGCCAGCCCCAGAGAAAGCAGGCCGACACCGCACAATCGGCCGACCGCAACGCCAGCCTCCGAAAGGGAAGCACTGAGGAGAACGCGGGAAACCAGACTTGGGGAAGCGATCAATAGAACGCCGGTCACCATCTCAATCGCCGCCGACAATTTCGATAGCGTCCCGGTTGTCATAGTTTGTTCCCTAGCCAATCTCACTGCCCCATTCGGTAATGCTAAGTCCAGGCGGTAATGCGCGTGTCACTTGCTACAACTCTCGAAATGGTTCTTACTTTGGCCATTGCTTGAACATTTTCTGTGCGGCTTCTCTACCATCTGCTGGTTCTTGTTGCCATTGTTGTTCAAAGTGTTCTGGGCAATCCCGCGCCACGAGATCAACCACCTGCCGGATCATTTCCCGGTCTTCTAGTTGTTAGCGGCGGCCAGCATTGCCGCAGCTTTTTGTTGGTCCTCAGCCGACAACTGCGATGGACCTAGCTTGTAATTGAGCTTGTCGATCGTTCCGGTAAATGCGAACGGAACGTGATAGGTAAAGTCTACCGGCGTGCGGGTGTCGAGCCCCACGTCGAAGGTCTCATCGATCGACATGAGCAGAGGAATGGTGTGCTCGATCGTCTTGCGATCAACCTCTTTGCCATCCACGCTCAGCACGCCGGTACCGCCCTTGCCGGGGCCTGGACCATCATATTTAAAGTCGAAAACAATGGTGTGCTTGCCTTCGTCCAGAGAAGAAAGCCCTCTCCAGCGATAGCGCTCCAGGTCCAGCATGTTGTAAACGAAGACCGGCCGGCCGCGGCCGATGTGGAACAGGTCGGTGGCGAAAGATAGAACGAGTCCAATGGCCGCGATGAGCACGAATGCGTAGCCAAAACGTTTTCTCCACCTACCGGCTGTGCCAATGAAGAGCAGAAGCAATCCGAAAATCAACAAACCCAGCTCGATATGTTTGACCAATCTGCCGCTGAGCAACCAGCTTGCGCTCGGACTGAGCATGAGCGCATAACCGCCGAAGCGGCCGCCGATCGTAGAGATGACTCCCTCTGCACCACCGCTGGGGATCGTCACCTCAGCCGTGATGGTGTAGTCCTTGTTCAAAATGCTGGGAGCATTCCCCACCGGAATGCCGGGATTCACGCCTGTGTAGGTGAAATCGGTCTTGCCGGCGACCGCGCTGGGACGGGCGGTCAGCAAGCGCACGAAACCCGAGTTGTCCAAGGGAAAGACCTGGTATTTCCCTGCCTCTTTCAGGAACAGGGCCTGCATCTCCTTCAACTTGTCGGGGTTGCTGGTCGCAAGATCGTTGGATTCCGAGTAGTCATCGTCGATGTGGTAGAGCTCCCACTTGTATTGGTCGATAGGCGGCATCGCACCCGTACCCAATTCCCAGGGTGGAGAGGGCGGCGTGGTAGCGGCAATCCAACCGTCGTTATAGATGGCTCGATTGCCAACCATTTCGAAGTACTGCGTGTCGCGCTTCGACGGCGCATTGGCATTGGCCGAATCAAAGGTGTAGAGCATACTCACGCCCTCGATCGGCTTCTGCTTGATGCCCTTGACCTCGTCGGGAGCCTGGATGCCAGCGGCTTCGAGGATGGTCGGAACAATGTCAATCACGTGGTGGAACTGGGTGCGAACGCCGCCTACGTCTTTGATATGGCCGGGCCATGAAATTGCCATGCCTTGGCGAGTGCCTCCGAAGTGCGACGCCACCTGCTTTGTCCATTTGAAGGGAGTATCGAATGCCCACGACCATGCCACGGACATATGCGGATAGGTCTTGTCCGAGCCCCAGTCACCATAGTGCAATGCATTCATTGCCAGCACGGGCTTGACGGTCGGCTGATTAAGGATGCCGTTGTAGGCGGTCATCTGGTTGAACGTGCCGTACACGCTGCCTTCAGCACTGGTGCCGTTGTCGCCGTCGATGTAGATAATCAGCGTATTATCGAGTTTGCCCATCTTCTGGACTTCGTCAATTACGCGGCCAATCTCATAGTCGGTGTAGGCGGTATAGGCGGCAAATACCTCCGCTTCGCGGGCATACATCTTCTTTTCCACCGCGCTCAGCGAGTCCCACCTGGGCAGTTTGGCTCCTCCATACTCTGCCTGTCCATCGGGCCATGGTGTCAGCGTCGTGTTCGGTGGAATCACGCCCAGCCGCTTCTGATTCTCGAAGATTTGCTCGCGCAGTTTTTCCCAGCCCATGTCGAACTTACCGTGGAACTTGTCGATCCATTCCTGCGTTGGCTGGTGAGGCGAGTGGGAACCGCCGGGCACGTAATACAGGAAAAACGGCTTGTCGGGTGCCGACGCGTTCAGGTCGCGCAGGTAGCGGATGGCATCGTCGGCCAAGTCGGTGGTCAGGTTATATCGCGGATGGCCGACCCAGGGAGTGACCATCTCCGTGTTGCGAAACAGGTAGGGCGTCCACTGATCGGTTTCGCCTCCCAGGAAGCCATAGAAATACTGGAAGCCCATGCCGACTGGCCATTGGTCGAACGGCCCCGCGCTGGTGCTGTAGGTGAATGAGGGTGTGTTGTGATCTTTGCCAAACCACGAAGTCGCGTAACCATTCTCCTTCAGGATCTCAGCAACGGTGGCGCTCTCCACACCAATGATCGAGTCATAGCCGGGATAGCCGGTAGACAACTCACCGATAACGCCGAAGCCGACCGAGTGGTGATTGCGTCCCGTGATCAGCGCGGCCCGCGTGGGGGAGCAAAGCGCTGTGGAGTGGAACTGCGTGTAACGCAAACCCGCTTGGGCGACGCGGTCCAAGTTCGGCGTCGGAATGACGCCACCGAAGGTGCTGGGCACGCCGTAGCCCTGGTCATCGGTCATGATAAGGAGCACGTTAGGCGCGCCCTTGGGCGGTACTACGCGTGGCGGCCACCAGGGCGTGGACTGCGGTGCGGTTTCTTTAATGACACCGCCAAACTTCGGCGGCGGGGCCGGAATTTGTTTGCCGTTGATAGTGGTTGTAGCGTCAGCCTGCCCTAGCGTCCCGGTGACCTGCTGGGCGTCGGCCAGCCTTCCGGCCGCGAACAAAATCGAAACCGCCAGCGCTCCCAGGGTCAACTTCCGCATACTTGCTGCCAGATCCATTTTCGATATCTCCTTGCAAGCGATACTGGATTAGCCTCCGCCGTTGGGACCATGGCGAGTTAATTCCCACAACCAGCCAAAAGGGGGCGAAGTGCCTGCGATAAATCGAAGACCGACTAAGAGGTGAGTTCTCCGGGGTGGAAAAATGCTAGTCCCGCTACCCGCCTGGTCTACTGCCAAAACTACTAGCGCCGCTGCGTCTTTCTCGCAGAGCTACCCGGTGATAATTTTCCAGGCTCGATCCTCCAGACTGCGTTGGCGCAAACGTGCATGTTCTCCTTGACTCGCAGTTCTGACTCCGACGAGCAGATGCCGACAGCGAGCAGACAGTTCATGCAGATGGATTCAACTTTCCCCCCGCGACCGTTAATGTGCTTGAACTGAGACGCTGCTGTCATAACGCATTTCGCCCCTTTAACTAGCACGAAAATTCCTCATGCGAGCCATGGCAAGCCCTTGGGATAGGTTATTCGAGGGCCCAGGGTGTCTCTCGACCGTGCTTAGTGATCACCAAAACGAATTGCCTCGATGTACTCCAAGCCATGGGTTTGAGGCATGGCCCGAATTTCAAGTACAGGTGCTTCGGGAGCGGTCTCCATTAACAACAACAACTCTGTAAAACAACTGGAACGTATGTGTGATTTCAGTTCAGGTTCGCTGGACCAGTCTTCTTCAAGACAGAGCGCCTCCGGTTTGTCTACTTCCTGGTAAATCCGGCTTGCTAGGTACCCGCGTTCCACTTGTGCCTCGATGGTGATGCATCGCAGCGCCTTGACTGCTTCAACCGCCCGCTGCGGTTGCGCTGTCATCCTCAAATTGAGTTGGAACATGCAGTTTAGAGAAAGCAATTGCAGCGCCAAGCTACGTCTGCCGGCAGATATGTCGTCAGTTGAGACAATGAAAGGGCTTAGGGCCAATGGGAAGATTCGGGGAGGAGAGCTTGCACCAGGGAAAGCTCCGATATTTCGGGGGACACTCCGATATGTCGTAGACCCGGATGAGGAGTTAGCCGGTTTTGCCATTCGAGTTGCGGGCGATCCCCAACCGCACCATCAGAGAATCAAGGGTGTTGGGATTGACTCCCAGAATTTCTGCAGCTCCGTCTTTGCCGCGAATCCGCCATCCCGTCATTTCCAGTACATTGCGCACATGCTCGCGTTGCGACATCTGCCAGCAGCAAGCTGGCTTCGGGACCTTCCGGCGAGGTCCTCGGCGGCGCGATATGCAGTCTGGGACCATTCGCCAGGATCACGGCCCGCTCGATTGTGTTACGCAACTCCCGGATGTTTCCGGGCCATTTATACCGTTGCAGGGAATCGAGGCTGCGTTTGTCGATGGACTCGATACTCTTGCCCAGCGTCTTCGCAAACTCGCTTACAAACGATTGGATCAAGATAGGGATGTCTTGCGGACGCTCTCGCAGGGGCGGCATCTTGATCGGAAAAACATTCAGGCGATAGTAGAGGTCATCGCGGAATCGTTCGTTCGCGAACAGCCTTCTCTAAGATCCCGGTTGGTTGCCGCGATAATCCGCACATCGACGGAGATAGGTTTCGGGCTGCCTAAGCCGCTCGATTTGTTTTTCCTGGAGAACCCGCAGAAGTTTTACCTGCACCTCGAGCGGCAGTTCGCCGACCTCGTCAAGAAACAGAGTTGAGCCATGGGCCAGTTCGAAGCGGCCGACCTGACGCGAGAGTGCGCCTGTGTAGGCGCCCTTTTCGCGGCCGAACAGCTCGCTCTCGATTAGGGTTCCGGGAATCGCGGCGCAATTCACGCGCACCATGGGCCGTGTGGCGCGGGCGCTGGATTCGTGAATGGCAGACGCCATCAATTCTTTTCCGGTGCCAGTCTCGCCAATCAGGAGCACCCCGGCATTGGTGGCCGCCACCTGCGTCGACTTGCTCCAATACCTTCCGCAGAGCGGCGCTCTCACCGATCAGTTGAGCATGGCCGCGAAAAGCTTTCACTTCCTGCTGCAGGTAGACATTTTCGCGCTGCAGTTGGTCGCGTAGGCGGCGCACTTCATCCAGTGCATCTTGAGTAGACTGCTCGGCGCGGGTGCGAGCGAGGGCATTGCCGATCATTTCCACAAACAGGCGCAGTCGGCTTACGAGCGCGTCCGCCCACTCCCGTTCCCGATGCATTGTCCCAAAGCTGACGGCCCCGATCAGCCGTCCGCCGACCTGAAGGGGGAAGGTTGCGTTGGAGAGAAGACCGAAACGGCGGCCAACTTCCTTTTCCTTTACGGCTTCCTCGGGCAGATCGTCGATATGCGAGATGCAAACCGCTTCTCCGCGCGCCAACTTGCTCGCCATCCACGGTAAGTCTTTGACTGCCGATTCAGACAATGGCACCAGTCCAGGCCGGTACCAGGAATGCGTGTGGACAAAACCCTTGCCACCTTCTACAAGTTGCCCTAATACGCTGCGATCCAAATCGAGGGTCTCAACAATTTGCCCCAGGGCATTGACGATCTCGTCGTCAATCGACGCAGAACTGACGCTCACAAACCGTGCCGACAGATCGGCCAGCAATATTTCGAAATGCAATCGTTCTTCGAGCTCGGCACGCAGTTCGGCTTGCGTCGGATTCATTCAGTTTCCTCACACCTGTCGCCCAAAGCTGGCTTCCAACAAGCCTTTGCAGACGCTTGGCTGCGTATCAGCACCTGATAATTGGAGTGGCTCGATGGTACTTGAGTGGCAGAAACGCGACAAGAAGAAACAGCGCCGGCTCTCGGTACGCAGGCTACGACTCTTCGGATCTCGCGTCCTAGAGCGCATGTTTTCGAGGGCGCTTATATCGCTCGCTCCATGGCAGTCGAACCGGCCAGCAGCAGCGGATGGCAAGTCAACCTGGCGAACCATTCCCTCGGAGACTAACCTTGGCGGCATCATCCGTCCGTGTATTCTGACGGAATGATTTGGACGGGGCGGCGAATGATGGCAAACATCTCTCCGGCTCCAATTTGTTTCTCGGAAAGAATGCTAGTGGCAGGTTGCAGGGCGCGGATGGCGTGGGGGCTGGGGTCTTTCGTGCTCTTCTTTTGCCTGAGTGGAAATGCGCAAACCTTACAAGGACTGCCGGAAATTGACACGTACGTTAAGCTGGAGCCCGATCTACGGTTCACCTTCCAGGTCAAGGAGACGAGAGAGGGCGGTGATCCCACCCAGGCTGAGATAGGGCCGAGCCTCGATTATTACATCAAGCCCTCGGTCAAGCTAAAGGGGGCAACCGAGTTCGATCTCGACGACTCGAAGTCACGGTTTCTGATTTTGACGATCGGATACAGATACCTGCTGCAGGCCAATGGTGCGCCTGGGACCAACCGTCTAGAGCCGGTTGCGACCCTCAACTTTCCCATGAAAGGGAGGGTTTTGCTCACCGACCGGAGTCGTGCCGATATTGATTGGGAGAATGGCAGCTTCTCATGGCGTTACCGCAATCGCTTTCAGATGGAGAGAGCGTTTAGAATTCGTTCTTACCGCCCTGCACCTTACCTCAGCGCCGAATTCTTTTACGAGAGCCAATACAGTAAATGGGCCGACACGGCGGTGTATGCCGGCTGTCTCTTTCCAATTGGCAGGCATGTGGAATTCGATCCCTACTATGAACACCAGAACAATACCGGCAAAAGCCCTAATCAACAGTTGGACCAGTTGGGGATCATACTGAATCTGTTCTTTTCGCTTCGATAGATTTCCTTAGCTGTTCGGCTAGCTCACGACAAGCGATCGATTGTTTCCCAGTGCGCAGTATCATCAGCGTGAACCGGCGGAGATAGCATGGAGTTACTGCGTATGCGTACCACGCACGTTCTTTTGCTGCGCGGACACGAGTTCGACGATTCGGACGTGCCTTTCCGCGTTCATCGGAATACCAGACTACAAACGCTAGGCGTATCGGTGCCGCGGAAGCCGAATCCGTTCCATCGATAGGCGGCGATGTGTGTTTCCTTTGCCTGGGGATCCGATAGCAGAAAAGAGTCACCACGATGTAAAGCGCACAGTGTTCCCTTGTCGGTCGCAACTGCGTCAAGCAGCGGCCACGCCAGCGCCGAGCCGCGCCACCGCGCAATCAAACCATGCGGCCCGACGGCATAAACATAGGGACGAATTCCTATCTCATTGTCAATCGAAGACGGATGTCTTTCCAGCGACAGCAGCAACGGCTCAGTGCCCATTGCCGTCACTCCCTGCAACGATACGAGGTCCTGCTTTTCCGAACGCCACCGCAGCTTACCGTCCTTATAACCTTCGAGCACAATGCCATTCGCCGATTGATTTTCAGACCAAGATTCCGCCTTGATAGTTGTGCTGCCCACTTGCAATCCCGGCGTAAGCTGTGGGGTGCAGGCCTGGAGTGTTTGGTCGCTCGCTTCATCTCTTCCAACAAGCGTGGGATAGGATGTTGCAGGATCGGTGTGCGTATGCATGCCACTGCAAGAGAGGTGCCCGTCATGGATGTGGCAGTCCGCGATCAAGCCCTCCTTTGTTTCAGAATATTTCTGATCGAAAAGATGGTTGCCTAGCGAGAAGAACACTGGCTTGCCTTCAACGCATTGCGGCGACTGGATGACATGGGGATGATGCCCGACGATGAGGTCAGCTCCCTGTTCGACAAGCCAGCGGACCTGCTGCTCCTGCATCGTGGTGGGCCAGTCCTGCAGTTCATTGCCCCAATGGATGGATACAACGACGAGGTTCGCCAGTTGCCGGGCCAAACGCAACTTTTGTGCAACCGCTACCGAAGGAATCTGCTGTACTTGTCCATCGACGGCCTTGACCACCGTAATCGCGACCATCGCAACGGTGACATCGCCGACGCGCAGAAATTGCGGCGATCTGTCAAAGTCGAGCGCTAGCATGCCGCTATTCTGAAAAGCCACGCGGGTAGCATCGCGTCCCGACTTCCCTAGATCGCCGGAGTGGTTGTTCTCGACCGTCACCAGACGAAATCCGGCTGCCTTGATGAGTTGTGCTGAGGATGGAGGAACGGCAAAGCAGAGCTTGTTCTCGCCCGGGCAATCCGCCTCGTTACCGATCGCGCCTTCGAAGTTCCCACCGACAAGGTCGGCGCTGTGAAAGAGCCCGGTAAAGTCTGCCCATGGTGAGTCTTTGCGTTGCTGCATCTCCGCCTTCACCTGGCGTCCCATCATGATGTCGCCAGTAAACAGCAAGCGCAACTCATCAGGCGCGCGCTGTGCTGCTGCCGCGGTCGCGAACATCGCCAGCATCGGGATTAGAAGGGAGCTTTTGATGACAGCTGCTCCTTGGAGATGAACTGTTCTACCCACGCTGGGCGTTGTTGCAGATGCAGATCGACCAAGCCACCCCTTACTGCATTTGTCTCAGGATCTCTCTTTCCAGCCCATTCAAGATCATTCAGCGGTTTTGGCGACGTAAATTCGTAGTACGAGTAGACGCTGCCCTTCACCATCTCGCGTCGGCCAAAGTATGGGACGATCTGGTCCCATTCCAACGGGCGCCCGACCGCGACTTCGAGCAAAGGCACTCCGCCTCCGCCGGCGACATCGGCGATTTTCATCATCGGCTCTGGAGTCGACAGGGCCAGGCTCTTGTTGGCAAGGCTGTTGTAGACCAGCAGGTCATGTTCAGCAACTCCTCCTACGTCAAGGATTTGTTCGTAGTCTGAATCGCTGAGTTCCTCATTGCGCAACTCCTTCTCGGCGATGGAGGCGAATACTCTGGCCTCATCCGATGATGCTTGCAACCGGCCTACGATGCCACTTCGCAAGGGTTCAGAGACTGCATCCGCGTCGTCTTCCGTATGCAGTTTGCCTTCAAGGTTGCGCCGTGCCTGCTACGACTTGCTTCATGTCGTCCAACAACGATGCGATCGCCTTGAAGGTATCGGGGTCAGGTTCGACGTATCCTCTGGGTGGTCGCATCACGATAGATTCGAAGCCGCCCTCGCCCGCCTCGGCGCCGGAACGCTCGTTGACCAGCACCGTGGCGTGGCGCAATGTCGCCCAGGAAGCCAGCCCGGTCTGCAATCGCTTGGCTTTCCAAAGCGAATCCTCCGCCACTCCCGGGAATTGCACATGGTCTGCCCACTGCACCGCCAGCGCATCAATCCAAGCGTCGTAAAGATTTGCGTGGCTGCCATCCTTCGTCCGGCGTCGCTGCAATGCGTTCAGCGCCGGGCCTAACGGTGGATACTCCGCCAGTTCGGTTTTGAGCAACGACCGCGCATATCCACTTTCGAGCGCCGTGGCCAGGTCCAATCCCGACGGCAGCAGACGCGGCCCCTCCGTCCCGGCAATTTGTTCGGCCGGAGGCCAGTTCGGATGATAAACAGTCGAGAGCAACACCTCATTGTCGAAGCCCCACGACAAAGGAAAGATTTGCTCTGTGTCGAGCGGGTGAAGTGCATACGCTGGCGGGTGGAACGTTCCTAGGCTCCAGACCAGTGGCGCTCGGCTCGGTGCAATGAAGCCTTGGTAAGACGCAATCCATTGCACCGCCTTTGCCTGCACCTCAGCGGGAAGCGAATTCAGAGGTTCGGCACCTTTCTTGGTATTGGCTGCAAGGGTGGTCAGGTAGTGTACCGCCTTGAAGTACGCTTCCATCTCAGGTGATGATGTGTAGTGGCCGCGCGGTTTCAGCTCGGTGAAATCGAATGACCCACCGAATACATTCGAATCAAACCCGCCATCGGCCTGTTGGATGTGCAGAGCTTCAGCGTTCGTAGCCTTCGCCTCACTCCGCGATTCGGCAACCGCATCGAATGCCAGCGCCCACTGTCGAGTTGGGAGCGCTCGCCTGTAGAGATTTCTGCGCCGCCGTCACGAAGGCCCAGAACGAAGGCATAGCCTGCTGACGTTCCTTCACGATGAACGTACCCTCATAAGCTGAGGCAACTACTTCCCAAAAAATGTCAGTCGTCACTAAGTACGGACGGGCTGGCATTGCACTGTCATAACCATTGATGTACGACTCCGAATCGTACAGCTGATACAGCTGATCGTCTTGTGTCAGGCGAAAGAGTCCGGCATTTTTCACAAACTTCTGCTGATCCGCTGAGTTCTGGTCGAACATCCACGCATTCATGACATCGGCGAGCGGAACGTCAATTGGCACATAGGCAAGGGCCTGCCGATCGCCACGTTCAACCAGCCCCACAACTCCCTTGCCATCAGGTGTTGACGAGGGCGTTGCCATGAACTGATAATTCCCTGCCTGCGTTGCGACCGCGTGTCCGCGATCGCCAATCACGGAAATTCCCGCCTCGCCGTGCTTCCAGTGCAGCAGGGTAGTGCCGTTTGGGGTCACGGTCAGTGATCCCCCGCATGGGTCACCCGCTATAGGCGAAGGAGTGTCCCAGTTCCACATGTTATAAGGAAGTTTCTGGAAACAGCCTTTAGCATCCTGCCATATCAGGATGTCACCGCTTGGATGAAATGTTACTGGCAACGCCGAGGCAGTGAAATTCTGGGTCGGGTCTTCGCCAAGGGGGCCAGTTAATTTCACATACGACGCTGCCGGCCCTACGACCTGGTACTCCCGTTTACCATCTTCCGTAATCGAGCGGGTTGAATATTCGCCGCCCGGCTGGCGCTGTGCGAAGAATATCCGGTAGCTCTCTACAGTCCTTTGGCCATCCGAGCTTATCTCGAAGGGCCGAGGCGCGACCAGCAGACGCCGAAGTTCATGAGCGGACTGGTAGATCGTGTGCTGCGTCCATTTCTCGCTGGAGTTTTCAGCAACTAAGATTACCGATTGCTGGCCAATCGTGCCGCTGATGAAGAATCGATTTCCTGCGGGGTGAACGGCAATCGCACGAGCATGCAAGGCGGATGGCAAGTCGAGCAGAGGAACAGTCTTTGTGTCCCCAATATGCCATGTCACCACATGATTGCCAGAGGCATCTTTCAGAAGAACGAGCACATCTGGGCCGGTCGGCCAAGTGTCGTAGTCCACTACTGTAGTACCCGGTGGCAAGCTTAGTTCTGACGGAGTATTTGGAGAAGGCGCGACGATGAGTTCCCGCGAATGGAAGGGAGACTCCTCGGCAGCAAGCGCGGAGGCAAGTAGGGTCATAACTAGAACATACTTGGCAGCGGTTGTCATATCACTCTCGTACGGTCCGGATTCCGGTCCGTCATTTTCAAGGGCGTCCCGGAACGCTCCAAGTGCGATTGTAAGACAATGCACATTCGAGAAAGCGGCGTCTCCGAAGAGAACCTGAGAGTGGTCCGTGCGGTCCACTCTCGTTCCTGTTAGAGCGCCGCCGACCTTTGCAAAAGTAAGAGCGTGCAAAAGTAAGAGCGAGGGTGCCAGCTTTGAACGAAGTCAAAGCTGGCGCACCCACGCGGTTGCCTCTATTCAGAACCACTTGGTAGAGGTTTTGTCGCATCTCCTTGTGCTGGGGAAAAGTTGTTAGTACAAGCGGAGCACGCTTGTACATAAACGTTGTCAAGGTACCAGAAGGACGTCGCATTACGCTCCTCAAAGCTCAGCACGTCATTGCCACCACCCACGGCTTCTACCTGGACCGAGAAATACACATAGCCAAAACCATCGCTGTTGACTATCTGGACTACGTTCTTGTCATTCCAGGACGCCTCAAAGCTGTTCGGGGTGAAAGCACCGGTGGCGCCGTTGCTCAAGTAGAAGCACAGGATGTAGGGTTTTCCGGCGGTCAAGCCCGGAATCACCTGGGAAACTCGGTTTTCACCGGGAATCGATCCCAGCCACAAGGCCTTTGAGCTGCCGCCCTGACCATTTCCCTCGATCTCTACATACGGATCTGCCGTGCTATCCCAAGCCACGGTCCAGTCGGCGATGTTGTAATTGGAACCGGTCTGGAAACCACCGTTGGTCACCAGATTAGCTCCGTGACCCCCAGTACAGCCTTGGATCTGAGCGGAAATCGTCGCGGGCATGATGGCACAAGCCATAATGACTGCGGCCAATATACCTTTCTCCAAGAACCTCAATGTGGTGAAACTCTGCGTCTTCATATTGACCTCCTTTGGTCATATCGTTGTCGCGGTAATTGATCTTGAAAGGTGACGAGCAGCTTCACCGCGCAGCTGACTGTCACCGGGGGTCGATTCGTTTGCTGGCCGGACGCGGGAATATTGCCCCGCTTCCGGAAGTGTTTCCTGTTGGGCCCAAGCCATTGGCATCCCAGGTCAAAGCTCGGCATTGAAGAAGGTTGCGTATTTTTGAGGGTGGACCTGCGCCCACCCTCCCGGACTGACACCAACAAGAACCCGCGAAACGGGCCGCGCCTAGTTAGTCGGCGGGCAGATGAGACCCGATCCGATACAGCAAACCGGTGGCCGGCAAACATACTGCCCTGCGCCGCTTAGAGGAACCTCGTAGGGTTGTTGTTCAGGGGAGTTGGTGGTCACGGCAAACTCGCCGCTATAGACACCTATCCCTAAAGGCCTAAAGTCGAGAGTGATGTTGACGGAGTCGCCGTTATGCCCCTTTTTCGCCAATGACATTGGACAAGAGGTCTCCTGCGAGAAGGGAGGAACCGGGCTGACGTGGCAACGGTCTATCGTGAGGGTCTGCGGCTCCTGATTCTGGATGGTCACGGTGCAATAGCTGTCGTCGCCGACCGGCACCGAGCCAAAATCGCAGCTTGTAGGATCGAACGTCACGTCATGTATGCCGGTACCGCTCAGCGTGCCCGAAATCTGCAAGGGCTGGCCGCCCGGCTTGTGATACAGAATCACCAGGGTCTGGTTCTTCTCACCGGTCGAAATCGGATCGAAAACGGCATCAATTTCGCAGAACTGGTTGGGAGGTAGCGTCCCGATGCAATCGTTCGTCTGCGTAAATGACTGGCCATTGGCGGTGATATTGGTGACTACGATGTTCACCGAGCACCCGTTTTGCAGATAGAACGGCTTGGAGGCGCTCGGGAAAATCAACCGGTTGATTTCCGAAAGTTTGTCCGTTGGGCGTAAGACTCACGCACCCATTCGTGACGAGGGTCTGGCCTGTACTTTGGTCGGTTGAACTGGTTGAAGACTCGGTTTGAGCGAAAGTGAGTATGGGAAGCATGCACAAGATAAACAGCAGAGTTAGTTTTTTCATTTTGTTCCTCCATAGCTTGCGTCTTGAGATTGATACCGCGTTGATCTTTGCTAACCTGAGGCTGCACCAGGCAGCAGGCAACTTGAGCTTGGGATCTAACCTGACCGGATCAAGGGACGATTAAGATATCCAGGCGAACATCAATGGGATTTCCCGTACCGGCGTTTACATTTACGTAAACTCCTCCGTTGTAGGGAACAACGTTCTCGATCGATGGGCGGGGGTTACCTAGAATCCGTCGGCCAGAACCGTTGGTCTGACTGATAGAAGCGAAGACACTTGATTGGGCACTGATTCCGGGATCGATGCACTGGAGGGTGAACTGATTGTAAATACCGGTGTAGAGACAGTAGCCCGCAGAGAAAGACAGCGGTTCATCGTTGCCTGCGCCGCCAGGGCTGAGTGACTTAAGGTTTGAGGCAACCGAAGAAGCTACAGTTGCGTTATCGGTGGAGTCTCCCGATTGTGCGTAACCGAGAGTTGATAGCATCAGCAACGCCAATGCCAAGCCTAAGGATAGTTTTTTCATTTCTTTCCTCCTAAGTGGTTCGTGTGCGAACAGACAGGAAGGTCGTCGAGTTGCGTCCGATCTCCTTGCGTCTGTGGGCGCACAGTAGGGCAGTTCGCCCCACGCAAGCAATGACTAACGGCTCACTTGTGGATATCTATGGGTACACCGTCTAAGTTACTGTTCCCGCGAGGGTTAGAAGGTGAGGTAACCAGCCCTTTCAAAGCTTTATGGGAGAAACCGGGTTATAATCGCCGCACTTCTCCCGTCTGAGGGTGGTTCTGGTTGTGAGCGCCACGCAAAAACTTCTCCGGTTCGGCGTCTTCGAGCTGAATGTCGACACCGAAGGTCTGTTCAAATCCGCGATACCTGTCAAGCTGCCTCCGCAACCGCTCAAGCTTTTAGTCTTGCTCGCCAGTCATTCCGGCCAGGTGGTAACGCGTAACGAAATTCAAGAGCAGCTCTGGGTTGGGGAAACCTTTGTTGACTTCGAGCATGGAGTGAACAAGTGCATCAACCAGATCCGGACGGCGCTGGGCGACAATGCCGATAATCCGGTCTATGTCGAGACGCTTCCTCGCCGCGGATACCGCTTTCTTGCGCCGGTGGTTTCCAAAACCATTCCTGCGCCGCAGCCGAAGGTGACCGAGTCCGATTCCGGCATACGGGGCCGGCTTCCGGTTTTGATCGGTGGAAGAACGAAGGTAGCCGCAGCGCTGGCGGAAGTGGCGGAGGATAGCCTTCCGGCGGTCGTGCCGGACGCGAGAACAGCAGCGGAGCCGGCGACGGAGCCTGTACCTACTCGCAAGACACGATTCCGATGGTCGCGAGCCCGCCTCGCCTGGATCGGAACAGCGCTTCTGCTGATTGCAGCCGTGGGTGGAGGACTGTACTGGCGCGGGCGCACGCAGAAGGCAGCTGCGCTCACCGAAAAAGACACGATCGTGCTCGCCGACTTCGACAACAAGACCGGCGACCCGGTATTCGACGACACGCTGAAGCAGGGTTTGGCCATCCAACTGGAGCAATCTCCGTTCCTCGAGCTGATTTCGCAAGGCAAGGTAAGTCAGACATTGAGGCTGATGGACCGTTCCGCCGACGCTGCGTTAACTCCGGAAATAGCACGCGAGGTATGCCAACGCACGGGCAGCAAAGCCATGCTGACTGGCGCCATAGCTGCTCTGGGCAGCCAGTACGTGATTGGTTTGAGAGCTATCGACTGCAATACCGGAGACGTGCTGGCGGAGGCGCTGCAACCGGCGGCGGCCAAGGAATCGGTACTCAAGGCTCTGGACGCCGCGGCAATGGGAATACGGAGCAAGCTGGGAGAATCGCTCAGCTCGGTGCAGAAATACGCCACACCCTTGGAAGAAGCGACCACGCCATCGCTGGATGCGCTGCAGGCCTACAGCCAGGGAGAAAAGACGATGGTAGTAAAAGGGGACTCGGCTGCTCTGCCATTCTTCCAGCGGGCGGTGGAACTCGACCCGAATTTTGCTGTGGCGTATGCTGGCATGGCGGTGTCATACAGCAACCTCGACGAAGTCGGGCGGGCGGCGGAGAATGCGCGCAAGGCGTACGCGTTGCGGGAGAAGGTGAGCGAACGGGAGCGGCTGCGAATAGAGACTTCCTACTACATGTTTGCAACGGGAGAACTGGAGAAGGCAGCGCGAGTGTACGAACGGTGGCAGCAGACTTATCCGCGGGACGGCTGTGCCCTACGCGAACCTCGTATTTATTTCAGGCAACCTTGGAAACTGGGACAAGGCGTTGGAGGAAGCCCGTGGGGCAATGCGCCTGGAACCGAACGCCGCGAGCAACTATCCCAACCTCGCCATAGTCTATACGAGCCTCAACCGGCTGGATGACGCTGAGGCGGTGTTTAAGCAGGCGGAGGAGCGCAAGGTGGCGCATGAGTTCCTGCTCTACAGCCCCTACGAGGTGGCTTTCCTGAAGGGCGACACGGCGCAGATGGCGCGAGTTTGGCAGCGGCCGCCATGGGCAAGCCCGGCACGGGAAGATCTGCTGCTGGCCGCGCAGGCGGACACGGAAGGCTGGCATGGAAGGTTCAAGAATGCACGCGAGCTGACCCGGCGAGCGATGGATTCAGCTCGAGCACAACGACGCCAAAGAGACTGCTGCTACATACCAGGCAGCAGCAGCGCTGCGCGAAGTGGAAGTCGGGCTACCAAAGGCAGGCTCGTGCCGACGCCGATGCGGCAATGAAGCTGGCCCCAAACCGCGACGTACGGGCGATGGCGGCTCTGGCGCTGGCGCGGGCAGGCGATACAGCACGCGCGGAGAAGCTGGCGGCCGAGCTTGACAAGGCATTCCCGCTAGATACGCTGGTCCAGAACTATTGGCTGCCCACAATCCGGGCCGCCGTCGCTCTTGAGCGCAAAGACCCGAACCTCGCAATTGAACTGTTAAAGATGGCGAGCACCGTCGAACTCGGCCAGCCTGCACAAGTCAATGTATTCCTATGTCCGGTTTACTTGCGGGGAGAAGCCTATCTCATGCTGCACGACGGCAACGCAGCGAGGATGGAATTTCAGAAGTTCATCGACCACTATGGCTTGGTGGTGAACTTTCCCTGGGGAGCGCTGGCCCGCCTCGGCCTGGGCTCGCGCCTACGCGCTGTCAGGAGATACCACGAACGCAACGACTGCCTACCAGGACTTCCTTGCAATTTGGAAAGACGCCGATCCAGATATACCCATCTACCAGCAGGCCAAAGCCGAGTACACCACGCTGTGGTAGATCTCCAGGATCGACCGTGGGAGCGCTTCGCAATACCTGCCGGGATTGCGCGCGGCGATTGCACTTTTCATTCTTTTCGATTGTGGTTTCAATCCGATCTCGTGCGAAAGAAAAAATACGTCCCCACGCTGCGATGGAGTTTCTTCAATCGCGGCGCGGGGACGAAGGCACCCAATCGTTTATCACTGGCAGTAAATTTTGTGACATAGGTTGATGTAATAGGGTGTTTGGTCGGAAGAGTTGTCGGTCACCGTCAACGTGCCGGTTACCCAGTCGCCGGGATTTCCTGTGTATTTTACGTGAATTGTGCAAGACCCATGCGCCGGCACCGTTCCGCCCGACGGACTCTCGGGACAGGTGGTAGCCGGTAAGATAGAAAACAACGTGCTCGGCTCGGCCTTGATGCTATCGATGGTGAGCCTGGTTCCTTGTTCGTTGGTGAGCGTGACAATAGCCGGGGAGCCCCACATGTCCACGCGACAAGGAAAGTAAGGCTGAGGAACGCCGCCACAGTCGAGGGGGTTCAGCGTTACGTTACCCATTATGGCCGTAGCTGTCATGTGGGCTGGCAGGGTCCCTGTACTGGTCTGAACCGTTAACGTAGCTGAGTCGGGCCCGAGGTCGGTAGCATAAAATAGTACTGTAACGGAACAGGTTTGCCCTGGCTGCAGCGCCCTACCCTGCTGGCAACTCTCGCTGGCGATAACAAAGGAAGACGATGGGCTGATTGCGACGCTCTCGATGGTGACATTGCCTGTCGAGCCGTTACTCACGAGGTATTGTTGGTAATACCCGAACTCAGCCGGTACATCGCCTAAGGCCCAGTTGATAGGATTCAGGGTCGCCCAGCCGGCCGGTGATTCTTGTTCCGATTCATGCTGGTCCGTTGCGTCGAAACCAGAGTCGGTTTGAGCGAAAGCGAGCACAGAGAACGCACACAAAACAAATAATAGAGAAAGCTTTTTCATGGTTCCTCCAGGGTGGTTCACATTTGGAAACGGCGGCAAGTGGTGCTCCGCGAAAGCCACTGGCTCTGCTAATTTGCAATTGACTCGCCATTTCCGTTGGCGCGGCCATTGGCTTTCAAATGGAAGCAGGTAAGATGACCCGAACTACGGCAAGTTTATCTAGCTACAGGAAATCGGAAGCTGCAGACCTTGCGGAACCCAAGAATATCCTATGCGAACAATTCAGTGCGATGCTTCTAGAGTCAACTTTTTGGTTGCTCGGAAAACCTGTTAGTTGAATCTACGCTGCCCTCAGGGTGTTTCCCCGAAACTCGGACCGGCAGTTTTCGAGGCAGCGCATTTGGCTCTTACGGCACATCCAGCTCAAAGCTTCGGACCAGACGATGCAGATAGTTGGGATGGATTCCAAGCAGTCTTGCAGCCTCGGGATAGTTGCCCTTCGCCTCTGCGAGCGCGTCCCCAATCAAACCACGCTTGAGACGGTTTATCGAATCATAATATTTTCCGCGGCTGCGCTCCGATCCCTGCCATTCCAACAGCATTCCCGGCAAGTCCTCGGGCAGAATCATATCGGTGGATCCCATGACCACGGCATGTTCGATCGAGTTTTCCAGCTCGCGGACATTACCTGGCCAATCGTAAGCCATCAGAAGAGCCCGGGCTTCGGGAGAGATTCCCTTGAGTTGACGATTGGTGCATCTCTGCGCATACATGGTCGCAAAGTAAGATGCCAATAACGGAATGTCGTCCCGGCGCTCGCGCACCGGCGGGACAGCGATGGAAACCACGTTGAGGCGGTAGAACAGATCGGCCCGCACTTCGCCCTTCCTCACTGCCACTTCCAAATTCTTGTTGGTCGCCGCGATGATCCGGGCACTAAACTTGATTGGCTCAGTACCTCCGAGCCGCTCGAATTCCCTCGCTTGCAGGACGCGAAGCAATTTGGCCTGCAAGGCGGGAGCCAGTTCTCCTACCTCATCCAGGAAAACCGTTCCATCCTTGGCGACTTCCAGTTTGCCGCGTTTGCTGGCAACCGCTCCGGTGAAGGCACCTTTCTCGTAGCCAAACAACTCGCTTTCCAGCAACGCCTCCGGAATGGCGGCACAATTGATGGCAACGAAGGGTTTCTCGCAGCGCGCACTATTCTGGTGGATGGCAACGGCAACCAACTCTTTCCCGCTTCCGCTCTCGCCATGCACCAGAACTGTCGAATCGCTCTGTGCCACCTTTTGAATCAGCGCTGTGAGGTGCCGGATGGCCCGGCTCTCCCCGATCATGGTCTGGGCCGGCGGCCTCAGTTCTTGCCGTAGCTGGTTGTTTTCGGCGCGCAGAGACTCCAGGGTCAAGACGTTTTCCAAACTCACCGCCGCAATTCCAGCAACCGAGTCCAGCAGGTGAACGTTGTCTTCGGGGAAGCTCTTCTCGCCCGGCGCAACCAGATAGATCGCGCCAATAACGTTTTGCAGTGCCACCAGGGGTACGCAGAGCACCGATTCACCGCATCCGGTGGGGGAAGGGAAGTCAGCCACCACGGCGGAACGTTCACACAGAGAACGCATCACCAATTCTTTCCGGATGTTCAGTTTCGGCTGCTCAACCCCATCCCGATGCCAGGTTACAACGGAGGTGGGATCTTCATTAATACGTGGAACGATGAGAATTGCGCCTCTATCAGCGGGTATAACTTCTGCAATGAACTCCAGAAGGTGGTTCTGCAACGACACCGGATCGCGAAACGAATTCATTGTCTTGGCGATCTTGAATAGTACGTTGAGGTCGCGAGCCATGCGCCCGATATCGGTACTGGACTCTTCCTCCGGGTTTTCGTCCTGGGTATCGGTTCTGTTTAGCATGAATGAACTCCCTGCTGAGTCAAACTCTTCCGCTTCCAGCCAGACGAAACCCAACCAAGGCGGCATAGTTTCGAAAGGCGTTAAGCCCGCCGTCGCATACGATCTGTGATGTGAAGGCGTGAGTCCTTGGATGTAAGCTGCAGGTTTAAGCCAAGCAAAGCCATTGGTTATCGGGGTGATCGCATCTGGGCTGCTAATCATATCAGAGTGTCCGAATGCCGGAATAATCCCTATATCTAAGCTGCGAGACAGGAAAGATCACCCCATCGCAACCCATGACAAGCTGCGAGGCAAAAGATGGCCATTCCGAGGCAAAACCAGGGAAGGTTACAAGCTTACACATTTTGCGAAATGTCAGTTTGTGTCAGCTGCTGCGGCATCCTATCGGCAATCAACAGGGACGCCGCGGAGGTTTGGTATTGTAGGTGGGTCGGACCTATTGCTATGCAGCGACATCTTCCTTGAGGGATTCTTGTTCCTTCGTTCTCCCTGCCAGCGCCACTAGCCAGGTTTTCAGGATGACGTACAGCACCGGAATAAAAATGAGATTCAGCACCGTGGAGAACAACATACCTCCGACGATCGCCGTCCCTACCGAGTGCCGTCCCAGCTTGCCGGCGCCGCTGGCAAAGTAGAGAGGCAACACGCCCAGAATAAACGCAAACGAAGTCATCAGGATCGGCCGCAACCGCAGTTCGGCTGCTTCAATCGCCGCCTCGATGATGGAGCGGCCGCGCTTAATCAATTGTTCGGCAAACTCTACGATTAAGATCGAGTTCTTTGCCGAAAGTCCAATCAGCAAGACCAGCCCGATTTGAACGTAGACGTCATCCACCAGCCCGCGCAGCGAGACGAATAGCAGTGCGCCCAGCACCGCCATGGGTACGGCCAGCAGAATGATAAAAGGCAGTGCAAAGCTTTCGTACTGTGCCGATAGGGTCAGATACACAACCAGCAGGCCAAGCCCGAAGATGATGATGGCCTTACCGCCGGCTTCTACTTCTTCCAGCGCCAGCCCCGACCAGCTATACGACATGCCTTGCAGCATGTTCTGTTTGGCCAATTCTCCCATCGCCTTCAGTCCCTGGCCCGAGCTATAGCCCGGAGCGGCCGCGCCGTCGATTTCCGCCGAGCGAAAGAGATTGAAGTGATTGATGACCTGCGGCCCCGAGGTTTCCTTGAGCGACACGATATTGTCCAGAGGTACCAGCCCATTCGTATCGGACCGCACATAGTATTGCCGCAAGTCCCGCGAATTCATACGAAATGGCTGGTCTGCCTGCACATAAACACGATAAGAGCGATTGTTGAAGTCGAAATCGTTGACATACTGCGAGCCCATGTACACGCCTAAGGCTTGCGTGACTTGGCTGATGGGTACGCCGATGGCTTTGGCTTTCTCGCGATCGATCTGCACCAATTGTTGTGGATCGTTCGCCGTGTAGCTGGTGAATAGTCCGCGTAGATCTGGACGCTGCCGGCTGCCGGCTACAATTTTATGCGCGACCGTGTCTAAGTCCTCCAGCGTATTTCGTCCCAGGTCCTGCAACTGGAACTGGAATCCGCCGAAGCTTCCGATACCGTTAATTGCCGGCGGCTCAAAGGCAACGACGATCGCTCCCGGCACGCCGAACAGCTTCGGCGACACGCGCGCCACGATGTCGCTGGCTGCGTGTCCTTTCCCTTTGCGATCGTCAATCGGTTTGAGCGGCGCAAAGATCAATCCATAGTTCGGCGAACTGCCTCCCGAAAGCGAGAAGCCGGGGACAGCGAATGTACCAAAGACGTCGGGATCGGCTCGCAGAATTTTCTCTGCCTGCTGAGCAACATTGGTGGTGTATGACAGCGAAGCCCCCGGAGGGGACTGCACCACTACGATGAAGTAGTTCTGATCTTCTTGTGGCACGAACCCGGTTGGAACGTGCAAGTACATGTAGGCTGTCGCTGCCAACCCGACCAAGAATAGAACAACCACGGCGTAGCGATACTTCAAGTACTTTGGAAATAACGACGCCATACGCCGTGCCCAACCCGTGAATTGCCCTATCGATGCCGTGAGCGAATTTCCTGTAGCCGCGCGAGAGGAATCCGATGTGGGTCCAATCGAGCAGCAGAATACTTGTGCTCTTCGTTACGCAGCAGTATGGCCGCCAGCGCTGGCGATAGAGTAACGCATTGAACAGAGAGATGGCGATGGCAAATGCGATGGTCAGCGAAAACTGTTTGTACAGAATTCCGGTCGTCCCAGGGAAAGAACGAGACCGGCACGAATACGGAAATCAGCACCAGAGACGTCGCGATGACGGCGCTGGACACTTCGGCCATAGCCACCGATGTCGCGGTGTGCGGGTCAGTGCCGTCTTCGTTGATATGCCGTTGCGCATTTTCGATCACCACGATCGCGTCATCGACCACTAAGCCCGTCGCTAGCGTAATGCCGAAGAGGGTTAGCGAATTGATGGAGAAGCCGAAGATCTTGACAAATGCAAACGTGCCAATCAGCGAGACCGGAATGGTGACGGCCGGAATGATTGTCGCTCGCCAATCCAGCAGGAAGAGGAAGATTACGATGATGACGATAAGGATAGCTTCTTCCAGGGTCGTCACCACTTCCCGTACCGAGTCGCCCACCACCGTCGTCGTGTCGAAAGCGATGACGTACTTGATACCGGGAGGGAACGACTTCGAGAGTTCGGCAAGTTCAGCCTTTGCGGCCTTGTCGACCTGTAGCGCATTGGCGTTCGATAACTGCTGTACACCTACACCGATGGCTTCATGTCCGCTATACAGAAGATTGGTATCGTAGCTCTCGGCGCCAATCTCAGCGCGCCCAACATCCTTAAGCTGCACGATGCTGTTCTTGGTGTTCTTAAGGATGATGTTCTCGAACTCGCTTGGGATCGGAGAGGCGTGCCTACTACGCGCAGCGTGACCTGGAAGTTTTGCTTCGGATCGGCCGGCGGCCGTCCTAGCTGTCCGGCAGGGATTTCGACATTTTGCTCCTGAAGAGCAGCCACCACGTCGGCAGCGGTCAATTGCCGTGCCGCCAGTTTCGTGGGATCCAGCCAGATTCGCATGGCGTATTTGCGCTCGCCGAAGATCACGACATCGCCCACGCCCGGAATGCGCTTCAGCGCGTCTTTTACATAAACGTCCAGATAGTTCGAGATGTACTCGTTCGAAAGGCTATTGTCCGGCGAATAAAATCCAGCGGCAAAGACGAAGTTAGGATTCGCCTTGGTGATGGTCACGCCGGTGTTCTTGATTTCTTGCGGCAGCCTGCCTTGGGCAGTCGCCACGCGGTTCTGCACATCTACGGCAGCGATGTTCAGGTCATAGCCGGTGCGGAAGGTGACGTTAATGCTGCTGGTGCCGTCGTTAGAACTCGTCGAGGTGATGTAGTGCATGCCCTCGACTCCATTAATCTGCTGCTCCAGAGGAATCGTGACTGCTGACTCCACCACTTGCGCGTTCGCGCCCACATAGTTGCTGGTGACCGTGACTTGCGGCGGAGCCAGGTCGGGATACAGAGAAATCGGCAGAGTAGGAATGCAGACAGCGCCAGCCAGAATAATCAGCAGCGCGCAAACAGTCGCAAAAATAGGCCGCTTAATGAAAAAATCAACCAACGGAACTCTCGATTTCTCGCCGCGACTCGCGAGCGGCGGAATGAAATAAGCGGTTGGGGCTGGTTAGCTGATCGGCTGCACCGGAGTTCCGTCGATAAGGAACTGGGTGCCGGAGATGATTACTTTCTCTCCCTGCTTCAGTCCACCCTTCACCGCGTAGTCATTGCCGATCGTGTCACCAAGCGTTACGGAGCGCTGCTTGGCGACCGTGCTTCCGTTTACTTCGGTCGCAACGTAAACGAAAGGCTGTCCTCCGATGCGCGTGACCGCCAGCACTGGAACCGTCGGCGTGGGACTGGTGCTCCAGATCACTCGCGCCTTCACTAATTGTTCGGTACGAAAACGATCGAGCGTGCCGTGGATTGGCGCCTTCGCCAGCACCCCCTGGACCGCGTTATCGACTTGCTGCGAGATGAAGTTAACTTGGTGTTTTCGATCACCTCTCCGGTCGTGGTCACGATCTGTACCGGAAGTACCCATGCGGATGTCGCCTGACCGTTCGGTCGGAATATAGATATAGGCTTCCAGTTCGGCATTCTCGTCCACCGTGGTCAGCAGAGTCTGCGGAGAAACATAGTCGCCGATATGCACTGGAATATCGCCCACGACTCCGGCGAAGGGCGCGGTCAGAGTTGTAATACGCCAGCTCGCGTTGCTGGGTGACGCGTGCAGCTTTGGAAGCCTCCCAATCCGCTTTGGAATTGTCGAACGCCTGCACCGCCTGTTCATAATTTTGCTTGCTGGTCACACCCGCATCAAACAGATGTTGCTGCCGATCCAGTTCGCGCTGGGCATAGTCAAAAACAGCTTTCTTTTGCGCTTCGGTGCTGACCTGCTGGTCGACCGTGGCTTGCTGTTTCAGCGGATCGATGGTCATCAACACCTGTCCAGCGCGGACATGATCGCCCGACTTCACCAATATTCGCGTCAGCGAGCCGTCGACCTGGGGCTGAATGGTCGCGGAACGCCGAGACTTGATCGTGGCCACATACTCGTCTGTCTGCGGCACCTGCGCCAGATCAATAGTCTTGGTATTGACCGGGAGTGCCTGCTGCGGCGGTTGCTTGGCTTCCGTATTGCTGCAACCCGAAGTCGAAAGGACAGCCAAGCCCAACAACAAAACCGAGAGAATGCTTTTCAAATTCGTCATCCCCGAAAAGAGCAATAGCATACAGATGCTCAGTAGGTATTGAGAGGTGCAGGACTTGCATACGGAAAGGAACACAGAGCGATAGCTTCAACCATCAGAGGCGGCCATATTCTGAACCCTTGATGAGCGATTTCACATCGTCCACACGCAGCCTTCGCTGCACCTTAGCACTTTCTTCCTGCCGCCAATTGCTCGAATCCAAAGTACCAGCCGTTCTTTGACGGTTTTCGGACCGAAGTTTAAGACCGCGTCAAAAAATCAGTGAGGCGTTGTTGCAGACTTCGGCAAAGTCAGTAAGAGCAGAAGCGGACAGGAGGAACGAAATCTGAGTTGGTGCAAAGTTGCCGTCCCATTAGAAGAAATGGCGATGCCTATGGCCAAACCGGATGGTCGCGCTCCCTCGGATCACCGCGTTCCATCAAATTACAACAAGGTGTCGAGAATGGAATGGACCGCTGCAGCTTAGTCGCTCAGCATATGTGTCGCCACGAATCGTTTATCACCAGACGAAATCCTACAGCGATCCTTGCCGTAAACGGCTGTTGCTAAGTAGGCGGTGTCTCTAGGCCGCTTGAAGGATTATCTTGACGCCAGCCATCCTCGGGAGGAAAATCGGGCCCGCAGCGGGTCTCCTCGCGGAACTCGTGGAGGTCAATCGCAACACTCCGGAACTGCGAGTGACCCCTCTGCTTGCATTGCATGAGGTAGAGACGTGAGTGCTCGCCATGCCGGTTTTGCGTCGGTCATTACGATTGACGGCGGTCTCGTGAACGAAATGCTTTCGGCCGCGTCTGCGATCTTTCCCGTCTCCAAGCTTCTCGCTGCCAGATATCGTGACTGTCGGGACGGATGAGATCGGCATCTCCGGGCCTGTTTCGTTCCTTACGCCGAAGCTCTCGTTTGCGGCAAATCCGGAGAACCTGGTTGGGGTTTCGGCAACTGCAGCCGGCTTGCTGCAGCTTACCGTAAATGGCACCGACGCGATCGAGGTCTACCTTACCCTGACATTCTCGATGAATGTCGGGCTTTTTATCGACATCTCTCCCTCTTCGCTTGCTCTGGGACCAGATTTTTCCGATGCGACGGTTTCGTCGGTGAGCATTGCGGAAGATTTCGGGCCACCCCTGGCCTCGGTCTTCAAGGACGCCCTCACTAGCAGTACCACGCTCAATGCGATCACATCCGCGCTGCGCGCTATTCCGCAGAAGTCGGTTACCTTTACCGTTCCGGATGCGACTGGTACGATCAGCGTGAGCCTGTATGGGGTCGATCTGAAGCTACCCATCACCAATGTGGTTGCGGTGCCGATGAACCCTAACGCTTTAACCGTCGCCGCCGATGTCAGCGGTTATACATCCGGAAATGCGGCGCAGCTGGTGAACCTCATCACGACTGCATCGATGGGACCCTCTGCTTTTGTTACGGACCCTTACACGGGGGTTCAGACCTTCGTCGCCGGGACCTTCCAGGGTCACACCGGCGGAGGCACAAGCTTCGCAGCAACAATAAACGGGGATTTCCTGTCAGCCGTGGTCAACGGACCAATCTCAAGCCAGGTTGGCGGCACGACGGTCAGCGGTTTGAAGCTGAACAGCGTCTCCTTGTCAGTCAACACCGCGAAATCCGACATCTCCAGCAGTCTACCGACGAACTGGTATGGCTGCATCTCGGTATCGGGAGCGGGCTACTATAGCGGCGTCGATTCAGTTTTAGTGCCTCGGTTACACCGATCCTCATCCAAGAATCGTCGACCTACTGGGATTTTTCGCTCGTCACTTATTCCTATTTTTCGGCATATCTGCTCGTCGTTGACTTCCTCTCGGAGGGTCTAGTGGACTTTCGGGCCGCTCCTAATCAATTCAATCGTCGATTATTTTGTCGCAAACGCGATCAATAAACTTCCGAAGTCTTCGGATTCGGCTACACGGGAAGTGAGCCGGTGCCCGGTTTGAGCGGAGCCGTCGTCAACTCACGGTGAACGGGATCGTCGCCGGATGGGATCCTGAGATTGATTTCTTTCTCGCCGCGAGCGTGTCCGCGCCGGCGAGCTCCGTGGCGCCATCACCGCCCACCTTCAGCTTGGCCGCGCCCCCTCGCGCCTTCACGGATCCGGCGCCGATACCGGTGACCCTATCCGTATCGGACAGCGCCCTTCTCGACTCCATCCTCGGCATGCATATCTCTTGGCTGGTGGTGCGCAAGGATACCGGCGCAACGGTTTTGAGCCAGGACAGCTTGCTCACAAGCAGCGCCCTCACGATCAAGATCGATCGATGGACTGGAGATCTCAAATACAACCAATCCTGGTCGGTCACCTGCGAGGTCTACCATCCGGCCGATCCCATTACGCCGAAATACACATACTTCAAAAAAACCTTGGAGGTCGACATTGCAATGCCGGCGTTCGCGCTAAAGGCGCCGCATCACGCGCCTGACGGACCCCTCGCCGATACCAGTGACGCTCTCTATCTCCGACAGTGCGGTGCTCGATCCTTCGCTGGGACTGGCGGCAGGATTGACTGTTTCCTGGACCGCCATTCGACAAGATACGCACGAGACGGTGCTCACCCAAGTCACACCTCTCTCGCCTGGCAATCTCAAAGTAGAAATCGACCGCTGGACCGGGAACCTCATCTACAACAACACCTGGCTGGTCACCTGCAAGCTTTACCACCCGGCGGACGCCGAGGTCCCCGAGACTACATATTTCAGCCAAACGTTAAGTGTGGGAGTGACCGACGTCGTCGACCGTCACCATCCATATGTGCATTGGCAGCACACGGCCTTCTTCCACGATCCCAGCTCTCCCATACCCGGTCTCCCCCTCAAGAAACACCAGCTATGGCATCGTAGCCGGCACTCGCGGATCCACCGCACCGACCTCCTCATTCGATGCAAGATGCTGGATTCCTCGGTATCGGCCTTGCTTGCCGAACCAGGTTTTGGCGTGCAGGTAGCTCCGACCCCACCCTCCTTGACGTATCTCGCCCACGCTAGCACACTTTGGGACCCTCGCAGACGTGCATAACTGGCGGAAGGGCGTGCTGTGTGACTATTGTTTCTTCGGCGGGCCAACCAGAACGGCTTGGAAGACGCCGACCGCGCCGACGCCCCCTTGGGTCTAAACTGACCACCTTCTTGCTGTCTAAACAGCCTCTCTAATCAACGCCCGCTCCTTATCAGGATGGAAGCGAAGGACCACCATATCGGCGATGCGTCGCGCGTCTACTGCAGACCGGAGGATTGCTTCTTACGGTGGCGCCGCTGGTTGATTTCGACGGTGGTGCGCGAACGGTTGGAGAGACTTAAGGAATGGCGAAAAGACACTGCTCCGTGGTCGGGGGTCAAGCGTCACCTTCGCTGACGCCGGCAGAAAGCTGACGCATAGGGTTCGCCACGTGTCTCATGCGAACGCTGATATTCGAACGTTTGGTGACGAGCTGCGCTAGCGCTCCGTAGGCTTGCGTGAAGGTACTGAATCTAAAGAAGAAATGGTAGGCACGAGGAGACTCGAACTCCTGACCTCTACCGTGTCAAGGTAGCGC
The DNA here is from genome assembly GCA_963744265.1 of uncultured Acidobacteriaceae bacterium. Classification (GTDB taxonomy): domain Bacteria; phylum Acidobacteriota; class Terriglobia; order Terriglobales; family Acidobacteriaceae; genus Bog-257. The sequence goes on from CAVUSW010000017.1 coordinate 212,458, forward strand.
TCTAACCAACTGAGCTACGCGCCTACGCGCGGTTTCAAGCGCTTGCACCGAGCAAAGTTGCCATCATGGGCATGCTTGAGACCGATCAGTATTTTACCACGCTGCCTGGATGCCCTGTCGGCGTCGGGGGATGGGTAGCGTCCTAAAGTTAACTTTGGGGCTATCGAGTGATGGAAGTCATCGTCCCGCTAAAGTGCAATCATACGGCGTCAGGCGTTTGCCTCATGAAAAATCATTCCCAAGGAGTTCTGCCATCGCCGCACAAAAGCTGCGAACGAATGCAGGAACTTTGTTTGCCCACATGCCGTACCTAACTCTCGAAGCTTGCTCAAGAACGAATCCTTGTGAGCGGATGCCGTGTGCAATCGATGTAGAGAAAGAGACGCATGGTTAGGTGCGAGTGTTAGGCTTCACAGACTTGGAAGTCCAGGCTGAGCTCCGTACTAACATCCGGGAATGACGATTTGAAATGAATCCTCTGGGAAATGTTCTTCGCGAAAAGCAAGTTGGACCGTTTCGAATCGTGGAGAAATCCTACGCTTGTAATTTCGCGCTTGGCCGCCACCAGCATCCGACGGCTTATCTCTCTTTCTTGCTGGCTGGCGCTTATGTCGAGGCCTCAAATCGGGGTGAAACCTTCTGTCCATCAGGCACTGTGATCTGGCATCCGCCGGCGGAAACGCACAGCGATCGCTTTCATCCTCAGGGCGGACATCTGATCGATCTCGAAGTTGCGGATTCGTGGTTGCAGGATGCCGCGCAGGAGCTACGCCCGGCGAATCAATCGGGGATATTTTGTGGTGGCCTGCCCTATGCCCTCGGGCTCCGCCTGTATCGCGAGCTCAGTGCAGATACCGACGGGATTGAAAGCGTCGCCACCGAGTTGCTGAGCTTCTTCTTTTCCGGACGAATCGATCGCCATCCCCCAGTCTGGTTTCGTCGCGCGTTGCAACTGGTCAGCGATATGGAAGGCCGGCAGTGGTCGCTTACCAATGTCGCCAGCGAAGTTGGCGTGCATCCGGTGCATGTGGCCCGCAGCTTCCGCCGTTTTCTAGGATGCACCTTCGGCGATTACCTGGCGAAGAGCCGCGTCCGCCGGGCGTTTGAGCTGCTTCTCAATCCGCAAAGGCCGATCGTTGATGTAGCCTACACCTGCGGTTTTGCCGACCACGCTCACCTGTGCCGGACTTTTAAGAAATCAACCGGGCTGACGCCCTCCGCCTTCCGCGGCATCGTACTGCCCATGTCCCCACGTTCTCCTAATTTCCGGCAAGGTTAATACCGTTCAAGCATTTTCTTTCTGCCCCGCTTATAACGAGACTGTCATATACCAAAGCTGGGGGTCGGAATGAAGCGGATTTTCCTGGTTATCGGGCTTTTCTGGTTGGGATCTTTCTGCGTGGCGCAGCGTCTGCCTCAAATCGCGGTTCCGGAGAGCTACAAGCTGACGTTTGCTCCGGACCTGACGAATAACACGTTTGCGGGCGAGGAGACGATCCAGGTGCGCGTGTTGAAGACCACTCCGGAGATCGTGCTGAATGCAGCCGACATCGATTTTCAGAGTGTGAGTATCACCAGCGGCGGTGGCACGCAAGCGGCTAAGGTGACACTCGACAAAGAGAAGCAGACAGCGAGCCTGGCGGTGACCAAACCGCTGGAGCCCGGAGCAGCGACCATCCAGATTCGTTACACGGGAATTCTTAACGACCAGTTACGCGGGTTCTACATCGGCAAGGATGATCAGGGCCGGAAGTATGCCGCGACTCAACTTGAGGACACCGACGCTCGTCGCGCCTTTCCATCGTTCGACGAGCCCATCTACAAGGCCACGTTCGATATTACCGTCATCGCCGACAAAGCCATGAAAGTAATTTCCAACGGAAAGGTCGTTTCCGACACGCCTGGCCCGGGCGATGCAAAGCATACCGTCCATTTCTCCACCAGCCCCAAGATGTCGTCCTATCTGGTGGCCATCGTGGTTGGTGACTTTGAATACATCGAAGGCGAATCGGACGGCATTCCCATTCGGGTGTGGACCAGTCCCGGCAAGAAGGAATTGGGCCGCTTCGCTCTGGCTGCCGCTGAATTCAACTTGCACTTTTACGATCGCTATTTCGGGATCAAGTATCCCTACGGGAAGCTCGACCTGGTGGGGCTGGCAGACTTCTCGGCGGGCGCGATGGAGAATACTGGCTGCATAACCTTCCGCGAGATTTTGCTGCTTCTCGATGAAAAGAACACTGCTATTGGTTTGAAGAAGACGGTGGCTTCGGTGCTTGCTCACGAAATGGCGCACCAATGGTTTGGCGACCTGGTCACCATGCAGTGGTGGGACAACAAGTGGCTCAACGAGGGTTTCGCTACCTGGATGTCGAGCAAGCCGGTTGCGGCCTGGAAGCCGGAATGGAATGTGCCACTCGACGAAGTCAGTGGAACCGTAGACTCGCTGGACCAGGACTCGCTGACTAATACTCACCCGATTCACCAGCCTGCCGACACGCCGGCGCAGATCCTTGAACTCGACGATTCCATCACCTACGGGAAGACCGCGGCGGTGCTGCGGATGCTGGAGGCTTACGTGGGGCCAGAGCCATTTCGTGAAGGCGTGGATTTGTATTTAAGGCAGCACGCCTACGCTAATGCCACAGCGTCAGACTTCTGGAATGCGCAGACCCAGGTTTCCAAAAAGCCGGTCGACAAAATCATGCCGACCTGGATCGAACAAGCCGGGCCGCCGTTGGTAACGGTGAAGACTCAATGCTCGGGCAATTCCGACGCAGTTTCGCTGGAACAGCAGCGGTATTTTTATGATCGAGCCAAGCTGGATGCTGGCAGTGCGGAGCTATGGCAGATTCCCTTGTGCATGAAGGCGGGTGCATCGACGGCATCAGGTGCGGAAAAGTGTGAACTGGTCACGAAGAAACAAGATAGCTTCACTCTGCCAGGATGTTCGCCATGGGTTTACGTGAACGCGAATGCGAAAGGTTTCTATCGCTCCGGATATAGCTCCGAAGCGATTCAGTCGATGGCCAAGGTAGCCGAGAGCGCGCTGTCTGCGGGCGAACGGATCATGTTGCTGGCTGATGTCTGGGCGTCGGTCAGGGTCGATCGCCAACCGATCGGAGATTACATGGTGTTAGCGGAAGGACTTCAGGCCGACCGCAACAGTGCCGTTCTAGGCCAGATTCTTCAGCAACTCAGTTACATTGGCTACCACGTTGTGAACGATGCCGACCGCGAAGCCTACGGTCTTTGGGTGCGCCAACTCCTCGCCCCCGTGGCCCAGGACGTGGGATGGGAAGCCAAGCCTGGCGAAAGTGAAGATCAAGCCACTTTGCGCGGAGAACTACTGGCGGCCCTGGGCAACGTGGCCCGCGATCCGCAGGTGCAAGCACTGGCACTGAAACTGGCGAATCAGTATCTGGCCGACCCTACTTCGGTCAATCACGAGATTGCGGTCGCTGCCTTGCAGATCGCCGCGCGCACAGGCGACCAGACGCTCTACGACAAAATCATGGAAAACCTGAAAGCCGCCAAGACGCCGGAAACTTACTTCAACGACATTTTCGCGCTGGGCCGCTTCAGCGATCCCGCCTTGATTGAGAAAACCCTGGAGTATGCGATTTCACCGGCGATGCGCTCGCAGGACGCTCCCTACTTAATTTACGGCGTGATGCAAAATCCGGCTGCGGAAAAGCAGGCGTGGAGTTTCGTTCAGGCGCATTGGGGAACAATTGAGAACTTGGGAGGAGCCTTTGCCGGTGGCACGATTGTCCAAGCGACCGGCAGCTTCTGTGATGCCGAAATGCGTGACGAAGTGCAGGCGTTCTTCACCAGCCATCCGGCTCCCGCGGCGGAGCGCTCGCTGAAGCAGGCCGTAGAGCGGATGAATTATTGTGTCGACCTGAAAGCGCAACAAAGTGCCCAGCTTGCTTCCTGGCTGCAGCACGCTAACCCGGCCGCGATGAAATAGGAAGTCGGCATCGCCGCAGCGATACGTTCTGCCGGCGATTTAATAGAGCCGCCAGGATTGGGGTGGCACGGCGGCCTGAGCGAGCCCGCTTTCCAGAGGCAGGCAGTTCGTTCCGGTCAAGCCTCGGCATATCGCCAGCGGCGGAAGCTTCGCAGGGCGCGGGCTGCCAACACGGCGCCCGCTGCCGCCAGCCCTACACCCACGGCGAGTCTCTTGAGATACTGTCCGTCACAGGCGGGCTGTTTTCTTGCGCCTCGAATGTGTTCGGGACGGACGCCGACTCCGACCAGGCGCGCGGTCACATGCCGCAGTCCGGGAATGTGCACTACAGCTTTGAATTGCCAGGGCGCCTTTGCCGGTCCAGGATTCTCGAATATCTTCTGGAGCAACTTATGCGCGTTGACCTGCACAAACTGGGTCGCGCGAGTCGGAAACTCGCGGCGCTGCTGGATCTGTGCGAGCATAGCTTCACTCATGCGTCCCTGGCGCAATGGGTCAGCCAGCAGATTGGCTGTCGCCACCGCATCCTGGATCGCGAGATTGATTCCGACTCCACCAACGGGTGACATGGCATGGGCCGCATCGCCAATGCAGAGTAGGCCGGGACGATGCCATTGCCGCAGCCGGTTGATTTGCACCGTTAGCAGCTTGATCTGGTCCCAGTCGCGCAGCTCCTCGACGCGATCGCCGAGATAAGGAGCGATGCGGCGAAGCAAGTTTTGCAAAGACTCCAAGCCTTGACGCTGAAGCTCCCCGAACGAACCCTTGGGAATGACGAGGCCGGCCTGAAAGTAATCGCTTCGCGGGATCAGGATGAGCCCCCTTCCGTAGTTGATATTTCCTAACAGTTGCTCGGGATCGTTGGTGGTGCGGGTGATTCGGAACCACAGCACATCGATGGGGACACCGAACTCCTCGAACTTCCAGATGTGCCGCCTGGCGAGTGACGGCGTGCCGGCCATCGCAGCCGACGACCAAGTCGGCGCGGATTTGCACCGGGCCTTCGGGCGTTTGCGCCGCGACACCGGTGATGCGATCGCCATCGCGCATGAGGTCCACCGCCTCATGCTGCATCCGAAGATTGAAAGCAGGGAACTGCCTGGCCTTGCCGGCGAGAAAATTCAGGAAATCCCACTGGGGCATGAGAGCGACGAACTTGCAGTGCGTCGGCACATAGCGGAAGTCGCCGACCCGAAAAGCATAATCGCCGTATATGCCGCCGACGGTCTCCAGTTTCTGGTGCGGCACCTTCAAGAAATCTTCCAGGATGCCGAGCTCATACATAAGTTCCAGGGTTGAAGGATGCACGGTATCGCCGCGAAAATCGCGGAAGAAATCGTTATGCTTCTCCAGCACGGTGACGGCTACTCCGGCCCGCGCCAGCAGGTAGCCGAGCATCATCCCCGCCGGCCCACCGCCTACAACACAGCATGTGGTTTCGTAAGTTTTGTTCGCCATAGACGAGGCCTCTTTTGAATTTTTCGCGTGTTTCTATCTTCGGACTTTGGAGCGGCCTTGGAGCCAGTCAATGCAGTCGGACCCAAGCGCTAGAAAGTAGATTACCGGATTCGGCGAAGGCGAGATAGGGCGGGCTGTCAAACTGCGGTCCCTTGCCAAAACCTCCGCGGCATAAGACTGACCTGATAGAGCGTCCCGGAAATCGATCATTCTCTATGAATCCGTACTCCCCTGCCTCTATGCGGCCTCGCAACGTCATTGGTGAAGACCGGGTGTTGCGGGAGTACAGTCCGTGAGAAGTCAGGGCTTGTGGGAACTGACCAGCCTGAAGAGCGGACGTGTGAGGGCCACGTCCATTTGTGAACGCTCCGTCGCTCCGCCGGACATAGGGCTTGCGCTCGAATCCTTTTCGGCTGCGTTGAGCCCTCTAAACCAGCGGCTTAGCTCAGCGGCACACTGGCGGACGAGTTGCTCTTATCTTCTTTACGTCTATGTTCCGCAGATCGAGTCCCGGCTGGGGGCTCGAATGGATTCGGCGCGCTGCGTGAGCGTGGAATGAGGTGGGCGATGGCAACTCTGCTGCAAGACATCCGTTACGGACTTCGTCTGCTCGGCAAGAGTCCTGGGTTTACGGCGGTGATCGTGCTTACCCTGGCATTGGGTATCGGCGCGAACACTGCACTCTTCTCGGTGGTGGATGCTGTTCTGTTAAGACCACTGCCTTATCAGCAACCAGACACAACTGGTGGCGGTGAAAGTCGATATGCCAGGCGCGAACCTGGTTGACATGGGGATGTCGCAGCCTGAGCTGGACGACTTCCAGAGAGACTCGGGTGTCTTCGAACAGATATCCGCCGTGTGGCCTATCAGCGCGAATATTACCGGTCGCGAGAAGCCGGAGCGGGTTGAAGCCAATGCCGTCAGCACGAACTACTTCACTCTGCTGGGCGCGAAGCCGGCGCTGGGACGCGTGTTCAATGCGGGCGACTCGCGGGAAGGATTCTCCGAAGGCGCGGTCATCAGCGACAGCTTGTGGCACAAGATGTTCGGCGGCGATCCGAATGTGCTGGGGACCAGCTTCCGCCTCGATACCGACCTGTACACCATCGTGGGAATCATGCCGCCGGAGTTTCGCCATCCTGGTCGCACCCTGGGACAGGACGTGGAGGTTTGGGTTGCCGCCGGATTTGCCGCAGCTCCCTTTCCCAAGCCTCCGGTGCGCACGCAGAGGTTTATCCCTGGCGCCATTGCACGCCTGAGTCCCGGATTGAGTGTGGCTCAGGCGCAAGCCAAACTCGACGCTTACGCCGCCGAATTGCAAAAGCAGTATCCGACAGATTATCCGGCGACAGCGCAGTGGAAACCGCATCTGGTGCCGCTGCAGCAGGAAATCGTCGGCAATTCGAACCTAATGCTGATTTTGCTGTTGGCGGCGGTAGGCAGCAGTGTTGCTCATTGCCTGTGTAAACATCGCCAGCCTGCTGCTTGCTCGTTCCTCCACCCGTTATCGTGAGATTGCGCTTCGCCAGGCGTTGGGAGCGAGCAGTTGGAGATTGATCCGGCAGACGCTGACGGAGAGCCTGGTGCTTTCGCTCTGCGGGTGGGCGTTGGCCGTACCGGTCAGCTTCGGATTGAAGAATCTGCTGCTGACGCTGGTTCCCTCAAATCTTCCCCGGCTTTCGGAAATTGCCTTGAATGGGCGGGCCCTGCTGTTTGCATTTCTGGTTTCGCTGTTTACCGGCTTGCTGTTCGGAGTCGCGCCCGCATTGCAAATCGTCGGATCGGCGGCTCATGGACAAGCTGAACCAGGGATCGCGAGGAGTAGGCATTGGCTCGCGCCAGCATCACTTCCTCAGTGGCCTGGTCATATGCGAATTCGCATTGTCGCTCGTCCTGATGGTGGGAGCAGGGCTGTTGATGCGAAGTTTCTGGAAGGTGCTGGAAGTGCAGCCTGGCTTCAACTCTGAGCACGTCGTGACGGCGCAGGTTTGGCTGCCGGTGCCCAACGATCCCAAGAACAATCCTTACCCTACTCAGGAGAAACGGAACGCTTTCCTCGCCAGCGTTCTGCAACGGCTGAGCGCAATACCGGGAGTGAGTGAAGTTGCCATCGGTGGAGGTAATACGCCGTTCGCCGGCTTGCGTAACGCCAACGGCTTCGACATCCAGGGCCAGACTGCTGCTCCGGAGAAGCGCCCACGGCGGAACTGGGAGTGACGACCGCTAATACCTTTCACGTCCTGGGAATCCCGCTTGATCCGAGGCCGGATGTTGGCGGACAACGATGACCAAAAAGGAGAGTCGGTAGTTTTGATCGACGAGACTGCCGCGGAACGGTTCTGGCCGAATGCTGATCCGGTGGGAAAACAGATCAGGCTGCAATTTGGTCCGAAGCAGCCATGGCGGCGAATCGTGGGCGTGGTCGGACGCAGCCGAGGCGATGGGCTGGACGCCCCTTATACGCCTCATATCTTCCTTCCCGCCCGACAGCTTCCCATGAACGCCATGACGGTTTATATCCGGACCGAGGCGACTCCGGAAGCTCTGGAAGGCGTGATCCGGCGCGAGATCCAGGCCGTAGACCCGGACCTGCCTGTATTCGGCGTGCGCTCGCTGCGCAGCACGTATCTCCGACTCGCTGGCGGCGCGGCGGTTTGCCATGCAGGTGCTGGGATTCTTCGCGGCGACCGCACTGTTGCTGGCGGCGATTGGAATTTACGGCGTGATGGCGTACTTCGTGAGCCAGCGGGTAGGTGAAATCGGTGTGCGCATGGCACTGGGTGCACAACGGAGCGATGTGTTAAAGCTGGTGGTGCGGCAGGGCATGAGTCTTGGCTCTGGCTGGAGTTGTAGTCGGGTTTATCGCGTCTCTTGCACTGGCGCGGCTGATTTCCGGTTTGCTGTTTGGCGTGAGCCCGAACGATCCCCTGACTCTTGCGCTGTTCACTCTGCTGTTGGCCGGAGTGGCCTTGCTGGCGAACTACGTTCCGGCACGTCGCGCGGCGATGGTCGATCCCATGGTGGCATTGCGCTACGAATGACGAACGAGCAAAACAAAGAGTTCGGCACCCTCGGCAAAGACGCCAAAACCACATCTAGCAATGGTGTCCAAAGAAATGTTGGATATCTTAGGGGGGAATTGGCGTCGGGTTGAAGCCACCAAGGCAGATATCCCGGCGCATAAGTCTTTGATTTATAAGAACTGGCGGAGAGGGAGGGATTCGAACCCCCGATACCCGTCAAGGTATGGCCGCTTTCGAGGCGGCTCGTTTCAACCGCTCACGCACCTCTCCGCGCGAGACAACACGGTCGCTTTCCATGATAGCAGAGCTTTTGCGGCGATCACCAGAGCGCTGCGTTACGCTGTCGGCATCCCCTTCGCGTCAGCTTCAGACTTTCGCTTCTCGCGAAAGAACGTTTGCACCAGATCCATGCAGCGCGCCGCCAGCACTCCTGAACATACCTCAACTTTGTGATTGAGCCGGGGATGGTTGAGCACCTGCAACATGGAGTGAACCGCGCCCGCCTTGGCATCTTCGGCACCATAGATCAGGCGGCGAATGCGGGCATGAGTAATAGCTCCGGCGCACATGGCGCAGGGTTCGACTGTCACATACAGATCACAGTCGAGCAGGCGATAGTTGCCGATGGTTTGCCCGGCTTCGCGCAGCGCGAGGATCTCTGCGTGGGCGGTGGGATCATGGGCACTGACCGGACGATTACATCCCCGTCCGACCACGCGGCCGTCATATACGACTATCGCGCCCACGGGCACTTCATCCAACGCGAGCGCGCGCTGCGCCTCGCGCAGAGCCTCTTCCATCCATAGTTCGTCGCAGTGGGACATGCGTGGGAAGGGTAAATGAGCAACTAGCAACTAGCAACTAGCTACTAGCTTTCAGCCATCAGCCGTCACAGCTATCAGCCGTCAGCTATAAGGCTATCAGCCATCAGTAAGGCCGACTCTCTCAAGCGCGGGCGTCGTCATCTCGATGATTGTCATTACGAGCGAAGCGAGATTCTCTCTTCGATTTCAAGATTTTTTTCTCTCTGGAGAGGTGGCGGAGAACCTCTCTCTTTTTAGCTTTGCGGACACAGTTTGACTCCATCATAGGGTTGATCGTTACGGAACATTCCCCAAGCCGCATGCAGCAGTTTGCGCATGACCGCTACCAACGCCTGCAGCTTAGCTTTGCCATGATCCAGCAGACGCTGATAAAAAGCTCCCAGCCCAGGATCGTGTTGCACCGCCACCAGCGCCGGCATATAGAGGGCGGCGCGCAGGTAAGCATTGCCGGCTTTGCTGATGCGGGGTTTCTGCGCAATCGAGGAGCCCGACTCATGATGCTTGGGATCCAGACCGGCGTGCGCCACCCACTGGCGTTGATCCAGCGTGTCGGGCAGAACCGCCAGTTCGCCCAGCACGGCCAGGGCACTGCTTTCGCCCAGCCCCGGCACACTCAGCAGGTGCTGCCAGCGGCGAGCCAACTCGGGCTCGCCCAGAATCACCCCCACCGCCTGCCGCCGCAACTTGGCAATACGCTTCTCGGTGTAACGCACTTGGGCCTCCAGCTCGCGCACCAGACAAGCGGGCAGCGCGCGGCTGGCCCCCAGGGCATGCTGCCGATTCTTGTGCTGCGTACACATGCGGACCAGCGCCGCGATGGTGCGGCTCATCGCCCGCAACTGTAGCGCCGCCGCCGAAGGCGGTTGCCACTCCACCAGCGGCATCCGCTCCGCATACTGGCTCAGCACCCGCGCGTCTACCGGATCGGTCTTGCTGCGCTGCCCCAGCGATTCAGCAAACCGCCGCACCCGCCGCGGATCGGCCACCTGCAACTTCACCGCTCCCCCATGCGAGCCAGCCCCAGCGCCACGTCCAGACTGTAGTTCCCGCTGGCTTCCAGACAAACCGTTACCCCCGCCGCCCGCAAACTCCGCAGCCGCTTGACCAGCTGTTGCTGCCCCGCGGCCGTGTTGTCATAGCGCTCCAGTACCGCGCTCCCACCCTGGTTGCCCATCGCCACCACCAACTCCCGCGCACTCACATCGATGCCTACGTACCAATTTTGCCCAGCCTGGGACTTGTTCATAGTCGCCCTCCGTTTTAAGCTGGACTTCGGCTCCCGCCCCTGTGCATCCTCTCCCGCCTGCCTTGTGAATGCAGGCTCAATGGCCTCGGATTCTCCACGGCGTGAGAAAGGTAGGGCGGGGGCCGCTCTCGCTGCAGGCTGCCGACTTCGCGCCTCGGGATCTGCTCGGCCTCCCGCCGAAGCCCGCTGCCTTCCTCTTACCTCATGACGGCCCAGGCTAACAGTGTCAGCGAAGATACAAGGAATCTGCTTTTCTCCCTGCGTTGGCGCAACGAATGGAAAAGCAGGTTCCTCACGGCCTGAAGGCCATTCGTAATGACAATTCAAGAATTGTGACGAAATCCAGAGTATGGGGTGGGATTCGCGTCAAAGCTGACAGCTGATGGCTGATGGCTACTTCACTCCTGCCGCAGCATGATCCGCTGAATGGCGGTAGCGCGGCCGGTTTCGGCGTCGCAATCGATCAGAGCGGCGCACAGGCGCACGTCGTCGGTTGCTGGTTCGAAGCGTCCTGGCATGTTGGTCAGGAAGCGCTGCAGGATCAGTTCCTTCTGCACGCCGATCACGCCCTCATAAGGACCGGTCATGCCCACGTCGGTCTGCACCGCGGTACCGCCAGCCAGCACTTGTTCATCGGCCGTGGGGACATGGGTGTGCGTGCCGAGCACGGCGGTTACGCGTCCTTCCAGATACCAGCCGAGCGAGATTTTCTCCGAGGTCGCCTCGGCATGAAAGTCCACCAGGATTACTTTCGCCGTAATCTGTTTGAGCAGTTCGTCGGCGAGGCGAAACGGATCGTCGTTGTTGGTCATGAAGACGCGGCCTTGCAGATTGATCACGGCGTAGGCGACGCCGCCGCGGGTGCGTCCCTGATACCAGCCGAAGCCCGGCGAGCCCGCGGGATAATTCGCCGGACGCAGTACGCGACGCGCCAGCGAAGCCTCATTGCCGTTGGCCGAGTTCATGTAGTCGATGATCTCGCGCTTGTCCCAGACGTGATTGCCGGTGGTGATGACGTCGATGCCGAGTTCAAAAAGCTCCTCGGCGATCTGCGGCGTGATGCCGAAGCCGCCGGCAGCGTTTTCGCCATTGGCGATGGTGAGATCGACGGCGTGTTGCTTTCTGCAGTTCGGGCAGGCGCTCGTGCACGATGGTGCGGCCCGGACGGCCGAAAATGTCTCCGACGAAGAGTATGCGCAAGGGGCAGGCTCCTTTGACGCCTTGAATTTCGATGGTAACACGCGAGTAACAGATGCTGGTCAGGCTCAGATGCCTGATGATGGCGACCCTGTTCGGACCTGCGCCATGGGTCTTCGCCTTCGCGGGAACCTAGTTCGCCAGCTCTGCGGTGCGCAGGAAATCGTAGTTTCCCGATGGCCCCAACTCGATGCCGTGCACGCGATTGGTGTGCACCAGCACGTTATTCAGATACCACAGATTGATGTACGGCAAGTCTTCGGCAAGGATCTGCTGAATCTCGTCGTAGATAACTTTGCGCTTATCCTGATCGAGCGTGCTGCGTCCCTCGCGAATGAGTTCATCGACCCGCGGGTTGGAGTAGAAAGTGCGATTGGCGCGCTTGGGAGCGAAGCTGTCCGTATCGAAGACGTGCTCGAAGATGTCGGGATCGAGATTGCTGGCGCCTACCCAGCGCAGGGAGTGAATCTGATACGCACCCTTGGTCACATCGGAGAAGAATGTCGCGAACTCAAAGGTACGAATGTCGAGTGCGATGCCGACCTCCCGCAACTGCTGCTGCAACACCGCCGCCAGCAGGCGAGTCGACGCATCCGTCGAAGTCTTCATGGTGATGTGGAAGCGTACGCCGTTAACCGCGCGATAACCGGCAGCGTCGAGAAGCTGACGGGCGCGTTCAGGGTCGTGCGGGTAACGCATCACGTCGCCATCGTAGGCCCAATGTTGCGGCGGCAGAACACCGTAGGCGGGGCGAGCCTCATCGCGCAGCAAATAATGAATGATGGGCTGCACGTCGATGGCATAGGCGATGGCGCGGCGCACCCTTACATCCTTCAATGTGGGATCTCGCAGATTCATGGCGAGATAGGCATAGATCGTTCCCGGAGCCTGCATGACGGTGAGGTTGCGATCGCGCTGCAGCGCGACCACGGTGTCGGGAACCAGCGAGTTGATGGCCACATCGGCACTCTGCTTGCGCAGTTCCAGAGCCTCGCGTCGTTGCATCGGGAATGACCTTGAACTCGACCCGCGGCAGTTTCGCGGGCGCGGCCCAGTAGTCAGGATTGCGCTCGACAATGACATTCTTGTCCTGCTGCGCGCTGACGAAGTGAAATGGGCCCGAGCCGATGGGATGGCGATTGAAATCGTCGCCGCTGCCGTAGGGCACGATGCCGATCGTGCCGTCGGAAAGATTCCATAGCATGGGCGCGAATGGCTGCTTCAGGTGAAAGATAACGGTGTAGTCGTCAGGCGCGTCCACGCTGCTGACCTGCGCATAGCTGCTGGTCTTGGCGCTGCGCAGCTTGCCACTGAGGAGCGACTCGAAGGTCCACTTCACGTCGCGCGCGGTCAGGGGCTGCCCGTTGTGAAAGCGCACGCCATGTCGCAGGTGAAAGATGTAAGTCTGAGGATCGGGAATTTCCCAACTTTCGGCCAGCCAGGGCTGCAAGTTGAAATGATCGTCGCGGCGGACCAGCGAGTCGAAGAGCAGATCGTCAATGCGTTCAGAAAACGCGTCCACCCCAACTCGCGGATCGAGGTTGGTGGGGCTGCTCTCGATGATCATGACCAGCGTGTGGGGGTCGGGTTTGCTTGAACAAGCAGTAAGCAGCAGGACCAGCGAGAGTGTCACCATGGAGAACACGGAGCGCACGGAGAAAAATCCGAACGTACTTACCACAGAGACACGAAGACACAGAGAGAATTTGGATCTAAGATCTCGCCGATAGCAATCTTGCAATTGTCCTGCAAATCCGTGTAGGCCGCCATGCTCTTCGTTTTTGTTCTTTCCTTCTTTCCCTTCTTCTCGGTGTCTCCGTGCCTCCGTGGTGAACTGGTTTCTAGTTTTCTCCGTGCGCTCCGGGTTCTCTGTGGTGAAACGACAACTATGCATAGCTGACTTTACCCAGGATTGCAGGCCGCTTGGCGCCCGTGGCGGAAGGAACATTCGACGGCACTCGCCGCCAAGTCTGGTAGGCGAGCAGCGCGAACGCGACGGCTTCCTTCGCCTCGGATGGAAGCCCAAAGTCGTCGGTGGTGCGCACGCGGATTTTCAAAGGCGCAAGTTCTGCGCGGATCATTCCCATCAGAGTCGCATTCTTCGTTCCTCCACCCGAGACAACAAACTCGCGAAAGCGCGCCGGCCGGGCGTCTTCATTCTCCAATAATGGCAACACAAATTTTCGGACGGCGATGCCGATGGAGCGGGCCGTGAGTGCGGTTGCGGTGGCGACGATGTCGTTCTCATCAGCTCGCCGGCAGAAGCGAAGGAACTCGCGTACGAATTCGCGGCCGAATTGCTCGCGGCCAGCAGTCTTGGGAGGCTTCTGGCGGAAAAATGGATGTCGCAGCAATTCGCGCAGCACGCGTTCGATGGGCTCGCCGCGAGCCGCCAGCCGTCCGTTGCGATCGAATGGCTTGTCAAAGAGATGCGCGGTGACGGCGTCGATCACCATATTGCCCGGGCCGGTGTCGAAGGCGACCAGATCCTCAGGCAGAGCGCGGGGCGGAATCGCCGTCAGGTTGCCAATGCCGCCAAGGTTCTGCACAATCCGTCCATAGCGTCGATGACGGTAGAGCACATAATCGAGGAGGGGAACCAGCGGCGCGCCTTTGCCGCCCACTGCCATGTCGGCGGGACGAAAATCGGAGACGACCGGAACGCCGACTTTTGCTGCAATCATCGCCGCTTCCCCGCTTTGCCAGGTACACGCAACGCGATGGCCGAGGAACGGCGCGGGATTTCCCTGGTGATAGAGCGTCTGGCCGTGACAGCCGACCAGTTCGCACTCTAGCCGCGCGCGACGTTGCGCGGTACGCACTGCATCCGCGTAAAGTTCGCCCAGAACGAAGTTCAGCCGCGCCAGATCGGCTACGCTGGCGGACTTTGCATTCATGGCCGCCAGCACGGCGCGCTGCACTGCAGCGGGATAAGGGAATTGATAGTGCGCCAGCAATTCCAGGCGCGAGCGGAATCCGCGTCCCTGAACCCGCACCAGCGCGACGTTGATGCCGTCGGCCGAGGTGCCGCTCATGACACCCGCAACAATCACTGGGTAGCCTCGTCGCTGACCAGGGTATGTGCGCGTAGCTCTTCGCTGAATTCCCAGATATTGCGGGTCAGGCGCTCCACCGTTTTCTGGGTAGGAGCTGGGGCCATGCGGGCCTTCAGCGCCTTCGACTTTTTCTTGGCGGCCAACACGCGCTGCGCCTTCTCTGCGACCAGCCGCGCGAACTTTCTGTCGCCCTCGGCCCGCTTCAGCACAGCTTCGAAGGCGCGCCGCACGCTCTCTTCCTTCTGGCAGACCAGGAACATGTCGGCCCCGGCGCGCAGCGTCTCCACCGCAGCGTCTTCAATCGGCGATGCCGCCAGTACCCCGCCCATGTCGAGATCATCGGTGATGATGAGACCGCGATAGCCGATCTTCTTACGTAGAATGCGGCGCATCCACTTCTTGGAGAGCGACGCAGGAGTGTTATCGCCGGTGATTTGCGGATAGGCCGCGTGCGCCACCATCACGAAGGGCAAGCGGTCGCACAATTCACGATAGGGCCGCAGATCATCCTTCCACAAACGCTTCCAGGGTTTCTCGATCACCGGCATCTCATGGTGCGAGTCCAGGCGAGCCGCACCCAGCCCGGGGAAATGTTTGCCGCATCCCACAATGTCAGAGTCGCAAAGGCCGCGCAGAAACGCGCGCGCATAGATTACGGTTTGCCTAGGCTGGGCGGAAACGGTACGAGTGGTCAGTACATTTCGCGACGCGGGAATTGCAGATCGAGCACGGGCGCGAAATCGGTGTTAAATCCAAGCGCACGGACTTCTTCGCCGATCAGGCGGCCATGCTTGCGGAAGAGGGCCTTCGATCCACTCGCGGCCACCTCGGCGACCGACGGCGCTGGCGCGATCACGTCGCGCAGGCGATCGACGGTGCCACCCTCCATGTCCACGCATAGGAATAGCGGAGTCGCGCTGAGCTTTTGCGCTTCGCTCAAAAGCGCGTGCGTTTGCTCGGCGTGCTCGAGGTTGCGCTTGAAAAGAATGATGCCGGCGGGACAGAGCTTGTCGAGCATGCCTCGCAGGCGCGACGACATCTCGACGCCATCAAAGCCCATGATGAGCAACTGGCCAACCTGCCGGCGAAGTTCGAGACTCTTCTTGGAAGCCATAAGAATAGAAGAGTGTAACGCGTGGAGCGCGAGAATTGAGGTGTGAAGGAAGAGTCTCCCCTGGTGTCTCTGCCTTTCAGGAACAGGTCTCCCAAACCGTGCCGTGGGTCGCCTCGTCCAAATGTGCTTTCCTATTCATAGGTCGTAAGATAAGTTGGTAAAGGTAGGAACATTGTAGATCTGCCTTACGAATGGTAATATGGCCAGCATGGCGACACTCTACGCTTCTATCAGCTCCAAGGGCCAACTTGTAATACCAGCCGAGCTTCGTGAACAAATGAAGCTCTCCGCTGGAACTAAGGTCTCGATCCAACGGGAGGGAAATGCGCTCGTCGTGCGTCCAATTACGCCAGAGTTCATCGACAGCCTCGTTGGATCCACCAAGGGTGCGTCCGCTGAGAGAGAGCGCATGCACCGGGCTGATGAGAAGCGATGATTTACGTACTCGACGCGAGTGCGATCTTGCGCTTCACGGACAAGGAACCCGGTTTCGACCGGGTGCGCGACCTCTTCTATGACGGTGCGAAGGGCGCTGCACGGCTCCTGCTGAGTTCGGTGAACTGGGGCGAAATTGTGGCCGTGCTGCACAAGAAAAACGGCCTGGGTGCCGAAGCTGTCCTCGCCAACCTTGCCGCCCTTCCGATGACCATCGTGCCGGTCGACGCTGCCGCTGCCGCGGATGCGGGCAAATTCAAATGGAACTTCAGGGTTCCTTATGCAGATGCCTTTGCCGGCGCTCTCACGGTAAGCCACAAGTCAGATCATGCAATGCTCGTCACGGCCGATTACGATTTCAAGAATGTTCCTAAAGGAACGATCAAGATTGAGTTTCTGCCTATCAAGTAGTGTGGCCCGCTTACCCCATCTGCTTCTTCAGTTCGTGCAGCAGGTTCAGCGCGTCCATTGGGCTGATGCGGTCCAGATCGGTTTCCTTGATGCGGTCGACAATCTTTTGCGACAGGGGCGTGAAGATGGTCAACTGCATCGGGCCGGACTCCCGCGTTTCGTCATGTGCCAGATGTTTGACGGCACTGCGCTCGGCGTTCTCGTGCTCGGCCAGGACTTCGCGGGCGCGATTGACCACATCGGAGGGCAGGCCCGCCAGCTTCGCGACCTCAATGCCGTAGCTCTTGTCGGCTGCACCCTCCTCCACCTTGCGCAGGAAAACAATTCCGCCGCCGCTTTCCTTTACTCCGACGTGAAAATTCTTCACGCCGCTCAGACGATCGGCCAATTCGGTCAGCTCGTGATAGTGGGTGGCGAAGAGCGTTTTGGCGCGAGTGTTGGCGTGAATGTACTCGATCGCGGCCCAGGCGATGGCCAGGCCGTCATAGGTCGCTGTGCCGCGTCCCACTTCGTCGAGCAGGATGAGCGAGCGCGCCGTCGCCGTGTTGAGGATCGCCGCCGTCTCCGTCATCTCGACCATGAAGGTCGAGCGGCCGCGCGCCAGATTGTCGGACGCGCCAATGCGCGTGAAGATGCGGTCTACCAGCCCCAGCCGCGCCGAGCGCGCTGGCACGAACGATCCCATCTGCGCCATCAACACGATCAGCGCCGCCTGTCGCAGATATGTCGATTTGCCGCCCATGTTCGGCCCGGTGATTAGCAGGATGGAATGTGTGGTGGCGTTGAGATAAAGATCGTTAGGTACAAAACGGTCGGCAACGCCACTGATCTCCAGTTGCTCGATGACCGGATGGCGGCCTTCGACAATCTCAATGTCGCCGCTAGCTTCTGCCATCCCACCTTGCGCAGCATCTGCGGCTGATGGAGCTGCCGAAATCAGTTTGGGCCGGCAGTAGTTGCGATTAGCTGCAACTGAGGCGAAGTTGGCCAGCACGTCGATTTCGGCTATCGCCAGTGCAGTTTGCCGGATGCGACGCGCCTCGGCAGCGATGGCGGAGCGCAATTCGGCGAACAGGCGTCGCTCAATCTCGACCATCTTCTCCTGCGCGTCGAGCACCTTCGCCTCGTACTCCTTCAGTTCGGGCGTGGTGAATCGCTCGGCGTTGACCAGCGTTTGCTTGCGTTCGTAGTCGGCTGGAGCGAGGTGCTGGTTGGCCTTCGAGATCTCCAGGTAATAGCCGAAGACGTTGTTGAACTTTACCTTGAGCGAGCCGATGCCGGTGCGCTGGCGCTCGCGCTGCTCGATTTGCGCGATGTACTGCTTGCTGTTACGGCTGAGGTCGCGCAGGCCGTCGAGCGTGGGATCGACACCGGCGCGAATCACGCCACCGTCGGCGAGGGTTAGCGGCGGCTCGTCCTCGAGCGACGACAGGATGCGCGTGCGCAAGTCGGCAAGCTCATCGCATTGTTCATAGAGTGTCTGTAAGCGCTCGACAGGGAAGTGAGATAGTGACGTTCGCACCGAGGGCAACTTCGCCAGCGAGGTAGCTAGTGCCAGCAGGTCGCGCGGATTGGCGGTCTCCAGTGTGACGCGACTAAGCAGGCGCTCCAGATCGAGAATGCCTTCCATCGAGCGGCGCAGCTCTTCGCGCGCGACCAGGTTTTTTACCATGCCCTCGACAGCGTCGAGGCGTTGGTTGATCTCAGCGCCATCGATCGATGGGCGCAGCATCCAGGCGCGCAGCAGGCGCTTGCCCATCGGCGTCACCGTGCAATCCAGAGAACGGAATAACGTCGCGTTGTCGCCCGCTCCGGAAAACAGCGGCTCGATCAGCTCAAGATTGCGAACCGTAACAGCATCGAGCACCAGGCAGTTCTGCCGCTCGTAAAAGCCGATGCGGTCCACGTGATCGAGCGAGCCGCGCTGCGTGGTGCGCACGTAATGCAGGATCGCGCCCGCCGCCGTTGCCGCTGCCGAGCGGTTGGCCAAGCCGAAGCCTTCCAGCGAAAGCACACCGAAATGATTTTCCACCTGCGGGATGGCGTAGTCGGGAGCAAAGATCCAGTCGTCCAGCGGTGTCTCGGCCCAAGTAGCGTTTTCCAAAGAAGCCATGCGAGGCGCAGCGGCAGCTTGGGGCGCGGAAGCACGCGGCTGATCGAACAGCGGCAGCGAAGACGCGAACAGCACTTCGCGCGGGCGCAACACCAGCAGTTCTTCGCGGATGCGGCGCTCGGCGTCGTCGCCCACAAATTCGGTGGCGCGAAACTCGCCGGTGGAAAGATCGAGCGCGGCAAAGCCAACGGCATTGCCGGCCCGCGCCACGCAAGCCAGGAAATTATTCTCCTCCGAGCCAAGATGCGCGTCAGCGGCGGTTCCCGGCGTGAGCACGCGCGTGACCTCGCGCTTCACCAGCTTCTTGGCCAGGCGTGGATCTTCCATCTGCTCGCAGATAGCGACTTTGAATCCCTTGCGAATCAGCTTGGCGATGTAGTTCTCCGCCGCGTGATAAGGCACGCCGCACATCGGGATGGCAGCGCCTTTTTCCTTGTTGCGTGAAGTCAGCGTGATCTGCAATTCGCGCGCGGCCACTACAGCGTCTTCGAAGAACAGCTCGTAGAAGTCGCCCAGGCGGAAGAAGAGGAGCGCGCTGGGATGTTCTTTCTTGATCGCGGCGTATTGCCGCATCAGTGGGGTGGACGGCTCGGTCATGGAAGGAAACTGCGCGGATTATAGCAGCCAGTCGAGTGCGCCCACGAGCATCTTGCCAACCGAGCCGGAGGCTTCTAGAGTCAATGATTCATGGCAACCATCATCGCTTTCGAATGCAGCAAATGCGGCGAGAAGTATCCGCCACAATCCGCTCCCACAATTTGTCCCAAAGACGGCGGCCCGCTCTATGTGCGCTACGACTTGGCTGAAATTAGGCGCAACCCGGCGCGTGAAGCGGTTCACGATGGCCCGAAGAGCATGTGGCGCTATGCGGCGGTGTTACCCGACGCCGAGCCGGTGACGCTGGGCGAAGGCTTTACTCCCATGTTGCCCAGCCGCAAGTATCCCAACTTGCTTATCAAGGACGAGGGCCTGAATCCGACCGGCTCTTTCAAAGCACGAGGCATGAGCGCGGCGATCACCATGGCTCGTCACTACGGACTGAAAAAGCTGGCGGCGCCCTCGGCGGGAAATGCCGGAGGTGCGATGGCCGCTTACGCAGCAGCGGCGCGGCTCGAGGCTTACGTCTTCATGCCCAAGGATGTGCCCATCGCGAACCGTCTGGAGGTCGAAGCTGCGGGCGCGCATCTGACTCTGGTCGATGGCCTGATCAGCGATTGCGGCCGCATGGTTGCCGAACGCAAGGGGCCAGAAGGCTGGTTCGATATGTCGACGCTGAAAGAGCCCTTTCGCGTCGAAGGTAAGAAGACGATGGGCTATGAGGTCGCGGAGCAGATTGGACTGGACTTTGCCCGACGCGATCTTATATCCCACCGGCGGCGGTGTCGGCTTAATCGGCATGTGGAAGGCGTTCGAAGAAATGGAAGAGCTGGGCTGGATCGAGGCCGGCAAGCGCCCGAAGATGATTTGCGTACAGGCCGACGGATGTGCGCCCATCCCAAAAGCCTTGCAGGATGGCGAGGCCGTGTCGACTATGTGGCCCGACGCGCACACCCTGGCTGCCGGACTACGCGTGCCCAAGGCTTATGGCGATTTCATCATTCTCGACATCGCGCGCAAGAGCTGCGGAACGGCGATTGCCGTAAGCGATGACACGATCATGGAAGGCGTGAAAGAGATGGCGTCGAGCGAAGGCATTTTTCCGGCTCCCGAGGGCGGAGCGGCGCTGGCGGCCTACAAACATCTACTGGAGAGCGGCTTCTTAAGTGACAGCGACAAGGTTGTGCTATTCAACACTGGCTCGGGATACAAGTACCTCGACGTGTTTGCGAAGTATTGGGGAGTTGAGGCATTTGCATCGCCAGTGAAGTTGCCGGCGTCGCGGAATATTGGCGGGATTATTGGGCCGTACTGAAAGAAGCAACTAGCAACTAGCGACTAGTAGTTAAGGAAACTCTGATTAAGTCTCGTTTTGAAAGGGACGGCCTTCAGGCCGTCCGTCAAGTACCCGAAAATCAAGCGGCTTTAGCCGCTGCGGGACCTCGCTTTCACTTGATCAGAGTTTCCTTAGCGACCGGCACCTAGGTGTTTATGCGCAGCCTGATTGTTTCAACGAAAATGGGAACCGGGGAAACCGCAGATCCCTCCGCTCCGCTTCGCTCCGGTCGGGATGACAAACATGTTTGGTGAATTCGTCGCACCTTGGTAAGTCGTGGCTGGTTGGCTAAGAGCTAAACGCTAACACTAAACGCTAAGAGGCTAGTTGCTAATTGCTAGTTGCTAATTGCTAGTTGCTAGCTACTTCGTTCTGGAGACATCGCACGTGCGAGACTTCAACAGCTTGTCGCAGAAGGAAATCCTTGCGCTGGCAATTTCGCTCGAGGAAGAGGATGAACGCATCTACTCCGATTTTGGAGAGAATCTGCGGGCAAATTTTCCCGGCACAGCCCAGATCTTCGAAGAGATGCGTCAGGAAGAGATTGGCCATCGCCGCCGTCTGATTGAGCTCTACAAGCAGAAGTTCGGCGACCACATTCCGCTGGTTCGCCGGCACGACATTCGCGGATTCGTGCACCGCAAGCCGATTTGGATGAACACGCCGCTGCGGCTGGAACAGATTCGCGCGCAAGTGGGCGCGATGGAAGCCGAGACCCGCCGCTTCTACGTGCACGCCGCCGCCCGGGCACAAGATGCGAGCATTCGCCAGTTGCTCGACGACCTGGCCGCTGAAGAAACCGTCCATGTGGAGCGCGCGGCCGAACTGGAGAAGACTGAGCTCAAGCCCCAGGTCCGCGAAGAGGAAGACAAAGCCAAACGCCGGCTGTTCGTACTGCAGATTGTGCAGCCGGGTCTTGCCGGCTTGATGGACGGTTCCGTTTCAACGCTGGCTCCCGTCTTCGCCGCCGCTTTCGCGACCAAGAATACGTGGGACGCGTTCGCCGTTGGTCTCGCGGCTTCACTAGGAGCTGGCATCAGCATGGGCTTTGCCGAAGCGCTCTCGGATGACGGCAGCCTCACCGGACGCGGCACGCCGTGGTTGCGCGGGCTGGTCTGCGGAGCGATGACGGCGTTGGGCGGTATCGGGCACACCCTGCCGTTTCTTCTGCACAGTTTCAACCTGGCCACGACTGTGGCGATTTTTGTTGTGATCCTGGAATTAGCGACTATCACCTGGGTGCGTAATCGCTTTATGGATACTCCGCCGCTTTCGGCAGCGTTGCAGGTAGCCTTCGGGGGCGCGCTGGTGTTTGCGACAGGTATACTCATCGGCAACTCATAAGTAAAGTTTGGATCGCCAATTGAGCCGGGGCTAAAGCCCCTTTTTCTTTGACATGGCTAGACGCTGGCCTGAAGGCCGGCTCTACCAAGAAATGCCCAGAGGCTGGCCTGAAGGCCAGCTCTACCAGTGGACTATTTCATGCAACGGCAATTTCGACTCCGCCCGTCGAAGTGTGATGCAGTTCGTGTTTTCAGAACATTGCTTTGTCTGCTACTGGCGTTGGTACTGGCTGCGTCGGCGGCGACCAGCTCCGATCGCGCCTGCCGATCCCAATCGCTATCTCGCCGACATCAAGATCCTGGCCGCTCCCAACATGGAAGGACGCGGTCCCGGAACTAAAGGTCTGGAGCGTGCTTCGAAGTACATCGAGCATCGCTACAAGGCGTTGGGATTGCAGCCTGCCGGTACCAATGGCTACTTGCAGCCCTTCACGGTAACGACCGGCGCCAAACTGAAATCAGATAACAATGTCGCGGTCGAGAATGGTGCGACGAGACAGGCGCTCAAGATCAATCAGGATTTCGAGCCCATCAGCTTCTCGGCATCGGGATCGTTTATTGGGCCGCTGGTGTTCGTGGGCTATGGCGCATCGGCCGATGAGTTTCAATATGACGACTATGCCGGCGTGGACGTGAAGGACAAGATCGTGGTCGTACTGCGCTACGAACCCGACAGTTTTGCGGAGAAGAGCGGCCATCAGGGATTGACACTGCATTCGCAACTGGTAACCAAAGCGATCAATGCGCGCAATCACGGTGCTAAGGCAGTCGTGCTGGTCAACGGGAAGCTGGCCGATGGCGAACAGGATTCCCTGATGCGTTTCGGCGGCGTGAACGGACCAGAGAATTCCGGCATCCTGCTGTTACAGGTGACAAACGCTGTTGCTGAGACCTGGTTTCAGTCTGCGGGCAAAACGCTAACCGGCGTTCAGCAGCAGATCAACAGTGGCGGCAAACCGCAATGGTTCGCGTTTCCTGAAACTCTGCACCTGTCGCTGAAGATCGACATTGAGGCAACGCATGCGCGCGTGAACAACGTCGTCGCGTATTTGCCCGGCAAGACGGACGAGTATGTCATCATCGGTGCGCACTACGATCATCTGGGACGTGGCGACTCGAATTCGCTGGCGCCTTCGCAGATTGGACAAATTCATCCCGGAGCCGACGATAACGCTTCCGGCACGGCAGGCGTGCTGGAACTGGCGCGCATGTTAGCGCCCATGAAAGGACAGCTCGATCGTGGCATTCTGTTCATGTCGTTCTCCGGAGAAGAGCTGGGCCTGCTGGGTTCGGCCGAGTGGGTGAATCATCCGACGATGCCGCTGGCGAAATGCGTCGCCATGATCAATATGGACATGATCGGCCGCATTCGCGATAACAAGATTTACATTGGCGGGGTGGGAACGGGATCGACCTTCAAGGCGATTCTGGAGCAGGCGCAGAAGCAGTCGGACTTCAAAATCGAATATTCGGCGAGCGGCTATTCGTCCAGCGATCACACATCGTTTGTGGCGAAGAAGATTCCGGTGCTGTTCTTCTTTTCCGGGCTGCACGCGGACTATCACAAGCCTTCGGACACTTGGGACAAGATCAATGCACCGTCGGCGGCGAAGCTGCTTGATCTGGTTGCGGATGTGGCTGAGCAATTAGCTTCAGCCTCGCAGCCGCCGGCGTTTGTTACAGTAACCGAGGACAAGCCGGCGGGCGGCGTCTCCGGTGGGGCAGGCTACGGACCGTATTTCGGATCGATTCCCGACTTCGGAGAAGTGAAGGATGGCGTGCGCTTCTCCGATGTGCGTCCGGGATCGCCGGCGGCGAAGGCCGGACTGAAGGCCGGCGATATCCTGGTGCAGTTCGGCGACAAGCCGATCCACAACCTCTACGACTTCACCGACGCGCTTCGCCGCAGCAAGGTGGGACAGGTAGTCGAAGTGAAAGTGTTGCGCGACGGCCAGCCGATGACGGTGAGCGTGAAGCTGGAACAGCGGAAGTAAGTAAGTTGGCTAGATGTTAAGGGCAAGCTTCGTGGGCAGTAGTACCACGGAGTGGGACATACGGCAGGGACTATATAAAGTAGGACTACATAACATGTCGCAATGCATCTGAATCGGAGTTTCTTTTGATCTTCTCGAATCTGCTCCGCAAAACTTCGCTCCCACTTCTGCTACTCGTCGCTGCGATGTGGTTGCCGCTCCTTGCCCAGCAGCCCAGTGAACCATCCAACGGTTCCGCTTCGCTGCTGACGCCGGGCGAAGAGAAGCACCTGCGCAATATTCGCCAGCTCACTTTTGGCGGACAGAATGCCGAAGCCTATTTCTCCGCCGACGATCGCATGTTGAGCTTTCAGCACCAGGGCGAAGGCGTTCCTTGCGACCAGATCTACACCATGCCGGTCGACACGCCCGATGGCAAGCCGGCGACGCCGAAGCTGATCAGCTCGGGCAAAGGCCGCACGACGTGCAGCTACATCTTTCCGTCAGGCGATCGCATGCTGTATTCCTCCACGCAAGCGGCCAGTCCGGAGTGTCCGCCGAAGCCTGATTATTCCCACGGCTACGTTTGGCCCATCTACAGCAGCTACAAGATCTACACTTCCAAGCTCGATGGCAGCGATGTTCGGTTGCTGACCGATGCTCCCGGCTACAACGCAGAGTCGACCATCAGCCGTGATGGCAAAAAGATTGTCTTCACTTCCACGCGCAACGGCGATCTCGACATCTACACCATGAACGCCGACGGCAGCGATGTTAAGCAGCTGACGCATGAGCTGGGCTACGATGGCGGCCCGTTCTGGTCGGCCGATGGCAAGAAGATTGTGTATCGCGCCCAGCATCCCAAGACGCCGCAGGAGATCGCCGAGTACAAAGCGCTGTACGCGCAAGGCCTGATTCGACCGGGCAATCTGGAGATCTGGGTGATGGACGCCGACGGCGGAAACAAGCATCAGGTAACACACAATGGCGCCGCCAACTTCGCTCCGTTTTTTCATCCGGATGGCAAGCGCATCATCTTCGCCTCGAATTTGTCCGACCCAACTAGCGGACGCGCCTTCGATCTCTACATCATCAACGAAGACGGTAGCGGCCTGCAGCGCATCACCTACTATCCCGATTTTGATGCGTTCCCTATGTTCACGTCCGATGGCAAGCGGCTGGTGTGGGCTTCGAACCGCAACGGCAAAGCGCCGCACGAGACGAACATTTTCATTGCGGATTGGGTGGAGTAGGAAACGCCGGGCGCTCTTACCGTGGGGAAATTCGGAAGGAACCGAAGGAGCCGATCATTGGTGTCCTGCGACTGCGCTCGGCTGCGCCTCGCTTCGCTCAGGATGCCGAGGCAATTAAGAGCTAAAAGCTAAGAGCTAAAAGCGAACCGCGCCCCTTCAAATCTGGTAGTCGATCTCGATCACCTGCTGCAAGCCGGTCGCCGTCAGACGGTACCAGCTCTCGCCCTTGCAACTCGCGAACTTCTTCCTTCAGCTTCTTCACTTCGTTGGCCACCGCCGCCAGCGCCTCCGACAAAGGATCGTTGATCTGTTTGGGATCGGTGATGACCACACGCTTGCCTTCGCGAAAGACGATGTGACCAGGCACGCCGACCACGGTCGAGTGATCCGGCACATCGCGCAGCACCACCGAGCCCGCACCGATGCGACAGTCCTCGCCAATAGTTATATTGCCCAACACCCTTGCGCCCGCCCCGATCACGACTTTATTGCCGATCGTAGGATGCCGCTTGCCGGTTTCTTTGCCGGTGCCGCCGAGCGTCACTCCCTGATAGAGCGTCACGTCATCGCCGATAATCGTGGTCTCGCCGATGACCACGCCCATGCCATGATCGACGAAGAAGCGCCGGCCGATTTCCGCGCCCGGGATGGATTTCGATTCCGGTGAGCAGCCGGCCGAATTGCGACATCGCCCGCGCAGCAAAACGCCAGCCGTGAAGCCATAGCCAGTGATGAATGCGGTAGCCCCACAGCGCGTGCAGGCCGGAATAGAGTATGACGACCTCCAGCCCCGATTTCGCCGCGGGATCGCTGTCGAGTACCGCGGCAATGTCTTCGCCCATGCAGGAGAACATGCTCACACGGTAACCTCGGCGGTCGGCATGGCCAAAGATTCATTGCGCAACTGCTCGAACAGAATGCTGCTCAAGTAGCGCTCGCCGTAGTCAGGCAGCACCACCACAATCAACTTTCCCGCATTCTCTTCGCGTTGGGCCACGCGCACCGCCGCCACGGTCGCCGCACCCGACGAGATGCCGACCAGCAGCCCTTCTTCCAGAGCCAGCCGGCGCGCCATCGCAATCGCATCCTCGCTCGACACCTGGATGATTTCATCGATGTACTCGGTGCGTAGAATACTGGGAACGAAGCCCGCTCCTATGCCCTGAATTTTGTGCGGGCTGGGTTGGCCGCCGGAGAGTATCGGGCTCTCCGTGGGCTCGACGGCAATCGCTTTGAACGAAGGCTTCTTGGGCTTGATGTAGTCGCAAACGCCGGTCAGCGTTCCGCCGGTGCCAATGCCCGAGATCAGGATGTCAACTTTGCCGTCGGTATCGTCCCAGATTTCCGGACCCGTGGTTTCGCGATGGATCTTCGGGTTGGCCGGATTGTCGAACTGCTGCGGCATAAATCCATTGGGAGTTTGCGCCAGGATTTCATTGGCTTTCGCGATCGCGCCCTTCATGCCCTTGGGTCCTGGTGTCAGTACGATCTCGGCGCCAAAGGCGCGCAGCAGAATGCGCCGCTCCAGGCTCATGGTCTCCGGCATGGTCAGGATCAGCTTGTAGCCTTTGACCGCAGCTACGAATGCCAGCCCAATGCCGGTGTTGCCGCTGGTCGGCTCGATCAGCACGCTCTTGCCGGGCTGAATCTTTCCTGCGCGCTCGGCTTCGCTGATCATGCTGACTCCGATGCGGTCTTTCACGCTGCTGCAGGGATTGAAACTCTCCAGCTTGGCGGCAACGGTGCCTTTCGCGCCGGCAGTAACTTTGTTCAGACGGACCAGAGGAGTATGGCCGATCAATTCCGTAACATCATTGGCTATCTTCATGACAATCTCCGGAGACTCGCGCCCGACGGGCAGAAATTATAGATTTGGATTCGACGGAAGCAAGCAGGGAAGCAGCTAGCGGGGACAACAACAGCGATCCTGGAATCGGCGGACGCCAATTGTAGCGGGAGCATACCTGGTATCGATGCGCATTCTGGCTTGTCCGATTCCGAGGGACTTTGTTCAGCTTACCACTCCTTTGTACGCGAGACCGGAAACCGCATGCCGTGAGACGGATCACTCAGCCAAGTGACGTGTTTCCAGATGTCACCCGGGCTGCATCTGCTTGCGGTTCGTCTCATTTTCATTGCGAGCCAGCACGCGCCATGTCAAAATTCCGCCACTCTTCGACAAAGGGCAGACCGATCATGCGAACGATAGCCACAATTTTGTTTCTAGCGATGATTGCCTCCACGGCGCTGGCCCAATCCAAGCCGGCCGCCGGACGCCAGCGCAACCCTTGCGCCAGTGGCTTGGCTGGTTGGCGGAATCTGGGTGGCCGACGTGAAAGACGTTTCCGACGGCACCGCGACTCACATCGAGAATCGAATTCGCTGGGCGCCGAATCATCAGGCCATTGAGTTCAATGCCGACTTCAACGGCAAGCCGCATTACAACGGCTTCTACGCCTACAATCCCGCAGCCAAGACCATCGGCTTCTACTACACCAGTTCCGAAGGCGAGCTGACCATCGGTACCTCGACTCCCGATTCCGATGGCAAGACCTTGCATCAGGAGTTCGACATGATGCATCCCGGCGGCAAGGTTGGGCATATTCGCTCGACTTTGGTCCGTGATGGCAACGATGCTTACTGGTTCTCCGTCTTCATGCAGAAAGATGTCGACTGGGAAGAAGTGTTCAAGATACGGTACGTGCGAAAGCCTGAATAACCGTCGCGTCATTTCAACATCCAAGCTGACCGATTGCTGATTCTCCGGTTGAGAGCTACCCATCGTCGCGAGGTGCATCGGCTAAACGCCCTTCCTGCCAGCGTATAATCAACGTTTGCGCACTTCATCTCAGTCCCGCTAGGAATACATACATGAGTTCTCATTCGCATATGCCCGGCCAGCCGCAGGCTGGACCGCAGCCGCTTCCCGGCGTCGACAGCATCATCGCCGTTGGTTCCGGCAAAGGCGGAGTCGGCAAAACCACGCTCGCCGTTAACCTGGCCATCGCGCTGGCCCGCATGGGTCACAAGGTCGGATTGCTCGACGCCGACGTCTACGGCCCCAACGTTCCGCTCATGCTCGGCTCCAGCGAGCCGCCTAGCGTCGCCGGCGAGAACCGCATTATCCCGCCCGAACGTTACGGCCTGAAAGTCATCTCGGTCGGCTTCCTCAGCCCGGGCGATAAGCCGCTGGTGTGGCGCGGTCCCATGCTGCACTCCATCATCAAGCAGTTCCTCGGCCAGGTGGAATGGGGACAACTCGATTACCTCGTCGTCGATCTGCCGCCCGGCACTGGCGACGTGGTCATTTCTCTGGTGCAGACTGTCCCGCTGACCGGCGCAGTCGTGGTCACAACCCCCAGCGACGTCTCGCTGCAAGACGCACGCAAGGCCATCGAGATGTTCAAGCAGGTGAAGGTCGACATTATCGGCATCGTCGAGAACATGAGCTTCTTCGTCTGCCCGCACTGCCATGAAGAGATCGATATCTTCTCCAAGGGCGGAGGCCAGCGCACCGCGCTCCAGTTCAGCGTACCGTTCCTCGGCTCAATCGAACTCGATCCCGACATCCGCAAGGGTGGTGACACCGGCCAGCCCATCGTGCTGGAAGGCGACCAGTCGCCCCACGCGAAATCAATGTTCGCATTCACCCATAAGGTCATCGAGCGGACAAAGGAACTGCAGGAGACATCGGGCGGCAGCGTCATCGAGATTCAGTAACACGTCCGAAGCCGTGTCATTCGGGTGGCGTCGCGCTTTGCGTCGCCGCGGCTTTGCGGTTCGTTGAAAGACTCAGTTTGATCCATCGTTCGGGGAGTGCGGCGCTTCGGCGCCGCGTCTAGGCTCTTTATATTTGTCATCCCGACCGAGGACTTCAGGCCGAACGGAGGGACCTGCTGTTCGCTAGCGTCGCGGCCACCTTTCCGTCAACTAGCCCTCCGCCCACATGGGACGGGTAACGGGTGGCCCAGGTCTCGCGCTTTTCGAGACCTGGGTAGGTCCGACGCGCGACGGCGGAAAAATTGTCAGCTCGGCAACCTTCAGCTCTTACCCCAGGCCATGCCAGTGGCGCAGACGGAGTCCGTGCCTCGTGCTGCGTTTGTGAGCCCACTAGCAAGTGATCGATGACGGACTTCCCGGGTCTCGAACACCGCGAGACCGGCACCGCCATTAGGCAAAATGACTCCCGCCTGTCGCGGGGGCGCGACCGGCTTGGGGAAGGTCGCTGACCAACTCGGTCCCCCGTCCAAGCTTTTTGCCTGGGCGGGGTTTGGATCGCTGCGCGCTGCTTCAACCCCATAATCGTGTGAATGAGAGAGCTGGGTTAACAACCCAGAAACATCAACACTGATTGCGCCCGAACTTATCGGGGGTTAGTAGTGGTCGTCGTCGTGCTGTTCTGCGTCTGCTGCGGCGCTGGAGTCGTTGTGGTAGTGGTTGAGTCGGTCCGATTCATCTGCTGGTCGGGCGGCGTGGTGGTTGTGGTGGTGGTGTCGGTCTGCTTCACCTTGTGATGTTTGTACTTGGTAGTGGTATCGGTAGTCTGCGTCGTCGGGGACGCTGCCGTGTCGTGCGAAGTGGTCGTCGTGCTCTGCGTCTGGGCAGGCGCCGGATTCTGCGACGTCGTCGTGCTGCTGGATTGCGTGGTGCTCTGTGCCATTACCGGCAGGGAAAGGGCAAAGACGACGAGCGAGCCTACAACGAAAGTTAGTAGTGTCTTAAGTTTCATGCAATTCTCCTTATACCTTTGGTCAGACACCATGCTATGGCTTCCGCCGCCACTGAGTCTGATCACAATTGCTCGTTCACTGCCGGTTGGCTTGGCCGCCGGACTTGAGCAAGACTAGCGCGGCGTGCCCAAGGTCCTATTCGTAGTGCGTCCACATGCGTAACACTTTGACGATACGTTCTGCTTCGAGCACCTGGTAGACAAGTCGGTGCTGGAAGTTGATGCGGCGGGAGTACGCGCCTTTCAAATCGCCCAGAGGCTTCTCGAACGGCGGAGGCTTTTCGAAGGGATTACTTGCCAGTAGAGCCAGAAGTTGCTCCGCCTTCGGACGAAGACCGGCAGAGGCGAGGCGACGTGCATCCTTCTGGGCATGCTTGGTGAAAACTACCTGCCAACCCTTCACCAACCGGGTTCCTTGGCACACTCGTCAACCGGGGTTTCCATTCCTTCGCGGATCGATTCACGCATCCCCGGAACCGAAAGCAGATGAAGAGTTTCCTGAATAGCATTCCAGTCTTCCTCTCCAACCAGAACACCATTCGAGCGCGGGCCGGTGATGAGGACTGGCTCGTGGGCAGCAGATGTTTCGTCAAGCAGGCGGTAGAGCTTATTGCGAGCCTCGCTGGCGTTCATCGTATTCATATTCTTAAGCGTACGCGTTTCCGTACGACTCGACAAGCAGCGATTTCAGATTTTCGTCACGCTAGCATGCGCCAGCGAATCTGCTGGCCTTCTGTTATTACACTAAAGTTGTATATACAAACTAAGACTTACATGCCAGTCTGATATGTGGCGCTGGAAAAAAGGAGACGTACCTTTTTCCGGCGCCTTTTGTTTTGCGATCGAGAACACGACGGTGTCCACTCGACCGCCCGAACAGAACGAACGGGCCCAGTGCCCTTGTCCGACTCTGATCCTTGACATTCGAAACAAACGGATAAGGCGATCCCCGCCGGGCTCCATTGCGCGTTGGGCGTGATGGAGCGATGCACCCGTTGCGTAACAGGCTCTGCGCAACGGGGGTGGCAACATCTTGTTCCGCTCGCAGGCAGTAGGCGGGGGCCAAGACCTTGCTCTCTTCGCCGCGAGTCTCGATTCCGCCAAAGGTCGTGCAAGATTTCCATTCCGGCAAAGCGGACCGCTAAATCAGCCCATCATGCGCGATCCGAGGCGTGGAGTCGCGGTATAATCGTCAGTTTGCTTATGACTACTACTCAGACTGAACTGCGCCTGGCCAAGCGGATGTCGCGCTTGGGAACGGAAACTGCGTTTGAAGTGCTGGTTCGCGCCCGCGCTTTGGAACGTCAAGGAAAGAACATCATTCACCTCGAAATCGGCGAGCCCGACATGGACACGCCGGCCAATGTTGTCGAGGCCGGAGTCGACGCGCTGCGCAAGGGCTTTACTCATTACGGCCCGGCGGCGGGACTGCCGGAGTTACGTGAGGCCATCGCGGCCGAGGTCTCCAGCTCGCGCGGCATCAAGGTCAGCCCCGACGAAGTCGTCATCGTTCCCGGCGGTAAGCCGATTATCTTTTTCACCATGCTGGCGCTGGTGGAAGAGGGTGACGAAGTCATCTATCCCAATCCCGGCTTTCCGATTTACGAGTCGATGGTTAACTTTCTGAGCGCGAAAGCCGTTCCTATTCCGCTGCGCGAAGAGCGCGATTTCCGGCTCGATGTCAACGAGCTGGCTGGCCTGATAACGGATCGCACCAAGCTCATCATCCTGAACTCGCCGCAGAATCCCACCGGCGGCATCATCACCAAAAAGGATGTCGAAGACATTGCCGCCGCTATCGGCGACCGCGACATCATGGTTCTGAGCGACGAGATTTACAGCCGCCTGCTGTTCGAGGGCGAGCCCTACAGCATCGCCTCGGTCGACGGTTTCAAGGATCGCACCATCATTTTGACCGGCTTCTCGAAAACCTATTCCATGACGGGCTGGCGCTTGGGTTATGGTGTGATGCGGCCCGATCTTGCCGCCCAGTTTGCCCGGCTTGGCGACGAATTCTACATCCTGCACCGCGACGTTCACCCAGATGGCCGGCATCGAAGCGGTGATTGGCGATCAGAGCGAGCCGGAGAAGATGCGCCAGGAATTTCACCGTCGCCGCGACGTCTTCGTCAAGGGCCTCAACCAGATCAAGGGATTCTCGTGCCTGCTGCCCAAGGGCGCGTTCTACACCTTCCCCAACATCAAGCAGACCGGCTGGCCGTCGAAGAAACTGGCTGATGCGTTGCTAGACGATGTAGGCGTGGCCGCGCTTTCAGGAACCGCATTCGGCGCCTATGGCGAAGGGCATCTGCGATTCAGCACCGCCAACTCCATCGTGAATCTGGAAGAAGCGCTGAGCCGCATCGATAGTTGGACCAAGAAAAATTTGTAATGGGTCGCCGATTTGAGGGGGCAGCTTTAGCTACGCCGGTCGGTAATGCGGATCTTTAGGTCCGCGACCGGCGGTCAAATAATAAGCCGGGTAGTGCGGACCTTTCAGGTCCGCGTCCTGCGGCAATAAATAAATTGTCATCCCGAGCCGGCTTCAGCCGGGTGAGGGATCTGCATTGTGCCAGGGCACGACTTTAGTCGTGCCGAACGAAGCGCAGCAAATGTCAGGGCTTCAGCCCCTGCAAGAATCTGCTTTCGATCTATGAGCAGTCTTTCCCGATCCGGCTCGCATGTGGAGTGCGAGCTGGAATTTCCGCTTGACTGAATGGGTGGAGCACGCCTTCAGGCGGGCATAAAATTTGAGATTCTGCCGTCGGCGGAAGAACGCCTTACGACTTGGCCTTCACATCCAGTTCATTCACCACCTGAGTAACGTTGGGCACCGTAGCGGCTGTCTTCTCGATTGCCTGCCGCTCTTGCTGGCTGGGAACTTTGCCCTTCAGTGTCAGCACGCCATTTTTCGCCTTGTAGCTGATGTCGTCTTTTTCCCAGCGGTTGGCCAGCAGCACTGCCTTGAAATTTTTCTCGATGCTGTCGTCCACATTGCTCTCAATGTCGCGAGCCCGGGACTCGACGCCCGGCGGCTCGATGCTGATCTGGTTGGAGACCACCAGGTTTCCCGCGATGCCTTGTGCTACCTGCGCGGCGCGGTCTTTATCCGCCTGCGACGGTACTTTGCCAGTCAGCGCTACGACTCCCTTTTCCTTGTCTACTCCGACGGACACATCGCTGTAGCCCGCCTGATTCTCGGCCGCCTTCACTGTGTCGGGATCGAGGTTGGTCACTTTCTTTTCATTACAGGCAACAACCAGTGTCAGGAAAAACAGTACCAGCGTGGCAGTGATTGCTTTTGCATGCATCGGAATGGTCCTTGCTCCTTTGAAGTTCGGAAATTAGACAATTAGGATGCAAAGTTTCAAAACAAAGAGGGCTGGATTGGAACTCGCGACGGCCGCTGGCAGTC
This sequence comes from uncultured Acidobacteriaceae bacterium, assembly GCA_963744265.1. Lineage (GTDB taxonomy): Bacteria > Acidobacteriota > Terriglobia > Terriglobales > Acidobacteriaceae > Bog-257. Next base: position 245,954 of record CAVUSW010000017.1, read on the forward strand.
CAGTCTGCGAGAGCCCTAGGGCTCCTTGGACTTCAGGGTAAGAAACAGCCTGGCTCTCGTCAGTGTGACACCTTCAAAATTCTGTGCGTCCCTCATGACGCGGTGTTCCGCGCTTTCGCTGCCCCCAACGCAACGCAGCTGATATCTAGCGTTGCCGACGGCAGTGCCAGCACTCAGGCCCTGAGGCACCGAGACAGAACACCACCAAGCGCCATACAGAGAGGCTAAGGTTGACGAGGAAATATTGGCGACGACAATCGAGTCCCGTCCTGCGGGACGAAAGATCATAGCCAGCGCTTCAGCGCTGGGTGGACAGAGATTTTACGAGTGAGCCCCTCGGGGGCGGCACAGGTTCTCGCACAAGGTCATAGGGATGCGGACTAAAGCCGTTGGGTGGGGATGACAACACTTCGGAGTTATGCTGTGCTGAGGGCTAAAAGCCAAAAGCTAAGAGCGAAAAGCGAAAAGCGGCCTTCCTACTTCTCCGCCATTGCCGAAACCAGTGAGCGAAAAACCTTGGCGCCGTCAGTCATGCCAAGTTCGGCTTCGGAGGCACGCTCCGGATGCGGCATCATGCCCAAAACGTTACGGCCTTCACTGCAGATCCCGGCAATGTTCTCCAGCGAGCCGTTGGGATTGGCTTCGGAGGTGACCTCGCCCGAGGCAGTCGTATAGCGGAAGATAATGCGGTCCTGGTCTTTCAACTCGGCGAAGGTTTGGTCATCGCAAAAGTAGTTGCCTTCCATGTGGCCAATGGGAATCTCCAGTACTTCGCCTTTCGTGAGCTGCTGAGTGTACGGTGTGTTCGCGCTCTCGACGCGGATGTGGACTGGCTTGCAGACATACTTCAGTCCCGCATTGCGCAACAGGGCCCCTGGCAGCAGTCCAGCCTCGCAAAGGATTTGAAATCCGTTGCAGATGCCGAGCACCAGTCCCCCATCGGCGGCAAACTTCCGCACCGACTCCATCACCGGAGAAAACTTGGCGATGGCTCCTGTCCGGAGATAATCGCCATAGGCAAATCCTCCGGGCACGATGATCGCATCGCAGCTTTGCAAGTCCGGAGAATCGTGCCACAGGAATGTCACTGGTTGCTTGGCTACTTGGGAGATCACCCAATAAGCATCGTGGTCGCAATTGGAACCGGGGAAGATGATGACGCCGAATTTCATAAGAGCAGTTAGCCGTTGGCAATTAGCACTTAGCCAAAATCACAATGGCCGAACTGGAACCAAATCCTCACGGCCAAGTGCCAAGTGCCAAATGCTAAGTGCCTACTTTCGAGTGTAGCATGGGTTTGAGACCGTCCCGAGCGGCCCGCATCCAACAAGAGAATGCAATTTACCCGCCACATCAACCTCACCGCCGACGCCCTACGCCGATGGTTCGTCGCGCAATGTTACGATGCGTTGGCCGTGGGCGCGCTCTGGTGGGCCGGGCTCTGGTATCTGCATGTGCCGTTCGCGTTGTTCTGGGCAATTCTGGCGGCGGGATTGCAATTCATTCCACACTTCGGACCAGTCATCGCGTTTGTCGGGCCGGCCGTATCGGCGCTCATCTCCGATGGCTTCGAAGGCTTCCTGTACGTCCTCATTCTCTACGGAGTGATCATCGTGATCGACGGCCTCTTGCTGCAGCCGGTCATCATGCGGCGCACCGCTCGCGTGCCTATCTGGGCCTCGCTGATAGTGCCGATTCTGCTCAGCTTGATCTTCGGTTTCTGGGGATGGCTGTTGGCCGCGCCGTTGCTGGCAGTCATGTTCGCTTACCGTGCCTATAACAAGTCGCAAGCTGTCCCCAATTTTCCTCGCCAGACACCGCCCGGCCAGGTCATTACTGGCGGCCAGTTGATCTCGCCGGGCACGCCGACGGGACATATTCCCAGGCACGACGAAACGCTATAAGCGATGGCATAGGACGCATTACGATGCTCAAGCAAAATGTCTCCATGCGCGCTCCTGAATAGTGTGCGCCTTTGATAATGTGTCATCCCGACTGAAGCGAAGCGGAGTGGAGGGACCTGCTGTCAGTTGGTGTGGCAATTCCGCTCCCACCGCCGCCTCACGAGCCCGGATGCACCAACATCCATATCCCCAGCACCAGAATGATCACCCCAACGATCTGGCGGAAGAAATTCTCCGGAATCCGTTGCAGCATCCATTTGCCTGACAAGGTTCCGATCACGACTCCGGCCGTCGCCATCCCCGCCAGAGGCCATTGCGACAGGATGGAATGGAATTGCGAAGCCGCATAAACCGGCATGCGAAAAATGTCCACCAGCAACGCGATCGAGGTTGCGGTCGCGACGAAGGCGTCCCGTTGCAGATTGAACCCAAGTAGCGCGGCGGAGCGTATTCCGCCTTGGTTGCCGACCAACCCGCCGAAGACTCCGGAAAGCGCGCCTGCAATCCAGGCTGAGCGTCTGCCGAATCGCATCCGCGACGCCAATCCCGTGATACCGGTGATTCCCGCAAAGACCAACAGTGCTCCCAGAACGTATCCGAGAATCGCACTGCGTAGCCAGATGTGCAGGATGGCGCCGGCCAGTCCCCCGGCTGCGCTGGTTGCGCCAAAACTCCACAGTACGTGCCGGTCGACGTGCTTTCGAATCACGACGAAGCGCAGCGCCGTACCGATGAAATGGGGAATAGAAACCACAGCTACCGCCAGCTTGGTTCCGACCCACGAGGCCAGCAGCGGCGTCAAAATACTGCCGATGCCGAAGCCCGAGATGGCAGCGATGGCCCCAGCAACGATCCCGGCCAACGTAAGCAAGAAGGCGTGGTTCACGATGAATGCAACTGCCAACACTGTAGTTGAAGCTAGAGTTTCAGCCCTCGTTTTCCACATCTTCCTCAGACTGCAGCGGGCCTTTGAAGCGAATAAAATAGAAATACCCATGAAGGCTCAAGGCTAGAATGTCGCAAAGTCAATTCGTACATCTTCATCTTCACACCGACTACTCAATGCTCGACGGTGCCTGTAACATCGAGCGCCTGGTCAACCGCGTCAAGGAACTCGACATGCCGGCGGTCGCCATGACCGATCATGGCAACATCTTCGGCGCAGTCGCCTTCGCCAATGCCGCCAAAGATGCGGGCGTGAAGCCGATCCTGGGCTGCGAGCTTTACATCTGCAAGAAGGAAGATCATCGCGCCTCGCCCGAAGGCGACAGCTACAACCACCTCATCGTGCTGGCCGAAAACGATCAGGGCTATCGCAATCTGGTCAAGATTGTTTCCGAAGCATCGCTCCACGGCTTCTATTACAAGCCACGCATCAGCAAGAAATTCCTCGCCGAGCATTCGCAAGGACTCGTCGGACTTTCCGCCTGCCTCAAGGGCGAAGTGGCGGAAAACCTGACGGAAGGGAAGTACGATGCCGCGCGCGAGGCGGCCGCAACCTACACCGATATTTTCGGCAAAGGCAATTTCTATCTCGAAATCCAGGACCAGGGAGTTCCGGAAGAGAAGCGCATCCAGGACAACCTGCTGAAGCTGGAGCAGGACCTCGGCCTGCCGCTGGTGGCGACTAACGACAGCCACTATCTCTGCGAAGACGATTCGCACGCGCAAGACGTGATGGTCTGCATCCAGACCGGCAAGTCGATACATGACACGAACCGGCTGAAGTTTCACGGCAACCAGTTTTTTGTGAAGAGCTATCCCGAGATGGCCAAAGTTTTCTCGGGATATGAGCGCGTTCTGGAACGCACCCTGGAGATTGCCGAGCGCTGCAACGTGCGCCTGGAAAAAGTTCACGACCCGTTCCCGCAGTTCGAAGTGCCAACCGGATATTCGCTGCCCGACTATTTCGAACATGTCACGCGCGAGGGCTTCGCCAAGCGCCTGAACATTCTGCGCGAGTTGCAGGCCATGGGCCGCCTGAAGCACTCGCTGGACGAATACGAGCAGCGTCTGGCACGCGAAATCGAGATCATCCGGCAGATGCAGTTCTCCGGGTATTTCCTCATCGTGTGGGACTTCATTCGCTACGCCAAGGAGCGCAGCATTCCGGTCGGCCCCGGCCGTGGATCGGCGGCAGGATCACTGGTGGCCTACGCCCTGTCCATCACCGACATCGATCCGCTGTCGAACGAGTTGCTGTTCGAGCGCTTTCTCAACCCCGAGCGTGTCAGCCTGCCTGATATCGATATCGACTTCTGCATGAACCGGCGCGGTGAAGTCATCGACTACGTTACGCAGAAGTATGGACGCGATCAGGTGGCGCAGATCATCACCTTCGGCACCATGGCGGCCAAAGCAGCGATCAAAGATTCCGGCCGCGCCATGGACATTCCTTACTCCGAAGTCGAGCGCATTGGGAAGATGATCCCTGCGACACTGAACATTACGATCGATCGGGCCTTGCAGGATTCGCCCGATCTCGCAGCCGCTTATGACAAAGAGCAGCAAACCAAAGAGCTGATTGACACCGCCAAGAAGCTGGAAGGCCTGGTGCGCAACTCCGGCGTGCACGCTGCCGGCGTGGTGATCTCGCCTATTCCGCTGACCGATCTGGTGCCGCTGCATCGCACCAAGAACGATGAAATCGTTACCGCCTACGACATGAAGGCGGTAGAGAAGCTGGGCCTGCTGAAGATGGATTTCCTCGGGCTCACCACGCTCACCATCATCGACGATGCGCTGCGCCTGATCGAGCAGACGCGCGGCGAGCGGCTTGACCTACAGAAGCTGGCGCTCGACGACAAGGAAACCTACGAGCGCGTCTTCCATACCGGGCTGACCTCCGGCGTCTTCCAGTTTGAATCTCACGGCATGCGCGATGTGCTGCGACGCTACAAGCCCACGGTCGTCGAAGACCTCACCGCGTTGAACGCGCTCTATCGTCCGGGACCAATCCAGGGCGGCATGATCGAAGACTTCATCGAGCGCAAGTGGGGCCGTAAGAAGATCGAGTACGAACTGCCTGAACTGGAGCCGATGCTGAAGGAGACGCTCGGCGTCATCGTTTACCAGGAACAGGTGATGCAGATCGCCAATCGCCTGGCCGGATATTCCCTCGGTGAAGCCGACCTGCTGCGTCGCGCCATGGGCAAGAAAGATCCCGAGGCCATGGCCAAGCAGCGTGAACGATTTGTGCGTGGAGCGACGGAGCGCGGATTCCAGGCTAAGAAAATCGCCAAAATTTTCGACCTGATGGAGCAGTTCGCGGGCTACGGTTTCAACAAGTCGCACTCAGCCGCCTACGCGCTGCTCGCGTACCAGACGGCGTACCTGAAGACGAAGTATCCGGTGGAGTTCATGGCTGCGCTGCTGACCTCGGTTTCCGGCAGCACAGACGATGTCGTGAAGTACATCAACGAGTGCCGCGAAATGGGTATTGCGGTCGAACCACCTGACGTCAACGTCAGCGACGCGTATTTCACGCCTCACGGCGAAGCGATTCGCTTCGGACTGGCCGCCGTCAAGAACGTTGGCCACAACGCCATCGAATCCATCGTTAAGGCGCGCAAGGAAGCTGGCGCATTCAAATCGGTATTCGAATTTTGCGAGAAGGTCGATCTTCACCTGCTCAACAAGCGCGTGGTGGAATCGCTGATCAAGAGCGGCGCCATGGATGCTCTGGGCCGGCGCGCGCAACTGATGGCTGTGATCGACAGTGCCATGGACCAGGCACTGAAGGCCCAGAAAGACGCGGCCCTCGGCCAGCACGGACTCTTCGGCGTGTTCCAGCAGGATGAAGACAACCGCGCCACCGAGAAGCCGCTGCCCAACATCCCTGACTGGGACGAGCACGAGCGGCTGGCCCACGAGAAAGAAATTCTCGGCTTCTTCATCACCGGGCATCCGCTGGAGAAATACAGCGAGAAGCTGCTCGACTTCCATGCTCTCTCCACCACCGAAGTTTGCGAGCTGAAGTCGTCGACGGGCAGAGACGAGATCCTGATCGGTGGCATTCTTAAAGGCATCCGCGTGGCCAAGTCGAAGAAGGGCGATCTCTACGCTCAAGGCCAGCTCGAGGACATGAACGGTTCGGTCGACGTGCTGTGCTTCGCCGAACCGTACCGCCGGTTGTCAGAGAAATTAAAGCTGACTGTCCCCGTGCTGGTGAAAGGTGGCGTCCGCATCGAAGAGGGATCGAATCCGAAGCTGATGATCGGCGACATCACCCCGCTGGAAGAAGCCAAGCCCAAGCTGCCCACTCACCTGCGCATCAAAGTCGCATTGGAGACGGCTTCACCTGCGACCATCGACGAGTTGCAGACACTGTGCCGCGAACGTCAAGGCGCTGCCCGCGTGCTCTTCGATCTGGAGCGCAAAGGCGACTTCACGGTAGTGATGGAAGCGGAAGGCTATAATGTCTTGCCGGACCGGGCGTTCATCAGCCGGGTAGAAGAGTTGTGCGGCCGCGGTAGCGTGCGCGTCGTCGATTGAGCTTGGTCCCAATGTAACCGGATACCGCCGTGGCCAACGAAACCGAACTCTCATCTCAGCAAAGTGGCATGTTGTCCGCGTTGGATTTCTGGCTCTGCGCGGTTGAGGCGGTGTGCCACACCGCAGTCAGGACGGGAAGGCAGCTATATGGAAGCCGTTTCAAAAGCGCAAGACGAACTGCAACGCATAGAAGCTCAGATTCAACAACTGCAGACCGTTGCCGGAGATAATCAGGACGCCCAAAAGCAGTTGCAAGTGTTGCACGATCGCGTTGCGTCCCTGCGCCGGCAAATGGCTGGTCAGTTGACTCCCTGGGAACGCACCGAACTGGCGCGCCATCCCAATCGCCCCTACCCGCTGGATTATATCGAGCGCATCTTCCCCGACTTCAGCGAAATTCATGGCGACCGCGGTTTTGGCGACGATGCCGCAATGGTGTGCGGCATGGCCCGCTTTAACGGCAGGGAAGTGCTCGTCCTGGGAACACAGAAAGGCCGTGACACCAAGCAGCGCGTGTATCGCAACTTCGGTCAACCCAATCCCGAGGGCTATCGCAAAGCCCTGCGAGCGATGAAGTTTGCCGAGAAGTGGGGACGTCCCGTCATTTCACTGATCGATGTCGTTGGCGCTTATCCAGGACTCGGCGCGGAAGAACGCGGCCAAGCCGAAGCCATTGCTCATAACTTGCGCGAGATGGCGCGCCTGCAAGTTCCCTTCGTCGCGGTGATCACCGGAGAAGGTGGCAGCGGAGGCGCGTTAGCAATCGCCGTCGCCGACCGCGTTTTGATGATGGAAAACAGCATCTACTCGGTCATCTCGCCCGAAGGCTGTGCTTCCATCATGTGGCGCGACTCGAACAAGAAAGATATTGCCGCCCAAGCGCTGCGGATTACCGCGAAAGACAATCTGGAACTCGGCATCTGCGACGAGGTCATCCCCGAGCCACCCGGCGGCGCCCATCACGACTTCGATGCCGCAGCCAACTCTCTGGCTGAAGTGTTGGAGAAGCATTTATCCGAACTGGAAAAGCTGCCAACCGACGCCCTCCTCGCCGCCCGTTACGACAAGTTCCGCAAGATGGCGCAGTATTTCCAAGTAGAGGACGCACCAGCGTAAAGCAGCGCCGCGAAGGGTGCGAGCCCGAATTGAAATCCCTTAAGCAAGCAAGAGGTTGGCCGCCGAGTTATGTTCCGCTGCCTGAAGCAGGTCCGCTAACGAAACTCTGATTACGCGGCTTTACAGTTTGCTGAAAAACTCGATGGGAGCGTTGTTCGGGTAGTGTGGCGCTTCAGCGCCGCATATAAGCCCATTATTTTTGTCATCCCGAATCCGGCTTCAGCCGGTGATGGACTCTGCTTTTCGAGTTTTCAGCAAAACTGTTTAACTGCTGCGGAACCCCGCTTTGACTTGATCAGAGTTTCCCTAAGGGATAATCTCGTACACCGTTCCGCCTCCGTGAATGCCGCCAAAACTGGTCGTGCCGTAGAGATTGCCGGCGGCATCGAAGATCAGTCCGGCGTAGGGGTCAGCCCCATCGGAGCCGTTGTTGTTGAAGCTGTGCAGCACCTTCTCTGTCCAGCCGCCGCCTTCTCTGGGAGACAACTCGAAGGCTGTCCCGAAGTCGTGAATGCCACCATAGTAGGTGGTGCCGTAAAGATTGCCCGCGGCATCCAGTACCAGGGCAGCGTAGGGCTCATACCCGTCTCCACCGCTGGCGTTGAAGCTACGCAGCACCTTTTCCGTCCAACCGCCGCCCTGTTGGGGCGACATCTCGAACACCGTTCCGAAAGTATGAATGCCGCCCGCTACCGTGGTGCCGTAGAGATTGCCGGCAGCATCGATGGTCAGACTGGCCCAAGGGTAAGTCCCATCGGTATTCCTGCCGAAACTATGTAGCACCGTCTCCGTCCAGCTCCCACCCTCTTGAGGCGTCAACTGGAACGCCGTCCCGAAGTTATGAATGCCGCCAAGGTTGGTGGTGCCGTAGAGATCACCAGCCGCGTCCATGACCAGGCCGGCTACGGGCTCAACCCCGTCCGTACCATGACCGAAGCTATGCAGCACTTTCTCGGCCCAGCCGCCGCTCCCGTTAGGCGTCAACTCAAACACCGTCCCGTCGGAGTGGATGCCGCCTCCGACGGTCGTACCGTAGAGATTGCCGGTGGCATCCAGGATCAGGCTGGCGTTAGGTTCATACCCGTCATTGCCATGACCGAAACTATGTAGCACCCTTTCCGTCCATCCTCCGCCGTCTTGGGGCGTCAACTCGAAGACTGTTCCGCAACCGACCTCAGCGCACTCATGAATGCCGCCAAAGTTGGTCGTGCCATAGAGATTGCCGGCGGCATCAAAGATTAGGCCAGCATTGGGACCAGCTCCGTCCCTGCCGTTGTTGTTGAAGTTGTGCAGCACTTTTTGTGTCCAACTCCCATTCTCTTCGGGTGACAACTCGAACACCGTCCCGAAGCCGTGAACGCCGCCAAAAGTGGTCGTGCCATAGAGGTTGCCGGCGGCATCCATGATCAGACCGGCGTAAGGCCGATATCCATCCGTACCAACCGTGTTGAAACTCCGCAGCACTTTCTCCTGTGCAGCCGCCCAGCTGCTGCTCGCCAACAGAGTCACAGTAAAGATCACCAGCGCCGTCCTCAATCCGATGGAAAATCTCTTGCCTTGCATGAGTAGTCCTCCCTTCCAGCCAGAAACTTTCGGCAAGCTTATCAAAATTCGGGCTGCCTGGAGCACTAAACCTAAGGTGTGCACTCGAAAATCGTTCCGATGACGTGAATTACCCACGTAGGTGGTGTCATAGAGATTGATTTCGACATCGAAAATCAGGTGGCGCAAGCAGGAGTCCGTTTGGGCCGTGGCCGAAGCCGTTTGCTGACTAGGCGCAGTTCCGGCTATGAGGAACGCGATGCAAAGATCGCTGCGGTCGTTGCAAGTCCGATGAAAGGCTTGCTACTCCGCGGGGATAGCAAGGCCGCTTGACTTCTCGAAGCCATCCCATAAATCGCCGCAGTCAGGTTTGTGTCAGGGCACCCTTCGGCTACGCTCATGGCAGGCTATTTCAGACGCGCCGCAAAGCGGCTGACTATGACTGGGACTTCAGCCCCTGAGGCTACTCTAGCGCACAGCTAATTCCGGTGGAGCTCGTTCGTTTGCCTTCGCCGATGGTCTATCTCAGTGGATATGGTAACTATCCTTTTGGTTAGCTATAACCCCATCGAAGACTTGCCGCACAACGATTCTTCTGATGGTTTGGGACAAGATTTCATTTGTTCCGACATGTGTTCGGAAACTGCCTAATGCCAACCTTTCGCTGCCGTTTGCGAAAGTTGAACTAGCCGGCTGCGGAAAAACACGGGTTGTTTGGTCGTTCGGCTAGTCCGGCGTTTCAGCGCCGCGTCCAAGTCCTTTATTTTGTCATCACGAGCCGGCTTCAGCCGGCGAGGAATCTGCTCTTATAAGTTTTTCAGCAGCCTGCTAGAGCTGCGGATAATCCACCTCGAAGTAATCCGGCTATGCTTAGCCAATCCAGCAAGGCGAGTACCAGTGCACTGCGGGAAGCTTTGCCGGATTTAAACCTGCACTCTGATTGTGAACATGACGCTTGATCTGTAGCCTCCCTGGCAGGCTGCCCCTATAGCTGTGGTGGCCCACAGAGTGCTGTATGTCGGGTGCGGTGACTTCACCTTGCCTTCCTTTCATAGGTTGAAGCTAGCTGAGATTGTCGCTATAACCTATGACCCGAAGGAGGTCGTCATGAGAACTTTGCTGCGTTTCTCCGGTGGGCCCGTATTAATAATCCTCTGCCTGATACTGACACTGGAAGTCCCGGGGGTATTGGCGCAAAGCTATCAGGTAATTCACAACTTTACCGGCGCCGAGGGAGCCTTCCCAGGCAGCTTGACCATGGATTCGTTGGGAAATCTCTATGGAACGGCATCGGGAGGCGGTCTAGGCGACAATGGCACCATCTTCGAGATGAGCCCCTCCGGATCGGGTTGGACCTTGAACCCGATCTATAAGTTCACCGGCGGCGCTGATGGGTCTCATCCCACAGCTAAAGTTGTCTTTGGTCCGGACGGCGGACTATACGGAACAACCGAGTACGGCGGCGGAGGGCCGTGCACTTCCGGCGGCATAGGTTGCGGTACTGTCTTCGAACTAAAACCACCAGCCACACCTTGCCAGGCGCCTTGCCCATGGATGGAATCTGTCCTCTATCGTTTCGCTGGAGGGACGGATGGGGCTTTACCGTTGGCTGAGCCTATTTTCGATAACGCCGGCAATATCTTCGGCACAACCTCTGAGGGCGGGGGAAATGGCGGAGAGTGTAACGGTGGCTGCGGCACGGTCTTTGAGCTCACTCCTTCAAACAACGGCTGGACTGAGACCAAGATTCACACCTTCGGTAACGGCAACGACGACGGACTTGTGCCGGCTACTGCCTTGACCTTCGACACCTATGGCAAGCTCTACGGCACCACCCTTTTTGGTGAGGCCAAGAAGTCCTTAGGTACAGCTTTCGAATTGACGCTTTCCGCAGGGGGTTGGACGGAGAGCGTAATTTACCAATTCTCCCTACTGGGAAGCCAGCCGCGCTCTGCCCTGCTCCTTGACTCAACCGGTAATCTCTATGGCGCTTTAAGTATGGGAACCCTGAATGGCAGTGGCAGCGTCTTCGAGTTGACTCCGTCAGGTGGCGGCTGGAGAGCAACCACACTTCACCCTTTCGACGCTGCGACGCGGACGGGTCCAGTTGCCGACATCACCATGGACAGTTCCGGCAACATCTACGGAACAACTTACGGTGGTGGCAGTTCCTGCACCCCGGAGGCGTGCGGCACGATCTTTCAACTGGCCCGTTCCGGAGGCGGCTGGACCTATACCCCGTTGTACGACTTTCCTGGCGGCAACAATGGGCAATGGCCATCTTCCAACATAGTGATCGATGCGAGAGGCAATCTCTTTGGCACGGCATCCGAGGGCGGAACGGACAACTTGGGCGTTGTGTTTGAGGCCCAGACGGTGGGCACTTTGTTCAGCGACCTTGGTTCCAACACAGGTCTTTACAGCTGCTGCGAGGGTTGGACCATCGCCGGGTCGGGGGCACTGGGAGTAAGCTTTACCGCTGCCGACCTGTTCACCGTTGCCGGCAGCGGCAACTTCGACATCACACAGATCGATCTCGGAGTGAATTACATCAGCGGCAACAATGCGATTTACGCCAGTATCTGGACGTATAGCGGAGGTGCTCCGGGGACTCAGGTGGCCAACGCGTATTGGCCCAATCTGGCCGGCGTCAGTTGCTGCAGCTTGATCACGATTCCGGTGTCGGGAGTTACCCTGACCGGTGGCCAGTCGTACTTCATGGTTGTCGGCCCGATGAACCTTAGCAGCAACACATTCGAAGCCTGGAACTGGAACATTGTGGGTGTTAGCAGTCTGGGCTTGTATTCAAACGACGGAGGCACGACCTGGACAAGCGAGGGTGCCTTGCAGCCGACCGGGGCCTTCGATGTGCTAGGTGTACCTCAATGAGCCTTTCACGTTGGCTCATCAGAGACTGTCATTGCAAACGATCGCGAAAGACCGTTATCGAAAATGATCGCGTCGGAATTTTTCTCTGACAGCCGTACACGCCGGTCGCGTCGAAACGCACCACCAGCCATAGCTTCGCGAGATCCAGCGACAAGTAAAGGTTTCCCGAGTCCCTGAAATTGCTGAACCAGATGGTTGTCTGACGTCGTCTCGTACACCGCGAAGCTTCGCCTGAAGGCTGTTGAAAACCGGACTACCAACGGAGACTCGGGAGAAAACTGGGCCGCCATTCAAGAAACGGGTGCTGATTGATTTGCTAAGGTTTTGTTATAATCAAGGTCCTTTGGAGTGGCGCTATCGTCTAGGGGTTAGGACGGAAGATTCTCAATCTTCAAACCCGGGTTCGATTCCCGGTAGCGCTACCAAGCCTTAACGCTTCTGCAATCAATTGCTTACCGCTTCTTCCGACGACCACAATTTTATGCTGTGCTCGCTTTTGTGCTCACTGCACAGCCTGGTTTCGTTTGTTGATGGCACCCCCGATCTGCGCCAGATCGGAATGCTGGTAAATGCGCGTCACGTCCGACCGGCTGTGGCCCATGACATTCATCACCGCCATCAAATTACCCGTCCCCTCCATCGCGTCGGTACTGAACCGATGCCGAGCGCAATAGAGCACAACCGGGTCGGGTAAACCGGCCAATTCCTTGGCACGGGCAAACTGCTTCTGTACGGTTTCAATGTGGCCGGAGCACGGCGAGGGCAAAACCAACGCCCGCAACGTTAGCTTTCACTTAGGAAGGGATCTGGGTACTTTCCACATGCCCAATCGCATGTTGCAGGCCGCAGTGCATTCGCCTTCAAATCGTTATGGGCCCAGAGTGTTTCACATTCATCTGACAGCTTCTGAGGGAGAGTTGACAAGACGTTACGCTCGGCGAAAAGGAAACGTAGATCGAGAGCTGTTCTCCTATTCGGCGGTGCGGAAAAGCCGCACTGAAAAACGTATCAATAGCCTCGAAGATCTTGCCGACGTGGTAATCGCGACCGACCGATCTGGTGAAGCAGATGTCCTTGTTTGTGCGGCAAGTTATTTGGGTTTGTACGGTCGGGAGCAGGATCAGCTTGTTGACGTCGTTGTCGGCGGTCAATTCGGGAGTGAGGGCATCCGAGAGGTCTCTCCACGTTCTGCAAAATGGGGGATTACCCGTATGATCAACGCCAGGGGCTGAATGATTATTCTGCCATTGCTGAGCTAACTGTCCGGCGGGGAGTTCCGGGTGTTCGCGATTACGTGCGCAAAGCCGAACACGCGACAGTCCGAGGCAAGAAAGAATACCACGTTGTTCAGTCGCTCTCCGTCTGAATACGCTCTGATCGGGTTACTTAACAGCCTGGAATGGAAACGCACTCCCAGTAAAGTTTGCAGCGTGCCAACGCATTTGTCACCCTCTGTCTGCATATGTATGCTGAACAATCGGCGATTCAATACAATGTAGGGAGTATATCTACCGTGTTGATGCGGCTCTCGCGCTGCCGCTGCTGTCGCACAAATCAAGCGGAGATGGCCGATTTCCTCGAGAACTGCATCATCTCAAATTTGTTTGGGCTACCAAGCCTTAACGCTTCCGCTGTCCTTGCTCACCGCGGGTGCGTCCACGAATGAGATCACTTGGTCGCCATTCTCGTGCGCTGCCGTAAAGTTTCGAACTGCTTTGTGCGGAATTTTGAGCGGGCCCTCACGACCTGAAGCGCGGCGGTCTATAGGCCAAAGGCGTACAAATAGGTATCATTCGAGCTGACGTATACCACGCCGTTTGCCACCACCAGCGAAGCATTGACACCGTCTCCGGTCCGGTACTGCCACAGCAGTGCTCCCGTGCTGGCGTTTAAGGCATACACTTTGAAGTCGTTGGACCCAACGTACACCACCCCGTTAGCGACCGCGGGCGGAGAAAAGACAGCGTCTCCCGTTGCGTAGTGCCACAGAGAGTGCTCCGGTACTGGCGTTAAAGGCGTACAGATTATGGTCGGAAGAACCGACGTACACCATTCCGTTGGCCACCGCGGGCGATGAACCGACAACGTCTCCCGTTGTGTACTGCCATACGAGTGCTCCTGTACTGGCGTTCAAAGCATAGAGGTTATGGTCGTCAGAGCCGACATACAGCGCACCGTCGACCACCGCGGGCGAAGAATAGACAGCAGCAGCCGTCTTGTACTGCCACAGGAGTGTTCCCGTGTTGGCGTTTAAGGCGTATACGTTGTTGTCCGACGAGCCGAAGTACACGATGCCGGAAGCCACCGCCGGCGAAGAAAATATAGGCCCCCGGGTCGCATACTTCCAGAGAAGCACTCCCGTGCTCGCATTCAATGCGTAGAGGTTGTTGTCGGAAGAGGTTACATACACCACGCCATTGGCCACCGCCGGCGCAGTCCAGATAGCGTTCGCCGTCGTGTACTTCCAGACAAGGACTCCCGTATTGGCGTTCAACGCGTACACGCTGTTGTCCCAGGACCCGACGTACACAATGTCATTGGCCACCGCCGGCGAAGACAAGACAACGTTCCCAGTCCTGTAATGCCAAACCCGCCCTCCCGTGCTGGCGTTCACGGCATACACGTTGCTGTCGTAGGATCCGATGTACACCACGCCATTGACCACCGCTGGCGAAGATTCAAAGAAGTACCCAGTCGTGTATCGCCAATGCACTCTCAGGTTCCCGACCGTGGCGGGACTCAGAACCAACTCGTAGGGATTGAATCCTGTGCGGCAGGGCGCGAACCCAAACTCTGTCCAATTTACGACACCCTTGATGGGCGGTCCGGAACACAACGGGCTGGATGAAGGAACAGCCGGTTGAGCCGTTGCCATATAGCCGACCAGCAGGAACAAACCCAAACAGCACGCGATCATGATCTTCATATTCCCATCCCCCGCTGAGTATACGGCGGCTCATCAGAATTACCGATTCTTGCCCGCCTGTGTCGGTGAATATGATTGTGCCAGCCGGGTCGCCATGGCTTGCCTTCCAAGCATGCAATGCGACTCGGAACTCTATCGCACCGATTTTCAGTACTTCCCGTCAATCCCGCGTAATGTCCTTCCCCGAAGCCGGTTTCTGGCCAATTTACAGCTAATTCACTTGATACCGATTTTGAGCTTGTCCCGCCTGAGAACGGGATTGATCCGCTTTGAGGAGATTTAGTAAGCTAACGGCGTTGCCGGGCAGCGCCGTTGAGTTCACATTTTGTTCCAACGCATGGTTGACCACAACTCTGCGCCGAATGGCTATAAAAATCGTCTGGCACCGACAGCCGAACCTCGTGCGATCAGCGAAGGGGGAGGAGTGTCCGCACTAGCAAAACAACGTCCTCGATACTCTGAATTTCGCTTAGATTTATATTGTTGGCTGCCAGGTCCAATCGTAACTGCTCCGCAAGTTCGAGTAGGATGGTTACGAACCCAAGAGAGTCAATCCCGAGATCTTCGAATAACCTCGAGGATAGCGGCAGACTCTCGGACGTGCCCAAGTAGCGCTGGAATGCCTCCGTCACAATCCTGTTTAGATCTGCATTGAGGAGCGTAAGCATGCATTGTGTACTCTATCGCAAAATTGGAGGCAAGGCATTGTATCCGCTGCCACGCCAATGTCACTCCAAAGTCACGTTCTTCTTAGGAAAAGGATTTTCGTTCTCATTTGCATCCTAGCAGCCACATCGTCAAGGAAAGAACATGAGTTTGCAAAGGCCGAGGGCCAAGTGCGAAACAGAGGTTAAGGTTCGGTTGGTCCGACAACTTCTAGACGGTAAGAGCTTGCAAGCTCTCGCGAGGGAAAGCGGCTGGCCCCGCAAGCAGCTTGCATTTTGGCTGCGCCGATTTCTGCAAGGTGGAGAAGCTTACCTCTCGTGCCGAAACGATGTGTCGGAGGTCGATGGGCTGAAGGAACAAAACAGACAGCTGCTCGCGAAGATACAAGATCTCGAGAAGCAGAATCTACAGCTTGCAAACTACAAAAGAGGATCCTACAAGCCGGCAGTCATAAATCCGAAATGTTCGCAAGATTATGCGCAAGCATTTGAAGAACGAGGAGCTTACTCACTTTACATTCCCGAGTGGCGGACGTACGTGCTGGTGAGGAAAGCTCCGGGACTAAGTCTAGTCAGGCACGCAACCGGACTCCCAGCACATTCATCACTCGATCCGGATTGTGATCTCAAGGGCGGGCTCCTTAGGCTAAGACGAGAAGGCATTGCATCAATCTCACTCATCACGGATCCCCTTTGGTCTCCTGATTTGAAGCTGCTCCAGGAAGCATTTGAAAGCTGCCGCCCCTTCAAGGAAAACTACTTCATCGACCGAGTGTTGGGACCGCTTCATGTGCGAAAACGACATAGGAATATGATCAACAATGCGAGGAAATTGGTCCAAGTTAACCCGGTTCGCCTGGCGGACTTTCTCAATTGTTGGTGGGAGCTGTATCACGAGCATCGCAAGACACGAGTGATCGTTTCTTCCGCTTCGCGAAAGTGCTTTGAAATGCTCGCCCATTTGCCGGAGCTTGAGGTGTTTGCCGCCTACTTCGAGAAAGAGATCGTAGCAATGACGATCTGGCTGCGGTTCAATGAAATCCTTTACTACCTCGATGGGGTATCGAGCGAAAGAGGACTGGCCGTTTCTGCCCCCTATGCCGCGTTTGCACATGCGATCGATCACTTCTCAGACTGCCGCTACATTTTCTTAGGTGGGTCAGCAGACTTCCGAAGCCTTCGGTCTGACGGTGTCGCCGTGTTCAAGCGTGGTTTTGCCAACGCCTCCGCCCGAGACTATCTTTGCACTTCACATTTCAATTCAGAGATCTCTACTTGCTTCCCTGCAGCAGATTCATAGCAGGTGCTTTGCTGTGTCACATCTTGAAATGCCGTCTACGCCGTCTGGCCCAAAATGCACGGCCGTTGCGATCGCTATTCAACTTAGAGAATGCTGTTCGCATGATCGGTAAAAGTGATCCCATGTTGTAGACGCTTCCATAGACTAAGTCGTTGCGAACAGATGATTTTGCAGGTCATCTGGAAACATTTGGCCCATGCTGCAAAATGCGTGGCGTTGGATATGTACGTCCTAAGACGTTGGTCTTGTTGACTTCGATGCTGCGTGGCAAGCTGGCGGTCAGGCAAGCCCTTCTTGGCGTTCAAAACCACGAAAACAGTAAGAAACCACTTGTGCAGGTCGACGTTCTTGTGATAGAAGATTGTGCCTACAGTGATGCTGAAAGTGGTATGGCAAGCGTCAACGATGGTGCCAATGCTCCCTCGGCAAGACAATCGTCTTCTTTGATTTGCAGTAAGGACGCACTGGAGTAGCGTTCCATCTCACTCGCTTCAAATGGGCATGGAATCGGACTTAGGACGTCCTCAACAGAATTTCCTTGCGATGCTTGGAATGCTGTTCCATAATCGTCCGGCTCGAAATCGGGCCGCTGGTTTAAGGAAACGGCTTTTGGCATGAGCTGAGAATGGCCGACTTGGGTCCGTTCATTTACCAAGCTAGCGAATGCTATCGTCGACCGATGCAGTAACTTTGTATTAGCTAACCGGGGAAGTCGCGATCGGTAGGGTAGCAAAATGAGAAAGACGGTCTGTTTCAGAAAACTCTTAACAACGAAGCATACCGAGTTTGTCATGCAAGCGCACAATGCCTTAAGTGCCCGAATAGTGGAGGAGGCGGGTTTCAAAGCGATATGGGCGGGGGGGCTGGCAATCTCCGCCGCTATGGGAGTGCGGGACTGCAATGAGTTGAGTTGGACTCAAGTTCTGGAAACGATTGAGTTCATGAGCGACGCGACGAATATTCCCATTATTTTGGACGCTGACACTGGCTATGGGAATTACAACAACGTGCGGCGACTAATCCAGAAGCTTGAGAGCCGTGATATCGCGGCTGTTTGTATAGAAGACAAGCTATTCCCAAAATCGAATTCTTTTGTTCATCCCGAATTCCAAGAATTAGCGGACATCGACGAATTCTGCGGCCGAATACGAGCCGCAAAGGACGCGCAAACCGATCCACATTTCACCGTTGTCGCGCGCGTTGAAGCGCTCATTGCGGGGTTAGGTCTGGGCGAGGCCCTCAAGCGCGCGGAGGCCTACCGCCGAGCCGGTGCTGACGGTATCTTGATTCATAGCAAATCGACCGATGTTGACGAGATCGCGTCCTTCATGCGGTATTGGAAGAACCGCTGCCCTATCGTAATTGTCCCCACAACTTACTATCAAACACCCATAACTGTATTTCAAAACCTAGGAGTGAGCCTAGTCGTATGGGCTAATCACATGATACGAGCTAGCATCGCGTCCATGCAAACAGTAGCGCGAGAAATCAACCGGTGCAGTTCAGTCGTTAACGCGGAGTCTCACATTGCTCCCATTCATGAGGTTTTTCGTCTTCAACGCCTTCCGGAGCTACGCAGAACCGACAAGAAATACCTGCCAAAAAAGCGCTTTATGAGGGGCTATGTTGTGAACGTACTCAACTCCCCTTCAAGGCATGCCGATGTGTCGCCAGATGCTACTGGTAAGAAAACTTTGCCTCGATATGTGAAATGCAAAGCGGAGGAAGCGCTGCGTGGTGTGGGTATTAGGAACGTAGCTTGTTTCAACGTGAAATCTTCTGACGGTTTCTCAGACGACGCTAACTATGCATTTGGTGAGCGATGGAAGGTGGCCTTTTGGCAGCTCTTGGGTCAACTCAGTGGGCCGGCAATCATCATTCCGAATACTGCCGTTTTCGATACTAGCATCTTAGGAATACTTAGAGACGCGCCAGGAGACATTGTCATGGTGGTGAATACGGGAGAGGGTGCGTCAATATACACGAATGCCGTGTCGGTCAAGTGCTCCAGACTGGTTTCTCAGGATTTTGAAAATGAATCAATCTTTCGTTGCTGCCCGGAGGGCCGAGGGAAGAATGATGATTGGGTGGGTCCGATGAAAGTGACCGGTAAAGGAGTGCGGCATCTCAAGCGAGCAGTGGCCGCTGGCTGGCAAGGCACTATGCCAGCCAAACAGCTGCTGCAGGCGGCCTTTCACGATGGAGCTCATGTCCGGGTGCTGTATAGGAATGGGCACTCGTCATCTTTAATGTGAGTCGTTTCGTGCGCTCTCTCGCAGGTGAGGAGTGCCGTAACGCAAACGCTTTTTATCAGATGAAGAAGACCTATAGGAAAGCTTGATGGCCTTAAGGTGTATATCCGGAGGGCATCATAGTGATCGACGCAGTTGAGGTTGTTCGCTGTCTATCTGAATACTCGTTTGATCCTTATCTGGCAGTTCCCTGCACACTTTTGAAGCCGCTACTGTCCGCCCTTCAAAGCCGAAATAGCGGAGCTTTATTTGCTGCACCAAATGAAGGAGAAGCCATTGGAATCGCAGTCGGGGCGCATCTAGCTGGACGAAATCCGGTTGTAGTGTGCCAAAACTCTGGAATCGGCAACATGATGAATCCATTGACCTCGTTGATCTATACCTTCCGTATTCCCTTGCTATTAATTGTTTCCTGGCGAGGGGAACCTGGGCTGCCGGATCAGCCGCAACATGAGTTGATGGGCCAAATCACTCGCCAATCGCTGTCCCTAATCGGCGTGGAGAACGCACTCTTCCCGCCCACTTCAGACCAGATACGACGTTCGCTAGCAACCGCCGTACAATACATGAAAACCACTTCTTTGCCTTTTGCCTTCATTTTGAGCAGGCAAATCGAGACGTTTGCCGATGAATCTATCGAGCCATGTTTAGTAAGTCCCACACTGGGGGAGTTAACACACTTTCGCCCCGAACCTCCTGTTATGACTCGGCTTCAGGCAATTGAGACGGTAATGTCGTATGCCGGCGACAATGATCTTGTTCTCTCAACAACTGGTTTCACATCGCGGGAACTCTTCAATCGTTTTGACCGCGCCGGCAATTTCTACGTTATCGGCAGCATGGGGTGCGCTTCGACGATTGGACTCGGCATTGCGTGCTACTATACTGCGGGTAAAGTGATCGTGCTTGATGGCGACGGAGCCGCCCTTATGAGACTTCAAGCTCTGGCGACTATAGGTCACTACCGGCCATGCAGTCTCTTACACATTGTTCTGGACAATGGGTGCTATGACTCAACGGGTGGACAGGCCACAATCTCTAGGACGGTGCGTTTTGCTCAAATCGCTCAGGCCTGCGGTTACACATACTCGGCCACATTGAGCCATTGCGAGGATCTGCGAAGGGTCATGGATCGTTGTCTGCACACCTCAGGACCACATTTCATTCACGTTCAGTTGGTCGCTGGCGCTGACAGCGAGGTTGGTCGTCCATCCCTCACTCCGATCCAAATTAGGGAACGCTTCGCTGACTTTGTTCGCGTCCGCACGCATGAGCCCACTGAACGACGGTCGAATTGACCTGTTTCATGGCATGACTCTTGGGTAAGGGGTTTGCATATTTCTCGAATCTGCAATCTCTTAATCGCTAGCGATGTACCGGCTTGGTGTCCGATTTCGCACCAGCGAAAGGCCGCTCCCGGCATCGCAAATCGGCGAGCTCACTTATGTAAGGGGCAGAATTCAATCAGACACTTGAATAGTCATGGCGCCAACAGGAGGGAGGATCATGCCAGAAACCTCGACTACAAATCCGGGCTCAGCCATACAACGCGAATCTCTCAAGAAACTGCGAATTCACGGTATCGCATCTATCGTCCGAGACCTAGACTGGCTAGCCGATAGTTTTGCCGATCTGGAGGCTGCTATCCTTGCGAGCCGACCGCTCGAGACTGTGCTATCTCCAAGCTTGGAGCTCAGGTCAGGGAGCTGCCTCACTGTCCGTGTAGGTGATGTCGTTCTTTTCCGCCCGATAGAGCAAGGCGCGTACCTTGACATGGAAACCACCTGGGGTGATAGAGTTAACCTCGTTCCTGGCCGCATTTATATGGGAGTTATTTGTGAGCGTAGTTCGACGAAGTTCTTTACCGCTAGCTTTAGCGGCAAACAATTTTCATATGACAAGCTAGTCTTGCAGTTTGTGGCACAAGCTGGCGGCATAGGTTACTGCACAGGATACTCTCCGTCGTTACGACAGCAGACTGGGTCTGGTCGATCGGCGAACGTCGAAGTCTTAGGACTTTTATACCATCGAACACGGCATGCATATCTAAATACTTTATCTATGTCGGGCTTGTTATCTCATGAGCCTCCGGCTCCTCGCGACGTGCCGCCGACGTTGTTAATAGCGGGGACGGCGACGGACGTGGGGAAAACAACTCTTGCCTGTAAATTGCTGCAGGAACTAACCAAGCGCTTCTGCTGTGTTGCCATAAAGGCGTCCGGAACCGCGTGGTATGAAGACTCTCAGTTACATGCGAGAAACGGTGCTGCATGGGCGATAAACTTCAGTTTTGTGGGTTTGCCGACGACTTATTATATTGATAGCGCTGTCTACAGGCGAAGTATTTATACCCTTTATCAGTATGTGTGCTCGCCCGACAGCATACCCGTTTATAAGCGACCGCCGGAGACTAGAAACCAAAAGATGCCTCAGACCGAGATCTTACTCGTGGAACACGGCGGTGACATCCTTGGAGCAAACGTGCCCGTATTCTTGGAGGACGAATATCTGATTCGTCCTGTGATGGTCCTCATTATCTGCTGCGAAGGCGCTTTAGCGCTGATGGGTGCACTGCAAGAACTGCAGGAACGGCGGATAGACTCATCCCGAACGCGCATCTATGCTGCCATGCCATTGGTGAATCCACATGCCTTTCTCGAACGAGTTGGGCCAATTGTGGAGCGCGGACTGCTGCATGGAGTGATTGATGTGAACAAGGCCGAGAATACCCCAGAGCATGGGTGGAGATGCGAGTACACCAATCGCCACTTGGAAATAATGACTGCTAAGGACATGGCGAGTGTGATGACAACCATAGTCAACGAGGAAAAAGGACGAAACAGAACTCCTGCGGTAGTGTGATCACAGCTTGGACATCAATAAGATAGAGTATGGGTCTAATGGTCTAGCGGTTGGAAGGAAATGGTTCGCGGTTGGAGAAAGAGATGGCGCCAATCAACACGGTGGATCAGATCATCTCACAAAGCGCGGAGCTATATGGCCGGCGCGTCGCGTACGAACACGACGGTGTGGCCCTGGATTTTGTACAGCTCGCGCATGATGCAGATAAGTTGGCGCACGAGCTAAGATTGGCGGGTGTCATAGCCGGTGAGCCAGTTGCCGTCGTTCTGGAAAAATCACTAAATTCCATCAGGGCTCTTGCAGGTATCTTAAGAGCTGGCGCAATTTACGTTCCAGTAGATACGAAGAACCCCGACGACCGTATTAGATACATTTTGCGCGACTCTGGCGTGAAGCACATAGTAACTATGTCTGAGAGCGCTCCCCGATTGGCTAATCTGATCGACCCTGGTGTGCGGCTATTCCTGTTGGACCGTCCGCTGCATGTCTCCCTAACGAGCCCAATTCCAGACGGGGAACCAGTACAACGGCATAAACCGGGCGCGGATCTTGCATACATCATTTATACCTCTGGTTCCACTCACATGCCAAAGGGTGTTGCGATCAGACACGAGAGTCTTCTCAACTATATCGAACAGACTGTAAACACATATAGATTTGACGATAAAACGCGCATCCTTTGCGTCAAGTCCTTCTCATATGACGCATCGCTTACTGATATCTTCTGTCCCTTATATGCCGGAGGGATGGTTTATCTAACTAACGCTGGCGTAGTGCTGCCCCCAATCATTGAGGAGAAGCTAGCCCGACATGGCATCACCCACCTGAGTTGCACCCCAGCAGTACTAAAGTTGTTAGCAGAGAAAGGCTCCCTGTCGCCCTCGGCCTATGCGACTGTGAAGACGATGTCCGTTGGGGGTGATGTCGTACCTCCTCAAATTTTCAGAAGGATCCAGGACAGGCTCCCGCACATACGCTTGTTCAATCGTTACGGTCCCACGGAGGCTACCGTGGCTTGTTGTACCTATGAACTGACAAAAAAAGTGAGAGAAAATGAGACGATTCCGATTGGCAAGCCTCACAAGAACGTCTACTTGCGGGCGATCGACCAACATGGTAAGCCGATCGGCATTAATGAGATCGGAGAACTTTATATTGGGGGCGTGCAGGTGATGGCAGGCTATTGGGGGGCGCGAGAGTTGACCGCCAAAGTCATCTCAGACTCTTTCGGCGACGGGTTGCGTTATTACAAGACATCGGACCTGGTAACAGTCAATGAAAATGGCGACTATATCTTCTTACGTAGGCTGGACAATATTGTTAAGAAAAACGGTTATCGCGTGAGCCTCGACGAAGTTGAGGCGGCAATTCTGCGAGGCGGTCTGGCCGATGAATGTGTCTGCGTCTTTTTACCGGAGGAGGCGGGTGGCAGCCGGGCAAAAATCGTTGCCTATCTAAGATCAGCCGGAGCTACGATTCCCGAGCATAAAATGCGCGAACAACTGCGCCTGCTGTTGCCCGCGCATATGATACCGGATTTTTTTGCTTACGTGACCAGCATTCCAAGAGAACTTTCCGGCAAGCCTGCTCGTCAAGCACTGAAGACACAGTTTCTGAACCAATGCGTAAATCGTCGCTGACCTCAAATTTCCGGTCAGACTTAACGACGTAGGATGTGCTGACACCATCAAGGGTTTCGTATAGCTCGCGAGCGGTGCGGAGTGACACTGGCCCGAAAGCAGCCTCGAAGAGATCGCAGCGCAAGTAGCTATTCGTCGCACTAAAGAGAGAACGCGAATTCGACGAGTGAAGAACTGACTAGCAAGACTGCGCGCGGACGTATTTTGCCCCACTCCGATGTGAAGCAATCGAAAGGGGCGCGGCCCGAGGCTGAGTTTGCGCCAGGAATGTCATTGGAGGCGGTCGGGGCACTGTAGTAACCGGCGCCGGATTGGATGGTCGCAAAGCGAGTCAGACTGGCCTAGGCGCTAAAGCACTGTTCGAATCTATCTTGCAACGCGCTGGCATCGATGCCGTCGGGTGAGCCGATGGCTACAATCTGGGTCAGCGGGAGGCGCTCACCCCACTCATCCTGCAACGAGATGTCAACCCGCTTGCCGACCACTTGCAACACGGCGCGACGGTCTGGAGCGTCAGAGGAATACACCACACCCTTGGCGCGATAAATGTTCGCCGGAAGTTTCGAAGCAGCGGAGCGCAACGCGTCCAGCGATAGGGGACGGTCCGTCTCGAAGCTCCAGGTGCTGAAGGTTGAAGTGTGGTGCTGGTGGCTTTCGTGATTGCAGTTTCCGACAGCGCATTTGTCGGCGACCGCTTGGTCAGCCTCCAATCTGCGAGGGATCGAAGCGTCCGCTGGAGAGCAGGATTTCCATCGGCACCTCGCCGCGGGGCGCTTCGACCAGACGGTAACGACCAACGTGATCGTCGAGCCACGCCCTGATTCGGCCAACTTCTTCGCGGCTGACCAGATCCGTTTTACTCAGGATCAGCATGTCTGAGTAGGCGATCTGGCGAGTCTTCAACTCCATCTGCTCGGGCACGGCAAACAGCTGCGACGCGTCCACCAGACACAGGATGCTATCGAGACGGACACGGTCACGAAGGCTCGCGTTCATGAAGGTGAAGGCAATTCTCGAAGGATCGGCCACGCCACTGGCTTCAACAATGATGTATTGCGGCCGTTCAGGACGCTCCGTGATTTGCTCAACCGCGGTAAGCATGTCATCTCGCATGCTGCAACAGATGCAGCCGTTGGCCAGACTGATGAGATCTCCGCTGGCTTCAACGCCGACTACGAGGTCGGCGTCGATATTGACGGAGCCGAAGTCGTTCACCATGACTGCAATGCGAAGTCCGTGATCGCCATTGAGGATGCGATTGAGCAGGGTGGTCTTGCCGGCGCCGAGAAACCCGGTGAGCACGGTTATAGGAGTAATAGGAGGATCGGTTTTTGCGTCGTGGTCAATCATGTTCACTTCGCCCTAAGGGATCGTGGCTCAATTTGCCCTGCCTTTCACTTGCCGTTTAAGCTTCGCTCTTACGATGTCCTGGAGCATGTCGACGGTTGACGGCGTGGCGAATGCGCGGGCCATATTCTGCGCGTCAGGCCCAGAAGGCTCCAGTTCCGATTGCGCTTGCAATCAAAGAAGCCTTTAAGGTCTTCCTAGAGTCAGCTCCGGGTAGAACGTGCCTGTCCCCTAACTGATTGTACGGGGATCGAGGTACAAAATTCTGGGGAGTATGGTTCCGCGGTTGACGTACCATCATCGCTAACAACCGTAGAATCGGCGAGTCACTTGGCAATCTACGAATTCGAATGAACTCGGGGCTATGGGGTCGCCTCTTTCTTGCGAACGCACCCAATCAACGAAGAAGTTATCTCTTCGGGATCATTGCCGGGAACCGGCTATGTGTGGTGACCTATTTGAATCGAACATAATGCTCCCAGTAGCGTTCGCTTGTCACATTGAAGATGATGGTCGAATGGTACGCCCGGCGGGACTCGAACCCGTACCCTCTGCCTTACCAGGGCAGGTGCTCTTCGAATAACGTGGTAATCAATACAACCTGCATCTCAAGGAATCGTCGCGATCGATTCCTGCTCCGATCGGCGGGGTCAGGCACGACTCCGACCGCGCATTCGGAAACGAGACACAGCCAGCACTGTGCCCAAATACTTTAGCATTGGACAAACACGCCACTCTCTTTTACTTAAGCTACGGGCGCACATAGGTGTGACAAATGCTAACAAGCCAGTTGGAAATGTCAAGTCAAGTTCGTGTTTCCGAGAGAAACTGTGTTGCGTCTGCAAAGACTCACGGACATCACCAAAGTGACGGCAAGAAGAAGCGGGTTACTTTGGCATCAACCCGCGAAGGCCGGGAAGCGTTAACGAGGCAAACGGTGCGGCCCGAACGGTTGAGTCTGCCGTGAGTATTTCGCCCCGAACCCACGATTAGTGCGGTGGATCACTGAGCAAATCATTCGTTGAGTGCTAATCTCAGCTTCGATTAACAACTACACACATGTTTCAAAATTTCGCATCCAACATCGAGACTCTATGAGGCGATCAGCTGCATTCTTGGTTCTCCTGTTTGCGCTTCTCGTCCCGGGGGCAGCGCCTGCTCAGCAGACACCGCCTGCTACCGCGTCCACCTCTCAGGCCACGCCACCGAAATCTGTCGTGTCGCAAGGATCTTCCACAACCCCGGGCAATACCGAAGTTCAAGTTTGGGTCAACACGAATTCCGGCGTTTATCATTGCCCCGGTACGCACTGGTATGGAGCGACAAAGACAGGCGTATACATGAAACAGTCCGAGGCCCAGCAAAAGGGATACCGCCCGGCCTACCATCGGGCCTGCAAATAGCTTTCCCTCCCGTCTCGAACCTACTTGTAATCTTGAAGGGCGATTGTCATAAAACTGGCAAACCCGCTGTCAGAGCGCTTTTTCGAAGGGGGTTGACAACCTAGGCTCCCCAGAGCAGAATCTCAGTTGCTGGCGAACAAAAAGCGAAAATGGAGATTCGCTCACCTGAGGTTCCTATGCCGTTGGTTAACTTGCTTCGTGCCCGTATCGAGTCTTCGCTGGGCGAGAAGCTCTCCTCCACATTCCTGCTTCGCGAACGCCAAACCCCACGGACCGTGTCCACAGGGGTTCCCGCGCTCGACACACTCATGGGCGGACTGCCCTGCGGAGCGCTTAGCGAAATTGTCGGGCCAGCCTCCTCGGGACGCACTGGAGTCATGCTGGCTGCTCTGGCTGGAGCTACTCGGCGGCAGGAGATTTGTGCGCTGGTAGACGCCAGCGACAGCTTCGATCCAGCATCGGCAGAGAGAGCAGGCATCGATCTGACCCGCTTGCTTTGGGTGCGCTGTAACGAACGAGCCGGGGAGGCAAATCGCAAAGGGAAAGTGACAGGTACTGCACTGGGGCGCATGGGATCTTCCTCGCGCGCCGGTTTTGCCTTTGCGAAGACAGTGGAACAAGTTTTGAAGGTGACCGATCTGCTTCTCCAGGGAGGCGGTTTCGGCATGGTCGCGCTTGATTTGGGAGATATCCCGTCCGATAGTATGCGGCGCGTGCCGCTCACTTCGTGGTTTCGGTTTCGCCGTGCAGTTGAGCCAACTGCCACCGTACTGTTGGTGGTGGAGCAGGAGCCTTGGGCCAAGACCTGCGCGTCATTAGTGGTCAAGTTACAACGTGAAGCGATCTGTGCGCGTGATTCGGTTTCGAATCCTGGACGAGCATCTGCTGTGGGAAATTGGCAAGTGCTGCATACCTCGATGGCACACGGGGTACCTTTTCACGACGCAGGAAGTTGGGAAAACTCGGAGGCGGAAGAGAATTGCCGCACGCAGATTCCCGACAATAATGTCGTGAGCCATGCCGCCTTATTGCGAAGAATGAATTTTCGTGCCGAAGTAGTGCGTTCCTGGGCTCAGCGCAAACCACCAGACTCCGTCGGAGTCCGCTTTGGTTTGCGCGCAGCGTTGTGAGATTCAAGATTACGCAGAGTAAGACTTGAGTCTTCGGGCGTTTTGAAGGGTGCATCTTTAGAGCCTGTCCTGAGCGAAGCCAAAAGGTGTGCCGTATAGCTCTTTTATTTTTGTCATTCTGAGTGGGCTTCAACCCGCGAGGGATCTGCCTTTTCAGCAGCCTGGTACCCGTGCCCTGCCACAAATGCATTTCACGGCAAAACTGCCGCACTCATTATGTTTGCCTGTATCTACATTCCTGATTTTCCGGCGGAAGCCATTGTTCGCGCCCAGCCAGAGTTGCGCGAACGGGCGGTGTCTGTGCTGGAGGGCAAACCTCCGCTGGCACGGGTGATTGCGCTGAACAAGGAAGCCCGTCTTCTGGGAATGAAAGTTGGCATGACCAAATTGCAGGCCTCTATTTTTGCCGGGACTTCTCCTTCTGTCGCTGTTTTACGACAGCGCTCGATCGAGCAGGAAAACTCGGCACACTCGGCGCTGCTTGATGTCGCCCACGCTTTCACTCCGCGCGTGGAAAACACCGCTCCAGACACGTTGTTGCTCGACCTTGCCGGACTGGGGCGCCTCTACGGTGAGCCGGCTAAAATGGCGCATGATTTGGCGTCGCGGGTCAGGGCAATTGAGTTGGAGGCGAACCTGGCGCTGGCCGCCAATCCGGATGCCGCGATGCATGCTGCGCGGGGATTTAGTGGTATTACCGTGATTCCCAACGGCGAAGAGGCACAACGGTTGGGAGTGCTGCCATTGCAGGTTTTGCTGGACGCTTTTGAGATTTCCTCGGCCATTGGCACTCGTGCTCCTGAGCGCGAGAAGTTGCGCAAACAGATGCTCGAGACCCTGGAGCGCTGGGGAGTTCGCGATTTTCGCGCTCTTGCACTTTTGCCCGAGTCCGCATTGGCGTCACGTCTGGGCGAAGTGGGAGTGCGACTGCAATGCTTGGCCCGCGGAGCAGGCATGCGAACGCTTGTGCTGTGTGAACCAGCATCGCATTTTGAAGAAGCGATGGAGTTGGAATCTCCGGTTGAAAACCTGGAGCCACTGTCATTTATCCTGAACCGCCTTTTGGAACAATTATGTGCGAGATTGGAGGCGCGGGCCCTCGCCGTGCAAGAACTGCATCTGCGCTTGCAACTGGAGCGGCGGGTTGCTGACGAAGAATCTGCAACGGTTGAGGAATTAACCGCGTCCTTCGTGCATTCCCACAATGTGGGAGTTACCCCGTTTTATACCCGCGTCCTGCGATTGCCGGTCTCGATGCGCGATACCAGGATTTTCTTGAAACTATTGCAATTGGAGTTGGCCGCCCATCCGCCGGGCGCTCCGGTCATGAAGGTGTGGATAACGGCGAAGCCGGCGCCACCCCGCACGGCGCAACGCGGGCTGTTCCTGCCGGTTACTCCTGAGGCAGAGAAGCTGGAAATCACGCTGGCACGAATCAGCGGCATTGTTGGCGAGCGCCGGGCTGGAATTGTGCGCCTGCTGGATAGGCATTGCCCCGACAGTTTTCGGGTAGATCGCTTTATGGCGCCGGCGGACGGGCCCGAACCAGTTGAATCTCTCACAATGTCAGATGCCTGCGATCGGCCTTTTCTAGCGTTGCGAATCCTTCGGCCCGTCTGTCGGCTTCAAGTGCGAGTGTCGGAAGGACGCCCCGTCAGCCTCGCTGCCGAAACGAAAGACAGATCGGGGGAAACTTCAGGGGAAGATTTTGTGGTCGGCCGGGCCATGGCGCTCGTCGGGCGATTGGTGGGCAGAAGGCGGGAAGGAAGAAAGCTCAAACCATGCTCAGCCGGGTCCGTGGGACCGCGAAGAATGGGACATTGCGGTAACGAATGAGGGCGTGAGTCGATCGGCTAGCGGAAGCGATGCCAGCATGGCAAACAGCTATGACATTCCCGTTGCCCTCTATCGCATTTACCGCGACCTGGTAACCGGCCACTGGTTTGCCGATGCTAGCTACGACTAAAGCCACTACAGAGCCACACAGATACAGCGAAGCATTAAGAAAACGGCAACTGACAACTCTATTTATGTACATCGAACTCCATGCCCGCTCTGCTTTCAGCTTTCTCGAAGGGGCCTCAGTTCCCGAGGAACTGGCCGAGGTGTGTGCACAGCATCAGATGCCGGCGATGGCCCTGCTGGATCGCGACGGGGTTTATGGTGCGCCGCGTTTTTATCTCGCGGCAAATAAGCTCAAAATCAAGGCGCACATTGGAGCCGAGATCGCCTCATACTTACATTCCAGCAAGCACAACATTGGCGCTCATTGGAGACCTCAGTTCTCAACAGCGAGAGGCTCACAACACGCCTTCCTTTGCTCTGCGCCTCTCGTGAAGGCTACCAAAACCTCTGCCGCCTGGTAACCCGAATGAAGTTGCGTGCGCCCAAATATCCGGCAGGACTACCACATTGTAATACCACAAACGATGAGCAGCTCATTAGGGGACATGCGATCGCTTCCGCAGACGACCTCGCGGAGTATGCCGCAGGCCTTATATGTCTCACTGGCGGCGACGAAGGTCCGTTGGCTGATGCGCTGGCGAATGGCGGGAGGGAAGCGGGCCGACGGACTCTAGAAGAACTCATTGCGATCTATGGCCGCGGAAATGTGTACGTCGAGTTGCAACGCCACTACAACCGCGCACAGGAGGCCCGCAATCAGGCAGCGATTGAGTTGGCGCGCGGCCTGCGATTGCCACTGCTGGCCACACAGGGCGCATCCTATGCCAAGCCGGAGGAGCGGCGCATTCTCGATGTCTTTACCTGCATTCGCAATCACCGCACGCTCGATACCGCGGGACGTCTGCTGGCGCGCAACAGCGAACGCTATATCAAGCCGCCGCAAGCGATGCTGCAACTGTTTGCCGATCTGCCTGAGGCCACCGCAAACACGCTGGAGTTGTCGTCGCGACTCGAGTTCACCCTGAAAGATCTTGGTTATGAATTTCCGCGCTATCCCGTCTCCGAAGGCGAGACCATGGATTCGTTCCTGCGAGCGCGAACTATGGAAGGTGCCCGTGACCGCTATTTGCGCCCCGAGCAGAGCGGATTGTGGCAGCGCGCACAATGTCAGATTGAACGCGAGCTGGCGCTGATCAAAAAGCTACATCTGGCAGGCTATTTCCTTATTGTGTGGGACATTGTGAGCCACTGCCGGCAGCGGGGCATTCTGGTGCAAGGGCGGGGCTCGGCGGCCAATAGCGCAGTTTGCTATTCGCTGGGCATAACCGCAGTCGATCCCGTGGGCATGGATCTGTTGTTCGAGCGCTTTCTGTCTGAAGAGCGTGGCGAGTGGCCCGACATCGATCTCGATCTTCCCAGTGGCGACCAGCGCGAGCGCGCCATTCAATATGTGTATGAGCGCTACGGCAAGCTGGGCGCAGCCATGACGGCCAACGTCATCACCTATCGTGGACGCTCGGCGGCGCGCGAGGTCGGAAAAGCTCTCAGCTTTGATGGCGAAACACTCGACCGCCTGGCTCGGCTAGTGAGTTCGTGGGAGTACAAAGATCCCGGGGATACCCTCGAACGGCAGTTTCACGATGCCGGTTTCGACTTGCGGCATCCCCGTATGCGCATGTTCTTTGAGCTTTGCCTTGCGGTGCAGGACCTGCCGCGGCATTTGGGACAGCATTCTGGCGGTATGGTGATTTGCCAGGGGCAACTGGATTCCATTGTTCCGCTGGAGCCGGCGACTATGCCCGGCCGGGTGGTGGTGCAATGGGACAAGGAAGATTGCGCCGACATGGGCATCGTCAAAGTTGATCTTCTGGGGCTGGGAATGATGGCCGTGCTGGAAGATTCCATCACCCTTATCCGCAACCATTACCGGGAGGAAGTTGATCTGGCCAAACTACCGCCGGACGATCCCACGGTGTATGACACTCTACAGAAGGCGGACACGGTGGGCATGTTTCAGATCGAGAGCCGCGCCCAGATGTCTTGCCTGCCAAGATTGAGTCCCAGGCGCTTCTACGACATTGTAGTACAGGTTGCCATTATCCGCCCCGGTCCTATCGTCGGGCAGATGGTGAATCCGTTTCTAATGCGGCGGCAGGGAAGGCAAGAGGTTGTTTATCCGCACCCCTCGCTCGAACCGGTATTGAAGCGCACCCTCGGTGTACCACTCTTCCAGGAACAACTGCTGCGCATGGCAATGATTGCCGCCGGCTTCAGCGGCGGCGAAGCGGAAGAATTACGCCGGGCTTTTGGCTTCAAGCGCAGCGAGAAAAGCATGGGTGCCATTGAGGTAAAGCTGCGTGAGGGCATGCAGCGTAACGGTATTTCTCCTGAGTCACAGGAGCAGATCATCCTGTCGATAACCTCATTTGCGCTCTACGGATTTCCCGAGTCGCATGCCGCCAGCTTTGCCCTCATTGCCTATGCCAGTGCCTATCTAAAGTGCCATTACCTGGCGGCATTTACGGCGGCGCTGCTCAACAACCAGCCTATGGGGTTCTATCATCCCTCAACCATTGTCAAAGACGCACAGCGTCATGGGCTGAAGGTGAAACCGGTCGATATAACCTGCTCCGATTGGCTGTGCACCTTGGAAGCCGAGGGGTATGACACAGTGTGGGATAAGGCGGAATGGCAATCCAGGTCTTCAAGGACAGGTGTCTGTGATCGGGAAGGCTGGGCGAAGTCGTCTACAGAGTATTTTGAACAGGCGCGGCTTCAGTCGCCCCCTAATAAGGTGGAACAGGATTCGGCTCTGGCCGCTGAGGGGACTCACATTTCGGCAAACAGCGAAGGTCCTCAGTGGCTAAAGCTACACTGCGAAGATAAGCTTTGCAGCATGCCTGAAGGCGTGCCCCTTCAAATCGAGGCCGGGCTGGAGAATGGTTTCGCGACATGTGAATCCATCTCCCATCAAGCAAGTGCAGTTCATTCAAGCAGCTTCGCCCTGCGTATGGGATTTCGTTATGCGAAGGGGCTGCGTAAAGAAACCGTGCAGGCCATCGCGAGCGAGCGCGTCAAGCGTCCGTTCGAATCAATCGCCGATTTGGCATATCGGGTTCCGGAATTGCGCCGCAACGAATTGGTGTTGCTAGCTTCCATTGGCGCGCTGAATTCGATTGGCCACAAGGTAGGAGAAGATTTACGCGTGAATGTCGAAGCACCCCGCGTGCGGAAGAAGCAGCGGCTGCATCGCCGCGATGCTCTGTGGCAAGTGGAGCGCTCGGCGCGCTATGCAGGGCCGCTGCTAGAGAGTATTCCTGAGTCCGATGCGGCCTCCCCGCTTGCGCCCATGACGCCGGAAGAGCGACTGGTAGCTGACTTCCACGGTACCGGACTTACGGTTGGCCCACATCCTATGGCCTACCGGCGGGCTGATCTAAAGCGCGCTGGTGTGTTTTCAGCAAGAGAATTGACGCTGGTTCCGAACGGCCGTCATGTGCGGACGGCAGGATGTGTGATTGCCCGACAGAGGCCGGGTACTGCCAAGGGATTTGTCTTTCTCAGCCTGGAAGACGAGACCGGGATCAGCAATGCGATCATCACTCCGGATCTGCTGGAGCAAAATCGCGTTCTGATTGTGTCGGAGAAATTTTTGTTGCTGGAAGGTGTCCTGCAAAATCAGGATGGCGTGATCTCGGTGAAAGTAGATAGAGTTTCACCCATGCGCGACGCTTACGCTGCCGATACGGTCGATGTCACCGACGCCGACGTGCAGTCGCACGACTTTCACTGAAGCAAAGCCCTTACTTCTTTTCACCGATTGCTGGAGTCATAGTTTGCTTTTCGGTTCGCCCCGCTGCTTCCCCCGGATATTCGTAAACGCCCCGGCCAGCTTTTCTTCCCAGCCGCCCGGCTTTCACGTACTGCACCATCAGCGGCGCCGGGCGAAATTTCTCGCCCAGAGATTTATGCAGATACTCAAGGATATGCAGCCGAGTATCTAGCCCGACTAGGTCGACCATCTCGAACGGGCCCATGGGGTGGTTCAATCCCAGCTTGAGCGCCTTGTCGATGTCCTCAGGAGAGGCGACGCCTTCCTGCAACATGTAAAACGCTTCGTTGCCGATCATGGCATTGATGCGGCTGGTGATGAAGCCCGGCGACTCCTTGATCACCACAACCTCTTTGCCCATTCGTTTGCCCACTTCAACCGCCGCAGCCAGGGTTTCTTCATCGGTTTCCAGCGCCCGCACAATTTCCAACAGCTTCATTTTGTGCACCGGGTTGAAAAAGTGCATCCCTACACACTTCGGTGCACGATACGTCACCGAGGCAATTTCCGTAACGCTGAGCGAAGAGGTGTTGGAAGCCAGGATCGTCGTGGGGCGGCTAACCTTATCGAGAAGGGTGAAGATCTCGATTTTCGACTCCATTTCCTCCGGGACGGCTTCTATGATCAGGTCGGCTTCACGCGCGGCCTGTTCCACGGAAGAAGCGTATTCCAGGCGGCTGAAGGCTTGATCAGCATCGGCCTTGGTTACTTTTCCCAACTCGACGGCTTTGTCCAGGTTGGTGCGAATCTCGCCTTCCGCCTTGCGTAAGGTGGTTGGCAGGATGTCTTCGAGGATGGTCCGATAGCCGCCCAGCGCCGCGGCATGAGCGATGCCACGGCCCATAATTCCAGCGCCGATGACTGCAATGGTGCGAACCTCCGCCATCGGGCTAGTCTCCTCCCTTTTCCAATTGCTCGACAACGCTCAGAAAGTTGGGGTCAGACTTGCGCATGTATTCGGCCAGGCGCCGTTTTTCGTCACCCGTAATAAGATAGAGGCTTGCGTTGATGCGGCGGAGAGTTGCTGCAATGTCGTCCACGTAATTCATCATGCGGATTAGTTCGCCAGTGGCGGCCATAAAAGTCCTTTCATTCCAATTACCGGCGCAGCGGAATACCGTTACGCCCTTCATCAGCGCCGCGCGAAAAACGCAGGCTGCACAGAACTCAATTGAGAATACATGCCAATCTCTTATTTTCGCCGCCGCTCACGATTAAGTAAAGGAGTGTCGCCAAACATCAACGCAGCCCTGGTCCGCATCTAAATATTCATCGTTATACGGGGTTGGCGTGGTAGTGTCGGAAATCGAAGACTAACATGCAAACGAGTTCGCCGGTTCTGGCCGTCCCGTCTACTGAGCTTTCTGAGTGCTTCGAGCGCATCGCCGCCGAAAAGCACGCTGCCAGGCCGCTCTCTACTTACCGGCTGCAATTCAACAACCGCTTCCACTTTGCAGATGCCCGCAGATTAGTTCCTTACCTTTCGCAGCTGGGAATCAGCCATTGCTACGCTTCGCCCATCTTGAAGGCGAGGGCCGGCAGCCAGCACGGCTACGACATTATCGATCACAATCAGCTCAACCCGGAGATCGGGACGGAGGAAGAATTCCGGAGCCTGGTTGCGGAGCTCAAGGCACATGGCATGGGCCTCGTCCTCGATACGGTGCCGAATCACATGGGCGTGGGCCACGGAACCAACCCGTGGTGGCAAGACGTGATGCAGAACGGACGTACTTCAGCCTACGCTGATTTCTTCGACATCGACTGGGAGCCGCTGAAGCCCGAGCTGCGAAACAAAGTTCTGGTTCCAGTTCTTGGAAAGCCTTACGGAGACGACCTGGAAGAAGGGAATATCAAAGTCCATTTCGACGAGAGCCATTTTGTCGTGAAGTATTTCGACAAGGCATTTCCCGTCGATCCCCAGACCATTCCATTGATTTTTGCCTCGGCTGCCGATCCTCGGCAGCCCCGAAGCAGCGATGCCGATCCCGCTGTAGTAGAGCTGTATTCGCTTGTCCATAGCTTTGGCAAGCTTCCCACCCACGATGCGACTGATCCTGATCGAATATCCCGCCGGCAGCGCGAAATTCCAGCCTTACTCAAGCAATTGCACCGCTTGACCTGCGAATCCACCGTCGTTCGCGCGGAGATTCATGAGGCTCTGGAAGTACTGAATGGCACTCGCGGCGACCAGCACAGCTTCGACGCCCTACACCAGTTTCTGGAGGCGCAAGTATACCGGCTGGCTTTCTGGCGGGTGTCGGGAGAGGAAATTAACTACCGTCGATTTTTCGACATCAACGACCTGGTTGGACTTCGCATGGAAAATCCGCGAGTTTTCGCGGAGACTCACAAGCTTATCCGTACGCTTCTGGCGGAAGATCTGATTGCCGGCTTGCGAATCGATCACCCCGATGGACTGCTGAACCCAACGCAATACTTCATGCGTCTGCAGAGGCTTTTTGCGGCCAGTCGATGTCTGGGCACCCAGGCTAAACCTCCTCTCGCCGCAGATGGCATCGAGTTGGAAGTGCACGGCGCCTTCGCGCAGCACGACTGGATGAACCAGCAGGCCCCACTCTACTTATTGGCGGAGAAGATCCTGGAGCCCGGGGAAGATATGCCTGGCTACTGGCCGGTGGACGGTTCGGTCGGCTATGACTTTGCGAACCTGGTCAACGGGGTCCTTATTGACTACCGTAACGAGCGGCTCTTTACCAATCTCTATCATCGCGTGATTGGAGGAGCCGTCCGGGTCGACAAGTTGATTTACCAAAGCAAGAAGCTCATCATGCAGCGGGCGCTCGCCAGCGAAGTCAACGTACTAACGCACATGCTCAACCAGATCTCGAATCGGGATCGCCGGGCCCGCGATTTCACGCGTGGCGTCCTACGGGAGGCGATTCGAGAGACGATCGCCTGCTTTGCGGTCTACCGCACCTACATTGACGAACAGGGAAACGTGAATGAACGCGATCGCCACTACATCCAGCAGGCGGTTGAGTTGGCCAAGCGCCGCAACCCGTTGTTGGCTTCTGCGGTATTCGATTTCCTGCAGAGGATCCTTCTGTTGCAGGGGAAAGAGGATGGCGCGCACAATTTATGGCTATCGCGCACAACTGTACTTCACTCTGAAGTTCCAGCAGCTCACGGGGCCGGTGATGGCCAAAGGACTGGAAGACACCGCCTGCTATGTTTACCTGCGATTTATCGCGGTCAACGAGGTAGGAGGTTCGCCTGCAAACTTTGGGATTCCGCTCCCCGAGTTTCACCGGGCCAACCGATTGCGTGCGGAACACTGGCCGCATTCGATGCTCAGCACCTCGACTCACGACACTAAGCGCAGCGAGGACGTGCGTGCTCGTCTGGATGTGCTTTCCGAGATACCCCGCAACTGGGCTGCGCTGGTAATGAAGTGGCGGCGCATCAACCGCAATCGGAAGCCGAAGCTGGGCGACGGACGCAGCGTTCCCGACGACAATGAAGAATACTTGCTCTACCAGACGTTAGTGGGAGCGTGGCCGTTGCGCATGGTTGGCGACAAGCAGCGCGCCGAATTCATTGGCCGCATTGAGCAGTACATGGAAAAAGCGGTTCACGAGGCAAAGGTCAATGTGAGCTGGCTCAATTCGAATCCCCATTACGTGGCCGGCATGAATGACTTCCTAAAAAAAATTCTGTCGCCAAGCTACCGGGGAAAGACCAATCTCTTCTGGGATTCGCTGCACAAGTTTCTTCCAGCGGTATCGTACTTTGGTGCGATCAACTCTCTAACCCAAACCCTGTTAAAGCTGACTTGCCCGGGCGTCCCTGACGTGTATCAGGGGCAGGAAATGTGGGACTTTAGCCTGGTCGATCCCGACAATCGACGCCCAGTCGATTTCAGTCTGCGCTCCAGCGCTCTCCATGAGTTGGCTGCGCGCGGGCGATCAGACCATCTCGCAAGTCTCTGTCAGGAGTTGTTGCGCGAATATCGTGACGGACGAATCAAGCTGTGGGTCACCAAGTGCGCTTTAAATTTTCGGCGAGATCATAAGGATCTGTTCCAGCGAGGGACCTACCTTCCTCTTCCTGTGGCGCACGGTAAGGAAGACCACGTCGTGGCGTTTGCCCGAGTGCACGACGGAGAGGCGATCATAGTTGCGGCTCCCCGCCTGAGTTATACCCTCATGAAGGGAAAGGAAGAGCCGCCAATCGGCGGCGTCTGGGGCGACTCCGCACTTTCGTTACCCCCGGAGGCCGTCGGCAAACGGTTGCGCAACATCTTTACCGGAGAGATCCTCACCACAGGGCAGTCGCTGCTATGCCGCGAAGCCTTCGCCACTTTCCCTCTTGCCCTGCTCACCGCGCGGTGAAGGCACCTTGACACATACATCGCGATCGGTGATCTCAACCAGGATCGACATTTTCTTTGCGAGTTCCGGAGAGAGAGCATCGGCCCGCAGGCGCCAGGACCAGTGGGCGCCGGTTTCACTGGGCACGTTCATCCGGGCCTCGCTTCCCAGTCCGAGGACATCCTGGACGGGAATGACGCACAAATTGGCGACTGACGCCAGGGCAGCCCGAATGAACGCCCAATTTACTCCCTCTGCGCCGATTCCCAGGTAAGCCGACGCCAACTCTCTTTCCTCCGCAGTGGCGCCAGTATTCCACCAGCCGACAGTGGTGTCATTGTCGTGCGTTCCGGTGTAGACGACACAATCTGGATCGTACTTATGCGGCAAATAAGCATGCGCGCCCGGATTACCAAATCCAAATTGCAGAATCTTCATACCGGGGATTTCCAGACCCCTTCGCAGATGATGCACTTCAGGGGTTATGTAACCCAGATCTTCGGCGATGAAGGGCAACTTGCCCAGCGCATCTCGCAATGCCTTGAACAGGTCATCGTTCGGCCCTTCGACCCAACGGCCATGAACTGCGGTGGGTTCGTCCGCGGGAA
Source organism: uncultured Acidobacteriaceae bacterium (assembly GCA_963744265.1). GTDB lineage: Bacteria > Acidobacteriota > Terriglobia > Terriglobales > Acidobacteriaceae > Bog-257. The sequence continues at coordinate 284,103 of CAVUSW010000017.1, forward strand.
TTTCCCAGTAGGCTTCAAAGCCACGAAAGTGATCGAGACGAACGATGTCGCAGGTCTCGATCGCCCAGCGCATGCGCTGGATCCACCAGTCATAACCGTGTGCTCGCAGGGTCTCCCAGTCATACAGCGGATTGCCCCAGCGCTGTCCGGTTTCACTGAAAGCATCAGGAGGGACGCCGGCGACGACCTCTGGCGACAGATCCTCTTTGAGCCGGAACATTTCAGGATGGGTCCAGACGTCGGCACTGTCATAGTTGACGAAGATCGACACGTCACCAATGACGCGGATACCGCGCTCGGCGCAGAAGGAGCGAAGCGCACGCCATTGTTCAAAGAACGCGAACTGCAGAAAACGTTCCTCGTCCAGGCGACCCTCCAGCTTGGAATACAATTTAGCAATGGTGGGAGGGTCTCGCCGGGCAATTTCAGGTGGCCAGGCGTTCCAAGGCTGCTCGCCATATTTTTCACGCAACGCACTGAACAGCACATAGTCTTCCAGCCACCATTGATTATGGATGCAAAAACTGTCATAGCGTACGCGCGCGTTGCCCGTTGCCGAACGCAGGAAATTGTCAGCCGCCTGACGCAACAGAGGAAGCTTGTGAGCGCGTACGCTCTGGAAATTGACGGACGACTCTCCATCGGGAATTGCCGCAACCTGCTTGGGGTCGACCAGACCGCGCTGCGCCAGACGCTCCAGACTGATCATCAGCACATTGCCGGCAAATGCGGAGGTACAGGAATAGGGCGAATTGCCGGAGCCGACGGGCTGCAAAGGCAAGACCTGCCATAAGGTTTGCTTGGCCGCGGCCAGCCACTCCACAAAATCGTATGCCGCCGGCCCCAGGTCTCCGATCCCGCCCAGCGAAGGCAGAGATGTGGGATGCAGAAGAATGCCAGACGAGCGTTGTGAAAGCATGGGCAGTTTTTCCAGCTGGGTTCGAGAACCGTTCAGGACCGGTAGTTATGCTGCACAAACAAAGGTGGCCAGCAGAGCGTCTCCGCTGGCCCGAGAATTAGCTGACTGCCACTGCTACATTCCTTCGGAAGGCGCAGCCAAATGGTCCATCTCCTTCTTGTTGACCTTGATCTTGCCATCCTTTTCCAGTTTGGTGCGCAGGTTTTCTACGTAGAGCCCTTCATATTCCTCGCGCTTCTGTTGCAGTAGCGTTTCTTTGGCTTTATCCCAACCCTGCTTTACTTGCTCCGGTGAGGGTTCTTGTACCTCAACAATTTTCAGTACCACTCCGTTGGGGCCACCTTGAATCGGTCCGCTGATTTCACCGGTCTTCAGCGTGAACGCGATGCTTGCCTGCCCTGTCATGGGTCCGAGATCGGGCACTTGCGAGGTGCGATCGACCAGATCGCTGGTTTTGACGGTGGCGCCTACTTCCTTGGCGGCCTTATCTAAATCGTGATCAGCGTGTGCGCGGTCCGACAATTCCCGGATCTTCTGGGCGAGGAGAGCCTGAGCACGCTGGTCGCGGAACTGGTCTTCTACCTTCGTCTTGACCTCTTCGAAGGTCGGGGTCTGCGGCGGCTGAATCTCGGTGACTTGGTAGATGACATAACCCGCTGGGGTAGGGGCGATAGCGGGAGGATCATTTTTCTTCGCGGAAAACAGCGCGCTCATGAAATCGGGAGCGCTGCCTACCCCCGGCAACGGGTCCGTCTGGGTAATCAGATCGGTGGTGGTGATGGTCAGGTTCTTCTCCGCGGCAGCTTTGTCCATTCCGTTGGTACGCGAAAGCGTCTGTATCGCGGAGGCCACGCTTTGCGACTCTGCCGAGGCCTTCTGTTTCTTGAGAAGCGGCTCGATTTGCGGTTTCACTTCATCCAGAGGCTTCAGTCGCGCGTCTTGCTTGGCTTCCACGTGGATGATATGAAACCCGTAGCTGGTGCGGATGATTGCCGTAGTCTGTCCGACGGGCGTACCAAACGCGGCCTGTTCGAATTCCGGAACCGTGCGCCCGCGTGTGATCGGCGGCAATAAACCGCCATCCTTGGCGCTACCCGGATCGTCGGAATATTTCTTGGCTAAATCGCCGAAATTCGCTCCCGCCTTTAGCTGCTTGGAGATGTCCTCGGCCTTGGCGCGGGCCGCATCCACGGCCTTCTGGTCCACCTTGCCGCTGGCGTCCGGAGTGGGCGTCTTAATAAGGATATGGCGAACCGTTACGGTCTCAGGAATGCGATAGTCGTCCTGATGTGCTTTATAGTACTGCTGCAGCTCGGCTGGCGTAATGGACACTTGATCCGCAAGCTTCTCTGTGTCAATCAGAATGTATCGCGCCTTGATCTTCGCGGGGATTGAGTTCGCATACATCTGTTTATTCTGTTCGTAAAAAGCTTTGAGTTCGGCATCGGTGGGCTTGACTTGTTTCTTGACGTCTTCGAGCGTCAGCACCGCATAGTCGAACTTTACTTTTGTATCCTGTTTCTTTACTTCTTCGGCGATGTCTTTATCGCTGACCGTGACCGCTGCGCTGATGGCAGCCAGCAGCTTTCTTTGGGCAATTTCAGCTTTAATCTCCCTTTCAAACTGCTGCACGCTCAAGTTGAACTGGCTTGAGACGACCTCCTCATAAGCCTCTTGACCAATGAAGTTTCCGTTCGGGAACAGGATCTGCCCCATTTCGCCCTGGTGGAGATTCTCCCGGAGTTCCTCGTCGCCCACGCCCAGACCCATCTTATCGGCTTCGTAAACGATTGCCTTTTCCGTAATGAGGTTTTGGGCCGCGCGCTGCATCAAATAGGGCATGATCGTCGGCGGAATGTTTCCCTTAAACTGCTGGCGTCCGATCAAACGGGCTTGCTGAGATACGTCTTGCAGGCCGATCTCCTGATCGCCGACCTTGGCAATTACGCCCTGCGTGGTCAGACCACCGCCGAGATAATCGCCGAACAGACCGCCGGGAACGAGCGTGATAACCATCATCACGCAGATAACAACCAGGATGCCGCCCAAAATGATTTTCTTGAGCGGACCGGGCTTTTGCAGAAATCGAAGCATGTGTCAGGAACTCCAGAATGGTTGGGTGAATTCTTTTATTGTAAACCAGTTATGAAGGTTTTGGGGGCCTGACGTAAGCGGTTTACATCAGACCATCAGAGTCGTCTGAATGCTGGATTAGACCGCTCAACGGTCAAAATTCCCCGCACAAGGGCGCGAGCTTCACCTTTGCGGTAGCGGTTGTGATGTAATAGAAAAGTCTAGTATGTCGAAACTTTCACCAGGGGTGCACCGGCGGGTTGTAGCCTACAAACGCCGGAGCCGCGAACTAAAGATGGTCGCCAAAGGGTTGGCCTCGACTGACCACCCCATCCTGGCACATATCATCCCCGTTCGGCGCTGTAATCTCTCCTGCACCTACTGCAACGAGTACGACGATTTCTCTAAGCCGGTTGCTGTCGAGGTGATGAGAGCCCGCATCGACGATCTGGCGCGCTTGGGCACATCCATCGTTACTTTTAGCGGCGGCGAACCGCTCCTGCATCCCGAACTCGATGACCTGATCGCCCATGTTCGCAAGCACCCGATCCTGGCGGGAATGATCACCAACGGATACCTGCTCACCGCAGACCGCATTAAGCGCTTGAACCGCGCCGGCCTCGATCACCTTCAGATCAGTATCGACAATGTGATGCCGGACGAGGTTTCCAAGAAGTCGCTGAAGGTGCTCGACAAGAAATTGCAGTTGCTGGCCGAACACGCCGACTTTCACGTCAACATCAATTCGGTGGTCGGCGGCGGCATTCACAATCCCCATGACGCGCTAGTGGTCGGACGGCGCGCCGTGCAACTGGGTTTTACTTCGACCATCGGCATCATTCACGACGGTGAGGGACAACTTCAGCCCCTCAGCGAAGTGGAGCGCGAAGTGTTCATGCAGATGAAGGGTCTGGAAAAGCATCACTATTCGCGCTTCAACTGGTTTCAGAACAACATCGCCAATGGAAAGCCAAACGACTGGCGCTGTCGTGCGGGCGCGCGCTATCTCTACATCTGCGAAGACGGGTTAGTACACTATTGTTCGCAACAGCGAGGTTATCCCGGAATACCGTTGGAGAAATATTCCGTCGCCGACATCCGGCGTGAGTTTCTCACCGAAAAAAGTTGTGCGCCCCACTGCACCGTCTCGTGCGTGCATCAGGTTTCCTACATGGACCACTGGCGCGCTCCGCAGACGATCCGAACTCCGCAACCGCCGGTCGATGCCCGACAACTCATACAGATCGAGTAGGGAATTGCATTCGGTTGTGTTCTATTTTGCCCACAGAGTGTCTTATCGCAGGAACCATCGCCGCCGGTTGTTTGGCGATAACCCTCAAGCTGTGTCGTCCGGTGTTGGACCAGAAATCGCCTCGCGAAAAGTGATTTGCGTCCGCGATGGGGCCAACCTCGGCTGGAATTTTCATCGACAGTGGATGCTATAATCGATTCCGCCCTTCTGAAGCATTTCCTAACAAGCGGGCGCGTAGCTCAACTGGCAGAGCAACTGACTCTTAATCAGTAGGTTGAAGGTTCGATTCCTTCCGCGCTCACCAAGCCTGCAATGCGGCATCAATCCGGCACAACCACGAAGCCGTCGGTGATTCTAGTAGTCCAATACGTCGTTCCGGGCACGCCTGTGGCTACCACCTTATCTAATTGACAAAGCGGCACGCAGTGCCAATAATACGCCGCAGCGTCTAGCCTTCTGCTGTTCCTCACATTCGAAGCAGCATGTTTAGCAGAGGTATTGCGCAAGGCAAGAGCCTCGTTCGAAGCATGAATCCGGAGGTGAACATGAGCGCCATGTTACAGATGAATAGTTCGGGTCCAGACGTGACCGCTCTGCAGCAAGCGCTTCAGGCGGCTGATTTCAGCCCGGGCGCGATCAGACGGTTCCTTCGGACCCGGCACCGAAGCTGCCGTGCTCGCCTTTCAACGGAGCAAAGGAATAGCCGCTGACGGAGTTGTCGGTCCGAATACCGCAACGGCACTCGGCCTGGCTGCGGTGCCTTCGGTGCCGTCCGCGATTCCCGGCGTCACCGTCCAAATCGTTTCACAGATGTTCCCGATGACGCCGATCGGAAATATCAAGGCAAATCTGCCACCGGTACTGAATGCTTTGGTGTCCGCGAAGTTGCCTGACAAGGCGATGGTGCTGATGGCGTTGGGAACCATTCGAGCTGAGACGGAATCGTTTGAGCCGATCAGTGAAGGACAATCGCGATTCAACACCTCACCTTCGGGCCACCCCTTCGACCTCTACGACAACCGCCACGATCTGGGAAATACGGGGCCTCCTGACGGTGCAAATTTCCGGGGACGCGGATTTGTGCAGCTGACGGGACGCGCCAATTACACCCAGTACGGACGCGAAATCGGAATGGATCTGGTCAACAATCCCCAACTGGCAAACGATCCCCAGGTCGCCGCGCAACTGCTGGCGAGATTTCTTGGCGACCGGGAAGATCGGATCCGTGAGGCGCTGGCCGCCAATGATCTGGCAGCCGCCCGCAAATTGGTGAATGGCGGGAGCAATGGCTTGGACCGGTTCATGGACGCTTTCAATAAGGGGACACAACTCATTCCTGCGTCAGCGTAGGCCAGCGCGGGCGCGGGAACAGCGCTAAGTGACAGTGCCGCTGGGTTTGGCGCGCAAGCTCAGGGTGAGGAACTCCGCTTTTCGCAACGCGCAGAACAGCAGCACAGCCACTGCACCTAACAATGTCGTCTAAGAGCCCGAGGTCCCCGCAGGCGACACGGGCGGAGGCGCCTTGAATGCGGTCACAATGCCGCTAGCTACCGCTGTGACTCCGTTGATCGTGGCTGAATCGTTTGGATCAACCGACTGGGCCACGGTCGAAGCTTGCAGGAGAGCCTGGGTTGCAAGCTGAGTTTTGGTTTCTGTACTGGCGTCGGCGGCGTCCGTTTCAACCGTCTGAATTACAGACGGAGCCTTAGATACTAAGTCTTGAACAAGCGATTTCCAATCGAATGACATATTGTCTTCTCCTTTTCGGATTTACGATCATATAACTTTGTATGCCAGGTAGCTCCAAGTATCGCGCTCAGGCGTTCCGCAGCAGCTGTGCCGTAAGTTAAAACACATAAACCAGTCGCGAGAAAAGATCCACTTATCCGTCAGGGAGCGCTCGCGGCTTTGCTGGCACCGGTGGACGAGCTGCTTACGGCCGGCGTTGCGCTTGTCGGGTTCCCAGCGACTTGCTCGATCATGAGGCGAGCAAGGAAATTGATTTCGGAGGCGGTCGCGGGTAGCTCATGAACATTGATCTTTACCGTGTGTGCGCCGGACTCGGCGCTCAACACCGTTCCTCCTTCGGGCATGATGGCATGTAAGGTGCCCCGGCCTGACAGGCCAGTAACGGTGCGAAGTTGCGGGTTCTTGGAAAGTTGACCCTTAGTCGGATTCCAATAGTAAACGTCGTAAACCATGTTCCCGATGCGCTCTTGCTGGCCAGGCGCCAGCGTTTCGCCTGGCACCGCGGGACGTTTGTTCAACAACAATTTAGTCCCATCTTCCATGTGGCTTTCTACCCATTTGTGGTACTGACGGGCAGCCTGCTCGCCACCTGACGCGCCCGACTTCACTTCGAAGCGGTCGGTGATGGTTAGCTCTCCGCCGTCCGGATAGCCGATCAAGCCATCGGTAAACAGGACCGGCTTGCCACGCCCTTTGCGGATGACGTAAACATCATTCAACTGGCGCGCGTCGGAGTGAGTCTGTTGGCGCTCGGCCAGCACCGATTGCTGGAAGCCTTCTGAGAGTATCTCGGCGACGAGCCCCTTGCAGTTGTAGAAGTAGCCTACGTTAATCTTGCCTGCCTTGATTCCTATAGCAATCATTTTGCGAAGCTTCACTCGGAATAGGCCTTCCCGCGACGAGATTCGTGCCCACAGCGATCCCAGCTTTTCGTCGGTAAGTCCGGCGGGGCGACCATAGTTGTCGAGCTCCACCAGGTGCTGGGCGTCTCCCTGGGCGCGGAAATCGGGGCCCAGCACTTTTTCGAGAGCAGTTTCGCCCGAGCCGCGCGTCCAGGTGAGCGCCCACTCCTCCGGAGATGCCGGTGGTTCTCCCTTCTTGTTCTTGCTCTTCACGTATTCGTCGTACTTGGTCTGTACATCGGGGTCCGTGAAGCCCTTGCGAGTGGTGGTTAGGATGTCGTCGAGCGTTTTGTATTTTTGTGACGGCGCGACTTCCGGCGGTTTGGCGGCGCTGTCGGCAGGCTTTGCCGAAGCGATGGCAGGTTCGGTTCCGGCGGTCACCTTTTCGGTCACGGTGAACGGTTCGGTACCGTCCGATGGCTGGACCTCGATCCGGCGCGCGTGGGTCACTTCGTCCGGAGGTAATTCCGTGACCTTGGGCGGATGGGGCGCGGCAGCGTCGGGAGTAGGCGCAGAAACCGGTCCAGGCAGTACCTCGGGCGGGTGAGGTTGCTGATAAAACGTCTTCACATCGTCAAGGTGTCCTTGGGCGCACAGCAACTGGTTTTCGCCGCCATCTTCCAGGTAGGGCAGAACCTTGCGAACCCCGGCCTCTTCGACTGCCTTTGCGGTGTCGCTCTTGGCTTTAGCCAGGTCGGCTTTGGCTTCGTCTGAAAGATTGGGCGAAGCTTCGGCGTCGTCTACTACCTTGATCTCCGTTTCTAGCAACGCGGTGTCTTTCGCCGTGAGATCCTGAATCGCGTTTTCGTCCACCGCCGGCGCTTTCGCGAGCGTCTGCGCTTCACCCCGGAGGACGGCCCGGGTTTCATTGATGGCTGTGATTCGGGCCCCGAACTTCGTGCCTGTCGCTCGGAAATTGGGCAGAAACTCGCCAGCGATGCGCATGCCAATCGCGAGTGCGATGCCCTGTAGAACGCTGTCGCGGATCACGGCGTGCGACTCTTCATCGGTCAGCGAGCGTCCGAGTCTGTTCTTGGTGTCGTACTCGGCCTTTTGCAGCGCCAACAGAGCGCCCGCGAGCAGAGTAACGGTAAATTCCCCCGCCATTCCCAGTGCGGTTTTGGCTGCTGCCGCGCCCATCACGCCCTTGTACAAGCGCGAAACACTTTTCATTGCGCCGGCCGTCACAAAATTCCAAATGAAGTCAGAACCAAAATGCTTCCAGCCTTCCTTTCCAGCGACCGCGGCGTTGAGCGTGGTCATGGTGAGTGCTTCGGCTCCAGTCGAGAGCAGGAAGACTCCGGCTCCGCCCTCGGTGAGGCCCGCTCCGATAGCTACCCCGGCAACGATTTCGCCCACCCCGAAGGTCACGATGGCGATGGCCAGGCCAATCACAAACGCTTCATAGACCGCGAACAGATGATCGTAGTCCGCTGCGCTCTTGGCCAGGTCCACCGCGTTCGCTAATACAGCATTGAGCTCCTTTTGTTCGCCGGCCGTGGCCTTGATTTGCTGTTCCAACTGCTCGTCCGTGCCGGTGAACGCCGTTTTGGCGATTCCTCCCCAAATGGAGCGGAATCCGGCCAGCGTAGCGACTGCCTGCTCATAGGGCTTGACCGCGTCATCTTTCCAATCGTCGGGACTCGGACCGATTACCGGTGGCATAGAACCCGAAACGGCGGATGCGCTAGGTGTGGAGTACACGTTCGAGATGTGCGTCTTCAAGGCGTCGGTCAAGGAATCGATAGCGTGAAGCGTAGTCAAAACGCCGACACGGCTGCTCAGTTTGTTGACCCTCTGCTGGAGAGTCTTGACTAGCTCGACAACGCGCTTGGGGTCGTCCTTGACGAGATTCTGGATATCCGCCAGGTCACTGCGCAGGGCCTTTTCCTGGGAAACAAAAGCCGACGTATCTCCACCCATCTGCTCCGCGGCATCAGGCGTGATCGCTTTGAGGCTGTCGTGGATGTAACGCAGAGCGCCCTCGAGAATAGCGGTGGCATAGGTCTGCGACAGTTCGTGTGCGGCCGCGAGCTTTTGCCGGCCGGCATCGGCGAATTCAGAAAGCGAACCCGCTTCCGCATAAGTGCTGGCCAGAGTGTTCAGCGGACCCCGAATGAACTCAGGAATCTCCCCTCCACCGTAGGCGCTCAGCTCGGTGGTGGCGGTGGCGAGTCCGGCAACAGCACCATTCAGGATTTCGTACTGTTCGGCAACCTGCGCGCCCCAGGCCTCTGCCTCTGACGCGTCTTCTTTGGTGGCGAATTTCTTGGAACGCGCGTCCAGACGGGAGCGCATTCCAGTGAGCATATTCGACAGCCCGAACTTACCGGCCTCCGCGATCGTCTGGTCTGCGATCCCCAGAGCCAGACGCATCTGCTGCACCACCTCCATCTGGGTTGCTCCGGTGGGCGCCAGCGTTTTTGCCTGAGCAAGAATCACCTGGTCCTGCAAGGCGCTTCCGGGGATGGAACTCAGAGGAGAAGAGACTGGATAGAATCCAAGCTGGGCCAGAGCTGCCACTGGCGCCATGCCGGCTTTTTCCAGCGATTCAAGCCAGAGGCGCTTGTAAGGCTCCTCGATCAGCGATCCGGGTTCGATGCCGAACAATGGCGCGGCCGCGATGATGTTATAGGCGAGATTCGAAGTGCCATACAGAAGCGCGGCGACGTCCTCGGCCGTAGCGTCCTTGTTCCCCACTCGCACCCATTGCGGTAAGCCTTGCGATGCAAGAAATTCGATGTCGCCAGGAGACTTGATGCCGAGATCGCCGCGCGGCTGGGCTTCCTGTGGAAAGGCCTTGCGGTATCCGAGTTCATCGAACGTGGCTACCTCCGAAACCAGGCCGGCCACCACAGCGACATCCATTGGCGCCGAAGTCGGGATTTGATTCACCTGTGGCTCCAGGCTGGGTTGCGACTGACCGGAACTGGCCTGCACCGTCTGGTTGCGAGCCACCAGGTAGCGAGGAACAATGTGGGACAAGGATGCGTCAATCTGTTGCTTGATCGACGGCATCAGGTCGTAGGCCACCGTGGGCGCCGCAGTCTCGCTTTGGTCATCCATCAAAGCGCGGCCGATGATGGATAGAATGCGAAACTCCGATATCGGAGCCAGTGCCAAGGTGAGATACGAACGGACAAGATCGCCGGCATAGCCGAACAATTCCTCAGCCACCCGCTGCGTGAATCGTGACTCGCCATCGGCGACCCAGACGAGGTAGGGCGAGTCCAATGCGAACATCAGAAGCTCCGTCTGTCGCACCAGTTCCGCCGCGAGTTCGGTGGGATAGTTGAGCAGAAAGTCTTCAGCCTTCGAAGTCTCAGCGGCCGGATCGCTCGTGTCAGTCTCGCGCCGAATTTCCGAGGTGTCGTTGCCTTGCTGTACCACATGGGTCAGCTCGTGCGCCAAAAGGCGCTGGCCCTCGCCAGATGAGGGCGCGTATTGGCCGGTGGCGAATACAACGTCATTGCCAGCGGTATAGGCCAGGGCGTTCACTGCCTGTGCGGATTTTGCTGACAGGGAATCGGTGTGCACGCGAACGTCGCCGAAGTCGTTGCCGAAGCGGCTTTCCATCAGAGGACGCACGGATGAATCGAGCGGGCTGCCCGAGGAGCTAAGAGCTTGATGCACGATGGGCGGAGCGAAATTCCGGTCAGCATTACTGCCGTCGTTCGCGCCTGCCGATAGGGTTCCGCGGCCGCATCGGGCATGCGCATCACCTGGTCGGCGACTTGATCTGCTTCGCGTTCCAGTGGGTCGTCAACCGCACCGACGGCGAGCTTTCTTTGCACACCAATGTCGAGGAAGAGCGGCATGCCTGCCGTCGCGCCATAGACAGCGTCGAGTTGGAAAGTCGATTCAGCGGCGGGAGCTGTTTCCGCAGACAAGTCGGGCTTGCTCTTTTTAGACTTCGGCTCGGCGGTGACAGCAGCTCCCATAGCAGGCAGTCGGCGTCATGCTTTCTTCGTCAGATCGGAAGGCATCTCGCGGCCGAGTTTGCGGAACTCGGCGGCCAAGGCACTGACAACATCGGCATAGGAAATGGGGCGGTCTTCATCGTGTGCCGGAACAGAAGCGGCCAGCACTGCGTTTCGAATATCGCCGCCGCAGAGCTCAGCGGTCGCCAACTGGTTGATCTCGGACGTTGCCAGCGAATGGCTGCTGCCCAGATGCGACAGCCAAAGCGCGCGGCGCTCCTCCGGCCGCGGCGGGGGGAACTCCACAATCATGTCGAGGCGGCGGGCGAACGCGGAATCGAATCGGCTGCGGTTATTGCTGGTGAGAATCGCGATCCCTTCGAACGTCTCGATTCGCTGCAGCAGGTAATTGGTCTGGGCATTGGCAAAACGATCGTTGGAGTCGCGTACATCGGTGCGTTTGGCGAAGAGCGAGTCGGCTTCGTCGAAGAGCAGAATAATTTCATCGTGCTCGGCGCGAGCCAGCAGTTGAGCCAGATTCTTTTCTGTTTCTCCAATGTACTTACTGGTGACCGCCGCAAGATCGACGCGATATAGCGGCATCCTAAGCCGGGTGGCGAGCCATCCGGCGGCCAGAGTCTTTCCTGTGCCGGAAGGTCCGACAAACAACGTGCGGACTCCCGGCTTGTAGCGCGTCACCGCCGAGGCGCCCAGTCCTTGCACCAGCCGGTCGCGGGTCCGGCAGCGCAGCAGCAAACGGTCTAACTCACCGCGTAGTGAAGCCGTCATCACGATGGCCTCGTCGGAAACTGGATCGGGTAAGTGCTGCGCCAAACTGGCAAGACCGGTCCCTTCGCTGGCCATCGAAGCACTTGTAATGTCTGCGATCGAAGGCTCGCGGCGTCCGTCGATCACACTGTGATGAAGGGCGAGCCGGCCGAGATGGGCGATGCGTCCACTGCCGTGACGATGCTGCTTGGCAAGCTGTGCGGCCAATTGAGGATTAGTAAGCACACCCTGCCAGAGTTGTTGGCGCTCTTCGGACGATGGCACGCCCAGCTTCCAATTCAGAGGGGTTTCACCACTGGTCTCGACCGTGCCTTCTTCGCCGCAAATCACCAGAATCGGACCTCGATAGTAGGGAATTTCCGGCAGCAACCGTTTTTCGCCTGGACCCAAGTCGTGGCAGAAAACCGGCAGCAACTGGCGCAGCAACATCCAGGGTCCGAGCCCTGCCAGAGGCAGCATCGGCTTGGCACTCGGTGCGGCTATTTTGTCAGCATCGATGAACAACGGTCTGCATTTGAGGGTCGAGGCGATCTCGGCTGCGACAGACCGGGTTTCGCAGACCGATGCGCTTCGCAAAACCAGAACTCGTTGCACCCCTGCGCGAAGCCCCGTTGCCTGTCTCTTAGCTTCGACCAGAAAGGACGGCGGCAGGGGAATCTGTTGAATGCTGTCCAGCCCAAGGACAGTTCCGGGCCAAGTAGAGTCATGCCCATTCAATGCCAGGCAAAGGGGAACGGGAACGGCCACCGGGCGTTCGGCCAAGGGAGCAGTGTCGTTCAGTACACTGAGCAACCCACTGTGTACGGCGTTACCGGTGACGATGGTGTCAATCGGATTGCTGTCGGCGGGAGAAACCAGTGGCCGCAAGGAGGCTGCCAAGAGCGCCAGCGTGGGACGCGAGCCGGCCATGGGCGCCTGCAGACGAGCCACCGCCCGGCCTACGGTGGCGTCGGTCTCGACTGCCGATGCCAAGGCAATTGCGAGAATCTCAACGGGGTATAGGCCGAGCTCAGCGGCAAGTTCCAGCAGTGGGGTATCGGCCGCATTCGGATTCCGGAGATAGCTTGCAAGCTTGGTGCGGCAGTCGTCGCCCTGGGGCAGCGACTCAAGGTGGTGCTGCAGAAAGTGAAACTCGGCCACGTCGGCAAATGCGGACCCCGTGTTCCGAGCACAAATCGCCAGCGCCGCCAGCGCATAGCAGCGCAGGCCCGCGATCGGCTTGCGCCCGCCAGCTTCTTTCGCGACTTTAAAGCTGCGCACCGCATTAGTGGACATGAGCGCTTTCATCCCATACGTAGTGAAATCTGACGACCTTGCCGAACCAGGGCAGCCATCCGGGATCGATATCGAGGCCAAGCCGGCGAATCCTGATGTCGACTGAATCCAGCGGAAGGGTCACATCCAGATCGCAGCGGTTCAGCGACACCACGCCATTCCGATGAACCAACTCACGAACCGTAAGTGCGCCCGCATGCCAACACCAGCGCCGCACCGCAAGCGACCATACTCGCGAAAAGTATCCGACATCGAAGGATTTTTGGGACGATGGCTGCAGGTTGGAAGGGAACAACGTGGAGCAATCACTTACAAACGTGCCCGCCGGCGGAACATCCGGCTTCTCGATCTGAGAGAGCGATAAATCGATCCAACTGAGAATCGCGTCGCCGGGCATGATCCTGGCGTGTACCGCAAGCCGCTGCAGGATGCGCGCAACCAGGCCTGACTCTGCCGCTAACGGATTTGACTGGATAGCCTCGGCAATTCCGAGGAGCCGCAAGACATTCAACAGGAAATACAAGCCGGCTGCCCGGGTCGGTGCGCCCAGAAAGATTCGATCCGATCGTAAGACTTCACCTTCCGGTAACACTTCATAAGAGATTGGTTCCTGAACATTCTCAAAATGAATTGCGGCGGGCGGCAACGGATTGGCGGCCTCCGCGGGAACGTATTTCAGGAAAGACGGCTCGTGCTGACTTGTTTGGTTGGTCACCGTCGCCGCGGACTCTGCAACTTCCTCATCAAAGTCGATTCGCTGGGACTGAGGATGGCTAAGTTCGAGTTTCCTCTGAGGCGACGAGAGAGAGTCAGGCACACTTTTGTCGGCCCTCAACGGAACGCCATAATCGGGAATCGATCCGCGATCTGAATGGTCCGATAGAAGCGCCTTCGGCTCCGCCGCCAGATTTCGCAGAGTGGATTTGGCCCGGTTAACAACCATTCCGCTGCTCAATTCGGAGGGAACTACTTGCAATACGGCGAGAGCAGCCAGCCAAACCACGCGTCGATCGTCGCTTCCCATCGTTCTTATGGAACGCCGCAACATGACATCGAAGATCTGCGGCAACCGAACTGGACGCGAGCGAGCGGAAGGAATTTGGCGAGGTGAGAGTTCTCGCAACCAGGAGTTTACGGTGGCCAGCGGAAGTAAGGTCAACAGGTTCGAGGGATCGCCATGGGCGATGGCTGTAAGCACGGAGTCCGCCACCGCCAACCATGATGCCGGCATTTCACGCAGCCTCTCGACGATGGCTAGAACTCTCTCGGAGCGGCTTGTTTCTACGGCGGTACCATCCACCAGCGGCCAAAACCAACTGTCCAGCGGTTCCCGTCGCAAAATCCTGCCCAGCAACATCTGTAACGCTTCCTGATGGTTGTAAAAGAAAATTGCGTCAGCCGAGTTGGCGCGATAGTCCGCGCCGTGGATGGCCTTGGACTGCAAGATCCAGAAGAGCCGCCCGGATGGTGACCGTCCATACCTGCCGACCGGCCCCAGGAGAAAGTCTGGGCACAGCCATTTTGCGGAAGTAATAAACTCGCCCTTCGTTTTCGCCAGGCAGGCTAACCAGGCGCAGAGCTTCCTCCAGCAAGAAAGTAATCCGTTCGCGCGATATCGGTCCGCAGCCGTGCACGCGGCACCGTTGGACGTAACGGTCGTCACGCGCGAGTTGTGGTCCGGTAAACCAGGCCGCCATGATTGGTCCTAACTGGCAAACGCGCGCAAGGCCACGGCATTCGGAATCTGCGCCGTGAAATGCGCCACATCGGTGGTCTCAAGATAGACATCCGGCTTGTATACGTTGGTGACGGTTGCCTTCACCGTTTGCTGGTCCAAGTCACTGACCACAGCTTGGGCCGCCAATCTGCCTTTGGAGTAAAGGTTGACATACATGCCGCTCGCAACTCGCGCAGACGGCAGATTGAGCGCCAGCACTCCGCCAACAATCGGCTTAGACCGGACCGTCAGGGCACTGGTGATGATCTCGTCGACCGGCGCGTGGCTGGCTAACAGAATGCAAACCCGTACCACGTCGCTCATGAATGCGACCGCCGCTGAGTTGCTGTTGTCGATCTGCTGGAACAGCCAGTCAACCAGCATCTGCATCTGGTCGCGAGTCACGTATTCCTGTTGCGTCCAGTTGGGGAGGATGGCCAAACTCTGCAATTGCAGAGAAAGTCCAGGACCGCGCAGAAACTCCGCCCAGGCTAGACGATATTCCGGGTCGGTTGTACTGACCCGAGTGTAAAGACAGGTGGCGACGTTGGAGATCTGGGTGATGAGCCGCGAAGTTGCGTTCACGATTTCTGCATGCACCGCCGCGGAGCTGACAAGATCTCCGACCGCACTCACATTTTTCAAGACGCCCACCATCGAGTTCCAACTCTGATTCGCGAGTTGGGTAACTTGAAACGAAGACCGCTGCACGGTGTAACTCCGGAATACCTGCTGATTGGCGTAATAGAGGTTTGAAATGACGGGAGCATACACGCCGGTCTCTCCGTCCGCCGATGACGCCGGTTGGGGCAGTTGCAGTTGCATCGTGGCCCGAGCCTGGGTGCTGGCCGCCAGTTCATAGAGCAAGTTCGGCCGTTCCAGGCGATTCAGCAACGCCTCCACCGAGGGCAGCCAATTGACCGGTGCCTCGCGCAGCAACGCTACAATTTCGCGCAGCTCCGGCGGAATCGCCACGGACTGCTGCAGACAGGCGGGAACCGGACTGGTGACGTTGCCGGGTACGAGTTGGCGAGTCGGCGCATCGCTGCTAGCCTGCAACGTCCGGGCCCGGGTGTAAGCGATCACCTGCACGGAGTTCTGCAATGTCTGCGTCCTACGGGTGTTGACAGAGGCT
This sequence comes from uncultured Acidobacteriaceae bacterium, assembly GCA_963744265.1. Taxonomy (GTDB): domain Bacteria; phylum Acidobacteriota; class Terriglobia; order Terriglobales; family Acidobacteriaceae; genus Bog-257. The sequence continues at coordinate 299,834 of CAVUSW010000017.1, forward strand.
ACGCGAGCTTGCTCATCGGCCAGCAACTGGGCGGTGAAGGCAAGGTCCTGGCGGTCCTGCAGAAGATCGTTCTGCAATTGCTTGAGCGTGGTTTGGGCGCGTTGCACATCGGCCTGGATGTTGGTCAGCGCTGTGGTACAGAAGGCTATAAAGTCGCGGTACTGCTGTACGCGTCCTTCCAGGGCGCGGAGCAGTTGGCTGTGCTGCTCCAGGACACGTATGCCGCTGGAGAACATGGTCGCCTCGTCGGCATTGGCTGGGACGGGAACGTTTTGCACTTTGGTCAGCAGAGCGGCTCCCCCCGCGACCCGCAATTCAGCCACAGTATGACTCTCTATCGGGTTCGGATCGGTATCGGTAGCGGCAGTCGGCAGGCCATCCACCAGGATCGGAAGATCGTCGATGCTGATATCCAGGGCAGTCAGAAGTTGAAGAAACGCGAGCCGATTGGAGATGGAATAAAAGAGAGCTTCCTGAGAGGGCGATTGGGCCAGGCGCTCGGCAATGGTCAGTGTCCTGACGTTGATCTGCGCTCCGACGAGAGGTTGTTGCTGGGTCACGTCGCCGGAACTGGAAGGGGCGATTGGGGTGCCGCGAATCACCGGCTTGTAAGCAATAGGGCCAACGCTAATCCGCCTGGCACTGGTGGTTGCTGACAAATTGAAAGTAGCGGGTTTTGTGAACACCGGTGCGGCCGGCGGGCGGAATGCTGCTGTTGGCAGTGGAGCTTTCGGTGCTGGGACTGCAACGTTGGCCTTTATCGATGTGAACATCATGGGCCGGAAAGTCTTGTTCACTGCCGGGCCCGGAACTCCCGCGGTGCTTGGGGCAGGCGGAGTTCCGGCAGGGGGCGCCGGCACCGGAGGCGTTGCGGGAACAGCGGGAACAATGGACTGGAGAAAGGACTGCAGGTTCTCCGATACCACGGCCGCAGTGTCGCCGGTAGCGATGTTGGCCAGAATCGGCGAGGTGGCCAGTTTGCTGGCGTCGATGGTGCCCAGAACGTTCTGGCGATAGCGATAGATATCGGTTTGCGCGGTTAGGAATGCCAGGTTAATCAGGTCATCCGCTTGGTTGATCCGGGCATTGATATGGTTGATGAAGCACTGCAGGCCATTGTTCAAGAGGTCCTGCATATCATCCTGGCCGGGAACGCGCTTGAGCATGGTCAGGCCATTCGGATCGGCGGTGAATGCTCCCGGATAGGTGATGACCCCTTGCAGATCGGCTGACCCCCAAGAGCTGGCAAACCAGATGACGGCGCCATCCTGGGTGAATCCAGAAGCATTCCAAGTGGGTTCTGAAGCACCGGATTTTCCCGGCGTCTGAATGGTTTGCACATTATTATTTCGATCGAGGATAAACTGCCCGGCGACGTAGGTGGTGTTAGGCTGCCATACTCCGAGACCATTGTTAATCCATTTAACTCCTGCGATTGTGGCTCCTGTGGCCGCTCCAGCTGCGGTTTCCTGGGTCGGTTGTCCGAACTGGGCGTTCCAGTTGGGAGGTGCGGACCCTGAGGTCCCTGCCACGCTGACAATCTGGACATTGCCGCTGCTATCGAGCACCCACTGACCAAGCTGATAGAGAGTGGTGTTCTGCCAGGTCTGCGACCGAACTCCGATCCAGGTCACACCGCCATCCGTGGTTGGTTTTCCCAAACTCCACCACGGCTGGGTACTCCCGGACGTGCCGGCGGTTTGAACGGTTTGGATGTTGCCTTTGGAATCAACAATGAACTGTCCCACAGAGTAGGAGGTGTTGGACTTCCAGATTCCCGGCCCCTGGCATACCCATCGGACCGTTCCGTCGGAAGTGATGTCTCCCGGATTCGTTCCCCACGCCGGTGCGACTGTGCTGGAGATGCCGGCAGTCTGAACTGTCTGGATGTTGCCGTTGGAATCGATAATAAAGAAACCTGGTGTGAGCGGAGCGCCCGGTTTTCCGGCAAGGTAAGCGGAACCCGGCTGCCAGACGGCGGAGCCCAATGTGAGGGGTCCATTGTTAACCCATTTAAGATTCGAGGTACTCGGGCCGTCGGCAGTCACCGCACCGAATACCGTGCTCCACGTCGGCTGTGTTGGCCCCGACCCACCCGGGGTCTGAACAACTTGGATATTGCGGTTCGGGTCGATGATGAATTGTCCAACAATGTAGCCACTGTTAGGTTGCCAAGTTACCGGCGTGAAGGCGCCAAAGGACTCGTCCTCGGCTGGGTCCGAGCTGGATTGCGGAAAATAGGGCAACGCAGAATCCCGGCCGGCGATTTCGTCCGCGGTAAGATCGGCATTCAGGTTAATCAGGTTTGGATCGGGCACGGGAGCATTCGGTCCAAGTGCCGTGATCAAGGCATTGGTTTCCAGCTGAATCGCTTTACGTTTCTTCAACGTCAAGTTGCGATCGCCGGTGGCCAGGTCGATCTCCGCCTGAAAATCTCCAGACACGGTTTCCGTCACCAGGATGTTGGGGTCGTAGAGCTCGTCTGGAAGCGGCACCAGAATTTCCACGGGCTCGAGTTGGGTTGGGTCAGCCGGGGCGGCGGAAGTTACAGGAATGGGCGAAGCCGTGATGCCAGTTTGCAGCGCAGTTTCTAACTCCTCGAGGTGCACGGGCCCGACGGTCAAGGCCCAGTTGGGAGGGAACCACAGATTCTTCTTGGCGACGAAATCCAGCGCGGCTGCGGGCACAATTCCGCTAGGGGGCGCTGAAGAAAACACGTCGGACAAATTCTCCAGCGGCGTCGTGCTGGTCAGCCGTTCGGAAAGCTGTTCGGCGAACTGCGAGATGCGGGACTGCAAGAGTCCGGGTTCCACCAGACTGGGTGCTCCATCCGGTCCAACCGGAAGCACATAGCTGCGGCGGGGCAAACCGCCAGCGCGAGCTACGGCGCCGCAATCGATGAAGAGAGGCTTCCAGGAGCTGTCGAAAGCGGCAACGGCCAAGGGGACACCCAACATGGTCCAGGGCAATTGATCGTCCTCTTGCAGGGCGAGTTCGGCATTGAAGATGGTGTAAGCGATCCGATTTCGCCAGGTTTCAGGCGGGTTCTGTGCAGGCAAGGTAAGGGTGGCTGGCCAAGGGACAAAAACCAGGCGCGCTGCATCGACGACTCTGCCAATCCGCAAACGCGTTCTCGTCCGGATCCTGATCGCAGGATGCGTCCAGGTTGCCGGAGACGATGACGGGAGAAGATCCAGTGCCCAGAGTCTTTGCGGTAGCTTGAACGAGCACGGGCTGCAGCAGCAGGATTCCAGCGAAGTTGGTGTTGCCGGGCAACTTGATGTAGTCGGCGAAAGTTTGTTGCGCCTCTCCGGTTACTGAGTCGATCACAGCGATTGCGCTGAGTTTGGTGTGCATGTCCCGAAGCAGGTAGACATCTTCTCCGTTGGCGGCTATGCCATATCCTGCCGTCACATGCAGGCCAGGCTCAAACGCCACCGCGACACCGGCGGCGTGTCCATTCGCTAGCGCGTCAGCGACAATATGGGTCGCGTCGGGGATGGCAATCACCTGGAATTGTTCCTGATTCGTACCGGTGTCGATCACCGCCTGCTGCCCCGCCTGGAATCCAGTGCTGTCGGCGACCGTGATGGTGAGGTTGTTTCCAGCCGCGATCGCCGATGTGATCGTTGTCGCGGCACCGGTTCCCGCCGCCGGATTCAGCAGCGGCTCAAACTGCACGCTGACGCCGGAAGCGTGGGTCTTGGTAAGGGATGCGGCGACGACGTGAGTTGCGTCCGGGATGGCTATGATCTGGGATTGCTCCTGGCTGGCGCCAGTGTCGATCAGGGCCTGCTGCCCAGTCTGAAAACCTGCGCTCGCACTAACCGGGATGGCAACGTTGCTTCCGGCGGAAACTGCCGCGGTTGTGATGGTCGCAGCGCCCGAAATATCGAACGAAGCGACCAGGCCGTTCACGACCCCCGGTGTTACTGCTTGGCCGAGCGTCGCCAGCAATCCCGCGCGGTAGAGTTGTTCGCTATCGAGTGCGGTGTCGCTGAGGGCGCGGCCGGTAAAGAGCGAGAGGCGATGACGCCAGCCGGCGTCGACCTGTTGCAGAAATTGCGGATTGGTCCCTAACAGATCTTCCCCGGGAAACGGATTGGCGATCGGCGTCGCAGGCATATCCTAACCTCGACTTCAAGTTTCAAGCGGTAGTGAAATCCACAAATTGGGGCGCACTGCGTCCGCGAACGTAATAGCCGTACGTTTGATTGCCGATAGCGGACGCCCAATCGCTATTGGCCGTCGCCGGAGCCGGCGGAATTTGCAAACCTCCGCGGTACAGGCGCAGCAGATCGATTGGCGGCCGCGTGCTCAGCACCTGGGGCAGGGTCACATGCGGAGCCAGGGTAGGGAGTTTGCTCTTTAGCGCGGCAAAGCCCGCCCTTGGGACCGGAATCAAGGCGAAGACAGTGAGATCGGCATAAGCATCTGGCGTGAGCGTCAGGTCCATCGGCGGCAAAGACATACTCTCTTCGATCAACGCAGGAAGCTCGTCGACGGGAATCACACTGAGCCGCACGTCGAGTTGCTGCGGAAAGAAGATCTGAGTGAAATCGCTGGCTCCGACATTAATGCTGGCCAAGGGAAAACGCCCAGCCGGAGGCAGCGCCTGAAAGTAACTATTGGCGGCGAAGCCTCCTGTCAAGCCGGCACTCTTGCGCGAGTTCACCGTTTGCTGTAGCTGAGCGTCGTACTGCAAGAGGAAGGCTTGCTGGGTAGCGCGGTCGGCGAGTCCGAAGCGCAGACCGCTGTAATCGGGGCCGGTATCGCGACGCACGAGGTATAAATCGATCCACTCGATGGCGCCCCGCTGTAGGCTGATCATCGCCAGCGGCAACAGCGAATCGGCGAGCTGGCTGGGATTGCCGGTCACAAAGATTTGTCGGGCCAAGGCTGCCTGGCGATGGGCGGCGTCGACGCTGCTTACCGGGTCCGAATACGGCACCAGCACGGCCGCTGTCGCCTCAACAATGTCACCATCGTGAGTGGTCCTGGATCCCTGAATGCTGGTGGGATAAGAACTGATCGGGTTGGCGGTGAACTCGACCGGCCGGAGCGCAAGCACATAAAGCCCAGTGCGCGTACGAGCCGGGGGTTGGGGACTGCGGGAAAGGCCGAATTGCACGTCGAGGTTTTCTTCCACCGCCAGATCGGAGAGTTTCAGCTGCAAGTCGCTGGTGATCAGGACCAGCTCGCCCGAGGGAGTGATGCCCTGGCCGGCGCTGATGATAATGGTTTCGGCATCATTATTAGGATCGGCCGGACCGGGTGTACTGACCTGCAGGCCATGGATGACTTCAAACCCAGCCGCTTGCGCCAGGTCGGCTTGCCGTTGCAGAAAGTAATCCTGCTCTCGCGCCAGGTCGCGCGCAGCCAGAAAGCGGCCATCGAACCAATAGGGCCGGGTCCGTTGACTATTGATAAGCAGTGAACCATTGTCGCGATACAGCGTAAGTTCGTCCGCGGTCAGCGTGACCCGGGTATCGCCTTGAGTGTAAGAATTCGAAGCCATGACTTTAAGATCCCTCCGTTCCGGAAGTAAGTCCGACCAAGCGGGCAACTAATGCGCTGGAAAAAATGAACAAGCGCTGGGAATTGTTGGGTTGCTGGATTTTGTCGAATTGTGGCAACGGTGCATTTCCCGAACCGCCATCCGTCGCCGGGATCAGAATGCGAGCCAGAAACACAGAAGTGTTATCGAAACCGGGAGGATATTCGATTCCCGGTTTTCCTGGTCCAAACGGAGCCAGGGCTGCGGGTCCGGCTGTACCGGCAAGAATGCTCTGCTTCCATGCGTCCATCGAACCGGCCGTGGCAGGCGGGGTGCTTCCACTTGGGAGAGGCGTTGGGGTCGGCACTGGAGTGACGGTCCCGGACGGTGTTGCTGCTGGCGACGGCGAAGGCGAGGTTGGGCTGGAGCCGACTGCGGGCGCGGCGACGGGTACGGCCGGGAGCGCGGGAGCAGCGCTCGCGGCCGGTGGAACGCTGGCGGCTGACCACGGGTCCCGGGGTAGCTTTTGCGTGGCGTCGGTTATGTCAGTTCGCGGCACCAGTTGCATGGCGAATGAGTCCAACCAGCGATTGGGCGAGAAGGCGTCGGTCGCGTCGTAATCGTCCTGCGAAGCGAAACAGGGAGTCGCTCCGCGGGTGCAGGGAACGAATGTCGCGAACACATCGACCATGACGTTGGTTCCGTCGAAAGCTTGATGCAAGGTGTTGGCGGGGCTCACCTGGGCATACCAATTCTTAATCCGAATGCAGACCTGGCGCGGAACCTCGATGATTCGGCCGACTCGGTCGATGGCCATACCTGGTGAAACCTGCACTTCCAGCGAGCCGTCGCCGGGATCGTTACCGATGGTCACGTTCAATCCCGATACCGTGCCGGTGCCAAACAATTGCAATAAAGCGCGAGCCAATCGCCCGCGGTGATAGTCCTGGTCGGCCTGGAAGTCTTCCACTCCCAGCATGCGTCCGGTCGAGTAGTAGACCCGATTCGGGGGCGACGGTGGATTCAGAACATCGTTATTTGAAGTTGCCATGTTCGCTTCTCATCAAACCGGCGTAACCGGATTTTGGACTAACACTTGACATTTTGCGGGCTCGCTAGAGACGCCTAGATCGTCAATCACCACCAGTTCAAACGTGTGCGTTCCCGCCCCCAGTGCCGCTACCAGGAGTGTTGGAGTGGTGGTGGTAAGAGGTATGCCGACAACCAGAGTGACCGCAGTCTGTGCGGGTGCGGTGGTAACGGGCTTGGTGGGGTCGACTGTGGTCGGAGTCGTCGTTATAGGCGCAGTGACAATGGGTTTGGCAGGATCGACAGTGACCGGAGTCGTTATAGGCGCGGTGACAATGGGTTTCGCAGGATCAACAGTGACTGGAGTCGTTACGGGTGCGGTGGTGACGGGTTTAGCAGGATCGACGGTGACCGGAGTCGTTACGGGCGCGGTGGTAATGGGTTTGGCAGGATCGACAGTGACCGGAGTCGTTATAGGCGCGGTGACAATGGGTTTCGCAGGATCAACAGTGACTGGAGTGGTTACGGGCGCGGTGGTAATGGGCTTGGCAGGATCGACAGTGACCGGAGCCGTTACAGGCACACTAACAATCGGTTTGGCAGGTTCAACCGTGACCGGAGTCTTTATAGGTGCGGCGACAATGGGTTTGACGGGAGCGAGCTTGACCGGAGTCGGGGCCTTTTCGACCACGCCACCGGGACCGCTTTTCAACGGTTCGTCTGCCGATATGGGCTTGTCCGGCGGCATTCTGCTGCACGACTCCTTTCGTTACAACGCCTCACGCGGTACTGAATCTGCCATCAACCTAGCTAATCAGCGTCCATTTGTAGGTAACGCCGGCCCCCGGTGGCGGCGTGGACCCACTGCCGTCGAGTTGTATGTTGGATCCAACAGATACCGTGTTGCTGGGGTTCGGACCAACCAGCACTGCGGTTGGCTTTTGTTGAATCTTCACCGTGACTGTCGCCTGATTACTGGTGACGCCGAGGTTGTCGGTCACGGTCAATGCAAAGGTCAAACTAGTGGCCGTCGCAAAAGATGGGTCCCACTGCACCAGAACCGTCGGCGCGTCCTGCACGTCGCCCGTCTTGCCGGGATACGCGGGAGTGGTCTTGTTCAAAGTAATGTTCTGGACCGCCATGTTCTGATACTCCTTTTAGAAACCGTGACCCAGCACGGAGTATTCAAGAGTTCGATAATTTCCAACTGAAAGCGTTCAACGTTGCCCCCATGCCTGCGGTGGACTCGCTGCCGTCAAGCGGGATCGGCTGTCCCACGGACACGGCTAGAGGAGCGCTGATCCGCGCCACCGGCTTGTCCCACTGTCCGGCTGACTGCCCACTCTCCAGGCGAGGATCGAGGCTCGGCACATGCGTGATCACGTCATAACGGCCAATCTGGCTGTGGTTGAGAGTCGCCGCACCGCGTGCCGGCTCGGATGCCAGATAGGTGTTAACTCCTAACAGGGACGCCAAACCCACCATCAACGGCTGCCTGGCCCGGACGACCGAAGCCATCACGTGCGCCGGCTTCTCCTGCTCGACAATCATTTGCACCAGTTTGAGGTCCACCGTCTCCACCTGGTCGTGTACGAAAACAGAAATGCGGTGCGCCAACTGGTCATAAAAACTCTGTACCTGCTGCTGCTCGGCCGGGGTTGCAACCGCACTGGCGAACAGAGCGAGGAAATCCTTGTCCGTGGGATCGCCGAGAAAGAGGGTGTCGCCAACAATCGAATTTCCGCTCCCGGAAAAACCCGGAAGCAGGGAATCGTCCTGAATGGAAAGATTGGCGCCGAGGATGGTGGCATAGATCCGGCGCAAACGAAAATCCTCGATTACGATGATGGCGCCCCGGCTGCAAAGCCCATTGGTAGCCACGTCCAAGGATTGGGTTATTCCCGGTACCGTTCCTCTTCCGCCGGGCGCGCTTTTCTGTCCGCGATACAGTTCAGGCGCCGCCAGCAGGCGGGCGCGGCGGCGGTCCGGAGGATATCCCGCCGGATCGAGACCGATCCAACTGCCCAGCCAATCGAGTGCTGTATCGGGCGTGGATTCCGCCCGTGTGAGCAAGTAGGCGTTCGCGACCCGGTCTTCAATCCGCGTCAACTGGGACTCAAAGATATTGACGAAGCGTTCGAAGAAATCACGATGAGTACTGTTCCCGGATCGATCGGCATCGGCGCCAAATTTCTGCTCATGATAAATCTCGGGCAGGTAATGCTCGACATAGGAGAACCGTGAGGCATAAACCCGCAAGGCCGCGATCTCCGGCGTTTCGCGCCGATCGCCGCTGAGCAACAGGCGAACTCCCAGGTAGCGTCCACGCAAGCTGCGAACGGCCGTACCCACTCGCTGCACTAATACCATGAACAGACCTTGTCGCCCGGCTACAGGATCTTGCCCGAGCATGGAGGGGGCAAAAGCTCCTTCCGAGGGCTCGGATTGCCAAACAGCGCGAGGGGTGTCGGCCGGCAGACGATTGTTGAATGTGGTCGGCAACTGATAGCGCGATAAAGACGAGTCCACCGAGCCGAGAATGTGGGGATACCAACTCGCCGTCCCGCCTTCGTCCAGATCGGCGCGATTGTCGGAAGCGGCCAACCAGACGATAATCCCGCAACGAGGCGGAACGACTGCCTCCAGAAACATCCGGTGCCACACTGTCTGAGACACGCCGCTGTCGAACGGAATTGGTGTTCCAGCATCAGTAGTGCCGTAGGAGGCAAAACTATTCAGCGACAACGGCAATAACGGAAGGATGTCCGTCCCGTCCGCGTAGCTGGGCGGTTGGTCGAAGCCGTGGACGAAGGGACCGACATTCTGGTCCTTGAGGATATAGGTGTCACCGGTCTGAAGCAGGACACTGGTCGCATCCTGCAAGTCGAAGATCAGGGCCTCCTTGCTATTGATGGCGAGCACAGCCAGTTTCTGATCTCCCGCCCACGCGATTGCATACGGCCATTTGAGAGTTGAGATTTGCAACGGCGCGGCCAAACCGGCAGCTTCACTGAACAGGCGCAAATTTGCCAGCGTATTGTCTGCCGTTGCGGCTCCCCAGGAAAGCAACGCAAATTTGTCCTGGTCCATGGCGGTGAAGGCCACAAAAACTTCCGAACCCGGCAGCGAGTAGCGAGCCGAAATTTGCGGCAGATTGGCGGGATTGCACGAACGCAGGATGCCAACGTCGGGAGTGTCTTGCGGTCCCACGGGAAGCGGCTGGCCGAAAACCTTTCCCAGTTGCGGCTTCGTGCGATCCAGCGCCAGCACTCCTCCCTCCGGAAGCGCAACCAACCTCCAGAAGCTGAACTCCGGGTCCGACAATGTGTAGGCCGGCCACCGGCCCCGACGATCCACGAGGACCAGCGCACCGGCAACCGCTACGTACAAGATTCCGTCATAGCCCATGACCAGGTCACTGACTGCCTCCGCCGGCGGGGGCGCATAGATAGGGACTTCGCCCGGTCCGCTGCCGCCCGCTACCACGTGTCCGCTCGACGCGTCCCAGCGGGCATAGTTGCCGAACTGATCGAGGGTCATGGGAGAAGCTTCGACCAGCCCTTTCGCGGTGGTAAAGTCCTCGGACGGCGGAGTTGCGCGACTGACGCTGCGCAACTGCAGACGATTGTTTGTGGTGCAGTAGTACAGGCTGTTCGAACCGGCACGATCGATCCAGTCGTCGTGCCGGCTCAACATCCAGAATCGTAGGCCGTTGGAATCCATAATCAACAAACCTTCGGTACAACAGGTACGGCAACCGCCGGATCGGCTGGCGGTTGGGGATTAAGCTCCGGCACACTGGTGCCGGACGCAACACTGATCTGCAATACTTCGGGAAGCTGCCAACTCTGGAGATCGAGCTCCGACTTGCCGCTCGCATCAGGACTGATCTGCTGGTACCCGCCGGAAGGCTGGGGCGTGAAAAGGTTCAGTCCATTCACTTCCACTACCCCGGGCACCTGGCTGACAATCACCTCCAATTCGAGGCTGCGGACCTTACGGCCAAGCGGCCAGCCTTGGTTATCGCTGCCTCCGGGTGCGATCGGCCACAAATAATTACGCAATGCCGTCTCGACCGCCTGGCAGACCTGCAGCAGCCCAAAACCGGTTCCTACTTCGACGGCCACGGTGATTCCCAGCCCGACATATTCGGTGCCAATCACGTACATCTCGGCGGTGGCCGGGCGGCGCGAATCCAGGTACTGATAAACCGTTTCCAGCAGCGGCCGATCCGCACGCGGACAAGGTGGTTGCACACCGTCTTTGCCAGGGATCACCATGACGGAAACCACTCCCGGGACATTGATGGTGCGAGTTTGCGGCTTGAATAAAGGCAGCACCTCTACCCGCGCCACGCTGGCGCCGGGAACTTCTTGCGCAAGGCTCTGATAGTCCTCCGCAGTGACCGCACGCTCCTGATGTTTGAGCCGCGCGGGCAGCCGTTGTTGGGCCTGCTCCAGCGTTTCCGAATCGGCTCCGCCCGTGGTGGCGATAGGTTGCAGTGCGGTGATTTTCTGTGCCACAGGATTTCCCGACGCGTCCAGCGCCTTAATGCTGGTCAACGATGCAGGTGGAAGATTTCCCGCGACGCCTCCACCCGCCCGCATCTGACGGACACGGATTCGCCGCGCGATGGGAGGGATCATGCCTTGCATTTGATTGCCGAATCGCACCGTGCCGGCTTCCGGATCAAGTAGGTACGCGGGAACTGGAGCCTGCAACACGGCAAGATCGTCAACCGCCTGCCACAACTGGAATCCAAATCCCGGCATATCGACTTCCAGAAGAAACGTGCTGGGATCGATTTGCGTTTGCGGCAGCGGAAATTGCTGGTCAGCCGAACCGTCACTGATGCCGACAGGAACGAAGCTGTACGTGGTTCGTTGGTCGATCTCCACTGCATTGATACCCGCCCAACTGATCTGGAACGCAGTGTTCGCGCTGAGGCGTACCCAGGTCAGCAACTTCTGGTCGATGTCGGGATCGTCAATACGAGGCGGCTTCAACCCGACTCCGGCTTGGGGATCGACATGAACATCATTCGCAGGCGCTCCAATGTGATCGATGGGAGGAAGCGCCAGGCGCACCACGCCCGGTCGGGTCAGGCCCTGGGTGGTGTCGTCGACAATCTTGAGCGTGTTGTAGATCGGCGATTGGGTCGCGGCCGTGGCCTCGGTCATCTGCCAGACAGCTTGCACCGCTGCGCGCGGACCAATGTCGGCGAAAGGATCGGGCAGCGACAAAGCCGGTACTACTCCGACGTTGAGAATCAACTGGCTGCCGCTTCCATTTCCCAATGCCGCAGTGACGGTTGCCAGATTCTTGGGATCTGCTACCAGCAGGGCGATCCAGAGACTTTGGTCGGTGCTCCCGTTAAAAACGTCGATGGGGTTGGCAGCGGCTTGACCGTTTGCGAACAGCGGAGTCGTGATGTATCCCGCTGGAATACTTCGGAGGCTGTAAAGCTTCTTCAGGCCGTTCAGGAGAGACGCTTGTTGAGTTTGCTGATCGGGAGTGAGCGGGACCTTGATATAAGCCTGCCCGGTCAGCGGCAGCAGATTTATTTCTCCGAGAGTCTCGAAGGAGACGGGCCCGGGAATCGTGGCTCCGGCCAGTAGTGGAACAGCGGTCGTCGCAGACGGGTCAAGCGAGAGCGAGAGGATGCCGCGCGCGGCGGCAGCCGGCTGCATGGGCTGGCCCAACAGTTTCAGAAAGGCGATTCGTTGCTTTTCCGGAATCAGGTTGGCTCGATAAAGGATGGTATCCGCCAGCCAGGCGAATAGCTCAATCAGCGAGCGACCGGGATCGCCGACTTGCGGATTGGTCCACTCCGGCGTGTGTGCCGGAATGCTGGCCAGCATGTCCTGGACCAGATCGTCGTACGAGCGATCATCGAGAGCCGGAGGTATCAGTGGCACGAGGCTAACCCGCTTGCATGGTTATTCCGACTTGCTGGGCGGCATTGGTGCGCAGCAGACGGTACTGAATCTGAACGTGAATTTCCGACGGCGCATTGTCGACAGGATCGACGTCTACCCGATCGACAACGATGCGAGTCTCGTAGGCCTGGAGATTGTCCAGGATGGCGCCCTGAATTTGCCGCCGGACGGAAATCGTGTTTCCCTCATCGAGAAAATTCTGCAAACCAGCTCCGAATCGCGGCCGCATTAATTGCTCGCCCGGCCGCGTGGTCAGAATGATGCGGATGGAATCACGCACACTCTGCTCTAGCGTGGGATAGGTAAGCTGTCCGTTTTGCGGCACCGGCAGGTACGGCCAACTTACCGGGTCTGTGTAATTGGTGGCCATCCGCTAGCCTCCGTCATTCTTGGGAAGTGGGATTGGAATACAGATCTTGAAAAATGGCAGCCAGAAGAAAATGATTGCCAGCAGCGAAAAGAAAATGTTGAGCACGAAGAAAGCACAGATGGTGATCAGCGGAATACTGAAGCCGCAGATCCAGTCAATGGTGATTCCGCCGCCTCCTTTTGCGCCCTTCATCATTCCCGACAGACTCGACCCCTGCATGGCATTCATCAATGCGGCCGGCACCTGAAACGATGCGTTGGGTTGCGCCAGGGCACGTAGTTGGCTGGGATCGGGCAGTAGGATCGGAGGTTGAGCTCGGCCCGCGCTCTCATACCAGGCTGCGATTCGAAACGGCTCGCTGGGCAAACTCCATATCAATTGCGTCGGACAAGCGGGGTTCTCCGGCTTGATACGCAGAAAAATCGTTGCCGTGTACAGGCGAGTTGGATCCTGGAACCGGCCCTGCGGCGCCATCACCTTGGCGGCCTGGGGAGCGAGAGCGTCGATCAAAACATCGAGAAGCGCATTCTGGTCCTGATCGCTGAAGCGATCCCACTGGGTCGGCATATTGAAACCGGGATTGGTGGCGCTGTCAGGGCCTAACAGAGCGTTGGCGGCGAAATCGTAAAAATCACCCATGGGTTTCGCCATGCCGTCCTGAATCACTTGGTGCGCGTTGAGCACTTCGACAATCTTTCTGCCTTCAGGTGTGTCGAACGCTCCGAAAACGGTTTGCAGCATGCGCAGCGTGGTAGTGAAACTTTGAAAATCAGTGATGCTTTGATTCTGGATATAAGGTTTGCTTGAATCCGCCGGCGGAAACTTGGTCCACAAGAAGTCGTCCGATAACCAGTGGAAATCCACTGACTGGCCACCCAGTAGGGCAGCATGGTCCCCGGACTTGAGCAAGGGAGGCAAATTGGCCGCAATTTTCTGGCGGTCAAATGCCGGTGGGGAAGAAGCCAGTGGCGACGGGTCACTGACTTCGCTGCTGGCGGTAGGTATTAGCGCATAGACAACGGTTCTGCCCAGCGCATTGCAAATGTCAGGCGCAGCTACGAAGGCGGGTGTGAAGACTTCCGTATAAGCCGACGACAGCGACATTGCAGCTAGGAGTTGGTCCAAGTCCGCTTGCCCGGATTGCAATTGCGGCCGTCTGGTAGGATCCGGATCGAGTTTGGCCTGGTCGGGGTTGAGTTGCCTCCAGTTGAAGGTGCCCTGGGCTGAGCGCATCCAGGCCCACGAGTCAGCCGTTAGCTCGTCGATAGCACGCGAACGGTTTGCCTTAGGATCTGACGGCTTCCTGTATACCCTTCGAATCACCAGGCCCGCTGATGCAATCCGCGTAGTAGCCAGCGGAGGAAAGCCCAACGTGTCGCAGTTCAATTGCACCATCGCCAAGTGCACAATCCGCTGTACCGGCTGGAATAGAGTTGGCGGCGGCGGTACCAGCGGCAACGGCGCTGGCACTGGCGGTACCGGCGGGGGCGGTGTTGCAGAACTCGTTTGCGAACTCACAACCTGAGTGGAGGAGACCGGATTCAGACCGTTGTTGGCCAGATCCTTTAGAAAGTGGGCAGGGAAATCGGTATCGTGCATCTGCAGCAGCACCGGGCGGAGTTGCTGTGTTCCCCGCAGATCGACACCTCGTACCCGCACGTCGTGATGCTTCACCATACGTTGCCTGCTCCCGGCGTATAGGTCGTGCCAATAACGGTGGTGGCTTGCAATACCTGGCATTGCACGATCCCACTGAAAGTCGACATCGCCGCGCTTACAGTGACTTGGGGCGCCGTGACGGTCACTCCACTGGCCGCCGTAATCTGTACCTGCGCCGTTGGCGCGTTGATAGTGACGCCGTCGCTGTCGATCTTTATCGAGGTCTGCATCGAATCCGAGAATTCGATGGAGCCGCCTCCGGAGTCCGTCATCGTGCCTTTCAGTTGGCCTGGAGTCTGGAACTCGATGGTAGGGCCGGAGCTGTCTTCGACGATGGAGATCTTGGTCCCGGCTTTGCCGGTGATGGTCCAGCGGTCCACACTGTCGCCCGACCCGCCGAATGCGTCGGGCGCCGAGTCGTGACCATTCCACAGGCCACCAATGACAATCGGGAACCGTGGATCGCCAGCCATGAAGACCACCACCACTTCGTCGCCAACGTCGGGGATGAAGAATGCGCCGCGATTGCTTCCGGCGAAGGGAACTGCCACGCGCGCCCAGACCGGCGCATCCTGATCGGCGACGCCGTCTACGTTGTACACACGAACCTGAATACGGTTATGGTTGTCCGGATCCTTCACACTGACCACAGTCGCCAGAAATGCGCTGGCTCCCAGCATCGACAAGGAATGCTCGTGCAACAGAAGGCTCACGATGCACCTCCCAGATAAGCGCATTCCGCGGTGAACTCAGTCTCGTACCCCGAGCTGGTATCGAAGCGATGAATGGTGGCAGTCGTGTAGTAGGTGTTCGAGAAGCGCGGTCCCAATCCAACGAGTGTGAGGTAGGAGCCCACTCGCAGGTTGGGATTACCCTCCGCCACTCCATTAGCAACAACAAACCTGCGCGCGCGCTGCGCCATCTCCGCATCCGTCAAGGCCTGAGCGTCGGTTGAATCCAGAGCGGCAAATTGTGCCAGTTGGAGCGAACGTTGAGCCAACGCCTGCTGCAACCAATCCTTGCCGCTCATGCCGGCTCCCGGCCCAAATGAGGTGGTCTGGCTAGTGACGGAAATGGTTTGGCCTTGCTGATAGTCCCAGCCAGTGGCCGTGACTTGGCTGACCTGGTGAGACAGGTCGGCCAACACGCGCACTTTTCGAAGCTGACTGTTCATGTCGAGCTCAAGGGTATTGCGTTGGGCCAGGGCCCTGGGGGAAGCGTGCAGCTCCGATCCCACGATCTGCAGGTCGGCGTCGTAGCGCGCCAACAGCCGCCGCAGAAAGTGCAAGTCCGATTCGTTGAACTGTTGCTGCGTTCCAACATTCTTGTCGAGTCCGTCCACCACCGGAGTCAATCCCAAGTTGCCGGCAACCTGCTGAACAATGTCGCCCAAGGTTGTGTTGTCCCAGTTCTTGCTGCGCTGCTTCATGCGCGCGCCCTGCAAGGCGTCTTCGGCAAGCGCAATCAGGTCGGGTGGCCCATCACCTGGGAATCGTTCTTCCAGCCCGGTGATCTTGCCGCGAAAAATTTCCGTCGGCGAGGTTATGTCGCCGGCATAAACTTTCAACTCCGCCCCCAGCTTCAGTACGGCGCCATCTTCGAAGACAAAATCCGCCAACCCGCCCGCAAACGATCCGAAGTTGCTGAAACGCAATTCAAGCGACGACATTCCACCCTCGGACTCGCGCATTTCCATTCCCAGCAATTGCTCGGTGACCCGGTCGTTCAACTGACCGTCCACTTGCACGGTGGGGATCGCGCTATAAGCCGCGTTCTGGGTTACCGGTGTCTCGGGCATAGCTCAGTCCGCTTGCAGCCTAAGGCTGCGTTCACGAATCATTTCCAATTCCGATCGCAAGTTCGATTGCTTTTCCGGCTTCGACTCAGCAGTCGGTGCATTCGCCGGCTGCGGAGTGTCTTGCATCTCGACCTGCATCTCGTTGATCGTCACTGCCATCTTTGGCTCCTAGTCACTGTCGAAAGTTAAGCGGTCGCTGAAACTGGCTTTTGCGCCCACATCGGCGGAAAGGCCCGCACTCGATGAACTTTGCGCGGCCCCACCCAGACTGAAACTGGCGCTGGAGTCGGTGGACACATCCACTGCCACGCTCACCGGCATCATCTTCAGGGGATTGAGTTGGGCCGTGGTGCTGACCACCGCCCTGCCGGACTGCAGTCCGACAAACGCACCTGCGGTGGCCGGTACGCCCGCCGAAGCCTTGGCGCCAAACAAAGCGCCGCCGCCTACGCTGACTCCGGCGCCGGCGGCGGCGGAAACTTGAACTCCCGCCGAAGCACGGGCAGAAAGCGATGCGCCTCCTGCGATGCCGCCGCTGACTCCAATGCCTCCGCCGATGCCTGCGGAAGCGCCGGCCGAAATGCCAAGCCCAGCTTGTGCACTGGCCGAAGCGCTGACGAATGCGGTCGGTGGATTGAGCTGCGCCGTGACATTGACCTGCAGGTCTGCGCCGCCGGTGAAACGCATGCTATCGAGTCCGTTGTCGCTGGCTAGTTGCCGCGCGGCACTCGGGTCGCCGCCGCTGGTGGCCAGAGCTTGCGGGCTGCCGGTCGGCGAGGCTGGCGCAGCCGAGGTTGGTATCCGGGTGCCAGAGGTGTCGGTCGAGGAAAGACTTGCGCTGTCGTCAAACACCACGTCCTGTTGCGATAGGACAATACTGACCAGGGCGCGCAATGCCACTCCGTTATCGGAGAACAGATCTATGGTCTCCTTGAACGAATCCAGCAAGCCATTGAACTCGTAGCTGCCCCACTTGAACTTGACCACCGGCGGCGCCTTGGTGTTTTTCTTGCTAGCCGTTTGAGCGGCGTCGGCGGACGGTTGCAGCAGTTTGGCGATGGCTGCTGTGGCAATGCGGACGTCGTCGCCAGTGTCAGTCGTGTCAAACTGCAGATCCATACTCAACTTGCCGGAAATCTCCGCGACGTGTTGGCGTTTCCTGGGATCGCCGGACTTTTGCGAGCTCTTGGCCTCCAGGGTGTAAGAGAGAGAGGCAGGGTTGAAGTGGACGGTGATTGCCTTGCCGCCCGGTTGCGGGATCAACTGCGCAATTTGGGATGGTTTCGGCATTATTGTTGTCTCACAGGCTGGGCGCTGCCACCCCGACGCCAAGCCCTTCGTGTGCGAGATGCAGTTCCTCGATTCCGATTTCTGTACCCTTGGCATTCAAGTCCGCGAACTTGTACTTAACGGGCATCGCATTTTCCAGCTTCCACGCGAGGACGCCTTTGCCGTTAGGGCCGAATACCGTAATGTTCACTTCCAGGCGTGGGGCGTACGCACCCGTCGCCACCATGTTGAAGACCTTCCACAAGTCGGCTTGGCCGATGCCACGTTTTAATACCACGGTCGCGAAGGTTGTGTTTCCTGCTCGCTGCGCCACTCCGTAGTTCCGGCCGCCTTCCTTGATAGCTTTGACCTCTGTTGTCGCTTCAAGACCGGTACACTCGGCGAACGCTCCCCGGCAGATCTGCACCGCTTGCCTGGCTGCGCCTGCTTTAATCGAGACTTGAGTAAAGTCGACGCAGAAACGGAACACCTGCAAGGGAGTGAGCGAGGGGGAACTCATCAACCCACCTCCGCCATGCTGCTGGCGGTTTCTTGCGCAACGCCGCCGCTGGTCTCAAGGGCTAATGTCACGCGAATTAGTTCAATATTGGCGGCGGCAGTGAATATCACTTGAGCGACCAGTCGTCCGTTGTCGAGATCGTTTTGCGTCATGGTGCTGCGGTCGCATTGCACCGAGAAAGCGTCGCCGGCGGTTTGGCCGTCGAGCGCATTGAGCATCCAAAGCTGGGTGAGCAAGTTCTGAAGAAATCCCTGCACTCTCGCCCATAGGTTGTCGCCATTTTGCTGAAAAATGATTTCCTCTCCCAGGCGTCGCGACGCGCGGCAGATGACGGAAACCAGGCGGTTCACCGAGGCCGGCCGGTAAGCTTCCTGGGGATAGGTGGTCACATCGGAGATGAGCCGTATGCCGTCGGGCTTGAATCCGAAAAGAGTCAGGCGCTCGATCAGCGGCTTGAGCGAGTTGTCTCCCCATTGCAGAGGCGCAGAGGAAACGCGTGTCTCGTTGCGCGCGGCAACGCTGGCCACAAATCATAAATCTCTGCCGGCTTAACTTTGGTGGCGCTGGTGAATGTGCCGCGCTTAAGTGCGTTGCGCGCCAGCAGACCAATCAGGGCTCCGTCGGGCGGTTCCAACGACTCGCGCAGCACATGCGAGCCGGTGGTCTTCAGCCAGGGATAAGCCAGTTGCAGGAAGGCGCTGGAAAGATTGCCGGGAGCGATGTCGTCCGCATCTTGCACGGATCTCCGGCAAGTAAGCTTTGATGATTTCGTGAATGTCTCTGAACCAGAGCTGCGTCCGGCGAGGTCTGTGCAGCGGGCTCCTGCGGCAACGGAAAGGCCGCTACAAATTGCACCTCGCGAAGATTCGATTGGTTGTAGAGGTTGCCACTCGCCAAGTATTCCAAGACCGTGCCCACCGCACTCGCCCACTTCGCATAATCGCCGGCGATGAGCCGCGGCGCCGCAACATTCTGGCTGACGATGAGGGTGAAGCTCTGGGTTACAGTGCCGACAGAATTGCTGACGGTCAGGGCCAGATCGCTGAGAGCGCGTGCAGTAGGCGTGCCCGACAGGGTGGCTGTGCCATCCAGATTATCTTTGAACGTGATTCCTGCAGGCAGGCTTCCGGCCTGAGCAATGCGAAGGGGTGGAGTTCCCGCTGTAGTCACGTTGAATGCATCCGCTATGCCGATTTGAAAAGTCACGTTGGCGGGGCTGGTGATCGCAGGATTGCTGGTGGCTTGCGTAGTTACCGCCGCACACTCCACGAACACCTCAACTCCGGTGTCAGTTGGGTCGGCAGGATTGGGAAGAAGGACGGGATGTGACGCGACCAGTGCGGGCAGGTCGGGAAGTGATAAGAACGACACATCCGGCAAACCTCCCAAATGTCCAGCGCCATGCCAGCTTCGGGGATCGCCAGGAAGGTAAGTGTCGTCAGGCAACAAGGCATTCAGTTTCCTGGCCCGTGATGATGCGCCGTCCGCCGGAGTCAAAGGATCGTCCATGCGAACGACATAGCAGCGCCTGCCGCCTTGTGCGAAGAACGACCGCACCGCCGCCGCAAGATAGTCCGTCCCGAAGCTTATGGCCGAGCCACCAGGGTCGAACATCGCGGTAAATCCGTCGTAGCTCTCGACCGGAATGGGGATGTCTGCCAATTGATCGAACGGCCGCGCGTAATTTTTATTAAGCCATCCCTGCGATTGCAGCCACGCCATGGCGCTTGCCGAAAGCGTGGCGCTGGGTTGCAGGCGGACCAATCCGACGAAGCAGGCGATGTCGGTCCGGCCCGGATCGGTCGTGGTTGCAGGGCGCTCGGTTTCAAATAACACGCGGCTCATGAATTTGCTCGTTGGTCTATCAGTCCCTTACTCAAGAAGCCGGAGAAATCTCCAGGTTTTCCACGGAGAGCACCAACTCCTCCATGGCCACATCTCCGGCGCCTTTTCCGGCCAGGGTGGGACCGGTGTATTTCATGGGACAAGCGCTGAAGAGTTTGAAGATCTGGACCGGGTTGTTGGCCTCATCGCGCAACGTGATGGTTACGTCGCGCTTGGCATTCACTCCGGTGGTTTGGGTCTGCACGATCCAGGCCCACAAGTCCGCCGAATTGACGATGCCTCGCTTGAGAGTGACATCGTTGGTCTTGCTGGACCCGGGGATTTTATCGACGAAAGCTTCCTTCTTGTTGCCGTCGCGATACTCGGAGATATGGATCTCGGTGGACAGTCCGGAGACATCGGAGAAGCCTCCCAGGGGCTGCTCTGGATCGCGCCCGGGAGACTTCAGATCCACCAGGTAGTTATACGCAGGGTAAGGAGCGGTACGATCGGGCATGGCAATTCTCCTCTGGAGCTAATCTTTTCTAACTACGAGCGTCGGCGGTGAACTGACCGATGCGGAAGATCACGAACTCAGCCGGCTTCAGCAGAGCAACTCCGATGAGGCAGATCAGCCGTCCATTGTCGAGATCGTTTTGCGTCATGGTGGTCCGGTCACAACGAATGAAGTAAGCCTCCGCCGGCGAGGTGCCGAGCAGGCGGCCTTCGGAAAATTCGTTGCGCAGGAAGGAGTCGATGGAATCCTTGACTCTGGCCCACAATGCCGGACCGTTATTCTCGAAGACTGCCCATTGCGATCCGTTGTCGATGGAGTGCTCGAGATAGATCAGGTATCGCCGCACATTGACATACATGAACTCCGAATCGGAAGTCGCAGTACGCGCTCCCCAGACGCGGTATCCCCGATCGGGGAAATAGCGCAGACAGTTGATCCCGAGTGGATTCAGAGTGGCTTGTTCAGCGAAGGTTATGTTGCGCTCGAAATCCAGGGCGTCGAGGACTACTTCGTTAGCGGGCGCTTTGGCGACGCTGGAATTTTCGTCGTTGCGCGCGTAGATGCCTGCCATGAAGCCTGAAGGCGGCACCGCAATCTGAGCCGGGAGCGAGCTGCCGGAAGTGTAGAGCGGATTGGGCGTGATGACCCAGGGCACATAGAGCGCCGCATAACTGCTGTCAATCTGGGCGCGAACATTTTCATCCGACGAGGCAATATTGCCGGGCGGCGAGTCGAGAATTGCGATCCGATAGGCGCGCTCGCGGCTGACATGGGTGATGAGACTGTTGATGATCGCCTGCGACTGGTCGAAAGAGGACGAACCCGGCGCGGCCACGATCGCGATATCTTCCAGACCTTCGAACAATTGCAGCGCGTTATCGTAATCGGTTGAGGTGGGCTCCAGACCATCGTTGCCGCCGACGAAGCCGGTGCTCCCGTTGACGAAGGTGTAGGACTTGGGCGAGGTAGACGCGGGACCGCCCCAGATGGGAAACAATTCCGCAAACATCTGCTGGGCCGTCAGGCCGGTCGCAGTCGAGAACGCAATCTGATTTTGCAGGGCGTCGATCTGACGCGGCGGTGTTTGGGCCAGAACTGTGCCGAGATAGTTCGGATGACTGGGATCTAACCCGAGACCGTCATAAACTAGCGATGACCCCGACGCGCCGGGCGCCGTCACGCGGAGAGTTAGAACGTAGGTTAGCCCCGGGGCGGATGGCGTGGCCGGCAACGAGGTGAAAATCCCGGAAGCTCCATTGGCATAAAGGTTGAAAGTTGGAACACTGGTGAAGACGGGGTCGGCCGCGGCGTGCGCTGCCGGAGTGGTCCCGTTGATACCGCGCGTGACCGTTAGCTTGGTGTTGGTGCTATCGACGCCGGTGACCGCCATCTGTTCGGTGCCGACTTGAAGTGACGAAGGCGGAGTTCCCTGAAGTGCAGCGGCCAGAGTCAGAGTAGTTGTAGTGGTAGCCGCGTCTATTCCTCCGGTCCCGACGCCGCCAATCGGTGTCAGCACCGTAGCACCGCTGGCGTGGCCCACGGCGGGCGTGCCTCGGGTGACCGTCAGCTTAGTCTTGCTGGAGTCCACGGCGGTTACGCTCATGATCTCGTTGTCGACCAGGATGCTTGCCGGTAGAGCCGCCGAAAACGGAGCTGTGACCGTAATCGAAAGATCCGCTTTCCCCGCGGCCTGTGCCAAGCTAAGCGCTGGCGCCAGTACCGCCAGCAACGAGCCTGGGGGCAGATTGCCAACCGCCTGAGTCTTCGTGGCCCGGAGGGAGACACTGACGGTCTGACCGTTGAGAAAAGTTCCGGGAAAGCGGCCGGTGACTTTGACATTGGCGGTTCCGACACTCGCGATTCCTAAGTCGGTGACGCTATTTGGCGCGAATACGCGCGAGACATAGAGCATGGAGCCGCCATTGTCGAAGAACGCCCTCACGCTGAGCGCGAGATAATTCGTGATGGCACTGCCGGACAAAGTTAGGGCATCGAAGCCGCCGTAGATGTTGGCGAAGTCTCCGAAGCTGGTCAGCAGTTGCGGCGTAGCGCCGACCGGGCCGGTCAGGGTTGGTCCGGCAAAGCCGGTGGTAGTGGTTCCCACCCCCGCAATCGAGGGCGCACTGAAACTGGTTTCTTCAACGTAAACTCCGGGTGCTAAATACTCGGCCACACTGCCTCCTTCTTCAAACCGAAATTGCCAAACTTCTGTTTACCGTTTGCCCGGGGCCAACCGAGGTTGTCAGATTGCCCGTCTTGAATGAAGCGTTCGTCAGGTTGTTGAGCATGTCGTCAGGATTTGGAATCCAGGTCGAAAGTTGACTCGAGACACTGGGATCGAACCAGGCGGTAACAGTGACGGCCACGGTCGCTTGCGTAACCGCGCCGGTATCACTGCCGCTTACTTCGGGACCGAGTCCGGGGATTGCAAGTATGGCCTCGCCGCGAGCGTCTCCTACCGTGGTGGCAAGCACAGTCTTGTTGTCGCTGCGCGCAACCTGCAGTACGGTCCACGGCAAGCCCTTTGGCGGCGTGGTTCCACTCTGGATAACCGAGATGTGGAGCACCGCCCAATTCGGCGAAACCGGCGCGGCTGGCGATGGAAACAGCGAGACTGGCTGAGGATTGAAAACCACCGCTGGATCGCTGAGCACTTTTGCGGGATCGAAAGGCTGCGAAGGATCAATCGGTGGCGGCAACTTTTGGGGAGCCTGCACGTTGGCTCGGCGAGGCAAATACTGGCGGTTCGGGTCCTGGATCGAAACCTCGAACGTAGAAGCATTCGGCCAAGGCGAGGACAGATCAAATTGCGTGGTCTGAGGATCCAGCTTGGGAGCGTCGAAGATGACGTAAATGGCCTTGCGGTTTGCCCGCAACAATAACTGCGAACTGGTGACGGACAACGCATTCATGATGGAGTTGCCGGTTATCGCATCGACACAACGAATCGCTCCCAGCACACGGCGGTCAACCGACTCTTTCATGAGGTGACCCCGTCTTGATAGGTGAACCGCGTCGCGACAACCGGCAGACCGGTGGAGATAACGCGATCGATGCGCACCACGCGCGCGATATAGGAAACACTCAGGCGATACTTGGGTCCCAACGCGTCCCATATGCGCAAAATGTCTTCCAGACTCAGGTCGGCCGGAATCAATTGCACGGTCTCGGTGGTTTCCCATCCGGCGTTGGTGGTGAGAATCGATTTGTCCAGAATGGGGGAGGACTGTAGCTGCTGCATGGTCCATGCCAGAAGTTTTTGTTCGGCTTGTGCCTCCGCGCCCCAATAGGTAATGAGGTAATGCAGATCGAGGAAAAGTACCGGTTGCTTGTTATTCGAATCCTGCAGGCGGCTGGTGCTGCGAAACTGATCATTAGTCGTGATGCGGTGCAGAAAGAGAGTGATCATCTGGTCCAGAGTGGTCGTTTCCTCAGTCGCAATCTCCGTACTCGAAACCAATTTGAAGGTGCAAGGAGTGGGCAGCGCCAGGGCGGTTTGCTGCGCCTGATAGCTGCTGGTCAGGAAACGCACCAACGAATCGCCCACGGCGAAGACTGCTGTGTAGTCCGCCATTCGCTCTTCCTCAACGGCCTTGAAGGCCGTTGCTGCCCACGGTCACATCTTTGCGTTCACGTCGTTGCCACGCACTGGTTCGGAAGCAAACTCGCGGAGAAGCGTCTCTGGAGCTCCCAGGAATTTCTCGCTGGGACCGAAGACTACCGATCCCGGACTGGATTCCCAGATGCTCAACAATCCGCGTTCCACTAACCCCTCAGCTGCCCGCCAAAGATCCTGGTCGCTGCACTTATCGGGTTCGTCAATCCACCACAATCGGATTCCCGCCAGCGAGTCCTTGGCCTCCGGATGCTCGAGTAGGTAAGTAAGGATCGCGAGTGCAATGCGCCGCGCTTGACCGGCTAACTCCACAAGGAGGCACGCTCCGCAGAAAACGAAGATGCATTTGGATGGCCAGGATGGAACTGCTTGACCATCAAGGGACGAAGGCAGGCGACCGCGGCACAAGCGCCGCACCACCTAGGTTCATAAACGCTGCCTGGCGCAAATCGCAGGATGCGGGCGCCTCACCGCACATGGTGAGGGAAAGCCGCAGCGCATTAGTGGTGATAGTTGGCGGCGCTCAGGTTGTACTTGCGCAGGAGTCGCTGGAAACTGCGACGGTCTTTGCCCGCTTGCTGAGCGGCGCGGCTGACATTTCCACCAGACTCAGAGAGCAGTTGAGTGAGGTACCCATGCTCGAACCCGTTTATGGCTCGCTGCTTGGCTCGCTCGAAGGTTACGGGTAGCGCAGGATGGCCGTCGCTTTCCGGAAGTTCGAGGTCCGGCGGCTCGATGACGCACGACTTGGCGAGAACCGCAGCCCGTTGGATCACGCTCTCGAGTTCACGCACATTGCCCGGCCAATCGTACGACTGGAGCGTCTGAAAAGCGTTGGCGCTAAGCTGCAATCCAGGCCGGTTGAGTTGGCTGCTCAAGCGGCGCAGGAAGGCGCGGGCGAGCCCCGGAACGTCGCCCATTCTTTCGCGCAGTGGCGGCAGGTTGATCTGCAAAACGTTCAGGCGATGAAACAGGTCTTCGCGAAACAGTTTTTGCGCTATCAACTCGGGCAGCCTCACATTAGTCGCGGCCATGATGCGAACGTCGGCACAATAGGTTTGGGCCGACCCCAGCGGACGGTACTCGCGATCCTGCAAGAGTCGTAGAAGCTTGACCTGACCATTGAGGCTGAGGCTTTCGATCTCATCCAGGAAGAGCGTTCCGCCATCAGCAATTGCCAGCAATCCCTTTTGCTCGGTACGGGCGTCGGTATAGGCGCCGGGAGCGTGGCCAAACAATTCGTTCTCCAGCAGGTGATCGGGCAGCGCTCCACAATTGCACGGAACGAAGGGGCCGTTACGCCGGTGACCGCAGTAGTGCAAAGCCCTCGCTACCAGTTCCTTGCCGGTTCCGGTTTCCCCGGTGATCAGGATCGTGGCATCGACTGTAGCCAGGAGAGGAATCCGGCGCAAGACGCGCGCGAAAACTTCACTGTCGCCCAGTAATGTCTCCAGCTGGTGGTGGAGTTTGAACACCTGCATGTCCGGTTGCTCATCGCGCGTGGGGTCAAGATTCAGAAAACGGACGATGCGGGCACGCAGCTCTGCTTCCCGTACCGGCGCGCAGAGGAAGTCATTCAGATCGCAGGCAAGAGCATTGCGCAGAGAGGGAGAGCCGATGGTCTCTTCTCCGAGAATGCCAACCACCGGAGTTTCCCGCCAGATTGTCTTCAAGGTCCGCAGCGCTTCCGGCCATTGCGGCCAGGACGCGCCGTGGATGATCGCCACCGCCGGCGCGGTCTTCATGCCGGCGGTGACCGCCAGCGGAATGCTTTCGCCGCCAAACGGGGCTAGCACGGCATTGATGGGACCGGCTTCAGTTTCTAACGGTCGGTAGGCTGGATCGTTGGCGTGAATCAGTACAACCGCTGGATAGCTCATGATCGCGCACCGCGTCTCCTGTCGTCGCTCCGAAGGAGATGGCTTTCTGGCGCTTCGGCGTCAGTCCGATGGTTGACGTTGCGAGTCTATGCAGACACACTCACGAGGTCGCGGGGCGCCCTATGCAAAATGATGAGTTCGCATGTCGGCATCTGGCAAAAACCCCCGGAGACAAGTCCGCAATGCAGGCCCGACTAGAGAAAACGTAAACATGCTGAAAGCAGGCGGGAGCGACTGACTAATACCGCAAACCTCGACTGACCAAACGCAGTCGATAGTAGAGATTCGACCGAACTGACGAAGTAGAGAGAACTTTAACACAATGCAGCCTACGCGGCGCCAGTGAATTCTTAGCTCTTATGAAAAAAGCGACGGCACTTTTCGGCCTGTTGTGCGACTAGGATTGAGTCTGCATTTTTCGCGGCTCATGGTTTCATTTCCCACGTACGGCAGTGAATGAGCGCGGAGAAGACCGTAGGAAGTTCAGCCATCGCCGGCGAGATCCTTAAGCCGACGGTTTAGGATCAGGCATGTTAGTCGCTCCTGCCCACAAATAGTTTCCTTGCGCATCCGCATACCAATTTGCGTTGCCTTGCACGCGTTCTCCGACCGCGAATCCAGCAACAGCAATCGTAGCGTTCGACGGTATCACGCGAACCACTGGAGCTGTGGTATTGGGCCTGCCCTCGCGCAAGTTCACGTGCTTGACGGTTTGCACCGAAGCGGTGGCCACCAGGGCCAAGCCAGCCGATTGGGGTATATGCGCTAGAAGATTGTCAATCGTGAGCCAATTCCCGGGGCATGATTTCGAAGCCCTGATCTGGCGATGGCGGATTACATGGTCCGCATCCAGAGGGATTCCCCAGCGAGCCGCGATCTGGAGAAGCAAAGTTGCGCTGGCCGACAATTGCGCCTCGGGCCACTCATCATCCGGCCTACCTTCGTGCTCAATGCCAATGGTATAGAAGTTGGGATTGACTCCCGCCTTCAGCAGGTCCCAGCTCGGGTTGACCACAACTCCCGCATGGAACGCAGTGTCGTTCTCGTCTACATACTGATGAATCTCTCCGCTCTTGGAAATTGCATAGTGCGCCGACTTCTGGCTCGTGGGATCGAGGAACACCGACTCTCCAGCCGCGAAGCTGCCGTCAATGATGTGAATCACGATGGCCTCCGGACGGAGCCCTTGCGGCCGGCCCGGACGAAAATTTGACGCCGGACATCCGATCCATTTGACTGGCATGACCTCCTCCTATCCTGATGCCCCGAGATCGCCGCGCTCTCCTTTAAGCCAGGCAGGCGCGACAGCGGCGACCTGCGTGGTGATGGCGGCGATTGCCGGTTGTGCATCCTGCGTCGTCTGGCGGGTCGCGCGCTGCACATCGTCATTCTTGGCCAGATCTGACCTGAGCCCCAGCAGATCTTTCAGGATGTTGTACCAGAAGGGAGCTCCCAGGCTGACCAGCAGAATCGCAATCAGCATGCCCGGAACTTTCCGCCAACTCAGTTGGTCTCGCCAGTTATACCCGAAGGGAAGAGTGACCAGCCCGGCGCCACTCAGGTCGTTGTAGTACTTATCGGCGTCAACCTTCGGGATGTCCGTGGCATGAGCGCCCGCTCCGGTAGATACGCCAGTGTCCGGCGTCGCACCAGCTGCGCCGGCATTGCCGGTGGCGGAAGTCACTGCTCCGGCGAGCGTGCCGTTGGACACTGCGGGGGGCGGCTGCGTCGAACTCGAACTGGACGTCGCTTCCTGCGTTATCGTCAACCCGTCAGTTGGAGGCGTGGCAGCCGGGGCTGCTGTCGAGCTGGCGGCGCTGGCGCTGGTGCTTGTAGCGGTAGAGCCGGCGGTTGCTCCCGCGGGTGTGGGAGTGCTGGTCGTTGCCGGCGCCGGTTGTGTCACGCCGGAACTCGCGCCCTTCGAATCACTCTTTTTCGCAGCACCGGCAGTCGTGGCAGCGGGAGGATGTTCTCCGAAGTCCGCGATGGCCGAATCTACAATCGTATTTCGAAAAGAATCGTCTACCGAGAGCCGGTCAATTACCGCGATGATGTCGAGCTGTACCGCGAGAACCACTACAGCCGCGATACCCACGGTCACATAGTGGGTGTATTTGGTAAAGCGCTCGCCAACCCGATCAATCGTCTGATCAAACCAACTATTTACTCGTGCCACATAGTCGCTCTTGGCCTCGTGTATCAGCGCCAGGGACTGGCGGACATCGCTGGCCAGCCCAGGATTGGAAGCTTCCAATTGCAGCGCCATGTCGCGCACGTTCTTGAGCGTTTTTCCCGGATCGGAGATGCCATTAGCCTTAAGCATTTTGACTAACTCGTCGCCCGCAACTTTATCGAGGTTGTTCCACAGCGGGTCGGAGACTGCCGCTTTATTTGGTGCTGCTGGTGTCGATGCAGTACCCGTCGCGCTCGCTGGCGCAGGCGATACAGAACCGGGCGCGGGCGGAGGCGCGTGGGGATCTGTCGTGACGGCTGCGGTGACCGTCGGACTCACCGACGACGCGGCGTCGAGAAGAATCCGGGTGAAGTCTTCGCGGGAAATTACCGTCCCCAGCCTCGTCTTCCCCCAACCCCACCAACTCTTGCCTTCTGAAAACAAGGGATGCGTCAAAACCGCTTGGGCAATTTTGCTTGAGGTGTCGCGATCGTAGATGCCGAGTTGCTGTAACAGATCAGCAAGTCCGTCCCTGAGATGTCTGCCCCTGCGGCCGATGATCGTGGTTAATGCCTGGGTTATGACGGTGACAGCCATACTGAAGATCAGCACTACCGTGGTCGCACCAATGAGGATGTCAAGTGTCTTGAGCATTGAAATGTCCTCCTGACCTGCCCGTGTCGCTTGCGATCAACTGGAGAGAACTAAGAGCTGTAAAACGGCAGCTAACGCTGAGGAGACGGCCCACTAGAAAGAAGTGGCCCTCCCCAGGCTAAGAATAAATCTGGAAAATCCAAATTCGCCGAGTAGTAAAGCCTCGCGACTTTAAGTGTAGATGGCATGAATGTCAATAGTATTCAAGTGCTACTAAGAACCTGTGACGGCGAATCTGGAGGATGGTTATCGATTGCTTATTCGGCCACAATAGTTGCAACCAGGTCTCCTTTTCAACACGCTTAGTCCTCAGGTGCGCTCAAGAAACAAAGGCGCCGGACCGCAAGCACCAAGAAAAAATAGCGTGCAGGAACCACTTGATAGGTATATAGTGCGAGGATTCATTTGGGGCAAAACTAAAGATTCCGCCTACAATCCGGGACTTTAACCACTCTGGCTAGTCGGCAAGAAAGAGAATTCCATGAGCCTCGATGTAAAGATTTACGACAATGGTGACCATACCTGCATCGTATGGCTTCCCAGCGACAGCAAGCCGATTCCTGGTTGTCGCGGGTTCACCATTCAAAGCCAGCGCACGCGCGCCGGCCAGCAGGTAACGAACTATTGCCACGGGTTTGTCGGCTTCTCACCTACGGATACTCTCGATCCCAACAATCCATGGAAGTTTCCCGTGCAGCGATACTTATGGTGGGACTATTCCGTCCAGTTAGGCGACATTGTTCAATACACCGTGATTCCGGTGGTTCGGGATAGCAGCAACAATTTGTCCCTCGCCACTGCTTTTGCGAGTCCGACGACGCCGGCCATGACGATTACCGGCCAGAGCACGGACCATATCGCCTCGTATTTCAACAAGGGGATTGTAGCTTCGCAGTGGGTGTCGCGCGCCCTGGCGAACCCGGCGTACAAGGGCCAGAAGATCACTGCCATCGTGCAGAAGCCCGGAGATCCGCTACGCAACGAGCTCAGCGGCTTGCTTCGCCCTCAAATCCTGCAATTGCTACAGGACGCGAAAGCGGCCAATGGAAAGATTTTCGCCGCGCTCTACGAACTGAACGATCCCGAACTGATTGCCGGAATGGTGGCGCTCGGGCAGAATTGCAATCTGCTTCTAGGCAATGGCGCGTTCAAACCGCCGGACAATGACGAGAATAAGGCCATACGTGCGACCCTGAAGCCGCAGATTCGAGTGTACGACCGCATCGTTGGATCACCGCATTTTGCGCACAATAAGTTTGTGGTCTTTTGCGACTCCGACGGCAAGCCGCAGAAAGTACTAACCGGGAGTACCAACTGGACGTGCAGCGGCCTATGCACGCAGGCCAACAACGGCCTTATCATCGACGATGCGGGCGTGGCGCAGGACTATCTTGACGCCTGGAACCGTTATCACGCAGCCGGAAATGCATATCCTCCGACGCTGGCGGCCGCAAATTCAACCTCGACTAGCTATCAAGTGGATGGCTGCAAGATCACGCCATGGTTCGTTCCCACGCAACTTGGACAGGACCTCGATTATGCGCGCAAGCTAATCAATGCAGCCAAGGAAGGGATTCTGTTTCTGTTCTTCAATCCCGGCACCTTTCAGCCGGATTCAAGTCCGGAGAAATGGACATTGCTGCAAAACATCCTCAATCGCCACAACCAGGACAACAACGCTTACTACAATCCGAATCTCTACATTAAGGGTGTCGTCAACCAGGAAATTCCGAGCTTGACCGAAGCACCCACGCAAGGTAAGAAGCCGCCCACAGCATCGATGGATCCCACTGTTCCCACGCCGGCGCCTGTTGCCTTATATTCCAGTGGGATTGAACCGCCGCAGCGGCTTTCGCAGGATGTACTGGTGCCGGCGAACATCAAGAACAAGTTCCAGGATTGGGAGCAGGAGTTGCTTGGGGCCAGCATGGTGAATATTCACAGTAAGGTCATCGTGCTCGATCCGTTCGGCGACAATCCCGTGGTGATGACTGGCTCACATAACCTCGGCTTTAAAGCCTCCAGCGAGAACGATGACAACCTGGCAATAGTGGAAGGGAATGCTCCGCTGGCGGCTGCTTACGCTATCAACATCATTGCGATCTTCCAAACCTATCGCTGGAACCATTACGTGAGCACGAATCAACAGAGTCCGGGCATGTGGCACGGACTGGTGGACAACGACCAGTGGCAAGCCAGCTATCTGCAGGGCGATTCGCTGGCGGAACTCCAGTTCTGGTTGGGGGATGTAGCCGACACTGCTGCGCCCGTGGCGGCAGCCACCGCAGCGGCTGCCGCCGCGGCAGCTTCTTCGTCCGCAGCAGCATCATCAACCGGTGCAACTGCCATCGCGGCTGGGAGCGCGCCGGCTCCGCCTCCCCGGAGAAAGGCGCATACCGTGTCAGTTCGTGGTCATCGCGCGGCGGCAACTCCTGTCAAGGCCGGTAGCCATCCCGCCAAGAAAGGGAAGAAGTGAAATAGATAGGAGTCTAAATGCCTAACTAATCTAACTAAGATGAGAAAGAAGGACGCTCGCCAATAAATCCAGTTACTACTGGTCGAATAGAATTCGCATCACGTTCTGCCGGGGCCAGGAAGTTCCATCGCCGCACCTGACATTTTGCGAATCGATCGCTATATTCTGGCAGCGGTGGCCGCTCTTATCTGTGAGGTAAACAGTTCCGTTTAAGGGACTGCCGCTGGCGGGCGAAAGACTGGGTGGTGTGCCCGGGTTAAACCTTGTCGGGTTGAACTCAATGGCCCGCAGCATCGTCGGCCCGAATACCAATGACACCGTCGAACTCGGGAAGCTTGCGGACAAGGTTAAGACACCATTTTGCATCGTTTGCAGGTCACCGTTCCAGCTTCGCGAATCGCGGGTCGTAATGGTGTCCGCTCCCGCCATCAGCGAACAGAGCAGAATCAGGTTGCAGATTTTCAGAATAGACATTCGCAGATTCACACTTTCCGATTCATCATCTCAGACTCACCAGCCAATCGTCCGTTGAACCCGAATCATTCGTACTTCGCTGTCGGGCAATTCAGCAGACGCGAACCCAGCTCCTGAAGTGGCCGGCGCGACGCTTCCCGAGCTGCAATCTGGAATTTGAAAGTAATAATATGTGTTCTTCTCGTGCAGCACCAACTTGCAGGTTAGATAGTTGTTCAAGCAACTGGCTGCTGCATCGGCCTCGGTTGGCGGGTCCACTGCGGTAGTCAGAAAAGCGACGGTCGGCAGCCGAGAGGAACATCCCGAGTCCAGCCTGGCGTCGTAACGGCCGAGCATCCATCCTCCGGCAAACATTCCTACGGCCAGCACCACCAGAAGTGCCCGGGCCCGGAATTGGCCGCGCGGGTGAACGCCGCTACGGAAATGGACGAACAAGATGGCCAACACGATATAGCCGATCAACGCGCCCATCACCGCCCAACTGGCCGCCGATTCCGCGGATTGCCAGTCACGCAGAGCGACCTGAATCGGCGAAACTGAGACCACCGCAACCGAAAAGTTCAGCTCCAAAGGGTTCAATCCGAACGCCGAATAGTAGGTCGACCAATAGAGCCAACCCGTGATAAACGCGAGGCCAGTTAGCACGCCCGCAATTTCGCCAATTGATTTCAGGATCTCGACCGGGCTGCCTGCGGCCGGCGCTTCACGGCTGGACGGTTCAGTCATAGCGAGAATTCGACCTCAGCTGAAACCTATTTGATCTCTCTGCTTCAGGCCAATATACACCGAGCTCTATCGCTCGCAGCCTCAACCTGGCTGACAACATTCATCCGGGCACTAAATTCGGCCGACAAGTCAGAGGTAAGTAATCGACTTCCAATATTCGCGACGACAAAACCTCGACCAGTTGATTCTTGATCCCATAGGCCGAGACCCGATGGATTGCCACGATATTTAATCGTAGCGGGCGGGCAGAAACTTCGGCAGCGCGCCGTGCCGATAGACGTAGACAGCCAAGCAGAAAACAGCGACAGCAACGAATGAGGCGAGCAACGATTGCACCACTAGATACTTAGTCAGGCGAGGCTCGGTGTCGCGCGAGGAGATCTCCATAAGCAGGTTCAGGGCAACTCCGCAAAATATTATGCATATGCCTAACAGTCCGAGCGCGCGGCCGAGACCTCCGAAGTCCTGAACAAAAAATGACGCCAGGAAAAAGCAGGCGCCAACTCCGCAAATTACCCTCGGCACACGACGCAAGCCTGCAAAGAAACCCATCCGCTTGACTTCGGGGGCGTTCATAAAGCGCTGATGATATCCCGGATCACAGCAAAGCTCAAGCCACGATGGCGGAGCCGTCAACACCGCGCAAATAGAGCCATTTCCTTTAGTTTCAGCGCCTGTAGCGCGGATCGGCAACTGGTGTGAGGATTCTGGAAAAGGCCACAGCATTATGGAATCCTCCAGCGGCTCTTCCAGCTTATTGTTGCTCTCGGCTCGTACCGCCAGCGTTTCAGATCCTGCTGCGGTAATGCCAAATTTGGAGGAAAACTAAAAATGACTATCGCCACTTTGAAAAACCTGCTGCAGGACGAATCCGGTCAGGACCTGATCGAATACGCACTGGTGGCAGCCTTGATCGCGCTAGGCGCAGTCGTAGCTATGAGGGGACTCGCCACCGGCCTTAGCTCGGCCTTCAGTTCGATCGCGAGCAACCTCACTGCTGCTGCCTAGGGACAACCATCCCAGGCTAGCTCGAGTCCGTGCACATTGCCGATCCTCCTTGTGTGAGCTGTGGGGCGGTGTTTTAGGGGCCACCGCCTCACAGCTACCGAGGATATTGACCCTCAATCGCCCCGGTTCTGCATCGTCGGTATTGTTCCGATGCTGTTGCGACGCCACAGGAGGCGCCCAATGAAAATGATTCTCAACAACCTGCTGCGCGACGAGTCCGGTCAGGACCTGATCGAATACGCTCTCGTGGCCGCATTGATCGCGCTGGGTGCGGTCGCCGCGATGAACGGCGTCGCCACTGGCATTAGCAATGCATTCAGCTCGGTCTCTAGCAACCTGAACGCTGCCATCTAAACCCGCTTGGGCCATGGCAGCTTACTCCGTGTAGTCGATTGCTTCGTCTGCGAGATGTGGGGCGGCGTTTTAGGGGCACCGCCTCACGCTTGCTTCTGGTCGACAAATTTGGCATTCGCCTCACCCGGCAAGCATCGTTCGCAGCGGTAACCTGGCACACTTAGAACTCATCATGAAACTTCCCGCATTGGGACTTCCTATCGCCTGTCACCCATATCTTGGGGATGCCCCTCCCCCCCTCCTCATTTTGCAAAATATTGAAAATACAGTCTTTATTCGCACGGTATCCAGCAAAATATTGTTTTCAAAGGACTTAGAGCCTAAAATATTGATTCGCAATGGGTTGTTGAGGGAAAGTTCCCTTCCTAGGGTCATGCTGGACTCTCCCGGATCGGACTACCAGTTCGTTTCAGTCACCGGTGCCAACGCCCTCCTCTCCGCCGCGACGTCCCTCGTGAACCTGTTCGAACCTTGGGCGCATTTATCCCAACCTACCAGCCTATCCCGATTGAACCGCCTGTCAAGGTACGAAAGTACTAGAACTTAAGTACAAGGAGTTCGAGTCGTGAGGGATGGGGACACCAATAATCGGATGGCATGGGTTCACCTAAGCAGTCCCAAGTTTCTACATTATTGGCTGACAGCCATTCTAGGAATCTTGGTGATACCCGCTTGTTTAGCCACGCGACTGCGGCTCACTCCACCTCCAGCGTTGGGGATGTTCCTTCTGGGTTGGGGATTGCAATCCATTATTTGGGCTGCTGTCCTCTTCCAGTTCGGCGTAGCCGGGTCATGGGCGCCGTTTCGCCGCAATGCCTTGCGTTTTGTGCCTGCGTTGTTCATGACCTTGATCCTGCTCTTTGTGTTCGGTCTGAAATCCGGGGTGATGATTGCAATTGTTGGGTTAGCTGTACTGGAGTTCTACTATCGCAAGGGCGACTGGAAGGCCGCCTACTCCGCGTTGCTACCCTGGTTATATCTGGCCGTTGGGATTCAGCTCGCGCTGTACTTCTCGTCAATTATCGTGTCGCTGCGCCCATGTACTGAGTACGACGGGCTATTTGGTCATTTGGACACTCTCTTGATGTTGGGAACGTCGGTTCCGGGTATCAGCCGCGCCGCCGCTGGTCTATATGTACCGGCAGAGATTATTTACTACGGGATCGGCGGAGTCATAGGAGCGGCGATTCTGTTTCTATGCCTTTCTGGAGATCGGAAAGCTGCTTTCCAGATGTGCGGCGCAATCGCCACGGCTTACTATCTGTCGCTCGCCGTGTTTTTCGTGTTCCCGGCTCAAGGGCCGTATATCACGGCTGGCCTTCCGCCTGCGCTGTTCACTGCCGCAGTGCAGCGTGCATTCCTGGCAAATGCCAGGGTACTGTTCCATCATGCTGGCTGGATGACGCCGGCACTCGGATACTACGTTGCTTTTCCTTCTCTCCATATGGCCCAGCCTTTGATAGCGGCCTGGTACCTACGCAGGTGGCGACGGGTTTCGCTCATCGTACTGGGCTATTGTCTTCTGCTTGCCCCTGCGATTGTCATTCTGCAATGGCATTACGTTGTAGACATCCTGGGGGGACTGGTCGTTGCCGTAGTTGCAGTCTGGCTGATTCACACTGCCTCGAACTCTCGCATCGCAATCGTTCAACGTTCCGTAAATCCATTGAGCTTGGAGCGTCCTGCCCATGAGTTGCAATAGAGCCGAGATGGTGCTGCCGGCGCCGGGGAATATGGTGTGGCTATGATGCTGGCTCCAGATCCACAAACTCATAAAGCATCGCTGATGGTGATCGAAGGCGGACTGACATTGATAACAGCCGCCGTCGCCTTCGGCTGGCCAATGCTCGGTGCGCAATTTTTCTCTCGCATCGAGAAAGCCTTCGGCCAGTTAGCGCGCAGGCGAGGTTTGGCCGTCCTCGTCGTCGGCGTAGCCACTATTCTGCTGCGTCTGGCGATTCTTCCCCGGTGCCCCATTCCCAGTCCTT
Source organism: uncultured Acidobacteriaceae bacterium (assembly GCA_963744265.1). Taxonomy (GTDB): domain Bacteria; phylum Acidobacteriota; class Terriglobia; order Terriglobales; family Acidobacteriaceae; genus Bog-257. The sequence continues at coordinate 335,605 of CAVUSW010000017.1, forward strand.
TTGTGCCGGACGATTTCAGCTTTCTGCTGGCGGCCGATACCTTCATCTCGGGAAGACTAACCAACCCTACGCCCCCGATGTGGACGCATTTTGAAACCATGCACGTCACCATGAAGCCGACCTACATGTCCATGTACTTTCCCGCGCAGGGAGTAATCCTGGCGGCAGCGAAGCTATTGACCGGACATCCCTGGTACGGTGTTCTATTGATGAGCGCCTTGATGTGCGCCGCGATTTGCTGGATGCTGCAAGCCTGGCTACCCCCCACCTGGGCACTGCTGGGCGGGATATTAGCCATCCTGCATATCTGTCTCTTTAGCTACTGGATCAATACCTACACTGGAGCAGGCGCGATCGCGGGCTTTGCAGGCGCGTTGATTTTGGGCGCGCTGCCGCGATTCATGAAGGATCCACGCCTCCGCTACAGTTTGCTGATGGGAATAGGAATCGTACTGCTCGCTACTACTCGACCCTATGAAGGCCTTCTGCTTTGCCTTCCGGTAGCGGCGGTCTTGGGACACTGGTTTTTTTGGGGAAAGAATCGTCCCACTCCAGCGGTGCTGCTTCGAGTCAGCGCCGCACCTCTGGCTTTGATTCTGGCAGTGGGGGCGTGGATGGGTTATTACAACTATCGCGCCTTTGGAAATCCTTTAACCCCGCCGTACGCTAGCAATCGCAGCACATATGCCATTGTGCCGTACTTTGTGTGGCAATCACTGCGGTCTGAACCAGCCTACCGGCACGAAATCATGCGGCGTTTCTATCATGAGCATGAACTTGTCGACTATGACAAAATTCACGGCCACTTTTTCTATCAAAGCCTGATCAAGGGGCTGGGGGCGGCTCTGTTCTTCGCGGGCATCGCTTTGCTCCCGCCCTTACTGATGTTTCCCCGGGTGCTGATGGACCGTCGCACCCGCTTCCTGGTTGTCTGTCTGGCGGTCATGATGGCCGGCATGGTGATACAGATATTTCTGATTCCGCACTATCTGGCTCCGTTCACGGCTGTCTTCTATGCGCTTGGTTTGCAAGCCATGCGGCACCTGCGGCTCATGAGCGCAGACGGCCGGCCGGTAGGACTCGGCTGGGTACGCATGACAGTGACACTCTGTGTTGTGCTGGTTGGGCTGCGGTTGTTTGCCGGACCTCTTCATCTCGACATTCCCCAATGGCCGACGTCTAAATGGAATTTAAGTTGGTATGGGGTGGATTACTTCGGCGCTGAACGGGCTCACATCGAAGAGAGTCTGGAACAACTTCCCGGGCAACAGCTGGTAATCGTGCGATACTCTGCCGGTCACGATTCCGTCGATGAGTGGGTCTACAACGCACCTGACATCGATAGCTCGAAGGTAATTTGGGCGCGAGAGATGGATGCCGGCGAGAATCTCGAACTCATCCGCTACTATCACGGCCGCCGCGTCTGGCTGGTACAACCAGACAGGCAGCCGCCGGAAATCTCTCCCTATCCCATGCCTGACCAGCTTGCGATTACATCCACGGGAGCTCAGTTGCCGATTTCGAGTTTAAAGCAACCGACTACTCAGCAGATTCGGCGGTGATCGTTTGAGGGGAAGGTGCACTCCGTGCACGAAGATTTAACCAGCTCGGCAAACGGAACATCTCAAAGAGCGTAACCCAAGCATAAGCGACAAGCAGCCCGACCAGCGGTTCAATGGGATGGCGATAGAAACTCTCACTATGCGTGACATAGTAGGGGAGCGGAAACAACAGTAAAGCGGAAGCAAATAGGGCTGCGCCTGCTACTCCATTGCGCCACATCAGGAAAAGTCCTGCAAAAGTCAGCAGTGAGGCGCAAGCATGCCAGAAAGGCCCAAACGTTTCGGAGGCGGTCCAGAAATAAAGGATTCGAACTCTGGTCAGACGCGCGAACTCGGCAGGGTGCTGGCGAATGAAATCAAAGGCCATCTGCTGGCGCGACGCACAATAACCCGCGTCGCCCATGGCTAGGTACGTCCGCAGTTCTTCAGGGTTGTGGGTGGGATCGAGCGATTGATCTACCGGACCGTTCACGTCGGGACGATTCCCATACCACAGGTTAGGCCCAAAGTTGCTTCGCAACGGGATGACCTTATGAAAGACAACATAGTTTCTGATGCACCACGGCAGCAACCCAGCTGCAAATACCACCAGCGCAATCAGCGCGCGTCGCCCGATCTGGCGTCGCCGCTTATACAACAGTTCCGCCGCACTTAACGGCATAAGGGTTAGCAACGCGGTATTCGTCAGTCCAGCGAGAGCCCACAGTAGTCCATACAGTACCCATGCGCGCGTGCTTGCCGGCGATTCTCTCAGACGCAGGTGCAACAGCCATGCCAGGGTCACCAGCAGTGCGGAGAGACTGGACTCCCAAATCCTTACCGAGAAGGCAATGGCTGCGATATCCATGGCCCACAACATGGAAGCCACAAAGCCGGTCATCACACCGAAATAACGCGTTCCGATTCGATAAATCAGGGCCGTCGTCAGGGTCGCAAACAAGATGTTCAACGCGATCAGGCACCAGAGAGACGCCAGCGAGTAAACCCCAAGCAACTTGAAAACCGCCGCGACGATGAGCGGGTAGACCGGCGGCAGCCATGCCGTCGGGCCGCTCGGGATTCCATACGGCGAGCTGAAACCATGGCCGCCAACCACGGAGGCAGCGATGCGGCACGACTCGAAACTTCCATATACGTTGACCGCGCCGTAATGGTGCACGAAATAGCCGGCGACGATCAGCCTCAACAATGCCGCGGTGCTACAGACGAAGATCAGAACCGGCAGCGACTGGATCCTAGTTACTTCCTGTCGTCTTACTAATAAGATTTGTGGCCGATGTCTTACTAGTAAGACGTCCGTCTCCGGATAGGATTTGCCCGGTTTGCTTGGCAAGGAACTCACGGTTTGCTCGCCGTCGACTGGACACCCGGAGCCGCTACGGGCGGTGAGGTGATGGTCTCGGGTATCACTGACCGGAACGACAGGCCTTGGCTGTAGATCTGCGTGGGCAGAACCTGCAAGGTCACAAACGCCAGATAGAAGACGGCCACCGGCAGCAGCAACAGCAAGCGGCCGTTGCCGCAGACCAGGTTGGCTACCGCCATAAACGCCAGGATTCCGAGCGGAACTACGAAGCAGAAATAGAACGGCACAGAAAACGGAAACTGTACCAGACTGCACAGTCCCGCTACGGCCATCAGCAGCATGAGCTGCGAGGTCTGCTTGCCTCGAGAGAATCCTCCCAGCAGCAGTACCACACCAATAATGATGGTCAGCGGGATGGCGGTAGCTGCCGAAACCCATACCCAGCGGGCAAACTCGGGACTGCGCAGCGAGCGATCCAGAGCCAGCGCTCCCAGCACGCTGATGCCGGTGAACGCCCATATCCGCAACGTTTCGGATCGCACCTGCGAATTAATCGCCAGAATCGCCAGCAGCGGTACGCAGCACAACGCTCCAATAGGATGGATGGCGGAATGGAACGATGGCTGCCACGCGACAATAGGCTTCACAATGACCTCGGCGATCAAAGCTCCCATCGTTCCGCTGAAAACATAAGGCGCCAGGAAGAACGCCACTGGCAGCAAAGCTCCCAGCAGCAGCGGCAGCACCCGGCCCGTCATCTGCCACAGCCGCACTGGAACCGGGAAGCGTGGCACACCCCATTCCCGCGCGATCAGCAGAAACGACAGAGCGATGCCGGGAAAAGCGAAATGATAGGCTTCGGTAACGTTGGCCTTGCTGCGCAACAACAGCAGCAGCATAATGTCGAATCCCACCAGCACCAGCGTGAGCAGCACCGAATAGGAAACGTCGGGAACATAGGTCTCGCGAACCTGCACCTCGTCCTGCACATTCTGCTCATCGAATATCAGGAACAGCAGCGCGGCGATGAGGAAGTACAGGCCGGAAATTTTTGCCAGGAAGGACAAGCCTCCGAGGATTCCCGCCAGAAAGACCCATCGTGAGCGCCGGGTCTCGATGTAGCGGAAGAGCGCAGCGGTTCCAAACGTGGCAAAGTACAATCCGTACCACGAGCCCAGCGGACTGGGATACACAGGCACGCTCCACACCACGGCCAGCAGCGTGAGTAGCGAGGCGGTTGCCGTCGAGCTCAGCTTGTAGGCGATATACCAGAATGCCGGCACCCAGGCGACGAAGAAAACCAGCAGCATCAGCCGGAGAGACAGCACGCGATCGCCAAACAGATGCAACGCCAGGGCGTGCAGATACTCCAGTCCGCCGGTGTAGGCGTACTGAAAGTCGACATGCGGCCGCTGGCCGTGCAGCACTTTTTCCGCAATCTGGGTCTGCGCGGGATCGTCTGCCGGATTGAATCCGACGTTGAGGCGCGCTGTCAGCAGTAGGGTGCTGATCACCACTACCGCCAGCAGCAACCACTGTGAGTGCCTGCACGCCGCTGACTGCTCGCCGCGCGTGCAGGCGCTACCATGGGCTGCCGCGCTGGCCATCGCCCGATGTGCATAGTCCCGCATTCTTCCCTCGTCGCGCCAGCTATTCGCTAGCTTGCTCTGGTCGTGGTCGTCACCACATGGCCGGTCTCGGTTTCGTTAGCCTCAATCACGTGCGCTTTCTTGTAGGTAATGCGCATGATCAATAAGCCGGCAGCCAGCCCAGCCAGAAATCCTGCAAATACGCGAATGAACATCAAGCTCATGGTCTTTCTCCTTTGAGTGACCTTTCGGTCGGGTTTATCGAATCATTCCCGCGCAGGACCGTGGGCGCAGTGTCCGCGCATAACCGCACTTCAACGAACTCATGGATCGCCGGGACGCCGCACCGCCAGCTGATCGTTCACCTGGGTGTGGCTCTCCCGAATCGCGCCCACCGGCAATTCCAGAACCTTATGGGTCTTGAATCCCAAGGCCGCAATCCGGAACGGCCCCAATCCCTCCCAAACCCCGCGCACGCAGTAGTCGCGATCCAAGGCGACAACGTCGATGGGAAAGCGCATGCCAAACGTGTGTACCCCAGATGACGGTGCGATCAGCAGACCGTCTCCTGGCGCCAGTCCCGAGTGCCCCAGCAGCCCGACCAGACGCGACATGGCTGTGTCCGCGATTCGAATCTCCGAACCGAGAACGGTGCCCCGGGTAAGATTAGCTACTTCCACTTGCCGGGAATTCTGCATAGTTTTTCCTCGCGCTTATGCCATCTTTTTCCTGCGCATGACCAGAACGCCGAGGATCACTACGAACAAAATTCCCGAGATAATGCGAATCAGAGTTACCGTATCCATTGTTTCTCCCTTCTTTCTGTTACTCGAATTGTGAAACAGAAACTCACTTAAAAATGCCTCCGTCCAGACTCCGCACGATGGTGATCATGGCCGGCCCCAACAGAACAATGAAGATGCTGGGAAAGATAAACAGCACCAGCGGAAACACCAGCTTGACGGTGGTCTTGGCCGCCATCTCTTCGGCCTGCTGGCGGCGCTTCATGCGCATGCCATCGGAGAAGGTGATCAGCGCCTTGGCGATGGGAGTGCCGAAGCGATCGGTTTGTGCCAGCATGCCGGTGAAAGCCTTGATCACGTCCAGCTTGGTTCGATCGCCCATGCTGCGCCAGGCCTCGATTCGTCCTTTTCCCGCGCGTTGTTCCAGATTGATCTGGGTAAATTCCTCGGCGATTGGCGGATGGCTCAAGGCCAGTTCCTGTCCTGAACGCAACAGCGCCTGATCCAGGCCCAGCCCGGCTTCCACGCAGATCACCAGAAGGTCGATGGCATCGGGCATTCCCAACCGGATTTTTTCCCGGCGATGACGGATGATCTCGGTGAGCACCAGGTCGGGAGCCAGAAACGCCAGCGCGGCCGCTCCCATCATCCAGAACGTGGTGTTGGTTGGAATGAAGCTGGCGCCCACCAAGGCGGCCAACGGACCCAGCAGCCGGATCCCGAAATAGAGATCGGCGTCGCCAGGGGAACGAAGTCCGGCAGCCACAAATCGTTCTCTCAACTTCTGGTTATCGCGAAGTCCCAGCCGGGTTCGAAGAAAACGAAACACACTCGACAGGCTTTGCATGGTCGATTGTTTCGGTTCCTCGAGATAGGTGATCTGGTCGCGCGTCAGGTCAAAGATGCGCTTGGCTTGCCGCGAAGGCCGCAACATAAACAAGATAATGACCAGCGCATTCGCAAAGAATGCGGTCACCACGATACTGATCTGCAGCAAAGGATGCATACCGGCTATACCTTCACGTTCACGATCTTCCGAATAATGATTCCGCCGATCAACATAAGCGTGAGACCCGTATAGATAAGCTTTCTTCCCAGAGGGTCTTCGACCAGCACCCTGGCGTACCCGCGGTTGGCAAGGTTGATAAGAAAAAACATGATGATGGGAAGAAGGCCCAGAATGACTCCGGTAAGACGGCCTTGCGCGGTGTAAATGCGTACTTCACCTTCGATGCGCATACGATCGCGGACCACGGCCACGGTCCGGTCAAGAATGTCGACCAGGTTTCCTCCCGTTTCCTTTTGCACCAACATGGCGGTCACCACGAATTGCAAGTCCGCGGAAGGCACGCGGCGAGCCAATTGCAAGAGTGCGTCGCGATGCGGCAATCCAAAATTCTGCTGCCGGTAGACTTCCCGGAACTCGGTGCGTACTGGTTCAGCAGCTTCCTGTCCCACGATCTCGATGGCGGCGCTTAACGAGTGTCCGGCACGCAAGGCCCGGCAGACCAAGTCAATGGCATCGGGCAGCGCTTGATTGAAGCGCCGCAAGCGCCGGGCCCGCTTGATGTGCAGTACGAAAAATGGGACGGAGGTAAACAGGATTCCAAGCACCAGGGCGACCAGCACATCAGGCAGCCAAAAATAGGCAACCAGAAAGCCGAAGCCGGCCGACGCCGCGGAGCTGGCCAGCACCATGGGCACGCTCCACGAACTTTCCGCCTGGGTAATCAAGAGCTCGATGCGGCGGGCCAGGTTCCAGCGCTTCAGCAGGTTGTCCAGCCAATCGATCTCGCTTAGCTTGGTGCGTTTGAGAAACTCGGGCATGCCGTCGCCCAAGTACACTTCCGGGACCGTCGCCAATTGGATTCCGGCGATGCGTCCTTCGATGGTGCGGTCGCTGGCGGTGGGACGAGTCAGCAACAGTATGGCTGACAGCGTCAGCACCAGAACGCACGCGAAAACTAGAACCATCACAAGCATAACTGCCGGCCTTTGCTTAAATATCCGCTGGGTGTCCGAATGAATTGACCGCAATGCAGAGCATTACGGCGACAAATGATGTGAAGCCTACGATCATCGTGATCAACATTTCATGCCTCTCGTTCTAGACCTCTTCCGAAGTGTCCAGAAGACTCATCGGAATCGGAATGCCAGACGCTTTCAGCCTTTCTGCAAACTTGGGAACGATGCCGGTGGCATAAAACCTGCCGAGCACCTTGCCGTTCAATCCAATGCCGCGTTTCTCAAACAAGAAAATGTCTTGCATGCTGACCATGTCGCCGCTACTGCCTGTGATCTCGGTAATGTGGGTGACCCGGCGCGCGCCATCGCTGAGGCGGGAGACCTGCACGATCAACTGAACCGCGGAGGCGATCTGCTGCCGCACCGCCTTCTCCGGCAGATTGAGATTGGCCATCATGCACATGGTTTCAATGCGCGAGAGTGCGTCACGCGGACTGTTGGCGTGGACCGTGGTGATGGAACCATCGTGGCCCGTGTTCATGGCCTGCAACATGTCGAGCGCCTCTTCGCCGCGCACCTCGCCCACCACGATGCGATCGGGCCGCATACGCAGGGCGTTGATCACCAACTCTCTCTGGCGAACGCCGCCTTTGCCTTCCACGTTCGGCGGCCGGCACTCCAGGCGCACCACATGGTTCTGTTTCAACCGTAGTTCGGCGGAATCTTCGATGGTGACGATCCGTTCCCGCTCGGAAATAAATCCCGACAGCACGTTGAGCAATGTCGTTTTGCCGGCGCCGGTGCCGCCGGAGATGATGACGTTCAGCCGCGCTTTCACTGCCTTCTGCAGAATGTCCAGCATTTGCGAGGTATATTCGCGATATCCCAGAAGGTCGTCGGCAGTTAAGGGCGTGGTGCCAAAACGGCGAATGGAGAGAATGGGTCCGTCTACTGCCAGGGGAGGAATGATCACGTTCACGCGCGAGCCATCGGCCAGGCGGGCATCCACCATCGGCGCCGACTCATCCACGCGCCGCCCCACACTTGAGACGATCTTGTCGATGATGTGCATCAGGTGCGTGCTGTCCTTGAAAGCGACATTCGTCTTCTCCAGAATTCCCCCGCGTTCCACGTAGACCGAGTCATGGGTATTGACCAGAATGTCGTTCACCGTGGGATCTTGCAGCAACGGCTCCAGCGGACCCAGCCCGAAGACTTCATCCAGCACTTCGTTAGCAATGCGCTCGCGTTCGCTGGCGCTGAAGGGAACTCCCTGTTCGCTTACCAGGGGCAGGATGAGCGTCATCAGCGTCTGCCGCGCTCGTGTGTCCTGCATGAACAGCAATTTTTCGAGATCGACCTTCTTGATCAGCTCGTGATGAACGGCCGACTTCACTTCCTGCTGCGCCCGTCCCAGTACCTGCCTGGGAGCATGATCGAACAAGCCGGTTACACGGCTCGTACTGCTAGGCAACGTCACTGTGGCCATATCAGCCAAAAATCCTCCGTGATGCTGTGAAAGTGCTGGCGTTCATTTCATCTCCAAAGCGAAAACCTGCGCTTTGGTTCCTCCGCAACCAACTCCGGAGTTATGGGAAGCAGGCTGGCCGCCCACTTCTTGACCTGCAGCGCAAATTCGATCTTGCGATCCGGCGAAATCGGAGTGCCGGTGTTCATGGCTCGCATTAACTCGGCCTGATTGTTGGGGACCGTAATCGAAATGGGTTGACGAATGGCCTTCTCGATCTGGTCCAGGGTTACCGCTCCTTCCGAACTAAAGCGGTTCACTACGACTTTCAGTTTGGAAGGCGACACGCCGCACTGCGACAGCCGATCTACATAGCGCGAGAGGTCACGGAGCGCCGGAACATCGGGAGTCGTAACCAGGTACAACTCGTCACAGCAATCGACGGTGACCAGATTGAGGTCGCTCAGCCCGAGCGGACAATCCACCAGCACGTACTCATAAACGTCGGCCAGAAAACGCACCGCTCGCTCTACCGCGTCGAGCGGTACATTCATGGCGCCGTTCAGGATGCATGGGCCGGGCAGCACGTCGACTCCGCTCGAATGATGGGCGACAAAGCCCGCCACCAGCGTCGGGTCCAGGCGCGTGACGTTGCGCACCAGTTCATAAAAATCGTAGGTGGGAGCGTCATGCCCCAGGTACAAAGCCACATGTCCCAAGTGCTGGTGCTGGTCAACGATCAGCGCCTTCTTGCCAAACGCCTGCGCCAGGAAAGAGCCGAGATGGACGGCCAGTGTGGTGGTCCCCGCGCCTCCCCGGCAACCCAGAAACGCCAGAATTTTTCCCGCCGACTTGACGTCGCGGACTCCCTGAATACGTCCGCATAGCCTGACGAACGACTCGCACACTTGCTCGACCGACACCGGCTTGGTCAGATATTCGCTGCATCCAGCCCGCATGGCTTCGACAATCAGGGTGGGCTCGGATTGCTGGGAAAGCGCGATCAGCGTAGTGCGGCCACGCAGCATCAGGTTCATGGAATTTGCCGCCTGCACCGCCAGCGCGCGGTCTTTGTCGAAGTCGATGACGCAGACCGAAAACTCCGCATTTTGTACCTTCAACAAAGGCTGCAGCTCTCCCTCCTGGAGCGAATAGCCTTGGAGCTCTCCGGCAAACGTTCCGTGTTCCGCCTGGGTGGCCGTCTTCACCTTCTCTACCGTGTCATGATCGACGCAGATGGTGATCACGCACAGGCCACTCTGGTTACCGTTAGATCCTTGAGTCTTCAAGCCCGCACTCCCTGCTTTCCTACAAGCACTTCATTGCTTCTCGTCGTAGCTCTTCGGCAGACCGTGATCGAAATCTCCTAATTGTCCGGGTGGCACAGGCCACTTCGGATTCGCCGGCGGAGGCGGTGCCGTGGTCAACGGATCGACGATGGTTGGCGTCACGACCACCACTAACTCCATCACGGAATGGTCCAGGCTCTTGGAGCGGAACAGTTGACCCAGAATCGGCACATCGCCGATTCCCGGCATCTTGTTGAGCGAGTCAGTGGTGCGGCGGTCCAGAATTCCTGAGATGCCGAAGGTCTGACCATCCTTGAGCTCGACCTCGGTTTCCGCTTTCCGCGTCGACAGCGAAGGTATGGTGTATCCCGCGATGATCACCACGTTGCTATAGTCCAACGCACTGACTTCGGGAAGTACCTTCAGGCGGATGGTGCCGTCGGGATTGACGTACGGCGTAAATTCCAGCTTCACCCCGTATTGCCGGAACTGAATGGTCACTGTGGCTGTCCCGCCCGCACTGCCGGGTTGCACCACGGGGAAGGGAAACTCTCCGCCCGCCAGAAACTTGGCTGGCACTCCATCGATGGTTGTCAGTGTCGGTTCGGCCAGGATTTCCAGGATTCCCTTGGTCTGCAGATCCTTCAGACTGGCTCCCACGCCATTCTTGATATTGAAATAAAACAGGTTCAGAAAGTCGGATAGCGTCGCCGTCGGAGTGGTCGCACTGCCGGTTTGAAAGGTAGGCGCTGAAAATTGTTCCGTGGTGCCAGATCCGATGTTCTGGCTATTGAGTCCGAACAGATTGATACCGAACGCAGTCAGCTTGGAGCGGTCCAATTCGGCGAATCTCACCTTCAGTTGGACCTGCGGCTTGTGTCGGGGATCGACCACCAGCGAGTTGACAATCTCCTTCGAGTAAACGCTGGCCAGTCGAGCGGCGATGTCCGCTTCGGCATCACTGCCAACAATCCCCGACAGAAAGAGTTTGCTTTCCTGCGCTTCCACGTTAATCCGGTCTATCGGAAGCGCCTGATACAACGATTCGCGCAGGCCAGCCACATCCAGATCCACCAGGACGGTGATGACCGTCGAGGTGCCAAGCTCATCCCACAAAACAACGCTGCTGGTGCCGGCGGTCTTGCCTGTGATCACAAGGTCGCGAGGCGTGGGCGTCATGGATTCGATGACCACCGGATTGCTGACATAGATCCGGCGCAACCGCTCGGGCGTGTTGATAAACACTGACCTGCCTACGATTACGTGCAGGATTTGCGTACCGTCATCAGGTATTTGCGAGTTGCTGGAGGGCGGCGCCGGCGCCGCAGCCGCCGAAGGTGCTTGCGCCTCCCGATGCGGGTACATCGAGTGGGCTTCTGATGGGGGCGGCGCTGGGGTAGTCACATCCGGATTCGTAGCTTGCATGGTGCCAGGCGCGGTTACCGGCGGAATCGTGGCTTGTTCCGGCGCAGACCCGGGCAAAGCAGGATTGGCAGTCTGGGCCGCCAGCGTTCCTGCCAACAATACGAGCAGCCCCACGACGCTCAGACCTTGGTTTCGATAATGGATAAATCGCACTCGCATGATGTCACTCAAACTGGCTTGTCGTGCGCTTGTCGCCACTGATGGTCTCCACTACGTACGGTTCCTTTACCGGTGCACGCGGGGCCGTGCGGACTGCAGCAGCTTCCTTGCGCGCTGGTTCCGCTCCTGCAAGTGAGGCAATTTGTATGGGTACGGCTTTGACCTGTCCCCGGTCAGCTCCATTGCGTAAAACGAACTCGATGCTTCCCTGGCTGCAGGCCAACACCAGCTTCTCGGAATCCTGCGGGGTAAGCAGTAAGGTCACGACGTTGACGGTTTGCGGCTTGCCCTGGGGGTCAGGTTCGGTATTCTGGCCTGCCGTCAACACCTCGGAGTCTTGCAGAACAATCTCCGTAGCGGGGTTGGGAGTCTTGTCGGATTTAAGGGTTACCAGCACATCCACGTGTGACCCGGGAAACAAGAAACCTGCGACCCCTACCACCTCGTCGGACCGCACCGACACCGCGCGCATGCCTTCGGGAATCTTTACCGTCAAACCAATACCGGAGCCGGCGACGGCCAGTTGAGACCCGAGCAGCGGTTGTCCGCTCGGCACCGGGTAGATTGCAGACCGTCCCACCACCTCTTCGACCTTGGTAAAGCTGCCTTGCGGCGTGAGCGAGGTGGGCCAATCGACCAGAGTCAGGCTATCGGCCTTAAGCACTTCGCCCGACTGGATTGGCCGTGATGCCGCCACCAGCTTTTGGGTTTGTAGGGCGGCGCTACGGTTCCCCAGCTTGCGGCTGATGAAGAAAGTAACCGCTGCGGACAACAATAACGCGACTGCCAGCGCAAAAACGAGACGACGTGGATTCATATTCTTATCTCAGGAGAACGCTGCACAGGGCGATCCCTGTCCCGGCCGCGATGGCTATGCCGTACGGCAGGCGAAGTGTCTCCGCATTGCTGACGTTGAGGTCCGAGTGCGGCCGGAGCCCGCTGCTGCCGTGATGGACAACCAGCACTCCGATGTTGGCCAAGGTATGTTTCAGCCGGCGCCGCGAGAGCGCGAGAGCGAGTGCGAACAGCCCGCCCATGAGGGCGGTGGCGATAAGAATCTCGACGAAATAATTAAGACCGGCCAGCACGCTAACGGCGGTCATCAACTTCACGTCGCCCGCCCCCATGCCTCCGGCCAGATGAAATACCAGAAACACGGCTCCCGCCAGCACGCCGGCTAGCGCCGAGGTTCCCAAGGCGCGCCAGCCGCCGAAAGCCAAGTGGAGAACGAGTCCGGCGAGGATGGAGGGTCCAGTCAGCCAGTTGGGTATACGGCGGGTGCGCACATCGCTCCAGGCGCCGATGCTGGCGCAGACGAGTGACATGCCGACGAACGTGGCGTCCAAATCGATGACTGGCACGGAAGGCCCCTGTTGGCGTCTTCCCGCAGACCCAACATGTGATTGGCGGTTGCCGTCAACTGCCTGCGAACTCCCCTGTTGGTCGACCCGTGCGGTAAGACAGCCGTGAGCATTTGTCTCAGCCCGCGACTTTTTCGCGTCAAGGCGTCCGCATCCCGCTAGCTATGCAAGATCTTGAAGCGGCTGAGCATCCCGAGAATAGCCATGCGGTCACCCCGGCTATTCCACGATCTTGCGAGGCCTTGCAGATTTTCAGCATTAACTGGCGGGGTGGGGTTGTGGCGGCAAATCGTTGTGCTAGGGTGGGCTCCAGTGAGAGTCAACTTATGGCATCTATCCCCAGTGAATTACCAGTTGATAGTGTCGAATCCGGATTCGTAACGCATAAGTCGGTAAACCAGCTTCTCAGTCTCTATCGAATTATCTTCGGGTTTCCGGTCTTGCTTGCGGCGTTGCTGGCAGCAACAGTCTATGTATTCGCCAGCCATAGCATTGGCGATCCTGACATCTGGTGGCATCTGCGCAATGCCGAGTACCTGGTGCAGCACGCCTCCATGATTCGCAGCGATATGTACTCCTTCACCGCGAACGGCGCTCCCTGGATCAATCATGAGTGGCTGACGGAGTTGCCCTACTATCTGGGTTGGCGGCTGATGGGAATACGCGGACTGTACCTGGTTCTACTTTCTACTGTCGAAGTTATATTGCTGGGAGTTTTCTACCTGGCATACCGTACTTCCCGCAACGTCAAAGCCGCATTCCTTGCGTCCTTTTTCGCGGTGATTCTAGCCACTATCTCGTTCGGTCCTCGCACCTTGCTGTTCGGCTGGATCTTCCTGGTCATCGAACTACTGATCCTGCTGGATTTCAAAGAGGGCAAAGACCGTACCTGGCTGCTGCCCCCACTCTACTTACTGTGGGTAAATTGCCATGGATCGTGGTTGATTGGCCTGGTGTTTTTCACGATATTCTTAGCTTCGGGACTGGTTGGCGGTCAGTGGGGACGCATTATAGCTACGCGTTGGACGCGGGCGCAGCTTACCAAGTTAGGTGCCATGCTGGCGCTTAGCCTGTTGGCACTCTTTGTGAATCCCTACACCTATCACCTGGTCTTTTATCCGTTCGATCTGGCTTTCCAGCAAAAGTTGAATATCAGCCATGTAACCGAGTGGCAAAGTGTGGATTTTCATGCCGTGCGCGGCAAGGTCGTCTTTGCCATGCTGGCGGCAATCATCGTCTTGGCGCTTGCCCGGAAGCGTCCATGGCGCCTGGATGAGTTAGGTTTCTTACTCTTCGGCTTTTACGCGACGTTGACCTATAGCCGTTTCATGTTTCTAGGGGCAATCGTTCTGACCCCATTGCTGGCAGCTGAGATAGATTTCTTGCCGCCCTATCGCCGCCAGATCGATAAGCCGCTCCTCAATGCCGTGATTATTGTGTGTATTTTGGCCGGAATAATCAGGAGCTTACCCTCCGCTCAATATCTGATGGAAGATACGGTAAAGGACTATCCAGTGAAGGCTTTGCCCTACTTACAGCAGTTCACTCCCGCCGGCCGGGTATTTAACGATTATCTGTGGGGTGGCTATCTCATCTGGAACGTACGCCAGATTCCGGTATTCGTCGACTCGCGCGTCGACATCTACGACCACCGGGGAATTTTCGGCGACTACCTCGATGCCATGGGAGTAAAACGTCCGCTGGAGGTCCTCGATCAGTATCACATCCGGTACGTGCTCTATGGCAGGAATCAACCGTTGGCCTATCTGCTGCTCCATGATCCCGCATGGAAGACCAATTATGACGACGGAGAAACTGTACTGCTCGAGCGGGTTGGTAAGGTGCCATAGATCGACTTTTCAACCAGGTAGGGTCACGAGCGGTGCGCCAAGGATGTGTGCTTTTCGAGCGTCTCAGCAGACGATTAAGCTACTGAGGAAGAAAGCTCACTGTGACTTTATCTACCACAAAAGGTGGGGTGATTGTGTCCTGTCACTATAGACTTCGGTGGTTACCTTTTCGAGGTTTGGCAACCGATAGGTTACGAAAGTACTAGAACTTTCGTAAGGGCAGTAAACCCTGGTTTATGAAAAAATTCATTGACTTTGGAGTATATTCCCCGTATCTATACGCCAATGCGCCACTGGGGTTTGTAGCGTCAGGTCCTTTGGACTCCCTGTGATTCTTTCCCTCGGAACGTAGCGGAACCTTGGGAATAGAGCAAGCAGCGATTCTCAGCACCGAAGTGCTATTCGTGGATTATTTGGAAGCATGGCTTTGTTGCGGTTACAAGCGTGACAAGAGCCGCGCGTTTAAGTAATGCTCGCCTAAATTTCAGTCTATGGCCGGCCAATAAGATCGCCCATTGAGCGTTACGGGAGACTATGGCGACTGGAAGAATAAGCATTTATGACCGGGTTGCTCAACGCCTTGCGCCGCTAGTGGCATGCGCGGAGCCGTGCCTTGATTCCACCAGCGCTCCTTGGCTTGGCATCAAGCTGGAGCATTATCAGATTGGCGACTCCGAGCGTCCCGAAGCTGCTACAAGTTCCTACCTGGCAGCTGTCTCTCTAAGCGGATCCTACAAGACAGAATATGGACCGGGATCTGGCGGCAGAGGCTTCAGCGTGGTCTATCAGCCCGGAACCATTTTCCTGACCGGCCCTGGCGATATTCCCCAGCGTCAGTCAAAGGGCGAGGTTGAATTTCTCGCGTTTGAAATCGCGCCCAAATTTATCTTGTGGGCTGCCGACGAGTTGGTCACCGGCAAGCCTTTTGAAGTTCAGCAACTATGGGGCGCCAGAGACGATCAACTGCGCTACATCATGCTGACCCTCCATCACGAGCTCCTGGCCAAATGTCCTTCGGGAAGGCTGTTTGGAGAATATATGGGATTGTCTTTTGCCACCGCATTGCTCACCAACCACTCTTCGCTTCCGGCTCGGCTCAATCATTATCGAGGTGGTCTGTCTCCTTACAAATTAAGACAGGTGACTGACTTCGTTAACGACAATCTCTCCTGCAACCTGTCTCTAGCCGACATGGCGAACCTGCTGCAGATGGGACCTTGTCACTTCGCTCGTGCGTTCAAGGAGTCTACCGGTCTGTCGCCTCACCAATATGTGCTTCGCCGGCGAGTAGAACGAGCTTTACAGATGCTGAAAGAAACCCGCGTGAACCTCGCCGACATCGCTTACGATCTGGGATTCTCCAGCCAGGGTCACTTCACCACAGTCTTCAGCAAATTTGTGGGTGTTTCGCCCAGTAGTTATCGCGATCAAGTCCATCCTATGAAACGGCTGGAGCCTTGTTACGGCACAGTCGATCCCGTCGCAGAATAATTCTCCATGCGCGCTGTGCTTGTCGTGTTACGGTTGCGCTGCACACGCCGATCGGAAGCATTCCTTCGCTGCCCGGATAATCATTTGTAGGAATTTGCAAGCGGTGCTTCGATTCTGAAAGATCAGAACCTGATCTGCAGGTAACCTGACCGCATTCGTAAGACCCTGCCCGGAAAATGTTGTCTTCCGGCCTCTGTGGTAGAACCTGAGGCTTCTGGGACGGGATCGGAAAGAGGACACATGGAGGGAACAAGTGAACCTCATGTAGCAGACGCCAATCTCCTGCGGATGTTGGCCCTCGACTTTACGGCAATTCTTATCGGTTACAACATTCCGCGGGATGACGCGCGGCGCGTTGCTGCCCAAGCCATCCAGCCGGTACGCGAGCACTTCGCGGCCAGCGGCTCGGTCTTGCGCCTGACCCGGGTTTAAAAGGCCCGGCTGCAATCCTGGTGCGCGACGGGAACTAGCCTTCCCGTGCGCGTTTTCCTTGAACCTGATGCTGGGTGTACGACCTCTCCAATCATGAGGAGCCTACACGACAGCTCGAATGCGGGGCCAAGGCTGGACGCTGGTCGGCGTGCAGTTTTAGCAGCAGCGTACTTAACAAACCGTGGGAATTCTGGAAGCTGCATCAAGATCTTGAAATAAGCCTGGCTGGAACCCTGCTACCGTTAGGGCGTCCACTTGGGCCTTGCGGCAAGCCCCGGAGGCGAGCTGGTGACGGAATCGGCTCCGGGCAAAATGTTCAGGACGAGCGCGGCCGGAATTCGAGCGACTACGCTCTCGCTAGCGCCTATCGTGCTGAACGTCCGAATTTGGCTGACTTGGCCGAGTGACCCGGGATCGGTGTAACGGCAAGCTCCTGAAGAGAGCGCTTTTCCAAGGTTTCTGCCTGGCGACGATTTCGCTTTTCGGATTGTTTCAGATGTCTGCAGCGATGGACTCTCCGGGATCGCAAATGCTTTGAGGGTGGTATGCGAAACGAGTGGTGCCAGTCTTCCGCGGAGATGATGAGCCGGCCTAGAAAGGTTGAGTGTCAGGTCGGAAGCATGAGAAGCCGTTCAGGTTGGATCACAGCTACGAGCGGCAACGCTATCACGGAGTTTGCTTTTGTACTTCCCCTGTTCGTGCTGATGTTGTGTGGAACGATGGATATGGCGCGTCTGTTCTACGCCGAGACCACACTGCAGAATGCGGTGCGGGCGGGAGGCCGGTATGCCATTACCGGCAACCATCAGCCCAACCCTCAGAACCCTAACCAGACCCTGTCGCGAGTGAACTCCATTAAGCTCGTGGCGCAACAAGCGGCCATGGGACTGGATGTCTCCAACATTCAGATTTCCAGTTTGGTGGGGGGAGCGGGAAGCGCGGGCGGTCCCGGAGACACGGTCACTCTGTCTCTGACTACCAACGTGCAGCTGATCACGCCGATTATCGGTCATTTCTTCCACAATGGACAGTGGCCACTTACCGTGAGTGTCAGTTTCTTAAACGAACCTTTTCCTCCGGGCCAAACCACCTAAGGAGCGCAGCGAGATGGCGGCAACAGTTCCCGATGATACAGTGCGCTGCCGGAAAAGAACCGGCGAGTCCGGGCAGGCGGTTATCGAGTACGCCGTCTCGGCATTAGTGATGGCTACCATCGTATTTGGCATGATCGATTTCGGACGTGCCATTTACCAGCAGCAGGTAATCACTACCTTAACTGGAGAAGGCGCCAACATGGCTTCGCGTGGGACCGCCATGTCGAGTGCGGTGAGCGCAGTGATTGCCGCTTCCGACCTGAACCTGAGTACCAATGGGAAGGTAATCGTCACCGCAGCTTATAACAACGCTACTGCCGTCAAGATTACCTCCCAGGTATCGCAGGGAGGAATTACCGCAAGCAGCCGTATCGGGGCCAACGGAGGCACGGCCACACTGCCCTCGGGGGCCGTTCCCTTAAGCAATCAAACCGTCTATGCGGTGGAAATCTTTTATGCCTATCAGCCCATTACGCCCATCGGCAAGCTGATCAAAACCGTAATGCCGGTGCAGTTGTACGACGTCGCGTACTACTGACCAGGAGTGAGATAAGTTGAAACGCCTCCTTCAAAAACGAAACAGAAAGAACGAGCGTGGTCAGGTTCTTATCCTGCTGGCCTGTGTTATGGTCGGCCTCTTGCTGTGTTCCGCTCTGGCGGTTGATGTAGGATTTGCCTACGTCACGAAGGCAAGACTGGTTAAGGCTGTGGATGCCGCTTGTCTGTCGGGCATGACCAATCTCGCGTTGGGTCAAACCACGGCCCAGACCATAGCTACTAATTCCTTCGGGGCCAACTATGCCACTTCCGGTCTCGACTACGTCGCTCCCACCGTGAATGTGGCGTTCTCCACGACCTCCGGGCAGGAAGTAGTGAACGTAACCGGTTCCGCAACCATCCGAACCATCTTTATGGGTTTGCTGCCAGGATACAAGACGTTGACGGTCAACGCCACCGCACAGGCGCTCCGCGGCAACCTGGCAATGACGATTGTGTTGGATCGTTCCGGCTCCATGGTCAGCCAACAAAACGGTGGAGACGGTGGTGGGGCCGCGCTGCAATCGGCAGCACCGACCTTCATTAATTATTTCAACAACACCACCGACGAAGTCGCCATGGTCAGTTTTGCCTCGAATGCGACTACAGACTTCGCTATCGCCAGCCAGTTTCAGACTCCTATCGCAAATCTAATCAAGAACATTAATTTCTCCGGCGGCACGTTTGGACTTGGGGGCCTGGTTCTTGCCAAGGCGCAGGAAGATAGCGTGACTCCCCAGCAGGGAGAGAATCTTATCAAGGTAGTGGTGTATTTCACTGACGGCAAGGTGAATGAGATTCAGGATACCTTCAATTGCACGAATCAGTGGGGACACACGTTATACAACTACGGGGGATACGACCCAACTACTCCGCCAAATAATAACTTTGACTTTTTCAATCCCACGTCTGGAACCGATTACAATTCCGAGCTGGGAATTAACTCTGGCCTCGACAGCAGCGGCTATCCTCCTCACTATCCCACGCCTGACTGTAGAGGCGTAACCACGTTTACCTCTCAAATCAATGGTCTGCAAGAGACCTTTTCGCGTGCCAACATCACGGCCGATGCCCAGTACCGAGCCCTTCAGGTTGCCAATGCCTTGCGCGCCGAGGGCGTCTATGTCTACTCCGTCGGATTAGGCAGCGATCCCAGCGAGACCTTCCTCCAAGAGGTCGCCAACGACCCGTCAAGTCCAACCTATAATTCCAGTCAGCCCCAGGGAATCGCGGTGTTTGCTCCTGATTGTCCTTCTTCGACATGCACTCAGGAGTTGCAGCAGGTGTTTCAGACCATCGCCTCCAAGATTCTCCTTCGCCTCACGCAATAATTCGCGTTATGCAATAAAGCCGACGGCGTTCCCAGCGCCAGGATGCTTCAGGTGTGTGGCCGATAGGTGGTGACTGCACGCCATTCAGCCTAGCGAACTTCCTTAGCCAGTAAGTGCCCTAGAAAACTGTCGCCATATGTCGTACATTGTCGAAAAGCAGAGATTTCGGGCGACGTCTGTTGTGTCGCAGAATTCTCGATAAACGGCTATCCACAACTTTGATTCACAGTGGTATTGCCGTGCAGGCAGCTCTTCAAGTTCGCTCCCAAACACTTGAAAGGTGTCAACGAATGGCTATGGCTGTTCGGAGGACGAAGTTTTCTCGATTGTGTTTCAGATGAGCGTGCCGCTATCGGTTCAGATTTATCGAGCGTGCATGCTCTCACAAGGGACGAAGATGATGGAAGTACTTACTACGGCGTTGGAGATTTCTTCGCACTGCTATCCTGTGGCTCCCGCGGTTCATTCTGGATCATTCGCCACCTCTCTGGGAAGGGAAGCGCATGGCTGGTGAACGGATTCTCTATGTCTGCCACGATCCTGCTTTGCTGCTGCTTCGTGAACGCCTTTTGCTCAAAAAGGGTTTTCAGGTTGTCACGGTGCTGGGTACGGACGGATTGACGGCGCTCAGTCAGGTTGACGAGTTTGATTTCGTCTTGATTGGAGACGAAGGGTCTCTCGCCGAGCGGCAGAGTGCACTGCTGTGGCTGAAAGAGGAGTACCCGCGCACTCACGTCATCGCTCTTGCCCGTGGTGTCGAGCACCTTCCCGGATCCGACTATCAGGTTTCGACCACTGCTTCACAAGACTGGATCGATGCACTCGCCGACTGCATTAAGCGTTGCCGAACCTCAGCGTGAGATCCGTATGCCCGCAATCCTTTGTGGTCACGAGCCAGCGGCTCCTGTAAACAGTTGTCCAGGCTTACAAGGTCCCGCGTCCCGGACCGAGGTGAATGCGGCCGTTCACGTTGCTCAACTCGATTTGAAGGCCGCCACTGCCCAGTGTGCCGTTTAGACTCTTGCCCACCAGATGCCCTTTCACCGTCAGGGGAAAGTCGGTGGTGATACTGCCGTTGACCACGCTGGCACTCACTTCCGCATTGGGCGATGGTGGCAAAGTGAGGTCGATGCTTCCGTTGACGGATTTCAGCTTAATGTCGCGCACATTCGTTAGTGATGCGTAGTTCGCCTCAATGGTTCCGTTAACGGTCGCCAGGTTGGCTTCCCCGGTCAGATCCGACGCCCGCAGCTTACCGTTGACCAGGTTGGCATCGATCTCGCCGCTGAGTTTCTGCACGTCGAGCGAGCCATTGACCAGATCGATGCGATCCAGGCGCGCACTCTGCGGTACGTGCAGGGTATAGTGCACCGAAGCCGCATGGTTGTTAATGTGGTCCTCCGGATAGCGAGTCTTGATCTCCACCGAGTTGCTGCTGGTTTCCACTTCAATGCGCGCCTCGTCGAGTCGCTGCTGATCAATCGCCGTTTTCACGGCGTCGATCTGCACTTCATTGCGATCCCATCCAGTAATTTCGACGCCACCATTGATATTAGCCAGCGAGATACGGCCGTCGGCGGATAGGGGAACCGTGCGATGGAAATCCTGCGTTACTTGGGCATGAGCCCCAACGGCGAAAACCATTGCCAGAATCGCTCCCGAGAGTATGCCTGCCAAGCTGCCATGCTTACGAGAATGAGCCATAATGCCTCCTGTCGCGGTGAGAAGCGAGGTGAGAAAAATAGTCTGAGCTGGGTGGTGGTACGGAAAGGAAAGACGCCCAGTTCGGAAAAATGGGACCAAATGCAGTAAATACAGTTGCCATGACGCCTCCCAGGGACGAGTTGGCAATCGGGGATGTCGATGGTTAGCAGGTATAATCGTGAATTGTTCCCGCCCTGCTCGTGCGTCACGCGTGGGACGCCAACTCATCGTGAGAAACAGCAGATCCCTCCGCTTTGGCCGGGGTGACAAACTTAAAGTTCGATCACAGCGTGGCCACAGATGCAGCGAGGTTTAATCCAAAGGTAAGCATGCCAGCCGTAACCGTAACCGCGACCGTCCTCAACGAAGTCGAAGAGGTTGAGGGATTGGTGTCGACGCTGACCCGCCAGACGTTGGCCCCTAAGGAAGTGATCATTGTCGACGGCGGCTCTACGGATGGAACATGGGAATGGCTCGAGCGGGCAAGGTCGAAGTATCCCAACCTGATTGCCATTCGCGACGAGAGCTGCAATCTGAAGGCGTCGGCGGGACCGATCGCTCGCGGGAGAAATGTCGGGATCGCAGCCGCGACGTCGGAGGTTGTCGCCTGCGCCGACGCCGGCTGCATCTACGATCCCGAATGGCTGGGCCGGTTGACTGCGCCCATCCTGAACGGCAGCGCGGAATATTCGCTGGGCGGATCGTGTGTCGATCCGGCGGACCAGACGATCTGGGATCTCGCCTCAGCGCCCTTCTTCGGGCTAAAACAGAATGCCGATGGGACGACGAAGTCGTGCACAGCCCGTTCGATGGCATTTCGCAAGGACCTATGGCAGCGCGTGGGCGGATTTCCCGAGACCAGCTTTCTCGGCGAAGACACCATGTTTGACTTACGAGCGCGGAAGTTGGTCACGCCGGCCTTTGCTGAGCGGGCACAGGCCATCTATCGGCCTCGCCATACACTGAAAAGCGCGCTTAGCATGATGGCGCGCTATGGTGTTGCTGATGGAGTGATGGGGACGCGGCGCTCGCGATTGTTGCGAAACCTGCTGCGCTGCCTGGCCGAAGTGATTGTAATCGCGATCCTCCCGCGCACCGTGATTCCGTTCTTAGTGGTAATGGGCCTCGAGATTTACTTTGCGTTTCGTCTGGATTGGAGCAGCTTCGGTAAGCACGCGACCTTGCGCCAGATGGGAGCGCGGCTGCTGTACTCGCTGCTGGTGCCGTGGATTGTTACCTGGAACCAGACAGTCGGTGAGTTGACCAAGACCAACCAGCCCAATCGGCAGAATGCCTAAGAGCGGCAATTGGCAGTTAGCAATTGGCAATTAGGGTCTAGCAACTAGCGAAAGCGGCGCTAACCCCTGATCCCTAACCTCTAGCCCCTAACCCCTGCCGTTCAATCCGTGAACCTGTACTTCACCAGGTCATACAACGCCATCCATCCATCTTTCCAACTGATCTTCTTGCCTTCGGCGTAAGTGCGTCCGTGATAGACGATCGGCACTTCGTAGATGCGCACGCCCAGTTTGGCCAGCTTGACGGTCATCTCGGTTTCAACGCTGAAGCGGTCGGAACTCAGATGGATCTGCTGCAGCAGTTCGCGGCGAAAAACTTTATAGCAGGCGGTTACGTCATGAATGCTGATGCCGGTCAGCATATTGCACAGGTGCGAGAAGAGCCGGTTCATGACGTAGCGGTAGAAGCGCGGTACGCGATGGGGGCCGTTGTGAAATCGATTGCCGAAGACCGCATCAGCGTGGCCTTCCAGAATGGGCGTAATCAGCACGGGATAATCGCGCGGATCGTATTCCAAGTCCGCATCCTGGATCAGCACCAGTTCGCCGGTGGCTTGTTCCAGTCCGGTCCGCACCCCGGCGCCCTTGCCCATGTTCTTCTGGTGCAGCACCAGCTTCACCGTGTTGGCGCCGTTGCCGCCGAGCAGCTTCGGCAGATCGCTGGCTTGCAGAAATTCGCGGGTGCCATCGGTGGAGTAGTCATCGACGATGATGAGTTCTTTATGCAGGCTGAGCGGCTGCCGCGCCACTTGCCGCAAGAGTTTCATCACGGTCGGGCGCTCGTTGTAAACCGGAATGATGACCGACAGGGTATGGAACTGAGGCAGAGTATCGTCCCGGTCGAGTTCGGCAAGCTCGTGTTCGGCGCCGTCAGTTGCGGCAATGCGAGGTCGCGCTTCGGAAACCAAGTAGACTCCAAGGATGAGCAGTTCAGGATCGATCGGATGCCGGTATCGCGGCTGTGGGAAACAAATATAGTAGACCAGCGGATAGAAGACAATCAGGCTGGCAAAAAGAAACACGCCATGAACCCTGCGCTTCAACGCCAGCAAGAATCCCCAAAGGGCCACCACCGACGACGCCAGGTAAAGGATGTTCTTGGTCTCGGCCAGGCCCTCGATTTTCGACAGCCGGGGCAGTCCATTCCAGAAGAAGACCACGCGCCGCAAGCTGATCACGATAAACTTGCGGGGATTCTCGGCGATCCATTGCTTTGCCTTCCGGCCTTGCTCGGCGCAGAAAGCGATCTCGCCCATCTGCTTGTATTCCGCCAGCAGATGATCGTTCTGACTGGGATGATAGATGAGGACGTACGGGCCCTCAGCAATCGGGTTATTGGCAATGCGCAGCTCATTGCCGAAGTTATCGCGGATGAAAACGAACTGTCCCATCACTTCGTAATTGCGCACCAGCCACGGCATGATCGTCATCCAGAAAACAACCGCACTCAGCAGAACGGGAACGATGTATCGCTTGCCGCGCCGATGGAGTTGATACGCGAGCCAGCATCCGGCGAAGGGCAGAAACGCCAGCGCGGCAGGATTGGTCAGCGCCGCGATGCCCCAGATCACTCCGTAGCCAATCCACGACGAGGAGCGCTCATCGCCTTCCATCTCCACCGTAAGCATGAACAGCAGGCTCAGCAGGAATGCCGACAGGCTGGTCTCCCAGATCCAGCGCACCGCCCAATAAATGGTGTAGGGAAGCAGCGCCCAAATCCAGCCTGACCAGATGGCGACTTTCTCGTTGAAGACGCGCAATGCGGTGCGATAGATCGTCCAGCAGGTGAGCGCGGCAAACAAGCTGTTGAAAGTGAGCAGCGCGAATGCCGACGCGGGCGAGTAGCTGCCGAATGCTCGGAAGGCCAGCGACACGATCCACGGATAGACCGGAGCGGTCCACGCCGACGGGCCGGTGTTGCCGCCGAACGGCGAGCTGAATCCCATGCCGTTGGCCAGGGAATAGGCAATGCGCCCGATCTCCCAACCGAAGCCGAAGTTGTGTTCGGTGGTACGAATCCGATAGGTGTGGGCCAGCGCGATCCACAACACCCGCGCGGTGAAAGCAATCAGCACCATCCATTTCGGCGAGCGAAGGATGGTATGCCAGCGCGAGCGGGGAACTCCCAGCCAGGCACGATCCGCTTGGGCAGATTCACCTTGGGCTGAGTTGGAGTCAGGCGTTGGGCGCGCCGCTGAGGTCGGCAGATGCATTGGGGACAAGGCAAATTGTATCGCAGCAGCGGGGAAGAGCTGTCTTGCAGTGGAAAACCCCACCCAAGCCAACTTAGGCCCGGGTGGGATCGCGTCACTTAAGCGCTTACGGAAACATTATTGGAACTGGAGGGCGTCGTCACGCTGCTATTCTGCGTGAACTGCTGAAACTCCTGCTGCAATGTGCTGTAGGCCTGCTGAGCTGAGGACAGGTTGCCCGATTGCAATGCCTGGCCCAGCTGGGTCATCAGTTGGCTGACGGCGCTCTGGCCCTCGCCTCCGCCTCCGCTGCTGTGATGGTGATGATGCCCTTCGGCGGCGTGACTCTGCATGTCCTGTTGGATCGTCGAGTAGTCCTGCTGAGCGGCGGAGGTGTTTCCGGACTGGATATCCTTGGCCAGTTGGCTGAACTCCTGGGCGATGGGACTGTTGCTCTGCGACGAAGAAGTCGAACTGGTCTGCGGCGCGTACTGCTGCAAAGTCGCAAAATCCGATTGTGCCGCAGACATATTCCCAGATTGCAGATCCTGGCCGAGTTGCTGGAACTCCTTCTGAAACTGCTGCATCTTGTTCTGGACGCTCTGGGTGTTGTAGTCAAAAAGACTGCTGCTGGAAATACGTGAAACTGACATCGCTATCCTCTCCAAGGGGAGCCGTTTGTTCTCCTTGTCTTATCGGCATGTTTCTAGCTGACTTGAGTTGCCGCTAAGTCTCTATGAGTAGGGCAAGTGTCTTACCAAACGTATCCAGCCGGGCTAGAACCCGGATGTACTCGATTGACAATACTTAGGCGAGCGCTCGCCGGCACGGATCGCTGCGACAGAAGTTGAGTAGGCAAACCTGGTCGTGCCATCCCGGCAAAGTTTGCCCAACACTTTCATTCATTCCGGACGCAATAGGCCTACGGTTTGAACCCGACACTTTCCCACAGTGGAGCCGGATCGTAGAGCACGCCATTGGCGACGACTGAGCGCACACTACGGATGTTGTGAATGTTGTCCAGCGGATTGGCGTCGAGCACATCCAGATCGGCCCGCTTGCCAACCTGTAAGCTACCGCTATTGTCTTCGACCTTCATGGCGCGCGCGGGCACGATGGTCGCGGCCTGCAGGGCTTCCATGGGAGTGAAGCCGGCTTGCACGTACAACTCGATTTCGTGATAAACCGAGAATCCCGGCACCGCCTGATCCGTACCCGCGACGATCGGCACGCCAGCGCGATGCAGGGCGCCAATTAACTGCAGCTGTTCCTGGGTAATCTTCTTGGCCTCGGCGGCGAACTGCGGCGGCACTCCTCCACTGACCAGTTGCTCGCGCAACTCTGGGGCAACGCGGGAGATGCCGGGTTCCAAGGTCTCTGCCGGCACGTCGGCGGGACGGTTTTGCATTTCCATCAGAGCCATGGTTGGGTCGATGACGGTGTGATGTTCAGCAAAAAACTTGACCGCCTTCTGTCCAGCCTCGCCGTTGACGTCGAGAGAACTCATCACCTTAAAGCGCTCGGGCCAGGTGGCTTTCCTCCAGTCGAAGTCCTTGGGCAACAGCAAGTCCGAGATGTAGTGAATGTGATTGATCATGTCCATGCCATCGTCGACGCCTTCGTAGGCATTCATTCCGATGGGGATGTGGCCGGTCACGGTCATGCCAACTTTGTGCGCGTCGGTACAGATGGCCTTCACGTTGTCGGACTTTACCGAGCTGTAAATCTTGATCTGCTGGAAACCGGAGTCGTGATAGCGCGTGACCCACATCTGCGCGTCGGCGGGTGAGTTGACCCGAGTGATGCCGATGGCATACGGACCGTCGCCATCCACGATTCCGGCCAGCAGCATGTGCGGGCCCAGCGCCTTGCCGCTATTAACGGCGTCGCGCACCTGGGTGATGAAATCGTATTCGTTGCCGACATCGCGCACTGTCGTGACGCCCGCGGCCAAATAGATTGGCCCCCATTCCACCTGCTCATAATGAGCGTGCATATCCCACAAGCCGGGGATAATGTATTTGCCGGTGACATCGATGCGCTGCGCTCCGGCGGGCACTTTGACTTTCTTGCTGGGGCCCACGGCGACGATCTTGCCATCCCTGGTGACGACGGTCGCATTCGGGATGGGCGCTTTGCCAGTGCCATCGATCACAGTTGCGCCGACGAAGGCGAAGGTTCCGGTGCGGCGGCCGGGAAGCTTCTGGCTCAGCTCGGTTAGCGCAGCCATCTCGTCGCGCGCGGCGCTGGCGACAAACTTCGCCAGGGCGGGCTCATAGTCCTCGCGCACCGCCTCAAAGTGATCGAACTCGGCGTCGGTAGAAACCAGTGCGGCGAGATTGTTGTCGCTGTCCATCCACAACGTCTCCAATCCCCAGATGAGTCCTTGCACGGTGTAGCGCTCGACTTGAATGCTGCGTCCAGCGATGTCCATCGTCTCGGAGCCGCGATCCTGAATTTTGACCGAGCCGGAGGGCAGAGTCGCCAGCTCCGCCGGAGAACCATGAGTGCGCCAGTAACGGATGAGTTCCATCTGCACCGCGACAGGAGCGTAGCCGGAAATGGTGAAGAAGCTGGCCGGCGCGGTAACCGTGCGCGTGTCTTTGCCTTGATGAATGGTAGCCTTATCGCCGTCGATGGTGACCTCTGTGTCGATGTCTGACATGCGCGAGGTCTTGCCCTTGATCACGAAGCTCTGTGGCACATAGCTGTCGGAGGTGCGCAGGGTTGCGGTGAGCGGGACTTTGCTACCGCGATCCGTGAACTCGAATTCCGATTTCAGCGTGAGCGTGCCGCCATCCGGAGTGATGGTGTAAGTCTCTTCGCCAATGGGCTGTTCGAACTTGTGTAGACGGAACTTGCCCGCCTCGTTGGAGGGAGTATTAGTCTGGGCAAGCAGGATGGCGGGTGAGAAAGCAAGAACGAAAACACAAAGGCGGCAGAGACGATTCACGCGGACGGGTCCTCCTGGGACAAGTAAGGTTACAACATGGTTACGAAAAGCAGTGGGGAAGAGTTCCTTGTCCGATCGCACAAACACAAGAGGCTGCGAAGGCCAGTCCGCCGGCACCGTCACGTCAATCAGGCTATATCCAAGTAGCCGCTGATGCCGATTAAGCAGCTGGCGCTTCCGCTGTTCTCGACACGTGACAGAACAACTCTAAACGTCAGGTCGGGGGTGAGATACATTCGCACCGGATCGGCTGACACGAAGACATCGGGTCCAGAGGAGTTATTTACAGCGTGAGTTACCAGATAGTGTTGCACCACGGCGCTGCCAGCACCATTGAGGATGACAATGGTCAGCTCCGGTTTCTGGCCGGCCGGCATTTCTGAGCGACTGGAGACGAACTCGACGGCCAGTTGCTGACCGGCAGGAACGACGGTCGATAAAGCTAGGTCGACGTTTCCCGACGAGTGTCCGGAATGTATTGTTGCCTCAAGCCATGTATTGAAAGGTGTCACGATTTACCTCGGCAAGAAAGTCGATTCTACTCGACCCGACGGCGGGAATTTCGAATTTCCCGCAGAACCATCGGCGTCAGCGGATCCTGAATAGACCCGATCACGGCTTACTGCCCACTTGGGTCGAAGTGGACACTGCCGGACAGTAGCAGGTTTCATAGCTTGCCGGATCGAGCGAGCCGATTGCACAGTACAGACTCCGCAGAGCGCTGGCAGGCAAGGGGTCGCTGAAGCGGGACACGTTATAGAACTTGAACCACAGGTTGCGAGCCTTATCGTCAGTCTGAATTTGGCTATAGATGCTGCTTAAGCTGGCACTGTCCAGTTGCGGCTTCTTCCACTCCTGGGAGAACGTATATTCCTTCTCCCATTGTCCGGCGACATTGCTGCCGGCATGTTCGAGGTTGGTCAGATAGTAGGTGGTCTGGTCGGCCAGCGCTCCATCCGTTGTAAAGGTTGCGACTCGAAAAGCCGGATTCTGCCCATAGACAGGGGAGATGGGCGGATTGATGACAACGAACGATGGATTCGTGCCGGAAGCGCCGATCAGCCGGAAGTCGTCGGTATGAGTATGGCCGGCAAGATTGGCGATGACCGTAGTGTCGTACTTCTTCAGCAGATTATCGAACTCCCAGGTCCAACTAGGGACCCACATGGGAACGATGGCGTCGGAACACAATTGCGCGGTAGGCGTTGTGGTCCCTTTCGACAGCGAGACGTATTGCCGCATGGTCGAGAAGCCATCGATTCCGGGAGGAATGTGGTACACCAGCCACACTTTTTGCTTCGCCTCTTTTGCCTTGGCAAGATTGGATTCCAGCCAGCTGAGAAGAGACTCTCCACCGGTTGGAGGTACGGAAGCGCAGCCGTCTTTGAAGCTGGCGGCATGGTATCGATTGGAGAAAAAGACGGTATTCAAGACAATGAGGCGAACTCCGGGAACCGTTGGAAGCGGAATGTTATAGCTGCCCAGAGACTTCCAAGTAGTGAGGAATTGATCATCGGCGTGGGCAAGGTTGCGGGCAAGGTTCGCGGTGTCGATAAGGAACATTCCCTGGGGATGAATGCTGTAGTTGCCGCACTCCTCATCGTTGTTGCCGATCGCCAGCAGGACCTGAGTATTGCCGAATCGCTTGCGAAATTCGAGCGCCAGAAAGTCGATGGTCTTGCGCACAAACGAACGATAATGTTCGCGGTCGTGGTCGTGCATGGCGCCGGCGAAGGCCTGCGGGAATTGGTGCGCCAGAAGATCGCCGGTAATCATGATGAAGGCAGGATGGGGCAAAGTGGTGTGCATTTGATCCAAGGCAGATTGCAGCAACCACCAGTTCGTGTCCTGACCATAGGGGCTGAAGGTCGTGATCTTGGATCGGTTCAGGATCGACTCCCACTGCGTGGGATCGGCGGCGGAGAGAGCAGTCACCAGGGCCGGGTCGGCCAGGGGATTGAAGTGGATGTCGGAGGTAACAAGAAACTGATTCGTGGAAGGCGCAGGAGCTGATTGGGCCTGGCCAGTCGAAACAATCAGCAGAACCAGAAAAGCCGCAAGAAGAACAGGCTGCTTGCCCAGCGAAGTAGGTTTGGCGAGTGGCGGCCAGAGCATCGTCTGCACCTCGAATATCCGTGGGATGGCGCACAGAGGAATATACGCGAGCAAACGGCGATCTGTAAGGCGGTGTTGGGATGTGAGCAAGGTTTTGCCGAAAATTGAGCAGAGCAGTGGGCCAAGCAATGCTGGAGGCGGAATCCTCAACCGCCAGCAGCTTCTGCAATGCTCATCTTCAGCTTGCGTACGCCATCCTGAATCTGACCCGCGTTCGTCCCCCCATAGCCAAGAATCAGGCCGCCCCTGACCGGCGGTTTCAAGTAGCACGCGGACAAGGGCATCGCGCAAATGCCCCTCTGGGCGGCCTTCCTCGAAACTGCAACATCGTCAGCGCCGGGCGGCAGCAGGACTACCAGATGCATCCCCGCCTGGTCGCCAACGACCTCGATCCCGTCTCCCATCTGGGTGCGGATTGCTTTCACCAGCTCGGATCGCCGCTCCATATAAAGCATGCGCATGCGGCGTATATGCCGAGCGAAATGTCCTTCGCGGATGAAGTCGGTCATGACCGCCTGATAGAGAGTCGAGGAAAAAACGTCAGCGGCATCGCGGGCGGCAAAGAAGGCAGGTACCAAATCCTTGGGAACAACCACGTAGCCCAGACGCAGAGCAGGAAACATGACCTTGCTGAACGTCCCGACATAAATGACCCTGCCGTCCCGATCCAGGCCCTGCAGAGACGAGATCGGGCGGCTTCCAAACCTGTACTCGCTGTCGTAATCGTCTTCGATAATCCAGGCCCCGGAGCGCGCTGCCCAATTGAGCAGAAGCATGCGGCGGGTGGCGCCCATCGTCCTGCCCATGGGATATTGGTGCGATGGTGTGACATAGACAGCCCGCGCCTGCCGGCCTCGACGGATAAGCTCGGCGACGTTCATGCCGTCATGATCCACCTCAGCCGGAATCAATCGAGCTCCGGCCATCATGAAAGCGTGGCGCGCGCCGTGATAGCCCGGCTCCTCCATCCACACCGGGTCCTTGGGATCCAACAAAACCTGGGCGGAAAGCTGTAGCCCCTGCTGTGATCCGGTAGTCACTAGGATCTGCGATGGCTCGCATCGTACCCCGCGGACTGCACCCAGGTACTCCGCGATGGCTTCGCGGAACGGCAGATATCCCATGGCATCGCTATAGGCCATGATGCCCTTGGTCGGCCTGCGAGAGTGACGGGCCACCAGTTTCGACCAGGTACGGATGGGAAAGTGCTCGAGGGCAGGCAGGCTTACTCGAAACGCGCCTAAGGTATCCAACCATGATTGTGGCGGCACTTGCGCCAATGCCGTCCCGCGACGTGACATTCGCCGCGCACCTGGCTTCTTCAGTGTTTCCTGAAACCCTTTCCGCGCTTTCCCGGCCTGGGGATTCAGCGTGTCATCGGGGATAGATCGAGCCACGCATGTGCCCGCTCCCACGAAGGTTTCGAAATACCCTTCGGCAAGCAATTGCTCGTAAGCGTTCAAGACCGGAATGCGTGAAATCTTCAGCTCAGCTGCCAGGCTTCGGGTCGACGGCACTCGTTGCCCAGGCCGCATTTGGCCATCGAGGATGGCCTTCCTAAACCAGTCATACAACTGGCGATACATTGGCGTTGGACGGCGGCGATCGACCGCTACGGGCGGGAAGAAGCTGGCTGCAATACGTTTCATCCGAAGGAATTCTAAAAGTGGATATATCGTAGCAGATCAATGTGGCTATTGTGACAGACCACTGCCCAGGTTAGCTTTATGCAACGACGATTCACACAAATGGGCGTTAGCCCGCATAAGCCGAATAGCCAGACGAATAAAGGAGGCAGTTTTGAACGTGCTCAAACAGTTTCGGTTTCTTCTCATGATGTGTAGCATGGCTGTCGTTTTACAAGCCCTTCCGGGACTCGCGCAGCAGAATTCAGACGCGTCAAAAGCTGGCGCTTCCAACACTGCCGCGGAACGAGACGGCCAACACGATTTCGATCCCCTGATCGGTACATGGAAATATCACCTGAAGAAGCTGATGCATCCCTTGACCGGTTCCACTACCTGGGTCGAATTTGACGGTACCGGTGTCTGCTACAAGATTTGGGATGGCCGCGCTCAGCTGGACACGTTCGAGGCGGAGGGCGCGACCGGCCACATCGAAGGGCTGACGCTTCGTACGTACAATCCTCAATCGCACCAGTGGCGACTTTATTGGGCCAACAGCAAGAATCGGCATTCTGGACCCACCCCAGATCGGCGAATTCAAGAATGGACGCGGTGAATTTTTCGCCCAGGACACGATTAATGGCAAAACCATCTTGATTCGATATGTCTGGACGGATCTGACCACTAATTCGCCTCACTTTGAACAGTCGTTCTCGGACGATGGTGGCAAGATTTGGGAAGTGAATTGGATTACGGACCAAACGCGAGTCAACGATGAATCTGACAAAACGCACTGAACTCCGCCGCATACTACTGATTACCCTGATGGTGGTGCTGTGCTCCGCGTACATGCTGGCCCAAACAGACTCAGGCGCCGCAAAGGGCGGAACGCCGGAAGTGCGAGATGGCCAGCACGATTTCGACTTCGAGATTGGGACCTGGAAGAGTCACCTTCGGCGGCTGG
This sequence comes from uncultured Acidobacteriaceae bacterium, assembly GCA_963744265.1. Classification (GTDB taxonomy): domain Bacteria; phylum Acidobacteriota; class Terriglobia; order Terriglobales; family Acidobacteriaceae; genus Bog-257. The sequence continues at coordinate 368,058 of CAVUSW010000017.1, forward strand.
TACATCCTCTGACGGGCTCCACGACTTGGGCCGAGTATGACGGTACTACCGTGGTTCGCAAGATATGGAATGGGCGCGCGAATCTGGTTGAGCTTGAAGTTGATGGCCCGGCCGGTCACATCGAGGGTTTGTCCCTGCGTCTGTACGACCCTCAATCCCACCAGTGGAGTCTGAATTTTGCCAACAGCAAAGGCGGTGAGCTGGCGCCTCCGACGATTGGCGAATTCAAGAATGGACGCGGCGAATTTTATGACCAGGAAATGCTGAACGGCCGAGCTATCCTGGTTCGATTTGTCATCTCGGAGATCACTCCGAATTCGTGTCACTTTGAACAGTCGTTCTCCGGCGATGGGGGCAAGACCTGGGAAGTAAATTGGATTACGACCGACACCCGAGTGAAAGAGGAATCTGAGCCGGCCCACTAATTACTGCGGACCGAGTCCTATCAGTCACCAGATTACCCTGAGACGCAATTCTTGCTTTCTTGTTTCAGCCACGCGAATCTGAGGGAGAGTCTGCATGATCATCGAAATGCGCACTTATAAAATCAAGCCCGGCAAGCGGACTGAGTTCGTAGAGGTTTTCCGCTCGCGATCGATTCCGGCGCATGACGAAATCGGAATGAAGATACTGGGCCCATTTCTTTCCATCGAAGATCCCGACACGTTTTTCTTTATGCGCGGCTTTCCTGATCTGGCTTCGCGCGAGCCGATGAAAGCCAAGTTCTATGAAGGCGAACTTTGGAAGAGCGAGCTGGAAAGCATGCTGATGCCGATGATCGAAAAGTATGAAGTCGTATTGGTGGATGACCCGGAGGGACTGATTCGCTGGTAGTGACGGGAGGTACACCATCGAAGAGCAAAGCTCGTACCAACGTATACCCAGCTTTTCGGACGCGATCTGCTGGCACCTTCTAACTCAGGATGACTACAGCTGCGGCGAGAAATGGGCCCTCCCGAAACACCTCGAACTTGGCGCCAATGCTGCAGAACAACCTGCGCGGTCTACACGTAGGGACTAAGCCGTCTTACGCCTGAAGGCCCGATAAAGCGCCAGCAACACGGTGGCGGCGGCGAGGGAAAGGAAGAATCCGGGAGCGTCGCCGGGATGCCACCAGCCAAACTGGCGGCCGATAAGCACGGCGATCAGCGCGCCGGCAATGCCGATCAGCGTCGCGCCGAGGAAGCCCGTCGGCGACTTGCCCGGCAGCAAGAGCTGGGCGCACATGCCGACAATCCATCCGACAAACACCAGAATAATGATGCGCAAAATCGCTCTCCTGAGCTCGCGGTCAGCGTAATCATTTCCCGCCTGTTGTGCAACAGTTCCGCGAAAGATTGGAGCTGGGAGGCCGGGAATAATTCGGACGCAGTTTTCCTCGCAATCCACACGAATTCACAGCTTTGCCGCGAGATTGGGCGTTGAATACCGAGCGCTACGGGTCTAAGTTGCTGGTAGAGCTTTGATGGCGAGGACTGGGGCGAGGGCTGGTGTAGCGGTTCCAGATCGCAGCGGCGGACGTCCCCCAGTTACTCTCTTGGGTCGGGTGGAGCATGGTAAAATAACAATATGTGGTATTAGCCCCTTGACATCCACAAGATGATGGGTTTACTGTTCGCTTCCAAGGTTGGATTTGGAGAACTCAGGAAGGGTTCCTCCCCCGAAGGCCGATGCGAGCAGAGGTGACTCGCGACGGCCGGATGTCAGGCCCTCAGCGCTGCAAAACTTCTCGTCCCCCTGCGAGAGGATAGCAGCGCAAGCGAAGTTGGTACCGAACCCAGGGTAGCACTCTCCGCCTGATTTGCGAGAGACATAGCTGAGCCGACGAAGTCATCGCCAAGACGATGACATCTGCGGTGTCGGGTCCTCGACAAGCCGGTTTTGCGGTTGTCGGGGTGAAGGTGCTCCTTTCCAAGTCCGATTGGCCCCGTCGCGCGGCGCGTCCCGTCCGGCGGGCGCTGTTTTGCGGTGACATCAACCGGGGGCTTCTTCTCTGCGCAGCGATGCGAGCGAGAGAAGGGGCCCCCACAACCTTCTAGCGAGCAAGTCGCAATTGACGCGAGGAACGACAGCACGATCCAAGATTCGCACGCACTCATAACGGTATCTCATATCTTCTCAGGAGCAAGCACCATGGCCGAAATCACCACCAACACGACCACAACGAGCGCCGCAGTCACCACGACCAAGAAGAAGGCGCCCGGCCTGACCTTCAAGCGCTTCTTCACCAAGGCCGGCGTCTCGCCCTACGACGAGCTCGAGTGGGAGCTGCGCACCGCGCAGATCACCGACTCGCAGGGCGGCATCATCTTCGAGCAGAAGGACGTCGAGGTCCCCAAGGACTGGTCGATGACGGCGACCAACATTGTCGCCAGCAAATATCTGCACGGCCCGCTCGGCACGCCCGAGCGCGAGAGCGGCGTGCGCGCGCTGGTCACTCGCGTGGCCGAGACCATTCGCGACTGGGGCATCGCCGGCGGATACTTCCGCACCGCCGAAGACGCGGCCATCTTCCACGACGAGCTCGCCCACCTGCTGTTGCAGCAGAAGGCGGCGTTCAATTCGCCGGTATGGTTCAACGTCGGCTGCGATCGCATCGAGCCCAACTCCGACGCGCAGAACTGGCACTGGAATCCGAGGCGCAGCGCGTCGAATACGGCGTCACCGGCTACACGCACGCCGCAGTGCTCGGCCTGCTTCATCAACTCGGTGAACGACTCGCTCGACTCCATCCTGACGCTGGCCAAGACCGAAGGCATGCTCTTCAAGTGGGGATCGGGCACCGGCACCAACCTGTCGCCGCTGCGCTCCTCCACCGAATCGCTCTCCGGCGGCGGCACCGCCTCCGGTCCGCTCAGCTTCATGAAAGGCTTCGACGCCTTCGCCGGCGTCATCAAGTCGCGGCGGCAAGACGCGTCGCGCCGCCAAGATGGTCATCCTCAACGTCGACCATCCCGACATCGTGCGAGTTCATCGAGTGCAAGCAGAAGGAAGAAGCCAAGGCCTGGGCGCTGATCGAGCACGGCTACGACGGCAGCGGTCCCGACAGCGACGCCTACTCGTCCATCTTCTTCCAGAACGCCAACAACTCGGTGCGCGTGACCGACGACTTCATGTACGCCGTGCTGCGCGACGGCGAATTCTCCACCCGCGCGGTGAAGGACGGCCGTCCCGTCGCAGACCTTCAAGGCGCGCGACCTGCTGCGCAAGATCTCCGACGCCACCTGGCATTGCGGCGATCCCGGCATGCAGTACGACACCACGGTCAATCGCTGGCACACCTCGAAGAACACGGCGCGCATCAACGCCTCGAATCCCTGCAGCGAGTACATGTTCCTCGACGACTCGGCCTGCAACCTGGCCAGCCTGAACCTGATGAAGTTCGCGCCCAACGGCACCTTCGACGTCGAAGCCTATCGCCACGCCTGCGCCGTCATCATCACCGCGCAGGAGATCCTGGTCGACAACAGCGGCTATCCGACCGAGGCGATCGGCAAGCAACTCGCACGACTATCGTCCGCTGGGACTCGGCTACGCCAACCTGGGCGCGCTGCTGATGGCCGCGGGCCTGCCCTACGACTCCGATGCCGGACGCGACTACGCTGCCTGCGTCACCGCCATCATGTGCGGCGAAGCCTATCTGCAGTCGTCGAAGATCGCCGAGCTCTGCCAGCCGCTGGCGCCGGCAACCGAACTGACGTCGAGCTGGAACTTGTCATCCCGAGCGAAGCGCGAGGGATCTGCTTCGCTGACAACCGGCAACTGACAACTGACAACTCACAGGCGCGCGCCTGCCCCGGCTGGTACATCAACCGCGAGCCCTTCCTCGACGTCATCCGCATGCATCGCGCGTCGGTCAACAACATCAACCGCACCAACGTTCCCGCCGCGCTCTACGAAGCCAGCAAGGACACCTGGGACGAAGCCCTGAAGCACGGCGAGAAGTTCGGCTATCGCAACGCGCAGGTCACGGTGCTGGCGCCCACCGGCACCATCGGCTTCATGATGGACTGCGACACCACCGGCATCGAGCCCGACCTGGCGCTGGTGAAGTACAAGAAGCTGGTCGGCGGCGGCATGATCAAGATCGTCAACAACACCGTGCCCGCCGCGCTCTTCAAGCTGGGCTACACCGCCGACCAGACCAACGCCATCGTCAGCTACATCGACGCCACCGGCACCATCGAAGGCGCGCCCGCCATCAAGGACGAGCACCTGCCGGTCTTCGACTGCTCCTTCAAGCCGTCGAAGGGCACGCGCACCATTCACTATCTCGGACACCTGCGCATGATGGCGGCGGCGCAGCCGTTCATCTCCGGCGCAATCTCCAAGACCATCAACATGCCCGAGAACGCCACGGTCGAAGAGATCACCGAAGCCTACATCCAGGCCTGGAAGCTGGGCCTGAAGGCGGTCGCCATCTATCGCGACGGCTCGAAGAAGGCGCAGCCGCTCAGCTCCATGGGCTCGGCCACCGTCGAAGGGCGACGCTCAGAAGAAACGGGTGCCTCATCCTGAGCGCAGCGTCAGCGAGTCGAAGGACTCGGTCGAGCCCATCGACGAAGCAGCCGCGCCGCCGCAGCGCCGTGCGTCATCGTCTGCCCGACGAGCGCCTCTCCATCACCCACAAGTTCAGCGTGGGCGGACACGAAGGCTATCTCACCGTCGGCCTCTACAAAGACGGCATGCCGGGCGAGATCTTCATCACCATGGCCAAGGAAGGCTCGACCGTCAGCGGCCTGATGGACAGCTTCGCCTGCGCCGTCTCCATCGGCTTGCAGCACGGCGTGCCGCTCAAGCTGCTGTGCGAGAAGTTCGCCCACACCCGCTTCGAGCCCAGCGGCTGGAGCGACAATCCCGACATCGGCTTCGCCAAGTCGATCATGGATTACATCTTCCGCTGGCTGCAGCTGCGCTTCCTCACCGGCCAGCAGCAGGCGCTGTTCGACGGCCTGCGTCCCAAGTACGTCAACGCCCCGCCGCCGGGCGCGCCCGACGAGAACGGCTACGGCCAGAAATCATTCGGCGACTTCATGCCGAGGAGGCGAGCACCGGCTCTGGTTTGTCATCCCGAGCGGAGCCTGCGGGATCTGTCATCCCGAGGCGAAGCCGAGGGACCTGCTCTATCTGGCAGCGCGACGGCCACGTCCACGCCTCCGACGCCCTGAAGGACCTGATCGACCTGGGCGACGCCCCCACCTGCCACGTCTGCGGCGCCATCATGACGCGGAACGGCAGCTGCTACCGATGCATGAGTGCGGCAGCACGAGTGGATGTAGTTAAGGTGGAAGAGCGGCGCTTGAGCGCCGCCACCGCGTTCGTTCGCAAGTATTCGTTGTCGTCCCTCGCGGGGTACCTGCTATAGTTTCGAAACTTATGGGACTCAAGTGTGGGACTGTTAAAGCAGGGTATAGCCCGCTATACCCTGTTCTTATGCAGAAACCCAGAAAATGTTGGTTTCCAAACGCGATTGAGAGACGCCTATGACCGATATTCCGGCACTCAGTGCAAACGAGGGTGGCCGAGACACCTCGGAGACAATTTCTAAGACTGACAAGAGACTCAGTATCGAGCTTGTTGTTGCCATCACCTTGGGTGCTTTGGCCTTGGCCTTCTTTGTGGGGCAAGAGCTAACTATTGGAGCTCACACAACAGCAACCGAGACGTTTCTTTTTAACTGTTTGCAATTCGTTTTAACCGTAGGATTTGCATGGTTCAGCACTCGGACGATCAGCAGACTTGAATTTGAGCAAAGCCTGAAGAAATTTGCCATAAGTGCCTATCGTCGAATAGCCGACATAGATCGAATGGTGGACCGACTTCAGCGCGAAGTTCGAGAAACGATTTCGGAAGCACCGAGCGGAGGATTGCCGAGCCTTCGGGCTGTTGACGCAATGGCTTCTGATACAGCGCAGCTTGTAAGGTCTTCAATCTCCGATTGGGGCGATGTCATAGGCGAAGAACTTCTAGCCATCGAACGGATAAAACGGCTGGAGCACGAGAAATCTCTTCTTCAGGAAGAAGGTTCCGTAAAGCTGAACTCGGAGATCGACCTTGTCCGTAAGCAACTTGAGAAGACCATCGAGTCAATTCAGAGCACATTGCCGCCACGACTCCAGCTAGCAGCCGACTCAGAAGAAAGAACAACGCGGTCCGCGCGGAGAATGGGTCTATGGATCGCGAAGAATCATCGTCTTCAGAATGGCCTGCCCGTGGTCATCGTCACAGGAGACATATATCTTTCTGAGCGGGCCCGAGAAAGTCTTCGTCCTGGCGAAGTGTTAATGACGGACAAGAATAAGGATGGTTCTCTGGACGTGCGCGACGAACATGGTTTAGGTGTAGGGAGACTTACCAATCCCACTCCCGGGGAATATGGCGGCTTCGTAAAGGGATTCGAATACTGCTATGGAGAGATCCCGGTTTCACTCGAAGTAGTTGGACTATCCGGGGAGCGAATTTCCCCCTCAGGTCAGTTATTCGCGTGGATCGATGCCAAGGTGGTGACTCAGCCGCTCTCTCGTCGCCCGTCCAGCTCGCCAAAATCCTAGGGCCGGGCATTTCGTCACCACCAACGAAAATCCACACCCTAGACCAAAACCGGGCCTGGCATTCCTGCCCGGCAAAGAAACAGCAGGTCCCTCGACTGCGCTTGATCTCATAACGAGGTTGGCCCCAAACCGGGTAGTCTACTTTTTTGCGAAAGGCAGAGGACCCGGAAGGAGCCAACCATGTGGATTATAGGTTGTGATTTTCATTCTGGGTTTCAGCAGGTAGCGATCTTTGACAATCAGACCGGAGAGATGGAGGAAAAGAAGTTGCTTCATCCCGCCGAGGCCCGGGAGTTTTATCGCGGGCTGCAGGGGGAAGTGCTAGTGGGGATGGAGTCGGGCTGTCCCAGTCAGTGGTTCCGGCGGCTTTTAGAGGAGTGCGGGCACCAGTTGTGGATCGGGGATGCGGCGCGCATTCGGGCGGCCGAAACCCGGCAGCAGAAGACGGACCGGCGGGATGCGGAGCTGATCTTAAAGCTGCTGCTGGAGGAGCGGTTTCCGCGGATCTGGGTGCCGACGGAGGCGGAGCGCGACTTGCGGCAGTTGCTGCTGGACCGGCATCATCGCATGCGGCTGCGGACCAAGGTGAAGAACCAGCTGCAGGCGCTGGCGCTGAACCAGGGAGTGCAGAAAGGGCGGCGGCTGTGGTCGAGCGAAGGCAGGAAGCAGTTGCGGGAGCTGCCCATGCTGGAGCATGCGGCCCGCAGGCGCGATCAGTTGCTGAAGTTGTTAACTGAGCTGGACGGGCAGATTCTGGCTCTGGACGTAGTGGTGCGGCGGGAAGCCGAGGGGCGCGACGAGGCCCGGCGGCTGATGACGCATCCCGGAGTGGGACCGCAGACGGCGCTGGGCATGGTGCTGACCGTGGGCCAGGTGAATCGCTTCGCCAGCCGTAAGCAGGTGGCCAGCTATCTGGGGCTGACCCCGCGCGAGCACAGCTCAGGCGGCAAGCAGCGGCTGGGACATATCAGCAAACAGGGATCGAGTTTTATGCGCTTCCTGCTGGTGGAAGCGGGGCAGACGGCGGTGCGCGGCGATGAGGAATTGCAGCGAGCCTATCGCCGGCTGGCTGCCCGCAAAAGCCGGGCCGTGGCCAAGGTGATGGTGGCGCGACGGCTGGCAGTGAGGTTGTACTGGATGCTCCGTAAGGGATGGACGTATACGGAGCTGGCACGTCATGCGGGTAAGCCCGGGTCATTCTGTGGGGAGCAGTAGGACCCCCGTACGCTTGTTTGGGCAGCCCGCCTCCCCGGTAGCGGGGAGTTCGCAGTGGAGAATCATGGTCGCAGTGGGTGACCGAATAGATGGATGGTGGGGCCAGCGAGCCACTACCTAACGATTCCAAAGCAGACGGGTCCGCGATGCCGATTTCGCAAAAAGCAAAGGCCACCCCAGAGTCAAAAGCCAAGGCGCTGGGGAATAAGGAAAGTCAAAAACCAGGCGCACATCGCGTCCCCGCCGCAGTGTGCCTTGACAACCCCAACCTCGTTATAGACAGGATGACAACAAAAAAGGGCCGAGGTGACAACCACGCCCTCTGCCAGGTTCGCCCCTAAGTCTGGCTAACCTGGGATCACCGTACTTAGCAACCAACCACAACAGGTGTCATCCCGACCGACCCCGCTTTAGCGGGTGAGTGGAGGGACCTGCTGTCCTGTGCGGCGCGTCACTGTCTTCGTACCCACGAACGGCGATGATAGTCGGATGGAACACCGCTATTTCGTCTACATACTGGCCAGCAAGTCGCGAACCCTCTACATCGGAATCACCAGCGACCTCGAGACCCGCATTCGCGAACATCGCGGCGGTATCTACGGAGGCTTCACCGCCGATACAAGGTAAATCGACTCGTTTACTACGAACAATTTCAGTGGGTGCAAGCCGCGATTGGCCGGGAAAAGCAGTTGAAGCGATGGCGACGGGAGAAAAAGATCACGCTGATTGAGCGGGAGAATCCGACTTGGGAAGATTTGTCGGCAGAGTGGCGAATGCCGGCGCGTATGCGAATCGTAGCTCCTGCCCGGTGAAGAACAGCAGGTCCCTCGACTGCGCTCGGGATGACACCAATCACTATCCAACGAAAATCGCCGTTCACAGCAACCGGCCACAACGGGTGTCATCCCGACCGACCCCGCTTTAGCGGGTGAGTGGAGGGACCTGCTGCCCTGTGTGGCGCGTCGCTGCCTTCGCGTCCGCTGCCCGGCGAACAAGGCGAACAACAGGTCCCTCGGCTACGCTTGATCTCATAACGAGGTTGGCCCCAAACCGGGTAGTCTACTTTTTTGCGAAAGGCAGAGGACCCGGAAGGAGCCAACCATGTGGATTATAGGTTGTGATTTTCATTCTGGGTTTCAACAGATAGCGATCTTTGACAATCAGAGCGGAGAGATGGAGGAAAAGAAGTTGCTTCATCCCGCCGAGGCCCGGGAGTTTTATCGTGGCCTGCAAGGGGAAGTGCTAGTGGGGATGGAGTCGGGCTGTCCCAGTCAGTGGTTCCGGCGGCTGATGACGCATCCCGGCGTGGGACCGCAGACGGCGCTGGGCATGGTGCTGACCGTGGGCCAGGTGAATCGCTTCGCCAGCAGTAAGCAGGTGGCCAGCTATCTGGGGCTGACCCCGCGCGAACACGGCTCGGGCGGCAAGCAGCGGCTGGGACATATCAGCAAACAGGGATCGAGTTTTATGCGCTTCCTGCTGGTGGAAGCGGGGCAGACGGCGGTGCGCGGCGATGAGGAATTGCAGCGAGCCTATCGCCGGCTGGCTGCCCGCAAAAGCCGGGCCGTGGCCAAGGTGATGGTGGCCCGACGGCTGGCGGTGGAGAATCATGGTCGCAGTCGGTGACCGAATAGATGGATGGTGAGGCCAGCGAGCCGTCACCTAACGATTCCAAAGCAGACGGGTCCGCGATGCCGATTTCGCAAAAAGCAAAGGCCACCCCAGAGTCAAAAGCCAAGGCGCTGGGGAATAAGGAAAGTCAAAAACCAGGCGCACATCGCGTCCCCGCCGCAGTGTGCCTTGACAACCCCAACCTCGTTATAGACAGGATGACAAACGAGGAGGCATTCTCGGCGCTGTTAGCTACGCCCTTTCACCGCAAGCGGGCCCCTTCGCTGCGAGTCGGCATCGGGTTTCGGTTCAGCGCCGCAGAGAGCAGCCGCTTCAATGCCGCGAGTTTCCGGAGTTTTAGTACGGCCACTTCCAGTCGGCGACGTCGGGCTTGTCGATGCCGTGTTCGTGGGCGTAGTTGCGACATTCCATTTGTAGGTTGCGGAAGCTCTCCTTGGCGTGGCCTCCGATTCTCTGCAGCCGTGGCACACGATCGATAGCATCCATCGCCAGACTGAAGCGGTCGATGTTGTTGTTGATCGCCAGTTCCAGCGGCGTGTTGATGTTGCCTTTCTCCTTGTAGCCGCGCACGTGAATGTTGGCATGGTTGGTGCGGCGATAGGCGAGCCGATGGATCAGCCAGGGATATCCGTGGAAGTTGAAGATCACCGGCTTGTCGACCGTGAACAGCGAGTCGAAATCCCAGTCTGATAATCCGTGCGGATGTTCGTTGTGCGGCTGCAGCTTGAACAGATCAACCACATTGATGAAGCGAATCTTGATGTCGGGAAAAGCCTCGCGCAATAACACGGTCGCAGCCAGCGCTTCCTGGGTGGGAATGTCGCCGGCCGAAGCCATCACCAGGTCAGGTTCGCCGCCATCGTCGTTGCTGGCCCAGTCCCAAATGCCAATACCTTTGGTGCAATGATTGATCGCCGCTTGCATGTCCATGAACTGCAGGTGCAGCTGTTTGTCGCTGACAATCACGTTAACGTAGTTAACGCTGCGTAGACAATGATCGGCGACGGAGAGTAGGGAATTGACGTCGGGCGGAAGATAGATGCGTGTGACGGCGGCGCTCTTGTTGAGCACCACGTCGAGGAATCCGGGATCCTGATGAGTAAAGCCGTTGTGGTCTTGCCGCCAGACGGTGGACGTGATGAGCAGATTCAGGGACGCGATATCGGCGCGCCACGACAGGTTATTGCAGATCTCCAGCCATTTGGCATGCTGGTTGAACATGGAATCGATGACGTGCACGAACGCTTCATACGACGAGAGGAAGCCGTGACGTCCCGTGAGCAGGTAGCCTTCCAGCATGCCCTCCATGGTGTGCTCGCTTAGCATCTCCATCACGCGGCCATCGAAGGCGAGCTCGCCGCCATCGCTGTCTTCGGGAAAGTACTCTTCGATCCAGAACTTCTTGCTGACCTCGTAGATGGCGTCAAGCTTGTTGGAGGTCGTTTCGTCGGGACCGAAGACGCGGAAGGTATGCATATTGCGCTTCATCACGTCGCGCAGGAAGTTGCCCAGGGGACGTGTGTTTTCCGCCATAGTGGTTCCCGGCTTGTCGACATTGCAGCCGTATTCCCGGAAATCGGGCAGACGCAGCGCCTTCTTCAGCACTCCACCGTTGGCGTGAGGATTCGCGCTCATGCGGCGAGTGCCGGTCGGCGCCAGCGCTTTCAGATCGGCACGGAACTTACCGTCGGCATCGAACAGTTCCTCGGGCTTCTGGGCTCGCATCCAGTTTTCCAGGATGCGAAGTTGCTCCGGATCCTTCTTCACATCCGGCAGCGGAACCTGATGAGCGCGCCAGAAGCCTTCCAGCCTGTGACCCTCGACTTCCTTGGGAGCGCTCCAGCCTTTGGGAGAGCGCAGCACGATCATGGGCCAGCGCGGACGCTTTACTGATTTCGAGCCGCGAGCGTCGGTCTTATATTGATTGATCTCCAGAACGCATTGCTCGGCGGTCGCGGCCATAGCCTGATGCATGCTCTCCGGATCGGATCCTTCGACAAAGTAAGGTGTCCAGCCGTAACCGCGCAGCAGGCTCTCCAACTCATCGTGGCTGATGCGCGCCAGCAGCGTGGGATTGTTGATCTTGTAGCCATTGAGATGCAGGATGGGCAACACCGCGCCGTCACGCGCTGGATTGAGGAACTTGTTGACGTGCCACGAAGTGGCCAGTGGCCCAGTCTCGGACTCGCCATCGCCGACAACTACGGCGACGATCAGGTCGGGATTGTCGAAAGCCGCTCCGCAAGCGTGCGAGAGCGAGTAGCCGAGTTCGCCGCCTTCGTGGATTGAGCCCGGCGTTTCCGGCGTGCAGTGGCTGCCGATTCCGCCGGGAAAGGAGAACTGCTTGAAGAACTCGCGCAGACCTTCGTAATCTTCACTTTTTTCGGGATAGACCTCGGAGTAAGTTCCTTCCAGATATGCAGGCCCCAGAACGCCGGGAGCGCCGTGTCCCGGACCGGCCAGGAAGATCATGTCCTGATCGTATTTCTTGATCAGTCGGCTCAGATGGATGTACAGAAACGACAGTCCCGGACTCGATCCCCAATGTCCCAGCAGGCGGTTCTTGATGTGCTCGACTCGTAGCGGCTCGCGCAGCAGCGGATTGTCGTACAGGTAGATCATTCCCAGGCTGAGGTAATTGCAGGCGCGCCAGTAGGCGATCATCTCGCGCAGTTCGTCGGCGCTGAGCGGCGCACCTTCGATGGTGGAGCGAGCTTTTCCGTATGCGCTCAGCGCAAGAACTTCAGGGTCGGCAGTGGGAGTCGAGGTCGGCATAGAAGGGAACTCCTTAGATCGTTAGGATGGCGTGCTGTCTACAAGTAGGATAAGCCGCAGGCGACAGGTTGGCGAGCGCACCTCAAGGAAATCGGCAGGTTGTAACGCATCTTTAATAGTTAGAGATGTTACGGCAGCGTCGATACAGGCTGCTCGACGCGGACCGTCTTTTGTCTACGGTGACGGCCAATATAGGTGAACAGCAAGATCACCGAGAAGGCCAAGAGAATGAGATAGGACCACGGAATCGCGATGGAGCTTGCGGGCTTTACGACTCGGAGAGGAAGAGAAACGTCAGCGCTGGCGGAGTTTCGCCGAACGGCGATCTGCAGTGTCCAATCGCCTGCGGTCCGCAAGTTCAATTCCGCAGCTTGCAGCAGCTTGTTGTCGGACGCCGCGGTGCTGGCGGGCACCGAGACAGTCCCCCGCGAATCGCCTGCTGGCTGTGCGCTGAGATCGACCGTCGCGTCCAGCAGTGTTTCCCGGGTATCGCGATCCTGAACCAGCACACTGAAGCTTGCCGGACCAACTTCCAGATCGCCGGCTTTGTCGAAGACCGCTACGGAGAACGGTCCTGACTGCTGCTGCAAGCGGATAACCTGATCGTCGTCATCGCTGGACGAGCCCGAGGCTGATGCCGCAAGACCGACGGTCGCGATCGCAAACAACACCACAAACGAAATAGCCTCAACGGTGTGGCCGCCGACAGGCCGCCGCAGGAAGCGATAGGCAAATGAGAACCGGCGTGGGACGGCGAACAGGGTGTCGAGATACGACGGCTCGCGTTTGGGGATCGGCAACGTCTCGGCTGGCAATGGCCGCCGTTGCAGGCACTGCACAGCGATGATGATCGCAGGCACCATGTAGGCCAGCGATCCCACGACCCACATGATGGCGCCTGACGCAGCTTGATCGTGCTGGGCTGAGAAGCCGAAGAGGCTGGGTTGAGTTGCGTACGAGGGATAGAGCAGGCTATCGGAGAAAACCAGGATCGCCGACAATGCCGTGTTCTGCAGGTCGCCTAACAACAGATACGGCACCATTGCCCAACGCGGCCATTGTGCGTGACTGGGCCACGGCTGAATCACTGGCCACCAGAAGATCAGCGACGCCAGGAAGAAGCAGGCGTGCTCGACTTCATGCCACGAGCTTGACGCCAGTGCCAGCTCGTAGAATCGCGGCGTGTGCCAGGCGAACATCGCTGCGCCCATCAGAAGCATGGCGACGAGCGGGTTGGTCAGCGCATTTCCGATCCTGCTGCGCCATCCGCCAGTTCAGGAACGGGCCGGCGAACTCGCGGGCGGCAAAGATCGGCAGACCACGCACCAGCGGGATAAGTGGCGCGCCCAGCAAAATCAGCGGCGGCGCCACCATCATCAGGATCATGTGCTGCAACATGTGAGCGGTGAGCACAAATCCGGAGAAGGTATCCAGCGGGGAGGCCAGCGCGATCCAGAGTGACAGTAGCCCAAGCAGAAAGCTGATCGCGCGCCACGGCGGCAGGAAGGGAAGTCCGGCGCGCCTTAGCAGAAACCAGCCGCGCAGATACACAAGAGCGGTTAGTGCAAGGGCGAAGCTTGCCGCCGGAGGGATCGACCACGACAGCAGAACGGCTTGATACATGGGCTGCATGGCGGGTCAGCGGAACAGGCCAATCAGGAGTCGGACTTGTTCGAAGTGCTTTGCGCCGATGGCCCACTTACATCTTCGCCGCTATCGCTCCAGTCGATGTCTTCCTGGCTGAAGCGGTCGAGCACCTGATCGCCCTTGACTTCGCTGAAGTAGTCCCAGGCCCATTCGACAAAGGCTTCGATCTTGCGCGCGCGTAGTGGACAGCAGCGCGGCGTGCACGCCCAGCCAGGCCGCGAAAGCGATCGGGCCTTCGAGTTCATGACGATGCGGGCCGACTTCGGCCACGGCTGCGCTGCGCCCGATCATGGCCATGATGCCCTTGTCGAAATAGTCGAACGGCTTTTTGGGCTCGCCCGTCGATGTCGGCGGCGATATTTCTCGCGCACCACTTGCCGCCTGTTCGGCGACCGAGGCGAGTTGCGGCAGCGACGTCGCCTTGCTTGCCGGAGATGTTGGCGAAGTCGCCCAAGGCATACACCTCGGGGAAGCCGGGCACGGTGAGATCGGGCTGCACATCGATACGTCCGCCGTGACCCGGCCGAAGGCCGACGCTTGGTCGACAGATCGGAGGCGCGCAGACCTCCGGCCCAAACGACAGTGTGCGTGGGAATATTCGGTTCCGTCGGAAAGCACCACATGACCCGACGCTACTTCCTTGACTGCTGTGCAGATGGATCTTTACGCCGCGTTCCTCCAGCATTTTGGCTGCGTAAGCCTGGGCTTTCGGAGAGAACGCGCTCAGCACGGCATGCCCCATGTCGACCACGTAAATGCTGGCTTCGTTAAGAGGGCAGGTTGGGATATTCCTCTTTGAGCGCGCGGTGAATCATGTCGCCCAAGGTGCCCGACATCTCCGTTCCGGTTGGACCGGCGCCCACTAAGACGAAGTTCAACGCTCCCTTGGCGATCAGCGATGGATCGCGGTCGGCGGCCTCCAGCACGGCCAGGATTCGCGAGCGCAGCAATTCGGCGTCGTGCAGCGAATACAGAGGGTAACTGTACTGATCGGCGCCGGGCGTGCCGAAGAAATTGGCCTGCGATCCCGCCGCCAGCACCAGGTAGTCGCCGTGGTAGGTCTGTCCCTGTGCCGTAATGACAGTGCGAGTGGTGAGATCGGCGGAGACCACTTCGTCCATCTTGACCTCGACGTTGGGATGCTTCACCAGCATGTTGCGCAGGCTGAAGGCGACGTTGCTGGGCGCCAGAAATCCCGCCGCCACCTGATACAGCAGCGGCTGGAATTGCTGGTAGTTGTTCTTGTCGATCAGCGTGATCCGGATCTCGGGATGCGCGGCCAGTTTGCGGGCGCAGTTCAGTCCGGCAAAACCGCCGCCGACGATGACTACATGCTTCACTGGTTCGGCTCACTTTCGAGGTCTTTGATGTCACTTCCGGGCGAGAGACACGCGTGTTAGAACTGTACAGGTGATTGGGCACGGTAAACAACTGAGAAAAATACTAGTAGCAATCCCCGCGAGATTCGGCTAGAAAGACTCCTAACCCTTGCACCAGAAACTGGTTGCGTCTGTAATCTGGCTGAACCCTGAGCAGGAGTGTGTCAATGCGAACCGGACCTGAGCGCTACCGTCGCGGAAACCCAGCGCCGGCGGAAATATCTTCAAGCACGCCGCCCTACCGCGATGCCATGTTTTCCGGAATCGGCGATCGTGCGGACTGTTCATTCGTCGCACTGCTGCTGGCCGGTTGCGAAAAGAAGGAAGAGGCCGCGAAGCCGGGTCCTCCCGAAGTCGGCGTTGTGGAGCCTCTGCAGCAGGATGTGCCGGTCTACGAGGAGTAGGTGGCGCAGCTGAACGGCCCGGTCAATGCCGAGATCACGCCCAAGGTGCAGGGCTACTTGCTGCGAGCAGAATTACCAGAACGGCTACTTCGTCAAGAAAGGACAGCTGCTGTTCGAGCTTGGATCCTCGGCAATATCAGGCGGCGCTCGATCAGGCCAAGGCGGACGTGGCCGTGGCCGAAGCGAACCTGACCAGCGAGTGCAGGCCGACGTTGCCCGCGACACCCCGCTGGCGGCGCAGAGCGCCATTCCGCAAAAGCAACTGGACAACGACGTGGCCGAGCAGCAGTCATGGGAAGCGCAGCTCAAAGCCAAGAAAGCGGCTCTGGAGAATGCGGAATTGAATCTGGGCTGGACCAAGGTGTACTCGCCCATCGATGGCATCGCCGGCGTCTCGAACTCGCAGGTCGGAGATCTGGTGGGAACCGCGACCAAGATGACGACGGTCTCGCAGGTCAATCCCATCTGGGCCTACTTCAACATCAGCGAAAGCAATTTCCTCGAAATCGCGCCCAATATCACGCAGGATCATCACCGGCAAAGCCAGCGTGTCGACGCTTGAACTCGAAGCCCATCGAATACATCCAGGCCAACGAACGTAGCCTATCCCGGCGAAAGGGCAGATCATTTACGTGAACCGCCAGGTTGGCACCCAGACGGGGACCATCCAGATGGCGGCGCAATTTGCCAATCCCGGATGCCGTACTGCGTCCCGGCGGCTTCGGGCGCGATTCGCATCCAGACCGGCGATGACCAAAGGCGCGCTGCTGGTTCCGCAGGCCGCGGTCATGCAGGTGCAATCGATGTACATGCTGGCCGTCGTCACGCCGGACAACAAAGCCGTCTTCCGCCCGGTGAAGGTGGGCGAGCGGGTGGGCACGAACTGGATCATCACCGAAGGCTTGCAGCCCGGCGAGACGAGTGGTGGTCGATGGGCTGCTGAAGATTGCAGATGGTTGCGGCGCCAGGCGCCGGAAGCTGCGCCAAGACAGGGCATTCCGGTGGTTGCCAAGCCGTACGTGCCCCCAGCACCCCGGCGGCAGGGAGCAACTGATCATGCCCAAATTTTTTATCAATCGGCCGATTGTGGCGATGTGTATTTCCATCCTGATGGTGCTGGTCGGGGTGGTGGCGATGCTCAGTCTGCCGACGGCGCAGTTTCCCAACATCGCCGATCCGCAGATCCAGGTGCTGGCGACTCTATCCCGGCGCCGACTCGCAGACCGTCGCGGAGTCGGTGGCGACGCCGATCGAGCAGCAGATGTCGGGCGTCTCCGGCATGAACTACATGTACTCCACCAGCGCCAGCAACGGCCAGATGACGCTGACCGTGGACTTCGCGCTGGGAACCAATGCCAACACCGACCAGATTCTGGCGCAGATGCGGCAGCGACCAGGCGAACTCGCAGCTGCCCAGCGCGGTGATCAACTAGCGGCGTCACGGTGCAGCAGTCGACGTCGTCGCCGCTGATGCTGCTGGCGCTGTCGTCGCCCAACGGGACCTACGACAACATCTTCCTGGCCAATTACGCCTACATCAATCTGAACTATGCGCTGACCCGCTTGCCGGGCGTGGCTTCGGTATCGGTCTTCGGCGCCGGCCAGTACTCCATGCGCGTCTGGGTGAATCCCGATACGCTGGCGAACCTCGGCGTCACCGTTCCCGAAATCATCAGCGCCGTGCAGGCGCAGAACACGGTGAACCCGGCCGGCCAGATCGGCGGCGCAGCCTGTTCCGCCAGGGACAGACAGTTCACCTACAACGTGCGCGCCCCGGGCCGTCTGACCTCGCCGGAGGAGTTCGGCCAGATCATTGTTCGCGCCACTCCGGATGGCGGCGTGCTGCGCCTGAAAGACGTAGCGCGAGTGGAATTGGGCGCGCAGAACTACAACCTGGAAGGCCGCTTCAACGGCAAGCCGGCCGCCCTGCTCGGCATCTACCTGACGCCGGGCGCCAACGCGCTGCAGACTGCAGCCGAAGTCCGCAAATTCATGAAGGAGGCCAAGGGCCGGTTTCCGCAGGACCTGACCTATGCCATTCCTCTCGATACCACGCTGGCCATCACCGCCGGAATTGACGAGATCAGGAAGACCTTGATCGAAGCGCTGGTCCTGGTCATTCTGGTGGTCTACATCTTCCTGCAAGGCTGGCGCGCCACGTTGATCCCGTTGCTGGCCGTGCCGGTCTCGCTGATCGGCGCATTCATCGTCTTTCCGATTCTCGGATTTTCCATCAACACGCTTTCGCTCTTCGGATTGGTGCTGGCCATCGGACTGGTGGTGGACGACGCCATCGTCGTGGTGGAGGCGGTGGAGCACCACATCGAAGCAGGCATGACGCCGCACGACGCCGCGCAGAAGGCGATGGAAGAGGTGTCGGGTCCGGTCGTAGCCATCGCGCTGATTCTGGCCGCCGTCTTTATCCCGACGGCGTTCGTGCCCGGCATCACCGGCCAGCTCTATCAGCAGTTCGCCGTCACTATCGCGGTTTCGGTTTTGTTCTCGGCTTTCAACGCCTTGTCGCTGAGTCCGGCGCTGTCGGCCATGCTGTTGCGGCCGAAAAAAGAATCGCGCGGTCCGCTGGGCGCGTTTTTCCGCTGGTTCAACACGGGTCTTCGGCCGGGCGACCGACGGATATGTCGGCGTCTGCCGCCACTTGATTCACAAGGCCGGCTTCGCCTTCATCCTGCTCGGCATCCTGTGCGTGGGCGCCGGCTTCTTCGGCTCCAAAGTTCCCGGCAGCTTCCTGCCCGATGAAGATCAGGGATACGTTTTCGGCGGCCTTGCAGCTGCCGGACGCCTCTTCGCTGCAGCGTACTTCCGAGGCGGCCCGGCAGGTCGAGAAAATCATCATGGACACGCCCGGCGTGGAGAACGTCAGCTCGGTCATCGGATACAGCCTGCTGAGCGGCGTGCAGACCACCTACAGCTCGTTCTTCTTCATCTCGTTCAAGCCGTGGGACGACCGCAAGACGCCGGAAACCAGCTACGACGGAATCAAGATGCATCTGGCGCGCGCGCTGTCGCAGGTCAACTCCGGCACTTGCGTTCGCATTTCCGCCACCTGCCATTCTGGGCGTCGGTACCTCGGGCGGATTCACCTTCATTCTGGAGGACCGATCAGGCAGCGGCACCGAATTCCTGGCCAAGAACACCCAGGCGTTCATGGCAGGCAGCGCGCAAGCGTCCTGAACTGTCCGGCGTTATGACCACCGCGCTGTTCGGTGTGCCGCAGGTTGGCGTGAACGTCGACAAGGCCAAGGTCATGACCCAGCAGGTCAGCTCAGCAACGTTTACCAGACGCTGCAGGCCTTCATGGGCGGCGCGCTGGTGAACTACTTCAACCAGTTCGGCTTGCAGTGGCAGGTGTGGGTGCAGGCCGACGGCAAATTCCGAACCAACACTGAAAATCTGGGCAAGTTCTACGTGAAGAACACGGCCGGCGAGATGGTCCCGTTGAGCACCCTGACCAGCACGTATTCGCGCAGCGGTACGGAGTTCGTCATGCGCCAGAATCTGTACCAGTGCGTGCAGATCAACGGCATCGCCGCGCCCGGCTACAGCTCCGGCCAGGCTATGGCGGCCGTTGGAAGAGGTCTTCAAGAAAACCATGCCCGGCCAGATGGGCTATGACTGGAGCGGCATGTCGTATCAGCAGCAGAAGGCCGCTCAGGGCGTCAGTCCCACCACCATCTTCAGCTTGTCGTTTCTGGTCGTCTTCCTGATCATGGCGGCGCAGTACGAGAGCTGGACGCTGCCGTTCTCGGTGCTGCTGGGCGTGCCCATCGCGGTCTTCGGAGCTTTCGTCGCGCTCTACTTCCGCAAGCTGGACAACGACGTTTACGCGCAGATCGGTCTGGTCATGCTGATCGGCTTGTCGGCGAAGAACGCGATTCTGATCGTCGAGTTCGCCAAGATGGAATACGACAAGGGCGCAACCCTGCTTGATGCGTCGCTGACCGGCGCCAAGCTGCGCCTGCGGCCAATTCTGATGACGGCCTTCGCCTTCATCCTGGGTTGCGTGCCGCTGTGGGTGGCGACCGGCGCCGGCGGCATCTCGCGCCAAGTGCTGGGATCGGTGGTGATCGGCGGAATGCTTGGCTTCCACGGTCCTGGCCATTTTCTTCATCCCGGTTTCGTTCGATGTGGTCGAGCGATTCGGCTTGTGGCTGTCAGGCGGCAAGAAGAAAGAGCCGCCGCCCAAGACCTGACGGCCCGTCACGCCGACGCCGAAAGGAGGCGGACATGACTAAGGTGAGAATATCCACTGTTGTCGTGTTGCTGCTCTCGCTGTGCGGCATGCAAGGTCGGGTCCCAATTACAAGCGCCCGCCGCTGACTGTCCCCGACCAGTATCGCGGCCTGGCTCCGGATGCCTCACCACAGCAGACTGCCACCTGGCGACCAGTTTCGCCGCAGATGAAGTGGTGGACGGTTTTTCAGGATGAGACCCTGCAAGCTCTCATCAAGGAAGCGCTGGCCAATAACTACGACATGCGCATTGCGGCGACGCGCATTCTGCAAGCCAGCGCCAACCTGGGCATCACTCGCGCCAATCAGTTTCCCCACGTTGAACGGGAGCTTCTGGATCATCGAACCAGCAGTCGACGCCGTTATTCACCGGTTCGCCGACTATCGACACCGCGGCATTGCAGCTGAACTACATCGTCGACTTCTGGGGACAGTATCGCCGCGCCACCGAAGCGGCCCGCGCCATTCTGCTTTCGACCGTCTACGGCACGCGATGTCGTGCAGACCACGCTGATCTCGCTGGTGGCAAGTGACTATTTCCTGCTTCGCCAGTACGATGCTCAGCTGAAGTACTCGCAGGAAACGGTGGAGGCCGACAACGAGATTCTGCAAGCTGAACACGATCAAGTACAAAGGTGGCGACGCGGCCATTACCGATGTCTATCAGGCGCAGGTGCTGGTGCAGCAGGCCGAGGCCGAGGTCATCACCCTGCAGCAATCGATCGAGCAGACCGAGAACAACATCAGCATCCTGCTGGGCAAGAAATCCGCAGGACAATCTCCGCGCGGCTCAGCCGCTGATGGAACAGCCGCATCTGCCGGAAGTTCCTGCCGGATTGCCTTCGTCACTGCTGCAGCGCCGTCCCGACGTGCGCCGCGATGAAGAAAGCCTGGTGGCCGCCAACGCCAATGTCGGCGTAGCCAAGGCAGCGTTCTTTCCGCAGATTTCGCTGACCGGCGAGTTCGGCGCGCAAAGCATTGCCATCTCCAGCTTCCTCGCAGGTCCGGCGACGTTCTGGGCGGTGGGCGGACAGATCGCGCAACCGATCTTTCAAGGCGGCCGCATCCGGAGCAACTATCGCCTGGCCTGGGCGCAGCGCGATCAGGCCGAGCTGACCTACAAGCAGACCGTGCTGCAGGCATTCGGCGACGTCTCCAACAGCCTCGTCGGCTATAACGATTCGCGCGCTGTACCGCATGAAGATCGAGGAGGAGGCCGACACCTACAAAGAGACGGCGCGTCTGGCTACATGTCCGCTATCCAGGGCGGCGTCACCAGCTTTCTGGAAGTGCTGGTGACCGAGCAAGATTACTTCACCGCCGAGCTCAACGTGTCCCAAGCCTGGTTCCTGGAAATGCAGAACTACGTCCAGCTCTACCAGGCGCTGGGCGGAGGCTGGGACCAGCAGCAGTGAAAATCTCGAATTCCAAGGCGCGCGTAGAATGGGCTGACTCTAGCCTCGGGAGCCTGACCGTTCATGACGCTGTTGAATTCGCGTGTCATCCGCATCGCTGAGCGCCAGCGTCCTCGGCGGGATATTGATAGGACTGCGTCGGGCGGCGCCTTCCGCTATTTCCTCGATCACCTCCGACATCCTGCGCAGCAACTTGATCGCCCGGGCGCATCGGGCGACCTCAGATTGGTTGGTTGCTTCCGGTTGCTCTCGGGGCTGGCGGGAGCGTGCCTGGCCCGTCTGCTCGTCGTAAAGTTTGCGCCTACTGCCGAAGGCAGCGGCGTCCAGCGTGTCGAAGCCGTCTTCAGCGGGAGATCGAGCCTGCTCCGCGCGAGCGTGGTTCCGGTAAAGTTCTTCGGTGGTCTGCTTGCCATGGGTTGCGGACTGGCCCTGGGACGCGAAGGCCCCACGGTGCAGATGGGCGCTTCCTTCGGCTCCTGGGTTTCGCGCTTCCTGCTCAAAGAGGACGAGGATCGCCGCGTGGTCGATGCCGCCAGCGCGGGCGCTGGCCTGGCGGTTGCATTCAACGCTCCCATCGGCGGATCGATCTTCGTCTTCGAAGAACTGACCAGCAACTTCACGCCCTGGCTGTTGGTATCCACACTGGCGGCTGCGACCGTTGCCGTCTGGCTGATGCGCTATGATGCTGGGCAACACGCTTGATTTCACCGTGCCCGCAAGTCAGTCCCACGGAAAACTGGAGCAAGTGGCCGTTTCTTGCGCTGGGCGCCCTGTTGGGCGTTGCCGGAGCGATCTATAACGCCGCTCGTCATGGGGTTGCTGCGCATCAGCGACACCATGGCGAGACTTTCGTCGCTGCAGCGCGCTGCAATCATCGGGGCGGTGGTGGGACTTGGTAGCCTGGTTCGTGCCAGCTATGGTCGGGGGCGGCGATACGCTGACGCAGTCCATCCTCTCCAACCAATTCGCGGTGGAAAGCTTGATCACGATATTTCTCGTGCGCTTCGCGCTCGGCCCCTGGTCCTATGCGGCCGGACGCACCGGGAGGACTTTTTGCTCCGCTGTTGTTACTGGGCGCCTCTTCCGGAGCGCTCTTCGCGGGAGCGCTGAATCACTTTCTCCCGCATCAGAGCGTTTCCGCGGTGGCCTGCGCCATCGTCGGTATGGGCGCACTATTTTCAGCGACAGCGTGCGCGCGCCCTCTGACCGGTATCGTGTTGACGGTGGAGATGACCGGCCGAGCCGATTTGACCTTGGGTTTGCTGGTTGCTTCGCTGGTGGCCATGGTCGTGGCTATGCTGCTGCAGAGCGAGCCCATCTATGACAGCCTGAAACGGCGCATGCTGTCGCAGCAAAACGTTACTCCGGGGAAAGTCGATACCGGCGGGCGGCGTCCCGGTGATGCCGGAAGGACGACCTCCGGCTGAGAGATGCTGTTGGGTATGGGCCTATTGCCTTTGCTTGCGTGAGGGCATCCATCCCGGCTCGCGTACCGACTCTTCTTCCAACCGTCGCAATCGCGCCGCCATCACTCCTGAACGTCCCAGATAGCCCACCAGCCGCTTCGAGTCTTCACGGCTGACCACGGGCAGCCGTCCGACATTGGAACGCAGCATACGCGCCGCCGCATCGTAGAGGACTTCCTCGGGATGAGTTACCACCAGATTGCGCGTTCCAGCTTCCAGCACGGTCATCTTGCCGGACGGATCCTTCTCCAGCGCCCGCATAAGATCGGCGCGCGTGATGATACCTGCCAGATTGCACTTCTCATCGACGAGGAACACGCCCTGATGCTTGGTCACCGAGGGATCGTGTTTGGTGATGCGCTCGGCCAGTTCCGCTACAGCCATTGTCGCCGGAACTACATCGAACTCGGTCGACATCGTTTCGCCGACCGTCACTTGCTGCAGGATATCGGGCTCGTAGTCCTGATGAATGTGCAAGCCGCGTCGTGCCAGTTTCTCGGTCATGATGGAGTTCTTGGCATAGCGCACGGCGATGGCGTCGGCGATTACGGTCACCAGCATCAGTGGAAGCACCGAGTTGTAATCGCGCGTGATTTCAAACGCAAAGATGATGAAGGTGAAGGCGGCGCGCGATGCCGCGCCAAAAACTGCTCCCATCGCTACCAGCGCGAATGCTCCCGGCGAAAGATTCGCCGCCGGCCAGATCTTGTCCACGACCATCGCGAAAGCCGAGCCCATCGCCGCACTCGCCATAAACATCGGGGCCAGCAATCCGCCCGACGTTCCCGATCCCAGCGAGATAACCAGCGCCGCCGACTTGAAAACCATGACCGCCAGCAGGCCGCCCAGCAGCATCCTGGTATTCAAAATGTCGGAGATGGTGTCATAGCCGACGCCCAGCACGCGCGGCACAAAGTATCCGATGATTCCCAGCCCCAGTGCGCCGATCGCCGGCCACCACATATCGTGAATCGGCAGCTTCTCGAATTGATCTTCCACCCAATAGAGCGACTTGCTGAATCCCAGTGCAGCAACGCCGCACAGCAGTCCCAGCACCAGATAGAAGGGCAGGGCATGCGGCAGGCCGAAGTCGAGCGCGCCCACCTGAAACATCGGTCCATGGCCCATCAGTTGAAAATGGACGCTGGTTGCCAGAGTGCTGGCGACCACCAGAGGAATGAACGAGCGCGATTTGAACTCGAACAACAACAGTTCGATTGCGAGAATCACTCCTGCAATGGGCGTGCTGAAAGTTGCGGCCATGCCTGCCGCGGCTCCGCATGCCAGCAGTACTTTCCGTTCAGCCGCGGTCACGTGTAGCACTTGGCCAACCAGCGAACCGATCGCTCCGCCGGTTTGAATGATCGGTCCCTCCGCGCCGAACGGTCCGCCGGTGCCGATGGCGATGGCCGCCGAGATCGGCTTCAGAATGGCGACCTTAGGCTCGATGCGGCTGCGATTCACCAGCACTGCTTCCATCGCTTCCGGAATGCCGTGTCCGCGGATCTTGTCGGATCCGTAGCGCGCCATGATGCCGACAATGATTCCGCCGACTACCGGAGTCACGATCACCAGCAATCCCAGATGGTTATTGCGGGCGCTGACGAACGCAAACGAAATCCGGTGATAGAAGAAGATGTTGGTGAACAGCCCAATGAGGTTGTATAGCAGGTAGGCAATCACCCCGGCCAGCATTCCAATCAACGCCGCCAGCAACGAAACCACCCCGGTGCGGAACGTTGCTTCCTGGGCAACTGGCTTGTCGCCGGCTGTCTGGTCGGGATGCAGCGGGTTCAGCCCGTCAACGCCTAAAGTCTCGATTCGCTGCGCCACTAGGTCGCGATCCTTCCCGTTGCCGCTCTACGGGGCCTTGGCCGTGGATGGGCAGCGGCTTTCGTGTGAGCTGTCAGATTGCGCAACGCGACCACCAGAGCCGGCGCTGCCGATCGCAATTCCGCGCGCGTGTGCAGGGTCAATTCTTCCAGCAGGCGCTCCCCCGTGGGAGTTAATTGCACGTGCACTTCGCGGCGGTCTTCGTTCCCGCGACTGCGCCTGATCAGCCCCTTCTTGACCAGCCGATCCACCAGTTCGACCGCGCTGTGGTGCTGAATTTGCAGGCGTTCGGCGATAAAGGCGATCCGCGGCTCCTGGTTGTCGTCGGGCTTCCCCTTCAATACCAGCAGAAGTTGATGATGCTGAGGCTCAATGCCGGCCTTTCGCGCTGCTTCTTCGCTGAAGCGCACAAAGCGGCGGATCTGGTAGCGAAACTCGGCGAGGGCCTGGTAGTCGGCCTGGTCAACTTTGTCGTTTCGGCTCATTCGCATTCGTAATTATATCGTATAGCGACATAATAATGAGGTCATTGAGCCTTAAAATCGACGCCCTCCTCGAACCGGATGTCTGGACGGGTACCGGGTGAGACAAATGGCCGGAACACCTCGCTGCTATGGAGGTAAGCATTACGTAACCTGTTCAGCCATTGTTTGTTAACGTATCAATGACCTTTTTGCTTGACGATAAGGGGCGGTTGCCCTAATCTTTTGGGCACGCAACTCAGCCATAATTTATCAAGGGCGCCGCGCGCTATCTCCTGGTTCTTTTAGCGGTTCAGGTGGTTTTGGAGGTAGGATACGTGCGTCTCAACCCGGCGTCCCTGCGGCGCGGAGAAGCACCGGAATGAGCAAATCCCGTTTTCGAAAGTATCCTGTCCTTGCGGCAATTTTATGGTGTACTCTCTCAGTCGCTTCAGCGTACGGACAAAGCGCCGATCCGAACTCCCAATTTCCTCTAGATCAGCAGAGCGCGCAAGGTCAGAGCTCCCAAGATCAGCAGAATGGCCAGAATCCCGCCGCGTCCGCAGGTGGCCAAAGCTCAACCAGCCAAAATCGAGCGAACGCGGCTGGAGCTATCGCCAACGACCGGAACGTGGCGATCCGCAACTTCCTGCAGAATCGCCCGGAGGTGATGGAACAACTTAAGCTTATGTTGGTGCAGCGCTTACGTGCGGAAGGAAGCCTGGTAGACGAGCAGACGGTTTCGGACCAGGCAGTCTACGATCGCATGCAAAACGATGCAGCCTTTCGGACGGAAGCCGTCCGCTCGCTTGTTCAGTTGGGATATATTTCCGAGGATGACGCCCGCAGCTTGCTGGGCGCCGAGCCAAATGCGCAAGGGGAAGAACTCGCTCCTGGAGCGACTCGAACCGGCGTTGGACCCACGCGGGTTGGCCCTCCGACCGAGCAGCGCTACGACGATTCCTGGCTTAACCCCAAAACCTTACCCAAGACCAATCCGTATCCCAGCCTTCCTTCTGCACGGGACTTGTATACCCAGTTTCCTGAGCAGGCCAAGCCTCTGAAGCGTTTTGGGTCCGACATTTTTCGGCCCGACGTTGTGGGGATGACAAACTTCCCGATGGATCTTCCGGCCGGTGCTGACTATGTTCTCGGTCCGGGAGACACAGTTACCATCGACATTTGGGGAGGCGTCTCGCAACGGATGAGCAGGCCGGTTGACCGCGAAGGCCGGCTGTCGCTTCCCGACGCCGGTCCGGTTGTGGTTTCCGGCTTGACCATGGCGCAAGCGCAGAAGGTGGTGCAAGCCGCATTGGCGCCGCAGTATCACGATGCGCGCGTCGAACTGTCGGTGACTCGTTTGCACACCGTCAGAGTTTATGTGGTGGGCGATGTGCAGCGCCCGGGCGCCTACGATATCAGCTCACTGTCCACTCCGCTCAACGCACTGTACGCCGCCGGAGGACCGACGGCCACTGGCTCACTACGCGTGGTGAAGCATTATCGCGGAGACCGACTGCTGAGCGAGATGGATCTCTACGATTTGCTGATCAGCGGAGTAAGGAAGTCCATCGAACATTTGGAGGCTGGGGACACCATTCTGGTTCCCCCGGTGGGACCTCTGGTAGCGGTATCGGGAATGGTGAAGCGTCCGGCTATCTACGAACTTAAGAACGAGACGCAACTTACGGACGTACTCGAGATGGCCGGAGGTGTGTCGGTCGCAGCAGCCTTGGGCGAGATTAAAGTGGAACGCATCGATGCGCACGAAAAGCGCGTCATCCTGAACGTGAAGCTGGCTCCGGGAGCGGATACAAAAGCTCTGCGGGCGATGGTTGGTCCCTTCCAGATACAGGATGGAGATCGGGTTTCGATCGCTCCCATTCTTCCTTACAGCGACCAGACGGTGTACCTGCAAGGACACGTGTATCGTCCTGGGACGTACGCTTTCAAAGAAGGAATGAAGATCACCGATTTGATTCATTCCTACCAGGAGGTTCTGCCCGAGCCTTCCAACCATGCGGAGATTATTCGCATGCAACCTCCAGATTTCCGCCCGCAGACCATCGAGGTCGATTTGGCAAGCGCGCTGGCGGGTGACGAGTCGATTGCCTTACAACAGTTCGACACAGTCTGGATCTTCGGGCGGTACGAAATCGATGCTCCCAAAGTCACGATTTACGGCGAGGTCCTTCGTCCCGGGGAGTATCCCATGAGCGGTGGAATGACGGCTGCCGCTCTGGTAAGAATGGCGGGCGGATTTCGCAGAGGAGCGTACACCGAAGATGCGGACTTGGCCAGCTATGAGATGAAGAACGGTTTGCAAGTTGTAACCAATCAACAGACGATCAAGATTGGCGCCGCGCTGGCCGGAAATGCCGCTGATGATGTGCCCCTCAAGCCCGGCGATACGCTCACCATTTTGCAAATTCCCGGATGGAGCGACATTGGACGCTCGGCCACGGTCAAAGGGGAAGTCAAATTTCCCGGAAGTTATGGAATTAATGAAGGCGAACGCCTCAGTTCATTGATGAAGCGCGTTGGAGGCTTCCGCAGTACGGCTTATCCTGTCGGCGCCGTGCTGGAGCGGGTTGAGGTTCGCCAAATGGAGGAAAAGGGAAGACAGGAACTGATTCGGCGCATTGAGACTTCAACTGCGACCATCAGTTTTTCTCCTTCCAGCACTGGACAAGATCAGGCTGCCATCTTGCAGGCACTGCAGCAACAGCAGGCCCAGACCCTCAATCGGCTGCGCTCGCAACCCGCTGCCGGGCGGCTGGTAATCAACATCTCCAGTAACATCTCCGAGTGGGAAAACACTCCCGCCGACATTTTCCTGCGAGCCGGCGATGTCATCACCATTCCCCGGAAACCGAACTTCGTGCTGGCTTACGGACAGGTTTATAACCCTACCGCCGTCACCTATGAACCGGGCAGACCCGCGTCGTGGTATCTGGCTCAGGCCGGTGGCCCCACGGAATTGGCCTATAAGAAGGCGATTTATGTGATCAGAGCGAATGGCTCGGTGATCACGTCACAGGGAAACGGCTGGTTCAAGGGAAGCGTTCTCGATGCCAAGTTGCGTCCGGGAGACATCCTGGTGGTTCCTGAAAAAGTTTTGGGCGGATCGACCGCATGGAAAACCGCGCTGGAAACCGCCCAACTGGTCGCGAACCTGGCAGTTGCTGCTGCGGTTGCTGTTCACTTCTAGATGGTATTCCGATTCCCACGCAGCTTGAGCCTGGTGAGCATTCTCCTTTGCTGTGGCTTGCTCACCAGGGACGCCAGGGCGCAAACGACTGCGCCGCAACCGGCGGCAACCAGTCCGTCGTCTGCGACCGATGCGGATGATGACGGTCAGACTCCTATTCATGTCCGCGCTCTGCCCAAGAATTTGCTGGAGGATCAGGAGGCATTCCTTACCAGTCCGTTTCGCATGCGATCGGACAATTTGTTTTTCCTTGTGCCTGCGATTTTTGCCAGCTCCATTCTGGTAGGCAGTGACACCGCGATCGAAGCTCATCTGCCCAAGGGCTCCGGCACAATTAGCTTGGCGGCTAATGCGTCCGACGCCGGTATGGCTGCTTTACTTGGCGTGGGTGGAGGACTCTTCCTGTGGGGACAAATGTCCAAGGATGAGCATAAGCGCGAGACCGGATTCCTGGCCGGCGAGGCGGCCATCGACGCCTACTTCGATTCCACTGCCTTCAAATACCTAGCCGGACGGTTGCGTCCTGATACCGGAAACGATCGGGGAAGCTTTTTCTCTGGGGGCGATTCGTTTCCGTCCAGCACCTCGGCGGTCAGTTGGGCGGCAGCCAGCGTTATCGCGCGTGAATATCCGGGTACGCTCACTCAGATTCTCGCCTACGGTACCGCGGGAGGGGTGAGCGTTGCTCGCGTGATTGGTCAAAAGCACTGGGTATCGGACTCCCTGTTAGGCAGCGCGCTCGGCTGGTATCTGGGTCGCCAGATTTATCGCGCCCGTGCCAGTGGCCATGAAATCAGTCCCGAGTACTGGGGAACGTTTGTGAAATCTTCCCAGGACGACGGCCGGGATCCCGGTTTCATGGGTACGACCTACGTCCCGTTGGATAGCTGGGTCTATTCCGCTCTAGATCGGCTGGAAGCGCTGGGATACTTGCCGAAATATGTGCAGGCGATTCGCCCCCTGGCACGCCTGGAATGCGCGCGTTTGACGCTGCAGGCGCAGGAGAGTGTTGGCTATCCCGACGTCAACAACGAGTCTTCCAAGGTAGTGGGTCAACTGCGCCAGGAGTTCGCTATGGAACTGGCAAACCTGGAAGGCGCTTCTAACGTGGGCGTGCAACTGGAATCGGCATATGCGCGAGCGATTGAGATTGCAGGTATGCCGCTGAACGATAGCTTTCATTTTGCCCAAACCCTGTACAACGATTATGGCCGCCCTTACGGTCAAGGGTTCAATAGCATCGTAGGCGCGTCGATGCGGACCGAAGCCGGTCCCCTGGCTTTCTATGTGCGTGGCGAGTATCAGCACTCGGCCTCGATTGCTCCTTACAGTCCATCCACGGCCCAGGCCATCGCCAATGTGGACCAGCTTCCGTTAAACTCCGTTCCTACTTTTAATGGCGTCAATCAATTCAATACGATTGAAGCGTACGCCGCTTTAAATATCGCTAACTGGCAAATGTCGTTTGGCCAGCAAAGCCTGGAGTGGGGACCTGACGCAGGTGGTTCGCTCATGCTTTCGAATAACGCGGAAGCGATGCCTATGTTGCGCGTCAGCCGCATCACTCCCTTTCAGCTTCCTGGCTTCTTGAGTTGGCTGGGCATGCTTCGCAATACGGCATTCGTCGGAAGAGTTGGCGGCTACTACTACGTGCGCGGACCTTATCCCCAGTTTCCGCTAGTCGGAAATGGATATCAGCTGGTGAACCCGCAACCTTATATGTGGGGAGACAAGCTGGCTCTGAAGATGACGCCGAATTTCGAGATCGGCGTCACCATAACAGTCATGTGGGCTGGCGAAGGAAGACCGGCTACGCTCGCCACCTGGCTGCACACCTGGTCCAGCCACGGCAACGCCCAGCCCGTCGATCCCGGAAAGCGCTTCAATGGCTTCAACCTTTCCTATCGCATTCCTGGTCTGCGCAACTGGCTCACGATTTATGCGGATGGCATGGCCAACGACGAGCCCAATCCAATCGCCTATCCCGTGCAGTCTGCCTGGAACCCTGGCCTATACATTCCTCAGTTTCCCAAGCTGCACAACCTGGACTTGCGAGTTGAGGGCATTTATACCAATATCCCTAACTATCCGGGCATAGGTCCTTATTATGCTAACGAGCACTATGCCGATGGATACCGAACTTATGGCGAGATTATGGGTAGCTGGATAGGCCGTATGGGCGATGGGATACAGGCTTGGAGCACCTATTGGTTCTCGGCTCAAAACAAAGTTCAGCTGAGTTATCGCCGGCAGTATAACGACCCCATCTTTCTGGGCGGCGGCGGACTGAATGATTTTGCGGCAACCGTGGACTGGCTCATTAAGCCGCAAATCCAGATCTCCCCAATGGTACAGTACGAGCGCTTCAACTTCCCGCTGGTGAGTCCAACTCCAAAAACCAATGTTGCTGCGGGATTGCAGGTAACCTTCTGGCCGTCCCACATTCCTGCGCACAAGGCAAGCACCAATACCATGTCCGGGAACCCTTAAAATCAGCCTTCCTTTTGACCTCGACCGAAACCGGTGCCGTCGTTGGCCCCACGATGCCACCATGTCCCGCCGTGACCGTCGTTAATTGATCACGAATGCGGGTGGCTTCGTTCGGTGGGCAAATGCACCGGGGCTATGAAATGTTCTACGGAAATGTTTGATAGGTCGTTTAGGCTCGGAATGACTTATTCCTGCGAGTCTGAGCATGCAACCACGTGGTCTGAGGTGAAAATCCTTAGCAGTTTCTAATCCCGCGCAGATCCGCAATGGAATACGGCCTGCACTTAGATGCTCGAGTTAGGAGCATAAGACCGTGTTGAATGAGCTGACCCGTCCGCAGCGATGTAAGTGTTCGGAATATCTCCACGAGAGTAGAACCGCATTTAAGGTGATTCTTATGATTCTCATCGGAATCGCATCGAATACCTTTGCGCTGGCAAGTTCAGATTCCGTACACCTTAATCAACCCGCGTCGGGCAGCTTTAGCATCCTTGATTTTGGCGCTAAATGCGATGGCGCAACCGACGATACGGCGGCAATTCAAACTGCCATCAATGCCGTACGTAGTTCAGCCGGCGGGGCCACAATCGTTATCCCCGGCGGCGGCCAGGGTTGTGTCGTAAGCCAGCTTGATATTACGAATAGCCAATCGCGAATCCGCCTGGCCGGCGAAGCCTCTATGAATGGCCGGCAGTCCTACATTCTTTGCAGGGAACGGCTCTCCGATGTTGGCGTGTGCGTGGACTTCAGTGGTACGGACAGCTTCAACGTTGAAAACCTGCAAATTATTGGCGGCCTTACCGCGGCGACCGCGCCCAAGGTAACCGTGCTGCTGGGGAAGACCCTAAGAAGCGACGGCAAGATCGCCAATGGTTCAGAAATCACCTGGTTCAGCGTAACCGTAAAGACCAATGGAGATTATGGGGTTTATAACTACGGTGGCGAGGTATGGAATTGTTATCAATGCTATTTCATCGGGAACGGCGTTGCGGATGTTGTCCTTTCGGATGCGAACAGCGCGGGGATTACTTCGCCATTTGCGACTCTTGTTCCGCCTCCTACGTCGATGACCTGCGTTCACTTTAACGGAGGGACCTTCGGCACCAGTAATTCGGCGGCGGCGGTGAGGCTTGATCCATGGCCCTCGTCCGAAGCAGCGCCCATTTCGGATATCGGGTTTGCTGACGGCTACGCCCATATCGACGGGCCAGCATTTATCGACGACACCGGTTCTCCCGGCAGCCAAGGTATGGTCCAGGGAATTCGCATAACCGGTTGGCGCACCGAGACCTATAGTCCGGCAGCGACATTCGCCAAATTTAATAACGTCGTCAATCAGATAACCATTGACGCTGCCTACACGTCAGCACACGCGACCGTGGCGCCTCTGCAGTTTAACGGCGGCGGGGGACGCTACAGCGTTATGGTTGGCGACATAAGATTGCGGCCTGGCGATTGGGGAGGTGCATATCCTGCGACGGTTGTCTATTGTTATCGCGGCACGATGGGAATGGTCATTCACGATTTTGTGGGACCCACCGGAGCGCCAACCCACAACAATTGCGCGGGTGCGCACGAGATGTAGTTAGTTACTCGAAGAAAGTGGCAGGGATGCAAGCGCTACGAACTTGTGGCTGACGAAGATGGTCGATCTGTTCTCAACACTGACGCGGTCGTAGTTCGCGACATTGTTTGCCCGCGCGCTCACAATGTTTCGCAGAAACTTCCTTAATGGAATTTTGTTGTGTTACACAAGTTGAGCTCGACTCTTAGGCTGCTTCTGCGCCTCCGGAAGCCAGCGATCACGCAATGTTCCGATCGCGATCCAAGCCCAAGATAGGTCGACAGTCTTTGCCACATTACGATTTTGGACGGTACACAGTGTATCCTCCGTATCTTTCTGCGGGCCGATAATTTTCTTCGATGGCGCTTGCGACCCCAGGAGAATACAAGAAGGAGCCCTCGAGTTGACGGACGATCATGGCGGAGAAAGTCTTCTTGCGGATCATCTCAATCAGAGGCGTTTCGTCCCAAGCACCCGTTCCCGCAAGCCCGGCGACGATAGCGGGTTCAAACGGCACCTGCTTGCCAGCCCGGTAAAGCAATGTCATATTTTCCGACATGACGGGCTCGGGGCTGGCCTGAAGGATGCGCACCAACGCTTCGGAGCTCCGAATGTACTCGGCTCTTTCCTGGCTGGCGGCTCTCGGCATCGAATGAATTCCTGTCTCCGCCTGCTGTGCAATGAGAAGCAATGGCAGCAAGTAGGCAACCGCGGCTGCGGGAGATGTCCAGGCGGTCTTCCTACTCCCCCAGATCAGGCGGGTCACCAGCAAGCCGGCAAGGGCACAGGCACTCAGATTGCACTCCAGAAAATAATTGATGTTGGAACCGACCTTGCCAATAGCAAGCGACAGAAATGCCGAAAATATGAAGTGCAACGTGAAGGTGAACAGCGCGAGACGGTAGGTGCTGCCCGCCAGGCGAACCCGGAGCGAAACCATCGTGCGTTGGGACACGGCTCTCGAGACGTCTAGAAGCGGACCGATCGCTGCCGCCGCAGCCAGCACCAGCAGCGGGAGCGTCCATTGAATGTTCTGGTCCACATAGGTAATCGCCCGCCGGATAGAAAACGGGTTCTGGTTGTAAAGGAAGATGTGTCGGAAGATCTGGCCGTGGGTCGCGAGTTCGAGCCATGTCATTACGGCTGCGCCAAGCGCCACCGCAAAGCTTAGTAATTTGATCCCCTTCCGCGTATTCAGAATGGTGGCGACCACCAGGCAGGCCAGAGGGCCGGCAATCAGCGTCTGCCGGGTGTACAGCGCCGCTATGAACAGGATGAACGCTGCGTAACGCGAGACGGCAGTGCGGCCAACAATGAACAGCGCCAATCCGGCAAAGGTCAGCCAGAGCGCGAGCATATCTACCCGCATCAGCTGCGCCCAGTCCATCGTTTTCAGACCGCAAGGCAACGCACCTGCCAGGATCGCGCCGCCGGCCTTCGCCATTTTAGGGGTGCGCGCTGGAGCCGAACGATAGACAATCCACGCGAGCGTAAGGCAAATGCCCAGCGTTGAAAGCAGTGACACCAGCCGTCCCGCCAGTAGCAGGTCTCCGGTGAGCTTCGACACGGCCAAAGAAACCGCATGATACAACGGGGGATAGTGAAAGACGATATATGGGTATTGAGTAATGGGATGGTATGCCGTGGCCAGCGTCGAAACGTGCGCTGTCTGCCACAGCACGATGCCTTCCCCGTAGTCGAGCTCGTACGGGTATGCCACGGTTGTCGCTATTCGGTAGAAAAAGGCTGCGCTGCTACAGATAGCCAGGAATAACAGGACAGTGACATACTCCCTTGCTGTGAGGAAGAGGCTACCGGGCTGCCGAAGCGTACGCGTTGCGCGACGGTGAGCATCGGTTTGGCCAATCGCTTCACGGTCGAATGTAGGTATACCCATATGAGTGCCAGAGATCTCCCAGCTCGGATTTCCATTTTGTCCCAGCGACTGCGAATTGTCGGCCCCTTAACCGTCCGAAATCAAGGCCTTTCTCTCTATCATGAGACCTGCGGCGGCTGATACGCCAACGAGAACTGGGGACACAATCGCAGCTATTTAATGTATAGGAAAAACGTGAATCCATTTCAGAAACAGACAAAGGAGCTCCAATGATCGGGCCGATTCATCCTTGGTTGGCTCTGGGCGTGGCCGTATCGACTGCGGCGACGGACGCCGTCTATGTCATGTTCAGCGCGGCTGTGTCGTCCCGTCGACGCGTGCCGGCCGCGACTTGGAGCAGCGTCTGGTATCTGCTCTCTGCGTTTGCAGTGATCAGCTACACCCGGAACTGGGTGTACGTTTGCTTCGCAGCATTAGGCTCGTGGGTTGGAGCCTATGTCTCCATGACCGTCCTCCGGCGACCAGAGGGTCACGGCGGGGGTCTCGACCACGGTGAACCCAAGCCATCGGCCTAGAGCCTCTGCAAGACTTTCGCTGGTAAGACTACGGCTCGAAGTCCACCACTTCATCCTCGAGCGGTAACTCGTCGTTCTGAATTCTTGGCGAGGCCAGGCGGTCCATCTTGCCTGCGTCAGAGTCGCCGACCATACTTCCTGTCACCGTGAATGCTGGCAGGGAATACGGCAATCCTTCGCTATCCATAGGCGAGTTCTGGTTCATCAGCTGAAAGTGTAGATGGGGCTCGCTGGAGTTGCCGGTATTACCCACCAGTCCAATCACCTGCCCACGAGTCACCTTGTCGCCCAGTTTCACCCGCAACGATCCGGGTTGCAGATGAGCATACATGACGTACACTCCTCCGCCGAGATCGAGGTTAATGTGGTTACCGGCTACGGTCTCCATCGTGATGGGGACTACCGGAGGAGCGTTTGGAACATTTTCCGGGAGACCATCCTTCACTTCGACTACCGTACCATCGGCGATGGCGAGCGCCTGAACCCCGAAGCAGTGGTAGTTACGATTGTCTTTCGCATCGCCCTGATACGTGTGGTTATCGTCGCCGATCTGGACCCAGTCGATGGCATAACGCTGCGATATGTGCGGCGTGCCATCGATCACGAGCACAGTGCGACGATGCAGCGAGGCATTCGACGGACCATTTAGCGCAACCCAATTCTTTCCGCGCAGAGGCGAGGCGATCGCCGGCAGCTTGCTCAGCACCTGCGTGCTCGGTGCGTTCATTTCATATGTCTTGTCATCGCCAGCCCTCTTCACGCTGAGCTTGTGCTGCAGTCGCGTCGGGATAGCAGTACCCTTGGCGAGCGAGATCCACATGAAAGCGATTATGCTTTCTCCTGGAGCGATCTCCGCTGACGTTCCGCCCTTGGAACCGCGCGGGACATTGGGATGGAACATCACGCTGTCGAAGTCGTTGCCTGCGACGGTTAGCACAGGGAACTCGTTCTCATTCATGACTGCCAGCTGCTGTATTGTCCAGGCGGTCGAACTGAGGTTGCTCAGGTAAATCTCATAACAGAGAAAACGCTTTCCATCGCCGAGAAACGTCGTCGGTGCAGTGGGTATTGTCGCCGCCAGAGGGATCAGAATGGTTGTGTTTTGGGTCGATTGCGCCCGTACCTGCACAGTTGACGAAGCCACAAGAAACAGTAGCGGACAGCAGAACACAAGAAGACGGGATACGACGTGCATCGAAGCTCACTTTCCGTTCCGGACGGCCCCCACGCGGGAGCGAGAGGGTGAGCCGGAATCCGCGGCCACGGATTGTATCATCGCGGCCGCACCAGAACTCGCGCATCCCCGCCGATAGCTAGCAGTGGCTAATGGGCAAGCAGGCCGTCTGAAACGCGCTGCGCCTCCTGAAGATTTTTCGACAGTTGCGCTGCCTGCTGCCGTGCAGCTTGAGCTTCCTCAACCCGGCCAGCTTTTCGGAGCGCCTGCTCCAGCAGAAGATACCCCACGTCTGACGGCTGTGCTTCCACGCCCTGCGAGTAGTTCCTGATGGCGCCATTGAGGTCGCCCGCTCCCTGCGCCACGATTCCCAGCCCGACCCATGCCCGCGCACTCTCGGAATCAAGTTCCACCGCCTGCTGCCAACTTGTCGCAGCACGGTCCGTCTCGCCGAGGCTGCGGTAGACGTAACCCATGTTCGTCAGGACAGTCGACCGTAACGCCACGTTCTGGGTCGCGCCGAGCAGCGTGTTGTAACGTTCAAGGGCCGCGGTGAAATTCTTTCTCTGTTGCTCGTACATCGCAAGCTTAAACAAGCTGGTCGGATCGGACGGGGCAATCGCTACCGCCGTCTGAAAATGCTCTGTGGCTGCGTCCAGTTCTCCCCGCTCCAGCAACGCAAAGCCCAGGTTATCTTGGGCGATGTAGTTGTCGCCGGTAACTGCGATGGTATGCGACCATAACGTTACATTGTCGCCCCAGTAGTTGAGCTGGCGACGAGTCGCCATACCCAGCACTAACAGCACGGTCGCGCTAACCGCCGGCAGCAAAGCACGCGGCAGTCGCCATTGCCTGGCCCATCCGGCAATGCCCCAACAGATCATGAGGAAGAGTCCCACGCACGGCAGGTATACGTATCGATCCGCCAGAGCCTGGTTGCCTACCTGCACCAGCCCGATCATAGGAATCATTGTGCCCAGGAACCATAACCATCCTACGAGCAAGAAACGACGTTGCCGGTACACGAAAACAAAGGCAGTGATGCCCAACAGCATTAGGATCGCGCCCATGACTTCCAGTGCAGAGAAAGATTTGGTGGGATAGGGATACAAGGGCGCAAGCTGCCACGGCCAGAATATCTTGCCAAGGTATCGCGCGTAGGACACGATTGCATTTCCCGTCCGAAGGGACAGCGGACGTTGCAGCAGAGACGCCACTGCGCCACCGGCCTGCTGGGCTCGCAGCGTGATCACGCTACTGACGACAGCAAGCGCCAGCAGCGGAAGTTTCTCCCGCAGCAGCCGCCAGAGACTACTTTGCGGCAACCGGACCGTTCCCCAGCAATCATCGTCTCCGGCGGTCATACGGCACAACGGCCAGTAATCCCAAAGTAGCAGAACGAATGGCAAGGTGATGATTTGTGGTTTCGCCATCAGGCCTAGCGCAAACAGAATTGCCACCACGGCATAGCGAGCGATCCCAGGTCTGAGTACATACCAGCGATATGTTCCCAAGGCGAGCAGGAAGAACAACATGCTGAGCAGATTCTTACGCTCAGCAATCCAGGCTACGGACTCGACGTTGAGCGGGTGCAGCGCAAACAATCCGCTACCATAAAACTTGGCCCGGGGGATTCGGTTGCTTGCTGCAATACCAGGAACAGCAGCAACACATTCACCACGTGAAGCAGCAGGTTGGTATCGTGATGTCCGGCCGGGTCCAGCTTAAAAAGCTGGTAGTCCAGCGCATGAGAGAGCCAGGTCAGCGGATGCCAGTTCGATTCATGGTATGTGGTGAATGCCCAGGAAACCGTCTTCCAATCCAGCCCCAGTTGGATGTGGCCGTTCTTGGTAACGTAACCCTGATCGTCAAAGTTGACGAAGGGATGACTGTGCACCGGATAGTAGACAACGATGGTCGTCACCGCGAGCACGATTCCCAAGAGGAACGTCCGCTTCGCTGTCGGGCGGGCCGCGCCTGCTTCGGGTTGAACATGAGTTTCTTGCTGCTGCTTGATTTCGCCATCGACTTAGGGTGGCACCATCTCGTCACCGCCGAAAAGTATATCCGTTGCCGACAAATGCGCGCGAAATCGAAGTCCGGCCCTCAAGCTCTTTGGAGACTTTTCAGTTTTGCAACATGTAGGTTTCAGGAATAGTCGCCAATGAGATCACATGCTTATGTGATGTGGTAAAATCCTGCCACTCATGCGGCGGAACCTCTCCAGTTTGCTGCTAGCGCTTATCTGTTTCGGGGCGTTGCTGCCGTTTCTCCAATCGTCCCCTACAGACGGTCCCGCATGCTGCCGGCGTGACGGCAAGCATCATTGCACGCGCCCCGCGGGCGCCGACGGCTTCCGTTCGTCTGCGATGGTTTGCCCCTACCAGTACCTTCGTGTTCTAACCAGCAAAGCAACGGCCCTCGTAACCAACCGCACGGCTGCGCCTCGGTCAGAGCTGCTAGACACCGTGCCGCCATCAGAGCTTTCTCGACTTGCTTTTCCCATCTCAGAAAGTTGCAGACCGCGCGGCCCGCCCCTTTCCTAGACCTGGCTCAAGACAGCAAACGTATTAGTTGACGGGTTTCGTGTATTCGCACACTTTGCTGCGAACACGGACTACGCAACTCCACGCTTGTTCATTGCCGAGCTTTGGAAAAACCTGAAAGGGATTTGGGCATCGCTATGCGCAGATTGTGTGTTGTGGTGTTGTGGTCATTGTTGGTAGTGTCGAATGCAAGCGCGACGATTTTTGGAACGGTACGCGGAGTGATTCACGATCCGCAGCACCGTCCCATTCAAGGCGCACAGATTACGCTGAAGGCTCAAACCTCGGATTGGACACAGTCTCAAGATTCTACCCCCAGCGGAGAATTTGAATTCCGTTCGGTCCCAATCGGGACGTACACCGTCACCGTCACATCGCAGGGTTTCCTGGAGACGCAACAAGATGTCATTGTTCAGTCCGACACCAGCCCGGTAGTGCATTTCAAAATGGCGGTCGCAGGCACGAAGGAAGAAGTTGTTGTATCGGGAACTCCCCTGGCAGCGCCCATGGATACGGTCACACCGACCACGATGCTGAGCCGTCAAGACATTCAGCAGACACCGGGGGCCGATCGTACTAACGGCGTCGAGATGATCACGGATTATGTCCCTGCTACCTATGTGGCGCACGACATGCTGCACATGAACGGCGGCCACCAGGTCCTGTGGTTGATCGACGGCGTCTCCCTCCCCAACACCAATATTGCCGCTAACCTCGGCCCTCAAATCGACCCCAAAGACATCGACTACCTCGAAGTCCTCCAAGGCAGCTACGACGCCACCTACGGCGACCGTACCTATGGCATGTTCAATATCGCGCCGCGAACCGGTTTTGAACGCGACCGGCAATGCGACCTTGTGCTCACCGCCGGCAACTTCTATCAGACCGACGACCAGATAAGCTGCGGCGGTCACACCCAGCGGTTCGCCTACTATGCCAGCCTGAACGGAAATCGCAGCAATTACGGACTGCAGACGCCAATTCCACAGGTCTACAACGACGCTGAGAACGGCTACGGCGGCTTCGTGTCGCTGATCTTCAACCATGACTCCAAGAATCAGTTCCGCGTGGTTGGATCGCTGCGCCAGGATTACTATCAGATTCCGGTCGATCCCAATCCCAATTCCGTCGGCAATCGGATTCTGGCATCCTCGGGCGCAGTTCCCAGCTATGGTCTGCACGACGCCGAACGGGAGCCTGACGCCTACGGCATCTTTTCCTGGGTACACACCTTCGATCCCACTACGCTGCTGACCTTGTCTCCCTTCTACCACTACAATGCGGCACACTATCAAGGCGGCCCAGACGATTATCCGGTCATAACGAACGTGAATCTTGCGGCCAACTATGTCGGCTTTCAGGGAATTCTCAACAAGAGCTTCTGGCGGAACGACCTGGAGACGGGCGTTTACGGCTTCTTCCAGCACCAATCCACCTACTTCGATAACGAGTTCACGGACGGCACGCCTAACTTTCCCGCTTCCTCAATCGGGGTGAATGGAGGGGTGGCGGAGGAATTTGTCAGCGACCGCTTCAATGCAACCAAGTGGCTGACCATCATCGCTGGTCTGCGCGGAACGGAGTTCCGCTCGACCATTGCGGAAAACCAGGCTGATCCACGCGTCGGGGTCGCGTTTCGAGTTCCGCGTCTCAATTGGGTTTTGCGCGCGTTCTATGGTCATTACTACCAGCCACCGCCGCTGGTTACGGCCACCGGGCCACTCTTGGGATTTGCCAATAGCCAAGACTTTACTTTCGCGCCACTCCGCGGTGAACGCGACAAGCAATGGGAAGCCAGCCTCATCATTCCTTATCGGGGCTGGAATCTGGAAGTCGACAACTATCAAACCAGGGCGACGAATTGGCTGGATCATAACAATATCGGAAACTCCAACCTGTTCTGGCCGATCACCTGGTACGCCGCGCTGATTCAGGGTTGGGACCTCACGCTGCGGTCGCCGATGTTGTGGCATCGCGCCCAGTTTCATCTGGTTTACGCGAACCAGATTGCGCAAGCGACATCACCCATTAATGGCGGCCTCATCTGCCCGAATCCCAACGACCAGAGTTGCCCACTCTATGTGCCACCGGGCTTTTCTCCGGTTGATCACGATCAGAGAAACACCTTGAACTGGGGCATCAATACCAGTCTTCCCTGGCACAGCTATGCTTCGGGAAACGTGTACTACGGCTCAGGGTTCGTAAATGGTTTGTACGGAACGCCGGACGCGCAATATCCGGGCCCCTATTTGCCGAGCCACACCACGGTTGATCTTTCTCTGGGAAAAAGCTTCTCTGAGGGAAAATACGCTGTTTCCGTGACTGCGCTGAACGTTGCCAACCTGCGCGTGCAACTGGATAACAGCCTGACATTCGGGGGATTTCACTGGAACGAACCTCGGCAAATTTACGGGGAGTTTCGCTGGAGGTTTCATTACTGATTCGTCGCCGCACAGTACAATCGAACGTTGCATCCCAGTCCGCGCGGCATTCGTGGGAAAGGGACATTCCAGGCCGGAGAATCGTGTGCGCTATCTGATCATGCTGTTTGCCATCCTCGGTATTGTCGTCTCCTCGCTCGCCCTCAAGGTCCACTACGACGACCCCGGCAAGGAACCTTGCAGCATTAACGACAAGTGGGATTGCGGCGTGGTGAATCACAGCCCCTACGCCATGATTCATGGCATACCAGTCGCGACTATCGGAATTGCCGGATATCTTCTTATTGCGATTATGGCGTTTCTGCGGCGACGGGCTTTGCTGCTGATTTTAGTTCTGATCGGACTCGGCTTCGCGCTCCACCTCACCAGCATTGAAGCCCATGTCCTGGAGGTTTGGTGCCTGTACTGCGTGATCTCGCAGGGAATCATCGCAGTGCTCACCGTGTTGTCTTTGATTTGGCTGGTATGGCCCAAGCTCCGGCCAAGTTTAGCTTAGCAGCCAAGATTTCCTAAGAGGCCGCCTCGATCTCAAGCTCGAACGACGCGGCCTCAACCCGATTTCGCCCGTTGCGCTTGGCACTATAAAGTGCCTCGTCGGCCTTTTTGATCAAGCGCTCGAAGGAGTATTCGCAACAGGGCTGGGTCGTCACAACTCCGACACAGACCGAAACCCTGACTTCGCCGCCGGGCGTATCGATGGGAGTGGAACTGACCGCAGTCCGCAGCCGGTCGCCAAATTGGCAGGCCCGCTCCGGGGTAAGCTCAGAGGCAAGCACGACAAACTCTTCGCCGCCGTAACGTCCCAGGACATCGTAGGGCCGGACCGAAAAGCTGAGCCGTTGAGCGACCTCGTGCAGCACAATATCCCCAACCGGATGTCCGAAGTCATCGTTGATTTTCTTGAAATGGTCCAGGTCGATCATGAACAAAGAAACCAGAGTCGATTTGCGTTGTGCTCGTTCCACCTCTGCTCCTACCAACTCCAACAGCGCACCCCGATTCCAGATACCGGTCAGAGGATCGTGGGTGGCCTGGAAGCGCAGAGCTTCCTGCGCCGCCAGCAAACTGTCGTGAAGTTTAATCATGCGGGCGCCGACGCGAACTCGCGCCAGCAGTTCAGGAGCGTCGAACGGCTTAGTCAGATAGTCATCCGCGCCCGCCTCTAGTCCGGCGACGACATCGGCGGTAGTATCCTTTGCGGTCAATAGCAGCACATACTGATAGCGCTCGGAAGCCGATGCGCGGAGCTGCCGGCATACTTCCGGCCCATGCAGTCCGGGCATCATCCAGTCCAGCAGGAGCAGCCGTGGCGCCTGGGGCGAGCGGGCTTCCTGCAACGCTTGAAGGCCATCGCTTACCAGGTGTACTTCGTAGCCATTGTCCCGCAAGAAATGTTGCAATGCGACGCGATACACCACGTCGTCCTCCGCTACTAAGACTCGACCCACTCCGTCGGCCGCGTTCCTCGCTGTATCCGGAGCAGACAGGACAGACTGTTCACCCGATGACAGGCGCACGATTCCGCTCTCCTGGCGAGGCCATCATTTTCTTGACGGCTTCGATCTCGGTCATCAGCGCATCGGCGAAGCCGGCGGCTTTGACGGCATCTTCCTCCCGGCTGGCATTCTCGATCTCTAAAGCCAGTTCCGCTGCAGCGGTGAAACCGACATATCCCAGGCTTCCCTTCAACGAATGGGCTGTCTCACGCATCAGCGCGAGATCGCTGTGCGCCAGGCCCTGCCGGAGTCGATCCGAAAGTTTGGGATACTCCTCAAAGAAAATGGCGATGAGTTCCTGCAGGAGCGAGGCGTCACCCTCCAGGCGATGCAATGCGGTGACGTGATCCCAGTGGGAGGACATGGCGAGTTGGTGTGCCTCCGTCGCCCGATCGATCAGGAGCGCGAGCGCAAGATATCTTGTGCCCCGCCATATTCATCGGCAAATGACGGCACGCCTTTATCGCGCTAACCGGCCACAGCTCCATTTGGTTGAGCGGTGATATCGGGGGTTTAACAGAGCCAAGTCCAGGGAAACCACTATCGAGATTGGAGCAGTTCCGTAATATGATGTCTGCTTCCACCAACTCCGGTTAGCGGGTTGTTACCCTACTGAATCCAGGGTGCGAAACTCTCTCATGCAGATGGCCCACATTTTCGGTTTGCCCGCGGCGCTGCTGATACTGGCGTTTGTTGCCAATCGGCTGTCTAAGCTGACCCGCATACCCGACATCATTGTGCTGCTGCTGATCGGGGTGTCGGTCGGCCCAATCCTTCATTGGGTCGACCCCCAAAATTTTCAGGGAGCTATCAGCATTCTGGGGACTCTGGCTCTCATGCTCATTCTTTTCGAGGGCGGGCTCGAGCTCAGGCTGCGCCAGGCGTTGCGATATTTCCCTGCGGGCTTGGTCTTGGTACTGCTGAGTTTTGGGCTAAGCTTTGCATTGATTGCCCTCATGAGCCGGGCCCTTCTGCACTTGCAGTGGAGCGACTGCTTTCTAGTGGGAGCAGCCTTGGGCTGCACCAGCGGGACGATTGTCATACCAGTTCTGCAGCAAATCGACACCCCTGATCCGGTAAAGATAACGCTCACGGTTGAGGCTTCGCTGGGAGAGATCATCGCCGTCCTGGTGGTTGGCAGCTTGCTCAATATGTCGGGCGACCAGTCAGTGATCGCGGGAGTCGCAACTAACTTCTCACACCACATTGTGATCTCGCTGGCCATAGGAGTGGCGGCCGCAGCGGTGTGGTCACGCTTGTGGCCGCTCCTGGCAGGACAGCCCTATGTGCCCATCCTGAACCTGGGCGTCGTTCTCGGCGTCTACAGCATTGGAGATTATTCCCACGGCAGCGGTTTGCTGGCTGTCCTGATCTTCGGGATAACATTGGCCAACCTGCCTCGCACGCCCCACATGACACGACAAGGCGCGCGCCTGCTCGCTTTCCATGCTGAACTCAGCTTCCTGGTGCGATCCTTCTTCTTTGTTCTGCTGGGAATCGTGGCCGAGTTCGTCAGCAGGCATTACATCATTCCAATCCTGGGGATTCTGGCTGCATTAGTGCTGGCGCGATTTGTGGCCGTGCAGGGCAGCCGATGGGTGGTCCGCGACGTGGAGCGCAAGGACACGGAGTTGCTCTTCTGGATGCTGCCGCGCGGACTGGTTACCGCAGTGCTGGCATTAGAAATTGTCAACGTGCGGGGTGCCATCTTTAGTTTTCTGCCAGCCATGGCCTTCACGGTGGTGATGGTGACAAACCTGTTCATCGTCTGGGGATCGTTGCGGGCTGGACATCGCGCCGCCGCTGTACCCGACAAGCCAGTGTCTTATGTATTGGAAGAGTTGAAAACGCCGACTGCGGCTGCCTCTGCTGTTTTGGAAGCACCTGTGAAAGTCTCCGATGCCAATCCAGGTGATCAATGAGGGCGACGGTGGCTTCTGAAGTGACAGATCTGGAGGAGGCCAAGGGGCAGTATGGATCCGGCTGCGCGGCACGAGTAGAAAAGCTGCTGACCGCGATGCGGAACTGCGAATTCTCCAGTGCCGAATCGCTCATCCGATTTCACGACGTACTTCTATTCCTGCGCGCGTTTCCCCAGAGCCGCAAGGTGGTTACGCTGACGGAGAAATTGCTCGACAGTATGGGGCGACGGGTGACACAGTTGCGTCACTCAGGCGCAGATACGGAACT
Source organism: uncultured Acidobacteriaceae bacterium (assembly GCA_963744265.1). Classification (GTDB taxonomy): domain Bacteria; phylum Acidobacteriota; class Terriglobia; order Terriglobales; family Acidobacteriaceae; genus Bog-257. Next base: position 412,610 of record CAVUSW010000017.1, read on the forward strand.
GTTCGATTCGGAAGAGTTCTCTGGCATTGCTGGTACGGCAATCGAGGACATGTTTACTTACGAGGTCGCGCGCTGGTTGGCATCGCGATATCCCCGGGAAATCTCGGTTGAGTGGGATCTGGACGAACAAAGCCGGCAAATGTCTAGCAGCCTGCCGCAGTTCCTTCCGCTGCTCGGCGACGATTGCTTTGTCGAGGCGGATACGCCCTATCTCGATTGGCTCAGCGCGGCCGCCGGTGGTGAAGGGCGAATCCTGCCCTGGCTTTTGCAGCGTCTGGCGAATGCTCCGCTCACGATTCTGCAGAAAACCTCCTGGTACGACGGTTTGCAGATCGACATTTCCTGGGAGTTGGGCGACTCTGCGGCCAGCCGGACTCGCGCCCGCCGCAATCCGCCCGCATTCTATTACCACAAAGCACCACTCATTCGCCGCCAGCAAATTTCGCTGCAGGATGAACTTCACTCGTCGCCGCTGCCGGTTCGGAAGCTTTCGCCAAAGCAGGGCGGCGATGTCCTTAACATGGTGCGTGAGGCCCTGACGGTTCGCTATCGTGAACTTTACGGCACAACTCGGGGCGATCCGACCCAAGTCATCGAGGCCGACGCTGGCCGAGGTGTGCACATCTTCCTGTGGGGGCTGCCGCCGGATCGCCGTCTGCCTTTGCGCGCCTATCATGCCGGCCTTACGGTGAAGAATGGCGTCCCCATCAATTACATCGAGGGCATTTCGCTTTGCGAATGGATGGAGGTTGGCTTCAACACCTTCTACGCTTTTCGCGACGGCGAAACTGCGTGGATTTACTCCAAGGTACTCCATCTGCTTCACCAGGTGACGAACGTGACTTGCTTTTCTGTGTACCCCTACCAACTTGGGGAAGGGAACGAAGAGGCCATCAAGTCCGGAGCCTTCTGGTTCTACAGGAAGCTGGGCTTCCGGCCGGGCAATCCTGAGTTGCTGGCCATGACCCGGCGGGAAGAAGCGAAGATTGCCGACATTCCCGGATACCGTACCTCGGCGCGCACGCTGCGCAAACTGGCCGCGGAGCACGTGTTCTACGAATTCGGCAACGAGCCTCAGGAATTGTGGGATAACTTTTCCACCCGCAACCTTGGCTTCGCTGTGCAACGACACATGGCTAAGAAATTTAAGGGTGACCCTCAGAAGATGCGTGAAGACACAACCGAATCCCTCGCGCGGATTCTGCAGGTTGATCCAAGTAGATGGAATCAGCTGGAGCAGTCGTCGTTGGCGGATTTCGCTCCGGTGCTGTCGCTGGTTCGCGATCTTCCGCGCTGGACAGACACTGAGAAGCGGGCGGTGGCGCAAATTATCCGGGCGAAAGTCTCGCCAGACGAGGCAGATTACCTGCGGCTGCTGCAGCGGCATCGCAGGTTAAAAGAAGCCATTCTGAGCCTAGGGTCGACGAAGCCGGACAACGGTAAGTAGCTGCCTGAGGCAGTCAACAAACTAACTGAAATCGCTGGTCATGATGAAAAGGGGCTTCATCTCGAAGCTCTTATAGCGTGGCCGCAATCGTTCGGTGTTGTACTGTTCCTTCACGTTTACGACCTTCTTGGTGGACACAACCACATCGATCGGCACATTGTCGTAGCGTCCGTTCCGCAAGACGACCAGCCGCCCGTGTACGTTGGTCAGCAACAGATCCAATGCCAAATTGCCATAAGCCATAGGCACAATCGAGTCGATAGCATCGGGATCGCCGCAGCGAACCAGGTAGCCCAGGCTCTGGTTCATGACATCGATACCCTTGCCCGAGTTATACTTCGCCGAAAGGTCCTTAACCCTCTCCGACACCAGGTCGCCGATCCCTCCCAGTTTCTTATGGCCAAAAGCGTCTGTGGTGTCGTGTTCGAAGATCATGTCATCACCTTCGAGCGTCGCTCCCTCTGACACCAGTACAACCGAGTACTTGCTGGGATTCTTGCGCCGATCTTTGATCAGCAACTCGGTCAGCCGATCGATATTGAATTTGGCTTCAGGAATCACGCAGCGGTTTGCCGCTCCCACCATAGTGGGTAGCATGGCGGTAAAGCCGGCATAGCGGCCAAACACTTCCAGAACCAGAATGCGTTCGTGTGAACCGGCCGAAGTCCTCAGACGATTCGCCATTTCGATGATGCGGGTCACACACGTACTGAAGCCGATGCAGTAGTCGGTGCCCGGCACATCGTTGTCCATGGTCTTTGGGATGGCAACAACCTTCACACCTTCCTGAAATAAACGCACTCCGTAGCTGAGCGTGTCGTCGCCGCCGATGGGAATCAGATAATTGATCTTAAGCCACTCGAGGTTCTTCAGTACCTCGACGGTGAGATCATTTCTGTCGTCCCTATACGTTTCTTGCAAGTGGGCCGGAACATTGCGTCGGCTAACTCTTCCGGGATTGGTTCGCGAAGTATGAAGAAAAGTGCCTCCCGTGCGCCCGGCACGATTGACCAGTTCTTCGGTAAGGTGCTGGTAGTTGTCGCTGTTGTCATAGTCCTTGTCGCGGACCATGTCGACCAGGCTCGCCCAGCCACGGCGCAGTCCAATGACTTCGTAGCCCTCGCGCAACGCCCTGATCGTAACCGCACGGATGGCCGGGTTCAGGCCGGGCACATCGCCGCCTCCGGTCAAAATTCCGATGACACCCTTCTTGCCGTTAGTGCTCGCCATGATGAATCCTCATTTACGAATCGAGCAAATGATTCGCAAAGTAATAGTGTAGCCGGAGGACGCTCGTTGCGTCTGATCCGCCGCGGTAGGCCAGCCGGATAATGCATGAGGTTATGACGGCTTCGCTCTGGCTACGAGAAAAATTCCGTTCCTGGAATCAGGCTGCGGGATTTAGTCGGTTGATCTATAAGTTTTCCTAGTAGCCATTTCGAGCCTGTTCAGTTACAAGAAAATGGCGGCCTGACGGTGATAGGCGGACCAGTATCAGCCGCAACTAACCTCTCAGGAGGAGCAATGATCAGTTCACGTCACCAGCAAGCCCTGTCGTTGACTTTGTGTTTTCTTGTGGTGCTGGTCACCTTGCCGCTTGATGCAGGCGCGGTGACCCTCTATCAGGACCAGACTGCGGCCCCACCGCCGAGTTCCACGCCCAGCTATTCGGGACAGGGAGCTCCGATGACGGCCGAAGAGCTGCAATCGCTGGTGGCTCCTATCGCGCTCTACCCCGATTCTCTGGTGGCGCAGATTCTGAATGCCGCGACTTTCCCGGATCAGATCGCCGTGGCCAACTATTGGCTTGAGCAAAACAAGAGCCTCACCGGCAGTGCGCTAATGAAGGCGGTCGACGGCCAATCCTGGGATCCCAGCGTCAAGGCCCTGACTCAGTTTCCGTCGGTGCTGAACAACATGGCGCAGAATCTCACCTGGACGTAGCAGCTGGGCGAGGCTTATCACAACCAGCAAGCCGATGTCATGACCGCGATCCAGACCTTACGGGCCCAGGCCAAGGCTGCAGGCAATTTGAAATCCACGCCTCAGATGACGGTGGTGCAGCAGAGTCCGCAGGTCATCGTGATTCAGCCGGCCAATCCCCAGGTCGTCTACGTTCCCACGTACAACCCCACGGTTATTTACGGCACGCCCTATGTCGTTCCCGGCTATAGCACCGGCGATTTGGTGGCGACAGGACTGCTCTCGTTTGGAGCGGGTATCGCTGTGGGTGCCATGATGAGCAGCGGCTGCTGTGGTTGGGGATGGAGCAGCTGGAATTGCAACTGGTATCACGGCGGCGCGTACTACCACGGCTATCCGTATTACGGGAACAATGCGTGGCACGGTGGCTACTATGGCGGATACAACAACTACGGCAACCATCCCTACAACGGATACAACAATTACAACCACTCCTACAATGGCGGATATAACAGCAACGGCTATCACGCCAACAATTACAACAGCGGTTACAACCACACGGGCGATACGAGCTACAACCGCAACACCAACGTCAGCGGCAACACGGTCAATGTGAACCGCGACGCCAGTGGCTCCAATTCCTGGGACAAATCTGGTGAATGGGGAAGCTCAGACACTGCCCGGGGCTGGGGACAAGGTGGCAGTCACGACGCAGGTTCCACGGCGTTTAGCAGTTGGGGCAATCACTCCGGCTCGTCGAGCGTCGGAAGCGGAGGCTGGGGTGACCGGTCGGCGAGCTCGCGCGGATGGGGCACGTGGCGGCGGTTGGGGTGGCGGCGGAGGCCATTTCGGTGGCGGTGGCCGGAGATGATTCCGGTATACGGCAGGGAAAAACAGCTCGCGATTGATGGGAGGATTGGGATGACAAAGATGTCGAGTGTCGGCCGTAACCGCGGTTTCAGTTCTTGTCGCTGCCTGATGGTTTCGGCACTTCTCGCGCTGACGGTCTCACTTACGTCGTGCAAGAAACAGGAAACACCGCCCGCCACCGAGGCTGCGCAGAAGACGTTCGCGGCTCCAGTAGATGCGGGCAAAGCCTTGGCCGATGCAGCCAAAGCCGAGAATCGCGATACCTTGCTGGCCATTTTTGGTCCCGGCTCGAAGGACATTATCTATTCCGGCGATGCCGAAGAAGATAAAGCCTCGATGGACGGATTTGCTGCCGCCTACGCGAAGATGAATCGGTGGCGCAAGCTGCACGAGAGCAGCGAGATTTTGCTGGTCGGCGAAACCAATACCGCCTTTCCCGTTCCTCTGAAGAAAAACAGCTCCGGCCAATGGTACTTCGACACCCCAGCCGGGAAGGACGAGATGCTGGCGCGGCGTGTTGGCCGCAACGAAATCGCGGCTATCGATGTTTCCGCCGCCTTGGCCGACGCTCAGGCCGAATACTTCGCACAAAAACACGATGGCATCGCGCAATATGCTCAGAAGTTCATCAGCGATGAGGGTCAGCAAAACGGGTTGTACTGGCAGTCGCCGGAGGGCAAACCGAAAAGTCCCCTCGGACCTTTGGTGGCGTTCGCGACCGCTGAAGGCTATAAAGTGCAACCCAAGTCGCAGCAGCCCTTTCACGGATATCTGTTCCGGATGCACTACAAACAAGGGGCTGACGCGAAAGGGGGTGCGAAGGACTATGTGATCAACGGGAAGATGACCGGCGGGTTTGCCTTCGTCGCCTACCCGGCCGAATACGGCAACTCAGGCGTGATGACATTCATCGTCGATAAGGATCGCATGATCTACCAGAGGGATTTAGGCAAGACGACTGCCGACACCGCTGCAGCCATGAGCGAATACAAAACCTGGACCGCGCTGAAGCCGTAAGTGCTCCGACGGGGACGTATACTAGAGGCATGGCGAATCCGAGGCTTTTGTTCGTTGATGACGAGGCGGCGATTCGGCTTACCTTATCTGCCATTCTGACGCAGAAAGGATTCGACGTCACCGCCGTCGCTTCGGTGCCTGAGGCGCTGGAAATAATCGGAACGCAGAAGTTCGACGTGCTTTTGTCGGACCTCAACATTGGAGAGCCCGGAGACGGCTTCACGGTAGTAAGCGCCATGCGGCGCGTCCAGCCGGAGGCGGCGACCTTCATCCTGACCGGCTACCCGGACTTCGAATCGGCATTGCGGGCCATCCGCAATCAGGTGGACGACTATTTCACCAAGCCCGCCGATATCAATGCGCTGGTAGACCGGATGACGAAGCGGCTGAACGGCATGAAGTTCGCCGGCCGTCCGCCACTTCGGCGCGTTTCCGAAGTGCTGAGGGAGAACATTCAGGCGATATGTACCCAATGGCTGCAGTGGGTCAACGAAACTCCGGAATTGGCGGCGATCCCGTTGTCGCAAACGGAGCGTACCGATCACATTCCCGGCGTTCTGAGCGAGCTCATCGAAAGAGTTGAAAGTGATTCGCAGGGAATTAGCGAGGCAGCTATGTCCGCGGCTGAAAAGCATGGTGCAACCCGATGTAAGCAAGGTTATTCCATTCCGCAGGTTCTGCTGGAGGCTCACTTACTGCAACGCGCGATTACCTCGACTGTGCAGAGTAATCTTTTGGGAATTGATCTCAGCAACTTGATTTCTGATCTAGTGAAAATCGGTGAGAGCCTGGGATTCTTGCTGGAAGTCTCGGTAAACGCCTATCAGGCTGCCTGTTTGGAGAAAACGGCTAAGGCCGGGGGTTAGTTGGTCTCGGCTCGCTTTTGTCAAAGCGATGAATCGCAGCGAGTCCCTGTATAACCAAGTCTATATTCTCTACCGCGTACCTTCCCGACGCTCCATCTGCCGCTGCGCTTCCTCGATTGCTTCCTGGGGATCGCGTCCAGTTACAGCTTTGTACCAGGCCGGATGATGCGTCCAGGCCCAGGCTTCGCTTACCGTGCCGCGGGTCATCGCCTGAATCGTTCCCGGCTCGCCGAAGGTGCTGAGATAGATGTGGAAGAAAATTCCGAACAGCATGATCAGCGCTGAGATGTCGTGGATGACATACGCGATCGACACCGCGATTCGTCCGAAGATTTCGGGAAACCACATCATGACGCCGGTGATCAGGTAAGCGATGGAGCCGCAGACGATCTCCCAGAACATCAGCTTCTGGCCGCCGTTAAAGAAGCCGGTCTCCGGCAGATTCCGTCGAATCGCTGCGAATAATGTACTTCCTAATGTGCTTCATCCAGCGCGAATCGCCCGGCGTCCAGGTCATCACCTCCAGCCAGTTGATCGCCTGTAGCGCAAAGAAGAAGACGAAGCCGAGGCCGAACCAGGGATGCAGGAAACGTGTCATCGCTCCGCCGCCAAATAGCGGCGTGAAGAAACGAAAGATCCAGGGCAGGTAGATACCGAATCCGGACAGCAGCGCGAGAAAGAAGAAGATGCCGACCATCCAGTGGAGAAAGCGGGTATACACGGGATGACGCAGCAGCTCGCCGACGTAAACCACCGTCTTGCCCAGGCGATCGATGGCGTTGGGACGATGAATAAAACGATCGGCTGAAGTCGCCATCTAGTTCTCCCTTCCCACGTCCGGCGGCACGATTTCTTTCACCGGCGGAGTGGGCTGCGTTCGCAACGGGCCTTCGAAAATGTAGTGCATCACCACGCCCACGAAGCCCAGCATCGCGCCGAACAGGCCGATGGGCTTGAACCACTCCTTCCAGATGGTGAACGCCGAGGAAATGCGCGGCTCTCGGGGAAGGCCGCCGTACGCCTCGGTCTTATTGATGTTGTGCAGCACGTAGATGACGCTGGTGCCGCCAATGGTGGGAGGATCGTAGACGCCGGCTTCCTTGAAGCCCGAAACGTCGCGCAGTTGCGTGGCCCGCTGTCTCGGCCAGAAACTTCATGTCGTCCTTGGTGCCAAAATGCAGACAGCCCGTCGGACAGGCCTTAATGCAGGCCGGCTCCAGGCCGGCTCCCACTCTGTCAGAGCACAGCGTGCACTTGTAAACCTTCTTGGTGTTGGGATCGAACTTCGGAATATTGAACGGGCAGCCGGAGACGCAGAACTGGCAGCCAATGCAGTTTTCCTGCTGGAAATCGACAATGCCGTTTTCGTACTGCACGATGGCGCCATCGGCGGGACAGGCGTGCAGGCAGCCGGGATCGGCGCAGTGCATGCACTGGTGCTTGCGCATCAGCCAGGCGAAGCTGCCGTCGGAGTGCTCATCCTCGTTGAACTTGATCAGGTTCCAGTAATTCCAGTCCGTGTCGGGCATCGTCTGGTAGGTGTTGTCGAAGTAGGTCTCCTGGAACGGCATGTCGTTCCACTCCACGCACGCTACTTCGCACGCCTTGCAGCCGATGCAGGTGGTGGTGTCGATCAGCTTGCAGACTTTGTCCTCGCGCTGCGTTCCCGCGCCGGCGATCGGTCCGGGGTGGGCCGAGATTTGCTGGATTCGTAATGTGCCGCGATCACTCATCTCGTACCCTCTCTCTAGATCCCTTTCTGTTTTGAAAGGGCATGCCTTCAGGCGTGCCGTTAATAGTCGAAATTCAACCGGCTTTAGCCGCTGAGGAAACGCCCTCAGGGCCTAAAGGCCAAATCCACGACTCGGTTGCGGCACGGCTTAAAGCCGTGCCCTTTCAAATCGGACTCTGTCACATCGGCATTGCTGAAGCTGTGCCCTTTCAAAGCGCCGCTGAAGCGGTGTTCCACGTAATCTCCTTGACAGCGCTGTAGCTCCGCAATCTCCTCACACCTTTTCCAGCTTCACCAGGAATCCCTTGAACTCCGGTGTGTAGGCATTGGGATCGATGGCCGTCGGCGTCAGCCGATTCGTGGGCATCAGCGAAGTCCTGCCTTCGCTCTCGGAGATCCCCTTGTAGCCCCAATGGATCGGAATGCCGATCTGGTAGGTCTTCTTGCCGTCCACCATCATGGGCTTGATGCGCTTGGTCACCATCGCCTTGGCGATGTAGTCGGCGCGAATGCTGCTGACCTTCACTTTCTCGCCGCCGCGAATGCCCATCTGGTCGGCCAGCTCCGCCGGGATCTCCACGAACGGCTCCGGCACCAACTCCACATTCATGGGATTGTTCTTCGTCCAGTAGTGATAGTGCTCGGTCAGCCGGTAGGTTGTGCAGACGATGTTGTAGCCCTCGTCCGGCTTGGCGTACTTGTCCATATCCGTCTTGAACGTCTTCGCCAGCGGATTGCGTCGACTGTTGCGGATGAAGCAGATTCGCAATGGGGCTTTCAATCGGCTCGTAATACTCGGGAATCGGACCATCGGCCATTGCGCCCAGGGGAACAAAAAGGCGTCCCACGCCCTCCGGATTCATGATGAACGGCCCCATGTGTTCTTCCGGCTTGGAATCGGGCTTGAAGTCGGGAACGTCGTTGCCCACCCACTTGTCCGTGGCCGCGCTCCACCATACCTGCCTGCGCGAGGGATCCTAGGGCTTGCCGGTGAGATCGCAGGAGGCGCGGTTGTACAGCACCCGCCGGTTCGCCGGCCACGACCAGCCCCAGTTGGGATAGATGCCCAGACCGGAAGGATCGTCGGTGCCACGGCGCTGCATCATCGGGCCGGCTTCGGTCCACGAGCCGCAATAGAGCCAGTTGCCCGACGAGGTCGAGCCGTCGTCGCGCAACGCGGCGAAGCCCGGCAATTGCTGTCCGGCTTTCAGCGAAAGATTGGTCTTCTCGTCGCTGATATCGGTGATGGCCTTGCCGTTGATCTCCTTCGCAACTTCCGCCAGCGAGGGACTCGTGGGGATCGTGTAGTTCCACGTCGCGTTCAGGATGGGATCGGGGAACTTGCCGCCCTCTTTCTTGTACAGCTCGCGGATCCTCAGGAAGATTTGCGCCAGGATGTCCTGATCCAGACGGCACTCGGCCGGAGTGGGCAGCGCGGCGTACTTCCATTGCAGCCAGCGCGCCGAATTCACAAACGTCCCGTCCTTCTCGGCGAATCCCGCGCCCGGCAGTCGATAGACGGTGGTGTTGATCTGCTTCATCTCCTCCGGCGTCGTGCCCGGCGCCTGCCAGAAGGCGCTGGTCTCGTCGGGATAGATTTCGCAGACCACCAGGAAGTCGGCCTTCTTCAGCGCGTCGATGTTCTTCTTGGAATCCGGACCGATCATCACCCCGTTCATGCCGAAGGCGAAGACGCCTTTGACTTTGCCTTCGTACATGTCGTTCCAGTTTTGGACCCAGGAATAGTTGCGGTCGATCTTCGGCAGCCAGTTGAAGGCGAAATCGTTGTCCTTGGTCGCCGCCGGCCCATACATGGCCTTCAGGAACGAAACCATGAACTTGGGCGTGTTCGACCAGTAGTTGAACGACTCCCAGTCGCCCGGCTTGGAAGGCTTCGGCGTGGTGCGCGGTCGAGATAGGTCTTCAGGTCCTTGTCCGCGGGACTAGGCATCTTCAAGTAGCCGGGCAGGATGTCGAAGATGCCGGCCATGTCCGTCGCGCCCTGAATATTGGAGTGTCCGCGCAAGGCGTTCACGCCGCCGCCGGCGCGGCCGACATTTCCCATCAGCAACTGCAACATCGCACGCGGTGCGAATGATCTGCGTTCCGTTGCTGTGCTGCGTCCAGCCGACTGCGTAGATGACGGTCGACACCTTCTTCATGTCTCCGTCTTTGCGGACGGACGTGTACAGATCCCACGCCTTGAGCAATTGGTCCTGCGGGATGCCGGTGATGTTCGCTACCATCTCCGGCGTGTAGCGCGAGTACTGCTGCTTCAGCAGTTGATAGACGCAGCGCGGATGTTGCAGCGACAGATCGTAGGCGACATTCGGCGGCAGCGACGGCGGAGCGGAATGGACCGCCGCCCATGGCCTTCGCGCCAGCCGGACCTTGCGCCTGATAGCCCTGTCCTTCGGCAGTGTGCGCGTTCGCGCTGCCATGTTCGGCAGGAACGTCGTGCCCTGCGGCTTTCGTGCAGCGCTTCCGGCGCGCGCCCCAGGATTCGCCGGCGACCCAGATGCTGCCGTGACGAGCCTTGCCGGTTTCGTTGCCGCCCTCCTCGTAGTTCCAGGTGCTCTTGTCGTAGGTCTTGGTCGTCGTCGTCGAAGCCGGAGAACAGGCCATCTTCCGGAAGCTTGAATCCGTCTTTGATGATGAACGCCGCGTTGGTGTAGTTGACCAGATACTCGTGCGCGACGCGGTTGTTCTGGATGGCGTAATTGATGAGGCCGCCGAGAAACGCGAGGTCGCTGCCGGCGCGAATCTGGCAGAAGAGATCGGCCTGCGACGCGGTGCGGGTGAAGCGCGGATCAACCACGATGGTCTTGGCGTTGCGGTTGCGCTTGGCCTCCACTGCCCACTTGAATCCGCAAGGATGGTTCTCGGCCGGATTGCCGCCCATGATCAACATCATGTCGGTGTTCTTGATGTCGACCCAGCCATTGGTCATGGCGCCGCGTCCGAAAGTTGGTCCCAAACTTGAGACCGTGGGGCCGTGTCAAACCCGCGCCTGGTTTTCCAGGCGCACCACCCCCATAGCCCGCATCGTTTTCACGACCAGGTAATTGAACTCATTGGTATCGGTGCAGCCGCCGCTCCAGAACAACGATTCGCAGCGGTTGACGGTATTGCCCTTCGCGTCCGTCTCGATGAAGCCGGCGTCGCGCGTCTTCTTGGTCCAGACCGCGATCTCTTCGATGGCCTGGTCCCACGAGATGTCTTCCCAATGGTCCGATCCTGGGCGTCGTACCCTTGGGTACAGGATGCGGCGATCGTTCTGGATGTCCTGCTGCAGCGACGAGCCCTTGGGACATAGCGTGCCGCGATTGATGGGATGATCGGGATCGCCTTCAACGTGGACCACTTGCGGCGTGACGTTCTTGGCCTTGTCGCCAATGGTGTGGATGATGACGCCGCAGCTCACCGCGCAATAGGGGCAAGTGCTGCGCGTCTCGGTGGTGCGCGAAATCTTGAGCGCCTGCAGCCTGCGCATGCAGCGGCGTGAGATCGAAGCCGAAAACGGAAAGTCCGACAGCGCCCGCCAGGCCCGTCTTGACGAATGTACGCCGGGAAACATCCATTACGCAGTCCTCCATGACCGAAGACCAACAGCCGAATAGATGCAGGGAGTCAACGACAGAAGTACGAGGGAACGCCGAGTTGAGACGGCGAAGGCTTGCATGGTCCGGTTCCGGCTCTGGAACCCCACAACAGATCCGAAGGCTATGAGGCCATCCGATTGAAAAGCAGCCTACACCCAGCCAGGCAAAGGGGTCAATACATCATGAGATCAATAAAGTGTTAATTCCGCTTTTTGATGGAAAGCGGGATTTCCGGTACGTGCAGCCAATTTGACTCAGCGGATACTCGCTTTCGTTCCTTACCTCGCAGCCATACAATGACGACATCATCTACGGAATTTATTCATGAACTTATTCGGTAGTAATGATCACGGTAATCGCCTTTCTTCTAGGAGCTGCTTTCGCGTGGTTGGCGGCAAAGTCGAAAGCGGCTGCGCTGGATGAGCGGAGCGAAGCCCTGCAGCAGGAACTCACTACCGCGCAAGCGGCGCTCCAGCGGCAGGTGACCGATCTCCAATCCCTGGCCGCCGCCAAGTCGGCCCTGGATGCCACCCTCGCCAGCGAACGCCGTAGCAGCGAGGAAAAACTGCGGTTGCTTTCCGAAGCCAGCGAGAAGCTAAAGACTGAATTTAAGGCCCTGGCGGCATCGGCGCTGGAGAACAATAACGCCAACTTTCTGCAACTGGCCAGCAGCGTTTTGCGGAACTCCCAGACCCAAGCCGCCGGCGACTTGGCCCAGAAGGAGCAGGCGGTCAAGAATCTGGTCGACCCGATTGCGCAATCGCTGGCCGGAATGAATCAGCAGATTCAGTCGCTGGAGCAAGCGCGCAGCCAGGCTTATGGCGCGCTGACGGCTCAGGTGTCGTCGTTGCTCGATACCCAGAAAGCCTTGCAGACCGAGACCGGCAATCTGGTGAAAGCCCTGCGCGAACCGCAGGCGCGTGGCCGATGGGGAGAGTTGCAATTGCGGCGAGTCCTCGAGCTTGCGGGCATGCTGGAGTATTGCGATTTTAAGGAGCAGGAGACCGCAACGAACGAGGAGCGTCGCTTCCGTCCCGATGTCATTGTGAAGTTACCGGGCGGCAAGAAAATTGTGATCGACTCTAAGGTCCCGCTCACGGCGTATCTGAACGGCTTTGGAAGCGCCCGACGATGAGACCCGCCGCCAGGGGCTCAGCGATCACGCGCGCCAGGTCCGGCACCACATCGATAGTCTTTCCGCCAAATCCTATTGGGCACAGTTTCGCCGACGCCGGAGTTCGTCGTGCTGTTTCTTCCCGGCGAAGTTTTCTTTCGCGCCGCCCTGGACGGCGATATTGAACTGATCGAGTACGGGGTAGCGAGAAGGTAATCGTGGCTTCGCCGACGACACTGATCGCGCTGCTGAAAGCGGTGGCCTACGGATGGAATGAGAAGAATCTTGCCGAGAGCGCGCGGCGAATCAGCGAGGCGGGCAAAGAGCTTTACAAGCGGCTGTGCACTATGACTGGATACATGGAGGAAGTGGGCAAGAAGCTGGGCGGCGCGGTGAAATCGTACGACGAGATGGTGCGTTCGATGGAGCGCCGTGTGTTCCCGATCGCGAGAAAGTTTCCCGAACTGGACCGTTCGCTGGCCGCCGCAATCGTTGCCGGAGATCGAGCAGCTGGACAAGACTCCCTTCGAGTTGCAGGCGCCGGATTGGCAGGAAACCATTGAGGAACCGGAACTGCCCTTTGCGGATAGAGGTTGACCGCGCGAAGATTAGATCGAGAGAAAAAATAGAAGGTGTCCCACCCAAGCTGCTGGTTGTGCTTGGGTGGGCAGTTCGCGCAAGAGTAAGACTTATTCCTCCCCGCCTTCGGCTTGCTTCTCGATGCCGGGTAGTGCCGACCTGATCAGTTGCAGCACTGCCCGCGCGGCAAGCTGGCGCACTTCGCCTCCGATCCTGCCCATGCTTCTTGATCCAATCACGGCCAAGGACGCCTGAGCCAGGGAAACCATGAGCGGACCCCACGGATCTACCGGATGATAGACACCGTTGACCACCAGGCCTCCGCCACCATCCACCGCGACCCCACCTACAATGAAGCCACCCGCTTCGTATTGGCGCCCCGGCGGATTCAGCGTGACGTTGGAGCGTTGGTAAACCGCGATGGCGATGCCCTCGGCGCCGGCTGGTACCTGAATAGTATTGCCACTGGGAGTTCCGGCGTTAAACGACAACCATTTCGAAAACGGCTCAGTAGTCGACGCCACTGATGCCGAAGCTTGTAATGTCTCTGCCTTAGTCGTGGGAACGACGCCGACCACATTCGCCTGATTGGTCAGCGATGGATCGCTGGTCACGGTGACAAATGTATCGTCGATGAAGTCTCCCTTGGCTGCCGAGAATGCGTCGTCGATGATCGCAGTGCCACCATTGCCGTCTCCGCCGATGGGGAAATACCAGGCAGTAATGGTGAGCGGGTTTGCGCCGACGGGCTGAGTGAGGGGACCCGCAGGATAAGTCTGGCCATTGGTGCCGTCGGTGACGCTCCAGAACAGCAGTTGAGCGAATTCCTGTGTGCCGTCTGACATGTAGGGCAATTCAGGAATGTAAAGCGGAGTGATATTGCCGGGATTGGTCACGTCGACTTCACTGGGTGGATTCGGCTCGAGCTCGGCGGATGCATTGCGTGGCTGCCGATGATGACCTGCAATCAGATAAATCTTGTAGTGGACGCTGACATGAGGCATAGAAATCTCCTTGATGAGCGCGGTTGGCGAGAGTTCTGCTCTCGATGAATTAGTTTAGGTCTGGAGAGGAGGTGTGACTCGGGTGAAGCTAGCCGCGAACGTCTAGCTTTAAATGGGCGCTACGTTCAGACTCTTGCTCAAGTGAGGCCGCTATTCTCACGCGCGTCGGTTTGCCCGAAGAGCCTCCGCTGCGAGCCTCACTCGTGCTCTCGCCCGTTCGACGAACCTGCTCTCTTTTCCCCTGAGAAAAGTTGGGCAATTATACCCCTGCTCAAATCAGGGCAACAGATTTTTGACACGAAGACTGGGTGTCGCGATCTGGCACGCGCGGAGCAGGGATGGAACGGTGGACTAGGCAAAATGAACGCGTTTGCGCTTCGGACTTCTGGGGCATTATCTAGTCCCGAAGGTCGGCAGCAAAATGAAGCCTCATCTCGTTTCGC